>NZ_CP138359.1:0-4315796 GCF_033798665.1 Sanguibacter biliveldensis
GTGGCGACCACAGACGACAACATCAGCGGCATCTGGAAGCAGGCCATCGCCGAGCTCGAGGCGAGCCCCGACATCACGCCTCGCCAGCTGGCCTTCGTCAAGCTCGCCAAGCCGCTCGGTCTCTTCGACGGCACGGTGATCATCGCCGTCGCGAACGACCACACCCGTGACTTCCTCGAGACCAGGGTCCGGGCCGAGGTCGTCCAGGCGCTCTCGAACGCACTCGGTCGCGACGCTCGTTTCGCGATCACCGTGGACCCCGAGCTCGGCTTCGACGACGAGTCGCCGACCACCTCCCCCACGACCGAGGCTCCTGCACCAGCGCCGGTGCGCCACGCTCCCCCGGCCCAGGCCGACATCGCGGAGATCTCCCGCCGCCGTGCCTCCATGTCGTCAGGGTCGAGCGCGAGCGGCTCCAGCTCTGTCGAGCCCGCGCTCCTCAACCCGAAGTACCTCTTCGAGACCTTCGTCATCGGCTCGTCCAACAGGTTCGCGCACGCTGCGGCTGTCGCCGTGGCCGAGGCTCCCGCCAAGGCCTACAACCCGCTGTTCATCTACGGCGACTCCGGACTGGGCAAGACCCACCTGCTGCACGCGATCGGCCACTACGCCTACAACCTGTACCCCGGGGTGCGCGTCAAGTACGTCAACTCCGAGGAGTTCACGAACGACTTCATCAACTCGATCCGTGACGAGAAGGCCGGCGCGTTCCAGCGCCGCTACCGCGAGGTCGACTTCCTGCTCATCGACGACATCCAGTTCCTGCAGGGCAAAGAGCAGACGATGGAGGAGTTCTTCCACACCTTCAACACGCTGCACAACGCCAACAAGCAGGTGGTCATCACCTCCGACCTGCCGCCCAAGCAGCTCAACGGCTTCGAAGACCGTCTGCGGTCTCGCTTCGAGTGGGGCCTCATCACCGACGTCCAGCCGCCCGACCTCGAGACCCGTATCGCGATCTTGCGCAAGAAGGCCAGCGGAGAGCGCCTGGCCGCCCCGGACGACGTGCTCGAGTACATCGCCTCGAAGATCTCGTCGAACATCCGTGAGCTCGAGGGCGCGCTCATCCGCGTGACGGCCTTCGCGAACCTCAACCGGCAGCAGGTCGACCTGGCACTGGCCGAGATCGTCCTCAAGGACCTCATCACCGACGACGACGCCTCCCAGATCACCGCGGGCAGCGTCATCGCGCAGACGGCGGCGTACTTCGGCCTCACCATCGACGACCTCTGCGGCAGCTCGCGGTCCCGGGTCCTCGTGACGGCACGCCAGATCGCCATGTACCTGTGCCGCGAGCTGACCGACCTGTCGCTCCCCAAGATCGGCCAGCAGTTCGGTGGGCGCGACCACACCACCGTCATGCACGCCAACCGCAAGATCACCGAGCAGATGGCCGAGCGCCGGTCGACGTTCAACCAGGTCACCGAGCTCACGAGCCGCATCAAGCAGCAGCACAGGGGCTGACCCGACCGGCCGTCCACAGGTGGACAGGAGGTGTCCGTCCGGGGACCGTGGGACGAATGTTCACAGCTGTGGACAGGCCTGTGGATAGCGGTGGACGAGCCCCTTGGATCTTGTGGACGGGAACGCCGTTCACGGTGGACGGCCTGTGGTGGAAAAGTTGTTGTCCACAGACCACCTTGGTCGTCCACAGTTCAGCAACAGCTGCGCGCACAGGCAAAAAACGCGTCTGACCTGCGAAGACACCGCATCCGCACAGAATTCACAAGGGCTACTACGACTACGACTCCTCTCTCAAAGGTCAATCGACTCACCTTCATCACCCGGTGACGAGAAGTCCGAGATGCCAGGAATCAGCCTGTGCAGACCGTGACCCAGGACAGGCCTGACGTCTCCGGTGAACACCGATCACCGATGACAGGAATCTCACCAGCACCTCGGTCGCCAGTGCTGTGCGTCCTCGCGTAAGGTTCAACCACGCGAGGGGGCTCGGTCAGACGGCTGACCCTCGACCGACCACCTCCGGGAGATCGCTCGGGCCTGCGCGCCCTGGACCTCCCGCGTCGAGAGTCTGCGCGCACGAGAAGAGCTGTTCACGAGAAGATCAACGGACGTCAGGGCCCTCCTGGACGGACACAAGACCCGCCCAGAGGCAGGTCGAGGAAGGTGTGGGATGAAGTTCCGGGTTGAGCGCGACGTTCTTGCCGAGGCAGTGACCTGGACGGCCCGTACCCTGCCGACCAGGCCCCCAGCACCTGTCCTCGCCGGTGTGCGCATCGAGGCGTCGGCCGACGGGACGCTCGGGCTCTCGAGCTTCGACTACGAGGTCTCCGCCCGGTCCGAGATCCCCGCCGAGGTCACCGAGCCTGGGGTCATCCTCGTCTCGGGCCGCCTGCTCGCCGAGATCTCCCGCGCTCTCCCGGCCAAGCCTGTCGACTTCTCGGTCGAGGGCACCAAGGTCACCGTCGTCTGCGGCGCGAGCCGTTTCACGCTCCTCACGATGCCCGTCGAGGACTACCCGGCGCTGCCCTCCATGCCTGAGATCAGCGGCACCGTCCACGGCGACGAGCTCACCGCTGCGGTCGCCCAGGTGACCGTCGCCGCCAGCCGTGACGACACGCTCCCGCTGCTCACCGGCGTCCGCGTCGAGATCGAGGGCGAGCGCATCACCATGCTCGCGACAGACCGCTACAGGCTCGCCCTGCGCGAGATGACGTGGAAGCCCGCCTCGCCGGACATCTCGACGGTCGCGCTCGTCCGTGCCCGCACCCTGTCGGACGTCGCCAAGTCGCTCGGCGGGTCGGGCGAGGTCAACGTCGCGCTCTCGACGGGGACCGGGGTCGACCTGGTCGGCTTCGAGGCCGGCGGACGCCACACCACCTCGCTCCTCGTCGACGGCGACTACCCCCACGTGCGTCGCCTGTTCCCCGACGAGACGCCGATCCACGCCGTCGTGCCGACCCAGCCGCTCATCGACGCCGCGAAGCGCGTGGCCCTGGTCGCCGAGCGCAACACGCCGATCCGCATGAGCTTCTCCGAGGGCCAGGTCGTCCTCGACGCAGGCCAGGGTGACGACGCCCAGGCTTCCGAGGCGCTCGAGGCCGTGCTGGTCGGCGAGGACATCTCGGTCGCCTTCAACCCGGCGTTCCTGCTCGACGGGCTCAACGCCCTCGGCACAGACTTCGTGAGGCTCAGCTTCACGCACCCCAACAAGCCGGTCGAGTTCACCGGCCAGGGATCCCTCGACGGTGAGGACAGCTCGCACTACCGCTACCTGCTGGTGCCGATCCGCTTCGCCAGCTGAACAACCCCGAGGAGGGTGACATGCGCATCGGACTTGTCGGACTGGGCAAGATGGGCGCCAACATGCGCACCCGTCTGCGCGCCGGAGGCATCGACGTCGTCGGGTACGACCGAAACCCTGAGGTGACCGACGTCGCCTCGCTCGAAGAGCTCGTGGCCTCGCTCCCCGAGGGTGAGCGCTTCGTGTGGGTGATGGTCCCCGCGGGGGCGATCACCCAGGGAGTCGTCGACGACCTCGCAGGCCTGCTCTCCCCCGGTGACACGGTCATCGAGGGTGGCAACTCGCACTATCTCGACGACGGCAAGCACGCGGCCGCCCTCGCAGAGCACGGCATCGGCTACCTCGACGTCGGCGTCTCAGGCGGCGTCTGGGGCCTCGAGAACGGCTACGGGCTCATGGTCGGCGGTGATGCCGCTCTCGTCGAGCGTGCTCTCCCCGTCTTCGACGCCCTGCGTCCCGAGGGTCCCCGCGACGAGGGCTTCGTGCACGCCGGGGCAGTCGGTGCCGGCCACTACGCCAAGATGGTCCACAACGGCATCGAGTACGGCCTGATGCAGGCCTACGCCGAGGGCTTCGAGCTGCTCGAGGCGAAGGACATCGTCACCGACGTGCCCGGGACCCTCAAGGCCTGGAGCCGCGGCACCGTCGTGCGGTCCTGGCTGCTCGACCTGCTGGTCAAGGCCCTCGAAGAAGACCCGTCGCTCGAGCAGATCAGCGACTGGGTCGAGGACTCGGGCGAGGGTCGCTGGACCGTCGACGAGGCGATCGACTCGGCGGTCCCGCTGCCGGTCATCTCGGCCGCGCTCTTCGCGCGCTTCTCGTCGCGCCAGGGTGCCTCACCGGCCATGAAGGCCGTCGCCGCCCTCCGCCACCAGTTCGGTGGCCACAGCGTCAGGCCGTCGGCCCCGGGCGCATGATCGACTGATGCACGTCTCCCACCTCTCGCTGCTCGACTTCAGGTCGTACGCCCAGGTCGACGTCGAGCTCGAGCCGGGGGTCACGACCCTCGTCGGGCCGAACGGTCAGGGCAAGACGAACCTGGTCGAGGCCCTCGGCTACGTGGCCACCCTCGGCAGCCACCGTGTCTCCTCCGACACGGCGCTGATCCGTGCGGGGGCCTCCCGCGCGGTCGTCCGCACACGCATCGTGCGCGGCGACCGCGCGAGCGTCGTCGAGATCGAGATCGCGCAGGGGCGTGCCAACCGGGCCCAGCTCAACCGCTCCCCCGTGCAGCGGCCGCGCGACGTGCTCGGCATCGCGCGGACGGTCTTGTTCGCCCCCGAGGACCTCGTGCTGGTCAAGGGGGACCCGGACGCGCGGCGCCGGTTCCTCGACGACCTGACTGTGCTGCTGCTCCCCAGGATGGCGGGGGTGTTCTCGGACTACGACCGCGTGCTCCGTCAGCGCAGCGCGCTGCTCAAGTCTGCTGGTGCGGCCCGGCGCTCGTCGAACCCGCCCGACCTGCGCACCCTCGACGTGTGGGACGCCAAGCTCGCCCAGGTGGGCGCGCAGATCATCGCGGTCAGGCTGCAGCTGGTCGCTGCGCTGCGCCCCCACGTCGCTCTCGCCTACGACCAGGTGAGCTCGGGTCAGGGGCACGCAGAGATCGAGTACAGGTCGTCGCTCTCGGCCGTGCTGAGCGGGGTGGACGACAGGTCGATCTCGGGTCTGGCGGCCGAGCCTGTCCCCGCCCCTGACGCGGGTGCTGGCGCGCCGTCGACCGAGCACCTCGAGCAGCAGCTCATGGAGGCGCTGTCGATCGTGCGCCCGAAGGAGCTCGAGCGCGGGGTCTGCCTCGTCGGCCCTCACCGCGACGACCTGACCCTCACCCTCGGCGGGCTGCCTGCCAAGGGCTACGCGAGCCACGGTGAGTCCTGGTCCTTCGCCCTCGCGCTGCGGCTCGCCTCGTACAGGCTGCTGACCGACGGACCTGACCCGGCGTCGGCCGACGCCGCCTTCTGGTTCGCGGACACGGGCCCGGACACCGAGCCGATCCTCGTGCTCGACGACGTGTTCGCCGAGCTCGACTCCCGTCGTCGTGGACGTCTCGCCGAGCTCGTCGAGGGTGCGAGCCAGGTCCTCATCACCGCGGCCGTCGGGGAGGACATCCCCGAGCGGCTGCACGGGGCGCGCCTGGCGGTCTCGGGCGGCACGGTGACCCGTGCCTGAGGCCCCCGGCGCCCGCGGAAGGTCACGGGCGTCTGGCGCTGGCGGTCTCGGGCGGCCGGGTGGTGCGGACAGCCAGAGCACCCCGGAGAGCGAGGGCCTGGAGGACCAGACCCGCACGACCGGGACCGACGACGACGAGACCGACGGGCCGGTCCTCCCGGACGACCGGCCGGTCAGCGAGATCATCGAGCTGAAGGCGCCCGGCGACGTCGCCCGTGAGGCCCTCAACCGAGCGCGAGCCGCCGCCAAGGCGAAAGGTCTCTACCCCGGGGCTCAGCGGCGACGGATCCTGGCCGAGCCGCGGCGCAGCGGGCCCGGCAAGGACGGTCGCGACCCGAAGCTGTTCGCCGAGACCCTCTCGGCCTTCCTGGAGCAGCGAGGCTGGGTCCAGGAGGTCTCGGTCGGCGGTGTCATCGGCCGGTGGCGCGAGGTCGTCGGGGACGACATCGCCGACCACTGCGAGCCGTTGACCTTCGAGAACGGGATCCTCACGGTGCGGGCGTCGTCGACGGCCTGGGCGACCCAGATCCGTCTGCTCGTGCCCCAGCTCCTCGGCGTCCTCGAGCGCGAGGTCGGGCAGGACGTCGTGCAGACCATCGCCGTCCAGGGGCCGACGGGTCCCGGCTTCGGAAAGGGTTTTCGCTCGGTCCAGGGCCGCGGTGCACGCGACACCTACGGCTGACCAGACCGCTGTCGTCCACCTGAGGGTGGATCCTCGGGACGACCTGGTCTCGACCTGTGCAGACACCTGTGGAAAAGCGGCGTGAATCCCCGCTGATCCGCGTCTTTCCGGTAGACTCTGAAGGTCATTCCGCCCGCGTGCTGCAGGCGGAAAAGAGCAGCGTGACCGCCGTCGCACACCCTGGCCCGCTCGGAGTCCGAGCGCGTCGCCGGAGCGAGGACGGATGCGCGCTGCAAGAGGACTAGGAGCACCACCAGCCGTGGCAGAACTCAACAACGCCGCCGATTCCGAGCCGTCGACCCACGTCCCCGGAACCGTCGACGGAGGGTACGGTGCCAGCGACATCACGGTCCTCGAAGGACTCGAGGCCGTGCGCAAGCGTCCCGGCATGTACATCGGCTCGACCGGAGAGCGTGGTCTGCACCACCTCGTCTACGAGGTGGTCGACAACTCTGTCGACGAGGCCCTCGCCGGCTACTGCGACCACATCGAGGTGACGCTGCTCGACGACGGCGGTGTCCGTGTCGTCGACAACGGCCGAGGCATCCCCGTCGACATCCACCCGACCGAGGGTCGCCCCACGGTCGAGGTCGTCATGACGATCCTGCATGCCGGCGGAAAGTTCGGCGGCGGCGGCTACGCGGTCTCGGGTGGTCTGCACGGTGTCGGCATCTCGGTCGTCAACGCGCTGTCCAGCCGCGTCGAGACCGTCGTGCGACGCCAGGGTTTCACCTGGCACCAGTCCTTCGCAGACGGCGGCAAGCCTGTCGGCGAGCTCCGCAAGGGCGAGCCGACGGACCAGACCGGGACCACTCAGACCTTCTGGGCAGACGGAAGCATCTTCGAGACCACTCGCTACGACTTCGAGACGCTCCGCGCGCGGTTCCAGCAGATGGCCTTCCTCAACAAGGGCCTGCGGATCTCGCTCACCGACGAGCGCTCCGACGTCGCCGAGACCGACGACGAGGTCACCGGCGCCGACGAGGCCGAGGGCTCCGGCGCTCAGGCACGGACCGTCGTCTACAAGTACGACCGCGGCCTGCTCGACTACGTCGCCCACCTCAACTCGGCCAAGCGTGTGGAGATCGTCCACGAGGACATCATCGCCTTCGAGTCCGAGGACACCGAGCGGCGCATCTCGCTCGAGGTCGCGATGCAGTGGACCAACGCCTACTCCGAGTCGGTCCACACCTACGCGAACACCATCTCGACGACCGAGGGCGGGACGCACGAAGAGGGCTTCCGCGCCGCGATGACGTCCCTGATCAACCGCTATGCGCGGGCCAAGGGCATCATCAAGGAGAAGGACGACAACCTCACGGGTGACGACATCCGCGAGGGCCTCACGGCCGTCATCTCGATCAAGCTCGGCGAGCCCCAGTTCGAGGGCCAGACGAAGACCAAGCTCGGCAACACCGAGGCCAAGACCTTCGTCCAGTCCGTCGTCAACGAGCAGCTGGGCGACTGGCTCGACTCGCACCCGAACGAGGCCAAGGACATCATCCGCAAGGCCATCCAGGCCTCGCAGGCCCGCCTGGCTGCACGCAAGGCGCGCGAGGCGACCCGCCGCAAGGGTCTGCTCGAGTCCGGCGGCATGCCGGGCAAGCTCCGCGACTGCCAGTCGAACAAGCCTGAGGAGTGCGAGGTCTACATCGTCGAGGGTGACTCGGCAGGCGGCTCTGCGGTCCGTGGGCGCAACCCCCGCACCCAGGCGATCCTGCCCATCCGAGGCAAGATCCTCAACGTCGAGCGCGCGCGCCTCGACAAGGCCCTGGGCAACCAGGAGGTCCAGGCGCTCATCACGGCCTTCGGGACCGGCATCGGCGAAGACTTCGACATCGCCAAGCTGAGGTACCACAAGATCGTGCTCATGGCTGACGCCGACGTCGACGGCCAGCACATCTGCACCCTGCTCCTGACGCTGCTGTTCCGCTACATGCGACCGCTCATCGAGCACGGCATGGTCTACCTCGCGCAGCCGCCGCTGTACCGCATCAAGTGGTCCAACGCCGAGCACGACTACGTGTACTCCGACCGTGAGCGCGACGAGTACATCGCCGCGGGCATCGCCAACGGCAAGCGGATCCCCAAGGACAACGGCATCCAGCGCTACAAGGGTCTCGGCGAGATGGACTACTCCGAGCTCTGGGACACCACGATGGACCCCGACCACCGCACGCTCCTGCAGGTCACGCTCGACGACGCGGCAGCAGCTGACGAGATCTTCTCCGTGCTCATGGGAGAAGACGTCGAGTCCCGCCGCAACTTCATCCAGCGCAACGCCAAGGACGTCAGGTTCCTGGACATCTAGCGGGTCGTGACCGGGACGCCCGGTCCCATGACGACGCAGCCCCCACGAGCCAGACCGAGACGGCGACAGTGCCGGACCGAGAACGAGGAACACCGTGACAGACGATCTGACACCTGAGCCCAGCACTCCCGAGATCCTCGGCGAGAACGGGCTCGCCATCGAGCACGGACGCATCCAGAGCGTCGACCTGCAGCTCGAGATGCAGCGCTCCTACCTGGACTACGCGATGAGCGTGATCGTCGGGCGTGCGCTGCCCGAGGTCCGTGACGGGCTCAAGCCCGTCCACCGCCGCGTGCTCTACGCCATGTACGACGGCGGTTACCGCCCCGACCGTGCGTTCTCCAAGTGCAGCCGCGTCGTCGGCGACGTCATGGGAAAGTTCCACCCCCACGGTGACACCGCGATCTACGACGCGCTCGTGCGTCTCGTGCAGGACTGGTCGCTGCGCTACCCGCTCGTGGCCGGGCAGGGGAACTTCGGCTCCCCAGGCAACGACCCTGCGGCTGCCCCGCGGTACACCGAGTGCCGCATGGCCCCGATCGCCATGGAGATGGTCCGGGACATCGACAAGGACACCGTCGACTTCCAGGACAACTACGACGGCCGCACGCAGGAGCCGTCGATCTTGCCGTCACGGTTCCCGAACCTGCTGGTCAACGGCTCGTCGGGCATCGCCGTCGGCATGGCCACGAACATCCCGCCGCACAACCTCCGTGAGGTCGCCGAGGGCGTGCAGTGGTATCTCGACCACCCTGACGCCTCGCCCGAAGAGGTCCTCGACGCGCTCATCCGCATCATCAAGGGCCCGGACTTCCCGACAGGTGCGACGATCCTCGGCCACCGCGGGATCGAGGACGCCTACCGCACGGGCCGCGGCTCGATCACGATGCGCGCGATCGTCAACGTCGAGGAGATCCAGAACCGGATCTGCCTCGTCGTCACCGAGCTCCCGTACCAGGTCAACCCCGACACCCTCGCGCTGAAGATCGCCGAGCTGGTCAAGGACGGCCGCGTCCAGGGGATCGCGGACATCCGCGACGAGACCTCGGGCCGCACAGGCCAGCGCCTGGTGATCGTGCTCAAGCGCGACGCCGTCGCGAAGGTCGTGCTCAACAACCTCTACAAGCACACGCAGCTGCAGGACAACTTCGGTGCCAACATGCTCGCGCTCGTCGACGGTGTGCCCCGCACGCTGAGCATCGACGCGTTCATCCGCCACTGGGTCGCCCACCAGCTCGAGGTCATCGTGCGCCGCACGGCCTTCCTGCTGCGCGAGGCCGAGTCGAAGATCCACATCTTCCGCGGGTACCTCAAGGCGCTCGACCGCCTCGACGACGTCATCGCGCTCATCCGCCGCTCCCCCGACGCCGACCGTGCGCGCCAGGGCCTCATCGAGATGCTCGACATCGACGAGATCCAGGCGACCGCGATCCTCAACATGCAGCTGCGCCGCCTGGCCGCCCTGCAGCGCCAGGAGATCATCGACGAGCACGACAAGCTCGAGAAGGAGATCCTGGAGTACCAGGACATCCTCGCGAAGGAGTCGCGCCAGCGCCAGATCGTCTCCGACGAGATGAACGAGCTCGTCGCGAAGTACGGCGACGAGCGTCGCACGACGATCCTCCCGCACGCCGGCGAGGTCTCGATGGAAGACCTCATCGCCGAGGAGGAGATGGTCGTCACCATCACCCGCGGTGGCTACGCCAAGCGGACCCGCAGCGACAACTACCGTGCGCAGAAGCGTGGCGGCAAGGGAGTGCGTGGCGCCCAGCTGCGCGAGGACGACATCGTCGACCACTTCTTCGTCACGACCACGCACCACTGGCTGCTCTTCTTCACCAACCTCGGCCGCGTCTACCGTGCCAAGGCCTACGAGCTGCCCGAGGGCGGCCGTGACGCGAAGGGCCAGCACGTCGCCAACCTCCTGGCCTTCCAGCCCGGGGAGAAGATCGCGCAGGTCCTCGACATGCGCGACTACGACGTCGCGGACTACCTCGTGCTCGCCACCCGCCGCGGGACAGTGAAGAAGACCCGGCTGTCCGAGTACGACTCGAACCGCAGCGGCGGTGTCATCGCGATCAACCTGCGCGAGGACGCCGACGGCCACCCTGACGAGCTCGTCTCGGCGCGCCTCGTCGACGCGACAGACGACCTCATCCTCGTCTCGCGCAAGGGCCAGTCGATCCGCTTCACGGCGAGCGACGAGGCCATGCGGCCCCTGGGACGCGCCACCTCGGGCGTCACCGGCATGAAGTTCCGCGAGGACGACGAGCTCCTCGCCATGGACGTCGTCCGTGAGGGTGCCCACCTGTTCGTGGTCACCGAGGGTGGGTTCGCCAAGCGCACGAGCGTCGACGAGTACCGCGTCCAAGGACGTGGCGGGCTCGGGATCAAGGTCGCCAACCTCGTCGAGGCGCGTGGAGATCTTGTGGGGGCTCTGGTGACGGACGAAGATGACGAGGTACTCGTCATCATGGAGCGTGGCAAGATCGTGCGATCTGCTGTGAACCAGGTGAACCTCACCGGGCGCACCACGCAGGGCGTGACCTTCGCCAAGCCCGACAAGAACGACCGCATCATCGCGGTCGCTCGTAACGTCGAGCGGAACCTGGGTGACGACATCGACTCAGAGGAGTCCGGTGAGGGGACTGACGGGGGCGCCGTGACGACGAGCGACGACCTGCAGCACCCGGGCGACACTGTCGCCGCTCCGGATTCGACCACCGGATCCGAGGAGGACGCATGAGCGGCGAAGCCACAGGCAAGCCCACAGCAGCATCGGGGAAGCCCGCCCGGGGCACCAGCGCCTCCACCCCGCCGGCTCCCCCGGCACCGTCCGTGAGCTCCCCGCCGCCGTCGGTCCCGCCGAAGAAGGCCGCCGGCACGCCGTCGCCCACCTCGGCGGCTGGCGCGACCAAGGTGTCAGGCTCTGGCGGTTCGCAGGGAGCCAAGACCACGGGCGCCCAGGCTGAGGCTGCGAAGACCGCACCTTCGACCCGTCCCGCCGGCACCCCGGCGGCGAAGGGTCCCAGCCCGATCGGGACAGTCACCGCCGCCACCGCGACCTCGCCGGCACCCTCGGTCACCGGCGCGCCGGCCTCCCAGGGCAGCAGCACGGCGCCCGCACGGCCGTCGGTCACGCAGGCTGACCCGAGCACGGGCACCACGCAGGCCTCACCAACCGTGAAGAAGGCCGTGCCCGGGCCGCGACGTGTGCGTCTGGCCGTCGCACGGATCGACCCGTGGTCCGCCATGAAGCTGTCGTTCCTGCTGTCGATCGCCCTCGGCATCATGATGATCGTGGCGACCATCGTGTTCTGGATGGTCCTCGACGGCATGTACGTCTTCACCGAGGTCGACAGGCTCGTCCAGGAGGTCCTCGGCGACGCAGCGGACGTCAACGTGCTCCAGTACGTCGAGTTCAAGCGCGTGGTGTCCCTGGCCACGATCATCGCGATCGTCGACATGGTGCTGCTCACAGCCCTCGCCACGATCGGGGCATTCCTGTACAACGTGGTCGCCTCGCTCGTCGGCGGTGTGCACCTCACGCTCATCGACGAGTAAGATCATCACGCGCTCGATCCCGCTCGGGACCGGTGCTGACGCTCAGTTTGAGCGTCACGCCGATCGTGGGGTAAGGTCAAGCGCTGCACAACGGAAGCCCTCGGGCTGCTGACGTGCGCA
The DNA here is from genome assembly GCF_033798665.1 of Sanguibacter biliveldensis. Lineage (NCBI taxonomy): Bacteria > Bacillati > Actinomycetota > Actinomycetes > Micrococcales > Sanguibacteraceae > Sanguibacter > Sanguibacter biliveldensis. The sequence continues at coordinate 12,112 of NZ_CP138359.1, forward strand.
CGGGCCTTTAGCTCAGGCGGTTAGAGCGCTTCGCTGATAACGAAGAGGTCGGAGGTTCAAGTCCTCCAAGGCCCACTGTCGGATCCCACTAGAGGGGGAACGTATGAAGAAGCTGTTGTTCACACTCGCTGTCGCGGGAATCGGGTACGCCGTCTGGCGCAGGTACACCGAGGACAACGCAGAGCGTGACCTCTGGTCAGAGGTCACGGACACGTTCAAGTAGTCCGGCACGCAGCGCACCTCAGGTGCGTGAGGGGCCATGGCGCAATTGGTAGCGCACCTGCTTTGCAAGCAGGGGGTTAGGGGTTCGAGTCCCCTTGGCTCCACAGGATGACACGAGAGGCCCCGCCACGGCGGGGCCTCTTGTCGTTGTCGGGACAGGCTCCGAGTACCGGGGGACGACGCTACTGGTGCTCCGCGGAGATCGCCGCTCGCACCCTCTCTCGCAGAGCGGGATCGCAGACGTAGACGTACGTCCCCCTCATGCCACGGGTCAGCAGGACGTAGTAGGCGTTGCGGATGTACTCCAGCAGCTCGTGCTCGTCGCGGACCGACCGCACCTCGCGGTCGAAATGAGATTCTCGGACGGCGCGTACCCCGCCGTGGTCCTCGTCCCAGACGATGTCCGGGCCGATGATCACGCCGGCATAGTTGAGGTCGTAGCCCTGCACGGTGTGGACGCTGCCCACCTCGTCGATCGACCCCTCCGAGCTGATCCAGTCTGTGTCCGTCCGGTTCCAGCGCAGCTCCACCCCGTCTTCTGAGATGTCGTGAGGGGCGTCGACCGACACATCTCCCTTGCTGGTCCATCTCCACGCGTACCCGGCGACCAGCCGCGACAGCCCGACCTCTGACTCGCGCTCCAGGATCTGGGACTGCATGTCCGTCAGGTCGTCGAAGAACCGGAGGTCGTACGAGGCCGGTACGCGTGCTGGGACGGGGGAGTCCGTCAGGAGCGCCCGTGCGAAGCCGAGATAGCCCTGCCCGGCCGAGACCCGCATCTGAGACTCCAGCTCGTAGAAGCGGTGATCGGCGGACGCACGGGCGACGAGACCGTCGATGACGGTCCGAGACACGTCGGCCGGCCGCACAGTCTGCTCACCGTCGACGAGGTAGATCTGGTGGGTGCTCTTCGCGGAGATCCAGTCCACTGCGGTCCGCCCCTCGGACATCTCCCCGAAGAGGTCCCGGTTCCGTTGTGAGAAGGCTCCTCGGGTCGGGCCTGCGCCACGGTGCGTCAGACGGTGAGCCTCGTCCACCACGAGGAGGTCCCAGATCCCGGGAGACGCCGCGACGGTGTAGGGGCTGAGGACCGTCACTCCCTTCAGACCAGGCGTCCGCCGGAAGACTGACGTGATGGTCTTCCGCAACGACTGCTGGGGGACCACGAAGCCGATCCGCAAGCCGTCGAGCAGCTCGCGGTTCCCGTCGAGGAAGAAGTCCGAGAACCGTCCCTCATCGCTCGGGTCGACCCCGCTACCAGAGTCCTGGATGTCACGGAGAAGCTTGAGCAGGAAGATGGCGACGACAGTCTTGCCAGTGCCCGGCCCTCCGCGGACGACGGACGCGCTCTCTCGCCCTTCCGTGAGGTCCTCGAGAAGACCCTCCACGATGCCGTCGACCGCGACGAGCTGCTCGTCGTTCAGCGCCTTGTACGGTGAGAGCTTGAAGAGGTTGAGGTTCTCGATCTCGTCGACGCTCCGCCGGAACATGCCCTCGGTCCTGAGCCTGTCGAAGACCTTGTCGAAGAGGGGCTGGTACCGCGTGGTGCGTTCGAAGTAGCCGGAGTCTTGCTGGCCGTCGTTCCGGTTGAGAGGCGCGTAGGCACCGTCGGCGTGGAACAGAGCGATGAGGCGCGACTCGAGGTCGAGGCAGGCCGACTTGTTGAACTCCTCGTCGATGACGACCCGAACCTCGCGGAGCCCCGCCTTGGACGGGTGGTCGAGATGCTGGCGCAGCCGGTGACGTGCTCGCGTGGTCTCGCCGACATAGACCTTCCGTGAGTCGGTGATCATGTAGACCACCGGCCAGTCGTGGTGCCGGCCGTCAGGTTCACGCCATCCCCGGACAGTGGCTGCGTCGAAGCTCAGCCGCGTCACGCGCGGGCGCTCAGAGAGCGTCATATCGCGCGCTCCGTCCGCGGGACGTCTCGACCGGGTACTTCCGCCGGGTCTTCTCGAGCTTGTCGAGCACGATCTGCTGCGGGTCGAGCCCCAACCTGTCTGCGAGAGCGAGGCAGTAGGTGAGGACATCCGCGAGCTCGTCACGTACCGCTCCTGGGTCCGCCTCGGACGACCACTGGAAGCACTCGAGCAGCTCACCAGCCTCGATGGAGATGGACTTCGCGAGGTTCTCGGGAGTGTGGAACTGCTCCCAGTCGCGCTCGGCGAAGAACGCTCTCAGAGCATGGAGTGCCTCGTCGGGAGCCATGGCTCGCAGCGTACCAGCGGCTCCCGGCCGTCTCGCCGGCCAGCTGTCCGCCGGCCCCGCTCGACGATGCCGGGAGCACGCACGACGAAGGCCACGGTCCCGAGGAACCGTGGCCTTCGTCGTCTGTGCTGGGGTCGAGCTACTTCGTGTCGTCCTCGGTGGACGTCGGGGCGACCTGGCCCGCGCGGTTGACCGCGTCGTCCTGGTCGGTCGACTCGGCGTCCTTGTCGGAGACCTTCGCCTCGACCTCGGTCGCGAGGGCGTCGCCGGCCTTCTTCGCGGAGTCGACGGCGTGCTCGCTGGCCTCGCCGAGGTCGTCTGCTGCGGACTTCGCGGTGCTCTTGGCGCGCGAGGTGGTCTTCTTCGCGGTGGCCTTGGCCTCGGAGAGCTTGTCGGCGACCTTCTCGGAGAGGTCTTCGGCCTTGTCGGCGACCTTGCCCGAGACCTCACGGGTCTTGGCGACAGCAGCGCCAGCAGCCTCGCCGACAGCCTCGGCGGCGTTGCCGACAGCGCCCTCGACGTTGTCGACGGCGCTCGAGTCGACCTTCTCCCACGGCTCGGCCCAAGGGTCGGTCGTCGGCTGCGCGCGGCGCCACAGGACGAGCGCGCCACCGGCCGCGGCGACCCCGGCGACGACCCACCAGCCCTTGCCGGACTTCTTCTGCTTCTTCTTGGTGTGCTTCTCGACGGAGTGCACGGCGTCGGAGAGCTTGATGGGTGCCTTGGCCGAGGCAGCCTTGATGGAGTCGGCCACGTGGGTCGCACCCGACGATGCCTTGGACGCCACGGTGCTCGCCCCGTCGCTCGTGACGTCGGCGGCGTTCTTGGCAGCCTCGTTGAGTGCGGCGACGATCTTGGGGAAGACCTCGTCGACGAGCTTGTCGTGGGCGCTGTCGATCACGGGGGAGGCCTTCTCGGCTGCCTTCTCGACGCGGGGCGCGGCGGCCTTGACCGACTCGTTCCACGCCTGCTCGATGCGCGGGGTGACCCACTCGACGAAGGCCTCGACCTTGGGTGTTCCCCAGTCCTTGGCCTGCAGAGCAGCCTCTCGGGCCTGACCGGCGACGACGCCGGCCTTCTCGCCGGCCTGGTGCGCACCGTCAGCGAGGACGGAGGCGAGGTCGGCGGCCTGGTCCTTGATCTTGTCGGTGTCGATCTTGTCGCTCGCGCTGCGTGCCGAGTCCTTGATTCCGTCCAACATTCAAAGCTCCCTGAGAGTAGTGGGCATGCACCTGAGTCCACTCTGCCACCTCACGGGCCTGCGCGCAGAGGGGTCGGACGTGACCATCCTGTGCTGGTCCTGCCCCGGACCGCCTGGTCGTGGGACAATGGCGGCATGTTCGCAACCCTCCACACCACTGCTGGTGACATCCGTATCGAGCTGTTCCCCAACCACACGCCGAAGACGGTCGAGAACTTCACGGGTCTCGCGACCGGGTCGAAGACCTGGACCGACCCCAAGACGGGCGCCGAGAGCAACGAGCCCTTCTACGACGGCCTGATCTTCCACCGCGTCATCCCGGGCTTCATGATCCAGGGCGGGTGCCCGCTCGGCACCGGCACCGGAGACCCGGGCTACAAGTTCGACGACGAGATCCACCCGGAGCTGTCCTTCAACAAGCCGTACCTCCTCGCGATGGCCAACGCCGGCACGCGCCGCAACGCCATCACCGGCAAGCCCGAGGGCACCAACGGCTCGCAGTTCTTCGTCTCGGTCGAGGCCACCCCGTGGCTCAACGGCAAGCACACCATCTTCGGTGAGGTCGCCGACGACTCGAGCCGCGCCGTCGTCGACGCGATCGCCTCCGCTGCGACGCGCCCCGGCGACCGTCCGGTCGAGGACATCACCATCACGTCCGTCACGATCGAGGACTGAGCGGCGCACCGCCGCTGACCTGCGACGCATGAGCACTCCGAGCACGCCGCCCGGGGCGGCCGACCAGACCGTCCCCACCTGTCCCCGCCACCCTGACCGCGTCAGCTACGTGCGCTGCCAGCGGTGCGGACGGCCCGCGTGCCCGGAGTGCTCTGTCCAGGCCTCAGTCGGCGTCCAGTGCGTCGACTGCGTCCGCGAGGCGCAGCGCACCGCCCCCGTGCACCGCACGGCGCTCGGAGCCCCGCTGCGCACAGGACGCCCCGTCGTCACCTACACGATCATCGCGCTCTGCCTGATCAGCTACGTGCTGCAGCTCAGCGTCGACGGCTGGACGGGCCGTCTGGCCTTCTCGCCGTTCACCGGCGAGCTCGAGCCGTGGCGCTTCGTCACCGCAGCGTTCCTGCACTCGACCCAGATCTTCCACGTGGCGCTCAACATGTACGCGCTGTGGATCGTCGGCCCCTACCTCGAGAACCTGCTCGGTCGGGCCCGCTTCATCTCTCTCTACCTGCTCTCGGCGATCGGCGGCCACGTCGCGGTCGTGCTCCTCGCGGACCCCCTGTCTGCGTCGTGGTTCACCGGGACCGTGGGCGCGTCGGGCGCCGTCTTCGGGCTCTTCGGGGCGATCTTCGTCGTCATGCGACGGATGGGCCAAGAAGCCCGCGGCATGCTGGTCATCATCGGGCTCAACCTCGTGGTCGGCTTCGTCGTCCCGAACATCTCGTGGCAGGGGCACCTGGGCGGGCTCGTCACCGGCGCGGTCCTGGGTGCGGCCTACGCCTTCGCTCCGCGCGAGCGGCGGACCCTCGTGGGGATCGTGGCGACCGTCGCGGTCGCCGTCCTGCTCGTCGGAGCAGTCCTGCTGCGTTATTCACAGGTGTAGACCTCGCTGTCCACAGCTGTGGGGACAGAGCGCCGGAACTCGCAGGATCGTGCGGGAACTACACACCTGTAAGTTATCCACACCTGTGGACAGGCCTGTGCATGATGGTTCCTCGGGAGACGGCGTCTGCCTGGTCGCGCGCTCCGCCACGGCTTGGGCGGCGACCGACCGAGGATTGCTGTCGACGCACGAGAGCATGCAGAAGGCCCCCGCCCCGCCACCGCGTCGTCGACACGGCAGCAAGACGAGGGCCCTGCGCGCTCAGACCGGCCGAGCCAGCCGGCGAGCTACTTCCAGCGCGTCGACAGCCCGAAGCCACCGAGCAGGATCGCGAAGCCGACGAGGATGTTCCAGCGCCCGATCGGCGGGATCGGCAGCTGTGCGCCACCCGACGTCAGGTAGAAGATGACGACCCAGAGGATCCCGACGACGAACATGGTGACCATGGTCGGGACGAGCCACGCCGGGTTGCCCACGCGCTCCTGCTTGACCTTGGGTGTGGAGGCCTGCTCAGACGATGTCTTCGCGGCCTTCTTGCGGCGCTTCGATTCAGGCACTGGAGCCGGCTCCTGTCGATGGGTCGACGACGTATTCTCGACTAGCGTAGTGGCACACAGCCCCCGCACCGCCCACAGTGGACAGCAAGGACCATGGCACCTCAGTCGCACGGCACCCGGACGCCGCTCAGAGCCACGCTCTCGGCGACCTTCGTGCTGATCCTGGCCGGTCTGCTGTTCACCGCGAACGCGCGGCTCTCCGGCGGGGAGGAGAACCGGCAGCCCGAGAACTTCGCCGAGCTGGTCCGCCAGGAGGTCGACCGCGGCGACGACCTCCTCACCGAGGTCGAAGGCCTGCGGTCTGCCGTCGACACGCTCTCAGAAGGCCTCGCGACCGAGGTCCCGGCGCTCGACCCTGCCCTCGACGTGAGCTCCGGAATCGAGGCCGGCATGACGGCCGTCACCGGAGCGGGACTGCGTGTGCAGCTCGAGGACGCGCCGACCAACCGCCCGCAGCCGCCCGAGATCGTGCCTGACGACCTCGTCGTCCACCAGCAGGACCTCGAAGGTGTCATCAACGCCCTCTGGGCGGGTGGCGCTGAGGCGATGACTCTCCAGGGCGAGCGTGTGACAGCCCTGACGGCCTTCAGGTGCGTCGGCAACGTGCTGTCGCTCCACGGCCGTGTCTACTCGCCTCCGTACGTGGTCGAGGCCGTGGGGGACCCGCAGAAGCTCCAGGCGGCGCTCGACGCCTCTGAGCCCCTCAGCATCTACAGGGAATACGTCGCGGCAGTCGGTCTGGGGTACTCGGTCGAGACCCGAGACACGATCGACGCCCCCGCCTACACCGGGGTCCTGACCCTCGAGCACGCCTCCGTCCCGGCCGGGACGGACGTCTACAGGTGACTGTGCTCGGCAGCCGGTCTGGCCCGACGCCGCTGCGGTCCACGACGTAGGCTCGTCCTCTGCGCGCAGCACCGACGGTCGCGCGCCGCGCACCCCCACCACGGCATCACCAGCGGGAGAACCGACATGACCCGAATCCTCGTCGTCGACAACTACGACTCCTTCGTCTACACGATCGTCGGCTACCTGCAGCAGCTCGGGGCCGAGACCGTGGTCGTGCGCAACGACGCCGTGCCTCCCCTCGACGAGCGTGGCTCCTTCGACGGCGTGCTGGTCTCCCCGGGTCCGGGCACCCCGGCGGACGCCGGGCAGAGCCTCCAGGTGATCCGCGACTGCGCGAGCACCGGTACCCCGATGCTCGGTGTCTGCCTCGGCCACCAGGCCCTCGGTGAGGCCTTCGGAGCGACGGTCACCCATGCGCCCGAGCTCATGCACGGCAAGACGAGCGTCGTCGAGCACCGTGACGGGGGAGTGCTGGCGGGCCTGCCGCACCCCTTCACCGCGACGCGCTACCACTCCCTCGCCGTCGTCACCGGCACTGTGCCTGACGAGCTCGAGGTCACCGCGGAGGTCGACGGCGCGCACGGCACGATCATCATGGGGCTCGCGCACCGCGAGCTGCCGCTGCACGGCGTGCAGTTCCACCCTGAGTCGGTGCTCACCGAGGGTGGCCACAGGCTGCTCGCCAACTGGCTCGAGATCTGCGGGTCGACGGACGCCGTCGAGCGCGCTGAGGGGCTCGCGCCGCTCCTGCACCGCTGATCCTCGGAGCCGGGCGACCAGTCCACCCGGTATCTTCCCCGGACGACGAAGGCCGAACCTCTCGTGGTGCTCCCGGACGACGAAGGCCGCCCCCCGCAGCGGGGAGCGGCCTTCGTCGTGCCAGCAGTGCGGGGACGGTCGTCAGGCGTTGCCCTTGCCCGGCTTCCCGTCGTTGTTGCCGTTGTTGCTAGCGTTGGCGCCTGCGGACGGGTCGTCCGACGGGTCGTCGCTCGGGTCGGCCGAGGGCTCAGGCTCGAAGGTCAGCACGACCACAGACCCGGGCTCGACCTCGGTCCCGCCGGCAGGGTTGCTCGAGACCACGCGACCGGTCGGGCTGGGGAGCGTCCCTGGAGCCAGCTGCACGCCGAGTCCAGCATCGCCGAGCGCCTTCTGGGCGTCTGCGAAGGTCATGCCGACGAGGTTGGCAGGCACCGTGGCGACCGGGATCGCCTCGGCGATCGCGACGTCGATGCGCGCTCCCTGGTTCACAGACCCGGGGTTGGGCGACTGCGACACGACCCGGCCTGCCTCGACGTCGTTGGTCGGTGTGTTGGTGAAGCTGCCCGTCAGACCGAGGTCGCTCAGCGCCTGGACTGCCTCAGCCTGGGTCATCCCGGTGAGGTCCGGCAGGTCGACCTGGCCGGAGGCCACGTAGAGCCTGACCTCGTCGCCCTTCTTGGCCCCGGTCCCGGCTGCGGGCTCGGTGCGGGTGACGGAGTCACGGGCGATCTTCGGGCTCGACTCGGACGTGATGCCGACAGCGACGACGAGGCCCTCGGCCTCGATGGCCTCGGTCGCCTGCGCCTGGGTGAAGCCCGTGACGTCGGGGACAGTGGCGTCCTCAGGGCCTGTCGAGGTCCAGACCTGGACCGCCGTGGTGACGGGCACCGAGTCACCGACCGCCGGGTCGCTGCGGATGAACAGCCCCGGTGCGACGTCGTTGTTCACCTCTTCGAAGAACTCGGGCGGTTCGGTGAACCCCGCGTCTGTGAGTGCTGCGGTGATCTGCTCACGGGACATGTCGGTGAGGACTGGCACGTTGGCCTGGTCGACCGGGGGAGTCGAATCGCGGTCGAGGAGCAGCATGGCCGCGATGGCTGCGACAGCCAGCACGGCGATGACGACGAGGGTCCAGAGCAGCGCGCGGTGCTTGGGCTTCTCCTCGTCCTCCTCTGTCGCGAGCTCGGCGAGCGGGTCGGCCGTCGTAACGGGGGCGAAGGCTGGCGCGACCTTGGTCGCGTCGTCGGTCACCGAGCTGAAGATCTCGGTCGCGCCCTCGGCCGGTCCTGTCGCGGCGGATGCTGCGACGACGGCGCCGAGAGACCCTGCGGCCAGCGCGCCGCCGCGGATGGCGGCCTCGAGGTCAGAGCGGAACTCGGCTGCGCTGCCGTAGCGGGCTGTGCGCTCCTTGGCCAGGGCCTTGAGCGTCACGCGGTCGAGGGTCTCAGGGACGTCGGAGGCGATGCTGCTCGGGCTGACCGGAGCCTCACGGACGTGCTGGTACGCGACAGACACGGGGGAGTCGCCGGTGAAGGGCGGGCGCCCTGTCAGGAGCTCGAAGAGCAGGCAGCCCGTCGAGTAGAGGTCGCTGCGCGCGTCGACGCTCTCACCGCGAGCCTGCTCGGGGGAGAGGTACTGCGCGGTCCCGATGACGGCCTGCGTCTGCGTCATGGTCGCAGCGGAGTCGGCGAGGGCTCGGGCGATGCCGAAGTCCATCACCTTGATCGCGCCCGTGGGCGTGAGCATGACGTTCGCGGGCTTGATGTCGCGGTGCACGATCCCGGCGTGGTGGGAGTACTCGAGGGCCGAGAGGACGCCCGAGGTGATCTCGACGGCCTCCTCGATCGGCACGGCGTTGCCGTCCTGGAGGATGTCACGGACCGTGTGGCCCTCGACGTACTCCATGACGATGAAGGGCACGTGCGAGACGGCGCCGCTCGGCTCGGTGAAGGTGTCTTCACCGGTGTCGTAGACGGCGACGATCGCCGGGTGGTTCAGCGCGGCAGCCGACTGCGCCTCGCGGCGGAACCTCGCCTGGAAGGACGGGTCGCGCGCGAGGTCGGAGCGCAGGATCTTGATCGCCACGGTCCGCCCGAGACGGTTGTCGTGACCGATGTGGACCTCGGCCATACCACCGCGGCCGATGAGCTCACCGACCTCGTAACGGCCCGCAAGGGTGCGGGGTGCCTCGTCAACCACTACGTGTCCTTAGGTGTCGTTGGGGATGCTGCGCCGTGGCTCTGCGAGCCCTGCGCTTCGACGATCATGGCATCCGGGCCGGTCCAGCCGGTCGATTCTACCGAGATCGTTCTTGAGAGGTGACCAGGACCTGGTGCCTCGCCTGAGGCTGAGGAGTCGAACAACGCCTTGGCCAGCGTCGCCGTGAGGACGACGACGAGGACGAGGACGAGCGCGAGCGTCGGCCAGCCGACCGACCTGATGGTGGCCAGGAGACCTGCGATCCCTGTCCGCCGTGCCCCGCCGCGGCGGGAGGACGGCGCTGAGCGACCTGTCCCGGTCCGTGCCGTCGAGCCGCGAGCAGGAGCGCTCCGGGTCGCGGAGCTGCGCGTGGTGGCTCGAGGGGATCGCACCGTGGACGACCCCGGTGCGCGCGGGGTACCCGCGACAGGCGTCGTGCGCGACCGCGCGGTCGTCCCCGGCGGGGGCACGCGCCGCCGGACAGAACCTGTCGGCTCCGAGGCAGACGTCACCGAGGTGCCGGCAGGTCTGCCGTCGGAAGAGCCCGGTCGGTCCGATGGGCTCGGACGGCTCGCGGGCTTCACGGCGTCCCAGGTGGGTGCGACAGGCTCCCACTGCTGGGCCTGCTGGGCCTGCTGGGCCTGCTGGGCCTGCTGGGCCTGCTGGGCGTCGTGCCGCGGCGCAGGCGGCGGAGGGACGTCGCGCACGCGGGACGTCTCGGAGCGGGCCGGAGCCGCCGGAGCGGTGGTGCTGACCGGTGCTGGAGGTGGTGTCGGCTCGGCGTGGCGCGACGGGGGAGCTGCGGCAGGTGAGGCTGAGGGCGCGCTCGTGCTGGGCTCGGCCTGGGACGGGGCAGGCGGGACCGGCGGCACCGCTGGCGCGGAGCGCGTCTCGGTCCGTGCCTCGTCCTGGACGTCCGGTCGGTCGGTCGGCGGCAGCATCCGGCGTCCGACAGGAGCCTGCTCAGCACGCTCGTGCTGAGTGCCTGGCGATACCGGCGCGGCCGGGGCCTCTGGCTCGCGGACGTCCGGCAGCGGCACCGCGGCAGCGGAGGGGGTGCTCTCGGCTGCGGCCGGAGCGGTCGCCGGCACCCCAGCCGTCGGAGGAGCCTCACGATGGACCACGGGTGCGGCAGGCTCACGGCGACGCCGACCGTTGCCCCAGGGGTCGGCGGCGATCTCGTCGGCGAGCAGGTCGAAGGTGCGCGCCAGGATCGCCCCGCTGCGCGGCCTGTCGAGCGGGTCCTTGGCGAGCATGCGCATGACGAGGTCTGCGAGCCCCGAGTGCACAGTCGACGGCAGCGGGGGCACCGCCTCGTTGACCTGCGCGACAGCGATGTCCACGGGGGTGGCTCCCGTGAAGGGCCGGTTCCCGACGATCGACTCGTAGGCTACGATCCCGAGGGCGTAGATGTCGGACGCACCCGTCGCGGCCTTGCCGATCGCCTGCTCGGGTGACAGGTACTGAGCCGTGCCCATGACCATGCCGGCGGCCGTCATGGGGATCTGGTTCGACGCGAGGGAGACCCCGAAGTCGGTGATCTTCACCTCGCCCGAGCGTTCCAGCAAGATGTTGCCGGGCTTCACGTCGCGGTGGACCACGCCGGCGACGTGGGCAGCATGCAGCGCCCGCGCCGTCTGCGACAAGATCGACAGCAGCCGGAGGACGGGCAGCACGGGCTCGCGCTCGAGGAGGTCGGACATGGGCTCGCCGTGGACGAGCTCCATGACGAGGTACCCCGAGCCCTGCTGCTCGCCGTAGTCGTACAGCTGGGCGATGTTGGAGTGCGACAGGGCCGCGCTGTTGCGGGCCTCGGTCCGCAGGCGGTCGAGGAAGTCGGAGTTGCCCGCGAACTCTTCGCGCAGCACCTTGACCGCGACGTCGCGTGCGAGCGACTCGTCGTGGGCGACCCACACCTCGCCCATGCCGCCGACGGCGATCTGCCGGACGAGGCGGTACCTGCCGCCGAGCGCCATCTGCGCCTCGGGCTTCATCGGTTGATCACCGCTTCCATGACTGCTCGGGCGATGGGAGCCGCGACACGGCCACCGGTCGCCTCGTTGCCGGCGTCTCCGCCGTTCTCGACGATCACCGCGACGGCCACCTGCGGGTTGTCGGCCGGCGCGAAGGAGGTGAACCACGCGTGGGGCGCAGCGTCGGCCGTGGTCTCGGCCGTCCCGGACTTGCCGGCGACCTGCACACCCGAGATCTGCGCGGAGGTCCCGGTGCCGTCCTGGACGACACCGATCATCATGTCGCGCAGGGTGTCGGCGGTCTCGCGGGAGATCGGAGTGCCGATCTCCTCGGGGTCGGTCTCGACCGCGACCGTGAGGTCGGGCGTCCGCACACGGTCGATCATGTACGGCTGCATGAGGGTGCCGCCGTTGGCGATCGCGGCAGAGATCATCGCGACCTGCATCGGGGTCACCTTCACGTCGTACTGACCGATCGCGGACAGCGCCGTCTTCGCGGAGTCGATGGTCGCCCCGTCGACCTCGAGAGGGAACTGGCTGCTCGTCACCTGGAGCGGGATCGACATCCGCGAGTCGAAGCCGAAGGCCTTGGCCTGCTCGTCGAGGGCCTCGGGGCCGAGGTCGATGCCGAGCTGCGCAAAGGCTGTGTTGCACGAGGTGCGCAGCGCGTCGGCGAGGGTCGTGGTGCCCGTGGGGGAGCAGGACTCGCCGCCGAAGTTGTTGAGGACGCTGCTCGACTGCGGCAGCTGGAGCTGGTCGGGCGCAGGGATCTGCTGGTCCGGGGTGACGGCTCCGCCCTCGAGGGCAGCCGCGGCCGTGACCAGCTTGAAGGTCGAGCCGGGCGGGTAGGTGCGGCCGGCGATCGCCCGGTTGTCGAGGGGGCGCGCGCTGTCGTCGGCGAGGGACTGGAAGGCGGCGCTCGCGTCGGCGGACGAGTGCGAGGCGACGAGGTTGGGGTCGAAGGCGGGCTTCGAGACCATCGCGAGGACGGCACCGGTCTTCGGGTCGAGCGCCACGACGGCGCCGCGCTGGTCACCGAGGGCGTCCCACGCGGCCTGCTGCACCACGGGGTCGATGGTGAGCTCGACCGACGAGCCCTGCGGCGTCCCGCCGGAGATCAGGTTGCGGAACCTGTCCCACCACAGCGAGTCGGAGGTGCCGACGAGATACTCGTTGGCGGCCCGCTCCATGCCCGTCGACTGGAACCTGAACGAGTAGTAGCCCGTGACGGCCGAGTACAGCTCTGGCTCGGCGTACACGCGCTGGTACATGAAGGCGTCGTCGACGGGGACCGACTCGGCGATCGTCTGGCCGCCGGCGATGATCGGTCCGCGCTGGATGCTCAGGTCTCGGTAGAGCGAGCGGGAGTTGCGGCCGTCGGCGTTGAGCGTCGGCGCCTGTGCGACCTGGATCCACGTCGAGGCGACCATGAGCACGAGGAACAGGGCGAGGGCGACGACGGCGACGCGCCGGATGGGGACGTTCATCGGGGAGGCTCCGGCACGATCTGGGTCTGGTCGTCGTCCCCGGGGCGGACGATCTGGGTGTCGTCGTCACGGGAGACGGCGGCGGCCTGCGAGGTCGTCGAGCCGTGCGAGCCCGAGGTGTCCCGCGAGGCCGCAGCACGTGCGGGCTCGGGGGTCGGCTTCGGCTCGGCTCGGGGCGCACCGCGCAGGGGCAGCGGCGTCGGACGCCGCGAGTTGTCGCTGATCCGCACGAGCAGGGCCACGATCAGCCAGTTCGCGAGGAGCGACGACCCGCCGTAGGCCAAGAAGGGCATGGTCAGGCCCGTGAGCGGGATGACGCGGGTGATCCCGCCGATGACGACGAAGCACTGCCACGCGACGACGAAGGCGAGACCGCTCGCGAGCAGCTTGCCGAAGCCGTCACGGGTGCCGATCGCGATGCGCATGCCGCGCTGCACGAGCAGCGTGTACATCGCGAGGATGGCGAGCACGCCGGTCAGGCCCAGCTCCTCACCGAGGGCCGCGAAGATGAAGTCGGACGAGGCGTAGGGCACGATGTCAGGCCGCCCTGCGCCCCACCCGGTCCCCATGAGACCGCCGTTGGCCATGCCGAAGAGTCCCTGGACGATCTGGTACGACCCGCCGAAGTCCCGGTCGTAGATGTCCGCGTCGAAGGCGTTGAGCCACGCGTCGAAGCGTCCTGCGACGTGAGGGAGCGAGGAGGCCGCAGCGGCTGCACCGACGCCGACCAGCACCAGACCGATGAGGACCCAGCTGACCCGTTCGGTCGCGATGTAGATCATCGCGACGAAGAGGCCGAAGAAGAGCAACGAGGTGCCGAGGTCCTTCTCGAAGACGAGCACGAGGATCGACACGAGCCACACGACGATGATCGGACCGAGGTCGCGCGAGCGCGGCAGCTGGAGGCCGAAGACCTTCTTGCCCGCGAGCGTCAGCGTGTCCCGGTTGGACACCAGGTACCCCGCGAAGAACACGGCGAAGGCGATCTTGGCGAACTCTGCAGGCTGGAGCGTGAAGGGGCCCAGGCCCACCCACACGCGTGAGCCGTTGATCTGCTTGCCGATCCCCGGGAGCAGCGGCAGCAGGATGAGGACCAGGCCGACGACCATCGCCGTGTAGGTGTTGCGGCGCAGCGTGCGGTGGTCCTTGAGGACGAAGAGCAGCGCGACAGCACCGCCGACACCCACGGCGGTCCAGCCGAGCTGGCGCGTCGCGAGCTCGCTCGTGGCTCCCTTGAGCTGCTGCCCGAGGTCCAGCCTGTGGATCATCGCGAGGCCGAGACCGTTGAGCGCGACGGCGATCGGCACGAGGGTCGGGTCTGCGTAGGGGGCACGCCAGCGGACGACGAGGTGCAGGGCGAGGCTCAGGCCCGTCATGCCGAGCATGAGCATGTAGAAGTTCGCCGGGAGGGTCCCCTCCATGACGAGGCTGACGATCGCGTAGGCACTGATGCCGATCGCGAGGGCGAGGACGAGCAGGCCGAACTCGCTGGCTCGACCGCTGCGGACCCGACCAGGTTCGACCGTGGCCATCAGGAGGTGCCACCCGCGGTCGTCGGACCGTCCGGCGCGGCATCGGCGGCAGCTGTCGTGGCGCCGTCCGTGGGAGCCGGGGTCTCGCCGGCAGCCGGTTCGTCGGTCGCTGCTCCCTCGGGAGCGAGGTCCGCGACGCGCTGCCGGGCGTCGTCGAGCGACTTCGCTCGGATCGTGCGCTCGAGCTGGTTGATCTCGAACCTGTCGAGGTCGGAGGCGACCACGTCGGAGGTCTCGTAGACCTCCGAGAGCTCGAGCGGCCCGACCGACTGGGAGATGCCCTGGAAGATGGTGACCTTGCCGTCGGCGAGACCGACGTAGTACTGGGTCTGGGTCCAGCGGTAGCCGAAGAACGCACCGGTGCCGACGATCGCGAGCAGCACGACGAGGGAGACGAGGGTCCAGGCCCACCGGCCGCGGCCGGTCTCTTCCTCGAGCTCGGTCGACGAGATGCCGGTCCCGCGCTTGGCCTCGGCCTTCGCGGCCTTGGCATCGGCGCGCTCCTGGGCTCGTGCGGCCTTCTTCTCGGAGCGGCTGAGCGATCCGGTGCTGGGTGCCGCCGTCGCGACCTCGATGGTCTCGTCCGGCTCGGAGGCGACAGCGTCAGGTGCAGCCGGCGACTGCTGGGACGACTCGGCGAGGGCGCCGACGGTCGCGCGCGCCTCGGCGAGCAGTGCTGCCGCCCGGGCAGCAGGACCGTCGACGGCTGTCGTCGGAGCGTCGCGGGTGATCGCGACAGATCCGACCACCTGCACGCCGGAGTCGGGCGCTGCGCCGTCCGGGAGGTCGTCGAGGTCGAGCACGTCGGCGACGATGCACGTGATGTTGTCCGACCCGCCGGCACGCAGGGCGAGCTGGACGAGCCGCTCGGCACAGGCCGTCACGTCGGTGTTCTCGACCATGGTGCGCTCGATCGTCTCGAGGCTGACCATGCCGCTCAACCCGTCGGAGCACAGCAGCCAGCGGTCGCCGGGGTGCGCCTCGCGGACGGAGAGGTCGGGGCTGAGGTCGAGGTCGAAGTCGCCGAGGACCCGCATGACGACAGAGCGCTGCGGGTGGTGCTCGGCCTCCTCGGCGGTGATCTTGCCGGTGTCGACGAGGTGCTGGACGAAGGTGTGGTCCTTGGTCACCTGGCTCAGCTGGCCGCCGCGGAGCAGATAGCCCCGGGAGTCGCCCATGTGGGCCATCGCCAGCTTGTTGCCCGAGCGCAGCAGGGCTGTCACCGTCGTCCCCATGCCGGAGAGCTCGGAGTCTTCGCGGGCCCTGCGGACGAGCTCGAGCCGTGCGGTCTCGATGGCCTCGCCGAGGCGCTCGAGGATCTCTGAGGAGCCGAAGGCCTCACCGTCGAGGGGAGCCAGGGAGGCGACTGCGAGAGACGACGCGATGTCGCCGCCCGCGTGCCCACCCATGCCGTCGGCCACGAGCAGCAGGTGCGGGCCGGCGTAGGCGGAGTCCTGGTTGTTGGACCTGACGAGTCCGACGTCGGACAGCGCGGCGTAGCGCAAGGCGATGGTCATGGCCTACCTCTGCAGCTCGACGACGCTCTGACCGATGCGCACCTGGGTCCCGGGCGACAGCGGGATCGGGGCCGACACCCGCTGGTTGCCGATGAAGGTGCCGTTCGTGGAGCCCAGGTCCTCGAGGACCCACTGGTCGCCGGACGGGAAGATCCGGGCGTGGCGGGAGGAGGAGTAGTCGTCGTCGAGCACGAGGGTGCAGCTCGGCGCGCGCCCGATGAGGATCGCAGAGCTGGTGAGGGGGAGCGTGGTGCCGCGCAGCGGTCCCTCGCTCACGACGAGCCGGGTGGGCCGGTTCTTGCTCGGGGCGGGAGCCGACGGCGCCGGGGCGGAGACCGTGCCGACGCCTGTGTCGTGGGAGCCCTTGCGGGTGGTGATGCGGGTGCCGTAGAGGTCGTGGCGCAGGACGCGCACGACGGAGTAGACGAACAGCCACAGCAAGACCAGGTAACCCAGCCGCAGCAGGGTGATCGTCAGCTCGTTCATCCGGGGCAGGTCACCATTCACCGTCGGCAGAGTCGTCGGCGACCCCGGTCCAGAACATGATGCGCGTCCGGCCGATGGTCAGCGAGTTCCCGTCGAGCAGCGTCGCGGCGGGGACCTGGTGGCCCTCGACGTACAGACCGTTGGTCGAGCCCATGTCTGTCGCGACCACGCCGTCGGGTGTCACGCGGATCTCGAGGTGCCGGCGTGAGACGCCCGGGTCGTCGACGACGATGTCGGCCTCGGCGCCTCGGCCGATCACCGTGACCGGGCCCGTCAGCAGGTAGCGCTGGCCGTCGATGTCGACGAGCGGGTGGCGCGAGCTCGGGGTCGCTCCGGCGCTCGCGGGGGCGACGGCTCCGCGGACTGTCGACGACCTGACCTCGAAGCGACCGGTCTCGAGCCCCTCGACCTCTTCGAAGGTCACGGTCACGGCGCCGACGAAGGCGTAGTGCTGCGTCCCGGCGTACTGGGTGACGTTCGCTGCGAGCTCGTCGGCGAGAGGCTCGGCGCCCCAGCTCTCGATCTGCGCGAAGTCGTCGACCGACAGCTGGATGGTGAACTCGTTGGGCACCACCGTGCGGTCGCGGTCCACGGCTGCGGCGCGGTCGTCCACCTCGCGGCGGAGCGCGCTCGCCAGCTCGACGGGCTTCAGCTCGCTTCGGAAGACGCGGGCGAACGTGTTGTTCACAGCGCGCTCGACGCTCTTCTCGAACCTGTCGAGAACTCCCATGTCACCTCCTCCGATCGTGCTGCGCGGACCGTCGGCGGACGGCACGCAGGCCCGTGTGCTGGACCTATGATGGCTGAGGAGCGACCGGTTACCGGTCGCGACTCGCACTGCTACGTCGTCCCATCGTATAGACAGTTGGGTCGACGGTGCGTGGATGCACAGGGTTCAGCGTAGACGTGATAAGTTCTCTGAGTCTCGCGTGAGTGGCGGAATGGCAGACGCGCTGGCTTCAGGTGCCAGTGTCCGTAAGGACGTGGGGGTTCAAGTCCCCCCTCACGCACGTAGGTCCGTCTCGACGGACAGCAGAAGGCCCCGACCGGGTTCCGGTCGGGGCCTTCTGCGTCGTCAGGCCGTGCTCTCCCGCAGGTTGCTGCGGTTCTCGGGCTCGGCACACGGCCGGGTGGCGCCCTGCGCCTGATCCGCCGGGCCGTCGCCGACGGGGCCATGGCACTCGTCCGCCACCCGATCGTGCGCAGGTGGCCCGTCAGGGCAGCCACCCGCACGCGCGATCTTCACCCGCGGCACCCCGGGGAGGGGCTGTGCAGGCGGTGTGCGGGACGGCCTTCGCGCGCCGACCGGATCCGCACAGGGTCTCCCCTCGACAGGTCCCGGGCGGCGCGCGAGCGCGGCGTCAGTGCGCTGTCAGTGTGCCGTGTAGAAGACCGGCTCTGGCAGACCTGCCTCGGCCCGGACCTGGCGGGAGTAGCCCTCGATCGAGCGCAGGGCGTCGACCACGTCGGCCGCGGTGACGGGGAAGGGCATGTTGTGGATCGTCTCGCCCTCGACTACGGAGAGCTCGGCCACACGCTGCAGGTCCTCGACGTCGGTGGTCTTGAGGCCGATCTCGGTCAGGGTGTTCGGCAGACCCACCTTCGTGGTGAAGACGATGAAGTCTCGGATCTCCTCGGTCGGTGCGCCCTCGAGCACGAGCTGGGCGAGCGAGCCGATGTTGACCTTCTGGCCGTGGGTCAGCCCGTGCGTCTGCGGGGCGGCGGTCAGGCCGTTGTGGATCGCGTGGGCTGCGGCGAGACCACCGGACTCGAAGCCGAGACCCGAGAGCAGGGTGTTGGCCTCGACGAGCTTCTCGACGGCCGGTGTCACGAGGTCGTCCTGGACTGCCGCGATGGCCGGCAGGGCGTTCTCCCAGATGAGGTCCCACGAGAGCCTGGCCAGCGCGAGAGCCGTCTCGGTCTGGAGGCCGCCCGCCATCGTGGTCGCGTGCGCTCGCTGGGTGGCCCGTGCCTCGAGCCAGGTGGCGAGGGCGTCACCGACACCCGCGACGAGGAACTTCACCGGGGCGTTCGCGACGAGCTGGGTGTCGACCAGCACGAGGTCCGGGTTGTGCGGGAAGAACCTGTACTCCTCGAACTCGCCCTCCTCCGTGTAGATCACCGAGAGCGCAGAGGCCGGGGCGTCGGTCGACGCGACCGTCGGTGCTGATACCCAGCGGATCCCCGCGAGGTGGCCTGCGGCCTTCACGGCGTCGATGGTGCTGCCACCACCGATGCCGATCGCCACGTCGGCGCCGGCGTCCTGGATCGCCGTGACGAGACGGTCGACCTCACCCTTGGTGGCGTAGCGGCCGAAGGACTCGCGGACCACCGTCAGCCCCGCAGCCTCGAAGGATGTCCTCACCTGCTCTTCCACGATGCCCCAGACGACGTCGTCCGCGACGACGATCGGGGTCGTGCCGATCGGCGCCGTGAACTCGCCGAGCCGGGCGATCGCGCCCTTCGCCTGGACGTAGCGTCCGGGGCTGATGACTGTGCGGACGGGAATGGCAGAGGCGGACATGGCATCTCCTTCGTGGCGGGATGTGCTGGTCCCTTCGACCCTAGGCCCGGGTGTCGGGGACTGCCCAGCCTCGCGCTGGAGAGTGCCGTATCTCTCAGCAGGTGACGAAGGTGTAGCCCGGGTCGCCGGGCAGGCTCAGCGGGCGGTCGCGCCCCACGACGGGGATCGAGTCGTCGCCATGGCCGTGGTCGGCGCACGAGGTCTCGAGCAGCTCCTCGAAGTCGGGGGCGTCGTCGTAGACGATCTCGATCACCTGGCGGCCGTAGACCGCCGTGTAGTCGCCGCACTCGTCGTACACGGCGCAGTCTTCGGCGACGGCCAGGTCGAAGCCGGCAGCCTTGCCCCGGTCGCCCAGCTCGACGGTGTTCTTCTGGGCGATCGCCATGCCTGCGGCGTGCGCCCGCTCTACCAGCAGCGACGCGAGAGCGAGGTTGTCTGCCTCGGTGAGGAGTCCGTGCGAGCGGGTGTACGAGTCGAGGTTGTCGGGCTCGACGGCGTCGAAGCCCTTCTCTGCGCAGGTGTCCACCTGCTCCCCGAGGATCTCTGCGATCGCCTCGCGCTTCTCGGCCGTCGACGTGTCGAGCAGCAGCTCGTCCGGCCAGTCCGGGTCTTCGAGAGGGGCGCCGTCGACGTGCAGCACGAGGTCGGGGTGGTCGGAGAGCCAGGCCTCGGAGTCGCCAGGCTGGGTCTGGAACCCGTTGACGTAGCAGAGGTCGTAGCCGAGGCCGGCTGGCTCCGCGGTGACGTCACGGACGACCACGGTGACGCCCTGGGGCGGGTCGTACGCCCCGCCGAGCTGGTAGTCGACCTGCGCGCCTGCAGGAAGCAGGCTGACCTCGGGACGGGCGGTGCTGCCGGTCGCCCCGGAGCTGCCGGCATCGTCGGGCACCGGTCCGACGGTGGCTGAGGTCGCGGGGACCTGGTCGTCGGTGTCGTCAGGTGCGGGGTCCGTGGCGCAGCCTGCGAGCACGACGGTCAGGGCTGCGCAGAGGAGCATCCGCCCGTGGTGTGTCCGCCGGTCGGCTCGTCGGGGCGGGTGAGGTGCGGGTGCGACAGACATGGGCACCAGTATGCGGGTGGTGCGACGGGCGGACCGGTCGTGGTCTCGTCCCGCCTCCCCGTGGCTGGACCGGCCACCCCACGACCGGTCCGGGCCTGGCGGTGGTCGACAGGTGACAGGGCGGGGCGTGGGACGCCGGGCCCGCCCTCCGGTGAGAGACGACGACGGCCGGCCCCGGGGTCGGGGACCGGCCGTCGTCGTGATCCGGGCGCCGGCTGGGCCGCCCGCGACCGGAGGGTCAGGCTGCGGGGACCGTGTACCCGGCGTCCTCGCAGGCCGTGGTGAGCTCTGCGGTGCCTGTCGTGATCGCCTCGGCGTCGACGGTCACGTCGGGCGTGCCCGAGCCGGCGGCCGAGACAACGGCGCCGAGCGGGGAGCGCAGGCCCTCGATGGCCGACGCGAGGTCGGTCGGGGACTTCGCGATCGCCCCGACGAGCTCCTGACGCAGGTCGGAGACCTGGGTCAGCACGGTCTCGTCGACCGCGACACCCGCGAGGGCGGTGAGCTGGCTGACGATGCTGTCGTCACCACCGTCGAACAGCGTGCCGCAGACCGCGACAGGGTCCTTCGAGACAGCCTCGGCGGTCGCCGCGGCCGGGGCCGAGGTCGTCTCCGTCGAGCTGGAGTCGTCGGTGCCCGAACAGGCAGAAAGCAGAACCAATGAACACATAACCAGAGCAATCCTCTTCATACAGTCATCGTATCTGCGGCTGGCCAGTGAATATCCGGGTGGCCGGACGGCCTGTGGAGACGAATGGGCTGAGAAGGGGGCAGAAGGGCCTGGGGGAGGTGACCCTGGAGCTCTCGGCCGCTCAGCTCTGGTGTGTGTGCTCGGTCACCTCGGGAGCAGCGCACCAGCGAGCAGGCGCAGCGTCTCCTCGCGGGTCTCGACCCGGCGCGGGTCGCTGCCCACGTAGGCGGAGGAGACGGGCGAGATCATGATCTCGTCGGTCCTGACCATCTCGGCGAGCTCGCGGACCTTCGCGGCTGCGACCTCTGGGGTGCCGATCGCCCACGAGCCGCGGATCGCCTGGGCGATACCGGCGTGCTCTGGGGCGATGCCCTCGCGCTCGGCGTCCTCGACCAGCTCTTGCGGCTCGAGGCCCTGGCCTGTGCGCAGCCGGATCATCGACCGGATGTAGGGGAGCGCCCGGCGCTCGGCCTCCTCGGCGGTCTCCGCGACGACGGCGTTGATGATGCCGAAGGTCTTGGGCTCCGCGAGGTGCTCCGAGGGACGGAAGGCGGCGCGGTAGGTCTGCATCGCCTCGCGGGTGCCCTGCCCGGCGAAGTGGTGGGCGAACACGTACGGCAGTCCGAGGGCCGCGGCGAGCTGCGCCGAGTACATGGACGAGCCGAGCAGCCACGTCTCGGGTGCCGAGGTCGCGTGCGGGGTCGCCCTCAGCGGATAGCTGCGGCCGCGCAGGTCGAGGACCATGCCACCGGGGGACATGAGCTCGATGGTGTCGCGGACGTCGTCCGGGAAGGTGTCGACCGAGCTGCTGCCCTGGGCCGCGCCCGACCGCAGCATGTGGCTGGTCACGGGGTCGGAGCCGGGGGCGCGGCCGATGCCGAGGTCGATGCGCCCCGGGAACGCTGCCTCGAGGACGGCGAACTGCTCGGCGACCGCGAGCGGCGCGTGGTTGGGGAGCATGACACCGCCCGACCCGACGCGGATCTGCTGCGTCGCTGAGGCCAGGAGCGCGAGCAGGACGGGCGGGGTGGTCGAGGCCACCGCGGGCATGTTGTGGTGCTCGGCGATCCAGTAGCGCCGGAACCCGAGCTCGTCGGCCGTCTGCGCCAGACGGGTGCTGGCGGCGATCGCGTCAGCAGAGGTCTGGTCTGTCCTGACGGGGATGAGGTCGAGGACGGAGAGTGCGGTGACAGGGGTGACAGGGGTGCTGTCGACGGGCGCGGGGTCCACCGGCGTGCCGGTGGTGGGGTCGGTGCTCACTCAGGCTGCAACCGGGGTGCGCGTCGCGCTATTCCTCTCGGAGACGAGGTGCGAGGCGGGGTCGACCACGTCGGTCCCGGCGAAGAGCGAGTCCATGAGCAGGTCGTGGTCGGCGACTGACGAGGCCGGGGCCTCCCAGCCCGTCGCGAGGACCTCTTCGGGGCTGCTGTCGACCGAGAGGGCCGTGGTCGTCTCCGCGGGTGCGCTGCCGGTGAGCTCCGAGGCGTCGTCGGGGACGACGACCGCGGCGGCTGTGCGGCGGGCGTTCCACAGCGCACGGACGGCGTAGACGCCGATCGCGACCCAGATGACGTTGACGACCGCAGAAGGCCACGCGCTGTGCACCGACGCGCTCACCGAGAGGAGTCCGGCACCCACGATGTTGAGCCCCTGGAACAGCAGGGAGTCGGGGGAGATCCGCTGCATCGTGACCAGACCGTAGGCGACGACGGCGCTGATGGCACCGGTCCACCCGGCGAGGGTGATGAGGATCTGGGCGGCAGCGGACATGACGATCTCCTGGAGGACGTGCGAGGGGGGATGCGGTCTGCCGAGCCACCGGCTGCGGACCACGAGGTGATGCCCCCAATCATGAGGCTCCAGATGCTGTAGCACAATCGAATCATTCTCCAAACCCCATGTAGCATCGCTACATGGCTCTGGACGCGCGAAGACTTGGTGTACTCCTGGCGGTCCACAGGGCTGGAGGAGTGGTGGCAGCCGCCGACCTGCTGCACCTGACTCCCTCGGCGATCTCTCAGCAGATCGCCAAGCTCGAGGCAGAAGAAGGCGTCGAGGTGCTGCACCGCGGCCCCCGCGGCGTGACGCTGACGGCCGTCGGGCTCATGCTCGCCGAGGCTGCCGAGCGCATCGAGTCCGAGCTCGTCGAGGCGCGCAAGCAGATCGCGACCATCGGGCCGGACGTCAGCGGACGGGTGACCATCGGCGCGTTCCAGACCGTGACCCGCAGCGTCGTGGCTCCCATGCTCGTCGAGCTGGCCGAGACCGCCCCGGGCCTCGAGATCGACGTCCACGAGGTCGAGACCGACGACGCGAACCGTGGTCTGCGCAGCGGTGAGTACGACATCGCGATCGTCGAGCACGACTCCTCGGCCGAGAGGCCCGTCCCGCGCGGCTTCCGCGAGGTGCCGCTGCTCGACGAGCCGTGGCGGATCGCCGTGCCCACCTCCATGGCGACCCCGACGAGCCTGCAGGACCTCACCGACGCCGTGTGGATCGGGTCGGAGAAGACGACGGCCGCAGCCCGGGCGCTCTCTCGTGTGGTGGACCTGGCGAAGCCGACCCGGTCGACGCTGCACAGCACGTACAGCTACGAGGTCGCGATCGCCCTCGTCGCGGCCGGGCAGGGCGTGGCGCTGCTGCCGGCTCTCGCCCTCGAGCACGCCGACGTCGCGGGGGTCGACGTGGTGCCGATCGCCGGGCTCGGCATGCGGCACATCGCCGCCCGCCACCGCGCGAACCGGCACGAGCCGACCCCGGCGGTGACGGCGGTCATCGACGCGCTGCTCGCGCAGGTGGTGACGCTCGACCTGGGGTACATCGGCTGAGCGCCGGGGGTGGCGGCGAGCTGGTGGCGGTCGCCGCTCGACGCACCCCGGCCACAGCCTGTGTGCTCGTGACGATCACGCTCGTCGTGATCGTCGCCGGTGGTCCTCGGAGCGTTCGCCTACGAGGAGTGGACGGAGACCCAGCCCGGGGGTCGTGGCTACATCCCGTGACCCGTCGTGTGGCCAGCGGCTGCGCCGGACAGCACGTCCGCCTCGGCGGCCTCGTCCTCGGTGACCCAGGTCCCCTGGTGGAACCTGATGCGGGCCGATCCAGTCGACACGTCCCAGATCGACACGTGGCGGCTGCACCTGTCGACCTCGTCCAGGTGGTAGGTCACGAGCACGAGGGGCCAGGGCATCTCGTGGAAGGCCCAGTCGGAGAAGGTACGGTCTCCGACCTCGACGTCTCGTGCTGTAGATCCGGCGACAGCCTCACGGCTGACGGCGTCTCCGTCGCAGGTGATCGCCGAGAAGTCCTCGTGGAGCAACCACTCGAGGCGCTGTCGGTCCTTGCCCGCTGCTGACGTCCACAGTGCGGTCTCGGCAGAGATGACCCGCTGGCGCTCCTGCGGGTCAGACGTGGCACGCTCGTTCATCGGTGATCCCCCTGCTTCTTGACAGATCGTCAGTATGCCAACGCGTCCCGCGCTGTGCGCGGCGGCGTCGAGCCGGGCAGGGGTGAAAACTGTCGGCCGGGCATGGAAGAGCCCGTGGGCTGGTGGATCGCTCCACCTGCCGCGAAGGACGAGATCGCGGCGCCCACGGGCTCCGGTGACTGCCTGGTATTCGCTGCCGCCCACCGCGTGGCGGTGCGGGGCCGGCGAGTACTGACAACCGGTTCGTCCGTCAGCTGCCAGCGCGACCTTGCGCGCTGGTCCTCGACCAGCAGGGCTGGTCGATGCTGGTGGCGACTAGCGGACAGCCACCTCACGAGTCCGAGTGAACTTCATGTCTGGGACCACCTCCTTCCGATGTACCGACGACGCTACGCCTGGGGTGGGCGAGAGCTCAAGGGGTTTTTCTCGTCTGTGGACGACGGGTTCGTCGGCGGCCCCGGGCACCGGGGAGGGGCCGCGTCCTGGGCCGCAGACGTGACAGGCTGGTGCCCCGACCTCACCCCCCTCCGGAGGACGCACAGTGACCGAGAACCACCACCCCGCAGACCACGATCCGGCCGCTGCTGACGGTCAGGTACGACCCCTGCGGATCATGACCGTCTGCACGGGCAACATCTGCCGGTCACCGATCGCCGAGGTAGTGCTCCGCGACAGGCTTGAGGCGGCTGGGCTCGGCGACGACGTGGTCGTCGACTCGACGGGAGTCAGCTCGGAGGAGCACGGCAACCCGATGGACCGCCGCGCCCGCGCTGTCCTCGCCGCGGCCGGGTACACCGACCGCGCCCTCGACACGCACCGCGCCCGCCAGGTCGACGTGGCTGACCTCGGAGCCCGAGACCTCGTGCTCCCGATGACCGCCCGGCACGCAGCCGCGCTGCGCAGGCTCGCCGAGCGCAGCGGCCAGCCCGACGTGGTCGGAGACATCGTCTTGTTCCGCACCTTCGACCCGGCGGCACCCTCGACCCGTGGGGTCGAGGACGAGCACCTGCTCGACGTCGAAGACCCCTGGTACGGAGGTCCCGAAGACTTCGACGTGTGCCTCGCGCAGGTCGAGGCCGCTGTCGACGGCATCGTCGGGTGGGCCCGGGTGCGGCTGGGGCGGGACTAGCCTCCACCGCACCCCACCACGAGGTGCGGTGGGGGCTGCCGACCGGGAGCCTGAGCCAGCCCTCCGCCGGGTCGCCGCGACAGCCTCGACCGGCAGCCTCGACCAGCAGCGAGGCCCCACCTCTGGAAGACTCGGGCCGCATGAGCGACACGACGTCGAGCAGGCCGTACTGGGCCAGCCGCTGGGAGAACAAGTTCGACGCCGCCCTCGCGAGCGTCCTGCGCCGCCGCGGGTGGGTGCCGCGCGTCGAGCCCTACACGGGGTACGGGCTCGCCCCGGGCGAGGACGCCACCGACGACGGCTGGGTCCGTGTGCTGGGGCGGGTCGTGCTCGCGCCGGCCCACAGGGCGACCGCCCGCGACAGGGCCGCAGCAGGACGTGGTGGACGCGCCGACGACCCGACTGCCGTGGCCGAGAGCTCGGCCCCCACACCGCGCAGGCTGGGCCGACCTCGCGCCGAGGGCCCCGAGCCGCTGCGCGCCGTGCGCGGGTGGCGCAGCTTCCTCACCGCCCAGCTCCCGGGTGCGCCCGTGGTGATCACTGTCGACGGGACCGAGCACAGGGTGGTCGCCGACCGCGGTGGCTATGTCGACGTCGTGGTCCCCTCGCGTACCGATGAGGGCTGGCACGAGGTGCAGGTCGCACCTGTCGGCGGGCCGTCCGTGACGGCGCCGGTCCGGGTGGTGGGTCGCCAGGTCCGCACGGGACTCGTGAGCGACGTCGACGACACCGTCATGGTGACGTCGCTGCCCCGACCACTCACGGCGATCTGGAACCTGCTCGTCCTGCACGAGGACGCGCGCCGCCCCGTGCGCGGGATGGCCGACCTCTACGCCGAGATCGACTCGCTCGAGGACCAGCTGCCTGTCGTCTACCTGTCTACCAACACGTGGAACGGGGCAGCCGCGCTGCGTCGCTTCTTCGCCTTCCACGGCTTCCCGGCCGGCCCGATGCTGCTGACGGACTGGGGCCCGACCAACACCGGCTGGTTCCGCAGCGGTCGCGAGCACAAGTTCCACAGCCTCGAGCGGCTCGCCCGCGAGCTCCCGCACGTGCGGTGGATCCTCGTGGGGGACGACGGCCAGCACGACCCGCTCATCTACAGCAGGTTCGCGCAGATGTATCCGGACCACGTGCGGGCTGTCGCGATCCGTCAGCTGAGCGCCGGTGAGCAGGTGCTCGCCCACGGTGCCCCCGGACCGACGGTCCAGGCACGTGCCGGGATGTCGGCCGGGGCCGGGGCGAGCGTCCCCGTGGTGAGCGCACCCGACGGGGCGCGCCTGCGCAGGGCTCTGCGCTCGGCCGGTGTGCTCCCGGACCCGCGTGGCCACGCAGGCGAGGCAGGCCCTGCGACCATGGAGCCATGAAGGTCTCACGTCGTGCCCAGGTCCCGCCCTTCGCCGTGATGGAGGTGCTCGCCGCCGCCAACGCACGACGTTCGGCGGGGGAGTCCGTCCTCAACCTCTGCGCGGGCGAGCCGTCGACCGGCGCGTCCGAGGTGGTGCGCCGCCGCGCGGTCGACCTCCTGCAGTCGGGCGACCTCGGCTACACCGAGGCCATGGGGGCACCACCCCTGCGGGCGGCGATCGCCGAGCACTACGGGCGCTGGTACGGCGTGGACGTCCCGACGTCGAGCGTGGCCGTGACCACGGGGTCGTCAGGCGGCTTCATGCTCGCCTTCCTCGCTGCCTTCGACGTCGGTGACAGGGTGGCTCTCGCCCGCCCCGGGTACCCGGCGTACAAGAACATCCTCACGGCGCTCGGCTGCGAGGTGGTCGAGCTCGACTGCGGTCCCGAGACCCGCTACCAGCCGACGCTCTCCCAGCTGCAGGAGGCCTACTACGGGGGAGGCCTGGACGGGCTCGTCCTCGCGAGCCCTGCCAACCCGACGGGCACCATGGTCTCGCCCGGTGATCTCGCGGCGATCGCCGGGTGGTGCGCGGACTACGACGTGCGGCTCGTGAGCGACGAGATCTACCACGGCATCACCTACGGTCCTGAGGGCGAGCAGACACCGACGGCGGCGTCGTACCTGGGCGACGGAGCCGTCGTCGTCTCGTCGTTCTCCAAGTACTGGGCGATGACAGGGTGGCGCCTCGGCTGGTTGCTGCTCCCTGACGACCTCGTGGCCCCGGTCGACGCGCTCGCGGGCAACGTCGCGCTCTGCCCTCCGGCGCTCGCGCAGCATGCGGGTGTCGCCGCCTTCAGCGACGAGGGCTACGCGGCGGCGCGCGCGAACGTCGAGCAGTACGCGCGGTCTCGCAGGGTCGTCCTGGACAGGCTCGACGACCTCGGGTGGGGACCCGTGGCCCCGGCCGACGGCGCGTTCTACGTCTACGCCGACATCTCGCGGTACGGGCTCGACTCCGTCACCTGGTGCGAGCGGCTGCTCGCCGAGACCGGCGTCGCGCTGACGCCGGGGACGGACTTCGACGGGATCGCGGGGAGGGACTGGGTGCGGTTGTCCTTCGCGGCGGACCCAGCCGTCGTCGCCGAGGCGGTCGAACGGGTCGTCGCCTGGCAGCGGACGCTCTGAGGACGCCTCGGGCATGAGCCGCCGGCGCCGACGGCTCGTCACCCGTATTCGTGCGTCCCCCGTGCGTGGGTCACCCCGAAGGTGCTCCAGAAGGAGCGGTTGACGAGCCAGCCCGGCGTCAGCCGACCGGGGTGACGACCGTCGACGTCTGGACGTCGTCCGGGACGGCGGGTTCCTGCGGCCCTGAGGTGCCCATCCAGAACCCGATCGCGATGCCGACGGCCCCGGCGATGAGCGCCGTGCGCATCGTCGTGCTCTTCGGGCGCATCGCTGAACCGGTCCCATAGGACGACATCGCGGGTCCGGCGGAGACCAGACCAGGCCCCTCGGGACGGCGGAACTCGGCCTCGACGGACCCGGGCTGCAACGGCATGTTCAGGTCGTGCTGTTGGTCGGTCATCGTCGCTCCTCGGTCGGTGGGGCGGCGGTGCTGAGCACCGTCGCTCGTCCGGCGGGATCGTGGGTCGGCGAGATCCGACCCTGCCCCCTGGAGCTCCATCATAGTGTGTCAGGTCACACTGCGGCCTGGTGTGGTCGTCCCCGAGGACTTCGACGCTCCGCTGCCCGCGGACGAGCTGGCGGCCTGGGACGAGTGAGCACGCACTTCCTGGGCACGCGGGATGTCCCGCTGCACGCTCAGGGACGCGTGAGGCTGACCAGAGATGGCTGTGGGGCTGTGTTCACTGCGGCGAGCACGTCGTTCGTGACTGGGTCGAAGAGGTCTGCGACGGGCAGACCGCTCGCGACGACTGCCTCGATCTCGGCATCGGACTGTGTTCCTGCGAGAGTCCACAGCGCCGCGTCTGTCTCAGGTGAGAGTGCTGTGAGCGCTGGGCCCGGTGCGGGTTCTGGTGATCGTGCCGCGTGGCCCGCGTTCGGCACGGCGATCAGCGCCAGCGCTCCGACGATGACGAGCGGTCTGACGTTCATGGTCTTCTCCTGAGCCTGAGGTGCGCGATCGACAGGAAAGATCGTATTGCACGTTATCAGCAGTGTCTGACGAGGTGTGGAGACATCACCCTTTTGCGCACAGATGCCTGTAGGGCTCTGACGTGCCGTCTGATGGGCGCCGTAGCGGCGGGCGATGTGTGCGCCGTCGAGCCCGGGCGAGCAGGGTTGCCTGTCGGCGGCGCGCGCCTCAGTGCGACGTCGCGACCATCTTCTGCTCGGGGTCGAGGGTCGTCAGGATGCGCCGGGCTATCTCGGCGAGCTGGCCGACCTGCTCGGGCTCGAGGGCATCGATGACGAGCTCTCGTGCGGTCCGCACGTGACCTGGGGCGGCCTGGACGACCTTGTCCCAGCCGGCGTCGGTGAGGGTCGCGTTCGTCGCACGGCCATCGCCCGGGCAGGGGGACCGCTCGACGTAGCCGGCCTTCTCGAGGCGTGACACCACGCGGGAGAGCCTGGGCAGCGTCGCGTTGGTCCGTGAGGCGAGAGCCGACATCTGGAGCACCCGTCCCGGTGACTCGGACAGCATGGCCATCGTGAAGTACTCGAAGTGGTTGAGGTCGTCGTCGCGGTTGAGCTGCGCGTCGAGAGCCCCGGGGAGCAGGGTGAGCACGGCCATGAGCCGCACCCAGGCTGTGTGCTCGTCGCTGTCGAGCCAGGTCACGTCGTCCATGAGACCCAGTCTACCGCTGATGGTTGACGCTACAACTAACCGGTGCTAGGTTGCTTGTACATACAACAAAGCGGGTCGCGAGGCCCCCGTACGAGGAGCAGCAATGACGAACGTGACGATCTTCGGTTCAGGGAACATGGGCAGTGCGATCGCAGGCGTCCTCGCCTCCGGCGGGGCCTCCGTCCAGCACGTCGGCCGCGGTGAGACCGCGACCCTCACGGGCGACGTCGTCGTCCTCGCCGTCCCGTACCCCTCGGTCGCGGACATCGTGGCGACCTACGCCGACCAGCTGACCGGCAAGATCGTCGTCGACATCACCAACCCGCTGAACTTCGAGACCTTCGACTCGCTCGTGGTCCCTGCCGGCAGCTCCGCGACGGCCGAGATCGCCCGTGCGCTCCCGCAGTCGCACGTGCTCAAGGCCTTCAACACGAACTTCGCGGCGACCCTCGCCTCGGGCACCGTCGGCACGAACCGTACGACGGTCCTCGTCGCGGGTGATGACGAGGCCTCGAAGCAGACCCTCGTCGCGGCCGTGACCGCCGGTGGGCTCGACGCCGTCGACGCCGGCTCGCTCGCCCGCGCGCACGAGCTCGAGGCGATCGGCTTCCTCCAGCTGACCCTCGCGGCCCGCGAGGCCGTCTCGTGGACCGCAGGCTTCACGCTCGTCCGCTGACCGCTGACCGCTGACCGCTGACGCCTGGTACGCGAGCGGCGACCGGAGCACCCACCGCCGCACTGCGGGCGGCACGATGTGGTCGCAGGGTGCGGCGAGCGCTGTCCGGTCACCGTGGCGGACCCGCCAGCGCGGCGGGCCGTGCACGGCGACGCCCCCCGGCTCAGACCGAGCCGGGGGGCGTTGCTGCATCCGTCAGGTCGTCGTCCTGGTGCTCTGCACGACGGCTGTGCCTGCCAGCGTGACGCCGCCCTCAGGCGCCGTGCGGCACGACGACCGCGCGGGCCGTGAGCTCGCCGGCCTCCATCTTCGTGTACGCGTCGAGGGCGTCGGCGAGGGCGAAGCGCTCGACCTCGGGCGCGATCTTGCCGTCGCGGTACAGGGCGACGACCTCGTGGAGCTCTTCGATCGTGCCCCAGTACGTGTTGGTGATGACCGACTCGTAGGGCGTCGTGAAGAACGACCACTCGGCGGTCCCGCCAGCGATCCCGACGACCGTGAGACGCGATCCCTGCGCCATGACAGAGCGTGCGAGCTCGATCGTGGGGGTGACCCCGACGAAGTCGAAGGCCGCGTCGACACCCTTGCCGCCGGTGATCTCGCGGATGCGCGCCGCCTGGTCGGGTCCGCCGGGGACGGTGATCGCTCCTGCGGCGGCGGCCTTCTCCATCGCCTCGGGCTTCATGTCGGTCGCGATGACCGTCGCACCGGTGATCGCCGTGAGGATCTGCACGGCGATCTGCCCGAGCCCGCCGAGGCCGACGACGAGGGCGTAGCGCCCACCGCCGGCGAGGTTCGGGAGAGCCAGCTTGACCGCGTGGTACGGCGTGAGGGCTGCATCGGCGAGCGGAGCGGCGGTCACGGCGTCCGAGTCGCCGAGGGGGACGAGGTTGCGGGCGGGGACGCTCACGTACTCGGCCATACCGCCGTCGCGGCCGAGTCCGATGCCCATGTAGGGGGTCGAGGCCACGTTCTCGCAGTAGGTGTCCTGACCGCGCGAGCATGCCGCGCAGTGCCCGCAGCCGATCGGCCCGTAGACGAGGTACGCGTCGCCCACCTCGAAGCCGGAGACACCGTCGCCGACGGCCTCGACCCAGCCGGAGGTCTCGTGGCCGAGCACGAAGCCGGGCTTCTGTGCTCCGGGCTGACCCTCCTCGAAGTGGCTGTAGATCGACACGTCGGAGTGGCAGGCGCCTGCGCCGGCGACCTTGAGCAGGACCTCACCGGGGCCGGGTGACGGCTTGTCGACCTCCTGGAGCGACGGGAAGGTCTTGTAGTCCGTGAACACGACAGCCTGCATGAGGGGCACTTCTCCTTGAATCGTCAACTACTTGTGTCTCCACCGTATCTCGTCCTCGAGCCCCCCTGGCGTCGACAGGGGGGCAGCCCGGTAGTCTTGCCCCACAACCGAATGCAGCGCCGCTCGAACCTCGGTGGGAGAGCCCTGACGGGCACACCGCCGACCACTCCTGTCAGGCGCCGAAGGAGCAAACCCTCCCCGGGAAACTCTCAGGCACCCGTACCGCCGAGGTGAGGCAACTCTGGACAGCAGGCGCGCGTGTCAAGCACCCGTCACGCTCGAGACCGAGCGGACGACGCCGGCTGGCGCGCGCCTCACCGAAGGGGCAAGCCCGCACTCCTGCGCGGGCCAAACTCTCAGGTCGACCGGACGCCCCGTGCGTCCCCACGGTCAGATGACAGAGCGGGGAGGGTCCACGCACGTGGTGCGCCACCACGTGCGCCCCCGACCTCCAGGAGCTCGTCGTGACCACCCCCGCACAGCACCGCCCCGAGACCGGCCCCGGTGACGTCTTCGTCGACAGGCACGTCGGACCCCGCACAGGCACCGACGGCCGCGACGACGTCGCCCACATGCTCGGCCACCTCGGCTACGACTCGGTCGACGCGCTCATCGACGCCGCCGTCCCCGCCTCGATCCGTCTGGACGGCCCCCTCGACCTGCCCGCCGCGCGCACCGAGCCCGAGGTCCTCGCCGACCTGCGCCGCCTCGCGAGCCAGAACGAGACCCGCGTCCAGATGATCGGCCAGGGGTACTGGGACACGGTGACCCCCGCCGTGATCCGCCGCGGCGTCCTCGAGAACCCCGCCTGGTACACCGCCTACACGCCCTACCAGCCGGAGATCTCGCAGGGTCGCCTCGAGGCCCTCCTCAACTTCCAGACCGTCGTCTCCGACCTCACGGGGCTCGAGGTCGCCAACGCGTCGCTGCTCGACGAGGCGACCGCCGTCGCCGAGGCCGTCGCCCTCATGTGGCGCGCCGCCAAGAGGCCCGCGACCGCCGGGCCGGGTGTCGTCGTGCTCGACGCAGACCTCTTCCCGCAGACCCTCGCGGTGACCCGCGGACGCGCCGAGGCGATCGGGCTCCCCGTGGTCGTCGCCGACCTCGACGCCGGCTACCAGACCGGCGTCGACGCCGCGCTCGCAGCCGCGGGCCTCGAGGGCTCCGTTGTCGTCGGCCTCGTCGTCCAGCAGCTCGGCGCGAGCGGCCAGGCCCGCGCGCTCGAGCCCCTCGTCACCGCGGCGAAGGAGGCCGGCGCTCTCGTCACCGTCGCGACCGACCTGCTCGCCCTCACGCTCTTCACGGCCCCTGGAGACGTCGGCGCGGACATCGCCGTCGGCTCCGCGCAGCGTCTCGGCGTCCCGCTGTTCTTCGGCGGACCGCACGCCGCCTTCATGGCCGTGCGCAAGGGGATCGAGCGCATGCTGCCCGGGCGCCTCGTCGGTGTGAGCGTCGACGCGGACGGTGACGTCGCCTACCGCCTCGCGCTCCAGACCCGCGAGCAGCACATCCGCCGCGAGAAGGCCACGAGCAACATCTGCACGGCCCAGGCGCTGCTCGCGATCGTCGCGTCCATGTACGCCGTCTACCACGGCCCCTCCGGTCTCCGGGCGATCGCGGAGCGCGTGCACTCCCACGCGCTCGCGCTCGCAGACCGCCTGCGCGGCGCCGAGCTCGACGTCGAGCACGCGGTGTTCTTCGACACCGTCCGCGTCGCCGTCCCGGGTGCCGCCGCCGAGGTCGTCGCACGCGCCGACGCCGCAGGGATCAACCTCTGGGCTCCCGACGCCGACCACGTCCAGGTCGCCTGCGACGAGACCACGACCGAGGCGCACCTCGACGCCGTCGTCGAGGCCTTCGTCCCCGGCTCGAGCGCCTCGGGGTATTTCGTCTCCGTCGGTGACCTCCCTGCCGAGCACCGCCGCAGCTCGGACTACCTCACGCACCCGGTGTTCCACACGCACCGCTCCGAGACGCAGATGATGCGCTACCTGCGCACCCTCGCCGACAAGGACCTCGCGCTCGACCGCACGATGATCCCGCTCGGCTCGTGCACCATGAAGCTCAACGCCGCGATCCAGATGGAGCCGATCTCCTGGCCCGAGTACGCGGGGATCCACCCCTTCGCGCCGGCCGCGCAGACCGGCGGCTACGCCGAGCTCATCAGCACCCTCGAGGCGAACCTCGCCGAGATCACCGGGTACGCGGCGGTCTCCGTGCAGCCGAACGCGGGCTCGCAGGGCGAGTTCGCGGGGCTCCTCGCGATCCGCAACTACCACCGCTCCCGCGACGAGGCCGGCCGCGACATCTGCCTCATCCCGGCCTCGGCGCACGGCACCAACGCTGCCTCGGCCGCGATGGCGGGCATGCGCGTCGTGGTCGTCGCGACCGCCGACGACGGCGAGATCCTGCTCGAGGACCTGCGCGCCAAGCTCGAGCAGCACGGCCCGCAGGTCGCGGCGATCATGATCACCTACCCCTCGACCCACGGCGTCTACGAAGACACGGTCCGCGAGGTCTGCGACCTCGTCCACGCCGCGGGCGGTCAGGTGTACATCGACGGGGCGAACCTCAACGCCCTCGTCGGCCTCGCGAAGCCCGGCCAGTTCGGCGGCGACGTGTCGCACCTCAACCTGCACAAGACCTTCTGCATCCCGCACGGCGGCGGCGGCCCGGGTGTCGGCCCCGTCGGTGTCGCAGAGCACCTCGTGCCCTTCCTGCCCGGAGCCGGCTCGGCGCCTGTCTCGGCAGCACCGGCCGGCTCGGCCGGGATCCTCCCGATCCCCTACGCCTACGTCGCGCTCATGGGACCGGACGGGCTGCGCCGCGCGACCGAGATCGCGGTCGTGTCGGCGAACTACCTCGCTGTCCGGCTGCGGGACGCCTTCCCCGTGCTGTTCACGGGACCGGGCGGTCTCGTGGCCCACGAGTGCATCCTCGACCTGCGTCCCCTCACGGCCCAGACCGGCGTGACGGCCGAAGACGTGGCCAAGCGCCTCATGGACTACGGCTTCCACGCCCCGACCCTGTCGTTCCCGGTGCCCGGGACCCTCATGGTCGAGCCGACCGAGAGCGAAGACCTCACCGAGATCGACCGCTTCGTCGACGCGATGCTCGCGATCCGCGCGGAGATCGACCAGGTCGCCGACGGCACCTGGGCGCTCGCCGAGTCCCCGCTGCGCAACGCACCGCACAGCGCGGCCTCCGTGGTCTCCGACGCGTGGGACAAGCCGTACTCCCGCGAGACCGCCGCCTACCCGGTGGCCGCGCTGCGCGCCGCGAAGTACTGGCCGCCGGTCCGCCGCATCGACGGTGCGAAGGGCGACCGCAACCTCGTGTGCTCCTGCCCGCCGATCGAGGCCTACGCCGACGACGTCGCCGAGCCGACCGAGACCACCCTCGCGCACGCCGCGGTGGGCGCATGACCCCGCAGCCTGGCCTGAGCGACCGCCCGACCACCCGCACGGCAGACGAGGACGACGCATGAGCACCGCACGCTCCACCCCCCTGCACGACGAGCACGTGGCGCTCGGCGCCTCGATGACCGAGTTCGGCGGCTGGATGATGCCGCTGCGCTACGGCTCGGACATCGCCGAGCACACAGCGGTGCGGTCCGCCGCGGGATTGTTCGACCTCTCCCACATGGGCGAGATCGAGGTGTCGGGCCCCGGCGCCGGTGCGGCGCTCGACCACGCCCTCGTCGGCTGGCTCAGCACCCTCGAGGTCGGACGAGCCCGGTACTCGATGATCGCCCAGCACGACGGCGCCGTCGTCGACGACCTCGTCGTGTACCGCACGGCTGACGAGACCTTCTTGGTCGTCGCGAACGCGGGCAACGCCGAGGTCGTCCTCGCCGCGCTCGAGGAGCGGGTGGCCGACTTCGACGCCCAGGTGACCTTCACGTCGCCCGAGGTCGCGCTCGTCGCGGTCCAGGGACCTCGGGCCGCCGAGATCCTGCTCTCGCTGACCGAGGCCGGCGATGCCGACGCGGTCTCGGGCCTGCGGTACTACGCGATCACCCCGGCGACCGTCGCGGGGACACCGCTGCTGGTGGCGCGGACCGGCTATACCGGTGAAGACGGCTTCGAGCTCTTCGTCGAGAACGGCGCGGCCGTCGCGCTCTGGCGGGCGCTTCTCGCCGCGGGGGAGCCGCTCGGGCTCGTCCCGGCGGGTCTCTCCGCTCGGGACAGCCTGCGTCTCGAGGCGGGCATGCCGCTCTACGGCCACGAGCTCGACCTCACGACGACCCCCTTCGAGGCTGGTCTGGGTCGCGTCGTCCGCCTCGACAAGACCGATGCCGACGGCGCTCTTGTCGACTTCGTCGGGCGTGCGGCGCTCGAGTCCCGCAAGGGCTCGCAGCCCGCACGCGTGCTCGTCGGTCTCAAGGTGCTCGGCCGCAGGCCGGCCCGTGCCGGGTACCCGGTCGTGGTCGACGCCTCGAAGCTCGACGTCGTCGTCGGTACCGTGACCTCGGGTGCGCCGTCGCCCACCCTCGGTTACCCCGTGGCCCTCGCCTACGTCACCCCGGAGTTCTCGGCCGTCGGCACCGTGCTCGCTGTCGACGTCCGTGGCCGGGGCGAGGCCGTCGAGGTCGTCGAGACCCCGTTCTACAGGCGCCCGCGCGCCTGACCCTCAGTCCTGACCTGCTCGTCCCCAGTCTTCTCGCGCCAGACCACCCCCAGGAGAACCCCGTGTCGAACATCCCCGCAGACCTCACCTACACCGCCGAGCACGAGTGGCTCACGGCCGACAGCCCGGCAACCGTCGGCATCACGTGGAACGCCCAGGACGCCCTCGGCGACATCGTCTACCTCGAGCTCCCGGCCGTCGGCACGCAGATCGAGGCCGGCTCCGTGATCGGCGAGGTCGAGTCGACCAAGTCGGTCTCCGAGCTGTTCTCCCCCGTGAGCGGGACCGTCGTCGAGGTCAACGACGAGGCTGTCGCCAACCCGGAGATCGTCAACTCCGACCCCTATGGGGCAGGATGGCTCGTGAAGGTCGACATCACGGCCACGGGCCCGGTCCTCACCGCTGAGGAGTACGCCGCGCAGGTCGCTTCGTAGGCTTTGGCAGCAACTTGCCACATGTCACCCCTTGTCGGTTCGGTGGATGATGTGTTGGATGACCTCAGGAGCGGATGAAAACACGCTCCCGAGGTGACATAGTGATCTTCGTCACAGCAGCGGTTCCATGGTATGGGTACTGAATGGCGATCTCCGTTCGATGTAGTTGATCACTGCACCGAACAGCCCGTCGGTCAGGACCATGCCGTGTCGGTGTCGACTCGGCTCGTCCGAGCCGGCGAGTGGTAGGGGGCGACCACGTGGCACCAGCTGTTCTTCACGCCTCGACCAGAAGTCGAAGTACCCGGGCACATGATCCAGAGTCGCTGGACCGCCGGGAAATGTTGGAGGAAGAATGACGACGACGGAGATCTCGGGATCCGCCAAGGTAGCGACCGGTTCGCTCACGCGACGTGAGCGTGTGGTGCTCTCCAACCTCACCGAAGAAGTGACCCTCGAGCAGATCGCCTCGAAGCTGTACGTCACGCGCAACACCGTGAAGTCGCAGGTCCGCAGCGTCTACCGCAAGCTCGGTGTCTCGACGCGCGCCGAAGCCGTCGAGTGGGCTCGCGCCGCAGGTCTGTACTCGACCGAAGACTGACTGGTCGCCCTCCGGGGCACCAGCCGTCTGCACGGTGGGTGTTCGCCAGGCGCGGACGCGTCACCCGCCGGACACACAGACCTGAGAAACTTGTCTGCATGCACAGACCTGTCCTCGTCGTCGCCGCAGTGATCGTCGACGACCTCGCGCGCCCGACGGTATTCCTCGGCGCGCGACGGTCTCGGCCGGCCCACCTCGTGGGCCGCTGGGAGTTCCCCGGCGGCAAGGTCGACCCTGGCGAGACCCCCGAGCAGGGGCTGCACCGCGAGATCTGCGAAGAGCTGGGCGTGACCGTCGAGCTGGGCGACGAGGTCGTCGGCCCCGACTCCGGCGGCTGGGTCATCACCGACAGACACGTCATGCGGCTGTGGTTCGCACGGGTCGTCGACGGTGACCCCGCACCCCTGGTCGAGCACGACGAGCTCCGGTGGCTGAGCCCCGACGAGTTCTTCGACGTCCCGTGGCTCGACGGCGACGTGCGGATCGTCGAGCACATCACGGGGTCCTTCGAGCCAGGTGCTGCCCAGCAGGAGACCGCCTAGCGGGAGCGCGGCTGTCCACCGTCGTGGACGGGCGAGGCTCCGCGGGGCGTCCTGCCCTGGGCGTGAGGGCTACCAGGCGGACGGCTTGTAGTCCTTGAGGAAGCAGCCGAAGACGTCTTCGCCGAGCTCACCGCGCACGATCGGGTCGTAGACCCGAGCCGCACCGTCCACGAGGTCGAGGGGGGCGTGGAAGCCCTCTTCGGCCAGGCGCACCTTGGTGGTGTGCGGACGCTCGTCGGTGATCCAGCCCGTGTCGACGCTCGTCATGAGGATCTGGTCTGTCTCGAACATCTCGCGCGCGCTGGTGCGGGTGAGCATGTTGACGGCGGCCTTCGCCATGTTCGTGTGCGGGTGACCCGGACCCTTGTAGCCGCGGGAGAACTGCCCCTCCATCGCCGAGACGTTGACGATGTACGTGCGGTCGGCCTCCGCCTGGCGCATCGACTCACGCAGCCGGCTGATGAGGATGAACGGCGCCGTGCTGTTGCACAGCTGGACCTCGAGCAGCTCGAGCGCGTCGACGTCCTCGACGTTCTGCACCCACGAGTTCGTCGAGACGAGGTCGGGGACCAGGCCGCCGGCGTCGATCGCCGTGGCGTTGGCGACGCGCTCCATCGAGGCTGAGCCTGCCGTGAGCGCCAGCTTGGTCAGCAGGTCGGCCGAGGTGACCGACGAGTGCGCGACGGCTGTGGGCTCGGCCGGGACGCTGCCCTCGAGGGACGCGGGGTGCGTGTCGTGGCTGCGACCGAAGGAGATGGTCTCGGGGAGGTAGCCCGAGGGGAGCTCGGAGTCCTCTGCTGCGGCGAGCGGCGCGTAGGCACCGGGGGAGCGGCGGACGGTCTGCGCGGCGTTGTTGATGAGGATGTCGAGAGGCCCCTGCGACGCGACGTCGTCAGCCAGCGCGACGACCTGGGCGGGGTCGCGCAGGTCGATCCCGATGATGCGCAGGCGGTGGATCCAGTCCGCCGAGTCCTCCATGGCCTTGAACCTGCGGATGGCGTCGTTCGGGAACCGCGTGGTGATCGTGGTGTGCGCACCGTCGCGCAGCAGGCGCAGCGCGATGTACATGCCGATCTTGGCGCGACCGCCGGTCAGCAGCGCACGCTTGCCGGTGAGGTCCGTGCGCGCGTCGCGGCGCGACCTGTTGAGGGCTGCGCACTCGGGGCAGAGCTGGTGGTAGAACACGTCGACGTCGTGGTACTGCTGCTTGCAGACGTAGCAGGCCTGCGACTTGATGAGGCGCCCCGCGGAGTGACCTGTCGCGACGGGCAGCAGCTCGAGGCCCTGGGTCTCGTCGTCGATGCGGGTGGGGGCGCCTGTCGCGGTCGCAGAGATGACGGCGTTGTCCGCCGAGCGGATCGCGTTCTTCGCGGTGTCGCGCCGCTGCTTCTTGACCGTCTTGTACAGACGGGCGGTCGCGCGCTGGAGCGCGATCTTGTCGGGGTGCTCCGGCTCGAGCTCGTCGGCGGCCTCGAGCACCCGGATGGCAGCAGCGAGCTCGGCAGGATCGATAGGCATGTGGACGATTATCTCCCGTCAGGCGGGGATCGGCGGCATCGCGCTGGTCACAGCGGTCCGGGCGCTGCGAGGCGTCTCCGCCGCGTCCTCCCGGTGTCGGTGACCCGGAGAGCCGAAGGCCCTGGGCGACGGCGCCCTGCCTCCCGAGCAGCTCGGGGAGCAGGGCGCACACTGTGCTCGCAGGTCAGGACCGCGGGGCCCCGCCCGTCGGGGGCTCGGCGTCCTCGTCCGCGCGGACGGTCTCGCCGGCGAGCAGGAGGTAGAGCTCGCGGCGGGCGCGATCGAGGGCGCGGACGGCCTGGGCGGCCTGGTCCTCGGTCCCGGTACGGGCGATCTGGTGGGCGGCGCCGCCGAGTGCCTCCATCGCCTCGCGGAGGGCGCGGGCGGGGTGGGCGGTCTGGCCTGTGGCGCGGTCCCACGGGGCGACGAGGTGCTCGCGGTGCTCTTCGACGTACACCGTCCCCTCGGGGGTCAGGCTCGCGAGCTTGCGGCCCGAGTCGGCGGTGATGGTGATGAGACCTTCGTCTTCGAGCAGGTTGAGCGCGGGGTAGATCGCGCCAGGGCTGGGCGACCAGCGGCCGCCGGAGCGCTCGGTGATCTCCTGGATGAGCTGGTAGCCGTGCATCGGCTGCTCGCTGAGCAGCATGAGGACGGCACCGCGGATGTCACCGCGACCGGCTCGGGAGCCGGGGCCGCGGCGCGGCCCGCGCGGTCCGCCGTGACCGCCTCGACCGCCGAAGCCACCTCGGCCGCCACGGCCGTCGTGGTCGTCGTCGGCCCCGCCGCCGCGCGGTCCGCCGAAGCCGGGGCCGGACCCGCCCGGGGTGTCGCCCCGGTCTCTGCCGCCGGCACGGGCGAACCCGCCGCGGTGGCCCGGGGAGGGGGTGCCCCGACCGTCAGGGCGGGCGTGACCGCTCGGGTGGCCGTGGTGGTCGTGCCGGCCCTCGTCGGGCCTCTCGTGACCGTCGGGGCGGTCTGTCCGGTCGCGGCCCCACGGGGCGCGGTCGCCGGTCGTGGGGCGCTGTCCGCGCCAGGTGCGAGTGATGTCGGGACGCATGGAGGGTCTCCTCGGGTTCAGCGGTGATGAAGGTGGGGGAGCGCGGTGCCGCGCTCGGTGCGGTCTCTGTGTCGCGATGACTGCAGGAGGACCGGGAGGGGGGCCGGGGTGGATCGCCGGCTCGACCGATGGGTCAAAGATATATCGACGATATATCTTTGACAAGGGTGCTGATGTGGAGATCGCGTGGATGCCGACGCGCCGGCGTGTCGGTCGGGCGCAGGTCCCCGAGGTGAGACGAGTGCAGCCCACGGAGGTGCTCTCGCTCGTGCTCATGGCATCCGCTCCTGCACTCACTGTCACGAACCAGCCACCTGGATGCGACACCACCCCGGTCGGTGTTCCACGTCGACCCCTCGTGGGCCAGCGGAGCGGGAGGCCGTCAGCGATCTCCTGAGGGTGTGACGTGACGCCTCCCGGCGCCGTGCTCGAGCCTGCGTGAGCATCTCGAGGGCTCTTCGTCACCCCAACCAACCGGTCGGTTGTCTATCGACGGATCTAGGCCTACGCTCGGCAGCATGACTGTCGACCACGGACCCACGCCGGTCCCCGCACCAGCTCCCCCGACGATCACGCGGCACCCGAGCCTGACGGTGCCAGGGATATCGAGCTCCACCCGGGTCCGTGCGGGCGACCTGGTGTTCCTGTCCGGTCAGACAGCGTCGCTGCCGGTCCCTGACTCCTTCAGAGACGAGCTCGCGTCAGCCTTCTCCGCGCTCGGTGCGGCACTGAGCCAGGCCGGCGCCTCTCGCGAGAACCTCGCACGGATCACGCTCTACGTCGTCGACCTGCCGTCCAGGTCGCTCGACGACATCCGCGAGGTACGAGACGCGTGGCTCGTCGAGGACTGCCTGCCGGCGAGCTCGTTCGTCGGGGTGGCCGCCCTCGCGCTGCCCGGTCTCCGTGCTGAGATCGAGGCGGTCGCGGTCGTCTGACGGTGGTGGGGGCCAGACGGGCGAGGGCTCGGGCGCTCGGAGCGAGCGGCCTGTACGACCGGTCGTGTCTCGTGCGCGACCGGTCGGCACTCGCGCAGGCGCAGCGACCGGCGCGCGACCGACCCGGGGGTCCGGTCGCGCGCCGGAGGTCGTCAGCCCCAGGACAGCGGCTGGTTGAAGTACGCGTTGTCGGCGGAGGCGATGATCGACGTGTACGTCTCGCCGTTGTACTTGGCGGTCGTGACGGGCAGGTCCTTGCTGAGGCCGATGATGCAGGAGACGAGCGTCTTGGTCTCCTCGTCGTACTCGGGCAGCTGGAGGCCGCAGGAGTTGGTGGCCGCGCCGAAGCCGAACTGACCGGTGAGGTACTCGGCGTCGGAGCCGTCTTCCTTGATCGGGAAGAGGTCCAGCGTCGTCGGGTCGTACTCGGCGGGGACGTCGTAGAACCACTGCTGCTGGAAGGTGATCGCGTACGGGGTGTACCCCGCGAAGTCTTCG
Organism: Sanguibacter biliveldensis; assembly: GCF_033798665.1. Lineage (NCBI taxonomy): Bacteria > Bacillati > Actinomycetota > Actinomycetes > Micrococcales > Sanguibacteraceae > Sanguibacter > Sanguibacter biliveldensis. The sequence continues at coordinate 53,835 of NZ_CP138359.1, forward strand.
GCGTTGCTGTACTGGTCGAAGATCGACGGCTCGAGAGCACGCACGTCCAGCACGCTCACGGCCGTCGGTCCGGTGAGCTCCTGCTCGCCGTAGGTCGCCGTCTGGTTGAGCCACGCAGGCTGCCCCTTGGTCAGCGGGGTGCCGGGGCCGGTGACCGCGCCGGGCGCACCGAAGTCGACGGCGGCGACGTCGTAGTCGACGGCCAGCTCGGTCGGGGTCGGCTCCTCCTCGACGACGTCCTCGGTCGCCTCGTCCTCGGTGGTCGCCTCGCCGCCGTCCGTGGTGGCGTCGGCTGCGGAGAAGGACGGTGTGGTCGACTCGTCGTCACCTCCGCTGCACGCGGTGAGCGTGAGGACCGCTGCGAGCGACAGGGCCGCGAGGGTGGTGGGGCGCGTGATCGGTCGCATCAGGTCTCCAGCGAGCTCGGGGGGGTCCGCCGTCTGACGGTGGTCCCACCCTAGGTGGAGAGCAGCCCGGGAACGGCCTGGACGCTAGGGAAGAAGTACCCATGCACCAGTCCCCGTGCTCGTCCTGAGCCCGTCGTCGACGGGCTCCTACCAGGCGTCGCTGGGGCGGTGGTGCGTCGGGGGCCTGTCCACGAGGGTGGTGACGTCGTGGGCCAGGTGCGTGCGGGCGAAGGCGAGCGAGGCGGCGACGTCGTCACGTCGCTCGGTCGCGGTGCGTGCCTTGCGGGTCCCGATCTCGACGACGACGTCGCCCTCCCAGCCTGTCCGTGCCAGGTGGGTGAGCAGCTCCTGGCAGGGCTGCGTGCCCCGTCCCGGCACCAGGTGCTCGTCCTTGCCCGAGCCGCTCCCGTCGGCCAGGTGGACGTGGCGCAGCCTGTCGCCGAAGACCTTGGCCATCTCGAGGCTGTCCTGGCGGGCTGTCGCAGCGTGCGAGAGGTCGAGGGTCACCGCGTCGTAGGAGTGCTCGGAGGGGTCCCAGCCCGGCAGGTACGCGCCGTACTCGCGGTTCTTCGACCGCCACGGGTACATGTTCTCGACGGCGAGGGTCAGCCCGGACTCCTCGGAGAGCTGGCGGACCTGCTCGACGAACTGCCGAGCGTAGCTGCGCTGCCACGCGAAGGGCGGGTGCACCACGACTGTGCCGGCTCCGAGGGACTGCGCCATGTCGACGGCCTTCGCGAGCTTGGGCGCGGGACGCCCGCCCCACACGTTCTGGCTGACGAGCAGCGTCGGGGCGTGGATGCTGCGGATCTCGACGCCGTGCTGCTGCGACAGGTGCGCGAGGGCGTTGTCGTCCTGCGTGACCGAGTCGCCCCACACCATGATCTCGATGCCGTCGTACCCGAGCTCGGCGGCGAGCTCGAAGGCGTAGGCCACCTTGCGGGGGTACACCGAGGCGCTCGACAGCGTGACCTTGATCGGGGAGGTGCGGTCGTTCGTGGCAGACGTACCGTCTGCCGTGGGGGAGGACATGGAGTCCACAGTAGTGCGACATCCTCGGCGCGCGATGTGAGACCAGGAGGAGCGCAGGTCACGTGCCTGCGGACCTGCAGGTCTCTGGTCTTGTCTCTGCCACGGTGTCAGGGTGTGTGGTGTGGACATGGATCGACCAGACGACGGGCTGCTGCGCATCGGGGTGTTCTCGACGCTGTCGAGGATCAGCGTGCGCATGCTGCGGCACTACCAGGAGCACGGTCTCCTGGCGCCAGTCGTGGTGGAGCCGTTCTCCGGCTACCGCTACTACGCACCCGCCCAGCTCGACGAGGCGCGACGGGTCGTGCTGCTGCGCGACGCGGGCTTCTCGATCGAGGCGACCGCGAGGCTGCTCGACGTCGCCGGCGATCCTTCGAGGGTCGAGGCCGCGATCGCCGCCCGCCGCCTGGAGCTCCAGGCGGACCGGGACCAGGTGGACGCGCGGTTCCTCGCCCTCGACCGTGTAGGTCCCGCACTGGAGGAGATGGTCAGCATGACCGAGGACATCGAGGTACGCACGACCCACCTGCCCGAGACGACGCTCGCGACGCTGCGACGCCGGCTCCCCACCTACGCCGACGAAGGGGTGCTGTGGCAGGAGATCATGCTGCTCGTCGGCCGCTCAGGGGCACCCTTCGCCCCCGGCGGTGCTGCCGGTGCGACGTTCTACGACGAGGGCTTCCGCGAGAGCGACGTCGACGTCGAGGTGTGGGTCGAGGTCGACGGCCCCTTCGACCCCTTGGCGCCGCTCGGCTGCAGGGTCCAGCCGGCCCGTGACGTCGTCACCGCGACGCTGCTGGGTGGCTACGAGCAGATGACAGGCGTCATGGGAGCGCTCGGCGCGTACGTGGCCGAGCACGGGCTGACGACAGGGGAGATGTTCAACATCTACAGGGTCGGTCCGGCGCAGGACCCTGACCCGAGCGCCTGGGTGACCGAGGTCTGCCTGGCGGTCGTCCCGTCCTGACGAGGTGCCGCTCTGGCGGAGGGCCCGTCTGACGACGGGCCCCTCGCTGGCTGGCTGCAGGAGGATCCCTTCCTGCAGCCAGCCGCTCCTGCGGTCAGCCAGCCGACGCTCATGCTGTCAGCCGGCTGACCGTTGCTGCCATCAGCCCAGCTGGTTGCGTACCGCGACAGCCGCGCCCACGAGGTGCTCGAGCGACGGGGTCGTCTCGGCGTAGCCGCGGGTCTTGAGCCCGCAGTCCGGGTTGACCCAGAGCAGCGCCGGGTCGACGGACTTCACGGCGAGCTCGAGGAGCTCGGTGACCTCCTCCTGCGACGGGACGCGCGGCGAGTGGATGTCGTAGACACCCGGACCGACCCCGCGGGAGAACCCGGAGCGCGCGAGGTCGGGCAGGATCTCCATCCGCGAGCGGGCCGCCTCGATCGACGTGACGTCGGCGTCGAGGGCGTCGATCGCGCCGATGACCTCGCCGAACTCCGAGTAGCACAGGTGCGTGTGGATCTGGGTGTCCGGGCGGACTCCCGCCGTCGACAGCGTGAAGGACCCGACCGACCAGTCGAGGTACGCCGGCTGGTCGGCGCGGCGCAGCGGCAGCAGCTCGCGCAGGGCAGGCTCGTCCACCTGGATGATCGCGATGCCTGCAGCCTCGAGGTCCGCGATCTCGTCGCGCAGCGCCAGGCCGATCTGGTTGGCGGTCTCGCCGAGCGGGATGTCGTCGCGGACGAAGGACCAGGCCATGATCGTCACCGGCCCGGTGAGCATGCCCTTGACGGGCTTGGAGGTCAGCGACTGCGTGTACTCGGTCCAGCGGACGGTCATCGGCGCCGGGCGCGACACGTCGCCCCACAAGATCGACGGTCGTGTGCAGCGCGAGCCGTAGGACTGGACCCAGCCGTTCTGCGTCACGGCGAAGCCGTCGAGCAGCTCGGCGAAGTACTGCACCATGTCGTTGCGCTCGGCCTCGCCGTGCACCAGCACGTCGATGCCGATCCGCTCCTGCAGCTCGACGACCTGCTGGATCTCGGCGCGCATCGCGTCTTCGTAAGCCTCGAGGGACAGCTCACCCTTGGCGTGCGCGGCACGGGCCTTGCGGATCTCGACGGTCTGCGGGAACGAGCCGATCGTCGTCGACGGCAGCAGCGGCAGGTTCAGGCGCTCCTGCTGGGCGTCGCGACGCTCCTGGGCCGGGCCGCGGTGGAAGTCGCCCTCGGTCAGAGCGGCTGTGCGCTCGCGGACCGCGGCCACGGCCACGCCGGCGGCGGTGGCCCGCGAGGCCACGGCCTCGCTCGCGGCGAGCAGCTCGGCGTGCACGGCCTCGCGGCCCTCGCGCAGACCCTCGGCGAGAGTGACGACCTCGGCGACCTTCTGGTCGGCGAAGGCGAGCCACTTCGCGAGGGTCGGGTCGAGCGTGGGCTCGTCGGCCACGTCGTGCGGGACGTGCTGGAGGGACGTCGACGTGCCGACGGCGACTGCCCCGGCGCCGAGGCCCTCGAGGGCCTCGAGCACCTCCAGCCTCGCGGAGAGGTCGGCGCGCCAGATGTTGTGGCCGTCGACGACCCCGGCGACGAGGGTCTTGGTCTCGAGGCCCCGGACGGGCGAGGTGGGCGCAGATCCCTTGACGAGGTCGACCGCGAGGGCCTCGACGTCGGTCCCGGCGACGACGGGCAGCGCCTCCTGGAGGTCGCCGAAGGGTGCGGCGAGCAGGATCGCCGGGCGCTCCGGTCGGGCGAGGTCGGTCGAGAGCACCCTGTACGCCTCGGTGACCGCGGTCAGGACGTCGCCGAGCGGCACGTCGATCGTGTCGGTCACGAGGCCCGGCTCGTCGAGCTGGACCCAGGTCGCGCCGGCCGCAGCGAGCGCGCGGAGCAGCTCGACGTAGACGGGGAGCAGGTCTGCGAGGCGCGAGAGCGGCTCGAAGCCCGCGGGGGCGTCGTCGGCGGCCTTGCTCAGCAGCAGGAAGGTCACCGGTCCCACGAGGACGGGCCGGGTCGTCACGCCGTCGGCCAGCGCCTCGGTGAGCTGGCGGACCACGCGGTCGGAGGCGAGGTGGAAGGCCGTCGACGGTCCGATCTCGGGGACGAGGTAGTGGTAGTTGGTGTCGAACCACTTGGTCATCTCGAGCGGGGCGTCGTCGCCCTCGCCGCGTGCCGCGCGGAAGTACCCGGCGAGGTCGAGGTCGCCGTCGGCCGTCGCGAAACGGGGCGGGACGGCCCCGACGGTCACGGCGGTGTCGAGCACCTGGTCGTAGTACGAGAAGGTCTCGGGAACGGCGCCGTCGGTCGCGGAGAGGCCGAGCGCCACGAGACGGTCCCGGGTCGCCTTGCGCAGGGCAGCTGCCGTCTCCTCGAGCTGGTCGGCGTCGATGCGGCCGGCCCAGAAGGACTCGACGGCCTTCTTGAGCTCGCGGCGCGGCCCGATGCGGGGGTAGCCGAGAATGGTCGCCGCCGGGAATGCGGCAAAGGTCGGGTTCTGCTGGTCAGAGCTGAGCTCAGTACGTGTCGTCATGGGTCATCCCTCTAGATCAGTGCTGCGGTTGGTTGGGATGCGCCGACCCACGGCCCGCTGGCCAGGTCGGGACCAGCGTCGGCAGGTGCCGGGTGCGCTGGTCCGCCGCCGAGGTGTACGCCCTCGAGCAGGTCTAGTGCGGCTTCGTGCTTGTTGAAGGTGTAGACGTGCAGGCCCGGGGCTCCGGCTGCGAGGACGGCCTCGGCCAGCTCGACCGACGCCCGGATGCCGCGGGCGTGCCGGGCTGCGGGGTCGGCGAGGGACTCGAGGTCGCGGACGAGGGCCCTCGGGGCGGGGACGCCCGTGAGGGTCTCGACCCGGGCGAGACGCGCCGGGTCGGTCATGGGGAGCAGGCCGGCGAGGATCGGGAGGGTGACTCCCGCGCGCCGGGCCTCGTCCACGAAGCCGACATAGCTGTCGGCCTCGTAGAACAGCTGGGTGATCGCGAAGTCGGCGCCGGCCTGCTGCTTCTCGAGCAGCCGCTGCACCTCCTGCGACCGCGTGGTGCCGGCCGCCGCGTTGCCGTCGAGGAAGGTCGCGACGGCGATGGTCAGCGGACGGGCGGCCGAGCGCAGGGCGGACGAGGGGTCGTCCGCGCAGCGCTGGGCCTCGACCTCGCGGAGCAGCGCCACGAGCTCGTCGCTCGAGTTGATGCCCTGCGGGTGCGGGCGCCAGTCGGGCTGGTCGCGCGGGGGGTCGCCGCGGAGCGCGAGGAAGCTGCGGACACCCTCGGCGAGGAACTCGTCGATCACCTCGGCGACGTTGTCGCGGGAGGCGCCGACGCAGGTGAGGTGCGCGATCGGCAGCACGGGGGCGTGCTCGAGGATGCGCCTCACGACGGTCTGCGCGGTGGTCCGGTCTCCGCCTGCTGCGCCGTAGGTGACCGACACGAAGTCGGGCCTGGCGGCGATCAGGTGGTCGACGGTGCTCCAGAACTTCGGCGCCGCGGCAGGGTTGCGGGGCGGCATGAGCTCGAAGGAGATCGTGGGGCGCTGCCGTGCCGGGCGCGCTGCTGGCCGCCCCGGCGGGGCGGTCGCGGAGCCGCCCCCGGCGGGGGTCGGTGGGACGTCGGAAGCCGTCATGAGTTCACTCCATCGGACCTGGCGTTAGCACCCGCACCCATCAGGAGGCTTCCATAGTGGGGGGTTGCTGCGGTGTCGTCGAGCCAGGACTCTCAACCGCTCTGGATGGTGTCCCCGAATCTAGACGGCATCCATCAGGCGGTCCAGGTTCTGCCCGAGGGGTGAGACGAGCGTCTCGTCAGCGGAGACGGCGTCGGGGCTCGCGGGGCGGGAACTCGCCGTCGTCCGAGCCGTCGTCGGCCGAGAAGAGCAGGTCGTGGAGGACCACCTGGACCTGCTCGACCCGCGGGACGTCGTGCAGCGTGACCCCCGCCTTGTCCGTCGCGTCCGAGATGACGAGCGTGCCGCAGCCGAGCAGGCGGTCGGTGAGGCTCTTCTCGTAGGACACGTCGTTGATGCGGTAGAGCGGGATGTCCCGACCCGTGCGCGTGAGGATGCCGCTGCGGGTGATGAGCCGGCGGTTGGTCACCGTGTAGCGCGAGGTCACCCACCGCAGGAAGGGCAGCAGCACCCAGCCGACGAGGACCACGAGCAGCACCACACCACCCGCGAGCAGGATCCAGCCGCGCGCGGAGCTCTCCGGGAGCAGCACGACGAGGGCGACCGCGGCCGCGAGGAGCACGACGAAGAGCGCGATCGCCCCGAACAGCGCCTTGACGTGGGTGCGGAGGTTGAGGACGACGTGCTCGCCCTCGGCGAGAGTGCTCTGGATTCCCATGCCGGAATCTTCGCACCGCTCGCCCCCCGGCACTATCCCCGGTCGGGAGCGGGATCGAGCATCCGGTCGGGTGGCGCCGCGACGGCCGGCTCGGGTGTGACGGTCTGCTCGGGTGTGACGGCCGGTCCGGGTGTGACGGCCGGTTGCGGTGCGACAGCCCGCTCAGGTGCGGCGGGGAGCTGGCGGGCTGTCGAGATCCTGTGCGTCCAGCGCTCCCACGGCGGGCTGACGGCCCAGTTCACCTCGAGGGTGCGCCGGGCCCAGCGGAACCGGCGGGCCAGGCTCGCCGGCGACTGGAAGGTCCGGCCGGAGACCCCGACGGTCAGCGCGCGGTCGTACCTGACGCGCGCCGAGCTGCCGAGCTGGAAGCTCAGGTCGGTGTCGTCGTGCACCTGCGGGTCGTCCCTGTGCACCAGGTGCCTCACGCCGTGCCACGCGGAGACGCGCAGCGCCATGTTCGAGCCCCACAGCGGCACGTTCGCGACGGCTGCGCGCATCCCCCAGAAGTACCCGCGCATGTAGAAGACGCGCGCGAGGTGGCCGCGCACGGGCGGGAGGTCGTAGAAGGTCCCGGCGCCCGTCACCGCGCTGAGCGTCGGGTCGGCGTCGAAGACCGACGCGATCCGCGCGAGCCAGTCGCCCGGGGGCAGGCTGTCCGCGTCGCACCGCGCGATGATCCCGCCCTCGACGGCGTCGTAGCCCCGGGACGCCGCGGCCGGGATGCCGACGCTGTCCTCACGGACGACGCGAGCCCCGGCAGCCCGGGCGACCTCGGCTGTCGCGTCGGTCGAGGCGTTGTCGACGACGACCACCTCGAAGGGCGGGTGCGACTGGCGCGCGAGCGCGTCGAGGCACCGCGCGAGGTGCGCCGCGTCGTCCCGTGCGGGGACCACGACGGTGATGTCCGCAGCGCCGGGCCGGCGGGTCACGAGCGCCTCGCGAGGACGAGGCCTGCGACGAGGGCCCCGAGGGTGCCGACGGCGAGGTCGGAGACCGTGTCCGTGTAACCGACGTTGATCGAGCCGTCGACGTAGGTAGCGCCCGCCCACTCGCCGATCTCCCACAGCAGCGCCAGCAGGGAGCCGAGCCCCGTCACCGAGACGACGACGCCGAGCCTGGGGCGGCGCAGCGACGCCTCGCCGGGGCCGGAGACAGCGCCTGCGCGGCGCAGGACGAGCCAGACGAGCGCCGCGAGGGCCGCGGTGGCGACCAGGTGCATGACGAGGTCGAGCCACGGCACCGCCTCGTAGAGGTCGAGGAGCCCGGCCCACGCGGCGGCCGAGAGCACCAGGCCGAGCGCGGGGTCCCCGTAGCCGTGCAGGCCGAGGGCGCGCGGGACGACCGAGCCCAGCAGGACGAGGGACAGCAGCGCTGCGCCGACAGGGCCGTAGAGGACTGCGCCGACGACGATGCTCGCAGCGACGAGCGCACGGACCACGTCCCCCGCGATGACGGCTGGGGAGGTCGGCGGGGGCGCGTCGGCTGGGGTCACGCGGACGACTCTAGGCAGCGGGACCGTCCCGCGCCGGGTGAGACGTGTGGACGCTGCTGGCGGGAGGCCTCGATGACGCCCGGTCCGCGTGCCTGAGGAGCGGAGCGGTCGGCCGGGCTGAGCGTGCCGGCCGGGGTGAGGGTGTCAGTCGGGCTGAGCGTGCCAGCCGCCTGAGCGTGTCAGTCGAGCTGTGCGTCTCGGTCGAGCAGGCCGGCCTGCGCGGCCCGCGCACCGGCCTGGAACCGGCTGCCCGACTCGAGCAGCTCCATGAGCGAGGAGATGTGCCGGCGCGCCGTGCGGACCGAGCACCCGAGCCGACGGGCGACGACCTCGTCCTTGTGGCCGTCTGCGAGCAGCGCGAGCACGGTCCGTGCGGTCTGGTCGATCTCGACGGGGCGTCCCTCGGCGTCGACCAGTGCCGGGAAGTCCTGCGCGAGCGCCCACTCGGCGTCGTACCCGCGCTCCAGGTACGCGACGAGCCCCGGTTCGTGGATCACGAGGGCACCGGCCGAGCGTCCGTCGACGAAGCGTGTCGCCATCGCGACGACGCCGTCGAAGATCAGGGTGCGCGCGGGGATCATCGGGACCGTGCGGATCAGCACCCCGGCGGGGAGGGCGAGCGCGGCGTAGCTCTGCGTGGCGGTCTGGGTGCGGGTGCTGTGCTGGAGCATCGTGCGGACCTCGACGTCGCGGCCGGCCATCTCGGACACCGGCCCCCACCACGTGTCGATGTGGTCTGCGCCGAAGCCGGCCCCGGGGTGCGCGCCCCACAGGCTCGTGGTCGAGGTCGCGATGAGCTCGGAGAGCAGGTCGACGATGGTCTGGGTCGCCGTGAGGGTCTCGACGCCGGACCCTGAGAAGGTCGACCCGGGGGGACCGTCGAGAGTCGGGAGCACACCGGCTGGCGGTGGGACGCCGTCGGGTGAGGGCAGTGGATCGTGTCCCGGTGACACGGTTGTCCCCCCTCCGCCGACGCAGTCTCTGGACCGAGGGTATCCCACACCTCAGCGGCTCTCAGCGGCTCAGGAGAACGGGTCGAGGGCCCTCGGCGGGCATCCGGTCCTGACAGCGAGGACGTGCGGTGTCGCTAGGGTGAGGGCATGTCGAGCGCCCCCGCCCCAGCCGTCCCCGGTGCACAGTCCCCGACCGTGTACTCGGCCGCCTCTCTCCGCACCGGGCGCAGGACCCTGAGCCCCGGCTGGATGGTCGTCGACCAGGGTGTCGTCGTCGCCGTCGGCGAGGGCGAGCCGGACGCCGCGTGGGCCTCGGCCGAGCAGGCCGACCTCGGTGCGGCGACGCTCGTCCCCGGCTTCGTCGACGTCCACTGCCACGGGGGCGGAGGTGCGTCCTTCGGGGACGGACCGGACCTCCTCGCGAGCGCCCGGACCGTCGCCGCGACGCACAGGGCCCACGGCACCACGACGATCGTCGCGAGCCTGGTCACAGCGCCCCTGCCGGCCCTCCGCGACGCGATCGTCGGACTGGCCCCCCTCGTCGAGAGCGGCGAGATCGCCGGGGTCCACCTCGAGGGCCCGTGGCTGAGCCCTCTGCACAAGGGCGCCCACGAGCCGACCCTCCTGCGTGAGCCCGCGCTCGCGGACGTCGACTCTCTGCTCGGCGCCCGGCCCGGGGTCGTCAAGGTCGTGACGATCGCGCCCGAGCTCCCGGGCGGCCTCGACGCCGTCCGCAGGATCGTCGAGGCCGGGGCCGTGGCGGCCATCGGTCACACCGACGCCGACGCCGCGACGGCGACGGCTGCCGTCGACGCCGGGGTCACGCTCGCGACCCACCTGTTCAACGCGATGCTGCCCGTGCACCACAGGGTTCCAGGGCCTGTCCTCGCGCTGCTCGAAGACCCGCGCGTGGCGGTCGAGCTCATCGCCGACGGCGTGCACCTGCACCCGCTCACGGTCCAGCACGCGGCACGCTCAGCAGGGGTTGGCCGGACCGTCCTGGTCACCGACGCGATGTCGGCGACCGGGGTGGCCGACGGCGAGTACCTGCTCGGGTCGCTCGTCGTCGACGTGGTCGAGGGGGTGGCCCGTCTGCGCGAGGGCGGGTCGATCGCCGGCAGCACCCTCACCCTCGACGTCGCGCTCCGCGGTGCGGTCGCCGCGGGGGTCCCCCTCGACGACGCGCTCGCGGCGCTCACGACGACGCCGGCCCGGGTCCTGGGCCGGACCGACGTCGGTCATCTGGAGCCCGGGGCCCGCGCCGACGCCGTCGTCCTCGACGGGTCGCTCACCGTGGTGGCCGTGCTGCACGGCGGACGGCGCGAGCCTGGCCAGTCGTCAGGTCCAGTCGACCTGCTCTGAGCGGTAGAAGACGAGACCGTCGGCGTCCCACCAGCGCCCGTGCTGGGCGAGGGCCGACGCGAAGGCCGGGTAGTCCTTGGGAGAGCCCCAGGCCACCGAGGCGACCGCTGGCAGGCGCGGCAGGACGAGCATGGTGAGGTCGTCGAAGGACCGCGGGGTCTCGGTCCACAGGCAGGCCTCGACGCCGACGACCGACTCCGCGGGGACACCGGGGAGCTCGGCGACAGGGTCCCAGTCGTAGGCCTCGCGCACGTCGACGATCGCCGCCCAGGTGAGACCGAGCGGGAAGTCGGCCGTGTACTTCTGGTCCAGGTAGGCCCGGGTCGCCGGGGAGGCGATGAAGGTGACGTCGTGGTCGCGGGCGACCTGCGCGATGTGGTCGGTCTCGATCTGCGAGGTCCAGTACTGCAGGCGCGTCCCCGGGGGGAGCGCGGCGCCGGCTGCCTCCTGCCAGAAGACGGCCTTGGTGCCGTGCTTCTCGGCGACAGCCCCGAGGCGCTCCATGTACGTGACGTACTGCTCGCGCGTGAGGGTGAGCGACTCGTCGCCGCCGAGGTGGACGTACTCGCCGAGGGTGTGCTCGGCGAGGGTCGCGACGATGTCGTCGACGAAGTCCCACGCCTCGTCGGACGTGAGGTGCAGCGAGCTGAAGCCCACCTCTGTGCCGATGTAGGGCTCGCGCTCGGCGCCGTCGGGTGAGATCTCGGGGTAGGCCACCTGCGCGGCGTGGGTGTGCCCGGGCAGGTCGACCTCGGGCACGATCACCACGTGGCGGTCGAGGGCGTAGCGCTGGAGCTGCTCGTAGTCCTCGAGCGTGAGGTAGCCGCCCTGGCCGCCCGCGACGTCCTGGGCCGCGGACATCTTCGTCAGCAGCGGGCGGCTCGGGATCTCCAGGCGCCAGCCCTGGTCGTCGCTGAGGTGCAGGTGCAGCTGGTTGAGCCTGTACGAGGCCGCGAGGTCGATCACGCGGCGGATGTCGTCCGGGCCGAAGTAGAAGCGGGCGATGTCGAGCATCATGCCGCGGACCGGGTAGGCGGGGGCGTCGGAGACCTGCAGGTCGGGGACGGCACCGTCCCGGAGCAGCTGGGCGAGCGACTGGACCGCCCAGAAAGCCCCGGTCTCGTCGGCCGCGGTGAGGGCCCAGGAGCCGGCCGCGAGGTCGAGCGTGTAGCCCTCGGCGGCGAGGGACGGGTCCTGGGTCGCGGTGACGGTCACCTCGGCCGGAGGAGCGGTCGTGCTCACGAGGTCTGCGAGGGTCCGCCGCGCGGCGGCTGCGGCGCGCGGGGCCCAGGGGGAGAGGGCGTCGGCGAGGGCGTCGACGTGCGACGCTGTGAGCGGTTCGCCGGGTCCGGCCCGGAGGGTGGAGGACTGCGGAGCAGGGATGAGAGGAAGGGTCACGATGTCACCTCAGGACGTCGAGAGGGCTGGTGGACCAGTCGCCGGCGAGCGATTGACAGCGACTAAGTATGTAAGGTGTACTTAGTATTATGGCACGCAACCCCGCATCCGCCGAGACCCGCCGCCCGACGGCGAGGTCGGGCTCGGCGCCCGGCAAGCTCCTGCCGTCTGACGCCCGCAAGCACCACAGGTCTCTGATCCTCCAGCACCTCTTCGAGGACGGCTCCTACAGCCGCGCGGACCTCGCACGGATGACCGGGCTCGCGCGCGTGACCGTCTCCGACGTGGTGAGCGACCTCCTCGAGGCCGGTCTCGTCCTCGAGCTCGGTGTCCGCCCCGGGACCCACATGGGCAAGCCCGCGACCCTCGTCGGCGTCAACGTCGCCGGGGGCTACGCCGTGTGCCTGGACCTCTCCGACGACACCGTCCTGCGCGGCGCCCTCGTCGACCTCGCCGGGACCCGCGTCAAGACGACCGAGGTCGACCTCGACGGCGCCGTGGGCCAGGCAGCCGTCGACAAGACGATCGCGCTCGCCCGTCGCCTCGTCGAGACCGCACCCGGTCGTGTGCTCGGCATCGGCGTCGGCACACCGGGGGTCGTCGACCTCGACGGGGTCGTCCGGCGCGCGCCCAACCTCGGCTGGACCAACCTCGACCTGCGGACCGAGATCGAAGAGGCGCTCGGCCACCCCACCTACGTCGCGAACGACGCCGACACCGCGGCGCTCGCGGAGGACACCTTCGGCGAGGGGTCGGGCGACGGGCTGCTGCTGGTCGAGATCGGCCACGGTGTCGGTGCAGGCATCCTCGTCGACGGTGCGCTGCTGCGCGGACCCGACGGCACGGCGGGCGAGATCGGGCACGTCAACGTGCTCGCCGACGGCCCGGAGTGCTCGTGCGGACGCCGCGGCTGCCTCGAGGCTCTCGTCTCCGCACCCCGGCTGCGGGCGCGCATCGACGGGCTCAGCGAGGCCGAGGCCGCCGGGGTCCTGGCGGCCGCGGGTCGTCAGCTCGGCAAGATCCTCGCGCCCGTCACCCAGGCCCTCGGTCTGCGTGACGTCGTGCTCTCCGGCCCCGACGAGCTGCTCAACGGCCCGCTGCTCCAGGCTGCCGAGTCCACGGTCCTCGCGCTGACACGGCCCTTCGGCGACCAGCACGTGCGGCTGCGGATGTCGGCCCTCGGGCACGACGGCGTGCTCGCCGGCGCCGCGGCCCACGTGCTCGGCCGAGAGCTCGGGCTGTCCTAGCCCCCCACAGACACCCCCCACCGACCGCGACGCCGACGCGCCGCACCGATGCACGACGGAAGGACCCTTCATGGAGATCGTCATCCTGAAGAGCGCAGACGAGATCGCCACGGTGGTGGGCGACGCGATCGAGGACCTGCTGCGCACCCACGAGGCACCCGTCCTCGGCCTGGCGACAGGCTCGTCACCGCTGCCCGTGTACCGCGAGATCGTCCGGCGGCACACCGAGGAGGGGCTGAGCCTCGCGCACGCCCGGGCGTTCCTGCTCGACGAGTACGTGGGTCTGCCGCACGGCCACCCCGAGTCCTACCGCGAGGTGATCCGGCGCGAGCTCACAGGGCTCGTCGACATCGACGAGTCCCGCGTGCAGGGCCCGGACGGCGGGTCCGACGACATTGCCTCGGCCGGTCGGCGCTACGACGAGGCGATCCGCGCGGCCGGCGGTGTCGACCTCCAGCTGCTCGGGATCGGGTCGGACGGGCACATCGCCTTCAACGAGCCGGGCTCGTCGCTCGCCTCGCGCACCCGTCTCAAGACCCTCACGGAGCAGACCCGGCAGGACAACGCGCGGTTCTTCGACCACGTCGACGACGTGCCGTACCACGTGCTGACCCAGGGCCTCGGGACGATCATGGAGGCCCGCCACCTCGTGCTCGTCGCGACGGGCGCAGGCAAGGCCGAGGCCGTCGCCGCGATGGTCGAGGGTCCCGTCAGCCAGCTCTGCCCGGGGTCCGTGACCCAGATGCACCCCCACGTCACGGTCCTGCTCGACGAGGACGCGGCCGCCGGGCTGCGCCTCGCGGACTACTACCGTCACGCCTACGCGCACAAGCCTGCCTGGCAGGGTCTGTGAACCAGGGGCTCGTCCTCGCGCTCGACATCGGGGGGACGAACGCGCGGGGTGAGGTGCTCGACGCGCGCCTGGGGGCGCCGCTCGTGCGCGCCGACCTCCCGACGCCCGAGCGCGACGGCGAGGCGACGATCGCGACCATCGCCTCGCTGTGCAGGCTGCTGCTGGCCGGGCTGTCGGACGTCGACAGGTCGCGGGTGTGCGCCGTGGGCCTCGCGGTCCCCGGGATCATCGAGGGCCCGACGGGTGTCGTGCGGCTGGCGAGCAACCTCGGGTGGTCCGACGAGCCTGTCGCCGCGAGGCTCTCGGCGCTGCTCGGGCTCGACGTGGTCCTGCACCACGACGTCACGGCCGCGGGCGTCGCCGAGCACAGGCTCGGCGCTGGCGCCGGCGCCTCTGACCTGCTCGCCGTCTTCATCGGCACGGGCATGGCCGCGCTCGTCGTCGCCGGTGGTGAGGTCGTCTCCGGCGGTCTGCACCAGGCCGGGGAGATCGGCCACATCCCTGTCGAGCAGGGCGGCCGTCCCTGCCCCTGCGGGCAGACGGGCTGCCTCGAGATGTACGCCTCGGCACGGGCGATCGGGCGGGCCTACGGTGCGCTCACCGGGGACCCTGACGCGACGTCGCTCGACGTCGTCACGGCTCTCGGCTCCGACCCGCGGGCCGACAGCGTGTGGGCTGAGGCGATGGACTGGCTCGCGCACGGGCTGCTCGGCCCGATCACGCTGCTCTCGCCCGCGCGGGTCGTGCTCGGCGGTGGGCTCTCGGCGTCGGGGGCCGTGCTGGTCGACGCGCTGAGGTCGCGGCTCGACGTCCTGTCGCACGTCGCCGCTGTGCCGGAGATCGTCACGGCGTCGCTCGGTCAGCGTGCCGGGGTGCTGGGGTCTGGGCTGGCGACCTTCGACGCGATCGAGCGTCGACAGCTGGTCTGAGGGGGCGGATGGGGCCGGTTCTCTCCGAGGACCTGCCCGGTCCGCCCGGCCGGCCCGGCCGTGCGGGGAGCGTCCTGCCGTGGCTCGCGCTCAGGTGCGGCTGAGGACTGGGAGCCCGGCGAGGGCCTCGACGAGCGGGGCGACCTCGGGGGTCTTCTGGGCGGTCTCGAGGGCCTCGGCGAGGGCTGCGTCGTGGGTCGGGCGCGCCTGCCGCAGGAGCGCCTCGCCTGCCGGGGTGAGCTCTGTGTAGATGCCTCGACGGTCGTCCTGGCAGAGGATGCGCGTGAGCAGGCCGCGCTCTTCGAGCCTGTTGACCAGGCGCGTGGTCGCACTCGCGCTGAGCGCAGCCGCGCGGGCCAGCTGCTGCATACGCATGTGCCACCCGTGCTGGCGGGAGAGCGCGTCGAGGACCGTGTACTCGACGACCGAGATGCGGTGCTCCTCAGCCAGGGCGCGCTCGAGCCTGGACTCGATGATCCCGTGCAGGGCGGCGAGCGTGCGCCAGCCCTCGGCGCGGATCTCGACGGCGTCGTCGGCGATTCCCATGGCGTCTCCTCGATCGGGGGTGGGCGACCTCTCCAGTCTAAGGCTTGTGTCGAATGTGCGCGCGTGCAACTATCTAGAACGCGTCTGCAACTAGTGCGGACGCGGGGTATCGCCGCACGCACCGTCGGACGGACCCCTTCTCGTCCTCGTCTGAAGGAGGGGCCCTGTGCCTCTAGGTCTGCTGGCACTCGCCGTCGGAGGGTTCGGCATCGGGCTCACCGAGTTCGTCATCATGGGGCTGCTGCCCGAGGTCGCCGCGGACTTCGCGGTCTCCGAGACCGTCGCCGGGTATCTCATCTCCGGCTACGCGATCGCCGTCGCCGTGGGGGCCATCGGCCTCACCGCGGCCGTGATCCGGCTCGACCGCAAGAAGGTCCTCGTCGGGCTCATGGGGTTGTTCATCGCCGGGAACCTGCTCTCGGCGCTCGCGCCCACCTACGAGCTGCTGCTCGCAGGGCGCATCCTCGCCGCGCTGTGCCACGGGGCCTTCTTCGGCATCGGGGCCGTCGTGGCGACCAGCATGGTCGCCCCGGACCGCCGTGCGGGGGCGATCGCGATGATGTTCGCGGGGCTCACCTCCGCCAACGTGCTGGGTGTCCCCTTCGGGACCTTCCTCGGGCAGCAGCTGGGCTGGCGCTCGACCTTCTGGGCCATCACCGTGATCGGCGTGGTCGCCCTCGTCGGGATCGTCGCCCTCGTCCCCGCGACCGCCGACGACGCCGTGCCACCGCGGCTGCGAGCCGAGCTCCGTGCCTTCCGTGAGCCGCAGGTGTGGTGGTCGATCCTCGTGACGGTGCTCGGCTTCGGCGGCATGTTCGGCGGCTTCACCTACATCGCCTACACGCTCACCGAGGTCTCCGGTTTCGCGTCGAGCACGGTGCCGTGGTTGCTGGTGGTCTTCGGCTCCGGGCTGTTCGTCGGCAACTACCTCGGCGGCAAGGCCGCGGACCGGTCGATCACCCGGACCCTGCTGGTCCTGCTCGCCGTGCTCACCGTCGTCCTCGCGGTCTTCGCGCTCACGGCGACGAGCCAGGTCGTGACTGTCGTGTCGCTGTTCTTCATGGGGGCCTTCGGCTTCGCGACGGTCCCCGGGCTCCAGCTGCGGATCATGGGCCACGCCGCAGGTGCGCCGACCATGGCGTCGGCGGCCAACATCGCGGCCTTCAACGTCGGCAACGCCCTCGGGGCGTGGGTCGGCGGCCTGACGATCGGTGCGGGTCTGGGGTACCTGTCGCCGCTGTGGGCGGGCGCCGGGATCACGCTCGTGGCTCTCGTCGCGCTCCTGGTCGCGACGGGGATCGAGCGTCGTGGTCAGGACGGCGACGGTGCCGGGAAGGCGCCGGCGTCCGTGCGGGGGGCGCAGGTCGAGGTCGGCTGAGCCGGCGCTCCGGCAGCGGGTGCGGGGTCTGGGCTGCGGTGATAGACCGAAGACGTGCGTACTTCTCTCATCACCCCGGTCCGTCCCGTCCGTCAGCGTCCTGGGTCTGCGGTGCACCGCAGGTCCCTCGCCGTCACCGCCGCGCTCGCCACGGCGGGTCTGCTCCTCGCAGGCTGCAGCTCTGACGACGACGGCGGCGCGACGTCGTCGGCTCCGTCGGCGACCACGAGCGCCGCTGCCTCAGACCCTGCGACGACCCCGGCCCCGTCCGCCAGCGCGACCGGAGAGCCGGCGCCGAGCACCGGCGTGGGCGAGGGGTGCCCCGCGACCGACGGCGGGATCCCGGACGGTGCTGCGAGCAGCGAGGTCGTGGACGTCGACGGCGACGGGCGCGCTGACACCGCGTGGATCACCGCTGGTGCTGAGCGCACCTTCGGCATCACGACAGCCTCGGGGGCGACCTTCTCGGCACCGATCGACTCCGCGAGCCCGATCGGTGCGTCGGCCGTGGTGAACACCGTGGGCGCCGACCTCACGCCGATCGCCCTCGTGGACCTCGGACGGCAGGCGCAGCTGTTCTCCCTCGACGGGTGCGCCGTGACGCAGACCGTCGACCAGGGCGGTCAGCCCTACGTGTTCGACCGCGGCTTCGGCGACCAGGGGACCGGGGTCGGGTGCACCGACGTCGACGGCGTGCTGCACCTCGCCGGTCTGCTCGCGACCGAGGAGGGCGACGGCTGGACAGTCACCAGGACCCTCGTCGACCTGGACTCTGCGGGTGAGGTCGCGACCAACGGGGCTGTCGAGGTCGTGGCCCAGGGTGCCGCGGCGACGGACCCCGTCGTCACGACAGCCCAGGAGGTCTCGTGCGGTGACCTGGTCGCCGGCGACGGCGGGCTGGTCGAGCCGACGTCCTGAGCGGACGCGTCCTCGTGCTGGCGGTCGGAGGTCGCCACCCTCGAGGTGGGTGGTCTACCCGGTGACGTACGGGCTGACGCTGTCCCAGAGCCGCGGCACGAGTGTGCGGGTGTACGCAGGGGTCAGGTGCTGCTCGTCGCGGTAGACGAGCACGCTCCCCACGACCGCAGGGCAGGTGTCGGAGGTGCAGAACCACGGGGCTGTGTCGACGAGGTCCACGTCCGCCAGGTGCGCGGCCGCGATCTGATGGTCGGTCGGCATGGCTTCGGCACGAGACCTCTCGCAGGCCTCAGGGCCGTCCAGGTGCTCGAGGACGCACTCTGACGTGGCGTCGTCGGGGAGCATGAGCGGGTTGTCTGCGAGGACCACGACCGGGAGGCCTGCGGATCTCAGCGAGTCCCAGGCTCGGACGAACCCCTCGACAGGGCCCGGGACCTCGGCGGAGTCGACGAAGGCGACCTGAGTCCGGTTGGACGTGACGACGAGGTCGACGTCTTCTGCGAGGAGCGACGCCAAGGTCTCGTCGTTGGCCTTGAGGCAGGCCCCGTCACGCTCGGCGTCGGAGGCGCGCTGAGCCTGCGAGAAGGGACAGCTGCTGTGGAAGTAGGTGAGCACCCTGACGTCGTGCTGGTCGGCGATCACCTGGAAGGCCGGGAGGTACTGCTCCATGTGCGAGTCGCCGACGAGGGCGATCGTCGTCTCGGCGTCGTCTCCGAAGGTGCAGCGTGGTGTCGTGGCGGAGTCCATCGCTGACTTGCACCGCCCGTCGGCCCCTTCAGGCAGCTCTGACCGAGCATCTTGCGGTGCTGGCAGCACGACGGGGTAGCCGGCGACGAAGGCGGAGTACGAGCCTTCTGAGACCGACCCCGCACCGAGCCCAGGTGGTGGGTCTGCGATCATCGCCGCCGTGGCTGTGTCCCTCTCGTCGGCCCTGCGTCCTGCCGCGGCAGCCGGGACCTGGAGGACGGCGACCGAGACGAGAGTCGTCACGAGGGCGAAGGCCACGACCGCACCGGGAGGTGCCTTCGGCGCGACAGTCCTCTGGAACGGCGTCTCGACGAGTCGCCGGGAGAGAGTCGCGAGCACGAGCGACGCAGCCAGGACGCCGGTGTCCTGGATGAGGCGCGGTGCGCCGGGCACGACGTAGGGGGCCCAGACCAGGAGCGGCCAGTGCCAGAGGTACAGCGAGTAGGAGATGCCACCCAACCACTGGACCGGTGCGGCGGAAGCCATCGTCCGGAGGTAGGTGCTCTGCGTGGAGCGCGCCGACCAGATCACGAGCACGGCACCGGTGGTCGGGACGAGCGCAGCGACGCCCGGGAACGACCCGGCGGAGACGAGGAACATCCCGGCCACGATCACGGCCGTCCCGGACGTCCCGACCACGGCCGCGACCCTCGGGCGCAGCGTCGGTCGGGCGGCCGCGGCCAGGAGCCCGCCCATCCCGAGCTCCCAGAACCGAGACTGGCTGACGAAGTACGCCGTGGGGTCTCCCGCCGACGTCATGCTGACGGACACCCAGAGCGACGCGGCCGACAAGACCCCCAAGATCAGCACGACCGCTGCCCGCCTGCGCCTGTGAGACCACGCGCCCGCGGAGACGAGCAGGAAGAGCAGCGGCCACACGATGTAGAACTGCTCCTCGACAGACAGCGACCAGAAGTGGCGGAAGGGGCTCGCGCCCGAGCCCTCGGTCAGATAGTCGACCGCGTCTGCGGCGAGGACCCAGTTCTGCAGGTAGACCAGCGACGCGGTCCCGTGCCTCGTCAGATCGGCCCAGCGGAGCTCCGGCAGCACGAGCACCGACACCAGACCTGTCACGAGGATCACCGTGGTCGCGGCAGGCAAGATCCTCCGGACCCTGCGCGCGAAGAATGCCACGAGCCTGAAGCGACCTGTGCGTTCTCGCTCGCTGATCATGTGGGAGGTGATGAGGAAGCCAGAGATGACGAAGAAGACGTCGACCCCGGTGAACCCGGCAGGCAGCACCTGCGGCCAGAGGTGATAGACGACGACGGCGGTGACGGCCAGAGCCCTGAGCGCCTGGATCTCTGGGAGGAATGCCGTCCTCCTGGGAGCGCCGAGCGGGGGGTCAGACGTGACGACCCCTGCCCGTTCCTTGAACTTTGTGCTGAAAGTGTCCCCTGCCACGAGTGCGAGGGTACCCGCACGTCGCCCCTCGGGAGGGCGCTGCTGAGGTTTCGTCTCAGGCCGCCTGGGTGACCTTCTCGACCGCCTGCTCGGGCTCGCCGGTGGCGCTCGCCCGGCGCACAGGGATGAGGAAAGCGACGACCGCCGCCGCCAGGCCTACGCCGGCTCCGATGAGCAGCGCTGTCCGGAAGCCCGTCTCGGTCGGGAGGGCCGTGCCGCCGAAGTCCATCGTCATGTGGGCGAGGATCATGCCCATGATCGCGGCAGCGACCGATGAGCCGATCGAGCGCATGAGGGCGTTGAAGCTGTTGGCCGCTGCGGTCTCGTCCTGCGGCACGGCCGACATGATGAGGGCTGGCATCGCGCCGTAGGCGAGGCCGACACCGCTGTTGCACACGAGGGTGACGACCAGGACGCCCCAGGTCGAGCCGAGCAGCAGCGTCGACGAGGCGTACCCGAGGGCGATGATCAGGGCGCCGAGGGCGAGCGTGGTCTTGGGGCCGCGGGTGGCGGAGAGCTTCGCTCCCACGGGGGCGATCGCCATCATCATGAGACCGGCCGGGGCCATCCAGAGCCCCATCGCGATCATCGACTGGCCGAGGCCGAAACCCGTCTCGACGGGGAGCTGGAGCAGCTGCGGCAGCACGAGGGACTGCGCGTACATGGCGAAGCCGACGAGGACCGACGCGAGGTTGGTCATGAGCACCTGCGGGCGGGCGGTCACGCGGAGGTCGACGAGCGGGTCGCGGGTACGCAGCTCCCACCAGCCCCACACGAGGAGCACGGCGACCGCGCCGACGAAGAGCGAGATCGTGGTGCCGCTCGCCCAGCCCCAGTCGGAGCCGCGCGAGATGGCGAGCAGGAGCGCGACGAGCCCGGCGCCCAGGCCGACGGCACCGACGAGGTCGAAGCGTCCGGGGCGGACCCTGGCGACACCCTGCGGCACGAAGGCCACGACCATGCCGGCCACCACGAGCGAGAGGCCTGCGGCCACCCAGAAGAGCGTGCGCCAGCTGCCGTTCTCGGCGATCGCCGCGGAGAACGGCAGGCCGAGGGCTCCGCCCACACCCATGGACGCGCTCATCAGCGCGATGGCCGAGCCGACGCGCTGGGCGGGCAGGACGTCGCGGAGCAGGCTGATGCCGAGCGGCACGATCCCCATGCCCAGACCCTGGAGCCCACGACCGGCGACCATCGGCACGACGGAGGACGACAGCGCGCACACGACGGAACCCAGGACGAGCGGCGCCGTGCAGGCGAGGATGAGGCGCTTCTTGCCGTACATGTCGCCGAGACGTCCCGCGACGGGGGTCGCGATGGCCGCTGTGAGCAGCGTGACGGTGATGACCCACGTGGTGCTCGAGGCTGACGCCCCGAGCAGGGTGGGGAGGTCCCCGATCAGCGGGACGACGAGCGTCTGCATGAGCGCGGCTACGATGCCAGCCAGTGCCAGCGTCGCGATGATGATGCCTGGGCGTGCGCTCGGGCTCGGGGTGGTCTCGCTCATCGGGTGAGGTCCTGTCGTCGGGTGGTGCTGTGCGCTCGGCGGGTGTCGCCGTGCTTGATGTGCACTATACACACGACATGTAACATGCATATTGCAGGTCCGTCGCACGGCGCCACGGACAGACGAGAGGATGGCCGAGTCCCATGGTGGAGCCCGCGCGGCTGATCGAGTTCGAGATGGTGCTGCTCAACAGGCACAGCATCTTCGACGGACCCCGGAAGGCTGACGCGCACAAGAAGGTCGACCGCAGCGCCTACGTCGTGCTGACCCGGATCGACCTCGACGGGCCGCTGTCCATCGGCGAGCTCAGCGCAGCCCTCGGCCTCGACACCTCGACCGTCAACCGGCAGACCGCCGCGATGCTCAAGGCCGACCTCATCGAACGGATCCCCGACCCTGACGGCGGCATGGCGCGCAAGCTCGCGATGACCTCCGAAGGCGCCGCCAGGCTCGCCTACGCCCGGGACAGGACCGTCGAGTCGCTCGGCAGGGTCATGACGGGCTGGACCGACGAGGAGACCGCCGACTTCGCACGGATGCTCGAGCGCTTCAACCGGGGCATCGAGGCACTCGAGGGGCGCCCGTGGCCCCGCCCGGACGACGCGACGACGCGTCCGGACGACGGACAGCCACAGGACGCAGACGAGTCTGACGCCTAAGGTGGTGCGGTGCTGACCTGGGCGACGCCGACTGGGAGGACGAGATCCCTCGCTGGCTCTCTGTCCTTGGTGTCGCTCGCGCTCGCGGCCAGCTATGCGGCGGTCCTCGTCGTGCTGCTGCCCAACCAGGTCGCCGGCATCGACCCGTCGCGCAAGGTCGAGAACCTCGCCCTCGTCACGACGGTCTCCTTCGTGGTCGCGATCGCGTCCCAGCCTCTCGTCGGCGCGCTGAGCGACCGCACGCGCAGCCGGTACGGTCGCCGGGTCCCGTGGATGATCGGCGGCGCGCTCGTCTCGGCCGCGGCGCTCTTCGCGATGGGTGGGGCCGGCTCCCTCGTGCTCCTCGGCGCGCTGTGGGTGGTCGCGCAGTTCGCGCTCAACGCCCTCGACGTCGCGTCCTCGGCGGTCGTCCCGGACGAGGTCCCACCGTCCAGGCGGGGCCGGGTCCTCGCTGTCGTCGGCGCCGGAGGGGTGCTCGGCGGCGGTGCGGCGGTCGTGCTCGCCGGGCCGCGCGCGGACCAGCCGGGGACGGTCTACCTCGGTCTCGGGCTCTGCGTCCTGGTCGCGACGGCGGTCTTCGCCGTCGGTGCCCGTGCCCGCCCGGTGTCCGTCCCGGCGCCGAGCACACCTGCGTCGGGCACGCCTTCGCCGGACGGTCCTGCACAGGGTGGCAAGCCGATGCGTCGAGGAGGTCGTCCCCTCGAGGCCGTCGTGAGGCTCGTCGTCGCGCCGTGGCGGACCCAGGCCTTCACCCGGACCTTCGTCGCGCGCTTCTTCTTCGTCTTCGCCTACCACCTCGTCTTCGCGTACCAGCTGTTCATCCTCACCGACCACGTCGGGCTCGGAACGGACGAGGCGAACCGCGCGATCGGGGCCCTCACCGTCGTCGGCCTGCTGTCCGTGCTGGTCGGCATCACGGTGACAGGCTGGCTCAGTGACAAGACCGGCGACCGCATCCCCTACCTCGTCGGAGCGTGCGGGCTCCTCGCGGTCTCGTTCTTCGTCCCGCTCGGCTCGCCCACCGTCGCCGGGATGGCGGTCTTCGCGGCTCTGCGCGGGCTGGCCTTCGGCGCGCACCTCGCGGCGAGCAGCGCCCTGGTGACCGAGGTGCTCCCCGACGGCGGTGCCTCGGCCGGCAAAGACCTGGGCCTCTACAACATGGCGACCAACATCCCGCAGGCCGTCGCCCCTGCCGTCGCCGCCGTCGTCATCGCGCGGCTCGGCGGCTACCCGGCGCTCTTCGTCACGGCCTCGGTCGCTGCCGTGGTCGCCCTCGTCGGGGCGCTCCTGGTCCGGCGGGCCCGCGGGTCCGGAGATCCCAGCCCAGCTGCGGGCCTCGACCACGACGCGCGGCACCGCACCGCTGCAGCAGGTGAGGCCGAGGCGCCCGGCCGCGCGGACCCGGTGGACGCATGACCGGTGCCCGCCGCGTCTACGGGGCACCCCGTCTGCCGTCCTGGCTCGTCTCGCGCCCGCACCTCGTCGGTCTGCTCGACGACGCCTCGGCGCTCGTCGTCGTGCGTGGTCCCGGGGGCGGTGGCAAGACTGTCCTCCTCGCGGAGTGGGCCCAGACCTCGGCAGACCCGGACCTGCGCGGCGCCTGGTACGACCTCGGCGACCGTGACGTCACCCGCCGGGGCTTCTGGGCCGGTGTCGCCGGACGGCTCGTCGACGCCGGGCTCGTCGGACCGGGCGACCTCCTCGCGACAGCATCGGCCTCCATGCGCGAGGTCGGTGACGTCAGGGCCTTCCTCGTCCGGGCTCTCGAGCAGGTCGGTCCGGTGACCCTCGTGCTCGACACCGTCGACAGGCTCGACGACGAGACCACGGCCGACCTGCTCCACGTCCTCGGGGCAGTCCCGTCGGTCCGTGCGATCGTCGCCGGGCGGTCCGCCTCGCGGCTCGCTGCACCCGAGGTCCGCCTGCGCCTCGACGTGCGCGTGGTGGACGCCGACGCGCTCGCGCTGTCGACGGCGGAGACCGCGCGGCTCCTCGGCGTCGACGACAAGGCTGCGGCGACGGCGCGGCAGGCGACCGGCGGCTCGCCCCTCGTCACGCGGGCTCTCGCCCTCGAGCGCGAGCACACCGGCCACCTGGACCCCGCGCAGGCTGTCGAGTCGCTCGTGCTCTCGGCGGTCACGAGCCTCGAGCCCGACGTGGTCGGTCTGCTCCGCAGGACCGTCGTCGCGGACGCCGTCTCGGTCGACCTCGCGGAGGACCTCACCGGACGCGCAGACGCCGCGGCGCTCCTCGACCAGGCGGAGGCGCTCGGGCTCGGGACGTGGAACCGGCCGGGGCACGAGCGGGTCTTCACGTACACGACCGTCGTCAGGGCAGCCCTGAGGGCCGACCTCCGGCGGTCCTCGCCCGAGCTGTTCGCGGAGCTGCGCGGACGGGTCGCGCTGTGGGCCGACACGCACGACCGGCCCGTCGAGGCCCTCGAGGCGGCGGTCGACGCCGGTGACGTCCCGCTGGCCAACACCATCGTCCGCAACCACTGGCGCGGGTTCTTGACCGAGTACGCCGGGACCGTGCGCCGGACCGTCTCGCCGCTCGGGCTCGTGAGGCTGCGCCGCCACCCGTTGCTGGTGTTCTTCGTGGCGCTCGGTTTCAACGCCGACAAGCGTGGCAGGGCACGCGCGATCGCCCTCTTCGGGCTTGCTGTCGCCTCGGCGCGGGTCGCGAGGTCGACGGTCCCGCCCGAGGAGCGGCTGGTCCTGCGAGCCGTCGAGATGATCGCCCTGCGCCTCACCGGGCGGGGCGGCGCCGCGGCAGGTGCTGCCGACGACGTGGTCCGCCGCATCGACGACCTCACGCTCGAGCAGCATGCGCAGATCCTCGACCTCCTGCCGCAGGTCTACGCGCACTGCGGCATCGCGCTCCTGCACGCCCGCCGCCCGACCGACGCCGTCGCCGCCTTCGAGCGCGGGCTCGGCGAGGTGACGACTGCGCTGGCGGCGCTGCCGAACCTCGCGCTGCTGGCCGGGACCCACGCGCTCGAGGGCTCGGTGTCACGGGCGCGGACCCTCGTCGAGGACGCCCGCGGACGCTCCTGGCCGGAGGGCTGGGTCGACGGGTACACAGGCTCGCTGCTGCAGGTCGCCGAGGCGCTGCTCGCGGTCGAGGAGCTCGATGTCGAGACGGCCCAGCACCACCTGGACCTGCTCGAGCGGCACCTGGAGACCATCGAGCACTGGCCGCTGATCGCCCACGTGCAGGCGCTGGTCGACCTCCTCGGTCGTGGCGCCGACGCAGCGCTCGAGAGGCTCGAGGCCACCCGTGCGACCCACCAGGCGCGACGGTCGGCGCACCCGGCCACGGAGTCCACGCTCGTGGCGACCCGGGCGCTCCTGCTCGTCGCCGCAGGCCGTGCGCACACGGTCCTCGTGTCGCCGCCCGACGCTGCCAAGGATGCCGCCGCGGCTGTCGCCCTCGCCAGGGCCCAGCTCGCCGCCGGGCTGCCGGAGAAGACCCTCGCCACCCTCGCGCAGAGCACCGGGGCGCCCTTCTCCTCGATCCGTACGCAGACCGACCGGGCCCTGCTCGAGTCTGTCGCCGCGCTCGCCACCGGGCACGAGACCGAGGCCGTCGCGGCGCTGTCCCGCGCCTCGGCGCTGCTCGGGGTCCACGGCCTCCGGCTGCCTGTGGTCGTCCTGAGCGCCGACGACCGCGAGAGGCTGCGCGGCGTCGCCGGCCGTCACGGGCTCGTCGAGGCCGAGAGGATCCTCGGGGAGCCGTGGCCCGAGGTCGTCCCGTCGAGCGGTGACGTGCCGGTCCTGACCCCGCGGGAGACGGTGATCTTGCGCGAGCTCGCGCGGACCGGGGCGACGACGGAGATCGCCGAGCGTCTCGTGGTGAGCAACCACACCGTGAAGTCGCAGCTGCGCACGCTCTACCGCAAGCTCGGGGTCGGGTCGCGCTCGTCGGCGCTGGCCGTCGCGCGCCGGCTGGGGCTGCTCGACGACGAGAGCCGCCTCGACAGGCTCGACGACGAGAGCCGAGCCTGACCCGAGACCGGTGGGAGGGCTCGTGCTCCCGGAGGCACGGCGACCACCCCACGTGCGACGGCCACCAGACGCACGACGGACCTGACTCGCGACGACCCCGGCACGCACGACGACCCTGGTGCGCCGGGGGGAACCGGTGCACCAGGGTCGTCGTCGGCAGGCTCAGGCCTGCCAGTCTTCGTCGTGCTGGGCTGTGTCCTGGTGAGGGACTAGGAGCGCGTCGTCCGACGACGACGCAGGACCAGGCCGGCTGCGCCTGCCAGCACGAGCGCCAGGGCCGTGCCCGAGGCGACCAGCACCTCGGTTCCGGTCGTGGCGAGAGCGGCCCCGGGACGGGCCGGTGATGCCGGTGCTGCCGGCGCGGCGGGTGCCGGTGCTGCCGGGGTGCTGGGCACCGGGGTCGGGGCGGGCGCCTCGGCCAGGTACGTCACCGTGATGGTCGCCGACGTGAGGTTCCCCTCGACGTCGGTCACCTGGTAGGTCACCGGGGTCGGGTCGCCCTCGAAGCCGTCGAGCGGCACGAAGGTGACGGCACCCGTCTCGAGGTCGACGGTCCAGGTCCCCTCGCCGGGGACCGTGAGCGTCGTGACGAGCTCGCCCGTCGCGGGGTCCACGAGCCTGACGCTGCTCGGGTCGAGGGTGCCCGTGTCGTTGCCGACCACGTCGACCGTCACGGGCGTGCCGCGGACGTTGTCCACGTCGACGTCGTCCTGCGCCTGCGGCAGGTACGTGACCACCACGAGCGCGGAGACGGGGTCTCCCGCGGTCCCGAGCACCTCGTAGGTGACGGGTGTCGGGTTCTTGGTGAAACCGTCCTCGGGCACGAAGGTGACCGTGCCGGTCTCGAGCTGGACGGTCCAGGTGCCTTCGCCGGGGACCGTGAGCGTGAGGACACGCTCACCCGTCACCGGGTCGACGAGCCGCAGCGAGCTGCGGTCGACCGAGCCCGTGTCGTTCGGGAGGACGTCGACGACGACGGACGATCCCACGGTGTTGCCGTGCTTCGCGTCGTCGGTCGCGACCGGGAGGTACGTGACGGTGACTGTCGCGGAGACCAGGTCGCCCGTCGAGTCGGTGACCTCGTAGGTCACCGGGGTCGGGTTCCCCGTGAAACCGTCCGCCGGGGTGAAGGTGACCGCTCCGGTCGTGGGGTCGACCGTCCAGGTGCCCTCGCCCGGGACGACCAGCTCGGAGACGCGGTCTTCGCCGTCGACCAGCACGACGGTCGTCGGGTCGAGGTCACCGGCGTCGTTGGTCAGCACGTCGACCGTGACGACCTCGCCGATGGTGTTGCCGTGGTCGACGTCGTCGGTCGCGTCGGGGACGTAGCCGACGGTCACCCGGGCGCTCGTGGTGTCTCCGGTCGTGTCGGTGACCTCGTAGGTGACCGGGGTCGGGTCGGTGAGGAAGCCGGCCTCGGGCGTGAAGACCACGGCGCCCGTCGTCGGGTCGACCGTCCAGGTGCCCTCGCCGGGGACCACCAGACGGTCGGTCCGGGTGCTGCCGTCGACGAGCACGACGGTGCTCGGGTCGAGGTCGCCGGTGTCGTTGGTCAGCACGTCGACCGTGACGACGTCGCCGATCGCGTGGCCGAGGTCGGAGTCGTCGGCCGCGGCCGGGACGTAGTCGACGGTCACGACGGCCGTCGCCGTGAGGCCGTCCTCGTCAGAGATCCTGTACGACACCGGGGTCGGGTCTGTGAGGAAGCCGGCGACGGGGGTGAAGACGACGTCGCCGCCCTCGACGGTCCAGGTGCTCTCGCCGGGGACCACGAGCTGCAGACCGGGCGACGTGCTGGTGGCCGGGTCCCACAGGACGAGCGTGGTGGGGTCGAGCGGGCTGGTCGTCGCGGTGTCGTTGCCGAGCACCGGGACGCGGACGGTCTCGCCGATGGTGTTGCCGAGGTCCGAGTCGTCGGTGGCCGTGGGCGGTCCGACGACGGTCACGACGGAGGTGTCGCTGTTGTCGTCCTGGTCGCCGCGGTCCTGGACCGTCGCGGTGTTCTCGAGCGTCGTCCCGGGGGTGTCCGTGACGGCCTGGGTGTAGGTGATCGTGACGCTCTCGCCGACGTCGAGCCCACGGCGACCGTCAGCTGCGCCACCGAGGAGTGCGTGCTCGCGCGAGCACGTCACGGTGCTCGGCAGGGGTGAACCGACCACGGCGTCGCACGAGAGCGGCCCGCGCTCGAAGGTGTCGTTGGTGCCGCCCGCGACGACCACCGAGGTGACCGACGTGGCGCCGTCGCCCGGGAGCGTGTCCGTGAGGGTGAGGATGTCGCCGCGCGTCATGGCCTCGGGGCCGTTGTTGACGACGGTGACGGCCCAGGTGACCGTCGAGCCGACAGGGGCACGGTCGGGCGAGCCTGTCGGAGCGCCGTCGACCGAGGCGGTCTTGGTCACGGCGAGGTCGTAGCCGCACTCGACCCAGTCCAGCTCGATCGAGCCGTCGGTGCCCTTGCCCGTCCCCGTCTGACGGCCCGAGGCCGCCGAGGTGACGTCGGAGGCTGTGCCCGCCACGAAGGACGAGCCGCCGCCACCGCCGCCGCCGGCCACGGTGTTGATCCCGTTGTCGCTGTTCTTGATGATGGTCGACGCGCCGCCACCACCGCCGGTGAGGCCGGCGCCGCCGCCGCCTCCGGCGTCGTAGTTCGGGTCGGCTGCACCGGCACCGCCGGCGCTGCCGGCTCCAGGCTGGCCGTTCAGGCTCGGGTCGGTGCTGTGGACGCCGCCCGCGCCGGGCTGGCCGTCGCGACCGCCCTGACCGCCGCCGACCCGAGGTCCACCCTCGAAGCCGTCGGTGCCGTCGGCACCTGCCGCGACCTCGCCGGCGCCGGCCGGGAGGCCTGCGTCTCCACCGAAACCGTCGGTGGTGACGGAGTGCCCGCCACCGCTGCCGCCGCCGCCGCCCGCCAGCACGGCGACGTCGTCGGGGGTGGTCCCGCCGAGGAACAGGACTGTCGAGCCTCCTCCACCGGCACCACCGTGCTGGGAGACCGCCGTGCCGCCGGTCCCGCCGCCGTTGACGCCGCCTGCACCGCCGGCCGCGTTGACGTTCTCACGCCCGCCTCCGCCGACGGTCCCGCTGAAGGTGGTCCCGGGTGTCACCGCGAAGGTCGCGGTGATCGCGGCCCCGGCGCCGTTCGACCCGGTGCCGTTGGCGCCCGCGGCCGAGCGTCCGCCGGCACCGCCGACGACTGTCGCGCGGACCGCGCAGATGCCGTCGGGGACGGTCCCGGCGACCTGCGCCCCGAGCCCGAAGCTCGAGGTCGACGCCTCGGGCGCCGGGGCCGCCCAGGCCGCGCCGGGCAGCGTCAGGCCGCCGAGCGCGAGGCTGAGGGCTGTCGCCGCGACGGCGGCAGGTCGGACGGACCGGCGCGCGGTGCGCGACGGCTCGGTCGTGGATGGTGGCTTCACGGGTGCTGCTCCTCCAGAGTGGGGTCACGTCTCGGTCCGGCCGAGATCGACGCGCGTCGCACTCTGAGAAGGCCGTCTCGCGGCTCGTCCAGGTCTCGGCGCCCACCCATGCTCGTGACCCGCTGGGGCCTCGGGGCGCGCGAGGCCCGGACTTCATCCCGGGTTTCATACTCCGCAGGGCTCGCAGGGGGCGGCCGACCTCACAGCGGTCCCAGACGGCGATGAGGAGACCTTTACGCGACGGTCACCGCCGCGCAACGACGCGCGTCGGCACCGGGACCAGGCTCAGAGCACGACGGTGGCTGCCGTCCGTTCCGAGAGGGAGGCACCCATGACCTACGTGAAGCCTGACGAGGTCCTCGCGACCGCCGTCGACGCCGGGGCGACCAAGGCGTCGCTGTCCACGACCGAGATGCTCGTGCGAGGGGTGCTCGGCGGTGCGGTCCTCGCCTGCGCCACGACCCTCGCCTACCAGGCGACGGTCCAGACCGGGCAGCCGATCGTCGGGGCGCTCGTCTTCCCGGTCGGCTTCGTCATGATCGTGCTGCTGGGCCTCGAGCTGGTGACAGGGAGCTTCGCGCTCGTCCCGCTCGCGGTCCTCGAGGGCCGGGCGAGCGTCGGAGGGATGCTCCGCAGCTTCGGTCTGGTCCTCGTCGGGCACGTCGTGGGGGCTGCCGGCTACGCGGCGATGTACGTCGCGGTGATCAGCCGGATGGGGACGGACACCGAGAACCCTCTCGTGGCGAACCTCGTGCAGATCGCCGAGACCAAGACCCTCGGCTACGAGGCCCTCGGTGCGAGCGGCCTCGCGCTGGTGTTCGTCAAGGCTGTCCTGTGCAACTGGATGGTGACCCTCGGGGTCGTCATGGCGATGACCTCGAGGTCGACCGGCGGCAAGATCGTCGCCATGTGGCTGCCGGTGACGACGTTCTTCGCCCAGGGCTTCGAGCACGCCGTCGTGAACCTCTTCGTCATCCCCGCGGGCATGATGCTCGGCGCCGATGTCACCGTCGGCGACTGGTGGCTCTGGAACCAGCTGCCGGTCCTCGCCGGGAACCTGGTCGGGGGCGTGCTGCTCACCGGCCTCGGGCTGTACTGGGCGCACCGGCGCGGGCTGGAGGCGCTGACGGCGTCGGGTGCGAGGGCTGGGCTGACGGGGGACGTGACGGGTGCGGGGGTGCAGGCGCCCGCGGCTCCGAGCGCACCTGCGCTCCAGGACGCGTGACCGGCGCCTGACCTCCGCCCCACCCGCGTCCGGCCCGCGCCCGACCAGAGCGGGGCCGGGCGCGGGCCATGAGGGCTGGCCCCACCGGTGGCCCCATGACGCGCCCCCGTCCACCATGGAGCGATGAGCGCACCTCGAGAGCATGTCGTCGGACAGATCCTCGCCCTCGGCACCGACGAGGTCCCCTTCACCTTCACCCCGTCGGCCGACGGGGTGACAGGGGCGTGGGACTACGCCGACGCACGGTGGGTGGGCTTCGTGTCGGCAGGCACGATCGACCGTGGCTACAGGCTCGAGGTCAGCCTGCACGAGGACTCGACGTACACCCTCGTCGACCACACCTCGGCGACCCAGGCCCGGGTCGGCGCCGGTGGGGCCAGCGTCAGCACGTCGAGGTTCCGCGGGACCGTCAGGTCGAAGAGCTTCAGCACGAGCTTCGCCCCGCTCGCGACAGACCACGGTCAGGCCGGGCACTCGTTCGGGTGGCGCTTCGACGCCGACGAGATGAAGACGCCCGTACAGCAGGTGCTCGAGCAGGCGGGCTGGACGCCGCGCAGACGCGGGTTCTGGGACCGGCTCACGGGCCGCGGATGATCTGCGAGGCCGTCGCGCGTGGCCCCGTGGGCCGTGCGACCATATTGGTCAGCAGGCGATCCCGGAGCGACGGGGCACGCATCCCGTTCTCGCAGGACTCGAGGTGAGCATGAGCCCGATCCCCTTCGCGCCGCCGCCCCGGCTGCCGGACGTGGTCTCGACGTGGACCCTCAGCTCCTACGACGCGCTCGGGACGATGCGCGCCGGTCTGACCGACGCGGTCTCGGCGACGGCGCCCGAGCAGCCCCGACGTGGTCGCTCGACCCTGCGGAACATGCTCCTGGCCAGCAGCGAGCTCGCGACCAACGCCCTCAAGCACGCGCGGTCGTCGGCCCGGGTGGTCCTCAGCACCGACGGGCAGACGTTCTTGCTCGACGTCGTCGACCGCGCCAAGGACTCGGTGCCCACCCGTGCGGCGGGCCGCAAGCCGGGCGAGGGTGGATTCGGTCTCGTGCTCGTCGCCCGCGTCTCGGACGAGTGCGGCTGGTACGTGAGCCACGACGAGAAGCACATCTGGGCGACCTTCCCAGCACGCGACGAGGGCTGACCGCAGCCTCGACAGGTCCGGGAGCGACGTCGCCCGCGGCTAGGAGAGCGGCGCCTCAGGCTCTGTCGACCGCCGCACCGGCGGGGTGACCGTCACGACGCACCACGGCAGGAAGCGCTGCACGAGAGGTCCCACGGCGATCGCGTAGAGGACCGTCCCGAGACCGACGGTGCCGCCGAGCAGCCACCCGGCGACGAGCGCGGTGACCTCGATCCCTGTGCGCACGAGCCGGAGCGACAGCCCGGTCTGGCGCGACAGCCCTGTCATGAGCCCGTCGCGCGGCCCGGTGCCGAGCTGGGCCCCGATGTACAGCGCTCCGCCCAGGGCGTTGAGCACCACGCCCGCCACCAGGATCGGCACCTGGAGCGCGAGGCCGTCGACCTCGGGGACCAGGCGCAGCGACGCGTCGATGACCACCCCGACGAGCAGGGCGTTGGCGAGCGTGCCGAGCCCGGGGGCCTGGCGAAGCGGGATCCACAGCGCCAGCACTGCGAGGGACATGAGGACCACGACGGTCCCGATGGACAACGGGGTGCTGCGGGAGATGCCCAGGTGCAGCACGTCCCAGGGGCTCAGCCCCAGACCGCTGCGCAGCACCATGGCGAGCGACACCCCGAAGAGCACCAGCCCGAGCACGAGCTGGACGAGCCGACGGGTCGTGCGACCAGCACGCAGCTGCTCGAGGGGGGTGAGGTCCTGGAGGACGCGGGGTGAGGTCACCGGCTAACCGTAGGTGCTGAGGCGGGGTGCGTGGTCACCGCCGGGACCACGTCCCGGCGAGTCGGACCCTGGCGACGTCAGGCGTAGAGGTCGACGTCTCCCGTGCGGCTGCGGTCCCGTGACGGGGCCTCGGCCTGCTGGGCAGGTGTGGGCGCGGCGGTCCGGCTCGTCTGGCCTTCCTGAGCCTTCGCCTGCTCTCGGGCGAGTGCCGCGGTCGCTGCGGCGACGGAGAGCGCGGCAGCCTCCACGGCCGCCTGGTCGACCTTGATCGTCGCCTCGGGTGCCTTGTCGAAGACGTCCTGTGACAGCTTCTTCTGCGCGGCGGCGAGCTGCTTGACCGCCCTGTCGTAGGCCTGCTGCGCGGGCGACCCGCTCGCGGCGGTCGCGCTGCTGCCTGTCGTACCCACGCTCGTCGTGCCTGCTTCGATCCGGATCCCGGACATCGGTTGCCTCCCAGCTCGTACCTCGTCCCCTCATGATCGACCGGCACCGGGACGTCATGAGGGTCTGACCAGGCACTTCACCCGTTGGGGTCGTGGTTGCCCCCGAGCCTGCGGTGCTCATCCCGAGCGTCTGCGCCTGCGGCCCCGGGGCTGTCGACCCCCTGGTCGCAGGCGTGGCGGGCCCGCGCCGGTCGCTGACAAATCCGTTGCCCCGGGCTGCACCCGCTCGCTAGCGTCGCCGTCATGCCACACGACCTCATGTCCCAGCTGGACGCCGCCGCCCGGTCCACGGGCTTCAGCGGCGTCGTCCGCATCGACCGCCCCGACGGCGAGAGCGAGTCGCGGGCCTACGGATGGGCGGACCGCGCCCGGGGCCAGGCGATGACCGTCGACCACAGGTGCGGGCTCGCGAGCATCTCGAAGGGCTTCACGGCCCTGGCTGTGGGGGCGCTCGTCGACGACGGTCTGCTGAGCCTGGACAGCCCGGTCCGACCCGTCCTCGGCGACGACCTCCCGCTCGTCGACGACGCCGTCACCGTCGGGCAGCTGCTCTCGCACACGGCGGGCATCGGCGACTACATCGACGAGTCGGCCGGCGGTGACATCAACGACTACGTGGTCGACAGGCCGCTGCACCTGCTGGGCACGACCGAGGCCTTCGTCCCGCTGCTCGACGGGCGACCGCAGGTGAGCCCACCCGGGTCGACCTTCGCGTACTGCAACAGCGGGTTCGTGGTCCTGGCCCTGGTGGCCGAGAGGGTCTCGTCGCTGACCTTCCACGACCTGGTCGAGCAGCGGGTGCTCGGACCTGCCGGGATGGTCTCGACCGGGTACCCGCGGACCGACGAGATCTCCGGTGACACTGCTCTGGGGTACCTGGAGGAGTCGGGGGACAGGACGAACGCGCTGCACCTGCCGGTCCGGGGCAACGGTGACGGCGGGGCTGTCGGCACCGTGGCCGACCTCGCGGCATTCTGGTCGGCGCTCTTCGCCGGGCGGGTCGTGACGCTCCCGACGCTCCAGGCGCTGACCGAGCCCGTCAGCCACGTCGAGGGCGACCACATGAGGTACGCCCGCGGCTTCTGGCGGGGCTGGTCGTCGCAGACCGTCCTGCTCGAGGGCTACGACGCAGGGGTCTCGGGTCGGACCTGGCACGACCCGGAGTCGGGTGTCACGGGATCGGTCCTCGCCAACACCTCGAACGGTGCGTGGCCCGTGCTGGAAGCACTGAGCTGGGCATGAGGACCACCCTGCTCACACGTTGAGCCTGTAGCCCCGCTTGACCACCGTCGCCACGAGCCGCGGCTCGGGCAGCGACGCGCGCAACCGGCTCATCGCCATGTCGAGGGCGTGCTCGTTCTGCGCCTCCGGCAGGTGCGCCATGAGGTCCTTGCGGGTCAGCACTGCACCCGTGCTCGCGGCGAGGGCACGGAACAGCGCGAGCGGAGCCGGCGCCAGCTGACCGGCCCGGCCCTCGAAGACCACGGACCGCCCACGGATCTGGACAGGGCCGAGGGCTGTCGAGAGCTCGGTCACCTGGTGCAGCGCGAGGTGCTCGCACACGAGCCTGATGAGCGCTCCCATGCGGAACCTCTCGGGGATGATCGGCGTGACGCCGGCCACCTCGAGCGGCCCCGCGGTCACCGGACCGACAGCCGCCGCGACCACGTCGGTGCGCAGCGCGTCCAGCAGCTGGTCGAGGACACCCTGCTCGATCGCCGAGGTGAGGAAGGCGTCGACCGCCGGGGCGCTCGTGAAGGTCACGACGTCGAGGTTCCGGGCGCAGACCGCGTCGATCAGCCTGGGCAGCCTCTCCACGCCGTCGGGCTTGACCCAGCGGTAGGGCTCGACGGTGAGCACCCGGGCACCGCCTGCCCGCAGCCTCTCGAGCTGCTGCCCGTCGGTGTACCCGTGCAGCTGGACGGCGACGGTCCGGCCCTCGACGCCCTCGTCGAGCAGCATGTCGATCACCGACGCCGTGCGCTCGTCGTGCGCGATGCCCACGTCGTCGAGCCCGGCCGCTCGCACGGCCCCGCGGGCCTTGGGCCCCCGGACGAAGATCCGGGCGGCCTGCAGCACGTCGGTCAGCGCGTCGCCGAGACCGGCGGCGTCAGCCGCCTCGCTCCAGCGCCGCATGCCGTAGGCGGTCGTGACGACCAGGACGTCGGGCGGGGTCTCGAGGATCGCCCGGGTGTCGGCGAGCAGGTCGACGTCTTCCTCGACGGGGGCGATGCGCAGCGCGGGGGCGTGCATCACCTGCGCCCCGCGTCGTTCGAGGGCCGCGATGAGGTCGTCCGACCGCCGGTCCGACGTCACGCCGATCCGGAACCCCGAGAGCTGGTCGTTGCTGAACTCGGTGACACCGGACGTGTCGTCGGCAGCGTTCATCCAGATACTCCTAGCGAGGCGCCCGCGAGCTCGGTGAGCTCACGGGGCCAGTCGTGGCCGAGGCGGACGACCTCGCCGATGACGAGGACGGCCGGGTTGGAACATGCCGCGAGCGTAGCCGCTGAGGTCGCCTCGCCGAGAGTCGAGCAGGTCGTGCGCTGGTTCATGCTGTACCCGCGCTCGACCACGGCGACGGGCATCTCGGTCGTCATGCCGGCGCGGCGCAGACCCGTGAGGGTCTGGTGCATGGTCCCGATCCCCATGAGCACGACGATCGTGCCGCCGAGCCCGGCGAGGTGCTCGCACTCCGACGCCGTGAGCGGGACGTGGCCGGAGATCACCGTGAACAGGCGGGAGACCTCGCGGTGCGTCACGGGGATGCCCGCGGCAGCCGGGACGGAGACTGCCGAGGTGATGCCCGGGATGACCCGCACGGGGATCCCGGCCTCGCGCGCGGCGGCGACCTCTTCCGACCCGCGCCCGAACACGTAGGGGTCACCGCCCTTGAGCCTGACGACGGTCTCCCCGGCGCGGGCGCGGTCGACCATGAGGTCTTCGATCCCGCGCTGCGTGATCGCGTGATGGCCCGGGCGCTTGCCCACGTCGACCAGCTCCGCACCGTGCGTGAGCTCGGCGAGGTTCTCGTGCGGGGCGAGGCGGTCGTAGAGCACCACGTCGGCGTCGGCGAGCGCCTGGCGGCCCGCGACCGTCAGCAGCTCGTCCTGCCCGGGGCCACCACCCACGAGGATCACCTGACCCCCGGGGGCCGCGGCGTCCTCGCGGACCACCAGGTGCGTCTGCCGCAGCCGGACGAGGACCTCGTCCCACCCGCCCTGGCAGTCGTCGACGGCCACGACCAGGCGCACGTCGTCGAGGGAGGCGAGGTCCACGTCGGCCGGGGTGTGGGCCGTGCGGACCACCGCCCCGGCGTGCGTGCAGCGCCGCAGGGCGCGTCGGGCGCTGTGCGCCGTGCCGAGGATCAGCACCGTCGAGCCGGTGAGGTCGAGGTCGAGGTTCACGGGTCAGCCCTCCTGGTTCTCGGTACGCACGGGGATGCTCAGCCCGGCCAGCATGACGGGTCGGCGCACGGGCTCGTCAAAGCTCTCGATCCCCGGACCGAGGTCACCGGCCCGCTCGGCCGCCGTCGCCGGACGACGCTGCCCGCGCTCGCGGACGTAGGCGGTCGAGTCGTCGACCTCGGTCGGGGCGTTGACGAAGGACCTGAACCTGCGCAGCCTGTCGGGGTCCTTGAGGGTCGCCGCCCACTCGTCCTCGTAGTGCTCGACGTGCAGGGCCATCGCGGCCTCGAGGTCTGCGCCGATGCCGAGGGAGTCTTCGACGACCACCTGGTGCACGTGGTCGACACCACCGTCGAGGTCTTCCATCCAGCGGGCCGTGCGCTGCAGACGGTCGGCCGTGCGGATGTAGTACATGAGGTAGCGGTCGACGTAGCGGATGAGGGTCTCGTCGTCGAGGTCCTTGGCCAGCAGCTGGCCGTGGACGGGCTGGAAGCCGCCGTTGCCACCGACGTAGAGGTTCCAGCCGGTGTCTGTCGCGATCACGCCGACGTCTTTGCCGCGGGCCTCGGCGCACTCGCGGGCGCAGCCGGACACGCCCATCTTGAACTTGTGCGGGGCGCGCAGGCCTCGGTAGCGGAGCTCGAGCTGGATGGCCATGGCGACCGAGTCCTGCACGCCGAAGCGGCACCAGGTGGAGCCCACGCAGGACTTCACGTTGCGCAGCGCCTTGCCGTAGGCCTGGCCGGACTCGAAGCCTGCCTCGACCAGCTGCGCCCAGATCTCCGGCAGCTGGTCGAGACGGGCGCCGAAGAGGTCGATGCGCTGCCCGCCGGTGATCTTCGTGTACAGCCCGAACTCGATCGCGACCTGCGCGATGACCGCAAGCTTCTCCGGGGTGATCTCGCCGCCGGGGATGCGTGGGACGACCGAGTACGAGCCGTCTTTCTGCATGTTGGCCAGGGCGCGGTCGTTGGTGTCCTGGAGGGCGCCGCGGCCCGGGTCGAGCACGTAGTCGGTGTGCTGCGAGGCGAGGATCGACCCGATGGTCGGCTTGCAGATGTCGCAGCCGCGCCCGGTGCCGAAACGCCCGAGGATCTCCTCGAAGGTGGTCAGCCCGAGGGCGCGGACACCCTCGAAGAGCTCGGCGCGCGACATGGGCACGTGCTCGCACATGGCCTTCGACACCGCGACACCGGCCTTGGTGAGCTCGCCCTCGAGGAGCTTCTTGAGCATCGGCACGCACGACCCGCACTGGGTGCCCGCCCGGGTGCAGGTCTTGAGCTTGCCCAGGTCGTGGCACGGTGCGGTCTTGCCGTCGCCGTGGACCGCGGCGCGGGCCGTGCCGACGGCGACGTTGTTGCACGAGCAGAGGATCGCGTCGTCGGGCAGCTCGGTCTGCGGGGCCTCGCCGCCGCCGGCCGCGGTGAGGAAGGCACCCGGCTCGGCGCCGAGCTCGCGGCCCAGCAGCGGGCGCAGCGACGTGTAGGGCGTGGCGTCCCCGACGAAGATGCCGCCGAGCAGCGTCTTCGCGTCGCCGGTGACGACGATCTTCTGGTACATCCCGCGGGCCGGGTCGGCGTAGACGATCTCGAGGCAGTGCTCGGTCGCCCCGAAGGCGTCGCCGAAGCTCGCGACGTCCACCCCCGACAGCTTGAGCCGGGTCGCGGTGTCGAAGCCCGGGAAGGTCGCGGCTCCGCCGTGCAGCCGGTCGGCGACGACCTCGGCCATCGTGTTCGCCGGGGCCACGAGCCCCACGCACCGCCCCTCGAAGCTCGCGACCTCGCCGATCGCCCAGATGCCCGGGACCGAGGTCGAGCAGCCGTCGGAGATCTCCACGCCCCCGCGCGGCCCTGTCACCAGACCTGCCGACGCAGCGAGCTCGTCGCGGGGGCGGATGCCGATCGCGGCGACCACGAGGTCGGCGGCGAGCTCGGCGCCGTCTCCGAGCTCGAGGGCGACCACCCTGTCGTCCTCGACGAGGATGCCCACGGGGCGTACCCCGCAGTGCACCTCGATGCCCGTCGACGCGATGAGCCGGCCGAGGGCCTGCCCGCCGCCCTCGTCGAGCTGGGCGTTCATCAGCCAGCCGGCACCGTTGACCACGGCGGCCTCGGCGCCGAGCTCTTGCAGGCCGCCCGCGGCCTCGAGACCGAGCAGACCGCCACCGACCACGACAGCCCGGGGTGCCCGGCCGAGCTCCGCGGCCAGGCGCGTCACCTCGGCGGCGAGGCCCCAGACGTCGTCGACGGTCCTGTACACGTGCGTACGGTCGCCGTTCGGGAAGGTGAGGCGTGCCGCGTCGGAGCCTGTGGCGAGCACGAGCTCGTCGTAGGTGACGGTGCCGCTCGTCGTCTGGACGGTCCTTGCCGCCGCGTCGACCGCGACGGCCCGCTCGCCGGTCCGCAGCGTGATCGCCGGGTGCTCCCAGAGCTCTCCGCCGCCGAGGGTCAGGTCGATGTCGCCGACGAAGGCCTTGCTCAGCGCGACGCGGTCGTAGGGCTGGTGCACCTCCTCGGCGATCACGGTGACCCGCAGGCCTGAGGTGTCGCGCGAGGCCATGGCCTCGACGAAGCGGTGGGCAGCGGGCCCGCCGCCGACGACCACGACGTGGTGGGCTGGGGGCGTGCCGTCGGTTCCGGTCATGCGAGTACCTCCAGGGGGCTGCGGCGAGTTCCTCGACCGTACGGGCGTGCCGTTTCCCTCCCGTTGCCCTCGGGTGTCCCGGGGGTCACCAGGTTGTCACCGCCGTCCAGGGCAGCAGTGAGAAGACGGTCACGAGAGGGAAACCCTGCGCCGACCTCCGGGAAACACCTCGTCGATAGCGTCGGGCTCACCGACGGTCACCGCGACCCTCAGCTACCTACCTACCCACCGCACGACGCCACTCCCCGTCAGGAGCCCGACATGACCGAGACTCTCATCGCCTGCCCCCGGACCGCCCGCGCCCAGCAGTGGCACCGGGTCTGCAGGATCGACGACCTCGAGACCGGGTGGGGAGAGGCCGCCATGGTCGACGGTGCGCAGGTCGCGCTGTTCCGGCTCGCCGACGCCGGGGTCTACGCGGTGAGCCACCGCGACCCCGCGACAGGCTCGCACGTCATGGCCCGCGGCATCACCGGGTCGAAGACTGTCGCCGCAGGGGAGCGCGTGACCGTCGCGTCGCCGCTGCACAAGCAGGTGTACGACATCGTCACGGGGGAGTGCTTCACCCACCCCGCGCTGCACCTGGAGACCTACCCCGTGCAGGTGGTCGACGGCTATGTCGAGGTCGCCCTCGAGGTGGCGGTCGAGGCCGAGGTGCGGGTCGCGGCGTGACGGTGCTCGGGCCGGGCGCCTTGGGCGAGCGCGCGGCGTCCTGCGCGGTGCCGGACGCAGAGCCCGTCGTCGGACGAGACGCCGTGCTCGACGAGGTAGCGGACGCAGCCCGTGGTGCGATGGCCCACGGCGTGCTGGCCCACAGCGCTACGGCCCGGGGTGCGGTCGACCGCACGCCCGTCCTCGTCGCCTGCTCGCACGGCACGTCCTCGCTCGCCGGGCAGCGCGCCGTCAGCGACCTCGTCGACGCCGTCGCGCTCCGCCGCCCGGACCTCGACGTGCTCGGTTGCTGCGTCGACGTCCAGCAGCCCGACGTCCCGACCACCCTCGCAGAGATCGGCGACGAACCCGTCCACGTCGTCCCGCTGCTGCTGTCGGCGGGCTTCCACGTGTACGTCGACCTGGCGGAGGCTGCCGCCGAGGCGCCCGACGCCGTGGTGCGCCCCGCGCTCGGACCGGACCCGCGGCTCGTGCGCCAGCTGGTGACGCGTCTCGACGAGGCCGGTCTGCGGCCCGACGACACGGTCGTGCTCGCGGCTGCCGGGTCCTCCGACGCCCGTGCCGTCGACGACTGCGAGGTCATGGGCCGCATGCTCGGCCACGCGATCGGGCGTGAGGTGCTCGTCGGCTACATCTCCGCCGTCCAGCCCGCCCTGCCCGACGCCGTCGAGACCGCGCGCTCGCGGAGCGGCGGCCGCCGGGTCGTCGTCGCGACCTATCTGCTGGCCCCGGGCTATTTCGCCGACCTCGCGGGCCGCGCGGGCGCCGACGTGGTCACCGAACCGCTGCTGAGCGCCGCCGACCCGGCCCCGCACGAGATGGTCGAGCTCGTGGTCGAGCGGTTCGGGATGTAGCTGAGGTCCCTTCGCACGGGACGGCGGACCGGTCACGATCGCGGCTCCCGCTCCGACCGGCGATAGGTTGGACGCATGACTGATCCACGTGGAACCTCCCCCCTGACCGCCCTCGTCAACGGCTATGTCGTCCCCGTCGCCTCTGCCCCCGTCGAGCGCGGGACCGTCCTGCTGCGCGGCGGCACGATCGTCGCCGTGGGTGCTGATGTCGAGATCCCGGCCGACGCGACCGTCGTCGACGTCGAGGGCAAGTGGGTGCTGCCCGGTTTTGTCGAGTCGCACGGGCACGTGGGCATCGACGAAGAGGGCAACGGCCCGATCGGCAACGACGTCAACGAGATGACCCGCCCGACCACGCCCGGTGTCCGGGCGATCGACGCCGTGAACATCGACGACGAGGGCTTCCGGGACGCGCTGTCCGGCGGCATCACCTCGGTCGTCGTCAAGCCAGGCTCGGGCAACGTCATCGGCGGGCAGACCGTCGCGATCAAGACGTGGGGCGGGCGCACGATCGACGAGCAGGTCATCAGCGAGTCGGTGAGCGTGAAGTCCGCGCTCGGCGAGAACCCCAAGCGCGTCTACGGCGAGAAGAAGCAGATGCCGTCGACCCGTCTGGGCGTCGCGTTCGTCCTCCGCGAGGCCTTCGCCAAGGCGCAGCACTACGCGGCCTCGCGGGTCGCTGCAGAGAAGAAGGGTGAGCCCTTCGCCCGTGACCTCGACCTCGAGGTCCTCGCCCGCGTCCTCGACGGCGAGCTCGCCTGGGACCAGCACGTGCACCGCCACGACGACATCGCGACGGCGATCCGCCTCGCCGACGAGTTCGGCTACCGCCTGGTCATCAACCACGGGACCGAGGGGCACAAGCTCGCCGACGTCCTGGCCGAGCGCGACATCCCGGTGATCTACGGGCCGATGCTCACCAACCGCAGCAAGGTCGAGCTCCGCGACCGCGCGATCACCAACCTCGTCGCCCTCGCCAAGGCCGGTGTCCGCGTCGCGATCACGACCGACCACCCGGTGATCCCCATCAACCTGCTCGTCACCCAGGCGACGCTCGCGGTGCGTGACGGGCTCCCGCGCGAGACCGCCCTCGAGGCGCTCAC
Source organism: Sanguibacter biliveldensis (assembly GCF_033798665.1). NCBI lineage: Bacteria > Bacillati > Actinomycetota > Actinomycetes > Micrococcales > Sanguibacteraceae > Sanguibacter > Sanguibacter biliveldensis. The sequence goes on from NZ_CP138359.1 coordinate 95,564, forward strand.
CACCAACCCCGCGTCCTTCCTCGGGCTGGGAGGCCGCATCGGCGCCCTCGCCGAAGGGCTCGACGCCGACGTCGTCGTGTGGTCGGGCGACCCGCTCGACTCCATGTCACGGGCTGAGCGCGTGTTCATCGACGGCCGAGAGGTCTACACCTGGGACGCCGAGGCAGGCGTCGGTCGTGCTGTCGAGCGACTCGGCCGCCGCGCAGGCTGAGACTGTCGGAGGGTCGTCGGAGACTGGCTGGCATGGAAGCACACCTGCCGTCCGCTCAGACGGCGCGGCTGCGGCTCGAGCCGCTCGCGCCGTCTGACTCAGGCGACCTCTTCAGCGTCTACAGCGACCCGCGCACCTGGGTGCACCTGCCCTCGGGCCGGCTCACGCGGGTCGAGCAGGCTCGCGAGCGGGTCGAGCGGTCTGCCCGGGACGTGGAGCGGCACGGGCTGGGTATGTGGGCGGTCCGGGTCAGCGCCGAGGGTGCGGACGCCATGCTCCCGGCCGGGACCTTCATCGGTTCTGGAGGCGTGGGGTACGCGGCGGAGGCTGAGGTCTGGAACCTCGGCTACAGGCTGGACCCGGCGGCGTGGGGCCGAGGCTTCGCCTCCGAGATCGCCCGGGCTGCCGTGGCTGCTGCTGCCGACGTGACACCGCAGGTCCCCGTGACCGCCCGCGTGCTCTCGAACAACCCGGCCTCGGTCGCGGTGCTCGAGAAGATCGGTCTCACCCTCGTCTGGGAGGGGCAGCGAGCCGGTGCGGTGCCGGAGCGTGACGGCGCTGATCCACCCACCCGGAGGATCTACGCGGACCGTGGCCTCACGCCAGCGGCGATGCGCTGGCTCGTCGACCACGCCTAGGCGCCGTCTCGCGCCTCCAGCTCAGGTCGTGCCGACTCGGAGGTGGTCCGAGCCGCGCCCGCCAGCGACCGAGCGGGCACGCGAAGCCTGAGCCCGTGCGCGTCGGGCAGGATGGAGCGATGACTGCTGACGCCCCGCCGACTCCCGGACCGCTGCGCCTCCCCGAGCTCGTCGGAGCGCGTGTGCGGCTCCGTGGCTGGCGGTCGACGGATGCCCACGCGGTCCGCGAGGCGTCCTACGACCCGCTCATCCCGGTCATCACCTCGGTGCCCACGGTCGACAGCGAGGAGGAGGCCCTCGCCTTCGTCGAGCGGCAGCAGGACCGGCTCCGCGACCAGGTGGGCTACCCCTTCGCTGTCGCCGACGCCGACGACCGCGCCGTCGGCTTCATCATCCTGCAGCTCCGGACCGCGGTGGGTGCCCGCGGCAGCATCGGCTACTGGACCTGCCCGTCGCAGCGGCGGCGCGGGTACGCGGCCGAGGCCCTCCAGGTCCTCACGGCCTGGGCCCGGGACCTGCCCGACCTCGACAGGCTCGAGCTGTACGTCGAGCCGTGGAACGAGGGGTCGTGGCGTGCCGCCGAGTCCGCGGGCTACGAGCGCGAGGGGCTGCTCCGTGCCTGGGAGCGGGTGGGCGGCGAGCCTCGAGACATGTACATGTACGCGCAGCTGACCGCCGGGTCCTCGGCCCGCGGCGAACACAGGCCCTCCTGACGCCCGAGCGCTGGCCGCGCGCGGCCCGGCGCTGCGAGACTGGGGCTGGCCGTCGCGGTGACCGACGCGCGGCCAGGACGAGAGCGAGGACGGTTCGATGACGCACAGCACGCAGCCCGACGACAGCACGCAGGACGCCCCGGCGGAGGGCCCGACGTCTGGCGGCGCGCACTGGACGAGCCTGCGGGTGCGGCTGGTCGCCGACGACTCCCTCATCCGGGCCGAGGTCGGCCCTGCGGACCTGACCTACGACGAGGCGCACGCGCTCGTCCAGGCCGAGCTGGACGTCCTCCCCGGCGCCGAGGTGCTCGCTGAGCAGTGGCGTGACGTCGCGGTCGGCGAGGCCGTCTACACGCCGACGTCGGAGGGGATGGCGCTCTGGGCGCTCGTCGAGCACGACGGCGACCCTGTGCCCGCCGCGGACGTCTGGCTCGAGGAGTACGCCGAGCGGATCCGCGCGACAGGGATGCCCGTGCAGGTCGCGCGCGTCGTCGAGGCGCCGGAAGAGCTCTGACTCGCGTCTGCGCTGTGAAGCCTCAGGCGTCGGTGCTGACCGTCGCGACCTGGGCGCTGGAGCGGCAGGCCGTGAGATAGCTCAAGAACGACGCCTGCAACCCGGTCACGTGCGTCTCGTGCAGCACCTCGCTCGAGATGGCGTCTGCCAGACCCTTGCCGTGCAGCTGGTCGAGGACCGAGAGCACGGTGCGCGCGAGGCGTCGGTAGATCGGCAGGTGCCCGAAGATCTCGACCTCGTTGAGCGTGACGTGCAGCCGGGGGACCGTGGAGCCCGGGCTGCGGTCCGGGAGGGCGTCCAGCATCGTGAACACCTCGCTCTCCGTGCTCGCGACACCGGGGGTCCCCGCCCCGAAGGTCGCGAAGGGGGTCCCGCCCCGCAGCCAGGCGTACAGCGCGAAGAGGCCGCCGTAGGAGTAGCCGAAGAGCCCGTGCCCCGACTCGCTCACCCGGAGCTCCGACTGCAGCCGCGGGTGGAGCTCCTCGGTCAGGAAGTCGAGGAAGACGTCCGCGCGGGTGTCGGCCAGCATCGCCAGATAGGCGTCCGCGTGCTCGGCAGTCATCGCCCCCGTCTCCCGGGCCGAGGCGACGGCGGCGACCATCTCCTCGCTCACAGGCTCTCCGGGCGGTACCAGGTCGCGGTTGCGGAGCTGCGCCCAGTCCGCCGCCTCGTCGCCGGCAAAACCGACGGACACCTGGACGTACGGCTCGACCGTCAAGAACGGGTCCGCCTGCGTGACGATCAGAGGCACCGTGAGCCCGACGCTCCAGTTGCCGTCGACCACGTAGACCAGCGGCAGCGGCTCTGTGGACTCGGCGTAGCCGGGCGGGGTGGTCACCCAGACGCCGTACTGGTTGCCGGACCGTGCCGTGGTCTCGAAGTAGGTGGTGTCGGGCAAGCAGCCGTGCAGGATCTCGCTCATCAGGCGTCCTCGTCTCGCGGGTTGTCGAACAACAACAGGTGTCGTGGTTAATCTACGACAGGTGCCGTGGTTCGTCTACCATCGTCTGCATGGCACGCAACGACGGACGACGCTCTGCCCTCGCCGACGCGGGGATCCGCGTCCTGGCAGACGAGGGGGGCCGTGGGCTCACCCACCGCGCTGTCGACGCGGCGGCCGGGGTCCCGCGGGGGACGGCCTCCAACTTCTTCCCGACGCGCGACGACCTCGTCGCCGCGCTGGTCGACCGCATCGAAGAACGGCTCGCCCCTGACCCCGACGCCGTCACTCGCCTCAGCCAGGGCGCGCTCGACCGCGCGGCCTTCGCCGAGCACCTGCGTGACCTCGTCCGGCGGCTCAGCGCGACGCCGCACCTCGCCCTCGCCCTGTTCGAGCTCCGGCTCGAGGCGGCGAGGCGGCCGAGCGTGGCCGCGTCGCTCGGCGCGTGGAGGCGGCGCGACTTCGAGGCCGACGTCGCCTTCAGCGCGAGCGCGGGGCTGCCGGCAGGACGGGTCGAGCTGGCGCTGTTCCACTACGCCATCGACGGGCTCATGCTCGACCGTCTGACGGCGCCCATGGACGAGAGCCTGTCGATCGAGACTGTCGTCGACGAGTACGTCGAGCGGATCCTGCGCTGACCCGGGTCATGGTCCGACGCTGACCGGTTCACAGCGGAGCGTACGATCGTACCTATGAGCATCATCGAACCCGGCGACGACCGCACCATGTACCAGCGCATGCTGGACGGCGACCTCTACATCGCGGACGACCCGCAGATCGGCGAGAGCGTCGCGAAGACGCAGGACCTCCAGCAGGCCTACAACGCGACCACGGCGCGTCAGGGGCCGCTGCGCAAGCTGATCCTCGACGACCTCCTCGGCTCCGTCGGCGCAGACACCGAGTTCCGCCCGCCGATCTACGTCGACCTCGGCACCAACATCACCGTGGGCGCGCGGTGCTTCACCAACTTCAACCTCACGGCCCTCGACGTCGCCCCGATCACCATCGGCGACGACGTGCTCATCGGCCCGAACGTCCAGCTCCTCACGCCGACGCACCCCGTCGAGCCCGGTCCGCGCCGTGACAAGTGGGAGGCTGCGAAGCCCATCACGATCCACGACAACGTGTGGCTCGGCGGTGGGGTCATCGTGTGCCCGGGTGTGACGATCGGGGAGAACTCGGTCGTCGGCGCCGGGTCTGTGGTGACCAAGGACGTCCCGGCGAACGTGGTCGTCGTCGGCAACCCGGCCCGGGTGATCCGCGAGATCTGAGCGGTCCCGCGCCGCTTCCGCCTAGTCCGAGGTGCTCCGCCGGACGAAGGTCAGGTGCACCACGCCGCTCGGGGACGGCGTCGCCTCGATGCCGAAGCGCTTCTCGAGCCCTTCGAGCCCGTCCCAGAGCCGTTCGCCCCGGCCGAGGACGACAGGTGCGACGACCACGTGCATCTCGTCGACCAGGTCGGCCGCGAGGAACTGCCGGATCGTGGTGGCACCGCCGCCGAGCCTGACGTCGAGGTCTCCCGCGAGGTCCCGGGCCTGCGCGAGGGCCTCGGCAGGCTCGGCGTCGACGAAGTAGAACGTCGTCCCGCCCTCCATCTCGAGCGGCGGGCGCGGTCGGTGGGTCAGGACGAGGACAGGGGTGTGGAAGGGCGGGTTCTCGCCCCACCAGCCCCGCCACTCCTCGTCGGTCGGCGCGCCCTCGACGGGCTCGAACTTGTTGCGGCCCATGATCTCGACGCCGATGCCGTCCGCCCACCGGCTCGCGAAGGCCTCGTCGACACCGACCGACCCCGCGCCGTCGCCGTGCAGCCCCATCCGCCGGAAGGTCCGGGTGGGGAAGGCCCACGCCATCAGCCTGGAGCCGGCGTGCCCGAAGGGCGTGTCGAGCGACTGCCCCTCGCCCGTGCCGAAGCCGTCGAGGGACACCGTGAAGTTGTGGACTCGGACGAGGGCCATGCTGCCTCCAGGTCGACGGTCAGACGTCCGCAGGCGGGCGCAGGTGCGCAGGTGCCCTGCGTGCCCGCGCTGGCTGGGCGTCGGTCTGCCGACTGTATCGCCGGGCGACTGCACCGTCGAGCAGCTCCGCGCTCAGGTCGTCCGGTCTGGACGGACGACCCACCACAGCAGGGCGAGGGCAGCCGCGGTGATCGAGGCGCCGAGCCCGGCGCCGATCGCTGCGTCGGAGAGCAGGTGCTCGGCGCCGTCTCCGGCGTCGCGGAGCAGGAGGACGGCGCCGACCATGGCGGCCATGGCCGAGGAGGCGAGGACGGCTGCCACGCGGAGGAACCGCGCACGGCGTGCGGTGTCTGTCGAGACGAGCCAGGTCTCGCGGCGGCGCCAGGCGGCGACGGCGATCACCGTCAGGCCGAACGCTGTGCTCAGGTGCTGGAGCAGGCGAGCCCAGGTGAGCGACCCGAACGCCTCCGTGCGCATCCAGGCCACGTTCTCCACGAACCACCCGTCGCTGTGGGTGAAGGAGTCCCAGGCCACGTGGCTCAGGACCCCGATCGCCAGAGAGGCGCCGACCCAGAGCCACCACGCCGCCTTGGACGTCCTCGCTGCGCTCTGTGGGGCCGGGGTCGTCGGCAGGGCCCACAGCCCCGGCCGGACACAGACGGCGAGCCCGAGGAAGAGGACGAGCGCCAGGGGCATCGCGACCGAGAGGATCCCTGGCCAGCTGTGCGTCGTGGTGGCGTTGAGGAAGGGTTCCCACCAGGACTGTGCGCTGACCGGGATGGGTAGCGACCGCAGGAAGTACGGCATGTCCGGTGCGAGGGCTCCAGCCACGAGGGCCGTGGGCACGAGCGGGCCGCGCATGAGCGGGACGACGGCCGCCGGGTGGGCGAAGGTCAACGGCATGGTGCACCTCGTGGCACGAGCAGGGAGATGACGCCGCAGACGTGCAGGCTGCAGTGCCCGCGCGGCGTCGCGGCAACGATAGAGCCCTGCTCGGTGCGACGGCGTCCACCCCCAGGGGGAGAGCCGTCTGCTGCTCAGGTGCTGGTCAGGGCCCCGGACGGGCCCGAGGGGTCTGGGCCGTGACGCCTGGTCTGTGACCTGACTCACGCACCTCCCGCGAGGTAGGACGCGCGCCTGAAAGTCCAGCGCTCGCGAGCATGATCATCCCCACGCCCTCGTGGGGGTGCTCCGGGGCGCGGGAGCGGATAAGTTCTCAGGGCTGCCCTGTGCCGGTCCTTCGGACTGTGCCACCGCTCGCACCGCGAGCCGGACTACGGCGCACCCTCTGCTCATCCGTCGCTCTGACGTCGACGGCCCTTCGTCTCCACCCTCCGCGACGTCGCGACCGCAGCCGAGCGCTGCGTGCCGTGCGCCCACCCCGAACGGAACACATGTCTTCGCACACCCCTCGCAGAGACTGGATCGTGCTCGCCATCGTGGCGCTCGTCCAGCTCGTCGTCGTCCTCGACGGCACCATCGTCACCATCGCCCTGCCCCAGGCCCAGACGGACCTCGGCCTCTCGGACGGCGAGCGCTCGTGGGTCGTGACGGCCTACGCCCTCGCCTTCGGCGGTCTGCTGCTGCTCGGCGGGCGCCTGGTCAACTACCTCGGCCTCAAGAAGGCCTTCATGATCGGGATCGTCGGCTTCGCGATCGCCTCCGGCTTCGGCGGCGTCGTGCAGAACGGCACCGAGCTGATCATCGCCCGCGGTCTCCAGGGCGTCTTCGCGGCGCTCCTCGCGCCGGCTGCCCTCGCGATCCTCACGATCACCTTCACCTCGGGGCGCGAGCGCAACATCGCCTTCGCGGTCTTCGGGACCGTCGCGGGTGTCGGTGCCGCTGTCGGCCTGCTGCTCGGCGGCCTGCTCACCGAGTACGCGACCTGGCGCTGGTGCCTGCTCATCAACGTGCCGATCGCCGTGGTGATCGTCGTGGCCGGCTCGACCTCGCTGCGCCACTCCCCGCCGGACCGTGAGAACCCCATCGACGGCTGGGGCGCGCTGCTCGTCGTCCTGGGCCTCGGCGCTGTCGTCTTCGGTCTGACCGAGGCCGAGAAGAGCTGGACCTCGCCCCAGGTGATCGTCTCGCTGGTCCTCGGTGTGCTCCTCGTCGCGGCCTTCGTCGTCACCCAGGCCCGCCGTGCCCACCCGCTGCTGCCGCTGCGCGTCGTCACGCACCGCGTGCGCGGCACGGCCTTCGCGATCCAGGCGATCGCCGGTGCCGTGATGATCGGCTCGATGCTCTACCTGACGCTGCACCTGCAGATCGTGCTGGGCATGAAGCCCTTCGAGGCGGGTCTGGCGACCCTGCCGCAGACCGTGCTCATCATGGTCGTCGCCGGTGTCGGCTCGCGATACCTCGAGGCCATCGGCCCCAAGCCCTTCCTCGTGCTCGGCCCGGTCCTCACCGCGGCTGGTCTGCTCTGGCTCTCCTTCATCACCGCGGGCGGCAGCTACGCCACGCACGTCCTGCCGGGTCTCGCCCTCACGGGTATCGGCATGGGCATGGTGTTCCTGCCGCTGCAGAACGTCGCGCTGCGCGGCGTGAGCCCGCAGGACGCCGGTGTCGCCGGTGCGCTCTCGACGGCGTCGATGCAGATCGGCGGTTCTGTCGGCCTGGCCGTCTGGACGACCGTCGCCGCAGGTGCGACCGGCAGCGCCATGACCATCGACGCGATGGTCGACGGCTACGGCGCGGTGTTCCTCGGCAGCGCGCTGCTCATGCTCGTGGGCGGGATCGTCGCGCTGCTCGCGCTGCCCCAGCACGACCGTGCGGCTGTCGCCGCCGAGGAGAAGGTCATGGTCCCGACGGGGCACTGACGTCTCTGGCCGGGCTGACGGCTCTGGCGTCACCTGGAGCGCTGAGCGCACCAGGAGTGCTGATGCTCTGAGGTGGCGGACGCAGGATCGCGAGAGGGCAGGTGCCGTGCGCACCTGCCCTCTCGTCGTGCGTCCTGACGAGCGGACGGCGTCCTCAGGTCGTCTGCCGTGCCAGGCTCGCCAGCCCGCGGTCGACGAGGGAGACCATCCACGCGAAGCTCTCGTCGACGTCGGTGTCCAGCTGGAATCCGCCCGAGCCCTCGATGTCCGCGAAGCCGTGCAGCGCGCTGCGCAGCAGGCGCAGCGCGTGGATCTCCTGCGCGGGGTCGATCTCGTAGCCGTGGAGGACCGCGGCGAGGGAGGCGAGCAACCGGGTGCTGGCTGCGACGAAGGGGTCCTCGGGGTCGGTCGACCGCGCGCTGTTGGCTGCGTCGTAGCGTCCGGGGTGCTCGCGGGCGAAGGTCCTCATGGCGTTCGCTGCCGCGGCGAGGGCGTCGGTGCCCGAGCGGCCCTGGGTCGCGTCGCGGACGGCGTCGGCCACCTCGTCTGCGCCGAGGACGGCGATCCTGTGGAGCAGGTCGGCCTGGCCGCTCACGTGCTTGTAGAGCGAGGGTGTCTTGACGCCGAGCCGCTCGGCGAGCAGACCCATGCTGAGCCCGGCGAGTCCCACCTCGTCGGCGAGCACAGCGCCGGCCTCGGTCACCGAGGCCGGGGTCAGGGTCGCCCTAGCCACGGGTCAGCGTCCTGGCGAGGAACGGGAGCGTGAGTGCGAGGACCTCGTCGGGGGTCTCGGTGTGGGGGTAGTGGCCGGCGCCCTCGATCACGGCGAGCTCGCTGAGGCCCTCGGGCAGGTCGGCGAGGATGCGCTCGCCCTCGGCGCGCGGGTCGGTCCAGTCGGGGTCGGCGCTGCCCTCGACCACGAGCACCGGGCAGCGGACGTTCGCGAGCTGCGCGCCGGCGTCGACAGGGGAGGTCTGGCACATCTTCTGGAGCACCTTCATGCGACCAGCCTCGCTCATCGTCGCGACGGTTCGGGCCAGCTCGGCGTCCCAGTCGGCGGGCTTGGTCGGGACGGCGAGGTCGAGGTACCGCGTCCAGGCGGGCAGGCTGCCTGTCGCGAGCACCTGGGCGAGCCGGGTGGAGCCCTTGCGGTAGCGGGGGGAGCGCAGCAGACCGGAGACGTCGAGCATCGGCTGCTTGCGGGTGAAGGGCGCGAGCTCGACCACGCCGACGACGAGCTCGGGTGCTGTCGCGGCGGCGATGGTCGCCGCCCCGCCGCTGATCGACTGGCCGACGACCACGGCGGGCCCGCCGAGGTGGCGGATCAGCGCGACGAGGTCGCCGGCGATGTCGGTGCGGCTGTAGCCGTCCCACTCGACGCTCGACTCGCCGCAGCCGCGGATGTCGACGTTCGCGACCCTGTACCCGGCGGCGACGAGCCCGGGGACGAGGAACCTGTAGGACCGCCGGGTGTCGCCCATGCCGTGGGCGAGGACGACGAGCGGTCCCTCGCCCACGAGGTCGTAGGCGAGGGTGCTGGTGCCGATGCTCAGGTGCTGGGTCATGACGTCCTCCGGACAGTGGCTAATGCTCTTAGCCTGAGGCTAATGGTGTTAGCCGGTGACGTCAACCCCTGTGGTGCATCAGGCCGCAGCGTCGACGTCCACGACCCAGGTCACGCCGAACCTGTCGGTGAGCATGCCGAAGCCCGCGCTCCAGGCCGACGCCGCGAAGGGCTCGACGACCGTGGCGCCGTCGGAGAGGGCCTCCCAGCGGCGGGCGGTCTCGTCGAAGGACGTGCCGCGCACGGACAGGAAGAAGGGGCTGTCGGTCACGGTCGTGCCGTTCTCACGCCGGGTCGTGCTCGCGACGGCCTCGGTCTGGCCCGGGACGTCGTAGGCCATCACGCTGAAGCCGTCGTCCGAGCGGAGCTGGCCGAACACTACCTTCGCGGTGTCGGGAAGGCCGGCGGGCATCCCCAGGTCGCCGTAGGTGGTCGTCTGCACCTGGCCTCCGAACACCGACTGGTAGAAGTCCAGCGCAGCGCGTGCCGTGCCGGGGAGGTTGAGGTGGGTCGTGGTCGTGAAGGTCATCGGGTGTCCTCTGGTTCGAGCCTGGAGAGCGGGCGGAGCGCCGCACGGGAGAGACCCTGCCCGGGGTAGAGGACAGATCGTGTCCGCTGCCTGCGGGAGGATGAGACCTATGACCGGACCGTCCTCCCGCATGCTCACGCTGCTGTCCCTGCTCCAGGCCCGCCGGGACTGGCCTGGGGGTGCACTGGCCGGGCGGCTCGGGGTGACTACCCGCACGGTCCGGCGCGACGTCGACAGGCTCCGCGAGCTCGGCTACCAGATCAGCGCCGTGAAGGGCCCGGACGGGGGCTACAGGCTCGCGGCGGGCTCCGAGCTGCCCCCGCTGCTGTTCGACGACGAGCAGGCCGTCGCCCTGGCTGTCGCGCTCCAGCACGCGCCGTCGAGCGGCGTCGACATCGACGAGGCCGCGGCACGGGCGCTCGCGACGGTCCGGCAGGTCATGCCCTCACGGCTGCGGCACCGGGTCGACGGGGTCCAGTTCTCCGGGGCCAGGGCTGGCGTCGGGAACCGCGTGCTGGTCGACCCCGGTGTGCTCGAGGCCGTGAGCGAGGCGGTCCGGCTGCGCAGGGTGCTGCGCTTCGACTACCAGTCCGGCGGGAGCGAGCCCGGTACCGGGAGAGAGACCGGTGCCCAGAGCAGGACCGGTGCTGGGAGGGGAACAGGCGGGAGCCAGACACTCCCGGACCCGGCGCGACGGGCCGAGCCCCACGGCCTCGTCGCCCGTGCCGGCCTCTGGTACCTCGTGGCCTACGACCTCGACCGCGACGACTGGCGGATCTTCCGCCTCGACAGGCTGGCACCCCGCACCCCGGCCGGGGCGGTCTTCGCCCCGCGCCCCGTCCCGACCGGCGCCCCTGTCACCTTCCTCGCTGCCCGCGCGAAGGGTGCGACGGAGGCCGACCTGTGGCCGTGCGTCGGCCAGGTCGAGATCGACCTCCCGGCAGCCGAGGTGCTGCCGTGGGCGCGGGACTGGCAGGTCGAGCCCGTCTCCGCGCAGGGATGCCGGGTCACCGCCGGGTCGTGGTCGTGGCACGGGCTGCTCGCCGACCTCCTCCGCCTCGACGCACCCTTCCGTGTCGTCGGACCGGCTGCCCTCGCCGACGAGGCCGAGGCCGTCGCGGGACGGCTCAGTCGCGCGGCGGCGCCGTGAGCTCTTCGGCGTAGGCCGTGACCGACCGCCCGTACTCGGGGAGCGTCGGCGCGAGGGCGAGCAGCGCCACCCGGAGAGCCTCGTCGGGTCGTCCGGCGTCGCGCAGCGCGAGCGCCAGGAAGGCCTGCGGTGCTGCGCCCAGGCTCGGCTCGTCGACCGTCCGCAAGAGGTCGACGGCGGCCTCAGGCTCGCCGACGTTGCGCAACGAGCTCGCCAGCTGTACCACCGCGCGCGGGGCACGGTCGCCGCTCAGCCCGCGGTCGAGCGCCGCCCTGTAGAGCGGGACGGCCTCGGTCTCGAGACCGAGGAAGTCGTGCACAGACGCCCACTCGTAGAGGGCGTCGGGGTCTTCTGCGCCGCGCTCGGCGACCAGCTCGCGCATGGCGTCGAGCGCCTGCTCGGGGTGCTCGTCGTCCGCTGCTGCCCAGTACTCGTCGACCCGCTGGTCCCAGGAGATGTCCATCAGACCATCTTCGCAGCGCAGCGCAGCGCAGCGCGGCCGGCTGCGGCGCACGCTGCTGACCCGGCGTCGTGCCTACGGTGCGCGAGCGGACCGTCCGAGCGCGGCTCCCTCAGACGAGCGGGTTGAGCCGCTGGAACAGCACGTGGTCCTCCCAGCGCCCCGCGATCTTCAGGTAGCCCGGCGCGAGGCCGTACTGCTCGAAACCGGCTCGGCCGAGCACCCCCTGCGACGCGGAGTTCGAGCGCAGCGTGCCTGCCTCCACCCTGTGCAGGCCCATCTCGTCGAAGGCGACGTGGACGGCGGCCTCGACAGCCTCGGTCGCGAGCCCCTGGCCTGTCCGGTCCTCGGAGAGCCAGTACCCCATGCTGCACGAGAGGAACGGCCCGCGGACGATCCCGCTGAGGGTCAGGCGACCGGCGACCTCACCGTCGCGGTCGAGCACGACCAGCGGGAGGGACTCGCCGCGCTCGTGCCGCTCGAGGGCTGTCGTGATGTCGGCGCGCTGGCTGGCCACCGTGAAGTACGTGTCCTCGCGGACAGGTTCCCAGGGTGCCAGGAAGGCGCGGTTGCGCGTCTGGAGCTCGGCGATCACGGTGGCATCTTCGGTGGTCACGAGGCGGGTGCGAGAGGACATGCCTGCGAGGGTGCCACCTGTGGGCGGAGAACTCCGCCGTCTCCGGCGCGACGCGCCCAGGACGATCTCAGCGGGGCTCGAGCAGCCACCTGTCCACGGTCACGCGGACCAGCACCCTGGCCCCGTCCGTCGCAGGGTCAGCGGCGTCCCACCCGTACTTCGTGGCGAGCGCACCGACGACGTCAGGCCGGGCGCCGACGTCGACGAGCTCGGCCGTCCCCTGCCCGACCAGCCCGCCGTCGGGCTCGGTCCCGGCGATCGCGACGCTGACCCGCGGGTCCCTGCGCAGCAGGCTCGCCTTGCGGGATCCCGTCGTGATGGACAGCCAGAGGTCGCCCTCTTCGCGGACGAACCACACAGGGGTCGTGTGGGGAGGACCGTCGGGCCGGTTGGCCGACAACCACAGGTGGAGGGACTGGTCGAGGAGGTCGTCTCTGTGCACAGACCTAGTCTCCCCGACCTGCACCGCCCGGAGGGGTGTGGTGGACTCGGAGGATGAACACGACACCACGCACTGTCCTGTCCATCGCCGTCCTGGGCACAGGCCTCGTCCTCGCCGGGTGCTCGTCCGACTCGGACGGAGACACCGCGACGACAGCCTCGCCAGCCGCCGAACCGGCCACCACCTCGGCCGAGACCTCCGAGCCAGCCGCCCCGGAGACGGCGACCACCGACCCCGCCGAGAGCACCGACGACGGTGCGCTCATGGACGGCACCCAGCCCGTGGACATCCAGTCCTACGCTGGGACCTACGTCGCGCCCACGGTCGAGGGCGGCGTCGCGCTCGTGCCGGACCCCGCGGCCAACGAGGTGCCCGCACAGTGGGTCGTCACGCCGCTCCCGTCGGGCGGCACGGGCTACCAGATCGTCACTGTCGCCGAGACCGACGGTGAGCCCAGCTGCCTCGCAGTCGCGATGGACGCAGACCCGTCGCTCGCGAGCTGTGACGAGCAGGACCCCGACCAGGTCTTCGTGGTCTCGCCGCTCGACAGCCCCGAGCAGGTGGCACTGACCACCGCGGCCGGGTACCTCGGCGTCGACACCGAGAGCGGCAACCTCGCCGTCTACGACACCGGTGACCAGCTGAGCAGCACCTTCACTCTCGTCCCGCAGGGGTAGCCTCGGGCTTTCGTGGCAAGCTGGACGCCGGATCACGGTGAAAGGTCGAGGCTAGACGCCTGTCGGCCACCCGTGCTACCGTCTCGGACATCACGATCAGCCCGCTGCCGCAAGGCGCGGGCTGATTTTCTTTCTGCAGGAGAAGCGCACCGTGGAGTACACGAAGAGGTGGCTGTCCCTCGAGGCGCAGGTAGAGCGGTTGGCGCAGCGCGGCTTGGAAGTCGATGACCCGGCGCGTGCGGTCGGGCTGCTGCAGTCGATCGGCTACTACCGTGTGACCGGCTACCTGTACCCGTTCCTCGAGTCCGACGAGTATGTCGACGGCGAGGGCCACACGAAGACCCGCGTGCTGGACAAGTACCGGCCGGGCACCGAGCTGCACCACGCCGAGTCGATCATCGACTTCGATCGGCAGCTGCGCTTGCTGGTCATGGACGGTGTGGAGCGCATCGAGGTGGCGGTGCGGATGCGCACCGGTTACGTACTGGGGCGAGCCTCGGCGTTTGCGCACGAGGACCCCGCTTGCTTTGACGACTCGTTCACCAGGGCGAACACTGACAGTCGCGATCCGCAGCCCAGCAAGCAGGTGGCGTGGCTCGAGCGGGTCAAGGCGCGTCGGGAAAGCTCCGACGAGCAGTTCGTCGTCCACTTCCGCGAGAAGTACGACGATCACATGCCGGTGTGGGCGCTGACCGAACTGCTAGAGCTGGGACACCTGTCCAACCTCTATCGAGGGATGCTCCAGAAGGATGCCGAGGAAGTCGCTCTGGCCTTCGGCGTCCCGAAGAAGAAGATGATGATCAGCTGGCTCGCCAGCCTGAACTACGTGCGGAATGCCGCGGCGCACCATGCTCGACTCTTCAACCGGAAGCTCCAGAACGCACCTTCGCGGCCAGCGGCGGGGAGCGTCCCGCTCCTCGACCACCTCCGTGCGCCAGGTGCTCCCAAGGAGGATTTCGGCACCTATAACGCCTTGGCGATCATCGCCTACATGCTGCGATCAATCGAAGCGGAGCGATCCTGGGCGCTACGCCTGGCCGGGCTGCTCCGCACCTTTCCGACGTCGCACGCACTCTCGATCCAGTCGATCGGCGTACCGCAGGGATGGGAGACGCTCGAACTCTGGCGAGAGTGAGGATCGAGCACATGCTGAGTCTCGGAATGTCGGCGAGACGCCGGATTGGTGCCCGAGATCTAGAAGGCCAGGGGATCGGTGCTTACGGAGAGCGGCAACCTCGCCGTCGACGACACGGGCGACCAGCTGATCAGCACCTTCACGCTCGTTGCGCAGGGCTAAGGACTCAAGCCGCCTAGGCTGGTCCTGTGACTTCTGACCCTCGCCCGTCGACCGTCCCCGTGTCGTGGCGCGCCACGCTCGCCGCCGCAGCAGTCGCCCTCGTCCTCTGCGCGAGCATCCTCCTGGCCCCGCACGCCCAGGCTGCTGACGCGCTCGCCTCGACCTCCGACGGCGGCGCCGAGCTGTCCGGCGGGTACGCCTGGTTGGCCGCGGCGGCATTCGTCCTGCTGATCGTCGGGTCGGTCGGGCGCATCATCGGCATGCGGATGCTCTACAAGAACCGGAAGGCGCGGAAGGACCGCGAGACCGACGGTCTCTGAGCCCTCCTCGGATCACCTCCCGCTGCTCGCTGGAAGACGAGGACGAGCGTCGCCGCGGGCGGACCAGCCCGCCCGCCTCGCGTCATGCCGACCCGGCGAGCAGCTTTCGGATCCGCTTCTCGCTGACGGGTCCGTCGGTGCCGAGCTGCTGGGCGAAGAGCGAGACGCGCAGCTCTTCGATCATCCACCGGGCCTGGCTCAGCTCGGCAGCACGGGCCGGGTCCGGACGCCCTGCTGCGTAGGCGGCTCGGGCTGCGTCGTAGGCCTCTTCGACGTCGTGCACCTTCCACGCGAGCTCCGCGTCGCGGTTCGGGTTGCTCGCCGCCTTCTCGAGCCTGTACGACGCCGCCCGCAGATACCTGGCGAGGTGCGGCAGACGGTCCGGCGGTGTCGCAGCCACAAAACCGTCGTAGACGAGCCCGGCCACGTGGTCCCGGACGTCGGCGAGGGTGTTGAGCAGCGCGAGCGAGCTCGACGACCTGATCTCGCCGTCGACGGTCCGCGCCGCGGTGAGCGCCGCGACGACGTGCCCGACGACCGTGTAGATCTCCTCTTCGAGCGCCTTCTTCACGGCTGCGCGGGTCGCCGTGTACGTCGCGAGGTCGCGGATCTGACCGGCCTCTGGCGTGAGGTGCTGGACGGCGGCGAGCTGGAGGTCGGCGACGAGCGCGCCGGTGTTCTTGTACGGGCTCGCGGCGAGGGTCAGCGACTGGGTCCCCGACCACCGCGACGTCACTCGCGACTGCTGGAGGGCTGTCTCGCCGAGGATCAGCCTGCGGACCCCGCGCGTGTGCTCGGCCTGCTGGCGTGACGCGTCGGCGAGCACCCTCAGCGCGACAGTGGTCGTCGCGCCCGAGCGCTCTTCGACGAGGGCGGGGTACCCGCGCACGACCATGCCACCCGGGCCGGGCGTGTCGACCTGGGACGGGAGCACCCCGTCGGGCAGGGCCGACGGCCAGGTGGCGAGCGAGGCGACCTCGGCGACCGTGACCCCTGTCGGGGCGTCGGGCGTCGCTGTCCGCGGCGCTGCTGCAGGCGCGGGAACCCCTGCCCCGCCGGGGACGTCCCCGGCAGCGCTCGAACCCTTCGCCGCTGCGGCGGCCTCTTGCTGCGCCTCGCGCAGCGCAGTGCCGACCGCGCTCTTGACCGCCGAGCGCACCGCCGCCTGCGACTGCGCGGCGAGCCGGCGCTGGAGCGCGACGAGGTCCTTGGACTCGTCGAGCACCACCTGCCCGCGCGGTCCGGAGCCGCTGCCGCGCTCTTCGAACACCCGGAAGGTCATCCGCAGGTGGCCGGGGAGCTTCTCGCGGTCCCAGGCGTCGTCCGGCACGTCGACGTCGCGCAGCGCCTTGACCGCCCGGCTGAAGGCCTGCTCGTAGGACTCGGCCATGTCACCGGCACGCGTGATGTCACCCCACGAGGGGGTGTTGGCCCGGATCCACGCGACGACACCGCGGGCGACGTCTGGGGCGGGGACGAGCTGGACCCGGATCGGCTTGGGCAGCGCGCGGATCGTCGCGGTCGTCAGCTCGTCGAGCAGACCGGGGACCATCCAGTCGAAACCGTCGGGCACCACGCGGTTGAGCACCGAGATCGGGATGTGCACGGTGACACCGTCGGCGTCCGTGCCGGGCTGGAACTGGTAGGTCAGCGGGAGCGTGAGGTCGCCCTGGACCCACTCCTGCGGGAAGTCCTCGGCCGAGACCTCGACTCCCTCGGGGACGAGCAGGTCGAGGGTGAAGGTCAGCAGCTCGGGGTCGTCGCGGCGCGCGGACTTCCACCACTGGTCGAAGTGCCGTGCCGAGACGACCGAGGCGGGCACGCGCTCGTCGTAGAAGGCGAAGAGCGCGTCGTCGTCGACCACGAGACCACGCTGGCGCGAGCGGGCCTCGAGCTCGGCGGCCTCGTCGAGCAGGCGGCGGTTGTCGGCGTAGAAGGTGTGGTGGGTGGTCCACTCGCCCTGGACGAGGGCGTGGCGGATGAACAGCTCGCGGGCCTGCTCCGGGTCGACCTTGGAGAACAGCACCTTGCGGTCGGCGACGATCGGCACGCCGTAGAGCAGCACCTTCTCGATCGCCTGCGCAGCACCCTGCTTGCTCGACCAGTGCGGCTCGGAGTACGTGCGTTTGACCAGGTGCGCGGCGAGCTCTTCGGCCCACTCGGGCTGGATCTTCGCGACGTCGCGGCCCCACAGGCGCGAGGTCTCGACGAGCTCGCCGGCCATCACCCAGACCGGCGGCTTCTTGGCGAGGCCCGATCCCGGGAAGATCGCGAAGCGGGCACCGCGTGCACCGAGATATTCGTTCCGCGCGAACTTCTTGGCCCGGCGGTCTGCCGCGGTCTCCCGGCCCTTGACGGCCGAGGCCTTGACCTCGGTGGCCTCCTGCATGCCGATCTGCGAGAGCAGCCCGGCGAGCAGCGACTGGTGGATCGTGTCGCCGTCCCACGTCTGGCGCAGGTCGAGCTCGGACACCGCGTCATCGAGCCTGGACGCGACGGTGCTGCCCTGCGCGCTGCCCTGCGTATCGGGTCCGACAGTCCCGCCGGCTCCGCCCGAGCGGCGACCCGGTGCGTTCATGACGATGCCGAGCGGCTTGGACATCTCGCGCAGCTGCCCCACGACGTCCTGCCACTCCCGGATCCGCAGGAAGTTGAGGAACTCCGCCCGGCACAGCCTGCGGAAGGCCGACGACGACAGGTCGCGCTGCTGACCTCGCACGTACTCCCAGAGGTTGAGGTACGTGAGGAAGTCAGAGGTCGGGTCCGTGAAGCGGGCGTGCTGCTGGTCGGCCTGCGCGCGCTGCTCGGTCGGACGCTCGCGCGGGTCCTGGATCGACAGCGCCGCCGCGATGATCATCACCTCGCGGGCTGCGCCGCGGCGCCCGCCCTCGACGATCATCCGGGCCAGGCGCGGGTCCATCGGCAGCTGGGCGATGGCCCGGCCGGTCTCGGTGAGACGCGTGCCGCCACCGGCGCCGAGGGCGTCGCGGTCCGACCGGGCCGGCTGCTCGGTCGAGAGGTCGCTCGACGAGCCGTCAGCGCCAGCGAGGGTGTCGGTGCCCTCGGAGGAGGGGCCGGCGGTCCGTGTCTGGCTCGCCTCGGACCGGGCTCCGCGCCTCTCGGGCTTGCGGGTCTCGAGCGCACCCAGCTCGGTGAGCAGCTGGACGCCGTCGCGGATGGCCCGGGTGTCGGGAGGCTCGACGAAGGGGAACTTCGCCACGTCGTCGGGGGTGCGGACCACGCCGACGGAGATCATCTGCAGCAGCACGGAGGCGAGGGACGTGCGCAGGATCTCGGGTTCGGTGAACTCCGGGCGCGAGAGGAAGTCGTCCTCGGAGTAGAGGCGGATCGCGATGCCGTCGGCGACACGGCCGCAGCGACCCGATCGCTGGTTGGCCGAGGCCTGCGCGATCGGCTCGATCGGCAGGCGCTGCACCTTGGTCGCCTTGGAGTAGCGCGAGATGCGGGCTGTGCCGGGATCGACGACGTACCGGATGCCCGGGACCGTCAACGAGGTCTCGGCGACGTTGGTCGAGAGCACGACACGACGGCCCGGGTGCGCCTGGAACACGCGGTGCTGCTCGGTGGCCGAGAGGCGGGCGTAGAGCGGCATGATCTCGACGTGGTCGGGGCGTCGGGCGTCGTTGACGCGCGGACCCAGGTGGCTCGCGAGGGCGTCCTGGGCGTCGAGGATCTCGCGCTCGCCCGAGAGGAACACGAGGATGTCGCCTGGACCGGCCGCGCACAGCTCGTCGACGGCCTCGCAGATGCCCGTCATGAGGTCGCGCTCGACGCCCTTCTTGGCGGAGGAGTCCTCGGGGGTCAGCGGGCGGTAACGGATCTCGACGGGGAAGGTGCGGCCGGTGACCGAGACGACGGGGGCCATGGGGACGTCGTCGACGGTCTCGCTGGCTGACTGCTGCGAGGCCTGACCTGCTCCAGCGCGCTGGGACGCGGACGGGCGGTAGCCGTCGACCGTCGCGTCCTCGTCCGCGGTGCTCGCGGTCTGCGGAGCCGTCGAGCCGGTGGCCTCCGAGGCGCTGACGACAGCCGGCGCACCCGCGGCGTCGCGCGGCGCGAAGTGCCGGGCGAACCTCTCGGAGTCGATCGTCGCCGACGTGATGATGACCTTGAGGTCCGGGCGCTGCGGCAGCAGCTGCGTGAGGTACCCGAGGATGAAGTCGATGTTGAGGGAGCGCTCGTGCGCCTCGTCGATGATGAGCGTGTCGTAGGCGAGCAGCTGCGGGTCGCGCTGGATCTGCGCGAGCAGGATGCCGTCGGTCATGACCTTGACGAGGGTGTTCTCCGACGACGTGTCGGTGAACCGCACCTGGTAGCCGACGATCTCCCCGAGAGGCGTCCCGATCTCCTCGGCGATGCGCTCGGCGACCGTGCGCGCCGCGATGCGGCGGGGCTGGGTGTGGCCGATCTGCCCGGCGCGGCCGCGGCCGAGCTCGAGGGCGATCTTCGGCAGCTGCGTGGTCTTGCCCGACCCGGTCTCACCCGCGACGATGACGACCTGGTTGTCGCGGATCGCAGCGGCGATGTCTTCCCGGCGGGCCGAGACGGGCAGCTGCTCGGGGAAGGTGATCGGGGGAAGCTCGACCGCCGTGCGGGCCGCGGCAGCGCGGGCGAGCTTGCCGTGGTCGACGCGCGGCGTGCCGCCGCGGCGGCCGGAGCCCTTGCCGCGGCCCTCCTTCGCGCCCTGTGCCCGTGTGCCCTGTGCCTTCGTGCCCTGTGCGATCGCGCCCTGTGCCGGTTCGCCGCGACCGGTCGGGCTGGCAGACGTCTCGTCGTGAGGTGTCGACGAGGTCCCTCGACCGCGTCCACCACGCCGGCGTCGACCGCCGTCGCGGCGCGCGGGCGCACCGGAGGGAGCGTCCTGCGGGTCTGGGGAGTTCGGTGCCGTGCTCACAACCCACCATCCTCCCAGGCACTGCCAACTCTTTTCGCCCGAGAGCCGTGGACAGCCCCCGAGAGGTCCCGTCCATGTGGCACGACCCACCCCCGCCGGACCGCGAGGTCGGACAGGCACGCCAGAACCAGACCCGGAGGGCGGTGTTCTGGCGTGTCTGTACGACCTGGGTGCAGCGGGTGCGACCTGGTGCGGGTCGGGTCAGTCCCGGCTGAGCTGGAGCGGCGCGAAGAACGCCAGGCTCACCGCGAGGAGGCCGCCGCCGAAGAGCAGGAACTCGAGGTCGGGCGTCGTGAAGGCGAGCGCCATCAGGTACATGCCGAGCAGGAACAGGGCGAGGGTGACGACGAAGGTGATGCCACGCATGGGGGGTCCTCCAAGACTGAGATTCTGCTGGCAACGGTAGCAGGATGTGACGTCCTGTCAGGGGTCATGGTCTGCGGCAGCAGTCATGGTCCGGCCAGGCCGGCTGGCGAGCCAGGGTCTGGTCAGAGGCCCAGCGTCTTCTTGTACGAGAGCGCGAAGGAGGTGACGCCGCCGCCGAGGCTGTCGATGCACACGCGACGCCTGTCGAGCCCACCGACGGCAGGGCACGTGCCATCCATCGCGCGCAGCTCGTCGAGGACGGCCTCAGGCTGGTCGGAGGCGTCGAGGTGGACCTCGAGCCAGCAGCCGCCCGACGCGCACCAGACGCTGCTCTCGTCCACGACCACCCCGTCGGGAAGGTCGACCTGGTCGGCCGACGGGACCGCAGACTCGTCGATCTCCACGAGCACGAGGGGCACCACCACGACGAGGCCGAGGATCACGACGACCGTGCTGACGGCACCCAGGACCGCTCTGCTGACCGCTCTACGTCCTCGCACGCTGCCCCCGAACGCCTCGTCACCGCGCTGACCTGCAGGTCTCATAGTCTCTCACCTCGGGCTGCGTCGTCGACGGCCACCCCGGGTTCCGCGACGGTCTTGACCTCTCCGACGATCGCCCCTACTCTCCATGTAATCGGTTCCATGGAAACGATTACACGGCTGGCGCACCGCAGCGTCAGACGACCGAGCTCACCGAGGAGTCCGCATGTCGACGCCGACGATCCGCGATGTCGCCGCCCGAGCAGGGGTCTCGGTGGCCACAGTCTCGCGCGTCCTCTCCGAGGATCCCCGCACCTCCGCCTCGTCCCGCGAGAAGGTCTTCGCCGCCGCGGCCGAGATGGGCTTCCGCCCCAACGCCCAGGCGCGCTCCCTGCGCCGCACCCGCACCGACACCATCGGCGTCCTGCTCTCCGACGTCCGCAACCCCTTCTTCGCCGAGATCGCGCACACCGTCGCCCAGACCGCCCTGGCCTCGGACATCGCGACGCTGCTGTGCAACGCCGACGAGTCGACCGAGCAGCAGGACCACGCCCTCGACCTCCTCGTCTCCCAGCGCGTCGACGGCATCATCGTCACGCCGCAGGGCGACGGCTCCGGCTCGCTGCGCGACGTGCTCAAGCTCGGCCTCCCGGTGGTCTTCGTCGACCGGGTGATCGACGGGGTCGACGTCCCGAGCGTCACCTCCGACAACCGGTCGGGCGTGACAGCCGCCGTCGAGCACCTCGCGGCCCTCGGTCACCGCAGGATCGGCTTTGTCGCCGGACCGCAGGAGACCTCCACAGGGCGCGAGCGCCTCGTCGCCTACCGCGAGGCGATCGCCGCGGCGGGCCTCGACACCGACCCGGCCCTCGTCTACCAGGGCGACTTCCGCGTCGCCTCAGGCGTCGCCGGGGCGCGTGCCCTGCTCGACCTCGACGACGCCCCGACAGCCCTCGTGGCGGCCGACTCGCTCATGACCTTCGGCGTCCTCCAGGAGTGCCAGGACCGCGGTGTGCGCATCGGCGACGAGGTCTCGGTGATCGGCTACGACGACATCGACTCCTTCAGACTCGTCAACCCGCCGGTCACCGTGATCGCGCACGACCCCGCACGCATGGGGGCCCTCGCCGTCGCCATGATCCGCGACCTGCTCGCGGGTGAGCCCGTCACCTCGGCCGTGCTGGCCTCGAACCTCGTCGAGCGCGCCTCGACCGGACCCGCCAGGAGGAGCGCATGACCGCCGCAGCCCCCGTCCCCGCAAGCGAGCCGTCGCGCAGCCGCACCTCCGTCCCGGCTCCCGCACCTGTGCTCACCCTCGACTCCGTCTCCAAGTCCTTCGGGCCTGTCGACGTCCTCAAGGACATCACCGTCCACGTCCGCCCCGGCCGCGTGCAGGTGCTGCTCGGCGAGAACGGCGCGGGCAAGTCCACGCTCATCAAGATGATGTCCGGCATCTACCAGCCTGACGGTGGCCGGGTGGTCGTCGACGGCAAGGCCGTGCACCTGGGCAGCGTCCGCGACGCCGAACGTCTGGGCATCGCGACCATCCACCAAGAGCTCAACCTCGTCCCCAGCATGACTGTGGCCGAGAACGTGCTCATGGGCCGGCTGCCCTCGCGCGGTGGTTTTGTGTCGCGGCGGACCACCCGGAGGCTCGCCCGCGAGGCCCTCGACAGGGTGCGTCTCGACGTCGACCTCGACACCCCCGTCGGCCAGCTCGGCATCGCCCGCCAGCAGCTCGTCGAGATCGCCAAGGCGCTCAGCCTCAACGCCCGCGTGCTCATCCTCGACGAGCCGACGGCCGCGCTCACCGGGAGCGAGACCGAGGTGCTGTTCGGCGTCGTCGAAGAGCTCCGGCGCGACGACGTCGCGATGGTGTTCATCAGCCACCACCTCGAGGAGATCGCCGCGATCGGCGACGAGGTGAGCGTGCTGCGCGACGGCGCCCTCGTCGCCGAGGTCCCCGCCTCGACCCCCGAGGACGAGCTCGTCCGCCTCATGGTCGGCCGCGACATCACCGAGCAGTACCCGCGCCGCACCCACACCCCGGGCGACGAGGTGCTGCTCGACGTCCGCGGCCTGACCCGGACGGGTGTGCTCCACGGCATCGACGTCCAGGTCCGGGCCGGCGAGGTCGTCGGTGTCGCCGGGCTGGTGGGCGCAGGCCGGACCGAGATGCTGCGCGCGATCGCCGGCGCCGACCCCTACGACTCCGGGACCGTGCACGTCGACGGCCAGCGTCTCGCGCCGCGCTCTGTCGGCAGCGCCGTCGCGGCGGGCATCGGCCACGTCCCCGAGGACCGCAAGGGCCAGGGCCTCGTGCTCGACGCCTCGGTCGCCGAGAACCTCGGCTACGCGACGCTCGCCGCGACCTCGCGCGCAGGGTTTGCCGACCGCAGCGGCCAGCGCAGCCGCGCGCAAGAGGTCGCCACCCGCCTGCGCATCCGCATGCGGGACGTCGACCAGGCGGCCCGCGACCTGTCCGGCGGCAACCAGCAGAAGATCGTCTTCGGCCGCTGGGTGCTCGCCGGCTCGCGGGTGCTGCTGCTCGACGAGCCCACCCGCGGCGTCGACGTCGGTGCCCGCGTCGAGATCTACGAGCTCATCAACGCCGTCGCCGCTGCGGGCGGCGCCGTCCTGCTGGTGTCGAGCGACCTCCCCGAGGTGCTCGGCGTCAGCGACAGGGTCCTGGTGATGAGCGGCGGCCGGCTCACCGGCGAGCTGCCCGCCTCGACCGCCACCCAGGACCAGGTGATGGCCCTGGCCGTCAAGCACGCGGACGACGACGACCACGTCGCCCCCTCCCACGGACCCGAAGGGAGCCCCTCATGAGCGGCTCGAGCACCATCGCCCCCACCAAGCCCTCGACCCAGGAGCGGCGGCTGCGGCTGCCCGGCCTCTCCGGCCAGCTGGCCACGACGCTGCTGCCCTTCATCGGGCTGCTCGTCCTCTGCCTCGTCCTGTTCATCCTCACGCCGAACTTCCTCACCTACGGCAACCTGCTCAACGTCGGCGTGCAGGCCTCGACCATCGCGGTGATGGCCTTCGGCATGACCTTCGTCATCGTGGCCGGGGGCATCGACCTGTCGGTCGGCTCGGTCGCCGCGCTCTCCGGGATGCTGTCGGCCTGGATGTTCGCCACGGCCGACCTCCCCGGCTGGCTCGCCCTCGTCGGCGGGCTGCTCACGGGTCTGGTGGCCGGTGCGGTCTCCGGCTTCGCGGTCGCCTACGGCAGGCTCCCGGCCTTCATCGCGACCCTCGCCATGCTGTCGGTGGCCCGGGGTCTCACCCTCGTGATCTCGGACGGGCGCCCCATCCGCACCTCGCCCGCCGTCTCCTGGCTCGGCAGCGACGTCCTGGGCGTCCCCGTGCCGATCATCGTGCTGGCCGTCGCGGGCATCGTCACGGCCGTGATCCTCAACAGGACGGTCATCGGTCGCTCGATGTACGCGGTCGGCGGCAACGAAGAGGCCGCGCGCCTGTCCGGCATCCCGGTCAAGCGCGTCCTGGTCACCGTCTTCGCCCTGTCCGGGCTGTTCGCGGCCCTCGCTGGGATGCTCATCGCCGGGCGCCTCGACTCCGCGCAGCCGCAGGCCGCCTCGGGCTACGAGCTCGACGCGATCGCCGCTGTCGTCATCGGCGGGGCGTCGCTCTCCGGCGGTGTCGGGCGGGCCTCAGGGACCCTCGTCGGGGCCCTGATCCTCGCCGTCATCCGCAACGGCCTCAACGTCCTGGGCGTCTCGTCCTTCTGGCAGCAGGTCGTCATCGGACTGGTCATCGCGCTCGCCGTCTTCGTCGACGTGCTGCGCCGCCGCGGCACCCGCAGCTGACCGTCCGGGCCTCGGGCCGGGACGCCTCCGCGCCCTCCGCCGCCACCCATCTCTCCAGTTCCCACATCCCTCCGCAGTTCCCCACCCCCACCTCAAGGAGCGAACGATGACGTTCACCACCCGCGGCCGCCTCGCCGCCGTAGTCCTGACCACCTCCCTCGTCCTCGGCGGCACCGCAGCCTGCGGCCGCGGCGACACCGACGGCGGCGGCTCTGGCGAAGGGTCCGGGAAGTCCGTGACCCTGTCGCTGTCGACCCTCAACAACCCGTTCTTCGTCGACGTCCGCGACGGCGCCCAGGAGGCGGCCGACGAGCTCGGCATCGACCTCACCGTCGTCGACGCCCAGAACGACTCGACAGCCCAGACCGACCAGATCGCCTCGGCGGTGTCCTCGGGCACCGAGGGGCTGCTCATCAATGCCGTCGACTCCGACGCCGCGGCGGCTGCCGTCGCCCCGGCACTGTCGGGCGACCTGCCCGTCATCGGTGTCGACAGGACGGTCAACGGCGCCGAGATCACCTCGCTCGTCTCGAGCGACAACGTCGCCGGTGGCAGCCAGGCCGCCGACGCCCTGGCCAAGGCCATCGGCGAGCAGGGCAAGGTCATCGTGCTCCAGGGCCAGCCGGGCACCTCCGCCAGCCGCGACCGCGGTGCGGGCTTCACCGAGGGCATCGCTGCCTACCCGGGCATCGAGGTCGTCGCCATGCAGACCGCGAACTTCGACAGGGCGCAGGCCCTCGACGTCGCGACCAACCTGCTCCAGGCCAACCCCGACGTGGTCGGCATCTTCGCCGAGAACGACGAGATGGCCCTCGGTGCCATCCAGGCGCTCGGCGCACGCGCCGGTGACGACGTCCACGTGGTCGGCTTCGACGGCACCGACGACGGCCTCGCAGCCGTCGAGTCCGGGACCCTCGAGGCGACGATCGCGCAGCAGCCCCGCGAGCTCGGTCGCCAGTCCGTCGAGCTCATGGCCGACGTCCTCGCAGGGGAGACTGTCGACAGCGAGGTCCCCGTGGCCGTCGAGACCGTGACGAAGGACAACGTGGGGGACTACCAGTCGTGAACCAGCACACCCGCACCGTCCCCCGGCCCGAGGTGGCCGGGGGACCACCCGCAGCGCACGGCCGGACCGGTGTGGTGGTCGTCGGGTCGGTCAACGCCGACCTGCTCACCACGGTCGACCAGCACCCGCGCCCCGGTGAGACCGTCCTCGGGCGCACCCTCGACGTGCTGCCCGGCGGCAAGGGCGCCAACCAGGCTGTCGCAGCCGCTCAGCTGGGCGCGCAGACCGCCCTCGTCGGCGCCGTCGGCTCCGACCAGTTCGCCGAGCCGGCGCTGGCCGGCCTGCAGGCCGCCGGGGTCGACCTCGGGGCCGTGACGGCGGTCGAGGGGTCCACAGGCGTCGCGCAGGTGACGGTCTCGGCAGACGGGGAGAACGCCATCGTCGTGATCCCGGGTGCCAACGCATCCGTGGACGACGTGGTCGTCGACGCCTACGCCGAGCTCGTCGGCGGGGCGGCCGTCGTGGTCGTCCAGGGGGAGATCCCGCGGACGGGCATCGAGGCCGCAGCCCGGCACACCCAGGGGCGTCTCGTCGTGAACCTCGCGCCGGTCGTCGACGTGGACCGCGAGGTGCTCCTGGCGGCCGACCCGCTCGTCGTCAACGAGCACGAGGCTGCCCTGGTGCTCGCGATGCTCGACGCGTCGTCCGGTCCGGTCGAGGCGGCTTCCTCGGGTACGCCCTCGTCTGGGGCAGAGGTCCCGGACGGCGTGGCCACAGGCAGCTCAACCACGGGCAAGGCGACCACGGGCAGCGCGCCCGAGGAGACCGAGCCTGAGGACACCGCGGTCGAGACCGACCGTGGCACGGCGGACGACGAGCAGCGTGTCGTCGACGCGCTGCTCGCCCATGGCGTGCCGTCGGTCGTCCTGACTGTCGGGGCTCGTGGCGCGCTCGTCGTGGACGGGTCGGGGACCACCCTCGTCCCGTCTCCGCGAGTCGAGGCCGTCGACACGACCGGCGCAGGAGACGCCTTCGTCGGTGCGCTCGCCTACAGGCTCTCCGAGGGTGACGGCCTCGTCGAGGCCGCCCGGCTCGCTGCCCGTGTCGGCGCGTACGCCGTCCGGGGGAGCGGTGCGCAGCCGTCCTACCCCTGGGCCGGCGACCCGTTGCCCGAGACCATTGCGCAGTGCGCAGCCCGTGCAGCGTCCGCCGCGACCTCCGCGGCGCAGGCAGCCGTGGGTGCGACCCGCGCGGGAGCCGACCACCACGAGCCGAAGGACGACCGACGGTGAAGCGCACCGGGCTGCTGAACCCCGACCTCGCCGCTGGTGTCGCGCGTCTCGGCCACGGGCACCTCGTGCTCGTCGTCGACTGCGGGACGCCGATCCCACCGGGTGCGCGGGTCGTCGACGTCACTGTCGTCGCCGGGGTGCCGAGCTTCGTTCAGGTGCTCGACGCCGTGCTCGACGAGATCGTCGTCGAGGGGTCCGTCGCGGCGAGCGAGTCGGCCGGGACTGTCGTGACCGACTGGTTGGAGGAGCGCGGCCTGAACCCGCAGCTCGTCCCGCACGAGGACCTCAAGGCTCTCTTGCCCGGCGCCGCGCTCGTCGTCCGCACGGGTGAGGCGACGGCCTGGGCCAACGTGGCGCTGCGATGCGGCGTGCCGTTCTGAGGGATCAGAGCGACCCCGACGAAGGTCAGGTGCGGAGCGCTGCGAGGTAGCGACGGGTCATGAAGTCTTGGGCGGCGCGGGTGAGCGGCCCGCCCATCCTCGCCAGCCGGGTCGCAGGCTGCGAGACGGCCGAGACCGTGAACCTCACCCGACCGTCGTCGGTGGACGACAGCGCGAACTTCTCCAGACCGCGCTCCGGGTGCTCGGGGAGCGTCGCGTAGGTGAAGCTCTTCAGGCCTGGCTCGTCGACGACCTCGACCACCCGGCACGGGATCCGGACCGCAGCCCTGCCGAGGCCCAGGTGCAGGAGGACGACGGTCCCGACGACGAGCACGGCGTCGGACGACTGCACGCGCAGACCCGCACGGCGCTGCACCTGCCAGGAGAACAGCTCGGCTGCGGCGGCGTCGAGGTCGCGGCGGCCGAGGGTGACCGCGTGCGAGAAGCGACGGAACCCGGGTGGAGGGACCGCGTCAACGGCCAGCCCGGGTGGCGCGGTGACCTGCGCAGCGCGGAGCCTGGCCTCGGTCCGGGCGGGCAGGGGCGGCACGGGGGCGTCATGACGGTTCACGGCGTTGCCTGCTGTGGGGAGGAGGGGGCGATCACGGCGGTCCGGGGGTCGGGGCACCAGCCGCGGTACGGGCTGGTCTTCTGATGCTAGGACGACGCACCGTGTCGTGCCCGAGGTCCGGCAAGACTGAACGCTGGGCCCTGCGCGGAGTCGGGCAGTGCGGAAGGCTGGGTCCTGTCCCGGGTCGTAGGGTGGAGAGATGACTGCTGAGCGCGCTGTCGCGGCCCTCGAGGCTGCTGGGCTGGAGCACACCGTCCGTACGATCGGGAAGGTGTCCTCGCTCGCCGAGGCCGCCGCGGCGCTGGGCGTCGAGCCGGCCGGGATCGTCAAGACCCTCGTGGTCCGACGGGCCGAGGACGACTACCTCTTCGTGCTGGTCCCCGGCGACCGCACCATCTCGTGGCCCAAGCTCCGCGCGCTGCTCGGCGTCCAGCGGATGTCCATGCCCGACGCCTCGGTCGCCAAGGCCGTCACCGGCTACGAGCGCGGGACCATCACACCCTTCGGGTCGACGCACCCGTGGCCCGTCGTCGCCGACGAGCGGGTCGTCGGCCCGGTGTCGCTCGGGTCCGGGACCCACGGCGTCGGCATCACCGTCGACGGGCGCGCCGCCGCCGAGGCCCTCGGTGCCCAGGTCGCCGACGTCACCGACCCGGCCTGACCCACCTCGGGTCAGGCTGTCGCGTCGGCGACCTTCTCCTTGAGGCTGTCGACCTCGGTCTGCAGACCGTCGATGGCCGTCTGGACCTCGGGGGTGATGTTCTCGCCCGCGGCGTCCTTGAGCTCGGTGAGCTTGGTGGTCGCGTCGTCGAGGGCTGTCTTCGCCTCGTCGAGCTTCTGGCGCGCGTCGCTGCCCTCGGCCTGGGCGTCCTCCAGGGCGCCTGTGGCCTTGCCTGCGGCGGACTGCGCGGAGGTGATGGCGTCCTGGGCGGTCGAGCGGACCGACTCGGGCAGGTCGCCGATGCTGGCGCCGATGGTCTTCGCGTCGGCGGCGATCGTCTGCACCTGCGCCTTGGCGTCGTCGACGAACTGCGTGAGCTGCTCCGTCGTGATGTTGACCTCGGGGAGGTCGGAGCACGCAGACAGGGTCAGCGCTGTGGTCAGCCCGAGGGCTGCGACGGCTGCACGGGTGGGGCGCTTGAATCGGAGCATGGCTCAAGTGTGACCGACACGTGACCCCGGTCGGGGGACGACCGGTCGGTAGTCGGTGAGGGTTCGGCGAACGTCCCGCACAGCGGAGTCGGCGAGCGTCCCGCACCGGCCGGTCGTCGGGCGTGCTCAGCACGACGGCCGGTACCCGCGCCTCCGTCGCCGGACTGCGGCGTCAGAGCGCGTGCGCCGCCTGCCGTGGGAGAACGGCACCCAGAGACCCGGCACCCTGAGACCCGGACCCCCGAGACCCAGCCCCCTGCGGCCCCGCGCCGACCATCCCGGCGATCAGCCGGAGCACCACCCTGTCGAGCAGCACGAGGTTGACCTTCGGCTCGGTCACGACGGCGAGCAGGTGGTGGTCGTCGACCGCGTACACGACCATCGACCCCGCAGGCCCGCGCACCGTGGTCATCTCGAGGCCCTCGAGCCCGAAGGCCATGCCGGACTGCTGGGCGATCCCCAGGACCGTCGCGACCACGGCGGCCGAGCTGTCGTGCAGCGCAGGATCACCGTCGTCGTAGAAGGGCAGGCCGTCGGTCCGCGCCACGAGGACACGGCGGATGCCGGGGATCTCGCTGCGGAGCGTGGCGGCGACGCCGAGCGCGTGCTGTCTGACGATCATGGGGTCTGCTGCTTCTTTCGTCCGGAGAGGGTCTGCACCCCGTCGAGGAGCACGTGGAGCGCGGCTGTCGCGTCGGCGAGGTCGCGCGGGTCGCAGGGCATGAGGGACTGGACCGGCGTGCCGAGCGCCGCGGCCAGCTCGGCGCGTGTCCCCGCAGGGTCGGCCCAGCGGCTCACCAGCACGAGGCGCGGGACGTAGGGGGCGAGGTCTGCGAAGGCCGCGACGATGTCCCGCGCCTGGGCGACGCTCTCGCTGCGGCTCGCGTCGACGAGGACGACGTACCCGTCCATGTCGCGGGCCAGCATCGTCCACATGAAGGAGAAGCGCTGCTGCCCGGGGGTGCCGAAGAGCCCGACGCGGTGCGCGCCCCACGAGGCCCCCGGCGGCGGCGTCACGTGCAGGCCGCCGTGGTCCATCGCGACGGTCGTCGACGTCTTGACCGCGACCGTCGCGTCACTCACCGCCCGCTCGGTCGAGACCACCGGGTCCTGGGACAGGGTCGACACGAAAGTCGTCTTGCCGGCACCGAAGGGTCCGGTGACGACGATCTTGGTCGGGGCGCTCGCGGTCACGTCAGGTCCTCGGTCCGTCGGGGGAGCGGGAGGCGGCCGGCCGTGGGCCGGTCCGTCCCAGGGTCGGGCGTGGGTCGACGGGACTTCAGATGTCGAGGTCGCGCTCGAGGTTGAGCAGCTGGCGGCGGGCCATCGCGAGGTTGGAGCGCGACTTGTCGAGCACCAGGTAGAGGAACAGGCCGCTG
This sequence comes from Sanguibacter biliveldensis, assembly GCF_033798665.1. Taxonomy (NCBI): domain Bacteria; kingdom Bacillati; phylum Actinomycetota; class Actinomycetes; order Micrococcales; family Sanguibacteraceae; genus Sanguibacter; species Sanguibacter biliveldensis. The sequence goes on from NZ_CP138359.1 coordinate 125,806, forward strand.
CCGGACTGGCTCTGCAGCAGGCGGATGAGGTGGATCTGGGTGTCGAGGGTGATGAGGATGTCCTCGATCTTCCCGCTGAGGCCGAGGTGCTGCATGGTGCGGATCTTGGCGCGCACGACGTCGGTGTTGCCGGCGGCGGCGATGTCGAGGTCGATGCCCGAGCCGGCCTGGCCGAGGGACATGCCGCTCTCGTAGTCGACGAGCGCTGTGGCGAGCGCGCCGTCGATCCCGAGGGCGGCCTGGAGGGTCTGGTCGACTGTGGTCACGATGAACGTCCTTGCGAGGTGGTGGGGGAGAGCAGGGGCCGCGGTCCGGGCGCCCGTCCACGAGGTTCATCGGGACGCGCGAGGCCGAGCGTTAGTTGAATCCGATTGAATCTCGGGTGATCTGTGTCTCTGCGACCGACCACACCTGGTCCCGCCCGCTCTGCTCCGTCCCCGCTCCGCCTTCGGTCCTGCTCTGCTGACGACCCGTGCGCGCGCTCGCGGGACCGGTCGGGGACCGCGCCCCGGCGATCAATCACGTCGCGGACCGCCCGCCCGGCAGGGCAGACTGGTCGCATGTGGATGTGAGCCGCCCCGGACCAGTCCGACCGACGCACCCGACCGCAGTGCCGACACGTGCCGACCCCTGCTGAGCCTCCCGACCGTGGTCGACGAGCGCCCGACGAGGACAGACGAGCACGGACGAGCACCGCGCAGCGGGTAGGAGCTCCATGATCCACCAGCACAGCACCCCGAGTCCTCAGCACGACCTCACCGCCGCAGCCGACGCGGCAGCTCTCGCCGAGGGTGAGCCCGGCGCCGTCGCGCTGCGCGCCCTCGACGTGACCTTCGCCTACGGCGACCGCACAGTCCTCGACGGCGTCGACCTCGACGTCCCACCCGGCCACAGGGTCGGGCTCGTCGGCGAGAACGGCGTCGGCAAGTCGACGCTGCTCCGCCTCCTCGCCGGGCAGCAGGAGCCCGACCGTGGCTCGGTCGTCCGCCCCGACGACCTCGGCTTCCTCCACCAGGAGACCCCGTACCCGCTGACCGCGACGGTCGAGCAGGTCGTCGCGGACGCCCTCGCGGAGGTCCGAGCGGTCGAGGCTGACCTCGCGTCGGCCGCCGCCGCGCTCGCGGCGCTGCCGTCGGTCGTCGACGACGGCACCGACGGGGGAGCGAGCACCGGAGGTGCAGGAAGCGACGGCGACACCGTGGACTCCCGCACCCTCGTTCGCGAGGCGCGGGAGCAGGCCGAGGCCGCCTACGCGACGGCCCTCGCGCGCAGTGACGCCGCCGAGGTCTGGGACGCCGACCGCCGAGCCGAGATCACCCTCGCGGGCCTGGGCATCGAGCACGTCCGCGGGCGGACCGTCGCCCAGATGTCCGGTGGCGAGCGGACACGGCTCGGCCTCGCGGCCCTGCTCATCCGTCAGCCCGCCGCGCTCCTGCTCGACGAGCCGACCAACCACCTCGACGACGACGCGGCCAAGTTCCTCGCCTCGGCCGTCGCCGCGATCCCCGGAGCCGTGGTCCTCGCGAGCCACGACCGCGACTTCCTCGACGAGGTCTGCACGGAGATCTTCGACCTCGACCCGACCGCAGAGGGCACGAGCGGGACGCTCTACGGCGGTGCGTACAGCGAGTACCGCAAGGCCAAGCGTGACGAGCGGGCTGCGTGGGAGCGCCAGTACGCGCAGGAGCAGGAGGAGCTCGCCGACCTGCGCGAGTCGATCGGGACGACGGCCCGGAAGGTCTCGCACTCACGCGACGCGACCGACAACAACAAGATGGCCTACGGCCGACGCGGTGACAGGGTCCAGTCGCAGGTGTCACGGCGCGTTCGGAACGTGCAGCAGCGCATCGACACGCTGAGCGCCGCTCAGGTCCGGCGCCCGCCACGCCTGCTCGTCTTCAGCCCCAGCAGCTACGGCATGGCAGCAGAGGGAGGGCGCGGCGTCGTGATGTCGCTGCGCGATGTAGTGGTTCCCGGACGGCTCGAGATCGCGTCGCTCGACCTCGTCGCCGGGACGAAGCTGCTCGTCACGGGCCCCAACGGCTCCGGCAAGTCGACCCTGCTCTCGGTCCTCGCGGGTGACGTGGTGCCTGCGAGCGGGACCGTCACCCAGGCCCCCGGTGTCGGGGTGGGCCTGCTCGAGCAGGACATCTACCTGCAGGACGACGTCCGCTCTCCGCGCGAGCTCTTCACGCTGCTCGGCGCCTCCGAGGCCCTCGCGGACTTCGGCCTCGTCGGACGCCACGACCTCGACAGACCGCTGCGCGAGCTGAGCACGGGTCAGCGCCGGCGCGTGGTCCTCGGGATGCTCGTCGCCCAGGCGCCCGAGGTGCTGCTGCTCGACGAGCCGACCAACCACATCTCGCTCAGCCTCGCCGAAGAGCTCGGCGAGGCCGTGAAGACGGCGTTGGGGACGATCGTCGTGGCGTCGCACGACCGGTGGTTCCGCAGGACGTGGAAGGGGTCGACGCTGGCGCTGGGGTGAGGTGCTTGCTGGTCTGTGCGGCAGGGTTGGGCTGATCGGGCTGAGTCGTCCTGTGGGCGTGGACTGGGCAGGGCACGCGGGGAGAGGGAGCGCTGGCTCCTACCGCTGGGGTCGTGAGGGCCGTGCGTGTGATGGTGTCCTCGGACACCCCCGCGGAGCTAGGCTCCTCGGATGATCTCGACCAGCACTGTCGTCCGATGGGCTCCAGTCCTTGCCGTCGCCTTCATCCTCGGCGCGTGCTCGTCGTCCGACGGGGCGACCTCCGAGGAGACGCCCGTAGGGGGACCTTCGGAGGAGATCCAGGAATGGATGAACCGGCCCTTCGCCGGGGTGGTCACAGAGGACAGCCTCGGGTCGGCGTCCGGGGTCGTCGTCCCCACCGAGGAGCTCGACGACGAGCAGGCGGCGCAGCAGTCGGTCGCCGTGGAGCTCGGTCAAGGACAGGTTGCTGTCCGGGGTGTTCTCGCATCCTGTTTCGGCGAGAGCACTGTGGACCTGACGGTCCACCTGTCGACCACCTCCGACGGGGCAGGCACTGAGACGACGGCGACGACGTTCCGGGCTCTGCCGTGCGGGGAGGACACCGAGCTCGCCCTCGAGGCCGATGGTGTGACGGGAGTCGGCTTCAGCGTCTCGGGTGCCGACCGAGACGGCGCGTGGTCGGCGATGGTGCTCGGACCGTCCCAGGGCTGACCGCGGCAGGGTCGGCAGTCACGCCCCGGGGCGGGGCACCGCCGTCCAGCAGGTGGCGAGGGTCAGCGCGTCGCCTTGATGACCAGCACGGCAACAGCACTTGATCGTCCACATGGTCGGCGGCCGGCTGCGTGCTGCGGGCCCTAGAGCGCACGAACTTGCGAACGGATCTGTACCCGCCAGCGAGCGGTTGGCACTGATGTTCCGAAGCCGGAACATCAGTGCAAATCAGGCCCGGTCGAGCTCGCGCGGGCGGCGTTGTGCTGGGGGCTTTGCGGGTCTTGGTTGTGAGATGAGTTCAGGTGTTGGAGGCCGTGCACAGGACGCACTCCCTCCGACGCGAGAGACACGCGGATGGTGAGGGTGCGTCCCGTGTGCGGGCGGGCCTGGTGGGTCCCGCTGTCCACGTTTGGTCGGGATGAACCCGAAGGATCTACCTCAAGCCGTCCACACGTGGGCAGGGGCGGGTGCTGACACAGCAGAGAGTCGTTGGTGCCTCCTCTGGCGTACGCGAGGGCGCCCAGCGGTGCGAGGTCGCTGGAGCATTGGAAGGGTGGGACCAGAGGCCACCCGTGGGCTGGGTATGCCTCTCGCGCACCTGTGGACGGTCTGAGCCCAATCGCTTCGCCGCTCCACCCGACCTCAGGGGCACGACGGGACCCCCATTCACCTCTCCCCTCGGGCCCGTCCGAACGAGGAGGACGATCCTGGCCCGCGGCGAGGTTCGACCAGGACTTCCAGCGTGAGGCGATCGTGGAAGCAGGTGTCAGCTGTGTGCGTCAGGTGCTGAACGCTTGAAGCTCAAGTTTCCAGCGATCAATGCCGATGTGTCCGGATAAGGATGTGGTACCGGTGTCCAGGGGGAGACTTCATGTCGTTTCACGCGGGTCGGCGTTTTCGGACAGCGAGATTGCGCGTAGCTGCGTGTGCGGCTGCGTTGTCGGTTCTGGGTTCTTCTCTGGTCGCACCCGCTCAAGCGCAAACAGCCCCAGCATCACCTGCGCCGCATGCCGCGCCTGCGCAGCCCCAGCCGCCAGACCCGACGACTCCTCAGGTGCCCGAGGCGCTCTCCATGGAGTCGTGGACGCCGAGCACACACACCACCAGTGATGGTGAGTCCACGACGATGGAGGTGTTCGCCCAGCCCGCCTTCAAACGGTCTGCCGATGGGTGGGAGTCCGTCGACCCGACAATCACCGCTGGCACGGGCGAGTGGGCCTTCGAGGCCCTCGGGCTGGTCAATCCTGTCCACTTCGGCACGACGGCCGAGCGCCTCGTGACGGTCGATGGCTTGGGTGGCGAGATCGTCTTCTCGCTGCCTGGCGCCCAGGTCTCCGCGCCGACCCTCGGAGCTGACGGGGCCGTGGTCTACACCGGCCTATACCCGGGGGTTGATCTGGAGCTGAGGACTGAGGGAGGGCGTCTTGGGAAGCGTTTCATCCTTGCGGACTCTTCCGTGCAACAGTCATTCGAGTTCGTCATCACCGACACCGCCGGCGTGCTGGGCGCGCCGGTCGCTGGCGAGGACGAGTCCTGGTCGTTCGCCTCGAACGTGGCGTTCGAGTCGTCGCTGAGCCTGCCGGCTCCCGCAGCGTGGTCGGTCGGCGCGGACGGCGGTACTGGCATCGCCGGAAGCGCCCATCAGATCGTGGAGACGATCGACGGCGGGTACACGATTGACCTGTCACTCGACCCAACCTGGGCCGCGACCGCACAGTTCCCGGTGGTACTTGACCCCGCAATCGTATGGGTGGACGAGACCTGGACAGACGAGTTCGAACTCGAGGTGGCGTTCGCGCCGATCGGCGCCACGACCTGTGGCGGTGGACCGTGCCTGCTGGCGGGCCCGGTCGACGGCTCGACGATCATCGGGGATCCACAGGAGTGGGAGGATTCACCAACTGACCTGGGCTACTACCTGACGTACGTCGGCGCGGATATGAGCAGTCTTGTCGGTCGCCAGGTCTCCGACGTGACGGTAATTGGGAACGACTACTGGCGCGCGCCGGAGACACACGATCTGTGCGCGCGCATCGATTCATCGAGCACCGGGGCAGATCTGGCGGCAGCGCGCTGCGGTGCCCCGAAGTACACCGAAGCTCCCTACCTCATAGGCTCGCGCGGGGCAGTGAACCACTACGACCCCTGGTGGTCGGACGTCACCGACTCTGTCCAGGCGGCTGTCGCGGGAGAGGGTCCGACGGGCACCTTCGTCGGTTTCGCTATCGGGCACGAGAAGCGCTCCTACACCGAATATGAGGTCGATCCCGATGGCCCTGACTATGGAGCATACATTTCTCCTCCAGGCCTTCGGCTGGTCTACGAGAGGTATCCAGTTCCCCGCCCGCTCCGGCTTGAGCAGACCTTTGGATGCGACTGTTGGGGAGGGACCTCGACGGGCAATCAGGCTCTGGCAGCGGACCCCATCAACACGGCGACAGGTTCAATGGTCGAGCAGTACGACGACCTCCTCATCAGAAGCGTCGGCCAGCAAATCGACATCCAGCGGACCTACAACAGCCTGGACCCGGCGTCCGGTCCGTTCGGGCCCGGTTGGTCATTCGCCTACGGTATGACTCTGACGCCCGACGACGAGAACAACCTCGTCTTCCGGGACGGCTCTGGCACCCAGATGCGGTTCGCACCCCTGGTGGGAGGCGAGTATGCGCCGCTCGACCCCGCGATCTCGGCGGACCTCACGGATGGCGATGGCGGGAGCCGGGTCCTGCGGAACCTCAACGGCGAGACCCTCACTTTCGATGCTGCCGGTCAGCTGGTCACCTCCGCGGATCGTTACGGTAAGGGGCTCTCTTTCGCCTACACCGCCGGCACCCTTACTCAGATCACCGATTCCCTCGGCCAGACCGCGACCTTGGGATGGGACGCGACTGGCGGCGACGCTCGGTTGGTTTCGGTCGACTCGAGCGACGGTCGCCGCGTCGAGTACGGATACACCGATACCGCTGGCTCGCGCCGACTCACGACCGTAAAGGACATCGCCGGTGCGACGACAACCTTCGCGTACGACTCGGCCACCGGCGGAATCTCCCAGATCCTTGACCCGCTCGGCAACGTTCGCGCCCAGAACACGTATGACGCGGCGACAGGTCGGATCACGAGCCAGACGGACCAGACCGGCGGCGTGACCACCTTCACCTGGGACGAGACAGCTCAGACAGCCACTGTCACCGACCCTACGGGCGTCACGCGCCAGGACGTCTACAGCGGCCTCAACCTGGTTGAGCAGATCGACGGCGCCGGGGTGTCGACAGAGATCCTCTACGACGGTGACAACAACGCCTCGGCTTTCGTTCAACCGTCGGATGACTACGTCCGCGAGGACTACGACGATCGCGACCGTCTCGTACAGCGCGTGGGGCCAGCACCGGCCTTCCTGACTGAGCGATGGGAGTACGACGACAACGACCTTTTGACGTCGTATTGCGACGCCGACTCCTTCTGCGAGCACTACGAGTACGACTCTGCCGCGCAGATGGTGCGCCTGACTACAGACACGACCGAGAGCACATTCACCTACACCACCGCGGCCGATGGTGGCGTAGGTGGGCTGCTCGCAACATCCACCGACGGGCTGGGCCGCACGACCACGTATGCCTACAGCACTGTGGGTGACCTCGTGAGCGTCACCAACCCGTCCGGTGCTGTAACTGCATATACCTACGACGGTGCGCACCGAAGGACGTCGGTAACGAGCCCCATGGGCGCAGTTACGTCGTACACCTACGACACTGCTGGTCGCCAGCTGACCCAGACGGACGCGGTCGGCGGGGTCTGGGAGTCCGAGTACGACGCTGCGGGTCGCTTGAACCGTCAAGAAGACAGCGCGGGCCGGTGGACGGAGTACACCTATGACGCGGCGGGCCGCGTCATCAGCACGCAAACGTCCTCCGGTGCTACGACCACCAGCGAGTACGACGAGGCCGGTCGGGTTATCGCCCAGACGAATCCACTGGGGGGTGTGACCGAGTACGAGTACGACTCCGCGGGGCGACCTATCAGCACCCTTGACGCGACGGGCGGCAAGACAACCATGACCTACGACGCGCAAGGGCGCGTCGCCACCCAGACTGATCCGGGCGGCGGAGTGTCGTCCTTCTCGTACGACACCTCAGGACGCGTCACCGAGATGGTGGATCCCGACGGTGTGGTCGAGCAGTACGAGTATGACGGCCGCGGCAACGTGGTCACGCAGACCGGGACCGCCGGAAGAACGCCGAGCTGGTTCTCGGGGACGGGGCAGCTTCTGTGGCGGGGAGACGGTGACGGTGTCTTCACGAGCTACGTGTACGACGCGGCTGACCAGCTGGTTGCGGTGGAGACCCAGAGCGCGTCCTACGACCGTGCGAGCGAGCGCCAGACGATGACTTACGACCTCGACGGCCGCAGGATCTCTGTCGTGGACCCGCGCGGAAACATCGACGGCGCCGATCCTGGCGACTTCACCACGACGTTCGCCTATAACGCCGACGGCCAGCTGACCACCACCACTGATGCCCTGGGAAACATCTCATCCACCGCATACGACGCACTGGGGCGGCCGACCACCGTCACCGACCCAGCAGGCGGCACCGTCACGAAGGTCTACGACCCGGCCGGCAACGTGGTCACAGCGATCGACCAGATGAACGCTGAGACCCACTTCACCTATGACCTTGCGAGCAACCTCACCGCAGTGACCAACGCATTGGGCAACACCACCCAGTACACCTACGACCTGTCAGGGAATCTCCTCACCCAGACCGACCCTCTCGCGCGTACGACCGCAGCTGCCTACGACTCTGCTGGGCGATTGGTCTCCTCAACCGCTCCCTCTGGCGTGACTACGTCTTTCGGCTATGACACCGCCGGCCGCAAGAGCTCCATCACCTACAGCGACACCTCCCCGGCGGTGGCCTACACCTACTCCCCCGCCGGGCGCCTCCTCACCGCAACCCGGGCCGATGACGGCATCGCCGCCACATCAACGACCTACGGCTACGACGGCCTCGGACGCACCGTGACCGTCGACTCCCAGGCGACCACGCCCATGTCGACGACGTATACCTACACCGGCGGTGGTCGCCTCGAAAGTGCAGCCCAGTCGACGGGAAGTAGTGCCTTCTACTACTACAATCCGGCGGGTCGCGTCTCAAAGGCCACAGCGGAGGGCACCGGACCGGATTCTGACGTGTCATTCGAGTACGACGCCTCCGGTAGACCGACCGCAGTGTCGAGGAATTCGCTCGTCCCGGCTACGACAACCTACGCCTACGACCGGGCAGGTCGCCTGACGGCCCAATCAGACTCGGTCGGCTCGACAGTGCTCACGTCGTACCAGGTCGACCGTGACGGCCGCGGCTTCCCAGTGAGCGTCACCGACGACCGCAACGGACTCGATCCCCTCGCGCCCACCGCAACGACGTACACCTATGACCTTGCCGGACGAGTGACGAACGAGTGCGACACGGACTCAGGTCCGTGCGATGGCACCTCGCATCAAAACACCTACGCGTATGACGCCCTCGGGAACCGCTCCTCGCGCACCATCGTCACCGACTCGGGCGCACAGCCGTCACTCGATGCCTACGCCTACGACGCCGCGAACCAGCTGCTCACAGTCACCACGGATGACGTCCCGTCTCTGTCGAACACTTGGAGCATTGACGGCAGCCTCGAGACCAGTGCCACGCCCGACGGTGCACGGTCGTACTCGTTCAGCCCCGACGGCCGGCTCGCCCAGGTGGAGCTCGAAGACGACCGTGAACTGCAGTATGGCTACGACCCGAACGGAAACCGAACCGCCCGCACAATCGACGGTGTCCTGGATACCTCGTGGACCTGGGCCACCACCGGAGAAGTGCCCGTTCGCAACGGCGAGTACGACGCGAACGGCAACCTCACCACCGCATGGTTGTCCGATCCCACCTCTGCAACCGGAGGGCTCCTCGCGTCAGCGGATTCCAACGGACTCACGTCCTGGCTGCTTGCCGACCCGTTCGGCAACGTCGTCGCCGAAGCCAAAGCCGATGGAACGACTCTGCTAGAGGCTTGGGACCCCGACCTGTTCGGCCGTGTCCTCGATCCCATGACCTCTTCCCCGACGATCGCCTTCGATGGCCAGTACCAAGACGGCCTCACCGGCCTATACGACATGCGAGCCTGTGACTACGACCCACGTACCGGCCAGTTCCTCAGCGCCGACCCGATGCGAGCCGCCAACGGCGACCCCGCCGACAATGGCCACGCCTACTCCTTCAACAACCCCCTCGTTTTCACAGATGTCACCGGCCAGTGGGGATGGCCTGACCTCCCTAGCTGGGACGAGTACAAGACACTCTGGGTAGACAGCACCAAGGGGATTGGCCAGGGAATCGCGGACACGGCCACCGGTGCGTGGCAGACGGTCCGGCACCCCAGGCAGACAGTCCAAGGCATCAAGGATCAGTGGAATGCGGACATGGCCGAAGGTGGGCTTTACCAGGCCGGCATGTTCTACAACCCGATGTACCACGTCCTCATGGACGGTGCCGCAGCTTCCGACGCGGCGAACGCAGGCTGCTTCACCGAAGCTGGGAGGAGTGCCACCCACGCGACTCTAGGCCTCGCCGGAGCAGCCAGTTTGGGGACCGGGACCGCCCGGGCCGGCACGACACTGGCTAAAATACCCAAGACCGGCAATAAGGTCCCTGCTCCCGCCCCGGCGCCAGCCGGAGGCTCGAGGCCCATCGCCGGACCGCCGACGGTGCACTGGGGTCAACAGGAAAAACACATCCCTGGTCATCGAAGCTACATGCCGGGGCGCAGCACCCTCACGGCCAATCCAGAGCTTCTCCTTCAGCGCGCTGGCACTGGAACGCCCGTGGGAAATGTTCCGAGAGGATACGCAGGATTCAGGGAGCGTATAGACTTCGGCTATGACATCGGAACCTACGCCCCGGAGGTCGGAGCGAGCAGCCCGACCACGGTCGGGATCCTCCACTACCGCGCGAATGGAAGCATTCACATAGTTCCAGGGAGGTCCCAGTGACAACCGATCCAAATTCTTTTCTGATAGAGGTATTGCTGTCCTTTCAGCGAGCTCTCTGGGACATGGTTACACCGACGCTGCGTGCGATTGCGGTCAAGCCGTCGTATCCGCTCATCGAAGCTAGGTTTATTTACGAAGTTGTGAGCGATGAAGAGCAGGAGATTGTTGACGAGGTGGGGGCGTACGTCATTGCTGATTTTCTTCCACCTGTTGACATTCGATTCACCGCCGTCGCGCTGCCAGGAGAAGTAGAGCGTGAGCTCGAATCGGGCGAGCGATGGGTGTACCGTCGAAGAGAAGGTGAAACGCACTAGAGGCCACGCGCTCCTTCTCCCGCTGCGTCTGACTGAGGAGAAGGTCGCGGGGTTGGTGCGGCCTGCGGAGGACCTGGTCCAATCGCGGGTGGAGCGCGTCTGAAGTCCTATCCCTCGCAGATGTTGCTGAAAAAGCCTGCGGGATGGGCGGTGTAGGGCAGCGGCTCGCCGCGGTCGCTCTTGCCAGAGGCTCCGCGGAACGGTCCGCCAGGGCCGGGCAGGGTGACTATGTGGTGTTCGGCGTGGTCACGCCACCACAGGCTCATCCCGGTCGAAGGGTCCAGTCGTAGGAAATCCCAGGCTCGCCTAGAGATCTTCTGATCGGTCGATCGCTTCTTGGTAGCGCCACCATTCCGGTGCCCACACCGCTGATGTGCCGCGGTCGGAGAGGGGCGCTTGTAATGGTGAATGAGATACTCACGGACGAACTCATCGACATACTCGAAGTAGAGCGTCGACGGCGCCTCCTCGCCCCCTCGGGTCCAAATGCAGGGCCGGCCGAGGACTCGGGCACCGCGGTAGTCGTTTGAGCAGCGGTCTCCACCGCCGTGGTCCGCAGCTGCTCGAGCAGCTGCAGGGTCAGGGCTTCTTCGACGGTGGTCTTGGCGATCTGGGCGGCCTGCTGACGTACAGCGGCCTGGACCGCCTGGCCGATGAGCTCATCGGCAATGCCGTCCAGACTCTTACCGAGCGACGTTGCTGCTTCGGGGGCCGGTGGTGGTGGGGCGGCGGGCAGGTCGTCGTAGTCCGCGCCCCACTCACTCACGACCCCTCCACTGCACTGTCGGTGGCGCCCACGACAGCGGCTTTCTTCTCCGCCTCGCGAATGGTAGTGGCGGCCTGCGGGCCGTGCACTGCTATGGACGCCTTGACCGCGTCGGCGTATTTACCGGTCATCCACGGCTGGGTCTTGATGAGCGTGGAGTGCGACCCGAAGGGCAGTGCGACGGCTCGGTCTTGGGCATGGCCGTGAAGTCACCGGCTGCCCCGCCGACGGCCACGTCGGCGATCTGACGACTGTTACCGCCCTGCGGCGACCCTCAGGCGTCCAGAACAATCACCCCGCGCTCCCGCAGCCGCGCTGTCGCCGTGCTGTCAGTCGTGTCGGCGACGACAGTCGTCACCTCGTCGAGAGGCAGCACGCGGAATCTCGACACGGCCCCGATCTTCTCCTCGCTCGCGAGGGCGACTGTCTCGGCACTGCGCCGTGACAGCGCACGCTTCATCGCGGCCTCGTCGGCGTCGCCGGTGGTGAGCCCCTCGTCGGGGTGCACCCCGGTGACGCCCAGCAGGAAGAGGTCGGCCGAGACTCCCGCAGCAGCCTCGACGGCGGCCGCGCCGCTCGTCACGGCCGAGTGCCTGAACAGCCGCCCACCGAGGATCAGCACCTCCACGCCCTCGTAGGGCAGCAGCGCGACGGCGACGGTCGGGCTGTGCGTGATCACCGTGCAGCGCAGGTCCGCAGGCAGAGCGCGGACGACGGCGAGCGACGTGGTCCCGCCGTCGAGCATCACGGTCATTCCGGGTTCGACCAGCCGTGCGGCGCGGGCGCCGACGCGGTCCTTGCTCTCGGGGGAGACCGTCGTCCGGGCCGTGTAGTCAGCGACGGCCGGCGACGAGGCGACAGCGCCGCCGTACACGCGCTGGCACAGCCCCGCTGCCGCGAGCTCTCGCAGATCCCGGCGGACCGTGTCCTCGGAGAGCCCCAGCTCGGAGGCGAGCGAGCGTGCGACGACCCGCCCGTCGCGGGCGAGGCGGTCGAGCAGCAGAGCATGTCGTTCAGCGACCAGCATGTGCACGTTCCTTCCGAGTTTTGCACGTTTCTGTCGTAGTCTAGCGCGATGACGACACTCGAAGAGCAGACCGCCCCCCGCCCCGGCGTCGACGTTCCTGACTCGCGCGGACGCATAGGCCTCGACCAGGTCGGCCGCGACCTCGACCGCAACCCTGACGTCGTGGTCCGCGACGTCGAGGTCACCTCGGACGGGTGGCACGTGCTGCGCCGCACCACCTTCGACTACCGCCGGGCCGACGGCACGTGGACCACGCAGCAGCGCGAGACCTACGACCGCGGGAACGGCGCGACCATCCTGCTCTACGACCTCGCGGCCCAGACCGTCCTGCTCACCCGTCAGCTGCGCTACCCCGCCTACGTCAACGACCACCCCGACGGCATGCTCGTCGAGGCCGCCGCGGGGCTGCTCGACGACGACGCCCCCGACGTCGCGATCCGCCGCGAGGCAGCCGAAGAGCTCGGCGTCGAGGTCGGCGAGCTCACCCACGTCTTCGACCTCTACATGAGCCCCGGGTCGGTCACCGAGCGGCTGCACTTCTACGTGGCGCCCTTCACGGCGGACACCAGGACCGGGGAGGGCGGCGGAGTTGTCGAAGAAGGCGAAGACATCGAGGTGCTCGCGCTGCCCTTCGCGCGGGCGCTCGAGATGATCGAGTCCGGCGAGATCGTCGACGGCAAGACGGTGATCCTGCTCCAGTGGGCGCAGCTCAACCTCTTCGGCGGCTGAGGGTCGGCGCTCCCGGCGCCGGCGACGAAGAGCCGCCGACCCGCACGACGCAGACGGCACCTCGGCTGCGTACCTCGCGAGGTCTGCGCCGGGCCGCGACGGGAGACTGGTCGCTGCGGTGCTGGCCACTCGCGCCCTCAGTGGCAGCATGGAGATCGCCCCTCCGACCCCGTCCAGCAGGAGAACCCGTGCCCACGACCTCCCCCGCCACGACCGCTCTCGACCTGACCGCAGACTCTGCCCTCGTCGTCCCGCTGAGCGAGGAGGTCCGTCGCGGACCCGACGACTTCGACGCGTTCTGGCAGGTCGCCCGGGACGAGGCGCTCGCCGTGGACCCTGCGCCCGAGCGCCTTGAGGTGGTCTCGCGCGAGGGCGGCCGGGTCGTCACGCGGGTCTCGTTGCGCACGACCGACGGGATCGAGCTCGGAGGCTGGCTCAGTGAGCCCGCCGAGGGCCCTGTGCGCAGGGTGCTCGTCCGGCTGCACGGCTACGGCGGCGCCGAAGGCCCGCACGACCCCCTCGGTCTCGAGGCCACGGCCGAGCTCACGCCGGTCCTGCGCGGGCTGCCGACGCTCGGCCTCGTCGAGGGAATCCCGTCGACAGGCGACCTGCACGTGCTGCACGGCATCGAGCACCGCGACACCTACGTGCACCGCGGCTGCGTCCAAGACGCCTGGGTGGCGGTCACCGCAGCGCTCCTGCTCGTGCCCGGGGCCGAGCGCGTCGACCTCACGGGCGTGAGCTTCGGCGGGGGGATCGGCGCGCTCGCGCTGCCCCTCGAGACCAGGGTCACGGCGGCCTGCCTCGACGTCCCGAGCTTCGGCAACCACCCCGTGCGCCTCGAGACGCCGTGCGCCGGCAGCGGGGAGTCCGTGCGGCTCGCGGCGCTCGACGACCCGGGCGTCCGCGAGGTCGTCGCCTACTTCGACGCGGCGACCGCGGCCGGGCGCATCCGCCAGCCCGTGCTGGTCTCTGCGGCGCGCGAAGACCCTGTCGTCCCGCCCGTCGGGCAGGTGTCGGTGTTCTCGGGTCTCGGGGGTCCCAGGTCGCTGCTGCTGCTCACCGCCGGGCACATGGAGTACCCCGAGCAGGAGCGCGAGGCGCGGCTGATGCGCGCCGCCTACGTGGAGTGGCTGCGCGACTGACGGCAGGAGGACCGTTCTCGGGAGCGAGGGCCGACCAGGTGGGCCGCCGGATGTGCTGGCGGTCGTGCTGCCTAGGCGACGGCGACAGGGTTCCCGACGTCGACCGAGCCGACGTCGACCGAGCCGACGCCGCGGAGCACGTCGATGTCGGTCTGGAGCGCGTCGAGCGCAGCGGTGACGTCCGGGTCGACACCCTGGACCGCGGAGGTCACGTGCCGCAGCTCGGCCGACGCGGCGTCGAGGGCGGTGCGGGCGTCGTGGAGCGAGGTCTGGGCCGTCCACAGCGAGAAGGCGTCGGCGGTGTCGACCGCGGTGATGGCCGACTGCGCCGCAGTGGTCGCGGCCTGCGCGGACATGATCGCGCTGTCGACCTGGGCGCGGACGGTGGCGGGCAGCGACAGGCTCACGACGGCGGCGAGGGTGATGTCACGGGTGACGACCTCGGTCTGAGAGCGGACCGGGACGATGGTGGACGTGCGCACCTCGGCGTGGGCGGCTGTGCCCTGCACCAGTGGCAGGGTGAGCGCAAGGAGGCTGGCGGCTGCGATCCGCGTCGTCTTCGACGTCATGTCACGATTCTGCATCATCTCGCTGAGAAGAGCCTGGGACCGCACCGAACCTTCACCCACCGCCCGGTCGATCTGCGACTTCTGAGCCCGTCGCGAGAGAACGCGCAGGTCACGTGAGGGTTCTCTGTCTGCGCGCCGATCCGCGTGCGACCGTCGGTGGTGGTCGTTATCGTCGTGTGACACCCTTGCTCGGGGATTCCGACGGCGCTGACCCTCAGTGCTGCGGTGCGCCCAGCACAGCAGGACGAGGCAGGAAGACCATGAACGACACCCACCCCAGCACCCCCTTCGACCGGACAGAGTCGAGCATCACCTGCGGTCCCGACGGCGGGAAGACCGTCGTCACCCTCCGCGGCGAGATCGACGCGGCGCTCCGCGACCAGGCCGGCGAGGCCATGGTGACTGTCGTCGTGCAGAACGCTCCCGTCGTCATCGACGTCGGTGCCGTGTCCTTCATCGACTCCTCAGGGCTGGCCTTCCTCGTGCAGCTGCACAGGCTGTGCTCCGAGAGCGCGCTCGACCTCGAGCTCCTCGACCCCTCGGACAACCTGCTCGAGCTCATCGAGGTGCTGGGCATGGGCGACCAGTTCCGCGTCCGCCGTTCCGAGTCGTCCGACTCGCTGGCCGCCGGAGCCTGACACTGCGTCGAGGCTCCCGTCTGACCGTGACAGAGGCCACCGCCGTGGCGCCTCCTCGGTGTCGGTGGCGGCCGTTACCGTCGAGGCATGCGGATCCTGCACACCTCTGACTGGCACCTCGGCAGGACTCTGCACGGGGTAGACCTCCTGGAGCACCAGGCCGCGTACCTCGACCACCTCGTCGAGCTGACCCGCAGCGAGGGCGTCGACGCCGTCGTGGTCGCCGGAGACGTCTACGACCGCGCGATCCCGCCCGTCGAGGCCGTGACCCTGCTGTCCAGCACGCTCGCCCGCCTCGCCGAGATCACCCAGGTGGTCGTCACCCCGGGCAACCACGACTCCGCGACGCGCCTCGGTTTTGGTGCCGAGCTGTGGCGCGACGGCGTGCACGTGCGCGCCAAGGTCGCCGACGTCGGCCGGCCCGTCGAGCTCGTCACGACCGACGGTGCCCCGGCCCTGGTCTACGCGTTGCCCTACCTCGACCCTGACGCCGCACGGACTGTCCTGCGCGAGGAAGACGAGGCCCCGCTCGCCCGCTCGCACGAGGCCGTCACCGGCGCGGCCATGCGCCGCGTCCGGGCAGACCTCGCCGCTCGGTCGGCGGCAGCGACCGCCCGTCCGCGCTCCCTCCTCGTCGCGCACGCCTTCGTCGTGGGTGGTGAGGCGTCAGAGTCCGAGCGCGACATCCGGGTCGGCGGTGTCGACACAGTCCCGGCAGCCGTCCTCGACGGAGTGGACTACGTCGCGCTCGGGCACCTGCACGGAGCCCAGCGCGTCTCGACGGGCGAGGGGACCGTCGCCCGGTACTCCGGGTCGCCGCTCGCCTACTCCTTCTCCGAGATGCGTCAGCACAAGTCGACAGTCCTGATCGACCTCGGGCCCGACGGCGTCGTCGGGACGCCCGAGCTCGTGCCCGCGCCGGTCCCGCGTCGGCTGAGCGAGGTCAGCGGCACCCTCGACGAGCTCCTCGGCGCAGCCGGCGAGCCGCACGCCGACGACTGGGTGCGCGTGACGGTGACCGACCCCGCCCGCCCGCGCGAGATGAACGCCCGCATCAAGGAGCGCTTCCCGCACGCCCTCGTCATGACGCACCGCCCACCCGACCGCGGCCTGCGAGAGTCCCTCACCCTCGCCGTCACCACGGCGAGCGACCCCCTGGTGGTGGCCTCCGACTTCGTCCAGCACGTCACCGGCGACCAGCCCGACGTCCGTGAGACCGCCGCGCTGCGCCTCGCCTTCGAGACCGCGAACGCCGCAGAGCGGAGCGCCTGACATGCAGCTGCACTCGATGACGCTCCAGGCCGTGGGCCCCTTCGCAGGGCGCCACACGGTCGACTTCTCGGCGCTCGCCGCGTCGGGGATCTTCCTGCTCGAGGGCCCCACAGGCGCCGGAAAGTCGACGCTCATCGACGCCGTCGTCTTCGCCCTCTACGGCAAGGTCGCCTCCGCCTCGACGAGCGACGACAGGCTCCGGTCCGCCTACGCCGACGACGCGACAGACTCCTTCGTCGACCTCACCTTCGAGACGGCCGCCGGGGTGTTCAGGGTGCTGCGGACCCCCGAGCGCCAGCGCGCCAAGAAGCGCGGCGAGGGCACCACCAAGCAGCAGGCCACCGTCAAGCTGTGGCGCCTGCCGAGCGATGCTGTCACCTCGGGGACCGGACTGGGGGAGCCCGGCGACGTCGGCGAGCTCACCTCGACCCGCCTCGACGAGGTCGGCCTCGAGATCCAGCGGGCCGTCGGCCTCGACCGCGCCCAGTTCGTCCAGACGATCGTGCTCCCGCAGGGTGAGTTCGCGAGCTTCCTCCGCTCCAAGCCCGAAGACCGCAAGGGGCTGCTGCAGAAGGTCTTCGGGACCGAGGTCTACGACCGTGCCGAGGCCGCGCTCGTCACCATGCGCAAGACGGCGGACCAGCAGCTCAAGGCCGCCCAGGGAGGCGTCCAGGTGTCGCTCGAGACCTTCCTCGCGACGTCGGCCCTCGACCCTGAGGACGCCGAGACCCTCCGAGCCGCCCGCCCCGAGCACCTCGGCAAGCTCGCCGCAGAGCACGCGCACGAGCTCGCCGAGACGGCCAAGCACCTCGAGGTCGACGCCGCGGCAGCACGCGAGGTGCTCGGCAGCCGTCGGCAGGTTCTCGATGTGGGCAGGGCGACCCTCGACGCCGTCGCCCGTCGTGACGCCCTGCGGGTCGAGTCTGCTCGGCTCGCCGAGGCGGCCGACGAGGTCCGTGGCCTGGCCGACAGGCTCGACGCCGCCCGCCGGGCGAGCGTCGTGCTGCCCACCGTCGACGCCGAGGTCGCCGCGCGCGACGGGCTCACCCGAGCGGCTGCTGGCCTCGCTGCCGCAGTCGAGGCGCAGGGACCTGTCGTCGGCGACCTGTCGAGCATCGACGCGCTCGCGCGTCTCGACTGGAGCGACAGGTCCGCCGCCCACCCGGACGACGACGTGCTGGCCGCACGTGCCGCCGTCGAGACCGCTGTCGCCAGCCTCGTCGAGCGCCGCACCGCCGACACCGCGCAGGTCGTGCTGCTCGACCGCGTCGCCCGTCTCGAAGCTGGTCTGCTGGCCCGGCGTGCCCGCCTCGAGGAGGCCAGGGTCGCGCTCGACGCCACGCGAGTCGAGCTGGCGGCTGCGGCTGATGTCCTCGCCGAGCGGCCCGCCCGGCGCGCCGCCCTCGAGACCGAGCGGGACGCTGCCCGTGCTCTCGCCGCCCAGGTCGACGCCCTGCGTGAGCAGGAGCGGCGTGCTGCCACGACGACAGAGACGATCGCGCGGCTCGACACCCTGCGGACCGAGCTCGGGCAGTCCGAGTCGGCGCTGACGGTCGCGGCCGGCCGGGCCCAGCAGGCTGCCGACCAGGAGCGCGAGCTGCGCCGACGCTGGATCGAGGGCATCGCCGGGGAGATCGCCGGTGACCTCCGCCCCGGCGAGCCCTGCCCGGTCTGCGGTGGCCACGAGCACCCAGCCCCCGCGACTGTCGGAGACGATCACGTCGGCAAGGAGCGCGTCGAGCAGGCCGAGGCCGCGCGCCAGGAGGCCGAGCGCGAGCTCACGGCGCGGCACGCGAGCGTCACCGGGCTGGCCGAGAGGGTCGCGGCGCACGAGGCTCTCCTCGACGGGGTCGACACGGCAGCCGCCGCCACAGAGATGGAGGCCGTCAGGACCCGTCTGCGCGAGGCCGAGGCTGCGGGTACCGCCGTCCAGGCCGCCGAGCGCGCTGTCGTCGACTTCGACGCCGAGACCCTCGCAGCCGAGTCGCGCCGGTCCCGTCTCGCCGAGCAGGTGGCAGCCGCCGAGGCCCGTCTCGAGCACGACGGTGCCGCGATCACCGCAGACGAGACCGAGGTCGAGACGGCACGTGCGGCGCACCGAGACGTCGTCACCGAGGCTCCTGAGGTCGTCGACGCTCTCGCCGGGGACGCCGGACAGCCCACCGAGGTCGCGACGATCTCGGAGATCGTCGCCGTCCTCGAGCGTCGGGTCTCCGCGATCACGTCGGTCCTCGAGGTCTGCGCCTCGCACGCCTCAGCCGTGCAGTCGCTCGCCGAGCGCGAGACGGAGCGGGTGCGTGCTCTCGACGACCACGACTTCCCCACGGTCCAGGCCGTCCGAGAGGCCTGGCTCGACAGGCGTGAGCTTGCCGCCGTCGAGGCTCGCGTATCGGAGCACAGGTCCGCCCAGGACCGCGTCGCTGCGGGGTTGGCGGAGCCCTCGCTCGTCGCGCTGCCGGAGACCGTCGAGGTCGACCTCGACGCGCTCCGCGCAGCGGTCACCGAGGCCGAGGCGATCGCGCACGAGGCCACCACCCGTGCGGCTGTCGTCGCTCAGCGGGCCGCCGACATGGAGCGCGGGGCACAGCATGTCGCCGACGCCGTCGTCGCCCTGGACACCGTGCGCGACTCGACCGAGCCGGTGATCCGCATGGCCAACCTCGCGACGGGTGCGTCCTCGGACAACACCCGGTCGCTCACCCTGACGACCTTCGTGCTCATGCGCCGTTTCGAGGACGTGGTGGCCGCGGCGAACGACAGGCTCGCGACCATGTCGGACGGCCGCTACGAGCTGGTCCGCAGCGACGACCGCGAAGACGTGAGCACCCGCAAGACCGGTCTGGCGATGCGGGTCCTCGACCACAGCACGGAGACGGCCCGCGACCCGCGGACGCTCTCCGGCGGGGAGACCTTCTACGTGTCGCTGTGCCTGGCGCTCGGCATGGCCGACGTGGTGACTGCAGAGGCCGGGGGCATCGACCTCGGCACGCTCTTCGTCGACGAAGGCTTCGGCTCGCTCGACCCTGAGACCCTCGACTCGGTGCTGGGGGTCCTCGGCGGGCTGCGAGCCGGAGGTCGCGTGGTCGGTGTGGTCTCGCACGTCGAGGCCCTCAAGCAGACCATCGCCGACGGCATCAGCGTGCGCAGGCTCCCTGACGGGTCCAGCACCCTGACCGTCCGCGCCGGGTAGGGCGAGCACCGCTACATTGAGCGGCATGGCGATCATCCACCAGGCGACACTGACCCCGTCCAAGGCCGAGACCCTCGCGACCTGGCTGTCGTCCCAGCCGTGGTTCGGCGGGACCGCGGAGGTCACCGTGCCCGTCGCCGCCTACCGCTTCGACGACCCGGCCGGCGAGGTCGGCATGGAGGCGTTCTTCGTCGAGGTCGGTGGCCGCACCGTGCACGTCCCCGTGACCTACCGGGGCGCGCCGCTGCCGGGCGGGGACGAGTGGCTCGTCGGGACGATGGAGCACTCGGTCCTCGGGACCCGGTGGGTCTACGACGCCGTGGGCGACCCGGTCTACAGGGCCGAGCTGACCCGCGTCGTCCGCGAGGGCGGGACGCACGTGCGCCTCATGGTCGAGACCCCCGACGGTCCCGTCGAGCGCGAGCCGACAGCCTTCGTCCGCGGCAGCGGGAGCGCCGCCGGCCAGGAGGGGGAACCCGAGATCGTCGTGGTCCGCTTCCCGTCGGCTGACGCGGTCGTCCCGAGCGAGCACACGCTCACCGGCACGTGGACAGGCCAGGACGAGCCGGCCGTGCTGGCATACCTGGTACCCCCGACCGTCTGACGCCCGGAGGGCCGACCAGCCTGAGCAGCACGAACGGTCTGGACGCCCCAGCCGCATCGGGCAGGGCTGACGGTGTCGACGGCCGGGACCGCAGCCACCGCGCCGCCCGGACGCGTCCGACAAGTCCGACAACGACACATGCTGGACCGGCGTGCGGACTCGGCCCGGCCCTCCTAGGGTGGTCCGGGTCCCAGCACCTTCTCCGGATCGGATCTCCCGCATGGCACGCGCGTCGACCTCACCCGAACGGGAGCAGTGGTCTGGGCAGACCGGCTTCATCCTGGCCGCAGTCGGCTCGGCCGTCGGCCTCGGCAACATCTGGCGCTTCCCCGGCGTCGCCTACGAGAACGGTGGGGGAGCGTTCCTCGTCCCCTACGTGATCGCGCTGCTGGTCATCGGCATCCCGGTGCTGTTCTTCGACTACGCGCTCGGGCACAGGTTCCGCGGGTCCGCACCGACGGTGTTCAGGCGTCTGACCCGGCGCGCCGAGTCTCTCGGCTGGTTCCAGGTCGGCATCTCGATCGTCATCATCTTGTACTACACGGTGATCATCGCGTGGGCGCTGAGCTTTGTCTGGTTCTCCGTCGGTCAGACCTGGGGCGACGACGCCGCCAGCTTCTTCACCAACGACTACCTGCGCACGACGCCCGAGGCCGGTGTCAGCCTCGACATCGTCCCCGGGGTCTTCTGGCCGCTCGTCGGCACCTGGGTCGTCACGCTCGTGATCCTGGCCCTCGGCGTGCAGAAGGGCCTCGAGCGCTCGAACATCATCTTCCTGCCGATGCTCGTCGTGCTCTTCGCAGCCCTCGTCGTGCGCGCGCTGTTCCTCGACGGCGCTGCCGACGGGCTCAACGCCTTCTTCACCCCCGACTGGTCTGCGCTGCTGCACCCCGGCGTGTGGATCGCGGCCGTCGCGCACATCTTCTTCTCCCTGTCGATCGCCTTCGGCATCATGGTGACGTACTCGTCCTACCTCAAGCGGCGTTCCAACCTCACGTCGTCGGGGCTCGTGGTCGCGTTCTCCAACTCGTCCTTCGAGATCCTCGCGGGTGTCGGTGTCTTCGCGACCCTGGGCTTCATGGCCAACCAGCAGGGCGTCGAGGTCTCCGAGCTGGAGGGCCTCACGGGCCCGACCCTGTCGTTCAGCACCTTCCCGCAGATCATCTCGGCGATGCCCGGTGGGTCCGTCTTCGGTGTGCTGTTCTTCGTCTCGCTCGCGGTGGCCGGTCTCACCTCGTTGCTCTCGCTGCTGCAGGTGGTGTCTGCGGCCTTCCAGGAGAAGTTCGGCTGGGACCCGCGTCAGGCGGCGCTGCGCGTCGGCGGCGTCGCGGCTGTCGTGTCGATCCTGCTGTTCTCGACCACGACCGCGCTGCACGTGCTCGACACCCTCGACAAGTGGGCCAACGAGGTCGGTGTCATCACCTCGGCCGTCGTCATGACGATCTTGGTCGCCTGGCGTCTGCGGCTGCTGCCCCAGCTCCGGTGGCACCTCAACCAGGTGTCGTCGACGCGCATCGGACCCTGGTGGCAGTACGTCGTAGGGATCGTCGTGCCGCTCGTCATCGGCTACATGCTCGTCTCGGGGGTGTGGATGCTCGTCACCGAGGGCTATGGCGGCTATCCGCTGTGGTTCAGGCTCGTCTTCGGTTGGGGTGCCATCGCCTTCATGGTCGTCTTCGCCGTGATCATGACCAAGGTCCGGTGGGTCAAGGACCCTGACGACTTCGTCCCCTGGCCCCCGCTGCCGACCGGCGGCTTGACCAAGAGTGGAGACCGCTCATGACCCCCACGGCGATCGTCGTGCTCGTCCTCGCGCTCACCGTCGTCTGGGGAGGGCTCGCGCTGGCGATCCTCAACCTCCGCAGGGCCCCTGTCGACCCTGACGACGACGAGCCGGAGACCGACCAGCCGCTCGCGGGCGACGGGTCCGGTCCGGCCGGGAGCCGCTGACGCCGAAGGGCGCGACGGGAGCCGTCGCGCCCTCCGGCGTCAGGCGGCGCTGAGGATCGCGACGAGGAAGTCTGACCCGTCGGCGTACGGGCGCAGGTCCCAGGTGGAGAAGCGCACGTCGGTGCGCAGACCGGCCGCCTCGACGTCGGCGAAGAAGGCCTCGGGCTCGTAGCCGCGGGACGTCCCGAAGCCCACGGCGATCCGGCCCTCGGGCGCCAGGTGCGCGCGCATGCGCTCGAGCGCGGAGGTGTGCGTCCCGTGCCCGAGGAAGGTCATGACGTTGCCCGCGCAGACGATCACGTCGAAGGGGTCGGTGATCTCGTGGGCGGCGAGGTCGAGCTCGGCGAGGTCGCCGACCACCCAGGTGCCGTCGGGGTGGTCCTCACGGGCGGCCTCGATCAGCACGGGGTCGACGTCCACGCCGACGGCCGTGTGCCCGACGGCTGTCAGAGCTGCTGCGACGCGTCCCGGGCCGCAGCCCGCGTCGAGGATCCGTGCGCCGCGCGGCACCATGGCGTCGACGAAGCGCGCCTCGCCCGCGAGGTCTGCGCCCTCCGCGGCCATCGTGCGCATCCGGGTCGCGTACCAGACGGAGTGCTCGGGACGCTGGGCGACCATGTCCTCCCAGAGGGACGGAGTGCGCATCGGTGACGACCTTTCGACGAGGGTGCAGGACGAGTCGACCCTATCGTCGCGGGGAGGGCCGGCGTCGGGACCTCCGTCTGACCCGGGTCCGGGCACCCGCGCACGAGGCTTCGGGCCTGCGAAGTCCAGATCCGCGCGGTCGCGGCACACTGTCACCATGACGACCGACCCCACCCCCGCCAGCGACCGCGCACGGACGCCGCGCGACGTCCGTCGCTGGCGCCGCTACCTGGCCGACGAGCGCGCGGAGGCGGCCGTGTACCGCGAGCTCGCGGCGCGACGCTCCGGCGAGGAGCGCGAGATCCTCGTGGCGCTCGCCGAGGCCGAGCAGCGGCACGAGACGCACTGGCTCGAGCTGCTCGGCGACGACGTGGGTCGTCCGCTCCGCGGCCAGTGGCGCACCCGGTTCCTCGCGGTGCTCGCGCGCCGCTTCGGCGGAGTCTTCGTGCTCGCCCTCGCCCAGCAGGCCGAGTCGCGCTCGGCCTACGACGCCGACGTCGACGCGACCGCCGCGATGGCCGCCGACGAGCGGATCCACGGCGAGGTCGTGCGCGGTCTCGCGACGCGTGGGCGCACGCGGATCTCCGGCACGTTCCGTGCGGCGGTCTTCGGCGCGAACGACGGGCTGGTCTCGAACCTCGCGCTCATCCTCGGCGTCGGGGCCTCGGGCGTCGCCCCGCAGACGATCCTCGTCACCGGGCTCGCCGGCCTGCTCGCCGGTGCCCTCTCGATGGCGGCCGGTGAGTACGTGTCGGTCAGCTCTCAGCGGGAGCTCCTGGCCGCCTCCGACCCGAGCCCCGCGGCCTCGGCCGCACTCGGGCACCTCGACGTCGACGCCAACGAGCTGGCCCTCGTCTACAGGGCGCGCGGGCTGGACGCGGGCGAGGCCCAGGCGCGGGCCGATGCCGTGCTCGCCTCAGCCGCAGGCTCCCGAGAGATCGCGCCGGCAAGCGAGTCGGACGCCCACGAGGAGATCGGCACGGCCCTCGGGGCTGCGGCCTCGAGCTTCTGCTTCTTCGCCTCGGGTGCGCTCATCCCGGTGCTGCCCTACCTCGTCGGCATGGAAGGGCTCGCGGCCATCGCCGTGGGCTCTGTCCTCGTCGGGGTGGCGCTGTGCTTCACGGGGGCGACGGTCGGGGTGCTCTCCGGTGCGTCACCGGTCCGCCGTGCGCTGCGTCAGCTCGCGATCGGCTTCGGCGCCGCCGCGGCGACGTACGCGCTCGGTCTGCTCTTCGGGGCCACCGTCGGCTGACCGTCCGTCCGGGGCGGTGGTCTCGGCCGCCTCGGTGAGCCCTGACCAGGTGGAGATCTTGACCCGGTCCCGGCCAGCCGCCTCCCCGGCCGCCCGCTCGGCCGCGTCGATCCGGAGCCAGCCGGCCCAGTCGACCGGTGTGACTCCGCGTGCCCTGAGCAGCCCCTCGACGGCGGCAGGGTCCCGGTGCGCGCAGGCTCCGCCGGTCGCGTGGTCGGCGAGCAGCGAGGCGACGGTCTGCGCGGCGTCGGAGCGGGTCGAGCCGATGAGCCCGACAGGGCCTCGGCGGACCCACCCGGTGACGTACCTGCCGGGGACAGGGCGGCCCTGCTCGTCGATCACCCGGCCTGCGAGGCTCGGCACGACGTTCTTCTCCGGGTCGAAGGGCAGCCCGTCGACCGGGGTGCTCCGGTACCCGACGGCGCGGTAGACCGCCTGGACGGGATAGGTCCGGTACGTGCCCGAGCCCGTCACGTGCCCCAGGCCGTCCGGGACCGTGCGCTCGGTGCGGAAGGCCTCGACCTGGTCCGACCCGAGGATCTCGCTCGGGGCCTCGAAGAGGTGGATGTGGATGCGGCGGGCGGCGTCCGGGTCGGGTGTCTGGCGCGACCAGCCGACGAGAGTCTCCGCCGTGAGGCGACGCTGCGCGCTCTGGGTCATGACCCTCTCGGCGTGCGCGTCGAGGACGACGTCTGCCG
The DNA here is from genome assembly GCF_033798665.1 of Sanguibacter biliveldensis. Classification (NCBI taxonomy): domain Bacteria; kingdom Bacillati; phylum Actinomycetota; class Actinomycetes; order Micrococcales; family Sanguibacteraceae; genus Sanguibacter; species Sanguibacter biliveldensis. Next base: position 150,810 of record NZ_CP138359.1, read on the forward strand.
GGTCGACGACGACCTCGACGCCGGTCTGCTGGCCCAGCTCGCGGAGCTCTTTGGCCGAGAACCGGGTGTCTGCGGGCCCGCGCCGCGCGAAGAGGTGCACGGTGCGGGCCTGGTTGGTCCGCAGCGCGTCGAGGGCCTCGTCGTGGATGTCGGTGCTCAGCAGGTCGTCGGGATGCTTGACCAGCATGCGCACGAGGTCGAGCGCGACGTTGCCGGCCCCGACCACGGCGATCTCCCGCGCGGTCAGCGGCCAGGTCGGTGGGGCGTCGGGGTGACCGTCGTACCAGGAGACGAAGTCCGCAGCCCCGAAGGAGCCGGGCAGGTCGACCCCGGGGACGTCGAGGACGGCGTCGGTGTCCGCACCCGTCGCGACGACGACGGCGTCGTAGTGGGCGGCCAGCCTGTCGAGCGTGATGTCCACGCCGACGTGCACCCCGCCGAAGACCCTGACGTCCGACCCGTCGAGCATGACGTGGAGCGAGTCGACGATCCTCTTGATCGCCGGGTGGTCAGGTGCGACCCCGTAGCGGACCAGCCCGTAGGGGGCGGGCAGCCTCTCGAAGAGGTCGACGCGGGTCCCGGGGGCCTGCGTCCGGAGCGTGTCGGCTGCGTAGATCCCGGCCGGGCCGGCACCGACCACGGCGACGTGCAGGGTGCGGGGCTGCGGGACGGGCAGGCGTGGTGCGGTGTCGGGCACGGAGAGCTCCCAGGGTCGAGGACGAGGTCGACGTGACGCTAGGACCTCGACCGAGGTTGAGGTCAAGGTGCGCGGCCCGGACCATCCCGGACCGGATCGAACGGCCCGGGCCGGGCTCACCGGCTCACGGATCTCGTGCTTGACCTCAAGCGCAGTTGAGGTCATAGCGTGGCTGCTCCGCCTACGAGAGGACCCCTCCATGCCCCTGTACACGCTGCCCGACCTCGCCTACGACTACTCCGCGCTCGAGCCCGCCATCAGCGGCCGGATCATGGAGCTTCACCACAGCAAGCACCACCAGGCCTACGTCACTGGCGCGAACACCGCCCTCGAGCAGCTCGCCGAGGCGCGCGCGACGGGGAACCTCGGGAACGTCAACAAGCTCGAGAAGGACCTGGCCTTCAACCTCGGCGGCCACGTCAACCACTCGATCTTCTGGACCAATCTCGCACCCGGTGCCGACGGTGGTCCCGAGGGTGACCTCGCGACGACGATCGACGAGGAGTTCGGCTCCTTCGAGGCCTTCAAGGCGCACTTCACGGCCGTCGCCCTCGGTGTCCAGGGCTCGGGCTGGTCTGTCCTCGCGTGGGACGCCCTCGGCTCGAGGCCGATCATCGTCCAGCTCTACGACCAGCAGGGCAACCTGCCCGCGGGCGTCGTCCCGCTGCTGATGCTCGACGTGTGGGAGCACGCGTACTACCTCGACTACCAGAACGTGCGCGCCGACTACGTGGCAGCCTTCTGGACGATCGTCGACTGGTCAGACGTCGCTGCGCGCCTGGCACGGGCCCGTGCTGCGGGGACGCTCCTGCTGCCCGCCTGACTCTGGCGTGACGAGCGGTGCGCGGGGGCTGCGCGGAGCAGAGAGCGTCTGGGCGCGCGGGTCCGGCCTGCGCGCGGCCGGCGCGAGGACCTGTCGCCGCCGCGAGGACCTGTCAGCGCGCGACGGTCTCCCAGCGGACGAGCGCGCTGTCGACCTGGTCCAGCAGGTCGTCGACCTCTTCCATGGCGTAGCCCTCGCGCCAGCGGGTGGTCGGGAACGTCACCGTGCGCACCTCTGCGGCGGTCAGCAGACCGCCGGTCTCCGACGTCTTGGTCAGGCTGACCGCCGCAGCGGTGCCGCCCGTCTCGTAGTGGTCGAGCGTGGCACGGCACCTGTCGAGGAAGTCGTCGACCTCGTCGACCGAGTAGCCCGGGCGCAACCTGGTCGGGTGGAACCGCGACTCGAGCACATCGTGTGACGTCGTCATGGCCATACGGTAGTCATCCCCGTGGTGAGACGCTCGCCGGACCTGCCCCGTCGGCGAGATATCCTCCCTCCATGGATCCCATGAGCAGCTACGGGTGTGCGCCTCGCAGAGGACCGTCCGTCGAGCGTCGTCGCACGTCTGCCTGACCCGGCACCACGCCTGGTCGGACAGCGTCTCCGCTGACCACCGCTCCTCGCCGGCTGTGCCGGCACGCTCACCTCTGGACCACTCATGACACTCGCTCGTCCTCTTCGTGCTGCCCACCCGCACCTCGCGCCGCTCCTCGGCGGTCTCTTCGTGCTGGTCGGGTCGCTCAGCATCCAGCTCTCGGCGGCTGTCGCCTCCGACCTCTTCGACACCGTCGGGACCCTCGGGGTCAGCGGGCTGAGGATGGCTGTCGCCGCCGTCGTGCTGCTCGTCCTCGTCCGCCCCTCGGTGCGCGGCCGGTCGCGGCGCGCCTGGACCGGGATCGTCCTCTACGGCGTCGCGATGGCCGCGATGAACGTGCTCTTCTACAACGCTGTCGCGCACCTGCCGCTCGGCATCGCGGTGACGCTCGAGTTCCTCGGGCCGCTGACCGTCGCGGCCGTCGCGACCACCCGGCGGCGTGAGCTGCTGCTCCCGGCTCTCACCCTCGTCGGCGTGCTGCTGGTGAGCAGCCCCGGCGGCGGGCTCACGCTGCTCGGTCTCGTCTTCGGCCTCGGGGCGGCGGTCGCCTTCGGCGGGTACACGGTGCTCGCCGGGCGGGTCGGTGGCGACACCGAGGGGCTGGACGGGCTCGCCCTGTCGGTCCTGGTCGGCGCGGTCCTGCTCTCGCCGTTCTCGGTGCATGCCGCCCCGCGGGTCGACGGCGGTGGCTGGGGTGTCCTCGCGGTCTCGGCGGTCCTCGGGGTGGTCGTGGCCTTCAGCCTCGACTTCCTCGCCGTCCGGATCACCTCGGTGCGGGTGGTCGGCACGCTCTTCGCGGTCGACCCGGTGATGGGGGCGCTGGTCGGCGCCGTCGCGCTCGGTCAGACGCTGAGCGCAGGCGTGGTCCTGGGGATCGTGCTCGTCGTGGGGTCGGGGGCCGCTGTCATCTGGCTGGCCGGCCGTCGGGCTGCTGAGCCGGGTGCCGACCAGGCGCCTCCCGCAGCAGGGGTGGTCCCCGGAGTCGTCCCCGCGGTTCCCCCCACGAGCCTGCCTGCTCCTGCGCAGACGGTCAGCCCTGAGCCAGCTCCGCCGAGCGGCGCGTCACGAAGCTGACCATCTCGTCGAGGGCGCTCCGCGCGGCCGCGAGCCGGAGGTCGAACTGGTACTCGTGGCCGAGCGGAGCGCCGCGCTCGGTGTAGTCCTCGTCGAAGAACAGCGTCTCCACGTGCGTGCCGGCGGCGGCGAGCCGCTCGGCGTAGACCCGGGCCCCGCGGGTCAGAGGGTCGCCGTTGCCGCCCGTCAGGTAGGTGGGCGGGAAGCCTGGGTGGACGTGGTCGACGAGGCTGAGGGTCGCGCTGCGCGGGTCTGCGGCGAAGGCCCTCGTGCCCAGGTACGCCCAGCCGATGGTCGTCGACGCCCAGCCGAGCAGCCCGCGCGCGCCGGAGATCAGACTGAGGTCGTAGGGCCCGCAGCACAGCAGGAGCCCTGCGGCGGCGTCGGGCGGGAGGTCGCACGACACACCGACGGTCTCCCCGTAGGCCGGGTGGGTCACGACCGTCGCGACCTGGGCGACCAGGCTCGCGCCCGCGGAGTCTCCGGCGAGGAACAGCCGCGCGGGGTCGACACCGGGCGGTGGCGAGGTGCGCAGGTGGGCGAGTGCGTCGAGCACCTGCTGGAGCTGCTGCGGATAGGGCGCCGCGGGGGCGAGGGTGTAGCCCGGGACGACGACCGTGAATCCCCGGGCGGCGAGGATCTGCGCCCAGGTCGCGAGCCCGGCGCGGGCTCCGGAGAGCCAGCCGCCGCCGTGCACCCAGACGATCGTCGGCAGCGGTTCGTCGCCGCGTCCTGCTGGGGCATACAGGTCGAAGAGCGCGTCGGGGTCGTCTGGCCTGTAGCGCAGACCAGCCTGGACGGTGACCCCGCCCGGTGCAGGAGCGAAGGGCAGCAGCGCGGTCGTGGTCGCCCGCGAACCGCGGTCGAAGGCCGCGCGGACCACGAGTGCTCGAGCCCGGACGCGCTGCGTCAGGGCGAGCACGGTGACCGCTGCGGCGGCGCCGATGATCCCGGCGGACCAGCCGAGGGCTCGGACACCGGGCCGGCTGAGCCGACCGGGACGACCGGCCCGGCTGAGCTGGCTGGACCGACCAGCTGGGCTGGACCGACCAGCTGTGCTGAACTGACCAGCTTTGCTGAACCGACCAGCCCGGCTGAGCCGCTCGAGACGACTGGCGCGAGCAGGGCGACCGGCGCTGCTGACCACTGTGGCGGGGCTGGTGTCGGAGGGCACAGGACCAGTGTGCCGCAGCGCTGCCTCGCGGAGGTGGTGCGCCGATGGTCCTGTGGACGGCGACGAGCCGACCACCCAGTTTCGGGCGGTCGGCTCGTCGGGGACGGCTCGTGTCGGGGTCGGGCCTGCGTCACCGAGCCCTGGTCACGCAGCCCGGGGTGTCACGGCGCGGTCGGTGCCGACGCAGCTGACGGCGTCGTTGCTGCCGGTGCCGGGCTGCTGGTCCCCGTGAGGTTGGCGAGGATCTCCGTGAGGTCCAGGCCTGTGAGCTGCTTGATGACGCCCTGGCCCTCACCGAGGACCGAGGCGACGTTCTTGGTGATCGCGGAGGCGCCGTCGGTCGAGATGACGGTCATGCCCTGGATGTTGCCGATGGGCTCCGCTGCGGCACGGACGATCTCGGGCAGGCGCTCGATGAGCTCCTGGACGAGAGCGGCCTCGCCGTACTTCTTGAGAGCCTCGGCCTTGAGGTCGAGAGCGATGGCCTCGGCGCGACCTTCGGCCTCGGCCGCGGCTGCCCGGGCCTCGCCCTCGGCACGGACACCTGCTGCGAGAGCGACCTGGCGGTCACGCTCGGCCTCACCTGTGCGGCGGACGGCCTCGGCGTTGGCCTCGGCGTCCTGGATCGCTGCGGTCTTGTTGGCCTGGGCGATCGTGGTGCGCTTGTACGCGTCTGCCTCGGTGGCCGCGTTCGCGGCGTCACGCTCGGCGTTGGCGCGCTGGACGGAGGCGTAGGCGTCGGCCTCGGCGGGCTTGCGGACGGAGATGTCGAGCTCTTCCTCGGTCACCTTCGCCTGCTCGGCGAGCGCGTCGCGCTGCTGCGTCGCGACGAGGCGGTCCTGCTCGGCGCGGGCCAGCTGACCGGCGGCGTTCGCCTCGGCGTTGGCCTTGTCGGTCTGCGCCTTGATGGCGGCCTGCTTGAGCTCGAAGGCCTTGCGACGCTCGGCGACCTGCTCCTGCGCCTCGATCGCTGCGAAGTCGGAGGCGCGCTGCGCCTCGGCCTCGGAGATCTCCGCGACCTGACGGGCACGGGCGTTCTCGGCACGGCCGAGGTTCGCGAGGTAGTCGGATCCCGGCGTGGAGATGTCGGAGATGTTGAGCAGGTCGACCTGGAGGCCCTGCTCGGCGAGGTCCAGCTTGGTCGAGTCGACGACGCGGTCGGACAGGCCCTTGCGGTCGGAGATGATCTGCTCGATCGTCATGTCGCCGACGATGGACCTGAGCGAGCCCTCGAGGGACTCCTTGATGATCTCGGTCAGAGTGCCCTGCTGGGACAGGAAGCGCTGCCCCGCCCGGCGGACGCCTTCTTCGTCGCCGCGGACCTTGAAGTTGATCGACGCCTTGATGGCGATCTTGATGCGGTTCTTGTCGACGCCCTCGACGGTGATGCCGATCTGGCGCTGCTCGAGGGAGATCGAGAAGCCCTGCTGGAGGATCGGCCAGACGAACACGCGTCCGCCGACGATGACGCGCTGCCCGCCCTCCTCGGCGGAGGCCTTCTTGCCTGCGCCACGACCCACGATGATGAGGGCCTCGTTCGGCGGGACGCGGCGGATCCGGTTGGCGATGAAGATGAGCACCGCGAAGAACGCGATGACCAGTGCCACGACGGCGATGACGGTGATCGTCTGGTCTGTCATGAGGGGTGCACCCCGGGCAGGGGTGGCTCCTTCCGTGAGGTGGGCTGGTGCGGGCGGTGGGTCGCGGCGCCGGGTGACCCGCGAGGGTCGTCCGGTGCGCGAGAGGTCAGGTGGACTGCGGCCAGCGGCGCGGCTCGGTCGAGCCGTGCGTGGGCCAGTACGGGGTGACGCGGACACGGCCGGCGGCCTCGTCGAGGACGACGATCCGGGTGCCCTCGGTGATCACCTGGTCGGCCCACGCGAGACGGCGCTCGAGCTCGGCGTCGAGCGAGACCTCTCCGTGGCCGCCGGTGATGGTCGAGGTCACGGCGCCCTGCATGCCGACGAGGTCGCGGGCGGCGCCGTCCTCGGAGCTCGCCAGCCCGCGGATCACGCGCCTGACGAAGAGCATCACGGCGATCGCGACGACGGCCGAGCCTGCGTAGGTGGTCCACGGGGGCAGGTCGTTGGTGGTGGCGATCGCCCCGAGGGCGCCGAACACGACGCCGCCGACGCCGAGGGAGGTGCCGGAGACCAGCCCATCCCCGAGGTCGAAGAGCTCACCGAGGAGCATCGAGAGGACGAGCAGCGCGAGGCCGACCGCCCCGATGATGATGAATGCCAGCATGCGTCACCTCTCGTCGTCAGTGCCGAGACCATTTCTTTGCCATCACGATACCTTATTCGCAGGTGTTTCAGAGGATATTCACAGGGAGAGAAATCCCACTCCGGCTTGCGGTGACATCCGCGCGGACGAGACTTGGGGGATGGATCACGACCTCGCCTCACGGCTCGCCGACAGCCCCACCTCGACCTCGCGGACGGTCGGGCGGCTGGCTCTCGGCGCGTTCCTGCTCTTCGCCGGGATCACGCACCTGACCGTCGCGCGCGAAGAGTTCCGGGCGCAGGTCCCCGCGTGGGTGCCGTTGTCCGAGGACACCGTCGTCCTCGTCTCCGGGGTCGTCGAGATCTCCCTCGGTGGCGCGCTGCTCGTCCTCCCGCACAAGAAGGTCCCTGTCGGGTGGATCGTCGCGGCGTTCTTCGTCGCGATCTTCCCCGGCAACATCTCTCAGCTCGTCACGCACACCGACGCCTTCGGTCTCGACTCCGACCAGAAGCGCGCCGGGCGTCTGCTGTTCCAGCCCGTCCTCGTGCTCTGGGCGCTGTGGTCGACAGGTGCGTGGAGGGCGTGGCGCCGCGGCTGATCGCCGGTCCAGGGCGAGTGCCGTCCATGGCCCGTCCCATGCCGTCCACGAGGCCCGCTCCCTCGAGTGCCCGGCCTGCGGGTGGGGCCGAGGTCGGTCCTCGGGGAGGTGCCGAGGCCCGGCCTGCGGGTGGGGTCGAGGCCCGGCTCCGGGGAGAGGGCCCGGCCTAGGGCTCGTGGTGGCGTCGCCACTCGGGTGTCGCGATGCCGTTGAGGACGCTCTGCACGGTCCTCTCGGCGAGCCCGGCGTCGATCGGCTGGTGGCCGAAGAAGGCCCTGTAGTAGAGCGGCGCGGCGAGGAGGTCGAGGGCGAGCTCCATGTCGAGCCCGTCCTGGATCTCGCCGCGCTCGACCGCGTGCTCGAGGACCGTGCGAGAGGTCGCGCGACGCGCCTCGAAGTAGTCCCGCAAGAAGTCCGCCCGCAGCCCCGGGTCTGCCTCGAGGTCTGACAGCAGACCGGGCAGGGCTCGGGTGATGGGGGAGTCCTCGAACACCTCGGCGAGGTTCGTGATGCCGTGCACCAGGTCGCAGTGGACGCACCCGGTGTCGGGGGTCGGCGTCGTGCCCAAGACCGAGATGAAGGTGTGGACGACCACACCGGGCAGGCTCTTCCAGCGCCTACGCAGCGCTGGCTTGCTCGTCCCCGCGGCCGTCGCGACGCCCTCGAGCGTCAGTGCGCTGTAGGGGAGCGTGCTGAGCAGCTGGACGACGGCCTCGGTCGCCCGCGCGTCGATGGTCGTGTCACGGGGGCGGCCTTGTGCTGCCCTGGTCGGCCCCGCTGCCCCGCCCTGCTCTGCTTGCGCCATCGTGCAACCCTATCGTAGATTCATTCCGTTCCGCCGTGGAACATAAATCGAGGAGCGGATATGTCAGAGGAGCGGGTATGACGCAGGACGCGACAGAGCAGCTGGCCACGGGCGCGGCAGGTGCTGATCCGGACCCCGGGGGAGTCTTCTCCCCGCGGCTGCGTGGGTTCACCGTCGGCATCCTCGCGAGCGTCGGGGCTGTGGCCTTCGAGTCGCTCGGCGTCGCGACGATCCTGCCCGCCGTGGCCGAAGAGCTCGGCGGCCTGTCGGGATACGGCTGGGGACTCTCCGCGCTCATGCTGGCCAACATCGTCGGCACCGTCGTGGCGGGGACCGACATCGACCGGCGAGGACCGGCGCGGTCTGTCCTGGTCGGCAGCCTCGTCTTCGCCGCCGGGTGCCTGCTCGCCGGGCTCGCCCCGGGGTGGGGAGTCTTCGTCGCCGCCCGCGCGCTCCAAGGGCTCGGGGTGGGGGCGATCATGGCCTACGCGTACAGCCTCGTCGGCATCGCCTACCCGGCGCGCCTGCAGGCCGTGATGTTCGCCTTCCTGTCCTCGGCCTGGACGATCCCGTCGCTCCTGGGCCCGGTCTTCGCAGGTGCGGTCACGGACGTCCTGGACTGGCGTGTCGTCTTCTGGGCCATCGCACCGGTCCCCCTGCTCCTGCTGCCCCTCGTGCTCCCCGGCGCACGCCGGACGTCGGCCCCGACGCCGCGTGCCGGTCGGCGGGTCCCCGCACCCGTCTGGTTCTCGATCCTGCTCGCCGTGGCGACAGGTGCCCTCCTGCTCGGCCTCGAGGTCGACGCCCTCCCGGTGCTCGTCGTCCTCGTCGTCACCGGACTGGCCGGCAGCGTCCTCGCGCTGCGACGCATCGTGCCGGCGGGGACGCTCTCGGCTCGTCGGGGGGCACCGGCCGGCATCGTCATCAGGTTCATCCTGTGCGGCGTGTACTTCGGCTCGGAGGCCTTCCTCCCGCTCGGCCTCACGAGCGTCCACGGCCTCGACGTCACGCTCGCGGGGCTCGGCCTCGCGGCAGGTGCGCTCGCCTGGACGGCCGGCTCCTTCGTCCAGGCGCGCGTCGACGCCGCACGCCCGGGTACTCGGGCCCGGTCGGCGCGGGTCGGGCTGCTCGCGCTCCTGGCCGGTGAGGTCGTCATGGGGCTCGCCGTCGCGCTGCCGGGCGCCTGGCCCGGCTGGGCCGTCGTCGGCTGGACGATCGCCGGTGTCGGCATGGGGGTGGCGTTCAACGCCGCGACAGCCGCGACCATGGCGCTGACACCGGCGGGCTCAGCGGGCGGCATCAGCGCCAGCCTGCAGCTCGCCCAGACGCTCGCGACGGCTGTCGTCGCCGGGGTCGGCGGCGCGCTCGTCGCCGGCCTCGGGACCACGACGCCCGCATTCCTCGCGGTCTTCGGTCTGACCGCGGCGCTCGGCCTCGTGGGTGCCGTGCTCGCGGGGCGGCTGGACGAGAGGCCGGGACGCCGGTCGGGTACGTCGTGAGCCAGGTGAGGGCCGAGCGGGCGGGTCCGAGGTCACGACCGACCCGCGGAGGGTTCGACGAGGCTGGTGTGCCCGCTCGCCGTCGGGCTCCGGACAGCCCGGAGCGTCAGTCCAGCAGCAGGTCGAGCGTCGTGCCCAGCTTGGCCAGCAGAGTGATGCGGTTGGTCTCGACCCACTCGCCCTCATAGCCGCGCGGCGCGGGCTCGACGAGCAGGATCGAGTACATGTAGCAGCGGTACAGCAGGATGCGGACGTCGTCCGAGGTGAGGTTGCCGGAGGCGAGCGACTCCGAGGTGTCCAGGTGCCCGCCCGCCGCCACGTACCCCGCGGCGATCGGCGCGGGGGCACCGCCGTCGCCGAACTGGCTGGCGCCGACGAGCTCGTAGAGCGGGTCGGCGAAGATCGCGCGCTCGGTGTCGATGACCCCGACGATCTCGAGGGAGTCTGGGTCGAGGAAGATGTTCCCCTCCCACAGGTCGGTGTGCACGAGCGTCGGCGTCCGCACCACGTCGAGCTCGTGCCCGTGCCGCTCGAGAGCCTCGGTCATGCGGCCTGCGGGGAGGTCGACACCCCAGGTGGCGGCGTCGTCGAGGACACCTGAGACCATGCGCCCGAAGGCCTCGCGCCAGGTCGGCGCCTGGAGGGACGGCGATGCCGGATACCCGAAGGCCTCACCCGTGACGGCGTGGAGACGGGTCATGTACGCACCGAGCCGACCCTCGACCTCGAGGCGCTGCTCGGAGGTGAGGTCGGTGAGCGTGTGCCACGGGACCCCGTCGAGGTACGAGGCGACCAGGACGTCGGAGGCGACGTGCTCGTGCGAGGTGTCGAAGAGCAGCACCTGTGGCATGAGCAGGTCGGGGTGCTCGGCGGCGAGCCTGTACACGGCCGCCTCGGTCGAGAGGATGTCCTTCTCGTAGGTCATGAGCTTCTCGACGGCGGTCGGGGCCATCTTCGCGACGACCCTCCCGCCCCGGGCGAAGGTGATCCTGTAGGTCGTGGCGAACATCCCGCCGTCGAGCTTGTCCGTCGCCACGACCTCGCCGAGCTCGGCCACGAGCGGCGCGACGACTGCGGCGAGCGCCCCGACGACCCCGTCCGCGTCGGTCGGCAGGACTGCCGGCGGACGCGCGGCCTCCGGGATGACGGCGTGGGGCAGTGCGGCGGCAGGCGTGGTCTCGGTAGGCACCCGACCATCCTGGCACCGCCCTGACCTGCAGACCAGCACCGGAGGTCCCGGGGTGTCCCGCCAGCGGGCGCCCCGGGACCGGGCGTACGAGGCCCTCAGGGCCGCGGGACGTTGCGCAGGTTGGAGCGGGCCATCGAGACGACCTCGCCCAGGCCACCGCCGAGCACCTCTTTGCTCATCGCGGCCGCGAAGCCGCGCACCTGGCCCGCGGTGATGGTCGGCGGGATCGACAGCGCGTGCGGGTCGGTCACCACGTCGATCAGCGCCGGACCCGGACGGTCGAGCGCACCCCGCAGCGCCTTGCGCAGGTCCTTCGGGTCTTCGACCCGGACCGCGGGGATGCCGACTGCTCGCGCGACGGCCGCGTAGTCGACCACGGGGGAGTCGGTGCCGAAGGCCGGCAGCCCGTCGACGAGCATCTCGAGACGGACCATGCCGAGCGTCGCGTTGTCGAAGAGCACGATCTTGACCGGCAGGTCGTAGTGCTTGATCGTCACGAGCTCGCCGAGCAGCATCGCCAGCCCGCCGTCGCCCGACATCGCGACGACCTGACGGCCCGGCTGCGACGCGGCGACACCGATCGCGTGCGGCATCGCGTTGGCCATCGACCCGTGCAGGAACGACCCGATCACGCGGCGCTTGCCGTTCGGGCTGATGTAGCGGGCGGCCCACACGTTGCACATGCCGGTGTCGACGGTGAAGACAGCGTCCTCCGCCGCCTCCTGGTCGAGGACGTCCGCCACGTACTCGGGGTGGATCGGCGTCATGGACTCGGCCTTCTTGCCGCCCGAGTACGCGCCGACCACACCGTTCATGGCCTTCTCGTGCTTCTTGACCATGGAGTCGAGGAAGCGCCGCGACCTGGCGGGCTTGACCATCGGCAGGAGCGCCCGGACCGTCTCGCCCACGTCACCGACGACCGCGAGGTCGAGTCGGGTGCGGCGTCCGAGGTTCTTCGGGTCGATGTCCACCTGGACCGTGCGGACAGACTCCGGCAAGAACTGGTCGTAGGGGAAGTCCGTACCCAGCAGGATCAGCAGGTCGGCCTCCTGGGTCGCGTCGTAGCAGGAGCCGTAGCCGAGCAGACCGGACATGCCCACGTCGAAGGGGTTGTCGTACTGGATCCATTCCTTGCCGCGCAGCGAGTGACCGATCGGCGCAGCGATCTTGTCGGCCAGCGCGATGACGTCGTCGTGCGCCCCGCGCACCCCGACCCCCGCGAAGATCGTCACCTTCTTGGCCTCGTCGATCGCCTCGGCCAGCTCGCGCAGCGACTCGTCGGCCGGGATGACGCGCGGCTTGGGCGGGCGGGTCGAGACGTCGGAGACGGCCGCCGGGGCGTCGAAGTCGGCGACGTCCCCCGGGATGGTCAGGACTGCGACCCCCGGGGCGCCGTAGGCGTGGTGGATCGCGGAGTTGATGACCCGCGGCGCCTGCTCGGCCGACGAGATCATCTCGGAGTACACGGAGCACTCGTTGAACAGCCGGTCCGGGTGGGTCTCCTGGAAGAAGCTCGTGCCGATCTGCTTGCTCGGGATGTGGCTCGCGATCGCGAGGACCGGGACCTTCGAGCGGTTGGCGTCGTAGAGACCGTTGATGAGGTGCAGGTTGCCCGGCCCGCACGAGCCCGCGCAGACCGCGAGGTTCCCGGTGACCTCCGCCTCGGCGGCCGCGGCGAAGGCTGCGGCCTCCTCGTGGCGCACGTGCACCCACTCGATGTCGACGCCCTCGTTCGCGGCACGGCGCACGGCGTCGACCACGGGGTTGAGGCTGTCGCCCACGATCCCGTAGATGCGCTTGGCTCCTGCCTCGACGATCTGGGCGACGAGCAGGTCTGCGACTGATCGGCCGCGGGTCTTCGACTTGGCCACGATGGGTACCTCCGGTGGGCGACGGGTGTCCGGGAGCCCCGCGTGGGTCTGGCGGAGGCGTCCCGCTCCCCTCCACCCTGCTCCGGTTCGTGGTTGCTCGCACGGCAGAGCCGGACATCTGGGATGTCTCGTCCACCACACACGGTTCTCTGGGCACCCCGGCTCGGGTGCTCGGGCCACGACTGGTGGCTCCAGCGGACAGCCTGCGGCGGGTGCGGCACACTGAAGGTGATGAGCGCTGCACGAGAAGAGTCCGACAGCACCGTCAGGACCGTGGCAGCCCTGCGGGCCGCGGGCTGCGTCTTCGCGGAGGACGAGGCCCGGCTGCTGCTCGAGGCTGCCACGGACGATGCGTCGCTCGACGCGCTGGTCCGGCGCCGGGTCGCCGGTGAACCCCTCGAGCTGATCCTCGGGTGGGCCGAGCTCGCCGGGGTGCGGGTCGCCGTCGCCCCGGGGGTCTTCGTCCCGCGTCAGCGCACCCGGCTGCTCGTCGAGGAGGCCGCTGCGCTCGCGGACGCCGGCAGCGTGGTCGTCGACCTGTGCTGCGGGACCGGTGCCGTCGGCCTCGCGGTCGCTGCCGCCGTGCCCGGCGTCGAGCTGCACGCCTCCGACGTCGACCCGTCGGCCGTCGCCTGCGCTCGCGGCAACCTGGGCTCGCGGGGACCGGTCTACGAGGGCGACCTCTTCTCCGCGCTGCCCGCAGGCCTGCGCGGCCGGGTCGACGTGCTCGTCGTCAACGCGCCCTACGTCCCGACCGACGCCGTCGCCCTCATGCCCCCGGAGGCTCGCCTCCACGAGCACCTGGTCGCGCTCGACGGCGGTACGGACGGTCTCGAGATCCAGCGCCGCGTCGCCAGCGACGCCGCTGAGTGGTTGTCCGGGGGAGGGCATGTCCTCGTCGAGACCAGCGAGCGGCAGGCGCCCGCGACCGCCGCGCTGCTCACGGCGGCGGGCCTGGCAGCACGCGTGGTGCGGTCCGACGAGGCCGACGCGACGGTGGTCGTCGCCAGTCGCTGACCCCGGCGCGACCGCTCCTCCTCCTGACCTGCCCGAGCCGTGAGGTCAGTGCCCCTCGGTGACCGTCGACCCCGCAGTCCGCGAGCGCAGGGTCGTCAGCGAGGCGAGCATGACGAGGACGGCGATCCCGGCGGCGACCACGACCACCGTGAACCCGGCGTGGGACCCGGCCTCGTCGATCCGGGCGCCGGCGACCGACGTCCCGACCGAGACGCCGACACCGAGGGCCGTGCCGACCCAGGTCAGCCCCTCGGTGAGCTGCGAGGGCGGCACGAGCAGCTGGACGAGGTTGTTGCCGTTGATGAGGGTCGGCGAGATCGCGAAGCCGGCGACGAACATCACCGCGGCGAGGATCGGCAGCGACGTGACGAAGAAGAACAGCGTCACCCCGACGGCGAGGGCGAGCATGCCGACGGCGAAGCGCTTCCACAGGGGTGAGAGCCAGTGCTTGGCGCCGTAGAGCAGGCCGGAGATCAGCGAGCCGGCCGCGAACACCCCGAGGATGACGCCGGCCATGGCCTCGTGCCCGGCCTCCTTGGCGAAGGCGATGGTCGCGACGTCTGTCGCACCGAACACGGCGCCCATGCCGATGAACACGGCGATGACGGCGAGCATGCCGCCGTTGAGCAGGACGGAGCGGTTCTTCACGCCCTCGACCGGGATCGACACCGGCGGCTCGGTCTCGCGCAGCGACAAGAACCAGAAGCCGCCGACGACCACGGCGACGAGGGGGACGATCAGCCCGGCGGTCGGGGCCACGGAGGTCGCGAGGATCGTGGCGAGCATCGGTCCGACGACGAAGCACAGCTCGTCGACGGCCGACTCGAAGGAGTACGCGCTGTGCAGCTTGCGCGGGTCGGCGAGCAGGTTCGACCAGCGGGCCCGGACCATCGACCCGACCGAGCCGACCGACGCCCCCGTGAGCACCGCGAAGAGGTAGAGGAAGGCCTCGGGTGCGCCGAGGGCTGTCGAGAGGATGAGCCCGAGGAGCGAGAGCGACGTGACGACGAACATCGGCCGCATGACCCGGGCCTGGCCCTTGCGGTCGACGAGCTTGGCGATCTGCGGCGAGCAGATCGCCTGCGCGACGATGTACGCGGCGCTGACCCGCCCGGCCAGCCCGTAGGAGCCTGTCGTCTGCTGGATCATCAGGACGATGCCGATGCCCACCATCGACATGGGGAGGCGGGCGAGGGCGCCCGACCCGGAGAACTGCTTGGTGCCGGGGATCGCGAGGAGCGCTCCGTAGGGGTTGCGTGAGGCCTTCGCGGGGGCTGGTTCGGGGGTCGTCCCGGGTTCGTCTGGCACGTCTCCCAGTCTCTCATCTGGGACGGCGCGCGAGCGGTTCCTCGACCGCCGTCGCCGTGGTCTGGCGCGTAGGCTGACCCGAGTCTGACGGACGAGCTCGGGAGGGCTTCGCATGGCACGCACGAGCAGCGACGAGCCCGACGCCCCGCTGGGGCCGCGCGACCCTCGCTACGTCATCCGCGTGCCCGCCGACGAGAGCCCTGAGGAACCCGAGGTCCTCCCGGTCCGTGGTGGGCGCACCGACGCACCCGAGGCGCGGCCGGCGAGCGACTACGTGATCCGCGCGGGGTCCTCCGCGGAGGTGCCTACGACGCAGGGTGCCGCTGAGGCTCCACGACCGGCGGTCCAGGCGAGCCCGGCAGCACCCGCGGCCCGTGGTCCTCGCCCGCCGCGCCGCCGCCGCTCGCGGGCAGCCCGCTGGCTGATCGCCCTCGGCGTGCTGGTGGTCGTCGCAGCTGTCGCCGCCGTGGTCGTCGTCCGCAGCGGTCTGCTCGACGGTGACAACCCCTTCACGGGGCGCGACCTCTACGTCGACCCGGACTCCCAGGCGATCCGTGCCGTCGACTCCGCGACCGACTCCGCGACGCGCGACGCCTTCCTCACCATCGCGGACCAGCCGACGGGGATCTGGCTCACCCCCGAGAAGTACCCGGCCGGCGAGGTCGGCCCGTTCGTCGCGCAGGTCGTGGCCGACGCGGCTGCGCAGGACACGCTGCCGCTCTTCGTGGTCTACGGCGTCCCGGACCGCGACTGCGGGCAGTTCTCCGCCGGCGGGACGAGCGTCGAGGGCTACGAGGTGTGGGTCCGCGAGATCGCCGCGGCTCTCGACGGGACCGAGACTCCCGTGATCCTCGAGCCTGACAGCATCTCCCTCGCCGAGCAGTGCGGCGACGTCGAGGGGCGCCTGAGCCTCGTCAGCACCGCGGGCGCGACCCTCACCGACGCCGGGGCGACGGTCTACCTCGACGGTGGTCACTCCAACTGGCACTCCGTCCAGGAGACCGCGGACCTGCTGCGCCGGGCCGGGATCGCCGGTGTGCACGGCTTCGCGACGAACGTGTCGAACTACAACGACGACGCCTCCGAGCTCGCCTACGCCCAGCGGCTGAGCGCCCAGCTCGACGGAGCCCCCTTCGTGGTGGACACCGGGCGCAACGGGAACGGGTCGGACGGCACCTGGTGCAACCCTCCGGGTGCCGCGCTGGGCGCCCGACCGCTGACCCTCGAGGCCGAGGGGCTGGACGCCAACCTGTGGGTGAAACCTCCAGGTGAGAGCGACGGGACGTGCGGCGGAGGCCCCGTTGCCGGAGAATGGTGGGTTGACCGGGCACTCAGCCTCGTCGCCGAGGACAGGGCCTGATCCTTCTTCGGAGCACGCTCGACACGTCTGGTCGGGTGCGCGCACCGTGAGGTTCACCGAAGGAGGCACCGTGGCACCGGACGAGGAACGCCGCACCGCAGTCATCATCGAGGACGACGCCGACATCCGGCACCTCCTCGAGGCTGTGCTCTCCGACGCCGGCTTCCACACGATCGCCACGGGGAACGGTCTCGACGGGGTCCAGGCGGTCAAGGCCTACGACCCGATCGTCACCACCCTCGACATGGGCATGCCCGGGATCGACGGTCTCGAGACCGCGCGCCGCATCCGCCAGTTCAGCCAGACCTACCTCGTCATCGTCTCGGCCCGCAGCGAGGAGATCGACACGCTCCAGGCCCTCGACGCCGGCGCCGACGACTACCTGACCAAGCCCTTCAGGCCCCGCGAGCTCCGTGCGCGCATCGACGCGATGCTGCGCCGGCCCCGGGTGGTCGGGGTCGACCCCGCAGCAGGGCAGCCGGCCCAGGCGGCGGCCCCCACCGCCCCGGCGTTCGCAGTGCCAGACCCGTCGCTCCTGCCGGCAGAGGGTTTGCCTGCCTCGCTGGTCGAGCCCGCCGCGACGCAGCCAGGTGGCACCGCGCCCGCGCCCGCGCCAGCAGCCGCAGAGCCGGCCGACCTCGTCGACGAGGGCGAGGGCTGGCTCGTCCACCGCGGGCTGCGCCTCAACCCGGACATGCGCCTGGTGCGTCACGGTCAGGACGAGATCGTGCTGACCCGCAGCGAGTTCGACCTGCTCGCCGCTCTCATGGAGACGGGTCGGCGGGTGCGCGGCAAGGCGGACCTCGCGCTGCTGCTCCGCGGCGAGAGCTACGTGACGTCGTACTACGTGAGCGAGGCCGACAAGCGGGCGATCGAGGTCCACATGGCCAACCTGCGTCGCAAGCTGACCGACACCGCGACCTCCCCGCGCTGGATCGAGACCGTGCGCGGGGTCGGCTACAGGCTCACCTCGGTCGACGAGAGCTGAGGGCGAGGGGAGCCCGAGAGCACCGAGAGACGTCGGGGAGGGCCGTCAGGGGTGCTGCTCGGGCTCGCCCCAGCTGCGGTGCGTCTCCTCCACGAGGAGGAGCGACAGCTCGTGGCAGGCCTCGGTCCCGGCGGCATCGAGCTCGGGCAGCCAGGCTTGCGCCGACAGGCAGTCGGCACGGCGGACGGCGGCGAGCATGCTGTCCGAGATGGTGGCGACGTACGCGCACCCGAGCATGATGCTGCTCGAGCGGATGCTCAGCACACCGGTGTCGGCCGCCGCGAGGTCGGTGCGGGCGAGCGCGGCGTCGAGGGTCGTCATGCGACCTGACCACAGCGCGACGTAGTCGGCCACGAACCTCTCGAAGGTCTGGACGTTGCCGAGCAGGTCCTCGAGGAGCTCCTCGAGGACCCTGCGGTCGACCACGTCCACGGTCTCCGGCCCCCTGGCGGTCATCACGCCTGGTAGCCGTGGTGACGTCGTACCAGCTTGCCGAACATGCCGAGGGTCTGCAGGACCGCGATGGTGCCCAGCACGGGCCACGCGACCCAGAGGATCGTCGACTGGACGACGATCGACAGCTGGACCCACACGGCGGCCAGGGCGATCATCACGGCGACGGTGATGAGCAGCGGGGTGAGGTACGCGTTGCCGGCACCGCGCTCGGCCTTCGCCTGGGCAGCCCAGTTGTCGACCTGCTTCTTGCTCGCGAACTTGGTCCAGGCCCGCAGGAAGTGGCCGATGCGGACCCACATGTACATCTCGGCGGGAACGATCAGCGCCGCGAAGAGGATGTCTCGCCTCGTGCGTCCCTGCATCGACATCGCGATGCGCACGTTGAGCGCCGCGGCGACGACCGGCGGGACGAGCCAGACGGGGCTGAACACGAAGGCGTCGATCGAGACGGCTGCGACGACCAGCAGGATGAACATGACGCGGGCGACGGCGTTGATCGCCATCGACGCGTTCTCGAGCCAGCGAAGGCGCAGGTTCGGGTGGAAGGGCTGACCCTTGGTGTCGCCACGCTGGCCGGGCCACATGAGCTCGATCGCACCGTAGTTCCACTTGACCTGCTGGGCGTCGAGGCCGCGCAGGGTGGTCATGCCGCCGACGTCGGCGCGGGCCCGGGCGCTGATCTTGGTGAGGTACCCGGCGCTCTTGATCTGCAGCGACAGGAGCGAGTCCTCGACCTCGGAGTCCTTGACCCACGGCGTGGTCTGGTGGTTCTGGGTCATCGCGTCGCGCAGCGCCTTGGTCGCGAAGATCGAGTACTGGCCGCCGAGGACCGCCATGTTCCGGCCGCGGAGCATGTTCTGCATGTTGAAGGCCGCGAACTGCGCCCGCTGCCCGGAGATGAGGAACTTGGCGACCGTGCCCTGGATCGGGTCCGGGTCGATCGTGTAGATCGCGGAGATGCCGCCGATGCGGCTGTCCGAGACGATCTCCTCCTCGAGCTGCTCGACGGCCTTCTCGCTCGCGACGGTGTCGCCGTCGACGCCGAGCAGGTAGTCCATGCCCTCGATGAGCGTGAAGCCGTAGTTGAGCGCACCGACCTTCTTGTCGGGGTTCTTGCCGATGTCGTGGACGTAGACCTCGGTGAACTGCTCGACACCGTCGACCACCGAGGAGTGCGCCCCGGCATAGCCGGCCGCGACCTCGACGGTCTTGTCGGTCGTGTTGTTGACGATCACGTGGATGACGTCAGGCAGTCGCGTCTGGGCGAGCAGCGACTCGATGACCGAGCCGATCGACTCTTCTTCGTTGTACGCCGGGATGATGCAGCCGATCGTCGGGCGGGCCGTCGTGAGCGCCTCGACGCTCTCGATGAACTCGTTCGCGTACTTCTCGATCTCCCCGAAGGTCTCGTGGTCGATGATCACGTCGTCGTCGAAATGTGCCACGGTGTGCCTCCTGGAGGATCGTGCGGGTCGGCCGGTCGGACCGGCGTCTGCTGTGTCTGAGAGCAGTCTTCCCGGCCTCCCGCAGCGTCGGCGCAGCGCAGCCTCAGCATCACCTCAAGATGTGCTCAGGATGTCGTCGGTCCCTCAAGATCGCCTTGATCCGGCGGATCTGGGCCCTAGTGTCGTGCCATCACCACGACCCAGGGGGAACCCATGACTGCCCGCCGACCCTTCCGACCAGCCGCGCTGCTCGCCGCCGGGATGCTCTTCGCGCTGACCGCGTGCGGCACGGCGCCCTGGGACGACCCCGAGACGACAGGGTCGAGCGCGGCTGCCGACGCCTCAGCCGCGGATGCAGCCCAGGCCACCCCGACGACCGAGCCCCAGCCCGCCCCCGTCGAGACGATCCAGGTGATCCAGAACGACCTCGCCGCCGGCAACGCCCAGCGCACGCTCACGGCGGGCGCGGCGTCGCTCGGCGTCACGTACTGGTCGACGCTCAGCATGGACCAGTGGGTCTCGGGTGCGAGCAAGCCGCTCAGCCTGTCGATCTCCGGCTCCCTCGTCCCCGACGACGGCCAGGGTCTGTACCTGTCGCGCGTCAGCCTCTCGGCCGACGTCAAGGACGCCGACGGCAACGCGCTGCCGAGCCCCGCCGTCGTCACGGACGACGCGAGCGTCGAGCCGGGCTACGCGATCACCGCGCCCTACAGCTACAACCAGACCTTCGTGGTGCCCCCCGTCGACGACCGTGCCGCCTCGGTGACCTTCACGCTCACCTACGAGGTGCTCATCCAGACGACCCCGACGTCTGAGGACTACGCCAAGCAGTCGGCCGTGGACACGCTCACCGTCGCGATCGCGCAGCCCCCGGCGGAGGCGACCGACGCGGCGACGCCCGACGCCTCCGGGGAGCCGGCCGCAAACGTGACCGCGACGTCGTGAGGGCCTGGTCCTGACCGGTCCCCGAGCCGCTACGGAGGACCGGGTGCATGATGAAGAGATGAGCGACGACACCGCACCCGAGCCCCAGGTCACCCACGACGAGGAGGGGCACCGCCTCGAGGCGACGACGCCCGACGGCGAGCTGGCAGGCTTCCTCACCTACGACCGGGTCGAGGCCAAGAGTGCCGGCGGCCGCGGCACCCTCGTCGCGACCCACACCATCGTCCAGCCGCACTTCGAGGGCCGCGGCGTGGGGTCGAGCCTCGCCCGGGTGTTCCTCGACTACGCCCAGGAGCACCACCTCACGGTGATCCCCCAGTGCTCGTTCGTCCACGGCTACATCGACCGCCACGAGGAGTACAAGACGCTCCTCCCGTGAGCGCCGGGCGCATCGCTCGAGATCCGTGTCGCCCGTGCGACCTCACCTACGTCTTGCTACCTGCGTCTGCTGAAGAGTAGTGTCCTGTACTGGTAGCTGTGGATGAAATACTTCCCCGAGCACCAACTCGAGAAACCCACGCCTAGGCGTGGGTTTCTGCGTTAGTCGCTTAGGTGACAATGGTCCGATGCTGCTTGCCTACATCGACGAGATCGGGGAGACCGGAGCCTTCGTCGCCCGCGATGACGCGAGGTACAAGACCAGTCCCGCGTTCGGCTACGCGGGCTTCATCGTCCCGGAGGGACGAGCGCGCGAGTTCGGCGCGATCTTCCAGAGGGAGAAGGCAGCTCTCTACAAGCCGATGATCGAGAAGGCAGCGCACCCAGGACGCTGGGAGCGCAAGGGTTCTGACATCTTCCGTGCTGAGACGCCTCAGAAGTTTCCGGCTCAGCTCCGCGTCTTCGACGCCCTCGTGAAGAGCGTTCGCCGACTCGACGGACAGCTCTTCTACTACGCCGATGAGAAGCCCATCGGGACGCCGAGGCAGACGCGCGGTGACCACGTGGACGACTCCGCCATGTACACCGAGCGCGAGACCCACGCGATGCACGAGGCCTTGAACCGCATAGCTCGCTACGCAGATTCTCGCGATGAGAACGTCATGGTGATCATCGACCAGGTCAACGAGAAGGCGCGGTCTGCGCGACTGCCGGTCATGTACAGCCACATCTTGGGTCGAGATCGAGCGAGCGATGTTCCCCCAGGCAGCGGGTCAGAGCGTAGCGGGCAGCATCGACCTCTCGGTGTACCGGAAGATCCGGGCGGCCGCAGAGCGCTCCCGCGAGAGGGCAGGGCGGCGGACCTAGGCTGCCGAGGTCGACGGCGAGAGCGACGGGCGAGCATCTCGCGCAGAGACGTGGCCGGGCGGCGACACGTGGTCGTCGCCCGGCCGTCTCTCATGCCGTGCGGCCCTGGCGGGCCGTCGTACCGGCGATCAGCTGATCGTCGCGTCGACGGAGGCTTCCTGGCGCTCGTCGTGGACGAGCTCGCCGGCGTCGTCGGCCGGGGTCAGGGTCGCGTCGAAGGTGATCGGGGACCCGGCCTGGTACTTGAAGTTCTGGCCGTAGGAGAAGGTCTGGCCGGGAGCCCACACGAACGGAGCCTCTTCGCCGGTGCCCGTGGCGATCGCGGAGCTCGTCACGCCCATCTCCTCGAACTGCGCGGAGTCGACGATCGAGTCCATGCCCTGCAGGTAGGGCCAGTCGGCGTACTCGGCCGAGACGCTCACGAGGCTGTACGAGAGCGGGATGTCCTCGGTGCCGGTGTTGGTGAACACGTAGTTGACGTAGACGATCTCGTCGCCCTCGGCGATCAGCGGGAGGTTCGTGTCGGGGTCGACGAACTGCCCGGTCTTCGAGGCTGTCGCCGTCGCGACCTGGTAGACGTCGACCGTGAAGTTCGTGCCCTCGATGGTCGCGAGCTTCTCACCCGGGGTCGTGGTCGGGACGGCCCAGGACGGCGAGTCGCCCGATGCTGCCGCATCGCCGGAGTCGTCGCTCGACTCGTCGGTGGCCTCGTCGGACTCGTCCTCGGTGGCCTCCTCGCTCGGCTCTTCGGTGGGCTCGTCCGAGGCCTCGGTGGTCTCCTCGGCGGAGTCTGTGGCGAGGATCGAGGACGAGTCCTTGTCGGAGTCGTCGCTCGAGCAGGCCGCCAGCCCGGCCAGGGCGAGGCCGGCGACGGTCAGGGATGCGATGCCGCGGGTGATGCGCATGATGATCTCGATTCGTGTCTAGGGATCGACCCGGGAGGTCGGGATCGGGTTCTCTTCGACACTAACCTCGGCGCCCCTGCCGGTGTGACCGCAGCTATGGGTACCACTGCCCATGAACCGCGGGATCCTGCGGATCTTGGGGGTGGGTAGTAGTACCCGTGGAGTCGATGGGGACCCGTGCTCGGCTGGGCCGGGCTGCCCGGGGGAGTGCTCCAGGTCCTCGGGAGGACCTGGAGGGACGCCGGAGACGGCACCGGGCGCCGACCCTGTGGTCGGCGCCCGGTGAGTGGCTGGCCCGTGCACGCACGGACTGTGGGAGCCTGACGTCCGCGAGCGGGGCTCCAGGGTCGTGTCAGCTGATCGTGGCGTCCACGCTGACCTCGGTGCGCTGGTCGCTGAGGGGCTCGCCGGCCTCGTCGGCGGGGGACAGGCGCGCCTCGAAGGTGATGGGCGACCCGGCCTGGTACTTGAAGTTCTGGCCGGAGGAGAAGGTCTCGCCCGGAGCCCACTCGAAGGGAGCCTCGCCGCCGTTCATCGGGTCGATGGCGAAGCTCGTCACGCCCATCTCCTCGAACTGCTCGGAGTCGACGATCGAGTCCATGCCCTGCAGGTACTCCCAGTCGGCGTAGGTCGGGGTGACGGTGACGAGGCTGTAGGTGAGCGGGATCGACTCGGTGCCCGTGTTGGTGAACACGTAGTTGACGTAGACGATCTCGTCGCCCTCGGCGATCAGCGGGAGGTTCGTCTCCGGGTCGACCCACTGGCCGGTCTTCGAGGCCTTGGCGGTCCCCACCTGGTAGACGTCGACCGTGAAGGTCTCGGCGTCGATCGTCGCGATCTTCTCGCCCGGGGTGGTCGTCGGCACAGCCCACGCCGGGGACGTCCCGGAGCCGGCCGCGTCGGAGTCCTCGGTCGCGTCGTCTGTCGCCTCGTCGGTGGCGTCCTCGGTGGGCTCTTCGGTCGGTTCGTCGGTCGCCTCGGTGGTCTCCTCGGCGGGCTCGGTCGTCGCGACGGTGGTCTCCTCGGAGCTCGAGTCGTCGCTCGAGCAGGCGGCCAGACCGGTGAGGGCGAGGCCCGCCACGGTCAGGGAGGCGATACCGCGGGTGATGCGCATGCTGTGTCTCTTCTCGGGTCGGTGTCCGGGCGGCACGCAGGCCGCGCTCAGGTACGGGAAGACGCTATCCGCAGGTCAGCGTGCTCGCCCGGTGAGAGCGGGTGAGGTCTGGCGGCCCTCAGAGGTGTCCTCCGGCGGCCCGAGACAGCGCAGACGCCGGTGCCCTTCCCATGGGGATGGCACCGGCGTCTGCTCGTCCGCCCGGTCGGGCGGGG
The DNA here is from genome assembly GCF_033798665.1 of Sanguibacter biliveldensis. Classification (NCBI taxonomy): domain Bacteria; kingdom Bacillati; phylum Actinomycetota; class Actinomycetes; order Micrococcales; family Sanguibacteraceae; genus Sanguibacter; species Sanguibacter biliveldensis. The sequence goes on from NZ_CP138359.1 coordinate 174,359, forward strand.
GACTCAGGTCAGCAGGTCAGGCGAGAGCCTCGCCGACGAGAGCCTTCGCGGCCTCCTGCACCTCGGCGAGGTGCTCGGGGGAGGTGAAGGACTCGGCGTAGATCTTGTACACGTTCTCGGTGCCCGAGGGGCGCGCGGCGAACCACGCGTTCTCGGTCGTCACCTTGAGGCCGCCGATCGCGGCACCGTTGCTCGGTGCCTCGGTGAGCTTCGCGGTGATCTGCTCGCCGGCGAGGGTCGTCGCCGAGACCTGGTCAGCAGAGAGCTTCGACAGGGTCGCCTTCTCCTCGAGGGTCGCGGGCGCGTCGACGCGGGCGTACCAGGACTGGCCGTGCTGCTCGACGAGGGCTGCGTGGTGCTGCGAGGGGGACTTCCCCGTGGTCGCCTGGATCTCGGAGGCGAGCAGGGCGAGGATGATCCCGTCCTTGTCGGTCGTCCACACCGAGCCGTCCTTGCGCAGGAACGACGCCCCTGCGGACTCTTCCCCGCCGAAGCCGACCGAGCCGTTCAGCAGGCCGGGCACGAACCACTTGAAGCCGACGGGCACCTCGTCGAGGCGGCGACCGAGGCCACCGGCGACCCTGTCGATGAGCGCCGACGACACGAGGGTCTTGCCGATCGCGGCGTCCTGCGGCCAGCCCGGGCGCGCTCCGCCGTACAGGTAGCTGATGGCCACGGCGAGGTAGTGGTTCGGGTTCATCAGCCCGGCGTCGGGGGTGACGATGCCGTGACGGTCGGAGTCCGCGTCGTTGCCCGTCGCGATGTCGTACGGAGCGTCGCCCTCCATGGCCTTGACGAGCGAGGCCATGGCGTAGGGGGAGGAGCAGTCCATGCGGATCTTCGCGTCCCAGTCGAGGGTCATGAAGGCCCAGCGCGGGTCGACCTGCGGGTTGACCACGGTGAGATCGAGGCCGTAGCGCTCGCCGATCGCGCCCCAGTACTCGACAGCCGCGCCGCCGAGCGGGTCGGCGCCGATGCGGATGCCCGCGTCGCGGATCGCGTCCACGTCGATGACCGTCGCGAGGTCGTCGACGTAGGCGACGAGGTAGTCGTGGCGGTGCGTCGTCTCTGCGGCGAGGGCCTCGTCGAGGGAGACGCGGCGCACGGCGCCGACCCCGCTGCGCAGGATCTCGTTGGCGCGGTCGGCGATCCACGACGTCGCCTCGGAGCCTGCCGGGCCACCGTGCGGCGGGTTGTACTTGAAGCCGCCGTCCCGGGGCGGGTTGTGCGAGGGGGTCACGACGATGCCGTCCGCGAGGCCCGGTCCGGTCGTCCGGACGCCCTGGGCGGTTGAGGCCCCGTTGTGCAGCAGGATCGCGTGCGAGACGGCAGGCGTCGGGGTGAAGGAGTCGCGCGCGTCGACGTAGACGTCGACACCGGCTGCGCTGAGCACCTCGAGGGCGGTCTGCCACGCCGGGAGCGAGAGGGCGTGGGTGTCACGGCCGATGAACAGCGGACCGTCGGTGCCCTGGGAGCGGCGGTACTCGACGATCGCGGCGGTCGTCGCGATGATGTGCGCCTCGTTGAAGGCGTGGTCGAGGCTCGACCCACGGTGCCCGGACGTGCCGAACACGACCTTCTGCGAGGGGTCGTCGACGTCAGGGGTGAGGTCGTAGTACGCGCCGACGACTGCGTCGACGTCGATGAGGTCTTCGGGGAGGGCGAGCGTGCCAGCGCGAGGGTCCATGAGTCGATCTTGCCACTCGTGCCGGGGTGAGGCACCGGCGCCGACGCCGGTGGCGTCCACCTCCGGACGGATGCGGGTGCACGGAGGTTCTGAGAGTCTGCTGGGATGAGAATCTCGCTCCCGGCAGCCCTCGTCACGACAGCCACGCTCGTCCTCGCCGGGTGCGCGAGCTCTGGACCGTCGGAGGGCGGCTCGACGAGCTCTCCCGCCGCGTCCTCCGCCCCGGCGGAGACTCCCACCGCGACGAGCACCTCCACCGGCACGGAGAGCACGGAGGCGGCCAGCCCGGAGCCCACCGAGCCCCCGACGACCGAGGCTCCCGCCCCGACGACCGACCTGCCTGCGACCGTCATGCTGCCGCAGGAGCGCCTCTACCCCGAGGACGGGGCGCGCACCGAGCGCGAGGGCGTCGAGACCTGGCTGCTCCCGGACGGCTGCGAGCAGACTGCGCCGGACGGCGCCGCGGCGATGCGCACCGTCGTGCAGGGGGACGGGGCGTTCGAGGACGCGATCGGGCAGCAGCAGGTCGCGGTCTTCGCCGACGTCGACGCCGCGGTGTCCGAGGCCGACCGGCTCGGCTCGGTGCTCGCGGCGTGCGCCGGGAGCGACGACGTCACGACCGGCTACGCGACAGAGCCCGTCGAGGTCGGTGCGCAGGGGACGGTTCTCGTCGTCTCCTACAACGACGACTACACCCCCGGGCAGGACGAGATGTCGCTCGGCTACGTCCTCTCCGTCACCCGTCGGGGCAACGCGGTCACCCTCGTCGCCAACGCGGGCGGCGAGTACAGCATCAAGGCGTCCCGCGAGCTCGTGGTGCCCGAGCTCCAGGCCGCCTGGGAGCAGCTCTGCGCGTACGAGACGGACGGGTGCTGACCCGGCCTGAGATCTCCACCTGGCGTCCAGCAGGTCGGGTCTGCGCCATGGGGCGGTGCCGGTAGGCTCGTCCCATGGCAAAGAACACGTCCCCGGAATTCGTGCTGCGTCCCTTCGAGGGCCTCGCCGGCGAGGCTGACCTCGTCGCGATGCGCGAGGTCGTCCCGGCCGCGACGGCGACAGCGCGGACCACCGCAGAGCACGGCGCCCGCGACATCACCTTCACCACGGTCCTCCCGGGGGCCTGGCCCTCGCTGCACCGTGCCGACGGCGCGATCCTCGTCGCCCTGCAGACCCACGCGGGCTCGGGCGACGCGAGCCGCGACCTCGCGCAGACCATCCTCGACACCATCGAGCTCGAGCCCGGCACCTCGCTCACCAGCACGGTGCTCCCCGGCCCGGGCCCGCGCCTGCAGGACATCCTCGACCCGTCGGTGCCCTTCGAGGTCACCGTCCACGAGGGCTTCGACTACTGGCTCGACCCCTCGGCCGAGATCACCGCGGACGTCCGCGAGTCCCTGACCGAGGCGAACGAGACGATCATCGAGACCGTCAGGCTCGAGTCCGTCGAGCACGGCTACTGGTGCCGCATGGGCGCCCGCGAGTACCTGCGCTGGTCGATGGCCTACGACGAGGAGACCGTCATCAACGCCGTCGCCCGTCTGCACGCCCGTCGCGAGTCTGGCTTCGGCGGATCGAAGTTCCTCGGGGCGTTCCGCTCCTCCGGGATCGTCATCCCCGTGTGGGAGCTGCCGAAGGGATCAGAGGCCGAGGACATCGAGGCCGCTGCGGCCGAGTTCTGGCCGGTCTTCGAGGCCGAGCTGGCGAGCACCGCCCCGCTCGACGCGAACGAGCGTCGCGCGCGTGCCGGGATCGTCTCTCGCCAGGTCACCCTGCGCTGACGGCTGCCGAGTACAGCAGGTCAGAGCAGGCCGGGAAGACTAGGGTTGGCGACGTGATGGGTGAGTCAGGGTCCGACGACGGCCGCGCGACGAGCGGTACCCCTACGACCGGGGGCGCTGCTGCGGTGCCCCGCAGGGCGCGCTCGGCCGTGTTCCGGCTCCCGGCACGGGAGCGTGACAGGCAGCGCGTCGCGGTGATCATCCCGGCCAAGGACGAGGTCCGTCGCATCGCCGCGACGGTCCGCGCGGCCCGGGCGATCCCGCACGTCGACCTGGTGCTCGTCGTCGACGACGGCAGCGAGGACGGCACCCAGGACGTCGCACGCGACGCCGGAGCCGTGGTCGTGCGCCACTCCCACAACCGTGGCAAGGCCGCGGCGATGGAGACAGGCGCGGCCATCGTGGCCATGCGCGACGCCCCGGGTCGCCCGCCCAGGCTCTTGCTGTTCATCGACGGAGACCTCGCCGAGTCGGCCGTGAACACCGCGCCGCTCGTGGCCCCGGTCCGCGAGGGCGAGGCCGACATGTCGATCGCGCTCCTGCCGCCCCAGCCCGGTGCCGGCGGGCGAGGGATCGTCGTGGGTGCCGCACGCCGTGCGATCGCGTCGATGACGGGCTGGACCCCGGTCCAGCCGCTGTCGGGCATGCGGTGCCTGACCCGCGAGGCCTTCGAGGCCGCGACCCCCCTCGCTCGTGGGTGGGGCGTCGAGACAGGTCTGACCATCGACCTGCTGCGCCTGGGGTACGTGGCCGTCGAGGTGCCGTGCGACCTGCGGCACCGTCCGTCGGGCACAGACTTCCGCGGTCAGATGCACAGGGCCTCGCAGTACCGCGACGTGGTGCTCGCCGTGAACGCCCGCAAGGTGCGGGCCGTCGGTGAGGCGCTGAGCAGCGTCGGACGTCGACGCGGCCGCTGAGGCCTCACCTGTTCCCGTGCCCTGAGAGGCACGGGCACAGGCTGGGCCACGGCCGGGCAGCGGTCTGGTAGCCCGGTCGCCCGCGCGGCTCGTGCTCCCCGGTGTGCCTGGTGTCAGACCTGTCCTGGCACCTGCAGGGTGTGCTCGCGCTGGAGGCCCAGCATCCACGTCGCGTAGGTCGCGGTGACCACCGGGACCAGGACCGACATGCCCACGGCGAGGATGACGATCCCCGAGTCGTTGACGAGGGTCCCGATCACCAGCGCCACGACTGCGCAGACGACGGCGGGGACGAACAGCGGCGCTGCGTCGCTCACCTGCTTGAGCGGGGTGCCGCGGGTCAGCCACGCGTACGCGTCTGCGCCGTCGGCGACCGTCGCCGCCCGCAGGGGCCGACCGACGACGATGACCACGAGCAGGATCCCGCCGACCGCGACGAGGGTCAGCGGGTTGGAGAGCGTCGAGAAGTTCGCACCGATCTTGCGGAGCAGGATGCCCCAGAGCTCACCGTCGAGAGTGTCGTCCACGAAGGCACCGAGGTGGGTGCGCTGGTCTGGCGGGCGCAGCCAGTCCACGACGGCGAACAGCGAGACGACGACGACCCCGGCGGCGAGGACCGCGAGGACCTTGCGCCACGTGACCCGCACCCCGGCCGCCACGAGGGCGAGCAGGCAGAAGGCGGGGACCGTCGCCGGCGGACCGCCGAAGTCCGCGCCGATGCTCGGCGAGCCGTTGAGGAGGACGGCGACGACCCCCGTCGTGGCGATCGAGACGACAGCCCACCGGCGGTGGCCGCGGCGGATCAGCGCGTCGCCGATGCTCGCGGCCAGGACGATCGTGGAGGTCGCGAAGAGCGCGAAGGACGTGTTGTTGAAGCCGTAGAAGCGCCCCGCGACCATCGGCTGGATCCCCATGAGCCCGGAGACCTGGAGACGGGCACCTGTCGCGACGTCGACGGCGAGCACGCCCGCGGTGACGGCGGCGACGACGGCTGCCGGGCCGAAGACCTGCCGCTTCCACGGTGGCAGGACCGCGGCGGCGGTGACCACCGCGACCCAGGCGACGACGAGACCTGCGAGCGCGAGGGACGGCGCGGAGACCCGCCACCACGGGACGAGGTTGGCGAGCATGGTCGCCACGGGGACCGCGGCGACGGCGACCGCTGCGGCTCGCAGCACCGCGAGGCTCCCGCGCGGACGGGCGGTCAGGCGCGCGGCGGCAGAGTCGATGCCGCGTCGTCCCGCGGCGGGGCGGGCCGAGCGGCCGCGCGCACCGGCGGCGCCGAGCCACCGTGAGAACGCCAGGCCGACTGTCGCGAAGAGCAGGAGGTTGACGACGCAGAAGAGCGTGAAGAACGTGCCGACAAGAGGGTAGGTCGAGCGCGCGTGGTCCTCTGCGTCGACGAGGGCGTCGACGCGTTCGGACACCGGTGCTCCGGAGGCGTCGCTCGTCGGTGCTGTGCCCACCAGCGTCGAGCGGGGGAGCACGTCGCGCAGCCCGAGCGGCGCGGCGACCAGCGGGAGCAGGTCGGTCGTCTGCACGTAGCCGGGCTGTCGGGTGGAGTGGGACATGAGTGTTCCCACGGGGGTGCCGTCGCCGAGGACGACCAGGGTGCCCATGCGCGACGTGCGTCCGGGGTCCGCCATCGACGCGACGACGACGGTGGTCCGCTCGAGGTCCGGGTCGTCGGCCAGGACGGCTTCCATCACGGCTGCCAGGTGTCCGTCGACCGTCGCGACGTCTGCGGCGTGCTGCTCGCTGCGCGTGAGCTCGGTCGGTTGCGCGGGGTCGACGATGTCGCGGACCGAGCCGGCGTCCACGACGACCAGCCTGGAGGTCTCGAGCGCCGCAGCGACGTCGAGGCGGAGCGCGTCGGCGCGCGGGACGGGCCGGGTGCCGACAGGGAGCGGGACGACGTCACCGGCGACGGTGCCGTCCGACGTCGCGAGGGCGATCATCGCGCCCGGCCCGATCGCGGTGGCTGCGAGCCCGGCGGTCTGGACGGCGTCTCCGAGGCTGCCGATGGCTGCGCCGTAGGACTGCGACTCGACCGCGCTCTCGTACTCGTCCCAGCCCGGCACGCTCGTCGGGTCTGCGTCTGTCGGGTTGGTGAGGACCCGGCACGGGTCGACGCCCTCGCCGCGGTAGTCGGCCGCGCGCTTGCCGGAGGAGAGGGCGAGCCAGCCGTCGGCCGGGCAGGTGGTCGAGCGCACCGAGCGGACGACGAGGTTGCCGACACCGCCCTGCTCTGCGACCTCCCAGGTCGCCGGTGTCGCCTCGGCGGAGATGTCGGCCCACGAGACCCCGCCGGTCCCGACGACCACGACCCTGTCGTCGGTCTGCTGAGGCGCTGCCTGCGGGGACGCTGCCTGCTGCGGCCCTGCCTGCTGGGAGCTCGCGTGCTGGGACGCGGCGTCCTGCGCGGCATCCTGGGCAGCAGCCGGCGAGCCTTCCGAGGCGTACGCGGCTGCGGGGGCGACCGTCGAGAAGACCACCCCGGCGGCTGCGAGGACAGCGGCTGCCCGCGTCACGCGTGCTGCACGACGCCCGAGCGAGACGATCCTCCGGGGAGCGAGGGCAGAGGGCATCAGGGTTCTGGGCACCGGACCAGAGTAGGCGCTGGTCCGGTGCAGGACGTGGTGGTCGGGTGCAGAGCCCGGTCAGACCGACCGGCGCAGCCGTCGCTTCTCCGCGGTGCGGCGTGACCCGGAGACGATCAACCAGACAGCCAGACCGAGCATGAGGAGGCGCAGCACGACGACGGTCAGGGTCGCGACAGGGTCGCCCGAGGTCGCCGTGCTCGTCGAGCTGTTCGCACCCGTGACCGAGGCGAGCGTCGAGAGCACCAGGACGATGCCGAGCACGATGCGCCAGACCCCGCCCGTGGACCTGCGTCGCCGGCCTGCGGGGGGTGCCGGGAGATACGGGTCCGTCGCGTCGCGCTCCCCCGTCGGCAGGGGGTAGCCGCTGTGCTCGGGAGAGCCAGACGAGGCAGGGTACGAGGGCAGACCACCGGAGGTCGGCGGTGCCCAGGGGTCTGCGGGGCGGTCCGACGGTCCTGGGGCGCTGGGTGCTGTGCTCATCGTGGGACCCTATGCGCCAGGCCCGGCGTCCGCGAGGCGAGCGACGTGCGCGGCGACCGTCCGGTGGTCGTGCGGACGGCTACCGGGGGGAGAGGCTCGGTGCCGGGGCGCGGACGAGCAGCGCACCGGGGTCGACCCGGGTGCTCACGGCGCGGGCGCGTCCCAGGACGTCGCCGTCGACCTGGACCTGCTCGCCCTCGGGGACCTCGAGGTGCACGACCTTGGCGCGGGTGTGGTCGATCCGGCCGATCTTGTTGGGCAGGTCGTTCGAGACGCCGAAGCCCTGCATGACGACCTCCCCGAAGAGCTGGACCCAGCCCATGAGGCCGCCCCGGGTGTCGATCGCAGCGATGTCGTGGATGCCGTCGTCGATGATCGCGTCGGGGATGAGCGTGATGCCGCCCGGCAGCCGGCCGCAGTTGCCGACCATGAGCGTGCGCAGCCGGGTCGTGACGGGCTCGCGGTCGTCGAGGGTGATGGTCATCTCGGTGCGACGCCCGTGCAGGTGCTTGACCCCGGCGACGAAGTACGCGATCCAGCCGACCTTGGACTTGAGGGTGTCGTCGGCGTCGGCGACCATCGCGGCGTCGAAGCCGAGCCCGGCGATGACGAGGAAGATGTGCGTCCCGGTGTCGGCGGGACCGTTGCCCTCGGTGTCTTTCTCGCGAGGGTCGGCAGGCTGGTCGACCGTGAGCCAGCCGACGTCGATCCGACGGTCGACGCCGTGCAGCACGATGTCGAAGGCGTCGTCGCGGTCGGTGACAGAGATGTCGAGGTTGCGGGCGAGGAGGTTGCCCGTGCCGAGGGGCAGCAGCGCCATGGGCTTGCCGGAGTCGGCCATGCCCTGGGCGACGGCGCGGACCGTGCCGTCGCCGCCGACGGCGACGACGACGTCGGCACCGCGCTCGAGGGCTTCACGGGTCTGGCCGAGGCCTGGGTCTTCGACGGTGGTCTCGACCCAGATCGGGTCGGGCAGCCCCTCGGCCGTGCAGCGCGACATGAGCGCGGCCTTGAGCTGCTCGGCACCGTTCTTCGAGGGGTTCGCCACGAAGGCGAGGAGAGGTCCGCGAGGCGCGTCGTCTGCGGGCGCCTCGTCGACCGGCGCTGCCGGTGCTGCTGCTGCGGTGCGGGCGAGCGTGCGCTGCGACCGGAGGACGAGGACCGCGAGGGTGATGGCCGTCAGTGAGACGACGATCGCTGCGATCAGCAGCCACGCTTCGAGTGTCATGGGACCAAACTAGGCCCTGGGGCCCGAGTCGGCGCTGCAGGGCAGGGTGGTTCTCACCACGCTGCCCCGCGGATGCCGCACCGCAGCAGCCGGACGAGGACGCGGGCGCAGCGACTCGTCGCCGGGCGTCGTCCCGCTGCCGGCCCGCCCGCGGACCTGGTCGAGCAGACGCCTCAGGAGGTGACGTCGGCCGTGGTGAACCTGCTCCAGGCGAGTGTGCCGAAGATCGCGACCCACGCGGCCTGCACAGCCAACCCCTGTCCGAGCGTCGAGTAGTCGACGTCCAGACGCATGAACTCCCCGAAGTCGAGCCAGTGGAAGGTGAGCAGGCCACCGTGGATGGCCGAGAGCTGGGGCAGCGCGCTGAGGACCGTGCTGACCACGGGCACCACGATGGTCGCGGCCATCGCCGCCACAGGCACCTCGGTGAGGGTCGAGAAGAAGAGCCCGACCGCCACGAGCCCGGTGAGCGAGAGGATCACGTAGGCGGTGATCCCGAGGGTGCGCAGCAGTCCGTCGGCCGTCGAGACCCTGTCTCCGGAGAGCAGGGTGACGTCGCCGAAGCCGAAGAAGATGCCGCCCACGACGAGGCCCACGACCGCGATGGTCAGGACGGCGGCTGCGGCGAAGGTCAGACCTCCCACAGCCTTGACCAGGAGCATCCGCGTCCTGGGCACGGGCGTGACCAGCAGGTAGCGCAGCGTCCCCGCCTGGGCCTCGCCCGCGATCGCGTCGCCCGAGACGATCGCGACGGTCAGCGGCAGCAGCAGCGGCAGGCAGCTGAAGAGCGAGGTGAGGACGAGGAAGAGACCGTTGCTCGTGATCTTCTGCAAGAAGGGTGGGCCCTGCCCGGCGATCGCGGTGTCCTGCGTGATGAGGACGACCACGCCGATGATGATGGGGATCAGCCCCAGGCCGGCGAGCAGGACCAGGTTCCGCTTGCGACCGAAGACGAGCCTCAGCTCGCTGCGGAGCAGGCGACCCGTCGCGCCGCGGCGCTGAGCCGTCGAGGCGGCGTCGTCGTGCTCGACGGAGCTGGCGGCCCCGGGACGGTCTGCGGCGAGCGTGTCAGCGGGCGACATCGAATCCCTCTCCGGTGAGGCGCACGAACACGCTCTCGAGGCTCGGGCGGTGGACCTCGAGGCCGAGGAGGTCGACACCTGCGTGGACGAGCGCGACGGAGACCCGCTCGGGTGGGACGTCGCCCAGTGCGGCGGTGATCGTGGTGCCGGCGACCTCGGGGGCGGTGAGCCCGAGGCCCGTGAGCACCTCGACGGCAGACCCACGGTGGTCGGGGGAGGTCGTGACGACCACGACGGTCTCGTGCGCCTCGGTCACGGTCTCGCGCGGACCCTGGAGCACGAGGTTGCCCCGGCTCATGATGCCGATGTGCGTGCAGACCTGCTCGATCTCGGTCAGCAGGTGCGAGGAGACCAGGACGGTGGTCCCGGCGTCGGCGAGCTCGCGGACGAGGTGCCGCACCTCACGGGTGCCCTGCGGGTCGAGCCCGTTGGTGGGCTCGTCGAGGATCAGCAGGTCCCGGGGACGCAACAGCGCTGCGGCCAGGCCGAGGCGCTGCTTCATGCCGAGGGAGTACTGCCTGTACGGCTTGGCGGCGGCCGCACCGAGACCCAGGCGCGCGAGCGCCGCGTCGATGCGCGCCTTCCGGGTGGACCTGCGGGTCGTCCCGTCGGCCGCGTCGAGGCGCTCGAGGTTCGCGCGTCCGCTGAGGTACGGGTGGAAGGCCGGACCCTCGACCAGCGCTCCGACGCGGGGCAGGACCGTCGCGCTCGCGGTCGGCATGCGCTCCCCGAGCAGCTCGGCGTAGCCGTCGGAGGGGCCGACGAGGCCGAGGAGCATCCGGATGGTGGTGGTCTTGCCGGAGCCGTTGGGGCCGAGGAAGCCGTACACGGCCCCGCGAGGCACCTCGATGTTCACCTTCGAGACGGCGACCTGCCCGGACCGGAACTGCTTGGTGAGGTCGTGCGTGCGGATCGCGAGGTCCGTCTGGCTCCCCTGCCCGGCGCCCGCAGCAGGTGCGTGGTCGCCGCGACGACCGGGGAGGTTGCCGGTGGAGGAGGTCCGGGCTGTCGGGAGGCCGGGCTGGGGTACGGCAGATGCCGGCACCGACGCCGAGGGGGCGGTCGTCGGTGCCGGCATCGCCGTCTCGCCTGAGGCGGGGACTGTCACCGGGCCAGGGCCTGGAGGGTCTCGGCCGGGACCGCGCCGGCGTAGATGCGGCCGTCGTCGGTCAGCAGGACCGTGAGGAGCGACGAGGTGATGAGCTGGCCCTCAGGGACGTCGGTCGTCAGCTGGTCGAGCAGTGCCTGCGGGTCGAGCGTCGTCATGTCAGCACGGTCGCTCGAGTCGCCGAGGAGGTCGGTCATCAGCTCGTCGGTGCTCTCCGAGCCGAAGGTGCCCTCAAGGCCTGAGCGCAGCTCCTCTTCGGGGACGTCGCCGGACAGCAGGGTTGCGAGGTCGACGTCGGTCAGCTCGACGACGGACTCCCAGCCTGTGCCGATGACCTGGGTGCCGGGGGCTCCTTCGGGGACGGTCTGCGAGCCGGGCTCGGGGACCATGGTGTCCTCGGGCAGCGGGACCACGACGTCGCGGGTGGATGCCCCGGGCGGCGGGGTGAAGTCGAAGACCGTCGGGTCGACGGCGTCGAAGGAGACGTCGGTGAAGGCGATCTCGACGGCCGGGGTCACGGTGTCCTGGGTGCTCCACACCTGGGCACGCAGCGGGACGGAGGTCTCGGCGTCGACGGCGAGCAAGACCCTGTCGACCAGGGTGCCGTCGGTGTCGGGGGTGAGACCGATCTGGTAGGCGTCCCGCCCGGCGACCTGGGTCGCGGGGCCGACGGTCACCTCAGAGGTCTCGTCTGCGGCGGCGAGGGCCTGCTCGGCGACAGCCTGCGGGGTGGGCAGGTCGCCGACGACGGCGGGGTCGAGGTCCTTGACGGAGGCGCTCAGCTGGTCGAGGGCGGCCTGGTCCTCGGGGGCGACGGCGTAGTGGACGGCCTCGTCGTCGCTGCTCGAGTAGGTCCACGCGGACCCGCCGTCGGTCACGACCGTGTACTCGGAGAGGTCGCCGAGGAGGGACGACCGAGCCTTGCCCTCGCCGTCGCTCCAGACCCGCACGGTCGAGGATCCGCCGAGCAGGTCGAGCGGGCCTGCGCCCTGCACCTGCGCGAGGTTGAGGTCGGGGAGGCCGAGGCGGGTGGTCATGACGACTGTGCCCGAGACCGGGACAGGCTCGGCCGAGGCGATCCTGTCGACCAGCTCGGCTGCGGTGATCTCGCCGAGGTCGGGGGTGTCGGACGACGCGAGCGCCGACGGGAGCGTGAAGGCGCCCGCGACGACAGCCGCGGTCACCACAGGGACGCCCCAGCGGGCGCGGTTCGAGAGTGCACGTCGAGTAGCCATGGACCACACTCTGCCGGAGCGTTGCTGTGGGGACGCTGAGAGGCCCTGTGGACGCCCTGACGCACGTCTGCGCCGGGGCTGCCATGCTGGTCGGCATGCGCATCCTGGTGGTCGACGACGAGGTCGTCATGAGCCGAGCCCTGACCCGTGGGCTGACCGCCGAGGGCTTCGCTGTCGACGTCGCGCACGACGGCCAGACCGGCCTCGACCTGGCCCGCGAGGGTGCCTACGACGCCGTCGTCCTCGACATCATGCTCCCCGTGCGCTCCGGCTACGACGTGCTCCAGACGCTGCGCGCCGAAGAGGTCTGGACACCGGTCCTCCTGCTGAGCGCCAAGGACGGGGACCACGACGTGGCCGACGGCCTCGACGTCGGCGCAGACGACTACCTCACCAAGCCTTTTGCCTTCGTCGTGCTGGTCGCGAGGCTGCGGGCGTTGCTGCGGCGCGGCGCCGTCCCACGGCCCGTCGTCCTCGTGGCGGGGGAGGTCAGCCTCGACCCGGCGAGCCACGTGGTCACCCGCCGCGGTGCGCCCGTCCAGGTCACGGCGCGCGAGTTCGCCCTGCTCGAGTACCTCATGCGACGGCCCGGGCAGGTGGTCGGCAAGGTCGAGCTCCGCGACCACGTCTGGGACGGCGACGGCGAAGACCTCAACGTCGTCGAGGTGTACGTCGGGTACCTGCGCCGCAAGCTCGGCCGCGACGCCGTGGCCACGGTCCGCGGCGCCGGGTACCGCGTCGACGGATGATCCCGGGACCAGCGGGCCGGCGCAGGGTCTTCCGGGGAGACGGACGCACGGGGGTGCGGCCGTGGTCGTCGTGGTCGCTGCGCCTGCGGCTGACGATCGTCGCGGCGGGTCTCTTCGCCGTGGCCCTCGCGCTCGGCGCGACCCTCCTGTCGATGGTCGTCTCGAGCAGCCGCGTCGCCGCCCTCGACGAGCTCGTGCGGGCGAGCGTGACGACAGTCGGGCAGCTCGCCACGAGCGACCAGCTGCCCGCGGTCCTGCCCGCGACCGAGCCGGGCGAGGTCACCCAGCTGCTCGACGCCGACGGCCTCGTGCTCGCGACCTCGGCGAGCGGCAGCCGCACTCTCGCGGTCGTCCCGGTCTCGGTGCTCGACGACGCCGAGCGCCCGGCGGCCGACACCCCTGCCCAGGGCAGCAGCAGACTGGCCGAGCCCGTGTTCGTGACGACGGACCGCAGCGCCTACGCCGGTGGGCTGGTCCGTGCCGCGGTGCTGCCCGTCGAGTGGCGCGGGGAGCCCGCCTGGGCGGTCAGCGCCCTGCCGCTGCGCGAGGTCGAGGGGGTGGTCTCCGCGCTGCGCGTCTCGCTCGGCGCCGTCGTCCCGCTCCTCACCGTGGCCCTCGGCGGGCTCGTCTGGGCGCTGCTCGGACGAGCCCTGCGCCCTGTCGAAGAGCTCCGGCGCGGAGCCGAGCTCGTCACGGCCCGCGGCGGTCCGGGGTCCCTGCCTGTCCCAGGAGCGGGGGGAGACGAGCTCGGGGCGCTCGCCCGCACGCTCAACGACATGCTCGACAGGCTCGAGTCCTCGGCCGCCCGCCAGCGCGCCTTCGTCGCCGACGCCGCGCACGAGCTGAGGTCACCCGTCGCCGCGCTGCGGGTCAGCGTCGAGATCGCGCAGGAGCACCCGGAGGCCTACACGGCCGCCGAGCTCGCCGACGACCTCGCGTCCGAGGTGCAGCGGCTCGACAGGCTGGTCGACGACCTCCTCGTGCTCGCGCGGCTCGGTGCCACGACCGCACGGCGCGAGCCGGTCGACCTGCGCGAGCTCGTCGACGGCGTCGTCCCGGGCAGCGTGCTCGCTTCAGGCGCCTCTAGACCTGCAGGGTCCCCGGTGCCCCGGGTCGAGACCACCGGCGCAGGGACAGCGGCGACAGACCCGTCGGCCGCGGGGAGGGCTGTCCGCAACCTGGTCGACAACGCGCTCCGGCACGCGTCGTCGCGTGTGCTGGTCCACGTCTCCGACGGGGAGGTCGTCGTCGTCGACAACGGGCCGGGGATCGCCGCAGGCGACCGGGAACGGGTCTTTGAGCGCTTCACACGGCTCGAGGACGGACGCCAGCGCGACGCCGGAGGCTCGGGCCTGGGGCTGTCGATCGCGCGGGAGGTGACCCGTGAGCTCGGAGGGGACGTCCGTCTCGACGAGGCTCCGGGCGGCGGGGTACGCGCCACGGTCTCGCTGCCGCACAAGGCCTGAGGTCGCTCAGACGCTCGCGGTCCCGCTGCCCCGCAGGATCGACGTCATCTTCTTGCCGCGGGCGACCTCGTCGACCAGCTTGTCCATCCAGCGGATCTGCTGCATCAGCGGGTCTTCGACGTCTTCGACCCGCAGCCCGCAGATCACCCCCGTGATGAGCGAGGCGTCGGGGTTCATGCGCGGCGCCCGCGCGAAGAAGGTCTCCATGTCGGACCCGTCGGCGACGACCTCGGCGAGCCCTGCGTCGTCGTAGCCCGTCAACCAGCGGATGACCGTGTCGACCTCGTCGCGGGTGTGCCCCTTGCGCTCCACCTTGGTCACGTAGAGCGGATAGATGCTCGCGAAGCTCGTGCTGAAGATCCTGTGCCCTGCCATGTGCTGCCTCCTCGTGCGCCCGCCGGTCGAGCGGTGCCCCGACACGCACCCGGCTCAGGTACCTGCCCTGCACGAGTCTGGCACCTCCGGCCCACTCACCGCACGACCCCGCCGCCGGTCCGTGCGCGCAGCACGGAGCATCGGTCGCTAGGCTGTCCGGGTGATCGATCTGCGAGTGGTTCGCGACAACCCTGACCTCGTCCGTGCAAGCCAGGTGGCCCGAGGTGACGACCCTGCCCTCGTCGACCAGGTGCTCGACGCCGACTCCCGGCGCCGTGCCGCGCTGACGGAGTTCGAGCAGCTGCGCGCCGAGCAGAAGTCTCTCGGCAAGGACGTCGCCAAGGCGCAGGGTGACGAGCGCACGGCGCTGCTGGCCCGCACCAAGACGATCTCGGAGCAGGTCAAGGCCCTCCAGGCCGAGGCCGACGAGGCCGACAAGACGCTGACCGAGCTCAGCCGACGCATCGCCAACATCGTCGAGGGCGCCCCGGCCGGCGGCGAGGACGACTACGTCGTGCTGCGCACCGAGGGCACGATCCGCGACTTCCAGGCCGAGTACGGCGCCGACTTCGTGCCGCGCGACCACCTCGACCTCGGCGAGCGCCTCAAGGCGATCGACACCGAGCGCGGCGCGAAGGTCTCGGGTGCCCGCTTCTACTACCTCACAGGCATCGGCGCGCGCCTCGAGCTCGCGCTGCTCAACGCCGCGATGGACCAGGCCTACGCCGCCGGGTTCACACCGATGATCACCCCGACCCTCGTCAAGCCCGGGATCATGGCCGGCACAGGGTTCCTCGGCGCCCACGCGGACGAGATCTACCGCCTCGAGGCCGACGACCTCTACCTCACCGGCACGAGCGAGGTGGCGCTCGCGGGCTACCACTCCGACGAGATCCTCGACCTGACCGCTGGCCCCCAGCGCTACGCGGGCTGGAGCGCCTGCTACCGCCGCGAGGCCGGCTCCTACGGCAAGGACACCCGCGGGATCATCCGCGTGCACCAGTTCCACAAGGTCGAGATGTTCAGCTACGTCCCGGTCGAGGAGGCTGCCGCGGAGCACGAGCGCCTGCTCGCCTGGGAGGAGCAGATGCTCGCCAAGGCCGAGCTCCCGTACCGCGTGATCGACACCGCGGCCGGCGACCTCGGGTCGAGCGCGGCCCGCAAGTTCGACTGCGAGGCGTGGCTCCCGACGCAGAACAGGTTCCTCGAGCTCACGTCGACCTCCAACTGCACCACCTTCCAGGCGCGCCGCCTCGGCATCCGTGAGCGCACGGCCGCGGGCGACACCCGCCCGGTCGCGACCCTCAACGGGACGCTGGGCACCACACGCTGGATCGTCGCGATCCTCGAGAACCACCAGCAGGCCGACGGCTCGGTCCGCGTCCCCGAGGGGCTGCGGCCCTACCTCGGCGGGCTCGAGGTCCTCGAGCCGGTCTCGGCATGACGCTCGACCTCGGTGGTGCCCCCGTCGGCGGCAGCCCCGTGCTGTCGCCCGGGGCGCCCGCCACCGAGGCGCTCACGGCGCAGGCCGCCGCCGAGGTCGCCCGGCGTGCGGCCGACGGGGCGTACCTCGTCGCCCTCGACGTCGACGGCACGCTCATGTCCTTCGACGAGTTCATCTCGGACGAGGTCCGCGAGTCGATCGCCGCGCTCCGCGACGCCGGTCACGAGGTGGTCATCGCGACGGGTCGCCCCCTCGTCGGTGCGCTGCCGGTGGCCCGTGAGCTCGGGATCGACTCCGGCTGGGTGGTCTCGTCGAACGGCTCGGTCACCGCGCGCCTCGACCCGAGCCTGCCGGAGGGCTACGTGGTCGAGGAGGTCGTCCGCTTCGACCCGCGCCCGGCCCTCGCCGTGATGGCAGAGCACATGCCGTCGGCGCACATCGCGATGGAAGAGGTAGGTGTCGGGTTCTGGGTGACCGACGGCTTCCCCGCGCACGGGACCCACGGGCCCAGCACAGTGGTCACCCTCGACGACCTGGGTGGTCGTGACGCGATCCGGGTGGTCGTCTCCGAGGCGAGCACCCCGACGCGCGAGCTCGAGCAGCGCGTCGACGCGCTCGGTCTGGTCGCGACGTCGTTCTTCATCTCCGCGACCCGCTGGATGGACGTCGCCCCGCGCGGGGTCACCAAGGCGTCGGCGCTCGAGCGGCTGCGGACGCTCTGCTCGGTCCCCGCTGATCGCACCGTCGCGATCGGGGACGGGGAGAACGACCTCGAGATGCTCGGCTGGGCGGCGCGCGGCGTCGCGATGGGCCACGCCGACGCCTCGGTGATCGCGGCGGCCGACGAGGTCACGCTGTCGATCGTCGACGACGGCGCGGTCCCCGTGCTCCGCAGCATCCTCGACCAGGGACGGGACCAGGCCGTGCCGTGAGCACCTCTCCGACGGTCCCTCGCCCCGGCGCTGTGGTGAGCATGGACGACGTCGCACGAGCAGCCGGCGTCTCGACGGCGACGGTCTCCCGCGCGCTCCGCGGGATGACCAGCGTGTCGGCGGCGACGCGCGAGCGCATCGAGGCTGTCGCGCGGCGGCTCGGCTATGTCGCGTCCCCCTCGGCCGCCAGCCTGGCCTCCGGGCGCACCCGCACCATCGGTCTGCTCACCCCGTGGGTCGACCGCTGGTTCTACGCGCACGCGATCGACGGGGCCGAGCGTGCCCTGCGCGAGGTGGGCTTCGACGCGCTGCTCTACACCTTCGACCTCTCGCGCGACCAGTCGCGGCCGCGGGTCGACCCGAGCGTCCTGCGCCGCCGGGTCGACGGGATCCTCGTGGTCGGCATGCCGCTCAGCAAGGAAGAGGTCACGTCGCTCGAGGCCCTCGACCTGCCGCTCGCCTTCATCGGGACAGGCCGTGACGACCACGTGACGGTCCGCCTCGACGACGACGCGGCCGGGCGCTGCGCGACCGAGCACCTGCTGGGGCTGGGCCACCGCCGGATCGGCCACATCACGGGGCCGGCCGGGGTCGACCACTCGTGGTCCCCGCCCGTGGCCCGGCACGCCGCCTGGCGGGTGGCCCTCGAGGACGCGTGCGTCGCGGCCGAGCCCGGGTGGGCCGTCGACGGCGCCTTCGACGTCAACGGCGGGCGCGAGGCGGCCCACAGGCTGCTCGACACCCACCCGGAGATCACCGCGCTCTTCGCGGCCTCGGACGAGATGGCGATGGGCGCCGTGCTGGCCGCACGCGAGAGGGGCCTCGACGTCCCGGGGCAGCTCTCGGTCATCGGCATCGACGGTCACGACCTCGGCGAGCTGGTAGGGCTGACGACCGTCGCGCAGGACCCGGCACGACAAGGAGCCGAGGCCGCCCGGCTGCTTCTCGCGGACATCGCGCTGTGGGCGACGCCCGGGGCGGAGAGAGTGTCCGGAGCGCTCCAGGTGCTGCACGCGACGCACCTCGTCACCCGGTCGTCAACCGCCTCACCTCGGAAGACGTGACGCAACTGTGACCTCGCAAGAGGGTGCGAGCGGTTGCGCTCGGGCCATGCAAGCGCTTGCATTGCTCTGAGCGGTCCCACAGCAGTGGCCATCTGAGTCCTGCGCCTCCCGGGGGACCATCCGTCACGACGATGTGAGGAAGCGCAAACGATGAGAACACTGAAGCGCCGCAGTTTCGCGGCTGTCGCGGCCGGAGCGAGCGTCGCTCTCGTGCTCGCAGGGTGCTCGGACAGCGACGGCGGTGGCGGCGACGACGCTCCCTCGGCCGACGTCGACTGTGCGGACTACACCCAGTACACCGACGAGTTCGGTGACCTCGAGGGCAAGACCGTCTCGGTCTACACCTCGATCGTCGACCCGGAGTCGCAGGAGCAGGAAGACTCCTACAAGCCCTTCACCGAGTGCACGGGCGTCGAGATCGCCTACGAGGGCTCCCGCGAGTTCGAGGCGCAGCTCCCCGTGCGCCTGACCGCCGGCAACGCCCCCGACATCGCGTACATCCCGCAGCCGGGCTTCCTCAAGTCGCTCGTCGCGGACTTCCCCGACGCCGTGATGCCGGCCCCGCAGGCCGTCATCGACAACGCGAACGAGTACTACACCGAAGACTGGGTCAACTACGGCTCGGTCGACGGCACCCTCTACGCGACCCCGCTCGGCGCCAACGTGAAGTCCTTCGTCTGGTACTCGCCCAGCGAGTTCGAGGCGAGCGGCTACGAGATCCCCACGACGCTCGACGAGCTCATGGCCCTCACGCAGCAGATCGCCGACGAGGGCAAGATCCCGTGGTGCGCAGGCATCGAGTCCGGTGACGCGACAGGCTGGCCGGCCACCGACTTCCTCGAGGACATGGTCCTGCGGACCGCCGGACCTGAGGTCTACGACCAGTGGGTCACCCACGAGATCCCCTTCGACGACCCCGCGATCGTCGAGGCGCTCGGCGCGGCCGGCGACATCCTCAAGAACCCGGACTACGTCAACGGTGGCCTGGGCGACGTCCGCTCGATCGCCGCAGCGCCGTGGAACGAGGCCGGCAACGGCATCCCCGACGGCACCTGCTCGCTGCACCGCGCGGCGAACTTCTACCAGGCCAACTGGGACGAGTCGCTCGACGTGAGCGAGAAGGGCGACGTCTTCGCCTTCTACCTGCCGGGCAAGACCGCCGACGAGAAGCCGCTGCTCGGTGGTGGCGAGTTCGTCACCGCCTTCAGCGACCGCCCCGAGGTCCAGGCCTTCCACGCCTACCTGTCCAGCCCGCAGTGGGCTGACGCCAAGGCTCAGGTGACCGGCCAGGGCTGGATCTCCGCCAACACCGGCTTCGACGGCTCGCTCCTGCAGTCGCCGATCGACAAGCTCTCCTACGACCTGCTCACGGACGAGAGCTACACCTTCCGCTTCGACGGCTCGGACATGATGCCCGGGGAGGTCGGGACGGGAGCGTTCTGGAAGCAGATGACGGACTGGTTCGTCTCTGACATCTCCGACGAAGAGGTCCTCTCCAACATCGACGCGGCCTGGCCCGCGAGCTGACGCTCGACTGATCGACGTCCGACGCCGTCCGAGACCTCCCGGTCTCGGACGGCGTCGGACCTGCCTGGGCAGTGCGGCCCACGCAGTCCCCCCCGGCGTGGAGGTAGAGCATGGACTGGTTCATCAACGCGGAGTCGACGCCGCACAAGCTGGCGCTCATGGCGATCGCCATCGTCCTCTTCGTCGTCGTCATGGGGGCGATCCTCTTCGCGGTCGACCGCCCCAAGAAGATCCCCGGGTGGGTCGTCACCGTCGGGTTCCTCGGCCCGGCAGTCCTGGGTCTCGGCTTCGGTCTGGTGTACCCCGGGATCCGGACCATCTGGGGCTCGCTGTTCAACCGGAACGGCGCCGAGTTCGTCGGCTTCGACAACTACGTCGCCGCCTTCACCGAAGAACAGTTCCAGGTCGTCCTGCGGAACACCCTCGCGTGGGTGATCCTCGTGCCGATCGTTGCGACGATCGTCGGTCTGGTCTACGCGGTGCTCGTCGACCGCACGCGCTACGAGTACCTCGCCAAGACACTCGTCTTCCTGCCGATGTCGATCTCGATGGTCGGCGCCGGCATCATCTGGAAGTTCGTCTACGAGTACAAGCCTGACCAGCCAGGCGTCAACCAGACGGGTGCGCTCAACCAGCTGCTGGTCTGGATCGGGCTCGAGCCGCAGCAGTTCTTGCTCGGCGCGCCCGCCAACACCTTCTTCCTCATCGTCGTGATGATCTGGATCCAGGCCGGGTTCTCGATGACCGTGCTCTCCGCAGCGATCAAGGCCATCCCCGACGACATCGTCGAGGCGGCCCGTCTCGACGGCCTGCACGGCCTCGGCATGTTCCGCTACATCACGATCCCGAGCATCCGGCCCGCGCTCATCGTCGTCATCACGACGATCGCCATGGGCACGCTCAAGGTCTTCGACATCGTCCGGACCATGACCGGCGGCAACTTCGACACCTCGGTCGTCGCGAACGAGTTCTACAACCAGAGCTTCGTGATCCGTAACCAGGGCCTCGGTGCCGCTCTCGCGGTGATCCTCTTCATCCTCGTGGTGCCGCTGGTCATCTACAACGTCCGCCAGCTCCGCATGACCGAGGAGATCCGATGAGCGCCCCCGTGAACCCCGTCGGCCCTCTGGTCAAGAAGGGGGACAGCGACGAGTCGACGCCCAACGTGTCGGTCAAGAAGCTCAGCCGTGCGGAGAAGCGCGCGATCGCCGCCAAGGGCCGTCTCACCTCGCCGTGGGCGTCCTTCGTCGCGATCGTCCTCGCGATCCTCTGGACGATCCCGACCTTCGGTCTGCTCGTCACGTCGTTCCGGCCCCGGGCAGACATCCGGACCTCCGGGTGGTGGACACTGCTCAAGGACCCGCAGCTCACGTTCGAGAACTACTCCGAGGTGCTGTTCGGGTCGTCGACGAACTTCGCGACCTTCTTCATCAACTCCCTGGTCATCACGCTGCCGGCCGTGGTCATCCCGATCTCGCTCGCGCTGCTCGCGTCCTACGCCTTCGCGTGGATCGACTTCAAGGGCCGCAACCTGCTCTTCGTCGCGGTCTTCGCGCTCCAGGTGGTGCCGATCCAGGTGACGCTCATCCCGCTGCTGTCGCAGTACGTGCAGTGGGGGGTCAACGGCTCGTTCTGGTCGATCTGGCTCTCGCACTCGATCTTCGCGCTGCCGCTCGCGATCTTCCTGCTGCACAACTTCATGAAGGACATCCCACCGTCGCTCGTCGAGGCCGCGCGGGTCGACGGTGCCGGGCACGTGAAGATCTTCTTCCAGGTGCTCATGCCGCTCCTCACCCCGGCGATCGCGTCCTTCGCGATCTTCCAGTTCCTCTGGGTGTGGAACGACCTGCTCGTCTCGCTGACCTTCGGCAACACGAACACCTTCCCGCTCACGGTGCGCATCGCCGAGCTCGCGGGAACCCGCGGCTCGCAGTGGCACCTGCTCTCAGCGGGTGCATTCGTGTCGATGATCGTCCCGCTGATCGTGTTCTTGGCACTTCAGCGGTACTTTGTGAGGGGACTCCTCGCGGGGTCCGTCAAAGGCTGAGCGCGGGCCCGCTGCACCGGGGAGGGGCGGCGGGCCCGATGGCTCTGGACGTACGGCGCGCAACGCGCGTCGCAGACGCGACAGGTGCGCGTCAGAGGTACTGGCCCGGGGTCGGACGGCTGTCCGGCCCCGGGCTCCCTGCTGTCCGGGGGGCCTCGCCGGCAAGACCTGGCGGGAGCACCCGCTGCCCGGCCTGCATCTGCTGGAGCTGCGCCTGGGCGGCCATCTGCTGCGCGACCATCGCGGTCTGCAGACCGTGGAACAGGCCTTCGAGCCATCCGACGAGCTGGGCCTGCGCGATGCGCAGCTCGGCCTCCGAGGGCACGGCGTCGTCGGTGA
Organism: Sanguibacter biliveldensis; assembly: GCF_033798665.1. Classification (NCBI taxonomy): domain Bacteria; kingdom Bacillati; phylum Actinomycetota; class Actinomycetes; order Micrococcales; family Sanguibacteraceae; genus Sanguibacter; species Sanguibacter biliveldensis. The sequence continues at coordinate 196,420 of NZ_CP138359.1, forward strand.
AGGGCAGCGTGATGCGGTGCAGCTCGGCCACGAGGTCGGGGGAGAGGCCGTCCTCGAGCTCGGTGATGGACCTCTCGTGGACCTCGGCCAGCCGCGCGCGGGCAGCCTCGTCGAGGGGTGCGCTGCGCACCTCCTCGAGGAGGCGCTTGATCATCTCGCCGATCCGCAGGATCTTCGCGGGCTCGTGGATGACCGTCGTGCGGGTCCGCTCGTCCTCGGGGGCTGCGGGCGCTGCGGCGGCCTGGGCGGGGTGGACCTCGACGCCGCGGGCATCTTCGTCGCGGGGCACCTGAGGCCCCTGAGCCTCGCGGTGGGCCCGTGAAGGCTCGGTCGGCTTCGGTGCCGCGCTGTCGTCTCGTGGTGCCGCCCCGCCGTGGTCGTGACGCCCGGCCGGCCGGTCACCTTGGTCTGGTGAGCTCTGGTTCGCTGCCATGCTCCCAGTCTCGTCCAGAACGGGCGGGGCGCACGGCGGGGAGCGTCGGGCATCCTGCCGGGCGACGGGCTCGCCGCTCAGGGGACGAGCAGGACCTTGCCGAGCACGGCGCCGGAGTCCATGAGCTCGTGCGCGCGGGACGCCTCCTGCATGGGCACCTCGGCGTGCACCACGGTGCGGACCCGGCCGTCCTCGAGCATCGGCCACACGTGCTCGCGGACCGCCTCGACGATGCTCGCCTTCTCGCTGCGCGGGCGGGCGCGCAGCGTCGTGCCCGAGACGCTCGCACGGGAGGTGAGCAGGCGTCCGAGGTCGAGCTCGGCCCGGCTGCCCTGCTGCATGCCGATGACCACGAGCCGCCCTCCGATCGCGAGGGACCGCAGGTTCGCGTCGAGGTAGGCCGCGCCGACCACGTCGAGCACCACGTCGGCGCCGCGCCCGTCGGTGTGCTCGCGCACGAGGTCCGGCAGGGCGTCGGCGAAGGAGGAGCCGTCGGTCGTCCTGTAGACGAAGCCGCCTGCGGCTCCGAGCGCGACGCAGGCGTCCACGCGGTCCTGGGAGCCGGCCGTCACGAGGACGCGGGCACCGAGGGCGACGGCCACCTGGACGGCGATGGTCCCCACGCCGCCGGCACCGCCGTGCACGAGCAGGGTCTCGCCCGCCTCCAGGTGGGCCGTGCTCACCAGGTTGCTCCAGACCGTGCACACGGCCTCGGGCAGGGACGCGGCCTCGACGAGGGTCATGCCCGCGGGGACCGTGAAGAGCTGGGTGGCCGGGACGGTCACGTGCGTCGCGTAGCCGCCGCCGTCGACGAGGGCCGCGACGCGCTGGCCGACCTGCCACCCGGCGACCTGGTCGCCGATCGCCTCGACGACCCCCGACACCTCGAGACCCGGCCAGTCGGGTGCCCCGGCGGGCGGCGGGTAGTGGCCCTGGCGCTGGAGGAGGTCGGCCCGGTTGACCCCGGCGGCCGCGACCCGCACGAGCACCTCGTCCGCCGCGGGGACGGGGGTCGGGACCTCCCGCCAGGTGAGCACCTCGGGGCCGCCGAACTCGTCGATCATCACTGCGCGCATCGTCCCAGCGTACGACCGCGCTGGTGGTCCGGCACGGGCGGCGCCGCGCGGCCGCCTGACGAGGGACGTGCGGGTTAATTCCGCGAAGGCGCTCAAGGTGCTGGCGGCTCGGGCCGATGCTCTCGATGCGGCGGGTGTCGGACGAGGTCTCCTCGGGCGGGCCCGCACCCCGCAGACCCGATCACCAGACCGCACGAGCCGAGGAAGAGGAGGGGTACAGATGCTCCGCAAGCTGAGCGTCCGAGGGAAGATCCTGGCGACCCTCGCCGTCCCTGTCCTCGTGCTGTTCATCGCCGCCGCGATGTTCTCCCTCGCCGCCTTCGACGACGCCAAGGTCGCCGGGCAGGCGCAGGGCGTCGTCGACCTCGGCCCCGCGATCGAGACCGCGACCCAGGCCCTGTCGGACGAGCGGACGGTCTCGGTCAACACCGAGCGGGGTGAGACGACCGCGAAGATCGTCGCCGCCCGCAAGGTCACCGACGCGGCCCTCGCCGACCTCGCGACGGCCTTCGAGGCCGTCGACACCGGTGCGCTCGACGCGCGGGTCAGCGAGGCGCTCGAGACGGCGCTGCGCGAGAACAGGCTCGAGCTGGTCATCATCCGCGACGAGCAGAAGCGCGGGTCTGCCGACACCGACGACCTCTCGACCAGCTACACGGAGCTCGTCCGCGGGCTGCCTGCCGGCCTCGCCGCGCTCGCCGCGACCCTGACCGACCGGCCGCTCGCGGCTGACGTCACCGCGTACGTCACCTCGCTCGACGCCGCCGACCAGCTCGGTGCCGAGCTCCCGCTGATGCAGGCTGCGCTCGTCGACGCGTCCCGCAGCAAGCTCGCCGTCAACCGTGTCTACGCGCTGACCGGGATCGTGGCCGACACCAACGCGGCCCGGTCGACGGCGACCAGCGCCGTCGGCGCCCTGGGCGTCGAAGGACTGCTGGTCCCGCGGCCCAACGTGGAGTACGCGGGTCTGCGCAGGCTCCTCGCGACGGGTGACTTCAGCGCTGTGACGCCCGACCTCGCAGCCCGGTGGCCCGACGCCGTCCAGGCGGAGATCAACCGCTTCGACCCGCTCGTCGACACCCTCGCCTCCCGCACGTCGGACGCGGCCGCCAGGTCCACGGCCTCTGCCCGCACGACAGCCGTCGTCACGGTGCTCGTGGCCATGCTCGCCGTCGCCGCCTCCGTGGCCGTCGCGCTGCTCATCGCCCGACGCATCACCGGCCCGCTCAAGCACCTGACGAAGGCCGCGACCGAGGTCCGCGACCAGCTGCCGAAGCTCGTCGAGCAGAGCGCGGTCCCCGGCGAGATGCCGGACTTCACGCTCGCCGAGATCCCCGTCGAGTCCGACGACGAGGTCGGCCAGCTCGCCGCCGCCTTCAACGACGTCAACCACACGACGGTCGAGGTCGCCCGCGAGCAGGCTGCGCTGCGCGGGTCGATCGCCGAGATGTTCGTCAACGTGGCCCGCCGCGACCACGTGCTGCTCAACCGTCAGCTCGCCTTCCTCGACGACCTCGAGAGGTCCGAGGAAGACCCGAACATCCTCGCGAACCTGTTCCGCCTCGACCACCTCGCGACCCGCATGCGCCGCAACTCCGAGTCGCTGCTCGTGCTCGCCGGGATCGACTCGGGTCGGCGCGTCCGCCAGCCGATGCCCGTCTCCGACGTGGTGCGCACGGCGTCCTCCGAGATCGAGCTGTACGACAGGGTCCGCCTGAACCTCGAGTCCGACCCGCTCATGCTCGGCCACACGGCGCTCAGCGCCGCGCACCTCGTCGCCGAGCTCCTCGAGAACGCCACGATGTTCTCGGAGCCGAACACCGCCGTCGAGGTCACCACGACCCGCACCAAGCACTTCGTGACCATCGAGGTCCGCGACCACGGGCTCGGCATGAGCGCCGCCGACATCGCTACCGCGAACGAGAAGGTCGCCTCGCGCTCACCCTCCGACGTGATCGGTGTCCAGCGCCTCGGGCTCTTCGTGGTCGGGCGCCTCGCCGACAGGCTCGGTGCGCACGTGGTCTTCGGCGCCCCTGTCGACGGCAGCGCCGGCACGGTCGTCACGGTCTCCCTGCCGCTCGCGCTGTTCGTCGACGAGTCCGACGTCCCCCTGCAGATGCCGACGGACCCGCTGGTGCCCGCCACGCAGCAGGCCACGCAGGACTGGAGCGCGCCCGAGGCCGCCCCGGCCGCCCAGCCTGTCGACCTCGAGGCGCTGACCGACGGCTCGACCTCCCTCGGCATGCCGCGTCGTCGTGCGTCCACGCCGCTCGGTGCCGCGCTGCCTGACGCCCCGGTCGCCGGCGCGCCGGCGAACCTGCCGCCGGCCGACGACTCGATCGTCCTCCCGGCGCTCGAGTCAGCGGACCCCGAGGTCGAGCTGTCGGCGTCGACCGACGTCGACTGGGCCCCCGAGCAGACCCTCGCCGAGGCGCTCCCGCCGTCGCTGCCGAGCCGGTCCCCGGGCGGAGCCTCTGCTGCTGGCCCGGCGGTCCTCGAGCCCGTCCAGGACGCCCCGCTGCTCGACGGCGGACGACGCAGCGCCATGTTCTCCAGGTTCCGGACCCTCAACGCTCTCGAGGACGGGGCGTCGGCCCTCGACGCCGTGGCCGCCGAGCGCGGTGCGACCTCACCGCCCCCGGCCCTCGTCGAGGACGACCAGGAACCGACGTGGAGCACCTCTGCGCTCGACAGCCTCGGGCTGCGCGCGCCGGAGCCTGCGCCCGTCCAGGGACCCTCCCTCGTGGTGCCGGCGCTCGAGCCCGACGACGAGCCCTGGGCTCCTGCTGCTCCCGCCGTCGACGACGCGTGGGCACCGGCCGTGGTGCTGGACGAGCCGTTCCCTGCGGATGAGCCCGCGGCCGTCGCGGGCCCCGCCAGGGCCTTCCAGCCCTCGCAGGCGTACGAGCCGGCTGCTGCGTACGAGTCCGCGGCTGCCTACGAGACTGCTGAGGCCTTCGAGCCCGCAGCCGCGTTCGAGCCCGCCGCGGCCTACGAGCCCGCCGCCGCCTTCGAGCCGACGGCGACCTACGACCCGACGGGTGCCTACCAGCCTCTGCCCGACTTCGAGCCCGAGCCTGCCTACGCCCCGGCCGAGGCCTTCGAGCCGCTGCCGGTCTACGAACCCCAGCCGGCGTACGAACCCCAGCCGGTCTTCGCGCCCGAACCTGTCGTCGCGCCGGAACCCGTCGTCGAGCCGGCCGCCCTGTGGGAGCCCGAGACGGCGTACAGCGCGCTCCCGACAGCAGCCCTGGCCGAGGAGCCCTCCGCGCCGGAGCAGGCCTTCGAGCCCGCACCCGTGGCGGCCCCCGCGCTCACGACCCGGGCGGCCCGCCGCGCGCTGGTCGAGCCTGAGCCCAGGTCGTCGGTGTTCTCTGCACCTGCCGAGCAGGTCGTCGAGCCTGAGCCGGTCGTCGCGGAGGCCCCGGTCGTCCAGGCGCCGGCCGCCGCAGCAGCCCAGGCCCCGGTGGCGCCGGCCGCCGAGCCCGCAGCAGCCTGGGGCACCGGAGCGGCGCTGCCGAGCTTCGCCGACGTCGTCGCCGACGCGCCGACCCGGCGGTCGACCAAGCAGCGCGAGGCGCCCGTGCGCCGCAGCCTCTTCGGTCGCAAGAAGAAGCGTGAGGACGAGGTCGACGAGGCTCCCGCCGCCGTCGCACCGCGGCCCGTCATGCCGGTCACACGGACAGGCCCGGCCTCCTTCGCGCCGGCCGAGCCCGTCGCGGCCCCCGTCCAGCCGCTCTTCCTGCCCGAGTCCGCCCCCGTGCTGGCGACAGCCCCCGTGGCGGAGCCTGTCGCGTGGGCACCGGCCCCGGCACCGGCCCCGTCACCGTCGGGCAGCACGCTGCCCGACCTGGCGAGCGGCTCCTGGAACCCTGCTCCTGTCCCGGACACCGCGCTCGCCGAGCTCGGCAAGATCGCCGGGGCGGGCGACAGCTGGACGCCCCCCGGGCAGATCAGCTCGGACATGTCCTCGATGCTCGCCATGCGGTCGAACATCCAGGAGCAGGCGCTGGCCGAGCTGAGCCAGCTGTCCTCCTACCGCCCTGCGGCGGTCGAAACCTCACAGGGCGGCGGGCTGACCCGCCGTACCCGTGGCGAGGTCGCGGAATCCACCGACGACCTCGCGTCCCAGAAGATCAGCCGCGACGCGGCCGAGCTTCGCTCCAGGCTCTCGGCGTTCCAGTCGGCCACCTCGCGTGGTCGCCAGGCACCCGAGGCCGACGGTCCCACCGCGGAGGCACCGGCACCCGCCGGCGACCTCGGCACGCAGTACGTCCCAGACTCGGCGCCCCAGCCGCGTTGATGGTCTTTCGCCACTGAGGCATCGAGAAGGAGGAAGCGTGAGCGCTCTCAGCACCGAGGCGACGAACTTCGGTTGGTTGCTGGACAACTTCGTCAGGACAGTTCCTGGCACCCGTCACACCCTGGTCGTGTCGGCCGACGGCCTGCTCATGGCCATGTCCGACAACCTGGACCGGACCAGCGGCGACCAGCTCGCCGCGATCGTGTCCGGCATGTCGAGCCTGACCCGCGGGGCGTCCCGCCAGCTCAACGGAGGTGCGGTCCGTCAGTCCATCATCGAGATGGACAACGGCTTCCTGTTCCTCATGAACGTGTCCAACGGCTCTGTCCTCGCGGCTGTCGCGGACTCGACGTGCGACGTCGGTCTGATCGGCTACGAGATGGCGATGCTGGTCTCTCGGACCGAGGCGACGCTGACGCCTCAGCTCATCACCGAGATGCGCAGCAGCCTGCCGGTCGACGGAGCCGTCCGCGCCCCGGTCGGATGAGGTTGCCATGATGAACAGACGGTCGAGCTCGCACTCCATGGACGGCGAGCACTTCGAGGCCGCGACGGTGCGGCCCTACGCCGTGACCGGCGGTCGTGTGCGGTCGGCGACGTCGAACCTGCCCCTCGAGACCCTCATCGAGGTGCTCCCGGGGGCTGTCGACAGCCGTGGCCTGCCGCCCGAGAAGCGGGCGATCCTCAGCCACGCCGCCAGCACCTACGTGTCGATCGCCGAGGTGTCCGCGCTCCTGCGGATGCCCCTCGGGGTGGTCCGCATCCTCATCGCGGACCTCGCCGAGGACGGCTACCTGACCATCCACACGTCTACGCCAGTCAATGTTCACACCGGTCACGGCCAGAACCCGGCCCTGTCCCTGAGTGTGTTGGAGAGTGTTCTCAATGGTATTTCAGCCCTCTAGCGGACCGGCCGAGGCCACCGCTGTGAGCAAGCCCGTCGGAGCGCCCACGGTCGTCAAGATCGTGGTCGCAGGCGGGTTCGCCGTCGGCAAGACGACGTTCATCGGGTCGATCTCCGACATCGAGCCTCTCAACACCGAGGCTGCGATGACCGAGCACTCGGTCGGCGTGGACGACGCCGGCGGCGTGTCCGACCGCAAGACGACCACGACAGTCGCCATGGACTTCGGGCGCATCGAGCTCCCGGGCTCGCTGTGGCTGTACCTCTTCGGCACGCCGGGTCAGGACCGCTTCCTCTTCATGTGGGACGACCTGGTGCGCGGTGCGATAGGCGCTGTGGTGCTCGTCGACACCGACCGCCTGGAGCAGTGCTTCCCGGCAGTCGACTACTTCGAGTCGCGCGGCATCCCCTTCGTGGTGGGCGTCAACTGCTTCGACGGGGTGGCCAAGCACAGGTTGGAGGACGTCCGCGAGGCGCTCCAGATCCCTGCTCACGTGCCGATGCTCTACACGGACGCCCGCTCGCGCGCGGCGACCAAGCAGTCGCTCATCGCGCTCGTGCAGCACGCCATGCAGCAGATCCGGGCCGCCTGAGCCAGCTGCTCGACCAGACTGACCTCGCGGCCGATCCCCCCTCGGCCGCGAGGTCGCCCGTCGTGCGGCGAGGTCGTGCGGTCCTCGCCCAGGTCGCATGTCGTGCCGCGAGGTCGTCCCGTCCTCTCCCGGGTCGCCTCCGGTCCGCGAGGTCGCCCGTCGTGTCCGGTCACGAGGTCGCCCGTCCTGCCCCCAGGTCGAACGTCTGTCGGCGAGGTCGTACGGACACGCCGGATCTGCCCTGTCCTCGGGGTGTTCTGGCGTGTTCGTACGACCTCGTTCCCCTGAGGGTGACCTCGGTGCGATCGACGCTCTGGGTGCGCGTGGGGAGTTCGGTTCGGGGCGGGTCTCGTGGCAGGATGTCCAGTGCGTCTGACGGCGCGTGCACCTCAGGGTGACGCGCAGCAGGATGCGAGGAGGTGTGGCAGAGCGGCCTAATGCACCAGTCTTGAAAACTGGAGTCGGTGAAAGTCGACCGTGGGTTCAAATCCCTCCGCCTCCGCAGCAGAACAGCCCCTGACCTGGTCTCACAGACCGGGTCAGGGGCTGTTCTCGTGTCAGCACCCTGTGCTCGGCAGGGGCGGCTCTAGGCTCTCGCGAGCAGTCCCTGGGCCAGCAGATGGCTAGCAGCTGGCTAGCGCCGGCCACGCTGAGCGGTGCTCGTGCGTCCGACAGGTCCCACCTGGCGGGCCCGGGAGAGTGGGGGAAGTCGTCTCAGCTCGTGGTGGCGGGCGTGAGTGCGGAGGGGGCGTCGGAAGCTACGGTGCGCAGATTGGCATCGACTCGACGACGGCTCTCTCGGTGACGACATTCGTCTCCACTGTGCAGTCGAGCTCACCTTGAGGCCCAAGAGTGGACCATGCAAGAAATGCCAGGGTGGCCATCGCTACGGATGTGGCACCAAGTGCAACGATCGCCTTGGTGGATCTCCGGCTGTCCGTTGCCATCGTCGAGTCCACTTCGTAGAGGTGCTGCAGGTGTGAGGTCACCGCCCTTCTACTGTCCCATCAGGCAGCGTCAGGTGTCCCTGGCAGCTCGTGCGGGTCGGTGAGAGCCGACCGTGGGTTCACATCCCTCCGCCTCCGCAGCACGCAGAAGCCCTCGACCGGACGAGCTCCGGTCGAGGGCTTCTGGCGTCCTGCGTGCGGGACTGCGGGACTGCGGGACTGCGGGACTGCGGGACTGCGGTATTGCGGCGTCAGCTGCCGAGCTGCACCCGCAGCGCCGGGGGCAGCAGGTCGCCGTGCGCCGCGACGAGCTCGTCGCACAGCGCCCAGATCTGCTCCGGGGTCAGGGTCGACGACGTGTTCGGGTCCACGAGCGCCGCCTGGCGGACGAGCAGCGGGTCGCCGCGACGTGCTGCCTCGACGGTGAGCCCGGCGACCGAGGCGTAGGGCTGGTTGACCGCGGCGCACTGGACCGGCAGGGCGCCCATCGGGACGGGGTGGATCCCCGAGCTGTCGACGGTCGCCGGGACCTCGACGACAGCGCCCTGCGGCAGGTTGTCGATCAGCCCGACGTTCGGCACGTTGACGTGCACCTCGCGATGGGTGCCCGTGACGATCGAGTGGATGATCTGCGGTGCGTACTCGCTCGCGCCAGCGTCGAGCGTGAAGTCTTCGTCGGCGGCGAGGATCCGCCGCGTCTCGTCGAGCTGGGCGAGGTTGGCACGGCTGATGTCGGCGTACTCGAGGGGCTTGAGGCGGTACCTCTCGATCTGCTCGGGCGACCGCAGGAACCACGGCAGGTACTCGGAGGAGTGCTCGCTGGTCTCGGTCGGGTAGTAGCCGATGCGCCGGAACATCTCGACGCGGACCCGGCGCTCGAGCTCGGGGTCGGCCGCGATCTTCTCCGCCAGGCGCGGGTACAGGCTCTCGCCCTGGTGCTCCCACCGGACCATCCACGACTGGTGGTTGATCCCGGCGGCCCGGAAGGTCGTCTCCTCGACCGGGACGCCGACGAGCTCGGCCAGGTCGTTCGCGGTCCAGTAGACGCTGTGGCACAGCCCGGCGACCTTGATGTCGGGGGCGACGACGGAGGCCCACCAGACGTTCATGGCCATCGGGTTGGTGTAGTTGAGCAGCCAGGCGTCGGGGCAGACGTCGCGCATGTCTGCGGTGAGCGCCTCGATCACCGGGAAGGTGCGCAGCGCCCGGAAGATCCCGCCGACGCCAGTCGTGTCGCCGATGGTCTGCAGGAGCCCGTGCTCCGCGGGGATGGTGAGGTCGCGCAGCGTCGCGTCGACCCCGCCCACCTGGATCATGTTGATGACGAAGTCGGCCCCGTCGAGGGCCTCTCGGCGGTCGAGGGTGGCGGTGACCTCGGGGGAGGCCCCGAGCTGGGCGGCGACGCGACGGGTGGTCGCCTCGGCGACGACGAGCCGTTCCTGGTCGATGTCGTGCAGGGACAGGTGCGCCCCGGCGAGCTCCGGGAACCGGAGGATGTCGCTCACGAGCTGACGGGTGAAGACGACGCTGCCTGCGCCGATGAACGCGATGTGAACCATGGGTCGATCATGGCGCAACATCGGATGGCGTGCAAGAATCTGATTGGAACCTGACCCAATCGATCAACTTCAGCCACGGGAGACCGCGACGATGCCCCTCCACGACGCCTTGGGTGTGAACCCGAGCACGCCCCCAGTCCCAGACCTGCGCGTCGCCGACTGGACACCCCGGCAGCAGCTGCGGGTGCCCACCACCCGCGTCACCCGCGCGGCCGTCCCGGCTGTCGACATCCACAACCACCTCGGCCGCTGGCTCACCGACGACTGGTGCACCCCTGACGTGGACGCTCTGCTCGCCCTCATGGACGAGGCCAACCTCACGACGGTGGTCAACCTCGACGGTCTGTGGGGCGACGCCCTCGAGGCGAACCTCGACCGCTACGACCGTGCCCACCCCGGCAGGTTCGTCACCTTCTGCCAGGTGGAGTGGCCGCTGCTCGCCGAGCCCGACGGGGTCGAGCGCCTCGTCGCCCAGCTGCGCGACTCGGCCGCCCGCGGGGCCCGCGGGGTCAAGGTGTGGAAGAGCCTCGGCCTGTCGGTCCGCGACGCCTCCGGCGCGCTCGTCCAGCCTGACGACCCGCGGGTGGTCGGGGTGCTCGCTGTCGCCGGTGAGCTCGGACTCCCGGTGCTCATCCACGTGGCTGACCCCATGGCTTTCTTCGATCCTCTCGACGCGCACAACGAGAGGTTCGACGAGCTCGCCGGGCAGCCGGACTGGTCCTTCGCGGACCGCTCGGTCTACCCCTCCTTCCACGGTCTCCTCGGAGCCCTCGAGGAGCTCGTGCGCGCGACGCCGGGGACCACCTACATCGGCGCCCACGTCGGCTGCGTCGCGGAGGACCTCGACCACGTGTCGAGGCTGCTGCGCGAGCTCCCGAACTTCTTCGTCGACACCGCAGGCCGCGTCGCGGAGCTGGGGCGCCAGCCGCGACGGTTCCGCCGGCTGCTCGAGGAGTTCCCGGACCGGGTGCTCTTCGGCACCGACATCTTCCCGCTCGAGCGCGCCGGCCTCGAGACGTACTTCAGGTTCCTCGAGAGCGACGACGAGAGCTTCCCCTACGCGCCCGGCGCGAGCATCCCTCCGCAGGGGCGGTGGGCGGTCTCCGGGGCCGACCTCCCCCTCGACCTGCTGACCTCTCTCTACAGCACCAACGCGCGCCGCATCCTGGGTCTCGGCGAGTGACCGGGCCCCGGGGTGCGCGCGCCGTCGCGGCGGTGTCGCCCTCCGCGGTCCGGGCCCCGTCAGGTCGCGACAGGCTGCGCGGCGCCCTCGTCGGCGTCGGTGAGCCGTGCCCGGGCCGGCCGGATCCCACCGGTCAGGTGCGAGGACTCGACCTGGCTCATCGCCAGCCTCACGGCGCCCCGGGCCACGTGGTCGCCGCCCAGGGTCGAGACGCGCACGTCGGGCATGCGGATGACGCTGCGGCCGACCATCGCCGAGAACTCCGGCACCCACAGGTCGGCCCAGGGTGTGCTGCCACCACCGAGCACGACGACCTCGGGGTCGAGGGTGAGCACGAGGGCGGACGCGCCTGTCGCGACGGCTCGGGCGTACTCGCGGACGAGCCGTCGCGCGCCGGGGTCGCCGCGCCGCGCGGTCTCGAAGGTGGTCGAGGCGGCTGCGGCGTCCACGTCGAGCTCGTCGTCACCGGCGTCGTCGCCGCGGAGGATGCCGATCGCCTTCTTCCAGCGGACCACGGGGAGCCGACCGATCTCACCGGCGGCACCGGCGTGGCCCTTGACCAGCACACCGTTGACGAAGGCCGCAGCGCCCGTCCGCAGCCCCGCCAGGATGTAGACGACGTCGTCGGCGCCCTGCGCTGCTCCCCACGCGTGCTCGGCGAGCAGCGCCAGCTTGACGTCGTTCTCGACGCTCACAGGGCACGGGAAGGTCGCGGACAGGTGGCCGACCAGGTCGACGTCGGTCCAGCCCGGCAGCGGGCTGAAGAGGGAGGTGCGTCCTGTCGCGTCGACGGGGCCCGTCACCGCCGCACCGACGGCCCACACGTCCTGCGGGCTCGCGCCGTGCTCGGCGAGGGCCTCGCGCAGGGTCTGGTCGATCGCCCCGAGCCGCTCGGGCGGGGCGAGCGTCGGGTCGACGGCCACCTGGTGGTCGACGAGCACGGTCCCGTCGAGGTCGGCCAGCAGCACGGAGATCCTGTGCACGCCGATGTCGAGGCCTACCAGCAGGCCGGCCCTGCTCCTGAAGGCGAAGCGCTGGGGCGGACGGCCACCCTGCCCGTCGAGCACGGGCTCGACCACGTCGACCCAGCCGAGCCCGACGAGCTCGGAGACGAGGGAGTTGATGCTCGGGCGCGAGAGACCTGTCGCGCGGGTGAGCTCGGACGTGGTCGACGGACCGCTCGACCTGATCGCGCCCAGCGTGCGCTCGAGGTTGTACTCCCTGACCTGGATCGTCGCCATGTGTGTGTACAGCTCCTTCGACTCGTGGACTACCAGTACCACACGCAGGAAGTGGCACACGTGACCCAGGTTACGTAAAACGCTTGACAGGGTTCTAGCAAGTTCCTAGCCTAACCATCAGACCAGTGCAGGGGCACCACACAGCCCAGGAGGTTCTCAGTGACGAGACTGCTCGAGACGTCGGCCGATACCGGCCGACGCAGAGACAGCGACGACAGCGACGGCGGGCCGTCCGGCCGCACCGTGAAGAAGCCGTTCCGGAACCGCAAGGAGAGCTGGGCCGCGGCCATCCTCCTCCTCCCGGCCCTCTTCGGGTTCGCGGTGTTCTGGATCTACCCCACGATCCGCGGCACCTACTACTCCATGACGGACTTCAACCTCCTGCGGGAGCCTGAGTTCATCGGTCTGGAGAACTTCCGCCAGGTCGCCTCCGACCCCCAGGTGTGGAGCTCGCTGCGCATCACGGCCGTCTTCGCGGTCGCGAACATCGTCCTCGTCATGGTGCTCGCCCTCGTGCTCGCCGCGCTCATGCAGCGCCTCAACCTCAAGACCTGGCTCCGGTCGGTCCTGCTGCTCCCGTGGCTCGTGCCCAACGTGGCCATCGCGCTCATCTGGGGCTGGCTGCTCGACGCCAACGTCGGCTACCTCTCGAACCTGCTCGACTCGATCGGCATCAGCGGTGTGACCTTCTACAACCCGAAGGCCGCCCTGTGGATCATCGTCATGATCTCCGTCTGGTCGGGCCTCGGCTACACGGCGCTCCTGCTCTACGCAGGGATGCTCCAGGTGCCGTCCGAGCTCTACGAGGCCGGCTCGATCGACGGGGCCTCCGAGACCCGGATGTTCTTCGGGATCACGCTGCCCCTCATCCGCCCGGTCATCGCCCTGGTGCTCGTCGTCTCGTTCATCGGCTCGTTCCAGGTGTTCGACCTCGTCCAGGTCGGGTACGGCAACAACCCGATCCCCGAGGTCCGGGTCATCTACTACTACATCTACCAGCTGGCCTTCTCGTTCCACCGCATGGGCTACGCCTCAGCGGTGTCGATCCTGCTCGTGGTGCTCCTGGGCGCCCTGACCTACGTGCAGCTGCGCATGATGCGCGCCAACCGATCGGACCTCGCATGACCACCACCACGCCAGCCCCCGCCGCCGTCGGCACCCCGGTCCGCACCCGGTCCAGGTTCACCCCGGCCCGCCTCGCCCCCGGCAGGCTCGTCGCGTGGCTCGTCCTCGCGCTCGTCGTCCTCGCGACCGTCTTCCCGTTCTACTGGATGGTCCGCACGTCCCTCACCCCGACGTCAGACCTCATCGCGGACTCGGGCAGGTTGTTCCCGAGCGACCCGACCCTGGTCAACTTCCGCAGGGTGCTCGGCCTGACGACCACCCAGGAGGCGATCGCCGCGGGCGGCACCGGCGCGAGCATCAACTTCCTGCGGTACACGATGAACTCCTTCATCTTCGCCGGGTCGGTCGCGCTCGTGCAGACGCTCTCCTGCGCCGCGGCGGCCTATGCCTTCGCCCGCCTCACCTTCCGTGGGCGGGACGGCCTCTTCGTCCTGATCATCGCGGGGCTGATGATCCCGGGGATCTTCACCCTGCTGCCGAACTTCGCCCTCATGCGCGAGCTCGGCCTGCTCAACACGATGCTCGCCCTCGTGGCCCCGTCCCTGCTCGTCACACCCTTCGCGATCTTCTTCCTGCGGCAGTTCTTCCTCTCGCTGCCGCGCTCCGTCGAAGAGGCCGCGATGCTCGACGGCGTCGGCCCTCTCGGCAGGTTCTGGCGCTTCGCGCTGCCCATGAGCCGCGGGCCCGTCGCGACGATGATCCTCATCACCTTCGTCGGCATGTGGAAGGAGTACCTGTGGCCGCTGGTCGCCGGGAACTCCGAGAGCACCCGCGTGCTCACCGTCGGGCTCAGCGTGTTCCAGCAGCAGTCGCCCAACACCCGTCCCGACTGGACGGGCCTCATGGCCGGCTCGACCCTCTCGGTCGTCCCCGTGCTCATCATCCTCATCTTCCTCGGACGCCAGCTCGTGCAGTCCCTCAACTTCTCCGGCGGCAAGTAGCCCGCCCGAGCCGTCTCGCTCTTCCCCCCTGGGCAGTCAGACAGAAAGGCACGACCATGAAGAAGCTCGCAGCACTCGTGGCGATCGGGGCAGCATCGGCGCTGACCCTCACCGCCTGCTCCTCCGGCGACAGCTCGGCCGACGGCGGCGACGTCACCCTCCAGTACTGGATGTGGGACGACCAGCAGGCGCCGCTGTACCAGGCCTGCGCCGCAGCCTTCACCGAGGCCAACCCGGAGATCACCGTCGAGATCACCCAGACCGGGTGGGCGCAGTACTGGCAGAACCTCAACACCCAGATCACCGCCGGCACGGCGCCCGACATCTTCGTCAACCAGATCTCGTACTACAAGGAGTTCGTCGACAACCAGCAGCTGCTCGACCTCTCCGAGTACGTCGACGCCTCCGACATCGACTTCGCGGACTTCACGCCGGACCTCGCCGACAGGTGGGTCGAGGGTGACGCCCGCTACGGCCTGCCCAAGGACTGGGACACCGTCGGTGTCCTCTACAACGTGAAGGCCGCCGAAGAGGCAGGCTTCACGGCCGAGGACATGGCCTCCCTCACGTGGAACCCCACAGACGGCGGCACCTTCGGCGAGTTCGTCCGTGCGACGAGCATCGACTCCGCAGGCCGCGACGGGCGCGACCCCGCCTTCGACAGCGACGACGTGGTGCGTTACGGCTACTACCCGGAGTGGGCCGACGGGGCCATCGGCCAGAACGGCTGGGGAGTGTTCGCCCACGCCAACGGCTTCACCTTCGGCGACGGCACCTCGGCACCCGACTACTCCGACGAGTCCCTCGTCGAGACCGCCACCTGGTTGCAGTCCCTCATCGAGGACGGCTACGCGCCGAGCTTCGACTCCACGTCGACCCTGGGCACCCAGGCCGTGATGGAGAACGAGAACGCCGCCTCGACGATCCAGGGATCGTGGATGGCGTCCTCGTACCTCGGTGAGGCCGCACCCGTGGACTTCGCCTTCGCCGCCGTGCCGACAGGTCCCGAGGGGCGCTTCGCGTCGACGAACGGGCTCGCGGACTCCGTCTGGGCCGGGACGTCGCACCCTGACGAGGCCTACAAGTTCGTCGAGTACCTGGCCTCGGCCGAGTGCCAGGACACCGTCGGCGAGGCCGGCCTGATCTTCCCGGCGCTCACCTCCGCGACCCAGGTCGCCCTCGAGGCCCGCGAGGCCATGGGCTACGACTCGACGGCCTTCGTGTCCGTGGCCGACGCGGGCGACACCTTCCTGGTCCCGGTCATCGAGCGCTCGGCCGAGGTCAACACCGCGGTCCAGGACGCCATGCAGTCGATCGCGCAGGGCACAGACGCCCAGACCGCGCTCGACACCGCGGCCGCGACGGTCGAGTCCTACTACGAGTGACACCGCGTCCGGCCAGCGGTGACCGAGTCGCTGGCCGGACTCCGGCCGGGTACCTGCCGGACTCTGACCGACCACGGCCAGGCTGCAGCCCGGAGACCGTCCGGCCGCGGCCAGACCGTTGACCACCAGCACGACCACCAGACAGCAGTGCGAGCCCAGCCTCGCCGGACACCACGACGGCGGGAGCGGTGCGCCGCACCGCTCCCGCCGTCGCGCAGAGGAGACCCCATGCCGATCGACAGCCCGACCCGCCTCCCGCTGAGGATCCAGGGTGGTGAGACCGGCGGCACCCCCGGGTGGGCCAGCCCCGCCGACGGGTCCAGCCCGACCACCGAGACCTTCTTCACAGCCTCCAGGGTCGCGATCCTGCACGGCGTGACCCAGGGCGACGTGTACCGCAACGGCCACAACTCCTGGTCCCCGACAGGGTGGCGGTCGCTGGCCGACCAGCCGCTCCGCGTGGCCAACCCGGTCCGCCGGAACACCGCAGACGACACCCGCTGGGACGACCCCGCGCGGCACCACTCGTCCTGGGTGATCGCCCTCGCCTCCGAGACGGGCACGCTCCTGCTCGGCTGCCTCGGCGGCGACACCCCGCGCCTGCACGCCGACGCCGACGTCCTCAGCGCCTGGACGGAGACCGGCAAGACCGGCGAGTGGGTCCTGCTCGAAGGCCAGGAGCAGGCTGTCTTCGCCCGGTACCGCCAGCTCTTGGCGGACCGCTACGGCGTCCTCGACCGCGACCCCGGCGCCGTGTGGTCGTCCTGGTACTCCTACTACGAGACGATCGCACACTCCGACCTCGCCGAGGTGGTGCCGCAGCTGCCCGCGCTCGGCTTCGACACCGTGCAGATCGACGACGGCTGGGAGCGGCTCGTCGGGGACTGGCAGCCGAACGACAAGTTCGCCGGCGGCATGCGGGACTCCGTGAGGCTGATCGGCGACCACGGCATGCGCGCCGGGCTCTGGATCGCGCCGTTCATCGCGCTGCCCGGCTCAGAGGTGGTCCGCCGCAACCCGCAGATGCTGCTGCGCGGCACCGACGGCGAGCTGGTCCAGGCCGGCACCAACTGGGGCAGCCACTACTACACCTTCGACTTCACGCGGCCCGACGCCCAGGAGTTCCTCGTCGACACGGTCTCGCGTGCCGTGCACGACTGGGGGTTCAGCTACCTCAAGCTCGACTTCATCAACGCCGCCACGATCGCCGGCGTGCGCTCGCAGGACGTCGACCGCGAGCAGGCCTACAGGTCGGCGATCGAGACGATCCGGGCTGCCGCCGGACCCGACACCTTCCTGCTGGGTTCGGGCGCACCGGTCTTCTCCTCGCTCGGCGTCCTCGACGCCGTGCGTACAGGGCCCGACGTCGCCCCGATGTGGGACAACTACGCGACCGACGACCCCTCCGACGCGACGGCCCACAACTCGGCCTCGAACGCCGTGAGCCGCCTGTGGATGCGCGGGCTCATCGGCCTCGACCCGGACGTCGTGTACTTCCGTCACCGTCGCAACCTGCTGAGCGAGCAGCAGATGCAGTGGCTCAAGGACATCGCGACGCTCTCGGGCTTCCCGGCGATCTCCGACCCGCCGGCCTGGATCGAGCCAGAGGACCACGCGGAGCTCCGCGAGTTCCTCACGGGGTCGCCGGCCACCGAGCAGCTGGACAGGTACAGGTTCCGGATCGACGACAGGATCGTCGACTTCGGCCCGTTGTTCGTCGACGAGGACAGCCCCTACCCGCTCTGAGCCGTCCACGCCTGAACGTCACGATCCCCGGTCCGTCGTGGACCGGGGCTCGTGGTGTCGTGCGGGACGTGCGGGACGTGCGGGACGTGCGGTGTGCGAGGCTGCTGGCTGCGCCGGTTGTGCGGCGCGCCGGGTCTTCTGCCCGGGGACGTCCCGCGAGGACGCCGTCCTCGACCGACCTGGCGAGGAGGTCGGCTCAGCCGACGTGGACCTCGAGGCCGCGGCTGCGCAGCTCGTCGAGCACGGCAGGATCAGCCCCGGAGTCGGTCACGACCCCTTCGACGTCCTCGATCGCGCAGATCCGCGCGAAGGCCGTGGCCGAGAACTTGTCGGAGTCGGCGAGCACGAAGGTGCGGCGCGCGAGCGCGACCAGGGCCGCGTTGACCGCAGCCTCGCCCTCGTGGTGGGTGAACAGGCCGTGCTCGAGGTCGAAGGCGCTCACCCCGAGGAACAGGGTGTCGATGTTGATCTCGGGCAGCATGAGCGAGGCGAGCGGACCGACGAGCTCGTAGGACTGCGACCTGGCGACGCCGCCCGTCACGACGATGCGCAGGTTCTGCCGGACGATGAGGTCGTTCGCGATGTTCACGGCGTTGGTGACCACCGTCGTGACCGAGCCCGCGAAGCGCTCGTCGCCCGCCGTGGCCACACCGACCTCGTAGGCGGCGACGGTCGTGGTGGTCCCGCCGTTGAAGGCGATGACTTCACCGGGGGTGACCAGCGAGACGGCCTTGGCGCCGATGGCGCTCTTCTCACCTGGCTGGCGCACCGTGCGGTACCGCATGGGGAGGTCGCCCGAGATGGAGTTGACCATCGCCCCGCCGCGCGTCCGGGTGACCAGCTGCTGGTCCGCCAGGGCGTCGAGGTCTCGTCGTGCTGTCGCCGGGGAGACCTCGAAGGTCTCGACGATCTGCTCCACGTGGGCCGACCCGTTGGCGACGATGTAGTCGACCAGCCTGGACAGGCGTTCTTCGCGCTCCATCTCACTCCTCGCTGGGGGAACCGGGCCGAGCCCGACCATTGAACCTTACGGTGCAGAGCAGCCGTCGGACGCCGACGGGCGCAGTCGTACGCCGCCGACGGGCGTAGCCCTGCGCCGCCGACGGTGGCAGCACGCCGCCGTCGTGCCGCTGCGGCAGAGCCTGCCACCACAGCTGGAAGAGCCCCCGCCGGCAGGGCCCCGCCGTCAGGCCGTGCGGGCGGCGGCTGCGTCGGATTCGTCGAGGTCGAGCGCGAAGAGGCGCAGCAGCCGGGCGGCCTCGGTGATCATGGCCTCGCGTCCTGGGCCCATGTACTTGCGGGAGTCGACCACAGCGGGGTTGGCCCCGAGGTACTCGCGCACGGCAGCCGTGAAGGCGCTGTTGAGGTGGGTCGAGACGTTGACCTTGACGATCCCGGCGCGGATCGCGGCCTGCATGGTCGCGTCGTCCACGCCGGAGGAGCCGTGCAGGACGAGCGGGACCGGGACGGCGTCACGCAGCCGGGCGATCAGCTCGAGGTCGAGCACCGCGGAGCGGGTGGTCATCGCGTGCGAGGAGCCGACGGCGACAGCGAGCGCGTCGACGCCTGTGGACGCGACGAAGTCCTTCGCCTCCTGCGGGTCGGTGCGGACCCCGGGGGCGTGCGCACCGTCCTTGCCGCCGATCTCACCGAGCTCGGCCTCGACGAAGACGTCGCGGGTACGCGCGTGGGCGACGACGCGGCGCGTGGCGGCGATGTTCTCGTCCCACGGCAGCGTCGCTCCGTCGTACATGACCGAGGAGTAGCCGAGGTCGACCGCGGCGAGGGCGAGGGCCTCGTCCTCGGCGTGGTCGAGGTGCAGCGAGACGCCGACCGTCGCGCTCTCGGCGAGGGCGGCCGCGGCGTGGGTCAGCGGTTCGAGGTGTCCGCCGTGGAAGGAGACGCAGTTCTGCGAGATCTGCAGGATCACGGGCTGGCCGGCGCGCTCGGCGGCGCGCACGAGGGCCTCGGCGGTCTCCAGGTGCAGCACGTTGAGGGCGCCGATGCCCGTCCCCTGGCGGGCGGCCTCGTGGACGAGGTAGCGGGTGGTCACGAGAGGCATGAGGATCCGTTCGTCGGTCGGTGGGAGAGGTCAGGGGGTGGCGCGGGCCGGCGATGGGGAGCCTGGCCGGGCGGTCGAGATCTCGACGTCGGGCTCGAGCGTCGCGGGGTCGACGGCCAGCGAGCCGGCCCACGGGCTGAGGACGGCTGCTGCGGACCACGCGACCGCGCGCCGCGCGACGGCCTCGAGGTCATCGGGCCCGAGGGTCGAGACGTCGCGCCGATGCAAGAGGCTCGCGATGGCGGCGACGGCTGCGTCGCCGGCGCCTGTGGGGTTGCCGCGCAGCGCGGCGGGCAGGCGGGCGTGGACGGCCTGGCCGCTGGGCGGGACGACGAGCAGCCCGTCGGGGCCGAGCGAGACGACCACGATCCCGGCACCGCGGCGCTGGAGCTCGTGGGCTGCGTCGAGCACGTCGAGGTCGCCGAGGGCCGCCGCGAGCTCGTCGCGGTTGGGCTTGAGGACGTCGGCCCCGGCGTCGGCAGCCGCCAGCAGGTGCGTGCCCGCGACGTCGACGACGACGGGGATGCCGGCGTCGTGGCCGACCCCGACGATGGTCTGGAGCACGTCGGACGGGGCACCTGGCGGCAGCGACCCCGAGGCCACGAGCACGTCGGCGCTGGTCGACAGCCCGCGGACCGCGGCGAGCACGGCCTGCCACTCTGCCGCGGTGCGCTGCGCGCCGTGCTCGTTGAGCATCGAGGTGACGTCTTCGCCGGTCTCGACCAGCGCGTAGGAGTGCCGGGTGGGCCCCGCGCACGGGACCAGGGTGTGGGGGACCGAGGCGAGGTCGTCGTCGAACCACGACTCCTCGCCCGAGCCGACGGGGAGCACGGCGTGCGTGTCCTCGCCCTGCTGGGCGAGGACACGCGAGACGTTCACGCCCTTGCCGCCGGCGCGACGCCGCGCGGCGTCGACCACCCGGGTGGCCCCGCGGTCGAGCTGCTCGGTGGTGACCGTGACGTCGACCGCGGGGTTGGGGGTGAGGGTGAGGATCATCGGCTCGGCTGCGGGTCGTCCTGTGCGGCCAGCGCGTCGCGGGCCGCGAGCGCAGCCCCGACCAGGCCGGCGTCCTCGCCGAGGGTCGCGCGGACGAGGCGGGGGACAGGCCCGTACCTGACGAGGCTCTCGAGGCGCTGCGCGAGGGGGACGACGAGGGCGTCGCCCGCCTCGGAGAGCCCGCCGGCGAGCACGACCACGTCCGGGACGATCAGCGTGATGGCGTGCGAGAGCCCGAGGGCGAGCGCGTCGAAGGCTGAGTCGCGGACGGCGACGGCGACGGGGTCGCCTGCTGCTGCCCGCGCGAAGACCTCTTTCGAGCCCGAGACCTCGGTGCCCGTGTCCCTCTCGTAGCGGCGGCGGATCGCCTCGGCCGAGGCGGTGGCCTCGAGGCATCCGCGGTTGCCGCAGACGCAGGGCTCGCCGCCGGGGACGACGACGGCGTGCCCGATCTCCCCGGCGTACCCGCGTCCGACGTGCAGGCGTCCGTCGACCTGGACCGACGTGGCGATCCCGGTGCCGATGGCGAGCACGAGGGCTGTCGAGGCACCCCGTGCCGCACCGAGGCGTGTCTCGGCCGCGCCCGCGGCGCGGACGTCGTGCGCGACGGCGATCGGCAGGTCGAGGGTCCGGGCGAAGGCAGCCCTGAAGTCGACGTCGCGCCACTCGAGGTTCTCGGAGTAGACGCCGAGAGCCTGGTCCTCGACGACGACGCCCGGCAGGGCGATGCCGAGGGCGGCCGGGGGCGCGCCGAGGCGCTCGGCCTCCTCGTGGACGAGGGCCGTGGCGATGCGCACGACCTCGTCGGCGCTGCCCGGGCCCGGGGGTGGGCTCGGGACGCGGCGGGGCGGGCTCATGGTCCCGTCGGCCGAGACCGACGTGACCTTCATGGTGGTGCCGCCGACGTCGATCGCGACCACGGGGTGGCCGTCGCCGAGGCTGGGGAGCGCGTCGCGGGGTGTCATGCCCACCACCTAGAGGATCACGGCGCGCGTGAGGGAGCGCGGCTGGTCGGGGTCGAGCCCGCGGTGCTCGGCCAGGGCGACGGCGAAGCGCTGCGCGACGACGAGGGCCGCGAGCGGGTCGAGGTCGTGGTGCACGTGCTGGGCGCCTGTCGCGGCGATGTCGGCGTCGAGGCCCTGGGGGACCTCGCCGAGGGTCCAGACGGCCCGTCCGGGCTGGGCGATCGAGATCGGTCCGTGGCGGTAGTCCATGGCGGGGTAGCTCTCGGCCCAGAACTGGGCTGCCTCACGGGTCTTGAGCGCGGCCTCGTGGGCGAGGCCGACGGTCCAGCCGCGACCGAGGAAGGTCACCTGCTCGAGGTCGAGGAGTGCCGTGACGTCGACGGCCAGCGCCTTCTCGGCGTCGAGGGCGAGAGGCTCGAGGTCTTCGCCGAGGTGTGCGCGCAGGAGGGCGAGGGCCGTCGTGGCGAACCGCGTCTGGACGACGGACTGCTCGTCGGCGAAGCCCAGACCGATCGTCGCGTCGGCTGCCGCGGCGCAGGGGGAGTCGTCGACGGCGGTGACCAGGACCGTCGGCACGTCGGTGAGCTGGCCGAGGAGCTCGAGGATCTCGGTCGTCGTCCCGGACCTCGAGATGGTCAGGACGCGGTCGTAGCTGCGGCCCGCCGGGAACTCCGAGCCTGCGAAGGCGTCGGTGAGGCCGTGGCCGGACTCTTCGCGCAGGACCGCGTAGGCCTGGGCCACGAACCAGCTGGTCCCGCAGCCGACCACGGCGACGCGCTCGCCGTGCTGGGGGAGCAGGCTGCTCACCTGCGGGAGCGTCGCGGCGGCTCGTCGCCAGCTCTCGGGCTGGGATGCGATCTCGTCGTGCACGTACGTCGCCGTCATGGGGCGCCTCACTGTTCTGTCAGACGGTGCGCGCACCGACTTGAATGCGCGTTCGTGATCAGGATACCCATGTAAGCGTCAGAATCAATCACTGGTCGACCTCGGCGACGAGAGGACGCGAGGTTTCGCCACCAGGCTGCGTATTTTTGCCAAGGGGGTTGCGGAAGGGGTGGTCGGCTGCTCTGATGGACGCGACGGTGGAACGGAGCACCGTCGCCACCCCGTCGGTCCGGGTGTGTCCCGCAGGCGACGGAGCCTGCAGGTGTGCACCCGTCGCCGACCGAGCCTGGAGGACAGCGTCCATGACCGTTGACCGCACCGTGAAGAGACGACGAGCCCAGAGGGTCGGGGCGCTCGCGCTCGCATCAGCCCTCGGACTGCTCGCACCAGCCGCCGCAGCCGCGCCGGCCGAGCCTGAGGCCGCGACCGCGACCTACGAGCTCACCACCACGCCGGCGCTCGCCACGAACCCGCTCAAGGGCTTCTTGCCCTTCGCGCCGGAGCCCGGCCAGACCGCCGAGTTCGCCGACCCCGACTTCCCGTACTCGATGGAGTGGTTCTACCTCCCCGTCGACTCTGTCGTGACGGGTGAGGGCACCTACGACTGGACGGCCGTCGAGTCCAGGCTCGACGCGATCGCCGAGCGCGGGCACCAGTCGGTGTTCCGCTTCTACCTCGACTACCCGGCGCAGGAGTCGGGCGTGCCGGACTACCTGCTCGGACCCGACGGCATCAGCCAGGAGCGCGCGTATGACTTCTTCGACAACGACGGCCTGAGCTTCTCGCCCGACTACGACGACCCCCGCGTGGTCGACATGATCGTCGACTTCGTCACCGCCTTCGGCGAGCAGTACGACGGGGACCCGCGCGTCGGCTACGTCACCGCCGGCCTCATCGGGTTCTGGGGAGAAGACCACACCTACCCGATGGACGGCGTGGTCTCCGACGAGAACCCCACGGGCGAGGACTGGATGCCGAGCCAGGCCACCCGCGAGACGATCTGGGACGCGTGGGACGCAGCCCTCGACGAAACCTGGTTGCTCGCCCGGTACCCGTCCGAGGCCGTCAAGGACCACGGCTTCGGCCTGCACGACGACTCCTTCGCCTACGCGACGCTGCCGACGACCGACTGGCACTTCCTCACCAAGGTCATCGCCGAGGGCATGCAGGACGCGTGGCAGCAGGCCCCGGTCGGCGGCGAGCTGTACCCGCCGCTGCAGACCTGCCTCTTCGACGACCCGCTGTCCTGCCCGGACGCAGCCGCTGAGATCGCCGCAGGACGTGACTACAACTTCGCGGACTCCGTCGACCAGACGCACATCAGCTGGATGATGAACCACCAGGCCTGGGCGACCGGGTACACAGGGCAGTCGCGCGAGCGGGCCGTCGCAGCCTCCGCCTCGCTCGGCTACGACCTCGCGGCCGTCCAGGGCAGCGTCACCCGGGGCGCTGGAGGCGTCGACGTGACGCTCGACCTCGAGAACCGCGGCGTCGCACCGTTCTACTACGACTGGCCGGCATCGATGGTCCTGCTCGACGCACAGGGCGAGATCCTCGCCGAGGCACCCGTCGACGCGAACCTGCCCGGGCTGCTCCCCGGGACCACGTCGACGGTCTCCGCGACGCTCGACACCACGGCGCTCGACCTCACGGGTGCGACCGTGGCGTTCTCGGTCCCCAACGTCATGGACGGCGGGCTGCCGCTGCGGTTCGCCAACGCCACCCAGGACGCCGACCGTGACGGCTACCTGTCCATCGGTGCCGTGCCGGCGCTCGCGGACGTCGCCCCGGTGGCTGCGCCGGTCGAGCCTGCACCCGTGGTGCCCGCCGCAGCAGCCGCACCGGCTGGTGCCGCAGGCGCCTCGCCGGCCGGCGACCTCGCTGCGACGGGCGCGTCGGCGACCAGCCTCGGCGTGGCCGCGGCAGGCGCCGCGACGCTCGGCGGAGCGCTCCTGCTCATGCGACGCAAGGCGCACGCAGGACGCTGACCGACGCAGGTGGCCCGGGAAGCACTGCTCCCCGGGCCACCTGCTCGTCCTGTCCCAGTGACAACCGCCACCCCGGCGGCAAAACGGGACCCACGTCCCCCGCGCGCGCCGAGCCACGGGCGATGATGACACCGTGACTCCTCCGGTGCCCCTAGAAGACGAGCTCGAACCTGTCGGACTCATCCGGCAGTCCGGTGTCGTGCTCCGGGTCGGGCGGATGCTGCTCGCCTCGGGCGGCGGCAGCTATCGGGTGCGGATCGCGATGGCGCAGGTCGGTCGGGCCCTCGGGCTCGACAGCGTCGAGGCGCAGGTGACGGTCAACGAGATCGTCGCGACCTCACGACGCGGCCCGATCTTCCGGACCGAGGTGACGCGCAGCCCGACCATCGGGGTGAACGCGAACCGCATGGTCCAGCTCGAGAGGCTGTGCTCGTCCCTCGAGCCCGGGGTGACCGCCGAGGAGGTCGCGGAGCGGCTCGACGAGATCGAGCAGACGCCGTTGCGCTACGGCACCTTCGCCAACGCCTTCTTCACGGGCGTCGCCTGTGCGGCCTTCGCCTTCCTCAACAACGGTGGTCTCGTCGAGGTCCTCGTCGTCCTGGTGGGCGCCAGCCTCGGCCAGCTCACGCGGCGCCTGCTGATCCACCGGGGCTACAACCAGCTCGGCGTGACCATGGTCGCCGCAGCCGTCGCGAGCGTCGTCTACCTCGGGATCGTCAACCTGCTCTTCGTCGCTGGGGCCGTCGACTCGATCCACGAGAGCGGGTACATCTCCGCGGTCTTGTTCCTCGTGCCGGGGTTCCCGCTCATCACCGCGGCGCTCGACCTCTCGCGCCTCGACTTCACAGCGGGGCTGTCCAGGCTGGCCTACGCGCTGATGATCATGATGTCCGCCGCGCTGAGCGTGTGGGGTGTCTCGGCCGTCATGGGCCTCACGCCGAACCCTGCTGGGCCGCTCGACCTCGGTGACGGGCAGCTGCTCGTGCTGCGGCTCGTCGCGAGCGCACTCGGTGTGCTCGGCTTCGCGGTGCTGTTCAACAGCCCGTGGCGGGTGGTCTTCGCGGCGGCCGGGATCGGCATGGTTGCCAACGTCATCAGGCTCGAGCTCCTCGACGCCGGGATGATCGCGCAGGGCGCCGCGGCGGCGGCCGGGCTAGTGGTCGGAGTCGCGGCGAACGTCGTGGCTCCGCGGATGCGGGTCCCGCGTCTGACGCTGTGCGTGCCGGCGGTGGTCATCATGGTGCCGGGGGCGTCGGCGTACAGGGCCGTGTACTTCCTCAACGCGGGCGAGACCGTCGACGCGCTGGCCTTCGGGGTGCAGGCGTCCTTCGTGGTGGTCGCCCTCGCGATCGGGCTGACGGTGGCACGGACGGTGACCGACACGTCGTGGGGGCGGGCGCCGCACTAGGGAGGTGGCGGCCTGCCTGCTTTGCTGCGTGCCTGCGTGCCTGCGTGCCTGCGTGCCTGCGTGCTGGTCGCCCGGCGACGGGCCGTCCGAGGTCGCAGTCTCAGCGACTCGGGCGACGTTTTGCTCCCAGGGCATCTGGGCAGGTAGCCTTGCACAGCCCGCAGAGGATCACGTGCTCAGCGGGCACAGCGCCGGGGTGACTCGGTGAGGAGACGTCGCATAGCCAGGTCTAGTGCGCCACCCTGCTAAGGTGGTAACGGGGCAACCCGTTCGAGGGTTCGAATCCCTCCGTCTCCGCCCCAGAACTTCAGAACAGAACCCCCGCCGAGCGATGCTCGACGGGGGTTCTGTCGTCTCGCCGATGCTGGCTGCTCGCGGCATCCAGGTGTAGGGATGCCCGTCTAGGCGAGGCCGTCTCGTATCGTGCGGGGATGGGCGGACGCAGACCGAGGCAGACCAGGGCGAACCGACCGTCCGACGTCGGGTCCGGAGATCACGACCGGGCGATCTCAGAGCTGGAGGATGCCGCAGATGTCGCTGCTGCCCGGGCCGCCCGGCAGGAGATGGCTGACGGTGGACACGCGATCCCTTGGGAACAGGTCAGGTCCGACCTCGGTCTGGACTGACATCCCTGTCCACCTGTCGTCGGGTCCATGACGGGGCGGCCGCCGAGAGTCCTGGCGCCGGCGGGTCAAGCCCTACTGTCTCCGTGCGCGGGCACAGCCGCAGGCCTCTGGATCAGCACCAGATAGGCCAGGGCCGAGACGGCCGCGACCGCGGCGAGCGACAGGCTCGCGGCCCCAGCCCCCCCGTGGTCCAGGGCGAGGCCGAGGGCGAGCGGGCCCACGACGGCGCCGAGGTCGCCGGTCGAGCGGAAGATGCCCATCGCGGCACCCTGGCGGCCGGGCGCGGCGACGTCGGCGAGGACGACTCCCGGGACGATGCCGCCCACAGCGGCCCCGACACCTGCGGCCACGACGACCGCGCCGAAGGCGAGCGGGCTGTCGGCGACCGGGTACAGGGCGATCGCCACGGCGGCGACGAGCATCCCGGGGACGAGCAGGCGGCGGCGCCACCCGGCGTCGAGCAGCCGGGCGAGCAGCGGCAGCAGGCCGAGCGAGACGAGGGTGATGACACCGATCGACAGACCCAGCTGCGTGGAGGTCATGCCGACGCGGTCGCCGAGGATCGGCACGAGCGACTGCTCCCCGCCGAACCGGATGACGAACACCGCGAAGCCGACGACGTTGAGCCCGACGAAGGCGGCAAGGTCTGTCGCGACGCGGCGGCGACCGCTGACCGGTCCGGCGGCGGCTGCCCCTGCCGCTGTCCCGGAGTCCCGCCCCGGGTCGAGGCGGGCGAGATCGTGACTTGGGAGCGAGATCGACCCTTCTACGTCACGATCTCGCTCCGAAGTCACGAGGTCGCTGCGCTGGTCGACCGTGGTGGCGGCACCATGGGTGGCTAGGGCGGCGGGGGGTGCTGGGGAGGGGGCTGAGGCAGGGGTGGAGACCGCAGGTACCTTTCCCCAGAACTCTCTGTCCGGCCGCAGCAGCGTCCAGACCAGGCACGCGACCGCCGGCACTGCTGCGGCGAAGAACACCGCGTGCAGCCCCCAGCGGTCGAGGACGAGGCCGCCGACGACAGGGCCCATCGCTCCACCGGCGAGCTGGACGGCCTGGGCCGTGGCGAGCACGGTTCCGCGGGCGTCGGCGGGGGCTCTGGCCGTGACGACGGCGAGGCCGATGGTCACGACCGAACCGCCGAGCACCCCGGCGAGGAACCGCGCGACTAGCAGCACCGGCAGCGTGGGCGCGAAGGCCGTGAGGACGGTGACGACCACGAGACCCACGAGCGCCCCGAGCAGCAGCCGCCGCGGTCCGAACCTGTCGGCCAGCAGCCCAGCCGGGATGTTGACCAGCAGCCGGCCGACGCCGAAGGCCGCGACGATCGCGCCGAGCAGGAAGGACGACACCGAGAACATGTCGCCGTAGCGGGGGAGAGCGGGGACGATCGCGCCCCAGGTGATCTGGGCGCTCGCGACGAGGCAGCAGGCAATGACGATCTGCTGGCGCAGCCGGGGTGGGAGCTGCTGACGCGCTGCCTTCCCCGGCCCGGGCGGTGTCCCAGCACCCGCGTCGGCAGGTCCCCGTGCACGGCCTCCGGAGCCGACCGTGGTGGTGACACCCGCACCGCCGCCGATACCCGCTCCCGCCCCGGCAGACGCCGTCCCGTCACCGACGACGCCCACCCGCCCCCGCGCGCTCACGCGAGCAGGTTCTCGCGCAGCGTCGTGCCCGCGTACGTGTCGCTGACCAGTCCGCGGCGGCGGAGCTCGGGGACGAGCAGATCGGTGACCTCGTAGAGCGAAGACGGCATGGACTGCGGGTTGCAGATCATGAACCCGCCGTTGGAGCCCGTCGCGAGGAACTGCTCCTCGAGCTCGTCGGCCACCTGCTCAGCCGTGCCCGCGATGGTCTGCTCGTAGCCCGTCGCGTACTTCCAGCCCTCCTCGAAGAACTCGGTGCGGGTGAGCACACCGTCGTCGCCGCGCCGCGCGATGAGGCGCTGCACGAACCCGGACTGGGTGGCCTGTGCGGCGGTGATCTGCGCGGCGA
This sequence comes from Sanguibacter biliveldensis, assembly GCF_033798665.1. Taxonomy (NCBI): domain Bacteria; kingdom Bacillati; phylum Actinomycetota; class Actinomycetes; order Micrococcales; family Sanguibacteraceae; genus Sanguibacter; species Sanguibacter biliveldensis. Next base: position 224,778 of record NZ_CP138359.1, read on the forward strand.
CCTCCGCGAGCGTGAACTTCTCGGGCAGCACGGAGAAGTCGAAGCCCGAGTTGTACGACAGGTACGCCCCGACGGCGTCCTCGTCCATGAGCATCGTCGCCATCTCCTCCTTGCGGGCCGCGGCCTCGGCGGCCGTCCGCCCGAGGACCACCTGGGTGGCCCAGAGGATCCCGACGTCCTCGGGACGACGCCCTGCCTCGACGAGCGCGGCGTCGAGGGCTGCGCGGTGCTTGACCTGCGAGGGCAGGTGACCGCCGAGACCGAAGACGACGTCGGCGAAGGACGCGCTCGCGGCGATGCCGCGCGGCGACGCCCCGGCCTGCACGAGGACCGGGTGGCCCTGCGGGCTCGGCACCGACGGCAGCGGGCCTGCCACGTCGAAGTGCTCGCCGTGGTGGTCCACCCTGTGCACCTTCGACGGGTCGGCGAACTGCCCGGTGCTGCGGTCGCGGAGGATCGCGTCGGGCTCGACGGAGTCCCAGAGTGCCTTGCAGACGGAGACGAACTCTTCCATCCGCTCGTAGCGCTGGTCGTGGTCCATGAGCCCGTCGAAGCCGTAGTTGGCGGCGTCGGCCAGGCGCCCCGAGGCGACGACGTTGAAGGCCAGCCGGCCCTTCGTCACGTGGTCGAGGGAGTTGAGCAGGCGCGCCGTGTAGAAGGGGTGCATGTAGGTCGAGGAGTACGTCAGGCCGAAGCCGATGTGCGTCGTGGCCTGCGCCATCGCGGCGATGAACGGGCTCATGTCCTGCCGCGGCCACTGGATGCCGTAACGGATCGCGGCGTCCATCGACTGCTCCCAGGTGTCCGGGATGCCTGTGCCGTCGCCGAAGAACAGCATGTCGATGCCACCGCGCTCGGCCGCGACGGCCAGCTCGGTGAACATCCCGACGTCGGGGTAGTCCGCGCCCACCCAGGACCCGGGCGTGGCCCACTTGCCCTCGGTGTGCGTGAAGGAGATGTCGAAGGCGAGCTTCATGGTGGTCATCAGGGCCTCCCGGCGGGGATCGGCTCGGCGACGGCCACTGTCGAGGGCGACGGTGCTGTGGCGGACGGCGGTGCGGTGGGCTGTGCGGTGGACGGTGCGAGAGGTGCTGCAGACAGCGATGCGGACGTCGATAGGGCGGGCGGAGTCGCGGCAGACGGCGGGACGGACCCCGCAGCGGCTGCCGCGGCGTGCACCCACGCGGCGGCGACGCTCGCCGACGTCGCGACGACAGCGGCGTTCTGGGCGAGGACCGACAACGCATGGGTGTGGGTCTCGGCGTCGTAGGCGGCTGTCGCGTCCGAGGTCATGACGGCGCGGAAGCCGAGCTGGAAGGCGTCACGGACGGTCCCGTCGACGCAGCACTCGCTCGTGAGCCCGGCGGCGACCACCCAGGTCACCCCGGTCTCCCGGAGGTGGGCTTCCAGACCCGTCCCGAGGAAGCCGGAATACCGGCGCTTGGGGACGACGGTCTCGCCCGGGAGCGGTCCGACGCGGAACCACTCGGCCCCCGGGGTGCCGAGCACGCAGGGCTCGTCAGGCACGGGCCAGGTGCCCTCGTCGAGGCCGCGCAACCACAGCGACGTGAGCCACGGCGAGTCGGGCAGCTGCTCGAGCGCGACCCAGACGACAGGGACCCCGGACGACCGGGCCTGGTCCACGAGCCACGCCGTGCGCGTCACGGCGGCGTCGACCGCGGCGAGCCCGGCCTCGTCGAGCCACGGCAGGTGCGCCGGGTCGGCGAAGGACCGCTGGACGTCGACCACGAGCAGAGCGCCCTCGCCGAGCGGCCCTGGCAGCGGGTGCATCGTGCCCTCGACGTCGACGAGGGTGGTCCCCTCGGCCTGCGTCGTCCCGTCGAGCAGACCTGACTCGCCCGTGGCTGCAGCGCTGGGCAGGGCCGCAGTCGCGCCCAGGGTCCCGGCATCGCTTGGGGCCGCGGCCTCACCCGGTGCGGCGGCCGCGCGCAGAGACGCGGCGTCCTGCTGCGCCTGGGGCGCGTGCTGCCTCGCGCTCACGCGACACCCTCCAGCACGGACGCCGGCCGGAGCAGCGGCAGGACGGTCTCGCCGAAGACCGGGAGGTCGGCGTGGTAGTCGGGGAAGATCATCATGAGCCCGTCGATGCCGGTCTCCTCGACGAGCTCGGAGATGCGCTCGGAGACCGTCTCGGGCGAGCCGTGCACCACGGCCGTCTGGAAGGCCTCGTCCTCGGGGGCGGCGGCCGTCATGGACAGCGCCTTGTCGAGCGGCAGACCCCACGACGTCTTCATGTTGACGATCGCCTCGACGTCCGCGCCGCGCCCGTACTCGCGGCGCTTGGCCTCCGCCTCGGCGTCGGTCTCGCCGAGCACGACTGTGCACATCGAGTACGTCTTGATCGAGCGGCCGTTCTCGGCCGCCGCAGCCTTGACCTGGTCGGAGACCTTCCGCAGACCGGGCAGGTCGTCGGCCGTGAGGAACGACCCGTCGCAGTGCCGCGCCTGGAAGTCGACGCCTGCGGGGGAGCGGCCCGCGCTGATGAGCGTCGGGCGCACCTCGGGGTGCGGGCGGGACTGGCAGTCGTCGAGGTCGAAGAACTCGCCGTGGTGGGTCACCGAGTCTTCGGACCACAGGCGCTCCAGGACGCTCGTCCACTCCTCGGTGTACCTGTACCGGGCAGCATGGTCGAGGTTCTCGTCCCACAGACCCATCTGCGAGAACTCCTGCGCGTAGGCCCCCACGACGATGTTCATGCCGGCACGACCACCGCTGATCTGCTGCATGGTCGTGTACATCTTCGCGGCGATGGCCGGGTGGAACAGGTTGGTGTGGATGGTCGCCCAGATCTTCACGCGGCTCGTGGCCTCGGCCAGCCCGGACATCATCGACACGGACTCGAGGGTGCGACCCCAGTGGTCGGTCGTGCCGCCGTAGCCGCGCCACTTGCCCATCGACATGATGAAGTCGAGCCCGGCATCCTCCGCGAGGACCGCGGCCTTCCGGTTGTAGTCGTAGGTGGCCTGCGGGTGGGGTGCGGTCTCGGACATGATCCAGCCGCCGTTGCCGATCGGCAGGAAGATGCCGAGCTCGGGGCCTGAGGTCGGGGTGCTGGTGGTGGCGTCTGTCGTCGTCATGGTGGTCCTTCGTCGTGCGGTGTGGTCTAGCGGGGTGCCGGGCTGTGGGTCCGGTCACGGAGCGGGTTCGGTCAGGGAGCAGGCCAGACGAGCTCGGTGCCGTCGTAGATCGCGGTGAGGAAGGCCGGGTCGAAGACGTCGCTCACCGTCGGCAGCTCGTCGAGCTCGCCCGAGGCGAGGAGCGCCTCGCCCTCGGAGGTGGTCAGCGCGTCGTCGTGGAAGCCGAGCGGGCTGCCCTCGGGGGTCGACTCCGTGACGAGGGCCGACTCGGTCTCCCAGATCTTGAGGTTGTGCTCTTCGTCGTAGCCGGACTCGGCGACGTCGGCCGCGAAGCCGACACACTCGGCGCCGTTGGTCTCGCAGTACTCGAAGGCCTTGGACGTCGCGCGCAGGTAGTCCTCGACAGCGGTCGGGTGCTCGTCAGCGAAGGCCGGGTTGGCGACGATCGTGCCGAAGGACCCAGAGATGCCGTAGTCCTCGGGGTTCCACTCGGTGACCTCTTCGCCCATGGCGGCGAGCAGCAGCGGCTCGTTCGACTTGTATCCGGTGAGCGACTGCACCTGGCCGCGGGGTAGGACGGTCGGGTCGTAGCCGACCTCGACCTGCTCGATCGCGTCGAGGTCCACGCCCTCCTCGACGAGCATCGCGCGCAGCGGGGCGGGCAGGGAGCCCTTGTGGCCGAGGGTCGTGCCCTCGAGCTGCGTGAGGTCGGCGATGTCGGTCCCGGTCATGAGGGTCGCGATCGGCACGTGGCCCCAGGTCGCGATGCCCGTGACGTCGATGCCTCCCGCGACGGCCTTGAGGGCCTCCGCGTCGTTGCCGAGCGAGGTGATCTGGGCGGTGCCGGCCGCGACGAGCTGCGCGTTCGCCGCGGTGTCGCCGGTGCCCGGCTGGATCTCGACGTCGAGGCACAGGGCGTCGAAGTAGCCGAGGGAGTCGGCGGCGAGGGCCTCGAGGATGCCCGCGGAGGACTGGTACTGGTACCCGGTGATGTAGGTGATCGTGCCCGCGGCCTCGTTCTCGGCGCAGCGCTCGGCGGAGATCGCGCTGCCCTCGGCGGCGGCCGACCCGGACGGGGCGGAGTCGTCGGAACCTTCCGCGTCGCCCGAGCAGGCGGCGAGGGAGAGCAGCAGGGCTGCCCCCACGGTCGCGGCGAGGACGGGCCGGGACGAGCTGGAGGCGCTGAGCTGACGGCGGTATCGGGGAGCCATGGTGGTGCCTTTCGCAGAAGAGCCGGGGAGTGGGGGTGCACGTACTGCGGGGACTTCGGACGCGGGACTACGGTCTCGGGGCCAGGGACAGGCCCGAGGGGCTAGGAGGCTGCAGGGGCAGCGGGCGGGACACGGGCGGTGCCGGGTCTGGCACGTCGGGAAGCTGGTGACCGGCGGTCCTGGCGACGGTCGGGAGGTGCCATCGGCAGAGGGACCCGACGGTCAGCTGGTCGCGCCCTGCTGGGACTCGTGCCAGAACAGCAGGCGCTTCTCGATCACGGTGATGAGCAGGAGCATCACCACGCCCATCGCGGCCAGCCAGGCGATCGCCGCGTAGAGCTGGGCGAGCTGGGAGTTCGCGGCCGAGGTCTTGATCATCGTGCCGAGGCCAGACGACGAGCCCGGGGCGACGAACTCGGCGACCACGGCCCCGACGATCGACAGCGGGAGCACGACGCGCAGGGCGGCGAGCGTGAAGGGCAGGGCGCTCGGCATCCGCAGGCGCAGCAGCACCTCGAGACGCGAGGCGTGCAGCGTCGAGAAGACGTGCAGCACGGGGACCGGCACAGACCGCAAGCCCGTCGTGACGTTGATGAGCACCGGGAAGAACGTGATGATCGCGGTGACGATCACCTTCGGTGTCATGCCGAAGCCGAAGGCCACGACGAGCGCCGGGGCCAGCGCGACCACGGGCGTCACGTTGAGGACGATCGCGAGCGGCATGATCGCCCGGCGCAGCACCCCGATCTCGCTCATCACGACTGCGAGGACGAAGGCGGCGCCGAAGCCGATGCCCAGCCCGACGATCGCGATCTGCAGGGTCGCCCACGCGTTCGAGGCGAAGAGTGCCGAGTCCTCGACGAGCAGGTCGCCGACAGCCGAGAGCGGCGGCAGCAGGTACTTGTTCTCCGACGCGACCCACGACCACGCGAGGGCCACCACGACGACCGAGACCGTCGTCGGCAACCAGGTCGAGGGGCGCAGACTGCGCGGGAATCGCGACCGACCGCGGCTGGTGGCGGAGACGCGACCCGCTGGAGAGGTGGTCTGCGCCGCCAGGGCAGGACCTGACTGCTCGGCGGGCGCCGGGACCACCGGGGTGCCGCCGGCGGGCGTCGTGTCCGTCACCGCGGTCACGGCGAGGCCGTGCGCGGCGCTCGCGGTGTAGACGTGCGGCGACGCAGCGGATGTGCCGTCCTGCGCTGTCGAGGTGCCGTGAGCAGCCATCGTGGGCCTCCTTCTCGGGCTGGTCGGGCGGGTCGGGGTCGAGGGGCGGCCGGAGGTCGTCGGGCGGGCCGGCGTCGACGGGGTGGTCGTCACCGGCGTCACCCGGCCACGAGGTCGACCGGGGCTGCTCCGGCCTCCCACGCGCCTTGGAGGCTCGCGCGGACGCGGTCTTCGATGGTGTGCAGCTGCGGGCTGAGCAGGACGTCGGCGCCGCGCGGCCGGGGTAGGTCGACGTCGATCACCTCGTGGACCTGACCGGGGCGGGCCGACATCACGACGATCTGGTCGGAGAGCGTCACGGCCTCGCGGACGGAGTGCGTGACGAACAGGACCGTCGTGCGCATCCGCTGCCACAGGGTGAGCAGCTGGAGCCTCAGGGCCTCGCGGGTGAACTCGTCGAGGGCCGAGAACGGCTCGTCCATGAGCAGGATCTCCGGGCGCAGGCCGAAGGCCCGGGCGATCGCGACCCGCTGCTGCATGCCGCCCGACAGCGCGCCCGGGTGCTTGTCGGCCGCGTCGGTGAGGTTGACCATGTCGAGCAACGAGTCGACGTCCGCGAAGGCGTCGAGACCCGGCGCTGACGGGACGGGGTGCTTGCGCTCGCGCTCCGCCCGGCGACGGTCGGCACGACGGTTGACCTTGTGGGGCAGCTCGACGTTCTGCCGGACCGTGAGCCACGGCAGCAGCGCGGGAGCCTGCGGCACGAGCCCGACAGACTTGGCCGTGCAGGCCTCCTCAGGGGTGGCCCCGAAGATGGTGATCGACCCGTCGTCGAAGCCTTCGAGACCGGCGACGGCACGCAGCAGCGTCGACTTGCCGCAGCCGCTCGGGCCGATGAGGCTGACGAAGGTGCCACGTGGCACGACCAGCTCGACGTCCGAGAGGGCGGCGACGCTCGTCCCCGGGTACGTCTTGTGCAGCCCGCGGACGACGATGTGGTCCGGGTCCGCGACGACGTGCGGGGCGAGGGCCCCGGCAGTGCTGACACCCGCGGCGGCTCCCGAGGTGTGGGCGTCGGGTGCGACGGCCTCGGCGCTCACGACGCCACCTGGGCGAGCGCGCGGAACATCCGGCCCTGGTAGGTGAGCGGCTCGCGCTCGCCGAGGTGCACGTGCTGCACCTCGAGCAGGATCACCGTGTGGTCGCCCGCCGTGTACCTCTCGTGCACGCGGCCCTCGAGGGCGACAGTCGCACCCGAGAGCACCGGGGCGCCTGTCGGACCGGCCGGGAAGTCGGCCGCGGCGAACTTGTCGGCACCCCGCGTCGCGAAGATCTTCGACAGGTGCGCCTGGTCGGCCGCGAGGATGTTGATCGAGGCGGTCTCGGCCACGAGGAAGGCGTCGTGGCACTCGGCCGTGTCTGCGAGGCAGACGAGCACGAGGGCCGGGCTCATCGACACCGAGGTGACCGAGTTCGCGGTGAAGCCGTATCGCGCACCGTCGACCTCGGCGGTCACGACGCTGACCGAGGTGACCATCTGCGCAAGGCCCTCGCGGAAGGCTGCGGGGTTCGCGGCGATGTCGGTCACGGGCTGGGGAGTCGTGGCAGTGCTCGTGCTGGTGTCGACGGAGGTGAGGGTGACGGGTGAGGTGGTCATGCGCGGGGCTCCTTCGATGAGCGGTGCGTGCGGGGACGACGAGGGGAGCGCCGTCGCGGAGGTCGACGCGCGGTGTCTCGAGCTGCCCGGGGGACGGGGGCTGCGAGGACTGCGCGGTCGACGAGGGCGACGGTGCTCTGGTGCGGACGGCTGGGCCGTCAGGGGGAGGCCGCTCAGGCGGGGTGGTCTGCCCCGGCGTTCCGGAGAGGTCCGGCCGGCTGCGGCCTGGAGGGTGCGCTCAGGCGGCGACGGGCGAGCCGGCGAGCGCCGACCTCACGAGCCACGCGTGCTGCGCGCACCAGGTGGCTATGGGGTCCCGGACCGAGGGGTCTTCGGTCGCTGCGGACCCGACGTGCACGAGGGACTGCTCCTGCAGGTACACCGCGGGCGTCGGGCACGTCGCGCCGAGCTCGAGGAGCACCGGACGCAGGTACGCCTCGGCGGAGACAGCGTGACCAGGGGAGGCACCGACCATGACCGGGACGGTGACGACGCCGGTGAGCCCGCCGGGCGGGAAACGGTCGAGGAATGCCTTGAGCAGGCCCGTGTAGCTGCCCTTGTAGACGGGGCTCGCGACGACCAGCAGGCGGGCCGCGCCGATCGCGGTCACGGCCTCAGACGCCGGGACCGACCCGGGGTCGAGGACCGCCGGACCAAGGTCCGCGAGGTCCACGACGGACTGGTCGAGGTCCCCCGCGAGGGCGGAGAGAAAGGTGGTGGCGGCGCTCGCGGTGCGCGAGCCCTGCCGGGGGTTCCCTACGAGTGCGTAGGCAGAAGACTGGCCCATGGGCCCTCCTTGTCGGTACCTCGCCCCGAGGGGTGAGGTGCGTCGGAGAGCGGGCGGAAGCGTGATGGTCGACGGCCCGCGGGGATCGTTGACAGGCGTCACGCTACGGGCCGTGTGTTTCCGGATCAGACGCCCAGTGTTACGAGCGTGCGACGAACTGCGGAGACCTCAGGCGAGCATCCGGGCGACCTCGGGCGTCGCACCCCCGCGCACGAGTGCGACCTCGACGCCCTGCTGCGTCAGGGCGGCGGGCAGCCACGCCCCGGTGACGAAGAGCCTCTCGAAGGGCTCGTTCACGACGATCACCGTCCGGGCGGTGGGGACCTGCGAGCGCAGCCACGCGAGCTTGAAGGCGTCGGCGAGCACCTTGTTGCGCTGCGCGGACTTGACCGGGCCTGCGGCGTAGGTCACCTGGACGAGCACGGCACCGGCGACCCCGAGGCTGTCGGGGGCACCGACCCCCGCGCCGTCGACCCCGACGCGCACCCCGCCGGGGAGCGTGAAGTCGCGCGGTGCGAGACGTACCCCGAGGTGGGTGGCCAGCGCGTCGAGGAGCGCGGCGTCGTGCGGGGGCAGGGCTGTGGTCGCCATGCCCGGGAGCCTACGGCCGCAGTGTTCCGTGCGCGTTACGCGACCAGCCGACTGGCCGACCGCCGACTGTCAGGTGCGAGATCGTGACTTCGGAGCGAGATCGATCCTCCGGAGTCACGATCTCGCTCGAAGGTCACGATCTCGTTCCCGAAGGGTGGGAGGGGAGCGCGGCGCAGTGTGGGAGGGGAGCGGGGCGCGGCGCGGACGGCGTGCGCGCGCTCGTCGGTAGGCTGGGTGTGCCGGGGGCGGTACGACGACCGCACCTCCGAGCCACCCCTGCCACACCCCTGCCCTTCCCGGTCCGACCTGAAGGATCCGCCTCCATGCTCCGTGCTGTGCTCTTCGACCTCGACGGTGTCCTCACACCGACCGCCGAGCTCCACATGCGCGCGTGGGAACGGCTGTTCGCGCCGTTCTGCACCGCCCGTGGGCTCGCGCCGTACACCGACGCCGACTACTTCGCGCACATCGACGGGAAGCCGCGCTTCGACGGCGTCCACACCATGCTCGCCTCGCGCGGCGTCGAGCTCCCGTGGGGCTCGACCGACGACGCGCCCGGTGAGTCGACCGTCTGCGCCCTGGGCAACGAGAAGAACCAGATCGTCAACGCGATGTTCGTCGAGGAGGGCATCGACCCCTACCCGGGTTCTGTCCGGTTCCTCGACGCCGTGACCGCCGCCGGTGCGCACGTCGCCGTCGTGTCCTCGTCACGCAACGCCCCGTCGGTGCTCGCCGCCGCCGGGATCGCCGACCGTTTCGAGGTCGTCGTCGACGGAGCCGTCGCCGAGCGTGACGGCCTGCCCGGCAAGCCCGCCCCCGACACCTACCTGCGCGCCGCCGAGCTGCTCGGTGTGACCGCAGCCGAGGCGATCGTCGTCGAAGACGCGCTCTCGGGCGTCCGGTCCGGGCGAGCCGGCAGCTTCGGCCTCGTGCTCGGCGTGGACCGGGGTGTCGGACCCGACGCGCTGCTCGCCGCCGGCGCGGACCTCGTGGTCTCCGACCTCGGCGAGCTCGACGCATCCATCCTGACCCGCTCAGCCGGTCCGTCGGCCGGTCCGGCCGAGGGCAGCTCTGCGCGCACCGACGGGGGAGAGCAGTGATCCACCGCACGCCTGCCGAGAAGCACCACGTCGACCGCAGCAGGTTCCCGGCCGACGAGTGGCGCCTCGTCGAGACACGCTTCTCGACCGAAGACCTCGGTGTCACCGAGACGCTGTTCTCGGTCGCCAACGGCTACCTCGGGCTGCGCGGCAACGTCGAGGAAGGGCGCGAGTCCCACACCCACGGTACCTTCGTCAACGGCTTCCACGAGACGTGGCAGATCCGTCACGCCGAGGAGGCCTTCGGCCTCGCGCAGGTCGGCCAGACGATCGTCAACGCCCCCGACGCCAAGGTGATCCGCCTGTACGTCGACGACGAGCCGCTCCTGCTGCCCGTCGCCGAGCTCGTCGACTACGAGCGCTCCCTCGACATGCGCGACGGCGTGCTGCGCCGCGAGATCGTGTGGATCACCCCCGGCGGCAAGCGGGTGCGGATCCGGTCGCAGCGCATGGTGTCCTTCGCGGAGCGCCACCTCGCGGTGATGACCTTCGAGGTGACGATGCTCGACGAGTCTGCGCCCGTCGCGATCTCCTCGCAGATCCTCAACCGGCAGGACGGCGAGGACGAGTACCACGTGCGCGCCGCCGCCATGGGTGAGGGCTTCGACCCGCGCAAGGCCAACCAGTTCACCGACAGGGTGCTGCACCCGCAGATGCAGTCGGCGGACGACGACCGTCTGGTGCTCTCGTACTCGGTGGCGAACTCGGGCATGACGCTGGCTGTCGCGGCCGAGCACCACATGGTGACGGACAACCTCGTCGACCTGCACACCTTCGTCGAGGGTGACGTGGCCAAGCACGTGTTCCGCGTGGACGCGCAGCCCGGCCAGCCGATCCACCTCACCAAGACCGTGGCGTACCACACCTCCCGCGGCGTGCCGGCGCGCGAGCTCGTCGACAGGTGCGGCCGCACCCTCGACCGCGCGCGGCGTGACGGGCTCGAGGGCACCTTCCGTGCGCAGCGGACGTGGCTCGACGAGTTCTGGGCACGCTCCGACGTCGAGATCCCCGGCCAGCCGGAGATCCAGCAGGCCGTGCGCTGGAACCTGTACCAGCTGGCGCAGGCGACGGCCCGCGCCGAGGGCAGCGGTGTCCCCGCCAAGGGCCTCACGGGTTCTGGCTACGGAGGCCACTACTTCTGGGACACGGAGATCTACGTGCTCCCGTTCCTCACCTACACGAGCCCCCGGTACGCCCGGAACGCGCTGCGCTTCCGCTACCAGATGCTCGACGCCGCGCGGAAGCGCGCGAGCCAGGTGTCGCAGCAGGGCGCGCTGTTCCCGTGGCGCACCATCAACGGCGAAGAGGCGTCCGCGTACTACGCCGCAGGCACGGCGCAGTACCACATCGACGCCGACGTCAGCTATGCGCTCGTCCAGTACGTCCTCGCGACAGGGGACCGCGAGTTCCTCGAGCGCGAGGGTGTCGACATCCTCGTCGAGACCGCGCGCATGTGGGCCGACCTCGGGTTCTGGCGGGTCAACGGGGACGACGAGTTCCACATCCACGGTGTCACCGGCCCTGACGAGTACACGACCGTCGTCAACGACAACCTCTTCACCAACGTCATGGCGCGCTTCAACCTGCGTGCCGCTGTGCGGGCTCTCGAGATCATCGGCGAGACGGACCCTGCGTCCAGGGCCGACGTCGACGCCCGGCTGGGCATCACGCCCGCCGAGGTGCACGAGTGGTCCAAGGCCGCCGAGAAGATGTCGATCCCGTGGGCCGAGCACCTGGGCATCCACCCGCAGGACTTCCACTTCCTCGAGCGCGAGGTGTGGGACGTCGCGGCGACCCCGGCCGACCGCCGACCGCTGCTGCTGCACTACCACCCGCTCGTCATCTACCGCTACCAGGTGCTCAAGCAGGCCGACGTGGTGCTCGCGCTGTTCCTCCAGGGGAACCAGTTCACCGCCGAGGAGAAGCTCGCGGACTTCGAGTACTACGACCCGTTGACCACGGGCGACTCGACGCTCTCGGGCGTGGTGCAGTCGATCGTGGCTGCCGAGGTCGGGTACCAGGACCTCGCGCTCGAGTACTTCGAGAAGTCCGTCTACGTGGACCTCGCGAACCTGCACGCCAACGCCTCCGACGGTGTCCACGTGGCCTCGGCGGGTGGTTCGTGGTCGGCGCTCGCCTTCGGCTTCGGCGGGATGCGCGACCACGACGGGCACGTCGCCTTCGACCCGCGCCTGCCGGCGTCGTGGGACTCGCTCACCTTCCGGGTGACGGTCAAGGGCTCGCGTCTGCGCGTCCACCTCACAGCCGACGCGATCGAGCTGACCTGCGAGACCGGCGACGGTGCGCACGTCTCGGTCCGCGGCGAGCAGGTCGACGTCCGCCCGGGCGAGCCGACAGTCGTCGCCCTCGCCGACCAGGGGCCGCGACGCTCGGGTCGCCCGAGCATGCGGCGGCTCTCGGGCAACCGGCGCGAAGACGGCACGCTCATCCAGGCGACCGTCCCGCACTCCTGAGACGGAGCCGTCGCCAGGCGCGACGGCCAGCAGGACGACGGCCAGCAGGACGACGGCCAGCAAGACGACAGAGCGCGGTGCTCCGACCGGTGATCCGGTCGGAGCGCCGCGCTCTGTCGTCTCCAGACGTGGTCGTCCTCAGACGTGGTCGTCGTCAGACGCGCACGACCTCCCGCACGACCGTCCGCGAGGCCGCAGCACCCGCGAGCACGAGCCCCGCCGCGACCCCCACGCTCACCACGAACTGCACCACGACAGACCATTGCGCGATCATCCCCGCGCCGAGCACCGGCAGCATGAAGAGCAGCGCGAAGCCTGCCGACGTCCCGACGGTCACGACGAGCGGGATGAAGGTCTCGCGCATCCGGGCAGAGTCGAGGACCCGCAGGTCCGTCCCGGCGAGGGACAGGGCGCGGTACTCCTCCCGCTGCGCGATGACGTTGCCCGCCTGCATCACGCCCGTCGAGACGGCTGCGAGCAGCCCGGCGATGCCGAGCGTGAGGTACCCGCCGGTCGCGACGTCCCCGAGGAACTGGGCGTCTTCGGGCGAGGCGCCCGACGAGGCCGACGAGAACAGCGACGTGATGCTCGCGAGCCCCGCGATGAAGGTCGCGAGCGCGACCCCGCCGACGCTGCGCCACGCCGTCTTGGGGTCGTCGATCATCCGGCGCCCTGCGAGCAGCGTCGCGGCGGTGCGGGCCCTGTGGGCCGTGACCCGCCCGACGACCCACACCGTGAAGGGTCCGACGAGGTTGAGCGTGGTGAAGCCGAGGACGAGCATCACCCCGATGACCGACAGCCCCACCTGTCCGAAGGACGTGGTGACGACCGCGAAGACGATGACGGCACCCACCGCGACGGCGGCGCGCAACCAGGTGAGCCCGGGCGGCTGGACCCGGTTGGCCACGCCGAGGGGCGTGATCGCGACCCTGCGCAGGCTCATGGTCGAGGACACCACGGCGATGAGCACGACCCCGGCGAGGGCCGCGAGGATGATCGGCACCCCCGTCCACAGCTCGGCGAGCTCGAAGGTGCGGCCCTGGAACCTCAGCAACGAGACCAGCGGGATCAGCGCGAGGTACCCGACGACACCGAGCAGGGCGCCCGTGACGGCCTGCGCCGTGGCGTCGAGGACCGTGAGACCGGTGACCTGGCCCGTCGACGCACCGGCGAGCCTCAGCGCGGCCAGCCGGGCGTCCCGGCGGGCCACGGCCAGGCGTGCGGCTGCGGCCCCGAGGGTCGTCAGCGGCACGACGAGCAGCCCCGAGGCGATCCACGCGAACATGACGTAGGACTCGGCGTCTGCGTCCGCTCCCGGTGCGGCCGCGCGGTCGACGAAGGCACCGACTCCGCCGAGCACGACGAGCAGGAGCGCTGTCGCGACCGCGAAGGCGATGATCGCCAGGGTGGTCGTCAGCCGTTGCGGGTCGCTGCTCGACGCGCCCCGGCGCCGCAGCAGCCGCCACAGAGACCAGGTCGCGGTCATCGGGCCTGCCCTCCGGGCTGCTGGGGTGCGGGTGCCTGCTGGGGTGCGGGTGCCTGCGGGGCGGACGGCGCGGTCGCCTGCTGAGTGGCGGGTGCCGGGGGCTGGTGACCCGCCGGGGCGTAGAACTCGCCCGAGACCAGGCCGTCGCGCATCGCCACGGTGCGCGAGCACCAGCGCGCGACCGTCGGGTCGTGCGTGACCACCACGAGGGCCGCGCCGCTGCGAGCCGCGGCCTGGGTGAGGACGGCCATCACCTCGGCTCCGGTCGTCTGGTCGAGCGCGCCCGTCGGCTCGTCGGCGAAGATCACGCCGGGCGAGCCGACGAGCGCCCGGGCGATCGCCACGCGCTGCGCCTGACCGCCCGAGAGCTCGCCGGGGCGACGGTCTTCCATCCCGGCGAGGCCGAGCTCGCCCAGCCGCACGGCGGCAGTCGCGACGGCCTGCGCCCGCGGCATGCCGCCGAGCATGAGCGGCAGCGCGGCGTTCTCGACGGCCGGGAGCTCGGGCAGCAGCTGGCCGGACTGGAAGACGAAGCCGAAGTCGGAGCGCCGCAGAGCCGTGCGCTGCGTGTCCTTGAGGGAGGCGATGTCCTGCTCCCTCCACAGCACCGACCCCGACGTCGGTCGCACGATCCCGGCGAGGCAGTGCAGCAGCGTCGTCTTGCCGGAGCCCGAGGGGCCCATGATCGCGACGGACTCGGCGGGGGCGATCGACAGGTCGACTCCCGCGAGGGCGTGGGTGGCTGTCGGGCCGGTGCCATAGACCATCTGCAACGACCGGGTGGCGAGGAGCACAGGGGCTGGGGGCGGGGGTGTGGGCTGCATACGTCCAGCCTCTCGTCCGCGGTGGTCCCCCCACATCGGGCGAGGGACGGGTCTGGGACGTCTGGGGGTCGGTCTCCGGGGGGAGCCGGGTGGGCGGTGGGTCACCTGTCAGGGGGACGGGGTCCTCGTGGCCCTGCACCCCGGGCGCGCTCGGGAGGGCGTCCCGACGGCCCATGCGTCGGCTGGGGAAGGCACCTGGCCAGGACGCCAGTTAGGCTCGGGACCGCCGCTCCGTCGAGCGTGCGGTGCGGACCGAGAGCTGTGGTCTGCACGCTGGTCGAGGAGCCGGCCGCCCCTGTGTGGGACGGCCGCGCAACGAGGTGGAGGAGTCGTCCATGGGCGTCGTCGTCGGGCTGTACAGGATCGCGGTCGCGGTGTTCGCGCTCATCGGGACGCAGGAGATCTGGCGGGACGGTGACCCCTCGGGTCTCGTCTACTTCACCAACCAGTCCAACCTGCTGCTCGCGGTCGTCTTCGTGTGGGCCGGGTTCGCGTCCTTCGCCCGTCAGCCCCAGCCGCCGGCCTGGCTCAAGGGTGCTGTCACGCTGTTCATCCTCATCACCGGGCTCGTGGCGTACTTCATCCTGCCGCCCGACGCGCCCGGAGAGCCGACTGTCGTGCTCGGCCTGACCGACGGGCAGATCGTCCACCAGCTCACGCCGGCACTCGCGCTGCTCGACTTCCTGCTCTTCGACCCGCACCGTCGCCTGCGGGTCAAGAACGCCGCGCTGTGGTTGCTCTACCCGGTCGCGTACTGCGCCTTCACGACCATCCGCGGCGTGGTGCTGCCGGACACGGACTACCCCTACGGCTTCGTCGACGTCGCCGAGATCGGGTACCTCGGGCTCGTGCAGAACGTCGTGCTCTACGGCGTCGGGTTCTTCGTGCTCGGTCTGGTGATCGTCGGGATCGACCGGGTGCTGCCGCGCAACCCTGTGCTCGGGCCGAAGGTGCCGGCCGGGTCGCGGGCGGGATCGGCGCGAGGGCGCGGTTCGCGGAGCCGGTCGGAGGGTTGACGCCGCCGCCTGCGGTGGGCAGGCGGGGGGACTGCGAGAGCCGGCCGCGCGACGACTGGTCGTCCGTCGAGAGACTGGTTGACGGCGAGGTCTGCTGCTGAGACCGGCAGCGTGTCGTGGGTCACGCAGACCTGATTTGGCGTCTGGGTCCCGGCCCCTGTAACGTTTCTCTCGGTTCACCGGGCGCCCGTAGCTCAACGGATAGAGCATCTGACTACGGATCAGAAGGTTGGGGGTTCGAATCCCTCCGGGCGCACCACAGGAGAGGCTCGAGATCATTGCGATCTCGGGCCTCTCCTCTGTTTTCGGCCTGGGCTCGCGGCTGAGGGTGCTCATCTCTGAGTAACCCTGAGCTCGGCACCATGCCGCACGACAGAGCCCCCCGCCCGCCCGTGAGGGTGGGCGAACGTTGAGGCCGAGCGTGAGTCAAGCCTCGAGGGGATGGGCTGCAGACCCGTGATCGCGTCAACGGAAGCAACAGGTGTGCGCGAGTGCGTCGGTTCGCGCCGTCGGTCGTTCGGTGACTTGGGTGAAGATCTCAGACTGTGAAGTTGATCATCTGTCATGCCTAGCATGTTCCTGTTAGGTTATGAGCACCGGGACTCATGTCACTTATGGTGGCCGAGTCCTTGGATCCATCTGGCGAAAGGAAGATGAACGTGGTTCCGACCCTGACGCTGGTTCGTCCTGAAACCACCAACTCGGAGTGCCGCCAGTTGCGGGCCGTTGGCAACGATGGGCTCACTGACGCTGAGCGCGAGACACTTGCGGCCGACTACCGCCGAGGTCCCGGACGCCAACCGGGTGAGCGCGAACTTGAAGATGTAGCAAATTGGCTACGCACCCAGCGTGACAACGCTCTCCTGGCATAACGCGGGCGACCACCACAGGCAAGCTCTCAGCGAGTTCGTCTGCACGGACCCGCCAAAGAGGACATACGACCGCAACCGCGGACGGCACCATCCGAGGCCGTGGGAACTCGAAGTGCAGTCCCACCTCCGTGGCCTCAGGACTCCTGCTGGCCCGGGGGAAGCGCTAGCGCTGGGGCTCGACGAACATGGGGTTGCCGCAGCTGCCCATTTTGGGTTCGACGACACCCGGTCCCAGTTCATGATCTGGTCGGTGGCTCGTGCTCATCGTTGCTCGGGCCTGGGCTACGGGCGTGAGGCGCTCGAGGTCTCTCTAGCGGTGATGAAGGCGACGAAGGAAACCTACGATCTGGACCTTGGCGTGTTCACCTACGTCGATCCGAGGAACAAGGCCAGTCGCAACATGGTGCAAGCAGTCGGATTCACCTACCTCAACATGTACGACGGGTATGAGGGTTGGGTGCGCGACGTCTGAGCGTTGGCACAGAGGAAGCGCCCCGCCACCTCACGAGAAGGAGCGGGGCGCTCAGTCTTGATGTCCCGATCACTCGAATCCCTCCGGGCGCACCACCCGAACGAACGGCCTCAGTCCTCGGACTGGGGCCGTTCGTCGTTGGTGGCACGCCGACGTGCCTCGCCGACCGGACCCCGGCGTGATGCGTCGCTTGGCGCAGCGGCTACCTCCGCTGTCAGGCGGGCAGGCGCCCGCTCAGCACCAGGATCACGAGCACCAGGCATCGGGGCTCGACGTGACGTCGAGGTCGTCGGTGGCAAGCCCTACCTCCGTCGGCACACCTGCGGGGACGTCTTCGATCTCGACCGGCTCCGCGGTCCGGGTGCCGGGCTCCGGGTTGACCCAGAACCTCACCTCGATCTGGTCGCACGGTCGGACCGAGAGGACCGTCACCACGACGCACGGTGTCCCGTCAGCACACCCTTCGGGGGCCTGGCCAGACGGCGCGTGATAGTCGGAGTGGTAGAGGCCGTGGTTGCCCGTCTCGTAATCGAGGTGGCTTCCCACGATCACCCCCGCGAGGTCCTTGCCGAGGGTCAGGTTCTCGGCGCGGTCTCGCTCGATCGCTGCGTCGATGTCCGCCATCGCCCGCTCACTCTGACGTTCGAGGTAGGCGAAGAAGATCGGTCGGATGTTGACGATGACCCCGAGCACGGCGACGACCGCGAGCACGGCCAGCGTGCGTCCAGCGAGCCGCCAGGGCCCGGGTGGGCCGGGACGCCCGGCGGGGCGCAGCGGGCCCAGGGCCGGGGGCGGTCGCAGGTCCATGCCCAGATGATGCCACTTCACCCCGCTGCCCTGACCTGCGGGAGTTCTCGCTCTCAGGCGTTGTCGGTACTCTCAGTCCGACCCCGGCCAGCAGACGTGGCGCGCCGACGCGCCCGTGCACCCCGCGCTGGCCACCGCACCCAGGAGCGCACTTGTGATCCGCATCGGCATCGTCGAGGACGACGCGGCGAGCGCACGTCTGCTCGTCGAGCACCTGCGCCGCTACGAGCGCGAGCACGACGAAGACTTCGCCATCTCGCTCTTCGAGGACGGCAGCAAGGTCGTCGCTGGCTACCGCCCGGACTACGACATCTTGCTGCTCGACATCCAGATGGCCGAGATGGACGGCTTCACCGCCGCGGAGAAGATCCGGCAGGTCGACAGCGACGTCATCATCGTGTTCATCACCAACATGGCCCAGTACGCGATCCGCGGCTACGAGGTCGACGCGCTGAGCTACGTGCTCAAGCCCGTGCCGTACTTCGCGTTCTCGCAGGAGATCAAGCGGTCGCTCCAGCGCATCCGGCGGCGGTCGGCCGACTACCTCATGCTGTCGGTCGACGGGTCGCTCATCCGCGTGGACACAGCGCAGATCGTGTTCATCGAGAGCATCAAGCACCGCGTCGTGGTGCACACGACCGACGGCCAGTACTCGATGGTGGGTGCCCTCAAGGCCATGGAGGCACAGCTCGAGGGCAAGAACTTCTTCCGCAGCAACAGCTGCTACCTGGTGAACCTGCGGCACGTGACAGGCGTCAAGCAGAGCACCTGCCAGCTGGTCGGCGGCCACGACCTCACCATCAGCCGGCCGCGCAAACGGGGCTTCCTCGACGCGCTGACCGACTACGTGGGCGGCCGCGGCGCATGACTCTCGACGTCCTCCCGGACATCCCGCGCGAGCTCACGGGGCTCGCGGAGTGGGCGGCGTGCATGATCTACGTGCTGCTGCGCCAGAACCGCCTGAGGCCGACGCGCCTCGCGCTGCTGTCGGCTGTCGCGCTCGGCGTGCTCGTGGGGGTGCAGGCCGGTGCGGGGATGCTGCCGCTCGGGTGGTGGCCCGTCGGCATGGCGGCGTCGGCGGCCTGCATGTACCTGTTTCTCTACGCGGCGACGAGCGCACCGGTCCGCGACGCCGGGTACTTCTGCGCCCGCGCGCTCGTGCTCGCGGAGCTCGTCGCGGCGCTGCACTGGCAGATCCACTGCTTCTTCTTCCTCCTCGGTGATGCCCACCCCGGTGACGCCGGGCTGGGTGGCCCGGCGCGGGTCCTCACCTTCGCGGTCGTCTACGTGGCCGCCTTCGCGATCGCGTACCTCGTCGAGGCACGCCACTTCAGGCCCTCGCAGCCCCTCGACGTCACGGGGCGCGACCTCGCCTCGGCTGCGGCGATCGCCCTCGTGACCTTCGGCATGAGCAACCTCAGCTTCCTCAACGCGAGCACACCCTTCAGCGGGCGGCTCGGCTTCGAGATCTTCTACATCCGCACCCTCGTGGACCTCTGCGGCTTCGTCGCGCTCTACGCCCAGCAGGGCCAGCGGCTGCAGCAGCACGCGAAGGGCGAGCTCAAGGCGATCGACGAGATCTTGCGCAGCCAGCACCAGCAGTACCTGCAGTCCAAGCGCAGCATCGAGCGGGTCAACCGCAAGTACCACGACCTCAAGCACCAGGTCGGCGTGATCCGCGCCGAGGTCGACCCGCGCAAGCAGGAGTCGTACCTCGACGAGCTCGAGGCGACCATCAAGGACGTCGAGTCGCAGAGCAAGACCGGCAGCAGCGTCCTCGACGTCATCCTCACCACCAAGCACCTGGAGTGCGTCGAGCGGGGTGTCGACCTCACCTGCGTCGCGGACGGCAGCCTGCTCGGCTTCATGACGGTCATGGACGTCAGCGCCCTGCTCGGCAACGCCCTCGACAACGCGATCGAGGGGGCGTCGCGCGTCGAGGACCCGCAGAAGCGCCTCGTGAAGATGGCGCTCTTCGCCCGGGACGACCTCGTGGTCATGACCTTCGAGAACTACTTCGACGGCGAGGTGCGCACCGAGGGCGGGCAGATCGTCACCCGTCGCGGCGACCGCGACAGGCACGGCTACGGCCTCAAGAGCATCCGGTACACCGCCGAGAAGTACGGCGGCTCGATGACCGTGCGTACCGACGGCGGCTGGTTCGTCGTGCGGCTGCTGATCCCCGTCCCGCGCGACTTCGTCCGCACCGAGCCGACGGCTCTCGAGATCAGCTGACCGGCTGTCCGCGGCTGCCCGGCGGGCCCGGGGCGCGCGGCGCCCCGAGGCACCCACGGGGCCGTGCCTGGCCGGCTCTCGAGGGCGGCGCTCACGCGCGCTGATCCGACGCGAGCCACGCCTGCGCGGTCGTCTCGTCCGACGCAGCCTCGTCCGCGCAGCCGTCTCGTCCGGCCCGAGCACCACCGCGCACCAAGCCCCACCTGCCCCGGTCTCCCCACCCCACCCCGACGCCCGGCCCAGCCCCTCCGCCCCCGCCTGGGACCGCTCCCGGCGACAGGTTGTGCACCCAGAACGACAGGTTCTGCAGGACGGCCAGGCGCGGCTCCCGGGGTGCGCTTCAGTGGTCTCGCTGGGACCCGACGACTGTGGTGGGGGCCCGACAGTCGATGACGACACGCGTGCGTCAGGCACGCGCAAGGAGAGGGAAGGTCGATGAAGACTACGACGACGGCACCACGTCGCCACCGCACGACGAAGGGCATCCAGGGAGCAGCGGCGCTCACCGGTCTGGCGATGCTCGCGATCGCCGGGTGCTCCGGCAGCACCCCGGCGGACGGCACGACCGAGGGCGCCACAGGCACCTTCACGACGCGTGAGGTCACCGACGGGAAGACCACCTTCACCGTCGTCACCAACCCGGGCGACGGACCTGTCCTCTCCTACGGCGCAGACAGCGGCGTCGAGATCCTCTCCGAGGAGGTCGACGGCTCGACCCTCGCCTTCAAGGACATGAACGCCAACGGGACCCTCGACACGTGGGAGGACTGGCGCGAGGACGACAGCGTCCGCGCAGCAGCCCTCGCCGAGGAGCTCTCGGTCGAGCAGATCGCCGGGCTCATGCTCTTCAGCTCGCACGAGCGCTCACCCGCCGACGGCATCACCGACGCGCAGAAGACGTACATGGAAGAGTCGCGCCTGCGCAACGTGCTCAACGCCGGCCCCAACGACGTCGAGGCCAACGTCACGTGGTCCAACCAGCTCCAGGCGCACGCCGAGTCGTTGGTCACCGAGGACGAGCCCTACGTCCCGGTCAACTTCAGCTCTGACCCGCGCTCGACCGCGGAGAGCGGCGGCAGCTACAACGCCTCGGGCGACATCTCGCGCTGGCCCTCGAACCTCGGCCTCGCCTCGACCTTCGACGTCGCGCACGTCAGCGCCTTCGCCGAGATGTCCTCCGCGGAGTACCGCGCGCTCGGCATCACCACGGCGCTCAGCCCGCAGATCGACCTCGCGACCGAGCCGCGCTGGCTCCGGGTCGACGGGACCTTCGGCGAGAACGTCGAGCTCACGAGCGAGATGGCCGCGGCCCTCGTCGACGGGCTGCAGAGCTCGCCCGAGACCGACGGCTGGGGCGAGGAGTCCGTCGCCGCGATGATCAAGCACTGGGCCGGCGACGGACCGGGCGAGGGCGGTCGCGAGTCGCACACCTCGGTCGGCAAGTACGGCGTGTACCCGGGCGACAACTTCGACGCGCACACCGAGGCCTTCCTCGGTGCCGTCGACTCCGCGGCCGTCATGACCGCCTACTCGATCGCCCTCGACGGCGACGGCGAGCCGCTGTTCGGCGAGCGCGTCGGCAGCGCCTACGACTCCGTCCGCACGGGTCTGCTGCGCGAGAGCTTCGACGGCGTGGTCGTCACCGACTGGGCCGTCACCGCCGGCGGCAGCACCGACCCCGACGCGATGATCGGCACCTCGTGGGGAGCCGACGACATGACCGTCGCCGAGCGCCACTACGCGGTCCTCAAGAACGACGTCGACATGTTCGGCGGCAACAACGCCGTCGAGCCCGTGCTCGAGGCCTACGACATGTGGCAGGCCGACTTCGAGGCCGGGACCAACGACGTGGACGCCGACACCCGGTTCCGCGAGTCCGGCACCCGCATCCTCACGATGCTGTTCCAGCCCGGCCTCTACGAGAACGCCTTCCTCGACCTCGAGGAGTCCGAGGCCGTCCTGGCCTCCGAGGACAAGGTGGCCGCCGGCTACGCGGCGCAGCTCGCCTCGACGGTGATGCTCAAGAACGACGGCGAGACCGTCGCCGCCTCCGACGTCGAGTCGTGGAAGGACAAGACCGTCTACATCCCGCGGTCCTACGACACCGGCTTCGACGGCACCTTCGGACCGGGCGAGTACGTCGAGGGCCCTGGTCTGGACGTCGAGACCGCCGAGCAGTACTTCGGCACCGTCGTCACGGACGAGGCTGTCGAGGACGCCGACGGCGTGGTCACCAGCTACACGGCTCCCGACCTCACCGACGTCGACCTCGTCCTGGTCGGCATGACCAGCCCGAACAACGGCAGCAACTTCACGAGCGCAGGCCAGGACGCCGAGACCGGCGCCTGGTACCCGCTGTCCCTGCAGTACCGCCCGTACACAGCGGACGGCGAGAACGTCCGTGAGGTCTCGATCTCGGGGGACATCCTCCCGGACGGCACGCAGGAGAACCGCTCTTACCTCGGTGCCACGTCACGGATCGCGAACGAGTCGGCCCTCGACTCCTTCGAGCGGGCGACGGCTGCGGTCGAGGCCAGCGGCAAGGACATCCCGGTGATCACGCTGCTCAAGGCGAAGAACCCGACGGTCCCGACCGAGTTCGAGGCCGCCTCCGACGCGATCCTCGTCGGCTTCGGCATCAGCGACCAGGCGCTCATCGAGGTCGCCCTCGGCCTGCACGAGCCCCAGGGCCGTCTGCCGATCGGCTTCCCGGCGTCGATGGACGCCGTCGAGGCGCAGCTCGAAGACGTCGGCGAAGACACCGAGCCCTACGTCGACTCGGCCGGGAACGCCTACGAGTTCGGATTCGGTCTGAGCTACTCAGGCCCGATCACCGACTGAACCAGAGCACGAGCCCGGGTGGTCGGCGGCGCACGCCGCCGGCCACCCGGGGACCGGCCCGGCAGGCGCGACCAGCGCCCGCAGGTACCGGGACGCACGACAGGCAGCGGGACAGGCCCGCCGCCACACCCCACCTCACCTCACAGGAGAAGACATGAAGCGGAACACGATGCTCACCAGGAGCCTCGGTCTGGCCATCGCGGTCACGGCGACCTTCGGGCTCGCCGCCTGCGGGAGCGACGACAGCAGCTCGACCGACTCCTCGGCGAGCGCCACGACAGCAGCAGCCGACGGAGGGTCGGACACCGCAGCTGCGGACGTCGACGTCGCCGAAGACCTCGAGGCCGCCCGCACGGCCGTCGCCGACGCGCTCGCCGAGGACGACTCCTGGGGTCAGATCATGCTGGCGAGCGACGTCAAGGCGCCGACCGTCAAGTACGGCATGCTCGTCGTGCCGTACACGCCCTCGGACGCCGCCTCGCGCGTGCAGGGCACCGTGACGATCACCGACGGCGCGTACACGATCGACGCCGACTCCGCCGCGACCGGCGAGACCTGGGTGATCGACCAGGACGGCACCATCACTGCTGCCGAGTAGCAGCAGCGCCCGGTCCTCAGGCCGGGCACCCCGCGGGACGCCGGGCCTCCGGCGCACCGCAGCACCACCCGATCGCAAGGCAGCGGTGAGCAGCGAGCATCCCACCCCCTGACCTGATCACCGCTCGCACCCGAGGGAGAACGCAGTGAACGCCAAGGCGAAGAATGCCGATCGCGCGAAGACGCCGATGTCGAACAAGAAGTACCTGGGGATCTGGGTCCCCGTGCTGGCCACGGTGACCGTCGTGACCGTGGTGGCCAACGTGGGGCTCAACGTCGCGGGCGGCTGGGTCGCGTCCCAGCTCGGGTCCGGGACGTACACCTTCACGAACGCCGAGAAGTCTGCTGAGTGGGACACCGACTACTACAGCTCAGACTTCGCCTCGATCGACGAGGTCGACGAGGCTGCCAAGGCCCTCGTCGAGGAGATCGCGGCCTCGGGCATCGTCCTGGCCAAGAACGAGGCCGGCGCACTGCCCCTCGCGGCGTCCTCGAAGGTCACGATGCTCGGCCGCGCGGCGGCCGACCCGGTCTTCGGCGGCTCCGGCTCGGGCTCGGTCGACACGAACTCTGCCGTCACCGCGCGCGGTGGGCTCGAGAACGCGGGCCTCACGGTCAACGACACGGTCTTCGGCGTCATCAGCACCTTCGCCGAGGAGAACCCTCGCGGGCACATCGAGATGGACAACCCCGAGGCGTCGACGTACACCGTCGGCGAGCTCCCGGTGACCTCCTACGAGGCGCAGGCGGGCTCCTTCGCGGAGAACCCCGACGCGGGGATCATCTTCATCGGCCGACCCGGCGGCGAGGGCGGCGACCTCACGCAGGACATGGTCGCCGAGGGCGAGACCGCCGAGCCCGGTGAGCACCAGCTCGAGCTCAACGCCGACGAGCGCGACCTCGTCGAGCTCGCCAAGGACAGCTTCGACACCGTGGTCGTCGTGGTCAACGCCTCGACGACCCTCGAGATGGGCGCCCTCCAGGACGACCCCGAGATCGACGCGATCCTGCTCGCCGGCTCGCCCGGCGCGACGGGCTTCAACGCCCTCGGTCGGGTCATCACGGGTGACGTGAACCCCTCGGGTCGCACCGCCGACCTCTGGGCCGCGGACTTCACGGCCGACCCGACCTTCGCGAACTTCGGCGAGTTCGTCTACGACAACATCGAGGCGTCCTTCCCCGTCGCCGCGATCGAGACCGCCACCTCCAACGCGACCGTCACCCCGGACGCCCCCTTCGTGAACTACGCCGAGGGCATCTACGTCGGGTACCGCTACTACGAGACGGCCGCGGCCGAGGGCTTCCTCGACTACGACGAGGCCGTCGTCTACCCCTTCGGCTACGGCCTGAGCTATTCCGACTTCGCGTGGGAGCTCGTGGGCAGCGAGGCCGGTGCCGTAGACGGGACGATCTCCGCGACTGTCGAGGTCACCAACACCGGTGACGTCGCCGGCAAGGACGTCGTCGAGCTCTACTACTCCGCGCCCTACACCCCCGGTGGCATCGAGAAGTCTGACGTCGTGCTCGGCGGCTTCGCCAAGACCGGGCTGCTCGAGCCCGGTGCGAGCGAGACCGTGACCCTCGAGATCGCCGTCGAGGACATGGCCTCCTACGACCACCTCGACCAGCAGGCCTACGTGCTCGAGGCCGGCGACTACGCGCTCACACTGCGCACCGACTCCCACACCGTCGCACCCGGCACCGAGCCGATCACCTACACGGTCGACTCCGACGTCGTGTACTCGGGCGAGGACCACAGGTCGACCGACCTCTCCGAGGTCACCAACCGCTTCGACGACGTCTCGGCCCAGTTCAGCACGGAGCCGACAGAGGGCAAGGTCCTCTCGATGTCGCGGGCCGACTTCGCCGGGACCTTCCCGACGGCGCCGACCCCGGACCTCTTCGTCGCGAGCGACGCGACGGTCGAGGACTTCAAGCCCTGGGACCACGAGGCACAGGCTGCTGCCTTCGACGGTGAAGACCCGACGACTGACGCAGCGACCGAGACGGCGCTCGTCGACCTCCGCGGCCTGCCGAAGGACGACCCCGCCTGGGACTCGCTCCTCGACTCGCTCTCGACAGGCGACATGACCGACATGCTGCTCAACGGCGCGTACCAGACGGCTGCGATCGGCTCGATCGCCAAGCCGGCGACCGTCGAGCCCGACGGCCCCGCCGGGCTGTCCTCCTTCATCAACTCCTCGATCAACGGTGTCGCCTACCCGTCGCAGGTGCTCATCGCCCAGACCTGGGACGTCGAGCTCGGCTCCGCGATGGGCACGATGATCGGCAACGAGGTGCTCCAGAAGGACCTCAACGGCTGGTACGCCCCTGCGGTCAACCTGCACCGCTCGCCCTTCGGCGGACGCAACTTCGAGTACTACTCCGAGGACCCGCTGCTGTCCGGAGCGCTCGCGACAGCAGTGTCGAACGGCGCAGCGAGCAAGGGCGTCTACACGATGCTCAAGCACTTCGCGCTCAACGAGCAGGAGACCAACCGCGTCAACAATGGCATCGCGACGTGGGCGACCGAGCAGACGATCCGCGAGGTCTACCTCAAGCCCTTCGAGATGGTCGTCAAGGACACCTCGATGCCTGTGCGCTACATCTCCGACGACGAGGGCACCATCGCCGAGACGACCATCGGCGCCGGCGGCATCATGAGCTCCTTCAACCGGATCGGCGCCGTGTGGGCCGGTGGCTCCGAGGCGCTCATGACGGACGTGCTGCGCGGGGAGTGGGGCTTCGAGGGCTTCGCCATCTCGGACTTCAACCTCTACCCGTACATGAACCCGAACCAGAGCATCAGCGCCGGCACGGACCTCACGCTGACCTTCCAGCCGTCGAAGTCCCTCGCCGACACGGAGTCCGCCAAGGCCCGGACCGACATCCGGGAGGCGACCCACAACATCTTGTTCACGGTCACCAACTCCAACGCGATGAACGGGATCGCCCCCGGCGCGACCGTCGACTACACGCCGCCCACCTGGGTCTACGTCCAGATCGGCGCGAGCATCCTGCTCGGGCTGCTCGTGGCCGGCGGCATCTTCATGGTGACGCGCCGGGTCCGGCGTCACCGCGGGGCCGACAGCTCCGTGGTCGCGACCGAGACGCACGACGAGCACGTCTCCGCCTGACGACGAGTCGTCGCCCCGCGTCAGGCAGGTGGTCTCCACCGCCTGCCTGACGCGGCCCTGGACCTGGCCCCTGGACGGAGCCCTGTCCCAGACCGGGCTCACGAGGTGCTGGACCCGCCCTACCCAGCACCCGCCGGACGCCCACCCCCGGACACACGAAGGAAGCAGCAGGTCATGACGGCAGAACTCACGGTCCTCGAGAAGGCCGCGCTCCTCAGCGGGAAGAACGTGTGGGAGACCCGCGCGGTCCCGCGGGCGGGCATCCGGTCGCTGTTCCTCGCGGACGGACCGCACGGCGTCCGCAAGCAGCTGGGCTCCTCCGACCACCTCGGGCTGCACGCCTCGCAGCAGGCCACCTGCTTCCCGACGGCCGCGACGATCGCGAACAGCTGGGACCCCGAGCTCGCCGAGGAGATCGGCCGGGCGCTCGGAGCCGAGGCCGCCCACCAGGAGGTCGACGTGCTGCTCGGCCCGGGGCTCAACATCAAGCGGAGCCCGCTCGGCGGCCGGAGCTTCGAGTACTTCTCCGAGGACCCGATCCTCTCCGGGAAGCTTGCCGCGGGGTACGTCCGTGGCATCCAGTCCCAGGGTGTCGCGGCCTGCCCCAAGCACTTCGCGGCCAACAGCCAAGAGCTGCGCCGCATGGTCAACGACTCCGTCGTCGACGAGCGCACCCTCCGCGAGATCTACCTCACCGGCTTCGAGATCGTCGTCGAGGAGTCTGCGCCCCGCGCGATCATGTCCGCGTACAACCTCGTCAACGGCGTCTACGCCAACGAGAACCCCCACCTGCTGCAGACGATCCTGCGCGACGAGTGGGGCTTCACAGGGGCCGTCGTGACCGACTGGGGCGGCTCGAACGACATCGTCGAGGGCGTGCGCGCAGGCAGCACCCTCGAGATGCCGGCTGCGGGCCTCGACTCGGCGCGGCAGCTGGTCGCGGCGGTCGAGGACGGCCGTCTGCCGCTCGCCGACCTCGACGCCCGGGTCGCCGAGCTCCGCACCCTCGTGGCCGAGTCCCGCACACCGGGGACCGCTGCCCCGGTCGACCAGGACGCCCACCACGCCCTGGCCCGCCGGGCCGCGGCCCGCAGCGCCGTCCTCCTCAAGAACGACGACGCCCGGCTCCCGCTCGCGGCAGGCACCCGGGTCGCCGTGATCGGCGACTTCGCGCAGACCCCGCGCTACCAGGGGGCGGGCTCGTCGGCGGTGAACCCCACCCGACTCGACAGCATCCTCGACACGATCGACGGCAGCGGGCTGACGACGACGGGCTTCGCGCAGGGCTTCCGGCGGGGCAGTGCGCCCGACGCCGCCCTCGTGGCCGAGGCCGTCGCGGCAGCCCGCGGAGCCGACGTCGTCCTGCTCTTCCTCGGTCTCGACGAGATCGCCGAGTCCGAAGGGCTCGACAGGACGCACCTGCGGCTGCCCGACGCCCAGACCCAGCTGCTCGCAGCCGTCGCGGAGGCCAACCCCGAGGTGGTCGTCGTGCTGAGCGCCGGAGGTGTCGTCGAGATGCCGTGGGCCGGGTCGTGCCGTGCGCTCGTCCACGGGTACCTGGCCGGGCAGGCCGGGGCCGGTGCGCTCCTCGACGTCCTCACCGGGGTCGTCGACCCGTCGGGTCGGCTCGCGGAGACCGTGCCGCTCTCGCTCGCCGACACCCCGACAGCCCTGACCTTCCCCGGGACCGAGCGCACAGCCGAGTACCGCGAGGGCCTCTACGTCGGCTATAGGTACTACACGACGGCCGGCGTCCCCGTCGCCTTCCCCTTCGGTTTCGGGCTCTCGTACACGAGCTTCGAGCACAGCGACCTCGTGGTGTCCCAGGACAGCGTGCAGGTCACGGTCCGCAACACCGGCGAGCGCGACGGCGCCGACGTCGTCCAGGTCTACGTCCGACGGGACTCGGCGGGTGTGCACAGGCCTGACCGTGAGCTCAAGGCCTTCGCCCGCGTCGAGGTCGCCGCGGGGGAGAGCGTGGTCGTGACGATCCCGCTCGACGCCAAGGCCTTCCGCCACTACGACGTCGAGTCGGGTGCGTGGCAGGTCGAGCAGGGCGAGTACACGGTGCTCGTCGGCGCGCACGTCGACGACCTCAGGCTCTCCGCGCCGCTGACCGTCCGCGGCACGAAGCCCGCGGGACAGCCGGACCCGGCGCTGCCCGGCTACGTCTCGGGCCGGGTGCAGTCTGTGCCTGACGCCGAGTTCGCCGCGCTGCTCGGGAGGTCCCTGCCGCAGGCCCGCTGGACCGGCGAGCTCGGTCCCAACGACGCCCTCGGACGGATGGGGACCGCGCGCAGCCCGCTCGCGCGCCTCGCCCACAGGGTCCTGACCTGGCAGCTGCGGCGCAGCGAGAAGAAGGGCACGCCCGACCTCAACACGCTCTTCCTGCTCAACATGCCCTTCCGGGCGATCGGGAAGATGACCAACGGCTGGGTGAGCACCGAGATGGTCGACGGCATCGTCCGGGTCGTCAACGGCCACCTGCTGACCGGCGGGGCGGCGACGGTGCGCGGCCTCGTCCGCAACCTGCGCGCCAACCGTCGGACCGCCCGCGCGCTGCGCGACGCGTCCTGACCGCGCACCCCCCCACCGCTACCCGAGCACCGACCGAAGAGAGATCGAACATCATGGTCACGCGCCTCAAGGCCGCCTGGAGCCGATTTGCCGAAGCCCGACCGGGCGTCGCGCAGTTCGTCGTGTTCTTCGCGCTGAGCAACGGGGTCACCGCCCTCCAGCTCGCGCTCATGCCCCTCGTCAAGTGGGCCTTCAGCCACACCGCGCTCATCGACACAGCGTTCCAGCACTGGCAGATCGGGTCGAACACCGACGGCTCGGCGTACTACGTCTTCGACTACGCCGCGGGCGCCCTGCCGCTCGGCGGGGGCGGTCTGGCATACTTCCTCGCGGTCCAGATCACCATCCTCGTGGCGCAGGTCATCAACTTCTTCGCCCAGCGGAGCATCACCTTCAAGTCGAGCAGCAGCATCGGCCGGGCGGCGTTCTGGTACCTCGTGGCGTACGTCCTCATCACCATCGGTGCCGCGGCCCTCCAGGGCTTGTACAAGGCGCCGATCTACGACCTGCTCATCGACACCTGGGGGCTCGGTGGGACGGGGGAGACGCTCGCCGACTTCGTCACCGTCATCATCAACAGCGCGATCTCCTTCTGGGTCTTCTTCCCGATCTTCAAGGTGATCTTCAAGAGCGACCCCGTCTCCGGGGCCGCCGCTGAGCCGAGCGAGCAGAAGGCATGAGCACCCAGGCGCACGTCCCCACCCACACCCGGCACGACGTGCCGGCACCCCGTCGACGGGGTGCGACGGCCGGGCCCCGGACGGGGGTGTCCGTCGTACCTGTCGCCAGGGTCGACGTCCTCGCGCCGGTCCCCGAGCCGCTGCTGTCGGTCGTGGTCCCGAGCTACAACTCGCAGGACTACCTCGACAGGTGCCTCGACACTCTCGTGGGCGCAGGGTCCGAGCTGGAGATCATCGTCGTCGACGACGGCTCGACCGACGGCACCGCAGCCCTCGCGCAGACCTACGTCGACAGGTTCCCCGGTGCGGTGGTGCTCGTGAGCAAGCCGAACGGCGGTCACGGTTCCGCCATCAACACCGGGCTGGCGCGGGCGCGGGGCCGGTACCTCAAGGTCGTCGACAGCGACGACTGGGTCGACGAGACGGCGCTCGCCCAGGTCCTCGACACGCTCCGCGGCTTCGCGGTGTCAGGGTCGGACGTCGACCTCGTGGTGTCGAACTTCGTCTACGAGAAGGTCGGCAAGCGGCGCAAGGTCGCGGTCCGCTACCGCAACGCGCTGCCGCGCGGCCGCGTGTTCTCCTGGTCGCAGACGCGGCGGTTCCGCAAGCGCCAGTACCTGCTCATGCACTCGATGATCTACCGCACAGGTCTGCTGCGCGAGGTCGGCCTCGAGCTCCCCGAGCACACCTTCTACGTCGACAACCTGTACGCCTTCGTGCCGCTGGCCCGCGTCCGGTCGGCGTACTACCTCGACGTCGACCTCTACAGGTACTTCATCGGCCGCGAGGACCAGTCGGTCCACGAGTCCGTGATGCTCCGGCGCCTCGACCAGCAGCTCCGGGTCAACTGGATGATGCTGCGCCACCTGCGCTCGACCGAGGTCGAGGACAAGCGGATGCGCGACTACAGGCTGCACTACGTGCGGATCATCTGCGCGGTGTCGTCGATCTTGCTCGTCCGGTCCGGGACCCGCGCCTCGCTCGCGGAGAAGGACCAGCTGTGGGGCGAGATCCGCCGCGAGGACCCGTGGCTCTACCGACGCCTGCGCTGGAGCGCCATCGGCCAGCTCACCAACCTCCCCGGCCCGGCCGGCCGCCGCGTCTCCGTCCTGGCGTACAGGGTCGCGCAACGGGTGGTCGGCTTCAGCTGACCGCAGGTGGTCGACGGTGTTGTCCACCCCCTCTTGTCTGGCCGTTCAACCCGGGCCTAGAATCGTGGCGTGAAGCCGCAGAAGACCCGCGACGTCATGAAGCACCTGCGGGACTTGGGGTGGGTCTTCCTCAGGGACGGACAAGGCAGCCACGAGGTCTGGGGGCTTCCTGACGGCTCGGCGAAGATCGTGATCCCTGCTGGGCACAAGGAAGTGTCGGCGGGAGTCTTGCAGCAGCTGAGGCGCGCAGGCGTGTCGCTCCCCGAGTCGTGGCAGTAGAGAGGTCGGTCGATGGACAAGGCAACGTACGCCGTCGAGGTCGTCCGTGACGGACGCTGGTGGGTCTTCGAGATCCCCGAGCTGGGGACGGGCGGGCAGGCGATGAGCCTGGCGGAGGTCGAGCACGAGGCGCAGGGAGTCGCTGCGATGTGGCTGGACGTGCCGCCGGAGTCGGTCTCGGTGGACGTCTCGGTGCGGACGCCGGAGAGCGTCTTGGCGGAGTGGAGGCAGGCCGCCCTGGACGAGGAGCAGGCGCGAGCGGCGCAGGTGCAGGCTGCCGCACGGCGACGCGCCGCGGTCGACGCGCTCCTCGAGCAGGGGTGGACCGTGATCGACACGAGCTACGTCCTCGGTATCAGCAAGCAACGCGTCTATCAGCTCAGCACTGTCAGGGACCGTGAGAGGTCGAGCACGCCGCGCCGTCGCGCCGCTGGCTGAGTCCTGCCGCCCGAAGCCTCAGTCCGCCGAGGAGTCACCACCCGCCTGCCCACGCCGGACTGATGTCCCCATGGGCGGTTGCTGCCTGAGGCGGCAGACTGGGCGCACCGCTCCCCACGGCAGGTGGGGCGCCCGGCAGGAGGTCTCCGTGAGCAAGCCGTCACGACCGGTGCCGACAGCACCAGCACCGCCCGGCTCGACCGGCTCGACCGTCCCGGACGACCGGCCGACGAGCGCCCTGCGTCAGGCGGCGCTGCGGCTCGCGACGTCCGCGGTCACGACAGCCTTCAGGGTCTACCGCATCCACCCGGCGATCTGGCGCTTCACGGCCCGCAACTACCACCCGGCGATGGAACGCTTCGCCAGGCTCAACGCCTGGATGATCTGTCAGCACGCCTACCTCGACGTCCCCGCGTACACGCGATACGTCGAGGAGGGCGGCTTCAGGTTCCGCTGGTGGGACCTCACGAGCTACCGCCCGACCTCCAAGCACGACTACGTGGACCGCTACCCCGAGGACGAGCGCTGCTGGCACGGCGTCATCGAGACCGTCGGGACCGTCGTCGACGAGTCGAGCGGCTCGTCGGGCACGCCGTACAACTGGATGCGGTCGAGGCGTGAGCTCAACACCGTGCACAAGAACGTCGCCGGCTACATCACCCAGCTCTTCGGCACGCAGCGGCTCTTCGCCATCAACGCCTTCTCGATGGGGGCCTGGGCCACGGGCACCAACACCGGCATCGCGATGTCCAAGATCGCGATGGTCAAGAACACCGGCCCGGAGATCGACAAGATCGTCGACACCCTCCGGCACTTCGGGCCCCGGTACACCTACCTGGTCAGCGCCTACCCACCGTTCCTCAAGCACCTGCGCGACCGCCTCGACGCCGAGGGATTCGACTGGGACCGCTACGACCTCAACGGCTTCGTCGGCGGCGAGGCGCTCACCGAAGGGCTGCGCGACTATCTCGAAGAGCGCTTCGGGCGCGTGTACTCCGGCTACGGCGCCTCCGACCTGACGATCGGCATGGCGGGGGAGAGCGACCTGTCGGTGTGGCTGCGCCGCGCGCTGCTGACCAACGACAGGCTGCGCACCGAGATCCTCGGCGAGGAGGAGCACCGTACGCCGATGATCTTCCAGTACAACCCCCTCGAGACCTACCTCGAGACCACCGCCGACGACGAGCTGCTCGTCACGCTCAACTCCTCGGACATCATGAGCCCCAAGCTCCGCTACGACATCGGCGACGAGGCGAAGATCGTCACCTTCCCCGAGATGCGCGCGGCCGTGCTCCGTGAGCCCGGCGGGGAGCGGTCCCGTCTTGCTCTGGCCTTCGAGCGGGTCTTCGCGGCCCAGCGGATGAAGCTGCCCTTCGTGCTGCTCTTCGGCCGCAAGGACTCGACGATCTCGTACATGGGCGCCAACATCTACCCGCTCGACGTAGAGAACGGCCTCTACCTCGACAACCCGCACGCCGGCTCCATCGAGTCCTTCCGCCTCGCTCTCGTCGACGTAGGCGCGCACGAGCAGCGCCCGGTGATCCACCTCCAGCTCCGCGCCGACGCCCACCTCGACGACGCTGGACGCGCCGAGCTGGCCGAGCGCTCTGCTGCCGGTGTCCTCACCCACCTCGCCGCTGTGTCACGGGACATCGCCCAGTCCCTCGAGGAAGACCCGACCGCGGCCGACGTGCGCATCGAGGTCCACACGCACGGCACCGGGCCCTTCGAGGGCGGGAGCACCAAGATCAAGAACGTCTACCTCGTCGACGAGTCCGACCGGAGCCCGGGCTCTGCCGGTGAGTTGCCAGCCGCGGCTGTCGACGACGCCCGCGAGCGCTGATGCGGACCACGGACTTCTCCCGAGCGCCGCGGCAGGCGCGCGCCGCGGCGATGGTCGTCGCCGAGGTGGCCGAGATGCCCGAGCTCACCGACTCGCCTGACGCGCCAGGCGCGAGGGCGTCGGGCAGCAGTGGCAGCAGTGGCCGAAGCGGCACCAGCGTCGACGTGCGCCGGGTAGCCCTCTCCTGGGCGCGCCGTGCTCGCCGGACCTCCGCGACGGTCGACGGTGCCGTCTGGCAGACGGCCTACAGACTGCGCGGGCCCGAGCGGGTCCGAGGTGTCATCGCCTACCTGGAGACAGCGGAGCAGGCGCTCGCGCTCGCGGGGGCGCTCGCGGCGGACGGCCGGGGAGCGACGGTCCGCACCCGCGTCCTGGTCGCAGAGGAGTCCGGGTACTCCAACGGCGTGTGGCGCGCGGAGGGGCCGACGATGGCGCACGTCGAGCGCTTCACGCCAGTGACCCGCGAGGTCGAGCACGGGGTCGAACCGCCGCTCGTCGCCGACCCTCGCGTCACCAAGCGGGGCGCGAGCAGTCGACGAGGCGGCCGTGCAGGTCGCAGGCCTCGGGGGCCTGTGCGAGTCCCCGGGTCACCGGTCGACGCGCACGCGATGTTCATCGGTGCCACCCGGTACCGCGGGCTGCGCTCGTGGTTGGTCCTCTCGCGGGAATGGTTCCCCATGGTCGCGAAGATGCGTCGCATGCACGGGTACCTGTGGCACGCCGTGTACTGGGAGGCGCCGTTCACGCTCGGCACGCTCGCGTTCTTCGAGACGCGCGACGACCTGCTGGTCTTCGCGCGGCTGCCCGAGCACCGTCGGCTCATGCAGTGGATCACCCGGGGGACGCGCAACGGGACGGGCGGGTACATCCGGCTGCACGTCGCCGCCGAGCCCCGTGGCACCACGGATGGGGGCGACCGGGTGGGCGTGCACCGCCCGGTCGGCGACCGCGACGCCGCGGACACGCACGGCACGGCTGACGAGCACCCGGCCGGGGGCCTCGCGTGATGGTCGAGACCGTCCGCACGCGGCGCCAGCTGCGGGAGTTCCTCGACCTGCCCGGACGGCTGCACCCCCGGGACCTCGCCGTCCCGCTCCTCGCCTCGACCGTCGAGTCGTGGTGGCGCGGGACGAGCCCGCACCCCGGCCCGGTCGAGCTGCTGCTCGTCCGCGACCCGTCCGGGACCGTCGTCGGACGCTCGACCGCGCACACCGACACCCGTCTCGACGCTCGGCTCGGCGTGCGCTCGCTGCTCTTCGGGGCGACCGAGATCGCCGACGACGCGGCTGCCGCGGCGCTGGTCGACGCCCTCGACGAGCGGGCCCGTGCCGCTGGGGCAGAGCAGCTCTTCGGTCCGGTGTCCCTCCTGCCGAACCAGGCCGGTGGTGTCATCACCTCGGGTTTCGACGAGCGCGGTTTCGTCGACTCGGCGTGGAACCCGCAGTGGTACCCGAGCATGTACGAGGCCCTCGGCTTCGAGCGGTGGGGCGAGTCCGACACGTGGGTGGTCGACGTCCCCGCGCCGGGTGCCGCGCTCGTCGGCGACGGAGCGAGTGCTGGTCCTGGGGAGCGCAGCACGGCCGCGGAGAGGCCGACGTCCGACGAGTGGTCGCGCGCCGGCCTGACGCTCGAGCACGGCACCCGGCGGAAGGTCCGGCACCTGGTGCCCGAGCTGCTCACTCTCCTCAACTCCTCCTTCGCGCAGCTGCCGTACTACACGCAGATCACTCCCGAGGAGATGGCTGCGGCGACCGACGGCCTGTCCTTCCTGCTCGACGAGAGGCTCCTGCTGCTCGCACGGGACGCTGGGTCGGGTGAGGCTGTGGGCTTCGTGCTCGTCATCCCCGACATCACGCGGTTCCTCCAACGCTGCGGCGGCAGGCTCGGCCCGCTGCGCCAGCTGCAGCTGCTCGCGACCCGCAGTCGGTACCGCGAGGAGGCCGTGCTCGTGGTGCAAGGCACCGAGCCCGCCCGGCAGGGGCAGGGCGTGCTGTCGCTGCTCACCCGTGAGCTGCACGCCAACCTCGCCGCCGGCAGGTACACGCGGCTACGGAGCACCTACGTCGGCCGCGACAACCCCGGCTCTGCGCGAGCCTTCGCCCGGATGGGCGGACGCCCGCTGCACGGGTACACCTTCTACACCCGGGGCGTCGTCCCCTCGACCGCCCGACCGGACAGAGGACTCACATGACCGACCGCGCCCACGCCGACCGCCGCAGCACCGACGACCCCGTGGATCGCCGAGCGGCGCCCGACGCCCTGGACGCCCGGCTCGCAGGCTACGTCCGGGCAGCCGGCCGTGCCCCGTCCGCGCACAACACGCAGCCGTGGGCGCCGCGCGTCGTCGACGGAGCCGTCGAGGTGTCGGTCGTCCCGAGCCGCACGCTGCCCGCGGGCGACCCGACGTTCCGGGACCTGCTGCTGTCTCTCGGGACCTGGGTCGAGAGCCTCGCCGTCGTCGCGGCTGCGGACGGGCTCGTCGTCTCGGTCGAGCCGCTTCCGGCGCTGTGCCTGCTCGAAGACCTCCCGGTCGAGGGTCCGGCCGACCCTGAGCGCCCGGTGCTGCGGCTGACGTTCACCGATGCCGATACCGACGTCCATGCCCATGCCTCTGCCGGCGGCGGCACCCCGGGCCTGACGACCACGGACGGCTTCACAGCGGCGCACGTCCGTGACCGGCGGGTGTTCCGTGGGACGCTCCTGCCGGCCCCGGACGTCTGGCGCGACTCTCCGCGGCTACCTGGCTGGTTGCGTCTGCTCGAGGTCGACGACCCTGCGATGCGACAGCTCGTCCGCCTCGGCACCGCGTACACGGCGTCGCGGCCGACCGTCGCTGCCGAGCTGGTCCGGTGGCTGCGCCTGAGCCCAGACCACCCCCGCTACGCGCTCGACGGCATGACCGACCAGATGCTGGGCCTGCCCGTACCTGTCGCGCGTCTGGCCGCGCCCTTCACCCGGCGCCCCGCGCTGCACGACCCGCTGGTCGCCATGGCTGGGATGGTCGGCCGCGCGGCCGAAGGGCTCGGCCGCGGCCGCCCGCTGCCACGGCGTCCTGAGGACCGGTCCGACGTCAGGGTCCGTCACCTCGTGCTCGTCGCGGACCCCGGGTCTCGTGCCGGCACCGCTGGCGTCAGCGGCGCCGGACGCGCCACCGTGACGCAGCCTGTCGAGAGCCGCATCGGCATCCCCGAGGACGCAGCCGTCGAGGCCGGTCGGGCGCTCCAGCGCCTCTGGCTGCACGCCCACGTCGAAGGACTCGCCGTCGCACCGCACTCGGAGGTGGTCGACTCGCCCGCCGCCCACGGGGCTCTCCGCCGTCGGCTCGGCCTGCGACGGTCCGAGGTCGCACTCTCCGTGTTCAGCACGGGGATCGCGAGCGGTCCGGTGGCACGGTCACCGAGGCTCGACGGAGCCTGACCTCGCAAGAGAAGGCTCTCCGGGCCGGGTGCTGGGACGACGACTTCGACCGGATGCTCCTCGCCTTCGGCGAGCACGTCCGGAGCGGCGCCACGCTCGACGAGACGTCGCTCTCACGTGTCGAGAGAGCCCTCGGCAGACTCCGTGGAGGCCGCTTCGACAGGACCGCTGTCGACGTGCTGACCGAGAAGTCCGTGCGCTGGGTGCTGCGCAACCCCGACCGTGTCCCTCTGCCCACGCCGGAGTATCGGCGCTGACGGCGCGCGGCCGCCCTCAGGCGAGCAGCCGCGTCGGGATCTGCTCCTCGACCGTCGTGCCGTCCGCGTCACGCCGCACCCGCCAGGCTGACGCTCCCTCCTTCTCGGTGACGGCCTCGGCCAGCTCGGTGCCGCGGTAGACGAGACCCGCACCGTCGTCGGTGCAGTGCGCCTCGGAGAAGGTGCCGTCGGCGACGAGCCGGTGGATCAGCGGACGGCGTCCGTCCTCGGAGTCGTGGTGGACGCTGTTGCCGTAGGGGAGGAACCCGAGTGCGTCGGTCACCGGGGCGAGCTCCGGCCCGAAGGAGTCTGTCGTGCCGCCCTGGAACCAGCAGAGCGAGCCCGCCGAGATCCCGGCCAGCACGACCCCGTCCTGCCAGAGGGTGCGGAAGATCTCGGGCAGCCCGTGCGCCCGCCACACGGCCAGCAGGTTGACGACCGACCCGCCGTTGACCCACACGACGTCGAAGCCCCGGAGGTAAGACTCCACGTCGTCGACGTTCGGCTGCGAGAACAGCGACAGGTGGTGCAGCTCGTACCCGGAGTCCCGCGCGGCCTCGTCCATGTCTCGCTGGAAGCGCGCGTCGTCACCCGAGGCCGTCCCGACGACGCAGATGCGCGCGCGCCGACCGTCGACCACGCCCCTCTCAGAGGCGAGGTCGACGGCCAGCGCCATCATCGGGCCGAAGGTGAAGCGCAGACGAGGGTGCGGGACGAACCCGGCACTCGTCGCGAGGATCGTCGGACGAGAAGCAGTCATGCACCCACGCTATCGGGCGCCGCCGGAGCCTCGGCCGTCAGCTCCGGCTCGTCCGGGTGCTCCTCTCGAGGTGAGAGGCGTTGAGCCAGGGGCCCGTGGACGCGTCGGGTGTGTCCACGGGCTGGGTGCTCAGGCGGTGTCGCCGCCCAGCCGCAGCATGACCTTGCTGCTCCCGGACGTCCTGTCTGCCGCCGTCCGCAGCGCCTCGTCCGCGTCCTCGATGCCGAAGGTGTGGGTCATCAGCGGGTCGACGTCGAGGCCGTCGGCGAGCGCGAGGATCGCGTCGTCGACCTCCTCGGAGAACCTGTACGACCCGATCCACGTGAGCTCGCGGGTCACGAGGTCACCGAGGGTGACCTCGGCGGCGGTCCCGGGCAGGTTGCCGACCTGGACGACGGTCCCGCCCTTCGCGGTCGCGCGCAGCACGGCCCCGATCGCGGCCGGTGCGCCCGAGGCCTCGAAGACGAGCTCGACGTCCTCGGGCAGCGTGCCTGTCGTCAGGTCGACCGTCGAGTCCGCGCCCATCGCGCGGGCGACCTCGAGGGAGGCCGGTGCGAGGTCGGCGGCGATCACGTGGGCCGCCCCGGCGTGCTTCGCGGCGGCCACCACGAGAGACCCGATGGGGCCCGCCCCGTTGACCAGCACGGTCCGCCCGGTGAGGTCGGGCGCCCGGCCGACCGCGTGCAGCGCGACGGCGAGCGGCTCGGCGAGAGCACCACGGCGGGTGGAGACCGAGTCGGGCAGCGGTCGGACCTGCTCCGCCCGGACGGCGCGGAGCTCGCTGAACCCGCCGTCGGTGTGCGGGTCGAAGGCTGCTGAGCCGAAGTACCGCACCTGGGGGTAGAGGTTCGTGCGTCCGGCGAGGCGCTCGGGCATGACCCCGTCGCCGACCAGCTGGGCGGGCTGGAAGGTGACAGCCTGCCCGGTCTCGAGCCCGCGCACACCCTCACCCAGGGCGGTGATGCGCCCGGCGACCTCGTGGCCGAGGACCATCGGGTGCCGGAGCACGGCCGTGCCTGACCGGCCGTGCTTCCAGTACGCGAGGTCGGAGCCGCAGATGCCGCCCCACTCCATCGCGACGACCACCTCGCCCGGGCCCGCGACGGGGTCGGCGACCTGGTCGACGCGCAGGTCTCCGGCGCCGTGCACGACGACGGCCCTCATGCTGCGTCCTCGAGCAGGACGAGGTCGCGGCCCTGGACCTCAGGGGAGACGACAGCGGAGATCAGTGTGATGGCCGAGTAGGCGACGAGCATCGCGGCGATGGGCCACCACGACCCTGTCGCGGCGGTGAGCGTCGCGGCGAGCAACGGACCGATCGCTGTCGCGAGGATGCCGCCGATCTCCTTGGCGAGGGCGAGCTGGGTGAACCGGGTGCGGGCGCCGAACAGCTCGGCCATCGTCACGGACTCGAGCGAGAACAGACCGAGGACCGCGAGGTTGTGCAGCAGGATCATCGAGATGGTCACCGCGACCGTGTGCCCCTGGGCGATGAGGTGCATGAGCGGGAAAGCGAGGATGCCCGAGATCACGGTGAGCGCCATGTAGACCGGGCGGCGTCCGACACGGTCGCTGATGAGACCGACGAGCGGGACCGTCGCGAAGCCGACAGCCGAGCTGATGAGCAGGGCGTTGGTCGCGATGCTGCGGTCGAGCAGCAGGGTCGTGGCGAGGAAGCCGACGAGGAAGGTCTGGATGAGGCCCGAGTTGCCGGCCTGGCCGAAGCGCAGACCGAGCGCGATGAAGAAGGCCTTGCCCTTGCGCTGCTTGAGCGCCGCGTCGAGGACGCTCTTCTCCTCGCTCGTCGCGGCCTGGGCGGCGATCTCCTCGCGGCTGAGGGCGACACCGTCCTCGTCGAGGTCGGCGCGGTCTTCGAAGACCGGGCTCTCCTTGAGGTTCCGGCGGATCCAGACCGCGAGGATCATGAGGAAGAAGCTCAGCAGGAACGGCAGGCGCCAGCCCCACGAGAGCAGCTGCTCCTCGGAGAGCACCGCGATGAGGATGGCCCACAGGCCCGTCGCAGCCAGCGTCCCGGAGTTGGTGCCGAGGCTCACGAGGGAGGCGATGACACCGCGGCGCTTGGCCGGGGCATACTCGGCGAGCATGGTCGTCGCGCCGGCGATCTCGGCTCCGGCGCCGAAGCCCTGGACGAGCCGCAGGACCACGAGCAGCGCCGGGGCGGCGATGCCGATCTGCGCGTAGGTGGGCAGGACGCCGATGAGGGTGGTCGAGGCACCCATGAGCGCGATGGTGATGAAGAGGACCTGCTTGCGCCCGATGCGGTCACCCATCCGTCCGAAGTACACGGCCCCGGCGAGGCGCGCGACGTAGCCGACACCGTAGGTGCCCATCGCGGCGATGAGGCCGATCGCGGGGCTGACGTCGGGGAAGAAGATCTCGTTGAAGACGATCGCTGCGGCCAGGGAGTACAGCTGGAAGTCCATGAACTCCATGGCCGTCCCGAGCCATCCGGAGACGGCGGCGCGCTTGAGGTCACCTGTCGTGCGGGTCACGGGTCCGGGCTTCTCGGTCGTGGGCTTGTCGTGCGTCATCGTGTGCTCCTTTGCTCCGCGTGGGCGGAACGATGCTGCGCAGGGGGTCCGCGTCGGCGCGCGGGGGTGGGGGGCCCAGGGTCTGCGTCGACCCGGGGTGCCGAGGGGTTCAGCCGGAGGTGGTCACCAGTCGTGGACGGAGCCGTCGAGGCGCCGGGCCACGGGCAGGTAGCGGGGGTCGTAGGGGAAGCGCGCTGCGGCCTTCTCGTCGTACTCGACACCGAGGCCGGGGGCCTCGCTCGGGTTGAGCATGCCGTCGGCGAGGGTGACGCCGCTGCGGAACACCTCCATGGTCTCGGGGGCGTGCTCCATGTACTCCTGGACGCCGAAGTTGGGCACCGTGAGGTCGAGGTGGACGGCCGCCGCGAGGGTCACCGGTGAGAGGTCCGTCGCGCCGTGGGAGCCCGTGCGCACCTGGTAGAGGGCGGCGAGGTCGAAGATCCGTCGCAGGTGGCTGATGCCGCCGGCGTGCACGACCGTCGTCCGCACGTAGTCGACGAGCTGGTTCGTGATGAGGTCCTTGACGTCCCAGATGCTGTTGAGCACCTCGCCCACGGCGATCGGGGTCGTCGTGTGCTGGCGGATGAGCCTGAAGGCGTCCTGGTTCTCGGCAGGTGTCGGGTCTTCCATCCAGAACAGGCGGACGGCCTCGACGCTCTTGCCGAAGGCCGCAGCCTCGATGGGCGTGAGCCGGTGGTGGACGTCGTGCAGCAGGTGCAGCTCGGGTCCGGCATGCTCGCGGACGGCTTCGAGGTAGGTCGGGGCGAAGCGCAGGTAGGCCTCGGTCGACCACGGCTGCTCGTCGGGGAGGGAGGTCGCGGCGGGCTCGTAGATCGCACCCTTGCGGACGCCGTAGGAGCCGCCGACGCCGGGGACCGCCGCCTGGGCGCGGATCGCCTTGTAGCCGAGCTCTTGGAAGCGGGTGACGTCGTCGAGCAGCTCGGCGGTGTCGCGGCCGCTCGCGTGGCTGTAGACCATGACGCCGTCGCGCGAGCGCCCGCCGAGCAGCTGGTAGACGGGCAGCCCGGCAACCTTGCCCTTGATGTCCCAGAGCGCCGTGTCGACCGCGGAGATCGCGGTCATGGTGACGGGGCCCCGGCGCCAGTAGGCGCCACGGTAGAGGTACTGCCACATGTCGTCGATGCGCGCGGGGTCGCGGCCGATCAACAACGGCACGAGGTGGTCCTGCAGATAGCTGGCTACCGAGAGCTCGCGCCCGTTGAGGGTGGCGTCGCCGATCCCGGTGACCCCGTCGGAGGTGGTGATGCGCAGGGTGACAAAGTTGCGGCCCGGGCCGGCCACGAAGACCTCGGCGCGTTCGATCGTGCTCATGGTGTGTGTCTCCTCGGACGGCGTCATCGGCGTCAGCACCGCTGGAAGTCTGCGATACATCTCTTGTATGTAAGACCATGCATGCCAGAACCGTCAAGTCCCAGATGTCGACCAGCGCTGTTCACTACGATGGGTCCATGCCCGCCGCACCTCCCCGCACCTCCAGCCGCAGAGCCGTCTACGACGAGCTGCGCCGGCGCATCATCACGCTCGACCTC
Organism: Sanguibacter biliveldensis; assembly: GCF_033798665.1. Taxonomy (NCBI): domain Bacteria; kingdom Bacillati; phylum Actinomycetota; class Actinomycetes; order Micrococcales; family Sanguibacteraceae; genus Sanguibacter; species Sanguibacter biliveldensis. The sequence goes on from NZ_CP138359.1 coordinate 266,654, forward strand.
GCGCCCGGGGAGCCGTTGTCGGAGAACGAGCTGTCGGCCGCGCTCGGTGTCTCGCGGACCCCGGTCCGGGAGAGCCTGATCCTGCTGCAGCAGGAGGGGCTCGTGCAGGTGTTCCCCAAGGTCGGGTCCTTCGTCTCGCGGGTCGACCCGGCACGGGTCTCGGACGCGCAGTTCCTCCGCGAGGCCGTCGAGCTCGCCTCCCTCGACGACCTCCCCGACACCCCCGACGCCGACGTCGTCGAGCGCATGCGCGCCAACCTGCAGGAGCAGCAGGAGGCCGGCGGCGACATGGACAGGTTCTTCGAGCTCGACGAGGCGTTCCACCACGACCTGCTGCGGCTCGCCGGGCACGAGCGCACCTGGCCGACGGTCTCCGCGGCCAAGGGGCACCTCGACAGGGCGCGCCACCTCGGGCTCCAGGAGAAGGCCACCACGCAGGGCTTCCTCGACGAGCACCGCGGGATCTTCGACGCCGTCCTGGAGAACCGTCACGACGAGGCCCGTGCGCTGCTCCGCGAGCACCTGCGGGGCGTGTTCGACGACATCGAGAGCGTCAGGCGGCACTCGCCTGAGCTCTTCGCGACCAACACGGGTGTCGCGCCGCGCCGCAAGAATGTCGCCGTCTGGGGCTGAACGGCCGTCCGGGCGGGCCAAGAATTCGGATGTCCGAACTTCTCTTTCCGCGGTGCGGGTGCATTCTTCGGGTGCTTCCCCCGACCGCATTCTTCGGAGATCAGCCTCACACGGCTGAGCGCCTCCGGGGCCTCCCCAGCGCGATAGTGTCGGTTCTCGGACGCGACGGTGCCGCACCGTCGGGAGCCGCTGGACCGTCTCCGGACCAGCGCCGACGTCCGTCCTCCCCCCGATCTCCCCGCCACGGCTCGTGTCGTCCTGGGCTGCAGGCACGTTCTCGTGTCGCGGCGCAGAATTCCTGAGGACCTGCCGCGCGCCCACGAAAGGCCCTCCTCCGATGAGCTTCTGGACGCTCGTTCTCGTCGCGCTCGGCGTCTCCGCAGACGCCTTTGCGGTGGCCCTCGGAAAAGGCCTTCACATGAAGACCTTCAACCTGCGGCACGCCGTCGTGATCGCCGTCGCCTTCGGTCTGGCCCAGGCTGTCATGCCGGTGCTCGGCTGGGCGCTGGGGACCCGGTTCGCCGACTCGATCGTCAGCGTCGACCACTGGGTCGCCTTCGGTCTGCTCGCGATCATCGGCGCCAAGATGATCTGGGAGGCCGTCCGGCCCGGTGAGGACGACGCCGTCGACACAGACTCTCTCGACCTGCGCGAGCTCGGGCTCCTCGCCGTCGCGACGAGCATCGACGCCCTCGCGGTCGGGATCAGCCTCGCCTTCCTCGACGTGCCGATCGTCGGGGCGGCGGCACTCATCGGCGTGACCACGGCCGCGCTGGCCTTCGTCGGTGTGGTGGTGGGCCGACGCGTCGGTGCGCGGGTCGGGCGGCCTGCGGAGATCTTCGGAGGGCTGGTGCTCATCGGCATCGGCACCTCGATCGTCCTGGAGCACACCGGCGTGCTCTGAGCAGGTGCCTGTGCGAGGGTGAAGAGGACAGCGGGTGTCGCACCGGACCGGTGCTCGACCCCCAGGACCGAACTTCTCGGAGGACCTCCATGACTGCTCTCGACGTGCTGACCGAAGGATTCGAGCGGGTCCGTGACGGTGTGCGCGAGGCCGCCGACGGGCTGTCGGCCGAGCAGCTCGAGGCGCGCCCCGACGAGGACGCGAACTCGATCGGCTGGCTGCTCTGGCACACCTCGCGTGTGCAGGACGCCCAGATGGCGGCGCTCGCCGAGTCTGAGGAGGTCTGGCTCACGGAGGGCTGGGCCGACTCCTTCGGGCTCTCCCTCGACCCCTCCGACACGGGCTACGGTCACGACCACGACCAGGTGGCAGCCGTGCGGGGCATCACCCCAGAGCAGCTCGTCGGGTACCAGGACGCGACCTTCGAGCGGACCCGGACGATCCTCGCAGGCCTCAGCGAGGCCGATCTCGCGCGGGTGATCGACGAGTCCTACGACCCGCCGTTGACTGTCGGCGTCCGGGTGCTGAGCATCTTGGCCGACGACCTCGAGCACGTCGGCCAGGCCGCGTACGTCCGGGGGATCGTCGAGCGGGGCTGACGCCCAGTGCTGAACGGCTGACGCACAGGGCTGGCGGCTGCAGGACTGCCGGTTGCTCGGGTCTGGCTGCAGGGCTGGCGGCTGCACGGGTGCCAGCTGCAGGACCCGCGGATGCGGACCGGAGCATCAGGCCTGTCGCGGTGCCGTGGCGACGACCACGAGCTCCGTGGTGCCCGGTCCCACCGGTTCTCCGGCCCAGCCGCCGTGCACGGTGACCTGCTCGAACCCCGCGCGCTCGACGGAGCCGAGCACCTCGCGCTGGTCCCGGAACCTCAGTGTGCTCGTGCTGACCCTGTCGACGCCGCCCTCGAGCACCGTGTGCCCGTCGAAGGTGACGAGGCCACCGTCGACCGAGGTGACCTCGACCCACGAGGTGCTCGTGCTGCCGTCGTCGGTGACCACCTCCTCGTGCGTGAGCTCGGGAGTCCACAGCTCCCAGGCCGCGGCGTCGGGGTCGCGGGTCTCGAAGGCGAGATGACCTCCGGGGCCGAGCAGGCGGGCTGCCACCTCGAGGACCTGTGCCCAGTCGTCGTCGGTGAGGAACACCTGCGCCACGTGCCCCGTCATGACGACGAGGTCGACCGATCCCGGCGGCACGAGCTCGACGAGATCGTCGGCTGTCCCCTCGACCCAGGTGACGAGGTCGCCGTCAGGTCGCGCCCGGGCGATGTCGAGCATCGCGCCTGCGGGGTCGACGCCGACGACAGCCCGACCGTCGCGTGCGAGGTCGACGGCCAGGACGCCGGTCCCGCACCCGATGTCGACGACCGTGCGGGCCTCGAGCCCTGCGGCGAGCCGGAGGTAGAAGTCGGTGTCGTCACGCCCCGAGTTCTCCGCGTCGTAGAGGGAGACGAGGAGGGGGTCGGTGTAGTGCGCGTCCAGGGGCACAGGTCGGGATCCCATCCAGGGAGGCTAGCCGATCTGGTGGCGCTGGATCGCACGACGGTGATCGAGCGCGGTGGTGTTCCGCCGCACAGCCGGCGTCGTTGACGACCGTGCGACGAGCGTGGGGGCGTGCCGGCCGTCAGGCTGTGGCGGAGGTGGAGCGGCGTGCCGAGGTGCGACGGGGGAGCGGTCCCGCGTGGGGCAGGACCAGCTGGCCCGGGGGCACCAGGGCGGCCGGGACGCGGAGCTCGGCCAGCCGGAGGCCGGCGAACCCGGCGCGCGCGAGCGAGACGAGCGTCGCGGGTGCCGCGTCGGTGGTGGAGAGTGTCTGCCTGATCACACTGCGACAGTAGGACGACCTGTCGTGACCCTCAACGGCTGATGGGGTGGTCTCCATGGGTACTTCTACCCATGGGCGGTGACGAACGGCGGAACTTCGCGGTTTCCGACCGAGATCAATATCGCGGCAGGTGTGACCCGCGACGTCGCGACGCTGAGCTGGGGTGCCAGGCTGGCCGAGCACTGATCTGCCGGATTCTGCAGGTCTGGGGTCGGTCGGCTCGTGCCGGGCTTGCCGGGCTTGCCGGGCTCGCCGAGACGGCGAAGGGCCCTCGCCGTCTCGGCGAGGGCCCCACGTCAGATGTCTAGATCATCGCGTGGCGATCAGAGCGGGCGGATGTTCTCCGCCTGCGGGCCCTTCGGGCCCTGGGTGATGTCGAACTCGACCTTCTGGTTCTCGTCGAGCGAACGGTAACCCGAGCTCTGGATCGCAGAGTAGTGGGCGAACACGTCAGCGCTGCCGTCCTCCGGTGCGATGAAGCCGAAGCCCTTTTCTGCGTTGAACCACTTCACGGTCCCAACTGCCATCTCGATACTCCTTCAAGAGTTGTCGGACGGCCTCCCCTGTGGAGGCCGCTCGTCACGGTGTTCGTCGTCCACTCCTGAAGACCAAGAACTACCCCGACTCGCGTCGGTGCAGGTAAGACGTGCGAGGCACTGCAACTTCGCGGCCTACTTTAGCCACATCTCCGGCGCGGAGGCTAGACCTTGTGGAGAACTTGTGCGGTGCCCTGAGTGGCTGTCCTTAGCACACGCTCGTCGCCCCGCCGTCCACCAGGGGGCGGCGAGCGTCGTCTGAGTGGTGTCTGTGCAGGTCAGAGGAGTGGGATTGCCCGCGCGAGTCAGCGGTACCGAGCCACGCCCTCCCAGGCGCGGCGACGCTCGCGACCCGGGTCGCTGATGACGCGGTGGTGGGCGGCGAAGATCTTGGTGGGGCGGTCGTCGTCGTCGTAGGCCGGCCAGCCGGCATCACCCGAGCGGGCGAAGGCCAGCCAGTGGTCCTGCATGCGTCCGCTGAGGGCCGCGAGCTCCTCCGCGCCGCCGAGGAGGGTGGCCGAGCGGGCGCGCGAGGAGTCGAGGGAGCCCAGGACCGCGAGCATGTCGGTCCCGTGGGACGCGCCCTGCCCCTGCAGGTTGAGGATGGGCGTCGTGAAGTCGTAGCGGTACACGAAGGTCGGCGCTGTGCGGGAGTGGTGCTGCGCGGCCTGGACCGCAGGGACCCAGAACGTGGCGTCGCCGACCAGCTGTGCCCGGGCGCGGTGGCTCGGGTAGCCGGGGTAGGCCGACAGCACCTTGAGCTGGGCGCCGGGGTCGGTGATCTCGAACATGAGGTTGATGGACTCTGAGCTGGTGGGCAGCAGCGAGCCGTGCGCGCCGAAGGCTGCGCCCTCGTGCTTGGTCGAGCCGACGAGCAGCGGGACCGCTGCCGCGCGCCCCGACGCGAAGACGTCGCTGGGGTGCTCGGGGATCAGGTCGCCGTCGACGACGGGGCTCATGCACAGAGCACCGGGCGCCTCCCTGTGGGAGAGGGCCACGAGGCGGGCACCCGCGGAGACGAGCTCCTCCGGCGGGGCCGAGAGCAGCGCGTCGACGGCGAGGCTCTCGGTGGTCTTGAGCCAGGTGATGAAGTCGCGGGCCCAGCCGGCCGCACGCTCCGGGCCGTAGGCGGCACCGAGGGCTGGGCTCTGCGCGATCGCGCGGTGGAACAGCCCGGTAGCCGAAGGGATGCACATGAGCGTGGTGACCGAGGTGGCTCCGGCGGACTGCCCGGCGATGGTCACAGCATCCGGGTCCCCGCCGAAGGCTGCGATGTTCTGCTGGACCCACTCGAGGGCTGCGATCTGGTCGCGCAGGCCCAGGTTCGACTCGAAGGTCCGGGTGGGCGTCGAGAACTGGCTGAAGTCGAGGAAGCCGAGCGCCCCGAGCCTGTAGGTGACCGTGACGACCAGGACGTCCCCGCGCTCGACGAGGGAGTCGCCGGCGTAGGCGGGGGCGGAGGCCGACCCCTGGGAGAACGCGCCGCCGTGGAACCAGACGATCACGGGCCGCAGCGTGTCAGAGGGCTCGGCCGGGGCGAGCACGTTGAGGGTGAGGCAGTCTTCGGACTGGTCGGTGTCCGGACCGGCCGCCGAGAAGGCCTGGGAGACGCGCTGCGGCGCGACGGGACCGTGGTGCATCGCGTTGCGGACACCCGTCCACGGTGCAGGGGGCTGCGGCGCGCGGAAGCGCAGGTTGCCGACAGGGGGAGCCGCGTAGGGGATCGCGCGGAAGGCTCGCAGGCCTGTCGGTGTGGTCGTGCCACGGACCGTTCCCTGGGCAGTGTCGACCTGGGTGCTCACGGGGGTGGACACGGGCGGCTCCTCGCTGTGCTCGGGGACCCGCTGGTGAGCGGGTGACTCTCTCTTGACGAGGCTAGCCGCTCGGGCCCCTGTCCCGCTGGGCGCGGAGGTGGGGCCGTGGGGTGATCCGGTGCAGGTCGACGTTCCAGGGCGTCGCAGGGGAGGCCGGGCAGGTCAGAGACTCCCCGTCCGGCTCCAGCCGACGGCCAGCCTGCGGTGCGGTACTCCTGACCCCGGACGCACGAGTGCCCCGGGTCCGATGGACCCGGGGCACTCGTCAAAGATTCAGGCAGCGACCGTCAGCCGAGGGCTGAGGTCAGCAGATCCAGAATCAGAGGGGGCGGATGTTCTCAGCCTGCGGGCCCTTCGGGCCCTGGGTGACGTCGAACTCGACCTTCTGGTTCTCGTCGAGCGAGCGGTAGCCGGAGGAGGCGATCGCGGAGTAGTGCGCGAACACGTCAGCCGAGCCGTCCTCGGGTGCGATGAAGCCGAAGCCCTTTTCAGCGTTGAACCACTTCACAGTTCCAACAGTCATTTCGATACTCCTTCAAGAGTTGTCGGACGCCCTCCCGTGTGGAGGACGCTCGTCACGGTGTTCCGTCGTCAACTCTTGAAAGAACAAGATCCGCGTGGGCATGTGGCCCGGTGCGGCAAAGACATGAGAGGCACTGCAACTTCAAGAACGACACTACAGGGTCGAGGGCGTCGTGGCTAGACCCAGGATCGACGAATCTCCACCGGAGGCGCACAGACCGATGAAGGCCCCGAGCTCGCAGAGCGCCTCGGGTGTCGTCGGCACGTAGTCCGTCAGCGCAGGGGACCGCACGATCACCGCAGCCCACTGACCTCGGGAGACAGCCACGTTGACGCGGTTCCGGGACAGCAGGAACCCCATGCCGCGCGGCACCTCCTCGACCGACGAGGCGGCCATCGTCACGAGGACCACAGCGGCCTCCTGGCCCTGGAACTTGTCGACCGTCCCGACCTTGACACCCTCGATCCCGGCTCGCCGCAGGTGCGTCTCGACGAGCGCGCGCTGCGCGTTGTACGCGGCGACGACGAGCAGGTCCTCGGGGGCGAGCGGACGCTCGTGGTCACCATCGCGCCACGTCCGGCCCAGCAGACCCTGCACCTGCTCGACGACGACGGCGGCCTCCTCGATCGAGGAGACAGCGTTGCCGCGGTGCTCGACCTCGACGACGTGCACGCCCGGCGCGACGCCGTCGAGCCGCCGTGCAGTCGTGGCCTCCTCCTCCGAGTGCAGGCGTCCCTCGTAGCTCAGGCGCGAGACCGGTGCGCAGAGCTCGGGGTGCAGACGCCAGGTGCGCTCGAGGAAGTAGCCGAGGTCGGCGGGGAGGGCGTCGTGACCGTCGGCGACCCAGCCGAGGGCCGATCCGTCGACGGGCTCGGGGTGCGTGCCCTGGCTCACCTGCGGCAGCTGCTGGGGGTCACCGAGGAGCAGCAGGTTCTCCGCGGCGACGGACACCGCGACGGTGTTCGCGAGGGAGAACTGACCGGCCTCGTCGACCACGAGGAGGTCGAGCGCCCGGCGCCCGATCTTGTTCGCGTTCGCGAAGTCCCAGGCTGTCCCGCCGATCACGCAGCCGTGGTCCTTGTGCTCGCCGAGGAACTTGCCCTGCTTCTTGTCGCCGATCGCCGTCCAGGCCTTGGTGTGCTCGCCCGAGCCCTGCGGCTTCTTGCCCACGCGGTAGGCGGGGACGCCGGCCTCGACGACCTTGTCGAGCAGGTGCTCGACCACGGCGTGCGACGGCGCGACGACACCCACGTGCCACCCGCTGCGCACCAGCCGCTCGATCACGCGGGCGGCGACGTAGGTCTTGCCCGTCCCGGGCGGTCCCTGCACGGCGAGATAGGAGCGGTCGAGGCGTCGGACGGCGTCAGTGATCGCCGAGATGTACGCACCCTTGCCGCTGCCGACGGGCGGCAGGCCGAGGTCGGAGCCGTCGACGTCGGCCGAGACCTCGGCGCGCTCGTCGGCCTTGAGCTGCGGGGGCAGACGGCGCAGGACGTCGAGCGCGGGCTGGGCGGGGAAGCGTCCGGCGCCACCGTCGAGGGAACGCACGGCGTGCTCCGCGACCTCGCGCACGGCTCCCTCGACGAGTCCTGTCGGCACCGGGCTCCCCGGTCCCACACCCATCGGGACCTCGGGGTACGGCTCGAGGCCCTTCTTGAGGACCTCTTCGACGACGACCACGTCACGACCCAGCGCGTCGGTCTCGACCGACAGCACTGTCGACGTGCCGCTCACCTGGCGGACACCGCCGACCGGGGGCGTGAGCCCTTCGGGGAGAGGTGCGTCGTAGATGCACCAGACGCCCGAGCCGACGCCGAGCGCACTGCCTGTCGCGAGGGCGCCGACGAACCTCAGCTCCCGGCGCAGCGACCGTTGTGATCCCTCCTTGAACCAGTCGCGCAGCACCGTGGCCTCGTCGGCGACGAGCACGTCGCGGCTCGAGGCCCACTCGTCGGGCGGTGAGGTCAGCCTGTCGAAGTGCGCCCACCAGAACGGCTTGTCCTCGCGGCGGTGGTAGCCGAGCGCCGCGGCGAGCAGCAGGACAGCCTGGTCGTCAGGACCGCGCTCACCCGCTGGGAGGTCGCGCGCGTCTCCTGCGACAGCGTGCAGCGCGTCGACGAGCGGGTCGGACGGCTCGTCCTCCACGTCAGCGAGGTCGACGAGGTCTGCAGGGTCGTCGGCCTGCCGGAGCGTGACGCCGTGCTCTGTGGCGAGGGTGCGCAGCCAGTCGCGCAGGCGCAGCGTCGACACGCAGTCGTAGCGGTTGTAGCCCTCGATGAGCTGGAGGGTCGCGGCGGCCTCGTCACTGCGTCCCTCGTCCCGCGCGGCGCAGGCCAGCGCGTACTGCGCGATCGAGTCGGCGGCGTTGTCGAGGTCGGCGTCGCGCAGCTGGTCACCCATGTACAAGGGCTCGAGCTTCTTGAGGGAGTACGACGGCTGCGACACCCGCACGCTCTGACGGACCGTCGCGTAGAGGTCCACGAGCACACCGTGGCGCAGCAGGTCGTCGAGCTGCTCCTCGCCCACCCCGTGCCGGCCGACCAGTCGGCCCAGCGCCGTCTTCTCGTAGGGGGCGTAGTGGTACACGTGCATGCCGGGGAACTGCGCCCGGCGATCGCGCAGGTATGCGAAGAAGTCGAGGAGCGCCTGCTTCTCCTGCGCGCGGTCGTGCGCCCAGAAGGCGCGGAACACCGGCGAGGCGCCGGCCTCGGTCGGCGCCTCGACGACACCGAAGAGGTACTCCAGCCCCCAGTCGGTCGACCCGGGGGAGGTCCACAGCGGGTCGCCCTCGAAGTCGAAGAACACGTCACCCGGGTCCGGGACCGCGAGAGCCTCGAGGGCGACGGGCGAGACGACCGCGGCCCGCACGTCAGAGCGGCCGTCGGGCAGCGGCGGCCGGGCGTCCTGCGCCACCTGCATCGCGGCCTGGTCGCGCAGGTCCGCCAGGATGCGGTCCGGCATGCCCTCGACAGGTCCGGTGCTCGAGGCCACTGCGTCGATCGTCGAGATGCCGGCGGCGCGCAGGCGGGTGCGCTGGGTCGTGCGGAGGCCTGCGACGAGCAGCAGGTCGCGCTGCGCGACCACGTGCCGGGTGCAGGCCGGGCAGCGCCCGCAGGCTGAGAACCTCTCGTCACCCCAGACGACAGGTCCCTCGTCGGCGAGGTGCGCGTCGACGACCCGCTCGAGCCGGGCGCGGCGCTCGCGGTACACCGGCAGGACGTCGGCGAGCGGGTGCTCGGACTCCGACCCGTCGCCGTGGACGAGGCGCAGCGACGGTGCGACGGGGACCCCCGCACGCTCGAGCTGGTCGGCGTACGCGGCGAGCTGCAGCAGCGCCGTGACCCGGGCGTGCCGCGCGAGCTTGGTGTCGACGACCGTGACCAGCGGGGAGGTGGTGACGCCGGGGGAGTCCGGGCTGCCGGGCTCGTCGGTTCCGTCCTCCCCGTGCGCCTCACCGTTCAGCAGGGAGCTCTCCGCGCCGGCGGCCGGCGTGGCCCGGGCGAGCGCGGCATCGTCGACGAGGAAGTCGGGGCGACCGAGAAACCGACCGTCGAACAGCACCCCCTGGTACACGAGCGCGGCACCGTCGCGGAGCGCCGCGACCGTGCGGTCGTGGGCCGCGCGCAGGTCGTCGAGCGTCGACCAGTCCTGGCCTGCGAAGGAGACGAAGCCGGGGACGGCTGTCGATGTGAAGGCGTAGTCCTCGGTGCCTGCTGCCTCGGCTGCGGCAGCCGCCAGGCGTGACAGGTACCCGCTGAGCACCCTGTCCTCGTGCTCGAGCCCCAGGCTCGTCGTGCGCTCCAGCATCGCGTCGGGGGCGACGGTCCGCGGAGAGCGGCCGAGCCGCTCGTCCATGTCGGTCAGCAGCGCGAGCTCGCACTCGGCGGCGACCGCCAGGTCGGTCGCGCTGCTGATGAGGACCTCGTCACGCAAGAACACAGATGGCCTTTCCGCCGGGCAGGGATGCCTGCCCCGAAACCTACCCCGCGCTCCTGACGGTCCGGCGCAGACCTACGATGACGCCATGCTCTCGATGCGCAGGCCCCAGCCGTCCACCACGCCGGTCGTCCCGTCGCGCACCGTCGCGCGCGGGCTCAGCCTGGTCGGGGCTGGCGGCGTCATCGGGTCTGTCGTCGGGTTCGTGCTCGCGCTGCTCGACTCCTCGGGCGGGTTTGCCGCCTGGGCTGTCCTGCTCTGGGGCGGGACGGGTCTGCTGGTGGGCGCCACGAGCGTGCTCGCGGCGGCGACCGTCGTGGTCTTCGCGCCCGGCCACGGTCCTGCGAGGTCTGTCGGCGCACCGCTCGCGGCCTCGGTCGCGGGCGCGCTCACGGCAGCCGTCCTGCTCGCCGGCCTGACCCCGAGCCTGCGGGGCGCTGTGGCCGCGGGCGTCTTCGTCGCGGTCCTCGCTGCTGCGGCGACCGTCGCACGACGCCCGTCGACGTAGACCAGTCCAGCCTGGTTCAGACCAGCCAGACCCGGCCCAGCCTAGTCCAGTCCAGACCAGTCCAGCCTGGTTCAGACCAGCCAGACCCGGCCCAGCCCAACCCAGCCCGGTTCTGCCCAGCCAGACGCGGCCCAGCCCAGCCAGACCCGGCTCCGCCTCAGCGCCGCAGGTCCAGGCCGAGCTGCCAGCCGCCGTCGCCGAGGCGGCGGAAGCCGAGGTGCTCGTAGAAGCCGATCGCGCGGGTGTTGTCGGCGCCGACCCCGAGGTGCACCCCCGGCACGCCGAGGTCGCGCAGGGCGTCGAAGAGCGTCTCGAGCATGCGCCGTCCGTTGCCGCCGCCCTGCCCCTCCGGCAGGAGGTCGACGTGCAGGTGGGCGGGGAACTCCGCGACGACGGCTGGGTCGGTGCGTGACCTGTCGTGGACGCGGCTGACGATCCCGGCGTCGTAGGACCCCTCCGGCGCAGAGCCCGCCGGGTACCGCTGCTCGACCTCGGGCCACCACTCGCGCTCGAGGGTCTCCTCGAAGGCCGCGGTGTCGCGGGTGCCGATCACGTAGCCGACCACGGCCTCGGGGCCCTCGACCGATCCGTCGACCAGCACGAAGGCCAGCTCGGGCTCGAGGTGCAGGTACGCACCGAGGTAGACGTCGCCGAGCAGTCGCGGACGCTCGGACAGCGGTGACGCGTCCTCGCCCGACGCACCTGTGCGCAGGCAGATGTCGTACAGGCGGTCGACCTCGGCGGGGTCCGTGGTCCGCGCTGGGCGGATGGTGAAGCGGGGCTGCGACGTCGTCGTCGTGGGGGTGGTCTCGTTCACACGGAGCAACCTACAGCCCGCGTGGTGTCCCACGGGAGAGCGGACGGGAAGGGTGGAGCTCGACGGGTGGAGGCCCGCACCGTTCCGGATGAGAAGCCCGGCACGCTGGGGTAGGAAAGAGAGATGACACAGATCCCTGACATCACACTCAACAACGGCGTCACCATCCCCCAGCTCGGCTTCGGCACCTTCCAGGTGGCCGAGGACGACACCCAGCGCATCGTCGAGTCCGCGATCGAGACGGGCTACCGCCACATCGACACCGCCGCCGGCTACTACAACGAGGCGGGCGTCGGCGCCGCCGTCCGCGCGAGCGGCCTGGCCCGTGAGGACGTGTTCGTCACGACCAAGCTCCGCAACGGCAACCAGGGCTACGAGGAGGCGCTCGCGGCCTTCGAGGCGTCCCGCGCCGCCCTAGACATCGACTACGTCGACCTCTACCTCATCCACTGGCCGGTCCCGAGCAAGGGTCTGTACGTCGAGACGTGGCGTGCCTTCGAGAAGCTTCTCGCCGACGGGGCCGTCAGGGCCATCGGGGTGTCGAACTTCCTGCCCGAGCACCTCGAGAAGCTTCTCGCGGAGACCGACGTCGTCCCCGCCGTCAACCAGATCGAGGTGCACCCCACCTTCCAGCAGTCCGAGCTGGTCCGCGTCTCGCGGGAGGCCGGGATCGCCGTCGAGGCCTACAGCCCGCTCGGCCGCGGCGCTGACCTCGAGTCCGACGAGGTCACGGCGATCGCCCAGGCTCACGGCGTGACCCCCGCGCAGGTCGTGCTCCGCTGGCACCTGCAGCAGGACACCATCGTCATCCCGAAGTCGAACAACCCCGAGCGCATCGCTGCGAACCTCGACGTCTTCGGATTCGAGCTGAGCGCCGACGAGATCGCCCAGGTCGACGCTCTCGAGGCCGGGAACCGCACGGGCGCCGACCCCGCGACGGCAGACTTCACGCAGATGCGCTGAGCCCGGACCGGGGGACGGCCGGTCGTCGACGAGACCGGCGAGGTTGACGCCGGTCGTCCCCTGCCGTCCCGGCCACGGTGCCGGGCGGGGTGGCTCCGGTGCAGCGTCCACAGGCTGGCGGACGGGGCTACTCGCTGCCCCGTCGACGTGCGATGCTGTCGAGGTACGGTTCTATCCCTTTCGCGAAGTCTCGACGCGTTCGCGAGGGGTGAGGGTCACGTGTGCGACCCCGGCGACGTAGCGCCGGGGCGCACCTCGATCGACGGGGAGCACCTCATGAGCACATCGAGCTCGGCAGCGGCGCGATGGCTGGCGGTCGGCCGGGACGTCCTGCTGACCGGTGACGCCGGAGCCGGCAAGAGCTGGGCGCTGCGCGACGTCGCGACGACAGCCACGGCCCGAGGGAGCTATTCGGTCCTCTCGATCCGTGCGCAGCACACCCTGCGACCCTTCGGGCCCTTCCGCGCGCACGACTCCGCCCCCCGCGGGGAGCTCTCCGAGAAGTCCTGGGTCGCGTGGATGCGCGAAGAGCTGTCCGGGCGACGACCGCTCCTCCTCGTCGACGACCTCGACAGGGTCGACGACGCGACGGTCGCGGTCGTCCGGACCTTCCTGTCGGTCGTCGACGCCCGGATGGTCGCGACCGTGGGGACAGACGTCCGCGCGCTGTACACGTCCCCGGCGGCACTGCTCGTCGCCGAGCGTGCACCCGCCCGGGTCCGCGTCGAGGCCATGGGGCTGTCGGAGACGTCTCGGCTGCTGACGTCGGCTCTGGGCGGGCCGGCGAGCATCGGTGTGGTCTCGGCGATCGCCACCCGGTCCGCAGGCAACCCGCGGGTCGCGCTCGCGCTCGCCGACGCCGCGAGGGTCGAGGGCGTGGTGCGTGTCGAGGGCGGCGTCTGGGTCAAGGCCGGGACGATGGACTCGATCGCGGTCGACTCGGTCGCTCACGGGCTGCTGCCGCAGGTCCCTGCCGAGCAGCTCGAGGCGCTCGTCGTGCTCGCCGAGCACGGCACCCTCGACGAGCGTGACGCCGCCCTGCTGGTCGGCGGCGACGTGCTCTCTGCGCTCGTCCGGCGCGGTCGGGTCGTCATGCACAGGTGCGACGGCACGCACACCGTCGTCGCCGTCTCCCCGCCCGCGCTGGGTCGTGCGCTGCGCACAGGGACCCTCGGTCCACGCGCGATCTCCGGCGACTCCTCCGCGCAGGGCGAGGGCCAGGGGGTGCGCAGGGCGGACCAGGGTGGGCATCGTGCGGACCGAGGCTCTGGGTCCGGCGAGGAACGCCTCGACCGCTCCGCTGTCCAGACCCGAGCCTCGGCTTCGCTGCCTGCGGCACCCGAGGAGTACCCGCGCTGGGCTGCAGAGATCGCCGTGCTGGTGCACGCCAGGTCCGAGGACGAGGTCGCGCGCCACCGCGCCACCTGGTTGCTGGCACCGACGGTCGACCACGCGAACGCGTTCCTCGGGGTCCTGCTGCGCCGTCCTGCCGACCCTGTCGAGGTCGAGACGATCTTCTCCGCCACCGAGCAGACCGACGGCGACACCCCTGAGTCGCGTGCCCTCTTCGACGTGCTCGCGACCCGGTGGGCCGTGTGGAGCGACAGCTCTGTCGGCTCTGACCCCACGACTCGTCCCGGCCCCGTCGCTGCCCAGCGCGCCCGGGTCGCCGCCGAGCGGGCAGCCGCACGGCCCGGCGAGGACGAGGACATCCGTGCGACGACGCGGGAAGCAGCAGCGGGCGTCCCCGTCGCGGGCTGGGCGCCGGTCCTGGAGTCCAGCGCGCTCCTCGAGGCCGGGCGGCCTGATCTGGCGCTCGCCGTGTGCGAGCAGGTCGACGGGACTATCGAGAGCACCGAGCAGATGCACTATCTCGACGGGATCCAGAGCGAGTCCCTCCTCATGCTCGGCCGTGTCAGCGAGGCGGAGCATCACGCTCGCGCCGCTCTCGAGCGCGCCCTCGACGCTCTCGACGGGCTCGGGATCCGGGTCAACGCCTGCGCTCTCGCCGTGGTCCTGGGCACCCGTGGTCAGTCTGAGGAGGCCTGGCGGACGCTCACCGTGTCCCTGCGCCTCGGCAGCCCTGGCCCGCTCGAGAACACCTACTACAGGAGGTCGCTCGCCCTGGGCACCCTGCTGAGGACCCGGGTGGGAGACAGTGATCTCGCGCGGGCTCTGTCGACCGAGCTCGACCTCACGCCGAGCGGGTACAGCCCTCTGCTGCAGTCCATGGGTGAGGTGGCCCGGACGGCGCTGGACCCCGACCCCGAGAAGGTGGAGGAGCTCTGGGTCGCCGGAGAGCGGCACGTCGAGGCCGGTCTGCTGCTTCCCGCGCTCTGGTGCTGGCTCGCACATCCTGGGCCGCACAGCCCAGAGCGGGTGCGTCAGGTCCGTGACCTCTACGCCAGGTGCCACGTGCCGCTCCTCGACTCCCTCGTGAGGCTCCACGAGGCGCTCTCGGCAGGGGACCTCGCGGTGCTCGAGGTGCTGGCTGGTCCGGCCACGACCATCGTCAACGACGCACCCCGCCGGACAGCGTGGACCATGCTGGGAGGCAGGCCCGGAGACGGTTCGGCACTGGCGCCTGCAGACCCCGGCGACCCTGGAGAAGGTTCCCCGCTGCTCACCACACGTGAGCGGCAGATCGCCCTGCTGGCTCGTGACGGGCTGTCCAACCGTGAGATCGCGACAGAGTTCACGCTGAGCGTGCGGACCGTCGAGAACCACATGTCGAGCCTGCTGCACAAGCTCGGTTTCACGAGCCGGCAGGACCTGACGCTGCACATGTTCGTGTGAGGGTGGGCACGGACAGCACCAGCATGAGCGCCACAGCGGCCAGTGCGACGACCAGTCCGACAACCCCCACCCATCCGACGAGGCCCCAGGCGTGGCCGGCCACCCAGCCGAACAGGCTGGCGCCCGCGTAGTAGACGACCGTGTAGAGCGCCGTCGCCTGCGCCCGACCCGTCGTCGCCCGGGCTCCCACCCGGCTGGCCGCGACGGCGTGCCCGACGAACAGCCCGAGGGTCAGCACGGTGACACCCGCGACGACCACGAGCAGCGGCCGGGCCAGCGTGACCACAGCGCCGACGCCCATGAGGGAGCACGCGATCACCAAGACCGTCCGAGGGCTCCATCGGTCGCTGAGCGCACCCGCGAGACGTGATCCGACGGTCCCTGCGAGATAGGTGAGGAACACGAGAGAGACGACGGTCGGGGCGAGCCCGTAGGGCGGGGCCTCCAGCCGGAAGGGCAGGTAGTTGAAGATCGCCGCCAGCCCGCCGACCAGCAGACCGCCGACGCAGAACAGCGCGACGAGCGTCCTGTCGTGCAGGTGCGCCCGCAGGTGGGCCAGCTGGCTCGGGCTTCGTGCGCCGACCGCCCGGTGCGGACGCTGACCACGAGGGGTCCCGGGAGGGAGCAGGAAGACCAGCAGGGCCATCACCGCGGTGAGGCAGGCACCGACAGCGACGAGCCCGAGCCGCCAGCCCAGGTGCTGCGCCACCGGGACCGAGACGAGCCGGCCGACAAGACCCCCGACCGAGGTTGCCGCGACGTAGGAACCGGCCAGCGCACCGGCTCTGGCCGGGAGCGACCAGTCGTGCACGAGGGCGATCGCGAGGGCCGGGATGCCGCCGAGCGCCGCGCCCTGGAGGAACCTCCCGGCGACGAGCAGCTCGAAACCGGGCAGCCACGGCACGAGGACGGCGAGCACCGCTGAGGCGACCGCCGCGACGCGCATGGCCTCGGGCCGGCCGATCCGGTCCGAGAGCCATGCCCAGGGGATCACCGAGGCTGCCAGGCCGAGGGTCGCGCCCGACACGAGGAGGGCGGCACGCGACGGGCTGACGGCGAGCGACGCCGAGACGTCGGTGAGCAGCCCCTGCGGTGCGTAGAGCAGCGCGAAGGTGCCCAGGCCCGCACACCACAGAGCAGCAGCGAGCCGGCGCTCGCCGATCACCTGCGGGAGCTCGCGGGCGGGCCTCAGAGCCGTGGGACGGGTGGCTGTCGTGGTCACCCGGACGACGCTAGGTGTGCGGATCTGATACCTCTAATGCATCGGGCCGCTCCTTCTCATACGCTCACGACATGAGAGACGATCCGGTAGCCGCACTCCTGCCGCACCTGCGGATGCTCGTGGCGCTCGGCGAGGTCGAGCACGTGACCATCGCCGCCGCCATGCTCGGCGTCCCGCAGCCGACGGTCAGCCGCACGGTCCGACGTCTGGAGCGCCAGATCGGGGCACCCCTGCTCGAACCTGACGGGCGCGGGGTCCGGCTCACCGCCGCCGCCCGCACCCTCGTCCCGTACGCGCAGCGGGCCCTCGACGTGCTGACCGACGGCCTCGCCGCGGTCGAGACCGAGGGGCGCCGCGCGCAGACGACGGTCCGTCTGGCCTTCCAGACCTCCCTCGGCGAACAGCTCGTGCCCGAGCTCATCCGGACCGTCCGGGACGACGACCCGTCGGTCCGCTTCGTGCTGAGCCAGGGTGCCCGCGCCTCGTGCCTCGAGTCGCTCCGTGCCCGCGAGGCCGACATCGCCCTCGTCTCGCGGCTCGACCCTGCGCCTGACGGGCTCCGCGTGGTCCCGCTCTTCGAGCAGCGGCTCGTGCTCCTCGTCCCGGCGGGCCACGCGGCTGCGGGTGCGGGAGCGGTCTCGGTCGCTGCGCTCGCGGACGAGCCCCTCGTGACGCTCAAGGTCGGCTACGGGCTGCGCGGGTCGGTCGACGAGCTCTTCGCCGACGCGGGGGTGTCGCCGTCGATCGCCTTCGAGGGCGAAGACCTGCACACCCTCACAGGTCTGGTCGCCGCAGGGCTCGGCGTCGCGGTCGCGCCGCAGACCACGACGACCCCGGCCGGGTGCGTCCAGGTGCCGCTCTCGGACGCAGGGGCGCGCCGCGACATCGGCGCGGCCATGCTGCCGGACGTCACGTCCGAGGCGGTGCTCGCCGTGCTCGGCACGCTGCGCTCGCTCACCAGGGCCGGAGGCCAGGCGCAGTGAGGTGGCGAGCCGTGCCTCGATGAGGATCTGCTCGCTGTGCTCAGACCCGCTGTGCTCAGACCCGCCGCGCCGAGGCTCGTCGTCCTCAGAGGCGTGTCGCGAGCCGCGCGTACTCCTGCGCCGTCACAGGAAGGACCGTCCCGTGCTTGATCTTGCCCGGGAAGGTGTACCCCTCGACGGGTTCCCAGCGCTCGGCGGTCAGCGACGACGCGTGGAAGGGGACATAGCCGCGGTCGGCGCCCGTGTACTCGTCGACCCACAGGTACCACTCGCCGTCGGTGAAGGACCTGAAGGCGAGCGGACCCTCGACGATCCCGGTCTCGGTCCCCGCCGTGACGCTGTCCGAGACCGGGTCCCACGCCTCGGCATGGAGGTCGGTCGACCGCTCGGAGAACACCAGGCCCGCGGCCTCGTCCTTGACGAAGCGCACGTAGCCACCGTCGCTGTCGGGGTCGGGCACCACGAGGGCGTCGATCACCGACCGGGTCGGGTGCCCGTGGTCGACGGCCTCGGTGAAGGTGACGAAGTCTGTCGTGTGCGCGCCGAGCAGCCTGTGGTGGCCCGAGCCCGTGTGCTCGGGGTCGTCGTCGGCGTAGAGCCGGGCGGACCACAGCACCAGGAAGGCCTCGGCCTCGGGGTCCCACACGGTCTTGGGCGCCCAGGCCATGCCGGCGCTCGGCGGCGAGACCTCGACCTGACGCTGCGGGCCCCACGTCATGAGGTCGGAGGACTCCCACACGTTGATGGACCTGCTGCCGTGGCGGCCGAGCCAGTCCCAGAAGCTGCCCGTCACGCCCGGGCGCTCGGTGACGCGGATGTCGAGGTCTGTCGCGAGCAGGTAGAAGGTCGATCCGTCGGCCGAGCGCAGCAGGTGCGGGTCGCGCAGGCCCTGCTCGCCCATCGTGGAGGCGAGGATCCCGGCACCGCCGTCGAGGGCGCGCCACGTCGTCGGGTCGTCGCCGTCGGAGAGCATGGCGTGGACCTCGTGGGTCGCGTCGTCGTGGTGGACCATGACGTACCCGGCCCAGTCCGGAGCGGCGCCGGTGCCGCTCGAGGGGGTGGGTGTGGTGGTGCTGTTCTCGGTCACGAGCACGTCCTCCGAGGGTGCGGCGTGGGGCGCAGCCAGGCTGCGCGGGCGCGTCGGTGCGCACTGTGAACGTTAACAAGGGAGTCGGTCAGGGGCCAGGGGGCCGGACCCCTCGACCGTCGTCGGTCTGGCCGTCCGTCCAGCGGTCGGGCGAGCACTCGCCGGTGTGACCTCGGGCCCTGTCGAGGGTCGACGACCCTCCTCATGCCTCGTCTCGATCGCCCTGACCTGGCGATATCCACCCAGAGGACTACAGACGGGGAGGTCTGCGACTGGCTACGCTCCGTCAGGGTGCCCCGCAGCGGGGCGCCGTGCCGCCAGCAGGGGGAGCCGATGCCCGCACACGCCCAGACCACCAGCCCGCCGCCCGACGTCGATCCCCGGTCGCTCGCGATCAGCACGCGCGGGTTGCGCAAGACCTACCGCAACCGGCACGGTCGCCACGTCGCCGTGCAGGGCCTCGACCTCGACGTCCCGATCGGTGGGGTGCACGGGTTCCTCGGGCCCAACGGCTCGGGCAAGACCACGTCGATCCGCATGCTGCTCGGCCTGGTCCGCGCGGACTCGGGGACGATGACGATCCTCGGCCAGGAGGTCCCGCGGGCGCTGCCCGACATCGTCGGCCGCGTCGGCGCGATCGTCGAGCAGCCGAAGTTCTTCCCGACCTTCACGGCGCGCAAGAACCTCGACCTGCTCGCGAGCGCCATCGGCGTCCCCTCGTCCGAGGTGGGGATGGTCCTCGAGGCCGTCGGCCTCGACGACCGCGCGGGCGACCGCTACAAGACGTACTCGCTCGGCATGAAGCAGCGCCTGGCGATCGCCGCGACGCTGCTCAAGGACCCCGACCTGCTGATCTTCGACGAGCCGACCAACGGCCTCGACCCGGCAGGGATCCGGGAGATCCGCACGACCATGCGGACGCTCGCCGACCAGGGCAAGACTGTCCTGGTGAGCAGCCACATCCTCGCGGAGGTCGAGCAGGTGGCCGACACGGTCTCGATCATCGGGCACGGACGGCTGCTGGCCAGCGGCCGCGTCGAGGACATCGTCGCGGGGTCTGCCACGACGGTCCGGGTGGGTGTCCGCCAGCCCGGCGAGGCACGCGAGATCCTCGAGCGAGCCGGGCTGACCGTCCGCGCCGACCACGAGGCGCTGCTGGTCGACGGTGCTGCCGACCCCGCCGACATCACGCAGGTGCTCGCCCAGCACGGGCAGTACGTCCACGAGCTCGTCGCGATCAAGGCCGGGCTCGAAGCGGTGTTCCTCGAGCTCACCGCAGGTGAGGGACCCGGGACGCGCGCCGAAGAGTCCGGGAGACCGACCCGCCGCTCACGCCGAGGAGGCTCCCGATGATGCGCCTGCTCAGGGTCGAGATCGACAGGTTCTTCAGCCGCCGCACCACCCGTGTCGCGAGCCTCGGGCTGCTCGGGGTGGTCGTCCTCGCGCTCGTCGCCGTCTGGCAGTCGTCGGCACCGGCGAGCGAGGAGGAGAAAGCGCTCTCGCAGCAGTACTACGAGGAGGCCCTCGCCGACTGGGAGGTCAACGGCGAGGCGACGCTCGCCGACTGCTACGAGCAGGAGGAGGCCGCCCAGGAGACAGACCCGACGGCGACGTACTACTGCGAGTCCATGGCCCCTCAGTCCGAGACGTATCTCTGGCCCGACCAGCTCTTCACCGACCAGGCCGGGTCGGTCCTGACAGGGATCGGGTACGCGGTCCTGCTCTACGCGTTCTTCGTCGGCGTGAGCTTCGTGGCGGCCGAGTTCGCGACGGGGTCGATGGGCAGCTGGCTGACGTTCGAACCGCGCAGGACCCGTGTCTACGCCTCGAAGCTGGCCGCCGCAGGCCTCGGGGTCGTCGTCCCGGCGATCCTCGCCGCCGTGCTCGTGGTCGGGGGAGCGTGGGCGATCTTCAGGATGTGGGGGACGCTCGGCGACGTCACGGGCGAGCTGTGGTCGGACCTCGCCGTGGGCGGTCTGCGGCTGACGCTCACGGCCATCGGGGTCGCAGTGCTCGGCGCGGCCGTCGCGATGGTCGTGCGGAGCACCGCTGCGGCGATCGGTCTGCTGCTCGGGTACGTGATCGTCGTCGAGGGGATCATCGGCTCGGCGGTCGACGCCCTCAAGCCGTGGTTGCTCACCCTGAAGTTCGAGGCCGTGCTGCAGGGGGAGTCGATGTACTGGGTCGACGACTGCACGACCGACGCCTCCGGCACGATGTGCGACACGATCGAGAAGACGGTGTCGCTGACGAACGGTGCGGTCAGTCTGGTGGTGCTGCTCGCCGTGGTGGTCGCCGTGGGGCTCGTGACCTTCCGCCGGCGGGACGTGGGCTGAGGCGGCGGCGGCTGATCAGCCACGTCTGCTGACGGCACGAGAGACGGCTGCGGGCTGGCGCCCTTCGTGGGGCGCCGGCCCGCAGCCGTCGGGAGGTGGCTCTGCGGCTACTCGCAGCCGACGCCGTCTCCGTCGCGGTCGAGCTTCTTGGCGTAGCCCGGGTCGCCTGCGTAGACCGGGGCTGCTCCGGCGGCGCGGGCCGCGTCGCAGTTCTCGTAGTACACCTCGACCGGGGCCGGCGCGGGCTCCGGGACGACGACGGGCTCGGGCGCCGGGGCGGGTGCCTGCTCGACGACGGGCGCAGGGGCGGGCTCGACAGCCGGCGCCGGGGCTGGTGCCGGTGCGGGAGGCGCGGTCGCCGGCTCGGGTTCCGGTGCTGGCTCGGGCGCGGGAATCTCGGGCACGGCCGACCCCTCGGGCAGCGGCTGGTCCGGGCAGGTGCTGAGCACCGAGGCCATCGCGACCTGCTCGGCGTCGGTGACCCACAGGCCGTAGGTGAACTTCACGCCGACCTGGCGGGCGACGTACTCGCAGCGGAAGTCCTTGTTCGGCGGCAGCCACGTCGCGGTGTCACCGTCGCTCTTCTGCCCGTTGAGCGGCCCGTCGGCAGCCCAGAGGTTGAGCGGGTCGTTGGCGAAGGCGGTGCGCTTCGCCTCGTCCCAGCCCTGGGCGCCCTTCTGCCACGCGTCCGACAGGGCCACGACGTGGTCGATCTGCACGGCGGTCGACGTCTTCTCGCCACGCTCGAAGGCGATGGTCGTGCCGCTGTAGGGGTCGGCGAAGGTCCCGGTGAGGACCACGCAGTCCTTGGTCCCGGCCTTGTACGTCACGTCGGTGAGGTCCCGGGCGAGGATGTCGTTACGGGTGTCGCAGCCGTTGCGGTCGACGTCGGCCCACGCCGCGCCGAAGGCATCCCGGGAGTAGCCGGTCTTAGGGGCGCGCCCCTTGACCTCGAGGAGCGGCACCGTCGCGAGCGCTGTCTGCGGGGTAGCGGTCGAGGTGACAGCCGCGACGTCGACGGGTTCGGCGAGCTCGGGTGACGGCAGCGGTGCGGGCGTCTCGGTCGGCTCGGGAGCCTCTGTGGTCGCGGCAGCCATCGGGCGGGCCTCGTCGGCCTCGGCCGAGCAGCCGGCGAGCAGCACGGCGGCGAGCAGGACGGCGGCGGTCCCGCGGAGGCCGCGGGAGGTCGGTCGCGCGGGGTGACGACCGGCGGTCGAGCGGGACGCGGGGGCAGACAGACGGGCAGACATCGGCAGCTCTTCCAGGGGGTCGGCCGCGTGGTGAGGAGGGCAGCACCGGGCCAGACCCGCGAGCTGCCCACGCGCGGAGATACGACTCGCATCGTAGGGCCGGTCGGCGGTGTGCTCGGGGAGCCCGCCGGGTGATCCTCGCCGCAGCCGCAGCCGCAGCCGCAGCCGCAGCCGCAGCCGCAGCCGCAGCCGGTCAACCAGGCTGTGCTGTCGGGAGCCTGAGCCGCACGCTCGTCCCGTGGCCCAGGCGGGAGGTGAGCATGGCCTGGCCGCCGTGCCTGCGGACGATCGCGTGGACCGTCGCGAGCCCGAGACCCGACCCCGGCACCCCGAGCGTGTTCGACCCGCGGGCGAGCTCGTCCCACACGAGCGAGAGCTCGTCGGCCGGGATGCCCGCTCCGGAGTCGGCGACCTCGACCACCACAGCGCCCTCCTCCTCGAAGCCGCGGACCTCGATCGGGGCACCGTCGGCCGAGAACTTCACGGCGTTCGACACGATGTTGTAGAGCGCGACGAACAGCAGGTCGACATCCCCGCGCACCGGCGGCAACGGCCACGGGACACGCGGGAACGCGACACTCACGTCGGACAGGGCACCGGGGACCGTGCCAGCACGGGCGGGCCGGGTGACGGCGAGCTCCTCGTGCAGCGCGGCGACCACCTCGGCGGTGAGGTCGGCGACGTCGACGGGCTCCTGCTCGATCTCCTGGGAGTCCAGGGAAGAGATCTTGCGCAGGTCGCCGACGAGCCGGCCCATGCGCGCGGCCTGCGCGTCGATCACGGCCACGGGGGAGAGGTGGACCGCTCCGGTGCCGCCGGGGGAGCCTGGCCCCGAGCCGTCGGCGAGGCTGGTCGACGACACCGAGGCGGCGGCGGCGTGGATAGCAGTCAGCGGGTTCTTGAGCTCGTGGTCGAGGCGGGCCAGGAACCTGTGGTGCGCGGCCTTCTCCTCCTGGCGCGCAGATGCTGCCCCCACCTCACCGGCCCGGCGGACCGCCCGGCGGAGCAGCAGCACGAGGAGCGCGACGATCCCGGCGCCCACCCCGGCAGCAGCGACAGCTGTCGCGAGCGGGACGGTGAACCGCAGACCGCTCGGGTTGCCCGCGGCGACCAGCACAGCGGCGACCACCAGCCCGACGGCGACCGGGACGATCACCCACGGGCTGGCCCACGGCGAACCGGCGCGCCCCCGAGCGCCTCGGTGCACGGACCCGGTCACCCGCGCCTCACCTGACCGCAGAACCTGTATCCGAGGTTCGGGACGGTCTCCACGAACCGCGGCGCCCCGGCGTCGTCGCGCAGCACGCGGCGGATCTCCGCGACCCTGTGGTCGACCGCGCGGGTGCTCGGCACGAGGTCGAAGCCCCAGAGCGCCTGGAGCAGGCGGTCCCGGGTGTGCAGCTCGCCGGGGTGCGCCATGAGGTAGTCGAGCAGCACCGAGGCGCGCGGGGTGAGCACCACCTCGCTCCCGGCGAGGAACACCCGCCGGGCCGACCTGTCGACCACCAGGTCACCGCTCACCAGACGCTCTGCGGTGCTCAACGGCTTCTCACCACCCGGGGCCCGGCGCCGCAGGACCGCACGGATCCGTGCGGCGAGCTCTTGCGGGTTGAAAGGCTTGTTGAGGTAGTCGTCAGCCCCCTCGTCGAGAGCCGCCGACCGCTCGAAGGACTCCCCGACCTGGGTGAGCAGGACCACGGGCGTCCAGTCGTCGCGCGTGCGCAGCCTGCGCACGAGCTCGCGTCCGTCGACGCGCGGCATCATCACGTCGGAGACCACCACGTCGGCGTGCCACAGGTCGAGGGTCTCCAGAGCCGCCTGACCGTCCTCTGCGACGCGGACCTCGAAGCCCGACCGCTCCAAGAACGGTGCGAGCGCCGCAGTGATCGCCTCTTCGTCGTCGACGAGCAGGACCGTCGGACGGCCTGTCACGATGCCACCAGCACGTTGCCCGCGCCCTCGTCCGACACCTCGGGGGAGCCCTCGTCCCACGTCACCGTGTTGTCCGCGCCGGCGACGGAGACCGTGCCGACCGACGTCACGTGCACGACGACACCGGCCGCCGCGATCTCGAGCGTCGTGATCTCCCGAGCCGTCAGCTGGACGTCCGCCGCAGAGATCGTCACGTGCTCGCAGGCCTCCGTGAGCTCGACAGCCTGCGACGCCCGCCAGAGGTCCAGGGTGCCGTCCGCGCCGCAGCCGACCGTGGTGGTCGGCGGGGCCGGGGTGGCGACAGGCGAGGGATGGGCACCTGGCCCACCGGGGGCCTCGTCGGGCGCAGACGCCGCCGGGTCGTCCGAGGGGTCACCGCCCTCGGAGGTCTCCGGGCTGTCGGGCGTGGTCTGCCCGCCGTCCGTCGCTGCGTCGTCCGTCGTGCTCGCGTCCTCCGGCGCGGACCTGCCCGACGTCGTGCTCGTGCTCGAGGGGCTGCTCGCGTCGTCCGACGCGCTCGCGGTGTCGCGGCGGTCGACCACCTCGACCGTGCACCCGGCGAGCAGCAGCGCAGCCGCAATGGCAGCGGCGAGGCACGCGAGGGCCGACGGGCGGGTGCGGCCGTGAGGGGACGTCGCGCTCGCGGTCTGGGGCCGGGGCGTCATCTGTGCTCCTTCGGGTGCACGGCGTCGGGTGGGGTGTCGTCGAGCCAGAGGCAGTCTGTCAGAAGGTCGGGACGAAGATCTCGACCCGGCGGTTCAGCTGGCGACCAGCCGGGTTGTCCGAGCCGTCGGCCGTCGTCTCGGGGGCGACAGGGCGGGTCTCGCCGTAGCCGGTGGTCTCGAGGGTCGTGGTCACCCCTCGCTCGACGAGTGCGTCGGCGACGGCCTGGGCGCGGTCCTCGGAGAGCTGCTGGTTGAAGGCCTCGTCGCTGATCGAGTCCGTGTGCCCGCCGATCTGCAGCGTCGGGGCGCCGGTCTCGGCGAGCGCCGCGGCGAGAGAGTCGAGGGTCTGCTCGGACTCGGGGCGCAGGTCGCTCGTGCCGAAGTCGAAGAGCGCTGCGTCGGAGAGCGAGATCGTCGTGCCGCACGACGTGATCGGCTCGATGGTGCCCATCGGCGGGAACACGCCCATCGCGGGGACCGGCGGGACGGGGTCTGCCGGGACGGGGACCCCGTTCACCGTCGCTGTGCCCTGACCGTCGTTCTGGATGGTCACGGAGCCGTCGGAGTACAGGCCTGAGCCGTCGCCGTAGTTGGTGATGGTCACGCCGTCTGCCCCCGCGAAGACGCCGCCGCCGTCGCCGTAGTTGGTGATGGTCCCGGTGCTGTCGGTCCGGGTGCCCGAGCCGTCGCCGTAGACCGCGAGCGAGACCTCGGCGTCTGCGTACACGCCCGACCCGTCTCCGTAGTTGGACACCGACACGTCGCCGCTCGCGAAGACCCCTGAGCCGTCGCCGTAGACCGTGACCGAGACGCCGTCGACGACGTAGGTCCCCGAGCCGTCGCCGTAGTTGACCGTCGTTCCGTCGGGCCCCGTGTACACGCCCGACCCGTCGCCGTAGAGCAAGATGCTGCCTGCGCCGGAGCGGACCGTCCCGGAGACGTCGCAGGACGCCGGGGCGACGGTCAGCCCCGGGTAGCCGCCGACGAGCTCGGTGATCTCGTGCGTGAAGCCTGACAGCGAGGCGTCGAGCATGGAGAGGTCTGGGATGGTGATGAGCGGGACGGGCGGGATCTCGCCGGGTGCGTAGCCGGCGACTGCTGTGGTGCTCGACGCCGGGTCCGTGGTCTGGTCGTCTGCAGGGTCGGTCGACGGCTCGTCGGTCGGGTCGGGCGTCGGTGCAGCGGCTGTGGTCGCCGACGCTGCCGGGACCGGGGTCGCGGTGCGGTCGGAGTCGGCCTGGCACCCTGTGAGGAGCACGGCGAGAGCGAGGGCGGCGCAGGTGCCGCGGAGTGTCGTCAGAACCGTCGTCGAGGTCATGAGGACGACGGTAGCGACGTGCTGCCTGCTGCAGGTCGCGGGGGTGTCGCGGCGATGTCGCAGGTCTGAGACATCTCGCGACCTGTGGCGAGGTGCCGGGTGCGCTGCGAAGGTGGGACGAGGTCGAGACACGTGCCTGCACCATCCTCGAGGGCCCTCGCAGGCCTCCCCTCCACCGATCGGAGCCCCCAGTGACCGACGACGCGAACGCCACGGACGCCCGCCACCGCCAGGATGGCGGCGCCCCGCCCTTCAACCACGACGACGCGGTGTCGCCGCTGCTCGGGGTTGCCTGGGCTCTCGAGGAGAACGAGGCCCTCGACGGTCCGGCCGACCTCGCCCGCCCGTGGGCCCAGCGGCTGACCGCCGGTCCGCTGCGGCGCGCCGCGCTCCAGGGCGTGTGGCTCGGGCATGCGCTCCACCCGGTGATGTCCGACCTGCCGATCGGGTTCTGGACCTCGGCGACGACCCTCGACGTGCTCCAGGGCGAGAAGTCCGCGAAGGCTGCCGACGCGCTCGTCGCGCTCGGGATCGCCACAGCGGTGCCGACGGCCCTGTCCGGGTGGGCGGACTGGGGGTCGGCCCCGAAGAAGACGCAGCGGGTGGGCGTCGTGCACGCCGCGGCGAACGCGACGGCTCTGACGCTGTACACGGCGTCGCTCGTGCAGCGTCGGCGCGGGAAGCGGACGTCGGGGGTGCTGCTCGGGCTCGTCGCGGGCGGCGCGCTCGGTGTGGGCGGGTTCCTCGGGGGGCACATGACGGTCGCGTCGGCGTAGCGGGTGCGGCGGGGCCGAGAGGGTTGGCGGGAACAACCGCGGACCCTGTGAGGTTGTGCGAGTCGTGATTGGTTGAATCATCAACTACCATCGAGGTGTCGGCTGGACGTCGGCACCGCGGCGAGCAGGAGACGGACATGAGCAGCGCACTCGAATTCGGCATCGACACCTTCGGAGACGTCACCCCCGGGCCGGACGGGCAGCTCAAGAGCCACGCCCAGGTGATCCGCGACGTCGTCGAGGAGGGCGTCCTCGCAGACCAGGTGGGCCTCGACTTCATCGGGATCGGCGAGCACCACCGTCCCGACTACGCGATCTCCGCCCCCGACACCGTCCTCACTGCGATCGCCGCCAAGACCGAGCAGATCCGCGTCGGTTCTGCCGTGACCGTGCTGTCGAGCGACGACCCCATCCGGGTGTTCCAGCGCTTCGCGACCATCGACGCGATCTCCAACGGGCGCGCCGAGGTCATCCTCGGGCGCGGCTCCTTCATCGAGTCCTTCCCGCTGTTCGGCTACGACCTCCAGCAGTACGAAGAGCTCTTCGAGGAGAAGCTCGACCTGTTCATGAAGGTCCGCGAGCAGAACCCCGTCACGTGGTCGGGTAGCACCCGCCGCTCGCTGACCGACCAGGACGTGTTCCCGCACGTCGAGAACGGTCTGCTGCCCGCCTGGATCGCCGTGGGCGGCAGCCCGCAGAGCGTCATCCGCGCAGCCGGCCACGGCCTGCCGCTCATGCTCGCGATCATCGGCGGCGACCCGCTCGCCTTCAAGCAGTTCACCGACCTCTACCGCCGCGCCCTCCCCGAGCTCGGCCACCCTCAGCTGCCCGTCGGCGTGCACGCACCGGGCCACGTCGCCGAGACCGACGAGCAGGCCTTCGAGGACTCCTGGCCGCTGTTCGGCAAGTACTTCTCGAAGATCGCGATCGAGCGCGGCGGCCGCGCGATGGGCGAGGGCCAGTTCAGGGCGCAGGTCGGGGCTGACGGTGCGTACTTCATCGGGTCCCCCGAGACCGTCGCCAAGAAGATCGTCCGCGTGGTGAAGGGCCTCGACCTCGACCGCTTCGACTTCAAGTACGCCAACGGCCCGATGGAGCACGGCAAGCTCATGAAGAGCCTCGAGCTGTACGGGACGAAGGTCGTGCCGCTGGTGCGGGAGATGCTGGCCTGACGTTTGCAGTGCGATGCGGGTTGGCGCGGAGATTTAACCCCACTTGGTTGTTAGTCGAGAAGGGAGTGCGTGTGGTCCCGCCGCTAGCATCTGTTCATGGCCAAGAACCAAGATCTCGAGCAGCCAGGATTCAGCTTTCCTCAGGTGTTGGACCTGGCGGCGAAGCTGCCTGGAGTGCGGATCGACCGCGAGACGTACCTCCGAGCGGCGCTCAAGCGACACTGCACAGCGGAGCAGATCGATCGGGCGGTGTCTGAGAGTCCTGCGGCTGCAGGTGTCTCTCTGAAGGTCATCACCGAGGTGGCGAACGGATCGATCACGTACGAGACCAGCAAGGTGACGGGGATATCAGCCCTCGCGGGTCTTCCCGGTGGGCTTGCGATGCTCGGAACAGTGCCGGCAGATCTTGTGCAGTACGTCGGTCACATGCTGCGTGTCGCGCAAAAGCTTGCGTACATCTATAGCTGGCCCGATCTTTTCGCCGGTGACGGCGAGGAGATCGACGAGGCTACCGAGGGTATCCTTACGCTCTTCGTGGGCGTGATGGTCGGGGTCCAGGTCGCGCAGGGTGGCGTGTCGAAGGTGGCCACGATGATCGCGGCTCAGGTAGCGAAGAAGCTCCCGCAGCAGGCGCTCACGAAGGGTGCGATCTACCCGATCGTCAAGAAGGTGGCGGGGTATCTCGGCGTGTCGATGACCAAGAAGCTCTTCGCGAGCGGAGTCGCGAAGGCCATCCCGGTCGTCGGTGCGATCCTGTCGGGTGGCCTCACGCTGGGTACCTTCCTCCCGATGTCCAGGAAGCTGCAGAAGCACCTCGCCAGCCTGGAGCTCACGAAGCCCGGACTCCGGAGCGTAGACGGCGAGGTGATCTTTGCCGAGGCCCCAGGGGTGGTTGAGTGGTCATCACCTCGATCCAGTCTTGAGAGTTCGTGACTGAACTCTGGTGGTGACCTACGCGGCCGCAATGACGTTCCGGACTGCGGAGGAGTACGCGGCGAGTCGAGTCGGAGCGTCAGTTCCCTTCGGCCACGGATTGAGCAAGTTGTTCGAGAGATGTCTGGCGAGCGAGGCATCTCCGCCCGGGAGGCGATCCCATGTGCTCCGCAGCTCGGTACGACGATCTGCCGGGAGCAGGCGCAGCGCGTCGTCGACAAGGAGGCGGACGGCCGCGACGTTGGGGTCGGTGTCTGCAGCCACGAGGTGCCCGATCGCGTGAGGCTCCACATACAACCTTTCAGTGACGTTGGGATCGTTCTGATACCAGAACATGGCGCACGCCAGATCGCCGCCGTCCTTGTACTGGTGAAAGGCCGACCGGTCAGCCCACGCCTTCAGCTTGAGAAGCGTGTATCCCGCCACCGAGGGAAGATGGACTACGGTCCCGGACTTCAGGACGACGGGGCGGCTTGAGGCAAGTGCGTCCTGGAACCCGAAGACGCTCATCGTCTCCTGGGCTGTGACCAAGCCGTCCGGCTCCTCCACTCCTGGCCCGAACGGTACGAGATCGACTGCTGCGCCCGCGATCTGGTGTCGAACTTGCCCTGCGCCGGATCGAAGACGGGGGAAGTTGGATCTCAGCTGCTCGAACTGGTCCAGGCCGGCGACGGCAAGCGCGAGATCCAGGTCGTCGGTCCCGCGCAGCTGGAAGGCGTGCCCTTGACCTATATGGAGTGCATCGCGGCATGTCGCACCGACGAGCATGATCGGCGGAAGCGTAGAGCAAACCGAAGCCAGAGCGTCGACGATATCGCCGACGTTGTCAGCGACGAACTTGTCAGCGTGTGCCAAGTTCACGGAGAGCCTCTCTCATCGTCAGGGCGACTTCCCGCTGCCGGGGGTCACGAGAGGACAGCAGGTCCGCGTAGATCAGGAGATCTGGCGCGTTCTTCACGCCTAGTTCGGTGTTTGACGTTCGACGGGGATCTTCCCAGAAGGTCCGCCGCACGGTGATCACCGGCTCTTCGTCTGCTCTCAGCGGGCGCCACCGTGAGCCGATGACGGCCGGAACGCTGATCTTCGGCACGTACATCGTCAAGGTCGTGCCACGGATGCTCGGGGCCGCACTCTCGCCACTGAGGTAGACGGGAATGCCCGACTCGACCCACGCGCTTGGATCGGTCCCGCCAGCGAAGTGGCCGAGAGTCAGATCGCGACCGAGGCCTAGGGGGAATGAGTCGGCCCACCGGTCGAGGAGCTCGTCGTACCTCTCTAGGCGCGTGGCCCCCGGGTATCCATAGCCTTCTTCGCGCAGCGCCTGACCGGTCTGGTTTGCGATCGCAGGGGACACGCCGGCCGCACGGGCAACCGTTCGAACTGGCGCGGTCAGGAGCTCAGGCCATGTAAGGAGACAGAACACGACCTGCGCGCGCCGGGGGCTGAAGAGGTTTTTTGCGCGCGTCGTGCGCGGCGAAGTCTCAGACGGGCGTTGTCCTCGGATGTCTACCCGGAGCCCGGCTGAGCTGATGTAGGCGTTGCCGAGTGCATCGACGTACCAGTCACCGTTGTTGCGGATGGACGCGACCAGGCGTGGCGGGATGCGTGCCCCGATTACCAGCGTGGGCTCGCGTCCGGAGGGGGGGTAGTTCACGCCTGTCACCCACCGCCTCTCTACGGCCCGCCCGTCAACCTCGACACGCGCCATGTCGCCGTTGATCGTCATCTTGATGTCGTGGCGTGCGAGCGCGGCGACGGCTCCTGCGGTCTCGCTATCCATGAACGCTCCTCGTGACTGAGGTGGCAAGCGTAGCGTGTTGTTTGTTCGCAGTAAACGTCTGTTCGCAGTAAACGTGACGGGGGGGAGCGTCGGATGCGGCAAGGAGACAGAGGCGCTGGCCTGACTTGACGAGTGTCGAGATGGAGCCGCGATGACTGACAGGCGCAGCCAGTTCGCGGTAGCGGTCGGGAGCATCTTGAGGCTGCCGACCTTCAACTCTCGGCTGCCCGGTGGATACTTCTTGGTTGAACTATCAACTCAGGGTTGATAGTTCCCTCGTCGGGCTCTTGCGTCTTGAGCATGCACTACTCGCTCCCGTCGAAGTTCCCACCTTCGACGCATCTGCCTGCCCTGGTCCGCTTGAGAGAGCGCCGAGGGCGCGTCACACCTCCCACCGCAACAACCGAGCCCCGTGCCCCTCGATCGTCGCCGGGATCGCGACGCTCCCCGGCGCGACACCGCGCGCTTCGTCGCTCTGCACCGTCACCCAGTGCGTCGCGACGTCCTCGCCCGTCCACAGCTCGCGAACCCGCAGGGCCCCGTCGGCCGGGACCCCCACGTCCCCAGCATCGAGCGCCACGCTGAGCGGCTCCGTCCCGAGATTGAAGGCCGCGACCCAGCCGGACTCACCGGCAACCCCGTCCGCCGTCCACAGCACGAGGTCCCCCTCACGGAATACCTCGCGGGACCCGCCCGCCTCTAGCACCGCGAGCACGTCAGCATTCGTGAACAGCGCGAGAGTCTCCGGGCTCGACGTCGGGAGGTCGCCACCGATCATCAACGGCGACCGGGCGACCACCCAGAGCGTCATGAGCGTGACCCGCTCCGCCTGCGTCAACCGCGAGTCGCGCGGCTCGCCGCGCTCGGCGCGGATGCCGATGTGGCCCAGCGGCAGCATGTCGCCGTCGGGCCAGCCGTGCTCGCTCGCGACCGGTGCCCAGCGGGCGAAGCGCGCGAAGTTCGCCTCGACGTCCTCCCACACGTCCCACAGGTCGTCGCAGATGCGCCACATGGTCGCGTGCTCGCGCAGGTGGTCGAGGCGGGTGAGCGAGAGGTCGCGCCCGGGGGAGAGCGACAGCTCGATGGGCCGGCCGGATCGCTCGATGGCCAGCGACAAGGCCTCGATGTCGGCGGCCTGGTAGGGCCAGAGCATGTCGTCGGCCTTGATGAAGTCGACGCCCCACGAGGCGTAGAGCGCGACGACCGAGTCGTAGTACGCCTGCGCACCTGGGTGGTCGTGGCGCAGGCCGTCCATGTGGGGGTTCCACTCACAGCGGTTGGTCTCGTCGGCGATCTGGTCGGCCGTCACGGGCGCGCTCGCGTCTTCGGCGCTGGTAGGAGCGCCGGTCCCGGCCGGGACGCCAGCAGCCGCGTCGCCAGCACCGGCGACAGGCAGTCGCTCAGCCGTCGCGCGACGCGGGATCCCGCGCATCACGTGGATGCCGAACTTCAGCCCGAGGCCGTGGATCTTGTCGGCGAGAGGCGCAAAACCTGCCCCGCCAGCAGAGCTGGGGAACCGCTCAGGGTCGGGCATCAGCCGCCCGAGGTCGTCGAGGTGCAGCGGCGCGCCCTCGTTGTACCCGTGGGACCGGGCTGTCGGGTCGGACCAGTCGATGTCGACCACCACGGTGTCCCAGCCGAAGGGCAGCAGGTGCTGCGCCATGTGCTCGGCGTTGGCGAGCACCTCGGCCTCCGTGACGGTGGTCCCGTAGCAGTCCCAGCTGTTCCAGCCCAGGGGTGGGCGGGGTGACGGCGTCTTTGCCATGCGTGAGCTCCTCGTGAGGGGTGCGGTCTGTGAACGTTAACAACACCGGTCGGATGTGTCACCCCTCTCGTGGTCGCGGTCCTCGCTCCCACGGGCACGGTGCCCTCCGCGCCCGGCCGACGGTCCCAGGCCCGTCCGGTGAACCGTCTCACCCACACCCAGCGCGCTGCGTCCCACCTGCTCAGCCCTACGATGGTGCGCATGGCAGCGACGATGCGCGATGTTGCGGCGTTGGCCGGGGTGTCCGTCAAGACCGTCTCGCGCGTCGTGAACCTCGAGCCCCACACCCGCCCCGAGGTGGTCCGCCGCGTCCGCGCGGCCATCGCCGAGCTCGAGTGGGTCCCCAACGGCAGCGCCCGCACGCTGCGCACCGGACGGACCGGTGTCATCGGCGTCGGTGTCTCCGAGCTGCGCCGCCCGTACCTGTCGATGATCACCGAGGCCGTGGTCTCCGAGCTCACCCGCCGCGGTCTCCAGGCGACCGTCGAGCCCACGCACGACCAGCCCGACCGCCTCGCCGCTCTGCTCGCCGCCCGAGGGCGGCTCTTCGACGGGCTCGTGCTCATCGGCCCGGCCGCGAGCCACCCCGGGGCCGTCGACCTGAGTGGCCCGCACGCTGGTCAGGGCACCCAGGGCACCCAGGGCACCCAGGGCACCCAGGGCACCCAGGGCACCCAGGGCACCCAGGGCACCCAGGGTCGGACGGTCGACCCGGCCCAACCCGCCGACGCCCTCGCCGCACTCCGGCCGACCGACCCCGTGGTCCTCGTCCAGCACGAGGCGACCGCCGCCCTCGACTCGGTCGACCCGGACCTCGTCGAGGCCGCCTCCCTCGTCGCCCGCCACCTCGTGGTCATGGGGCGCTCGCGGCCCGCCCTCGTCGGGCAGGACCGCACCCGGCAGGGCAACCACGCGATGACCGCCGCCCTCGCCGCGGCCGGCATCGCCCCCGCTGTCGCGCGGGTCGACGGTGTGGTCGGTCGGGCCGATGGTGCCCGCGCGGCCCGCGAGATCTTGGCCCGCGCCCCCGCGACCGACGCGCTGCTGTGCGGGAGCGACGAGCTCGCGCTCGGCGCGCTCTACGCGCTCGTCGAGGCCGGGGTCGCGGTCCCCGACGACGTGGCGATCATCGGTTTTGACAACCTCGACGACGCGACCTTCTCGACCCCCTCGCTCACCACGATCGACCCCGGGGCCGCCCGGCTCGCGCGCGCGGCCGTCGAGCTGCTCGCCGACAGGCTCGCGGGGACCGGCGGGGAGACCGCCAGGCGCGTCATCTCGCCTGTCGAGCTGGTGCGCCGGGAGTCGACGCTCGGGGCGGGCCTGCGATGAGGCGGCCGACCCTCGCCGACGTCGCGGCTGTCGCGGGCGTCTCGGCCAAGAGCGTCTCGAACGTGCTGCTCGAGCGTCCCGGCGTCTCGGCCGCGACGCGTGAGCGTGTCCACCAGGCCGTCGCCGAGGTCGGCTACGTGGTCAACCAGGCAGGCCGCGGGCTGGTCTCCGGGCGCACCGGCCGCGTCGCCGTCGTCGTGCCGATGCTCTACCAGCCGTACTTCGCGGAGATGGCCGAGCGGGCGATCCTCGCGCTCGAGGCGCACGGCCTCTCCACGACGCTGCTCATCGCGGCCGACGCCGAGGCCGAGCGCGCCGCGGTGCTCGGGACCAGCACCCCGGACGTCGACGGGGTCATCATCTGCCCGCACGAGTTCGTCGGGCCGATGATCGAGGGCGTCGAGCTGACCCGGCCCGTGGTCCAGCTGGGCGGTGCGGCCGTCGACAGGCTCGACTGCGTGGTCATGGGTGAGCGTGAGGGTGCCTACCTGGCAGCGCGCCACCTGCTCGAGTCGGGCCGGCGACGTATCGCCCTCGTGTGGAACTCGCCCGACGGCGAGCTGCCGAGCGGCGACAGGTACGACGGATACAGGCAGGCGATCGGGGAGTTCGGCGTCGAGCTGGACCCCTCGCTCTACGCGAGCGGGTCCGACTGGGACCGCCGCACCTCGGGCTATGAGGCGATGGTCGCGCTGCTGCGCTCGGGGGTGCGCTTCGACGCGGCACTGTGCGTCAACGACGCGATCGCTGTCGGCGCCCTGCGCGCGCTGCGCAGCCACGGCCGACGCGTCCCCGACGACGTCGCCGTGACGGGATTCGACGCGACCGACGAGGGCGAGTTCACAGTCCCGTCGCTCACCTCGGTCAGCCCGCGCAAGCCCGAGATGGTCGAGCACGCGGTGTCGATGCTCGTCGAGCGGATCGGCGGGTTGCAAGGCCCTGGACGGCATGTCCGGACCGGGGCGGACCTCGTGGTCCGGGACTCGACGGCGTCGGTCTGACCCAGTCCGCACCCCCGGCGCACCCCCGCTCTCGGCACCCAGGTCGCACCCGCAGCGCCGAGGTCGTACGGACACGCCGACAGCGCCCCGACACGCCGGGCGAACCTGCGCGTTCGTACGACCTCGCGGCCGGGAGGGCGACCTCGGCGTAGGACGTTCAACCTCGCGGTGAGGGGTGGGACGTCAGGACGGGGCGTACGACCTCGCGGTTAGCGGTGCGACCTTGCGGCGGAACGTCACGTCCAGATCTCGTTCTTGTCTCACTGTTGACAACGCTGAACCATCGGGTCCAGACTCCAGTCAGCCACTTCAACGATGAAGGACCTGAACCCGTGACAGCACTCCCTGCTCCCCTCACGTCTGCGCCCCGAGCGGCCGCAGCACCGGCCGTGCCGGTCGCCGAGATCGCCGCGCACCGCCCCCTCGACCTGCGCTCCGTCCGCCTCACCACCGGGACCCTCGCCGACTGGCAGACGCTCAACGCCGCCGCGACCATCCCGCACTGCATCGAGAACCTCGAGACCTCGGGCGTGATCGACAACCTGCGCCGTGTGGTCGGGGAGTCGGGCGCCGAGTACCGGGGCTTCGTCTTCGCCGACTCGGACCTGTACAAGGTGATCGAGGCCGTCGCGTGGGAGATCGCTCGGACCGGCACGACCGAGCACGACGCCTGGCTCGACAGCGTGATCGGCCTCGTGGCCCGTGCGCAGGAGCCCAGCGGCTACGTCATGAGCTGGATCCAGGGCGTGCACCCCGAGAAGAAGTTCGCCGAGCTCGAGTGGACGCACGAGATGTACGTGCTGGGCCACATGGTCCAGGCGGCCGTCGCCCTCGACCGCGCCAACGGCCGGCACGACCTGCTCGACATCGCCCGGGCCTTCGTCGACCTGGTCGACCGCCGCTTCGGTCCCGGCCGGGACGACGGCATCTGCGGACACCCGGAGATCGAGACCGCCCTCGTCGAGCTCTACCGCCACACCGGCGAGCGCCGGTACCTCACGCTCGCCGTGCGGATGATCGACCTGCGCGGAACCGGGTTGCTCAAGGTCGGCGGGCTCGGCGCCCGGTACTTCCAGGACCACGCGCCGGTCCGCGAGGCGACCGACGCCGTCGGCCACGCTGTCCGCCAGCTCTACCTCGACGCCGGTGTCACCGACGCGTACCTGGAGAACGGCGACACCACGCTCCTGGCCGCGATGGACGCCCAGTGGTCGAGCGTGCACGAGCGCAAGATGTACCTCTCCGGCGCCTTCGGCTCCCGGCACCGCGACGAAGCCTTCGGCGACGACTACGAGCTGCCGAGCGAGCGTGCCTACGCCGAGACCTGCGCGACCATCGCCGACCTGCACTGGACGTGGCGCATGCTGCTCGCCGGCGGCGCGGCCGGGACCGCGCGCTACGCGGAGACCATCGAGCGCGAGGTGCACAACGCCCTCGCCGCGTCGATCGACGCGACAGGCACGAAGTTCTTCTACTCCAACCCGCTCCAGCAGCGCCCGGACCGGTTCTCCGAGGAGAACGCCCCGCGCGAGCGCACCCCCTGGTACGCCTGCGCGTGCTGCCCGCCGAACATCGCCCGGACCGTCGCGCAGCTGTCCTCGTACGTCGCCTCGACCACGCCCGCACAGGGCGGCCAGCCCGGCGGCGAGCTGTGGCTGCACCAGATCGCCGCGGCCGAGATCGACCTGCCCGAGCACCTCGGCGACGGCGTGCTGCGCGTCGAGACGACCTACCCGGCAGGGGCGACCGTCGAGATCACCGTGCACGGTCGCGTCGAGCCCGACGCACGCCTCGCCGTCCGCGTGCCGAGCTGGTCGGCGGCGAGCACGCTCGCTGCGCCGGGTGGAGCAGTCGCCGCGAGCGCCGACGGCTACGCGCACGTCGACCTCGTCGAGGGCGCGACGTACACGCTCGAGCTCGACGTCTCGCCTCGGTGGACGCGCGGTCACCACAAGGTGGACGCGATCCGCGGGTGCCTCGCCCTCGAGCGCGGTCCTGTCGTCTACTGCATCGAGCAGGCCAGCCTGCCCGAGGGTGCCGTCGTCGACGACCTCGTGCTCACCGGCGACGCCGCCGTCGAGGCCGGACCGCGCGAGCTGCACGTCACCGTGACCTCGGCTGCGACCGAGAACGACCTCTATCCCTCAGGGGCGGCCGACAGCCAGGCCGCTGACACCACGACCTTCACAGTCCCGGCCATCCCGTTCTCGACCTGGGGCAACGCTGGCCCAGGCGCGATGCGGGTCTGGCTCCCCGTCCGCACCTGATCCGCCCGAGGACCCGGCCGCCCGGCCGGGTCCGTGACCGCACGACCCCCTCTCGTCCCGTCGCACGGCCCGCTCCACCCTCACTGCTCCACACCTGCACTGCTGCACCCCCACCCGCGCCAGCGTCGGCGCGCGTCTCAAGGAGGAGACCCATGTCCCAGCACCGAAGCGCCCGGTCGCGGAAGGCCGCGGTCACCGTGGCGTTCATGGCCACAGCGTCGCTCGTCCTGTCTGCCTGCGGAGGCGGCGGCGACTCCGACGCCGGCGGCGGTGACGGCAACGAGGTGACGATCCTCGTGACCAAGCACCCGCTCACCAAGCCCATGAGCGAGATGGCGTGGGTCAAGGAGCTCGAGGAGAAGGCGGACGTGACGATCCGCTGGGAAGAGGTCTCGGCCGACTGGGACCAGAAGAAGAACCCGCTGCTGGCCGCAGGTGACGTGCCCGACCTCATCATCGGCCCGAACGCGATCACCGACTCCGACCTCGCGACCTTCGGCACGCTCTTCGAGGACCTCGGCGACGACATGGACGCCCTGCCCAACGTGCAGGCGATGTTCGACGAGGTCGACGGCGCCGAGGCGATGGCCACCTCCCTCGAGGGCCCGGTCTACTCGCTGCCCTCGTACAAGCGGTTCTGGCCGCAGGCGATCACGCACCAGTACATCAACCAGCAGTGGCTCGACACGCTCGGTCTCGAGACGCCGACCACCTGGGACGAGCTCTTCGACGTGCTCGTCGCCTTCAAGGAGGGCGACCCCAACGGCAACGGCCAGGCGGACGAGATCCCCCTCGACTTCTCGCCTGTGGGCACCACGGGCTTCGGGTACTTCCAGCCGACCGCGCTGCTCGGCAGCACGGGCATGACCATCTCGGGCGGTGGCGGCTCGGGGATCTTCGTCGAGGACGGCACGGTCGCGAACTTCTTCGTCGACGAGCGCTACAAGGACGTCGTGGCCTTCCTCAACCAGTGCTGGGAGGCCGGGCTCATCAGCGAGGAGGCCTTCACGCAGGACTACTCGACGTACCAGTCGGTCGCGCGTGGCACGGGTGACCAGGCACGGGTCGGGTTCTCGTGGGGCTGGTCCGGCTCGGACCGCTTCGGTCCCGGGGTGTACGAGCAGTACGCGCCGATGGCACCTCTCATGGCCGAGGCCGGCCAGTCGGAGACGCCGTCGTGGTCCTACGACTACGAGAACCTCACGCGCAACCACCTGACGATGTCCGCCCAGGCGGCCAACAAGGACGCCGTGCTGCGCGTCGTCAACGAGCTGTACAGCGAAGACACCTCCATGCAGGAGCTCTTCGGGGACATCGGCCCCAACGTCGAGAAGGTCTCGGACACCGAGTACAAGGTGCTGCCGCCCGCTGACACGAACCTCGACCCGTCGACGTGGAAGTGGACCTCGTCCCTCGCGGACAACGGCGCGTTCTACATCCGCGAAGACGCGACGGTCGAGCTCCCGGCCGACCTCGCCGAGGCCGTCGAGGACGCCGTGCCCCTCCAGCCCGCCTTCGACGCCCTCGACGTCGACGCGAACGTGTGGCCCGGACCGTTCATCAAGATGTCGTCGGAGGACCTCAGCACCATCTCGCTCAACAACACCGCGATCTTCGGTGTGGCGATGCCCAAGTTCGCCGAGTGGATCACCTCGGGCGGTGTCGAAGAGCAGTGGGACGACTACGTGACCCAGCTCGAGGGCCTCGGCGTGACGCAGAACGACGAGCTGCACCAGAAGTACTACGACGACTACATCGCGTCGAAGTAGGAGCCCGTCATGGCACTGACGCTCGACAAGCCCCCGAAGGCAGGGAAGATCACGGTCGTCGGGAAGCCGACCGGGGCTGGCCCGCGGATGAGGCGGCACTTCTCCCGGCAGTGGCAGCTGTGGGTCATGCTCATCCCTGCCATCGGGTTCACGGCGCTGTTCGCCTACGGGCCCATGTACGGGATCCAGCTGGCGTTCCGGGAGTTCGACTTCACCAAAGGTCTGACCGGTGGTGAGTGGGTCGGCCTGAAGTACTTCGTCAAGTTCTTCGAGTCGCCCCAGTTCTGGACGCTCATGCGCAACACCGCGACCATCAGCCTCACCACGCTGGTGTTCGGGTTCATCGCGCCGATCATCCTCGCGATCCTCGTCAACCAGGTGATCAGCCGACGCCGCAAGCGCTTCACGCAGACCGCGACGTACCTGCCGCACTTCATCTCGATCGTCGTGATCGTCGGCATGCTGCAGGTGTTCTTGTCGCCGAGCACGGGGCTCATCACACGGTTCCTCGGGTTCTTCGGCATCGAGGGGGTCAACTTCCTCGGGAGCACCAGCACCTTCGTGCCGGTGTACGTGATCTCCGAGGTGTGGCAGCACTGCGGGTGGAACTCGATCATCTATCTCGCGGCGCTGGCCGGCGTGAACACCCAGCTGTACGAGGCGGCGCGGATCGACGGGGCCAACAGGTTCCAGGTGATCCGGCACATCGACTTCCCGGCGCTCGTGCCGACGATGGTCGTGCTGCTGATCCTCAACATGGGCGGCGTGCTCAACGCGGGCTTCGAGAAGATCTTCCTCATGCAGAACACGCTGAACCTGCCGGTCTCCGAGGTCATCTCGACCTACGTGTACAAGATCGGCATCATCGGCTCGCAGTTCAGCTATTCGACGGCGATCGGGCTGTTCAACACGGCCATCAACTTCGCGTTCCTCGTGATCACCAACCAGATCGCCAAACGCGTCTCCAACACGAGCCTGTGGTGAAGGGAAACTCATGAGCACGCTCACACGGCTCCGGAGCCGCACACCCGGCGACATCGCCTTCACGGTCCTCGTGTCGGTCTCTCTCGTGGTCATCGTCTTCGTGACGCTGTACCCGATCTACTTCGTCATGATCGCCTCGGTCAGCGCACCCGCGCTGGTGCAGGCGGGCGACGTGTCGTTCATCCCCAAGGGCATCAACTGGTTCGGGTACGAGCAGATCCTCAACGACGCCCGCATCTGGAACGGCTACAAGAACACGCTCATCTACACGGTGCTCGGCACGGCCGTGAACATGCTCGTGACGATCCCGGCGGCCTACGCGCTGTCGCGTCGCGACTTCGCAGCACGGCGTCCGCTCATGCTGTTCTTCGCCTTCACGATGTTCTTCAACGGCGGTCTGATCCCCACGTACATGCTGTACAAGGAGATCGGCCTGCTCAACAACATGTGGGTGTTCATCCTGCCGTCGGCCCTCAACGTGTACAACCTCATCATCGCGAGGGCGTTCTACGAGCACTCGCTGCCGGAGGAGCTCTACGAGGCGGCGACCCTCGACGGGGCCAACCACTTCCAGTTCTTCTTCAAGATGGCAATCCCGCTGTCGAAGGCGATCTTGTCGGTCATCATGCTGTACTACATCGTCCAGCACTGGAACGACTTCTTCACGGGTCTGATCTTCATCAGGGACTACGACAAGCAACCCTTGCAGATCGTGCTGCGCGACATCCTCATCTCGAACACCGCCTTCGCCGGCGGTGCGGGTGGGGCCGGCGGCACGGGTGGTGGGTACGGTCAGCAGTTCGCTGACCAGATCAAGTACGGCGTCATCGTGGTCTCCACGCTGCCGGTGATCATCCTCTACCCCTTCTTGCAGAAGTACTTCGAGAAGGGCGTCATGATCGGGTCGGTGAAGGGATGAACCGCGTCCTCGGATGGCACACCCGCATCGGCGACGCCGGTCTGCGGCTCGCGTACCTCCAGCTGCTGTGGATCATCCACACGCTGCTCGGCGCTGTGGTCTTCGGCGCCTACCCGGCCACCGCCGCAGTCTTCGCGGTGCTGCGGCGGGACCGCATGGAGGCCGACGGGTGGGCCGGCGCGGCCGACCGCCCGTCGGTCTGGCGGGAGTTCCACGACGCGTGGCGGGCGGAGCTGGTGAGCGCCAACGTCATCGGCGTGGTGCTCACCGCGGGGTGGGCGGTGGTCGTCTACGACCACCGGCTGCTCCGCGCCGTCGACATGGGTGTCGCCGGGCCCGCGCTCCAGGGCGTGCTGTGGCTGCTCACGCTGCTGCTGCTCGTCATGAGCTCGACGGTCTTCGTGCTGCACGCGCACTTCGCGGAGAGCCCCGGGCGGATCCTGCGGCGCAGCGCTGTGCTGACCATCGCGCGGCCTGTGCTCGCGCTCATGTGCGCGGCTGTGCTCGCCGTCGCGCTCGGGCTGTACTACGTGCTGCCCGGTCTGGGGATCGTGTTCGGGGTCGTCGCCCCGGCCTTCGCGATCGTCGGGTACGTGTGGCAGACGGGTGTGCTGCCGCGGGCGTCGGGTGATCCGGTTCCTCTTCCTCCCTCCCGCGACGATGCGGGTGCGACCACTGATCTCAGCAAGGAGACCTCACGTGTCTGACGCGTTCGTCATCGAATCCGACCGTCTCGTCTGGCGGGGGAGCGGCGAGACCGTCGTGGTCGAACCCTGGGGCGCCGACTCGGTGCGCGTGCGCGCCGCGCTCGGTGGGCCGGTGGTCGACACCGACTGGGCGCTGCTGCCGCAGGAGGCACCGTCCGGGGTGAGCGTCACTGTCGACGGTGACGTCGCGACGCTCACCCACGGTGAGATCCGGGTGGTGGCCACGTCGAGGGAGTATTACGACTGGCAGGCGCAGTACAGCCGGTCGCGGTGCCGGCTCGAGTTCTTCG
This sequence comes from Sanguibacter biliveldensis, assembly GCF_033798665.1. Classification (NCBI taxonomy): domain Bacteria; kingdom Bacillati; phylum Actinomycetota; class Actinomycetes; order Micrococcales; family Sanguibacteraceae; genus Sanguibacter; species Sanguibacter biliveldensis. The sequence continues at coordinate 308,396 of NZ_CP138359.1, forward strand.
ATTCACGTGGAACCTTGCTCTTCGCCGAGGAGGAAGACGGCGGGGCGCTCAAGCTGCGGGCTCGCGACTACGACGCACTGCCGGGCGGGACGCACCGTGCGCGGGTGTCGTTGGTCGGTGCGCGCGACGAGAAGCTCTACGGCATGGGGCAGTACCAGCAAGACCTGCTCGACCTCAAGGGCTCGACCGTCGAGCTCGCGCACCGCAACTCGCAGGTGTCCGTGCCGTTTGTCATGTCGAGCGCGGGCTACGGCTTCCTCTGGCACAACCCGGCGATCGGCCGCGCGACCTTCGCGACGAACCGCACCGAGTGGGTGGCCGAGTCGACCACCCAGATCGACTACTGGGTGACGGCCGGCGCGACCCCTACCGACATCGCGCGGAACTACGCGAACGCCACCGGGCACGCGCCGATGATGCCCGAGCACGGCCTCGGGTTCTGGCAGTGCAAGCTGCGGTACTCCTCGCAGGAGGAGCTGCTCACGGTCGCGCGCGAGCACCACCGGCGCGGGCTGCCGATGGACGTGATCGTCGCGGACTTCTTCCACTGGCCCACAATGGGCGACTTCAGGTTCGAGGATGAGTTCTGGCCGGACCCGGAGGCGATGGTCGCGGAGCTCGCAGGCATGGGCATCGAGCTCATGGTGTCGGTGTGGCCGCAGGTGTCCCTCGAGTCGGAGAACTTCGCCGAGCTCGACCGCCTGGGGTACCTGGTGCGGTCGAACCGGGGTGTGGACATCCAGATGAGCTTCGAGGGACCGAGCCGGTTCCTCGACGTGACCAACCCTGCCGCGCGCGAGTGGCTGTGGGCGAAGCTGCGCGTCAACTACCCGGGCGTCAAGCTGTTCTGGCTCGACGAGGCGGAACCGGAATACGCCTTCTTCGAGTTCGGCGCGTACTCGTACTACGCCGGGCAGGTGCTCGAGGTGGGGAACGTCTATCCACAGCTGTTCTCACGGGCTGTGTATGACGGGCAGGTCGAGGACGGGCAGTCCGACCCGGTGAACTTGGTCCGCTGCGCGTGGGCTGGGTCGCAGCGGTACGGGGCGCTCGTGTGGTCGGGGGACATCCACTCGTCCTTCCCGTCGATGCGGCGGCAGGTGACTGCTGGTATCCACATGGGTGTCGCGGGGATCCCGTGGTTCACCACGGACATCGGCGGCTTCGGGGGAGGGCGGATCGACGATCCCGCTTTCCACGAGCTGCTCGTGCGGTGGTTCCAGATGGGGACGTTCATGCCCGTGATGCGGCTGCACGGGGACCGGGGGCCGTCGCACGAGGTGTTGGCTGCTGACGGGAGCCGGCGCTGTAACTCTGGCGCGGACAACGAGCTGTGGTCGTACGGGGACGAGGTCTACGGGATCTTGTCGCGGTACGTGCACCTGCGCGAGGAGATGCGGGAGTACACGCGGGGATTGATGGAGGCGGCGCACGTCGATGGGCAGCCGGTCATGCGAGGGCTGTTCCACGACTTCCCGGAGGATGCTGCGGCGTGGGACGTGGCGGACCAGTTCTTGTACGGGCCTTCGTTGCTGGTGGCTCCGGTGCTGGAGGCTGGGGCGCGGACGCGGCGGGTGTACCTGCCGGCGGGGGCGTCGTGGACGTCGCTCGCGACGGGGGAGCGGTTCGACGGTGGGGTGTGGGTCGAGGTTGAGGCTCCGCTCGACGTCATCCCGGTGTTCGCGCGGGACGAGGCGTTCGCGGAGCTGGTCGGTCGGACCGTCGGCTGACGCAAGGTACGAACGGCTGCCCGCTTCGGGGCAGTATGCATGTCGGCCGTGCGGAAGGAGTTTCCGCACGGCCGATACGCTTTGGGTCATCCTCGGACGTTCCTGGTTCTCCGGACTCTTCGCGTGAGCGCGACGACCGCGGTGACGCTCGTTGCCCCCGCAACGAGGATGAGCACGGTTGACCCCCACCCCGGATCACGGGTGACGTGGCGCCCGTCGGAGAGGACCCAGGTGCACGCTGGTCCGTACGGGACGATCGACAGGTGCATCTCCGGAGTCGTGCCCTCGGACGCCTCCCCATGGTCGGCGTAGACCTCGTCAGGTTCCGTGACGTTGTGGCACAGGCTTCCTGACGACGAACCCAGTGCGGGGGTCAGCGGCGCCACGATCGCGATGGTCGTCGCGATCATGCAGAGCAGGGCTGTGACGACGAAGGCCACCATAGGGGCGACGTCTTGGCGGGCCCGGGCCCGATCTTCCGTCCGTGACACCGTTCGGCGCCCCCTCTGCTCGTTGGATGTTCCTCGGGAGGCGACGATGCTTGCCCTGCGGTCCCGCTGTCAGTCAAGGGTGCACTGAGCCCCTGAGCGACTCAGTAGTACGACGGAGCCGCCTCCCCGAAGCTGGCTCGCACGACATCGAGGTGGGGATCGTCGACCAAAGCGCTGATCGCCTCGTCGCTCCCGGCGATCCCGGCCCAGTGCGGGTCCACGTCGCTCGTGAAGCACCAGGCTCGGTCTTCCGGCCAGGCGAACGCAGGGAGAGACCCGCCCGATGAGGACGGCCATGAGTCGATATCGGTCACTCGTCCGCTGAGAAGCGCGAACCGACGATGCTCGAGGGTGACCAGCGGAAGGTCCGGTGGCGCTGAGTAGTCCGGGTCACCGTCCCACCAGCAGAAGTACGCCTGATCGGGGGTCGAGGTGAAGGTCGAGAGCAACTTGATCGCTCGACGTGCCTGCATCTGGTCGCTCATGTGGTCGTCCGGGAGCGTTGCGTCCGCCTCGTCCTGGCCAGGCCTCACCGGGTCGGGGATGTAGCGCAGACGGGCGTAGGAGCTGAAGCCCTCTGGTCCCCACGTCACCAGCAGATCCCACGGGACCGTCGACCGGACGAGCCATCCCGCTGGCGTCAGGTCTGCCTGGAGCTGTAGTCCCATAGGACGAACCTACTGGGTGCACTCTCGGCGCGGAGATGTGTGGTGGCCGGCTTCCCCCGGTGCACGTGGTTCCACCCCGCGTCCCGCGAGGTGGCGGTGAGCCAGCACGCCCGCAGGAACGCGAGCTGGAGGAACATGTCGTAGCCGACCTTCGGTAGCACAGCAGCCGTCAAGAGACGCCCGCTGGGGCCACCGCGCCACACCGTCACGAGCCGTTCGGTGACGATCACCGCGCTGGCGCCCAACCAGAACGGCACCACCTGGAAGGTCCCGGTGACGAGGGTCAGGGCTGTGATCAGCACGAGGCTCATGAGCATGAGCGTGCTGACGGCGAGCATGACCTGCTGCCCGTAGTACCGGGCGGTGACCCGCGTCAGCCCGTAGGCGCGCAGGTTGTCGAGCATGCCCTTGTACCAGCGCACCCGCTGTCGGTGCAGGTCACGGGGCGTCGGCATGAGCTCGGTGGTGCACGACATGCTCAGCGGCGAGGCCAGCTCGTACCCGAGCGTGCGCAGCGCGAGCGTCAGCTCCGAGTCCTCCGTGATCGCCCCAGGGTCGTAGACCGCCCCCGGTGGGCCGGGCAGGGGCACGCCGCGAGCCCGGGCGACAGCGGCGAGGGCTTCCGTCCGGACGAGCGCCGCCGTCCCGGTGAGGACCGCGGTTCGGCGCGTCACGTCGATCTGCACGGCGTAACGCTCGTACTCGTTGTGCTGCAGCTGCTCGAGGACCGACGTCGGCTCCGTGCCCCGGAACACCCCGCCCACAGCGCCGAGGGCAGGGCGCGCGTGGAGCAGCGCCAGACCCTCCTCCACGAAGGTCGGGGCGATCGACGTGTCCGCGTCGAGGACCAGCACGTTCTCCGCCTCGGTCTGCGCGAGCGCCTGGTTCAGCGCTCCAGCCTTGCGGCCCGTGTTCCCCACGGTGCACACGACGTCCGCCCCGAGGGAGCGGGCCACGTCGACCGTCGCATCGGTGCTGTTGTCCGAGACGACGACCACGCGGTCGACCGGACGAGTCTGGGCGCGCAGCGACGCGAGGGTCGCGGGAAGGGCGTCCGCCTCGTCGTGCGCGGGCACGAGCGCGACCACGCGCGGCGTGGTCGCGCCCAGGCCCCGGCTCACGACCGTCCCGCCCAGCGGCGCGCGAGGACGCGCCCCGTCGTGAGGGCCGCGAGACCTGCGACGAGCAACGTCCACGCGCCCACCGCGTAGTACCCGGTCGCCATGGCTCCTGTGGCAGCGAGGAGCGGTGCTGTCTGAGCACTTCCCAGCTGGTACATCGTTCCCACCTCCATCGTGTCGTTCGATGAATCCACCGTGCGGCGGGAGGGGTGGTGCTCAGGGGCGGTGGGGGTGGGGTTGAGCACGTGTGGCGTTGTGGGCGGGGTGGTGGAGCGGAGGATGAGCACTGGGGATGGTGCGGGATAGGCACGACGGTGTGCCACTGAGGTGGGTGGGCTGGGCGCGGACGCGGATGGATCGGTGTTGCAGCATTGCCCTCTGCTCGACCTGACGCTCCGCGTCCACAGGACTGAGTCGTCCTCGAGATGTGAGGACTCCGACCGTCAGCGAGGATGGGAGAAGACCGATCCGCAACGACGCTGAGGAGGACACCATGACGACCAACGCATTCGGTGGACAGGGCGGCTACCCCGTACCCCTGGTCCCTGTGAACCTTAAGGAAGACCAGGACGTCAACCCGCACGCCGACGAGCCGCGGGATGCTTCCGAGGAAGAGGTCAACGAAGAGGCTGCTGTCGCAGAGAACATCGAGTCGGCGGAGAGCGATGCGGCGTTCAAGAATCTGCAGCCTGAGACGGAGCGCGAGTAGCCGCCTTTGTGATGGCTGCTAGAACCGATCCAAGAGGGACATCGACAGGTCTGGGGGAGGGCGGGCCCACGACCCGGCGTCCGACGAGTTACTGGTGCGGTGGTTCCAGATGGGGGCTCTCATGCCGGTGACGCGGCTGCACGGAGACCGGGGGCTGTCGCAAGAGGTGCGTGCGGCTGACGGGTCGCGGCGGCGCAACTCCAGGGCTGACTACAAGCTGTGGAGCTACGCGGACGAGGTCTACGGGATCTTGTCGCGGTGCGTACCCCCGTGCGAGTAGGTGCGGGAGTACATGTGTGGTTTAACGGCGGCTGCGCACGTTGAGGGGCAGCCGGTCACGCGGGGGCTGTTCCTCTTGTATGGGACTTCGTTGCTGGTGGCTCCCGTGCTGGAGGCTGGGGCGAGGTCGCAGAGGGTCCTACCGGCCGGGGCGCTTGGTCTTCGCTGGCTAGGGGGGGAGCGGTCTGACGGTGGGGCGTGGGTCGAAGTCGACGCACCGCTCGATGTCATCCCGGTGTTCGCGCGGGACGAGGAGCTCGCGGAGCCGGTCGGCAAGCTGCAGGGCTGACCGACCTTGCCTGGTCTCGACGTCCGATAGCGGCCCAGGTCAGAGAGGGAGCCTCTAAGACCTCGCAACGACGCTGAGGAGGACCCCATGCCGACCAACGCATTCCGTGGACAGGGCGACTACCTCGTACCGGTCGTGCCCGCCGGCATCAGCGGTGACCTAGGCGCCAAGCCGGACGACGACAAACCTAGTGACGTTGCTGAGGCTGACATCAAGGAAGAAGTGGCTGTCGCGGAGAACATCGAGTCAGCGGAGAGCGGCTCGGCGACGTTGGCTTCCGTTAGATGATTTCACCCTAGTCTCTCGAAAGGGGGTGGAGAGGGGGTACCGAGATCCGATTCGGAAAAACTTGCTAACCTTGCGGGTGATCGGCATCGGTACCAGCTTTGATCGTGCCGATCACCACAAGTCGAATTTTGGGTTAACGTAGACGTCTAAGTTCACGTTCTGGTATTTCCGAAATTGGGGACTCCACTGCCAGCGGGAAACTAAACGGGTAGGTCGATGATCGACGATGACCAGCTTTCATCGATGACCTGGATGGCAGCAAGTCGGTCAGGGAAGTCTTTGTGGCTGCGCATCTCGGAGGTGCGGCCGTATCGAAATTCCCAGTGCCCAGTCGAAGAATAGAGGCAAGCTGCAACTACGTCAAAACGGTCGATCGGGTAGAAGCGGGACGCCGGGTCATTTTTCGAGGAACGGGTTTTCTGAACTTCGACTTTGAAATCGCCATTTGCATTCGTGGTTGGGCTAGCATTCTTGCATTCAATTCGGAGATGGCGGCCATCCGAAAGCTGCACATTGAAATCGTGCATCGCATCGACGTCGAGCCGTTCCACCGAAGCCACATCAGAAAGCTCCCGGAGCTGTTTCTCGAGGTGGTGCTCGGCCACACCGCCTCGGACCGCTACAGAAAGACGGTTTCGCCCGCTGATGATATCGAGAATCTCTTCGCTGGAAAGAGCGAACTGACTTTCGAGGACATGGGTGCTGGGCGGTGCCCCGGTGCCGTCATCTTCAGGGAACGCTCTGGCGGCTGCAAATCGCAATGCTGGGTCCAAGCGGAGCGATGTCGAGCGACGCTCAAGGCGGGCGTAGTCCATTAGTCTATCGGGGGTGAAAGCAACCACCGTCTCCAGGTTTGACGGAGAGCGCGGTGAAGAGCGTTTTGTTCCGGTCTTATTGATGCGCTCCCAGACATGCCATCCTGTGGATCTTGCTTGCTCAATCTCAGCATTCTTAGCGTAGAAGGAGATTCCCATGGGCAAAGGATCCCAAAGATTCGCATCGAGTCCGAGAAAGACGCCAGCCTCGAGATCGATGCCAAGGATCATGCTCACATCGACACCTGCGAGATCACGTCCAACGGGGTGTTCTTGATCCCAGGACGCCTCGGAGCCATAGCGTAGTTGGCCACGGACCTCATCCTTCGGACGGTTTTTCGTCACCGTTCGAGTGATCCTGAAGGGGTACACGAGCATCCCGACGCGCTCGTCCGATCCCAGCTGAACTCCGAGGTACACTGGGGCCCGGTTCGGACCGCTCGCGTACAAGAGCTTGCCTCCCGACTGCCGCACGGCCTCGGCAAGGAACTGATGCAGATCGCCGCGTCCCTGTACCCGATACACCTCCCCGATGTTGCGACCGGCGAGCGATGTCTCCTCCACAGGACTCCTGTCCATCCTCCGTGTCCACAGGTGGCGGGCGGCACGTAGGGCATGTCGGTGGGCGTTGGCAGACTGACTCCGACGATACTAACCAGCAGTCAGCCTGTGGCCCACGCGGCGCCCGGGTGAAATTGAAGATTAAGGTGGCAAATGGGTCAGCAGCTTCCAGTGGTCAGCCTGTTCTCTGGCGCGGGCGGACTCGACCTCGCTGTAGAACGGGCGGACGCTCAACCTTTCGAGCCTAGTGATGCGGGAACGGGGCTACTCAAGGTCTCGGTCGCAACAGACTACAACGAGCCTGCGCTACAGACGTTAAGAGCGAACTTCGCCGAAGTGGCGACTCTCTCCGGAGATATCCGCAAGGTCTCCACGGAGCAGATTCTCGAGACGGCCGGCTTGCGTCCCGCTGATCCGGTCCTGGTAGTCGGAGGACCTCCTTGTACTCCGTTCTCGAAGTCCGGATTCTGGCTCGAGCAGAAGCGCGAGAGTCGAGACCCCAACGCTTCCTTGTTGGACGAGTACGTGCGAGTAGTTCGAGAGTCGCGCCCCGAATCGTTTATTCTCGAGAATGTTCAGGGCCTAACGTACAAGACGCACAAGGAGCAATTCGAGCGCTTGTTGAAAAGCCTCGGAGAGCTTGGCTATAATCCGCAGTGGAAAGTTCTTCTTGCGGCAGATTACGGAGTTCCGCAACTGCGCCGCCGCGTCTTTGTTGTTGGGCGGCGCGACGGGAAGAAGTTTGAATTTCCCGAGCCCACTCATTCTGGCTGGAGCGAGCGGGATCGAAAGATTGACCTAGATAAGATTCCTCACGTCACGGCAGCGAAGGCGTTCACCGATCTTCCCGTGCCTGAGTCCGTGTCTCTAGATGAAATTGTCGACGGACAGTACGGGGAGCTAGCCTCGGAAATTCCTCCCGGCCAGAACTATTTGTGGCACACCGATCGTTATGGTGGAAGAAACCGCTTTGAATGGCGCAGTCGGTACTGGACTTTCTTGCTGCGTTTGGACCCCAGTCGACCCTCAACAACGTTGCAGGCGCAGCCCGGGCCATGGGTCGGCCCCTTCCATTGGGAGAATGTTCGAAACTCGATGGGCGAGGAACGTGCCCGCAGGCTCCGGGTGAACGAGATGCTACGTCTTATGTCTTTCCCGGATGACTTCAAGATCGACGGAGTTCGAGCAGAGGTGCAACGCCAGCTCGGCAACGCGGTGCCGCTTGGCCTCGGAAAAGCGGTTGTACGTGCGCTCATGTTGCAACTGGGGCACATCTCAGACGGGGAGACGTCAGCGGCGACACTCTTCAGCTGAGAATCATGATCCGCAAGGAATGATCTACGAGTCTGTCCGTTACGACTGGGGCTGGGCATGGCGCGCCGACCGTTTAGTCGGGGATGCACCCGGTTTTATTGGTGGCGATGTGGACCAGGTCGCTTGGGCGCTCGTGCCCGTGGCGGGTCGTGCTTGACCTAGAAGCGCGGATTGGGGCACCGGTGGCCTCGTCGACACATGCCGACGATGGGACGTGGTAGCGGACCAAAAATCGGGAGATCGTGCGCGATGGCACGCCCGCGAGGGCCACCTGTCGTGCCGAGACGAAGCGGCGCTGGGCTCGGGCGGCGAGCAGGGCCGTTAACGCATGGGCCTGGTTTTGGCGGGCATCGACCGAGGCGGGCTCGAGCGATCGGCCAGATCGCCCGAGCCCTGGGCGTCGACACGGTGTACCCACCGGTTGGCGCACTGGCGGGAGATCCTGAACTCCCTATCCACGTGAGCCAGAGGCCTCCCGCGATCGAGAACCCGCTGGACGAGCAGCGGCCTGTCGTGAATGGTCATGCGGGCATTGCAGTCAGACACGAAGGCCTCCGGTTTAGGAGAGATGACAGATACCACTACCACTCCCCTGGGGCTTCCCTCTTCAAGTCCTGAGCGTCACCGACGTCATGGCCGAGTGGCATCCAGGGCCGGGTCGGTGACCTACCCCCTTCACCGTCTAGGCGCCCTCGTACTCCACGCACGGGTCAGCTAGGAGAGACCCAGGGCAGAGGCTCGCGACCGGAGCGCTGGCAAGTGTGCACTCATAGCATGCCGTCGGACTTGGCTGCAATAGAGTCCTCGAGTTAGTGAAGAGCAATGGGCTCCTGCTGCGAATCCTGGCCCATCCTCATGCCGATGGTCTCGAATGGCTGTACTGCGTCGTCTGTCCACGCGGAGACCAGGTACGCGTTCCGCGCGTCGAGGTCGGGCCGGATCGCTGTGCGTGCGGTGCGATCGGTCGAGCTTCCGTCGCGCAAACAGAACGTTTCTCATAAAAACCTCAAAGCACCGTTTCATATTACGGCAAACAGGACTTATTCGCGCATTAAGCGGCTTAATCTGGTGCCAGCTCGTCTATTGCGTTCGCGGGACGACTCATCTAGGCTGCTACATGTCGGTTAAGACGCTTAATCGGCTTGGTCCTTCCTTGGAGTCCTCATGGCGACACAGCTTGAACTCAGCGGATACTCGAACGAGAAGAAGATCCTGGCTCAACGCTTCAGGCGGGGGGGCAAGTGGGTCTATACCATCGCCCTACCCCTGAATCTGGTCCCATCGCATCTTCCTGTTCCTGATCCGGACAACAAGTTGCCAGGGAACCGCAGGGTTGAAAGGCGACGTGCAGAAAAGTTCGGAGAATATTGGCGAAAGAAGGATAAGCGTGTTGCGCCACCGCTTCTCCTCGACACAACTTACCCATTGAGTTCTGCCGACAACTTCGAAGTTCTTTATGAGGTGGGGGGCGTTGAGGTGGGTGTGCTGAGGCTCCCCCACAACATGGCCGCGGAGGTTGAGATCCTCGATGGTCAGCACCGCACGCTTGGTTGGGCTATCGCGCTACAGGATATCGCGGACGAGACCAAGCGAGCCCGAACTAGCCTGCTCGGGAGTCGAGAGGCTGGAGATGAAATCGGAATCGCCACGTGGCAGTCAAAGGTAGACGGCTTGGCGATCGAGCAGAAGCGGTTTGAGCAGGAATACGCTTCGCTTGAGATCATGGAGGGCGTTACGGAAGAGGATCACAAGCAGCTCTTTACTGATATTGCGGTCAACGCGCGTGGAATCACGAAGTCCATAACAACTTCTTTTGATCGTCGAAGCAAGCTGAACCGTGTCGCAATGGACGTGGCGGAGTCGATCGATATCCTTGATGGCCGTGTTGACTTCGAAAAAGATCGTGTTACAGGGAAGAATGAGAATTTTATCTCGGCAAGCAATTTGGTTGACATAGTTCGCCACGTGGCAGTCGGGATTGACGGTCGGATGACCGTGGGCCGTGAAAGTCGGATGAAAGATAGTGCCATCGCAGAAATGGTGGAGCTCTTCTTCGCGGCCTTGGTCTCAAGTTTCGACGAGCTGAAAGGTCTCTCCGAGGACGAAGTGGGTCCGGTCGAAATTCGGAGCAGTAGTCTCCTCGGGTCGGTTACGATCCTTCGCGTGCTCTCTGGTGCCTACCACTCTATCGCGGTCGACATCAGCGACGACTCTCACCCATTTGTGACGGAGGTCGGAGACAAGCGTGCGCGTCAGCTATTTGCGGACCTAAACGGCCACATGGGATTCCCGATTGAGCCCGGTTGGTTTGATACTGGGTACTTCGACGACGAGACTTCGAAGGCGCCGTCATCTCGGTCGCAGCACCTCAAGTCGCTAAGCTCAGATATTGCCAATTGGCAGGGGGGGAATTCTCCCTTCTAGCCATTGCTTGTTATCGAGCGTAAGGTCTTGACGTTCGAGTTCGCCCGTCGTAGGTCGGAGCCCCGCGCAGCACTGAGTCTATAGGTGGCCTCAGAGGGCCTTTGGTCGCGGGGCTTCGATTCGGGTTGGAAGGTAACCTAGAACTTGTCGTCCTTCGCGTCGTAAGGCGGTGTTTTGTATCGTCCGGCGAGGTCAGTTGGGCACTAATATTTCGACCCCACTCTCCCGCAACGCCCCCGCCAGCTCCTCCGGCGGCTCCTCATCAGTAACGAAGTAGTCCGCCCGCCCCAAACTCGCGATCTGCGCGAACAACCTGCGCCCGAACTTCGACGAGTCCGCCAAGATCGCCACCCGCGAAGCCCGCGCCATCATCTCGCTCATCATGGTCGCCTCCTCAAGGTTGCTCGTGGAGTACCCCGTCTCTGCTGAGACCGCTCCCACCCCCAGCAGAGCGAGGTCGCACTGTACGTCGAGGTCGTGGTTGCCGGTCGACGAGTGGAAGCTCACCGGCCCGATCGTCTTCTGGTCGGCGATGTGCACGGCCCCGCCGAACACGTACAGCCCGCGGAAGCAGTCTGTCGACAGCTCGGGTGGCAGCCGCAGGCTGTTGGTCGCGATCGTCAGCCCGCGGTGGTCCTTGAGCTCGCGCGCCAGCGCCACGGTCGTGGTCCCCGCGTTGATCATGACGACAGAGTTGTCGTCGACCAGCGTCGCGGCGAGCGCCCCGATCTTCTCCTTGGCCTCCGACTGGTACCCGAGCCGGGTGTCGAAGCCTGTATTGATCTGGGGGAGTGCCGTCTTGCTCATCGCGCCCCCGTGGGTGCGCACGAGCAGACCGTCCTCGGCGAGGCGGTCGAGGTCTCGGCGGATCGTGTCCGTGGAGACGTCGAAGCGTTCGGCGATCTCCGCGACGGTCACCTGACCTGCCTCGGAGACGTATGCCGCGAGCTCTGCCTTGCGGCCAGCGGGGAAGCGGCGGGGTGTGCCGGCACGATCGCTGCCCGTCGTTGTGATGGCTACCATCCCCCGTTTCTAGCACGTCCATGCGTCTTCTGGGGAGTCCCCGGCCGCGAAGAGCCGAAGAAAACCGCACTCACATGCACGAATCTGCGGTTCAGAGCCTCTCAAGTCGGCCCAAACCGGGTGACCTGCGTCACGATCTCAGCAACTTCCCAGGCATCCAGTGCTTGACGGCTGGTCAGAGACGCGCCTACAGTGCTGCTAATCGTGCACTAAGACGCAGAAGTCGGCGCAATCCAGCACGTGTCTGATGGGAGAGAGATGAGCAACGACGCTCGTTCGACAAAGGTCGTCGGCGCTGTCGCCGCGACGATGGCAGTACTGCTCGCGGCGGGCTGTTCGGGAGGCGGAGACGACGCCTCGGCGGACGGCAGCGTCACCATCGAGTTCGCGCAGTGGTGGGAGCCCGAGCTCCCCGAGGGTGAGCTCCGGGCCCTCATGGACACCTTCGAGTCCGAGAACCCCGGCATCAAGGTCGAGCTCCTCAGCGGCCCCTACGCCTCCACCAAGGAGCAGGTCGTCGCCGGAGCCGCGACAGGCACCATGTCCGACGTCGTCGGTCTCGACGGTGCGTGGGTGAGCGACTTCGCCAAGCAGGGCGCGCTCGCCGACATGTCCCAGCTCATGACGGACGCCAAGTACGACGACAGCCAGCTCGCGAGCCAGGTGCAGATCGAGGGCTCGACGTACATGATCCCGGTCGTGAACTTCGTCTACCCGATGTTCACCAACGACGACCTCCTCGCCCAGGCCGGCGTCGACGCACCGCCGTCGACCCGCACCGAGTTCACGGAGGCGGCCGAGGCCGTCACCGCCCTCGGTGACAACACCTACGGCTGGATCGTCCCGCTGTCCCTCGAGGCGCCGAACGGCATCCAGAACGACGTCATGTCGTGGGCCTGGGCCTCGGGCGGCACGATGCTCGCCGACGGCAAGCCGGACCTCACCAACCCCGACGTCACCTCCGCGGTCGACTACGTCAAGTCCCTCTGGGACGCCGGCGTCGTCGCACCGGGCTCCCTCACCATGAAGGAGCAGGACAAGGTCGAAGAGTTCACCAACGGCCGCGTCGGCATGATGATCGACTCCCTCGCGCACATCAACCTCATCCGCGAGTCGAACCCGGACCTCAACTTCTCCGTCTCAGCAGTCCCCGCTGAGGACGACTTCACAGGCGAGCGGGGCATCCCGTACGCGTCGTGGGGCATCGGCGTCTCGGAGAACTCCGAGCACAAAGAAGAGGCCTGGAAGCTCGTGGACTTCCTCATGAGCGAGAAGACCAACTCGGACCTCTCGTCCATGGCCAACGCCTTCCCCGGCAACACCACCTCCGTACCCGACTTCGTGGAAGACGACGAGACCTTCGCGGCCGCCTTCGAGATCTACAAGTCCGGGTACCCCGCGAACGAGTTCGTCGGGCTCCCCGTCGCAGAGCAGCTCATGCGCCTCTTCGACGAGCAGCTGCAGAAGACACTCACCGGTGACCAGTCGGTCGACGACATGCTGCAGGCGTCGCAAGACGCCTGGACGGCTGAGTTCTAGACCGTTCCTGGTATCTAGCAGGTCGCGCCGTCGGGGGATCCCCCCTGAACCCGGCGGCGCGACCGCAAACCTGAGGAGGAAGCGCCATGAGGCCTGCACTCGCAGACCGTGACGCGAAGACCGGTCTCGACCGGTCGACGGAGGTCGCGCCGACACCGCGACGGAGGAAGTCCCTCAAGAGGGCCCTCGTCCCCTACGCGTTCTTGTCGCCCACCGGCATCCTGATGATCGTGCTCCTGCTGGTGCCGATCATCATGGTCATCAGCTATTCGCTGATGGACAACGTCATCACCAACAAGAACCCGGTGTTCGTCGGGATCGGCAACTACGTCGACATCCTCACCGACCCGACGTTCCTCGTCGCGGTCCGCAACACCCTGGTGTTCACGGGCTCGAGCGTCGTCGCCCACCTGCTGCTCGGGCTCGGCTTCGCGATGCTGCTCAACACCAAGCTGCTCGGCAACAAGGTCAAGGCCCTGTTCCGCGTCATCTACGTGCTGCCGTGGCTGTTCACCGTCGCGATCATCGCGGTGCTGTGGCGCCTCATGCTCAACCCCAACGGCGTGGTCAACTACCTGCTGAACGTCGCAGGGATCATCGACCAGAACGTCGAGTGGCTGTCCTCGCCGTCGACAGCGCTGTTCGCCGTGACCTTCATCAACATCTGGGCCGGCTACCCCTTCTACATGATCAGCCTGCTCGCAGGGCTCCAGGGGATCCCCAAAGACCTCTACGAGGCGGCAACCGTCGACGGGGCCAGCGCCCGGCAGCAGTTCTTCAACGTCACGCTCCCGCAGCTCAAGCCCATCATCATCTCGATGGCGATGCTCGACTTCATCTGGACGTCGCAGCAGTTCGCGCTCATCTGGATGACCACGGGGGGTGGCCCCCTCAACGTCACCGAGATGGTCAGCACCTTCACCTACAAGCTGGCGTTCTCCCGGTACGAGTTCTCGATGGCCTCGGCGGCCGCAGTGATCGTGCTGCTCGCCACCCTGGTCCTGGCGTTCTTCTACGCCCGTCACCAGAATGCGCGGGACTGACATGACCACCACAGTGACCCCGGCGCCCACCTCGGCGCCGCAGACCATCAAGACCAGGCCGGCCGGCGAGAAGCGCGCCAAGGAGCAGCGGCTCCACAAGATCGGCGTGTCGATCGCCCTCGTGATCGGTTCGCTCTTCGCAGGGTTCCCCGTCTTCTGGATGCTCTCGAGCTCCTTCAAGGCGAACTCCGAGATCTTCCAGTTCCCGCCGCGCATCATCACGGAGAACTTCTCCTTCGACGCGTACACGACCATCCTCGGCGACCCCGTCAAGGTGCGGTTCTTCGTCAACAGCTACGTCGTGTCGCTGTCCGTGACGGCACTGACGCTGATCGTCGCGATCTTCGCGGCGTACGGGTTCAGCCGCTATGAGTTCCGCGGCAAGCGGGCGCTCAGCGTGATCATCGTGACGGTCCAGGCCGTCCCGCCGATCACGCTCCTCATCCCGTTCTTCGGGCTGATGGTCACGCTCAAGCTCTACAACACCTACCAGGGCCTGATCCTCACCTACATGGTGTTCACGCTGCCCTACGCGATCATCATGCTCACCGGGTACTTCAACACCCTGCCCAAAGAGCTCGACGAAGCAGTCAAGGTCGACGGCGCCGGGGCGCTCACAGCCCTCTGGCGGATCCTCGTGCCGATCGCGATCCCCGGGATCGTCTCGGTCGGCATCTACACCTTCATGATCGCGTGGAACGAGTACCTCTTCGCGCTCACCCTCACCCGCACGGACGACATGCGCACCGTGCCCATCGGGATCCAGCTCCTCATGGGCCAGCACTCGTACGAGTGGAACGAGATGATGGCGATGAGCATCTTGGGGTGCATCCCCGTGCTCATCCTCTTCCTCTTCTTCCAGCGGTACTTCATCGGCGGGCTCACCGCCGGGTCGGTCAAGAGCTGACCCCCTCAATCCACCGCTCCACACCCTCAGAAGGAGAATTCTCACATGCTGCTCAACGGCAAGGACCTGCTCGCTGTCGCCAACGACAACGACTTCGCGGTCCCCGCGTTCAACGTCAGCGACTACGCGATGATGAACGGCATCTTCGAGATCAGCGAGGAGAAGAACTCGCCCGTCATCATCGCGATCCACCCCGACGAGCTGAGCCACATCGGGACGGACATGCTCCACTCGATCATCGCCCGCGCGCACCGCTCGACCGTGCCGGTGACGATCCACCTCGACCACGGCGCCAGCTACGAGCAGGTGCTCACCGCCATCCAGGCCGGCTTCACCTCCGTGATGATCGACGGGTCGATGCTGCCCTTCGACGAGAACGTCGCGCTGACCAAGCGCATCGTCGAGACCGCGCACGCCGTGGGCCTCTCGGTCGAGGGCGAGCTCGGCACCATCGGCAAGCTCGACGAGCAGGCCGAGGCCGGCGGCGAGATCATCTACACGGTCCCCGACGAGGCCGTGCAGTTCGTCAAGGAGACCGGCGTAGACTCCCTCGCCATCGCGATCGGCACCAGCCACGGGCTCTACCCGTCGACGCTCAAGCCCGAGCTGCGCCTCGACCTCCTCGAGAAGATCAAGGACCTGCTGCCGATCCCGCTCGTGCTGCACGGCGGCTCGAACAACCCGGACGACGAGATCGGCCAGGCCGTGAAGCTCGGCGTCAACAAGATCAACATCTCGAGCGACATCAAGGCGGCCTACCACCGCAAGATGCGTGAGGTCCTGCTGGACGCCGGAGAGCGCGAGCCCAACAGCATCCAGCCGCCGTCGGTCGCAGCGATGAAGGTCGTCGCCGCGCAGAAGATCGACCTGTTCAACGCGGCCGGCAAGGCCTCGCTGTACTGACCGGCACGACCCCCTAGATGGCCCTGGCCGCCCACCTGCACAAGGAGGGCGGTCAGCGGCGTACTCGCACAGGATGAGGCGACGCGCGACGGAGCGCGGGCGCACGGAGGACAGGACGACCATGGACAACAAGCGGCTGGTGCTCGGCCTCGGCGGGACCGTCGACTACGAGATCGTGTGGGACTCGGGTGTGCTCGAGGGGCTGATCCGCGAGTACGACATCCGCGCCGACGAGCTCACGACCTCCGTGCCCGTGACGAGCGAGCGGGCGCTGGTGGTGACGCTGCTGGCCTTCGTGCGGGACGGGGTCGGCGGGGAGCGGTTCGTCGCGTCGTCCGAGATCATCGAGACGTTCTCCGCGCGGTTCGAGCGGGAGATCACGCTCGGTGGGACGTGCGTGCGTGCGGCCATCGCGATGCGGACCCTCGGGGTGACGTGCACGCTGCACCTGGTGAGCATCGACGACCACGTGCGCCGGCTGCTGCCGGAGGGGTGCGCGTACATCTGCTCTGCGGAGCAGGACTCGACGGACCCGCACCTCATCGTGCAGTTCGGGGCTGGGGTGCGGGTGGCTGCCGGGGACATCGACTTCACGGCGCCGCACCCGAATCGCATCATCTATGCGAACGACCCACCGAACCGCGACCTGGTGATCGCGGAGGAGCTCGGGGACGTGCTGAGCACGGCTGACGTGTTCATGGTGGCCGGGTTCAACGTCATCCAGGACGAGGTGCTGCTCGAAGAGCGGCTGGCGCGGATCGCTGACGATATCGACCGAATGCCGGCGGGGTCGCTGGTGTTCTACGAAGACGCTGGTTATCACATCCCGGAGTTCGCGACGCGGGTGCGGGACCGGATCCTCGACCGCATCGACGTGTACTCGATGAACGAGGACGAGATGCAGGCGTACCTCGGGCGTGGGGTGGATCTGCTGGATGTTGACGATGTGGAGCGCGCGCTCGAAGACCTGCACACCGCGATCCCCGCGGCGACGCTCGTGGTCCACACCAAGTACTGGTCGCTCGCCCGGGGGCAGCGTGCGGCAGAGTTGCGGGAAGCTCTTCAGGGCGGGATAACGATGGCCAGCACCCGGTACTGCTACGGGGACGGGTTCACGGCCGGGGACTACGAGGCGGTTGGGCGGCTCTTGGTCCATCGGGAGGGGGCGGCTCTAAGTCAGACGCTTGAATCTCGCGACAGCGAGTCGACCGTCGCTATCCCTGCGTTCGTCCTTGACGCCCGAACACCGACGACGATCGGCCTGGGGGACAGCTTCGTCGGTGGCTTTATCGAGGCGCACGACAGGTTTCGGCATGGGCGTCGGTGGATTTCGGCCACCTAGCCCCCTATGGTCGAGCGCGTTCGCGGTCGAAGTGCGCGTCGAGCTCAAGGCAGGATGACTTTCTTTCGGACCTGGTGTCAACCGGCTAATCGGAGGGAGTAGCGTATGCCTCGGGTGGGCCAGCGTCTCACGACCTCGCCCGAAGCGATCACGATGACAGCCCGCAGTTCGGATATGGTACGACCATCAGTCGATCGGACGGAGCTCTATGCCAGCGCCAATTAGTAGTTGGACCAAGCTAGGTTATTCTTCTACCCCATACTCTACGGCTCAGATTCCATCTGGAGAACGTGGCGAGAAGTTGCTGATCGGCCGGGCGGTTGAGATGGAACAAATCCATCGAAAGTTGGTGAATGGCGTCAACTTGATTGCAATTGAAGGCGATTACGGCGTTGGCAAATCTAGTTTGGCAACGGTTGCCGCATACGAAGCTTCGCGATGGCATTTAGAGGGTGATAACCTATTCATTCCCGCCATCGGGATGGAAGCGCTGGAGCTTCAGGAGGACGAGTCTCCGGACTCCTTCAAGAAGCGTGTGTACTATCGTATTGCCGCCGCATTTATCTCGAACGAGGCAATGCTGAAATCAAACAATTTTGAACTAAAGCAGATGGATTCATTCGCTAGGTGGTTGAACGGGCCGTCTGGATCGGGGTGGTCCGCGGGGATCGGTGCAAGCCTGGCCGCCATCGGCGGGTTCAATTTGAACTTGGGGAGAAGTTCTGGTGTCAATTCCGCGCCAGGCTTCAATGACTCCGGGATTTACACAATGATCGACTCCTGGTTGGCGGAAATCTCTCGCGGCAATCGTCCAGCCGGAGTGATCTGCGTCCTCGACAATCTGGAGAACCTCCGTCATTTCAAGAACGCTGAGCGACTCTTCGAGTCGCTCAGGGACGGGGTCTTTCGGAGACCGGGGGTTGTATGGATCGTCTGCGGCGCAGAAGGTATGGTGACAGAGTCTTTTAGCTCTCGAAAGATTTTCGGGACTTTCCATCCCGCGATCGACGTACCTCCATTGAATTCCAATGATATTCCGCGAGTCATTGAAGCCAGGGCTGAGAGCTTAAAGACGCGCGCCGATGCGGAGCTTCCCGTTTCCACCTCAGCATTTGGACGGCTCTACGAGGCAACGGGACACAATCTTCGCTTTGCATTCGGGCTGGCAGATTCGTACGCCAGTTCGATGGATGTTGAGAAGTTTCTGGGGTCATCAGTTGACGATCGCGAGTTGATGTTCCAGGGGTACCTGACGCGTCGTGGTGATGATGAACTATCGAAGCTCAGAAAAAATCCAACAAAGGCTGACTGGAAGGTGCTTAAGACCTTGGTCACGAAACTGTCTGGAGTCTGCAGCCCAAGCTCATCGAGTGAATTTGGATACAGCGACATGCCCCAACTAATTGTGCGAGTCAAGGCGCTTCGTAATGTTGGTTTGGTGACGTATGAAACCGATGAGGAGGATGGGCGCCGGCGGCTCATTTCGGCAACGGCCGTCGGGAGATTGGTCCTTCTGGGATCTAGGGAATTCTAGCTGTTGTCAGCCATGACGTCAGTGATAAGCCGGGAACTGCGGACATGAGGCAGGGGTAGGTCACGAGCGAAGGATGGTAGTACCTCTACATCCGCCCGCGAGAAAGACCTATCTCTAGTGACACGCACTGGAGTCCCGTTGAATCCAGCCGGAAGACTGCTCCTTGTCCAGCGATGCCAGCACCGCCCGCACTCGCGAGGCCGCCGAGAGGGGGGCGTGGCTCCCCAGACATTGACGAATTGGCTGCGCCGCTACGACGAGCACGGTCAGGGGCCCTGGTCGATGTGTCCAGCGCCCCTCGATCCCAGCCGACCCCGACTGCTCAGGTGCTCGTGGAACGGATCGAGGGCCTGCGCCGCACTACAAGGTACCGCCCGCCAGATCCACCTCGAGGTGACCGGCGAGGGCCACCAGATCGCGCCGATGACCGTCGCTCGCTGATTGCGCCCGGTGGGAGTCTCGGCGCCGCGGTATCGACCCCGCCGGGGCTACAAACCGGGAACTATCCGCGGCGTAACTGACGCGAACTTTGGTGGTTTGAACGGAGCCCTGGCCTCTCGTTTGGGGTGCACAACCGGTGGAGCTGCGGACAGCGTTAAAAAGATGTGGCAATAAGATCCAACAGCTCACTATCGAGATCGGTCGAGCGACGGAGCAATCGCGACGTCTGCTCGACTGGCGGCTGAGTCTAGCGGACGACATTGGGTACATTCCCAGCGAGGTCATTAAAGAAGAGTGGCAGCCGGATCTTTTGTGGCATCATCCTGATACTCTTGCCTCTCACGCAACCCCAAGGCCCGGATCGCCTCGCGAAATTCCTCGAAGTCTGAGACGACCGGTGACAAGTTGTCGTCAATCTCAAACTTCGTCCGAATTTGATCGATGCTCTGGGCGGCTTCTTCGACCCAAGGGCTGCTAGAGAATGCGTCGTGGATTTGCCTCAGCGTCTTCCGCGCCTCTCTCTTAGTGATGCCGCGCCTGTAGGTTTGAGAGAAACTTTTAACGACACGTTTAACTTTATCGTCGCTACGGTTCTGATCTTCGACCTGAGCGGCCGAGTTTAGACGCTCGGCCAAGTGTGACAACAGAGCCCCGAATCGTTCCCGCAGCTCGTCGGCACCGGGCGCTTCCGGTGAGGTGTCTAGCAAGAGCAGGATCTCGCGGGCAAGGCCGACTTTCTCGATGTGTTCACCCGGGAATGCCTTCCTGTAGGCATCGTCTAGGTGGTCCCATAAGCCAGTTCCGCTTTTAAGTGCGGATTTGAACTTTGCCAACGAGAACTTGGAGGCATCGATCTGTTCTATCGGCATGAACCGTGAGAGATGCGACAGGGCTGCGCGATGCACAATCGCGGCAGGAAGCAGGTCTTCGATCTCGGTGACGACCACGCCATCATCAAAATGGAGGTCGGAGGTTAGTGCCCACTGATCCAACCTAATAATGTAGTCGCTGCTTAAGACCTTCTTTTTACGTGCCTCGCCTCGGAGCAAGACCGTCTCTGCTGCTTTGCCGGCCGCATCTCCGTCGAGCAAAGCGACGCACGGCGGCTTTATGGCATCTCGTCCGCGAGCGAGATAGACCATGTAGGGTATTGAGTCCGCGCCGCCGCATGCAACAATCGTCACTTCGTTGAGGTCTAGAGTAGGAGAGTTGTTTCCTGCCAGTCGTGCGAGGTGAGCTGAAAGTCCGGCAATCAATATCTGATCCGCGAAACCCTCTACAAAAAGATTCTGTCCGCCGATGAAGGCGGTTTCGGCTACGTAGCCACCTAGGGAAGATCGAAGCGGTTCGTACCGATTATTCGCGGCATCGCGGACCACGCGAGTTCCTTCGTCTTCGACTCCCTTGTCGAGAACTCGAATTCTCTCGGGGGCGTTTTTGTCGATCAAGAATGGAGAATGTGTCACGTAAACGACCTGGCTGCCATGACTGCCGTCTTCGGGCAGTGCGTAGTCATGAAGCACGCGCAGCAGGTCCTGTTGCCCGATGCTCGATAGAAACGCGTCGGGCTCGTCGAGCAAGAGTACGTCGGGTTTGGATTGAGAAAGTCGGTGCGCGGTAAGTTGAACGAAATAGCTTAAGAAGTATCGAAGGCCTTGACTTCTTTCACCAAATGAGTAGGTTGCACCGGTGCGGTCGCGAATGATGAATGCAAGTTCATACTCTCTTGCCTCGAGAAGAAGTTCGAAGTCACGGTCTTGGGACCACCATCGTTGTACATTGAGGTTGTCGCGAATTGCGGAATTCATGGCGCCTACTACTGCCTCGACCTGTCCTTCGCGGCCGGCCGCTATCGCGGCTCTTAGTTCCTCGAAGGCGGAGGGGTCGATTCGAGCGGCGTCCAGTAGAAGCAGGCGTGCCAGCTCGAACTCCTCGCGACGCTTCTTCTCCACTTGCTCGAATGCGTCTCCAACGGGAGAAGTCAGATAGGGGGTTATCAGTGCTCCGACCGATGCCGCAGTAGGATCTTCGAGGTTGAGTACCTCATTGAGAACGGCTGTGCGCTGCGAGCGGTCGTGCAATTGTTTTCTAGAGTGCCCGGTAAGCTCTGCAATAGAGACGCTATCTGGGATTGCGACTCCTGTCTTGAGCTCAAACGTCCGAGGGATTACGGCTTCGAGGGCGCCAAGTTGCGAAGCGGAGATATCTAGTCTCTGGTTGTCGATGACGAGGAATGGAGGGTTTGATCCAGGTCGATATAGAGAGAAGGTGGAGGTTCCATCAAGGAACGGGACATTGGCCAGCTGGTCCGTTTTTTCAACCTGGAACGTGGCCCCGAATTCTGGCAGGAGCATTTGGCCGCTCTCGACTGAGTATTTCTCGCTATACCGACAGAAGTCTTCGCGTCGTATGGGATCGCCAGTAAGCGCCGCCTGTATCGCCTTGAGCAACTGGCTCTTGCCCGATTCGTTGGCTCCGACGACCGCTGAGATGTCCGGTTCGATCGAAACTCGCACGAATGGGAGCCAGGGATCAGTGTCCTCCCAAGGCGCGGCGGCGTCACTGCCTCGAGCGCGCCTCTCGAAGTCGTAGTTCAGCGAACGGAAGAACCTAACGTCGATGCGAGTCAGTTTCAACAGCTTCTCCGGTCATGAGGCGTAGTCCGACTACCTTCGTGAAGGCAGGTGGTTAGCGGGGGCCCAGCGGTCGCGAGAGCGGGGAGCGACGTTCTGGTGCTGGGGCCATGTTTGAGAGTGTAGGTCCCTTTGAGAGGGTGAGGGCCAGATTTCATCCGGTTGGGATCGCTGCCACGCGTCGACTGCGCCGGCAACCCTCTATCCCCTCGGAACGAGGGATGTGCCGACCCGGCTTCAAGCACTCGGATCTTCGACCTCAGCCGCTGCGGGGCTTGTCCGGAATACTGGAATCGGTGGGCGTCAGCGAAGTCGTCTGTCCCAAGTCTCTGCGGCATGGAGGGTTCGCCACAGGTCGGGCGAGAGCGATCGCGGCGACCTCGACGCAGCGCTCGAGCATGTGTCGAATGGTCGAGGAGGCACTCGACCGTAACGTATCCCTACAAATGGCGCCGGGCAGTTGTACATCCCAGAGGCCGCCGATGAGCTCTCCCCTGAACGAGTCGCCAGCGCCCACGGTTTCGACGACGTGCCTCCGGGGTGCTGCCACACGCATCTCTCTAGCCGCGGTTACCGCGACCGCCCTGGCACCGCCGAGCGGGACGATCACGATCGCCGGTCCGAGCGCGACCCAGTCCCGGGCAACCTCGACTGGGTCCGCGTCCGGAACCAGCCACGCGAGGTCTTCGTCGCTGACCTTCACGACGTCGGCGAGTGCGACGAGCTTCTCGATCGACCGGCGGGCGTCGACCGGGTCGCCCATCAGCGCGGGGCAGACGTTCGGGTCGTAGGTGATGGTCGTCGCCGTGCTACGCGACGTCACGAGTGCGTAGACCGCCGCCGCACCGGGCTTGCGGACGGCGGCGATCGAGCCGGTGTGGACGGCAACCGTCGTTGGCGTGACAGCGCTCCCCTCAGGAACCCACCACTCCACGTCGAAGTCGTAGGGCGCGGCGCCTTCCGCGTCGCGGCGCGCGGTCGCGGTGCTGGTCGACGTAGCCCCGGCGTTCCCTGGCATCAGCGTGGTCCCCGATTCTCCGATTCTCCGATCCACCGGTCGATCGTCGCCCCGGCGTCGTCGGCCCCGGTTCACGTCGCGAGCGTCGTCGTGCGCTCGAGGCGACCGAGGGTGAGCGCGACGTTGCCGAGGCTCCCGCCGGGCAGGTAGTCGACGGTCCCGTCGGCACGGTGCACCACGTCGATGATCGCTTCGCCGACGACGAGGACGTGCTCGTTATTGCGGGGCGTGGGCGACCTCTCGGCGGTGCCGTGAGCGTCGTCGGTCGTCTGGGTCACGCAGTCCTCCATGAGACGGGTCGAGCAAGAACACGAGGTAGAGCACGAGCAAGGACAGCAACGGTCGAGACGGCCGCACGGGTGGGGGCGCCGACAGCACCCCCACCCGGTACCTCAGGCCCAGTCGGCGACGAGCTGGTTGGCTGTCCGCAGCACGTCCGACTGCGCGAAGCGCTCCAGCGCGACCTTCTCCGTCATCGTGACGGTGAACGTCACCTGCTCACCGGGCAGCAGCGTCACGAGCATGTCGTCAACAACGGCGTCTGGGTCGATCTTGTCGACGAGCAGCGCCAGGTCCCGCACCAGTGAACCGGCCTTCACAGTCACCGCGTACCCGCCGTCGACCGCGATCGTGTCGACCGTCAGCTCGGCCGCCGCCAGCGCAGAGTCCCGGTACTCGGCGAAGAACCAGAAGGCCCGCCGCCCGCCCGACTCCACGACGACCAGCTCGTCTGCGATGTCGCCAGGCACCGCGATCTCGTCCGGCAGCACGGTCGTCTCGGCGCTGCGCGCGTCCCGCGCCTGCTGGTAGCGGTGCTCGGCGAGCACGGTCCCGTCGAACCGCACCCGACGAGCGACCGTCTCCTCGTCCCATCGGCTCGGCGAGTCGTTGACGGCGACCGCCGCCAGCCCAGCACCCCGGGGCTCGATGGTCAGCAGCTGGTCCTCGAAGACGTGCTTGAGCGCATAGAGCAGCGGCTTCGCCCGCCCGTACCCGTCGACCGCGGCCCACGACGTCACCGGCCAGCAGTCGTTGAGCTGCCAGACGACCGACCCCATGCAGCGGGGAGACTCCGAGCGCTGGTGCTCGATGGCGACCGTGACGGCCAGTGCCTGGTTGAGCGACATCGCCCAGTGCCAGTCTTCGGTGTCGTCCGGCAGCGGCAGGTGCGCGACGAGCCCGTCGGTGAGCTTGTCGTTGCCGTCGGTCGCCTTCTGGTGGTGGATCATCCCGGGGGACTCCGGCGTCAGGGGCGAGTCGGAGATCGACTGCGTGATCGTCGACCACGTGGCCGGGCCCTGCCAGCCGAACTCTGCGACGAAGCGCGCGTGGACGTCGCGGTATGCCGGGTAGTCGACCCGGTTCCACAGCTCCCAGAGGTGCACGGAGCCGTGGTCCACGTCGTTGGCGAAGATCTCCGTGGTCCCCGACCACGGGCTGGCGGGCGTGTACGAGCGAGCAGGGTCGAGCTCAGACACGAGGCGCGGCAGCAGGTCGAGGTAGTAGCCCAGGCCCCACGTGCGACCCTGGACGCGCTTCTCCCAGCCCCACTCCTCGAAGCCCCAGATGTTCTCGTTGTTGCCGTTCCACAGCGCCAGGCTGGGGTGCGGCATGATCCGCGTGACGTTGTCACGGACCTCTGCCTCGACCTCCGACCACAGCGGCTCGTCCTCGGCGTACGCGGCGCAGGCGAAGAGGAAGTCCTGCCAGACGAGGATGCCGCGCTCGTCGCAGAGGTCGTAGAAGTCGTCGGACTCGTAGTACCCACCGCCCCAGATGCGCAGCAGGTTGAGGTTGGCGAACTCGGCCTGGTCGAGGCGGGCGGCGAGGCGCTCGCGGTTCACCCGGGTGACGAAGGCGTCATCGGGGATCCAGTTGGCGCCGCGGACCCAGACGCGCTCGCCGTTGACGACGAACTCGAAGGACGTGCCGTCGGCGTCGGGCTCGAGCACGACCTCGATCGTCCGGAAGCCGATCCGCAGCGAGCGCCCGGCGAGCACGTCGGCGTCGCGGCGCAGCGTGACGTCGAGGTCGTAGAGGGGCTGCTCGCCGTAGCCGCGAGGCCACCACTTCTGCACGTCTTCGACAGTCGCCTCGACCGTGGCAGACGTGGCACCCGCGCCGACGGTCGCCGAGGCATCGGCGCACCCCGAGAGCTCGAGGATGAACTCGTCGTCACCCTCGCCACCATCGCGCTCGATGTCGACATGCACCGCCACAGTCCCGCGGTCGCCCTCGACCCCGGTCACCGGCCGGACGCTGGCCAGCCGAGCACCCGACCACCCCTCGACCCGCGCCTCCTTCCAGATCCCCGACGACGCAGCGTCGAGGCCCCAGTCCCAGCCGAAGTTGCACGCCGCCTTGCGGACCGCGTTGAAGGGGTGGGAGTACGTGTGCGGACGGTAGCCGATCTCGAGGCTCGCCCGGTCTGCCTCCCGGACGGGCGACGCGAAGGTCACGGTGATCTCGTTGACGCCCTCGCGCAGGTGCTCGTCGATGCCGAAGCGGTACGTACGGTGCTGGTTTCGCGTGGACCCGAGGGTCGCACCGTTGAGCACCACGGTGGCGAAGGTGTCGAGGCCGTCGAAGACGAGGTCGTGCCGGGTGTTCCCGTCGGGTGCCCACTCGAAGGTCGTCGAGTACTCCCAGTCGGTCTCGCCGATCCAGGTGACGGCGTGCTCGTTGCGGTCCAAGAACGGGTCGGGGATGAGTCCCGCGGTCAGCAGGTCGGTGTGCACGAGCCCGGGGACTGTCGCCTCGACGACGACCCCGGCGATCGACGCCGGGACGGGACCGTCGAGCGCGCGGAGCTGCCAGCCGACGGGCAGGACCTGGCTGCTCGGGAGGGCGGTCTGCTGGGTCGGTGCGGTGGTCACTTGGTGGCTCCTGAGACTAGTCCGTTGTAGATGAATCGCTGAAGGAAGAGGAAGGCGACGAGGGTCGGGATCATCACCAAGATCGCGCCGGCGGCGATGACCTCCCACCGCGACCCGAAGGGCCCCATGAACCTGAAGAGCGAGGTCGAGATGACCCCGAGATCACTCGAGGGCATGTAGAGGAAGGGGATGTAGAACTCGTTGTAGACCGCGATGCCCTTGATGATCACGACGGTCGCGACGGCGGGCTTGAGCAGCGGCAGGATGATGCGCCAGTAGACGGTGAACCGGTTGGCGCCGTCGAGCATCGCGGCCTCGTCGAGGGAGATCGGGATCGACGCCATGAACTGCAGGAAGATGAAGATCGCGACGATGTCCGTCCCGGTGAACAGCACGATCGCGGCCCATGGGGTGTTGAACAGCCCCATGCCGTTGATGATCTGGAACGTCGCGACCTGGGTCGTCACTGCGGGCACGAGGGTGGCGAGCAAGAACAGGCCTGTCACCAGGGGGCGACCGCGGAACCTGAAGCGGTCGATCGCGTAGGCGGTCATCGTCCCGGTGAAGATGGTGCCGGTGATCGAGACGACCAAGATGAACCCGGTGTTGAGGAACCCGGTCACCATGCCGCCCTGCGTGAAGGCGGTGACGAAGTTGTCGAAGTTCAACCAGCTCGACGGGGCGTCGAGCGGCCCTGTCGTCCTGTACTCCTCGTTGGTCTTGAAGGCGAGCATGAAGATCGTGACGATCGGCATGAGCGCGGCGACGCAGGCGGCGACGAGCGACGCGTACTTGAGGACGGTCCCGAGGAACCCGAGGTCGACGCGTCGACGACGCGGCGTCTGGGGCTGCGGTGCGGTGCTCTGAGGTGGCGAGACTGTGGCCCGCTCTGTCGTGGTCATTCGACGGTCGCTTTCTCGTCGGGGAAGAACTTCCGCTGCACAGCGGTGATGAGCAGGACGATCACCAGCAGCACGATCGCCATCGCGGAGGCCAGGCCGACGTTCGCGAAGCGGAAGGCGGTGTCGACGGTCTGGATGACGAAGGTCGTCGACCCGTTCGCGCCGCCGGTCATGATGTACGGCATCTCGAAGGCCGACAGCGCTCCGGAGACGGCGAGGATCATGGTGAGCCCGAGGATGCGGCGGATGCTCGGCAGGATGATGAACCGGAACTTCTGCCAGGAGCTGGCGCCGTCGAGGTCCGCAGCCTCGTACTGCTCGGAGGGCACAGACTGGATCGCGCCGAGGAACAAGACGAAGTTCAGGCCCATGTACCGCCACACCGACGTCGCTGCGAGCGAGATGTTGACGATCGACGGGTCGCCGAGCCAGAGCGGAGGGTCCTGCAGCCCGAAGATCGCGAGCGTGCTGTCGAGCGTCCCGCCGGGCCTGAAGAAGTAGAGGAACATCAGGCCGATCGCGACACCGTTGAGCAGGTACGGGAAGAAGATCACGCCCTTGAAGAAGTTCTTGAACCGCGTGTTGAAGCTCAGCAGCGTCGCGAAGTACAGGGCGAGGATCAGCTGGGCTCCCGCGCCCACCAGGTAGTAGAGGCTGACGGCGAAGACGCGGAAGTACTCGGGCCGCGTGAAGATGCTGACGAAGTTGTCGGCGCCGACGAAGCCCTTCTCGAGGGCCAGCCCGTCCCAGTCGGTGACGCTGTACCAGAACATGTTCGCCACGGGGACGTAGGTGAAGGTGACGAGGAAGGCCAGGGGGATCAGCAGGAAGAGCCAAGGGGTGGCTCCCCACCCGGCGGTCTTCCTGCGGCGAGGTCGCGCTGAAGGCCTGGTCGATGGACGTGCGACGTCTTGTCTGGCGGCGCTGGGTGCGATGGACACGAGTGCTCCTTCCGAGGGCACAGCAGTCGAGGTGCGCGCCCGACGTGGTCGTCGGGCGCGCACCGACCGGCGGAGCTACTGGTTCTGGCCGACGGCCGTGGCCCAGCGGGCGTTGAGGTCGTCGAAGAAGGCGGCCTTGTCCCCGTCGCGTGCCCCGCGCGCGGTGTCGATGAGCTGCTGGCGGTACTGGTTGCCGAACAGGGTGATCTCGGCGGAGTTCGCGATGTCGTTGATGAGGCTCTCGTCGCCGGTCGGGCGGGGCGTGAGCTCGACGTAGTCGACGCCGAGCTCGGTGAAGTCGGCGAGGGTGTCGGGCTCCTCAGCCGAGAGCAGCGGGCTGATGGCACCCTGGCTCTCGGCGAAGCCGGAGTCGTTGGTGAACCAGTCGACCCAGGCGCGAGCGGCCGGCTTGTTGTCGGAGTTCTTGCTCACGGCGATGAGCTTGTCGGTCGCGGTGACGGACTCGAACTGGCCGTCGGTCGCCCACGGCATCGGCCAGAAGCCGATGGTCTCGCGGGGCTTGCCGGCCAGCTCGGCCGCGTCCTGCATCTGGGTGACGGCCCACGAGCCGAGGACCATCGAGCTGATGTCGCCGCTCGCCAGCAGGGTCTTCGACTCTTCCCAGTTGGTGGTCGTCGGGTCGGCCTCGGTGAGGCCCGCCGCCACCGTCTCGTAGAGCAGGCTGTCGATGGCGTAGATGTCCTTGCCCTCGGTCCACGGCGACTCGTCGGTGATCATCTCGTTGAGGGCGTCGGGGCCGGTGACCCCGCCGATGTTCCCTGCCAGGGTGTCGAGCGGCCAGCCGTCGGCGTAGTTCGTGTAGTACGGCACGGCGCCGGTGGTGTCCTTGACCTTCTGGAGCGCGTCGAGGTACTCCTCCTCGGTGGTGGGAGGCGTGGTGATCCCCGCCTCGGTCCACACGTCCCGGTTGAACACGTAGCCCATGGCCGACCCGAAGGTCGAGAGGCCGTAGACGGTCCCGTCGTAGCTGCCGTCGTGTATGAAGCGGTAGGTCTCGCCGAGCTCGTCGGTGGTCCCGAGGGGCTCGAAGAAGTCCGCGAACTGGTTGGGGGAGACGTTCGAGGTGGGGATGAGGAGGGCGTCGCCGTAGTCGCGGGAGTTCAGGCGGATCCGCAGGTCGCCCTCGTAGTCGGTGAGGGCCTCGAACTTCACCTCGACGTCGGGGTACGTCTCGTTGAACGTGTCGGCGTAGTCCTGGAAGACGGTGTCGACCAGGTCGGTGCGGTTGGTGAGCACGGTGATCTCGCCGGCCGGGTTCTCGTCAGTGCTCTCCTGGCCGGAGCTGCTCGAGCAGCCGACGAGGACGAGGGCTGACGTGGTGGCCAGCGCTGTCAGGGTGACGAATCTTCTGTTCACAGGGGGACTTCTCCTTCGGTTGCTGCCTACAGCGGTGTCGGCAGTGGGGGTTACGCGTCGTGCTGAGGGAGGTGGTTCGCGCGGCGACGGAGGGCCGCCAGGCCGAGCAGGGTGAGCGTGAGGGCGAGCGTGGCGGCGGCGACCGCGCCGGCGCCGGTGCTCGCGAGGGAGCCTTCGGGAGTTGCCCCGGGGGCCGGGGTGTCGCCTGTCGTGCCACCACCAGCGCCGGACTCCCCGGTGGACCCGTCTCCGGGGCTGCCAGGGGGAGTTCCACCACCGGTGCCCGGAGGCACCGGGCCGCCCGCCCCGGTGCCCGGAGGCACCGGGGCGGGCGGCCCGGTCGGCTCGACCGGTGTCCCGGTGGGTGCGGGTTCCGGGCTCGGCTCCAGGGTGGGGCTCGGCTCGGGTGTCGGCTCGGGATCCACGGCGGCTGGAGGCACCGCGACGACGTCGTCGACCACGAGGGCACCGACCGGGGTGTCGGCGACGTAGAGCGCGTACTGGGTCACCGAGGAGAGGTCGAGGCGTCCGTCACCTGCCCATGCGGGTGGGGCGAAGTCGGCGAAGGCGATCTCGACGGGCTGCGGGCCGACCTCGGCGACCTCGACGCTGGACTCCCAGTACGACCCGCCGGCCACGAACTGCACGCTGACGGTCGTGCCGACGGGGGCATCGAGGGTGAGCCCGATGCTCTCGAAGCCCCACCAGTTCTGGGGCTCCGGGAACTCATGGACGACACCCGCGTAGCCGGGCGCCCCGAGGTCGAAGGCGAACATGCCGGCCGTCGAACCGGTGGGGCCGTCGGTGATGAGCGACGGGGTCACGGTGCCCCCGCCGGCGTTGGGCAGGTAGGCGACCGAGAGCGCTGCGTCGTCGGCGTACGACTCGAAGTCGTCGACGATGAGCGGCTCCGTGGGGAGCGTGTCCATCGTGAAGGACCGGACGGGTGACGAGCTCTCACCGCTGCCGTTCACGGCGTCGACGCGCCAGTAGTAGGTCGTGCCGGGCGCGAGGTCGACGGTGGGCTGGTACGACGAGCCGGTGATCCCGGTCGCCGTGTCGACGGGGTCGGCGAGGTCCGCCGCCGTCGCGAGGGTGAAGCGGTAGTAGGCGGCGGCCTCGTCGGCAGCCCAGGTGAAGGCGGGTGTCGCCTGGAGGTCCGCCGCCCGGTCGGCCGGTGCGACGAGCTCGACAGGCGACGGTGCTCCGGTCTCGGCGTCGGTCGACCGGCTGCTGATCGTGGCGCGGTCGAGGACGGCCCCGACCGGCCAGGACACCCGGACGTGGTCCGCGCCGATGCCGTCGGCCGTGACGGACACGCCACCGGGAACCACGTCGGTCGTGGTCGTGAGGTCGGTCCAGGCCACGCCGTCGCTGCTGGCGCTGACCGACACCCCGTCCGCGGCCGACAGCAGGAACGACGCGGAGTCCACGCCCGTGACGTCCCACTGCGCAGACGCAGCGGCGGTCGCCCGGGCACCGGAGGGCACGACGATGCTGGCGCCGTCGTGCGCGGCCGTCAGGCTCCAGTCAGCCAGCGGGTCGACGAGCACGGCGCCCAGCGGAGCCGAGGCCACGGCGTCGGACGCCGCGGTGCTCCCGTCGGGCGCGACCGCGAGGACCCGGTAGGTGGCGCCGGCCGGGGAGCTGAGGTCGGTCACCTGCGCAGTGCCCGGGGCGACGACGCCAGAGACGTCCGTCCACGCCAGACCGTCGGTCGACCGCTGGACCCTGTAGCCGACGGCCCCGGCGCTCCCGCGCCAGAAGACGCGGTTGATGCCGTTGGTCTGCTCGACCGCCGTGACGAGGGGCGCCTGGACGTCGAGCGTGTCGACGGGCAGGCGGAGCGCCGTGCTGTAGCGCTGGATCGCCGCGACCGAGGCACGCATGCGGTCGGTGGTCCCGGGGTAGTGGAGCGTGAAGCCGTCGTCGTGGGGGACGAGACCTCCGCGGTCGTCGTTGCCGAACAGCGACCAGAAGAACATGCCCGAGACGTTGGGGTCCTGGGCCGCGGGCTGGAGCACGGTGTCGGTCGCCGCGGTCGAGGCGTACTCGCCGGCGATGTAGACCTTGCCTGCCGCGGCGACTGTCGCGGCATCGGCTCGGACCTTCTCCGCGGTCGGCGGGTAGTAGTGGACGTCGACGATGTCGAGGTCCTGCGACTGCAGCGTGTCGGGGTCGATGTCGAAGCGACGGCCGGCCGCGACGAGCTGTTCGGGGGCGCGCTCGCGGATGAAGGCGACCTGCTCGTCGATCCACCCGAGGGTCATGCCCTCGAGCTCGTTGCCGAGCTCCCACGCGAGGATCGTCGGGTCGTCGGCCAGCCGCAGGCCGGTGTGCGGGTTCACGTGGTTCAGGACCAGGTCTACGTACTCCTGGTAGGCCGCGACGGCCGCCGGGTCGGTGTAGAAGTCTGCCGACTCGAGCCCGAGGGGTGTCGTGAAGTCCCGGTGGCCGCCGTGGTAGTAGCTCCACTCGTCGGTCAGCGGCAGGATCAGGCGGATGCCGAGGCTCCCCGCGTAGGCGACCGCGTAGTCGATGGTCTCGAAGGCTGTCTCGTCGTAGACGCCGAGCTCTGGCATGAGCGCGAGCGGGTTCTCGCCGCCCTGTCCCGTCGAGGTCGCCATGTGCGACCTGACGACGTTCACGCCGAGCTGCTGGGCGGTGTCGAGCGAGTCCTTGATCCGGACGTACGTCGGGAAGTTCACTCCACCGACGTTCTCGTCGAGGCCGAGCCAGTAGATGTTGGCGCCGCTCGCCCGGAACCGCTCCCCGTCGAGGCGGAGCTCGGTGCCGTCGCGGGTGACGAACTCCGTGTTGACCGAGACGGGCGGGGCGGCGCTGACGGCCGCATGGACGGGGGCCGAGCCTGCTGCGGATGGCGAGGCGGCTGCGACAGCAGGCGCGAGTACTGCTGACGCGGCGAGAGCGGCGGTGAGACGCCAGCGGTTCGCGTGGCGGCTTCTGACGGGCTGCTGGGTCAAGTCCAGGCTCCTTTGCCGGGTGACCTCCATGGAGGCGGCGTCGAATGACGACGCGACCAAGCCTCGCCTGGTCCCGGCTAGCCCGTCAAGGGCTTACATAAATTATTTATGTTACGGAAGGGTAACGGCCTCGCCGGTGCTCCCGCGCTCTACGAGCACAGCTGGAGTGCCGTGGAGCAGCTTCGGCTGCCCGCCCCGGAGCAGGTCGAGCACGGCCTCACCAGCCAGCTGACCGACCGCCTGGGCGTCGCGCGCGACCGCCGAGAGCGGGGGAGTGGAGAGCTGGCAGAGGGCCGAGTCGTTCCACGAGACGATCGAGAGGTCCTGGGGTACCACGAGCCCCGCGTCGCGCGCGGCGTCCAGGGCGGCGAGAGCCATGAGGTCGCTGTCGAAGATGGCGGCGCTGGGACGCTCGTCACCGGCGAAGACCGACTCCATCGCGGCGATGCCCGACGCTCGCGAGTAGTCCCCGGCGCCGTAGTACGGCTGCGCCGACACCTCTGCGCAGGTCTGGGTGAACGACGCCCGCCTCCGCCGGGAGTGGGTGAGGTCGGCTGGACCACCGACGTGGAGGATCGAGCTGTGCCCCAGCGCCGCGAGGCGCCGGACGGTGTCGCGCATCGCCTCGTCGTCGTCGGTCCACACCGCGGTGAAGCCGGCATGGTCCGGCGGGCCGATGATCACCGCAGGCAGGCCTAGCCTCTGGACCAGAGGTGGACGGTGGTCGCCCTCCGCCAGGTCGACGAGGAGCACCGCGCTGACCTTGTCGTCGGTGGCCCACTCCTCGTACGTCACGACCTCGGAGTCGTGCGAGGAGAGGACGCGCAAGAGCACGGAGTATCCGTGCGGGAGCGTCACCCGTTCGATCCCGGCGATCAAGTCGTGGAAGTATGGCTCGGCCCCCATGATCTCGGCGGGACGGACGAGCGCGATGCCGATCGGGGCGTGATCCTGTAGCACAGTGAGACCCTACGCTGGGCGAGCAGCCGGGCACCGCGCCCACGTCGAACCGAGAGGTCACCGAGATGGCACGACGAGAGTCCACGCCGGAGTCCCCCGGCAGCCGGGCGCTCATCGTCGACCTCGTCCGATCGTCCGGGCCGATCAGCAGGGTCGAGCTCACGCAGGCCACCGGCCTCACCCAGCCCGCCGTGTCGGTCATCGTCCGCAAGCTCCTCGACGACGGCGTGATCGTCGAGAAGGGACTGGCGCCGTCGACCGGGGGCAAGCCTCGCCGGCTCCTCGACATCAACAGCCGGGCCGGCATCGGCATCGGGATCCAGCTCGGATTCGACACGATGACGTTCGTCGCGACCGACACCAACGGGGGTGTGGTCGCCCGCCAGGGGTTCTGGGGTGCGCAGACGGCCCCGCCCATCGAGGTCGTCCAGCGGATCGGCCACGCCTACAGGCAGTTCCTCGAGCTGGCTGGCGTCACCGTCACTGATGTCACCGGTGTCGCGGTGGTGGTGCCCGGCCCGCTCGACCATGACCAGGGTGGCATCGTCGAGGCCCCGACCCTCCCGGCCTGGACAGGCTTCCCGCTGCGTCAGCACCTCGAGGAGATGCTGGCCACCCCTGTCCTCGTCGACAACGACGCGAGTGCCGCCGCCCTCGGGGAGTTCTGGAGCCGAGGCATCTCCCGCTACTCCACGTTCGGTGCGATCTACCTCGGGACGGGGATCGGGGCCGGTGTGGTCACCGACGGGTCGCTCTACCGCGGGGCGAGCTCCAACGCCACCGAGATCGGTCACATCTCGGTCGACTCCGCGGGAGCCGAGTGCGCCTGCGGCAACTACGGCTGTCTCGAGCTGGTCGCCTCACCCGGCGCGATCCTGCGAGCGGCCGCGACGCGCCGCGACGAGCTCGGCGGCCTGAGCCTCAGCTTCGAGCAGAGCCTCGTCCAGTTCGACTACGACACCCTCGCCCTCGCGGCGATCGCCGGGCACGGGGTCGCCGAAGAGCTCATCACGCAGGGTGCGCGAGCCGTCGCGAGGGCGACGCTCACGTTCTGCAACCTCTTCGACCTCGACGAGATCGTCCTCACCGGGCCGGCGATGGCCAACGCCGGCTCGATCTACGCGCGCGAGACGCGGGCGGCTCTCGAGCGCTCCTTCGCCAGACGCTCCCACGCTGTGTCTGTCGACCTCTCGGCCAACCCGCGCGACGCTGCGGCGATCGGCGGGGCGGCGATGACGCTCCAGGGCTCGCTGGCACCGGGGCACGGACCGGCCTTGGCCTTCACGACGGTGAGCCGCTAGGGCAGTGGTGGCCGCGGAAGCGCGGTGCTCGAGGTCGGGGAGGCCTGTGTCTTCGGCGTGATCGGCAGCCCGTCTGCTGCGGCAGACGGGCATCGGGCGCAGAGATGGGTCAGCAGGCTAGAGCCCGCCGACCGCTCAGTAGCTCCACGTCCACCCGTTGTCGACGTCAGCAGGCCGGTACGCGATCGATCCCGTCTCGGTCGGGACGTCGAAGGCGATCTTCCCGGAGGCGGACTCGCTCGGGCCCATCTCCTGGGGGAGCGTCTCGGTCGAGTCGAGGCAGCTGTAGGCGTTGCCGACGGGGTCGTTGACCCGCATGTTGTTCGAGTCGAAGACCACGAAGTCGTAGGGGTTGAAGCTGAATCCTCCGTACGTGGTGTCGAGCGCCGGGTGGGTGTTCACGTCGAAGGCGAGCACCAGGTAGTGCCCGTT
The DNA here is from genome assembly GCF_033798665.1 of Sanguibacter biliveldensis. Taxonomy (NCBI): domain Bacteria; kingdom Bacillati; phylum Actinomycetota; class Actinomycetes; order Micrococcales; family Sanguibacteraceae; genus Sanguibacter; species Sanguibacter biliveldensis. Next base: position 343,241 of record NZ_CP138359.1, read on the forward strand.
GAGCGCAGGCTCGGCGAAGGACGACGAGCAGGTCCCGAGCGAGATCGACGTCGCTGTGAAGTCGACGGTCCACTCGTCGTTGGCGTCGGTCATGCCGCCGAGCTCTCCGACCACCTTGATGATGTCGCCGCGCTCGTCCGTGGGTGGGGTGCTGACGACCGGCGACGGCTCGGCGGTCGGCTCCTCGGCAGCAGCTGAGGTCTCCTCCGACGGCTCCTCCTCGACCGGCTGGCTCTCCGTGGTGCGAGTCCCCGCAGGCTCGGGCGGCGTCGAGACGGGGTCCGGCGACGCTGTGCACGCAGCGAGGAGGACCAGGACAGGGACGGCGAACGGTGCGATCTTCACAGGGAAGCTCCTAGGCTCGAGATGAGGTCGCACCTCGGAGGAGCAGGTCACGGGGTCGGTGCTCCGCTCTCGGCTGTGAGAGCTGGTGGGCGGCTCTCGAGCACCATAGGGTGCCGATCGGCCCAGGATCTGGGCCTTTAGACACATTCTGAATGTTCTTGCGGCGGTCGGGTCCGCCGGGCTGGTTGCAGATCTGCCATGACGTCTCGATACCTAGCGGCAGAGATGCTTGGCATCTAGGACTTCTTGTCTCGGTGAGGTCCATCGCTCCTCGTAGTGTCGTCTGGATGACGACGCGCAGCGTGACGAAGAGTGAGCTGTAGAGGTGGATCCACGCAGCGCTTCGCTCGTCGGGGGACCCGTAGGACGAAGAGTCCTCTGGGAGATCCTTCAGGAGACCTCCGCTCCGCTGCAGGATGGAGTTGTCAGCGAATCCAGTCGGGGGCCGGCGAGCCTCCTAGACCGCATCCGTGCAGCTGTCAGGGAAGGTCTCGACCCCGCCACGGAGCTGGCGACGTCGGTTGATGACTCGCTCCTGAACCTCATGGGTCGCGTCGTGTCGAGCTTTGCGCACGGGGACCTGATGGACGACCGGGCGCTGCTGGACGGCCTCGAGAGTGCCGCAGACGATCTCCGGCCCCACGCGGACTCTCTGACGGAGGCTCCTGCGAACAGCTGGTGGTGGGACTCGATCGGCCAGGTCCAGCTCGTCGCGGCCGGGTGCTCCGGGTTCGGTGTCGTCGACGAACGCTCGCTGAGTGCCTGGCCAGCACGATGGTGGTCAGCCCCGACAGGGCCGCAGATCGTCCACACGTCTCGACCGTCGTCGCTCGGTGTGCCCGTCGGCCTGGTGCTCTCCGAAGATCACTGGGTACCCGTCGAACCGCCTAGGTGGTCGTCCTTCGTGCCGCAGGACAACCGGGTCTACGAGGTGAGGTGTGCGGAGGACTGGCAGCAGCTCGTCGCCAGGTACCCCACTCCTCGCACCGGGGCGTCAGCATCGGAGTGGGACCGCTTCGCCGGCGGGGAGCACACCTGGCTCGATGTCGACTGGCGGGCGCTCTCCGACGATCTTCCCGGGGTCCACGTGTCTGTCGCCGCCCACCTGTCGTCTGCGTACCGTCCGCTCCCTCTCGGGGGAGGACGGTTCACGATGCTGGCCGGCTGGAATCCAGACGTGACGGTGTGGCTCCACGAGTCCCCGTCGTCGATCCCGTCCGAGGTATACAACGCCTGAGTGGTCGACCCGGAAGGGCACGTGGTCCGACGACGGGGCGCCAGGTATCCGGGCTGGTCCGGGACGCCCCGAGATAGGGTGACCACTGTTCTGGAGGCGGAGCCTCGACGAGCCAGGTGTCGAGGTGCCCGCGTGAGTCCGCAGGTGCGAGCGGCTGTCACAGGAGGCCAACGATGACTCGGAAGAAGCGCGACCGCCCGGACCCGAAGCACTTCGTCCAGGTCAACCAACGCCCCAGCCTCGGCATCGAGCTCACCACCGGCCGCCCCTGGGTCGGTGTCGACCAGCAGGTCGGCCACGGCTCGGCCGACGCGCTCTTCGCGCTGACCGACGAGCACTACGCCTCGGAGATGGCCGGCGAGCCCGTCGAGGGCAGCTTTGTCATGGAGTGCTGGCGCGGGGAGCACAACGACAAGCTTCTCTACTATCCCAGCGGGAGGACGTGGCGGCCGGAGCGCTGGTCCGCCTCGCGCACGCGCCGGCTCCCGGACCCGTGCCGCGGGGAGATCTGGTGGCACGTGGACGCGCTCGGGGAGCCTGCAGACAGCGAGAACGCCGAGATCTCCCGCCAGCTCTCGGCAGGCACGGCCGAGGTCGTCACCGAGCCCGAGGGTGTGCTCCGCATGACTTTCGCCTTCATCGGCGACCGCGCCTACCCGCGCCCGGCCGCCCTGATCGGCGGCCTGACCGTCGGCAGCACCCGCGACCAGGCCCGCGCCATCCTCGGCGCTCCTGTCCAGCCGGAGACCGACACCTTCCAGATCGAGGGCCACCCCGTCCACCTGACCTTCGCCGACGACGGCCTCGTCGAGGTCGTGCTTGAGCGCACCCCCTCCGTGCCACCACCAGCCGGGCAGATCGGCGTATTCCTCGCCGCCGTCGGCGAACCCGAGGCCAGCCCGGCCTTCCAGGCCGCCGCGGCACTCGCGGGCACCACGCACCGCCGGTGGGCGGCCTCGTCCGGTGTCGGTCGCCGACTCCTCACCTTCGACGGTGGCGTCGAGATGCAGGTGCAGGACGACCGCGTGATCAGCGTGCAGGTCAGCCTGAGCCCTGAGGCTGGTGACTCGAGCTACCGGAGCGCCGCAGACCTGGTCCCGGGTGCAGATGAGCCACTGACCCGCGAGAGCCTCCGCGCGGCCCTCGGCGGACCGGTCGCGTCGAGCGGCCGGACCGACCTCTACAGGTTCGGGCACCGCGACCTCGTCGTCGAGCACGGCGTCGTCGGCAAGCACGGCGTGCTCAGCGCGGGCAGCGGCGAGGTCCCGACGTCGATGACGGCGGTCTTGCGCGGAGTGACACCGTCAGACCGGTTCTACCGCTGGCGCTCGGGCGAGTTCACGATGTTCCTCGACGTCCTGGGACGGCCCTCGTCGAACGCCCTCGTCGCGCGGGTGAGCAGCCTGCCCGGTGTGCGCGTCCGGCTGAGCAAGGGTGTCGTCGCGTCGGTCGAGATCGGGACCAGCGGTCACCAGAGCGAGCGTTTCGGTGCCTTCGTCGACGGGATGCCCGGCGCCCCGGTGATCGACGACGTCGCCTTCAGCCGCCCCGGGACCTTCGGCGACCGCGGCTACGTGTGGGACTTCGACCGGGGCTGGATCCACGCGCTGACCTCCGACGGCACCGCGGTCAAGAGCATCACCGTCACCGACGGGCCACCGCGCGGGTTCCTCGACTGACCCCCGCGGGGCGAGCGGCCCGATGGGGACTCCTGCCCGAGACTCCTGGGCCCAGGTCCGCGACCATGAAGGTCAGCCACCGAGAGGAACCGCCGATGTCCAGGCTCACCGATCTCCTGACCCCGCGACTTCCCGAGGGCTTCACGGTCCCCGAGCCTCTCGACAGTGCCTGGTCGTGGATGGAGCAGCAGGGGTGGGTGGTTGACGGGCCGAACGGCTACTTCGTCACGCCGTACCCCGGGCCTCGTCAGCTCGGGGCTGTGTTCTCCGCGCAGGAGTCGCTCGACGGCTGGTTCGAGCCGGGTGACCCGGGCTTCGACCAGCTGGTGCCCATCGCGCAGATCTCCGGCGACGGCGGCACCGGGGCGGTGTGGATCGACGGGGACCAGGTGCGGTTCGTCGCACTCGGCTCCGACGGTGACGCGTACCTGCTCGCGGACTCGCCCGTCGACTTCCTCCGGCTGATCGCTGTCGGCTATCACGAGCTCGGCTCGTGGGACCTCGGAGAGGAACCCGAGGACGAGGACGCCGTCGAGGCGCACTCCGCGTTCCGGGCATGGGTCGAGGCCGAGCTCGACACCGACGTCCCGTCGCTCTGGCCGGCCGCAGACCCGGACCCCTTCGAGGCGTGGGTCGGGCGGATGCAGGCCGAGCGCTGAGGCCAGACACCCGGGCCGCTCGCCGACGTCCCGCCGACCACGCCGTAGGCTGCTGCAGCCAGTCCCGACCGGGCCTGCAGAGCTGTGGGGGGCTTCATGGACGACGAACCGTACGACGACCTCGAAGGTGACGTGGCCTTCGCGGTCGACGGTCTGCTCGAGGGAGACGTCGACGCCCTGCACGACCTCGGGAACGCCCTGCTCAAGGCGGGTCATCCGTCGGTCGCAGCACTGTTCTTCTTCGAGGCGCAGAAGCGTGGGGTCTCCGACTCCCTGCTGAACCTCGGCATCGCGAAGCTCGATTCCGGCGCGGACGACGAGGCCGCGTCGTGGTTCGAGCGGTCGGCGGAGTCAGGCGATGTCAAGGGTGCCTTGATGGCGGGCCAGCACGCGGCCGACCGGGGTGACCTCGACCGTGCTGAGCACTTCTACAGGCGCGCGGCGGCCATGCCGGAGGCCGCGGTGCGGCTCGGCGCGGTGCTCCGTGCGCTCGGCAGGAGCGACGAGGCCGCCGCGCTCGTCTACGAGACGCGGTTCGTCAGCCCTGAGTCTGCCGTCGAGTGCGTGATCGGCGGCAGCGTGTCAGGGCAGGAGGCTGTCGAGCTGCTCGAGTCGTTCCTCGAGACCGACCCCCTCCCGGTGCTCGTGACGCTGGCCAGGCGCTACGAAGAGCGTGGTGACGTCGCGGGCGCCCGGGCCGTGCTCGAAGACGCGACACGACGCGGAGACGAGAACGCCCAGACCAACCTGGGGATCTTGCTGATCGACGTCGGCGAGCTGGACGAGGCTCGTCGGATGCTGACACTGTCTTGCGCCTCGGGTGACGAGCTCGCCTGCCGGGCCCTGGCCGCAGAAGGGTGGGGGAGCGTCTCCTGACCAGCCCTCACCACGTCAGGACCTACGCTGGCGGGATCGTCGTCCCCTGGTGGAAGGAGCACTGCGCGGTGTCGCCCTCTCTCCGCCACAGCGACGATCGCCAGCTCTGTCTGCCGTCGAGCTGGAGCCGGTAGGTGAGCAGGACCGTGTCTGGACCGGTGCTCCGTGCCTCGCGGTCGCTCATCGTCGCCTCAGAGGCCGCGGCGGTCTCGTCCAGCAGGGCTGGGATGATCTCCGCCCGGCTCCACAGCCTCCCGGACTGCCCGATCTCAGAGAAGTCTGGGGCGAGATGCTCGTCCAGCAGTCGCGAGCTGCTCCGCACGCGAGGTGAGAGCAGTGCTTCTTCGCCGCGCCACGCCAGAGCGACCAGAGGATCCATCACGCCACACTATGACGGGTCTGCCCGCCCGACGTCCGTGGGTGAACCCTCGGATGTGGTGCCTCGCGGCCGGCGAGTGCGTCGTAGTCTTCTCGTGCGTTGCCGCCGCGAGCAGTGCGCCCGAGACGAGAGAGGCACCCACAGGTGGATCGCACGATGCGTTCTTGGAAGAACGGCGCCTGCCTCGCTGGAGGACTCGTGTGGCTGACCCTCGGTGTCGCCGGTCTCACGGACGGACCTGTCGGAGTCCTCGATGTGCTGCTGCTGGCTCCAGCGCTGCTGGTCGGGCTGGGCCTGGTGCTGAGAGGCCTGACGATGGGGGCGCGCCGCTCGGCGGAGGGCGTCGAGGTCCGAGGTGTGGTCACCCGGCAGGCCTTCCCTCGGGGGTCCTTCGCACGGGTCGACCAGCGGGAGATGGACATGCTCCCTCTGGCGTACAGCTACGTCACTGTCGTGGTGCCTGACGGGGGCGAGCACAGCCTCGTGCAGCTCGCCCAGTACTCCTTCGTCGAGAGACGCCGAGGTGGCGTGCAGAGAAAGGCCGACCAGCTCAACCTGTGGCTGGAGGTGCACGGTGCCTGATGTCGGCCCACCTGAGACGTGGAGTGGGTCGACAGGTGGGCGCCGTCGGGGCACCGAGACCGTGGTCCCGTGGAACCGGGCTATCGGTGCCTTCGTCGGGATCTTCCTGACGGGTGCGGCGGGGGTGCTCGCGATCGTCACGGTCTCGGTGTCTGCGGCCGACCCGTGGTCTGAGTACCTGGCGAACGCCACCGGGCTCGCGTTGCTCTCCTGGGTGCTGATCCTCATCGCCTCGACGCGGGTAGATGGCGTCGGCGACCAGCTGAGGGTCGTCAACGTCGCTACGACGGTCACCGTCCCCGCGGCCAGGGTGCGCGGTGCTGAGGCTCAGAGCGGGTTGGCGATCGTCCTGGACGACGAGCGCCGGATCGACTGCGTGGCCTACGGGGACTCGACACTCAAAGACCTCTTCCCGCGGCTGCGTCCGGTCCGCCACGTCGGCCGGGTGGAGCAGTGGGCGTCTCGCCATGGTGGGGGACCAGACGCCGGACCTCCGCCGGCCCGCGAGGTGCGGACCTCGATCCGGACCTTCGCCTGGTGCGGCTTCCCGTTGCTGTGGTTGGCCTCGGCGTCCTACATGGCAGTCGTCCGGACGGTTGCTGAGCCTCTGCGCGATCTCCTCCCGGTACCCCTGTAGGCCTTCCTAGGGCTGTGGTGCTCCGACTGTCGGGGACGCGCGCGTGCGGACCCGCGCTCACACCTCACCCGGCGGCAGCACCTCCTGGCTCGTCGGCACAGGCCGCACATCTGGCACCGGCGTCCCCCACACAGGGTTGCCGTCCTCGTCGAAGGGCAGCACCTGAGCCCGGGCGTGGCGGTTGGGGTCCCAGAGCGGGTCTCCGGCGATCTCGGTGTAGCTGCGTGCGTGGTAGACGAGCACGGGGGTCCCGTCGGGCAGCTCGGTGAACGAGTTGTGGCCGGGTCCGTACTGGCCGACCGACGGGTCGGACACGAGCACGGGGTCGGGGCTCTTGGTCCACGACGCCGGGTCCAGCAGGTCGTCACCGAGGTCGGCGGTGAGCAGACCCATCGCGTACTCGACGCCTGTCGCCGAGGCCGAGTACGTGAGGAAGACCCGTCCCTCGCGCACCAGCACCGACGGGCCCTCGTTCACCCAGAACCCGACGGTCTCCCAGTCGTGCTCAGGCTTCGTGAGCAGCACGGCAGGTGTCGCGAGGGTCCACGGGTCCGCCATCCGGGCGATGTAGATGTTGGAGTGCCCCCGCACGTCGAAGGCCTGCTGCGCCCACACGAGGTACTGCTCGCCGTCGATCACGACGCTCGTGGCGTCGAGGGCGAAGGACTCCCACCCGGTGTCCACCTGGCCGCGCTCGACCCACCCCCCGGTGAAGGGGTCGTCGGCGGTGTTCTCGAGCACGAAGACCCGGTGGTTGAAGGTCTCGGCCGACCCCGGGACGTCGACAGTTCCCTGCGCGTCGGGCGCAGCCGCGAGGTAGATGTACCAGGCGCCGTCCACGCGGTGGATCTCGGGTGCCCAGATGAGCTGCGACATCGGGCCGTCGGCGTGCCGCTCCCAGATCGTCACCTCCTCGGCCCCCTGGAGGTCGTCCAACCGCTCCGCGCGCCGCAGGACCACCCTGTCGTAGAGCGGGTGGGACCCCGTGAAGTAGTACTGACCGTCGTGGCGCAGCACGCAGGGGTCGGCCCGCTGGAGGACGATCGGGTTGGGGATCAGCCCGGCCGTCTTCTCGCTCTCGACGACCTCGCTCATGCCACCCTCGTCTCTTCCGCGGCACCGGCAGCGCTGTCGGTGCCGGTGCTGTCATCGGCATCGTCCGGCCCGTCAGCGCCATCAGCACCGACAGCACCGTTGGCGCGCACGTCAGTCGCAAGGGCACGGAAGGTGTCGGCCACAGGTGTCCGCCGACGGTCCAGGCCGCCGCGGCCGTCCTCGACGAGGTCCCACAGACCCATCGTCAGCAGGTACTCCTCGCGCGGCGCCGTGCCGTGGCGGTACGTCCATTCGTACATGTCGAACACCGGCCACCACGTGTACCCGACGATGTCGTGGCCGAGCGAGCGCAGGGTGCGGATCGCGGCGACGGACTCGTGCAGCCACGCGACCCTGTCGGCCACCGGGGCGGTGACGGCCGTCTCGGTGAGCATGACGGGTGCGCCGTGCCGGCGCTCGGCCTCGAGCAGCACCTCGACGAGCCCGGCGACGCCGGCGTCCTGGGCGGGGCGCGGGTCGGCAAAACCGCCCGCGTGGTGCACCCCCTCCTCGAACAGCTCGGTCGAGATCCGCGGGTAGTAGTTGACCCCCACGATGTCCGGGCGGACAGCGTGGTCGGCGAACCACGCGAGCGACGTGTCGTCCATCCCGTGGCCGAGCAGCACGCCGGCGAGCGGGTGCTGGTCGTCGACCCGCCCGGTGACGAGGTCCTCGACCAGGTGCGCCTGGTGCCGCAGCCTCTCGGCCGTCGCGCGGTGCTGGCCGTGCACGTCGCCCGCGTACCGCATGGAGGCGTCGACGTGCATGAAGGTCGCGCGGTCGCCCAGCACCTCGGTGATGCCGCGCTGCGTGCGGACGAAGCCCTCGCCGAGCGCTCGGACCATGGTCGTGAGGCCTGAGTCGCCGGTGAGGTAGGGCGGCCAGTAGCCGTAGACGCCGCAGAAGAGCGCGTGGATCATCGGCTCGTTCACCGGGGTGTAGTCGGTGACGCGGTCGCCGTAGCGCTCGGCGAAGGCCACGCCGTACTCGGCGACGACCTCCGGGTAGTCGGGGTTCGAGAACTGCCCGTCGAGCCACAGCGGGGTGCCGTAGTGCAGCAGGTCGATGACAGGCCGCAGACCGAGCTCGCCGAACCTGTCGACCACCCGGTCCACCCAGGACCAGTCCCACGTCCCTCGCTCCGGGTTGACCCTGTGCCACGGCACACCCCACCGCATGAAGGTCGCGCCGGCGTCGGAGGCCAGCCCGAGGTCTTCGGAGTAGCGGGCGTAGTGGTCGGTGAGCTCGTACTCGTCGATCGGGCGCTCGCCCGGGCCGCCCTGCGGCACGAAGGTGTCCTCGATGCCGAGGCCGAAGTGCAGTGCGCCGTCCTCGTACCACCGCGGCGCGCGGCCTGAGTCACGGCCTGAGTCACGGTCCGGTGCCCGGCCCGACGCGCGGTCGGCGGCGCTCACTTGAGCCCCGTCGTGGCGATGGACTCGATGAACTTGCGCTGCACGAGCATGAAGGCGAAGACCAGCGGGACGACGGCGACGAGCGAGCCCGCCATCATGACGCCGTACGGCACGATCCCGCCGGGGCCTGTCAGCTGGGTGAGTCCTGAGGTGATGGTGCCCATCTCCCTGTCTGTGGTGAAGACCAGCGGCCAGAGCAGGTCGTTCCAGTTGTTGACGAAGACGAAGATCGCGAGGGTGAGGACCGCGGGGCGGGCGTTCGGCAGGATGATCTGCCAGAACACGCGGAACTCTGAGGCCCCGTCGATCCGGGCGGCGTTGTCGAGGTCGCGAGGCAGCGCGACGAAGAACTGCCGGAGGAAGAAGATGCCGAAGGCGTCGGCGGCGCGCGGCGCGATGAGCCCGGCGAAGGAGTTGACCCAGCCGAGGTCGCTGACGATCTGGTAGACGGGGACGAGCGTCGCCTGGAACGGGATCATCAGGGTGGCCACGATCGCGACGAGCAAGAGCTTGCGCCCGCGGAAGTCGATGCGGGCCAGCGCGTAGGCCGCGAGGGCGTCGAAGCTCACCGCGAACAGGGTGACCCCGCCGGCGAACACGAAGCTGTTGCCGATGAGCCGGGTGAAGGGCAGGTCGGAGAAGATCCGCTCGAAGTTCGCCGTGGTCCAGGCGTCGGGCAGCAGGGTCGGCGGGAAGGCGTTGACCTCCGACGTCGGCTTGAACGCCGTGAACAGCACGATGAACAGGGGGAGCAGGGCGACCAGGGTCGCGACCGTGACACCGACCGTCATGACGACGGTCGAGGCGCGGACGCGCCGGCGGCGGCGCGGCGGCGCAGCAGGTGTGTGCGCTGGGGCGCGGACAGGGGCGGGGGTGGTGACGGACATCAGGACTCCTCCTCGCGGCGTCCGAAGAACACGAACTGGACGATGCTCAGGACGAGCGTGGCGAGCAGCAGCACGTAGGACAGCGCGGACGCGAAGCCGAGGTCGAGCTTGCGGAAGCCGGACTCGTAGATCTCCATGACCACGGTCTGGGTGTTGCCGTAGGGCCCGCCGCCTGTCATGACGTAGATCTGGTCGAAGGCCTGGAGCGCGGCGATGGTCGCGAAGATCAGCACGAAGGCCGTGGTGCTCGACAGCATCGGCAGCGTGATGCGCCAGAAGCGGGTCCAAGCGTTGGCGCCGTCCATCTTGGCGGCCTCGTAGAGGGATCCGGGGATCTCCTGGAGGCCGGCCATGAAGATCACCATGTAGAAGCCGAAGTTCTTCCACACCGCGACCAGCGCGACAGCGGGCATGGCGAGCGTCGGGTCCTGCAGCACGTTCCCCAGGTCGATGCCGATGCCGCGCAACCAGTAGTGCAGCAGCCCGACCTGCGGGTCGATGAGGTACGACCAGGCGAGGGCCGCCACGGCCAGCGAGATGATGAAGGGCAGGAACAGCGCCGTGCGGAACATGCCGCGGAACGGCAGCCTGTCGCTCGTGAGCAGCAGGGCCAGACCGAGTGCGACCACCACGGCGGTCGGGGTGAACAGGACCGCGTAGACGACGGTGTTGACGACCGCGTCGCGGATGTCGGGGTCGGTGAAGATCCGGGCGTAGTTGTCCAGCCCGACCCACTCGGCCTCGCCGAAGCCGCTCGCGTCCGTGAAGGACATCTGCAGGGCGGAGATCATCGGCCAGACGACGAAGACCGCCAGGACGATCAGGGATGGGGCGAGGAAGGCGAGGGCGGCGCGGGAGCGACGGCCGCCGGAGCGGGTGCGCTGCACGCCGGAGCCCCCGCGGCCGCCGAGCGGGGCTGGTGCGCGATAGGCCCGCTTGCGGGGCCTGTCCACGTGCGCGGTGGTCATGAGGGTGCCTCTCGGGGTGGGGGCCGCCCCCAGGACGGGGGTCCCGGGAGCGGCCGGTCCGGGGTGGGGCGGGCTGCGGCCCGGTCAGTCGTCGAGCGCGGACTGGATCGCGGTCTGGGCCTCGGCGAGCAGCGCGTCGACGGGCTCGCCCGCCATCGCGCGCTGCGTGAGGTTGTCGACGGCGGTGAGCACGTCTGTGCTGTTGACGACGCCCGGCAGCAGCGGGCGGCCGAGCTCGGCCTGCTCGGTGAGCGCAGCCACGACGGGGTTCTCAGCGACGTCCGCGGACGCGACGTCGGTGCGCAGCGGGGGCCAGCCGGAGCCGAGCGCCCAGGTGGTCGCCTGCTCCTGCGACAGGAAGTAGCTGAAGAACTCCTGCGCGGCCTCCTGCTGGGCCTGGTCGGCCTGCTCGGTGAGGGCCATCGAGACGCCGATCGCCGACGCGGCCTGCTCCTCGGGTCCGGCCGGGATCGGGGCGATGCCGTAGTCGACGCCGTTCTCCTCGGAGACCGAGGCCATCCACGGCCCGCCGATGTACATCGCGACACGACCGCTGCTGAAGAGACCGTCGCCGCTGACCCCGTCGACTCCCGTGGGGCTGATCTTCCCGGCGGTGATCGCGTCGTGCCAGAACTCGAGGGTCTCGGCGTTCTCGGGGGAGTCGATCACGGCCTTGCCGTCCTCGACGACGGCGCCGCCGTTGCCGTAGAACAGCGACGGCCAGACGCCGTTGCCGACGGTCGCGTGGTCGGCGAGGGCGAGCCCGTACTGCTCGGGGGTGCCGTCGCCGTCCTGGTCGACGGTGAGCGCCTCGGCTGCGGTGACCCACTCGTCCCAGGTGGTGGGGACCTCGACGCCCGCGGCGTCGAAGAGGGCCTTGTTGTAGAACATCGTCAGCGGGACGAAGCCTGTCGGGACGCCGTACCGGGTGCCGTCGACGGTGACCATGTCGAGGGCCCCGGTGTTGAGGTCGGGGGTCGAGGCGTCGGCGTCGTAGAAGTCGTCGAGGTCGACGAAGGCGCCGCGGTCGGCGTAGACCGGCAGGCGCTCGGCCGGCATGGCGACGATCTCGGGGCCGTTGTCCGCCGAGAGGGCGGGCAGGAAGGTGTCGTCGATGACGTCCCAGGGGTTGACCTGGGTGGTGATGGTGATCTCGCCGTCGTGCGCGGCGTTGAAGTCGTCGACGATCTGCTCGAGGACGTCACCGTCGGCCTCGGTGTAGCCGTGCCAGAAGGTGAGCTCGACGGGGCCGTCGGTGTCGGAGGCGCTGTCACCAGAGCAGGCGGAGAGGGAGAAGAGCGCCAGGGCGACCGGCGCGGCGACGAGGGCGGGGATGCGCTTCATTGCGTTGTCCTTTCAGGGAACCCACTTACAACGTTGTAAGACAACGTTGTAAGTGAGATCTTGCGGCGCGCGGCACGGGCTTGTCAACCCTGTCTCGGGTGAGACGTGTGCTCGTGCAGGTCGCCGGGGGCGACGCTGCCGGTCGGTGACCGTCGACTCCCGGACGTCACCGCGGGTCAGCCGCTTGTCGACCCGTGGACGACGCTGTGGGTCACGCGCCTGTTGACCGGGCGGCACCGCTGCCGGTCAGCCGCCTGTCGACTCCCGGACGACCAGCCGGAACTCCGGGGCCGTCACCCGCGGTGCGAGCGCGCCGCTCGCCCCGTCGGCGATCCGCTCGGTCAGCATCGTCACCGCGGCACGGGCGATGTCGTGCCGTCCAGGCTCGACAGTGGTCAGGCTCGGGTAGGTGTACCGCCCGTCGGCCACGTCGTCGAAGCCCATGAGGGCGACGTCGCCCGGCACTGTGACGCCCCGCTCCTGGAGGGACCGCAGGGCCCCGAGGGCGAGGTCGTCGTTCATCGCGAAGACGGCGTCCATCTGCACGCCGGAGCCGAGCACCCGGGCCATGGCCTCGGCGCCGTTGCTGCGGTCCCAGGTCTCGACGGGCACGACGAGGTCGTCGTCGACGGTCAGGCCTGCCGCCTCGAGGGCCTCGCGGTACCCCGCGTACCGCAGCGCTGCGACACCCGTGCGCTCGGTCGCGTGCGCCCCGAGGAGCATGACGCGGCGACGTCCGAGGCCGAGCAGGTGCTCGGTCGCGGCGCGGGCGGCCGCCTCGTGCTGCATCGTCACGTGGTCGACGGGTCCGGGGAACAGCGGCTCGCCGAGGACCACGAGAGGCCTTCCGGCGGGGTCGGGCAGGACGTCGTCGTGGGTGAGGCCGAGCGGGGCGAGCAGCAGGCCGTCGGTCAACGACAGGCGCGGGTTGCGCAGCGCCTCGAGCTCACGCTCGCGCAGGCCTCCGGTCTGCTCGACGAGGACCACGAGGTCTTGCTCGGCGGCGACGCGGATCACCTCGTCGGCCAGCTGGGCGAAGAACGCCTGGCTCAGCTCGGGCACGGCCAGCCCGATGACCCCGCTGCGCCCGAGCCGGAGGTTGCGCGCGGCCAGGTTCGGTCTGTAGCCGACCGAGTCGACCGCTGCGAGGACCTTCGCCCGGGTCGACTCCCGCACCTGCGGGTGGTCGTTGAGCACGTTGGAGACGGTCTTGAAGGACACGCCAGCGACCCGCGCGACGTCGCGCAGCGTCGGGGCTGCCCTCCCCTCTGGTCCTGTGGCCATCCCCGGAGGTTACAACGTTGCAACCCGCGGTGGCGACCTCCGGTCCGGAGGGGAGGTGCCGCGCCCGGCTCGTCAGGCGAGCCGGGTCGCGGTCAGTGCCTGAACCGCGCCACCTGCGAGCTGAGCTCCTGAGCGAGTGCCGCAAGGCCTTCGATGCTCTCCCGCGCCTGGGCGATCCCGCGGGCGACCTCGCCTGTCGACTGGGCGACGCCGGAGATGTGCCCGGCGATCTGCTCCGACCCGCTCGCGGCCTCGGTGATGTTGCGGCCTGACTCGTTGGTGGTCGCGGTCTGCTCCTCGACGGCCGACGCGATGGACATCTGGTAGTCGTTGATCGATGCGACGATCTGCCCGATCTCGCGGATGGCGTCGGCTGCGCCCTGCGAGTCGGTGCGGATCGCGTCGACGCGCCGGGAGATCTCGTCCGTGGCCCGGGCGGTCTCCTGCGCGAGCTCCTTGACCTCCCCGGCGACCACGGCGAAGCCCTTGCCGGCCTCCCCGGCGCGGGCTGCCTCGATGGTCGCGTTGAGCGCCAGGAGGTTCGTCTGGTCGGCGATCGCGGTGATGAGCCGGACCACGTTGCTGATCTCGGTGCTCGAGTCCGCGAGGCTCACCACGGCCGTGTCGGTCTTCTGCGCGGCGCCCACGGCCGTCGCGGCGACCTCGGCGGCCTGGTTGGCGTTGCGGGAGATCTCGCGGATCGAGGTCTCCATCTCGTAGGAGCCGGCGGCGACGGTCGAGACGTTCTCCGAGACTCCAGCGGCGGCGCGGGTGACCTCGTCGGCCTGCTGCGACGCCCTGTCGGAGGCTGTCGCGACAGCCGCGGACACGGTCTCGAGCTCCTGGCTGGCGCTGGTCAGGGCCGTCGTGGTCGCGGAGATGTCCCGCACGAGGGCCGCGACGTTGCCGGCGGCCTCGTTGAGCGCCTCACCCATCTGACCGGTCTCGTCGGCCGAGTCGACGTCGACGCGGACGGTGAGGTCGCCGTCGGCGAGGCCCCGCAGGGCGTCGCGCACGGCGTGCAGGCGTCGGACGATCCCGCGGGCCACGACCCAGGCGAGGGCCGCACCGATGATGATCGCGAGGGTCACCGCTGCGAGGGTGACCCAGCGGTTGGTGGACTCGCGGTCGGCGACCTGGGCGCGGAGGTCGTCGACCTGCGTCTGGACGGCTGTGCGGAGCTCGTCGAGCGCGCCGGAGACCACGAAGTACGCGTCCCAGCGCTCGCCGACCCAGATCGCGTCACCGGCGTCGAGGTCGCCCGCGCGCCACGCGTCGAAGATCTTCTGGTCGGCGTCGACGTAGGTGGACCAGCCGTCGTTGATCGCCGCGACCGCGGCACTCCCGTCGGAGGTGAGCCTCGACGGGTCGAGGGTGAGCACAGACTCCTCGAAGTCGGTGATGCCCTGCTGGTAGCCGGTCATGTTGTCACCGTCCTCCGCGGCGCTCACGTCGCCGCCGTCGACGCGCGACGACCACGCCATGATCGCCAGATAGTCGGCCGCCCACAGCATGCCGTAGCGCCCGGCCTCGACCTCGGCCTGGATCTCGACAGCGGCGTCGGCCTCGGCCCGCAGGGACGAGATCTTCGCTGCGCCCTGGAGGGCGGTCGCCGCGACGACGACCAGCCCCAGGACGAGGACCAGCACGATCGCGGAGACGCGGGTCATCACGCTCCGGTCGTTGAACCACCGACGTGCACCGTGCGACGTGCTCATGACGACCTCCAGGGGGTGGATCAAGACTGGATGTCACATCGGCAGCCTGGAGGCACTCGTGAGGTGAAGGTGCAGGTGAAGGTGTCTTCAGGACACCCCGGGCGCACCGAGTGCTTCCTCGAGCGCGGTCGTCGCCTCGACGAGCCCGGGTCGCCCCTCCTCGATGTTCTCGACGTACCTGGTGAGCAGGTCTGCCTGGCGCCGCAGAGCGTCGACGTCGCTGTCGGAGGGGTTCTTGAAGGGCTCGGCGTAGAGGATCTCGTAGGTCGACATCGAGTCGACCTGGACGGAGAGGCCGTCGCTCAGGCGACCCACCTCGGCGATGCCGACCGAGCTGGCCAGGACGCTCCTGGCGGTGTCGAGGTCCTCTGAGAGCTGGTCGTGAGCGGTGGTCAGCTCGGCGGCCCGCAGGTCGCGCAGCTCGCGCGCCTCGGCAACCGCCGTCGACTGCTGGTGGCTGACGATCAACCACCCCGCTGCGGCGATGATCGCGACTGCGACGATCATGAGCCCCACCCGTCGTCGTGCGGGCGGCAATCGTGCCCGGCGGTCGCGCTCGACGACCACAGAGGCGCGCAGCACGGACCCTCCCTTGGGATAAAAAAACCCCGCCAATCCGGAGACGGCGGGGAACAACGAGATCAAGACTGCCCCGCCTGTCCCATTTTGTCAACTTAGGTGCCGCTCGACCGGGCTCGCGCGTCGCGCTGTCAGTGACAGCACGACGCACGAGCCCGGTCGGTCAGGTCAGCGCCACCCCAACCCCGGTGCCACGTGCTCGAGCAGCCCCTCGAGCACGTGCGCGCAGTAGTCCACGCCGAGCTGGTTGGGGATGGTCAGCAGGAGCGTGTCCGCCGCGGTGATCGCGTCGTCAGCAGCCAGCTGCTCGACGAGCATGTCGGGCTCGGCTGCGTAGGACTTGCCGAAGGTGGCGAGCGTGCCGCCGAGCGACCCGACCTGGTCCTTGGAGCCGGCGTCGCGCCCGAAGTAGGCACGGTCGCGGTCGTCCATGAGCGGGAAGATGCTCCGGCTGACCGACACCCGCGGCTCACCCGGGTGCCCGACCTCGGCCCAGCGGGCCCGGAACCGGGCGATCTGCTCGGCCTGGAGCTCGTGGAAGGGCTTGCCCGTGTGCTCGGAGAGCAGCGTCGAGCTCATGAGGTGCATGCCCTGCTCGGCGGTCCACTCGGCCGTCGCCATCGACCCGGCACCCCACCAGATGCGGTCCCGCAGACCGGGGGACTGCGGCTCGATACGCAGCAGCCCGGGCTCGTTCGGGAACATGGGGTTGGGGCTCGGCTCGGCGAAGCCCTCGCCACCGATCGCGTGGAGGAAGGCCGCCGTGTGCTCGCGAGCCATGTCGGCGCCGTCGCGGTCGTGCGGGGCAGGCTCGTGGCCGAAGTACCTGTAGCCCTCGCGGACCTGCTCGGGTGATCCCCGGCTGATGCCGAGCTGCAGCCTGCCGCCCGAGATGAGGTCGGCCGCACCGGCGTCCTCCGCCATGTACAGCGGGTTCTCGTACCGCATGTCGATCACGCCCGTGCCGATCTCGATCCGGCTGGTGCGGGCGCCGACGGCGGCGAGCAGCGGGAACGGCGAGCCGAGCTGCCGCGCGAAGTGGTGCACGCGGAAGTACGCGCCGTCAGCGCCGAGCTCTTCCGCAGCGACGGCAAGGTCGATCGACTGGAGCAGCACGTCGGAGGCCGAGCGGGTCTGGGAGTGCGGCGAGTCGGTCCAGTGGCCGAAGGACAAGAATCCGATGCGCTTCATGGCTTCAGGTTACGGTCCTCGTCGCTCGGTGCGAAGGCGCCGCCGACCGCGAACCTGTGCGGTCCCGGCGAGCGCCCGGCGCCCGCTACCCGTGGTCCGCGGGGTGCGGCGCCCACCGCCGCGCCCCGAGGGCGAAGGCGAGACCGACGAGCACGAACAGCCCGGCGAGCATCGCCCAGCCGGCCGGCCCGTGGCTGATGACCGTCGTGGTGACGAGCAGCGGCGCGATCATCGTGGCGACCGCGTAGCCCATGGTGCTCAGGCCCTGGTAGGCGCCTGCGGTGCGCTCGTCGGCGAGGTCGAAGGACAGCGTCCACGAGCCGGCCTCACCCCACAGCTCTGCCGCGGCGTGGACGAGGGCCGCCACGACGAGCACCGTGACCGCGAGGGCGACGTTGCCGACCGCTGCCGCCGCGTAGAGACCGCAGGCGACTGCGAGCACCACGCAGGCCCGCGTCATGGTGCGCGCGGCCGACGGGACCGTGGTCGCACCCCGGGCGAACCGCACCTGGAAGAGCGCGACCAGCACGGTGTTGAGCACGAGCAGCACGGAGATCATCACGGAGGGCACCTCGGTGTGGCTGGCGATCCACAGCGGCAGGCCGACGGTCTGCAGGCCGAAGTGCACGGCGAACACACTCGTCAGGCCGACGACGACGAGGTACTGCGGGTCGCGGAACGGCGACCGGCCGGGGCCGACTGCCGGGGTGGCCTCGTCCGGCCTGGGGCCTGACGCCGCCGGCCCGCCCGCCCCGTCCGTCGCGCCCTGCGATGCCATCTCCGGCCCCGCCGTCTCCTCTCCCGCTGACGCCGCCGGCTCGGCGAGGCGCCGCGCGGCCTCGGTGCTGCGCGCGAGCCTGACGAGCGGCAGCGCCCCCGTCGTGGTCACGCACCCGACCGCGAAGACCGCGATCCTGTAGGCGGCCGGGGTGTCGACGAGCAGCGCCGCGGCGGCGACGCAGGTGCCGAGCCCGATCCCGACGTTGACCACCACGTGCAGCCGGGCTCGCATCTCGACCCTGGACGGGCCTGTGAACGAGCGCGCGACGAGCGCCGACCGGGCTGACGCACCGGCCTGGCGTGCCCCCGTCGCGAGGCAGGCGACGGCCACGAAGGCGGGGACACCGTCGACGACCGAGAAGGAGGCGAGCGAGAGGCCCTGGGCCACGACGCAGAGGGTGAGCAGGCGCAGCGCCCCGACCCGGTCCGCGAGGTACCCGGCGCCGAGCGACGTGAGCACACCGACCGCCCCGGACACCGTGAGCCCGATGCCGACGGTCACGGCGGGGATGCCCATGGCCCGCGTGAACAGCAGCGCGGACACGGCGTAGAACATCCCGTTGGCGACGGTCAGCGACAAGGATGCCGCTGTGAGGGCCCGGGCGACGGGGTCTGCTGGGCGGAAGGTGCTGGAGACCTCAGAGACGAGACGGCGGGTCCGCGCGCGCTCGACCCGCGGGGCATCGGTGGTGGGCATGGGAGACATCTCATCGTGGTCGACGACGTCCGCGTAATGATGAAGACTGTGGCTTCATGCTCCAGTACAGGCTGTCCGACTCCGCCCTCTCCGAGATCCGCTTCGGGCTCTCCCCGCTCAACGAGGCCGGTCTGTCTCTGCGTGCCGTGCGCGACCCGGCGCTCTACCCCGCGCACCTGCGCTGGGTCCAGCGTGTGGTCGACGACCTCCCCAGCCCGGAGCTCGAGGTGCTCAGGGCTCTCGTGGACGACAGGAGCTGGGTGCCCGATTTCCTCAACCCCGTCCCCACCACGCCGCTGACCCGCTTCGACGACGAGCTCGCGGCGCTCGCCCAGATCGACCTCGGTCGCCTCGACCACGACCTCGACGCCGTGCACGACGTGCGCCCGGCGGTGCTCACAGGCCCAGCTGCGGACGTGCGGCAACGCGTGGTCGACGCCGTCGGGCTCTACTGGGGCGTGTCGTTCAGGTCGACGTGGACCCGCATGCGGACCCTCCTCGAGGCCGACGTCGTGTTCCGTGGCCGCGAGATCGGACGGTCCGGCCTGGCCGGGATGTTCGCCGGGCTCGCCCCTGCCGTGAGCTTCGACGGGCGCACGGTGTCGATCGCGCTGCGCGACCCGCGGACCCGCACTGTCGACGTCGCCGGGGCGGGGCTCACGCTCATCCCCAGCCTCTTCACCCAGCGCGCGTCGTCACCCGTGACCGACGACGACCGCCCGTCGGTCATCTACCCCGTCCGCGGCGCAGCCACGCTCTGGGACCCGGCCCCCGTGCGCGGCAGCGGAGCGCTCGCGGACCTGCTCGGCGCGACCCGCGCGGGTCTGCTCGACGCCCTGCACGAGCCGGCGTCGTCCTCAGAGCTCGCCACCCGCTACGGCGTGAGCCCGAGCGCCGTGAACCAGCACCTGCGGGTGATGCACGACACCGGTCTGCTGACCCGGGCCCGTCACGGCCGGTCGGTCCTGTACCGCACGAGCGAGCTCGGCGAGCAGCTCGCGGGCAGGTCGGACCTGTCGGCTGGGCCGTGGTCGTGACCTAGTCCTCGATCGCCGTACCGTCTGCGGCGAACCGGAACGACGTGCTGCCGTAGTCGTCGCCGATGCTGAAGGTGATGACCGGTGGGCCGACAGCCTCGGCGAAGGTCTCGCTGTCGATGTCACCGTCGGCGGAGCGGCGGACCGAGAAGCTCGCGTCGCCGACGGGCAGGCCGACCTCCGCGGCGGAGGTCTCCATGAGGCCCCACACCTGGTCGAGGGCGACGTCGGACCAGGCGTACTGCTCCTCCGCGAGACCGGGCTGGATGGTCGCGGCGCCCTCGTTGCTGACCCGTCCGCCGCGGTACGTCCAGCGATCTGTGGCAGTCTCGCCGGCGCGCAGCGGTGCGTCGACGGTCACGAAGTCCTTGGTCACGACGATCGACGTCACCTGGTCGTGGCCGATCTCCTCGACGAGGGCCTCCCGGGCCTGGGCGACGAGGTCGGGGTGGCGCATATCGGGCCGCAGGTGCCCGTCCTGGATCGCGTCGACGGTCTGCGCGACGGCGACGCGGTACGGGGCCACGACGGCGGCCGCGGCGGCGACGGCGACGAGGGCGAAGAGGACCAGGCGCACCGGACGGCCCTTCGGCCCGACGCCGAGGATCGGCCCCTTGCGACGGCCGTCGACGACGCGGGTGTGCGGCTCGACCTTGAGGACCGGGACGGACCTGCGCGAGGGGACGGTGAGCCGTTCGCGGTCCCGCGGCGAGAGCTCACCGTCGACGAAGGCGACCTCTGGACCGCCGTCGAGGAGGATCGCGACCTCGAGCTCTGCGCCGGGCTGGAACCTCGGGACGGCGGTGAGCGGCACGACGGTCCGCACTGTCGTCGCGAAGGCAGAGCCGGTGAGCGGTTGCACGGTGACGTCGATGTCGCAGAGCGGCTGGTCGTTGATCTGCGTCCCGGTCTGGCGCAGCGCGTCGACGCGGGCGAGGCCGAGACGTCGTACGTCGCGCGCCTGCTGCACGGCCTTCGGCGAGGCCGCGACGCTGCCGCCGAGCGACCCGGCGACCCGGGTCATGACCGTCGCGAAGACCAGCACCGTGAAGGAGACCCCGGCGATCGCGATCCCCGCCCCGGGCGGGCCGACGATCGCGACGACCACCCCTCCGAGGAGAGCACCGAGGGCAGCGAAGGCGATCAGTCTGAGCACGTCACGAGCCTACGGGTCGAGGCCGGGCACCACCCTGGGGAGTTGTCCCCAGGGTGATGCCCGGCCTCGTCGTGGTGGTGCTGCGTGCTGGTGGGAGCCGGGCTTGCCGGAGCCCGGAGCCCGGAGCCCGGTCGATGGGAGTCAGGACCCGGAGTCCGTAGCCCGGAGCCGGGCGTCGGGGCCCTCCGTCAGGCCTGGGCGCGTAGCGGTGCGAGCGCCTCGCTCCAGGCGGTCACCTGGTCGAGGAGCGTGCCGAGGGCGTCGACCGACGCGTCGGAGGGCGTGAACTCCGAGTAGTCCTTGAACTCCGACGCGAGCGGCAGGGTGACCTGCTGGCGGACGTCGGCCATCTTCAGCTCTCCGGCGATGAGCCGCAGGTGCTCGACGGCGCGGGCACCGCCCACCGAGCCGTAGGACACGAAGCCCACGGCCTTGTCGTGCCACTCGTGGAACAGGTAGTCGATCGCGTTCTTGAGCACCCCGGAGGTGGAGTGGTTGTACTCGGGGGTGACGATCACGTACCCGTCGAATGACGCGATCTTCGCGGCCCACTGCTTGGTGTGCTCCTGGGTGTGCTCGCCCATGGACGGCGGGACGGGCTCGTCGAGGTGGGGGAGCGGGAAGTCGCGGAGGTCGACGAGCTCGTAGTCGACGCCCTCGCGCTGCGAGGCGATGTCGAGGACCCACCGGGCTACCTGCTCGCCGTTGCGGTTGGGTCGGGTGCTGCCCAGGATGATGCCGATGCGGGTCATGGTGCTCGCCTCTCGAGGTCACGTGCGGTGCGTTCCTCGTCGAGTCTGAGCGAAACCCGCCCGCGCCGCGACCGCTGGTGCCGCGGGCTCAGGCGCGGCTGTGCAGGGTGATCTGGTAGCCGTCGGGGTCGGCGAAGGTGAAGGTGCGGCCGAAGGGCCCGTCGACGGGGGCCGACGTGATGATGATGCCGTCGGCGACCATGCGGTCGTGGATGCCCTGCGCGTCGGCGGCGTGCAGCCAGATCCCCACACCGACGCCGGGCTGGGCGACGGCGTCGAGGTCGACCCCCGGCAGGGGTGAGCGCACGGCGAAGGACGCGGGCTTCGTGTCGAAGACGACGGCGTGGGGCGGTCCGGGCTGGCGGGTGAGACCGAGATAGGACTCGTAGAACGCCGCGGAGGCGTCGTAGTCACGGACCTGGAGCGAGATGAATCCTGGGCCTGATGCTGCTGCGGTCATGGTGCGCCTCCGTCGGACGAGCTGGCGAGTGGGTGTCAGTTATCTGACACCAGCGAACCTATGTCAGACTACTGACATGAGTCAAGACGGGCCCGGTATCCACCTCGAGACCTCTGTCGGCTATCTGCTCAAAGAGGCGTCGAGTGCCCTCCGTAGCGCGATGGAGGCTGTGCTCCGACCTCTGGGCATGACGATCACCCACTACTCCTGCCTCGAGCTCCTCGCGCAGCGGCCGGGGTTGTCCAGCTCCGACCTGGCCCGCGGGACCTTCGTGACGCGTCAGTCGATGAACGTGCTGCTGCAGGCGCTCGAGCGCGACGGCCTCGTCACCCGAGCCGAGCAGGCCACGACGGGTCGCGTGCTGCCGACCGAGCTGACCGACGCCGGTCGACGCCAGCTCGCGACGGCCAGCGCCGCCGTGCGCGGGGTCGAAGACCGCATGAAGTCCGGGATGGACGAGACCGAGCAGGCGGTCTTCGCCGACCTGCTGGCGCGCAGCATCACGTCGCTGCGGGACGCACGCCCGTAGCCTCGAGAGCGTGCGGTGACTGCTGGTGTGCCTCAGGTGAGTCGCTCGGTGATCCGCACAGTCACCTCGTCGCCCACGTCCTTACCCAGCTTCTTGCGCACCTTCGCGTTGAGCGAGAGCATGTGCCCGCCCGTGCCGGTCGGCAGCAGGCCGCCGCTCCAGGGCTGACCGTCGACCGTCGCGACGACCTTGACGGACTTCCCGGTGCCGAAGGCCTCGGCGGACCCAGGGATCTCGACGCAGGGCCAGACGTCACCCTTGACGTCGACGCCGATGGTGCCGGTCATCTGCCAGTCGGTCGGGCCGATCTCGATGCTCATGCGTCTCCTCGGGGGCTCAGGTAGCTCCGGGGCGAGGTGCAGGTCTCGCGCCGGACCTTCGTCTCGGGCAGCCTAGCGAGGCCCGCGGCGCGACGCCTCACTTCTCGTGACGGTGCCCCGGCAGGTGGGCGCGCTCGCCGTCGTGGTCGAAGATCGTGAGGATCTCGACGGGGCCCTCGTGGGCCTGGATGACGTGCGGGGTCATGGTCGAGAACTCTGCGGCCTGCCCCTCGCGCACCAAGATCGTGCGCTCGCCGAGGGTCAGGCGGACGACCCCGCTGAGGACCGTGAACCACTCGTAGCCCGGGTGCACCTGGCCCTCGCGCCACTCGCGCTCGGGGGTGATGCGCAACTTCGCGATGGTCACGCCGCGGCGGTCGCGCTCGCGGGACAGCAACCACACGGTCGACCCCGTCATCGACTCGGGCTCGGGACGGATGACGACGTCTTCGTCGCCCTCGGGCTCGACCAGCTGGTCGAGGGTGGTCCCGAGCGCCTGTGCGATCGGGACGAGCTGGTCGAGGGCGATGCGTCGGTGACCGGTCTCGATGCGGCTCAGTGTCGACGCGGAGAGGAAGCAGCGCGAGGCGAGCGCGTCGAGGGTCCACCCCCTCGCCAGGCGGAGACCGCGGATGCGCTGGCGGACGATGTCGTCGAGCAGTTCTTGCGT
Organism: Sanguibacter biliveldensis; assembly: GCF_033798665.1. NCBI lineage: Bacteria > Bacillati > Actinomycetota > Actinomycetes > Micrococcales > Sanguibacteraceae > Sanguibacter > Sanguibacter biliveldensis. The sequence goes on from NZ_CP138359.1 coordinate 366,517, forward strand.
CATACGCAAGAGCCTATGTCTCTCGCGCATCTCTCGTCTAGCGTGGAGGGCATGACGCACACCGATCACACCTCGCACGGCTCGGGCCCCGCCGGACTCACCGGCGGCAGCGCGGAAGACCACGGCAGTGCTGGCAGCGCGCACGACGCCAGCGCTCACGTGGCCCACGGCGCCCATGCCCACGCTGCTCATATCCACGCCGACCGCCCCGGCCACGGCCCCGCACCTGAAGGCGACTCGGACATGGCTGAGCTCCTCGACCTCGACGCGGCCCTCGGAGCCACGGTCCTCGCCGACGCTCTCGACGCCGCGGCGGCCGTCCTCGGTACCGAGCCTCGCAGCATCGTCGACCTCGGTGCAGGGACCGGCACAGGCACCCTCGCGCTCGCGGGCCGCTTCCCGCAGGCCCACGTCCACAGCCTCGACGCGACGGCCTCGATGCTCGACCACCTCACGGCGAGCGCCGCGACAGCCGGAGTCGGCGACCGTGTGACCACCCACCTCACCGACCTCGACGGGGACTGGCCTGCCGTGCTGCCCGAGCAGGTCGACCTCGCGTGGGCCGCGCTCTCGCTGCACCACGTGAGAGAACCCGCGCGCGTGCTGCGCCAGGCCTATGGCGCACTGCGTCCTGGAGGAGTGCTGATCGTGACGGAGATGAGTGGCGCCCGCTTCGAGCCGAGCGACCTCGGCTCGGCACGCGACGGTCTCGGTGACCGCGTGACGGCCGCGCTCGCCGCGCACGGCTACCCCGTGACCGCCGAGTGGACCACCGCGCTCGGCGAGGCGTGCTTCGCCCCCGTCGAGCGCCACGAGATGTCCTTCGAGGCGTCCGCAACCACGGCAGAGGGCGCGCGGTACCTCGCGATCCAGCTGTCGAGGAACCGCGACAGGATCGCCGACGACCTCTCCGCAGACGATCTCGCTGCGCTCGACGCCGTGATCCTCGCGCTGGGCGCCGGGACCTCGGAGGTGCGGACAGTCTCGGGCCGCGTCGTCTGGGTCGCCGTGCGACCGCTCGACGAGGTCCGTCCGCCCGGCGAGGGGGAGCAGACCGGGCGTGCCGCCGCTGATGCCGGCGCCCCGAACGTCTCCGTGGACCACCCCGTGACAGACCGCGAAGGAGCAGACCGATGACCGCCGACCTGACTGCCGCATCGTCGACAGCCGACCCGAGCACCACCCTGACCGCAGATGTCGTCGTGGTCGGGGGTGGCGCCGCAGGTCTGGCTGCCGCGATCTCGCTCGGCCGCTCACGCCGCAGCGTCGTCCTCGTCGACGCGGGCGAGCCGCGCAACGCCCCGGCCGAGGGTGCGCACAACGTGCTCGGCCAGGAGGGCATCTCGCCCCTCGAGCTGCTGGCTCGCGGCCGTGCTGAGGCCGAGGCCTACGGTGTCCGCCTCGTCAGCGGTCGTGTGACGGGCGCGTCGGGCGTGGTCGACAGCTTCACGCTCGAGATCGACGGCGCGCCGGTCGCCAGCACCACCCAGCAGGTGACCGCGCGCCGCGTGATCCTCGCGACCGGCCTCGTCGACGAGCTGCCCGACGTCCCCGGTGTCGCGCAGGCCTGGGGGCACACCGTGCTCCACTGCCCGTACTGCCACGGCTGGGAGGTCCGGGACCAGCGCATCGCCGTGCTCGCCACCTCCGAGAACGCCCTGCACCAGGTGATGCTGTTCCGTCAGCTGAGCGACGACGTCACGCTGTTCCTGCACGACGCCCCCGAGCCGACCGAGGAGCAGTGGGATCAGCTCGCGGCCCTCGGGGTACGGGTCGTGACGCCGCGGGTCGAGCGGCTGGTGGTGGACGGGACGCAGGTGCGCGCCGTCGAGGTCGAGGGAGGTCGGTCCTTCGCGGTCGACGCCGTGGCGGTCGGACCGAGGTTCGTCGCCCGGACCGAGCTCTACGAGGCTCTCGGCGGGGAGAAGACCCTCTCGCCCTTCGGCGAGCAGATCGTCGCCGACCCCCGCGGGGCGACGGCCGTCCCCGGTGTCTGGGTCGCAGGCAACTCGGGTGACCTCATGGCGATGGTCGCGGCCGCCGCAGCCTCGGGAGTCATGGCAGGGGCAGCCGTCAACGGCGACCTCGCCGTAGCCGACCTCGCCCGCGCTGTCGCCGAGCGCCGCGCCCCGTTCTCCGCAGCGATGGAGTCCGAGGTCGCCCTGGCCGTCGCCGGAGACCGCCGCCACGGCCTCTGACCCAGGTCGGTCAGCTGATCCCGGGGTCGCGGGACAAGAAGTCGATGTTCTCGGCGGCCCAGGGGAAGACCCAGACGAACAGCGCGGCGACGACAGCCGCGATCAGCACGAGCGCGAGCAGGATCCGCACGGGCAGCGGTCCGGGCAGGTGCCGGAAGATCCACGGGTACATCAGACGACTCCTGGGTTCTCGAGGACCTGCTCGGGCATGCCGTCGGCGCGAGGCATCCAGCCGACGAACTTCGCGTAGGTGATCCAGCGGTGGTCGTTCCCGTACTCGCCGAGCGAGAGTGAGTGGCAGGTGGTCAGCGTGAGCATCCGCTCGGTCGGCGCGACGCCCGGCTGGTTCGGCACAGGCGCGGTGACCTCGATGGCGCTCGGCAGCACGATCTCGTGGGACGTCACCTCGTAGACGTACCAGGCCTCGGCGGTCTCGACGATCACCTGGTCACCCTCGACCAGCTCGTTGACGTACCTGAAGGAGTTGCCGTAGGTCCGGCGGTGCCCGGCGAGCGCGAAGTTGCCCACCTCGCCGACCTGCTGCGTGTGCTCGTAGTGACCAGCCGTCGCACGGTCGAGGAGCTCGAGCGAGGTCCCCTCGACGATCGGCATGGTGTTGTTCGTCTTGCCGTACCAGCTGGGGACGATCAGCACCCCCGTCGTCTCCCCGTAGGCGGCCTTGGCGGGCACCGGAGGGTCGTCGGTCCGCAGCTCGGCCTTCACCTGTGGAGCGGGCGGCAGCGTGTCCTGGAACTCTTCGACCAGCTGGGCGGCCTCGTTGTTCGCCTCGACGCTCGTCCACCACAGCTGCCACACGACGAAGAGCCCGATGACCAGACCAGCGGTGATGAGGAGCTCGCCGACGCCGCCGAGGATCGCGGAACCGACGCCACCGCGGCTGCGCTCGCCGGGCGCTGTGCGCTCACGGGTCTTCTGGTGTCTCACCTGGGGTGCTCCTCCGCGTGGCAGCCTCGTCCGGCTGCCGAGTATGCCACGGCGACCTGACGACGGTCTGGCGACGCCTCAGTCTCGCGACGGCTCGGCCGGCGGCGTCTCGCGCTCCTCGGAGGGCTCGCCCCGACCCGTGCTCTCGCGGTCCTCGCGCGAGGGGCGGATGGTCGGCACGTCGCCGACGATCGGGATCTGCTTGCGGTGGAAGGGGAACCCGTACCGCGTGACGATCCCGGCGAGCGTCGTGAGGCGGTTGCGCGGCCCGATGAGACCCATGATGTGCACGAACAGCCACGCGAGCCATGCCGTCCCGCGGGTCAGCTGCACCTTGCCGAGGATGTCGGCGATCGCAGCGCGGCGCCCGATCACGGCCATCGTGCCCTTGTCGAAGTACCTCAGGTGCTTCATCGGCCTGCCGTCGATGAGCGCGAGGATGTTCTTGGCGGCCTGCGTCCCGGACTGGATGGCGGGCTGCGCGAGCTGCGGCAGGTCGTCGGGCGTGATCGCGATGTCGCCCACGGCGAAGACCCCGGGCCGTCCGTCGACCTGGAGGTCGCGGCCCACGACCACGCGGTCACCAGCGCCGCGCGGGAGGTCCCAGGCGTCGACCTCCTCGTGCGGGCGCACACCCGTCGACCAGATGGTCAGGTCTGAGTGGAGCTTGGTGCCGTCGGTGAGCACGACCCCGTCGGCGAGGACCTCGGCGACCCCTGCGCCCAGGTGGAGCTTGACGTTGCGACGCTCGAGCTCGGAGACCGTGTACTCCCGCAGACGCTTCGGGAACGACTTGAGCACCTCGGTGCCGCGCTGGACGATCGTCACCTCGAAGGCGTCGCCGCGGATCTCCGGGTAGGCAGGCCGCAGACCTGCGTTGCGCAGCTCGGCGAAGGCCCCGGCGACCTCGACACCCGTCGCGCCACCGCCGACGACGACCACGCGGAGACCGTCGTCCGTGCCCGGGGTGTGCGCGGCCTCTTCGAGGCGGACGAAGAGCGCGTCGCGGATCTTGACGGCCTGGCTGCGCGAGTACATGGGGAAGGCGTTCTCCTTCGCACCGGGGGTGCCGAAGAAGTTGGTCGTCACGCCGTTGGCGAGCACCAGGTAGTCGAAGTCCATGTACTCGTCGTTGAGCAGACGGATGCGCTTGTTCGCGTGGTCGATGCTCGCCAGGTGCTCGTGGACCACCCGGACGTTCTTCTGACCCAGGCGGAGGCCGCGGAGGAAATAGGTGACGTCCCCGGGGTTCAGGCCGCCGGTGGCCACCTGGTAGAGCAGGGGCTGGAAGGTGTTGTAGACGCGACGGTCGAGGAGGGTGACGCGGACGTTCGCGCCGGCGAACGCCCTGACGGCGGCGATGCCAGCGAAGCCACCTCCGACCACGACGACGTGCGGGGCCTGGGTGGTCTGCGGCACGAGCTCTCCTCCGGGGGGTCGAGGCGTCCCGCTGCGGCGGGCGTCGTCTCTTACGCTACGACGCCTCCGGACACCCTGCGAACTCGACATGACAGAGTGTCACCGGCATCACGTGAGAGGTCTGCGCGGGTGAAACGTCGGTACGGACCACGGAAGGCAGCCGTCCAGGCCCTGCACCGCCGTCAGCCTCGTGGGCGAGACGGAGTGCGATCCTCCGAGCCGCTGCCGCCCACGGGAGGTGACGGTCTGTCCGCATCGCGAGCACAGATCGACCAGCAGGCGTGCACGGGGTGGCGTGCACGGCCGGGGGCGCGCACGCTGCACCCGTGACAGACGAGAGCACGCCCTCCGCCGCCGCGCCCACACCGAGACCGACGACGGGAGACACGCCGCTCTCCGCAGCCCCCGCCAACGGTCCCTGGGCGCCCGCCGCTCCCGACGGGCCTGCCGCACCCGACGGGGCCGCCGCCCCCGTCCACGACGGCGCACCCGTCCCCGACCCCGTCGCGGACCTCGTCACCCGGCCGCACCGCCTGGTCGAAGACGTCGTGGCCCTGCTCATCGGCTCTCTGGCGCTGTCCTTCGGGCTCATGCTGCTCAAAGACGTCGGCGGGGTGTCGGGCGGGATCGCGGGGATCGCCTTCCTCGTCAACTACTCGACGGGCTGGCCCTTCGGCCTCGTGTTCTTCCTCATCAACCTGCCGTTCTACGCCCTCGCGATCGTGAGGATGGGCTGGCCCTTCACCATCAAGACCTTCGCCGTCGTCGGGCTCATCTCCGTGCTCACCAGCTTCCACGCCGCGAACATCACGATCGAGCACATCACGCCGTTCTACGCCTGCGCGCTCGGCGGCATGTTCATGGGGCTGGCCTTCCTCGCGCTGTTCCGCCACGGGGCGAGCGCGGGCGGGCTGGGGATCTTCGTGTTCTACCTGCAAGACCGCTTCGGCGTCAGCGCAGGCGTCGTCCAGCTGTGCTTCGACGCCGTGATCGTCCTCTGCGCGCTCTTCGTCGCCGACGTCCCGACAGTCCTGGCCTCGGTCCTCGGCGTCGTGGTCCTCAACGTCATCCTCGCCATGAACCACCGCCCCGGCCGCTACAGGGCCTGACCGACCGGTTCCCGTCCCGCACTCTCGCCGCACCACGTCGCACGCCAGGGAACGAGGTCGCACGCCCTGCCACGAGGTCGTACGCCCTGCCACGAGGTCGTACGCCCTGCCACGAGGTCGTACGCCCTGCCACGAGGTCGTACGAACACGCCAGACGACCTTAAAGGCGGGGCCCTTCTGGCGTGTCCGTGCGACCTCGACGGTCGACGTGCGACCTCGGCGGTTGACGTGCGACTTCGGCGGTCGACGGACGACCTCGGTTCGTGCACCGGGTGATCGGTGACTCCGCGCCGGACGACGACGCCCTGCCCATCGACCTGAGGGGCAGCGCGCCGTCGTCTCGGACGTCCGGGGCCTCAGCTCAGGCTGACGGACTTGCCTGCGAGCTGTCCTACCCACGCCTCGTAGGGAGTGCCCTCCTTGACGAAGATGCTCCCGTCGGTCAGGCGCACACCGATCCGGTTCCGGACGAGCCTGATGTCCGTGGTGTTGCCGGGGGTCTGCCCCAGCCAGCCCGTGCTCAGGCCACCCTCCTTGATCGAGGCGACGCCGTTCCGTCCGACGATCCCGACCCGGTCCGGCGTGAGAGTCAGCACGGCGACGTCGCCTGCCACCTCGGTCCACGACTCCCAGAGGTTGCCCTCCTTGACGAGAGCGGCGTTGGTGCTCGTGATGACGCCGATGCGAGTCCCGCCCAGGGCGATGCTCTTCGCGGCGTTGTACTGCGCGACCCAGTCGGAGAGCAGGCTCCCCTCCTTGATGGAGGCCACGCCGTTCGAGCCGAGGATCGCGACACGATCGCCGTCGAGAGCGATCTGGGTGACCGCCCCAGACATGTTGGTCCAACCCGCGTTGAGAGCACCCTCCTTGACCCAGGCGGTCCCGGCGGTGTCGATCACGCCGACCCGCTGGCCGGACATCGCGAAGGAGGTCGCGCCGCGGAACAGGACAGACCACTGCGCGTTGAGAGCACCCTCCTTGACGTAGAGGACCCCGTCAGCAGTCAGGACACCGGTCCGCCAGCCCTCGACGATCACCTGCTTGCCCGCGATGCCCATGTTCTGCCAGGACTCCCAGAGGTTGCCCTCCTTGACCACAGCCTGCCCGTCCCCGCCCAGCACGGCGATCCGGGGAGGGACGGCGGGCGGGTTCGGGGCGGGAGCGGCCGCGAGCTGCGGGATGATGCCGGCTGCTGTCCACGACGAGGGGGTCGCGGAGCCGTACCTCACGCCGTTGGCGGGGTTCATGGCTTCGATGGTCCGCCCGTCACCGAGCGAGACGGCGATGTGGCCCGGACGGTAGAGGAGCGCACCTCGGGTGGTGGCGCCCTGCGCTGTCGTGATCCTCGAGGTCGCGTTGATGAGTGACGCGGACTGGTGGACGGACGGAATCCCCATCTGGGCGAGCGCCCAGTAGATCAGGCCAGAGCAGTCGAATGAATCTGGTCCTGCCGCGCCCCAGACGTATTTCTTCCCCTTCTGCGACTCGCAGAGTGCGACGAACTGCTCCGCACGGGCGGGCACCGCGGCCACCGCGGCCTGCGTCGATGCTGTCCCGAGCGCGAGCGCGGCAGCGATCACGCCAGCGCCACGGAGCGCGGAACGTCGGCTGACAAGACCGTCAGAAAAGCTGGCCGATGTCGTTTCGTCTTCAATCATTATTCCCCCTGCAGGAAAGTGTGTGGCGGTTGCCGGACGTCACTCTATTCGTCTGAGCAGGAAAGATGGAAAGGTCTACGCGCTGAATTTCTGAAGACCGTCAGGCGTCGACAGTCTCGCGCTCGCGGGCGGCGACGGCTGCGTCGATGCGGCGCTGGGTCGCCGCCTCGCGGCGGCGGTGGCTCCGGCGGGCGAGCAGCACCAGGGCGACCGCGAGGACCACGAGCGCGAGCTGAGCCCACGGCACGGCCCACGCGGACCAGCCCACGGAGACCTGCTGCACCTCGACCTCGACCACGTCGTCACCGACGACCACCGGGATCACCGTGACGTCACCGGACATCCGGCCGAGCGGCCACGTCCCGTCGAGCACGACGGTCGACGTGGCGCTCTGGCCGGGCAGCAGCTCGCGCTGCGGGGTGCCCTCGGCCGAGGCCTCGCCCCAGCCGAAGGGGCCCGATGCCTCCACAGCCGTCCCGGAGCCGAGCCGCACGTTGCCCTCGTTCGTCACCGTGTAGTCGACCTCGACCGCACCGGCGGCGAAGGGGTTCCACGAGGACGTGTACGTCGCCTGCACGTCGGACACCGAGAGCGTGGGCAGGACGTCCCCCGCGACCCGCAGGTGCAGGCGCACGCCGACGCGCGCGTCGAAGCTGACCTGCTGCTCGCCCGCGGCAGGCACGAGCGCTGCGACGATCCCGGCGGGGTGGTCGCCGGGTGTCGCGTCGGCGGGGACCGTGAGCGTGAAGGGGACGTTCACCGTCGCCTCGGGCCCGACCTCGACGCGCAGAGGCGTCGATCCCTCGGCGGCGGGGACCCCGCCCTCGCCGAGCGCGACCCAGGCGCCCGAGTCTGTCGGGGTGGTCCCGGCGGGCAGCAGGTCGAACTGGCCGTCGGCTGTGACCAGCCCGTCGCTCGCGTACAGCTCGAAGGTCGCGGGGTGCGCCGAGAAGTTGGTGACGGCGACGTGGTCGGCGACGGTCTGTCCAGGCCCCGCGTCGATGCGGTGCGAGACGCGCCCGTCCGGGCCGTCGGCCGTCGCGGGCTCGACTGTCCAGGTGGTCGAGCCGGCAGCGTCGTCGGTCGTCGAGGGGAGCGACGTGGCTGCGAGAGCAGAGAGTGCCGACCCGGTGGGTGCCGCGGGGAGCGCCGTCGCGGGGAGAGTCGAGAGCGCCGGTCCGGCGGGTGCCACGCCCGCCGCAGGCAGCGCGACGACTCCGGTGACGACGACTGCCGCGACAGCGGTCGAGACGAGCAGGTGGGTGGCACGAGAGAGCCGAGAGGTCATGGGGCACGTCCGAGGGTGAGGGTCGGGCTGCGTCGTCCGACGCGCCACGGGCGAGGGGGATCGAGGGGTCGGGGCGTCCCGACGACGCGAGGTGCCGGCCGGTCGCGCGGACCGACCGGCACCTCACCAGGGTCAGTCGACCGGGAAGAGTGAGACGCTCAGCGCGCCCGTGTACTCGCCGGCGCGGGTGTCGACGGGGACCTCGAGGCCGATCTCGGCCCCCAGGTCCGTGGTGCCGAGGCGTCCCTCGGTGCTCGCTGTCGCGAGGGTCGCGGGGGCGCCGAGGCCCGTGCCCTCGCCCATGACCGTGCGCACCGGGGAGCCGAGCGTGACGCCGGGCTTCGCGGCGGCGGTGCTCGGGGTCCAGCCGAGGTGCTGGGCGCGGATGGTCCGGCCCTGCGAGCTCAGGTCGGTGGCCTGCCCGGAGACCGTCCAGCCCCCCGTCCCCGCGACGGCGTTCGAGCGGGAGTCGGTCACCGAGACCGTCGGCAGCTGACCGAGGAACCGGAGCCTGTCACCGATGTTCTTGCCACCGTCGAGCGCGACGACGCCGTCCGCGACCGTGAGGGTGAGGTTGCCCTCGGCCTCGCCGATCTCGGGGACCTTCGCCTGGATCTCGATGCCCTCCTGCTCGGGGGCGTCCTCCCGGCCCCAGGACTCGAAGGCCACCCGGGCGACGTCGACGTTGTCGAGGTACGCGCCGCGGACCGGGTCGGAGCCGACCGCGTAGGAGCCGAGGAGGTCAGAGCCTGCGCCCTTGGCGAAGAGCGGCACGAGCTGGTTGGTGTGGTTGCCGGAGAACCACTTCTGGTCGGGCAGCTGGCCCTTCTCACCGGTGATCGGCGTCCATGTCGGGTCGGAGGACGACCCGTCGAGGTAGCCGGTCTCGTGGTCGGCCGTGACGATCACGAGGGTCTCGTCCCAGCTGGACTCGGTCTCGACCCACTCGACGACGGCCTCGACGGAGGCGTTGAAGTCGACGGTCTCCTCGATGTTGCGGGTGGTCTCGTTCGCGTGGCCGGTCCAGTCGATCGCGCCGCCCTCGACCATGAGGAACAGACCGTCCTCGTCCTGCTCGAGGGCGTTGAGCGCGCCCTTGGTCATAGTCTCGAGCGAGGGGACGTCGTTCTGCGCGACGGTGAAGGGCAGCTGGCCCTCGGAGTCGCCCGAGCGGCCCTGCTGGAGCGTGTTGGCGACCTGCGCGAGACCGAACACCTGGGTCGGTCCGCCCTCGGTCGTGGCGAGCGCCTCGAAGTCTGCGCGGTCCTCGACGAAGGTGCGAGAGGTCTGGCCGTCCTGCAGGCGCTGGAAGTCGCCCTCGCTGATGAGCGAGTAGTCGGCGTCGCGGGGCTGGTGGTCGTCGTCGTAGCCTGGGTGCCCGGCGCCCATGATGACGTCGAGGGGGCCGTCGATCATCTCGGTCGAGATGCCCGTCGAGTCGTTGCGGCTCGCGTTGTGCGCGCCCCAGGCGGCCGGGGTCGCGTGGTTGAAGGGGACCGAGGTGACCACACCCGTCGCCTTGTCGAGCTCGGCGGCGCGCTCGGCGACGTTCTTGACGACGTTGCCTGCGGGGTCGACGCCGAGGATCCCGTTGTTCGTCTTGACGCCTGTCGCCAGCGCGGTCCCGGCGGCTGCCGAGTCGGTCGCGCCCTCGGCGATCCACGTGAAGTCGGCCCACGCCTTGGTGGGGTCGTACCCGGCGCGGCCGTTGGCGGAGTAGGTCGACATGGCGACCTGCACGGGGAAGGACTGGAACACCTGGGACGGTGTGCCCGGGACGTGCTCGACGGTCCCGGCGGCGGGGTCGACAGCGACCTGGTGGTTCGTGGTGCCGTGCTGGTACAGGCTCGTGGCGTCGATGTGGTTGTAGCCCATCCCGTCGCCGATCAGGACGATGATGTTCTTCGGTCCGGCGGGGGCGCCGTCGGTGGCGAGCGCGGGCGTCGATGCCCCGAGCGCGAGGGAACCGGCGAGGGCGCCGGTGCCGGCGACCTTCAGCCAGGCGGAGGGAACGCGTGAAGTCATGGACTCTTCCTTGGTGAGGTACTCATCAGGAGCGGACACCGACAACCCTGTGCGTTGGCTGTGGACCCAGGGTTAACCCGGGTGAAACTCTGATGGAACCCTCATGGGGGTGCCCTGACCTGCCGATAGGCGTCCCTCGACCCGGGGTGCGGTCGAGAGGGCGCAGGCGCGTGGGGCACGGATGCCCGGTGGCGGGTTGCAGGGGAGCGCACTCGACGGGGTCCGCACTCGGCGGAGCCCGCGCTCGACGGGCCCCGCTCGTCCGAGCGCGGACGGAAGACTTGCCTGCGCAGAGGCCTGCTCAGTCCGCCGGCAGGACCACGATCCCGCCGAAGCGGGCCTCCTGGGCGTAGTAGCGACGCCCGCCGATGAGGATGCGACCGGACCGTGCCGCGGGTGTCGCGGGGGTGCCGTCGTCGTACTGGGCGTCGAGGCCGCCCGAGAAGCTCGCGTTGAACAGCAGCACGCCGCGCCCGGTCTCGTCGGTCGCCCACGCCACGCACCACAGGCACACCTGGTCGGGGTAGCGCTCGAGCTGCCGGTTGACCGTCCCGCACACCGGGCAGGTCTGGCCGGTCTCGGGGGTCGTGAGGGCCACCTCGGCGGTCTCGGTCTCCGTCGACGCCGCCTCGAACAGCCCGTGCTGGGCCGTGCGGCGGCCCATCCGGGACACGTCGATGCCGCGGACCCCGGGCCAGCCGTGCACGGCGAAGGCCCACTCGCGCGGGATGTACCGCGTGCCGTGCCGCGCGCCGAGCAGCGCCCCGGCGATCGCCGCGACGGTGTCCGTGTCCCCGCCGATGCGCACGGCGCGGTGCAGGGCGTCGGGCAGGTGGGACACCATGTGGTCGTACTCGGTGATCTGGCCTGCCGAGAAGAACGGCGAGCGGAAGATCGCGTGCCACGCCGCCTGGAAGGCCGTGACCGTGAACCCGTTGTTCTGCAGGTCGGCGACGGGACGCTCGGACTCGGCGTCCGTGATCCACGCGGCCCAGCGGTCGCGCCTGTCCTCGGGCAGCAGGTCGAGCCCGGACCGTAGGTCGAGGCGCTCCTCGGTGACGGCGACCCGGATCGCCTCGGACCACAGGACGCACGACTCGGCCGCGAGCGGGTCTGCGTGCGTGAGGCGCGCGACAGCCGTCGCCGCGCGCGCCGTCGCCTCGCGGTCGGTCAGCGCGACGAGCCCGACGACGCCCGTGCGCATGAGCGCACCGTTGCCGGCGGTCTTGCCCGTCCGGGTGTGCAGCTGCTCCGAGGCGGCCACGAGCCGCGCCGACGGCGACCCCTGCATCCGTGCGGCGTCGCCGAGGACCGTGCGGGTCTGGGCGCCGACGTCTGTCGCGCCGCGCGCGAACCACTCTTCGAAGGCCGCGGCGATCTCGTCGAGCTCCGCCTCGGTGTCGAGGGCGCCGCCGCGCTCGCTCACGCGCGCCACGCAGATCGCCATCTGGGTGTCGTCGCTCCACTCGCCGGGTGCGTAGGGGCCGAGGCCGCCGCCACGCATCTCCGCCTCGCCCTCGGGCGGGTAGTCGAACTCGTAGGGGACACCGAGCGCGTCTCCGCACGCCTGCCCGAGCAGGACTCCGGAGGCGCGGTCGAGCACGTCGAAGGAGACCGGGTCGGGCGTCATGCTCGAACCTTATCTACTCGTGCCGACCGGCGGGTGCGCTGGGCGCCCCGACGGGCGTCCGCCGTGCGCACGGACGCCTGCTGGATGCTCGGGCGCACGGTCCGCGTCGTCCCGAGGGTGGCCGGCACCTACGTCTAGGTGGCCTTCCGGCGACGGGCGATCTTCACACGATCGTGACCTTCGAGGACGGGGACTCAGCGCCACCCGGGGGCCGTCTCTTTGTTCCGACGCAATGCCGGTGCCGAGGTGGTGGCGAGGGTCTCGCGATGCTCCCCGGGCGGCCGGTCTGCGATGGCCCGTCACCCGGAGGCCTGCGAGGGCCCGTCGTCCCCCCAGGTCTGCGAGGGCCTGTCGCCTCCTGAGGCCGAGCCAACCCTGTGCCGACGCTCCACCCGGCCCGGAGGCGTCACGCCTCCCCGTTGATGCGCAGCAATACAGGGCCTCCACAGGGGTGCTCTACCCCGAGCCTGGCGACATGTCCACTCAAACAGAGCACAACAGGACGAAGGTCTCACCTGCCCCGGCGCCTGGATCCGTACGGTCGGCCATCAACACCTCGCCCCACCTCAGGACGGAGCCCCGTGGCCGCAGCCGACGCCGATGCGCACCCCACCCACGCCGTGACCGACGACGCCCGGCGGGACCTCCTCGACTGGGACCCGAACGACCCTGAGAGGTGGGACCCGCGGGTCGCCTGGTCCACCCTGTGGGTCACCACCTTCAACCTCGTGCTGGCCTTCGTCGTCTGGTACCTGCCCGGGGCGCTCGTGCCCACGCTCGGCACCGTCACGGGCTGGGACCTCACCGAGGGCCAGTCGTACTGGCTCCTCGCCATGCCCGGCCTGAGCGGCGGGTTCCTGCGCATCGTCTGGATGACGCTGCCGCCGCTCCTGGGCACCCGCAGGATGATGACGCTCTCGGCTCTGCTCATGATCATCCCGCTCGTCGGGTGGACCTGGGTCGTCATGCTCCCCAGCCAGCCGTCCTACGCGCTGCTCGTCGCGCTCGCGCTCGCGGCCGGTATCGGCGGCGGGGCGTTCTCGGGCTACATGCCCTCGACGTCGTACTTCTTCCCCAAGAGCAAGCAGGGCACGGCGCTCGGTCTCCAGGCTGGCATCGGCAACTTCGGCGTCTCCGTGGTGCAGCTCGTGGTGCCGTGGGCGATCGGCTTCGGCATGCTCGGCATGGCGGGCCAGCTGGCCCGGCCCGAGGGCGAGGAACCCAGGCAGGTGTGGCTGCAGAACCCGGGTCTGATCTTCCTGCCCTTCGCTGTCGTCGCGGTGGTCCTCTCGTGGACGACGCTCAGGTCGATCCCCGTGAAGGCGAACGTCCGCCAGCAGTTCGACATCTTCTCGACCAAGCACACGTGGCTCATGACCGCCGAGTACGCCCTGACCTTCGGCATCTTCTCAGGGCTGGCGGGGACCTTCGGCATGCTGCTCAAGGCGCAGTTCGGCCCCGGCCACCTCAGGCTCGTGTTCCTCGGGGCCCTCGTCGGCTCGCTGGCGCGCATCTGCTGGGGTCCGCTGTGCGACCGCTTCGGCGGTGGGGTCTGGACCGTCGTCTCAGGAGCCGGCGTCGCGCTGTCGTCAGGCCTGGTGCTCTACGGCCAGCTCACGGCCCCGGCGGACGGTGCGCCGTCGCTGACGATCTTCATGACGGGCATGATCTGCATCTTCTTCTTCTCGGGGATCGGCAACGCCGCGACCTTCAAGCAGATGCCGATGATCTTCCCGGCCCGCCAGGCGGGCGGGGTCATCGGGTGGACTGCGGCGATCGCCGCCTTCGGCCCCTTCGTGTTCTCCATGCTCTTCAACTACCTGTCCCGGACCGTCGTGTTCTCCGGGATCATCGTCTACGCCCTCGTGTGCGCCGCGATCGCCTGGTACTACTACGCCCGCCCCGGCGCCGAGGCGAAGAGCTGATGCGCACCCGAGACTGCCGCAGCGCCCGCCCCTCGGTCGACAGCGCCTGCGACTGTCGGCGACGGTCGGCCCGTCAGCACGATCGGTACCGGCGCGGTCTCGTCGTGGGTGGTCCGGTCGACCTCCTCGAGGTGGGCCTCGCAGCGGTGCGGGCCGACCAACGGGTGCAGCGCGACGACGCGCCGGTTCGACCCGAGCTCGGAGAGCGTCCCGTTGACGAGCCCGGCGTGCAGCGAGCACACCACCTGCGGGTCGCACCGCGACGTCACGGTGAAGGGGCAGTTGTGCAGCACGAGGAGCCCCGCGCTCGTCGAGGGGACGACGGGCTCGGCGCCGTCGAGCGACGGTGCGAACCACAGGGCGTCCATCTTGGCCACGAGGTGCTCGGTGACGGAGTCTTCGTCGACGGTGCCGAGCACGTTCGGTGGGTCGGCGAGCTGGCGACCCCATGCGCGTCCGACGCCGTAGACGACGGCGTGCGCGTCCGGGACGTGGGCCGCGACCGTCGAGGTCAGGGCCTCGGCGAGCACCCTGTAGCCCTGAGCCCGCTCGTGCGTCTGGTTGGGCAGGGTGCCCACGTACAGGACCCGCGGCCGGCCTGGCGTCGACCGGGCCTGGTGGGTGCGCTCGGCGAGCCCGGCGTCCACGAGCGACTCGAGGTGGGAACGCGCTGCCGCGGCGCGGACGCCGACCTCCCGGGCGACGTCAGAGACCGACAAGGGCTCTCTGGAGTCACGCAGGATCTGGATGATGTGCGTCCGCCGACCCCCGTGGTCGGTGCGTCCGGTCGTCCCGTCGTAGCCGGCCTGGCCCTGACGTCTGGTCACCGTTCCTCCTCGTGCTCCTGCAGGGGCCCTGCGCGGACAACGTGCACAGGTGCCGCGAAACACCCGCTTCCCCCGATTCAAGCACAAAAGTCCCCGGCTGCAGCAGGCCCCGGCGACCACACCCTCAAGCCGCAGCGTCCTCAAGCCCCAGCGTCCTCGTGCCCGAAGGAGCTCTCCAGTGCCTCAGCCTGATCTCGCCCCGATGTCACCCCTGCTCAAGAAGCTGCTGACCACCCGGAGCCACTTCCCGGGGACCGAGGTGCTCGACTCCGCCCACGCGATGATCGAGACCGACCCCTCGGAGTGGGACTCCTTCTACCGTGACAGGTGGGCGCACGACAAGGTGGTCCGCTCGACCCACGGCGTCAACTGCACGGGGTCGTGCGCGTGGGACGTCTACGTCAAGGACGGCCTCATCACCTGGGAGCACCAGGGGACCGACTACCCGACCACAGGACCCGACAGCCCGGAGTACGAACCGCGCGGCTGCCCGCGCGGCGCCTCCTTCTCCTGGTACACCTACTCACCCTCGCGGGTGCGCTACCCCTACGTCCGTGGCGTCCTGCTCGAGATGTACCTGGACGCCCGGTGCAGGCTCGGAGACCCTGTCGCGGCCTGGGCCGAGGTCGTCGAGAGCCCGCTCAAGGCGACGCTCTACAAGCGTGCCCGTGGCAAGGGCGGCCTCGTCCGCGCCGACTGGGAGCTCGCGACCGAGATCATGGCCGCCGCCCACGTCTACACGATCAAGACCTACGGCCCCGACCGCTGCGTCGGCTTCACACCGATCCCGGCCATGTCGATGGCGAGCTTCGGTGTCGGCACGCGCTTCCTGTCGATGATCGGCGGGACGCTCCTGTCCTTCTACGACTGGTACGCCGACCTCCCGCCGGCGAGCCCGCAGGTCTGGGGCGACCAGACCGACGTCCCCGAGTCCGGGGACTGGTGGAACTCGAGCTACATCATCATGTGGGGCTCGAACGTCCCCGTGACCCGGACCCCCGACGCGCACTTCCTCACGGAGGCGCGCTACAAGGGCACCAAGGTCGTGGCGGTGAGCCCTGACTACGCCGACAGCGTGAAGTTCGCCGACGACTGGATGGCGCCGGCGCCGGGGACCGACGGTGCGCTCGCCCAGGCGATGGGCCACGTCCTGCTCACCGAGTTCTACAGGGACAGGCAGGTCCCGTACTTCGAGGCCTACTCGCGGACCTTCACCGACGCGCCCTTCCTCGTCACGCTCGAGCAGCACGGCGAAGGCCCGGAGGCGACCTTCCACCCGTCGAAGTTCCTCACCTCGGCCGCCGCGACCGCAGCCGGTGTGCCGGTCGCCGGGGCCACCGGGGCGCGGCCTGAGTTCCGCCCGGTCTTCCTCGACACCGCAGCCGACGCCCTCACGGTCCCGAACGGGACGCTCGCCGACAGGTGGACCGACGACGGCGTCGGCCGGTGGAACCTCGACCTCGAGGAGAACGACCCGGCGCTGAGCCTGCTCGGCCTGACCCACCAGGGCCAGACCGCCCAGGGTGTGGAGGTGACCCTGCCGCGCTTCGACGTCGGTGCGACCGAGGGCGGAGGGACGATCGTGCGCGGGGTCCCGGCCCTCCGGGTGGGCACGGTCCTCGTCACGACGGTCTTCGACCTGCTCATGGCGCAGTACGGCGTGGGTCGCGGCGGTCTGCCGGGGACGTGGCCCACGGGCTACGACGACGTCGAGTCGCCCGGGACCCCCGCCTGGCAGGCCGACCTCACCGGGGTGCCCGCCGAGCAGTGCGTGCGCATCGCCCGCGAGTTCACGCGCAACGCCGAGGTGAGCGAGGGGAAGTCCATGATCATCATGGGCGCGGGGACCAACCACTGGTTCCACTCCGACACCATCTACAGGACCTTCATCGCCCTGCTCACCCTCACAGGCTGCCAGGGTGTCAACGGAGGAGGGTGGGCGCACTACGTCGGGCAGGAGAAGGCCCGACCCCTCACCGGCCAGCAGCACATGTCCTTCGCGCTCGACTGGCAGAGACCGACCCGCCACATGACGAGCACGTCCTTCTGGTACGCCGCGACAGACCAGTGGCGCTACGAGGGCTTCGGCGCCGACGAGCTGGTCTCGCCGGCCGGACCCGGCAGGCTCACGCAGCGGTCGATGATGGACTGCCTCACGCAGGCCGCCCGCCTCGGCTGGTCGCCCTCCCACCCAGGATTCGACAGGAACCCGCTCGACCTGTGCGACGAGGCCGCCGAGGCTGGCGTCCCCGTCGCGGAGCACATCGTCTCCGAGCTGAAGGACGGCACCCTCAAGTTCGCCGTCGAGGACCCTGACGACCCGCAGAACTTCCCCCGGGTCCTCACGGTGTGGCGGGCCAACCTCATCGGCAACTCGGCCAAGGGCAACGAGTACTTCCTCAAGCACCTGCTCGGCGCAGACTCCTCGCTGCGCGCGACCGAGACACCACCCGACCGCCGCCCCCGCGACGTCGTCTGGCGGGAGCACGCGCCCGAGGGCAAGCTCGACCTGCTGACCAACATCGACTTCCGCATGACGTCGACCTCGCTGTTCGCCGACATCGTCCTGCCAGCCGCGACCTGGTACGAGAAGCAGGACATCTCGACGACCGACATGCACCCCTTCGTGCACGCGCTCGACGCGGCCATCGCGCCGCCGTGGCAGGCGCGGACCGACTACGACGCGTTCCTCGGCCTGGCCGACAAGGTCTCTGAGCTCGCAGCCGTCCACCTCGGGACACGCACCGACGTCATCGCCGCACCCCTGACCCACGACACCCCCGACGAGATGGCCCAGCCTGGCGGCGTCGTCCGTGACTGGTCGAAGGGCGAGTGCGAGGCGGTCCCGGGTGTGACGATGCCGCGGTTCGTCGTCGTGGAGCGCGACTACACGCAGATCGGCGAGAAGATGCGGGCCGTCGGGCCGCTCGTCTCGACCCTCGGCACGACGACCAAGGGCGTGACCGTCGTCCCCGAGTCCTCGGTCGCCTTCCTCGCCAAGGCCAACGGCGTGCGCCCGGACGGGGTCGCGAAGGGCCGACCGTCGCTCGAGACCGCGGCGCACATGTGCGAGGCCATCCTCGCGCTGTCCGGCACGACCCACGGGGGAGTCTCGCTGGCCGGGTTCACCGCCCTGGAGAAGCGGGTCGGCAAGCCTCTCGCCGACCTCGCCGAGGAGAACCACGAGCGTCAGGTGACCTTCGCCCAGACCCTCACCGGTCCACAGCCCGTCTTCACGAGCTACGAGTGGTCCGGCTCGGAGAAGGGCGGCCGGCGGTACTCGCCCTTCGTCATCAACGTCGAGCGGCACAAGCCCTGGCACACCCTCACCGGGCGCCAGCACTTCTTCGTCGACCACGACTGGATGACCGAGCTCGGGGAGCAGCTCCCCGTGTACAGGCCGCCGCTCGACATGGCCCGGCACTTCGGGCACCAGGGCTTCTCCGAGCCGGGGTCGACCGAGGTCACCGTGCGGTACCTCACCCCGCACTCCAAGTGGTCGATCCACTCGCAGTTCCAGGACAACCCCTACATGCTCGCGCTCTCCCGCGGGGGCCCCACGATCTGGGTCTCCGAGGCCGACGCCGCGACGGCGGGGATCGCGGACAACGACTGGATCGAGGCGGTCAACCGCAACGGCGTGGTCGTGGCCCGCGCCGTGGTCTCGCACCGCATGCCGACGGGGACCGTCTTCATGTACCACTCCAAGGACCGCAACATCGACGTGCCCAAGGCCGAGGCCTCGGGGAAGCGCGGGGGCATCCACAACGCGCTCACGATGATCATGATGAAGCCGACCCACCTCCTCGG
The DNA here is from genome assembly GCF_033798665.1 of Sanguibacter biliveldensis. Taxonomy (NCBI): domain Bacteria; kingdom Bacillati; phylum Actinomycetota; class Actinomycetes; order Micrococcales; family Sanguibacteraceae; genus Sanguibacter; species Sanguibacter biliveldensis. The sequence continues at coordinate 385,351 of NZ_CP138359.1, forward strand.
CGGATACGGCCAGCTCACCTATGCCTTCAACTACTACGGACCGACCGGGAACCAGCGCGACGAGCTCACGGTCATCCGCCGCCGCAACCAGGAGGTCGAGTACTGATGCGTGTCATGTCACAGGTCGCGATGGTCATGAACCTCGACAAGTGCATCGGGTGCCACACCTGCTCGGTGACCTGCAAGCAGACGTGGACCAACCGCGACGGGGTCGAGTACGTCTGGTTCAACAACGTCGAGACGAAACCCGGGACGGGGTACCCCCGCGGCTACGAAGACCAGGACCGCTGGCGCGGGGGCTGGGAGCTCGACCGCAAGGGCCGGCTGCGGCTGCGCTCGGGCGGACGGCTGCGCCGTCTGGCGCACATCTTCTCCAACCCGGACATGCCCGGTCTCGACGACTACTACGAGCCCGCCACCTACGACTTCGACCAGCTGGTCTCGGCACCTGCCGGCCAGCACGTCCCGGTCGCCCGCCCCAAGAGCGCGATCACGGGCAAGGACATGAAGATCACCTGGGGCTCCAACTGGGACGACGACCTCGCCGGCTCGCCCGAGATCGCCTCCAAGGACCCGAACCTCGCCTCGATGGTCGACAAGGTCCAGCTCTCCTTCGAGCAGACCTTCATGTTCCACCTGCCGCGCATCTGCGAGCACTGCCTCAACCCCGCGTGCGTCTCGGCGTGCCCGTCGTCGGCGATGTACAAGCGCGTCGAGGACGGGATCGTGCTCGTCGACCAGGACGCGTGCCGCGGCTGGCGCATGTGCGTCTCGGCGTGCCCGTACAAGAAGGTCTACATCAACCACCAGACCGGCAAGGCCGAGAAGTGCACCTTCTGCTTCCCGCGGATCGAGGTCGGCCAGCCGACGGTGTGCGCCGAGACCTGCGTGGGACGGCTGCGGTACATCGGGCTGGTCCTGTACGACGCCGACGCCGTCGAGGCCGCAGCGTCGGTCGAGGACCCCAAGGACCTGCTGGACGCCCAGCGCGACGTCTTCCTCGACCCGACCGACCCCGAGGTGATCGCCGCGGCGCGGGCCGAGGGCATCGCCGAGGACTGGATCAAGGCTGCGCAGGACTCACCCATCTGGAAGCTGATCCAGAAGTTCAAGGTGGCCCTCCCGCTGCACCCCGAGTACCGGACCATGCCCATGGTCTGGTATGTCCCGCCGCTCTCGCCCGTGCTCGACGTGACGACCGAGCTCGGCAAGGACGACGCCGACGCCGACGACGTCTTCCACACGATCGCCTCGCTGCGCATCCCGCTCGAGTACCTCGCGAGCCTGTTCTCCGCAGGGGACGTCGACGTCGTGGCCGGGGTGCTCATGCGCCTGGCCGCGATGCGCACCCACATGCGCCAGCGGACCCTCGACGGCGAGGTCGACACGGCTCTGCTCGAGAGGGTCGGGCTGACGGCCGAGGAGGTCGAAGAGCTCTACAGGCTGCTGGCGATCGCCAAGATGGAAGACCGCTACGTCATCCCGTCTGCGCACCGTGAAGACGCCGCCGAGATGGCCTCGTGGGCCTCCGGCTGCTCCCTCGACTCCCCGGGCGGGCCAGGGATGAGCGCAGCGTCGACCCGCGGAGGACCCGTGGCCGTCTCGCTCCAGGTGCGGCGGCCGTCATGACGACGCCGACCTCCGCCTCGGCAGCGCTGTCGCCGGCCACCTCACCCGCGCTCTCGGCAGCGGGGCGCGCTGCATCGGCACCTGGCGGCACCACGGCCACAGTGCAGGGCCGTGCTCCCCGCAGGAAGATCTCGATCCCGCTGCTGCGGCGCTCACGCCGCAGGGACCTCGTCGAGGTCCCTGCCCGGGCGGACGTCCTGGCCCTGTGCAGCGTCCTCCTCGGGTACCCCGACGAGGCGCTCTACGCCGACCTCGACCTGCTGGGAGAGGCCGTGGCCGCGCTGCCGGCGTCAGCCCCGGCAGCGCACCTGGCGGTGTTCTGGCGTGCCTTCACAGACCAGACCCCGGCGCAGGCGCGCGCGCACTACGTCGAGACCTTCGACCTGCGCCGCAGGTCGTCGTTGTTCCTCAGCTACTACCTGCACGGAGACACCCGCCAGCGCGGCATGGCGCTGCTCTCGCTCAAGCAGCGCTACAGGGCCTGCGGCTTCACCCCCGAGGAGGGCGAGCTGCCCGACTACCTGCCCATGGTCCTGGAGTTCGCGTCGCGGGCCGGGACCGGTGCCGGAGAAGGCGTGCTGCGCGCGCACCGCCCCGGCATCGAGCTCATCCGGCGCTCCCTCGCCGACCGTGGCTCCTGGTACCAGGAGATCCTCGAGGCCGTCTCGGTCCTGCTCGGGCCCGTCTCCGACAGGCACCGGACCGAGGCCGACCAGCTGGCGTCCTCAGGACCACCGAGCGACGACGCCGGGCTCGAGATCGCGGCCATGCCCTACGGCTCCGGCTGGACAGGCAGCCCGGGGACACCCTTCGGCCCGCCCGAGTACACCTGCGCCCCGGCAGGGCGGCAGCCGTGACCGCGGTCGCGGGACCGCCCGAGAACCCTTGCTCCCCGAGAGAGGCCTGACCCGTGGACGTCGCCCTGTTCATCGTCCTGCCCTACGTCTGCCTGGCGGTCTTCGTCGTCGGGCACGTGTGGCGCTACCGTGCCGACCAGTTCGGCTGGACCTCCCGGACCAGCCAGCTCTTCGAGAAGAGATGGTTGGCCTGGGGCTCCCCGCTCTTCCACGTCGGGGCTCTCATGGCCATCCTCGGTCATGCTGCCGGCCTGCTCGTCCCGACCTCGTGGACGCAGGCTCTGGGCATCTCCGACCACGCGTACCACCTCGTGGCCGTGGTCGCCGGCACGGTCGCCGGCGTCGTCCTGTGCACGGGGCTGGTCATCCTGCTGCTCCGCAGGTTCGTCTTCTCCGTGCGCGTGCGCGTGGTGACCACCGGGATGGACCGGGTGCTCTACGCGCTGCTGACAGTCGAGATCGCGGTGGGCATGTGGCAGACCGTCGCGATCAACGTCTTCGGTGAGGGCTACGAGTACCGGGGGACCGTCTCGGTGTGGTTCCGCCAGCTCTTCGTGCTGCAGCCCGACCCCTCGCTCATCACCTCGGCGCCGGCCGTCTACGCGTGGCACGCGGTCATCGCCTGCCTGATCCTCGCCGTCTGGCCCTTCACCCGGCTCGTCCACGTGTGGTCTGTGCCGATCGCGTACCTCGGCCGCCCCTATGTCGTCTACAGGCGGCGCACCGCGGTCGCCGGCCCCCCGCGCGAGCAGCACCGGGACAGGTCGTCCCGGCCACGGAGCAGTGCCGGTCGATGACCACCGACCACCTACCAGGGCAGGGGCAGGTCCGGGACCACGGCCCCGGCCCGGACGCCGCCCGGAGGGACGACCAGGACGCCGTCCGCCCCCGCCAGCCCGCGGAGCATCCCCGAGCCGAGCCACGCCGTCGGCCGGGCCAGGACACCGCGGGTGGTCCCCACGGCCACGTCGCGCTCGAGGAGGTCGCCGAGACCGTCGACGTCCGGGACCCGCACGTACGGCACCAGCCGGCTGTCGTGGGCTGGAGCGCCCACGGCCTCGGCGGTGACCACGCGGCCGAGGACCACGGGCGGCAGACCGAGCAGACCGAGGGCGAGCGGTCGGACGATCGTGAGCGCACCAGCCATGGCCGAGAGCGGGTTGCCGGGGAGGCCGACCAGGGACCGCCCGTCCTGCAGCCTCGCCAGCAGCACGGGGTGCCCCGGACGCATGGCGACGGTGTCGACCACCAGCTCGGCACCGAGGACCGTCAGCGCCCTGTGCAGGTAGTCCGCCGGGCCTGCCGCCGTGCCGCCCGTCGTGAGCACCACGTCGGCCTCGCAGGCGCGGATCGCCTCGACAGCCGCGTCGAGGGTGTCGGCGACGAAGGTCGCCGGACCTGTCTCCAGGCCGAGCAGCCGTGCCAGGTGCGGCAGCTGAGGGGCGAAGGCGTCGCGGACCTCGCCCTCGCCGGGCAGGCCGTCGTGGCGCACCTCGTCCCCCATGACCAGGAGGGCGGCGGTCACCGGGCGGTGCACCGTCAGCTCGTCGTTGCCCGCCATCGCGGCCAGCCCGACCTGCGGAGGTGTCAGCACCCGGCCCGGTGCGACGAGCACGTCGGCCTGCGCAGCCTCCAGACCGGCTGGTCTGACGTGGCTCCCCGCAGCTGGTTCGGCGGGCGGCCCGTCTGCGGGAGGGTCGGCGTGCACCCACGCCGGTCCGTCACCCTCGGCCCACGCTCCGCCGTCCGCGGTGCGGACCGAGCCGAGCTCGCGACGCAGCACCCCGAAGGCCCCGGCAGGGACCACCCCGCCCGTCGCGATCACGGCCGCCGTGCCAGGAGCCAGGGCACGACGCATCGGGTGCCCGGCGAGGGAGGAACCCACGAGCTCCCACGGGCCGGTCACGCCGGAGACCACCCACCCGTCCATGGCCGAGGTGGTCGACCTGGGCAGATCCATGAGAGAGACCGCCGGCTCGGCCAGCACCCGACCCACAGCCTCGACGAGGGGCACCCGCTCGGCGGGCACAGGTCGCGCGGCGGCGTACGCAGCAGCGTGGGCGTCGGCCCACGACGGTTCGAGGAGAGAGTCATGATCCATCACAAGAGACGAGTGTGCCCGAGATGACCCAGTTCCGAGAAGTCCGAGCACGAGCACCCCACGACCCCGTGGCCCCCGCAGGGGACGAACGGGCCGGCCACCTCACGCACCTCGACACCGCAGGCCACGCCCGTATGGTCGACGTCAGCGCGAAGCCCGTCACGCAGCGAGCAGCCGTCGCCGTCGGACGGGTCCTCTGCGCCCCGGAGACTGTCGAGGCGCTGCGGCGTGGAGAGCTGGCGAAGGGTGACGCGCTCGCGGTCGCCCGCATCGCGGGCATCGCCGGCGCGAAGCGCACCCCCGACCTGGTGCCGCTGTGCCATCCCGTGGCGATCACGGGGGTCGAGGTGAGCGTCGAGCTCGTCGCCGACGGGGTCGAGATCCGGGCGCAGGTCCGCACGGCCGAGCGCACCGGGATCGAGATGGAGGCGCTCACCGCCGTGACAGTCGCGGCGCTCACAGTCGTCGACATGGTCAAGGCCGTCGACAGGGCCGCGCACATCGGCAGGGTGTGGGTCGAGCGGAAAGAGGGCGGAGCGTCCGGGACCTGGGAGCGTGGGAAGCAGGTCGCGGCGGACGAGGCGCAGACTCCGGGCACGGGCACGGGCACGGGAACCGGAACCGGCGTCAGCGCCAGCGCCAGCGCCGGGCGGGAGGTCCAGGGCCCTCGTGCCGAGGTCCAGGCCGTCGTCGTCACCGTCTCCGACAGGTGCTCGGCCGGGGAGCGCGACGACGTGTCCGGACCTGTGCTCGCCGAGATCCTCACGGGGTGGGGCGCGCAGGTGAGCAGGGCTGTCGTCGCCGACGACGCCGAGGCCATCGCCGAGGCCGTCCGAGATGCCGTGGACTGCGGGGCGCGGCTGGTCCTCACGACAGGGGGCACCGGTGTCACCTCACGGGACGTGACCCCCGAGACGGTCCGACCGCTGCTCGACAAAGAGCTGCCGGCGCTCGCCCAGGCGGTCCGCGACGCTGGTCGTGGCACCCCGGGGGCGCTGCTCTCCCGCTGCGTCGCCGGGATCGTCGGACGCTCCCTCGTGGTCACCCTCCCCGGGTCCCCGGGAGGGGTGCGAGACGGAGCACGGGTGCTCGCGGAGGTCGTCGAGCACCTGCTCGACCAGCTGGGCGACGGCGACCACCCCAGCGCACGGAGCACCCGATGAGGCGGGCAGCAGAGGTGGTCCCGGCGAGCGTGGTCGTGCTGGCAGCGGTCACCGACCAGCCGATCGACGTCGCGACCCACGAGCAGGCCGTCGCCGCACGCTGGGCTGGTGCGACAGCGATCTTCGCCGGGGTCGTCCGAGACCACGACGGAGGGCGTGCTGTCGACAGGTTGACCTACGAGGCGCACCCCGACGCAGATCAGGTCGTCGCCCGGATCGCCGGTCAGGTGGCGGACCTCTTCCCCGGAACCGTGATCGCGGTGTCCCACCGTGTCGGTGCCCTGGAGGTCACCGACGTCGCGCTCGTCGCGGCTGTCGCCTCCGCGCACCGCGGTCAGGCCTTCGCCGCCTGCGCCGAGCTCGTCGAGAGGGTCAAGGCGAGCCTGCCCGTGTGGAAGCACCAGGTCCTCGCCGACGGGTCCGACGAGTGGGTGGGGGCGCTGTGACCGCCGCACCCCTCGTCGACAGCTTCGGGCGGCGGCACCGCGACCTGCGGATCTCGCTGACCGACCGGTGCTCACTGCGCTGCACGTACTGCATGCCCGCCGAGGGGATGCCCTGGCTGCCGTCGGGCACGCTGCTGACCCTCGCCGAGACCACCCGGATCGCGGCTGTCGCCGTCCAGCACGGGATCGAGGAGATCCGGCTCACCGGCGGTGAGCCGCTGCTGCGGCCAGACGTCGTCCAGGTGGTCGAGGCGCTCGCGGGCCTGCCGGGCAGCCCGGAGGTGTCGATGACCACCAACGGGCTGCGGCTCGGCGGGCTCGCGCAGGGGCTCAAGGACGCCGGGCTCGCCAGGCTCAACGTCTCGCTCGACACGCTCAGCCGCGAGCGCTACCAGCAGCTCACGCGCAGAGACCGGCTGGGGCAGGTCCTCGCCGGGCTGGTCGCCGCCGACGCTGCGGGCTTCGAGGGCACGAAGATCAACACAGTGCTGCTGCGAGGCGTCAACGAGGACGAGGCTCCGGCGCTGCTGAGGTTCGCCCTCGAGCGCGGGTACGAGCTGCGGTTCATCGAGCAGATGCCCCTCGACGCCGGTCACACCTGGACCATGGAGGGGATGGTGCGTGCCGACAAGGTCCAGGCGCTGCTGAGCGAGCACTTCGACCTCGTCCCGGTCCCGGGGCGTGGCTCGGCGCCCGCCGAGCGGTGGTCCGTCGACGGTACGCAGTCCGCCGTCGGGATCATCGCGTCGGTCACCCGGCCCTTCTGCGGGGCCTGCGACAGGATCCGCCTCACGGCCGACGGCCAGCTGCGCAGCTGCTTGTTCGCCCAGGAGGAGACCGACCTGCGGACCCTGCTCAGGTCCGGGGGCACCGACGAGCAGATCTCGGCGGCCCTCGGGCTCAGCGTCGCGCAGAAGGCGGCCGGGCACGCTGTCGGGCAGGCGGGTTTCGAGCAGCCCGGACGGGGGATGTCGGCGATCGGGGGGTGAGGGACCGAGGCCTCGTGGTCTGGTCTGCGTGGCCGGGCTGTGTGGTCTGGACGGCGGGGTCGACCTGCCCGCCCGGACCCAGCCGCCCGGCTCATGAGCCCGGCGGCTGAGCCCGGGGTCGGTCAGCCTCCTGCGAAGGGCGGGAGCACGTCGATCCGCACCGCCCCGACGACACGCTCTCCGAGCGCCTCGCGGCTGAGCGAGACCCCGTCGAGCAGGTAGGAGCTGATGCCGACGGCCCGGGCGAGCTCGGGGCCGTGCGTGGCGACGAGCGCGGCGAAGGCTGACTCGGGGGTGTCGGCCTCGACGGTCTCCTGGTCGAGGCCCCCGGCGGCGGCGCGGGCCGCGGCGAAGTAGCGCACGGTGACGGTGGCCATGTCAGGCCCCGTCCGTGTCCGTGCCGGGCCTCGTGCCAAGGGCGAGGTCACGGGCGATCGCTGACGCGGCCTGGACAGCCTCGGGGGTCCCTCCGGCGAGGCCTGCGCAGAGCCCGACGAGGTACGTGGTCAACGGTGCGGCAGGCCGGGCGACAGAGTGTGCGGCGTCGCGGGAGAGGTCGAGCAGGAGCTGGACGTCCGGGCGGAGCGCGACGTCGTGGGTGAGGCCGAGAGCCTGGCTGAGCTCGGCGCACCACGCGTCGAGGGTCGAGGGCTGGGTGGTCATGAGAGGTCCTTCCGGTCGTGAGGGGAGGGCGGGTCGAGAGGGTTGAGCGGTGAGCCAGGAGCTGGACCAGTGGTCGGCGGGGTGGGGGCCGGCGTCCCGCCGCGCTCGTGGTCCGCTCCGGGCGCGCGGGCTGAGGCTGTGCTGCGGGTGCTCGGCCGTGCGTCGGGCACGGTGACGCCGAGCAGGGCGGCGTCCTGCCACGTGTCGACGTCCCTCGTCGCGCGGGCCGGCAGGGGGACAGCCTCGACCGAGAGCAGCGCGAGCAGCCTGCGCAGCGGCGCCCCGACGAGGTCCCCTGCGCCGGCGAGGGCACGTCGGAGCGGGTCGAGGGCGTAGACCGCGAGGAGCGGCTGCGCCCGGCCGTCGACGTCGTGGCCGACGAGGGCCTCGACCTCTGGGCGGGCTGCCGCGGCTGCGAGCAGGGTGGGGACGGCGTCGGCTGCGTGCGGCAGGTCGCAGGCGAGTGCCAGCACCCACAGGCTCGTGGTGCCGTGCAGCGCCTCGACGCCTGCGGCGAGCCCGGCAAGAGGTCCGCCGAGGGGTGGGTCTTCGACCGTCCAGGTGACGAGCCGCCCGCTGGGCACGGGACGTCGAGGTCCGACGACGACCACCTCGTGGCCTGCGACGGCGTCGAGCACCCTGCTGAGCAGCGGTGTGCCGTCGAGGACGAGCGATGCCTTGTCGACCCCATCCAGCCGCCGTGACGTGCCGCCTGCCAGGACCACCACCGCGCACCGCGCCGCGCCCACGCTCCGTCCCTTGAGCTCGCCCTGCCCTTCGAGCCCGCTCTGCCCTTGCAGGTCGCTCTGCCCCTCGAGCCCGATCCGTCCCTCGAGCTCCCTGCTCGCCTCGACCCCGCTCATGCTGGGTACACCTCGAGGGCCGACGGGTCGATCTGCCCCCACACCGTGGTGCCCGGCCGGGCGCCGAGCCGGATCGCCGTGGCCGCTGCGACGTCGACGCGGAGGGGGAGCGGCGCTGCGCAGGTGATGCGCACAGCCGCGCCGAGCTGTTCGACCGTCGCGACAGTCGTCTCCCAGATGTTCTTCGCCCCGTCGGCGGGCCGTGAGGCGTGCAGCGTCGTCGCCCGGGGTGCGACGGCGACCCAGACCGGGCCGTCGGCAGGTGTCGAGGACGACAGCCGGACGGTCCACGGCCCGGCCGACGGACGGGTGGCAGCCACGGCCCGGTCGCTTCGGGCGGACGCAGGTCCTGGGAAGGTCCCGTCCACGAGGACCTCTGTGCCGTGGGAGTGCCCCGCGAAGAGGTCCAGGCCGACGAAGGACGCCGCAAAACGGCTCGTCGGGCGGCGGGCGACCTCGTCCACGGTCCCGTGCTGGACGAGCACGCCGTCGTCGAGCACGGCGACGTGCGTGGCCAGGGCCATGACGTCGAGCACCGAGTGGGTCGCCAGCACGAGCGGGACCGGGAGCTGGTCGAGCCAGCCGTGCACGGCTGAGCGGGCGTCAGCGGCGACCTCGGTGTCGAGCGACGAGAAGGGTTCGTCGAGGAGCACGCCGACAGCTGGGGTGAGCACAGTCCGCAGGACCGCGAGGACTGCCGACTGTCCGCTCGAGAGCTCCCCGGCCCGGCGTCCGACGAGGTGCCCGAGCCCGAGCGCGTCGAGCGCGGCGAGAGCCCTGAGCCGCGTCGTGGCGGCCTGGGAGCGGCCGCTGCGTGCCGCCCCGAAGACCAGGTTGTCCAGGGCCGTCATGGTCGGGAACAGCCGCGGTTCGGCGAAGGTCATCGGCAGCCGCCTGTCGCCGGCCCGCACGTGGACCCTGTCGCCGACCAGCACAGTCCGGCCCGACGTGACGCTGCTGCCGGGTGCGGCTCTGTCCAGACCCGCCAGGAGCCGCAGGACCGACGTCTTGCCCGCCCCGTTCGGCCCGACGAGCGCCAGGCGTTCCCCGGGGCCGACCTCGACGTCGACGTCGAGCCTGAGGCTGCGGGGCACGGATCCTGTCAGCCGGGCCCGCAGCGGTGCGCCTGGCGAGGCTTCACCGTGCACCGAGCCACCTCCCGCGCAGGAGCACGAGGACCACGACGGCGAGCCCGATCATCAACGACGAGGCGACCATCGCCGCGTCGAGGTCGTGGCCGAGCAGCTCGTCGATCGCGACAGGGAGCGTCTGGGTGACCGACCGGATCGACCCGGCGAAGGTGATCGTCGCGCCGAACTCGCCGACGGCGCGTGCCCAGCACAGGGCGATCCCGCCGAGGAGCGCGGGCCGCAGCCCCGGCAGGGTGACGCGGCGGAAGACCGTCCACGGGTCGGCGCCGAGGGTGAGGGCAGCCTCTTCGAGGAGGATGCCGCGGGCCCTGAACGCACCCTCGAGGGAGACGACGAGGAAGGGCATGGCGACGAAGACCTGCGCGATCACCACAGCCGCCGTCGTGAAGGGGACCGTCACCCCGGCGAGGTTCCAGACGAGCGACCCGACAGGGGCTCCCCGCCCGTAGGTGAAGAGCAGCGCCGCTCCGCCGACCACCGGAGGCAGCACGAGCGGGATGGTCACCAGCAGCCGGACCAGGCCTTGCCCCCTGGAGGTGCCCGTGCCCAACCACCAGGCGAGCGGGACCCCCAGCAGCGCTGACACGGCTGTCGCCGTGGTCGCAGTCCAGAGGGACAGTGCGAGGGCGTCGCGCACCGTGGACGAGGACAGCAGCGTGATCGCGTCGGGCCACGGCGTGCGGGCGAGCAGCACGACGAGCGGCAGCACGAGGACGACGACGGCAGTCCCCGCTGGCAGCCAGAGCCAGGCGGGCACTGGGTGGACGGCGCCGGCCGTGCGGGGAGGTCGTGAGGCCGCGGTCGTCACGGTGCGTGGAGACCGTGCTCTGCGAGGGTGGCGGCCCCTGCCTCGGACAGGACGCCCTCGACGAAGGCGTCAGCGACGGCTGTCCCGGTGAGCGAGACGATCGGGTAGGCGGTCGTCTGGGCGACGGCAGGAGCCAGCTCGACGTGGTCGGCACCTGTCGACGCGACGACGTCGGAGCGGTAGACGAGCGCGGCGTCGACCTGCCCGGCGACCAGGGGCGCGAACGCCGCCTTGACGTCGGGGGCCTCGCTCGCCCCGACGAGGGTGATCCCTGCGGCTGCGAGCGCAGCGTCGGCGAGGGTGCCGCAGGGCACGGCTGGGGCGCACCGGGACACGACCAGGCCGTCGGCAGCGAGGTCGGTCAGGTCCGTGATGCCGAGCGGGTTCCCCGGGGCCACCGCGATCACGAGGTCGTTGCGGGCGAAGACGACTGGGGACGGAGCGGCTCCGGAACCCTCGAGCGTCAGTCCGTCGAGGGCTGTGGCCATGGTGGTCGGGTCGGCTGTCGCCAGCACGTCCGCGGGTGCCCCTGCACGCACCTGGAGTGCGAGGGTGGACGAGCTCCCGAAGGACAGCACGACCTCGGTGCCCGGGCTGGCGGCCTCGAGGTCTGCGGCGATCGCCTCGAAGGAGTCGGTGAGCGAGGCCGCGGCCAGGACTGTGACGGTCTGCGACCCCTGTGCCCCCTGCAACCCCTGGTCGGCGCTCGAGCCGGCAGATCCCGGGGTGCAGCCGACGAGGGACGTGCCGCAGAGCGCGAGGGCGACCACCGAGACGAGGGCAGGGAGGGACCCTGCCCGTCGGCGGGGCCTGCGTCCCTCTCCGCCCGTGTGTCTCGAAGAGGCCATTTGTCCAGTCTCGCCGCCGGTTCCGCGCAGTGACTGGGGCGAAGGTCCTGGCCAGGGCCTGTCAGTAGGTGGGCTGGTCGGGGGCGACGTCCGAGACCCAGCGCAGCACGCCGCCCGCCAGCTCTGCCACGTCGGGGTGCCCGGCGGCGCGCAGCGCGTCGGCCGCACGTGCCGACCGTGCGCCGGACCTGCAGACGACGACGACGGGCCGGTCCTGGGCCACCACGCCAGGGTCGTCGAGGAGGTCGGGCAGGGGGAGGAGCGTCGAACCGGGGATCGAGACGATCGCGGCCTCGTCCTGGCTGCGCACGTCGAGCAGCACGGTGCCCGGCCGGCTCGACAGGTACAGGGCGAGGTCGACCGGACGGACGTGACCCGCGGTCGGCGCCGGAGCGTCGACCGAGCACGCCTCGACCCAGGCGTCGGCCACGTCGGCCCGCGACAGGATCGTCGCGCGAGGCCCGCACAGGGCGCAGCCCGGGTTCTTGGCGACGGTGACGTAGCGCCACTCGCCGTCGAGGGCGTCGAAGGTGGCCAGCCGACCCACCAGGGGGCGGCCTACCCCCAGCAGCAGCTTGAGGGCCTCGGTGGCCTGGGCGGCGCCGACCACACCCGCCATCGCCCCGAGCACACCGCCCTCGGCGCAGGACGGCACGGACCCCGGGGCCGGGGGCACGGGGTGCACGCAGCGGTAGCAGGGCCCTGTCGTCGCGTCGAAGACCGACAGCGCGGCGTCGAACCTGAACAGCGCCGCCCAGACGTACGGCAGCCCGCGCAGGGCGCACGCGTCACCGAGGAGGTAGCGGGTCGCGAAGTTGTCGGTGCCGTCGACCACCACGTCGTAGCCCTCGAGCAGGTCCCAGACGGTCTCGGCGGTCAGCCGGACGCTGTGCAGGACCGTGCGGACGCCCGGGTTGATCGCGGCGAGACGCTCGGCGGCAGACTCGGTCTTGAGGCGTCCGACGTCAGCCGTCCTGTGGACGACCTGACGCTGCAGGTTGGTCAGGTCGACCGTGTCGTCGTCGACGATGCCGATGGTCCCGACGCCGGCCGCCGCCAGGTAGGTGAGGACGGGTGAGCCGAGCCCGCCCGCACCGATCACCAGCACCCTGGACCGCAGCAGCCTGCGCTGCCCTGCGAGGCCGACCTCCGGGAGCAAGAGGTGCCGCGCGTACCGGCTGCGCTGCTCTGTCGTGAGATCGGTCTCCGTCGGTGTCGTCACGCGCATCTCCTCGTCGGTGGGGCCGTGCCGCTGAGAATCACCGTAGCCCGCCCGCAGGGCCGAAGACCGAGCCCTCGGTCCCACCTAGGGGTGTGCCGCTGCGTCGTCCACAGGCTCCCGACGCCTGCCGTCCAGGAGCCCTCGACCACGTAGGCTGAGCCCCGATTCCCCACCCCTTGCCGAGCCACGAGAGTGAGCGATGAACCACGACGACGTCGAGTCCCTGCGCCGCGACAACGCCGCCTGGCGGCTGCTCCGCGCCGACTCTGCGCCCCTCGTGCTGAGCTTCCTCGGGCGGGTGTTCATCGAGCAGAACGTCCGGGCCATCGGGGAGACCGAGCTGGTCTCGCTGCTCGACGACGCCCTCTACGACCTCAACGCCGGCCACGAACCGGCCCCCTACCCCCGCAGCCCCAAGGCGTACCTCGACACCTGGGCTGCGCCCGACGCCGGGTGGCTGCGCAAGTACTACAGGCCAGGGTCGGACGAGCCGCAGTACGACGCGACGCCCTCGGTCGAGAAGGCCGTCGGCTGGGTCGCGACCCTGCGCGGGCGGTCCTTCGTCGGGACCGAGTCCCGCCTCAACACCGTGTTCGAGCTGCTCCGTCAGCTGGCCGTCGGCACCGAGACCGACCCCGACGTCCGCCTCGGTCAGCTCGAGGCGCGGCGCGCGCAGATCGACGCCGAGATCGAGCAGGTCCGCGCCGGCGTGGTGCCTGTGCTCGACGCGGGGTCGCAGCGCGACCGCTACCAGCAGTTCGCCGCGATGGCCGCCGAGCTGCTCTCCGACTTCCGCGAGGTCGAGGACAACTTCCGCACCCTCGACCGTGAGATGCGCGAGCGCATCACCGGGTGGGACGGCGCCAAGGGCGAGCTGCTCGAGCAGGTCGTCGGCAGCCGCGACGCGATCGCCGAGTCCGACCAGGGCCGCTCCTTCCACGCCTTCTACGACTTCTTGCTCTCCCGCGAGCGGCAGGAAGAGTTCACCGAGCTCATCACCAAGGTGCAGACCCTCGACGCCGTGAGCGCCATGAGCGGCGGGGACAAGCGGCTGCGCCGCATCCACTACGACTGGCTCGACGCCGGTGAGCGCACCCAGGCCACGGTCCGGGTGCTGTCCGAGCAGCTGCGCAGGTTCCTCGACGACCAGGTGTGGCTCGAGAACCGCCGCGTGATGGACCTGCTGCGCAGCATCGAGGGGCACGCGCTCGCGCTCCGCGACCGCTCGCCGGACCTGGTGACCGAGATCGACGGGGTCAGCCTCGACATCGTGCTGCCGATGGAGCGCCCGCTGTTCAGGCCGCAGGCTGTCGCGAAGATCGACTCCGAGCACGTGGCACCCGGTGAGGTCGACTTCGACACGAGCCGACTGTTCGACCAGGTGCACGTCGACCCGGCCCGCCTCGTGGCGGGCGTCCGCGACGCGCTGCGGCACGAGACGCAGGTGTCCTTGCCCGACGTGGTCGCCGCGCAGCCCCTCGACCAGGGCCTCGCCGAGCTCGTCACGTACCTGTCGCTCGACGACCCGCGCTTCACCATCGTCGTGGACGCCGAGCACACCGACGAGGTCCGCTGGATGCTCGGCGACGTCGAGCGCGTCGCGACCGTGCCGCGCGTGACCTTCGTCCGCAGGGCGGGGTCGACCCCGGTGGTCGGGACAGGACCGGACCCGAGCGCAGCGCCCGGCAGGCGGGAGCCCGGGGGCGCGGCACCGGTAACGCCATCCGCACCTGCCTCCGTGCAGACCGACGTACCAGCCCCGGGCGACGGACCTGCAGGGGCCGCCCCAGAAGCATCAGACGCACAGCACGCACCGCACGAGGAGACCTCATGAGCCAGCCCACGGCCCGCGCCGAGTCGGAGCTGTCGCACGTCGTCACGGCCCTGATGAAGGGGGTCGTGTACCGCGACACCCACGCCCAGCTCTTCGCCGACCTCGTCACCCTCCAGCCGCAGGTGCGCGACTACGTCGCCGTCATCGGGCTGAGCGTCGTGGTCGACGACACCGAGGGCTACGCCTACCTGCGGTCGATGGCCGACGACGACGAAGAGCGCGAGGGCACCCTGCGCCTCGTCGCGCGGCGCGCCCTGCCCTTCGAGGTCAGCCTGCTGCTCGCGCTGCTGCGCAAGCGCCTCGCGCTCTTCGACTCCGAGGGCGGGCAGACGCGCCTGATCCTCGGGCGGGACGAGATCGTCGAGATGGTCCGGGTGTTCCTGCCGTCCTCGAGCAACGAGGTCCGCCTCGTGACGCGGGTCGAGGGCATGGTCCACAGGGCCGTCGAGCTCGGGTTCTTGAGGGCGCTCGGTGAGGGGCAGTACGAGGTGCGGCGTGTGCTCAAGGCCTTCGTCGACGCGCAGTGGCTGGCCGACCTCGACGCGCGCCTCGCGGAGTACTCGGGGTACGCGGCAGCAGGGCAGAACGTGCAGACCGACGGGACGGTGGAGTGATGGAAGGCCTGTTCAGCGCAGTCGAGCTGCACGACGCGGAGGCTGACGTCGACCAGCGGGCCGGGTTCAGGCTCGAACGCCTCGAGGTGCTCAACTGGGGCACCTTCGACAGGACCACGTGGTCTTTCGACCTGGAGGGGCGCAACGCGCTGCTCACGGGTGACATCGGCTCGGGCAAGTCGACCATCGTCGACGCGATCACCACGCTCCTGCTGCCTGCCAACCGGATCAGCTACAACAAGGCGGCCGGCGCGGAGGCCAAGGAGCGCACGCTGCGCTCCTACGTGTCCGGCTACTACAAGTCCGAGCGCAACGAGGCGACTGGGACCTCGCGCCCCGTCGGGCTGCGGGAGGGCTCCACGTACTCGGTGATCCTCGGTGAGTTCGTCAACCGTGGATTCGAGTCAACAGGCGTGCTCGCGCAGGTGTTCTGGCTCAAGGAGGGCGACCAGGGGCAGCCGAGCCGCTTCTACGTGACGGCGACGTCGAGCATGACGATCGCCGAGCACTTCGCCAACTTCGACGGGGACATCACGCGGTTGCGCAAGCGTCTGCGCGAGGCCGGTGCGCAGGTTCGTGACACCTTCCCCGAGTACGGCAAGGACTTCCGCAGGCTGCTCGGCATCGAGTCCGACCAGGCCATGGACCTGTTCCACCAGACCGTGTCGATGAAGTCTGTCGGCGACCTCAACGAGTTCGTCCGCCAGCACATGCTCGAGCCCTTCGACTCCGGGCAGTGGACCGACAGGCTCGTCGCGCACTTCGACGACCTCACCCGCGCGCACGACGCCGTCACCCGGGCCCGCGCGCAGATCATGCAGCTGACCCCGCTCGTGGCCGACTGCGACAGGTTCGCCGGGCTCGTCGACCAGGCAGCTGCGGCGACAGCGCAGCGTGACGCGCTGCGGGTGTTCACGGCTCAGCGCAAGGACACGGTCCTCACGCAGCAGATCGATGCCTACGACGCGGCGATCCGGGCGCGCGACGAGCGCCTCGTCGCCCTCGACACCGAGATCAAGGCCGTCGAGGCCGAGCGCCGTCGCCTCGAGCTCGAGCGGGCTGGGCACGGTGGCGACCGTCTCGCCCAGATCGAGGCCGAGGCTGCGCGCCTGGAGTCTGTGCGTGCCGACCGGGAGAAGCGCGCCGCGGAGTACCGCAGCAACCTCGAGGCCGCCGGGCTCGAGGGCGTCGCGGACGGGCCTGAGTTCGCGGCCCGCCGCGAGCAGGTCCTCGCCCAGGTCGCGACCGAGAAGTCTGAGCTGCAGCAGGTCGAGACCGCGATCGGCGAGCTCGACTACGCGCTGCGCGAGCAGAAGGTGGTCTCCCGCGAGATCACCGAGGAGATCCGCAGCCTCCAGGGTCGCAGCTCGAGCCTGCCCGCCCGCAGCCTGCAGGTCCGCGCGCAGATCAGCGACGAGCTGGGCATCGCCGAGGACGAGCTGGCCTTCGCCGGTGAGCTCATCGCGGTCCGCGACGACCACCGCGACTGGGAGGGCGCCGCCGAGCGTGTGCTCCGCAGCTTCGCGCTGTCCCTGCTGGTACCCGCAGCTCACTACGACGCCGTGTCCGGGTGGATCAACAGCAACCACCTCGGGCAGCGGCTCGAGTACTACCGCGTGCCGGCCGAGGTCCGTCCGCGCGTCGAGGCTGATGGCGGCGCCGACTGGCCGCACCTGTCCGAGATGCTCGAGATCCAGGAGTCGACGGTCTCGCGCTGGCTCGAGCAGGAGCTCGCGCGCCGCGCCGACTACGCCTGCGTCGACTCTCTCGACGAGTTCCGCCGCGCGCACCGCGCCGTGACGCGCGAGGGGCAGATCAAGCACTCGGCCAGCCACCACGTGAAGAACGACCGCAACCGCGTCGACGACCGCTCGACCTACGTGCTCGGGTGGAGCAACCAGACGAAGGTCGACACGCTCCTCGCCCAGGCGACGACGGTCTCCGAGACGGTCACCGACCTCACCGAGCAGCGTGCGGTGCTCATCGCGACCAAGGACGCCGTGGTGGACCGCGCGCACGCGCTCAACCGCCTCGAGATGTTCCGCGACTTCACCGAGCTCGACTGGGAGCAGGTCGTCCACCAGGTCGGCGAGCTGACTGCCGAGAAGCGCCGCATCGAGGCCAACTCTGTCGAGCTCGCCGAGCTCGCGGCGACCCTCCAGGAGCAGACCCACCGCAGCGCCGAGCTGGCGCAGGAGCGCGACAGGCTCATCAGCCGCAACGGTGGGGAGCGGCACGCCGTCGAGTCCTTCCGGACGCAGCGCGAGGCCGCGCGGAAGATCGGCGGGGTCGCTGCCGCGAGCGTGGGCGCGTCGGCGCCGACGGGTGCTGCGCCTGCGGCGGGCACGGCGTCCGGAACCACGGTCTCGGGTGTCGCCCAGGAGGCGCTCGACGCCGTCGCTGCCCTGTGGGAGGCGCTGCCCGAGCAGGGTGGCAGCCGTGCTGGCGCCGCCAGCGCCGGCGGACCAGGCTCTGGTGACGCAGCTGCGACGATGTCGGAGATCGACGCGGCCGAGGCCGCTCTGCGCACCCAGCTCACGGGGGTCGTCGAGGCGCGCCAGCGCGAGCAGGGTCAGCTGGCCACGAGCATCGCGAAGCAGATGACGGCCTTCAGCCAGCAGTTCCCCGTCGAGACCTCCGAGATGGACAACGACGTGCGGGCTGCCGGGGAGTACCGCGAGCTGCTCGAGCGCCTGGAGCGCGACGACCTGCCGCGTTTCGAGGAGAACTTCAAGGAGTACCTCAACACCAACACGATCCGAGACGTCGCCCAGTTCGCGGCCGAGCTGCAGAAGCAGTCTGACCTCATGAGCGACCGCGTCGACGTCATCAACGACTCGTTGCGCGCGATCGACTACAACCCCGGCACCTACATCCGGCTCGAGATGACGAACACCCCCAACACGGAGGTGCGCGACTTCCGTACCCAGCTGCGGGCCTGCACCGACGGCATCTTGGGTGAGGACCTCGACCAGTACTCCGAGCAGCGGTTCTTGCGCGTCAAGGAGATCATCGAGCGCTTCCGTGGGCGCGAGGGCCAGACCGAGGCCGACCAGGCGTGGACGCGCCGGGTCACCGACGTCCGCAACTGGTTCGTGCTGTCTGCCTCGGAGCGCTCCAAGGCCGACGACGTCGAGCTCGAGCACTACTCCGACTCGGGTGGAAAGTCGGGTGGGCAGAAGGAGAAGCTCGCGTACACGATCCTCGCGGCGTCGTTGGCCTACCAGTTCCGCCTCGACTGGGGCGCTGTCCGGTCCAAGGCCTTCAGGTTCGTGGTCATCGACGAGGCCTTCGGGCGCGGGTCCGACGAGTCGACGCGCTTCGCGCTCCAGCTGTTCCGCAACCTCGGGCTGCAGCTGCTGATCGTCACGCCGCTGCAGAAGATCCACGTCATCGAGCCGTTCATCTCCGCTGTGGGATACGTCGACAACCCGACAGGCCGCGGGTCCAGGCTCCAGACGTTGACCATCAACCAGTACCGCAGCAAGCGGAGCGAGCACCTGCTAGGAGCGCTCGGCGCGGAGGTCTGACTCGACGGTCCCTCCCGTCCCCAACCAGGTCGGACGCCTGACGTCGAGGTCGTACGAACACGCCAGACCGGCTGCAAGCGTGACTGTAACCGGCGTGTCTAGGCGACCTCGAGTCCGAGCATGCGACATCGACGGTCGGGTTCGGCGAGCCCGCCGCGGAGCGTAGCGACGAAGCGGACTGTCAGAGGTCTTCGTCGGGCCTGTCGTCGCGGACCATGAGCGAGGCGTCGAGCGTGTCGAGCAGGTGCATGACAAGCCCTACCTTGAGGCCGTGCTTCGAGCCGCTCTCGACCGCGACGACCCACTGTCGAGAGACGCCGGCGGCTTCGGCGAGCTGCGCCTGGGTCAAGCCGCGGTCGGAGCGCAGACGTCGGACGGCCTCCCCCAGCTTGGGGAGCGAGCGAGCGAGCGCGATCGACTGGCCGGACATGGTGTCAGCATACGACGACACCTCATGCATGTCTACGTATGACGACATGCATGAGGTGTCGTCATACGTTGACACGTGTGCTCGCACTCGCGGGACGACGACGAGGTCGACCGGAGAGGCTCAGACGTGCTGGCGGCGGTAGCGGCTCGGGCTCGTGCCCATCTGCTGGGAGAAGGCCGCGCTCAGCGCGAAGGCGCTGCTGTAGCCGACGTCGGCGGCGATCGAGGCGAGGGTGCGGTCTGTCGTCGTCAGCAGGTCGGCCGCGAGGGTCAGGCGCCAGCGCGTGAGGTAGGCCATCGGCGGTGAGCCGACCTGCATGCGGAAGCGTGCCGCGAAGGTCGCGCGCGAGACGTCGACCTCCCGGGCCAGCGTCAGGACCGTCCAGGGCTCGGCCGGGCGGTCGTGGATCGCTCGCAGTGCCCCGTGGACCACGGGGTCGTGCGCTGTCGAGAGCCACCCGGGTGCATCGTCAGGGTGGGCGGCGAGCCAGGCGCGGACCGTGGCCACGAGCACCACGTCGACGAGCCTGTCGACGACGGTGCTCTGCCCGACCTGGTCTGCGGTGAGCTCGTGGACGAGCAGGTCGACGAGCGCCGTCTCAGGTCCGGAGCCGGCGGGGACGTGCGCCACCCGGGGGAGGGCCTCGGTCGCGAGCCGGCCGACCTCGCTCGCGCCCGGGTAGGTCGCCACGAGCAGGGAGTCGGTGCCGTCGGCGGTATTGCCCCACGTGTGCGTGCCGTGGGCCATCGCGAGGTGCAGGTCGGTGCCGTCGGGGGTCGTGCAGGACTGGTCTGGGCCGATCACCGCACTGGTCAGGGAGGGGTGGGCCGGGACGGAAGGGAGTGCGTCGGCCTGTGCCGGAGGCCCCGTCCCGTCGTCGGTGTCGTCCTCCAGGTGCTCCACGACGTAGGGCTGCGGCCCCCTCACGACCGCCACGTCGCCGGGCCGGATCTCGGTCTTGCGGCCGTCGGCCACCAGTCTTCCGCTCCCACGCAGGACCACGACGAGGGTCAGTGCCGCCTCGTCCCGGACGTCGATCGACCACGGCGGGTCCATGACGACGCGGAGCGTGAAGGCTCCGCGAGCGCGGGGGTGGTCGAGCAGACCGGACAACGGGTCCATCCCTCGACCCTAGACGCTCGCGTATGTCCTGACGCGGATGAACTATTCACAGTCTCGTCCACAGGCTGTGGACTGGGCGCATGCTCTTCTCATCGACACATCTCGTCGCCGCCTGTGCGGCCGCCGTCACCGGCGGGGTCTACCTGGCCTTCTCGGCGATGGTCATGCCCGCACTGCGCTCGCGGCCCGCCGCCGACGCGATCGCCACCATGCAGCACATCAACGTCCAGGCGGTCCGGGCGCCGTTCATGCTCGTCTTCTTCGGCGGTGCGGCAGCAGCGGTCGCCGTCGTGGTGGTCGAGGTGGTCCGGGCGCGCACCGACGGCGGGATCGGCGTCGGCACCGTGACGGGCCTGGTCGGGGCTGCGCTCGCCCTCGCCAGCCTCGTCGTCACCGTCGTCTACAACGTGCCGCGCAACGACCTGGTCGCTGCGCTCGACCCCATCTCCGTGACGGACCAGGCCCGGTGGCTGTCGCTCGCCCGCGAGTGGACGACGGCCAACAGCCTGCGCGGTGGGCTCTCCGTGCTCGGGGCGGCGCTGCTCGGTGCTCGGGTCCTCCTGCCCTGACCACGTGCTCGACTATCCTCGGGGTCATGCCTGTGCCGCCGGAACCGACGCCCGACCAGACGACGTCGAGCCCGACCGGGGGAGCGGGTGCACGGGCGACCACGTCAGCACCGAGCACCCGGCACGACCCTGTCCCGCCGCAGCAGCGCGGGCTGCTCACCGAGCAGATCGCCCGCAGGCTCGAGCACGACATCCGCTCCGGTGACATAGCGATCGGCGCCAAGCTGCCCTCCGAGCGTGAGCTCGCTGTCCAGTTCGGTGCCAGCCGCAACGTCGTCCGCGAGGTGCTGCGGCGCCTGGAGGCGCAGAGCCTCATCGAGGTGGCGCCCGGGCGCGGGTCCTTCGTCAGCGAGCACTCCTCGGCCCAGGCCCGCGGCTACGACGCGCTCTACCGCGCCGAGCGGCCGACAGCCCGGCACCTCATCGAGGCGCGCATCCCGCTCGAGGTCGAGATCATCGGCCTCGCGACCGAGCGCGCGACCGAGGCCGACATCGCCGCGATGTCCGTCGCCAACGACCTGCTGCTCACCGCTCAGGACGTCGTCACGCAGGCCCGGGCCGACCTCGACTTCCACGACGCGATCGCGGCGGCCTCGGGGAACCCTGTGCTGCGCATCATGCTGTCGTCCATCAGCGGCATGATGTTCGAGATGATGCTGCGGTCCAACTCTGACCCGTCGATCGGCGAGCCTGGTGTGCCGCACCACCCGGAGATCCTCGAGGCGGTCAAGGCCCGCGACGTCGACCTCGCCCGTCACCGCATGCGCGAGCACCTGTCCCTCGGCCTGCGCACCTACGGCGCCGACCTCGACGTGTCCCTCGACGTCATGGCCACCCGGCACATCGAGACGCTGCTCCGGAGCCAGCAGGGCGGGTGACCCCCCGCGCAGGACGGCGGCTGGCACCGGGGCCGAGGGGCTTCCGAAGGCTGCCAGACCGCGGGTGCCTCGGAGGGCAGTGCGCCGTGATGCAGGAGAGCCCCCGACCACTGGCGGTCGGGGGCTCTCCTGGTCGAGCAGGTGCGTCGTGCTGATGCTCAGCGGGCCGACGTGGTGAACCGTCGGCGTCCGGCGATGAGCAGAGCGCCCGAGCCGAGGAGCACGCTGACGAGCAGCGCGGACGAGCCGAGCTCGGCGCCTGTCGCGGCGAGCGGGGTTGCCGTGACCGCCGCCGGTGCTGCCGGTGCGGCGACCACGGGAGCGGGCGCTGCGGGTGCCACCGGTGCGGCGATGGGCACAGTGACGATCGGACCTGTCGCCACTGGGGCCTCGGCGGCAGGTGTGCCCTCGGTGACGGTCACGGAGATCTCGGCCCAGCGGCCCGAGGTCCCGCCGGTCGCCTGGACGTGGTGCGCGCCTGCGGGCACGCCCGCCGGGAGTGCGACGACCAGGGTCGCGACGCCGTTCTCGTCGGCCACGGCGGTGCCCAGGAAGACCGGGTCGGAGTGCAGGAAGAACGCGACAGTCTCGAAGGGCTCGAAGTCGCGGGCCACGAGCGTGATCTTCTTGCCGGTCACGAGAGTCGTGGTCGACCCGGTGAGGTCGGCGTCCGGGGTGGACGAGCCTCTGGCGGGTTCACCGGCGACGACGATCCGGACGGTGTGCGCGGTCGCGTCCAGGGTCTTCGTGGCCGCGGTCTCGACCACGATCTCGTGCGTGCCGAGGTCGAGGACGGGCACCGTGACGGTGACGTCGCCGGCGGCGGGGACGAGGATGTCGACAGGCTCCCGGGCCCCGGTGATCCGCAGGGTTGCGGGACGGTTCTCGGCAGGCAGGCCCACTGTGAAGGTCGCCGGGGTGCCGACGGTGGTGGTGACTGTCGCGGGGACGGTGACCTTCGGGGTCACCGGGGTGACGGGCGGAGCTCCGACGGTCGTCGAGGAGATGCCGAAGGACTCCTTGAAGCGCTCGTCTCCGGAGTACGAGGCGTCGACTGTGTAGTCGCCCGGCTGTGTGCCGTCGAAGACGACGGTCGCGACGCCGTCGACCAGGGCGGCCTCCTTCTGCATGCCCTTCGTGCCGAGCCTGACGAGGACTGTGCCCGTCGGGTGGACGACCTCGGCGACGCCGGCGAAGGTCGGCAGCTGAGCGCGCTCGACCGTCACCGTGATCTCGACGCGCGGGCTGCTGGTCTTGGGCACGTCGACCGTGACGGTGGTGGGCGCCTTGGCCGCCGGCCGGGGTGCCTCGACGACCATCTGCATGCCCTCGGACACGCCCTTCGAATAGCTCTTGTCACCCGAGTAGGTGGCGATGACGTCCCTGTACACGCCCGGCACCAGGCCCGAGACGACCAGGGAGACGGCGCCGCCGTCGAGCTCGGTGGCCGTGCCGAGGGGCTTCCCGCCGTCGTAGGTGAAGGTGATCGTGCCCCGGGGGGTCGAGAGCTCCGGAGCCTGGACGACCTGGGCCGTCAGGGTGACCTCCGAACCAGTCACGAGCGGGGGGACCGGCGCGAGGACGTCGGACTTCCACCTGACGCGGACGTCCTGGACCAGGGAGACGGACTCCTTGAGGTTGAGGTCCTTCGAGCCGCTGTAGGTCGCCATCAGCTCGTGGTGACCGGGTGCGGCGTCGATGAGCGCGGAGGCTGTGCCGTCGACGACGAGCGACGCGGGGACGATCGGCGTGCCGTCGAGGGAGAACGTGACGCTCCCTCCGGTGACCGGCGTGCTCTCGCTGAAGACCACGGCCTGGGCGTCGATCTTCTCGCCAGGCTCGACGACGCTCGAGAACACGTTGAGGCCTGTCGTCGTCTCGCGGACCTCGGGCACGTCGGAGGCCACGACGACCTGCTGAGGCTGGCTCCGGACGTCGTCGATGTCGGAGTACCTGCACACCGCGACGAGGCCGTGGGTCCCGGGGGTCGCGAAGGTCACCGACGCGTCGTAGTAGCGCTGCGACCCGTCGCTGCCGCTCTCGTAGGCGGGACCGCCGCTCTCGTCAGAGGCCTCCCAGGCAGCGCTGAGGAGCGGGAAGTCGACGTTCTCCGGACAGACGATCTCCGCCCGGTACTCCTTGCCGACGACGACCTCGCTCCCTGTGAGGGTGATCGAGGGCGTAGCAGGCACCGCTGCGGCGGGCAGAGCCGTCGCTGCGAGCGTGCCGAGCGCGAGCGGTGCGGCGAGGAGCGCGGCGACGAGCCGGCTGAGTCGGGTGGCGCGGGGCCGGGACGTGTGGGGAGCCGGGGTGCGACGAGTGCGCATGGCTGTCCTCCTGGGCGAAGGGTCGAGACTGCGGAGATGTCCGCTGCAGACGGTCTATCGGCAGGACCGCAGCGCGCGTGAGAGGTGCAGGCGGTGGAAATCACGTCGAGAGACTCGCCTCGCCGCCTCGCCGCCTCGCCGCCTCGCCGCCTCGTCGCCGCGGGGCCGGCCGTGCAGCTGCCGGCTGCGCAGCTGGTGCGGCCCGTGCGACCGGGCAGGCGCAGCGGGGCTGCGCGGGAGCGCAGACACCAGAGCCCCCGACCGTCGGACGGTCGAGGGCTCTGGAGATGGAGCTGGAGGACTCAGCCCGCGAGGGAGGCGAACCGTCGGCGACCGGCGAGCAGCAGCACGCCCGAGCCGAGCAGCACGCTGACGAGCAGCACCGTCGAGCCGAGCTCGGCACCTGTCGAGGCGAGCGGAGCAGCGACGGCCGGGACCGCTGCTGCGACGGGTGCCGCGGCGACGGGCGTCACGACCGGCACGGCGACCGGGACGGTGACGATCGGGGCCGTCACGACCGGAGCCGCGGTGACGGTGACCGGGATCTCCGCGGTGCGCAGCGAGGTGGCGCCTGTCGCGCGGACGTGGTGCTCGCCGGCGGGAGCACCCGCCGGGATCGCGACGACGAGGGTCGCGACACCGTTCGCGTCGGCGACAGCGGTCCCGAGGAAGATCGGGTCGGAGTGGAGGTAGAAGCTGACCGTCTCCCCGGGGAGGAAGTCACGGGCGACCAGGGTGATGGTCCCGCCGGCGGGCAGGGTCGAGGTCGAGCCGGACAGGTCGGGCGCGACCGGCGGGGTCACGACAGGGGGAGTGACAGGTGGGGTGACCACCGGCGCGGTGACCGTGGTCGGCGCGTAGCCAGCGCCCACGTCGAAGTGCGTGTCGCCGGTGTAGAAGGCCTCGACCTCATAGGTGCCTGGTGCGACACTGTCGAAGACGGCGCTCGCGGTCCCGTCGACGAGGGTGACCGTCTGGCGCGGTCCGCCCTTGCCGAGCGAGACGGCGACTGTGCCTGACGGCGTGCCGACACCGGCGACGCTCGTGGACGTCTCGTGCATGCCGGGCGCGACCGTGACCTTGACCGGGACCTGGGTGCCGGTGATCGCGAGGGGGACGCCGACCGTGACGACGGCGGGGGACTTGAGCGGCGCGAGCGGCCGGTCGACGATCATGTCGCGACGGGCGCTCCCACCCTGGCTGTAGGAGGTATCGCCCGAGTAGACCGCGAAGACACCGTCGTAGACGCTGGGGGCGAGGTCGGGGAGGGCGAGGTTCGCAGTCCCGTCGACGAGCGGCGCCTCGCCGAGGACGGCGCCCTCGCTGTACCGGAAGGTGACCGTGCCGGTCGGGACCGGGAGGCCCCCGGCGCTCGCGACCGTGGCGCTCAGGGCGGTGTGCGGTGCGCGGACACGGTCGGGGACGACGGTCGAGACGACGGCCTTCGCCTTGACGAAGACGTCGCGGCTGCTCGACGAGCCCGTGAAGAGCTCGGTGCCGGTGTACGTGGCGGTGACGCTCTGGGTGCCCGGGCCCGGGCTCGGGAAGGTCGTGGACACGTAACCTGCAGAGTCGACGCTGAGGACCTGGCTGACGGGCGTGCCACCGATCGAGAACTGGACTGTGCCTGCGGTGGCGCGGCCGGTCTTGGTCGTGACCGTGGCCTCGACGCTGATCGGGTTGTGCGACTCGACGACGTCCGGGAAGAAGCGCATCTCGACCGAGGTGGCCTCCGCGACGGGTGCGAGGTCGCCGGCCTGGATCCACACGGCGTCACCGTCGAAGCCGTTGTGGCAGAAGAGCTCGACGCGGTACTCGCCGGCGACCGGGAAGGTCACGGTGCGCTCGGCGGTGAAGGAGGTGACTCCGGGGGCGGGGGTGACCGGGAAGCCCTCACCGAGGGAGACCAGGCCCGTCGTCTCGTCGACCATGTACCCCATGGAGCCCAGGACGTGGTCCGGGTCGGTCGGGCAGGTGAACGAGACCTGGACGGGCTCCCCGACCGGGACGGTCGAGTCGACCGTGACCTTTCCCTTCGGTGCCTCGGGCTCGGCTGCAGCCGGCAGCGCCGTGGCGGCGAGCGTGCCGAGGGCGAGCGGCGCCGTGAGGAGCGCGGCGACGAGGCCGCGGAGTCGGGTGGCACGGGGCTGGGACGTGTGGGGAGCCGGGGTGCGACGTGTGCGCATGGCTGTCCTCCTGGGACAAGGGCCGAAGCGGCGGAGACGTCCGCTGCTGACGATCTATCGGCAGGACCGCTGCACCCGTGAGAGGTGCCCGCGGTGGAATCTCATACCCGGAGACGCCAGAGCCCCCGACCGTCGGACGGTCGAGGGCTCTGGCGGTGCGGCGGGACGCTTCAGCCCGCGAGCGCACCGAACCTGCGTCGCCCGACGACCAGGAGCACGCCCGACCCGAGCAGCACGCTGACGAGCAGCGCGGTCGACCCGAGCTCGGCGCCGGTCGACGCGAGCGGAGCCGCAGGCAAAGCCACGGCCACGACCGGCGCGGTGACGACCGGGGCGGCGGCGGGTGCAGCGGCGACGGGCACCGTCACGACAGGTGCCGTGACGACCGGCGGGGTGACGACGGCGACGTCCGCGGTGACCGTCACCGGGATCTGGGCCGTCCGCAGGGAGGTCATCCCGGTGGCCTCGACGTGGTGCTCACCGGCCGGGACCCCGGCGGGCAGGGCGACGACCAGCGTCGCGACGCCGTCGGCGTCGGCCTCGGCGGTGCCGAGGACGACCGGGTCAGAGTGCAGGACGAACTCGACGGTCTCGCCGGGCAGGAACCCGCGCGCGACGAGCGTGATCTTCTCGCCAGGCGCGAGCGTCGTGGTCGACCCGGTCAGGTCCGGCGTCGGAGTGACCGGGGGTGTGACGACCGGAGCCTCGACGACGGTGGGGGCGACGTCGGAGGCTGCCCAGTAGAAGTCGTCGCCCGAGTAGGACGCCTCGACCTCGTAGGTGCCAGGAGCCGGCGCGTCCACGGTGAAGGTCGCGACGCCGTCGACGAGCGTCCCCGTGTACGGCGTCCCTCCCTTGACGAACCTCACGGTGACAGTGCCGGTCGGCGTCGACGGGACCGGGCTGGCGGCCGTCACGTCGGCGAGGGTCCAGATGACCTCACCGGTGACGGCGACCGACACCTCGACCTTCGGCGTCGAGATCTTCGCCGGGACGGTGAGCGTCACGGTCGGGGTCGCCTTGAACGTCTCCTGGGGGCGCTGGAGGACCGTGAGCTTCTGGCCCTCGGTGCTCGACCCGGAGAAGGTCTCGACGCCCGTGTAGGTGGCCGCGGCCTTGTACTCGCCTGCTGCCTGCCACGCGATGGGCATGCTCGCGGTCCCGTCCGTGCCCAGCCCGACGGGGCTGCCGACGTCCTGGCCCTTGAACGAGAACTGGACGGTCCCGGTGGTCACGGGAGTGCCGTCTGTCGTGGTGACGGCTGCGGTCGCCATGATCGGGTCACCGGAGTAGACCGGCGTGGGCGAGAACCTCAGCGTGGTCGTGGTCTGCTGCGCGACGGGCGGCTGGACGACGGTGAGGCCCCGTGCTGCGGAGGCCTTGCCGGTGTAGTCGTCGTCTCCTGAGTACACGGCGAAGATCTCGTAGTCGCGGGGGAGGAGCAGCCCAGGGATCGAGAGGGTCGCGTGCCCGTCGACGAGGACCGCCTGGCCGAGGGCGACCTCCTGGTCGGTGAAGAACGTCACCGACCCGGTCGGGGTGCCGAAGCCTGAGGATGCCGTCGCGGTGGCGGAGAGCACGACCTCGGCGGAGGTGGCGGAGACGGGGACGCTGAGGTCGATCCCCGGGACGGCCTTGACCCAGACTGTCTCCACTGAGGACGAGGAGGCCAGGGTGCCGGAGCCGGAGTACTCGGCCAAGATCTCGTGCGAGCCGGTGCCCAGGCCAGGGATCACGGCCATCGTCGTGCCGGCACCGTCGAGCTCTGAGGTGCCCGCGAGCTGGTTGCCGTCGACGGAGAACTGCACGGAGCCCTCGGTCGCGGGGCCGTCGGCCGTGGTGACGGCCACCGTGGCATAGACCGCGGAGCCGGGGTTGACGCGTGCGGGGTCGAGGGTCATGACGGTCGACGTGCCCTGCTTCTGGGCCTCGACGTGCACGATCACGTTGGCGTAGTCCGCGTCGGTCTCGTCGGAGGAGTAGTCGCAGGTGAGCCCGAGCGTCCACATCGTGCCGGGGATGGAGAACGTGACGTCTGTGGTGAAGGAGAAGGTGCCGTTGCCCGGCGCTGCAGGGCTGGCCGAGCCGCTGCTCTGCCCCGACGCGTCCCAGCGTGCCTCGACGAGCGGCCGCTCTGGGGTGTCCTCGCACGTGAAGGTCGCCGGTCCGGGGATCCCGGCGTAGGCCTGCTGGCTGTGCTCGATGTGGGCGAGTGACACCCCGGCCGACGCGGGCAGCGCCGTGGCGGCGAGCGCGCCGAGTGCGAGCGGCAGGGCGAGTGCGACCGCGGCTACGCGGCGCAGGCCGGAGGTTCGGTGGAGAGTCGAGCGGGGAGCCGACGTGCGACGGGTGCGCATGGCTGTCCTCCTGGGACACGGGTAGAGGCCGCGGAGACGTCCGCTGCTCCTTGTCTATCGGCAGAGACGGACCCGGACTGCAGCGTTGGCGGGACTGGTGTCACTCCGTGGACTTTGGTACGGTCCAACTGGTCCTACCAGTTGGACCAGTGGATCCGACGGGCAGCGGACCCAGCTCACCGGCACGACCCCAGCACCGTAGAGCAGCACACCACCAGATCACGCACACCCAGAGCACGAGGCCCCGCGACGCTGCGGGGCAGAGAGCGACGAGGATGACGATGTCCCTGATCCGCCCCGCCACCGGCACGACCGGCAGCCCGGACCCTGCGACCCCCGGGTCCCCCGTGCCCGGCCGCGCCGATGCCGCGAGCAGCGGGCTCACGAGCGGCTCGCTCGCGCGCACCGCGCTGTCCCGCAGGTCCTTCGGCAAGCTGCTCGTCGCAGCCGCCGGCACGGCAGCGCTCACCGCCTGCGCCCCCCGCAGCGGCACCCCGAGCCCCGACGCCCCCCTGCGCGTCATGGCCATCAACCACGTCTGGTCGCAGGCGATCTCGGCGTACTTCCCCGAGTTCGAGGACATGATCGGCCGCCGCGTCTCCATGCAGATGCTCACGGCGGACCAGCTGTCCAACTCCTACAACGTCAAGCTCAACGCCTCGGCGACGGACATCGACGTGATGATGGTCCGCGCCCTCCAGGAGCAGCTGCTCTTCGCGCGCAACGGCTGGATGGCCGACCTCACCGACCGCGTCGAGGACACCGCCTTCGACTGGGCGGACTTCCAGGAGGCTCCGCGCGACCGCTCGGTCACCCGAGGCCACGTCCTCAGCGTCCCCGTCGTCACCGAGCGCCCGGCGCTCTACTACCGCAAGGACCTCGTCGAGGGCCTCGGCGGTGCCCCGCAGACCCTCGACGACCTGCTCGCCATGTCCCTCGAGCTCGCCGACCGCGACAACGGCCAGTTCGGATTTGTCGGCCGCGGGCAGCGCGCCGGTGCGGTGAGCCAGTGGTCGAGCTTCCTCTACTCCTTCGGCGGCGACTTCACCCTCGAGGACGGCTCGTCGGGCATCGGCACGCCCGAGGCCGTCGCGGCCTACGAGTACTACGGCCGTCTTCTGCACGAGGCCGGTCCGCCCGGGGCGACCAACATGAGCCTCGAGCAGGCCATGCCGATCTTCGCGCAGGGCAAGGCCGCCTTCTACGTCGACGCCGACGCGATCTACTCCAACTTCCTCGACCCGTCGATCTCGACGGTCCAGGAGACCGTCGGCTTCGCGCCCTTCCCGGCCGGCCCGGCGGGCTCGAAGCCGCACAACATCCCGTCGTGGAGCATCGGCGTCAACGCGTTCTCGCGGATGCAGGACGACGCGTGGGCTTTCGTGCAGTGGGCGTCGAGCCCCGAGATGGTCGCCAGGCTCCAGGCCGAGGGCATCCCCGGCGCACGCCAGTCGGCGTGGTCGGACCCCGAGACCCTCGCGTCCTTCCCGCCCGAGCTCGCCGAGACCATGCGGATCAACGCCGAGAACGGCATCGGGCACGACCGCCCCGAGGTCATCCAGGTGGGGCGCGCCCGCGACATCGTCGGCCGCCCGCTGGTCGCCGGGATCCTCGGCGAGGACGTCGCGTCGGTCGCGGCCGACGCCGACGCGGAGTTCCGCGACTTCCTCGACCGTGACAACCGTCAGCAGGAGTTCTGATGAGCCGCAGCACGACGGACGCCCCGTCGCTCCCCGACACCCGCCCGACCTCGACCCGGCCGGCTGGCCGCACCGCGCGGGGCCTCAAGGCGCCCCGCACCTTCGAGCAGGCCAACCGCCGGCTCAAGTGGCTCATGCTCTCCCCGGCCCTCGCCTTCGTCGGGCTGATGATCGTGTTCCCGCTGATCTTCACCGTGAACCTCAGCTTCACCGACGCCTTCGGTGCCGTGAACGCCGACAACCGGTACATCGGCCTGCAGAACTACGCCGACGCGCTGAGCGACGCCCGACGCTTCTGGCCCGCAGCCTGGCGCACCGTGATCTTCACCGTCGTCGCGGTGACCCTCGAGGTGGTCCTCGGGCTCGCCCTCGCGATGCTCATGCGCAAGGCCTTCCGCGGCATGCGCATGGTCCGCACGGTCCTCATGATCCCGCTGCTCGCCACGCCCGTGGCGATCGGCATCCTCTGGCTGCTCATCCTCGACCCGACCAACGGGATCGCGAACCACCTGCTGGGCTTCGTCGGGATCCCGCCGCAGGAGTTCCTCGGCTCGGTCAGCCAGTCGCTGCCGACCCTCATGCTCATCGACGTGTGGCAGTGGACGCCCATGATGACCCTGCTGCTGCTCGCCGGGCTCACCACCCTGCCCGAAGAGCCCGAAGAAGCCGCCCGCGTCGACGGCGCGACAGCCTGGCAGCGGTTCCGGCACATCATCCTGCCGATGCTGTGGACCACCCTG
Organism: Sanguibacter biliveldensis; assembly: GCF_033798665.1. Taxonomy (NCBI): domain Bacteria; kingdom Bacillati; phylum Actinomycetota; class Actinomycetes; order Micrococcales; family Sanguibacteraceae; genus Sanguibacter; species Sanguibacter biliveldensis. Next base: position 416,378 of record NZ_CP138359.1, read on the forward strand.
CTCACAGCCCTCGTGCTGCGCGCGGTCGACGCCCTCAAGACCTTCGACATCCTCTACGCCACCAAGGGTGCCGGGGGTGGCTCGAGCTTCGAGGTCGAGACCCTCAACGTCTACGCCTACGGCCTCACCTTCGACTACCAGGAGTACGGCCTCGCCTCGGCGGTCCTCGTCCTGTTCACCCTGTTCATCATCGGAGTCGTCGTCCTGCTGCGTCTCCGCTCCGGAAGGAAGTCCGCATGAGCGCCGTCGCCACGCGAGCTGCCGGCTCGCCCCGTCCTGCGGGCACCGGGACCCGGCCGCCCGTCGTCCTGCGCGAGGCTCCCCGGTCCCCCTGGGGCTGGCTGCGCGGTGTCGCGATCACCGTCGTCTCGCTGATCTTCGCGATGCCCGTCGTCTGGATGATCGCCGCGGCCCTCAAGACGAACGTCCAGGTGACCGACCCGAGCGTCGGCCTGATCTTCTCCCCGACCCTCGACAACTTCCGCAGCATCCTCGCCGACGGCGAGATCTTGCGGTCGATGGGCAACTCGCTCATCGTCGGTGTCGCGTCGACAGCGCTCTCGGTGGTCATCGCCGTGCCAGCCGCCTGGGCCGTCGGGCGCTTCTCGATGCAGCGGACCGGGTCGGTCGTGCTCGTCGCGCGCATCGTGCCGGCCGTCTCGCTGCTCGTGCCCTGGTACTACCTCTTCGCGCAGGTGGGCCTCGTCGGCACGTACACGGTCTTGATCCTCAGCCACATGTTCGTCTCGGTGCCGCTGATCTTGTGGATCATGATCGGGTTCTTCGAGGGGCTCCCGGTCGAGCTCGAAGAGGCTGCCCGGACCGACGGCCTCACGGCCTTCGGGGCCTTCTGGCGGATCGCCCTGCCGCTCGCGGCACCCGGCACGGCGACGGCCTCGGTCCTCGCCTTCATCTTCAGCTGGAACAACTTCATGTTCGCGCTGATCCTCGCCGACGAGAACACCAAGACCATGCCCGTGACGCTGTTCAGCTTCATCTCCTACGCGAGCACCGACTGGGGTGGTCTGATGGCCGCAGCAGCCCTGATGACCGTGCCGGTGGTCCTCGCCGCGGTCTTCGGGCAGAAGTACCTCGTCGCCGGGCTCACCGCTGGAGCGACGAAGGGCTGACGCGGGTCGGGTCGTCGAGAGTTCCTCGTCGACGACCCGACCGCAGCACGTCCTCGGTCCTCCACCGCACAGCCTCCACCGCACGGTCCGCCACCCGGGGCCGTCCGCAGCACAGCCGTACCGCACCCCCACAGGAAGAGCGCAGAACCTCATGAAGATCGTCGACGCCCAGGTCATCGTCACCAACCCCGGACGCAACTTCGTCACCCTGAAGATCACCACCGACTCCGGGTACACAGGGCTCGGGGACGCGACGCTCAACGGCCGCGAGCTGTCGGTCGTGTCGTACCTGCGTGACCACGTAGCGCCGCTGCTCATCGGCACAGACCCGCACCGCATCGAAGACACCTGGCAGCTCCTCTACCGCGGTGCGTACTGGCGCCGCGGCCCGGTGACCATGGCCGCCATCGCCGCGGTCGACGTCGCGCTGTGGGACATCAAGGCGAAGGTCGCGGGCCTGCCGCTCTACCAGCTGCTCGGCGGCGCGAGCCGTGACCGGGTCCGTACCTACGGCCACGCCAACGGCGCCGACCTGCCCGAGCTCTTCGACTCGGTCCGCGCACGCCTCGCCGAGGGCTACACGGCCGTCCGCATCCAGACCGGCGTCCCCGGCCTCAAGACCGTCTACGGCGTGCACCAGGGCACCGCGATCGCCGAGGCCGACGGCGTCGCGGGGGCCCCGCGCCTCGACCAGACGGCTCGACCGGTCGTCGAGGACTGGGACACCCGCGCCTACCTGCGGCACATCCCGACGGTCTTCGAGGCCGTCCGCAACGAGTTCGGTCCCGAGATCCCGCTGCTGCACGACGCCCACCACCGGCTCACACCGATCGAGGCGGCACGCCTGGGCAAGTCCCTCGAGCCCTACGACCTCTTCTGGCTCGAAGACTGCACGCCCGCCGAGAACCAGGACGCACTGCGTCTGGTGCGCGAGCACACGACCACCCCGCTCGCGATCGGCGAGGTGTTCAACACGGTCTTCGACTACCAGACCCTCGTGGGGGAGCAGCTCATCGACTACGTGCGCTCGGCCGTGACGCACTTCGGCGGGGTGTCGCCGCTGCGCAAGCTCTTCGACTACGCCGCGCAGCACAACATCAAGAGCGCGATCCACGGCCCCGAGGACATCTCGCCCGTGGGCATGGCCGCGGCGATCCACCTCGACCTCGCGATCCACAACTTCGGCATCCAGGAGTACTCCGGCTACACCGCCCGTACGCACGAGGTGTTCCAGCACGCCTTCACCTTCACCGACGGCCACCTGCACCCGGGCGAGGTGGCCGGCATCGGCGTCGAGCTCGACGAGGAGATGGCCGCAGGCTACCCCTACGCCCCGGCCTACCTCCCGGTGAACCGCCTCGCCGACGGGACTATCCACGACTGGTAGGGCTGCGGAGGGTCGGCGGACCTAGGCTCGCGGGTGGGCGTGGCTGGTGCTGCGCCGTCCAGCCGACCGAAGGGCGTCCACCATGACGACGATCGTCCACCTCGAGATCCAGATCCACCCCGACCACCTCGCCGACGCCGCCGAGCACCTCAGCGCGACGCTGGCTGCGACACGGGCGTGGCCGGGCAACGAGGGCCTGGAGGCTCTGGTCGACGACGCCGACCCCGGGCACGTCCTCGTCGTCGAGCGCTGGGCGACCACCGCGGACCACGACGCCTACGCGGCCTGGCGCACGACGCCCGAGGGTCAGGGCCGGCTCGGCGAGATCCTCGCGGCACCGCCCGTCAAGACCGTCTACTCCGAGCGCCTGCCGCTCGCTCTCTGAGAGAGGCCGGGACGAGCGTCTCGACGGGTGACCGGTCTCGCGCCTCGAGGTCGTGTCGTCGTCGCGGTGCACCGACGGCCGCTGACCGTCCCGCCCGCCGACCTCAGGTCGTCTCGACCTCGACCCGCGCGGCGCGCGCGAGGATCTCTCGCGCCGCCTCGCGGGCGACGGCGAAGGGTGCCGCGAAGGTCGCCGTCCCGACGGTGACGATCGCGCCCTCGTAGAACAGCATGAGCATCTGCGCGATCGCCTCGGGGTCGGCGACCCCGGCCTCGCGGCACAGCTCGGCGAAGACGCTGAGCTGCCACACCTTCTGCCGGGTGACCTCCTGTGCGATCGGGTCCGAGATCTCGGCCGTCTCGGCGCGCGCGTTGATCGCCGCGCACCCCCGCGGGCTGTGGTCGTCGGACCACGCGGCCGCCGCGTCGAGGACGAGGAGCGGCCTGTCGAGTCCCGTCGCCTCGGAACCGGCGATGAAGCCGTCGAGGAACTCGCGCCACCGCCTGTCGCGCCCCTGCAGGTAGGCGACGACGAGGGCGTCCTTCGAGCCGAAGCGCGCGTAGAGCGTCTTCTTGGTGACGCCTGCGGTCTCGGCCACCAGGTCGACCCCGACGGCATGGATCCCGCGCTCGTAGAACAGCTCGGACGCCGCGTCGAGCACGCGCTGGGCGGCCGGCGTGAGGACGGGAGCGGCTGGGGAGGTCTGCATCTGAGCCACTCTACCGATCGGTGGAGCACCAGGTATACCGATCTGTATAGTCAACGCCATGACTAAACAGATCGGTATACCTGCTGTCGTCGTGCCAGTCCTGCTCTCGGTCGTCTTCGTGCTCTGCTGGTCCTCCGGGTTCCTCGTGGCCGCCGTGGACGTCGGCGCGCCTGTCGCCACCCTCCTCACCTGGCGCTTCGCGGTCGTCGTGCTCCTGCTCGCGGTCGCGACCGGGGTGGTCCGTCGCCGGCGTCAGCACCAGCCGCCCCGGCGCGACGAGCTCGGGCGCCACGGGCTCGTCGGGCTGTTCTCCCAGGTCGGGTACGTCGTGCCGATCTACGTCTCGGTCGGGCTCGGGGTGAGCACGGGGACCACGGCGCTCATCGACGCCGTCCAGCCGCTCGTCGTCGCGACCCTCGTCGGACCGGTCCTCGGGCTCCGGGTCCGCGGCGCCCAGTGGGCGGGCCTGGCCGCCGGTGCCGTGGGCGTCGCGCTCGTGGTCTCTGCGGACCTCGGGTCGGGGACGGCGTCCTGGTGGGCCTACCTGCTGCCGCTCGTCGCGATGGCGAGCCTCGTGGCCGCGACCCTGGTCGAGCGTCGCCACCCGTCCGAGGCCTCCGTGGTCGACACGCTCCTGCTGCACGCGACCGTCGCGCTCGTGGTCATCGGCGGGTTCGCGCTGCTCACGGGACAGGCCGTGCCCCCGACGACGGCCGTCTTCTGGGGGACCGTCGCCTTCGTGGCCGTCTCACCGACCCTCGCCGCCTACGGCCTCTACTGGTACCTCGTGCGACGCCTCGGGATCACCGTGCTCAACGCGCTGCTGTTCTGCGTGGCACCGACGACAGCCGTCGCGGGGGCGCTGGTCTTCGGCGAGCCGCTCACGCCGCTGACCGTCGCCGGGCTCGCGCTGTGCGCTGCAGGTGTCGGCGTCGTCATCACGAGCGAGGCACGAGGTCGGCGTCCTTGCGCCGTCCCCGCGCGCGACCTAGTCTCCTGAGGGCGCTGTGGTGCGCCTCCCGACCTTCTAGGAGCACACTCATGGGCGCCCCCGCCGGCTGGTACGACGACCCGCAGGACCAGCAGCTGATCCGGTACTTCGACGGAGAGAGCTGGACCACGCAGACGGCCCCGCGCCCCGGCGCGAGCCAGCCGTCGTCGCCGGCGGCCCAGCCCTCGTCGCCCGCCGCCACCCACGACGCACGCCCGGCCTGGGTGCAGGGCGCCCAGCAGCCTGCCCGCGGCCAGCAGCCCGGCGCGCAGAAGACACCCTCGTGGCAGACCGCCGCCCAGCAGCAGGGTCAGCAGCCCGCGCAGAGCCAGCCGTCATGGCAAGCACAGCAGTCGCAGGCCCGCCAGCCGCAGCAGCCGCAGTCGCCGACCGCCGGCTTCCAGTTCGGCGGCGCCCAGCAGGTCCCGACCGCCGACGCCGCCCCCTCGCAGGGCACCCCCAAGGCCGTGAAGATCGGCATCCTCGCGGCGTTCTTGGCCTGCCTCGCGATCTTCGCCCTCGGCTACGCCATGACCGACCGCGAGTCCGGCGACGGCCTCTCGGCAGAGGACCTCGGGATCGTCGGGATCGGCTGCCCGGAGCTCGCGGACCAGTGGGCCACCCTCACGGTGTCCGACCCTGACGCCGATCGCCTCGTGTCTGCGAGCGACGGCTCGGAAGACCGCAGCGCCGTCGGCGACGTCAAGGCACCGACAGGCAACGGGCAGAACTTCGTCTTCAGCTGCACGTACCCCACCGCCGAGTGGGCTGACGGCAGCCAGACCGGCCTGACCCTCGAGGTCCGCGTCGACAAGGACCTGCGCCTCGCCGTCGGAGCCCAGAAGCGCTGACGTCCGTCGCCTGGCCTGTGCGACACGGAGGTCGAGCAGACGACCGGCTAGAGAGCCGCAGCCTCAGCCGCCGACGACGCCTCGTCGAGCGAGGCCAGGTACTCCGCGTTCCCCCGCACCGCAGGCTTGTACCTGTCGAGGTCCTCGGACTCCACGTGGTCCGCGAGGAGCAGCAGCACGCTCGCCAGGGCCGTGCTGGCACGCCCGGCAGCGTGCAGGCTCAGCGACTCGAAGACGCCGAGGGCGACAGACTCCGGGAACTCGGCCCGGGCCTGGGCGAAGAGCGCGAGGGAGTCCTCGACGCGCCCGACGTTGCGCAGCGTGCTGCCGTGCTGCAGGTAGCACCGTCGGCGGAGGTCCCCCTCGAGCCCCTCAGCGGTCGCCTGCTCGTACAGCCCGAGGGCCCTCTCTTCGTCTCCGGCCGTGTCGTAGGCTCCGGCGAGCTCGTAGAGGACGCGGGCGTCGTGCGGGTGCTCGTCGTGCAGCGGGAGCAGGGCGGCGATCGTCGGCGCCATGTCGTCACGGTCACGAGCTGCGAAGATCCTGTCCAGCTCGTCGTACAGCTCTCGGGTCGTGCTGGTCGCTCTGGTCACTCGTGTCATGGTGTCCTCCAGCGGCCCACTCTTCCACGGTCACGCCGGCGGGCCCCCGCCACGCGAGGACGACCGACGGGAATGCTGCGGCCCGCGTACCGGTTGACCCGAGCATGACTGCTCCCCTCAAGGTCGACATCTGGTCGGACATCGCCTGCCCCTGGTGCTACGTCGGCAAGCGCCGCTTCGAAGAGGCCCTCGTGGCCTTCGACGCGACAGGCGCCGCGCGCCCCGTCGAGATCGAGTACCACTCCTTCGAGCTCGCGCCCGACACCCCCGTCGACTTCGACGGCTCCGAGGTGGACTTCCTCGCCGGTCACAAGGGCATGCCGCGCGAGCAGGTCGCGCAGATGCTCGGTCAGATGACCGAGGTCGCCGCGTCGGTCGGCCTGAGCTACGACTTCGACGCGCTCCAGCACACCAAGACCCTCAAGGCCCACGAGCTGCTGCACCACGCCAAGGCGCAGGGCGTCCAGGGCGAGATGAAGGAGCGCCTGCTGCGCGCCTACTTCGAAGAGGGCCGTCACCTCGGGCGCGTCGACGAGCTCGTCGCGCTCGCGGCCGAGGTCGGCCTCGACGCCGACACCACTCGTGCTGTCCTCGAGTCCGGTGAGCATGCCGGCGACGTCGCCCAGGACATCGCCCAGGCGCAGGCCTACGGCATCCAGGGTGTGCCCTTCTTCGTCGTCGAGGGCAAGTACGGCGTGAGCGGCGCGCAGGAGCCCGCAGTGTTCGTGCAGGTCCTCGAGAAGGCCGCGGCCGACGCCGACGTCCCGGCCGACGCCGCCAGCCGTGGCTGACGACCGCACCTCGGCCGTGCCCGCCGACGCGGCGGGCACGGCGCCGAGCGGTGCGTGCGAGGGCGGCGTGGCGCTCGCGCCCGACGCCCTCGCTGCCGGTCGAGCGGCCAGGCGTGAGACTGCTGGTCCGGCGCCTGAGGATGCCGAGCCCGCTGCCGCAGAGCCAGCCACCCCTGTGGCCGTGCCGCCCGTGCTCGCCGTCCCTCAGGTCCAGGTGGTCCCCGCCTTCCAGATGCTCGGCTCGGACGACGTCGGCGTGTGCGTCGACGGTGTCTGCGCCGTGCCGGCACCGTCGACCGCCACGGAGCCCGGCCCCTCGACCACGGGCACCGAGCAGGACTGAGACTGCCGGGCGTCCGAGACGACGAGGCCGCCTGTCGCCTAGGCTCACCGGCATGACCACAGAGCAGCGCCCCGCGGCGCCCGACGCCACGAGCGCAGCCGCCGCGGCGCGAGCCCTCAACGAGGGTGCTGCGGCGGGCGAGGCTGTGGTCGGCGGCTCGACCGCGACCATCGAGGAGACCGCCGCGGTCGAGAAGTCCGCAGGCGCCACGGAGACCGCGGACAGCGCGACCAGGACGGAGACTGCGGACAGCGCCACCGCCACGGACCCCACGACGGTCCAGCAGGTCGGCACCGTCAGCCTCGGGGAGGCGGCGCTGCGCAGCTGGCACCGGTGGGCCTCGCACATCAACGACCCGCGCCTCCCGCCCGTGCCCAAGACCCCGCACTGGTGGTCGCTGCACGGTGTCGGCGCGTGGTTCGGTGTGATCTTCTACTCGTGGTCGATGAGCGCGTCCCTGCTCCCACGCCCCTGGTACCTGCAGGCTCTCGCGACGGGCATCTGCGTCGCGCTCGGCTACGGGGTCGGGGTGAGCATCGCGACCCTGCTGCGCAGGCTCGGGTTCTCGCCCGACTGGAAGGCGAACCGCCGCCGCTGGGCATGGATCGTCCTGGCCGTCGTGACGGCTGTCGTCGTCCCGCTCGCCTTCTTCCTCGGCGGTCACGCCCAGACCGTGACGGCCGAGCTGGTCGGCATGCCCGTCGACAACCGCTGGTTCCACGTCCTGGCGATCCCGGTCGCGGCCCTCGTCGCGGTCGCCCTCATCGGGCTGTTCAGGGCCCTCATCCAGCTCGGCAAGATCTTCGCGCGCTTCGGCTCGCGCTTCGTACCCGTGCTCCCCGCCAAGATCTTCGGCACCGTCACGGCTGTGGTGGTCGCCGTGCTGCTGGTCCAGGACGGAGTGCTGCCCGGCATCCTGGCCGTCGGCGGACGTCTCGCGGCGCAGACCGACCAGGCGGACGTCCCGGGTGTCGAGCAGCCTGTCGACCCCGAGCGCTCCGGGTCGCCGGACTCCCTCGTCGACTGGGACGGGATGGGCCGCAACGGCAAGGTCTTCGTCGCGGGCGGCCCGACGGTCGACGAGCTCGAAGAGTTCAGCGGCGAGCCCGCGATGACGCCGGTCCGTGCCTACGCGGGTCTGGAGACCTCGGACGACCTGCGCGAGGTCGCGGCGACGGTCGTCGCCGAGCTCGCCCGCGAGGGCGGCTTCGACCGCGAGGTGCTGGCCGTGGCGACGACGACGGGCAGCGGCTGGGTCAACGAGGCCCCGAGCACGTCGCTCGAGTACCTGCACAACGGTGACACCGCGATCGCCGCCATGCAGTACTCCTACCTGCCGAGCCCGCTCGCCTTCATCGCCGACCGCGAGACCCCCGAGAACGCCGGGCGGGCGCTCTTCGAGGCCGTCTACGCGGTGTGGGACCAGATGCCCGAAGACTCACGGCCGAAGCTCGTGGTCTTCGGCGAGAGCCTCGGCTCCTACGGCGGGCAGGCCGCCTTCAGCGGCGTCGACGACATGGCTGCGCGGGTCGACGGCGCGCTGTGGATCGGCTCCCCGAACTTCTCCGAGCCGTGGGGGCGGATCACCGACGAGCGCGACGCAGGCTCGCCCGAGCGGCTGCCGGTCGTCGACGGCGGCGACCACGTGCGCTTCGTCGACACCCCTGACGGGCTGACCGACCTCGGCCCGTGGGAGGCACCGCGGATCGTGTACCTGCAGCACGCGACAGACCCTGTCGTCTGGTGGTCGCCCGACCTCATCCTCCGCCAGCCCGACTGGCTCAAGGAGGACCTCGCGCCCTCGGTCAACCCGGACATGCAGTGGTACCCCTTCGTCACCTTCTGGCAGGTGACTGTCGACATGGTGTTCTCGATCGACATGCCCGACGGCTACGGGCACAGCTACGAGCTCGGGACCGTCGACTCCTGGGCCGCCATCGTGCCGCCCGAGGGCTGGACCGCGGCCGACACGTCGGCGCTGCGCGAGTGGGTGGCGGCGCCCGGCGCCTAGAGCGGCCGGGTCTGCGGGCTCCCGAGGAGCCAGTCGACCACCTCGACGGCCGTCCACGTGCCGGGGTGGCGCGCTGCCAGTCGTGTCGCCCCGTCGACGTCGACCCCCAGGGTGACCAGCGGCGGCTCGACGTAGCCGTCGCCGCGCGTCTGGCCGAGCCCGACGTTCGCGGCGAGGGAGTTGCACAGGCAGGACCGTCCGACGGTGTCCGCGGCGTCGCCACCCTTGCGCTCGTACATGTGGACAGGTTCGGCGGGGCAGCGGTACGTGATGGTCCCGTCGGTGCGCTCGAGCGGGGTCCGCAGGTAGCCGAGGTCGCAGAGCCTCGGGCGCTCGGCGACCACGGAGGCGTCGGAGAGGGTCGCGGGGAGCTGGACGACCTTGAAGGGGAAGCCTGTCGGCGAGGCGAGCGGGTCTGTCCGGACGTCGAGGGTGCCAGCCCGCAGCCGGGCGAGCACGTCGTCGCGGAGCGCAGGGTCGAGGCCGGACTCCTCGGAGAGCGCGAACAGCGTGCCGACCTGCACCCCGGCAGCCCCAGACTCTTCAGCCGCTGCCAGCGCCTCGGGCGTCCCGTGCGCCCCGGCGAGCCAGAACGGCAGCCCGAGCTCGGCGACCTTCGACACGTCGGCCTGGTCGCGCGGTCCGAAGACCGGCTGACCTGTGTCGTCGAGGGTGAGCCGGCCACGCGGCGGCGCGTTGTGGCCGCCCGCGGGCGGGCCCTCGACGACGAACCCGTCGGGACGGACCTTCTCGTCCCGCACGAGGTGCGCCGCGAGGGCGTGCGCGGAGACGATCGCGAGGAAGGTCGGCCGGACGAGAGGCTCGAGCGGGATGCCGAGGAGCGCCTCGGGGTCGAGGTCGACAGTGTGCCCAGACCCGCCGGTGACAGTCACCGGGAGCTTGACCGCCTCGTGCCCGGAGAGGTGGTCGAGCAGCTGGGGGATGTCTCGGGGGATACCTGCACCCATGACCACGTAGTCGACACCGGCGAGCATCGAGCCGTAGGTCGCGGTCGGGGTGGCCATCTGGACCTTCTCGAGGAAGTTGATGCCGACCAGGCCGTCGTGCCCCTCCTTGGCGAGCCACACCTCGACAAAGCTGCCGAGGACCATGAGCTCCTGGGCCAGCCGGGTCTGGCGCAGCGCGAGCCTGGGGACCGGTGCATAGGGCTGACCCGCCCGGCGGCCGTCGGCCCTGAAGTACCGGGCGAGCACCCGCTGGGCGATGCGGGGGACGGGGAAGGCGCCGAGCGCTCGTCGTGCGGCGCCGTCCTGGTCGCCGTCCTGCAGGCGTCGCGCGAGCACGAGGTCGAGGGCCGTCCCGGAGACCAGGCCGAGCTGGCCTGTGCGGGCGACGGCCGAGGCCAGCCGCCACGACGAGACGGCGACGCCCATCCCGCCCTGGATGACACGAGGGAGCGACCGGCCCGGGGTGGGCAGGGAGAACGGGAGTGCGGTCACGGATCGACCCCTCTGTCAGGCTACGGTGACGTAGGTTACTGAACCGTAGGTTCGAGGGGTGGGGCGGGCCCGGGACCAACGTCCCCGGCCCGCCCGGTGGTACCGGAACTGCTCGGCTACATGCCCATCGCGTGGACGCCGCCGTCGACGTGGACGATCTCGCCCGTCGTCGCGGGGAACCAGTCGGAGAGCAGCGCGGCCACGGCGCGGGCCGTGGGCTCGGGGTCGCTGACGTCCCAGCCGAGCGGCGCGCGCTCGTCCCAGCCGCCCTCGACGGCCTCGAAGCCCGGGATCGACTTCGCGGCGGTGGTCTTGACCGGACCTGCTGCCACGAGGTTCACGCGGATGCCGTGCGGGCCGAGGTCGCGGGCCAGGTAGCGCGAGGTGGACTCGAAGGCCGCCTTGGCGACGCCCATCCAGTCGTAGACCGGCCAGGCGACGCTCGCGTCGAAGGTCAGGCCGACGACCGATCCGCCGCCCGAGAGCAGCGGCTGGGCCGCCACGGCGAGGGACTTGAGGGAGAAGGCCGAGACCTGGAGGGCCGTCGCGACTTCGGCCCACTGCCCGGCGAGGAAGTTGCCGCCGAGCACAGACTGCGGGGCGAAGCCGATCGAGTGGACGACCCCGTCGAGGCGGTCCGTGTGCTCGCGGACGGTGTCGGCGAGCGCCGCGAGGTGGGCGTCGTCGGTCACGTCGAGCTCGACGACAGGAGCAGGGGCGGGCAGGCGCTTGGCGATCGCCTGGGTGAGGCGGAGCTGACGCCCGAAGGACGTGAGGATCACCTGAGCGCCCTCCTGCTGGGCGAGGCGTGCCACGTGGAACGCGATCGAGTGGTCCGTGAGGACCCCTGTCACCAAGATCGTCTTGCCGTCGAGCAGGGCCATGCGGGTGTCCGTCCGTCGAGGGGTGGGTGCTGGGCTCATCTTCGCAGGTGCCGCGACAGCCGGGGACCGCCTCCCTAGGCTGGGTGCATGACGACGCAGATCACCTCGGCCCAGGACGTGCTCGACGACGGCTTCGTCCTCGTCTGCGACTACCAGCGCACCCTCGAGGGTGTCGTGGGGGAGGGGACGCCGTACGCGGCCGCCGCGGGTGGGCGCTACGACGTCGACCTGGCGGCCGGGACGCTCACCTTCTCCGGTGCGGGTGTGCCCCCTGTCGTGCTGCGCGCCCACCTGCTCGGGTCGGCGGCACCGGGCCCCGGCACGTGGTTGTGGGCGTGGGGGAACGACGCCGGCTTCCCCGACGAGGTCCTCGCCTACGCCCGGCACGTGAGCGACTTCGGCACCCGCTACGGTCTCACCGAGCTCTCGCAAGCCCAGCAGGAGCTGCGCTCCTCACCGCGAGAGGACGCGCGGCACTACGCGGCGCTCGCGGCCACGGTCTGCGGCGGCATGACCACCTACACCTGCGTGGTGGGTGCGGGGACCGTGGTGGCGCTGCTGCTCGACGGGCCCGAGGTGACGCTGCCTGCGCCGAGCGCCGTGCGGGCTGCGGCCCTGCTGCCGGAGGTCGCAGCCTCGGGTGTGGTCGTGGACTGGCCTCGTGCCGTGTCGTCCTACGGCCGGATGCGTGGCTTCGGCGTCGAGGAGGCGGCCGGTGAGACGACGCTGCGCGCTGCGGACGGCGCCGTGGTCGCGACCTTCGACGACCTCGGACGGCTCTCGAAGGTGTCGGGACGGCTGGGCGGCTGAGCCGCCTAGATACTTGACACTACAACTAATGAATGATCAACTAGTTCTTCCACACCCCGGAGGAGCACCCGCATGAGCCGCGACATGATCGACACGTCCACCTCGCCCGCGCAGGCCGACGCCCGCGCCGCCGAGCACGAGGCGCGCGTCCAGGCGCCGCACGCCCTCGGCGCCGTCGACCTGCTCGCCGCCGACACCTCGATGGACGCCGTGACGCTCTACGTCCACGACATCGACGCGATGGTCGCCTTCTACTCCACGGCGATCGCCCTCGACGTCATCGCACCCGCGGGCGGCGCCTCGTCGGCCGCCGCAGACCGCCGGTCCGGGATCGTCACCCTCGGCCGAGGCCGCACGCCGCTCGTCGTGCTCCGTCACGCCCCCGACATGCCCGCCCGTCGCCCGGGCGAGGCCGGCCTGTTCCACACCGCGATCCTCTTCCCGACGCAGGCTGCCCTCGCCGCGACCATGCTGCGCGTCGCCGAGCACGCCCCGCAGCTCTACACGGGCAGCGCCGACCACCTCGTCTCCGAGGCCTTCTACCTCGACGACCCCGAGGGCAACGGCATCGAGCTCTACGTCGACCGCTCCCGCGACCAGTGGTCCTGGCAGGGCAGCCACGTCGTCATGGACAACCGGCCGCTCGACCCCAACGGCTTCATCCGCACCCACCTGACCGACGAGGTCGCTGCGGCCCCCAACGCCCAGGACGCCGTCGTCGGGCACGTCCACCTGCAGGTCGGCGACGTCGAGCGCGCCCGCCAGTTCTACGTCGACACCGTCGGCTTCGAGGCCACCGCCGAGATGCACAGCGCGCTGTTCGTCTCCGCGGGCGGCTACCACCACCACATGGCCATGAACACGTGGTCCTCGATGGGCGCCGGACCGCGCGCGGTGTCGCTCGGCCTCGGCGAGGTGTCGATCGTCGTGCCGACCGCGGACGACGTCAGCGCCCTCGCCGACAGGCTGCGGCACCACTCCGTCACCGTCGCCCACGAGGGCGCCGGCGGACCGGGCGAGCTGCTCCGCTTCGACGACCCGTGGCGCAACCGGATCGCGGTGTCTGCGGCGGCCTGAGGCCTCCCGGCGAGCCGCCGGTCCCGGTGTCCTCCTGCCCAGGCTGTCGGCCCGCGCAGGAGGATGCCCGCCGGCCCCTGGGCCCGCTCACAGCCTCCCGGCAGCGGCCTCGGACCCGACTCCTGCAAGAGGCATGACAGATGTCATGCCCACCCCGGGACACCCTCACCCCGCACTGGTGAGCCCGCGCACTGACCTCCGCCCCGGACCGCCGGGAGAGTGGAGGTATGAGCCAGCACACGACACACAGCCCCGCGCAGAGCGGTGACCTCGTCATCGACGTGCGCGACGCCAGGCGCCGCTACGGTGCGCCCGCCTCCAGCCGCAAGGGTGCGTCCCGCGGCTTCGACGCCGTCCGCGGGGTCGACCTCCAGATCCACCGCGGCGAGCTCTTCGCGCTCCTCGGCACCAACGGGGCCGGCAAGACCTCCCTCATGGAGATGATCGAGGGCATCGCCGCCCCGAGCGGCGGCAGCATCCGTGTCCTCGGCAGAGACCCCTTCATGGAGCGCTCCGAGGTCCGCCGGCACACCGGCATCATGCTGCAGGACGCCGGCTTCCCGGCCGACCTCACGGTCAAGGACATGGCCAAGGCCTGGGCCGGGACGCTCACCGACCCGCGCCCGGTCGCCGAGGCCCTCGACCTCGTGGACCTCGGCCACCGCGCCGACGTCGCGATCCAGAGCCTCTCGGGCGGTGAGCGTCGCCGCCTCGACCTCGCACTCGCCGTCATGGGTCGCCCGTCGGTCCTCTTCCTCGACGAGCCGACCACAGGCCTCGACCCGGAGAGCCGCATCGCCGCCTGGGACCTCATCGCCTCGCTGCGCGACGCCGGCACCACGATCATGCTCACGACCCACTACCTCGACGAGGCCGCGCGCCTGGCCGACAGGCTCGCGATCATGCACCACGGGCAGGTGGTCGTCACCGGCACCCAGTCGGAGATCGTCTCGGGCTACCCGTCACGCATCGGCGCGACGCTCCCGGCGGACGCCCCGCCGCTCCCGCCCGAGCTGGTCCGCGGGCTGCGCGGCGACGGGCCCCGCGCGCTCGTCGAGACCGACGACCTCCAGGGCGACCTCACCCGGCTGCTCGCCTGGGCGCAGCAGCACCAGGTCGTGCTCGGTGACCTCGACGCACGGGCGTCGACCCTCGAGCAGGCCTTCCTGTCGATCGCCGCGCAGCCGCGCGTCGACGACCAGCAGCCCGCCCACGACCAGCAGCCTGGCGCCATGGCGCCGACCACCCTGCGCACCGCACCGAAGGAGCACGCAGCATGAGCACCCTGACCAGCACGACCGCCACCTCGCCGCGCACAGGGTCGGCCCCCACCACGTCGCCGAGCGACCGCAGGCTCTCCGTGCGCCGCACCTGGTCCCTCGCCGCCGCCGAGATCCGCCTGCTGCTCCGCAACCGGGCGCTCCTGTTCTACTCGGCCGGTCTGCCGATCCTCGGTGGGCTGTTCATGCTCCGCGTCCTCCCCGACTCCGGGGACACCACGCAGATGCAGGCCACCCGACTCATCATCACGATCACCGGCTTCGCGCTGCTCTTCGGTGTGTACTACTCCCTCGTCTCGACCTTCGTCGCGCGCCGCCAGGACCTCGTCCTCAAGCGCCTGCGCTCGGGGGAGAGCTCGGTGCTCGACGTCCTCACGTCGATCTCGCTGCCGTCGATGCTCACGATGATCGTCCAGGCCGTCGTCGCGGCGGTCCTCGCCGCGGTGCTCGTCGGGACCTACACACCCGTCAACGTGGCGCTCGTCGTCGTCGCCGTCCTGGGCGGCGGTGTGGTCGTCGCGCTGCTCGCCGCCGTGAGCTCGGCCTTCAGCAGCACCGTCGAGTCTGTCCAGGTCACCACGCTGCCGCTCATCCTCGTGCTCATGGCCGCCCCCGGCTTCGCCGTCCCCGCCTCGGTCATGCCGGACACCTTCCTCGCCGTCGCGCGCTTCTTGCCGATGAGCCCTGTCGTCGAGCTGATCGAGCTCGGGATCGCGGGGGTCGACAGGTCCGGTGAGGTCCTCGACCTCGCCGGGACCTTCTCCGCAGCGGCGTTGCCCTTCGTGGTGCTCGTCGCCTGGGGTGCGATCGGGGTGTGGGCGACCATCCGGTACTTCCGCTGGGAACCGCGCCGCTGACCGGCGCGTGTGACAGGGTGTCACCCGTGGAACTACGCCAGGTCTCGCGTCCCAGGCGCAACCAGACCGACTCCCTCGACCTGCTCATCCGCGGGACCCTCTACTCCATCCTGCTCTTCGAGGTCGTCCTCCTCGCCCAGGTCTTCGCCGGCGACGGGGACGGCCAGGGCGGGCGGGTCGCCCTCGGCGCGCTGCTCGGCCTCGCGCACGCCGCGGTGTGCGGTCTCGTGCTGCGCGGCAGCCTCGCGACCATGCTCCGCGGGGAACCGATGGACCGCCGCCTCTGGTGGGCGCTCGGGGGTGCCGCCGTCGTCATGGTCGCGGCCATCCTCGCGCTCCAGGGCGGCGACGACCTCGCCGGGGGGATCCGTCTGTCGCTGCTCGTGGTCGGCTCCTTCTCGCTCTACGCAGTCTCCCCGATCCGGTCTGCCCGCCGTCTCACCCTCGCCTCGCTGCTGCTGTCCTTCGCCGTGGTCGCGCTGGCGGTGGGTGACGGCGTCGCCGGAGAAGACGTCGTGCTGATCGTCCTCTTCTCTTTCCTCTGGCCGCTCTTCGTGGTGGTCGTCGCCGGCCGCATGACCTGCTGGATGCTGCTGCTCGTCTGGCAGCTCGACGCGGCTCGCACGGCTCAGGCCCAGCTTGCCGTCGCCGAGGAGCGGCTGCGCTTCTCGCGCGACCTGCACGACGTCGTCGGGCGGACCCTGTCCGTCGTCGCGGTCAAGAGCGAGCTGGCGGCCGAGCTCGCCCGGCGTGGTCTCGACGGTGCCGCCGAGCAGATGCTCGAGGTGCGGCAGATCGCCCAGGACTCGCTCCGCGAGGTCCGCACCCTCGCCGTCGGGTACCGCACGGCGGACCTCGACGCAGAGCTCGCGGGGGCGCGGTCGTTGCTCCGATCGGCTGGCATCGACGCCCGGACGACCATGCTCGCCGAGCTCCCCGGACCGGCCGAGCGCGAGGTGCTCGCCTGGGTCGTCCGGGAGACGACCACCAACGTGGTGCGCCACTCGGACGCCCGCCGGTGCACGCTCGACCTCATGCAGGGCGACGACGACACCACGGTGCTGCTCGTCGTCACGAACGACGGCATCGCGCCCGACGCGTCGGCACCGGTCAGCGGGAGTGGCCTCACCGGGCTGCGCGAGCGGCTCTCGGCCGTCGGCGGCCGGCTCGACGTGCGGGTCGAGGGCGGGACCTTCGTCGTCTCCGCGACGGTCCCCGGCCTTGCGGACAGTGCAGGAGATCACGCCGAGCGCTCGGGTGCCGCCACCCGGGACGCCGACGGGCGCAGCCCGGTGCCTTCCGAGCCGACCAGCCCCACTGTCTCGACCGACGCGACCGACCCCACCGACGGAGCCATGCACCGTGACTGACACCCCGACCCTCGCAGGCCCCGTCCCGACGACCATCCGGGTCCTGCTCGCCGACGACGAGAACCTCATCCGCACAGCCGTCGCCACGCTGCTCGGTCTCGAGGACGACCTCGACGTCGTCGCCCAGGCCGCGACAGGCGACGAGGCGCTCGCCGTCGCGCTCCGCACGTCCCCCGACGTCGCGGTGCTGGACCTCCAGATGCCCGGCCTCGACGGCATCGAGGTCGCCGAGCGTCTCGCGGCCCAGCTCCCCGGCTGCCGCTGCATCATCGTCACGAGCCACGGCCGCCCCGGCTACCTCAAGCGTGCCCTCGCCGTCGGGGTCCGCGGCTTCTTGCCCAAGACCGCCTCGGCCCTCGTCGTCGCCGACGTCATCCGCTCGGTCCACGCCGGCGGACGCTACGTCGACCCCGAGCTCGCCGCCGAGGCGATCGCGTCGGGTGACAGCCCGCTCACCGCCCGCGAGGCCGACGTCCTCGCGCTCGCAGCCGACGGATCGCCGGTCGACGAGATCGCCGTGCGGGTGTCGCTGTCTGTCGGGACGGTCCGCAACTACCTGTCGACAGCCGTCATGAAGCTCGGCGTCTCCAACCGCCACGAGGCCGCCGCGACGGCCCGCCGGCACGGGTGGATCTAGCAGAAGAAGCCGATCAATACACGGGATAGAAGTAACTGGTTCTCGTCCGCGACCCCTAAGGGGCGTTGTCGAGCATTTGGCAGTAATTGAGTCTGCTAACCTACGAAATCTGGCGAAGAAGTAATGCGAGCGGCTCGGAGGATCTGCGACGTAACGCCAAGCGCTTCGAAGACACCAAAAACCTCGCGTGTGAATGAGAGATAAGTGATCCCGGTGGGATCGAGATCGCTAAAGATCTGACCAGTTCGAAGATCGTGCCGTGCGCTAGCATGCCCGATGGTGTTTCGACGCCGACTGTTGAGGAAATCTCTGAGCGGTTCCCAACCCGGGACTTGGGACACATAAGCGATCTTGTGCGAATTTGGAAGGCGGGCAAACTGCGCCATTGTGTGGACATGGCTCTTGGGCGGAACTTCGACGGGGTGTGCCGAGCCGAAGCCGTTTGGATCACCTCTGATGGCAGTATTCTGTGCCGAGACTAGGATCCACAGAGATTTGCAGATGACTTCGAAGCCCTGCTGGTAAAGATCACGAAGTAGCGAGAACTCGTCACGAAATAACGTGAGCTTCATCAAGGCCTCTTCGCCTTCATCGGATGTGTGACGCGCGATTCTGCCCATGGACCAAGACTCGTAGTCGGCAATGAATGAGGCGACCATGTCGAAGGTTTCGCGCTCGAGTTGGGCGGTGGGGTCGCGCTGTGCTCTTAGGAATCGGACGTAGGGCGCCTTCTTGATGGCCGCTGTGTGCTTGCTATTGAATCGCTCGAGCAACCTCACGCTTCGTCTGTTTGCGCTTCCTGTAACGGCGAAAGCGACGAAGGCCAGGCTCTGGTACGCGATGGTCGATCGCTCATGGGCTGTCTCCCCGGGCCGGGAAATTTCTAGGGCCGATTTGACTGTAGAATTAAACATAGCCCAATCTTGTTGGAGATAGTACTCGAAGATCATTCGGGTTGAAGGCCAGGAGCCCTCAATCGCCGATGCGGCCATACTGCGGTCGTGGTAGTACGCCGAGTGCTCTTCGTTCTTCAGTAATTGCCTCACGGTTAGGGTCGGGAAGGCACCCAAGCCGTCGTGGGAGTCTGCATTGTATTTTGACGGAACGAACGGATCCACAGTAATGACGAGAGTATCTTCGGAAACATCAACTTCTGAGATTTTCTCACATTCGAACCGAACACGATGATCATCGAGATCTTCGCCCGACATTCGCGCTCGAATTGGCAAGCTGCAATACGGGCATGGAAGGTAGAATTTTGTCTGCACAGTCGCGTCGGTGCCGATACGAGCCACAAAATTTTCACCGCAACCAGGGCACTTGAGGAAGTTGCGTGAGATCATTGCCTCAGACTAGAGCCTACGTGGCCCTGTTGCCGGGTGAAGTTCTCGACCGATTCGACGAGTCTCGTCGCGTCAGTCCTTCTGGTGGACAGCAGTGATCTTAGCGTGCAGCAATGTTCTGTGTTGCCACACTCAACGGTGGTCTACTGAAGCGCCCATTCGTTCTAGGCCGACTCGCGCCGCACCAGCGTCGCGGGCAGCGTCACCGCGGCGGGCTCCTGGCCGTCGACGACCTCGAGGAGCAGCCGCACCATCTCGGAGGAGATCCGCTCGAAGGGCTGACGCATCGTCGTGAGCGGCGGGTCGAGGGTCGCGGCGAGGCCCGAGTCGTCGAAGCCGCCGACGGCGACGTCGCCCGGGATCGACCGGCCGGAGTCCTTGATCGCGGTCATCGCACCCGCGGCCATGAGGTCGGAGGCCACGAACACCGCGTCGAGGTCGGGACGGGCCTCGAGGAGCTCGGCCATCGCGGCGCGGCCGCCCTCGCGGGAGTAGTCGCCGTGGCGGACGAGGGTCTCGTCGTACCTCTCGCCGAGCGCCTCGCGGTAGCCGGCGAGGCGCATGGTCCCACCGGGGGTGTCGAGCGGCCCGGTGACCGTCGCGATCCGCGTGCGACCCGAGTCGACCAGGTGCTGCGTCATCTTGCGCGCGCCGCCGACGTCGTCGGCCGAGACGTACCCCACGGAGTCTTCGTAGCCGATCGGCACACCACAGGCGATCACCGGGATCTCGGCGCGCAGCAGGGACTTCACCATGGGGTTGTCGCGGTGGGAGGAGATGAGCAGCACGCCGTCGACGTGACCGGCGGTGATGTAGTCGGTGATCCGTCGGCGCTCTTCGGTGGTGCCCGCGACCATGAGAAGCAGCGGCATCTCGCGCTGCCCGAGGGCCTCGGCGGCGCCGCGCAGCAAGATCGAGAACGTCGGGTCCTCGAAGAGCAGGTGCTGGGGCTCGGTGAGCAGGAAGGCGATCGAGTTGGAGCGGCCCGTCGCGAGCGAGCGGGCGTGCTGGTTCATGGAGTACCCGGTGGTGCGGATCGCCTCCTGGACCGCGGTCAGCGCCTCGGGGGACACCCAGTGGCCGCCGTTGATGACCCTGGAGACCGTCCCGCGGGAGACTCCCGCTGCCGCCGCGACGTCGCGGATGGTCGGGCGCTTGCGCGCGGTGCGTGCTTCCATCTCGGGTTCCACGTTCCAGACTCTAGGTCAACAGGTGGCACCTGGTGGTGCCACGAGGCGCAGGGGAGCGGGTGACCGCACCCCTGCGCCGGTCGTGCGGGTCAGCTCTTGACGGCGCCTGCGGCGAGGTCGACCTGCCAGTAGCGCTGGAGCGTGAGGAACAGCGCGATGAGCGGGAGGATCGACAGCAGGGCTCCGGTGATGACCGAGGTGTACATCGCGGGCTGTGAGGCGCCCTGGTTGAGCAGGCCCGAGAGGCCCACGGTGAGCGGGAACAGCTTGTCGTCGCCGAGCATGATGTACGGCAGCATGTAGTTGTTCCAGATCCCGACGAACTGGAACAGGAACACCGTCACCAGGCCGGGCAGCATCATCGGCACGGCCATCGTCCGGAAGATCCGGAAGTCCTTGGCGCCGTCGGTCCGGGCCGCCTCGATGACGTCGTCGGGGACCGACGCCGCCGCGTAGATGCGTGCCAGGTAGATGCCGTAGGGGCTGATGATGCTCGGCAGCAGGACCGACCAGTAGGTGTTGGTCATGCCGAGCTTGGCGAGCAGCAGGTACTGCGGGATCGCGAGGACCACGGCCGGCACGAGCACCCCGGCGAGCAGGGTGTTGAAGACGGCCTTCTTGCCCGCGAAGCTGTACTTGGCGAGCCCGTAGCCAGCCATCGCCGAGACGACGACCGAGAGCAGCGCGCCGACCCCCGCGTAGAGACCGGTGTTGAGCATCCAGCGCCAGAACAGGCCGCCGCGGTACGCGGAGAGCTCCGAGATGTTGTCGACCAGGTGCGACGACGGCGCGAAGGTGAAGGTCGAGAACAGCTCGGCCGCGCTCTTCGACGAGGCGACGAGCACCCAGGCGACGGGCAGCAGGCAGTACGCCGCGCCGACGAGCAGCACGATGGTGCCGCCCCAGCCGATGCGCGGACGACGGGTCGGGCGGACGACAGAGTGCTGGAGGGCGGAGGAGCCACGGGAGTGCGCGCTCGTCCGGGAGGGGGTCGTGGTGCTCATGTCACTTCTCCTGGCTGAAGGCACGGCTCTGCACGAGGCGCAGGAACCCGAACGAGAGGATGAACGTCGCGGCCGCGATGATGATCGACGTGGCGGCGGCCGAGTAGAGGTCGTCGCGCGTGAAGGCGTCGCGGTAGACCTTCATGAGGGGCGACCAGGTCGTCGAGATGGTGTTGGTCAGCGGGCGCAGCGTCGTGGGCTCCGCGAACACCTGGAGCGTCGCGATCATCGAGAAGACGAAGGTCATGATGAGCGACGGCGTGACGATCGGGACCTTGATGCGCAGCGCGATGGTGCGCTCGTTGGCCCCGTCGATCCGCGCGGCCTCGTAGATGTCCGTCGGGATCGCCTTGAGCGAGGTGTAGATGACGATCATGTTGAAGCCGACGCCGCCCCAGAGCGCGATGTTCGCGATCGCGAAGAGCACGAGGTCGGAGGAGAGCAGCGACGGAGCGTCCCAGCCGAGCTTCTCGAAGACGTAGTAGAACGGGCTGACCGCGGGCAGGTAGAGGAAGCCCCAGAGCAGCGACGAGATGACGGCCGGGACCGCGTAGGGCAAGAAGATCGAGATGCGGCTGAAGCCCTTGGCCCGCGCACCGCGCGAGTCGAGCAGCAGGGCGAAGAGCAGCGCGAGGACGATCATCGTCGGCACGAGCAGCAGCCCGTAGAGACCGACCCGCCCGACGCTCGAGAGGAACTCCGGGTCGCTCAGGGCCCGTGAGTAGTTGGCGAACCCGGCCCAGCTCTCGGTCCGCGCCCCGGCCCCGAGGCCGAGCCCGGACACCTTGACGGTCCGCAGGCTGAGGTAGGCGGCGTAGCCGATGGGCAGCGCCATGAAGATGACGAAGAGTGCGATGGCCGGAGCGAGGAAGCCCCAGGCGGGCAGGTCGCGGGTGCCCTTGCTGCGACCCCGGCGCGTGGTCGGGAGGGGCGCAGGGGCCCCGGGTGTCGGCGGGGCGAGCTTCTGGGTGGTCGGCGGCATGAGAGTCGTACTCCTACAGAGCGAGGGGGTCGGCGTGCGCGCGGTGCGCCGGAGTCGAGTGCCCGGCGCAGGGCCGGGCCGTGCCGCGGGGCGTCGCTGACGTGACGCCCCGCGGGGAGGGTGCTGCTGAGGGTGCTGGTCGAGCGGTCGGCCGTGCCGCTGGGGCCGACCGGGTCGTGCGGGTGGTGCTGGTGCCGGTCGAGCAGCCGCTGGCCCGCGGCGACTGCTCGGCGGCTACGCAGCGACTACTCGGCGACCGAGAAGCCGGAGTTCTTGAGGTCCTCGACCGTGGTGGTCTGCATCGACTCGATGCCCTCGACGAACCCTGCGGCCGAGCGGGACTCGGCGGCCTTGCCGAAGGCGTCGTTGAACGCCGAGTAGGCGACGTTGACGTTCGGGCCGTAGGTGAAGGGGTTGGCCGTGCCGGCCGTCTCGGCGACGATCTCGTAGAAGTCCGGCTGGTTGGCGAAGAACGCCGGCGGGTCGGTCAGCGCGGTCGACTGTCCGGGGATGTCGGCCGGGTAGATGCCGGAGACGTCCGCGAGGGCGGCGACGCCCTCCTCGGAGGTGTTCATCCAGGTGATGAACTCGACGGCCTGCTCGGCGTGCTCGGACTGCGTGGTCACCGCGGTGGCCGAGCCGCCCCAGTTGCCTGTCGCGGGGGCCGAGGCGTCCCACTGCGGCATCGGAGCCATCTTCCACAGGCCCTCGGTGTCGGGGGCGTTGCCGGCGAGGACGCCGGGTGCCCAGACGGCGCTGAGCCAGCCGACCTGCGAGCCGTCGTTGAGCGCGGCGTTCCACTCGGGCGTGTACATCGGCTTGTTGTCGATCGTGCCCGCCTCGACGAGGTCGCCCCAGTACTGCGCGACCTTGAGGGTGGCCTCGTCGTCGATGTCGACGGTCCAGGACTCGCCGTCGATGCCCCACCACGAGGCGCCGGCCTGCTGCGCGAGGCCCGTGAAGGACCCGGCGTCTGTCGCCGAGAAGGTCCCGAGGTACTTGGACGGGTCGGCCGTGTGCAGCTGGGCGGCGACGTCCGCGTACTCGTCCCAGGTGGTCGGGACGGTGAGGCCCATGTCCTCGAAGATGTCCGCGCGGTAGTAGAACTGCATGGGCCCGGAGTCCTGCGGGATCCCGTAGACAGCGTCGGTCCCGAGGGTCACGGAGTTCCACACGCCGTCCGCGAAGTGGCCCGACAGGTCGTCCCCGACCTCGGCCGAGACGTCCGCGAGGGCGTCGGCCGAGACCATCGTCGGGATGGCCTGGTACTCGGCCTGCATGATGTCGGGTGCGCCGCTGCCGGCCTTGATGGCCGTGAGCAGCTTGGTGACGGCTGCGTCGCCGCCGTCCTGCTTGTTGACGGTCACCTGGATGTCGGGGTTCGCCTCGTTCCAGATGTCGACGACAGCCTCCATCTCGGGGGCCCACGTCCAGAACGTGAGGTTCACGGGGCCGTCGGCGGACGAGCCCTCGGAGTCGCTCCCGCAGGCTGCGACGCCGAGGGTGAGTGCTGCGATCGTCACCGCAGCTGCGGTGAGTCGTGTGCGGGCCAGACGCATGTGTCCTCCTTGATCGTCACCTCCGCTTCGTCGCTGAGGTGGGGTACGACGTCGTACTCAGAAACGCCACTGTACCTGTGACCGGTCACAGTACCGGCACACTCCTGCTGGTTGTCAAACATCAGAAAATAGTGTTACCTCGTCGTTGTACAGCGATGTCGAAGTCTGTGAGCGCGCACAGGTGCGAGCACAGGGGAGCACAGGGCAGCGGGTCTAGAGCGCAGGAGCCCGGAGCCGCACGTCGCTGAGAGATCCACGTCAACCGCCGCCTGTCGGCAAGGAGAGCCATGAGCGAGTCCACCGCCGTCCGCACCGCAGGAGCCCCAGCAGGCTGGCTCCCGGGTGTGGGAACCATCAGCTACGGCGGGGACTACAACCCCGAGCAGTGGCCCGAAGAGGTCTGGGTCGAGGACGTCGCCCTCATGCGCGAGGCCGGGGTCAACCTGGTGAGCGTGGGCATCTTCTCGTGGGCCCGGCTCGAGCCGACCGAGGGCGTCTTCGACTTCGAGTGGCTCGACAGGCTCTTCGACCTCCTGCACTCGGCAGGCATCCGGGTCGACCTCGGCACCCCGACCGCAGCCCCGCCGGCCTGGTTCTACGCCACGTACCCCGACTCGCGCGTCGTCACCCGCGACGGCGTCGTGCTGGGCCACGGCTCGCGCGGCATGGTCAGCCCGTCCTCCCCCGACTACCGCCGGGCCTGCGCGCGCATCACCCGCGCCCTCGGCGAGCGCTACGGCTCCCACCCGGCCCTCGCGCTGTGGCACGTCCACAACGAGTACGGCGCCCCCGTCTCGGACAGCTACGACGAGCACAGCGTCCGTGCCTTCCGCACCTGGCTGCAGGAGCGCCACGGCTCCCTCGACGGTCTCAACGCCGCCTGGGGCACGGCCTTCTGGGGCCAGACCTACCGCGAGTGGGAGCACGTCGGGGCCCCGGCCACGTCGGCCAGCGTCGTCAACCCCGCGCAGCGCCTCGACTTCGCGCGCTTCACCTCCGACGCGCTGCTCGCGTGCTTCACGGCCGAGCGTGACATCCTGCACGAGCTCTCGCCCGGCGTCCCGGTGACGACCAACTTCATGGCGACGAGCTGCCCCTCGATGGATCTGTGGCGCTGGGCGCGCGAGGTCGACATCGTGAGCAACGACCACTACCTGACGGCCGCCGAGGTCCGCAACCACGTGACGCTGGCCCTCGACGCCGACCTCACCCGCTCGCTCGCGGGCGGCAAGCCGTGGATCCTCATGGAGCACTCGACCTCGGGCGTCAACTGGCAGCCGCGCAACGTGGCCAAGCGCCGCGGCGAGATGGCCCGCAACGCGCTGTCCCACCTCGGTCGCGGGGCTGACGGCATCCTCTTCTTCCAGTGGCGGGCCTCGCGCTCGGGCGCCGAGAAGTTCCACTCGGCGATGCTGCCCCACGCGGGCACCTCGAGCCGGGTGTGGAAAGAGGTCGTCGAGCTCGGCGGCACGCTGGCCGACCTCTCCGAGCTGCGCGGCTCGCAGGTGCACGCCGACGTCGCGATCCTCTGGGACTGGGAGTCGTTCTGGGCCCAGGACCTCGAGTGGCGACCGAGCGTCGACCACTCGCACCGCGAGCGCATCGTCGCCTTCTACGACCAGCTGTGGCGCGACGACGTCACGGCTGACCTGGTCCACCCCGAGGCCGACCTCAGCGGGTACAGGCTCGTGCTCGCCCCGGCGTCGTACCTGCTGACCGACGCGGCGGCGGCGAACCTCACGTCGTACACGGCTGCTGGTGGGACGCTGGCCGTCTCGTGCTTCTCCGGGCTGGTCGACGAGAACGATGCCGTGCGTGCCGGTGGCCTGGTCGCTGCGCTGCACGACGTGCTGGGTGTCCGGGTCGACGAGCTGCTCCCGCTGCGCGAGGGCGACTCGATGACGCTGGCCGGCGGACGCTTCGAGGGTGCTGCGGCCGACGTCTGGGCCGAAGACCTCGTGGTGACGACGGCCGACGTCGTGGCGACCTACGTGGACGGCCCCGCCGAGGGCGAGGCGGCGATCACCCGCAACGTCCACGGTGAGGGTGCTGCCTGGTACACCTCGACGCGCCTGACCGGTGCGTCGCTGACGACCTTCCTCGACGGCGCCTACGCCGACGCGGGGATCGTCCCGGACCGTACGTTGCCCGACGAGGTCGAGGTCGTGCGCCGCCGGTCGGTCGACGGGTCCACGGAGTTCACCGTGGTGCTCAACCACGGGACCGAGGACGTCGTGGTCCCCGGGGCGGGCCAGGTGCTCGTGGGTGACGAGGTCGACGGCGAGGTCTTCGTGCGGGCCGGTGGCTTCGCCGTCGCCCGGGCCGACGTGGCGGCCGGCTCGGTGATCACCGAGGCCTGACAGGCACGGCGGACGCCGGGGCCTGGGCGCCGAGCAGAGCCCGTCGTCGGAGGTCCGACGTCGGGCTCTGCTGTGTCACGACCCGTACAGCCCGAAGGCGTCCTCGGCGAGGGAGAACAGGTCGACGGGGGCGGGCAGGGCGAGCGGGTCGTCGGTCGCGAGCTGGAGGCTCACCACGACGGTCTCCCCGTCGGCGGTCTCGGCCAGCCAGGACCCGGCGATCTCACCGGGTGCGTTGCCGCCCTTGAAGGCTACGTAAGGCCAGTCGGCCTCGTCGAGGGTGATCCCGGTGTTCGCCGACAGGATGTCGCGGACGGGCTCGCCGGCCTCGGTCCCTGCCATGGTCTGCAGGCCGGCGTGCGCGGAGCAGAGGTCGGCAGCCGTGGCGAACCAGTCGAGGCCGTCGTCCCAGCGCGGGGTCGTGACAGACATCGGGTCGATGTCGAGCACGCCCGCCGGCACCTGGTCCTGCAGCGCCTCGCGCGCGTTCACGTCGAGGTCGGTCCAGCTCGGGACGGACTCCGGGGCGCCCCAGCCGAACCAGAAGAGGTCGCGCGTGGTGAGCAGCGGGGTGTTGAGCGCCGGGTCGTGGTGGCCCATGTCGTCCATCGCGGAGACGACGGCGTCGCGGCCGACCGTGCTGATGAGCAGGTCTGTCGCGGTGTTGTCGCTGATCGAGATCATGCCCGCCGCTGCCTGCTGGACGGTCACGGTGGTCCCGGCCGGCTGGTCCTGCAGGGTGCCTGAGGGCAAGGACTTGAGGTCGTCGGTGAGGGTGAGCTCGGTGTCCCAGGTGAGGGTGCCGTCGGCGACGGCCGTCACCACGGCCCCGAGGACGTAGAGCTTGACGATCGACCCGACGGGCATCGGCGTGGCCGTCTCGCCGGCCTGGTGGACGGGTGTGCACAGACCGGCCTCGTCGACGGTCGACACCTGGAGCGAGTGGTCGACGCCGGTGTCGCCGAGCAGCGAGTCCAGCTCGTCCCAGCTCGCGGCCGGTGCGCGGTCGGGGTTGCTCCCGGGCGCGAAGAACAGGGTCGTCACCTGGCCGGCCTCGTCGGTCGCGACCTGCATCTCGAGGTAGGTCGCGGCCGTGTCGACGATCGTCACCGAGACGGCGGATCCTTCACCAGCGACAGCCCGAGGCGTCCACGGGCCTGTTGCGGCGAGCGCTGTCAGGGTCGCCGCGAGGTCCTCGGCGCTCATCTCGGCGAGCACAGCCTCGGAGACGCGGGACGTGATCTCGTCGGCGCTCACGGTGGTCTCGGGGTCGAGCTGCTCGAGGAACCAGGCGGCCTGCTCTCCCGCGGGGCCCTCGGGGAGCTCGGCGGGCTCGGAGGATGGTTCTTCGACCGGGGTCGAGGTCGTCGACGTGCTCGAGGCCGTCGATGTGGGCTCGGTCTCGCTGTCGTCGGAGGAGGAGGAGCACCCGGTGAGGACGAGCGCGGCCACCAGCGTGGCGGCTCCAGGGGCTTGGAGCGATCGGGCTCGGAGCGGTCGGTCAGGGCGCGGGCTGGGAAGTGGCGTCCGTGGCATCGCTCGACGCTATCAAGATCCGCGGCTCTGCGCCGAGGGGACCACGCGACAGGGGACCTGCCGTGCGGCACCTCCGGCGCGGCGCTCGTACGTCACGTCGTCCCAGGTCAGCCGATCGCCTCGACCGCGGACTGGGCTCGCCGCAGCGAGTCCTGGGCGCTCGCGTCGCTGTCGGTCAGCGCGCGGCGCAGGGCCTGGACGATCCCGCGGACCTCCGCGGCGACCGTCGCCCAGCGCTGCTCCTGCGCCTGGTAGTCACCGGAGACACCTGTGGCCTCGTAGTCGGCCATCGCGTCCCGGACGTCGGCCGAGCGCTGGTCCATCAGACCGTCGAGCCGCGCTGCCACCCTGTCGAAGTTCTCCTGAGCAGCCGTCGATGCTGCGGTGTCGTAGTCCCTGCGGTCTGTCGTGCTCGTCGTGCTCATCGTCGTCGTCTCCTGAGGTCGGTGGTCAGCAGGTCTGTGGTCAGCGGCCAGAGAACCGCGCGGAGGCGAAGGACGCGCTGCCCTCGGTCGCCCGGGTCTCGTCGGCCATCGTCTGGTCGCCCTCGGTGAAGGCGCGGTCCATCCCGCCGATGCCCACGAGCACGGATGCGAGAGCCGCGTCGAGCTCGACGGCGATCTCCTCGGTGCGTCGGCGGAACCTGTCGAAGGCCTGCCGGCCAGCGCCGTGGAAACGCCCCTCGAGCGGCTCGGCCGCCGCGGAGAGCTCCCGGACGACGGCGCCGAGGTCGTCGCTCGACGTCGACGTCTTCCGTGCGAGCGCCGTCAGCACGCCTGCCCCCATCGCAAACTTCATGCCCTGCTCCTGCCGTGACAGGGCGGCGACCTCGGACCGGTCGCTGCCGTTGCACCGACACTAGGAGCGCGCAGCGGTGCGCGGACGTTGTCCACAGGGACGAGATCTTCAACCCCGGGAGCCGACGGACGTCAGGCTGGGCCTGGAGCGCTGGTCGACCGCGTCGTGGCCGCTGCTGCGCAGGAGGCGCATCGCGTTGACGATCACCACCAGGACAGAGGCCTCGTGGACGAGCATGCCGACAGACATGGTCAGCCCCCCTGCGACGACGCCGGCCAGCAGCAGCACGACCGTGCCCAGGGCGACGACGATGTTCTGCCTCATCACCGCCACGGTCCGTCGGGCCAGGCTGATCGCCTCAGGCAGCCTGAGCAGGTCGTCACCCATCAGTGCGATGTCGGCGGTCTCCACGGCCGCCGCGGAGCCTGCTGCCCCCATCGCCACGCCGATGTCTGCCGCCGCCAGGGCAGGGGTGTCGTTGACCCCGTCGCCGACCATGGCCACGGTGCGGCCCTGCCGCTGCAGCTGCTCGACCACGTCCAGCTTGTCCTCGGGGAGCAGCGCGGCGTGGACCTCGTCGATCCCGGTGGCCTTCCCGACAGCCTCGGCGACCAGCCGGTTGTCCCCGGTGAGCATGACGACCTTCGTGACGCCGGCCCTGTGCAGCATCGAGACGGCCTCAGCGGCGTCCGCGCGGACCTGGTCGGCGACGGCGAGGACGCCGATCACGGAGCCGTCGACGGCCACCGTCATGGGCGTCTTGCCGTCGGCGGCGAGCGCCGCGGCGACCTGGGAGGCTCCGCGGGCGTCGGCCACCCCGTACCGCTCGAGCAGCAGCGGGCTGCCGACCAGCACCCGCTGACCGTCGACCTCGGCCATGATGCCCATGCCGGGCACCGGGACCACCGTGCTCGGTATCTCTGAGGGACCGACCCCGTCCTCGTCCGCAGCCGCCAGGACGGGACGTGCCAGCGGGTGCTCGGACCCGGCCTCGGCGGCCGCAGCCCAGCGCAGCACGTCGGCACGACCCAGGCGCGGGTCCAGGACCACCACGTCGGTCAGGCGGGGCCGGCCTTCGGTGAGCGTCCCGGTCTTGTCCATGGCGACCACGGAGATCTTCGCCGAGGTCTCGAGGAACTCACCACCCTTGATGAGGATCCCTCGACGAGCGGCCCGGCCGATGCCGGCGACGATCGCGACGGGGATCGAGACGACCAGCGCGCCGGGGCACCCGATGACCAGCAGGGTCAGCGCGAGGACCACGTCACCCGTGACGACGCCGGCCGCTACGGCGAGCACCATCACGGCGGGTGTGTACCACCTGGAGAACTTGTCCATGAAGGCCTGCGTGCGGGCCTTGGCGTCCTGGGCCTCTTCGACGCGGTGGATGATGCGGGCGAGGGTGGTGTCTGCTCCGGTCCCGGTGGCCTGCACCCGCAAGAAGCCTGCTCGGGAGATCGTCCCTGCGTAGACGCGGTCACCTCTGGACTTCTCGGCCGGTATCGACTCGCCCGTGATGGACGCCTCGTCGACCGCACCGGTCCCGTCCAGGACCTCTCCGTCGACAGGGACCTTCGTGCCGTTCTTGACCAGGACCACCTCGCCGACCCTCACCTGCGCCGCAGGGATCTCCAGCTGCTCACCGTCGCGGACGACGACGGCGTGGTCCGGGGCCACCGCGACCAGCTCGGCCAGGGCGGAGCGCGTCTTGCCCAGGGTCGCGGCCTCGAGGGCGTGACCTGTCGCGAACAAGAACGTGACTGCCGCAGCCTCCCAGAAGTTGCCGATCACCACGGCCCCGATCGCCGCAGCCGCCACGAGCAGGTCGATCCCGACGACCCTGGCGACCAGTGCGCGCAGGGCCGTGATGGTGATCCCCCAGCCGGCGGTGACCGCGGCGGCCAGCATGACGGCGTCCGCGAGGGTGAAGACCGTGCCGGGGCCTGTGGCGTGCTCACCGGCATCGAGCCACCACTGCGGGCTCAGCGTGACCTCACCCGCGCCTCCGGCCGACTGCCTGAGGACGAAGGAGACCAGGACGAGCACCCCTGACACGACGGGCGTCGACCAGTCCCCGTGGACCCATCTCTCGAACCTGCTCCCCATCGGAGCACCACCTCTCTGCGGGGCGCGCCGGTCGCCCGGCGCGCCTGGAGGAACTACGGGTCGGGCACCCGCGGGTGCCCGGAGAGCACAGATCAGAGGTCAGACCTTCGAGGGTGCGGCCCTGTAGCCGGCCTTGGCCACGGCGGCGACGAGCTGGTCCACGGTGACGCGTCCGGCGTCGTGGTCGATCTCGATGCGTGACGAGGCGAACTGGACCCGCACGCGCTCGACACCGTCGAGCCGGCCCACCTGCTTCTCGATCTTGGCCACGCAGGACGGGCAGGAGAACCCCTCGGCTCTCAGGACTGTGCGGGTGGTGGAGGTGGCGGGTGCTGTCGAGGTGGACATGGTCGGATCCCTTCGTTGGTGACGGTTCTCAGCGACACCTTCACGGTAGGAGGGATCTCCTGGAGACTCCTTGACGCAGGTCAAGCACCGGCACCGTCCGTCGGCCCTGCCTGCCGGGAGGCGCCGGAGCAGCCTCGGCAACCCGTAGGTGCCGGGTGGTCCGGGTAGGTTCGGGGCATGGCTGAGGACGACCTCTGCGTGGCCCGCGTCCCGATCTTCCACGGGTTGTCGCGCCAGGAGCAGCTCCGGGTGGCAGGGGCGGCGCGGTCCGTGTCGTTCCAGAAGGGCGAGGTCGTCTCCGACCCCGGAGACCCGGCGTCGAGCCTGCTCGTGATGCACAGCGGGCAGCTCAAGGTCAGCCGGACGTCCGCCGACGGTCAGGAGCAGATCCTCAGGACAGTCACCGCCGGCGACGTCGTGGGCGAGCGCGCCTTCCTGACAGGTCGCCCGCCCCTCGACACTGTCGTCGCCCTCGACGACAGCCAGATGTGCGTGTTCCACCCAGCGAGGTTCTCGGCTCTGCTGCGCGACTATCCCGACATCAGCCAGCGGATGCTGCGGACGCTCTCCGACAGGCTCGCCTCGGTCGAGCGGCTGCTGTCGGCCATCACGTCGGACGACGTCGGCGTCCGGGTCGCGGCCTACCTGCTGGACCTCGTGACGGCGACCACCAGCAGGACCGGCCGGGCCACGGTGCTGCTGCCGATGGCGAAGCACGAGGTCGCCGCCTATCTCGGGACCACCCCCGAGACCCTGAGCCGGCGCCTGGCGGCGCTGTCGGCCTCGGGCGTCATCGCGCTCCAGGGACGCCGGGGGGTCTCTGTCCTGGACCTCGGGGCTCTCGAGGACGCTGCTCGTCGCTGAGCCTGCGTGCCGCGACGTCCGGCGGCAGCACTGCACACAGCCAGACCGCGACGTTCAACCGGACCGCGGGTGCTCAGCCGGGCCGCGGTGCTCACGCGGCCGCAGCGCCCATCCGTGCCGCAGCGCACGGCGGCGCTGCAGCCGCGCCAGGGTCAGCGCTTGCGGGCGTGCAGACGCTTCGCGACGCGCGAGGTCCCCCGCGTGGCGAGCACCCGGGTGAGGGCGGCGGTCGCGCTCGTCACCGCGGCGAAGGCCACGATGCTCGCGACCGTCGCGTCGTCGTCGTCCCCGTGCACGGGGGAGTGCCCGGTGACCTTGGTCCACAGCGCGGCGACGGCCTTCTGGGCGATCCACCCGGCACCGAGCGAGACAGCGAGCGTGGTGATCTTCATCGGTACCGACTGGTCCTGGGCCACGATTCCTCCGCGATTGGTCGTCTGAGCAGGTGATCCGCTCCTGTCGCACCACGCTAGCCGTCCGGGCTCGCAGCCGCATACCGCACCGCCGACCGCGAGGTAACCTGGGAGCGAACGACAGGGGAGCGCAGGAGCGCTGAGAGTGCGGAACCACCCGCAGACCCTCGAACCTGATCCGGTTTGCACCGGCGTAGGGAGTCGGGCTATCTCGCCACGCACGCGTGGTACCCCTTCTGAGGCACATGTCCAGGAGGACGCAGCATCATGCACAGCACCACCAGCACCAGGACAGCACGCACCACACGCTCCGTGCGGCTGACCACAGCGACGATCGCCGGGACCCTGGTCCTCGCGCTCGCGGCCTGCTCGAGCGACTCCGCGACCGGCGGCACAGGCGACGCGTCGGGGTCAGGGAGCTCCACGACTGTCGACGTCGTCGTCCACGACTCCTTCGGCATCACCGACGAGACGAAGGCCGCCTTCGAAGAGCAGAGCGGGCTGACGCTCAACATCATCACGACCGGTGACGGCGGCGCGCTCGCCAACAAGCTCGTGCTCACCAAGGACTCCCCGCTCGGCGACGTCGCCTTCGGCATCGACACGTCCTTCGCGTCGCGCGCCATCGACGCGGGCGTCTTCGAGCCCTACACCTCCCCCGAGCTGCCCGAGAGCGCCGCCGACCTCGCGGTCGACGACTCCGGCACCCTCACCCCCGTCGACTACGGCGACGTGTGCCTCAACATCGACACCGGATGGTTCGCCGAGGCGGGCATCGACGCCCCGGTCACCCTCGAAGACCTCGCCGACCCCGAGTACCAGGACCTCACCGTCGTGACGAACCCGGCGACCTCGACGCCCGGCCTGTCCTTCCTCTTCGCGACCATCGGGCACTTCGGCACCGACGGCTACCTCGACTACTGGAAGAGCCTCACCGATAACGGCCTCAAGGTCGTCGAGGGCTGGGAGGACGCCTACTACACGGACTTCTCCGCCAACGGCGAGGGCGACCGCCCGATCGTCCTCTCCTACGCGTCCTCCCCGGCCTTCACGCTGAGCGACGACGGTGCGTCGAGCACCACGGCAGCCCTGCTCGACACCTGCTTCCGCCAGGTCGAGTACGCCGGGGTCCTGGCCAACGGCGACAACCCCGAGGGCGCCCAGGCCTTCGTCGACTTCCTGCTCGGCGACCAGTTCCAGGCTGACATCCCCGAGACCATGTACGTGTACCCCGTGAGCCCTGACGTGACGGTCCCGGCCGACTGGGAGTCCTTCGCGCCCGTGCCCACGGACCCGATCGCCCTCGACCCCGCCGAGATCTCCGCGAACCGTGACGCGTGGATCAAGGACTGGACCGCCCAGGTCGTCGGCTGAGCCCCATGACCACCCTCCAGGACGGCACCACGACCCGCGAGGGTCGCACGGGTCCCTCCGCCCCGCGACCGGCCGGACGCCCCGAGCGTCCCGCCGGCCGTGGGGCCCTGCTGCGCCGGACCTCGTGGGTGCTCGCCGTCGCCGTGCCCGTCGCCTTCCTCGGGATCTTCTTCGTGTGGCCCGTCGGCGCGCTCGTCGGGCGCGGCTTCTGGGCCGACGGGACGCTCGACCTCGGCGGTTTTGCCGACGTCTTCTCTCAGCCCCGCACCTGGCGGATCGGCGGCCTGACCCTCGCGCAGGCGACGCTCGGCACCGCCGTGTCGCTGCTGCTCGGCATCCCCGGCGCCTACGTCCTCTACAGGTGCACCTTCCGTGGGCAGGCGGCCGTCCGCGCCTTCGTCACCGTGCCCTTCGTGCTGCCGACGGTCGTCGTCGGTGTCGCCTTCCGCGCGCTGCTCGCGGAGTCCGGCCCGCTCGGCTCCCTCGGGCTCGACGGGACCTTCACAGCGATCGTCATCGCCCTGGTCTTCTTCAACTACTCCGTCGTCGTGCGCACCGTCGGCGGGCTGTGGGAGCACCTCGACCCGCGCGCCGAGCAGGCCGCCCGCGCCCTGGGAGCCTCACCCGCCCGGGCGTTCTGGACCGTGACCCTCCCGGCCCTCGGCCCGGCCGTCGCCTCGGCCGCCGCGGTCGTCTTCCTCTTCTGCGCGACGGCCTTCGGGGTCGTCCTGGTCCTCGGCGGTCAGCGCTACGGCACCATCGAGACCGAGATCTGGATGCAGACCGTCCAGTTCCTCGACCTGCGCACGGCCGCGGTGCTGTCCGTCGCGCAGCTCGTCGTGGTGAGCGCCGCTCTCGCGGTCGCCTCGAGGGCGCGCTCGCGCCGCGAGACCGCGCTCGCCCTCACCGCCGCCACCCGCTCGACCCACCCGTTGCGGCTGCGCAGCGCCGACGCCCTGCCCGCAGCGCTCACGGCCGTCGTCGTGCTCGTGCTCCTCGCCTGGCCGATCGCCAACCTCGTGCTCCGCTCCCTCCGGACCCCTGACGGCTGGGGGCTCGGCAACTACGCCGCGCTCGGCACGACGGGCGGGCGCAACGCGCTCACCGTCACGGTGTGGGAGGCAGCCGCGACCTCCCTGCGCACAGCGGCCTGGGCGACTGTCGTCGCGCTCGTCGTCGGCGGCCTCGTCGCCCTGGTCGCCTCACGCCGCCCGCGCGACCCGGCGGCCCGACGCGCGGTCTCGGTCATGGACTCGGTGTTCATGCTGCCGCTCGGGGTCTCCGCGGTGACCGTCGGCTTCGGGTTCCTCATCACCCTCGACAGGCCGCTCGGCCTGAGCGTCGACCTGCGGACCTCCGGGCTGCTCGTCCCGATCGCCCAGGCAGTGGTCGCGACCCCGCTCGTCGTGAGGACCGTGCTGCCCGTGCTGCGCGCGATCGACCCGCGCCAGCGGGAGGTGGCCGCGACCCTCGGCGCACCGCCCGGACGTGTCCTGGCGACTGTCGACTGGCCCATCGTCGCCCGCTCGCTCGGGCTCGCCATCGGCTTCGCCTTCGCCGTGTCCCTCGGCGAGTTCGGGGCGACGTCCTTCCTCGCCCGACCCGACGGCGCGACCCTGCCCGTCGTCATCTTCCGGCTCGTCGGCCGGCCCGGCGCCGAGAACTACGGCATGGCGCTCGCCGCCTCCGTCGTGCTCGCGCTCCTCACCGCGACAGTCATGCTCCTCGCCGAGCGGCTGCGCGGAGACAGGACAGGAGAGTTCTGATGAGCACCACGACAGCGCGCCCCGCAGGAGCGGCGCCCGGCAGCCGAGCACCCGGGAGCGGTCTGCGCGTCGAGCAGCTGGTCGTGACCTATGCGGCCGGCCCGGGGGCCGCGGACGAGCAGGTCACGGACGCCGAGCTGCCGACCACCCGCCCGGCCCGACGGCACCGGGGCAGCGCCACGACAGCCGTCGACGGCGTGGACCTCGACGTCGCACGGGGTGAGGTCGTCGCGATCCTCGGCCCGTCGGGCTGCGGCAAGTCGAGCCTGCTGCGTGCTGTGGCAGGGCTCGAGCCTGTCGCGGGCGGCCGGGTGCTGTGGGACGGAGCCGACGTCGCCGGGGTGCCCGTGCACAGGCGCGGCTTCGGGCTCATGTTCCAGGACGGCCAGCTGTTCGCGCACCGCGACGTCGCGGGCAACGTCGAGTACGGGCTGCGCATGCAGCGGGTGCCACGCGACCAGCGCCGCGCCCGGGTCGCCGAGCTGCTCGAGGTCGTCGGTCTGCCCGGCAGCGGCCGTCGCTCGGTCGCCACCATGTCCGGCGGCGAGCGTCAGCGTGTGGCCCTCGCCCGAGCCCTGGCGCCCCAGCCCGGTCTGCTGCTCCTCGACGAGCCCCTGTCGGCCCTCGACCGCGCGCTGCGCGAGCGTCTCGCGGCAGACCTGCGTGCCGCCCTCGTCGAGACCGGCACGACGGCCCTCTTCGTCACGCACGACCACGACGAGGCCTTCACGGTGGCCGACAGGGTCGCCGTGATGTCCCGCGGTCGGTTGCTGCAGGTGGACGCACCGGCGCGCCTGTGGGCGGCTCCGGCCGACCTGGAGGTCGCGTCGTTCCTCGGGTACCAGGCCTTCGTGCCTGACGGCGACGGCTGGACGGCCGTCGGCCCCGACGGCTTCGTGCTCGGGGACGCCTCGGCCGCCCGCTGGAGGGCGACCGTGCTGAGCACGACCTTCCGCCGCGGGCTCGCCGAGGTCTCTGTCGAGACCGACCTCGGCGACGGTCCGGTCCGCGTCTCCGTCCGGAGCGGCCCGGTCAGTGCCGACAGCGCCAGCGGTGCAGTGAGTGCTGTCGAGCTGGCCCGAGGGGCAGTCGTCGGGCTCGACCTCGACCCCGCGCGGACCGCCCGCGTCCCGCGCTGAGCCGCGGCCTCGCAGCCGGAGGCCGCGGCTTAGCCCGGAGGCAGGGCGGTCAGTCGTCGATCGAGGACAGGTCGCCGTACCGGGCCCCCGCGACGGCGTCGCGCGGGACGGCTCGGTCGAGGGCGGCCAGGTCGTCGGCGTCCAGGCGGACGGCCGCTGCCCCCACGTTCTCCTCGAGGTAGGGGATCCGCCGGGTCCCGGGGATGGGGACGACGTCCTCGCCCTGGGCGAGCACCCAGGCGAGCGCGAGCTGACCCGAGGTGATGCCCTTGGCCTCGGCGAGGCGCCGCACGGCGTCGACGAGGGCGAGGTTCCGCTCGAGCGCCTCGCCCTGGAACCGCGGGAAGTAGGCTGTGCGCCGTGAGTCGCCGGCCTCGAGGGTCGCACCCGTCACGGTGCCCGTGAGGATCCCGCGGCCGAGCGGCGAGTAGGGGACCAGCCCGATCCCGAGATCACGGATCGTCGGGAGGATCGTGTCCTCGAGGTCTCGGGTGAAGAGCGAGTACTCGGTCTGCAGTGCGGTGATCGGGTGCACGGCGTGCGCGCGGCGGATGGTCTCGGAGGAGGCCTCCGACAGGCCGAGGTGGCGGACCTTGCCTGCCGCGACGAGCTCGGCCATCGCGCCGACGGTCTCCTCGATCGGCACGTCCGGGTCGACGCGGTGCTGGTAGTAGAGGTCGACGTGGTCCACGCCGAGACGCTCGAGCGACGCGTCGCAGGCTGCCCGCACGTACTCGGGACGGCCGTTGATGCCGATCCTGGTCCCGTCGGGCAGGCGCTCGTTGCCGAACTTCGTGGCGAGCTGGACCTCGTCGCGCCGACCGGCGACAGCCGAGCCGACGAGGCGCTCGTTGGTGAAGGGCCCGTACATGTCCGCGGTGTCGAGCAGGGTGACACCCAGGTCGAGGGCCCGGTGGATGGTCGAGGTCGCGGTGGCCTCGTCGGTCGTGCCGTAGAACTCGGACATGCCCATGCAGCCGAGGCCCAGCGTCGAGACTGTCAGGGGTGAGGCTGTGCCGAGGGTGCGGGTCTGGAGGGTGGGTCGAGGAGTCATGACCTCAGCCAACTCCTTCGAGTGCGCTCGAAGTCAAGCCCTGCGGACGCAGGTCCTGCGACGGCGGGACCGTCGGACCGTCGCAGACCTCTCGGGGCCCCGGAGATCGACGGTGGGTGGCGGGGTGCAGCAGCAGGCGACGAGGAGCCCGGTCAGGTTCGTGCTGCGAGCCGGGCGGTGTAGACGTCGATCTTCCGGTCGACGGCTCCGAGGTGCTCGGTGACCTCCGCGAGCTGGGCGAGGACCCGTTCCCGGTGCCGCTGCAGCAGGTCGAGCCGCGCCTGCTCGGTGCTGGGACCCTGCCGGACGAGCTCCGCGTACTCGCGCACCCCGGTGATCGACATCCCGGTCGACCGCAGCCGCGTCACGAGCACGATCCAGGCCACGTCCTCCTCCCTGTACCGCCGCTGGCCGCTGCTCGACCGCGTGACCGGCACGAGCAGCAGGCCGTCCTGCTCGTAGTACCGGAGCGTGTGGGCCGTGAGCCCGGTCCTTCCGGCCACCTGGGCGATGGTCAGCAGCGGGGCGTCTGCAGGCGCGGGCGCGTCGGTGGGCGGCTGTGCCGCAGCCGTCGAGAGTGTCGTCACCGCTCCAGTCAACCCCCGCGTGGGGCCGAGGTCCAGCGGCGCCGGCGCCGGAGCGTGGGTGGGGCGTGGGACGATCGTCTCCGCCCGACCCTTCCTCTGCTCTGGCAGGGGTGCACCCCGAGGAGGCGCTGTGCGCACCGAGACCACCGGAGCAGGCCGCACCACCTGCGAGCCCGCCGCCCGCCGCCCCTGCGCAGCGAGCCACAGGTGACGGCCCGCGACGACGGGCTGGTCCTGTGCGAAGACGGCCTCGCCCGCCCGCCGTGGGCGGCCGTCGACCCGATGCTCCGCGCCTACTACGACACCGAGTGGGGTGTCCCTGTGCGGGACGAGCACGGGCTGTACGAGCGCATCACCCTCGAGGCCTTCCAGTCTGGGTTGTCCTGGGCGACGATCCTGCGCAAGCGCGACGCCTTCCGGGAGGTCTTCTGCGCCTTCGACCCGGGACGGGTCGCCGCCTTCGAGGAGGCCGACGTCGAGCGCCTGCTGGTCGACGCCCGCATCATCCGGAACCGGGCCAAGATCCGCGCGGCTGTGACGAACGCCCGCGCGACCCTCGCCCTGCGTGACGAGGGCGGGCTGGTCGACCTCGTCTGGTCCTTCCAGCCTGTCGCAGCACCTGCCCCGGCGAGCCTCGCCGAGATCCCGACACGCTCACCCGAGTCCCTCGCCCTGTCGAAGGCTCTGCGCGCGAAGGGCTTCGCCTTCGTCGGGCCGACCACCATGTTCGCGCTCATGGAGGCTGTCGGGATGGTCGACACCCACGTGGTCGGCAGCCACCGGGCCGGTCCCACCGCTCCGCCGAGAGGGCTCGGACCCGCGCTCTGACGCGGCGCACCCCGACCTTCTCGCCAGCGGCCGAAGAATGTGATGCGTGCCACAGATCGACGTGTGACAACCAGGTCTGCAGCGGCGATGTATGTACGACGGAACATCGTCGCAGGGGTGAGCAGGCCATCACGAGAGTCGAGCAGCTCAGGGGAACCGCTGCTGCGTCTCTCGGGCCGGTCATCCGGGCAGGGCATGGTCGAGCACGCTGGAACCGGACGTCGCAGGGGGGCGTCTCCCGGTTGGTGGGCTCGGTCCGTGGCGCAAGGGACGGGGGTGCGGCTGGCTGAGGGAGACCTCGCGCCGGACGCACCCCTCCTGCACATCCGGGGGGAGAGCATGTCCATCAGCACCGAGGCCGCGCGCCGCGCGCCGTTCGTGGCGAGCCACCAGGCCGCACGGCTGACGACGGTCGACGTCGTCCTCGCCGCTCCGGGCGGTACCGTCCACGCGCTCCGCGACGTCGACCTCGACGTGCACGCAGCGAGCTCGCTCGCCGTGACAGGCGCGTCTGGCAGCGGCAAGTCGACCCTCTTGTCGGTCCTGGCGCTCGTCCGGCGTCCCACCTCGGGCAGCGTCGCGGTCGACGGGCACGAGACGAGCGGCCTGGACCGTTCCGAGCTGGTGAGCCTGCGCAGCAGCCGCGTCGGCACTGTCTTCCAGTCCTTCCACCTCGAGGGATCCCTCTCGGCCGTGCAGAACGTCATGCTGCCGTGGTACTTCCGGCACGGCCGCACGGCGCGGCGCACGGCGAAGGAGCGCGCGCTCGGGGTGCTCGACCTGCTCGGCGGCGTGCACCTCGCCGACCGCCGGCCCGCCGACATGTGCGAGGAGGACCGGCAGCGCGTCGCGATCGCCCGGGCCCTCGTCCTCGACCCGGCCCTGGTCCTCGCCGACGAGCCGGCGACCTCCCTCGACCGGGACGCTGCCGACGCTGTCGCCGGGCTGTTGCTCGCCGTGCCGCGGCTCACCGGCGCCGCCGTCGTCCTGGTGACGGCACGCTCGTGCGTCGCCGCTGCGGCCGACCGGGTCGTCGAGCTCGCCTCCGGCAGGATCGTCTCCGCCTGAGCGGTTCCCGCCCGTCTGATGCCCGTCGTCGGCTGACACCGCTGGCCGTGCCCGACCGGTCGGCTTCGTCTGACCGGCTGACCGTGCCCGACCGGCAGCCTTGCCCGAGCGGTCGGCAGCGACGGCAGGGCACGCTGCGGACCGAACGTGCCCGTCAGTCTCCGATGGCAGCGACCCAGCGTCGGTCGGTGACCGTCGTGAAGCCCGTGACCGTGGGCTCGTCGACGTCGATCATGAGGTTCGTCAGCGTGACCGTCTCGGTGCCCATGAGCTGGCCGTCGGTCGGCGAGATGATGAGGACCGTGACTGCCTCGACGTCAGAGTCCTTCATGAGGGAGTCCGGGACCGCGACAGCCACCCCGGGGCGCCCGAGCCTGTCGGTCGTGTCCCCCAGCAGCTGGATCGACGGCGCGTCGGCGAGCACCGTCAGCATCGCCGAGGCGACGTCCTGCGGGACGATCGAGGTCCTGGAGAGGCTGGCGGTCGCCTCGACCAGCAGCGTGTCGCGGTACTCCGGGTTCTCCACGTACTCCGCGGGCATGGTTGCGAGGAGCGCGGACTCCATGGCGTCGGGGTCGGTCGGCAGCTCGGCGACGGCGAAGGGCTCGACCATGCCGGGCATGAAGTCGTCGGTCGACAGCGGGCCAGCGGCTGAGTCTTCGGCGTCGGGGTCGACCCTGCCGTCGTAGCCGACGGCCTCGGCGCGGCGCTGGACGGACCGGGCAGACCCGTCCGGAGCCACCCACCACTCGTCGGAGGTCGGGTAGACCGCCGTCGTCGTGTTCCCGTCGGCGTCGCCGATGGTCTCGCTCAACCAGGAGTAGCGGCTGATGTGCTGGACGTCGCCGGTGCGGGGCAGGTCTGCTGCGTCGTCGGCGACCGAGGCCAGCTCGACGAGGGTGTCGTGGGCGGAGGGCAGCGACCCGTCCCAGGCTGCTTCCGGCGCCCCCTCTGCATAGACCAGCGGAGGAGCCCCGCCGGCGACGGCGGTCGGGCTGGAGCTCAGCTGCGATCCGACGACGGCGACGACGACGGTCGCCGCGGCGACCGCGAGCACCGCCGCTCGACGCTGCAGGCGCCGTCGGCGGGCGGGCTCACCGGAGCGGTCGGTGGCGGGCGGGACCCGGCTGTCGGCCGACGGCCCCACGTCCGTGGAGCCTGGGCGCGGGGTCGCGAGGATGCTGGCCAGCAGGGACTCCGCAGCGTCGGGGCTGCGGAGGTCGTGGCCTGAGGGGTCTGCGGTGCCAGCCGTGGCGCGGGTCGTGGGTTCCAGGAGCGCGGCCGGGACCTCCGGGAGCAGGTGGTGCTCGCGCATGAGAGCCCTGAGCTCTTCGACGTCGTGCGCGCCGAGGTCGTCGGTCATCGTCTCTCACCTCCGTCGCCGGTCGTCTCGCGTTCGAGCAGGATCGTCCGCAACCGGGTCCGGGCCCTGGACACGCGGGTGGTCACCGAGCTGACCGAGCACTCGAGCACCTCGGCGGTCTCGGCGCAAGACAGCCCGGCGAGGACTGTGAACGCCACGGCGTCACGCTCGGCGGGTGGCAGCAGGTCGAGGAGGTCGCGCGCTGCGCGCAGCGACTCGATCGCCTCGCCGACAGGACCGTGGTCGGTCGGGCGCAGGCTCGAGACCTTCGCCCGCAGACGTGACCGACGGCCCGCGTTCTGAGCGGCCTGCAGCAGCTTGTTCCGGAGCACCCCGTAGACCCAGGCTCGCCGTCCTGACGGGTCGGTCGGGACCTTCTCCCACCCGTGCCACACGGCGAGGAAGGTGTCGCCCACGACGTCGTCGACGAGCTCGAGGTCGACGCGGCGCAGGACGAAGGTGCGGACCTCGGTGTGCATCGAGCGGAACAGCTCGCTGAACTGGGACTCCGCGTCCGCGTCGGGCCTGAGGCTCGCGGCCGGGACGTCGCTCGACCGGCGCGGGTCCGTCTCGGCCTGGGTCTCGGGTGCTGGCGAGGGGCCGGTGCCCGCGAGCTCAGCGGTGCGCGGCCCAGGGCCCGGGTCGTCGGCGACGAGGCGTAGACCGGTCAGGGCTCTGCCCGGCCGGTCTCGATCCTGCCCACGACTGCTCGCGATCGGTGACGCCCCCTCGTCCGTTGCGCTCGGTGCACCGGCTGGGCACGTTGCCGCCCCGGTCGCTGCACGTTCCAGGAGATCATATCTGGCGGCCTCGGGCAGGCTCACCCGTATCGGCATGGTGGTGAGCGGGGTCATCGCCCGACCTCCGTCGTGTACTCGGACAGGGTGATGGCAGAGAACCCGGTGACTGTCGGTGAGGTGACGCCGAGCAGGTCGCTGCGCAGGGTCAGCGTCTCGGTCGAGAGCAGCTGGCCGGTCTCCTCGGACACGATGAGGACCAGCACGGACTCGTCGTCGCTCGGGTCCTCCGGGATCTTCGGCGCCTCGACCGCGACAGCCGTGCCCTCGCGGCCTGCGCGGTCGGTCGTGGGGCCGAGGAGCCTGACGGTCGGCTGCTGGGCGAGCATGTCCCAGAAGGCGCCCGTGAGGTCTTGCGGCACGACGCC
Organism: Sanguibacter biliveldensis; assembly: GCF_033798665.1. Taxonomy (NCBI): domain Bacteria; kingdom Bacillati; phylum Actinomycetota; class Actinomycetes; order Micrococcales; family Sanguibacteraceae; genus Sanguibacter; species Sanguibacter biliveldensis. The sequence goes on from NZ_CP138359.1 coordinate 458,800, forward strand.
CGACCCGAAGTATGCCTGAACCTGCTCGGTGAGGCAGTACCCCGTCCAGTCGTCGAGGCTGCACTCGGCCGAGGAGCGGCTGAGGATGTCAGCGGCCAGCGCGGCGGGGTCCTCGGGGAGCCGAGCGACGTCGTCGAAGGTCCCTGGGAGGACGACGTCAGACGAGAGCTCGCCTGCGAGCGACGGCCCGGCCTCGGTGTCGATCGCACCGTCGTAGGTCACGGCTGCAGCACGACGCTGGGTGATGAGACCCGACCCGTCGGCGGCGAGCCAGCGCTCGGTGACCGTGGGGTAGACGGACGTGGCCTGTCCGGACCCGTCCGGCGCAGGGCCGGTCTCACCGAGCCACTCCTGCGCCACGACGTGCTGGACGGTCCCGGTCCGGACAGGTTCAGGAGTCTCCCGAGCGGCGTCCGCGAGCCCGCGCAGGGTAGCGCTGGCGTCGGGGAGCTCGTCCGGGCTCGACTCGGCGAGGTCGCCGAGCCCGTAGGAGAGCGAGGGGACGGTCGAGGCCGCCGCCGGCTGGGCCCGGCTGCCCTCGGCGGCGACCAGGGCGACGACGAGAGCCGCAGCCGCGACGGCGGCGATCATCGTCCCCCGCCGTCGACCGGGCAGCCCGCCATGCTCGGCGGTGGCCCGGAGGGCAGTCTTGTCGGGCGCTCCAGGTCGGAGGGGCGCGTGCGCTCCTCGACGGAGCTGCGGCGCGGGCAGCGACGCTCGGCGGGAGGGCTGCGGTCTGCTCTCGAGGATCCTGCTCAACAGCTGCTCAGGGTCTGGCGGCACGAGGAGGCAGGCAGGGACGCGAGGCACCATGAGGTGGGCGGCGAGGAGCGCGCTCGTCGCGCGGACCTCGGCCGCTCCCTCTGCGGTGTGGATCACCGTGTGTCTCCCCTCGCTCGCCTGTCGTGCCTCTGGTTGCTGGACCTGCTAGGACTCCTCCGGTGCCCGACCTCTCCGCCGTCAGGCGCGGCTGGTGCTCAGCAGCTGCTGCCGCTGAGCAGCGCGATCGACCTGGCCGGGACCGAGGTGCTCGAGATCTTCGTGCTGGGCAGGTAGCAGACCCACGACCCGGTCCCTCCTGTCCCCGAGTACACCCGAGCCGCCCTGCTCGACCGGTTCCACAGCGACTTGCTGTTCACGAAGCCCGTCGACACAGGTGCGGTCGACGCCACCCCGCGGTAGATCCCTGCATAGCTGGCCTCGCTCCAGATGCAGAAGGCCCCGCTCGTGCACTGCGCCTCGCTGAACAGCTGCACGACCGTCTCCGTCTCGTCGCTCTCACCGACCTCGTCTGATGCGCTCGCCGTCACCGGGGCGAACCCCAGCAGAGTGACTACCGCGACCATGGCGACAAGCCGCCACGACGTGTGCCGCGCGGCGACGTGTGCCTTCACTGTGTTCATCGCTCCAACCCCTTCCTGTGTCACGTCTCGAAGCGTGACGATGACCACAGGTTAGGGCGGGATGTCCGCTTGTGGGCGGAAGATCGTAAAGATCACCCTCTGATTCACCCGATGCCCCCTGGCGCGCCGAGAGGCCCCGCACCAGGGGTGCGGGGCCTCTCGGGTGCTGCGCGGTCGAGCCGTGCAGCGGGGGTCCTGACAGGAGTGAGCCGTCAGGACTCACGTCATCTCTTCGACGACCGTCCACCGAGGAATCCGAGGATGAGGCTGACGAGCAGCACGGCGATGCCGACGTAGATGAGGAACTTGGCGACCCCGGCAAAACCGAGGACGAGAAGAACGACGCCGACGAGCAGGATGATGAGCCAACTAGGCATGAGTCCTCCAAGAGAAGCTGGGCCCGAACTTCGGGCGGCACCGAGCCTGCCAGTGCTGAGTCACCTCCGCATCTCGAGAGCTCCGAGACGAGGTCGGGACCGGTGCCGGGGGAGCGCCGGCCCGGTGGTCGCCGGCGCCCTGCCAGAGGGGCTGCCCGGTCAGCGGGGCGCCGACACCACGCCGACGGCCGGGGGCTCCAGCAGCCGGGTCTGGGCGTCGTCGCGTCGTCGCATGCGGGCCCACAGGAAGAAACCGGCCAGCGTGAACGCGCCGTAGAACACGTACATGAAGGCGGAGGCGTAGAACCCTGCGCTCACCAGCAACGGGACCCCCACGAGGTCGACTGCCACCCAGACGAGCCAGAACTCCACCCACCCACGTGCCATGCCGTAGGTGGCGAGCAGCGATCCCGTGAAGATCCAGGCGTCGGCCCAGACGGGCTCGTAGGACCCGAGGGCCCGGAACACGGGAGTGAGGACCAGGGTCCCGCCGACCAGCGCGACCACGAGGAGCGCGCGCTGTCGCGGGCTCGCCCACTCGGGGACAACGCCGACGCCGTTCGACTCGCGGCTCTGGCGCCAGCGCACCCAGCCGTAGACCGAGACCACGATGAACATCACCTGCCGGCCGACCTGCCCGAGGAGGGTCACGGCCGACGGGGTGTTGAAGACCGACCCGAGGAACACCGTGAGCAGCAGCAGGTTCCCGACGATGCCGACAGGCCAGGCCCACACCTTGCGTCGCATGCCGCCCAGCGCGCAGACGAGCCCGAAGAGGTTGCCGATGATCTCGCGCCACAGGACCGTCTGGTCGCCGATGACGAGCTGGGCGTCGAAGAGCCAGCTGATGAGTCCCACGAGATTCTCCTGTCGATGGACGAGCCACGAGCGTCAGCGTTCCTCGGTCACCATTCATTCCCAGCGTGGCTCTGCACGACGCCCTACGTGATTCTGGCCGAGGGTCACGCAGGGGCGGTGCCTTGGCCCCGCAACAGGCGGCTAACGCCACCCGATCTCGGGTCTTGCCTACGCAGGTGTCCTTTCTGCGCTCCTTGGCGTGCATAAAGTGTGCCGAAGCGAGGTGCCCGGCGGGGCTGGAGGGTCCCGCCAGTCAGGCGCCTCGCCGAGGCGCGGTGCACCCTGCCACCGGGGGGTGCGGGGTGCGACCGGCCGGTCCGGCAGGGGGACGAGGAGACAGCGACGCTGGTACCTCGACCCCCTCCGGGCTCCTCGAGCCACTGAACGACCCCCGCCCAGGGAAGTCCTCGGGTTCAGCTCGCGGAGAGGAGCAGGACTGCCGTCACGACTGTCGGCGGGACGACGAGCAGTCCGAGCAGCGCGTACCGGGTCCACGAGATCGTCACGTCGAGCGCCTCGAGCCGCGCGTGCCACAGCAGTGTCGCGAGCGACGCCCAGGGCGTGAGCAGCGCTCCGGCGTTCACACCGATCAGCAGGGCTGCGAGCCGGAGCGGGCTCTCCGCGACAGGCTCGAGCGCGAGGTAGGCCGGCAGGTTGTTGACGAGGTTCGCGCCGAGAGTCCCGACCCCGGAGAGCTGGAGCAGCGCCACGGTCGACTCGCCCGTGCCGGCGACCGAGGCGAGCAGCCCGGTCAGCCCGAGGGCGTGCCCGGCCTCGATGACCAGGAACAGCCCGGAGGCCAGCAGCACCAGCTCCCACGGCACGAGCCGGAACCGCAGGACCGAGCGACGTCGCACGGCGAAGAGTCCTGCGAGGACGACGGCGGCGACCGTCGCCGGGATCCACACCTCGACGCCCGAGACGAGGGCCGGCAGCAGGAGCACGACGACCGTCGCGCTCGCGGCGAGCAGCACGGGGTCGTCGGGGTGGGCGACCTCGCGCGGCTGGTACCTGCGCAGCAGGTCGCGGCGGAACACGAAGAACAGCACGAGGCTGGGGACCACGACCGCCGCGACGGCGGGCCCGAGCATCAGTCTGGCGAAGTCGACAGGGCTGCCGAGGTCCAGCCTGCCCTCGGCCAGCAGGTTCGTGAGGTTCGAGACGGGCAGCAGGAGCGACCCGGTGTTCGCGAGCCACACCGTGGTGAGGGCGAAGGGCAGCGGCGGGAGACCGACCTGCCTGGAGAGAAGCACGACGACTGGTGTGAGCAGCACGGCTGTCGTGTCGAGGGAGAGGAATACCGTGCTCGTGGTCGCGAGGGCGACGACCAGGAGCCACAGCACCCATGCCCTGTCGAGACCCCACCGCGTCAGGCGCGAGGCGACGACAGTGAACAGCCCGGCCTCGGAGGCGAGCTCGGTGACCACCGTGATCATCACGACGAACAGCAGGACGGGCCACACGCGGTCGGCCACCCCGCCGACCTCGCCGAGGGAGAGCACACCTGTCAGCACCGCGAGGACACCGACCCCGAGGAGGGTGACGCCGACTGCCGCTGAGCGCACGAGCACCTCCGGGTCCGGCTCCACGGCGGCCGTGCTCGGCGCGCCGGGGACCATCATGCGCTGCAGGCCCGCCCGTCGCCGCACGGAGGTGCCCGGTGAGACACGGGTGTCCTGTCGTGACACCCCGGGCGGTGCTCTGACCGCCGCGACGTCGACGGCTGGTGCTCGGGCCCGGTGCCACGCTGCTGCTTCGTCCTGCGTGGTCAACGGCCCGGACGTACGCTCGAGTCCCCGCCAGGTCGCGGCGTAGCAGTGCCAGGCGACCGGGGTCCCCCGACCGTAGATCGCAGCAGGGCAAGGAGAAGCTCATGAAGTCCAAGTTGGTGTTCGTCGTCGGGCTCGCCGCAGGGTATGTCCTGGGAGCCCGGGCCGGCCGTCGTCGTTTCGAGTCGATCAAGACCCACGCCCGTGACGTCTGGGCCTCTGACTCGGTCCAGTCAGCGGTCTCGAGCGTCCAGGAGAAGGCCGCCGAGGTCGCGAAGGACCAGAGCGCCGTCCTCAAGGACAAGGTCGCCGAGGCCGTCGACGCAGCGAAGAAGCACACGAAGCACTGAGGCCACGGCAGGCCGCCCGCCAGCGGGCGGACCTGCAGCGTGACCCGAGGCAGCACGGCACAGGCCGGGCCACCCGCGAGGAGCGGGGGCCCGGCCTGTGCCGTGCTGGTGGAGCTGGTAGTGCTGGTGAGGCTCGTCCTTCGCGACGGTCTCGGTCAGTCCAGCGCGAGACGACGGCGACGCACGGCGAGCGTGCCCGCACCGAGGAGCAGCAGCGCGACGACGGCGAGCGACGTCACCTCGGCACCCGTCGAGGCGAGCCCGGGCCCGGTTGCTGCCGGGGTGACGGTGAGCTCGCCCGACCAGACTGAGAAGCCCGTCGTGGTGTCGACCACCTGGATACGGTGCGTCCCGGTCTCGGTAGCCGCCGGGATGGTGACGGTGCGGCTGGCCACGCCCGACGCGTCGGCCTGGACGACCGCGAGCCTGACGGGAGTGGAGTGCAGCCAGACCTCGACCGAGCCGTCGCGGGTGGCTCCTGCGACGTCGACGGTCAGGGTGCCGCCAGCCCGGACGCTCGCCGAGGAGAGCGTCACGGAGAAGGGCACGTCAGCACCTGGGAGGGTCGGGCTGGTGGGAGCGGGCTCCGTGGGCACGGGGCCGGTGGGGCTGGGCTCCGGGTCGGTCGGTCCCGGGGTGGGCTCCGGTCCTGTCGGTTCCGGCTCGGGGTCCGGGACGACGGCACGGACGACGACGGGCGCGCTGAGCACCTCGTCAGAGCCCGCGAAGCCGTCACGCTCTGCCGTCGCGGCGACGGTCACCGAGGCTCCGACCGCCACGTCGGCCAGCGAGAGCGTGGCCCCGTCTGTGCCCGGGGTGACCTCCGTGCCGTCGACGAGCCACCTGTAGGAGACCGTCGCGTCGGCGGGGTCGGTGACGCTCGTCGCGGTCACCGTCGCCCCGACGGTCGGGTCACCGGCCACGGCGACAGCCGAGACGCTGACCTGGCGGTCGACGTCCACGGTGTAGCTGCGGGTGGTGGCGCCGTCAGGAGCCGTGACGGTGACCGTGGCCAGGCCGTCGGTCGCCTCGGTCGGCTGCTCGACCGTGACGGTGGCGGACGAGTCCACAGGCACCGCAGAGACCTGCGGGTAGCGAGCGCCTGCGGTCGTGACCGTGTACGCCTCGACGTCGGGGGAGAACCCGTCGACAGCCGAGCCGTCGACACGCAGCGCGCCGAGGTCGGCGACCGTGGAGACCGAGGCCGTGGTCGCGTAGATCTCGACCTCGGAGACGATCATGTGGGTGTTCGCGAAGGCGTTGAGCGTGAGCCGGACGCTCGTGGTCCGGACGCCGCCGAGGTCGACGTCGACCTTCGGCGCTGTGCCGTCGGCGGGTGCCTCGACCGTCAGGGCCGGCTCGGGGACGCGGGACCACGTGCCGTCGGTGTTGAGGTAGTCGACGGTCATGGTCTGGGCCCAGGTGGTCGAGCCGCCGTCCTTGAAGAAGTACGTCGAGACGGTCTCGACGTCCTGCGGTGCCGCGAAGCTGTACTGCAGTGTGCTCGTGGTCGGCTTGTTCGAGCCGACCCAGTTGGACCAGCCCTTGTCGCCCGTGGCGAGGTTGTAGGTGCGGTCGATCGGGTATCCGCTCTCGAAGCTCGAGGCGACGGCGCTCGACACCTGCGGCGCGACGTTCGTCAGCGTCGGGGCGGTGAGGATCACCGACAGCGTGGCCGGCACGGGGTCACCGGCCGGGTCGTTGGACTCGGCCGTGCCGGGCACGGTGACGACCCCCTCGGCGGCGAAGGACGCGTCGTCGAGACCTGCCCAGTCCCAGACGACAGGGGTGTCGAAGCGCTGCGCGGAGGCCCCGACCTGCGCGGGGACCGTGGCAGGCGCGCTGGCCTGGACCGATGCCAGGCTCGCACCGGCGTAGGTGGTCACGGAGACGGGGTCGGTCGAGGTGAACCCGCCGACGTCCACGACCGCGCGGACCTCGAAGGTGCTCCCGAAGACGTCGGCGCCTGTGCCCGTGACGGTCACGCTGCCGGGAGTGTCCCAGGTGCTGGCTGCAGGCAGCTGCCAGGTCACCGGGGCGGCCACGCCGTTGCCGTAGGAGTAGACGGGGACGACAGAGCCAGGCAGGGTCGGCTCGACACCGGCGACGGTGCTCACGGCGACGTCGGGCACGCTGACGATGCTGGTGTCGCGGACGGTCCAGCGCTGGTGCGCTCCGCCGCCGTACTGCCAGAGGCTGACCCCTGAGTTGTTCGCGGTCGCCTGGCCCCCGACCTCGAGGGCGAGCGAGCGAGACCCGCTCGCGAAGGACCACGTCGAGCCGTCTGTCGTACTGAGGGCCCACCACGACGACGGGTCCGTCAGGGCGTCGGCGATGCTCTGGGTCTTGAGCGCGACACCCGAGGACGTCGCACCGAGGACCCGGCCGTCAGCCGCCTCGAGGACGTAGCGGAGCGCGTGGCTGCCGCTGCCCTGCGGGAGCGCGTGCGTGGTCCACAGCTGCGACCCGACCGCCGAGGTGGTGGTGGCGAGGTCGGTGATGCTCGCGCCTGTCGCACCGGCGGTCAGCGCACGGCCGGAGCCGGCACCGACGAGCTGGAAGGTCTCGCCGTCCTGGACGGGGAGCGAGCCCTCGGCGACGCCGGAGACGCCGTCCACCACGAAGGTCGTCACGGAGCGTGCCGGGATCTCGATGGTCACGGACGTGGCGCCGGGGGCGATCGCGACGGGGGCGCCCTCGACGAGCGCGTTCTTCTCGGGGTGCTCGGGGTCGGTGACCTCGGTCGTCACGACGGGGGTGACCGTCGCGTCTGCGGCGATCTCGCCGAACTTCGACAGGTCGAGGGTCACCGAGCGGGCGGCCGTCGAGTCGTTGATGTGCACGATGTTGGCGCCTGTGCCGTCGGCCGTGACGGCCGCCGTCGACTGGGTGCTGTTCGTCGGGACGACGTGGTCGCCCGGACGGATGTGCTGGGTGTAGTTGCGCGCGGTGTTGAACTTGGAGTTGGTGACGATCTTGCACTTCGCGGAGTCGGGCAGCGGCTCGCCGCTCGTCCACCCGGCGTCCGCGAGCCGACGCTCGGAGTACCCCACGGTGCCGGCCTCGTTGCAGTCGAAGTCGATGAAGATCGAGCCCCAGTTGAGGTTCTCGACCTTCTCCATGTTGTAGTAGTCCTCGACCTCCTGCCAGAACACCCAGGCGTTCGGCTCGAGCTCACGGAGGTCGTCGGTGATGCGCTGGGCCATGCCCAGACCACCGGTGATGGTCGTGGTGTTGAAGCCGGTCCCGACGAAGTCGCCGCCGACCTCGCTCATCCACAGCGGCTTGTCGTTGGTCTTGGCGATGTCGCGGGCCTGCAGGCGGCTGCCGGTGCCGTAGGTGTGCACGTTGAGCTGGCCGACGGCGGCGCGGGTCTGGGCGTCGTACTGGTTCCAGGCGTTGACGAACTGGCCGGGGTTGGTCTCGTCGTTGGCCGAGATCATCGCGTCTGTGCTCGACCCGGCGAGGGTGGCGGAGAGCAGGTCGATGACGTTCTGCTGGTCGTTCGCGCCGGTGCCGGGGCAGATCTGTGCGCCTTCCTGGACGGTCCCGCCGGTCTTGGGCCAGCCGTCCTGACCGAGAGCCGGTGTGCCCCAGTAGCCGTTGCACGGCTCGTTGAAGGGGTCGACGGTCGAGAACTCGATGCCGTAGGTGTCCTCGAGGTGCTCGGTGACCTTGGTGAGGTAGGTGACGAACTTCTGCGGGGCGTCGTCGGTCGGGAGCAGCTGCTCGTCGGTCTTGTTCATCGACCCGGTGACGTACCCGCTCTTCGTCATGAAGTACGGCGGGGAGTTGCTGAAGGCCTCCCAGACCATGTCGTCCCGCGTCTCGGCGAGCTTCTCGACCCACCAGCGCTGCGTCGCGTCGGACTCCCAGTCGTAGGAGGCGTCGTCGTCGGCGTCCCAGGCCTTGAGGTAGGCGTCACGCTCTGCGTAGGTGGTCGGCACCCCGGTGGCCTCGGACCCCGCGATGTCGTCCTTCCACCAGCCCTCGACGGCTGCACCCTGGCGGAGGTAGTCGGGGACGTCGGAGGCGTTGCCACCACCGATGTTGTAGCGGGCGACGTTGAGGTCGAGCCCCTCCTCGCCGAAGAGGAGCTGGTACAGCTCTTCGCGGATCTCCTCGGGGTAGTCGCCGGTCGCGTTCGCGAACCAGACGAGGCTCGTGCCCCAGCCCTGGAACTCCGGGCCGGGGACGGCCGGGTTCGGGGTGATGACCACAGGTGTCGGCGCGGCCTGCGCTGGTGCTGCTGCTGGGACCGTGGCGACGAGACCGGCCGCGCAGAGTGCTGCGGCCGCGACGACCGCGGTGGACCTCCTCGTCCGCGAGGGGGTGCTGTTCATCGGTGTACCTTCCGCCGTTGGATGGGACAAGAGGGTCCGCCGACGTTGGCGCACCTGCCGACGATCCTGCGATGTTTACGTAAACATGTCAAGGTGCACAGGCGCGGGTCTCACCCGCTGGAGGAGCTGCTCAGTGTGTGGCCGGCGGTGCTGTGCTCGCCCGGACGACGAGCTCGACAGGCAGCAGCGAGCGCACGTCGGTGAGGCTGTCGCCGTCGCGGATCTGGCGCAGCAGCAGGTCGACCAGCTCTTGCCCGATCGCGTGGAAGTCCTGGGCGACCGTCGTCAGCGGGGGCCAGAGGTGCTCGGCGAGCGGGATGTCGTCAAAACCGACGACCGACACGTCCTCGGGGATGCTCCGCCCGCTCTCGTGCAGCGCCCTGTAGAGGCCCGCAGCCATCTCGTCGTTGGCGCAGAAGACCGCCGTGACCTCAGGGTCCTGGGCGATCTTCAGCCCCTGCTCGTAGCCCGAGGTCGCCGACCAGTCGCCCCGGACGATCTGGGGGACCGGGCGCCCCGCCTCGACGAGGCACGCCCGCCACGAGTCGACGCGCAGCCCGGCGGGCGAGGAGTCGGCCGGGCCCGCCAGGTGGTGCACCGTCGTGTGGCCCAGGCTCAGCAGGTGCTCGACGGCGGCGCGCGTCCCGGCGGCCTGGTCCGTCGCGACGGCCGGGTGGTGCGTGACGAAGCGTGAGTCGGAGACGACCACGGGCATCCGCGCGGGCAGCGCGAGGGTCTCGGGGCTCTGCTCCTCGGCGCGGATGATCACGAGCCCGTCGATCGCCTGGTGCGTCAGCCGCGCGGCCGCGGCGGTGAGGTCGTCCGAGGACGGGCTCTGCACGTCGACGAGGGTGACGGTGTAGCCCTCGAGGCGGGCGGCCTCGACGACGGCCTCGAAGGTGCGGGCCTCACCGGTCCGCGCGAGCCTGTGCGCGATCACGCCGATGGTCTCGAAGTGCGCGTACCGCAGCGCCCGGGCGGCGTGGTTGGGGGAGTAGCCGAGCTCGGCCATCGCGGCGAGCACCCGCTCGCGGGTCTCTGGACGAACTCTCTCGGCGCCCGTCGACACCCGTGAGACGGTCTGGGACGACACCCCGGCGAGGGCGGCGACGTCGGCGATCGACGGACCCGAGCGGGGACGCGGAGCCCGCCCGGCCGTGGGCTCGGCAGTGCTGTCGCCGGAGGTCATGGACCGATGATAGGACCGGCGGACGTGGCTGCTGCCGGACCGACGCCCCGGGCGGAGCGCGCCGGGCCGGACCTGAGGGGCAGAAAATCACGGGAGGTCCCGCAGGATCGCTGCGATCCTGGATGCTGCCTCGTCTCAGCCCGCCGTGCCCAGACATGCCCCGACACCGGAGGACATCACCCCATGACGTCAGTCCAGCCCCCGCCCGACCCGTCGACCCTGCACCCGATGCCGGGCCAGCCGCGTGTCGTGCTGCTCAAGCCTCTGGTCACCTCGCCCCTCGTCGAGGTCGGTGACTTCACCTACTACGACGACCCCGACGACGCGACAGCCTTCGAGACCCGCAACGTGCTGTACCACTACGGCCCCGAGCGCCTCGTGATCGGCCGGTACTGCGCCCTGGCGACCGGGGTCCGGTTTCTCATGAACGGCGCCAACCACCGGCTCGACGGTCCCTCGACCTTCCCCTTCCCGAGCATGGGCGGGTCGTGGGCGCAGAACGTCGACCTGCTCGTCGACCTGCCGAGCCGCGGCGACACCGTCGTGGGGAACGACGTGTGGCTCGGCAACGGTGTCACGGTCATGCCCGGGGTCCGGATCGGTCACGGCGCAGTGGTCGCGGCCGGGTCGGTGGTCGTCAAGGACGTGCCCGACTACGGGGTGGTCGGCGGGAACCCGGCGCGGCTGATCAGACGCCGCTTCGACGACGCGACCGTCGACAGGCTGCTCGCCGTCGCGTGGTGGGACTGGCCCGTGGAGCAGGTGACCGCGCACCAGAGGACCATCATGGCGGGGACGGTCGAGGAGCTCGAGGCCGTGAGCGGGCCCTGACGGAGCAGCCCCAGGGCACTGCTGCGGGGCGGGTCCTGGGGGACGCCGTGCGAGACCGGGCCCCGCTACCGCCCGAACTGCTCCGCCCGAACCGCTACCGCCCGAACCACTCCCGTGCCGCGGCGCTGAGCGCGGCGACCCCGACGTCGAGGGTCGGCTGGACCACGGGGGCGAAGAAGGGCGAGTGGTTGCTCGGGATGTCGCTGTCGAGGGTCCCCGCTGCCGCGGCGGCGGCGAAGGCTGCGGGGTCTGCCCCTCCGAAGAACCAGAAGACCAGCGGGGCGCCGGCTGCGGTGGCGATCGCGCCGACGTCTTCGCTCCCGGTGACCGTCCCCGGGTCGATCACGGCCTGCTCGCCGAAGGTCTCGACGAAGGTCGCCCGGACGCGGGCCGTCGCCGCCTCGTCGTTGATCGTCGCGGGTGCGTGCTTGCTCTCGACGACGGTCGGCGGGGTGGTCATGCCGGCCGCGGCGGCCTCGGCCTCGACGATGCGGCGCACGGCGGTGAGCACCCGGGTGCGGCTCTTGTCGCTCACGGTCCGCACGTTGATGCTGAGGGTCGCCTCGGCGGGCACGACGTTGTCGGCGCTGCCCGCGTGGATCGCACCGACCGAGACCACGACGATCTCGCCGGGCTCGGACTCGCGGGACACGATGCTCTGCAGCCTGACGACGGCGTGGCACGCGGTGAGCAGAGGGTCGACCGTGGTCTGCGGGCGAGAACCGTGCCCGCCGCGCCCGTGGAAGGTCACGGTGACCGAGTCCGAGCCGGCCATCGTCGGTCCCGGCCGCAGCCCGACGATCCCCGCGGGGAGCGGGGCGACGTGCTGCCCGAGGACCACGTCGGGCTTCGGGAACCTCTCGACGAGACCGTCGTCGACCATCGCCTGCGCGCCGGCGACGAGCTCCTCGGCGGGCTGGACCACGGCGACCAGCGTCCCGGACCACGTGCCGCGCCGGGTGACGAGGTCTTCGACAGCACCCAGGAGGCACGTGACGTGCACGTCGTGCCCGCAGGCGTGCATGACCGGGACGTCGGTGCCGTCGGGGCCGACAGCCCGGACCGTGCTCGCGTAGCCCAGACCCGTGCGCTCCTCGACGGGCAGGCCGTCCATGTCGGCGCGCAGCGCGACGACGGGCCCCTCGCCGTTCTCGAGGACACCGACGACGCCCGTTCCACCGATCCCCGTCGTGACGGTCAGGCCGAGGTCTCTCAGGTGGCCTGCGGCGACCTGGGCCGTCCGGGTCTCGGCAAAACCGAGCTCGGGGTGGGTGTGCAGGTCGCGGTAGACGCTCTCCAGGTCGATGCCCATGCTCCGCAGCCTAGGGCCACCTGTCGGGCCAGACCAGGGGTCGAGCCTGGCCCGACAGGTGTCACCTCCCGAGGTCATCGCTGGTGCGTCCTCCGGTTCCTGCGCACGACGAGCGCACCACCCGCGGCGAGCAGCAGGGCGGCGAGGGCGACGACGGCGACCGACGTGCCTGTGGCTGCCAGGCCCGACGCTCCGACGGTGCTGCTGCCTGCTGGGGTGCCGACGGCTCCACCGCCCTCACCTGGCCCGGTCCCGGGCACCGCAGGAGCGGTCGTGCCGTCGGTCGGGTCGACCGTCGGCTCGGGGCCGACCGCGAGCGCGGGCACGCTCGTCTCGGAGACCAGGCTCACGAGCCCGGCCACGTCGACCGCCCGTGCCCTGACCTGCACGGCGGCATCCCCGAGCTGGACCGGGGCGGAGGCAGTCGCCCAGGGACCACCGTCGAGCGAGTACTCCACCCGGGCGACACCCGAGGTGTCGTCGGCAGCCGTCACCGTGAGCAGGCGCGCGGCGTCGACGGAGGCCGCGGCGGTCGGTGCGGTCGTGTCGACGTCGAGGGTCGCCTCGGTGACCTCGGTCGAGGGAACACCGTCGTCGGTCGCCCGCGCCTGTGCCACGTGCCTGCCGTCACCGACAGGCACGGGACCCGTGTACGGCAGCCAGTCGCCGTCGTCGAGCCTGTACTCAGCGCCTGGCGCGGCGGCGAGGGCCATCGCTCCGGGGGCCTCGGCCTGCGCGAGCTGTGGGTCGACAGGCTGGGCGTCGACCGGCTGGGCGTCGTCCCGTGTCACGACGAGGGACGGGGTGGTCGTGAACCACCCTGTCCCGGCCGGCTGCGGCAGGTCGATGGTCACCGTGCCGGGCACCACGACCTCCTCGTGGGCGTAGACCTGCACCTCGACGAGACCGGCCGCCCACGCTGCGGCGTTGCCGTTGTGCGAGTTGACCACCTGCGCCACGTCGAGCCGCACGTAGCGGTACTGCCCGGCGAGCGGGTCGCTCGTGAAGCCGACCGTGGTGTTGCCGAGCTGCCCGACGAGCTGCGTCCACGTCGTGCCGTCGACGCTGCCCGAGACCGTGTACCCGTGGTAGGACTCCGAGCCGTCGTAGCTGCGGAAGCTCAGGTCCACCCGGCTGAGGTCCTGGACCTCTTCGAGGTCGACCGTCCAGCTGAAGGGGACACCCGTCGGCTGGAAGTACGCGGAGCTGTCACCCCACGTCGCGGTGTTCGTGTACTCACCGTCGTTGGCGACCGAGGCGGCGTGCGCCTCGTCGACGGCGTCTGCGGTCACGGGCTTCCCCTGCGAGACGAGCGGGTCCTCCGGGTAGTCGATCGCCCCCGTCGCCGAGTCGAGGCTCCACGCAGGTCTGTAGTCGAGCGACACCGTGGACGGGTCCGCAGGGTCGATGCTCAGCGGCAGCCACACGTAGGTGGAGGCCCCGAGCTTCTTCGAGTTCCAGCGGTCGCCCATGTACACGTACTCGCGCCCACCGTCCTGGCGGTCGATCGTCATGATGTTGGTCGGCTGGCTGTAGAACGACGTGTTGTTGCCGACGAGCACAGGGTCGGACCACCCGTCGGGGTCGGCGATGTCCTTGGTCCACGCGACCCGCGTCTGGTTCGGGTACCAGCCGGACTGCCCCGAGGTGAAGGCCAGGTAGTACTCCCCGATCTTCACCACGGCGGGTGCTTCACGGCCCTGCCCCTCGAAGACCGGGAACGAGGCCTCCCAGTCGACGTCCGCGTAGTCGTCGGTCAACGGGTACAGCCGCATGCTCGTGTGGTCCTCTGAGGACAGCAGGTACGCCTTGTCGCTGTCCGGGTCCTTGAACACCGTGAAGTCGCGTGAGCCGTAGCCCCAGAGGTCGTCGCCGCCCGTGTAGGTGGGGTCTTCGTGCTCGGTCGTGACCTCGCCGACGCCCGGACGGAAGTGCTTGACGAAGGTGTAGTCCCCGTCGACCGTCGCGCTCGTGGCCACCACGAGGTGCGAGGCGGAGTAGTCGCCCGCTCGCTCCCAGTGGCCCCACAGGACGAAGGTGTCGGTCTTCTCGTTGTAGACGAGCTTGGGTCGTTCCCACTTGGAGTCCACGAGCTCAGGTGCGGTGTCCTGGGTCACGAGCTCCTTGACGTACTGCCAGTTCTTGAGGTCCTGAGACTTGTACAGGCTCACGCCGAGCAGCACGGCGCCGTCGTGGGACTTGTTCTCGCCGACCCAGTAGTACCAGCCGTCCTTCTCGAGGAAGCCGCCGCCGTGCGCCTGGACCGGGTTCCCGTCGGTGTCGAACCACGTCTTGCCCACGGGGACGGCGTCGTAGCCGCCCTCGGGCACGAGCTCGATGCTCAGGCGTGCTGTCGAGACTGCGCTCGCGGTCCCGTTGCGGATCGCCCGGGCCTTGACCGTGGTGGTGGAGTCGAGGACGAAGGGCTCGGTGTAGAGCGTGCCGTGGGTGCGGGTCGGCTCGGAGCCGTCTGTCGTCACGTAGACGGAGGCGCCGGGGGTGGCTGTCGAGACCGAGACGGTCTGCGCGGTCGAGTAGGCGCCGTCACCCGGGGTGATGGTCGGTGCGGCGACCACGACGGGTGCGGTGTCGACGTCGACGCGACCGGCCGCGACGGCGAACCACCCGAGGGTCGGGGCCTCGCTGCCTGCGGCGCGCTCGACGCGGAGCTCAGAGGTGCCGGTCTGGTCGACGGTGACCGTCGCCGAGACCATCGCGGTCGTCCGGCCGGAGGCGTTGCTCACGGTCACCTCGGGGGTCACGACCGAACGGGCGCCCGAGGGGGAGACGAGCGTGACCGACATGGTCCGAGGTCCGCTCCACCACTCGCGGAAGCCTGCGGTGACGGTGTGCTCGCCTGCCTCGAGGGGGACCTTGTAGACGATCGGGCGAGACGAGACTCCGCTGCCGCGGGCCCACAGGCCGCCCGCGTCCTTGTCGAGAGGGTTGGTCGAGGCTCGCAGTCCGAGGTAGGCGTCGCCGTCGTTGACGTAGCCCCAGCCCGTCGACGCCTGCTGGTCGGCGACGGTGTGCCGCAGGGTGTCGTCGCCCGTGGGCCCGGCGAGCGCCGCGACGGCGTCGAAGGGCGGTGTGGACTGGGCGCCGCCCGAGTCGACCAGGTACTCGACACCGCGCGGGACCACGTCGACCTGGGCCTCGACGGCCAGGCTTCCCTCGACGGTCCCGGAGACCATGACCGACCTGTAGTGCTGGTCGAAGACGTACTCGCCCGAGTCCCACACGACGTCGGCCAGGCGGGTGCCGCTCGGGGCGGTGACCTCGACCTGCGCCGGGAGCGCGGGGGTCTCGCCGGTGTAGGTGGCGAGGACGACGGGTCGGGCGAGCGCCGTGGGGGCATCGGCTGCGACGGCGGCCAGCGCCAGGGACCCGAGAGCGTCGGGTCCAGCCCGCAGCGAGGCGAGGGCCTCGGACACCGCAGACGCCGGGACGGGGAGGCGCGACGGAGCGGCCGCTGCGGGGACTGCGAGGCCGGCGGCGAGGGCCGTCGCGGCGAGAGCTGCCGTGACGGCAGCGACGAGGGGGCGCCCGAGGAGGCGACGGTGCTGCTGGTCGTGCTGGAGGTGGGGTGGGTGGAACGGGGCGGGGGTGCGGCGTGACGTCGTCGTCATGGGGTCCGTCCTGGACTGGGGGTTCGACCGGCCGGGGCGCGACAGTGCGCACCGGGGAGATGTTTACGTGAACATCCGCACGGTATCCGCGGCTGGACGAGGGTGTCAACGATCGCTGCTACGGTCGCCCGATGGACCAGACGACCCCCGCCCCAGTCCCAGAGCCGACGGACGAGCAGGTCGGGCCGGCCTCGCCGTCAGCCGGAGCGCGTGCGTCAGAGAAGGTCCAGGTCGACTCCGGACGCACGGTCTCGGACGAGCCCTCTGCTGTCGACGCCCCTCGTGCCTCCCGTCGGATGAGCAATGCCCGCCTCGCCGGCTGGTTCGTCGTCGTCGCGCTCTTCGCGCTCGCGGTCCTCCAGTACCTGCTCCCCGCCCTGCGCCTCGTGCAGCTCGCGACCCGCGACGCCGTCGCCTTCTTCGAGGTGGCCGGCTCTGTCGGTGGCGCCAACTTCTCGGCAGTCCTCGACGACGACGAGTTCCGTGCGTCGGTCGGACGCGCCCTCGGCTACTCGATCGTCCCGCTCGCCGCGGCCCTCGTGCTCGGACCGCTCGTCGCGTCGGTGGCGTCGCGGGCCGGGCGCGCCACCCGCCTGGTGAGCCGCGGGCTGCTTGCCGTACCGCTCTTCTGCTTCAGCCCGGTGGCCTACTACGTCGCGCAGTGGGGGACGCAGCGCGGTGGCGGCTCGGCCGAGACGCTCCGCCGTGCGCAGGAGGTCGGCGGCTCGCAGGCCGAGCTCGTGGTCATCGCCGGGTTGTCTGTCGTCGGGCTCGTCGGGGCGCTCTCGGCAACCCTGTACCTCGCCGCGATGCGTCGGTCTGCGGTCTCGCGTGCTGGTTGGGCGGCCTCGGGTGTCGTGACCGCGGTGGTCGTGCTCGCCGTGACGACGCTGAGCCTCATGGTCACGACGGTCCCGCTGCTGCTCACCGCGGACCTCGCAGACCGTGGCACCACCACACCCGGCATGCTCGTCTACGAGTGGGTGTTCTTGCGCTACGACCTGCCGACGGGCAGCGCTGCCCTCGCGCTGCTGCTCGTGCCGACGGTGCTCGTCGGCGTGCTGCTCGTGGCTCTGGTGCTCGCCACGCGGCTCCGGGTGGAGATCGTGCCGCGGGACGCGGGTGCGGGAGGGGTCAGGCTGCTCGGCCGTCTGCGTCGCAGAGGAGCCGGCGCGGGGTCGGCTGCGGCTGCGACCGGGGCCGGAGCGCAGCCGGCAGCGAGCGCCGGCCGTGCGTCTGGCGCCGGGGACGGTACGGAGTCGCGGACGACCGTCGCCTCGGTGCTCTCGGTCGTCCTCGTCTCTGCACTCGCCATCGCCTCGGTCGTCGTGTCGTGGCCGTGGCTGCAGGGGATCCTCGAGACCGAGGTCGCACCGTCGATCGACTCGACGACGCTCCAGATCACCACGTGGTTGTCCTCTGCGCTGACCGGTCTGATCGTCGTGGTTCTCGCCGTCGTCGGCGGCTTCGGCATCGGATACCTGCGGCCCGCCGGGCGCCGCAGCGAGTGGTTGCTGCTGGCCTTCTCGCCGTTCCTGCTGGTCGGCACGACGTCGTTGCTGCCCGCGCTGTTCGAGGCTGGTGCTGACGAGGGCACGCTCGGGACCCTTCGTGGTCTCGTGACGCCGCTGTGGGTCAGCGTCCCGCTCCTCGTGCTCTTCACGCTCGTCTTCGCCGACCTGCGGCGCAGCCGGGACGCGGGTGTCGAAGGGGCTGTCCGCTCTGCCGTCGCGCCGGTCCTCGGTCTGGTCGGTCTCAGCGGTCTCGTCGTGGCGTGGGTCCACGGTCAGCAGTACCTCTGGCCGCTCGTCGTCTCCTACGGCTCCGACACCTCGGCCCCGATGCTCGTCCGTGCCGCCGCGACCCCGGCGCAGGAGCTCGCCCCCGTGCCCTTCGGGCTCGTCGCGCCGCTCGGGGTGCTGGTGCCGTGCGTGGTGCTCGGCGCCCTGTGTCTGGTGGCTACAGACCGGCTCGCGCTGCGCGCGGGCCGGGCAGACCAACCAGCCTGACCCCGGTCGTCCGCGAGGTCGTACGACCTGGGCGCGGACGGTGCGACCTGGGGCAGGCGGTGCGACCTGGCGTCGGGGCGGCCGGCTTCTGTCCGGGGTGCGGCCTCGGAGGATCGTCCGTTCGTAGCCCCATCCGGCGGTACAGGGTTCCGTGAATACATCACTGTCTGTACAGTCGTCGCATGGAGACCGTCACCCTCAACCACACTGCCGCGCTCGCGCGTCTCGGGCACGCGCTGTCCGACGAGACGCGCGCCAGGATCCTGCTCGTCCTGCGTGAGGGCCCCGCGTACCCGGGGGACATGGCCGAGGCCCTCGGCGTCTCGCGGCAGGTCATGTCCAACCAGCTCGCATGCTTGCGCGGCTGCGGTCTCGTCCAGGGTGAGCCTGACGGTCGCCGGACCCGTTACACCCTGACCGACGCGCACCTCGGCCCCGCGCTCGGCGACCTCCTCGAGCTGGTGCTGCGCGTCGACCCAGCGTGCTGCTCCGACGAGGGGTGCACCTGCTCGTGAGCGCCGACGTGCGCACGGCGCCTGCTCCGCTGACGGCTGCCCGACGCAGCGTCCTCGAACGCCGCGTCCGCTGGGTCGTGGCTGTCACCATCACCTACAACGTCGTCGAGGCTGTCGTCGCGATCTCGGCAGGCACCGTCGCGGGGTCGGCGGCCCTGGTCGGGTTCGGGCTCGACTCGATCGTCGAGGTGCTCTCCGCCGCTGCCGTCGCCTGGCAGTTCAGCGCCCCCGACCCGGAGACCCGTGAGCGCGTCGCGCTGCGGGTGGTGGCCCTGTCCTTCTTCGGCCTCGCGCTCTTCGTGTCGGTCGACTCGGTCCGCAGCCTGCTCGGCGGGAGCGACCCCGACCACTCGACCGCCGGCATCGTCCTCGCGGCAGTCAGCCTCGCGGTCATGCCCTTCCTCTCGTGGTTCGAGCGCCGCACAGGTCGCGAGCTCGGCTCCGCCACCGCCGTCGCCGACTCCCAGCAGACCCTGCTCTGCACCTATCTCTCGGCTGTGCTGCTCGTCGGGCTGCTGCTCAACTCGCTGCTCGGCTGGTCCTGGGCCGACCCGGTCGCGGCGCTGGTCATCGCGGCCATCGCCGTCCGTGAGGGCCTCCAGGCATGGCGCGGCGACGGGTGCTGCGCGCCTGGAGCGGCGCTGCACGGGTGCGAGACCGCAGCGCCGGGTGAGGACAGGTCGGAGGCGACCGCGCGTCCGCAGAGCCTGCTCGCCGCCCAGGCCGGCGTGCTCCCCGTCGGGCTCGTGGACGACGTCACCCGAGACGGCTCCGTGACGAGAGCGCGCGATGCCGACGACGGGTGCTCCTGCTGCGGCGGAGCGTAGCCCGGGTGCGGGGCGGCTGCCCCGATCGCCGCACAGCCTGCCGTCCCTGACCGGCCGTCACCGCTCCCGCGCGCCCGTCAGTACGGTCGCTCGCCATGCGACCTCTTGCTCTCGACGTCGTCGAGCTCACTCGTCGAGCGAGAGGTCCTTGCGGTTGCTCGCCACCCGCGCGCGGAACAGCACGATCACCACGACGACCCCGATGGCAGGCGTAAGCCGACCCACGATCGCAGGGGACAGTGCGCTGATCCCCGCGGCGACGGCGAGCACTGTGAGGGCGGTCGGGAAGGTCCGGACCACGGCGTCGCGCACCGCTCGCTGCTCCGTCCGGTACACCGCACTCTCCTCGCCAGCAGGGGGTGCGGCCCAGAGCGACTCTCGGACCCCCGCGACGAAGGCCGAGAGGAGGCTGAGGACGACGCCGATCACAGCGCCCCACGCCGCCCCGACGAGGGCGTTCGGCGGTGGGTCGGTCTGGCTCCATGCTGGCAGACCCAAGATCCACCCGACGATGGTCATGACGGGGACCGCGACGATGGCTGTGGAGAGGGCTCGGCGCAGGTCACGACTGGTCATGGCTGAATGATACGAGCGGCGTGCGGAGAGGACGTGGAGGCCGCCCACCCGTGCCGTGGAGCCCCGGTAGGGCCGGCCGGAGCAGGTTGGCTCAGCTGGGCGGTGTGACGAGAGGCATGTCGATCTGCTGGGCCGCGCTCACACCCGGTCCTCGCGGATCTTTTCCAGGACGTTGCGTGTCGGCCGGCTCCCGGGAGCCGCCGGAGGGATGGAGGGCATCGTCGGTGGAGTGACATGCCCCTCGGCAACTAGGGTTTCGAACGAGTCCTGCGTATCGGTCATCCAATGACAATACGTCTAATATCCGCGACGACGGCCTGGTCGCCTTGTTGCGGGTGTGGGCTGCGTTCCGAGCGACCACTCGACATCTTGGGCTGCAGTCAGAGGACTGGCCGTTGACGCGCACCGCTCGGGGTCGGCCGACAGTCGACCGGCCCCGAGCCATCTCGAATCAGATCCGCAGCCCGTGCCCGGCCTCGAACACAGCATCCGCAGTGTCGGACGCGACATCCGGGCGCGACGCCGCGACGGCCTCCATCGAGCGGGGCAGCTGAAACGGCAGGCGTCCCTCGGGCGCGACCTCGCCCGTGAGTGCTGCGACGAGCGCAGGGTCGGACGTGCCGTAGGTCCCGACGATCGCCGTCGCGACGTCCACGAGCGGCGTGAGGATCGCCGGCCGGTCCAGCATGACGTCGAGAACGACGGGCACCTGTGCGGCGAGCGCCGTGATCTCAGCGACGGTCTCGGCGGAGAAGTCGAGCGACCCCTGGTGGAAGTACGCCTCGAGGAACATCGAGTCGCGGTGCTCCCACGGGGCGTTGACGCGCACGACGGCGACGTCGGCCTCGGCCGGGTCGGTCACGACTGTCCCGAGACGGGCGGCCTCCTCGGCGGACATGCCCATGACGTAGACGCGCCGGTCACCGCCGAGCGGCAGGACCGGACGGCCGTCGACGTCACCGTTCTTGAGCACGGTGACCGAGCGGCTCTGTGCGGACAGGCCGGCGGCGACGAGGTCGGCGCGGCCGACGATCGCCTCAGCGGCGTCTTCGTCGACGTAGGGGTCGTCGAAGAGCCCGAGCTCGAACTTCACGCGGAGCAGGCGGCGCACGGAGGCGTCGATGCGGTCTTCGGTGACACGTCCCTCGCGGACCAGCTGGACCAGCAGGTCGGGGCACTCTTCGCCGCCGAACTGGTCGCAGCCCGCGTGGATGATCTTCTCCATGCGCCCCGGTGCGTCGAGGTGCTCGACACCCCACGCGCGGGCCGGGAGGACCTGCCCCGTTGCGACCTTGTTGTCGTTGACGAGCTCCCAGTCGGTGACGACCACCCCGTCGAAGCCCATCTTCTCGCGGAGCAGGCCGGTGACGATCTGCTTGTTGTAGCCGAAGCCGACCTCTTCGATCTGCTCGCCGTCGACGACGAGGTCGACCGGCATGCCGTAGTACGGCATCATCGCCGAGGTCTTGTGCTCGAGGGCGACCTTGAAGGGGGCGAGGTGCTCCTCGAAGGTCCCGCCCGTGTAGACCTGCTCGCGGCCGTAGGGGAAGTGCGCGTCCTCGCCGTCCTTCTGCGGTCCGCCGCCCGGGAAGTGCTTGGTGGTGCAGGCGACCGACTCGGCGGTCAGCTCTCCGCCGGGTCCCTGGAACCCGTCGAGATGCGCGGCCGTGAAGTCGCTGACGAGCTGGGACGTCTCACCGAAGGTGTTGAGCTGGCGGGCCCAGCGAGGCTCCGTCGCGAGGTCGACGCAGGGGTGCAGCGCAGCGCGGATACCCACGGACAGGTACTCCTGGCGGGCGGCGTCGGCGAACTCGCGGACGAGCTCGGCGTCGCCGATCGCCGCGAGGCCGAGGGAGTCGGGCCACTGCGAGAAGAACCCGGCTGCGAAGGACGCCCCGGTGTTCTCGTGGAAGGCGTGCCGCGGGTCGGTCGAGACCGTCACGGGGATGCCGAGGCGTGTCTGCTCGGCGAGGGCCTGCAGGTTGTTGTGCCAGCGGGCCGCGAGGCGCCCCTCGGGCAGCACGTGCACGTTGAAGTGGTTGAGCAGCTTCTCCTGGACGACCACCGTCGTCGGGGACTTGCTGATCGCACCGGTCTGCTCGACGAGGGAGCCGTCCGGGCTCGTCTCGATGACGGTCTGGAACATCAGACCGGCCTTCTCCTCGAGCGTCATCCGGCCGAGGAGGTCGTCGACCCGGGCCTCGACGGGCTCGCGCGGGTCCTCGAAGGGCGCCATGACGCCGTCCTTGTCGAGGTCGCGGAAGACTGTCCCGTCGGGGGCGGTCAGGGTGGTCAGGGGAGTGGGCACGTCAGGTCCTTCGGTCCGAGGGGTCGCCGGGGCCGCAGTGGGAGCGGAGACGGCGCGGAGGTCTGATGTAAGCGTATACATGTCCGGCTTGCGGTGGTGCTCCGGGACCGGACCGCCATCAGGGAGACTGGGAGCAGCAACCATCGTCAACATGAGGAGTCCGTCATGCCCCAGGGAACCGTCCGCTGGTTCGACGCCGAGCGAGGGTTCGGCTTCCTAGCCCTCGACGACGCCGAGGACCTGTTCGTGCACGCGTCTGAGATCGTCGGCAACGACGACGGGACGCAGTCGCTCCGCGAGGGGCAGTCCGTCGAGTTCGAGATCGGCGAAGGCGACCGTGGCCCGCAGGCCCGTAGCGTCAAGATCACCGGTGACGTCGCCGTCGACGCGGCCCTGGGTCAGCTCGGCACCGTCACCTGGTACGAGCCGGCCAAGGGCTACGGCTTCGTCACGCCCGACGGCGGAGGTGCCGAGATCTTCGCGCACAGCTCGGCGATCGTCGGCGGGGGTGTGATCGCCGAGGGGCAGCGGGTCGCGTTCCTCGTCGTCGAGGGCGAGAAGGGGCCGCAGGCGGACCACCTCCTGCCGCTCGGCGCCCAGGCCGCCAGCGCGCAGGCTGCGGGCCCCAGCGGCGCTGACGGCGCTGACGGCACCGTGAGCTGGTACGACGCGGGCAAGGGCTTCGGCTTCGTCACCCTCGACTCCGGCGAGCCGGACGCCTTCGTCCACGCCCGGTCGCTCGCCGGTGGTGCCACCGAGCTGGTCGAGGGCGAGCGCGTGAGCTTCAGCGTCGTCCCCGGCGACCGTGGTCCGCAGGCCCAGGACGTCCGGGTCGTGGG
Organism: Sanguibacter biliveldensis; assembly: GCF_033798665.1. Lineage (NCBI taxonomy): Bacteria > Bacillati > Actinomycetota > Actinomycetes > Micrococcales > Sanguibacteraceae > Sanguibacter > Sanguibacter biliveldensis. Next base: position 481,935 of record NZ_CP138359.1, read on the forward strand.
CGGGACCGGCCGAGGTGCGCGCAGCGCCCCGGGCCGCGACTCGTCACGGCGTCCGGAGGCGTCTCGCACCCCGGCGCGCGGCGGCGAGGGGGTCGTGGCGCGCTACGACGCGGACCGCGGGTTCGGCTTCATCACGCCAGACTCCGGCGGCCCCGACCTCTTCGTGCACGTCTCGGTCGTGCGGGACGGCCAGGAGCTGTACGAGGGTGACAGGGTCCGTTTCCAGGTGCGGCAGAGTGACCGCGGGCCGCAGGCGGACCGGGTCGACCTGGCCTGAGCGAGGCCCGACGTCCTGACCGTGCCCGGGCCGCGACGAGCGGGCTGGGCCGGCCTGGGCGCGGCGGTGATCCCGCCGCGCCCAGTCGGGCGACCACTCCGCGCGCAGCGTCGGAGCCGCGCCAGCGCGCGGTGGGAATACGATCGAGCGATCCAAGGTTGAGCCAAGCAGACTCAAGTTTGACCCCGACGGCTTGCTCTCCGATCGAGCCGGGTGCAGACTTGAGTGGAACAGACTCAATCAGCTCGTCGGACGGGCGACGCAGGTGCACCAGCACCGCGACCCGGCCGCCGCTCGGAAGGAAGGCATCACCCATGGCACGTGCAGTCGGCATCGACCTCGGTACCACCAACTCCGTCGTCTCAGTCCTCGAAGGTGGCGAGCCCACAGTCATCGCGAACGCCGAGGGCGCTCGCACCACCCCCTCCGTCGTCGCGTTCTCCAAGACCGGCGAGGTCCTCGTCGGCGAGATCGCCAAGCGTCAGGCCGTCACCAACGTCGACCGCACCATCGCGTCGGTCAAGCGCCACATGGGCACCGACTGGTCGGTCGAGATCGACGACAAGAAGTACTCGGCGCAGGAGCTCTCCGCGCGCATCCTCGGTAAGCTGAAGCGTGACGCCGAGGAGTACCTGGGCGAGCCGGTGACCGACGCCGTCATCACCGTCCCCGCGTACTTCAACGACGCCGAGCGCCAGGCCACCAAGGACGCCGGCCAGATCGCGGGCCTCAACGTCCTGCGCATCGTCAACGAGCCCACCGCGGCTGCTCTCGCCTACGGGCTCGAGAAGGGCAAGGAGGACGAGCTCATCCTCGTCTTCGACCTCGGTGGTGGAACCTTCGACGTCTCCCTCCTCGAGGTGGGCAAGGACGAGGACGAGTTCTCGACCATCCAGGTCCGCGCGACCTCCGGTGACAACCGCCTCGGTGGTGACGACTGGGACAGCCGGATCGTCGAGCACCTCATCAAGGAGGTCAAGAACTCCTCGGGTGTCGACCTGTCCAAGGACAAGATCGCCCTCCAGCGTCTGCGCGAGGCTGCTGAGCAGGCCAAGAAGGAGCTCTCCTCGGCCACCAGCACCAACATCTCGATGCAGTACCTCTCGATGAGCGAGAACGGCCCCATCCACCTGGACTCCAAGCTCACGCGTGCGCAGTTCCAGCAGATGACCCAGGACCTCCTCGACCGGACGAAGGCACCGTTCCACGCCGTCATCCGCGACGCAGGCGTCTCCATCAGCGACATCGACCACATCGTCCTCGTCGGTGGCTCGACCCGCATGCCCGCGGTGACGGACGTCGTCAAGGAGCTCACCGGTGGCAAGGAGCCCAACAAGGGCGTCAACCCGGACGAGGTCGTCGCCGTCGGTGCTGCCCTCCAGGCTGGAGTCATCAAGGGTGAGCGCAAGGACATCCTGCTCATCGACGTCACCCCGCTGTCTCTCGGCATCGAGACCAAGGGCGGCGTGATGACCAAGCTCATCGAGCGCAACACGGCCATCCCGACCAAGCGCTCCGAGATCTTCTCGACCGCCGAGGACAACCAGCCCTCCGTCCTCATCCAGGTGTTCCAGGGTGAGCGCGAGTTCGCCCGCGACAACAAGCCGCTGGGCACCTTCGAGCTCACAGGCATCGCTCCCGCGCCGCGCGGCGTGCCGCAGGTCGAGGTCGCCTTCGACATCGACGCCAACGGCATCGTCCACGTGTCCGCCAAGGACCGCGGCACGAACAAGGAGCAGTCGATGACGATCACCGGTGGCTCCGCGCTGCCGAAGGAAGACATCGACCGCATGGTCCGCGAGGCCGAGGAGCACGCAGCCGAGGACAAGGCGCGCCGCGAGGAGGCCGAGACCCGCAACCAGGCCGAGTCCTTCGCGTACTCGACGGAGAAGCTCCTCAAGGAGAACGAGGACAAGCTCCCGGAAGAGGTCCGCACCGAGGTCCAGACTGCTGTCGACGAGGTGAAGACGGCGCTCGAGGGCACCGACATCGCTGAGATCAAGGCCAAGCAGGAGAACCTCAACACCGTGGCGCAGAAGATCGGCGAGGCGCTCTACGCCCAGCAGGCCGAGGCCGGCGAGGGCGCACCGGCCGACGCCGACGCGTCGTCGACCTCCTCTGACGAGGACGTCGTGGACGCCGAGATCGTCGACGACGAGGACGACAAGAAGTGACCAGCCACGAGGGCACGGGCGCCGAGAACACGCCCGAAGGCAACGACCCCCTGGAAGGTCTCGACTTCGAGCCCTCCGCCGAGGCCTTCGACGTCGACGCAGCACCCGCACCCGCGGCCGAGCTCACGGAGCTCGAGAAGGCGCAGGCCGAGTCGGCCGACCGCCTCTCGGACCTCCAGCGGCTCAACGCGGAGTACGTGAACTTCTCCAAGCGCGCCAAGCGCGAGCAGGAGGCGGCACGTGCACGGGGCATCGAGGAGCTGCTCGTCGGGCTGCTCCCCGTCCTCGACGACGTCTCGCGGGCCCGCCAGGCGGGAGACCTCACAGGTCCCTTCGAGTCGATCGCGGACAAGCTCGTCGCGACGCTCACCCGCTTCGGTGTCGAGCAGTACGGGGAGGTGGGGGAGGAGTTCGACCCCGCCGTCCACGAGGCGCTCATGCACCAGACCTCGCCCGACGCGCAGACCACCACGGTCCAGCACGTCGTCGAGGTCGGGTACCGCATCGGCGACCGCGTCGTGCGAGCCGCACGCGTGGCCGTCGTCGGCCCCGAGGCCTGACGCACCGCTGATCCCGGGTCTGGTCGCCACCGCGACCAGACCCGGGATCCGGCCGTGGCCCGCCGACCGCGGGCACGGCTCGCCGGCCCACGCCGGCCCACATCTTTCAGACAGCATTCACGAGTGAGCACACAGGCGTCGCTCACGTCACGAGGAGAGGAGACGCCTTGACCGGTCAGGACTGGATCGAGAAAGACTTCTACGCCGCGCTCGGCGTCTCGAAGGACGCCGACGACGCGTCCATCAAGAAGGCGTACCGCAAGCTGGCGCGCCAGCACCACCCGGACCAGAACGCCGGCGACCCGAAGGCCGAGACGAAGTTCAAGGAGATCGGCGAGGCGTACTCCGTGCTCTCCGACCCCGAGCAGCGTCAGCAGTACGACGCCGTGCGCGCCATGGCCGGCGGCGGAGCCAGGTTCTCCGCAGGCTCGGGTGGTCGCGGCTCGGCAGGCTTCGAAGACGTCTTCGGCGGCATGTTCGGCGGCGGTGGTGGCGGCCGCCAGCAGTACTCGACCGGCGGTGGCGGCATGCCCGACGGCTTCGACGACATCCTCAGCTCGATGTTCGGCGGCGGCGCCGCGCAGGGCGGGTTCCGCCCTCAGGCGCGGGCCCAGGCCGGGCAGGACCTCACGACGGCTGCGACCTTGCCCTTCCGCGAGGCCGTCGAGGGCTGCACGGTGACGCTCTCGGTCGACGGGCGCCAGATGACCGCGCGCATCCCGGCCGGGGTGCGCGACGGCCAGAAGATCCGCCTGCGCGGCAAGGGCCGTCCGGGCACCGGCGGAGGACCCGCCGGCGACCTCGTGGTCGCCGTGACGGTGACCCCGCACCCGGTGTTCAGCATCGACGGGCACAACCTGCGGATCACCGTGCCGATCACCTTCCCCGAGGCCGCGCTCGGCACCCAGCTCGAGGTGCCGACCCTCGACGGCTCGACCGTCAAGGTCAAGGTGGCCGAGGGCACCCCGTCCGGGCGCGTGCTGCGCGTCAAGGGCCGTGGCGTCAAGACCGCGAAGCAGACGGGCGACCTGCTGGTCACCGTCCAGGTCGCGGTCCCGCAGAAGCTCTCCAAGGCAGCCCGCGAGGCGGTCGAGGCCTTCGCCGCCGCCACGGGCGGTGAGAACGTCCGGGAAGACCTCCTGGCTCGAGCGAAGGAGTAGACGATGGCGCACCGTGGGACGAGCGACCCGGCGCCCCGGGACGACGAGCCTCTCTTCGTCATCTCGCGGGCTGCCGAGCTCGCCGGCATGCACCCGCAGACCTTGCGGCAGTACGACAGGCTCGGCATCGTCTCGCCCCGGCGCTCGCCCGGGCGCGGTCGTCGGTACTCCCGGCGCGACATCCACCAGCTGGTCGAGGTCCAGCGGCTCAGCCAGGACGAGGGCATCAACCTCGCCGGCATCAAGCGCATCCTCGACCTCGAGACGCAGGTCCGCGAGCTCGAGCATCGCGTCGAGCTGCTGGCGGCCGCCGCAGACCCGGGGTCGCGCATCTTCACGGCTGCGTCCTCGGGCGACGTCGTCGCCGTCCGCGGCGGACGCCGGTTGCGCAGGGTCGGCTGGCGACGCGGCACCGAGACCGTCGTCGACGCCGACGACCGCGCCGCCCTCGTCCTCTGGCGCCCCCAGCGCTGACGCCGCGGTGGCGTCGCCGAAGCGCTGGGCGTGGCGGTGACCCGGATCGCTGATCACGCCCCCGCACGTCTCCGCGGCGGCGCAGGCGCGGCGAACTCTGCGAGATCGTGAGTTTGGAGCGAGATCGATCCTTCTCCAGCCCGATCTCGCTCCGAAGTCACGATCTCGACGGTCGCCCACCGCAGGCTGGCAGAGGGCAGAGGGCAGAGGGCAGAGGGCAGAGGGCAGAGGGCAGAGGTCAGGGGGTCGGGCTGTCGGCCAGTGCGTTCTGGACGGCGTCGTCGGGTGGGCCGAGGAGCGGCTGACGGTCGGTGACCAGGTCGACGACGGTCTTCATGGCAGCGAGCTGGTCGCGCACGGTGGTCTTGGCCCAGGTCGTCCGTCGGGACTTGACCGTGGTGTCGCCGACCCCGACAGCCTCGATCCCCACGGAGCGGCAGGTCGTCACCGCGCGGGCGAGGTGGAAGCTCTGCGTGACGACGGTGAGCTCACGCACCCCGTAGACCTCGTCGGCGCGCACGCACGAGTCGTAGGTGTCGAATCCCGCGGGGTCCTGGACGATCGCCGTCTCGGGGACACCCTGCTCGACGAGATACCTGCTCATCGCCGCAGGTTCGTCATGGTGGTCGGGGCGTCCGTCCCCGGTGACGAGGAGGACCTCGACCGAGCCTGCTGCGTAGAGCTCCGCGGCGAGGTCGAGACGCGCTCGCAAGAACTGCGACGGGGTGCCGTCCTCGTACACGCGGGCCCCGAAGACGAGGGCCACAGGTGTCGCGGGGACGTCGTCGGCCGTGTACATGTGGTCGGCGGCGCGTGCCTGCACGAACACCACGGGGCCAGCCACGGCGAGGACTGCGAGACCGGCGACGACGCCGAGGCAGACTCGTGCCCGTCGGCTCCGGAGGACCCCGACGACACCGCCGGACGAGGGGCGCGGAGGTCGGGGAGATGCCATGCCTCCATCGTAGGTGCGAGGTCGCGGTGCAGGTCGCCGTCCAGGTCGCGAGGGAGCCTGGGGTGTGCGGGGGAGGTGCGCAGGTCCCGTGCGCGGACGTGGGTCGGACGCCGCCCGGGCCTGCCCCGGCGGACCACCAGGTCAGGCCGTTTAAGCAACAACAATGTGCGCTATTCACGGGAGAAATAGCACCAGGTAAGTAAGTCCTTGCTTGCTATACAGCATTTCTCGAGCGGTCTACGGTGGTCGAGAAAGCACGTCAGAACCCCCACGTGCCACCGAGAGCATCGTCATCACAGCTGGAGGAATCATGAGTGCACTTCTCGATCTGCCCCACGTCAGCGAGTGTTCCGTCGCGTCGTGCGGATACAACCACGACGGCTGCCACGCCGGTGCCGTGACCGTCGCCGGTCACGCCGGTGCCGCCGAGTGCGTCACCTTCATCCCGCTGAGCGCCAAGGGCGGCCTCGACAAGGTCGTCGGCCAGGTCGGTGCCTGCCAGCGCTCCGAGTGCGTGCACAACGTCGCGCTCGAGTGCTCGGCCTCCTCGATCCGCATCGGTGCGGGCGCCTCGACGGACGACCTCGCGGACTGCCTCACCTACACAGCACGCTGACCCCACCGAGGTCCTCGAACCTGCGCAGTCTCACGACGAGCGCACCTGCTGGGACCCGCAGCGCGCCAGCGTCCTGAACCTCTCGCCGGGCTCGGACGCGTCGGCCCCCACCCGCGCGCAGCGACACAGCACCGACAGCCGGTCCACCTCTGGTGGGCCGGCTGTCTGCGTCTGGGAGCCGGTCGCGAGGGATGGACGGCCTAGGGGTGACCTGAGCACGGCTGCACCCCTCGGGGCAGCCTCACCCCGCCTGGCGGACCTGGACGACCGAGACCTCTGCGGACGGCTCGAACCTGTACCCCGCCCCGCGGACAGTGAGGATCTCGAGCTGCAGACCGAGCTTGTCGCGCAGCCGTCGGACGTGGACGTCGATCGTGCGAGACCCCGGCTCGGTCGCGCGGGACTGCCAGACCGAGGCGAACAGCTCGCTGCGCGGCACCACGCGTCCTGCGGAGGTGACGAGATAGGCGAGCAGCTCGAACTCTTTGTAGGTCAGCCGCTGCTCGACCCCGTGCACCGAGACCCGACGCGAGGGCAGGTCGATCGACAGCCGAGGCGTGGTGTCGGCAGGCTGGACCGCGTCGGACCCGGCTGCGGCAGGCCGGACCGCGTCGTGCCCGGATCCGGACGCCGGTGCCCTGTCCTGCACCGCAGGTGTGCGCTCGACGAGCTGGAGGTGGGCGAGCCTGTCGCGGAGCGCACCGAGCTCTCCTGCCCGCCCGCCGCCCCTGCCTCCGGACGTCTCACCGAGCGAGAGTGCCGTGAAGGTCTCGGCCGTGGGCAACAGCTCGCGGGCGAGCTCGCCGAGAGCCTCGGCCAGCTCGACGATCTCTGCCGTGCGCTGGTCGCGTCCGTCCGGGTCGACCCCGACCCACAGGACGAAGCCCTGCTGTGGTCGTGGCGCCCCGGCGTCGCCTCGAGTGGTGTCCTGCGCGGTGGACGTCGATGTCGGGGTACGTGTGACTGAGGATGCTGCGAGCTCTGCGGTCGCTGTCATGGCTGTCTCCGGGTGTGCGGGTCCTGCACCTGTGGCAGGAAGGATCGGTCCTGGGCTCGGGGAGAGGTCAGGACCGACAGCACGCACGGCCGCACGCGGGGACGACGACCAGCACCTGCGAGGTGCGGTCGACGGTCGGGCGTGGGCTGGTCACCCGCGAAGACTCTCAGACCGCACGGAGATCGACCAGCCCCATCCCTGGAAGTCTCACCTGTCGGACCGAGCGGCAGCCGGAGGGTGGGACGCCCGGCTCCCGGCTCCCGGCTCCCGGCTCCCGGCTCCCGGCTCCCGACAGCGCAGTGAATAGCAGACCACCGGATCACCAGACAACGGTGGGACGGCACGGCGAGGCGACCGGCGGGAGTCAGGGAGGCTGCTCCAGGCCGGGGGAGAGACAGCGACGGGCCGCACCCCCCGCGAGGGTGCGGCCCGTCGTCGTGTGCTGGGACCGGGACGGTCAGTCGACCACGCCGTAGAGGCGGTCGCCCGCGTCGCCGAGGCCCGGGATGATGTAGGCGTTCTCGTCGAGACGCTCGTCGACGGCAGCGACGACCACCTTGACGTCTCCGCGGTCTCCGACGGCCTTCTCGAGGATCTCGAGGCCTTCGGGTGCGGCCAGCAGGCACACGGCCGTGACGTCGCGCGCCCCGCGGTCGAAGAGGAAGTCGATCGCCGCGACGAGCGTGCCGCCGGTCGCGAGCATCGGGTCGAGGAGGAAGCACTGACGACCGGTGAGGTCGTCCGGGAGGCGGTTCGCGTAGGTGACGGCCTCGAGGGTCTCCTCGTTGCGCTGCATCCCCAGGAACCCGACCTCGGCTGTCGGCAGCAGGCGGGTCATGCCGTCGAGCATGCCCAGCCCGGCACGCAGGATCGGGACGACGAGGGGACGCGGGTCCGCGATCCTCGTGCCGACGGTCTCTGCGACGGGGGTGCTGATCGTGTGCGGCTCGGTGGCGACCTCGCGGGTGGCCTCGTAGGCCAGCAGGGTGACGAGCTCGTCGACGAGGAGGCGGAACGTCGGGGACGCCGTCTCCTTGTTACGGAGGACGGTGAGTTTGTGGGCCACGAGAGGGTGGTCGGCGACGTGCAAGCGCATGGTGACAACCTACAGCGTCGCTCGACCGGCTGCGTGCGACCTCGGACCCGGATCCGCTAGGCGACCGGTCGGGCACGCCTGGCGGGCACGCCTGAGCTGAGCGGCAGCAGCACCCGGGAGGTGCCGTGGTCGGGAGGCAGCAGCGCCCTGACAGCGACGGCCCGTCGGGCTCGTGGCGCCCAGGCCGAGCCCCGGTAGGCTCGCCGCCATGACCTCCCGCACGCCGTCTCGCTCGGTGCCCCGCCCTGAGCTGGACCGGCTGATGGGGCTGGCGATCGTCGAGGCCCGCCTGGCCCTGCGCACAGGGGACGTCCCCGTCGGTGCCGTGGTCGTCGGGCCGGACGGGCAGGTCGTGGGCCGCGGGCACAACACCCGCGAGGCGACAGGTGACCCGACCGCTCACGCCGAGGTGCTCGCGCTGCGCGACGCGGCGCAGACCCTCGGCGAGTGGCGGCTCGCCGGCTGCACCCTCGTCGTGACGCTCGAGCCCTGCGCGATGTGCGCAGGGGCGACCATGCTGGCCCGCGTGCCCAGGCTCGTGCTCGGGGCGTGGGACGAGAAGGCCGGTGCCACAGGTTCGGTGTGGGACCTGGTCCGCGACCGTCGGAGCACGCACAGGGTCGAGGTGCTCGGCGGTGTCCGCGAGGGGGAGTGCGCGGCGCTGCTGCTCGACTTCTTCGCAGGGCACCGGCGTGACGACGCCTGGGGCGTCGGCGGAGACTAGCCGGGAAGCTCTGGTCGAGCAGTCCCGCTCGGGAAGCGAGAGACGAGGCCTAGTCGAGCAGCGCCTCGGCGAGCGCCTCGAGGGTCTGGGTCGCACCCGCGTCGATGGTGAGCGTCGCGAGCGGGTCGCCTCGCGTCTCGCCGCGGTTGACGATCACCACAGGCGTGCCTGCCTTCGCCGCGTGCTTGACGAACCTCAGGCCCGAGTGGACCGTCAAGGACGAGCCCGCGACCAGCAGCACGTCGGCCTCGTCGACGATCTCGAAGGCTCGTGCGACCCGCGCCTTGGGCACCATCTCGCCGAAGTACACGATGTCGGGCTTGAGGGTGCCGCCGCAGACCTCGCAGGCGACGGGGCGGAAGTGGGCCGTGGTCTCGATCACGGCGTCGGCGTCGGGAGCGATCTCGATGTCCGCGACGTCTCCGATCGACTCGACGAAGCCGGGGTTCGCCGCCTCGAGGCGCTCCGCGAGAGACTCGCGGGACACGACGTGCCCGCAGTCGAGGCAGACCACCCTGTCGAAGCTGCCGTGCAGGTCGACGACCGTCGTCGAGCCGGCGACGACGTGCAGGGTGTCCACGTTCTGCGTGATGATCCCGGTGAGCAGGCCCGCCTGCTCGAGACGGGTGAGCGCCCGGTGCCCGGCGTTGGGGCTGGTGCGCTCGACGTGCCGCCACCCGACGTGGTTGCGGGCCCAGTAGTGGCGCCGGAACGCCTCGTCGCCGATGAACTGCTGGTACGTCATCGGGTTGCGCGGGGGCGAGTCCGGGCCGCGGTAGTCGGGGATGCCGGAGTCGGTCGAGACGCCGGCGCCTGTCAGCACGGCGACCCGTCGGCCGCGGACCAGGTCGACGAGCGCGGCGAGGTCCTGCTCCGACGGGCCCGGGTGGTCACGGCGCGGCGACGGTCGGGACTGACGCTGCTCGGGCACCTCGCCCGGAGCCGAGCGCGGGCCACGACCACCTCCGGCCGGGGCTGGCATGGCGTCCTGCGGGAGCTCGGCGGCGTCGACGGCGCTCGAGGCGAGCGGCTGGTCTGCGAGGGAGGGGGATGAGGGTGTCTCGGGCTGTGCATGGTCCACCTCTCCAGGCTACGACCGCACGGCCCGTGCGGCCTCCGAGATCCTTTGGCCCTCCGAGAACACCTGCGCCCTCGGAGGGCACCCACGCCGTCGGAGGACGTCAGCCCCGCGGAGGACGTCGGCTCCGCGGAGGACGTCGGCGCAGTGCGGTCGCCGTCCCGGGCACCGAGGGGTCAGGCCCGGTCCCGTCGGCGCGCGAGGACCACGGCGGCAGCGCCCAGCAGCCCGAGGCCGAGGGCTCCTGCCACGGCCTGCGACAGCGAGGTGCCCGTCTCGGCGAGGGCACCGGTCCGCGTCGACCCGGCCTGCTGGCGCACGCCCGCCTGGCCTGTGCCTGCCGGCCCGGTGGCCGTGCCCTCACCTGTCGCCGGTGCGGGTGGGACCGCTGCTCCGTCGCCAGGTCCAGGGACCGGGCTGTCCGGCGGCCCGGGCACCTCAGGCGACGGCTCGCCAGGCACGACAGGCGGCTGTGGTGCAGCGACGACGAGCGTCGCCGTCGCTGTGACCGACGTCCCGTGCGCGTTGGTCACCCGGGCCCGCACGAGCGTCCCGTCCTGCTCGGCGCTGGCGACGGAGAGCTCGAGGATCGAGGTCGCGACACCGTCGGCAGCCGCGACGAGCGCCGGATCACCGTTCTCGGGGCCGCCTCCCGCAGCGACAGGCGCTGCCCCCGCAGGGACCGTCCGCGGCTGCTCGTCGACCGCGGTCCACGTGGCGCCTCCGTCGGTCGACGTCTCCCACTCGGCGACCGGGGACGGGATCCCCGCCGCGGTGGTCGTGAAGGTCGCGGTCGAGCCAGGTGCGACGGTCACGTCGTCGGGCCCGGTCACGACAGTCGGCAGCTCGACCCGCTGGTCGGCGACGGGCCAGCCGTCGACCCAGTCGAGCCGCTGGATGCCGAGCGTGGGGAAGTACGGGATCTCCTCGTTCGAGGCGTCGTAGTAGTGGAAGGCCAGGTAGTCGCCGAAGACCGACTGTCCGCCGGGCCCGACGACTGCGCCGTGCTCTTCGAGCAGGATGGTGCCTCCTCCTCCGTACATGTCCTTGCCCTCGCGGTCCAGGTACGGCCCGGTGACGGACTCGGAACGCCCGACGGCGACCTGGTAGGTCGAGTCGGCTCCCCGGCAGCACGCGCCGAAGGAGACGAAGAGGTAGTAGTAGCCGTCGCGGTGCGTGATGTACGGCGCCTCGACCGGGTTGCCCGGGATGAACCTGTCGGCGATGTTGACGGTCTGCGCCTGCCAGCCGTCGACGGGCTTGCCGCTCGGCCACTCGAGCGGCACGAGGAAGATCCCGTACCAGAACGACCCGATCGCCATGAAGGGGTTACCTGCCTCGTCCTCGACGATCCCCGCGTCGATCGCGTTGAACCTCACGTCTCCCGGGAGCCCGGAGACCGGGGACTCGACCACCAGACCCTGGTCGACCCACTCGTAGCCGGGGTCGGTCGGGTCGAGCGTCACGTTGGTCGCGAGCGCGGTGAGCGAGTCGTCGGTCCCGAAGCGTGACGCCGAGTAGTAGAGGTAGTACGTGCCGTCGTGCTCGTACACCTCGGGAGCCCAGAGGTTGTCGGGCAGCGCCCCGTCGGCGAAGTGCTCGTCGATCCACGCAGGGATCTCGTCCCAGACCGTCCCGGCGTACTCCCAGGTGGTGCCGTCGTCGTGGGAGGTGGCGATCTGGATGGTCCCGCCGTTCTCCCGGCCGACACGTCCTGTCGAGAAGGCGTACCAGGTGCCGTCGTCGTCGACGACCAGGGCCGGGTCGTGGATCGGCGCGGTCTCGCCGACGAGAGTCTTGCCTCCCACGGGGTCGTCCGCAGGCTCGGTGGCGAGGGCGGCCACGGGCTGGGCGGCGGGAGCGGCCGCAGGTCCGGCAGCCCAGCCCGGCGCGGCGAGCGCGACGGGCCCGAGGGCCAGGGCGGCTGCGGTGATCAGGGTGGCGGTCGACCGCCGGAGTCTGTGGTGCACGCGAAGATCCGATCTGTCGTGCGGTCGTCGTCGACCGCCGTGGCCTACATCGTCGTAGTACAACGATGTAGAAACTATCTGCGGCGGCACGGGCCGTCAAGGGGGCGGACAGTGACGAGAGGGGCCGCACCGGGACGACCTGCACGGTCTGCGGCCGGCCGCAGGACCATGGTCACCGGGTGGTCCTGCACCAAAAGCGTAGGTTGAGAGCCATGTCCCAGAGCGAGGGCGCCCGGGCGCCTGCAGACACCCCAGACGCCGGTCTCGAGGACCGGAGGTTCTTCGGCCACCCCATCGGTCTGATGACCCTGTTCGGCACTGAGCTGTGGGAGCGCTTCAGCTACTACGGCATGCGCGCCATCCTGCTGTACTACCTGACGGACACCGTCGCGGACGGCGGCCTCGGGCTCGACTCCGACACAGGGCTCGCCGTCACCTCGATCTACGGGGCGTCCGTCTACCTCCTGTCGGTCGTCGGCGGGTGGCTCGCCGACAGGGGCATCGGCTCACGCCGGGCGACGCTCTACGGAGGCATGGTCATCGCCGCAGGGCACGTGCTGCTCGCCGTGCCCGGAGGTGCGGGTGTCTCCTTCGCGGGGATCGTCTGTGTCGCCATCGGGACCGGGCTGCTCAAGCCCAACGTGTCCAGCATGGTCGGCGAGCTCTACGGGCGTGACGACGAACGCCGCGACTCCGGGTTCTCGATCTTCTACATGGGCATCAACATCGGCTCCTTCACGGCGCCGTTCCTCGTCGGCCTGGCGCGGAGCATCGGCGGGTACCACGCCGGTTTCGCCGTCGCAGCGGTCGGCATGGGCCTCGCGCTCGTCGCCTTCGTGCTCGGTCGTGCGCGGCTGCGGGGCGCCGGGGACCACGTCGCCAACCCGCTCACGGCTGCCGACCGCCCGATGCTCGTGCGTGGCAGCCTCGGCCTGGTCCTCCTGCTCGCGCTCGCAGCCCTCGGTGCCCTCGCGGCGACGAGCCTGTCAGCGGGGGAGCTGTCCTTCGGCACCTCCGGCATCGTCAACATGATCAGCTATCTCGCCTTCGCGGCGCCGATCATCTACTTCGTCGTGATGCTGCGCTCGACCAAGGTCACCGCACCCGAGCGCTCGCGGGTCCGCGCCTACATCCCGCTGTTCGTCGCCGCGATGCTGTTCTGGATGATCTTCGAGCAGGCTGCCTCGTCGATGTCCGCCTATGCCGAGAGCAGGACACGGCTCGACGTCCTCGGGCTGACCATCCAGCCGGAGTTCTTCCAGTCGGTCAACCCCGCCCTCATCATCCTGCTCGCGCCCGTCTTCGCGCTGCTGTGGATGCGGCTGGGACGCCGCGGGCCCAGCACAGCCGTGAAGTTCGGCATCGGGTTGGCCCTCGCGTCGCTGTCCTTCCTCTTCCTGGCGGGGATGACCGCGCTCGCGGGCGACGGCCTGGTCAGCTCGTGGGTGCTCATCGGCACCTATGCGCTCCAGACCCTCGGCGAGCTGTGCCTCTCGCCGGTCGGTCTCGCGGCGACCACGATGCTCGCCCCCGTGGCCTTCAGGTCGCAGTCGATGGCTCTGTGGTTCCTCGCGCCTGCTGCTGGTCAGGCCATCACGGCGCAGATCGTGTCGGCGACCTCGGACCTCACCGAGAACTTCGTGCCGTACTTCGGGATGATCGGCGGTGTCACGCTCGGGCTGACCGTCGTGTTCTTCTTCTTCACGCCGTGGATCACCCGGCACATCGCCGCCGGGGAGAAGGGGCTCAGCGGGCCGGTCGTATCCCGCTGAGGGCTCCGCAGGCCTGTGAACAGAGGCGATTTTACCGATCGGCGCTCGAGCAGGTACTGTTCAGCGCGAGGTAGCGTGTCCGAGCGGCCTAAGGAGCACGCCTCGAAAGCGTGTGTGGGTGAAAGTCCACCGTGAGTTCGAATCTCACCGCTACCGCCACCGTGAGAGCGGCTGCACCCGTCGAGAGATCGACAGGAGCAGCCGCTCTCGCTGTCTCTCCACCCATCGCCCAGGCGAGGCCGGCCCGGCTCAGTCCCTCGCCTCCGCTCGCCTCGCCGCACGGCCTCCCGCGGACCGGACGACCCCGGGTTGACCGAGGCAGTCTGACGCGTCCCGACGGCCCCGTCGCTGCCCGCCGGGGACCTCTCCCCAGGCACTTCTGCCCATCGCGAGCCGCCCCTCGTCGGCGCCTCCCCGGCTACTGTGGAGACACCCCCCAGGAGACGACCGGGTGCACACCCTGCGAGCCAGACCGCAGCCGGGCACCGCAGCCGGCCACGTCTCTCGGTCCTCTGCTCATGGCAGTGCCGGCCCCCGGTGGACCACAGCTTTTCGACGAAGGAGAAACATGCGCATCGCACGCGGAATCGCCGTCCTGTCAGTCGCCTCGATCGGCGTCTTCGGCCTCACGGCCTGCTCAGACGACTCGACCGACACCAAGGACACCTCGTCCGTCATCGGCGGCGGGTCGTCCGACTCCTCCTCCGACGACGCTGCGACCGACGACGCCGCGACCGACGGTGCGGACGAGGCTGACGACTCCGGCTCGGCCTCGGGCGACCTCACCACGGACGACTTCGCAGAGCGCCTCACGGCCGCCACGATCGAGGCAGGCTCGTACAGCCTCGACATGACGACGGAGGCTGCGGGCACCTCGAGCACCATCTCGGCCGACGTCGAGCTCGTCGACAGCACCACGAACATGTCGATGACCATGGACGCCCAGGGCGTCGCCATGGAGATCCGCATCGTCGACGCGATCTTCTACATGAACCTCGGTGACATGAGCGGCGGCAAGTTCGTCAAGATCGACCCGGCCGACGAGAGCAACCCGCTCGCCGGGCAGTTCGACGGCATCGAGAGCCAGCTCGACCCGACCAAGAGCCTCGAGGGCTTCGAAGGTGCGTTCACCAAGGTCGAGAAGGTCGGCGAGCCCGTCGACGTCGACGGTGTCCAGGCGCAGCAGTACACGGTCGTCGTGGACACCACCAAGGTGACCGGTGACCTCAAGGAGCAGGCTGAGGCTGCCGGCGGCACCCTGCCGCCCGAGCTCACCTACGAGTACTGGATCGACGACCAGGACCGCATGGTCCGCACGACGAGCGAGATCGCCGGCGCCACGGTCGACATGACCTTCTCCGGCTGGGGCGAGGACTTCGGCATCACGGCCCCCGCCGAGGACGAGATCTCGACCGAGCCGCTGTTCTGAGACTCACCCCGCACGCGCGCCCTGGTGCGCGAGCGACGCTGACCCGCTCCGTGGGCCGCCGACCTGGTCGGTAGCACCCCGGGCGAGCACGCACCACGACCTCCGCCCCCGCCACCGACCCACCCGGGTCGGTGGCGGGGGCTCTGTCGTCTCCAGCCCAGGGAGGCCGTCGCCTCTGCCAGACCTCGCGTCCGAGACCCGTGTGCCCGCCCTGCCGGTCGTGCCCGCCCGCTCGGCTGGTCGTGCGTCCCGCTCGGCTGGTCGTGCGTCCCGCTCGGCCGGTCGTGCGACCCGACCGACCGGTCGTGCGACCCGCGCACCGTGTGTGAGACTCGGAGCATGCACGACGTCACGTCCGGAACAGACCAGCTCGCCCTCGTCCCGCTCTTCATCGCCGTGGAACCTCGTGACCCGCGCGGCGAGGCCGACCTCCCGCTCGAGGCCATCGAGCACGTGCCCGCCGCGACCGTCGGCGAGGTTGCCGACGTGCTCGGTCAGCTCGGTGTCCCGGCCGACCTCATGGACGGTGCTGTGCTCGGTGCACCCGGGTGGGTCGTCGCGCGCACCGTGGGGTGGAGCGACGGACGCATCGTCCGATGGGCCCCCGACGAGAACCCCGTCGACGGCCCGTACCCCACGTTGTCGAGCGACGACGTCGCCGCCTACCTCGCGCGGGCGCTCGACGTCGCGTGCCGCATCGCGACCGACCTCGAGATCCCGGGTGAGACCCCCGGGGACGATGCCGTCGGCCTGGTGATCGAGGCGCGCGCCGGAGCTGTCGTCGGGCGCATCCGCTCGACCGACGTGCCCCGTCTCGCCTACCTCACGGGAGCCGACCTCTGGTTCGCGCAGGTCGACGGCATCTCCGTGATCGCCGGTGTCGAGCCTGCAGCTGACCTCGAGGCCGTCGTCACGAGCCCCACGAGCACCCCGACCATCGGGCTCGAGCGCAACGGTCCGTGGCGTCGCATGGGGCTGGTCCGTGGCGGGCAGATGGTCACCGCCCACGAGTGGGGTCCACGCTGGTTCCGGGTCGACCCCTCGGGCGGCGCCGACCCGGCCTCGGGCGTGCTGAGCCTCGTCGACGACTACTTCAGTGCTCCCACGGCTGACGCCGACGAGATCGCGCAGCAGTTCGACCTGAGCCCTGCGCAGACCGACAGGCTCACCACCCTGCTCGACGACGCCGACGCGGACGACCCCTTCACGGCGCTCATGCGGCTCCTGGGTCTGCCCGTCGAGGCGGCCGAGGTCGCCGAAGGATGGCTGCCGCCGGCCGACCTGCCGGACGTCCGCCGGATCGAGTCTCAGCCGCTCGTCCGTGCGCTGTGGTCTTCGGTGACGACGGTCCCTACCGAACCTGGGCGTCTCAACGACCTCCAGCGGTTGTGGATCGAGCGGCCGACCGCGTACTGGGTCGTCGCCGGAGCCGAGACCGTCCTCTGCGCTGTGGGCGCCGCGCTCGCGCTGCGGGGCGCCGGGGCGCCGGGACCGCGCGGGCGCCGTGTGCTCGGACGCGCGCTGGTCGCGCTGACCGTCCTCAACCTGGCCGACCTCGCCGTCCCCCGTCGCCTGCGCGGCCTCGGCCGCTGATCGGACCTCGCGCGGCTGCGGCGCAGGGGGCGCGACCTCGGGGTCGGCCGCGGACAGGGTCTGGCACGGCCAGGACGGGCCTCGTCAGCCGCCGTAGGCTGGTCGCATGGACCTCCGCATCTTCACCGAACCGCAGCAGGGCGCGACCTACGACGACATCCTCGCGGTGGCCAAGGCCACCGAGGACCTCGGCTTCGACGCGTTCTTCCGCTCCGACCACTTCCTCACGATGGGCGGCGACGGCCTCCCCGGTCCGACCGACGCGTGGTTGACGCTCGCGGCGCTGGCCCGTGAGACCAGCCGCATCAAGCTCGGCACCCTCGTCACCTCCGCGACCTTCCGGCACCCCGGGCTCCTCGCCGTCCAGGTGGCCCAGGTTGACCAGATGAGCGGCGGGCGCGTGGAGCTCGGTCTCGGCACCGGATGGTTCGCGGAGGAGCACGCCGCCTACGGCGTACCGTTCCCGGCCAAGCGCTTCGGCATGCTCGAAGAGCAGCTCGAGATCATCACCGGCCTGTGGTCCACACCTGTCGGCGAGAAGTACTCCTTCGACGGCACCCACTACACGCTGACCGACTCGCCCGCGCTGCCCAAGCCCGTGCAGAGCCCGGTCCCGGTGATCGTCGGTGGCAACGGTCCCAGGCGCACGCCGGCCCTCGCCGCGCGCTTCGGCACCGAGTTCAACGCGGCCTTCCCCGAGATCGACGACATCCCGCAGATGTTCGCGCGCGTGCGAGCGGCCTGCGAGGAGGCCGGTCGCCCGGCCGACGACCTCACCTACTCCGCCGCCCTGGTCATGTGCGTCGGCGCTGACGAGGCCGAGTTCTCCCGCCGGGCCGCCGCGATCGGCCGCGAGCCCGCCGAGCTCCGCGAGCACGGTGTCGCGGGCACGGTGAGCGAGGTCGTCGACCGCCTCGGGACGCTCGCCGAGCACGGAGCCTCACGCGTCTACCTCCAGGTCCTCGACATGGCCGACCTCGAGCACCTCGACCTCGTCGCCCGCGAGGTCGCGCCGCAGATCGGCTGACGCCTCCAGACCGGGTGACGCCCCAGACCGGCTCGCGCCTGCAGACGGGCCAGCACCGGCAGGGCGGCTGACACCTGCGAGAGGACCGAGACGGCTGCGGGGGTCCCAGGACCCCCGCAGTAGTCTGCTCCGTGGACCGGCACCAGCCGGCGAGTCACGGACGCAGGAGACACACGGTGAGCTTTGGTTGGACGATCCACGGTGACGGCAAGCACATGGGCCCGACGGACGTCGTCGCCCCCGGCGAGCGGCTGGCCTGGCCGCTGACGATCGGCATCGGTCTGCAACACATCGTCGCGATGTTCGGCGCGACCTTCCTGGTCCCGATCCTCACGGGCTTCTCCCCGGCGACCACGCTGTTCTTCTCGGCTGTCGGCACCGTCGTCTTCCTGCTGATCACCGGCAACCGCCTGCCGAGCTATCTCGGGTCGAGCTTCGCCTTCATTGCGCCCATCGGTGCCGCGACAGCCTCGGGCGGCCAGTCTGTCGCCGTCGGCGGCATCCTCGTCGCGGGGCTGACGCTCACCGTCGTCGGCGTGATCGTCCACTTCGCCGGGGCGCGATGGATCAACTCGCTCATGCCGCCTGTCGTCAACGGCACGATCGTCGCGCTCATCGGATTCAACCTGGCACCGGCTGCCAAGGCGAACTTCGAGCAGGCGCCCGTCACGGCCCTCGTGACCCTCGGTGCGATCATCCTCGCCACGGTGCTGTTCCGCGGGATCCTCGGTCGGCTCGCGATCCTGCTCGGTGTCGCGGTCGGCTACGTGACAGCCGTGGTCCGCGGCGAGGTCGACTTCAGCAAGGTCGAGACGGCCTCATGGGTCGGGTTCCCCGAGTTCACCACGCCGACCTTCCAGGTGTCGGTCCTCGGTCTGTTCGTCCCGGTGGTCCTCGTGCTGATCGCCGAGAACATCGGCCACGTGAAGTCAGTCGCCGCCATGACAGGGCAGGACTTCGACCACCTCGCCGGGCGTGCGCTGCTCGCCGACGGCATCGCGACCAGCCTCGCCGGTGTCGGTGGCGGCTCGGGGACGACCACCTACGCGGAGAACATCGGCGTCATGGCCGCGACCCGCGTCTACTCGACCGCCGCGTACTGGGTCGCCGCCGCGGGCGCGCTCCTGCTGAGCCTCTCGCCGAAGTTCGGCGAGGCCATCGCCTCGGTCCCCGCAGGGGTCCTCGGCGGTGCCTCGACCCTGCTCTACGGCATGATCGGCATGCTGGGTGCCCGCATCTGGGTGCAGAACAAGGTCAACTTCTCCGACCCCGTGAACCTCACCACCGCCGCTGTCGCGCTCGTGGTCGGCATCGCGAACTTCAGCTGGACGCCTGGCGACCTCGCCTTCGAGGGCATCGCGATCGGCACCGCGGTCACGCTCGTCGTCTACCACCTCATGCGGGCGCTGGCCCGGTGGCGGGGGACCAGCCAGGAGGCTGCGTCCCCGGCGTCGGCCCCGGCAGGGGTCGAGCTCGAGAAGAGCTGAGGCGGGGCTCAGGAGGAGCCGAGCACGGGCTCGGGACGGACCGAGACAGCTCCGGGCTGGGCACAGGCGCACTGCGCCCGTGCCCAGCCCGGAGCTCTTCCCTCAGTCGATCGGCCGGTCACGCCATCAGGCGTCAGCCCGCAGCCGGTGCCTCTTCGGCAGGTGCGTCCTCGGCGGGCGCGCCCTCCTCGGCCGGCGGGGTGGGCACGACGACAGGCTCAGGGGTGAGGCTGTCGAGGGAGCGGCACCCGTCGACAGACGCCATGGGGGAGTCGGCCGCGAGGCCCACCTCTTCGGCCGGGACGAGCTCGGTGAACGACTCTCCGAGCGCCACGTCGACGCTCGCGTCCTCACGGGCGTCGTAGAACAGGTTGGCGGTGGGGAACTGCGCTGCGAGCGTGTAGGCGGAGGCCAGGCCCTGGGTGCCGAAGGAGATGCGCACGTCGTTGAGCTTCGCCTCTTGCGTCTCGGTCGCACTGATGACAAAGCTGCGGCTGGCGAGCGCGTCGGACACCTGACCGGCGAGGCCGGAGCGGTTCGTCGCGTTGAGCACCTTCACGGTGATCTGCTGGTACGGCACGGGCAGCGTCCCGTCGGGCAGGCAGGGCTGGGCCGCCACCTGGTCCCGGACGACCTCTTCTTCGCTGAAGCCGCGGTCGAAGGGCGCGTCAACGGCTCCCGTGTAGACCGCGGCCGCGGCGAGCCCGGACACGGCCAAGAAGGCGATGAGCAGGCCGAAGACGAGCGCCTGTCGCTCGTGCTTGCGCCGTCGGCGCTGCGTGCGGGCGCGCTGGACGTCATCCGGCGTAGTCATCTGTCAAGCCTCTCTGAGTGCGGGTCAGTCCAGGACGAGGACACGTGCGTGCAGCAGCGCACGTTGCTGGAGGGCGGCTCGCACCGCGCGGTGCAGGCCGTCCTCGAGGTACATGATGCCCTTGTACTGGACGACGTGGGCGAACAGATCGCCGTAGAACGTGGAGTCTTCTGCGAGGAGATTGTCGAGATTTAGCTCGCGCTTGGTGGTGACGAGCTCTTCGAGGCGGACCTGCCGGGGAGGGACCGCAGCCCAGTCCTTGGTGCTCACCAGACCGTGGTCGGGGTAGGGGCGACCGTCGCCCACGCCTTTGAAGATCATGGCGCCACTGTAGTGGGCGAGCGCTCCTCAGCGGCGCGACGCCGTTCCTCGGCGTGGGCGATCAGGGTCTCGCGCAGCTCTTCGCGGGCCTCGAGGACGTGGTCGAGCCTGCGCAGCACCTCGGGGTCGGCGGGGAGGTCGTAGACGGCGCTGACGAACCGCACGAGGTCGGGCCTGTAGTCGTGGGCCCAGGCGCGGTAGGGGCCCGGCGCCTGGGCGTTCTTCATGTCGACGAGCGTCTGGAAGAAGGTCGTGACGGGGCGCCAGCGAGCCCACGGCGGAGTCCCGCGCGGACTGACCGGGACGTCTGACGAGACAGGCGCCGGCCGGGGCGTGCGCGCCTCGGGGCTCAGCCAGTCGGGCCTGGAGAAGGCGACGTCGGGGGCCAGCCGTGTCACGCCGTCGTTGTCGTGGCTGACCAGCACGTACCGCAGCCTGCCGCGCCGCTCCGGCCCGAGCTCCTCCAGCTGCGGGTAGTCGTTGACGACGACCACGGTGTCGGGGTCGACCTCGAGCCTGTCGGGCGTCGTGACCTCGGTCATCCACCGGCTCGTGCGAGGCGTGCCGACCCAGAGCGCCCGCTCGATCCCGAGGGCCGCCGGGCCGATCGTGCCCCAGTCGACGAAGACGTCCTGGCTCGTCAGCGCCCCGAGGCTCTCGCCGAACACGACGACCCGAGGCCTGCGGTGCTCGGGCATCTCGCGCAGCCGCACGACGATGCGCATCCACAGGCGCCGGTTCTGCTCGCGGGCGACGGACACCTTGCCGAGGGAGAGCGGAGACGGACGCTTCGAGTACTGCATGGTGACTGTCGCGACGTCACCGAGCGCGAGGTACTGCACGGCTGCGAGCGCGACGTAGTTGACGTAGCCGGTCCCGGTCGGTGACACCAGCACGAGGAGCGAGCGGTCGAAGGCGCCGAGCCGTTCCATCTCGGCGAGCGCGAGGTCGACCCTGTCCCGCGGGGTCGGTGCGCTGTCGAGCCCGACGTAGACCTGGACCGGCTCGGCGACGGCGGGGCGGCCCATGACGGTCTCGATCGAGAAGTCGGGCGAGTCCGTGGCCGGTCCGACGAGGGCGTCGACGAAGGGGCGCGGCGGTGCGCCGACGGTCTCGGCCTCGGGCGCGTCGACCGTGCTCCCCACGTCGACCGTGCTCCCCGCGGCGGTCGTGCGCCTCGCGGCGGACGGCCGGGTCGGGACCCGGGACAGCACGTGCCGGCGTCCTTCTCGTCCGAGCGTGTCCCACGGGACGAGGCTGTGGCCGGAGCCGCTGACGGTCGAGGTGGTGACCGCCGTCGGGTCGAGCCCGGCGGTCCTGGCCTCGTCGGTGAGCGTGGCGGTCTCGATGCGCTGCATGGCGCGGTCCCACACGGCGACGCCCGCTGTGCTGACCGCGCCCAGGCTCGCACCGCGCGCCACCACCCGCCAGAATCCGGTGGTGCCGGGCAGCACCTGGTGCAGGGCGTCGCCGAGCCTGCGGGTGAGCAGCCCCTCCGCGGCTGCGAAGCCGCTGAGGCCGACGACGACCCCGCCCGCCACGAGGACAGAGACGAGACGGGTGTTCGAGCTGACCGACTCGAGGTCCGGGGTGGGCAGCTGCTGGTGCGACCTGTTGCGCTCGACGACGTAGGCCACGCCTGCACCCAGCGGGACGGAGAGCGGGACGCGCGCGAAGGTGCCGGTCAGCCCGAGGGCACGGTCGAGGTGCACTGCGCCGGCGTGGCCGAGGTCGAGCGACGCTCCGGCCGCTCCGGAGAGCGCGACCCGGCACGCGGCGAACCGTGCCAGTGCGCGGACCGTGCGTTCTCGGGGTGCCGCGGGGACGAGCAGGGCGAGACTGGTCCCGACGGGGACGGCGAGCAGGTCGACGGAGATCTCGAGGACCCGGGTGCGGTGCTGCTCGGGGAGCCAGGGTGCTCCGACGAGGAAGGTCGAGCCGACGAGGCGCTCGGCGAGGCCGGAGAGGGCGTCCTGCGCGGCGACCGCGACGAGATAGTGCGAGGCGACCGACAGGCCTGTCACGAGTCCCTGGTCGACGGCGCTGCGCGGGGCGAGCGAGGGGGCGAAGGTCTCGGAGGTCAGCGCCGACGCGATGAGCAGGCCGGTCTGGGCCGAGCTGGGGCGCGAGCCGCCCCAGATGTCAGGGGATGCCTCGTGTGCGGCCACGTCTCATTGAACCACCGGGTGCTCGTGAGGGGCAGAGGTGGGGCCCACGGGGGCTCGAGGGTCGGGGCGACCGGTGGGGGAGACGACCGGGAACGACGAAGCCCCCTCTCGGATCCCGGGAGGGGGCTTCGTCTGCTGCGGAGGATGGGGGATTCGAACCCCCGAGGGCGTTAACCCAACCGCCTTTCCAAGACGGCGCCATAGGCCACTAGGCGAATCCTCCAGCACGCACCGGCCGAGGCCAGCGTCACGAGAGTACCGGACGATCTGCCGTCGGGCCGAATCGTGAGGCCCCGACGGGGTCGGACGTGGCGGGGGTCACTCCCGACGAGGTCTGTCACGGCCTCGTCACTGCCTCGTGACGGTCTGGCGCGCGGCCGATTTACCTCCCGGCGGGCGGCTGGGTTAACCTGGGGGCTGACCCCTCGTGCGGCGTCATCTCACTGAACTCCCCCAGGGCCGGAAGGCAGCAAGGGCAGGTGAGCTCTGATGGGTGTGCGGGGGGTCTTTTGCATGCTCCGGTGGGTATTTTGCGAGCTTGGCCCGGGTTCATCTCAGCAGGCGACCGCTCCAGCGTTCGCATCGTGAGATTTATGGTCCAGCGATTGGTGCTGCCCGCATCTGCCGCCCCATCATGGAGGCATGTTCACGTCGACCTACGCCACCGTCACCCGGGCCTGCGCACCGCGCCGCCCGATGATGTGCTGTCGTGGCGCCTCGATGTCGTCGATGCCCAGCGGGTGCTGTCGCTGACCTGGCGACCCACCCGGACCGGGGACGACCCCGGTGACCAGCCGTGCGACACGCACGCCCCGCTCTCCCTGTCCACGCCCTCCGCGTGACGACGGCCCGCCCCGCGGTGCCCGACGACAGCGACCACGCACGACCCGGGCCCCGCGCCCGTGACGATGCGCCCCCACACCTCACAGCACACGCTCGCAGCCGTCGGCTGCTCCTCGATGCGCACAGACCTGCGCACCACCCGGAAGGACCACCATGTCTCGCTCCACCCG
This sequence comes from Sanguibacter biliveldensis, assembly GCF_033798665.1. Taxonomy (NCBI): domain Bacteria; kingdom Bacillati; phylum Actinomycetota; class Actinomycetes; order Micrococcales; family Sanguibacteraceae; genus Sanguibacter; species Sanguibacter biliveldensis. Next base: position 505,640 of record NZ_CP138359.1, read on the forward strand.
TACGGCCCGCACCCTCGGCGCCGCCAGCCTCGTCGCAGCACTGACCTTCGGCCTCGCCGCCTGCGGCTCGGACGAGTCCTCGGACGCCGCGAAGGGCGACGAGTCCAACCCTGTGGTCATCGGCGTCGTCAACGCCGCGGCCGACGACCAGTGGTCGGTCTTCGAGGAGCAGGCCGAGGCCGCGGGCATCTCCGTCGAGATCAAGGACCTGGGCAGCTACGACCTCCCCAACGCCGCGCTGACGTCGGAGGAGATCGACCTCAACCAGTTCCAGCACCTGCAGTACCTCGCGGAGTACAACACCAACACCGGTGAGGACCTCACGCCGATCGGTGCGACGGCCGTCTACCCGCTGAGCCTCTACTCCTCCAAGTACTCCTCGGTCGAGGAGATCCCGGCCGGCGCCGAGATCGCGATCCCGAACGACCCGACCAACCTGGCCCGTGCGCTCCTCGTCCTCCAGGACGCCGGCCTGCTCAAGCTCAAGGACGGCGGCTCGTCCGTCTCGACCGAGCTCGACGTCCTCGCCGACGAGTCGACCGTGACCGTCACCCCTGTCGACGCGACGCAGACCGCGGTGAACCTCGACAGCATCGACGGTGCCGTCGTGAACAACGACTTCATCAAGGACGCCGGCCTCGCCGCGGACGACGCGCTCTACCAGGACTCGGCCGAGGCCGAGGGTGCCCGTCCGTACATCAACGTGTGGGTGTCCCGCGCGGCTGACAAGGACGACGAGACCTTCCTCAAGCTCATCGAGATCTCGCACTCGCCCGAGGTCCAGGACGCTCTCCTCGAGGCGTCGGGCGGCAGCGCCGTCATCGCCGACCAGGACGGCGCGACGCTCCAGGGCTACCTCGACGAGATCGAGTCGAACCTCAAGGGCTGACGCCTGAGAGCACCGAGGGTGGACCGGCCAGCGCCGGTCCACCCTCGGTGCGTTCCACGCTCGCCCACAGGTCCGCACCGCGCACCGAGCGCGAGACGCGTGCACGTGCCACGATCGACCGTCCCCATCCCTGCCGAACGGAGCAGCGCATGAGCGCTAGCCACACCGCCATGGTGAGGTTCACCGACGTCACCAAGACCTTCAAGGGCAGCTCAGGCCCCTTCAACGCCGTCGACGGCGTGACCCTCGAGATCCGCAAGGGCGAGATCTTCGGGGTGATCGGCTACTCCGGTGCTGGCAAGTCGACCCTCGTGCGCCTCATCAACGCCCTCGAGACAGTGTCCGGCGGGACCGTCGAGGTCGACGGCACCGTGCTGACAGGTCGCTCCGAGAGCCAGCTGCGCGCTGTCCGTGCGGGCATCGGGATGATCTTCCAGCAGTTCAACCTGCTGTCCTCCCGGACCGTCGCGGGCAACATCGCCTACCCGCTCAAGGTGGCGGGCTGGGACCGCGCGAAACGGAAGGCCCGTGTCGCCGAGCTCCTCGAGTTCGTCGGTATCGCGGACAAGGCCAAGCAGTACCCCAACAAGCTGTCCGGCGGGCAGAAGCAGCGCGTGGGCATCGCCCGCGCCCTCGCGACCAACCCGAGCATCCTGCTGGCCGACGAGGCGACGAGCGCCCTCGACCCCGAGACCACCCAGGACGTCCTCGCCCTCCTGAAGAAGGTCAACCGGGAGCTCGGGATCACCGTCGTGGTCATCACCCACGAGATGGACGTCGTGAAGTCGATCTGCGACAGGGTCGCGGTCATGGAGCAGGGCAAGGTCGTCGAGTCCGGCGACGTGTACCCGGTCTTCGCCGACCCCCAGCACCGCGCCACGCGCCGGTTCGTCGGGGCGACGGTCAAGGACCGGCCGAGCACGCAGGTGCTCGAGCGTCTGCGGCACCGCCACCCGCACAGGCTGGTCACCGTGGCCGTCCACGAGGACGGCTCGTCCGGCGGTCGGATCACCGACGTGCTGCGCGACAACGACGTGCAGGGGACCGTCGTCTTCGGCGGGATCTCCGAGGTCAGCGAGCGCCCCTTCGGCTCGCTCACCTGGGAGCTCGTCGGCGACGAGGCAGCGATCGAGCAGTGCGTCGCCACGCTGCGCGGCTACACGCACGTGACCGACCTCGGGACGGCAGCCCACCCGCTCGTCGACCCGCGGGCTGCTGACGCCGCGGCCGCGCCGGTCCCGGAGACTGACGGCGGGACAGGCCGCGCCGACGCCTCGTCACCGCACGACCCAGCGCTCGACGTCGCCTACCCGGCGCCCGGCGCGACCTTCGCAGGGGCCTCGGACTCCGGGGCGCTGAGCCCTGGCGCCCCGAGGTTCGACAAGCCCCGCACCCAGCGACCGACCACCGAGGGAGACCCGCGATGACCGACTGGTCTGTGCTCGGCCCACGTCTGTGGTCAGCCCTCGGCGAGACCCTCCAGATGGTCTCGGCGACGATGCTCCTCGGTGGGCTCGTCGGGCTCCTCATCGGCCTCGGCCTTTACACGACGCGCAAGGGCAACCTGCTGTCCAACCCCGTCGTCTTCAACGTCCTCAACGTGATCGTGAACTTCGTGCGGCCGATCCCGTTCATCATCTTCGTCACGGCGATCCGTCCGGTCACCTACGAGGTCACCGGCGCGACGATCGGTGTCCAGGCCGTGATCTTGCCCATGACCCTCATGGCGGCCGTGGCCTTCGCGCGGATCGTCGAGCAGAACCTCGTCGCCCTCGACCCGGGCGTCGTCGAGGCGGCCCGCGCGATGGGCGCCTCACGGTTCCGCATCATCTGGTCGGTGCTCATCCCCGAGGCCCTCGCGCCGCTGATCCTCGGCTACACCTTCCTGTTCGTCGGGGTCATCGACATGTCGGCGATGGCCGGTGCGATCGGTGGTGGTGGGCTCGGAGACTTCGCGCTGCGCTTCGGGTACCAGAAGTTCAACGACGAGGTCACCTGGGCTGCGGTGCTCGTCATCGTGGCGATCGTCCAGGTCGCCCAGTACTTCGGCAACTGGCTGGCCAAGAGGGCGCTGCACCGCTGAGCCCGGCAGCACCTAGGACGACGGCCGGTCGTCCCTCGCCTCGTGCGGGGGGGCAGCCGGCCGTCCTCGTGCCGGAGGCTGCTGGTGGCGTCTGGACCGCGGCTCGGACCTGTCAGGTGCACCGTCTAAGGTGGCGGGGTGAGCACAGCCCTGTACCGCCGCTACCGTCCCGAGAACTTCGCCGAGGTCATCGGTCAGGAGCACGTGACGGACCCGCTCCGGCAGGCTCTGCGCTCCGACCGCGTGAACCACGCCTATCTCTTCTCAGGCCCACGAGGCTGCGGCAAGACGACCTCCGCCCGCATCCTCGCCCGCATCCTCAACTGCGCGAAGAACACCCCCGAGACCCCGACGGACACACCGTGCGGCGAGTGCGAGTCCTGCGTCGAGCTCGCCCGCGGCGGCCCCGGGAGCCTCGACGTCGTCGAGATCGACGCGGCCAGCCACGGTGGTGTCGACGACGCCCGTGAGCTGCGCGAGCGCGCGACCTTCTCGCCGTCCCGCGACCGCTTCAAGATCTTCATCCTCGACGAGGCCCACATGGTCACCGCGCAGGGCTTCAACGCCCTGCTGAAGATCGTCGAAGAGCCGCCGGAGTACCTGAAGTTCATCTTCGCCACGACCGAGCCCGACAAGGTGATCGGCACCATCCGCTCGCGGACCCACCACTACCCCTTCAGGCTTGTCGCGCCCGAGACTCTCCAGACGTACCTCGGCGAGCTCTGCACGAGCGAGAACATCGCCGTCGGCGGGGGAGTGCTGCCGCTCGTCGTGCGCGCCGGCGGCGGCTCGGTCCGTGACTCGCTGTCCGTGCTCGACCAGCTCATGGCCGGCGCCGAGGGCGGCGTGCTCGACTACGAGCGTGCGGTCTCGCTGCTCGGCTTCACGCACGTCACCCTGCTCGACGACGTCGTCGAGGCGCTCGCCGCCCGCGACGGCGCGAGCATGTTCCGCGTGGTCGACCACGTCGTCGCGACAGGGCACGAGCCCCGCCGCTTCGTCGAAGACCTGCTCGAGCGCCTGCGCGACCTCATCGTGCTGTCGGTCTCGGGCGAGGCCGCCCAGGCGGTGCTGCGCAGCGTCCCGGCCGACCAGCTGGCTCGCATGCAGGCCCAGGCCACCAACCTCGGAGCGGCCGAGCTCTCGCGCTCGGCCGACGTCGTCAACGCCGCGCTCACCGAGATGAGCGGCGCCACGTCCCCGCGTCTGCACCTCGAGCTGCTCTGCGCGCGTCTGCTGCTGCCGGCCGTCGACGACACCGCGACAGGGATCGCGGCGCGTCTCGACCGCCTCGAGCGGGGCGCGGCTGCCGGAGCGCCCGTCGGGCTGAGCACCCCTGCTCCTGCGCGTGTCTCCGCGCCGGTCCAGGCCCCGCAGGTGGCTGCACCGCCGGTCGCGGTCACCCCTCCCGCAGCGGTCGCACCGCAGGCTGCACCGCAGGTCAGCGCCGCACCAGAGGTCGGTGCACCGGTGACCAGCGCGCCGGGCGTACCGGCTGCTGGCGCGCAGGAGCACGGTCCCTCGCAGACGACCCCGGCCTCGGCTGCGGCTGCGGCTGCCGACTCTGCCGCCGCTCGCCCGGTGAGCGTCCCGCCGTGGGAAGACCTCCCGACGGGCTCGACCTCGCAGGAGCAGGTGGCAGGGGCTCGGGTCGAGCCCTCCGCGCCGGCTGCGACCGCCGGGCCAGCGTCGGCGACAGCCGAGCACGGCTCGGACGAGTCCGGCCCGGCTGAGTCTGCCCCCCAGGCAGAGCCCCGATCACAGTCCGCCCTCGCAGCAGCCGCAGCTCCGACGCAGTCCGCGCCGGCCGAGCCCCGCCAGCAGGCTGCTCAGCCGGCCCAGGTACAGCACCAGCCGGCGCCGCAGCAGCCCACGCACCACCAGCCCGTCCAGCACGCGCAGCAGCCTGCCGCCGCAGCCGGTGGTCAGTCCGCGCAGTCGGCCGAGATGCTCCGTCGCCGGTGGCCCGAGGTCCTCGACACCCTGAGCCGGATGCGGAAGTCGACGTGGGCGCTCATCGCGCAGAACGCGCAGGTCGCAGACCTCTCCGACACGACGCTCAGGCTCACCTTCGCCTCGACAGGCCTCGCGACCACCTTCCGCAACGGCCCCGGCGCCGAGCTCGTCCAGCGCGCTGTGCGCGAGACCCTCGGCTTCGACGTCCGCGTCGAGGGCGGGATCGAAGAGCCCGGCCGTGCTGCACCGGCACCGGCCGCAGGTTCGGCCGCTCCCGCTCCCGCACAGGCACCGGCCGGACTGGCGGGCGTCGACCCGGCCGCAGCGGCGGCCTCGTGGGACGTGCCCGTCGCGACGGTCTCTGCCCCAGCTCCGTCGTCGGCGCAGCAGGTGACGGGAGGGACCGTAGCGCAGGGCGCCAAGCAGGCTGCCCCCACGGCTCCGGCCGCCCCCAGCAGCCCGTCGAGCCCGTCGGCTCAGCACGACGGCCCGGGGCGCGGCGCCGTCCCGGCCGAGCGGCGCGGGACCGCCGAAGAGCCCCCGCCCGGCTACGGCGAAGAGCCGCCGGAGGACTACGACCACGGACCCGAGCCTGTCCGCGACCGTCAGCCCGACCGTGGTCCGCGACCCGCGTCCGACGCCCGCCAGACGAGCGCCGCCGGCGCCCAGCAGTCTGCGCAGCCCACGACGCAGCCCGGCGGCGACGCGCTCCTTGGCGAGACCCCGCGACAGGCCGCAGAGCGTCGGGTCGCCGAGAGTCGTGCCGCCGAGCAGGCCCGCGCGCAGGTGGTCGACGACCCGCAGCCCGACGACGAAGACCTCGTGTCGTCCGGGCTGGTCGGTGTCCCGCTCGTCACGCAGATCCTCGGCGGGACCATCGTCGACGAGATCGTCGACGGGCAGGTCTGAGCCGTCGCTCGACGCAGGTCCGCGCCGGGCTCGCGCGCACGTAGGCTAGGGGTGTGTATGAAGGCGCAGTCCAAGACCTGATCGACGAGCTCGGCCGGCTTCCCGGCATCGGGCCCAAGAGCGCGCAGCGGATCGCGTTCCACCTCCTCGCAGCCGACGCCGAAGACGCGCGCCGGCTCGCCGAGGCCCTGACCGAGGTCAAGCTCAAGGTCCGCTTCTGCGAGATCTGCGGCAACGTGGCCGAGTCCGAGCAGTGCCGCATCTGCCAGGACCCTCGTCGGTCTGTCGCCGTGATCTGCGTCGTCGAAGAGGCCAAGGACGTCGTGGCCATCGAGCGGACCCGCGAGTTTCGTGGCAAGTACCACGTGCTCGGCGGCGCGATCAACCCCATCGACAACGTCGGCCCCGACGACCTGCGCATCAAAGAGCTGCTCACGCGGCTCGCCGACGGCGCCGTGCAAGAGGTCATCCTCGCGATGGACCCCAACGTCGAGGGCGAGGCCACGGCCACCTACCTCGCCCGCATGCTCGGCCCGATGGGCCTGCGCGTCACGCGCCTGGCCTCGGGCCTGCCCGTCGGAGGTGACCTCGAGTACGCCGACGAGGTGACGCTCGGACGTGCCTTCGAAGGACGGAGGGTCGTCGGTGCCTGACCAGACCCAGCCCCCAGCAGCACCCCTCGCCGGCTCGACGCCCGGCACGGACGTCCGCGAGGTCGCCGCGGCTTTCGCGCCGCAGGCCGAGCGGTTCCTGCAGACCTGCGTCGACGTCGCGACAGGCGTCGCGCCCGAAGCCGCCATCCCGCTCCTGCTGCTCGCGACCTCCGACGTGCTCGGCGCCGGCGCGCGGCTCGGTGCGATGGTCGACGTCGTGCCGCCGACGCGGTCCGAGCCCGACGACGGCGAGGAGACCGACGTCGACCCGCTCCGGATCGGTCTTGCGCTCGTGCTCGAGGGCATCGACGGGTACACCGAGGTCGTCGACCCCGTGCTGAGCGACGCGACGGGCGACGCCGAGCTCTCGGCCGACCTCGCGACCGTCGCCGCTGCCCTCGGCCAGGGGCTCCAGCACTACGAGGCCGGCCACGTGGTCGAGGCGCTCTGGTGGTGGCAGTTCTCCTACCTCACGTCGTGGGGAGACCGCGGCGCGAGCGCGGTCCGCGTCCTCGCGCTCATCCTCGGGCACCTGCGGACCGACGTCCTCGACGACCCCGTCGTCCAGGCGGAGCTCGAGGCGCTCGAGGACTGACACCGGCGCCGGGTCGGGCTGGCGACTGGAGCCCGGACCGGTCAGTCTCCGGCCGGCACCGCCCCTCTCGGGTGGCGCGGTGCGGCCCGCGGCGCCCGGTCGTCTCGCAGTCGTCCGGGGTGCGGACGGCTGTCGTGGACCGCGGCTGGACGCCGTCGCCCCGCGTCGTACACTCGAACCGTTCGGACAGCACCTGGTGGACGTTTAGATCGACGGGACCAGCTACGTAACGGAGCAGCACAGTGGCACTCATCGTGCAGAAGTACGGCGGATCGTCGGTCGCCGACGCAGAGAGCATCAAGCGCGTGGCCAAGCGCATCAGCGAGGCCCGCAAGGCAGGGCACGACGTCGTCGTCGTGGTCTCGGCCATGGGGGACACGACCGACGAGCTCATCGACCTCGCCCGGCAGATCACCCCGATCCCGCCCTCGCGCGAGATGGACATCCTCCTCACCGCGGGCGAGCGCATCTCGATGTCGCTCCTCGCGATGGCGATCAACAACCTCGGCGTCAAGGCCAAGTCCTTCACGGGGCAGCAGGCCGGTGTCATCACCGACGCCGTGCACGGCAAGGCGCGCATCGTCGACGTCGTCCCCGGGCGCATCCGCGAGACGATCGAGAAGGGCTCTGTCGCGATCGTCGCCGGGTTCCAGGGCGTCACGCAGAGCACGAACGACGTCACCACCCTCGGACGCGGAGGCTCGGACACCACGGCCGTGGCCCTCGCCGCCGGCCTCGGCGCCGACGTCTGCGAGATCTACACCGACGTGGACGGCGTCTTCACGGCCGACCCGCGGATCGTCCCGAGCGCCCGCAAGATCGACCGCATCACCTACGAGGAGATGCTCGAGATGGCGGCCAGCGGCGCGAAGATCCTCGCCCTGCGCTGCGTCGAGTACGCCCGTCGCTACGACGTCCCGGTCCACGTCAGGTCGTCCTTCTCCGGGGCCCCCGGGACCCTGGTCACCAACACTCCAGTCGCCGTCGTCGACGCCGCAGCACCGAACGAGGAAGAGGTCGTCATGGAAGCACCGATCATCTCCGGGGTCGCCCACGACCGCAGCGAGGCCAAGATCACCGTCGTCGGCGTGCCCGACGTCCCGGGCACCGCGGCACGCATCTTCGAGGTCGTCGCCGGAGCCGGCGCGAACATCGACATGATCGTCCAGAACATCTCGGTCGCCTCGACGGGGCGGACGGACATCTCCTTCACCCTCCCTGAGGAGGACGGCCCGATCGCGACCACGGCGCTCAACGCCGTCCGCGAGGCCATCGGCTTCGAGTCGATCCAGCTCGACGACCAGATCGGCAAGCTCTCGCTCATCGGCGCGGGCATGAAGTCCCACCCCGGAGTCTCGGCCAAGCTCTTCGGTGCGCTGCGCGACGCAGGCGTCAACATCGAGATGATCTCGACCTCGGAGATCCGCATCTCGGTCGTCACACGCGAGGACAACCTCGACGCGGCCGTCCGCGCCGTGCACACGGCCTTCGAGCTCGACACCGAGGCCGAGGCCGTCGTCTACGGCGGCACCGGCCGCTGAGCCGCGCGCCGCTCGCACCGGCCTGGACGACCTGCGCAGCGCCGGTCGGTCGGGCCTGCCCTGTCTGACCGCACCGGCCCTCGCCGGAGGATGCGCCTGACACCCATACGCTTCGTAGAACCCGCCCGGGCCTAGAGCCCGCGGCACAGACGAGAGGTCTGAACCCATGAGCCACCCCGGTCTGCACGTCGCCGTCGTCGGAGCCACCGGGCAGGTGGGCGCCGTGATGCGCCAGCTGCTCGAGGAGCGCGACTTCCCGATCGCCTCCATCCGCTACTTCGCGTCGGCGCGGTCCGCCGGCACGACCCTCCCGTGGAAGGGCCAGGACGTCGTCGTCGAAGACACCGCGACCGCCGACCTCAGCGGGATCGACATCGCCCTGTTCTCGGCAGGCGGGTCGACGTCGACCGCCCAGGCGCCGCGCTTCGCTGCCGCCGGTGCTGTCGTGATCGACAACTCCTCGGCCTGGCGCCTCGACCCCGAGGTCCCGCTCGTCGTCGCGGAGGTGAACCCCGAGGCGATCGCCGACGCACCCAAGGGGATCATCGCGAACCCCAACTGCACCACGATGGCCGCGATGCCCGTGCTCAAGCCGCTCGCAGACGCCGCGGGCCTCGAGCGCCTCATCGTCTCGACCTACCAGGCGGTCTCGGGCTCCGGTCTCGCCGGGGCGACCGAGCTCGACTCGCAGGTCCGGGCCGCCGTCGAGCAGGACACCGTCGGCCTCGTGCGCGACGGCTCCTCGGTGACCTTCCCGGACCCCGTGAAGTACGTGAAGAACATCGCCTTCAACGTCATCCCGCTCGCCGGGTCGCTCGTCGACGACGGCTCGGAGGAGACCGACGAAGAGCAGAAGCTCCGCAACGAGTCCCGCAAGATCCTCGGGCTGCCCGATCTCGCCGTCGCGGGCACCTGCGTACGCGTGCCGGTGTTCACAGGGCACTCGCTCTCGATCAACGCCGAGTTCGGCCGGGCCATCACCTCGGAGGAGGCGCGCACGCTGCTCGCCGCCGCCCCGGGCGTCGAGCTCGCCGACGTCCCCAACCCGCTGGCTGCTGCCGGTGCGGACCCGAGCTTCGTCGGCCGCATCCGCCAGGACCAGTCGGTCCCTGGAGGGCGTGGGCTGGTCCTCTTCGTCAGCAACGACAACCTGCGCAAGGGTGCGGCCCTCAACGCTGTCCAGGTCGCAGAGCTCGTCGCGGAGCGTCTCGCCTCTCGCTGACGACGCCTCTCGCGACGCCGTCTCCAGGTGGTGACGGGCGGACGCTCGTCACGACACCCCTGCACCTGCCTCGGCAGCTGCAGGGGTGTCGTGCGTCTGGGAGCGTGCTGCGCCGCGCCTCCCGCGCCGTGCGCTCTGCGCGCCCCGTGCGCACCGCGCCGACGGGCCCCTCGCGTCAGGGCGGCACATCCCATTGTTCGGCGAGACGGTTGCGTCGGTGCCGGTCCTGTGGTTCATTAGTGGAGTAATGAACCAGCGAGGCGGACCGTGTCCGTACGAGAGCGAGGGAGGTGCAGGGTGTTCGACGGACGAGACCCGATCTATCTCCAGATCGCCGACCAGATCCGGCGAGACGTCCTCGCCGGCTCCCTCCCGGAGGGGACGCAGGTCATGTCGACGACCCAGTACGCGACGACCTTCCGGATCAACCCGGCGACGGCCGCGAAGGCCTTCGCCCTCCTCGTCGACGACGGGGTCCTCTACAAGCAGCGCGGCGTCGGCATGTTCGTCGCCGACGGAGCTGCCGAGCGGCTCCGCGCCGCCAGCCGGGCAGACTTCTTCGCCGACGAGCTCGCCCCGGTCCTCGAGCGGGCCGCGCTCCTCGGGATCACCACCGACGAGATCCAGCGCTACATCGCCGGCACCGCCACCACGGCACCCCAGACCGTCCAGAACCTCAGCCAGGAGGCTCCGTCATGACAGGTTTCAGCGTCGAGCTGCGCGGTGTGGGGGTCGACTTCGACCGCCCCGCCCTCAGCGGGGTCGACCTCACGCTCGCACCCGGTGTCGTCCACGGCCTGCTCGGCCGCAACGGCTCCGGCAAGACCACCCTGCTCTCGCTCCTCGCGGCCTTCCGCCGTCCGACCCACGGGAAGGTGCTCGTCGACGGCGAAGACCCCTTCGAGAACGAGCGGGTCCTCGAGGGCACGTGCTTCGTCCGGGAGAGCGGTGACGTGCTCGGCGACGAGAATGTGAAGATCAACCTCGACTTCGTCGAGAGCATGCGCCCGGCCTTCGACCGCGCCTACGCCGAGGAGATGCTCGACCAGCTCGAGGTCCCGATGCGCACCAAGGTCGAGTCCCTCTCGCGCGGCCAGCGTTCCGCGGTCGGTGCGAGCCTGGGGCTCGCCGCGCGGGCGCCGCTGACCATCCTCGACGAGGTGTACCTCGGCATGGACGCGCCGTCGCGCTACAGGTTCTACCAGTCGCTGCTCGTCGACTACGTCGAGCACCCGCGCACGATCGTGCTGTCCAGCCACCTCATCGGTGAGCTCGACAGGGTCCTCGAGCACGTGACGATCCTGCACAGGGGCGGCGTGCTGCTGACTGACAGCGCCGAGTCGCTCCAGGCGCGGGGCTCGACCCTCACAGGGGCTGCGGCTGCGGTCGACGAGGTGGTCGCCCAGCTCGGCATCGACGTGCTGGCCCGGACCGTGCTCGGCGGGACCGCCCAGGTGACCTTCGTCGGGATGCTCGGGCAGGACGCGCACGCCCGGGTCCGGAGTGCGGGTCTCGAGCTCGGCCCGGTGCCGCTCCAGGATCTCTTCGTCCATCTGACAGACAGGTCTGCGGCACCCGCAGACCCCGCAGGCAGTCCCGAGCACCACCACGCCGAGGAGGTCGACCGATGAGCACAGTCGAGGCACCGCGCCGCACACCCGCGCGGAAGAGCCAGACCCGCCGCGCCGGCGAGTGGCTGCTGTGGTCCCACCTGTACATGGCGGCGTGGTTCTGGGGCGTCGTGCTCGTCCTCGCCGTGGGCACCTCGGCGCTGCTGAGCAACGACAGGTTCGACCAGTCCGGCACGAGCACCATCGCCTTCGGCGTGCAGGCCGGGATGTGGTTCAGCTTTGCGATGGCGATCGCCCTCAGCCTGCGACAGCTCGAGGCGCACGTCGCCGCCGGCATGACACGGCGGTCCTTCTTCAGGGCGAACGTCGCGGTCTCCTCGTTGATGGCCGTCGTCTACGCCCTCGTCATGGTGCTGCTGCTCTGGGTCGAGTCGCTGGTCGCCCGCGCAGCAGGGTGGGAGGTCCGCCGTGTCAGCCAGATGATGTACGACAGTGTCGCCGACCTCCCCGGCCTGTTCGTCGTATACCTGCTCGTCTTCCTCGTGGGGGCCTGCGCGGGGCTCGTCGTCGGCATGGCGTACCAGCGGCTCGGCGGGGTATGGGGGACCGTCGTGCTCCTGCCGGCCATCCCGCCGATCTTCCTCGCCGTGGACATCCTCTCCGAGGACGGCGGCGGGTGGCTTCCCGACGCCCTCGACCCGAACCCTGTGCGGATGCTCCTCGCGTTGGTGGTCGCGGCGGGGTACGTGCTCGTCTACCGCACGCAGGTGCGCCGGGTGACGATCTGACTTGTCGACAACCGCGAAACTATTTCTACACATCGTCGAAATAGTTGACACTGTGTAGAGATACTTGCATGCTCGTGAGCATGGACCTTGCCGCCCCGCTGCGATCGCTGATCCCGAGCCTCGACTCTGCTGTGCTCGAAGTCTTGGCGGGTACTGCGTCAGGTCTCAGCGCGACCCAGATCGCCCGCCTGTCCAGCCGTGGGACCCGCGCAGGACAGCATGCGGTACTCAACCGCCTGGTCGAGCATGGTCTGGTGCGTGCGGAGCAGTCCAACACAGGATCTCTGTACAGCCTCAACCGTGAGCACCTCCTGGCGCCGGCGGTCCTTGCGGCGATGAACGCAGGCGAAGAGTTCTTCTCGTTGTTGACCCGGAGGTGCGAGAGTCTCGCCCCGCTTCCTGCCCACGTCTCAGTCTTCGGCTCTCATGCTCGCGCCGAGGCGACGGCCTCGAGCGACATCGACCTGATGGTGATCGTCGATGACGAGGTGGACATCCATGATGCCCGGTGGAGTGATCAGGTAGAGGATCTCGAAGACCAGGTCTTGAGGTGGACGGGTAACCGTCTCGAGACGCTCGTCCTCTCGATGACACGGTTTCGCGCCGTGGTCCGGGCCGGTGAACCGCTCGTGGCGACGTGGGCAGCGGACGCGCGCACCGTGGTCGGCCCTCGACCGCGCGAACTTGTCCTCGCACTCGGCGAGGGCGAGCGATGACTCCCAAGAAGCTGACGACGCGCCCTGGTGATCGAGGACAGGCCAAGAAGCGGGCAGGCATCGCTGGCACCTACCTAGAGGTGGCTCGACTCGTCGAGTCTGAGGAAGGCGCGACGGTCAACGTGTGTGTCGGACTCGCGGTGCTCGCCGGCATCGCCGCCGGCGACGCGATCTGCCTGTCAGCCTTGGGCGAGAGGTACTCAGGCACAGATCACCGCAGCGCCGCGGATCTCCTAGGCAGGGTCGACAGCGATCTGGGCAAGCACCTGAGGAAGCTCGTCTCGTTCAAACCTGCCAGTCACTACGGCGAGCGTCTGCTCGGGAGTGTTGACCGTGGTGCAGCGCTGCGAGCAGCTGAGGCCTTGGTGGAGGCGGCTTCTCGGCGGACGAGGTAGAACCCTGGGAGCGGCTCGAGAGCGTTCGAGAGGCGAAGCGCCGTGAGACGCCTCGTCTCGTCCGCGATGCACCCGTGCTAGCCTCTCCTCGTGACCGGAAATCGTTGGTATCTGCGCTTTACGCTGGCTCCTGGTGGGGCCGAGCGGGCGTACGCCTGACCAACCGACCACCGGAGCCAGCACAGGACCTTGACGCAGACGCGCGTCGGGGTCCTTCGTCTTTTCAGACGGGCCGACTCCGCACCCCGGATCTTCGTGGCCTGCACGGCTCCGTCTGAGACCACCCCCTCTCAGCCGCAGCCCTCGTCAGACCCCCGAACGGAGACCCGCCCCCATGTCCGCCCACTCGTCACTGGACGCTCTCATCGACGCTCACAGCACCAACGACCTGCGCATCCGCGCCCTCGACCCGCTGCCCGCCCCGGCGACGATGCTCGCCGAGCTGCCCCTCTCCGAGCGCAGCGCGGAGCTCGTCGAGCGCAGCCGCGGCGACGTCCGCGACGTCGTGCACGGCACGGACGAGCGCCTGCTCGTCGTCGTCGGCCCCTGCTCGGTCCACGACCCCGCCGCCGCCCTCGACTACGCCCGCCGCCTCGCGCCCCTCGCGCAGGAGCTCTCCGACGACCTCGTCGTCGTCATGCGGGTGTACTTCGAGAAGCCGCGCACCACGGTCGGGTGGAAGGGCCTCATCAACGACCCCGGCATGGACGAGTCCTTCGACGTGAACCGTGGCCTCCGCCTCGCCCGCGAGGTGCTGCTCGGTGTCCTCGACGAGGGTGTCCCGGCGGCCTGCGAGTTCCTCGAGCCGACGAGCCCGCAGTACATCGCCGACGCCGTCTCGTGGGGTGCCATCGGCGCCCGCAACCCGGAGAGCCAGGTGCACCGCCAGCTCGCCTCAGGCCTCTCGATGCCGATCGGCTTCAAGAACGCCACCGACGGTGACGTCCAGGCGGCTGTCGACGGCTGCGTCACCGCGGCCGCCGAGCACACGTTCTTCGGCATCGACTCTGAGGGCCGTGCCGCCGCTGTCGCGACGACGGGCAACCCCGACTGCCACGTGATCCTGCGCGGCGGACGTTCGGGCCCGAACTTCGACGACGCCTCCGTCGCCGACGCGCTCGACGTCGTCGGGGCCTCGGGGCTCGGCCGGCGTCTGGTCATCGACGCGAGCCACGGCAACTCCGGCAAGTCGCACGTCCGTCAGGCCGAGGTCGTCCGTGAGATCGCCGGCTCGGTCGCCGCCGGCAACCGCGGGATCTCCGGGATCATGATGGAGAGCTTCCTCGTCGCCGGTGCGCAGAAGCCTGCGCCGAGCGGCCTCGTGTACGGGCAGTCCGTGACCGACGCGTGCATCGACTGGGACACCACGGCGGAGCTGCTGCAGGAGCTCGCCGCAGCCTCTCGCGCCCGCCGGGGCTGACACCCGCGCTGCACCGGATGACGAGGTCAGGAGGGCCGGGCGACCGGCCCTCCTGATCTCGTCCCCCGAGGCCGGTCCGCCAGGGGCACCCGGGCGGTACTGTCACGCGTGTGGGCGACATGACAGTGACGATCGTGATCCTCGTGGTCGCAGTGCTGGTCTTCGTCTGGAACAGGGTCCCTGTCGGTCTCGTCGCGATCGGGGTCGCGCTCTCGCTCTGGGCCACCGGAGTCGTGTCGCTCGAGCAGGCCTTCGGAGGCTTCGGCGACCCTGTCATCATCTTCATCGCGGCGCTCTTCGTGGTGAGCGACGGGCTCGAGGCCTCAGGCGTCACGGCGTGGGCCGGCCAGCAGCTCGTCGACAGGGCGCGTGGCAGCCGGCGTCGCCTCGTCGTGCTGCTCATGGCCCTCGTCGCCCTCGT
The DNA here is from genome assembly GCF_033798665.1 of Sanguibacter biliveldensis. Taxonomy (NCBI): domain Bacteria; kingdom Bacillati; phylum Actinomycetota; class Actinomycetes; order Micrococcales; family Sanguibacteraceae; genus Sanguibacter; species Sanguibacter biliveldensis. The sequence continues at coordinate 520,799 of NZ_CP138359.1, forward strand.
GACAGCGCTCATCAGCGTCAACGGGGCCGTGGCGGCGCTGCTGCCGATGGTCGTCGTCACGGCCGTGCGCCTGGGGCTCTCGCCGTCGCAGTTCCTCGTCCCGCTCGCCTTCGGCGCGCACGCCGGGTCGCTGCTCGTGCTCACCGGGACCCCCGTCAACGTGCTCGTCTCCGAGCTCGCGGTCGGTGCTGGTGAGAGGCCCTTCGGGTTCTTCTCCTTCACGCTCGTCGGGCTCCCGCTCGTGCTGGGGACCATCCTCGTCGTGGTGCTCTTCGGACCGCGGCTCTTGCCTGTGCGGACGCCCGCTGCCCTGCCACGCGACCTCAGCGGTCACGGCAGGCTGCTCGCGCAGCAGTACGACCTGCCCGACGACGCGCTGCTCGCGAGCGACACGGGGGTCACCGAGGTCGTGGTCTCCCCGCGTTCGTCGCTCATCGGCGTCGAGGCCTTCCCGGGCATGGTGACCAACTCGGGCGACCTCGTGATCGCCGCGATCCAGCGGGGCGGTGACGACGTCGGGCGGACCACGCTCGTGGCCGGGGACGCGCTCCTGCTCCAGGGGACCTGGGAGGCCCTCGACCTCACGACCTCCGACCCCGACGTGATCGTCGTGGACCCGCCCCAGCTGCTGCGCAGGCAGGCCGCGCCGATGGGTGCTCGTGCCAGGGTCGCGATCGGCATCGTGCTCGGCATGGTCCTCCTGCTCGCGACAGGTGCGGTCCCGGCGTCTGTGGCCGCGCTCCTCGCGGCCTGCGCGATGGTCCTGCTGCGCGTCATGACAGTCACCGAGGCGCACCGCTCGATCTCGTGGACCACGCTGATCCTCGTGGGCGGGATGATCCCGCTCTCGGTCGCGATCCAGAGCACCGGGCTGGCCGACAGCATGGCCGGCGGCCTCGTCGAGGCCGTCGGGGCCGACAACCCGCACCTGCTCCTGCTCGGGATCGTGGTCGTCACGGTGATCCTGGGCCAGCTCATCAGCAACATGGCGACAGCCCTCGTCATCGGGCCCATCGCGGTGGCAGTGGCCCTCGACACCGGTCTCTCGCCGCTCCCGATGCTCATGGGTGTCACCGTCGCAGCGGCAGCGTCGTTCCTCACGCCGGTCGCGACGCCCGCCAACACGATGGTCTTCGGGCCGGGCGGGTACAGGTTCGGGGACTACTGGCGGCTCGGGCTCCCGCTCACCGTCCTGTTCGTCTCGGTGGCCACCTTCCTTGTGCCGGTCTTCTGGCCGTTCTAGGCTTCGAGGGAACCAGGGCATCACCAGGACACGATGACCAGGGGTTCTGCGGCTCGTCGAGGGCGGACACCGTCCGCCCGAGCGGAGCCGCCTGTGCCGTCGTGCGGGCTCGACCCGACCAGTGCTGCCCGCCAGACCGACGACGAGGACGGACACCGATGAGCACCGCCGAGCACAGACTGATCCCCGAGAGCTTCACCCCGACGCCGTCGAGGGGAGCCCTCGAGTCGTTGACGGTCTCCGTCCTCGACATCCTGGGCGACGCCGAGGCCGTCGGGTACCCCGTCGGGCTCGAGGGAGAGGTCCCGGTCGAGCTCGGGGTCGGACGCGACGCGCTCGCGCACGTGGACTTCGAGGGACGGGTCGGCCAGACCGTCGTCATGCCGCGCCGCGACGGCGTCACCGTCGTGGCCGTGGGCATCGGCCACGCCGACGAGCTCTGCGCCGCCGAGCTGCGCGACGCTGCCGCGGCCTTCGCCCGGGCCGCGGGCCGCTACGCGTCGATCGCCCTGCACCTGCCGGCCGAGACCGACGTCGACGCCGAGGCTGCAGGCCAGGCCGTCGTCGAGGGTGCGCTGCTGGCGCGCTACCGCTACTCGGCCCTCAAGTCCGCGCCGAAGGACGTCCCGCTGACGAGCCTGGAGATCGTGGCCCCCGAGCCCGACAGGGCCGACGTGGCCGCAGGCGCCGAGCGCGGCATGGTCGTGGCTGCGGCGACCGAGCTCGCACGCGACCTCGCGAACTCACCTCCCGGGCACCTGACAGCCACCGACCTGGCCGACCTGGCCGAGCGCATCGGCCCAGAGCACGGTCTCGAGGTCGAGACCTACGACAAGGCCCGGTTGATCGAGCTCGGCTGCGGCGGGCTGCTGGGCGTCAACGCAGGCAGCACCGAAGAGCCGCGGATGATCCGTCTGCGCTACGTTCCGACCGACGCCGACGGTGCACCCGTCGAGCCGCAGGGCACGCTCGCCCTCGTCGGCAAGGGGATCATGTACGACTCGGGCGGCATCAGCCTCAAGCCCTCGGACCCCATGCACCTGGCCATGAAGATGGACATGTCCGGGGCTGCCGCCGCGCTGGCCGCGCTGACGGCCCTCGAGGCGCTCGGCTGCCGCACGGCCGTCACGGCGTACCTCATGTGCACCGACAACATGCCGTCGGGCTCTGCGGTCAAGCTCGGCGACGTCCTGACCATCCGCAACGGCACGACGGTCGAGGTCAAGAACACCGACGCCGAGGGCCGCCTGGTGATGTCGGACGCCCTCGCCCTCGCGGCAGAGGAGCAGCCTGACGCGATCGTCGACATCGCGACCCTCACGGGCGCTGCGCTCGTCGCCCTCGGTCAGTCGACCGCGGCCGTGCTCGGCAACGACCAGACCCTCGTCGACGCCGTGCTCGCCTCAGGCCGCGCGACCGACGAGCAGGTGTGGCAGCTGCCCCTCGAGCAGCGCTACCGCAAGCAGCTGGACTCCGACGTCGCGGACATCTCGAACATGGGCGGCAAGTACGCCGGGGCCACCATCGCGGCGCTGTTCCTCGCGGAGTTCGTCGACGGGATCCCGTGGGCGCACCTCGACATCGCGGGCACCATGCAGTCCGAGGCCGACGAGTCCTGGCGCCCGCGCGGCGCGACGGGCTTCGGCACCCGGCTGCTCATCGACCTCGCGCTCGGGTTCGCCGCACCGGCCGAGTGAGCACCGCACCATCCCGCAGACCTGACGGACGGAGACCATCATGAGGCACAGCACGACCACGACCCTCGCGCTCACGGCGACGCTCGCCGCCGGGCTGCTCGCAGGCTGCTCGTCGGACGACTCGTCGACGCCGGCCGCCTCGGGCGAGGCGACCACGAGCGCGTCGGCCGAGACGCCCGGGACCGACGACTCGTCGGCGGGCTCGCTGCCGGACGGCGTCACCGTGTCCCTCCCCGAGGGTGTCGAGGCGCCCGCCGAGGCCAGCGCCGGGGCGGGGCTCGGGGCCGACGGGACGACGCTGTGGGTCGTCACCTACGGCAGCAGCACCAACCCGACGGTCGCGACCGTCGAGTCCGCCGCGAGCGGCACCGTCACGGTGTCGCTCGCACCCGTCGACCCAGACGCCCCCGCCACGATGGACTACGTCCCGACGACGACCGTCCTCGAGCTGCCCGACGGGCTCGACACCGAGGCACCGTTCCAGGTGGTGCTCGGCGAGCTCGGATCCGTCGAGGTGGACGGGGTCGAGACGCCTGGGTGGTTGGTGAGCTGATCGCAGCGGCCCGCAAGCCGTGACGCACGAAGGGCCGGGTCTCTGAGAGACCCGGCCCTTCTGTCGATGTCCGTCAGACATCCTGCTCGTCGGGGTGACAGGATTTGAACCTGCGACCTCGTCGTCCCGAACGACGCGCGCTACCAAGCTGCGCCACACCCCGAGCTGCTCCGGGCACAGTCGTGACCAGCACGATGTGTGAATCGGAACCTGCTCAGAATAGCCGACAAGTGGGCTCATCACGAAACCGGCAGGATCCTGCGGCTGCTGAGTGGCACTCGTCGCCTCCGCGATCTGCGTCGGATGCGAGTCGGGGCGCACGGGGGGCATGTGACCGCAGGTCAAGTGGTGAGCTCGTCGCGGTGAGTGGCGTCGACGGCCTGCCAGGCGATGTCCGCCGGTCGGTACGTCGCCTGTCAGCGGCTCGAGGTGAGCGTGACGAGCACGGCCTCAGGACGGCAGGCAAAGCGTAGCGGGGCGTACGGGGACGTGCCCAGGCCTGCGCAGACGTTCAGCCAGGTCGAGTCGTGGCCATCGGGCTGGTCGGGCCGTGGTCCGGGCCACCCGTGCAGGCCCTTGGCGCGCCCACGGTCGATGTCGCAGTTGGTGACGAGCGCGCCGTAGAACGGGACGCAGAGCTGCCCGCCGTGCGTGTGGCCGGCGAGCACCACCTCAGAGCCGTCGGCGTGCATCTGGTCGAGGGTGCGGACGTACGGGGCGTGCGTGACACCCATGCGGAGGTCGACGTCGCCAGCACCGCCCTCCGACGCCGGGAACACGTCCCGGTCCAGGTGGGGGTCGTCCACACCTACGAGAGCGATGCGCCGACCGTCGGCGACGACGACGTCGCGCCGGTTGGTGAGGTCCTTCCAGCCTGCGACGCTCAGCGCAGCGGCGAGCTCCGCGGCGGGCAACCGCACGGGCTCCTTGATGACCCCGGACAGCCGGGCGTCGGCGCGCAGGTACCGCGCCGGATTCTTGAAGGACGGGGCGAAGTAGTCGTTCGACCCCATGACAAAAGCACCAGGTATCCGCATGAGCGGCTCGAGGGCGTGCAGCAAGGGAGCCAGGGCACCGACGTGCGCCATGTTGTCCCCGGTGTCGACCACGAGATCCGGGGCGAGGTCCGCCAGCGACCGGACCCAGGCGATCTTGTCGTGCTGAGACGGGGTGAGGTGCAGGTCCGAGATGTGCAGGACCCGCAGGTCCGGCTGCCCGACGGGCAAGACCGGCACCGTCACCTCGCGGAGCGTGAACATCCGCGTCTCGGCCGCAGCCCAGGCGACAGCGCCGAGCCCTGCGGCGGCGACGGCCGCGAGGCCCGTCGCCGCCTTGGTGAGTGCCGTCACCCGGTCAGCCTTCCGGGGCTGCCGGAGGAGCGGGCTGCTCTGCTGCAGGCGGGGCGGGAGTCTCGGGCGCGCGCGGCGCGGCAGGGGCGGGGGCCTGCCCGAGCTGTGCCGGGGCGATCGCGGCGCTCAGCGGGACGTCAGGGTTTCCTCCGACGACCTGGTCCATGATGCGCTTCCAGGTCGGTGCAGGGATGTCCGAGCCGTACACGTTCCTGTAGAAGGTGCCGTTGATCGTCGAGCCTGCGAGCGAGCGGACCTTGAGCGGGTCACCCATCCAGATGGCGGTCGACACCTCGCGGGTGTAGCCGACGAACCAGGCGTCCTTGTTGTCGTTGGTGGTGCCGGTCTTGCCCGCTGCCGTGCGGTTGGCGAGGCGCGACTTCTTCGCACCGCCGTCTGTGAGCACCTGCTCCAGGGAGTAGTTGACCGCGTTGGTGGTCGCCGTGCTGAGCTCCGGGGAGCAGTTCGCCGCAGGAGGCGTGATCGTCGACCCGTCGGCCTTGGTCACGCTGAGGATCGCGATCGGGGTGCAGTGCGTGCCCTCGTTGGCGAAGGTGCCGTACGCGCTCGCCATCGACAGCGGAGAGGTCTCCTGGGTGCCGAGCACCATCGACATGCGGGGGACTGTCGTCGTGCCGGGCTTGGCGGGGACAAAGCCGACCCGATCGGCGAGGGCCGCGATGTCGCAGAGGTTGAGCTGGCTCTGCATCGTCGCGAAGGCGGTGTTGACCGAGAACCGGGTGGCTCGCTCGACGGACATGCTGCCGCTGCCCTGGCCGTCGGAGTTGTTCGGTTCCCAGGTAGTACCCCTGAGTCCTGCCTCACAGGATCCCGGAGTCGCTACGAAGTCGGACGCCTTCCAGACCTTGTGGTTTGCGCTCACCGACTCGCGCAACGTCCTGCCGGACTCGAACCACTGAGCCAAGACGAAGGCCTTGAAGGTCGATCCGGGCTGGAATCCGCCCGATCCTCCGTGCTCACGATCTGTGCTGAAGTTGACCTCGGTCGTGCCTGGCGCAGAGCCGTCGTTGCCGAAGGTGCGGTTCTGGGACATCGCGAGGATGTGCCCGTTGGTCGGGTCCACGCTCACGCCGGCGATGGCGAAGCCGTACTCGTTGTCGACCGGCAGGCTGGCGTTGAGCTCCCGGTTGACGATGTCCTGGATGCCGGGGTTGAGAGTCGTGACGATCTTCAGGCCGCCGTCGTACAGCTGGTCGATGCGTCCTTGGAGGTCGTCGCCGAAGGCTGTGTCCTGGATGAGGACCTTCGTGACGTAGTCGCAGAAGTATCCGGCGTTGATCGGGCCGCCTGCACCCTCGCACCCCTGGTTGATCGGCTGCGGGTTGAGGGTGTCCGCGAGAGGCGTCGCGCGCGCCGCCTCGTACTCCTCCTTGGTGATGTACTGCTCGCTGTACATCGCTCCGAGCACCTGGTTGCGCCGTCGTTCCGACACGTCGGGGAACTTGAGCGGGTCGTTCGCGTTGGGGCTCTGGGTGATACCGGCGATGGTCGCGGCCTGGACGATCGAGACGTCCTTGGCGCTCACGCCGAAGTAGCGCTGCGCTGCGGTCTCGACCCCGTAGACGGAGGCACCGAACTGAGCGATGTTGAGGTATCCCTCGAGGATCTCGTCCTTGGTCATGCGCTTCTCGAGGGCGATCGCCAGCTTCGCCTCGCGGAGCTTGCGTGCGGCTGTGGCCTCGGACGCGGCGTTGACGGCCTGCGTATCACCCGCACGCTTGGCCTGGTCGATGAGCACGTTCTTCACGTACTGCTGCGTCAGGGTCGAGGCGCCCTGCGTGTCCGAGCTGCGCAGGTTGCTCACGAGAGCTCGCGCCATGCCCTTGGGGTCGATGCCGCCGTGCGTGTAGAAGCGACGGTCTTCGATCGCGATGGCTGCGTGCTGCAGGTTCGGGGAGATCTCGTCGAGACCGACGACCACGCGGTTGTCACTGTAGTACCGGGCGAGCAGCGTCGTGCCGTCCGCGGCGTAGATGTACGACACCTGGGCGAGCGGCTGCGGCTCGAGCTCGGTCGGGAGGTCGTTGAAGGCTTCGACCCCGCTGTTGGTCACTGTGCTGGTCGCGGCTGCGACCGGGATGATCATCCCGGCCATGAGCAGACCGCCGACGCCTGCGAGCAGGACGAAGGTGAGGAGCAGCGCGAGCGCCTGGAACGGGTTCACGGTGTGCCGGGGCTTCGCAGCGTCGAGCGTGCCGGAGTCTTCGGGCGTGTCCGGACCGTCACCGAACGCAGAGTTAGCCATGGTCCTAGCCTACGCGGAGGCCCTGCGTCGTGGCGATGGCCGGACGGCTGAGTCGGTGGGGGTTCTGTGAGCATCTCCGGGGTGCCCCGGTGGGCTGGCACGCACTAGGCTCGGGCCCATGGCACAGACCTGGGAGTACGCGACCGTTCCTCTGCTGATCCACGCGACCAAGCAGATCCTCGACAACTGGGGCTCCGACGGGTGGGAGCTCGTCACCGTCGTCACCGGCCCCGACGGCAACGGCCTCGTGGCCTACCTCAAGCGCCCGACCTCGTGACGTCCTCCGTCCTGGGGCGCCTCGCCGAGCTCGGGCTCGAGCTCCCCGAGGTCGCCGCGCCGGTGGCGTCCTACGTTCCGGCGGTCCGCACGGGCCGCTACGTCTACACCTCGGGCCAGCTGCCCTTCGTCGACGGTGCGCTCGCCGCGACGGGCAAGGTCGGTGACGGTGAGGGCCTCGTGGGGCCGCTCGTCGCCGCATCCCTCGCCCGGACGGCAGTGCTCAACGCGCTCGCCGCCGTCGCCTCGCAGATCGGGTCGCTCGACCAGGTCTCACGCATCGTGAAGGTCGTGGGCTTCGTGGCCTCTGACCCCTCGTTCACAGGCCAGCCGGCCGTCGTCAACGGGGCGAGCCTGCTGCTCGGCGAGATCTTCGGCGAGGCTGGCGTGCACGCCCGTAGCGCCGTGGGTGTCGCGGTCCTGCCGCTCGACTCGCCCGTCGAGATCGAGCTGGTCGTCGAGCTCGCGGAGGGCTGAGCAGCTCGCCGCATCACCTGCCGCAGACGCAGAGAGCGGGCCCGCAGCACATGCTGCGGGCCCGCTCTCTCGTTCGTGATGGTGTGCCCGAGAGGCACGTCCGGGCGAGGCCCGGGACGGCTCAGCGCGCGCGGCGCTCGAGCCTGTCGAGGTCGAGGAGGACGACGGCGCGTCCTTCACGACGGACCCAGCCGCGGCCGGCGAAGTCCGCGAGGGCCTTGTTGACGGTCTCGCGGGAGGCTCCGACCAGCTGGGCCAGCTCTTCCTGCGTGAGGTCGTGGGCGACGCGGATGCCCTCGTCGACCTGCTCGCCGAAGCGCGTCGAGAGGTCGAGGAGCGCCTTGGCGACACGACCGGGGACGTCGGAGAACACGAGGTCGGCGAGCGCCTCGTTGGTGCGGCGCAGGCGGCGGGCGAGGGCCGTGAGCAGGTGCTTGGCCACGCCCGGGTTCTCCTCGAGGGTCCGCAGCAGCGCGTCGTGACCGAGCTCGTAGACCACCGAGTCGGAGACGGCGCTCGCGCCGAGGGAGCGGGGGCCCGGGTCGAAGAGCGAGAGCTCACCGAACATCTCGCCGGGTCCGAGGACGGCGATGAGGTTCTCCCGGCCGTCGCTCGAGCTGCGGCCGAGCTTGATCTTGCCCTCGCTGATGACGTAGAGCCTGTCACCGGGCTGGCCCTCGCTGAAGAGCACGTCGCCGCGGGCGAGCTCGACCTTCGACATGGAGGCCAGGAGCCCCCGGGTCTCGGTCTCTTCCATCGTGGCGAAGAGGGGAGCGGAGAGCACTACGTCGTCGTTGTCCACGCGGAACGTCCTTCACGGGAGTAGCTGGGTGTTTGTGCGCACCACAGTCTGCCTCATGTGCGCTCTCTCACGGTACAGCGCGGACGGCCTCCAGGCGCTCTACGAGCGCGTCGGTCGCTGCCATGAGGGCTCGGCGCACGTGCGCCTCATACTCTCCGAGCGACCGTTCGGCCGCCCGGAGCCGCAGCAGGTCGTCGACGGGGAAGCTGTCACCGGGCCGTCGGGCGATCCCGAGGAGGTCGCCGAAGGCGGGGATCGTGGAGAGCGCCTCGGGGCTCACCTGGTCGGTGATCTCGAGCCCGAGCCTGGCCGGCAGCACAGCCCGGGCTACTGTGAGGTCGAGCCGCGCCTGGATGATCCGGCGCCAGTGCGTCGCCTGCGAGACCTCGTGCCGCAGCAGGGCACGCGTGCGCCTCAGCTCTGCGAGGTCCAGCAGCTGGAGGGCGGTCTGTGAGGCAGCCGGCACGACGTGCTCCCGACGGAGGATCAGGTGACAATGCGAACACTCCTACTGTCGGTACGTCGACGATCGATCTTGAGCGGAGCGGACCAGTGCGTCCGAGAGGTGGAGGACGTGCTGTGACCAGGCCGCAGGGCTCAAGGCCGACGACCCGGACACCGGCCACGGCAGCGAAGACCCCGCTGGAGCGTCCTCCTGTCGCGCTCGTCCGCAGGGCCCGCCGCACCAACAGGCGTCTCGCGGAGGTCTACCCGGACGCCCGGTGCGAGCTCGACTTCAGGTCGCCCCTCGAGCTGCTGGTGGCGACGGTCCTCTCCGCACAGTGCACCGACAAGCGGGTGAACCAGGTGACGCCGGCGCTCTTCGCGCGCTTCCCCGACGCCCAGGCCTACGCGCAGGCCGACCCCAGCGAGCTCGAGGAGATGATCCGGCCGACGGGGTTCTTCAGGCCGAAGGCCCGGTCGCTCTCCGGGATCGGCGTCGCGCTCGTCGAGCGGCACGGCGGTCAGGTGCCGTCCACGCTCGAGGAGCTCGTGGCGCTCCCGGGGGTCGGGCGCAAGACCGCCAACGTCGTGCTCGGGGACGCCTTCGGCATCCCGGGGATCACTGTCGACACCCACGTGGGCCGGCTGGTGCGGCGCTGGGGCTGGACGACGAGCGAGGACCCTGTCGTCGTCGAGCGGGAGATCGCGGCCCTCGTCGAGCGCCCCGAGTGGACGCTGCTCTCGCACAGGGTGATCTTCCACGGGCGGCGTGTCTGCTTCGCGCGGCGCCCGGCCTGCGGTGCGTGCCCGATCACGGACCTGTGCCCGTCGGCCGGTATCGGCGAGTCGGACCCCGTCGCGGCTGCGGCGCTCGTCAAGACGTCGTGAGCGCGACCAGCGCGCGGTCAGCCGTCGGTCGTCGGACCTGTCAGGCCGCTCAGCCAGTCGAGCAAGATCGCGCTGACCTGCTCTGAGGCCTCCTCCGGGAGGAAGTGCCCGGCGTCGGGCAGCAGCTCGTAGCGCAGCTCGCGGCACAGCGCGGAGCTGTCGACGTCGGCCGTCTCGGGCCTCACGACTGGGTCGAGCCCACCCTGGACCTGCAGTGCGGGCACGGCGATCGGTGCCCGGACCGCCGACAGGTAGCGGCGTCCGCTGCCCGTCGGCACGAGCCGCGCGTACCAGCGCACGGCCTCGAGCGAGCTGTGAGCCGCGAAGGGCACCCGGGCTGCCTCGGTGTACGTCTCGACCGCACCCTCAGGCCAGACGAAGTCCGGGCGGGCGCGCAGCACCTGGGCCACGAGGTCGCCGCGGGTCATCCGGCGCTCGGGGCGGTTGGGCAGCTGGAGATAGGCCAGGCGCCCCTGCGCGCGGCGGCTGAGCGAGGCGCGCAGCGAGACGTGCATCCGGGCGGGGTGCGGCGCCGCGAGCGCTGCGACGGCAGCGGTGACGACGGGCTGGAGCGCGGGCATCGACCACGCGACGACCCCGCCGAGACCGTGCCCGACGACGATGGCACGGTCTGCCCCGAGCGAGCGGATGACACCCGCGACGTCACGGGTGCGGGTGTGCAGGTCGTAGCCGATCGGTGGCTTGTCCGACGCCCCCGTGCCGCGCAGGTCCATCGCCGCGACCCTGTAGCCGGCCTCGGCGAGCGCGGAGATCTGGTCGCGCCACACCCACCAGAACTGCGGGAAGGAGTGCAGCAGCATGACGAGCGGCGCCGAGCTGTCCGACGGCCCGGCGAGCGCCACGTGGAACCTGGCACCGTTGGCGGCGACGAACTCGTGCTGCCAGTCGCCGGGGATCAAGATGTCCGAGAAGTCTGTGGTCACAGGGTCGAACCTACCGGAGCAGAGCCGGCCTCCTCGTGGGCGGCGTTGTCTGCGGCCTGGGCGGCCCTGCGGTCCTTCGGCGGGTCGAACCTGTAGCCGACGTTGCGGACCGTCCCGATGAGCTGCTCGTACTCGGGTCCGAGCTTGGCCCGCAGGCGGCGCACGTGGACGTCGACGGTCCGGGTGCCCCCGTAGTAGTCGTAGCCCCAGACCTCCTGGAGCAGCTGGGCGCGGGTGAACACGCGGCCCGGGTGCTGCACGAGGTACTTGAGGAGCTCGAACTCCTTGTACGTGAGGTCGAGGGGGGTGCCGCGCAGTCGTGCGGTGTAGCCGCTCGCGTCGATCATCAGCTCGCCCGAGGAGATCTCTTCCGGCTGGTCGCCCGACCCGTGGCTGGCCGAGCGCTCACGGGCCAGGCGCAGTCGGGCATCGACCTCGGCCGGGGTCGCGGTGTCCAGGAGGAGGTCGTCCGCGCCCCACTCGGCGGTGACGACCATGAGGCCGCCCTCGGTGACGATGAGGACGAGAGGGACCGTGAGACCGGTGGCGCGCAGCAGGCGGCAGGTGGTCCGTGCGCCGACCAGGTCGCGGCGTGCGTCGAGCAGCACGACGTCGGAGTCGGGCGCGTCGACCAGCGCCGAGGGCTCCATCGGCAGCACCCGGATCCGGTGCGTCAGGAGACCGAGGGCAGGGAGCACCTGGGCAGAACCACCCGCAGTGGGGGTGAGGAGCAGGAGCTCGGACACCGTTCTCACCTTCTCTCAGACAGGCGCCCACGGTACCGCGAGGCCGTCGTCCCACGAGCAGCAGGACCGGATGTCGTCGCGCTCGTGCTGATGATTCTTCCACGTCGGGGCGCAGAGTTCGGGCGGGAGGGTCTTCGTCTGGGACACTGGGCCGGTGAATCTCTCGACGCGTGCCGTGGCCACCGCCTGCGCAGCCGCCGCCATCGCCGGGGGAGTGTTCCTCGGCGAGTGGGGTCTGCTCGCCGTCCTCGTCGCCCTCGTCGTGGCCTTCGCGGCGGGCTGGGCGCCCCTCCTCGGGCTGCCCGCGCCGGGCGGGACCTTCTTCGTGGTGCTGCTCCCAGGGCTCGGTGCGCTCGCGGCCGTGCACGTCACGACCACCGAGCCGTGGCTGCGCTACCTGCCGCTCGTCCTCGCGATGGGCCTGCTGCTCTCCTTCACCAACGAGCTGCTGCGCGGCGACGGGCGGACCCGGCTCGTCGAGTCTCTCGTCGGCGGGGTCAGCGGTGTGGTCGTCGCGGTGTCCGCGGCCGGCTGGATCGCCGCGTCCAAGGTGCCCGACGGCATGGCCCTCGTGCTGGTCTGCGCGGTCGCGCTCGCGGCGGCGTCAGCGGTCTCGGCGACCCCGTTGCGCGGTGTCCTCAACAGCGTCGCGACGCTCGTGGGTGCCGTCGCCGCGTCTGTCGTGGTGGCCTACGTCCTGCCCGAGCTCGCGCCTCTCGACGGGGTGTGGGCCGGGGCTGTCGCCGGGATCCTCGTGTCGTCGCTGCACATGCTCTTCTACAGGCTGCCGGCCTTGCGCCGTCGCCAGGCGGCGCTCGCCGTGATCGTGCTGCCCGTCGCGATGAGCGGTGTGCTCACCTACGTCGTCGGGCGCGTGCTCGTCGCCTGAGCCGGCCCGGAGCAGGGCTCAGTAGACGAGGGCCTGGGTCTGCGGGGCCATGATCTCCTCGACGAACACCGCAGAACCAGCGATACGGACCCCGGGGACCAGGTCTTCCTGCGTGATGCCGCGGCGTGCTGCGCACTGCGTGCACACCGTGACGGTCCCCGCCTCCACGACCGAGGCGAGCAGGTCGTCGAGGCCCGCCGCGTGCTCGAGCTCGAGCTCGGACGCGCGGCCGGGGACACCCAGCCAGGCCGAGTCGCCCGTGAGCCACAGGCTCACGTCGACCCCTGCTGCCACGGCTGTCGCCGCGACCGTGAAGGCCTGGTTGGTCAGCTCGGGGGCCGCGACGCCGGCGGTCGACTTCACGACCAGACGTCGGGACGGGGCGGCTGTCGGTTCGCTCATGCGGTCAGGGTATCGGTGCGTAGGATGGTCGCCATGAGTGTTCATGTACTTGAGATGTTCTTCCTCGGGCTGCTCGTCGCGGCCACGGTGACCATCACGTGGTTCGCGGGCTTCGTGGTCTACAGGCTCTACAAGGGACAGCGCTAGACGTGTCGTTCGCGATCCCCGACGGGCTCGCGCCCGAGGTCTACCCGCTGGCGTGGTTGGTGGGTTCTTGGCGTGGTGAGGGTGTGATCTCCTACCCGGGGATCGACACCGTCGCCGTCCTCCAGGACGTGACCTTCGACCATGACGGCGGCCCGTACCTGCGGTACGAGTCGACGATCCGGGTCATCGAGCCCGTCGTGCCCGCGACGGTCCCCGAGGAGTGGGCGCAGAGCAGCGCGGACCCCGAGGAGCCGACGTCGGGCGATGCCCCGGACGGGAGTCCCGCTGCGCCGGCAGCAGCGGACGCGCCACCCGCCGTCGTGCCGCCGCTCGGCACCGGCGAGACGACGGTCTGGTCGACCGAGACCGGCTACTGGCGCGTCCCGCCGGACCGCCCCGAGGGGTTGCCCGAGGGCAAGACGCCCCTCGAGGTCATGATGACCGACCCTGCCGGGCGCCTGACCATGTACCTCGGCGCTGTCGGCAACGGCCGCATCGACCTCGCGAGCGACCTCATCGCCCGCACCCCCACGGCAGCCGAGGTGTCCGCGTCGAGCCGTCTCTACGGCCTCGTCGAGGGTCACCTCATGTGGGTCTGGGAGATCGCGGCCTTCGGCCACCCCCTGCAGTCCTACGTGTCGGCCAACCTCAGCCGCGTCGAGGAGTGAGATGACGTACTCGAGCCCGGTCCTGTCCAGGCACGGCGCCGTCGCGGGCGCCGGGGTCGACGCCGGTGTCGCCTGGCACTACGGCGACCCGACGGCCGAGCAGCGCGCCCTCGAGCGCGGCGGCGCCTTCGTCGACCTGTCGCACCACGGTGTCGTCACGGTCTCTGGGCCGGACCGGCTCGGGTGGCTCAACTCGATCACCTCCCAGCTGCTGCTCGACCTCGGGCCCCGCGACTCGACCGAGACCCTCGTCCTCTCCCCGCACGGTCACGTCGAGCACGCGCTCTCGGTCGTCGACGACGGCGAGACGACCTGGCTGCTCACCGAGCGGTCGAAGACCGCCGAGCTGGTCACCTGGCTCGAGCGCATGAAGTTCATGATGCGCGTGGAGATCACCGACGCGACCGACGCGTGGGCGGTCATCGGCGAGCCTGTCGACGCCGAGGCAGCCGACGGCGAACCCGTCACCTGGCGTGACCCGTGGCCCCGCACCCGCGAGGGCGGCACGCGATACGGCCTGGCAGACGCCGAGCACCCTGGCGCCGAGCGGCCCTGGCGGCTCGTGCTCGTGCCGCGCGAGTCGCTGCTCGAGGCTGTCGCAGCCCGCGAGGCTGCTGGCTGGCGGCTGGCCGGGACGTGGGCCAGCGAGGCCCTGCGCATCGCGGCCTGGCGTCCGCGCCTCGCGACCGAGGTGGACCACAAGACCATCCCGCACGAGCTCGACTGGCTGCGGACCGCCGTGCACCTGCACAAGGGCTGCTACCGCGGCCAGGAGACCGTCGCACGAGTGCACAACATGGGACGGCCACCGCGCCGCCTCGTCATGGCGCACCTCGACGGCTCGGGGCACCTGCTCCCCGAGATCGGTGCCTCGGTCGAGGCCGGGGACCGGGCTGTCGGGGTCGTCACCTCGGTGGCCCGCCACCACGAGCTCGGCCCGGTCGCGCTCGCCGTGGTCAAGCGCAGCACCCCGACCGACGTCGACCTCCTCGTCTCCTGCGAGGGGGGCGACGTCGCCGCGGGCCAGGAGGTCGTCGTGCCCGGTGAGGGCGTCTCGGTCGACCGTCCGGCCGCCCGCGGTCCGGTGGCACGAGGCCTGACACCTCGATGACGGCGTCCGACACCCCGGCCGTGCCCGTGCTCTGGAGGCCGTGCACGCTCGCGGCGTCGGAGGTCCGGGCCGTCCCAGCGGTGCCGGCGCGGTGAGCCGCACCCCCGGCGAGGACTCCTTCGTGACCTCGAAGGTCCGCCAGATGTCGCTCGTGGCCCGCAGCCGGGTGCGTCAGGGCCGCATCCGGGTGCGAGCAGGCTTCGGTCCGATCCTGCTCGCCGGCGTCGCGGTGAGCCTGTCCTACTGGATCGCCCACCTGCTGCTCGGTCACCCCTCGCCCTTCTTCGCGCCGGTCTGCGCCTGGATCTGTCTCGGTTTCACGGCAGACCGCAACATGCGCCGCGTCGCGGAGGTCGGCATCGGAGTCGCGATCGGGGTCGGGCTCGGCGAGGCCATCGCGAAGCTCATCGGCGCCGGGGCCGTGCAGATCGGCATCGTGCTCGTGGTCTCGGCGCTCGTCGCCCGGTTCCTCGACCGCGGGGTGCTGCTGACCACCCAGGCAGGCGTGCAGTCGATCGTCATCGTCGGTCTGCCCGTCGTGTCGACGGGTGGCGGGTTCGGGCGGTGGACTGACGCGCTCGTCGGTGCCGTGGTCGCCTTCGTCGTCGCGGCGCTCACCCCGGGCGACCCGCGGCGTCTCCCACGACGCCTGGGCGGCGACGGGCTCGCCGAGCTCGCGCGGACGCTCGAAGAGATCGCGCACGGCATGCGCACGGGGGACCCGGCCGACCGAGAGGCCGCGCTCCTGCGCGGACGGGCCTCCGAGCCGGCGCTCGACGAGTGGCAGGCTGTCACGAAGAGCGCGATCGGCACGGCGCGTGTCACGGCCACAGGGCGGCGGTACCGCAGCGAGCTCACCACGATGGGTCGCACGGCGATGCTCGGCGACCGCACGATGCGCACGGTCCGGGTGATCGCCCGACGTGCGATCAGCCTGCCGACAGGCCCCGAGGTCGACAGGCTCGCGCAGCTGCTCGACGACCTCGCCAAGGCCACGCACCTGCTCGCCGAGAACGTCGCCGCGGGCTCCGACCCCGCGGTCGCCCGCGAGATGCTGCTCTCGGTCGCCCACGAGGCGCACCCGGGCCTGCTCGGCACGGGGGACTGGCAGGTCCAGTCGCTCACGCTGATCCTGCGGTCCGCGATCGTCGACCTCTGCGAGACGGCCGGGGCGACCCCCGGCGAGGCCCGTGAGGCTCTCGCGCCGATGTAGTCCGACGGCAGGGCTGAGGGTGCGACCAGCCCTTAGGCTTGGCGCATGTTCGCCTCGCTGCAGATCAGCATCATGGTCCTCCTCACCCTCGCGCTGTTCGTCGTCGAGGTCTTCGCCCTGATCGACGCCCTCCGTCGACCGGCTGGGGTCTTCACGAGCGCTGGGAAGCGCACCAAGGTGTTCTGGGGCAGCATCCTCGCAGCCGGTGCGCTGCTCGGCTTCGTCGGTCTGTACCCGCCGCTCGGCATCGGCATGCTCGGCATGGCCGCGCTCTTCATGGTGGTGCCCGCCGCGATCTACCTCACCGACGTGCGACCCGCTCTCGGCAGCCACCGCCGTGGTGGCGGACGACCTGGCTCGGGTCCGAGCCGCGGAGGCTGGTGACCTGTGCGCGCCGTGCTCCAGCGGGCCTCCCGCGCCAGCGTGACCGTCGACGGCGAGGTGCTGTCCTCCTTCGACAGGCAGGGGCTCGTGGTCCTCGTCGGTGCGACCCACGACGACGGACCTGAGCAGGTCGAGCTCGTCTCCCGCAAGATCGCCGAGCTGCGGATCCTCGACGGGGCCGATGGTGGCGAGGTCAGCGTGAGCGACCTCGACGCGCCGGTGATCGTCGTCAGCCAGTTCACGCTCTACGCCGACACCCGCAAGGGGCGCCGGCCGTCGTGGAACGCCGCCGCTCCCGGACCTGTCGCCGAGCCCCTGGTCGACGCCGTGGTCGAGGCGCTGCGCGGCCGTGGGCTCACGGTCGGGACGGGGCGCTTCGGTGCGGACATGCAGGTCGAGCTCGTCAACGACGGGCCCATGACGATCGTGGTCGACGCGTGAGCGCGGACGCGGGCGCCACAGCAACGATGCCGCTGACCGTGGGGCTCGTCATCGACGACTCCCTCGACCGCCCCGACGGTGTGCAGCAGCACGTGCTCACCCTCGGCGAGTGGTTGAGCGGCCAGGGGCACACGGTCCACTACCTCACGAGCACCACGGTCCGCACGGACCGGCCGCGCATGCACTCCCTCGCGAAGAACCTGCGGCTGCGGTTCAACGGCAACAGGCTCGGCATCCCGCTGCCCGCCCCGGCCCGTGGGGTGGAGGCGCTGCTCGACGAGGTCGACTTCGACGTGCTGCACGTGAACATGCCGTACAGCCCGCTGCTCGCCGGACGTGTCGTCTCGCGCGCTCGTGCCGGGACGGCTGTCGTCGGGACCTTCCACATCCTCCCGTGGACCTGGCTCACCCGGTGGGGTGCGCGCGGCCTCGGGCTGGTCCAACGACGCCAGCTGCGGCGCTTCTCCCGGGTGATCGCCGTGTCGACGCCGGCCGCGGCCTTCGCCGCCGAGGCGCTCGGGGTCGACCCCGTGGTCATCGGCAACCCCGTCGACGTCACGCGGTTCACGCGGGCGCGCGACGCCGAGCTCGACGGCTGGCAGCCGGCCGAGGACGCGCCGGTCCGGATCGTGTTCCTCGGTCGTCTCGTCGAGCGCAAGGGGGCCGGTGAGCTGTTGCGCGCCGTCGCCCGGGCCCGGTCGCTCACCCAGGTGCCCGTCGAGGTCGTGATCGGCGGCAACGGTCCCCTGCGTGACGAGCTCGAGGCATTCGTGCGCACGGCTGGTCTCGACGGCGTCGAGTTCATCGGGTTTGTCGACGAGGCCGACAAGGCGGCCCTGCTGGCTGGGGCCGACGTCGTCGCGCTGCCCTCGACAGGCGGCGAGAGCTTCGGCATCAGCGTCGTCGAGGCGCTCGCCGCGAGCCGTGGGGTGGTGCTGGCCGGTGACAACCCGGGGTACCGGACCGTCATGGAGGGTCTCGAGGACCAGCTGGTCGACGCGACCGACACCGAGGCCTTCGCCGCGCTGCTCGCGCGGTACGTCGGCGACGCCGCGGCCCGGGCCGCGGCGAGCGCACGCCAGGTCGAGCACGCTGGGCGCTTCGACGTCGACGTCATCGGCGCGCAGGTGGTCGAGGTCTACAGGGCCTAGGACGCGAGACGGCCCGGACGGTGCGAGAGGCACCGAACGGGCCGTGCGGTCGTCTCAGGACCGAGGTCAATTCACCTCGGTCGGGTGCGGCCCGACCCGGCCGTCACGCTCGAGACCGTCGATCGCGGCGAGGTCGTCGCCGGTGAGCTCGAAGTCGAAAAGTGCGATGTTCTCCGCGATGCGCGAGGGCGTGACCGACTTGGGGATCACGACGCGGCCCTGCTGCAGGTGCCAGCGGAGCACGACCTGCGCAGGGGAGCGCCCGAGACGGTCGGCGATCGCGGTGATGGGCTCCTCGGAGAGCAGCGCGCCGCCCTGGGCGAGCGGGCTCCAGGCCTCGGTGACCACACCGTGGGCGGCGTTCGCGGCCTGGATGTCGCGCTGCTGCAGCGCGGGGTGCAGCTCGACCTGGTTGACGGCCGGGACCGTGCCCCCTGCGGCGACGACCCGCTCGAGGTGCTCGGGGAGGAAGTTCGAGACGCCGATCGCCCGGGCGCGGCCCGAGGCGTAGATCTCCTCGAAGGCACGCCACGTGTCGAGGTAGGTGTCCTTGGCGGGGGTGGGCCAGTGGATGAGGTAGAGGTCCACGTGGTCGAGGCCGAGCTTCTCGAGGCTCGCGTCGAAGGCGGCGAGGGTCGAGTCGTAGCCCTGCTCGGAGTTCCACAGCTTGGTGGTGACGAAGAGCTCGTCGCGGGCGATGCCGGAGTCGGCGAGAGCCTGGCCGGTGCCGCGCTCGTTGCCGTAGACGGCTGCTGTGTCGATGCTGCGGTACCCGGCCTCGAGGGCTGTCGAGACCGCGGCGCGGGTCTCGTCGTCGGGCACCTGGAAGACGCCGAAGCCGAGGCGGGGCATCTCGATGCCGTTGTTGAGCGTGACTGTGGGGATCTGCTGAGTCATGGGGTGTCCTTCGCTGGTCGGCGGGGCAGCCTCGGGAGGCTGCGACACACGGTCGCTTGCTGGCGCGGTTAGTTGCACGCGCTCTGTAGATAGTTGCATGCGCCAGCCAGTGGGGCAACCGGGGGACGGTCGTGAGGGGAGGGCGAGGGACCAGCAGGACCCGTGGGCCGTCCGCCTGCCTCAGGCCGTCAGGTGCTCCGTGCAGCGGTCCGCGTTCCAGCCGGCCCACACGTCGGCAGGGACGAACACGTCGTCGACGGGCGTGACCGAGGTCGTCTTGTCCGTGAGGATCGGCGCGTCGCAGACCGTGCCGTCCTCGCTCGTGAAGGTGCACCGGGCACCCGCCACCTTGAGGAAGAACTCTTCGGTGAGCAGCGTGCCGTCGACGAGGGTCGCGATCGGCGAGACCGGGATGACCGACGGCCCGTGCTCGGCCGTCGCGAAGGACTCGTCGGTGAGGCCCTCGCCGTCGAGCACGATCCGCACCTCGTAGCGCCCGGGCTGGGCAGGGTCGTGCTCGGCGATCTCCTCGGCAGCGGCCTCGGGGTCCTCCCAGACCCCGAGGGGGACGACGACGTCCCCGGTGATGCGGTCGATCACGACGTGGAGCTGGTGCGAGACGGTCATGGTGCGGCAGGTCTCCGAGATCGGGGAGGGCAGGCGGCCCGGGTGGGCGCCCGCGTCGAGGGCACTCCCATCATCCCATCTGCGCGGTGTCGCGGCCCGGCGCTGGGCAGCCCCGGGTCCGAGAGGTGATCGCTCCCGGAGGTCCGCGCCGCGGAGGTCCGACGTGGGACGCGCCGGACGGTCGGCGCGTCCCGCCCACCCTGAGGACCACGCCCGGAGGATCCGGGTCGGACCAGGGGGATGCCGGATGGGCGTGGCACCCTCTCCGCGGAAGACTTGCAGGCATGAGCACAGACTGGTCCGCAGGACCCACCCAGAAGCCCGGCGCCGACAGCGTCCCCACCCCGACCCTCACCCAGCGGTTCTTCGCCTGGACCCGCAGGCTCGGGATCGTCCGCCCCGCCCAGGACCGCGTCCTCGGCGGCGTCGCGGCAGCCTTCGCCGAGAAGCTCGGCATCAGCTCGGGTGCCATGCGCCTGATCCTCGTCGCCCTCGTGCTGCTCGCAGGTCTCAGCCTGTGGGTCTACGTCATCGCCTGGGCGCTCCTCCCCGACGGACGGACCGGGACGATCCCGCTCGAGCGCTGGATCTCCTGACCCCACGGTCTCCGGACCGGACCGGGGGCGCAGTGCTGAGCGCCAGCAGGAGACGGGCCTGAGCGGAGCGACGGCCGAGCGCTCGAGGCCACAGCGACGCAGGACCCACGGCCCTGCGGGGCCCGTCGACGAGCGACTAGTGTCTGGAGGTGGACCTGCCGACGGACGACCGTCGCGACCGACTCGACCTGAAGGGTGTTGCCCCGTGGCTTCATACGACCTCTCCGGAACGGCTGCCTGGAGCGCGCTGCGCGACGAGCACCAGACCCTCGCCGCGACGACGCTCCGTGAGCTCTTCGCCGCCGACCCGGAGCGCGGCACGCGCCTGACCGCCGACGCCGTCGAGCTGCACCTCGACTACTCCAAGCACCTCGTCACCGACTCGACCGTCGAGGCGCTCGTCGCGCTCGCGGAGGAGGCCGGGCTGGCCGAGAAGATCGCCGCGATGTTCGCGGGCGAGCACATCAACCTCACCGAGGACCGTGCCGTGCTGCACACGGCGCTGCGCCTGCCGCGCGACGCGTCGCTCGTGGTCGACGGCCAGGACGTCGTGGCCGACGTGCACGAGGTCCTCGACCGCATGGCCGAGTTCTCCGAGAAGGTGCGCTCCGGTGCCTGGACCGGGCACTCGGGCAAGAAGATCACGACGGTCGTCAACATCGGCATCGGTGGCTCGGACCTCGGCCCTGTCATGGCCTACGAGGCGCTGCGCGACTACGCGGACCGCGGCATCGAGTGCCGCTTCGTGTCGAACATCGACCCGACCGACGTGTACGAGAAGGTCCACGGCGTCGACTTCGAGAGCACCCTGTTCATCGTCGCGTCCAAGACCTTCGGCACGCAGGAGACCCTGACCAACGCCCGCACCGCCCGCCAGTGGCTGGTCGAGGCCTACGCCGGTGACGAGTCGGCTGTCGCCAAGCACTTCGTGGCCGTCTCGACCAACGCCGAGAAGGTCGCCGACTTCGGCATCGACACCGCGAACATGTTCGGGTTCTGGGACTGGGTCGGCGGACGCTACTCCTTCGACTCCGCCGTGGGCCTGGCCCTCATGCTCTCGATCGGCGCCGACGGCTTCCGCCAGATGCTCGACGGCTTCCACCAGATGGACGAGCACTTCCGCACGACGCCCTTCGCCCAGAACGTGCCCGTCCTCATGGGGCTGCTCAACGTCTGGTACAATAACTTCTTCGGCACCGGCAGCCACGCCGTCCTGCCCTACAGCCAGTACCTCAACCGCTTCCCGGCCTACCTCCAGCAGCTGACCATGGAGTCCAACGGCAAGTCCGTGCGCCTGGACGGCACCCCGGTCACCGACGCGACGGCTGGCGGCTTCGCGGGCCAGACCGGCGAGATCTTCTGGGGCGAGCCCGGCACCAACGGCCAGCACGCCTTCTACCAGCTGCTGCACCAGGGCACGAAGATGACCCCGGCCGACTTCATCGGCTTCGCGCTTCCCAACCACGACCTCGGCGAGATGCACGACCTCTTCATGTCGAACTTCTTCGCCCAGACGGCGGCGCTCGCCTTCGGCAAGACGGCCGAGGAGGTCGCAGCAGACGGCACGCCGGCCGAGATCGTCCACCACAAGGTGATGCCCGGCAACCGCCCTACGAGCACGATCCTCGCCGAGAAGCTCACGCCGTCGGTGCTCGGCCAGCTCGTGGCCCTGTACGAGCACATCACGTTCACGCAGTCTGTGGTGTGGGGCATCAACGCCTTCGACCAGTGGGGCGTCGAGCTCGGCAAGGTCATGGCCAACCAGCTCGCCCCGAAGCTCACCTCGAGCGAGGCGCCGGCCAAGGACTCCGACGCGTCGACCGACGCGCTCATCGAGCGGTACCGGGCGTTCCGCGGGCGCTGACGTCCACCGGCGTCGGCCGCCGCCCCCGATCCGGGGACGGTGACCGGACGGGCGCCTCACGCACCAGGCCACCACCCGACGTCGGGTGGTGGCCTGGTGCGTGCGGGGGTGTGGTTCGTGGGCGTCCTGAGAGGGTGCGGGCTCCGGGTCTGCAGGCTGCCGCCCGGGGCACCTACCTCTTCTTGCGGCGCCTGTAGAACGCACCGGCGACGATCCCCGCGAGGAACATCAACGCGAGGAAGAGCCACAGCGGAGAGTTCACAGTCATCCACAGCACGTGGATGGTCGTCTCGCCGCGGTTCTGCAGGATGAACACGACGGCCAGCACCACGAGCAGGATGCTGAGCCACCGCTGCTTGACGAAGGCGACGACCGCGTTCTCGGTCTGGGCTGGCTCGGTCATGAGGCTCCTCGGTGGTGCGGGCGGGTCAGGCTCTCTGGACGAGACGCCGGGGCTGCGCACGGGGCGGAGCAGGGGCGGCCCTCGGGCCTGACTGTGCTGGTGACAGCATCCTCCCGCGAAGCCGTGCCCCCGTGCCACCTCTCGTCGCCGGTCACCGAGCCTGTCACGGAGCCCGCCGAGCACCACCCTGCGTTTTCACGCCTGCGGCGAACAACGGCATATCGAGCGAGACTCACCGGTTCCTGCCTACTAGAGTCGGTGCGGTCAGGTCTGGGAACCCTCCAGTTCCGGCCCGCACCTGTGAGGAGCGCACATGTTCGAGAGATTCACCGACCGAGCCCGTCGGGTGGTCGTCCTTGCCCAAGAAGAGGCACGGATGCTCAACCACAACTACATCGGGACCGAACACATCCTGCTCGGCCTCATCCACGAGGGCGAGGGTGTCGCAGCGAAGGCCCTGGAGTCCTTGGGTATCTCCCTCGACGCCGTGCGGTCACAGGTCACCGAGATCATCGGCGAGGGCCAGCAGGCCCCGTCGGGTCACATCCCCTTCACGCCGCGCGCCAAGAAGGTGCTCGAGCTGTCCCTGCGCGAGGCGCTGCAGCTCGGCCACAACTACATCGGCACCGAGCACATCCTGCTCGGCCTGATCCGTGAGGGCGAGGGCGTCGCAGCCCAGGTCCTCACGAAGCTGGGCGCCGACCTCAACCGCGTGCGCCAGCAGGTCATCCAGCTGCTCTCGGGCTACCAGGGCAAGGAGCCCGTCGCCTCGGGCGCCCCTGCCGAGGGCACCCCGGCCGGCTCAGCCGTGCTCGACCAGTTCGGCCGCAACCTGACCCAGGCTGCCCGCGAGGGCAAGCTCGACCCGGTCATCGGTCGAGCCAAGGAGATCGAGCGCGTCATGCAGGTCCTCAGCCGACGCACCAAGAACAACCCGGTGCTCATCGGTGAGCCTGGCGTCGGCAAGACCGCCGTCGTCGAGGGCCTCGCGCAGGACATCGTCTCCGGCGACGTCCCCGAGACGCTCAAGGACAAGCAGCTCTACACGCTCGACCTCGGCTCGCTCGTCGCCGGGTCGCGCTACCGCGGTGACTTCGAGGAGCGCCTGAAGAAGGTCCTCAAGGAGATCCGCACCCGCGGCGACATCATCCTGTTCATCGACGAGATCCACACACTCGTCGGGGCCGGTGCCGCAGAGGGCGCGATCGACGCCGCGTCGATCCTCAAGCCGATGCTCGCCCGCGGGGAGCTCCAGACCATCGGAGCCACGACCCTCGACGAGTACCGCAAGCACATCGAGAAGGACGCAGCCCTCGAGCGCCGGTTCCAGCCGGTCCAGGTGGCCGAGCCGTCCCTCCCGCACGCGATCGAGATCCTCAAGGGTCTACGCGACCGCTACGAGGCGCACCACCGTGTCTCGATCACGGACTCCGCGCTCGTCGCGGCGGCGACCCTCGCCGACCGGTACGTCAACGACCGCTTCCTCCCCGACAAGGCCATCGACCTCGTCGACGAGGCAGGCGCGCGTCTGCGCATCCGCCGCATGACTGCTCCGCCGGAGCTGCGCGAGCTCGACGAGCAGATCGCCGAGGCCCGCCGCAACAAGGAGTCGGCCATCGACGAGCAGGACTTCGAGAAGGCCGCTGGTCTGCGTGACACCGAGAAGCAGCTCACGCAGCAGCGCGCCGACAAGGAGAAGGCCTGGAAGTCGGGCGACCTCGACACCGTCGCAGAGGTGGACGAAGAGCTCATCGCCGAGGTGCTGGCCATGTCGACCGGTATCCCGGTCTTCAAGCTCACCGAGGAGGAGTCCTCGCGTCTGCTGAAGATGGAGGACGAGCTGCACAAGCGCGTCGTCGGTCAGGACATCGCCATCAAGGGCCTGTCGCAGGCGATCCGTCGCACGCGTGCCGGTCTCAAGGACCCGAAGCGTCCCGGTGGCTCGTTCATCTTCGCCGGTCCGACAGGTGTCGGTAAGACCGAGCTCGCCAAGGCTCTCGCCGAGTTCCTCTTCGGGGACGAGGACGCGCTCATCCAGCTCGACATGTCGGAGTTCTCGGAGAAGCACACGGTGTCGCGCCTCTTCGGCTCGCCTCCCGGCTACGTCGGCTACGACGAAGGTGGTCAGCTGACCGAGAAGGTGCGTCGCAAGCCCTTCTCCGTGGTCCTCTTCGACGAGGTCGAGAAGGCTCACGCGGACATCTTCAACTCGCTCCTGCAGATCCTCGAGGACGGTCGACTGACCGACTCGCAGGGCCGCATGGTCGACTTCAAGAACACCGTGATCATCATGACCACGAACCTCGGTACCCGTGACATCGCCAAGGGCGTCCAGACCGGCTTCAACGCCGGCGGCGACACCGTGACGAGCTACGAGCGCATGAAGGCCAAGGTCAACGAAGAGCTCAAGCAGCACTTCCGCCCCGAGTTCCTCAACCGTGTGGACGACACCATCGTGTTCCCGCAGCTCACGCAGGACGAGATCGTCAAGATCGTCGACCTCATGATCGCGAAGCTCGACGGACGTCTGCGCGACAAGGACATGGGCATCGAGCTCACGCCCGCCGCGAAGATCCTCCTCTCCGAGAAGGGATACGACCCGGTCCTGGGTGCACGGCCTCTGCGCCGCGCGATCCAGCGCGAGATCGAGGACGTCCTCTCCGAGAAGATCCTCTTCGGCGACATCAAGGGTGGCGAGATGATCCTCGTCGACGCCGAGGGCGAAGGTCTGCTGGGCGAGTTCACGTTCCGCGGGGTCCCGAAGAACCTGCACAAGCGTGACGCCGTCGTCGTGGCTGCCGCCGCGGTGACCGGCGGGTCGGACGCCCCCGTCGGGCTGAACGACCTCCCGCCGACAGGTGGGACCGCGGCCGCTGCCGACCCTGCCTGATCGTCGACCGCTGAGGCGGGGGACCGGCTGAGCCGGATCGCCCGCCCACAGCGCCACGAAGGCCCCCGGACCGTGAGGTCCGGGGGCCTTCGTGCGTCTGAGGTCAGGCTGCCGCGAGCGCGCGGATCTCCTTCTCGGCCTGGGCGACGCGCACGGCCCGGCAGCCCTGCGAGGTCCAGCGGCGGACGAACCCGGGCTCGTCACGCATGAGCCCCCAGCCGCGTCGCACGAGGGTGAGCGGAGGCTTGCGAGACTCGCCCAGGTCGCGCAGGAGGCGGAACCAGAAGGTCACCAGTCGGGGTCGCGTGATGCAGACGGCGTCGGCGAGGATGCCCTCGGCACGGCAGGCGGCGACGAGCTCCGAGGCGAAGATCCCCTCGGCCACGATCACCCGTGCGCCGGTGACGTCAGCGTGCGTGGTGCCGGTGCGGGTCGACGTGGGGATGTCGTAGATCGGCAGGTCGGCGTGGCCTGTCGTGCAGAGCTCGACCAGGGCGCGGAGGGCGTCGTCGGCGTCCCAGCTCGCGGGGGAGTCCCAGTCGGCGATGCCGAAGCGCCTGGGCATGTCCGGGTGGTCGTGGTCGTGGTAGAAGTCGTCGAGCTGGATCGACGGCAGACCGAGCCGGCGGACCAGGCTGGACTTCCCCGACCCTGACGCGCCGGTCATGAGGACCACGCGGGCCGTCGGTCGACGCGTTCCCGGGGGGAGGTCGAAGAGGCCGTCGGCGTCGTGTGCAGTCACCTGACCATCTTTCCAGACGGGGCGACGAAGATCGGCGGACAGGGGACCCGGAGCGGTGTGGTGTGCGGCACCGGGTGTGGCACGTCAGGCCCGCTGGCGCAGCCTGACGACGACGGCGGACAGCAGCGCGACCGCGGCGGCAGCGGCAGCCACCGGCGCGACGGTCGAGTCCTCGAGCGGACCCTCCCAGCGAGCCGCCGCGATCCAGGCGAGCCCCCAGGCCATCGCGAGGTTGATGGTGAGGCGCCCGCCGGTGTGCACGGCGAAGCCGACGGCGATGAGCGCCGCGACGACCAGGAGGACCACAGGCCAGCCTGTCGCACCGAGGCCGAGGTCACCCGGCTCGGCGGTCTTGAGCGCGGCGGTGACGTTCGCGATCGCGGCGACGGTCACCCAGCCGAGGTAGAGCCCGAAGGTGCCGTCGACGAGAACCGTCTCGACGAGCGACGACGAGGTAGTCGCCCGCATCCGCTCGAGGATCATGACGAGCGTGGTGAGCAGCGCCGCCATGACGACGACGCTCGCCCACACCGACCCGGCCTGCACCACGAGCAGCCACCCGGCGTTGAGCAGTATGGAGAGCGCAGCGAGCCAGCCCATCGACCGCTGGCGGGCGGACTCGCGCTGCGCGGGGAGTGCCTGCCACACGGCATAGGCGACGAGCCCGAGATAGATCACCGACCAGATCGAGAAGGCGGTGGTCCCGGGGGCGACGGGGGTGGCGCTGGCGGACAGCGCGCCGTCGGCGGCCTCAGAAGTGGGGGTGCCGCCGAAGGCTCCGGCACCCCAGGCCGCCCCGAAGATCGCGACCACTGCGAGCACGAGGACGGAGATCTGCCGGGTGAGGTCGCGGTTCGTCGTCATGGCACGACTTTTGCACGACTGGCGAGAGACGGCACCCGGGGTCGCCTCGAGCGCTGTCCGGCGTCCCGCTCCTGCCGCACAGCATCTCCGAGGCGAGGGCGGTAACCACGGGCTCGGTGCAGACCTCTGGTCCTACGACAGGTGGAGAAACTACTGTTACGCTCCCGAACGTCGCTTTAGGGCATAGATCCTGTACGAGAATTTCGGAGCCGTGTGAGTCATCTGTCGAGTGTGTCGAGTTCAGCACCGTCTCAGCGCAGCACATCCACCCCGGGGCAGGGCAGAGGCCTCCTCACCAGCGCCCGGCGGCGGACGAGGGCTGGTCTTCTCCTGTTCCTCGTCGGGGTGGTGGGTGTCGTCGCGTGCTGGCCGGCGCAGGCGACCGGGCGGACCGGACCAGCGGACGAGGTGGCCAACCTGACGGCCTCGATGGACGTCGGTGCGCGCGTGCCCACCGCAGGGCCCGCTGACGGGGCCATCCGGTTCGACGGGACAGGGCTGATCGATCGCCGGGGATGGGCGGACGTCGACGTCGACGGCGTCGCGGACGTCGTCGAGGACGCGATCTGCGGTGGTGCGACGTGCGCGCAGCCGTGGGACGACGCCGACGGTGACGGGATCGCCGACTGGGTGGAACAGCTCGCCTGCGGCGGCCCCACCTGCGCCGTGAGCGCCCTGGACAGCGACGGTGACGGCATACCGGACTTCGTCGGACAGGTCTTGTGCGGCGACACGGGGTGCTCGACGGAGACGCTGCACGGGGACGTCGACGGGGACGGGATCGCGAGCTGGGTCGAAGCCGTGATCGTCGGGGACGCGGTCACCGCCACGGGGACCGAGGACTTCAACGCCAACGGGGTCTCCGACGCCGCAGAGCTGGCGCGGTGCCTGGAGAAGCAGCCGACCGGAGGGTCGGGGCTCGCTGCGACAGGAGCAGCCGTGGGCCTGTGGTTGTCCGCCGCGCTGGGTCTTCTCGGCCTGGGCCTTGCAGCACAGGGTGCGAGTGGCACCCGATCGACGTCACGTGACGAGGGAGCAGAGCTGTGAGCAGCTGGACGACGAGAGGTACCCCGTGGGGGAACCTCCTCAGGGAGGGACTCGTGGGTGCGCTAGCCAGTGCGCTGGTCTGCACGGGGTTGAGCACACCTCTGGTGGCAGAGGCTGCGGAGCCGGTCGCCTCGCCTGCGGCGTGGGCTCACGCCAGAGCGCGGGTCGCCGCGACGGTACCGGCGGTCACGCCCCTGACGGCCGCGGACGACCCGGCCGACGAGGCACCCGTCGAGCTCTCGACGGGGACGATCTCCCCGGGTGAGGAGAGCGTGCTGGTCTCGCCGGAGATCTCCGTGACCTTCTCGGGGTCGCAGATCGAAGAGGTCCTCGACGTGAGAGTCGACCGACTCTCGGCAGACGTGGCTGACGAGGCCGCTGTCTCGAGCGGGGGTGTCGCTGTCGGTCCGGTCTTCGACGTGAGCGCGACGACAGGTGACGGGGACCACGTGACGGTCTTCCCCGGTACGGTCTCGGGTCTCGCTGCCGCAGGCGCGGACAACGTCACGCAGGCGGGCGGCGGTACCGGAGGTCAGGTGCTGGGCGCGCCTGGCGCGGTCTCCGCTCCGCTCAGCAGACGTGCTGCGGCCGCCGGCGGCGGGTGGCCAGTGCCTGGCGAAGGACCTGATGGCGCTCCGATAGGGACGACTCCGGCGGCAGACGGGTCTGGCTGGGACACCGTCCCGACAGAGGAGACCCCGCTCGTGGAGGACGGTGTGGTGCCGGGGTGTCGATCGAGATCCCCGTGCCCGAGGCCGAGGTCTCCGGGCTCGACGCAGGATCTGTCCGCGTCCTCACCCGCGAGGACGCGAGCGAGCCCTGGACGATGCTGCCCTCCTACCTGGACGCTGCTCGGGGCGTGGTGGTGGTGCACGTGGACCACCTGTCGCAGTTCGTGGTCATCGGAGACCGTGACGTCCCAGAGGTCGGTCCGCGGGTCGTGCTCGACCCGGACAACGACATCGCGCACACGAGCGGACCGGGGGGCCCAGCCACCGAGCTGGCCTACAACGTCGCTCTCGCGAACCAGGTGGCGGCGAAGCTCACGCAGCAGTGCCTCGCCGACGTGGTCGTCACGCGCACCGACACCTCGGTGCCGATGCTCGACCAGAGCGTCCGTGCAGGTATGGCGACGGCTCACGACCCTGTGCTGACCACGACGCTGGCCTTCGACGCTGCCCTCGGCAGCCCGTGGGGAACCATCGGGAACGGTGGTTCGAAGGTGTACTCCCGCGGAGGTCCCGCGGACGTGGGGCTGGCCGGCTCCACCTTGGACACCTTGCCGGTTTACACGGGGCGGCCGGCGACCCCGACCGAGCGTCCGATGCTCCCCTACGACGACTTTGCGGGCGTCCCCGGTGCTCTCATGCACCTCGAGACGTTGTACCTGGACCACAACTTCGACAGGCCGGTGATCGACGCCGGGTTCAGCTCGATCGTCGACGGTGTCTTCGTCTCGATGGGGCGGTACCTCGAGTCTCAGGGCTTCAACTGCACGGACCCAGACCGTGGTGGCGGCTGGCCCGCGCCACCGACCTCGGACCAGATCTCAGCCTGGATGCAGCTCGGGTTCAAGAACTATGCCGCCTATGGCGGGGACCCGATCAACCTCGCGACCGGGAACTTGGTGACGCTGCTCGACCTGTTCACCACCTCGGGGCCCGCTGGGCAGTCCTCTCAGACCGCATTGGTGCACAACGGGCTCGATGATCGCGTGTCTCGGTTCGGCCGCGGATGGTCGAGCACCCTGTCGGCCCGGGCGCAGCGCTTCGCCGACGGGTCAGCCATGGTCGTGCGCGGTGACGGCGCGTCCTACACCTTCACCCCGGACGGGGTGGGGGGCTTCGCCGCCGACGCCAACCACGGTGCGCGTCTCCACGCGGACGGCGGGGGGCGTCTCAGCCTCGTCCTCGACGACGGTGACACGTGGGTCTTCGACACCTCTCACCCGGAGGGGGTGGGCGACCTCGTAGAGATCAGAGAGGCTTCCGGGGCAGTGACGACCCTGGCCTACGCGCCGCTGACCGGAGACCCGCTGTTCAGGGCTTTGACACAGGTGACGCTGCCTGGCAACCAGGTCGTCTCTGTGCAGAGCAACGGAGAGGGTCTGGTCACGGGACTGAGCGCGCCTGACGGGCGGACGTGGTCTCTCACCTATGACGGGGCATGGAACCTGACCACCGTCACCGGTCCGGACGGGCGGTCCCAGTCCTTCGGGTACGACGGGGCGGGAATGATCGTGACCGGGGTCGACGAGTCCGGGGTGACCTACCAGACCAACACCTACGACGATCAGAGCCGGGTGAGTGCGCAGAGCGACGCTCAGGGCAACGTCCGGACGTTCACGTACAGCCCAGGGTCGACCGTCTACACCGACGCCGAAGGGTCGGCGTGGACCTACGGCGTGGACGGACGGTCACGAGTCACCAGCTCGACCGACCCCCTCGGCGCGACGACGACGTTCACCTTCGGTGACCTGGACGCTGTGACAGCCGTGACCGACCCGGACGGGTCGACGACCTCGCTCGCGCTGGACGCAGCCGGCCGGCCGCTCAAGGTCACCGGCCCCGACGGCGCTGTGACAGAGATGACGTACGACCCGGCGGGACGGCTCGTCCGGGTCAGCGAACCAGCGCCGACAGGGTCGGTCTCCACCGTGGTCGAGCGCGACAGCGCCGGGCGGGTCGTCGCCACCCAGGTGGGAGACCAACCCGCGTCGACCTTCGCCTACGACGCGGGCGGGAACCTCCTGTCGTCGAGCGACCCGCTCGGGGCGGTCACAGCGTTCACCTGGGACGAGCGAGGGAACCTGCTCACTGAGACAGACCCGCTGGGGCGGGTCACGACGCACACCTATGACGCAGGGAACCGCCTGACGTCGACGACCACGCAGGCAGGGGCGACGACGACGTGGGCCTACGACTCGGCAGGTCGCCTGATCTCGGAGACGTCTCCCGACGGCGGTGTGACCCGCTACGCCTACAACGCTGTGGGCCTGACGACGAGCATCACCGACCCTCTGGGCGGAGTCATGACGCTCGAGTGGGACAGCCTTGCCCACCTGGTGGGCGTCACCGACGCCGAAGGGGCGACGGAGCGTCTGACGTACAACCGTGAGGACGCGGTGACGTCTCAGACCGACCCGATGGGCGCGGTCACGGCGTACACACTCGATGCAGCCCACCGTGCTGTGGCCGTCGTCGACCCGCTCGGGGGAGAGTGGGCGACCACTCTCGACCCGGTGGGGCGGGTGCTCGAACAGACCGGCCCCGCCGGAGGGGTCGCCACCTACGCCTATGACGACGCCGGGCGGGTGGCCGCTGTCAGCGACCAGGACGGCGTCGTCACGCAGTACACCTACGACGCGGCGGGGAACCTGACCGCAGTCCAGGACGGGCAGGGCGGCGAGACCACGCTCGTCTACGACGAGCTGTCGCAGCTGGTCTCCTCCACGGACCCTGATGGCGCCACGACACTGTTCACCTGGGACGAGGCCGGGCAGCTGGTCGGCACCACCGATGCCGCGGGTGCTACGACCACGAACGCCTACGACGCCGCGGGTCAGCTGCTCGAGACGCTCGACGCCTCTGGTGCGGCAACGACCTACTCCCACGACCCCGACGGCCACGTCGTGGCCGTCACGGACGCTGACGCCGTGCGCACAGACCTGGAGGTGGACTGGGCCGGGCGGACGGTAAGAGAGACCGACGCCCACGGAGCCGCCTGGACCACCAGCTACGACCTCGTGGGGCGGGCGGTCTCAGAGACCGACCCTCTCGGGCAGGTCACGACGATCGCCTACGACGCGGTCTCGAACCCTGTGGCGGTCACCGACGCGCTGGGCGAGACCACGACCTACACCTGGGACGGGGCAGGGCGTCAGACCGGGACCCAGGCACCGTCAGGGTCGGCGACCAGCTATGGGTATGACCCGGCCGGCCAGCTTGTCGAGGTCGTCGCCGGTGCCGACGCGGACCTGGAGTCCTCGGTGGACGCCGACGCCCGCACGACCTACCGGTACTCACCGACCGGAGAGCTCGTCGAGACCGTCGACCCGCTCGGGCAGGTCACCGCTGACGAGTTCACCCCGGGCGGGCGCCTGGCATCAGCGACCAACTCTCTCGGGGCAGTGGAGGCGTACACCTACGACGACGCGGGTCGGCTCGCCGAGATCCTCGATCCCGACGGACGGTCGACAGCCGTGGAGTACACGGCGGGCGGACAGGTCAGCCGACGGACCGTCACAGCGCCGGGCCTCGCCGACCGCACCGAGGACTTCACCTACGACGCGCTGGGCAACCTCGTCTCGACGACAGACCCGACGGGCGAGACCGGGTGGACCTACGACGCTGCCGGCCGGGTCACCGGCGAGCAGACCGTGGCTGGGACCATCAGCACGCGCTACACCGCTGCCGGGAGGGTCGCGGCCAAGACTCTCGCCGACTCCAGCGAGGTCACCTACACCTACGACGAGGCCGGGTACCCGGCGTCCACCACGACCGCGCTGGGTGTCGAGAGCTACGTGCTGGACCCCGCAGCCCAGCTGGAGTCGATCACGCGCACGTCCCTCGGTGCAGCAGCCGACGTCGTCACCACCTACGAGCGTGACGCGCTCGGCCGTCCCACGTCGATCACCCACGCAGCCGCCCCGGCGGTCCCGTCTGCTGCGGTGACGATGGGTGCGAGCCCGACTACCGGGGGACCGGTCAGCTGCGTGCCTGCCGCGGACTACCTCGACGAGAGGTCGCTGCCAGGGACAGGCTCCACCCCCGGCATCGACACCATCGCGCTGGCGTACACCTACACGGCAGATGGTCAGGTGGCCACGACAGACCGCACCGACACGGCTGCCAGCCGGACCGGCGCGGACACGATCTTCTCGGAGGCGCTGACTGCGACCTACGACCCGATGGGACGCCTGACCGGGACGACCACGGTCGTCGAGCAGTCGACGCCCACGCAGCCTGGCGTGCGACCCCTGAGTGCTGCGGCTCTGCTCGGTGCTCCGGGGTGCGCATTGATCGCAGGCAGCGGGTCCACGACCCCGGGCGTGGAGGTCACGACGTCGACGACCGAGGAGACGTACGCCTGGGACGCGGCGGGGAACCGGGTCCAGTCCACGAGGGTGGAGGGCGATCAGTCCGTCGCCACAGCGGCGACCTTCAACAGCGCGAACCAGATCACCGGGGCGACGACTACTTCCGGCGGAACCCCCGTCGCGAGCGTGGAGTACTCCTACGACAAGGCCGGTAACCGGACCTCCGAGACCGCTCACGACCTCACGGCACCTGAGGGTCCGCCGACCACGACGACGACCGGCTACGACGGCAGCGGGCGGTTGTCCACGGTCGACTCGCCGGAGCTCGATCTCACCTATTCCTACGACGCCCTCGGTCGCCGGGTGAGCGAGCACCTCGTCACAGCACTCTCTGACCGGACGGCCACCCAGACCTGGGACGACCTGACGGTCTCCGGGCGCAGTGACGCCGAGCACGGGGTGACCAGCTACGCCTACAACCCGATGGGAACCCTCACCGCTCAGTCAGGCACTGCGACGGGCACGGGGTCCTGGATCCTGGGTGACGCGCTGGACTCCAGCATCGCGCAGGTCGGAGCGGCCGGAGCGATCACGCAGACGAGCAGCTGGAACGCGTGGGGTGGGCAGTTGTTCCACACGGCCGGTTGGGGCACTCGGGTGGGCTACACCGGCGAGCAGACAGACGCTGCTCTCGGGACCGTGAGCTTCTACGCCCGCACCTACGATCCCACCTCAGCGAGCTTCACGACCCCCGACGCCTGGGGCGGGCTGCTGCACCAGCCTCAGACGCTCAACCGGTACGCCTACGTGCTCGGCGACCCTCTCACGACCACTGATGTTCTCGGCTACTGGCCCAGCTGGGCCGAGAGCGCAGGCAACTGGGTCAAGGACACCGCCTCGAACGTGACGAACCACGTCCAGGACAACTGGCGCACGTATGCGTCGGTGGGAGTGTCGGTGGTCGTCGGAGCCGCCGTCGTCACAGGTGCCGCTGCGTGCATCGCCGCCACAGCGGGCGTGTGCGCGGGAGTCCTGGCAGGCGCGGCCACCACGCTCGGTACCAGCATGGCTGCCGGAGCTGCGGGCGCGGCTGCAGCCTATGGTGTGATCGGCGACGACGGACGCGGGAGCCTCAGCTGGGCGGGATTCGGAGTCAGCACGGGAATCGGCACGCTTGCCGGAGGCATCTTCGGGAAGCTGGGGGGTACGGGGGCTGGCGTGACGCAAGGGCTTACGAACCTTGCCAACCGGATCACCGCAGCTCATGCCCCGTCGATGCCTCGTGCTGCCTCGAGTATCGCCATCCGCAGCACCATCCGGGCACCGAAGGCTGCCTTAAACTGGGCGCGAGGGGGATCTCTGGGGGCGCGGCCCAGACAGTATATTCGGACACAGGTGGATGGACAGTCCGTGCGATTGCCAGCCGCGACGCGAGGCGTTACTGGTACTGCTTCCAAAGGGAGTGGGGGTGTTCTGGTGCCGGTTAGATCTGGGCTTCATCCGAACGTGACAGGAGTTCGATTCATGCCAGCGAAGCCTAATCAATATCACCCGATACCGAGACCTTATGCGGTCTACTACAATAGAAAATTCCAAACTGTTCATCCACTGACGGGCAGGACGATTGGCAACGATAGCCCTTGGAGTCACCTCCAGTACGGGGTCCGGCGATGGGGGATCTGGTGAAAAGCGTCGAAAAGATCGCATGGGAGATATGCGATCGAACGAATCCTCTGCCTCGGCAAGATGTGCAGCGCTTCGACTTCGACAAAGCAATGTTCGAGTGTGAGTTTATCGACATGAGAATCTTCATGCGCGAGGCGGCCACATTTATCCTCATTCAGGACCGACCGGGCTCCGGATACCTCATCGGCCTGCTTGGATGTACGCGAGCCGAGTGGCGTGACGATTTCCTGGGCGGCCCGGGATCATTCACGAGAGTAGAGGTTGGTCCAGTCAGATTCTCCGTGGGTGCTGAGGGAAGCGCGGGGATCGGAATGGAGTTCCCTAGCGGAGGTGAGTCCATGATCGCAGCAGACTTCTCGACGCTCGTTATCGGAGAACTTGATGGCTTTCGAGACGACGCACCTCCCGACTACACCATGGAGACCGGCACTTTGATTCGTTCTGAGAGCCTCAACTGGGGAAATGAGGTCGAAGTGCTTCGAGCCTGGTCGATGTCTCGCGGTTCGGAGGGCGCATGCGCGGCTGCTGGTGGCGCAGGTGGACTGGAGGTCACGATGCGTCGATCTGGATCGACCTGGCCAAGACGGTACGTTATTCGCGTGTCGGAGAGCGATGGGACAGTCCTGATATCGAAGACTTCGGCGAACCCGATTAAAGTGATGTCTCGCTATCTGGGGCAGGCCGAGGTGGAACTCCTGCAGCAAGAGGCGGATGCGCTTTGGTCGAGACGGTCGACTGATTACGCACATCTGTTCTTCACTGGTCTGCAGTCGTTGAAATAGGGCCCATGATTCTAGGTGGAGTTGAGGACGGGTGCGCCAACGGCGGTGCCCTCGGCAGGGTGTATGGGGAAGCGGCCGGAGTGCTCTGGGTGTCCGAAGATCTGGACGGCATTCGCGTCCAGTGCGGTTCTCAGGGGTGGGAGAACAAATTGAACACTTGCTCATATCCCGCTTTGAAGATGGAGGTTCGCACGATGAAGCTCCTGGAGCTTCTCCTTTCGCCGACGCACACGATCCCCCGCGACGGCCCGGCCGAGACGAACCCACTTGTCGAGGATGGGCTGCTTGACGAGGCTCAACTTCTCGATGTGCGATCTGACGCCATCACTCAGACGGGCGGACTCATATTTGACCTCCGCTCCGCTCTGGAGTTTACAAGATCGAACACTGCTGTCATTGTGGCACGCGGCGTACGAAACTTCTTTTGGAGCGGCCCCCCGGGCGCGACCACGCTCACGGCGTGGAGCGTCGCCTCATGGAGCCTAAGTTCTGGTCAGGCCATGATCAACATCGAAATTTCACTGTGGCCAGCACCCGGAGGCTTGATACATCTTGCGGCAGAGCGTACTGAATTCTACTCCGGTGATGCCGCTGATCTCGATGGCGGTCTCGATTATGAAGGCCTGCAGCGGATCCAATTGACCGGGGCGATACCTGATTGGGGATCATGCTTCGAGGTTGCTGACGCATTTACGCGCGGACCTGTCGACTGGTGGCACTGGAAGAGGCGTGCTTGCAAACGTGGGCCCGAGAGGTTCGTGCCTGACTGAGAGCAGAAATGGATTCATGTCTATCGACGAAAGCGGAGGGCATGAGCTCGACGAAAGGGAGAGAGGCTTTCGAGTCATGGAGCCAACGGATAGAACGCACCCAAAGCCGAGTGGGGACGTCTCAATGAATTCCTTTTGGCGGCACAGAGTGTTCAAACGATGAGAATCGAGGATCTTCTTATCTGGCCAGGGCGAAATTCGCTCGGGGGTCAACCTGAGTCCGACGCCTTGCGCGAGGAGGACGCACTCCTCGAGGCCGCCTTGGTCGATGTCCGGATTGACGCGATAAACTCCACGGCTTGGCTCTTGTTCGACCTCAAGGGGGCTATAAATCTTGAGATCGGAAACACGGCGGTCGTCGCAGTCCACGGAGTCACCGATCTGCAGTGGGAATCCGATCCCAAGGGGGGCAGATCGTGGTGTTCGGTCATGTCCTGGATGCCGGAGGTGGTGCAGGGAATGTTCGTCATCAGGGCCCAGATGCTCTTTGGTCCACTGTTGCAGGTGCGTGGAAAGGAGGCGGAGTTCTATGTCGGTGATGTGCCAGGAGGTGACGACGCTCCGCCGAACTTCTCGAGCGCATCGGACAAGGAGGTGCGTGAGGGCATGGTGCAATGGTCATCGGAGTTCGAGTCGATATCCACATCTATTGTTGGCCCTTGGGGCTAGAGCCTCCAATGTGAGGACTGGGGGCGTCGGTGTCACGGCGACAAGTGTGCACTACCCTCATGGTCGAGTTTCCCCGAGTGGGCCTCGGACTACTGCTTCCACGAGAGGCTCGTGGATGATGAACCTGAAGCTTCCACTGTCTTCAAGAGGCGACGCTCCGAGATTGAAGAATTCGATTCCCGGAGGTGCGGCGGTGAGCCAGGATCAGTATCCCCTTGGAGTCAGATCCAGCGTTGGGCGAGGAGGCGGGGACATGGTGGAAGTTGTCGAACGTAGAGTGGCGCCCGGCGTCTGAAGGATGAAAATCGAAGACCTTCTCATTTGGGCAGGGCGAAAAGTGTGCCTGTGGATCGGGGGTGGTCTGATGGCACTCTTCCCCTGAGGCTCGTGACCCGGCAGAGAAGCCGGATCATGGTGAACCCTGCTCTTTTCGGGGTGCGCGCCGCCGGTGGGGACCGTTCCTCGCCAGCCTCCCGGGCGACACCATCGGCAGTGAGCTGTAGCCCGGGCACGCCGGGTGCGGCTGCTCAGCCCGCGATGACCACGTGCAGCGTCCGGGGGCCGTGGACGCCCTCGACGCGGGAGAGCTCGATGTCGCTCGTGGCGCTCGGGCCGGAGATCCAGGTCTGCGGGCGGTCGGGGTGCTCGGCGAGGATCGCGACACCCTCAGGCACAGTCTCGACGACCTGGTCGCGGCGCACGACGCACACGTGGACGTCGGGGACGAGGGTGACGGCTCGGCGGCCCTGGTCGGGCTCGCCGTCGAGGACGATGGTGCCGGTGTCGGCGACCGACACTCTCGAGGCGGTGACGACGGCGTCGACCTCGTCGAGCTCGAGGGCGGTCATCGGGTGCTCGCGAGAGTCGTCGAGGACGGAGACTGTCGTCGGCAGGGCGGCGAGCCACGACCTGTCGATACCTGAGGGGACGACGATGCTGCTGGCGCTCGGCAGCCCGTGGACGATCTCGGCGACCACCCGCGCGACCGCGGCGTCGTCGACAGCGTGGTGCACGGTCGCCCTGTAGTCGACCAGACGGTCGACGAGCATCTCGACAGCCTCGTCAGAACCGACGGCCAGCGATCCGCTCGTCCGGTACTCCCTCTCGACGGTGGTCACAGGGCCGCCTGAGGCGGTGACGTCGGAGAGGGCGCTGCGCACCCGCCCCATGATCTCCTCGCGTGCGCTCATGCGACGTCGCCTCCCGTCGTGCTGCTCGTCCCGCTCGCCGGTCCGGCCGGTCTTGGCTCGCTCTCGTCCTCCGGGTGCGTCCGGGCCCACCACTGCCGGAAGGTCTCCTTCGGCGGGGCGGGCAGGTCTCGTGCCCCGGTCCAGAGCGACCCCGGGTAGGGCAACGTCGAGATGCGTCCCTTCTTGCCCGCCATGACCCGCAGCACGGCGGTGCCCTTCTCGGCCTTGGCGAACCGGTCCGCGTCGGACATGACGTACGACGCGGCCTTCATCGCCGCACCCCAGGCCGTCGGGCGGTGCCGGGCCTTGTCCTCCTCGACGGTGCGTGCGCGCAGGTGGACCAGCAGCGACGGGATGTCGATCTTCACAGGGCACACCTCGTAGCAGGCGCCGCAGAGCGTCGAGGCGAAGGGCAGCGTGCTGTTGGGGTCGGAGTGCCCTGTGGTCCCCGTGAGCTGCGGGGTGAGGATCGCGCCGATGGGCCCTGGGTACACCGAGCCGTAGGCGTGCCCGCCCACACGCTCGTACACGGGGCAGACGTTGAGGCAGGCCGAGCAGCGGATGCATTTAAGAGCCGCGCGGCCGACGTCGTCGGACAGTGCCCTGGTGCGCCCGTTGTCGAGCAGCACGAGGTGGAAGTCCTGCGGCCCGTCTCCCGGGGTGACGCCTGTCCACAGGCTCGTGTAGGGGTTCATCCGCTCGCCGGTCGACGACCTCGGGAGCAGCTGCATGAACACCTCGAGGTCGGTGTACGTCGGCACGAGCTTCTCGATCCCCATGACCGTGATGAGGGTCTCGGGCAGCGTGAGGCACATGCGGCCGTTGCCCTCGGACTCGACGACGGCGAGGGTCCCGGTGTCCGCGACGGCGAAGTTCGCGCCGCTGATCGCGACCTTCGCGGAGAGGAACTTGCGGCGCAGGTGCGCGCGGGCGGCCATCGCGAGCTCGCGCGGTGCGTCGGTCATGCCGTCGGGCGTCGACTCCATGCGGTTGAGGAAGATCTCGCGGATCTCGGAGCGGTTGCGGTGGATGGCGGGGACGAGGATGTGCGAGGGCATGTCGTCGGCGAGCTGGACGATGAGCTCGGCGAGGTCGGTCTCGAAGGCCGCGATGCCCTCTTCGGCGAGGGCCTCGTTGAGGCCGATCTCCTGGGTGGCCATCGACTTGACCTTGACCACCTCGGTCTCGCCCGTGGCCTTGACGAGGTCGGCGACGATCCGGTTGGCCTCTGCGGCGTCGCGGGCCCAGTGGACCGTGCCGCCCCGCGCGGTGATGTTGCGCTCGAGCTCCTCGAGGAGCTCGGGCAGGCGGGCCATGACGTCGACCTTGATGTCGGAGCCGGCTGTGCGCAGAGCCTCCCAGTCCGGGACCTCCCCGACGACGGCGGCGCGCTTGGCGCGGATGGTCGACGTGGCGTGCGCGAGGTTGCGGCGCAGCTGGGTGTTGCCCAGGGCCTTGCGGGCGGCCTCGGGGAAGGTGTCGCCCCAGCGCAGCGGCTCGTCGGGGTGCGGGACCTCGTCTCCGGCGATCGCCGGGGCGAGGGGCTCGGTGGCGCCCGTGCCCGTGTCGCCACCGACCCCGTGGGAGCGTCGAGAGCGCAGCGTCGGCAGGCCGAGGAAGGTGCTCATCGGGTGCTCACCTCGACGGGTGCGGCACCTGCTGCAGAGGGTGGTCGGGTGGGTTCGGCCTGCGTGCTCGCGAGGATCTCGGCGAGGTGCATGGTCCGCACGCCGGCCCGCGTGCGGGTGAGACCACCGCCGATGTGCATGAGGCAGGAGTAGTCGCCCGCGGTGAGCACCTCGGCGCCTGTCGACTTCACGTGGGTCATCTTGTCGCTCAGCATGGCTGTCGACGTCTCGGAGTTCTTGATCGCGAAGGTGCCGCCGAAGCCGCAGCAGGACTCGGCCTCGGGCAGCTCGACCAGGTCGATGCCGTCGACGGCGCGCAGCAGCTGCAGCGGCTTGTCGCCGACGTGCAGCATGCGCAGCGAGTGGCACGTCGGGTGGTAGGTGACCCGGTGCGGGAAGTGCGCTCCGACGTCGGTGACGCCCAGGACGTCGACGAGCAGCTCGGAGAGCTCGTAGGTCTTCGCGGCGACGGCGTCAGCCGTGGCGGCGAGGGCGTCCTGGCCGGCGCGGCGGCAGACCATCGCCTGCTGGTGCCGGATCGACCCTGTGCACGAGCCCGACGGGACGACGACGGCGTCCCACTCGGCGTCGAGGACGGGGGCGAAGGTCTCGACGTGGTTCTTGATCACCGGGAGCGCGTCGGCGTAGTAGCCGGTGTTGACGTGCATCTGCCCGCAGCAGGTCTGCGTCGGCGGGAACACCACCTCGTGGCCGAGGCGCTCGAGGAGGGTGACTGTGGCCTGAGGGGCCTGCGGGAACATCGCGTCGGCGATGCAGGTGGCGGCGAGGGCGATGCGCACGGTGATCCTTGGGGTGGGGGCCGGGATCTGACTGCTGTCCACCATAACGCATGTGGTCAGACCACAGGGAAACGCTTTCCACTCGACAGAGTGTGCGGACAGGGCGACAGGTTGTGCACCTGCGGCTCACCGCGGAGCCCGGACGATGTCAGATCGTCGAGGCGCGCCCGGCCCGGGTCGACGACAGGCGTCGACGAGCGCGCCACCGCGAGCACCTACGGCACCGCGGCGGGCACAGCAGAGGAGCTGAGATGACGACGATCCGTGCAGTGTGGAACCGCTTCGCCGACAGACGGCCTGGCCTTGCCCAGCTGGTCATGTTCTCGTTGCTGAGCACCGGGATGACTGTGCTGCAGCTGATCCTCATGCCCGCCATCAAGTGGGCCTTCGGCAGGACCTCGCTCGTCGACACGGCCTTCCAGGTCTTCCAGGTCGGTGACGCCTCGGGCGGCACGCCCTTCTACGTCTTCGACTACGCCGCAGGGGCCCTG
Organism: Sanguibacter biliveldensis; assembly: GCF_033798665.1. Lineage (NCBI taxonomy): Bacteria > Bacillati > Actinomycetota > Actinomycetes > Micrococcales > Sanguibacteraceae > Sanguibacter > Sanguibacter biliveldensis. Next base: position 561,874 of record NZ_CP138359.1, read on the forward strand.
CCGCTCGGCGGCGGAGGGCTCGCGTACTTCCTCGCCGTGCAGATCACGCTGCTCGTCGCGCAGGTGATCAACTTCTTCCTGCAGCGCAGCATCACCTTCAAGTCGACCTCGAACGTGTGGTGGGCGGCGTTCTGGTACACCGTCGCCTACGTGGTGATCTCCTTCGGTGCGGCGGTCCTCCAGGCGTTCTACAAGGAGCCCGTCTACACGCTCTTCATGGAGACCTGGGGTCTCGGCGCGAGCGGTGAGGCGCTCGCCGACGTCGCGACCATGCTCATCAACGCCTGCGTGTCCTTCTGGGTGTTCTTCCCGATCTTCAAGCTGATCTTCAAGCAGGAGCCTGCCGTCGCGGTCGCCGAGGGCGGCGACGAGCCTGGTGCTGCCGGGGGCTCGGCGGCAGCCGTCTCGGACGGGTCGTGCGCCGAGGCTGGCGCTCCCGCCGGGTCTGTCGAGAGCGTCGGGGTGGCTGACGCCGTCGGGAGGGGCGAGGCCGCGGTCCGCTGACCGACGGTCCGTGCGGGCGCACACCTCGCAGCGCTCGTCGCCCGCACGGCCGGAGCCCGTCAGCCGCCTGAGCCCGGCAGCCGCCCGAGACCGTCAGCGGCCGAGAGTGTCAGCGCGGCTGGCGGAGCTCTTCGGGCATCCCCGAGGCCTTGGGCATCGCGATGGCGATCTCCCGGGTGACCGGGTGGTGCGGGTTGTTGAACAGCTGCTCGGGCGTGCCCGACTCGACGAAGGTCCCGTCCGAGAGCACGTGCACGGTCGAGCAGATCCGGGCGATCATCTCGAGGTCGTGCGAGACGAGCAGCAGACCGATCTTGCGCTCGGCGACGATCTCGGAGATGCGCCGGCCGAGCTCGAGGCGCAGGGTGTGGTCGAGGGCCGTCGTCGGCTCGTCGAGGATGAGGATGTCGGGCCGTGTCGCGAGGGCCGAGGCGAGCGCGAGACGCTGCTTCTCCCCGCCGGACAGTGTCCCGATGGTGCGGGACTCGTAGCGGTTCTCGAGCAGGACCGTGCTCAGTGCGTCCTCGACCGAGGCGCCGGTGTCGCGGCCCGCCTTGCGGGCCTTGGAGAGGTCCGCCTCGAGCGCCTTGCGCACGGTCAGGCGCGAGTCGAGCCCTGTGAAACCGTTCTGCTGGACGCGGCGGACCGACACCCCGAAGTTCTTCTTCGCACCGAGGGCGAGCTTGCTCACGGTGCGGTCGTTGAAGGTCACGCGGCCGCCGCTGGGCTTGAGGACGCCGACCAGAGCGTGGATGAGTGTCGTCTTGCCGACCCCGGACTGCCCGATGACCCCGATCGGGGTACCGCCGCCGGTCAGCGTGAGGCTGACGTCGCGGATCACCGGCGTCCCCCCGTAGCCGGCCGACAGGTTCGTCGCGGTCAGGACGCTCTTCTGGTTGCTCATCGTTCTCCGTCCGGGGCGGACCCCTGTCAAGACCTCGTGCGTGGGCGCGGGACCGCCGACGTCGACGTCAGGCGGCTGCGCACGCCCCCCCACCACCTGTTCGACGGACGGGGCACGCACAACGTTCCCACCTTATGCGCCCTACGCTGACCGGGTGAGAACACACGAGCGCGTGCTGGCCCGCATCGAGGCCGACCTCGCCGCCGGGCGGTGGGCCGTCGGCGAGCGGCTCCCGGGCGAGCGCGCGCTGGCCGAAGAGCTCGAGGTGTCCAGGCCGTCGGTGCGCGAGGCGCTGCGGGTCCTCGAGGCGATGGGCATCGTGCGGACGGCCGTCGGGTCAGGGCCGGACTCGGGGGCGACAGTCGTCGACCACCCGGCCGCAGGCCTCGGGTCTGCGGTGCGCCTGCATCTCGCCTCGGGGGCGCTGCCCGTCCAGGACGTCGTCGAGCTCCGCGTGCTGCTCGAGACGTGGGCCGTCGGCGCCGCGGCGCGACGCACCCCGGCCCCGTCCTTCGACCAGGCCGAGGCGCTGCTCGACCAGATGGACGCACCGGGGGTCGGCCTCGAGGAGTTCCTCGAGCTCGACACGGCCTTCCACGTCGCGCTCGCAGCCGCCTCGGGCAACGTGCTGGTCGAGGCGGTCATGCTCGGGCTCCGCGGGGCGATCGGTGCCTACGTGACGGAGGGGACGCGACGGCTCGACGACTGGCAGGCGACAGCCGAGCGCCTGCGCGCAGAGCACCGCGAGGTGCTCCGTGCGGTCCGTGACGGCGCAGCGAGCGAGGCGGGCAGCGCCGTCGCGGCGCACATCGACGGGTTCTACAGGGACACGGGCCTCGAGCGCCGTGGGCCCGGGGGAGCGGAGGGTCCGCGCGCCTGAGGGAGCGGCAGACCTGGACGCCGGTCAGGCGTCAGTGCACGACCTTGAGCCCGACCACGCACGCGACGATGCCGAGCAGCAGCAGGATGCGGACCAGGGATGCGGGCTCCGCGCCTGTGACCATCGCGTAGGTCACGGTGCCGACGGCACCGATCCCGACCCACACCGCGTAGGCGGTGCCTGTGGGGAGCTCGCGCATCGCGTACGCGAGCCCGGCCATGCTGATCACGAGCCCGACGCCGAACACGACAGTCGGTGCAAGTCTGCTGAGCCCGTCGCTGCGGCCGAGGGCTGTGGCCCAGACGGCTTCGAAGACACCAGAGACGACAAGAACGATCCACGCCATGAGAGACCTCCACGCGCCGTCTTGTCGCTGACCGGGTACGGCGCACCTCGTCCGGGGTGCCTTGTGGCGATGAGATCAGGAAACCATGGCGTGCGTGTCGCGGCAACAGCCCTCGGTGCGTCTGATCTGGTACGAGCGTACCACTTCGGGGTCAGGCGGCAAGGGGTGCGGTGCTGCGGCGTATCAGGCGCGGCGCTGCGCGGGCCTCAGGCGCAGTGACGCGGGGGCCTCAGGCGCCCGTGACCTCGATCGTCAGGGTCATCCCCGCCGCCCGGTGGCCGCTCACGCTGCACCAGCCGTCGAGGTCTTCGTCGACGACGCCGAGGTCGAGGGTCGCGGACGAGTCGCGCGCCAGCAGCTCGGTCGACAGGTCGTTCTCGAAGACGAGGTCGTGCGGCATGGAGTCGGCGTTCGTGGTCTCGAGGATCACGTGCGTGCCCGGCTCGACCTCGATCACCGAGGGCTCGAAGCGCATGTCCTTCATGACGACCGAGACCGTCATGGTCCCGTCGGCGGCGACTGTCGTGCCGCCAGCAGGTTCGGGGTCCGTCGAGCAGCCTCCGAGGGCGGCGACGGCGAAGACCGTCGCGCAGACGGCGACGCGGCCGACGGCAGTCACGTGGCGGGGGTGCGAGGCGCGCGGCACGGTCACGCGGCGTGGCCGGGTGTGCCGGCAGAGGCGGTTCGCAGGGTTCAGACGGGTCGAGTGGCGGATATCGCGGTGGAACACGGCTCTACTGTACGGCGGTGCACGACGGGCTGTCAGACGGCCCAGGGGGCTCCGGCCGCCGCGAAGGTCTGAGACCGGGCTGCCACCCGCTCGCACCACTCCTCGACCTCCTTGACGACGGGGCGTCTGTCGCCGCCCTCGCCGACCCAGCGGACCAGGTCCTCCGGGACCCGTCGCGGCGCGGGAGCCGAGCGGACCGCCTCGACGACCTGCGTGAAGGCGCCCGTCGCGTCGAGGGAGCACAGCAGCTCGCGCTCGGCACGGCGCTCGCGGACGTCCAGGAGGTCGTCGAGCAACGGCATGCGGCCACCCTGGACGAACCGCACGCCCTCGGGCAGCTGCACCTCGACGCGGTCGGTCTCGTAGTAGAGCACCACCCGACCGAGGGTCCCGTAGACCGTGATGCGCGACGGCGTGCGGACGGGGGCGCACAGGCTCAGCCCGAAGCCGAAGGTCACGCCGCTCGTCGCGAGCACGCGGACCGAGGAGGTGTCGTCGGCCTCGATCGGGTTGGCATGGAAGAGGTCGACCTCGACCTCCGCGACGTCCTCGGCGCGACGGACACCGCCGACCCGTAGTGCTGTCGCGACGGCGTGCGCGAGCGGGTTGGTGACGACGCCGTCGACCACCTCGACGCCGTCCAGGACGCGTCGTCCGGCCCACGGGGCGCGTGCCCAGTAGCTCGCGGGGCGGGTCCACGTGCCGACGGTCCCGACGCTGACGACCTCGCCGATCTCGCCCGAGGTGACGACCCGCTCGACCTCGGCGACGGCTGTCGAGCCGAAGGTCTGGAACCCGACCTGGCACAGCCGCCCGGTCTCCTCGACCAGCCTGAGGAGCCTGGCCTGGTCGGCGGCCGACGGGACCGGGGGCTTCTCGAGCATGACGTCGCAGCCGGCCCGCAGCGCCACCTCGGTGATGGGCAGATGCGTGTGGATCGGGGTGGAGACGATCACGACGTCGGGGCGGATGGCCGGGTCCTCGCTCGCGAGGTTCTCCTCGAGGGTGCGGAACCAGGGTGTGCCGTCGGGGAGGTCGTCGAGGCCTGCGGGATCGTCGGGGGAGACCACGGCGCCGAGCCGCACACGGCCCTGCGCTGTGAGGGCTGCGATGCGCGCCCTGTACGTGGCACCGAAGCCCCGCGGGCCGACGAGGGTGACGGTGTGGACGACGGGGGTGTCGGTATCGGCGGCGACGGCAGCGGCACTGGTCGCTGCCAGGGCATGTGTGACCTCCGCGTCGGCCGTCGTACCGGTCGTGCCAGCCCGGGGGGTCGCGGTGCTCATGGTCAGCATCCTCCCGCGAGGGCCTGGTCTGCGCGGGCGACGAGCTCGGCGACGGCGTGGGCCTCGACGGGACCGTCGACCAGGACGGCGACGAGCTCGAGCGTCAGCTGACGGCCGCGTGGCACGCTCACGCGCTCCGACCAGGCCGCGGCCGGGCCTGCTCCGTCGTACTCGGAGGCGCGCAGGAACCACGGTCGGCGCTGGGCGTCCGGCTGGACGAGCACGAGGGTCGTGGTGACCGCCCCGGTGCTCTGCACGAAGGCCACCCAGCGCGACGTCGAGCCGTGGGCGACCTCCTCGCCGGTGCCGTCCTCGGAGAGCACGACGGTGACGTCTGCGTCGCCCAGGCGCCAGAACAGACCGCCGTACCCAGCGCCGGGGCGTCCGTTGGTCGCGGGGCTGCCGAGGCTCAGTTCGCGGACGTCGGCGCGCAGCGTGCTGGTCCAGCGGAGCGTCCACGCGTCGCCGAGGGTGCGCGCCGTGAGCGTCCTGACCTCGTGCAGGACGGGTGCGTCGTCCTCGTCGTCCCAGGTGAGCAGCTGGACGACGTCGGCACCGGCACGCTCGCGCTCGTCGTCGGTCGAGGGGATGCGGGTCTCGGTGACGCGCTGGCGTCCGTGGTTGTCGAGGAGCGTCGATCCCTGGTCGCGCACATAGGTGCGACCGCCCCAGAACGAGGTGCCGTCGACGTCGGGCAGCGCTGCCGAGAGCCCGAGGTGGTGCAGGTGGTCTGCGGGTGCGAGGTCGGTGAGCACTGTGCCGCCGAGGGTCCGGACCGGGTGCAGGAAGGGGCGGGGGGAGTGCACCCTGTCGACTGTCGAGCCGTGGTCGTAGCGCGCGAGCTCTGCTCCGTCGAGCGTCAGGGTGGTCGCGCCGCCCGCCGGGCGCCAGGTCCCCGCGGCGGTGGCGGCGGTCGCGGTGGCGGCCGTGCTGCTGGTGCTGCCAGGGCTGGCTGTGGCGACGGTACCGCCGGGCTCGATCGTGGGACTCATGGGTGCCTCGCTCCGTTGCGTGGTGATGACGACGCGGCAAGCGTATCCCAGAAACCGGTTTCTCAGAAGGGTGACGGAAGGCAGGCCCGAGGGCCGTGCTGCGCTGTCGGGCCCGGTCAGAGGGAGAGCGCGCGCTCCGCGAGCTGGTCGCCCTCGTCGGGGCGGATGCGCCTGTCGAGCATGAGCCCGACGAGGTCGAGGCGCAGCGACTGGCCGGACTCGACCGTGAGGGCCGTGTCCCATGCGAGGGCCGGACCGGCCCCGGGGAAGGTCGCTGCCCGCACGAACCACGGCGACGGGTCGCCGGGCTGGGCGAGCAGGAGCGTCGTCCAGCGCTCGCCGCGCCGCTGCGTGAGCGCGAGCCACGGCGACCTGGACCCGTGCGCCGCCCCCTCGCCCTCGCCGTCGTGGCTCAGCACGTGCGTCTCGTCGGCCGTGGAGAGACGCCAGAAGAGCCCGCCGTACCCGGCTCCCGGGCGTCCGGCGGCCCCGGGGCTCGTGATGGTGAGGTCGCCGTGGTCGGCGACGAGGTCGCTCGTCCAGCGCAGCGCCCAGCCCTCGAGGTCCGCCTGGAGCGAGCCGCGCAGGGTCCGTCGCTCGGTCAGCAGGGGATCGCCGTGCTGGTCGAGCCAGGCGACGGTGTCGTCGAGAGTGGGTCCGGGTGTCTCGGCGAGCGTCGTCGCTGTCGACACCTGCTGGCCGTGGTTGGCCAGGAGTGTCGGCCCGACGTCCCTGACGAAGGTCCGCCCTCCCCAGAAGCTCGTGCCGTTGACGTCGGGGATGGCGACCGAGAAGCCGTAGTGGTGGCGGTGGTCGACCGGGCTGGTCTCGGTCATGAGCGCGCCGGCGAGCGTGCGCACGGGGTGCAGGTGCGGTCGTGGTGCGTGGACGGCGGGGACACCCTGGCCTGTCGTGTAGCGGGCCAGCGCGACGTCGCCGATGTCGCCGCTGTGGAGCACGACGGCCTGGCCGTCGAGGCGCCACGTGAGGGTGCCGCCGGGGGCGCGGTCGGTCGTGCTGCCCGCAGTGCCTGCCGCTGGACGGGCGGCGGGGTCTGCTGTGGTGTCCTCGGTCGACCGGGTCGTGCTGGTTGGCGCCCTGGGTCCCGCCTCGGCCGGCGGGCTGTCGACGAGAGCGCCCTCGCTGGCGGGCAGTCTGGCCGGCACCGGTCCGGTGCTCGCGCGCACCTCGAGGCGCGGCTCGAAGCGGGTGATCTCGGCTGCTGTCGCCGCGCCGGTGATGACGTCCTGGAGCCGGTGCCACGCGTGCCGCCCGAGCTCGGCCTGCGGGATCGCGAGCGTGGTGAGCGACGGCGTCGCGTACCGGGCGAGCTCGATGTCGTCGCAGCCGACGATCGAGATGTCGTCGGGCACGGCCACGCCGGTCTCGTTGAGCCTGGACAGCAGCCCGAAGGCGACGAGGTCGTTGAAGGCGACCACGGCCGTCGCGCGCGTGGCGAGGACCTCCTCGACGACGGCGTACCCGTCCCCGACGGTCGGTCCGCACTCGAGGATCGTGAGGTCGATCTCCGGGTGCACGAGGCGCGCCTCGGTGAGCCCTGCGAGCCGCCAGGAGTTGGAGGCCGAGCGTGCCGGCCCGGAGAGGTAGACGAGCCGTGTGTGGCCGAGGGACACGAGGTGGTCGACGACGGCGCGCATGCCGCGGACGTAGTCGACGGACACGCTCGGCGCCTGCCCCTGCGGGGCCGTCCGGTTCACGAGGACTGCGGGGCCGACCTGAGGGAGCAGCTCGGCGAGGACGTCGTCGGGCATCCGCGGCGACACGAGCACGAGGGCGTCGCAGCGCTGACGGGCCTCGAGGGCGATCTCGGCCTCGTCGTCGGGGGACTCGCCGGTGTCGGCGACCAGCACCCTGTAGCCCTCGGGGGCGGCGGCGCTCGTGACCCCGCGGAGGATCTGCTGGAACATCGGGTTGCCGAGGTCGGGGACCATCAGGGCGATCGTGTTGGTCCGGCCCAGGGACAGCGAGCGCGCGACGTTGCTGGGCCTGTAGCGCAGGCGGGTCGCGGCGGCCTCGACGCGCTGCGCGATGTCGGCGGCCACGGTCGCCCGGCCGTTCATCACGCGTGAGACCGTGGCCCTCGAGACCCCTGCGGCGTCGGCGACGTCGCCGATCGTGGCAGCGCCCGAGCGTCGTCGTGGTCCCGCGTCTGCTGTGGCCATCGCTCGTTCTCCTGCGTCGTCGTGCTGCGCCCCGGCTGGGTCTTGAAGGTACACCACGGGAAATCGGTTCCTCAGGTCCTCCGGCCCAGCGCCGCGCGTCTCGTCGCCGAGGTCCCCGCGGCCGCGCCGACCTCGGGTCTACCGGGTGCGCAGCGCGGACCGCTGGTTCCCGTCCGCGTCGAAGTTCTCGGGCGCGAGCCAGGCCTCGAAGCCCTCCTTGGCCTGCGGCCAGTCACGGTCGAGGACCGAGAGCCACGTCGTGTCGCGGCTGCGCCCGTTGTAGACCACGGCCTGGCGGAACGTGCCCTCGTAGGTGAAGCCCAGGCGCTCGGCGGCCCGGCGCGAGGGGGCGTTGAGGCTGTCGCACTTCCACTCGTAGCGGCGGTAGCCGAGCTCGTCGAAGACGTAGCGCATGAGCAGGAAGTGCGCCTCGGTCGACAGCGGCGTGCGCTGCATGGCGCGGGAGAAGACCACCCATCCCACCTCGACCGCACCGTTGCTCGGGTCCTGCCTCATGAGTGCGAGGGTGCCGACGGCCCGCCCGGTCGAGTCGTCGACGACCGCGTAGTGCCACGGGTCGTCGGTCTGGGCCTGCCGGCGTGCCCAGTCGCGGTACTGCTCGCGTGAGTCGAACGGTCCGACCGGGAGGTAGGTCCAGTCGCTGTCGTCAGAGGCTGCGGAGTACGCGGCGTAGAGGACGTCGGCATGACGCTCGACGTCCAGGCGCTCGAGCGTGTAGTACCGGCCGCGCAGCTGGTCGGCGGCCGGTCGCGGTCGAGCGGTCCAGTCGGGCATCGGGGGACCGATGGGCTGGCCGTGCTCGTTCGTCCTGGGCAGGTCGGTGTTCTGCGCGCTCATGGATCAAGGCTACGAGGGTGGCGGCCGTCGAGGTCAGCGGGGTCGTTGTCTACCGGACCATGCGCGCGTCGGTGATCGACGGCGCGTGGGGGTCTACCTGCTCGGCTCCGTCGAGGGCGAAGCCGTTGCGCGCGTAGAAGGCAGTGGCCCGAGGGTTCTGCCTCGCCACCCAGAGCATCGCCGGCCCGGCCCCGACTGGGGTGGCCGGGCGCGGCTGCCTGCCGGTCAGAGCGCGATGACGCCCTGGAGTTCGACGGCGACCTGGACCGAGGCGATCGCCTCGCGATCGAGCGGCTCAGTGCTTCTTGACGAACCGCACCTGACCGTCCTCCTGGACGCCGTCGTCCTGCCATCCGAGATGGCGGTAGAAGCCGTTCGCCCGGACGTCTCGATCGCGGTCCGTGACGAGCCAGGTCTCAGAGACCCCCTGCTCGGCAAGCCAGCGCTCCGCCGTCTCGAGCAACGCACGTCCCAGGCCCTGGCCCTCGACGTCCGGTCGGACGAACAACGCGAAGACCGTTGCCTCCTCGGCGTCGACCATCACGAAGCCGGCGACCTGTCCCTCCAGCTCAGCGACCCAGCCTCGCCCGGACCCACGCAGCATGCCCGGCAGAGACTCGGCAGTGATTCCGTCCGCCGCGAGCTCTTCGACTGTCATGTGGTTCTCGCGCACGGCCGTCCTGACAGCGAACAGATGAGGGACGTCGGCTGCGCAGGTGGGCCTGAGGTGGAACTGAGGTCGAGGTGCAGAGGATGGCATGCGCGCCATGATCCCAGACCCGCGGACCGGCGAGGAAGCGGCGGGGTGTGAGGAGTTCTGTCGCCGCTCCCGGCGATCCCCCGCTCGTCCGCTCCGAGAACGATCGTCTCTCAGGAGAGGGAGCCCGAGGTCTCAGAGCGCGAGCGTGACCGTGAACGGTCCGAAGGTGGCTCGTGCGCTCGACCCTGACGCGTCGAGGGCAGGCGGCCCCACCGGCCCGCAGGCGAACAGGCCGAGCTCTGCGCCGATCCAGCGGCCCTCCCTGGCTGTGAAGGTCTGCTCTGCCTCCTGCCACGGTCCCTGTCCGAGCCTCCACGAGAAGGTGACCTCGCCGTCAGCGGCCGTCGACGACCGCAGGCCGAGGGCGACGGACGCGTCGGTCTCCAGGTGATGGTCGAGCAGGACCGGCGCGTGGATATCGCGTTCTGCGGGGCCGGCGTCGCCCGCCTCGTCAGGGTCGACGCTCTCGCGGCACACGAGGTGCGTGACACCGTCGGAGACCTCGATGCCGATCCAGGCGTAGGCAGTCCCGAGGACGACCAGCCCTGCTCGGTGGTCCGGCGTGCTGGAGACTCCGGGACCACCGGGGAGGCCGACCGCGAGCAGCAGGCTCGTCGTCGCCGTGTGCGGGGTGCCGGGGAGCTGTTGGCCGAGCACCGCGGGGACCTCGCGCAGGGAGCCGCGGTCGACGGGTTCGATGCTCAGCCGGACGACGCCGTCTCCGTCGAGACGGGCCCAGTGCTCGGCCGGGTTCGCCTGCCAGTGCCACCGCGGTGCCAGCGTGGTCGCGCGGAAGTCGTCGTCGCGGGACGGCTCGGAGGCCGCGCGCTCGACCGCCGGGCCCGTGCCTCCAGGCGTGGCCGAGGGAGCGAGCGGCGCCTGGTCGGGACGGTCGGCCACCTCGGCACCGCCGGCAGAAGCCGCGCCCCCCGGCACTGTGTGAGTCCGCACCGGGTTCCCTGCGTGGGCCTCGTCGTCGGTCGTCGCGCCGATGCGCGGCCACCCGTCCGCCTGCCACACCATCGGCTGCAGGTGCACGACCCGTCCGTACGGTCCGCGGTCCTGGAAGTGCACGAACCAGTCGGTCCCGTCGGCGGCTTCGACCCAGGCGCCCTGGTGCGGTCCGTTGACGTCGCTCGGGCCCTGCTCGAGGACGATCCTGTGCTCGTAGGGACCGCAGACGTCACGCGACCTGAAGGCGTACTGCCACCCCGTCGCGACGCCGCCGCCGGGCGCGAAGATCCAGTACCAGCCGTCGCGGCGGTGCATCTTCGGACCTTCGAGCGTGCTGCAGCCGGGGATCACGTCGCCGTCGACGATCGTGCTCGACGGACCGACCACCGAGCGCAGACCTGCGTCGACCTCGACGAGGGTCAGGCGGTTCTTCACGCCGCTGCGGCTCTTGGCCCAGCCGTGCACCAGGTAGGTGCGTCCGTCGTCGTCCCAGAGCGGGCACGGGTCGATGATCCCGCGGCCAGGGAGCAGCAGGTGCGGGGCGCTCCACGGTCCTCGTGCATCGGTAGCCGTGAGCACGTAGATGCCGTGGTCGGGGTCTGGGTAGGTGAGGTAGAACGTCCCGTCGTGGTGGCGCAGGCTGGGTGCCCACACGCCGCCGCCGTGCCGAGGCAGGCTGAAGTGGTCGAGGGGCGGGAGCGCGGGCAGAGCGTTGGTCACGTGCTCCCACGTCACGAGGTCACGGGAGTGCAGGACCGGGAGGCCGGGTGCGCGGTTGAAGCTCGAGGCGACGAGGTAGTAGTCGTGCCCGACCCGGACCACGTCGGGGTCGGGCCAGTCGGCGTCGAGCACGGGGTTCGTGCAGGTGGTCATCTCGGGCTCCTCGGCGCGGGCGGGCTGTCTGGACCGGCTCTGGTCACGATGTCGGCACGACTATGGGAAACCGGTTCCCAGCATGGTAGCGTCCATGTCAGCAACCGGTTTCTGGTCGTGGGGACCGGTGTCATCGACCACTGACGGTCGAGATCCCTCAAGATCCCTCAATGACGAGAGAACGACGGAAGAAGGCGATGATGCGATTCACATCACGGACGCGTTTCGTGGCGGTCGGGGCCGTGGCGGCCCTCGCTGCGCTGACGGCCTGCGGGGCACCAGGGGGCGGCGACAAGGCCGAGGCCGGTCCCGCGGTCGACGACGTCGCGGCCTGGGGCGAGGCGACAGGCACGGTCCAGTTCTGGGACACGAACTCGACGCCTGAGCTCAAGGCGAAGTGGGCCGAGCTCATCGACAGGTTCGAAGAGGCCAACCCGGACATCACCGTCGAGTACCTGGGCATCCCGAACTCCTCGTACCTCGAGAAGGTCGACAACGCGCTGGCCTCGGGCGAGGTCCCCGACGTCCTGCTCATCGGCAACGACGTGGCCGGGTTCATCGCCCGGGACGCCTTCGAGAAGATCGACGGGCCGTTCTCCGAGTCCCTCGAGGCCTCGACCGACCCCGTGCAGGTCGCGACCGAGCGGGAGAACGCCCCGGACGGCGGTCTGTACAAGGCCCCGCTGAGCGCGATCTCCGACGTCATCTGGTACCGCACCGACTGGGTCGAGGCAGCGGGCCTCGAGCAGCCGACCTCCTACGACGAGTTCTACGAGCTGACCGAGAAGATGACGGCCGCCGACGAGGGACGCTTCGGCTTCGCCTTCCGCGGCGGGCCCGGCTCCATGCCGCCCATGTTCTCGATGGCCTACGGCATGGCCGGTATCGGAGAGTTCTTCACGGAGGACGGCCAGTCGACCTTCGACGACCCCGCGGTGGTCGCGGGCCTCGAGCGCTACGTGTCGCTCTTCGACTCGGTGTCGGCGCCGGCGGACCTCACCAACGACTACACCAAGATCGTGGCGGCCTTCGGCGGCGGGTCCGCGTGGTCGATGCACCACAACCTCGGCTCGTACCAGGACCACCTGCGCAACCTCGGCGGCGAGAACGTCATGGGCGTGCAGTCCTTCCCGGACGCCGACGGTGTCTCGACGGTGACCTCGCCGGGGATCTCCGGTCTGTCGATCCTCAAGGACGCCGACAACAAGGCGGCCGGCTGGAAGTTCGTCGAGTTCATGGCGACCGAGGGCAACTCGGACTGGTCCGAGGCCATCGGCCAGGTGCCCGCCAACCTCGAGGCGCAGAAGGCCCCGTGGGTCGCCGAGTCGCAGCCCCTCGAGGCCGTCGTGGCCCTCACCGAGAACCCTGACACCCAGTACCTGCGCCTGCCGACGTACCTGCCTGAGTACGGATCGATCCTCAAGACGGAGATGGAGCCCGACTTCCAGGGGATCCTGCAGGGGACCATGACGGCCCAGGAGTTCGCGACGAAGTACGCAGACCGCTTCGAGGCATCGCTCGCCGACTACGAAGAGTTCGTGCAGAAGTAACGCTGCACGACGACGCCACGAGACGTGGCACAGACAGCGGGGCCGGTGCCGGGGGGCACCGGCCCCGCTGTCTGGCCCAGGACTGAGTCACGAGCTGCTCTTCAGGGACGCTGCGCTATCGCCCACGCGACTCGAGACTGGCGGTCGAACCATGGTTTGAGATCGGGGTCGATGTCGTTCAGCACACGCCTCATCGCCAGCGTGTCATCGAAGATCTTGGTCGTGTCGAGGACCGGCTCGTAGTGGGCGATGCGATTTCGCAGCCTGAGGATCCGGTTGACGTCGAAGGTGAGCGCACCGTGATTTCTCTTCAGATGAGGAAAAGCGTCTTTGACGTTGGAGTCCCACAGTCGCTGCGTGAACGAGACGTTGCCTGACGCTGGAGGGAGAAGATAGCGCCAGGTCCCGAGCGTGGTCTGTGCGACAAAATCTCCATGTGTCGGAGCGCGGCCCTTTCCTCTGATGGCTTTGTCGACGTTGTCCTTCAGCGCAGCAAACCTCCGCGCTCCCTGACTGTTGCTGAGGAGAGGGTGGGGCTCTGCGAGCCAGTTCCGCCCGTAGGTCCTCCCGCCCGCCGGAGGAGCCGTCAGCTGCCACGCACCGACGTGCGGGTCGATCGCGTTCCGCAAGGCGACTTCGAAGAGCCCGAGGACCTCCTGGATGGTCGACGCGACGAGGAGGTTCCACCTGTAGAGCGTGAAAGCGGCCGCGTCATCGTTCCCGCATGCAGCGAGATAGGGGGCGAAGCGTTCGTCGGCGATCGCGACTTGGATCTGCGCCCGGCTGAGGACCGGCACAGGTGCAGCAGGAGGGCTGGAGGGTTGAGGACTTGTGGGCACACGCGTAGGCTAACGAACGAAGGCGGGCCGTAAAGCTCGTTCAGTTGTGCTTCAGGCCCATCGACTTACGTCGTTGGGCCTGAAGCATTCTCCGGGTGGGCGGGATACCAGAGGGGGCAACGCTCGCGGCCGCCCGTCGGCGCGACGCTAGCTTTCTGGCCGGCGCGAACGAGTGGTCCCGGCGTCAACCCACAGAACCGCGTTCGTGCCGAGGTGCGCGGTGAGGAACTCTCCGGCGGTCGTCTGCATGGCGGCGTCGAACCTGTGCGGGCCGGGGACGAAGACGCCCGTGTGGGACCCGGGACCCGCGGCGAAGAGCTCGGCGAGCCGGGCGTCGGCGTCGTGCATGCCGTCCCGGGGGAACAGGGCGTCGTCCTCGGCGGAGATCACCAGCTGGTGGTGCGCCGTGCGGGCTGCGGCGACGTCGGTCCAGTCGAGCTCGCGGGCGAGGCCGGGGGTCTGCAACAGCCACGAGTGCGCGTCGAGGTAGGCGGGGACCAACGAGTTGAAGGTCGTCATCATGCAGACGACGACGCTGGCCCGGACTTGGGGGTCCAGGTGGGCCAGGACGGCGGCCCGGCCACCACCTCCCGAGAACCCGACGACCCCGAGCCTGCCGGCGTCGACGTCGGGCATGGACGAGAGGACGCCGAGGGCCGCGAGGTCGTCGTGCGCGACGGTCCCCGCGAAAGACGTGCCGAGCAGCCCGGCCGCCTTGGCCAGGGTCGACTCGTGGTGGGCTGCGGCGGCGTCGTAGCGCTCGGCGGCTGTCGGCGTGTGCCCGCCGGCGGCCCAGACCTGCTCGTGGAGGTCGAGGGTGTCGCGGGTCCGCCACGGCGGCGGGTCCAACGTGACGCGGCGCGAGCCCCAGGCGAAGGTGTCGTGCGCGAGCACGACGAAGCCGCGCCGCGCGAGGTCGGAGGCGACAGACCGGCCCTCGTAGCTCGACGCGCGGACCCGCTCTGCCTCGGGCGTCGACGAGGGGGTCCGGACGAGGCGGTCGGCGCCGACCCACTTGACCCCGGCGTGGCAGTGCAGCGCGAGGACGCCCGGCAGCGGGGCGTCAGGTGAGGCATCGGCGGGGGCGAGCCGCCAGGCCCGCGTCGGTGGGCCGAAGCCCGTCTGCCACTCGAGCTCGGTGCCCACGACCCCGTCGTCCTCCCAGGTGCGGACGACCCGCGCCGCGCCCACGACGAGCGGGCGCGGCGCAGGGACACCGAGCAGCCGGGCGAGGCGCGCCGTGTGCGCGTCCCCGTCGAGCAGGGGAGCAGACCGCAGGTACGCGGGCCAGTCCTCGTACCCGCCGATCGCGCTCGGGCGGCTCATCCCTTCACGGCGCCCGACGACATGCCCTTGACGAGGAACTTCTGCACGTAGGCGAAGACCAGCACGACGGGTACGACGGCGATCACACCGCCCGCGGCGAGCGCCCCGAAGTTCACGGCGTTCTCACCGATCATGTAGTTGAGCCCGACCGGGATCGTGAACTTGCTCTGCGAGTTGAGGAACATCAGCGCGAAGAGGAAGTTGTTCCAGGCGCCGATGAAGGCGAAGGAGCTGATCGCGACGATGCCGGGCAGCAGGAGCGGCAGCACGTTCGCTCGGAAGCCCTGGAGCCGGCTGCACCCGTCGATCCACGAGGCCTCTTCGATCTCGATCGGCACGTTCCTGATGAAGCCCGTCATGAGCATGATCGACAGGGGCATCTGGAACACCGTGTCCGCGATGATGATGCTCCACAGCGTGTTCGTGAGGTTGACCGACCTGAACACCTCGAAGAGCGGGATGAGGAGCATCGCGCCCGGGACGAACTGCGTGCAGAGCAGCCCGACGAGGATGACGTTCTTGGCGCGGAAGTCGTAGCGCGCCATCGCATACCCGGCGAGCAGCGAGATGAACGTGACGCAGATGAGCACCATCAGCGCGATCATCACCGAGTTGCGGAAGAACACCGCGAAGCCCGAGCCGTTCCAGACGGTGTCGAAGTGCTCGAGCGTGAAGTCGTCGCCGACCGGGAAGAGCGTGTCTGAGCCGTCCTTGCGGAAGGCGAACATCGCGATCCAGTAGAAGGGGACGAGCGTGAAGAGCAGGTACAGCCCGAGCGGCAGGTAGATCGCCAGGCGGGGTGTGCGGCGGGCCTTCTCGAGGCCGCGCTGCGCGTCGGAGATCTTCTTGGCCCGTCGCTGCGGGCTCGGGGGAGTCGCGCTCGGCGCGTCCAGGGTCGCGGTGCTCATGACTTCCCCTTCTGGCCCATGCGGGTGAGCCACAGGTAGGTGATCGAGAAGAGGGACAAGATGACGAAGGCGGCCATGGTCAGGGCCGACCCGTAGCCGAACTCCTTGGTGACCGTCGCGGTCTGCGCGACGTAGAGCGGCAGGGTCGTCGTGGCCCTGGCTGGGCCTCCTCCGGTCAGCGTGTAGAGGAGGTCGACGTTGTTGAACTCCCACACGGAGCGCAGCAGGGTCGCGAGCACGAGGGCTGCCTTGATGTGCGGGAAGGTGATCGCCGTGAACCTGCGGACGCGCCCGGCGCCGTCGACCTCGGCGGCCTCGTAGAGGTCGCCGGAGATCGACTGGAGGTCGGCGAGGATGAGGATCGCGAAGAAGGGGACGCCGCGCCAGAGCTCGGCCAGGACGGCGGCCCAGAAGGCCGAGTCGCCGTCGGCGAGCGGGCTGACGCCGTAGGCGACGTGCCCCTGCTCGGCGAGGATGTGCGGGAAGCCGACGGTCGGGTTGTAGATGAGCAGCCAGATGGTCGTGGTGAGCACACCCGAGACGGCCCAGGGGGAGAACACCAGGGCTCGGGCGAAGGCACGCCCGACGAAGGTCTCGTTGATGACGAGGGCGAGGGCCAGGCCGAAGATCATCTGCAGGCCGACCTCGACGACGACCCACTTGGCGGTGAACTGGAGCGAGTCCCAGAACAGCGGGTCGCCGAGCATCTTCTCGTAGTTGCCCAGGCCCACCCAGCCGTCCATCCACGGCTTGTTGGGGTTGTACTGGTACAGGCTCGTCCGCACGACGGTGAGGATGGGGTAGGCGATGAACACCGCGATGAGCGTCAGCGTCGGGGCCAGCAGCAGGTACGGGGTCCAGCGTCCGCGGATCTTCCGCCGCAGCCGGGGAGGGCCTTCGACGTCGCCCGCGCTCTCGGGCGCCTGGTGTTCTAGCACGGCCATGGTGCTCTCCTCGGTGTGGGGCGTCTCTGCCGCAGTTCGGTGGGGCCTCGCTGCCCCAGAAACCGATTTCCCACATTCAACGCGATGAGCGTCCGAAGGTCAACAGGCTGTGGTGATCTGGCTCACCGTCGCCTAGGATGAACCGAGAAACCGGTTGCTCGACCTGAGGTCCTCATGCCGCCCTGCATCGGTGCAGGGAGACACCGCAGGTCGTCGCGCCGATCGACGAGAGGTTCGACGATGCCCTCCGGAACACCTGACCCGACGACCGCGCCTGCACCCGCCGTTGCTGGAGCTGCTCCCACCACCGTGGCTGCTGGAGCTGCACCTGCCGCCGCTGGAGCGCCAGCGCGCTCCGACGCCGCCGCGGCAGCCGGACCCGCGGGACCGCCCGTGCCCGCTGCGCCCCGCCGCCGGCACGCCGTCGTCGGGACAGGATCCCGCGCGGGGATGTTCGTCAGGTCGATGCTCACCACCCACGCGGAGGTCGCCGAGCCCGTCGCGTGGTGCGACACCAACGACGTCCGCATGGACCTCTACGACGAGCTCCTCGCCGAGCACGGTCGCGCGCCGCTCCCGCGCTACACCCCCGAAGACTTCTCGCGGATGCTCGACGAGCAGGACCCCGACGTCGTGGTCGTGACCTCCCCCGACAGCACGCACGCGCGGTACGTCGTCGAGGCCCTCGACCGCGGTGTCGACGTGGTCTGCGAGAAGCCGATGACCATCGACGTCGACGGCCTGCGAGCCATCACCGAGGCGGCCCGCCGCTCGACGGCTGAGCTGGTCGTCACCTTCAACTACCGCTACTCGCCCCGCAACAGCGAGGTGCGCCGCCTCGTCTCCGAGGGCGCGATCGGCGACGTCACCTCGGTGACCTTCGAGTGGCTGCTCGACACCGTCCACGGCGCCGACTACTTCCGTCGCTGGCACCGCGAGAAGGCGAGCTCGGGCGGGCTGCTCGTGCACAAGTCGACGCACCACCTCGACCTCGTCAACTGGTGGATCGACGACGTCCCCGAGGTGGTCAGCGCGCTCGGCCGGCTCGCCTTCTACGGCGAGGACAGCGCCGCCGCGCGCGGCCTGGGTCCGCGCCCGGCGCTCGGCCGCGACGGGGCGGCCGACGACCCCTTCGCCCTCGACATGGCCGCCGACGAGACCCTGCGCCGCCTGTACCTCGAGGCCGAGGAGGCGGACGGCTACGTCCGCGACCGCGACGTCTTCGGCCCCGGCATCACGATCGAGGACAACCTCGCGGTCCTCGTCGGCTACCGCGGGGGACCCGTGCTCACCTACTCCCTCAACGCGCACAGCCCGTGGGAGGGCTACAGGGTGGGGATCAACGGCACCCGGGGCCGGCTCGAGCTCGAGGTGGTCGAGCGCACCCACGTCCACCCCGGCTCGGCCGGCAAGATGCTCGGCCCCGACGGCAAGAAGGCGCCCGTGGTCGACCCGAGCGTCACGCACGTCGACGCCGCTGGCGGGGCCCGGGCCTTCGGCTCACGGCTCGTGCTGCAGCAGCACTGGGACGAGGCCCGCGAGCTCCCTATCCCCGAGGGGGTGGGCGCGCACGGCGGCGGCGACGCGATGCTGCTCGACGACGTGTTCCTCGGCGTCGGCGACGACCCGTTGGGCAGGCAGGCGCACTACGTCGACGGGGTCCGCAGCGTGATCGTCGGCATCGCGGCCAACGAGTCCATCCGCACTGGCGAGACCGTGCGGCTCAGCACGCTCGGCATCGAGCTCGACGCCCCCGCAGACCTGCCCGCACCGACGAGAGCCTGACCATGACCAGCACCCTCACGCCCCGCACCGACGGATTTGGCGAGCAACTCGCCCTCGGCGACGCCCTGCTCCTGCTCCGGGCCGGTGACGACGTCGCCGTCACCACCCGAGACCTGCGCCCCGGCACGGTGCTCGTCGACGGCGATCGACAACTCGAGGTCCTCGACAGCGTCCCCCGCGGGCACAAGATCGCGCTCGCGGACGTCGCCGTCGGGCAGCAGGTCCGCAAGTACGGCCAGTCGATCGGCGTCGCGACCCGGCCTGTCGTCGCGGGCCAGCACGTGCACAGCCACAACCTCGGCATGGACCTCGCGGAGCGCGTCCACGAGCTCGCGACGGTGCACCACGAGCTGCCCGAGCCCGCTGGGCCCAGGCCGACCTTCGAGGGGTACCGCCGGGCCGGCGGGAAGGTCGGGACGCGCAACTACATCGGCATCCTCACGTCGGTGAACTGCTCGGCGAGCACCGCGCGGATGATCGCCGACCAGTTCCGCGGACCCGTCCTCGACGAGTACGAGCACGTCGACGGGGTCATGGCGCTGACGCACGACTCCGGCTGCGGACTGGTGCCCGAGAACGAGGGGGCCAAGATGCTGGTCCGCACCCTCAAGGGCTACGCGGAGCACCCGAACTTCGCGGGGATCCTCGTGGTCGGGCTCGGCTGCGAGATGATCGCCGTCGGGTCGCTGCTCGACGGTCTCGACCTCTCGCCCGACACCGTGGTCGAGCACCTGACCATCCAGGAGTCGGGCGGGGTCCGGGCCACGGTCCGTCAGGGCGTCGCCGCTGTGCGCGCGATGCTCCCGGATGTCGAGAGCCGTCGCCGCGAGACCTGCGACGTCTCCGAGCTGGTGGTCGGCCTCAACTGCGGAGGCTCCGACGGGTACTCGGGCATCACCGCCAACCCGGCGCTCGGGGTCGCCTCGGACCTGCTCGTCTCCTACGGTGCGACGACAGTCCTGGCAGAGACTCCCGAGGTCTTCGGGGCAGAGCACCTGCTGACCCGGCGGGCCGTGACCGAAGAGGTCGGGCGCAAGCTCCTGCGTCGGCTCGACTGGTGGCAGGACTACGCGGCGGCCGGAGGCGGCTCCCTCGACAACAACCCGTCGCCCGGCAACAAGGCGGGCGGGCTGACGACCATCCTCGAGAAGTCCCTCGGGGCCGTCGCCAAGGGCGGTCAGGCTGACCTCGTCGAGGTCTACGAGTACGCGGAGCGCATCACGGCGACGGGCTTCTGCTTCATGGACACCCCCGGCTACGACCCGGTGTCGGTCACGGGGCTCATCGCGGGCGGGTCGACCGTCGTCTGCTTCACGACAGGGCGCGGCTCGGTGCTCGGCGCCAAGCCGACACCGTCGATCAAGCTCGCGACGAACAGCGAGCTCTACGCCCGCCAGGCCGAGGACATCGACATCAACTGCGGCCGCATCGTCGACGGCACGGCGACCCTCGAAGAGGTCGGCCGTGAGGTCTTCGACGAGATCCTGGCGGTCGCCTCCGGCAAGGAGACGGTCTCGGAAGACCTCGACCTCGGCCAGGACGAGTTCATCCCCTGGCAGCTGGGGACGGTGACCTGACACCTCCGTGCCGCTCCGGACGAGGTGTGTATATTGATAGTCGATAACATCGATTGTCGATAACAGCAGGGGGCGTCATGAGTGCAGGAGTGGTACCGGAGGTCGGGCGAGACGCCGAGGCTCGACCGCGACGGCGCGCACAACGGGTGCGGCGGCTCGTGACGGCGAGCGTCGTCGTCGTCGCGACACTGACGGTCGTGGGGCGGCTGTCGACGGCGTGGATGACGATCACGGGGCGTTATGTCTACACCCTGGGTGGGGCGGATCCTCGGCTCTCCCTGAGCGATCTGCCGCAGATGGGATCGGCGACCCTCCGCGAGGGCACGACAGGCACGCTCGAAGACGTCGACCTCGGGATGCGGCTGCTCGGTGCGACACCGTCGCTCGTGCACGCAGCCACGGTGGGCCTCGCGGCATGGTTGCTGCTGCGGGTGCTCAAGGGCATCTCGGCTGGGGCTCCGTTCACCCCGGCCGTCCTCAGGTGGTGGAGCAGGCTCACCGTGGTCCTGCTCGTCGGCGGTGTCACCCAGGCTGTCCTCGACACAGGTGCTGTCGTCTACCTCAGCTCGCGCATCGGGCTGCTCTTCGGGTCGGGTCGAGTGTCGACCGAGCAGCGTGAGGCATTCCTCGGAGGCGACTACATGATGACCAACATCGCCACGCCAGACTGGCCTGTCCCGATCCTCGTCGCCGGGCTCGTCGCTCTCGCGCTGACCACGGCGTTCCGCGCCGGCGCTCGCCTGGAGAGGGACGTGGATGGCGTCGTCTGACCGTGGGGACGACGAACCTCTCGTCCTGCACAGGATCGTGTGCCATCTCGACGAGGCTCTCGCCCGCCGGCAGATGACGCTCACCGAGCTCTCGGAGCGCACCGGGATCACCATGGCGAACCTGTCGATCCTCAAGAACAACCGCGCGAAGGCGATCCGGTTCACGACGCTGACGCTCGTCTGCGACGCCCTGGGGGCGACGCCTGCGGAGCTGTTCACCGTCACGCCTGCCGACGGAGCCTGACCGGCGCCGAGCAGTCCCCTCAGCGGCCCGACGACTGGCTTCCGAGGGGCTCCCGGGAATTCTGTGGCGGCCTGCTGGTTATAATGGAGGAACACGGCTCCGGACGATCCGTCGTAGCCCCTTCCTTCACCGATGGTCTCGTGTGAAGCTCATGCACCCCGACGGCAGCTGGTCGAACCAGCACTACGGGGTGGCACCTCTTCCTCGCGGGCGGCGTGTGGAAGGCACGGTACGACGGCCGAGGGCTGCGGCCCCACGGCTTGATGATGGAGAACACTGATGACTGCGGCAACCTCAGCACGGACCCCGATCACCTCCCAGACCGACGACGGCTTCGTCCTGTCGACGGACGAGGAAGACGCACCAGCACCCACAGTCCTCGCGGCGGGTGCCACTGCTGACCCCGTCAAGGACTACCTGAAGATCATCGGACGCGTCCCGCTGCTCAACGCCGAGCAGGAGATCGAGATCGCGATGCGCATCGAGGCGGGCATGCTCGCCACGCACCTCCTCGAGTCCGGCGAGTACCCCAAGGGCGCCACCAAGCGCGAGCTCGAGGTCATCGCCGCCGACGGCATCCGCGCCAAGAGCCACCTCGTCGAGGCCAACCTGCGCCTCGTGGTGTCGATCGCCAAGAAGTACACAGGCCGCGGTCTGCTCTTCCTCGACCTCATCCAGGAGGGCAACACCGGCCTCATCCGCGCCGTCGAGAAGTTCGACTACGCCAAGGGCTTCAAGTTCTCGACCTACGCCACCTGGTGGATCCGTCAGGCGATCACCCGCGGCATGGCCGACCAGGCCCGCACCATCCGCATCCCCGTGCACATGGTCGAGGTCATCAACAAGGTGTCCCGCGCCCAGCGCCAGATGCTCCAGGACCTCGGCCGCGAGCCCACCCCGGAAGAGCTGGCCCTCGAGCTCGACATGACGCCCGAGAAGGTCCTCGAGGTGCAGAAGCACGGCCGCGAGCCCATCTCGCTGCACACCCCGCTCGGTGAAGAGGGCGGCAGCGAGTTCGGTGACCTCATCGAGGACACCGAGGCCGTGGTCCCCGCGGACGCCGTGAACTTCAGCTTCCTGCAGCAGCAGATCCACGGGATCCTCGACACGCTCTCCGAGCGCGAGGCCGGCGTCATCACCATGCGCTACGGCCTCACGGACGGCCTGCCGAAGACCCTCGACCAGATCGGCCACGTCTACGGCGTGACCCGCGAGCGGATCCGCCAGATCGAGTCCAAGACGATGTCGAAGCTGCGTCACCCCAGCCGCTCGCAGGTGCTGCGCGACTACCTCGACTGACCAGCACGGCTGCTGGGGCTCACGCGCGACGAGCGACCAGCAGAGCACGGACGAGAAGGGCCCCGTCGGACAGGCGGGGCCCTTCTCGCGTCTCTGCGGCTGGTCCGGTCTCTGGAGAGGGCCTGGTGCGCGGAGACGGCCAGCGCGGTCTGTGCGTCGCGTCAGCCAGCCGGGTAGGGGGATTCGCGCAGCAGCCGCGCCAGGTGCGCGGTGTTGAGGGCGAGCGTCGCCGTCGCCTTCGCGACAGCCTCGGGGACCTCGTCGAGGTCCTTGTAGTCGACGCCCTCCATGGCCCGCCCCACCCAGTAGGTGACGGCGTTCGCGGGGATGGTGAAGCCGACGTCGTCGAGGGCCTGGTAGAGCTCGGCGCTCACGTGGTGCGCACCGTCCTCGTTGCCGACCACGGCCACGGCCGCGACCTTGCCGGAGGTGAGCATCCGCCCTTCCTCGTCGGTCTCGGACAGCTCGGCGTCGAGCCGCTCGAGAGCGCGCTTGGTGACGCTCGACGGCTGACCCATCCAGATGGGAGTGGCGACCACGAGGATGTCGGCCGCGAGGACCTGCTGGCGGACGAGCGGCCACTGGTCACCATCGCCCATGTCGACCTCGACCCCCGGGCGGATGTCGTGGTCGGCGAGCCGGACGACCGACCCGACCACCCCGTGCTCGGCGAGGGCGTCGAGGACCTGACGCCCGAGGACCTCGCTGCTCGAGGGCTCGGACGAGGACTTGAGGGACCCGACCAGGACGACTGCGCTCAGTGCTGTGCTCATGTCTCCATGCTCCGCGTGGCCGGGCGGACGTGCGCGCGGTACTCCTGTGGACGAGCCGGTGGCATACCCTGCTCTGCGAGGACTACCGAAGGGGTGCTGGTGCCAGGGCTCGTGCTGTTCGAAGGGCTTCCCGGGTCCGGGAAGAGCACCAGTGCGAGCGAGCTCGCAGGCTGGATGGCGCAGGGTGGCGCGCTGGTCGACCACTGGCCGGAGTCGAGGCCAGACCACCCGGTGGACCTCGACCAGGTGGCGGTGCTGACGGACCGTGACCGCGAACGCCTCGGGGCGGCCGGACCGGGGTGGGACCGGATCCTCTCAGCGGTCGTCGAACCGTCCGACGGCGCGTGGCTCGTCCGCAGTCCCCAGGACCGTGGTCTCCCGAGCGCTCTGGCGGCAGCTCTCCAGGCTCTCGAGGTCTACGACGGCGACATCGACCCCGAGGTGCACGGGAGGGTGCTGCGCGAGAGCTGGCGGCAGTTCGGCGCGGCTGCGCCTCCGGCGGCGACCCAGGTGTGGGAGTGCGTCTTCATCCAGAATCCCGTCTGCGCCTTCGTCGCACGGTTCGACCGCCCGTACGACGAGCTCGCGGACCACGTGCGGTCTCTCGCCGAGACTGTCCTCGATCAGGATCCGGCGCTCGTCTACCTCGATCCTGGTGATCCTGAAGAGGCCTTGCGACGTGCGGCAGCGGAACGCCCTGCCGCATGGCTGGACTTCGTGGTGGCCTATCACACCGAGCAGGGCTACGGTCTCGCCCGCGGACTCCGAGGCTTCGACGGATACGTCGAGTTCATGCGCCACCGACGTGAGCTCGAGCTCACGCTGATCGCTGATCTGCCCATCCCGGTGCACGTCGTGGAGACCTCGACCACGAGCCGCGAGGAGAGCGCAGCGAGCATCCGGGAGTTCGCCCGACGTCATCTCCGTGACACCTCTGTACCGACCGAGGGTGAGGGCGGCGTCCGTCCCGCGGCAGGCTGAGAGGTCCTGGAGGGGGCGGACGACGACCTGAGGGGCATCGTCCGACCCGCCGCAGCTCAGCCGCGTCGCGCGTACGCCGCCTTCGGGAGCGTGTACGCGAGGTCGACGGCTGTCTCCGTCGCCTCGTCGAGGTCCAGCCTGTGCTCCACGACCAGTCGCGCGAGGTACCCGGCGTCGATGCGGCGGGACAGGTCGTGGCGGGCGGGGATCGAGCAGAACGCCCGGGTGTCGTCGACAAATCCTGTCGTGTTGTAGAAGCCGGCGGTCTCCGTCGAGGTCTCCCGGAAGCGGCGCATGCCGTCGGGGGAGTCGAGGAACCACCACGGCGCCCCGAGGCGCATCGCCGGGTACACGCCAGCGAGCGGTGCGAGCTCGCGGGAGTAGACCGTCTCGTCGATGGTGAAGACCACCAGGCGGAAGCCCGGGTGGTGCCCGAAGGCCTCGAGCAGGGGGCGCAGCGACCGCGTGTACTCCGCCTGCACGGGGATGTCGTAGCCCTTGTCGGCGCCGAAGGTCGCCAGCACAGACCTGTCGTGGTCGCGCAGCACGCCGGGGTGCAGCTGCATGACCAGCCCGTCCTCGGCGGACATCGCCGCCATCTGGAAGAGCATGTGACCGCTGAAGGCCTGCGCCTCGGCGGGGCTCGGGGCGACCCCGCTGAGTGCCAGGTCGAAGATCCTGTGCGCCTCAGAATCGGGCAGCGGTGTGGTGTCGGCGAGCAGGTGGCCGTGGTCGGTCGCCCGTGCCCCGGCCGCGACGAAGGCGGCGCGGCGCTCGCGGAGCGCCTCGAGGTAGGTCGGGTACGACGTGACGTCGAGGCTCGCAGCCGCCGAGAGCAGATCGACGTCGCCGCGCCACCCGGGGCGGTCGAGGTGCAGCAGCGGGTCGGGGCGGAAGGTCGGCACCACGCGCTCGCCCCACCCGGCCGCGGCGAGGTTCGCGTGGTGGGTCAGCGGGCTCCATGCGGGGTCGGTCGAGGCGAGGATCTCGATGTCGAAGCTGTCGAAGAGCGCGCGCGGCCTGAAGGCGTCGCTGCGCAGCGCGGCGTCGAGGTGGTCGTAGATCCTGTCGGCGGACTCCGCCGACGGACGCTCGGCGACGCCGAAGACCTCGACGAGCTCGTGCTCCATCCAGTACCGGGTGGGGGTGCCGCGGAACAGGTGCCAGCTCTCGCAGAAGCGACGCCACACGGCACGCGGGTCCTGCTCCGGGACCACAGTGCTCGCCGGGTCGACGGGGGCGATACCGAGCCTGTCGACGCTCGCGCCCTGGGACACGAGCATCCGCACGAGGTAGTGGTCGGGGACGACCAGCAGCTCGGCAGGGTTGCCGAAGGGCAGGTTCTCGTCGATCGTCTGCGCCTCGACGTGGCCGTGCATCGACACGATCGGCAGGGCCCGTGTCTGCTGGTAGATCTCGCGGGCGGCGGCTCGGGTCGACGGGTCCGCCGGGAGCGCGCGGTCGTCGTGGAGCTGCCACGGCCGGGCTCCGTCGGGCAGGGCGTAGGTGGTCGTGCTGGGCGTCGCGGTGCTCACGGTCGTCTCCTCGTTGAAACACTCTGTGATCGTTTGCAGGCCATCGTGCCTCGATGTCGGTCGAGGGTGCAAGGCGCGGGAGGCTGTTGTTCGTGCTGGGCGGTTCAGGGCTCCGGGGCTCGGCGACGCCTCCCGCGACCATGCCGGTTGACAGAAGGCTGGAAACGTTTGCAGACTAGCGGGGGCCCTCTTGTGCGATGGCCTGACGAGAACCCGGCAGTGCCAGGCAGCAACCCGGCGATGCCAGGTGATGACGAGCGACGAGGAGGTCGGCCGATGGCGACGGTGCGTGACGTGGCAGCCCTCGCAGGAGTCTCGATCTCCACGGTCTCCCGGGCGCTCTCCGCGCCGGGCATGGTCTCGGACGCGACGCGCGAGCGGGTCGAGCAGGCCGCGAAGAAGCTCGACTACCGCCCCAACCCGGCCGCACGAGGTCTCCGGGTCGGCCGGACCACCACCCTCGGGCTGCTCGTCCCCGACCTCGAGAACCCCTTCTTCGCCTCGATCACCAAGGCTGTGCAGAGCCGCGCCCGCACGCACGGCTATGCCGTGCTCGTCGCGGACTCCGACGAAGACGCCGGCCAAGAGCTCGAGCTGGTCTCGATGCTCACCGCGCAGGTCGACGGGCTCGTCCTCGCCTCGCCGCGGTCGTCGGACCTCTCGTTGCTGACCGCTGTCGACGGCCGCCCGGCCGTGCTGCTCAACCGCGAGGTCGAGGGGCTCGCCTCGCTCGTGATCGACAACGCGGGTGGCGTGCGTCAGTCGCTCAGCCACCTCAAGGCCCTCGGGCACCGCAGTGTCGCCGCCGTGAGCGGCCCGGCCGGCTCGTGGTCAGGCGCCGAGCGTCGACGCGGGATCGAGGCCGCGGGCCGTGAGACCGGCGTCGAGGTGGTGGATGTCGGGCACTTCCGTCCGACCTTCTCCGGCGGTGTCGCCGCCGCCGACCTCGTCGTGGCGAGCGGGGCCACCGCCGTGCTGACCTACAACGACCTCCAGGCGCTCGGTCTCGTCGACCGCCTGCGTCACCGCGGGCTCCAGGTCCCGCGCGACCTGTCCGTCGTCGGCTTCGACGACGTCTCGGTCGCGACCCTCGTCTCCCCGGCCCTGACCACGGTGAGCATCCCGCTCGCGGCGCTCGGCCGCGGTGCGGTCGACCGCCTCGTCGAGCAGCTCGACCGCGACACGGGAGAGAGTCGCGAGGACGACCTCGCGGGCCTGGCAGACGAGGACGAGCCGCCAGCCCGCCCGAGCCTGCCTGTCGAGCTCGTCGTCCGGGGCACGACCGCCGAACCTCGTCCTGACGGACCGCGTGCCTGACGAACCTCGCACCTGACGGGCCAGCCCGCCGCACCGCAGCACCTCAGCCCCCGACCGTGGCCCTCGAGGCACCGTCCGACCGAAGGATCTTCTCGATGACGAGCACCGACCCGACCGACCGCACCCCCACCACGACTCGCGCGTCCCGCAGGCTCAGCCTCGCCACCTGCCCCGAGGTGTCGCAGCGGCCGGGGGTCACCGGGCCGGCTGTCGACCCGACGGCCGTGACCGTGGGGATCGTGCACCTCGGCATCGGGGCCTTCCACAGGGCGCACCAGGCCGTCTTCACCGAAGACGCCGCCGCAGCCACGGGCGAGACGGGCTGGGGGATCCTCGGCGTGACGCAGCGGTCTGCCACCGTCGTCGAGCAGCTCGTGCCCCAGGACGGTCTCTACGGGGTGCGGACCGTCGGCACGGACTCCTCCTCGCTGCGCGTGATCGGCTCGGTCCGCGGGGTCGCCTTCCCGCGCGAGGAGACGCAGCGGGTTCTCGACGCGATCGCCGCGCCGACCACCCACATCGTGACCCTCACGGTGACCGAGAAGGGCTACACAGCGGGCCCGGACGGCCGGCTCGACCTCGCTGACCCCGACGTCCGCGGTGACATCGACGCGCTCGTCGGGGAGATCCGCGGCGCTGCCGCCCTCGCCCGCCAGACCGGCGCGGAGGTGCAGGGCGCGGCGACGACCCACGTCGTCGTCGAGGACGCCGTGCCTGCGCGCAGCGCGATCGGGCTGCTGGTCCGCGGTCTCGCGGCCCGAGCCCGCGCCGGCGGCGAGCCGCTCACTGTCCTCACCTGCGACAACCTGCTCGACAACGGGCACGTCCTCGAAGGCCTGGTCGGCCAGGCCCTCGACGCGGCCGCCGGGGTGCCCGGCGCGGACCCCGAGCAGGTCGAGCGGCTGCGGGCGTGGGTGCACGCCTCGGTGACCTTCCCGTGCACCATGGTCGACCGCATCGTCCCGGCGACGACCGAGGACGACCGTGCGGCGGCCGAGGCGGCGACCGGGGTGCGCGACGAGGGTCTGGTCGTCGCCGAGCCCTTCATGCAGTGGGTGATCGAAGACAGGTTCGCCGGCCCCAGGCCGGCCTGGGAGCTCGCCGGAGCCACGCTCACCGACGACGTCGCCCCCTTCGAGCGCGCCAAGCTGCGGATGCTCAACGGCACGCACTCGCTGCTCGCCTACCTCGGGTCGGTCGCCGGGCACAGGTTGATCGCCGACGCCGTGGCGGACCCGGCGCTGCTGTCCGCCGCGCGGTCGCTGCTGCTCGACGACGTGATCCCGACCCTCGTCGCACCGGAAGGGCTCGACCTCGCCGCCTACGCCGAGTCGCTCCTCGAGCGCTTCGCCAACCCCGCGCTCGGCCACACGACGACCCAGGTGGCGATGGACGGCTCGAAGAAGCTGCCCATCCGCTTCCTCGCGACGGCTGCCGACAGGCTCGCGGCAGGCGCCGTGCCCGACGCCGTCGCGCACGGGGTCGCGGGCTGGGTCGTGTTCGTCGCGGCCGGTCGCACCGTGACGGGCGAGCCGCTGCGCCTCGACGACCCGATCGCCGACGAGCTGCGCGCCGCAGCCGCCGAGGTCGCCGCGCCTGACGAGGTCGCCCCGGCCCACGCCGAGGCCCTCGTGCGGCGGATGCTCGCGGTCGAGCAGGTGTTCCCGGCCGAGATCCGTGACCACGCGGGGTTCCGGGGTGCCGTGGTCGCGCACGCGGAGCGGCTGCTCGCGGGGTACGCGCAGCACTGACCTCCCGGGTCAGGCCTGCGCGGTCTCGCGGGTCTGCACGATGACGACTGTCATCTCGGTGTCGGCCCACGAGGTGTGCTGCTCGCCCTTGGACCACCTGACGGTGGCGCCAGGGCCGACGGGGTGCTCGACGTCGTCGTCGGAGGCGACCCGGCCTCTGCCGGCGAGCACGGCGAAGACCTGGTCCGTGCCGGCCGCGTGCCGGGGGAGGGTGCTTCCCGCGGCGAGGGTCGCGACGTCGATGCGGGTGTGCCCGGTGGTCGTGCCGTCCTGCAGCTGGGTCATGCCGATCCCGGGAGCGTCCTCGAAGAAGGTCGGGGTCTGGGTGGTGATGTCCATGCGAGACCTTAGCGCGTGCACCGGGGCCCGGCCGACGAGGCTGACCGTTGACATCCTTCACCCGCTCTGAGAAGGTCGTGCTCGACGACGGCAAGCGCTTCCCGCAGGTCGACGTCTGACTCCGGGGTGTTCATCGACGAGCGCCCCCGCTGTCTTGAATCGATTCAATCTGCGCTGCAGAGAACACCCCGCTCCACCTCCTGCTCGGCAGCAGCGCCGTGCACGCCCGGGACGAAGACACTCGGGTGCAGACGGTGGCGCGGTCCCTGTCGCCCGCGCACAGACGCACGGGCGCCGGAGCTCACCGACCGAGATCCCACGAGCAGGAGACCTCCATGCACAGCACCATCCCCGGGGCACCGACCCCGCGGAGCGGCGGGCCGCAGACGCCCCGTCGCCACCGGAGCAGAGCCCTGAGAGCGGTGGTCGCCGGAGCGGCCGCCGCGTCGACAGCGCTGACAGCGGTCGTCGTCGCCCTCCCCGCCACGGCGGACGACACAATCCCCGGCGCCCCCGACACGTCGAGCACCCAGGTCCTCGACGTCGACGTGACCTCGACGCCGGCCCCGCCTGCCTCGAGCGCGGACGTCGCCCCTGACCCCGTGCCAGCAGGAACCGAGGAGACCCCAGCCACAGCCGCGGACGACCCGGCCGACCCCGTCGTGCCCGGTCTCGCAGCCCCCGCGTGGGTGCGCACGGCGCACGTGACCGGGTCGGCCGTGACGCTGCGCTGGGACCAGGTCGCGGGTGCGACCGGCTACGTGCTGACCCGCTCGGGAACCGTGGACGGCACGTACACCGAGGTCGGGCGCACGGGTGAGCGCACCTTCAGCCTCGTCGACCCTGACGCTGACACCGCGACCGTGGGGTACTACCGCGTCGCCGCGACGACAGCCGCGGGTCGTTCGGAGTACTCCGCGGCGACCGCCACCCCCGCGGCGACCCCGGCCGCGCTCCCCGAGGGTGGGGTCCTGCGCGTCGACCTCGGACCCGGCGCTGTCGAGGAGGGCTGGACCGGAATCGACGCGTCGACCGCCTACACCGCAGAGTCCCGTCTCGGGTTCGTCGACACGGCCCAGGTGACGGGCACCGACAGGGGCGGCGACGACGCGCTCCGCGGCGACTTCGTCACCGTCGGCGACACCGAGCTCGTCGTCGACCTCCCGGCGGGCGACTACACAGTGACCCTCGTGGCCGGTGACCCCACCGGCCCGACGGACATCTCGATCACGGCCGAGACCATCGCCAAGGTGCAGCCGACCACGAACCCGGCCGGCGAGACCCTCGAGATGTCCTTCGACCTCGCTCTCGTCGACGGCCAGCTCAACCTCGAGCTCGGCGGGACCGCGGCGAACCTCGCGGCCCTGACCATCACCCGCCTCCCGGACCGCGTGGCTGCCGGGACCCCGACGGCCTTCCTCACCGGCGACTCGACGGTCCAGACGTACACCTCTGACTACGCCCCGCAGGCGGGCTGGGGGCAGATGCTCCCGCGGTTCCTCGCTGACGACGTGACCGTCGCGAACCACGCGATCGGTGGACGCAGCACCAAGAACTTCATCAGCCAGGGACGCCTCGACGAGGTGCTGCGGCAGATCGAGCCGGGTGACTACCTGTTCGTGCAGTTCGGCCACAACGACAACTCCTACGGTGTCGACGACCGCTACGCAGCCCCGGCCGACTACGCGGACTACCTGCGGACCTTCGTCGACGGTGCTGTCCAGCGCGGTGCCACACCGGTCGTCGTCACGCCTGTCTCGCGGCGCGCCGTCGATGCGCAGGGCGCGTTCACGGTCTCCTTCCCCGAGTACGTGCAGGCCGCGACAGACCTGGCCGCGGCCGAGGGTGTGCCGCTCGTCGACCTCTCCAGGCTGAGCCGGGAGTACCTCGACTCGATCGGGGCCGAGGCCGCGAAGTCCGTCTTCCTGCACGTGCCGGCCGGGGTCTACCCGGGCCGCCCGACCGGGACGACCGACGACACGCACTTCCAGGAGTACGGCGCGATCCAGATGGCGCGGCTCGTCGCCGGGGCCGTCGCGGAGCTCGACATCCCGCTCGCCGGGTCGGTCCTCGAGGTCGAGCCACCCGCCGCGGTCCCCGCAGCGCCTGTCGGGCTCGTCGCGGGCGACGTCTCCAACGCCGGCGCGCTGCTGCGCTGGACGCCCGTCGACGGAGCCGACATCTACACGGTGTTCCGCAAGGACGCCGCCGCGGGCGACGAGGCCTACGCGCTCGTCGGCTCGTCGACGCTCCCGCAGTCGGCGGTCTCGGGCCTCACCGAGGGCGCGTCCTACGACTTCCGCGTGGTCGCGGTCAACGGCCGGGGTGACTCCGAGCCGTCGGCTCCGGTGCGCGTCACCACCTCCCTCGCGCGCTACAAGTTCGACGTGCAGCTCGCCGGGAACCCGCTCATGCCGGGATACACCGAGCTGAACCAGAACAGCCTCTACACGCCTGAGAAGGGCGTCGGGTTCCTCGACGTGACGGGCCTCGGGGGCCGGGACCGCGGGACCGGCTACACGCCGCCGCCGGACGACCTGCAGCGGGACTTCCTGCTGCCCGGCCCGCAGCACGTGTTCGCGCTCGACGTGCCGAACGGCACGTACGCCGTCAAGACCTACAACGGCGACTGGATCGGCAGCAGCCGGTCGAACGTCGTCATCGAGGGCAAAGACTTCGGGGCGTCGAACGCCGGGGCGGCGTCGGTCTCGCAGAAGACCAGCTCGCCGGTCCTCGTCACCGACGGCCAGCTGAACATCCAGCTCACCGGGGCCTCCTCCCGGCTCAACGGCATCGAGGTGACACCGTTGCTGCTCGCGCCGCAGACTCTCACCCTCGACGACCTGTCGATCGACGGCACGGCGGTCTCCACCTCGCTCTCCTGGCAGCCCGTCGACGTCGCGGTCGCGTACCGCGTCTACCGTCAGGGTGCGAACGAGCAGACGCCGATGCGCGTGGCCGAGCAGCCCGGGACGACGCTGGTCGACACCGGCGCGGCTGTCGGGCAGGTCTACACGTACACGGTCACGGCCGTCGACGCGGCAGGCATGGAGTCTGTCGCGTCGAACGCGCTCGAGGTCGTCACGGTCGACGAGGGTGTCGTCGCACCGGTCACCCCGACGGGCCTGACCCTCGGCACCGTCGGCAAGAACGACGTGACCTTCACCTGGGACGCCAAGGACGACGCGATCGCCTACTCGGTCTACCGTGCGTCCACGGCCGACGGCGACGCAGTCTTCGTCGGCAGCTCGGCGACCGCGACCTTCACCGACACCACGGTGCTCACCACGGTGCCGTACTACTACGAGGTCGCCGCCGTGAACGCGGGCGGCGAGTCCGGCCGTTCGGAGCGCCTCGCCTCGACGGCCGGCACCGTCCTCACCCGGCAGGCCGAGCACCTCGACCGCTCGCCCGTCGCCGTGAAGGTCGACGAGGGCGTGTACCTCGGCTGGCGGATGCTCGGGCTCGACCCCGCGGAGATCGGCTTCACGGTCCAGCGTGACGGGACCACGATCACCCCGCGCCCGATCACCACGAGCACCAACTACGTCGACCCTGACGGCACCGAAGACTCCGTCTACACGGTGACGCCGGTCTACGCGGGCCTGCGGTCGGAGCCCACAGCCGAGTTCGGGGTGTGGGCCGACGGCTCGTACGACATCCCGCTCGACAAGCCTGCCGACGCCTACACCAAGGACGGCCAGCCCTACTCCTACTACGCGGGCGACACCACGGTCGGCGACCTCGACGGCGACGGGGAGTACGAGCTCGTCGTCATGTGGTCGCCGAGCAACGGCAAGGACAACTCGCAGTCCGGCTACACCGGGACCGTCTACGTCGACGCGTACAGGCTCGACGGGACGCGTCTGTGGCGCATCTCGATGGGCCCGAACATCCGGGCCGGGGCGCACTACACCCAGATGGTGGTCTTCGACCTCGACTCGGACGGCCGGGCCGAGATCATGCTCAAGACCGCCGACGGCACCGTCGACGGTGCCGGCACGGTCATCGGCGATCCGGACGCCGACTACCGCAACTCCGGCGGCTACGTCCTCACGGGACCGGAGTTCCTCACGGTCTTCGACGGTGAGACCGGAGCCGCTGTCGACACCGTCGCCTACGACCCGCCGCGCGGCGATGTCGGCGCGTGGGGCGACACCTACGGCAACAGGGTCGACAGGTTCCTCGCCGGGGTCGCGTACCTCGACGGCGAGCACCCGAGCGCGATCTTCAGCCGCGGCTACTACACGCGCACGGTCGTCGCGACGTACGACTTCGACGGCACGTCGCTCACGCAGCGCTGGGTCTTCGACTCCGACGTCGCCGGTGACCAGTACCGCGGGCAGGGCAACCACAACCTGTCGGTGGCCGACGTCGACGGCGACCAGAAGGACGAGATCGTCTTCGGCTCGATGACCCTCGACGACGACGGCACGGTGCTCTACTCGACCGGGCTCGGGCACGGCGACGCGATGCACGTCTCCGACCTGATCCCGTCACGGCCCGGTCTCGAGGTGTTCGCGGTGCACGAGGAGGCCCCGAGCTCGAAGGGCATCGGCGCGACCATGCGCGACGCCGCCACGGGCGAGGTCCTCTGGTCGATGCCCGCCACCCGGGACGTCGGGCGCGGTGCCTCCGCGGACATCGACCCGACGCACGACGGCGCTGAGTCCTGGGCCGTGACCACCGACGGGGCCTGGGACAGCCGTGCCGGGCAGATGCGCGCCGCCGACGGCACGCTGATCTCCGAGACCATCCCGGCGGCGAACTTCCTCACCTGGTGGGACGGCGACCTCCTCCGGGAGATCACCGACCACGACTTCTCGACGGACACCCGCGTCGGCGTGCCCTCGGTGTCCAAGTGGGACTGGGAGGACCAGCAGACCGTGCGCCTCGAGACCTTCGAGGGGACCCGGACGAACAACGACACCAAGGGCAACCCCGCCCTCCAGGCGGACCTCTTCGGCGACTGGCGCGAAGAGCTCGTGTACCGCACGGACGACTCATCGGCGCTGCGCGTCTTCACGACGACCGACGTCACCGAGCACAGGCTGCCGACCCTCATGCACGACCCCGTCTACAGGCTCGGGGTCGCGTGGCAGAACGTGTCGTACAACCAGCCCCCGCACACGAGCTATCTCCTCGGGGAGGGGATGGAGACACCTGCGGCACCGTCGATCGTCTACACGGGGCACGACGGGTCGGGCGTCGTCACCTCGCCGGCAGGACCGCCCGTGCCGGCGGACGAGTCTGCGCTGCTGCCCGGTCTCGAGGGTCTCGTCACGGTGCCGGGCGGAGAGCACTCGCCGGGCGACACCGTCCCGGTGACGCTCGTGGACGACTCGCGGACCGGTGAGTGGATGTCGGTGTGGCTGCGCTCCGACCCTGTGCTGCTGGGTGACTGGCAGCAGGTGTCCGACGCGTCCACGCTCACCGCGGTGATCCCGCTCGACGCCGCGCCGGGTGAGCACAGGATCGTGGTCCAGGACGGCAGCGACGGGGTGGTCGGCTGGACCTCCCTGCTCGTCGCCGCCGAGACCGACCCGGGGACCGGTCCCGGGACCGACCCGGACCCGGGGGCAGCTCCTGACCCGGGGACCGACCCCGGAGCCGGACCCGAGACAGGTGGTGCCGCCCCGGGCACCGGACCCGGTGGGGGGTCGGGGACGGGCGGTGCCGCAGGCTCCGGCTCGACGGTCGGGACCGGCTCGGGCACGAGCCCCGGTGCGCTCAGCGCGACGGGCGCCGAGATCGGCGTCGCCGTCGGTGCGGGAGTGCTCCTGCTGCTCGCCGGCGCCGTGCTGCTCGTCGTCCGCCGCCGGCGTGGCCAGACCGGCACGACAGGTCTGGTCTGACCTCGGACGTGGTGCTGCGCAGTCCCTCGCCGCCCGGGTGCCTCACGCACCCGGGCGGCGAGGGCGTGCGCCCAGGCCCCCGACCTGCCAAGGTGAGCAGATGACGGTCAACCTCAGCCCGCTGGGACTCGGGACCTCCCAGCTCGGGAACCTCTACAGGGTGACGACGGACGCCGAGGCGGCCGGCGCTGTCGGCACGGCGTGGGACGGCGGCGTGCGCTACTTCGACACCGCCCCCGCCTACGGTCGCGGCTTGTCCGAACGACGCCTCGGCGAGCTCCTCGCCGAGCGGCCCCGGGACGAGTACGTGCTCTCGACCAAGGTGGGTCGCCGGCTCGTCCCCTCGCCCGAGACCGCCGACGAGCGCGACCCCATGTTCGACGTCCCCGCAGACCTCAGGCTCGAGGACGACCTCAGCCGCGACGGGATCCGCCGGTCCCTGCACGAGAGCCTCGACCGCCTGGGGCTCGACCGCGTGGACGTGCTCTACCTCCACGACCCGGACGACCACGAAGAGCAGGCGCTGACGACCGCCATCCCCGCGATGATCGAGCTGCGCGAGGAGGGTCTGGTCCGCGCCGTCGGGGCGGGGATGAACCAGACGGCGATGCTCACCCGCTTCGTCGAGGAGACCGACATCGACCTCGTGCTGTGCGCGGGGCGCTACACGCTCCTCGAGCAGGGCGCGCTCGCGGACCTGCTGCCGGCCGCGCTCGCCCACGACGTGGGTGTCGTGATCGGTGGGGTGTTCAACTCCGGGCTGCTCGCCCGTCCACGCCCGCCCGAGGGTGCTCTCTACAACTACTCCGAGGCCCCGGCGCCGCTGCTCGAGCGCGCCCGCAAGATCGCCGACGCCTGCGAGCGCCACGGCGTGACGCTGCCCGACGCGGCCCTCGCCTTCGTCCGGGCGCACCCCGCTGTCGTCTCGACGGTGGTCGGGGCGCGCGGCGCAGACCAGGTCTCGGCCTTCCTCGAGGCAGCCCGGACCCCTGTGCCTGTCGAGCTGTGGGCGGAGCTGCGCGAGGCGTGGTTGCTCGACCCGATGGCCCCGGTGCCGCACGCGAGCCTGCCGGACATCAGCATCTGAGAGGTCGCTACCCTGGTCAGGGCCGCACCGTCGCGGCCCTGACCAGTCCCGCGATCACAGGAGATCCGCAGTGACCGAGCACCCCACCGCCCCCTCGTCCGGCCTTGCCGATCCCGTCGGCGAGCCCGCCCGTCCTCTCGTGCTCGTCTACGACCGGCCGGCGACGCGCTGGACCGAGGCGCTGCCCGTCGGCAACGGGCGGCTGGGGGCGATGTGCTTCGGCGGGACCACCAGCGACCGGGTCCAGGTCAACGACGACACCTGCTGGTCGGGGTCGCCTGCGACCGTCGCGGGGCGGAGCCTGATCGCGGCGGGGGAGGGAGCGCGGATCCTCGACGACGCGCGCGCCGCACTGGCAGCGGACGATGTCCGGGCTGCGGAGCGTGCCGTCCAGAGGCTCCAGCACGGGCACTCGCAGGCGTACCAGCCTCTGGTCGACCTGATCGTGCAGGAGGTCGGGCCGGGGGAGGAGGTGCGAGCTGCTGAGGACTCGCACCCTGCTGGCGAAGCACACCTCGCTGGCTCGGTGCACCCTGGCGACGAGGTGCACCGAGCCGACGAGGCCGCGACGCCCCCGGGGTACGCGCGGTCCCTCGACCTGCGGGCTGCGGTGGCCAGCCACACCTGGTCGAGCGCAGGTGCGACGCTCCTCCAGGAGACGTGGTCCAGCGCGCCGCACCAGGTGCTCGTCGTCGACAGGCGGGCCACCGTCGGCTCGCTGCCGGCCCTGCGTGTCTCGCTCGTCTCCCCGCACCCGACCCTCGACGTCCAGGGCACGCCGACCGGACTCGCAGCCACCGTCCGCATGCCGTCGGACGTCGTCCCCGACCACGAGCCTGCCGACGAGCACGTGCACTACGACCCGACCCCGGGCGCAGCGGTGACCGCAGCGGTCCACGTCGCGGTCCACACCGACGGGATCGTCGGTGACGGCGGACCTACGGCGACGGCCGACGCCGTCGAGGTGGTCGGTGCCACCTATCTCACCCTCGTGCTCGGGACCGAGACAGACTTCGTCGACGCGGCCACCGCGCCGCACGGCGGCCTCGACGCGCTCCGGGCTGCTGTCGCCCGACGGACCTCGGCGGTCGTCGACCAGATCGTCACGGACGGGCTCCCCGCGCTGCGCGCCGCCCACGTCGCCGACCACGCAGCCCTCCTCGGCCGGGTAGAGCTCGACCTCGGGCCTGACCCCGAGGGCACCGCGACGACCCCGGAGCGGCTCGCCCGGCACGCTGGTGGCGCTCCCGACCCGGCGCTCGCGGCCCTCCAGGCGCAGTACGGCCGCTATCTGATGATCGCCGGTTCGCGGCCAGGCTCGCGCCCGCTGACCCTCCAGGGGATCTGGAACGAGTCCGTGGTCCCGCCGTGGAGCAGCAATTACACGACCAACATCAACACCGAGATGAACTACTGGCCGGTCGGCCCGGGCGCCCTCGACGAGTGCTACGAACCGCTCACCACCTGGCTGGGCGACCTCGCGCGGGCCGGGCGCGCCACGGCGCGCGACCTCTACGGTCTCCCAGGGTGGGCCGCGCACCACAACTCGGACGTGTGGGGATTCTCGCTCCCCGCGGGCGACGGCGCCTCTGACCCGTCGTGGACGGCGTGGCCGCTCGGCGGCGTGTGGCTCGCGACGCACCTGTGGGACCGCTACGACTGGTCGCGCGACCTCGGGTTCTTGGCCGACGCCTGGCCGCTGCTCCGCGGGGCTGCCGACTTCGCCCTCGCGTGGCTCGTGGAGCAGCCCGACGGGACCCTCGGCACCTCCCCGGCGACCTCGCCGGAGAACCGCTTCGTGGCGCCCGACGGGCAGCCCGCCGCTGTGAGCGTCTCGACCACCTCCGACCTGGCGATGATCCGCGAGCTCCTGAGGCGCTGCCTCGACGCGGCCGAGGTGCTCGTCGGTGCGGGCG
The DNA here is from genome assembly GCF_033798665.1 of Sanguibacter biliveldensis. Lineage (NCBI taxonomy): Bacteria > Bacillati > Actinomycetota > Actinomycetes > Micrococcales > Sanguibacteraceae > Sanguibacter > Sanguibacter biliveldensis. The sequence goes on from NZ_CP138359.1 coordinate 599,940, forward strand.
CCGTGGTCCCTGAGGGCTCGCCGGATCCTGACGACGCCGACTGGCAGGCAGCGGCCCGCGCAGCCCTCGCCCGTCTCCCTGGTGAACGCGTGCTCCCTGACGGGCGCCTGGCTGAGTGGTCCACGGACCTCGTCGACGTCGAGCCCGAGCACAGGCACCAGTCGCACCTCGTCGGCGTGTACCCCGGCAGCCGGATCGACCCGCGGTCCGCGCCTGAGCTGGCCGCCGCAGCCCTGGCGACCCTCGACGCCCGCGGCCCGGACTCGACGGGCTGGTCGCTCGCGTGGCGCCTCGCCCTGCGGGTGCGGCTCGGCGACATCGTCGGGGCGAGGGCTGCCCTCGACGCCTTCTTGCGGCCGACCGCTGACGGCGCGCAGCCCGGCGACCTCGTCGCACCGCTCGACGACACCCGACCGGGTGCCGGCTCCGGTGTGTACCCGAACCTCTTCTGCGCGCACCCGCCGTTCCAGGTCGACGGCAACCTCGGGTTCACGGCGGGAGCCGTCGAGATGATCCTGCAGTCCCACCGGACGACGCAGGACGTCACCATCGTCGACCTGATCCCGACGCTCCCGGCTGGGTGGCAGGACGGCTCGGCACGTGGGCTCGGTGCGCGGGGGGCTGTGACCGTCGACGTCACGTGGCGCGACGGAGAGGTGACCGGGCTGGCGCTGCGGGGGCCGGTGGGCCGGTCGGTCGAGGTCAGCCTGCCTGTGGGTGGGGTGCGGAGGACCACGACTGTCGTCCTCGACAACGGCACGTGGGACGGGCCATGGGACGGGGCGGGCGAGCTCGCCTGAGCGCGATCACGACGTCACTGTCGCGGCCCTGGTGCTGCGGTCTGTGCAGGACCGCTCTCGCTGTTCGCGCGGTCGCGCGACAGCGCAGAGACATCGTCAGCTCAGCTCAGACCGCCGGCGAAGGGATCCACGCGTCTCCACGCCTGGCCGAGTCCCACCGCTCGCCGAAGCTCGACCAGCCTGTCTGCGGCGGTGTAGGCGCGACCCCTCTTCTCCCCTGTCGCGGCGAGCAGCCCAGCCTGAGAGAGTCTCGTGAGGTCACGTGTCGCTGTCTGGAGGCTGATCTCGGTGCCTACCTCCGCGAGCGAGGTGATGTAGCGCCCACGAGTGACGGTCGCCCCGAACAGAGCGTCATAGAGAGGCTCCATCGCGCGATCGTCGACGCCGGCACCTTCGAGGAGCTCACCGAGTGCTGCGTACGCTGCGCTCGCGGCAGTGATCCGTGCGGCGCGCTCTCTCGCCTGGTTGTAGTGGGCCGTGAGGATGAAGCGGACCCAGGGTCGTACCTGCTCGGGCGTGGCTGACCTCGGGTCCCATCGGCCGTGTCCCACGGTGGCGAGCACGTCGTAGTAGGCCTGTGTGTTGCGCCCGAGGTACTCCTCGATGGAGAGGAACACCGGGGAGATGGCACCGTCTGCGGCAAGGACCAGCGACTGCAGGACACGGGCCATGCGTCCGTTGCCGTCCCTGAACGGGTGGACGAGCACGAAGTTCAGGTGCGCCATCGCGGCGTCGATGATGCTGTCGCCGCTCTTGTCGATGGTGCGGGTCAGCTCATCCATCAGTGCGGGAACGTCGTCCGCCTCGGCGCCTTCATGGACGATGTCACCGGTGGACTCTTGCTGGACGAATACCGGGCCCTTGCGGTAGCGACCGGGCCGCTTGGTGAGGTCGTAGGACGTCACCATGTAGTGCAGGCTACGGATGAGAGTCGGATCGACGACGACAGGTTCCTGAGCGAGCTCGAGGACGTAGGTCATCGCCAGCTGGTACCCGGCGAGTGCCCGCTCGGTCTCCTCGTCGACGGCCGCGGGCTTCTCCCCCTGAGCGATCGCAGCCACGTCGTCGACGCTCGCGTTGATCCCCTCGATGCTGTTCGACCCCTGCACGTTGCGCGCCAGCGTCATCCGGCGAAGGGGGGCGGTCCACCGTCGGGTCTGTCCTACCTGGTGCTTGAGGGTCTCGCTCAGGTCCTGGATCGCTTCGCGCACCTCCAGCTCGCTGCCGGTGAGCTCAGGGGCCCGGTACATGTCCACGTGATCCTCCGCATGACGATTAATTAGCATCATACCATCGCCCTTGAAGGTCGTGCGGGCCAGTCAACCGCAGATCTGGCCTGGTGGTCGCGGTGGCTCGGCGTCTGTCGAGCCTCCAAGAGCTTGCTCCTCGCTAGTCGAGCTCGGCGGCGTCGCGCCCCCGGTGCCCCCGCAGCGCGAGCGCCACGACACCCGTCCCCACCAGAGCGCACACCCCCGTGAGCACCAGCCCACCCCGCACCCCGAGGTGCTCGGTGAAGGCCCCCTGGACCAGACCACCAGCAGCATGCCCGCCGAGCAGCAGCGGCATGTAGAAGGCCATGACACGACCCCGGACCTTGGGTGCGGCGCTCAGCTGGACGTAGGTCGCGGCGCTCGTGAGGAAGAACATCGTCGCGGCACCGATCGCTGCGAGCATCACGAGGAACACGGCGTGGTTCGGCGACAGCGCGCCGAGGCCCTCGGCGACCGCGAAGATCCCGGCCCCGAGCACGACGGTGCGGACCCGGAGCACGCGCAGGCGCGCGGCCGCCACGGCACCGACGAGCCCACCGACGGCGCTCACCGAGTTGTACAGGCCGAAGCCACCCGAGCCCGTCTGCCACTCGAAGTCTGCGAAGGCCGCGAGGACCACCGGGCCGTTCATGCCGAAGGCGCCCATGAGGCCTGCGAGCAGCACCACCCACAGCAGGCGCGGGCGGTCGAGGATGTACCGGGCTCCTTCGCGGAGCTGCCCCTTGGCGCGCGCCACGACGGGCACCCGCATCATCTCGCGCGTCCGCATGAGCGCGAAGAGCGCGACGACCACCAGGCACAGCACAGCGTTCGCCGCGAAGGCCCAGCCCTGACCCACCTGGTGGATGAGCACACCGGCCACGGCCGGCCCGACCATGCCGCTCAGCTGGTTGAGGGCGTTGTTGGTGCTGATCGCCGAGCGCAGCATGCTGTCGCCGACGAGCTCGTTGACGAGCACCTGCCGGGCCGGCTGGTCGATCACGGCCACGCAGCCGAGCAGGAACGCGAAGCCGTAGAGCAGCGGCACGGTGACCAGCCCGGCGATGGTGAGGCTCGCGAGGATGGCGGCCAGGACGGCCGCGGTCCCCTGGGCGCCCATCACCAGGCGTCGCTTGTCGTGCCTGTCGGCGATGACGCCGCCCATCGGGCCGAAGGCCAGCAGCGGCAGGAACTGCAGCGCCACCACGATGCCGACGGCGGCTGGGCTCTGGGTCAGCTGGAGCACGAGCCAGTCCTGCGAGAGGCGCAGCATCCACACGCCGGTCCCGCCGCTGAGCTGCGCGACGAGGAACAGCCTGTAGTTGTGGTTGCGCAGCAGGCTCGCCGCCGGCTTGGTCGCCGGAGCCGGAGCCGGGGCCGGTTGTGGTGCGGGCGCGGGTGCTTGTCCGGAGAGGTTCTCGGGAGTGCTCGGTCGAGGGTCGAGCGGATCTGTCACAGAGACGCCTTTGTCTGAATGGATTCAACCCCATCAAGGCTACCGGGCTTCAAAAGTCCTGCCCGGCGGCCGTCCAGCGTGCAGTCCGGATCGCGAGGATCGGCCGGTTTCGCTGGCGCCGCGCCGGAAAGGGCTTGCCCGAGTGACCCGGGCCACTGTATTGTAACGATTCACTTCACGGTTGGACGCAGTGGGCAGCCCGGGCAACGATGACAGGGCGCTCTTCAACCCCATGAGCAAGGAGGCTCAGATGTCGATCAAGCGATCAGCCCTCAAGGGCATCGCCGTCGCCGCGGTGGCGTCGTTCGCACTCACCGCGTGCGGTGGGGGAGGGAGCGAAGCCGCTCCGAGCGAGACCCTCAACACCGAGGAAGACGTCACGATCGTCTTCAACTGGTGGGGCAACGACGACCGCGCGGACAAGTACGAAGAGGCGATCGACCTCTTCGAGAAGGAGTACCCGAACATCACCGTCCAGACCGGCTTCCAGGCCTGGGACGACTACTGGTCCTCGCGCAACACCGAGGCCGCGGGCTCCTCGCTCCCCGACGTCATGCAGATGGACCTCTCCTACCTGCGCCAGTACGGGTCGACCAACCAGCTGCTCAACCTCGACGGCCAGATCGGCACGGCGCTCGACGTCGACGGCCTCGACAGCAGCCTCCTCGACGCGGGCAAGCTCGACGGCTCGCAGTACGGCATCGCGACGTCCTCCAACACCCTCGCCATGTTCTACAACCCTGACCTCCTCGAGCAGGTCGGCGTCGAGCCCCTCGACCCGGACTACACGTGGGACGACCTCAACACCTTCATCACCGACGTCTCCGCAGCCGGCGCCAGCATGGACCCGGTGATCTACGGCTCGGTCGACTACACGGGGACCTTCTGGTTCTTCCTCCAGTGGCTCGTGCAGCAGGGCATCGAGCCCTTCACCGAGGACGGCCAGCTCAACTTCACGCGTGAAGACATGGCCGAGTGGCTCAACACCGCCGAGCCGATCCGCACCCCGGTCGACGCTACGTACCCGATCGCGCGCGGCACGCAGCTGCTCCCGCTCGGTGGCTTCACGGTCAACGAGACGGCCTCCGAGATGAGCTGGGACAACTTCCTCGCCGGCTACTCCGCAGACTCCGGCAGCGACAACCTCCAGATGCTCCCGATCCCGTCGAACGCCGACGGTGAGAAGAAGATGTTCCTCAAGCCGTCCATGCTGCTCTCGGCATCGGCCAACTCCGAGCACCCGGCCGCAGCCGCGACCCTGATCGACTTCCTCATCAACGACCCCGAGGTCGGCCGGATCTTCGGCACCTCCAAGGGTGTCCCGGCCGTCCAGGCCCAGCGTGACGCGATGGTGCTCGAAGAGGGCTCGGTCGACGCTCGCGTCGTCGCCTACGAAGAGTCTGTCGCGGAGTTCGCGACCGAGGCTGCACCGCTCCCCGTCCAGGGCTTCGGCACCATCGAGGCCGAGTTCAAGCGTCTCGGCGAAGAGTTCGCGTACCGCAACATCACGGTCGACCAGTTCGTCGACCAGTGGTTCAGCGAGGCGGAGATGTCCGTCGGTCAGGGATGACCGACGCACAGCCCCTCGTGTAGTCGCGGGGGTCGCGCCGAGACCGGCCGGCCCCCGCACCTGACGAACAGCACCCCCTCACCGAACGGATTCCACCGTGTCCCTCACTGCCGAGGCGACCGGGAACCGGACTGCTCCACCGACCAAGGGCTCGCAGGCGCGACGCTCTCGGAGAGCAGCCGAGACCCGCGCCGGTTACGCCTTCCTCACCCCCTGGTTGCTGGGCTTCGTCTTGCTGACCGCAGGTCCGATGCTCGCGTCGCTCTACCTGGCCTTCACGAACTACAACCTGTTCAGCGCGCCTGAGTGGATCGGGTTCGACAACTTCACGCGGATGTTCTCCGACCCCCAGTACCTCCAGTCGGTCAAGGTGACGAGCATCTACGTGCTCGTCGGGACACCCATCAAGCTCGCCGCGGCCCTGGCCGTCGCGATGCTCCTCAACACCAAGCGCCGCGGGCAGGGCGCCTACAGGTCGATCTTCTACGCGCCCTCGCTCATCGGTGCGAGCGTGTCGATCGCCATCGTGTGGAAGGCCATGTTCATCGACGACGGCGTCGTCGACCAGATCGGCCAGGTCTTCGGGCGCGAGCCCGGCGGCTGGGTCGGCAACCCGAGCATGACCATGCCGATGATGGTCCTGCTGACTGTCTGGCAGTTCGGCGCCCCGATGGTGATCTTCCTCGCGGGCCTCAAGCAGGTCCCCAACGAGCTCTACGAGGCAGCCGAGATGGACGGCGCCGGCTCGGTGCGCAAGTTCATGCGCATCACGCTGCCGATGCTCTCGCCCGTGCTGTTCTTCAACCTGCTGCTCGAGACGATCCACTCGTTCCAGATCTTCGGCTCCGCCTTCATCATCTCGGGCGGGACCGGTGGTCCGGCCGGCTCGACGCTCTTCTACACGCTGTACCTCTACCGACGCGGCTTCGTCGACTTCCAGATGGGCTACGCAGCGGCGATGGCCTGGGTCCTCGTGCTGGTCGTCGGCATCATCACCTTCATCTTCTTCAAGACGTCGAAGTCGTGGGTCCACTACTCAGGGGAGACAAAATGACCTCCGTCCTGCAGAAGCACGTCGCGACGCCCGACGACCGTCCCGACGACCTCGACCGCAGCGCCGAGCTGCGCCGCGAGGCCCGCAAGAGGTCGCTCGTCAAGGCGGCGGTCTTCCACGTGCTCGTCCTCGCCGTGGCCGCGGTGATCCTCTACCCGGCCCTGTGGATGCTCATGTCCTCGCTCAAGCCGTCGAACGAGATCGTCGGCAACATCAGTCTCATCCCGGAGAACGCGTCCTTCGCGAACTTCACCAAGGCTCTCGGCGGGATCGGCGGGGTGTCCTTCTGGACCTTCTTCGGCAACTCGCTGTTCCTCGCGGTGATGTCCGTGATCGGCGTGATCCTGTCCGCGACGATCACTGCCTACGCCTTCGCGCGGATCGAGTTCCCGGGCCGCAAGGTGTGGTTCTCGCTCATGATCGCGACGCTCCTGCTGCCGTTCCACGTGGTGATCATCCCGCAGTACATCATGTTCAACGAGCTCGGCCTGGTGAACACCTTCGTCCCGCTGCTCATCGGCAAGTTCCTCGCTGCCGAGGCGTTCTTCGTGTTCCTCATGGTCCAGTTCATGCGCAACCTGCCGCGCGAGCTCGACGAGGCCGCACGCATCGACGGGGCCGGTCACGTGCGGATCTTCCGCTCGATCATGCTGCCCCTCATGAAGCCCCCGGTGATGACGGCGTCGATCTTCGCCTTCATCTGGAGCTGGAACGACTTCTTCGGGCCGCTGCTCTACCTCAAGAAGCCCGACCTCTTCTCGCTCCCTGTCGCGCTGCGCATCTACGTCGACCAGACGACCACGTCGGACTACGGCGCACAGATGGCCATGGCCGTCCTCGCGCTCGTGCCGGTGCTGCTGTTCTTCATCATCTTCCAGAGGTTCATCGTCGAGGGTGTCTCGACCCAGGGCCTGAAGGGCTGAGGCGATGTCCAGCACAGCAGTCCGCGGCACCACCCGCCCCGCCGACAGGTCCGCCGGTCGGCGGGGCGGGCCGGCAGGTCCCTCCGGCCCCTCGCGCACCGAGCGCAGCGCAGCCCGCCGCCGTCGGTGGGGCTGGGGGCAGAAGGGCGCTGTCCCCGGGTCCTTCGGGAAGTTCGCGCTCTTCGCCGAGGTCATGGTCACCGGTGTGTACGTCGCTGTCCTGAGCATCCCGGTGGTCACGGCGCTGCCGGCGCTGACCGCCGGGGTGCGGCACCTGCGACGCTTCCTCGCGGGGGAGAGCGACTCCGTCTCGGCGGTGTGGGCCGACGTCCGCGCCGCGTGCTCCGGGGTGTGGCTCGTCGCGGCGGCTTCGCTCGTCGCGCTGTTCCTCGTGGTCCTCAACCTCTGGGCCGTCTCGACAGGAGCCCTGCCGGGCGGGGCCGTGGTCGGCGTGGTGACAGCGGCCTTCGGGGTGGCGCTCGTCGTCGGCCTGCTGCGCGCCGCCGGCGAGTGGCAGCCCGGGGCCCGGTGGACGACGCTCCTCGTCTCGGGTGTCCGTGGCATCGCGGCCGACGCGGCCGGGTCTGCCTTCTTGCTCTCGGGTGTGCTCATGGCCGGGGTGCTCGTCTGGATGCTCAAGCCGCTCGGGCTCGTGGTCGGCGGGCTCGTCGCCTTCGCCGTCGTGAGCGTCGCGCAGCGCGCGGAGCGGCAGCAGCCGTAGCGCCGAGCTGCGTCTCGACCGACCTGCGGTGACGCCGCAGGACGGAGGCCGTCTCGTCCTCGAGGAGGAGGAGGCGGCCTCCGGCATCTCCGTCGCCGGCAGGTGCCGGGCCCCACCCCTCTCTCCGTAGCGTCGACGTCAGGCAGGCCGGACCTCGCCAGGGGCAGCCGGTCGACGACGACGGGAGAGACATGATCCAGGTAGAGGCGCTGACCAAGCGCTACGGGACGACGACAGCTGTCGACGGGCTGAGCTTCTCAGCCCTCCCCGGCACCGTGACAGGGTTCCTCGGGCCCAACGGGGCCGGGAAGTCCACGACCATGCGGCTGATCGTCGGGCTCGAGCGCCCGACCTCGGGGACCGCGACGGTCGACGGCCACAGGTACGCCGACCTCCCCGCACCGCTGCACTCGGTCGGCGTCATGCTCGACGCCCGCTCGGTGCACCCCGGCCGTACCGCGTACCGCCACCTGCTGGCCCACGCCCGCACCCACGGCATCAGCACCGCCCGGGTCCGGGAGGTCATCGAGATGACCGGGCTCGAGTCGGTCGCCCGCCGGCGTGCCGGGACCTTCTCCCTCGGCATGGGGCAGCGCCTCGGGATCGCCACCGCGCTGCTCGGCGACCCGCAGACCCTCATCCTCGACGAGCCTGTCAACGGGCTTGACCCCGACGGCGTGCTGTGGGTCCGTCGCCTGGTCCGTGACCTCGCGGCCGAGGGCCGGACCGTGCTGCTCTCGTCCCACCTCATGCACGAGCTCGCGCTCTGCGCCGACAGGGTGGTCATCATCGGCAAGGGTCGCCTGCTGGCCGACGCCCCGGTCCAGGAGATCGTCGAGAGGTCGGCGGGAGGGTCCCTCGAAGAGGCGTACCTCGAGCTCACCGCCGGGTCGGTCGAGTACCGCGGGCGCGCCGCAGACGGTACCTCCGCGTCGGGAGGCTCACGATGAGCGCCGCCCCGGCCTCAGCGGCCTCGGCCCAGAGCGCCACCCGTGACCCCGCCGCGACGACCCGTCGTGGGCCGACGCTCCCGCGGCTCGTCGCCTCCGAGTGGACCAAGCTCGTCAGCCTGCGCTCGACCCTGTGGACCGCGGCCGTGACGGTCGCTGTCGCCTTCACCGTCACCTACCTGTCCGCGAACGCCTCCTCGGGCGACCCCGGCTTCGACCCCGCACGCTCGCTGCCCGACGGTGTCGCGCTGTCCCAGCTCGGGACGCTCGTGCTCGGGGTCCTCGCCGGGACCGCAGACTTCCGGACCGGTGCCTTCAGGTCGACCTTCACAGCGGCCCCGCGCCGCGGCCGGGTGCTCGCCGCGCGGACCATCGCCACGGCAGGTGTCGGTGCTGTGGTCGCCCTGCTCGCCGTCGCCGCGACTGTGCTCGGCGTCGTGCCCGCCGCCCGCTCCCGGGACATGTCCGTCGACCTCGCCGGCGGGTCTGCCCCTCAGGTGCTGCTCGGCTCCTGGCTGATGCTCCTCGGCATGGCGCTGCTCGGCCTCGGCATCGGGTCCCTGCTGCGGCGGACGGTCCCCGCGATGGTCGCCGCCCTCGCCCTCGTGTTCGTCCTGCCCGTCGGCATCAGCCTCGGTGCCGAGATGGCCATGTCCCCGACCGAGATGATGGCGGAGAGCCCCGCCGGGCCCGCGAGCCTCGACCCTGTGAGCACCGTGACGGCCTTCCTTCCCGGTGACGCCGCCTTCCGCATGACCACCACGGCCGACGACGGCGGCGTCGACGGCGCACCCGACCTCGGACCCTGGGGTGGAGGCCTCGTCTTCGCCGCCTGGATCGTGCTGCCGCTCGCCGGAGCCACCCTGCGCCTGCGCACGCGGGACGTCACGTGACGACGCAGACGGCCGACCGCCGGGCCGCGACCCTGTCCCGGGTGCTCGCCTCGGAGTGGACCAAGACCGCCGGGCTCGCCTCGACCCTGTGGGTGCCGATCACGACGGTCCTCGTCGCCGTCGCTGTCCCGCTCGGCCTGACCATGTTCGTCCGGCCCGGTGACGGCACCACGGCCGCCGGTCTGGTGGTCTCCGGGGTGATCCTCGCCCAGCTCGGCACCCTCGTCCTCGGGGTCCTCGTCGGCACCTCCGACCACGCCACCTCGACCGCCGCCACCACCTACACCGCGGTCCCGCGGCGACTGCCGGTGCTCGTCGCGCAGGTGGTCCTCACCACGGCTCTCGCGCTGGTCACGGCAGTCGTCGCGCTCGGCGCGGCCGTCCTCGTGACCGGCCCGGGCCGGGAGGCGGCGGGGCTCGGCCTCGACCTGGCCGCCCACGACGGCACGGCCAGGGCCTTCGTGGGCTACGTCCTCTACCTCACGGCTGTCGCGCTGCTCGGCCTCGGGCTCGGTGCGGTCCTGCGCCGGCCGGCAGGTGCCCTCGTCACGGGGGTTGCTGTGCTCGTGGTCCTCGACCAGGTGCTCGCGGCCAACCCCGGACGGGTCACCGACACCGTGCGCGTCCTGCTGCCGGGAGTCGGGACCCGCCTCGTCGAGACCGACGCCCGGCTGGCGCTCACCGAGTCCGCGAGCCTCGGCCCGCACCTCGGGACCTGGGGTGCGGGGCTGGTGCTGGCCGCCTGGGTGGTCGGGCTGCTCGTCACCGCGGCGGTCAGGCTCCGGCGCGGAGACGTCACGTGACCGGCCGCGTGCACGAGGACGTCGCCGGCCCGGAGACGCCTGCTGGCCGTCCCGCCCAGCCCGCACCACCACACGCGGTACCGCCCCGACCACCGAGCCCCCGGGACCACCTGGGTGGTGAGAGAGTAGACGCCATGCCTGCCACGAGCCCCGCAGCACCGCTCCCCGGTGCTGGCTACGCGGCACCCCCGGCCGCGTCGCCCCGGCGTCGCCCGGGTCCGGCACCGCGCCGCCGGGACGGGCACCACCGGTGGCTCGTCCAGACCGTGCTCGGAGCCCTCGTCGTGCTCCTCGGGGTGGTCACCTCCGCCCTCGCCCACTCGACGGTCCAGGGCATCGTCGCCCTCGGGATGTTCCCCGAGGGCACCGACAGGCTGCAGACCGTCCCCCAGACCTGGGTCGGCGGCGCCGTCCTCGGGGCGCTCGTGCTCGTCGCGCTGCGCACCCGGCCGCTCCTGGCCGTCGGGATCCTCGTCGGGCTCTCCCTCGTGTCGCTTGCGACCGAGGGGGTCCTCGGCGTCCTCGGGCTGTGCGTCGCGGTGGCCCTGTACGCGGTCGCGAGCACCCGACCTGCCCTCGTCACGTGGTCGGCATGCCTCGCAGCGGTCGTGGTGCTCACGGCCGCGATCTGGCGGTGGCAGGTCATCGGCGTGGGGGAGATGTTCGTCTGGGGCACCTATCAGCGCCCCGCAGGCACCGAGCCCTTCCACCAGCTGATCGAGCCGGAGTTCTCCTCCGGGCGGCGTGCCGCGACCGTCGCCCTCCTCGTGGTGCTCCTGCTCCTCGGGGTCGCCGCTGGCGCCACGTCCCGCGCACGTCGGCTCAAGGCGCAGGCCGAGATCGACGGCCTCGAGGCGAGGGCACGCGACAGCGAGGCGAGCGCAGCCCTGGGCCGTGCCTCTGAGCGAGCCCGGATCGCCCGCGAGATGCACGACATCGTCGCGCACAGCGTCTCGGTGATGATCGCGCTCTCGGACGGCGCGGGCGCGGCCCTCGACCGCGCCCCGGACAGGTCCCGCGAGGCGCTCCAGGAGCTGTCCCGGACTGGCCGGACTGCGCTGGCAGACATGCAGCGGGTGCTCGGTGCGCTCGACCCCGTCGACGGAGGGGACGCTCAGCCCGAGCCGACAGAGCCGACCGAGACCGAGCTCCGGTCGATCGTCGACAGGTACCGGGCGGCGGGTCTGCCGCTCAGCGTCCGAGGTCTCGACGAGCCCCTCCCAGACGACACCGCGCTGCGGCTCGCGCTCGTCCGGATCGTCTCCGAGGCGCTGACCAACGTCCTGCGGCACGCCCCAGGCACCCCGTCGGTCGAGCTCGTGGTGACCCGGGGGGTCGACGCCGTCGAGGTCGAGGTCCTGGACGCTGGCAGCGACCGGCCGAGCGCCGGGGGAGGGTCCGGTCGCGGGGTCCCAGGGATGCGCGAGCGTGCCGCGCTCCTCGGCGGACGCGTCGACACCGGGCCACGCCCCGAGGGCGGCTGGCGGGTGCACGTCGTCCTGCCGTGGACCGGGGAGCGGGCACGATGACCACGGTCCTGCTCGTCGACGACCAGTCGCTCATCCGTATGGGGCTGCGGCTGGTCATCGACTCCGAGCCCGACCTCGAGGTCGTCGGGGAGGCATCGGACGGGGCTGTCGCCCTCGACCAGGTCGCCGCGCTCGCCCCCGACGTCGTGCTCATGGACATCCGGATGCCCGGGGTCGACGGGATCGCCGCGACCCGCCGCGTCGTCGCGGAGCACCCCGGCACGAGGGTGCTCGTCCTGACGACCTTCGACGTCGACGAGTACGCCTTCGCGGCGCTGCGGGCGGGTGCGAGCGGGTTCCTGCTCAAGAGCGCCCGGCCCGAAGAGCTCGCCGACGCGATCCGCACCATCGCCTCGGGCGAGTCCGTCGTCGCGCCGCGCGTGGTCCGACGCATGCTCGACCTCTTCGCCCCGCACCTGCCGAGCGGCGCCGACGCGGCGGGTTCCAGCGACGTGGACCCCCGGCTGGCCGTCCTCACGCCGCGCGAGCTCGACGTGCTGCGGGCCGTCGCCGAGGGGCTGTCGAACGCGGAGATCGCCGAGCAGCTGGTGCTGTCCACCACGACGGTCAAGACGCACGTGGGCAACATGCTGGCCAAGCTCGGGCTGCGGGACAGGGTCCAGGCGGTCATCGTCGCCTACGAGTGCGGGCTGGTCGGACGGGGCTGAGCGACCTCAGGCCCCGGCGACCTGCTGCTCGGCCGGCCGACGGCTGGCCCGGCGGGTCACCAGGAAGAGCACAGCGCCTACGGCGAGCAAGATGCCGGCACGCAACCACGTGCCCGCGGTCTGCTGGGTGAGCAGCACGATGCAGCTGATGACGCCGAGCACCGGCACGACGGTCGCGACCCTGAAGTGGTCCTGCTCGACGGTGTCCTTGCGCAGCACGAGGACGGCGACGTTGGTGCTGATGAACACGATGAGCAGCAGCAGCACGACGGTCTCGGCGAGCACCTGGAGCTCTCCGGTGAAGACCAGCGCGATCGCGACGAGAGTCGTGACGACGATCGCGACCCACGGGGTCTTGCGGCCGGGCAGGACCTTCGCGAGGACCGGCGGGAGCAGACCCTGCGAGGCCATGCCGTAGGTGAGGCGGCTGGCCATGATCATCGTCAGCAGCGCACCGTTGGCGACAGCGATGAGTGCGACCACCGCGAAGACCCGCTCCGGCACGATGTCGGCGGCGTTCACGACCTCGAGGAGCGGTCCTGTCGACCCGGCGAGGGTCTCCGGGTCGACGACGGCCACGGCGGCGACCCCCACGAGGACGTAGACCACGCCCGCGGTGACGAGCGAGGCGAAGAGCGCCCGCGGGTAGGTGCGGCGGACGTCGACGACCTCTTCGGCGAGGTTCGCCGACGTCTCGAAGCCGACGAAGGAGTAGAAGGCGAGCAGCGCCGCCCCGAGGACGGCGAGGGCGGGTGTGGTCCCCTCGGTGAACTGCACGGTGCGGCTGAGGTCGCCGTCGCCGCGGCCGAGCACGATCGCACCGAGCACGACGATGAGCAGGAGGCCGGAGAGCTCGACGGCCGTCATGGCGACGTTGGCGCGCAGCGACTCCTTGATCCCGCGCATGTTGAGCAGCGCGACGAGGATCAAGAACCCGACCGCGGCGACGTTCGTCGGCATCGACACGAAGGTCGTGAAGTAGTCACCGGCGAAGGCGATCGCCAGACCTGCTGCGCTCGTCACACCGGCGGCGAGCATGCTGTAGCCGACGAGGAAGGAGATCGCCGGGGTCTTGAAGGCGCGCTCGGCGAAGACCGCTGCACCACCAGCCTGGGGGTACTTGGTGACGAGCTCCGCGTAGGACCCTGCGGTGAGCAGCGCGAGGCCGAGGGCGACGAGCAGCGGGAGCCACACGGCTCCGCCGACCTCGCCGGCCATGACCCCCACGAGGGCGTAGACGCCGGCGCCGAGGACGTCTCCGAGGATGAAGACGTAGAGGAGCCTCCCGCTCACGGTGCGGGAGAGCGCTGTCGGCTCGTTCTTCTGGTCCGTCTCCTGGACGTGGTCGGTCATCGTTCTCGGCTCTCTGCTGGAGGGGACGGGGGGAACGGTGAAGGGGGGCTTGTGGGGGACCGGGGTTATGCGTGCTCGGTCCCGGCCGGCCTGTGGGCCGTGTCGACACCCGGGAGCATGTCCGCCGGGAGCTGCTCGACCGGGACGAGCACGAGGTCTTGGACCTTCCAGTCGAGGGCGACGACGTCCTCGCGGACACGGCGGAGCTCGCCGAGCCCGGGCACGTCGCCGCGCGGCACGACGAAGGCCTCGACGTGGAAGACGTGACCCAGGTCGCGGACCCGGACGCCAGCCTCGGCGACCCACGGCACTGCCGCGAGGTGCTCTTCGACCTGACCGACGAGCGGGTGCGGTGCGTCGCCCTCGACCGTCGACGCGCGGGAGTCCATGAGCGCCGACGTCGCCACGCGCAGGTTCGTGACGCCGTCCCGCAGGATGCTCGCCGAGATGAACAGGGCTGCCGCAGAGTCGGCCCACCACAGGCCTGCACCGATGCCGAGGATCCCGACGATGCTGCCCAGCGCCGTCATCCAGTCGGCCTTGTTCATGTCCGCGTCGGCGTAGAGCACGCGGTCGTGGAGGGTGCGGGCGAGCGGCATCTTGGCGCGGCCGAGGAGGACCGGCGGGATGCCCGTGAGCACCATCGCGGCGATCATCGGCCAACCGGCCCACACCGGGTGACCGGCGATCTCCATGAGCCCCACGGGCGGGTGCTCGGCGGCGAGCAGCCCGCTGCCGGAGTCGAAGACCATGAACGCGCCCATGGCGAACAACGAGGTCCCCGCCACCAGGTGACCGACACCGACAGACCTGTGGAACCCGTATGGGTGCTCTGGTGTCGGACGGCGGCGTGCGTAGCGGACGGCGACGAGGAAGCAGATCGGCGGGATGAAGGAGAGCAGGTCTTCGACCCACGCGGCCTTCATCGCCTGGGAGCTGCCCATCACCAGGTACACGAGGGTGACACCCACGACGAGGAAGGCGATCGTCCCCCACGCGAGCCTGGTCGCGCGCCGCAGCGCCTCGGCCTGCTCCTCAGGGAGCTCGGTGTGCCCGAACGCGGCGCTCACGGCTGCACGTCCTGACGGTCGAGGAGGTACGACTCGAGCGCGACGAGGAAGGCGTTCTCGCCCATCGGGGTGGCCATCACGTGAGCCTCGGGGGCGCCGTCGGGCCCGGGGACCGTCGTGTAGGGGTAGGTGAGCGCCGCCTGGGCAGACCATGGCGAGGCCTCGGTGAAGCCGCCGACGACGAGGTCGAGCTCCGACCTCTCGAGCCTGCCGACGAGGTCCTCCTCACCGCCCGCCGTCCACTCGACCTCGGCGTCGACCGACTCGGCGAAGCCCTCGACGAGCTCGGGCTCGAGCCCTGTCGGTCCCCCCGCGCCCGTCTCGGTCCAGGGCGGGTTCGACGAGACGCCGACCCGCAGCACGCCGCCGGTCACCGTCTCGAGGGTGCCGTCGGGGTCGGCGGGGAAGCCCCCGCTGCACCCCGTGAGGACCGCGACCATCGCGCAGGCCGCGGGAGCCGCGCGGAACCGGCTGGGCCGGGGACGCTCGGTGTCGGGCATCGTCGCTCCTCGCGCGGGCCGTCTCAGGTCCGCTGTCGTCGGTCGGGGCAGGGGTGCCCCGTCTCGTGCTCGCCGACGTCTTGACGGGCTGTGGTCCACGACCGCTGCGGGTCACCCCGATCGGTCGCGACCACTCTAGGTCGGTCCGGACGAGGGCGCTCCCCGAGAGGACTCGTCGCCTCCGCGGTGGTGAGCGTCACGCAGAGGAGCGCGAGGTGATGTCTGCTCGGCCGGCGCGGGGTCAGTAGTGGTACCGCGCCTGGAGGATGACGAGGTCGTCGTCGAGCACGAGGTAGACGAGACGGTGCTCGTCGGTGATGCGGCGCGACCAGCTGCCGCTCGCGCCGTACCTGAGCTGTTCAGGCTTGCCGATCCCTTGATGAGGGTCGCGGAGGCACGCATCGACGAGCGCGTTGATGCGCTTGAGGATCTTCCGGTCAGCCGTCTGCCAGTGGACGTAGTCTTCCCAGCCGGACTCGTCCCAGACGAGCCGCACCGACCGTGACCTCAGTCCCGGTCGAGGTCGTGGGGTGCAGCACGACCGTCGAGCGCGCGCTCGTGCGCGTCGAGAAGACGACGAGCGTTCGCCGGGGACCGGAACAGGTAGGCGGTCTCTTTCCACGCGGCGTACTCGTCTGCGGGCATGAGGACGGCGTTGCCGTGGCGAGAGACGATCTCCACGGCGACCTGGTCTTCGTTGACCTGCTCGATGAGCGGGAACAGCGTCCTGCGTGCCTCGCTCGCGGAGATCGACATGGGTTCACCTCTTCTAGTGGTACTCATTCATGGTACAACCTGGGATCCTCTCGGTGCGCGGGCTCCGAGGTTCAGGAGAGCGGCCGTCTGCTGAGGCTAGGACGGTGCCCTCGCGGACGTCCAGATCCCATGTGTGGCCTGTGGACAGGTTCCCAGGCAGGTGCCTACCCGCGCAGCACCGTGAGGAACTCGGCGACCGAGGACTCGAGGTGGACCGCGGCGTCGGTGAGGGCCTGGTCGGTGTCGGAACCCGTCGAGATGCGCTCGGTGAGCAGCGTGACGCCGTCGCGCATGGCGTCGACGCTCTCGTCGATCTTGCCCAGGGCTCCCGACACCTCGGTGATGACCTGCTGCGAGGCGCCGAGCTGCTCCTCGACGCGGGTGCTCGCGCTCGCGGTCTCGTCGGCGAGGCGACCGACCTCGTCGGCGACGACGGCGAAGCCCTTGCCGGCCGCACCGACCCGGGCCGCCTCGATCGCGGCGTTGAGCGCGAGCAGCCGGGTCTGGCGCGCGACGTCGGTGATGAGCCCGATGACCTGACGGATGGTCTCGGAGGACTCCCCGAGCCGCGCCACGGCGTCCCTCGCCTCGCCCGCTCGCTGCACGACCGTCGCCGTCACGCCCTGGAGCGCGTCGACCGTCCCGGCCATGCTGCGCGCCGACTCGCCGACGGCCTGGGACACGTGCAGGACGTCCCGCTCGAAGTCCTCGACCAGGGCGCCGCGCGCGGTGTCGCCAGCGGTCAGACGAGCCGCGTCCTCGGCCATCGTCAGGCGTGCCTCGTTGATGGTGACGGCCTGCGAGCGGAACGCACCGGAGAGACCGACGAGCATGAGCTCACGCTCGAAGCGGCCCGTGCCGGCCGCGGCGAGCGCGGCCCCGGCCTCGCGGATGAAGGCGTCGGTGACGTCGAAGAACCTGTTGACGTCGTCGCGGACCTCCGCGAAGCCGTAGGCCTCGGCCTCGGGGACCGCGGCGACCCGGCGCTCCATGTCGCCCCGGGCACCCGCGCGGGCCGCCTCGGAGATGGCGTCGAGGGCTGCGCGGCAGGCGGCGACCTCGGCCTCGAGCTCGGCCGCCCGGCGGCGCGCACCACCCCAGATCATCGGGCACCGCCCGCGACGCTCCACAGCCACTCGCTGTACGTCTGACCCTGCTCGGTCAACCGGTCCTGCAACCAGGTGAGCGACGCCTCGTCGGCCCCGCGGCCCGGGTGCTGGGCCTCGACCTGGAGCATCTGCCCGTAGAGGCGCTCGACCTCGGCCCGGGCCCGTGCGCTCACGGCGCGGCGGGTCGAGTGGTAGCCGACGACCCGGCCCTGGGCGTCGCGGGAGGGGGTGACGTGGGCGAAGACCCAGTAGTGGGCGCCGTCGAGCGCGAGGTTCTGCACGTAGGCGAAGAGCTCGTCACCCGCGCGCAGGGTGTCCCAGAGGAGACGGAAGATGCCGCGCGGCATGCTCGGGTGCCGGATGAGGTTGTGCGGGCGACCGATCGCGTCCTGCTCCTCGATCGCGGAGATCGTGAGGAACACGTCGTTGGTGTAGGTGAGACGGCCCTTGAGGTCGGTCTTGCTGACGATCAGCTGGTCGTCGGCCAGGACACGCTCGACCCCGGTCGGGCGGACGGCGAGGGTGGTGCTGGACATCTGGTCCCCCTGGACTCCGTTGGCGGCCCGGCGCCGGGCTTGTCCCCCCATCGGCGGGGAGGTGGGGAGTATGACCAGAACGGTCAGGTTGGTGGAGGGTGTGCGGTTTCCCGCATGTCAGACGGCCCCCGGACCGCCGGTTCTCACCGGGGCCGAGGGCCGTCTGCTACCTGTCTGTCCGAGCTGGCTCAGGCGCGCTTCGCGGTCCCGTGCCAGGCGGACCAGCTCTCGGGGGCGAGCGTGAAGGTCACGGTCCCGCCCTCGACGGCCGGGGCCTCGCGGTCGACCGTGCCGACCTTCTCGGCCTCTTCCTTACCCTCGCGCATGCCGACGTGGTCGGCGAGCAGCTCGAGGCCGCCGTCGACGCTGACATCGAGGCCCGCTGTGCGGACGGTGACGGTCGCCGGCTCCGCGGAGCGGTTGACGAGGAAGAAGGACAGGGCGCCCGCGGTGCCGTGCTCGCCGGACTCGTCCCACGTGGCGGCGGCGGTGACGAGGGGGACCTCGCCGTGCTCCTTGGTCGTCGTGGTGGGGGAGGAGACGCGCAGGTCGAGGACCGACCCCTGGGCGAGACGGGCGGTGTTCGCGAAGGGGTGGAAGGTCGTCTGGCGCCAGGCGTCGCCGCCGGGCTCGGTCATGATCGGCGCGATGACGTTGACGAGCTGCGCGAGTGCTGCGACCGGCACGCGGTCCGCGTGGTTGAGCAGCGTGATGAGCAGGTCGCCGACGACCACGGCGTCGAGGGCTGAGTAGACGTCTTCGATGATGCGCGGGGCGTCGCGCTGGATCGGCAGGTTCTTCTCGCCCGGGAAGCGGGTGTCGAGGTACCAGACGTTCCACTCGTCGAAGGAGATGGTGATCTTCTTGTCCGAGCGGCGCTCGGCGCCTACGGCGTCGGCCGAGGCGACGACCCGGTCGATGAACCTGTCCATGCCCGTCGCGGAGCCGAGGAAGCTCGCGCGGTCGCCGTTCCGCTCTTCGTAGTACGCGTGCATCGAGATGTGGTCGACGATGTCGTAGGTGTACGAGAGCACGGTGCGCTCCCACTCGCCGAAGGTGGGCATGCCCATCGACGAGGACCCGCAGACGACGAGCTTGATGCTGGTGTCGACGAGCTGCATGGCCTTGCCGGCCTCGGCGGCGAGCTTGCCGTACTCGTGGGCGTCCTTGTGGCCGATCTGCCACGGGCCGTCCATCTCGTTGCCGAGGCACCAGAGCTTGACGTTGTACGGCTCCGCGCGGCCGTTCGCGATGCGCAGGTCGGCCCAGCGGCTGCCGGCCTCGCCGTTGCAGTACTCGACGAGGGCAGCGGCCTCGGCCACGCCGCGGGTACCGAGGTTGACGGCCATCATCGGCTCGATGCCCTCGCGCTCGGCCCACTGGAGGAACTCGTCGGTGCCGACGGTGTTGGGCTCGATGGTGCGCCACGCGAGGTCGATGAAGGGCTTGCGTTCCTCGACCGGGCCGACGGCGTCTTCCCACACGTAGTTGGACACGAAGTTGCCGCCGGGGTAGCGGACCATGCTGACCCCGAGCTCCTTGGTGAGGTCCGCGACGTCGCGGCGGAAGCCGTGCTCGTCGGCGGTCGCGTGCGTCGGCTCGTAGATGCCCGTGTACACGGCGCGGCCGAGGTGCTCGACGAAGGAGCCGAAGAGGCGGCGGTCGATCTCGCCGACGAGGAAGTCGGGGTGCAGCGACACTGTCGCGGCGACGGGCTGGGTGGTGGCGCTGGCGCCGGACGCTGTGGTCGCTGCGTCGTTTTCCATCGTTGTACTACCTCCGTTGGCAATGTCCCCGATGGGGGAGGGGTGTGGGTCGACCGTACCCGATCCGGCGCGAGATCGGAACGTTCCGATCGGACGACACCCGCCTGACGACGGTCTCTCTCCCCTCGAGGTCGTGTTCGCGACCTCGAGGTCGCACGGACGCGCCGGTTCTGGCCTGGGCGAGGTGGAATCCGGCGTGTCAGTACGACCTCGCTGCTTGGGGTGCGACTTGGGCACCGGGGGTGCGGCTTGGATGCGTCCCATCGCGCCAGTCGACGGCCGAGGCGGAGAGCGCTTCCCGGAGCGCGCTCGTCGGGCTAGGCTTGGAACGATTCAACCGGTGTCGACGACGACACCTCCCCGCAGTTCACCGTCGAGATGCGCCTGGAGCCTGAGTCCGTGACCTCCCAGAACCCGTCCACCCGCCGCCGATACGCCGTCGCAGGGCTGGGGCACCGCAGCCACATGTACGTCGACGCGATCCTCGGGGACCACGCCGACGTCGCCGAGCTCGCGGCCTTCTGCGAGCCCAACCGAGGACGCGCCGCCGTGTACACCGACCTCGCGGCCGAGCGCGGACGCCCGGGCGTCCCCACCTACGCCCCGGCCGACCTCGAGCAGATGATCACCGCCGAGCACGTCGACACCCTGATCGTCACGACCCCCGACGCGACCCACGCCGACCTCGTCGCCCGCGCGCTGCGGGCCGGGGCCGACGTCGTCGTCGAGAAGCCGCTGACCACCACGGCCCAGGGCTGCCGCACCATCACCGACGCCGTCGCCGAGACCAGCCGCTCGGTCGTCATGACCTTCAACTACCGCTACGCACCGCGCAACAGCGAGCTGCGCCGCGTGATCGCCTCGGGGGAGATCGGCGAGGTCACCTCGGTCCACTTCGAGTGGGTGCTCGACTCGGTCCACGGCGCCGACTACTTCCGCCGCTGGCACCGCCTCAAGGACGTCTCGGGCGGGCTGCTGGTCCACAAGTCCAGCCACCACTTCGACCTCGTCAGCTGGTGGATCGCCGACGCCCCGACCCGCGTGTACGCACGCGGGGGCCTCAAGGTCTACGGCGACACCTCGCCCGTCGCCCGGGAGATGGCCGAGCGCGACGCGGCAGCAGGCCTGCCGCCCCGCCCGGCGCGCGGCACCGGCAGCGCCGACGGCACCCGCGGCTGGGAAGGGCGCGCGGGTGACCGGTGGGCCCTCGACCTGCGCGCCGACGAGCGCCTCAAGGCCCTCTACCTCGACGCCGAGCACCACGACGGCTACGTCCGCGACCAGGACGTGTTCTCGGCCGGGATCACCATCGAGGACAACCTCGCCCTGCTCGTCGACTACGAGCGCGGCGCGACCCTCACCTACTCCCTCAACGCCCACGGGCCGTGGGAGGGCTATCGCGTGAGCGTCAACGGCACGAAGGGGCGCGCCGAGCTCGAGGTGGTCGAGCGCGGCTCGGTCGAGCTCGACGAGCGTGGCAGGTCCATCCTCGACCCGAGCGCGAACCCCGGTGCGTGGGAGGGGGACGACGTGCGCCCCTTCGGCGACAGGCTCGTGGTGCAGAAGCACTGGGGACGGGCCCGCGAGGTACCGATCCCCGCCGGGATCGGCGGGCACGGCGGCGGTGACGCGATCTTGCTGCAGGACGTGTTCCGCGCCCCTGTCGAGGGGGCGCGTCACGACCCGCTCGGCCGGGCTGCCGGGTACCTCGACGGCGTGCGCGCCGTCGCGGTCGGCATCAGCGGCAACGCCTCGCTCGCCAGCGGTCAGCCTGTCGACGTCGCCGACCTCGGGCTGGGTGTGAGCATCTCGGTCCCGTGGCCGCCGGAGCGACCGGCGGGGGCAGGCTCGGCCGAGCCTGTCGTCGCGCCGCACGACGCGCACCCCACCCCGACCTCCGACCCCGCAGGAGCGACCGCATGACCCGCACCTACACAGCCGCGATCGTCGGGACCGGCGGCATCGCGAACGCCCACGCCCAGGCCATCGCCGACACCGCCGGACGCCTCGTCCTCACGCACGCCGTCGACGTCGACCTGAGCCGCGCCGAAGACTTCGCCCAGACCTGGGGGCCGACCGCCGGCGCGGGCACCCGACCGACAGCCTCGACCGACCTCGCCCAGGTCCTCGCCGAGACCACCGCCGCGGGCACCCCGCTCGACCTCGTGCACGTGTGCACCCCGCCCCAGTCGCACTTCGCCCTCGCGGCCCAGGTGCTGCGCGCAGGGGTCGACGTCCTCCTCGAGAAGCCGCCGACGCTGTCCCTGGCCGAGCTCGACGAGCTCATCGCCCTGGAGGGGCAGACCGGCGCGCACGTGAGCGTCGTGTTCCAGCACCGCTTCGGCTCGGGTGCTCTGCGGCTCGAGGCGCTCCTCGACGACCCGGCGGCGCCGCTCGGCCGGCCTCTCGTGGCCGTCTGCCACACGCTCTGGTACCGCGACGCCGAGTACTTCGCCGCACCGTGGCGAGGCCGCTGGGACACCGAGGGCGGTGGCCCGACGATGGGCCACGGCATCCACCAGATCGACCTGCTGCTCGCTGTCCTCGGGCCGTGGGCCGAGGTCACGGCCCTCGCCGGCCGCCAGGCCCGCGAGACGGACACCGAAGACGTGTCGATGGCCGTCGTGCGCTTCGAGAGCGGTGCGCTCGCGAGCGTCGTCAGCTCGGTGGTCTCGCCCCGGCAGACCTCGCAGCTGCGCTTCGACCTCGAGCACGCGACGGTCGACCTCGAGCACCTCTACGGCTACACCGACGACAGCTGGAGCCTCACCCCGGCGCCGGGCCACGAAGAGCTCGCGGCGCTCTGGGTGAGCGACCCCGGCTCGGCGGTGTCGAGCCACTCGTCCCAGCTCGCGGCGATCGTCGACGCCCTCGACGCCGGGCAGGCGCCGCCCGTCACCGCGACCGACGCGCGGCTCACCGTCGAGCTCGTCGCCGCGCTGTACGCCTCGGCCTTCACAGGGCAGCCGGTCCGGCGCGGTGACATCGATGCCGACCACCCCTTCGCCACGAGCATGGAGGGGACGGGTGCCCCGTGGGCGCGAGAGACTGCGGGCGTCGGTGCCCGCACCAGCCCTGACCGAGACAGCACACCCGACGTGACCGAGACGCCCGCCCCGGTCGCCCCGAGCACAGCGCAGACCCCGTCCGAGGAGAACCGATGACCCGCCTCACCCTGTCCGACGACGGTGCAGCGCTCACCGTCAGGCTCGCCGCCGGCCCGGGCGGAGGCGAGGCTGTCGACCTGCTCCGCTACGTGTACATGCCGACCGACGTGCAGCTCGAGTCGCCCCGGCCGTACTTCCACCCGCTGCGCACCGTGGGAGGCGACCTCGTCAGCCTGTTCCGCCCGCACGACCACGTGTGGCACAAGGGCATCGCGTGGTCGCTGCCCAACGTCGGCCCCCACAACTTCTGGGGCGGACCGACCTACGTCCGCGGCCAGGACTACGTGCAGATCGACAACGACGGGTCGATGGTCCACGAGGGCTTCACGGCCGAGCGCGCCGACGACGACGGCGTCAGCGTGACCGAGTCGCTCGTCTGGGTGACGCAGGCGGGGGAGCGTGTGGTCAAAGAGGTGCGGAGCTTCACGGTCTCGCTCGTCGACCCGGCAGCCTCCGTCCCCGAGGCTCCCGACCTCGCGACGTCCGCACCTGCCGAGGCAGGCACCGGCCCGTCAGAGGCCGCACCCGGCCCCGCCTGGGTCCTCACCTTCCAGACGACCATGACCAACATCTCGAGCGGCCCGCTGCCCATCGGCAGCCCGACGACCAACGGTCGGGAGAACGCCGGCTACGGCGGGCTGTTCTGGCGCGGGCCACGCTCCTTCACCGGCGGCACGATCCTCGCCCCGGGCTTCGCAGGTGGCGAGGAGATCCGCGGGCAGCGCGCGCCGTGGGTCGGGTTCACGGGCACGCACGACGAGACGGCGCGGCGGTCGACGCTGGTCATGGTCGACTCCTCCGACAACCCGCGGGGTCCGTCGTCGCCGGGCCTGGACCCCGAGTGGTTCGCGCGCAACGAGTGGTTCGCCTGCGTGTGCGCAGCCCCGGCCTTCAGCGAAGAGATCCCCTTCGCCCCCGAGGAGTCGTTGACCTTCCGCTACGCGGTCGTCATCGCCGACGGCGGGGCCGACGCCGAGGGCGGCGCGGCCCTCGCCCAGATCGGCAGCGCTGCCCTGGCCACCCGCGGCTCGCTCGCCGGACGGCGCGGATGACGCACCCCTTCCCCGGCGGGACGAGCGTCTCTCGGCTGAGCGTCTACGACTGGCCGACGACCGACGGTGCCGGTCTCGTCGGGGGTGGCACCCCGCACCTGCACCTGGCCTCCGACGAGGGCTACGTGGTCCTCTCGGGCGCAGGGTCCGTCCAGACCCTCGGCCCGGACGGGTACGCCGAGCACCCGCTCACCGCCGGGACGCTGCTCTGGTTCCAGCCGGGGGTGGTGCACAGGCTCGTCAACGACGGAGACCTCGAGATCCTCGTCGTCATGTCCAACGCCGGTCTGCCTGAGGCAGGGGACGCCGTCATGACCTTCCCCGCCGACGTCCTCGCCGACGCTGAACGCTACGCAGCCGCAGCGAGGCTGCCTGCGCTGCCGCCGGACGCGATCGCCACGGTCCCGTCGAGCGACGCCGCGACGACTGGCTCCGCGACCGCGACCGCGGTGACCGCCGACACGGTGACCGCCGACGCGGCGCGTGCCCGCCGAGACCTCGCCGTCGAGGGGTTCACGGTGCTGCGCGAGCGGGTCCTCGCCGAGGGCCCCGGGATCCCGATGGGCGAGCTCTACGACGCTGCGGCCCGGCTCGTCCGAGACAAGGTCCCCGGTTGGCAGCTGACGTGGGACTCGACGGTCCGGGCCTCGACAGACCGCACCGCTGACGTGCTGGCCGCGCTCGCGGTCGGCACCGCGCCGCACCTGCGCGACGCCGCGACCGCCTCGACGCAGGCACGCCCTGGCCCGCCGCGCTACGGCATGTGCGGTCGCCTGCGCACCTGGGCGCTCTGACCCCCACACCTCTCGACCCCCACCCTCCACACCCCCCCGAGGACCTGTCATGCCGCACTTCGACCTCCCGCTCGACCAGCTGGTCACCTACCTGCCCGACCGCGAGGAACCCGCCGACCTCGACGAGTTCTGGCACCGGACGCTGACCGAGCAGGACGCCGAGCACCCCCTCGACGTGACCTTCGAGAGGGTCGACACCGGCCTGACCGAGATCGTCACCGAGGACGTCACCTTCACGGGCTTCGGCGGTCAGCCCGTCAAGGGCTGGTTCCACAGGCCGGCCCGGCTCGAGGGCCCCCTGCCGACTGTCGTCACCTACATCGGCTACGGCGGCGGGCGCGGCCTGAGCCACGAGTCCGTGCTGCACGCTGCGGCCGGTCACGCGACCCTCGTCATGGACAACCGCGGGCAGGGCAGCGGCCACCGCGTCGGCGCAACAGGTGACGCCGGACCGACAGGATCGCACGCGGCCGGGTTCCTCACGGCCGGGATCGAGTCCCCCGAGACGTACTTCTACACCCGCCTGCTCACCGACGCCGAGCGGGCGGTCCGGGCGGCCCGACGGCACACGGCGGTCGACTCGTCGGCGGTCCTGGTCTCGGGAGGTTCGCAGGGAGGTGCGCTCTCCCTCGCCGCAGCAGCGCTCACCGAGCTGCGCGACGGTCTCGGCGAACCTGCGCTGCGTGGCGCGATCGTCGACGTGCCCTTCCTCGCGCACGTCCGCCGGGCGTCGGTGCTCACCTCCGCCCGTCCCTACGGCGAGCTCGTCGAGTACCTGCACACCCACCGCGACAGCATCGAGCAGACCTTCCGCACCCTCAGCTATGTCGACGGCGTGAACCTTGCTGCCCGGACCACGGTCCCGGCGATGTTCTCGGTCGGTCTCATGGACGAGATCTGCCCGCCGTCGACCGTCTACGCGGCCTACAACCACTACGCGGGACCGAAGGAGATGGTCGTGTACCCCTACAACGGCCACGAGAACGGCGGAGCGTTCCAGGAGGTCGAGCACCTGCGCTTCGCCCGGGAGCACCTCGGCTGAGGTGCTCGGTCCACCTGGGGCCCAGAGGACTAGACGTCCTGCGGCATCGCCCGGACCAGCACGAGCGCCACGTCGTCCGCCTCGGCTCCCGGGGCGAGCGTCGCCAGGACGTGGTCGGCCAGGTCGTCGACCGAGAGGGCCTGCTGGCCCGCGAGGGTGCGGGTCAGCAGGTCGATGCTCGCGGAGAGCAGGACACCACGACGCTCGACGAGCCCGTCGGTGTAGAGGAACAGCGTGTCGCCGTCGCGCAGCTCGACCTCGTGGTCGTGCCGCTCGACCGTGGGCAGCAGCCCGACGAGCACGTCGTTGGGGCGGTGCAGGAGCTCGACGGTCCCGTCGGCCCGCAGCAGGACGGGGTAGGGGTGCCCGGCGTTAGACCATCGCAGGGTCCGGACACCGCGCGCCCTGTCGACCTCGCTCTGCTCGATGCGTGCGACGACGGCCGTGGCCGTCGCCCCGCTCCCGAGGGCGAGGCCCAGGACAGCCTTGTCGGTCTCCTCGAGCACGGCCGAGGGGCAGCCGCCCGTGACGTACGCGATGGTCCGCACGATGCCCCGCAGCTGGGCCATGGTCGCGGCAGCCTTGTGGTCGTGGCCCGTGACGTCGCCGACCAGGACTGTCGTCGCGCCGTCCTTGGTGACGAAGGCGTCGTACCAGTCGCCGCCGATCTCGAGGTCGTCGCCCGCCGGCTGGTAGCGGACCACGACCTCGAGGTCGCGGGGCGTGGGCGGCGGGGTGAGCAGCGAGTGCTGCAGCTCGATCGACCCTTCGCGGGCCTGCCGGGCGCGGATCTCGTTGAGCTCGGCGTGGGCCCGCAGGTAGTCGATCTGCGCACGCTGCCACTCCGAGGCGCGCACGGCCGAGGCGACCGCGGAGGTCGTGAGCATCATGAACTGCCGCTGCGAGGCGTCGAAGGGCCGGTGCGGTCCGGCGCGCATCACCAGGACGCCACCGGGGGTCGTGTCTCCGTCCACCTCGAGCGGTGCGACGAAGGTCCGCTCGTGCACGACGGGGCGGCTCGTCGTGCGGACCTTGTCCACCAACCCGGCCGGGAGCTCGGCGAGCAGCGCGTCGTCGCTCGTGGCGGCGAGCCGGATCCCTGAGGTCGACGGCAGGTAGACCGCGCAGGCCTCGACGTCGGCCGTGCCGCCGAGCAGGTCGACGACGGTCCGGGCGAGGTCTTCGGTGCCGCCGCGGTGCTCCTGGAGCGCGACGTGCAGCGCGTCGACCGTGCTGAGGCGCCGACGGTCGACCACCTGGCTCGTCGTCTCCGTCGCGATGTCGAGGACGCCGACGACCTCGCCGGCGTCGTCGACGAGCGGGGAGTACGAGAAGGTGAAATAGGTCTCCTCGTCGAAGCCTGAGCGGTTCATCAGCAGCGGGGTGTCGACGCTCCACGTCGGACGGCGGGTCGTGAGGACCTCGTCGAAGAGCGGGCCGACGTCGTCCCAGATCTCCGCCCACACCTCGCGGGCCGGTGCCCCGAGGGCCCACAGCCGCTTCTGCGTGCCGAGCATCTCGCGGTACCCGTCGTTGTAGACCATCGTCAGCTCGGGCCCCCACACGAACATCACGGGGAAGCGCGTGCTGAAGCACATCCTGGCGGTCTGCCGCAGCGACTCGTCCCAGGTCGAGATCGGACCGAGCGGTGTCTGCTCCCACGGGAAGGCGAGCGTGGCGGCGCCCATGTCGCTGCTCAGCGCCGTCGGCGCGAACCACTCAGAATCCATCGGACCAGCCTAGTGGCCCTCAGGCCCCGAGATCCGCGTGCAACCGACGACGACAGGGGCGGCTCCGGTGCCCCGTGCCAGGGCCGATCTGGCACCCTGCCCGCGTGGCCCGACGGCTCGCCGACACCTGTCGTCCACAAGGAGAAGTTCGTCCTGGTCGCCTCTTGCGCAGCACGGTAAAGTTCGCACGACTGCCCTGTGCCCGATCCGCCTCGCTCACGAGGGGGAGGGCCGGTGGAGCGGTACCACCATCGGGAGGGACTGGACCGTGAGCGAGCCGACAGGTCGACGTGCGCCAGGAGCGCAGGCCGGACCAGCCCTGCAGCCGGGGCACCCTGTGCACCCCGGGCACGGCCACATCGTGCTGCGCTTCTCCGACGGCACCGAGCACAGGCTGCGCGGCATGACCCTCGTCGGCCGCAGCCCGCAGGCCGAGCCGGGTGAGGTCATCACCGACCTCGTCTCCGTCGTCGACCCGGGCCGCTCCGTCTCCAAGACCCACCTGCTCGTCGGCATGGACGCCCGCGGCCTGTTCGTCCAGGACCGCAGCTCGACCAACGGCACCGTCGTCACGCTCCCCGACGCCCAGCAGATCCTCTGCGGCGAGTCCCAGACCGTCCGCGTCCCCGCGGGAGCCACGGTGTCCTTCGGCGACCTCGGCTTCGTCGCCGACGCTGTCGAGCAGGACTGAGATGGCTGCCGTGTACACCACCTGGGGGACCGCGACCGACACCGGACGCGTGCGCACCCTCAACGAAGACGCCCTCCTGGCCCTGCCCCCGGTGTTCCTCGTCGCCGACGGCATGGGCGGGCACGAGGCCGGTGACGTCGCCAGCCGAGTGGTCGTCGAAGAGTGCTCGGTCCTCGTGGGCCGCACCTCCGTGACCATCGAGGACGTCCAGGACTGCCTCGAGCGCGCCGTCGCCCGCATGCACGACATCCTCGGCGACCGCAGCGGCGGCGCGACGGTGGCCGGGGCCGCCGTCGCCACCCACGAGGGCGCGCCCTACTGGCTCGTCTTCAACATCGGCGACTCCCGGGTCTACAGGCTCTCGACCGACGGCTTCGCGCAGGTGAGCGTCGACCACTCCGTCGTCCAGGAGCTCCTCGACTCCGGCAGGCTCTCCGAGGACGAGGCCGTCACCCACGCCGACCGCCACGTCGTCACCCGGGCCCTCGCGACAGACTCCTCCTTCGAGCCCGACTACTGGCTGATCCCCGTCGCCCCCGAAGACCGCCTCCTCGTGTGCTCCGACGGTCTGACCGACGAGCTCGACGACGCCGCCCTGCACCGCATCCTCTCGACCGAGGCCGACCCCCAGGCCGCCGCCGAGTCCCTCGTCGAGGCTGCGCTCGCGGCCGGTGGCCGCGACAACGTGAGCGTCGTCGTCGTCGACGTCGCCACGGTCTGGAACCACCTCGGCTCGACCGACCTCACCAACGACCACGAGACGACGGTCAGCCGCGACGAGCACGCGGCCGTCGTCTGGGACGAGCAGAAGCACGGCGCGACCCTGCCCCGCACCGGCGGACCCCGCACGGCCACGGGAGGCCTGCGATGATCGTCCCCGTCTACACCCCGGGCGACTGGGTCGCCGTGGTCACCGACGGCGCCGTCGCGCTGCTCCCGCCGACCATCGACGAAGACCGCCTCACCCAGGTGTGGGACGCTCTGCGCGAGAGCTCCGACCTCACCCACAGCCTCACGGTCCTCGCCCGCGGCGGCCTCGTGGGGCTGCCGCCCTTCGCGCTCGTCTCGGTCGTCGACGGGCACGTGCGCGGGTTCCTGCGCGGCGACGTCAGGCTCTTCACGGCCGACGCCGACGGCACCCACGAGCACTCCGCAGCGCACGTGGCCACCTGGGCCGAGATCAACGTCGCCGACGCCGGCGCCGTGACTGTCGCCGTCCCCGCCGAGGTCGCCCCCGAGCGTCGCGGACCCCGGATGCCCGCGCTCGCGGCCGTCGTGCGGGCCTCGAGCGTCGAGGTCAGCCTGCGTGCGGGCGTCGAGGCACCCTCACCCGTCCCGCCGGCCCGCGAGCCCGCGGCCGGGGCGCCGGCTGCCTCCGAGACGACCACCAAGGACGGGCTCGACGCGGACGCCCTCGACGGGGAGCAGCCCCTCGACCCGAGCATCCCGGTCCCCGGCCGCGCCGCCCGGCGTGCCCTGGTCACCGACGAGCCGGTCGCCGGTGCCCGGACCAGCCACGCAGCGACAGCCCCGGCGGCACCACAGCCGAGCCCTGACCCGGTCCGCGACGCCGAGCGTGCCCGCGAGTACGTCGCCCGCCGGGCCCGCGCGACAGCCGCCCAGGCACCGCTCCGCGACAGGTCGT
This sequence comes from Sanguibacter biliveldensis, assembly GCF_033798665.1. Taxonomy (NCBI): domain Bacteria; kingdom Bacillati; phylum Actinomycetota; class Actinomycetes; order Micrococcales; family Sanguibacteraceae; genus Sanguibacter; species Sanguibacter biliveldensis. Next base: position 629,768 of record NZ_CP138359.1, read on the forward strand.
CGGTCCCCGACGCAGCCCCGGCGACCTCGCGCCGCGGCTACGACGCCGCGCGCCGCGCGGAACCCGTCGTGGTCCCCGCGACGTCGGCGACCTCGGCCTCGCCCCTCGTGGCGCGCGCGGACGAGGTGGCACCGCCGCCCCCGCCCGCGACCTCTGTGCCGGTCGTGCCGACGGTCACCCCCGAGCCGGTGCCTCCAGCAGCACCCGCGCCCGCAGCTCCTGCGCCGGGCGGCCTCGACCACGCGTTCGTCGACCCCACCTTCGCCGAGATGACCGTGGTCCCGGCCGCCGAGCCCGAGCCCGTCGCGCTCGAGCTCACAGGGCCCGACGTCTCTGCGCTCGTCGACGACGACGACAGGTACGGCAGCACGGTGCTCTCGACGAGCCTCGTCGAGATCCGTCGGCAGATGAACAACCGCGAGCCGGACGCCCTCCCCGGGCCCTTCCCCGTGCCCGCGGTCCCGAGGGTCCACAAGATCCGGATGTCCTCAGGGCTGCTCGTGCCGCTCGACCGCGCGGTGCTCATCGGGCGTGCGCCCGTGGTCTCGCGCGTCGCCGCGCGCGACCTGCCCAGGCTCGTCACCGTGGTCAGCCCGAACCAGGACATCTCGAGGACCCACGCCCAGGTGCACACCGACGGCGAAGACGTCCTGGTGACAGACCTCAACTCGACCAACGGCATGCTGCTCACCGAGGCCGGCCACCCGCCGCGCAGGCTGCGGTCCGGCGAGCCGACCCCGATCGCCCCGGGTGCCCTCGTGGACCTGGGCGACGGCGTGACCTTCACGCTGGAGCGTGACAGGTGAGCGCCCGCCGCCAGCCCTCGGTCCCCCCGAAGATCCCGGGCTACGAGTTCGTCCGCCTGCTCGGCATGGGCGGTTTTGCCGACGTCTTCGAGTACCGACAGGAGCTCCCGCGCCGTTCGGTCGCCGTCAAGGTGCTGCTGTCGGGCTCGCTCGACCAGGAGGCCCGCGAGGCCTTCTTCGCCGAGGCCAACGTCATGGCCCAGCTGTCCCACCACCCGTCGATCGTCACCGTGTACCACGCGGACATCGCCTCGGACGGTCGCCCGTACCTCGTCATGGAGTACTGCTCCCGCCCCGGGCTCGGCACGCGCTACCGCATGGAGCGGTTCACCGTCGCCGAGGTGCTGCGCACAGGGATCCGGGTGGCCTCGGCCGTCGAGGCTGCCCACCACCTCGGGATCCTGCACCGCGACATCAAGCCCGCGAACATCCTCGCGACAGACTTCGGCTGGCCGGCGCTGACGGACTTCGGCATCGCCTCGACCCTCGGCTCCTCGGCCGCTGCGACGGGGATGTCGATCCCGTGGGCGGCGCCCGAGCTGCTCGCCGAGCGTCCGACGGGCGACGCCCGCGGCGACGTGTACTCCCTCGGCGCGACCATCTACTCCCTGCTCGTGGGACGCTCGCCCTTCGAGGTGCCCGGCCGCAGCAACAGCCCGGCCGACCTGCTCTCGCGGATCGAGCGCTCGCCGCTGCCCACGATCGACCGCGAAGACGTGCCGCCGGGCCTCTCGGCCGTGCTCGCCCGTGCGATGGCCAAAGACCCGGACCGCCGGTTCCTCAGCGCCCTCGCGCTCGCGCACGCGCTCCAGCAGGTCGAGCGGTCAATGCACCTGCCCGTGACGAGCATCGACCTGTCGCAGGACATCCTCCCGGACTCCTCGGCGAGCCGTGGTGACCTCGGCGGACCGCCCGGCGACGGCTCGCGCGACGACCAGGTGACCCGTCTGCGCCCCGTCGTGAGCATCGACCCCGACGGTGGCACAGGTGGCACAGGTGGCACGGGCGGTGTCAGCAGCTTCGCGTCGCAGGGCGCCCCTGCGCCCTCGACCCGGGCGCAGGCCCGTGCCGCACGACGCACGCAGGCTCCACCACCGCCACCGGCCGACGAAGCCCCGCGCGCCTTCGACGAAGACGCCACGCGTCTGCGACCCATCACGACGATCACCGCGCAGACTGCCGTCCCCGAGCCGGGCCGCGACGCGCGGTCCTGGGGCTCGACCGACGGTGTGCGCACGACGACGGGCGGCACGGCTGCGCGTCGCGGCGACGCGTCACGCGGGCCTGCGCAGGACGCCGCGCAGCAGCACCCCGCAGGCTCGCCGGGGCAGCAGCCGCACGCAGCCCCGCAGTACGTGGACCCGCAGTACACCGGGCCGCAGCACGACGACTCGCTGTACCCGTCGTACCCCTCGTCCCCGTCGTACCCCTCCCACCCGTCGAGCCCGTCGCAGCCTCAGCAGCCCTACCCGCAGCAGGCTCCCTCCGGCTACGCAGGCGCGCCTCAGGGTGCCGCGCCCACTGACAGCCAGCCCGGGGGCGGGCCAGCGGCACCGTGGTACCAGGGCATCGCCCCGGCAGGCCATGGCGGCCAGCCTGGCGCGCCGACCGCCGCACCGGGCTACCCGGCGCCAGGCCAGCAGCACCTGCCGCTCCCGCGCGGTCCGCAGGCCCCGCTCGGCCAGCAGGGTCCCCTCGGTCTGCCCCAGGCCCCCTTCAGGCCGGCGGCCACGGCCTTCTCGCCGACCCCGGCCGAGATCCGGTCGCAGCACTACCGCAAGCCGTCCTCCGACGAAGAGCCCGGACGTCGCGGCCCGCACCGCGGGTGGCTCGTCGGTGCGGGTGCCCTGGTCGTCGCCGCGCTCGTGGTCGTCGGGGTGCTCGCCCTCGGCCGCGGGGCCGACGAGAACCCCCAGGCCGGCGACGACCCCACGTCGACCCCGACCTCCGTCGAGGAGGCCACGGTCCCCGGTCCGGCCAAGCTGACCGGCGTCGACCAGGGGGACGGTTCTGCGCTGTTCACCTGGGAGAACCCCGACGAGAAGGACGGCGACTCCTACGTGTGGCGCGAGGTCGCCGTCGACGGTCAGGGTGACGCACGCCGCACCACCGTGACCCAGGTCGAGGTCCCGCTCGACGAGACCACGGGCGTGGTCTGCATCGAGGTGTCCATCGTCCGCCAGGACGGGCGCGCCTCGACCATGCCCGTGCAGGAGTGCTCCCGATGAGGCTCGGTCGTGGCACCACGCGCGCCGAGCGGGTCCGGTCGACCTCGGCCGTCGTCGCCGGGGTCACGGTCCCGGCGGTCCTCGCGATCATGGCCGTGATCGACCCCGGCGTGAAGATCGCCGAGGTCGACCTCAACGACGGCGCCGTGTGGGTGACCAACCGGTCAGAGCTCAAGCTCGGCCGCTACGACGCGACGGTCCGCGAGCTCAACGGCGGGCTCGTCGCGACAGACCCGTCCTTCGACGTGCTGCAGTCCGGGCAGGACGTCCTGCTCGTCGAGCCCGGCAGGGTCTCGACGGTCGACCCCGCGACCATGGCCCTGACCACCCAGGCCGAGGTCCCCGCAGGCTCGCAGGTCGCGATGGGCGCGGGTGTCGTGGCCATCACCTCGCCCGAGGGTTCGGTGTGGGTGCGGACCATGACGTCCCTCGCCTCGGTCACGAGCGACACCCCGGGTGACATCGACCTGGGCGACGGCGGCATGGCCGTGGTCGACCCCGACGGCCTCGTCCTCGCCCTCGACCCGACCGACGGCACTGTCCACCGGGGCGAGATGGTCGACGGCACGCTCGCCGTGACCGACGCCGGCACCCTCGAGGGCGCGGCCGGTGTCGAGCCTGAGGCCGTCACGGCGGTCGACGGGACTCTCGTCATGCTCGCCGACGGCACGCTCCACGGGGACGGCTGGACGACCGACCTGGTCGACGGCGCCGCCCCCGTCCTCCAGCAGCCCTCGACCTCCGGCGCGTCGGTCGCCGTCGGGACGACCACACACCTGCTCGAGGTGGACCTCCGGTCCGGCGACGTCGCGGTGACCCCGACGTCCGGGCAGGGCACGCCTGCGGCCCCCGTGCGGCTCGGCGACTGCCTCTACGGCGCGTGGGCCAGCCCCACGGGCAGCTATCTCGTCAGGTGCGGCGACGACGAGCCGACCCTCATCGACCTCGAGCGCATGACAGCCCAGAGCACCCCGGTGTTCCGGGTGAACCGCTCGGTCGTCGCCCTCAACGACACGCTCCAGGGCCTCCTGTGGCTGCCCGACGACATGCCGCGCGTCCAGGTGCCCAACTGGGACCAGATCGAGCAGGACGACGACACCACGGACACCGAGGACGAGTCCGACGAGGTCGAGACCACCCAGCAGCAGCTCACCGAGTGCACGCCGGAGTCTGCGGCCCCGGGCGCTGTCGACGACGACCTCGCCGTGCGCCCCGGGCGCTCGACCATCCTCGAGGTCCTCAACAACGACACGGCCGGCGACTGCGGCATCATCGCGATCGACGAGATCGACACGACCACCCTGGACGCCGGCTTCGCGACAGTCGAGACGATCTACGGCGGGCGTGCGCTGCAGGCCGTGGTGTCACCCCAGGCGCAGGGCAGCGCCACCATCACCTACACGATCTCGGACGGGCGCGGGAACAGCCCGCCCTCGACCGCGACGGTCACGCTGCGTGCCTCCGACCCCGACAGCAACTCGGCCCCGGTCGAGCTGCGCACAGGGTCGGTCGAGGTCGAGCAGGGCGCGACTGTCGACGTCGACGCCCTCGCGAACTTCGTCGACCCGGACGGCGACGAGCTCGTGCTGCTCGACGCCGTGACCGACGGGACCGCGACGGTCCGCGCCCGCCAGAACGGCATGCTCACCGTCACGGCCGAGGGGGAGACCCTCGGCCGCCAGACCGTCACCCTCGTGGTGAGCGACGGGATCGAGCAGACGACCGGCCAGGTGGCCGTCGACGTCCGCGCGACGGGGTCGCTCCCGCCGAAGATCGACCCGATCCACGTGGTGACCGAGGCGGGCAAGGACGTCGACGTCGACGTCCTCGAGTCTGTCCACAGCCTCTCCAGGGAGCCCGCCCGCCTCGCGAGCGTCGACGAGCCTGCCGGGACGACGGTCTCGCCGAACCTCGACGACGGCTCTTTCACCTTCACCGCGACCAACGCCGCCACGTACTACGTGCCGTTCACAGTCGTCGCCTCGCCGCAGCAGGCCCAGGGCCTGGTCCGGGTGGACGTCGTCGAGCCGTCGACCGCACCCCAACGGCCCGTCGCCGTGCGCGACCTCGCACCGCTGCCGCGGGGCGGCGAGGTGCTCGTCGACCCCCTCGCCAACGACGTCGACCCCTCCGGCGGCGTCCTCGTCGTGACGGCGGTGTCCGCCGCAGAGGGCTCGGCCCTGCAGGCCGTGGTCGTGGACCACAGGTACGTGCGCATCAGCTCCCAGCGTGACCTCGACGCGCCCGAGACCCTCGAGTACAGGGTGTCGAACGGCTTCGAAGAGGTCGCCGGCGAGATCCTCGTCCAGCCTGTCCAGCCGAGCGGCCTCGACCACCCGCCCGTGCTGCAAGACCTCGAGGCGACGGTCCGCACCACGGGCGTCGTGACGGTGCCGGTGCTCGACAGCGCGGTCGACCCTGACGGCGACGAGATGAGCATCGTCCCGGACCTCCTCGAGACCCTGCCGGCCGAGAAGGGCCTGCTCTTCGCCTCGGGTGACGTGCTGCGCTTCCAGGCCTCGGGCGAGACCGGGACCGTCGAGACCACGTACAGCGTCCAGGACGCCGGCGGCAACGTCACCACGGCGAGGCTGTCGATCTCGGTCCACGCCTCCGACCCTGAGACGAAGGCCGCCCCGCGGCCGCGCGCGCTCACGGCGCGCACCTTCGACGGCGAGACCGTGCGCATCCCTGTGCCGCTGACAGGCATCGACCCCGACGGCGACGGCGTCACGCTGCTCGGTCAGGGCGACTCCGTGCCGAGCCTCGGCCGTGTCGTGGCCGTGGGTGCGGACTACCTCGAGTACGAGGCGTACCCGGGGTCCTACGGGACCGACACCTTCCAGTACGCGGTCGAGGACTGGACCGGGCAGCGAGCCCAGGCGACCGTCCGCGTTGGGATCTCCCCGCGCAGCGTGCAGGGGCAGCCGATCGTGGCGCGCAACGACGAGGCCACCGTCAGGCCCGGGCAGCGCGTCGAGGTGCGGGTGCTCCGCAACGACGTGGACCCCTCGGGCGGAGAGCTCTCGCTCGCCCCCGAGCTCGAGGTCCCCCCGGGTGTCGACGCGCACGTCGACAAGCGGCGTGTGGTCGTCACCGCGCCGGCCGAGCCTGTCGACGCGCTCACGATCGTCTACACGGTCACCAACACGCTCGGCTCGACAGCCCGGGCGACCCTGACCCTGCACGTCGTCGACGACGCCCCGATCGCTGCCCCGATCGCACGCGACGTGACCGTCGCCCCCATCGAGGTGGTCGACAAGACGAGCGTCGAGGTCGACGTGCTCGCCCTCGCCGAGAACCCCTCCGGGCCGCTGAGCGACCTCGAGGTGTCGATCCCCTCGTCGCACTCGGGCGTCGCGCAGGTGATCGGCGACGGGCAGGTCCTCGTCACGCTCACCGACCGCACGCAGACCATCCCGTACAGGCTGACGAACACCCGCCCCGAGGCCGACGGCGTGGGGGCCTACGCCTTCATCGTCGTGCCCGCGCTCGGCGACTTCCCGCCGACCCTGCGGCCCAAGGCCCGCGAGCTGCGCGTCGCCTCGGGTGAAGAGCTGGTCATCTCCCTCGCCGAGTTCGTCCAGGTCGGCACCGGCAAGACCGCGCGCGTCCGCGACGCCGAGAGGGTCTCCGCGACCAACTCCGACGAGGGCGAGCTGGTCGTCGACGACACCACGCTGCGCTACGTCTCGGCTCCCGGCTATGCCGGTCCCGCGTCGATCACCGTCGAGGTGACCGACGGTGCGACCCGCGACGACCCCGCCGCGCGACGCTCTGTGCTGACCCTCCCGATCACCGTCTTCACCGAGGACGAGCGACCGCCGACCTTCACGCCGAGCGAGCTGCTCGTCCCGCAGGGAGAGTCGACGAGCGTCGACCTGCTCGGCTTCACGCGCGGCCCTCAGGGTGCCTCGGCCGAGCAGAAGTACACCTACGAGGTGGTCCAGGCTCCAGGCAACGGGTTCCTCGCGTCGATCACCCCGGGCACCACGCGCCTCGCCGTGAGCGTCCCCGCCGACGTCGCCCGTGGGACGCTCGGCACGGCGACCGTGCGGCTGGGCTACGGCACCGTCGGGACCATGGACGTCCAGGTGACCTTCAAGGTCGCGGCGAGCTCACGCCAGCTCGCGACGCTCCAGGTCCACGAGGCCGACGGCGCTGCGGGCCGCGACGTGACCGTCAACGCGCTCGCCGGTGCGGGCAACCCCTTCAGCGAGCCGCTCACCCTGCTCAGCGCCTCCCCGGCGGTCGCCGGGCAGGGGACGGCCCGGGTGTCGGGCGGCAACGTCGTCGTCCGGCCCGCCGAGGGGTTCACAGGGCTCATGGTGGTCCGCTACCGCGTCCGTGACGTCACCGGCGACCCGCTGCGCGAGGTCGACGGGACCATCCGGGTGGCGGTCCGGGACATCCCGGCGGCGCCCTCTGCGCCGCGGGTCGGCGAGGTGTCGAGCCGCGCGGTCCCGCTCAGCTGGGACGCCCCGGCCACGAACGGCTCGCCGATCACCGGGTACAGGGTCACCCGCTCACCCGGGGGCCAGACGACCCAGTGCGCGACGACAGCCTGCACCATCACCGGTCTCACCAACGGCACCGAGTACACCTTCACGGTCGCCGCGCAGAACGCCCTCGGCTGGTCGGCCGAGTCGCCCGCGAGCGGGCGCGCGACCCCTGACGCCGTCCCCGGCGTCCCCGGGTCGCCGAACCTCGAGCCCGGCGACCGCCAGGTGACCGCGACGTGGGCCGCGCCGGCCAACGACGGCACCCCCGTGACCAAGTACACGGCCGAGCTCTCCGGGCCGCAGGGCATCGTCTCCCGCGAGGTCGCCGGCACGACCATCGTCTTCTCCGGGCTGCAGAACGGCGCGGGCTACACGGTCCGCGTCAGGGCCCACAACTCCGCGACCCCGCCCGAGGGCGGCGCATGGAGCGGCGCGTCCCGCCAGGCGATCCCGGCCGGGCTGCCGGGGACGCCCGAGGTCGGGGCGTCGCGGGTCGACACACCGCTCGGCGGGCAGATCAGGGCCACCTGGACCACCCCTGACGCCAACGGCTCGGCGATCACCGGGTACACGGTCGTCGCCCAGAGCTCGGGCCACCCGACGCTCACGTACCAGGCTGGCGGCGGCGAGACCGGGACGGTCTTCTCCTCGGTCGTCAACGGCGCGGACTACACGATCTCGGTGACCGCGAAGAACACCGTGGGCGCAGGGTCGGCCGGGGTCAGCGCGCCGACGTCGACCTTCGCCCCGCCTGGGGCGCCGGGGCGGGGTTCGACGACCGCAGCATCGGGTAGACCGTTCGGTGACGGTCAGGTGACGGCCTCATGGAGTCCGCCATCGGAGACCGGAGGTGTCGGAGTCGGGATCTCGTACTACGAGTTCGAAGGTCGGCCGGAGCAGATCGGCGGGACATCGCTCACGATCGGTGGTCTGCCGGGCGGGGAGAAGTCTCCTGGTCTGAGGGTCAGGGCTGTGAACAACCGCGGTGCTGCTGGACCGTGGACTGATCTCGCCACGATCGACATCTTCACCGTCGCAGCGACTCCTGCGGTCTCCGTGACGGCAACCGCAGGCTGGTACTCCACCGTGACGGCGTCGTGGCCTGAGCCGGCCAACGGCGGATCCGCGATCACCGGCTACAAGGTGAGATACAACGGCGGGGACTGGACCTCGCTCCCCGCCGGTCAGAGGTCGGTCGAGTACCGCGACATCGTCCCGGACACCGGTGCCAGGGTCGAGGTGATCGCTGTGACCAGCCAGGGTGACAGCGCCGTCGGCGTCGGGACCGGAGTTCCGACCGTGCCCAGGCCGCCCGGAGCGCCTGCTGGTCTGAACGCCGTCCCGACCGCTGACCCGCCGTCGATCCAGATCAACTGGCAGGAGCCGACGATCAACGGCTCTCCGGTGATCGGATACAGCTACCGGGTCTACCGCTCTAACGGTCTGGTACCCGGGTGGCAGGACACGGCTCCGGACGTACGTTCCGTGACGGTCACCTCAGGCATCTCTGAAGGGGACTGGGTGGTCGAGGTCTCGGCGCGTAGCGACCGCGGGCGCGGTGACGTCGCGTCGACCTCTGTCCACGTCGACCCTGCAGCGACACCAACCCCGACCAACCCTGGCGGCTAGACCAGACGCGCGCCGCGCGTCCCGCAGCGGCCCCGGCCGACCGGCCATGATGACGTCCGACAGACCAGCAGCCTCGCTGCCCCCGACAGAAAGCGGCACCTCCCGATGACCTCGAACGCGACGCCGGGCCCCATGACGGCCGAGCAGGCGGCCTGGTTCGCCCAGACCTTCAGCACGCTCGTCGACAACGTCGGCGTGGCTGTCCTGGGCAAGACGCACGTGGTGCGCCTGACCCTCACGGCCATGCTCGCCGAGGGTCACATCCTGCTCGAGGACGCCCCGGGCACGGGCAAGACGATGCTCGCCCGGGCGCTCGCCGCGACCGTCGACGGCACCCACCACCGCATCCAGTTCACGCCCGACCTCCTGCCCTCGGACGTCACGGGTGTGACGATCTACGACCAGAAGACGAGCGTCTTCGAGTTCCACAAGGGCCCGATCTTCGCCTCGGTGGTCCTCGCTGACGAGATCAACCGGGCGTCCCCGAAGACGCAGTCGGCGCTCCTCGAGGTCATGGAAGAGTCGCGGGTCACCGTCGACGGCACCTCGTACCCGGTCGGTCGTCCGTTCATGGTCATCGCGACTCAGAACCCCATCGAGCAGGCCGGCACGTACCGCCTGCCCGAGGCGCAGCTCGACAGGTTCCTCATGAAGACCTCGCTCGGCTACCCCGACCACGCGTCGACGGTCCAGATCCTCGCAGGGTCGGCCGCCCGCGACCGGACGTCGGCCATCACGTCGGTCATCACCTCGGCGGCTGTCGCGAGCATGGCCGACCTCGCGGCCACCGTCTACGTCGACACGTCGATCAACGACTACGTCGCCCGCCTCGCCGAGGCCACGCGCACCGACGCCGAGACCCGCCTGGGGGTGAGCGTCCGCGGGTGCCTCGCGCTCGTGCGCTGCGCCAAGGTGTGGGCCGCCGCCCAGGGCCGTGCCTACGTCATCCCGGACGACGTCAAAGAGCTCGCTGTCGCCGTCCTCTCGCACCGCCTGGTGCTCGACGTCGAGGCCGAGTTCGCGGGTGTGACCCCCGAGGAGATCGTCGAGAGGATCCTCGGCGAGACCGTCCCTCCGACGGAGCGGGCCGTCTGACGTGAGCGGACCCGCAGCCCTCGGCGGCAGGAGGGGCTCGACAGGTCGTCTCGCGCGCTCCGCCGTGCGCGGGGTGCGGGCCAGGACCGGAGGCCTCACAGGCCTCGGGTGGGGCATGGTCGTGGCCGCGGCGGTCACGCTCGTCGTCGGCCGCCGCTACGGGTGGGCCGAGCTCGTCGTCGCCGCCTGCGTGCTCGGTGTCGCCGTCCTCGTCTCGGCCGCGATGACCGTCGGGCGCTCGCACTACGCGGTCGACGTCGACCTCGCCGACGACGCCGTCACCGTCGGCGAGCGCGCGATGGGTCGGATCGAGGTGCGCAACGTCGGGCGTCGCCGTCTGCTCCCGGCCCGCATCGAGCTGCCCGTGGGCATCGGCTCGGCGAGCTTCGCGCTGCCCAGCATGGCCGCAGGCGCCGTCCACGAAGAGGTCTACGCGATCCCGACCACCCGACGTGCCGTCGTTGTTGTCGGCCCCGTCCGCTCGGTCCGTGCCGACCCGCTCGGCATCGCGCGCCGCGAGGTGCTGTGGACCGACCCCGTCGAGCTCTACGTCCACCCTGTCACCGTGTCGCTGACCGGGACCCGCGCCGGGCTGCTGCGCGACCTCGAGGGGCAGTCGACCCGCAGCCTGTCGGACGACGACATGTCCTTCCACGCGCTGCGCGAGTACATCCCCGGGGACGACCGCCGCAGCATCCACTGGCGCACGAGCGCCCGCACCGGCACGCTCATGGTCCGCCAGTTCGAGGACACCCGCCGCACCCACACAGCCCTCGCCGTGTCGACAGACGCCGAGGACTACCGCCACGAGGACGAGCTCGAGCTCGCCGTGAGCACCTTCGCGTCGCTCGGCACGCACGTGATCCGCGAGGGCCTGGAGATCACGGCGCTCGCCGGGGACCAGCGCCTGCGCACCCAGACACCGCGCCGGTTGCTCGACGACTGCTCCGCGCTCGTCGCGGCACCGCGGGCCGCCGACGCCCACGACCTCTCCAGGGTCGTCGCGCGGAACGCGCCGTCGGCCTCGATGGCGGTCGTCATGACGGGGACCGTGCCGACGAGGGCCGACCTGCGCACCAGCTCGTCCCATCTGCCTCCGGGCCTGCGGACGGTGTTCGTCCAGTGCGACCCCGGCGCCGAGCTGAGCCTGCGGACGCAGGGCACGCTCTCGGTGTCGACCCTCGGGACCGTCGAGGACCTCCCGCGGCTCTTGCGCCAGCTGGTGACAGGATGACCGGCCTGCTGGGCGCGACCCGCCCGCCCGAGACGACGACAGACACCCAGGGGCGCAGCATCCGGATCGTCGGTGCGCCCGCCGGCTCGCGTCCTGCCGCGGGTCTGCTCGTCGACGTCCTCGTGGTCGCCGTCGCCGTCCTGCTCGCCCTGGTCCCGCTCGTGCCCGTCTTCGGTCTCGGTGCCGCGGCCCCGGCGATCGTCGGCGGCGTGGTGGTCGGTGCGGTCCTGGCCGTCGCCGCGGTCGTGCGTCGCTGGCCTGTCGTGGTGACCCTCGCCGCAGCCGTGCTCGCCTACGCCCTGCTGGGCGGTCCGCTGGCTGCCCCCGGGACGACCACAGCCGGTGTGCTCCCGACGGGCAGCACGCTCGTGACCCTCGGGCAGGGTGTCGTGACCTCGTGGAAGCAGGTGCTCACCCTCGAGCCGCCGCTCGGTTCGAGCGGCACAGGGCTCGTCGCTCCCTTCGTGCTCGGGCTCGCCGCTGTGCTCGGAGGCGGCCTGCTCGCTGCGAGCCGGCAGTCCGCCGGCCGCGCCGCGACAGCCCGGCTGCTCGTCGCCGTCGCCGTGCCGCCCGCGGTCCTCGTGCTGTCCATCTTGCTCGGCACGGTCGAGCGGACCCTCGCCGTGGTGGTCGGTGCGAGCATGACGGTCCTGCTCGTCGTGTGGGTGGCGTGGCGACGGGGTGCGTGGCGCCCGCAGCGGGTGCCGTCGCTCGCCGTGCTAGCGGTCCTCTCGATCGGCGGAGGCGTCGCCCTCGCTCCCGTCGTCGCGGGCGACACCCCGCGTTTCGTGCTGCGCAGCGTGATCGTCCCGCCCTTCGACCCGCGCGACTACGCCAGCCCGCTGTCGGCCTACAGGGCCTTCATCAAGGACCAGCGCGAGGCCGACCTGCTGACGGTCGACGGCCTCCCCGAGGACGGGCTCGTCAGGGTCGCGACGATGGACAGCTTCGACGGGGTCGTCTGGAACGTCGTCGGCGACGGCGAGCCGCAGGCCTCGGGCGCTTTCCGCAAGGTCGGCGACGTCATCCCGGTGACAGTCGCCGGGGCCGAGGCGCAGGTCGAGGTCGAGGTCGGCGAGCTGCGCGGACCGTGGCTGCCGACAGTCGGCGAGACCCGACGCGTGACCTTCTCGGGCCCAGACGCAGACCGTTCCCGTGAGGCCTTCCGCTTCAACGACGCGACGGGGACCGGTGTGCTGAGCACCTCGCTCGTGCCCGGGCAGACCTACACCCTGGACGCCGTGGTCCCGGCCCCGGTGACGGACCAGGAGATCGGCGACGCGCAGGCGAGCAGCCTCGCCGTCCCCGCACCGCAGCAGGTGCCCGACATCGTCGTCGAGCGCGCCAAGCAGGTGACCGCGAGCGCGACGTCCCCCGCAGGCGCAGCCCGCGCGATCGAGACGTACCTGCACGAGACCGGCTACTTCAGCCACGGCGACGACTACCCCTCGCTCGCCGGGCACTCGGCGTACCGCATGAACCTGCTGCTGGGTGAGGACCTCATGGTGGGCGACGCCGAGCAGTACGCCTCGCTCATGGCTCTCATGGCGAGCCAGTCCGGGCTGACGGCCCGGGTGGTCCTCGGTTTTGTCCCGTCCGAGGAGCAGCGCGGCGACGACTCGATCACCTTCACAGGTGGTGAGATCCAGGCGTGGACGGAGATCGCCTACGAGGGTGTCGGCTGGGTGCCGTACTTCCCGACGCCCGACACCAACCGGACGCCCGAGACGGCCGACGAGGAGGTGCAGAACGAGCCGCAGCCGCAGGTCGTGCAGCCTCCGCCGCCGCCCGCCGAGCCTGTCTCCCCGCCGTCGGAGGACGCCGAAGACCCGTCGGTGACGACCAACGAGGAGGAGACCGCCGCCGAGGGGAACCTGCGCACCGTCCTGCTCGTGGTCGCCGCCGTCGCCGTCCCGCTGCTGCTCCTGCTCACGCCGTTGCTCGTGGTCGTCGCGCTCAAGGCGCGCCGTCGGCGTCGTCGCCGTCGGGCTGCGACCGCAGAGCTGCAGATCAGCGGCGGGTGGGACGAGGTGCTCGACACCGCGCACGACTTCAAGGTTGCCCCGCCCTCCGACGCCACCCGGCGCGAGGCGTCGAAGGCCCTGCTCGAGACCTTCCCGAAGGCACCCGTGGTGCTGCTCGCCGACCAGGCCGACGCCGCGGTGTTCTCAGCCGACGGTGCTGGTTCCCGGGGGGTGTCGCGCTACTGGGCGGCGGTCGACGAGACCGTGCACACGATCCGCACCCACGGGTCGGCCTGGCGCCGGCTGCGCGGGACGCTCGCGCTCACGTCGCTGCGTCGTCGCCGACGGGCCCGGGCCGAGGCTGCGGCTCCGGCGCCAGCCGACCGAGACGCTCGACGTGCTCGAGCACAGCGCCCTGCACGGCGGGGTGGGCGACAGTCCTGAGGTGCCGGGCCAGGGCGCCGGAGGGGGCACTCAGGTGCGTCAGCTCTGGCCCTTCCTGCGTCGCACGGCGAGCGTGGTGATGCCGAGGACCACCAGCACCCCGGCCGCGAGCAGCAGCGGGGTCGAGCCCGCACCCGTCGCGGAGAGGTCTTCGTCGCGGTAGCGGTCCGAGACCGCGGGTGAGGTGCGTCGGGCTCCGGCGGGGGTGCTCGGACCCTGGCCTGAGCCCGGGGGGACGCCAGCACCCGGGGTCGGGCCCGTCGGCGGCGCAGGGGTCACAGGTGCGGGCGTGTCCGAGGGGGCGACAGTCGGGACAGGTGTCACGGTCGGTGTGTCGGTCGGCGCCGGGGTGTCGGTGGGAGACGGGGTCTCGGTGGGGGTGTCGGTCGGCGTGGGGACGTCGCACACGGGCGCGGTGATCGTGTTGTTGATGAGCGTGACCTCGCCGGTCTGCGCGAGCGCCCGACCCTCGAGCGTGGCCCCCGAGGCCATGCTGATCGACGTCGACGCCATGACGGTCCCGACGAAGTCGGTGCCCGTGCCGATCACGGCGCTCTCGGCGATCTGCCAGTACACGTTGCACGAGGCGGCGTCGCCGAGGAAGGCGACCTCGCTGTCCGTCGCTGTCGTCAGGCCCGAGGTCAGCTGGAAGATGAACACGGCTGCGGGGTTACCCAGGGTGTCGAGGGTCAGCGTCCCCGTGAGCTGCGCGGCCGGGAGCCTGTAGGTGCCGGGGGTGAGGGTCTGACCACCGAGCTCGGCGGGGAGGTTGATGAAGGGCGTGCGGCCCGCGGCGTCGCCGTAGGCGGCGGTCAGGTCTGACTTGGCCTGGAGAGCCACAGCGTCTCCGAGGTGCACCTCGCCGCCGACGATCCCGGGCGGGAAGCCGGGTGCAGTCGTCCCAGGGTGGACACCCAGGCTCTGGCCCAGGACCGACGGACCGGTGTTGGTGACGGTCTCTGCGCCGAGCACAGAGAAGCTCCCGGTCGTGCCGAGCGAGACCGGCGGGTCGGCGGCCTCGGCCGGCAGCTGGTCGAGCACGACGAGCGTCGAGCCGAGGGCCAGCACAGCGACGACGGAGACGGCGAGTACTGGCCGGGCCCCCGTGCCGAGCGCGTGCGGGGATCGGATCGTGCGGTCTCTACGGGCTGCCGTCGTCATGGGGTGTCCTCTCGTAGGGCACCCCCGGAGGCAGACGCCACGGTGGCCGGCCAGCTCGAGAGAGCACCGGCAGCCCATCGGCTGCCTGCCTCGAGTAGAGCACCCTTCTAGGTGTCTCGCGCGGCCACAGACGACGCCGCAGGTCACGGCCTCGGCCGGGTACGGCGGCTCGTAGCCCCGGTGCCTGTCAGATCCGCCACGCTGCCGCGCGACGCCGCGAGCGGACGGCGATGCCGATGACCAGCCCGACGAAGGTCAGCACGAGGGCGATCCCCGCGGTCAGGCGCACCCATGGTGGCAGCCCCCACAGGGTGGCCGTCTCGTCGAGGAGACCGAAGACACCGCTGATGATGAGGAAGGCCCCGCAGAACCCGAGCGCTGCCGCGGCGACCGCGAACCAGACGACCTCTCGCTCCCGCGATCGCGGGGCGAACTGGTCGGCGTACCTGGAGACCGGGCCGAAGGCCTCGACAGGGTCCTCGCCCGACTCTGCGAGGTGGCTCTGGACCTCCCGGACGATCTGCCGAGCGGCCTCGGCGGGCACGTCGCGGACGTCGAGGGCCTCGGCGAGGTCGGAGGCGTACTGCTCGTGCGTGCTCTTGCTCATGACGTGCCCTTCGTCCCGGTGATGATCGCTGTGCTGACCTGCGTGAAGGCGACCCAGTCGGCCCTGTACGCCTCGAGGCGCTCGCGGCCGGCCGGGGTGATCGAGTAGTACTTGCGCCCCGGTCCGCTGTCGCCCTCGCGCCAGGTGGCGACGACGTCGCCGTCCTGCTCGAGCCGGGCGAGCAGCGGGTAGAGGGTGCCGCCCTTGACGACACCCATCCCGCCGTCCGCGAGGCGCTGGGCGACGAGGTACCCGTAGGTCTCGCCCTCGCTCACGAGCGACAGGACGGCGCCGACGAGCGCGCTCCGCAGCCACTCGGCAGGCCATCGCTGTGTCTCCATGAGGTAGATCGTGGCACGACCTAGATGGCGATGCAACCTAGATGGTCGTGCGACCCATCGGACGAGGTGACCTGCGCGGCGCTCCGCCGGTGGGTCCAGGCTGGGCTGTGGTCGGGGGGTGAGAGGCTGCAGGGGTGTCGTCGTGGGGCTCGGCGGTCGTCTAGTCTTCGCTGGTATGGCATCAGAGCAGAGTCAGCCGGAGGCCCGTGACGTGCAGGACCAGGCCGCAGGGGACGTAGCCGCAGGTGAGCAGCCCGTCGGGGTCCAGAAGGCACGCAGCCTGCGCAGGCGCAAGGAGATCGTCGAGGCGGCGATGACGACCTTCGCGAACCGCGGCTTCTACAACTCCTCCCTGGCGGAGATCGCCGACGAGGTCGGGATCTCGGCCGCCGGGATCCTGCACCACTTCAAGACGAAGGACCAGCTCCTCACCGAGGTGCTGCGCACCCGCGACATGGTCGACATCGAAGAGGCCGCCCACGGGCGCGAGCTCGTCGGGCTGGAGTTTCTGAGGCACCTCGTGGACACCGCGGCGCTCAACAGCACCCGGCCGGGCATCACGCAGCTCTACGCGGTGATGTCGGCCGAGTCGGTCACCACGGACCACCCCGCGCAGGAGTGGTTCCGCGGCAGGTACGTGGGGCTGCGGGAGATGGTCCAGAAGGCGCTCGCGCAGGCGCGGGACATCGGCGAGCTGCGCGACGACGCCGACGTCGCCGAGACGGCGATCGCGATCATCGCCGTGATGGACGGTCTCCAGGTCCAGTGGTTGCTGGACCCGGAGACCGTCGACATGGCCGCTGTCACGCACCGCACGATCGACGCCCTCGTCGCCTCGCTCGCCCCCGAGGAGGACTGAGGGCTGGTCAGCCCTTGATCGCCCCCGTGAGCACACCCTTGGTGAAGTAGCGCTGCGCGAAGGGGTAGAGCATGAGGATCGGGATGGTCGCCACGACGATCACGGCCATCTGGAGCGTCTGCCCGGGCGGTGGCGGCTGGTCCGGCGCCTGGATCGAGGTGAGTGCTGAGCCCTGGACCACGTACTGGTTGAGGACCACCTGGATGGGCCACTTCGACGTGTCGTTGAGGTAGATCATCGCGTTGAAGAACGAGTTCCAGTACCCGACCGCGTAGAACAGCGCGATGACGGCGAGCACGGCCTTCGACAGCGGGATGACGATCCGCGTGAAGATGCGCCAGTCGCTCGCCCCGTCGAGACGCGCGGACTCGAAGAGCTCGCTCGGGAGCCCCATGAAGAAGTTGCGCACTACGACCATGTTGAAGGCCGAGATGAGCCCGGGGACGATGAGCGACCAGTACGAGTCGAGCAGCCCGAGTGACCTCACGAGCAGGTAGTTGGGGATGATCCCCGCGCCGAAGAGCATCGTGCACAGCACGAGGACGAGGATCGTCTTGGCCCCGGGCACGTCCCGGGTCCGCATGAGCCCGTAGGCCAGAGTCGTGGTGAAGATCATCGACAGGGTGGTGCCGACGGTCGTGATGCCGATCGACACGAGCATCGCGCGGGTGACCACGTCTCCGCCGAGGATCGACCTGTACGCGTCGAGGGAGAAGGCGGTCGGGAAGAACCCGCCCGACGCGGCGGCCTCGCGCGAGGCGAAGCTCATCGCGATGACGTAGACGAAGGGGTAGAGCATCACGAGCACGATGAGCGCGATGGTGATCGCCTTGAGGAGCTGGACCCCGGGGGACGGCGTCCCCATCCACACGGGTCGCTTGCCGGACGGCCTGTAGACCGGGACCGTGCGGTCGAGCAGGGGCGCTGGCGCCTGCGGTGCTGCTGTCATCAGAACAACCCTCCGGTCCCGAGCCTCTTGGCGAACTTGTTGGCGGCCAGCACGAGGACCGTGCCGATGACGCCCTTGAACAGCCCGGCTGCCGTCGACAGCCCCCAGTCGCCGCCTGCGATGCCGCGGTAGTAGACGAAGGTGTCGAGCACCTCGGCGGCGTCTGCGCCGACCGCGGGCTGCTGGAGCAGCAGCTGTTCGAAGCCGACGGTCAGCACGTTGCCGATGGTGAGGATGAGCAGCAGCGTGATGACGGGGACCAGGCCGGGGAGCGTGATGTGCCACGTCCTGCGGGCAGCCCCGGCGCCGTCCACGGCCGCGGCCTCGTAGAGCTCGTTGGGGATGCCGCTGATCGCGGCGAAGAAGATGATCGTGCCCCAGCCGATGTCCTTCCAGATCACCTGCGAGACGACGAGGGCCTTGAAGGTGTCCGGGTCGGACATGATGTTGACGTTGTCGAGCCCGATGGCAGAGAAGAGCTCGGCCGCTGGTCCGGCACCGCCGAACACCTGCTGCCAGATCGAGATGACGATCACCCACGAGATGAAGTGGGGCAGGTAGACGATCGACTGGACCACGCGCTTGGTGCGCTCGGAGATGAGCGAGTTGAGCAGCAGGGCCAGCAGGATCGGCGCCGGGAAGGCGAAGGCGATCTGCAGGGACGAGATGAGCAGGGTGTTCTTGAGCGCCCCGAGGAACTGCGGGTCGGAGAACATCGCCGTGAAGTTGTCGAAGCCCACCCACTCGGAACCGCCGATGCCCCAGTAGGGGGAGTAGTCCTGGAAGGCGACGACGTTGCCGAGCAGCGGGACGTAGGCGAAGAGCAGGAAGAAGAGCAGCCCGGGGACGATGAAGGCGTAGGTCCAGCGCTCCCGCTTCATGCGGGTCCACACCGATGCCTGCTCGCGCAGGACGTGCTCGAGCCGAGGGTCGTCGCGCCGACGGCGACGGCGTCCCGGCCTGCTGGCCCTGCCGCGCCCGGCCGGTGCGTCGCTCGCCGCCGGGGAGGTGCCGGCCTGTGCCGGCACCCCGTCCTTGGTCACGGACATCGGCGGTCAGACCTGCTCGGCGAGAGCGGTCTCGTAAGCCTTGCGGACCGTGTCGCCGCCGGCCTTGCGCCAGGCGTCGCGGTACTCGTCGAGCTGGTCGAGCGACATGCGGCCCGACACGATCCCGTTGCGGTAGTCGGTGTCGACAGCGGCGAGCTTCGAGCCCTCGCTGACGTTCGGCTCGTTGTAGAGCCCGACGACGGGGCTGGGGACCGTCGCCGCGATGAGCGGCTCGAGGGTCTGCTGGAAGTTCTCGACGAACTCGACCGAGGTCGGGGCCACCACGAAGGACGGTGACTTGAAGGCGCCGAGCCACTGGAGCGCGGCGCGGTCGTTGTTCGCGGTCTCGTCGTTCAGGTCTTCGATCACACCGCCCTCGCCGAGCGTGTAGTTGTAGCCCTCGGCGCCCGTGTGGATGAACAGCGCCTCGGTGCTGCCGTCGGGTGCGCGCCAGTAGTTGACGACGTCGAGGAGCTCGGCCAGGCGCTCGGGGTCTTCGGCGGCCTTCGCCGAGATCGAGACCATGCCCCAGTAGCCGTCGTTGCGCTGGACGGCGATCTCGCCGCCGTCGACCGCGGGCGGGACGAACATGCGCGGGTCGGCGCCCTCGGTGATGTCCACGGTGTCGCGCAGGATGTTCGCGCCGAAGTAGCCGTTGAAGGAGTCGACGGTGATCGCGAGCTGGCCGTTGGTGAACATCTCGGCAGCCTTGTTGCCCTGGGTCCCGAGGGCGAGGGCGTCGGGGTGGTAGACGCCCGCCTTCCAGAGCTGGGTGTGGAACTCCAGGACGTCGGCGTAGGCGTCGGTCTCGATGACGTTGACCAGCTTGCCGGAGTCGTCGAGCTGCCACGTGGTGCCGGCCCGGAACATCCACTCCACGACGGCCTGCAGCTTGCCGTCGAAGGCACCGATGCCCCAGTGCTGCTTGCCGTTCACCGACTTGAGGGCGGCCACAGCCGTCATCATCTCGAGGAAGCCGGCGGCGTCGGCGGGCATCTCCTCGTAGCCGGCGGCCTGCATGAGGTCCCACCGGATGGCCGGGAAGTTGGTGAGGTACGGGTCTTCGTTCGGGATGCCGAAGAGGTGCCCGTTCTTGGCGGAGGCCTTCCAGGCGTTCGACCCCACGTTGGCGAGGTTGGGCCAGCGCAGGATCTCGTCGCCCGCGAGCACCTCGGAGAGGTCGGCGAACACCCCGTCGTTGATGGCCTTCGCGGCGACGGCGTTGGTGTCCTGGACGAACAGCAGGTCCGGGACGTTGCCCGAGGCGATGGTCGTGGCCATCTTCTCGTTGTAGGTGTCGAAGGCGACGAGGGTCGGCTCGAAGGTGCCGCCGAGCCGCTCGTTCAGCCCAGCCCAGTACTCGTTGGCCGGGGCCTTCTGGGGCGGAGCGCCCCAGAGCACCTGGAAGGTCGTGACCTTGCCGCCGGACAGCGGGGCCTTGGTCACCGAGTCGTAGTACTCCTGGATCGGCTGGGTGTAGATGGTCGGCATGCCCTCGACAGCACTGACGATCCCGCCGGGGACCTCCCGCGGTGCGACGTAGGTGGGCAGTGCGAGGGCGACGGCCTCGCGGGGGTTCGGGCGGGCACCCCCGCCCCCGCCGCCCGAGCAGGAGGCGAGCGTCACGGACAGCGCCGCGATGCCGGTGAGGCTGAGGAAGGTGCGCCGGCTGAGCTGTGCATCGAGTCGGGGACCGAGAGGTGCCGAGGACATCCGCTTCTCCTTTGAAGGTGGTGATGCTCAATCAGCCACGACGGTAGCGCCAGCCCCGTAGAATGTCTAACGAACGTTCAGTAAGTTGGCGTGACCTGCGAGGACATCCCTCCACCTAGACTTCGTGCCTACCACTCACCAGTCCTGCTCGAGAGGCAGCCCCCAGCCGTGTACTCGTTCCTCCTGGCGATCATCTACGTCGCCTTCATCAGCCTCGGGCTCCCGGACTCCCTCGTCGGGGCGGGGTGGCCGGTCATGCACCAGGACCTCGGTGTCCCGCTGGCCTACGCCGGCATCATCACCATGATCATCGCCGGGGGCACGATCTTCTCGAGCCTGGCCTCGGAGCGGGTCACCCGCCGCTTCGGTGCTGGCATCGTCACCGCTGCCAGTGTCGGCCTCACCGCGGCCGCGCTCGTCGGCTTCTCCCTCTCCGGCTCGTTCTGGGTGCTGTGCCTGTGGGCCGTCCCCTACGGGCTGGGGGCCGGCGCTGTCGACGCTGCGCTCAACAACTACGTCGCCCTGCACTACGCGGCCCGGCACATGAACTGGCTGCACAGCTTCTGGGGCCTGGGCGCGTCGATCAGCCCGTTCATCATGAGCTACGCCCTGACGTCCGGCCAGGGGTGGTCGAGCGCCTACAGGATCGTCGGTCTCACCCAGGTCGTGCTGACCTTCGTGCTGATCATGACCCTGCCGGTGTGGGGGAGGGCCGCCAAGACGGCACTGATGGCACCGGCAGTACCAACTGCACCGAAGGCACTGGCGGGGCGTGACGACGGCGACGTCGCCCCTGGCACTGACAGCGCTGTCGGTGCCGGACAGGCGGCGGGGGACGGAGCGGCGCCCCTCGACGGGCAGGCGGGCGGAGCCGAGCCGTCCGGCAGACGCAGCGCCCACGTGCCGCTCGCGGAGGCGCTGCGCATCCCCGGGGTCGTACTCATCCTCGTCGCCTTCTTCGCCTACTGCGCGCTCGAGAGCACGGCGATCTTGTGGGCGTCGACCTTCCTGGTCACCGACCGGGGCGTCAACCCCGCGACGGCGGCGGCCTTCGCCTCGTTGTTCCTCATCGGCATCACCGGTGGACGGTTCTTGGCAGGCTTCTTCGCCGACCGCATCGGTGACAAGCAGCTGATCCGCGGCGGCTTCGTGACGATCGGCGTGGGTGTCGCGATGCTCGCGCTCCCGCTGGGGGCAGACGCGCCGGCTCTCGTCGGCCTCGTGGTCGTCGGGCTCGGGTGCGCGCCGATCTACCCGGCGATCATCCACTCCACCCCGGTGAACTTCGGTCGGGACAGGTCGCAGGCCGTCATCGGCATCCAGATGGCTGCGGCGTACACGGGCTCGACCCTGGCGCCGCCGCTGTTCGGCGTGGTCTCGACCTGGGTGGGGATGTGGACCTTCCCGCTGTTCCTCGCCGTGCTGGCGGTCCTGGGCCTGCTGATGTCCGAGCGCCTCAACCGGCTCGTCGGGCGCAGGGCGCCGGTCGACGGGTTCGTCCGCCAGTCCTGAGCGCTGCGCGCTGAGCTCTGCGCGCTGGGTCCCGGGTGCTGGGCGCCGAGAGCTGGGCGTCGGGCGTCGCCGATCCTCTGCTCGAGACCCTCTCGTCAGCGGTCCGACCTACTCTGTGACTGGTGTGCCTGTCGTCGCGCAAGCGTCACGGCCCCATCCCCTCCGGCCCGAGAGAGACCCCTGTGAGCACCGAGAAGACTCCCGTGACCGAGACGCCCCGCGTCGAGGCCGCACCCCGCTTCGGCTGGATCTACGCGAGCCTGCTGCTCGTCATGTTCCTCGCCGCCCTCGACCAGACCATCGTCGGCACGGCTCTGCCGACAGTCGTCGGAGAGCTCGACGGCGTCAACCACATGGCGTGGGTGGTCACCGCCTACGTGCTCGCCATGACCATCGCCATGCCGGTGTACGGCAAGGTCGGCGACCTCGTCGGCCGCAAGAAGCTCTTCCTCTTCGCGATCGCCCTGTTCCTGCTCGGCTCGGCCCTGTGCGGCGTCGCGCAGGACATGATCCAGCTCATCGGCTTCCGTGCGCTCCAGGGCCTCGGCGGTGCTGGCCTGATGATCACGTCGCAGGCGATCCTCGCCGACCTCGTCCCCGCCCGTGAGCGTGCGAAGTACATGGCACCCATGGGTGCCGTCTTCGGCGTCGCATCGGTCGCGGGTCCGCTGCTCGGTGGCTGGC
This sequence comes from Sanguibacter biliveldensis, assembly GCF_033798665.1. NCBI lineage: Bacteria > Bacillati > Actinomycetota > Actinomycetes > Micrococcales > Sanguibacteraceae > Sanguibacter > Sanguibacter biliveldensis. The sequence goes on from NZ_CP138359.1 coordinate 652,545, forward strand.
TGACCGACTCGGTCGACTGGCGCTGGATCTTCTGGGTCAACGTGCCGCTCGGCATCGCGGCCTTCGCCGTCGCCGCGACCATGATCCACCTGCCCAAGCGCACGTCGACCGCGAAGATCGACTACCTCGGCATCGCGACGATGGCCGTCGCCGTGACGGGCATCGTGCTGGTCTGCACCTGGGGCGGGACCGAGTACGCGTGGTCGTCGCCGACGATCCTCGTGCTCGCCGTCGTCGGCGTCCTCGCCACGGCCGCCTTCCTGGTGGTCGAGCACCGCGCCGTCGAGCCGATCATCCCGCTCGGTCTGTTCCGCAACCGGACCTTCGTGGTCGCCACGACCCTCGGGCTCTTCGTCGGGGCGGGCATGTTCGGTGCGCTCGCCTACATGCCGACCTTCTTGCAGATGGCCTACGGGGTCAACGCGACGGAGTCGGGCCTGCTGCTCATCCCGATGACCGTCGGCATGCTCACGGGGTCGTTGTTCTCGGGGGCGAGGGTCAGCAAGACCGGCCGGTACAGGATCTACCCCGTCGTCGGGACCGTGATCGCGGCCCTGGCGATGCTGCTGCTCTCGCGGGTCAGCGACGAGACGCGCCTCTGGGCCGTCTGCGCGATCCTCGCGCTCATGGGTCTGGGGATCGGGCTGTTCTTCCAGCTGCTCGTGCTCACCGTGCAGAACGCCGTGCCGCCGCGCGAGATCGGCACGGCGACGTCGTCGAACAACTTCTTCCGCGAGATCGGTGTCACTCTCGGTACCGCGATCCTCGGGACGGTCTTCGCCTCGCGGCTGACCTCGGGCCTCGCCGACGTGCTCAGCGGCACCGAGGGGGTCGACCTGCCCGGCGCCACGAGCCTCACGCCCGCGATCGTCCGGTCCTTGCCCGACGCGGTCCAGTCCGGGGTGGTCGACGCGTACACCGACGCGCTCATCCCGCTCTTCGCCTTCCTCGTGCCGATGTTCCTCGCCGGGACCGTCGTCGCGCTGTTCCTGCCGCACATCCCGCTCGCGAGCCGGAGCGACGTGGCGGGAGCGCTCGAGGGCGAGTCGGCGGGACAGCCTGGCGACGAGGTCCTCGGTGAGCCTGCCGACGAGCCGGTCGGCAGGTCGTCCGATGAGGCGTCAGGCGCGCAGCGCTAGCCGTCGCCGGGGAACCGCACCCGCCGGACCGCCCTGTACACGGTCGCCCGGGACACCCCGAAGATCTCGGCGACCTCGCTCGCGGTGCGTGACCCCTCGTGGAGGGTGGTGACGAGCTGGCGTTCCTGCGCAGGGGTGAGCGTCGGACGTCGGCCGCGCAGGTGGCCCTTGGCGCTGGCCTCGGCCATCCCCTCGCGGGTGCGCAGCCTGACGAGGTCCGCCTCGAGGTCGGCGACGAGGGCCAGGCAGTCGCACAACGAGAGGGCGTCGGGACCACCCAGGCAGTAGTGGTCTGCGCCCACGCGGAGCATCGCGCCGGCTGCTGCCAGCCGGTCGACGATGTCGCGGGCGTCCGGGACAGACCGCGCGAGCCTGGCCAGGGCTGTCACGACCAGCGTGTCTCCACGTCCGCAGCGGGCGAGCGCGTCGGCCAGACCTGGCCGGTCCCGGTCCGTGCCGGTCAGCCCGCGGTCGACGTAGACGGCAGCGGGGACGACCCCCAGCGCCCGGAGCGCGCTCACCTGGGCTGTGCGGTCGCGCGGGGTGACCGAGACGCGTGCGTAGCCGATGAGCATGTGGACGACGCTATCCGCGGGTGCGGCGTCCGGGGTCCTGGGCTGATGGGGACTGGTCCCCTGGGGCGGCGGCAGCCGGGGCCGTGGTGTCTCACTGAGGGTCCCCCGTGCGAACTGTCGAGATCTCCCGTCAGGCGCACCAGCGCAGCGTTCCCGAGCCGTCGAGGGTGCGGTGCGGTCTGGACGGTCTGGCCTGCCCGGGCGAGCGTGGAGACATGAACACGAACAGGACGTCACTGAAGCGAATCATCGGCGCAGCCGGCGCGACGGCTGCACTCCTCCTGGCGGTCCCCGCCACTGCGCAGGCCGCAGACACGATCGACTACACGCTCACCCGGGCGGAGGTCGCCCAGCAGGCCGCGGACGCACAGTCGCAGACCGACCTCATCTGCGGTGCGCTGCCGTGGCCGATCAGCTGGGCGTGCTCGCAGAACCAGGCCAACGGCGGCATGCGCGACGCGCTGCAGGACGCCTACGTCGCCGGGTGCGGGCTGCGCGTGCAGGTCACCCCGACAGGCTCGGGCGCGTCGTACGACAAGGCGACCTACCAGTACACCAAGGTCAACTGCCGCTGACCCAGCCCGAGAGCCCGCGCGGCACCGCAGCCGCGCACCGACCCAGACGATCTCAGACTGCACGACGAGACCGGCGGGAGACGAGACAGTCTCCCGCCGGTCTCGTCGTGTACACCGGAGCTGACGGTCGCTAGCTCCTCGGGCCGCGCTTCGTCTGGGCGTCGGCGACTGCCCGCAGGCCGGGCGCTGCCCGCAGGCCGGGCGCTGCCCGCAGGCCGGGCGCTGCCCGCGTGATGGGACCTCTCAGCAGTGCGCGCGCTGTCCGCATGCTGCGCTGGCCCGGGTTTGCGCTATCCGCGCGCTGCGCGGGCCCGGTCCTTGATCGCGACGATGACGTCGGTCTTGGCATCGGCGTAGGAGTTCATGTCGTCCCACCGGGTGCTCATCAGGGACCGCTTGGTGCTCTCGTAGAGCTCGCGGTCTGCGGCGTCCGCGCGCAGGTGGTCGCGGAGCAGCAGGTACTCGTGGACCGAGGGGTCGTCCTTCTCGTAGACGTGCACGTGGACGTCGCGCCCCGGGGTGCGGACCAGACGGTGCCGCGGCTCGCGGACCCGCAGCACGTACCCGGCCGCGAGCAGCCCGTCGAGATAGTCCTCTTCGGCGGTGATGTCGTCGACGCCGACCACGACGTCGATGATCGGCTTCGCGGCGAGCCCGGGCACCGAGGTCGACCCGATGTGCTCGACGAGCACGTCGGTACCGGAGAGCGCCTCGCGGATCCGCTGCTCGTGGTCGCGGTAGAGGACGGGCCAGGTCTCGTCGTAGTCGTGCAGCGTGATGGTGAGCGGCTCGACACCGCCGATGAGGTCGAGCGTGGTCACGTCAGGACGGCGCGGTGTGGGGTTAGGGGTCACGAGTCCATCGTCGCACCGCGCCGCTCGGTGCGAGGGTCGCGGACCGAGCTCTCCAACCCTGTCGACAGCACGCCCGTCTCGCGCAACTCGTCAGCGGTGACGCGGCGACCGCCAGAGTGAGCCGAGGCGTAGATCGCAGTGACGATCTCGAGGGGGCGTCGCGCCGAGGACGCCACGTCGGGCAGGACGGTTCCCTCGCGCAGCGCGCGGTACGTCGCACGGACCAGCGGGACGTGACCGCTCGGCTCGTCCTCCTCAGGGAGCGCCCACCCGGCCGCCTCCTCGGCGGGGACGCCCGGTGCCGGGGTGATCCGCCAGTCCGGCCCGGAGTGCCCGTACAGGTGCTCGACCTCGACGGTCGCGCGCTCGCAGTCGACACGCACGTGGCTCGTCTCGCGCGGGCTGAGGGTCGAGGACACGGCCGTGGCGACCACACCGCTGCGGAACAGGATGGTCGCGGTCGACAGGTCGTCCATCTCGGTGTCGCGGTCCAGGCGCCAGGTCTGCGCGCTGATCTCCTGCCAGTCGCCGAGCAGGTGGGCGAGCAGGTCCATCTGGTGGATGCCGTGACCGAGCGTCGTGCCGCCACCCTCGCTGTCCCAGCGGCCGCGCCAGTCGACCGCGTAGTAGTCGGCGCCGCGGAACCACAGGGTCTCGCACTGGGCGACGAGCGGTCGCCCGAGGGCACCTGAGCGCAGGAGGTCGCGGACGTGCGCGGCGCCGGAGCCTGTGCGCTGCTGGAAGACGGTCGCGAGGGCGACCCCTGCGGAGTCGCAAGCCTCTTGCATGTCGTCGAGCTCGGCGAGGGACAGCGCCGGGGGCTTCTCGCAGACGACGTGCACCCCTGCCGCGGCGGCCTCGAGGGTCTGCTCGCGGTGCACACCGGGAGGGGTGCACAGGTGCACCACATCGACGGTCTCGGAGGCCAGCAGCTCGGTGAGCGTCGCGTACCGGCCGGGCACCGCGTACCTGGTGGCGAAGTCGTCGAGGCGGCCGGTGTCCGGGTCGGAGCAGGCGACGAGCTCGGCGAGCGGGTCGAGGGCGATCGCCCGCGCGTGCAGGTGGGCGACGGCCCCTGTGCCGACGATCGCCGCGCGGACCGGCCTGTCGGGGCCGATCGGCGCCCAGGGGGCCCGCACCGGCGGGACTGCGTGGCCGGTGGCAGCGGTCGTCGAGGCGGGGAGTGCAGAGTCAGACATCGTCGTTCGCTCCGTCAGGTTGTGCGGGGGTCCAGGTAGTGCGGGTCGCGCAGGTGTCAGGTACTCACCCGGCGTGGCTCGAGGCGCGGACCACGAGCTCGGGCTGGAACTGCACCTGCTCGTGGCGGAACCTGTCGCCCTGCGTGTGCTGGGACAGCAGCAGGTCGGCGGCCCTGTAGCCGAGCTGGTGGGTGGGTTGGCGCACGGAGGTCAGCGGGATCGCGAGCTCCCCGGCGAAGTTCACGTCGTCGTAGCCGACCACGGCCATCTCGCCGGGCATCGCGATGCCCTCGGCCCGCAGGGTCCGCTGGACCCCGAGGGCCACGAGGTCGTTGACGCAGAACACGGCCGTCGGGCGGTCGACACCGGCTGTCGTCGTCGCGAGCAGGTGGCGCATCGCGGCCTCGCCACCGTCGGCGTTGAGGGACGAGGCGGTGATCTCGGTGAGGTGGGTCGCCGGGTCGAGCCCCGCCGCGTCGAGGGCGCGGAGCATGCCGGCGTGCCTGTCGCCGCACTGGCGGATGCTGTGCGCGCCGTTGACGAAGGCGATGTGCGTGTGGCCCTCGGCCACGAGGTGGTTGCCGGCGAGCTGACCGCCGACCACGTCGTTGACCGCGGCCGACGAGATGTCCGGGACGGGCGAGGTCGCGTCGAGCAGCACCACGTTGACGCCGCGGGCACGGAGCTCGAGCAGCGGCTCGATGTCGTCGGTCGAGGGCACCACGAGCACCCCGTGGACCCCGTGCTCCTCGAAGAGCCGCAGGTAGCGGGCCTCGCGGTCCGGGTCTTCGTCCGAGCTCGCGAGCATGAGGGTGAAGTCGTCCTCGGCGAGGCGGTCTTCGATGCCGCGGGCCACCTCGGTGAAGAAGGGGTTGCCGATGTCCAGGACGATCGCGCCGACTGTCGTGATCGTGCCCGCGCGGAGCTGGCGTGCCGAGCCGTTCGGGACGAACTGGAGCTCGGCGATCGCGTCGAGCACCCTGTCCCGGGTGGTGGGGGAGACGCGGTCTGGTCGGTTGAGGACGTTGGAGACCGTCCCGACGGAGACGCCGGCTGTGCGCGCGACGTCGCTGATGGAGCTCCGCTTGCGCGCAGTGGGCGTGGTCACCGTGGTGGGCCTTTCGACGTGGGGTGCGCCGGGAGCGTCGTCGAGCCCGGGTGCCCTTGAATACTAGTGGCGCTTGACCTGCTCAGGACGTGGGACGTACGGTCCTCGACATCGCGCTGAACCGATTCACAAGAATGTAGCGCATGACACCGAGGACGAGGAGGTCCACCGTGGCCCGCGTGTGCTTTGTCTCCCAGGTCCGGCCCGACAGGCTCGAGGAGTACCGCGAGCGGCACGCCGCGGTGTGGCCCGAGATGCTCGAGGCCCTGCGCGACTGCGGGTGGCGCGACTACCACCTGTTCTTGGCGCCCGACGGCCTGCTCGTGGGCTTCGTCGACGTGGACGACTACGACGCGGCCCAGGCCGCGATGGCGCAGACCGGTGTCAACGCGCGCTGGCAGGCGGAGATGGGGGAGTTCTTCGTCGCCGACGACACTGCGCCCGACGAGGGGATGGTGCGGCTGGAGCAGGTGTTCCACCTGGAGACTCAGCTGACCGAGGCGGGGCTGCCGACAGGCTGAGCAGCCGCAGCCCGCTCGTTCGGGGGTGCTCCGGCTAGCCTGGCCGACGTGGGTATGAAGAACTTCTTGGTCGAGGGCGTCTCCGGGACTGGCAAGACCGCGGTCTGCACGGAGCTGCAGCGACGCGGCTACCACGCCATCCACGGCGACCGCGAGCTGGCGTACCAGGGAGACCCGATCACGGGGGCTCCCACCAGCACGAGCGACCATGAGCACCACATCTGGGACGTGGCGGCGGTGAGGCGCCTCCTCGCGGACGACAGTGCTCCGGTGACGTTCCTCTGCGGCGGATCGCGCAACCATGCTGCGTTCGTCGACGATCTCGACGGGGTCTTCGTGCTGACGGTCGACGCCGAGACCTTGGTCCGACGGCTGGACGGGCGCCCGCGCGACGAGTGGGGTCACGCACCTGAGGAACGAGAGCTGATCCTCCGTCTGCACCAGACGCAGGAGGACGTGCCGACCTCGGGAATCGCGGTCGACGCCACCCTGCCGGTGGCGGAGGTCGTCGACACCATCCTGAGGCTGAGCGGGGCAGGGGCTGCTCGGTAGGGGAGCGTTCGAAGCCCCAGCAGGTTGGCGACCGGTGTCTGCTCGCCGCCTTCGTCGAGCCTTCCGGTCGTCCGTGGTGTTCTCGTGTGTCTCGCAACTGACAACTACGACAGCCGGAATCCCCATGAGATCCGAGTCTTGGTGGCGACGTCGGTGGCGACCGACCTGGCAGACTGTGCGAGTGTCGCGACGTGAGCGGTGGGAGAGCTGGTCCGAGGGACCGTTGACGGTCGGGGCGCTGCTGTTCCTTGTGGCCTATGCGATCCCGATCATCTGGCCCGCGGTGAGCGAGGGTGTCCGTGCTCTCGCGTCGGGTGCGGTCGCGCTGACCTGGGCGATGTTCGGTGTGGACTACGCCGTGCGCCTGATGGTCTCTGAAGACCGGCGACGGTTCTTCCTCGGCAATCTCTTCGACCTTCTCGTGCTGGTGCTCCCGCTGCTGCGACCGCTGCGGTTGCTCCGACTCGTCACGCTGCTGTCAGTCTTGAACCGCACGGGGGCGCAGGGACTGCGCGGGCGGGTGGTGACCTACGCGGCTGGCGGCACGGCCCTGCTGGTCCTGTGCGGGGCTCTGGCGATCACCGATGCCGAGCGGGGCCAGCCGGGGGCGACGATCACCCGGTTCGTTGACGGGCTCTGGTGGGCGGTGACCACCATGACGACGGTCGGGTACGGCGACACCTACCCGACGACTGCGACCGGGCGGGTGGTGGCAACAGTCCTGATGGTCGGAGGGATCGCCCTGCTGGGTGTCGTAACGGCGACCCTCGCCTCGTGGTCGGTCGAGCGGGTGACTGAGGCGAACGAGGCCGAGCAGGCGGCCACCAGGGCGCAGGTCACAGACCTCTCAGCCCAGGTCGCGTCGTTGGAGACCTTGCTCCGCGATGCGCTTGGGGCTGCCAGCGACCCCTCCCCGCCGCGGGCGCCCGGGCGCCTTGGTGCCCCGGGGCAGGATGCTGACTCGGCAGGCATGCTCGGCCCACTCTCTCCTGCGTAACCGTCACTTCCGCCATCGGGCCTGATGAGACGTCTTCTGGTGGGGGCCAGCATCAGCTGCCCGACGAGACGTCTCGCAAGACATCGCTTGCGAGACGTTGGTCTGACGGCGCACCAGGCTGACCTCCGAACCCGTGCCCCTCGCTCGGTCTCGTCGAGAGGCTGATCGAGCCTGCGGCCTGGCCGCGGTCGATGGCCGCGGCCAGGACCGCCGGACGGGCTCCGGTCTGAGCAGTAGCCTGTCGGCATGTCCATCCTCACTGAGATCTTCACCGCATCACCTGAGCACGCCATGTCTCGCGCCAGGGCGCACGACGAGGGTCGCCCGCCGACCCCGGTCGGTGACCTCTTCGAGACGACGGGTGTCACGGACCTCGAGCTGGAGGTCCTCGGTGAGATCGTCGCCAGGGCGGTCGGCATGGGTGGGATCGACACAGAGCTCCACCCTGTCCACCTCGAGCTCGACGAGCTGTCGCAGGTCCCCGATGCCGTGGTCGCGGCCTGCGCAGAGCTCCCCGCGCTCGACGCCGACCCCACGGTGAGCGTGAGCATCGACGCTGTCATCGCGTCGTTCTGCGCACTGGAGGACATCGACCTCGCCGAGCCCGAGGCGTCAGACCTCGTCCGTCGGGTCATCGATCTTGCGGTCCTGGCCCACCGGCGCGGAGACGGCCTCTATCTCTGGACCTCGCTGTAGGTCTCTCGACGGACGCGGTCCCGGCCGAGGCCGATGCGAACGGGATCTTCGTCCCAGGACGTCAGGCCCTTCGGGCGTCCGACCTCCCATCGCCGTGACGGCCCGGGCCGCGGTCGGGCGAGGCCACAGCCCGTTGGTAGAGGCTCGATCCTAGGACTCTGGTGCTGCCCGGGGCTGTCACGGTCGTGTCTCTCACGTGCTGGAAGCCCTGGGACTCGTAGAAGCGTCGCAGGCCGTGGTTGTCGTCGGCGCAGTCGAGCCTCACGAAGGTCTTGCGCTGGTCGGCAGCGCGGGCTGACGCCCAGCTCAAGAGCTCGTGCCCCAGGCCGCGACCGCGGCTCGCCTGAGCCACGGCCAGACGATGGACGTAGAGGGCCGGGGCGGTGTCGGTGTCCCAGGTCTCTGCGTCGTGGTCGGTGACGGTGATGATCGCCTGCAACCCGCTCTGGTCGCGGACCACGAAGAGCGCGCCGCGCTCGGCGTCCCCCAGGACGACCTCAGCCGGGATGGCGTGCCGCCACTGGTCGATCGACCGGTCGTGCAGCCAGCGCCTCGCTCCGTCGAGCAGAGCCACGGCCTCGGTGACATCGTCAGGCGTGCCCTGCTCGACGGCCAGATCGGTGGGTCCCATGCCGTCACCCTAACCACCGCGTGCGACGGGGCCGCAGGCGTCTCGTGCCCCGAGGTGTCGTCGGCAGCACGTCCCGCGAGGAGCGTCCGCGGAAGACCGGCGGGGCTGGCACATCGCGTCCCGTGCTGCCGACGGTGGTGTCCGATGACCGCCAGACACCGAAGGCCAGGGCCGATGTACTTGCACGCATGAACCTCCCACAGAGCCACCGTGCCGATCTCTTCCGTTCCCTCCACACCCCTGCCCGCCCGCTCGCGCTCGTCACCGTCTGGGACGTCGCGAGTGCTCTGGCCGCCCAGGACGCCGGCGCTCCGGCGATCGCGACGACCAGCGCCGGTGTCGCCTGGTCTCAGGGTGTCCCCGACGGTGATCGTCTGGACCGAGCGCGGGCCGTGTCCGTGCTCGCCGCGATCGCCTCGGCGGTCGACGTGCCGGTCTCGGCGGACATCGAGGGTGGGTACCCGGACAGCACGGGCGACGTCACCGAGACGGTCCGCGCGGTGATCGAGGCAGGAGCCGTGGGCATCAACATCGAAGACGGGTCGAGGTCACCTGACGAGCTCTCCCGGCGGGTCGCTGTCGCGCGCCGGACCGCGGACCAGATGGGCGTCGGCCTGTTCGTCAACGCACGGTGCGACGTCTACCTGACCGGTGCCGTCGCACCGGCACAGCGTCTCGAGGAGACCGTCCGCCGGGCGGCTGCGTACGTCGAGGCCGGCGCCGACGGGATCTTCGTCCCCGGTGTGGTGGACGCCGACACCATCGCTGCTCTCGCCGGGGCGGTCCAGGTGCCGTTCAACGTCATGGTCGGACCCGGCGCGCTCGACGTGGCAGGGCTCGGCCGGCTCGGCGTGGCCCGCGCGAGCCTGGGATCCTCGGTCGCGCAGGCCGCGATGACGACAGTCCGGGACGCGACGGCCGAGCTGCTCGCCACCGGGACCTACGACGGTCTCACCGGGGCGCTCGACTACGGGTACGTCGACGGGCTGCTCACGCGGGCGTCGAGCCAGGCTCGCCGAGGGGCGACGATAGATGCGTGAGGACCGACCACCACCACGAGCGCGGAGCCGCGCCGGCCTCTCGAGGCCGTCGCACCGTGACGGCACCCCCGGGCGCGAACGGGCCGGCCTGCTCGCTGGGGGACCCGCAGTTCGCCGAGCGCTACACCGCGATCGACGCCCGGGACGTGAGGTTCGACGGGCAGTTCGTCACCGCGGTGTCTTCGACGGGCATCTACTGCCGCCCCTCGTGCCCTGCGCGTACCCCGAAGCCCGAGAACGTCACGTTCTACACGTCGTCGGCGGCAGCTCACGAGGCTGGGTTCCGGGCGTGCCGGCGCTGTCTGCCCGAGGCGACGCCCGGCACGCCCGAGTGGGACCTGCGCGGTGACCTCACAGGCCGTGCCATGCGGCTGATCGCCGACGGGGTCGTGGACCGTGAGGGTGTCGACGGGCTCGCCACGAGGCTCGGGTACACACCGAGGCACGTCCACAGGCTGCTCGTGGCCGAGCTCGGGGCGGGCCCGGCGGCCCTCGCCCGTGCGCAGCGCGCCCAGACGGCACGCTCGTTGCTGGTGGGGACCGACCTCGCGATCGCCCAGGTGGCGTTCGCGGCCGGGTTCGGCTCGGTGCGCCAGTTCAACGAGACGGTCCAGCTGGTCTTCGCGGCACGGCCCAGCGACCTCCGCGCCCGCGCCCGCGCGCGGGCCTCGGAGACCACGAACGGCTCGTCGCAGGTGACTGGGCGGGAGTCGATCCGGCTCGACGTCGACCTCCCCGTCCGGCAGCCCTTCGACGCGCCAGGGGTGCTGTCCTTCCTGGCCGACAGGGCTGTCGAGGGGGTCGAGTCGGCAGGGGTCCTGGCCGACGGGACCCTGAGGTACGCACGGACGCTCCACCTGCCGCACGGCCCCGGGGCTGTGGAGGTCCTGGCAGAGCAGACCGCAGACGCGACGTGGCGGGTCCGTGCGCGGCTCGAGCTCATCGCTCTGTCCGACGTCGGCCCGGCGGTCGCCCGGGTGCGACGGATGCTCGACCTGGACGCAGACCCGTCCGCGATCGACGCAGCCCTCGCCGCCGACGGTGCGCTCAGCGCGCTCGTCGCAGAGCGACCAGGGACCAGGGCGCCCGGGACCGTCGATCCTCAGGAGATCCTCGTCCGGGCGCTCGTCGGCCAGCAGATCTCGGTCGCTGCGGCCCGGACGCATCTCAGCAGGCTCGCCGCGGCCCTGGGTTCGCCCTGCGCCTCGACCTTCTCGGGGCTCGACAGGCTGTTCCCGACGCCAGAGCAGATCCTCGACGGTGTGCCTCTCCCTGTCGCGGGGGAGCCGCTCGACCCTCAGCGGCTGCTCAGGCTGCCCGCACGCTCGATCGCCTCCGTGGTCGGTGCTGCTCGTGCGCTCGTGGACGGAGACCTCGAGCTGCACGTCGGCGTCGATGCCGCCACGGTGCGCAAGGCGCTGCTCGCCCTGCCCGGGGTCGGCCCGTGGACAGCGTCCTACGTCGCGATGCGCGTCCTGGGCGACCCCGACACCTGGTTGGACGGTGACGTCGCCCTGCTCTCCGGTGCGCGGACCGTCGGGCTGCTCGGCCCGCAGAGCGCTGGTCGGTCAGAGCACCGGGTCCTGGCGGCTCGGGCCCAGGGGTGGGCGCCGTGGCGGTCCTACGCGGTCATGTATCTCTGGCGCGCGTCCTCGCAGGCCCGGTCCGTGGGTGCGGCGTCCGGGCCGAGCGCAGGGGCAGCGCGCGAGAGGTAGGCGGGGCGAAGGGCCCGTCGTGGACGAGCCGACAGGAGCTCGCAGCAGGCTCTAGGAGGCGTGAGCGAGATCCGACGCCTCAGCCAGGTAGGCGTCGAGCGCCTTGCGGACGAGGTCGCTCCGGCTGAGACCGAGCTTGGCCCGGACCTCTTCGATCGCCTGGTTGGTCTGGTCGCTGACCGCCACGTTGATGCGGGGCGAACGCTGGCCGTGCGGTCTGGGGGGTTCGCCGTCCAGGCGGGGTCGTCCGACCCTGCGCTCGACGGCCGCGACGTCAAGTCCTGCTGCCTCGAGCATGGCGCGCGCCTCCGCGCTGGCCTGCGGTCCGGTGACGGCACGTCGAGGGGTGGTGACTCCGGACTCAGCCCACTGAGCCAGCTGCCGGTCAGTCTCTTCGCTCATAGCTCCTCCTCATATCCAACGGTGGTGCGAGTTGTCTCGCGGAGCCTCATGACGTGGAAGACACGGACATCACCCGGCGGGGTGATGTTCACCATGACCTCCAACGTGCCGAAGCGGCTAGGTCCGATGTAGAGCCGCGGGCTCGTGTCGTGCCCTGGGCGAGGGTCCTCGAAGTCGTCGTACAAGGCGTGGGCGTAGAGCATGGCGTAGAGCGCTTCGTCCTGCGGGATGTCGTGCTCGCCAGCGCTGTCTGCCCACGTCATCGCCGTAGCAGCGATCGTCCCATGACACCGTATTTGTGTCCACCAAAATTAGACGGGCCCGGAGATCCCGGGATCGGGAGCAGCCGTCGCCCCGATGTGGGCGGTTGACGTGCCCGCTACCTGCTCCGTACAGTTCTCTTGAAACGATTCACAACGAGGTGGAGAGCCAGATGTCACACGCTGAACTGAGCGCCGACGCGCGCCAGGCGCTGCTCGCGCAGACCATAGAGCTGCCGTCCTGGGCCTTCGGCAACTCCGGGACCAGGTTCAAGGTCTTCGCGCAGGAGGGTGTCCCTCGCGACCCCTTCGAGAAGATTGCGGACGCTGCGCAGGTGAATCGATACACGGCGACGGCGCCGCGTGTCTCCCTGCACATCCCGTGGGACCTCACCGACGACTACGCCGCGCTGTCGGCGCACGCGAAGGACCTCGGCGTCGAGATCGGCGCGATCAACTCGAACCTCTTCCAGGACGACGACTACATGCTCGGGTCGCTCACGCACCCGGACCCGATCGTCCGCAAGAAGGCCGTCGACCACCACCTCCAGTGCGTCGACGTCATGCGCGCGACGGGCTCGACCGATCTCAAGCTCTGGCTGCCCGACGGCCTCAACTACCCGGGCCAGGACAACCTGCGCGCCCGCCAGGACCGCCTGGCCGAGGGGCTCGCCGAGATCTACGCGGCCCTCGACCCCGAGCACCGCCTCGTCATCGAGTACAAGTTCTTCGAGCCGGCCTTCTACTCCATGGACATCCCGGACTGGGGCACGGCGCTGCTGCACTGCCTCGCCCTCGGCCCGCAGGCCGTGGTCGTCCTCGACACCGGGCACCACGCGCCGGGGACCAACATCGAGTTCATCGTCGCGCAGCTGCTCCGCCAGGGGCGCCTGGGCGCCTTCGACTTCAACTCGCGCTTCTACGCCGACGACGACCTCATGGTCGGCGCCGCGGACCCGTTCCAGCTGTTCAGGATCATGCACGAGATCGTCTCCGCCGGGGCGCTCGCCCCCGACTCGGGCGTGAGCTTCATGCTCGACCAGTGCCACAACATCGAGCCCAAGATCCCCGCTCAGATCCGCTCGGTGATGAATGTCCAGGAGGCCACGGCCAAGGCGCTCCTCGTCGACACCGCTGCGCTCGATGCAGCCCAGCAGTCCGGTGACGTGCTCGGTGCGAACGGTGCCCTCATGGACGCCTACAACACCGACGTCCGACCGCTGCTCGCCGGTCTGCGCGAAGAGCAGGGCCTGCACCCGGACCCGCTCGCCGCCTATGCGGCCTCCGGTTACGCCGAGAAGATCGTGGCCGAGCGCGTCGGTGGCGCGCAGGCCGGATGGGGAGCCTGACATGACCACGACCCCCAGCACCACGACCCCGGCGGCCGACCTCGTCGCTCGGTCCAACCGCCTCGGCGCCGACCCCCGCACGACCAACTACGCCGGTGGCAACACCTCCGCCAAGGGCACCGAGACCGACCCCGTCACCGGCGAGCCTGTCGAGCTGCTCTGGGTCAAGGGCTCGGGCGGAGACCTCGGCACCCTCACGGAGAAGAACCTCGCCGTGCTGCGTCTCGACAGGCTCCGCGCCCTCACCGGCGTGTACCCGGGCGTCGACCGCGAAGACGAGATGGTCGCGGCCTTCGACTACTGCCTGCACGGCAAGGGCGGTGCCGCGCCGTCGATCGACACCGCGATGCACGGCCTCGTCGACGCCGCGCACGTCGACCACCTGCACCCTGACTCGGGTATCGCCCTCGCGACGGCCGCCGACGGCGAGGCCCTCACAGCTGAGTGCTTCGGCGACAAGGTCGTGTGGGTGCCGTGGCGCCGCCCCGGCTTCCAGCTCGGCCTGGACATCGCCGCGGTCAAGGACGCGAACCCGCAGGCGATCGGCTGCATCCTCGGCGGGCACGGCATCACCGCGTGGGGCGAGACGAGCGACGAGGCCGAGGCCCGCAGCCTCGAGATCGTCGCGACAGCCGAGGCCTTCATCAGCGAGCGCACCGAGAGGCTCGCGACCGAGGGCAAGCACCCCTTCGGGGCTGTCGTCCCCGGCTACGAGGCCCTCGACCCGGCCGAGCGCCGGACGAAGGCCGCGAGGCTGGCCCCGGTGATCCGCGGTCTCGCGTCGACCGACGCCCCGCAGGTCGGGCACGTCACCGACTCCGACGTGGTCCTCGACCTGCTCGCCCGTGAGCGTCTCGCCGAGCTCGCGGCGCTCGGCACGAGCTGCCCCGACCACTTCCTCCGCACCAAGGTCAAGCCTCTTGTCGTCGACCTGCCGTCCTCGGCGACCGTCGAGGAGATCTCCGCGCGCCTCGTCGAGCTGCACGCGGCGTACCGCGAGGACTACCAGGGCTACTACGACCGGAACGCGACGCCTGAGTCTCCGGCGATCCGCGGGGCGGATCCCGCGATCGTGCTCGTGCCGGGCGTCGGCATGTTCTCCTTCGGCAAGGACAAGCAGACCGCGCGCGTCGCGGGCGAGTTCTACGTCAACGCGATCAACGTCATGCGTGGCGCCGAGGCGATCAGCACCTACGCTCCGATCGACGAGGCCGAGAAGTTCCGCATCGAGTACTGGGCCCTCGAAGAGGCGAAGCTCCAGCGCATGCCCGCGCCGAAGCCGCTCGCTACGCGCGTCGCGCTCGTGACCGGAGCCGGTTCGGGCATCGGCCGGGCCATCGCCGAGCGTCTCGCGGCCGAGGGGGCCTGCGTCGTCATCGCCGACCTCAATCTCGAGGGTGCGCAGGAGGTGGCCGACCAGCTCGGCGGTCCCGACGTCGCTGTCGCCGTCCGCGCGGACGTGACGAGCGAGGACGACGTCGCCGCCCTCGTCGACGAGGCTGCGCTCGCCTTCGGTGGGGTCGACCTCGTGGTCAACAACGCCGGGCTGTCGATCTCCAAGCCGCTGCTCGAGACCACCGCGAAGGACTGGGACCTCCAGCACGACGTCATGGCCAAGGGGTCCTTCCTCGTCGCCCGTGAGGCGGCGCGCGCGATGATCGCCCAGGCGATGGGCGGCGACATCGTCTACATCGCGTCGAAGAACTCGCTCTTCGCCGGGCCCAACAACATCGCGTACTCCGCGACAAAGGCCGACCAGGCCCATCAGGTGAGGCTGCTCGCGGCCGAGCTCGGAGAGCACGGCATCCGGGTCAACGGCGTCAACCCTGACGGCGTGGTCCGTGGCTCGGGCATCTTCGCCGGAGGGTGGGGAGCCAAGCGGGCTGCGGTCTACGGCGTCGCGGAGGAAGACCTCGGCGCGTACTACGCGCAGCGCACGCTGCTCAAGCGCGAGGTGCTCCCCGAGCACGTCGCAGCAGCGGTCTACGCCCTCACCGGGCCGGACCTCAGCCAGACGACAGGTCTGCACGTGCCGGTCGACTCGGGTGTCGCGGCGGCGTTCTTGCGCTGACGATCAGCAGCACGACGGCACGACGGCACGACGGCACGACGGCACGACGGCACGACAGCACGACAGCACGACAGCACGACAGCACAGCACCGCGCGGACCCGGGCAGCGGAGCCCGGGTCCGCGCCCCGCACGGCCGAGGCCGTGCGCACCGCCCGCGCACGGCGCGCCGGCGGGCATCAGCATCGTGGAAGGTGCAGTGACGTGGAGAGACGGACGACGGCCTTCGCGGCCGTGGACCTCGGGGCCTCGAGCGGTCGCGTGATCCTCGGGCGGGTGATCCCTGGAGACGCCCTCGACGGCAGCCAGACCCGGGTCGAGCTGCACGAGGTGACGCGGTTCCCCAACGGGCCCGTCGAGGTCGACGGCACCCTGCACTGGGACATCTTGCGCCTGCACCAGGGAATCCTCGACGGGCTGCGCGCAGCGGTCCGCGAGACCCAGGCGCGCGGCGACGTCTTCGGCGGCGTCGGCATCGACTCGTGGGCTGTCGACTACGGCCTGCTCGACGCCGACGGCGCGCTGCTCGGCAACCCCGTGCACTACCGAGACTCTCGGACCGACGGTGTCCCGGCGCGGGTCTTCG
Source organism: Sanguibacter biliveldensis (assembly GCF_033798665.1). Lineage (NCBI taxonomy): Bacteria > Bacillati > Actinomycetota > Actinomycetes > Micrococcales > Sanguibacteraceae > Sanguibacter > Sanguibacter biliveldensis. The sequence goes on from NZ_CP138359.1 coordinate 668,813, forward strand.
ACGAGATCGGCTCGGGCGAGCACTACGCCGTGAACGGTCTGCAGACCCAGCCCTTCAACACCGAGTTCCAGCTCGTGGCCGCGGCCGGGTCCGCGCAGCTCGACGCGGCCCGCACGCTGCTGCTCGTCCCCGACCTGCTGACAGCCTGGTTGACCGGTCGCCGGGTCGCCGAGGTGACGAACGCGTCGACCACCGGTCTGCTCGACGTGAGGTCTCGGCAGTGGTCCACGACCCTCGTCGGCGCGTTGCGCCACGCCTTCCCGTCGCTGCCCGATCTCCTCGGTGCGGACGGTCTGCTCCCGGCGCTCGTCGAGCCCGGGACCGTCGTCGCGCCTCTCGCCGATGACGTCGCCCGCGCCGTCGGTGCGCCTGCCGGGGTCCCGGTCATCGCCGTCGGGTCGCACGACACGGCTTCGGCCGTGGTGGCCGTCCCCGCGACGAGCGAGCACTTCGCCTACGTCTCGTGCGGCACATGGTCCCTCGTCGGGCTCGAGCTCGACGCGCCGGTCCTCTCCGAGGCCAGCCGCGAGGCCAACTTCACCAACGAGCTCGGCGTCGACGGGACCGTGCGGTACCTGCGCAACGTCATGGGTCTCTGGCTGCTCCAGGAATCCGTCCGCACGTGGAACGCGGCAGGTCTGCCCGCAGACCTGCCCGACCTGCTCGCCGCCGCGGCGCTCGTCCCGGCGCTCACCACGGTCGTCGACGTGGACGCGCCGGAGTTCTTGGCCCCCGGTGACATGCCCGCGAGGATCGCCGCCGCCGCCGAGCGGACCGGCCAGACCCCACCGCAGTCGCAGGCCGAGACCGTCCGCTGCATCCTCGACTCGCTCGCCGTCGCCTACAGGCGTGCCGTCCGCCAGGCGGGCGAGCTGTCAGGGCGTGACGTCGACGTCGTCCACATGGTCGGCGGGGGAGTGCGCAACGAGCTGCTCTGCCAGCTCACCGCCGACGCGACAGGGTTGCCTGTGGTGGCGGGACCTGTCGAGGGGGCGGCGCTGGGCAACGTCCTCGTGCAGGCCCGTGCGGCCGGTGTCCTCAGCGGGGACCTCGCTGGGCTGCGCGCCGTCGGAGCACGCGGCGTCCCGCTGCGCAGGTACGTGCCGGGAGGCGGAGGGGCAGGAAGTCTCGCCGCAGAGCACTGGGCCGCCGCGGAGGCCAGGCTCGTCGGGGCTGTGCTCGGGGCCGTCGACGCCTGACCACTCGGCTGAGGGGCCTCGAGGCAGGTGCGAGCCCAGAAGCGCTCGCCAGTCCGGAGGGCCGCCAGCCCGGCGGGGCGGCCTAGCCCTGCTGGACGGGCTGGTCGCGCAGCGCGAGGATGAACTCTTCGACGATCTCGCCGCGGCCGTTGGCGAAGCCTGAGTCCTCACCGATCACCTCGAAGCCGCAGCGCTTGAGCACCGTCAGCGACCCGACGTTGTCCTTGGCGGTGCGGGCGTGCATCGGTCGGTCGGTCACCTCGGTGAGGATCGCGCGCAGCGCCTTGGTCGCCACACCCCGGCCCCAGTACTCGCGGCCGATCCAGTAGGTGAGCTCGTGCTCGTCGTCCTCGACGTAGGTCATGATGCTGCCGGCGACACGGCCGCCGACCAGGATCGTGCGGGCGGTGACCTGGGGGTCCTCGCGCAGGATCTTCCAGCGGGCGTCGAAGCGGCCGCGGTCGGTCGGGTCCTTGACGGTGAAGGCCGCGATCCGGTTGGCCTCGCGATCCTGCTCCATGCGGAAGAACACGTCGATGTCAGCCGAGATGATCGGGCGCAGCACGACGTCTGCCGGGGCCGCGACGAGCTCGACCTCGAAGCCCGCGGAGTTCTGCAGGAATGCTGCGTAGTGCCCGGGGCGTCCGTCGGAGGGCTTGCCGCCGGCCCACGGGTACCTGTCGGCGAAGAGCGGTGTCCAGCCCTTCTCCTGCGCAGCTGCGTACAGACGGTCGACGCGAGCCTGCGACCCCGAGTGCAGGGCGAGGTGGTTGAGACCGGGCCGGAGCCTGTCGTGCTCGGAGGAGGACAGCGCGGCGGACTGCTCGAAGACCAGGTACGTCCCGCCGAGCCTCAGGCTGAACCCTGTGTCCCACGTCTGGAAGGGGGAGTAGCCGAGCTCGGTGAGCAGCCAGCCCCAGGTGGCGCGGGCCTCCTCGAGGTCGGGGACCCAGATCTCGACGTGGTGCAGCGTGCCGCGTGCCGAGGCGATCGGCGCGGCGGGGACCGCGGGTGCGGCAGGCGCGGCGGGGGCTGCCTGACCGGAGTCGGGCACTGTGGGGGTGGACGGCGCAGACGCAGCCGAGGCCGACGACGTGTCGGTGGCTGCTGCGGTCGGGGCGGAGGGCGTGCCGAGGCCAGCCTGCGCCGGGGCAGGCTGGGCGGTCGACGACGCGGTCGTCTCGGGCTGGACAGTCACAGGTCCACGGTACGCGGCGGGAGGTCCGTCGTCGGTGCCGTAGGGCCTGCCCGGCGTGTGCTCATCTTCACGTTCTGGTCACGTGACACGACGGCGCCGGGCCCCACCGCGGTGCCCATCATCGCTGAGTTCTGGCGGCTCGCAAGGCGGGGGAGCATCTCCTTCCTCACAGTGCTCAAAACTTAAACTACTAGCCAGGCGAGCCGATGAACTTGTCGGAGGGGGTCACTTCAACCGAAGAACGACCGACGCTGCGCCGCAGGGCGCCAGAGGAGCACCATCATGTTCACGCTGAGAAGGACACACGCGGCAGCCGACGCGAGCCTGGCGCTCGCCGAGGCGCGCCAGAACACCGACGCGGTCACCGCGGTCGTCGAGGCGCTCGCGCGCAGCCGGGAGCCTGGCGACGCCGTGCAGCGCGTCCTCGACGTCGTGCGCGAGCAGTTCGGCTGGGCCTACGGCTCGTACTGGCGGATCGCCGAGGACGAGCCCGTGCTCGAGTTCGCCCAGGAGTCCGGCTCGGTCGGCGAGGAGTTCCGTGCCGTGACGGCCACGGCCTCGTTCCGTGAGGGCGTGGGTCTGTCCGGTCGTGCGTGGAAGTCCCGCGACCTCGTGGTCGTCGAAGACCTCGGTGACCTCCGCGACTGCGTGCGGGCGCCCGCCGCCCAGCGCGTCGGCGTCCGCAGCGGCATCTGCTTCCCCCTCTACGAGGACGGTCAGGTGGCCGGGACGATGGACTTCTTCGCGACCGAGGTCCTCGCGCTCTCGCCCCAGCGCGTCGAGACGCTGCGCAGCATCGGCGTCCTGGTGTCGCAGGCCCTCGAGAGGGTCGTCGTCGCCGAGCGGCAGGCCCTCGACAAGCAGGACGTCGACGCCGTGAGCTCTGTGCTGCGCGAGGTCTCTGTCGCGACCTCCAGGGACGCCGCGCTGTCGCGCGCCCTCGACACCATCCGACGTGACTTCGGCTGGGACTACGGGTCCTTCTGGCAGATCGACGAGGCCGACCAGGTGCTGCGCTTCGGCCAGGAGTCGGGCCAGGTCGGCGAAGAGTTCCGCACCGTGACGCGCGCGGCGTCCTTCGCCCAGGGTGTCGGCGTCGCGGGGCGGGCGTGGAAGACGCGAGACCTCGTCTACGTGCGCGACCTCGCGCAGGTGACCGACTGCGTGCGCGCACCCGTCGCCCAGCGCGCCGGGGTGAAGTCCGGGGTGTGCCTGCCGATCCTCGTCCGCGAGACCGTCGTGGGGACGATGGACTTCTTCGTCACCTCGACGCTCACCATCTCTGCCGGCCGTGAAGAGGCCCTGCGCAACACGGCCTTCCTCCTCGGGCAGGCCCTCGAGCGCATCGAGGCTGCGGACCGCCTCACGACTGCGGGCAACGAGCTCGTCGCGTCGATCGACGAGGTCGAGCGCAACGTCCTGTCGGCCACCCGTGTGGCGACCGACGGGCGTCTCCTCGCGGAGCGCGCGAACGACGAGGTCACCCGGCTCGGTGAGTCCTCGCAGGAGATCGGCACAGTGGTCAACGTCATCGGGCGGATCGCCGCGCAGACGAACCTGCTCGCCCTCAACGCGGCGATCGAGGCCGCGCGGGCCGGTGAGGCGGGCCGCGGGTTCGCCGTCGTCGCCAACGAGGTCAAGGACCTCGCCAACGAGACGGCACGGGCCACGACCGAGGTCGGGCAGCGGATCTCCGCGATCCAGGAGCTGGTCGACGAGGTCGTCGGGTCGCTGACGAGCATCAGCGACGCCGTCGGTCAGATCAACGAGACCCAGGCGACCATCGGCGGCGTCCTCACGGAGCAGGCTGCGGTCACGCGCGCGATCCTCGACTGAGGGCCGCGGGGGTGCGGGGCGAGCTGCCCCGTGCCGTCCGGAGGGAGACCCGTCCCGGGTGGCAGGGGGCCGTGGGACGGGACTCACATAGTTGAAACCTCAATTAGTGAAGACCGGGGTCGATCTGAAGGGTCCCCTGAGATGTACGGAGAGCACCATGAGCATCCCCCCGCAGAAGCGCGCAGCAGCCCGGCTCGAAGACCTGAGCGTCCGCGTCAAGGTCCTCGGCGTGGTCGCGATCGCGACAGTCGTCGCCATCGTCATCGGCCTGGTCGGGCTGCAGGCCCTGTCAGCCTCGGCCGACACGACCGAGCAGCTCTACGAGGAGAACGTGCTCGGTGTCCTCCACGCCTCGGAGATGGAGCTCGCGATGAACGACATGCGGCTCCGCTCGCGTGACGCGATCCTCGCGCTCGACCCCGACAAGACGCGTGAGAAGCTGACCGAGCTCGACGACGCCGAGGCGGCCTTCGAGGAGGCCGAGGGCCTCTACGCAGCGACCCCGCTCGACGCCGCGCGCGAGAAGACCCTCGCCGAGCTCACCACGACGATCGACGCCTACCTGACGGTCCAGCGCGACGTCATGGGACCCCTCGCGATCGCCGGCGACATCGAGGGCTGGACAGCGGCCAACGACGAGCAGTCTCGCCCGTTGACCACCGCCATGAACGAGCAGATCTCGAGCCTCGTCGAGACCGAGCGGACCCGCGCCTCCGAGGCCGTCGAGGCCTCGCGCGACAGCTACGTCCAGCAGCGGACCGTCTCGGTGGTCATCCTGATCGCCGGTGCGCTGCTCGCGCTGACCCTGGGCTGGTTGGTCGCCCGTGGGATCACGCGGAGCGCCGTCGCCGTGCAGCGGGTCGCGGAGCACCTGGCCGAGGGTGACCTCACCCAGACCTCCGGTCTGACCTCTCGTGACGAGATGGGCCGGATGGGCGCCGCGCTCGACGTCGCGACCCGCAGGCTCGGCGAGGTCATGAGCACCGTGGTGCGGTCCTCCGACTCGGTCGCCGCCGCGTCGGAAGAGCTCTCGGCGAGCTCGCAGCAGATCTCGGCCGGTGCCGAGGAGACCTCCGCTCAGGCCGGGGTCGTGTCGGCAGCGGCGCTCCAGGTCTCGGGCAACGTGCAGACCGTCGCAGCCGGCGCTGAGGAGATGGGTGCGTCGATCCGGGAGATCTCCCAGTCGGCCAACGACGCCGCCCGGGTCGCTGGCGAGGCCGTGACTGCCGCAGCCAGCGCGACGGGCTCGGTGGCCCAGCTCGGGGCGTCCAGCCAGGAGATCGGCGACGTCGTGCGCGTCATCACGACCATCGCCGAGCAGACCAACCTGCTGGCCCTCAACGCGACCATCGAGGCCGCGCGTGCTGGTGAGGCCGGCAAGGGCTTCGCGGTGGTTGCCTCGGAGGTCAAGGAGCTGGCGCAGGAGACGGCCCGCGCGACCGAGTCGATCGGACGCCTCGTCGAGACCATCCAGTCGGACACGGCGGGTGCCGTGTCCGCGATCGAGCACATCACCGGCGTGATCTCGTCGATCAACGACTACCAGCTGACGATCGCCTCGGCGGTCGAGGAGCAGACCGCGACGACGACGGAGATGAGCCGCAACGTGGCCGACGCCTCGACAGGGGTGGGCGAGATCGCCGGCAACATCACCGGGGTCTCGGACGCCGCCGACTCGACCACGCAGGCGCTCGCCCAGACGACCGTCGCGGTCAACGAGCTCGCCCGGATGGCGACCGAGCTGCGCGCCTCGGTCTCGACCTTCACGTACTGACCGGCACGGCCGGGTCGCGAGGTCGCACGCGTGGCCGCGAGGTCGCACGGACGCGCCAGACAGACCGCCTCAGAGCGGCGGTCCGGCGTGTCTGTGCGACCTCGGTCGGGACGGTGCGACTTCGACGGAGGCGCAGCTCGGTGCGGCAACCAGCGCGTCAGCGCAGGATCGCGCGCGTCACCGACGCCTGCTCGGTGAGGACCGAGCCGATGACGTGCTGCGTCTCGTTGATCCGTTCGACGGCGTCGCGGATCTGCGCGAGGGACGAGACGGCCGACTGGGCCTGGCTCTGGATCGCGTCCACCCGGCCCTGCACCTGGGTCGTGGCGCGGGCCGTCTCGTTCGCGAGGTCCTTGACCTCGCTCGCGACGACCGCGAACCCGCGGCCCGCCTCGCCGGCGCGGGCTGCCTCGATGGTGGCGTTGAGCGCGAGCAGGTTGGTCTGCGCGGCGATCGTCTGGATCGTCTTGACGACGTCGCCGATCTCCTCGCTCGACCTGTTGAGCCGTGCGATGTCCTCGTCGGCCTCGAGCGCGAGCCGCTGCCCCTCGGTCGCGACGCCCGTCGCCGAGAGGACGTTGCGCTCGACCTCTTCGATCGACGTGACGAGCTCTTGCCCGGCGGTCGCCAGCCTGTCGGCGTCGGCGAAGCGCTCGAGCGCCTGCCCGAGCAGGAACACCGTGTCGCGCAGGGCGGCCTCGCGCCCCTCGGACAGGGTGAGGCGGGAGGTCGAGAAGAAGTCCATCGTGCCGACGACCACCCCGTCGACGATCACCGGCAGGCAGACCCCTGACTGCACGCCCTCCTTCTGCGCGACAGGGGCGCGCACGCAGTCGGTGACCTCGGCGAGGTCCGCGACGAACAGCAGGTCGCGCTGGCGCCACGTGCGCCCCGCGAGGCCGACGCCCTCGGCGAAGGACGCCGACTGCGTCACCTCGCGGAAGGCGGAGCCGACGGTGCCGGACTCCTGGGAGAAGTGCAGCTTCTGGTCGGTCCCGTCGACGGCCCAGTACGAGCCGTAGGCCCAGCCGAAGCCTTCCCGGATGGTGCGCAGCGCCCGGGCCAGGGCGACGTCGGCGCTCGGGGCCGTCGTCACCTCGCGCAGCACTGCGGAGGTGGCTGAGGTGTCCTGCGCCGCCGACGCCTGGCGCTCGCCCTGCACCACGCGCTCGAGCGTGCGGGAGACGAGCGTGCCGATGACCGTGAGCGCCCGGTGCCGGGCGGGGGAGAGGTCGAGGACCTCTTCGGTGAAGAAGTCCATCGTGCCGACCGTCCGCCCGTCGACGCGCAGCGGGAAGCAGACGCCCGAGCGGATCCCTGCCCGCTGGGCGACGGGTGCGCGGACGCAGTCGGTGAGGTCGCCGAGGTCTGGGACGGCGATCATCTCGTCGGCGGCCCACGCCCGTCCGCTCAGCCCGACGCCCCGGGCGAAGGTCGCGCTGCGCGTGACAGCCCGGAAGTCGTCAGAGGCCGCGCCGGACTCGGCGACGAAGTGCAGCGTCGAGTCTTCGGCGCTCACCGACCAGTACGAGCCGTAGGTCCAGCCGAAGGCCTCGCGCACGACCTCGAGCGCGACCAGTGCCGCAGCCGAGCTGTCCCGCGTCGTGGCGAGACGCTCCTGCACCAGCCCGACGGCGTTCAGGTCGGTCTGCGACTGCACGAGCTCAGCCCGCACGGCATCCAGCTCTCGAGCTGATCTGCGCGATCCCCACATGACGACTCCTCGAGTCAGGTCGCCCCCTTGCGCCACGCTGGCGTGTGCGTCTCATCGGGCGGCGCGGGGCGTTCATGAGGGACTGGGGTGGGTGGTCATGCGGTGAGGGCCGCGACGGACATGCGGTCGGCTCTTGCCTCACGAGAGCCTCGACTGGGAAGAGCGCTGAACTCGGTGCTGACCTGCAACTTCACCCACGGCTGGTGCCGAGCTCCTCAGGGAGAGGTCCTATTCTTCGATCACCTCTGCTGACCGAGCATCTGTTGAATCAGCCCTGGGGCCTGCCCGCAGAGGGTGAGGTGGGTCGGGCTGCTGGTGGGTTCTGGAGCAAGGTGGGGCGATGAGCGGAGCATCGACGGACGGCGAGTTCTGGAGCTCGCGGGCCGCCACGATCTGCTTCGTGGGGATGGTGATATCCGGGTCGTTGACGTCGACCTTCATGGTCATCGGCTGGTATCTCCCGATGGCAGCTGCAGGGATGGGGACAGTGGCGTCGACCTTGTCTCTCGTCGGTTACCAGAAGAAGTGGTCGAGGTCTACCCGTGGTTCATAGGTGAGGTCCCGGTGGGCGATGCGATGAAGAGGCTGAAGGGCGACGTCTACAACTGGTGGTGGGTGAAGAGGGTTTGGCAGATCGAGCAGCGGACACCGAGGCATGCTTCCGCTGACCGCCTTGAGGGTGTCCTCTACTCGTCCTCGCACTGTTCTCTTGCTGCGTTTCGGGAGTTGGTCGACGCCGCTGAGACTCCGGCCGAACGTATGGACGTCGTCGAGACGTACTTCGAGCATGTCGCTTCGGACCGTGACGTCGGCGGGGAGACTTGAGCGTGGTTGACGAACCTCGCGCGAGACGAACCGGAGCTGTACCGCATGATCTGCTTGTTGGATGACGATCTCTAGCTCTACCCGCGGTGCCGGTCTAGCCGCTGTGGCGACATGCTGTGCTGCGATCACATCTAATGACTGCCGAAGGCGGTGGGTACCCATGGGCGATGCGATGAAAGTCCTTGGCGACGACGCGTTCAACTGGTGGTGGATCCGAAGGAATTGGGACCTTTCTATTCCGACCCCCAGGAGGGAGTCGGCGATGCGGATCGAGGAGACGGTCTACGAGCTCTCCGAGGATTCGTTCCCCGCTTTCCGCGCTCTCGTCGAGGGTGCGGAGAGTCTCGACGAGGCGTTGCACGTGGTGGAGGCCTTCTACGAGTTTCTGCCATGGTCGAAAGATGGTGGTGGAAGGTTCAAGAGGTGGTTGACGGGAGTGGCTGAAGGGGAGCCTTCTTTTCAGAAGTTGATTCGAATGCTCGATCGGGATGTATAGGTCGCCTTGTGGTTCGCCGCATCCCTGAGGTCGGACAGGCTTTTCCCGTGGCCATCTTCGCGCGGTGCCGTGTGTCGTGCTGGTGGCGGCCCAGCGGGCGGCGCTCTCCCACCATGGACCCCTGCAGCCGCTCTTCTCCGTGAACGGCGAACGCCTGTTGCTGCACGGCACGTTCATCGTCGCCTGTCGACAAGTGGGTGGTGCGCTCGGTGGGCGCGGTGTTGTAGGGCCTTGTCTTCCACTGTGGCTCGGTTCGCCTGGCCGGAGATGAGCGTTACCTTCGGTGGATCGCGACCCAGATCAGGTGGTTGCTCTGAGCGTGCCATGAGATCTCATGTGATCCGATGAGACGAAGCTGTCCACATCGCAAGACAAGTGTTCACATGCCGACACAGAGATGTCACAGTCGTCCCATCATGCGCCGCGACACGACCGTGCTCTCGCACGTCAGCCCCCTTGCACAGCCCCGCCACGTCGGCGCCGGCTGCTGTTGTCGCTGTAGCCGCTGAGCGGTTCGCCACCCACTCGCAGCTTGGCCCAGGGCAGGGGCCGCGACGTGAGACGGTCCCCGACCGCTCCCTGATCCCCGTCATCACCCGCGCACGGCGCGAGGTCCGCTGACCGCGATCAGGCCGCTCGACCCCTCGAGCCACGCCCACCCCGGCCGACATCTCGTCGTACCCGGGTGCGCACCCCGCTCGCGCCTCCCCAGGACACGTCCTCGGACGTCGTCGAGCGCACCTCGGCCACCTGCGTCACCGGCAGACGCTCCTCCGTGCCGCCTCTCCTCACCACCCCGCCCCACGGGGTGGCGCCCTCACCGCTCGACCGGTCCACCGACCGTCCTGGCAGAACGGACCACCTGTGCGAATCTCCACCGTCCGCATCCCCACGGCGGCCAAGGCCGCAGCGGCCCTCCTCACCGCCTCCCTCCTGCTCACCGCGTGCTCCGCCGACGCCTCAGACTCGGGCTCCAGCAGCGCCGCGGCCTCGGGCATCTCGGACGAGATCGTCATCGGCTCGACCAACGAGCCCACAGGGCTCGTCCGCAACGTCGGCGGCAGCTCGGGCATCTCGCAGACCATGACCCGCAACGTCTACGAGGGCCTCACCTCCGTCGACATCGACGGCACCGTGGTCCCGACGCTCGCCGAGTCCTGGGACGTGTCCGAGGACGGCCTCACCTACACCTTCCACCTGCAGCAGGGCGTGACCTTCCACGACGGGACGCCGTTCACCGCGGCCGACGTCGCATGGAGCATCTCCGAGGCGATCGGCCCGGACTCCAAGAGCGCCCGCAAGAACGACCTGCTCGTCATCACCGACATCGCGCAGCCTGATGAGCAGACCGTCGAGCTCACGCTGTCGCGCCGCAGCCAGTCGCTGCTGTTCAACCTCGCCTCGGTGACGGTCGTCAAGGACGGCGACAAGGAGCTCACCAGCGACAACGGCACGGGCCCGTACAGCCTCGTCGAGTGGACGCAGGGCGACCACCTCACCATCGCGCGCAACCCTGACTACTGGGGCGAGCAGCCGAAGAACGAGGGTGTGACCTTCAGGTTCTTCAAGGACACGACAGCGCTCAACAACGCGCTGCTCACCGGCGACCTCGACCTCGTGATCGCCGAGGACTCCCCGGACCAGCTGCTCCAGTTCGAGGGCAACGACGACTTCACCATCACCGAGGGCACCTCGACCACCAAGCAGCTGTGGGCCTTCAACGACCGCGAGGCGCCCTTCGACGACGTCCGCGTCCGCCAGGCGCTCTACACGGCCCTCGACCGCGAGCGCATCCTCGACACCGTCTGGGACGGCTACGGCCAGGTGATCGGCTCGATGGTCCCGCCGACCGACCCCTGGTACATCGACGACCTCGCCGACGCGCACGCCTACGACCCCGACGCCGCGAAGGCCCTGCTCGCCGAGGCAGGCGTGAGCGACCTCGAGATCACCGTCGACTACGTCGCGGGGGAGCCCTCCGACACGATCGCCCAGCTCATCCAGACCGACCTCGCCGACGTCGGCGTGACGCTGACGCTCAACCCGATCGACGACGCCACCTGGTACCAGAAGATCTACACGGACCACGACTTCGAGACGACGATCATGGGCCACGTGAACCCGCGCGACGTCGTCTGGTACGCGAACCCTGACTTCTACTGGGGCTACGACAACGCCGACGTCCAGCAGTGGGTCGCCGACGCCGACGCCGCCACCTCCGAGGAGGAGCAGGTCGAGCTGCTCACGCAGGTCAACCAGACGATCGGCGAGGAGGCGGCGACCGCGTGGCTGTACCTCGACCCGCAGATCCGGGTCGCCCGCTCCGAGATCAGCGGCTTCCCGGTCGACCAGGTGACGGAGAGCTTCTACGTCGCCGACATCGTGCGAGCGGACTGACCCGCCGTCATGACGTCGTCCCTGCACTCTTCGAAGACGCCCACGCTGGAAGCACCCGCGCCCCGGCGCGCCCTGAGGGCGGGCGCCCCGATGCTCCGCTACGTGGCAGTCCGCCTCGTGACGCTCCTCGTGTCGCTCGTGCTCGCAGCCGTCGTCGTCTTCGTCGTGCTGCGCCTGCTCCCGGGGGACAGCGCGGGAACGACGCTGGGTGTGGGGACGACGACAGACCAGCTCGACCAGCTGCGCAGCGAGCTCGGGACCGACCAGTCGTCGCTCGCCCAGCTCGGTGACTGGGCCGGTGCTCTGCTGACGGGCGACCTCGGCACGTCCTTCGTGTCGAGGCTGCCTGTCGGCGAGCTCATCACGAGCAAGCTGCCGATCACCGTGCCGCTGAGCCTGGCAGCCTTCGTGCTGTCGGTCCTCGTCTCGGTGCCGCTCGGCGTCGTCGCGGCCGTGAAGCGCCGCGGTGTCGTCGGTGCGGCAGTCTCCGCGGTCTCCCAGCTCGGGGTGGCCGTCCCGGTGTTCTGGGTCGGGGTGCTGCTCGTGTGGATCTTCGCGCTGCGCCTCGGGGTGCTGCCGCCCGGTGGCTTCCCGCGGCAGGGCTGGGACGACCCGGCGGCCGCCGTCCGCTCGCTCGTCCTGCCCGTCGTGACTGTGTCGATCGCGATGTCGTCGGTCATGGTGCGCTACGTGCGGTCGGCGACGCTCGACGTGCTCGACCAGGACTACGTCCGCACGGCCCGATCGCTCGGCTACGGACGCTGGCAGGCGCTCGCGCGCCACGGTCTGCGCAACGGCGCCGTGCCCGTCGTGGCGATCCTCGGCATCGAGCTCGCGACCTCGCTGCTCGGCGCCGTGGTCATCGAGAACGTCTTCGCTCTCCCCGGCCTGGGCACGCTGCTGCTCGACTCGGTCACCGGGCGTGACCTGCCCGTCGTCCAGGCGCTCGTGCTGGCGATCACGGCCGTCGTGCTCGTCGTCAACTTCGGGGTCGACCTCCTGCAGCGGGCCATCGACCCGCGGCTGAGGCTCGGCTCGACCCTCGGCGCGGCTGGAGGCTCGCGATGACCGACCAGCTCGACTCGCCCCGCGGCCCGCTCACCGCCGGCACGCCGCCTGCCGACGTGCCCGGCTCTGCGGCGGACGCGTCCGCCGCTGCACCGCACCGCGCGACGGCCCGTCGCCTGCGCAGCCCGTCCTTCGTCGTCGGGGCCTCGATGGTCGCGGTCGTCGTGCTCGTCGGCCTCGCCGCCTTCTTCTGGACGCCCTACACGATCGGCACCCGCGGCACGGGCGAGCGTCTCGGTGGTCCGAGCGCCGACTTCTGGCTCGGGACAGACAAGCTCGGGCGGGACGTGCTGAGCCAGCTCATGGCCGGCGCGACCAACGCCGTGGTCGTCGCGGTGTGCTCGGTCGCGATCGCCGCTGTCCTCGGCATCACCCTCGGTGTCCTCGCGGCGTCGACCACGCGCTGGGTCGACGTGGCCGTGCTCAACGTCGTCGACCTCATGATCGCCTTCCCGACCCTGCTGCTCGCCATGCTCATCGTCACCGTGCGCGGCGCCTCGCTCAGCTCGGTGATCGCTGCGATCGGCATCTCAGGTGCTGCGGTGATCGCCCGGATCACGCGCATCAACGCCTCGCGGGTGCTCCGCGAGGACTACGTCGTCGCGGCGGCCGCCTCGGGCACGGGCTGGTGGGGGACGGTCCGGCGGCACGTGCTGCCCAACGTCGCCCCGACCCTGCTCGTCCAGCTCATGCTGCTCGCCGGGGCCGCGATCCTCGCCGAGGCGTCGTTGTCCTACCTCGGCCTCGGGCCGCGCCCGCCCTACGCCTCGTGGGGCCGCATGCTCAACGAGGCGCAGGCGACCATCTCCGCGGCGCCCCTCGCCGCGATCCTGCCCGGCCTGCTCATCGCCTGGACGGTGCTGGGCCTCAACCTGCTCGGCGACGGCATCCGCGAGCGCAGCGACCCGAGCCTGCGAGGAGACTGATGACCGCCCTCGAGGTCCGTGACCTGACAGTCCGCACGTCCGGTGGGCGCACCCTGCTCGACGCCGTGAGCTGGGAGGTGCCCTTCGGCGGACGCCTCGGGATCATCGGCGAGTCCGGCTCGGGCAAGTCGCTCACCGCAGCCGCGATCCTCGGGCTGCTGCCCGAGGGCATGACCGCGACAGGCCAGGTGCTGCTCGACGGGCGCGACCTGCTGACCCTCGGCGAGCGGGCCCTGCGCGCGGTCCGTGGCGCCCAGGTCGCCATGGTGTTCCAGGAGCCGCTCACGGCCCTCGACCCGCTGATGACCGTCGGTCGGCAGATCGCCGGACCCCTGCGCCTGCACCGCGGAGCCTCCCGGGCGAAGGCCCGCGAGCTCGCCGCAGACCTCTGCAGGCTCGTGCGGCTCGACGACACCGAGCGCATCCTCGGCTCCTACCCGTGGCAGCTCTCAGGCGGTCAGCGCCAGCGTGTCAGCATCGCGATGGCCCTGGCCTGCGAGCCGCGGGTGCTGCTCGCCGACGAGCCGACAACGGCCCTCGACGTCACCGTCCAGGCCGAGATCCTCGACCTGCTCGACGAGCTCATCGAGCGCACCGGCACCACGCTGGTCTTCGTCTCCCACGACCTCCCCGTCGTCGCCCGGGTCGCCCGCGACCTCGTGGTCATGCGCTCGGGCCAGGTGGTCGAGGCGACGACGGTCGCACAGGCCCTCGAGGCCCCCGCCCACCCCTACACCCGCCAGCTGCTCGCCGCCGCGCGCGCCGTCAGCCGGCTCCCTCAGGAGGACCCGCGATGACCGACGAGACCACGAGCGTCCCGCTCCTCGCGCTGCACGGCGTGAGCCGTGAGTTCGGCGGACGCGGTCGCACGACGACAGCCCTCGACGGCGTCGACATCGCCGTGCACGAGGGGCGCAGCGTCGGGATCGTGGGGGAGTCCGGCGCCGGCAAGTCCACGCTGCTGCGGCTCCTGCTCGGCCTCGACACGCCCACCTCGGGTCAGGTCAGCTACCGCGGGCAGACGCTCGACCGTCGTGACAGGGCCCTCCTCAAGCGCTTCCGGCGCGAGGTGCAGGTCGTGCTCCAGGACCCCCGCTCCTCCCTCGACCCGCGCATGACCGTCGCGCAGATCGTCGCCGAGCCGCTCCAGTCGCTGCGCATCGGCGCAGACCAGCGTGAGCGCTCCGCCCGCGTCGACGAGGTGCTCGGCTGGGTCGGCCTCGACGCCGACGCGCGACGCAAGTACCCCGCGCAGTTCTCCGGCGGGCAGCGTCAGCGCATCGCGATCGCGCGGGCCCTGGCGCCGTCGCCGAAGGTGCTCGTCGGAGACGAGCCCGTGAGCGCCCTCGACGTGTCGGTCCGGCAGCAGATCATGGAGCTGCTCGCCCGCCTGCGCACCGAGCTCGGCCTCACACTCGTCCTCGTCAGCCACGACGTGGCGATCGTCGGGCAGCTCTGCGAGGAGACCGTCGTCCTGCGCGGCGGACGCGTCGAAGAGGCTGGGGAGACCCGCCAGGTCCTCACCCGACCGACGTCGCCGTACACGCGGGCGCTGCTCGACGCGGTCCCGACGCTGGCCTGAGCTGCGGCACCGGTGCCGTCGAGCTCGGCTAGGCACCGCCGTGGGACGCGCTCGCGCGGCCAGCGTCGGTGACAGCCTCGAGCCGCGGCGCGATCGACTCCCCCATCATCGTGATCTCACGTTCTGCGATCCCGTGACGTCTGGCCTGCTCGCGCCACGAGCCGAGCGCTGCAGCGACGTCAGCCATGCGGTCTCGGGCCGCAGCGACGGTCAGGGACAGGTCGTCAGCGAGAGCGAGGAGCCCGTCGACCTCGTCGGGTGGGCTCTCGGCACCGGCGATCGACGTCGATCGGCTCTTCGTCACGTCGGGTGTCGGGTTGACGTCGAACGCTGGGCTGAGCACCCACGAGCCGCGTTCGAAGAGGAACCCGTGGTTGCGCAGGTGGTCGTCGGTGTTGCCGAGAGCCACGCTCGCGACGACCCTGTCGAAGAGCTCGCGGTGGTCCTGCCGCGGGGAGAGGGAGATGTCCCGCACGGCTTCCGCGATGTCGGCATAGTCCCGGTGCTCACCGTCCTGTGATCCCGTCGCTGTCATCGCGCTGATGTAGCCGCGCCGGTGGCCGGCCGACGTGCGGTCGAACCTGCGGAGGATGAGCACGCTCCGCTCGCCGATTGTGACCAGCCGTCGTTGTGGTGTCTGGATCCCGGCGCTCTCGAGGAGGTCGAGCATCGTGGCCTCCCACGCCATGACGTCCCACTGGTCGCTGGAGTGCGGGAACTTCGCGATCGCGAGCCCGCCGTCTTCCAGGCGGACCGAAGCCTTCGGCCTGGCGCCTCCGAGTCCGGTCGTGCCCGTGTCCAGGAGCTGCTTCACGGCGTCCGAAGGGTCGTCGTCGGACGCCAGGTGGTCGCTGGCTCGCAGCAGTCGCGGCAGCGAGACGAGCGGGGGGACCGTCGAGGGCGCGCCGAGGTACGTGTCTGTGCCCGGGAGCCGGAGACGGAGTGCGCCCTGGCGGGTGTCGTCGCTGACCCCCAGCAGGTAGCTGAGGTCGTCGAGGCTGCGGAGAGCCCGCTTCTCCTCCCGGGCGCGCGTCCTCTCGGCCTTGTCGAGCAGGTTGCGGCCCCAACGGTCGGGGGCGCTGTCGGCGAGGGCGCGCAGGAGACCAGGTTGGTGCTGCTGCCCGGAGACGAGAAGCAGTCCCGGGTCGATGGTCGTCCCGCCCTCGGCGAGGTAGGTCGGGTCGTAGACGAAGGTCGTCGACAGCTGCGCGCGACCCTGTGTGAAGTGCGCCCGGCCCACCAGCCGTGCGTGCCCTGCGTCCTCGGTCAGGACCTCGAGGGTCGTCATCGTGCGCGCTTCTTGGTGAGGTTCTCGGCGCGCAGACGGCCGATGTCGCTCTCGAGCGGGTCGATCGCGGCGACGGCCTGGTCCAGGACGCCGAGTGCACGCAGGACCTGGGCGACGTTCCCGAAGCTGACGGTCGGGCTCCCCGACTCGATCTTGCGGAGCGTGTCGCGCGAGATGTCAGCGCGTTCGGCGACCTGCTGCGCTGTCAGGCCGAGGACCATGCGCCACCCTCGGACGTGCTCGCCGAAGGCGCGAGCCTGGCGATCGATGCGGTATCCAGACACTCTCGCAGCCCTCACTATGACGAGCAGAGTCGTCACTACACTCTGTTACGACGATCTTACTCGTCATAACAGGCGTCCGGTAGGCCATGCGGTGCCGTGCCGCCCCATGGCTGGGTGGCCGACGGAGCGTAGCTGAGGTGCTCCTGACCGACGCCGCTCAGCGCAGCCCGAGCTCGGCGAAGACCACGGCCAGGCCCGCCTCGAGGGGAGGCGCGGCCACCAGGTCTGCGGCGTCGAGGACCCGCTGGTGCGAGCCCTCGATGGCGACGGCGATGTCGGCGAGCTGAAGCATCTCCACATCGTTGATGCCGTCGCCGAAGGCGACGATCGTGTCGTCGTGCGCCCCGAGATGCTCGACGACTGCGCGGATGCCGACGGCCTTGTGCACGTCGAGCAGGTGGATCTCCCCGCTGTGGTCGTCGGCGTGCGCGAGCGACGTCGGCACGTGCCCCAGCCCGGGGCCGACGGCGTCGAGGACGGCCGCCGCGGTCCAGGCCGACTCGAGATAGGTCGCCTTGGCGAAGGACGTCTGCGACAGGTCGTCGCGGACCGTGACCATGTCGAGGAAGTCGACGGTCCCGTCGGGACCATCGGGTGCTGTGAGCAGCGCCTGGAGCCTGTCGGGCACACCCGGCTGCGCGTACACACCGTCGGGCGCCTCCAGCACGTAGGCCGCACCGCTGTCGTCGAGGGCGGCCAGCACCCGCGCGGCGAGGTCGTCGGGCATCCGGCGGTCGACCAGCACGGTTCCCCCGACCTCGACGTAGCACCCGGCCGACGCGACGATCCCGTCGAAGCCGATGTCGAGGATCCCGAGCGGGAGCATCCCGGCGGACCGCCCCGTGCAGAGCAGCACCCTGTGACCGGCCGCCCGGGCCGCCACGACAGCCTCTTCGTGAGCCGCCGGGACCGCGCCGTGGTGGGCGTAGGTGCCGTCGATGTCGACGAAGACGAGCCTGCGATCGAAGGTGCTCATCGCGCGTCACCGCTCCGGATCGCAGGGACAGCTCCTGGACTGCCTGCGGGACCCGCGCCGTTCGGTCCGCTGGGCGTGGCGGCGCGGTCGTCGTGCCCCGAGCTTTGGGTGCTCGTCTCTGGCCCAGCCGGAAGACCCTCGTCCCACACCCCGCTCGCGAGGAACGCGTCCATCCGCTCCAGGTGCGGGGCGAGGTCGAAGCCCTGCGCCGCGACCCACGCGTCGTCGTAGTAGGTGCCCGCGTAGCGCGCCCCACCGTCGCAGAGCAGCGTGACGACGCTGCCCGTCTCGCCGGCCGCGAGCATCCGCGCGACGAGCTGGAACGCTCCGACGAGGTTGGTCCCCGTCGAGCCACCGGCCCAGTACGTGGTGCGCTCGCGGAGCAGCCGGATGGCGGCGAGCGACGCCGCGTCGGGCACGGGGATCATCTCGTCGACGACCTCCGGGACGAAGGACGGCTCGACCCGCGGTCGGCCGATCCCCTCGATGCGGCTCGAGGCGGTGGTGGTGTGGTCGGGGCGCCCGGTGCTCCACCCGCCGTAGAAGGCCGACCCCTCGGGGTCGACGACGGCGACGCGGGTCGCGTGCCGCTGGTACCGGACGTAGCGCCCGAAGGTCGCGCTCGTCCCGCCGGTCCCGGCACCGACGACCACCCAGGCGGGCACAGGGTGGCGCTCGGCCGAGAGCTGCTGGAACGTGCTCTCGGCGATGTTGTTGTTGCTGCGCCAGTCCGTCGCGCGCTCGGCGAGCGTGAACTGGTCGAGGTAGTACCCGCCGCACTCCCGGGCCAGGCGTGCCGCCTCGTCGTCCATGCACGCCGGGTCGTCAACGAGATGACAGCGGCCGCCGTAGAACTCGATGCGGGCGATCTTCTCGGCGCTCGTCCCGCGCGGGATCACCGCGACGAGGTCGAGGCCCAGCATCCGCGCGAAGTACGCCTCGGACACCGCGGTCGAGCCGCTCGACGCCTCGACGAGGGTCGTGCCCTCGTGGATCCGACCGTTGACCAGGCCGTAGAGGATGAGCGAGCGCGCGAGACGGTGCTTGAGCGACCCCGTCGGGTGCATCGACTCGTCCTTGAGGTACAGGTCGATGCCCCACTCGGCGGGCAGCGGGAACACGAGCAGGTGGGTGTCGGCGCTCCGGGTCGCGTCGGCCTCGAGCAGCCGCACCGCCTCGCTGGTCCACGTGCGCGCGCTGTCGTCGCCTGTCACCGTCTGTGCCTCCTACCGCCTGTGCTGCCTGGTGTGCCGCACCTATCCTCACACCTGCGCGCCTCGCGCCGGGCTGGGGACCGTTCCCCGACAGCGCCGGACCATTGGCGGCCCCGGCCCGCCGGCGCCGTCTGCAGCCCCGGTGCCGTCTGCAGCTCCTGCTCCAGCTCCAGTTCCTGCCCCTGCCCCTGCCCCTGCTCCGGCGAGATCGTGACTTCGGAGCGAGATCGTGACGTGCAAGGCGCGATCTCGCTCGGACGTCACGATCTCGGCGTCCGGCGTCCGGCGTCCGGCGTCCGGCGTCCGGCGTCCGGCGTCCGGCGTCCGGCGTCCGGCGTCCGGCGTCCGGCATCTCGGGGTCCCGGGATCTCAGAGCCGCGGGTGGGGACCGCCGCGCATAGGGTTTCTCGTGTGATCGACCGGCGACGAGACGAGCTGCGCCGGACCTATCTGAGCCTGGGGTCCGGTGAGCTCGTGGCTGCGGCAGTGTTCGCCGGGGTCGCGACCACCGCGGTCGTCCCGCGTCTCGGCGATCCCGACGACAGGTTCGCGCTCTGGTCGGCGCTGATACCGCTGCTGGTGGTCCTCGTGCAGGCCGGCCTCTACTGGCTGGCCGCCCGGACGTGGGTCTGCCGGAGGACGATGCCCGTCGGGCTCGCCGCGGTCTACAGCGTCTTCCGTGTCCTCGACCCTGTGCTCCTCGTGGCAGGACTCGTCGGGGTGCTGATCTGGTGGCCGTCAGCCCCCTGGGCTGCGGTCCTCGTCCTGGGGGTGTGGTCCTTCGGGGTCGTCGAGTACGTCAACTACTTCGTCGTCAGGCTGGCCTACCCGCTGGGCGAGATCAGGAAGATCATCGAGCGACGGACACCGCGCCTGATCGCCGACCTGCGGGCGGCGCTCCAGTGACGCACTGCGACCGGCTGGCTGGGTCGATGGCCCGGCGGTCGGGCAGGCCAGCGCTTCACGCCAGGGCCCCGAGCTCTACGCCCTAGAGCAACCAGATGCATCACATGTGATGCATCTGGTCTGCGGCCCCTCGATGAATCACATTCGATGCATCCCGTCGTCGCGGCGCGCACCGATGGGCACCTCTCCCCAAACCTGGCGTACTCGGTCGGTCAGACGTCTCCCGCTGGCAGGATGGACCGCACCGCGCACCCCTTCGGAGGACCCGATGACGCAGGACGACGACTTTCTCGAGGTGATCGCCGCCGAGGTGGCGCAGGACCCGACGAACATGGCACTGCGGGAGGACTTCGTCACGCTGCTGCTGGAGCGCGACGCGGACCGCGCAGCCGACGAGGTGGCGGCCTTCGAGGCGCACGGTGGCGACCCGGCGCGGGTGCGCCTGCTGCGGGCCCGTGTGATGGCAGCCCGGCTGCGAGGACCGCAGGGAGTCTCCTCGACCGAGCCAGCAACGTCGCACGAGGCAGCCCCATCGCACGAGCCCAACCCGTCGGACGAGTCAGCCCGGACTCTCGGTCCGGTTCCCACGTCGACCCCGACTCCTGGACCGGCCCCGGCTCGGGTCCCGGTGCCGACGACTCCTGACCCCGCAGACGCCCGCCACGACCACCCCGGGCTCTGGGACGCCGAGCGCCCCGCCGTCACCCTGGACGACGTCGCCGGGCTCGCCGACGTCAAGCAGCACCTCGACTCGACCTTCCTCGCGCCCCTGCGCAACCCTGAGATGGCCGCGGCCTTCGGTCAGAAGCCGGGCGGCTCCCTGCTCATGTACGGCCCGCCGGGGTGCGGCAAGACCTACGTCGCCAAGGCGATCGCGGGAGACCTCGGCGCCTCCTTCATCCACGTGACCCTCGCTGACCTGCTGAGCAAGTGGCTCGGGGACAGCGAGAAGGCGATCCAGAGCGTCTTCAAGGACGCGCGTGCCGCGTCGCCCTGCGTGATCTTCTTCGACGAGTTCGACGCCCTCGGCGGGCGCCGCACCTCGAGCAGCGGGTCGCAGGCGATGCGCACCATCGTCACCCAGCTCCTCGAAGAGCTCGACGGCGTCACCAGCGAGAACGACGGCGTCTACTTCCTCGCGGCGACCAACCGCCCGTGGGACATCGACCCGGCGCTGCGCCGGCCCGGACGCATCGACAAGACCGTGCTCGTGCTGCCGCCCGACGCCGTCGCGCGCGCCGCCATCCTGCAGGGTGACCTCGCGGGCAAGCCCGCCGACGGTGTCGACGTCCTCGCCGTCGCCGCGGCGACCGAGGGGTTCTCCGGAGCCGACATCGCGCAGGTCGCGAAGATCGCGCTCCAGCAGTCGCTCACGGCCTCGATGAGTGCAGGTGCCATCGTGCCCGTCACCACCCAGGCGCTGCTCGACGCGGCAGCCGGTCTGACCCCGTCGACGACCTCCTGGTTCGACCAGATCGCGCCGGTCCTCGAGTACGGCGTCGACGACGGCACCTTCGCGCAGCTGCGCACCTACCGCGTGAAGAACGGGATGCGATGAACGAGCCGCTCGACCTCGAGCGCGAGGCGATCTCGAGGGACCGCGACCTGGCGTGGGAGCTGTTCGAGGCCCAGCCCCAGCACCCGCGCATCCCGCAGCTCGCGCTGAGCGTGCTCGCCCGGGCCCCGGAGCTCACCGGCATGACGATCCTGATCGCGATGCACCGGGAGGCGTGCGGCGAGGTCGACGAGGCACGCAGGCTGCTGCAGGACCTCATGGGGCGTCGCGACCGCCAGTACCTCAACGCTCTCCGCCGCCTGCGCGACCTCGAAGACTCCGCCGGGAACTACGCCGAGGCGCTCCGCCTGGCGGAGCTCGTGCTGCGCGAGGACCCCGAGGCCGACTGGCGCGACAGGATGGACCTCGCCAGCACCACGGCGCTCGCGGTGGACCCGGAGACCGGCTGGGCGATGATCGACGACGCCGTAGAGCTGTGCGCACGCACCGACCCTGACCGCTACGCCGACGCGCTGGCTCTGCGCGCCGGGTGGTTCTTGGCGACGGGCACGCCGCCGGACCGGTTCCTCGTCGCAGCGCAGCAGGCGATCGAGGCGGACCCGACCAACGCGGCCATCGCGACAGCGCTGGGATACGCCTACCTGTACACCTACCGCCCCGAGGACGCGGCCGAGCTCTTCCGCCGGGTGCTCCAGGACGACCCGATGGAGGAGGCCGCGCGGGCCGGCATCGTCATCGCCAAGGCGTTCTTGGCACCTATCGAGAGCGGCGCCGGGACGATGGACGACCTCCGCGCTGGCGGCATGGGCGAGATCGCGTGGCGCATCTTGCGTGACAAGCTCTTCGAGACCGGCGTGGACGAGGCGCTCGTCGCGCTGGACGCCGTCATGCCGGAGGACCTCGCCGGCTCGCTGCGTCCGCCGCTCGACAAGGAGACGGCGCGGGCGAGCGGGGGCGAGGACAAGGTCCTCGTGTGGCACGACGGTCAGGAGCCGGGCACCGGCGGGCTGTGGCGCGACGGCCCGGCCTTCCGCCTCATGACCGCGGACGAGGTCCGTGCGATGGACGAGGCGATCGAGGAGCACCCCGAGGTCTGGCCGCAGTGGGATGCCGAGGGGGAGTACTACACGCAGGTCTTCACCGACGACTCCGGGTCCTACGTCTTCGAGGGGACGGGTGGACGGCTCTTCCGCCGCACCCCCGGGGAGCCGGACCGAGAGCTCGCGGAGAGCCTGGCCGACTGGCTCTGGGACCGCGTCGTCGCCTTCGGCGGAGACGACCCGCGCCCGGGACGAGGTGCGGGCCGGGACTCCACCGCCACGAGAGTCTGACGCGGGCTGACGCGCCGGGGGCACCTGCCTCGGCTGGTCACAGCCTGACGGCAGGCAAGGGCTCGACGTCGTGGTCGCGCGGACCGAAGAGGGCCTCGGCGCTGGCGCTGAGGTGCCCGAGAGCCTCGACGAGAGATCCCCCGAGGTGGTGGAGGGAGTCGAGCGACCGCGACTCCCAGACAGGGAGCTCACCGTCGGCACTGCGGGACCCGGTGTCCCAGAGCAGCGCGTCGCCGTTCTCGCTCCAGGCGAAGACGCAGAGGTCGGCGGCGAGCTCCCAGCTGCCGTCCGGCTCGACCATCCAGTCGAAGTCCTCGCGCTGGCCGTCGTTGTAGGTCGCGGCGAAGCGGCGCGTGAGCTCGGCTGCTCGACCCTGCCAGCTGTCGGCGAAGCCGGGGAGGAGCGGCGGGTAGACCAGCCAGAGACCGAAGGTCCTGCCCCACCCGACACGTCGGACGAGGTCACTGTAGGACGGCGGGAAGCCGCCACCGTCGGCGAAGCGGTACCGGTCCAGGAGGTCGAGGTCGAGGTGGGCGAGCGTCGGCTCGCCGAGGCACCTGAGCTCGCTGAGAGGGCTGGCCATGACGGTCAAGGTACTGCACGGAGGTCTCAGGACGCGCCGAGGGCGCCGCCCCGTCCTCTCGGACAGGTCGGCGCCCTCGGCGTCGTGCGGCTCCGTCAGACGGGGCCGGTGGTGCTCGGTGGTGCAGGTCGTGCTCGGTGGAGCGTCAGCTCACGCGTCGACGACGATCGCGTTGACGAGCGGCTCGCGGCGGTACTTGCGCTGGAGCCAGCGCGAGACGGCCTTGGCGATGGTCGCCTCGAGGCGGTCGATGTCGCCGACGTCCTTCTTGGGGATCTGCGCGAGGGCCTTCTCGATCTCGACGACCGCGTCGTCGAAGGTGTGCCCGTCGTGCACGAACCCGCGGGTGATGAACTCGGGGGTCTCGGCCATGACACCGAGGTCGAGGTCGACGAGCGCGAGGACCGTGACGATGCCCTTGGAGCCGAGCGCGCGGCGCTCGGCGAGGGTGTCCTCGGTCGCGGTGCCGACGGTCTGGCCGTCGACGTACACGTAGCCCGCGGGGACCTTGCCGACGACCGAGAGCTTGCCCTTGAAGAGGTCGACGACTGTGCCGTCCTGGGCGATGACCACGTTGTTCGAGGGCACGCCGGTCTTCTCGGCCAGGGCGCCGTTGGCGCGCAGGTGCTTCGACTCGCCGTGGATCGGCATGACGTTGCGGGGCTTGACGATGTTGTAGCAGTACACGAGCTCGCCTGCGGAGGCGTGGCCCGAGACGTGCACCTTCGCGTTGCCCTTGTGCACGATGGTCGCGCCGAGGTCGGTGAGGGCGTTGATGACGCGGTAGATCGCGTTCTCGTTGCCCGGGATCAGCGAGCTGGCGAGGAGGACGGTGTCACCCTCGTCGACCTTGATGACGTGCTCGCTCTTGGCCATGCGCGACAGCGCGGCCATCGGCTCGCCCTGCGAGCCCGTGCACACGAGGCAGATCTTCTCGGGCGGCATCGACTCGAGCTTCTTGAGGTCGACCACGAGGCCGCGCGGGATCTTGAGGTAGCCGAGCTCTTCGGCGATCCCCATGTTGCGGACCATCGAGCGGCCGACGAAGGCGACCTTGCGGCCGGCCTCGTGGGCGGAGTCGAGGATCTGCTGGATGCGGTGCACGTGGCTCGCGAAGCTCGACACGATGACGCGGCGCGGGGCCGTGCGGAACACCTGCTCGATCGCGGGGACGAGCTCCTGCTCCGACATGGTGAAGCCGGGGACCTCGGCGTTGGTCGAGTCGGTCATGAACAGGTCCACGCCCTCTTCGCCGAGGCGTGCGAAGTGGCCCAGGTCTGTGATCCGCGAGTCGAGCGGGAACTGGTCCATCTTGAAGTCACCGGTGTTGATGACCAGACCCGCACGGGTGCGGATCGCGACGGCGAGGGCGTCGGGGATGGAGTGGTTGACCGCGATGAACTCGAGGTCGAAGGGACCCTGCTTGGAGGTGCCGCCGGCCTCGACCTCGATCGTGCGGGGGCGGATGCGGTGCTCCTTGAGCTTCGCGGTGATGAAGGCGAGGGTCAGCTTGGAGCCGATGACGGGGATGTCCGCGCGCTCCTTGAGCAGGTACGGGACACCGCCGATGTGGTCTTCGTGGCCGTGCGTGAGGACGATCGCGACGACGTCCTTGAGGCGGTCACGGATCCAGGTGAACTCGGGGAGGATCACGTCGATGCCGGGCTGGTGCTCTTCGGGGAAGAGGACGCCGCAGTCGACGATGAGCAGCTTGCCCTCGTGCTCGAAGACGGTCATGTTGCGGCCGACCTCGCCGAGGCCGCCGAGCGGCACGATGCGCAGGGCACCGCGCTGGAGCGCCGGGGGCGCTGAGAGAGTCATCTTGGTGGTGGTGATCACGTTCGTACCTTCGTCAGGTGGGGCGGCCCGCTCTGGGGCCCTGGGGTCGTGCTTGAGATCAGGTGGCCACGAGCGGTTCGAGGACCGCGTCAGGGAGCCGGTTGCGGACAGACGTCACGCGCCAGCGGTCGGGGAACAGCGCGAGCAGCTCTCCGTCTTCACGCTGGAGGACCTCCACGCCGAGCTGGGCGTCGAGGGTCGAGACCCACTCCTGCGTCGTGCGCAGGGCGATCTCGTAGGGCAGGCGGTCGAGGGTGACCGGTGCGTTGAACTCTGTGGCCATGCGGTGCTCGGCCACCTCGAACTGCATGGGCCCGACGGCGGCGAGCACCGGGGCCTGGTCGCCGCGCAGGTCGGAGCGGAGCACCTGGACGACGCCCTCGGCGCCGAGCTGCATGACGCCGCGCTGGAACTGCTTGTAGCGCGAGACGTCCTTGGCGCGCATCACCGCGAAGTGCTCGGGTGCGAAGGTCGGCAGGGCCGGGTACTCGACGGGCTTGTCGAGGTAGAGGGTGTCGCCCACGCGCAGGTTGGCCGCGTTGACGAGGCCGACGACGTCGCCAGGGAAGGCCTCGTCGACGACCGTGCGCTCACGGCCGAACACCTGCTGGGCGTACTTCGTCGCGAAGGGGCGCCCGGTGCGGGCCGAGGTGACGACCATGCCGCGCTCGAAGACGCCCGAGCAGATCCGCGCGAAGGCGAGCCTGTCGCGGTGCGCGGTGTCCATGCCGGCCTGCATCTTGAAGACGAAGGCGCTGAACGGCGCCTCGACAGGGCGGGTGTCGCCCGCGACGGTCTCGCGCGGTGTCGGGGACGGTGCGACGTCGACGAGGACGTCGAGCAGGGCGTGCACGCCGAAGTTCTGCACAGCCGAGCCGAAGAGCACCGGGGTTGTCTCACCGCCGAGGAAGGAGTCGAGGTCGTGGTCGGCGCCCGAGGCTTCGAGCAGCTCGGCCTCTTCGACCGCGGTCGTCCACGCGTCGCCCTCGCGCTCGAGCGCGGCCTCGGGGCCCATGTGCTCCTCGGGGGCGATGGTCGTGCCGCCCGCGGTCCGGGTGAAGCGGGTGTACTCGCCGGTGCGGCGGTCGAGGACGCCGCGGAAGTCTCCGCCGATGCCCACGGGCCAGGTGAGCGGCGTCGGCACGAGGCCTGTGCGCTCCTGGATCTCGTCCATGAGCTCGAGGGCGTCCTTGCCCGGGCGGTCCCACTTGTTGATGACCGTGATGAGGGGGATGCCGCGGTGCTTGCAGACCGCGAAGAGCTTCATCGTCTGGACCTCGAGGCCCTTGGCGGCGTCGACGAGCATGACGGCCGCGTCGACCGCGGAGAGCACGCGGTAGGTGTCCTCGGAGAAGTCGGCGTGACCGGGGGTGTCGACGAGGTTGATGACGGCGTCGCGGTAGGTGAACTGGAGCGACGCGGAGGTGATCGAGATGCCTCGGGCCTGCTCCATGTCCATCCAGTCGGACACCGTGCGCTTGCCGCCGGCCTTGCCGTCGGCGCGCCCGGCCTCGCGGATCGCCTTGGCGTGCAGCGCGAGAGCCTCGGTGAGCGTCGACTTGCCGGCGTCGGGGTGGCTGATGACGGCGAAGGAGCGTCGGCGCCGCGCCTCGGTGAGGACGGCCGCGCCGTCGCGTGACGAGGTGGTGCCGCTCTCGGTGAGAGCGGGGCTTTCGGGGGCTGCCTGAGGCACTGAGACTTCCTGCACGTTGACCGACGAGTGACTAGGAGATGAAAGGAGGGGGCCGCCGTCGGGGCGTCCTGCGCACACCTGCTGGGCCTAGTATCTCGCGTCCACACTATCACCGCGGTGCGCCCCATGATGCGTCTCGCGCCGGGTCGCGGAGGTGGGCCCGACCCTGCGGGCGAGGCTCAGGCCTCGCGGTCGTCAGCCATCGAGTCGAGCTCGTCCTCGAGCAGCCACAGGTAGGACTCGTCCGGGTCGGAGAGGACGACAGACTCTCCTCCGTAGAGACGTCGCGCGAGGCCCACCGGTGGGGGAGAGTGCCGCTGGAGGGCGCAGAGCGTCGTGGGCTCCCCGCAGGTGCGCCGGAGCCCACGCTCGCCCTACTTCTCGGCGCCGACCTCGGCCGCCGCTCGGCGCACCGAGCGGTCTTTGAGGAGGCTCGCGACGGTCGTGACCGCGAGGACCGCGACGATGAACCCGAGGGACAGCGCGGTCGGGATCTCCGGGATCGCGGTGATGTGCTCGCCGCCGTTGATGAACGACACCTCGTTGGTGTGCAGCGCGTGGATGAGCAGCTTGACGCCGATGAAGCCGAGGATCGCCGCGAGCCCGTACGCGAGGTACACGAGGCGGTCGAGCAGACCGTCGATGAGGAAGTACAGCTGACGCAGGCCGAGGAGCGAGAACGCGTTCGCGGCGAACACGAGGTACGTCTCCTGGGTGAGGCCGAAGATCGCCGGGACGGAGTCGACCGCGAAGAGCAGGTCGGCGCTGCCGATCGCGATCATGACGATGAGCATCGGGGTGATGTGGCGGCGTCCGTCGATGCGCGTGGTGAGCCTGTCGCCGACGTAGGTGTCCGTCGTCGGGAAGATGCGGCGGGTCAGGCGCAGGACGGCGTTCTCGGAGAACTCCTTGGGCTCCTCAGAGCTGTGCTTGGCCTGGGCCCACGCCGTGTAGACGAGGAAGGCGCCGAAGATGTAGAAGACCCAGCTGAAGTTCTCGATCATCGCGGCCCCCGCGAAGATGAAGGCCGTGCGCATGACGAGCGCGATGGTGATGCCGATGAGCAGCACCTTCTGCTGCATCATCGGCGGCACCCTGAAGGCCGTGATGATGAGGACGAACACGAAGAGGTTGTCGACGGACAGGCTCTTCTCGGTGACGTACCCGGCGAAGTACTCGCCGCCGTAGGTGCCGCCCCAGACCCACCAGACGATGAGGCCGAAGACGATCGCGACGCCGACGTAGCCGGCCGACCACCAGGCGGCCTCGCGGATGGAGGGGGCGTGCGGGGTCCGTACGTGGCCGACGTAGTCGACGGCGAGCATCGCGACGATCACGCCGACGGTGAGGGCCCAGACCCAGAGGGGGACGTCCATGAACGGTGCCTTTCGGTACGTGGCGCCCAGGGGGCGCGACGGGGTACCGAAGGTCTTCTCCGCCTCGTGCGCTCTGCTCGGCCCGGGGGCCGAGGTGCATGTCACGAGGCCGGTGGCACCGGGCCGACGTCTGTGCCGACCGTGATGACGACGTCACCGCGTAGGAGTACTCCCCTTCAACTGGCGACGACTGTACCGGCGGGACGGGCGGCGCGCACCGCGGAGGTGTGAAGGGCTTGGGGAGGACGGCGGGAGAGGACGTAGGTCCCTGGCCTCCTTCCCGGATGCTGGGACGATGGAGGTATTGAAACGATTCACCGGGTCCTTCGAGAGGTCCCCACATCCCAGGTGCCCAGACGCCAGGTGCCCCAGACGACGCAGCAACGACGCCGCTGAGACCGTAGGACGAGGAGCAGGACGATGACGACCACCGACACCGGAACCGTACGCACGACCAGCAGAGCACCGCAGGCGATCCGCGAGGAGATCCTCTACTACTGCCGCGAGTCGGTCCGGACCGGCCTCAACTTCAACACCCAGGGCAACATCAGCGTCCGTCTCCCCGGTGCGCACGATGGTGCAGACGCGATCGTCATCACCCCCTCCGACGTGCGCTACGACGCGATGAGCGTCGACGACATGGTGGTCGTCGGTCTCGACGGGACCGTGCTCGAGGGGGACCTGCTCCCGTCGACCGAGCTGCCCGTGCACCTCGAGCACTACAGGCGCCGGCCGGACGTGCAGGCGATCGTCCACACGGAGTCGACCTTCGTCAACGTCCTCGGGGCTCTGGGCCGCCGCATCGACCCTGTCCTGCTCAACATGGTGCTCTACGCCAAGGGGCCGGTCGAGGTCATGCCCTTCGAGTTCTCGACCAACGCCGACTTCGGGCGGCGCAGCGCCGAGCTCATGGGCGACGACGTCGATGCCGTCGTGTGGGGCAACCACGGGCTGCTCGCCGTCGGGACCTCGCTCAGGCTCGCCTTCAAGGTCGCGGTGGCGGTCGAGGAGAATGCCGAGGTGCTGCTCCGCGCGAGCGCTGCGGGCACTCCGAAGGTGCTCGTCTACGCGGACATCGACGTGCCCGAGGGAGCGCGGCTGCCCTGAGCGGTCCCGCCGCAGGCTGACGAGCGCTGCTGGCGCAGACGGACCGGAACGCCCGGACCCGCTCCTGCCCGACCGTGCCCGAGCGGGTCCGTCGGTCCCCCCCCTCGACGAAGAGGGGGCGTCCGGGTCTGTCCGGCGGCTGGACACCTCCCGGCAACCGCTACATCTCGCGGGTCGTGGGCCGATAAGCAGCGGACGTCCCCCTGCTCCGAAATGGAAAGCCCATGACCCGCACGACCAGTCTCACGCGGACCAACGCGATCCGCGACCTCCCCGTCGCCCTCAAGATCACTCTCGTGCTCGGCGGGATGGCGCTCATGATGGTCGTCATCGCAGTCCTCGCGATCGCTCGCCTCACGAGCCTCGACGCCGCCGGCACGACCCTCGCCGAGGACAACGTCGCGCCGACGCGCATCCTCAACGACATCCAGCGCAGCTACCAGGGGGACCGCACCCGGCACCTGCAGTACGGGCTGGCCGATGCCGAGGGGCGTCAGGACCTCGTCGCGGACCTCGCGACCCGCCATGGAGAGCTCGACGCGCTCATCGACTCCTACACGCCCTTCGTCGTGGACACGAAGGCCATGGCGGACCTCGATGCCGCCCTCGACGCGTACTACACCTTCGCGGACGAGACGCTCCTCCCCGTCGCCGACTCGGGCGACCTCGCCCAGTTCAGCGCGCTCTCCGACGAGCTCCGCACCCTGTCGACCGCGGTCCTCGACCCTCTCAACGCCGAGTTCGGGGCCGAGATCACCCAGGCCGAGGAGCGCTCCGAGGCGTCGCACGACTCCGCCCAGACCGCGATCTGGCTCGTCCTCGGTGCGCTGCTGCTCGGCCTGCTGCTGCCGACCTTCCTCGCCACCCTCGTCGTCCGCCGGATCCTCGGCGACCTCAAGGACGTCAGGGCCTCTCTCGTCGCGATGGCCGACGGGGACCTCACGGTCCGCTCTGGCGTGATCGGTCGCGACGAGGTCGCGCAGATGGCAGCCGCCCTCGACGAGGCGCAGACCAACCTGCGCGGCGTCATGGGCGACGTCGTCGAGTCCTCCCAGACCGTCGCCGCCGCGGCCGAAGAGCTCGCCGCCTCGTCCAGCCAGGTCGCCGCCGGCTCTGAGGAGACGTCGAGCCAGGCCGGTGTCGTCGCCTCCGCGGCCGAGCAGGTCTCGCGCAACGTCCAGACCGTCGCCGCAGGTGCCGAGCAGATGAGCGCGTCGATCCGCGAGATCGCGCAGAGCTCGTCCGAGGCCGCGAAGGTCGCCGCGCAGGCGACCACGATGGCCGAGACCACCAACGTCACGGTCGGGCGCCTGGGCGACTCCTCGCAGGAGATCAGCCAGGTGGTCAAGACCATCAACTCGATCGCCGAGCAGACCAACCTGCTCGCGCTCAACGCGACCATCGAGGCCGCCCGTGCCGGTGAGGCCGGCAAGGGCTTCGCGGTCGTCGCCTCGGAGGTCAAGGACCTCGCGCAGGAGACCGCCCGTGCGACGGAGGACATCGCCCGCAAGGTCGAGACCATCCAGGGCGAGACCTCGGGTGCGATGGCCGCGATCGCCGAGATCTCGACCATCATCGCGAGCATCAACGACTACCAGCTGACCATCGCCTCGGCCGTCGAGGAGCAGACCGCGACGACCAACGAGATGTCCCGCTCGGTCGCCGAGGCCGCGACGGGCTCGGGCGAGATCGCGGCGAACATCGTCGGCGTCGCGACGTCGGCAGCGTCCTCGACGGACGTGGTCGGGCAGATGGGCAGCGCGATCTCCGAGCTGGCCGGGCTCGCCTCCGAGCTGCGCGGACGGGTGGAGACCTTCCGGTACTGAGCGCACCTGGCCTGTGCCGACCGTCGCCGGCGGCAGGTGCGGAGGCAGAGGGACGGACGGCCTCGCCCGGGGAGACCCGGGCGGGGCCGTCTGCTGTCTGTCTCTCTGCTGTCTCCCGGCTGTCGGCCTGCTGGCAGCGCTGCTGGCGGTCGGGAGCCCGCGCGGTCCTCCACAGGCACCGGATATCGCTTCCCCCGCGTCCTCGCGTCTGGGAGGATCGACAGGTGACCCTCTTCAACGCTGATGACTCCCGTTACTCCTCGATGCCCTACCGCCGCGCAGGTCGCAGCGGGCTCGACCTCCCCGCGCTGTCGCTGGGCCTCTGGCACAACTTCGGCGACACGACCCCCTTCGAGACGCAGCGGGCCGTCCTGCGCCGCGCCTTCGACCTCGGGATCACGCACTTCGACCTCGCGAACAACTACGGGCCGCCCTACGGCTCGGCCGAGGAGAACTTCGGCCGTCACATGACGGACGACTTCCGTCCGTACCGCGACGAGCTCGTCATCTCGAGCAAGGCCGGCTACGACATGTGGCCCGGCCCCTACGGCGACGGCGGGTCGCGCAAGTACCTGCTGAGCTCGCTCGACCAGTCGCTCCAGCGGATGAACCTCGACTACGTCGACATCTTCTACTCCCACCGTCCGGACCCCACGGTCCCGATCGAGGAGACGATGGGTGCGCTGCACACCGCAGTCACGAGCGGCCGTGCGCTGTACGCGGGCATCTCGAACTACAGCCCCGCGCAGACCCGCGTCGCGCAGGAGGTCCTCGCAGACCTCGGCACCCCGCTGCTGATCCACCAGCCCAGCTATTCGATGTTCAACCGCCATGTCGAGATGCCCGACGCGGGCAAGACCGACGACCCCGACACGACGGGCCAGTCGCTGCTCGACACCGTGGGCGACCTCGGCATCGGCATGATCGTGTTCTCCCCGCTCGCGCAGGGCATGCTCACCGACCGCTACCTCGACGGCAACGTGCCGTCGGACTCGCGCGCAGCCGTCGGGCACTTCCTCAAGAGCGACTCGATCAGCGAGACGTACCTCGAGCGCGCGCGTGGCCTCAACGAGATCGCTGCCGGTCGTGGGCAGACCCTCGCGCAGCTCGCCCTCACGTGGCTGCTGCGCGACTCCCGTGTCACCTCGACCCTCATCGGTGCGAGCAGCGTCGGGCAGCTCGAGAACAACGTGCAGGCCGCGCACGCCGCGCCGCTGACGGCTGACGAGATCGCGGCGATCGAGCCCTTCGCGGTCGACGGGACCAACCGGTGAC
This sequence comes from Sanguibacter biliveldensis, assembly GCF_033798665.1. Lineage (NCBI taxonomy): Bacteria > Bacillati > Actinomycetota > Actinomycetes > Micrococcales > Sanguibacteraceae > Sanguibacter > Sanguibacter biliveldensis. The sequence goes on from NZ_CP138359.1 coordinate 701,042, forward strand.
CTCCGTGCCACGGGTCCTCGTGCTCGCCGGTCGCGGCCGGTACGAGGACCCCTGGCACGACATGGCTGCCACGTCGCACAGGGTCGCCGAGGTGCTCTCGGCGCCGACGCTCGACGGGACCGACGACCTCGGCAGCCCCGCGTACCAGGTGTCGGTGCGCGGAGCCTTCCCCGACGCGCTCGACGACCTCGACCCTGCTGGGGATGGTGTCGACCTCGTGGTCGTCAACACCAGCTCGGGTCGACCGGACCCCGGCTTCGACGGCGACGACGCCCGGTGGGCCGGGTTCCACGAGAGGCTGCGCGTCTGGGCCGACGCAGGTCGCCCCGTCCTCGGTCTGCACCAGGCGGCGAACACCTTCGCCGACTCGGCGCACTGGGAGCGGGTCCTCGGCGGGCGGTGGGTCGACGGCACGTCGATGCACCCCGACATCGGCGAGGCAGAGTTCACGCTCAGCGGTGCTGAGCACGACCTCGCCGCGGTGCTGCGCGACGCGACGTCCGGGACAGTGACCGCCTTCGACGAGCGGTACAGCTATCTCTCGGTTGCCGAGTCGTCGACCGTGCTGCTCACCCAGCGGCACGACGGCATCGACCACCCTGTCGTGTGGGTCTCGGGTGCGCCCGGCGTGCGCTGCGTCTACGACGCCCTCGGCCACGACGCCCGCTCCTACGACTCCCCGTCCCGCCAGGCCCTCCTGCGCGCCGAGGTCGCCTGGCTGCTCGCCGGAACCTGACCGGCGAGCCCACTCGCTCGCCGCGAGGTCGTCCCTCCTACCGCGAGGTCGTACAGACACGCCAGATCCCTGGCTCCTCCGGAGGTTCTTGGCGTGTCTGTACGACCTCGACCGGGGAGGTGCGACGTGGTGAGGGGAGCGGTTGCCGTTCGATCTGGTACCTGCGTGTCGATTCCCTGAAACGGGTGAGAAACACCCTCTCACTAGCGTCGACGTCACGTCCCGGGAGACCCCGGGGCGTGACGACGACCGCTCCCGTGGAGGACGCATGCCTCAGATCGACCCCCGAGAAGCAGCGACCGTGCTCGCCCGAGGACTCGGCCGACGAGACTTCCTCAGGGCGGCTGCGGCCGTCGGCGCGAGCGGAGCCGTCGCGGGTGCGCTGGCCGCGTGCTCACCGGGGTCCGCGTCGACGCCGCGTCCCTCGACGTCCCCGACCCAGCGTGGGATCTTGCAGCCCGGCTCGGGTGACGTCAGCGGCGACCACTACCTCGGCTCGACCCCGGACGCCGTCCTGTGGGGCTACGTCCCGACGGTCCACTCGACGCCGTCAGCCCGGATGCGCTCCGGCGAGACCATCACCATCGACGCCGTGTCGCACGAGGGGATCCTCGAAGACCAGGGCCGTGACCCTGTGAGCTTCTTCGCCGAGCACGGCGTCGCGTCCTCCGACGTGCTCGAGGACGCGATCGCGATCGCCGCCGACTACGACCGGACCACCCGCGACTTCGTCAAGGACGGGCCGCACGTCGTCACCGGTCCCGTGCACGTCGACGGGGCAGAGCCCGGCGACGTCCTCAAGATCGAGACCCTCGAGGCGATCCCGCGTGTGCCCTACGGGGTCGTGTCGAGCCGGCACGGCAAGGGCGCGCTCGCGCTCACCGCCGACGGCACCCCACCCGCGGGCATCACCCTCGAGGAGGTCATGCCGCCTGTCGGGACCGACGGCCGTGCCAGCGGAGACCCGACGTCCTTCGGCAACCTCTCGACCTTCACGGCCGTCGAGGGCGACGAGGGAGTCATGACCTTCGGTGGTGGGGCGAACGCCGGGTCGGTGCGGTTCCCGCTGCGCCCCTTCATGGGGATGATGGGTGTCGCGTTCTCCCAGGACACCGACCCCACAGCACCGAGCGCCAACTCGATCCCGCCGACCCTCGGCGGTGGCAACATCGACATCCGCCAGCTCGGGGTCGGGTCGACCTTCTACCTGCCGGTCCAGGCCGACGGCGCGCTGTTCTACGTCGGCGACCCGCACATGGCGATGGGGGACGGCGAGGTCGCCCTCACTGCGATGGAGGGGTCGCTGCGCGGGACCTTCCGTCTCACGGTCTGCAAGCCGGGCTCGGGCGACGCGCCGTCGGTCGCCTACGGCTACCCCTTCGCCGAGACCGAGGACGCGTGGATCCCCATCGGCCTGTCCGACCCCGACGGCTCGGTCGACGGCCAGGGGAGCGACCTCGACGTCGCGATGCGCCGCGCCGTCGTCAACGCCCTCGACTTCCTCGAGCAGGACCGCGGGATGGACCGCGCCACGGCCTACGCCTACCTGTCGGCCGCGGCAGACTTCACCGTGACCCAGGTGGTCGACCGCACCGTCGGTGTCCACGGGCTCATCTCGAAGTCGCACTTCGGCTGACCGGACCGCGGGCCCGGCGCCTGCGAGGTCGCACGCCTGCCTGCGAGGTCGCACAGACGCGCCAGGTCCGGGTCGGTCCCCGTGCTCTCCTGGAGTGTCTGTGCGACCTGGGCAGGGATCGTGCGACCTCGGCGTCGACCGGGGGTGCCGTGCGGCTGCTGCCGCGGCACGGCGCTCAGGTCGAGGCATGCCTGACGTCCAGGACGACGACACCCGTGGAGTACGTGGCTCCGCACCGTCCGGGCTGCGTCGTCGTGGACCAGGCGACCTCGTGATCGCCCACGTGGGCGATCTTGCCGGAGGACCTGTCGCGGACCGACACCTCGACGGTCTGCGCCTCGTCGGGGTCACCGACGGTCACCTGACGATCCGGTCCAGGGGTGTCGTCCAGCACGGAGCAGCCGGCAGGCTCGTCGCAGACCACGTCGACGTCCCAGGTGCCCCGCTCGGGCCAGGCGGCGGCCAGCCGCACCTCGAGCGTGCTGGGCGTGCCGATCGCCGGACAGCTGTTCTCCGCCGTGCACGAGGCCGTCACGGTCAGCGAGCACGCGGCGAGGACGGATGCGCACCAGCGGCCCCGCTGCGTCGTGCCTGCAGTGGTGCTTCGCCGGGCGACCACGGTCAGGAGCCGCTCCTGCGCTTCTTCTCCTGGGCCTCGCGCCGCCTCTCGCGCAGCGAGGTGTACCACCCTGCGGTCGCGATCGCGCCACCGACGTCGCCACCCGCCAGCACCCCTGCGGTCAAGCCGTCGAGCGTGTCGCCGCAGCGCGCGCAGAGGGTGCGGGTCGCGGTCTTCACGGGTGGGCCGGTGATCTTCTTGTCGCACTGGTCGCATCGCATCCGACCACGCTAGTCGGTGGCCCACGGGGCCGGTGGGTGAACTGCTGGGCCCGGTAGTCGTGAGGGTCCTGGGGGCATGCCGTGCAGCAGCCCGTCCGGCCGGTGCGGCCGCCTAGTCTCGCTCCATGACGTCAGGGGAGCAGGGGGAGGCGGGCAGCAGCCTGCCCGTGGTGATGACAGAGCAAGACCTCGTCCGGCGGGAGGAGCTCTGTGACCGCTGGTGGGCGGCGGGCCTGTGGGCGTGGGGTGCCGCGGTCGTCTTTGCCTGGGTGGTCATGATCTCCGGCGCCCGGACGCTCGCCCGGGTCGGAGGGGTCTGGGTGGCGTGGTGGCACCTAGGGGTGGTGCTCGGGCTCGTAGGTGTCGCCTGCCTCTGCGTCGCCCTTGCCGTGACGCTGCGGACCGCGGCGCTGCGTCGGGCCGAGCTGCGGGTCCTGCCTCGGCGCAGGCACACCGCGAGGCGCGTCGGGACTCTCGTCGCGGCGGTGGTGCTGGCGACGACGCTCGGCATGGTGTGGCTGCTCGTGGGTGACGCCAGGGTCACCGCCCTGGAGCCGGCGAGCCCCAGCGGGTGCGTCGTCGTGGTCGAGGAGTCGCGCGGCCTCAAGTCGGGGTGGGGGAGGGTCGGGACGCTGTCGCCGGGTGGCGTGCTGCCGCGCTGGCAGGGCACCTACAGCTCTGACGACAGGTACAGGCCGTTCACCCTCGGGGCGTGGGACCTGCGGTGGGCGGAGGGCGTGGGGACCCTCGCCCTGATCGACCCGAGCGAGCCCATCGGCCCGGAGCGGTGGGACGTGACCTGCTGACCGCTGCCCCGACGGCAGGTGCCATCACCCGGTCCCCGAGCGCTGAGCGCCGGGCGCGGGTGTCAGAGCCAGGCGGTCGGGTCCTCGACCACGCTGCGCAGCACCTGACGTGCGCCGCCGACCGTCGCGGCGGCCCCGGCGACGGGCGCCCGGACGACGCTGAAGGTCGACCACGGCGCGGACAGCACCCGCGTCGTGAGCTCGGCGTGGACGATCGGGGCGAGGTGGTCGGCGAGGTCGGAGTACGCCCCGCCGAGGACGATCGCCGGGACGTCGATGAGGTTGACGAAATCGGCGAGGGTCGCGCCGAGGGCGTGGCCAGCGCGGTCGAGGGCGGCGGCGGACGCGGCGCTCGCGGGTGCCGCCGGAAGGGCCGGTGGGAGATCGGCCGCCGGTCCGTCGCGTCCTTCGTCTGGGTCGTCGGCGCCGGACGCTCGTCGAGCAGGCGCGAGCAGCGACCGCACACCCGCGTCGCGCGGCAGCCCGGCGGCCCGCAGCACGGCATCCGTCCCGGCGTACTGCTCGAGGCACCCCGTCGCCCCGCAGGGGCAGAGCGGCCCGGCCGGGTCCACGACGACGTGCCCGAGCTCGCCGCTCCAGCCGCGCCCGCCGACGAAGAGCTCGCGGTCGAGGACGATCGCCGCCCCGATGCCCACGTCGGCCGAGACGTAGAGGAAGGAGTCGGGGACGTCGACGTGACGGCCCTGCCACGGGACCTGGGCGAGGGCGGCGAGGTTGGCCTCGTTGCTGAGCGTGACGAGGGCGTCGCCGGTGTGCTCGGCGACAGCGGACGTGTCGACCTCGAGGTCGGCCCAGCCGAGGTTCGGGGCGACGCGCAGGGTCGACGTCCCGGGCTCGACGAGACCGGGGACCGCGACCTGCACACCGGCGACGCGCAGCGAGGCGTGATCTGCCCGGGCTGTCGCCAGCAGCCGTCCGGTGAGCGCTCCGAGGAGGGCGAGCGTGGCGGCGGGGTCGCTCCCGTGGAAGTCGCCGTGCAGCGTCTCGCTCGCGAGGGTGTCGCCGGCGAGGTCGAGGACCACCCCGGCGAGGTGACCGACGTTGATCTCGAGACCGATGCCGACGAGCGTGCCGCGCGCGGGCACGAGCGGGACCGCCGGGCGTCCCGCGCGACGTGACGCGACCGGCGGCAGCTCGGCGACGATGCGGGCCTCGACGAGGCGGTCGACCAGCGAGGACACCGTGGCCCGGGTGAGTCCTGTCGAGGTCGCGATGTCGGAGCGCGACGGAGGTGCCGCGGCGTCGACGACGGCGCGGGCGACGAGCGCGATGTTCTGCTCGCGCAGCGAGTGCTGCCCGACGGCCGGGGTCACGATCATGGGTTGACCCTACCGCCGGACGGGGATAAGTTCATCCATACAACTAATCCGCTCGCCGCGACGTCGCGGCCTGGCGGTGCGAACTCTCGACGAGGAGATCTCCCATGGCGCACGCATCTGGCATCAACTACTCCTTCGGCCTCTGGACCGTCGGCTGGAACGCCCAGGACCAGTTCGGCTCGGCGTCCCGCCCGCACCTCGACCCGGCCCGCGCTGTGCGCAAGCTCGCCGAGCTCGGCGCCTGGGGCTTCACCTTCCACGACGACGACGTCGTCCCCTTCGGCTCGGACGACGCCACGCGCGACCGTCTGCTCGGTGAGGTCAAGACGGCCGCCGAGGAGAGCGGCATGACCATCGAGATGGTCACGACGAACCTGTTCGGCCACCCGGTGTTCAAGGACGGCGGCTTCACGTCGAACGACCGCTCCGTGCGCCGCTTCGCGCTCCGCAAGGTGCTGCGCAACATCGACCTCACGGCTGAGCTCGGCGCCAAGACCTTCGTCATGTGGGGCGGTCGCGAGGGTTCCGAGTACGACGGTGCCAAGGACCTGCACGCAGCGCTCGAGCGCTACCGCGAGGGCATCGACCTCGTCGCCGGGTACATCAAGGAGAAGGGCTACGACATGCGCATCGCGCTCGAGCCCAAGCCCAACGAGCCCCGCGGCGACATCTTCCTGCCGACCATCGGCCACGCCCTCGGGTTCATCGCCCAGCTCGAGCACGGCGACATCGTCGGCCTCAACCCGGAGACCGGCCACGAGCAGATGGCGGGCCTCAACTACACGCACGGTCTCGCGCAGGCGCTGTGGTCGGACAAGCTGTTCCACATCGACCTCAACGGGCAGCGCTCGATCAAGTTCGACCAGGACCTCGTCTTCGGCCACGGCGACCTGCTGTCGGCCTTCTTCACGGTCGACCTCGTCGAGAACGGCTTCCCGGGCTCGCCCGACGCCCCGCGCTACACGGGCCCGCGCCACTTCGACTACAAGCCCTCGCGCACCGAGGTCGAGGCCGGGGTCTGGGACTCCGCGTCGGCCAACATGGAGATGTACGAGATGCTCGCCAAGAAGTCGGCCGAGTACCGCGCCGACCCCGAGGTGCAGGAGGCCTTCAAGACCGCCGGCATCTTCGAGCTCGCGACGCCGACGCTCAACCCGGGCGAGACCGTCGCCGAGCTCCTCGCGGACCGTTCTGCCTTCGAGGACTTCGACCCCGAGGCCGCTGCTGAGCGCGACTTCGGCTTCGTGCGCCTCAACCAGCTGGCCCTGCGCCACCTCATCGGCTGATGGTCGACGTGTCGTCGAGCGGTGCGGTCGGTCGGGGTTCCTCGGCCGCCGAGGGTGCCACGGACCGCGTGCTCGTGGCGGGGGTCGACTCGTCGACCCAGTCCTGCAAGGTGGTCATCCGTGACGCCCGGACCGGTGAGCTCGTCAGGTCCGGGTCGGCGCGTCACCCCGACGGCACCGAGGTGCACCCCTCCGCCTGGTGGGAGGCGTACCTCGAGGCCGTCGAGGCCGCCGGTGGGCTCGACGACGTGTCGGCGCTCTCGGTCGGCGGGCAGCAGCACGGCATGGTCGTGCTCGACGCCGACGGAGAGGTCGTCCGTCCTGCGCTCCTGTGGAACGACACCCGTTCTGCCGCGGCGGCGACCGATCTGGTCGCCGAGCTCGGCGAGCGGCGGGGCGGCTCGGGCGAGCAGGCGTGGGCCGACGCGATCGGTACGGTGCCCGTCGCCTCGCTCACGGTGACCAAGCTGCGCTGGCTCGCCGGTGCAGAACCCGAGAACGCAGCCCGGGTGGCGGCCGTGTGCCTGCCGCACGACTGGTTGACGTGGCAGATCTCCGGGGCTGGCGGTGTGCCGGGGGGCGCCCGTGACCTCTCGGCGATCACCACAGACCGCTCGGACGCGTCGGGCACCGGCTACTTCTCGGGGAGCACGGGGGAGTACCTGCCCGAGCTCTTCGACCTCGCCCTCGGTGAGGGGGCCTCGGAGCGGGTCTCGTTGCCGAAGGTCCTCGGACCTACGGAGCGTGCGGCAGTCGTCGAGCGCGACGGCGCGGCGGGCGACCTGGTCCTCGGGCCAGGAGCCGGTGACAACGCCGCAGCAGCCCTCGGTCTCGGGATGGTCGCGGGAGACGTCGCCGTGTCGATCGGGACGTCGGGTGTGGTCTCGGCGATCGCTGTCGAGCCGTCAGCCGACGGTTCGGGGCTCGTCGCAGGCTTCTCCGACGCGACGGGTGCGTTCCTGCCGCTCGCCTGCACGCTCAACGCGAGCCGCGTGCTCGACGGTGCGGCTCGGGTGCTCGGCGTCGACCACGCGGAGCTCTCCAGCCTCGCGCTGTCTGCTCCGGCCGGGGCCGACGGCCTCGTGCTCGTCCCCTACCTCGAGGGCGAGCGCACGCCGAACCGCCCCGACGCGACAGGGACGCTGCACGGTCTGACGCTCGGCACCATGACTCCCGCGCACCTCGCGCGGGCGTCGGTCGAGGGGATGCTGTGCGCGCTCGCGGACGGGCTCGACGCCCTCGTGGCGCAGGGCGCCGTCGCGAGCCGTGTGGTGCTCATCGGCGGGGGAGCCCGGTCGCAGGCGGTGCGAGAGATCGCTCCGCAGGTGTTCGGCGTCCCCGTCGAGGTGCCCGAGCCTGGGGAGTACGTGGCCGACGGTGCTGCGCGCCAGGCCGCATGGGTGCTCTCTGGGGCGCAGGGGCCCCCGGAGTGGACCAGCGCGTCGGGTGCCTCCGAGGTCTACGACGCCCCGGCCACCCCGGTCGTCCGCGAGCAGTACGCAGCGGTCCGCGACCTGGTCTGAGTCCTGCCCGCAGACGCGGACGGCGCCCGCCCCCAGGGGGACGGGCGCCGTCGGCGTCTGGCTGCTGCTCGCGCCGTGCCCCGAGGAGACGGGCACGGCGCGAGCGCCGCTGCGTGCTGTGCGTCGTGGTGAAGATCAGTCCTCGACGACGGAGACCGTGACCTCGATGTTGCCGCGGGTCGCGTTCGAGTAGGGGCAGATCTGGTGGGCGCGGTCCGCGAGGGCCTGGGCCTCGTCGTGCGGGACGTCGGGGATGACGACCTCGAGGGCGACCGAGAGGCCGAAGCCGCCGTTGTCGAGCGGGCCGATGTTCACGCGGGCGCCGACGCTCGAGCCGGTGATCTTCACCTTGGCCTCGCGGGCTGCCGACTGCAGGGCCGAGTGGAAGCACGCGGAGTACCCGGCGGCGAAGAGCTGCTCGGGGTTCGCGCCGTCGCCGGAGCCACCCATCTCCTTGGGGATGGCCAGGCCCATGTCGAGGCGGCCGTCGGGGGTGGCGACGTGGCCGTTGCGGCCGTCGCCGGTCGCGAGGGCTTCGGCGGAGTAGAGCGTGTTCATGAGCGATCTCCATCTGTCGGTGCGCCCGGGGTGCGGGCGCTGGCGGGGTGAGGGTTCTGGGGTGACCCGAAGGCCTCGTCGATCGCGGTGTCGACTGTCGGCTCGGGTGCACCGAGGTTGCTGCACAGCCTGTCGAGCAGGCGGGCGAGCTCGAGGGTCTCGGCTGTGTCGAGACCGCCACGGCGCGCGAGGTCGTGCGGCACGCCGTGGGCCCGGGTCTGGAGGGCGCGGCCCGCGTCGGTCAGGCGCACGTGGACCACACGCTCGTCGTCGCCCGAGCGCTCGCGGAGCACCAGCCCTGCGGTCTCCATGCGTCGCAGCAGCGGTGAGAGCGTGCCGCTCTCGAGCGCGAGACGGGACCCGAGGTGCGAGACCGTCGCGCCGTCGGTCTCCCACAGCACCAGCAGCACGAGGTACTGCGGGTACGTGACGCCGAGGTCTGCGAGCAGCTCGCGGTACGTCGCGAGGACGGCGCGCTCGCTGCGGTACAGACGGAAGCAGAGCTGGGCGTCGAGCAGCAGGCCGGGGTCGGTGGGGGTCGGCTGCGTGGTCATGTCTCGACACTACGACCGAGATAGGTTGTGCACAACTTATCGGCTGTGTCTCGTACGTCTCGTCCTCGCACGCCTGCGGCGATACCCTGCCGGAGGGGCGCAGAGCCCCGACCCCACCACCGCAGACGCACGAGGACGTGACATGACGCTGTCGATCAAGGCCGGTTCTACAGTCCTGTTCATCGGAGACTCGATCACCGAGTGGGGGCGTGACGACTCGACAGGGTCGCTCGGGCACGGCTACGTCCAGCGTGCCGCAGACCTCTGGGCCGTCGTGCACCCGGACCACCCGGTGACCGTGGTCAACAAGGGGATCGGCGGCAACCGCGTCGCAGACCTCCGCGCCCGCTGGACCCGCGACGCGATCGACGTCGCCCCCGACGTCGTCACCGTGATGATCGGCATCAACGACACCTGGCGCGCGATGGACAGCGGCGAGGTGACGACGACCGAGGCCTACGAGGCGGACTACCGCCACATCCTCGACAGGCTCGTCGCGGAGACCGCCGCCCAGCTGCTGCTCATCGAGCCCTTCGTGCTCCCCGTCACCCCGGAGCAGTGGGCGTGGCGCGCCGACCTCGACCCGCGCATCGCCGTCGTGCGACGGCTCGCCGCCGAGTACGGAGCCACGCTCGTCGCGGCTGACGGGCTGCTCAACGAGCTCGCCGTGAACTCTCGCGGGGAGACCCCGGTCTCAGGTTTCGCCCGCTACGCAGACGACGGCGTGCACCTGACCGACGAGGGTGCCGACGCGCTCGCGGTCGCGTGGGTCGGGAGCACCGAGCCCGTCTGAGCGGCGGTCGTCCCCGCCTCAGGCCCGCTGCTTCTCCGCGACGCGCATCTGGAGCAGGGCCAGGTCGACGAGAGGTGTCGGGACCCCGAGGTCGCGGGCGCGGCGGGTGAGGTCGCCGAGCAGGTGCTCGGCCTCGGTCGCCCGCCCCGCCACGAGGTCGCGGTAGAGCGACGACGTGAAGGTGGACCCGGGCTCGGTGAGCATCGCGAGCGAGGTCGCGGTCTCCCGCTCGGGCACCGGGTAGCCGGCGGCCTCGGCGACGGCGGTCACCTCGGTGAGGACGTCGCGGACGAAGTCCGAGCCGCCGGGGGAGTCGACGATCGGGCCGACGGGTCCGCGGGCCAGGCCTGTCACGGCCCCGGCCGCGACGATGAACACCCACTTGTGCCACATGGTGGCCACGACGTCGGGCACCCGCTGCACCTCGACCCCCGGGACGTCGAGGGCCTCCAGCACGGCGTCGAGCGACGGGGTCGACCTGTCGCTCCGCGGGCCTGTGCGGACCTGGGCGAGCGGCGCCATGATCTGGACGTCTCCGTCGTCGGTGAGCGTCGCGAGGATGCGCACGACCCCGCCGAGCACCTGGGCGTCGGGGAACCGGGCGTCGAGCGCGTCGAGGTGCGCCATCCCGTTGAGGACGGGCAGCACCACGGTGCCGGGGCCGACGGCGGGAGCCAGGTCGTCGAGGGCCGTGTCGAGGCCCGTCGCCTTCACGGTGAGGATCACGAGGTCGTACGGCCCGTCGATCTCGCCTGCCGTGACGAGAGTCGGCTCGACGGTCTCGTCCTCGCCGAGCCCGGTGATCCGCAGACCGCGCTCGCGCAGCTGCGCGGCACGCCCCTCGCGCACGAGGAAGGTGACGTCGCGCCCGGCCTGGGCCAGGCGGCCTCCGTAGTACCCGCCGGTGGCTCCGGCTCCGACGACGAGGATCTTCACGGTGTCTCCCTGGGGTGCTGTGCCGACGGGCGCCGAGGGTGCCGGCTCGTGCCGACGTGCGCTCGGGTCAGAGATAGCGCGCTGGGCGCAGCGCCGTCATGACCTCGTCGAGCCTACCGGCGAGCACGGGCCCCTCCGTCGAGCCGTCCGTGAAGCAGGTGATCGCCGCCTCGAGGCAGGCGAAGGCCGAACCGACGACGGCTTGCAGCACCGCGTCGCTCCCGGGTCCTTCGCCGCGCTCGGACGCCCTGTCGTGGAGCGTCTGGACCATGCGCTTCTGCAGGGCCGAGCTGCGCTCGAGGTACGCGGCGAGCAGTGTCGGGCTCGAGCCGAGGAGTGCGTGCAGCGAGGCGATGCGCCCGCCGAGAGTCGCGTCGGCGCACTGGGCGACGACGACGTCGAAGACCGCGCGGAGCGAGTCCCACTCGCCCTCGTCGAGGGGGCGGGCGACGAGCCTGTCGATGAACATCTCAGTCTGCTCTTCGAAGCTGTCGAGCGCAGCGTCTTCCTTCGACGGGAAGTACCTGAAGAAGGTCCGCTGCGACATGCCGACGGCTGCGGCGATCTGGTCGACCGTGGTCGCGTCGAATCCTTGTGCTGTGAAGAGCGCGTCGGCGGCCTCGGCGATCTCCGAGCGCACAGCCGCGCGGGAGACGTCTCGCAGCCTGCTCGCAGTGGTCACGAGCACGACGATAGCAGCCGACGCTCTTGACAGTCGCTGACACCGGTGACGTACGCTGCTTTCACAGATGCAGTCGCCCGACGGAGTCGCGACCTCGCAGACCGCGCGCCGGGCAGCCCCGTGGCAGCCCGCGCGCCGACCGACCGACCGACCCCCCAGGCGACAAGGCACCCACATGACAGCCGACACCGGCACCCCCGTGCAGAAGACTGCCGACCCACAGGACGACGCCCTGCCCCGCGAGATCAAGATCGTCATCGGTCTGCTGCTCGTCGCGACCTTCGTGGTCGTCCTCAACGAGACGATCATGGGTGTGGCGCTGCCCCAGCTCATGGGCGACCTCGCGGTCTCGGCCTCGACCGCCCAGTGGCTCACCACAGGATTCTTGCTGACCATGGCCGTGGTCATCCCGACCACGGGCCTGATCCTCAAGCGCTTCTCGACCCGCTCGGTGTTCATCGCCGCGATGAGCCTGTTCAGCGCGGGGACGCTGCTCGCGGCGCTCGCTCCGGGCTTCCCGGTCCTGCTCGTGGGCCGCGTGGTCCAGGCGAGCGGCACGGCGATCATGATCCCGCTGCTCATCACGACGGTCCTCACCTTCGTGCCCGAGTCGCGCCGTGGCCGCACGATGGGGCTCATCAGCATCGTCATCGCCGTGGCCCCGGCCGTCGGGCCGACCTTCTCCGGGCTGATCCTCTCGGCGCTCAGCTGGCGCTGGCTGTTCCTCATCGTGCTGCCGATCGCCCTCGTGGCCCTCGCCCTCGGCGCGGTGTTCGTCAAGAACATCACCACGCCGCAGGCCGTGAGGTTCGACCTCGTGTCGATCGTGCTCTCCGCCCTCGCCTTCGGCGGGCTCATCTACGGGCTCAGCAGCATCGGCGAGTCCGCGTCCGGCCACACCCCGGTCAACCCCGCGGTGCCGATCGCCGTCGGTGTCGTCGCGCTCGCCCTCTTCGTGTGGCGTCAGCTGCTGCTGCAGCGCACAGACTCCGCGCTGCTCGACCTGCGCCCCTTCAAGCAGCGGTCCTTCGTGGTCGGCATCATCGTGCTGCTCGTCGCGATGGGGGCGCTGTTCGGCACGCTCATCCTGCTGCCGATCTACCTGCAGGACGTCCAGGGCCTCACGACCCTCCAGACCGGCCTCATGCTGCTCCCCGGTGGTCTGGTCATGGGTCTGACCGCGCCCTTCGTCGGCCGGGCCTTCGACAAGGTCGGACCGCGCCCGCTGGTCATCCCCGGGACGATGGTCGTCGCCCTCGCCCTGGCCGGTATGACGCTCCTCGACGAGACGTCGGGGCGCCCGCTGGTCGTCGCGGTCCACGTGGTGCTGAGCATGGGGCTCGGGCTGGTCATGACCCCGCTCATGACGTCGGCCCTCGGGTCCCTCGACAAGGCGCTCTACTCCCACGGCAGCGCTGTGCTCAACACGCTCCAGCAGCTGGCCGGTGCTGCCGGGACCGCGCTGTTCGTCGCGATCATGACGACGAAGACCACCTCCGGGGTCGAGGACGGGCTCGCTCCTGTCGACGCCCTCGCCTCGGGCATCCACGCGGCGTTCCTCGTCGGGGCCGGCCTCGCGCTCGTCGCCGTCGCCGCGTCGTTCCTCGTGCGTCGCCCGAAGAACGCCCCGGCGGGTGTCCCGGTCCACTGACGACCGACGACGGGCCCCGCTCCTGTGAAGGAGCGGGGCCCGTCGTGTGCGGCCTGACGGCCAGCGGCGGCTCGGCCCTCCCCGGACCCGGCCGCCACCGCCCGCCCGCCGCAGGTCAGCGGCGCGTCATCGCGCGGTCAGCGGGTCACCCCGCGGTCGTGAGCTCTCCGGGGTGCAGGACGACCTTCGTCCAGCCGTGCTCCCGGGAGTCGAACTTCTTGTACGCGGCCGGAGCCTCGTCGAGGGCCAGCTCGTGGCTCACCAGGAAGGACGGCGTGGCGACGCCGCTCGTGATGAGGTCGCGGAGCTGGCGGTTGTAGGCCTTGACGTTGGCCTGGCCCGTGCGCATGCCCTGGCCCTTGAACCAGAACGTGCCGTAGTCGAAGACGAGCTTGCCCTCCTTGGCCAGGTCGTCCTTGGCACCAGGGTCCTGGGGCAGGTAGACGCCGACCACACCGATCCCGCCGGTCGCCTTGACGACGGCGACGAGCTGGTTGAGGGCGAGCGTCGGGTCTTCGGTCCCCGAGGAGTCGTGCGCCTGGTAGCCGATCGCCTCGACGCCGCGGTCGACGCCGCGGCCACCTGTCGCCTCCATGATCTGCTCGACGGGGTCTCCCGCCGAGAAGTCGACGGGCGTCGCGCCGATGCTCGCCGCGAGGGCGAGCCTGTCCGCGTGCTGGTCGACGACGAACACCTCTGAGGCACCGCGGATCCTCGCGCTGTGCGCGGCCATGAGCCCGACCGGTCCGGCGCCCCACACCGCGACGGAGTCGCCCGGCTCGAACTGCGAGAGCTCGACGCCGTGCCAGCCCGTCGGGAAGATGTCGGAGAGCATCGTGTAGTCGAGCTCTTTGTCGGTGCCCTCTGGCAGGACGAGAGCGTTGAAGTCTGCCCACGGGACCCGCAGCAGCTCGGCCTGGCCGCCCGCGTAGTCGCCCATCGCTGCGAAGCCGAAGGCCGCACCGGCGGTCCCGGCCTGGTTGGCGCGCAGACAGAAGGCTGTCTTGCCCTGGACGCAGTGGTCGCAGGAGCCGCAGGCGATGTTGAAGGGCAGGCTGACCCTGTCGCCGACCTTGATGCGGTCCACGCCCTCGCCGACGGCCTCGACGATGCCCATGTTCTCGTGGCCGAGCACCCGGCCCGGCTCCATGTCGGTGCGACCCTCGTACATGTGCAGGTCAGACCCGCAGATGTTGGTCGAGGTGATCCGGACGACGGCGTCGGTGGGGCGCTCGATCGTCGCGTCGGGGACCTCTCTGACCGAGACGTCGAATGCTGCGTCGTACACGAGTGCCTTCATGGGTCGTCCTTCCGTGCGCCCCGGGGGACGCGGTTCGAGATCACGTGCTCTCCCCAGTCGACCGCCGACCCGGGCGTCTCGCAACAGGAGACCTCGCAGACCTCGCGATCCACCGATCGCGACCTCGCGACCTCGCGCCCTCGCCCCCTCGCGACCCGGTGCCCGCCGCTCGGCACTCACCAGGGCTGATGCCGCCCCCGTCAGGTGCGGCTGGCCGCGGCCTCCTGCGTGCCGAGCGCGAAGTTGTCCCGGAACACGCCCGTGGGGTCGTACCGGTGCTTGATCTCTCTCAGCCTCGCGAGGGTCGCGGTCGGGTAGGCGTCGAGCAGGCGCTCAGGGCGCTGGTCCGTCTCGAAGTTCGTGTAGAGCCCCGAGAAGTGCTCGGTCATCGCGTCCCAACGGGCGTCGAGCCTGTCGCGGCTCGCCCCGAAGGCCACCAGGCTGAAGCCCGCGTCGCGGTGCGCGTAGGCGGTCGCGTCGGCTGGGACGTCGGCCACGGCACCACCGACAGACCTGATCTGGAAGAAATAGCTCTGCCCGCTGCGGACGAGCGCCGCGGCGGCTCGGGCGAGCTCGGGGGTGATGTGGTCGGCCAGCGCCGAGCGCGTGACAGGTTCGCCCTGCCCCTGGTGGGGCCCGGGTGCCGGGAGTGCGACCACCTGGTCGTAGGTGGTGAGCCGGACCGACTGCTGGAGCAGCGGGGCGATCCGGGCGAGCGGTTCGAGCCTGTCGACGATGACCTCGGGGTCCGGAGACCCGACGACGGCCATGATCTGCGCGAGCGGCGGCTGCCCGGGTTGTGGGCGGCCCATCACGAGGAAGGCTGTGAGGTCGCGCGGCGAGGCCTCGACGACAGCCCCGTAGGCCTCGAGCACCTCGGCGGTGTCCGTCGCGTCGAAGACCAGCTGCGCGAAGCCGATCTCGCCGACCTCGTCGGCCTCGAGCTCGAAGGACGTGACGATGCCGACGCTGTGCCCGGCGCCCCGGACCGCCCAGAAGAGGTCGGTGTTCTCGGTGTCGCTCGCGCGGACCACCTGGCCGTCGGCCAGCACCATCTCGACGGCGCGGACGTGGTCGATGGTCAGCCCGTGCTCCCGGACGAGATAGCCGATGCCCCCTGAGGTCGCGAGACCCCCGACACCCACACCGCCGTAGTCGCCCGAGCTGATGGCCCAGCCGAGCGGCGCGAGCTCCCGCGCAACGGCGCCCCAGCGGGCCCCGGGGCCCAGTCGCACCCGACGGCTCTCGTGGTCGAGGACCTCGGTCTGGTCGAGGCGCCCGAGGTCGAGCACGATCCCGCCACGGTTGGTGGACCGTCCGCTGATGCCGTGCCCGCCGCTGCGGACCGCGAGCGGGACGTCGTGCGACCGCGCGAAGGCCAGGGCGTCGACCACCTCGGGGACTGTGCGGGGACGCAGCACGAGACCGGGCGACCCACCCCGCATGTAGGTCGAGCGGACGTCGCCGTAGCCGGCGTCGCCGGGCTCGACGGCGATCTCGACGAGTGTCTCCGGGAGGTCGTCGTACCGGATGCCGGGGTGGCGCTGGGCGCGGGTGCGGCTGGGCCGGACGAGGCCGGGCACGATCCCGGACTCTGCCCGCGCCGCGCTGACGGCCGCCCGCAGCGCCGGGGCTACGGTCTGGGCCACGCGCGACACCATTGCCGGGTCGTCGGTCTCGACGAGGAGCGTCGAGAACCCGAGACCGACGACCAGGCCGCGCAGCGCGAGGACGGTGTCTGCCGCAGCGTCGTCCTCGGGGCTGGTCCATCCTGGGTGCCCGACGACCGGTGCGGCGGGCAGCACGATCCGTCGGCGGACCTCGCGAGGGTCCCGGCCTGCAGCCAGCGCGGCGCGGTCGACGGCCGCGGACGCGGCCGCGAGGTCGGACGGGTCGATCTCGTCCCAGCGCACGCTCCACCCGTCGCCTGTGCGCCCCGCGACCTCGAGGGCTGCCGTCGACGCACCGGCGACCCAGATCGTGACCGCGTGAGCCGGGGCTGGACCACGAGGCGTGCCGGGCACGACGTGGTGCTCGCCGCTGTACGTGAGCGGGCCGTCGGCCCCCGTCGCCCACATGCCCCGGACCACGTCGACGGTCTCCTCGAGCGCTGTGGCGTCCTCGTCCTGCGAGGTCAGGGTGAGGTCGACGCGACCGCCCGAGAGCAGGTCGAGGCTCGCCGTCGCGCGGCCGAGGACCGTCGCAGGGCCCGTCGTCGCGTCGATCCCGGAGGGGGAGACGGACACGCGGCTGGTCACCCCGGCGACCCACGAGAGTGCCGTCCAGCCGTCGAGCCCGCCGTCCTGGGACGCGGGGGTGACGACGACGTCGAGCCCGGCCTCCTCCGCGAGCAGGGCGAGCGTGAGGTCGGGCTGG
The DNA here is from genome assembly GCF_033798665.1 of Sanguibacter biliveldensis. NCBI lineage: Bacteria > Bacillati > Actinomycetota > Actinomycetes > Micrococcales > Sanguibacteraceae > Sanguibacter > Sanguibacter biliveldensis. The sequence continues at coordinate 718,059 of NZ_CP138359.1, forward strand.
CCGGGCCCGGCAGGGATCTGCAGGCCGAGGGTCAGCGGGTGCGCGTAGTCCATGGTCTTCTCTCGTGCGGTGCGGTGCGGTGCGGTGCGGTGGTGCGTGCGTGCGTGCGTGGGAGGGCTGCGGTGCGGTCGACGCAGCGTGGCGACGAGGGGAGCGGGGCGGTCGACGACGCTCACGTGCTCGTCGGCGTCCGGCCCCTACCTGGCGTCGCCCGGACGCTCAGGCCGCCTGGGCTCCGGGCCCGCCCCACGCTCTGCGGCGACGAGCTCCCGCAGTGCCGGTGCGATCTCCTGACCGAGGACGGCGATCGCCCGCGGGTCGTCCCCGCCGAGGACGTAGCCGCTGAACCCGTGCTCGAGGGTGAGCGTCGCGAGCTGCTCGACCCACTGCTCGGGAGGCCCGACGAGCATCTGCTCGCTCGGTGCCGAGGTGAGTCGACCGGTGATGTTGAGCAGCCGCCGCACGTCGCCGGGCTGGCGGCCAGCGGCGCTCGCGGCCCCGTCGATGATCTCGTTCGCGTCGACGAGGTCTTGGATACTCTTCATGTAGGCGAGCGACGGCAGCCAGCCGTCTGCTGTCCGCCCGGTGAGCCGCAAGATGCGCGGCTTGTACGCGCCGAGCCAGATCCCCATGTCGTGAGCGGGCGCTGGCCCGCGCTTGGCCCCGTCGACCCTGTGGTGCGTGCCGTCGACGCGCAGCAGCGAGTGGTCGCCGGTGTCCCAGATCCCGCGGATGATCTCGATGGCCTCGCCGAGCGCCGTGATGCTCTCGCCAGGTGTCAGGCGCTCGCCGCCCATCGCGACGATCGCGTCCCAGAAAGCCCCGGCGCCGAGGCCGAGCTCGATGCGCCCGCCGCTGAGGACGTCGAGGCTCGCGGCCGCCCGGGCGACGACGGCCGGTGGTCGCAGCGGCAGGTTGAGCACGTTGGCCGTGAGCCGGATCGTCGAGGTGCGGGCCGCGAGGAAGGACAACAGCGTCCAGGTGTCGAAGAACCCCGGCTGGTACGGGTGGTCCTGGAAGGTCGCGAGGTCGAGCCCTGCGGCCTCGGAGGCAGCGGTGAGGGCGAGGACCTGCTCAGGGTCGGCGTTGGTGGGCGTGATGAACGACCCGAAGAGCAGGTCGTGGCCGTAGTCCGTCATGGGTCCTCGCTGTCGCGCCGGGATTAATCGTCTGACACACAGACGATATGCTCTTCAGATGAGTTGAGCAAGAGAGCATGTGGCTCGTAGGATCGCGTCATGGACACCGCACCCGTCGACACCACGGACCAGAGCCTCGGCTGGCCGCTCGGCGTGCTGCTCCGCGGCTACGAGGCCGTCGTCGGCACCGAGCTCGACGGTCTCCCGCACAGGCACCGCGGCTACCAGGTGATGCAGGAGGTCGTCCACGGCGACCAGCCCAGCCAGCTGGCGCTCGCGGTCCACCTCGGCATCGACCGCACGGTCATGACCTACCTCATCGACGACCTCGTCGCCGAAGGTCTGGTCGAGCGTCAGCCCAACCCCGCCGACCGCCGCCAGCGCAAGATCGTCGCGACACCGCTGGGGCTGACCCGCCTCGCCGAGACCTGCACGCGCGTCGCCGCGGCCGAAGAGCGCGTGCTCGGCGCCCTCGACCCTGGCGAGCAGGCCGCCTTCCGCGAGATGCTCTTGCGCGTCGCAGGCTCGGTGCGGGACGTCGACGACACGACCGACCCCTGCGCCGTCGCCGCAGCGACCCTCGACGCACAACCAGTCCCTGGCCGGGGCGACAGGGGCTGACGAGGCCACAGATGTCCGGCCTGGCGAGGATCGCGTCCCGGTCGGGGTCTGGTGCGTGCCGCCTTGCTCAGTGCATACCTGGCTGTGACATCAGTCTGACCGCCGTGGCCTCAGGACGACCCGTCGGTGCGGCGACCTGCCATCTCGTACCGAGCGCCATGCTCCCGCAGGTACTCCCGGAGGTAAGGGACGGCAAAGTCGACAAACCCGTGCCGAGTAGGGACGACGACGCCCGCCGCGATGAGTCGGGCGCGGTAGGTGGACGCGTAGTACGGGGTCACGCCCAGACGACGTGCTATCTCGCCTGTCGAGGACTCAGCCTCGTCGTGAGCCATCGCGAGGAGGTACGTACGGTCCACACCAGAGAGGTCCGCGAGCGCAGTCTCGTGGACCAGCGAACCCAGTCGCTTCTGCGCGGCTGGCACGCCGGCTCGGGTCGCGGCAAGGGTGATCCTGTCTCCGGTCGCCTTTCTCCAGACGTGGTAGCCGACGAGCTGGATCATGAAGGGGTACCCGCCCGTCGCCGAGGCTGCCTCGGCCAGTGCGTCGTCGTCGATCGTGCGTCCGTTCGCGATGACGGTCTCGCGCAGTGCGTCTGCGACGTGATCGAGCGGGACGTCATCCAGGTGAAAGCGGGTGGCTCGGCGGAGGAATGTGAGGACATCGTCGTTGAGCAGGTCCGAGACGGACGAAGGGAGCCCTGCCATGGCCAGGGCGATGGTCCGTTCCTCGCGGACCAGGTGCTGAACTGTGGCGGCGAGGTCGCGCAGGTCGTCTCGGGCGGCCGAGTGCACCTCGTCAACCGTGATCAGCAGACCTGACCCTCGGGCCTCGAGAGGATCGAGCAGCCTACCGAGGTCGTACCTCCAGTCGACGACCGTCGAGGGCGGCGCTGACACCGTGATCCCACCGCCGACCACGGGCAGGGTGAGGCCGGTGATCGAGCGGCGAGGGGCGGCCGAGGGGTCGACGTCTTCGAGCGCCCGTGTCGTGGCATGGCTCAGGCGCATCACCATCCCCGGTGTGGCGGTCTCCGAGAGAGTGACCCACCCCAGGCGCAGAGCCGCATCCCCGGCCTCGGTCCTCGGAGAACTGACAAACGCTTCCAAAGGCGAGAGCAGGCTGCTGCTCCGGGCTGTCTCGAGGCACGCGACCCCGTCTGCGAGCACCCGGTGACGGGCTCGTCGGGCAAGAGCCTCACAGCGTGCGCCGCGCCGCCCCCTCAGCCCACCCCCGACAGCGTCAGCGCCAGCAGCGCCACGTTGAGCGCGACGATCGCCAGCGCCACGCCCCAGGCCACGACGCGGGTCGCCGTCCCGTTGCGGTGCTCGCCCATGAGGGCCCGGTCGCTCGTGACACGCACCAGCGGGACCAGCGCGAAGGGGATGCCGAAGCTCAGGACCACCTGGCTGAGCACGAGCAACCAGGTCGGCGAGAGATCCGTCGCGAGGAGGACGAGCGCGGGGACCAGCGTGACGAGGCGCCGGGTGAGCAGCGGGACCCGGACCTTGAGCAGCCCCTGCATGATCTCGGCGCCGGCGTAGGAGCCGACCGACGTCGACGCGAGCCCCGACACGAGCAGCGCGACCGCGAAGGCGATGCCGACCACGGGTCCCAGGGTGTCCTCGATCGCGGCGTGCGCGCCCTCGATCGAGTCGACCCCGGTCCGCCCGGCGAGGGTCGACGCGGCCAGCAGCAGCATCGCGAGGTTCACGGTCCCGGCGAGCAGCAGCGCCAGGGCTACGTCCCACCGGGTCGCGACGAGCAGGCGGCGCAGCCCGGCGGGGGAGTGGCCGCTGCCGTGGCGGTCGCGGGCGAGGGAGGAGTGCAGGTAGATCGCGTGCGGCATGACTGTCGCCCCGAGCATCGAGGCGGCGATGAGGACCGACGACGTCCCCTCGAAACGCGGGACGAGCCCGCCGACGGTGCCGGCCAACGACGGCGGTGCGACGACGAGCCCGAGGCAGAACCCGACGGCGAGGATCGCGAGCATCGAGGTGATGACGGTCTCGAAGGTGCGCTGCCCGCGGCGCTGCTGGACGGTCAGGACGAGCATGGAGATCACGCCCGTGACAGCCCCGCCGAGGAGGAGCGGCAGACCGAACAGCAGGTGCAGGGCTATCGCGCCCCCGATGATCTCCGCGAGGTCTGTCGCGGCCGCGACGAGCTCGGCCTGTCCCCAGTACGCCAGCCTGGCCCGGCGCCCCATCCGCTCGGCGAGCACCTCGGGCAGCGACCTGCCGGTGACGAGCCCGAGCTTGGCGGACAGGTACTGCACGAGGACGGCCATCGCGTTCGCGACGACGATCACCCAGACGAGCAGGTAGCCGAGCTGCGCACCGGCCGAGACGTTGGCCGCGACGTTCCCGGGGTCGACGTAGGCGATCGCGGCGACGAAGGCCGGACCGAGCAGACGCAGGGTCGAGGGCCGCCGCCCTGACCTGCTGCCCGGCGGACGGGGAGGGGTGCCGACCGCGGTCGTGCCGCTGTCCTGCATGGAGGCCCTCCCAGTTTCGTCGGTGCGAACTCAGAGTGCTCCCATGGTCGAACTCTTGCAAGGCGGGCCATGGGGACGAGCGCGCTAGCGCAGCCCCCCGAGGGCGTCTGTGCAGGTGAGAGCGCCCCGCACAGGTCGCCGATCAGCCCGCCGACCGGGACCTTCGCCGCAGGTTGCGACCCGGGGTGCCGTACCATCTCTGGTTGACGCGAAGGATGGTCTGATGCAGAAGGTTCCTACCGTCTACGACGTCGCCGAGCTGGCCGGGGTGTCCATCGCCACGGTGTCTCGCGTCCTGCGCAAGCCGCACGAGGTCGCAGACGCCACCCGTGACCGGGTGAACGCGGCCGTCCTGGACCTCGGGTACGTGCCGAGCGGCAGCGCGCGCAGCCTCGCTGCCCGGCGCTCGGGCGCGATCGGTCTGTGCCTGCCCGACTTCGACGGGATCGACGAGGTGTCGGGTCTGGCCCCCGTGGAGTTCTCCGACGGCCGGGTGTCCACGGTCCTCGACCTGCCCGAGGACGTCGAGCTCGGCGACCACCTCTACATCTCCGAGGTCATGCTCGGCACCGAGATCGAGGCCTGGCAGCACGGCATGGCGGTGACCATCGCCGTGGCACGCGGCTCCCGCGGGTCAGAGATCTTCGACAACCTCGCCGGCCGGGTCGACGGGATCGTCACGCTCGCCCGCACCATCCCGGACAAGCAGCTCGCGCACATCGCGCGGCGCGTGCCTGTCGTGGTCCTCGCCGGGCCGCGGTCCGACGACGAGTACGACCACATCACGACAGACAACGCCGAGGGCATGCGCGTGATGACCTCCCACGTGCTCGAGGAGCACGGCGTGACCGACCTCGCCTTCGTCGGTGGACCTGCTGACTCCCCAGACGACGACGCGCGCTTCCGGGGTTTCTGCCAAGCGCTGCGAGCAGCAGGGCTGCCCGCGCCCGCGACCCCTGTCGCCCGGGGTGACTTCACGCGGGCCCAGGGCCGGTCGATCGGCCGTCGCCTCCTCGCGGAGGGACGGGTGCCGCGCGCCCTGGTGTGCTCGAACGACCAGACGGCGCTCGGCGTCCTCGACGCTCTGACCTCGGCCGGACGCCGGGTCCCCGAGGACGTCATCGTCACGGGCTTCGACGGGATCGACGCCTCGGAGGTCTCACGGCCGCGGCTGACGACCGTGTACCAGCCGATGCGCGACCTTGGCCGGGCGGCTGTCGACACCCTCCTGCACAGGCTCCGCGACTCGCAGATCCCGCCGCAGACCCGCACGCTGCCGGTCAAGGTGCTGCTGCGCGGCAGCTGCGGCTGCCTGCCGCCCGAGTCTGTCTGACCGACAGGACATGACCTTCGGCCCAGGTCCGGGCTCGGACGGTGGTGTACTGCTGTGCCCGTCTTCGCACATCTCACCCGCAGACGCATCTGGGACGCACGTCCAGGGTTTGCACAGCGCGATGTATGCGCATACATTGCTCAGGACAGCATTGATCACCGACGCGAGCCGCACAGCTGCGCACCGCCCGGTCGACGTGACGAAGAAGACACGAAGGAGAAGACAGCCATGACCGATGGCACCCGTCGGACGCGCAAGCGCCTGACCTCCGCGCTCGGGCTGGGCCTCGTAGCGGCCCTCGCCCTCAGCGCCTGTGCGGCCCCTGAGTCCAGCAGCAACGGCACGGCGAACTCGAGCTCGCTCATGCTCGCTGCCGACAACGGCTCACCGACGTTCACGCGCAACTTCAACCCGTTCGTGATCGAGAAGCGCAACATGTCGCTCATCATCAACGAGCCCCTCATGGTCGTGAACGCGCTCGACGGCAAGTCGACCAACTTCCTCCAGTCCGACTTCACCCAGCCTGACGCGAAGACGATCGTCTCGACCGTCCGCGAGGGCGTGAAGTGGAGCGACGGCGAGGACTTCACCGCCGACGACGTCGTGTTCACCTACACGATGCTCAAGGACTTCCCGGCCCTCGACACGACCGGCATCTGGTCGCGCGTCGAGTCCGTCACCGCCGAGGGCCAGGACGTCACGTTCACCCTCAAGGCCGAGGACTCCTCCGCGCCGATCATCGTGCTCGCCGTGCCGATCGTCCCCGAGCACGTGTGGGCCGACCAGGCTGACCCGGTCACCTTCACCAACGAGAACCCCGTGGGCACAGGCCCGTACGTGCTGGGCGACTTCAACGCCAACCAGTACAAGATGGAGAAGAACGAGACCTACTGGCAGGCCGACAAGGTCGCCGCCGAAGAGCTCGTCCTCCCCGCCGCGAACTCGCAGCTCGACGTCGTCAACAACGGCTACGACTGGGCCTACGCCTTCATGTCTGACGTGGAGAACACCTGGGTCGCAGCCGACGAGGGCAACCAGTACTGGTTCCCCGCCGGTGGCACCGTCGGCATCGCGCCGAACCTCACCAAGGCGCCCTACAACGACGTCAACTTCCGTCGGGGCATGTCGCTCGCTCTCGAGCGCGGCATCATCGCCGAGAACGCCTCCGAGGGCACCGTCGGTGCCGCGGGCCAGCAGGGTCTGCTGCTCCCGACGCAGGAGGAGTGGCTCACCGACGCCATCCCCGACGAGGGCATGGTCACCCAGGACACCGGTGCCGCCGAGGCAGCCTTCGCCGAGGCCGGCTACACCAAGCAGGGTGACAAGCTCGTCGACGCGCAGGGCAACCAGGCGACGATGACCATCACCACGCCGAACGGCTGGACCGACTGGCTCCGCGCAGTCCAGGAGATCCAGAAGCAGTACACCGCCATCGGCATCGACGTGAAGGTCAACCAGCCGCAGCCTGCCGCGTACTTCAAGGCAGTCCAGGACGGCGACTTCGACGTCGCGATGACGTCCTTCGGCGGCAACGGCTCGGTCTACCAGGGCTACTACAACCTCCTGAGCTCGGACTTCAACCGTCCGCTCGGAGAGACCGCTCCCTCGAACTACCAGCGCTACTCCAACCCTGAGGTCGACGCTCTCCTCACCGAGTTCCGCACGACCGTCGACGAGGCTCGCCAGAAGGAGATCGCCGGCAAGCTCCAGGAGGTCATGTACAACGACGTCCCGATCGTCTCGGTCTACTACGCAGGCCTCTGGGGCCTCTTCTCCGACAAAAGCTTCACCGGATGGCCCAGCGCGGAGAACCCGTACATGACCCCGACGCCCTACGCGGCATCGGCGCTCGTCATCCTCACCACCATCAAGAAGGCTGACGGCTGAGAGGCCTAGCCCCTCGAGACCGCTGACGTCCTGGTCTCTGCACGACGTCAGCGGTCTCACCTCTAGACCGCTCATGGCTGAGCGAGGTGCGACGCACCCCCGGAGCACCTCGCTCAGCCCGTGCTGTACCCGCAACCTCCCGACGAAGGCGAGCACCCCGTGTGGTATCTCCTGCGCAAGCTTGGCTTGCTGCTCCTCACTGCGTGGGCCGCGATCACGCTGAACTTCCTGCTGCCGCGCCTCATGCCCGGCACCCCGGCTGACGCGGCCATCGCGAAGCTGGCGCAGAACGGCCCCGTGGACCCCGCGACCCGAGCAGCCATCGAGGCTCAGCTCGGCGTCCCGACCGGCGACGCCTGGTCGCAGTACATCCAGTACCTCGGCAACGTGTTCCGCCTCGACTTCGGGGTCTCGTACACGTTCTTCCCGCAGAACGTCTCGACGCTCATCATGAACGCGCTCCCCTGGACGCTCGTCATGGTCGGGCTCGTGACGATCATCGCCTTCATCGTCGGGACCCTGCTCGGTGTCCTCGCCGCCTGGAAGCGCGGGACGTGGCTCGACACCCTCCCCACCCTCGGTGGCACCTTCACCTCGGCGTTCCCGTACTTCTGGACCGCCCTGCTGCTCGTCTTCTTCCTCGGGTACCAGCTCAAGTGGTTCCCGACGTCGGGGGCCTACGGCCGCGAGTCGACGCCGAACCTCAGCCTCGCCTTCATCAACGACGCGATCGGTCACGCGTGGCTGCCCGCCCTGACGATCCTCATCACCTCTCTGGGTGGCTGGATCCTCGGGATGCGCAACAACATGATCAACACCCTCGGTGACGACTACGTGACCTTCGCCGAGGCGAACGGCCTGCGCAGCCGCACCGTCGCGATCAAGTACGCGGCCCGCAACGCGATCCTCCCGAACCTCACGGGCTTCGGCCTCGCGCTCGGTGGTGTGGTCGGCGGCTCGCTGCTCGTGGAGCAGGTGTTCAACTACCCCGGTGTCGGCTACCTGCTGTTCAACGCGGTCACGAACCAGGACTTCCCGCTCATGCAGGCGCTGTTCCTCATGATCACGATCAGCGTGCTGCTCGCGAACTTCCTGGTTGACATCTTGTACGGACTCTTGGATCCGAGGACCCGCCGATGACTGTTGCAGCGAACCTCCCGGAGCCCACGGGCTCGACACCTCCTCACGAGATGGAGCGTGACAGCACCGTCGCGCCCATCCCGCACGGACCGGCCTCACCCCTGAAGGTCCTGTCCCGCGGCGCCTCGACCATCTGGAGCAACAAGAAGGCCCGCATCGGCGTGGTCCTGCTGCTGCTCTTCGTCCTCATGGCGATCTTCGCGCCGCTCATCGCGCCCTACGGTGCGAGCGAGAACGGCTTCGGCCGCAACCAGGGCCCCTCGGGCAGCCACTGGTTCGGCACCACCGCAGCCGGTGAGGACGTCTTCTCGCAGGTCGTCTTCGGAGCCCGGATCTCGGTGCTCGTCGGTTTCATCGCCGGCTTCCTCTCGACCCTCATCGCCGTCGTGGTGGGGCTCTCGTGGGGCTACATCCGCGGACCGCTCGCCGACGTCATCAACTTCGTCGTCAACCTCGTGCTGGTCATCCCGGGCCTGCCGCTCATGATCGTCATCGCTGCGTACCTGCAGAACGGCGGCATGACGATGATCATCTTCGTGGTGGTCCTCACCGGCTGGGCCTACGGTGCCCGCGTGCTGCGGTCGCAGACCCAGTCGATCCGTGGACGCGACTTCATCACCGCGGCACAGTTCTCCGGCGACGGTGCGGCTCGCATCGTCTTCCGCGAGATCCTCCCGAACATGACGTCGCTCATCACCGGCAGCTTCTTCGGCGCGGCTACGTCGGCGATCCTCGCCGAGTCGGGCCTGTCGTTCCTCGGCATCGGCGACACGACGACTGTCAGCTGGGGTTCGATGCTCTTCTGGGCGTCGAACTCCAACGCGCTGCTCACCGGCCAGTGGGTGCTGCTCTTCGCACCCGGTCTGTGCATCGCGCTGCTCGCCACGTCGCTCACCCTCATCAACTTCGGGGTGGACGGACTGTCCAACCCCCGCCTACGGGAAGGATCGGGACGATGAGCCTCCTCGAGGTCCAGGACCTGTCGGTCGTCTACGAACCGCGCGGCGCAGAGCCGACCTACGCGGTCAAGAACGCGAGCTTCTCCCTCGAGCGCGGCGAGTTCGTCGGCCTCGTGGGGGAGTCGGGGTCGGGCAAGTCGACCCTCGGCTTCGCGGTCACCCGCCTCGCCAAGGCACCCGCGCGCATCTCCGAGGGAAAGATCCTCTTCGACGGCCGCGACATCGCCGGCATGGCCGAGGAGGAGCTGCGCACGCAGCGCCAGGGAGGCTTCGCGATGGTGCTGCAGTCGGGCATGAACGCGCTCAACCCCGTGCGCTCGATCCGCAAGCACTTCGGCGACATCTTCGCGGCCCACGGGCACGTCCCCAAGGCCAAGCGCCTGCAGCGCGCCTACGAGCTCGTCGAGAAGGTCGAGCTCCCGCGTACGGTCCTCGACCGCTTCCCCGGCGAGCTCTCGGGCGGCATGCGCCAGCGCGTGTCGATCGCGCTCGCGCTGTCCCTCGAGCCTCAGCTCATGGTCTTCGACGAGCCGACCACGGCCCTCGACGTCCTCGTGCAGCATGCGGTCATGGGCACCATCCGTGACCTGCAGAAGACCGAGAACTTCACGGCGCTGCTCATCAGCCACGACCTCGGCATCGTCCTCGAGTCGACGTCGCGCGTCATGGTGATGAGCGAGGGCGTGATCGTCGAGGACGGCACCTCGCAGCAGATCCTGCAGGCACCGAAGCACGAGTACACGCAGATGCTGCTCAGCCACTACGCCGACCCGCGCGCCGAGGTCGTCGAGGTCCCGGGCCTCGTCGTCCGTGGCGGGTCGATCGAGACCACCGGTACGAGCAGCGTCGCAGCAGCGCACGGTGCGACCCCGGCCCACGGTGCCACCGAGGGTGGTGCCGCCGCGCCGACCGCCGGTGGAGCCTCGGGCTCGCGTCGTCGTGCCGGCCGCGTGGCTGACAAGGCCGTCGTGGTCTCCGACGTGTCGAAGGTCTACCCGCCGCCGCGTCGCGGTCAGGACCCGGTCACCGCGGTGGACCACGTGTCCTTCACCCTCGAGCCCGGTCAGTCCATGGCCCTCGTGGGTGCGAGCGGCTCGGGCAAGTCCACCCTCGCCAAGCTCATCACGGGTGTCGAGCGTCCGACCTCGGGCGAGGTGCACTTCGGTGACGCCCGTGTCGACAAGCTGCGCCGCGGCGGTCTGAAGAACCTGCGCCGCGAGGTGCAGATGGTGTTCCAGGACCCGTACTCGGCGCTCAACCCGCTGCACTCGGTCGAGTACACGCTCATGCGCCCCGTCGTGAACTACACGGGTCTCAAGGGCACCGCGGCACGCACCCGCGTGCTCGAGCTCCTCGAGACCGTGGGTCTGACGCCCGTCGAGCAGTTCGCGGCGAAGCTCCCGCACCAGCTCTCGGGCGGGCAGCGTCAGCGTGTGGTCATCGCCCGCGCGCTCGCCTGCGACCCGCAGGTGATCATCGCCGACGAGCCCGTCTCCATGCTCGACGTGTCGCTGCGTGCCGGGGTGCTCGCGCTCCTCGACGACCTCCGGGCCACCTTCGGGGTCTCGATGCTGTACATCACGCACGACCTGCTCTCCGCGCGTCTGGTGACCGACCAGATCATGGTGCTCAACTCGGGCCGCGTGGTCGAGTCGGGCAACACCGCCCAGGTCCTCAGGTTCCCCGAGGACAGCTACACGATGGAGCTGCTGGACGCGATCCCGCAGCCCGCCCGGGCCGGCGAAGGACGCTGACCTCGTGACCGGGGCCGCGCGACGGGTGATCTGCTCCCCGCGCCGGCCCCGGCAGGCCGCAGCCGTCGTGCGGCGCTCCCGCCCGGCCCCCACGGGGGCGGGCGGGACCCGACAACAGCACAGACCTCAGGACTCGTGGATCTCACGAGCCCAGCACCGCCGTGCAGCGAGACGCCCTGGCGTGACCTGACGGCGACGGGTGAGGAGGCGGTCCGACCGCCCGTCCCACCCGACCCTGACCTCCCGCGGGGGCGACCCGACCTCGTCCTCGTGACTGCGGACACCGCAGCGACCGACCATCCCGAACCCGACCGAGGGACCCCCGCCGTGAACAGCTCTCCCGTCCACCCGTCCACCACGTCCGCCGTGCTCGAGGCGCCCAGCAGCCCGGTGACGCCGGTCGACGCCGAGCTGAGCAGCGGACCGACGCGCATCGCGCTGACGGCGACGGGCGACGTCCGCTCGATCCGCCACGGCGGGTCGACCCTCGTCAGCCAGTACAGCCCCTCGGACCACGACGCGATGATCGGCGGGGTGTTCCTGCGCCGCCACACCGACGGCTCCGTGCAGAGCGCACCGCTCGTCGGCGCCCGCTCGGCGAGCAGCTTCTCCGTGGTCGACGGCTCCGCCCGCTGGGCCGGCGAGGTCCTCGGCGCGGCCTACACGGTCTCCCTCGTGCTCGATCCCACGGGTGACCTCTGGGTCTGGCGCGTCGACCTCGCCTCCGTCGAAGCCGGTGCGGCCGGGACCTACGACGTGGTCGTCGCGCAGGACCTCGCCCTGGCGCCCGAGGGCATGTCGCTGAGCAGCGAGCCCTACGTGAGCCAGTACATCGTGCACCACGTGGTCGAGGGTTCGGCCGCAGGCTCCGTCCTCGCCAGCCGCCAGACCATGGCGACCGCCCCGGTCCTCCCGCTCGCCGTGAGCGCGATCGTCGAGGGTGCGCGTGCGCACCTGACCGACGGCTTCTCGCTCTACGGCCTCGACAGCAAGCTCGACGGGCACGCGCACGCCCTCGACACCGCCGAGTGGGACTCCCTCGTCTACCAGTACGAGCTCTCCATGCCGACGTTGCTCGGCCCAACGCTCGACCTGTCCGAGCCGCGCACCGTGCACGCTGTCACGGCCTTCGTGCCGGACTACCGCGGCGAGCTCGCCGACGCGATCGACGCCGTCCCGGGCCTCTTCGACCGCGCCGTCGAGGCTGCTGCCGCAGTGGTCGCCAGCGACGCCGCAGCCCCGGCCGTCCGCTCGCTCCTCGTCTCCGCCCCGCTGCTCGCCGGCCGGGACCTCACCGAGGACGAGCTCGTCGACCTCGGAGCCGGCTCGGTCCTCCAGCCGGAGCGTGCGTCCGACGGCTCGCTCCTCTCGTACTTCACGGCCGACGCCACCCACGTGGTGTCCCGCGCCAAGGAGCTCGCGGTCGAGCGTCCGCACGGCCACGTGGTCAAGGCCGGCACCGACGTCGCACCGAACGACAACATCCTCTCGGCGTCCTCCTACGTCTACGGTGTCTTCGCCTCGCACGTCGTCGTCGGCAACACCTCGGTGAACCGCTTCGTGTCGGTCCAGCGCAACCACCTCAACCTGCTCCGCTCGAGCGGTGTGCGCGCGCTGGTCAAGATCGACGGTGCCTGGAACCTGCTCGGCGTGCCGTCTGCGCTCGTCATGGACCTCGGCGGGCTCCGCTGGGTCTACGAGACCTCGGCCGGACGCATCGGCGTGCGCACCACGGCGAGCGCCGAGGGCCGTGTGCTCGAGGTCCGCGTCGACTCCGAGCAGCCTCTCGAGCTGCTCGTCACGGTCGACGTCGAGCTCGGTGACCACGCCTGGTCGGCCGAGCCCGCCCTCGACGGGCGCGCGCTCGTCTTCACGGCCGAGGCCGGGACCGACGTGCAGTCGCACTGCCCCGACCTCACCTACGTCCTCGCGAGCCCGACGGGCCGGATCGGCGACGACTCGGTGCTCTTCGCCGACGGCGAGGCGCGCCGCACCTCGGTCGTGACCGTGGCCTTCGAGGCTGCGACCTCGGCCTCGGTGGTCCTCACCGGTGACCTCGAGGGCCGCGCACCGGCCCTCGACGCCGCTGCGCGCACCCTCGCCGCCGCGCTCGACGTGCCCGCCGAGCTCGTGGCGCACCGCCGCTACATCGGTGACTTCACGCGCAACCTGCACGTCGAGGGCTCGGGACGCCTCGCCGAGGTCAACCTGCTGCTGCCGTGGTTCACGCAGAACGGGCTCATCCACTTCCTCGTGCCGCACGGCCTCGAGCAGTACTCGGGCGCCGCGTGGGGAACCCGCGACGTCTGCCAGGGACCGCTCGAGCTCAACCTGGCCTTCGGCCGATTCGACACCGCACGCGAGATCGTGCTGCGCGTCTTCGGCCACCAGGACCCCGACGGCACGCTCCCGCAGTGGTTCATGTTCGACGCCTACTCCGAGCGCTACTCCGACGAGGCGCACGGCGACGTCGTCGTCTGGCCGCTCATGGCCCTCGGCGAGTACCTGTCCGCGACGGGCGACACGTCGGTCCTCGACGTCGAGGTGCCCTTCTGGGACTCCTCTGCTCGTCGCGCCGGGACCGAGGCCGTCCCCGTCCTGGAGCACGTGCGTGCCTCGCTCGAGTACATCCGCACGCACCGCGCCCCCGGCACCCAGCTGCTCTCCTACGGTGAGGGCGACTGGGACGACACGCTCCAGCCCGCTCAGGAGTCGATGAAGGAGGAGATGGCGTCGGCGTGGACCGTCGCGCTCCTGTTCCAGGCGACGTCGACGCTGTCCGCTCTGCTGCGCGGCGGCTCGCACGACGCGCTGGCCGACGAGCTCCAGGCCGAGGCCGACGTCATCGCCGCCGAGTTCACCGACCGCCTGATGATCGACGACGTGCTCGCCGGCTACGTGGTCTTCGCCCCCGAGGGCCCGTGGCCCGTCATCCACCCGACCGACGACCGCACGGGTCTGCGGTACCGCCTCATCCCGATGACGCGCTCGATCATCGCGGGGTTGTTCACGCCCGAGCAGGTGCTGCGTCACGAGGCCCTCGTCGAGGACAACCTGCACTTCCCCGACGGCGTGCGTCTCATGGACCGCCCGGCACCGTTCCAGGACGGCATCACGAAGTACTTCCGTCGTGGGGAGCAGGCGGCGAACGTCGGTCGCGAGATCGGCCTCATGTACACCCACGCGCACGTCCGCTACACGCAGGCCCTCGCCGCCCTCGGGCGTGAGCGTCTGGTGACCGAGCTGCTGCGCATCAGCCCCGTCGGGCAGTTCGAGCGTCTCGACCACAGCGCCGCACGCCAGCGCAACTGCTTCTACTCCTCCTCGGACGCGGGCTTCACCGACCGCTACGACTTCGCGGAGAACTTCGACAAGCTCCGTGACGGCTCGGTCCAGGTCAAGGGCGGGTGGCGCGTGTACTCCTCGGGCCCAGGCATCTACCTGCGCCAGCTGGTGCACGGCGCGCTCGGCATCACCGAGCGCGCGGGTGGCGTCGTCTTCGACCCGGTCCTCGCGGCCGAGGACGACGGCACCGTGCTCGGTGTCGACCTGGCAGGCGTGCACCGCCGCGTGACCCTGCACGTGGTCGCCGGTGACGCACCGGTCCGTGTCGAGGTCGGTGGCGTCGCTGTCGAGGGCTCCGAGGTCCCCGCGCACTACCGCTCGGGCGGGCTCTTCGTCGCCTCGGAGCAGCTCACGGGCGACGTCGACGTCTACGTCGGCCTCGACCGCAGCACCCTCGCAGGCTGACGCACGACCGCAGCCTGACAGCACGACGACGGCCCGGTGGCCGCCTGCGCCCGAGGAGGGGACGTGCAGGTGACCACCGGGCCGTCGGTGTCTCTGGGCCGCGGTGCGCGGCTCAGAGGTACGGCTGCACGAGCGCTGCGTAGCGCTCGGCGACCGTCCGGATCACCACATCCCCTGCGGTGTCCCAGATCTGCTGGTTGAAGATCTCGACCTCGACGTCGCCCGCGTACCCCGTCGCGGACACCCACCGGGTGATCGTCGGGAAGTCGACGTAGCCGTCGCCCATGTACCCGCGGGAGAGCAGCGGGTCGGCCGCGAGAGGGAGCAGCCAGTCGCACACCTGGTACGACGCGATACGTCCCTCGGCGCCGGCCCGGGCGACCTGCGCCTCGAGATCCGGGTCCCACCACACGTGGTACGTGTCGACCACGACACCGACCACGTCGGCCGGGTGCGGTGCCGCCAGGTCGAGCGCCTGGCCGAGCGTCGAGACGACGGCGCGGTCTGCCGCGAACATCGGGTGCAGGGGCTCGAGCACGATGCGCACGCCGTGCTCGGCGGCGAAGGGCGCGAGGTCGCCGATGCGGTCGGCGACACGCTGGCGGGTCGCGACGATGTCGCGGCCGGCATCCCGTTCGGCGGTGTCCTGCGAGGTTCGCGCGGGCTCGCCCGGGCCGGGGTTCGCGCCCAGGCCGCCGACGACGAAGACGAGCTCGCTGGTCCCGACGGTCGCCGCCTCGACGATCGCGGCCTTGTTGTCCTCGAGGGCCGAGGCGATCCCCGCGTCGTCGGAGGCCGTGAGGAATCCGCCCCGGCACAGCGACGAGACGCGCAGACCGGCGTCGGCGACGACCTTCGCGGCCTTGTCGGCTCCGATCTCCTGGACCCTGTCCCGCCACAGCCCGACAGCTCCGTAGCCGGCGCGCGCCGCACCGTCGACGGCCTCGGTCAGGGTGAGCAGCTTGGTGGTCGCGGTGTTGAGGGAGAGCCTGGACAGGTCTGCGCCGGAGGTCATCGTCGAGTCCGTTCGAGAGGGCTGCGGGCACCCCAGTTCGGAATGCGCTTTCCGGAGAGCCTAGTGAGGTGGGCGAGTGGGGTCAAGGCGTCGATGCTCGTGGTCGCGCGCCGCGCCTCCCCTGACGGGAGCGTGCTGCCGTCGTCCCGGTCCCGGTCCCGGTCCCGGTCCCGGTCCCGGTCCCGGTCCCGGCCCCGGCCCCGGCCACGGCCACGGGTATCGATGGCGACCGAGCGCCTGCCGCTCCCGGCCTCCGCGGGGTGGGTCGGGCTCGGAGGGGCATCCGTCCGGTGCTCCCGGCGGAGGCCCGGAGAAGGGCGATGGAAAGCGCTTGCCCAAACTGTCGATCTCTGAGAGCATCGACGGCACGTGAGCGTCTCCGCGCGCTCAGACCTGACGACGGGCGACGGTGCCCGCACAGACCGGAGGACGCATGACCCAGGTTGCTCTTGTCACCGGCGGGAACCGCGGGATCGGGCTCGGCATCACCCGCCGGCTCCTTGCTGACGGCTACGCCGTCGCGATCCTCGCGACCCGGCCCGAGCCCACCGAGCTGCTCGACGAGCTCCGGTCGAGCGGACCCGACGGTGGCCCGGCCGAGGTGCTCTACGTCCAGGGCTCTGTCGCCGAGGTAGCCGACCACGCGCGCTTCGTCGACGCCGCGCTCGAGGCGTGGGGGCGCATCGACCTGCTCGTCAACAACGCGGGTGTGGCCCCGACGGTCCGGGCGGACCTGCTCGAGGCCGAGCCCGAGAGCTTCGACAGGGTGCTCGGCATCAACCTGCGAGGTCCGTACTTCCTCACCCAGCGTGTTGCCAACGCGATGATCGCCGGGCGCGGTGAGGCCACAGGTGTCGACCGTCCTGTCGGGACGATCATCAACGTCTCCTCGATCTCCGCGACGGCGGTGTCGACCAACCGCGGGGAGTACTGCGTGTCGAAGGCCGGCGTCTCGATGGGGACGCAGCTCTTCGCCGTGCGCCTGGCACCCGAGGGGATCGTCGTCTACGAGGTGCGCCCGGGTGTCATCGAGAGCGACATGACCGCGGGGGTGCAGGAGAAGTACGACAAGCTCTTCGCCGACGGCCTCGCCCCGATGCCGCGCTGGGGACGTCCGAGCGACGTGGCCGGCGCAGTCGCCGTCCTCGCCTCGGGGCAGACCCCGTACTCGACAGGCGAGGTGTTCCACGTCGACGGCGGGCAGCACATCCCGCGCCTCTGACGCGACCTGCCGCCCCCATCCCATCTCTCTCGGACCGCCGAGACCGTCCTGCCAGGAGTCACCGTGACAGCCCCCGCCACACCTGAGACGACCGGAACGACCAGCCCTGCGGCCTCGCGCGAGGCCGGTGACCACTCGGTCAACGCGACCTTCGACGTCGAGACCGTGCGCGTGGCCGGGTACGACGTGCCCGTCGTGAGCGCCAACACGGTGATCGTCGGGACCGGCTCGGCAGGGTTCTGCGCCGCTGACCGGCTGTGGGAATTCGGCCAGGAGGACGTGGTCATGGTGGCCGACAAGGTCAACGCCGGCTCGTCGCGCAACGCCGGGTCGGACAAGCAGACGTACTACAAGATGACGCTCTCGGGCGGAGACGGCGACTCGGTCCGCGAGATGGCCGAGACGCTGTTCTCGGGCGGCGCGATGGACGGCGACAACGCGCTCTGCGAGGCTGCGCTCTCCGCCCGCGGGTTCCTCAGGCTCTGCGAGCTCGGGGTGCCGTTCCCGCAGAACCGATACGGCGAGTTCATCGGCTACAAGACCGACCACGACCCGCGACGCCGGGCGACCTCGGTCGGCCCGTACACGTCAAGGTCGATGGTCGAGCAGCTCGAGAAGAAGGTGCACCGCAACGGGACGCGGATCTACGACCAGTGCCGGGTGGTGGATGTCGTCACGCGCGACATGGTGGGTGCAGCGGGTGCAGCGGGTGCAGCTAGTGCAGCGGGTGCTGCCGATGCGGCCGGCGCCGGACCGGCCGCGGTCACGGACGGCGCGCCCGACAGTGCGACGAGCGAGGTCGTAGGCCTCCTGTGCCTGCGGACCGACGTGGTGCACGACGGCACAGAGAGCCCCTTCGTGCTGTTCCGGGCCCGCAACCTCGTCTACGCGACGGGCGGGCCTGCCGGTATGTACGCGACCTCGGTGTTCCCCAACGGTCAGTGGGGTGCGTCGGGTGCCGCCTACAGGGCCGGGGTCCACGGCAAGAACCTCACCGAGTGGCAGTTCGGCCTCGCGTCGACCAAGCCGCGCTGGAACGTCTCCGGCACGTACATGCAGGTGATGCCGCGCTTCGTCTCGACCGACGCCGACGGCGGGGACGAGCGCGAGTTCCTCAGCGAGACGGTCCCCGACTACGGGCGTCAGCTGTCGATGATCTTCCTCAAGGGCTACCAGTGGCCCTTCGACATCCGCAAGGCCCTCGACGGCTCGTCGCTCATCGACCTGCTCGTCTACCAGGAGACTGTGCTGCGCGGTCGCAAGGTCTACCTCGACTTCACACGCAACCCCGTGCAGGCCGAGCTCGACGCGTCGAAGATCTCGCCCGAGGCCCACGCCTACCTCGAGCGGGGTGGTGCGTTGTTCGGTACGCCGATCGAGCGGCTCAAGCACATGAACATGCCGTCCTACGAGCTGTACCTCGGCAAGAACCCCTACGTGGACCTCGAGAAGGACTGGCTCGAGGTGGACGTGTGCGCCCAGCACAACAACGGCGGACTGGTCGTCGACGCGTGGTGGCAGTCGAACGTCGCCGGGTTCTTCCCGGTGGGCGAGGCCGGCGGGGCGCACGGGATCTACAGGCCTGGTGGCGCGGCGCTCAACTCCGGTCAGGTGGGGGCGACGCGGGCTGCGCAGTTCATCGCCGTGCGCCGGACCGAGGAGCCCGTCGACCTCGTGTCCTTCCGGGACGTCGCGGCGCCGCTCGTCGAGTCCGCCGCAGCCCTGGTGGCACGGGCTGCGGGTCGTGCCGCGGCGGGGGAGCCTGACAACACCGGCGAGCTGCTGCGCGCGACGAGCGCCCTGATGAGCGAGAAGGCCGGGCCGGTCCGTTCGGCTCAGTCGATCACCGAGGCGCTGGCCCAGGTGACGGCGTGGCTCGCCGCCTACGACGACCTCGTGGTCGCCGACCCGTCCAGCCGCCGGTCGGTCAACCGGACCTTCCTGGTGCGTGACATCCTCACCACGCAGTACGTGTACCTCTCGGCGATGGCCGACTACGTGGACCACGGCGGGCGCAGCCGTGGGTCGGTGCTGTACACCGACGCGTCGGGTCACCTGCCTCAGGTGGGCTTCGGCGACGACCCGCAGGCCGAGCTCGACCTTCCGGAGATCTTCAGGTTCGCCCTCGACGGCGGTGCCCTCGACGGCGTGGTCCAGGAGGCGTCGTGGACGGGGACGGAGAGCGCATACCGCGGGGGAGCGGGTGAAGTCCTGGGCACCGCCGAGGAGGTCGGGTCGGAGCAGGAGGGGTTGCGTGCCGCAGAATCCCGCCGCAGGGCTGGGACCTGCGACTTCACGTGGCGACCGGTGCGTCCGATCCCTGAGGACGACGACTTCTTCGAGAACGTGTGGCGCAGCTACCGTGAGAACAGGAACATCGTCTGACGCACGCTCGTCGACGACACAGACCACGACGGCTCAGGGCTCCGCAGGGGGAGGACTGGGCCGTCGTGCTGTCTGGTGACGGGATCAGCTGGTCATGACGGCGCTGCCGTTCTTGCGTGCGCGCACCTCGGAGGCCCTCACGGTGAGACGGGCCACCACCAGCAGCGCGCAGAGCAGGACCGCCTCGATGAGCAGCGCACCTGCGCGGCCTGACGTCGCAGAGTCGCGGGTCGCGTCGATCAACCCCGAGCCTGGGACCAGGCGGACCAGGGGCCTGAGGGCAGAGGGATAGGCGACGGCTGGCAGCAGGGCTGTGCTGAGGAGCGGCATCAGCAACGCGTAGGCGGTCGCCAGGACGTGAGGGTCGCGCAGCGAGAGGCCAGCGGCGAGGATCAGCAGCCCTGTGACAGAGCCTGCCAGGGCTGCGACGACCAGGAATCCGAGGTGCCACCCCACGTCAGGGAGCTCGTGGGTCGCGGCTGCGACGACGAGCGACGTCGTCGTGCCGACCGCCATGCCTGTGGCCGAGGTCACTGCTCCCCTGCCGAGCCACAGGGCTGACGAGGCCAGCCCTCCCGAGGACAGGAGAGAGTCGACCGCCCCGAGGCGCCTGTCTGTCATCCCGAGGTCGACCATCAGTGCCGATGCCGTCGTCACCGCGACCATCACGGCGCACCTGTAGGCCACCGCCGCACCGGCCTCACCGCCGGCTGACGAGCTCATGGCGGTCAGGAAGATCACGCTCAGCACCGGGGTCGCGAGGCAGACGACCAGAGCCGTCGACCAGGTCGCGAAGGCCGTCAGGCTCTGCCGGGCGACGGTTGCGCTGGATGCGAGCAGGGTCGTCCAGACCGTGACGGTGTCAGACCTGGGGCCGTTCACAGCAGGGCCAGCGTCCCGCGCGACCGGGCTCGGTCCAGTGCGTCCCGGAACCCGAGTCGTGCGACGAGCAGCCAGAAGACCGTCGCGCACGCCGACAGCCCCAGCCAGACGAGACTCGGGTCTGCGTCGTCGAGCAGAGCCCTGACTGTGGCGACGGGGCCCGTGAGCGGGCTGAGCACCGAGAGCCATCGGAGGTAGACGGGCGACGAGTCGAGGCTCGTCACGATCCCGGACACCATCCACACCGGGATGACGAGGAGGGCCTCGTAGACGATGGCGTGCCGTGTCAGCACGAAGAAGACGGCGATGGTCAGTGCGGCCGCGACGCACCCCACAGCGAAGAGCGCGACCGAGAGCAGCATCAGCAGCGAGGTCGACCACCCGACCTGTCCACCGCAGACGAGGACGGCGAGGGCTGCCACCGGGAAGCACAGGAGTCCGGAGCAGGCCGTCGAGGCCACGAGGGGGACGAAGATGCGAGCGGCCCCGTGCGGCGAGACGGCCAGGAGGGGGAGCGTCCCCTGGAACCGCTGGAAGCCGATCATCCCCGCGGACATCGTGGTCAGCGACCACATCCCTGCCGCGCCAGCCTCGAACCAGACCTGGTCGCCGAGCGGTGCGTCGAGCCCGTAGGCGACGAGTGCCTTGACCGCGACGAAGCTCACGGGAGTGACGACGATCAGCTGGACGAAGAACGAGTTGCGGAGCATCTGACGGCTGTGGAAGCCCACCATGAGCGCGGCGTCCCGGCTCATGACGCTGCGTCGATCAGGCTGTCTGGCGCGCCGCCGGTCCCCGAGCGGCCTCGGTCGGCGAGCAGCGCCAGGTAGCACTCCTCCAGCCCAGCGGCCTGCGTCTTCTCGCCGCGCACGAGGAACGGCAGGTGGGCTGATCCTGGCACAGCACCCGAGCGCCAGGCGACGACGACCTCGGTCATGAGCCCCCGGGCATGGACGTCGACAGAACGCACTCCTGGGGACGAGAGGAGCTGGCTGCGGTAGGACTCCGCCCAGTCGTCGATCAGGTACGACGAGACCTCACCGATCCCTGCTGCCGCCCCGATCGCCTGTGCGTCGCCCTGAGCCAGCGTCCGTCCGCCGGCGATGACGACGATCGTGTCGGCGAGGAGCTCAACCTCACGCATCGAATGGCTCGTCAGCAGGGCCGAGGTCCCCTCTGCCACGAGCTGCCGCACCAACGAGCGGACCTCGACGGCGACCTCTGGATCGAGGCCGATGGTCGGCTCGTCGAGCAGGAGCAGCGCTGGCCGAGTCAAGATCGCCCGCGCGATGTGCAGTCTCTGGACCATCCCGCGCGAGAAGGTCTCGACGCGGGACCGAGCCCGGTCGGCGAGCCCGACCTGGTCGAGCACGTCGCTCAGAGCCCGCCGGGTGATCCGGGCTCCTTGCACTGCTGCGAAGAACCTGAGGTTCTCCTGCGCCGATGCGCGGAGGTAGAAGCCCCGCTCACCGCCCAGCACGAGACCGATGTTCTGGCGAGCGGCGCGGGTGTCTCGGACGACATCGTGCCCGAGGACAGAGATGCTCCCCGACGTCGGCAGCAGGAGCGTCGAGCACATGCGGACCGTCGTGGTCTTGCCGGCGCCGTTGGGGCCGATGAGGGCGCAGACCTGACCGGCAGGAACAGAGAGGTCGAGTCCGTCGACCGCGCGTCGCCGCTCTCTACCCCTCGAGAACTCGCGCACCAGAGAGCGGCAGGAGAGGACATCAGGTGCTGTCACCGGGCCTCCTCCAGCAGGCGGAGCCCCAGCTGGTTCGGCCCGGAGGTGCGATCGTCGGTGCTGGCGAGCTCTGCCGTGATCGATACCAGGCTCATGTCTTCACCGTTCTTCGGTAGCCCTCGGGCGAACTTCCGAACGGTAGCACCAAGGGGGCGAAACCGGCAAGACTGGCCTGTGGGATCTTTTGCGTATACCTAGGGTTGGCCGCGGGTGTCGCTGGAGAGTGGGGCGTCGTGCTGCCCCGGGGGCAAGGGTCTTGCGCTGCGGCCCTCGAGGGGGGTTGCCACGGCCGCACGGCCCCATTAGATTATCGACATCAATAATATCGATCTCGATAACAGGGGGCATCATGGTGGGACGCGCGGGCTCGACGGGTCGTGACGGAGACGGTGGGACCGTGCTCCTCGGGTGGGTCGGAGAAGCACAGCTCCCGGAGGAGCCGGCGTCGCGCACGAGCACTTCGGTGCGGTGGATCGCAGGAGCGGTGGGGGTCGTCACCGTGCTGGCCGTGGCGCAGCTCCTCATCGAAGCGCTCACGGTGCTGCTTGCCCGTCAGGCTGCTCCGTACGAGTCGTCTTTCGGTTCCAGGGTCCACGCCACGGAGCTGCCGCAGCTCCTCGAGCTGACGAAGAACGGTGGTCGAAACCCCGTCTACCTCGACGAGCTCCCGACGACGCTCCGCGTGATCGCGGCGGCGCCTGTGCTCGTCCATGGCGCGACGATCCTGGTCGCCGGGGTCCTGGTCGTCGGTCTCGTCCTGGCCGTCACCCGCGGGCGGAGGTCGTGGACGTCAGCTCGGCCGATGCTCACGCTGCTCGGACCTGTGCTGCTCGCAGGTGGTCTGCTCGTCGGCCTCGGCGACACCGTCGCGGTCCGCCTGGTGTCGACCGCAGTCTTCGAGGTGCCGGGGATCATCTCTGTCGACGGCTTCCGCCTGGCCGGCCCGCAGTGGCCGTGGACGATGATCGCCGCCGGTCTTGTCGTCCTCGTGCTGCGGCTGGTGTTCCGCGAAGGTGCTCGACTCCAGGACGAGGTCGACAGTGTCGTCTGAGTCGTCTGACGTCGTGGTCTGCAGGCTCGACGAGATCCTCGCCGAGCGCGGGATGACGCTGACCGAGCTCTCCAGGCGGACCGGGATCACGATGGCGAACCTGTCGGTGCTCAAGACGAACAAGGCCAGGGCGGTGAGGTTCACGACGGTCGCGGCTCTCTGTGCCGCTCTGGGTGTGGGGCCGGGGGACCTGTTCGTCCTGCGCGCCGAGGCCTCGCGGAGCGATGTCATGGCTCCCTGACCTGCGCGCGGGCCGGGTGTGCAGCAGGTCACACCCCCGGTGACAACCCGGTCCTCGTCCGGGGTGCGATCCTGAGGGTAGCCTTACCAAATGACCTCCCGATCGGTGGTCGGCACCTCGACGTCTTCCGGAAGGCACCCCGTGTCCGTCTCCTCAGCACGCCCCACCTCGCGCCTGCGGCGCACTCTCGTCGCGGCGGCGACCGCGACCGCGGTGCTCGCCCTGGCAGCCTGCGGCTCGGACGACTCCGCGGACGACGCGACGGGTGACAGCAGCTCGGCGCCCGCCGCCGAGGCTGGCGCCTTCCCGGTCACCATCACCGGAGCCCTCGGTGAGACGACCATCGACGAGGCTCCCGAGCGCGTGGTCACCCTCGGGTGGGGTTCCTCGGACATCGCCCTGTCGCTCGGCGTCGTGCCCGTCGGCATCGAGACCGACGCGTGGGCCGGTGACGAGGACGGCTACCAGCCGTGGTTCCGCGACGCCGTCGAGGAGCAGGGCGCTGAGCTGCCCACCACCATCGAGATGTACCCCGAGCTGGACGTCGAGGCTGTCATCGCCCTCGAGCCCGACCTGATCCTCGCGCCGCAGTCCGGCCTGGACCAGGCGACCTTCGACCAGCTGTCGGAGTTCACGAACGTCGTCGCGTACCCCGAGGGCCCGTGGATCACGCCCCTCGACGAGCAGGTCGAGATCGCCGCGACGGCCCTCGGTGTCCCCGACGCCGCGCAGCCGCTCCTCGACGAGGTCGACACGACCCTTGCCGACGCCGCGGCAGAGCACCCGGAGTTCGCCGACGTCAGTGTCGCCTACGTCGCCTCGCAGGAGCTCGGCACCCTCGCCGCCTACGTGCCCGGCGACCCGCGCGTCGACATGCTCACAGGGCTCGGCTTCCAGCTCGCGCCCTCTGTCGCCGACCTGACCGCCCCCGAGGGCCTGTTCACCGCAGACATCGGCCTCGAGAACTCTGACGTGCTCTCCGACGTCGACGTCCTCTTCACGTGGTTCAACGACGAGACCGAGCAGGCCGCGACCGAGGCCCAGCCCCTCTTCGCCTCGATCCCCGCCTTCGCGTCGGGCGCCTACGTCCCGATGGTCGACCGCCAGCTCGGCATGGCCGTGACAGTCTCCACGCCGCTGAGCGTGCCGTGGGCCATCGACAAGTACGTCCCGATGATCTCCGAGGCCGTCGCCAAGGTCGGGTGATGACCACGCACGTCGACGCACCCGAGCAGGACCGGACGGTCACGTCCGGTCCTGCTCGGCGCTGGGGGCTGGGCGCCGGGCTGGTCCTCGCGGTCGCCCTCGCGGCGCTCGTCGCCGGGCTGAGCCTGGCCGTCGGCAGCAACCAGCTGCCCCTCGGGACCGTGTGGCGCGGGCTCTTCGCGCCCGACGACTCCTTCGAGGCGACGGTCATCGCGTCCCGTGTGCCGCGCACGGTCCTCGGGCTGCTCGTCGGGGCGGCCCTCGCCGTGTCCGGTGCGCTCATGCAGGGCATCACCCGCAACCCGCTCGCCGACCCCGGTCTGCTCGGCGTCAACACCGGGGCGTCGGCCGCGATCGTGGCGGGCAGCGTGGTCTTCGGCACCCTCGGGAGCCGCAGCATCTACTTCGCGCTCCCCGGGGCCTTCGCCGTCGCGGTCCTCGTCTACACGATCGGGTCGGGGCGCTCTGGTCCCACACCGGTGCGGCTCGTGCTGGCCGGCGCAGCTGTCGGAGCCGTCCTGTCGGCGGCGATCCAGGCGGTGACGCTGACCAATCCCGAGGTCTTCGACAGCTACAGGTTCTGGGTCGTCGGTTCGCTCGCGGGACGCCCGGCGTCGACCGTCGACATGGTGTGGCCGATCATCGTCGTCGGTCTGGTCGCCGGTCTCCTGCTGGGCCGCCCGCTCAACACTCTCGCGCTCGGAGACGAGACGGCGCAGGCCCTCGGCGGCAACGCCGGCCGGACGCGACTGCTCGGTGCGCTCGTCGCGACGCTGCTCGCCGGCGCGGCGACGGCGGCCGTCGGGCCGATCGCCTTCGTCGGGTTGGCGGTGCCGCACATCGTCCGGAGCATCACCGGCTCGGACTACCGCTGGCTCGTCGCCTACTGCGTCGCCCTCGGACCTGTCCTGCTGCTCGGCGCTGACGTGATCGGCCGGGTGGTGGCACGACCCGCCGAGCTCATGGTCGGTGTCGTCACGGCCTTCGTCGGTGCGCCCTTCTTGTACGTCGCGGTCCGTCGCTCGGGGAGCGGGCTGTGACCCGCCCGACGACCGTCGCCGAGGCGGTCGCAGAAGACGCTGCCGCAGGTGGTCGTGCCCCGCGCGCTCTGCGCCCCCGGATCGAGGACGGTCATGTCCGCGTGCTCGGTGCGGCCCTTCCGTGGAACGCCCGTGCGACGCTCGTCGTCACGGTGGCCCTGGTCCTCGTCCTGGTCTCTCTCGTCCTGTCGCTCACCCTCGGTCGGCTCGGCATCGCTCTCGCCGACCTCCCCGCGGTGCTGCGCGGCGAGGGCAGCAAGACCGAGCACTTCGTGGTGTTCACCAACCGGCTCCCGCGGGCTGTCGTCGGCATCTGCGCGGGCGCTGCCCTCGGGATCTCCGGCGCGATCTTCCAGAGCGTCACGCGCAACCCTCTCGGCAGCCCTGACATCATCGGCCTCAACGCCGGGGCGGCCGCCGGGGCCGCCGCGGTGACCCTGGTCTGGCCCGGGCTGCTGCCCGCACCCGTCGGTGCGCTCCTGGGTGGGGCCGTCGCCGTGGTGCTCGTGCTGCTCGGGGCAGGGCGTGGCGTGCAGGCGCCGCTGCGGATGGTCGTCATCGGGATCGGGGTGGGCGCCATGTCGCTCGCCTTCGTGCAGTTCGCGATCACCCGCACACGCCGCGAGCAGGCACAGGAGATGGCGGCGTGGCTCAACGGCTCGCTCAACGCACGCAGCTGGGAGCACGTGACGATCATCGCTGTCGCGCTCGTGGTGCTGGGACTCGCGGCGCTCGCCCTGAGCCGCGGGCTGCAGCACGTCGAGATGGGCGACGACGCGGCCGTCGCCCTCGGTGTCCCGGCCCGGCGGGTCAGGCTGCTGGCCGTCGCGGTCGGTGTCGGTCTGGCCGCAGCGGCCGTCGTCGTCTGCGGTCCCGTCGCCTTCGTCGCGCTCGTCGCCCCGCAGGTCGCCCGCCGGGTGACCGGGTCGACGGGGCCAGGGATGGTCGCGGCAGGCGCGACCGGTGCTCTGCTGCTCGTCGGCGCCGACCTCGTCGCCGTGCACCAGCCGTGGTTCGGCTCGCTCCCTGTAGGCGTGCTCACCGCAGGGATCGGCGGTCTGTACCTCGCCGTCCTGCTCACCCGTGAATGGAGACGTGGAACGCTGTGACCCCCACCGAGAACCTCGAGCCGCGCGAGGCTGCCGTACCGCCCGTGCGGGGGACCGGCCTGCGCCTGGCCTACGACCAGCGGGTCGTGGTCGACGGGCTCGACGTCGAGATCCCGGCGGGCTCTTTCACGGTGATCGTCGGGCCGAACGGCTGCGGCAAGTCGACCCTGCTGCGTGCCCTCGGCCGGACGCTCACCCCGCGGGCCGGCGAGGTCGAGCTCTACGGGACTCCTCTCGCGTCCCTCGGCAACAAGCAGATCGCCCGGATGCTCGCGCTGCTGCCGCAGACCCCCATCGCACCCGAGGCGATCACCGTCCGCGACCTCGTGGGTCGCGGGCGCTACGCCTACCAGACCCTGCTGCGCCAGTGGTCGGCCTCCGACGGCGTCGCCGTCCGTGCGGCCATGGAGGCGACGGGGACCACGGACCTCGCCGACCGCAAGGTGTCCGAGCTCTCGGGCGGGCAGCGTCAGCGCGTGTGGATCGCGATGGTCCTCGCTCAGGACACCGACCTGTTGCTGCTCGACGAGCCGACGACCTTCCTCGACATCGCGCACCAGGTAGACGTCCTCGAGCTGTGCGCCCAGATGCACCGTGAGGGCCGGACCCTCGTGGCGGTCTTGCACGACCTCAACTTCGCGGCCCGCTACGCGACGCACATGATCGCCATGCGCGACGGCGAGATCGTCGCGACGGGGACACCGCACGAGGTGGTCACCGCCGAGGGTGTCGAAGAGATCTTCGGGCTGCGGTGCCGCATCATCACCGACCCGGAGAGCGAGACGCCTCTCGTCGTCCCGCTGGTGACGCGCTAGGTGCTCTCTGGTTCGGACGGCGCACGGAGATAGGCCGCCACGGCGTCCCGCACGAGGGTCGAGAGGTCCCAGCCTTCCTTCGCTGCCCGGTCCCGGGCGGCGACGTCGAGACGCAGCGGTGCTCGGACGTGCCAGACGGGGGAGCAGGCCCCTGGTGCCGTGCGTGGGTCGAGCGGGGGCCGGCCGCGGCGGACGGACCGGCCCGTAGCTGCACCGTCTGTCGAGGCTCCAGGTGCGTGCTCTCCGGCGAGGCTGGTGTGATCGATGCTCATGCTGCGTCTCCTCTTCGCACAGGTGTCCTGGGTGAGGGACGGGAGCCCGACCCGGACAGCTCCTCACGGTAGCGCACCATTGTCGCGAAGGTCATTCTCGCCCGACTCGTCGCACTCTGGGCTCGTGCGACAGGAGATGGATGGTCTGACGCGCGAAGGCGCCCCGCTGGTCGCGGGGCGCCTCAGGGACGAGCTGGTCAAACGGTGACCGTCGTGACGTGAACCGTGCGTCGTGTCAGAGCGAGATGACCGGCACGTCGAGGGTCCGGCGCTCGGCGGACGACCGCAGGCCGAGCTCGGCGAGCTGAACACCGCGCGCCGCAGAGAGCAGGCCGAAACGGTGCTCGCGTCCGGCGACCACGTCGCGCAGGAACTCTTCCCACTGGGCCTTGAAGCCGTTGTCGAGGTCGGCGTTGGCGGGCACCTCGAGCCACTGGTCGCGGAAGGACTCGGTGACAGGCAGGTCCGGGTTCCACACGGGCTTCGGGGTGTGCGCTCGCTGCTGGGCGACGCACTTGTTGAGCCCGGCGACGGCCGACCCGTGGGTGCCGTCGATCTGGAACTCGACGAGCTCGTCGCGGTAGACGCGGACCGCCCACGAAGAGTTGATCTGGCCGACGACAGGGTCGCCGTCAGGCGTCTCGAGCTCGAAGATCCCGTAAGCGGCGTCGTCGGCCGTCGCGGTGTACTCGGTGCCCGTCTCGTCCCAACGGGTCGGGATGTGCGTGACGGTGGTCGCGTTGACCGACTTCACGGTGCCGATGATGCCCTCGAGGACGTAGTTCCAGTGGCAGAACATGTCGGTGGTCATGCCGCCGCCGTCTTCCTTGCGGTAGTTCCACGACGGGCGCTGCGCAGCCTGGATGTCGCCCTCGAACACCCAGTAGCCGAACTCGCCGCGGATCGACAAGATCCGTCCGAAGAAGCCCTCGTCGACGAGGCGGCGCAGCTTGACGAGCCCCGGCAGGTAGAGCTTGTCGTGCACGACGCCTGCGGTGATGCCCGCCTCCTGCGCGATGCTCGCGAGCTCGACGGCCTCGTCGAGGGTCTCGGCCGTCGGCTTCTCGGTGAAGATGTGCTTGCCGGCCTTCATGGCCTTCTTGAGGGTCTCGGCACGCAGGCTCGTCATCGAGGCGTCGAAGACGACGTCGACAGTCGGGTCGGCGATCGCGCCGTCGAGGTCGGTGGTCCAGTGCTCGACGCCGTGCAGCTCGGCGAGCTCGGAGACCTTGGCCTCGTTGCGACCGATGAGGATCGGCTCGACCTGCACCTTGGTGCCGTCTTCGAGGGTGAAGCCGCCCTGGTCGCGGATCGGCAGGATCGAGCGGAGCAGGTGCTGGCGGTATCCCATGCGGCCGGTGATGCCGTTCATGGCGATGCGGAGCGTGCGGGTGGTCATCAAAGGTCTCCGGGTGGGTCGACGCGGCGGTGGTCCAGCGGCGTCGTCGCCGCTGCGGCCGTGGCAAGAACTGCAACGGAATGCGCTTTCCAGCGTATGGAAAAGGGTTGCCGTCGTCAAGGGTGGAGAAGCGAGGTGCGGCTTCGGGTTTCAGCCCGAGGCTCGGGCTACTTGATGATCTGGACGTCGACCGGGTAGGAGGTGGCTCGGCGCTGGTTGACGGCCTGGAAGTTGGTGTAACCGAGGTAGATCGACAGGACCCACAGGGCCAACCAGGTGAGGTAGCCGATCAGCACGATCATCAAGACGTAGGAGACGACGTACCCGACGGTGACGACCAGCTGGAAGTTGAGCGCGCGCTTCGACTCGGCGGAGACGTAGCCGCTGCGGTCCTTGAAGACGAGCCAGATGATCAGCGGGGCCAAGAACCCCAGGACACCGCCGAGCAGGTGGCTCAGCCCGGCCCACTGCTGAGCCTCGGCGTCGGTCAGCGGGACCGGGGGTGGTCCTGCGGGCGGAGGGGGAGTCTGCGGGGGGTAGTCGCTCATCGTCGTACCTCTCTCCGGGCGCCTGGGGCGCCTGGTCGCGGCTGACGCTGCCCGCTCTCGGATCGTAGCGCCGTGGTTCTCGCCGCGACCAGGGGTGGTGCCCGCGCGGGCCACGACGTCGCACAGAGGACGACGAGGTCGTCCAGACACGCCATACAGCCCTGGATCGAGCCAGGGCTGGCGTGTCCGTACGACCTCGTCGGTGTTCGTGCGACCTCGGGGAGCTTCCTCCGACGTCGCGCACGATGGTGCGACCTCGCGGGCCGAGGGGGGGCGGCCCGCGAGGTCAGCTGTGTGGCGGCACGGGTGCGCTCTCGCGCGACCGTCCCACCGAGGGGGTCAGCCCTGCTGCGCCACGCGGCGCAGGACGACGACGCCGCCTGCGTCGATCTTCACCGAGCCGTCGTGCACGTCGCCGGTGAGCAGGTCCGTCCCCGACGCCTCGACTGTCGTCGCGTCGTCCGTGTGGTTGATCGCGAAGAGGAACTCGACGTCGTCAGCCCCTCGGCGCACCACGAGCTCGACACCCGCGTCGGCCTGGGCGATCGCGGTGACGCCGGCCTCGGCGAGCAGCACGTCGACGAGCTCGCCGCGGGCCGCGTCGGACAGGTCTGTCGTGACGTACCAGGCGGCACCGGTGCCACGAGCAGCGCGCGAGATCGCGGGCCATCCGACGCTCGGGCCGTCGACGTACGTCGCACGGGCCTCGGCGTCGACGAGCGCGACGGGCTCGGACCAGCCGGACGCCTCGGCGGACGGCCCGCCGACGACGTCGCCGTCGAGGTGGATCGTGTCACCGGGGAGCACGGGCGCGAACTCTTCGACGCGGACGCCGAGCAGGTCGCGGAACGCACCCGGGTACCCACCGAGGTGGATGTGGTCGTCCTGGTCCGCGATCCCGGAGAAGTACGTGACCACGACGGTGCCGCCAGCCTCGGCGAAGGCCGTCAGGCGGGAGACGAGGGAGTCGTCGGCGAGGTACAGGTGCGGGACGACCACGAGCCTGTAGCCCGAGAGGTCGGCGTGCGCGGGCACGACGGCCGTGCCGACCTGCTTCTCCCACAGCGAGCGGTACCAGGACAGCACGCGGCGGCGGTACTGGAACTCGTTGTTGGGGTGCGAGTCGATCTCGGTGGCCCACCAGGACTCGTAGTCGAACAGCACGGCGGTCTGCGCCTGGACCGTCGACCCGGCGATCTCGCCGAGGGAGACGAGGTCCGCGCCGAGGGAGACGACGCCGCGCCACAGGGCGGAGTCGGTCCCGGCGTGGGGGACCATCGCGGAGTGGAACTTCTCGGCCCCGGCCTGGGACTGGCGCCACTGGAAGAAGCAGACAGCGTCGGCGCCGTGGGCGACGTGCGAGAGCGAGTTGCGGCGCATCTGGCCCGGGCGCTTCTGCAGGTTGACGTGCTGCCAGTTGACGGCCGACGTCGAGTGCTCCATGAGCATCCACGGCTCGCCGCCGGCGATGCCGTGCGTGAGGTCCGCGGAGAAGGACAGCTCGATGTGCGAGACGGGGTCGGCCGAGGTGATGTAGTGGTCGTTCGACACGAGGTCGACGTCGCCGGCCCACGAGGTGTAGTCCATCGCCTTGGTGTCGCCCATGACCATGAAGTTGGTGGTGACGGGCACGTCCGGCGTGATGCGGGTGAGGACCTCGCGCTCGGCGCGCAGCTGCTCGCGCAGCTGGTAGGAGGAGAAGCGCGCGAAGTCGAGCTGCTGCGTCGGGTTGACGAAGGCCGTCGAGCGGCGCGGCGGGAGGATCTGGTCCCAGGCCGTGTAGCGCTGCGCCCAGAAGTCGGTGCCCCACGCGCGGTTGAGCTCGTCGAGCGTGGAGTAGCGAGCCTCGAGCCAGCCGCGGAAGGCGATGGCGGCGACGTCGGAGTAGTCCAGGACGTTGTGGCAGCCGAGCTCGTTCGACACGTGCCACATGGCCAGGGCCGGGTGCGAGCCGTAGCGCTCGGCCATCTTCTCGACGAGGGCGAGCGAGTACTCGCGGTACACCGGTGAGCTCGGGCTCCAGGACTGCCGCGACCCGTGGTAGAGCGTGTGGCCGTCGACGTCGACGGGCAAGATCTCCGGGTGCAGCGTGGTCAGCCACGCGGGCGTCGAGGCCGTCGCCGTCGCGAGGTCCACGGCGATCCCGTGGCTGTGCATGATGTCCAGGACGTCGTCGAGCCACTCGAAGTCCCACTGGTCGGGGGCCGGCTGGAGCCGCGCCCACGAGAAGATCGCGACGGAGACGAGGTTGACCCCGGCCTCCTGCATGAGGCGGGCGTCTTCGAGCCAGACCTCGCGGGGCCACTGCTCAGGGTTGTAGTCGCCGCCGTAGGCGAGAGGTCCGCGCGCTGTGGGAGCAGCGTCGGCGAGGGGCTCGGGCCAGCGGATCCAACGGGAAGCCATGTGATCAGTCCTGTGCGTGAGAAGGGTGGTGCGACGACGCGAGGCGCCAGTCGGTCGAGCTGTGGTGCGGGGACCGGGTCTGGGGGACCCGGGGAGACGACGACGGTCGGGGCTCGGCGCAGGCCGTGCCCCGACCGTCGTCTCGGTGGTGCTTACTTCAGCGTGAAGCCCTGGCTCGAGCCGTACGACGTGGCCGACTCCTGCCAGGTCGCCAGACCCGGTGCGAGGTCGGTCTTGGCGCCGAGAGCCTGACCTGCGGTGTCACCGAAGATCGAGTTCGCGTAGACCTGGAAGGGCAGGTACTGCCATCCGGACGAGACAGCCTTGGACGACTCGACGAAGACCTCGTTGATCTTCTGGTTGCCGAAGAACGGGTCCTCGAAGCCGAGGAAGGTCTCGTCAGCCATGATCTCGGTCGTCGCGGGGAACAGACCGGCGTCGACCTGAGACTGCACGGCCTCGATGTCGGTCGTGAGCCAGCGGGAGAACGCGAGGGCCGCAGCCTGGTTGTCGCCCTGCTTGAGGACGGAGACACCCGAGCCACCGTTCTCGGCGTTCATCGGGGTGCCGGCCTCGTAGGTCGGCATCGGGGCTGCGCGCCACATGCCGGAGGTGTCCGGCATGTTGGTGCGGATCGAGCCCGGAGCCCAGGCGCCGGTCAGCCACATCGCGTACTTGCCGTCGGAGAAGGAGCGCCAGAAGGCGTCGTTCCAGCCCGGGGCCACGTCGATGAGGTCTTCCTGGATGAGGGTGTCGAAGGTCTCGGTGAACTTCGTGGTGCCCTCGTCGGTGAAGTCGATGCCGACAGTGGTGCCGTCGACGCTGAAGGGGCGTCCGCCGGCCTGCCAGATGAGCGAGTCGACGCCGCCGGCGTCACCCGGGTCGATCGAGGTGATGTAGTTGTCAGGGTTGTCGGCCTTGATGGCGCGGGCCACCTCGGTGAACTCGTCCCACGTCTCGGGGACCTCGAGGCCGAGCTTCTCGAGGATGTCGGCGCGGTAGAACATCACCTGGGGGCCGGTGTCCTGCGGGAAGCCGTACTGGTCGCCGCTCACGGAGACCTGGTCCCAGGCGGAGCCCGCGAACTTGGGCTCGAGGTCGGACAGGCCGACGTCGCTCAGCGAGACCACTGCGTCGCTCAGGGCGAACTGGGGGAGGGCGAAGTACTCGATCTGCGCGACGTCGGGGGCACCGGTGCCGGCCTTCACAGCGTTCTGCAGCTTGGTGTACTGGTCGGCCGACTGGCCGGCGTTGGTCAGCGTCACCTGGATGTTCGGGTGCTTCTCGTTCCAGAGGTCGACCGTCGGCTGCAGGTTCGGGACCCAGGACCAGAACTCGAGGGTGACCTCTTCGTCGGACTCGAGCGCTGCGTCGACGTCGGCTGCGGTGATGTCGGTCGAACCGGCACCTTCGCCGGAGTCGTCGCCGCCGCCGCAGGCCGCGAGGCCGAAGGTCAGCGCGAGCGCTGCCGTGACCCCGATCGTCCGCGTGAGGCGGGTCGTGTGGTTCTTCATGATCTCTCCTTGGGTACTTCGTCGTATGCGCCAGGGCGCAGGAGGGGGAAAGCCGGTGGTGGTAGAGCGGACCTCGCGCTACTGCTTCACGGCGCCGGCCGCGAGGCCGGACTGCCAGAAGCGCTGCAGCGAGAGGAAGACGATGACCAGCGGGATGATCGCGACGAGCGAGCCGACGAGCACGAGGTTGTACACGGGCTCGGTCGAGCCGGAGGACCCGGACTGCGAGTTCCACTGGTTGAGGCCGACGGTCAGCGGGTAGAGCTTGGGGTCCGTCAGCATGATGAGCGGCAGGAAGTAGTTGTTCCAGGTGGCCACGACCGCGAACAGCAGGACCGTCACGAAGCCGGGGGCCAGCAGGCGCAGCGACACCGTGAGGAAGGTGCGGAGCTCACCGGCGCCGTCGAGGCGGGCTGCCTCGAGCAGGGAGTCGGGGACCGAGTCCTGGGAGTACACGTACATGAGGTACAGACCGAAGGGGCTGGCGAGCGCGGGGATGAGCACAGCCCACACCGTGTTCGTCAGACCGAGCTGGCTGAACATGAGGAAGGTCGGGACCGCGAGGGCGGTCATCGGCACGGTCATGGCCCCGATGACGATCGCGAAGGCTGCGCGGCGACCCGGGAAGTTGTACTTGGCCAGGCCGTAGCCGCCGAAGGTCGCGAGGATCGTCGCACCGATGCCGCCGACGCCGGCGTAGAGCACGGTGTTGGCGAGCCAGCGCGGGTAGACCGAGTTCTGGTAGGAGAACAGCTGCTTGATGTTGTCCCAGAGGGCGAAGTCGTCCGCGAACCAGAGCCCGAAGGAGGTGAACAGCCCACCGTTGGTCTTGGTCGAGTTGATGACCAGCCACACGAGCGGGAGCAGCACGTAGAGGAACATCACGACCATGATCACGGTGAGGGTGATCGAGGACTTCTGGCGCGGAGAGGTCGGACGGCGGCGGCCACGACCAGCGCGGCTCTGCTTGGCAGCCGAGGCGACGGTCGTGCTGTCGGTCGCGTCGACGACTCCGGAGACGGGTGCGGGGGTGCTGGCGGTGGTCATTTCTTCCCTCCGGTCTCGAGGCGGTTGCTCACGCGCTGTGCGAGGTAGGCGACCACGACGGTGATGAGACCGACGATGATGGCGACGGCGGCCGAGTAGTTGTACTGCTGGCCGTTGAACGCGAGGTTGTAGGCGTACATGTTCGGCGTGTAGTAGGTCGTGATCTCGGTCGGCGCGAGCGCCTGCAGCACGTTCGGCTCGTTGAAGAGCTGGAAGCTGCCGATGATCGAGAAGATGACGGTGAGGAGGAGCGCCGGGCGCAGTGCCGGGAGCTTGATCGAGAAGGCTGTGCGCATCGCGCCGGCCCCGTCGATCTCGGCTGCCTCGTAGAGCTCGGTGGGGATGACCCGCAGCGCCGAGAAGAGGATGAGCATGTTGTAGCCCACGAAGGACCAGGTGACGATGTTCCCGATCGAGACGAGCACCCACGAGCCGGCGAGCAGCGCTGGCGGCTCAGCCCCGAAGAACTCGAAGACCTGACCGATGAGGCCGAAGTCCTTGCCGTAGATGTAGCCCCACATGAGGGCCGCGACGACCGAGGGAACCGCGTAGGGCAGGAACAGCGCGATGCGGAAGCCGCCCTTGGCGCGCAGGCGGCCGGAGTCGATGGCCAGCGCCGCGAAGAGCGCAAGGCCGATCATGATCGGCACCTGGACCGCGAGGAACAGCAGCACGCGGCCGAGGCCCGTGCGCAGCAGCGGGTCGGCGATGGCCTGCGTGTAGTTGCTCAGCCCCGTGAAGAAGGAGCCGCCGATGAGCCTGTCCTGGAAGAACGACAGGTACATGGCGTAGACCAGCGGCGCGACGATCGCGAAGAAGAAGACGGCGAGGAACGGTGCGACAAAAGCCGCGCCGGCCCAGTCCTGCCGCTTGTACCTGGTGCGACGTCGAGGTCGGGGGGTCGGTGCCGGGTCTGCGTGACCGGGGACCGCGTGCTGCGTAGCGGACGTCATCGTCTCTCGTCTTTCGGTTGCTCGTGCGGCGGCGGTGCTGCGGACCCCCCGAGGAGGGCTTCGGCACCCTCGCCGTGTTAGCGCAAACATTTTCTGGTCCGCACAGCATCACAGCCGGAGTCGGGTTTGGTCAACTGCGGAAGTGTTGCGAACGGGTAACGGCAAGATCTCAACGATCGGCCGCGGGCGGTACGTCGGATTCGCCTGGGACTTCGCTATGGTTGCGCTAACAGCCGACGGAGGCCTACTCTCCGAACTGTCCTCGGTTCACCACTCGTGGACCGTGCACGCAGAAGGGGAAGACGATGGCGTCCGAGGATCGAGCGACGGCTCTGGCCGCAGTGCGAGACCACGACCGGGACAGGGCCGACGAGACCGACAGCCGCCCGGCCGGTCGGCGCCGCGCACCCTCCATGGCCGACGTCGCGAAGATCGCCGGCGTCTCGGCGCAGACGGTCTCCCGCGTGGCCAACGGCCGCGCCAACGTCGACCGCGCGACCCGCGACAAGGTCCTCGACGCGATGCAGGTCGTCGGCTACCAGCCCAACGGTGCCGCGCGCGCGCTCGCCACGGGCCGCTTCGGCGCCTTCGGCGTCATCTCCTTCTCGATCTCGAGGATCGGCGACGCCCGCACCATCGAGGCCATCGCCAACGCGAGCCGCACCGCCGGCTACTCGATCAACCTCATGGTCGTCGAGCGTCCGACCCTCGGTGGGGTCAGCGCGGCCATCGCGAACCTGGCCGGGCAGAACGTCGACGGGGTGGTGATCATCCAGGCGGAGATCCTCGACGTCCCGTCGCTGGTGATCGGCCCGACGCTGCCGGTCGTCATCACCGACACCTACCCCTCGCCGCACCCGGACTACCCGATCGTCGACACCGACCAGGAGGGCGGCGTGCGGCGTGCTGTCGAGCACCTGCTCGCGATGGGTCACGAGACTGTGTGGCACGTCTCCGGTCCGACCACGTCGAGCGCCGCGCAGGAGCGTACCGAGGCCTGGGGCCAGGTGCTGCAGCGTGCGGGCGCACCTGTGCCGCCGGTCCACCAGGGCGACTGGACGGCCGGCTCGGGCTACAGGATCGGCGCGCTGCTCGCCGAGGTCCCGCGCGAGGAGCTCACGGCAGTGTTCTGCGCCAACGACCAGATGGCCATCGGCCTGATGCGAGCCTTCCACGAGCGCGGGGTGCGGATCCCGCAGGACGTGTCGGTCGTCGGCTTCGACGACATCGACGAGGCCGAGTACGTGTGGCCCCCGCTCACCACCGTGCGTCAGCGCTTCGACGAGGTCGGTGAGCTGTGCGTGCAGACGATGCTCGAGCAGATCGAGCAGCAGGGACGCGGCGCGAAGACGCTCCGTCTGGTCCCGGTCGAGCTCATCGTCCGCGACAGCTCCGGGCCCGCGCCGCGGCGGTAGGGGCCCTGATCGTCCGAGCGGTGGCTGCTGTCCTCCCGGTGGCCCCGGCTAGCGCCAGGGGTCGGTCGTCGACATCGGTGTGATCCACTCGTCGACCTTCTGGGCAGACCTGAGCGCCGCGAACCTGGCGCGGCTCACGAGCGACCAGCGTGCTGGTCCGTCGCCCTCCGTCGCAGCAGGTTCGGGCGCTGGTGCCGCCACGTCGTCGACGAGCGGCTCGCCCGTCGCGACGACGGGGTGGTCTCTGCTGTCAGGGTCGGTCATCGGTCATCCTCTGAATGGTCTGGTCTGGTCTGGTGCGTGTGGCGTGATGACCTGCGGGTCGACAGGCTGTCTCTGGGGGACTGACCAGGGTTCGCGGTGTGCTCGAACCGTAGCACCGACGCCGGGGAGCACTCAGGGTGCCGCCTAGGCTAGATCCATGCTGACCTTCGTCCCTGCGCCCGTCGACGCCGAACCCGCTGCGACGCTGCTCGGTGAGTACTTCACCTCGAGGGAGCTCGGGTTCACCGGCGGCACCTACCAGGTCTTCACCCCCGACCCTGCGCGGTTCACGCCGCCTGCGGGGACGTTCCTCGTCGCGCTGGACGAGGACGGCACGGCTGTCGGCTGCGGCGGGGTCCGCAGGATCGACGACGCCCCGGACGGAGCAGTGCGCTTCGAGGTCAAGCATCTGTGGTTGCGCCCCTCGACTCGTGGCAAGGGCTACGGCCGTGCGCTGCTCACCGCCCTCGAAGAAGCCGCTGCTGCGCTCGGTGCCTCGCGCACGGTGCTCGACACCAACGCCTCGCTCGCAGCCGCCGCGGGACTGTACAGGTCGAGCGGGTACCTGGACGTCCCCGCCTACAACGACAACCCCAACGCGACGCACTGGTACGCCAAAGACCTCTGACAGCGACGAGGGCCGAGCAGTCGTCTGCCCGGCCCTCTTCGTCGTGCTGTCGTGCTGTCGAGCACAGCGGTACTGATCGCGTCAGACCCGCTCGCGTCAGACCCTGTCGCGCCGAGCAGGTCGGCGGGCGGCCAGGACGGTCGCCCCGGCGAGCACGAGGACCATCGCGGCCAGGACGGCGCCACGGCCGTCCACCCCCGTCGACGCGAGCGGCCCGGTCGCGGCAGACCCGCCGCCCACGCGACCCGGTGCGCCGGTTGCTGCGACGATCTCGATCTCCTGCCACCCGATGATCGCGCCGGTCGAGTCCAGGACCACGAGGCGGTGGAGGCCGACAGGGACGTCAGCCGGGATCGTCACGCGGACTGCCCCGTCGGCGGCCACGACGGGCGAGCCGATCAGACGAGGCTCGGAGTGCAGCCACACGTAGACGGTCTGGCCCGCGTACCGGGGGTCGACCGTGATCGTCACCGCCTGACCCGGGACAGCGGTCGTCGGTGCGGCGATGCTGCCACGGGTCGCGTCGGTGAGGAGCGCGGTGTCGACGGGGGTCGTCGCGGGAGCCGGTGACCCGGGCGTGCCCGGGGTGCCGGGCGCAGGCTCACCGGGGACCGGCTGACCCGGCTCGCCCGGGGTGGGCTCGCCAGGTTCCCCAGGTTCACCGGGCTCGGTCGGGCTCTTCGAGCACGGGAAGGTCCCGGTGCGCAGCGAGTACCCGTCGGTGTCGTTGTCGTCCGCGTAGAAGGTCGCGCGCGAGCCGTCGACGCAGGTGGCGGCGTCGGCGATCGCGAAGCCCTCGTTGGCGAGACCGGTGTCGGCCGCGGCCGGTGCCTCGTACACCGTGGTCGCCGTGAAGGCACCGGCGTCGTCGATCTCGAAGAGTGCTGTCCGCCCGGAGCAGGCCTCGTCGCACGCCACCCAGAGGGCGTCGAGGTCGGCGTCGAACTGCACGTCGGCCACCAGGTCGAAGGGGGTCTCCATCGCGGCGACCCGGACGAAGCTGCCGTCGTCGAGGAGCGCGTAGGCGTAGACGCCCGCCGTGCCCTCGACGCCGACGACGAAGAGCCCGTCGCCGTGGCCGGGGTAGCTCGCCGGGGCGTAGGCCGAGCCTGTGCGCTGGTCGACGAAGCCCTGCGCGGTGAGGAAGGTGTCCGGCACCCAGGTGATGCCCTCGAGGCCGGCGTTGGCGCCGAGGCCCGGGAAGTCGGCAGCGAGGTTCCACTCGTCGGTGGCCACCAGGGTCGTCGCGTCGCCCGTGACGTCGTAGCGCAGGACCGAGGGTCGGCTCACCGACGACTGGTCGTTGTTGCGCTCGGTCGAGACGTAGACGCCTCCGCCTGAGGAGTCTGCGGCGACCGTGACGCCCTCGGCGTCGACTGCTCCGCCGCCGTCGGGGTAGCGGAGGGTCTTGCCCGCCGACCAGCCGGCCGCTGTCGTCGGGGCCCACCCGCCGTCGCCGTCGGCGACGATCTTGTAGAGCAGGCCGTCGCCGTTCTGCACGGCCCACAGGGTGCCGGGAGCAGCCGAGCCCGAGGGCTCGTAGTCCAGTCCGCTGAGGTCGCCGGAGAAGGTGTCGACAGCGTCGAGCGGGACCTCGTCGGGTCCACCCGGCCACGGCTGCGGGGTGAGCACACCCTCGCAGGCATTCGCGGTGCCGCGGGTCGGAGCCAGAGTCGTGGTGATGTCACCGGTGCCGTCGGGGCAACGACCGTAGGAGGCGCCCGGCTCAGCGGTCCACGTGTGCTCGTCGACGACGGTGCCGTTCCCCGAGCGCAGCTGGAGGGTGCCTGCGCTGGCGAGCGGCAGGTCGAGGGCGAGGAAGCCGGCGGGTGCCAGGGACGTGCCGGCCGAGACCGTCGCCGTGCCGGTCGTGCCGGAGCCGTCAGTCGCCGTGAGCGTGTACCCGTCGAGGGGCACGGCAGACGCACCGATGCTCGTGAGCTCGACCCAGTCGCCCGAGGTCGAGACCTCGTTGATCCGGACAGGGGAGGAGCAGTCGTTCGGTGCGCCCTTGGTCGAGACCGTCGTGGCCGTCATGTCGCCGGTTCCGTCAGGGCAGCGCCCGTAGGTGACGAGCGAGTGCGCGGTCCAGGAGTAGTCGGCGACCAGGGTGCCTGTCGTGTCGTAGAGCCGGACCGAGTCGGCGTTGCCGAGGCCGAAGTCGAAGCCGACAGGGTTGGAGCCGGACACCTGGTCGATCACGAAGAACTCGCCGGGCTCGACGACCGAGCCCGCGGGCAGCGTGTACGGCGTCCGCGCGTCGTCGTCGTCGCGGAAGGTGAAGCCCGAGATGTCGACGGGCCCGGAGCCTGTCGTGGTGAGCTCGACCCAGTCGGTGTCGTCACCGTTCGACTCGACCTCGTTGACCACGAGGTCGGCGGTCGCGCCGGCAGGTGACACGGGCGGGTCGGTGACAGCGAGGGCGGGGGAGGCGGCGAGGGTGACGAGGCTGCTGGCGGCGAGGGTGCCGGCGATCAGCATCGCCCCGGGCCGGAGGGAGGGCGCGCGCATGCGTATCCGTTCGTCGAGGCAGAGGTGCGGCCACTGTCGCGGAGCCAGGCGTAGGTGGGGTGAACGGGAGGTGGCGTGGCGGGCGCTGCCTGCTGAACTATGGGCTGACGGCCGGAGGTGGCTCGGAGCCTGTGCACCGGAGAAGCTGCACTCCCCACGGGTCCGGAGACCCGCACGAGGCGGGTCCCGGAAGGCCGACGGCCCGCCCCCAGAGCGGGACGGGCCGTGCGGTGCGTGCTGTGCTGTCTCAGCCGACGTCGCCGGGCTGGTGCGCCCGGGCCTCAGGCGTGCTGGAGCGTGGGCTCCTCGGGTGCGCGCGGGAACAGCCTCGAGAGGACGTCCGAGAGGGTGATGACCCCCAGGATCGTCTCTTCGTCGGTGACGATCGCGAGGTGGTTGCGGGTCTCGCGCATGGTCGCCAGCGCGATGTACACGGGTGTCTCGGGCGCGAAGGACGGGACCTCGCGAACGAGGTGCGTGATCGGCCTGTCGTCGGGCTCGCCGAGGGTGTCGCGGACGTGCACCACACCCGTGATCGACTCGATGTCGCCCACGAGGATGCGCAGGTGACCCGACTCGCGCGTGGCGTCCTGCACGGCCGAGACCGTGGCTCCGCTCGGGACTGTCGTCGGGCGGCCGTCACCCCGGACGAGGTCGCGCACCGTGAGCGTCTGGAGGTCCAGGGCTCCGGCGAGCTGGCCGACGTAGGACGCGTCGAGGGCCCCGACGTTCGCGGAGTGCTCGACGAGGTGACGC
This sequence comes from Sanguibacter biliveldensis, assembly GCF_033798665.1. Classification (NCBI taxonomy): domain Bacteria; kingdom Bacillati; phylum Actinomycetota; class Actinomycetes; order Micrococcales; family Sanguibacteraceae; genus Sanguibacter; species Sanguibacter biliveldensis. The sequence goes on from NZ_CP138359.1 coordinate 759,556, forward strand.
AGGTCGTCAGGGTTCTGACCGTTGTTGACCTGCGCGGCCGGCTCGACGCCGACCTTGACCAGGCACCAGTTCGCCATCGAGTTGAGGGCGATGAGCAGCGGCCGGGTGAACCACATGAAGACGCGCATGGGGATCGCGAGCATCGTCGCGGAGGTCTCCGGGTGCGCGATGGCCCACGACTTCGGTGCCATCTCGCCGACCACCAGGTGCAGGAAGGTCACGATGACCAGCGCCAGGACGAACCCGGCGACGTCGGCCAGCCACAGCGGCGAGCCCCACGTCTCGAAGAGCGGGGTGAGCCAGTGGTGCACGGCGGGCTTGGTGACGGCTCCCAGGGCGAGGGCACACGCGGTGATGCCGAGCTGTGAACCGGCGAGCAGGACCGTGAGCTCGGTCGAGCTGCGCAGCGCCGCCCGTGCCGAGCGGCTGGTCGGTGCCGCGTCTTCGAGCCTGTGCCGCTTGGCGGCGAGGAGCGCGAACTCGACGGCGACGAAGAAGGCACTCAGGGCGATGAGCACAGCGGTGATGACGAGGATGGTCCACGGGTTGCTCATCGTGCGTCCTCTCCGTCGTCGACGGTCGTGGCGTGGTCGGTGACCAGGCCAGGTTCGGGGTCGGGCTCAGGGGGGTCGGCGGGCATGAGGACACGCACCAGGGCTGGCACGTGCCGCTCCACGTCGAGGACCTCGACGGACATCCACACCACCTCGGGCTCCTCCGCGGACGCGAGGTCTGCGGGGTCGAGGGGCAGCTGGACCAGCACGCGGGTCCCGACTGTGGGCAGCGAGCCGTGCTCGGCGATCACGAGCCCGGCGATCGTCTCGTAGTCCCCGCGCGGGACGTCGTGCTCGAGCGCACGCTCGACCTCGTCGATGTGCACGTCGCCGGCCATGACCCAGGTGCCGTCGTCGTCGCGCGGGGCGATCGTCGGGGTGGCGGGGTCGTGCTCGTCGGTGATCTCCCCGACGAGCTCTTCGGCGAGGTCTTCGGCGGTGAGCACACCGGCGAAGCCGCCGTACTCGTCGATGACGCAGGCCAGCTGGTTGTGGGTCGACGTGAGGTGGTTGAGGGCGTCGGGCAGGGTCATCGTGGTGGGGATCATCACGGCGGGACGCATGAAGGTCGTCACCGTGGTGTCGCCGCTCCACGGCGCCCGCAGCACGTCGTCGAGGTGCACGACGCCGAGGACCTGGTCGTCCTCGGACAGCACGGGGTAGCGCGAGTGGCCGCGGGACATGGTCTCGCGGACGTGGTCGAGGGTGTCGTCGTCGTGCAGCACGTCGACCCGCGACCGCGGGATCATCGCGTGCTCGGCGTCCTGCTCCGGGAAGTCGAGGATGCGGTCGAGCAGGACCGAGAGCTCGGCGGGCAGGTCGCCGCTGAGGCGCGAGTCGGCCACGATGTGCTCGAGGTCCCGGGCCGTCGCCGAGTGCTCGACGTCGTGCACGGGCTCGATCTTCAGCGCACGCAGCAGCAGGTTCGACGCCTGGTCGAAGATCGTGATGAGCCAGCCGAAGACCTTGAGGTAGACGGTCGTGGACGTCGCCAGCCAGAGGGCGACAGGTTCGGGGCGCGCGATCGCGAGGTTCTTGGGGAACAGCTCGCCGAAGAGCATCTGCACGAAGGTCGAGAAGACCAGCGCGAGCACGGTGCCGACAGCGATGCCGACGCCCGTCGGCACACCGACGCCGCCGAGGGCCTCACCGAGGGCCTGGCCGACGAGGGGCTCGGCGACGTAGCCGACGAGCAGGGTGGTCACGGTGATGCCCAGCTGGGCGCCGGACAGCATGAAGGAGGTCCGCCGGGTGACGGCCAGGGCGCGCTTGGCACCGGCGTCCCCGGCAGCGGCGCGGGCGTTCAACCTGGACCGGTCGACCGCCATGTACGCGAACTCTTGGGCGACGAAGTAGCCGGTCGCTGCTGTGATCAGCACGATGACCGCTACTCCGAGCAGGAGGGTCAGGATCCACACGGGCACTCACATCCCCTCGTGACGTCGTTCTGCACGAGGGGATGTCTACTGTCTGCGTCCATCATCTCTTCCGGGGGAGGGGGTAGGTAGCCAGCACAACGGCCGGCCCCGCGGGAAGGTTCCCGTGCGAGCGATCATGCCGTGTCGCGCGCCCCCGTGCAGCACGCCGCTGACGTCCCACCGCGCCCCGCGAGGTCGCACCGCGCCCCGCGAGGTCGCACCCCGCCCGGCGAGGTCGCACCGCGCCCCGCGAGGTCGCACCCCGCCCGGCGAGGTCGTCTTTCGCCCCGCGAGGTCGCACGCCGCCCCGCGAGGTCGTCCTTCGCCCGGCGAGGTCGTACAGACACGCCAGAGACGAGGCACGGGCTCGTGGATCTGGCGTGTCTGTACGACCTCGTACTGGCCGGTGCGACCTGGAGGGGAGAAGGGGGCGAGGGGCGACAGGGAGGCGGAGGAGACGAGGCAGACAGGGGGACGAGGGGATGGCCGAGAGTCAGGACTCCTGGACCACGGCAACGCCGCCGGCGGGCACGGTCAGCTCGCCGTCGACCTCGACCCCGCCGGTGAGCTCGGTGCCCGTCGTCTTGACGGTCACCGCAGCACCGGTGTGGTTGAGGACGAACAGATAGCTCGTGCCGTCGGCTGCGTGCCTGCGGACCACCTCGACGCCTGCCGGGACGTCGGACTCGCCGGTGAGCCCGGCGTCGGCGAGGGCTGCGTCGACGACAGCCGCGATGCCGGCTGGGTCGAGGCGCGCGCCGACGTACCAGGCGGACCCTCCCGAGGTCCCGACGTCGGCCCGCGTGACCGCCGGCAGACCGGCGAGCGGGCCCTCGTCGTAGGTCGCGACAGCCGTCGCGCCGACCAGGTGGGTCTTCTCGGTCCAGAGGTCGGCCGAGAACGTCCCGGTGAGCGCGTCTCCAGCGCCGCTCAGACGCACGGCCTCGCCCTCCTGGAGCGTGTAGAACTCTTCGGTGCTCACCCCGAGCAGCGTGCGGAAGGCCCCGGGGTAGCCGCCGAGACGCACGTGGTCGTTGATGTCGACGATCCCCGAGAAGTACGTGACCAGCACTGTCGCGCCACGCTCGGCGGCTGCTGCCACACTCGCGGCGTCCTCGTCCGACACGAGGTACAGCGTCGGGACGACGACGAGGTCGTAGCCGGAGAGGTCGGCCGAGGGGTGGACCACGTCGGTGCTCACGCCCCGGTTCCACAGCGCCGTGTACGTCGAGAGGACCTCGTCGGTGTAGCGCAGCTGCTGGGTCGGGTGCGAGTCGAGCTCGCTCGCCCACCAGGCCTCGTAGTCGAAGAGCAGGGCGGCACGGGAGCGGACCCTCGAGCCGACGACAGGGGCGATCTTCTTCAGGGTCTCGCCGAGCGTGACGGTGCTGCGCCACACGTCTGTGTCGCGGCCGGCGTGCGGCAGCATCGACGAGTGGAACTTCTCCGCACCGGCCTTCGACTGGCGCCACTGGAAGAACATCACGGCGTCGGCGCCGCGCGCGACGTGCGCGAGGGAGTTGCGGAGCATCTCGCCGGGCAGCTTGGGCCGGTTGCGCGGCTGCCAGTTGACCGCCGAGGTGGAGTGCTCCATGAGCATCCACGGGCGCCCGCCGGCGATCCCGCGCGAGAGGTCCGCCGAGAAGGCGAGCTCGATGTGGCGGGCCTCGTCGGAGGCGATCGTGTAGTGGTCGTTGGCGACGACGTCGACCTCCGGGCCCCAGCCGAAGTAGTCCATGCCCTTGGTGGCCGAGGACATCATGAAGTTCGTGGTGATCGGCACGTCGGGCGTGATGACCCGCAGCGCGTCGCGGTGCTCGCGGTAGTAGCCGAGCAGCGCGTCGGAGCTGAACCTGTCGAAGTCGAGCTGCTGGGTCGGGTTGGCGTAGGTCGGGGCCGAGCGCGGGGGGAGGATGTCCTCGAAGGCGGAGTAGCGCTGGGACCAGAAGGCCGTGCCCCAGGCCTCGTTGAGCGCCTCGACGGTGCTGTAGCGGGCGGCGAGCCACGAGCGGAAGGCTGCTGCCGCCGCGTCGGAGTAGTCGCGCGGGACGTGGCAGCCGATCTCGTTGTCGACGTGCCAGACCGCCAGCGCGGGGTGGTCCTTGTAGCGCTCGGCGACGAGGGTCGCCAGGCGCAGCGCGTGCTCGCGGAACACCGGGTGCGTCACGGAGTAGGACTGTCGTCCGCCCTGCCACAGGACCGTGCCGTCGGCCGTCTGCGGGAGGATCTCGGGGTGGCGGGCGGTGAGCCACGGGGGTGGGCTCGCGGTGGCCGTCGCGAGGGCGACCCGGATGCCTGCGGCGTGCAGGCGGTCCATCGTCTCGTCGAGCCACCCGAAGTTCTGCTCGCCCTCGGCCGGCTCGATGGTCGCCCAGGCGAAGATCGCGACGCTCACGATGGTCACACCGGCCTCGACCATGAGCTCGACGTCTTCGACGCGGGTGACCTGGGGCCACTGCTCAGGGTTGTAGTCGCCGCCGTAGCCGAATCCCTCGAGGCCCGTGGGCCAGCCCGGGCGGCCCCCCGGAGTGCTGTCGGGCTGCTGTTCAGGGGTCGTGGCGGCAGGGGTCTGAGGGCGGTTCGCGTCGGTGAGAGCCATCCGGGAAGCGTATTCCACGGCGTGGTCCGGACCAAGCCGCGCCCGAGCGGCGAGACGTCCGGTGGGAGGTGCCGGCCGTCGCACGTCGGCGTGAGACGACAGCAGCGGCAGTCCGGCCGGTGACGCACCAGCAGCGGCGCGACCGCGAGCCGTCAGCTGCGCGGCGGCGTCGAGTCGCGGAGGATGACCTCGCCGTCGACGGGCACCAGACGCGGGCTCTCGTTGTCCGGGGCGAGCGCGAGCTCGGTCACCATCGCGCCGATGTCGGCGAGGGGCAGCCGGATGGTCGTGAGCGACGGTGTGATGTCGCGGAGCGTGATGATGTCGTCGAAGCCGGCGATCGCCACGTCGGCCGGGACGTCCAGCCCGGCGGCGCGGGCCGCGGCCATGGCACCGACGGCCATGACGTCGTTGACGGCGAACACGGCGTCCACGCTCGTCGACGGGTCGTCGCGTCGCCCGACCACGCCGCGGGCGATGAGCTGTTCCATCGCCTCGTAGCCACCGTCACGGGTGAAGGCGCAGGGGACCACGAGGTCAGGGTCGACGGGTGCACCGAGCTCGGCGAGGCTCCCGCGGAAGCCGTCGAAGCGTTCGTGCGCGGTGAGGTGGTGCGCCGGACCGGCCAGCGCCGCGAAGCGCCTGTACCCGCGTCCGTGCAGCTGGCGGGCGAGCTCGGCTGTCGCGCTGCGGTTCTCGATGACCACGGTGTCGACGCCGAGCAGCGGCTGGCCGACGGCTGCGGCCCCGCCCCCGCGGGACCTGTACTCGACGAGGGCCTCGGCCAGCGCGGCGTTCGCCGCCTCGTCGTCGTAGCGCCCGCCCGCGACGATGATCGCCCGGGCACGCTGACGCTGCATGAGCTCGACGAAGGCCATCTCGCGGTCCGGGTCGCGGTCTGTGCTCGCGAGCGTGACGACCAGGCCGGCGCGCTCGGCGGCGGCGGTGACGCCCGAGGCGATGGTCGAGAAGTACGGGTCGGCGATGTCGTGCACGATCAGTCCGAGCGCCGTGGTCCGACCACGGGCCATCGCCTGCGCGTTGGCGTCGGGGGAGTAGCGCAGACGGGCTGCGGCGGCCAGGACGCGCTCGCGCAGCTCCGGGCGGACTGTACGGTTCGCGCTGCCGTTGATGGCGCGCGACGCCGTGGCGAGCGAGACGCCGGCCTCGCGTGCGACATCGCTCAGGGTGACGGTCATGTCCGTCATCTTAGGGACACGCAGGGCCACCCCGGAGAGGGCATTCCGCACCATCTCCTCTGTGCCCGGTCACAGGGTGGGTGAGATCTGCGTCTCTGACGCTGTGCTCGGGACTGCCGGAGGGCTCGCCTGCGGGTCTGGCTGAGGGGCATGCCGGGGGTCGAGGTGGCGTCCCGGACGGACCGTCGCGCGGCGCGCACGGGCGAGGTCGGCCTCCGACGGTGCGGTGTCCGGTGTCGCCCGGCAGGCGTCGAGCCGGCGGCGCAGCTCTGGCAGGTCGAGACCGGAGCCGATGGCCACGAGCCGGCTCGTGGAGTCGAGGGTCTCGTGCAGCACGTCGATGCGGACCTGCCGGCCCGCGGCGTGCACGACGACAGGTGCGGTCTGGCCCGGCGCGATCGCCAGGTGCACCACTCCCTTGACGCGGAACAGGCCCGTCGGTCGGTCGTCGAGAAGGTCCATGAGCGCACCGGGGTCGACGGGGGCGTCGGTGACGAGGTCGAGCGACTGAGCGCTGTGGTGCAGGTGCGGGTGCGCGATCGGCGAGGTGCCTCCGCCGTCGCGGTGCCCGTCGTCGTCGAGCACTGCGTGCGCGAGCAGCTGCTCCTGCGGGCCGGAGGGCCCCGGGGCGGCGTCCAGGACGAGTCGCGGGTCGAGCGCGCCGTCGACGGTCGCGACGACAGGGGCGTGCGGGTTGAGCCGACGGCACAGCGCGAGGACGGGTGCGACGTCCTCGACGAGGTCGGCCTTGGTCACCACGACGAGACCGGCACCGGCGATGTGCCGCGCGAGGGAGGGGTGGGTGGCGAGCAGAGCCTCGGTCTCGACGGCGTCGACCACCTGGACGATCCCGGCGAGGACCGTCGCGGGGTGGTCGGCGACCCTGCGGGCGAGGGCCTGCGGGTCGGCCAGGCCGCTCGCCTCGAGCAGCACGGCGTCGACGCCCGCGCCACGACGGGCCAGGCGGGTGAGCAACGGGTGCAGGTCGTCCTCGGAGTCGAGCACGCAGCAGAAGCATCCGCCGCTCGTCGCGTACACGGCTGTCGCGCTCGTCGAGACGAGCATCGGGTCGATCCCGACGTCGCCGAAGTCGTTGACGACAGCCGCGATGCGCAGTCCCCGGGGATGGGTCAGCAGGTGGTTGAGGAGCGACGTCTTGCCCGCGCCGAGGTACCCGGCGAGGACTGTGACGGGCAGAGGACCGCGAGCCTGGGCGCTCGCGGTCGTGGCAGACCGGGCCACTACTCGCCGCCGGGGAACCCGAGCTGGCGCCAGGCCTCGTAGATGACGATCGACGCGCTGCTCGTGAGGTTGAGGGACCGCCGGCTGGGGAGCATCGGGATCTTCACCTGGTCGGTGATCCGTGGGTGCGCGAGGACCTCGTCGGAGAGCCCCGTGGGTTCGGGGCCGAAGACCAGCAGGTCGCTCGGGCGGTACTCGACGTCGGAGTACCGCGTCGTCGCCTTGGTGGTGAAGGCGAAGACGCGGGCCTCGGGGTCGGTCGCGAGCAGCGTCTCGAGGTCCGGCTGCACGGTCAGGTGCGCGAGGTCGTGGTAGTCGAGGCCGGCGCGCTTGAGCTTGGGCTCGGACAGGTCGAAGCCGAGCGGCTCGACGAGGTGCAGGGCGGCACCGGTGACGGCGGCGAGCCGGATCGCGTTCCCGGTGTTCTGGGGGATGCGGGGCTCGTGGAAGACGATGCTCGGGAGTTCACTCACCCGCCGATTCTGCCACTGCGTGGCCCGGCGCCGAGCGCTGGGCTCCGGGGAGAGCCTCCCCCGGCTGTGTGCGGTGCCCCTCAGCCGCCGTGCACGCTCCCGCCGCGCAGGGCCTCGCAGACCAGCCTGAGGCTGGCCCGCGCGACAGCCAGCCGAGTCTCGACGTCGGCACCATCGGGACGGGCGGTGACCTTGATCCCGACAGCCTCTAGCGTGGCACCTCGAGCCGCCTCGAGAGTCTCGACGATCTCGTCTGCGCCGAGGAGCGACCTCGAGGAGGCTTCCAGGGCGGGGTCAGAGCCACGAGGGGCGATGTGCTGGTCACCCCAGGCCAGGCCCCACGGGGTCTGGGAGGCAGCAGCTCCAGAGAAGACGACCGCCCGGAGCAGCCCCGCCTCGGCCGCAGCCCGCACGTGCTCGACCGGAGTGCGGGCGGAACGCCCCTCGATCGCCGAACGACCCCAGTTGATGCTCACACCGAGCCTCGACGCGGAGCCAGGGACGTCGTCGACGATCGCCTGCAGCACGGCGATCTCCTCGTGCAGCGGCCAGAATCCCTTGGCTGGAGGCTGCCCCTCGACGAGTGCGTCGCAGTGCTCGACGAGCAGGTGCGCCCCACCGAGGTCCCACGCGAGGACCTCGTCGAGCGACTCGCGGAAGGCCGTGAGGGTCCCCAGGCCGGGGCCTGGGGCACTGTGCAGCTCGACCGCGGCCAGGCGGGCACGGCCTGCGTCGTCGGCGAGCCGGAGTGCCAGGTCCCGCAGGACGGCCAGGTCGTCGAGGGCGGCCCGGCGCTGCACGAGGTCAGCCGACGACAAGCCGTAGCCGGGGTCAGAGGCGAGTCGCTGCATCGTCCGGGGGACGGCCGTCACGACGAGGTCGACGTGCTCGGGCAGGTGCGCCCGGACCCAGCGTGCCGTCTCGGCGGCCGTCCCGGGAGCGGGCGACGGCATCTCGAGGGCCTGCACCCCGAGCCCGTCCAGACCGGCGAGGAAGGCCGCCTCACCGGCGGGGTCGCCGGGTGCGAGGGCGTAGGCGCCGAGCAGCAGGCGTGGGCGTCCCAGGCCTGGCGGGACGACCTCGGCTGCGCTCGAGGACGGTGCGGTGCTCTCGGTGCTCTCGTGAGTCTCGCTGCTCGTTCCGCTGCTGCTCTCGGCACGACTGCTGGTCTGACGCGTCATCGGGTCTCCAGTGCTCGGACGTCTATTTCGCGTCCGAGTATGCCGTGACCACGGCTGTCGTCAGCCGGAACTCCACGGGGGAGCCCTCGAAGAGGATGCGCCCGGCCTCGTGCGCGGTCTCCTGGACCATCTCGACCACCTGGTCGGCGAGCTCGGCCGGGGTGTGGACCATGATCTCGTCGTGGAGGAAGAACGCCAGGTGCGGACCGCCGGTGACGGTTTCGCTCAGGGCTCGCAGCCGCAGTCGCAGCAGAGCCATCCAGCACAGGGCCCACTCGGCGGCGGTCCCCTGCACCACGAAGTTCCTCGTGAAACGTCCCCACGACCGGGCCTGGGAACGGACAGCCTCCTGCTCGGCGGCCGACCCGCCCTCGGCGCCCGCCGCAGAGTGCGCTGACCGCCACTCGGCGCTCGGCAGAGGTGAGCTGCGCCCGAGCCACGTCGAGACGATCTCGCCCTGCTCGCCGGCCCGTGCTGCGGCCTCGACGAGGGCGAGCGCCTGCGGGAAGGCCCGCGTGATGCGGGGGAGCATGCGACCGCTCTCACCCTGCGTCCCGCCGTACATCGCGCCGAGCATCCCGAACTTGGCCTGCTGACGGGTCGCCACGGCGCCCGTGGCGACCATGCCCTCGTACATGTCGGCGGCCTGCCCGGCCGTGGCCATCGCCTCGTCGCCCGACATCGCCGCGAGGATCCGCGGCTCGAGCTGCGCGGCGTCGGCGACCACGAGCACCCAGCCCGGGTCGGCGCGGACCGCGCTGCGCACCTGGTGCGGCAGCTGCAGGGCACCACCCCCGTCCGAGGCCCACCGCCCGGTGACCACACCGCCCGGCACGTAGACGGGCCGGAACCTGCCGCCGGCCACCCAGGTGTCGAGCCAGTGCCAGCCGTTGGCGGTCATCAGCCGCGACATCTTCTTGTACTCCAGGAGCGGCGCGATCGCCGGGTGGTCGATCTGCTGGAGCTCCCACGAGCGGGTGGAGGTCGCGGGCAGCCCGGCCAGGCGCATCGACCGCAGCAGCTCGACGGGGGAGTCCGGGTTGATCTCGCCGACCCCGAGGGCCGCGCTGACCTGCGCGGCCTTCGCCTCGAGCAGCGCGGGGCGGAAGCCGGGAGCAGGACGGGGGCCGAGGAGCTCGGAGAGCAGACGGTCGTGCTCGACGACGTCCCACGGCACCCCCGCGAAGGTCATCTCGGCGGCGACGAGCGCTCCGGCAGACTCGGCGGCGAGCAGCAACCACAACCGGGACGACTCCGGACGGCCGTCCTCGCCGACCGCTGCCGTGAGGGCGCGCTGCTGATCGCGCAGCTCTCGCAGCGGGTCGAGCGCGACGGGCGGGGTGAGGTCGAAGAGGCCTTCGGGGGCGGCCGCCGTCCGTGCCTCGTCCCAGGCTGAGCGCGGCGCGCTCGCGTACGGGGTGCGAGCGGTCAGTGCGCTGCCGCGCAGGATCGTGCGGCACAGGCGCAGGTCCCAGCACCTGTCGACGCGGACGTCGGCGTCGAGGAGCGCGGGGTAGGTCGCCGCGGTGTCGGCCCAGACCCACCGCAGGCCGGCGTCCGGGGCTGTCCCAGTGGGTGAGGCGGCAGCCTCACGGGCGCGGACCAGAGCCGGGAGCTCCTCGACCTCGACGGTCTCCGTCGCGACGACAGGCAGCCCGGGCTGCGCCCTGTCGACGTCCTGCACCACGACGGTCCCGTCGGGCTGAGGGCAGACGACGACGAGCATGACACCAGTGTGCGGGCTGCCACCCACACCGGCGTGCGCCTGCCTGCCCCCCCGGGGTCGCCTGCCTCCCCGCGAGGTCGCCCGCCGAACAGCGAAGTCGTAGGGATACCCCGGCTCGCGGACCCAGCGCGGTGTTCTTGGCGTGTCCGTGCGACCTCGTGCCTGAGGATGCGACCTCGTGTCAGCGAGGGGGGAGAGGTGAGCGAGGAGAGGGGCAGAGGTGAGCGAGTGGAACTGGGGGTAGCCTGGCTCGATGATCACGCGCGCATGGTGGTGGCTGCCTCAGCAGCCGTGACCTGTCGTGTCCCCGAGCTGCTCGCCGCAGCCGGGTCGCCATCGTCGTGCACCTCCAGGTCTGGGTCGAGCCGCTCCCCACCTGAGGAGCCCCGAGATGACCACCCACGTCCCAGCACAGCCCGTGACCCACCCCCTCGCGCCCAGCACGAGTGCGCCCGTCCTCTCTCCGGCCGGAGCCAAGACAGCGAGGCCGGACGACTCCCCTCCCGCACCGACCCACGAGACCGGCTCTGTCGCCGCAGCCCGCGTCCGCAGCCGCGAGCTCGAAGACCAGATCGCACAAGATCCCTCGGCCTTCCGGGTCCTCACGGGGGAGCGTCCGACGGGCGCGCTGCACATCGGCCACTACTTCGGCACCGTCGCCAACCGCGCGCGCCTCCAGCAGGCAGGCGTCGAGCTGCTGCTCGTGCTCGCCGACTACCAGGTGATCACCGACCGCGACGAGACGGGTGACCTGCGCGGGACGGTCCGCGAGATCCTGCTCGACTACCAGGCTGCGGGGATCGACCCCGAGCGCACGACGATCTTCACGCACTCCGCAGTCCCCGCGCTCAACCAGCTGGTGCTGCCCTTCCTCAGTCTCGTGAGCGTCGCCGAGCTCGAGCGGAACCCGACGGTCAAGGACGAGGTGCGTGCCGGGGGAGGCCGCGCGATGAGCGGCCTCATGCTCACCTACCCGGTGCACCAGGCGGCAGACATCCTGTTCTGCCGCGCGAACCTCGTCCCCGTCGGGCAGGACCAGCTGCCGCATCTCGAGACGACGCGCACGCTCGCGCGTCGCTTCAACCACAGGTTCAGCCCGGCTCGTCCCTTCTTCACCGAGCCCGACGCGCTCCTCGCGCCGTCCCCGACGATCCTCGGGCACGACGGCGCGAAGATGAGCAAGAGCCGCGGCAACAGCCTGCTGATCTCGGCCACGGAGGACGAGACCGCGGCCTTCGTGAGGCGGTGCGTGACCGATGCCGACAGGCATGTCACCTACGACCCCGAGCGCAGGCCCGGGGTCGCGAACCTGCTGACGCTCGCCTCGCTGTGCACGGGGGAGACGCCCGAGACCGTGGCCGACGAGATCGGTGCCCGGGGAGCGGGAGCCCTCAAGGCGCTCGTCACCGAGGCTCTCGTGGAGTACTTCCGACCGGTCCGTGCGCGGCGGACGGCGCTCACGGAGAGCACGCTCGACCCGCTGTCGCTGCTCGAGCGTGGCAACGCCCGCGCCAACCAGATCGCCGACAGCACCCTCGACGACGTCCGAGAGCTCATGGGCACGTCCTACACGTGACCCGTGCACGACAGGGAGGTCTCAGGCCTCCGGCGGTCCGGTCACCGTGCACACCGGGGCGCCCCCGGCAGCCCCCTGCGCGATCTCCTTCGCGACGGCGGGGACCAGCATCCGCCACGCCCACCCGGACGCCTCGGCGACCGACGGGCGCGGTTCCATCTCGAGCCAGGCCGTGAGCACGCCGACGAGAGACCCGGTGATGCCCGCCGCGACGATCTCGAGGGGCATCTCCGTCTCGGGGTGGTCGCTGTGCTCGCTCACGCCCTGGATGACCACGGTGTTGATGCGGGCCCGCAACCGGGCAGCCGCGATGCTCGAGCCGCCCTCGCCGAGGGCGCGCCTGTACAGCGCCGCGTTCTCGTCGAGGTGCTCGACGTACCGGGTGAGCAGCAGGGGCGGGGCGTCGGTGAGCTCGAGGGTGCCGGCCTCGGACAGGTCCGCGCCGGCCTGGCGTGCCCGGGTGTCGAGGGCGTCGGCGAGCAGCGTCTCCTTGTCGGCGTAGTGCTGGTAGAAGGTGCTGCGGTTGATCGTGGCCCTGTCGGCGATGTCCGCGACGGCGATCTCGTCCAGGTCGCGCTCGCGGGCGAGCGAGAGCAGCGCGTCCTGGAGCAGCGCTCGGGTGCGGGCGATCCGGGGGTCCATGCCCTCATTCTGTCAGCCCAGAGCGATCCGCGAAACCGGAAAGCCAACACGTGTTGCGTACACGACGATCGTTGCTTACGGTGGCAACGTCGTTCAACGAGGTGCGACGCAGCGGCACGCCCGCAGACCGTTCTCCACCCCCGGGACCCCTCCCGGACGACCAAGGGATCACCATGGCCTCCTTCCTGTACAGGGTCGGGCACTTCTCGTTCACCAGACGGTGGACCGTGCTCATCGCCTGGCTCCTCGTGCTCGCGGCCGCAGGCGCCGGAGCCGTCGCCTCGGGCATGAAGATGACCGAAGAGCTCACCATCCCGGGCGTCGAGTCCGCGACGGCGCAGACCATCCTCGAAGAGCGCTTCGGCGACGCCGCCTCGGGTGTCGGTGCTGGGACCGGTGGTCAGGCCGCCGCAGGGGCCGAGGCCGAGAAGCCCGCGTCGTCCAAGTTCGTCGTCCAGGCGCCCGAGGGGACCAACCTCATCGAGGACGGCAGCCTCGAGACCGTCCTCGGCGCGCTCGCGCCCATCTCCGAGGAGAGCCAGGTCGAGTCGGTCTCCGACCCCATGACCACGGGCACGATCGCCCCCGACGGCGGGGCCGTCTACGTCGACATCCAGTTCACGGTCCCCGCGGACGACGTGAGCGACGCGACCCTCGACACCATCGCCTCGGCCGAGAGCACGCTCAGCGACGACGGCTTCACGGTCGCCGTCGCGGGTGGCCCGTTCACCGAGCCGCTCGAGCTCCTCGGACCGACCGAGCTCGTCGGCGTGGTCGTCGCGCTGCTCGTCCTGCTCGTCACCTTCGGCTCGCTGCTCGCCGCCGGGATGCCCATCCTCACCGCGCTGCTGGGTGTGGGCATCGGCGTCGCCGGTGTCCTCTCGCTCTCGGCCGTCGTCACGATCTCGTCGGCGACGCTGACGCTCGCACTCATGCTGGGCCTGGCCGTCGGGATCGACTACGCGCTGTTCCTGCTCTCCAGGCACCGTCAGCAGCTGGCCGAGGGCATCCCCCCGGCAGAGTCCGCAGGCCGTGCGGTCGGCACCGCTGGGTCCGCGGTCGTCTTCGCAGGTCTGACCGTCGTCATCGCCCTTGCCGGACTCTCCGTCACCGGGATCCCGTTCCTCGCCACCATGGGTCTCGCAGCCGCCGCGACAGTCGCCATCGCTGTGCTCATCGCCACCACTCTGCTGCCCGCGATCATGGGCTTCGCCGGCGACAGGCTCATCCCGAAGGGCCGGGCTGCCGCTCGTGCCCAGCGCTCGACCAAGGCCGAGAACCGCTGGGGCACCTTCGTCACCACGCACCCGGTGTGGACGCTGCTGGTCGGGGTGCTGCTCCTCGGGACGGTCGCGCTCCCCGCGACGTCCATGCGCCTGGGGCTGCCCGACGCCGGCCAGGAGCAGGCCACCTCGCACGACCGCCAGGCCTACGACCTGCTGGCCGAGGGCTTCGGCCCCGGGATCAACGGACCGCTCGTCGTGCTCCTCGACGCAGAGTCCGACCCTGACGCGCTGCCCGCCGCGATGGCCCAGATGTCGGCTGCGCTCGAGGGCGTCGCGAACGTCGCCGCCGTCGCACCGGCGATCCCCAACGGGGCCGTCGAGGGCATGGAGGCCGCCCCGGGAACCCCGCAGGCCGACGCCGCGATCATCACGGTGATCCCGACGACGGGACCGAACGCCGAGGAGACCGCGGAGGTCGTCCACGACATCCGCGACCTGCGCGGCGCCGTCGAGGAGGCCACCGGGGCCGACGTGTGGGTCACCGGCGCGGCCGCGGCCAACATCGACGTCACCGAGAAGCTCGCGGACGCTCTGCCGCTGTTCCTCGCGATCGTCGTGGGCCTCGCGATCATCCTGCTGCTGGTCGCCTTCCGCTCGCTGCTCGTCCCGGTCACCGCGGTCCTCGGGTTCCTGCTCACCGTCGCCGCAGCCTTCGGTGCGACCACGGCCGTGTACCAGTGGGGCTGGTTGGCTGACGTGTTCAGCGTCGCGACCCCGGCGCCGCTGCTGAGCTTCATGCCCGTCCTGCTCGTGGGTGTGCTCTTCGGCCTCGCGATGGACTACCAGGTGTTCCTGGTCTCCCGCATGCGGGAGGACTTCACGCACGGTGCCGGTGCCATGCAGGCCGTGCGGTCGGGCTACGCCCACGGTGCGCGGGTGGTGCTCGCCGCCGCGCTCATCATGATCGCTGTCTTCGCGAGCTTCGTGTTCTCGGGCAACACGACCATCGGTCCGATCGCCTTCGCGCTCGGCTTCGGCATCGCGGTCGACGCCCTCGTCGTGCGCATGACGATGATCCCGGCCGTCATGGCGCTCCTCGGCAAGTCCGCCTGGTGGCTGCCGCGCTGGCTCGACAAGGCTCTGCCGAACGTCGACATCGAGGGCGCGTCCCTCGAGGCCCGCACGGAGACGCACCACGAGCCGAAGCACGAGGCGCACACCGGCGCCCACGCGAAGTAGCCCGACCCGCCGCCTCGGCGCGGACCCGACCGTCGGCGGGTGGTGGGGCGACCTCTTGGTCGTCACGCCACCCGCCGATCTCGTCTGCGCGGACAGGCGCTCGTCAGACCGAGGTCCGGGTCAGAGCGGGTCAGGCGGAGCCGTAGGTCTGCGTGAGCTGGTTGTCGACCATCGAGAGCGCCGAACCGATCGCCATGTGCATGTCGAGGTACTGGTAGGTCCCCAGACGCCCGCCGAAGAAGACGTCCTTCTCGCCCGCGGCGAGGTCGCGGTAGGCGAGCAGGCGCTCACGGTCGGCCGCGGTGCTGATCGGGTAGTACGGCTCGTCGGTCTTCTCCGCGAAGCGCGAGAACTCACGCACGATCACGGTCGTGTCCTTCGGGTAGTCCCGCTCGGGGTGGAAGTGGCGGAACTCGTGGATGCGCGTGTACGGCACGTCGGCGTCCGCGTAGTTCATCACCGAGGTCCCCTGGAAGTCGCCGACCTGGAGCACCTCCTCCTCGAAGTCGAGGGTGCGCCATGAGAGGTCGCCCTCCGCGAAGTCGAAGTAGCGGTCGACGGGGCCCGTGTAGACCACGGGCACGTTGCCGACGACATTCTTCTTGTTGACAGGCTGCGACTCGTCGAAGAAGTCGACGTCCAGACGGACCTCGATGTTCTTGTGGTCGGCCATCCGCTCGATCCAGCGGGTGTACCCGTCTGTCGGCAGACCTTCGTGGGTGTCCGAGAAATAGCGGTTGTCGTACGTGTAGCGCACGGGCAGGCGCGAGATGATGCTCGCCGGAAGGTCCTTGGGGTCCGTCTGCCACTGCTTGGCCGTGTACTCACGGATGAACGCCTCGTACAGCGGGCGCCCGACGAGCGAGATCCCCTGCTCGTCGAGGTTCTCCGGCCTCTTGCCGCCGAGCTCGGCGGCCTGCTCGAGGAGCAGGTCGCGCGCAGCCTGCGGCCCGTGCGCGGAGCGGAAGAACTGGTTGATCGTGCCGAGGTTGATCGGCATCGGGAACACCTCGCCGCGGTGCGTGGTGTACACCCTGTGCTCGTAGTCCGTGAACGAGGTGAACCTGTTGACGTACTCCCACACGCGCTCGTTCGAGGTGTGGAAGAGGTGGGCGCCGTAGCGGTGCACCTCGATCCCGGTCTGCGCCTCGACCTCCGAGTAGGCGTTGCCGCCCACATGGTGACGGCGGTCGACGACGAGGACCTTGAGGCCGTGCTCCTCGGCGATCCGCTCGGCGACGGTCAGACCGAAGAACCCGGCTCCGACGACGACGAGGTCGGGGGTCACAGGTGCCTCGCGCCTCGGACCGAGGACGGCTCGTCCGTCTCTGGCCGCGGCCCGCCCTGGTCGGCCACGAGTCGGACCAGCCGGCTCAGCACGTCACCGGTGCGCAGGCCGTCGTGCTCGAACTCGTTCGTCACCCACGTCTGCACAGAGCCGACGTGCGCGGCCGTCGCGAGCGAGAGCTGTGCGTCGACGAACATGTCGTCGTGGTAGACCGCCGCGGCGACCAGGACCTCGTTCGACGCGAGGACGTCAGGGTCGTAGAGAGTCGTCCAGGAGCTGCGCGCCGCGAGCTCTTCCGCGGCGGCCTGGAAGGGGCGCAGCCCGGAGATCTCCTCGAACATCCACGGGTAGATCATCTCGCCGCTGAAGAGCAGCGGCCGGGCTGACGGGTCGAAGGCCGGGTGCTCGGCGCGCACCGTGTGCGCGGCCCAGCCCGTCGTCGCCTCTCCCGAGGCGTAGATGGACTCGTGCAGGACTGCGTAGAGCGGGCGCGACCTGTACGAGGTGAGGTCCATGACGGCCTCGAGGAAGGTGTCGCTCAGGTCGTCAGACCCACGGTCGAAGGCCTCGTCGACGAGCCAGTGCACCCGCTCGAAGCCGGGCTTCATGCCGAAGTCCATGCCGAGGGTCTGGAAGCGCCGGGTGCTCAGCACGTCGCCGTCGGGCAGACGGACGTCCCCGGCGTCGAGCCTGTCCGCGATGCGCGCGATCCTCTCGACGTCCTGCGGGAAGCGCTCGTAGTACTGGGCGTTCTTCGCGGCCGTCCGCGGGTACGTCCGCCTGTAGACCTCGTGGGCATCCGGCCAGACGCTCGGCAGGCCGCCGGTGACGTAGCAGGCGGTCAGCGCGTGCGGTGCCCTGGAGAGGTAGGTCAGGGTGAGGAAACCCCCGTAGCTCTGCCCGATCGTCGCCCATCGCCGACCGCCGTAGACGGTCTTCCGGAGGTGCTCGGCGTCGTCGACGATCGAGTCGGCACGGAAGTGCGCGAGGTACGCGGCCTGCTCGGTCGGGGTTCCGAGCGCCGCCAGCGCCGCGCCGCGCACGGCGCTCGACCGGCCCGTGCCACGTTGGTCGAGCAGCACGACCCGGTGGGTCGCGAGCATCTGCCCGACCCAGCCGTCGGCTGCGGTCGGACGCGGGCCCTTGCCGCCAGGCCCGCCCTGGAGGAAGACCACGAGCGGCAGGTCGTCGTGCCGTCGGGACGGTGCGACGAGCTCGCGCGCGAAGACCGTGAGCGTCCGGCCGTCGTCGGGCGACGCCCAGTCGAGCGGTACCTCGGCCTCGTGGTCGGTCACGTGCAGGCCGGGGATCGTATAGCTGACGCTCGTCACGGGGGAGGGCTCCAGGAGGCTGAGGTGCTGTCGGTCCGGACAGCCTATGCCGTGCGGGTCTACGTGATCGGCCTCGTCGCCCCTCTGATCGCACGACGACGCCCGGCGCCCGGCGGGAGAGATCCCACCAGACGCCGGGCGTCTGTCGTGCCTCAGACCGCAGAGAGGGTCCGGTCGTGCGTCGGGTCAGACGACGTCCTCGTCGACCCAGTCGAGGGTCTTCGAGACAGCCTTCTTCCACAGGCGGTACTGGCGGTCGCGCTCGGAGCTCTCCATCGTCGACGACCAGCGCTTGTCCTCGGCCCAGTTGTCGATGACGTCCTGCTCGCCGTTCCAGAAGCCGACCGCGATGCCGGCCGCGTAGGCGGCACCGAGAGCGGTGGTCTCGGCGACCTGCGGGCGGACCACGTCGACGTCGAGGATGTCGGCCTGGAACTGCATGAGCAGCTCGTTGGCGACCATGCCGCCGTCGACCTTGAGCTCGGTGAGGTCCACGCCCGAGTCGGCGTTCATGGCGTCGAGGACCTCGCGGGTCTGGAAGGCCGTGGCCTCGAGGGCCGCGCGGGCGATGTGGTTCTTGTTGACGAACCGGGTGAGGCCGACGAGCGCACCGCGGGCGTCCGGGCGCCAGTACGGAGCGAAGAGGCCGGAGAACGCAGGCACGAAGTACGCGCCACCGTTGTCGTCGACCTTGCTCGCGTAGTACTCGACGTCCTTGGCCTCTTCGAACATGCCGAGGTTGTCGCTCATCCACTGGATGAGCGAGCCTGTCACGGCGATCGAGCCCTCGAGCGCGTAGACCTGCGGGGCGTCGCCGATCTTGTAGCAGACCGTGGTCAGCAGGCCGTTCTTGCTGTGCACGGGCTCGGTGCCCGTGTTGAGCAGCATGAAGTTGCCGGTGCCGTAGGTGTTCTTGGCCGTGCCCTTCTCGAAGCAGGCCTGGCCGAAGGTCGCCGCCTGCTGGTCGCCGAGGATGCCGGCGATCGGGACGCCGGGGACCATACCGCGTGCGCGGCCGGTGCCGTAGACCTCGGAGGAGGAGCGGATCTCGGGGAGCATGGACATCGGGATGCCCATGTCCTTCGCGATGTCCTCGTTCCAGGTGAGCGAGTCGATGTTCATCAGCATGGTGCGCGACGCGTTGGTGACGTCGGTCAGGTGAACGCCGCCCTCTGTCCCGCCGGTCATGTTCCACAGCACCCAGGAGTCGGTGTTGCCGAACATCAGGTCGCCGCGCTCGGCCGCCTCGCGGGCACCCTCGACGTTGTCGAGGATCCACTTGACCTTCGGGCCCGAGAAGTAGGTCGCGAGGGGGAGGCCGACGATCGCCTTGTACTTGTCTGCGCCCTCTTCGCCGCCGAGCTCGTCGACGATCTTCTGCGTGCGGGTGTCCTGCCAGACGATCGCGTTGTAGACGGGCTTGCCGGTGTTCCGGTCCCACACCACAGCGGTCTCGCGCTGGTTGGTGATGCCGACGGCGGCGATGTCGTCGTGCGTGAGGTTGCCGCGGGTGAGCGCCAGGCCGACAGCCTCGCGGACGTTGTTCCAGATCTGCTCCGGGTTGTGCTCGACCCAGCCAGCCCGCGGGAAGATCTGGTCGTGCTCGAGCTGCCCGGAGGAGTGGATGGTGCCGTTGTGCTTGAAGACGATGGCACGCGAGCTCGTGGTGCCCTGGTCGATGGCGAGTACGTACTGCTCGGTCATGAGGTGAGTCCTTCACTTCGGTGTGCGGTCGAGACGGACGGGTCGTGCGGTGTCCCGGAAGAGCGAGAGGAGGGGTGCGGGTGGCCGGGGTCGTGCGCGGCCACCCGCAGGTGGATCGGCTCAGGCCATCGCCGTCGCGGCGAGACCGGCGAGCGCGCCACCGACGAGCGGGCCGACGACGGGCACCCAGGCGTAAGACCAGTCGCTGCCACCCTTGCCCTTGATGGGCAGGAAGGCGTGGGCGATGCGCGGGCCGAGGTCACGAGCCGGGTTGATGGCGTACCCGGTCGGGCCACCGAGGCTCGCACCGATGCCGACCACCAGCAGCGCGACAGCGAGCGGACCGAGCTCGCTCGGGGTGTTGCCGAAGTTGAGGATGGTGAAGACGAGGACGAAGGTCGCGATGACCTCCGTGATGAAGTTCCACGTGTAGGACCGGATCTCCGGGCCCGTCGAGAACACGCCGAGCTTGGTGGCTGCAGGAGCCTCGAGGTCGAAGTGGTTCTTGTACGCGAGGAAGGCGAGGACGGCACCGATGACGGCACCGATCATCTGGGCGGCGAGGTAGAGGAGCATGTTGCCGAAGTTGACCGGCAGGCCGTCGGGGGCGAACGTGTCCTGGCCGTTGGTCATGATGCCGATGGTCACGGCGGGGTTGAGGTGGGCTCCGGACTTCCACGAGGCGTAGACACCTGTGAAGACCGCGAGGCCCCAGCCGAAGTTGATCATCAGCGTGCCGCCTGCGAACCCCTTGGTCTTGGGGAGGATGACGTTGGCGACGACGCCTGCACCGAGCAGGATCAAGAGTGCGGTTCCGACGACTTCTGATGCGAAGACTTCACCAGCGGAGAAATTCATGTCGTGTCCTCATGTGTCAGGGACTGCTGCGTCCCGGGCTCCTCGGAGCGGCTCTGCGTCCGAGGTCGTGCTGTGGAGGTGTGGTGCGGCCAGGGTCGTCGCCGACCCTGGCAGATCGGGGAGTAGCGCTGAGAGGTGCGGCGGACCGAGCAGGTCCGCCGCACCACAGGGTTGTCAGGAGGAGAGCGCGGTCATCGGGGTGACGTCCGTGGCCGCGAGGCGGGTGCGCTCGGCGGCAGCGTCGTCGAGGTCGTGCTCGGCAGCGGCCTCGGCCTCGGCGCGAGCCGTGTACGAGGCCACCTCGGCGAGGCGGGTCTCCTCGTCCCAGCCGAGTCCGGCAGCGGCGATCTGCGAGATCTCCTCGAGGGCGGCGACACCGCGGTCGGCGACCTCGTAGTTGAGACGGGTGCGGTGCAGCATGATGTCCTCGAGGTGCAGGACGCCCTCGTGGCTGACCGCGTACGCGATCTCGGCCCGCAGGTACGCCGGGGCGTGCTGCAGAGGCTTGGCCATCTCCGGGTCGGACTCGCAGAGCTCGACGATGTCGGAGAGCAGCGAGCCGTAGCGGTGCAGGAGGTGGTCGACGAGCGCCGGGGTCCACCCGTAGGTGGCGGCGTAGCGGCGGCCCCAGTTCTGCTGGACGTCGAGGCCGACGGCGCCGAGCAGCGGCACCTCGGTCGTGATGGACGGACGGGCCTTGGCGCCCTCGCCGAGGGCGAAGTCGACGGCGTCCTCTGCCATGACGCGGTACGTCGTGAGCTTTCCGCCCGCGATGACCGTCAGGCCGGGGACGGGCGAGGCCACGGTGTGCTCGCGGGAGACCTTGGCGGACGAGGTGCCCTCCTTGGTGCCCGGCTGGAGCAGCGGGCGCAGACCGGCCCACGTGCCGATGATGTCGTCACGGGTGAGCGGGTCGGCGAGCACGGCGTTGGCGTGATCGAGCACGTAGTCGATGTCCGCAGCGGTTGCGACGGGGTGCTGGAGCTCCTGCTTCCACGGGGTGTCCGTGGTGCCGATGACCCAGTAGCGCGACCACGGGATGACGAAGAGCACGCTCTTCTCGGTCTGCAGGATCAGCCCGACGGTGCCCTTGATGCGCTCGCGCGGGACGACGATGTGGACGCCCTTCGAGGCGAGCACGCGCAGACCGCCGGTCCCGCCGGCGAGAGCCTCGGTCTCCTCGGTCCACACGCCCGTCGCGTTGATGACGTTGCGGGCCTTGACCGGGAAGGTGTCACCGGTCTCGAGGTCCTTGAGCACGGCACCGTCGACACGGCCGCTCGGGTCCTTGGTGAGCTCGACGACCTGCGTGCGGGACGCGGCGCTCGCGCCGTAGGACGCTGCGGTGCGGATGAGGGTCGAGACGAGACGTGCGTCGTCGACCGAGCCGTCCCAGTAACGGACGGCTCCGACTGCGGCGTCGTGGCGCAGGTCCGGGAACAGGCGCTCCATGCCCTTGCGGGACACGTGCTTGTGGAACGGCAGCGCGCGCTTGCCCGGGATGAGGCTCGCGAGGGTGTCGTAGAGCATGATGCCCGCGCCGACGTACCCGCGCTCCCACACCCTGTGCTCGAGCGGGTAGAGGAAGGAGACGGGCTTGACGAGGTGCGGGGCCAGCTTCTTGATGAGCAGGTCGCGCTCGGTCAGCGCCTCGTGGACGAGGTTGAAGTCGAGCATCTGCAGGTAGCGCAGGCCACCGTGCACGAGCTTGCTCGAGCGGCTCGAGGTGCCTGCCGCCCAGTCCTGGGACTCGACGACGGCTGTGGTGAGTCCACGCGTCACGGCGTCGAGCGCGATGCCAGCGCCGGTGACGCCACCACCGATGACGAGGACATCGAGAGGTTCTCCCTCGGCGCTCGCGCGGAGGGCGTCGAGCGACTGTGCTCGGCTCTGCGGGGTGAGCTTGGACGACGTTCCGGACGTGGACATGGATGACCTTTCGACTCGCACTACGGCTAGGACTAAGGTCACACTGTCAGAACGTTCGCGCAACCTGGATGCACATATGTGCACCGGCGGGTGCAAGGGTCGTCTCACGAGGGAGTTTGCGCTATGGCGGTTCGAGACAAGGACGTCTTGAGGGCTGCGTCCATGTACTACCTGCAGGACCTCACGATGGAGACCATCGCCAAGCACCTCGGCACGTCGAGGTCGACGGTCTCCAGGATGGTCAAGCACGCCCGCGAGACCGGGCTCGTCGAGATCACGCTGCGCCCGACGCACTCCAACGCGCCGAGCCTGGGGCAGAAGATCCGTGAGGTCTACGGCATCGAGGCCTACGTCGTCGCAGTTCCCGACCACAACAGCGAGGTCGAGAGGCTCGAGCAGGTGGCACTGACGACGGCGCGCCTGATCGGCACCTGGTTCGACTCCAACATGATCCTCGCCGTGGCCTGGGGCACGACGCTCAGCGCGATCGCCCGGAACCTGCCGCGCAAGACGACGCGGGGGAGCGCCGTCGTCCAGCTCAACGGTGCGGCGAACACCCGGACCTCGGGTGTCGAGTACGCCGGAGACCTCATCGCGGAGTTCGGCAAGGCCTTCGACGCCCACGTGCACTATTTCCCAGTGCCGGCGTTCTTCGACTACGCCGAGACGAAAGAGGCCATGTGGCGCGAGCGCTCCGTGCGCAGGGTGCTCGCCCAGCAACGGCGGGCAGACATCGCGCTGTTCTCGGTCGGCGCGCTGTCGGGCGGGTTGCCGAGCCACGTCTACACGGCCGGGTACCTCGAGGCGAGCGACGTCGCCGTGCTCGACCACGAGGGTGTCGTCGGGGACGTCTGCACGGTGTTCTTGCGGGAGGACGGGACGTACAAGGACGTCGCGCTCAACGCCCGGGCGACAGGGCCCTCGCCGAGCGAGCTGCGTCGTGTGCCGCGGAGGGTGTGCGCCGTCGCGGGCGACAACAAGGTGGTGCCGCTGCGGGCCGCGCTGCGTGCCCGGGTCGTCACGCACCTCATCGTCGACGAGGTGACGGCGACCAAGCTGCTCGAGGACGACTGAGCGGGGAGACGCAGGACCTCGCGCACGGCTGACCGGGGGAGCGCTGGGTCTCGCCGACGCCTGAGCGGGGGAGCGCTGGGTCTCGCGGATGGCGGAGGGGGAGACCGGGGTCCTCGCACCCCCCCGAGCAGGCGGAGCGCGACCAGGACGTGGCCGGGTGACCGTCAGGTGGATAAGTATGCAGTCGATTGAGTATGGGCGTAGGTTGTCCGCGTGACTCCTGCACCCCCGACGCAGACCGCGACAGTCCGAGCTGCGCGCCCCTCCGACGTGCGGCACATCCGCGCGCTCGTCGAGCCCTACGCGCAGCGCCGGATCCTCGTCGAGAAGGAGGCTGTCGCGTACTACGAGTCGGTCCAGGAGTTCGTCGTCGCCGAGGCCGGACCGGTCGACCAGCCGCGCCTGGTCGGCTGCGGGGCGCTCCACGTCATGTGGGAGGACCTCGCCGAGATCCGCACGCTAGCCGTCGCGCCCGAGATGCACGGCAGCGGGCTCGGCCACGCCCTCGTCGACGAGCTGCTGGCCCGCGCTCGGACGCTCGGTCTGCGTCGGGTGTTCTGCCTGACCTTCGAGGTCGACTTCTTCGTCCGCCACGGCTTCCACGAGATCGAGGGCACACCGGTCGACCCTGCGGTGTACGCCGAGCTCCTGCGCTCGCACGACGACGGCATCGCCGAGTTCCTCGACCTCGCCCGCGTGAAGCCCAACACCCTGGGCAACAGCCGGATGCTCATCGAGCTGTAGGGCTGACGAAGAAAGGCCTGGGCAGAGCAGCACCGACCAGGACAGGGCGGGGCAGTGCAGGGCTGACCAGGAGAGGGCACGGCTGACCAGGGCAGGGCAGGGCAGGGCAGGGCAGGGCAGGGCAGGGCAGGGCAGGGCAGGGCAGGAGCGGGACCGACCAGGGCCGAACGTGCCCCGGAGGCCGGGAGCCGCCGCCCGTTCCCCCGGCGCGACGGGTCGTGTCAGGCGGGCAGCCTGTACACCTGAGCTGCGCCGGCGTCGCGCCTGGGAGCGCGTCCGTCCGGGCCTCCTGAGAGGTCCGCGTCGCACTGCTCGACCAGACCGTCTTCGACGAGCGAGGCGAGACACCGCCCCAGCTGAGCCGCGTCAGGCCACAGGTCGTCCAGGACCGCCCGCGCGACAGGACCGTGCGCGGCGCGCAGCGCGCCCATCACGGTGCCGCGGGCCTGCCGGTCCGTGCCCTTCCACGCCTGGGTGCGCCTGCGCCCGGCGTGCTCGTCGGGCGGGTAGCCCGCCGCCCGCCAGGCGCACAGGTGGCTCACCGGGCAGCTGTCGCACGAGGGGGTGCGCGCCGTGCAGACGACAGCGCCGAGCTCCATCGACGAGGCTGCCCAGAGCGCGGCGTCGTCGTCGGAGACCGGGGCGACCCGCGCGGCCCGCGCAGACTCGGCAGCCGTCAGCGCGGGCATCGGCAGCGCATCGCCGCCGAGGGTGCGGGCCAGGACCCTGCGCACGTTGGTGTCGACGACCACTGACCGTCGCCCGAAGGCGAAGGCCATGACGGCCGCAGCCGTGTAGGCACCGACCCCGGGGAGGGCGAGCAGCAGAGCCTCGTCCTCGGGTACCTCGCCGTCGTGACGCTCGACCACGGCTCTGGCGCACTCCTGCAGGCGCAGCGCGCGTCGTGGGTAGCCGAGCCGTCCCCAGGCACGCAGGACGTCGGCCGTCGAGGCCGCCGCGAAGGCTGCGGGTGTCGGCCACCGCTCCATCCACTCCAGCCAGACCGGAGCCACCCGCGCGACGGGGGTCTGCTGAGACATGACCTCGCTGACCAGGACACCCCACGGGGTCCGGTCGGGGGAACGCCACGGGAGCGGGCGCGCTGTGCGCTCGAACCAGTCGCCGAGAGTCTCCTGGAGCTCGGCGACCAGGGCCGGGGCGACGCTGTCTGGTGCGGTCATGTCCTCGGTCTCGGCTAGGTGGTGCACGGGCCACCGGCTGCTGGGCCCCGGTGGCGTCCGGTCGCGGGTCGCGGCCCGCGTGACGAGGTCGCGCCGCATATGGTAGTTCTCAGCAGTCGTCGCCGCAGTGTCGCGTCCCCGTACGGTGGGCCGACGCCGCGTGGCGAGATCCGTGGTCGGGCTGGCAGACGAGGGTGGTTCACACGCATGGAGCACGAAGGCCGGCAGCACCCCCAGGACGGCAGCCCGCGCCCTGACGACTCTCGCTCAGGCAGGCCCGGCGGTTCGCGACCCGGGGTCCCGCACGCCGCGCGGACCGGTGCCGGTCCCGCAGCTGGTCCTGGTGGACGAGGGCCCGGTGGGCAGGGGCCGCGCGCACCCCGTCCCACAGGCAGCGGACGCCCCAGCCCGAGGGTCCTGGTCGTGCGGTGGGCGGTGGTGCTCCTCGTGCTCGCCGTCGTCGTCGCCGGGATCGCCTTCGGCATCCGAGCCATCGCCGGTGCTCTCGGCGGGGGCGGGACCGACGACACCCCGGACCCAGCCCCGGCGACCTCCGAGGCGGCCGCCGAACCGACATCCGACCCCGCCACCCCTGCGGAGTGCAGCGCAGAGGGTCTCGCCGTCGAGCTCGCCTCCGACGCCGGGGCGTACGCCCTCGGCCAGACCGCGGTCTTCACGCTGACCCTCACGAACGTCGGCGAGGCACCGTGCACGATCGACGCGGGCCGGACGGCGGCCCAGCTGGTCGTGACCTCCGGAGCCGACAGGATCTGGTCGAGCGCCGACTGCGAGCCCGGTGACCCGAGGCTGCTGCTGCTCGACTCCGGCAGCTCCGACGTGAGCACCATCGAGTGGGCGACGAACCGTTCTGCCCCCGAGTGCCCCGCCGACCTCCCGCCGATCGGGGCAGGGACCTACCAGGCGACAGTCACGACCTCGACGACCGCGACCGAGCCGCTGGTCTTCACCGTCGGCTGACGACGGTCTGGCCTCTCGGCTCGGCGCGCTGCTCAGGAGCTGTGCAGGGCCGGGTCAAAGCGGGCCGGTGGCTGCACCCAGGTCAGACGTAGCGCTCGAGGATGCTGGACTCTGCGAGCCTGGACAGACCCTCTCGGACCGAGCGTGCGCGCTGCTCGCCGACGCCGTCGACGACCATGAGGTCTTCGACAGTGGCCGCGAGGAGCTTCTGCAGACCGCCGAAGTGGCTGACGAGACGGGCGACGATCGTGCTTGGCAGTCGGGGCACCTTGGCGAGCAGGCGGTACCCGTGCGGCGCGACAGCAGCGTCGAGCGCCTCGCCGCCGCCGGGCAGACCGAGCACGCGGCCGATGAGCCCGAGGTCGAGGAGCTCGGTCGAGTCGAGGACCGCGAGGCTCGCGAGCACGTCCTGGACGGAGTGGTCCTTGCGCCCGACCTCGACGTAGTCACGGATGACGAACTCCCGGTCCGACCCGAGCCCGCCGATGAGCTCGTCGAGCTGCAGCGCGAGCAGACGTCCCTCGGTGCCGAGCTCGACGACGTAGCCGGCGATCTCCTCGGAGATGCGTCCGACCATCTCGAGACGCTGCACGACGGCGCAGACGTCACGGACGGTGACGAGGTCTTCGATCTCGAGTGCTGAGAGGGTGCCGCTGACCTCGTCCAGGCGAGCCTTGTAGCGCTCGAGGGTCGCGAGCGCCTGGTTCGCGCGGGACAGGATCGTGTCAGGGTCCTCGAGCACGTAGCGGGAGCCGCCGACGTACAGGGCGACGATGCGCATGGACTGGCTGACGGAGATCACGGGGAAGCCGGTCTGCTTCGCGACCCGCTCGGCGGTGCGGTGCCGGGTGCCCGACTCTGTGGTCTCGATCGACGGGTCGGGAAGGAGCTGCACGGCGGCCCGCAAGATCCGGCTGGCCTCGCGGTCCATGACGATCGCACCGTCCATCTTGGCGAGCTCACGCAGGCGGGTGGCCGAGAACTCGACGTCTAGGGCGAAGCCGCCTGAGCTCATCGTCTCGACGGTCTCGTCGAAGCCGAGCACGACGAGCGCGCCGGTCCGGCCGCGGAGGATGCGTTCTAGCCCGTCCCGCAGCTCGGTCCCTGGCGCCACGGCGGCCAGGGTCTCGCGGAGAAGCTCGTCGACGTGCGCGGGGGAGTTGGCCACGGGGCGATCTTACGCGTCAGGACGCGTCTGCGGCAGGAGGCTCTGCTGGGTGCGTTGGACGGCCTCGGCCAGGTTCGCGGCGGGCAGCAGCGTCATGCCTGCGGGCGCAGGCCCGGACGTGCCTGGAGGCACGACGGCGCGGGTGAAACCGAGCCTGGCGGCCTCGCTGAGCCGGCGTGAGATCCCGGCGACCGCGCGCAGCTCGCCAGCCAGACCGACCTCTCCGATCGCGATGGTCCCGACGGGCACAGGCTTGTTCTCGAGCGCGCTGAGCGTCGCCAGGGCGATCGCGAGGTCGGCCGCGGGCTCCGTGACCCGTGCGCCGCCGATGGTCGAGACGTACACGTCGGCGTCCGTCAGCCGGGCGCCGAGGTGGCGGTGGATCACGGCGAGGATCATCGCGAGCCTGCTCGAGTCGATCCCGCTCGTGGTCCGCCGCGGGTTGGCGAGCGGGCTCGCGACCACCAGCGACTGGATCTCGAGGGCCAACGGTCGGCGGCCCTCGAGGGTGACGGTCACGCAGGTCCCCGGTACGGCCAGGTTGATGTGCGACAAGAACAGGCCGCTCGGGTCGGCGAGACCGGTGATGCCGTCCTCGGTGAGCTCGAAGCAGCCGACCTCGTCGGTCGGTCCGTACCTGTTCTTGACGGCCCGCACCATGCGCAGACGCGAGTGGCGGTCACCCTCGAACTGCAGCACCACGTCGACCAGGTGCTCGAGGGTGCGCGGCCCGGCGACCGAGCCGTCCTTGGTGACGTGCCCGACGAGCACGACAGGCATGTTGCGTCCCTTGGCTGCGGCGATCAGCGCGCCGGCGACCTCCCGGACCTGGCTGACACCGCCGGGTGAGCCGTCCACCTGGGCTGACGCGATCGTCTGGACCGAGTCGACGATCAGCAGGTCGGGGTCGGTCGCCTCGATCTGGCCGAGGACCTGCCCGAGGTCGGTCTCTGCCGCGAGCAGCAGGCTCGGGGCGAGGGCGTCGATCCGCTCGGCGCGCAGCCGCACCTGCCCCGCGGACTCCTCGCCCGTGATGTACAGGACCTTGCGACCCGCGCGGGCGGTCGTGCTCGCGACGTCGAGCAGCAGGGTCGACTTGCCGACGCCGGGCTCACCGGCGAGGAGCACCACGGCGCCGGGGACGATCCCGCCGCCGAGGACACGGTCGAACTCGCTGATGCCTGTCGGGGACGCCTGTGCGGTGTCGACGTCGATCTCGCCGATCGGCTGCGCGACAGAACGGGTCGGTGCGGACGCCACGGTCTTGGGCCCGGACGCGGCTGCGGCCGTCTCGGCCACGGTGCCCCACTCCTGGCACTCCCCGCAGCGGCCGACCCACTTGGACGTGGTCCAGCCGCACTCGGAGCAGCGGTAGCCCGGACGGGTCGCCCGGGCGGCGGAGGACGTGGTCCTGGTGGTGGTGGCCATGCCGAGAACGGTAACGGCACCCCCTGACACCCCCGGGGCGACCGGCGTCGTCGTGGCTCCACCACGCTGACAGACCCTGACCGTAGGCTGACCTCGTCATCTGCACGTCTCGCCGGCCGACAGGTTCCGGCGCACCGCCGGGTCCGACCCGCGCCTGCCACGAGGGAGCACCATGTCCGAGAACGAGCAGACCGGGTCAGCAGTCCCCGGCCAGCCCCCTCGAGGCGAGCACGCCACGCGCACGACGACCGACGCAGCGGCAGCCGAGCCGGCTCCCGCGTCAGGCATGCCCGACATCCCCTGGACACCTCCGCCCCGCCGCGGTGGACGCGGTCGTGCGGACGGTGCAGGTGCGGTCGCGACGGACCCGGACAGCGAGGCGCTGTCAGCCCGCCGCACGTCGGACGACGCGACCGAGCGCGACACGGCCGAGGACGCGCAGCCCGAGACGCGTAGCCCGGCGCAGCCCACCCGCTCGGCCCGACGCGCCGCAGGTGCAGGGGGCGCCGCTGGTGCTGTCGACGAGACACCTGGTGCGCACCCTCTCGACGGCCTGGACGCGGAGCCCGACGGGACACGCCCAGACGACAAGACCCGGCGGCGTACCTGGGTCTTGTGGGCCGTCATCGGTGGCGCGGTCGCGATCGTCGTCGCGGCTGTCGTGCTCTTCGCTCTCCTCTCCGGTGACGAGGCAGAGCCTGCAGCCCAGACGGTCACGACGACGATCGACGTCCCGACCCCGACGGCCGAGCCTCTCGACAGGACCGGTGCGACAGCGCTCGTCCAGGCGCTCCCCGGGACGGTCCGTCAGTTCGTCCTGGGGACCGTCGAGCCGACCGACACCCTCGACGGAGCTCTCGAGGCCTGGACCGTGACGTACTCGGGCCAGGTCCTCGGAGAGGACGGCACGCCGGTCGAGGGTGCAGACGCAGCGTCGGACGCCGCCCCCTCGGACGGTTCCTCGTCCGATGGTGCACCCGCAGAGGAGGCAGACGAGAGCGCCGCTGCCGAGGTCCCCGCGTCCGGGACCCCGGCCTTCACCGTCACCGTCGGACAGTGGGAGGACGCCGAGCAGGCGACCGCGGGAGCGCAGGCGCTCGCGGCCGAGCTCGGTGAGCCCGCGACGACCGAAGAGGTGACCGTCGGTGGCGAGGTCACCGGCTCCCTGTCCTACTACCCGTCCGGCGGCACGACCGGGACAGCGGTGTGGACCAACGGGACCGTCGCGATCCGCGCGGTCGGCCCGTCGTCCGAGCTCGTCAACTTCGCGACGGCCTTCGGCCTCTGATGCGGGTGAGCACCAGGCGACCGGGCATGAACGACGTCGCGCGCGCTGCCGGTGTCTCGCACCAGACGGTCTCCAGGGTGCTCAACAACCACCCCAACGTGCGCGACGAGACCCGGGAGAAGGTGCTCGCCGCGATCGCGGACCTCGGCTACCGCCGCAACTCTGCCGCGCGGACGCTGGTGACCCAGCGGTCCGGCACCGTCGGGGTGGTCACGACGGGCTCGTTCTCCTTCGGCCCGTCGCAGACCCTCGTGGCGATCGAGGAGGCGGCGCGGGAGACCGGCTACTTCATCACCGTGGCGACCTTGCGCACCGTCGACGCGGAGTCGATGCGTGACGCGCTCGACCACCTCATGCAGCAGGGGGTCGACGGCATCGTGGTGATCGCCCCGCACGCCGAGGTCGTCGACGCCGTGCGCGCCGCGCACGAGCAGCTCCCCGTCGTCGTCGTGGCTGCGCTCGCGGACCCGCCCGAGTCGGTGACCACGGTGTCGGTCGACCAGGTGCTCGGCGCGCGAGCCGTGGTCGACCACCTGGCAGGTCTCGGTCACCGGGACGTCGTGCACGTGTCGGGGCCCGCGGGCTGGTTGGACGCGGAGGCGCGGGTGCTGGGGTGGCGCGAGCAGTCGCGGGCCAGAGGTCTGGGGGTACCAGAGGTGGTCGAGGGGGACTGGACCTCGGGGTGCGGCTACGAGCTCGGCCAGCGCATGGCTGCCGAAGGAGCGCCGAGCGCTGTCTTCGCGGCGAACGACCACCTGGCGCTGGGGTTGCTCAGGGCCTTCCACGAGGCAGGGATGCGCGTGCCGCACGACGTCTCGGTGGTCGGCTTCGACGACATCACCGGCTCGGAGGACTTCATCCCGCCGCTCACGACGGTCCGCCCGGGTTTCGTCGCGCTGGGGCACCAGATCATCGAGACGCTCCGCGGCCTGCTCGACGGCATGACCGTCGGAGACGCTGTGCTCGTGCCCGAGCTCGTGGTGCGCGCGAGCACCGCAGCCCCTCGGGCCGTCTGACCGTTCCCTGCCAGGGGGCGTGGTCGGCTGTGCCCGAGTGCCCGAGTGCCCGAGTGCCCGAGTGCCCGAGTGCCCGAGTGCCCGAGTGCCCGCCGATCTCTCGTTCCGGTGGCGGGTGACCGGGGTCACTGGTACCGGATTGGCCAAGTCCCCGATCCGTAACGTAGTGTTCTGGATGTCAGCCCGACAGGGAGGCACAGACACCACTGCGAAGCTCGCAAGAGCCGCCGCGAAGTGGCTGTTCCCGGGGCGTGACCGAACCTCATCGAGAAGTACCGAGGCCAGACACAGTCTGGACATCGACTCCGAAGACATGAGGTAACCTGTTCCAGGCCGGAAGAACCTGCGCTAGTCGCGGGGACGGCTGACCGGAGAACGACAGGTCAACTTGAACGGCAGCCCCATGCGGATGAGCCTGAGAATGGCTCGATGGTGGTGCGCGTCCGCTCCTTGAGAACTCAACAGTGTGCTTAATAGTCAATGCCAAGACCCCTTGTCTTGGATTGGTGCTCGGCCTTTCGGTCGGGGCTGGTCTGGTGGCAAGGTTTATTTGGTATGAATTGAAAACGCAAGTTTTCGGTTTGTAGCCTTGATTAATCAAGTTCTCTCTTTGCAGGGAGGCTTGCTTCGTATGGTTGTTAACTGGTTTCGGCCAGTTGATAGCAAACATTTACGGAGAGTTTGATCCTGGCTCAGGACGAACGCTGGCGGCGTGCTTAACACATGCAAGTCGAACGGTGACATCAGAGCTTGCTCTGGTTGATCAGTGGCGAACGGGTGAGTAACACGTGAGTAACCTGCCCTTGACTCTGGGATAACTCCGGGAAACCGGGGCTAATACCGGATACGAGACGCGACCGCATGGTCGGCGTCTGGAAAGTTTTTCGGTCAAGGATGGACTCGCGGCCTATCAGCTTGTTGGTGAGGTAATGGCTCACCAAGGCGTCGACGGGTAGCCGGCCTGAGAGGGCGACCGGCCACACTGGGACTGAGACACGGCCCAGACTCCTACGGGAGGCAGCAGTGGGGAATATTGCACAATGGGCGAAAGCCTGATGCAGCGACGCCGCGTGAGGGATGAAGGCCTTCGGGTTGTAAACCTCTTTCAGTAGGGAAGAAGCGAAAGTGACGGTACCTGCAGAAGAAGCGCCGGCTAACTACGTGCCAGCAGCCGCGGTAATACGTAGGGCGCAAGCGTTGTCCGGAATTATTGGGCGTAAAGAGCTCGTAGGCGGTTTGTCGCGTCTGGTGTGAAAACTCAAGGCTCAACCTTGAGCTTGCATCGGGTACGGGCAGACTAGAGTGTGGTAGGGGTGACTGGAATTCCTGGTGTAGCGGTGGAATGCGCAGATATCAGGAGGAACACCGATGGCGAAGGCAGGTCACTGGGCCACTACTGACGCTGAGGAGCGAAAGCATGGGGAGCGAACAGGATTAGATACCCTGGTAGTCCATGCCGTAAACGTTGGGCACTAGGTGTGGGGCTCATTCCACGAGTTCCGCGCCGCAGCTAACGCATTAAGTGCCCCGCCTGGGGAGTACGGCCGCAAGGCTAAAACTCAAAGGAATTGACGGGGGCCCGCACAAGCGGCGGAGCATGCGGATTAATTCGATGCAACGCGAAGAACCTTACCAAGGCTTGACATACACCGGAATCATGCAGAGATGTGTGCGTCTTCGGACTGGTGTACAGGTGGTGCATGGTTGTCGTCAGCTCGTGTCGTGAGATGTTGGGTTAAGTCCCGCAACGAGCGCAACCCTCGTCCTATGTTGCCAGCACGTTATGGTGGGGACTCATAGGAGACTGCCGGGGTCAACTCGGAGGAAGGTGGGGATGACGTCAAATCATCATGCCCCTTATGTCTTGGGCTTCACGCATGCTACAATGGCCGGTACAAAGGGCTGCGATACCGCGAGGTGGAGCGAATCCCAAAAAGCCGGTCTCAGTTCGGATTGGGGTCTGCAACTCGACCCCATGAAGTCGGAGTCGCTAGTAATCGCAGATCAGCAACGCTGCGGTGAATACGTTCCCGGGCCTTGTACACACCGCCCGTCAAGTCACGAAAGTCGGTAACACCCGAAGCCGGTGGCCTAACCCCTTGTGGGATGGAGCCGTCGAAGGTGGGATTGGCGATTGGGACTAAGTCGTAACAAGGTAGCCGTACCGGAAGGTGCGGCTGGATCACCTCCTTTCTAAGGAGCTACACACTGGCTCGAGTCGGGGACTACCCCGGCAGGGTTCAGGTGGCCACTTCCACACTCCGAATGAGGGTGTGGGTGGTTGCTCACGGGTGGAACATTGACTAGGACTCGCCTCGAGCGGTCGCTTCAGTACACCAGCTTCGTCTGGTTGGAACGGGTGGCTTGTGAGGGTGGGGACATGAGCACACTGTTGGGTCCTGAAGGCACGGGCGTCTTGTACGCAAGTGAACTTCAGGCGCCAAGCCGGCTAGCACCTTCGGGTGGTGGCGGATCGGGTTGGTTGCTTTCGACACGGGTCACCCTGAACCAGTTGAACCGCTCTTGAGCTTTGCTCGGGGGTAGGCGGTGGTGTTGGGTGGGATCGTCCGTAGCTTGAGAACTGCACAGTGGACGCGAGCATCTTTGTAAGATCAAAGATTTATCTTTGGTTCTTTGCAATTTTTTGTTGTCAAGTTTTTAAGGGCACAGGGTGGATGCCTTGGCACTAGGAGCCGATGAAGGACGTAGTAGCCTGCGATAAGCCTCGGGGAGTTGGCAAACGAACTGTGATCCGAGGATTTCCGAATGGGGAAACCCAGCACGAGTTATGTCGTGTTACCTGCACCTGAATATATAGGGTGTGTGGAGGGAACGTCGGGAAGTGAAACATCTCAGTACCGACAGGAAGAGATATTCCGTGAGTAGTGGCGAGCGAAAGCGGATGAGGCCAAACCGTTCATGTGTGATACCCGGCAGGGGTTGCATGGGCGGGGTTGTGGGACCTTTCAGATGAGTCTGCCGGCTTGTCAGGGAGTCAGAAAGTCTCGTTATAGTCGAAGGGCATTGAAAGGCCCGGCGTAGAGGGTGTGACCCCCGTAGACGAAATGACGTGACCTCCCGAAGGGGATCCCAAGTAGCACGGGGCCCGAGAAATCCCGTGTGAATCCGTGAAGACCACTTCATAAGCCTAAATACTACCTAGTGACCGATAGCGGACAAGTACCGTGAGGGAAAGGTGAAAAGTACCCCGGGAGGGGAGTGAAATAGTACCTGAAACCGTGTGCCTACAATCCGTTGGAGCCTCCTTAGCAGGGGTGACAGCGTGCCTTTTGAAGAATGAGCCTGCGAGTTAGTGCTCAGTGGCGAGGTTAACCCGTGTGGGGAAGCCGTAGCGAAAGCGAGTCTTAATAGGGCGAATGAGTCGCTGGGTCTAGACCCGAAGCGAAGTGATCTACCCATGGGCAGGTTGAAGCGCGGGTAAGACCGCGTGGAGGACCGAACCCACCTAGGTTGAAAACTGGGGGGATGACCTGTGGGTAGGGGTGAAAGGCCAATCAAACTTCGTGATAGCTGGTTCTCCCCGAAATGCATTTAGGTGCAGCCTCGCGTGTTTCTTGCCGGAGGTAGAGCTACTGGATAGCCGATGGGCCCTACAAGGTTACTGACGTTAGCCAAACTCCGAATGCCGGTAAGTGAGAGCGCGGGAGTGAGACTGTGGGGGATAAGCTCCATAGTCGAGAGGGAAACAGCCCAGACCACCAGCTAAGGCCCCTAAGCGTGTGCTAAGTGGGAAAGGATGTGGAGTTGCACAGACAACCAGGAGGTTGGCTTAGAAGCAGCCACCCTTGAAAGAGTGCGTAATAGCTCACTGGTCAAGTGATTCCGCGCCGACAATGTAGCGGGGCTCAAGTACACCGCCGAAGCTGTGGCATTCACATAATAACCAGGCCTTCGTGGTCCAGGTGTGTGGATGGGTAGGGGAGCGTCGTGTGGGCAGTGAAGCTGCGGGGTAACCCAGTGGTGGAGCCTACACGAGTGAGAATGCAGGCATGAGTAGCGAAAGACGGGTGAGAAACCCGTCCGCCGAATGATCAAGGGTTCCAGGGCCAGGCTAATCCGCCCTGGGTAAGTCGGGACCTAAGGCGAGGCCGACAGGCGTAGTCGATGGACAAGGAGTTGATATTCTCCTACCGGCGAAGAACCGCCCATACCGAGCCAGGTGATGCTAACCGCCCAAGCCTGGTCCACAGGCCCTTCGGGGCTGAGGACTCAGGGGAGCGCGGGACCCGAACTTGTAGTAGGTAAGCGTATTAACAGGAGTGACGCAGGAAGGTAGCCAAGCCGAGCGACGGTTGTCTCGGTCTAAGGACGTAGGGCGAACAGTAGGCAAATCCGCTGTTCATATAGCCTGAGATCTGACGGGACCCACCCTAGGTGGGGATTTGGTGATCCTATGCTGCCGAGAAAAGCTTCGACGCGAGGTTCAAGCCGCCCGTACCCTAAACCGACTCAGGTGATCAGGTAGAGAATACTAAGGCGATCGAGAGAATCATGGTTAAGGAACTCGGCAAAATGCCCCCGTAACTTCGGGAGAAGGGGGGCCCGGAGCGTGAAGCCACTAGCTGGCCGAGCGTGCAAGGGCCGCAGAGACCAGGGAGAAGCGACTGTTTACTAAAAACACAGGTCCGTGCGAAGTCGCAAGACGATGTATACGGACTGACGCCTGCCCGGTGCTGGAAGGTTAAGAGGACGGGTTAGCCGCAAGGCGAAGCTCAGAATTTAAGCCCCAGTAAACGGCGGTGGTAACTATAACCATCCTAAGGTAGCGAAATTCCTTGTCGGGTAAGTTCCGACCTGCACGAATGGCGTAACGACTTCTCCGCTGTCTCAACCGTGAACTCGGCGAAATTGCACTACGAGTAAAGATGCTCGTTACGCGCAGCAGGACGGAAAGACCCCGGGACCTTTACTATAGTTTGGTATTGGTGTTCGGTGCGGCTTGTGTAGGATAGGTGGGAGACTGTGAAGCGGGCACGCCAGTGTTCGTGGAGTCAACGTTGAAATACCACTCTGGTCGCTCTGGACATCTAACCTCGGTCCGTAATCCGGATCAGGGACAGTGCCTGATGGGTAGTTTAACTGGGGCGGTTGCCTCCTAAAATGTAACGGAGGCGCTCAAAGGTTCCCTCAGCCTGGTTGGCAATCAGGTGTCGAGTGCAAGTGCACAAGGGAGCTTGACTGTGAGACTGACAGGTCGAGCAGGGACGAAAGTCGGAACTAGTGATCCGGCGGTGGCTTGTGGAAGCGCCGTCGCTCAACGGATAAAAGGTACCCCGGGGATAACAGGCTGATCTTGCCCAAGAGTCCATATCGACGGCATGGTTTGGCACCTCGATGTCGGCTCGTCGCATCCTGGGGCTGGAGTAGGTCCCAAGGGTTGGGCTGTTCGCCCATTAAAGCGGTACGCGAGCTGGGTTTAGAACGTCGTGAGACAGTTCGGTCCCTATCCGCTGCGCGCGCAGGAAACTTGAGAAGGGCTGTCCCTAGTACGAGAGGACCGGGACGGACGAACCTCTGGTGTGCCAGTTGTTCCGCCAGGAGCACGGCTGGTTGGCTACGTTCGGAAGGGATAACCGCTGAAAGCATCTAAGCGGGAAGCCTGCTTCAAGATGAGGTTTCCATGAGGGCTTGACCCTCGAGAGGCTCCCAGCAGACCACTGGGTAGATAGGCCGGATGTGGAAGAGAGGACTAACGACTCTCGGAGCTGACCGGTACTAATAAGCCGACAACTTGATAACACTCAAAATTTTGTGTGCTACGCGTCCACTGTGCGGTTCTCGGGTAACGGCCGAGAACCGGTTGACAACCCAATAGAGTTACGGCGGTCATAGCGAGGGGGAAACGCCCGGTCCCATTCCGAACCCGGAAGCTAAGCCCCTCTGCGCCGATGGTACTGCACGGGAGACTGTGTGGGAGAGTAGGTCGCCGCCGGACAACCATTCAACAAGAGCCCACCCCTTCACAGGGGTGGGCTCTTGTCGTACCCGGATGTTCTGAGGCTCGAGCGTGACGTTTCTCGCATCAGCGCGTGACCGAGTGACCGAGTGACCCCGTGACGCCGTTTCCGCCGGACGCCGTGTCCGCGTTTCCGCCTGACGCTGTGAACGCGTGATCGCGTGACCGGGAGACTCCGTGCCCCCAGTGCCCCCAGTGCCCCCAGTGCCCCCGCGCGGCCGGATCACGGGCCCGGTCCACCGTGAGAACCACAGAGGGTCGAACCCGCCATCCGCGCTCTTGCGCTGCGGTGATTGTGAACGTTAACATGACTGAGTCGAGGGGGTCAGGTCCGGTACCCGGTCTCGTCGGCGCGGAGTCGGGCGGGAGCCCGTGCGCTCCGTCCCCTGTCTCCCGACGTCGGGTGGCTCGTCCGGTCGTGGTCGATGTCGTCCAGCCGTCTTCACAAGCAACGAGGCTTCGAATGACTGACTCGCAGCGCGCCCTGGTCGTGGGCGTGGACTACGGAACTCTCTCTGGCCGTGCTGTCGTCGTGCGCGTGCACGACGGAGCCGAGCTGGGCACCGGGGTGCACGAGTACCCGCACGCGGTGATGGACCGGCAGCTCACCACGGGCCCTGCCTGGGAGGCCGGCACGCCCGTCTCCCTCGCCCCCGACTGGGCGCTCCAGGTTCCTCAGGACTACGTCGACGTCCTCAAGGTCGCTGTCCCTGCTGCCATCGCGCAGGCCCAGGCGGACCACGGGATCGACGTCGCCGACATCATCGGCATCGGCACAGACTTCACTGCCTGCACCATGGTCCCCACGACCTCCGACGGCACGCCGCTCTGCGAGCTCGACGGGCTCGGCGACCGTCCCCACGCCTACGTCAAGCTGTGGCGTCACCACGCCGCGCAGGGCCAGGCGGACCGTATCAACGAGCTCGCGCACAGCCGCGGCGAGTCCTGGATCTCGCGCTACGGCGGACTCATCTCCTCCGAGTGGGAGTTCGCCAAGGGCCTCGAGATCCTCGAGGAGGACCGCGAGGTCTACGACCGCATGGACCACTGGGTCGAGGCTGCTGACTGGATCGTGTGGCAGCTCAGCGGTGACTACGTCCGCAACGCCTGCACAGCCGGGTACAAGGGCATCTACCAGGACGGTCAGTACCCCTCCGAGGAGTTCCTCTCGGCGCTCAACCCCGACTTCGGCTCCTTCGTCTCCGACAAGGTCGAGCACACCATCGGTCAGCTCGGAGCCGCGGCAGGACGTCTCTCCGCCGAGGCAGCCGACTGGACCGGTCTGCCCGAGGGCATCGCCGTCGCGGTCGGCAACGTCGACGCCCACGTCACGGCCCCGGCAGCCAACGCCGTCGAGCCTGGTCAGATGACAGCGATCATGGGGACGTCCACCTGCCACGTGATGAACGGCGAAGAGCTGCACTCCGTCCCCGGCATGTGCGGGGTCGTCGAGGGTGGGATCGTCGACGGGCTCTGGGGCTATGAAGCGGGTCAGTCCGGTGTCGGCGACATCTTCGGCTGGTTCGTCAAGAGCGCCGTGCCGCCGGCCTACGTCGACGCCGCGGCCGCAGCCGGTCGTTCGGTCCACGAGCACCTCACCGAGCTGGCCCGCCCGCAGCAGATCGGCGAGCACGGCCTGATCGCCCTCGACTGGCACTCGGGCAACCGTTCTGTCCTCGTCGACCACGAGCTCTCGGGAGTGGTCGTCGGCCAGACGCTCGCGACCACCCCGGAGGACACCTACCGTGCGCTCCTCGAGGCGACAGCCTTCGGCACCCGGACGATCGTCGAGGCCTTCCAGGGCTCGGGCGTCCCCGTGACCGAGCTCGTCGTGGCCGGCGGCCTGCTGAAGAACACGCTGCTCATGCAAATCTACGCGGACGTCACGCGTCTGCCGCTGTCGACGATCGCCTCGGACCAGGGACCCGCGCTCGGCTCGGCCATCCACGCGGCTGTCGCTGCCGGCGCCTACCCCGACGTCCGTGCCGCCGCCCAGGTGATGGGCAAGCGCACCGTCGCCGCGTACCTGCCGATCGAGGAGAACGCCGTCCGCTACGACGCGCTCTTCGCCGAGTACACGGCGCTCCACGACTACTTCGGCCGTGGGGTCAACGAGGTCATGCACCGTCTCAAGGACATCCGCCGTGCCGCCAAGAGCGCCCCGGCCTCCGCAGCGCAGACCGGCTCGGTACACGACGGCGCCGAGCAGACCAGCAGCAAGTCCTCCGGGGCTGACGCGTGAGCGCCGCCCAGGCTCCTGGCCTCGCGGGCTACAGCGACGAGGTCCGCGAGGAGGTGGCCCGCGTCCGTGAGGTCGTCGCGCGCCTGCACGCCGAGCTCCCGCGCTGGGAGCTGGTCGTGTGGACCGCGGGCAACGTCTCGCAGCGGCTCACCACGGCGGACCTCTTCGTCATCAAGCCGTCGGGGGTGACCTACGACGAGCTCACCCCGGAGTCGATGGTCGTCTGCACCCTCGACGGCGAGCTCGTCGACGGGACCCGGTCGCCGTCGTCGGACACCGCGGCCCACGCCTACGTGTACAGGCACATGCCGCAGGTCGGGGGCGTGGTGCACACCCACTCGACCTACGCGACGGCCTGGGCGGCCCGCGGCGAGGCTGTCCCCTGCGTCCTGACGATGATGGCGGACGAGTTCGGCGGTGACGTCCCGGTCGGTCCCTTCGCCCTCATCGGTGACGACTCGATCGGCCAGGGGATCGTCGAGACGCTCTCCGGCAGCCGGTCCCCGGCGGTCCTCATGCGCAACCACGGGCCCTTCACGATCGGTGCCGACGCGAAGGCTGCGGTCAAGGCCGCCGTCATGGTCGAAGAGGTCGCCCGCACGGTGCACATCTCGCGGCAGCTCGGCGAGCCCACCCGCATCCCGCAGGAGCAGATCGACTCGCTCTACGACAGGTACCAGAACGTCTACGGACGCTGATCTGCCCCGAGCGCACAGCACGTCACACCACCCATGACAGCGGCCCCGTGCCGCGTCGCCTACCGGCACACCCCGCCGGAGTGAGGACACACCATGAAGAACCCGTTCGAGGGCAAAGAGATCTGGTTCCTGACCGGGTCGCAGGGGCTCTACGGAGAGGAGACCCTCCAGCAGGTCGCCGAGCAGTCGCAGGCGATCGCCGCGGCCATCGACGAGGCCGGCGAGGTGCCGATCCGCGTCGTGTGGAAGCCCGTGCTTAAGGACTCCGAGTCGATCAAGCGGACGGCCCTCGAGGCCAACGCCGACCCGGCGTGCATCGGCCTCGTCGCCTGGATGCACACCTTCTCGCCCGCCAAGATGTGGATCCGCGGTCTCGACGCCCTCGACACCCCGCTGCTGCACCTGCACACGCAGGCCAACGTCGAGCTGCCCTGGGCAGACATCGACATGGACTTCATGAACCTCAACCAGGCCGCGCACGGCGACCGTGAGTTCGGGTACATCCAGACGCGCATGGGCGTCCCGCGCAAGACTGTCGTCGGGCACGTCTCCAACCCCGCCGTCATCGCCAAGATCGCCACGTGGTCGCGTGCCGCCGCCGGCTTCGACGCCGTCCGCAACCTGCGCCTGGCGCGCTTCGGCGACAACATGCGCAACGTGGCCGTCACCGAGGGCGACAAGACCGAGGCCGAGATCAGCCTCGGTGTCTCGGTCAACACGTGGGGCGTCAACGAGCTCGTCGAGGCTGTCGACGCCGTCGAGGAGTCGGTGATCGACGCCCTCGTCGCCGAGTACGAAGAGCTCTACGACGTCGCCCCGGAGCTGCGGGCCGGCGGAGAGCGGCACGACGCGCTGCGCTACGGCGCTCGCCAGGAGGCCGGGCTGCGGTCCTTCCTCGAGGCGGGCGACTTCGGCGCCTTCACGACGAACTTCGAAGACCTCGGCGCGCTGCGCCAGCTCC
Source organism: Sanguibacter biliveldensis (assembly GCF_033798665.1). NCBI lineage: Bacteria > Bacillati > Actinomycetota > Actinomycetes > Micrococcales > Sanguibacteraceae > Sanguibacter > Sanguibacter biliveldensis. The sequence continues at coordinate 800,496 of NZ_CP138359.1, forward strand.
CCGGGCTCGCCGTCCAGCGGCTCATGGCCGAGGGCTACGGCTTCGGCGCCGAGGGCGACTGGAAGACCGCGCTGCTCGTGCGCGCCGCGAAGGTCATGGGCTACGGCCTCCCGGGTGGGGCGTCCCTCATGGAGGACTACACCTACGACCTGACCCCCGGCGACGAGAAGATCCTCGGGGCGCACATGCTCGAGGTCTGCCCCTCGCTCACCACGTCCAGGCCCTCGCTCGAGGTGCACCCGCTCGGCATCGGCGGCAAGGAGGACCCGGTCCGCCTGGTCTTCGACACCGACCCCGGGCCCGCCGTGGTGGTCGCGATGTCGGACATGCGCGAGCGCTTCCGCCTCACCGTCAACGTGGTCGACGTGGTCGAGCCCGGCCACGAGCTGCCGAACCTGCCCGTGGCCCGCGCCGTGTGGAAGCCGCAGCCGAGCTTCGCGGTCTCTGCGGAGGCCTGGCTGATCGCCGGCGCCGCGCACCACACCGTGATGAGCACGGCTGTGGGCCTCGAGGCCTTCCAGGACTTCTCGGACATGGCGCGGACCGAGCTCGCGACGATCGACGAGACGACCACGTCGCGCGGCTTCGCCCAGGAGCTCCGCTGGAACCAGGCGTACTACAGGCTCGCCCAGGGCTTCTGACCCCCTGACCAGCACCTGAGCCCGGGAGCGGTCCACAACCGCTGCGCTGCACGGACCGCTCCCGGGCTCTAGGCTCGAACCGTCACAGACTCTCGGGGCGTCCTGCGTCCCGAGCTCAGACCCGCCGTCGTCCTCGACGAGCGCCGCAGGGGGCGCAGACCGAGGGCGACGGCGGTCTTGTCATATCTCGGGCCGGTGCTGGTCGGCGTTCCCCGTCGACGCCATCGACGCGGCCGAGCTCGACAGCATCGTCGTGACTCTGCCGCAGCTCCGTCGCGAGACCGGCGCGAGCGGCTCAGCCGTCCCGGCGGCCTTCGAGGTCCCCGGCCTGGGGTGCACGCCCACAGCTGCACGGAGAGCACCCCGCACCGTCAGGACGACGTTCCGCCCGAGGTGCGCGCTCCGGTCCAGCCGGCCCCGTCCAGGGACGTGACGGGGGCTCTGCGGGCCTGTAGGCCCCCAGGCGGGACATCCATCCCGTGCGGCCCTCGGCGGCTGCGACGGCCTCGCGCACGGGCAGGCTCAGGACGGACCTCGTGCTGAGGTCCGGGGTGAACCGCAGGCGCGACGGCATCGGGGGTAGTCGGTCGAGCATCGGGGTCGGCATCTCCTCGAGGGGTGCGGGCGCAGGGCTCCGCAACAATGCCTCGAGCGTGCCAGTGCTGGCTGCGAAGAAGCCGGGAGATAGGTGGCGGAGCGGAGGATCTACCGTGCAGGGAATGTGGTGCTGAGTGGTGGTCTTCCACCCGTCAGGGGCGCGCTGCGAATCTCTCGAGGAGATCAGAGTGGCCCGAGACCACGAGCAGGTCTGTGGCGGCGATCCGGGTCTGCGGCTCGGCGTAGACGAACTCCTGCCCGGGCGACTTCACGCCGATGATCGTCACGCCGTACCGTTCACGGACCTTCGACTGCGCGATCGTGAAGCCCTGCGTCTCGCGCGGGGGACGCATCTTGACGATCGTGAACCCGTCTTCGACCTCGATGTAGTCGAGCAGCTTGCCGGAGACGAGGTGCGCGACGCGGTTGCCCGCGTCGGCCTCGGGGAAGACGACGTGGTGCGCCCCGATGCGCTGGAGGATGCGCCCGTGCTCGGCCGAGATCGCCTTCGCCCAGATCTGCGCGGTCCCCAGGTCGACGAGGTTGCCGGTGATGAGCACGCTCGCCTCGAGGGAGGTGCCGACCCCGACGACCGCGACCGAGAAGTCGCGCGCGCCAAGCTGCTCGAGAGCCTCGGGGCTCGTCGCGTCCGCCTCGACGATCGGCAGGCGGTCGGAGAAGTGCGCGACGAGCTGAGGAGACCTCTCGACGGCGAGCACGTCCTGCCCCAGCCTGTCGAGGGTCATGGCCATCGCGGAGCCGAAGCGGCCGAGGCCGACGACGAGGACGCCGGCGTCGGACTTCGACGCCTTCGCGGCGCGGTCCACGCGTCCGGCGGTGCTGTCAACCAATGATCGGCCTCTCCTCGGGCAGCCGGATGACCCGGCGGCGGTCGCGCAGCGCAAGAGCTGCAGCAAAGGTCATGGTGCCGGTACGGCCGATGAACATCAAGGCGACGAGCACGTACTTCCCGGCCTCGGGGAGCTCGTGCGTCACGCCTGTCGTCAGGCCGACCGTCGCGAAGGCGGAGATCACCTCGAACAAGACCACGTCGAGCGACCAGCCGGTGATCTCGAGGAGCAGCAGCGACGACACGAGCACAGCGGTCGCGCCGACGAACACCACGGCGACGGCGAGCCGCAGGGTCTCGCGCGGGATGCGCCGGCCGAAGGCCTCGACGTCACGGTCACCGCGCGCCTCGGCGACGATCGCGATCATCATCACGGCGAGGGTCGTCACCTTGATGCCGCCTGCGGTCGACGCCGAACCGCCTCCGACGAACATGAGTGAGTCGGTGACGAGCCAGCTGGCCTCGTGCATCTGCCCGATGTCGACCGTCGAGAAGCCCGCGGACCGCGGCATGACCCCCATGAAGAGGCCCGACAGCAGCTTCTCGCCCACGGGCATGCGACCGAAGGTCCCGGGGTTCGTCCACTCGAGCAGGACGAACATGAGCGACCCGGCGACCACGAGCAGCCCCGAGGTGACGACGGTGAGCTTGGCGTGCAGGCTCCACCTGCGGAACTGACGGCGGTTCCGGGCGACGTTGAGGATCACCGGGAACCCGAGCGCCCCGATGAACGCACCGACGATGATCGGCAGGAGAAGCAGCCAGTCGCCCGCGTGCGGGGTCAGGCCCTCCTCGGTCGGGATGAACCCGGCGTTGTTGAAGACCGACACCGCGTAGAAGATGCCGTGCCACACGGCCTCGCCGACGGTCTCGCGCAGCACGATGAAGCGCGGGACCAGCAGGAGTGCGAGCGCCACCTCGATCGTGGTCGAGGTGATGATGACGACGCGGATCAGCGACCCGACCTCGCCGAGCCGGGTGGTCTTGGTCTCGGAGGCCGTGAGCAGCTTCTGCGTGAGCCCGATGCGGCGCGAGACGGCCATGCCGAGCAGCGAGGCCAGCGTCATGACGCCGAGCCCGCCGACCTTGATGGCCACGAGGATGACGGCCTGCCCGAAGGTCGACCAGTACGTCCCCGTGGGGACCGTCACGAGGCCCGTCACGCACACCGCCGAGGTGGCTGTGAAGAGGGCGTCGACGAACGGGGCGCGGACCCCGGAGGTCGTCGCGAAGGGCGTCGACAGGAGCCCTGTGAAGACGGCGATGACCGCGGCGAACACCGTGAGGGCGAGGCGGGCCGGGGACTGGCGGGCCATGCGGTCGACAAGCTCGCGGCCTGCCCAGAGGCGTCCCGAGAACCCGGATGCCATGACTGCTCCCTGCGTCGAGATAGACACGTACCACCGAACTGTGCCACGAGAAGGGCCTGAGCGAGGGTGGGCGCGCTACCGTGGACCATGCCCTTCAGCCCGGACCGCGCGGACAGCCCGGACACGACGGACGTCGCGTGGAGCCCAGAGCTCGCGCTGCACGACTTCGGCCCTGGACACCCCATGTCCCCCCTGCGCCTCGACCTCACCCTGCGCCTGGCGCGCGAGCTCGGGCTGATCGATCCCGACGACGTGCGCCTGGTCGACGCGGGGATCGCGTCGGACGCCCTCCTGTCGACGGTGCACGACCCCGCCTACGTCGCAGCCGTGCACGCTGCGGGCCGCGGGGTCGAGGACGAGAGCCGTGGTCTGGGCACCGAGGACGACCCGATCTTCCCGGGGATGGACGACTCGGCCGCGCGGATCGTCGCCGGGACCGTCGCCGTCGCGCTGTCCGTGTGGCGCGGCCAGACGCGCCACGGGGTCAGCATCGCCGGTGGCATGCACCACGCGATGCCGGGCGCAGCCTCGGGGTTCTGCGTCTACAACGACGCCGCGGTCGCGATCCAGGCCCTGCTCGACGACGGCGCCGAGCGGGTCGCGTACGTCGACCTCGACGCGCACCACGGAGACGGTGTCGAGGCAGCGTTCTGGGACGACAGCCGGGTGCTGACGGTCTCGGTGCACCAGAGCGGCGCCACGCTGTTCCCCGGCACCGGTCACGCGACGGACACCGGGGGTCACGGCGCGCCCGGGGGAGCTGTGAACGTCGCCCTCCCGCCGCGGACGAGCGGGTCGCAGTGGCTGCGCGCGGTCGACGCCGTGGTCCCCGAGGCCCTGCGGGCCTTCAGACCCGAGGTGGTCGTCTCGCAGCACGGCTGCGACGCCCACGGGCACGACGCGCTGAGCGACCTCGACGTGGCCGTCGACGCGCAGCGCCAGGCGGCCTCCTGGGTGCACGACCTCGCGCACGAGCTGAGCGACGGACGCTGGGTCGCTCTCGGCGGGGGCGGGTACGCGATCGTCGAGGTGGTCCCGGTCGCGTGGTGCCACGTCCTCGCGATCGCGCAGCACCGCCCCGTGCCGCCGAGCACCCTGGTCCCCGCCGCCTGGCGGACGCACGTCGAGGACGTGCTCGGCCACAGCGCACCGGAGGTCATGTGCGACCGGGAGGGCGAGGTCGGCTTCAGGCCGTGGGCGCAGGGCTACGACCCCGAGCAGGAGGTCGACAGGGCCATCCGCGCGACCCGTCAGGCCACCTTCCCGCTGCTCGGTCTCGACGTCAGCCTGGACGTCTGAGGAGCAACACGACGAAAGCGGCGCGGAGGCAGAGTTTCCACCTTTCCTCCGCGCCTCCCAGCCTCTAAGGTGTGGCCAGGGCGAACGTCACGTGAGCCTCAGGTGTCACACGGGCCACACGTCAGACGTCGTGGGCCGAGGACGACCACCCTGACGTGCCGCCTCCAGCGGCACACCGCACGGCCCCTCGAGGGTCGCGACACGAAGGTTCACACGATGAGCTCTGAAGCACCGCGCGTTCAGTTCCTGACCGTCGCCGAGGTGGCCGACGCGATGCGGGTGTCGAAGATGACCGTCTACCGCCTCGTGCACTCGGGCGAGCTGCCCGCCGTGCGCGTCGGAAAGTCGTTCCGGGTGCCGCAGGACGCCCTCACGACCTACCTGTCGACCTCGGTGATCGAGGGCGACCAGCTGTCCTCCTGACCGCTGCTGCACGGTGGTCAGACCACCGCGTCGCGCCGAGCCTCCCGAAGAAGGTAGGCTAGTGCAGGACTTTCCCGAGCGTGGGCGTCGCATGTACCTCTTCTAGTCTTCCGGCCAGCGGCCGGGCAGAGGCTCTGAGCGGTTCTACGGCGTGCTGCGCGAGCAGACCCGATCAACATTGCGAGGACCCATGGGCTCCGTCATCAAGAAGCGCCGCAAGCGTATGGCCAAGAAGAAGCACCGCAAGCTGCTTCGCAAGACGCGCCACCAGCGTCGTAACAAGAAGTAGTCTCGTCCGGGCCCGGTTTCGACCGGGCCCGAGTCGTTCCCGGGGGTAGGCGCTGCCGCCGCACCTGACCGGGGTGGAGAAGGGGCTGTGGTCCAGCGGATGTCAACGACGATGCACGACGTCGCCCAGCTCGCGGGCGTGTCGATCAAGACCGTGTCCAACGTCGTCAACGGGTACCCGTACATCCGCGACACGACGCGCGACCGGGTGCTCGCGGCCATCAAAGAGCTCGACTACCAGATGAACGTCTCGGCGCGGAACCTGCGCTCGGGGCGCACGGGCATGATCTGCCTCGCGGTCCCCGAGCTCAGCCTCCCGTACTTCGCCGAGCTCGCCGACTCCGTCATCCGGGCCGCCGAGGCCGTGGGCCTCACGGTGCTCATCGAGCAGACCGGCGCAGTCCGTGAGCGCGAGCTCGAGCTGCTGTCCGGCAAGCGCAAGCACCTCACCGACGGGGTGATCTTCTCCCCGCTCGACCTCGGCCCCGAGGACCGCGCGGCCTTCGACGTGGACTTCCCGATGGTCCTGCTCGGCGAGCGCATGTTCGGCTCCGGCCACGACCACGTGACGATGCACAACGTCGAGGCGGCGCGTGCCGCGACGGCGCACCTCGTCAGCCAGGGACGGCGCAGGATCGCGATGATCGGGGCCCACCTCGGCGAGCAGGTCGGCACGGCCGCCCTCCGCACGCAGGGGTACCTCCAGGCCCTCGAGGACGCCGGGATTGCCCCCGACCCCGCGCTCATCGGCGAGGCCGGCCTGTGGCACCGTGCCGACGGGGCCGAGGCCATGCACAGGCTGCTCGACTCGGGCACGGAGATCGACGCCGTCTTCGGTCTCAACGACGCCCTCGCGCTCGGCGCGATGCACGCCCTGCACGTGCGCCGGGTCTCGGTCCCCGACGAGGTCGCCGTGATCGGCTTCGACGACATCGACGAGGCCCGCTACGCCTCGCCGCCGATGTCGTCGGTCTCGCCGGGCCGGGAGGAGATCGCCACGACGGCGGTCCAGCTGCTCCAGGCCCGGATCGCCGCACGCGGCGAGGGGTGGACGCCGACGTCGGTGGTCGCGGGCTTCGAGATCGTCGTGCGCGAGTCGACAGGTCGCGCGGGCGCAGGCTCGGACCTGCGAGCCCGGACGCTCTGACGCGCCTGACCTCCCCAGGGCGTGGGGGGACGGCGCGTCGCCGGAGCACCTCCTGTGGACTGTCGGGCCTGCGGCGTGGAGAGTGGGCTGGACGCGTGGACGACGACCGCCCGCGGACCCTGCCGACCGAGACGAGGAGCGTCATGGCTGACGTGCTGCTGTTCCACCACGCGCTGGGGCTGACCCCCGGCGTCGAGACCTTCGCGGAGCTGCTCCGCGCCGCAGGGCACGACGTGCGGACCCCGGACCTGTTCGAGGGCAGGCTCTTCGACGACATCGACTCGGGTGTCGCCCACGCCTCGGAGATCGGCTTCGGCACGATCATGCGCCGCGGCGCTGAGGCCGCCGAGGGCACACCGCCGGGCGCTGTCTACATCGGGTTCTCGCTCGGGGTGGTGCCGGCCCAGCGGCTCGCGCAGACGACCCCGGGGGCCGGTGGCGCCGTGCTGGTGAGTGCATGCCTGCCGGTGAGCGAGTTCGGCGAGGAGTGGCCTGCGGGGGTGCCCGTCAGGGTGGTCGCGACCGAGGCAGACCCCTTCTTCGTGGACGAGGGCGACATCGACGCCGCTCGTCAGCTCGTCGAGGCGAGCCCGGACGCCGAGCTCCTGCTGCTGCCGGGTAGCGCCCACCTGTTCGCCGACCCTGGGCACGAGTCCTACGACGCCGAGGCTGCCGGGGTGCTGACCGACCACGTCCTCGCGCTGCTGGCTCAGGTGGATGCCGCCGCGGGGCGCGGCTGACCTGCAGCAGCACCGCTGCGCAGCACGGTGGTGGCACAGCGCGACGGTGGCACAGCAGACGCTGACACAGCACGGCGGCCGTGCCAGCACCTGGGTGCTGGCACGGCCGCCGTCGGTCCGTGGTGCTGGTCGGGCGTCTACTGGCCGGCGATCCCGGTCGTCGAGATGCCCTTGATGATCTGCCGCTGGAAGAACAAGAACGCGACGATCAGCGGCAGCGCTGCGAGCACGGCCTGCGCCATGTTCTGCGCGTACTGGATGCCGTAGGCGCTCACGACGGTCTGCAGGCCGACAGGGAGCGTCATGAGGTCCGAGTCGTTGATGACGATGAACGGCCAGAGGAAGTTGTTCCACGCGCCGATGAACACGAAGATCGACACCGCCGCGAGGATCGGGCGGGACAGCGGCACGATGATCTGCCGCAGGATGCGCAACCGGCTCGCGCCGTCGACGAGCGCGGCCTCCTCGAGCTCGCGCGGGATCTGGTCGAAGAACTTCTTGAGGATGAACACCATCGGTGCCGCCACGATCTGCGGCAGGATCACGCCCCAGTACGTGTCGACGAGGTCGAAGTCGAGCATCTGCTGGAACAGCGGGACGATGAGGATCTGCCCGGGGACCATGATCGAGCCGATGATCACGGCGAGTGCGATCTTCTTGCCCTTGAAGTCGAGCCTGGAGAGCGCGTAGCCAGCCAGGGCGCTGATGACCAGGGTGATGAGCGTGACGGCCGTCGCCGTGATGAGGCTGTTGAGGGCCCACCGCGGCACCTGGCTGGACGAAAGCACCCGGGCGTAGGCGTCGAGGGTGAACCCGCTCTCGGGGACGATCGTGATCGGTGCGGCAGCGGCCTCGGACTCGGTCTTGAGGGAGGTCATCACGGCCCACAGGACCGGCACGAGCCAGCCGAAGGCGAGCACGGCGATGACCACGTAGGAGACGATCCTGCCGGCGCGCGGCCTGCGACGCGGCTTCTTGGTGGCGCCGCGCACAGGGGCGACGGGGGTGCGTTCGAGAGTCTGAGCAGTCACGACCGTGCTCCTCTGCGGTTGATGACGACGATGTTGACCACGGACACGACGACGATGAGGAAGAAGAAGATGTACGAGATCGCCGAGGCGTAGCCGAGGCGGTACCCGGTGAAGCCGACCTCGTAGACGTACTGGAGGATGGGCCGGGTCGCGCCGCCGGGGCCACCGCCGGTCATCTGGTAGATCTGGTCGAAGACCTTGAGCGAGGCGAGCAGCTGGAGGATCGACACGAGGACCGTGGTCGGGCCGAGCTGCGGCAGGGTGATCGAGAAGAACTGGCGCGTGGTGCTCGCGCCGTCGAGGGCTGCGGCCTCGTACTGGTGGTCAGGGATGTTCTGGAGCGCCGACAGGTAGAGCAAGAAGTTGAAGCCAACGGTCCACCAGACGGTCGTGACGACGACGGACATCATGGCCGTCGACGGGTCCTGCAGCCAGGCCTTGGGCTCGATCCCGACCCACCCGAGGACCTCGTTGACGAGGCCGAGCTGGGGGTTGTACATCCACAGCCAGAACTGCGAGACGACTGTCGAGGCGAGCAGGAACGGCATGAAGAACGACAGCCGCCAGACCCACTGGCCCTTGAGGTTCATGTTGACCAGGGTCGCGAGCAGCAGGGCCACGACGACGAGCGGGATGGTGCTGAGGACCGTGAACACGACGGTGTTCCACAGCGACTTCCACATCTCGGAGTCGCCGAAGGCCTCGGAGTAGTTGGCCAGGCCGACGAGCTCGGAGCCCGCGCCGGTGAGGCTGCGGGCCGTGAAGCTCATGTAGAAGCCGGAGATCGTCGGCCAGACGAGGAACAGCACGAAGGCGATCGCGAACGGCGCCATGTACATCCAGCCGCGGATGGTGTCCGAGCGTCGGCGTGCGCTGAGCGAGCGTGAGGCAGCGTCTCTCGCCGCGGGGGTGGGGGGCGCGTCTGTGCGCCCCTTCAGGTCAGGTGTGGTCATGATGAGACTTCCTCGTCCCTCTCGTCGGTCAGACCGGGCTCGGCCGGGACATGAGCGTGTTGATGCGGTCCACGAAGGCGTCGAGCCCGTCGGCGGGCTTCACGCTCCCCATGTAGACGCTCTGCATGGCGTCGCCGAAGTGGCGGTGCAGGTCGGACCCCGACCCGCTGAACCAGGCCTCCGGGTCGTAGACGACGTAGTCGACGGCGTCGGCGTAGTCGCGCTGGGGGACGAGCTCCTGGTACGCCGGCGACTCGAGCACCGGGGTGTAGGCGGGGATGTGCCCGGCCTCCGCCCACTGGAGCGAGGACTTGAGGAGGTCGGCGACGAACTCGTGCGACTTCTCACGCTTCCACGCGTCGGGCGAGCTCTGGTGCGGCAGGACGAAGGAGTGCGAGTCGCAGAAGGCGACGGGGGTGTCGAAGACCGTGGGGATCACCTGCATGCCCAGGTCGATGTCGTTCTCCTTGAAGGTGCCGATCTCCCACACGCCACCGAGGAACATCCCGGTCCGCCCTGTGGCGAACTCGGAGATCGCGGTGCCGCCGTCGTTGCTGCTCGAGGCGACCTCGTCGTCGAGGAGCGAGACGATCCACTCGAGCGACGTCATCGCAGCGTCGCGGTCGTACTGGACCGTGCCGCCCTCGGGGAAGGACATCTCGGCCCCGGTCTGCTTGTACCAGGTGTAGAACATGCGCCACATGTTCGACGGGTCGTTGAGGAAGCCGTACGCCAGCCCGTGGCCTCCGGTCACCTCGGCCATCGCGAGCGCGACGTCGCGGAAGCCCTCGGGGGAGTCCGCGCCGGTGATGAGACCGCCGGCGTCGAGGACTCCGGCGGTGCTCGCGGCCGTCTTGTCGTAGTAGAGGACGAAGGGGTGGGTGTCCATCGCGACCGACAGCACACGGTCGCCGTTCAGGCCCTTCTTCCAGACGAGCTCGGGGACGGTCTCGGCCGAGACACCGAGGTCGGCGAGGAGGTCGGCGTCCCAGGCGTCGAGCAGACCGCCGGGTGCGTAGCCGGGTACCCTGGCGCTGTGCATCACGGCGATGTCCGGGGCGCGGCCGCCGGCCGAGGCCATGGCGAGCTTGGTGTAGTAGGGGGAGCCCCAGCCGAGGATCGTCTGACGGACCTTCACGTCGGTGTTCGCCGCGGTGAACTCGTCGATCATGGTCGTGAGGGTCCGGCCGTCGCTGCCTGTCAGCAGGTGCCAGAAGCTCAGCTGTTCTTGCGGGCGGGCGACGGCTCCGCAGCCGCCGAGGGCCATGAGCGCCGTGCCCCCGGCGAGGAAGGCCCCGCCGCGCAGGAAGGAGCGTCGGGAGAAGCCGTCGGCCTCGCTCGCGGTTCCTCGTCCGGACCGGAACCTGCTGGGCGGTGTGCCCGGGCTCCGTCGGTCTGGGATCGCCCAGTCGTTCATAGCCACTCCTTCGTTGCTACGTTCTCGCGCGGCACCGGTGCCGTGCGCTGCTCGGTCGCTTCTTCTCCGGCGGGCGGCACCGGTGCTGCTCGTGCTGCCGTCCGGAGGCCACGGGACCTCCGCCCCGCCGTTCTTCATCGTTGTACAACCTCGGGTAAGGAGCACAGTAACCCCACCGGGACGGTTTTGCCGACCCCTCTCGGCCAGCCTGACGCGGAGTCGTCCGCTCTGTCCGAACTGTCTGGCAGGGAGGCTGGGCCTTTGGAAGCGTCGGGCGACAGGCGTCCGGACGCGGTCGGACGGGGTGGTCCTGCTCTGCGCGGGCGAGGGTGAGCGCCGCTGTTGACGCTCTCGGAGCGCTGGTGCATGATCTCTCTACAACGATGTAGAACCTGGCGTCAGAGGCTCGCCCTGCGCCCGGGACCCACGCGGCACCGACGCCCGTGCACACGACAGGAGAACCATGAGCCACGACACCCCGACCGACGCCGCAGGCGCGAACTCCTCGGCCGTCACCCTGACGCTCGACCCGGCCTTCACGGTCGGACCTGTCCGGCGCCGCACCTTCGGCTCCTTCGTCGAGCACCTCGGACGCTGCGTCTACACAGGCATCCACGACCCTGAGCACGAGAGCGCGGACGAGCACGGCTTCCGCGGGGACGTCGTCGAGCTCACCCGTGAGCTCGGCGTCTCGACGGTCCGCTACCCCGGTGGCAACTTCGTGTCCGGTTACCGCTGGGAGGACGGCATCGGCCCGAAGGACCAGCGCCCCACCCGCCTCGACCTCGCCTGGCACTCGAGCGACCCGAACCTCGTGGGTGTCGACGAGTTCATGCAGTGGGTCCGCAAGGCTGGTGTCGAGCCGATGATGGCCGTCAACCTCGGCACGCGCGGGATCCAGGAGGCGCTCGACCTGCTCGAGTACTGCAACGTCCCGGGCGGCACCTACTACTCCGACCTGCGCCGGGCGAACGGCCACGAAGAGCCGTACCGCATCACGATGTGGTGCCTGGGCAACGAGATGGACGGACCCTGGCAGATCGGCCACAAGACCGCCGAGGAGTACGCGCGGCTCGCCACCGAGACAGCCCGCGCCATGCGGATGATCGACCCGAGCATCGAGCTGGTCGTCTGCGGCTCGTCGTCCTCGTCGATGCCGACCTTCGGCGCGTGGGAGGCCACGGTCCTCGAGGAGTCCTACGAGTTCGTCGACTACATCTCGGCGCACGCGTACTACTTCGAGGAGGACGGCGACCTCGGGTCCTTCCTCGCCTCGGCTGTCGACATGGACCACTTCATCGAGTCCGTGACGGCTGCGGCCGACTACGTGCGGGCCGCAGGCAAGCACACGAAGCGGATCAACATCTCCTTCGACGAGTGGAACGTCTGGTACCAGAAGCGCGCGGAGTCGGTCCCGCCGACGGGGGACGACTGGCCCGTCGCGCCGGTCCTGCTCGAAGACCGCTACAACGTCGCCGACGCCGTGGTCGTGGGCAACCTGCTCGTCTCGCTGCTGCGCAACACCGACCGCGTGCACGCGGCGTCTCTCGCCCAGCTCGTCAACGTCATCGCCCCGATCATGACCGAGCCAGGCGGGCGGTCATGGAAGCAGACCATCTTCCACCCCTTCGCGCAGGCGTCGGAGCACGCCGTGGGCGACGTCCTGCGGGTCGGCATCGAGGCGCCGACCTACCCGACGGCACGCTTCGGCGAGGTCCCCCTCGTCGACGCCGTCGCCACCCGCGACCCTGAGACCGGGGCAGTGAGCCTCTTCGTCGTCAACCGCTCGACCGACGGCTCGACGGGCGTCACCGTGGACCTCAGCGCCCTGCGTCACGCTGCTGGCGGCGCGGACGTCGACGTGGTCGAGGCGCTCACCCTGTCCAACCCCGACCACACCTGGGCTGCCACGGCCGACGACTCGACGTCGGTCCTGCCGCAGGACAACAGCACGGCGAAGGTCGTCGACGGTGTGCTGACCGTCGACCTGCCGGCAGTCTCGTGGACGATGGTCCGCCTCGGCTGAGGTCGCCGCGCACCACGAGAGGGCCGGGGCGCGCTGCCCCGGCCCTCTCGTCGCCTCTGCTAGTGCCCCAGACGCCCGCGGACAGCGCGCGTCGCCGACCTGACGACGAGCCCCGCGGCCCAGGCGAGGCCAGCCCAGCTCGCGGTCTTCATGCCGCGCTTGGCGGCGCGCCGCTTCCCGCGGAACTCCCGGATCGGCCAGCCGATCGTCTTGGAGTGCTTGCGCAGCCGTGGGTCGGGGTTGATCGCGCACGGGTTGCCGACGGTCGACAGCAGCGGCACGTCGTTCATCGAGTCGCCGTAGGCGGACGATGCCTCGAGGTCGATGTCGAGGTCGGCTGCGAGCACCTGCACGGCGTTGGCCTTCGCTGTGCCGTGCATCATGTCGCCGACGAGGCGCCCCGTGTAGAAGCCGTTCGAGTGCTCGGCGACGGTCCCGAGCGCGCCCGTCGCGCCCAGGCGCCGCGCGATGAGGTCGCCGATCTCGACAGGCGTCGCCGTGACGAGCCACACCTGGTGGCCTGCGGCCTGGTGGGCGTCGAGCAGCTTCTGCGTGCCCGGGAAGATCCGCTGCGAGAGGACCTGGTCGTAGACCTCTTCGCCGATCGCCACGACCTCGGCGACAGAGTGGCCTGTCATGAGGAACAGCGCGCGCGAGCGCACCTCGTCGATCTGCTGGTTGGTCTCGCCGAAGGCGAGGTACCGCGCCTGCTGGAACGCGAAGTTGAAGATGTCCCGCTTGCGGAAGAAGCCTCGGCGCCACAGCGCGCGGGCGAGGTAGAACGAGCTCGCCCCGCGGATGATCGTGTTGTCGACGTCGAAGAACGCGGCGACCGGCCGTGCTGCTGCGGCGCCCTGCTCGTCGGGGGATGCGCCGGGAGCTGGGGAGGTCGCGCTCACGTCGGCCGTCGTCAGGGCCGTCTCGGCTACCAGCTCGCCCGACTCCGGGTCTGTCCTGTCGATGCGCACGCCACCCACTCTAACCAGGGACGGGCTGCGGGGCAGGTGGGCGGAGCCGACCGCCTAGTGTGGGTCGCGTGAACCCTGAAGAACGAGTCGTGGTCTTCACCCGCGACGACTGCCACCTGTGCGTCGAGGCCCTCGAGGTGGTCGCGCGCGTCTGCGACGACCTCGGCGAGGCGTGGCGCACGGCCGACGTCGACGCCTCCGACGAGCTCCGGGCCCGCTACGGCGACCACGTACCCGTCGTCGAGGTCGACGGTGTGCAGCAGGCCTTCTGGCGGGTCGACGAGGCGCGGCTGCGCAGGTCGCTCACGGCCTGAGCTGCTCGGTGGCTCCACCCTCCTCGCTGGTCTCGCCGTCACCGTCACCGGCACTGTCGCCCTCGACGTCGTCGACACCGGCCTCTTCCTCGGCGCGGCGCTCGTCGGCGTCCGCCCCGACCGACCGGAGCGCGCGGTCGAGGCCGAGGACCAGAGCCCCGGCGGCCAGGAAGTCGCCCTCGCGGCGCGACCGCTGCTCACGGACCGCGTCCCGCAGCGCGTCGACAGCATGCCTGAGGGCAGTCGGCGGGTCGGGGATCGAGTCGTCCGTGGACACCTCGAGGGCGCGGAGCGCGGCTGCGTACTCTGCGAGGGCGTCCGCCGCCGGCGGACGCAGGTCGGGGCCGAGCGCGGGGTCGCGTGCGCTCTGCGTCTCGGTCTCGGTCAGCAGGTTCGTGAGGTGGTCGACGAGGTTCGCGTGCTTCTCGAGCATGACCGACCGTCGGGCCTGGGCGACCGACCAGGCGCTGTAGCGCCGGGCGTGCCAGTTGCCCTTGCTGGCCTCGCCCGCGTACGCGACGGCTGCCCGGCTCTTCTCGAGGACCGGTCGGATCGCAAAACGCCTGTCGTCCCACTCTTCAGCGGTCGGGGGCCTGTCACCGCGCAGCCCGTCTGCGAGGGAGTCGAGCTGGTCGGCGAGCGTGTCGCGCAGCCCGTCGAGGGCCACGTCGGAGGGGGACAGCGGCAGGGGTGGGAAGGCGAAGTTCACGCCGATGCCGACGAGCGCCCCGGCGACCACGAGTCCCGCGTACGCCCCGACGAAGTCGCCGGGGTCGCCGCTGCCGATCACGAGGACGAAGAGCGCCGTCGTGGTGACGTACGCGCCCATCTCGCCGAGACGGCTCCATCCCGCCCCGAGCGTGGCGAGGCACACGACGAGAGCGATCGACAGCGCACCGGGGTCGAGGAACGCGTCGGCGAGCCGGGCGATCACGACCCCGAGCAAGATCGCACCCGTGGTCTGGGCGGTCTCCCGGACCGACCGGGCGACAGTGGTCGACGTGGCGATGACCGCGCCGAGCGGTGCGTAGTACGGATAGTCGGAGAAGGGGGCCGGCGCGAGCACGCCGACGTACCAGGCGACGGCGGCCGCGACCGACGCCTTGACGGCCATCGACCAGCGGGGGTTCAGGGCCCACAGCCGCAGCGCGCGCCCGGTGAGGACCCCGGTGCGGCTGGTCCGGACGCGGGCGGTGATCTGAGCGGGACGTGGGGGCACGAGCCCCACCGTACGAACCTGTCGACGGGCACGCGCGCCGAGCGGCTGTGCACGGCCCTACCCTGAGGGGATGACCGCGACCCGCCCCGAGCCCACCACCTCGGCAGCCGAGGCCGTGGGGCTCCGCGAGGTCGTCGAGATCCGCCGCACCATGCCGCCGGCGAGCGTCGAGCGCCTCCCGGGGTACCTGCGGGTGCTCACCGACCTGGCTGCCCGCGGCGTGACGAGCGCCTCCTCGCAGCAGCTCGCCGAGCTCGCAGGCGTGGGCCCGGCCCAGCTGCGCAAAGACCTCAGCCATCTCGGTTCCCACGGGCGGCGGGGGGTGGGCTACGACGTCGACACGCTGCGCGAGCGCGTCCAGTCGGCCCTCGGGCTCGTCGTCGAGCTGCGGGTCGCGATCGTCGGGGCGGGCAACCTCGGTCACGCCCTCGCCAACTACTCGGGATTCGGAGCCCGCGGCTTCACGGTGGCGGCGCTGCTCGACTCGAACCTCGCGCTCGTGGGGACAGAGGTGGCCGGGGTGGTGGTCGAGGACGTCGCCCGGCTCGCCGACGTCGTGCGCGACCTCGACGTGTCGATCGTCGTGATCGCGACCCCCGGCGAGCACGCGCAGGAGGTGTGCGACGTGGTCGTCGCAGCCGGCGTGCGGGAGATCCTCAACTTCGCCCCGCGCGCGCTCCAGGTCCCCGACGACGTCGAGCTGCGCTCGGTCGACCTCGGCAGCGAGCTGCAGATCCTCGCCTTCCACTCGCGCGAGCGGTCTGGCCGGGAGGCAGCGGGGCTGTAGGTCGCCGCCGCGCGACCGAGAGGCCGCCAGACCGAGAGCCTGTCAGACCGAGTGCCCGCCAGACGCCGAGAGCCCGCCTGCGCAGGGGCAGGCGGGCTCTCAGGGGCCGGTCGGGGAGCCGGGGGTCGCTCCGTCCGGTGGCCAGGTAACCCGACCTGCGGCGCTGCCGCGGTCGGGTCGTGGTGCTCGGGTCAGGCCTTGATGGCCGAGATGTCGAGCGAGATCTTGACCTTGTCGCTGACGAGCACGCCGCCGGCCTCGAGGGCCACGTTCCAGGTGAGGCCGAAGTCCTTGCGGGAGATCTCCGTCTTGGCCTCGAAGCCTGCGCGCGGGTTGCCGTAGGCGTCGACCGCGGTGCCGTCGAACTCGGTCTCGAGCTCGACCGACTTCGTGACGCCGTTGATGGTGAGGTCGCCGGTCACGACGAAGTCGTCGCCGTCGGAGGAGACCGAGGTGGAGGTGAAGGTCCAGGTCGGGTTCTTCTCGGCGTCCCAGAAGTCGGCGCTGGTGAGGTGGGCGTCGCGGTCGGGCGAGCCGGTGTTGACGGCGGTCGCGTCGAGCTCGGCGACGACGGTCGAGCTCTCGACGTCCTCACCGATCGTGATGGTCGCGGAGTTCAGGCCGAGGGTGCCGCGGACCTTGGAGATGCCGGCGTGGCGGACGACGAAGGCCGCGGTGCTGTGGCTGGGGTCGGCGTTGTAGGTGCCGGCGACGAGTCCGTTGGGGAGTGCAGTCATGATGTGAGCTCCTGAGGTGTTCCGTGCTCGGACGGGCTGGACCCGGACGAGCGGCGAGTGGACGGCGGGAGGTTCTCTCTCACCTTCAATAATTGAATCTTCTACTAAGTTGCCGCGAGGCGCAAGTCCCCCCCGTCTCCCGATTCTTGCGCCCGAGTCTCCGTCACGCGCGTCGGGCCGCTAGGGTCCAAGAGGGGGATGGCAGGCCGACCCCTGCCTCCGCAGGCCTGGGACCAGGAGATACGTGAGTGATGAGCAGCGACAGCGGACCGATCCCGTGGCTCGACGACGAGCAGCAGGTGAGCTGGCGATCGTTCCTCGAGGGCAGCGCGCGCCTCACCGAGGCGCTCAACCGTGACCTCGACGCCGAGTCCCAGCTCTCGCTCCACGAGTACGAGGTGCTCGTCAGGCTGTCGGAGAACCCCGAGCGCACGCTGCGCATGTCGGCGCTCGCGGACACCCTCGCGCACTCGCGCAGCCGCGTGACCCACACCGTCCGACGGCTCGAGGACCGCGGGCTGGTCCGGCGTCAGGCATGCCTCGACGACGGGCGCGGGGTCGACTGCGTGCTCACCGACGCCGGGATGTCGACGCTCGCCGAGGCAGCACCGCACCACGTGAGGTCGGTCCGGCGCCACATGGTCGACGTCCTGAGCCCTGAGCAGATGCGGGTGCTCGGCGAGGCGATGTCCCTCGTCGCCGGGGCGTGCCGCAGGTCCGACGCGGACTGAGCGCGGCGCCCGACGCGGACTGGGCGCGGCGCATGACGCGGACTGGGCGCGGCGCCAGGCGCAGACTGGACCGGGCACCCGGCGCGGACCGGGCGCCGCGTCCGGCTCGGGTGACTGTGTGACGGCGTGCGGCCGTGCATGAAGGGGGCGCGCGAGAAGTTTGGGAGGATGGGCCCATGGCCACCACCACAGTGCACCTCATGCGACACGGCGAAGTCTTCAACCCCGAGAAGATCCTCTACGGACGGATCCCGGGCTACCACCTCTCCGAGCTGGGGCACCAGATGGCCCAGCGCGTCGCCGACCACTTCTCGGCAGGGGACTTCGACATCACCGTCGTCACGGCCTCGCCGCTCCAGCGCGCGCAGGAGACCGCGACCCCGATCGCCGCAGGTCTCGGCCTCGAGCTCGGCACCGACGAACGCCTCATCGAGGCGGGCAACTACTTCGAGGGCAAGACCTTCGGCGTGGGCGACGGGTCCCTGCGGCACCCCGAGCACTGGCCGCACCTCATCAACCCCTTCCGCCCGTCGTGGGGCGAGGCCTACAAGGAGCAGGTCGCGCGCATGCACGCTGCTGTCGAGACCGCCCGCCAGCAGGCCGAGGGTCACGAGGCAGTGCTCGTCAGCCACCAGCTGCCGATCTGGATCGCGCGCCAGGCCTTCGAGAACAAGCGGCTCTGGCACGACCCCCGCAAGCGTCAGTGCTCGCTCGCCTCGGTGACCTCGCTGCGCTTCGACGGCGACCGCCTCGTCGGCCTCCACTACACAGAGCCCGCGGCGGCCCTGCTGCCCGGAGCATCGGGCGTCTCGGGAGCCTGACGGTCGTCCTCGTCAGGGAGGCCGGTCGCCCACGTCACACCGTGGGACGACCGGCTTCTCAGACATCTCTCAGTGACATCGGGGATAGTGGGCGGGTGCACCCTGCTCTTCTCCGCCCCCGCCTGACGTCCGTCTCCCAGCCCGGCCGACGAGGTGCCCGACGACCCCGCGCCGCCGTGGCGGTGTCCGTCCTGGCCGGCGCAGCGCTCCTGCTCGCCGGCTGCGCCTCCGACTCCGGGAATACCAACCCTGACGACGTCCAGGGCCAGGGGTACCAGTCGGGCGACGGCAGCCTGCGGACCTGGTCGCTCGACGAGCGGGGCGACGTGGTCGACCTCTCGGGAGTCGACTTCGAGGGCGAGCCTGTCGCCACCCGCTCCGACGAGGACGCCGTGGTCGTCCTCAACACCTGGTACGCGGCCTGCCCGCCGTGCCGCGCCGAGGCGCCCGACCTGCTGACCGTCGCGACAGACCGCGCGGACGACGGGGTGAGGTTCATCGGCATCAACGGCGTCGACGACGCCGGTGCCGCCCTCGCCTTCGAGCGTGAGCACGACATCACCTGGCCCTCGATCGCCGACACCGACGGCTCGGTCGTCGCCTCCCTCCAGGAGGTCGTGCCGGTCCGTGCCGTGCCGACGACGGTCGTCCTGGACCGCCAGGGCCGGGTCGCGGCACGCGTCCTCGGCCAGGTCGACGCGACCACGCTCGACGGGCTGATCGACGACGTCCTCGCCGAGCCGGCAGGGGCTTGATCTCCACCGTGCACACGCTCATCGGGGCCGGTCCGGCCCTGCAGACCCAGGCTGCCGGCATCGGCGAGACCTTCGCGACCACGGCGTTCAGCGGCGCGATGATCCTCGCGGTCCCTGTCGCGCTGCTCGCAGGGTTCATCTCCTTCGCGTCAC
This sequence comes from Sanguibacter biliveldensis, assembly GCF_033798665.1. Taxonomy (NCBI): domain Bacteria; kingdom Bacillati; phylum Actinomycetota; class Actinomycetes; order Micrococcales; family Sanguibacteraceae; genus Sanguibacter; species Sanguibacter biliveldensis. The sequence continues at coordinate 819,763 of NZ_CP138359.1, forward strand.
CCTGCGTGCTGCCCCTCGTCCCCGGCTACCTCGGCTTCGTCAGCGGGCTGTCGGCGTCGAGCGTCTCCGACCCCGGCGCCCCGGGCCGTGCCTCGGCCGGTCGCGGCAGGCTGCTGCTCGGCGTGAGCCTCTTCGTCCTCGGCTTCACGGTCGTGTACGTGGCCATCGGGATCGTCAGCGGCACCGTCGGGTCCTTCCTGATCCGCTGGGAAGACGTCATCACCCGGGTCCTCGGGGTCGTCGTGATCGTCATGGGTCTCGCCTTCCTCGGGGCCGTGCCTGCCCTCCAGCGTGAGCGGCGGATGCACGTGAGCCCCCGCGCCAGCCTGTGGGGCGCGCCGCTGCTCGGCTTCGCCTTCGGGCTCGGCTGGGCCCCGTGCATGGGCCCGACCCTCGTGGCGATCAACGCCCTCGCCTTCCAGGAGGGCTCGGCGCTGCGCGGCGGGATCCTCGCGGTCGCGTACTGCATCGGCCTCGGGCTGCCCTTCTTGCTGCTCGCCCTCGGGCTGCAGTCCAGCACGCGAGGCGTCGCGTTCCTGCGCAAGCACCGCCTCGCCGTCATGAGGATCGGCGGGGCGCTCCTCGTCCTCGTCGGCCTCGCCCTCGTCACCGGCCTGTGGGGCGAGCTCACGAGGTCCATGCAGGGCCTCATCAGCGGGACGGAGACTCTGGTCTGATGGCCGACGACACCAGCGGGACGACCGCAGGCGGCTCGTACCGCCCTGAAGGCATCGCCGACGAGTTCAGCGGGGCGGCCGACACCTCGACGACCAGCCCCGGGCCGACCGTCCCCAGGCTCGGCGCGGTCGGGATGCTGCGCTTCGCGTGGCGCCAGCTCACCTCGATGCGGGTCGCGCTGTTCCTGCTCATGCTGCTCGCCGTCGCGGCCGTGCCCGGCTCGGTGTTCCCGCAGCAGAAGCAGGACCCTGCGGCCGTCGCGCAGTACATGATCGACAACCCGACGCTCGGAGAGTGGCTCAACCGACTCGGGTTCTTCGACGTGTACGCCTCGGTGTGGTTCTCGGCCATCTACATCTTGCTGTTCACCTCCCTCGTCGGGTGCATCCTGCCGCGCACCAAGGCGCACCTGCACGCGCTGCGCACGGCGCCGCCGCGCACGCCTCGCCGCTTCGCGAGATTCCCGGCCCGGGGCCGCTACCTGGCACCGGCGGATCTCGTGAGCCCTGAGGACGTCTCGGCCGCGGCCGTGAAGCACCTGCGCCGCCGCTATCTCGGTCTGCCCGCCTTCCGTGTGGTCACCGACGTCGAGCCGAGCGGAGCGCTGACCGTGAGCGCGGAGCGCGGCTACCTGCGCGAGACCGGCAACCTGGTGTTCCACATCAGCCTGCTGGGCATCCTCATCTCCTTCGGTGCCGGGCAGATGCTCGAGTACCGCGGGCAGGCGATCGTCGTCGAGGGTCGCGGCTTCGCCAACTCTGTCGTCGACTACGACACCTTCGAGTCGGGGGCGCTCTTCGACGAGAACAGCCTCGAGCCCTTCTCGATGACCCTCGACTCCTTCGAGTCCCAGTTCCGCATCACCGACGCCAAGGCGCAGGACTTCACGGCCTTCGTCACGGTCCGCGAGACCGACGGCACCGAGCGTGCCGACCAGATCAAGGTCAACCACCCGCTCGACCAGTCGGGGGCGAAGATCTACCTGCAGGGCAACGGCTTCGCACCGAGCGTCACGGTCCGTGACTCTGCCGGCGAGATCGCCTTCGCGGGGTCGGTGCCGTTCCTGCCGCAGGACGACGTCTACACCTCCCAGGGCGTCATCAAGGTCCCCGACGTCTCGACGGGGGAGCAGGTCGGCCTCGTCGGCTATCTGCTCCCGACAGCCGAGGTGACCGACTCCGGTGCCCGGTCGATCTTCCCGGACCCCATCAACCCGATGCTCGTGCTGACCGTGTTCCACGGCGACCTCGGGCTCGACGACGGGGTGCCGCAGAACGTGTACAGGCTCGACACCGACGGCATGACGCAGTCCCTCGAGGAGGACGGCACGGCAGTCACGCTGCTCGTCGGCCAGGGCGAGACCGTGGACCTCCCGGACGGGCTCGGGACCATCGAGTTCGACGCGCTGCCCCGCTTCGTCGCCCTCGACCTGCGGCACGACCCGACGCTCGGCTGGCTGCTCGCCTCCTCCCTCGGCGCCCTCCTCGGCGTCTCTGTCTCGCTCTTCACCCCGCGCCGACGCATCTGGGTCCGTGCGACCCAGGACGAGGCCCCGGACCCCGACGGCAGCGGCCGGACCGTCCGACGTACAGTGGTCGAGGTGGCCGGGCTCGCGCGCGGCGACGACACCGGCCTCCAGGGCGAGGTCGACGCGCTGCTCCACGCCCTCCCGGCGCTCCCCGAGGACCTGACCCACCCGCAGCACGGCACCAGCACCCCCGACAGCAGCACCCGAAAGGCCGACCGATGAACCTCTCTGAGATCAGCGATCTCCTCGCGTGGGGGGCCGCGACCGCGTACACCGTCGCGATGATCGCCTTCGCGATGGACCTCTCCCAGGTGACCGACGCGATGGTGCAGCGCAAGACCGCACGCGCAGCCAAGACCACCGTCCTGGCCGGCAGCGGCGGCCCCGAGCAGTACGGCGTGTCGTCGGCGACCGCACCCTCCGAGCTCGTCGAAGAGCGCCGTCGCAGCAAGGCCCTCGGCATCGCGATGTCGACCACCACGATCGGGTTCCTGATCCACGCGGCTGCCTTCGCGACCCGCTGGGTCGCGGCCGGTCACGTGCCGTGGGCCAACATGTACGAGTTCTGGCTCAGCGGGACCTTCGTGGCCGTCGGGCTGTTCCTGCTGCTCCAGCTCAAGGTCGACGTGAGGTTCCTCGGCGTCGTCGTGACCTTCCTCAGTGCCATGTTCCTGGTGCTCGGGCTCAACGTGTTCCACGTGGTGGCCGACGAGGTCCAGCCGGCGCTGCAGAACTACTGGCTCGTGATCCACGTCGGTGTCGCCGTGACGGCGACGGGCATCTTCACGGTGTCCTTCGCGACGAGCGCCCTCCAGCTGCTCCGTGACTCCCGCGACAACGGCTCGACGCTGCTCCGCGGCGAGGGCACAGTCGTGCGGGGCCGCAACGTGGCCGCCTGGCGCCTGATGAACTGGCGCTTCCTCGACCAGATCCCCACGCCCACGGCCCTCGAGGCGCTGAGCTTCAGGCTCAACGCCGTGGGCTTCGTGCTGTGGACCTTCACGATCATCGGCGGCGCGATCTGGGCCGAGGACGCCTGGGGCCGCGCGTGGGGCTGGGACCCCAAGGAGGTCTGGAGCTTTGTCATCTGGGTCGTCTACGCGGCCTACCTCCACGCCCGCACGACCCGCGGCTGGGCCGGTCGACGTGCCGCCTGGTTCGTCGTGGTCGGCTACGCCTGCGTGCTGTTCAACTTTACGGGTGTGAACCTGCTCTTCACCGGGAAGCACTCCTACTCCGGCATCTGAGCCTGGCTCACCCGGCAGCTCTCCCACAAAGTTAAGACCCCCAGCACCGTCACGGTGCTGGGGGTCTTCTCTTCGGGCGGGGTAGCCGTCGTGCGGTGGCGCGTCGTGCGGTGCAGCCGTCGTGCGGGGTGGCTGTCGTGCGTCGTGCCCGTCGTGCGGGGTGCGCCGGGGCGAGCCTGCGCGGTGCTGCGTCGTCAGACCGAGGGGCCGCGGCTCGGGGTGCTGCCGTCGGTGTCGTCGTGCCCGTCGGTGCTCTCGCTGCTCGCGTCGCCGTGCGTCCCGTCGGTCCCGAGGCTGCTCGGGTCCTGGGGGGCCCGAGGCGGGTCGACCACGTCGCCCGTGGGGGCTGCCGGGCTGTCGGCGCGCGGGTCGCCGTCCAGGAGCTCGTCAGGCTGGACGGCTGCGCCCTCGCGGCGGGCCTGCTCGCGCTGCTCGCGGGCCAGCCGCCACAGGAAGTCGGGGTCGTCGTCAGGGGCGACAGGCTGGTTCGGACGACGGCGGCCGCGGGCCGGGGCGCCAGGGAAGGAGGCGCGTCCGGAGGCGGGGGCTGCGGCTGAGCGCCGCGACCGGCTGTACGCGATCCAGGCGAGCGGACCGAAGTACACGAGCACCACGATGATGATCACCCACAGCCACTTCGGGATCCCGCCCCTGTCGCGCTCGTCGCTCGTGGCGAAGTCGCTGAGGGCGTAGACGAGCAGGGCGAAGGCGGCGATGACTGCGAGTACTCGGAGCATCCCTCCAGCCTAAGCGTTTAGTCTGGGAGCGTGCCCTTCATCATCTACTCCGCGCTGCGGATCGCCCTGATCGTCGTCGTCGGCATCGTGCTCTACCTCGTGGGTATGCGCGGCTGGCTGCTCGGGGTCGTCGCGATCCTCGTCGCGCTGCTGGTCTCGTACCTCGCGCTGAGCCGTCAGCGAGAGGCCGCTGCGCTGTACATCGCCACGCGTCGCACGCAGCGTCAGACGAGCGGGGTGCAGCTCACCGAGCGCCTCGACCGCGACAACGCCGACGAGGACGAGGCGATCGACGCGTCCGCCGCGCAGCCGGCGCGTGCGGCGACGGTCACGGTCGACGACCAGGCCCCCGCCGTGCAGGCCACGCCCGCTCCCGGCGAGGTGCCGGTCGCGTCAGATCGCGAGACCGACCCCGAGAAGTAGGCCGAAGCCGAGCTCGTACATGCCGGTCCCCGCGAGGACCGGTACGAGCAGCAGGCCACGCGCCCCGGCGATCACCGGCAGCGTGAGCAGGACGGCCGGGAAGGCCAGCAGCAGCACGATGACAGCCCAGCCGTTCGCGAAGGCGCAGAGCAGACCGAGCAGCAGCGGCAGCCAGATCATCAGCACGTAGACCCGCCGTGCCCGGAACTCTCCGAGGCGCACGGCCAGCGTCCGCTTGCCCACGAGCATGTCGGTCGGCACGTCGCGGATGTTGTTGACCATGAGGATCGCGCAGGCGAGCAGACCGACCGCGACGGCTCCCAGGACCGCGGGGACCGTGATCTGGTCTGCCTGGGTGTAGGTGGTGCCGAGCACAGCCACGAGGCCGAAGAAGACGAAGACGCCGACCTCACCCAGACCGCGGTAGCCGTAGGGGTTCTTGCCGCCCGTGTAGTACCAGGCCGCTGCGATCGAGAGCACGCCGACGGCGACGAGCCACCAGTGCCCGGTGATGACGACGAGCGCGAGACCTGCGAGGGCGCCGACGCCGAAGGCCGCGAAGGCGGCGGTCTTGACCTGCGAGGGCTGGGCGGCGCCCGAGCCCGTCAGTCGCAGCGGGCCGACCCTGTCCGCGTCCGTGCCGCGCACGCCGTCGGAGTAGTCGTTGGCGTAGTTGACGCCCACCTGGAGCGCGACGGCGACCACCAGGGCGAGGAGCGCGGCACCGAGGTGGAAGGCGTCGATCTGCGCCGCTGCGCCCGAGCCCACCATCACGGGGGTCGCGGCGGCGGGGAGGGTGCGGGGGCGTGCCCCTGCGACCCACTCGGAGGAGGTGGCCATGGTGCTCCGTTCAGCGGTCGGACGTCGAGGTCGGTCGTCCGAGACGACGCGCCGCGAGCAGCGCGACCGCACGGCGGTCGACCTTTCCGGGTCCGCGGAGCGCGAGGGCGTCGGTGACGACGACGTGGCGGGGTGCGGCCGGCGCTCCCAGGATATCGGTGACGTGGGACCGGGCCTCGGCGAGGAGGGTGTCCTGCGACACGTCGGTGCCGTCGAGCGCCGGCGTGACGACCGCGACGACGACCTCGCCCCACTCGGGATCCGGCACCCCGACCACGCAGACCTCGCTGACCTCGGGGAGGCCGACGAGGACGGCCTCGACTGCTGCCGGAGCGACGTTGACACCGCCGCTGATGATGACGTCGTCGGCCCGACCGAGCACCCTGAGCGTCCCGTCGGGGGCCAGCTCGCCGAGGTCGCTCGTCCGGAACCACCGGGCTGGGCCTGACCCGGCGCCGGACCGGGCAGGAGATCCCGCACCTGGGGCCGGGTCCGGTGCTGGGGTTGCCGGGAGGTCGGTCACGAAGGCCGCCGCGGTCGCCTCTGGGTCGTCGACATAGCCGTCGGCCAAGACCGGCCCGGAGATCTGCACGCGCCCGTCGACCGTGCGGACCGTGACCCCGTCGAGGGGACGACCGTCGTAGACGCAGCCGCCCGCCGTCTCGCTCATGCCGTAGGTGGTGACCACCCTGACGCCTGCGGCACGGAGCTCGGCGAGGACAGGGGCCGGGGTGGCCGCGCCGCCGAGCAGCACGGCGTCGAAGGAGGCGAGCGCGTCGAGCCCTGCAGAGTCCCCGCCACGAGCCTCTGCGATCAGCCTGTGCACCTGCGTGGGCACGAGCGAGGTGTAGCGCCGCGTGCCCTCGACCTGGTCTGCTGCGGCCGCGAAGGCCGCGCCACGGAAGGTGTGCGCGAGGTCGAGGACCACAGGCACGGTCCCGGCGAGCACAGACCTGGCGACCACCTGCAGCCCGGCCACGTGCGTGGTGGGCAGGGCGAGGAGCCACGAGCCGTGGCCGCCGAGCCTCGTCGCGGTCGCCGTCCCGGAGGCGCGCAGCGCGCTGCCGGAGACCTGCACGCGTCGAGGTTCACCGGTCGAGCCAGAGGTCGGGACCACGACGCACGCTGTCGTGCTGCCCGGGGCGGCGTCGAAGGCGGCCTCGACACGCCGTCGGGCGTCGTCTGCCGCGAGGTGGGTCGCGCTCGGGGAGGTTTCAGCCGGGTCCTTCACCAGACCAGAGTAGGTCGGGTCCTACTCTTGTCTCGACCCGCGCGCAGCGGCCGTGCCCAGCACAGGCCCGCGCGCTCAGCACCAGACGGCCTCAGAGCCCGTGACGAGGGAGCCCCCACGTGCAGCGACACCACCGCACGCCGACCGGAACCGCCCGGCAGCAGAGCCGGACGAGGCTCGCAGTCGCGCTCGTCTCGACGGCGCTGCTGCTGGCGGCCTGCTCCTCGGGAGCGGGCGGCGGGACGACGACCGTGGGCGCCACGCCTGACGCCACGGCTGACCGTGCCGGCGCACCCGAGCCTGTCGTCCCCTCGACGTGGCCGCTCACCGGCGTCGCCAGCGACGAGCTCGTCAACCGGCCTGCGCTGGCCGTGAAGATCGAGAACTCCCGCGAGGCGCGCCCGCAGACCGGGCTCGAGGCGGCGGACGTCGTCTGGGAAGAGGTCGTCGAGGGCGGTGTCACCCGGTACATCGCCGTCTACCACTCTCAGCAGCCCGAGGTCGTGGGGCCCATCCGGTCCGTACGCCCGATGGACGCGCACATCATCGCGCCGCTCGTCGGCCTCATGGTCTTCTCCGGCGGGCAGCCGCCCTTCGTCGACGCCGTCACGGCCAGCGGGCTGCAGGTCGTCTCCAACGACCGTGGCGACGCCGGGTTCGCCCGGTCGTCGGACCGCCGGGCTCCGCACAACGTCTACGGCACCCTCGCCGAGTTCACCGCTCAGGCAGATGCCGAGCACCTCAACTCCCCGGCTGAGCAGTTCGCCTTCGCCTCCGACGCCGAGAGCGCCTCGACGGCGGCAGGGACGCCTGCGGCGAACCTCTCCGTGAGGATGTCCGGCTACAGCAGCCCCTCGTGGGCGTGGGACGAGGCGTCAGGTCGCTACCTGCGTTCGGAGGGGACCACACCGGCGGTCTCGGTGACGGGCGAGCAGCTCGGAGCCACCTCGGTCGTGGTGCTCAGCGTGGACATCTTCAACACCGAGTTCGTCGACCCTGCAGGCACCCCCGTGCCGGAGACCCAGGTCATCGGGACGGGCGAGGCGCTCGTCGTCTCGGGTGGGAAGTCCGTCCCGGCGACGTGGAGCAAGGAGAGCTCGTCGGCTCCGACCACGCTCACCGGGGCTGACGGTCAGCCGGTCCGGCTGGCGCCGGGGAACACCTGGGTCGAGCTCGTCCCCAGCGACGGCGGCTCCTTCTCGGTGAGCTGACTCATCCGTCAGGCTGACCCCGGTCCGCCGGGGTCAGCCTGACGCATGACGGCCGGGGGACCACGACCATCCGTCGGCCCGATGTGCCCGCGCCCGCGCGAGGGAAAGATCGAGTCATGGCAACCTTCACGCACCCCAGGCTCCCGATCCGTCCGGCTCGCACCGCACGCTCAGCGCGCGCGACGACGCCCTCGGTCCGCAGGTCCGTCACCTCGCGGGCCGTCACCGGCTACGACTCGACCGACGAGCCGCGTCGCGCAGCATCCGTGGTCCCCGTCCTGCTGGCCTTCGGCGCGCTCGTCCTGCTGAGCGTCGCGGCGGCGTACTTCGGCCGCGAGGTGATCTCCTTCGTCGGCTCGTTCCTCGCGGCGCCCTGAGCCCCACGGCTGGGTCGCACGGCTGAGTCTGATCGCTGACTCGTGGCCGCTGTCCCCCAGCGTCCCGCTGAACTGCCGCTGCCCCCCCGGGGGTCCCGCCGAGCAGCAGGCGTCCTGCTCAGAAGTAGTACGGGTACGCCGACCAGTCGGGGTCCCGCCGCTCGAGGAACGCGTCCCGGCCCTCGACGGCCTCGTCCGTCATGTACGCCAGACGCGTCGCCTCACCGGCGAAGACCTGCTGGCCCGCGAGCCCGTCGTCGGCCAGGTTGAAGGCGAACTTGAGCATCCGGATCGCCTGGGGCGACTTCGTCGCGATGGTCCGCGCGTACTCGAGGGCGAGGTCTTCCACGTCGGCGTGGTCGGCCACCTCGTTCACGGCGCCCCACTCGTAGGCGTCCTGCGCCGAGTACTCCCGGGCGAGGAAGAACACCTCGCGCGCCCGCTTCTGGCCCACCTGCCGGGCGAAGAGGGCCGAGCCGTAGCCTGCGTCGAAGGACCCCACGTTCGCGTCGGTCTGCTTGAACCGTGCGTGCTCGCGGCTCGCGATCGACAGGTCCGCCACGACGTGGAGCGAGTGACCGCCGCCGGCCGCCCAGCCGTTGACCACGGCGATGACCACCTTCGGCATGGTCCGCATGAGCCGCTGGACCTCGAGGATGTGCAGCCGACCGGCCTGGGCTGGGTCGATGTGGTCGGCCGTCTGCGCCGCAGAGCCGGACTCGTCGGCCGTCGTGTACCTGTAGCCGTCACGCCCTCGGATGCGCTGGTCGCCACCTGAGCAGAAGGCCCAGCCGCCGTCCTTGGGGCTCGGCCCGTTGCCGGTGAGGATCACCGCGGCGACGTCGGAGGTCATGCGCGCGTGGTCCATCACCCTGTGCAGCTCGTCCACGGTGTGCGGACGGAAGGCGTTGCGGACCTCTGGCCTGTCGAAGGCGATACGCACCACGGGGAGGTCGCGCTCGTGCTCGCCTGTCCTGTCCACGCCGCGGTGGTACGTGATGTCGGTCAGCTCCTCGAAGCCGGCGACCAGGCGCCACCTCTCGGGGTCGAAGGTCTGGGACACAGGTGCGGGGAGAGAGCTCACGCACCCACCCTAGGCGACAGCGCCCGCGCCGCGACCGCCCCGAAACATGCCGGTCACAGAGCCTCGCTATGGTCTGCGGGTGACCACGCCGCTGCGCCGCCAACCCCGGGGGGCCGCGCGCCGCGACGCGATCGTCGAGGCCGCCGCCGCCCTGGTCGTCGAGGCCGGCCCCTCGACCCTCACGCACAGGACCATCGCGCAGCGTGCCGACGTTCCCCTCGCGGCGACCACGTACTACTTCGCCTCTCTCGACGACCTCGTGGGCGCCGCAGGGACCCGGCTCGCGGAGCGGTGGGCGGTCCACGCCGACGCCGTGCTCGCCGCTGTGACGGCTGAGGTGACAGCCGACCTGACAGCCGAGGTGAGGGCAGAGCTGACAGCAGAGCTGACCGCAGGTGCGACCGCAGGGGTGCCTGAAGTCCTCGGGCGACCTGGCTCCGTCGCCGCGGTGCTCTCGCTCGAGCGCCGGTGCGCCGTGCTCGTCGACGCCGTCCTGCCGGCGGGCGGTCCCCTCGCCGTCCGCGGCCACTACGAGCACCTCGTGAGCGCGGGACGCGACGACACCCTCGCCGGCGCGTACGCGGCCGGGCGCGCAGGGCTCGACGAGGCCGTCACGCAGATCGTCGACCTGCTGGACATCCCTGTGGGCCCCGAGATCGTCGTGGCCGTCGTCGACGGGGCTGCGGTGTCGGCGCTCAGCGAGGGCGGCGACGTGCGGGTGCACGCCGAGCTCCTCCTGCGGCGCACGCTGCTCGCGCTCCAGCCCGCGGCCGCCGGGGCCTAACCTGGTCAGGTGCACGTCTACACGACCCCCCTGACCACGCGGTTCCGAGGCCTCGAGGCCCGCGACGGCGTCCTGCTCGAGGGAGCAGCCGGCTGGGGCGAGTTCTCGCCCTTCTGGGACTACGACGACGCGGAGTCCGCCGCCTGGTGGTCTGCGGCCCGCGAGGCCGCCGACCTCGGCTGGCCCGCCCCGGTGCGCAGCCACGTGCCCGTCAACGTCACCGTCCCGGCGACCGACCCGGAGCGTGCGCGCAGCATCGTCCTCGCCTCGGGCGGCTGCCGGACCGCGAAGGTCAAGGTCGCCGAGCGGGGGCAGAGCCTCGCCGAGGAGATCGCCCGGCTCGAGGCCGTCCGGGACGCGCTCGGACCCGGCGGCAGGATCCGCATCGACGCCAACGGGGCGTGGGAGGTCGACGAGGCCGTCTCCAGGCTGGTCCACCTCGACCGCGCCGCGGGCGGGCTCGAGTACGTGGAGCAGCCGTGCGCCGACGTCGCCGGCCTCGCAGCCGTGCGCCGACGCACCTCGGTGCCCGTCGCCGCCGACGAGTCTGTCCGCCGGGCCGAGGATCCCTTCGAGGTCGTCCGGCAGGACGCTGCCGACATCATCGTGCTCAAGGTCCAGCCCCTCGGCGGGGTCCGTGCCTGCCTCGAGCTCGCCGAGCAGGTCGGGCTGCCCGTCGTCGTGTCGTCTGCGCTCGAGAGCTCGGTCGGTCTGGCCGCCGGGGTCGCGCTCGCGGCCGCGCTGCCGCGCCTCTACCACGCCTGCGGGCTGGCCACCTCCCAGCTGCTCGTGCAGGACACCGTCGACGAGCCGTTGCTCCCTGTCGACGGGGCGATCGCCGTCGGGCGTCCTGTCCCGAGCCCGGCGACCCTCGAGGCGACCGACGCCGCCAGGCTGGCGCCCGAGGTCGCCGGGCGCTGGGCCGAGCGGGTGACCCGCGTCGAGGCGCTCGTCGCGAGCACCGCCAAGACCGCCCGCCACGGCGGGGGAGCGGCATGAGCGCCGCACCGTCCGAGCCTGGCGCATCGGCTCCCTCGGTGGTCGCTGCGCACACCCTCGTCGAGACCCTGGTCGGTCTGGGGGTCCATGAGGTCGTCCTCGCACCGGGGTCGCGCAGCGCACCCCTCGCCTACGCCCTCGCGCACGCCGTGCGCTCGGGCCGCCACCCGGGTCTGCGTCTGCACGTGCGTGTCGACGAGCGCGACGCGGGCTTCCTCGCGCTCGGCCTGGCCAAGGGTGCTGGTCTCGTGGCCGGGCGGTCCGTGAGCGGGGTGACTGCAGGCTCCTCGTCTGACGTCCCCTCGCCGGCTGCCCCCTCGCCGACCGCACCTGTCGCCGTGGTGACGACCTCCGGGACTGCTGTGGCGAACCTGCACCCGGCCGTCCTCGAGGCGCACCACGCGGGGGTCCCGCTGCTCCTGCTCACTGCAGACCGCCCGCACGAGCTGCGGGGCACGGGTGCCAACCAGACGGGCGACCAGGTCGGGATCTTCGGCTCGGCGACCCGGCTCGCCCTCGACGTGCCTGCGCCGACGGGTCGTCCGGGTGAGCTCGGCGACCTGCGTGCGCAGCTCGGTCGTGCCGTCGCGGCGGCCACCGGCAGCCGGACGGCGTCCCCAGGGCCGGTCCAGGTGAACCTGGCCTACAGGGACCCGCTCGTCCCGACGGCCGCTGACGTCGGGCTGCTCTCACGGGGGCTGGCCGTCGACGGCGGTGCCGAGCCGTCGCCCCAGGTCCTCGCCCGCGTGGTCCCCCGGGAGACGGTGACCGACGCCCCTGCGGAGATCCTCGCTCTCGCCGACGAGCCGGCGACGGTGGTCGTCGCCGGTGACGGCGCCGGGGACGTCGCACGACTCCTCGCCGAGGCCCGTGGCTGGCCCTTGCTCGCCGAGGTGTCCTCGGGCGCTGCGGGCGGGCCGAACCTCGTCGCTGCGCACCGCCTCGTGCTCGGCGGCTCGCCGTTGACGGCCCAGGTCCGTCAGGTCGTGGTGCTCGGCCGACCGACGGTGTCCCGTCCCGTCCAGACGCTCCTCGGATCGGGGGCGAGGGTCGTGGTCGTGGCGCCCGGTGCCGAGCAGTGGCCTGATGCCGCACGCTCTGCGTCGGTCGTGCTCGCCGCGGTCCCCTCCGCCTGGCTCGACCAGGCTGGCGGGCCGGACCGGCTCGGCGAGCCCGACGGACCTGGCGCGGTCCCTGCGGCCGGGCGCACGTGGCTCGAGAGGTGGCAGACCGCCTCGACCGCAGCCCGCACCGTGGTCGAGACGACCGTGGCTGGGGACGGGGGGACCGGCCCAGACGCAGGCACCGGCACCGGCGCACGTCCCACCTCGCTCGCCGTGGCGGCCGAGGTCGCGTGGGCCAGCCAGCCTGACGACGTGCTCGTCATCGGGTCGAGCAGCCCGGCCCGCGACCTCGAGCTCGTCGCCTCCTGGCACGACGCACCCGTCGTCGTGTCGAACCGTGGTCTCGCCGGGATCGACGGCACGGTCTCGACCGTCGTCGGCGTCGCGCTCGCCGCGCAGGCCACCGGCCCGACGACGGTCCGTGCCCTGCTCGGAGACCTCACGTTCTTGCACGACGTCGGCGGTCTGCTCCGCGGGCCCGACGAACCCGCCGTCCAGGCGCAGGTCGTGGTCGTCAACGACGACGGGGGAGCGATCTTCGCGACCCTCGAGCACGGACGCCCCGAGCACGCGGACATCTTCGAGAGGGTCTTCGCGACCCCGCACGGCGCCGACCTCGGTGCGCTCTGCGCCGGGTACGGGGTGCACCACGAGGCCGTCAGCAGCGTCGGAGCCCTGCGTGAGGTGCTCGCCGCGCCCCGCCCGGGGATCAGCGTCGTCGAGGTGGTGGTCGACCGTCAGGACCGGGGCGCGCAGGGACGCGCGCTCGCGGACCGGGTGACGGCAGCGCTCAGCGGCTGAGGCTCCGCCGCACCTCGCGTACCGGACATCATTCGCAGCAAGTTCCCAGGAAAGTTCAAGGGTCGCCACAGATCGAGGGGGTTGAGTAGGGGTCAGCAGAAAGACCCGGAGAGAGGGAACCCCCATGACGACTCAGCACACACCAGCAGACGGAACCCCCGCGGACGGCGCTGACCGTCTGCAGGGCAACCAGCCCACCGAGCGCATCGAGCCGATGCAGCAGACCCGGCCGATGCCGCCCGTCCCCGAGGCACCCCGGACCCAGGCCGTGCCGCAGGCGCACGCCGCCCGGTCGGAGCACCAGCCTCAGCACGACACCTACAGCACGCACCAGGGCTCGGGCCAGCACGGCTTCGCAGGTGCTCAGCACGCTCCCCAGCAGCAGCAGCACGGCTACGGCGCGGCCTTCGGTCAGCAGCCCCCGCAGGGCGGTGGCACGGCCGTCGCGACGGCACCGGCCAAGCGACGCCTCGTGCTGCCGATCGCCACGACGGCCGTCCTGGCCGCCGTGCTCGCCAGCGCCGGCACCGCCGCGCTGACGGGCCAGCTCGGCTCGGACGACGCCGCGGGCACGGCCCCGACGAGCATCAGCAGCGTCGGCCAGAAGAACGACAGCTCGGTGGCCGTCCCGGTCGCCGAGTCGACCGACGGCTCGCCCGACTGGAAGGCCGTCAGCGCAGCCGTCGCGCCCTCCGTGGTCGCGATCAAGGTGACGACGGCCGAGGGCCAGGGCGAGGGCTCGGGCGTCATCATCGACGACCAGGGCCACATCCTCACCAACGACCACGTCGTCGGCGGCGCGAACGACGACACCGTCCAGGTGACGCTCGCCGACGGCCGGGTGTACGAGGCCAAGATCACCGGTCTCGACCCCGCGACAGACCTCGCGGTCGTGCAGATCGTCGACCCGCCCTCAGACCTCCAGTCGGCCGTCTTCGCCGACTCGGCCGAGGTGACCGTCGGCGACGCCGTGATGGCCGTGGGCAACCCGCTCGGCCTGTCGAACACCGCGACCACGGGCATCGTCTCCGCGATCGACCGCCCCGTGAGCACGGCGACCTCGGCGAGCAGCCAGGCGCCCGTCGTCACCAACGCGATCCAGATCGACGCCGCGATCAACCCGGGCAACAGCGGTGGACCGCTCTTCAACTCCCGTGGTGAGGTCATCGGCATCACCTCGTCGATCGCGTCGCTGTCCCAGTCGAGCTCGTCGAGCCAGTCCGGCTCGATCGGCCTCGGCTTCGCGATCCCCTCGACCCTCGCGAAGAACATCGGCGGGCAGCTGATCGACTCCGGGACCGCAGAGCACGCCTTCCTCGGCGTCACGCTCGGCGACGGCACAGGCACGGCCGATGGCACCACCCGTCAGGGCGCTGTCGTGGGCACGGTCTCGGACGGCTCGCCGGCCTCGGAGGCCGGGCTGCAGGCCGACGACGTGGTCGTCGCGATCGACGGCAAGGCCGTCACGGGCGCGGAGTCGCTCACAGGCTTCGTCCGCGGTCTCGCCTCAGGCACCGAGGTCACCCTCACGGTGATCCGCGACGGCAAGTCGATCGACGTCCCCGTGACGCTGGCGACGAAGACCGAAGACGCGACCAGCAACGACCAGGGCTCGGACGGCAGCGGCGACAGCGGGAGCACGCTCCCCGGTCAGGGCACGCTGCCCGGCTCGGAGTCCCCGGGCAACATCCCGGACCTGGGCGACCTGTTCCCCGGCCAGAACGGCTGAGGACAGGACACACACTCCTCCCCGGCGCGCCCCCCTCGTGCCGGGTGAGGACCCGGCGGCGCCACGTTCCCCTGCGTGGCGCCGCCTTCGTGCGTGGGCAGCCCCGTCAGTCCTGCGACGGTCCGAGGTCGGGCAGGTCCGTCAGGACCGAGAGGTCCGGCACCGTGACCGAGATGCTCGGGGACGGTGCTGGGGTGAGGCTGCCTGGAGGGATCGTCGGCCGGACCTCGCCGGTCGGGCCGACGTCGCGTGTCGACGGGTTCTCACGGGTCCACTCCGCGGTCGCCTGGCCCAGCCTGTCGGCTGACGGGACGAGCAGCACCGCGGCGGCGACAGCCAGGACCACCACGACGCTGCGCTGCACGACCGCTGTGCGGCGCACCGTGGGCAGCGGCCCCCAGCCGACAGACTCTGTGACCGCGGTCAGTGCGACGACGGCCGCGACGAGCCCCAGCGCCGCCCGGGCAGCGAGGTCCTCCGGTGTGCTCGCAGGCAGGAGCGACAGTGCTGCGACAGGGAGCAGGAGCACCGGGGTCGCGAGAGCCTGGAAGCGTCGGTCGGCTGCGACCGAGACCGTGGCGGGGCCGGGTGGCGAGCCCGCGGCCGTCCGGTCCTCGGCCTGCGAGGGGGTGCCGCCGACGACCGGCCTGGTCGCGGCGTCGGCGTCGCGGGCCGACCTGCGCTCGCGGCGGAGCTGCACGGCCCGCGCCACGACCCAGCAGCCCGAGGCCACGACGAGCAGGACGGCGCCTGCAGGGACGCCACCGGCCAGCACGAGCGACCCGAGCACCACGGCGAGCGACCCGATCCGTACGGCAGCCCGCTCGACCCAGTCCCACGGTCCGCCGAGCGCGAGCCCGGCGCGGACGGGGGCGGGAACACCCTGGGACTCCCGAAGGCCTCCGAGCGCGGACCCGAGGCCCAGCACGAGGACGAGCGCGACCCAGACGAACCGCCACGCACCGTCGAGGACCGTGAGCCCGAGAGCCGTCGCGACGGGTGCTGCCCAGAGCGCCGTGAGCCGTCGACGTCGGCGCTGGGCGACCAGGGCGAGGTAGCGGAAGTGCAGGTCCGGGTCGGTCGGAGACGCGGCGAGGAGGTCTTCGACGACTGCGACGGTCTCGTCGGACGGCTCGGAGGCGAGGTCCAGACGTGCCCGCAGCAGCCCGTCGTCCGTCGGATGCCGCTCGAGGCCCGCGCTGACCAGCCTGCGTGCCTCGGAGACCTTCCCGGCATGAGCCTCGAGCCGTGCCGCCATCGCGATCATCCAGGGCTCGTCGCCCGAGGACAGTGCGCGCCTGGACCGCTCACGGGTCAGTGCCCGGCCGGCGGGCGACCTGTCGTCGGCTCCGCTCGCCGCGAGCAGCAGCAACGCGGTCGGGTCCTCGGGGCGACGGGCGAGCACCACCTCGGCCTGCTCGGCCGTCAGCACGGTGTCGCCGAGCCTGAGCGCGGCTTCCGCCAGGACCAGCCGCGCGGCGGGCGAGACGGCGTCTACCGCGACGGCTGCGCGGGCGACCTCGACCGCCTCGGCCCACCGACCCTGCGCCGACCGGGTCTTCGCGAGGGTGAGCAGCAGGCCGAGGTCGTCTGGGTCCTCGGCCAGGGCGCGCTCGAGGAGGTCTGCGGCGCGGTCGGTCTGCCCGATCGAGAGATAGGCCTGCGCGTGGACGGCGACCTCGTCAGCGGTCTGGGCCACCGGTCAGCGTCGCTTGCGCTCGGCGAGGTGCTCCGCGAGGTCGTCGTACCGTCCGTCCGTGTTGGCGAAGGCCACGACGTTCTTCGCGGATGCGAGCCACGCACCTGTCGACGGGCGGACCTCGCCCAGCACGTGCCGCAGCTCGGTCATCGTGATCGGCTGGACCTCGCCCGAGCGGATCGAGAGCATCATGGCCTGCTCGGCCGCTGAGGCCACGAGGTGCTCGAGGTCGGCGCCCGAGAACCCTGCGGTGCTGCGCACGAGCTCGGCGACGTCGATCCCGGCGACAGGGCGGCGCTCCAGGTGCATGCGCAAGATCGCGTCACGGGCAGGCTCGTCAGGAGGCAGCACGAGCAGCATCCGGTCGAAGCGGCCAGGGCGCAGCAGGGCGGGGTCGACGTCCCACGGGCTGTTGGTCGCCGCGAGCACGAAGAGGCCGTCGTTGTCGGCCTCCATCGAGTCGAGCTCCATGAGCAGCTGGTCGACCATCGCGCGCATGCCGGACCACCCGGCGCCGATGCTCGACCGCTTCGCCCCGATCGCGTCGATCTCGTCGAGGAACAGCACGGCCGGGGTGAGCGACCGCGCACGCTCGAACAGTGCGTGCAGATTCCGCTCGGTCTGCCCGAAGTGCGGCGCGAGGATGTCGGTGAGGTTGACCGTGAGGAACCTGGCGCCGAGCTCGCCGGCGATGGCCCGCGCCATGTAGGTCTTGCCGCAGCCCGGCGGGCCGTAGAGGACGAGTCCGCCGCGGAGCGTCTTGCCGAAGGCCTTGGCGAGCTCGGGGTGGCGCATCGGCTCGAGGAAGCTCTCGCGCAGGCGGCGCTTGACGGTCTCGAGGCCACCGACGTCGTCGAGGGTCACCCGGCGCTCGTCGACGTCAAGGAGGGCCGCGGGCTCCTCGGCACCGGGCTCGACGGGCAGCGCTCGCGGGGTGGAGGTCGGCGGGGTGGATGTCGGCGGGGTGGCGTCGACGAAGGGCGGCGGGACGGAGGACTCACCCACCTCGGACTCGGCGCGGTTCCAGTCGAAGTCCAGGGACGGACGAGGTGCGTCAGGAGCTGAGGTGTCGTCGGCGACCCTCACTGGGTGGGCCGCCGCAGTGCCTGGGACCGGCGGACGGGTGTAGGCGCTCGAGCCGTCCGGTACGTCGACCGCTGACTCGCTGTGGTCCGCCTCCGACGGGCTGCTTGTGCCCAGAGCCCCTCCTCGTGCACCGGCTGCGCGCATCGCCGTGGTCGCCTCGGTGAGGAGCGCGAGGGCGTCGGTGTCGCCGGGGGAGTGGGCCAGCGCCGTCGCGGCCTGGGTCGTCGCCTCCTCCAGGCGGCCGCGGTCCAGCAGCAGCCGGGCTACCTGGAGGCGGAGCGGCGTGCTCGTCGGGTTCGCCTCGAGCGCGGCGAAGAGACTCTCGAAGAGGGGGTCGGCCATGCGGACGAGACTAGTCGGAGCCGACGGGCTCCGCGCCGAGGGCGAGCCGCATCGGCTCGAGCTTGGCCTCGGTCTCGGCCAGCTCGGCGGCCGGGTCCGAGGCGGCGACCACACCGCATCCTGCGAAGAGCCGGGCTGAGTGCGGGTCCTCGGGGTCGAGCGAGGCAGAGCGCAGCGCGATGCCCCACTCGCCGTCTCCGTCGCCGCCCACCCAGCCGACGGGACCGGCGTAGCGGGCGCGGTCCATGCCCTCGAGGGCACGGATGAGGTCGTTCGCGACGGGCGTCGGCGTACCGCACACGGCGGCGGTCGGGTGCAGCGCAGCGGCCAGGGTCAGGCTCGACGGCGGGGTGACGGTGGGACTGCCTGCGGACGTGGACGTGCTGCCTGGTCCGACCAGCCCCGAAGGGCCGACCAGCCCCGCGGTCGCGGTCGGGCTCGCAGAGCCCGCCTGGGCGGCCAGGCTGCCCGTCCCCCGCGTGCACAGCACGCCGGTGACGTCGCTCGCGAGGTGCAGCACGTTCGGCAGGTGCAGCACGAAGGGCGTCTCGGGGACGTTGAGCGACTGGCAGAACGGGGCGAGCGCCTCGGCGACCGACGCGACGGCGTACTCGTGCTCTTCGAGGTCCTTGGAGGAGTGCGCGAGCTTCGCGGCCCTGGCGAGGTCGGCCTCCTCCCCACCGGTGCGGCGGATCGTGCCGGCGAGCACCCGCGAGGTGACCAGACCCTTCTCGCTGCGGACCAGCAGCTCGGGGGTCGCGCCGACCATGCCGTCGACGCTGAAGGTCCAGCAGCCCGTGTACGCGGTCGCCAGGCGGGTCAGCAGCCACCGCGGGTCGATCGGCGCCTCGGTCCGCGCCTGGACGTCGCGCGCCATGACCACCTTGTCGAGGCGGCCGTCGCGGATCTGCTGGACCGCCTGCTCGACCGCGTCGGTCCACGCCTCGTCGGCGACGGCTCCCTGGCTGTACGTCACGGTTCCGGGTGCTGTCACCGGCTCGACGTCCTCGAGCACGTGGGCGAGCGTGGGGACGGGGGCGAGGGTCGGCGCCGAGCCTGCCGAGGTCTGCGAGGTCGTGATGGTCGTGATCCACGCGGTCCGTCCGCGTCGTCCGACGACCACCCGCGGGACGACGAGCACGCTGCGCTGCTCCGACCCCTCCTCGAAGGCGAAGGACCCGAAGGCCACGGGGCCCGTGCCAGGCAGGTCGACGTCGTCGCGCACGACGGCGCGCGAGCGCAACGCCGCCCAGGCGGCCTCGGCGTCCGCGAACCGTGTGGGGCCGCGCGTCTCGACGCGGGCCACCTCGCCCCAGGCGACCAGGCCGTCGCCGCGGCGGACCCAGGCCAGGGGAGCGGTGCGGGGGAGCAGCCTGAGCAGCGCTGCGGGGTGCTCGTCGAGGACGGTGCCGAGCAGCGTGGTGCGGACCACGAGCTGGGGTGACGACGGTTCGGGGGCAACGTCCGCGGACGACAGGGGATTCATCGCCTCCAAGCGTACGACCGCGAGGTGCCGCGTGCGTGCCTCGGGTGAGAGCATGGCCTCATGTCACGTGCGAGCCTGGACAAGAAGCCCACCGAGGTCGCGTCGATGTTCGACGGGATCGCCCAGCACTACGACCTGGTCAACGACCTGGTCTCGGCCGGGCAGACGAGGTCGTGGCGTCGCGCCACGCTCCAGGCCGTCGACGCCCAGCCGGGGGAGACGGTCCTCGACCTCGCTGCGGGGACCGGCACGTCGAGCGAGCCCTTCGCCGCGGCGGGCGCGCGCGTGGTCCCGTGCGACTTCTCCTTCGGCATGCTCAGCGTCGGCAAGTCTCGCAGGCCCGACCTCCCCTTCACAGCCGGTGACGCGACCCGTCTGCCCTTCGCCGACGCGTCCTTCGACGCCGTGACCATCTCCTTCGGCCTGCGCAACGTGGTGGACACCGTGGGCGGGCTCCGCGAGATGCTGCGCGTGGTGCGCCCGGGCGGGCGCCTCGTGGTGTGCGAGTTCTCCCAGCCGACGTGGAAGCCGTTCCGCACCGTCTACTCCGAGTACCTCATGCGCGCCCTGCCGAAGGTCGCCGGGGCCGTCACCAAGGACTCCGGCTCCTACGAGTACCTCGCGGAGTCGATCCGCGCCTGGCCCGACCAGGAGGGCCTGGGCCGTCTCCTGCTCGACGCCGGGTGGGGCTCTGTCGGCTACCGCAACCTCACCGGTGGGATCGTCGCGCTGCACAGGGCGACACGCCCGGCCTGAGTCCTCTCCCGGGTCGTCACCTGGGTGTCGGTCGGCCACCCGGCCACCCGGCCGACCGGGTGCCCGGGTGCGCCCCGGCGCTCGGACCCGGCTCTGCGCTGCCGTCCAGGGCGGCCGCGCCGGACTTCGCGGGGTACTGCAGCGACCTCTTGAGGTGCGCTCCCGCAGGTCCCTGACCTGCGGCCAGGCAAGGGTCGCCTAAGCAGACAATGTGAGGGAACCGTGGATAGAGTGGCCTCGTCGCTTGTGAAGAAGTTCACAAGCGGTCGTCGCGAGACGACCACAACCAGCACGGCAGGTACGGGGCTCGACGGTGACCTCTGTCACGGCTTGACCCCCGCCCCAGACCTCACAGGCAGCTCGCGTCGGACAGGTGGCACGGCATGAGACTCACGGGCAACGATGACGCAGACGTCATCGTCGTCGGCGCGGGCCCGGCCGGGTCTGCCGCTGCGCACTACTGCGCCGCCGCTGGCCTCGACGTCATCCTCATGGAGAAGTCAGGCTTCCCCCGCGACAAGATCTGCGGCGACGGCCTGACCCCGCGCGCCGTGAGCGAGCTCGTCCGGATGGGTGTGCCCACCCGCGAGGAAGACGGCTGGATCCGCAACATCGGTCTGCGCGCCGTCGCGGGCGGTCGCTCCTTCGAGTTCCCGTGGCCCGAGCTCCGCTCGTACCCGTCGTACGGGCTCGCGCGCTCGCGGATGAACCTCGACCAGACCCTCGCCGAGCACGCCCGGGCGACCGGCGCCAAGCTCATGGAGCGCACCAACGTCACCGGGCCCGTCGTCGACGAGCGCACGGGGCGTGTGGTCGGCGTGACCGCCAGGCCCGTCGACGCCGACGGACGGCGCGCCGGTGACGAGACGACCTACCGCGCACCTGTCGTCATCGCCGCCGACGGTGTCTCGGCCCGCATGGCGACGTCGCTCGGCATCGAGAAGGCCATGAACCGGCCGATGGGCGTCGCGGTCCGCACCTACTTCACCAGCCCCCGCCACGACGACCCGTGGATGGAGTCCCAGCTCGAGCTGTGGGACGGTGCCCCGGGGAAGTCCAACCTGCTGCCCGGGTACGGCTGGATCTTCGCCCTCGGCGACGGCACGGTCAACGTCGGTCTCGGGTCGGTCTCCTCGACCGCCGCCGCCACGAAGATCGACTACAAGAAGCTCTTCGCGCAGTGGATGGAGAACACCCCCGAAGAGTGGGGCTTCACCCCGGAGAACCAGATCGGCCCGGTCCGCGGGGCCGCGCTGCCGATGGCCTTCAACCGCAAGCCGCTCTACACCCGCGGGCTCATGCTCGTCGGCGACTCGGGCGGCATGGTGAGCCCCTTCAACGGTGAGGGCATCGCCTACGCCATGCAGGCCGGCCGCGTCGCCGCCGACGTGATCGCCCAGGCCGCCGCACGGACCACGGACGACTCGCGCGAGCGGGCCCTGTCGACCTACGCCGACACCATGAGCCGCGACCTCGGCGGCTACTACACGCTCGGGCGGATCTTCGTCCGGGTGATCGAGCACCCTCGCATCATGCGCCTGTGCACCACCTACGGGCTGCCCAGGCCGCTCGTCATGAAGATCGTCGTCAAGCTCCTGTCCGACTGCTACGAGCCTCACGGCGGCGACATCGTCGACCGCGTGATCGCCGGGCTCGCGAGGGTGGTGCCGAACGCATGAACAACCCGTACGTCCCGCTGCTGGTCCTCATGGGGATCGCGATGGTCCTCGCTCTCGGCGGCGTCGCCGCGAGCGCTGTCATCGGTCCCAAGCGCTACAACCGCGCCAAGCTCGACGCCTACGAGTGCGGGATCGAGCCGACACCGCACGCGACGGGCGGGGGCCGCTTCCCGGTGAAGTACTACCTGGTGGCGATGACCTTCATCATCTTCGACATCGAGGTCGTGTTCCTCTACCCGTGGGCCGTCGACTTCTCGACGCTCGCGATGTTCGGGCTCGTCGCGATGCTCTCCTTCCTCGCCCTCATCACCGTGCCCTTCGTCTACGAGTGGCGCCGCGGCGGATTCGAGTGGGACTGATGAACCTGCACCTGCGCACCTGCTCCTCCCGAGGAGGACCGTCGCGCGTCTCGACCGCGCTGCGAGCCTGTCCGCCCTCGGCCACGCCACGCGACGAGAGGTACTGACGACATGGGGATCGAAGAAGCTCCCTCAGGATTCCTCCTGACCACCGTCGAAGACCTTGCGGGGTACTTCCGCAAGGGTTCGCTGTGGCCGGTGACCTTCGGGCTCGCGTGCTGCGCGATCGAGATGATGGCGGCGGGCGCGAGCCGTTTCGACCTCTCGCGCTTCGGCATGGAGGTGTTCCGTGCGTCACCGCGCCAGGCGGACCTCATGATCGTGGCGGGGCGGGTGAGCCAGAAGATGGCTCCGGTCGTCCGTCAGGTCTACGACCAGATGCCCGAGCCCAAGTGGGTGCTGTCGATGGGCGTGTGCGCGTCGAGCGGCGGCATGTTCAACAACTACGCGATCGTCCAGGGTGTCGACCACATCGTGCCCGTGGACATCTACCTGCCCGGGTGCCCGCCCCGCCCCGAGATGCTCATCAACTCGATCCTCGCGCTGCACCAGCAGATCCAGGACCAGCCGCTCGGCGTCAACCGCCGGGAGGCAGCACGTGCCGCCGAGGCCGCCGCTCTCGAGGCGACCCCGACCTCCGCGATGAAGGGTCTGCTGCGATGACGGAGAAGGACCCCGGCGCAGGGGGAGGGTCGGCGGCCGAGCCGCGGACCGACGTGACAGCCGGCGGCGACGTGCTCGCGGCCCCGGCCGCTCCCGAGGGGCGTGAAGAGCTCGAGGTCGTCGAGGTCCGCACAGGGATGTTCGGGGCGCACGGCTCGGGGGACACCTCTGGCTTCGGCGGTCTCGTCCGCCCGGTCACCCGGCCGCTCGCGACGCCGAGGCCCTACGGCGGCTGGTACGACGAGGTGGTCGACGTCTTGGCCGAGGTGCTGGCCGAGGGCGGGACTGCCTTCGACACGGCCGTCGAGGGTGTGGTGGTCGACCCGCCCGCCGGTTCGGGTGCGCGGACCGAGCTGACCATCCACGTGCGGCCGGAGCACATCGTCGCGGTGTGCCAGGCGCTGCGCGACGACCAGGACCTCCGCTTCGAGCTGAGCCTGGGCGTCTCGGGCGTGCACTACCCCGGTGACGTCGGGCGCGAGCTCCACGCGGTGTACCACCTGATGTCGATCACCCACGGACGGTCGTTGCGCCTCGAGGTCACCGTGCCCGACTCCTACCCGCACATCCCGACGACCACGACCGTCTACCCGACGAACGACTGGCACGAGCGCGAGACCTGGGACTTCTTCGGGATCGTCTTCGACGGTCATCCGGCCCTGGCCCGGATCGCCATGCCTGACGACTGGCCCGGCCACCCTCAGCGCAAGGACTACCCGCTCGGTGGCATCCCCGTGGAGTACAAGGGTGCGACGGTGCCCCCGCCGGACCAGAGGAGGTCCTACTCGTGAGCACGCAGAGCAGCGCCAGGTCGACCGGACCGGCGCCCGGGACCGCCCGGCCGCACGCCGCACGCCCGCCTGTCGACGACACGTCGGTCCCGTCCTTCGAGTCCTCGGGCGGGGACTGGGACGAGATCGCGGCCGAGATCGCCGAGCTGGGCGAAGAGCGCATCGTCGTCAACATGGGTCCCCAGCACCCCTCGACCCACGGGGTCCTGCGCCTCATGCTCGAGATCGACGGCGAGACCGTGACCGAGGCGCGCTGCGGGGTCGGCTACCTGCACACGGGCATCGAGAAGAACATGGAGTTCCGCACCTGGACCCAGGGTGTCGCCTTCTGCACGCGGATGGACTACCTGGCCCCGTTCTTCCAGGAGGCCGCGTACTGCCTCGGGATCGAGCGGCTGCTGGGCATCGAGGACGACGTCCCCGAGCGCGCGCAGGTGATCCGCGTGCTGCTCATGGAGCTCAACAGGGTCGCGAGCCACCTGGTGTGCCTGGGTACCGGCGGCAACGAGATGGGCGCGACGACGGTCATGACCATCTCCTTCACAGCCCGTGAGGAGATCTTGCGGATCTTCGAGTCGGTCACGGGTCTGCGCATGAACCACGCGTTCATCCGACCCGGCGGTGTCGCGCAGGACGTCCCCGCGGGACTCTCCGAGGACTTCTGGCACATGGACGCCGAGGTCCGCAAGTACCTCGCGCAGCTGAGCGACCTCATGCTCGCCAACCCGATCTTCAAGTCCAGGCTCGTCGGCACAGGGCACCTCAACCTCGCGGGCTGCATGGCCCTTGGGGTGACAGGTCCGGTGCTCCGCTCGGCGGGTCTGCCCTACGACGTCCGCAAGTCCGCGCCGTACTGCGGCTACGAGACCTACGACTTCGACGTCCCGACCTCGACCGACGCCGACTGTTACTCCCGCGTCGTGCTGCGCATCGAAGAGTGCTACCAGTCGCTCAAGATCGCTGCGCAGTGCATCGAGCGGCTCGAGCGCTCCGTGGGTGAACCCGTGATGGTCGCCGACAAGAAGATCGCGTGGCCTGCGCAGCTGGCCGTCGGGACCGACGGTGCGGGCAACTCCTTCGAGCACATCAGGGAGATCATGGGGCAGTCGATGGAGGCTCTCATCCACCACTTCAAGCTCGTGACCGAGGGCTTCAGGGTCCCGGCCGGGCAGGTGTTCCAGACCGTCGAGCACCCCCGCGGCGAGCTCGGCGTTCACCTGGTCTCGGACGGCGGCACCCGTCCCTACAGGGCGCACTTCCGCGACCCGTCCTTCAACAACCTGCAGGCTGTCGCCCTGATGTGCGAGGGCGGCCAGGTCGCCGACGTCGTCGTCGCGGTCGCCTCGCTCGACCCAGTCCTGGGAGGTGTGGACCGATGAGCCTCGAGACCCAGCCCGCCGGGCAGCGACCTGTCGGCCCCACGGGGACCGGCTACGACGAGGTCACCCTCGCCCGGCTGACCGCCGACGCACACCAGATCGTCGCCCGGTATCCGCAGGCCCGCTCCGCGCTCCTGCCGATGCTGCACCTCGTCCAGTCCGAGGACGGCTACGTCTCCCGCTCGGGCATCACGTTCTGCGCGGGGATCCTCGACCTCACCCCGGCCGAGGTCTCGGCTGTCGCGACGTTCTACACGCAGTACAAGCGCCGCCCGAACGGTGAGTACACGGTCGGGGTCTGCACCAACACGCTCTGCGCGATCATGGGCGGCGACGAGATCTTCGACGAGCTGTCGGAGCACCTGGGGATCGGCCACGACGAGACGACCGACGACGGTGCGGTGACCCTCGAGCGGATCGAGTGCAACGCGGCCTGCGACTACGCCCCGGTGATGATGGTCAACTGGGAGTTCTTCGACCAGCAGACCCCGGCGAGCGCCCGCGGCGTCGTCGACGACCTGCGTCTGGGCAAGGACGTCGCGCCGACGCGCGGAGCGTCGTCGGTGTGCTCCTTCAAGCAGATGTCCCGCGTCCTCGCGGGGTTCACGGACGGACGCGCCGACGAGGGTGTCGGAGCCGGTGAGCCCACCACCCGGGGGACCCGGCTGGCGCGCGAGCACGGGTGGACGGCAGGTGCCGACGGCCCGGGTGGGACCGGTGCCGAAGACCAGACCCCCGACGAGGACGCTCCGGCCCAGGGCAGCGGGGTCGCCGATGCGACACCGTCGACGGGTGCCGAGCAGTCGAGCGCCGAGCGCACCGAGGAGACACCGGCCGACACCTCGCCGGCCACCACCACGTCGACCGACGAGCCGACCCCGGCCGCCGACGAGAAGACCGATCCTGCGGCCGCCGACACCACGTCGACGACCACCGAGGGGGAGCGATGAGCACCGAGCTCGCACCGGTCCTCTCCGCGCACTGGGACGCCGAGCGCTCCTGGACGCTGGAGACCTATCTCGCGAACGGCGGGTACGAGGGGCTGCGCGCCGCCCTCGCCCAGCCTGCCGCCGACGTCGTCCAGACCGTCAAGGACTCCGGTCTGCGCGGCCGAGGCGGTGCAGGGTTCCCGACGGGCATGAAGTGGGGCTTCCTGCCCGCGCCCGACGGTGGCCCGCGGTACCTCGTGGTCAACGCCGACGAGTCCGAGCCGGGGACCTGCAAGGACATCCCGCTCATGCTCGCCACACCGCAGACCCTCGTCGAGGGGGTGGCCATCACCTCCTACGCGATCGGCTGCCACCACGCCTTCATCTACGTCCGCGGGGAGGTCCTGCACGTCTACCGCAGGCTGCTCAAGGCCGTCGAGGAGGCCTACGCCGCGGGGTTCCTCGGCAAGGACGTGCTCGGCTCGGGATTCGACCTCGACGTCACCGTGCACGCCGGCGCGGGGGCGTACATCTGCGGCGAGGAGACCGCGCTGCTCGACTCGCTCGAAGGGCTGCGCGGCCAGCCGAGGCTCAAGCCGCCCTTCCCGGCCGTCGCCGGTCTCTACGCCCGGCCGACGGTCGTCAACAACGTCGAGTCTGTCGCCTCCGTGCCGCAGATCGTCGCCCGCGGGGCCTCCTGGTTCACGTCCATGGGGACCGAGCGGTCGGCCGGCCACGGGTTGTTCTCGCTCTCGGGCCACGTCACGCGTCCAGGCCAGTACGAGGCACCGCTCGGCATCACCCTCCGTGAGCTGCTCGACATGGCCGGGGGCGTCCGGGAGGGGCACGAGCTGAAGTTCTGGACACCGGGCGGGTCGTCGACGCCGATCTTCACGGCCGAGCACCTCGACGTCCCGCTCGACTACGAGTCTGTCGCCGCGGCAGGTTCGATGCTCGGCACCCGGGCGCTGCAGATCTTCGACGAGACCACCTCGGTGGTCCGTGCCGTGACCCGGTGGACCGAGTTCTACGCCCACGAGTCGTGCGGCAAGTGCACACCGTGCCGTGAGGGCACGTACTGGCTCAAGCAGGTGCTCCGGCGCCTCGAGGCCGGTCAGGGCACCCAGGGCGACATCGACACGCTCCTCGACACCTGCGACAACATCCTCGGCCGCGCGTTCTGCGCCCTCGGCGACGGTGCCACCTCGTGCATCACCTCAGCCGTCCAGTACTTCCGGGAGGAGTTCGACGCCGGGATGCACACCCCCGCGAGCGAGCTGTTCCCACCCGCGCGCTCCGCCCTGTTCGACTATCCGCCGAGGACGCGGGCCGCTGCGCTCGTAGGAGCCGGCGCAGGAGGCCACTGATGACCGTCACCGACAACAAAGGCGCTGTCGACAAGGGCGCACAGGCCGAGCCCCCGGCACGGCCCGACCACATCAGCTTCACCCTCGACGGCGTCGAGGTCTCCGTGCCCAAGGGCACCCTCGTCATCCGCGCAGCCGAGCAGGTCGGGGTGCAGATCCCGAGGTTCTGCGACCACCCGCTGCTCGAGCCCGCCGGCGCGTGCCGCCAGTGCCTCGTCGACGTCGCGATGCCCGACCGCGAGGGCAACGTCCGTCCGATGCCCAAGCCGCAGGCCTCCTGCACCCTCGAGGCGACGCCGGGCATGGTCGTCAAGACCCAGCACACCTCGGCTGTCGCCGACAAGGCGCAGAAGGGGGTCATGGAGCTGCTGCTCATCAACCACCCGCTCGACTGCCCCGTCTGCGACAAGGGCGGCGAGTGCCCCCTGCAGAACCAGGCCATGAGCAACGGTCGGCCGACCAGCCGCTTCGTCGACGTCAAGCGGACCTTCCCCAAGCCGATCTCGATCTCGACCGAGATCCTCCTCGACCGTGAGCGCTGCGTGCTGTGCCAGCGCTGCACGAGGTTCTCCAAGCAGATCGCCGGAGACGCCTTCATCGACCTGCAGAAGCGTGGCGCGCAGCAGCAGATCGGCCGCTTCGACACCGACGTGCTCGGCTTCGCGGACCCCGAGGGCCCGGGCGACAGGCCCACGGGCGGCGCCGAGCCCGACGAGTCCGGGCAGCCCTTCGCGTCGTACTTCTCCGGCAACACCGTGCAGATCTGCCCGGTCGGTGCCCTGACCGGGGCCGCCTACAGGTTCCGGTCCCGTCCCTTCGACCTGGTCTCGACGCCGTCGGTCGCCGAGCACGACTCCTCGGGATCGGCGATCCGCGTCGACCACCGCCGCGGCACCGTGATGCGCCGGCTGGCGGGGGAGGACCCTGCGGTCAACGAGGAGTGGATCACCGACAAGGACCGTTTTGCCTTCACGTGGCAGACCGCGCCGGACCGCATCACCACACCGATGATCCGCGAGCGCGGGGCCGACGGCTTCCGCGGCGAGCTGCGCCCGGCCAGCTGGATGGAGGCCTTCGACGCGGCCGCCGCCGGTCTGCGGGCCGCGTGCACGGCGGACAGGCGCTCGGCCGGCGGTGTCGGTGTGCTGCCCGGCGGTCGGCTGACGATCGAAGACGCCTACGCCTACGCGAAGTTCGCCCGGGTGGTGCTCGGCACCAACGACGTCGACCACCGTGCCCGGGTGCACTCCGACGAAGAGCTCGCCTTCCTCGGGCACGCCGTCGCCGGTTCTGGTCTGGGTGTCACCTTCGACGCCCTCGAGTCGGCCTCGGCCGTGCTGCTCGTCGGGCTCGAGCCCGAGGAAGAAGCCGGGGTCGTGTTCCTCAGGCTGCGCAAGGCCGCCAAGACCCGTGGTCTGCGAGCCTTCAGCATCGCGCCCTTCGCCTCGCGCGGTCTGCTGCGGATCGGCGACCGGGGCGGCGAGCTGCTCCCCGCTGCGCCGGGGACCGAGCCCGAGGTGCTCGACGCCGTCGGGACCGATGACGACCTCGCCCACGTGCACGACGCGCTCGCGGACGGCGGCCGGGGCGTGATCCTCGTCGGGGAGCGTCTCGCAGGCGTCCCCGGGGGCCTCTCCGCCGTGCTGCGGCTCGCCGAGCGCACAGGCGCACGGGTCGCCTGGGTCCCGCGGCGTGCTGGTGAGCGCGGCGGTGTCGAGACCGGCACCCTGCCCACCCTGCTGCCGGGCGGTCGCCCGGTCTCCGACGCCGCGGCGCGGGTCGACCTCGCGGCCGCGTGGTCGGTCGACACCCTCCCGCATTCCCCGGGCCTCGACACGGCCGGGATCGTCTCGGCCCTCGCGGAGGGGCGGTTGCGCGGTGTGGTCGTCGGCGGTCTCGAGCTCGCCGACCTGCCCGACCCTGTCGCGGCGCGCGGTGCCCTCGAGGTGGCGGACTTCGTCGTCTCGCTCGAGGTGCGGGCGAGCGACGTGACCGAGCACGCGGACGTGGTCTTCCCCGTCGCGCCGCCGGCCGAGAAGGCCGGCGCGTACTGGAGCTGGGAGGGTCGCATCCGTCCCTTCCCCGCAGCGCTGGACTCCTCTGCGCTGTCCGACCACAGGGTGCTCGACGCCGTCGCTGACGTCATGGGTGTCTCGCTCGGTCTGGGGTCGCTCGACGCCGCACGCGCCGAGATCGAGCAGCTCGCCGGCTGGGACGGTGCGCGGGTCGAGGCTCCGGCCGAGCCCGTGACCGAGCCTGCGGGGCTCCAGCCTGGTCAGGCCGTGCTCGCCGGGTGGCGGATGCTGCTCGACTGCGGGCGGGCCCAGGACGGCGAGCTCTTCCTCGCCGGGACGGCCAAGCGGCCTGTCGCCCGGATGTCGGCCACCACGGCGGCGGCGCTCGTGACCGGTGCAGGCAGGGATACGGCCCCTGTCGGCGGTGACCTGCCGTCGTCAGTCGAGGTGTCCACGTCGACGGGCGCGATCACGCTCCCGCTCGTCGTGACGGACATGCCGGACCACGTGGTCTGGGTGCCGCTCAACTCCCCGGGGTCGCAGGTGCACAGCACCCTCGGCGTCTCGCCCGGCGCAGTCGTCCAGGTGCGCGCCGCCGGCGCCGTACCGACCTCCGTCGAAGGGCACGGTGCGTGATGGTCGACTTCTCGAACGACACCTTCTGGACCTACCTCGTCAAGGCCGTCCTCATCCTCGTGTTCTTGCTGACGAGCGTGCTCATCGCGATCTGGTTCGAGCGCAAGGTGGTCGCCCGCATGCAGGTGCGGCCCGGGCCCAACGTGCACGGGCCCTTCGGGCTGCTGCAGTCCCTCGCCGACGCGATGAAGCTGCTCCTCAAAGAAGACATCACCGTCAAGGCGGCCGACAAGATCGTCTACCTCGTCGCGCCGATGATCTCGGTGTTCTGCGCGCTGCTGACCTTCGCGGTCATCCCGCTCGGACCGCAGGTGACCATCCCCTTCACGAACATCTCGACACCCGCGCAGCTGACCGACTTCCCTGTCGCTGTCCTGTACATCCTCGCCTGCGCGTCGGTCGGCGTGTACGGGATCGTGCTCGGCGGCTGGTCCTCGGGCTCGACGTACCCGCTGCTCGGCTCGGTCCGCTCGACGGCGCAGGTCATCAGCTACGAGCTCGCGATGGGACTGTCCCTCGTGAGCGTCTTCATCATGGTCGGCTCGATGTCGACGGGTGACATCGTCGACTACCAGACCGAGTACTGGCTGATCCTGCCGCTGTTCCCGGCCTTCCTCATCTACGTGATCTCGATGGTGGGCGAGACGAACCGTCTGCCCTTCGACCTCCCCGAGGCCGAGGGCGAGCTCGTCTCCGGGTACATGACCGAGTACTCCTCGATGAAGTTCGCGTGGTTCTTCCTCGCCGAGTACATCAACATGATCAACGTCTCCGCAGTCGCCACGACGCTGTTCCTCGGTGGGTGGCGCGCCCCCTTCCCGATCTCCGCGATCAACGACGGCATGTTCAACGAGGGCTGGTGGCCCATCCTCTGGTTCCTCGTGAAGATGTGGGGCTTCATGTTCCTCTTCGTGTGGATCCGCGGGACGGTCCTGCGCCTGCGCTACGACCAGTTCATGCGCTTCGGCTGGAAGGTGCTCATCCCGGCCGCACTCGCCTGGATCGTCTGTGTCTCGGTGGTCCGCGGTGTCCGCGAGTTCAGCGGCGTCGACCTCCAGACCGTCGGGGTCGTGGTCTTCGCGGTCGCCCTGCTGGCGATGCTGGTGCTGAGGTTCTGGCCCGAGAAGCAGCCTGCGTCGGCGCAGGAGCCTGCGGGAGCTGGCGGTGCTGCGGGCGCCGGAGGTGCTGCGGCCGGCGAGCCCTTCGACGCCTTCGCGGGTGGATATCCCGTCCCCCCGCTGCCCGGGCAGTCGCTCCCACCCTCGCCGCGTGCAGCGCGGCGCCAGCGAGCCACCGCGGCGATCTCAGCAGGTCCAGCCGGCCCAGGCGGCCCAGGCGTCCCAGCAGCGTCCGACAGCTCGACGGCCCACGCGAAGGAGACCGACGATGAGTGACCACGGCACGCACAGCACGCACAGCAGTGACGGAGGCCGCGAGACGACCGGCGGACCTGCGACAGGCTCGACCGACGGCTCGGCCGGGTACCAGCAGCTGCGCCCGGCAGCGTCGGGGGTCCGCGAGCTCATCGCCCCCGTCGCCGGTTTCGGCGTGACCTTCTCCTCGATGTTCAGGCCGACGGTCACGGAGCAGTACCCCTTCGAGAAGGTGCCCACCAAGCCCCGGTACCACGGCCGGCACCAGCTCAACCGCTACGCCGACGGCCTAGAGAAGTGCATCGGCTGCGAGCTCTGCGCCTGGGCCTGCCCGGCGGACGCCATCTACGTCGAGGGCGCGAGCAACGCCGACCTCCCTGACGGCGGTCACAGGTCACCCGGTGAGCGGTACGGGAGCGTCTACCAGATCAACTATCTGCGCTGCATCTTCTGCGGCCTGTGCATCGAGGCCTGCCCGACCCGCGCGCTCACCATGACCAACGAGTACGAGCTGACAGGCCCGACACGTGCCGGGCTGATCTTCGAGAAGGAGGACCTCTTGGCCCCGCTGCGCGACGGCATGCTCGCCGCACCGCACCCGATGGTCCCCGGGACCGAGGACACCCAGTACTACCGCGGCGAGGTCACCGGGCCGACGCCCGAGCAGGTCGCGTGGGTCGCCGAGCACAGGCCCGACGACCCGACGCTCGAGACGGCCCGCGCCGCCGCCGGGCGGGGCGCCTCGGGACCAGCCGCGTCGGCACCCGCGACAGCACCCGCTCCGACCGGGACGGGCCGCTCGTGACGAGCGGGGCGGAGGCCGTCCTCTTCTGGTGCCTCGCGCCGCTCATGGTGATCGCCGCGCTCGGGCTGCTCTTCGCCCGCAAGGCCGTGCACGCCACGCTCTGCGTCGTCTTCGTCATGGTCTGCCTGGCCGTCATGTACGTCGCCCTCGAGGCGCCGTTCCTCGGCATCGTGCAGATCGTCGTCTACACGGGCGCCGTGATGATGCTCTTCCTCTTCGTCATCATGCTGGTCGGCGTCGACGCCTCGGACTCCCTCGTCGAGACCATCCGTGGTCAGCGGCTCGTGGGCTGGTTGCTCGGCATCGGGCTCGGCGCCGTGCTCGTCGGCGTGATCCTGCGGGTGTCCTTCCCCGCAGGGATCGGTCTCGAGGAGGCGAACGCCGACACCAACCCCGTCGCGATCGCCCGGGTGCTCTTCGGCGACTTCGTGTTCAACCTCGAGGTCGTCGGCGTCCTGCTCATCACGGCCGCCCTCGCCGCCCTCACGCTCACCCACAAGCAGCGGCTCACCCCGCGCGTGGGTCAGAAGGAGCGCGCCGACGCACGGGTCGCGAGCGGAGAGTCGCTCGTCCCGCTGCCCGCCCCGGGGGTCTACGCCCAGCGCAACGCGATGGACGTCCCAGCCCTCGACCCGCAGGGCCGACCCATCGAGGCCTCGGTCTCGCGGGTGCTGCGGGTGCGCGGGCAGGAGCGGCAGGCGCCGCTCGACGCGCAGATCGCGCACCTGTCCGGCCAGGGACCACGGGGTGTCGGCTCGGGCCCGTCGCACGACGTGGACCGCACGGACGGCCCCGGCGAGCCGACGGCCGACCCCAGCACCCCGGGTGCGGCCGACACCACCCCGCCGCGGACCACCGAGGAGGAGAGCTGACATGGACATGTCCAACTACCTCGTGCTTTCGGCCCTGCTGTTCTCGATCGGCGCCACGACGGTCCTCCTGCGCCGCAACGCGATCATCGTGTTCATGGGGATCGAGCTCATGCTCAACGCCTCCAACCTCGCCTTCGTGACCTTCGCGCGCATGCACGGAGACCTCAGCGGCCAGGTCATCGCCTTCTTCGTGATGGTCGTCGCAGCCGCCGAGGTGGTCGTCGGGCTCGCCATCATCGTGTCCATCTTTAGAACCCGCAGGTCTGCGTCGGTCGACGACGTCAACCTGCTGAAGAACTGACGGGGAGCGGACACCTGTGGACACCTCTGTGATCGACTCTGCCTGGTTGCTGGTCGTCGTACCGCTCGTCGGTGCCGGGATCCTGCTGCTCGCGGGCCGCCGCGCCGACGCGTGGGGCCACTGGCTCGGCGTGCTCGCCTCGGCGGCGACCTTCGTGCTCGGCGCCGTGTACCTGCTCACCCTGCTCGGCTGGGACGCCGCCGACCGCGTCGTCGACGTGCACGTCGGGCGCTGGTTCGACGCCGGCTCGCTCGTGGTCGACGTCGGCCTGCGGGTCGACCCGCTGTCGCTGACCTTCGTGCTGCTCGTCAGCTTCGTGGGCACCCTCATCCACCTGTACTCGGTCGCGTACATGGAGCACGACGCGGACAGGCGCAGGTTCTTCGCGTACCTCAACCTCTTCGTCGCGGCGATGCTGCTGCTCGTGCTCGCGGACTCCTACCTGCTGCTCTTCGTCGGCTGGGAGGGTGTGGGGCTCGCGTCCTACCTGCTCATCGGGTTCTGGAACCACGTGCCCGCCAACGCGACAGCCGCGAAGAAGGCCTTCATCGTCAACCGCGTCGCCGACGTCGGGATGATCGTCGCGCTCATGCTGATGTTCAGCTCCTTCGGGGCCGTCGACTTCGCCTCGGTCTTCGCCGGGGCCGAGACCACCGACACGGGCCGCCTCACCGCGATCGCCCTCATGCTGCTCGTCGCGGCCTGCGGCAAGAGCGCCCAGTTCCCCCTGCAGTCCTGGCTCGGGGACGCGATGGCCGGCCCGACGCCCGTCTCCGCCCTCATCCACGCCGCCACCATGGTCACCGCGGGTGTCTACCTCGTCGTGAGGTCCGGCCCGGTCTTCACGCTGGCCCCGGATGCTCTCCTCGTCACCGCGGTCGTCGGCGCCGTCACCCTGGTGTTCGGTGCTGTCGTCGGCTGCGCCAAGGACGACATCAAGAAGACCCTCGCCGCCTCGACCATGTCGCAGATCGGCTACATGATGCTCGCCGCGGGCCTCGGCCCGATCGGCTATGCCTTCGCGATCTTCCACCTGCTGACCCACGGGTTCTTCAAGGCCGGCATGTTCCTCGGAGCTGGCTCGGTGATGCACGGCATGTCCGACGACGTGAGCATGCGCAGGTTCGGAGGGCTCTCCGCGGTCATGAAGGTCACCTGGGTGACCTTCGGGCTCGGCTGGCTCGCGATCCTCGGCATCCCGCCCTTCTCAGGGTTCTGGAGCAAGGACAAGATCATCGAGAGCGCCTTCGCAGCCGACGGTGGCCACGGCTGGCAGCCGTGGGTCTTCGGTCTCGTCGCCCTCGTCGGCGCGGGGATCACGGCCTTCTACATGTCCAGGCTGTTCTTCATGACCTTCCACGGTCAGCGCCGCTGGGTCGAGAGCGACGACGGCTCGGGGCTGCCCGTGCGGCACCCGCACGAGTCGCCCGCCCTCATGACCGTGCCGATGGTGGTCCTCGCCGTCGGGTCGGCCGCCCTCGGCGGTCTGCTCATGGTCGGGGGAGCGTTCGCCTCGTGGCTCGAGCCCGTCACCGGACACGTCGAGCACCACGAGCCCGTGCTGCCCGTCCCGGTGATCATGGTCCTCACGCTGCTGCTCGTGCTCGGTGGGGCCGTCCTCGCCTGGCGCCAGTACGGTGCCTCGACGGTCCCCGTCGAGCCGCCCGTCGGCAGCGTCCTGACCCGTGCCGCGCGCGCCGACCTGTACCAGGACGTCGTCAACGAGAACCTCGTCATGCGCCCTGGGCAGTACCTCACGCGGTCCCTCGTCTACGCCGACAAGAAGGTCGTCGACGGCGGGTTCATGGGAGCCGCAGGGGCCCTGGGTCTGCTCGGCGAGGCCGTGAAGAAGGTCCAGAACGGCTACGTCCGGTCCTACGCGGCCATGATGCTCGCAGGGTTCGGTGTCCTCGTCGTCGTCGTCCTGCTCGTGTGGAACTGAGAGGGGCGGACAGATGACCATCGACCCGAACATCCCGTGGCTCACCCTGCTGGCCGTCGTGCCGCTCGTCGGCGCGCTCGTGCTGTGGGCGCTGCCCCGCGGCTCGCGCAGGCTCGCTCGGCCCGTCGCGCTCGCCTTCTCGCTCGTCGAGGTGCTGCTCGTGATCGCCGCGATCGCCGCCTTCGACACCTCGGCGGCGGCCGAGCACCAGCTCGCCGAGACCCACGCGTGGATCCCGCAGATCGGCGCGAGCTACGCCGTCGCCGTCGACGGCGTCGGCCTGCTGCTCGTCGTGCTGAGCGTGGCCCTCGTGCCGCTCGTCATCGGCGCCGCCTGGCGCGAGCAGGGCGTCAGCGGTGCCGCCAGCACCCGGCGCGCGAAGGTCAGCGTCGGCAGCGTCGGCAGCGTCGGCAGCGTCGCCGGCACCGCCGGCGCGGACGGCGTTCCCGGTGCTGCCGGTCCCGAGAGCGAGACCGACGTCGTCCTCCGCGAGGCCGGCGAGGGGCGCCTGCGCCACTACCTCGCGCTGGTCCTCGTGCTGCAGACCTTCATGGTGCTCGTCTTCAGCGCGCGCGACGTCTTCCTCTTCTACGTCGTCTTCGAGGCCATGCTGGTCCCGGTGTACTTCATGATCGGCGGCTTCGGCGACGGCGCCCGCCGCCGGTACGCGGCGATCAAGTTCCTCATCTTCTCCCTCGCCGGCGGGCTCGTCATGCTCGCCGCGGTGATCGTGCTCTACGTCCAGGGACCCGGGGGAGAGCAGGGCTTCCTCACGGACAACCTCACAGGGCTCGGCCTCGACCAGACGACCGAGCGCCTGCTGTTCCTCGGGTTCTTCCTCGCCTTCGCGATCAAGGCCCCGATGTTCCCCGTGCACTCCTGGCTGCCCGACGCCGCCGAGCACGCACCCGCGGGCACCTCCGTCCTGCTGGTCGGTGTGCTCGACAAGGTCGGCACCTTCGGGATGCTCACGCTCTGCCTCCCGCTGTTCCCCGACGCGAGCCGGTGGGCGGCGCCGGTGGTGATCGTGCTGGCTGTCGTGTCGATCCTCTACGGCGCGCTGCTCGCCCTCGGTCAGGACGACCTCATGCGCCTGGTCGCCTACACCTCGGTGTCGCACTTCGGGGTGATCGTCCTGGGCATCTTCGCCTTCACCCAGCTCAGCGTCTCGGGCGCCTCGTTCTACATGCTCAACCACGGGATCTCGACAGGGCTGCTGTTCCTCATCGGCGGCTTCGTCGTCCGGCGGACCGTGACAGGCCGCTCGCGCCGGATCAGCGAGCTCGGCGGTCTCGCCAAGGTCACCCCGGTCCTGGCTGGGGTGTTCCTGCTCGCCGGGCTCTCCGCGCTGTCGCTCCCGGGTCTGTCGACCTTCGTCTCCGAGATCATGGTGCTCGTCGGGTCCTTCGGCAGGTACCCCGTCGCCGCGATCGTCTCGGCCTTCGTGGTCGTGCTCGCGGCGCTCTACGTGCTGCTGACCTATCAGCGGATCTTCACGGGCCCCGTGCGGCCCGAGCTCGCCGGGACGCGTGACCTCTCGGCGCGCGAGCGCTGGGTGGTCGCCCCGCTGGTCGTGGCGCTCCTCGTGCTCGGATTCGTGCCCGGACCTGCGCTCGACCTGGTCCGCGACCCCGCAGCAGTCACCCTCGAGCAGGTCGGCGTCGCCGACGTCGTCCCGCTCTCCGACGCACAGACCGAGGGGAGCGACTCATGATCCTCACCACAGCAGCCGCCAGCGCAGCCGCAGGCTCGACCACGACCGCCGTCGTCGCCGCCGCCGGGAGCTTCACGCCGCCCGAGGTGCAGTGGACCGCCGTCGCGCCGCTCCTCGTCGTCTTCGGGGCCGGTGTGCTCGCGGTGCTCGTCGAGGCCTTCGTCCCCGCGCGGCTCCGACGCGCGGTCCAGGTGTCGCTGATCCTCGTGGCGCTCGTCGCCGCGCTGCTCGTGGTCGTCTGGCAGTGCGTCGAGTGGCTCGGACCCGACAAGCCTGGTGCTGTCGTCGTCCTCGGCGGGTCGCTCGTGATCGAGGGCATCTCGCTGATGTTCCAGGGCACGATCCTCGTCGTGGCCTTCCTCGCCGTGCTCGTGGTCGTCGACCGCAGCGCGAGCGGGCAGGACGCCTTCGCGCCGAGCGTCGCGGCGATCCCGGGCTCGGACTACGAAGAGCTCGCGCGTCGTCGTGGCCTCGAGCAGACAGAGGTGTTCCCGCTGCTGCTCTTCGCGATCGGCGGGATGCTGATCTTCCCGGCAGCGGCCGACCTGCTCACCATGTTCATCGCCCTCGAGGTGCTCTCCCTGCCGCTCTACGTGATGTCGGGCATGGCCCGTCGGCGCAGGCTCCTGTCGCAGGAGGCGTCGTTCAAGTACTTCGTGCTCGGTGCCTTCGCCTCGGCGATCTTCCTCTTCGGCTCGGCCCTGCTGTACGGCTACTCGGGGTCGGTGCGCTTCGCCGACCTGGCCACGGCGTCGACCGCGGTCGTGCAGGGCGGTTCGCCCGACGGCTGGGA
This sequence comes from Sanguibacter biliveldensis, assembly GCF_033798665.1. Classification (NCBI taxonomy): domain Bacteria; kingdom Bacillati; phylum Actinomycetota; class Actinomycetes; order Micrococcales; family Sanguibacteraceae; genus Sanguibacter; species Sanguibacter biliveldensis. Next base: position 857,543 of record NZ_CP138359.1, read on the forward strand.
GCTGCTGTGGCTCGTCGGCTTCCTCATGGTCGTCTGCGGTCTGCTGTTCAAGGTCGGTGCGGTGCCCTTCCAGGCCTGGGTGCCCGATGTCTACCAGGGTGCGCCCACCCCGGTCACGGGCTTCATGGCGGCGTGCACCAAGATCGCCGCCTTCGGTGCGCTCGTGCGGATCCTGTGGTTCGGCGGGCTCGGCGGCACGCTCGACATGCTGCTGTCCTTCAAGACGGCGATGTGGGTCGTCGCGATCGCCACGATGGCCGTCGGCGTGGTCGTCGGTGCCACCCAGACCGACATGAAGCGCATGCTCGGGTACTCCTCGATCGCGCACGCAGGCTTCGTGCTCGTCGCGATCCTCGGCTTCAACCCCCAGGGCATCAAGGCCGTGATCTTCTACCTCGTCGCCTACGGGGTCGCCACGGTCGGTGCCTTCGGCGTCGTCTCCCTCGTCCGCGAGCGTGGCAGCGGGGGAGAGGTCCTCGGCGAGGCCACGTACCTGGGCCAGTGGGCAGGGCTCGGCAAGCGAAGCCCCTGGCTCGCCGCGTGCTTCTCGGTGTTCCTGCTGTCCTTCGCCGGTATCCCGCTGACCGCGGGCTTCATCGCGAAGTTCGGTGCCTTCTCCGCAGCGGTAGAGGGCAACCCGCAGCTCGGGACGGGCGAGGTGCTCGCCGTCGTCGGTGTGCTCGCCTCTGCCGTGGCGGTGTTCTTCTACATCAGGATCATCGTCATCATGTTCTTCATGGACCCTGCCGGGACGCTCCCGGACGGACCTGCCGACCTGCTCCCGGACGGACCTGCCACCCCGGGCGCGCGGGTCGAGGGCGACTCGGAGGGCCTGGCCAGCAGCCCGGCGCAGACGTCTGTGCTGCTCGCGGACGGCGCGCCCCAGGTCACCGTCGTCACGGGCCTGGGCCCCACAGCCGTGGCCGTCGCGGTGTGCGCTGCGCTCGTGGTCGTGCTCGGCGTCTTCCCGGCGCCGCTGCTCGAGCTCGTCGGGTGGGCCACAGGCATCGGTTGAGGGGCGCTCGGTGAGGACCGCGGTCCACCGGGGCCCTCACCGCCGACCGCTGTGTGACCTCTGCCGCCGGGTGTCAGTGCACGCTCGGGGCACGACAGACGATAGGTTCTACCTCGTGACTACTGCTTCGATCGGGCTGCCTGTGCCGGACCCTGACCTTGCCGAGAGGCTGGCCGCACGGCTCGCCTACGTCGAGGAGCGTCTGCGCGACTCCGTGACGCACGCGGACGAGCTCGCGAACACGACCTCGCGCCACCTCGTGGACGCCGGGGGCAAGCGCCTGCGCCCCCTGCTCGCGCTGCTCACCGCCGAGCTCGGCGAGTCCGCCAGGCCCGAGGTCATCGACGCAGCGGTCGTCGTCGAGCTCACCCACCTGGCGACCCTGTACCACGACGACGTCATGGACTCCGCGCCCCTGCGCCGCGGCGCACCCGCCGCCCACGAGGTGTGGGGCAACTCTGTCGCGATCCTCACCGGCGACCTCCTCTTCGCGCGGGCCTCCGTGACCGTCGCCGGGCTCGGCCCCGAGGCCGTCCGCTGGCAGGCCGAGACCTTCGAGAGGCTGTGCCTCGGCCAGCTGCACGAGACCGTGGGCCCCAGGCCCGACGAAGACGCGGTCCAGCACTACCTCCAGGTGCTCTCGGACAAGACCGCCTCGCTCATCGCGACCTCCGCGCGCTTCGGTGCCAGGTACGCAGGGTGCCGCCCGGAGATCGTCGAGATCGTCGCGAACTTCGGCGAGAAGGTCGGCGTCGCCTTCCAGCTGGCCGACGACGTCATCGACCTCACCTCCGACGGTGCGCTCACCGGCAAGACCCCGGGGACCGACCTGCGCGAGGGCGTGCCGACCATGCCTGTCCTCCTGCTGCGCAGCCACGTCGCCGCGAGCTCCCAGCCGTCGCCCGACGACCTCGCGATCCTCGCCCTCCTCGACTCCGACCTCAGCTCCGACGAGGCGCTCGCCGGGGCTGTCGCGGCTCTGCGTGCTCACCCCGTCGTCGAGGAGACCCGCGCGCAGGCTGTCGCCTGGGCGCAGGACGCCGTCGCCGAGCTCGTCCCCCTCCCGGACGGCCCTGTGAAGGACGCCCTCGTGGCCTTCGCTGAGTCCCTGGTCGACCGGACGGCCTGACCCCCCGACGGGCTGGGCAGCACGGGGCGACGGCTCGTCGCCCCGGGTGCGCCGGGCGGACGTCGAGACGCTCGACGCGACCCCTCGCGTCCTGCGCGACCCCTCGCGTCCTGCGCGGCGACCGTGGCCCTGACTCGCACGACACGTCCGTCCGCGCACGCCGGAGAGCCCCGTGACTGCGGGGGAGTAGTCCCCATCGCAGCACCTCGGACGGGCGACTAGCGTCAGTCCTGCCCGAACGGGCGGAGCGGCGCCCCCAGGACGCCGGCAGACGCGGCCCAGCACGGACCGCGAGACGTCGTTGCACGACAGACCGACAGACCGACAGGCAGGTGACGGGCAGTGGATCAGCGGCACGCCGTCAGCGCCCTGCGATGGGGTGCGACCACGCACCCGGGCCGGCGCCGGGCCGCCAACGAAGACGCCTTCCACGCCGAGCGCGGGGTCTACTTCGTCGCCGACGGCATGGGTGGCCACGAGGGCGGCGCCCGGGCGAGCGCCGCGGCCGTCGAGGTCCTCTGCGCGCTCGCGGAGTCCGACAACGTGACCCTCGACGAGCTGCACGCCACGATCCGCGAGGCGCACCGCGCGGTCACCCAGATCGCGACCCAGCCCGGGCGGCACGCCGGCACCACGATGACCGGGGCCGTGGTCGTCCAGCGCGACGGGGTGCCTACCTGGCTCGTCGCGAACGTCGGAGACTCCCGCACCTACCGCTTCCTGAACTCCGAGCTCCAGCAGATCACCGTCGACCACTCCCTCGTCCAGGAGCTCGTCGCCGCCGGCGAGGTCTCGCCCGAAGAGGCGCGGACCTTCGCCCGCAGGCACGTGATCACCCGGGCGCTCGGCGGGACCGTCGAGCCCGAGCCCGACTGCTGGAGCCTGCCGATCGTGCCCGGGGAGCGTCTGCTCATCTGCTCCGACGGCCTCACCGAGGACGTCTCGGTCGCCCAGATCTCCGAGGTGCTCCGGCAGCAGCCGCACCCCCAGCTCGCCGCCGACCAGCTCGTCAACGCGGCCCTGCTCGCCGGTGGCCGGGACAACGTCACGGTGGTCGTGGTGGACGTCGCCCCGACCCCCGCAGGCCAGGTCCCCGCGCCGCCCCCGCAGGGCAGCTGGACGGGACGGTCCGTCTCCGCGTAGCAGAGCGGGCGACCACGCAGTACCGTCCAGGCAGAACCAAGTCCACGGCAGCGCGAGCACGCGGCGCTGCCGACCCCGGTGTGAGGATGAACAAGAGATGTCGATCAGCTACGCGCCCGGAACGGCCTTCGCCCTCGTCAGGCCCGGCGTGGTCGTCCTGCTCGACGACGCCGTCGAGCCGGCAGCGGTCTCGGCCATCTGGTCCGCGCTCGAGACCCTCGGGCGCCCTGACGGCATGGCCGACGTGCTCGACAGCCTCACGACAGTCCTGGACCCGTCGCTGCGCGAGCTCCCGGACTTCGGCGTGGTCGTCCACGAGTCCGGCCCTGAGGGCGAGGAGACCGGGGTCCTGCACGTCGTGGCCCGTGGCCGGGTCTCGGTCCACCTGGCCGGTGAGGTCGGCAGCGAGACCATCGAGGCCTTCGGCATGACCACCTGGGCCGACAAGCGCTTCACCGACGTCGACCGCTACGAGCTCGCAGTCGGAGAGACCGGTCTCGAGGCGGCGCTGACCCTCGCGCTCACCACGGGCGTCGTCACGGCCCGCTCGGTGAGCTGGCAGCGCCCGCACGAGGCCGGTGCGACAGCGGGGGCGTCGGCGACGGACGTCGCGTCTGTCGGGACCGCCGACGACACGATCGACGAGGACGGGCTCGCGGCTGTCGCAGCCGTCGCCGCCGTCGGGGGCAGCGGCACGGACGACGAGGTGCGCGAGGGTGGCGAGCTGCGTGAGGACGCACAGGCTGCCGACGCCGTGGGCGAGGAGCAGGTCTCCGGCCTCGACCCGGCGATGGTCCCCGTCCACCCCGCCGAGCCGGACTTCGCCCGCACCCTCGGGGAGTTCCCCGAGGCGCCGACCGACGAGCTCGCGGGCGACGACCCGGCCGGCGACGAACCCGTGACCGGCGACTCCGTGACCGACGAGGCCGCGGCCGGGGACGCGCCCCCGGAAGGTCTCTCCGACGAGATCCAGCAGGGCGAGGGGACCCCCGCGCACGAGGCTGCACCGCAGGCCGACGACGTCCAGGACTCTGCGGCACCCGCCGTGGCGCCGTCGGGCGAGCAGACCGGCGGCGAGGGCGTCTCAGCAGGCGCGGCTGTCTCGACCGACGCGGCTGTCTCGACCGACGAGGCCGAGACGGACGACGACCTCGAAGACACCGTGTTCTCCCTCGAAGGAGTGCGCGGCGTGCTCGCCGCGCGCGCCGCAGCAGTCGCCGAGACCGGCCCCGACCACGCCGCGCCCGTCGACCCCGGGCGCGACGAGAGCGAGCGCGGAAACGTCGCGGGCGGTGCAGCCCAGGTCGACGAGACCGGCTCGGCCGAGACCGAGACGGGCGGCTTCGACGAGGCACGGTTCAGGAAGGCTGCTCCCGGTGAGGCCGCTCCCGACGCGGTCGGGCGCGACGAGAGCGCGGTGACGCCCTCCGTGCTCGCTCCGAGCACCGGGCTGCCCCCGGTCCCGCCACCCCCGCCGGAGCCCGCGCCGGCTGCTCCGCTGCCCGCCGCCGCGTCGTGGCCTGCACCGTCGGGCGCGGACCAGCACCCGGACCAGCCGTCGCCCACAGGCCACGCGCCGTACCCGGTGTACCAGGCGGCTCCGCAGATGCCTCCGGGGGAGGCGCTCCCCGCAGGGACCGGCTCCGTGCCCACCTCGGACCCGGCGCCCGAGCAGGCCGGCTGGGCTGCGCCGAGCCCGGCGGCGCCGCCGGCTCCGGCAGCGCCGCTGTACCCGCAGGGCTCAGGCCCGCAGTGGACCGTCCAGCTGCCTGGGACCCCGCCTGCCGCAGACGAGGCCGCCCCGGCTGCTGCTCCGTCCCAGGTGCCGACCATCCTGGCCCGCAGCTGTGCCTACGGGCACGCCAACACCCCCGTCCGCTCGACCTGCGCCGTGTGCGGGGGCGGCCTCAACCCGCAGGCCGAGGTGGTCCCCAGGCCGTCGCTGGGCCGGGTCGTGCTCTCGACGGGCGACGTCGTCGAGCTCGAGCAGCCCCTCGTGCTCGGCCGGTACCCGCAGGCCCACGTGGTCACGGCCCAGGCGCAGGCTCCCCGCCTGGTCACTGTGCCGAGCCCGAGCCAGGACATCTCCCGCTCGCACCTCGAGGTCCGCCTCGAGGGCTGGAACGTCCTGCTCGTCGACCTCACGACCGTCAACGGGACCACCCTGCTGCGCCCGGGCCAGCCGCCGCGCCGCCTGCACCCGCAGGAGCCGACCCTCGTCATGAGCGGTGACGTCGCCGATCTCGGCGACGGTGTCCGGCTGACCTTCGAGGGTCTTGCATGAGAGCACGCAGGCCGCCCTCGGCGCCGCCGGAGATCGCCGGCTACGAGTACCTGAGCGTGATCGGCTCGGGCGGGTTCGCCGACGTCTTCCTCTACCAGGAGCTGCGTCCCCGCCGGAAGGTCGCGATCAAGGTGCTGCTCCCGCAGCGCGCGGACGAGGCGACCCGGGCGGCCTTCACGGCCGAGGCCGACCTGATGGCGATCTTGTCGAGCCACCCCTCGATCGTCACGATCTTCGACACCGACGTGACCGACGACGGCCGGCTGTTCCTCGCCATGGAGTACTGCTCCCGCTCGACCATGTCCGCGCGGTACAAGCGCGAGCCTCTCGGCGTGGCGGAGACGCTGCGGGTCGGCATCCAGATCGCCGGGGCCGTCGAGACCGCGCACCGCAACGGGATCGTGCACCGCGACATCAAGCCCGCGAACATCTTGGTGACCGACTACGGGCACCCGGCGCTCACGGACTTCGGCATCTCGGCGACCATCGAGCAGAGCGAGGCCGGGGCCGACGGCATGTCGGTGCCGTGGTCCCCGCCCGAGAACCTCACGGCCGAGCCTCGCAGCGGTGTGCGCAGCGACGTGTGGTCGCTCGGGGCGACCATCTACACGCTGCTCGCAGGTCGTTCGCCCTTCGAGGTCCCCGGGGGCAACAACACCCAGCGCGCGCTCGTCCAGCGCATCACCCGCGACCCGCTCCCGCCGATCGGCCGCGGTGACGTCCCGGCCGAGCTCGAGCAGGTGCTCGGCGCGGCCATGGCCAAGTCACCCGACATGCGGTACCCCTCAATGCTCGACCTCGGGCGGGCCCTCCAGCGGGTCCAGTCGGGACTGAACCTCACGTCCACGTCGATCGACATCATCGACGACTCGACGAGCACCACCATCTCGCACCTGTCCGGTGACAGGGACCCGACCGACGGACAGGACGAGACCGGCGACGGTGGCACCCGCATCCGGCTCGCGAGCGACAGGTTCCACCCGGGCTACGGCGTAGGCCACTCCGAGGACTCCTGGCGTTCGGGTCTGCAGCCCGGCGCGACGGGCGACGGCGTCATGGTCGACTCCGTCTCGGGGCACCGCAGCGACTCCTTCACAGGCAGCAGCTACGGGCGCGTCGGCGGCTCGCCCTACGTGCCGGCCGTCGTCTACCCCGACGCGGCGCCCGCCGCGCAGCCCGTGACCACGGGGTACGGGGTCGTCGGTCCGGTCGACCCGGCCGTCGCGCAGGCTCACGCTGGATCGCCCGGCGGGCCCGGCCAGCCGGCCGGCCTGAGCATCGGCACGCTCGCGCCCACGCAGCAGCAGCCGCCGAGGCGGCCCTCGCGCTGGAGGTCGCCGACGGCGATCACGTCGGTCGCCGCCGTGCTCGCGCTCCTCGTCGCGGGCGGGGTGGTCGTCGAGCGGATGAGCCGCCCCGACCTGCTCGAGGCCTCGACGGTGCCCGCCCCCGTCGAGCTGACCGCGACGGGCAGCGACGGCTCGAGCCAGGTGGTGTTCTCGTGGGAGAACCCCGAGCCCGGGTCCTCCGACACCTATGCCTACCGTCCGGTGACGACGATCGGCTCGGCGTCGACCGAGGAGTACCGCCAGACGAGCGTGCTCAGCGCGAGCGTCAACTCCTTCGGGGTCTCCAACCCCTGCCTCGAGGTCGCGATCGTCCGGGACGGCCGGTTGTCCGGCTCCCCGGCGCGGGCATGCCTCGACTGACAGCGCTTCCCGCTAGAGTCGAGCGGGCGAGCACACGCGTCGTCGGCACCGAGCCCGGCGGCGAGCACGACGCCCTGACGGGGCACGAGAGAGAGTGTGGACTTCTGCGATGACCGAGCTGGCGATCGACTACTGCGGCGAGTGGTTCAAGCCGTCCCTCGACGAGCCCTTCGACATCGGGCGCGAGGCCGACCTCTCCGTCGACGACAACCCCTACCTGCACCGCAGGTTCTTGCGCATCACGCACGTGGACGGCATCTGGTGGCTGTCGAACGTCGGGTCGCTCATCTCGGCGACCATCTGCGACGCGAGCGGCGGCGTGCAGTCGTGGCTCTCGCCCGGCAACAGGCTGCCCATCGTCTTCAAGACGACCACGATCGTCTTCACCGCAGGACCGACCACCTACGAGCTGCTGGCCCACCTCGAGGGCTCGCCCTACCAGGAGGTCCTCACCGACGACCCCCTCATCGGCGAGACGACCATCGGCGTGATCTCCTTCACCACGAGCCAGAAGCAGCTGATCGTCGCGCTCTGCGAGCCCATGCTCAAGCGCGACGGTGCCGGTCTGAGCGAGATCCCGTCGACCGCCGAGGCCGCCAAGCGCCTGGGCTGGGCGACCACCCGCTTCAACCGCAAGCTCGACAACGTGTGCGACAAGCTGGACCGCATGGGTGTCAAGGGCCTGCGCGGCGGACCCAAGCAGCTCGCGACCAACCGTCGTGCCCGGCTCGTCGAGTACGCCGTGACCTCCCGCCTGGTGACCTCGGCCGACCTCCCTCTGCTCGACGTGGACTCCGAAGACTGATGCCCGGCACGCTCGCCTTCCCGTCTGACGCCTTCCCGGCCTACCCCGCCCTCGAGATCGACCAGCCCGACGGCTGGGTCGCGCTCGCCGGCGTGGGCCTGCCCCTCGCCCTCGCGGCCGAGGTGCCCTCGGGCCAGTTCCGACCCAACGTGCTCGTCACCGTCCAGCGGTTCGGGGTCGGCCACACCGTCGCCGACTCGCGTGCCGCGGTCAACAAGAGCCTCAAGGCGCTGCCGCGGTTCACCCAGACCCTGCGTGAGGACTCGGTGGAGATCCTCGGGGCGCCCGGCATGCGGGTCGAGGGGTACTTCTCCGACGGCAAGGGCGGCACGCTCGTCCAGGCGCTGCGCATGTGCGTGCTCGAGAACGGCCCGGTCTTCGACGTCGTGCAGGTCACGGGCACGTGCACGGGCCCGCAGACCGAGGCGTTCTTCGGCCAGGTCCGCGAGATCCAGGACAGCCTGCGCCTCGCGGGCTGAGCCCCTGGTGCGCCTGTCCAGGGCCCTCCGTCGTCCCTGAGCGGCGCGGGTAAGCCTAGACTAAGTACCAGGAGCACCACTCTGCCGAGCCGCGCTCGGGACACCTACCGGAAGGCATGCATCTCCGTGAGCACTGACCGTCAGCTGCGCGTCGCGATCGTCGGGGCCGGACCGGCTGGCATCTACGCCGCCGACATCCTCTCCAAGACGGAGCTCGACGTCTCCATCGACCTCTTCGAGCGGCTGCCCGCGCCCTTCGGTCTCGTGCGCTACGGCGTCGCGCCCGACCACCCGCGGATCAAGCAGATCATCACCGCCCTGCACAGGGTGCTCGAGCGCGGGGACATCCGCCTGCTGTCGAACGTCGACTACGGCATCGACATCAAGCTCGACGAGCTCCGCGAGTTCTACGACGCGGTGATCTTCTCGACGGGTGCGATCACCGACGCCCCCCTGGACATCCCGGGGACCGAGCTCGACGGCTCCTACGGCGCGGCCGACTTCGTGTCCTGGTACGACGGCCACCCGCACGTCCCGACCACCTGGCCGCTCGAGGCGCAGCAGGTCGCGGTCATCGGGGCCGGCAACGTCGCCCTCGACGTCGCCCGCGTCCTGGCCAAGCACGCGGACGACCTGCTGGTCACCGAGATCCCCGCGAACGTCTACGAGGGTCTCAAGGCCTCGCCCGTCACCGACGTGCACGTCTTCGCCCGCCGCGGCCCCGCGCAGGCGAAGTTCTCGCCGCTCGAGCTCCGCGAGCTCGGGCACGTCCCCGACGTCGACGTGATCGTCTACCCCGAGGACTTCGAGTTCGACGAGGGCTCGATGGCCGCGATCGGCTCGTCCAACCAGACGAAGCAGGTCGTCAAGACCCTCACCGACTGGACCCTCAAGGACCCGTCGACCTTCTCCGCCTCACGTCGCCTGCACCTGCACTTCCTGCACGCTCCGGCCGAGATCCTCGACACCGACGGCGACGGCAAGGTCGACGCGCTGCGCACCGAGCGCACCCGCCTCAACGGCGACGGCACCGTCAGCCGCACCGGCGAGACGCACGACTGGCCCGTCCAGGCCGTCTACCGCGCTGTCGGCTACTTCGGCTCTCCGCTCGCCGAGCTGCCCTTCGACGACGTCAAGGGTGTCGTGCCCAACGCCGAGGGCCGGGTCCTCGACCTCGACGGCGAGCACCTCGAGGGCGTGTACTGCACAGGCTGGATCAAGCGCGGCCCTGTCGGTCTCATCGGCCACACCAAGTCCGACGCCTCGGAGACCATCCGTCACCTCGTCGAGGACAGCGTCCAGGACGGCTTCGCCTCCGCGACCCAGCCCTCGCCCGACGCGATCACCGGGTTCCTCGCGGACCGCGGGGTCGAGGTCGTGCAGTGGTCGGGCTGGGAGCTGCTCGACGCGCACGAGCGTGCCCTCGGCGAGGCCGCCGGTCGCGAGCGCATCAAGGTCGTCTCGCGCGAGGAGATGCTGGACATCACCCTCGGGCGCTGAACGACGCCAGCCTGACGGGCTCTGGCGTGACCGACCCTGGCCTGGCCGGCGTCGGTACGGCCCCGGCCCGGCTGCAAGGGCCCGGCTGACCGGCCGCTGACGAGTCCCTGTGAGCTTCCTGGAGACGGGAACGCCCACGGGGGCTCGTGCGTTGTGGCAGATAGACGACGCAGGACTCAGACCAGAGGTGGGCACGATGGGGCACAGGCACTACAACGGACTCAAGACGGCCGTGCTGTTCGGTCTCATGTGGGCCGTGCTGCTCGGGCTGTGGGCTCTCGTGGGGCAGGGCAGCGGCACGATGCTCGTGCTGTTCTGCGGCATCGGTGTCGCGACGACCGCCTACGGGTACTGGAACTCCGACAAGCTGGCGATCCGCGCGATGCACGCGCGCCCCGTGAGCGAGATCGAGCAGCCCGCCATGTACAGGATCGTCCGGGAGCTCTCGACCGCCGCCCGCCAGCCCATGCCTCGCCTCTACGTGTCGCCGACAGCCGCGCCGAACGCCTTCGCGACGGGCCGCAACCCGCAGAACGCCGCGGTCTGCTGCACCGAGGGGATCCTCACGCTGCTCGACGAGCGCGAGCTCCGCGGGGTGCTCGGTCACGAGCTCATGCACGTCTACAACCGCGACATCCTCACCTCGTCGGTCGCCTCGGCCTTCGCCGGTGTCATCACCGGGATCGCGCAGTTCTTGATGTTCTTCGGTGGGAACCGCGACCGCGGAGGCAACCCGCTCGCCATGCTCGCGATGGCCTTCCTGGCCCCGCTCGCCGCGACTGTCGTGCAGCTCGCGATCTCGCGGACCCGCGAGTACGACGCCGACGAAGACGGTGCCAAGCTCACAGGCGACCCGCTCGCACTGGCCTCCGCGCTGCGCAAGCTCGAGTCCGGGACCCAGCGTGCGCCGCTGCCGCAGGACCAGCGTCTCGTCGACGTCTCGCACATGATGATCGCGAACCCCTTCCGCGGGGGTGGGGCCCGCAGGCTCTTCGCGACCCACCCGCCGATGCCTGAGCGCATCCAGCGGCTCGAGCGCATGGCCGGCGGACCTGCAGGCCGCCGGGGTACGCAGGACGGGCCGATCACCCGGTACTGACAGGTCGGGGGAGCGCGGCCGACGCTGTGTCACACCGTCCCCCGGATATCACCCGGGGGACATGTCACAGCGCGACGCGCGTGGCCGATGAGTGTGGAGCACCCGCCAGGGTGCGCCCATGTTCATCGAGGAGCACGCTCATGCCGTCCACCCCCCGCCGCCCGTGGCACTCCCTGTCGAACCGACCTCTCGGTCTGAAGATCGGTGCCGCGATCGCCCTCATGGCCGTCGCCGCGCTCGTCACAGGTCTGCTCGCGGTCCAGCGCATCGCGTCGCTGCGTGACGGCCAGGCGCAGCTCTACACGGAGAACGTCGCACCGATGGTGGTGCTCGGCGAGATCCAGCGTGCGTTCCAGGGCGACCGAGCCCGCATCACCCAGTACGGCATGGCCGACGAGGAGACCCGCGAGGTCCTGCGCACCGAGCTCACCGAGCGCCGCGGCGAGATCGACGCGCTCATCGAGGACTACGCGCCCTTCGAGATCGACAGCGCGAGCATGGACTCCTTCCGCAGCAAGCTCGACGCCTTCTACGAGGCCTCGGAGGGTGAGCTCTTCTCGCTCGCCGACGCCGGCGACGACGCCGGGTTCGCGACGAACTTCCAGGAGACCATCCGGCCGATGATCACGGCCTTCGTCGAGCCCTTCACGGCCGAGACCACGGCTCAGGCTGCCCAGGGCGAGAGCCGCGCCGCCGAGGGTGCGGCCAACGCGCGCGCCGCGATGATCCTCGTCGCCGTGACGCTCACCGTCGGGATCCTCGCCTCGGGGCTCCTGGCCTTCTTCGTCACCCGCGCGATCCTGCGCGACGTCCGCCGCGTGCAGAAGGCCACTGACCGCCTCGCGCAGGGCGACCTGCTCGCGACGACGGGTGTCACCTCGGGCGACGAGATCGGACGGATGGCGCAGGCCCTCGATGCCGCGATCCTCGACGTGCGGTCCGTCATGTCCTCGGTCGTCGGCTCGGCCGACGGTGTCGCCGCGGCCTCCGAAGAGCTCTCCGCGACGGCAGCGCAGATCGCCTCGGCCGCCGAGGAGACCTCGGCGCAGTCGGGTGTGGTCGCAGCCTCGGCCGACGAGGTGTCGCAGAACGTGGGCCGGGTGGCCGACGGTGCCGGTGAGATGGGCGCGGCGATCCGGGAGATCTCGCAGTCTGCCAACGACGCGGCGCGCGTCGCCGCGCAGGCCGTGGCCTCGGCCGAGCAGACCACCGAGCGGGTCAGCCGTCTGGGCATCTCCTCGCGCGAGATCGGCGACGTCGTCAAGGTCATCACGAGCATCGCCGAGCAGACCAACCTGCTCGCCCTCAACGCGACCATCGAGGCCGCGCGCGCCGGTGAGGCGGGCAAGGGCTTCGCCGTCGTCGCGAACGAGGTCAAGGAGCTCTCCCAGGAGACCGCCCGCGCGACGCAGGACATCGCGCGCCGGGTCGAGTCCATCCAGTCCGACACGAGCGGTGCCGTCGAGGCGATCAGCGAGATCTCGACGATCATCTCCGAGATCAACGAGTTCCAGCTCTCGATCGCGTCTGCGGTCGAGGAGCAGACCGCCACGACGGCCGAGATGAGCCGCTCGGTCCAGGTCGCGGCCGACGGCAGCGGCGAGATCGCCGCGACGATCACGGGTGTCTCGGGTGCCGCCACGCTCACGACCGAGGCGGCCGCGCAGACGCAGGCAGCGGTCAACGACCTCGCCGCGATGGCGTCGGCGCTGCGCACCGAGGTGCGGCGCTTCACCTTCTGAGCGGCGCGGTGACGCGTCCAGCCCGCGTGGTAGTGCCTTCGGGAGTGCACCGCCGCGTCGGTCGACGGACCGGTTCAGGGTCCGGTGTGGGCGCAGGTCAGGAGACGGCCTCGGGGGCTGCGTCCTGCTGGACGTCCCCCGAGAGGTCCGCGGTGACGTCCTCAGAGGCGACTGCAGTCTCGACGGCCTCGGGCACGAGGGCCTCGAGGGCGCGGGCCACTCCGTCGTCGTCGTTCGAGGTCGTGCTGTGCGTCGCGGCGGCGAGCACGTCGGGGTGCGCGTTCGCGACGGCGATCGAGCGACCGGCCCAGCGCAGCATCGGCAGGTCGTTCGGCATGTCGCCGAAGGCCCACACGTCGGCTGCGTCGATGCCGCGGCTCGAGCACCAGTGCTCGAGCGCCGTCGCCTTGGTGACGCCCGGAGCCGTCATCTCGGCCAGACCTGCGGCCCCCGAGAAGGCGAGCATCGCACGGTCGCCGACGGTCTCGCGGACGGCGTCGAAGAAGGTCTCGTCGGGCATCTCGCGGTGCCGTGCGAGCAGCTTGCCGACAGGCTGGTCGAGCAGGTCCTCGACGGGGACCCGTGGAGCCTCCGCGACGACGTGGTCGTCCTCGGCGTAGAACCGTGGGTCGAAGGACGGTCCGTCAGGCCCCTCGAGACCGAAGGCGATGCCCGGGACCGCGCGGCGCAGGTCGGCGACGACCTCGCGGACCGCCGTCTCGCCGAAGGCGTGCACCTCGCTGACCCGCGACGTCGCGACCTCGAAGACTCCCGCGCCGCCGAGGCAGATCACGTGCCCGTGCCCGCCGATCGCGTCGGCCAGGCCCGTGAGCCAGCGTGGCGGGCGCGCCGTCACGAAGAGCACGTGGACGCCGGCGTCCTCGACGGCGCGCAGCGCGACGCGTGACCGCTCCGACAACGAGCCGTCGGAGTGCAGCAGCGTGCCGTCGAGGTCCGTCGCGACGACGCGGGGCAGCGGCACGGTCAGCGGTAGTTGGTGAACTGCACGGCGAAGTCGAGGTCGGCGTTCTTGAGGAGTGCCTGGACCTCCTGGAGGTCGTCGCGCGACTTGCTCGTGGCGCGGACCTCGTCGCCGGTGATCTGCGTCTTGACGCCCTTGGGGCCCTCGTCGCGGATCAGCTTGGTGACCTTCTTGGCGTTCTCGCCCGCGAGGCCCTCCTTGAGGGTCGCCTCGAGGCGGTACTCCTTGCCGGACAGCTGCGGCTCGTTCTCGCCCGTGTCGAGGTGCTTGAGCGAGACACCACGCTTGATGAGCTTGGACTGCAGCACGTCGAGGATCGCGAGGACGCGCTCCTCCGAGTTGGCGATCATGACGATCTTCTCGGTGCCGCTCCAGGCGATCGACGCACCGATGTTCTTGAAGTCGTATCGCTGCGCGACCTCCTTGACCGCCTGGTTGAGGGCGTTGTCGACCTCTTGGCGGTCGACCTTGCTGACGATGTCCATCGATGAATCGGCCACGGTGAGACTCCTCGTGAGACGGGATAGGGGTTCATGCAACGGTATCTGATGCGCGCAGGGCGCGTGAGGGGGTGTGGACGACGCTCGTGGGAACCCGGCAGGACGTGCTCAGCGGGGCCTGAGAGGGCAGCGAGCAGGGCGTGACGGCAGCAGCGGCAGGCGGGGAGAGACGGTGAGCGGGGTGGCGAGATCAGCGCTGCGCGACGCGGGCGACCCGGGCGACCCGCAGCGACCTGAGCGCGTCGACCGTGAGCAGCACGAGGGCGCACCACACGAGGGAGAACCCGACCCAGCGCACCACGGGCATCTCCTCGTGGAACACGAGCACCCCGAGCGCGAGCTGCATGATCGGCGCCAGGTACTGGAGCATCCCGACCACGCTCAGCGGCAGCAGGCGGGCGGCCGCGCCGAAGCACAGCAGGGGGAGCGCGGTGACGATGCCTGAGGACACGAGCAGCAGCGCGTGGCCCGTGCCCTCCTGGACGAAGGTGCTCGTGCCCTGCGCGCCCAGCCAGAGGAGATAGAGGACGGCGACGGGGGCCAGGACCGTCGTCTCGACCGCGAGGCCGGGGATCGCCGGGACGGTCCGGCCGGCACGGTTCTTCAGCAGCCCGTAGAAGCCGAAGGAGAAGGCGACACCGAGAGCCACCCAGGGCACGGTCCCCAGCCCCGCCGTGATGACCACCACCGCGGCACCGCCGAAGCCGAGCGCGACCCACTGGGCAGGGCGCAGCCGTTCTTTGAGGACGAGCACCGCGAGCAGGACCGTGACGAGCGGGTTGATGAAGTACCCGAGAGCCGCGTCGACCACGTGGTCGGAGGTCACGGCGAAGACGTAGATGGTCCAGTTGGCCGCGACCAGCACCGCGGCGGCCGAGAGGACCGCGAGCATGCGGCCAGAGCGCATGACCGCCAGATAGCCGCGCATCTGCCGGGTGGCCAGGAGGAGCACGAGGCAGAACAACAGGCTCCAGACGATCCTGTGCGCGATGATCTCGAGCGCCCCGGCTGGCTGGAGCAGCGGGAAGTAGAGGGGGAGCGTGCCCCACATGGCGTAGCTGGCGATGCCGAGCGTGAGCCCCCAGCGCGCTGATCCGCGAGCTGCATCTGTCGAGGTGGTGCTGCCAGAGGCGTCGGTGGCGGTGCCGCCCGGTCCGTCGGGACTCCCCGGCGTGGCGGGAGTGGGCGAGGCTGGAGATGTCGTCACGTCGCCACCGTACGCCGCCGGTGCCTGCCAGGTCAGGGTGTCCTGCGACACCTTCGCGCCACGGATTTCGTCCTGGCCGGACCCTCTTGTATTGTTGGGGTGCTCCTGCAGCGTAGGTGGCTGCATCCGGCTCGTCCGGCTGCTGACCAGCACGATCTACCCGCAGAAGTCATCACGGCAACTTGCCCGAGCGGCCAAAGGGAGCTGACTGTAAATCAGCCGTCACAGACTACGTGGGTTCGAATCCCTCAGTTGCCACACGAGAAGGCGTCACCCGTCAGGGTGGCGCCTTCAGTGCTTCCCGGGGGCTGCTCGTCGTGGTGCGGCCCGCTCTCCTCTCCTCTGCTCTGACCGGTCGTCCGTGCCTGCGCCGTCACGCGTGGGTCGGGCGTGCGCGCACTGTCGTCCCACCGGTGTTGCGTGAGGGGCCCGGCGTACCCCGCCGGTCCTGCGTGCGCGCACTGTCGTCGCCCCGCCGGTCTTGCGTGCGCACCCCGCCGGAACCGCCGGTCCTACGGGTCCGGCGCGTACTGACCGCGCCGCCCTCGACCCCGCCCGAACCCGCCGTCTGGCGGTGCTCTCCGGGGGGCGCGAAGGGCTGTCGGCAGCGGTGTGCAGAAGCACTCCTGGGCTGCTGTATCGTTGTCGTTCGCGGAGCGTCAGGGCCGTGATCGGAGCCACACGGAGCCGATTTCGTCTACCAGCCCCTGAGCATGTAATGTTTTCCGCGCTGCCCCCGTAGCTCAGTGGTAGAGCGCAGTCTTGGTAAGACTGAGGTCATGGGTCCGATTCCCATCGGGGGCTCTGTTGGTGTGTCGGCGTCAGGCGTGGGACTATGTCTCCTGCGTCAGACGTTGGACATCGATGCGGCGGGGTAGCTCAGTTGGTCAGAGCGCACGGCTCATAATCGTGAGGTCGCGGGTTCGAGCCCCGCCCCCGCTACCAGCACTGGCAACACGCGCGCGCCGGCCGGCGGTGTGCGTCATCCGAAGTTCGTAGCGCCCCCGGCGGCGCGAGAGGTGGCACGACCGTGGCTAGCAAGAGTTCAGACGTTCGCCCCAAGATCACGCTCGCTTGTGTCGAGTGCAAGGAGCGGAACTACATCACGAAGAAGAACCGTCGGAACAACCCCGACCGTCTCGAGCTCGCGAAGTTCTGCCCGCGCTGCAGCAAGCACAACCCGCACCGCGAGACCCGCTGACCTTCTCGGTCACCAGCGCAGCGATGACATCCTCCTCGGTCAACCTCGACTACGTCGGGCGCGAGTATCCGGCCAATGCCCCGTACTCGGTTGGCCGAGAGAAGATCCGTGAGTTCGCTGCTGCGGTAGGTTCGTCCCACCCCGCGCACCACGATGTGGTCACAGCGCGGGGTTTGGGGTATCCGGACATCGTCGCGCCCCCGACCTTCGCGGTCCTCGTGGCTCAGCGCGCTGAGGCGCAGTACATCGAGGACCCCGAGGCGGGGGTCGACTTCTCTCGCGTGGTCCACGCCGACGAGAGGTTCGTGCACCACCGTCCGATCGTCGCCGGTGACGAGCTCGTGACGGTCCTGCACGTCGTGTCGATCACCGAGCGCGCCGGCCTCGCCATGGTGAGCACGCGCTGCGACATCTATGCCCTGCCCGCCGACGCGGACGCCGCGACCAGCCAGGCGGAAGCCAGCACCGAGGGTGCCGAGCTCGTCTCGAGCGTGAGCTCCACGCTCGCCGTCCGAGGTGAGGGTCTGTGACCACGCTCAGCCCCGTCCCTGACATCACGACCCTCACGGTCGGGTCCGTCGTCGGCACCAGGACGGTCACCGTCGACCGGTCCAGGCTCGTCCGGTACGCCGGTGCCAGCGGAGACTTCAACCCCATCCACTGGAACGACACCTTCGCCCAGGGCGTCGGTCTCCCCGGTGTGATCGCCCACGGCATGTTCACCATGGGTGCGGCTGTCGCTCTCGTCGAAGACTGGGCGGGCGACCCGGGTCGGGTGGTCGACTACCAGACGCGATTCACCCGTCCTGTCCCCGTGCCCAACCCGGGTGAGGCCGTCGTCGAGGTGTCTGCAGTCATCGGTGCCATCGACCTCGAGGCCCGCACGGCCCGCGTCGACCTCACGGTCACCTTCGAGGGCGCCCGCGTCCTCGGCAAGTCTCAGGCCGTCGTCGCCCTCTGAGCCCGGTGAGGCCTTCCTCTGACGGGGGAACACGCTCGCGCACGAGGTAGCGCGCTCACGTCCAACCTCGCGCGCTCGCGCACGATGTAGCGCGCTCGCGCACGAGGTCGCACGCTCACGTCCAACCTCGCGCGCTCGCGCACGAGGTCGCACGTCCTTCGTCGACGTCGCACTGACGCTCATGATGTCGCACTGACACCCACGAGGTTGCACGTTCTTCGTCGAGTTCGCACGGACACGCGGGATCTCCCACGGATCCTCAGGATTTGGCGTGTCCGTACGACCTCGTGCCTCCGGGTACGACTTCGTGCCTATGGTTACGACCTCGTGGCTGGGGATGCGACTTCGTGCCTCCGGGTACGACCTCGCGACTCCGGGGGCGACTTCGTGCCCACGGGTGAGGCCTCGTGACTCGGGGTGAGACCCCGTGACTCAGGGGTGAGACCTCGTGACTCTGGGAGACGCGGGACTGATCAGCTCTGCGCTGGGGGTGCTGTCGTCGTGCCGACGACGAGCTCGACGTCGAGGATCGTCACCGTAGGTTCGTCGCCCGCGAGGATCCCCTCGACGGCGTGACCGAGGGCGGCGCCCTTGTCGGCGAGCGGCTGACGGACGGTCGTCAGCACGTCGGCCCCGAGCCACGGGAGGTCGAGGCCGTCGAAGCCGGCGATCGACACGTCCTCCGGCACCCGCAGGCCGAGCTCGCGTGCGCCGAGGATCGCCCCGGCCGCGAGCAGGTCGGACTGGGCGACGAGGGCCGTCGGTCGCTGCGAGACGTCGGGCCAGCGCTCGGGGGAGAGCACCTCCATCGCGGCGGCATGGCCGTGCTCGACGAGCGACGCCTCGGTCTCCCACACGAGCACGGGGTCGAGCCCGGCGTCGTGCATCCCCGCGAGGCGGTTGCGCGTCGGGGTCCACTCGATGTCGTCGAGGGAGGTGGCTTCGCCCGAGCGCCTGTCGGCCGAGAAGGGCAGGCTGACGACGGCGATGCGTTCGTGGCCGAGATCCGTCAGGTAGCGCGTGAGCTCGGCGGTGCCGCCGCGGTCGTCGATCCCCACGAGCGGGGCACCTTCGAGCGGGCGCCCCTCGCCGACGACCATCGGCACGCCGCGGCGCTCGAGCGCCTCGACGCTCTTGTCGTTCGCATGGACACCCCAGATGAGGATCGCGACGTCCATCGCGGCGGTCTCGATGAGCGGGTCGACGGTCTGCAGGCCTTCTTCGTCGCTCGTCCCGGGGATGAGCAGGACCCCCAGGCCGAGAGAGCCGAGGGTGCTGGCCAGGCCGTCGAGGACCTGGACGGAGACAGGGTCGCGGAACGACCGGCGCAGCTTGTCGCCGATGACCACCCCGACGATGCCCGAGCGGCCGGAGCGCAGCTGACGCCCCAGCGGGTTCGGCCCGCGGTAGCCGAGCTCTTCGGCTGCGGCCATCACGCGGGCGCGGGTCTTCTCGGCGATCGGCCCGGAGGCGGCGAAGGCGAGAGAGGCTGTCGAGATCGAGACGCCGGCCACCTCGGCGACGCTCGCGAGCGTCGGACGGTGAGCCGACATGTGATCCTCGCTTCCCCTGGGCGCATCTGATTGACGGACGCCGCCAGCGTACCTGACAATTGTCAGCAAGCCTCGGAACGATTCGATCAGCATCGTGGCAGGCTTTCGAATCGATTCGATAGCGAAGGAACAGAACGATCAAGGCCTCGACCTCCCCCGACCGCGCCCTCCACCACGCGCGCATCGCCCTCCTCGGGCTCTTCCTCATCCTCGGGGTCAACACCTCGAGCTGGTTGGCGCGCCTGCCGACCATCCGGGAGATGCTCGGGCTGACCACAGCCGACCTCGGCGCCGTGATGCTCGCCGGAGCCGTCGGCTCCCTCGTCATGGTGACCTTCGCGGGGTCGATCGTGCTGCGCTTCGGCGGGACGCCCGTCTACGTCTTCGCGGCGTCGTCGAGCTTCCTCGCGCTGGCGCTCGAGGGCATCGGTCCCGCGGTCGGGCACACCTGGGTGCTGGTCGTGGGCATCTTCCTCAACGGCATGAGCATCGCGCTGCTCAACGTGGTGCAGAACGTCGAGACCGCGAGCGTCGAACGGCGGATGGGCCGGGCGATCGTGCCCCAGTTCCACGCCGCCTTCTCGATCGGCGCCGTCCTCGGGTCGCTCATCGGCGCCGGGTCCTCGGCTCTCGAGGTCCCCGTGGTGGTGCAGTTCCTCGTGATGACCACGCTGACGCTCGTCTGGCGCCTCGTCTCGGTGCGCTACATCATCCACGACACGCACCTCGCGGGCGAGGTCCGCTGGGAGCGTGCGTCGACCGCCCGGGTGCGTCGGGTGCAGAAGGCCGAGATCCGCGGCGGCGTGGTCCAGGCTGCACCGGGGACGACAGGCGCCCGTGCCGTGGTCCGCGCCCGGCGTGCCAGCCTCGCCTCCGCGCTCGGTGCCTGGCGTGAGCCGCGCACCCTCTTCATCGGCGTGGTCATCCTCGCCGCGTCGCTGTCCGAGGGCTCGGCCAACAACTGGTTGGCGATCAGCGTCGTGGACGGTTTCGCGGCCTCGGAGAGCACCGGTGCGCTGGTCTTCGGTGCCTTCGTCACCGCGATGACCGTCGTGCGGATCTTCGGCACGAGGCTCATCGACCGCTACGGGCGCGTGCTCGTGCTGCGGGCCTCGGGCGTGGTCTCGATGGTCGGCCTGCTGCTCTTCGGCTTCGGCCCGACCCTCGCGGTCTCCGCCGTCGGCGTGGTCCTGTGGGGCTTCGGCGCGGCCCTGGCTGTGCCTGTCGGGATCGCGGCCGCCTCGGACGACCCGCTCAGGGCCGCCGCTCGTGTCTCGGTGGTCTCGGCCTTCGCCTCGATGTCCTCGCTCGTCGCGCCCCCGGTGGTCGGCCTGCTGGCCGAGTCGATCGGTGCGCGCCAGACGCTCACCGGCATCACCGTGTTCGTGGTGCTCTCGATCCTGCTGTCCAAGCACGTCGCCCGCCTCGTCCCCGAGGACGCCACGGGTGCCCAGGGCGACAGCGCGCGGGTCGACGGTTCGGCCCCGACCGACGACGAGCGCCGGACCGAGACGACGACCCTCGGCATGGAGATGGCGGTGGCCGAGAACATGGTCGCCGACGCCTTCGCCGTCGAGGTGCTCATGGACGAGGACGACGACATCGCCCGGGCCGAGGCCCGCTCGCGCGGCTGAGGCGTGCTGCCCCGCCGGTGGCGGCCCCGCCCCGGCACCGGGGATGCGGAGCAGCGGCAGGGCTGTGCCCGCACAGGCCCGCCCGCACAGGCCTGCCCGCTGCTCGCCCGCCGGTCTGGCTCCTGTCAGCTCGCCTGCCCGAGATCCTCACCTGCGCGGGCAGCGCAGGTGAGGATCGGAGTCTTAAACTGGCCGGGTGACCGAGGACCTGAGAGCACTGGCCGAACCCACCTTCGCCGACCTCACGACGCTGCGCGTCGGCGGGGACATGGACACCCTGGTCCGCACGACCACCGAGGCCGAGCTGATCGACGCCGTCCGGGCTGCTGACGACGCGGGTGAGCCCGCGCTGATCCTCGGCGGCGGCTCGAACCTGCTCGTCGCCGACGAGGGCTTCTCCGGGGTCGTGATCCAGGACCAGCGCTCCGGGCTGCGCGTCGAGAGCGCCGACTCCTGCGGCGGTGCGAACCTCACCGCCCCGGCCGGGCACAGCATGGACGACCTCGTCGCCGAGGTGATCGACCGCGGCTGGGTCGGTGTCGAGTCGCTCTCGGGTATCCCGGGGACCGTCGGCGCAGCCCCGGTCCAGAACATCGGCGCCTACGGCCAGGAGATCTCCGGCTCTGTCGCCAACGTGAGGGTCTGGGACCGCGGGCGCGGTCGTGTGCGAACCCTGTCTCTCGTCGACCTGGACTTCGGCTACCGCACGTCGATGCTCAAACGCTCGACGCAGATGCCGCACTCGCGCGCAGGCGAGCCTGGCGATGTCGACCCGCGGGCGCCGTGGTACCCGAGCCCGCGCTACGTGGTCCTCGACGTGAGCTTCCAGCTGCGCATCGGGACGCTCTCGACGCCCATCGTGTACCCCGAGCTCGCCCGCCGGCTCGGTGTCGACGAGGGCGCCCGCGCCGAGACGAGCGCGGTGCGCGACGCCGTCCTCGAGCTGCGCGGCAGCAAGGGGATGCTCCTCGACACAGGCGACCAGCCGGACTACGACCGCTGGAGCGCCGGCTCCTTCTTCACCAACCCGATCATCCCCGCGGACCTCGTCGCGGACCTGCCCGAAGGCGTCCCGGTGTTCCCCGTGCGGACGGCGACCCCGACCACGACGACAGGCCCGGCCCTCGGCACGATCGACCCGAGCGTCGTCAAGGTCTCGGCCGCGTGGCTCATCGAGCGTGCCGGCTTCGGCAAGGGGTACGGCGTCGACGGGCCGGACAGCGCCGCGAGGGTCTCGACCCGGCACACGCTCGCCCTCACCAACCGTGGCCACGCGACCGCGAACGACATCGTGCGGCTCGCTCGTGAGGTCCGCGGGGGTGTCGACGCAGCATTCGGCATCGAGCTCGTCCCTGAGCCTGTGCTCGTCGGGGTCGCGCTCTGAGGCCCGACTGACCCTCTGAGGTCTGCTCGCAGACGACAGCCTGCTTACTGTCGACGGGCTGCTCGCAGACGACGGGCCGCCCTACCTAGAGGTAGGGCGGCCCGTCGTCTGTCGTCCGGAGCAGCTCAGAGCTGCGAGCCCTTGAAGGACTCGGTGACGTCGTCCTGCGAGGCGACGACGCACTGGATCAGACGGTCGTCGAAGCCGTCCCAGCTGTCAGCCGTCGGGGTCAGCGGGGAGTAGTCGAGCGACGAGTCGTCCCAGGGGATCCCGACGAAGGTCGCGAACTGGTCGTAGCAGTAGGTGTCTGCCTGCTGGCTGACGGCGTCGTCGCCGGGGTAGTCGCCGTCGGGCAACGACATCTCCGCGTAGACCTCGCCGTCGTGCGGCTCGCCGCAGGGGACGACGGGGACCGAGTTGATCTCACCCGACCCGAGGGCCGCGTAGTCGAGGCAGTCGCCGACCTTGATGGAGAAGACGTCGGCGTCGGCCGTCTCGGTGATCTGGCCGTTCGTCTCGTCGCGCGGGGGCTCGTTCGAGGAACCCGAGCTGTCGAAGACGGAGCAGCTCGACAGGGCGAGGGCGGCGACGGCCGACAGTGCCACGACGGACAGGCCGCGGAGGGAGAGGCCCGAGGGGCGGGACAGGGACGGCGACATGATGGGAGTGCCTTCTCTCGTGAGGGGCTCTGCGACCGGAGGGCTGCAGGCACGCCGATCGTATCGGCGTGAGCGCAGGTCACGGGGCTGAATCCTCGTGGGAGGCTGGGGGAGAAGTCACCATGGGTGATATCGGTCTACGCGACACCGGTCTGTCGCAGGGAGGGGAACGTCATGGACGAGCAGGACGTCGCCCGGCTGGTGCGCGAGGCGTCGCGCAGCTTCGGGCTGGACCCGGAGCGGCTCGTGCCGCTCGGTGGGGCGACCGGGCGGGTGCTCGGAGTCGACGACGTCGTGCTGCGCCTCAGCTGGCCGCAGGTGCTCGACCACGAGCACCTTGCGTCCTCGGCCGCAGCAGCCGTGGTCCCGGTGCCCGAGCTCGTGGACCGGTACGACAGCCCCTCGGGCGACGGCGCAGCGGCGCTGATCCGCCGTGCGCCGGGGACCGACGCGGCTGCGCTCGACGGGATGAGCCTCGACAGGGCGCGCAGGCGCGGAGCAGCGTGCGGCCGAGCCCAGGCCGCGATCAGCACCGTCCGCCCGCCTGCAGGGCTCGCCAGGGTGCGAGGGGACGACGACCACCCCAGGAGCGAGGAGGACGTGCTGCTGCACCTCGACCTGCACCCTCTCAACATCGTGCTCGGCGACGACGACGAGGTCACCGCCGTCATCGACTGGACCAACGCCGCGGCCGGGCCTGCCGCCCTCGACCGGGCGCGCACAGCGAGCATCTTCCACCTCGACCCCCACGCCGTCCCGCTGCTCGGAGACCCGACGTGGCGAGCCTTCCTCGAGGGGTGGACCGAGAGCGCGCAGCTGGACCTGGTGCCAGCCCGGGCCACGGCGTGGGCGTGCCGGTACATGCTCGACGACGTCGGCGACAGGTACGACGAGGACGGGCTCGCACCTGTGCGGGCAGCGCTCGCGGAGGCGGAGCTGGCGACGACGCCGGGGCCGGCACCGGCATCGCCCCCGTCCGCAGCCCGGGCGTGACAGCTTCACCAGATCCGTAGACGAGAGGTCTGACAGCAGGCTCTCCGAGCCTGTAGATTTCACCCCTCGAACGAGCCGCACCGATGCCACTGACAGGGGCCGTGATGCCGCAGGACCGCTCGCCGCTCGACCACCTGCCCGACGACGGCGCACCGGACGCGCTGTCCGCCCGCCGGCAGAGGCAGATCCTCCTCGCGCTCCTCTCCGTGCTGCTCGTGGCCGGGGCGGTCGTCGTGCTCGTGCTGCTCGCCAGCCAGCGCGAACCCGTCCCAGGAGGCACGGTGACCGACGACCCGGCCGCCGGCGCTCCGACGGCTGAGCCGAGTGGC
The DNA here is from genome assembly GCF_033798665.1 of Sanguibacter biliveldensis. Taxonomy (NCBI): domain Bacteria; kingdom Bacillati; phylum Actinomycetota; class Actinomycetes; order Micrococcales; family Sanguibacteraceae; genus Sanguibacter; species Sanguibacter biliveldensis. The sequence goes on from NZ_CP138359.1 coordinate 881,851, forward strand.
ACGTCGACCCCCGACACCGACCTCGACGAGGCGCTCGCCGACCTCGACTCCTCGCGCTCGACCCTCGAGACGGCCGTCCTCTCCGCCGACGAGCTCCTCAGGGCGACGGACGGCAAGGTCGCCGACCCCGCGTCGCGCACAGGGCTGGCCGACGCGCTCACGGTGGCGCAGAGCGTCCTCGACGCCGACGTGGACCGCACGAGGCTCAGCGACGTGCAGACGGCGACGACCAGGCTCCGTGCGACGACGGCGAGCCTGCAGCATGCTGCCGGGATCGTCGCTGACTCGCACGAGGAGTGGTTGCTCCAGCAGCAGCCACCGCCGACCAGCACCCCGGTCGCACCAGCCCCGGGACCGACGGTCGACCCGCTCCCGCTCCCGCTGCCCACAGGCCCCGGTGGTGAGCCCGGCCCTCTCACCCCGCCGGACCGGACGCCGAGGCCCGGCCCGCAGCCGATCCCGATCCCCGACGACCAGCGCTGACCCGGGTACCCGTGGGGCCTCCCCGGTCCTCCGGGGTCTCCCCGCGCGATGTCGGTGGTGCGTCGTACGCTAGAACCACGTAGCCCGGATCATTCATGATTCGGGCCTGTTCGCGTTGCCCCGACCATCTGTCATGGGCGCAGCGCGAGCGCACGACCGGCGTCTGGCCGGCCGATCGTCGGCACTGGTGAAGGACACATGAATCTCACGGGCATCATCTCCGCTCTCCTCGAGGACCAGGGCGCGCGCGCCACGGTCGACCGTGTGCGGGCCCGCGGCGCGCTCGACGTGATCGGCCCGGCGGGCGTGCGCCCGCCGTTGCTGGCCGCGATGGCCGGTGCCCGTGCGAGCGAGGGCCTCATCCCGGAGACCGGCGCCGACGGCTCGCGCCCGCTCGTGGTCGTCACGGCGACGGGCCGCGAGGCCGACGACCTCGCCTCGGCGCTGCGCTGCTACCTGCCCTACGACGACGTCGCGGTGCTGCCCGCGTGGGAGACGCTCCCGCACGAGCGTCTGTCTCCGCGCTCTGACACCGTCGCCAAGCGCCTCGCCGTGTTCCGCCGCCTCGCCCACCCCTCGGCCGACCTCGGCATGACAGGACCGGTCCGCGTCCTCGTCATGCCCGTGCGTGCCCTGCTCCAGCCCGTCGTCGAGGGTCTCGGCGACCTCGAGCCCGTACGCCTCGAGGTCCGTGACCGCGCCGACCTCGCCGAGGTCGCCGACCGCCTGTCCGCAGCCGCCTACGCACGCGTCGACATGGTCGAGCGCCGCGGCGAGTTCGCCGTGCGCGGCGGGATCCTCGACGTGTTCCCACCGACCGAGGACCACCCGCTGCGTGTCGAGTTCTGGGGCGAGGAGGTCGAGGAGATCCGCTGGTTCGCGGTCGCCGACCAGCGCAGCCTCGAGATCGCCGACCACGGCGTCTGGGCGCCTCCCTGCCGCGAGATGCTGCTCACCGACGACGTGCGCGACCGCGCCTCGGCCCTCGTCGAGCAGCTCCCCGGTGCCGCCGAGATGCTCGACAAGATGGGCGCGGGCATCGCCGTCGAGGGCATGGAGTCCCTCGCCCCGGTCCTCGTCGACCGCATGGTGCCGGTCCTCGACCTCGTCCCCGACGACGCCCTCGTCGTGCTGAGCGACCCCGAGCGGGTCCGACGACGTGCGCACGACCTCGTCGCGACGACCCAAGAGTTCCTCGCCGCGGCCTGGACGTCGGCCGCGGCCGGCGGGTCGACCCCGATCGACCTCAGCGCCGCCTCCTTCGACACGATCGACGACGCCCGTGACCTCTCGGCCCGCCGCGGCCTCGGCTGGTGGACCCTGAGCCCCTTCGGGCTCGACAACCCCGAGGACGACAGCGACGAGGACGCACCCCTCCAGGACCCTGACGCCGACGTGCTGCGCATCGGTGCCCGTGAGGTCGAGGCGTACCACGGTGACGTCTCGCGCGCCCTCGACGACGTCCGCGGGCTCCAGCACGCCGGCTGGCGACTCATCATGACGACCGAGGGCCACGGCCCGGCCAAGCGCATGGTCGAGCAGCTGAGCAGCGCCGACGCACCGGCGCGGCTCGTCGGTGAGATCACCACGGACCCCGAGGGCGGGGTGGTCCTCGTGACCCCGGCGCCGCTCGGCCCAGGGTTCGTCGCACCCGACCTCAAGATCGCCGTCTTCTCCGAGTCAGACATGACAGGCCGCGCAGGGTCCTCGACCCGAGACATGCGCAAGATGCCGTCGAAGCGCCGCAACATCGTCGACCCCCTCCAGCTGCGGGCTGGCGACTTCGTGGTGCACGAGCAGCACGGTGTCGGGAAGTTCATCGAGCTCGTCCAGCGCACCCTGGGTGGCGGTGCTGCTGCCGCGACCCGTGAGTACCTCGTCATCGAGTACGCGAGCTCGCGCCGCGGCCAGCCCGGAGACCGGCTCTTCTGCCCGACGGACCAGCTCGACCAGGTGACCAAGTACACCGGTGGTGAGTCCCCGGCCCTCAACAAGATGGGCGGCTCGGACTGGGCCAAGACGAAGGGCAGGGCGAAGAAGGCGATCAAGGAGATCGCCTCCGAGCTCATCCGTCTCTACTCGGCGCGCATGGCGACCAAGGGCCACGCCTTCGGGCCGGACACCCCGTGGCAGCGCGAGCTCGAGGACGCCTTCGCGTACACCGAGACCCCCGACCAGCTGGCGACCATCGACGAGGTCAAGCAGGACATGGAGAAGACGATCCCCATGGACCGTCTGGTCTGCGGCGACGTCGGCTACGGCAAGACCGAGATCGCGGTCCGGGCGGCCTTCAAGGCAGTCCAGGACGGCAAGCAGGTCGCGGTCCTGGTCCCGACCACCCTGCTCGTCCAGCAGCACTACGACACCTTCGCCGAGCGCTACGCGGGCTTCCCCGTCGTGGTCAAGGGCCTCTCGCGCTTCCAGTCCGACAAGGAGGCGAAGGAGGTCGTCGACGGGCTCAAGGACGGCACAGTCGACGTGGTCATCGGCACGCACCGCCTGCTCTCCGGGTCCATCCGCTTCAAGGACCTCGGCCTCGTGGTGGTCGACGAGGAGCAGCGCTTCGGGGTCGAGCACAAGGAGACGCTCAAGCAGCTGCGCACCAACGTCGACGTCCTCGCCATGAGCGCGACCCCGATCCCCAGGACCCTCGAGATGGCGGTCACCGGGATCCGGGAGATGTCGACGCTCGCGACGCCGCCTGAGGAGCGCCACCCGGTGCTCACCTACGTCGGGGCGTACGACGACAAGCAGATCACCGCGGCGATCCGCCGTGAGCTGCTCCGCGAGGGCCAGCTGTTCTACGTGCACAACAAGGTCGACTCGATCGACCGGACGGCCGCGCGCCTCAAAGAGCTCGTGCCCGAGGCCCGCATCGAGGTGGCTCACGGCAAGATGGGCGAGCACCAGCTCGAGCGCGTGATCATGGACTTCTGGGAGAAGAAGTTCGACGTGCTCGTCTGCACGACGATCATCGAGACCGGGCTCGACATCTCGAACGCCAACACGCTGATCCTCGAGCGCGCCGACATGCTCGGTCTCTCCCAGCTGCACCAGCTCCGCGGGCGCGTGGGGCGTGGTCGGGACAGGGCGTACGCGTACTTCCTCTACCCGCCCGAGCGTCCCCTGACGGAGACTGCGCACGACCGTCTCGCGACCATCGCGGCCAACACCGACCTCGGGTCGGGCATGGCCGTGGCCATGAAGGACCTCGAGATCCGCGGCGCGGGCAACCTGCTCGGCGGTGAGCAGTCCGGGCACATCGCCGGGGTCGGCTTCGACCTCTACGTGCGGATGGTCGGGGAGGCCGTCGCAGCCTTCCGCGGCGAGGCCGAGGAGGAGGCGCCCGAGGTCACCATCGAGCTGCCTGTCGACGCGCACCTGCCGCACGAGTACATCGCGCACGAGCGGCTGCGCCTCGAGGCGTACCGCAAGATCGCCGCCGCGCAGACCGACGCCGACCTCGCGGACATCCGGGCTGAGCTCGTCGACAGGTACGGCGCGGTCCCCGAGGTGGTCGGCAACCTCTTCGACGTGGCGGCCTTCCGCAACCACGCGCGGGCTGCCGGGCTCTCCGACGTCACGGCGCAGGGCAAGTACGTGCGCTTCGCGCCCGTCGACCTCGCCGAGTCTGCTGAGCTGCGCCTCAAGCGTCTGTACCCCGGGACGATCCTCAAGCCGGCGATCCGCTCGGTCCTCGTGCCCTTCCCGACCACCGGCCGCATCGGTGGGCGGCCGCTGCGCGGGGCGGAGATCCTCGCCTGGGCCACGGAGCTCATCGACGCCGTCATCACGGGCGACGTGTCGGCAGCAGCGTCGGTCGGGACGCGCCGGTAGCAGGCGCGCTGGGCAGCCGGCCGGGACCCCACGGCAGGCCGGGTGCCCAGCACCCGCAGCGATGACGCGACCGGCCCACGACGCAGGTCAGCAAGGGCTTAGGTCCCTGAGCGCAGGGTCCGGCGTAGGTCACCATGGACGGTGGGTCGGCGCACGACGCCTCCCCACCACCTCCAGACCAGACCGGTGACGGAGTGTCGACTACCGTTTGGAAAACGCTTACCGCTGTATGTGGTAGACCAGGCTCCATCAGCCGGGGCGCACGCCGTCCCAGCACCCGGTTCCGGCCGACCGGCCTGTCCACGGACCAGTGAACGAGGAGAATCGATGAAGATCGGAGCACCCCGCGAGACACGTCCGGGGGAGAGGCTCGTCGCGGCGACCCCCACCACGGTCGCGCAGCTCGTCGCGCTCGGCTACGACGTCGCCGTCGAGAGCGGAGCGGGCTCAGAGGCCAGCTTCGACGACGCGAGCTATGTCGCCGCCGGGGCGTCGGTCGTCGGCCACGACGAGGTGTGGGCCAGCGACATCGTCACCTGTGTCAACCCGCCTGCCGACGACGACATCGCGCGGCTGCGCTCGGGGGCGACGATCGTCTCGATGATGGCGCCGGCCGCACGCCCGGACCTCGTCCAGGCCTTCTGGCACCAGGGCGTCAACGCCCTCGCCCTCGACGCGGTCCCGCGGATCTCCCGCGCCCAGGCGCTCGACGTCCTGAGCACGATGTCGAACGTCGCGGGGTACCGCGCTGTCATCGAGGCCGCCGAGGCCTACGGCGGCATGTTCGCCGGGCAGGTCACCGCGGCTGGCAAGACCGCTCCGGCCAAGGTGTTCGTCATCGGCGGTGGCGTCGCAGGGCTCGCGGCCATCGGTGCCGCGGTCAGTCTCGGCGCGCAGGTCCGCGCCTTCGACGTGCGACCCGAGGCAGGGGAGCAGATCGAGTCGATGGGCGCGGAGTTCGTCCAGGCGCAGGCCGCCCAGCAAGAGGTGTCCTCGGACGGCTACGCCCAGGCGATGACCGACGAGCAGGAGCGGCTGACCGCCGTCATGTACGCCCAGGAGAGCGCCTGGGCCGACATCGTCATCACGACGGCGCTCGTGCGGGGCTCGGCTCCGCGGACCATCACGGCCGACATGGTCGCGGCCATGCGTCCAGGCAGCGTCGTCGTCGACCTCGCCGCCTCAGGCGGCGGGAACTGCGAGCTCACGGTCCCCGGGAGCGTCGTGGTCACCGACGACGGCGTGACGATCATCGGCTGGACCGACCTCGCGAGCCGGCTGCCCAAGCACACCTCGCAGCTCCTCGGCACGAACATCGTCAACCTCATGAAGCTGCTCACGCCCGGCAAGGACGGCCAGATCGTCCTCGACATGGACGACGTCGTGCAGCGCGGGATGACCGTCACGCTCGGGGGAGAGGTCTTGTGGCCCCCGCCGCCCGTCCAGGTCTCGGCAGCAGCCCCGGCCCCGGTCGCCGCAGCAGTCTCCGCCGTCGACCCCGTCGTGGCGGCGCGGCTGGCCGCCGAGGCCGCCCGGCGCCAGAGCCAGCGCCGCCTGGCGACCTACGGGCTCGGAGCAGTGCTCCTCGGGCTGGCCGTGGCGTTCTCCCCACCGGCCTTCGTCGGGTTCTTCACGGTCTTCGTGCTCGCCGTCTTCGTGGGCTACTACGTCATCTCCAACGTGAGCCACTCGCTGCACACGCCGCTGATGGCCCAGACGAACGCCATCTCGGGGATCATCCTCGTCGGCGCGCTGCTGCAGATCGGCAGCGACGACTGGTGGGTCACCTCGCTCGCCCTCGTCGCCGCGACAGTCGCCAGCATCAACATCTTCGGCGGGTTCCTCGTGGCCTACCGCATGATCACCATGTTCCGGAAGGACGCCTGACATGACGCTCGCCTCCCTCGCGCAGGCCGTGTACGTCCTCGCCACGATCCTCTTCATCCTCAGCCTCGCCGGGCTCTCGAAGCAGAGCACAGCCCGCAGCGGCAACATCTTCGGCATGCTCGGCATGGGGCTGGCCCTGCTCGCGACCGTAGCCCTCGGCCTCGACAGCAGCGAGCGGCCCGTCCTCGTCACAGCCCTGCTCATCGCGATGGTCTTCGTCGTCGGTGCGGGCGTCGGCACCTGGCAGGCACGACGCGTCGAGATGACGCAGATGCCAGAGATGATCGCGATGCTGCACAGCTTCGTCGGTCTTGCCGCCGTGCTGGTCGGCGTCAACTCCTACCTCACCGAGACCCACGCAGACACGCTCCACCTCGTGGAGGTGTTCCTCGGGATCTTCATCGGGGCCATCACCTTCACAGGGTCGATCGTCGCGTACCTCAAGCTCTCGGCGCGCATCAAGTCCTCGCCGCTGACGCTCCCCGGGCGCAACCTGCTCAACCTCGCCGGGCTCCTCGCGTGCGCCGGGCTGCTCGTCTGGTTCCTCGCCAGCCCGTCGGTGTGGCCGCTGCTCGTCATGATGGTCGTCGCGCTCGCGATCGGCTGGCACCTCGTGGCCTCGATCGGCGGCGGCGACATGCCTGTCGTCGTGTCGATGCTCAACTCGTACTCCGGGTGGGCTGCCGCCGCGGCCGGGTTCATGCTGGGCAACAACCTGCTGATCATCGTCGGTGCGCTCGTCGGCTCTTCCGGTGCGATCTTGTCGTACATCATGTGCAAGGCGATGAACCGGTCCTTCGTCTCGGTGATCCTCGGCGGCTTCGGCTCTGACGACGGCGCCCCTGCCGCGGGCTCCGACGACACCGACTACGGCGAGCACCGCGAGGTCACCGCCGTCGAGGTCGCCGAGATGCTCTCGGAAGCCCGCTCCGTGGTCATCACGCCCGGCTACGGCATGGCCGTCGCCAAGGCGCAGTACCCCGTCGCGGACCTCGTCTCGCGGCTGCGGGCCCAGGGCGTCGACGTGCGCTTCGGTGTCCACCCCGTCGCCGGGCGCCTGCCGGGCCACATGAACGTGCTGCTCGCCGAGGCCAGGGTCCCGTACGACATCGTCCTCGAGATGGACGAGATCAACGACGACCTCCCCGAGACCGACGTCGTGCTGGTCATCGGCGCGAACGACACCGTCAACCCGGCCGCTCTCGACGACCCGGGCTCGCCCATCGCCGGGATGCCCGTCCTGGAGGTGTGGAAGGCCAAGCAGGTGGTCGTGTTCAAGCGGTCGATGGCCACCGGGTACGCCGGGGTGCAGAACCCGCTGTTCTTCAAGGAGAACACCGCGATGCTCTTCGGCGACGCCAAGCAGCGCGTCGACGACATCGTCGCCGCGATCGGCGCAGAGGAGAAGGTCTCGGTCTGACCGAGGAGGACGGCCTGCGACCGCAGGCCGTCCCCAGCCCCCGCCGACGGGCTCGTCGTCCACCCTCGCGGTGGCGACGAGCCCGTCGTGCGTCGAGGCTGCGGCAGAATCAGAGCATGACCTCTGCTGCCCGCACCGAGCCGTCGGGCACCGAGCCCTCCGGCGCCGTCCGCGACCCGCTCCGCGACGCTGAACAGCTCCGTGACGCCGACCGGCTCCGCGATGCCGACCGGCTCCGCGACCTCGTCGAGGCGATGGATGTGCTGCGCTCCCCGGGTGGGTGCCCGTGGGACGCCGAGCAGACCCACGAGTCGCTCGTGAGGTACCTGCTCGAGGAGACATACGAGCTCGTCGAGACCATCGAGACCGGGGACAGGGCAGGGCTGCGCGAAGAGCTCGGCGACGTCCTCTTCCAGGTCGTCTTCCACGCGCGGATCGCCGCGGAGGACCCCGACGACCCCTTCACCCTCGACGACGTCGCCGCCGACCTCGTCGCGAAGCTGCACCGCCGCCACCCGCACGTCTTCGGCGACGACGAGTACGTCGACGCTGCGCACCTCACCACCCGCTGGGACCAGATCAAGCAGCAGGAGAAGGCTCGTGCGTCGGTCCTCGACGGCATCCCTCTCGATCAGGGCGCGCTCTCGCGCGCGCAGAAGGTCGTCACGCGTGCCCGACGCGCGGGCCTGCCGGACGGCGGGGCGGCAGAGGCGCCCGGCCCGGTAGGTCTGACCTCCGAGGAGGTCGGCGCCGAGCTGCTCGCCGTCGTCCGCAGGGCCCAGGCGGCAGACGTCGACGCCGAAGGTGCGCTCCGCGCGGCCCTGCGCACGCTCGAGTCCGAGATCCGCGACGTGGAGCGTCACGCGGGCCCCTGACCGACGTGGCGCAGCGGTGACGCGGGGGTGGCTCAGGCGTGAACGTGTGCGCCATAGGTCGAACATCCCGCCCCAGGACCGCCCGGATCCGACTAGTGTTGGGTCGTAAACCCGTAGTCCTTAGAAGGAGCATCTGTGGCCAGCATCGAAGTCGTCTACGCACGCGAGATCCTCGACTCCCGCGGAAACCCCACTGTCGAGGTCGAGGTCGTCCTCGACGACGGCTCGTCCGCCCGCGCAGGCGTGCCCTCCGGTGCGTCCACGGGTGCGTTCGAGGCAGTCGAGCGCCGCGACGGTGACAAGGGCCGTTACCTCGGCAAGGGCGTCCAGGGCGCCATCGACGCCGTCAACGAAGAGATCGCCCCCGAGATCATCGGCCTCGAGGCCGAGGAGCAGCGCGAGCTCGACTCCACGCTGATCGACCTCGACGGCACCCCCAACAAGGGCAAGCTCGGCGCCAACGCGATCCTCGGCGTCTCGCTCGCCGTCTCGCAGGCTGCTGCGGAGTCCGCAGGCCTCGAGTACTTCCGCTACGTCGGCGGCCCGAACGCCCACGTCCTCCCCGTCCCGATGATGAACATCCTCAACGGTGGGTCGCACGCCGACTCCAACGTCGACATCCAGGAGTTCATGGTCGCCCCGATCGGTGCCTCCTCGTTCCGCGAGGGCCTGCGCATCGGCGCCGAGGTCTACCACTCCCTCAAGTCCGTCCTCAAGAGCGAGGGCCTCTCGACCGGTCTCGGTGACGAGGGTGGCTTCGCGCCGAACCTCTCGAGCAACCGTGCCGCGCTCGACCTGATCCTCGTCGCGATCGAGAAGGCCGGCTTCAAGCCGGGCGTCGACGTGGGCCTCGCGCTCGACGTCGCAGCGACCGAGTTCTTCTCCGAGGGTGCCTACCAGTTCGAGGGCAAGGCCACGAGCCCGGCCGACATGGTCGCGTACTACGCGCAGCTCGTCGCCGACTACCCCCTCGTCTCGATCGAGGACCCGCTGTCCGAGGACGAGTGGGACTCCTGGGCCGAGCTCGTCGCCCTCGTGGGTGACAAGGTGCAGATCGTCGGCGACGACCTCTTCGTCACCAACCCGGAGCGTCTGGCCAAGGGCATCAAGGCCCGCTCGGCCAACTCGCTGCTGGTCAAGCTCAACCAGATCGGTACCCTCACCGAGACCCTCGACGCTGTCCAGCTCGCGCAGCGCGCCGGCTTCACCGCGATGATCTCGCACCGCTCGGGCGAGACCGAGGACACGACGATCGCAGACCTCGCCGTCGCGACCAACGCTGGCCAGATCAAGACCGGTGCCCCCGCCCGTGGCGAGCGCATCAACAAGTACAACCAGCTCCTGCGTATCGAAGAGTCCCTCGGCGACTCGGCTGTCTACGCCGGTGCCTCGGCCTTCCCGCGCTGGAACGCCTGAGCATCAGCTCACCGGTAGGTCCTTGACCTGCTGACGACGCCCGGTGGTCCCGTGAGGGGCCACCGGGCGTCGTCGTCTCCTGCGAGAGACCGGACGTGGTCTTCGGCGGGAGACCGGTCGTGGTCTCCTGCGAGAGACCAGCAGTCGATGCCGAACGCTGGTCGACCGCCGACCGCCGACCGCCGACCGCCGACCGCCGACCGCTAGTGAGTACCCACGCGGGGCCTCGACATCGCGACAGCCGTCACGGCAGCGCCGACGAGGGCGAGGACCGCCGCTCCGACGAAGGCGGCCGAGTAGCCGGCTGTGAGGTCGACCGGAGCGGGGTCGGTTCCGGCGACCACGGAGACGATGGCCGTGAGCGCGGCGAGACCGAGCGCGGAGCCGATCTGGTAGCTCGTGCTCACCAGGCCCGACGCCACACCGGTCTCGGCTGGCGGAGCCGCGTTGATCGCCGTGCCGAGGGACGGCACGAAGGTGAGGGACATGCCGAGGGCGGCCAGGAGCGACGCGGGCAGCACGTCGACGGCATAGCTGCCGTCGGGACGCACGAAGGACAGCCACACGAGCCCGGCTGCGAGCAGCAGCAGCCCCGCCACGATCAACGACCTCGCGCCGAAGCGGTCCTGGAGCCGAGGTGCGACGGCCAGCATGACGAGCACGACGAGCCCTGTCATCGGCAGGAGCGCCGCGCCGGCCGCGAAGGCGCTCGCGCCGAGGACCTGCTGCAGGTAGAGGTTGAGGAAGAACCACATCGAGACCCATGCGGCACCGAGCATCAGCTGGGCGCCGTTCGCGGCGGCCAGCAGAGGCGCACGCAGCAGCCCGAGGCGGAGCAGAGGGTCGCGGCTCCGCGCCTGGACCACGAAGAAGATCACCAGCAGCACGACGCCTGCGGCCAGCGCGGCGAGGGTCGGCAGAGCGAGCCACCCGACCTCTGGGGCGTTGACGACCGCGTAGACGAGCGCAGCCAGACCGAGGGTCACGGTGAGCGCGCCGACGACGTCGATCGAACCCGAGGTCTTCCTCTCGGTGCGCGGGAGGGCTGACGCCGTGAACGCGAGCACCAGGACCGCGATCGGCACGGTGACGTAGAAGACCCAGTGCCAGCTCGCGTACTCGGTGAGGATCCCTCCGAGGAAGACCCCGGCGCTACCTCCGACTGGAGCCGCCGCACCGTAGACGGCGAAGGCCTTCGGCAGGTCGCGCGTGCCGCCGAACAGCATCATCAGCAGGGTCAGTGCGGCCGGGGCGATCATCGCCGACCCGGCACCCTGGATCGCCCGGCCGGCGATCTCGAGCCCGATGCTGCCCGCGGCTCCGGCGAGGACAGACCCGACGATCAGCACGACCCAGCCCAGCGCGAAGATCTTGCGGGCGCCGAAGACGTCGGCCAGGCGACCGCCCAGCAGGAGGAGGCCGCCGAAGGCGACGACGTAGGCGTTGAACACCCAGGACAACGACTCGGACGTGAAGCCGAGGTCTGCCTGGATGTCCGGGAGGGCGACTCCGATGATCGACGTGTCCATGATGACCACGAACTGGGCCGTGGCGATGAGCGCGAGGCCGAGCCACCGCTTCCTGGACGACGGCGGGGGGTGGGTAGACATGAGATCTCCTCCTGAGGATGGGCCGGCGGACCCGGCGGTCGTCAAGGTATACCCATGGGGGGTATGGGTGTCAACGTGAGACGAACGGGCTGACGAGCGCGTCAGGCGGCTCGATTGAGGTACCCCGTAGGGGTATCGATGGCAGGGTGGTGCGGCGGACGTGACATCTCTCGAATTAGCCTTGTGGAATACCCCAACGGGGTATACGTTCCAGGGGACGAGGTACCCCGTGGGGGTATCTAGACGCATGAGAGGACGGTCCGTCATGGCCACGAAGGAGTACCAGGTGAGCGGCATGACCTGCGGACACTGCGAGCTCTCGGTCCGCGAGGAGGTCGGCGCGGTCGCCGGGGTCGACGACATCCAGGTGAGCGCCGCGACGGGTCGGCTCGTCGTGACGGGCTCCGGAGCGTTCGACGACGCACAGGTCCTGGCAGCCGTCGACGAGGCCGGCTACTCGGCCGTGCGGTCCGCATGAAGACCTGGGCGCGACTGAGTCTCTACGGCCTCGGGATTGTGCTGACCTTCGGTGGCGCCTACGGCGTCGCCGGGGCGGTCGTACCCGAGAGCACCGTCGACAGCTGGACCGGAGGGGACGAGATGGACGAGCACGGACAAGACCACGGAGCCGAGAGCGCCGTGACGACAGAGACCACAGGGACCGGACCTGCGGACAGCGGGCTCGCGGGCCTCGCGCTCGGCGCCGCCGGGTACGAGCTCTCGTCGATCGACGCACCGACGCAGGTCGGTGAGGCCGGGGAGCTGAGATTCCAGGTCCGGGACACCTCGGGGGCGCCGGTCAGGCAGTACACGACAGCGCACGAGAAGGACCTGCACCTGATCGTGGTGCGGGCCGACGGCAGCCAGTTCCGCCACGTCCACCCCGAGCTGGACGAGACCACCGGGACCTGGTCGACGCCCTGGGAGTGGGCAGCAGCCGGGAGCTACCGCGTGTACGCCGACGTCACGCCAGCCGGTGCCGAGGAGTCCCTCACGCTGTCTCGCACGGTCCAGGTCGCCGGGGACCTGGACCCAGTAGTCCCGCAGCCGGCCCGGAGCGACCAGGTGGACGGCTTCACCGTGACCGTCGACGGCGAGCTGGTCGCGGGGGAGGCCAGCGAGCTCACCTTCACCGTCACCAGGGACGGCGAGCCTGTCGTCGCCCTCGAGCCGTACCTGGGGGCCTTCGGCCACCTCGTCGCGCTGCGCGACGGCGACCTCGCCTATCTGCACGTCCACGCCGAGGGCGGCGACCCGGAGCCCGGTCAGACAGCCGGGCCGGAGATCGCCTTCGCGGCCCAGACCCCGACCGCGGGCCGGTACCTGCTGTACCTGGACTTCCAGGTCGACGGTCAGGTCCGCACCGCCGAGCTCGTGCTCGACGCCGCTCCCGGCGCCGACCCCGCGGGACCCGAGAGCGGACCGCACCCGGAGGAGCACTGACCGAGAGGTCGGACCCACTCCCACCAGCCGAGAGAAGGAACTGACATGAGCACGACTGCCCCTCCGGGCGTGACCGCCGGCATCGTGCTGGAGATCAGCGGGATGACCTGTGCCTCCTGCGCCATGCGGATCGAGAAGAAGCTCAACAAGCTCGACGGCGTCGTCGCGACCGTGAACTACGCGACCGAGAAGGCCCGGGTGACGGTCCCGGACGGGTTCGACCCGGCGATGCTGATCGCCGAGGTCGAGAAGACCGGGTACGGCGCTGCTCTGCCCGCCCCCGTGGGCGGGAGCACGGACGGTCCGACCGCAGACGGCGAAGACCCTGAGCTGGTCTCGCTGCGCCACCGGCTGATCGGTGCTGTCGTGCTGACGGTGCCCGTCATCGCGATGGCCATGGTCCCGGCCTGGCAGTTCACCTCCTGGCAGTGGGCCTCGCTCGTCCTCGCCTCCCCGGTGATCGTGTGGGCGGCGTGGCCGTTCCACAAGGCCGCGTGGGCGAACCTCCGGCACGGCACCGCGACCATGGACACGCTCATCTCGGTGGGTACCTCCGCCGCGTTCTTGTGGTCGCTGTACGCGCTGTTCTTCGGCACCGCGGGCACCCCGGGCATGACGCACCCCTTCGAGCTCACGCTCGCACCGTCCGACGGTGCGGCGAACATCTACCTCGAGGTGGGTGCCGGCGTCACGATGTTCATCCTCGCCGGTCGGTACTTCGAGAAGCGTTCCAAGAAGCAGGCCGGGGCGGCCCTGCGCGCGCTGCTCGAGCTCGGCGCCAAAGAGGTCTCGGTGCTGCGCGGCGGCGTCGAGACGAAGATCCCGGTCGAGGACCTCGCTGCGGGCGACGAGTTCGTGGTGCGGCCGGGCGAGAAGATCGCCACGGACGGTGTCGTGGTGTCCGGGACGTCCGCCGTGGACGAGTCGATGCTCACGGGTGAGTCGGTCCCTGTCGAGGTCTCGGCAGGGGACGCCGTCACCGGCGCGACGACCAACGCCGGTGGACGCCTCGTGGTCCGCGCGACCCGCATCGGGTCAGACACCCAGCTCGCGCAGATGGCCCGTCTCGTCGAGGACGCCCAGACCGGCAAGGCCGAGGTCCAGCGCCTGGCCGACAGGATCTCCGGTGTGTTCGTGCCGATCGTCATCGTGATCGCCGCCGCAGCGCTCGGCGGGTGGCTGGGCGCAGGCTTCCCCGTGAGCGCGGCCTTCACGGCTGCGGTCGCGGTCCTGGTCATCGCCTGCCCCTGCGCGCTCGGGCTCGCGACGCCGACGGCGCTCCTGGTCGGCACAGGCCGGGGTGCGCAGATGGGCGTTCTCATCAAGGGCCCGGAGGTGCTCGAGTCGACCCGCGCGATCGACACCGTCGTCCTGGACAAGACCGGGACGGTCACGACAGGGAAGATGACCCTCGTCGACGTCGTGGTCGAGCCCGGGACAGACCGCGCCGAGCTGCTGCGGCTCGCCGGCTCGCTCGAAGACGCCTCCGAGCACCCGATCGCGCAGGCTGTCGCCCAGGGTGCGAGGCAGGAGGTCGGGGCGCTCGCGGTCCCCGAGGACTTCGCGAACGTCGAGGGCAAGGGGGTCCAGGGTGTCGTGGACGGCCGCGCCGTCCTCGTCGGTCGCCAGTCTTTGCTCGCCGAGTGGTCCCAGGAGCTCAGCCCTGCGCTGGTCGCTGCCAAGACCCAGGCCGAGGGCGAGGGGAAGACCGTCGTCGCTGTCGGCTGGGACGGGCAGGCACGCGGTGTCCTCGTGGTCGCCGACACCGTCAAGCCGACGAGCGCCGAGGCCGTCGCCCAGCTCAAGGCGCTCGGTCTGACCCCCGTGCTCCTCACCGGGGACAACGAGGCCGTCGCCCGGCAGATCGCCGCGGAGGTGGGCATCGACGAGGTGATCGCCGAGGTCCTCCCGAAGGACAAGGTCGACGTCGTCACCCGCCTGCAGTCCGAGGGGAGGGTCGTCGCGATGATCGGCGACGGCGTCAACGACGCCCCGGCGCTCGCGCAGGCGGACCTCGGCCTGGCGATGGGCACCGGAGCGGACGTCGCGATCGAGGCCTCCGACATCACGCTGGTGCGTGGCGACCTGCGCAGCGCCGTCGATGCCATCCGGCTGTCCCGCGCGACGCTCCGGACGATCAAGACCAACCTGTTCTGGGCCTTCGCCTACAACGTCGCGGCGATCCCCGTCGCGGCGCTCGGCATGCTCAACCCGATGCTCGCAGGGGCTGCGATGGCGCTCTCGAGCGTCTTCGTCGTGGGCAACAGCCTGCGCCTGCGCGGGTTCCGGAGCGTCACCACGCGATGAGCTCCCCGGAGGCGAGCCCCCGCCCGCTGCGCAGGTTGCGGGCCTGCCTTCGACGTGGACCCCGCGCGGTACGCCGCCAGCACCGCGTGACCGCGTGGCGCACCTGACCGCGTGCGCCGCCCGGACGGGGCGCGGGGTGTGTGAGGGATGTGGAGGCTGGCGAGTCGCACGCCGCGTCCTCCGGGCCGACGGGGCAGGATTGCCCTGTGCCTCACTCCTCCCGCCCTCCCGCGCCCCGTCCTGACGGTGCCGCGAGCCCGGGATCGGGTCGGAAGGCCGCTCGCCCGACGTCGTCACGGACCGGGGACGTCCCCTCGGTCCCGCGGCCGACGGGTCGGACCGCCGGGGCCGCTCCGCGGTCGGCCCCGCGCAGCGCCCCCACCCCGCGCAGCGCCCCAGCGCCCCGCGGGAGCTCCGCTCCCCGAGGCGGCACGACAGGATCGTCCCGTGCCGTACGACCAGCGCCCGTCCGTCAGAGCGGACCCGCGCCCGTCGCGAAGCCCCGCGGCTGGGTGCGCATCTTCACGGTGCGGTCGGCCGTCATCATCTTGGTCGCGCTCATGGGGTTCATCCTCACGCTGCCGACAGCGCTGCAGTTCTTCAAGCAGCGCTCTGCCAACGAAGAGCTGAGGTCGCAGCTCGCGCAGATCCAGGAGCAGAACGCCGACGCGACCAACGAGCTCAGCCGCTGGCAGGACGACAGGTTCGTGATCGCCCAGGCGCGCGAGCGGCTGACCTTCGTGTTCCCGGGGGAGCAGGCCTACAGGGTCGTCGACCCCGAGTCCGTCGAGGAACCCGTGCCCGCCGAGACCCAGGGCGCCGTCGAGGACGGCGCCGTCACCTCGGGTCTCGTCGAGGACCAGCCCTGGTACTCCACGGTCTGGGACTCCGTCGGGGTGGCCGGGCAGACCGGCTGACCTCCTGGTTCGGGGCAGCGGGGGATCCGGGAGACAATGGTCCGCGCGATCGAAGCCCACCCGAACGAAGGAACGCCCCGTGACCGAGCCGGCAAACGCCGTCGTCCCAGACCCGACAGCCGTCACCGAGCGTGACCTCGAGGTCCTCGCCGAGCAGCTCGGACGCGTGCCCCGCGGGGTCGTCGGCATCGCTGCCCGCTGCGTCTGCGGGCGCCCGCTCGTCGTGCGCACAGCGCCGAGGCTCGACGACGGGACCCCGTTCCCGACCACGTACTACCTCACGAGCCCGGGCGCCGTCGCGGCCGCGAGCACGCTCGAGGCGAACGGCGTGATGAAGGAGATGTCCGAGCGCCTGCTCGAGGACGAGGAGCTCGCCGCCGCGTACCGCGCCGCCCACGAGCACTACCTCGCCCAGCGCGAAGAGCTCGGTCACGTCGAGGAGATCGCCGGGATCTCCGCAGGCGGCATGCCCACCCGCGTCAAGTGCCTGCACGTGCTCGTCGGGCACGCCCTCGCCGCCGGACCTGGCGTGAACCCCCTCGGCGACGAGGCGCTCGGGCTCATCGCGCACACCTGGCGACAGGACCGCTGCACCTGCTGACAGGAGCAGACCGGTCGGGTCCGCGGGTGTCGGCGGGAGGTGGCAGGCTAGGTCTCATGACCTCGGCTGCACACACCACCCCCTCTTCGCCCGACGCCTCGACAGCGGCACAGGCGCCCGCCCCGGGCACCCGTCGCGTCGCCGCGATCGACTGCGGCACCAACTCGATCCGCCTGCTCGTCGCCGACGTCGACGTCGAGGCCGGCACCCTCACGGACCTGGTCCGCGAGATGGAGGTCGTCCGGCTCGGTCAGGGCGTCGACAAGACCGGGAGGCTGGCACCCGAGGCGCTCGAGCGCACCCTCGAGGCCACCCGCCGCTACGCGCAGACGTGCCACGAGCTCGGCGCAGAGCGCGTGCGCTTCGTCGCGACGTCGGCGTCCCGCGACGCCGAGAACCGCCAAGACTTCGTGGACGGGGTCCTCGCGGCGATCGGCGTCGAGCCCGAGGTCATCTCGGGCGACGAAGAGGCCGAGCTCAGCTTCCGCGGGGCGACGAGCGTCCTCGGAGCAGGCCACACGGCGCCCTACCTCGTGGTCGACCTCGGTGGCGGCTCGACCGAGGTGGTCCTCGGCACCGACGCCCCCGACGCCGCGCGGTCGATGGACGTCGGCTGCGTCCGCATGACCGAGCGCCACCTCACGCTCGACCCGCCGACCGCAGAGCAGGTCGCCGCCGCCCGCAGCGACGTCAGGGCTGCACTCGACGCCGCTGCCCTCGCCGTCCCGCTCGGCCAGACCGGGACCCTGGTCGGCCTCGCAGGCACCGTCACGACGGTGACAGCGCACGCCCTCGGGCTCGAGCGCTACGACCGTGACCGCATCAACGGGTCTGTGCTGACAGTCGAGCAGACCCTCGCGGCCTGCGACGACCTCCTGTCCAAGACCCGCGACGAACGCGCCGCCCTCGGCTTCATGCACCCGGGCCGTGTCGACGTCATCGCTGCCGGGGCCCTGGTGTGGTCCGAGGTCGTCCGCCGTGTGCGCGACGAGGTCGCCGCCGCCGGGGGAGAGCTCACCGAGGTCGTCACGAGCGAGCACGACATCCTCGACGGGATCGCCTGGAGCGTCGCCCAGGGGTGAGCCCGGGCGGGAGGTTCGCCGCTGGCGTACCTCTCGTCGTCGCAGGTGGACGCTGTGTGCGCGAGATGTGAGAGCTTCTGTGCCGCGGATCACTGCGTTCCGGGTTCGCGGACCAAAGCCCCGCGAATATCATGGCTGTATGGCTCAGACTGACGTGACCCCGGCTAGTGCGTCCTCCTCATCGTCGACGGAACCTGCACGCGCGCCCAAGCCGCGCAAGGTTCCGCGCATCGTCGTGCTCGGTGGTGGATCGGTCGGCCTCTACTCCGCCCGTCGCCTCCGCAAGCGCCTCGGGCGCCGCGAGGCTGCGATCGTCGTCGTCGACCCTCGCCCGTACATGACCTACGCGCCGTTCCTCCCCGAGGTCGCGGCCGGATCGATCCAGGACCGTGACGTCGTCGCGCCGCACCGCCGCGCGCTCAAGCACGTCGACACGCTCCAGGGCAAGGTCACGAACATCGACCACGGCAACCGCACGATCGAGATCACCCCCGAAGAGGGCGACGTGTACTCGATCACCTACGACCACCTCATCGTCGGTCTCGGCTCGGTCGCCCGCACGCTCCCGATCCCGGGACTCGCGGAGCAGGGCATCGGCTTCAAGAACGTCGAAGAGGCCGTGGCGCTCCGCAACCACATCCTCAACCGCATCAACCTCGCGTCCTCCACCTGGGACCCCGAGCTCCGCCGCCGCATGCTCACCTTCACCTTCATCGGTGGTGGCTTCGCCGGCATCGAGGCGCTCGCCGAGACCGAGGACATGGCCCGTGCGGCCGCCAAGAACCTCCCGGGCGTCTCGCAGGACGACATCCGCTTCGTCATGATCGAGGGCACGGACCGCATCCTCCCCGAGCTCACCCTCGAGATGGCCAACTACGCCCTCGCCGAGATGAAGAAGCGCGGCATCGAGTTCCACCTCTCGACCTTCCTCAGCTCGTGCGTCGACGGCCACGTCGTCACCTCGACGGGTGTCGAGTTCGACTCCGAGACCATCGTCTGGACCGCTGGTGTCAAGGCCAACCCGGTGCTCGGCACCTCGGACCTGCCGCTCGACAAGATGGGCCGCCTCATGGTCCTGCCGACCCTCCAGGTCGCGGACGAGGACGGCAACGTCGTCGAGGGTGCCTGGGGCGCCGGTGACTGCGCCGCGGTCCCCGACCTCTACAACCCCGGCAAGTTCTGCCCGCCGAACGCCCAGCACGCGATCCGTGAGGCGAAGGTCATGGCCGACAACCTCTTCCAGTCGCTGAAGTCGGGCCCGGTCACCGAGTACAAGCACAAGAACCTCGGCACCGTCGCCTCGCTCGGTCTGCACAAGGGTGTCGCGATCCTCTTCGGCTCGATCAAGCTCAAGGGCTTCCCGGCCTGGGTCATGCACCGCGCGTACCACGTCGCCGCGATGCCGACCGCGAGCCGCAAGATCCGCATCCTCACCAACTGGTTCGGGACGTACTTCCTGCGCCGCGAGGTCGTCTCCCTCGGCTCGATCCACGACCCGCGCGCCGAGTTCCGCGCGGTCTCCGTGCCGGCCAAGCCGAAGGAGGCTCCGGCCGAGGCCGCGAAGACCACCCCGATGGCTCCGACCGAGACCAACAACACCGAGGACGCGTCGAAGTCCTGACGACGCCTCATGGGGTGCTCTGCTGAGGCAGAGCACCCCACCCCGACGGGGACGCACCGTGACGGTGCGTCCCCGTCGTCGTCTCTAGGCGTCTCCAGCCGGCTCCGGTCTGTCTGCCCCCGTCGCGGCGCCCGGTGTTGTATCGTCCGATGCCTGCCCTGCAGGTCGTGACCGGCCGGGCAGCGTGGCCCCCGTAGCCCAACTGGCAGAGGCAGCCGACTTAAAATCGGCACAGTCAGGGTTCGAACCCCTGCGGGGGCACCAGCTCGGCGCCGGACAGCCGAGCCGCCCTCAGCCCAGCTTCCGCGTCGTCCCCCGGACGACGAGCGACGTCGGCAGCGTGACGTAGGTGCTGTCGACAGGGGTGCCGTTCATCAGCGCCACGAGCAGCCGGGTCGCCGCGGCGCCCATCTCCTGGATCGGCTGGTGGACCGTGGTCAGCGGCGGGATGCCGCCCGTGGACTCGGGGATGTCGTCGAATCCGACCACCGACAGGTCCCCGGGGACGTCGAGCCCGCGCTCGTGCGCGACCTTGATCGTCTCGAGGGCGGACAGGTCGTTGGCCGCGAAGATCGCGGTCGGCGGTGCCGGCAGCGTCAGCAGCTCGGTGGCCGCCGCGCGTGCTGACTCCTTGGAGTACTCCCCGACGCGGACGAGGTCAGGGTCGACGGCGAGCCCGGCCTCGGCCATGGCGTCGCGGAAGCCCTTCTCGCGCAGGGCCGACGACGCGAGGTCGGAGCGCCCGGCCACGAAGGCGATCCGGCGGTGCCCGAGGGCGACGAGGTGCTCGGTCGCGGCGCGAGCCCCGGTGACGTTGTCCGAGTCGACGGTCGGCAGGCCGAGGGGTCCTGTGTGCGGGTCGATCGCGACCACGGGGACCGAGGTGCTCGCATCGCTCACCGTCGGGGTCACGAGCAGCGCGCCGTCGATGAGCGTCCCGCTGAGCCTGGACAGGTAGCGACGCTCCCATCCCTCGCGCCGGCTGCGCTGCGCGCCCGTGTAGGCGAGCAGCTCGTAGTCGGTCTCGGCGAGGGCCGAGGCGGCGCCCTTGAGGATCTCCGCGCTGAACGGCTCGAACTCGGCGACCAGCACGCCGATCACGTGCGTCTTGTGCGCCCGCATGCTGCGCGCGACGAGGCTGGACTCGTAGCCCAGCGTCTCGATCACCCCCTGGACGCGGACCTGGGTCGCTGCAGCGACGCCGTACCTCTCGTTGACGACCTTGGAGACCGTGGCGACGGAGACCCCTGCGGCCTCGGCGACGTCGACGATCGTGACCCGGCTCTTCATAGGCGGATCGTAGCCCCGATCACGGCCGTGCCGTGCCGGCGAGCCTGCGTCGCAGGCCTCCGGCCCGAGGGTTGCACCCTGGCCAGCGGCCGTGCCGGGCGCGTCTGAGGCACGTCGCTCATCCGACGACCCGCACGCTCACGAGCCGGGCGTCGGCCGGGGTGACCTCGTGCACCTCTCCCGTGACCGTCAGCCTGTGCCGGTCCGTCGCCGCGCCGGGGAGCTCGGTGGTGCCGGTCGCCCGGACGTTCGTGATGGCGCCGCCTGTCGAGTCGCCGGTGCTGGTCGCCCGGCGTGAGGCGGCCGAGTGCGCCCCGAACCAGACCTCGACGTCGCCGGGCTCGACCACACGGACCATCCTCCGGTCGGAGAAGGCCAGGCGTGCTGTGGGCACCGTGAGCTCGAGCCGGCGGGACTCTCCAGGCTCGAGGTCGGTCCGTGCATAGCCGAGCAGCTGGACGAGCGGGCGGGCGACCGACCCGACGACGTCGTGCCCGTAGAGCTGCACGACGTCGACCCCGGCCACCGTCCCGGTGTTGGTCACGGTGACTGCCGCCGTGAACGGCTCGCCGGCCACGACCGAGGGGCTGACCTCGAGGTCTGTGTACTCGAAGGTCGTGTACGAGAGCCCGAAGCCGAAGGGCCGGACCGGTGTGGGGTCTGTCGACGTGACGTCGGAGGGCCCGCCGAGCCGCGGGTGCAGGTAGGAGTACGGCTGGGCCCCGGCGGCCCGTGGCATGGACACGGGCAGGCGTCCGGAGGGGTTGACCCGGCCGACGAGGACGTCTGCCAGGGCCAGTCCTCCACCCTCGCCGGGGAAGAACGCCTGCACCACGGCGGACGGGCGCGGACCCGCGCCGTCACGCCCCCCGGTGCCGTCGGGTCCGTCGAGGGCCCAGCCGACGGCGTAGGGACGACCTGTGAGCAGGACGAGGACGACGGGCGTGCCCGTGGCGAGCAGCGCGTCGACCAGCCGGCGCTGGACCCCCGGCAGCTCGAGCGACTCCGTGTCGTTGCCCTCGCCCACGGTCCCGCGACCGAACAGCCCGGCGTCGTCGCCCACCACGACCACGGCGACGTCGGAGGACTCGACCGCGGACACGGCCTCGGCGAAGCCCGACGTGTCGTCGCCCTCGGCCGAGCAGCCCTCCACGAAGCGCAGCTCCGGCGGCTCGACGCGGCTCGCGTCGAAGGCCGCCGCCAGCCCCTCGAAGACCGTCGGGATGTCGAACCCGAGCGGCAGCCCGGGGTGGTGGGCGAGCACGTGGTTGGCGAAGGAGTAGCACCCCATGAGGGCCTCTGCCCGGTGCGCGTTCGGCCCCACGACAGCGACCCGCGCCGGCGCGGCCCCGTCGCGGAGCAGCGGCAGCACACCGTCGTTGGACAGCAGCACGACCGACTCCTCGGCCAGGCGCCTGGCGACGTCCTGGTGCGCCGGAGAGTCCAGGTCGATCTCCTCGGGCGGCCCGTCGTCGAAGGCCGCGGGGTCGAGGAGACCGAGGTCGTCCTTCTGCGCCAGAGCCCGCAGCACGGCCCTGTCGACGAAGGCCTCGTCGAGCGAGCCGTCACGCACCTTCGCCGCGAGCGGCTCGAGGTACGCGTCGCCGGTCGGCAGCTCGATGTCGATGCCGGCCTGGAGCGCGAGGGCCGCGGCCTCGCCCCTGTCGGCCGCGACGGCGTGCATGACCTCGAGGAAGGCGACAGCGAAGTAGTCGGCGACGACCACGCCGTCGAATCCCCAGCGCTCCCGCAGGATCTCGGTGAGGTAGGCGGGGGTCGACGCGACGGGGACCCCGTCGATGTCGGTGTAGGAGTTCATGACCGACCGGGCCCGGCCGTCGAGGACGGCCATCTCGAAGGGCGGGAGGAAGACGTCGGCGATCTCCCGAGGCCCGGCGCTCACGGGGGCGTGGTTGCGCCCCGCGGTCGAGGCCGAGTACCCGACGAAGTGCTTGAGGGTCGCGTGCACGCCGGCGTCCTGCAGGCCGCGCACGTAGGCCGTGCCCACGGTCCCCACGAGGTACGGGTCTTCGGCGATGCACTCGTCGACCCGTCCCCAGCGCGGGTCGCGCACGACGTCGAGGACAGGGGCCAGGCCCTGGTGGATCCCCAGCTGGCGCATCGAGGTGCCGATGAGCCGGGCCATCTCGTGGACGAGATCAGGGTCGAAGGACGCCCCCCAGGCCAACGGTGTCGGGAAGGTCGCGGCCTTCCAGGCGGCCAGACCCGTCAGGCACTCCTCGTGGACGAGGGCGGGGATGCCGAGGCGGGTCTCCTTCTGGAGCCGCCGCTGCTCCGACCACAACCACCCCGCCCGCTCGACAGGGTCGACCGGGCGGGTGCCGTAGACCCGCGTGTAGTGCCCGAGCCCGTGCTCGGTGATCTCCGCGAGCCGACCGGGGTCCTTCTGGCCCGAGGCCATCTCGGACTGCATCGGTGCGACGGTGCCGCTCTGGTCGAGCCAGTAGCCCACGAGCTGGGCGAGCTTCTCCTCGAGGGTCATCCGGGCGTGGAGCGCGCGGACCTGCTCGGAGACCTCGGGGAGCGTGGGGGAGGGATCGGGCACGGGACTTCTCCTTGATCTGGGGACGTGCGGTGGGCGTCGAGGGCCTCAGCCCTTGACCGCTCCGGTGAGGCCGCCGACGATCCGGCGCTCGAACAGCGAGAAGAACACCAGTGCAGGGATCATCGACAGCGAGGTGAAGGCCAAGACCTTCGCCGTGTCGACGGAGTACTGCGAGGCGAAGGCCTGCACGCCCAGCGGCAGCGTGTAGGTGGACTCGTCGTTGAGGATGAACAGCGGGAGCATGTAGCTGTTCCAGCTGCCGATGAAGGCGAGGATCCCTGTCGTCACGACACCGGGGACCGAGAGCGGGACGACCATGCGGAAGAAGAAGCCGAGGCGGCTCGTCCCGTCGATCGCGGCGGCCTCCTCGAGCTCCTTGGGGATCGCCCGCAGGAAGGGCACGAGGATGATGATGGTCGTGGGCAGCGCGAAGGCGATCTGCGGCAGGATGATCCCCGCGAGGCTGTTCATCAGCCCGAGGTTCTTGATGAGGATGTACAACGGCGTGATGGCCACGGTCATCGGGAACATGAGACCAGCGGCGAAGAGCGAGTACATCGCCCCGCGCCCCTTGAACGTGTACCGCGCGATGACGTAGCTGGCCATGACGCCGAGGACGACGACGCCGACTGTCGTGAAGATCGCGCTGATCGCCGAGTTGCCCACCTGCCGCCAGAAGATGGAGTTCGACAGCACGTCGGCGTAGTTGCCGAGCTGCCACGGGCTCGGGAAGCCCGCGGGGTCTGTGGTGATCTGCGCGTTCGTCCTGAAACCGCCGAGGATGATGTAGAGCACCGGCGCGATGCAGACCGTCACGAAGACGAGCGCGATGAGGTAGGTGGTCGGACTCGCGCTGTCGATCGTCGAGTGCTTTCGGGGTCGCACGGGGGCGACGGACCGTCGGGCTGCGATGGTGGTCATCACTTCTTCCCTTCTGTGAGCGCACCCTCGGTGTCGCGGCGGAGCACGAAGCGCTGGTACACGAGCGCGATGGCGAGCGAGATGAAGAAGAGCACGACCGCGACGGCGTTGCCGAAGCCGTAGTTCCCGGCCATGCGGCCGTTGGTGACCATGTAGGTGGCCATGGTCGACGTCCCTGCGGTCGACGCGACGTACTGGCCCCAGACGATGTAGACGAGGTCGAAGAGCTGGAGCGACCCGATGATCGACAAGAAGGCCCAGATGCGGATGGTCGGGCCGAGCAGCGGGAGGGTGATGTAGCGCTGGGTCTTCCAGTAGGTCGCGCCGTCGATCGCGGACGCCTCGAAGAGCTCGGTGGGGATGCTCTGCAGGCCTGCGAGGAAGAGGATCACGGCGAAGCCGACGTACTTCCAGGTGATGATCACCATGAGCGACCAGATGGCGACCTTGGGGTCGGACAACCAGTCGACGGTCCAGCCGGGCAGGCCCATCTTGACGAGCATGCCGTTGACGGCGCCGTTGGTCTGGAGCATGAGGCTCCAGCCGGTCCCGACGATCACCTCGGAGATGACGTAGGGCACGAAGATCAGCACCCGCACGAGTGAGCGTCCGCGCATGTTCTGGTTGAGCAGCAGCGCGAGCGCCACGGCAGCAGGGCCCTGGAGCACGAGCGACATCACGAGGATGAAGCCGTTGTGCATGAGCGCCTCGTGGAAGGCGCTGTCCTTGAAGATGATGAGGTAGTTGTCCAGACCGACGAAGTCTGTCGGGGCCCCGTAGCCCTTCCACCTGAAGAACCCGTAGTAGGCGGCCATCACCACGGGGAAGATGACGAAGGCCAGGAACATGAAGATGGCGGGGCCCGACAGGAGGAGGATCTCGAGCCGCTTGCGCCAGTCGGGACGTCGCCGCTGAGCGGGCCGGACGGTGGGGGACGAGGGACGCTCGTCCCCCACCGTCGCGATCGCGCCGGGCGAGGTCCTCGAAGTCAGGACGTCCTTGTCCGAGGATTCGCTCATGGTGGTCGACTACCCCTTGGCCGCTGCGTCGGCGACGGCCTGGACGATGCCTGCAGGGTCACCCTTGCCGGCGAGCAGGTCGACGACCCCGCTGTTGAGCGCGTTGCCGACGTTCTGGCCGAAGAGGGTGTCCATCCAGACCGTGACGTACGGTGCCTCGTTGTACGCGGTCAGGATGGACTGGAGCGCGGGCTCGCTCACGACGCCCTGGGCGTCCTTGCTGGCCGGGAGGGTGTGGAAGGCGTTGGCGTAGCCCTCCTGGTACTCCTTCTGCATGAAGAAGTTGAGGAAGTCCGTGCACGCGTCCGGGGCGTCCACGGAGCACGAGAAGCCGTCGACGCCGCCCATCATGGCGCCGGGGTCGCCGTCTCCGCCGTCGACCGCCGGGAACGGGAACCAGGCGAGGTCGGCGAGGGGCTTCTCGTCGGGCGTCAGGCTGGCGATGACCCCGGGGTTCCAGGCGCCCATGAGCTCCATGCCCGCGAGGTGGTTGGCGATGAGACCGGCCGAGGAGCCAGCACCCTGCTGCGCCGTCGTGGTGAGGAACCCGTCGTTGAAGGGCTCGGTGTCGGCGAAGGCCTGGAGGTCTTCACCGGCGGCGAGCCAGCACGGGTCGTCGAAGCTCTTGGACTTGGCGGCGTCTTCGATGGTCTGCTGCGAGCACTCGCGCAGCGCGAAGAAGTAGTACCAGTGAGCGGCGGGCCACGCGTCCTTGCCGCCCAGGGCGACGGGTGAGATCCCCGCGGTCTTGAGTGCGCTCACCGCGGTGTCGAGCTCGTCCATGGTGGTCGGTGCTGCCGTGATGCCGGCCTGGTCGAAGAGGTCCTGGCTGTAGTAGACGCCTCCGGGGAGGATCGCCGTCGGCATGCCGTAGATCTTCCCGTCGACGCTGAAGGCGTTGAGCGCGGCGTCGCCGAGGGCGGCCCGGGTGGTGTCGTCGATCGCGTCGGAGATGTCCTTGACCTGTCCGGCCTCGACCACGTCGGCCAGCTTGCCGCCGCCGCGTGCCATGAAGATGTCGGGCGCGTCACCGGAGTTGAGGGCGGTCTGGAGCTTGCCGTCCATGTCTTCGTTCTGGATCGCCTGGATCGAGATGGTCACGCCCGGGTTGGCGGCCTCGAAGTCGGCGACGGTGCTCTCCCAGTAGGCCTTGCCCTCGCCGGTGGTCGAGTTGTGCCAGAACGTCATGCTCGAGTCGTCGGACCCGGAACCGGAGTCGTCGCCTCCGCAGGCACCGAGAGCTCCGGCACCCACAGCCATGGCCGCTGAGATCGCCAGGATCTTCCGTAGTTTCATGAGACTCATCCTCTTCGTTGAGCTGCACGGTGGACGGGGCCTCGCACGAGGCCGACCGCTGGTGACCGCCGGGTGCGGGTGTCCCGCGTCCTGGTCGGCCGTGCTCCCCGGTGGTGCCACAGGTGCAGCGGACAGTCGTCGTCTGCTGCTCGGTCGTCGTCGTCGAGACCTGTCGTGGTGCCCCTCAGGGGTGCGTGGAGTTGAGTCTGGCAAGCGCGACGGCGTCGTGTCAAACGTTATTGATAACGTTTTAGTAGTTGCCGCAGATCGGCGGTGCTGGTCGGTCGAGACACGGGTTGACGCCCCTCAGGGGAGGGGGCTGCTCAGCCGGGCCAGACTGGGCCGGGGCGGTTGTCGTGCGCTCGTTCGGTCGAAGAGCGCACTCTCACGGTCCACGCGCGCACCCTGGGCATCCGGCATCCGGCATCCGTCATCCGGCGTCGGGCGTCCGGCTCGGCGCGCCGCTGACCCCTGGGTCAGGACGTAGTCCAGTGGTCGGGCTCGTCGAGGCGGGCCGGGAGCTGGGTGCCCGAGTCGCCGCGTGCAGAGCCCACCTGAGCCTGGGTGAGGAACAGCGCGGTCGAGAGGTCCGCCCCGCGCAGGTCTGCGTCGCGCAGGTCCGCACCGATGACGTCGGCCCAGCGCAGGTCTGCCCCGCGCAGGTCAGCGCCGATGAGGTACGCGCCCCGCAGGTGCGCCCCGGCCAGCCGCGCACCGCGGAGCCTGGCTCCGAGGAGGTCGGCTCCGCGGTGGTCTCGGGGCTTCCCGGGTGCCTGGCCGCGCACCAGGGCGCTCGCCCTGAGCAGGACGGCGTTGACCCGCTGCCGCTCGGCGTCGACGTCGAGCGCCAGCAGCTCGGCAGGTTTCCCTCGGGTCAGCGACTCCGTGCGTGTGACCTCGGCGCGCAAGGCCGGATGCTCGGGCTCGGCAGCCTCGTGGGACAGCGCGTCGGTGAGGTACCAGAGCAGCTCGTGGAGGTTCTTGACCACCGGGAACACCTCGAACATCTCGGCGGCGGGGGCACCGTCCCGCCAGGTCTTCCCGGCGTAGGTGCCCTGCACCACCTGCTGCCCGGCCCCGAAGCAGTCGTAGACCGTGCACCCGCGCATGCCCGAGCTGCGCAGCCGGGCGTGGATGCCGCAGCCGAAGCCCTCCGTGAGGTTGCCGCAGGGGTCGCCGGCCGCCTTGGTGAAGGCGAAGTCCGCCGACCGCGCGAAGGGCAGGGCGACGCAGCACAGACCAGCGCAGCGTGAGCAGTCGGCACGCAGCGTCTCGGTATCGCCCGAGGCGGCGGGGCGGGCGCCGGCGCTCGTGCCGGTCTGGGCCAGCGGGAGGAGGGGACGGGGACGATCAACGGTCACGGGTGGGGGCTCCGACGGGGGACGTGGGGTCCCAGTCTTGCACCGCCCTCGTGCCCGTGGCTCCTTCTTTGTGACTGCCCGCCTGCGTGCTCGCCTGACTGCCCGCCTGACCGCCCGCCGGTCAGCCCAGCCCGTCCCACCCGCTCGACGAGTCGTCGAGCAGAGCCGGGCACGCGCCGCCCGGCTCGATCACCGGCTCGAAGTGCCACAGCTCGTTCGCGTAGACCCTGCACAGGCCCAGGTCGGCTCCGTGCTGCTCGAGCCACAGGGCGCCGTCGGTCGGGCCGACGTCGATCGCACGACCGGCGACGTGCGCAGAGCGTCCCGGCGGCAGCACCCACCGCCGGGCCTCCTCGAGCGAGCCGTAG
Organism: Sanguibacter biliveldensis; assembly: GCF_033798665.1. Taxonomy (NCBI): domain Bacteria; kingdom Bacillati; phylum Actinomycetota; class Actinomycetes; order Micrococcales; family Sanguibacteraceae; genus Sanguibacter; species Sanguibacter biliveldensis. The sequence continues at coordinate 910,171 of NZ_CP138359.1, forward strand.
CGCTCGACGGCCGACTCCACGAGAGCGGCCTGGTCCTCGGCGGAGCGCCACCCGGAGGTCAGCGTGAGCGTGACCCCGTCGGCGGCCGCGGCCTCGACGGCCAGCGCGAACCGCCGCTCGAGCTCGGGGTCGAGACCTGTCGCCGGAGATTCCGCGACGCCGCCGTCCTGCGGCGCCGAGGCCGCGCCGCTGCCCGCGCCGTCTCCCTGCGGTGCGTCGGAGCGGCCAGAGACGCCGAGGGCGACGGCTGCGAGACCGAGGACGACGACGGCCACGGGGACGGCGACCAGGAGGGCTGTGCGTCGTGGGTTGCGCACCGCGTGCTCGGGGGACTCCTCGTCGGGCAGGGGCCACGAGGCTGGCGGTCCGGCGGCGGGAAGGGCGGGAGGTGGAGGTGGCGACGGCACGACGCGGACAGCCGGGCGCGCCTGGGGGGTGGCGGTCCGCTCGGCCGACGACGGGACGGGTGGTGACACGGCCGGCGTGCCGGACGACGCGAGGGAGCGCGCGGGGATGCCGACCTCGCGCACGGTGTCGAAGGGCACCACGTGCGGTGCGTTGGCCCGCACGTGGGTGCGCCGCCGTGGCGGTCCGTCGACCTGCGCAGGCGGCGCGCTCTCGGCGGCGCCGCGCCGGGGGATGCGGGGCCGGCTCGTCGCCTGGGAGGAGGTCATGGTGACGATCCTCCCGTCGGCACGTACCGCAGGGCATCAGCCCGCGGGCTGATCTGCGCCGGTGCCCGCACGTGCGGGCGGTCCCGCGGGAGGGGCCGGGGTCCACCCTGGGGCTGACGCTGTGCCGAGCCGACGCCGCGAGGACCTGACGCTGTGCCGGGCTGAGCCTGTCTCGACCCACGGCCTGGCTGGTCAGCGAGCCCCGGTGCCCCCTAGGGTGGTGCCTGAACACGGGAGTCCGGTGAGCCGGGCTGAGAGGAAGGTTCTCAACCTTCGACCGTCGAACCTGATCTGGATCATGCCAGCGCAGGGAGGCATCTCTTACGTCACCCACGCACGCCTGCAGCAGCGGGCGTGCGTCGGTGACGCCCGTGCCCCACCTCGAGACGAGAAGGGCACGACAGTGCACACCACCACGCACCGCACCTCATCCGCACCCACCCCGGCCCAGCAGCCGAGCCCCACGCCTGCCGAGCTGGGTGTCGGCGCGCGCGTCACCCTCTCGGTGATGAGCTCGGACTACGTCCGCATCATCACCGGTGCCCTGGCCCAGACGCCGACCGACGGGCTGACCGTCGAGACCGACCCTGTGAGCACCCGGGTCGCCGGACCCGAGCAGCGGATCGCCGAGTATCTCTCCGCCCTGGTCGCAGCAGCCGGCCGCAGCGGGGAGCACGTGTCAGCCAGCATCATGCTGTCCCGCGGGTGCCCCGGGGAGGTCACCTGCGACCTGGCCGGGGGTCGGGCGCTGCCGGCGGCACCCTCGGTCGTCCTGGAGGCGACGGGGGTGGAGGCCGTCGCCCAGTGGGCGCTGTACCCGCTCGCCGACCAGCCGCTCGCCGGCTCGGGGGCGCCGGACCACATGCGTGACATCTACGCCGCGATCGAGCAGGCGCGCGCAGCCGGGACCGTCGTCGGCAGCGACCACTACGTCACCCGGCTCGCGGGGGACGTCGCCGACATCCTCACCACGGTGGTCGGTGCGTGGCAGAGCGTCGGGAGGACGGTCCAGCACGTGACCACCCACGTGACGCTCTCCGTCAACAGCCCCAGCCTCCGCGGAGGTGCCGACGGTACCGACGGCACCAGGACCGCCGGCAGCCCGCAGCCTGGCGCCACCGAGACCGAGACCGAGACCGAGACCGACGGCGAGGCTGCCCGATGACCCCCGAGCAGGCGGCCGGCAAGGCCGCGCAGGACGTGCGTCAGGACCGCCCCGCCCGCTCGCGACGTGCGCCCTGGAGCCTGAAAGAGCTCATGCTCGTCGTCGTGCTGGGTGTCGTCTTCGGGTTCTTGTACTGGGCGCTCGTCCAGGGATGGATCGCCTTCGCCGCGGTCACCGGGCCCTTCGGTGACCTCACCCAGCACGTGCTGCTCGGCGGCTGGCTGATCGTCGCGCCCGTCGCTGTCGCGATCATCCAGCGCCCCGGTGCCGGGGTGGTCGCCGAGGTGCTCGCCTCGGTCATCGAGGTCGTGTTCCTCGGGTCGGCCGTCGGGCCGTTGCTCTTCGTCGCCGCAGCGATCCAGGGGGCGGGCAGCGAGCTGCCCTTCGCGCTGACTCGCTACCGGAGCTATTCGTGGTTCACCTACGCACTGTCCGGTGGGCTGGGCGCCTTCGCGGTGTTCTTCTTCAGCGCCTTCAGGTCCGGCTGGTACGGCACCGACCTGTTCTGGACGCGCCTGGCCATCCAGGTGGTCTCGGGGGTCGTCCTCGGCGGGCTGCTCGCCAAGGTGGTCGTCGACGCGCTCGTGCGCACAGGTGTCGTCGACAGCTTTGCCGTCGGCCGCACGGCCTCGCGGTGACGACCAGCTCGGGTCTCGCGGTGACGACCGGTCCGGGTCTCGCGGGGATCACCCTCTCGGGTGTCACGGTCACCTACCCGCGCAGGGACCGCCCGTCCCTGCGCGGGGTCGACCTGCACGTCGCCGCGGGGGAGCGGGTCGTCGTCCTCGGGCCCTCAGGGGCAGGCAAGTCCACCCTGCTGCACCTCGTCGCCGGGCTCGTGCCGCACAGCACCCCCGCGGAGGTCGAGGGGACGCTGGTCCTCGGGGGAGACGGGGAGCACCTCGACCTGTCGAGCCCTGTCCACGAGCGCTCGGCCCTCCTCGGGGTCGTCGGGCAGGACCCCTCGGCCTCGGTCTGCCTGCCGCAGGTCGACGCAGAGCTCGCCCTGGTCCTCGAGAACCGCGCCGTCCCACCCGCCCAGATCGGTCCGCGGGTCGGGGCGGCCCTCGAGCAGGTCGGCGTGGGGGACCTGGCTCAGCGGCAGACGGCGCGGTTGTCCGGCGGGCAGACCCAGCGGGTCGCGCTCGCGGCCGCCGTGATCGGCCGCCCCGGGCTGCTGCTGCTCGACGAACCCACGTCGATGCTCGACGCGAGCGGGGTGCGGGCCGTGCGGGCCGCCATCGAGGAGGTCGCCCGCGACGCGTCGCTCACAGTGCTGCTCGTCGAGCACAGGCTCGACGACTACGCCGGCGAGGCCGGGCTGGACGGGCTGCCCGGCCGGGCCGTCGTGCTCGACGCCGACGGGACTGTCGTCGCGGACGGCCCGACCGCCCAGGTGCTGCGAGAGCACGCCGCGGCGCTCCACGCCCTCGGCTGCTGGTTGCCTCTCGAGGCCGAGCTCACGGCCCTCAGCGGGAAGGTCGGGGACCTCGCCTCGGGGGCGCACGACCAGCTCCTCGCCGGTCTCGTGCCGTGCGACGCGGCTCCGCGTCCGGCGTCGGCCGAGACCGGGGTGCGCAGCGTCCTGCTGCGGGCCCACGGGCTGGCTGTCGGCCACGGTCGTCAGACCGTCCTCGACGGCCTCGACCTCGACGTGCGCGCGGGGCAGGTCGTGGCCGTCCTGGGGGAGAACGGGACCGGCAAGTCGACCTTGCTGCACGCGCTCGCGGGTCTCGCCCGGCCTCTCGCGGGCACGGTGTCCGGCCAGCGCCCGGGGATGGTGTTCCAGAACCCCGAGCACCAGCTCGTCGCGCACACCGTGGCGGACGAGATCGCGCACGGCCTCGCCGACCCTGCGCCGACGGTGGCCCGGATGCTCCGGGAGCACCGCCTCGAGCACTGCGCGGACCGCAACCCGCACCAGCTGTCGGGTGGTGAGAAGCGACGGCTGAGCCTCGCGGCGATGCTCGCGCACGGTCGTGACGTGCTGCTCGCCGACGAGCCCACCTTCGGGCTCGACAGGCGCGACACCATGGTGGTCGCCGACGCGCTGCGCTCGGTGGCGGACGCTGGTGGGGCGGTCGTCTTCTCGACCCACGACCTCCGCCTCGCGGCCGAGGTCGCCGACGAGGTGGTCGTCGTCGGCCGGGGCCGGGTGCTCGCCTCGGGGTCCACGCACGACGTCCTGTCCGACGCGGCCGTGCTCGACGGAGCGGGCCTCGAGCTGCCCGCGATCGTCCGGTGGTTCGTCGAGCGGTGCTCGAGCACGGCGGCGCTGCAGTCGGCGCTCCAGGCCCTGGGCCGTCATCCCGTGGCCGGGTCCGGCACACTCGAGCCGGCACCGGCGACCTCCGCAGGGGTGAGGGCATGAGCGTCCTGCAGCCCGACGCGCTCGCCCTGGCCTCGCCGCTCGCCCGGCGGAACCCGACAGTGAAGCTCGCGCTGCTCTTCGTCGTCTCCGCTGTGCTGCTCCTGGTGCTCGACCCCATGACACCTGCGGTGCTCTACGTCCTCGTGGCGGGGGCGGTCTTGCTCGGGACAGGCGTGCGGCCCCGGGCTCTGCTCGTCGCGCAGCTGCCGTTCGTCGCCTTCGCCCTCGGCGTGCTGCTCGTCAACATGCTGAGCCGCCCGGGGGAGGTCGTGTGGCAGGGGGCCGGGCTGCGCGTCACGGCAGAGGGCCTCTGGGTGGGCGCGGGCCTGGCCGGCCGGACCCTGCTGATGGGTCTGCTGTCGGTCGCCTTCGTCGCGACGACCGACGGCGTCGCCCTCGTCACGAGCCTGCACCAGCACGCCCGGCTCGGGGCGAAGGTGACCTTCGCCGTGCTCGCCGGGTACAGGCTGCTCCAGCAGATGGGAGCGGAGTGGCAGACGATCCGGCGGGCCCAGTCCGTGCGGGCACCCCTCGGTCGGCGCGGGCGGCCCCGGGTCGGTCTGCGGGGTCACGCGGCGTCGGCCTTCGCGCTGCTCGTCGGTTCCGTGCGCCGCGGGGACCGTGTCGCGGGCACGCTCGAGCTCCGCGGCCTCGGCGACGGAGATCGGACGACGTGGCGACCCGTGCCGCTCGACAGGAGGGACGCGGTCTTCGCGGGGGCGGTCCTCGGGGTGCTCGGCCTCGTGCTCGTCGGAGCGTCTGTGGCGGGCGTGCTGGAGGGTCCTGGGGCGCTCTTCTGACGGCGGCCAGGGCGACCTCACTCTGGTGAGGCTTGCCTCAGGAACCGCAGGATCCTGCGGCTGAGGGAAGCCTTTGCTTGCTTGAACAAGCATTTTCAGAGGTGTATCACTGGACATATGACACGAGTCCTGGAGTTCTCACGCCGGTACCCGACGGTCGCCCTCACCGTCACCGTCGGGCTCGTCGCCCTGCTCGCCTTCTTCGCGCTGCCGGGCTCTGGGCCCACCGTCGCGCGGGTGCTCGTGACCACCTTCGCGCTCGTCGTGGCCGCGCAGCAGGGGTGGGGCATGGTGCAGGACGCCCGCCGTGGCCAGTGGGGTCTCGACGTGCTCGCCCTCGTCGCGATCCTCAGCACCCTCGCCGTCGGTGAGCACTGGGCGTCCCTCGTGATCGTCCTCATGCTCACGGGCGGCGAGGCCCTCGAGGACTATGCCGAGAACCGCGCCCGGGACGAGCTCACGACGCTGCTCTCACGGGCCCCGCGCTCCGCGCACCTCGTGCTGGGCGAGGGGTCGGTGCTCGACGTCGCGGTCGACGACGTCACCGTCGGGCAGCTGCTCCTCGTCAAGCCGGGTGAGATGGTCCCCGTCGACGCCGTACTGGTCGACGAGGCCGCAGACTTCGACGAGTCCTCGACCACGGGGGAGTCCTTGCCCGTCGTCCGTCACCGTGGGGACACCGTGCTCTCGGGCGCGGTCAACGGCTCGACCGCGGTGACGGTCCGTGCGACAGCGACGGCCGCAGGCTCGCAGTACCAGCAGATCGTCGCGCTCGTCGAGGGCGCCGCAGAGAGCCGAGCGCCCTTCGTCAGGCTCGCCGACAGGTACGCCGTGCCCTTCACGCTCGTCGCCCTCGCGATCGCCGGCGCCGCCTGGGCCATCACCGGCGACCCCGTACGCTTCGCCGAGGTGCTCGTCGTCGCGACCCCGTGCCCGCTGCTCATCGCCGCGCCGGTCTCCTTCATCGCAGGGATGAGCCGCGCTGCGAAGAACGGCGTCATCGTCAAGGACGGCGGAACCCTCGAACGCCTCGCACGGGTCCGCACCGCGGCCTTCGACAAGACCGGCACCCTCACCCACGGTGAGCCGCGCGTCTCCCGCGTGCTGCCCGAGGGGCGCACGGCCGACGAGCTGCTCGCGCTCGTCGCCTCCGCCGAGAGGCTCTCCTCGCACGTGCTCGCCCAGGCGATCGTCGACGAGGCGACGGGCCGGGGCCTCGACCTCTCGACCGACGTGACCGTGGACGACCTCCCCGGGCGCGGGCTGCGCGCCCACGTCGACGGGCGTCTCGTGGTCGTCGGCTCCTACGACCTGGTCGCGGAGACCTCCGCCGACGTCCTCCGGCCTGAGCTGGTCCCCGGCGAGATGTCCGTCATGGTCGGCGTCGACGGCCGCTACGCCGGGACCGTGACGCTCTCCGACGAGATCCGTGCCGACGCCGCCACGACGGTCTCGAGGCTGCGCGCCTCGGGCGTCGAGCACGTCGTCGTCCTCACCGGTGACGCTCAGGCGACCGCCGACGCCGTGGCTGGAGAGGTCGGGATCGACGACGTCCGGGCGGCGCGTCTGCCGCAGGGCAAGGTCGACGCCGTCGCCGGGCTCACCGGCCGACCGGTGATGATGGTCGGCGACGGCATCAACGACGCCCCGGTCCTCGCCGTCGCCGACGTGGGTGTCGCGATGGGGGCCCGCGGTGCGTCCGCCGCGAGCGAGTCGGCCGACGTGGTCGTGCTCGTCGACGAGATCAGCCGGGTGGCCGACGCCGTCGCGATCTCCCGGCGGACCGTCAGGATCGCCCTGCAGAGCATCGGTCTGGGGATCGGGCTCAGCCTGGTGCTCATGGTCTTGGCCGCCTTCGGGGCGATCCCCGCGATCGTGGGCGCAGGGCTGCAGGAGGTCGTCGACCTCGTCGCGATCCTCAACGCGCTGCGCGCGCTCGGCGGGCCGGTGGGCGAGACCAGCGGGGCCGCCCGGGTGCGGTCCACGAGGCCCACGGCGTCGGGCGAGGTCGAGCAGCGCCGAGACGCGCTCGTCTGACGCTCGTCTGACAGCGGACCCTGGGCGGACCGGGCGTCAGGGTTCGAGGAACCCCGCCGCGCGCCGGTCCGCGTAGTGCTCGCGGGTCTGGGGGAGGTCCGACCATCCATGGACCGCGCCGCGGTGGCGCCGAGCAGGGCGGACGAGAGCGGCGTCGGCGCGCCGGACCGCTCGGCCCTCGCCCCAGGCGGCGACCGCCAGGCTCGCTCTCACCAGCAGGCCGGTCAGGCCGCGGGCGTGCAGGGCGGAGGGCGAGGGGAAGAGCGGGACGTGCTCGGCGGCGTGGAGCGTCCGGGGGCCGTGGAGCGGTCCGGCTGTGGCGGGGGTCATGGTGTCTCCTCGGAGAACATGAGGGGGAAGGCGTTGAGGTTCATCTGGATCGGCCGTGCCTCGGGTCGGTCGCGTCCCGCGCGGTAGCGGGCGACGACGCGCTGCGAGAGCTCGTGCAGCTCGGCGGAGATCTCTTCGAGCTCTTCCGCGGTGACCCGCAGGTTCACGGTCGTGACTGTGCTGGCCTCGGCCCAGTCTTCGGGGAGCTCGGTCGTGCCGTGCTCCACGTGCGCCATGAGGTGACGGTGCTGGGCCTGCACGAACTCCCGGTTGACGAGGGAGACCGCCTCGCGGTTGGCCGGGCTCGACTCCGACAACGACGCCGTCGGCACGGCGAAGCCACCCGGACGGGTCCGCCACCAGCGCTCGCGGGCCGTGCCGCGTCCAGGTTCCTCCTGGATGAAGCCGTGCCGCTCCAGCTGACGGAGGTGATAGCTGGTGGTGCCGCTCGACTCGCCGGTGAGGTGGGCGAGACCGCTCGCGGTGAGCGGCCCCCGCGACCCGAGGATCTCGAGCAGCTGGATGCGCAGTGGGTGCGCGAGACCTCGCAAGGACTCGATGTCCAGCATCCGCTGCTCAGCGGGGGCTGCCGACGTCGAGGGACCGGGGTCTGCGGCCGGTGCGTGCTCGGTGGTCGAGGGCTCGTCACGGGTGGTCATAGGTCGACTGTACGAGTGCAGAGGACTCTTTGCAAGGGTTTCTTTGCAAACGAGTCTCTGTATGTCGATGTGTGTGCGGCCAGGGGCCAGGGTCGTCGCGCCGGGAAAACTCGACGCCTCGAACGAGGCCCGCTCTACGCTGGTAGGTCACGACAGAGGAGATGTGCAGATGGGTATGCCCCCGCAGGTCCGGCGCGACGCCGTGGAGGTCACGGTCGACGGCAGGAGCCTCGTCCTGGTGGAGGACACCGACACCGACGGTGAGGACGGCGCGCCGCAGTCCGTCAGGCGATGGGCGAGAGATGCCGCCTCGGACGTCGAGGTCACCACCCTGACGACAGGTGCTCGGGTGCCCACGGCGTCGCTCGTGCAGGCGGAGGTCCTCGGGCTCGTGATGGTCCGAGGGATGGATCGCGCCGTCCCGCGCGACGAGCTCACGGCGGCGGTCCGCGACGCGGCGAGCATCGTCCCCGAGGCCCGGCTCGACGCCGTCGACCTCGACGGTTCACCTGCTGGAGCGCTCGTCGTCCAGGTCGACGGGTGCACCGTGGCTGGGCTGGTCGACGGTGCGACGACAGTGGTCGTGACGTCGACGGGCCCCGGTCGGCCGGGTGTCCGTCTCGCGGGTTGATTCCCCTGCGCTGCGCCCGCCGAGAGGCCGACGGCACGGAAGTGTGAGATCTCTGGACGATGACCTCCCACGACCAGACCTCTGAGGCCGAGGCCACGGGCACCTCGACCACATCCGCTCAGGAGACCCGGGGGACCGGCTCCTCGGTGCCCGACGAGGAGCGCTGGCTCGTGATCCACGGCAGGCGGTGGCGTCGGACCGACCCGAGCCTGCCCGCTGACGTCGTCGAGGCGCTCACCTCGCACCTCGGGAAGGGCCGGTCAGGCGTGCGGGCGGGCAAGAAGGCTGGTGACGACGAGCGGGTGGCCGCATCGCGTCGGCGGGTCGGGCTGGCGAAGGCTGGTCTCGGGGAGCGCGGTCCGTACTGGTGGGACGAGCCCGAGACCGCCCGGCTGGCTCGGGCCCGTGACGCCCTCCGTGAGCTCGAGGCGCTCGACGAGCACGCGCCGCCCGGCTAGCAGGACGACGCAGGTGCAGGCCCAGGCGCAGGACCGATGCGGTCCGCGCCCTCTTCGGTCCGCGCCCTCCTCAGTCCTCGACGACCCCGACGGGCAGCACCGCAGAGACCTTGGTGCCGCGCCCGAGCGCGCTGTCGATGCGGAGCTTGCCCCCGTGCGCCTCGACGATCGCGCGGCAGATCACCAGGCCCAGACCGAATCCCTGGATCCGGTTCTCACGGGCCGACTCCGCCCTGAAGAACTTGGTGAACATCTTGCCGAGGTCTGCCCGGTTCATGCCGATGCCCGTGTCGCTCACGGTGAGGACAGAGGCGTCGAGCACCGTCGAGGTCGCGACTGTCACCGACCCGCCCGCAGGGGTGTACTTGAGCGCGTTGGAGAGCAGGTTCTCGATCACCTGCGCCATGCGGCGACGGTCGATCTCCTGCGGGACTGTGGGGACGACGTTCGCCGTGAGACGGATCTGCGCCTCGTCGAAACGAGGTCGCGCGGCCTCGACAGCCTCGGAGACGAGCGTGCTGAGGGACGTCTCGTCCGTCGTGAGCCGCAGGGCGCCCGAGTCGATCTGCGCTGTCGTCAGGAGGTCGGAGACGAGGGAGAGCAGCTGCTCGGCGTTGCGCCGGGCGATCGACACGTACTCCCGGGTCTCGGGCGACAGCGGGTGGTCGCCCGCGCTGTCGTCCTCGGCGATCAGCTCGAGATATCCCATGATCGAGGTCAGGGGCGTGCGGAGCTCGTGCGAGACGGTCCCGACGAACCTGTCCTTCGACTCGATCGCCTCCATGAGCTCGGTGACGTCGTGGTGGGCGACGAGCGCTCCACGGTCGACCCCTGCGGAGTCGACGATCCTCACGATGTTGGCGGAGATCGCCCGCTGCCGTCCGCTCGGCAGGCCGAACCACATGAGCCGGCCTGTGGCCTGCTCACCCCGCCGTGCGAGGGCCGCCGGCATCAGCTCGCGCCCCAGGGGAGACGTGCGGTCCGCGGCGAAGACCGCCCGTGCGCCTGTCGAGGGCAGCGTGAGGTCGTAGAGCTCGCGCGTCGTCGTGTTCATCCGGATCGTCTCGCCCGAGGAGTCGATGGCGAGCAGACCTGTGTCGAGGGACTCGAGCATCGCGTCGAGCAGGAGCGACGTCGACTCGCTCTCGGTCAGCGCTGCGTCCAGGCGGGCGTGCTCGCGCTGCAGCTCGCGCTCCTGGAAGGCCGTGTGCTCTGTGATGACCACGACGGCGACGATCACGGCGGCCACGATGAGCGGCAGCAGGATCAGGCGGACCCCGACGTGCACGGTCAGCGCTGTCGACGTGGCGAGCTCGGGGACGACGGTGACCGCGACGGTCGCGGCCCCGGCGAGCGCCGCGCCGCGCCACAGGTAGGTGTGGGCGAGCCATGCGGCGGGGAACACCGAGAGGACCCCGAGGATGCCGAACTCCAGGTGCGTCCCGTACCGCAGCAGACCGATGGCTGCGAAGTCCACGAGGCAGATCACCACAGGTGCCCAGCGCGACCCGATACGACGGGCTGGCGCCCACCGCGCGTAGGCGCACCCGCCGAGGATGAGCAGGACCGACAGGACGATCGCCGGGTGGACGAGGATCTGCGAGGCCGCGACCGCGAAGAGCGCCACGACGAGCCCGACGACCAGGGTGAGGGGGATCTGGAGCGTCAGGAGCGAGCCGCCCGACGACCTCACGACCATGGACGCGAGCGCCGCCGACCACCGGGAGATCCCCGGAGGGTCTCCGACCACGGTTGCTAGCCCGCTCACTCGTCGCTCCTCGCGTCCAGACGACCGGTCTGCCGCTGCCCCACGACGTCGCGGCGGTCGTGGTCGACCGTCGTCACTCTCCGGTCCCATCGGCACGCGGACGCCGAGCGTGAGGGTCTGCGGGGGTGACGCAGGCCGTCGGGCCCTCGTCTCAGCCCACGGCGGCTGCTGCGGACCGTCCGGCGGCCCGCCCCGAGAAGAGGCACCCGCCGAGGAAGGTCCCCTCGAGCGACCTGTAGCCGTGCATCCCGCCACCCCCGAAGCCGGCGGCCTCGCCCGCGGCGTACAGACCGGGGACGGCTGCACCGTCGGCCCCGAGGACACGAGCGTCGAGGTCTGTCTCCAGGCCGCCGAGCGTCTTGCGGGTGATGACGTGCAGCCTGACGGCGACAAGAGGTCCGTCACGCTCGTCGAGCAGCGCCCGGGGCGTCGCGACACGGATCAGCCTGTCGCCGAGATAGGCGCGTGCCGCTCGCAGGGCCGTCACCTGGAGGTCTTTGCCGAAGGGGTTGGCCATCTCGCGGTCGCGCGCCTCGACCACCTCGCGCAGACCGGTCTCGGTGATGAGGTCGTTCCCGGCGACCCGGTTCATGCCCGTGGCGAGCTCGCCGAGGGTGCTGGCCACGACGAAGTCTTCGCCCTTCTCCTTGAAGGCCTCGACAGGCGGGGTGGCGCCCTTGGTCAGCCGGCCGAGCAGCTGGCGCACGCTGCGCCCGGTGAGGTCCGGGTTCTGCTCGGAGCCCGAGAGCGCGAGCTCCTTCTCGATGATCGCCTGGTTGAGCACGAACCAGCTGTGGTCGTAGCCGGTGGTCCGCAGGTGCGCGAGGGTGCCGAGGGTGTCGAAGCCCGGGAACAGCGGCACGGGTAGCCGGGCACCTGTCGCCTCGAGCCAGAGCGAGGACGGACCAGGCAAGATCCGGATCCCGTGACCGGGCCACACGGGGTCCCAGTTCTTGATGCCCTCGACGTAGTGCCACATCCTGTCCGCGTTGACCAGGCGTGCCCCGGCCTGCTGGCTGATGCCGATCATCCGACCGTCGACGCTCGCTGGGACCCCGGTGATCATGTGCTCGGGCGGTGTGCCGAGCCGTGCCGGCCAGGCCGCGCGGACGAGGTCGTGGTCGCCGCCGATCCCACCGCTCGCGACCACGACGGCCTGCGCGTCGACCGTGAATCCGCCGACGACCTCACGGCTGCTCGAGGCTCCGCGGGTGACGTCGCTCGGCGCGAGGACCGCGCCCTGGACCCCTGTCACCACACCGTCCTGGACGGTCAGCCCGTCCACCCGGTGCCTGAAGAGCACCTGGACCCGACCGGCGTGGACGTGGTCGAGGACCCGCCGGACGAAGGGCTCGAGGATGCCGGGTCCCGTGCCCCAGGTGATGTGGAACCTCGGGACCGAGTTGCCGTGGCCCTGGGCCGTGTACCCGCCCCGCTCGGCCCACCCGACCACGGGGAAGAACCGCACGCCCATGCCGTGCAGCCACGGGCGCTTCTCGCCCGCGGCGAAGTCGACGTAGGCGCGTGCCCACCGGCGCGGCCAGAAGTCCTCTGCTCTGTCGAAACCGGCCGACCCTGTCCAGTCCTGCCACGCGAGGTCGACCGAGTCGCGGATGCCGAGGCGTCGTTGCTCGGGCGAGTCCACGAGGAACAGACCGCCGAAGGACCAGTACGCCTGCCCGCCGAAGGACTGCACGGGCTCCTGGTCGAGGACTGTCACCGAGCGCCCGGCGTCGGCAGCCTCTGCGGCGGCGACCAGCCCGGCGAGGCCTGCGCCGACCACCACGACGTCTGCGGTTCGTGTCATGCCCGACAGCAGACCACCCCCTGGCCTCCCGTGACAAGAGGGGCGAGGGGGTGGTCTGCGGTGTAGACGAGCGCTGGCTGAGCGCCCCTGGGGACGGACCCGAGGTCAGGCGTCCCGGCGCTTGATGAGCACCGAGGCGATGACTGTCGCCACGACGGTCCAGATCACGAGGATGCCGAATCCGGTCCAGACGTCGTGGTACATGGTCCCTGCCTCGGAGAACACCGTCATCCCGGAGTCCGGGAGGTAGCGACCGATGGTCTTGACCCACTCCCACGGGATCGACACGAGGATCCCGGGGAGGATGAGGACGAGACCGACGATGATCGAGATGCCCGCCGCGGTGTTGCGCACGATCGCACCGACGGCCACCGCGAACATCGCCATCACGGCGAGGAACAGCGCCCCGCCGACGATCATCCGCAGGACCTGCGGGTCACCGAGCGACGCGGTCTGCGTCGACGGCAAGATCGCCTGGGCGAGGAAGAAGGCCGCGAAGAGCGCGACCAGCGAGACCACGAAGGACACGATGGCGATGACGAGCATTTTGGCGAGCAGCGCCGGGATGCGGGCCGGTGCCGCGCTGAGGGTCGAGCGGATCATCCCGGTGCTGTACTCAGAACCGATCGAGATGACACCGAGCACGACGATGACGAGCTGGCCGAAGCTGATGCCGAAGGTCGCCACGGACGCACCGAGCGGCAGCTCGCTCCCGAAGTCGGAGATGTCCTGCGAGCGGAGCGCGAAGGACATGAGGGCCGCGAAGCCCAGGACGATGAACACCATCACGGCGAGCGACCAGATGGTCGAGCGGACCGTGGTGAGCTTGATGATCTCGCTCTTGACCAGACGCGGGAACGTCACCTTGTAGCGCTCGGCCTTGGGGGTGGTCGCCGCGGTGCGGCTGAGTGTCTCGGTGCTCATCGGGTGCCTCCGGCGTGTGCTGCGGTCGTGGTGGCCTTCGCGCCCGAGGCGGTGGCCGAGTGGTATTCGACGGAGTCTGCGGTGAGCTCCATGTACGCCTCTTCGAGGGTCGAGCTCACGGGGGAGAGCTCGTGCAGGACGATGCCGGCCGCGGCCGCGGTCTCGCCGATCTGCGCAGACTGCGCGCCGTTGATGTACAGCAGACCGGGCTCGTCGCTCGTGATCTCGGCGCCTGTCGGGCGGAGCAGCTCGACGAGCTGTGCGGCCTGCGGGCTGCGCACGCGCACCCCGTTGCCCTTGGCGCGGGCGACGATGTCGGAGACCGGGGCGTCCGCGAGGATCTTCCCGCGGCCGATGACCACGACGTGGTCTGCGGTCTGGGCCATCTCGCTCATGAGGTGGCTCGAGAGGAACACCGTGCGGCCCTCGGCGGCGAGCGCCCGGGTCAGCTGACGGACCCAGACGACGCCCTCGGGGTCGAGACCGTTGACGGGCTCGTCGAGGAGCAGGGTGCGGGGGTTGCCCAGCAGGGCGACCGCGATGCCCAGGCGCTGGCCCATGCCGAGCGAGAACCCGCCGACACGCTTCTTGGCGACGCTCTCGAGGCCCGTCATCTCGATGACCTCGTTCACCCGTGAGAGCGGGATGCCGTGCGTCGCGGCCATGGCGCGCAGGTGGTTGTAGGCGCTGCGACCCGTGTGGACGGCCTTCGCGTCGAGGAGCGCGCCCACCTGGGTGAGCGGCGAGGAGTGCTGCGCGTAGGGCTTGCCGTTGACGGTGACCGACCCTGACGTGGGACGGTCGAGCCCGACGATGGCGCGCATGGTCGTCGACTTGCCGGCGCCGTTCGGGCCGAGGAACCCGGTGACGATCCCGGGGCGGACCGTGAAGGAGACTCCGTCGACCGCCGTCTTCTGCCCGTACCTCTTGGTGAGGTTCTGTACCTCGATCATCAGGTGCTCGTTCCTGTCGTGGTGGTTCAGGGTCAGGTCCACCGGTCCGGCTGCCGGTCCGGTGGCTGCTGCTGGTCCGAGCCTACGGAGAGGTGGGGTGCTGCGCCTACGGTCGTCCGGCCGATCCTCGTCCTGGCCGGTCGGCCGATCGGCTACAGGGAAGATGGTCCTCGAGGCGCCCAGCAGGCCGTCCGGTGGACACGTCCTGCACCGTTCGTCCACAGCGCAGCGGGAACGTTGGCGCTGCTCGGTGCGTTGACTACAGTGGAACGACGAGTCATCATCCGGCCAGCGAGAGCCCCTCGGCGGCGCCACGGCGTCGGACCGGAACCGCGACCAGGAGGTACCCAGTGGGAAGTCCCATCTTTGCCCGGAGCGACGTCTTCGGTGAGAAGGCGAACGCTTCAGGCCGCGCGCCTGCAGGCGCGCAGGGCCAGCAGGCTCAGTACGGTCAGCAGCAGTACGGGGCTGGTTACGCAGCGACCGACGCCGCGACCCTCAACACCATGTACAGCTCGCCGTCGGCCACGACGGCCGACACCGGGCGTCTGACCTACGACGACGTCATCGTCAAGACCGGTGGGCTGCTGGCCCTCCTCGTCGCCGTCGGTGCCGTCTCCTGGGTCATGCTCCCGCCCGCCTTCACCTTCATCGGTGCGATCGTCGGTCTTGTCCTCGGTCTGGTCAACGCCTTCAAGCGTGAGCCCAGCCCGGCCCTCATCGTCGCCTACACGGCTGCGCAGGGTGTGTTCCTCGGCGGCATCAGCAAGGTCTTCGAGGCGCAGTGGAGCGGCATCGTGCTCCAGGCCGTCCTCGCGACGGTCTGCACCTTCGCGGCGTGCCTCTGGCTGTTCCGCTCGGGCCGTGTCCGCGTGACCCCGCGCTTCACGCGCTGGCTGCTCTTCGCGATGGTCGGCTACCTCGTCTTCTCCCTCGTGAACGTCGTCATGATGTTCGCGGGTGTGGGCGACGGTGGTTTCGGTCCGCTCCGTGAGGGCCCGCTCGGCATCGCCGTCGGCCTCATCGCCGTCGGTCTCGCCTCCGCCTCGCTGATCGTCGACTTCGACGCGATCCAGCGCGGCGTGCGCAACGGCGTGCCCAAGAAGTACGCCTGGTCCGCAGCCTTCGGCCTGATGGTCACGCTCATCTGGCTCTACCTCGAGTTCCTGCGCCTCCTCGCGATCCTCCGCGGCGAGTAGCAGTCCTCGCACCCTTCGCACTCCCCACTCCTGAGAGGTACCCGCATGACGATCGAACTTCCCCAGGCCACCGGATCCTTCGGTGACAAGCCCCAGATCACCTTCCCGGCCGGCGGCGCCCCCGAGGGCCTGCACGTCCAGGTGCTGAGCCAGGGCGACGGGGCTGAGGTCGCTGCAGGCGACAACATCGTCGTGCACTACCTGGGCCAGTCCTGGGACGGCGGCGTCTTCGACAACTCCTACGACCGTGGTGCCACGATCGACTTCCCGATCGGCATCGGGGCTGTCATCGGCGGCTGGGACCAGGGTCTCGTCGGCCAGAACATCGGCTCGCGTCTCCTGCTCTCGATCCCGCCGGAGCTCGGCTACGGCTCGCGCGGCGTGCCGCAGGCCGGTATCGGCCCGGGCGCCACGCTCGTCTTCGTCGTCGACATCGTCGGCGTCGGCTGACCACCAGCACCACCTGGAACACCAGCACCACCCGCTCTGCACGCTCTGCACGTCTTGAGCCCAGGCAGCCACCCCTCGGTCGCGGGGGGCAGATGGCACACGAAGGCCGTCCTCTCCGGAGGGCGGCCTTCGTCGTCTGCTCGGTCCCTCGGCCGATCCGCGGCTCCCACGGAGTCAGCCCTCGGGCTGATGCGGGCAGGGCAGGTGGTCCGCCAGGATGGACCGGTGAGCACGAGACAGGGGAGCAAGGCTCGACGCGGCGTCGCGCTCGTGACGGCGCTGCTGCTCGGCATGCTCACGACCGGGTGCGGACCCGACCATCCGCTCGAGCGTCTGGCCGACGACAGGGCCGCCTCGGCCGACGTGGTGGTCGCTGCGGAGGCTTTCGCGGCTGTCCTCGCCGAGCTCGAGGACCAGGTCGGGGTGGCCACCGCTGCGGCGGGGGCACCGGCAGACGCCCGCTCGACCGTCGCAGCCCTGGTCGACCCGGAGATGGACCTCGGGAACCAGGCGCGGGCCTTCTTCGAGGGGCACACCTCGCAGGTCGAGCGAGAGACCCGGACCGTCGACCTCACCGACGCCGACGTGGCGGTGGTCGACGTCACCGAGGCCGACGACCAGGACGGGCCCGTGACCCTCGTGACCCTCGACACCGTCCGCACCCGAGTGGACGGGACCCCGACCACGACCCGGGCGTCCTACGCCCTCAGCTGGGGGTCGCCGGGCGACCCGACCCCCGGCTCGACGTCTGGTTCGTCCTCCGAGCCGACCGCCGGTGCGACAGGCGCCCAGGACCCTGTGGAGACCGGCGACCCGGGCGACGGGACGCCAGACGGCACGGGCACCCGCCTGGTCCTCGAGCAGGTCCGCGCCGTGCACGACGACGACGGTCACCACGCGCTGGTCGACCCGACCTCGGGTGACTCTGCTCTCGGGGTGGCGTCGGACTACGTGAGGGCGCTGCGCTCCGGGACCGACCGTGAGGTCGACGCCTTCGAAGGAGGTGTGCGCTCGTCGTCAGACCTGCGCGACGCGATGCGCAGCCGCCTGACAGCGTCGGGCCGGATGACGCCTGTCGAGGTGCCCTGCGGCCGGACGGGGTCCGTGCAGGTGGTCTACGTGATCCTCGACGGTGACGTGCCGCCGCTGCGCCTCGAGGTCGACGTGAGCGGGGACTCCCCGGTCGTCAACGCCTATCTCTGAGCTGTCGTGCCGGACCAGCTGATCGGTGGGCGCACGCCGTCGTGCGACCACCGGAGGCGAGGTCAGCGCTTGGCGGAGCGCTCGGCCTTCTCGGCGAGCTTGGCGTCACGCTCGCGCAGACGCTCTTCTTCTTCGCGGACCTTCGCCTGGACCTCGCGCTCGCGCACCAGCCAGTCGGGCTCGTCGTCGCGGATCTCGTTGATCTCGTCCGTGGTCAGGGCCTCGGTCACGCCACCGCGGGCGAGACCGGCGATCGAGACGCCGAGGCGTGCGGCGACAGTCGGGCGCGGGTGCGGCCCGTTGCGACGGAGCTCGACGAGCCACTCCGGCGGGTTGGTGGTCAGTGCGTTGAGCTCGTCGCGGGAGATGACCTTCTCCTGGAACTCGGCGGGTGTCGCAGGCAGGTACACGCCCAGCTTCTTCGCCGCTGTGGCGGGCTTCATGGTCTGCGGGGTCTTCTGGGACGTCATGCTCCAAGGGTATCGGTCTCAGGCCGGGTAGCCTGACTCCGTGCCTTCTGACCCGAGCCTCGACGACCCGCAGGTCCCCGAGGAGCAAGACTCCTCCGCGGACCAGCCCATCACCGAGCAGGCCGGTGGGCCGTCCTTCAGGCTCGCGATCGCGCCTGGCGTGACCCCTGCGAAGTGGGTCGGGGTGTGGCGGACCCGTCTCGCCGACGTCCCCCTCGAGCTCGTCCAGGTGGACGTCCTCGACCGCGGTGCCGTGGTGACGGACCGCACTGTCGACGCCGGGCTGCTGAGGCTCCCGCTCGGCAGAGAGGGCCTGAGCGTGATCCCGCTGTACACGGAGATCCCCGTGGTCGTGGTCCCGAAGGAGCACGTGGTCGCGGCCTTCGACGAGGTGAGCTCCGAAGAGCTCGCCGACGAGGTCTTCTTGCACCCCCTCGACGACCTGCTCGAGTGGGAGACGCTCCCGGGGACCCCGGCCCAGGAACGCCCCGTGACCACCGCGGCTGCCATCGAGCTCGTCGCCGCAGGGGTGGGCGTGGTCGTCGTGCCGCAGTCTGTCGCGCGCCTGCACCACCGCAAGGACCTCACCTACCGTCCGGTGTCCGACGGCCCGCAGTCGAGGATCGGCTTCGTGTGGCCCGAGGACGAGACGACCGAGCTCGTGGAAGAGTTCATCGGCATCGTCCGCGGACGCACCGCGAACAGCTCACGCGGGCGAGCGGCACAGCAGGACGCCGCGAAGAGCTCGGGCGACCAGCAGGCCAAGCCGCGCACCAAGGCGCAGGAGAAGGCCGCCGCAGCCCGGCGCGAGACCGACCGCAAGGCCGCCGCGGCCCGCAAGGCGGGGACCCGCGGCGGCAAGCTCACCGGCAAGCGCCTCGGCAAGCGCGGGAACCGCTAGGCTCCACCGCCCCCTGGGCCGCCGCCCAGGGGCAGCGGCTCGGAAGGAGCGTCAGGCGTCTGCGGGCTGGCAGGCGACGCCTGTCGAGTGAACGGGGCAATAGCCGCCAGGGTTCTTGTCGAGGTACTGCTGGTGGTAGCCCTCGGCGTAGTAGAAGGGGCCGGCCGCCTCGGCAGGGCGCAGGTCTGTGGTGATCTGGCCGAAGCCGCGCGCCGTGAGGTTCTGCTGGAACACGTCGAGCGTCGTGCGTGCGGCGACCTCCTGCTCGGGCGTGGTCCAGTACACGGCAGACCTGTACTGCGTCCCGACGTCGTTGCCCTGGCGGAAGCCCTGGGTCGGGTCGTGAGACTCCCAGAACATCCGCAGGATCTCGGTGTCGCTGACGACAGCGGGGTCGTAGGCGACGAGCACGGTCTCCGTGTGGCCTGTCATGGCCGTGCAGACCTCTTCGTACGTCGGGTTCTGGGTGAACCCGCCCTGGTAGCCGACGGCCGTCGTGACGACGCCGGGCAGCTGCCAGAACTCCTTCTCGGCGCCCCAGAAGCAGCCGAGGCCCAGGTACAGCACCCGCGTGCCCTCGGGCCACGGGCCGGCGAGCGGGGTGCCCAGGACGGTGTGGGTCTCGGGGACGGAGTACAGGGCGTCGGCGCGGCCAGACAGGGCGCGCTCGGGCGTGACCATGGTCGTCTTGAGGGACGAGCCGAACAACGAGCCGAACATGCGGGCCTCCAACTGGGTGCGACGGGTAGGGAGAGCTCCCCGCGAGCGTCAACACCCGGGGTGTTCGCAGTGTTCCCGGCGCCCGTCCGACGTAGCCTTGCCTCGGTACCACGTCGGGCGCTCGCGGGCGCGAGGCGTGGACCAGCCCCCGGGGCAGCGCCCCGCGCACCTAGTCTCAGAGCCGGCCGACCCATCGGCCGCCCTCCGACCACGCACGACGAGAGGTCTCCAGCACATGAGCGACTCCGGGCGCCCAGCACAGCAGCCCAGCAGCCCCGACGCGTCCGGCACCGTCGACGACGGTGCGCACGCGGTCCGCGTGACCTCGACGACCCTCGCGTCGTCGACGGCCGCGCGTCCTCGAGACGCCGAGTCGTCGGTCGTGACGCACAGCGTCCAGGCCGCCGCGTCGTGGGCGTGGAGGTTCCTCGCGATCGCCGCGGCGCTCGCGGTGGTCTTCTCGCTCGTCGCGTACCTCAAGGTCGTCATCATCCCGGTCGCGGTCGCCCTGCTGCTCACGGTGCTGCTGCAGCCGGTCTCGAGCTTCTTGCGTCGCCGCGCGAGGTTCTCGCCGGCCCTCGCTGCCGCGACCTCGGTGATCTTGCTCGTCGCCGGGATCGTGCTGCTCGTGGTCGTCGCGGGGCGCTCGATCGTCTCGGGCATCAGCGACCTCAGCGACCAGGCCGTCCAGGGCTTCCAGAAGGCCCTCACGTGGCTGGCCGACGGCCCGCTGCACATCGACAACGAGGCGCTCAACGGCTACCTCGACAGCGGGCTCGCAGCCCTCGAGGAGAACTCCTCGGCGCTGCTGTCCGGTGCCCTGTCGGTCACCACGACTGTCGGTCAGGTGCTCGCCGGCGCAGTCATCGCGCTGTTCTGCACGCTGTTCTTCCTCATGGACGGACGCCGCATCTGGTCGTGGCTCGTCGGCCTGCTGCCGCGCAGCGCCCGTGAGCGCACGCACCAGGCCGGTCGTCGTGGACTGGTGACCCTCGCGTCCTACGCCCGCACGCAGATCCTCGTGGCCTTCATCGACAGCGTCGGCATCGGCATCGGGGCCGCGATCATCGGCGTCCCGCTCGCGCTGCCGCTCGGTGTGCTCGTGTTCATCGGTTCGTTCATCCCCTTCGTCGGCGCGATCGTCACCGGCTCGATGGCTGTCCTGGTCGCGCTCGTCGCGCTCGGGCCCTGGCAGGCGCTCATCATGCTCGGTGTCGTGCTGCTGGTGCAGCAGATCGAGGGCAACGTCCTCCAGCCGTGGCTGATGGGGCACGCGGTCTCGCTGCACCCTGTCGCGGTCCTGCTCGTCGTGACCGCCGGGACGCTCACCGCCGGGATCGTCGGTGCGCTCTTCGCGGTGCCGATCGTCGCGGTGCTCAACACGGTGTTCTTGTACTTCCACGGGCACGACAAGTTCCCCGAGCTCGGCTTCGACGACCACGTCGACGTCAGGCCCTCAGGGCGTCGGTCGGTCATGGTGATGAGCGCGGAGAACATGCTCTCCGCGGGCGTCCCCGCGACGACCCGGACCACCACGGCGACCGAGACCGTCACGACGACGGAGACGACGTCGGGACCGGCCTCCGCCCCCGACCTGAGCAAGGGTGACCGTGACGACCACTGACCTGTCGACGGTGCCCGAGCGACCCCACCACGAGCTCCCGGTCGGGATCGAGGACATCCGTGACGCCGCCCGCGCGCTCGAGGGCGTCGCGACGGTCACCCCCGTCGAGCGCAGCAGCGCGCTCGCCGGGATCGTGGGTGCGCCTGTCTACCTCAAGTGCGAGAACCTCCAGCGCTCCGGGTCCTTCAAGATCCGCGGCGCCTACGTGCGCATGTCACGCCTGGACGCCGACGAGCGTGCCCGCGGGGTCGTGGCGGCGAGCGCCGGCAACCACGCGCAGGGTGTCGCGCTCGCCGCGCGGCTGCTCGGCATCCGCGCCGTGGTCTACATGCCGACCGATGCTGCGCTCCCCAAGGTCGCGGCGACCCGGGAGTACGGGGCCGAGGTCCGGCTCGTCGGGACCACGGTCGACGACGTGCTCACGGCGGCCCGCGAGGAGTCCGAGCGCTCAGGCGCCGTGCTCATCCACCCCTTCGACCACGTCGACGTCGTGGCCGGGCAGGCGACCGTCGCCCTCGAGATCCTCGAGCAGGTCCCCGACGTCAAGACGATCGTCGTGCCTGTCGGCGGGGGTGGGCTCGGGGCCGGTGTCGTGGCCGCGATGGCTGCGGTCGCCCCGCACGTGCGCGTCGTGGGGGTCCAGGCGGCCCGTGCAGGGGGTTACCTCCAGTCCCTCGCGGCCGGAGAGCCCGTCAAGACCGTGACGGCCTCGACGATGGCCGACGGCATCGCCGTGAGCACACCGGGTGCCGTGCCCTTCCAGATCATCAAGGACGGTGGCGGTCACATCCGCACGGTGTCCGAGGAGGACATCTCCCGCGCGCTGCTCTTCGTCGCGGAGCGCGCCAAGCTCATCGTCGAACCGGCCGGGGTGGCTGGGGTCGCGGCGCTCATGGCGCACCCCGAGGAGTACGAGGGACCTGTGGTCGCCGTGCTCTCGGGCGGCAACATCGACCCTCTCGTGCTGCTGCGCGTGCTGCGTCACGGGCTCGCCGCGGCCGGTCGGTACATGCAGCTGCGGGTGCGGCTCGTCGACAGGCCCGGCGCCCTCGCCGACCTGCTGCAGGACCTCGCCCGCTCGGGCGGGAACATCATGCACGTCGACCACGTGCGCACGGGCGTCGACCTCGCGATCGACGAGGTCGAAGTCACCATGCAGGTCGAGACCAAGGGGCCCGAGCACTGCGCGGCGCTCCTCGACCACCTGCGGGGCGAGGGGTACAGGCTCTCCGAGTGAGGGGCAGGGCGCCGGGGGCGCCCCCGCTGCCTAGGCGTCCGGTGTCTGACGGCTCGGCTGGCTGACGTGCGCGGTGCCTGCCCGGCTCCGTTCGCGCGACGCCACAGCAGACGACAGGAGGGGCCGCACCGTCTGGTGCGGCCCCTCCTGTCGTCTGGCGGGGACCTGGCTGCTGCCCGGCCTCGTGACCGAGCCGTCGGGCTCGGTCACCCGAGGAGTCAGCCGCTGTACGGCTTGGCGTCCTTGATCGAGACCGCGATCTCCTTGCCGTTGGGCGCTGTGTACGAGGCGGTCTCGCCGACCTTCTTGCCGAGGATCGCGGCGCCGAGCGGCGACTTCTCGGAGTAGACGTCGATGTCCGTCGTGTCGGCGATCTCGCGCGAGCCGAGCAGGAACACCATCTCGTCTCCGGCGACCTCGGCGGTCACGACCATGCCCTGCTCGACGACACCGTCGTCGGGCGGGGTGCCGATGCGCACAGACCGCAGCTTCTCCGTGAGCTCGCGGATGCGGGCCTCGTTCTTGGCCTGCTCCTCGCGTGCCGCGTGGTAGCCGCCGTTCTCCTTGAGGTCGCCCTCGTCGCGGGCTGCCGCGATGCGGTCGGTGATGTCCGTGCGGCCCTCACCCGTCAGGTGCGCGAGCTCAGCCTGGAGTCGGTCGTGTGCCTCCTGGGTCAGCCAGGTGACGTCGTTCTCTGCCACAGGTCGCTCCTTCCTTGTCACGGACGCGTGGTGCGCGGCCGCGATGACTCGAGTGGTGGGTTGCCCAGGCGCGGGCCTGTCGGCACAGCGAGCACGTGGGCAGGGACCCGTCGATCGTCTGCGTCAGCTGGTGACGTCAGTGGCTCCCGGCTTCAGTGCGCCTGAGCACGATCGGCACGAGCCGGGTCAGCGTCTGAATCCGTCAGTATAGCAATGCAGAAGAACCGGGCACGGCATCGGACCGGCCGGGACGGACGATCAGCCGGTCAGGCGGGACGGGTCAGCCAGCCGACCGGCTCGCCGAGGGTCAGTCGACCAGCACGCACTCGTCGACCACGGCGGTCACCGCGAGCTCAGTCGTCGCGATGGTCGTGGTGTAGCGGGCCTCGGAGACCTCCGCGGGGCCGATCGTCACCTCTTTGGTGCCCACCTGCGCGTAGTTCTCGTTGAGCGCCTCGACCGTGCACACGACGGTCGAGTCCTCGGGCTTGGCGACGTCGAAGGTGATGTCGACGGCCTCGGGCCCCTTCACCGAGTACCCGAAGTCCTTGCCGCGGACCGTGCTGGCCGTCGGGCCCATCGTCACCCAGGCGATCGAGAGGACCGCGACGGTCACGGCGGCGACGGCCAGGCGGACCTGCGTGGTCCTGCTGATCCCGCGGCGCGTGTCGTAGCGGCCCGAGGCGACGGGCGCTGCCGAGCCCGCGGCGGTGCCGGAGGCCTCGTCGTCGGTGAGCCGGACCGGTCGGGTCGAGCCGGCCGGTCGGGCAGAGCCGACCGGGCGGGCGGGCGCTGCATCGCGCGGGGAGCCGGGGCGGCCCTCAGTCTGGAGACCGGTGTCCGGTGCTGAGGTCTCCCTGTCGGCGGGACCGGCCGCTGCGGTCGGCTCGGTGGGGGAGTCGTGACGGCGCGCGTCGTCCGGTCGGGTGCTCGGGTGCTCGGTCACGGGTGCGCCTCTCCGGCGTCGGTGGTGCGGTCGGTGTGACGACGTCGAGGCCCGCTCGGGCGGTCGGTGTCGGTCATCGATGGGATCATGGTCGTTGTCGATTATTGTCGCGAACGGCGCACAGCCGAAATCCACGGGTGCGTCTGCACGCGCACGGTCGCGCGCACGCACTCAGGCACACACACGCACTCACGCACACACAGGCGAACCCTAGGAGGACGCGGTGACCACAGCACCGTTGCGGCTCATGGCCGTGCATGCTCACCCCGACGACGAGTCGAGCAAGGGAGCAGCCACCACGGCGCGCTACGCCGCGGAGGGCGTCGAGGTGCTGGTCGTCAGCTGCACCGGCGGGGAACGGGGGAGCATCCTCAACCCGAGCTACGGGCGCGAGATCACCGACCTCGACGAGATGCGTGAGGTCCGCACGGTCGAGATGGCCGAGGCCGCCCGGGCTCTCGGGGTCCAGCACCGCTGGCTGGGTTTCGTCGACTCGGGGCTGCCCGAGGGCGACCCGCTGCCGCCGCTGCCCGAGGGCTGCTTCGCGCTGACACCGCTCGAGGAGGCCGCCGCGCCGCTCGTCGAGCTGGTCCGGGAGTTCAGGCCCCACGTGATCACCACCTACGACCCGACCGGCGGCTACCCCCACCCTGACCACATCATGTGCCACAGGGTGTCGAAGGAGGCCTTCGACACCGCGGGCGACGCCGAGCGCTACCGCGGTCGCGGGGAGCCCTGGACGCCGCTCAAGCTCTACTACAACCACGGCTTCTCGATGGCCCGCATCCGTGCCGTCCACGAGGCGATGCTCGGAGCCGGGCTCGAGTCGCCCTTCGGCGAGTGGGTCGAGTCCCGCGCCGCCCGCGAGATCCCCGAGCGCGAGGTGACCACCCGGGTCCCCGTCGCGGACTACTTCGACGCCCGCGACGCGGCCCTGCGCGCGCACGCCACGCAGATCGACCCCGACGGGTTCTTCTTCGCGGTCCCGCGCGACCTCGAGCTCGACGAGTGGCCCTTCGAGGAGTACGAGCTCGCCCAGTCGCGCGTCGCCACGACGCTGCCCGAGGACGACCTGTTCGCCGGGATCCGCACGCACGAGGAGACGCACTGATGACGCTCGCCGCAGGCACGCTCACCGTGGTCGACCCCGTCGAGGCGGCTGCCCTCGGGTACGCCCCGGCGTCCTCTGCAGCGGTCACGGCGTCGACCACCACAGACCCCGAGCCCGCCACCACCTCGACCACGCCGGGGATCCCGACGATGCGCCCCGACCTCGAGGTCACGGACGTCTCGCCCGGGCTCGCAGGCTTCCTCGCGATCTTCGTGGTGGCTGTCGCCGCGATCCTGCTGATGCTCTCGATGACCCGCAAGCTGCGCAAGGTGAACCACTCCCAGGGCGCCGACCCGCAGGCCTCGGCGGTCTTCGACGACAGGATCAGCTCCGACCAGCGCACCGACCGGGGCTGACGTGCGCGTCACCATCGCCCAGACCGAGGTGAGCGGGGACCACTCCGCCAACCTCGTCGTCGTGCGGCACGCGGTCGCCGAGGCGCTGCGGGTGTCGAGCGACCTGCTCGTCCTGCCCGAGTACGCGAACGGCTACGACCCTGCCGGGGTAGGCGCCGAGCACGCCGAGACCCTCGACGGGCCCTTCGTCAGCACGCTGCGCGAGCTCACCTCCCGGCAGGTCGCCTCGGGCGGTGCCGTCGAGGGTGCGACCCGCACGGGCGGCCCGCTGACCGTGGTGGCCGGGATGGTGCTCGCGGCGACCGACGGAGGTCTGCCGGGCAACGTCGTCGTCGTGGTCCGTGGCAGCGAGGTCGTCGGGACGTACCGCAAGGTGCACCTCTACGACGCCTTCGGTCACCGCGAGTCCGACCGTCTCGCTGCGGGGGACCCTGCGGCGGCGCCCCTGGTCGTGACCGTCGCCGGTCTGCAGGTCGGCGTGATGACCTGCTACGACCTGCGGTTCCCCGAGAGCGCCCGCCGTCTTGTCGACGCTGGCGCGCAGGTGCTCGTCGTCCCGGCGGCGTGGGCAGCGGGGCGCGGCAAGGTCGAGCAGTGGCGGATCCTCGCGCAGGCCCGCGCGATCGAGAACGTCAGCGCCGTGGTGGCCGTGGGCCAGGCTGGCAAGGGGGTCTCCGGGCACTCGCTGCTGGTGGGTCCCGACGGCTCGGTCGCGATCGAGCTCGGCGACACCCCGGCGTACCGGACCGCAGACGTCGACCCCGATGGCGTGGCCGTCGAGCGTGACCGCAACCCCTCGCTGGCGAACCGCCGCTACACGACGGTCCCGGCCGACCCGTCGCAGCAGGCCTGACCCGGCGGCCGGGTCTCCCCGGCGGGTGTGTCGGGCGTGACGCTGGAGCGAGGGGTCAGCGGACGATGAGGACGGCGACGAGGATCGCCGCGTAGTGGCAGCCGTAGCCAACCACGGTGAGCACGTGGAAGATCTCGTGGAAGCCGAACCACTGCGGGCTCGGGTTGGGGCGCTTGAGGCCGTAGACGAGGGCTCCGACGCTGTACGCGAGACCGCCGACCGCCACGAGCCACACGATCGCCGGGCTCCCGTTGCTGGCGAACTGGGGCATGTAGAAGACGGCCACCCAGCCGAGCGCGATGTAGACGGGCACGTAGACCCAGCGCGGCGCGCCGATCCAGATCATCCGCGCGGCGAGCCCGAGCAGCGCCCCGGCCCAGACGGTGACGAGCAGCGTGACCGCCGAGGCCTTCGGCAGCAGCAGGACCGCGAGGGGCGTGCACGTCCCGGCGATGATGAGGAAGATGTTCGAGTGGTCTGCCCGGCGCAGCGCGGCGTGCACCCGGGGGGACCAGGTCCCGCGGTGGTAGACCGCCGAGGTGCCGAAGAGCAAGATCGCGGTGAAGCCGAAGATCGCCGTGGACACCTTGCCGGCGACGGGCGGGGCGAGCACGACGAGGACGATGCTGGCGACCAGTGCCACGGGGAACGTGCCAGCGTGGATCCATCCGCGCAGCCGTGGCTTGATGGCGTCGACGACGGCCTCGGCAGCGTCTGCGACACGCTCGAGCGGGCCGTCGGGCTCGGTGGACGGGCCGGGTGCGTCGGCCGGGGAGGTCTTGGCCATGAGGGGCTCCTGGTGGTCGTCGGTGCTCGCGGCGCTGCTCGGGGTGGCGCACCGAGGCGGGGTGCTCCGGGGTTCTCGGCGGACGGGCAAGGGGCGCTGCAGAGGGTGCTGCAGGCACCCGTCCGGCCATCCCCGACCCTAACCTACGCTGCCGTAGGTTAGCCGCCGTGGGCCCGGTGTCCTGTGAAGACATCTTCGCCGACGCTGCGCATCTCCCACCACCGCCTCCGGTACCGTGGAAACACTGTCCTGTCTCTCCCGGAGGAATCCGCGTGCGCATGCCCCACCTGCTCTACGGGCTCTACGAACGACGCGTCGCCGCAGCGCTCTCCTCGCAGCCGCTCCCGCGCCACGTCGGCGTGATCCTCGACGGCAACCGTCGGTGGGCCAAGTCCTTCGGCGAGCCCGCGGCCCACGGCCACCGCCGCGGCGCCGACCGCATCGAAGAGTTCCTCGGCTGGAGCGAAGAGCTCGGCATCGAGGTCGTCACCCTGTGGATGCTCTCGACGGACAACCTGTCCCGCGGGGCCGAAGAGCTCGACGCCCTCCTCGGGATCATCGGCGACTCGGTCGACGCCCTGTCCCGCAGCCGGCGCTGGCGCCTGCGCGTGGTGGG
Organism: Sanguibacter biliveldensis; assembly: GCF_033798665.1. NCBI lineage: Bacteria > Bacillati > Actinomycetota > Actinomycetes > Micrococcales > Sanguibacteraceae > Sanguibacter > Sanguibacter biliveldensis. The sequence goes on from NZ_CP138359.1 coordinate 937,922, forward strand.
CCGCCTCGACCTGCTGCCCGAGGCCTTCGCCGACCGTCTGCGCGCCGCCCAGGCTCAGACCGACGACGTCGAAGGGCTCCAGGTCAACGTCGCGATCGGCTACGGCGGACGCCACGAGATCGCCGACGCGGTCCGTGCCTTCCTCACCGAGCGCGCCGCCGCCGGGGACACCCTCGACGAGGTCGCGGCCGCGATCGACGTCGACCACATCGGCCAGCACCTCTACACCCGCGGCCAGCCCGACCCGGAGCTGGTCATCCGCACCTCGGGCGAGCAGCGTCTCGGCGGGTTCTTGCTGTGGCAGTCGGCTCACTCGGAGTTCTACTTCTGCGAGGCCTACTGGCCCGACTTCCGCAGGGTCGACTACCTTCGCGCGCTGCGCGCCTACTCCCAGCGGGAACGCCGCCTCGGGCGCTGACGAGCGCTGCTGGGCGCTGACGGGGCTGCCGGGCGCAGGCAGCCGCCGGTGGCTGGTGCCGGTGCCGGGTGTCACCGCCACCTCGTAGGCTCTGCCCATGATCCAGACCGTCGCCGTCGAGGGCTACCGCACGCTGCGCGACCTCGTGGTCGACCTCGGGCAGCTGACCGTGGTCACCGGGGCCAACGGGAGCGGCAAGTCGAACTTCTTCAGGGCGCTCAGGCTGCTCGCCGCGTGCGGTCAGGGGCGCGTGGTCGGCGCGCTGGCTGCCGAGGGCGGACTGCCCTCGACTCTGTGGGCGGGCCCGCAGCACGGGACGCGGCCGGGCGGGATCACCGAGGGGACGCGTCGGACGGGTCCTGTCGCGCTGCGCCTGGGCTTCAGCGGACCTGACCTCGGGTACGCGATCGACCTGGGTCTGCCGCAGACCAGCCAGGACTCGCCCTTCGCCCTCGACCCGGAGATCAAGACCGAGACGGTCTGGTCGGGCGGCGTGCTGCGCCCCGCGACCCTCCAGGCGGAACGGCGCCGAGGGCACGTGCGGACCCGCGACGACGCGGGCCGCTGGACGGAGTCGAGCCGCGACCTGCGGACCTCGGAGTCGATGATCGACGAGTTCGTCGACGACACCGGTGCCCCGGAGATGCTCCGGGTGCGCCGCGACCTGCGGGACTGGCGGTTCTACGACCAGTTCCGGACCGACCCGCACGCCCCGGCCCGCGCAGCGCACATCGGCACGCAGACGCCCGTCCTGGCCGACGACGGGGCGGATCTCGCCGCAGCCCTCGCGACCATCCAGTGGATGTCTGCCGACGGAGAGCTCGAGCGAGCCGTCGACGACGCCTTCCCGGGCTCCGAGCTCCAGGTGACCTCCGACGCGGGGCTCTTCCGTCTCGCGCTGCACCAGCCTGGTCTGCTCCGCCCGCTGTCGACGGCCGAGCTCTCGGACGGGACGCTGCGCTACCTGCTGCTGCTCGCAGCCCTCGGCTCGCCCCGGCCGCCCGAGCTGCTGGTGCTCAACGAGCCCGAGACGAGCCTGCACCCGGACCTGCTGCCCGCCCTCGCGCGCCTCGTGCTCGCGAGCGCCGAGCGGACGCAGACAATCCTCGTGACGCACTCGCAGATCCTCCTCGACGCCCTCGACGAGGAGCGTCGCAGGCAGCGTTGGCGGCCGAGCGTCGAGCGGGTGCACCTCGTGAAGTCGGTCGGTGAGACGCTCGTCGACGGCCGGGAGGGCCCGCTCGACAGCCCGCGCTGGGCGTGGGCCAAGCGCTGAGCCTGCGTGCGCCGACCGCCGCATCGTGCCTGGCGGCATCGAGCCGGCACGACCGTGCTCGGCACGAGACCGTGCCCGCAGTGTCGCGTCCGCTGGCCGGGCGACGCCGCGACCCGAGGCTGCGACGTCAGTCGGTGATCGCGAAGGCGTCGATCTCGACGAGCATCTCCTCGCGCGGCAGGCCTGTCATCACCGTCGTGCGGCTGGGCAGGACGCCTGAGGGGCAGTGCTGCGCGACGAAGGCTCCGTAGGCCTCGTTCATCGCGGCGAAGTCGTCACGCGTCGTGAGGTAGACGCGCAGCATGACGACGTCGTCAAAGCTCGCTCCCGACGCCTCGACGATCGCCCGGACGTTCTCGAGGGTCCGGGTGGTCTGCGCGGCGACGTCGCCCGGGAACAGGTACTCGCTGGTCTCGGGGTCGACGGGGCCCTGCCCCGATACCTGGACGAAGGGACCCTTGCGGACCCCCTGGTGGAAGGTGTGCGCGGGCGCCGGGGCGTGCGGGGTGCTGATGGGGGTCTTGGCTGCGGGGGTGGTCATCGAGACTCCTCGGGGTGCGGGGTGCGGGGTGCGGGGTGCGGGGTGCGGGGTGCGGGGGGGATCGTGTGACACGGACAGGCACAGGGGCAGACGGAGGGCGTCCTCTGGCTCAGAAGTCTGTGGTGACCAGCTCGACGACCCGGTCCTCGGCGTCGACGACCGCTGCGACCCGCCACTTGTCGAAGAGCGTGCACGGGTGGGAGATGCCGAGCCCGACCACGTCGCCGGGTCCCAGCGCAGGCGTGCCGGGCGCGAGGTCGTCGACGGCGAGGAACAGGTGCTGGTCGTTGAGCCCTGTCACGCGCGCACCGTCGAGAGGTTCGGGCGGCGCGAGCACACCGTCGTCGTCCACGCGGCGCACCGACAGGGCGACCGGGAGGTCGAGGTCGTAGGCGAGGTCGCGCCGACCCGCACCCAGCACGACGAGCCCCGGCTCAGGAGCCGAGAGCACCTGGGCCCAGACCGTCGCCGCCGCACGCATCGGGACGCCGCCGGGGATGCGCCGCCAGGGGTCCATGCGCTCGCAGAATCCGTGGTCGTGCGTGACGTAGGCGCCTGAGCGCACGAGGACGTCGACAGGTGTCGTCCGGCCGTCGGGGACGTCGAGGGGTCCGGGCAGCTCGGCGACCACGACGTCGAGGAAGGAGCTGCCCCCTGCGGAGACCACGACGGGGGAGCCGTCTTGACCCACCAGGCCCGTCTCGACGAAGAGCCCGGCGACCTCGCGCAAGGACCTGCAGTACGCCGCGACGCGGGCGAGGTCGTCTGGGGTGGTGCCCGAGGCGGCAGACCCCTCGTACCCGGCGACGCCGACCAGCCGCAGGCCAGCACCTGCGACGGAGCGGGCGAGGTCGAGCGCCTGCTCGGGCCCGCGGGTGCCGGTCCTGCCGCCGGCGACCCCGACCTCGACGAGCACGCCGACCCGCTCGCGGACCTCGGGTGCGGCGTCGGCGAAGGCCGTCGCGAGCAGCCGCACACCGTAGGCGGAGTCGACGTAGAGCCATACCTCGAGAGGGTCGAGAGGGTCCGACGCCTCGACGAGGGTCCGCAGCCGTCGGGTCTCGCGTGGGTCGACCATCTCGTTGGCGAGGAACACCCTGCGCGCACCCCAGTCGACGACGGTGTGCAGCTGGGCGGGGTTGGCGACGGTCGCACCCCAGGCACCGTGGGCCTGCTGCCGCGCGAAGACCTGCCGCGACATCGTCGTCTTCACGTGGGGTGCGTGCAGCACCCCGGAGGCCCGGCAGACCTCGGCCATCGTGGTGAGATTGTGCTCGAGGGCCGCGTCGTCGAGGGTGAGCAGCGGCCAGCCGAAGGTGTCACCTGTCATCGACGGGAGGTCTGCTGTCACCTCCGCGAGGATCGTCGGTGCGCCGAGAGCGAGCCCCTTGGTCCGTGGACCGACGGTGTCGCTGCCGATCGCTGTCCCACGGGTCTCGGCAGAGCCCGAGGCGACACCCTCCAGGCCGTGACTGGTCGTGCTCGCTGTGCGGTCCTGCTCGCTCATGCTCGTCCTCCTGTGCGGTGCGCTGATGCGGGCGCGGGCGCGGGCGCGGTAGTGGTCGTGGTCGACGGCCGGAGCGACCGGCCGGGGGTGAGTCCTGTGAGCTCGCCGTCGGAGAGCACCCGCCGTCCCGCGACGACGACGTCGGTGACGCCCGTCGCCAGCCGTCGCGGCTCGTCGTAGGTCGCGAGGTCCCGGACCGTCCCGGGGTCGACCAGGGCCACGTCGGCGACCGACCCGACCTCGAGCGACCCGCGCCCGGCGAGCCCGAAGCGACGTGCAGCGGCCGTCGACAGGTGGTGCTGCGCCTCCGACCACGTCCAGTCGCCTGAGCGCACCTGGGCGAGCATCCGGGCGAAGGCACCCCAGCCGCGCGGGTGCGGGCGCCCACCGGCGTAGATGGCGTCCGAGCCACCCATCTGGGCAGGGTGCGTCGAGAGCGCGAGGACCGAGGCAGCGGAGTTGGTCGGCGGCTGGGCGAAGACGCACCCGGCCCGCAGCCCTGTGCTGACCAGGAGCTCGACGGCGGTGTCCGCGGGGGAGAGGTTGAGGCGCCGCGCGACCTCGACGAGGGAGAGCCCCTCGGCCCACACGTGCTCGCCCGGCACCGACGCCATCGTCACGCGGGGCCACAGGTCGACGAGCCCCGGCAGGTGCTCGGTGCGCAGGCGGGCCAGCACCGCCGGGTCGCGCAGCGCAGCGACGGTCCGCTCCGGGTCGGCGATCGGCAGCCAGGTCGGCAGCGCGACCATCGAGAGGATCGACGCGCCGCGCAGGTACGGGTAGGAGTCGAAGCTGATGTCCAGGCCGGAGGCGAGCGCGTCGTCGACGTAGCCCGCGAGCTCCGCGGCCGGTCCGTGGTAGTGCGAGACGTGGGTGGCGACGCCGGTCTCGGCGGCGATCGAGACGAGCTCGGCCATCGCAGCGCCCGCCCTGTCCTCGTACCCGCGCATGTGGCTCACGTGAGGCAGTCCGCGACCGACGAGCACCCGGGCCAGCGCGACGAGCTCCTCGCGGTCCGCGTAGGCAGCCGGGACGTACTCGAGACCCGTCGACATGCCGACAGCACCGGCGTCGAGCCCGTCGACGAGGGCTGCGACGAGCAGGTCGCGCTCGGCGGGGGTCGCGGTCCTGTCGCTGTCGCCGAGCAGGGCGTAGCGCAGCGTGCCGTGCGGGACGAGATAGGCGACGTTGACCGGGGTGGTGCCGTCGTAGGTCGCGAGGAGGTCGGCGACCCCGCCGCCGCCGAAGGTCGGGTGGTCGCCGTTGATCGCGGAGAAGTACCGGCTCGCCCACGTGGTCGCGTCGAGGTCTGCGCTCGCGCTCGCGGACGAGGACGGGTGCGGGGCCGGGGTGCGGTCGGCACAGGCACAGGCACCGGCACCGGCTGCGCGAGAGGGCGCTGCGCCGGCTGACCGCATGGATTCAGCGCCGGGCACGTGCGAGGGTGCGAAGGACACCCCGTCCTGCCCGACGACGATGCTCGTCACCCCCTGGCGCAGCATGGCGTGCTGCACCTCGGGATCGAGCACGGCTGCCTCGCCGTGCACGTGCGCGTCGACCAGCCCGGGCAGGGCGACACGGCCGTCACCGTCGAGCACGTCGACGCCCGTCGGCCGGCGACCGGCCGGCGACACCGCGATCACCCGGCGGCCGAGGTGCAGGTCGACGGGCTCGGTCAGCCCCGTCGTCGACGAGGCGTCAGGCAGACGGACGCCGTGGACGACGGTCTCGACACGGCTGGCCGTCACGCGAGACCGTCGGTCGCGGGAGTCGCGGGAGTCGCGGGAGTCGCGGGAGCCGCGGACGGCGCCGCCTCGCGCACGTCGTCCTGCGAGTCGCCCTCGTGCCAGCCGCCTGCGCCGTCCCACCCCGCAGCGGCCATCTCCGCCGCGAGGTCGCGCGGGAAGCCGGGTGCGCCAGGTCGAGCCTGCCAGGGCAGCGGCCCGTCGAGCGGGCGGTACTCGACCCCTGCCGCGTCCAGGCGCGGCAGGTGCACGGTCCGCAGCCTCTCGAGGAACGCCTCGGAGGCCGGCGACCCGGGTGCGCGGTCGGCCTCGGGCGACCAGGCGACCTCCGCGAAGGCCGCGAGCCTGGGGAAGGTCGCGAAGTCGACGCGTCGGGGAGAGTCGAGGTGCTCGGTCCACACCTGGGCCTGCACGCCCACGAGACGCCCGGGCGCCTCGTCGAGGCCTGGGTGCGCGGCGCGCACGGCGCCCGGCAGCGGGTCGAAGGCGTAGACGTCGGCGACGGTCCGGACGAACCCCACGGGTGTCGGCTCGTCGGGGTGCTCGCCCGCCCGGTGGTCCAGGTACACCACCTGCTCGGGGGCCATGACCACGTCGTGCCCGGCCTCGATCGCCGCGGCGCCCACGCTGATGCCGCGCCACGCCGTCACGACGGTCTCGACGGGGAGCGTCGGCGTGAAGGCCTCGTCCCACACGACCGGTCGACGTCCGGCGGCGATCACGTGCTCGCACAGCCTGTCGACGAACCACCCGTGCAGGTGCCGTGCGTCGGGCAGGCCGAGCGCGGCGGCCCGCTCGACGATCGACGGGTTCTCGAGCCACAGGGTGGTCGGGACCTCGTCACCGCCGAGCGCGACCCAGGGGGAGTCGAACACGTCGAGGACCTCGTCGAGCACGTGCCTGAAGAACTCGAGGGTCTCGTCGGAGGGGTCGAGCACCTCGGTGCTCACGCCCCAGGTGGTACGGACTGTGTGCGGCTGCTTGCGGGTGCCGAGCTCGGGGTAGGCGGCCACTGCCGCCTCGACGTGACCCGGGACGTCGATCTCGGGCACGACGACGACCCCGCGCTCGCGGGCGTAGGCGACGATCTCGCGCAGGTCGTCCTGCGTGTACCAGCCGCCGTGCGGCTGCCCGTCGGTGCGGTCGCTGCGCCAGGTGCCCACCCCCGTCTCGGTGCGCCACCCGCCGACTGCCGTGAGCAGGGGGTAGCGCAGCACCTGCATGCGCCAGCCCTGGTCGTCGGTCAGGTGCAGCTGGAGCACGTTGAGCTTGTGGGCGGCCGCGAGCTCGACGAGGCGCAGCACGTCGTGCACGGGCATGAAGTGCCGGGCGACGTCGAGCAGCATCCCGCGCCAGGCGAAGCGAGGGGAGTCGGAGACGTCGACGGCCGGGAGCGTCAGCCCGCTGCGGTCGGTGCGCAGCGGCGCACGCCTGAAGGCGTCAGGGCCGGCGAGCTGGCGCAGGGTCTGGGCGGCCGCGAAGGCACCGGGCAGGTCGTCGGCCTCGACGTCGACCTCGGACTGGTTCACCCGGAGCCTGTAGCCGCCGGCTCTCGGCCCAGCCGGCCCCGTCGGCCTTGTCGCTGCTTGCTCTGCTGGGCCAGGCGCGGGCGCGGGCGCGAGCCGGAAGTTCGCGCGCGACCACCGCGCTCCGCCGGCCCTCGCAGCAGGGTCCGCCGACCCCGCCAGCACGGTCTCGATGGCGTGCGCCGCGCAGACGACCCCGGCCCACCAGCGGGCGGCTGGTCGCAGGGCCTCGTCGACGGCGACGAGGACGCCCTCTCGAGCCACGAACGGGGCTCCGGAGCCGGTCTCGGCGCGGGCTGGAGCAGGGACGAGCCCGAGGTGGTCAGCAGTGGTCACGAGGTCGAGCCTAACGAGACTTCGGGGTTTGTCCACCCTCCTGACAAACGCGGTCGAGGGTGATCTGTCTCTCAGCGGCCTGGCCCCGGATGTGGTGTGGCGGCGATCAGACCCGCGAGCAGCCGCAGCACCAGGCCGACGGCGGTCCTGAGATGGTCACGAGAGAGACGGCTCCACGAGCCCGCCGCCGGACGCGCTGCGGGTTCCCCTCTGCGCGAGCGGCTCGGCACCTGGGATGATCGACGCACGGCGTCGCAGGGGGTGCTCGCCGCAGGAGGGGTCTCAGATGTTCACCGATGTCCCGACAGACACCGACACCGACCTCGCCGAAGGCTCGGTGGGCCCAGCCGACGCCGCTCTCGTCGAGGACGTCAGCACTGGAGACGTCGACGCCTTCCTCGAGCTCTGGCGACGTCACCGCCAGGCCGCCTACGACTTCGCAGGCCGGTGGTCGCCGCCGGGCAGCCCGTCCGAGTCCGCCGTGAACCGCGCCTTCGCCGACGTCCTCCTCGAGATCTCGGCAGGCTGCGACGTGGACGGACCGTTCCGCCTCCACCTCTACCGCACGCTCTTCGCCGAGAGCCCCTGGGCCCTGCGCTCGCACGTCCCGCTCGTCGTCCGTGCCTTCGGGGCCTTGTCGGCGCAGTCCCGCACGGTGCTCTGGTACAGGGTGGTCGAGGACGAGCCGAAGAGCTCGGTCGCCCTCCTGGCCGGTGTCCACGGCGACGACCTGTACGCGCTCCAGAGGGTCGCGGAGGTCGAGCTGCGGACCCGGTGGCTCGCGGAGATCGTCGAGGCGCCGTCGACGCCGCCAGGCTGCGCCTGGATGGTCCCGCGCATCGACCTGCGCCCCTGCGGCGTGCTCGCCCCGGCCTCGGAGGAGCGGTACGACAGCCATCTCCACAGGTGCGGCCACTGCCAGCAGGTGGTCCTCGACCTCGCCGACGTGAGCGCTCTGCTGCACCACGCCGCGCACGCTCTCGTCACCCCGCACGACGAGGACCAGGGCTGCCGCTACCCGCAGGGGCGCCCGGCGGCAGGCTCTCAGACGACCTGACGTTCTGTCGTGTCAAACTCACACCGCGCAGCCCGACCCTCGCGGTGGCGGGGTTGTCCAGCGGTGCGAAGATGGCTCACATGGCCCTCACCCCAGACACCGAGGCTGCTCCCGGCACGGCTGCCGAGACCACCCGCGGCCCCCAGCTGCCCTACGACGCCCTCCTGCTGTACTCCTTCGGAGGCCCCAACAAGCCCGAAGACGTCGTCCCCTTCCTCCGCAACGTCACCGCCGGCAAGGGGATCCCCGACTCCCGCCTCGAAGAGGTCGGCGAGCACTACTACGGCTTCGGCGGCAAGAGCCCGATCAACGAGCAGAACCTCGCCCTCCAGGCGGCCCTCGAGGGCGAGCTCGCCGCTCGCGGCATCGACCTGCCGGTCGTGTGGGGCAACCGCAACTGGGAGCCGTACACGCGCGACGCCGTCGAGCAGCTCAAAGAGATGGGTGTCCAGCGCGCCGTCGCCCTCGTCACGAGCGCGTACTCCTCGTACTCCGGCTGCCGCCAGTACCGCGAAGACCTCGCCGTGACCCTCGACGGGCTCGGCGACCTCGGCCCCGAGGGGTCGCGCAGCGTCCAGTTCGACAAGGTGCGCTCGTACTTCAACCACCCCGGCTTCGCCCAGGCCAACATCGACGCCGTCGTGGACGGCTACCGTGCGCTCGCGGAGAAGGACGGTGCCGAGCTCGCAGCCGAGGCCCGCCTCGTCTTCGTCACGCACTCGATCCCGGACACCATGGAGGCCGCCTCGGCAGTCTCCGGTGCGACGTACTCGCAGCAGCACCTCGACCTCGCCGCCGTGGTCGCCGCCGAGGTCTCGACGGTCCTCGGCCACCCCGTCGAGTGGACGCTCGCGTACTGCTCGCGCTCCGGCCCGCCGAGCCAGCCGTGGCTCGAGCCCGACGTCAACGACCACCTCGGCGAGCTCGCCGAGTCGGGTGTGCGCTCTGTCGTGATCTCGCCGATCGGGTTCATCTCCGACCACATGGAGGTCGCCTACGACCTCGACACCGAGGCGATCGCCACGGCCGCCGAGCTCGGCCTCGCCGCCGTGCGCGCCGGGACCGTGAGCACCCGGGCGCCCTTCGTCTCCGGTCTGGTCGACCTCGTCCTCGAGCGGGCCGCCCTGGCCCGCGGCGACGAGATCGTCCAGCAGACCGTCGGCACCCTGCCCGCCTACAGGTCCGTGTGCCGGCCCGGCTGCTGCCGTCGCCGTGACGGCGAGGACAGCGGCGTGCCCGCGCTGTGCTCAGAAGCCCTGAACTCCTGACCCGCGACGAAGAGAGCCAGCACGCCATGAGCGACCAGCACCTGCACCACCGTCCCGACACCGGCGAGACCGTCCCGACGGACGACATCAACGAGGCCGTGCGCTACACGATGTGGTCGGTCTTCTCGACGGTCCAGACCCTCCCGACCGACGCCGCCGAGCGTGCCGAGATCGTCGACGCCGCCCTGGCCTCGGTCGGTGGCGCGGACTCGGGGGTCGACACCGACCTGACGATCCGCGGCTGGTACGACGTCGGTGGCCTGCGCTCCGACGCCGACCTCATGGTGTGGTGGCACGGGCCCTCGATCGAGTCCGTCCAGGGGGCCTACCAGCGCCTGCGCGCCTCCGACCTCGGCCGTCACCTCGAGCCTGTGTGGTCGAACGTCGGCCTGCACCGTCCGGCGGAGTTCAACCGCGGTCACGTCCCGGCCTTCATGGCGGACGAGGCCCCGGAGAAGTACATCTGCGTGTACCCCTTCGTGAGGTCCTACGAGTGGTACCTGCTGCCGGCCGCGGAGCGCGCGACCATGCTCCGCGACCACGGCATCGCGGCGGCGGGCTACAAGGACGTCCGGGCGAACACCGTCCAGGCCTTCGCCCTGGGCGACTACGAGTGGCTGCTCGCCTTCGAGGCGGCCGACCTCGCACGGATCGTCGACCTCATGCGCGACCTCCGCGCGACCGAGGCGCGCCACCACGTGCGCGAAGAGGTGCCCTTCTTCACAGGGCCGCGGACCGACCTGCACGCCTGGGCCGACCGCCAGCCACTCGGCGACTGAGAGACAGGCTGCCGCTCGGCGACTGAGAGACAGCCAGCCGCTCGGCGACTGAGAGACAGCCAGCCGCTCGGCGACCGAGGCCCACCGCCCACATCGACGCAGCCCTGCACCCCTCACGCGAGGGGTGCAGGGCTGCGTCGGTCTGCGACGGCCGGAGATCAGGGGTAGAGGCCACGGATCTGGTGCGCCTCGGCGACCCTGCGCACACCGATCACCAGTGCTGCGTCGCGCAGCGTGATGCCCTGCGCACGTGAGGTCGCGGCGACCTCGCGGAAGGCCGAGTGCATGCGATCGGCCAGCTTCTGCTCGATCTCGTTCGCGTCCCACCAGTACGTCTGGTTCGACTGGACCCACTCGAAGTACGAGACGACCACACCGCCGGCGTTGGCGAGGATGTCGGGGACGACCACGACACCCTTCTCGGCGAGGATCGCGTCGGCCTCCGAGGTCGTGGGGCCGTTGGCGCCCTCGACGACGAACCTCGCGCGGACCGACGGCGCCGTGCGGGAGTCGAGCACCCCGTCGATGGCCGCGGGGACGAGGACGTCGACCTCGAGGGCGAGGAGCGCGTCGTTGCCGAGCGGGTCGGCGCCGTCGAAGCCCACGACCGAGCCTGTCGCTGCCACGTGGTCGAGCAGGCGCGGCACGTCGATGCCCGCAGCGTTGTGGACCCCGCCGAACTGGTCGCTGACCGCGACCACGCGGGCACCCTCCTCCGCGAAGATCGTCGCGGCGTGGGCACCGACCTTGCCGAAGCCCTGGATGGCGACGGTCGCGCCGGTGAGCGTCTCCCCGACCTCGGCGAGGGCGGAGATGGTCACGTGCACGACCCCGCGCGAGGTGGCGGTGGCCCGTCCGAGGGAGCCGCCGACGGCGAGGGGCTTGCCTGTCACGACCCCGGGGATCGTGTAGCCCTGGCTCACCGAGTAGGTGTCCATCACCCAGGCCATGGTCTGCTCGTTGGTGCCCATGTCGGGGGCCATGATGTCGCGCTCCGGGCCGATCATCGGCATGATCTCGCTCGTGTAGCGGCGGGTGACGCGCTCGAGCTCGCGCTCGCTGTACTGCTGGGGGTCGATGCCGACGCCGCCCTTGGCACCGCCGTAGGGTAGGTCGACGACGGCACACTTCCAGGTCATGAGCATCGCGAGGGCGCGCACCTCGTCGGCATCGACGCTGGGGTGGAACCGCAGACCGCCCTTGCCGGGCCCGCGCGAGACGTTGTGCTGCACCCTGAAGCCCTTGAACAGCTCGACCCTGCCGTCGTCGCGGCGCAGCGGGACGGCCACGTTGATCTCGCGCCGTGGGGTCGCGAGCATCTCGTGGAGACCCTCTTCGTAGCCGAGGATCTCGACGGCGCCGGCGAGCTGCCCCAGGGCGTTGGCCCACGGGACAGAGATCTGGGCCATGCTCGGGTGGCTCGTCGCCGTGGACTCTGCGGACGCTGCCGGCGCCGCTCGCCCCGTCCGGGCTGCGTCGCCCGTCAGGTCGTCGGTGCTCGCTGCGGTGTCGTGGTCTGTCGCGGCGGTCTGCTGGGTGGACATCGTCGGTGGTCTCCTCGCTGTCGACGACGCGCCGTTGTGCGGCACGTCACAGACCAATCTACCTGGGGAGCCGGGTTCTCGGCCTCCAGCGCGCGCCTGCGCCAGGCTCGGCTCCGACCTCGGCGTCACGCGCGGGACACCTGCCGCGGTGGGACGGGTGCCGGGATGGGGACGTGCTCGGGCGGAGGAGGGGAGGACCTCAGCTCGAGGCCCGCAGCACCAGCACGGGGGCGAGCACAGAGCGGCCTGTCGGGTCCACGACCGGTGGGAGCTCGGTGTCGGACGGGTCGGCGAGGTCCTCCGCCGAGATCGCCCCGAGCGTCACGAGGAGCTCTTCGGTCGCGAGGCGGGCCATCCGGACCACAGGGTTGGCGACGGTCGTGAGGGCGGGGACGGTGTCGTCGGCGACGCCGAGGTCGTCGTAGCCGATGACGGCCACGTCCTCGGGCACCCGGCGCCCGTGCGCGGCGAGCGACTGGAGGGCGCCGCTGGCCATGAGGTCGGAGGCGGCGAAGACCGCGTCGATGCTCGGGTCCTCGGCGAGGATCTGGTCCATCGCCGACGCCCCCGTCGCGATGGTGAAGTCACCGCGGACCACGGGGCCGGGCTCGAGGCCCGCCTCGCGCAGGGCCGCGTGGAAGCCCTCGAGCCGGTCTTCGCCCGCGGTCATATCGCCCGGCCCGGCGATGTGGGCGATGCGCCGGCACCCGCGCGCGACGAGGTGCTCGGTCGCGATCTTCCCGCCCCCGACGTTGTCGACGTCGACGCAGCGCAGACCCGGGAAGGGGTGGAAGGGTCGACCCACGAAGACCGCGGGCAGCCGGGACGCCTCGATGGCACCCTCGAGCCCGTCCTTGCGGTGGTGGGAGACGACGATCGCGCCGTCCACGTGCCCGTTGCGCAGGTACTGCGCGATGCGCCCGGCCGACTCGTCGAGCTTGGCGATGAGCAGCACGAGCTGGAGGTCGGAGTTCTTCAGCACAGAGTTCATGCCGCGCAGCGTCGCCGCGAAGAACGGGTCGTTGAGGAATCTCTCGTCGGGCTCGGGGACGACGAGCGCGACAGAGTTGGTGCGGCGGGTGACGAGCGACCTCGCCGCCCGGTTCGGGACGAACCCGAGCCGGGCGACGGCGTCGTCGACGGCGGCCTGCGCCTCGGCGGAGACCCGTGAGCCGCCGTTGATCGCTCGTGATGCTGTCGAGCGTGACACCCCGGCGGCCAGCGCCACCTCTTCGAGCGTCGGGACCTGCATGCTCATCGGATCTCCTCGTGGGGCCTGGGCCCCGGTGCTGTGGTGCGCTGCGCCTCAGGCGCGGCGCGGCGGGACTGTGCCGGTCCGGGCGACCTCGCCGTACCACGCACCGCTCGCCTTGACGGTCCGTTCCTGGGTCTCATAGTTCACCCGGACGATACCGAAGCGCTTGTTGTAGCCCCAGGCCCACTCGAAGTTGTCGAGCAGCGACCATGCGAAGTATCCCGCGACGTCGGCCCCCTGCGCGATAGCCTCGTGCGTCGCGCGCAGGTGGAGGTCGTAGAACGAGAGCCTGTCCTGGTCGTCGACCTGCTCGTCCGGGCCGGCGACGTCGTCGTAGGCGCAGCCGTTCTCGGTCACGTACAGGCGCATGCCCTTCGGCCCTGTGTACTCCTCGTGCATGCGCACCAGCAGGCGGGTGAGGAGCTCGGGCTGGATCTCCCAGTCCATGTCGGTCACGGGCGCGCCGGTCGGGTGCCAGTAGACACCGTCTGCGGCAGGCCACGGGGCCGAGGTCTCGCGGGCGACGGGTGCGTCGCCGTGCAGCTCTTCGGTCGGTGCGGCCGGGGTCTTCGACACGCTCTCGCCGTGGTAGTAGTTCACGCCCAGGGTGTCGATCGGCGTCGAGATGATCTCGAGGTCGCCGTCGTGCACGTGCTCGAGGAAGCCCTCGGCCAGTCCGAGCTCGTCGAGGTCCTGGAGCAGGTCGACGGGGTAGGCGCCGTGGAAGATCGGGTCGGCGAACACCCTGTTGAACTGCGCGTCGATACGGCGTGCCGCGTCGACGTCGTCAGGGTTGGTCGGGTCGACGGGTTCGGCGACCGTGAGGTTGAGCGTGAGACCGAGGTTCGCCTCGGGCGCACGAGCGCGCAGCTCCTGCGTCGCGAGGCCGTGGCCGAGCAGCAGGTGGTGGGCCGCCGCGAGGCCATCGGGCCGTGACTGACGGCCCGGTGCGTGCACCCCGGCGGTGTAGCTGAGGAAGGAGGAGCACCACGGCTCGTTGAGCGTGGTCCACACCCCGACGCGGTCGCCCAGGGCCTCGTGCATCGTGACGGCGTACTCGGCGAAGAGGTACGCGGTGTCGCGGTCGGTCCAGCCGCCCTTGTCCTCGAGGGCCTGGGGGAGGTCCCAGTGGTACAGCGTGATCCACGGCAGGATGTCCTGCTCGAGGAGCGAGTCGACGAGGCGCGAGTAGAAGTCGAGCCCCTTCTGGTTGACCCCGCCCGGACCGGCGACGCCGTCGGGGCGCACCCGCGCCCACGACGAGGAGAACCTGTACGCGCCGATGCCGAGCTCTCTCATGAGCCGGGTGTCGTCGGCGTAGCGGTGGTAGTGGTCGCACGCGACGTCGCCGGTGTGGCCGTCGAGCACGGCGCCGGGCACGCGGCAGAAGGTGTCCCAGATGGAGTCCTTGCGGCCGTCCTCGTGCGCTGCGCCCTCGATCTGGAACGCCGCTGTCGCTGCGCCCCAGACGAAGCCCTCGGGGAAGACCAGGGGCGTGGTCGTCGCGGTCTGGCCGGGGGTGGGGGTCGAGGTGGTCATCCCTTGACAGCTCCTTGCATGATGCCGGCGACCAGCTGGCGGCCCGCGAAGAGGAAGACGAAGATCAGCGGCAGCGTCGAGAGCAGCACACCGGCCATGATGAGCGAGTAGTCCTGGAAGTAGTTCGCCTGGAGCTGCTGGATCACCATGGGCAGGGTCGGGTTCGACCCGTTGAGGATGATGAACGGCCAGAAGAACGCCGTCCAGCTGCCGATGAAGGTGAAGAGCGCGAGCATCGCTGCGGCGGGACGGGCTGCCGGCATGGCGACGTGCCAGAACGTGCGGATCATCGACGCGCCGTCCATGCGGGCCGCCTCGATGAGCTCGAAGGGCAGGGCGTTCTCGAGGTACTGGGTCATCCAGAACACACCGAAGGCGGTGACCATGCCGGGCACGATCACGGCGATCAGCTTTCCGGACCAGCCGATCTCGGACATGACGATGAACAGCGGGACGATGCCGAGCTGGGTCGGGATCGCCATGGTCGCGATGACGAAGACGAGCAGCGGGCCACGTCCGCGGAAGCGCAGCTTCGCGAAGGAGTAGCCGGCGAGGGTCGAGAAGACCACGACCGACAGCGACTGCAGCACGGCCACGATCATCGAGTTCACGAAGCCCTTGAGGAGCGGGATGTTCGACTCGAAGACGCGGGAGAAGTTCTCGAGGAGGTTGCCCTGCGGGATGAGGCTGGGGATCGGGTTCTGCGAGATCGTCAGCTGGTCGGAGGACCCGAGCAGGAACACGTAGAGCAACGGGTAGACGGACACGAGCAGCACGATGCCGAGCAGCGTGTACGTGATCCACCCGGGGCGGCGGTCGGCTCCGCCGACCTTGTTGCGGCGCCGCTTGGCGGCGCTGCGAGCAGCGCCCTTGCCGGCGGTCTGGGCGATGACAGGGACCGAGCTCATCGCGTCCTCCCGGTGGTCGTGGTGCCGTTGTCGGGCAGGTCGTCTGGCTGGGTGGTCGGGTCGGCTGCGGCGGGCACGCCGACGCCCGTGGGGGCGAGGGGTGCTGTCGGTGCCGGGGGAGTCGGGGGTGCCTCGCGCAGCGACTTCTTCTTGGCGCGGGCCACCGCCCGGGTGCCCGAGGACGAGATCCGCCGGGTGATGAGGAAGTTGAGGACGCCGATCACCACGATGAGCAGGAAGAGGATCCACGCGACGGCTGCGGCGCGGCCGAAGCTCTTCTGGTTGCCCCAGCCGAGCTCGTAGATGTACATGGTGAGCGTCATCCACTGACGGTCTGCGCCACCCATGCCGGAGGGGTCGAACATGCGCGGCTCGTCGAAGATCTGCAGACCGCCGATGGTCGAGGTGATGACCACGAAGATGATGGTCGCGCGCAGCTGCGGGACGGTGACCGAGAAGAACTGGCGCAGGCGCCCGGCGCCGTCGATGATCGCGGCCTCGTAGAGCTCGCGCGGCACGGCCTGCATGGCCGCGAGGAAGATGAGGGTGTTGTAGCCGGTCCAGCGGAAGTTCACCATCGTGGCGATCGCGAAGTGGCTGGGCAGGATCTCGGCGTGCCAGCGGACCGGGTCGACGCCGATGATGTCCAGGACGGCGTTGATCGTGCCGGACTGGTCGGCGAAGAGGCGGCCGAAGATCAGGCCGACGGCGACGGGGGCGACCACGTAGGGGAGCAGCACGCCCATGCGCCAGAAGGTCTTGGCGCGGATGTTCGCGTCGAGGAGCGCGGCGAGGATGATCGCGATGATCACCTGCGGCACCGAGGACAGCAGGAAGATCGAGAAGGTATTGCGCAGCGCCTTCCAGAAGTTCGGCTGGTGGAGCACGTCCACGTAGTTCTGCAGGCCCACCATCTCGCCCTGCCCGATGAGCAGGTTCCAGTCGTGGACCGAGACCCAGGCTGTGTAGACCAGCGGGAACAGACCGGTGATCGCGAAGAGGACGAAGAACGGAGAGATGTACAGGTACGGGGAGAGCTTCACATCCCACTTGCCGCGCTTCTGACGGAAGGCGATCCGACGGGGTGTGCGCTCCTCGTCGGTCGAGGGCTTGGGTGGGGACAGGACAGCCATGAGGATCCTTCGGGCAGACGCCGCAGCGGGGCGCGGATGAGCAGAGGCGGTGCCGCGTCGGGCACGCCGCGCCCCGGGTGGGGCGCGCCGTGCCCGACGCGGCGGTCAGGCGCGGTGGTGCAGCGAGGTCAGAAGCCCAGGTTGCTGAAGTCGCTCAGAGCCTGGTCCCATGCCTCGTCGGCCTTCTGGGTCTGCTCGATGTCGACGCGCTTCAGGGCGTCGCCGACGGCCTGGTTGATCGCGAAGTAGTTCTGGCCCTTGAACGGCGGGACCGGGTTGACCGCGTTGGAGCGGTTGATGAAGATCTCGCCGACAGGTGCGTCATTGAAGAAGTCGTTCGTCGCCGAGGTGAGGGTCGTGTCCTCGTACGCCGCGACCTGGCTCGGGAAGGTACCCGCGTTGGCGAAGGCCTTGATCTGCTGCTCGGGGGCGGTCAGCCACAGAGCGAGCTTCTTGGCCTCTTCGACGTTCTTGCCGGACTTCGGGACGGTCAGGAAGGACCCGCCCCAGTTGCCGCCGCCGCCGGGGAAGACGTCAGCGACGTCCCAGCCGTCGACGCCGCCCGC
This sequence comes from Sanguibacter biliveldensis, assembly GCF_033798665.1. Classification (NCBI taxonomy): domain Bacteria; kingdom Bacillati; phylum Actinomycetota; class Actinomycetes; order Micrococcales; family Sanguibacteraceae; genus Sanguibacter; species Sanguibacter biliveldensis. The sequence goes on from NZ_CP138359.1 coordinate 955,320, forward strand.
GCGCTCTTCGACCGGACCGGTCATCCAGGCGGGGCAGAGCATGGTCGCGAAGCCGGCGTTCTGGAACGCGGCGTCCCAGTCGGGGCTCCACTGGTCGAGGTGCGCCGAGAGCTCAGGGGCGACCTCGAGGATCGAGTCGTAGAAGCCCTTGATCTCGGTGTTCGACGCGAGGTCCTTCGGCTCACCCGTGGAGGGGTCCTCGTAGGCTGCCTCGACCTGGCCGACCATGCCCTGCATGATGGCGTTGCTCGAGTCGTACCAGGCGGAGTCGCTCGCTGCGGTGAAGGTCTTGCCCGCTGCGAAGTAGTCGTCCCAGGTGGCGTCCTCGCCACCCAGGAGCTCGGCGACAGCGGCGCGGTCGGTCGGCAGACCGGCGGCCTCGAAGAGGTCGGAGCGGTAGCAGATGCCGGCCGGGCCGATGTCCGTGCCGAGGCCGATGAGGGTGCCGTCCGAGGCCGTGCCCTGCTTGAGCTTCCAGTCGACGTAGCGACCCTCGACCTCAGGGTCGGACAGGTCGGCGAAGGCCGAGGAGACCATGTCGAGCTCAGGCATCCAGTCGACCTCGATGCCCTCGATGTCGGCGAGGCCGTCACCACCGGCGGCGAGCTTCGTCGTGAGGTTGGAGCGAGCGTCTTCGGTCTTGGCAGCCTTGGTCTGCTTGACGACGACGTTCGGGTTGGCGGCCGTGTACTCGGCGAGGAGCTCGTCGGTGTAGCCGAAGTTGTTGAAGGTGGCGACGGTCAGCTCGATCTTGCCGTCCGCGTTGGTCGACGAGCCGCTGGCCTCGTCGTCGCTGGAGCAAGCCGAGAGCGCGAGCGCCATGATCGAGGCGCCGGCCACCACGGAGGTGAGGCGACGCGAACGAGGGGTGCTGAACATAGGTGAAGACTCCTTTGTCCACGGTCCGGCTGCGGTGCCGTCCGTGCGTGTGAAGGACTGTCGGACTCCCCGGTGAGGGGTGACCGTCGAACCTGCATGTGGAGGAGGTAGCCCGCCTGTGGGAACGCTCCCATGCGTCACGGATGATCATGGTGGGATCGCTCCCACACGTCAATGCCCAGTCGGGGTGAGAGCGCTTCCATGGGCTCTCGGAAGTGCATATCCGCAGGTCAGAGCATTGCCGACCGCGTGGAAGGTTGCCGAATCGTTATCATGGGACCAGTTCTGACGGTGCTCAGGCGCACGACAGGACCGCCCTCGAGAGGGCGGCCCTGGTCGGGGGAGGGCGGTCGTCGTCGACCACCTGACGAGTCAGTCCTGCGGGTGGGTCGCGATCCAGTCGGAGGCCGTCGCGGCCTCGGCCGTGAGGGCCTGGCGGATGGCCTCGGCGGCGGCTTTCTCGATGCTCGCCCCGAAGAGCGGGACAGGGGACTTGATCTCGCCCTCGTAGGTCATGGTCGAGCCTCCGGCAGCGGGCACCAGGGTGATCGCCCCTGTCATGCGCACGGGTGCGCCGGTGATCTCGACCGAGACCGTGCCGAAGCGGCGCCCGTCGGCCCCCTCTGTCGGCTCGGCCCACGCCTCGGTCTGGCGGATCTCGAGCTCTGACCCCACGAAGGAGCGCGCCTGCGCAGGGATCTGGTCGCTCGGGATCACCCTGCGGACCGCCGACGTGTAGCTGCCGTCGGTGCCCGAGGTCACGTCGACGGTGAGCACCTTCGACCCGGCCTGCGCCGCCTTGTGGCGGATGAACTCGGGGTCGTTGACCAGCCGGACCGCGGCGTCGGTCGGCAGGGGAAGGTCCAGGGTGATGCTCGTGCGCATGGGTCGTGCTCCTTCGCCGTGACGGGTGAGCACGAGCCTACCGAACGGTGCGCTCGCGTGTACGTCTGCCGCTGTGGGGACGAGGTGCGCGGGCGGGCACGTCCGGACGACGCGCGGTGCGCTCGCCCGCGTAGGCTTCCTCTGTGTCGACCATGAGCAACCTCGTGTCCAAGTACAGCGCGCTCGACCCTGCGGACGCCGAGTGGCTCCACCTGCTGGTGGGTGACTGGCAGCTCATCTCCGACCTGGCCTTCGCCGACCTCGTGCTGTGGCTGCCGACGACCGACGGCGGCTTCGTGGCCGTGTCCCAGTGCCGACCGAGCACAGGTGCGACGGTCCACCACGACGACATCGTCGGGTCTTTCGCCCCCGGCGGGCTGCTGCCCCAGCTGGAGCGTGCCCTCACGGAGGAGCGCACGCAGCGCTCGCGCGAGCCCCGGTGGTTCGGCACCTATGCGGTCCGCGAGGAGGTCGTCCCGGTCCTGCACGAGGGTCGACCGATCGCCGTCGTCGCCCGGCAGACCAACCTCGGCAGCGGACGCACGCCCAGCCGCCTCGAGCTCAACTACGTCGAGGCCGCCGACGACCTCATGAACATGGTGACCACCGGCGAGTTCCCCTCGCCCGACGGCGCGACGGGCCCGCGGCGGGGTGCACCACGCGTGGGCGACGGGCTCATCCGCCTCAACTCCGAGGGCGAGGTGCTCTACGCGAGCCCCAACGCGCTCAGCTGCTTCCACAGGCTCGGGGTGATCGGTGCCCTCGTGGGCGAGTCGCTCATCGAGGTGACGACCGAGCTCGTCGAGCACCAGGTGCCCGTCGACGAGTCCATGCCGCTCGTGCTCATGGGGCGGGCTCCGTGGCGGACCGAGGTCGACTCGCACGGGGTGTGCCTCTCGGTGCGCTCGGTCCCGTTGACGGAGAACGGCCAGCGGATCGGCGCTGTCCTCATGTGCCGCGACGTGTCCGAGCTCCGCAGGCGTGAGCGCGAGCTCATCACCAAGGACGCGACGATCCGCGAGATCCACCACCGCGTGAAGAACAACCTGCAGACCGTCGCGGCGCTGCTGCGCCTCCAGGCGCGCCGTATGACCGTGCCCGAGGCCAAAGAGGCTCTCGAAGAGGCCATGCGCCGCGTGGCGACCATCGCCCTCGTGCACGACTCGCTGTCGCAGACCCTCGACGAAGAGGTCGAGTTCGACGACATGATGGGACGTGCGCTGCGCCTCACCGCGGACGTCGCCTCGGCCGACGTGAGCGTACGCACCGTGCAGACGGGGACCTTCGGCATGGTGCCCGCGCAGGACGCCACGGCCCTTGCGCTGATCCTCACCGAGCTGGTGACCAACGCCGTCGAGCACGGGCTGTCGGCAGCCGGTGGAGGCACGGTCGAGGTCAGGGCGGAGCGGGACGGGGCGCACCTGTCGGTCACCGTCGAGGACGACGGCGTCGGCATGGGCGAGGGCAAGGGCCCGTCGGGCGGCCTCGGGACCCAGATCGTCAAGACCCTCGTCACCAACGAGCTCCAGGGCACGATCGAGTGGGAGCCCCGCGAGGGCGGCGGGACGATCGTCGCCGTCGCCGTCGTCCTCCGCGGCGTCACGACCCACGAGCCGACGGCCTGACAGTAGGCCGCAACGGACCAACGGACCGCACCACCTGACCGGACCGGACCGGACCGGATCGCAGGCCTCGCCGGACGCGCCTGACTGGGCACGTCTGATCACGCTGCTCTGACCACCCGGCCCTACCCTCGCACCCGCGAGGTCGCCTGCTCCGCGGCGAGGTCGCCTGCTCCGCGGCGAGGTCGTACAGACACGCCAGAATCGAGACTGGGACGGCCTGATCTGGCGTGTTCGTACGACCTCGGTAGAGCGTGTGTGACCTCGGCGGGGGAGGCGTGCACTGGTGGGGATGCAGCGAGGCCCGGGTCCCTGGGCGGGATCCGGGCCTCGTGGTTCAGCAGGTGGTGCTCAGTCTGTTGTGCGGCTCAGCGTGACGTCAGCTGGCGCGGCGTGCGCGGGCGGTGCGGCGCTTGAGGGCGCGGCGCTCGTCCTCGGACAGGCCTCCCCAGACGCCGGCGTCCTGGCCGGACTCGATGGCCCACTTGAGGCAGGTGTCGACGACGGGGCAGCGACGGCAGACGGCCTTCGCCTCGTCGATCTGGAGGATCGCGGGACCGGTGTTGCCGATGGGGAAGAACAGCTCAGGGTCTTCGTCGAGACAGGATGCGCGGTGACGCCAATCCATGAGAACTCCTAGGCAGGGGCGAGCCGGCCCAGGGGAGGGCGCGGCAAAGGGAGAGGGGGGGCTTGTGACTGCTGGTAACCAGTTCACACCTCAACCATCCCCGGCACAAGGGTTACCAGGAGGTTTCTATTGCGTGACGACTGAGGTCTTGATCACATTTTTGGTCAACGGCACTCGCCAGGTGGGTTATAAGCATGCCCGACGGCGCTGGTCAAGGGTGATCTTGAGCCGATTCGCGAGGATCGGCACGCTCTGCGCGCTGTGACGTCGGATCCAGGACCAAGGACAGGGTCGAGAGCACCGTGATCTATCCGCTATCGTCTGGAGCACTTATGACTTCCTCAGGTATCTCCCAGCCGTCTGAGCCCACGCCTGAGCGTCGGGGCGCCCTCGGCCGCTGGTTCGAGGTACGTCGCCACCCTGCTGTCTGGGCCACGTCGGTCCTGCTCGCCCTCGAAGGTCTCGCGCTCGTCGTCTTCGCGGTGATCGGTGCCCTCGACCTCCTCCCCGGGCGGGACAGGGTCGTCTCGGTCGCGATCGCCCTCACCCTCTCGTGCGCGGCAGGTGCCTGGTTGATGCTGGCGGCCGCCTACGGGGTGTCGGTAGGACGGTCCTGGGTGCGGGGCCCGGTCATCACCGTGCAGGTGCTGACGGGTCTGGTCGGTGTGAGCTTCCTCCAGGGCGGTACGACGGGCCTCGGTCTGGCGCTGGTCGTCGTCGCGGTCCTCGGGCTCGTCGGGCTGCTCTGCGGTCCGGTCTCCAGCTTCACGGGTCGCCGCACGTACGACCTCGACCAGGACTGAGCCGGGCGCAGTGCGCTCGACCAGGACAGCCCGGCGCAGCGACCTCGACCAGGACTGAGCCCGGCGCGGCTCGCGCTCGACAGACTGAACCCGGCGGCCGGCCAGGCCGATCAGCTCCACCCTGGTCGCGACGACCTGCGCTCCGACGGGCGAGCACATGCAGCCAGGCTGAGCACCGCAGAGGGCGGGCAGACGTGGTGCCTGCCCGCCCTCTGCGGTGCTGCGGTGCTGCGGTGCTGCGGACGTCAGTCGACGGCCAGCGCCTCGACGGGCGAGGTCTTCGCGGCCGAGCGTCCGGGGACGATCGACGCGAGCAGACCTGCCGCGACGGCGACCAGGACGACGAGCCCGAGCGTCCCGAAGGGCATGGTGAGCGACACGTCGGCGAATCCGCCGAGGACGACCAACGACCCGACCCACCCGTAGAGCAGCCCGAGGGCGACCCCGAGGACCGCGCCGACCCCGGCGATGAGCATGCCCTCCTGCGCGAGCGTGGAGCGCAGCTGGCGCTTGCTCAGCCCGATGGCCCGGAGCGTGGCCGACTCGCGTCGTCGCTCGAGGACCGACAGGGAGAGCGTGTTCGCCACCCCGATGAGGGCGATCACCACGGCGATGGCCAGGAGGCCGACGACCACCGCGAGGATGGTGTCGATGGCCTGCTGCATCGTGGCCCGCTCGACGGCGGCGCCTGCCACGCCGACCGAGGTGCCCGACACAGCGTCGCGGATCTCGTTGACCGTGCTGCCGGCGTCGTCGAGGTCGGTGACCTTGACCCAGACCGAGGTCGGTGCCGTCGACGAGACGATCTGCTCGCCGACGCTCGAGTCGACGACGACGTTCATGCCGGAGATGTCTCGGACGACGACGTCGAGCGTCACCTCTCCGAGGTCGCCCTCGACGGTGATCGTCGACGAACCCCCCAGGAAGTAGTCGGCGTAGCTCGTCGAGACCACGGCGTGCGTGCCGTCGAGCCCGTCCAGGACCGACGGGTCGCGCAGGGCTGCCCGGGCGGAGGCCGGGTCCACGACCTGCACGGTGTCCTGGTCTGCGCTCGCGCCACCCGACTCGGTCCGCACCAGGACCTCGGTGATCGGTGCCACGGCGGCCACCCCGTCGAGGCTCGACACCTCGGAGATCAGCGTGGGAGAGAGGGGCTCCACGTCGGTGCCCGCAGACCAGGCCTGTCCCTGGACCTGCACGTCGACGTTGTAGGTGCCGTCGAGGGTCGAGCTGAGGGAGCCACGCGCCGTCGAGGCGCCGACGGACATCATGGCGACCAGGGTCACGCCGATGAGCAGCGCGCTGCTCGTCGCCGCTGTGCGGCGAGGGTTCCGGGTGATGTTGGCGGCGGCGAGCTGCGTGCTCGGCCCTGCGGACGAGAGCATCCGACCGACCGCGCCGACGATCTTCGGCACCCAGAACACGGCACCGAGCAAGACCCCCACGAAGGAGGTCGCCCCGCCGAGGACGCCGGCCAGCAGACCGACCTCGACCTGCCCGTTCTGGCTGGCGGCGATGCCGCCGACCATGAGGAGCGCGCCGCCGAGCACGAGGAGCAGGGTGAAGACGAGACGGACCCGTCCGCCGCCGGCTGTCGCGCTCGGTGCGTCGGAGGGGCGCAGCGCCTCGAGGGGCGCGACGCGGGTCGCGGCCCGGGCAGGGACGAGGCTGGCGAGGACAGTCACCAGGGTGCCGACCACGAGAGGCCAGACCACGGCGGCTGCAGAGAAGGAGATACGGCTGGGGACCGGGATGTCGAGGTCGACCCGACCGAGCACCATGACCGCGATCTGCACGAAGGCAGACCCGACCGCCAGCCCGATCGCCGACGAGACCAGACCGAGGGTCGCGGCCTCGAGGACGACCGACTGACGCAGCTGGGACTTCTTGGCGCCGACGCAGCGCAGCAGCGCGAGCGTCCGGGTCCGCTGGGCGACGATCACCTGGAAGGTGTTCGAGATGACGAGGGCCGCGACGAGCAGCGCGATCGCCGCGAAGGAGAGGATCGTCAGGGTGAAGACCTGCTGGTCCCCGGTGACGGCGTTGATCGAGCTCTCGGCGGCAGCGTCCTTGGTCTCCACCGTCATGCCCTGGTCGGCGACGACGGCCTGGATCGCGCTGCTCACCGCCGACTCGTCGGCGCCTGCCTCGAGCAGCACGGCGATGTCGACGTGCAAGGGGTCGGAGTCGGGCCAACGACGGTCCGTGAAGGTGTCCGCGGTCACCACAGCAGCCCCGCCCTGCATCGCGTAGGCCTTGAAGGGGTCGTCGACGATCCCGCTGACGGTGAGCGTCGTCTCGACAGGCTCGTCGGACGCGGTCGTGCTCTCGCCGTCGACGGCTGACTTGCTCTCGACGGCCGAGGGCCCCCAGGAGAGGTCCGTGAGCGTGTCGCCGGGAGCCACGCCGAGGAGCTCGGCGGCGTCCGCGGGGAGCGCGATCTCGTCGCTCGACGCCGGGAAGGTGCCGGACACGAGAGTGAGGGGCTGGAGCTTCGGCGACGAGGGCACGGCGATGGTGGCCTGGTAGAGGCTCCGGGCGCCGTTCTGGAGCTGGAGGTAGGTCGACTCGACCGGGTCTGCAGCCTCGACGCCGTCGATCTGGCGCATCTGGTCGAGTTGGGCCTCGTCGGCCGCGAACGACGTCGCGTCGCCGTAGCCGCCTGCCCCGCTCGCCGCGCGCACCACGAGCTCGGCCTGCCCGTACTGGGCGGCGATCGAGTCGTAGCTGGCGCGCTTGAGCACGTCGGAGGCGAGGAGGGTGGCGGCCACGAAGGCTGTGCCGATCGCGATCGCGACACCGGCGGCAGCGAGCCGCCCGATGCTGCGTCGCATCTGGGCGAAGGTGAGGGCGAACATCAGGAGGCCACCTGCCGGGTCGAGCCGGTGTCAGCGGTCGTCTCGAAGGTGCGCAGCGCGTCGAGCCCTGCGAGGACAGACTCCGGGGTCGGGTTGGCGATGTCCCCGGCGATCGCGCCGTCGGCGATGAGCACCACGCGGTCGGCGTAGGCGGCGGCCGCCGGGTCGTGGGTGACCATGATGATCGTGCGGCCCAGCTCACGCACAGAGCGTCGCAAGAAGCTCAGCACCTCGGCGCCCGAGCGCGAGTCGAGGTTCCCGGTGGGCTCGTCGGCGAAGACGACCTCGGGACGGGCGATGAGCGCCCGGGCGATCGCCACGCGCTGCTGCTGCCCGCCCGACAGCTCCGAGGGACGGTGCGAGAGCCTGTCCTGGATGCCCAGGGTGACGGCGAGCGTGCTCAGCCACTCCTTCACCTCGGCGGTCACGGGTGTCCCTGCGAGAGTCAGCGGCAACAGGATGTTCTGCTCGGCCGTGAACATCGGCAGCAGGTTGAAGGACTGGAAGACGAAGCCGACCCTGTCGCGGCGCAGCGAGGTCAGGTGGTTGTCGTCGAGGCTGGTGACCTCGGTGTCACCGATGAAGGCCTGCCCCGACGACGCCGAGTCGAGCCCCGCGAGCAGGTGCATGAGCGTGGACTTGCCGGAGCCCGACGGGCCCATGATCGCGGTGAACTGGCCGGCCGCGAAGTCCACGTCGACCCCGTCGAGCGCGTGCACGGTCCCGGCACCCTTGCCGTAGAGCTTGGTGAGGGACCTGGCGCGGACCGCAGGCTGGGCGGGCGCGCCGGACGTCGGGCGGGGGTGGGGTGCTGCGGACGAGTCCACGAGATGTCTCCTGGTGGCGGGGGGAACGATGGACGTCGGGGGCGGACGCGCTCCGCAGAGCGCACGAGCTGGGGAACCCGCCCCCGACGTGATCACCACGCTAGTTCTGGGGCCTCGCGCGCTGCGTCGGGCCGAGGGCTGGTCTTGCCCGGAGTCGTGTCATCCCCCGGGCGGACCTGCGACGACGGTCGAGCCGCCTGCGGAGGGACCGCACCACCACGAAGGACCGGGCTACTCGCCGGGGCGGACCAGACCGGTCTCGTAGGCGGTGACGACGGCCTGCACCCTGTCGCGGGCGCCCAGCTTGGCCAAGATCCTGCCCACGTGCGTCTTGACCGTCGCCTCGGCGACGAACAGGTCCGAGGCGATCTCCTGGTTCGCGCGGCCCCGCGCCATGAGCACGAGCACCTCGCGCTCGCGGTCGGTGAGGCTGTCGACGGCCGAGGCCTTGCCCGAGTCGGCGAGCTGCTCCGCCGGGAGGGTCGTCACGAGCCTGTCGAGCAGCCGGCGTGTGGTCGAGGGGGCGATGACGGCGTCGCCCGAGTGGACGGTGCGGATGGCCGCGAGCATCTCCTCGGGCGGGGCGTCCTTGAGCAAGAACCCGCTCGCCCCCGAGCGGATCGCCTCGAGGGCGTACTCGTCGAGGTCGAAGGTCGTCAGCACGATGATGCGCGGAGCCGTGTCGGGGTGCGCGGCCCACAGGGCTGTCAGCTGGGCCGTCGCGGCGAGCCCGTCCATGGTCGGCATCCGGATGTCCATGAGCACCACGTCGACGGGGTGGTCGGTCAGCAGGCGGACCGCCTGGGCGCCGTCGCCGGCCTCGACCACGACCTCGAGGTCGGGCTGAGAGTCGATCACCATGCGGAAGCCGGCTCGGAGGAGCTGCTGGTCGTCGACGATCGCGACGCGGATGTGCGGTGAGGCGTCGGGCAGGGCGGTCGTCATGGTGCGGAGAGCTCCTCGGTACGTGGCTCGGGCAGCGGAAGGTCAAGCATCACACGGAAGCCGCCGCCGGGGCGTGGTCCCGAGGTCACGGTCCCGCCGAACATCGCGGCGCGCTCGCGCATGCCGAGCAGCCCCTGGCCGGCACCGTCGCTGTCGGCCGAGGCGCCGCGCCCGTCGTCGTCGATCTCGACCTTGACGCTGCGGCGCTCCCACGTGACCACGACGGTCACCGACGGGTCCGGGCCTGCGTGCTTGAGGATGTTCGTCAGCGCTTCCTGGCAGATCCTGTACAGCGTCAGGCCCGTGCCCGGGGGCAGGGTCCTGGCGACGCCCATGCGGACGAGCGAGACCCGCATCCCCGAGGCGCGCACCTGCTCGACGAGGGCTGTGATGTCTCCTGCGGCAGGTTGCGGGGTGCGCTCGGCGGCCCCGCCGTTGCCCCGCTCGTCGTCGGGCTCGTCGCGGAGCACGCCGAGGAGCCTGCGCATGTCGGCGAGGGCTGCGCGACCGGTCTCGCTGATGGTCCCGAGGGTGCGGGTGGCGGCCTCGGGGTCAGCCGTGGCGGCGTAGCGCCCGCCGTCGGCCTGGGCGATCATCACCGAGAGGGAGTGGGCGACGATGTCGTGCATCTCGCGGGCGATGCGCGAGCGCTCGGCGGCTGTCGCGATGCGGGCCTGCTGGTCACGCTCGACCTCGAGGCTGCGGGTCCTGTCACGCAGCGCGATGAGGGTCTCCCTCCGGGCGCGGCGCACGAGCCCGAAAGCCCAGGTCGCGACGAAGAGCAGCCCGACGAAGATGACCGACAGGATCATGCCGAAGATCGTGTTCCCGGCGCCGCTCTGCAGGCCGAGCATGGCCCCCAGCAGCGCCGAGCCGAGGAGGCCTGTCGCGATGGCGACGAGGTGCGCCCAGCGCGGTCCGTAGACGGTGACGGAGAACAGGGCCACGAGGACGAAGAAGTTGGCCGGCAGCACGAGAGGCATGCCGAGCAGCATCTGGACCAGGGTGGCGGCGTAGACGAGGGTCACGGAGAGCACCGGCCGGGTCCGGCGCACAGCCAGCGGCCCGACGGTCAGCAGCGCGAAGAGCGCGAGGACGGGTGCGGTCCCCACGGTGCCGAGCCCGTAGTCGATGTACCCGGAGGACATGGCCGTCGACAGCGGCACGACGACGAGCAGCGTGAGCAGGGTCCCGACGACGTCGACCTGCGCGCGGTGCTCTTCGGCCCAGCGGCCTGCCTTGTCGTACCAGTTCATGGGGGACAGCCTAGAGACGCCTCGGGGGGAGCGGCGTCAGCCCCAGGGCGGAGCCCCGGCGTCGTGAGCGCCCCTGCGGGCTGACTCAGCGCACCCTCGCGCGACCGGTGCTCCGGCGGCACGCCTGACCTGCGGCGCTCTGACCCGGCGGCCCCTGGTGCCGGAGCCGCGACGGCCGGCGCGATGTGTGATGCACTCGCCCGAGGCATGCGCGAACTTCATCACCCGCAGGGGGCTTTCATGACCTAGCATGGGCGAATGACCCACGTACTTCTGGCTGAGGACGACCCGGCCATTGCCGAACCTTTGGCGCGCGCCCTCTCACGTGAGGGATACAACGTGGTCGTGCAAGGAACAGGTCAAGGCGCGATCGACAACGCGTCTGTCGCCGACCTGGTCGTGCTCGACCTCGGGCTCCCGGACATGGACGGACTCGAGGTCGCCCGTGCGATCCGCGGTCTCGGCCTGACCACCCCCGTGCTCGTCCTCACCGCCCGTGCCGACGAGGTCGACCTCGTCGTCGGTCTCGACGCCGGTGCCGACGACTACGTCACCAAGCCCTTCAGGCTCGCCGAGCTGCTCGCCCGCGTCCGCGCGCTGCTGCGTCGCACCCACGGCGACCCGACCGAGGCCGAAGAGCTCCACGCGCAGGACGTCAAGGTCGACGTCGCCGCGCACCGTGCCTTCCAGGGCGAGCGCGAGCTCCACCTGACCACCAAGGAGTTCGAGCTGCTCCGTGTGCTCGTCCAGGGTGCTGGCACCGTCGTCGTCCGCGACGCGCTCATGCGCGAGGTCTGGGGCTCCGAGCCGATCGGCTCGACCAAGACCCTCGACATGCACGTGTCCTGGCTGCGCCGCAAGCTCGGTGACGACGCCAACTCCCCGCGCTACATCACCACGGTGCGAGGCCTCGGCTTCAGGTTCGAGAACGGCGAGGGCTGAGCCCTCCCCCAGGTTGACGCGGGTCCGTCAGCGCCCGGCCACCCCGGTGCGCCGACGGACCCCATGAGCGAGGACTGACATGCGACGTCGAGTACTGATGGCCACGGTGTCCGCCGTGGCTGTCGCCGTCATCCTGCTCGGGCTCCCGCTCGCGCTCATCGGCGCGACCCTCGTGCGCGACAACGAGATCCGCTCGCTCCAGGCCCGCACCTCCGAGCTCGGACGCTCGATCGAGAACCGTCTGGCACGGGACGAGCAGATCACCCCTGACCTCCTCGAGCGCTACGTCGGCGGGGACGACGGCAACCTCACGGGCTACGTGCAGGTGTTCGGCGTGGGCGACAAGATCACCGCCGGCGACCCCATCGAGGGCCGCACCGAGTCGCGGCCGATCCGCACGCAGTCCAACTGGATCGTGCAGATCGAGGTGTCGACCTGGGCGCTCTACCTGCGCAGCGCGCAGGTGGTGGTCCTCGTGGTCGCCGCGGCCGTCGTGGCCTTCGGTGCCGGGATCGTCATGGCCGTCTGGCAGGCGAACCGCCTCTCGGCGCCTCTCGTGTACCTCGCGGCCTCCGCCGAGCAGCTCGGCTCGGGTCAGGTGCGCCCGCGCATCGAGCCCTCGGGTGTCGAGGAGATCGACCTCGTCGCCGCCGAGCTCGGCCGCAGCTCCGACCGGATGGCCGGTCGGCTCGCCGCCGAGCGGCAGTTCGCCTCGGACGCCTCCCACCAGCTCCGCACGCCCCTCACGGCGCTGTCGATGCGCCTCGAGGAGATCGCCATGGCGGCTCCCGAGAACCCCGAGGTGCAGGAAGAAGCACGGATCTCCCTCGAGCAGGTCGAGCGCCTCGTCCGGGTCGTCGACGACCTGCTCTCCCGCTCGCGCAGCTCGGGCGGCACGACCGAGGCCGTGCACCTCGTCGAGGTGCTCCAGCAGCAGGAGGAGGAGTGGGGCCCGACCTTCGAGGCTCAGGGCCGCAGGCTCGTCATCGACGTGTCGGACGAGATCCACGTCCTCGCGACACCCGGGGCCCTCGCCCAGGTGCTCGCCACCCTCATCGAGAACTCGCTCAAGCACGGCGGCGGGACCACGACGGTACGCGCCAAGCAGTCGGGCCCGAGCAAGGCGATGGTCATCACGGTGACCGACGAGGGTGCCGGCGTGCCCGACGACCTCGCACCACGGATCTTCGAGCGCGAGGTCACGTCAGGCAAGGGAACCGGGCTCGGGCTGGCGCTCGCCCGCGACCTCGCGGCTGCCGACGGCGGACGCCTCGAGCTCACGCAGCGTCAGCCGCCGATCTTCTCGGTGTTCCTCGCCGGGGTGCCGCGGACCATGAACCCCGACGTCGTGATCCCGCGCGGTGTCGCGATCTCGAGCAGCTCTAAGCGCCGGCGGTCTTGGTAGCAGCGTCACCGGTCCTCGTGGCAGCCTCCTCGCTGCCGGTGGGTGCCCCGTCCGCCAGCGTCCCGTCTTCCGCTGTCCCGGCGGGTGTCGCCGTGAAGACGAAGGTCCTGTACGCCAGATAGCGGAACACCATGCCGAGGACCAGCCCGACGCCGTTGGCGGAGATGTTGTCCGCGAGCGGGGAGCGCAGGTCCAGCACGTAGTGGGAGAACCACAGGCAGCCCAGGGCGATCCCCATGCCACCGATGTTGACGACCACGAAGCCGAGGAACTCGCGGAGCTGCGTCTGGGTCTTGCGGTCCGAGAAGGTCCAGTACCTGTTGCCGAGCCACGCGACGATCGTGGCGGCAGCGACCGAGAGCACCTTCGCGGTCAGCGGCTTGTCGGCGAGCAGGTCGCCCGGGCCGAAGCGCAAGAGGTTGAACAGGCCCGTGTCGACGACGAAGGCGACGCCGCCGACGGTCCCGAAGCGCAGCAGCTCCGTGGCGCGCGCGACGAGCGCGCTGCGGCGTGACCTGCGAGGCTCGGCGTCGGGGGCCTGTGCCGACGCTGTCTGGGGGGTGGACGGCTCGGTGTGCCCGGTAGGGGGAGCTGAGGGCACGCGGCCCTGGGGCGCGGCGACTGGTCCGTCCGGGTCCGGGGATCCCGCCGGCGACGTGGCCTGACGGACGTGCGAGGTCATCGTGGAAGAGTATCCCGGAAGCCTGCGGTCCACCTGTGCGACGGCCGAGGTCTCGGGTGCCGGTGTCGACTAGGGTGGTCTCTCGTGGCAGCTCCGGTGATCTCAGTAGTTGGTGGCGGGCAGCTTGCCCGGATGATGGCCCCTGCGGCGGCAGAGCTCGGGGTGCACCTGCGGGTGCTCGTCGAGGACCCTGCGTCGAGCGCGGCCCAGGTGGTGGTCGACGCCCCGGTGGGTGTCGCCTCGGACGAGTCTGCGCTGCGCGCGCTGGTGGTCGGTGCCGACGTCCTGACCTTCGAGCACGAGCACGTGCCCAACGAGCTGCTGCGCGAGATCGTCGCCGCGGGCACCCCCGTGCACCCCGGCCCGGACGCCCTCGTCCAGGCCCAGGACAAGATCGTCATGCGACGGCGGATCGCCGAGCTCGGTGCGCCGTGCCCGCGCTGGCTCGAGCTGCCGCGCGAGGAGAGCGCCGCCCGCACGGCCCTCGACGCCTTCATCTCTGAGGGGGGCGGCGGCGAGGTCGTCGTCAAGACGTCCCGCGGCGGGTATGACGGCAAGGGCGTGCGGGTCGTGGCATCGGCCGACGCCGTCGCCGACTGGTTCGCGGCTGTCGCCGACGGCGGACCGACGCTGCTCGTCGAGGAGAAGGTGCCCTTCACCCGCGAGCTCGCCGTGCTGGTCGCCCGCCGTCCGAGCGGCGAGGCCCGCACCTGGCCCGTCGTCGAGTCCGTCCAGCGTGACGGGGTCTGCTCCGAGGTGGTCGCACCTGCCCCGGGCCTCACGCCCGCAGAGGCAGACCGAGCCCGCGCCGTCGCGCTGAGCATCGCCGAAGGGCTCGACGTCACCGGCGTCCTGGCCGTCGAGATGTTCGAGGTCCGCCCAGGCCCTGACGCCGAGCCGGCGCTCGTCGTCAACGAGCTGGCCATGCGCCCGCACAACTCCGGGCACTGGACGATCGACGGATCGGTCACCAGCCAGTTCGAGCAGCACCTGCGCGCAGTGCTCGACCTCCCGCTCGGCGAGACCGCTGCCACGGCCCCGTGGACCGTCATGGCGAACGTGCTCGGCAGCGCGCTCGACGACGTCACCGACGCGCTGCCCACCGTGCTGGCCGCCTTCCCCGACGCCCGGGTGAACCTCTACGGCAAGCAGGTCCGGCCCGGCCGCAAGCTCGGCCACGTCAACGTCAGCGGCAGCGACCTCGACGAGGTCCGCCGGCGCGCGCTCTCCGCGGCGGCGATGCTGCGCGGAGAGACCCCACCCGGCTGACGTCGAGAGCCGCCCCAGCGGGACAGCCACGGCAGAGACCCGTGGCGGAGCTCGCGAGACCGGCTCAGACCGGACGGCCACCGGTCGCCCAGCACCGGCACGAGACTGCACTGCACGACAAGCCCAGCACCGTCCCTGAGGAGAATCGCATGAGCAACCCCGTCGTCGGCATCGTCATGGGCTCCGACTCCGACTGGCCTGTCATGCAGGCCGCAGCCGACGCGCTCGCCGAGCTCGGCGTCGAGGTCGAGGTCGACGTCGTGTCCGCCCACCGCATGCCGACCGAGATGATCGACTACGGGCGCGAGGCTGCCGGGCGCGGTCTGCGCGCCATCATCGCCGGTGCCGGGGGAGCCGCGCACCTGCCCGGCATGCTGGCCGCGGTGACGCCCCTGCCGGTGATCGGCGTGCCCGTCCCGCTCGCGTACCTCGACGGCATGGACTCGCTGCTGTCGATCGTGCAGATGCCCGCCGGGGTCCCTGTCGCGACTGTGTCGATCGGCGGGGCGCGCAACGCCGGTCTGCTGGCGGCCCGCATCCTCGCGAGCGCGACCGACGACGAGTCGCTCGCGCTGCGCGAGCGGATGGTCGCCTTCCAGGCCGCGCTGAGCGAGCAGGCCAAGGAGAAGGGCGCGCGCCTGCGGGCGGGGCGCGACAGGCGGACCGGCTTCAGCGTGTGACGTCGGCCGGTCCCGCGACCGGTTCGTCTGCGGCCATCCGCGCCCACATGTCGTGGGCCTCCTGCGTCCACTCGACCCTGTAGCGCTGCTTGGTCGAGTCCACGACGGGTGTCATGAGGAACGTGATGTCCTCAGGCTCGATCCCCCGGAGCGAGAGCGCGAGCCCTGCGAGGTTGCGGAGCGAGGAGTACTCCGGGCTGGCGGTGAGGGACGACGTCGCAGCGCCGAGGAAGGACATGAGGGCTGGCGTGTCCATGAGGATGTCCTGGCTCAGCACCTTGTCGGCCATCGCCCCGAGCAGCTCCTGCTGGCGACCGATGCGGTTGAGGTCGGAACCGTCCATGTCGGGGCCTGTCCCCTTGCGGGCCCTCGCCAGGCCGAGGGCCTGGGTCCCGTCGAGGACCTGCTCGCCAGGCTGCAGGTGGAGGCCCGCCTCCGGTGCGACGATCTCCTCGGGAATGGTCATGGGCACACCCCCGATCGCGTCGACCATCCCCTGGAACCCGACGAAGTCGACCATGACGAAGCCGCTGAGGCGGACGTTCGTCAGCGACTCCACGGCCCGGACCGTGCAGCTCGCCGCCGAGGCGATGTCGCCACCTGTGTCCCAGCCCTCGGCGAAGGCGTTGTTGAACATCGCGTCCTCGCGGGCCTCGACCGTCCCCTGGGTGGTCTCGCAGGCGGGGAGGTCGACGAGGGAGTCGCGGGGGATGGAGACGAGCTCGACTCGGGACCTGTCGGCCGAGATGTGCATGACGATCGTCGTGTCGGAGCGCATGCCACCGTCCTCGCCGCCGATCGCAGCGTTGTCGCCGCTGCGGTCGTCGGAGCCGATGAGCAGGATGTTCACAGCGGTCCCGGCACTCGGGTCCTCAGGGTCGGGTGTGGGCTCGGGCGGTCTGAGGTCCTCGTCGATCAGCCCGGCGAGGTCGACCTCGGTGACGTTGCCCTGCAGGGTGAGGTAGAAGGCGGCGGCTGCGGTCCCGCCGAAAGCGAGGACACCCGCCAGGACGAGACCGACGACGGTGCTGACCCGGTGCGTCCGCAGGGACCTCGCATGGGCGGGGCCGCCCACCCGGGGCTCTCGCCGACCTGACTGGTCCTGGCTGGGAGACGGGTGCGTCGCGCGTCGAGACGGGCCAGGAGTGGTCATGACTCGTCATCCTAGGGACCTGTGCGTCTCCTGGGAGGAGCGCTCGGGAGCGCTCGGTGGAGGCGTTGTGGAGACCTCTCCCGTGGTGGCTGGCCCCGCAGGTACTACTTCGGCAGTCCGCCGACGACACCCGGGGCGAGCGTGCCGTCCCGCACGTCCTGCCAGAACTTCGGTGCGAGGTCAGGGTCGAGCAGCACCGACGAGCCGACGTTGCCCGGCCTGTAGTCGATCGTGGAGATCGGCGGGGTGCCGGTGACGCCGCCGGCCCCGTTCGCGTTGCGGAACGCGAGGGCGAGACGTCCGAGGTCGACGATGTTCGTCGACTCGTCGACGGTCACGGCGTCGAGGCCGGAGCTGATGAGCGCGGTCTGCGACGCCGGCTTGAAGACGATGGTCTTGTCCTGGAGCTTGGTGCTGACCGCAGAGATCAGCTGACGCTGACGCTCGGCGCGCCCGATGTCGCCCTGGGGGTCGGAGTAGCGCATCCGCGAGAAGGCCAGGGCCATGGTGCCGTCGGTCGTGTGGCACCCGGCAGTCCAGACGAGTCCGCTGTTGGGGTCGTTGACGTCGTAGTCGAGGCACAGCTCGACACCGCCGACAGCGTCGACGATCTCCTCGACGCCCCCGAGGCCGACCTCGACGTAGTGGTCGACCTTCATGCCGGTGAGTCCTTCGACGGTCTCGACGAGCAGCGGCGCACCGCCCCAGGAGTACGCGGCGTTGAGCTTGTTGGCGCCCTGACCCGGGATCTCGACGTAGGTGTCGCGCGGGAGGCTGATGAGCGACGACGGGCCGGAGTCCGGGACGTGCAGCACCAGGATCGTGTCGGTCCGTGCCCCCTCGGTGCCGTCTTCGCCGATCGCACCGTCGGCGCGCGAGTCGGAGCCTGCGAGGAGATAGGTGGTGCCCGATGTCTCGGGTGCGCTCGAGAGCGCGTCGATGTGGTTGATCTTGCCGTTGGCCCAGAGCGCGAGGCCGACGGGCCAGGCGATGACGCAGACGAGGAGGACCGCGGCACCGAGGCCGACGATCCGACGCCAGCGCGGGCGCCTGCGGCCGGCCTCGGGCACGACGGCACCGCGTGGACCACCGGGACCGCCCGGACCGCCAGGACCGCCAGGACCGCCAGGACGGGATCCTGCTGGCTGCTTGAGCGGAGGCCGGGACGAGGGGGGTGTGCCGTGCCCGGCGGGCTGACGGACGGGCGGTGCTCCGGCGGGACGCGACCCTGCGGTCCGCGGCGGGGCCGACGCCGGGCGCGCAGGCTCGCGCTGGGCTGGAGCCTGCTGCGGCGTCCCAGTCCGGGCGGCCCCTGTCGCCCCGGGGCGCGCGGTGCGGGAGGCGGGCGCATAGGAGACCGGGGTCCCGGTGCCGCTCGTCGGGGTCTTGCTGGCCGCTGCGCGGTCAGGACCTGCTGCTGGTCGCGTCGTCGGGGTCACGGGGCGCATCGACGACCGTGCGTCGTCAGGCCGGGGGACCCGCGCGGGCACGCGGCCCGACGCGCCGGCCTGCGGTGCGTTCGTGCTCGGGCGCGCGCGGACGGCAGGGGCAGCCGACTGTGCCTGCTCGCCGGTGTCCGGCACCTCGATCGCGGCATCGCGGACCGACGGGCGCGTGGGGCGTCCGGACTGCGGCGTGAAGCTCGGGGGAGGCGTCCGCCGAGGGGGCGTGGTGTCGGGTGACATTCAGTTCCCGGTCAGGTGGCTGGTCGGTCGGTCGGCGGTGCCGGGGTGCGGAGCGCCTCGGGAGTCGTCGTGATGCTCATGGAACCACGACAGCGGTGCCGTCGGCCGGTGCGTCTGCCGTGTCGGCCGCCTCGGCTGCTCCGGGGGTCTGGATCCCGGTGCTCGAGGCCGTCTCGGACTGCGGGATCGGGACGTCGGCCGCCATGCTGGCCCAGACGTCCTCGGCGGCGCTCGTCCACACCACGCGGTTCTTGTCCGACGGGGCGTCCATGATCGGCACGGTCTCGAAGACGATGCTGTCCATCGAGACGCCCTTGAGCGAGAGCGCGAGACCGGCGAGGTCGGTGATGCTCGAGAACTCGTTGCTCACGGTCAGCGACGAGGTCGCCGAGTTGAGGAACTGGATGAGCGCGGGGGTGTCGGTGAGGAGGTTCTTGGACAGCACCGTCGAGGCCATCGCGTTGAGGAGGTCCTGCTGGCGGTCGATGCGCTTGAGGTCAGACCCGTCCAGCCCCTCGCCCTTGCGAGCCCGGGCGAGGCCGAGTGCCTGCTGCCCGTTGAGCGTCTGCTGACCTGCGGGCAGGTAGAGGTCCGCCATCGGCGAGTTGATCTCGGAGTCGAGGTACAGCGGGACGCCGCCGATCGCGTCGACCATCTTCTCGAAGCCCGTGAAGTCGACGACCATGAACCCGTCCATGCGGACGTTCGTCAAGGACTCGACGGCGCTGCGGGTGCAGCTCACGGCCGACTCGATGTCACCGCCGGTGTCCCAGCCTGCTGCGAAGGCCGAGTTGAACATCGCGTTCGACTTCGCGGACACGGTGCCGTTGGTCGTCTCGCAGGAGGGCAGCGCCACGAGGCTGTCACGGGGGATCGAGACGACCTCGACCCGGGTCCGGTCCGCAGAGACGTGCATGACCATCGTGGTGTCGGAGCGCATGCCGCCGGCCTCGCCGCCGATCGCAGCGTTCTCGCCGTTGCGGGCGTCCGACCCGATGAGCAGGATGTTGAGCGCCACCCCGCCGTTCGGGTCTTCGGGGTCGGGCTCGGCCGTGGGGGGACGGACGGACTCGTCGGTGAGCGCCTCGAGGTCGACGGTCTCGATGTTGTGGTCGAGCTTGTAGTACAGGGCCCCTGCGGCTGTGCCCGTGAAGGCGAAGACCCCGACGAGGGTGAGTGCGACGACCTTGCCGATGTTGTGCCGGCGCGCGGGACGGGCGTGCGCCGGGCGCTCGCGTCGTGCGGGGCTGGCGTCGGCTCGGCGAGCGGCTCGCGTCCGGGAGTCAGGTGAGGTCACGATGAGTCATCCTAGGGCGGGGGGTCGCCGGCGTGGAGAAGCCCGAGCGCCCGCAGGGTGGAGGGATTGTGGAGAAGGGTTCCCCAGATCTGGCAGGAGACTACGGGACCTCGGGCTCCGACGCCCCGTGAGACGCGCGGCCCGGGGCCGACGCCGTCGTACCCGTCGTGGCTGAGCGGCTCGCGGGCGGGTCGCAGACCTCACCCGTAGCCTCTGCCGGGCCGGACGCGGCGGACGCTGCCGGGCTGCTGGCGGCCGTGGTGGTGCGGGACCCACGCGCCTCGGAGAGCGTCAGCTCCCGCGTGAGCAGCGTGATCTGGCGCGACATCTGGTTCATGCGGCGGTGGCTCGTCGCGATCGAGCTGAGGAAGGCGATGACGAGGGCGTAGAGGAGCAGGTCTGTCCCTCGACCGACACCCACGAAGTTCGCCGCGCGCGAGAGCCACACCGGGAAGGCGATCGACAGCACGGCTGCCGCGACGAAGGCCGCCAGGGCGAGCCGGCGGATCGCCTGGTGACGTGCCCCGGCGGTCGACCGCGTGAGCAGCACGGCGACGACGGCGACGGCTGCCAGGAGGATCAGCTGGATGAGCACGGACTGTCCGCCCATGAGGTTCCTTCGGTCGGGGGGGGGGGGCTGGATGAGCAGCGGGGAGGGGAGGGTTACTTGAAGAGCAGGTCGACGAGGATGTTGACCGAGTTCCACATCGACTGACCCTTGCCGCGCGAGTAGTCGGTGTAGAGGACGTGGACAGGGTGCTCGCGCCACGGCAGACCTGTCCGACCGAGCTGGAGGACGATCTCGCTCGCGTGAGCCATACGGTCCTGCTGGAGGTGCACGCCGCGCGCGGCCTGGACCGTCATGGCCCGCAGGCCGTTGTGGGCGTCGGTCAGCCGCATCCCGGTGCTCTGCTTGGTGAACCACACCGCGAACTTGAGGATCGTGCGCTTGAGCAGGCCGGGCTTCGTCCGGCCGTCGAGGAACCGTGAGCCGAAGACGATCGACGTCTCGCCCGAGGCGATGAGGTCGACCATCTCTGCGGCGTCCTGGACCTGGTGCTGCCCGTCCGCGTCGAAGGTCACGAGCACGCGCGCGCCCGGCTGCTCGCAGACGAAGGAGATCCCGGTCTGCAGGGCGGCCCCCTGGCCCAGGTTCGCGGCGTGCGTGAGGACCGTGGCCCCGGCGGCACGGGCTGCAGCCCCTGAGCCGTCGGTGCTGCCGTCGTCGACGCAGACGATGTTGGGGAACGTGCCGATCGCCCCGGCGACGACCTCGGCGACCACGGTCGCCTCGTTGTACAGAGGGACGACGAGCCAGTCGTCGGCGTAGCGCTCGCGGCCGGGTGCGGCCGAGGGCGAGTCAGGTGCCTGCATGGCGACATTCTCCCATCTGACCTCCGATAGGCTCACGACGGGCGCCACGCCAGGTGGGACAGCGCTCTCGAGATGACGAGGAACGGTGCATGGGCGTCAAGGTCGCAGGGTCCGCGGATGTCGACGAGCGGGCGACGATCGGCGAGGGGTCGCAGGTCTGGCACCTCGCGCAGGTGCGTGAGGACGTGACGCTCGGCGAGCGCTGCGTCGTCGGACGCGGTGCCTACATCGGCAGCGGGGTCCAGGTGGGCTCGGACTGCAAGATCCAGAACTACGCCCTGGTCTACGAGCCCGCGACCCTCGCCGACGGCGTGTTCGTCGGCCCGGCCGCCGTCCTGACCAACGACCAGTACCCCCGGGCCGTCAACCCTGACGGCTCGATCAAGGACACCTCGGACTGGCACGCGGTCGGTGTGGACGTCGGGACCGGTGCGTCGATCGGAGCCCGTGCGGTCTGCGTCGCACCGCTGCGCATCGGCGCGTGGGCTACGGTGGCCGCCGGAGCCGTGGTGACGCGGGACGTCCCCGACTTCGCGATCGTGGCGGGCGTCCCGGCCAAGCAGCGCGGCTGGGTCGGGCACGCGGGCCACCCCCTGGTGGACGAGGGCGACGGACGATGGTCCTGCCCGGTCACGGGGCGCGTGTACCAGGCTGACGAGGACGAGACGTTGAGAGAGGTCGTGACACGATGAGCCTTCAGTTCATCCCAGCAGCAAAGCCGATCATCGGGGACGACGAGCGGGCCGCGGTCGACCGTGTGCTGCTCTCCGGCATGGTCGCCCAGGGCCCTGAGGTGAAGGCCTTCGAGGTCGAGTTCGCCGACAGGCTCGTGGGCGGACGCCAGTGCGTCGCCGTCAGCTCTGGCACCTCCGGGCTCCACCTCGGCCTTCTCGCTGCAGGCGTCGGCCCGGGCGACGAGGTCATCGTCCCGTCCTTCACCTTCGCCGCGACAGGGAACTCCGTCGCGCTCACCGGGGCGACCCCGGTCTTCGCCGACATCGACCCTGTGTCCTTCTGCCTCGACCCCGCCTCGGTGCGCGCCTCGATCACGGAGCGCACGAAGGCGATCATGCCCGTGCACCTCTACGGGCACCCGGCCGCGATGGACGAGCTCCGCGTGATCGCGGACGAGCACGGCATCGCGCTGTACGAGGACGCGGCCCAGGCGCACGGTGCGCAGCTGCACGGGACGCCTGTGGGCGCCTTCGGCGACTTCGCGATGTTCAGCCTGTACCCGACCAAGAACATGACCTCGGGCGAGGGTGGCATGGTCTCGTGCGCGACCGACGAGATCGCGCGGAACATCCGCCTGCTGCGCAACCAGGGCATGGAGACGCAGTACGCGAACGAGGTCGTCGGCTTCAACGCCCGCATGACCGACCTGCACGCCGCGATCGGTCGCGTCCAGCTGACCAAGGTCGAGGGCTGGACTGCCCAGCGCCAGGCCAACGCCGCGCACCTGGACGCCGGTCTCGCCGGGCTCGAGGGGGTCACGGTGCCGACGGTCCGCGAGGGCGCCGTGCACGTCTACCACCAGTACACGATCCGCGTCGCAGAGGACCGCGACCGCATCGTCACCGCGCTGCGCGAGGAGCACCAGGTCGGCTCGGGTGTGTACTACCCGATCCCCAACCACCGTCTGCCCTCGCTCGCGCGCTACGCGCCCGGGCTCGACCTGCCGCGGACCGAAGAGGCGGCCCAGCAGGTCATCTCGCTCCCTGTGCACCCCTCGCTGACGGACGCAGACCTCGAGCGCGTCGTCGCCGCGGTCACCGCGACGGTCAAGGCGGGCTCCTGATGAGCGCACAGCGCACGCTGCGCGCAGGGCTCATCGGACTCGGGGCGATGGGGCGTCACCATGCTCGCGTCCTGCGCGAGACCGAGGGCGTCGACCTCGTCGCCGTCGCCGACCCTGCGGGCGACCCGCACGGCGTGGCCGGCGGCCTCGAGGTGCTGCCAGACATCCAGTCGCTGATCGCGGCGGGCATCGACACGGCTGTCGTGGCCGTGCCGACGGTCTACCACGAGGACATCGCCCTGGCGCTCGCCGAGGCGGGTGTGCACACGCTCATCGAGAAGCCGATCGCCAGCACCGGGGAGGCCGGGCAGCGGATCGTCGACGCCTTCGCCTCGGCGGGGCTGGTCGGGGCTGTCGGGCACATCGAGCGTTTCAACCCGGCGCTGCAAGAGCTGCGCGCACGCCTCGCCGCGGGCGAGCTCGGGGCGATCTACCAGATCGTCACCCGGCGCCAGGGCCCGTTCCCGGCCCGCATCGCCGACGTGGGCGTCGTCAAGGACCTCGCCACGCACGACATCGACCTCACCGCCTGGGTCGCGCAGAGCACCTACGCGTCGATCTCGGCCCAGACTGCGCACCGCAGCGGACGCGAGTTCGAGGACATGGTGCTCGCGACAGGGCGCCTGGCCAACGGCGTGATCGTCAACCACACGGTCAACTGGCTCTCCCCGATGAAGGAGCGGGTCACCGTGGTCACCGGTGAGCGCGGCGCCTTCGTCGTGGACACCGGCAGCGCCGACCTGACCTTCTACGCCAACGGCACCATCGCCACGGCCTGGGACTCGATCGCGGCGTTCCGCGGTGTCTCCGAGGGTGACGTCGTGCGCTTCGCCCTGCACAAGCGGGAGCCGCTGCGCGTGGAGCACGAGGCGTTCCGTGACGCCGTCCTGGGTATCCGTCACGACATCGTCACGCTCGAGCAGGGCCTGCAGACCCTGCGCGTCGCGGAGGCGATGGTCGAGTCAGCCCGCACTGGGCAGAGCATCGACCTTGGGTAGACGGCACACAGACAGACGACGTCCGCACGTCGTGCTCACGAGCAGGATCTTCGCTCCCGAGCCGGCGGCGGCGTCGTTCCGTCTGTGGGCGCTGACCGGAGCGCTGCGCCGGCTCGGGGCGACGGTCTCGGTCCTCACGGTCCGGCCCACCGACGCCGTGGCTCGGACCGCGCCCACAGGCCCAGGGGTCGACCTGCCCGACGGCGTGACGCTGTCTCGCTGGCCCGTGCTGCGTGACACCACCGGTGTGGTGCGCGGCTACGTCCAGTACATGAGCTTCGACCTGCCGCTGGTCCTGCGCCTGCTCGTCGCGCGACGGCCTGACGTCGTCGTGAGCGAGCCGCCGCCCACAACAGGTGTGGTCGTGCGCGCGGTCTGCGCGCTGCGCCGCGTCCCCTACGTCTACTACGCGGCGGACGTCTGGTCCGACGCAGCCGCCAGCACCGGCGCACCTCCCGTGGTCGTCCGGCTGCTCACGGCTCTCGAGGGCTGGGCGCTGCGGGGTGCCCGTGCGACCGTCGCCGTGTCCGAGGGCGTGGCCGACAGGCTGCGGGTGCTCGGCGTCGACGACTCCCGGATCACTGTGGTGCGCAACGGCACCGACACCGAGGTCTTCACCCCGGACGGGCCCGTCGAGCCGCAGGCCGACGGTGCGCCCTACCTGCTGTACGCCGGGACCGCCTCGGAGTGGCAGGGGGCCGAGATCTTCGTCGACGCCCTCGCCCGCGTCCGCCAGACCGTCCCTGACGCCCGCGTGGTGTTCCTCGGTCAGGGCAGCGCGTGGCCCGCGATGCGAGCGGCAGCCGAGGGGCTCGGTCTGGGGCCGGAGAGCACCGGAGCCGTGTCCTTCGTCGAGGCCGCGCCACCCGAGGGCGCCGCCGCGTGGCTCCGAGGAGCGCACGGTGCGCTCGTCAGCCTGCGCCCTGGCCAGGGCTACGACTTCGCCTTCCCGACCAAGGTCTTCGCGGCCGTCGCCTGCGGGACCCCGGTGCTGTACGCCGGACCTGGGCCGGCGGGACCCGTCATCAGCGAGAACGCGCTCGGGACCGTCACCGGGTACGACGTCGAGGAGGTTGCTGCGGCGATGACGGCGATGCTCGTCGCGGGCGGTCCGGACGCTGGCACCCGGCGGCGTCTCGGAGAGTGGGTCCGGAGCAACGCGTCGTCCGAGAGGGCCGGCGACCTCGCAGCCGCCGTCGTACGGTCTGCGACCCGACCCGACTGAGCGGCGTGTGACCATGGTGGGGCTCCGACCGTGCCTCGACCGCCTCCGTCGCAGCGTCTGGTCGACGGCCGGGCGTCCCACCTGACAGCGAGCCCCGGCCACCAGCCCTCACCCGAAGGACCCCAGCACAGTGAAACTCATCTGGCGCACCCTGCAGGACGTGCTGCCTCTGCTGCCGGCGAAGGCGCGACGCTTCCTGGGGTTCTACGTGGTCGCCACGAGCGCTCTCGCGCTCCTCGACATCGCCGCGCTCGGTCTGCTCGCGATCACCCTCGCGGCGATGGTCGACACCGACGGCTCGGGGATCCCGCTGCCCCTGGTCGGCGAGATCCAGCGCGACTCTGTCGTCTGGGTGCTCGCGGCGATCTCGTTGCTCATCGTGCTCAAGGGAGTCGTCGCTGTGGCGCTCCAGTGGGTCGCGACCCGACGCTTCGCGGTCTACGAGCTCGAGATCGGGGACCAGCTCTTCGACGCCTACATCCGTGCCCCCTGGACCGAGCGGCTCAAGCGCAACACCGCGCAGCTCGTGCGGCTCGCCGACGTCGGGATCGCCAACGCGACCTCGGGGTTCTTGCTCCCGGTGTCGACGCTCCCGTCGCTCGTGACGACCTTCCTCGCGGTCCTGACGATGCTCATCATCGTCCAGCCGCTCACCGCCGGGATCACGTTGCTGTACCTCGGCGTCATCGCCGGGACGCTGTACTTCGGGGTGTCCAAGCGTGCGCTGATCGCCGGACGTGTCAACCGGGACTACTCCTTCAGGGTTGCGAGCCTCATGACCGAGATGGTCGGCGCCCTCAAGGAGATCACCCTGCGGGGGCAGGCTCCCGAGGTGGCTCGGGTGGTGCACGCCAACCGCCTCCACACGACGCGGGCCCGGTCGAACCTCTCGTTCCTCGGCGGGCTCCCGCGCTACGTGCTCGAGGCTGCGCTCGTCGGGGGCTTCCTGCTGATCGGAGCGGTGACCTACGCGACCGGCGGCGAGGCCGCAGCGATCAGCGCCGTCGCCTTCTTCGGCGTCGCCGGTTTCCGCATGGTCCCAGCGCTCACGGCCTTCCAGGCCGTGGTCACGCAGACCGCCTCGACGATCCCGCACGTGCGGGCCGTCATCAACGACATCACCGCGTCGAAGTCCTACATCGAGAACGCCGAGCGGGTCGGCAAGGACCCGATCGCCGACCAGCCGCTGAGCCTCGACCTGCGCGGTGTCCAGTTCACCTATCCGGGCTCGAGCACCCCTGCGGTCACCGGGGTCGACCTGTCCCTGCCGATGGGCAGCTCGCTCGCCCTCGTCGGTTCGTCAGGCTCGGGCAAGACGACCCTCGTGGACATCCTGCTCGGACTGCTCGTGCCGTCGGAGGGGGAGATCGAGCTCGACGGCGAGCCGCTCGAGAACGTCCTCGCGGCCTGGCGCTCACGCGTGGGCTACGTGCCGCAGGACGTCTCGCTCTTCGACGCGAGCGTCGCGCAGAACGTCGCCCTGACGTGGACCGAGGACTACGACCGCGAGCGGGTGCGGGACGCGCTGCGCCGTGCCCAGCTGCTCGACGTGATCGAGGCCCGTGAGGGTGGTCTCGACGCGCGGATCGGCGACCGGGGCATGGCGCTCTCGGGTGGGCAGCGCCAGCGCATCGGGATCGCCCGGGCCCTCTACGTCGACCCGCTCGTGCTCGTCATGGACGAGGCGACGAGCGCTCTCGACACCAAGACGGAGGCGGACGTGTCGCAGGCCATCGCCGAGCTGGCGGGGGAGATCACGGTGATCTCGGTCGCCCACAGGCTCTCGACGATCCGGACCAGCCAGCAGGTGTGCTTCATGAAAGACGGGCGGATCGTCGCCCGGGGGACCTTCGACGAGCTCGTCGCTGCGGTCCCTGAGTTCGCAGCCCAGGCGGCTCTCGCCGGGCTGGCCGGAGAGGTCGACGGAGGGATCCTGTGAGGCTCGAGAACCTGCGCCAGCTGCCGAGCGTCGACGGGCGCGCCCCGCGCGTCGCGCTGCTCGTCTACAACGACTTCTCGGTCGACACCCGGGTGCTCAAGACGGCGTACAGCTATGCCGCCGCCGGCGCTGCGGTGCGGGTCGTGGCCTTCGGGACCTTCGAGGGGAAGGAGCCGGGCCTGACCGTCCTCGACGGCGGGATCGAGGTCGAGCGGCTGCCCCTGGTCGAGCTCGACCACACGCTGCCACGGCTGGGCAGCACGGCTCGCCAGGTCGTGGCCCGGGCCCGCGGTGCTCTCCGTCGAGGCTCCCGACGATCGGTGACGGCCGGGCCGACCGCTCCGACGACCAGCGACGCGCGGACTGAGGCGACCGCCCAGACCCGCAGCCCTCAGGACGGCGACCTCGGTCCGTCGGCAGGGTCGACGACCCACAGCACGCCGCGCTCGACGCCTGCCGTCCCCGCCGGTCTCAAGGCACGCGTGGTCGGCCTGTGGATGCGGATGCACTACACGGTCCGGCTGGGCTCCTTCCAGCTGCGCGCGGTCCGGTCTCTGCGGGGCTGGCGGCCAGACCTCGTCCACGCCAACGACGCCGACACCCTGCTCCCCGCGTGGCTCGCCGGTCGATCCCTCGGGACGCCGTACATCTTCGACGCGCACGAGATCTGGACCGCGCGTGTCAAGGCGGGTTCTCGGCCGGTGGCTCGTCGGTGGGAGGCCTGGGTCGAGAAGCGGCTCGCCCCGCGTGCGTCCGGGGTGACGACGGTGTCGGGCAGCATCGTCGACTGGCTCCACCGTGAGCTGAGGCTCGCGGCAGCCCCGACCCTCGTGCGGAACGTCCCGGTGGGACCGGCGCCCGTGGTCTCGGACCCCGCTGCGACGGGCCGCCTGCGCGAGCTCGCCGGGCTCGGCGCCGATACGCGGGTCGTGGCCTACTGCGGTGCCGTGACGATCAACCGCGGGATCGAGCAGACCCTCGACGCTCTCGAGCTGCTCGATCCCTCGACGCACCTCGTGCTCCTCGGACGCGGATCTCAGGCCTACAGGGCGGTGCTCGACGCCCGGGTGGCCGCGGCGGGACTGGACGACAGGGTGCACTTCGTCGGCATCGTGCCGTCGGACGAGGTCCCCGCGACCTTGCGCGACGCCGACGCCTCCGTGATCTTCAGCCGCCCCGTGACGCTCAACCAGCGGTTCAGCCTGCCCAACAAGCTCTTCGAGTCGATCCACGCGGGGCTGCCCGTCGCTGCCTCGGACCTGCCGGACATCGCCTCGGTGGTGAGCGCGACGGGTGCAGGCCAGGTCTTCGACATCGACGACGCGCAGACCACCGCCGACGCGATCGCCGCCGTCATCGCGGACGCCGGCACGTACCGTGCGGCCTCGGCTGCTGCGGCCCGGACCCTCACCTGGCAGAACGAGGTCGACGGGCTCCTCCGGCTGGCCGTCGCGGCGCTCGAAGGTCCGGGCCGGTCGTGACCGCTCGGCTCGTGGCGGCCGGGGGCTTCGACGCTGCGGGAGCACCCGCCCCGCTCGTCGACGTCGTCGTCGCGCTGCACGACCTCAGCAGGCCTGTGGCTCGGACCGTCCGGTCGGTCTTCGCGCTGCCCGAGGGACGGGTCGTCGCGGACGGGCGTCTGCGCGTCACTGTCGCGTGCCACGAGCTCGACGCGTCCGAGGTCGCCGCCGTGCTCCCCGACGACCTCGGTGGCTCCGTGCGCCTGCTCGAGGTGCGCGACGGCCTCGGCAGCCCGTCGGGTCCGTACAACGCGGGGATCGACGCGGCGACGGCGCCCTACGTGACGATCATCGGCTCGGACGACTTCTTCGAGCCCGGTGCGCTGCTGGCCTGGCACGCCCGTGCAGAGGAGTCGGGTGCCGAGATGGTCCTCGCCCGGATGACGATGCAGGGCGGGGCGCCCATCAACACCCCGCGCGTCCGTCCCCGCCGGACGACCCGGCTGGACGCCGTCAAGGACCGGATGGCGTACCGCACGGCCCCGCTCGGGCTCATGCGTCGGGAGTCCCTCGGGGACCTCGGGCTGCGTCTCGACGAGGGCATGAAGGTGGGCGGAGACATCGCGTTCACGGTGCGCCTGTGGGACCTCGCCGAGCGCATCGACCTCGCGTGGGACGACCCGGCGTACGTGGTGGGTGTCGACGCCCAGACTCGGGTGACCACGACGGTCCGCCCGCTCGCGGTGTCGTTGGCGCCCTACACGGCGCTGCTGGCCCGTGACTGGTTCCCCAGGCTCCCTCGGGCGTACCAGCGTGCTGTGGCGATCAAGGTGCTGCGCATCCACGTCCTCGACAACGTCGGGCGGCGCGACGCCGTCGACCTCTGGGCCGACGGCGAGGCCGACTACCTGCGCGACGTCGTGAGCAGCCTCGTCGCCGTCGCGCCGCGGGTGCTGCGCCCCTTCTCGGCTGCGGACCGGCTGGTCCTCGACGCCTGCCTCGACCCTGCCTCGACCCCGCAGTCCCTCGTCGCCGCTGCGTCGGCCAGGTCCCGGTCCGGCCGGCTCGCGCGCCTGCTCCCACCTGGTCCTGCCGGTCTGCTCGGTGCTCTCGACCGCGAGAGCACGCTGCGGTACTACGCGGCAGACAGGTTCTGGCGGTGACGCGCGTCGCGGTGACGACGGGACCCGTGCGGATCCCGCCCACGTACTTCGTCGTGAACCACCTGCTGCACATGCCCGACGTCGACGGGCGCCTCTTCGCGCTCTCGGCCGAGGTCGACGACCCTGCTGTCGCGCCGCTCGTGGAGACCTCGACCCCCTATGGGGTCCCGGGCCTGCGGGGGAGCGCGGCGGCCTTCGCCGCGGTCCGACGGCAGCGCCGGGCTGTGCGCGACTTCGCGCCCGACCTCGTGCACCAGCACTTCGGCACGTGGAGCCTCGCGGGCTCCGGCGCCGCCCGCGACCTGGGGGTGCCCTTCGTCGCCACGCTCCACGGCTACGACGTGTTCCGCCGGTCCGACGCGGTCCGGGACTTCTGGACGTGGGTGACGGCCCGCAACCTGCGCACCTGCGGGGAGCGCGCGACGACCCTGCTCGCCGTGAGCGGATGGCTGGCAGGCGAGGCGGTCCGTCGTGGGTACCCTGCCGAGAAGATCGAGGTCCACTACCAGGGCGTCGACACGGACTTCTTCACACCGGCCGGCCCCGACGGCACCGAGGCGCGACCGGCGACCGGTGACCAGCTGCTCGACGTGCCGGTACCGCGCGACAGCGTGCGCGACGACCTCCCTGAGGTGCTGTTCCTCGGGGCCCTCGAACGACGTAAAGGGGTCGCCGACGCGCTCGCGGCGTCGGTCGACCTCGCACGCAGCGTCCCGCACAGGCTCCGGGTGGTCGGCGCCGGGTCTCAGGAGGCCCTCGTGCGTGCGGCCGTCGCCGAGCACCCGCACATCACCCTCGAGGGGATGCGAGACCGCGCCGGCGTCCGCGACGCCATGCGCCGGGCGGACGTGTTCGTCCTGCCCACGCAGCAGGACGGCGAGTGGCGCGAGGCAGCAGGTCTGGTGACGCTCGAGGCCCAGGCCTGCGGTGTCCCCGCCGTGGTCTACGCGAGCGGCGGCGCGCCGGAGATGCTCGACGACGGGACCACCGGGACGCTCGTCCCCGAGCGTGACACCCGGGCGCTCGCGGGGGCCGTCGGGGAGATCCTCCGGCTCGACCCGACTGCTCGGCGGCACCTGTCCCAGGCCGCGCGCGACTTCACGGTCGCCCACCGCAGCATCGCCAGCAGCGCAGCCGAGCTCTCCGAGCGCTACGCCTCCCTCACCCGCCGACCTCGGACGGAGTCACCATGACCCGAGCCTCTCTGCTCGTCCTGTCCTTCTCGCCGATCGTCGCGGACGCCCGGGTGCTCAAGCAGGTCGAGCTGTTCAAGGACCGCTACGACGTGACGACCTGCGGCTTCGGGCCGGCTCCTGCGGGCGTCGTCGACCACGTCGAGGTGCCGGCCGGGCTCTCGGCGACCGACGTCGACGGCAGGCTCATCACCGCCCGCTGGTACAGCAGGGCGTACTGGTCGACGTCTGCGGTCGCCTGGGCACGACGGTCGCTGCGCGGCAGGCGCTTCGACATGGTGCTCGCCAACGACGTCGAGGCGGTCCCCGTCGCGGTGGGTCTCGCGCCGACCTACGGCGTGCACGCGGACCTGCACGAGTACGCACCGGCCCAGCACGACGAGAACGCGGCGTGGAAGAAGCGGATCGCGCCGTACAAGGCGTGGATCTGCCGCCGGTACGTCACGCGTGCGGCGTCGGTCACCACGGTGGCCGACGGGATCGCGGCCGAGTACCGGCGGGTCTTCGGCATCGAGGCAGGGGTCGTGACCAACGCGGCGCCGTTCCACGACCTCGAGCCGGGCCCCGTGCCGACGGTCGACGAAGGACCCCTCCGGCTGGTCCACAGCGGCGTCGCGCAGCGCAAACGTCGGCTCGACCTGCTCGTCGACGCGGTCCACGCGACCCCTGCAGACGTCACCCTCGACCTGTTCCTCATGCCGAACGACCCCGCACACCTGCTCGAGCTGCGCGAGCGCGCCGCCGCCGACCCTCGCGGCCGCGTCAGGTTCCACGAGCCTGTCGCCTATGCGCAGCTGGTCGAGACGCTCAACCGCTACGACGTGGGGCTCGCGGTGTTCCCCTTCGTCAACTTCAACATCCGGTGGTCGCTGCCGAACAAGCTCTTCGACTACGTGCAGGCGCGGCTCGGGGTGGTCGTGGGGCCGTCGCCCGAGATGGCGGGGCGCGTCGAGCAGTGGGGGGTGGGGGTCGTGTCGCCCGACTTCTCGGTCGAGTCGCTCGCGGAGGTGCTCACCTCCCTCGACCGCGACACTGTCGGAGGTTTCAAGGCAGCGGCGCACGCCCGCGCCCGGGAGCTCTCGGCCGAGATCGAGGTCGCCGGGTGGGAGCGTGCAGTCGACGCGCTCGTCGAGGGAGGTGCCGCGTGAGTCGCCCGTCGCTGCTCGTCCTGTCGTTCTCGCCGATCGCCGACGACGCGCGCGTCCTCAAGCAGGTGCGGCTCTTCGCCGACCGCTACGACGTGACGACCTGCGGCTACGGTCCGGCACCCGAGGGCGTCGTGAGGCACTACGAGGTCCCGGCCGAGCTGCTCGCGTGGCGCAAAGACCCGAGATGGTTGCTGGCCCGGCAGTACTCGCGCGTCTACTGGGGCAACGCCGCTGTCGCCTACGCACGCAGCGTGCTGCCCGTGGGGGAGTTTGACGCGGTCCTCGCCGACGACGTCGACACGGTCCCGCTCGCGCTGTCCCTCCAACCGCGTCGCGGGGTGCACGCCGACCTGCACGAGTACGCCCCTGGGCAGAACAGCGAGCTGCCGCGATGGCGCTGGTTCGTGGCGCCGTACATCCGGTGGATCTGCCGGAGGTTCGTGTCGAGGGCGGCGTCGGTGACGACTGTCGGGCAGGGCATCGCGGAGCGGTACACCCGGGAGCTCGGGTTCCCGGTCGGTGTGGTGACGAACGCCGCGCCGTACGCAGACCTCGCTCCGGGCGAGGTGGGCTCGCCGATCAGGCTGGTCCACTCGGGCAACGCCCAGCGCAACAGGCATCTCGAGGTGATGATCGACGGCGTCGAGCAGTCCACGACGCCCGTGACGCTCGACCTGCTGCTCATGCCCAACGACGAGGCGTATCGCGACGAGCTTCGCGCCAGGTGCGCGGGGTCGACGCGCGTGCGGGTGCTGGACCCTGTGCCGTACCGCGACCTGATGCGGACGCTCAACGGCTACGACGTCGGGGTGTTCGTGCTCCCGCCCGTGAACATCAACTACGAGTGGACGCTGCCCAACAAGTTCTTCGACTACGTCCAGGCCCGGCTCGGCGTCATCGTCGGGCCGAGCCCGGAGATGGCTCGTGAGGTGGAGGCGCGGGGCTTCGGTGCGGTGACGGCCGACTTCACCGCAGCGGGGTTCGCCGCGGTGCTGGACGAGCTCTCGCCTGCCGCCGTGGGGCGGTGGCGGCAGGCGTCTGCCACGAACGCGCGGGAGCTCTCGGCCGAGGTCCAGTCTCAGGGGTGGACCGACGCCGTCGAGAGGCTCCTGCACGAACCGTCGTAGGAGTGACTCTTCGAGCGATCCGCCGACCAAGGCAGTGAGAGGCAGAGCTGCCCGGTGCGCCTGCCGGGCGGCTGGGCGCACCGGGAGAACGTCAGGCGGAGAGGGACTTCTTGATCTCCGCGAAGCCCGCGAGCATCTCCTTGCGCAGGTCGGCGACCTCCGACAGACCAGCCGCCTGGGGGGCGGTGCCGTTGCTCAGGCGCATCTTGATGTGCATGAGCATCTCGCCGAAGGTCGAGGTGCCCGTCGGCTTCACGCCCCAGATGTCGGAGACGAGGGTCAGGACAGCCGTCTTCGTGTCGGCGATCTCCTGGCGGAGGCTGACGTCCTTGCCCCCACGGGAGACTGCAGCCGTCTGGTTCCGGGTGTCGGTCACGACCCCGTAGACGTCGCGGGTGCCGTTGATCGCGGCGTTCTTGTAGGCCCAGATCTTGGCGATGTCGGTGTCGGTGAGTGGCATGTCTTCCTCCGTAGGTGGTGTGGGTGTGGTGTTTCCGTCGTACTCGAAGTGCCAGGCTTCTTCGCGGCCGCCGCCCTGGCGGGCCCAGGTGGGGTGGATCCATCCGTAGGCGGGGCCGTTGGCGACCATCCAGACGTGCTGGGCGGTGCCGAAGCTGTTGATGCCTCCGCCGAGGTCGACCGCGAGGGCCCACCCGTGGTTGGAGGTGCCGGGCACGGCTGCCAGGCCTGGGCCCTTGGTCTCGTAGAGGTGCTGCTGTGCGGCGAGGGTCCGGTACGAGTCCGTGATCGAGATGCTGGTCCCGAACCTGGCGCGGTAGGCCTGGTTGAGCGACTCGAACGCTGCGGCAGCGTCGCTGCGCAGTCGGTGTCCTGGTGCCCAGCTCAGCGTGGTGAGTGCTGAGAGCGGGATGTTCCCGTTGCTGTGGCCGCCCCAGGGTCCTGCTGCCGCGAGGACGGCTGTCGCCGCGGCTCTGTGGAGATCGTTCATCTCACTCCTTCAGGTGTGGGTGCCGGTGGTGGTCCCACCGGCTCTGACTCCTGAATCATGTCGAACATGCGTTCGAAACCCGAGGCCCTACCCGTGCCTCCAGGAACCGGCGCTCGTCTGGGGACGACAGACGCCCCGTGGCCGGTGTGGGCTGCGGGGCGTCTGGCCGCGAGATCGACGGGGCCGACAGGGTCGCGAGGTCTACGAGGAGGTGACGGAAAGCCGGGTCGGGTGATGCGGCGATGCCGGCGAAGAGACCTGAAGGTCAGCCGTGCGTACGGCGCAGCAGCTCTTCGACGACTCGCTCGGCCGCATGTCCGTCGCCGTACGGCGTCGCGTCGGTCGGCGTCGGCGCGGGGCGCTGGACGCCTGCGAGGATCTCCTCCGCGGTGGTCGCCAGGACGTTCCACCCGAGGTCGACCGTCTCGACCCACTCGGTCTCGGTGCGCACGGTCGTGCACGGGACGCGCAGCAGGAAGGCCTCCTTCTGCAGGCCGCCCGAGTCGGTGACGACACCCGCGCTCGACATGGTCGCAGCGAGCAGCTCGGGGTAGGGGAGCGGGGCGTGCAGACGCACCGACCCACCGGACCAGTCGATGCCGAAGGACTCGGAGCGGGCCACGAGCCGCGGGTGCGCCAGCAGCACGACGGGCTTGTCGAGCGCCTTGAGGCTGCGCGCGATCTCCGCGAGACGCTCAGGGTCGTCGGTGCTCTCGGCCCGGTGGATGGTCGCGACGTAGTACTCGCCGGCCTCGACACCGGCGGTCGCGAGCACCGAGGCAGGGGCGCCGGTGAGCGAGTCGCGCACGGTGTGCAGGACGTCGGTCATCACGTCACCGACCACGACGGTCCGGTCCGCGAGCCCCTCTGCAGCCAGGTGCTGGCGTGCGACCTCGGTCGGGGCCAGCAGCACGTCGGCGGCGTGGTCGGTCAGCACACGGTTGTGCTCTTCGGGCATCGCGCGGTTGAAGGAGCGCAGGCCTGCCTCGAGGTGAGCGACGGGCAGGTGCATCTTCACGGCCGACAGCGTCCCGGCGAGCGTCGAGTTGGTGTCTCCGTAGACGAGCACCCAGTCGGGGCGTGCCTCCTCGAGCACCGCGTCCATCGCCGAGAGGATCGCACCCGTCTGCTGACCGTGGGAGCCCGACCCGGCGCCGAGGTGCACGTCAGGCGCCGGGATGCCGAGGTCCGTGAAGAACACGTCCGAGAGCATCGGGTCGTAGTGCTGACCGGTGTGCACGATCACGTGCTCCACGCCGCGCGCGGCCGCAGCGTGCGCGATCGGGGCGAGCTTGACGAACTGCGGACGGGCGCCGACGACCGAGAGGATCTTCACGGTCGACGAGTCTACGCAGGGAGCAGTCCCGGTCCCGCGCCGAGCAGCGCACGACCGGCCTCGACGCTCGCCCTCGCTGGTAGCGTCGCCGACGTGAAGATCCTCGCCGTGACGACCTGGTTCCCCAGCGACGCCTCCCCGACCATGGGCACCTTCGTCGACAAGGACGTCCGGGCGATCGCCCGGCACGACGACGTCGAGGTCGTGCACCTCGTCGCACCGCACCTGGCCGACCGCTCGACCGTCGAGGCCGGCGGCGCCGACACCGTCGACCGCGACGGGATCACCGTCCGCAGGTTCGTCATGTCGCCCCAGCGCCCCGAACAGGTGGCAGCCGCCCGCCGGGCCCTCGACCCGTTGATCGACCGCGCAGACCTCGTCCACACGATGGCGTTCCCCACGCTCCTGCCGTTCACGGTCCGGCGTCCAGACCGCCCCTGGGTGCACACCGAGCACTGGTCCGGTCTGACCACCCCCTCCACGCTGCCTCGCGCCTGGCGGCTCGCGCTCCCAGGGCTCAAGCAGCTGCTGTGCCGTCCCGACGTCGTCACCGCCGTCTGCGACTATCTCGCGCGACCTGTCCGCGCTGTGCGGCGAGGACCGACGACCCTCGTGCCCTGCATCGTCCCGCCCGTCGACGACCTCGCACCGCGCCGGCCGCTCGAGGGGCGCCCGCTCGAGCTCGTCGGGGTCGGCGGGCTCGTCGACCGCAAAGACCCGCTGCTGGCCGTCCAGGTGGTCGCGGAGCTCGGGCGCCGCGGCCTGGCCTCGCGGCTCACCTGGGCAGGCAGCGGACCCCTGCACGACGACGTGCTGGCGCTCGCGGCCAGCCTCGGGGTCTCCGACGAGGTGACCCTCCTCGGGTCGGTCGACACAGCCGGCGTCGGCGCAGCCCTCGACGCCGCCGACCTGTTCTTCCTTCCCACCAAGGCGGACAACTTCTGCGTCTCGGCTGCGGAGGCGCTCGTGCACGGGCGCCCCGTGGTCGTCGGGGCGACGGGCGGTCAGGGCGAGTACATCGAGCCGCACGTCGGAGCGCTCGTCGCGGAGCAGACCGTCGACGCTTACGCCTCGACAGTCCAGCGGGTAGCCCCAGCGACGGCTGGTCTGAGCGCCGAGGACATCGCCGGGACGATCGGCGACAGGTTCTCCGCCGAGGCCGTCCAGCGCGGCTACACCGACGCGTACGCGCTCGCGGTCCAGGAGCGCAGCCGATGAGCCCGACAGGGTCTTCGAGCCCGGACGATGCGGGCGCAGCCGACGGCACAGAGCCTGTGGTCGACCTCGTGATCGCTGTGCACACCGCCCAGCGTCCCGTCGCGCGGGCCGTGGCGTCGGCCCTCGACTGCCGCACGCCGGTCCGGGTCACGGTCGTCGCTCACCACGTGGAACCTGCGCTCGTCCAGGCGAACCTGGAGTCCGTGGTCGTGCCGCCCTGGTCGAGCGTGCGGGTGCTCGCGCTGAGCGACGGCACCCGGAGCCCAGCCGGGCCGTTCAACCTCGGGCTCGACGCCGCGACCGCACGGTTCGTGGCGGTCATGGGGTCGGACGACAGGCTCGCCCCGGGGGCGCTGGACTCGTGGGTCGCCCTCCAGAGGCGCACCGGAGCAGCCGTCGTCGTCGCGCGGCTCGCGCACGCGGGGGCCGGCGGGGCCGGGACGGGTGCTGTCGTCCCCACGCCACCGGCGAGACCGTTCCGCAGCACAGGGCTCGACGGTGTGCGGGACCGCCTCAGCTACAGGTCCGCACCGCTCGGGCTGATCGAGCGAGCGACCCTCGACCGCCTCGCCGTGCGCTTTACGCCGGGGCTCGAGGTCGGCGAGGACGTCGAGGTCGTGACCCGGCTCTGGTTCAGCGGCGCCCCGATCGCCTTCGACAGGCGCGGCCCGGCCTACCTCGTCCAGGACGATGCCGGTGACCGGATCACCTACGTCTCCCGGCCCGTGGCAGACGAGCTCGAGTTCGTGCTGCGGATCGTGCAGGCCGACTGGTTCCACGGCTTCGCGGCGCGGCAACGGGCTGCGGTCTGCACCAAGATGCTGCGTATCCACGTGTTCGGCGTCCTCGGCAACCGCGAGGCGGAGTTCTGGGACGGTGTCGAGCGGGCGTCGCTGGCCCGCGTCGCAGCGGCTGTCCTCGACGCAGCCCCCGGGTGCGAAGCCGTCCTGTCGCGGGCCGACAGGGCGGTCCTCGACGCGGTCGTCGATGTGTCGGTCCCCGTGGACGAGATGCTCGCTCTCGGGCGGGCCCGGCGACGCCACGGCCGTCCGGCGACGCTCGTCCCGCGGGATCTGCGCAGGATCGCGGCGCGCGAGGCGCCGCTCCGGCTCATGGCGGCGTCGGTCCTCGTCTGAGCCAGAGTGCCGGGGGCCGTCGCGACCGGGGAGCCGCTGCTGCGACGCAGCGGCCGTCGTGGCCTACGCCCACGCCCGGAGGTTCCTGCAGCCCTGCGCAGCCTCGCAGCCCCGAGGGTGCGCAGGCCCG
This sequence comes from Sanguibacter biliveldensis, assembly GCF_033798665.1. NCBI lineage: Bacteria > Bacillati > Actinomycetota > Actinomycetes > Micrococcales > Sanguibacteraceae > Sanguibacter > Sanguibacter biliveldensis. The sequence continues at coordinate 993,330 of NZ_CP138359.1, forward strand.
ATGAGGCCCGGAGGGTGCGCAGCAGTATCCTGCTGGGAGCCCTGCTGCCGTCCTGCGCAGGGCCAAGCCGCTCGTCGTGAGGATGTTGCATGCGCATCGCCGTAGTCGCCCTGGGCAAGATCGGTCTCCCGCTGGCCGTCCAGTTCGCCGACCAGGGGCACGACGTCGTCGGCGTCGACGTCAACCAGACCGTGGTCGACCTGGTCAACGCCGGGACCGAGCCGTTCCCGGGCGAGGCGCACCTCGCCGAGAAGCTCGCCGAGCTGGTCCCTGCGGGCCGCCTGCGTGCGACGACCGACTACGCCGACGCGATCCCCGGAGCCGACGCCGTCGTCCTCGTCGTGCCGCTCTTCGTCGACGAGGCGACGGCCGCACCGGACTTCGGCTGGATGGACGCCGCCACCCGGTCGCTCGCCGAGCACCTCACAGCCGGCACGCTCGTCTCCTACGAGACCACCCTGCCGGTCGGGGTGACCCGCGGCCGCTGGAAGCCGATGCTCGAAGAAGGCTCCGGCCTCACCGAGGGCACGGACTTCCACCTGGTGTTCTCTCCCGAGCGTGTCTTGACCGGTCGGGTGTTCGCCGACCTGCGCAAGTACCCCAAGCTCATCGGTGGGCTGAGCGAGGAGGGTGCGCGCCGCGCCCGCGAGTTCTACGAGTCTGTCCTGACCTTCGACGAGCGCCCCGACCTGGCCCGGGCCAACGGCGTGTGGGACCTCGGGTCGGCCGAGGCCGCCGAGATGGCCAAGCTCGCCGAGACCACGTACCGCGACGTCAACATCGGCCTCGCCAACCAGTTCGGCGCCTTCGCCGAGAAGGTCGGCATCGACGTGTACTCCGTCATCGACGCGTGCAACTCCCAGCCCTTCAGCCACATCCACCGTCCCGGCATCGCCGTCGGCGGGCACTGCATCCCGGTGTACCCGCGCCTGTACCTCTCGGTCGACCCCGACGCGTCGATCGTCCGCGAGGCGCGCGCCGTCAACGCCGCGGTGCCGGAGCGCGTCGTCGCGCAGGCCGAGAGCCTGCTCGGGTCGCTCGACGGGCTGCGCGTCGTCGTGCTCGGTGCCGCGTATCGCGGGGGAGTGAAGGAGACCGCGTTCTCCGGGGTCTTCGCGACGGTCGAGGCACTCCGCGCCCGCGGGGCGCGGGTGGTCGTCCACGACCCGCTGTACAGCGACGACGAGCTCGCGGCGCACGGCTTCGACGCGTACTCCTACGGTGAGTCCGCCGACGTAGCGATCGTCCAGGCCGACCACGCGGAGTACTCGACGCTGACCCCTGCGCAGGTGCCGGGGCTGCGGCTGATCGTGGACGGCCGCCGCATCACCGACCCGGCCGTCTGGGCCGGGGTGCCGCGGGTGGTCATCGGCGAAGGCACCGCGGTCACCGGCGTCTGACCGTCCGACAGCGGTCCTCAGGTCCGAGCCAGGTCCGGACGCGGCCCACCACGACGTGGTGGAGACAGAGGTACGACGAAGGGCCCCGGGTGACCGGGGCCCTTCGTCGTACCTGGCTGCCCTCTCCGCGCCCCTCAGGGAGCGGGGAAGGCCGTGCGGTCAGTGACCGGCTGCGGCGTACTTCGCCTCGGTCGCGTCCTTCGACGGGCGCCACCAGGCCTCGTTGGCCTTGTACCACTCGACGGTCGCCTCTAGGCCGGAGCGGAAGTCGGTGTACGCCGGCTCCCAGCCGAGCTCGTCACGGAGCTTGGAGGAGTCGATCGCGTAGCGCATGTCGTGGCCCGGGCGGTCCTTGACGTGGTCGAAGTCGTCCTTGGCGAAGCCGAAGATCTCGAGGAGGGTCTCGACGACCTCGAGGTTGTTCTTCTCGCCGTCGGCGCCGATGAGGTACGTCTCGCCGATGCGGCCCTTCTCGATGATCGCCCACACGGCCGAGTTGTGGTCCTCGACGTGGATCCAGTCGCGGACGTTCTCACCCTTGCCGTAGAGGCGCGGCTTGATGCCGTCGATGAGGTTGGTGATCTGACGCGGGATGAACTTCTCGATGTGCTGGTACGGCCCGTAGTTGTTCGAGCAGTTCGAGATCGTCGCCTGGATGCCGAAGGAGCGGGCCCACGCGCGGACCAGCAGGTCGGAACCGGCCTTGGTCGACGAGTAGGGGCTCGACGGGTTGTACGGGGTGTCGGCGGTGAACTTCGCAGGGTCGTCGAGCTCGAGGTCGCCGTAGACCTCGTCGGTCGAGATGTGGTGGTAGCGCACACCGTGCTTGCGGACGGCCTCGAGCAGCGTGTAGGTGCCGATGAGGTTCGTCTGGACGAAGGGCCACGGGTTCGACAGCGAGTTGTCGTTGTGCGACTCGGCCGCGAAGTGGACCACGAGGTCGGACTCGCCCACGAGGCGGTCGACGAGCTCGGCGTCCGTGATGTCGCCCTCGACGAGGGTGACCTTGTCGGCGACCGGCGCGAGGGACGTCTTGTCGCCCGCGTAGGTGAGCGCGTCCAGGACCGTGACCTGCACGTCCGGACGCTCGCGGACGGTCTGGTGGACGAAGTTCGAGCCGATGAAGCCGGCTCCGCCGGTGACGAGCAGACGCATGAGGGTTCCTCCTGGGCGGGATTGACTAGTGGAAGCCTACAGAACGGTCGACATCTGGCCGCATCTCCTGCCGACGACGTGCAGAGGCGCTCCGTCCTCTCTGACGAAGGTCCACCGGACGCATCTGGTCGGCGGGGCGCGAGACGGTATCCTGTGGACAGACCGGGGGTGATCTGCGCTCGGTGCCTCGACCCAGGGAGCCTTGAGCGTGACCGTATACGAAGCCGTGGTGGACTCGTCCGACGCGAACATCAGTCACACACTCATCGTCGAAGAGGTGGGGTCCGACAAGACGGTCCTCGATGTGGGGTGCGCGACCGGTTACCTGGCAGAAGCGCTCGGTCGCAACGGCTGCACGGTGAGCGGTATCGAGTACTCCACCGAGGCTGCTGAGGCTGCCCGTGCTCACCTGGACCAGCTGGTGGTCGCCGACCTCAACGCTGTGACGCTCGCCGACGCGTTCTCGGGGCGTTCCTTCGACACCGTCGTCTTCGGCGACGTCCTCGAGCACCTCCTCGACCCCGCAGCTGCGCTGCGGTCCGCCGCGTCTCTCCTCGCTCCCGGCGGGAAGGTCGTGGTGTCGATCCCCAACGTGGCCCACGGCAGCGTGCGGCTCGCGCTGCTGGCCGGGCGCTGGAACTACGCTGACCGCGGTCTCCTCGACGCCACCCACATCCGCTTCTTCACGTACGAGACGCTCCAGGACCTCCTGTGGGACTCAGGCTACGTCCTCGAGTCTGCGCGGAGCACCGTGGTCGACGCTCTGGCCACCGAGATCCACATCCCCTCGGGAGTGCTCTCGCCCGAGGTGGTCGACTGGGTGCGGAGCCGACCGTACGCCGACGCGTACCAGTTCGTGGTGACCGCGCGGTTGAGGACACCAGAGGACACCCGTCCTGACGTCCAGGTGCGTCCGGCCGCCACCCTGCCGGCTGTCGACGACGAGTACACCCAGAAGGCCGCGGTCATCCGGGCCGATCGCCACAGCCTCTTGACGATGAAGGACCACATCATCGGCCTCGAGGCCGAGAACGCGGCGAGCCGTGCACGGGTCCCGGCCCTCGAGAGGAAGATCCGCAAGCTCAACGCCGAGCTCGGGAAGGTGGCCGAGGACCGGGCGACCATCTACAGGTCGTCGACGTGGCGCATAGGCCGAGCGGCGCTGGCACCGGTGCGGATCATCCGGAGAGGCCGGTGAGCCCTCGTACGGGTGACGCCCCGCTGTTCTCGATCGTCACGCCTGTCTACGCTCCTCCCCTCGATGCACTCCGAGAGATGATCGCGTCGGTCAAGGACCAGACGTGTGACGACTGGGAGCTCATCCTCGTCGACGACGCCTCCCCCGATGATGCTGTGCGGTCGCTCATGCGCTCCGAGGCCGCCTCGGACCACCGCATCCGCGTGATCGAGCGCGAGGTCAACGGTGGGATCGTCGCCGCCTCGAACACTGCGCTCGCCGAGGTGGGGGGCGAGTGGGTCGTCTTGGTCGACCATGACGACCTCGTGACCTCGAACGCGCTGCAGCAGGTCTCCGACGTCCTCACGCCCGAGGTCGACTACGTGTACTCCGACGAGGACAAGGTCGGGGACGACGGTGTCTTCTACGACAGGTTCAGGAAGCCGACGTGGTCGCCCGAGCGGTTGCGGCACCAGATGTACACGAGCCACCTCTCTGTCCTGCGGACCGCGCTCGTGCGCGAGGTGGGTGGCTTCCGCGAGGGTTTCGAGGGGTCCCAGGACCACGACCTCGTCCTCCGGGTGACGGAGCGCGCCCGTGAGGTCGTGCACATCCCCAAGGTCCTCTATCACTGGCGGGTCGTGCCGGGCTCGGCAGCCGGTGACCCCGATGCCAAGCCCTACGCGTGGGTGGCGGGACGCAAGGCTGTCCAGGAGCACCTCGACCGTGTGGGCATCCGGGCGGTCGCCGAGTTCGGTGACGCACCGGGCCTCTACAGGATCGTGCGGGAGGCGAACCTCGACCGCTCGGTCAGCGTGATCATCCCGACGCGTGGTGGTGACGGACTCGTCTGGGGCGACCGTCGGTGCTTCGTGCTCGAGGCCGTCCGGTCTCTCCTCGCGCACACGGAGATGCCCCTGCTCGAGATCGTCGTCGTCTACGACCTGGCGACGCCCGACGTCGTGCTCGAGCAGCTCAAGGTGATCGCCGGCGACAAGCTGGTCCTCGTGCCCTTCGCGGGCGAGTTCAACTTCAGCAAGAAGTGCAACGAAGGGTTCCTCTCGTCGTCGGGAGAGATCATCATCCTCATGAACGACGACGTCGAGGCGGTCAGCGACCAGTTCGTCGAGACTCTCGTCGCCCCGCTCGAGGAGCCCGACGTCGGCCTCACCGGCGGACGGCTCTGGTTCCCCGACAAGACCCTCCAGCACGGCGGGCACATCTACTTCAAGGACGTGGTCTTCCACTCGTACTTCGGGTGGCCGCACGACGCCTTCGGCGAGTTCTCCGACCTCCGGCTCAACCGCGAGGCCTCTGGGCTCACCGGTGCGTGCATCGCACTGCGTCGGGAGGACTACGAGCTCGTCGGAGGGATGTCGGAGGCTCTCCCGCTGAGCTTCAACGACGTCGACTTCTCGAGAAAGCTGCGCCACGTGGGGTACCGGCTCCTGTGGATGTGGGAGGCGACGATGTTCCACTTCGAGTCCCAGACCCGCGACCCCCGGGTGAAGGAGTACGAGGTCGACTTCCTGTTCAAGCGGTGGCCGACCCCGGACCGCGACCTCTTCACTCCTGACGGGCTCAAGGAGTACCCCCTGTGGTAGAGGCTCCACCGTCTCGGCGGTCGCTGGCAGTCGCTGCGACCGGCACACCTTCGGGAGTCGTGGGACGGGGCAGGAGGGCAGCCGAGGCTGTCGTCAGAGGCCTCGGGAGCCGTGTGTTCGCCGTCGTCGTCGTCCTCTGGTTCGCTGCGCAGGCAGCGATCATCGCCGCTGCATCGTCCAAGGTCATCTACGACGAGTCCTACCACCTTGCCGCGGTCGAGGCTTTCAGCCGGCGGTGGACCCCGTTCATCACGCAGGTCGCAGCCGACGGCCCGCTCGGAGATGCTGAGCGGTACGGGTCCTACCTCTACCACTACCTGCTGAGCTTTCCGTGGCGGGTGACCGAGCTGGTCGGGCTCAACGACGGACGCCAGCTCCTCGTCCTGCGGCTCGTCTCCGTGACCATGGTGTCGTTGGGTCTCCTCGCGTGGCGGTGGCTCTTCCGGGAGCTGGGTGCGAGCCGCGCCTTGGCGAACGTCTGCATGGCGGTGGTCGCTGCGACCCCGCTCATCGTCTTCCTCGCAGCCTTCGTCAACTATGACAACCTCATCTTCCTCATCACGCCGTTGTTCTTGCGCAGCGTGGTCCGCCTCTACAAGGCGGACCAGTTCGCACCGCGCGAATGGGCTCTCGTCCTGCTCTGGGCGGGGCTCGGGGCCGTCACCAAGTACACGTTCTTGCCGTTCTTGCCGATCGCCGGGATCGCAGTCCTGGTCCGGCAGATCTCCGTGCGTGGGCAGACCCCACCCGGGAGCCTGCGAGCGTTCCTCAGCGGTGACGGAGAGAGACGCCGACGGGTGGCCAACATCGCCCTCCTGCTCGGTGCCGTGCTCGCTGTCGCCCTCGTCGTCGAGCGCTACGTCGGCAACGTGCTGCTGTACAGGTCGATCATGCCGGACTGCCTGGACGTGCACCCGCTGTCCATCTGCTCGATGCACGCTCCGTGGGCGCGGAACTACGAGCTCGACGCTGCGTTCCCCGACGCTGCTCCCTCTGTGCTGGGAGGACTCGCGTACCTCACTGCGCACTGGATCCCGCTCATGCTGAAGAACTCCACCTGGTACGGCGTGGTGTTCGAGGACTCGATCGTGCAGTCCCGAGGACCTCACATCACCGGGTTGATCCTCTACGTCGGTATCGCGGCGGTGCTCGTGGCGATCTTCGTGTCGCTGGGTGTGCTCCGGCGGCACCGCGGTGCGCTCCTCCTGCTGTCCACCTGCATGCTCTACATCGTCGTGCTCTTCGTGCAGAACTACTCCGACTTCCGGACGCTGGGTATCCCGCTCGCCGTGAGCGGCCGGTACCTCTTGGTCGTGCTCCCGGTCTTCGTCGTGCTGGCAGGTCTTGGGGTGACGAAGATCTTCACCCTGACGTCTGCCAGGAGCGGCACCGCCATGAAGCTCTTGTCGGTCGGGTGCATCGCACTCCTCGGGACCCAGGGCGGGGGGATGTCGAGCTACCTCTGGAGCATCGACGACACCTGGGTCAGCCACCCGGAGGGTCGACCCGCGAAGCTCGTGCTGGACCTCAGCTCCTTCGCCCAGGACACGATCATCCCTAACGAGTGGGTCAAGGACCCGCGTCAGGTCGAGTAGAGACAAGACACCGCCCGCAACCGACGAGCCCCGCGCAGCCAGTCTGGCTGCACGGGGCTCGTCGGGTTCGGGATCCTCGGCGCCGGGGACACCGGAGCGGTCTCGTGCGTGGTGCGCCCGCTCTAGACCCGGACGTCGAACGAGGCGGCGAGCCGGACTGGGCCGATGCTGGAGAGAGTGTCGTCGACCGAGAACTGAGCAGCTGCCGGCACATGGTGGATCTCGCGCCCGTCGAGCCCGCTGAGCGTCGTCTGGATGGTGTACTCGCCTGCCGTGAGCGGGATGTCCCGCAGGGCGAACTGGTACATCCCTGTGCCACGCATCGGGGGGACCTCGTCTCCGAGCAGCTCGGTCGTCGTGCTCCACAGGACGGTGCCCAGAGGGGTTGCGATCCCCACGCCGATCTTGAAGTCGGTGACCTCACCCGAGGTGAAGGTCTCCATGAGGACGGTGAGCTGTTCACCCGGCGCGATCTCGGCCGAGCTGGTGACACCCGAGGAGGTGGCGAGGGAGATGCCCGTGAACCGGGCGATCGCCCGGTTCAGCGTGTGCTCTTCGGCGAGCTGCCTGCGCTCGACCTCCTCCTGGCGGACCTCCTCGAAGTCCGCACGGAGCGTGCGCAGGGCCTCCCGAGGGGTCCCGTCCGTGACGATGCGACCCTTCTCGAGGACCACTGCACGGTCGCAGAACTCGGCAACCTGGTCGAGTCCGTGCGTGACCATGACGATCGTGCGACCCTCGGCCTGAAACTCTCTGATGCGCTCGAGGCACTTCCGCTGGAACGGTTCGTCGCCGACAGCGAGGACCTCGTCGACGAGGAGGATGTCAGGGTCGACGTGCACGGCGACGGCGAAGGCGAGCCTGACGTACATCCCTGAGGAGTAGAACTTCACCTGGGTGTCGATGAAGGCCTCGATCCCGGAGAAGTCGACGATCGCGTCGAAGTACCGGTCGATCTGGACCCGTGAGAGGCCCAGGATCGAGGCGTTGAGGTAGACGTTCTCGCGGCCGGTGAGGTCGGGGTGGAAGCCGGCGCCGAGCTCGAGGAGGGCGGCGAGCCGACCGCGGATCTTCACGGAACCGCTGTCGGGCTGCAGGATCCCCCCGACCATCTTCAGCAACGTGCTCTTCCCCGAGCCGTTGGGGCCGATGAGCCCGAGCGTCGTCCCGGACTCGATCTGCAGATCGATGTCCCGCAGCGCCCAGAAGTCCTCGCGGTGCTTGCGCGACCGCCCGAAGTTGACGACTCGCTCCTTGAGCGACTTCTCCTTGCGGAGGACGAAGTGCTTCGAGAGACCTTCGATCTGAACGACGGTGGTCATCACAGCTCCTGGGCGAAGTTGGCCTGCAGACGGGCGAAGACACGCTGGCAGAGCCAGAGCAGCACGATCCCTACGACGAGGGCGATGCCCATCCGTGAGTAGAGATGGTCTGGGAACGGCTTTCCGTCACCGGCGACCCAGAAGGCCTTCTGGAACCCGAGCACGGCGAGGGTGATGGGGTTGGACAGGTAGAGCTCTCGGAGCGTCTCGTTGGCGACCTGGTTCGCGAAGAGCTCCCACGAGTACACGATCGGGGAGACCCAGAAGAAGATGAGGACGAAGATCTCGACGAGGTACTGGATGTCTCGGAGATAGACGTTCCAGGCGCTCAAGAGGAGCGCCAGGGCTGTCCCGAAGAGGACGAGGATGGCTGTGGCCATGAAGAAGTAGCCCCAGCGCGTACCCGTCGGGAAACGACCGACGACAGCCGTCGCGGCGAGCAGGATCATGAGCTGGACCCCGAAGTTGAACAGGGCGGAGCCGATCGCGCTCAGGGGGAAGACCTCTCGCGGGAGGTAGACCTTCTTGACGAGACCAGAGTTGGCGATGACCGACCCGGTCCCTGCCGTCACTGCTTCCGAGAAGAAACCCCACGCGGTGAGTCCCGTGTAGATGAAGATCGCGAAGTCAGGGATGTTGCGAGCCGCACCCAGGAACTTGCCCAGAGCGATGTAGTAGATGAGGAGCATCGCGATCGGGCGCATCAGCGTCCAGAGGAAGCCGAGCGAGCTGTCCTTGTACCGAGCCTTGAGCTCACGACGGACGAGCATCCCGAGCAGCTCACGCTGGGCGACGATGTCCTTGATCGACGAGAGGGTCCCGGAGGCGAAGCCGAGCCTGGGGCCCGCGGTGCGCAGAGGCTGTTCTGCGAGCGTCGCCGCGCGGTCCGCTGGAGTGCTTGTCATGGTGTCCTTCGCTCTCGGTGCTGTCCGAGGAGGGCGTGGACAGCCAGAGTCACAATACAGAACGGGTCTGGAGGGCGGTCGCCCCGGTTACGATGAGTGGTCTGCCCGCCAGGCTACGCCGACGCAGGTCGGCACCCTAACCACTCCCCGGAGGATGCGTGTCTGCTAACCCTGAGGCGATCGCCCTGCCCAAGGATGCCGTCCAGCCGGGCGTCGTGTCTGTGATCCTCGTCAACTACAAGGGTGCCGAGGACACGATCACGTGCCTGCGGTACTTCGACGAGATCGACTGGCCGCGCGACAAGTTCGAGCTGATCGTCGTCGACAACGACTCGCAGGACGGCAGCGTCGAGGCCATCCGCGCCGCGGTCCCGCACGCTGTCGTGGTCGACGCCGGGTCGAACACAGGCTTCGCCGGCGGGTGCAACCTCGGTGTCTCGCACGCCAAGGGCGAGTACGTCGCGTTCATCAACAACGACGCGCGTCCCGACGCGGGCTGGATCCGCGCAGCTGTCGAGGCCTTCGAGGCCGACGCGCAGGTCGGCGCCGTGGCGAGCAAGGTCCTCGACTGGTCGGGTGAGCTCATCGACTACGCCGACGGATCGCTCACCTGGTACGGCATGGGCTACAAGCGCGAGGCCGAGAAGCCGAACTCTGCTGAGTTCGACGTCCCCAAGGACGTGCTCTTCGGCACCGGTGCGGCGATGTTCGTACGGGCGGACCTGTACCGCGAGGTCGGGGGCTTCGACGAGCGCTTCTTCATGTTCTACGAGGACGTCGACCTCGGGTGGCGCCTCAACATCCTCGGGTGGCGCATGCGCTACGTGCCGACGTCGCTGGCCTTCCACAAGCACCACGTGACGATGAAGAAGTTCGGCAACTTCCGCGAGTCGTACCTCCTCGAGCGCAACGCGCTCATGTCGATGTACAAGAACCTCGACGACGAGTCGCTCGCCAAGGCGCTCCCCGCCGCGATGGCCCTCGCCGTCCGCCGCTCGCTCGCCCGCACGAAGACCGACGCGACGGCCCTCGACCTCCAGCGCTCGCCGGGCGGCGACGACGTCGGCACCCTCGAGATCCAGAAGATGGCCCTCACGGGTCCGTACGCGATCGACTACTTCACGGACAACCTCGACACCCTCATGAAGTCGCGGGAGTTCCTGCAGAAGATCCGTCGCCGCCCGGACCGTGAGGTCTTCCCGCTGTTCCGCCACGCGATCGAGGCCGCGTACGCGATCGAGGGCTACAACAGCGCTCACGACGTGCTCATCGAGGCGTTCGGCGTCGCCAAGCACTTCACGTCCAAGAGCCGCGTGCTCGTCGTCACCGGTGAACCGCTGCTCGAGCGGATGGCCGGCCCGGCGATCCGCGCGTGGGAGATCGCCACGGCGCTCTCCTCCGAGCACGACGTCAGGCTGCTCTCGACGGCGGGCGCCCGCGTCACCAGCCCTGACTTCGAGGTCCTCTACCAGGCGGGGCCCAAGCTCAAGAAGATCACCGACTGGGCCGACATCATCATCTTCCAGGGCTTCCTCCTCGAGGGTGCGCCCTGGCTCAAGGACAGCAGCAAGATCCTCGTCGCCGACGTGTACGACCCCATGCACCTCGAACAGCTCGAGCAGGCCCGCGACCTCGGTGAAGAGGGGCGCGCCCGTTCCATCCGTGAGACGAGCCGCATCCTCAACGAGCAGCTCAAGCGCGCTGACTTCGTGCTCTGCGCCTCGGACAAGCAGCGCGACTTCTGGCTCGGGCAGATGGCCGGCCAGGGACGCGTCAACGCCCTCGTCTACGACGAGGACGAGAGCCTCGACTCGCTCATCTCCGTGGTGCCCTTCGGCATCTCCGACCAGAACCCTGTGCAGAAGAAGCACGCCATCAAGGGCACGGTCCCGGGCATCGGCGTGGACGACAAGGTCATCATCTGGGGCGGCGGCGTCTACAACTGGTTCGACCCGCTGACGCTGATCCACGCGGTCGACCGCCTCGCGAAGCGTCACCCCGAGGTGAAGCTGTACTTCATGGGTCTCAAGCACCCGAACCCTGGCGTGCCCGACATGAAGATCGCGTGGGAGACGCAGCAGCTCTCCGAGAGGCTCGGCCTGACCGGCAAGCACGTGTTCTTCAACACCGGCTGGGTGCCCTACAACGAGCGTGCCGACTACCTCATGGACGCCGATCTCGGGGTCTCGACGCACTTCCACCACATCGAGACGGCCTTCAGCTTCCGCACGCGCATCCTCGACTACCTGTGGTCCGGCCTGCCGATCGTGGCGACAGGTGGCGACACCTTCGGTCCGCTGATCCTCGAGAACAACCTCGGACGTGTCGTCCAGCCCGAGGACGTCGACGGTCTCGAGGTCGCCCTCGAGGAGATGCTCTTCGACGAGGCGGCGATCGCCGAGGTCAAGAGCGGGGTCGCTCGCTTCGCGGAGGACTACCGCTGGAAGAACGTGCTCACCCCGCTCGTCGACTTCTGCAGGTTCCCGCGCAGGGCGCCTGACCTCGCCCTGAGTCTCGGAGACCCAGACCAGGTCGCACGGGCGCACGAGAAGCCCCCGTGGAACTTCGCCTCGGACCTGCGCCTGGTCAAGGGCTACCTGGCGGCCGGGGGGCCGAAGGAGCTTCTCAACAGGGTCGGGGGTCGGCTCCGGCGTCTCGTCCGAGGAACTCCGGGCTAGGGACGTAGCCCGTCCCGGTACACGGTCCGCCTCAGCGCCGCACGACCTGTCCAGGTCGTGCGGCGCTGTCGTGCTGTCTGGGGCAGCCGGCGGGCGACGTCGAGCAGTGCGCGCAGGCGGGCCCGCAGCAGCGTGGGCGGTTCGGACCTGCGGAGGGAGTGCTGCAGCAGCGCAGCCGTCTGGCGGGCGTGCGACAGGATCACGGCCCCGAGGGGTGCATGACGCCCGAAGACCAGGAGTGAGTTCCTCGTGTTGTAGTACCGGAAGAGCGGGCTCGCGGCGTCAGAGCTCGCTGCATGCTGGTGTCGCGCGAGCGCACGGGCGACATAGTGGATGTCCCACCCGGCCGCGCGCATCCGCCATGAGAGGTCGGTGTCCTCGTAGTAGAGGAAGAGGGAGGCGTCGAAGCCCCCTGCCTCAGCGAGCGCCGTGGACCGCAGTGCCGCGGCCCCGCCGCAGAATCCGAAGACCTCGACGTCGGTCGACTCCGAGCCGTCGAGCGCCGACCAGTCGCGGTCCGTCGCAGCGCCGGCCCGGGTGAGGATGTTCCCCGTCGAGTTGACGAGGGTTCGTCCGTCCGTGTCGTGCTCGGTCAGCACGATCTTCGCTGTGACCGCCCCGACTCGCTCGTGACCGGGTGCCTCGAGGTGGTCGACGAGCCGCCGGACCGCGTCGGGCTCGAAGGTCGCGTCGTTGTTGAGCAGCACGGCATAGTCGGTGCTCAGGCCGGCGAGGCCGACCTCGACACCTCCCGCGAAGCCGAGGTTCTCCTCGGTGGCACGCACCTCGACCTGCGGGTAGAGCTCTGCGAGCATCTCGGCAGTGCCGTCGGACGACGCGTTGTCGACGACGACGACCTCGAGCCCTCGCTCGAGGTCTTGTGCCAGCAGGGAGTCGAGGCAGGGCCGGATCAGGTGGAGTCCGTTCCACGTGACGACGACGGCCCGCACCGTCGGGAGCGGAACCGGGTCGGTGGTCGGGCCTGGGTGGTTCACAGCCGCCCCCGTCCGGCACGGTCAGCGCCGAGGGCGACAGCCTCCTGGTAGACGGCCACGTGCGCCCGGGCGCTGGCCTCCCAGGTGTACGACGCCGCGTTGGCGCGCCCTGCTGCCCCGAGGGCCGGGGCGTCGGGGCCGGTGGCGCGCAGCAGCGCGGTGGCGATCGCGTCGACGTCGAGCGGGTCGACGAGCAGCGCCCCCGCCCCGCTCACCTCAGCCATCGACGTGCCCTGCGATGTCACGACAGGGGTGCCGTGGTTCATGGCCTCCAGGACAGGCATGCCGAAACCCTCCCACAACGACGGGAAGCAGAAGGCGCTCGCGGCGGCATAGGCGCGCTGCAGGTCGGTGTCGTCCAGGCGCCCGAGCAGGTGGACCCGGTCCGGGGGCAGGGCGTCGACCGTGCGTCGGACCTGCTCCGAGGTGCCGCCCCACCCGGAGGGACCCACGAGGACCAGGTCCAGGTCGCTGCCCTCGGCCAGCAACCGCTCGTAGGCACCGAGGACGGCCGTGACATTCTTCCGCGGCTCGAAGGTGCCGCACCACAGGACGAAGTCGCGCCCGATGCCGTGCGCCTGGCGGAAGGCTGCCACCTCGGCCGCGGTGACGGTCCACGGCCTCGTGCCGTGGTGGACCACGCGGAGGCGGTCCGCGTCGATCCCGGCGTCGACGCAGTCAGCGCGGGTCACCTCCGAGGGGACGATCACGAGGTCGGCCTCCCGCCGGACGGTGGCGAGGGCACGCTCGAAGAACGCGACGCCACGCCTCGTGAAGTGCTCGGGGGAGCGCAGGAAGGCGATGTCGTGGACAGTCACGACGAGCGGTGCAGTCCGTGGCGGGACGGCCCAGGTGGTGGCGTGCAGGACGTCGTACCCGCGGTGGAGGTTGCGCATGCCTGCTGGACGCGGCAGTGCCGGCTGTCGGAGTCGACCCCAGGACTCGTACAGCGCCTTGCGCGGGAGCCGCGAGGCCACCACCTCGACCGGGAGGCTGTCCTGGGGGAGGGAGAGACCGTGCGGTCGTGCACGGACGCCGACCACCGACACGTCGTCACGAGAGGCCAGCGCGTCGGTCAGAGCACGGATGTAGGTCCCGGATCCGCCGGGCACGGGCTGCCACAGCTGCTCGACGGTCAGGGCGACGCTCATCGGGGAGGTGTTCGCAGTCACCCCCACACCCTACCGACGGCGGGACCGCCGCAGATTCGGGGGCCGCTACGATGGAGAGAACCCCCCGAGACCTGTGAGTGACATGAAACTGTTCGTCCAAGTGCCCTGCCTCAACGAGGAGGGGACCCTGCTGTCGGTGCTCGAGACCATCCCGACGAAGATCGACGGGATCGACGAGATCGAGATCCTCATCATCGACGACGGCTCGACCGACCGCACCGTCGAGGTGGCGCGCGCCTTCGGGGTGCACCACTTCGTGTTCCACACCCGGAACATGGGCCTGGCACGGTCCTTCCGCGACGGGGTGGACTACGCGATCCGCCACGGTGCCGACATCGTCGTCAACACCGACGGAGACAACCAGTACCCGCAGCAGAGCATCGCGGCGCTCGTGCAGCCCTTGCTGCGGGGCGATGCCGACATCGCGATCGGTGACCGGCAGACGGCGACCATCCAGCACTTCTCGCCCTTCAAGAAGCTCATGCAGCGCGTGGGATCGCAGGTGGTCAACAAGGCAGCCGGGACCGAGCTCCCTGATGCCGCGAGCGGCTTCCGCGCCTACTCTCGGGCCTCGCTCTTCAGGCTCAACGTGGTGACGCAGTTCAGCTACTGCATGGAGACCATCATCCAGGCGGGCAACAAGCGTCTGCGTATCGCGAGCGTGCCGATCACCACAAACCCCAAGACGCGCGAGTCCCGTCTCTTCAAGAACATCGGCCAGCACATGATGAAGTCGGCCTCCGCGATCAGCCGGAGCTACATCATGTTCAAACCGCACTCCGTGTTCCTCTCCCTGGGCGTCGTCTTCGGCGTCCTCGCCGTGATCCCCTTCGCGCGGTTCCTGGTCTTCTGGTTCCAGGGCGACACGACGGGGCACGTCCAGTCGCTCATCTTCGGCACGGGGATGCTCGTCGGGTCGTTGCTCTCCTTCGCGCTGCTGATCATCGCCGACCTCCAGCGCACGAACCGGGTCCTCCTCGAGGACACGCTCGAGCGGGTCAAAGAGATCCAGTACGGGCCCGGGGCGGCGACCAGCCCGGCGGTCACTCTCGTGCACCCGCCCCTCGACCTCGGCTCAGACGAGCCGACGCAGACCCGACACGTCTCGTGACCTGAATCGGGCGCCGACATCGGCGTTGGTGGCTGCCACTCCCACGGTGAGCGACGTCGTCGGCCGCGCGTCCAGCTCGGTGAGGACACAGGACCTGAGCCGGAGGTCGCGCGCCTGCTGCCGGGAGTGCGGTGACGCGGCGAGGACCACAGGGATGCGACGCTTGACGATCCGGTTCATCTCGCCCAAGAGCGCCGCGACCGAGACGGAGCGGCCCGACGCGAGGATCTTGACCACAGCAGTCGCAGCGCCCGGTCCGGCCTCGTCGTCGACGTGCTCGACCAGGTCGACCACCAAGCGGGCGGCGTCGTCGACGTAGAGATAGTCCCTCAGCGTGTCGAGCGAGACATAGATGTTCACCGGGACGGCAGTGTGGTGGGACCGGCTCAGCTGAGAGATCAACCCCTGAGGTTTTGCAAGGTCTTGGCCCGGTCCGTAGAGATTCGCCAGGCGACCGATCCGTACCTCGATCCCAGCCGCGTGAAGCGTCGTGAACAGGGCCTCCCCGGCAAGCTTCGCCCGTCCGTAGTGGGCGAGTGCGACGGGCCGGGTGTCCTCGGTGAAGGGCGGGTACGCCGATCCCGAGTAGACGCCACCCGCAGACGAGGCGAAGAACACCCGGCCCTTGAGCCGTTCGTCCTCGCTCAGTGAGAGCAGCTCTGCGACGAGGGTCTCCTGGCGGTCGCGCTCTCTCGAGAGCTCAGCGACGGTGGACGAGGTGACGCCTGCCCCCGCGGACCAGACCACCCTCCAGCCGGCTCCGTCGGCTCGGGCTACCAGGTCGCGGATCGCGGCACGCAGGTCGGCTGTGGCGGCCTCGTCGTCGTACCAACGGACCTGTGCTGGCACGACGGGGTGGCCGCGCTGGGCGTACTCCTTGACGACAGCCCTGCCGAGGAGTCCTCGCGCGCCGAGGACGAGGACGACAGGCCGGGTCGCCGGGTCCGTCACGCGTCAGCGACCGTGCTCGGTGGGCGCCGCGGATGCGCGGCGAGCAGCGGACGAGCGACCCAGGGGGCCGAGCTGCGGGTCGCTGACGATGAGGTACGGGGGTTTGCCGATCGCTGAGTTCACGGCGACCCCGATGTACTCGGCCACCACACCCAGAGAGAAGAGGGTCACGCCGGAGGTCAGCAGGATGACGACCATCGTCGACGTCCAGCCTGCCGGCAGGGTCCCGCCGGCGAGTCGGCTGATCACGACGACGAGGGCGAACACGACGCCTGAGCAGGCGGTGAGTGCTCCGAGGACAGAGACGAGCCGGAGCCCGCGGGTTCCCGACGACAGCACCAGGCGCCAGAAGTGAGAGAGCAGCCTGCGAGGAGAGTAGCCCGAGGTCCGGTCTCCCTCGGCACGGAGCGTGACCGGCGCTGTCGTCACCTCTCCCGCTACCCAGCCGAGCGCGACGTCCAGGTACACGCCCGCGCCGGCGTAGGCGGCGACAGATCGTCCCACCTCGCCGAGCATCAGGCGGAAGCTCTGGTAGCGGGTAGCCCTCGAGTCGCCCAGGACGAGTCGGACGACCCATTTGGACAGCTTCGACGCGGAGTTGCGCGCGAGCCCGTGCGGAGCGGGGTTGGTCGCCTTGGAGTACACGAGCGTCGCCTGGTCAGCCAGAGCCGCGTCGAGCATCGTCCCGATGTCGGCAGGGTCGTGCTGGCCGTCCTCGTCCATCGTC
This sequence comes from Sanguibacter biliveldensis, assembly GCF_033798665.1. Classification (NCBI taxonomy): domain Bacteria; kingdom Bacillati; phylum Actinomycetota; class Actinomycetes; order Micrococcales; family Sanguibacteraceae; genus Sanguibacter; species Sanguibacter biliveldensis. Next base: position 1,010,122 of record NZ_CP138359.1, read on the forward strand.
ACGATCCACTCTCCCCCAGAGGAGGCCATGCCGGCGATCGTCGCAGCGTGCTGACCGAAGTTCCTGCTCAGCCAGACCGGCCTGACGACGGCGTGGGCCGCGGCGAGCTCGCGGATGACACCCGCCGAGCCGTCGGGGCCGTGGTCGTCCACGAGGAGCACCTCAGAGACGACGGCAGAGTGGCCGGACGGGGTGGTGAAGTCCTGGGTGAAGGGGGCGATCTCGTCGAGCACAGCAGCGAGCGTGAGAGCCCCCTGGTAGACGGGGATCACGATGGAGATGCGGTGCACGTGGTCGATGCCGTCGTCGTGGGTCACGCCTGTAGTCTAGGCGGGTTGACGACCTGGGAGGTCAAGAGCTCTGTGGAGAGGCCGGTGCAGGACGTGGACGAGACAGTGCGAGACCCCGGACCGTTGTCCCGGTGGGTCCGCGACCAGCGCGTCGCCTTCGTCCTCGTCGGCGGGTTCAACACGGTGCTCGGGACGGCGTGGTTCATCGCGTTCCAGCTCTTCTTCGAGCGGATCGAGATCGGGCGCTTCGACTACATCCTCAGCCTGGTCTGCGCGCATGCCGCGTCCGTCCTCTGCTCCTTCGTCATGCAGCGCTATCTCGTCTTCCGGGTGCGGGGGAGGGTGTTGCTCGACCTCGTGAGGTTCGTCAGCGTCAGTCTCACCTCGCTCGGGCTCAACCTCGTCCTGCTGCCCCTGGTCGTGGAGGTTCTCGGAGTGCCGAAGATCCCCGCCCAGCTGCTCGTCACCGCGGTGCTCGCTCTCGGGACGTACTTCCTGCACAGGGACTTCTCGTTCCGCAGGACCGTCCCTGCTGCGTCGGCAGGGGACGCAGGCATGGCTCCGACGGCCGGACCTGTGGCGCGTCAGACCCGACAGGACGGTGCGTCATGAGCCCGCGCGTCTCGGTCGTGGTCCCCACCTACAACAACGCTGACTTCGTCGCCGAGACTCTCCGATCCATCTTGGCGCAGACGTTCACCGACTTCGAGCTCATCGTCGCGGACCACTCCTCGACGGACGGCACGTGGGAGGCCGTCGAGCAGTTCGCCGCTGACTCCCGCCTCCGCATGGTCCGCACGCCCACCGGTGGGGGGGCCCCCGCGAACTGGAACCGGGTCACCCGGCTCGCACAGGGAGAGTTCGTCAAGCTGGTCTGCGGCGACGACCTGATCTACCCGGACATGCTCGAGCGCCAGCTCGCGGCAGTCGACGCGCTCGGGGCACGATCCCAGGACGTCGTCCTCGTCGCCTCACGTCGCGACCTCGTCGACGCCCGAGGGGACGTCTTCGTCAGGGCGCGCGGTCTCGGAGGGCTCTCGGGCGTCGTCGACGGCCGGGTGGCGCTGCGCGCCACGGTCCGCTCCGGGGGGAACCTGTTCGGCGAGCCTGCCTGTGTGCTCATGCGCCGGTCTGCCCTCGAGGCGGCCGGTGGCTGGCAGGACCTGGGCTACTACCTCGACGCAGGCAGCTATGCTCCTGTGCTCGTCCAGGGTGACATGATCGCGCTGCCGGAGTCTCTCGCATCCTTCAGGGTGAGTGCTCAGCAGTGGTCGGTCCGCCTGATGCGCGAGCAGGCAGACGCTGCGGCGGCCTTCCACTCATCAGCCCGGGACCTCGTGCCGGACCTGATCTCCCCGGGCGACGTGAAGCTCGGCAACGCCAGGGCCAGGCTCCTCGCGCTGCAGCGCCGGTTGGCCTACACGGTGCTCGGGCGTCGGATGAGGCCCTAGAGACGAGCGACCGGGTGATGACCGCTAGCGGCGGTCGTCCGGCACCGAGTAGATCGTGATGTCGGGGCCCACGAGCCCTCCGCGGAGCATCGACCCGAGATAGTCGACGTGCCGCACGATGCTGAGCGGCTCGAGAGCGGTCGCCTCCGGCTCGGGTGTGCTCGTCCACCGCTGGAGGACGGGGAACTGCTCGTCGAGGAGCCTGTAGACAGTCTGCTGGTCGACGTACTTCGCTTCTGCCTGGAACCGGGCCGACATCCCGCTGCTGGACATCACCACAGTCGGTGCGGTGGCACCGTCGCCGGTCTCGGCGACCCGGATCTCGCCGTCAGCGACCGAGAACTTGTCGAAGAAGAGGCGCGGAACTCCAGGGGAGAGCGGCGTGTATCCCTCCACGATGCTGTTGTCAATGGAGAAGCCGTTGTCGGTCGAGAAGTCGAGGGACTCCGTGCGGGTGTCAGTCGCCAAGAACCGGGCGGTGGTCGCCGTCGACGCCACGACCAGGTTCAGGAGCGCCAACCCAGAGACGACGGCTGCGCCGACGGGCACCAGGCGCGCGGTCGGGAACCTCTCCCGCAAGGCAACCCAGGACCTCGTGAGCCCGATCGGCGCGAGGAGCAGCGGCGTCAGGTACATGGGGAGGCCCCAGCGGTCCCAGTGGAGCTCGAGGCTGCTGAGGACCACCCAGAGGATCGCACCGGTCATGAGCGGCAGTGCAGCCAGCATGCGGTCACGGACGGCCCAGGCAGCCCCAGCAGCCGCCAGCACGACGACCAGCAGCCCAGCCTCGGACGCGAAGTCCTGAGCATAGAAGACCAGGTTCCCGGACCAGCCGAGCCCGTCGGCGCCCAGGTGCCCTGTCGAGTTCTGACCTCGGACCTGCTCGAGCACAGCGTCGATGTTCGTGAACAGCACCGGAGAGACGAGGAAGATCATCAGCACGACGGCGGCGATCGCACCGGCCCCGTGGGTGATCACTCGCGACCAGCGTCTGTCGATCACAGCCGTGACCACGACGACGAGAGCGATCATCAGCGCGCTCGCGGCGCCCGGGTACTTGATCGTGAAGGCGAGCGCCACCCCGAGGCATGCCAGCAGGAGGTCGGGCCAGCCGCGGGACTCGAGATACCGGATGCAGCCGAGGATCACGACCATGCAGGCGAAGGTCAGCGGGACGTCGGGGGTGGCGAAGTGCGAGTTCTCCACGAACGGCGGGAAGAAGGCCACCGCCATCGCGCTCAGGAGGCCGACCACACGGCTGAACCGTCGGCCGATCAGCGCAGCGACGACGATCATGCCGATTCCGAACAGTGCCGTGATCGACCGCGAGATGAGGTAGAAGGTCGCCTCGTCCTGCGCGAACTGGACCTCCGGGCTCACGCCGTGCAGGAGGTGGGAGTAAGCCTGGTACGCGATGTAGCTGAGCTGCATCTCGAGGTGGTCGGGCCGGAAGAAGTACCCCGGTTCGAAGGAGTTCCTCGACGCCATGTCGATCGCACCGTCCACGACGACCCACTCGTCCGCGTGGAGCGTGAGCGGGAGTCCCCAGGACAGCCCGGCCAGGCGGAGGATCGAGCCCACCGCTGTCGTGGCGACGAGGAGCCAGGTGACGAGGTCCCATCGGACGCGACGAGGGTCGAGGCGTGAAGACCAGGACCTGGCCGTCCGAGGTCGGGTCTCCTCGGGCGACTCGGCGATCGGTGTCAGCACGTCAGGGACGCTCCTCGTTGTCGGTGGGCTCGTGCACGGGGAATGGGTGCGAGGAGCGGGGTCAAGTGTAGGCGGCAGCTGTCAGCCGAGGCCGGCTGGCGGGGGCTGCACGGAGTCTCGGCGGCTGCGCTGGAGCGCGATCCCTACGGCTGCGATCCCGAGGTCGACGACCGTCAGCAGAGCCCGGCTGACGAGCACGACCAGCAGGACCGACCCGGAGGACAGTGCCCCGCCGAGGACCACCAGCAGGACGGCCTCGCGAGCGCCGGCCCCTGCGGGCACCAGGATGACGAGGAACCCGACGATCCACGCCAGCGCGTACCCGCCGACGGCGAGCGCGAAGGTCCGCGGCGTGACGGGCATGTCGAGGCCTGTCGCGAGCAGCCACACCTGGAGGCCGGCGACTACCCACGCAGCGAGGGCCCAGCCGACAGATGCCGCGAGGCCACCTCGGGTGAGCGGGTGCTCGAGCGGCTCCCGACGGGTGATCGAGAAGACCGTGGCGATGAGCCGGTTCATGATCCGGGGGACCAGCAGGAGGGCCAGGACCGGAGCGCACCACAGGACCCAGCGCCACGACCCGAGGGCTCCCGGTGGCGCGACGAGCAGACCCACGCACCCCACCACCGCGCCGGAGACCAGTGAGACGAGCACTGCGACGGTCATCGCGGTGACCGACCGTCGGCGGGGGATCTGATGGTCGGCCCCGATCTCCGCCGCCGCGACGATGTTCCAGACGCCGCCGGGGACGTACTTCCCGATCTGGCTCACCCCGAAGACCGATGTGGCTGCACGCAGGGACAGCGGCGAGCCGAGATCCGTGAGCACGCGGCGCCAGGAGAGGAGCGTCAGCCAGACGTACAGCACGGACGCTGCGGCAGCAGCGAGGATCGTGCCGGGTGAGATGTCCTGCGCGGCCTGGACCAGGGAGTCCCAGTTCACCCACACCGCGTAGACGGCGAGAGCCACGGCGATCCCGAGGAAGACCCACCGGGTCACAGGTGATCTCAGGGCGCTCGCGAGCCGCCTCATGCTGATGCACCTGAGGTCGAGAGCCCCAGAACGTCGAGCAGCGGTCCTACGACGGCCTTCGCGGCGAACCGCTGGGACCCCCGTCGGGTGAGCTCTCGGCGCTGCTCGAGGAGCTCGTGGTCGTCTGCGAACCGGCGTAGCTGCTCGGCGAGAGCTGCGGGGTCGCGGGGCGGCACGAGCACGGCGAGGTCGGCGACGGTCCGGCGCTGAGGGGGCGTGTCGCTCGTGATCACGGCGCACCCTGCGGCGAGCCCCTCGTAGACCTTGTTCGGGACGACCCGCCGTCCCTTCGGTGAGTCGGCGAAGATGCCGAGGCACACGTCGTGCGCGGCGACCACCTCGGGGAGGTCCTCAGGGGCGACCCAGGTCTGCCACGTCACGGCCGAGAGGTCGGCGAGCACGGTGCGAGCGGCCTGCGCGTCCTGGCCGTCGCCGATCATGGTCACGTGGACGCCGGGGTGTGTGGCCAGGACGTCTCGGACGGCCTCGGCGATCACGGTCGTCCCCTGGAGCGGGGTGAAGAGTCCGAAGAAGACGACGCTCAGGGCTCCGGGACGTCGCTCCGCGGCTGGTGTCGTGGCGGCAGCCGCCTCGAACCACTCCTGCCGGGCGCCGACCGGTACCACGACGCCTCGGCCGGGGACAGGCAGCATCTGCCGGTGCTCCTCGGTGTCGACGACCGCGACCGAGGCACAGGCCAGGGCGAGCCTGTCGAGCAGGCTGAGAAGCCGCACTTTCGCGCCCGCCGACCCACGGTCCCGAGCGGTGTCGGCGGCGAAGAGCAGGTGGTCGAGGACGATCGGCACCGAGGGGAACAGGAGGCGCGCCAGGATCACGTCGAAGTGGCCCATGTATCCGACCAGGACCGCCTCGGGGCGTGACCCTCGGCGGCGGAATGGTCTCGAACCGATCCACAGCCGGGTCCACGCGCGCAGCAGCCGGACGAGCAGGAGAGGGAGCCGCCACGGCTGCTGGAGCATCCGGACGCGTTCCGAGGTGGACAGACCGATCGGGTGGTTGACCTCAGAGACGTCGACCCCGTGCGAGCGCAGACCGTCGACCAGGATCCCCACCCGAGGGTGCCGCGCCGCCTCGTAGGTCCCGAAGCTGAGGATCACGGTCGTACCCCAGCCGTCACGCGGTCCTCATGGGACCCGACGGCCACCCACGGCGGGCGGGACGGGTGCTCGACAGGCAAGAGCGGTCGCATGCGGCTCACTTCGGCAGACGGGGAGGCGGGCGGGCACGTGGACGCGGCTGCAGGGTCCAGGAGCCCGAGCCATCCTAGTCGACCGACGCCGGCTCTCCTCGAGCGCCGACGTCAAGGGACCGTGACGGTCCGGCACCCGAGCGACGGGTTCCCCGTCCCGATGGGCCACCCGATCGCGTAGACGCAGACCTGGTGCTGACCGCTGACCGCCGGGAAGGTGAGGTCGTACCCTCGAGCTGCTCCGTTGCCGAAGGCGGTGTGGACATCGGGCCGGTTCCCGGACGCGGAGCCGTTCGCGACCAGTGCGCCGTCCATCCAGACGTGGACGGGGATCGAGGCAGAGGTGTCGACGTCCATCGCCCAGCCCCCGACGCGGATACCGGCGCCGGACGGCAGGACCGTGGCCGAGTCGAAGGCTCCGCGTGCCGGGGTGTTCGGGACGGAGACGTCCTGGCAGCCCAGCACCACGGGAGCGGCTGCTGGAGAGTCTGATGCCCGGACGCAGACAGTGTGCGCCCCCGGGGGCGCGGCCACGGTGAAGGTGTACCCGACATCCTGCCGCCCGGCCGCGACGTCGGTCCGCCGGAGTGCTGCCTGTCCTGACGCCACCACCACGTCGTCGACGAGGAGCTCGACCGCCACGGGTGTCGTGGTGTCGAAGTCCCACGCCCAGCCGGTCGCCGTCAGCGTGCTGCGCGTCGCGGGCGCGGTCGGCGTCCCGGTGGCTGACGCGGTCGTCGTGACCGTGTCGACGGCCCCGGTCGTGACCGTGTTGGCGACGTCCACCTCTTTGCACCCCAGGCTGGGGTTGCTGCCGGACGGGACGTTGATGGCGAAGAGGCAGACCGAGTGCTTGCCGGCCGTGACGGACAGCGTCGTGTCGAAGCCGTGGTTCTCGCCGACCCCGTGCACCCGGGCGACGTCAGGTCGAGGGGTGCTGGCGGTCAGCCCACCGGCGAGCCGACCGTCCACGTAGGCATGGACCTGGATCGGGCTCTCGACGTCGGGGTCGAAGGCCCACCCTCGGACGGCCACGGTCCCTGGGGCCGGAGACGTCGCTCCGTCGAAGGCAGCGCGTGGGGGGTTGTTGATGACGGTGACCGTCTTGCACCCCAGGCGAGGGTTCGTCCCGGGCGTGGCGTTGATCGCGAAGACGCAGACTGTCTGGGTCCCGTTCGAGGCAGGGATCGTCACGTCGAAACCGTGGGACTCGCCGAGCCCGAAGATCCTGCCGATGTCGGCACGGTGGCTCGAGGCCGACGCGCCGGTGACGAGCTTTCCGTCGACGTAGACGTGGATCGCGATCGACGCCGAGGTGTCAGGGTCGAGAGCCCAGCCACGCAGACGGACCGAGCCGGGCGACGGGGTAGCGCTGTCGAAGGCACCCGTGGGCGGCTGGTTCGTCACCGTGACCGTGCGGCACCCCAGGGTGGGGTTGGTCCCCGGGGTCGCGTTGATCGCGAAGACGCAGACCGAGCGCCTGCCCCCCGCTGCCGGGACCGTGATGTCGTACCCGTGCGCGTCCCCCAGGCCGTGCAGCCGGCCGATGTCGGGCCGCAGGCCGGAGGCCGTGGCGCCTGTGGCGAGCTTCCCGTCGACGTAGACGTGCACGTTGATGGACGCCGTCGTGTCCGGGTCGAGAGCCCAGCCGCGGATCCGGATGGTGCTCGAGGTCGAGGTGACGTCTTCGACCTCGCCCTTGGGGGCTTGGTTCCCTGTGACCTGGACTGTCGAGCAGCCGATCGCCGGGTTCGGCCCGCCTGTGGAGTCGATCGCGTACACGCAGACGGTGTGCGGGCCGCTGGTCGCCGAGATCGAGAGGTCGTACCCGTGAGCGGCGCCCTTGCCGTAGGCCTTGTCGACGTCAGGACGCGCCATGCCGGCGAGCGTGCCGGTCACGACCTTCCCGTCGAGGTAGACGTGGACGTTGACAGAGGCCGTGGTGTCAGGGTCGAGGGCCCACCCCTGGACCCGGATCGTGCCGCTGCCGACCTGGGAGGTGACGGACTCGACACGTCCGATCGGGAGCTGGTTGGTCGGTCCACCGAACCATGACTGGAAGTAGAGGTGGAAGTTGCGGTTCCCGTAGGAGGAGCAGGCGTCGCCGGACCCGTATCCGGCGGCGAGAGCTGCGGCGTTGGGAGCGTACGGCGTGTAGTTGTACAGGCTCGCCGTAGCCTGGTTCTCGATGTAGACCTGGGTCGTCCCGCAGGAGGCGTTGGGGTGCCAGAGGACGGTGTTCGTCCGCCCGGCCCTGTAGGAGTAGCCGTTCGGGTTCGACTCGTAGCGTCGGAGCTGCTTGGCTGCCGAGTACACCTGGTTGGCGAAGCCGGCGTACTGGGGGTCGCACCAGCCGCCCACGTTGTCCGGGCAGCCGAAACCGAGGGCGCGCGCGTACGTGCGTGGGGTCTTGCCCGCGGTCGCGGTGATGAGTCCCTGCTCCTTCTGGAGCGTGACGATGAGGACCTGCGGGTTGATGCCGCAAGCAGTCGCGACCTTCGCGATGATCGTGGCAGCGGACTCGTTCGACGCGCCGGTGTACGCCCGGGTGCAGAGCGCGTCGGCTGACCGGCTCGGCGTGCTCTCCCGGTAGTCCTTGACGCAGATGCTCCCCGACGCAGGCTTGCAGCCCGAGCCGCGTGCATCGAGGAAGGTCTGGACGGCTGCGGCGCTCATGGTCGACGAGTCGCGCATGACGGCGTCGCTGATGATGTTGCCCGCCTTGAAGTCGGTGACGGGTGCGGCCGAGGCTGGCGGCGCGGTCGACACGACCTGGACGGCGCTGAGCAGGCCGAGGAAGACGGCGACCACGAGGACACGGGCGATGAGTCCGGTGCCGCCTCGGACGGCGCGAGGCGCGCTCACGGGACGGTCACCTCGACCGGTGCCGAGGTCCCGGCGGACGTCGCCGAGCTGTAGGTCACGACGGCGGTCCAGGTGCCCGGGGCGAGCTCAGACCGCGCGACCTGGAACCCGCCGCAGCTCATCGTGCTCACGTCGGTGAGCGCGTCGATCGTCTGGGACCTCGTCTCGGAGCCCTGCGTGAGCGTGAGGGTGCAGGTGGCTGCGGGCTCGACGAGGGCCGCGTAGGCGCCGACCTCGACGCTCGAGCTCGTGTCCTCCCACGAGGCGTAGGTGATGAGCACGGTGGCGGTGTCGGTCCCTGCGGGCGGGGTGGGGTCGTCCGTCGGCTCTGGGGAGGGACCGACCGGCTCCGCGGGCGCAGTCTCCGTCGCGGCTTCCGAGGGTTCCTCGCTCGGCGCCGGAGGCTGCATGGTGCTTGTCGCCTCGGGTGCCGGGGACGTCGCCGAGATCGTCGGCGAGGGGACCGGCCGGGGCGTGCCGTGGTCGAAGGGCCCCCACCCTGCCAGGGCCGCGACGCCGGTGGCGATCCCGACCAGGAGGATCACGGAGAGCGAGATGACGAGTGCTGTTCTACGGCGGCGCATGATCCTCAAGACGTACGGGGGTGGGGTGCTTGGACAGTAGCAACGGTGGCGATGCGCGCGTCGGAGGTGAAGGTCGTGTGTCGACTCCGAGGACGCTTCCGTAGATAGCATGACCAGATGTACACATCGGCAGGTTCTCGGGTCTCATTAGCGCGGCGCCGCTCCATGGTCGCTCTGGCTGCGGCGCTCTCGCTGGTCAGCGTGCCTGCGGTCGCGTCCTCGGCTGCGGCTGCCGCCGACCTGTCGACGACGGTGGCGCCCGCGGCTCAGGCGGTACCCGCGCTCGCCACGGCCCCTGCCGGTGGGGCCGACACGCCGGTCGAGACGACAGAGATCGATCTCTCCGGTGTCGACGCTGCTGCCGAGTCAGAGCTCGTCGACGTCGACGCGACCTCCGCGGAGAGCGTCCCGGCCACAGCCGACCCCGAGACCGAGCCCGGCCTGGAGGTCGAGAACCCTCTCGGTGCGCTCCCGGACGAGGTCGCGCCGGAGATCATCACCGAGAAGATGTCGGCCGAGCCCTTCAGCGTCATGGGGATCACCTGGGACCTCGACAGCGCCCTCGAGGACGTGGTCGTGCAGTACCGGACCTTCCAAGGCGGAGCATGGACCGACTGGGGCTGGGTGGGGGCGACCGAGGAGTACGCCGAGACCGCCGACGGCTCGCAGGCGAGCCGCGGCGCGACGGACCCGATCTTCGTCCCCGACTCCACAGGCGTGCAGCTGGTCGTCTCCTCGTCCACGGTTGCACCCTCCGGGGTCAAGGTCGTGCTCATCGACCCGGGTGCCGGTCCTGACGGGACAGGAGCGAGCCAGAGCTCGGGCGAGCCCACCGACACCGGGACCTCAGCGCCTGCACCGACACCGTCGCCGACGGCAGACCAGGACCCGATCTCCCCGGCACCGTCGCCGACACCGGACCCGAGTGCTCCCACGGAGAGCCCGACCCCGAGCGATCCCACAGGTCCCCCGAGCCCGGAACCGGGCGATCCGGGTCAGTCCGAGGAGCCTACGGAGGCGCCCACCGGCGCCGAGACACCGGTTCCGGCACCGACCCCGAGCGGCTCTGACACCGATGCTGGTGAGACCGCCGGTGGGGGTGGGGCAGTCTCCGCGCTCGCCCTGCCGGCGGCTTCGATCGCCATGCCCGCGATGGTGAGCCGAGCCCAGTGGGGTGCGGCTGCTCCGGTGTGCCAGGTGGACTACGGCCAGGAGCTCCGAGCAGCGGCCATCCACCACACAGCCTCCACGAACAGCTACACGCAGGCCCAGGTCCCGGGTCTGCTCCGTGGCTTCGCCGAGTACCACATGCGCCCCGAGGCAGCGGGTGGCCGCGGCTGGTGCGACCTCGGCTACAACTTCCTCGTCGACAAGTTCGGCACGGTCTACGAGGGTCGCGGCGGTGGTACCGACCTTCCCGTGGTCGGCGTGCACACCGGAGGCTTCAACTCGCGGATCGTCGGCGTCGCCGCGATCGGCAACTACGAGGAGGCGGTCCCGAGCGCAGCTCTCAACGAGTCGCTCAGCAGGGTCATCGCCTGGAAGCTGGCCCAGCACCGGGCCAACGGCAACACCGCTGTGACGCTCGTCTCGGGCGGTGGGGCGTCGAAGTACCCCGCGGGCACCCCGGTCACCTTCAACACGGTGTTCGGCCATCGGGACGCCCAGCTCACGAGCTGCCCCGGGAAGTTCCTCTATGCCGCCTTCGGAGACATCCGTAACCGCGTCGCGGCGCTGGCCAACCCGGTGATCGCGGAGTCCCCGGTCGGCGGCTGGGACAAGGCGACAGGAGGAGGCAACTCGGTGCGCGTCGCGGGCTGGGTCCGAGACCCGAGCAACACCTCGGCGGCCGTCACGGTCAGGGTGTTCGTCGACGGCGTGCTCGCCGCGTCCGTGCCGGCTGGGATCCCGCGCTCTGACGTGGGGAACCACGGGTTCGACGCGAACGTCGCGGTGTCCGCCGGGCGCCACGTGGTCTGCCTGCGCTACGTCAACATCGGTGGAGGGGGAGATGTCTCAGCAAGCTGTCGCACCGTCACGGCGACGGCGTCGAGCCCGACGGGGGTCCTCGAGAGCGTGACGGCTGCCTCGACGTCGATCACGGTCAAGGGCTGGGCTCGCGACCCGGACTCGACCTCACCGATCATGGTGCACGTCTACGTCGACGGGAAGCCGACGACTGCTCTGAACGCCAACCAGCCCCGCCCCGACGTCCAGGCGTCGGCTCCCGGGCAGGCTGGTCCGGCGCACGGCTACACAGGGACCGTGAGCGCCTCGGCCGGCCGGCACACCGTCTGCGTGTTCGGCATCAACGTCGGAGCGGGTTCCAACGCCCAGGTCGGGTGCCGGGAGGTCGTGGTGACCAACCCGGTCCCCATCGGGCGCGTCGACACCGTCAGCTCGCCGTCGCCCGGGGAGATCTCCGTCGTGGGCTGGGCGCTCGACCCTGACACCTCGGCATCCATCGACGTGCACGTCTACGTCGACGGTGTGTTCTCGAAGAGCGTCCGTGCTGAGAACACCCGGACCGATGTCGGCCGGATCTACGGTCTGGGAGATGCTCACGGATACTCGACCACCCTCAGGGCGTCCGCCGGAGCCCATCAGGTGTGCGTGTTCGGCATCAATCTGCCGCAGGGGTCCAACCCCACCATCGGGTGCGCCTCGGTGTCGGTGGTGAACGCGACACCCGTCGGCCGGGTCGACAGCGTGACCGGGACCTCGGGAGCCTTCCGCATCGGTGGCTGGGCGCTCGACCCCGACACACGTGACCCGATCATGGTCCACGTGACCGTCGACGGCGTGGTCGTCCGCGGGCTGCTGGCCTCGGGGTCTCGTCCTGACGTCGGTCGGATCTACGGCCTGGGGGACGACCACGGCTACGACGCCGTGATCCCAGCGGCTCGGGGTGCTCGGACCGTCTGCGTCTTCGCGATCAACAACGGCGGGACGAACCCGAAGATCGCGTGCCGCGCAGTGACTGTCACCTGACCGCACCTGGTCTGCGGGCTGGTCGCGTGGCGGTTCGCCGCCACGCGACCAGCGTCTCTCGACAGGGTCAGGACGAGGCGACCGGGTCCTCCGCCAGAGAGTCTGCCCCTGCAGCCGGCTCGACCGGTGTCGTGGTCGACCTGAGCACCACGACGACCAGCCCCACCCACGCCGCGGCGTACAACGCGGTCACCACGATCCCTGGCAGCGGCAGCCACGGCAGCTGGCTCCGCAAGATCCACCCGCCCGTCTCGCCGTTCGCGTACCGGCGGAGCATCCCGTAGAACATGACCACCTGGAGCGACGCGAAGGCGAGCGCGACGGTCGTGACGATGTTCGTGGTCAGCCACGACGGGATGACCCGTTCGCGGTGGGCGAGGGCGAACCCGGACAGCAGGACCACGCCGAAGGCGATCGGGAAGGCATAACGTCCCTGCCAGAAGAACCCGATCTTGTCGGCCTGGGTGATGTGGCTCGCGAGCGGGAGAGCGAAGACCACTGCGGCCGCCGCCGCTGTCACGAGCCGGTCCCGGGTGCGGCCCGCAGCCCACGCGATGATCACCACGGCGCCGAGGCAGGCGATGAAGGAGAAGACCACCCATTGCGGAGCGGGCACGTCGAGCCAACCCAGCGCCACGAAGATCTGCTGGACGTAGGCGCTCGTGAGGCCGAGAGTCCCCTTGACGGTGTCGATGAGGGCGGTCCCGTGGCTCGCTCCCTCAGGCAGGGCGTCCTGGGTGAGCGTCCACAGCACAGATGCTGCGCAGGCAGCGACGCTCAGTCCGAGCGCCACCCATGATCTGCGGTCCCGGAGCAGGTCGACGGTCCGCTCCCACGGCGCGCTGAGGATGCACAGGGCGAGGATCACGACGACCATGAGCGGGCCGAGACTCCGCGCATTGGCGAGCGGGACCGTGGCAGCCACGACGGCTACCAGCCGGCTGGTCTGATACCGAGGGTCGGGATGTCTCAGGAGAGCGAGGAGGCTCACCCACAGCAGGATCGCTCCGCCGACCTCGAAGGACTGCGGGTTGACCGATCCCAGCAGGTTGACGAGCGTGGGGGTGAGCACGAGGAGCAGCGCCAGCCCGATCCACCGTCGTGCGGGGAAGGTCGAGACGATCGCGGCTGCCGCCGCGACGAGCGCCGAGGCGACGAGCGCGTTGACGATGCGCATGAGGTAGACGGTGTGCTCCCCGTCCGGCAGCAGCGCAGGCCAGCCGACGACCGCGTAGTAGAGCGGGTTGTAGTTGATCGCGGAGGTCGGGACCGTCGCGACGGCGTCGATGTCCCCCGCGAGCGAGGGTTGGCACGCCACCGACACCCAGGGCTGGAAGGCGAAGCAGTTGGGGTACCGGCTCAGCTGGTAGTAGAGGTGAGGGATCTCGACCTTGCCGATACCGTCGGCGCTGCCACCTGTCCGGGTGTTCTCGGCGCCCTCCACGGTCGCTACAGCCTTGATGACGTGCGCAGGCTCGTCGACCGACGCCATGAGCGGGTTCGACAATGCCCAGATCCCGCTGACGAGCGCGAGCGCGACGAAGGTCGTCCAGAACACGCGGCGCGTCGACGTCTCGCGCCCGGTGACGATCCGCTCGACCCAGCGAGGGGTCATGCGTTCGTTCGTGAGGTCGGTGGCTGTGTGGGTCATGCTCGGCCTCTCGGGCGGATCAGGCGGCGGACGGTGCGCCAGTAGGTGCGCAGCAGCGACTCCAGGGGAGCCGCTGCGGGGGGCAAGGGGGTCTGAGCGGGGTCGAAGGTGTCGGTGAGGAGCCGCACGAGCGACGCGTCCTCGACGCTGCGGGTGCTCTGGACGAGACGGCGGCGGGCCCGGACCCAGCGCAGGTGGGTCAGGACCCAGCGCCAGCCGCGGAGCTTCTGGCGGCCCCAGCCCTGCGCCACGGACACGACGAGGATCGCGGCCTCGAAGGCGAGCAGCGGGAGGGCGAGCAGCGCGAGGGTGCGTCGCTCGTGGACCGTGAGCAGCAGCAGGAGCCTGTTGCGCTCGACGAGGTACATCTTCAGCGGGCTGCGGGAGAACTCATAGTGGTGCACGGCGCGGGCGTCCGGGAGCACCTCGACCCTCAGCCCGTGCTGCCACGTGCGCCAGCTGAGCTCCATGTCCTCGACGTAGGCGAAGAACTCTGCAGGGAAGCCACCCAGGGTGTCCCAGTGCTCGCGGCGCAGCGCCATGCAGGCGCCGCTCGCCGAGGCGACCTCGCGGACCGCGTCCACCTCGGAGGCGGGGTGCCCCATGTCTCCGGCCCAGCTCAGGCCGAGGACGTGGAGCGGGTTGCCGGCGGAGTTGAGGGTCTCCGGCTCGTCGGCGAGCAGGATCGTGGCCCCGGCGATGCCGACCTGGGGGTCCTCGAGATGTCGGGCGAGCACCGACAGGGCGTCGGTCTCGACGAGCGCGTCGGAGTTCACGAGCACGACGACCGGGTGCGAGGTGCGGCTGACAGCGAGGTTCATCCCCCCGGCGAAACCGAGGTTGGTGCCTGGCCTCACCACGGTCAGGCGTGGGTCGTCGGGGACACGAGCCATGGACTCCCGGGACGCCCCGTTGTCGACGAGGACGAGCTCGACCTCGACACCGGCCGAGGCGAGGACTGCGTCGACCGCCTCGCGCAGGTAGGGCTCGGCGCCGTAGGCGAGCATCACGGCGCTCACGGGCGTGTCGGTCATGGGTGTGCCTCGGGATCGTCGGGGACAGCGCTGACCGGGTGGGGCGCGTCGTCCAGGGTCGGTGCGTCGGGTGCTGTGGTGCTGCTCGCCGCAGGGGCGCTCTCGGGCACGGCCGACGCGAGCTGCGCGTGCCACCGCCGGGTGCTGGTCAGCAGGGCGAGGACGAGCAGCACGAGGGCGGCCCCGGCTCCTGTGCACAGCGCGGTCGAGACACGGGTCGCGAGCTCCCAGGGGAGGAGCAGGGTGAGGACCGAGACGACGACGCCGACAGTCCAGGCGACGGTCGACAGACGCTCCAGGTCGAGTGCGAGCAGCGCCTGCGCGAACACCTGCGCGAGCATGAACAGGGCTGCAGAGACGGCGATGAGCACGAGGACCGAGGTGGGCACCGCGAAGTCTGGCCCGTACACCAGCTCCATGAGCAGATGACCGAGCAGCGCGACGCCGGCTACACCGGCGGCACCGAGCGCGACGGTCAGCAGCAGCGCGCGGCGGACCGCGCGGCCGAAGCTCGCTGCGGCGTCCTGCGCAGCGTGCGCCGCCAGCGCCGGGAGGAAGACCGCCTGGACGGCGGCGAAGACGAAGAGCGGGATCCGCGCGATCGTCACTGCGGCGACGAAGCGTCCGCTGAGGTCCTGCTGCGAGGCTGTGGCCAGGGCGGCCATGGCGAGGGGACCGAAGTTCGCGAGGATCTGGCTCGAGCTGGAGCTGGCGACCAGGGGTGCCATGGGCGTCGGTGACGGTGCTCCGTCACGGTCTCTCCAGGTGGCTACGAGCCGGCTGACGGGGACTGTGAGCACAGTGGCGAGGACCGGGACGACGACGAGCACGAGCCCGTAGGAGAACCGTGTCCCGGCCCCGGTGAGGAACAGCGCGGCAGCCCCGGCGATCCGCAGGACGCCGTCGACGGCGAGCTGTGCACCGTAGGACGTGAAGCGTCCCTGGCCCGAGAGCAGCCCGCGCGCGAAGTATGCGAGGGCCTGGCTGAGCAGCCCGAGGACGGTGACGAGCACGAGCTCGTCAGCCCCTGAGAAGAGCAGGTCGCCGAGCCAGGGGAGGCTGAGGAGCCCGATGACGAGCACGAGAGCCGTGGCCAAGGTGGTGTACCGGACCATGGACCGCAGGTTGGCTCCCGCGAGGCCCTGGGCCCGAGCGGCCGACAGCCGGCGGCTGGTCTCCTGCTCGAGGGGCTGGAAGAGGCCGATGCCGACAGCATTGAGGATGGTCCAGGCGACCGCGACGGGTGCGCTGCCGGCTGGCGTGAGGTCACGCCCTGCGAGGCCCAGGAAGGCGAAGTTGGCGAGCCCGAAGATCCCGAGGCCGACAGCCACGGAGAGCATCGAGGTGTCGCGGCGTGGCGTTGAGGTGGTCATGCGCCCCGCCGTGAGCCGCCGGAGCTCCCGGTCGGGCCGTCGGGCGTGGTGGTTGCGCCGTCGGGTGCGGTCGAGGTGCCCTCAGGGGCGTTCGAGCCCTGGAGGGTCTCGACGTCGAACCGTAGGAGGGCAAGCTCTTCGGCGAGGGTCCGCGTCTCCTCTTCGAGGCCCGTGATCTCGACGCTCAGCTGGATGCAGACGGCCAGCAGCAGGATGAGTGCCATCGCGAAGAGCAGGTTGCTCGGGGTGACGACGCCGACAGCGGTCGCGATGTTCTCGATCACCCCGGGGAACGCACCCAGCACGCACACGCCGAGCGCGACGACGATCCAGGTGAGCGCGTACTTCTCGCGGAGTCGTCGGCGTCTCAGGAGCACCACGAGGAAGACGACGAGGGCGAGGCAGCACGCCCACGCGAAGTAGTAGCCGCTCATGACTTCTCTCCTGCCGCGGTCGCGGCGGGTCGGGACAGCGCGATGACGAGGGCGAGGACCGCACGCCCGAGGAACAGGGCTGCCTTCGCCGGGTTGTGAGACGGCGTCCCACCCTGCCGAGGTCGCATCTCGACGCCGACCTGCCGGATCGTCAGTCCCGCACGAGAGGCGATGACGAGAGACTCGATGGTGTCACCGAGGTACTCCGCCGGGTAGTCGGCCGCGAAGAGCGTGATGGCCCGACGGTTTGACGCCTTGAAGCCCGACGTCGTATCGGTCAGGCGTGTCCCGGCGACCTTCGAGAGCGAGAGCGAGAGCAGCTTCATCGCCCATCGCCTGGGCCCGCCCACCTCGTACGACCCGGTCCCGGCGAAGCGAGCCCCGATCACCACGTCGGCCTGCTCCGTGGCCAGCGCACCGACCACCCGAGCCACGTCGGCGGGGGCGTGCTGGCCGTCTGCGTCGACCTGCACCGCGATGTCGTAGTCGTTGCGGGCGGCGAACTTGTACCCGGCGCGCATCGCCCCGCCGACCCCGAGGTTGAGCGGGAGGTCGACGACCATCGCGCCTGCTCTGCGGGCTACCGCCGAGGTGCGGTCGGTCGACCCGTCGTTGACGACCAGGAGGTCGGCCGTCGGGAGTGCCTCGTGGAGCTCACGAAGGACCCCGGGCAGCGCCTCTTCTTCGTTCCACGCGGGCAGCACGATCAGCAGGTTCGGGGGTCGGTCGCCAGTCACGTTGACCCACTCTAGCGGCCAGTCCTCTGGATGATGTGACGCATCTGTGCCCTTCTGCGCAGTCTCCTCACAACTTCGGGTGAAAGCCGTCTGGACGGCATGCGATCGCCAGCCTGAGGGTCGCCTAGCCTGGTCGGACGTCAGCCCGCAGAAGTAGACCCCTGGGTCACCCCGTACGAAGGAGCTCGCATGCGCGTCCTGCTGGATGCCACGGCCGTCCCCGCCGACCGCGGAGGCGTCGGCCGCTACGTCGACGAGCTGGTCCCCGAGCTGGTGCGTGCCGGCGTGGACCTCGTCCTGGTCACGCAGGCTCGCGACGTCGGCCACTACAGGTCGCTGGCACCCGGAGCCGAGGTCATCGGCGCCCCCAAGGCTGTCGGACGACGTCCTGTCCGCCTGCTGTGGGAGCAGGTCGGCCTGCCCGCGCTGGTGCGCCGGGTGCGCCCCGACGTCCTGCACAGCCCGCACTACACGCTGCCGGTGCTCGCAGGCGTCCCCGTGGTCGTCACGCTCCACGACGCGACCTTCTTCACGACCCCCGAGCTGCACCTGCGCTCGAAGGCGGTCTTCTTCCGCACCGCGATCCGTCTCGCCAGCCGGCGGGCGGCGCGCCTGGTCGTCCCCTCCCGGGCGACCCGCGACGAGGTGGTCCGCCTGGTCGGTGCTGACCCCGAGCGCTTCGACGTGGCGTACCACGGGGTGGACCACGAGAGGTTCCACGCGACGAGCGCCGAGGAGCAGGACCGCGTGCGCGCCACTCTCGACATCGGCGGCCTCGACTACGTGGGCTTCCTGGGCACGCTCGAGCCGCGCAAGAACGTCCCGGCTCTGGTGCGGGGCTGGGTCGAGGCCGTGACCGACAGGCCTCGTCCGCCGGCTCTGGTGCTGGCTGGCGGTCGGGGGTGGGACGACGCGATCGACGAGGCAGTCGAGGCCGTGCCCGAGCACCTCACGGTGCGGCGCACGGGCTTCCTGCCTCTCGACGACCTCCCGGCCTTCCTCGGCGGTGCGGTGGTGGTCGCCTACCCGAGCCTCGGTGAGGGCTTCGGTCTGCCGGTCCTGGAGGCGATGGCGTGCCACAGCCCGGTGCTGACGACCCGCGAGCTGTCTCTGCCCGAGGTCGGCGGAGATGCCGTCGCGTACTGCGGGACGGACGACGCGTCGATCGGTCGTGAGCTCGCGGCGCTCCTCGACGACGCCGACCTGCGGGCGAGGCTGGCCGATGCTGCGGTGGCCCGCGCAGGCGGGTTCACCTGGGCCGCTGCCGCTCAGGTGCACGTCGGGACCTACGCGGCCGCGGTCCGGCGCTGAGCTCGGCCTCCTCCCGCAGTCTGAAGCGGCGCGAGCCCCGAGGGTCTCGCGCCGCTTCGGTGTGCTGGTCGAGCTGAGGGTCCGTGACGTCTCAGCGGGTCCGGAGGGACTCGAGGTGCGTGGTGACCTGCTCGAGCGTCGGGAGCAGGCCCTGGGCCTGTGCCTCGGTGAGGGTCGGGGCCGCGAGGTCCTTGTCGGAGAGCAGCGGGGTGAGCGGGGAGCCGTCGCGCGCGGTCGTCGGCCAGTCGATCCCGACCTCGGTGTCGAGCGGGTGGATCCCGTGCTCACGCCCGGGGGAGTAGCCGGTCGAGCACAGGTACATGACCGTCGAGTCGTCCTCGAGCGCCATGAAGGCGTGGCCGAGGCCCTCGCCGAGGTAGATCGCGCGGCGGTCGGTGTCGTCGAGCAGGACCGAGTCCCACTGACCGAAGGTCGGCGAGCCGACCCGGATGTCGACGACCACGTCGAGCACGGCGCCCTTGGGGCAGGTGACGTACTTCGCCTGTCCTGGCGGGGTGTCGGCGAAGTGGATCCCGCGCAGCACGCCCGCAGACGAGACCGACAGGTTCGCCTGCTGGAGGTCGAGCGGGTGGCCGAGGGCCTCCTCGAACTTCTCCGCCTTGAACCACTCGAGGAACACGCCTCGCGGGTCTCCGAACTGCTTCGGCGTGATCTCCCACGCCCCGGGGACGGACAGCTCGCGATACTCCACAGGATTCTCCTCAGTACGTCGGGGGCGCTGGTGGTGCGCGCCTCTACCAGGTCCTGATCCTACTGGCGAAGTCACCACCGGGCTGGCTCTCCAGGTATCCGGCGAGCGTGCCGGGGTCGGTGACGATCTCGGTCGTCGGGTCGGCCGCCAGCACGGCGGAGATCACCGCAGCCGTGGAGCGGTGGGTGCCGTCAAGGCTTCCGAGGGGGGACACGGCGGCATTCGCCTCGACGGTCCACCTCCCCGTGAGGGCGAGGGACCACTGGGCAGCCGACATCGGGTGGACACGTTCTGCCCCGAGTGGCAGGAGCGCGATCTGACGTCCCTCGCGCGACTGCGACGACTCCGCTGCGGCGACCAGAGCCTCGAGCGCCGGCTGGTCGCCAGCGGCGCTCCGTTCGAGGTCTGCGCGGACCTGGATTCCAGGTGCGGTGTCGATCTCGCCGCCCAGGGTGGTCCCCACCGGGGTGAGTCCGAAAGACTGCGTGACCGCCCCCGCGAGCACCACCCCCAGGACGGTGCGCCGCCGGCGGCTGGCAGCTGGGGCACCAGACCCGTCGGTCCGGACCTGGTAGGTGGACGCGACGACGTGTGCGAAGGCCACAGAAGCCACCATGACGCTCACCACCAGCAGACCGTAGGCGAACTTCCAGAAGTAGTACGAGAGGTGGTCTGCGGCGCTCAGCTGGAGCAGTGCCACAGCGATCGCCACAGCGGCGCCGCTGAGGGGGACAGACACCAGCCATCCCTCCCGCCTGGCCCACCAGCGAGCCGAGCCGGGTAGCCAGGCCCACAGCAGGCAGCCGACGACTGCGAGGGCAGTCGCCACGGTCACGAAGGACAGGGACACCGGCGAGATCCCGCCATCGATCACGAGGACGTCCGTCGCGTCGAGCGTGCTCAGGACCGAGGCGGCGCGACCCGCAGCAGCCAGTGCCACCGCGACCATGACGGCCGAGACCACCCACTGCCGACGCGAGGCGCGCAGACGGGAACGGCGCAACGGTACGAGGACGACGAGCGCGGCTGGCAGGGCGAGGGCGAGCAGGACCGCCCACCCGTACGTCACACCCACGAGGGTGGCCAGGAGCGCACCCAGGTGGAGCGGCATGACGATCCTCGGCATGGTCGTCGCGACGACGACGGCCGCTGTGCAGAGCGCCAGCGCGAGGTAGAAGTTGAAGAACCCTGCGGAGACCAGCGCAGCGCCTGGCCCCAGCGCGAGGACGGTGACCACGACTGCCGTGGTGACGAGGGCGACCGATGGAGACCGGCGCAGGCGTGGCAGCGAGCAGACCGCGGCGGCCGACAGCACGACGGCGACGACCACGACGATCCCGAGCGCCCGGTCGAAGGCGACGATCTCCGACCCGGTGCTCCCTGGCACCTCGCCGGCCATCAGCTCGACGAGGGTCGCGACGAAGGCATGCATCCCCTGCGGGTAGTCGGCGAACTTCAGGCTCTCCGCGCCTGGAGGTGGCGTCGCCCCGTCGTAGGTGCGGCCCAGCTGTCGGATCATGTGGACCATGGAGTAGTGGGCTGAGTTGTCCCACCCGCCCTGGAGCAGGCTCAGCGCGCTCGACGGCCCGGAGACCCGCAGCCACGGTGCTGCGAGGAAGATGGCGCCAGCAGCGGCGATCAGCGGCACGACGTCGACGACGCGCAACGTCGGCACGATTCGACGGACCCTCGCAGGCGGGTCGGCGGCTACCCAGGCTGCCAGGCCACCGACCACGAGAGCGGTCCCCACGACTGACCGGCCCAGCCCTGCTGTCGGCACGGAGACCAGCCAGAGCAACGGTGACGAACCCACCAGTATCGACAGGGAGAGCAGGATGCGTCTCGACAGCACCGTCGACGTCGGGAGGAGCAGGAGCGAGACGATCAGCACCCCGACAGCCAGATAGCCCTCGAGCAGACCGACGGTGCGGAGCAGGACCACCACCCCTGCTCCGACGACGCCGGCAGACGCAGGACGAACAGCTCGAGACAGCACAGACTCAGCCCCCTAAGTTGACGGCCGCTCGGCGCGCCCGGTTTCCGGCGCTCGGCGACCCCGGGCATCCTAGCCCCCGGATAGAGTTGCCTGAGTTCACCGTGGGTCCCCACGGTGCGGGACTACGGATGAGGACTTCTGTGCGCTGGTTGGTAGTGGGAGCGAACGGCATGCTCGGTCAGGATCTCGTGTCGGCACTCAGAGAGCGCGGGCACACCGTCGACGGGTCGGACCGCGACACCCTCGACATCACGGACCTCGACAGCGCGACACGAGGTCTCGTCGGCTACGACGTCGTCGTGAACTGCGCGGCGTGGACCGCCGTCGACGACGCCGAGACGCAGGAGGCGGCAGCCTTCACGGTCAACGCCGTGGGCCCGGCGAACCTCGCTCGTGCGGCGCGCGCCGCCGGTGCCCGGCTCGTGCAGATCTCGACCGACTACGTGTTCGCGGGCAACGCGACCGAGCCGTACGCGGAGGACGCCCCGACGGCCCCGAAGTCCGCCTACGGCCGCACCAAGGGTGCCGGCGAGTGGGCCGTGCGCGCCGAGACCGACGACTACCTCGTCGTGCGGACCGCCTGGCTCTACGGCGCCCGAGGCGCGTGCTTCCCCAAGACGATGGTCAAGCTGCTCTCGGGGCGCGACACCCTGAGCGTCGTCGACGACCAGGTCGGGCAGCCGACGTGGACCGTCGACCTCGCCGACCTCGTGATCCGTCTCGTCGAGGCGAAGGCGCCGTCGGGCACGTACCACGGGACCTCGACGGGTCAGACGTCGTGGCGCGGCTTCGCGCAGGCGGCTGTCGCCGCAGCCGGGCTCGACCCGGACGCGATCCTCGCGACCACCAGTGCTGACTTCGTCCGCCCGGCTCCGCGACCGTCGTACTCGGTCCTGGGTCACGACGCCCTCACCGCGATCGGTGTCGCGCCCATCGGCGACTGGGCCGAGCGCTGGGCTGCGGCGGCACCGTCGGTGCTCGAGCAGGTCTGAGCCCCTCTGCCGGCCGGTCGGCACATGCAGAAGAGGTCCCGTCGACGTCGACGGGACCTCTTCTGCATCCTGTGCTGCGGGTGCTGCGTGCTCAGCCCTCGAGGAGGCTCAGCAGGTAGGTGCCGTAGCCCGACTTGATGAGCGTCTCGGCGCGAGCACGGAGCTCGTCGTCCGAGAGGAAGCCCTGGCGCCACGCGAGCTCTTCGGGGGCGCCGACCTTGAGGCCCTGACGGTGCTCGATCGTCTTGACGTAGTCGGAGGCCTCGACGAGCGAGTCGAAGGTCCCGGTGTCGAGCCACGCCGTGCCGCGGGGGAGGACCTCGACCTGGAGGCGACCCTGGCGCAGGTACTCGCGGTTCACGTCGGTGATCTCGTACTCGCCGCGGGCCGAGGGCTCGAGGTCCTTGGCGATCTGCACCACGTCGTTGTCGTAGAAGTACAGACCGGGGACGGCGAAGTTGCTCTTCGGCTCGGTCGGCTTCTCCTCGAGGGAGAGCGCCTTGCCAGACTCGTCGAACTCCACGACACCGTAGGAGGTCGGGTCCGCCACGCGGTAGGCGAAGACCGCGCCGCCGTCGATGTCCTGGAACCGCGAGAGCTGCGAGCCGAGGCCCTGCCCGTAGAAGATGTTGTCGCCGAGGACGAGCGCCGAGCTGTCCGTGCCGATGAAGTCGGCCCCGAGCACGAAGGCCTGCGCGAGCCCGTTGGGCTCGGCCTGCACGGTGTACTCGATCGAGATGCCGAACTGGCTGCCGTCACCGAGCAGCCTGTGGAACTGCTCCGCGTCGTGCGGCGTCGTGATGATGAGCACGTCCCGGATGCCGGCCGCGATGAGCGTCGACAAGGGGTAGTAGATCATCGGCTTGTCGTAGACCGGGACCAGCTGCTTGCTGATGCCGAGCGTGATCGGGTGGAGTCGGGTGCCGGACCCGCCGGCAAGAATAATTCCGCGCATAGTCCACCAGTGTGCCTTACGGCCTGCGAGAAAGCCTAAGGTCGGGCGGCTCTCGCCCTCTCGGTGGGCGGGTCCGGGGTGGGTCAGGACCCGCGGCGGGCCTGCTGCACCTCGAGGGTCTGGCGGGCCGTGAGCCCGAGCCGCACGGCGAGACGGACCGGCGCCTGGTACCACGCGTCGTAGCGGCGGAGCAGATACTGCCGGGCGCTCGCGTGGTGCGCCCGGATCATCGGCTCCGGCTTGGCCTTCCAGGAGACTCCCTGGACGTGGGTGACGCGGGCCTGAGGGACGTAGAGGTTGAGCCAGCCGGCGTCACGGAGCCGCTCGCCCAGGTCGAGGTCTTCGAAGAACATGAAGTAGGACTCGTCGAAGCCGCCGACTGCGTCGAAGGCGGCGCGCCGCAGCAGCAGGCACGCGCCGGACAACCAGCCTGCGGGTCGTCGGTCTGTCGTCGTGTCGGCCTGGGCCCGGTGGTAGTCGCGGGACCACGGGTTGGCCGGCCAGACCTTGCCGAAGACCGCGTGCCCAGCCCCCTGGCGCAGCGAGGGGATCGCGCGGGCCGAGGCGTAGACGGTGCCGTCGGTGTTGAGCAGGCACGGTCCCAGCGAACCAGCCGTCGGGGTGCTCTCTCCGGCGTCGAGCAGGACGTCGAGGGACCCGGGCTCCCACACGAGGTCCGGGTTCGCGACGACCAGCCAGGGGGTGCGCAGGGTGCGTGCTCCGGCGTTGGCGGCCGCCCCGTAGCCGACGTTCCCCCCTGCGGAGACCACGCGTCCACCCAGGCTCGCGGCGACCTCGTCCGCGACGGTCGAGGGCTCGCCGTTGTTGACCACCACGAGCTCGACCTGACGCCGTGACGCCATCGCGAGGGACCTCCCGAAGTCGCGCAGCTCGTCGCCGGGGTTGTAGACGACGCAGACGACGAGGACGGGGTCCGAGGCCTGCGGGCCCGGGTGCTGAGCGAGGGGGCTGTCTGTCATGGTGGACCAAGGTTACCGACTGGGCGTCTTGCGGGTACCGGCACGACGATCCGGACCCAGGCTGCACGGCGCTCCCGTGACCCCTCGGCGACGGCTCGTCTCCGGGCGCAGCTCCGAGTTCGGTAGGTTGTGTCAACCAGTTTTCTTCTGAGGAGTCAACGTGCGTCTTTCTGTCATCGGGTGCGGATACCTCGGTGCTGTCCATGCAGCGTGCATGGCGGCGCTGGGCCACGAGGTCGTCGGGATCGACGTCGACGCGGAGAAGGTCGCTGCGCTCTCTCGCGGCGAGGCACCGTTCTACGAGCCCGGGCTCCCCGAGGTGCTGACCGAGGCCATGGCCTCGGGGCGGCTGCGGTTCAGCACCGACATCGCGGACGCCGCGGGATCTCAGGTCCACTTCGTGTGCGTGGGTACACCGCAGAAGCCGGGCGAGTACGCGGCCGACCTCACGTATGTCGACGCCTCGGTCGACGCGCTCGTCCCGCACCTGTCGGCCGGCGACCTCGTCGTCGGCAAGTCGACGGTCCCCGTCGGAACTGCCGCCAGGCTCGCGGCCACGGTCTCCACGGCGGTGCCCGGTGCGATGCTCGCCTGGAACCCAGAGTTCCTCCGCGAGGGTTTCGCGGTCAAGGACACCCTCACCCCAGACCGCTTCGTCTACGGCGTGCCCTCGGGGACCGACGGGGAGACGGCCACCGGTCTGATGGATGCCGTGTACGCCGAGGCTCTCGCGACCGGGACCCCGCGCATCGTCACGGACTACGCGACCGCCGAGCTCGTCAAGGTGGCTGCCAACTCGTTCCTCGCCACGAAGATCTCCTTCATCAACGCCATGGCCGAGGTGTGCGAGGAGACCGGGGCCGACGTCACCCAGCTCGCCGACGCGCTCGGCCACGACGAGCGGATCGGCCGCAGGTTCCTCAACGCCGGGCTCGGCTTCGGGGGTGGGTGCCTGCCGAAGGACATCCGTGCCTTCATGGCACGTGCAGGGGAGCTCGGGGCCGACCAGGCCGTCGGGTTCCTCCGGGAGGTCGACGCGATCAACTCCCGCCGCCGCACACGCATGATCGACCTGGCGCGCGAGGTCAACGAGGGCACGATCCGGGACAAGCGCATCGCGGTCCTCGGGACGACCTTCAAGCCGAACAGCGACGACGTCCGTGACTCTCCGGCGCTCGACGTCGCCGCCGGGCTCGCCCGTCAGGGCGCGCACGTGGTGGTCACCGACCCGCAGGGGATCGCGAACGCCCGTCGCCGTCACCCCGAGCTCACCTATGTGGAGACCGTCGCCGAGGCTGTCGCAGGTGCGGACTCCGTGCTGCTGCTGACCGAGTGGGCCGAGTACCGGGACCTCGAGCCCGACGACCTCGCCGGCCTCGTCGCGACCAAGACGATCCTCGACGGCCGCAACGCGCTCGACCCCGTCCGCTGGCGCTCGGCAGGATGGGCCTACAGGGCGCTCGGGCGTCCCTGACCTCGTCGTCAGCACGTTCGGGCGGGAGCTGTCGCGCCTGCGTCGATCCCGCCCGAGCGTCAGGCTGACCGCCCGACGACGTCTGTCAGACCGTGACCCAGGTGACGCGTTCACTGGTCTGCAGACGCTCCGCGCGTGCCGGGTCGGCGACGAGCTCCCGGGAGATCTCGTCGGAGAGCACCACGACCGACCCGCCGCGCGCCCACACGTCGAGCGCCACGGCGAGGAGCCATGAGGTGGCTCCGGTGCCTTCGCCCGCCCGGACGAGCACCCGTGCACCGTCGGGCGAGGCGGCCGTCGGTGCCCCGTCCGCTCCGGGAGCGGCCGCGGACCGCCCGGCCCAGCCCGTGAGCGCTGCGGTGCTCACGGTCTCGCCCGCAGAGGTCAGGGCGGGGCTGCTGTCCTCCGCCGGCGCGACGTACCCGACCTGGTCGCCGTAGGTCATGACGGCCGACGCGGCGTCGACGGTCCCGGGCGGGAGGTCCGCGCCGAAGCTACGGGCTAGCGCGGGAAGCGCGACGGCGACGAGCTCGGTGCCACGGGGACGTGTGCCGTCCGGGGTCGTCCAGCGGTTCGGGGTCGCGGTGACCACGACGTCGGCGCCCGAGAGGTCTGCGGCGGGGTCCGAGGAGTCGTCCACGACGCGCAGGTGGGCACCGGCCCACCAGGTCGCGAGAGCCCAGACGAGGGTCCGCCAGTGCGGGGGGAGGTCGGTCACGACCACGGTGCCCGGCTCGGCGTCGAATTCCTCGACCAGCAGGTTCGTCGTCTTGGACACCCAGTTGACGAGCACCGCGCCCGACAGCTCGATGCGTTCGCCGCCGTCTCCGTACCAGGTCAGGCGTGGTCGTCCGGGCTCGGTCGTGAGGGCGCCGAGGAGGGAGGGCAGAGTGTGCGGCATAGCACGATCGTAGTCGGGCCACGAATCGCGGGGGTGTGCGGAACTTCACCCGCCCCTATGTCCTAAACGGAACAACTCGGCTTGACTCACAGAAGTGACACGCGTGTAATTTACGTCAACGGTCCACGCCGTGCGCCCTGAGAACGTGAGCGAGATCACGCTCATACGTCCGCCGCGGCCGCCGATCGTGAGACGACTGCTGATGCCCGGAGGGGGTGTGCCATGTGGGACCTGCTCGACGAGGACAAAGACTTCCCCACTGACGCGGGACTGACCGAGGACGCACCGCAGACGCTCGCGCCTGTGCTGCCGCTCTTCGGCGCCGCCGACGACGAGGCGATCATCGGGTGGCAGGAGCGCGCTCTGTGCGCCCAGACCGACCCCGAGGCGTTCTTCCCCGAGAAGGGCGGCTCGACCCGCGAGGCCAAGAAGGTCTGCGTGAGCTGCGACGTCAGGTCCGAGTGCCTCGACTACGCGCTCGAGAACGACGAGCGCTTCGGCATCTGGGGCGGGCTCTCCGAGCGCGAGCGCCGCAAGCTCAAGCGCCGCGCCGTCTGACCCACCCCTTCCCTGGGGCGCCTCCTCGACCGCACGCACCTGCGTGCTCGGTGCCCCACAGGCAGCACCCAGACTCGCGCCGCGCCGTGCTCGCCGCCGCCGGTCTGCGGGCGGTTGAGGCACTATGGACGACGGTATGACAACTCCGAGCCCTCTCCCCACGGCGGACCCGACCGCGGAGCGCACCCCCGCCGGGGTCGTGACCGCGATCCTGGTCACCCGTGGCACCACGCCCTACCTCGACGCCTCCCTCCGCGCCGTGCTGGCTGCCGACCGTGCTCCGTCGCGGGTCGTCGTCGCCGACACCTCCGAGGACTCGGGCGCACAGGTCGCCCCCGATCTCGCCGACCAGGTGGTCGTGCACAGGGTCCCCGGGGCTCGCTCCTTCGGGACCGCCGTCTCCGCGGTGCTCGCCGACCTCCCCGCCGTCGACAGCACGTGGCTCTGGCTGTTCCACGACGACTCCGCCCCGGAGCGCAGGTCGCTCGACCACCTGCTGCGCGCCCTCGAGCACACGAGCAACGTCGCCGTGGCCGGGTCCAAGCAGGTCCGCTGGGACGCCCCCGAGGAGCTCCTCGAGGTCGGCTACACGGTCTCTCGCAGCGGTCGCCGCATGACAGGAGTCGAAGACGGCGAGCTCGAGCAGGGCCAGCACGACTCCCGCGACGACGTCCTCGCGGTCGGCCTCACGGGTGCGCTCGTGCGCCGCTCGGTGTGGCTCGAGCTCCGGGGGACGGACCCGACCTACGGCGTCTTCGGGGACAGCCTCGACCTCTGCTACCGCGCGCGCCGCGCCGGGCACCGGGTGATCGTGGTGCCGACGGCTGTCGTGCACCACGCCCGGGCGTCCCTCACCGGGGAGCGCAGCCGGACCGCCGCCGGTGCCCGCACGGACGCGGCAGGTGCCTCCGACAGCCTCGTCTCGGGGGACCCGTCCTTCGGGCCGCGCCTGCGGTCCCAGCTGTTCTTCCTCGCCTCCACCCTGCCCGTCGTCGTGCTGCCGTTCTTCCTCGTCCTCGCCGTGGTCGCCGGTCCGGTCCGCGCGCTCTACAGGATCGCCGTCAAGCAGCCCGGCCAGGCGCTCGAGGAGATCTGGGCGCCGCTGTGGCTCGTCGGCCGGATCCCGCGGACCATCAGGGCGCGGGCCGTCGCGGCCCGCACCAGCTCGGTGCCGCGCCGACGCCTGGCCCCGCTGCTGGCCACGACCCGTGACGTCATCACCTCCCACCAGGACCGCAGGCTCGCCGCGCGTGCACGGCGCAAGGCGCTCCACAGGACGGACGACCTCGACCGCGCCGAGATCCTGCAGACCGGCAGGCGGCGTCGGCTCACGCTGCTCGGCCTGGTGCTGCTGCTCTGCGTCGTGACCGTCGTCGCCCTCGGACCCGCGGTCTCGACACTCACCAGCACGGGGCGCGTCGTCGGCGGCGCTCTGCTCCCGGCTCGCGGCGGCTGGTCCGACCTGTGGCAGGCGATCTCCGGCGGCTGGGTCCGCGACGGCCTCGGTGCCTCCGCGCCGGCCGACCCGCTGCTCACAGCCATCGCCCCGGTCACCGCGCTCACGGGCGGCGACCTCCAGCTCGCCGTCAACCTGCTCGTCGTCGCCGGGCTCGTGCTGTCGGGCCTCGGGGCCTGGTTCGCGGCTGGCGTGGTGACCCGGTCGCTGAGCCTGCGGTCCTGGGCGGTCCTGGTGTGGGTCGCCGCCCCGACGCTGCTCGCGGCCGTCGGGCAGGGGCGCCTCGGTGCGATCCTCGCCCACGCCGCGCTCCCGTGGTTCGCCCTCGCCCTCGTCCGGGCCCTCGGCCTCCAGCGCACCGACGTGTGGGGCCGGCTGCGCATGCGGTCGCAGGCCCGCGCAGACCAGCGCTTCCAGGACCGGGAGCGCGAGCGTCTCGCCGCCCGTGCGGCTGCCGCTGCCGTCTCCGAGACGGCTGAGGCGAAGGAGGCGGCTGAGACGAGCGGGACGGCTGAGGCGAGCGAGACGGCCGGCGCGCCCGAGAAGACCGAGTCTGACGAGCCTGTCGGCACCCACCCGGCCGGCCGGTCGACCGACGCGCTCACGGTGACGGTCGACGACCCCGACGACCTCCACGACGCCGCCGGCTCAGGCCTCGACGACGAGCCCGTCGACGCCGCGCCGCGCCCGGCGTCCTCTGCGGGACCACGCACGCCGGTCCGCGGGTCTCTCGCTGCCCTCGGCGCCGCAGCCCTGCTGTGCGCGGTGGTCGTCGCCGGAGCCCCGGTGCTCATGCTGCCGATCCTCGTGGCCCTCGTCGTCGTGGCCGCTGCCGCACCGCGGCACCGTCGTCCGCTGCTGCTCGTCCCCGTACCCGCCCTCGCGGTCCTCGGTCCCCTCGTGGTCCGGGCCGTGGTGACCTGGGACAGCGGCGGCTGGCGTATCCTGCTCGGCGACCCCGGTCTCGCGACCCCGTCGCAGGCGCCCGTCGCGTGGCAGCAGCTGCTCGGCTTCCCTGGTCCTGCTCGTCCGTGGTTCGTGGCCGACGGCGTGTGGGCCGAGATCTGGCGGTACGCACCGGGGCTGCTCGGCGGGTTGCTCCTGCTCGCTGCGCTCGTCGGTCTGCTCCGCTCGGGCGGACGCGGCTCTGCTGCTCGTGCCGGCTGGGCTGTCGCGGCCCTCGGCCTGGCGACAGCGCTCGTCTCCGGTGCGACAGTCGTCGCCGCAGGGGTCGACGGCGCCGTGACGGGATGGCCCGGCGCAGGGCTCTCGCTCATGACGCTGGGTCTGCTCGCCGCTGCCCTCCTCGGGCTCGACGGGCTCAGCGAGAAGGCTGTGAGCCACACCTTCGGCTGGCGGCAGGTGGCCGTCGGCGCACTCGCGACGGTCTTGGCTGCCGTGCCGCTCGCGGGGCTGACGGCATGGACCGTCCAGGCGCGCAGCGACGACAGCCCGGTGCTCGTGCAGTCGCTCGACCGGGCGATCGTGCCGGCCGTCGGTCAGCAGATGCAGGACTCCGGTCGCCAGGCCCGGGTGCTCGCCCTCGAGGTCGGCTCCGACGGCTCGGTCCACTACCAGCTGCTGCACGACGACGGGCCCCAGCTCGTCGACTCCTCGGTGGTCGTCGACGTCGCCCGTCTGACGAACCGTCCCGACAGCCTCGCGGAGCCTGTCGCCCAGCTGTCTGCAGGGCTCGACGGCGACCAGGTCGCGGTCCTCGGCGAGGCCGGGATCGGCGCCGTCCTCGTGCCGCCGTCCCCTGACCTCGCCAGGGCCGAGCTCGTCAGCCGGATCGACACCGTCGCCGGTCTCGAGCGGATCACCGAGAACGAGTCGGGCACGATCTGGCGGGTCGCCCCTGACGGCTCGGCCGAGACCGCGCTCCAGCCCGGGTGGGCCGACGTCTACAGCCCGGACGAGAGCGGGACCCTCGTGCCGTCAGGTGTCCTGGCTGCCGAGCCGCTGCGCGTCGACGTCGAGGTGCCTGCCGGTGCTGCGGGGCGGGTGGTCGTGCTGGCCGAGAACTACGCGCCGGGGTGGCGTGCGACGCTCGACGGGCAGCCGCTGCGGTCGGTCGGCGACGAGCAGCCTGCCTTCGAGCTCGGCGCTGCCGGCGGTCATCTCGTGGTCGAGTACGAGCGAGCCAGCCGTGCACCGTGGTTGATCCTGCAGGGCACCGTGCTCGTGGTCTTCGTGCTGCTCGCCCTGCCGGTCCGTCGTCGTCGAGGAGGGGCCCGATGAGCCCGCGCACCACACCCGAGCGCCGCCTGCGCCGCAGGTCTGCCACGCGGGCCGTGGTCGCGAGCCTCGCGGTCGTCGCAGTCACGGGGTCCCTCGCCGCCTTCGGCGACGACCTCTGGTCCGCCGGTGCCCTCGACGTCCCCGCGGGCGAGCAGGTCGCGGTCGAGGCACGCACTGCCACGCTCGTCTGCCCGGCTCCCGTGACCCTGGCCGACCCTGGCACGACAGGTGACAGCGAGTTCGGCTCGACGCCTGTCGAGACCGCCTCGACCCTCCAGGTCGCGGCCTTCGGCGCCGCCACCACGTCAGTGCTCAGCCCGCTCTCGACGGGCAGCGCGTCGGGTGCCGAGCGGACGGTCCAGGGCGCCGACCCGAGCGCCTACGCGCTCCTCGAGCAGAGCGGCAGCGCAGAGGCCGTGCGCTCGACGACGTCAGCCGGCGACGGGTCCGACACCTCGGCGAGCGCGTCCTCGCTCACCGCCTCGGGTGACCTCCGCGGCCTCGCCGCGGCCAGCTGCGCCGCGCCCGGGGTGGACCAGTGGCTCGTCGGGGGAGGCACGGAGCTCGGGTCGAGCAGCCGACTCACCCTCGCGAACCCGAGCCGCACCCCGGCGACGGTGACCCTCGAGCTGTGGGGACCGTCGGGACCGATCGACCCCGCGGGCCCCACCACCTATCTCGTGCCCCCGGGCGAGCAGGTCTCGACGCTCGTCGAGGGCCTCGCCGCCCAGCAGCGGGGCATCGTCGTCCGGGCCAGCTCGACGGGGGCTCTCGTCACAGCGACGCTCCAGCACTCCGTCCTGGACGGTCTGACCGCCCGCGGTGTCGACCTCGTGGTCGCGGGGGAGGCACCGGCCACGGCGCAGGTCCTCGCCGGGCTGACGGTCGAGGCCTCCGAGATCGGCGACGACGACGTGGCCTCGGTCCGCCTGCTCGCACCCGAGGGCGACGCCACGGCGACGATCATGGTCCTGGGGGCCGACGGGCAGCGTGTGCTGCGCGGCGCGCAGACCGCCGACCTCGTCGCCGGGACCGTGACCGACGTGAGCCTGTCGGGCCTGCCGGCGGGGACCTACTCCGTCGTCGTGCAGTCCGACGCACCCGTCGTCGCCGGTGCCGTGACGACCCAGACGGGGAAGGCTGACCGCGACGAGCCGTTGCTCGGCACCCCGGTCGACCGGACCTGGATCGCCTCGCAGCGCGGCAGCGCGACGAGCCCGAGCAGCGTCGTGCTGCCCGACGGGACGCAGGGGACGGTGTCTCTCGTCGCGCTGCCCGCCGAGGTCGACGGCAGCACCGACCTCGCCGCCCAGGTCCCGATCGTCTACGACGAGGAGGCCGCTGACGACGCTGCTGGCGACGACGCGACAGACGAGCCGACCACCGACGCGACAGCTGGCGACCCGACGTCGTGGGACCCGTCGACGCTGGGCACCCTCGAGGTCTACGGGACCGACGGACGCCTGATCGTCGACCAGGACGTCGAGCTCGCCCTCGGGCAGACCACGACGGTCGACCTCGCCGACCTCGTCGAGAGCTCGGCAGCGCGGGGAGACGACGGCGCGGAGATTGGAGCCGTCCGCTTCGTGCCCGACCCGCAGTCCTCGACCGTGGCGGCCTGGGTCCTCACCGCCCGGGCGGCCGGGGTGACAGGTTCGGTCAGCACCCTGCTGCCGACGGTCCCGAGCGCTGCGCAGGACGCGATCGTCGTGCGCCGCTCACCGACTGTCGGGCTGCCGCGCTCGTAGCCGCGCCTGCAGGCCTGCGCGTGCTGGGCTCGACCGGCTCGGTCTCACCCGCGCGGCTAGAGCCGTGATCTCCCTCGGCTCAGCCGGGCTCGCGGAAGTGCGGGTCGATCTCCTCAGGGCTGCGGGCCAGCATGTGCGCGACCTGCTCGACGACCACGTCGCGCACCAGGTCGGCGAGGTCGGCCGCGTCGACGGCCCGCGACTCGATCGGGCGCCTGTACACGAGGATGCGTCCGGGCTGCCCGGACTCGGCCGGGAAGTAGCGGCCCATCGGCACGCCGCCGTGCTCCCACGGTGCGGGGTCGGAGGGTGGCACGTCCTCGACGGCGAACTCGGTCCCGGTGAGCTCTCGGCCCCACGACGCCTCGAGGCGCTGGACCGTGGCGAGCACGTGCTCGTCGAAGCGCTCGGCGCGGGTGCGGTGCGCAGGGACCGACATCGGCAGGAGCGGGCCGCGCATGCCGCGACCGCGACGGTCGCGACGGCTGCCCCGGACGGTCGGGTCGGACGGGACGAGATCACGCATGCTGCCCAGCCTAGCCCTCGGGTCCTGACGGGCAGTCCGAGCGGGTGAAGGTGGCCCGCTCGACGGTGTCAGGGCCATCACGTCCGGCGTGGGACGCATGGCGCAGCGGCGGCGGGAGGTACCGTCTGCGGTGTGATCTCCGTACGCCAATGCTCCCGAACCGCCTGCGCGCGACCCGCAGTGGCGACGCTCACCTATGTGTACTCGGACTCGACGGCTGTCCTCGGGCCGCTCGCGCACATGGCGGAGCCGCACAGCTACGACCTCTGCGAGACGCACTCCGAGCGTCTGACGGCGCCGCGCGGCTGGGAGGTCGTGCGCCTCGCGCCCGCCTACGTCGACCAGGGTCCGACCCCCGACGACCTCGTCGCCCTCGCCGAGGCTGTCCGTGAGGCCGGCCGGCCCAAGCACCTGGCCGACCCTGAGCCCGTCCAGACCGGCGAGGTCGCGCGACGCGGGCACCTGCGCATCCTGCGCGGCGAAGGCTGACCAGCCGTGGTCGACACCGGTGGGGCGGCCGCGCCCCGGCGGCGCCGCAAGGCTCCGGCGCCAGACGTCCCGCTCGGCTCGCTGAGCCAGCCGCGCACGGCCGCGCCCGGGCCGGCCTCGTGCCCCGACTGCGCCTCCTCCTCGCTCACCCGCCTGTCGGTCAGCGGATCAGGGGTCCCCGCGGTGTTCCTCTCCTGCCACGACTGCGAGCGCACGGGCTGGTACGCAGCCGCCGACGGTCGCCCCCTCGACAGGGACTCCGTGCTGGGGAGCGACACGTAGGATTGGTGCTCATGGAACCCCGTGACTCCACTCTCACGTCTGACGGCCCGGCTCCGGTCGACCTCTCGGACCTCATCAAGTCCTACGACGTGCGCGGAGTGGTGCCCGAGCCCTTCAGCCCGGCGGTGGCCGAGGCCATCGGCGCGGCCTTCGCGACTGTCGTGGTGATCCCCGACGCGGGCGACGCGGCTGACGCGACTCCGAGCGAGTCCGTCCTGGGCGCCGCGACGGCGACGGGCACGCGCCGCCGTCCGACGGTCGCCGTCGGTCACGACATGCGCGACTCCGGTCCTGAGCTCGTCGAGGCCTTCTCACGCGGTCTCGTGGCCGCAGGGGTCGACGTCGTGCAGATCGGTCTGTGCTCGACCGACGGTCTGTACCACGCCTCCGGTGTGCTCGGCGTCCCGGGTGCGATGTTCACGGCCAGCCACAACCCGGCCCGCTACAACGGCATCAAGCTGTGCCGTGCGGGCGCGCGACCGGTCGGTCAGGACTCCGGTCTCGCCGAGATCAAGGCCCTCGCTGAGCAGTACCTCGGCTATGGCCTGCCCGGCCCGGCGACCGAGCTCGGCCAGACGAGCGAGCGCTCGACCCTCGGCGACTACGCGGCGTTCCTGCGCGGGCTCGTCGACATCTCCGGCATCCGCCCGCTCAAGGTCGTGGTCGACGCAGGCAACGGCATGGGCGGTTACACGGTCCCGGCGGTCCTCGAGACCGCTGCCGGGCTGCCGGCCCTGCCGCTCGAGATCGTCCCGCTGTACTTCGAGCTCGACGGGACCTTCCCGAACCACGAGGCGAACCCCCTCGACCCGAAGAACCTCGTCGACCTGCAGGCTGCCGTGGTCGAGCACGGTGCAGACCTCGGTCTCGCCTTCGACGGCGACGCCGACAGGTGCTTCGTGGTCGACGAGCAGGGCCAGGCTGTGAGCCCCTCGGCGATCACCGCGCTCGTCGGGCTGCGTGAGGTCGCCCGCGAGCTCGCGGAAGGGCGCACCCCCACGGTGATCCACAACCTCATCACGTCGCGGGCCGTGCCCGACGTGCTCTCCGCCGCCGGTGCCACGGTGGTGCGGACCCGCGTCGGCCACTCCTTCATCAAGGCGAAGATGGCCGAGCACGACGCGGTCTTCGGTGGGGAGCACAGCGCGCACTACTACTTCCGCGACTTCTTCTTCGCCGACACCGGCATGCTCGCCGCCCTGCACGTCCTCGCGGCGCTCGGCGAGCAGCCGCACCCGCTCTCCGACCTCGCCCTCGCCTACGAGCCGTACTCGGCGAGCGGTGAGATCAACTCGTCGGTCGACGACGTCCCGGCAGCGCGGGAGCGCGTCGTCCAGGCCTACGTCACCGAGGAGGGCGCCGGCCCGGTCACCGTCGACGAGCTCGACGGCCTCACGGTCACCCACTGGGACGAGCGCCCCCGCTGGTGGTTCAGCCTGCGTGCCTCGAACACCGAGCCGCTGCTGCGCCTCAACGTCGAGGCCGAGGACGAAGACATCATGGAGAAGGTCCGCGACGACGTGCTCTCGCTCGTCCGCGCGGCAGACTCCGCAGGCTCGACGACCACCGCACAGCAGGACGAGACGGACGAGGTGACGGCATGAGCACGCAGCAGCCCGGCGCGCAGGCCGCAGGCGCGGGGAGCCCCTTCCCGATCGACCCGTGGGTGCGCGAGATCTTGCGCTGCCCGGTGAGCGGGGCGACCCTCGTCGACGGCGTCGGCCCTGACGGCGCGCCCGAGCTCCACTCGACGGCCGAGCACGAGCCGCTCGCCTACCCGGTCCGCGAGGGCATCCCGGTGCTGCTCGTCGACGACGCCCGCAGGCTCTAGGCCGTGCCGAAGACCATCGTCGTCACCGGTGCCAGCGACGGGATCGGGGCCGCCGCGGCGCGCCGTCTCGCCGCCTCGGGGGAGCGGGTGGTCGTCGTGGGTCGTTCGCCCGAGCGCACCCGCGCCGTCGCCGACAAGATCGGCGCCGACCACCACCTCGCCGACTTCGCCGACCTCTCCCAGGTCCGCCGGCTGGCCGGCGACCTGCTGGAGGCGTACCCGCAGATCGAGGTGCTCGCCAACAACGCCGGCGGGATCATGGGGGCCCGTCAGACGACCGTCGACGGGTACGAGAAGACCTTCCAGGTGAACCACCTCGCGCCTTTCTTGCTGACGCAGCTGCTCATGCCCTCGCTCGTGGCAGGCAAGGCCACCGTGATCCAGACCGCGAGCATCGCGGCCCGGGTCTTCGCGAAGTTCGACATCGGCGACCTGCAGGGCGAGCACTCGTACTCCCCGCAGGCGGCCTACGGCAACGGCAAGCTCGCGAACATCCTCTTCACCTCCGAGCTGCAGCGGCGCTACGGCGACCAGGGGATCTCGGCCGTGGCCTTCCACCCGGGCGTCGTCGCGACGAGCTTCGCGAGCGACACGACGCACCTCATGCGGTTCCTCTACCACACGCCGCTCAAGCGCCTCTTCACGATCAAGCCCGACAAGGCGGCCGACGAGCTCGTCTGGCTCGCGGAGGGGACACCGGGCGTCACCTTCACCCCCGGCTCCTACTACGAGTCGAAGGAGATCGCGAAGAACGTCAACCCGCTCTCCCTCGACGCTGACCTCGCCGCGCGGCTCTGGGAGGAGTCCGAGGCGCTGGTCTGACGACGCTGCGCGCGAGGGTGGACGTCAGCCCCCGCGCTGCGGGGCGGCTGCCCTCGCGCTGCAGGTCGGCGACCGTCGTGGTCGACTGGTCCGAGACCGACGCCACGCGCCGGCGCGGACCGACGAGGACGAGCGAGGGGACGAGCACATGGCCGAGCCGTTGACGGTGGGAGACCGGGTGTCGTGGGGCACCCCTCAGGGGCGGACCCAGGGGAAGGTCGTCGAGCGCAAGACCGCTGACTTCCAGCTCGCCGGGCAGAAGTTCACGGCCTCGCAGGACGACCCTGCCTTCGTCGTGGAGTCGGAGAAGACCGGCGCGCACGCCGCGCACAAGGGCGGGGCGCTGCGCAGGCTCGCGGACTGACACGCTCCTGCGCTCAGGTCGTCGACCTGTCGGCGGCAGAGTAGGTTTGACGCCGCAGCACGGCGCTGCCGCGCAAGACGGCCCAGACGGTGGCCCCGCGCGTCGCTCCAGGACGATGAGGCACGATGTCAGCACACGGTGGTTCCAAGGCGATCGTCGCGGCTCTGGCCGCGAACCTCGGCATCGCGGTCACGAAGTTCGTCGCGTACCTGCTGACGCACTCCTCCTCGATGCTCGCGGAGTCGGTCCACTCGCTCGCAGACTCGGGCAACCAGGCGCTGCTGCTCGTCGGCGGCAAGCGTGCGCGCCGCGAGGCCGACGCCCAGCACCCCTTCGGCTACGGGCGCGAGCGGTACATCTACGCCTTCATCGTCTCGATCGTGCTGTTCAGC
Organism: Sanguibacter biliveldensis; assembly: GCF_033798665.1. Taxonomy (NCBI): domain Bacteria; kingdom Bacillati; phylum Actinomycetota; class Actinomycetes; order Micrococcales; family Sanguibacteraceae; genus Sanguibacter; species Sanguibacter biliveldensis. The sequence continues at coordinate 1,047,514 of NZ_CP138359.1, forward strand.
CTCGGTGGCCTCTTCGCCCTCTACGAGGCGTACCACAAGTTCTCCGACCCCCACGGGATCGACTCCTGGCACTGGGTGCCCGTCGTCGTGCTGGTCGCAGCCATCGGCATGGAGGGCTTCTCCTTCCGGACCGCTGTCCACGAGTCGAACCTCGTGCGTGGCAAGCAGACGTGGAGCCAGTTCATCCGCACCGCGAAGGCTCCTGAGCTCCCCGTCGTCCTGCTCGAGGACTTCGGTGCGCTCGTCGGGCTCGTGCTCGCCCTCGGTGGTGTCGGGATGACCCTGGCGACAGGTGACGGTCGCTACGACGCTGCCGGGACTGCCTGCATCGGTGTGCTGCTCGTGCTCATCGCCGTGGTCCTCGCCCTCGAGACCAAGTCGCTCCTGCTGGGGGAGTCCGCCTCGAAGGACGCCGTCGCGGCGATCGAGAAGGCGCTCGTGGGACCTGGCGTGCCGTCGGTGATCCACCTCAAGACGCTCCACCTCGGCCCTGAAGAGCTGCTGGTCGCCGCGAAGATCGAGGTCGACACGACCGAGAGCGCGAGCGAGGTCGCCGACGCGATCGACGAGGCCGAGTCACGCGTGCGTGCGGCGGTCCCGGGGCTGACGATGCGCATCTACCTCGAGCCCGACCTCCGCGACGCCGCCGGCACGCTGCGCGGGACTACGGCTCCCTGACAGCTCTCTGCACGACCTCGGTTCTGGAGGTGCGCTCTGGGCGCGACAGACCGCGCGAGAGAACGCACGAGGCCGGTCTCCCCACCAGGGGAGACCGGCCTCGTGCGTTCAGGACGGGTGCTCAGCGCGGCCGTCCGTCAGGTGGTGCTCAGGCCTCGGCTGCGGCCTTGAGGTCGTCGACGAAGGTCGGGTTCTGCTCGAGCCACTCCTTGGCGGAGGCGTCCGGGTCAGAGCCGTTGTTCTCGTTGAACATGATGTTCTCGAGCGAGAAGAGCTGCTCGTCGGTCAGCTTGAAGGCGCCGATCCACGATGCTGCGGTCGGGTAGTCCTTGGCGAAGTCCTCGCGGCCGACCGAGTTGATCTCCTCGGCCTCGCCCATCAGCCCCTCGGGGTCTTCGAGGTCGCGGATGGGGAAGGCGTCGTATGCCCAGTGCGGGCGCCACAGGGTCACTGCGACGTCGTCCCCGGCATCCGTCGCTCCCTTGAGCTCCGCGAGCATCGCGGGGGTCGAGGAGACGACGAAGTTCATGTCGTCGAGCCCGTACCCGGGGATGGCATCGTCTTGGGTGATGCGGGTCAGACCTGCTCCTGCCTCGATACCGACGAGACGGTTGTCGAAGACGTCGGCGTTATCTGCAAGCTCGTCGAGCGAGGTGATGGGGGAGTCCTCGTTGACGGCGATGGTGAGCTTCGCGTCGTCGTACCAGACGCCGAGCATCTCCATCTCGTCGCCGTACTTCTTGAGGTAGTCGGCGTGCGTGTTCGGCAACCACATGTCGAAGTTCACGTCGAAGTCACCACCGGTCAGCCCGGTATACACGACACCCGCATCAGCCTCGGTCGTGTCGACCGTGTAGCCCTCCTGCTCGAGCATGACCTTGAAGAGGTGCGAGACGGCGATGCCCTCGTCCCAGCCGGAGTGGACCCCGACCGAGATCGTCTCGAGGTCACCGTTCTCGAGGCGAGGTGCTTCGTCTGCCGCGGCGTCGTCGCCCGACGAGCAGGCGGCGAGACCGAGGGCGAGCGCCAGCGAGCCGGCGACGAGTGTGGTGCGGTGCGTAGAACGGTTGAACATGGTTCCTTCCTAGAGGCAGCGACCCTGATGGACGCTCCCGCGGGGTTGGTGAGTGGTGCAGTCGCACCTGCCGGACGCCCAGGGCGAGCGACGTCCCACAGGTTAAGTGGGGTCAGGCGGCCGTGGCCTTCAGGGCCTTGGCCACTGGTGCCCTGTCGCCGAGGGCGGAGGTGACGCGGTCGAGGAACATCGCGAGGATCACCACGGCGAGCCCGGCCTCGAAACCGAGGGAGATGTTGACGCGTTGGAGCGCTCGCACGACGTCCGATCCGAGGCCGACGGCCCCGACCATGCCGGCGATGACGACCATCGACAGCGACAGCATGATGACCTGGTTTATCCCTGCCATGATCGTCGGGAGAGCCAGCGGTAGCTGGATCTGCCGCATGATGCGACCCTCGGTCGCGCCGAAGGCGTGGCCGGCCTCGACGACCTCGCGGTCGACCTGACGAATGCCGAGCTCGGTGAAACGCACACCTGGGGCGAGCGCGAAGATCACTGTCGCTACGATGCCGGGGACCTCACCTGTGAGGAAGATGACGACGGTCGGGATGAGATAGACGAAGGCCGGCATAGTCTGCATGAAGTCCAGAACCGGACGCAGCAGCTGGGAGACCGAGTCGTTGCGTGCTGCCCAGATGCCCAGCGGGATGGCGATCAGCAGCGCGATCGCGCTCGCGATGATCACCAAGGCCAGTGTGTCCATGGCGTTGCCCCACTGGCCGACCATGTCGATCACGGCGAAGCCGATGAAGGCCCCGAGGCCGAGCTTCCAGCCGCGTGCCCAGAGGGCGAGCCCAGCGAGGACGAGGGCGATTACCCAGAACGGCGGACCGCTGAGGACCGTGTCGAGCTGGTCGAAGAGCCAGGTGAGGACGCTCTTGACGAGGTCGAAGAGCCAAGCGAAGGTAGAAGTGACCCAGCTCACGAAAGCCTCGACCCACTCACCGAGCGGTGCGCGGGGGAGACCCGACTGGGTTTCTGCGGCGGTGATCACGGGTGTTCTCCTGTCGTCTGCTCGGACGGGTCGGCGGGCACGGGCTCTGCGGCGACCGCGTCAGCGGCCCCGGCGCTCGTCGGTGCCTGCTCGACCGCGGCGGACGCGACGGTGTCGTCGTCCGCGCTGTCCTGCGTGCTGGTCTCGTCGGTCGTCTCCTCGAGGTGCTGAGGCACCATGGCCTCGAGCAGCACCACGCGCGGGATGACGCCGACGAGGCGACCGGCCGCGTCGGTGACGGGCACGGGGAGCGGCGACTCGGCCGCGGGGGCGAAGACCTCGGCGAGCGAGGTGTCCTCGGTGACAGCGGTGAGGTCGTCGCGGACGAGGCCCTCGAGCGAGGTGACCCCGGCGCGCAGGGCGTCGACCACCTCGGCGTCGTAGACGACACCGCGCAGCGTGCGCGAGCGGTCTACGACGTACGCGGCGGAGACCTGCGCCTCGCGCATCGTGCGGGAGGCCCCACGGGGACCCGCAGACATCGGGACGACGGCACGCGGGCGGTGCATGAGCGAGGAGGCCGTGAGCACGCGGGTGCGGTCGACGTCGGCGACGAACTGCGCGACGTAGTCGTTGGCCGGGTCGGAGAGGATCTCCTCGGAGGACCCGATCTGCACGATGCGCCCGTCGCGCATGACGGCGATGCGGTCGCCGAGGAACATGGCCTCGTTGAGGTCGTGCGTGATGAAGATGATGGTCTTGCCGAGCTTGCTCTGGAGCTCGACGAGCTGCTCCTGCATCTCGCGGCGGATCAGCGGGTCGAGGGCCGAGAAGGCCTCGTCCATGAGCAGCACGTCGGTGTCGGCGGCCAGGGCGCGGGCGAGGCCCACACGCTGGCGCATGCCGCCCGAGAGCTGTGAGGGCAGCTTGTCGGCCCAGTCGGTCAGGCCGACCAGGTCGAGGGCCGTGCGGGCACGCTCGAGGCGGCTGGCCTTGTCGACGCCCTGGATCTCGAGCGGGTACGCGGCGTTGTCGAGCACGGTGCGGTGCGGCAGCAGCGCGAAGTGCTGGAACACCATGCTCACGCTCTTCTGGCGGATGTCACGGAGCTTCTTGGCGCCGACGGCGTTGATGTCCTGCCCGCCGAGGCGCACAGTCCCCGACGTCGGCTTCCACAACCCGTTGAGCATGCGGATCAGCGTGGACTTGCCCGAGCCCGAGAGGCCCATGACGACGAAGATCTCGCCCTTGGCGACCTCGAAGCTCGCGTCGATCACCGCGGCGGTGCCGAGCGAGGCGACGTCGGCGCGGCTCGCGCCGGCCTTGAGCTTGCGTGCGGCCTCGCCGGAGCGGCGGCCGAAGATCTTGTAGACGTTCTCGACCTGGACCGCGGGCGTGCCCTCGGTCCCGGTGGTCGTACCGGTGGTCTTGGTCAGCAGCGAATCCTGCGCACCCTGGTCGGAGTCGCTGGGCGCGGCCTGTCCTGCCGCTGCGTCCGTGCGTCCTGCCTGGTGCGGGTCCTGCTGTGTGGTGACTCCTGGTCCTACGGTCACTGTCTCCCCGTTCGCGTGTCCTGCCGTCCGTTGCTTGGCGGCAGGGTGAGGCCTGCGTCGGCGCACCAGGACGGCACCTGGGAGGGTGCCGGGAAGGGCGTCGTGGCGAAGGCGCTGCCGAGACCTGCTCGTCGCGCCACCACGCCGAGATCACGCGACCGGTCCGGGACGAGATCCACGTCGGACGGCGGCGGCTCAAGGCGCTCGCAGGCCGATCGTGTCCTTGATCGGTCTTTTCCACCATGCCCCATGCGCTCCGTCGTGGCTAATGCTCGAGCGGTGAACGGAGGGTGGCGATACCGTTCCTTTACCCGGAAACCTGCGGCTGGTCGGCGATCTGCCGCGGATCACGATCGTTACCTGTCTGTGATCTACTCAATCGCTGCAAATCCGCGGATGTTGCCTGGGTCACAGGAATCCAGTGGCGTGGCTCACTCCTGCTGAAGTTTGCCAAGCCTTGCCCGGAGGAGGAGTCCGGTCAACGATCGGTCATCTCGCGACACTTGTCCGCACTGTCGACCCCGGGTGGGTCGCGAGGTCTGCGAGGTGCAGAAGGGGTCCTCCGTGCACCTGTGGACGACCCTGCTGGGAGGGTGCCCGCCGAGTAGTCTGGCGAGGACCCTCACACCGAGACCTCGGAGCATCATGTCGACGCACAGCTTCAGCGAGTCCCCCGGCCAGTACAAGGTCCGCGACCTCTCCCTCGCGGAGGCGGGTCGGCACCAGATCCGCCTCGCCGAGCACGAGATGCCCGGTCTGATGGCGCTGCGCGCCGAGTACGGCGAGAGCCAGCCGCTCGCGGGTGCCCGCATCGCAGGGTCGATCCACATGACGGTCCAGACGGCCGTGCTCATCGAGACGCTCACAGCGCTCGGCGCGAAGGTGCGCTGGGCGTCGTGCAACATCTTCTCGACCCAGGACGAGGCCGCCGCCGCCGTGGTCGTGGGACCTCACGGCTCTGTCGAGGACCCGCAGGGTGTCCCGGTCTTCGCGTGGAAGGGCGAGAGCCTCGAGGAGTACTGGGAGTGCACGGAGCAGATCTTGCTCTGGCCGAGCGACTCGGTCGAGGGCGTCGACGCCCCCTACGCGGGACCCAACATGATCCTCGACGACGGCGGCGACGCCTCGCTGCTCGTCCACGACGGCCTCGCCTACGAGCGTGCCGGCGCCGTCCCGCCGGACACCCGCCCGGGGGAGCCCAACCACTCCGAGGAGACCAACGTCGTCCTCGCGCTGCTGCGCCGCGTGCTGCAGGACGACCCGCTGCGGTGGACCACGATCGCCGAGAACATCCTCGGTGTCACCGAGGAGACGACGACAGGCGTCCACAGGCTCTACCAGCTCGCCGAGTCCGGTCAGCTGCTGTTCCCGGCGATCAACGTCAACGACTCGGTCACCAAGAGCAAGTTCGACAACAAGTACGGCATCCGCCACTCCCTGCCGGACGGCATCAACCGCGCGACCGACGTGCTCATGGGCGGCAAGGTCGCCTTCGTGGCCGGCTACGGCGACGTCGGCAAGGGAGCGGCCGAGGCCTTCCGCGGCCAGGGCACGCGTGTCATCGTCTCCGAGATCGACCCGATCTGCGCCCTGCAGGCCGCGATGGACGGCTACCAGGTCGCCACGATCGAAGACGTCCTCGACGAGGCCGACTTCTTCATCACCACGACGGGCAACAAGGACGTCATCACGGCCGACCACCTGACGCGGATGAAGAACAAGGCGATCGTCGGCAACATCGGCCACTTCGACAACGAGATCGACATGGCCGGTCTGGCCCAGGTCCCCGGTGTCACGCGCACCGAGATCAAGCCGCAGGTGCACGAGTGGACCTTCACGACGGGGGAGCGTGCCGGTCGGTCGATCATCGTGCTGTCCGAGGGGCGCCTGCTCAACCTCGGCAACGCGACGGGGCACCCGTCCTTCGTGATGAGCAACTCCTTCGCGAACCAGGTCATCGGTCAGATCGAGATCTACACCAAGGCCGGGACCGACGAGGCGTACCCCGTGGCCGTGCACCGCCTGCCGAAGATCCTCGACGAGAAGGTCGCACGCCTGCACCTCGACGCCCTCGGCGTCCGCCTCACCACGCTGAGCCCGGCGCAGGCCGGCTACCTCGGCATCGACGCAGACGGCCCCTACAAGGCAGAGCACTACAGGTACTGAGCGACGTGCGAGAGAGGCACGTCCGTCGGGGCGCGCGGGGGACCTCCCCCGTGCACCTCGGCGGACGCCACCCTGGTCGGCGCGCCCGGCAGTGACGACGATGGAGAGCATGGAGACGCTGACCTACCCCTGGAGGCGCGCCCGGGAGCCTGAGCTCCTCGAGCGCGTCGGGTTCTTCAGCGGTGCCTTCAGGGCTCGCACCTGGCGCGAGCTCGGCTACCTGTTCGTGGTCACCCTGTGGTCGGTCGTCGGCTTCGTCTACGTCGTCGTGATGTTCGCGCTGACCGCCGGGCTGCTCGTGACGGTGGTCGGCGGGGGCGGGATCCTCGGCGCGATGATCGTGGGCGCCCGGGGCTTCGGAGCCGCCGACCGCGGTCTGGCCCGTGGGATGCTGCGCGCCGAGATCAACAACCCGCGGCCGTTCCGCCGCAAGAAGGGACTCTGGGCCGGGATCTGGTCGATGGTCTGCGACGGCGTCGGCTGGCGCGCCGTCGCGTTCATGGTGCTCCAGCTGCCCCTCGCGATCGCCACCCTGGTGATCGCCGTCGTGTGGCTCGCCGTCCCGCTCGGCGCGATGACCCACTGGTACTGGTCCAGGTTCCTCCCAGCCGTCCCGGACACCCGAGGTGTCCTGCACCGCGGCGCCGAGCTGCTCCCCGACTACTTCGTCGACACCACCCCGCGCCAGGTGGTCATGGCTGTCGCCGGCCTGCTGCTGTTCTTCGTCGGGGCGGCGATCGTCCGCGGCCTGGCCCACCTGCACAGGATGCTCGCCGAGGGCCTGCTCGGTCCCACTGAGGCGAGCATGCGTGTCGCGAGCCTCGAGCAGTCGCGCGGGCGTGCTGTCGAGGACGCCGACTCGACGCTGCGCCGCATCGAGCGCAACCTGCACGACGGCACCCAGGCGAGGCTCGTGGCGATCGCCATGCAGCTCGGCGAGGCGAAGGAGCAGGCCTCGGCCAGCGGGGCCTCGCGCGAGCTGACGGATCTCATCGCGGCGGCGCACGTCTCGACCAAGGAGACGCTCGTCGAGCTCCGAGAGCTGTCCCGCGGGATCCACCCACCGGCCCTCGACAACGGTCTCGGTGTCGCCCTCGAGACCCTGGCGGCGCGCAGCCCGCTGCCCGTCCAGCTCGACGTCGACCTCCCGGGCCCGCCGGCGTCACGGCCTGCCGAGGCGATCGAGACCATCGCGTACTTCTGCGTGACCGAGCTGCTCACCAACGCGATCAAGCACGCCCAGGCCACGGCGCTGCACGTCCGGGTCGCCGTCCGGGCCCGGGCGCTGCGCCTGGAGATCCGTGACGACGGGGTCGGCGGAGCGGTGATCCTCGTCCCCGACGCCGAAGGGCACCACAGCGGGCTCGCCGGCCTGTCCGAGCGGGTCGGCTCGGTCGACGGGACCTTCGTCGTCACCAGCCCGCCCGGTGGGCCTACGCTCGTCACTGTCGTGCTGCCGCTGCACGTCTGAGCAGTCTCCGACCCGGACACCCGTCCGTCTCCGTATCACCCGCCCGCACCACGACCGACAGGACAGCCCCGTGCGTCTGCTCATCGCCGAAGACTCCGTCATCCTGCGCGACGGACTCGTCGCGCTCCTCACCCGGCGCGGCCACGAGGTCGTCGGGGCGGCGGGCGACGGCGAGCAGCTCCGCGCGCTCCTCGCCGACCTCGAGCCCGAGCGCGCACCCGACGTGGTCATCATCGACATCCGGATGCCCCCGACCTTCACCGACGAGGGCCTGCACGCGGCCCTCGCGATCCGCTCGGCCGACCCGCAGCAGGGTGTGCTGCTGTTCTCGCAGTACGTCGAGACCCGGTTCGCCGCGCAGCTGCTCACAGGTGACGCACGCGGTGTCGGCTACCTGCTCAAGGACCGTGTCGCCGACGTCTCGGACTTCATCGACGCCCTCGAGCGGATCGCCGACGGCCACACGGTCCTCGACCCCGAGGTCGTCACCCAGCTCATGGGAGCCGCGCGGGCCGACGACGGCCTCACCCGCCTGACCCCGCGTGAGAACGAGGTCCTCGAGCTCATGGCCCAGGGACGGTCCAACACCGCGATCGCCGAGCGTCTGGTGCTCTCCTACGGTGCTGTCGAGAAGAACGTCTCGTCGATCTTCACCAAGCTCGACCTCCCGCTCGACGCCGGCGACCACCGTCGTGTCCTCGCCGTGCTGCGCCGCCTCAACGCCTGAGGGGCGGACCGCACCACGGGCACCCCCAGTGCCGGGGGTGGGAGAACCCGACCCCGGTGGGTGGGTCGGCCTCCGCCAGAGTCGGAGGACTGTCCCATGGGCCCTGTGACCTGCGACGACAAGACTCGAAGAGCACAGTCCCCCAGCTCTCGAGGTCGTCCACATGTCCCGCCCCGCCCCCTCCACGCCGACCGCCCAGGTGCGCCTGAGCCAGGCCGTCTCGCACGTCTCTCGCCCGCCAGCGCAGCGTGTGTCGTCGTCCGCTGCGACACGCTCCACGACGACCACCTCTGCGATGTCGACGCCTGGAACGACGGCTGGAACCCTGGCCCGCCCGGCCCGTGACCCGCTGCTCGACCTCCTGCGTGCCGTGGGGACCGTGGCCGTCGTGGTCGCTCACTGGCTCATGCCGCAGGTCGCGTGGGACGGCTCCGACATGAGTGTCGTCAACGTCCTCGGCAGCGGGCCCGGGTGGGTGGTCACCTGGCTGATCCAGGTGATCCCGCTGATGTTCTTCGTCGCCGGGGCGGCGACCTTCGGGCAGGTGCGGCGCAGGCCTGCGCCCTGGTCGCAGTTCATGGGTGCCCGGCTGCGGAGACTGGTCCCGCCTGTCGCGGTCTTCGCCGGGACCTGGCTGGTGCTGCGGGCAGCCCTGCCCGCCCTCGGGGTGCCTGAGGGGGCCGTCGAGGTCGCGGCGACCATCGCCCCACAGCTGCTCTGGTACCTGGGCATCTACGTGGTGCTCCTCGCCGCGTCGCACGGGCTGCTGGCCTGGTACGCCAAGACCGGGGTGGTCGGGGTCGCCGCGATCGGTGCCGCGGCCCTGTGCGTCGACGTCCTGCGCTTCGGGGCCGACGTCCCCCACGTCGGGCTCGCCAACCTCTTCCTCGTGTGGGCCTTCGCATACACGCTCGGCTTCGCCTACGCCGACGGACGGCTCTCCTGGTCGTCCCGGACCTGCGCGGCGCTGGCAGCGGCCGGGCTCGTCGGCCTCGTGGTCGCGGTGACCGTGGGGCCCTACCCGCTGAGCATGGTCGGCATGCCCGGCGACACCTTCTCCAACATGGGGCCGCCCACTCTGTGCCTCGTCGCGCTCACCCTCGTCCAGGTCTTCGGTGCGGTCGCGCTGCGGGGACCGCTGGTGGCGCTCGCCCAGACTCCATGGGTGGCCCGCGCTGTCGCGTGGCTGTCGGCGCGGTCCATGACCGTCTACCTCTGGCACCTCACGGCGATGTTCGTGGTGATCGGCCTCATGACCGTCGGAGCGCACGTCGACCTGCCCGAGGGGTGGACCTCGTCCTGGTGGCTCACCCGGCCGGCGTGGTTCGCGGCCTGCCTGGTGGTGCTGCTCGTCCTGGTCCGTGTCTTCGAGAGGGTCGAGCACCTCGGCCAGCGGCGGCCGCGGCCGGTCGTCGTCCTGGCCGCGGCCTGATCGCCACGGGGACACGGTGGGGACGAGGCGGGAACGCTGTGGGAGCACAGCGGGGGACATGGCGGGGACAGCAAGGGACAGCAGTGGGCCGCAGGGGACGCAGCGGTGACAGAGCCGGGCGCTGCAGACCGAGGTCCCTCAGCGCGCCGGGTCGGGGATCCCGTAGGGGAGCGTGCGGACGGTCTCGGCCTGCTCGGCAGCGACAGACCGTGCACGCTGGGCTGCGGCCCACTCGCGTGAGCGGCGCTCGGCGAGGACGGCCATGAGGAAGGTCTCGGGCGGGGTCCCGGGCGGCGGCCCTGGGGCGACGAGCTTCTCGACCCGCCCGGCGAGGTCCTGGCCCATCCGGGCCCGAGACGTCTCGTTCATCCTCTGCCCGCGCGCCAAGAACTGCCGGACCGCGAGGGCCAGGCCGTCCGGGAGGCGGCGCATGTCTGCGGAGGCCGCCCAGCCGGCGAGGGGCCGCGGCATGTAGACCACAGCCACGGTCGACCGCCCGCCGCGGATGCGGATCGCGTAGGTCCCGGCGAGCATGTCGCCGATGCGCTTGCCCTTGGTGTTCGTCAGGGACGCGACGAGCGCGACGGTCCCGAAGGTGAGCCACAGCTCCCCGACGCCCACGAGCGACCGGATGAACGCGTGCCGCACCCGCACAGGCCCACCGTCGTCGCGGACCACCCGGATGCCCGTCGCCAGCTTGCCGAGGGACCGGCCACGGGTCAGCGTCTCGACGGTCGTGGGCACCACGACCATGACGAGCACGAGGACGGAGACGAGCAGCGCGGGCGCGATGTCTTCGCCGCCGACGGCGACGCTCCCTGTCGCGAGCCACAGCAGGACGAGCAGCACCGCTCCCTGGACGGCGATGTCGAGCGCGCTGCCGAGCATCCGGGTCGCGAAGGACGCTGGACGGGCGTCGAGCACCACGCCCTCGCCGATGACGATGCCGTCGTCCACGGAGTCCTCCTGCAGGTCCGTCGGGGTGCGTACGTCGAGCGACGCACCGCACAGTTCTATGGCAGGGTATCGTCCGTGGACCTGGACGCATTCTCCGACGTGCACCGCGGCGAGTGGGAGCGGCTGAAGCAGCTGAGCGCACGCCGCCGCCTCGACGGGGCGGAGTCCGACGAGCTCGTCCGTCTCTACCAGACCGTCGCCACCCACCTGTCGACCCTGCGCTCCTCAGCGCCGGACCCCGTCCTGGTCTCCGAGCTGTCCCAGACGCTCAACCGGGCGCGCACGACCATCGCCGGGGCGCACGAGCCTGCGTGGCGAGACGTCAAGACCTTCGTCCTCGTGTCGCTGCCTGCCGCGTTCTACAGGCTCCGCTGGTGGGTCGTGGCTGTCACCCTCGCCTGCCTGCTGCTCGCCGTGGTCTCCGGCGTGTGGGTCGCGACCACGCCGCAGGGTCTGGCCGCGGTCGGGCCGCCGAGCTACCGCGAGGAGTACGTCGAGAGCGCCTTCGCGTCGTACTACGACCCGGGCGCAGGGTTCGCCGCCGTGGTGTGGACCAACAACGCGTGGATCGCCGCGCAGTGCGTCGCCTTCGGCATCACCGGGATCTGGCCTGTCTACATGCTCGTGCAGAACTTCGTCATGGTGGGCGCGATCGGCGGCATGATGGCGCACTACGGCGAGCTCGGGATGTTCCTCCAGCTCATCACGCCGCACGGCCTGCTCGAGCTCACGTCGATCCTCGTCGCCGGCGCCGCGGGTCTCAAGATCTTCTGGACGCTCGTCTCGCCCGGCCCGAGGCCCCGCGGTCGCGCCGTCGCCGAGGAGGGGCGCTCGCTGTTCACCGTGGCCGTGGGCCTCGTGGCGACCCTCGCGCTGTCAGGCCTCGTCGAGGGCTTCGTCACCGGGTCGTCGCTCGTCTGGTGGATCAAGATCGTCATCGGGGCGCTCGCCCTCGCGGTGTTCTGGGTCTACGTGCTCGTGCTCGGCCAGCGCGCTGTCACGCAGGGCGCGACCGGGGACCTCGACGAAGAACGTGCCGGGAGCGTCCAGCAGGTCGCGGGCTGAGACCCGTCTGGTCCTCGATCGTCTCGCACTCCGTCGGCGACCGGCTCGCACCGGGTCGCCGTCCGCCGGGAGGGACGTCGCGACGAGCCGCCGACCGGCCCGCGCAGCTCAGCCGACGGTGCTCAGCCGAAGAGCCAGAGCAACGCAGGCGCAGCAGTCGTCAGCACGAGCGCCGCGACGATCGCGAGCGCGACGCGGCGGTTGCGGCGCTCGCGCGCCTCGGAGCTGTTGGGTGAGAGTCGCATCTAGAGCCTTCCTGCGGCCTTGAGTGAGAGGTACGTGTCGGCGAGCCGCGGGGCGAGCTCGTCGGGGAGGGCTGACACGACGTCGACGCCGCGTCGGCCCAGGACCATTGTCGCTGCTGCACGCTCGAGCTCGGTGCGCTCGGCAGCCGCGGCGTCGAAGACCTCGGCGGCCGTGGACCGCCCGGCACGCAGCGCGGCGACCGCCGGGTCGGCGACCGAGGCGAGCACCACGGTGTGGTGCGCTGTCAGCTGCTCGACCACGGGCAGCAGACCGGTCTCGATCGCAGCGGGCTCGAGGGTCGAGAGCAGCACGACGAGGGACTTCTGCGACAGGCGCTCGCGGACCAGGCCCACGAGCCCTGGCCAGTCCGTCTCGACGAGGCTCGGCTCGAGCGGTGCCATCGAGTCGGCGAGGGCTGGCAGCAGCCGGGGTCCTGCGGCTCCGGCGACCCGGGCGCGCAGCTGGCGGTCGTAGGCGACCATCTCGACCCTGTCACCCGCGCGGGAGGCGAGAGCGCCGAGCAGCAGACCCGCCTCGATGCTCGCGTCGAGCCTCGGCTGGTCGCCGATCCGAGCCGCCGAGGTACGGGCTGTGTCGAGGACGATGAGCACCCGTCGGTCCCGCTCGGGACGCCACGTGCGCACGACCATCTCTTGCCCGCGCGCAGACGCACGCCAGTCGATCGACCTGACGTCGTCTCCGATGACGTACTCGCGCAGCGAGTCGAACTCCGTACCCTCGCCCCGGATCTGCACGGCGGCCTGCCCGTCGAGCTCGCGCAGGCGCGCCAGCCGGCTCGGCAGGTGACGGCGGGAGGCGAACTCGGGCAGCACCCGCAGCACACCGGGGACGACGACCGACGCCTGCCGTCCGGCGATGCCGAGCGGTCCGAGCGAGCGCAGCGTCACCTTGTCGGCCTGCCGGTCCCCGCGCCGGGTCGGCGCGAGGGTGGTCACGACGCGGCGCTGCTCACCTCGGGGAAGGTCGAGGGCGTGCCGGTTCGACACGGCTCCTGCCGAGGGCTGCCACGCGTCGCGGACCACGCCGACGAACCGTCGCCGGGACTCGTTGCGCAGCAGCAGCGTCGACCGTGTCTGCTCGGTGAGGCGCACGGCCCGCGGGACCGTCCGCTCGACCGACACCTCGCGCGGGGATGCGGCGAGACCTGCGTCGAGGGCGACGAGAGCGGCGACCACCACGGCCCAGAGCAGGACCGTCCCCGTGCTGCCTGTGAGCAGCACGGGGACCACCCCGAGCGCTGTGAGGGCGACGGCACGCCAGGTGAGGACCACGGGTCAGCGCGGGACAGGCACAGAGGCGAGCACCGTCGACAGGACGGTCTCGGCGCTGACGCCCTCGAGCTCGGCCTCCGGGCGCAGCTGGACCCTGTGCCGCAGGGTCGGGTGGGCGAGCGCCTTGACGTCGTCGGGCGTGACGAAGGTGCGCCCGTTGAGCCAGGCCCAGGCGCGCGACGTCGCGAGCAGGGCCGTCGCGCCACGGGGCGAGACGCCGAGGGACAGCGAGGGGGAGAACCGCGTCGCGCGGCAGACGTCGACGACGTATCCCAGGACCTCGGGCGACACCTGGACCTGCGAGACCTCGCGGCGCGCCCGCTCGAGCTCGTCGGCCGTCGCGACCGACCTGACGCCCGCGGCACCCAGGTTGCGCGGGTCGAAGCCGGCGGCGTGCCGGGCGAGCACCTCGAGCTCTTGGTCGCGCTCGGGCAGCGGGAGCAGCACCTTGAGCAGGAACCTGTCGAGCTGCGCCTCGGGCAGCGGGTAGGTGCCCTCGTACTCGACGGGGTTCTGCGTCGCGATGACCAGGAAGGGGTCGGGCAGCGGCAGCGGCGCACCGTCGACGCTCACCTGGCGCTCTTCCATCGCCTCGAGCAGCGAGGCCTGGGTCTTGGGAGGGGTGCGGTTGATCTCGTCGGCGAGCAGCAGGTTGGTGAAGACCGGCCCCTCACGGAAGCTGAACTCGGCCGTCCGGGCGTCGTAGACGAGCGAGCCGGTGATGTCGCCGGGCATGAGGTCGGGCGTGAACTGCACACGCTTGGTGTCGAGGGCGAGGCTCGCCGCGAGCGTGCGGACGAGCAGCGTCTTCGCGACGCCGGGGACCCCCTCGAGCAGCACGTGGCCACGGCAGAGCAGGGCGATCAGCAGGCTCGTCACCGCGGCGTCCTGGCCGACGACCCCCTTCGCGACCTCGGTCCGCACACGGCCGAGCACGGCGCGCAGGTCGTCGGAGGCTGGTTCGGTCGCCGCGGCCTGTGCCTTCTCGGTGCTCACGCTCGGCTCCTGGGGTCCGCGGGGGTCTGCGGGTGGGGTGGTCTCGGATGAGGGGGGTGGGGGTGGGGTGCTCACGCGCGGTGAACCTCGCTCTCCAGCTCGTCGAGATCTGTGGCCAGGCGCGTCAGCTCGACGTCGCCTGCTGGGGGTGGTCCGTAGAGGAGTCCGAGCACCTGCTCGGAGGGTCGGGAGGTGGCGCGGCAGACGGCGTCCACGAGTGCGTCGGGGCTGCTCGACCTCGGCAGGCCCAGGCGCCGGGCGATCCTGTCGGCAGCGCCGGCCCGCAACGACGCACCGGCGTGCCCGTAGGCACGCGACCGCCTGTAGAGGCGCCCCCGGCCGAGCGTCGTCTCCGAGGAGCGAACCACGACAGGGAGGTCTTCGGTCGCGAGCGGACCGAGACGCCGCCCCTGCCACAGGGCCAGGACGACCACCACGAGCAGCAGCTGGACGGCGAGCGGCACGGCCCACGGCGGGAGCATCGCCACGACGCCCCCGGGCTCGTCGGCCGTCGTCGGGCGGTCGGGGACCAGCCAGACGAGGGTCTCCTCGTGCCCCAGCATCCGCAGGCCGAGCGCCGCGTTGCCGGCCGTCGTCACCTGGGCGTTGGTCAGGCCTGTCGCGTCGTCGAGGACGCGCACCGTGACGTCGGGGTCGTCGTCGAGCGTCGTGACGGCGTAGTGCCCGGCGCCCGAGGCGTCGGTGAAGCAGACCTGTGCGTCCTGCGCGTCGTCGGCGAGCCTGAGCATGGCCCCGGCTGTCGTGACCTCGCCGGCCGCGACGGCGTCGGGGTCCTCGCAGCGGGCGGGCAGCGGTGTCGAGAGGTCGGGGCTGCGGGAGGCGTGGGTCACCTGGTCCGTCGCTGCGGCGAGGAGGTCGGGCCCGGGGGCGACGAGCACGACCTGGGCACCGGTGCCCGTCAGCGACCGTGCGACGTCGTCGGGCATGCCGTAGTCGTCGGCGACCAGCAGGGTCGTCCCGGGGCCGGCGAGGCCGATCGCCTCGGCGACCGACGTGGTCGGGCGGACCCTGACCCCCTGGTCGCCGAGCACCTGCGCGAGCGCCATCCCTCCGTCGGGGGAGGGGTTGTCGGCGGCGAACCTGATGGTCGACGTCGTGGGGGTCAGCGTCACGAGGACGGCCCCGGCGAGCAACGCTGCGGCGAGCCCGGCCACGACCGTGCGGGACGTCCGCCAGCGTCGTCGCGCGCGGGACGCGACGGTGGTCCCGTCCCCGCGCACCGGCGCGCTCGCAGGCGCGGCCGAAGTCTTCGACGACTGAGACGACGACGTCGTCGTGCTCGCCGGAGACGCCGGAGACGCCGGAGACGCCGGAGGCACGGGTGCCGGGGCCCCGGGCACCTGGAGGCTCATGAGAGCGTCCCGACGACGGGCGTGCGCGCGGCCGGCAGCTGCGGGGAGGTCGCGGCGAGCGCGTCGTCGAGCGCGCGGATGCCGTCGTAGGTGCTGCGGTCGCTCGGGCGCCGCCCGTAGTAGACGGCGTCGAAGGTGTCGCCTGCGTGGTCGAGGGCCGACGCGTAGCCGGGGAACGGTGCCCCGAGCGCCCTGACGGCCTCGTCGGCGGTCCTGCCGGGGGTGTCGTCGAGCAGCGCGCGCTCTTCGCAGCGTCGCACGAGGGCGCGGAACGCGTCGAGCGTCGCACCGGACAGGTCGCCGGCGCGGGCCTGCTGATCCGCGGCAGCCAGGAGGTCTGCGGCCGACCGGGTGTCGTCCTGGTCCAGGACCGGGGCCGCGGTCCGGCGGTGGTCTCGGCGCAACGGCCCGGACACGACCAGCGCGACGCCGGCGACGACGAGCACGCCGGCGACCACGAGCACCGCGCCCCAGACACCGCTGACCCCGGGCACGACAAGACCGTCGAACAACCCCGTGAACCAGCGCACGAACCTCTCGAAGAGTGTCGGGCTGTCGTGGTAGACGGGGTTGGTCAGCTCGCCGCGCAGCAGGTCGCGGGCTGTCGTCGCGTCAGGGTCGACGGGGATGCCTGCGAGGTGCATCAGGCCTCGTCGGCCGCCGCGGCCAGCTCGACGTCGAGTCCTTCGCGCCGCATCCGCACGTCGATGTAGAGCAGGGCGACCACGCTGGACAAGAAGGTCGTCGAGATGGTCGAGGCGATGATCTGCGCGACGACGGTGATCGCGACCGCGCCGAGGGGGACGGTGTCACCTGTGGGGAAGAGGATGTTGGCGATGATCTGACCGGGCGAGGCGACAAGACCGGAGACGATCGAGGTGATGATCGACGACAGCAGGTAGATGCCGAAGAGCCTCCAGAACGACCCGCGGCTCAGCGTCCACCCCCGGGCGATCGACGTGCCGAGCCGCTGTCCCTCGAGGACGTAGGCGGCGGGGGTGAGGATGAACCTCGTCGTGAGCCACACGGCGACCACGACGATCACGACCAGGGCGACGACAGTCACGAGCAGCACGAGCCCGACGGCGTCGGCCGACGCCAGCAGGGCGATGGCGCCGATGAAGACCCCGGCCACCAGCAGGATGCCGATCGAGGGGAGCAGGGAGATCGCGACGAGCCCGACCAGCTTCGAGCGGACCTGCAGCCAGAGCTCGGAGACCGTGAAGGACTTGCCGATCACCGAGCGCGAGATGGCCACGATGAGCAGCCCTGTGGTGACGATCGAGCCGAGGTACACGCCGATCGTGACCAAGAGGGTCTGGGACAGCTGGCCGGCCAGACCGTCGAGCCCGAGCTCGGAGGAGACCTGCCCTGAGCCGTCGTCGAAGAGCGAGACGACGCCGTCGTCGAGCCACTGGTTGGCCGACGGTGCGAGGAGGTAGGAGATCAGCGCGGGGACGATGGTCGCCACAGCGGTCACGAGGGCGACCACCCCGAGCATCACCTTGGGGTTCTTGCGGATCGCCGCGAAGGCACCGTCGTAGATCTCGCCGAGGGAGAGCGGACGCAGCGGGATGATCCCGGGCTTCGCCGGACCTGGGCGCCAGCCCGGCGCGGGGAAGCCGCCGTGCTGCTGCCCGCCGTACTGGGCACCTCCGTACTGCTGCGCGCCGTACTGCGGCTGTCCGCCGTACTGCTGCCCGCTCTGCGGCGTCCCGTACCCGGGGCCCGAGGGCGGTGCACCCGGGTACGGCTGCTGCCCAGCCCCGGGCGCTGCCTGCGGCGGGCCGCCCGGTGCGTACTGCCCGTAGCGGGGCTGGCCGTAGCCGATCTGCGCGGAGGGCTGGCCCCAGCCACCGGGTGCCGGAGCCTTCGGGGAGGCGGGCTGCACGGCATCAGGCTGCACGGCACCAGGCTGCGCGGGAGCAGCAGGACCGGGTTCAGGCGGCGTCCCACCGGGCGGTGCGAACGGCGCGGGCTTCTCCTCGGGCGCGTCCTCAGGGCTCGTCATCGGTGGTGCCTCTCGCTGTGCTCGCCGGACCAGAACGGGGTGCTGCTCGTGGAAGATCATCCTCCCTGCTCATCGTGCCACGCGCCGCCCACGCGGGGAGGATGGCAAGATGGCTGGATGAAGTCACGTGTGCTGGTCGTTGACGATGACACCGCGCTCGCCGAGATGATCGGGCTGGTCCTCAAGACCGAGGGATTCGACCCGGTGTTCTGTGCGGACGGCGATGCTGCGATCGGGGTCTTCCGCAGCACCTCCCCGGACCTCGTCCTGCTCGATCTCATGCTGCCGGGCAAGGACGGGACAGAGGTGTGCCGTCAGATCCGCGCCGAGTCCGGCGTGCCCGTCATCATGCTCACCGCCAAGAGCGACACCCTCGACGTGGTCCAGGGCCTCGAGTCCGGTGCAGACGACTACATCTCCAAGCCCTTCAAGCCGAAGGAGCTCGTCGCCCGGATCCGTGCGCGGCTGCGCAGGACCGACGAGCCGGCTCCCGAGCGGCTGACCATCGGTGACCTCGAGATCGACGTGACCGGCCACCGCGTGACCCGGGGCGGCACCGCGATCTCCCTGACGCCCCTCGAGTTCGACCTGCTGGTCGCCCTCGCCCGCAAGCCGTGGCAGGTGTTCTCCCGCGAGGTCCTGCTCGAGAAGGTCTGGGGCTACAGGCACGCGGCCGACACCCGCCTCGTCAACGTCCACGTGCAGCGTCTGCGGTCCAAGATCGAGCACGACCCCGAGATCCCCGAGATCGTGCTGACGGTCCGCGGCGTCGGGTACAAGGCTGGCGCCACGGCGACATGACCGGGGCGCCTCGTCCGGTCCCCCGGTCGGTGAGACGCAGCCTGCGACGTGCCGTCCGCCGGGTCCAGTGGGCCCTGCGCAAGGTCGTGCGTGCCTGGCGCACGTCGATGCAGCTGCGCGTGACGTCCACGGCGATCGGCTTCGGGCTCCTCGCCGTGATGGTGCTCAGCACGTACCTCTCGGGCGCGATCCGCGACGGTCTCTTCGAGCAGCGGATCACCCAGGTGCTCACCGAGAGCGCGCGCTCGACCTCCCAGGCGCAGACGACCTTCAACACGACGACCGCCACGACCACGACGGGTGTCCAGCAGCTCGTCAACGACCTGGTCCGGCTGCTGCAGGGCGGTGGCTCGAGCGGCCGCGAGATCTTCCTCTGGCGCACCGACCCCGACAGCGCGTCCTCGGTCCTCAACAGCAGCACCGCCCCTCAGCTGAGCGGGCTCGTCACCGACGACCTGCGTGCCCAGACCGCCCAGGGCGAGGAGCAGCGCTGGCAGTCTGTCTCGATCCCCGACAGCTCGGGGACGGGGACGATCCCGGGCGTGCTCGTCGGGTCGAAGGTCGACGTCCCGGTCGCCGGGAGCTACGAGCTGTACTTCTTGTACTCCCTCGAGGCCGAGCAGGAGACCCTGAGCTTCATGCAGCGTGTGCTCGCCATCGCCGGTGCGGCCCTGGTGATCTTCCTCGCGTGCAGCACGTGGGTCGTCACCCGCCAGGTGGTCAGACCGGTGCAGCGCGCCGCGCAGGTCGCCGAGCGTCTCGCCGACGGGCACCTCGACGAGAGGCTGCTCGCCAAGGGCGAAGACGAGATCGCGACGCTGGCCCGCTCCTTCAACGAGATGGCCGAGAGCCTCCAGGACCAGATCCAGCGGCTCGACGACCTCTCGACCCTGCAGCGCCGCTTCGTCTCGGACGTCTCGCACGAGCTGCGCACCCCGCTCACCACTGTGCGCATGGCGAGCGAGCTCATCTACGAGAGCCGTGACGAGCTCGACCCCGTCCTCAAGCGCTCTGCGGAGCTGCTCCAGGCGCAGCTCGACAGGTTCGAGGACCTGCTGGCCGACCTGCTCGAGATCAGCCGCTTCGACGCCGGGGCGGCCGTCCTCGACGCCGAGGCGCTCGACCTGCGGGACGTCGTCAACGCGGCGATCGACCACGCGACCCCGCTCGCCTCGCGCAAGGACGTGTGGGTCGCGGCCTACTTCGACGAGCGGCCTGTCACGGCCGACATCGACCGTCGCCGGGTCGAGAGGGTGGTGCGCAACCTCCTGGTCAACGCGATCGAGTACGCCGAGAGCGGTCCCGTCGAGGTGCGCGTCTCCTCCAACCTCACCGCGGTCGCGGTGCACGTGCGCGACTACGGGGTCGGCATGCCCAAGGACCAGGTCTCGCACGTCTTCGACAGGTTCTGGCGCGCCGACCCTGCGCGAGCGCGCACGAGCGGCGGGACAGGGCTCGGGCTCGCGATCTCCCTCGAGGACGCGCTCCTGCACGGTGGGTGGCTCGAGGCGTGGGCCCGGCCCGGTCTGGGTGCTGCCTTCAGGCTGACCCTGCCGCGGCGGGCTGGCATCGTGCTGACGAGCTCGCCGATCGAGCTCGAGGCCGGCCAGGCGCCAGAAGACCGCGAGTCGGACCCGGAGACGCACACGCGCCGCAGCGACGAGGCAGGACCGGCGAGCCTGCCCGACATCGCCCACATGCCCGGGCACGACGACCACGAGCCTGACGGCGACGACGGTGCAGGTCCCGGTGCCGTCGGACCCGTCCACGAGCTCGGAGGACCACGATGAGCCGACGACAGCGTCAGTCCGTACCCTGCACTGGTGCTTCGGGGCGGGCCGGACGTGGCCGCCGCGCCGTGACGGGGCTGCTCGTCGCCGCGAGCGTGCTCGTGACGGGAGCCTGTGCGCAGATCCCCCAGGACGGCGGGGTCCAGCGAGGCGACGTGACCATCACCGACCCCGGTCCCGTCTACCTCCAGCCGCGCGGTCCGCGCGCGGGGGCCGGCCCTGAGGAGATCGTCGCCGGATTCCTCAGCGCCCAGGCCGGCGGTGTCTACGAAGACTGGGTGACGGCCCGCGAGTTCCTCGACGAGGGGGCGGCGCAGGCCTGGGACCCGACGGTGCGGACCGTCGTCATGGCGCGCGACCCCGAGCTGGACCAGATCTCCGGCCCGACGGACGAGACGATCGCGGGTGCGCCGACCGACCTCGACGACGGCTCGGAGACCGACGAGCCCGCAGAACCTGTCGTCGCGGAGATCCGCGGTCAGGTCGCGGTGACCTCCCAGCTCGACGCCGAGGGGCGCTACACCGAGGCGACCGTCGGCACGCTGCAGGACCTCTCGTTCTCCCTCGAGCAGCAGCCCGACGGCCAGTGGCGGATCACCGGGACCGAAGACGGCACCTTCATGTCGGACTCGAACTTCAGCACGATCTTCCGCCAGACGAGCCTGTACTTCCCGTCGCGGGACGGAGAGTTCCTCGTCCCCGACGTGCGGTGGTACCCGAGCACGAACACCGCGGCGCACGCTGTCAACGGGGTGCTCGCCGGACCGTCCGAGTGGCTGCGGGACTCTGTCTCGGTCGTCGCTCCCGAGGGCACGCGGCTCGTGCTCGACTCTGTCGTCGTGGACGAGGACGGGACGGCGAGCGTCGACCTCAGCCAAGAGGTGCTCGGGGCGACGGACGACCAGCGGGCGATGCTCCGGGCCCAGCTCGAGGCCGTGCTGCTGCGTGTCTCGGGTGTCCGGGCCGTCGAGGTGACCGTCAGCTCTGCGCCGCTCGACATCCGCACCCGGGTCGACCCGAGCCGTGACCCCATGCCCGCACTCGCGAGCCCGCTGGTCCTGAGCGGCGAGGCCGTCAGCACGGTGTCGAGCTCCGGGGTCGAGCCCGTCGAGGGTCTCCTGAGCCTCGCGGGCAGCGACCCGACGGCCCTCGCGATCAGCGTGACCGGGGCCGAGGTGGTCTACAGGTCGGGGCGGACGACGATCCGGACCGCGGCGACGGCAGCAGAGCCCAGCCGGGTGCTGCTCACCGGGAAAGACCTCGTCGCGCCGTCGATCGACCGCTTCGGCTGGACCTGGTCCGGGGACATGCTCCCCGGCTCGCCGCTCCAGGTCGTGTCCCCTGACGGTGTGGTGACGGCCGTGGCCGCCGACTGGCTCGACGGCCGCAGCGTCGTGTCGATCCAGGTGTCCCGCGACGGGGCGCGCATCGCCGTGGTCTCGAGCGACGGCACGGGGACTGCGGGGCAGACCAGGATCGACGTGGCCGGGATCGTCCGGGGCGATACCGACATCCCCGTGAGGCTCTCCGACGCGCTCGTGGCAGGCGCGGCCGTCGTCGCCGCCTCGCAGGTGGTGTGGGTCGACGAGTCGACGCTCGCCGTGCTCGCCCAGGGCCAGACCTCGGGGGTGCGCACGGTCCACCTCGTGCCGCTCGCTGCACACTCCGAGGCGCTGTCCGGGGTCGAGGGGGCCGAGTGGATCGCCTCGGGTCGCGGACGACGGGCCGTCTACGTGGTCACGACAGACGGCGAGCTGCTCAACCGCGCGACGACAGGGGCGACCTGGACGCGGGTCGCCCAGGACGTCAGGCTGCCGACCTTCCCGGGCTGACTGGGTCGACCAGGCTGGCCGACCGGGTGGCCCAGGGAGCCCAGGCTCCTCGGCTCCGGTACCTCGGGTGCCCTGCTGCCTCCGGTGCTCTCGACGCCGACGGGGTCCTCGCAGGGGCTCAGGACTCGTCGTCCACACTGCGCTGGACGCGGGGTGACGTCCACAGGTCTCGCGGGCTGGATGGCAGGACAGCGGCAGGTCCTGGGACCGTCGGACCATGAGATCTCAGCGGACGACCACGACCTGCGTCACACTCCTCCAGGACCTCGTCCGCCTGGTGGTACCGCTGGCCTGTGCCGGCTGCGGTGCCCCCGACGCTGTGGTCTGCCCGGGCTGCCTCGGTGCGCTCGGGACGGCTGCGCGCCGTGCTGACCTGTCAGCACCGCGGCTCGCCCGTCTGCCGCCGCCCCGTGCTGCTCCGGCGCGGCACCGTGCGGACGACCCCACCCGAGACGTCGGCGCCTCTCTAGCCGGAGGTCTCGGGGCAGACGCCGGGGAGGATGACGGGCTCGTGAGCCTGTGGCCGGTGCTCGCCGGCGTCCCGTACGCCGGGTCCGTCAAGACGCTCGTCGGTGCGTGGAAGGACCGCGGACGGACCGACGTCACGCCGGTCCTGGTCTCGCGTTTCCTCGAGGTCGTCGCCGAGGGCCGAGCCGTCGTCGACGAGCACCTCCGGCTGGGCTGCGAGGTGTGGGTGGTGCCGACTCCCTCGACGCCTTCTGCTGTGCGCCGACGCGGGAGGCAGCCGACCACCGAGCTCGCGCGGGCGGCGGTCGAGGTGCTGTCGGGCGCGGGGCCCGCAGCGGGCTCGGGGAGAGCCGGAGGACGGGGCGCGGCCGCCAGGCGTGCGCAGGAGCCCGGCGTCCGGCTCGTCCGTGCGCTGGGCCACCGGAAGAGGCGGACGCTCGACCAGGCTGGCCTGGGTGCGCGAGAGCGCGCGAGCAACCTCTCCGGGGCGCTGCGGGCCCGCCGGCGTCACCGGCGTCGCGCACGGCCGGGGACCGGGCGGGAGATCGTCTGCGTGCTCGTCGACGACGTCCTCACCACGGGTGCGACCCTCGCGGAGTGCGAGCGCGCCCTGCACGAGGTGGGGTGCTCGGTCGTCCTCGGGCTCGTGCTGGCGGTCGCACCCAGGCCTGGCACGATCGGTCGAGAACTTCCTGGTGAGAGCTCCGACGAGGGTGTCACAGCCTCTTCTCAGAGTCTCGTGGTGCACTCGGGTCGTCCGACGGGATAGCCTGTCTAGAAGATCTCGACAGAGGTGGGAGGTGGTGAAGAACTGGCTCCCGCGAGGGCGCCCCCGTACCTGGTAGACGGGCGTTGGAGCAACGCCCACCCACTCCCTTGGAGGCTCACATGGAGATCGTTGTCGTCGGTAGGCACACCGAGGTGGCTGACCGTTTTC
Organism: Sanguibacter biliveldensis; assembly: GCF_033798665.1. Taxonomy (NCBI): domain Bacteria; kingdom Bacillati; phylum Actinomycetota; class Actinomycetes; order Micrococcales; family Sanguibacteraceae; genus Sanguibacter; species Sanguibacter biliveldensis. The sequence continues at coordinate 1,071,321 of NZ_CP138359.1, forward strand.
GCCGACACGCTGAGGACAAGCTCGCCAAGATCGAGCAGCTCGCACCGAGCGCCCAGCGCGTCGACGTCGAGGTCACTCACGAGAACAACCCCCGGCAGTCTGGGATCCGCGAACGCGTCGAGCTGACCGTCCGCGACAAGGGACCCGTCGTCCGCGCCGAAGCCGCAGCAGACGACCGTTTCGGAGCACTCGACCTCGCGATGAACAAGCTGACCGAACGCTTGCGTCGCGCCAACGACCGTCGCAAGAACCGCTTCCGCAACCCCGCCCCCATGGACACCGCGGACGTCCGGCCGTACGAGCCGCCGCTCCCGCCCGTCACCCCGGAGCCGACAGCTCCCTCGGACCCGGGCGAGACCGTCGAGACGCAGCTCGGAGACTCTCCTGTCGTGATCCGGCAGAAGCTCCACTCGGCCGAGGCCATGACGATCGACGACGCGCTCTACGAGATGGAGATGGTGGGGCACGACTTCTTCCTCTTCATCGACTCTGAGACCGCGCGTCCCTCCGTCGCCTACAGGCGTCGAGGGTGGACCTACGGCGTGATCGCCCTGGACACCTCGTGCAGCATCGACGCTGCAGCGCTCGCAGCCGCGGCGGCAGCGGCCGACTGAGGCGTACGCCCGACCCGCCGCAGCATCACCTGCGGCGGTGACCAGCGGGACAGCACGACCACGGCGCGACCTCAGCAGAGGTCGCGCCGTCGTCGTGCGCGGGCGCAGGTGAGGGGCGCGACCTGACCTCGACGGATGTCGGTGGCGCAGGCCACACTCAGCCCATGGTCTCTCCAGCACCGCGTGCCGCCCGTCGGATGTCCCTGTCTGCCGCGCGCCGGACCGCGCTCGCCGCGCAGGGGCTGGCGGGGGAGCGGCCGTCAGGGCCGGTCACGGCGGCACGGTTCCACAAGGCCGTGGGCCGGATGGGGCTCCTGCAGATCGACTCGGTCAACGTGCTCGCCCGGGCGCACCTGGTCCCCGTGTACTCGCGGCTGGGCCCGTACGACACCACGCTGCTCGACCGCGCCGCCGGTCGCGCGCCGCGACGGCTCGTGGAGTACTGGGCGCACGAGGCGTCCTTCGTCCCGCCCGCCACCTACAGGCTGCTCGAGTGGCGACGACGCAGGTACCGGGAGCAGGCCTGGGGGAGCATCAGCGCGACCGAGGCCACCCACAGCGCCGAGGTCGAGGCGATCCGCCAGATCGTCGCCGAGCACGGCCCGCTGACGGCTACCGAGGTCGAGCGGCACCTCGGCTCGGCCTCTGACCGGCCCGAGGACGGCTGGGGCTGGCGGTGGAGCGTGGCCAAGCGTGCGCTCGAGCTGTTGTTCTTCACAGGCGAGATCACCTCGGCAGGGCGGACCGCCAGCTTCGAGCGGAGGTACGACCTCGTCGAGCGGGTGCTCCCCGCGGACGTCCTGGCGGCACCTGTGCCCACGGACGCCGAGTGCGTCCGTGGGCTGGTCGAGATCGGTGCGAGGGCGCACGGGGTCGGCACGCTCCGCTGCTTCTCCGACTACTTCCGGCTCAAGGGTGCGGCCCCGCGGGACGCTCTCGCCGAGCTCGTCGACGAGGGCACCCTCGAGCCCGTGGTCGTCGACGGGTGGGACCGCCCCACCTTCCGTCACCGGGACGCGACCACCCCGCGCAGGGCCGTCGCGCAGACGCTGCTGAGCCCCTTCGACCCCCTCGTCTTCGAGAGGAGGCGACTCGCCGAGCTCTTCGGCACGCACTACCGCATCGAGATCTACGTCCCGGCGCCCCGCAGGGTCCACGGCTACTACGTGCTGCCCTTCCTCGAGGGAGAGTCGATCGCCGCACGGGTCGACCTCAAGGCGGACAGGCGCGCAGGTGTCCTCAGGGTGCTCTCGGCGCACCGCGACCCCGAGGTCACCGACCGCACCCCGGCTGCGCTCGCCCAAGAGCTCTGCGTCCTCGCCCGGTGGCTCGGGCTCGACCGCGTCGAGGTGGAGCGGGCCGGCGACCTCGCGAGCGAGCTCTCGGGGCACCTCGACCGCTCGGTGCCCCTGGACGGCCCGGTGCCCTCGGACGACTCGGCACCCCTTGACGACTCGGCGCCCCCGTCCGGAGGAGAGCAAGAATGAAGTAGCAGAATTTCGCTCATGTCGGGCATGATCTGTGCGGACGTGCTCGCCCCCGGTCGTCCAGCTCTGGACCGCACCGTCGTCGGACCTCTCCGGTCCGTGCCGTCGCACCTGCCTCCACAGGCGTCGACCTGTCCCTTCCCCTGTCTGCTCGACTGCTCGAAGGAAGTCCCGTGACACTCGTCGCTCTTACCTTGCGCCACGCGAAGCCGTACTCCGCGTGGATCGTGGGGGTGTTCATCTTGCAGCTGGTCTCGACCATCGCTGCTCTCTACCTCCCCAGCCTCAACGCCCAGATCATCGACAAGGGCGTCTCGACCGGAGACACCGACTTCATCTGGTCCACGGGCATCACCATGCTCGTGGTGTGCCTCGTCCAGGTGCTCACAGCGATCGGCGGCGTGTACTTCGGCGCCAAGACCGCCATGGCCGTCGGTCGCGACCTGCGCCGCGAGATCTTCCGCAAGGTCGACTCGCTGAGCGCTCTCGAGATCAACGGTTTCGGCACCGCGACGCTCATCACCCGGAGCACGAACGACGTGCAGCAGGTGCAGATGCTCGTGCTCATGACGCTGAACTTCATGGTGTCGACGCCGATCATGTGCATCGGCGGGATCATCATGGCGCTCCGCGAGGACGTCGGTCTGTCGTGGCTGCTGTGGGTCTCGGTCCCGTTCTTGCTGATCGTCGTGAGCTTCCTCGTCTACCTGCTCCTGCCCCTGTTCCGGCTGATGCAGGACCGTATCGACGGGATCAACGGTGTGCTGCGCGAGCAGATCACCGGCATCCGCGTCGTCCGTGCCTTCGTCCGGGAGCCCTTCGAGTCGGAGCGCTACGAGCGCGCGAACATGGCGATCACCACGGTGTCGGTCAAGGTCGGCAACGTGTTCGTGCTGATGTTCCCGATCATCATGATGATCCTGCACCTGGCCACAGCCGCGGTGCTGTGGTTCGGAGGTCACCGGGTCGACGCGGGCGAGATGCAGATCGGCTCGCTGACCGCGTTCCTGCAGTACCTCCTGCAGATCCTCATGGCCGTGATGATGGGCGTGTTCATGGTGATGATGGTGCCGCGCGCCGTCGTCTGCGCCGAGCGCATCGACGAGGTCCTGCGGACCAAGACCAGCCTGACGGTGCCGCGCACGACTGCTGCGACGGTCCCGACCGCAGGCCGGGTCGAGCTCCGCGACGTCACCTTCGGGTACCCGGGCGCCGAGCGTCCCGTGCTCGACGGGGTCAGCTTTGTCGCCGAGCCGGGCCAGACGACCGCGATCATCGGGTCGACAGGTGCCGGCAAGACCACGCTGCTCAGCCTCGTCTCGCGCCAGTACGACCCCCAGCAGGGCAGCGTCGCGATCGACGGGGTCTCGGTCAGCGATCTCGGGCGTCACGAGATGGCCAGCGTGGTCGGTCTGATCCCGCAGAAGCCCTACCTCTTCTCGGGGACGATCGGCTCGAACCTGAGGTTCGGCCGCCCCGAGGCGACAGACGCCGAGCTCTGGGAGGCTCTGCGGGTCGCCCAGGGGGCTGACTTCGTGCGGGAGAAGACGCACGGCCTCGACGAGCGGGTGTCCCAGGGCGGCACGAACGTCTCCGGGGGCCAGCGTCAGCGGCTCTGCATCGCCCGAGCCCTCGTCGCACGGCCTCGCGTGTACCTCTTCGACGACTCCTTCTCGGCCCTCGACGTCGCGACCGACGCCAGGCTCCGCGAAGGTCTCGGCGAGGCCACGGCGGGCGCGACGGTGATCATCGTGGCCCAGCGCGTCTCGACGATCCGGTCGGCCGACCAGATCCTCGTCATGGACGGGGGCGCTGTCGTCGGTCGAGGGACCCACGACGAGCTGCTCGAGAGCAACGAGACGTACCGCGAGATCGTCGAGTCACAGCTGAGCGTGGAGGGGGTGGCGTGATGATGGCGCGCAAGAAGCCGAAGGACGTCGCCGCAGGCGACCCGCAGCCCGGCTCGACAGTGGTGTTCGACGAGGTCGACGACCTCGAGCCCGAGTACGTCCCCACCGAGATGGACGGGGACATGTTCGGCGGTGCCCCCGCCAAGAAGGCCCAGCACTTCTGGCCCTCCGCCAAGCGGCTCGTCGGGCTCCTGGCCCCCGAGCGGGTGCGCATGTCTGTCGTGGTCGCGCTCGTCGTGGTCTCGGTGGTCCTCACCGTCATCGCGCCGAGGATCCTCGGCCGTGCGATGGACACGATCTTCAACGGGGTGCTGGGCTCACGGCTGCCCGAGGGCGTGCCGCTCGAGGAGGTCGTCGCGGGAGCGCGCGCGGAGGGGAACGACCAGTTCGCCGACCTCCTCTCCAACGCCGACATCGTGCCCGGCCAGGGCATCGACTTCGACAGGCTCGGCCAGCTCATCCTCGTGGTGCTCGGCCTGTACGTCGTCGCGTCGTTCCTCAGCTGGGCTCAAGGGTTCATCCTCAACGGCCTCGTCATGCGGGTGGTCTACAGGCTGCGCCAGGACATCGAGGACAAGATCAACAGGCTCCCGCTCAGCTATTTCGACACCCGGCAGCGCGGTGATCTCATGTCCCGCGTGACCAACGACGTCGACAACATCCAGGCCGCGCTCCAGCAGGCCTTCTCCCAGCTGGTGCAGTCGGTCCTCACGGTCCTGGGCATCACCGCGATGATGTTCATCGTGTCGTGGCAGCTCGCGCTCATCGCCCTCATCGCGCTGCCGCTCTCCGGCGTCATCGCCGGGGTGATCGGCACGCGCTCGCAGAAGCTCTTCGCCGCGCAGTGGAAGAACACCGGGGCCGTCAACGGTCACGTCGAGGAGACGTACTCCGGGCTCGAGCTCGTCCGCAGCTTCGGCCGCGACGAGGAGATGCTCGAGGAGTTCGACGTCCGCAACGAGAAGCTGTACGAGGCGTCGTTCGGGGCCCAGTTCGTCTCGGGCATGATCATGCCCGCGATGACCTTCGTCTCGTACCTCTCCTATGTGCTCATCGCCGTGGTCGGGGGCCTGCGGGTCGCCTCGGGCCAGATCACCCTCGGCGACGCGACGGCCTTCATCCAGTACTCCCGCGAGTTCTCCCAGCCTCTCGGCCAGATCGCCGGGATGGCGAACATGCTGCAGTCCGGTGTGGCCTCGGCCGAGCGGACCTTCGAGCTGCTCGACGCCGACGAGCAGGAGCCCGAGCAGGCCACAGCGACGCTCCCCGAGCGGACCGAGGGGCTCGTCCAGCTGGAGGACGTCTCGTTCAGCTACGACCCCGAGGTCCCGCTCATCGAGCACCTGTCGTTCTCGGCGGAGCCCGGGCACACCGTCGCGATCGTCGGACCGACGGGCGCGGGCAAGACCACCCTGGTCAACCTCATCATGCGGTTCTACGAGCTCACGGGCGGGCGGATCCTGCTCGACGGGGTCGACATCACGACGCTGAGCCGTGGCGAGCTGCGGTCCCAGGTCGGCATGGTCCTCCAGGACGCGTGGCTCTTCGAGGGCACCATCCGGGAGAACATCCGCTACGGGCGTCTCGACGCGACCGACGACGAGGTCGTGGCCGCGGCCCAGGCGACGATGGTCGACAGGTTCGTCCGGCAGCTGCCCGACGGCTACGACACCGTGCTCGACGCAGACGGTGGCAGCGTCTCGGCAGGTGAGCGTCAGCTGCTGACCATCGCACGGGCCTTCATCGCCAACCCGTCGCTGCTCATCCTCGACGAGGCGACGTCGTCGGTCGACACCCGCACCGAGCTGCTCGTCCAGCACGCGATGGCGGCGCTGCGGACCGACCGGACGTCCTTCGTCATCGCGCACAGGCTCTCGACCATCCGCGACGCCGACACCATCCTCGTGATGGAAGACGGCCGGATCGTCGAGACCGGCTCGCACGACCAGCTGCTCGAGCGTCGGGGTGCGTACTACCGCCTCTACATGACGCAGTTCCGTGGCGAGCACACGGCGGTCGACGACGAGGACGGCGACCAGGACGACGGCCAGGCGGCAGCTGCGGAGACGCGAGCGGACGCCGCGACAGTCCTGGAGGACCTCTCTGGTAGCACTGCGGGCAGCACCGAGCAGCCCAGCAGCGGGAAGGGCGACGCGCCCCACCCGGCCTGATCGGGGAGGGGGCCGGGCGTCGGTCGGAGGGCACCGGGGGAGCAGAGTCAGACTCTGCCCCCCGGCCCCCCGTCGCACGTGCGACGCCTCACCCGACCCGGCGCCCACCGCCTGACCCCTCGTCCCACCACCCGACCTGGTGACCACCACCCGACCCGGCGTCCACCACCACGACCCGGCGCCCACCACCACGACCTCCCAGGTCGGCTCCGACATCGCCCGGCAGAGGTGTGTCGAGACCGGTCCGGTCTCGCATACGATGAGAGTTGTATGCCCTCTGAGCCGCTCGGCTCGGCGGGAGAGCTGTGAACTCGAACCGGGAGTACTGCGTGGCTGCGATCCTCGATAAGGTCCTACGTTTCGGCGAGGGGCGCATCGTCAAGAAGCTCTCAGGGCTCGCCAACCAGGTGAACGCCCTCGAAGACAGCTTCGAGGCGCTCACCGACGAAGAGCTGCGCGAGGAGACCGACCGCTTCAAGGAGCGGATCGCCCAGGGCGCGACCCTCGACGAGCTCCTCCCGGAGGCCTTCGCCGCCGTCCGCGAGGCCTCCCGTCGGACCCTCGGGCAGCGTCACTTCGACGTCCAGCTCATGGGCGGTGCGGCGCTCCACCTTGGCAACATCGCCGAGATGAAGACCGGTGAGGGCAAGACCCTCGTCGCCACGCTCCCCGCGTACCTCAACGCGCTGTCGGGCGACGGCGTCCACGTCGTGACCGTCAACGACTACCTCGCCAAGTACCAGAGCGAGCTCATGGGTCGTGTCTTCCGCTTCCTCGGGCTCAGCACGGGCTGCATCCTGTCCGGGCAGACGCCCGCGGAGCGCCGCGAGCAGTACGCCAAGGACATCACGTACGGCACGAACAACGAGTTCGGCTTCGACTACCTGCGCGACAACATGGCGTGGTCGACCGACGACCTCGTCCAGCGCGGCCACAACTTCGCGGTCGTCGACGAGGTCGACTCGATCCTCATCGACGAGGCCCGCACCCCGCTCATCATCTCCGGCCCCTCCTCGGGCGACGCCAACAAGTGGTACGGCGAGTTCGCCCGGGTCGTGCGCCGCCTCACCGTCGACGAGGACTACGAGGTCGACGAGAAGAAGCGCACCGTCGGCGTGCTCGAGCCCGGGATCGCCAAGGTCGAGGACTACCTCGGCATCGACAACCTCTACGAGTCCCTCAACACGCCGCTCATCGGCTTCCTCAACAACGCCATCAAGGCGAAGGAGCTGTTCAAGCGCGACAAGGACTACGTCGTCATCAAGGGCGAGGTGCTCATCGTCGACGAGCACACCGGCCGTATCCTGGCCGGCCGCCGCTACAACGAGGGCATGCACCAGGCCATCGAGGCCAAAGAGGGCGTGGCCATCAAGGCCGAGAACCAGACCCTCGCGACCATCACGCTGCAGAACTACTTCCGCCTGTACAGCAAGCTGGGCGGCATGACGGGTACGGCCGACACCGAGGCTGCCGAGTTCCAGGGCACGTACAAGCTCGGCGTCGTCCCCATCCCGACGAACCGCACGATGCAGCGCATCGACCAGCCCGACCTCATCTACAAGAGCGAGAACGCGAAGTTCGACGCCGTCGTCGAAGACATCGTCGAGCGTCACGCGGCCGGTCAGCCCGTCCTCGTCGGCACGACGAGCGTCGAGAAGTCCGAGCTGCTCGCCGCCAAGCTGAAGAAGCAGGGCGTCCCGCACGAGGTCCTCAACGCCAAGCAGCACGAGCGTGAGGCGTCGATCGTCGCCCTCGCCGGACGCAAGGGCGCTGTCACCGTCGCGACCAACATGGCTGGTCGAGGCACCGACATCATGCTCGGCGGCAACGCCGAGTTCCTCGCCATCGCCGACCTCAAGGCACGGGGCCTCGACGCCGCCGAGACCCCGGAGGAGTACGAGGCCGCGTGGCCCGACGCCCTCGAGGCAGCGAAGAAGGCCGTCGCCGACGAGCACGACGAGGTCGCCGAGCTCGGCGGTCTCTACGTGCTGGGCACCGAGCGCCACGAGTCGCGTCGTATCGACAACCAGCTGCGTGGCCGCTCGGGCCGTCAGGGAGACCCGGGCGAGTCCCGCTTCTACCTGTCGACCCAGGACGACCTCATGCGCCTGTTCGGCAGCGCGCTCGCCGACTCGATGATGCAGCGGTTCCCCGACGACATGCCGCTCGAGTCCAAGATCGTCACCCGAGGCATCGCCTCGGCCCAGGGTCAGGTCGAGAGCCGCAACTTCGAGATCCGCAAGAACGTCCTCAAGTACGACGACGTCCTCTCGCGCCAGCGCTCGGTCATCTACGACGAGCGTCGTCGTGTGCTCGAGGGCGAAGACATGGCCGAGCAGATCCAGCACTTCATCAAGGACGTGCTCACCGCCTACGTCGAGGGTGCGACCGCGACAGGTCACCCCGACTCGTGGGACCTCGAGGGCCTGTGGACCGCGCTCAAGGCCGTCTACCCGGTCTCGATCACGGTCGACGAGGTCGTCGCCCAGGCGGGGAGCGTCGACGCGCTCACCCACGAGCTCATCCTCACCGAGGTGCTCTCCGACGCCGAGCACGCCTACACGGCGCGCGAGACCGAGCTCGGCGAGGCGAACATGCGCCAGCTGGAGCGTCGTGTCGTGCTCTCGGTCCTCGACCGCAAGTGGCGCGAGCACCTCTACGAGATGGACTACCTCAAGGAGGGCATCGGCCTGCGCGCGATGGCCCAGCGCGACCCGCTCGTGGAGTACCAGCGTGAGGGCTTCCTGCTGTTCCAGGCCATGACCGAGGCCATCAAGGAAGAGTCCGTCGGCTACATGTTCAACCTCGAGGTCAAGGTCGAGACCGCTCCGGCCGTCACGGCAGCCGGTGCTGCGGCAGCAGCCGGTACCGCTGCCGCCCAGGCTCTCGGAGCGGCTGGTGCTGTCGTCGCCCAGCCCGACGAGGACGGGACCGAGAAGGTGCTCGTGGCGAAGGGGCTCGACGGCCCCGACCGCAAGGTCCCGCTCAGCTACACGGCCCCGAGCGAAGACGGCGTCGGTGCCGTGGTCACCGGCGAGGGCGGCGCCACGCGCACGGTCTCGTCCGACGACGAGGACGGGTCGGGCAACCGCGAAGAGCGTCGACGGGCCAGGAAGAAGAAGTGACACAGGCCGGCAGGGACTGCACCTGACAACGGAGCAGGACCGCACGGCGAGACGCAGAGAGGGCCCCACGGCAACCGTGGGGCCCTCTCTGCGTTCTGGGTACCTTCGCTGCTGGCGCGCAGGTGGCGCGCTGCTGGCACGCAGGTGGAGGGTTGGCGCGATGCTGGTCGCGCTGCAGCCAGTCGTGTCAGCCGATCTCGAGCACCACCACGCGCCACCGTCCGCGGTGCAGCTCGACACGGAGGGCGGCGGCCCTGACCCTGTCGACGTCGTCGATGATCACGGTGGCCTCGGCGGCATCCGGCGCGACCCGGACCACGCGTGCCCTGCGGACCCGGGAGCGGGACTGCGGGGTGGGTGGTGCGCCCCGCCGGTCGCGTGCGGCGGACCTCACGCGGGCGAGCGTCTCGAGCTGGTCGTAGACCTCGGGGGACACCGACCGCACGAGCTGGGCCAGAGGGCGCACACCCCGCAGGACCTCGGTCGCGGCGTGGGCGACGGCGCAGCACAGCGCCGTCGGGTCGCCGGGGTCGGCGGCAGGTTCTCGTCCTGGTGGGGCGGGTGTGCGCCGCACAGGGGCCGGAGCAGCCCTGTGCCGCAGCCCGTGGCGTGCCGAGACCGTGGCGGCGGAGCTCTCCCGGTTGACAGATGCCGTGTCGGTGCGACGGAGCTCCTGTCTGTCGGCGGCGGGGGCTGTAGGGGCCAGCGCAGTCATGATGGTCCTTCGGTAGGTGACAGATGGGCCCGAGACCAGTGCTCGGGCCAGACTGCACGTCCGGCTCCGTCGACTCCTGCCCGGGTCCTCGGTCCTCTAGGTATAGCTACGTGAGGTTGACGAAGTACAGACAAACGGGATGCTGTGGATAAGTCGCCCACATCACCCGGCGGTCGCGTCTGTGCACTCGGCGTACTGGTGTGCCGCGGGTGGCACACTAGAGCCATGCGCCTCTACGTCCCCGTGACGCTCGCCGAGATCGACGCCCTCACCGGCCCCACCATGACGCTCGAGACGCGGGGGGCTCACGCCGCGACGCCGGCCCTCGTGGCCGAGCTCGCCGCCGAGGGGGTCGACGACCTGGAAGAGGTCGAGTACGTCGCCCAGCTCGCCGCAGCAGACGACTCTCTGGTCCTCGTCGCCGCCGACCCCGCCGTCCCGTGGCTCCGCGCTGTCGTGTCCGTCGACGTCCCCGACGCCTCGGTCCGACCCGTCGACGCAGCGGCGGACGACGACGACGTCGCGTCGAGCGCAGTGACGGTCGAGGGACCCCTGACAGGTGTGCGCATCGTCTGCGCGCACGTCGACGAGCCCGAGGCCGCGAGCGACATCCAGGCCGTCATGGGTGGCGACGACGACGCGATCGAGCGTCTGGCCGACCGCGACCTGCTCTGGTACGACGCGACCGAGATCTCCTCGATCCCTCGCTGACAGTCGCACGACGGCCGTCCGCCGGTTCCCGACTGACGGCTGCCGACTGACGCGTCGGGGGGGCCGACCTTGCCGAGCGCGAGGCGGTCTCAGTGCGTCTGGAACCCCACGGCCGAGAGCACGTGGTCGTGCAGGTGCCCGTTGGTCACAGCCGCGTTGCCGCCGAAGGGCCCGTCGACACCGGCGAGCGAGGTGAAGCGTCCACCGGCCTCGGTGACGATCGGCACGAGGGCCGCCATGTCGTACAGCTCGAGCTCGGGCTCGACGGCGATGTCCACGGCTCCCTCGGCGACGAGCATGTAGGACCAGAAGTCCCCGTAGGCGCGGGTGCGCCACACCTGGCGCGAGAGGTCGAGGAAGTGCGGCAGCCGACCGCGCTCCTCCCACCCGCTCAGGCTCGAGTACGACATCGACGCGTCAGCGATGTCGCTGACACCGGAGACCCGCAGACGGGTGGCCGAGGACAGCGAACGGCCGGTCCACGCGCCGGTCCCGCGAGCGGCCCACCAGCGGCGCCCGAGCGCCGGGGCGCTGACGACACCCATGACGATGTCGTCGCCGTCGGCCAGCGCGATGAGGGTGGCCCAGACGGGGACCCCGCGCACGAAGTTCTTGGTGCCGTCGATCGGGTCGATGATCCACCGGCGCGCGCCGTGGCCCGTCGCCCCGAACTCCTCGCCGAGCACGGCGTCACGGCCGCGTGACCTGCCGAGCTGCCCACGGATGATCTCCTCGGCGCTCTTGTCGGCGTCGGAGACGGGCGTGTGGTCGGGCTTCGACTCGACGTGCAGGTCGAGGGCCTTGAAGCGTGACATGGTCTGCGCGTCGACCTGGTCGGCGATCACGAGCGCGAGCCTGAGGTCGTCGTCGTACTGGGAGCGGGCGGTCATGCCCCTCACCGTATCTCGTGAGGTCGCGGCGCTGCGCCGCGGCGCGCGTCCACCAGCAGGAGGTCACCAGCGGACGGCGCACCGGCTCGTGCCTGCGCGAGACGTCAGCTGCGCGAGACCAGCAGCCTGCGGAAGGAGTCGAGCCGGGCAGCGCGGGCAGCCCGCACCTCGTCGTCGTCGGCGGCGGTGACCCAGTCGTCGAGCGCACAGTCTGGAGAGCCCTCGAGGTGGGTGCAGCCACGCGGGCACTCCTGGGCGACCTCGTCGAGGTCGTCGAAGGCCGTGAGCAGGTGCTCGATCTGCACGTGGGCCAACCCGAAGGAGCGGACCCCTGGGGTGTCGATGACCCAGCCGCGGGCTCCGTCGTGCTCGGGCAGGCGCAGGGCGACCGCCGAGGTCGAGGTCTGGCGTCCGCGCCCGGTGACGTCGTTGACGACGCCTGTCGTGCGCATGGCACCGGGGACCAGGGCGTTGACGAGGGTCGACTTGCCGACCCCCGAGTGCCCGACGAACACCGAGGTCCGCCCCGAGAGCGCGTCGCGGACGGCGTCGAGCGGCGTGATCTCGCCCTCGTCGCCGCGGAAGGTCGTCACGACGGATACACCGATCGGCTCGTAGAGGGAGCGCAGGGCGTCGGGGGAGGCGAGATCGGCCTTGGTGAGGCAGAGCAGGACGTCCATGCCGGCGTCGTAGGCGGCGACCACGCAGCGGTCGATCATGCGGGTGCGGGGCTCGGGATCGGCCAGGGCGGTGACGATGACGAGCTGGTCGGCGTTCGCGACGATGATGCGCTCGTAGGGATCGGTGTCGTCGGCTGTGCGGCGCAGGACCGTGGTGCGCTCGGTGATCCGGACGATGCGGGCGAGGCTGCCCTCTTCTCCGGAGGTGTCACCCACGACGTCGACCCTGTCGCCGCAGACGACACGCTGCCGGGTCAGCTCGCGTGCTTTCATCGCCGAGATCACGTGCTCGTCAGGCTGGTCCTCGTCGAGCAGGAGCGTGTAGCGGCCGCGGTCGACACCGGTGACGAGGCCCGAGACGGCGTCCTCGTGCTCGGGGCGCGTCTTGGTCCGTGGGCGCGAGCCCCGCTTGCTCGGACGGCTGTGGAAGTCGGACTCGTCGATCGGGCGTCGTCCCACGGCGGTCAGGCTCCCGCGCCCTGTGCGGCGAGCATGCCGGACCACAGGTCGGTGAAACCGGGGAGGGTCTTGGCCGTCGTGCCGACGTTCTCGACCTGTACCCCGGGCACCCGCAGGCCGATGATCGCCCCCGCTGTCGCCATGCGGTGGTCGTGGTAGGTCTCGAAGACCCCGCCGTGCAGCGGGCGCGGGGTGATGACCAGACCGTCGCTCGTCTGCTCGGCCTGCCCGCCGAGACGGGTGATCTCGGTCGCGAGGGCCGCGAGACGGTCCGTCTCGTGCCCGCGCAGGTGCGCGATGCCGCGCAGCCGGCTGGGGGAGTCGGCGATCGCGGCGAGGGCGGCGATGGTCGGGGCGAGCTCGCCCGCGGCGTGCAGGTCGACGTCGATCCCGCGGACCTCGCCGGTGCCGGTGACCGCCAGGACGTCGCCCTCGAGGTGCGCGGAGCCGCCCATGCGGGTCAGCAGCTCGGCCATCATCGCGCCGGGCTGGGTGGTGGTCGCCGGCCACCCCGGCACGCGGACCGTGCCGCCGACCACGAGGGCTGCGGCGAGGAAGGGACCGGCGTTGGACAGGTCGGGCTCGACCCTGACGTCGCGCGCTGCGACTGGGCCCGGCGAGACCTGCCAGATCGCCGGTCGGGAGTCGTCGACGACCACGCCGGCCTCGCGCAGCAGCTCGACGGTCATGTCGATGTGCGGGATGCTCGGCAGCGTCGTGCCCGTGTGGCGCAGCGTGAGGCCCTGCTCGAAGCGCGCTGCGGCCAGCAGGAGACCGGAGACGAACTGGCTCGACGCGGAGGCGTCGACGTCGACCGACCCGCCGCGGACCGAGCCTGTGCCGTGGATGGTGAAGGGGAGCAGCCCACGCCCGCCGTCGTCGACGCGCACGCCGAGACCGCGGAGCCCGTCGAGGATCGGTCCCATCGGACGGACCCTGGCGCCCTCGTCGCCGTCGAGGGTCACCCGGGCGCCGGAGAGCGCGGCGACAGCCGGGACGAAGCGCATGACGGTGCCGGCCAGCCCGCAGTCGACCGTGACGTCCCCGGTGACCTCACCGGGGGTGATGTGCCACTCGCTCGGGCTCTCGCCCTCGACCACGGTCGCACCGAGGGAGCGGAGCGCTGCGACCATGAGGTCGGTGTCGCGGCTGCGCAGCGCGCCGCGCAGGGTGCCCGGGCCGTCGGCGAGCGCGGCGAGCACCAGGAACCGGTTGGTGAGCGACTTCGAGCCGGGGACCTCGACCGTCGCGTCGAGCCGGCCGGGGGCTGCTGCCAGGGTCGGCGCAGCCCAGAGGTCGGCGTGCTCGGCGGGGCTCGTCGTGGGGGTGCTCGTCATGGTCCCCAGGTTATGGCACCGGGTGCCGAGACCGTGAAGCGGTCTCGGCACCCGGTGGCGTGCGAGGGCCCCGCGGACGGGGCTGGAGAGCTGGGGTCAGTCAGGGGTGACCGCGTCGACGACCTTCGTCTTGGCGGAGGACGCCGCCTTGCTCACCTTCGCGACCCGGGCCGCGCGCGCAGCCGTGGTCTCCTTTGCGGCCTTGATCGCAGCGTGCTTGTCGCGGGCGTTCTCGATCCGCCACGACATGCCGGGACGCCCCTCGGTGTCGACGCCGGCGAGCAGCGCAGCGCCGAGGGCGCCGAGCCTGCGGACGAACCGCTCCGTCCGCACGGAGCGGGAGACCGGGCCGGAGGTGAAGGGCTGGTCGGCGAGGGCGACCGGGACCGTCAGTGCGGCGAGGAACAGGGCCGAGCGGCGCGGTGCGCGACCCGTGGCCATCGACACGGCGGCGGCGACGGTGAGCGCGCCGTGCACGCGGACGGCGGTCTTGAGCTGGTTCTCCGTGAGCGGGGCCTGGCCGATCCGGGAGGTGACCTGGTCGGCCGGACCGCGCGCCGCCACGGCGTGCGCCGCAGGGTGGCGGAGGGCGTCGAGGCCGTCGTGCACGAACCAGGTGGCCAGCAGGGGTCGGGCGATCTTGCGCAGCAGCATCGGTGGGTCTCCTCACGACCAGGGTCCGGCAGGTCCCGCTGTGCCCGGCCGGGAGCAGCTGGTCCAGCAGGTCCCGCGGGGTCTCGCAGGTGCTGGCGCCGGGGTCGGCGCCGTCTGGCTCCGACTCTATCGCCGGACGTGGGCGGACGCTGCGCGAGGGCGTCGCAGAGGCGACCGGGAATGCGTGCGGCCGCAGTCGTGTTGACGCCCTCGTGACATGCGTACTGGAAGAGACGACGACCACCCGGGCTGCCCGTGCAGGCACCGGGGTGCCTGTGGGACTAGGCTCGGTCGTGATGACTGAAGACACCCACCGCGCGCCCGAGGCCGAGGGCGACGCCGAACGGACCCGACGGTTCGAGCGTGACGCGCTCGCGCACCTCGACCAGCTGTACTCCGCCGCGCTGCGGATGACCCGCAACCCGAGCGACGCCGAGGACCTGGTCCAGGAGACCTTCGCCAAGGCCTTCGCGGCCTTCCACCAGTACAGGCCTGACACCAACCTCAAGGCCTGGCTGTACAGGATCCTCACCAACACCTTCATCAACACGTACCGCAAGAAGCAGCGCGAGCCCCAGCAGTCTGCTGCCGAGGACGTCGAGGACTGGCAGATCGCCCGGGCGGCGTCGCACACCTCGACGGGTCTGCGGTCGGCCGAGGCCGAGGCGCTCGACAGGCTGCCGGACTCGGACGTCAAGCGGGCCCTCCAGGAGATCCCGGAGGACCGTCGCATCGCGGTGTACCTCGCGGACGTCGAGGGCTTCCCGTACAAGGAGATCGCCGAGATCATGGGCACGCCGATCGGCACCGTGATGTCGAGGCTGCACCGTGGGCGTGGCCAGCTGCGCGCGCTGCTGACGGACTACGCGGCCGACCGAGGATTCGCAGGGGCAGACCGTACGGCAGGGACGACGAGCACGAAGGGGGAACGGTGAGAGACGACGACAGCTGCGACGAGGTGATGAAGCACCTCTTCGAGTTCCTGGACTCCGAGATGACCACCTCGGACGCCGAGAAGATGCGCGTGCACGTCGCCGAGTGCTCTCCGTGCCTCGCCGAGCTCGGCATCGACGAGATGGTCAAGCGTCTGCTCCGCCGCTCGTGCACCGAGCAGGCGCCCGAGCACCTGCGGGTGCGCATCCACACCCAGATCACGCTGCTCAGCGAGGGCTGAGCACGGCCGGGCGAGCAGGCCCGCCGGTGCCTCGGCCTGGTCACGTGCGCACGTGACACGTCAGGCTGTACCGGAGCACCGGAGCACCGGAGCACCGGAGCGCCGGATCCGGGTGCTCACCCCAGACGCACGAAGGGCCCCGTCGCAGCTGCGACGGGGCCCTTCGTGTACGTATCGACGAATCAGGCGTTGGGACGCTTGCCGTGATTCGCTGCGCTGCCCTTACGGCTGCGACGCTTGCGTCCGCGCTTGCTCATGGTTACTCCCTGACGTCGAAGGACTGGTTGGTCGCGCGCGACAGCGCACGAGCCTCGTCTCTATGGTCCCACACATAGGACAGTGCCTCGAACCCGGGCGTGGCGGCGGCTGTCACCTGCCCTCGTGCCTCAAGTCTCGCTGCGCTCCTGCCGATGGATCGCACGTGAGCGAAACGCGCCAGTCCGTCATCCCGCTGCTCCACGCCCTCGCGAGCACAGGAGCCTCCGACCTGCACTGCAAGGTCGGCTCCTCGCCGCGCGTCAGGGTCGACGGGCGGCTGCGCAAGCTGCAGGTCGCCCCGCTCGAGCCCGCCGACACCCTGTCGATGCTCGCCGAGGTGCTCCCGGACTCCTTCCTGAGCGACTTCGAGCGCAACCACGAGGCGGACTTCGCCTATCAGCTCGACGGCGTGGGCCGGTTCCGCGTGAACGCCTACCAGGCCCGCGGGCACGTCGGGCTCGTGCTGCGCCGTGTGACCGAGGGGACGGTGTCGCTCTCCGAGCTCGGGCTGCCCGAGATCGTCGGGGAGCTCGCCCTGGAACCCCGAGGCCTCGTCCTCGTCACCGGACCGACAGGCTCGGGCAAGACGACGACCCTCGCCTCGATGGTCGACCTCATCAACACGCTCCGCGAGGTCAACATCATCTCGATCGAAGACCCGATCGAGGTGCTCCACGAGGACAAGAAGGCGATCATCTCCCAGCGGGAGGTCCGCCACGACACCAACGACTTCGGCTCGGCCCTGCGCGCGGCCATGCGCCAGGACCCCGACGTGATCCTCGTCGGCGAGATGCGCGACTCCGAGACCGTGCGGGCTGCGCTCGCGGCGGCCGAGACCGGGCACCTCGTCATGTCGACCCTGCACACCATCGACGCGCAGGAGACCGTCAACCGGGTGGTCGACTTCTTCCCGCCGCACGAGCAGACGCAGGTCCGTGCCGCGCTGTCGCAGTCGCTGCGCGGGGTGGTCTCGCAGCGGCTCGTGCGCCGGGCGGACACCGCCGGGCGCCGGGTGGTCTGCGAGGTCATGGTCAACACCGGACGCACGGCCGAGGCGATCGTCGACCCTGCGAACAACCCGCCGCTGCTCGACCTCATCGCCGACGGCGGCTACTACAAGATGCAGACCTTCGACCAGCACCTCTTCGACCTGGTCCGCGACGGCGTGGTCAGCTACGAGGACGCGTGCGCCGTCGCGACGAACCCGCAAGACCTCACGGTCGAGCTGCGCGGTGCAGGTCTGATCGGCTGAGATGCCAGCGGGCCGGGTCGCGCCGGGGCCGGCGAGCGCCGCGTGCGCGGCGTCGACGCGCCCGGCCTGCCCTGCGCGACCGCCTCCGTCAGACTGCCGCGAGACGGCTCTTGACACCGCCCGCAGACCGCCCCTACCTTTCAGTCATACGATTAACCGACTCGATGGAGAGCAGCGATGGTGCGACGTACCCAGCCCGTGACGATGAAGGATGTCGCGGAGCGTGCAGGTGTCTCGCAGGCGACTGTCTCGCTCGTCCTCAACAATGTGCGCGGGAGCAGGGTCGCCGACGCGACCCGGGACCGTGTCATGGGTGCGGTCCGTGATCTCGGGTACAGCACGAACGCCTTCGCCAGGTCCCTGCGCAGCGGCGAGTCCGGGATGATCGGCTTCATCTCCGACGAGGTCGCGAGCTCGCCCTTCGCAGGAGAGCTCCTCAAGGGTGCGCAGCTCTTGGCCTGGGAGACCGGCAACGTGATCCTCGGGGTCGACACCTTCGGCGACCCTGGGCTCGAGGCTGCGGCCGTCGACACGATGCTGTCCTACAGGGTCCGGGGCGTCGTCTACGCCTCGATGTTCCACAGGGTGGTCGAGGTGCCCGAGGGGCTCGCCGGCGTCCCGACAGTGGTCGTCAACGCCCAGGACGGCGCCGGTCTGGTCCCGAGCGTCTTCCCTGACGAAGAGCTCGGCGGCTACACGGCGACCCGGCACCTGGTCGAGGCAGGTCACACCCGGATCGCGATGATCAACATCCAGTCACCGGACAGCACGCTGCCTGCGGGGATCGGACGTCTCGCCGGCTACCGCCGAGCCCTCGACGAGGCCGGGATCGCCGAGCGGCCGGACTGGGTCCGCTACGGCACCGGGATCGTCGAGGACGGGCTCGCGCTCACCACTGAGCTCATGTCCGCCTCCGACCGTCCCACAGCGATCTTCTGCGGGAACGACCGCACGGCCTGGGGTGCCTACAGGGCCCTCGAGAGGCTCGGTCTGAGGACCCCGCAGGACTGCTCGATCGTCGGTTTCGACAACCACCAGATGGTCGCCCCCTATCTCGACCCGGGGCTCACGACGCTCGAGCTCCCGTACGAGCAGATGGCCACCACGGCCGTCGAGATCCTTCTCTCTGGCGCTCCGGACACCGCCGGTGCGCATCCCGTCGAGTGCTCGCTGATCTCTCGTGGATCGGTGACCGAGGCAAAGGTGCCCGCATGACCACGAAGTCCCCACCCCGGAGCGCGCAGACGCGCCCGGTGCGACGTCCCGCAGGCTTCCGGCAGATGCTGAGGCGTGCTCGGCGGAGCTGGCAGTTATACGTATTACTAGCCCCGGCGCTGCTCTCGGTCCTCGTCTTCAAGTACTGGCCGATGTACGGCGCCCAGATCGCCTTCCGCAACTACAACCCGGCCGACGGCTTCTCCGGGAGCCCGTGGGTCGGTCTCGAGCACTTCGAGCGCTTCATCAGCTCGTTCCAGTTCGAGAGGCTCCTGGCCAACACCCTCACGGTCAACGCTCTCGGGCTGCTCATCGCCTTCCCGGTGCCGATCATCCTCGCGCTGATCGTCAACCAGCTGCAGAGCGACAGGTTCAAGAAGTTCACGCAGACGGTCCTGTACTCGCCGTCGTTCATCTCGGTCGTCGTGGTCGTCGGCATGATCCACCTGCTGTTCTCGCCCCAGTCGGGGATCGTCAACAACGCGATCGTCGCCCTCGGCGGGGACCCGATCTTCTTCATGGGATCACCCGACTGGTTCCGGCCCCTGTACATCGGGTCGGACATCTGGCAGAACGCCGGCTTCTCGATGATCGTCTACCTCGCCGCGCTCACCGCGATCGACCCCTCGCTGCACGAGGCGGCCCGGGTCGACGGCGCCGACAGGTGGCAACGGATCCGGCACATCGACATCCCCGGGATCCTCCCGGTCGTGACGATCTTGTTCATCCTGGCGATCGGCAACCTCTTCAACCTCGGGTTCGAGAAGGTCCTGCTCATGCAGACCGACCTCAACCTGCCGACCTCCGAGGTGATCCAGACCTACGTGTACAAGGCAGGGCTGCAGCAGGCGCAGTTCAGCTATTCGGCCGCGATCGGCCTGTTCAACTCCCTGATCAACCTCGTCCTGCTCCTGACGTTCAACCGGATCGCCAGGCGCGCAGGCCAATCGAGCCTCTGGTGATGACGCCATGACCCACACGATCTCTCCGCCGAGCCCTGCCACCGATGCAGGCTCGAACCCGCCGCCGCGTCAGCCTCGGAGGCTGCCACCCCTGCGGTCCTTCAGGGAGCGCTTCGGCGACCCCGCGTTCACCGTCGTCTCGATCGGCACGCTGCTGGTCGCGATCGCCGTGATCCTCTACCCCCTCTACTTCATCGTGATCGCCTCGTTCAGCGAGCCCTCGGCGATCCTCAACGGTCAGGTGTGGCTCTGGCCGAAGGGCTTCACGGTCGAGGGGTACCAGCGGATCTTCGCCGACCCGGCGATCCTGAGGGGCTTCGCCAACTCGGTCCTGTACACGGTCCTGGGCACCACGATCAGCGTGGTCCTCATCTTGTGCGGCGCCTACGCGCTGTCCCGCAGGGACCTCTTCGGCCGCAAGGTGATCATGATGGTCTTCATCGCCACGATGTTCATCGACGGCGGTCTCATCGCCCGGTACCTCGTGGTCCGCGACCTCGGCATGCTCGACACGATCTGGGCCGTCGTGCTGCCTGGTTCCGTCGGGGTGTGGAACCTCATCATCGCCCGGGCGTTCTTCGAGAACAACGTCCCCGGCGAGCTGCGCGAGGCCGCCCAGCTGGACGGTGCCAACGACTTCAGGTTCTTCTTCCAGATCGTCCTGGCGCTGTCGAAGCCGCTGATCTTCCTCATGATCATGATCCACCTCGTGGCGAACTGGAACGCGTTCTTCGACGCCCTCATCTACCTCGACGACGAGAGCAAGTACCCCTTGCAGCTGGTGCTGAGGAATGTCCTCATCCAGTCCGAGGTGACCTCCGCCGGAGGCACCGCCGGCCTCGACTCCTACGCCGCTGCACAACGCCTCGGCGAGCTGATCAAGTACGGGATGATCGTGATCTCGAGCATCCCTCTCCTGGTCGTGCTGCCGTTCATGCAGAAGCACTTCACCAAGGGCGCCCTGCTCGGCGCTGTGAAGAGCTGATCCGCCCATGCTCCCCCTGATGCGCCGAACCGACAGGAAGACCCTCATGAGACACCGCCGTTTCACCACAGTCACCACGCTCACCGTCACCGGGTCGCTGCTGCTGGCCGCCTGCGGAGGAGGGGGTGGCGGAGCCGTCGACGACCAGTCGGCCGACGTCGGCCTCAACCTCGAGGGGCTGCCGGTCGTCGACACGAAGATCACGCTGACCTTCGGCGGGACGAAGTCCGCCCTCGCCCCCGACTACGGCGACATGGAGCTCGTCCAGCAGTGGGAGAAGGACACCAACATCGCGATCGACTGGACCAACCTCCCCGAGCAGGTCTACGCCGAGAAGAAGAACCTCATGCTCGCAGGCGACAGCCTGCCCGACGTCCTCTACAACACGGGTCTGAGCGACGCCGAGATCGTCCAGAACGGCAGCAACGGGACGCTGCTGCCCCTCGAAGACCTCATCGAGGAGTACGCCCCGACGCTCTCTGCGATCCTCGAGGAGCGCCCCGACATCCGGGCGGCGCTCACCGACTCCGAGGGGCACATCTACACCCTCCCCTCGGTCGAAGAGCTCGGGATCCTGCAGTACCCGAACTTCCTGTACATCAACAAGGCCTGGCTCGACGCCCTCGGGCTGGCGATGCCGACGACCGTCGAGGAGTACCACGCGGCCCTCGAGGCCTTCAAGACGCAGGACCCGAACGGCAACGGCAAGGCCGACGAGATCCCGCTGTCCTTCAGGACCGACTCGTTCTGCGCCAACCCGCACGACCTCGTCGCAGCCCTCGGCGGCCAGCCGGAGAACAACGACCACCGCATCGTCCGGGACGGGAAGGTGCAGTTCACCGCGAGCACCGACGAGTACCGCGCCGGGATCGAAGGCCTCTCCGAGTGGTACTCCCAGGGTCTGATCGACCCTGAGTCCTTCTCGCAGGACGACGTGGCCTACCTGTCCAAGGGCAAGGCCGAGACCCCGGTCCTCGGGTCGTTCTTCTGGTGGGAGCTCGAGGAGATGGTCGGCGACGACCGCGCCGGCGACTACGCGATGCTCGGCGTCCTCGAGGGTGTCGACGGAGAGCGCCTGGCGAGCGTGGCGAACAACCAGGAGATCAGCCGCGGGGCGATGGCGATCACCCGTGCCAACGCCTACCCGGCAGCGACCATGCGCTGGGCCGACCGTCTGTACGACCCGGTGATGTCCGCGCAGGCCAGCTGGGGCCCGCTCGGCGTGACCCTCGAAGAAGACGCCGACGGCATGCTGGTCCAGATCCCTGCCGCCGAGGGCGAGTCTGAGGGCGAGCGACGCCAGAAGGTCGCCCCCGGCGGCCCGAAGATCACCACGGCCGAAGACTTCGAGACCGTCGTGGCCCCCGAGCCGCGCGCCAAGGTCCGCCAGGACCTCGTCGAGGAGTACTACGCCCCCTACGCGGCCAACGAGGCCTACCCCCCGGTCCTGCTCTCGACCGACGAGCTCGACCGGACGTCCTTCGTCGTGACCGACATCAACAGCCTGGTGAAGGAGAAGTTCGCCAGCTGGATCGTCGAGGGCACCGTCGGGGCCGAGTGGGACGGCTATGTCTCGACCCTCGAGTCGATGGGCGTCGACGACGTGACCGCGACCTACCAGCAGGCCTACGACCGCTTCCAGCAGGGCGGCGCCTGACCACCGAGCCGGGGCGGGCGCACCGCCCGCTCCGGCTCCGGCCGCCCCCTCGCAGCACGACGACCCCTCGACTCTTCAGGAGCCACACCGTGACCTTCCCCCCTCCCTCCACGGGCACAGTCCCCTCGCTGCGTCCCGTCGCCCACTTCACGGCGCGCGATACCTGGCTCAACGACCCCAACGGTCTGCTGTTCCACGACGGCACCTATCACCTCTTCTTCCAGAACAACCCGCAGGGATCGACCTGGGGGGAGATCTCGTGGGGGCACGCGACCTCGACCGACCTCGTGACCTGGCAGGAGCAGGAGGTCGCGATCTGGGCGACCGACGACGAGATGGCCTTCTCGGGCAGCGCGGTCGTCGACAGCCAGAACACCAGCGGGCTCGCAGGGCCCGGTGAGACGGCCCTCGTGGCGGTCTACACCAGTGCGGCCCGCCCTCGCGCCGGTGCGCCGGGGATCCAGTCGCAGTCGCTGGCCTACAGCGTGGACGCCGGAGCCACCTGGACCAGGTACGCGGGGAACCCGGTCCTGGACATCGGGTCGACCGAGTTCCGCGACCCGAAGGTCTTCTGGTTCGGCGCAGAGACCGGAGCCGACGGCGGCCCGGGGGAGGGCCACTGGGTGATGGTCGCCGTCGAGGCCGTCGACAGGCGTGCGGTCCTCTACACCTCGCCCGACCTCCTCTCGTGGACCTACGCCTCGGCCTTCGGCCCGGCGCACGCGACCGGTGGTGTGTGGGAGTGCCCCGACCTCTTCCCGCTCGTCGTGCAGGAGACCGGCGAGACCCGCTGGGTGCTCGTCGTCAGCCTCAACCCCGGCGGGATCGCCGGAGGATCAGGCTCGCAGTACTTCGTCGGAGACTTCGACGGCACGACCTTCGTCGCGGAGCGCCTGTCGACCTCGACCGAGCCCGCCGACCACGACTGGCTCGACTACGGAAGGGACTACTACGCCGCGGTCTCCTTCAACCACGTCCCGGACGGTCGACGCCTGATGGTCGGGTGGGCCAGCAACTGGGAGTACGCCAACGACACCCCGACAGCTCCGTGGCGCTCGGCGATGTCCCTCGTCCGGGAGGTCGACCTCGTGCTGGGCGCGGACGGGCGTCACCGGGTGCGCCAGCACCCCGTCCTGCCTCCGGCGGAGGTCCTGCCGGGTGTCTTCGAGCTCTCCGTGCCCTGCGGCGCGGGGGACCGGACAGCCCTCGTGCTCACCGGTGACGACGGCGGGTCGGATCGGCTGGTCCTCACGGTCGACGGGGACGAGCGCAGCATCACCTGCGACAGGACGCAGAGCGGTGCCGTCGACTTCCACCCGGCCTTCCCCTCGGTCGACTGGGCACCGCTGCCGGTCGGGGCGGACGACGTCGTCGACGTCGTCGTGGTGGTCGACGCGACTGTCGTCGAGGTCTACGTCGGGGGTGGGCTGGTGACGCTCACCGAGCAGGTGTTCCCGTCGAGCCCCTTCACCCGCCTCGACCGCGAGGTCCTCAGCACCGCAGGGTAGGTCTGGGCGGGGCGCGTCGTCGCCGGGTCGGGTGCACGTCTCTGGTGACGCCCAGCCAGGGCGTCTACGGTGGGACGACGAGGTGCACGGACCCGGCCGGGCGCAGAGCCGACGAGCCGACGTGCACCGCCCCGACGACAGGAGTGTGTGCATGCGCAACGAGACCTGGGTCATCGCGGAGCCGCGGACCCTGACGACCTCTGTGGTGGCCAACGCGGCCGACGCTGCGGCAGCCTTCGGTGAGCAGCCGACCTTCGGCGCCGGGGACGGGCCCGTGACCCGCGTGGTCGTCTCGCTGACGGGCGGCTCGGTCCGCGTGGAGGCGCACGACAGGGTCGACGTCGAGCTCGACGTCCTCGCGCTGTCCGACCGTCCCGTCGTCGCCCGGCTGGAGGGGGAGACCTTCTCGGTCTCCTACGACTTCTCGGGTGTCGAGGGCCTGGTCGACAGGGTCAAGAGCTTCTCGGGCAAGGACACCGCTGACGTGGTCGTGCGGGTCCCGCGCGCCGCGACGGTCAAGGTCACCACGGCGCGCTCCGACGTGAGCGTGCAGGACGTCGAGGCCCCGGTCACCGTCACCACGGCGAGCGGCTCGGCCGAGGCAGTCAGCCTCACCGGTCCGTTGTCCCTGACCACGGCCTCCGGACGGGCAGCCGTCACGCAGCACACAGGACCTGTCACCGTCCGGACGGTCTCGGGCACGGCGCACGTGGCGGGCACGATCACCCGGGCGGACGTGCAGACAGTCTCGGGCCAGGTCGCCCTCGAGCTGGCCGGCAGCGCCGGTCACGTGAGCACCAAGACCGTGTCCGGGCGCATCTCGGTGCGGGTCGCCCCCGGCACGGGCATCGATCTCAAGGCGCGCACCGTGACCGGGACGGCGTCCTTCGACGGCGAGCGGATCACGGGGGAGAACCGCACGGCGCAGATCGTCCGTGCCGAGGCCGGCGCGACGCTCTTCGTCGACGCCAGCACGGTCTCCGGAGACGTCACGGTCTCGCACACGCTCTGACAGCGACAGCGACAGCGACAGCGAGCGCGGCGGTCGGTGTCAGGTGGTCTGAGCATCCTGCCTGACCGGACCAGACGCTCGCACGACGAGAGCCCGCCCCTCAGGGGACGGGCTCTCGTCATGTGTCACGGCGCTGTGCGACGCGTCGCCGGGTGTGTCACCGATGGGCGCACGGTGCTTGCCCCCTAGCAGCCGTCCGCGAGCCCTCAGGCTGACGCGTCGTCGTCCGGCAGACCCAACCAGCCGTACCAGCCCGTGTGCAGGACGAGCCACGCCATGAGGCCGTAGCCCGCCTGGCCCGGGTAGGGGACGCCGTTGGCGGCGATGTCGCCGAGCCACTGCTCGTGGTCGACGAGGGGGGTGAAGGTGTCCACGTAGGGCACGCGGCGGCGGTTGGCCACGTCCCCGAAGGCTGACGAGAGCTCGGCGAGCCGTTCGCGGTCGGCGTCCGCACCGGGGGGCGGGCCGACGACGAAGGCCGGGATGCGCCGGGAGTCGGCGACGTCGAGCATGTTCGCGAGGTTGAGGCGGCTGCGGGCGACCGACAGGTCGGCGTCGACGTCAGCGCGGCCGAGGGCGATGACGAGCCTGTGGTCGACCTCGGGGGCACCTGTCGCCCGACGGTTGAACTCGCCCTCCCAGCGGGCGCTGAGCGCTGTCGTCGTCTCGCCGGGGACCACGAGCGGGAAGACCATGGTGAGCGCGGGGGAGTGGGTGCGGGCTGTGACCCGGCCCAGCCACCCGAGGCCCTTCGGGTCCCCGACGCCTGCGGCGAGCTCGTCTCCGACGACGCAGATGCGGAGCTGGTCCTGGCCTGGCGATGTCACGGGTGCTCCTGGTCGTTCGGTGCTGGGGGACGGCGAGGGATGCCGGGCGTCCGGTCGTGCTGAGCCTGTCACGGCTGCTGAGCCCATTCTCCGTCAGGTCGGCGCGCCAGACGCGGAACGGGCGCCCGCCACGCCTTCGCGTGTCGTGCGCCCGTCCACGTGGAGCGGTCGTGCAGCCGGGTCAGCGGGCGAAGGCGCGCTCGACCAGGTCGGTCTGCTCGGCGAGGTGCTTCTTGGCCGAGCCGGCCGCCGGCGAGGCCGACGCCGTGCGCGAGACGACACGCATCTCGCGGCCGATGGCCTCGGGGGCGTTGAGCGCGATGAAGGGCCACGCGCCCTGGTTCTCGGGCTCGTCCTGGACCCAGACGACCTCGGCGTCACCGAAGGGCGCGAGCGCCTCGCGGAGCATCTCGCCCTCGAGCGGGTACAGCTGCTCGAGACGGACGATCGCCGTCGACCTGTCGCCGCTCTTCACGCGGTGCGCGAGCAGGTCGTAGTAGACCTTGCCCGAGCAGAGCAGCACACGGTCGACCGACGAGGCGGAGGCCTCGGCGAGGTCGTCGGCGATGATCTCGCGGAAGGTGCCGCTCGTGAAGTCCTCGGTCGGCGAGGCGGCGGCCTTGAGGCGCAGCATCGACTTCGGGGTCATCACCACGAGCGGGCGGCGCGGACGGGCGTAGGCCTGGCGTCGCAGCAGGTGGAAGTACGAGGCCGGGGTGCTCGGGAACGCGACCGTGAGGTTGTCCTCGGCGCAGAGCTGGAGGAACCTCTCGACGCGGGCCGAGGAGTGGTCCGGTCCCTGGCCCTCGTAGCCGTGCGGGAGGAGGAGGACGACCGAGGAGTTCTGGCCCCACTTCTGCTCGGCCGAGGAGATGAACTCGTCGATGATGGTCTGCGCGCCGTTGACGAAGTCGCCGAACTGCGCCTCCCACAGCACGAGCGCGTCGGGGCGCTCGACCGAGTAGCCGTACTCGAAGCCGAGGGCCGCGAACTCGCTGAGCGAGGAGTCGTAGACCCAGAGCTTCGCCTGGTCGCCCGAGAGGTAGAGCAGCGGGGTCCACTCGGCGCCGGTCTCGCGGTCGTGCATCACGGCGTGGCGCTGCACGAAGGTCCCGCGGCGCGAGTCCTGGCCCGCGAGACGGATCGGCGTGCCCTCCATGAGCAGCGAGCCGAAGGCGAGGATCTCGCCGTAGCCCCAGTCGATGCCACCCTCGGAGGACATCGCCGCACGCTTCTCGAGGAGCTGCGCGAGCTTGGGGTGCACGGTGAAGCCGGCCGGCGGGGTGGCGTGCGCCTGCCCGATGCGGTCGAGGACCGACTGGTCGGTCGCAGTCTTCCAGCCGACCATCGTGCCGGCGTCCTCGCGCTGGGACTCAGGACGCTCGAGACCGGCGACAGGGTCGGAGTTGGCGGGCGGGGTGTAGCCGCCCTCGCGGGTCTCGGTGAAGACACGCTCGAGCTGGGCCTGGTAGTCCTGGAGGACCTGCTCGGCCTCCTCGACGCTGATGTCGCCGCGGGCCACGAGGTTCTCGGTGTAGAGCTTGCGGACCGAGCGCTTGGCCTCGATGAGGTTGTACATGAGCGGCTGGGTCATCGAGGGGTCGTCACCCTCGTTGTGGCCGCGGCGGCGGTAGCAGACCATGTCGATGATGACGTCGCGGTCGAACTCCTCGCGGAACTCGAAGGCGAGCTGCGCGACGCGCACGACAGCCTCGGGGTCGTCGCCGTTCACGTGGAAGATCGGCACCTGGAGGCCCTTGGCCACGTCGGTGCAGTACAGCGTGGACCGCGAGGACGACGGCCCCGTGGTGAAGCCGACCTGGTTGTTGATGACCACGTGGATCGTGCCGCCGGTGCGGTACCCGCGCAGCTGGGCGAGGTTGAGCACCTCGGTCACGACGCCCTGGCCCGCGAAGGCCGCGTCGCCGTGGATGAGGATCGGCAGGACGGAGAACCCGTCGCCGCCGAGGTCGATGCGGTCCTGCTTGGCGCGGACGATCCCCTCGAGGACAGGGTCGACGGCCTCGAGGTGCGAGGGGTTGGCCGCGAGGTACACCTTGGTGGTCGCGCCAGACTCGGAGGTGAAGGTGCCCTCGGTGCCGAGGTGGTACTTGACGTCACCCGAGCCCTGGACGGTGCGCGGGTCCTGGTTGCCCTCGAACTCCGAGAAGATCTGCGCATAGCTCTTGCCCGCGATGTTCGCGAGGATGTTCAGGCGGCCGCGGTGCGCCATGCCGATGCAGACCTCGTCGAGGCCGGCGTCGGCCGCGCTCGACAGCACGCCGTCGAGGAGCGCGATGACCGACTCGCCGCCCTCGAGGGAGAAGCGCTTCTGCCCGACGAACTTCGTCTGCAGGAAGGTCTCGAAGGCCTCGGCCGAGTTGAGACGGCGCAGGATGCGCAGCTGCTCCTCGCGCGGGGTGCGCTCGTAGCCGGCCTCGAGGCGGGCCTGGAGCCACTTGCGCTGCGTGCGGTCGGCGAGGTGCATGTACTCCGCGCCGATGGTGCGGCAGTAGGAGTCGCGCAGCAGACCGAGGATGTCGCGCAGCGTCGCCTTGGGCTTGGGGCCGAAGCCGTTCACCGGGAAGGTGCGGTCGAGGTCCCACAGCGTCAGGCCGTGCGTCTGGACGTCGAGGTCCGGGTGCTTGCGCTGGCGGTAGGCGAGAGGGTCGGTGTCGGCCATGAGGTGGCCGCGCGAGCGGTAGGAGTGGATGAGCTCGGCGATGCGTGCAGGCTTCGCAGCCTCGGCGTCGGCGTCCACGGTGTTGTCGCGGACCCAGCGCACGGGCTCGTAGGGCACCCGCAGCGAGGCGAAGACGCGGTCGTAGAAGCCGTCCTCGCCGATGAGCTTGAGCCCGAGGATCCGCAGGAAGTCGCCCGACTGCGCACCCTGGATGATGCGGTGGTCGTAGGTCGAGGTGATGGTGAGGACCTTGGAGATCGCCATCTTCGACAGCTGCTCGAGCGAGGCCCCGGCGAACTCCGCCGGGTAGTCCATGGCACCGACGCCGATGATCGCGCCCTGGCCGGTGACCAGGCGCGGCACGGAGTGCACGGTGCCGATGGTGCCCGGGTTGGTCAGCGAGATCGTGGCGCCCTGGTGGTCCTCGACCGTGAGCTTGTTGTTGCGGGCGCGGCGGACGATGTCCTCGTAGGCGGCCCAGAACTGCGCGAAGTCCATCGTCTCGGCAGCCTTGATGCTCGGGACGAGGAGCTGGCGGGTGCCGTCGGGCTTCGGGAGGTCGATCGCGAGACCGAAGTTCACGTGGGCCGGCTGGATGACCGAGGGCTTGCCGTCGACGAGCGCGTAGCTCGCGTTCATGGACGGCATCTCCTTGAGGGCCTCGACGAGCGCGAAGCCGATGAGGTGCGTGAAGGAGACCTTGCCGCCACGACCACGGACGAGGTGGTTGTTGATGACGATGCGGTTGTCGACCATCAGCTTGGCCGGCACGGCGCGCACCGACGTCGCCGTGGGGACCGTGAGGCTGGCCTCCATGTTGGAGACGACCCGGGCGGCGGGGCCACGGAGCTTCTGGACGTCGTCCTGCCCCTCGGTCGCCGACGGGGAGGTCCGCACCTTCGCGACCTCGGCGTAGGGGGCCGTCGCGGGCTGGGCTGTGGCGACGGGGGGCTGGGTGGGAGAGTCTGCGTGCACGGCGGCCTCCTGCGACTCGGCGGCCTTCTGGACCTTCTGCGCCTGGCGCGCGGCCTGCTCGCCGTGGGTGCGCGGGGCTGTTGCTGCGGCGCTGGCCTTCTCGGCCGGGGCCTGCTGCGCGGGGGCTGCCGGTGCCGGCGTCGTGGCAGGCTGCGGGGCCGCAGGGGCCGGCGCTGCCTGCGCGGTGCTGCCTGCGGACGCACCGCCGATCGACGAGGTGTCGGGGCTCGCCTCTCCCGGGGTGTAGCTCTCGAAGAAGTCCCACCACGCAGGGTCGACGGCGTTCTTGTCGGCGAGGAACTGCTCGTACAGCTCGTCGACCAGCCACTCGTTGGCTCCGAAGATGGCACTCACAGCACTGATCGACTCTGACTCAGCATTCGAGGACACGGAAGGGTTCGCCCACTTTCGTACAGATCGCTACCGCGGCGCGCGGTATCTGACGCTCCCAGCCTAGGGCCTAAAGACCTACGTCCCGGACCGTAACCGGGGCTATTCGCCCAGTGACTTTCGTCCGATCTCTCCGGGCTTCACCGCATGGCAAACCCAGGGCAACGAGAGTCTGGTGAACACCCAAAGAGGGTCCGGGCTTCGTCTGTGGCGGGTATGGCTCACGACACGTCGCGCCGCAGCGTCGTGAGCGAGCCGACTGCGGCGAGCACGAGGGCGTAGCCCGCCAGCACGGCCAGACCGGCGCCCCAGGGGAGCACGTCGGCGATCCCGGCGGAGGAGAAGACGCTGCCCCCGGTGATCGCCTCGCCGGCTGCTCCTGGGAGATAGCTGGCCACGCTCGCGCCGACGTCGCCGACCTGGGTCAGGCCGAGCCGCAGCACGGCCTCGAGGAACTGGGTGTAGACGAGGATCACGATGATCGCGAGGACCTGGTTGGTGAGGATCGAGCCGAGGGCGACACCGACGGGGGCCCACACCGTGAGCGCGAGGACGGAGCGTGCGACGAGCGTCCAGGTCTCGCCGTCGCCGAGGAGCGTCGCCGACCCGCCGAGGGCCAGACCTGCGGCTCCGGCGCCGACGGTCGCGAGGGTCGCGACGGTGCCGTAGACGACGCCGATCGGCAGGGCGGCGATCATCTTGGCGACGAGCACGCGGGTGCGTGAGGGGCTCGCGAGGAAGGTGGGGGTGATCGTCTGGTGCCTGTACTCACCCGTCATCGACAGTGCGCCGATGATCACCGGGAAGACGTAGCCGAAGGCTGCGGCCGTCCCGTACACCGAGCTGCGGATGCTGTCGGGCGACGTGAGGCTCGCGCCGTCGCCCGAGTCCAGGCCCGACGTGCCCGCCCCGAGGGACCAGCCGAGGAAGATGCCGATGAAGGCCATGTAGGCGGCCATGACGAGCAGGAGGACCCACCAGAGGCGGGTCGTGACGAACTTCCTGTACTCGCTGCGCAGGGCGACGTTCATGCTGCTGCTCCTGACGTGCTCGGCTGGACGAGCCTGAGGAAGAGGTCTTCGAGGCTGTCGGTCTGGTCGAGGAGCCCGTGCAGCTCGACGCCCGCGGCGAAGGCGGCGGCGCCGACCTGCGCGGTGCTCACGTGGTCGACCTCGAGGGTCGTGCCGTCGGACGACCTGCTCGAGACGTGCCACCGGTGCTCGGCGGCGAGCCTGTCGAGCGCAGGCCCGTCGGGGGAGGTCACGGCGACCCGTGGCGAGGCGAGGGCGCTGAGCTCGGTCATCGACGAGGCGTGGACGAGGCGCCCTCCCGCGATGATCACCACGTCGTCGACGGACTGCTGCACCTCCGAGAGCATGTGGCTCGAGACGAGGACCGTCATTCCCTGCGCGGCGAGGTGCCGCAAGAACCCGCGGAGCCACCGGATGCCCTCGGGGTCCAGGCCGTTCGACGGCTCGTCGAGCAGCAGCACCCGCGGGCTCCCGAGGAGCGTGGTCGCGAGGGCGAGGCGCTGGCGCATGCCGAGGGAGTAGCCACCCACCCGGCGCCGTCCGGCGGCCCCCAGGCCGACCTGCTCGAGCAGCTCGTGGCAGCGCGTGTCGTCGGCGCCCGCGTACGGGGCGTAGGTCCGCAGGTGGTCGAGGCCCGTGCGCCCCGGGTGGAAGCTCGTGGCCTCGAGCGCGGCTCCGACCTCGCGGAGCGGGTCCGGGATGTCGGCGTAGGCCCGTCCGGAGATGGTCGCCGTGCCGCTCGTGGGGGTGGCGAGCCCGAGCAGCATGCGCAGCGTGGTCGTCTTGCCGGCACCGTTGGGGCCGAGGAACCCGGTCACGCGCCCTGGCAGGACGTCGAAGCTGAGGTCGTCGACGGCCGTCACGGCCCCGAAGGTCTTGGTGAGACCGCGGACCGAGACCGTGCCGGGAGCGAGGGCAGGTCCCGCGGGTCGCGTGTCGACGGGCTTGGCAGGTCGAACGATTCTGACGGCGTCGTCGGAGGTCATGCGAGCAGCGTAGTTGTTATAGCCCGGCTATAACAAGTGGCGATGACTGCGACCTCAGAGCGTGTCGGCCCCGGAGCTGCTCGCCCCGCCCACGACGTCGCTCTCCGAGGGGTCAGGCTCTTCCCCCGGTGGGTGCTGCGGCAGAGCTACCCGCATCGTCGCACCGGCGAGGGTGTCGGCGACCTCGACGGTCCCGCCGTGCAGGTCGACGGCCCAGCGCACGATCGCCAGACCGATCCCGGTCCCACCGGACCCGGTCCCGCCAGCCGTCGGCGCACCGTTGACCCCGGCGCCCCCGCGGGCGAACCTCTCGAAGATCCGCTGACGGTCCTCGACCGCGACGCCGGGACCGTTGTCGCTCACGTCGAAGACGATCTCGTCGTCGGTCCGGCGCGCCATGATGCTCACCTCGCCCATGAACGGGGAGTGCCGGATCGCGTTGTGCAGCAGGTTCACCAAGATCTGCCGGAGCCGTTCCTGGTCCGCCGTGAAGGTCGCGTCCTCGGGCTCGACGTCGACGAAGAACGCGAGCTGCTTGCCGGCCTCGATCGTCGACACCGAGTTCACGACGTCCTCGAGGAAGTCCTTCGCGACCACCTCGGTGAGGTTGAGGTCGGCGGCCCCGGCCTCGACCCGCGAGAGGTCGAGCAGGTACGCGATGAGCCGCGTCAGCCGCTCGGTCTGCGTCAGGGCCGTCTGCATGGTCGCGGGGGTCGGCTCGACCACACCGTCGACGAGGTTCTCCAGCTGGGCGTGCAGGGCCGCGACGGGTGTCCGCAGCTCGTGCGAGACGTTCGCGATGAGCTCGCGGCGCACCCTGTCGGAGGAGTCGAGGTCCTCCGCCATGATGTTGAAGGCCGTCGCCAGCTGCCCGACCTCGTCCCGGCTCGTCGCCTGCACCCTGCGGCTGTAGTCGCCCTCGGACATCGACCGTGCTGCCGAGGTCATCTCGCGCAGCGGCGACGTCATGCCGCGGGCCAGCAGCATCGTGAAGAGCATCGAGGCGACGATCGCGAGCGGGAAGGTCCGGGTCGGGCCGAGGTTGTACCGCAGCCCGAGCCACGTGACGAAGGCCGCGAGGGTCACCGACGCGGCGACCACGATCGCCATCTTGATCTTGAGGGTCTTGAACCTGTCGAGCGGCCTGACGTCCGGCAGGTGCGGCCGGAGCGGGCGGACGTTGCGCGAGGAGCTCATGGTCGAGGCGTCCAGACCTCAGGCGCTCGCGGGCGGCTCGAAGGCGTAGCCGACCCCGTGCACTGTGCGGATCAGGTCCGCGCCGAGCTTGCGGCGCAGCGCTTTGATGTGCGAGTCGACCGTGCGGGTCCCGCTCGCGTCGGCCCAGTCCCAGACCTCGGCGAGCAGGCGCTCACGCGTCTGCACGGTCTTGGGTGAGCTCGCGAGCATGACGAGGAGCTCGAACTCCGTCGGCGTGAGGTGGATCTCCTGCTCGGCGCGGTGCACACGGCGCTGGGCGCGGTCGATGACGACGTCGCCGATCACCATGGGCGGCTCGGCCCCGTCGGAGGCCGAGGAGGCCTGAGCGGCCCTGTCGACGCGGCGGAGCAGCGCCTTGAGGCGGGCCACGAGCTCGCGCATGGAGAAGGGCTTGGTCATGTAGTCGTCAGCGCCGACCCCGAGGCCGATGAGCATGTCGGTCTCGTCGTCGCGCGCGGTGAGCATGAGGATCGGGACGGGGCGCTCGGCCTGGATGCGGCGGCACACCTCGAGCCCGTCGATCCCGGGGAGCATGACGTCGAGCACCACGGCGTCGGGCTGCATGCGGGCGGCGGCGTCGACCCCGCTGAGGCCGTCGCGGGCCACCTCGGTGCGCCAGCCCTCGGCGCCCAGGCGTTGGGCGATCGCCGTGGCGATCGCGGGCTCGTCCTCGACGATGAGGATCGAGGCACCGGCTGAGGGGGAGCCGTCGGGGCGCGGTGAGGTGACTGACATGCCTTCACAATTGCACACCGGCGGGCCCTTCGGCACGAGAAACGGCGGTCGACCCGCGCGAGTTCCCTGGAGGAACTGTGGAGAGCGCCGGGTGGCGGACGGCCGGTCGACTATTATTCTCATCCTGATGACAGCCGACCATCCGTCACGACACGTGTCCTCGACATCGACTCCCTCCGGGCCTGGTCTGCACGACGACCACGCGGGCCTCACCTCCGTCTGCGGTGAGCAGCGGTGACCGACTGGTTGTTCGTCGGTCTCGGCGTCCTCCTCACCATCGGCACGGCAGTCTTCGTCGCGAGCGAGTTCTCGCTCGTCACCCTCGATCCCGCGGTGGTCGGGTCGGACGACGACGAGGACGACGACCCCGACTGGCGCGGACGCAGCGTCCGCGGAGCCGTCAAGCACCTGTCGACCGAGCTCTCCTCCGCGCAGGTCGGCATCACCATCACGACCATCCTGCTCGGGTACACGGCGCAGCCGGCCATCAAGAACCTGGTCGGCGGTCCGCTCGAGAGCACCGCGCTGTCCGCGACGGTCGCCGGGGTGGTCGCCGTGACGGTGTCCCTCGTGCTCGTCAACTTCTTCTCCATGCTGTTCGGAGAGCTGATCCCCAAGAACTACGCACTGAGCCGGCCGCTGCCGACAGCTCGTCAGGTGGTCCCCGTGCAGCGGGTGTTCACCCGGCTGCTGCGTCCTGTCATCGCGGCTCTCAACGGCTCGGCCAACGCGATCCTGCGGCGCGTGGGCGTCGAGCCCAAAGAGGAGCTCTCGGGTGCGCGCTCGGCCCCCGAGCTCGCCGCGCTCGTGCGCAGGTCCGCCCAG
Organism: Sanguibacter biliveldensis; assembly: GCF_033798665.1. Lineage (NCBI taxonomy): Bacteria > Bacillati > Actinomycetota > Actinomycetes > Micrococcales > Sanguibacteraceae > Sanguibacter > Sanguibacter biliveldensis. The sequence goes on from NZ_CP138359.1 coordinate 1,105,767, forward strand.
GTGGGCACCCTCGACGTCTCCACGGCCCGCCTCATCACGAATGCCGTCGAGCTCGACGAGCTCACGGCGGTCGACGTGATGACCGACCGCATGCGGGTGGCCGTTGTCGCCCGTGAAGACACCGCCAACGACGTGATCGAGCTCGCGCGACGGACCGGCCACTCGAGGTTCCCGGTGATCGACGCGTCCAGGGACGACATCGTCGGGCTCGTCCACCTGCGTCGCGCCGTCTCCGTCCCGCGGGAGCGCCGAGACCACGTCCCGGCGGTCGCCCTGATGGACGAGGCTCCCCGGGTGCCGGAGACCGTGCGGCTCGGCCCGCTGCTCGTCGAGCTGCGCTCCTTCGGCATGCAGATGGCCGTGGTCGTCGACGAGTACGGCGGCACCTCGGGGGTCGTGACCTTCGAGGACGTCGTCGAAGAGCTCGTCGGCGAGGTCTCCGACGAGCACGACGCGCGCCGCGCCGGCGCACTGCTCGCCTCCGACGGCTCGTGGGTGGTCCCCGGGCTGCTCCGGCCCGACGAGCTCGAGGAGCGCACGTTGCTTCGCGTCCCTGAGGGTCCCGACTACGAGACCCTCGGCGGGCTCGTCATGGCCAGGCTGGGCCGGGTGCCCATCGTCGGCGACGTGGTGCGCCTCGACGCTGAGTACGAGGGTGGGACCGTCACGGCCACCGTCGAGGAGATGGACGGGCGCCGGGTCGACCGGCTGCGTCTGCGGACAGGAGACACGGCATGAGCTCCGGGCTCGCACTGACCATCGGCGCGCTGCTGCTCGCCGCGAACGCCTTCTTCGTCGGCGCGGAGTTCGCGATCATCTCCGCGCGGCGCAGCGCCATCGAGCCGCTCGCGCTCGCCGGCAACAAGCGCGCCAAGACCGTGCTGTGGGCCATGGAGCACGTCTCGCTGATGCTCGCCTGTGCCCAGCTGGGGGTGACCGTCTGCTCGACAGGGCTCGGGGTGATCGCCGAGCCCGCGCTCGCGCACCTCATCGAGGTCCCGCTCGAGGCCCTCGGGGTCGGCTCGGCGCTCGTCCACCCGATCGCCTTCGTGCTGGCGCTCGCGCTCGTGGTCTACCTGCACGTCGTGCTCGGCGAGATGGTCCCCAAGAACCTGTCGGTCTCGGGGCCGGACAAGGCCGTGCTGTGGTTCGGCCCGCCGCTCGTGCTCGTGGGGCGTCTGCTGCGTCCTGTGATCGTCGCCCTCAACTGGCTCGCCAACCACGCCGTCCGGCTGACCGGGGTCGAGCCCAAGGACGAGGTCGCCTCGGCCTTCACGGCCGAAGAGGTCCAGTCGATCCTCGAGCACTCGCAGGCCCAGGGCTCGCTCGTCGACGAGCAGGGGCTGCTCGCCGGGGCGATCGAGTTCTCGGAGCGCGCCGCCGCCGATGTCATGGTGCCCCTCGACGAGCTCGTGACCCTGGCCGAGGGCTGCACCCCGGACGAGGTCGAGAGGCTCGTCGCACGGACAGGCTTCAGCCGTTTCCCCGTGGTCGACCCCGGCGGCGACCTCATCGGGTACCTCCACCTCAAGGACGTGCTGTTCGCGACCGAGGACCAGCGCAACGTGCCGCTCCAGGTGTGGCGCACCCGCGCGCTGGCCGAGGCCTCGCCGGACGACGAGGTCGAGGTCGTGCTGCGCGCCATGCAGCGCTCCGGCGCACACCTGGCGCGGGTCTGGGACGGTTCTGCGGTCCTCGGAGTCGTCTTCCTCGAAGACATCTTGGAAGAGCTCGTAGGTGAGGTGCGTGACGCCATGCAGCGCGAGGCCCGGTGAACGGGTCCGCTGCACCAGCGGCTTCACAGTCCGCGCACACGCTGATCACCGTAGATGCAGGTGAAGTCTGGGTAGACGGCTTGGAAACGGGCCGATCGTTCGTTACTGTTCTGTGACAGAGGTACTGCGGTCTTGCCACCTCGTCCGGGCTCTCCCGGACCAGGAGTGCGAGGCCGCTTCGTCTGCCCGGTGGTTGCCGGTCAGGCCCGCAGAGATGATGGAGGTGTAGTGGAGCAGCAGTCCGACCTGGTCACAGGTGAAGCTCCCCTCTCCCGACGGGCGATCCGCGAAGCGGCAGAACGTGAGTCACGGCGTCCCGCTCGCGTCCGACGCACCCCGTCACCCGTGAACAACCCGACCCCCGGGTCGCACCGCTGGATCCCGCGCGCCGCCGTCTTGACGAGCCTGGCTGTCGCGACGATCGCCGTACCGATCTCCGCTGGCGCTGGGAACGTGTCCACGGACGTCCAGGCCGAGTCAGGGGTCGAGCCCCAGGTGGTCGACGTCCCCGAGGTCCAGGCGGAAGCCGTGGGGCCGACCGCGACGAGCATCCTCGCTACGGCGTCGAGCGGCTCGGCCGTGCCGGCCAGCCTCGCGCAGTCCGTCCCGACCGAGCAGCGCACTGTCGCCGCCGCGAGCCGGTCTGAGGAGCGCACCTCGCTCACCACCTCGGGCTGCGACATCACCAACCTCCCGACGGGGACCAACGGCAACTTGTCCTCTGAGGGACTCTGCGAGCTGTGGGACACCGGTCAGTACGCTCGCGCTGACGCAGCCGACGCGCTCATCGCGCTGAACGAGGCCTACAAGGCCAAGTACGGCGTCAACATGAAGATCACCGACGGCTACAGGACGCTCGCGTCCCAGGTCTCCCTCAAGGGGACCAAGGGCGGCCTGGCGGCTACCCCGGGCAAGTCCGAGCACGGCTGGGGTCTCGCCGTCGACCTCAACGCTGAGACCTACAAAGGAACTGAGAAGTTCGCCTGGCTCAAGGAGAACGCACCGCTCTACGGCTGGGACAACCCCGCCTGGGCGCGTGCCGGCGGCAGCGGTGCCTTCGAGCCGTGGCACTGGGAGTTCACCGAGGGTGTCGAGGGTCGTAGCTGACCTTCCCCAGCATCGTCTTCACGAGAGGGCCCGGCCAGGTGGCCGGGCCCTCTCGTGGTCCCGCGGCTGGAGCCGGTGTGCAGGTCGTGGCGTGACCGCGCTCCGGCCTGACTGCACTCCGTGACGGGCTCGACCGGCCGCGACGGGTCAGACCAGTCCTGACGTGACCGACGGGTCTTTCCGACTCCCGCAGAGCCTTCGACAGACGGCTGACGCCCCGCTCCTGACGAGAGGAGCGGGGCGTCGGCCGTCTGCGGTGGTGCTAGCGGTCACCGCGTCTCAGCGGCGGCGGCCCTTCTTCGGTGCCTCAGGTGCGAGGTCCTCAGGGATCTCGACAGCAGCTGAGTCGACCGGGGTTGCCTCCTCAGGGCTGGCAGAGACCACTGGGACGGCCTCGACCGCGGCGCGACGGCTCGCGCGGACTGCCTCGAAGGATGTGCCGTAGTACGCGGCCTCCATGATGGTCTTCATGTCCTCGAGCATCGGCATGCGCGGGTTGGCCGGTGCGCACTGGTCTTCGTAGGCGGCCATGGCGAGCGAGTCGAGGCTTCCGATGAAGTTCTCCTCGGCGACGCCCTGTGCCTGGAAGGACGGGGCGATGCCGACCTTGTCGCGGAGCGCCTCGACGGCCTTGGCGTAGGACTCGACGCCCTCAGCCGGGGTCGACGCCGGGAGACCGAGGTGCTTGGCGATCTCCTGGAAGCGCTCGGGTGCCACGTAGTGCTCGTACTTGGGCCAGCTCGTGAGCTTCGTGGGCACGGTGCCGTTGTAGCGGATGACGTGCGGCAGGTACGTCGCGTTGGTGCGGCCGTGGATCAGGTGGAAGGCCGATCCCGTGACGTGCGCCATCGCGTGCACGATCCCGAGGAACGCGTTGCCGAAGGCCATGCCGGCGATCGTCGCGGCGTTGTGCATCTTCTCTCGGGCCTTGACGACGGTCTGCTCGGTGCTGCCGGGAGCGCCGTTGACCGAGGCCTCGATGTTCTCGAAGATCAGCTTGATGGCGTGCAGGCAGAGGCCGTCGGTGAAGTCGTTGGCGTAGACGGAGACGAATGCCTCGGTCGCGTGGGTCAGGGCGTCGAAGCCGGAGTCTGCGGCGAGGAACCCGGGCATCATCGCGGTCAGTGCCGGGTCGACGATCGCGACTGTCGGGGTGAGCGCGTAGTCGGCGAGCGGGTACTTCTTGCCCGTGACCGGGTCGGTGATGACCGCGAAGGGCGTCATCTCGGAGCCGGTTCCCGACGTGGTCGGGATGCAGACCAGGCTGGCCTTCTCGCCGAGGTCGGGGAACTTGAAGGCGCGCTTGCGGACGTCGAAGAACTTCTCCTTCATGTCCGCGAACTCGATCTCGGGGTGCTCGTAGAGCAGCCACATGACCTTGGCGGCGTCCATCGGCGATCCGCCACCGAGGGCGATGATCGTGTCGGGGTTGAAGGCCCGCATGAGCTCGGCGCCTGCGGTGACCGAGTCGACGGTCGGCTCGGGCAGGATGTCGTCGATGATCTGCAGGGCGACGCGGTCACCGCGGCGGTTGAGCACGTCGAGAATCTTGTCGACGAAGCCGAGGCGGGTCATGGTCGAGTCGGTGACGATGGTGACCCGGCTGATGCCGCGCATGTCGGCGAGGTACCGGATCGCGTTCGGCTCGAAGTACGTCTTGGCGGGGACCTTGAACCACTGCAAGTTGTTGTTCCTCCGGCCGATGCGCTTGATGTTGACGAGGTTGATCGCCGACACGTTGTTGGAGACCGAGTTGTGTCCGTAGGAGCCGCAGCCCAGGGTCAGCGAGGGGATGAAGGCGTTGTAGATGTCACCGATGCCGCCGAGCGAGCTCGGGGCGTTGGTGATGATGCGGACGGCCTTCACGCGGGAGCCGAACTCCTCGATGATCGCCTGGTCCTCGGAGTGGATCGAGCCCGAGTGGCCGAGGCCGTCGAACTCCACCATCTGCTCGGAGAGGCGGATACCCTCCTCGGCGCCGTCGGCGCGCAGCACGGCGAGCACGGGGCAGAGCTTCTCGCGGGTGAGAGGCTCGTTGGGGCCGACCTCGGAGACCTCCGCGAGGATGATCGACGTGCCCTCGGGGACCGAGAAGCCCGCCTTCTCGGCGATCCACTCGGGGCTCTGGCCGACCACGGTGGGGTTGAGCTTGGCCTCGCCGCAGTTCGTGCCGTTGGCCTGGACCCCGAAGATGAACTCTTCGAGCATCGCCTTCTCGGCCGCGTCCACGCGGTAGGCGTGCAGGATCGCGAACTCGGACATGGCCTCGTCGTAGATCGGGGCGTCGAGGATGACGGCCTGCTCGGAGGCGCAGATCATGCCGTTGTCGAAGGCCTTGGACAGGACCACGTCGTTCACGGCGCGCTTGAGCTTGGCGCTGCGCTCGATGAAGGCGGGGACGTTCCCGGCGCCGACGCCCAGAGCGGGCTTGCCGCAGGAGTACGCAGCACGGACCATCGCGTTGCCGCCGGTCGCGAGGATCAGCGCGACACCCGGGTGGTTCATGAGCAGGTTGGTGGCCTCGAGGGAGGGGTGCTCGACCCACTGGATGCAGTCGGCGGGTGCGCCCGCGGCGACGGCGGCGTCACGGACGACCCGTGCTGCGGCGACCGAGGACTGCTGGGCCGAGGGGTGGAAGCCGAAGATGATGGGGTTGCGGGTCTTGAGCGCGATGAGCGACTTGAAGATCGCGGTCGAGGTCGGGTTCGTCACCGGGGTGACACCGCAGATGACGCCCACAGGCTCTGCGATCTCGGTGATGCCGGTGAGCTCGTCGCGGCTGATGACGCCCACGGTCTTGAGGTTCTGCATCGAGTTCGTGACGTGCTCGCACGCGAAGATGTTCTTCACGGCCTTGTCCTCGAAGACTCCGCGGCCGGTCTCGCGCACGGCGTGCACGGCGAGCTCGCCGTGCTGGTTGAGGGCTGCGACCGAGGCCTTCTTGACGATGTGGTCGATCTGCTCCTGCGTGAAGCTCGCGTACTCGGCGAGCGCAGCGTTGCCTGCGACGACGAGAGCGTCGATCTCGGCGGCGACTGTGGTCGGTGCGTCGGTGAGGGTCATCGGGTCCTTCGATCGGGATGTCGTGCGGGGGATGTGATGTCTTCAACGCTATGCGGGTGTGTCCGCCCTCACATGCGTCAAAGGTCCCATGTTTTCTCCAGAGCGGGTGCGGGACCTGATGCGGATGCCGACCTCCGAGATCCGACAGGTTCGGGACCTCACGAACCGGGTCTGGCCGACGTCTGCAGGGTGACTGGGATGATGGTGCGGCGTCCGCACGAGGTGCCGCAGCAGATGTGCGCAGCTCTCTGCATCTTCCTGCATCGGCGGTCGACACGGATGGACGCGGGCCTGGCGAGCAGGACCAGCTTCAGGAAGGGAGGGGGTCGTATGAGGACGTTCCGGGTGATCGAGTCGCCCGTCGGTCCGTTGACGGCCGTGAGCACAGACGGAGTGCTCAGCGGTCTGTTCATGGCGGGGGCGGCTCACCTCCCCGACTCTTTCGGCGAGCCCTCGGACGACGGTGCCGGGCAGCTCGAGAGCGAGCTCGCCGAGTACTTCGCGGGCGGGCGTCGCGAGTTCACGGTGCCGACAGCCGCTGTCGGGACCGTCTTCCAGCACAGGGTCTGGGCCCAGCTGGCCGAGATCCCCTACGGCTCCACCCGCAGCTACCTCGACCTCGCGCTGGCTCTGGGTGATGCCCGGCTGGTGCGGGCGGTGGGAGCCGCGAACGGGCGCAACCCCCTCTCGATCATCGTGCCGTGCCATCGCGTGGTCGGCTCTGACGGGACTCTGACCGGGTACGCGGGCGGGATCGCCCGCAAGGAGCAGCTCCTCGCGATCGAAGACCCGCGCCGACTCGCCGAGGTGCTCTTCTGATGCAACGGGCCTTCGACCACGTCGTCACGGCGCACGGCGCCGCTGTCCTGCGGGTGTGCCGGGCCCTCGTCGGCCCTGACGACGCAGACGACGTGTGGGCCGAGACCTTCGTCTCGGCGATACGCGCCTACCCGGAGCTACCTCAGGATGCCAACGTCGAGGCGTGGCTGGTGACCATCGCCCGTCGCAAGGGGATCGACCACCTCCGCGCCAGAGCTCGGCGCGCCCTCCCGGTCGAGGCGGTTCCTGAGCGTCCGGATACCGCCGGGATCGGTGCGGCCGAACGGCTCGACCTGTATGCCGCGCTCGCGACGCTGCCTACCCGCCAGCGGGAGTGCGTCGCCTTCCACCACCTGGGTGGCCTGCCCTACGCCGAGGTCGCCGCCGTGCTGGGCGGGACCGAGGCAGCCGCACGTCGGGCCGCCGCCGACGGGGTGCGAGCGCTCCGCGCGGCACTCGCTGGACCTGTGACCACGGACGAGGAGGTGTACGGTGCACGACTCTGAGCAGAAGGAACCGAAGGAGCAGAGTGGTCTGGGCTGGGACGGCCTCGTCGGTCTGGACACCGACGCGGACAGTGTCGTCGAGTCGGTGCTGCGGGCACGGCTGGCGCTCGCCGTGCAAGAGCGCGGGCTGCTCGACGTCGCCTACCGCACCGTCGACACACCTGTCGGCGAGATGCTCCTGGCAGCGACCGAGATCGGCGTCCTCCGCCTGGCCTTCGCGGTCGAGGGCTTCGATCAGGTGCTCGACACGCTGGCCCGCAAGGTGAGCCCTCGGGTCCTGCGTGCGCCGGCCCGGCTCGACAGGCTGGCCTTCGAGGTCGAGGAGTACCTGACCGGCAGCCGGCACAGCTTTGACCTGCCGCTGGACCTGACTCTCACGACAGGGTTCCGCCGCGAGGTGGTCCGTCACCTCCCCGAGATTCCTTATGGGGGCACCGCGACGTACACCGAGGTGGCCGCACTCGCGGGTAGCCCCCGTGCGGTCCGCGCGGTGGGCACAGCCTGTGCGAAGAACCCTCTGCCGCTCGTCGTGCCGTGCCACCGGGTGGTGCGCTCTGACGGCACCACCGGGCAGTATGCCGGCGGGACTGCCGCCAAGCGATGGCTGCTCGACCTCGAGGCGGCGTCATGAGCAACGCTCTGGCAGTCCGGCTCGAGCACACGGTCCCGATCACCCTCGAGCCTCTGATGCGGACTGTTGCCGCCCATGCGATTCCCGGCATCGAGACCTGCGACCTGCTCGCTGCTCGGCACTCGCGCACTGTTCGTGGGGGCGAGCTTGTCGTCACGGTCGCGTGGGACGAGCCAGGATCGGTCCGGCTGAGCGTTGTGGACCACGACGGTGACGCCCCGGTCGACGACGCGCTCGTCGCGACAGTCCGGCGCTGGCTCGACCTCGACCGCGAGGTCGAGGGGATCGACGCGCACCTCGCGCAGTCTGGGACGCTCGCACCTCTTGTCGCTGCGCGCCCGGGGCTGAGGATCCTGGGCTCGGTCGACGGGTTCGAGACCGCCGCGATGACCGTGATCGGGCAGCAGGTGTCGCTCGGCGCGGCCAGGACCTTCGGTGGGCGGCTGGTCGCGGCGCTCGGGGGAGACGCCCCAGCAGGATTCCGGTCCTTCCCGACAGCCGAGGCTGTCGCAGCGGTCGATGTCGACACCCTGCGCAGCATCGTCGGGCTCACCGGAGCCCGGGCAGCGACCGTGTCAGCCCTCGCTCATGCCGTCGCCTCGGGCGACCTCCTCCTAGGTATGGACGACGACCCGCACGCCGCCCGTGCTGCGCTGCTCGCCGTGCGGGGTATCGGACCGTGGACAGCCGACTACGTGGCGCTGCGCCTCTTCGGTGATCGTGACGCCTACCCGGCGGACGACCTCGTGCTCAAGAAGGCCCTCGGGGTCCGGACCGGTACAGCGGCTGCACGGCTCAGCGAGGACTGGGCACCGTTGCGGGCCTACGCCGTCACGCATCTCTGGACTCAGACGGCCTTCTCTTGAACCGACGCGTGCATCACGTCCTGGCAGCGAGAGCCCGACACCTAGTGCCCGACACCTGCCGCAAGGCGCCCGGTGCCCGGCCCCTGGGGTCCTGCACGGCAGCAGGCCACGAGGCGGCTGCGTCTAGTAGGTTGTCGTCCCGTGCCGCACGGTGACCAGCCCGAAGCGACGCGCCTGTGGGTGGCGCCGGTCTTCGACGAGCGTCCGACGGCGCACGAGCCTGGCGCGACGGGCCGGTCCGTGGTGCCGCGGCGGACCTCGCCCGACGACCACGCGGAGCCCGCACGTGTCGACGACCCGTGGTTGTTCATCACCGAGACGATCCTCAGCCCCGACGGAGGGAGCTGGGTCGACGGGCTGCACAGGGAGCACGAGCTCATCTGGACCGGGGCGGGAGCTCTCACGGTCGAGGCAGACCACCAGCTCTGGACCGTCCCCCCGGGCCTCGCCATCTGGATCCCCGCGCACACCCGGCACCACGTCCGTGCGGCACCGGGGACGCTCACCCACGTCACCTACCTCGCGCCCCAGCGGGTCGACCCTCCCTGGGCTGCCGGGATCGCGGGGATCACGCTGAGCAGGGCCGTCCACGAGCTCGTGCTCCACAACAAGGCGGCCGTGCTCGACGACGCCGTGCGGATGCGCCTGCAGCAGGTGGTCGTGGACCTCCTCGTCCCGGTCGAGAGCGCATCCCTCGACCTCACGATGCCCGCAGACCCCAGGCTGCGCACCGTCGCTGAGGCGATCGTCGCGGACCCCGCAGACGACCGCACGCTCGGCGAGTGGGCCGACACCCTCAACATCAGCTCGAGGACCCTGTCGCGTGCCTTCGTGCGGGAGACAGGCACGACCCTGACCCGGTGGCGCATCCTCGTCCGGATGCGGCAGGCGCTCCTCGAGATCTCGTCAGGCCGGTCGGTCGCGGCGGTCGCCCTCAGGCTCGGGTACGCGAACCCGAGCACCTTCACCGACCTGTTCCGGCAGACCCTCGGGCACACGCCAGCGGCGTACCTCAAGAGCTTCGTCACGACCTGACCCCTGGCGGCTCGGCGCGAGAGCGTGATGAGCGTGGCGGGTACCGCTGGTACCTCCCGCGGGCGGGCACGAGGTCGTACGGTCGGAGGATGGACCTGAAGACCGAGACCCGCGAGTTCCTCTCGACGCGCCGCGCGCGGATCACCCCCGAGCGTGCCGGGCTACCTGCCTACGGCGGTCACCGCCGGGTGCCCGGTCTGCGGCGCGAAGAGGTGGCGATGCTCGCCGGGGTGAGCGTCGACTACTACACACGGCTCGAGCGCGGGAACCTCGGCGGGGTCTCCGAAGAGGTGCTCGAGGCGCTGGCCGAGGCCCTCCAGCTCGACGAGGCGGAGCGCGGCCACCTCTTCGACCTGGCACGGGCCGCGAACGCCTCGGGTGCTGCGCGCTCGCGGGCGCGCCGCGCACCGGCGCCGGTCTTGCGCCCGGCCGTCCAGCGGATCCTCGACGCGATGCCCGACGTCCCTGCCTTCGTGCGCAACGGCAGGCTCGACGTCCTCGGCTGCAACGTGCTCGGGCGTGCGCTCTACGCGCCGCTGTTCGAGTCGGCCGAGCAGACCATCGGTGGGCCCGTGAACGCCGCGCGGTTCATGTTCCTCGACCCGACGCCGGCCCGGGCGTTCTGGGGTGAGAAGGCGGACCGTGTCGCTCACGACTCTGTCGCGATCATCCGGGCCGAGGCAGGCCGCAACCCCTACGACACGTCGCTCACGGCGCTCGTCGGTGAGCTCTCGACACGCAGCGAGGACTTCAGGAGGCTGTGGGCCTCCCACGACGTGAGGTACCACCGGTCGGGGACCAAGGTGTTCTGCCACCCGGTGGTCGGCAGGATGGAGCTCGACTTCGAGGCCCTGGTGCTCCCTGCCGACCCAGGCCTTCAGGTGAACGTCTACACCGCGGCTCCGTCGACACCGTCGGCGGACGCGCTGACCCTGCTGGCGTCTTGGGCCGCGACAGGTCGACCAGCAGCAGGGGCGAGGTCGTCGGCCGCCGCAGTCGCCAGGGACGAGCCCGTCGTCTGAGACGGGTCGACATCTCTCCTGGTGCTCTGCGTCAGGAGAGGCCCCGCCACGTCGCGGCTTCGGTGAGCGGCACGAGGTCAGGTCGAGCGGGTGCGCTCGAGATCTGGGTCCGACGACCGCTGCTCGCGGAGTCGAGCAGCCCTGTCATGACTTCCATGACGTGCAGCCCGACGGCCCCGCTCGCGCGGGCCTGCGCCGGGGCGTCCCCGAGCCCCGCAGCCCCGACCATCTCGAGCAGCCCGACCCCGCGGGAGGAGTCGACGAAGCCGGCACGAGGTGTCACGGTCTCCCACGAGGTGCCACCCCGGGTGAGCAGCTCGACGTCTCCGCCGAAGGTGTTCGGGTCGGGGACCGACACGGCGCCCTCTTCCCCGTAGACCTCGATCGGGCGGGCCCGGGTACCAGGTGCGTCGAAGCTCACGGTCACCGTCGAGATCGCGCCGCCTGCGTGCTCGAGGGTGCCCGCGACGTGCGTGGCGACCTCGACCGGGATCACCTCGCCCGCGCGCGGACCGGACCCGATCGTGCGGGTGTTACGCAGACGCCCGGCCGATCCCGTCACTGCGACGACAGGCCCGAGCAGGTGGACGAGGCTCGTGAGGTAGTACGGCCCCATGTCGAGCAGCGGTCCACCACCTGGCAGGTAGTAGAAGTCGGGGTGGGGGTGCCAGGCCTCGTGGCCGGCCGAGACCCATGTCGCGACAGCCGCCGTCGGGCGTCCTATGAGGCCAGCGTCGACGACCGCCCGAGCAGTCTGCACCCCTGTCCCGAGGACGGTGTCCGGGGCGCAGCCCAGACCGACCCCTGCCCGTGCGGCAGCGTCGACGACAGCTCGGGAGTCAGCGAGGGTCGCGGCCAACGGTTTCTCGCCGTAGTGGTTCTTCCCGCTGCGTGCACAGGCCAGGGCGATCTGCGCGTGGGCGCCGGGAGTCGTCAGGTCGAGGACGGTCTCGACGTCGTCCGAGGTCAGGAGCTCTTCGACGGTGCTCGCCCGGCTGTCGCGCAGCCGCGCTGCCACGGCCTCGGCGCGTGAGGCGTCCAGGTCGGCGACGGCGGCGATGCGGATCCCAGGGTGCTCCGCGAGCGTGGCGAGGTAGGCATCGAGGATGACACCCAGACCGACTATTCCGACTCCGTGCGGCTGGCCCACAGCAGACCCCTCTCGACGATGGTGCGGACGTTCGGGTCGGCCAAGACCTCGGGGGAGTGACCCGGTGTGGCCACGAAGATGCGCCCCGCGCCCCACAGCCGCGTCCAGACGGCTGGGGAGATGATCGGCCTGTGCCACGGGTGCCACGGACGGACCGGGTGCGTGGTCGTGGCCAGCACGTCGATCAGGTCGTCGTGAAGGACCCAGTACTGCTCGGTGTCGAGCTCGAAGTCTGTGAGGCCTGCGGTGATCTGGTGCTGGCGTCCCTCGGCCGTGATGTTCACGGTGTGCCGGAGATAGTTGTCGCTCGCATCGCCAGGCCGCTCGTCGGGGTGGCGCCCCGGATGGGTCGCGAACTGCCCGCCGACCAGCTGGAGGTAGTCCGAGCTCGCCCTGTAGGAGTCGGCGATCCCGCCGTGCCACCCGGCAAGACCCGTCCCTGCCTCGACGGCGGACCGCAGCCCGGCGAGGGCTGGTCCGCTGATCTCCGACATGGTCACGCACTGCACCACGAGGTCGACGCCCGCCATCCGGTCGGCGTCGGCGTAGACCTCGTTGTCCGTCTCGATCTCGGTCACGAAGCCCTGCGCCTGGAGGAAGGGCACGAAGAGGTCGGTCGCGGCCTCTGGAGAGTGGCCGTCCCACCCCCCGCGCACCACGAGTGCTCTACGTGTCATGTGGGGGCTCCTCGTCGAGTGCGGCACCATCGCCGCGGAAAACGGTCTCCATGTCGATCTTGCACGACGGTCGGAGGGGTTGTCCAGGGCACGAGCTGCAGCCTCCGTGCGTCGAAGCAGGTCAGAGAGGGTGGGGCTGGGGCCTCATGGCTGGGCTCGGTGCACTCCGCTCCTGAGTCAGGCGTCGTAGACGGCGAACCGGCGGCTGGTGCAGATCGCGGCGTGGGTGGCTGCGGCGGCTGCGAGGGCGAGGGCCACCCAGAGCATCCTCACCGACGTGGCGTCTGTCTGGAGGTAGTGGAAGGTGCTCGCCGACCCGTCCGGCCACACGCAGAGCAGGCGACCGTCGAGCCGCACGTCGGCCGAGACCGGCGAGAGGCCAGGTTCGACCGTCGAGAACGCGCCCTCGTCCGCAAGCTGGACGCAGGCCATCCCAGGACCGTCCCGCAGCGACGGCGCGTCAGGACCGCCGACGCTCCGCCCGAGAGTGACGACCGCGAGAACCACGGCCAGGACGAGCATCACCACGACCGTCGGGACCCACCGGGTGCGGATGCCGTGCTTCACGATGCGCCTCTCGCCCGCTGGAGGCAGGTCGAGTACCGGGCGTCGGGGAGCGGCCGTCGCTCGCTCCGGCACGGACCCGCTCTGCTCCCGTCGTGACGGTGACGGTGCCGGCACGGTCATCGTCCGCGCTTCTTGGGACTTCCCGGCCGGAATGTCGTCCCGGAGAGCGGTGCGTAGGCGGACCATGTCTCGCCAGGCTCCCTCTCGGACACGGCGCGCTGGAAGCGCTCGCGCTCAGCATGCTCGAGGTCCGCCCACTCGGTGAACTGCGCTGCAGCCTCAGGCTGCAGTGGGGGTCCGTCGGAGCGGATGCGCAGCTTCTCCGGGACGGTGTACGCGTCATGACCCGAGCGGTCGACGGCGGGGTCGACCTCGACGACGAACTCGGAGCCGAGCGCGCGGGAGATCCTGTAGGCGAGGTCGACACCACGGCGCAGGTGCTCGATCTCGGGGGTCGCGCCGATCCACTCGAAGTCGTCGGGGCGCCGCGAGGAGTACCACTCGGCGTCCCACGCGCGCAGCGCGTCGGTGAGCTCGTCGTCGAGGTGCATCTCCTCGAACCCACGCGGGTCCGGGAACCACACGGGCGACTCGGCATGGCCGACGAAGAGCCGCACGGGGCGGCGGTCGGGGTCGGAGAGCTCGTCCGGCATGAGAGCGACGCTAGCCGAGAGCCGCGAGAGCCGCGAGAGCCGCGAGGCTCGCGGGAGCCGCGAGGGTCGGTAGGATCTCGCCGTGGCGACGACCTTCCGCTCCGCGACGGAGCACGACATCGAGTGGCTCGTAGACCTCCGGGCGGAGGTGCTGCGCGAGGATCTCGAGCGTCTCGGCCGCTACGACCCCCACCGTGTCCGGCAGCGGATGCGTGATTCCTACGTGCCCACGAGCACCCGCGTGATCGTCGAGGACAGCACGGAGGTCGGCTGCGTCACCGTGCGCGTCGAGGACGACGCGCGCTGGCTCGAGCACTTCTACCTCGCGCCGCACGCGCACGGGCGAGGGATCGGCAGCCAGGTCCTGCGTGAGATCCTCGCCGAGGAGGACCCGCGCCCGTTCCGGCTCAACGTCCTCCAGGGCAGCCCGGCTCGGCGGCTGTACGAGAGGCACGGATTCACCGTGGACTCTGAGGACGAGGTCGACGTCTTCATGACGCGATCGGCCGGACCGCGCTGACTCGCTGATCGTCGTCGGCTGGGCTGCTTCCCTGGCCCTGATCTCGCCAGGGAGAGGTGAGGCGATTGTCCGCTGCCTGCAAGGCCGGGTTCGTGCTGCACGACGTGAGGCGCCGCTGCCGCGATCCGCGGCGATGGTGCCCTCGATAGGATTCGAACCTACGACCTTCTGCTCCGGAGGCAGACGCTCTATCCCCTGAGCTACGAGGGCGGGGACCACGATCAGGCGGAGTCTCGCACGTGTCGCGCTGTGCAGACCGCCCGGTCAGGCATGGAGCACACTACCAGCACGACGAGCGCTCCTTCACCTCGGCTGCTGAGGCGACCGTGCTCCTCCGGTCGAGGCCTGGCGTGTCTCGGGACCGTGGGTCGCAGGTCCACCGGCGATGTACACCGCGAGGTACGACGTGATCTCGTCGATCGCACGCTCCGGGTCGCCTGCCTCGATCGCGTCGACCAGCGCGTCGTGGTCGTCCTCGGACTGCGTGTGGACAAGGCCGATCACGTTGGTGCGGATGTTCGCGCCGATCGCGTCGATGAGGTTCTCGTAGAGAGACAGCAGCACGGGGTTGCCCGCCGCAGCCGCGATGGCACGGTGCAGGGCGAGGTCGGAGGAGACCATGAGGTCGACGTCCCCTGAGGCGAAGGCGTCCTGGCGGGCCGTGTTGAGCTCGCGGAGCACCGCGAGGTCGGCGGGGGAGCGGCGGACGGCTGCGAGCCGCGCCGACTCGACCTCGAGGCTGCGGCGGATCTCGAGGACGTGCTGCTGGTTGGCCCCGGCGATCTCGCGCCCCATGACGACCATGAGCTCGGAGTCGGAGAGCACGTAGGTGCCCGACCCCTGCCTCCTGACGAGCAGACCGGCGTGGACGAGCGACTGCACGGCCTCGCGGACGGTGTTGCGGCCGACGCCGAGGAGCTCGGTCAGCGCGGGCTCTGTCGGGATCTTGCTGCCGACGGGCCAGTCCCCGGAGGTGATGTGCGAGCGCAGCTGGTGGACGGCGCGGTCGATCAACCCTGACTTGTCGCTCATCGGTCGGACTCTCTTCGTCTGCTCTGCTGGTGCGTCTTCGCCGGCGGCGACGCCTGGACGCTCACCTGCGAGAGTACGGGAGTCGGGTGGCTGCAGGGCAGGAGTCCGCGGGCAGGGTCCCCGCGGGAGGAGCAGCCGGGGTGCTCTCGTCTCGCCAGGAGGGCCAGGAGCGACGTGGGAGCTCCGCGTCTGCGCTGGGAAGACGAAGGGACCCAGGGGAACTTTCGCTAGGATCGACCGGTGACCCCCAACGAGCTCTCCGAAGCACTCCGCGCTGCCCTCGCCGCCAAGATCGCCGACGGCACCCTGGCCCTCGACCTCGCTGCTCTGCCCGAGCAGATCCTCGTCGAGCGACCGCGCCAGCGCGAGCACGGGGACTGGTCCACCAACATCGCCCTCCAGCTGGCCAAGAAGGCTGGGACGCAGCCGCGCGCCCTCGCCGACGACCTCGCCGTCCGTGTCGCCCAGACGCCGGGCATCAAGAGCGTCGACGTCGCCGGTCCTGGGTTCCTCAACATCACCCTCGACGCAGCAGCAGCGGGCGAGCTCGCCCGCACGGTCATCGACCAGGGTGCCGCCTACGGCCGCGGCGACGCCGAGGCCGGGAAGAAAGTCAACCTCGAGTTCGTCTCCGCCAACCCGACAGGGCCCATCCACATCGGCGGTGTCCGCTGGGCCGCTGTCGGCGACTCGCTCGCCCGCGTCCTCGAGGCCGCCGGCGCCGAGGTGACCCGCGAGTACTACTTCAACGACCACGGCGCGCAGATCGACCGCTTCGCGCGCTCGTTGCTCGCCCGCGCCAAGGGTGAGGACGCGCCCGAGGACGGCTACGGCGGCCAGTACATCCAGGACATCGCCGACGCGGTCCTCGCCGACGTCGCGGCTGCTGGTGACCCGGACCCGCTGACGCTCCCCGACGCGGAGGCCCAGGAGGTCTTCAGGTCCATCGGTGTCGACCGCATGTTCGACGAGATCAAGGCTGCCCTGCACGGCTTCGGCGTCGACTTCGACGTGTACTTCCACGAGGACACGCTCCACGAGACCGGGGCCGTCGACCGCGCGATCGCGCGCCTCAAGGAGTCCGGCCACATGTTCGAGGCCGACGGCGCGACGTGGCTTCGCACCACGGACTTCGGCGACGACAAGGACCGCGTGGTCATCAAGTCGGACGGCCAGGCCGCGTACATCGCGGGCGACATCGCCTACTACCTCGACAAGCGCGAGCGCGGCGCGGACGAGGTCATCATCATGCTGGGCGCGGACCACCACGGGTACGTCGGCCGCATGATGGCCGTGTGCGCAGCCTTCGGCGACGTGCCGGGCACCAACCTGCAGATCCTCATCGGGCAGATGGTCAACCTGCTCAAGGACGGTCAGCCTCTGCGCATGTCCAAGCGTGCCGGCACGGTCGTGACCCTCGAGGACCTCGTCGACGCCGTCGGTGTCGACGCCGCGCGCTACTCGTTGGTGCGCTCCTCGACGGACTCGAGCCTCGACATCGACCTCGACCTGCTCTCGAAGGCGACCAACGAGAACCCGGTCTACTACGTCCAGTACGCGCACGCCCGCACCGCCAACGTCGCCCGCAACGCGGCCGACCACGGTGTGCGCCGCGAGGACGCGTTCGACCCGTCGCTGCTGACCGCAGAGACCGAGTCGGCGCTGCTCGGCTCTCTCACCGAGTTCCCGCGGGTGATCGCCCAGGCCGCCGAGCTGCGCGAGCCGCACCGCGTGGCCCGCTACCTCGAGGCCCTCGCCGGGGCGTACCACAAGTGGTACGCGGACGTCCGCGTCACCCCGGTCGGCGACGAGGAGATCGGCGACACCCACCGCACCCGTCTCTGGCTCAACGACGCGACCCGCCAGGTGCTCGCCAACGGCCTCGCGCTGCTCGGCGTGAGCGCCCCGGAGCGGATGTGAGCACGCCCGACGTGAGTGCGATCGGCACCCCGCAGATCCCGGCGCCCCTCGAGCAGCACGTCTGGCCGACGAGCGCCGACCTCACCCCCGCGGGAGAGCTCGTCCTCGCCGGTCTCACGGCGACCGACCTCGCCCGAGACTTCGGGACGCCGGCCTTCGTCATGGACGAGAAGCACTTCCGTGACCGGGCCCGTCTGTTCCGCGACTCCTTCACCGAGGCCTTCGCGGCCGTCGGCGCCGAGGTCGACGTCTACTACGCGGGCAAGTCTTTCTTGTCGGTCGCCGTCGCCCGCTGGGCCCGGGAGGAAGGTCTCCGGGTCGACACCTGCACGGGGGGCGAGCTCGCCGTCGCTCTGCGTGCCGGGGTCCCGGGTGCGGAGATCGGCCTGCACGGCAACAACAAGTCGGACGCGGAGATCTCCCGCGCGATCGAGGCCGGTGTCGGCCGGGTCGTCGTGGACTCCTTCGCGGAGATCGACCGCGTCGCCGAGCTTGCTCGCGACGCAGGCCGCGACAGCAGCACCCGTGTGCCCGTCATGGTGCGCGTGACGACCGGCATCCACGCCGGTGGCCACGAGTTCATCTCGACGGCCCACGAAGACCAGAAGTTCGGCGTCTCCCTCACCGGCGGGCAGGCCCTGGCGGCGCTGCGCGCCGTCCTGGACCACCCCGAGCTCGAGCTGCTCGGCGCCCACACGCACATCGGGTCGCAGATCCAGGACGCGGCAGCCTTCGAGGCGAACGCCCGCAAGATGCTCGCGCTGCGCGCCGACCTCGAGACCGAGACGGGATACCTGCTCCCCGAGCTCGACCTCGGCGGTGGCTACGGCATCGCCTACGTCCCCTCCGAGACGCCCATCGACGTGCCAGCCCTCGCCCGCGACCTCGCCGGTGCGGTGGGCGCCGTCTGCGCGGAGCTCGGCACGACGGTCCCGCGCATCTCGATCGAGCCCGGTCGCTCGGTCGTCGGGTCGACCACCGTCACGCTCTACACGGTCGGTGTGGTCAAGCCGGTCACCCTCGACGACGGCAGCGTGCGCACCTACGTGTCCGTCGACGGCGGGATGAGCGACAACATCCGTCCCGCCCTCTACGGCGCGGAGTACACGGCCCGCCTCGCCAACCGGTCTGGCTCGGCCGAGACCGTCCGCGCCCGGGTGGTCGGCAAGCACTGCGAGAGCGGCGACATCGTCATCTCCGACATCGAGCTCCCGTCCGACGTCACGCCCGGGGACCTGCTCGCCGTGCCGGCGACGGGTGCCTACGGCCGCTCGATGGCCAGCAACTACAACCACGTGCTGCGCCCGCCCGTGGTCGCCGTGGCCGACGGTGCGGCCCGGGTGATCGTCAGGCGCGAGACCGAGGACGACCTGCTGGCGCTCGACGTCGGCTGAGGCTGCGAGGTCCGGCCCAGGGCCCGCCGGGTGACAGCGACGTCCCCGGTCGTCGTCCTGGCTGGACCACGGCTCGGCTCGCGCACGGCCGAGTGCTGGCCCGAGCTCTCAGGTTGCCACGACCTCGCGCTACCCTCGCCCTGTGGATCGACGACCAGAGCTGCCGACGACGGTGGTGCGCGCTCTGCGTGCCCCGGTCCCTGAGGACGCACCGCACCACATCCCCACGAGCACAGTCCTGCTGGGCAGCTCGGTCCTCCTGACCTCGTGGGTCGAAGGACGGGCCGCGACCCGCCTCGGCGTGCTCGACCTGCGCACCGGCCGATGGAGCGTGGTGAGCGGCGTGCGTGGGATGCTCCGGGCTGCCCAGCCCGGGATCGACGGGCACGCCCTCGTGCTCACGGACCAGGGGCTGTGGGAGATCGATCTCGTCGCCCTGAGCGTCACCCGGAGCCTGCGGACGAAGATCGGCAAGGGCAACGACGAGCTGCGAGCCGAGAGCGACGGCACGGTCGTCGTCGCGGGCTCTACGTCGACGATGGAGAGCGTCGTCGACAGCTCGACCCTGACCGTGGTCCGGCGCAGGCGCCGGGCTCCGCTCAGGCTCACCCTGCCGACCGCGGCCGCGCGACGGGCCGGGATCGTCCGTGTGCTCCACGAGGGCTCAGGTGTCCTGGCCGGGGGGACCGCCACCAGAGAGGCCGCGCCGCAGCGGCTGCTCGTGGTGTCGCTCGAGGACAACACCGAGATCGCGTCGGTCGAGCAACCGACGGGTCTGAGCAGCGTGCACGTGGTGCACGACGGGATCGTCGCGGCAGCCCCGGACCTCGGGCGGTCTCGCAGCCTCACCGCTGTGCTCGGTGTCTTCGGCCCACCACCGCCGGGCACCGTCCCGGGCGCTCTCGACGACCTGGTGGTCGCCGCGACCGCGTCCGCCGAGTCCCTCCTGATCCGGGCGTCACGCCGTAAGCCTGTCCGCACGGTGCACCGCGACCACAGGCTCGAGCCGGGTGCCCACCTCCACGACCTCCGCGCGGAGCGGCTCACCCTCGACGGCTGCTCGGTGGCCCGTGCGGCCGAGGCTGACTCTCGTCCCACGATCTCCCGTGTCCACGTGACCGACCTCGAGCTGCAGGCGAGCACGCTGAGCGGGGCGGTCTTCGAGGACGTCACCGTCGACGGGCTGCGGGCCGTGCACGGCTCGGGCTTCCTCTTCGGGTGCGAGCTCCGCCGCGTGACGCTCCGGGGGAGGGTCCGAGGCCTCGTCCTCGCCACCGGGCTCGACGACCCCGACCCTGCGACGGAGGCCCTGTACGCCCGGTGGCACCAGGAGCGCCTCGCCGACCCCGAGTGGATGCTCGACCTGACCGAGGCCACCGGAGACCTCACGATCCGGGGCTACCCGGCGAGGTTCGTCCGACGCAACCCGGAGCTGCAGGCCGTGGTGACGGCCGAGGCTGTCGCGGACGATGCCTGGCGATCGGTCGACCCGGGGCGCTCGGCGCTCCGCGTCGCGCTCCACGAGCTCGTCCGTTCCGGCTGGGAGGACGTGATCCTGGTGGCAGACCCGCACGGCGCGCACGCCGACGACGACCTGCGGTACATCCGGGACCTTCGGGACCTCGGAGTCGCGTCGCCGGACTGACATGCTGGTCGGGAGGGTCGGGGTCACGCCGGCCTCGGGCCCTGGAGGTCGACGTGGCCCACGACGGCTCTGGGTTAGGATAGCCATACCTCCTCTCGGGGGTCCTCCCTCGGCGCCGCCCGGCGCTCCCGCGCGACCGCGAACGGACTGACATGACCGGCCACCCCCGCACCGCCCGACGCGACGTGCGGGCTCTCGTCAGCACAGTCGCCGCGGTCGTCGTCGCCGTCGGTCTCGCCGGGTGCCAGGTCGCGTCGCCGCAGGCCGCAGCACCCGCGGTGATCGACGGAGGCACGACGCTCGCCGACGCGACGCTCGTGGACGACCCCAAGGGCTACGTCGGTCCCTCGACGGCGCTGCTCGCCGAGGCGGCGATCCCGGTCCCCGAGTCCGCGCCCACCCCCGCGCTCCCCGCCACGGTCACCGACATGCAGGGGACCGAGGTGACCGTCACGGACACGAGCCGCATCCTCGCCCTCGACGTCTACGGGACCACGTCTCGGATCGTCTACGAGCTCGGTCTCGGTGACAACCTCGTGGGGCGCGACGCCTCGTCGTCCTTCCCCGAGGCCGCCGACCTCCCGCTCGTCACGCAGTCCGGGCACGACCTCAACGCCGAGGCGATCCTCGCGCTCTCGCCGACCCTCATCATCACGGACACGAGCCTCGGCCCGTGGGACGTCGTCCTGCAGATGCGCGACGCCGGGATCCCGGTGGTGGTCGTCGACTCCGAGCGCTCGCTCGAGAACGTCGGGACGATCATCGACCAGGTCGCGGCAGCTGTCGGGCTCCCGGACGAGGGCGCCGCGCTGGCCGAGCGCTCCGCCGCGCAGATCGACGCCAAGATCGCCGAGATCGCGGCCGTCGCACCCCAGGACCCTGCCGAGAAGCTCCGGGTCGCCTTCCTCTACGTCCGCGGCCAGGCCGGGGTCTACTACATGTTCGGCACCGACTCCGGGGCGGACACCCTCATCACCGCGCTCGGGGCGACAGACGTCGCGACCGAGATCGGCTGGGAGGGCATGCGACCGCTCAACGACGAGGGTCTCGTCTCGGCCGCGCCCGACGTCGTGCTCGTCATGACCAAGGGGCTCGAGTCCGCCGGCGGGGTCGACGGGCTGCTCGAGGCGATCCCCGCGCTCCAGAGCACACCGGCGGGGGAGAAGCGCCGGATCGTCGACATGAGCGACAACGAGATCCTCAGCTACGGACCGGGGACCGCCGACGTCCTCGACGCCCTCGCCGTCGCCCTCTACGCACCCGCGGCGCCAGCCTCGTGACCACCCGCTCCGCCAAGGTGACGGTGCTCTTCGTCGGGCTCGCCGTCGCGCTGCTCGCCTTCGCCGTGATCTCTGCGGGCAGCGGCCAGCTGCGCATCCCGCCCGGCGAGGTCTTCGGGTCGGTCCTCGGCCGCCTCGGCCTCGCGACAGACGGCGTCACCCACCCGAACGGCGAGGCCGCGCTCTGGTCCATCCGCTTCCCGCGGGTCGTGATGGCCGTGCTCGTCGGAGCTGCCCTGGCCTCGGCCGGTGCGCTCATGCAGGGTGTGTTCGGCAACCCGCTCGCCGATCCCGGTGTCGTCGGTGTGTCCTCCGGCGCAGCCCTCGCCGCCTGCACGGTCATCGTCTTCGGCTGGACCTTCTTCGGGACCTGGACCGTCGCCGTCTTCGCCTTCGTCGGCGGGCTCGTCACCACCCTGCTCGTCTATCTCGTCTCGAGGTCGGGGGGACGCACCGAGGTCGTGACCCTCGTGCTCACAGGTGTCGCGGTCAACGCCATGTGCGGTGCGGGCATCGCCTTCCTCACCTTCCTCGGCGACCAGCAGGCCCGCGAGCAGATCGTCTTCTGGCAGCTCGGCAGCCTCAACGGGACGCGCTGGCAGTACGTGACCGTGGTCCTGCCGCTCGTGGTCGTCGGGCTCGTCGGCGTCATGATGCTGGCCCGCCGCCTGGACCTGCTGTCCCTCGGGGAGCGGTCGGCCCGTCACCTCGGCGTGGACGTCGAGCGGCTGAGGATCGTGTCAGTCGTCCTCGTCGCGCTGCTCACCGCTGCGGCCGTCGCCTTCTGCGGCATCATCGCCTTCGTCGGCCTCGTGGTCCCGCACCTGGTTCGGATGGTCGTCGGGCCCGGGCACCGGGTCCTGCTCCCCGCCTCCGCGCTCGGCGGGGCGGTGCTGCTGCTCGCCGCCGACCTCGTCGCGCGGACCGCTGTCGCCTACGCAGACCTGCCGATCGGCATGCTCACGGCGCTCGTCGGTGGGCCGTTCTTCTTCTGGCTCATCCGCCGGACACGACGCACCGCCGGAGGCTGGGCATGACGCACCGTCGCCGGGCCCTGGGCCCGCAGGACCATGCACCGACGCGGGGCACCGTCGTGCTCAGCGCGCACGACGTGCACGTCGCCTTCGACGGTGTGCCGATCGTCAGCGGCGTCGATCTCGAGCTCCGCGCAGGTGAGGTCCTCGCCCTGGTCGGGCCCAACGGTGCCGGCAAGTCGACGCTGCTCTCCGTGCTCGCGGGCGACCTCGCACCGAGCTCTGGGACCGTCCGGCTGCACGGCGAAGACCTCCACGGGCTCCGGCTGTCGGACCTCGCGCGCCGCCGCGCCGTGCTGCTGCAGGAGCAGCGGCTGTCTTTTCCCTTCCACGTCGAGGACGTCGTCCGGATGGGCCGTGCGCCGTGGCGTGGGCTCCCCGAGGAGGACGACGACGACACCGTGGTCGCCCGGTCGATGGAGATCTCCGAGGTCACGCACCTCGCGCCGCGGCTCTTCCCGACCCTCTCCGGCGGGGAGAAGGGGCGCGCGTCCTTCGCGCGGATCCTCGCCCAGGGCACGCGCGTCCTCATGCTGGACGAGCCGACGGCAGCCCTCGACATCCGCCACCAGGAGGCTGTCCTGGTCCAGGCGCGCGAGCAGGCCGCGGCGGGGGACGCCGTGGTCGTGGTGCTCCACGACCTGACCCTGGCCGCCGCCTACGCCGACGTCGTCGCCGTGCTCGACGGTGGTCGCCTGAGCGGATACGGGGTCCCGCGCGACGTCATGACCTCCGACCTGCTCACCGCGGTCTACAGGTACCCGATCGACGTCTTCGAGCACCCCGACCGCGGAGAGCTCGTGGTGCTGCCCGTGCGCGAGCACGCTGTGCGACCGACGCCGGGGGAGACGGACCACCAGTCGTCGATCCTCTCGAAGGGACAGCGCGACGCCCGGCCGGACGATCCGCGCCACGACCTGCCCGACAGCCCGACCCTGCCTTGATCTCTCGTCCCGCTCTCACCCCGCTCTCCTAGGAGGACCCCGTGCTGCGAACCGTCACCCGACGACCGTCTGCCACCCGTCATGCCCTCGCCCGCACCGGGGTGGCGCTGCTGCTCGCGAGCGTCGGGCTCGTCGGGCTCTCGACGACGGCCTCGGCCGAGGCGCAGGTGACCGTGGCCGACGAGTCCGGCGCGCCGGTCAGCACCGTCGCCGCCGGCGGCGTCGTGACGGTCTCGGGGACAGGTTTCCAGTCCGTCCAGGGCGGTGCCGGCGGCATCTACGTCGTGTTCGGGTGGGTCGACGACCCCGAGGGCGGGTCGTGGCGACCGAGCGAGGGTGGCGCGACGGGTGCCGACTACCTCTACGCCCCGGACACCGAGGACGCGCAGAACGCGGGCTTCCAGCGCTTCGTCGCCTTCCCCGGGGCTGGCACGGCCGTCGCGGCCAACGGTGGTGAGATCGCCGCCGACGGCACCTGGACCACACCCCTGACCGTGCCGTCGGCCCAGTTCGAGGCCGTGGACCGCGCGGGTGCTGCGGTGCCCGTCGACTGCACGCAGGTGCAGTGCGGGATCATCACCTTCGGTGCGCACGGCATCAAGAACGCGACCAACGAGACCTTCACCCCCGTCACCTTCGGCGACCCTGCGGCAGACGCTGCGGCTGCGGAGGCCGCCGCTGCCGAGGCAGCAGCGGCTGAAGAGGCTGCGGCAGCCGAGCAGGCTGCCCCCTCGGACGAGGCCACGACCGAGGACGCGTCGACCGAGGCGACCGACCCTTCTGACGGCGGCACCGAGGCGACCGACGCCCCCACGGACTCGCCCACGCCCGGGACCGACGACGACGCGCTGCTGTCGCCGGGTCTGCGCCTCGCGCTCTCGATCGCGGGTGGGGTCGCTGCCCTCACGGTCCTGGTCGTGCTCGGCATCCGCAAGATCCGTGCCCGCGAGGCGCAGGGGTCCACGACCGGTGCCCCCGCAGCCCCGCAGACCGGCGAGGTGCCAGACGACGACACCTCCAGCGACGAGGGTCCAGGCACCGGTCGCTGATCGACCTTCGGACCCTTCGGGCCTGCGCTGCAGACCCGTGGTCGTCCACAGCACGACCTCGCGAGGCTCTGCCCGCACGGCGCCGGACGGGCGGCTCGCCCGCCTCGACGGAGCGCGTATCCTGTGGGCGTCCGCCCGACGAGCAGCCTCTGCGGCCGTCCGTCGTGCGCACCTCTCGACCCCGCACCACCTGCTCGACCTCGTCCCACCAGCTCGACCACGACCGACCGGCACGGCCGCACCCCAGGGTGCGCAGCCGCACCGACCGACGACCTGAAGGGTGGCCACAGTGCCCGCTCCATCGGCGCTCCGCGTCGCACTCCTCGGCTGCGGGGTGGTCGGGACCCAGGTCGCGCGCCTGCTGTCCGACCAGTCCGACGACCTCGCTGCGCGCGTCGGCGCCAGGCTCGAGCTGGTCGGCATCGCCGTCCGGGACGCCGCTGCGCCCCGTGACCCGTCGATCGACCGTGCGCTCCTCACCGACGACGCCGAGACGCTCGTCGACGGAGCGGACATCGTCATCGAGGTCATGGGCGGCATCGAGCCTGCGCGCACCCTGCTGCTGCGCGCGATCGCCGGTGGGGCGTCGGTCGTCACGGCCAACAAGGCCCTGCTCGCCGAAGACGGCCCCACGCTCTACCACGCGGCCGACGAGGCCGGGGTCGACGTGTACTACGAGGCTGCGGTCGCGGGGGCGATCCCGATCGTCCGCCCCGTGCGCGAGTCGCTCGCCGGAGACACGATCCAGCGGGTGCTGGGCATCGTCAACGGCACCACCAACTACGTCCTCGACCAAATGGCTACCCACGGCCTCG
This sequence comes from Sanguibacter biliveldensis, assembly GCF_033798665.1. Taxonomy (NCBI): domain Bacteria; kingdom Bacillati; phylum Actinomycetota; class Actinomycetes; order Micrococcales; family Sanguibacteraceae; genus Sanguibacter; species Sanguibacter biliveldensis. The sequence continues at coordinate 1,131,271 of NZ_CP138359.1, forward strand.
CCCTCGACGACGCGGTCCGCCAGGCGCAGGAGCTCGGCTTCGCCGAGGCGGACCCGACCGCCGACGTCGAGGGCTACGACGCTGCCGCCAAGGCTGCAATCCTGGCATCCCTCGCCTTCCACACTCGCGTGACCATCGACGACGTGAGCCGTGAGGGCATCACGTCGGTCACGGCCGAGGACGTCGCCTGGGCACGCCAGACCGGTCACGTCATCAAGCTGCTCGCCATCTGCGAGGCGAGCGAGGCAGGCGTCTCCGCCCGCGTGCACCCCGCGCTCGTCCCCGAGCAGCACCCCCTCGCAGGTGTCCGCGGCGCGTTCAACGCCGTGTTCGTCGAGGCCGAGGCCGCCGGCGAGCTCATGTTCTACGGGCGCGGAGCAGGTGGCGCGCCGACAGCCTCGGCAGTCCTCGGCGACGTCGTCTCGGTCGCCCGGCACCGCGTCCTCGGCGGCAAGGGCCCGGCCGAGTCGCACTACGCGCAGCTGCCGATCGCCCCGGCGTCGTCAGCGGTGACGCGCTACCAGGTGCGGATCGCCGTCTCCGACCGACCGGGTGTGCTCGCCCAGGTCGCCCAGGTCGTGGCCGAGCACTCGGTCTCGATCGAGGCGGTCCGCCAGGCACCGATCGAGAGCTCGCTCGACGGCGTGACCGCCGCCCACCTCGTCATCACCACGCACCACGCCCCGGAGTCGGCCCTCGCCGGCACTGTGGCCGCGATCGCCGACCTGGACGCCGTCCAGGGCATCCTGTCCGTCCTGAGAGTTGAAGGTTCCTGATGGCCCACGTGTGGCAAGGCATCATCCGCGAGTACGCCGACCTGCTGCCCGAGCACCTCACCACGCACGTCGTCACCCTCGGCGAGGGTGGTACGCCGCTGGTCCCCGCCCCGGCGCTCTCCGCGCTCACAGGTGCTGAGGTCTTCCTCAAGGTCGAGGGCATGAACCCGACAGGCTCCTTCAAGGACCGCGGCATGACGACCGCCATCTCGGCTGCCGCGCACAAGGGTGCCAAGGCTGTCGTCTGCGCCTCGACGGGCAACACCTCGGCCTCGGCCGCCGCCTACGCGACAGCTGCGGGCATGACCTGCGCCGTGCTCGTGCCGGACGGCAAGATCGCGATGGGCAAGCTCAGCCAGGCCATCGCGCACGGCGCCAAGCTGCTCCAGGTCGACGGGAACTTCGACGACTGCCTGGTCGCGGCGCGCAAGCTGGCCGAGGCGTACCCGGTCGAGCTCGTGAACTCGGTCAACCCCGACCGCATCCAGGGCCAGAAGACCGGCTCCTTCGAGGTCGTCGACGTGCTCGGCGACGCGCCGACCATCCACGCGCTGCCCGTCGGCAACGCCGGCAACATCACCGCCTACTGGAAGGGCTACGTCGAGTACCTCGAGGCCGGGGTCTCCACGCACCTCCCGCAGATGTGGGGCTTCCAGGCCGCGGGCGCCGCGCCCATCGTGGCCGGCCACCCGATCACCGACCCCGAGACCATCGCGACGGCGATCCGCATCGGCAACCCTGCCTCGTGGGAGCAGGCCGTCGAGGCCCGCGACACGTCGAAGGGGGTCATCGAGTCCGTCACCGACGAGCAGATCTTGCTCGCGCACCGCATCCTGTCGGCCGAGGTCGGCGTCTTCGTCGAGCCCGCCTCTGCTGCGGGCGTCGCCGGGATCATCTCCCGCGCCGAGCGTGGCCTGGTGCCCGCCGGGGCGCGGATCGTCGTGACCGTCACGGGTCACGGTCTCAAGGACCCGCAGTGGGCGCTGCGGACCGCCGACGGCTCGGAGATCGTCCCGCAGCGGGTCACCGCCGACGTGGTCTCGATCGCCGACGCCCTCGGTCTCTGAGCCCGCGATGAGGCTCGGAGCCGACCACGTCCGTGTCCAGGTCCCGGCGACGAGCGCGAACCTCGGTCCGGGCTTCGACAGCCTCGGTCTGGCGCTCGGCCACCACGACCATCTCGAGGTCCGCACCCTCGGTACCGACGAGGTGCGGGTCGACGTCGTCGGCGAGGGGGCGGGGGAGGTGCCCTCGGACGAGCGGCACCTCGTCGTCAGAGCGCTGCGCCGCGGCCTCGACCACGTCGGGGCGCCCCGGACCGGGCTGCACCTGAGCTGCACCAACCGGATCCCGCACGGCCGGGGCATGGGGTCGTCGGCTGCCGCTGTGGTCTCCGGTCTGCTGGCTGCCCGTGGGTTGCTCGAGGACCCCGCGAGCCTCGACGACGCGACGGTCCTGGCCCTCGCGACAGAGCTCGAAGGTCACCCCGACAACGCGGCCCCGGCGATCTACGGCGGTGCGACCGTGGCCTGGACATCCGGGGGCGCGGCTCGGGCGGCACGCCTCGAGGTGCACCCTGACGTCGAGACGACGGTCGTCGTCCCGGTCGTGCGGCTCGCGACCTCGACAGCCCGTGGCGTGCTGCCCTCGGTGGTCCCGCACGTCGACGCCGCCTTCACGGCCGGACGCTCCGCGCTGCTCGTGCACGCGCTCGCCTCCGACCCCTCGTTGCTGCTCGACGCGACCGAGGACAGGCTCCACCAGGGCTACCGATCCTCGGTCATGACCAGCACGTGGGAGCTCGTCGAGCGCCTGCGGGAGCGCGGCGAGGCGGCCACGGTCTCGGGCGCGGGGCCGACGGTCCTCGTGATGGGACGTCGCCAGGACCGTGCCCGCCTGGACGCCGTGCTCGACGAGATCCTCGCCGGGTCCTCCGGCTGGGCAGTCCTGCACCCGGAGATCGACCGACGGGGCGCCACGGTCGACCGTCTCTGAACGACCTGACCGGCGAGGTCGCACGTCCGCCCGCGAGGTCGCACGTCCGGCGGCGAGGTCGCACATCCGCCGGCGAGGTCGGGCGTCTGCTGGCGAGGTCGCACGTCTGCCCGCGAGGTCGCACGGACACGCCGTCTCGGGGGCGCCGGCCCCACAATCTGGCGTGTCTGTACGACCTCGTGAGAGTGCGTGCGACCTCGGTGGGGGAGTGCGCGCGGGGCACCGGAGAGGTGCGTGCTGAGATCACCCGGTGGGCGCTCTGAGCCCGGGAATCACGCGGGTCTTCCGGTGTTATAGTGGGTGCAGTTTCCTGCTATGCCCGGCTTCTGAGCCGGGATGCAGCGTGCCGCGGGTGTGCAGTCGACATCGCGGAAGCCACCCACAGCGCATCATCGGCGAGTGCTCCTGCTCTCTGCGGACAGCATCGATGGTCGCCACGGCACACACGCGGGAAGCACTCCGAACCGTGTCACCTCTCGACGTCTGTCGTCGCGTGACGCGTTCCTACTACGTCCCGGCCGCATCGGTGCCGGACGTCGACCGCCCGCAGCCTCCTCGCCTCCCGTCGTGGCTGTGTACGAGGGGAAGGGTCCTTCGTGACTGACACCATCGACGCCACCGAACGCAGCAACGCTGCTGGTGGCACAGCCCGCACCGGCGCGATCTCCGCGCTGCGGCTCCCAGAGCTCCAGGCACTCGCCTCCCAGCTCGGGGTCAAGGGCACGTCCAAGATGCGCAAGAGCGATCTTGTCGACGCCATCAAGTCGACGCAGGGCGGTGGCTCCGGCCGCTCCGCCGCAGCGTCGAAGGCCCCGGCGGCCTCTGCAGCGCCGGCCCGCGAGGACGACCGTCCGGCGAGGTCTCGGACCGAGGCTCCCGCAGATGCTCCCGCGACCACGACCACCAGCCGCGACGAGAGCGTCACCAGCGACAGCTCGACGCGCCGCGACGAGAGCGCCAGCAGCGCCGACTCCACCACCCGTGACGAGACGTCCGGCCGCAGCGCCCAGCGTGGGTCACGCCGCTCCGGCCGGTCCGAGGCGCCCGCGGTGTCCTCGTCCCCTGTCTCCTCGCCCGCCGAGATCTCTCTCGACGGCCCTGAGCTCTCCCGCGTCCGCTCTGAGCGCGCCGAGGTGCGCCTCGCCGCAGGCGAGACCGCCGACGAGCGCGCAGCCCGCGCGAAGGACGCCGTCGTCGACGTCACCCTGCCTCCCCGTCGGGACCGTGGCTCACGCCGCGCCGGCCGCTCGGCCGGTGCCGCCGGCGACGCGCCCCAGGGCGAGGACGCCCAGCGCACCGAGCAGCGTGGCGGCGACCAGCAGCGAGGCGCCGACAAGCAGACCGGGGCCGAGAAGCAGTCCGGCGACGGTCAGCAGACCCGTGCCAACCGCCAGAACCGCGACGGCCAGCCGACGCGGGACGGCCAGTCTCGTGACCAGCAGACGCGCGACGCCCAGCAGACGCGCGACCAGCAGGCCCGCGACGCCCAGCGCGCCACCGACCGCGGCGCCGGCGCGACCGACCGTCCCTCTGACGAGGACGACGAGCGCGGCGGCCGTCGTCGTCGCGGACGTGACAGGTTCCGGGACCGTGACCGCGACCGCGACCGTGGGAAGCGCAGCCGCAGCCGCAACGGCGGACCCGACCTGAGCTTCGACGACATCGAGGTCAACGACGACGACGTCCTGCTCCCCGTCGCCGGCATCCTCGACATCCTCGAGAGCTACGCCTTCGTCCGGACCAGCGGCTACCTGCCCGGCCAGAACGACGTCTACGTCTCCCTGAATCAGGTCAAGAAGTCAGGTCTGCGCCGCGGTGACGCCATCACCGGTGCCGTCCGCCAGCCTCACGAGGGCGACACGAGCGGCCAGGCCACGGCCGGGCGCCAGAAGTACAACGCGCTCGTCCGCCTCGACAGCGTCAACGGCATGTCGCCCGAGGAGGCGCGCACCCGCCCGGACTTCTCCAAGCTGACGCCGCTCTACCCGCAGGAGCGCCTGCGCCTGGAGATGCCGGACCCGACACGTCTGACCCCGCGCGTGATCGACATCGTCGCCCCGATCGGCAAGGGCCAGCGCGGCCTCATCGTCGCGCCGCCCAAGGCCGGCAAGACGATCATCATGCAGCAGATCGCCAACGCGATCACGACGAACAACCCTGAGGTCCACCTCATGGTCGTGCTCGTCGACGAGCGGCCTGAAGAGGTCACCGACATGGAGCGCACGGTCAAGGGCGAGGTCATCGCCTCGACCTTCGACCGCCCCGCGTCGGACCACACGATCGTCGCCGAGCTCGCGATCGAGCGCGCCAAGCGTCTTGTCGAGCTCGGCCAGGACGTCGTCGTGCTGCTCGACTCGCTCACCCGCCTGTCCCGCGCGTACAACCTCGCGGCCCCGGCCTCGGGCCGCATCCTCTCGGGTGGGGTCGACGCCTCGGCGCTGTACCCGCCCAAGCGGTTCTTCGGCGCGGCGCGCAACATCGAGAACGGTGGCTCGCTCACCATCCTCGCCTCCGCGCTCGTCGAGACCGGCTCGAAGATGGACGAGGTGATCTTCGAGGAGTTCAAGGGCACAGGCAACATGGAGCTGCGCCTCGCGCGGTCCCTCGCCGACAAGCGGATCTTCCCGGCAGTCGACGTCAACGCGTCGGGGACCCGCCGCGAGGAGATCCTCATGGCCCAGGACGAGCTCAGGGTCATCTACAAGCTGCGTCGCGTCATGGGTGCGCTCGACCACACCCAGGCGATCGAGCTGCTGCTCGGCAAGCTCAAGGACACCAAGTCCAACGTCGAGTTCCTCATGCAGGTGCAGAAGACGACACCGAGCGGGCTCGTCGACGACGAGAACGCCGGCCGCACCGTCTGACGCCTGCAGCACCTGCTGGCTCCGGCCGCAGAACCACCTGTCGTACCGCTGCACCGGCTCCTCACAGAGCCGGTGCAGCGGTACGGTCCGACGCCAGGACGACCGTCGGGACTATTCCGGTCCCCCCGGTGGTTGTGGCATGATGTCCCGTTGGCTTCTGGTTCACGGGGACGGTCCTGTCCTCGACCCAGACGCACGAACCAAGGAGATGCACCCCATGAAGGCTGGAATCCACCCCGAGTACGTCGACACCACGGTCACCTGCACCTGTGGCAACACGTTCACGACCCGTAGCACCCAGACCTCCGGACAGATCTCGTCCGACGTCTGCTCCGCCTGCCACCCGTTCTACACGGGCAAGCAGAAGATCCTCGACACCGGTGGCCGCGTCGCCCGCTTCGAGGCTCGCTACGGCAAGAAGTCCTAGCACCTCTCCAGCGCCGGTGAGACGATCCGCCGACAACCTCTCCAGGGGCAGTCGGACGGTGTCTCACCGGCGCTGTTGCTATTCCCGGGCGGGCGGCCTCCAGGCGCCGTCCAGCGCGACCCGTCCAGCGCACCCCACACGCACGCACGCAGGCAGGAACCCCAGATGAGTGAGACCTTCGTGGCAGCCGAGCCGCTGATGGCCGAGCACGCAGAGATCGAGCAGCAGCTCGCGGACCCTGCGGTGCACGCCGACGCGGCCCGCGCCCGGACGCTCGGGCGTCGCTACGCCGAGCTCAACCAGGTGGTCGCCGCGTACCGCGGCTGGCGCTCCGCCGTCGACGACGCCGAAGCAGCGGCCGAGCTCGCCGCCGAGGAGCCAGCCTTCGCCGAAGAGCTCCCCGCGCTGACAGCTGCCGCGACCGACGCCGCGGAGAAGCTGCGCCGCGTGCTCATCCCGCGCGACCCCGACGACGGCCGCGACGTCATCCTCGAGATCAAGGCCGGTGAGGGCGGCGAGGAGTCGGCGCTCTTCGCAGGTGACCTGCTCCGCATGTACCTGCGCTACGCCGAGCGGCGTGGCTGGAAGACCGAGATCATCGAGGCCACGGAGTCCGACCTCGGCGGCTACAAGGACGTCCAGGTCGCCGTGAAGGCGAAGGGCACCGTGGCACCCGAAGACGGCGCCTGGGCCAACCTCAAGTACGAGGGCGGTGTCCACCGCGTGCAGCGGGTCCCCGTGACGGAGTCGCAGGGCCGCATCCACACCTCCGCAGCAGGGGTCCTCGTGTTCCCCGAGGTCGAAGACGCCGGAGAGCTCGAGATCGACCAGAACGACCTGCGCATCGACGTCTACAGGTCGTCGGGCCCCGGTGGCCAGTCGGTCAACACGACGGACTCCGCAGTCCGCATCACCCACATCCCGACGGGGATCGTCGTGTCGATGCAGAACGAGAAGTCTCAGCTGCAGAACCGCGAGCAGGCCATGCGCGTCCTGCGCGCCAGGCTCCTGGCCGCGCGCCAGGAAGAAGAGGCCGCCGCGGCCAACGACATCCGTCGTTCCCAGGTGCGCACCGTCGACCGCTCCGAGCGCATCCGCACGTACAACTACCCGGAGAACCGCATCGCGGACCACCGCACGGGGTACAAGTCCTACAACCTCGACCAGGTGCTCGACGGCGACCTCGAGCCCGTGGTCCGCTCGGCCATCGAGGCAGACGAGGCCGCCCGGCTCGCCGCCGCCGGCAGCTGAGACGTGGCCGAGGTGACCCTCGCGACGCTCGCCGTGTCGCAGACCGCCGACGTGCTGGTCCGTGCCGTGGCCCGTGAGCTCGCCGCTGCAGGGATCGAGACGCCCCGCGTCGACGCCGAGATCCTCGTCGCCCACGCGGCCGGTGTGTCCCGCGGGGACCTGCAGCACGCCGCCCTGCTGGGCCGGCCTGTGCTTGCCGACCAGGACCAGGTCGACCGCCTCCGCAGCCTCGCGACCTCCCGTGCGGAGCGGCTGCCGCTCCAGCACCTGACCGGTACGGCTCCGTTCCGCCACGTCGAGCTCGAGGTCGGGCCCGGCGTGTTCGTCCCGAGGCCCGAGACCGAGGTCGTCGCGCAGGTGGCCGTCGACGAGGCGCTGCGCGTGGTCGCCGAGCGCGGCAGCGTCGTCGTGGTCGACCTCTGCACGGGGTCGGGTGCGATCGCCGTCGCGATCGCCCAGGAGGTGCCGCAGGCGCAGGTGCACGCCGTCGAGCTCGACGCCGCCGCCCACGCCTGGGCCCTGCGCAACGTCGACAGGCTCGCGCCAGGCGTCACGCTCGTCCGTGGGGACGCGCGGACCGCGCTGACCGCGCTCGACGGGCGCTGCGACGTCGTCGTGTCGAACCCGCCGTACGTGCCGACGGGCGCCGTGCCGAAGGACCGCGAGGTCGCCGAGCACGACCCTGCCGTCGCGCTCTACGGGCTCGGTGCTGACGGTCTCGAGGTGCCTCGCGGTGTCACACGAGCGGCCGCACGCCTGCTGGTCCCCGGGGGGCTGTACGTGATGGAGCACGCCGAGGTGCAGGATGCCGGAGCCCGCCAGATGGTCGACGCGACGGGTGACTTCGAGGGGATCCACACCCGTCCCGACCTCACAGGACGTCCCCGGATGGTCGTGGCTCGTCGAAGCAGCGCGAGGATCGTGGAAGACTCGTCGTCGTGAGTACGTCCGCGATCCGCCCTGCACACGACCCGTCCACCTGGGGCCCGTCCCTCGACGAGGCCGTCAACACCGTCCAGGCGGGGGGCCTCGTCGTCCTCCCCACCGACACCGTCTACGGCATCGGGGCAGACGCCTTCGACGCCGACGCCGTCGCCGCGCTGCTCGCGGCCAAGGGGCGCGGCCGGCAGATGCCGCCGCCCGTCCTCGTCGGCTCGGTCGCGACCCTCGACGGTCTCGCGACCGACGTGCCCGACGGCGCACGCGCCCTCGCGGCCAGGTTCTGGCCCGGAGCGCTCACCCTCATCCTCACCGCCCAGCCGTCCCTCGCCTGGGACCTCGGCGACACGCACGGCACGGTCGCGCTGCGCATGCCCGACCACCCCACGGCCCTCGCGCTGCTCGCGCGGACAGGTCCGATGGCCGTCTCGAGCGCCAACCGCACCGGGAACCCTGCTGCCACGACGGCCACCGACGCGCACGAGCAGCTGGGCGCCTCGGTCCGCACCTACCTCGACGCGGGGGAGGCCCCCGGCGGGGTCGCGTCGACGATCGTCGACGCGACGGGGGAGACCCTCCGGGTCGTCCGCGCCGGGGCGATCTCCCTCGAGGAGCTCCGGACGGTCACGGCTGTCGAGGACATCCTCCCGCCCGAGCCCGAGCCCGAGCCCGAGCCCGAGCCCGAGCCCGAGCCCGAGCCCGAGGGCGCGCCTGATGCCTCCGACCAGGTCGCTGGTGCTCCCGAGCACTCCCAGCCTGAAGAGCCTGCTGAGCCCGGAGAGCGTGCCGAGGGCGCCGAGCCCTCGACCGACCCCGACCGGCCCGGTGGCGACGCCGGGTGAGGGTCTACCTGCTGGTCATGCTCGTCGCGGCAGCCGTCACGTACCTCGCGACCCCCTTCGCGCGCTGGCTCGCCGTCCGGACCAACGCCGTGACCGCCGTGCGCTCGCGCGACGTCCACACCATCCCGACCCCACGGCTGGGCGGCGTCGCGATGCTGCTCGGTCTGGGGGCAGCCTTCCTCTTCGCCTCTCAGATGCCCTTCCTGGAGGGTGTCTTCGAGGTCAACAACAACGCCTGGGTGATCCTCGGCGCCGGGGCGATCGTCTGTCTGCTCGGGGTCGCCGACGACATCTGGGACCTCGACTGGATGACCAAGCTCGCGGGCCAGGTGCTGGCCGCTGGTCTCATGGCGTGGCAGGGTGTCCAGCTCATCACCGTGCCGATCGGCGGTCTGACGATCGGGTCGAGCCGGATGTCGCTCTTCGTCACCGTCATCTCGGTCGTCGTCGCGATGAACGCCGTGAACTTCGTCGACGGTCTCGACGGTCTCGCCGCCGGCATGATCGCGATCGGCGGGGCCGGGTTCTTCGTCTACACCTACCTGCTGACCCTCGAGTCGAGCCCCGGCGACTACTCCAACCTCGCGACGGTGATCCTGTCTGCCCTGGTGGGGGTCTGTCTGGGCTTCCTGCCGCACAACTTCCACCCGTCGAAGATCTTCATGGGTGACTCCGGCTCGATGCTCCTGGGTCTGACGATCGCCGCCGCCGCGATCGTCGTGACAGGGCAGATCGACCCCGAGCAGGCCTCCGACCGTCAGCAGATCCCCGCGTTCATCCCGATCTTGCTGCCCGCAGCGGTGCTCATGCTGCCGCTGCTCGACATGGGCCTGGCTGTCGTCCGCCGGGTCCTGGCGGGCAAGTCGCCGTTCCACCCGGACCGCATGCACCTGCACCACAGGCTCCTGCAGCTCGGCCACTCGCACCCCCGCGCCGTCGTCATCATGTACCTGTGGAGCGCGGTCTTCGCCTTCGGTACCGCGGCGCTCGTCGTCGTGCCCTGGCAGACCGTCCTGGCCGGCCTGGGCGTCGCCGTCGTCGTCTCGATCATCCTCACGCTGGGCCCGCTCCGCGGCCGCGAGCGTGGGGCCCGCCACGTCTCCCCCGGAGGACACCACGCATGAGCACCCCCGAGCCCACCCACGACGTCGAGCCTGGTGAGGGCGCCTCGGAGCTCCCCTACGTGCCCGAGCATGTGAGCAAGGAGATCTTCAGGTCGGCGCTGCGCGCGACGCTCGCGCTGCTCGTCGGCCTCGCCGTGCTGGGGGTCGGTATCGGATATCTGGTGTCCGGTACGCCCGGTGTGTGGGCGGCGGCTCTCGGCGTCGGCATCGCCCTGCTCTTCTCCGGGTCGACCATCGCGTCGATGCTCTACACCGCCGACAAGAGCCCGAACACGATGATGGCGGTCCTCATGGGGGTGTGGATCGCCAAGATGGTCGTGCTCGTGGTCATCCTCGCGCTGCTCGGGCAGGCTGACTTCTACGACCGCGTGGTGTTCGCCGTGGTCGTGCTCGTGGGTGTGGTCGGTTCGGCCGGTCTGGACATGTATTCGGTCGTCAAGGGACGTCAGCCCTACGTGTCACCCAGATAGGGTGCTTTAGTCGATTGGTCGTGATGGTTCTGGCAAGATCCAGTCTTCGTCACGCAACGGTGTGGGTTAGGATTCCTCTGATCCATGACGGACAGGTCCATCGACGCGCGCCTGCGAGGTAGTCGGCGACGAGGCCATGAACACCGGGAGTTTGCTCTGTCCACCATCGCCCCGATCGTGCTTCTCAGCGCCTCCGGTGAGAGCGGGGAGTTCCACCCCCCGTCGATCTCTGAGTTCTTCCCCTCTGCGATCTTCTTCGAGGGGTCCCTCTTCGAGTTCAACCGGATCATGCTCGTGCGCGTCATCGCCGCGATCGTGCTCATCGCGCTCTTCGTCGTCGCTGCGCGCCGCGCGAAGCTCGTCCCCGGCCGCGGCCAGAACATCGCCGAGATGGGCCTGGACTTCGTCCGGGTCTCCATCGCGGACGAGATCCTGGGCCACAACGCCCGTCGGTACCTGCCGATGCTCACGACGATCTTCTTCGCGATCCTCGCCTTCAACATCACCGGCGTGATCCCGCTCCTCAACATCGGCAGCACGGCCCTCATCGGCCTGCCGCTGCTCCTGGCAGCCTGGGTCTACGTCGTCTACCTGGCCTCCGGCATCCAGAAGTTCGGGCTGCTCGGCTACCTCAAGACGAGCCTCTTCCCGCCCGGCGTGCCGTGGTTCCTCTACTTCCTCATCACGCCGATCGAGATCCTCCAGGTCTTCGTCTTCCGCCCGGTCACGCTCGCCCTGCGTCTCGCGGCGAACATGATCGCCGGCCACCTGCTGCTCGTCCTGTGCTTCAGCGCGACGCAGTTCTTCTTCTTCGAGGCTGCCGGAGCCCTCAAGGCCATGGGCGTCGTCTCGCTCGCAGCCGGCTTCGGCTTCACGCTCTTCGAGATGCTCGTCGCGGCCCTCCAGGCCTACGTCTTCACCCTGCTCGCAGCGGTGTACATCTCGATGTCCATCGAGGAGGAGCACTGACCTCACGGTCGGTCTCGACCCGAGGCTCGCGCCTCGACGCGCCACGGCGCACCCGCACTTCCCTGACAACGCACCACGCGTAGCACGTCCCACATGACGCCCGGACGGGCGCCCAACGGAAGGAACACCCCAGTGGACACCACCACCACTCTCGCCGAGCTCACCGGAAACATCGCGACCATCGGTTACGGTCTCGGCACGCTCGGCCCGGGTATCGGTCTGGGTATCCTCATCGGCAAGACCGTCGAGGGCATGGCACGCCAGCCTGAGGTCGCCGGTCAGCTCCGCACCACCATGTTCATCGGTGTCGCCTTCGTCGAGCTGCTCGCTCTTCTCGGTATCGTCGCCGGCTTCCTCTTCACCGCGTGATGACAGCCCTCACCGCACCCGTGGCCGTCCTGGCCGCGACCGAGGGCGACGTCGACGGGATCCAGCTCTTCCTGCCCGCGGGGTACGACATCCTGTGGTCAGCAGTCGTCATGGTCGCGATCGGCCTGATGTTCTACAAGCTGGTCCTGCCGAAGTTCACGGAGATCCTCGACGAGCGCACCGCCAAGATCGAGGGTGGGCTCAGCAAGGCCGAGCACGCGCAGGCCGAGGCCGACGCGCTGCTCGCCGAGTACAAGGCCCAGCTCCAGGAAGCCCGTACCGACGCTGCTCGCATCCGCGAGGAAGCACGTGGCGAGGCCACCGCGATCGTCGCCGAGGCGAAGGCCAAGGCGTCCGAGGAGTCTGCTCGCATCTTCGAGACGGCTCAGCGTCAGATCGAGGCCGAGCGTCAGCAGGCAGCGACCTCGCTGCGCAACGACGTGGGTTCGCTCGCGACGGAGCTCGCCTCCAAGATCGTCGGCGAGTCCCTCGAAGACACCGCACGCCAGTCTCGTGTGGTCGACCGCTTCCTCGACGAGCTCGAGGCGACGGCCCTGACCACCGCACCTAAGGGGAAGTGATGCGCGGGACCAGCCAGTCGTCTCTCGACGCCGCTCAGGCCCGGCTCGCGCCGGTGCTCGCGGCAGCGGGGGAGCAGGCCTACACCATCGGTGACCAGATGTTCGCCGTGGTCGACGCACTCGACGCCTCCGGGGCGCTGCGCCGGTCTCTCGCAGACCCGTCACGTCCCGCGGCTGACAAGTCGGGGCTCGTGCGCAACCTCCTGTCGAGCGCGTTCGACCCGAAGACGGTCGACGCCCTCGCCGACCTCGTGGCAGACCGCTGGTCGCACGAGGCCGACCTCGTCGATGCTGTCGACATCCTCGGGATCGACGCGTACCTGGCCTCGGCCGAGGCACGCGGAGCCCTCGAGAAGGTCGAGCACGAGCTCTTCCAGATCACCCGTGGTCTGGTCGGGCAGCGCGAGGTCCGCCAGGCGCTCTCCGACAGCAGCACCGACCCGGCCCGCCGGGTCAAGCTCGTCGACGACCTGTTCGCGGGCAAGGCTGACCCGGTCACGCTGGCGATCTGCCGTCGTGCGACCGCGAAGCCTCGTGGCGAGCGGTTCGTCCCGGCTCTCGGCCGGGTCGGCGAGATCGCCGCGAAGCGTCGGTCGCGCAGGGTCGCCTCGGTGACCTCGGGCTCCGAGCTCAGCGCCGCCCAGCAGGACCGTCTCGCAGCGCTGCTCGAGTCGGCCTACGGCACAGCCGTCCAGCTCAACGTGACCGTCGACCCGGCGGTCGTCGGTGGGCTGCGGATCCAGATCGGGTCGGACGTCCTCGACTCGACGGTCCTCAGCCGTCTCGCGGCCGCACGACGGCAGCTGGCCTCTTGACCGAGACCAGCAGTCCCCGACCGGTCCACCGCGCCGGCACCACAGACATGCAAGTTCGACCGCACACGCGGCCACGACAGGAGAGAACCAATGGCTGAGCTGACGATCCGGCCCGACGAGATTCGGGCCGCGCTGGACAGCTTCGTGAAGTCCTACGAGCCCGAGACTGTCGTCACCGAGGAAGTGGGCCGGGTCGTCCTGGCTGGTGACGGCATCGCTCAGGTCGAGGGTCTTCCGGGAGCGATGGCCAACGAGCTGCTGCGCTTCGAGGACGGCACACTGGGCCTCGCGCTCAACCTCGACGTCCGCACGATCGGTGTGGTCATCCTCGGTGAGTTCACCGGGGTCGAAGAGGGACAGGTCGTCCGCCGCACCGGAGAGGTCCTCTCCGTCGCCGTCGGTGACGGGTACCTCGGTCGCGTCGTCGACCCGCTCGGCGCACCGATCGACGGCCTCGGCGAGATCGAGACCGTCGGACGCCGTGCCCTCGAGCTCCAGGCGCCCGGCGTCATGGCCCGCAAGTCGGTCCACGAGCCGCTGCAGACCGGTCTCAAGGCGATCGACGCGATGATCCCGATCGGCCGTGGCCAGCGTCAGCTGATCATCGGTGACCGCCAGACCGGCAAGACGGCGATCGCGATCGACACGATCATCAACCAGAAGGACAACTGGGAGACCGGCGACCCGTCGAAGCAGGTCCGCTGCATCTACGTCGCGATCGGCCAGAAGGGCTCGACCATCGCGGCCGTCCGTGGCGCCCTCGAAGAGGCCGGCGCGCTCGAGTACACGACGATCGTCGCTGCTCCGGCGTCCGACCCCGCGGGCTTCAAGTACCTCGCGCCGTACACCGGCTCGGCCATCGGCCAGCACTGGATGTACGAGGGCAAGCACGTCCTCATCGTCTTCGACGACCTGTCGAAGCAGGCTGAGGCGTACCGCGCCGTGTCGCTCCTCCTGCGTCGTCCGCCGGGCCGCGAGGCCTACCCGGGTGACGTCTTCTACCTGCACTCCCGTCTGCTCGAGCGCTGTGCCAAGCTCTCGGACGAGCTCGGTGCCGGCTCGATGACCGGTCTGCCGGTCATCGAGACCAAGGCGAACGACGTGTCGGCGTACATCCCGACCAACGTCATCTCGATCACCGACGGTCAGATCTTCCTCCAGTCCGACCTCTTCAACGCCGACCAGCGTCCTGCTGTCGACGTCGGCATCTCGGTCTCGCGAGTCGGTGGCTCCGCGCAGATCAAGGCCATGAAGAAGGTCTCGGGGACGCTCAAGCTCGACCTCGCGCAGTTCCGCTCGCTCGAGGCCTTCGCGATGTTCGCCTCCGACCTCGACCCCGCCTCGCGTGCCCAGCTCGCTCGTGGTGCGCGTCTTCTCGAGCTCCTCAAGCAGCCTCAGTACTCGCCGTACCCGGTCGAGGACCAGGTCGCGTCGATCTGGGCCGGCACGAAGGGCAAGCTCGACGACGTCCCCGTCGACGACGTGCGCCGCTTCGAGGCCGAGCTCATCGACCACCTGCGTCGCAACACCGAGGTGCTCACGACCATCAAGTCGACGGGCAAGCTCGAGGACGCGACCGAGGCGGCACTCACGGCTGCGGTCGACGAGTTCCGCAACGGCTTCCTCAAGGGTGACGGCTCGCCGCTCGTCGGCGGCGACGAGGAGAACGACGAGTCTGCTCAGGTCGAGCAGGAGCAGATCGTCCGGCAGAAGAAGGCCTGACGCGTGGCAGGCAACCAGCGCGTCTACAAGGCGCGGATCAAGTCGACGCAGTCGCTCAAGAAGATGTTCCGTGCCCAGGAGCTCATCGCGGCGTCGCGCATCGGCAAGGCTCGGGCGCGGGTAACCGCGGCTCAGCCGTACGCGACCGCGATCACGCGTGCCGTGTCGGCCGTCGCGACGCACTCGGACGTGAGGCACCCCCTCACGTCCGAGCGTCACGACACGAACCGTGCCGCGGTCCTGCTCATCGCGTCGGACCGCGGCATGGCCGGGGCCTACTCGGCGAGCGCGATCCGTGAGGCGGAGAGCCTCATCCAGCGTCTCACCGAGGCTGGCAAGGAGGTCTCGCTCTACGTGAGCGGACGTCGGGCACTGGCGTACTACCAGTTCCGCGGACGTGAGATCACGCAGTCGTGGACGGGTGGCTCTGACGCCCCCGACGCGGCCGAGGCCGAGCAGATCGCCGACACGCTCCTCGACGCGTTCCTCGCGCCGGCGGACGAGGGCGGCGTCGGCGAGCTGCACGTCGTGTACACGCAGTTCGTCAACATGGTGACCCAGCGTCCCCGGGTCATCAGGATGCTTCCCCTCGAGATCGTCGACGGTGTCGGCGAGGCCGGAGAGGCAGCGGTCCTGCCGCTGTACGACTTCGAGCCCTCACCCGAGGCCGTGCTCGACGGTCTGCTGCCGCGGTACGTCCGCAGCCGCATCTTCAGCTGCCTCCTCCAGGCTGCTGCGTCCGAGCTGGCCTCCCGCCAGCGCGCGATGCACACGGCCACGGAGAACGCAGAAGATCTCGTCCGCATGTACACGCGGCTCGCGAACCAGGCCCGTCAGGGAGAGATCACGCAGGAGATCAGCGAGATCGTCTCCGGTGCCGACGCCCTGGCAGCATCATGACGGCCGGGACGCACCTGGCCGTCGTCACCAGGACACCTGCACCACCACGAAGCACAGACCACGCCGGAGTCATCTCCGGCCCAGCGAAGCGAGGCCAGCAATGACCGCCACGTCCGTCGAAACCACGGCCGGTTCCCAGGCTGGACCCGGCGTGGGCCGTGTTGCCCGCGTCATCGGTCCGGTCGTCGACATCGAGTTCCCGGCCGACTCCATCCCCGACATGTACAACGCCCTGACGGTCGAGATCGACCTCTCGGCCCAGGGCGAGGGGGAGCAGTCCTTCACGCTCACCCTCGAGGTCGCCCAGCACCTCGGTGACTCCCTCATCCGCGCCATCGCGCTCAAGCCGACCGACGGCCTGGTCCGCGGAGCCGTCGTGACCGACACCGGTGCGCCCATCAGCGTCCCCGTCGGTGACGTCACCAAGGGCCACGTCTTCGACGTGACCGGCAACGTGCTCAACGCCAAGCCCGGTGAGCAGATCGAGGTGACCGAGCGCTGGCCGATCCACCGCAAGCCCCCGGCATTCGACCAGCTCGAGTCGAAGACCGCGATGTTCGAGACCGGCATCAAGGTCATCGACCTCCTCACCCCGTACGTCCAGGGTGGGAAGATCGGTCTCTTCGGTGGTGCAGGTGTCGGCAAGACCGTCCTGATCCAGGAGATGATCTACCGTGTGGCCAACAACCACAACGGTGTGTCCGTCTTCGCAGGTGTCGGCGAGCGTACCCGTGAGGGCAACGACCTCATCGAGGAGATGACCGACTCGGGCGTCATCAAGCAGACAGCCCTCGTCTTCGGCCAGATGGACGAGCCGCCGGGCACGCGTCTTCGCGTGGCCCTGTCTGCTCTGACGATGGCGGAGTACTTCCGCGACGTGCAGAAGCAGGACGTGCTGCTCTTCATCGACAACATCTTCCGCTTCACGCAGGCCGGTTCTGAGGTCTCCACGCTGCTCGGCCGCATGCCGTCCGCCGTGGGCTACCAGCCGAACCTCGCCGACGAGATGGGTCAGCTGCAGGAGCGCATCACCTCGACGCGTGGTCACTCGATCACGTCGCTCCAGGCGATCTACGTCCCTGCTGACGACTACACCGACCCGGCGCCGGCGACCACCTTCGCGCACCTCGACGCGACGACCGAGCTCTCTCGCGAGATCGCGTCGCGTGGTCTGTACCCGGCCGTCGACCCGCTCGCCTCGTCGTCGCGCATCCTCGACCCGCGGTACGTGGGCCAGGCGCACTACGACACCGCGACGCGCGTCAAGCAGATCCTCCAGCGCAACAAGGAGCTGCAGGACATCATCGCGATCCTCGGTGTCGACGAGCTCTCCGAAGAGGACAAGACTGTCGTGTCGCGTGCGCGACGCATCCAGCAGTTCCTCTCGCAGAACACGTACATGGCCGAGCAGTTCACCAACGTGCCCGGCTCGACGGTCCCCCTCACGGAGACCATCGAGGCGTTCTCGAAGATCGCCGACGGAGAGTTCGACCACATCTCCGAGCAGGCCTTCTTCAACATCGGTGGGCTCGAGGACCTCGAGCGCAACTGGGCGCGGATCCAGAAGGAGTACGGCGTCTGACGCTGTACGACCCGACAGGACCGCACTGAACGCAAGGAGTAGAACGTGGCACAGCTCGAGGTCGACCTCGTCGCAGCAGACCGCAAGGTCTGGTCCGGCGCGGCCAAGCAGGTCAGCGCACCCGCGGCCGACGGTGAGATCGGCATCCTCGCCGGCCACACCCCGTTGCTGTCCGTCCTGCGGGACGGCGTCGTGCGGGTGACCGCTGTCGACGGCGACGACGTCACGGTCGGGATCTCCGGGGGCTTCCTCTCGGTCGACTCCGACACCGTGACCGTCGTCGTGGACGCGACGGACCTGGACGTCTCCATCGGCGCGAAGCGCTGACGGCAGGCACAGGGAACTGACGGAGCCGTGACAACACTCTGGGTCGTCCTGGCGGGGCTGCTGGTAGCAGCCCTGCTCGGGGTGGCCCTGGTGTTCTCACGGCTCCGTGCTCTTTCCGGGCACATCGGGTCCTTCTCGGCCTCGTTGCGCCTGCGGACGGACGACGTGGCCGGCGGGCCGTGGAGCTCAGGCTTCGGGGTGTACCGCGCGGACCGGCTGGTCTGGTGGCGTGCGAGGTCCCTGTGGCCCGCGCCCAAGCACGAGTGGCTGCGTGACGACCTCGTCGTGACAGGCCGCGTCCCGCTCGACCAGGCCGGCCAGCCGGACCACTATCTGGTCCAGTGCCGGTACCGTGAGATGGTCTTCGACCTCAGCATGTCGAGGGACGCGTACTCCGGGCTGGCCTCGTGGATCGAGGCAGCCCCACCGAACATCCGCCACTACGTCGTCTGAGCAGGCTGAAGCGCCTGGCTCGGACCCCCGCGATCCCGACCTAGGAGTCTGTTGTGCGTCTTGTCGTCGCCCGGTGCTCGGCCCACTACACGGGGAGGCTCTCGGCGCACCTGCCGCTCGCGACCCGGCTGCTCGTGGTCAAGGCCGACGGCAGCGTGCTGCTGCACTCCGACGGCGGCTCGTACAAACCGCTCAACTGGATGAGCCCGCCCTGCTCCATGCTCGTCTCCGCGCCCGACGCCGAGGCTTCCGAGCGCGGGGTGAGCGAGGTCTGGGCCGTGCAGCACGCGAAGAGCGACGACAGGCTCGAGATCGAGCTGCACGAGATCATCCACGACTCCAAGCACGACCTGGGCATCGACCCCGGCCTCATCAAGGACGGCGTCGAGGCCCACCTCCAGGCCATGCTCGCCGCGCAGATCGAGCTGCTCGGCACGGGCCACTCGCTGGTCCGCCGCGAGTTCCCGACGGCAATCGGTCCTGTGGACATCCTGGCTCGTGACGCGTCGGGCGGCACCGTGGCCGTCGAGATCAAGCGCCGTGGCGACATCGACGGCGTCGAGCAGCTGACCCGCTACCTCGAGCTGCTCAACAGGGACCCGATGCTCCGCCCGGTCCGCGGCGTCTACGCCGCCCAGGAGATCAAACCGCAGGCCCGCACCCTCGCGACAGACCGTGGCATCGCCTGCCTCGTCCTCGACTACGACGCCATGCGCGGCGTCGACGACGTGGACTCGCGGCTGTTCTGACCGCTCGCGGCGGGCTAGGGGCGAGCTGATCCCCTAGCGGACGCGTTTCTGCACTCAGGTCCTGGCACTGTCTCGCGCATCTTCCGAGTAGCGCCTCTGAGCTCTGCACCGGGCTGCCGATGAGACCGACGCGCCCGTCTACGGTCATGACTGCCCGCACAGTCAGCCCGGACGAGGACGTCGCCCAGTGAGTCATAGATCTTCCACCTGCGGGGTTCTCTCGACACCGGGTGCCTCCAGGCTTCATGTCCTGGGTGCTGTCATCATCGCTCTTGCTGGTCTCGTCCTGTCGGGCTGCAGTGCCCCCGACGGCGGGGATGCAGGTCTTGAGGGCACGCAGCCACCGGGGGCGGCCGAGCCGACGGAGTTTCCCTTCGACCCTGAGCTCTCGCTCAGCCGCGAGCAGCACGAGGAGATGCGGTCATGCATCGTGACCAAGCTCGGCGTGCCGATCGAGGACGAGGACGACGAGGAGCGTGCGGGGCGTGCCTTTGTCGTCTGTGGCATCGAGCTCGGTCACGAGGACGTGTACTGGCCAGACGCCGACGCCCAGGGCAAGGCGATGCTCCGTGAGGTCACCGTCGACGGTGAACCCTCATTCCTGGAGCAGCTCAGTCCCTTCTCCTGACTAAGCCTGACGGGGACACGCCGTCCGGGCGATGCGGCGTCTGCACCTCTCAGACCTGAGGCCCGGCGAGATCGAGGTGGGCGATCCGTGCGCTGCCTTCGAGCCTCACGGTCAGGTCTCCGAGCCGTCGAGCCGACTCCGGCACGGGGAGGACGACCTCCGTCCAGACCTCGGTCGCGGCCGGGAGAGTGAGAGACCCGGAGCGAGTCCCGTCGGGCAGGACGAGCGAGAGGGTCGCCCGGTCTCTGGACGGCCCAGGGCTGCCGGACCAGCGGGCTGCGGACAACCGGACCTCCGTGACATCCTCCAGGTCGACACGCGAGTAGACCGCCTCGCCGTTGCGCGCCCCTCGTCGGACACCGAGCGCCGTGCCGTGGAGTGGGCTCCATGGCACGAGGTCGAGGTTACGCACGGTGTCGAAGGCGATGGCGGAGACCGTATCACCCAGCCCGAGCGACGGCGCGTGCGGCCCGACGACCTCGACGGACTCGACGGACCTGACGTCGACGCTCGAGCGTCCGAGGTCCAGCCTGTAGCTCCCGGGCGCTGTCTGCCACCTGTCGTGATGAGCGTCCCAGGTGGCGAGCGAGGCTGGGTCTACGGTCACCTCGACGCGGCGTGACTCGCCGGGGGCGAGGACGACACGGTGATGCCCGCCGAGCCGTCGACGGCGGCCAGCAGGGTGCTGGTCGGGCAGCGAGACGTACACCTGGACGAGCTCGTGCAGTGGCCGGTCTCCGGTGTTGGTCACCTCGACCGACACGTCGAAGGGGGCGACGTGACCGTCGGCCACGACCTCGACGCTGCTCGGCGAGGTCGTGCGACCGTAGGAGGCTCCTGCATACCCGAGACCGTGACCGAAGGCGTAGAGCGGCGCTGTCTCGTCGTACCAGTACGTGCTCTTCGCCGAGACGATGTCGTAGTCGAGGATGTCGCCGGCGTCGGCGGTGCTCGCCACCCACGTCTGCGTCAGCCGGCCTGTCGGCTCGACGTCTCCGACCAGCACGTCCGTCAGGCCCGGTCCGAGCTCTTGGCCGGCGTGCGAGGACCAGACGACCGCGGCGGCCTGCTCGGCGGCATCGCCCAGCGCGTAGGGATAGCTCGAGACGACCGCGAGCACAGCACGGTCGTTCGCCTCGACCGCAGCACGCCAGATCTCCTGGGAGGCCCGGGGCAGGTCGAGGTCGGGGCGGTCTTCGGTCTCGCGGCCCAGGACGTGCGGGTCGTTGCCGACGGCGACGACCACGACGTCCGCAGCACCCGCGGCCTCGGCGACGGCCGCCTCGCCCGACCGGACGGTGCGCAGGTCGAAGCGCTCGGCGTCCTCGAGGGTGGTCGCGTCGGTGACCAGGGTCAGGGACCCGTGCTGCACGCGCAGCCAGCGTCCGGAGCCGACGTGCTGGACAGACCACGCTCCGTCGGTGTGCCTGTGCAGCCGGAAGGTCTCCTGGGCCACCCATCCGCCGACCCGGCTCGCGTCGGCCCGGACGATCCAGGACCCGCCGCTGAGGAGGGCGTCGGTGGCCGCGCTGCGCAGGGTCACGACACCGTGCCCCCAGTCGGTCACGTCGAGCTGGGCGGTGAGGTCGCAGCGCTCGGCCGAGGCCGTGACGGTTCCGTCAGGCTCGCTGACCGAGAGATAGGTCCCTGTGCTGCGCGCCCGCAGACCGATCCTGTCGGCGCCGTCGACCACAGTGACCTCGGCGTCAGACAGTCTGTCGGCGAGAGCGGAGCCGAGGTCGGACAGGTACGGGGGAGTGCCGGAGTACCAGTCGTGCAGGACCCGTTCGGCGAGCGGGCCCACCACGGCTACCTGGCGCGGCGCGGCGCGGTCCGGTCCGAGCAGCGGGAGGATCCCGTCGTTGGCGAGCACCACGACCCCGGCGGCTGTCGCCTCGCGCGCGAGGGCTCGGTGCTCAGGGAGGTCGATCGCGTCCGCGGGGATCGAGGCGTAGGGGTCGAGGTCAGGATCTAGCTCGCCCGTGCGCAGGCGGAGCTCGAGCAGGCGTACGACGGCCCTGTCGACGTCGTCCTCGGTGAGCAGTCCGGCCTCGAGCGCGGCGGTCACGTCGCGGACCGTCGGGCCAGAGTCTGTGTCGTGGTCGGTGAAGGAGTCTACGCCGGCCAGCAGCGCCGCGGCGTGCGACTCGGCCCCCGAGGTGAAGTACCGCTCGCCCTCGACGAGGTTGCTCGGTGCCGCGGCGTCGGAGACCACGAGGAGCGACGCCGGTGTCCAGGACCTCAGCTCGTCGAGCAGCTCGCGGGCGACGTGGTTGGGTCGTCCGTCGACGAGGTTGTACGAGGGCATCACGGCGCCGACGACGCCTGCCTCGACCGGTCCTCGGTAGGCCGGGAGCTCGTACTCGTGCAGGACGCGGGGCCGGAGCTGGGAGCTGGTGACGGCGCGGTCGACCTCGTTGTTGTAGGCGAGGAAGTGCTTGAGGGTCGGGACGGTCTTCCAGAAGGCGGGGTGGTCGCCGCGCAGACCTGAGCAGAAGGCGGTCGCGATCTCGGCCGTGAGCGCCGGGTCCTCGGAGTAGCCCTCTTCGTTGCGACCCCACAGAGGGTTCCGGAGCGGGTTGACGACCGGAGCCCACACGTTGAGGCTCACTGTCGGGTCGGCGGCGTGCTTGGCGCGCACCTCGGTCGCGACGGCGTCGCCGACGCGTCGGACGAGGTCGGTGTCCCAGCTGGCCGCGAGCCCGACGGGCTGCGGGAACACCGTCGCGGTGCCGAGCCAGGAGACACCGTGGAGCGCCTCTGTCCCGGTGCGGAACGCGGCGAGCCCGAGCCTGGGGAGCGCTGGGACGGCCTGGTGGAGCGAGGCGATCTTCTCCGCGAGGGTCATCTGCCCCACGAGAGTGCGGGCGCGCCGCGCGAAAGAGCTGTCCGAGGGGGCTGCGGCGGCACCGGGGTCGCCAGGCTCGGTGCTGCGCGCCGAGAGGCCTGGGCCGTCTGCGGGCGCTGTCGGGCCGGGTGGTCCGGCGGGGTGGGTCTCGGTCGTCGGCCTGACGTCGTCGTCTGCCTGGAGGTGCACTGTGGTGTCCTTCGGTCGAGGTGCAGACAGGGTAGCCCTCGAAACGGTTCGATGACCAGAGTCGGTTGGTCGTCGCGTCTGGATTTCCGGCGCCTCGTGTCCTCTTCGGCTGGTTGACGCCAAAAACCGAGGCTCTGGAAGGTTTCTCAGTGCCAGCTGCCAACCCTTGTCTGCACCATCGAACTGTCGTAAAGTCCCTTCCGTCGAACCGCTTCGACGAAGATCAGACCTTGAGAACGCACATCGACGTGCCGCGAACCACACACCGTAGTGAAGGACGCCCTCATGAACACCAGAACCGATCGACGCCTCATGGACCTCCAGGTCGACCGACGGTCCTTCCTCGGCATGCTGGCCGCAGGAGCGGCCGTCGTCGGGGTCCCGTCCCTGTTGTCCGCCTGCGGCGGCTCGTCCGCCGGTCCGACGACCGGCTATGTCGCAGCCGGCGCCGACGTCATCCCCACCTACGTACCGATCGAGTACGCGAAGCCTGACTTCCCGAGCGTCAACGGCTCGACGCCCGGGTTCGCGACGCTGCCCGCCGAGCTGGTGCAGTCTGTCCCGACGCCGCCCGGCAAGGGCACGGCCTTCACGGCGATGACCCCCTTGTGGGGCACCATCCCGCCGAAGTCCGGGAACCAGTACTACGCGGCCGTCGACGAGATGCTCGGGTCGACCATCGACTTCCAGATCACCGACGGCAACACCTACGGCGACAAGCTCGCGACGGTGCTCGCCTCGTCCCGCGACGTGCCGGACTGGGTCTGCGTCCCGACGTGGAACCTCCCGCCGCGCTTCGGCAGCGAGATCGTCGGCAACGTCTTCCAGGACCTCACGCCCTACCTCGGCGGCGACAAGGTCAAGGACTACCCGAACCTCGCGAACATCCCGACCGACGCCTGGAGGTACTGCGTCTTCAACGGCAAGCTCTACGGCCTGCCGTTCCCGGGCGAGATCCTCACCGACGCGATCTTCTACCGCAAGGACGTCCTGGACGGTCTCGGCATCACCCCCGACGTCACGAGCGCGCAGGACCTGCTCGACCTCGCCGTCGAGATCACCGACACGAACGCCGGCCGCTGGGGCACCGAAGACCTGTGGAACAGCGCGGCGATCATCTTCGCGGTCCCGCCCAAGTGGAAGCTCGACGACGCCGGGAAGCTGGTCCACAGGGTCGAGAGCGAGGAGTACCGCGCGGCCCTCGAGTGGAACGCGTCGGTCTTCGCCGCGGGTGTGGTCCACCCCGACGCCGTCGCCGACCAGAGCGGCGACGCGAAGCAGCGCTTCCAGTCCGGCAAGACCCTCATCGCCAACGACGGCCTCGGCTCGTGGCACGAGGCGCTGCGCGACAACCTCGCGAGCAACCCGGAGTTCTGGCAGCAGCCCTTCGCCCCCTTCGCAGGCGACGGCGGGACGCCGGTCCTGTTCAAGGGCAACCCCGCCAACATCTTCTCCTTCCTCAAGAAGTCCGACGACGAGGCCCGCATCAAAGAGCTGCTCTCGCTTGCCGACGTCCTCGCGGCCCCCTTCGGCACGACGGAGTTCGACGTCGTCAACAACGGCGTCGAGGGAGTGCACTTCACGCGGGACGCGCAGGGGCTGCCCGTGCCGACCGACCTCGCGGCGACCGAGCTGCAGCCGACGTACATCTTCCTCGTGGACGGTCCGATCGCGAACACCCGGGTGCAGTACCCCGGGTACGTCGAGGCCTCGTCGACCTGGCAGGCTGCGGCCTCCGAGTTCGTCACCGAGCCGGTGTTCTTCGGCCAGCAGATCTCCGAGCCGCAGCAGTACGCCTCGATCGCGCAGCCCTTCGTCGACCTCGAGAAGGACATCTCGCGCGGCCGGAAGTCGCTCTCCGACCTCGACGCGGCGATCGCCACGTGGAAGTCGGCCGGCGGCGACGAGCTGCGGACCTTCTACCAGGACATCCTGGACAAGCAGTGACGGCGTCCGACGTGAAGGACGGGGCACGCAGCGGAGCGGGGACACCGGCCCCGCCCCCTGCGCGGACCCCGGTCGTCCAGCGCAAGATCGGCTGGCGCACCCGCCTGCGCCGCGACCGCTCGCTGCTCATCATGACGCTGCCGGCTGTCGGCCTGCTCGTCGTGTTCGCCTACATCCCGATGCTCGGCAACGTCATCGCGTGGCAGAACTACTCGCCGTACTCCGGGTTCTTCAACAGCAGCTGGGCCGGCTGGTCCAACTTCGAGAGGGTCTTCAGCAACCCGCTGTTCCTCAACGCCGTCGGCAACACGCTGACCATCACCGCCTTCCAGCTGGTGTTCTTCTTCCCGGTGCCGATCGTCCTGGCGCTGCTGCTCAACTCGGTCATCACACCCCGGATCCGCACGACGATCCAGTCGATCGTCTACCTGCCGCACTTCTTCTCGTGGGTGCTCGTGGTGACGCTGTTCCAGCAGATCTTCGGCGGGGCCGGCCTGATCAACCAGACGCTGCGGGCGCACGGTCACCAGGGCTTCGACCTCATGACCAACCCGGACACCTTCCTCCTGCTCATCACCATGCAGTCCGTGTGGAAGGACGCCGGCTGGGGGATCATCATCTTTCTCGCGGCGCTCAGCACGGTCTCGCCCGAGCTGTACGAGGCCTCGGCCGTCGACGGGGCGAGCCGGTGGCGACGCATGTGGCACATCACGCTGCCCGCGCTCAAGCCCGTCATCATCCTGCTGCTCATCCTGCGTCTCGGCGACGCGCTGACCGTCGGCTTCGAGCAGCTCATCCTCCAGCGCGGGGCTGTCGGGGCCGAGGTCTCCGAGGTCATCGACACCTTCGTCTACTACCAAGGGGTCGTCTACGGCGACTGGAGCTTCGCCGCCGCGGCCGGTCTGGTCAAGGGGGTCGTCAGCCTCGGGCTGGTCCTCGGGGCCAACAAGCTGGCGCACGTCTTCGGAGAATCGGGAGTGTACAAGCGAGCATGAGCGGACAATCACCTGAGCTCTCGGCCTCCGTGGCCGTCCTGCCCTCCGACGTCGTCGACGACAGCCGGGGCTCCGGGCCACCGGCCCCGCGCAAGAGACGCCGGTTCCAGTCCCAGCACCGTCCGGTGTGGGAAGAACCACCGACCCCCGTCGGCGCGAGCCTGAAGTTCCTCACCCTCGCCGTCATGGTGCTCGTCGTGGTCTTCCCGCTGTACACCGTGGTCCTGACCAGCCTGTCGACGCAGGCCGAGACGCTGCGCGCCGGTGGTCTCGTCGTGGTCCCGGGGGAGATGACCCTCAACGCCTACAAGCAGATCCTCAGCGGAGGGATCGTCACGCGGGCGACGATCGTCAGCATCGGGATCACCGCTGTCGGCACGGTGATCTCGACTGTCGTCTCGATCCTCGCGGCCTACGGGCTGTCGCGGTCGAACTCCTTCGGCCACCGGCCGATCCTCTTCGTCTTCCTCATCACGATGTTCTTCGGTGCCGGGCTCATCCCCACGTACCTGCTCGTGAGCGAGCTCGGGCTCATCGACTCCTACTGGGCGCTCATCCTGCCAGGGGCGGTGTCGGCCTTCAACGTGCTGATCCTGCGGAACTTCTTCATGGGGATCGAGCCGGCCATCCTCGACGCCGCGCGCATCGACGGTGCGGGCGACTGGCGGATCCTCGGGTCGCTCGTGCTGCCGATGTCCAAGGCCGCGACGGCTGTCGTGGCGCTGTTCTACGGGGTCGGGTACTGGAACGCGTTCTTCAACGCGATCCTCTACATCAACGACAACGAGAAGTGGCCACTGCAGCTCGTCCTGCGGTCCTACGTCCTCCAGGGCGTCACGCTGCCGGGCAGCGGGACGGGCCAGGTGGACGTGGCCTCGGGGGCGGTGACAGGTCTGCCGATCCAGATGGCCGTGATGGTCCTGGCGATCGTGCCGATCTTGCTGGTCTACCCCTTCGTGCAGCGCCACTTCACCAAGGGCGTGATCTTCGGGGCGATCAAGGGCTGACGCTCTGGTCGGGCACGGCAGCCCGGTCGAGCACGCTGCCGCGGTCGACCACCCGTGGGGTGAGCAGCCGGGTCTCGGCGGGGTGGTCCTGGTCCAGACGGGCCATGACCATCTCGACCGCGACGGCGCCGATCGTGTGCGCAGGCAGGTCGATCGAGCTGAGCGGGACAGGCTGCGACTCGGCCACCTCGGGCGGGCACACCGCGAGGACGGAGACGTCCTGCG
Organism: Sanguibacter biliveldensis; assembly: GCF_033798665.1. Taxonomy (NCBI): domain Bacteria; kingdom Bacillati; phylum Actinomycetota; class Actinomycetes; order Micrococcales; family Sanguibacteraceae; genus Sanguibacter; species Sanguibacter biliveldensis. The sequence goes on from NZ_CP138359.1 coordinate 1,158,265, forward strand.
GTGTGCGCAGCCCGCGGTCGTGGAGCGCAGAGACGACGAACGGGAGGGCGACCTCGTTGTGGACCACCACGGCGGTGACATCAGGCACGGCGGCCAGCAGGGCGTCGACGGCGGCACGTGCGCCGCTCGGCGACGACTCGCACGCCACGTGCCCGGACTGCACCTCGAGCGACTGCGCCTCGCTGCGGAAGCCCCGCAAGATGCGCTCGGCGTACGAGGTGTGGCGCTCGAGCACGGCGGGCGGCGAGCCGACCAGGCCGACGGCCCTGTGCCCGCGGGCTGCGAGGTGGCGGACGGCGAGCCGTCCGGCGCCCTCGAAGTCCAGGTCGACGCAGCTCAGGCCTGCAGCCTCGTGCGGCAGGCCGATGAGCACCGTCGGCTGGCGCAGCGTCGCCAGCAGCGGGACGCGCGGGTCGTCGTCCTCGATGTCCATGACCACGAGGGCGTCGACCATCGACCCGCTGGCCACCCTGTCGAGCCCGGCGGCGTCGTCCTGGGTCAGGAGCAGCACGTCGTGCTCGTAGGTCCGGGCGGCGGTGACCACGCCGGTGACGAACTGCATGATCACGCTCACGTCGACGTCGACCCGCAGCGGAGCCATGAGCGCGATGACCTGGGTACGGCTCGAGGCGAGGGCCCGCGCACCGGCGTGCGGGCGGTAGCCGAGCTCGCGGATGGCCTTCTCGACGCGCAGCCGGGTCGGTGCCGAGATCGGTCGCTTGCCGCTCAGCACGTAGGACACGGTCGAGGTAGAGACACCGGCCGTACGGGCGACGTCGTCGATGGTGGCCACGGGGTGCTCCTCGGTCTGACGGTCGGCCTGGGCCCCGGCGGCCGGGTGCCAGACGTGCGCTGCGCGCAGGCTCAGCGTAGGGGAGCGGGGCCCTCGACGACAGTATTTCGACGGTTCTTCGCCCCGTCGTCCTCTGTCAGAACGTTGGCACGAGACAGAAGAGAGGACAGCTGCGCAGTGATGCAGCCCCTACAATCATTGAAGCGCTTCGACGACGAGCCGACGGTCTTCCGCAGGCTCGCCGAGGACGCCGGAGCTCGGAGGAGACACGCATGACGGACCACGCGAGCAGGGCACCTGACGCAGCGACGCGCCCGACCCTGGCCACGCTCACCGACGAGCTCGGTCTGCTCTACGGCGGGGACTACAACCCTGAGCAGTGGGACCGCGAGACCTGGCTCGAGGACGCCCGCCTCATGCAGGCGGCGGGCGTGAACCTCGTGACCGTCGGGGTCTTCTCGTGGGCTCTGCTCGAGCCACGACCCGGCGAGCGCAGCTTCGGCTGGCTCGACGAGGTCCTCGACCTGCTGCACGCGCACGGCATCGCCGTCGACCTCGCGACCCCGACGGCGTCACCGCCACCGTGGATGGGCCACCTGTACCCCGAGACCCTCCCGGTCGACCGCGACGGGGTGCGCCTCACCTACGGCTCCCGGAACCAGTTCAGCCCGTCGTCGGAGGTGTACCGCAGCTTCGCCCGGGACATCACCCGCGACCTCGTCGACAGGTACGTCGAGCACCCGGCGGTCCGGATGTGGCACGTGGGCAACGAGCTCGGGCAGGTGTGCCACTCGGACGCCACGGCCCTCGCCTTCCGCACGTGGCTCGACGAGCGCTACGGCTCGCTCGACGGTCTCAACGAGGCCTGGGGCACCACGTTCTGGAGCCAGCGGTACAGCCGGTGGGAGGAGGTCGTCCCGCCCCGTCGGGCGCCGTACCTCATCAACCCCACCCAAGAGCTCGACTTCCGGCGCTTCACCTCGGACGCCTTGCGTGCGGTGTACAGGGAGCAGCGCGACATCATCCGCGAGCGGGACCCCCGCCGCCCCGTGACGACCAACTTCATGGGGTTCTTCCCGCTCGTCGACTACTGGTCCTGGGCGCAGGACCTCGACGTCGTCTCGGACGACGCGTACCCGGACCCTGTCGACCCCACCTCGCTCGCCTCGGCTGCCCTGACCCAGGACCTCATGCGGTCCCTGGGCGGGGGAGCGCCGTGGCTCCTCATGGAGCAGGCCGTGAGCGCGGTCAACTGGCGCGACCACAACGTCCCCAAGACGCCCGCGCGGATGCGGCTCGAGTCCCTCCAGGCCGTGGCGCACGGTGCAGACGGCATCTGCTTCTTCCAGTGGCGCGCCTCGCGCGCGGGGGCCGAGCGCTTCCACTCGGCGATGCTCCCGCACGCCGGAGCCGACACCGCCGTGCACCGCGGCGTCGTCGGCCTCGGCGCGGACCTCGCGCGGCTGCGGCCCGTGGTCGGCGGGCGCTCGCGGGCGACCGTGGCGATCGCCGTCGACTGGTCGAGCTGGTGGGCCGCCGAGGGCGAGGCCGGGCCGACCCGGCGGCTGCGCGTGGTCGACGAGGTCCGCCGGTGGCACAGGGCGCTGTGGGAGCGCGGCGTCGCGGTCGACCTGGTCCGCCCGGGAGACGCGCTGGGGGAGTACGACCTGGTGCTCGCCCCGAACCTCTACCTGCTCGACGAGCCTGACGCCGCGAACCTGCGGGCCTTCGTCGCGGGCGGCGGGACGCTCGTCCTGGGGCCCTTCAGCGACGTCGCCACACGTGACGCGCACGTGCGCCCGGGCCGGTTCCCGGTCCAGCTCGCGGACCTCGTCGGTGCGAGCGGCGAAGAGTGGCTGCCGCTCGACGACCACGGCCTCGACGTCGTCTCCGACCTGTGGGCCGGGCCGGACGGTGTGCTTCCCGGCATCGCGCACGTCGACTCCTACGTCGAGAGGTTGCGGCTCGACGGCGGTGAGGGCGCTGACGGCACCGAAGGCACCCAAGCCGCCCACGGCGCTGACGGCAGCGGCCTGACCGCAGAGGCCGTCGAGGCCGTCGTGGTCGCCAGCAGCAGCGCGCCGGCCGGTCTGTCCGGTGCCCCAGTCGTGGTCCGTCGTCGCTCGGGCGCCGGCCGCGCCTGGTACGTCGGTGCGCTGCTCCCCGACGCCGCGCTCGACGCGGTCCTGGCCGAGGTCCTGCGCGAGAGCGGCACCCTGTCCGCGCTCGGCACCCCTGCCGCGCGGCTCGGCGTCGAGGCCGTGCGCCGCGGCGACCTGCTCTTCCTGCTCAACCACACCGGTTCGCCGGTCTCCGTCCCGGTCGGGAGCACCCCGCTCACCGACCTCCTCACCAGCGCCGTGCACAGAGGCTCGGCCGTCGTCCCACCCGTGGACGTCCTAGTGCTCACCGAGAGGCCCTCATGAAGTTCACCGACGGCTACTGGCAGGTCCTGCCCGGAGTCTCCATCCTGCGCCCGGGCTCGGTCGACGACGTCGTCGCCGAAGACACCGCGGACGGGGCCCGGCTCACGGTCTTCGCCCCGACCGCCCGGATCCAGACCCGCGGCGACACCCTCAACCGGCCCCAGGTGACCGTCACCTTCGACACCCCGGCCGACGACGTCGTGGGCGTGCGGATCGAGCACTTCCAGGGGGTGCTCGACCGTGGTCCGTCCTTCGACGTCACCCGCACCCCCGGGGACGCCAAGGCCATCGCGCCCGTGGTCGACGGCGACCCTGTCGCGAGCATCACCTCGGGGGCGCTCACGGCGCGGGTCTCGACCGACGGCGCCTGGGGTGTCGAGTTCGTGGCCGACGGCCGCGTCCTGACGTCGTCGACCCCGCGCAGCGTGGGCATCGTCTCGAGGGACGACGGTCGCAGCTTTGTCCACGAGCAGCTGACGCTCGGGGTCGGCGAGCACGTCTACGGCCTCGGCGAGCGGTTCGGGCCCTTCGTCAAGAACGGCCAGTCGATCGACATCTGGAACGAGGACGGTGGCACGGCGAGCGACCAGGCCTACAAGAACGTGCCCTTCTACCTCTCCGACGCGGGCTACGGAGTCTTCGTCGCGCACCCGGACAGGGTCTCCTTCGAGGTGGGCACCGAGGTGGTCTCGCGGACCCAGTTCAGCGTCGAGGGCCAGCACCTGCAGTACTACGTGATCTACGGGGCGAGCCCTGCGGAGATCCTCGACAAGCTCACGGCCCTCACCGGCCGACCGGCCCGCGTGCCCGCCTGGTCCTACGGGCTGTGGTTGTCGACCTCCTTCACGACCGACTACGACGAGCAGACGGTGACGGGCTTCATCGACGGGATGGCCGAGCGCGACATCCCGCTGTCGGTGTTCCACTTCGACTGCTTCTGGATGCGCCAGTTCCACTGGTGCGACTTCGTGTGGGACCCGGCGACCTTCCCCGACCCCGAGGGCATGCTCGCCCGGCTGCGGGCCAAGGGGCTGAAGATCTCCGCGTGGATCAACCCGTACATCGCCCAGCGCTCCCACCTCTTCGCCGAGGCGCGCGAGCTCGGGTACCTCGTGACCACGCCGCAGGGCGACGTGTGGCAGTGGGACATGTGGCAGGCCGGCATGGCCCTGGTCGACTTCACCAACCCTGACGCCGCAGCCTGGTACCAGAGCAAGCTCAAGGTGCTGCTCGACCAGGGCGTCGACTGCTTCAAGACGGACTTCGGCGAGCGCATCCCGACAGACGTCGTGTGGCACGACGGCTCAGACCCGCAGGCCATGCACAACTACTACGCGCACCTGTACAACAAGTGCGTCTTCGACCTGCTCGTGGCCGAGCGCGGCGAGGGCGAGGCCGTGCTCTTCGCCCGGGCCGCGACGGCCGGTGGCCAGCAGTTCCCCGTGCACTGGGGCGGTGACTGCGAGTCGACCTTCGTCTCGATGGCCGAGTCCTTGCGCGGCGGGCTCTCGCTCGCGCTGTCGGGCTTCGGGTACTGGAGCCACGACATCGGCGGCTTCGAGGGGACACCCGACCCGGCGGTCTTCAAGCGCTGGGCGGCCTTCGGTCTGCTGTCCTCGCACTCGCGGCTGCACGGGTCGAGCTCGTACCGCGTGCCGTGGGCCTTCGACGACGAGGCCGTCGACGTCACCCGCCAGTTCACGCGCCTGAAGATGTCGCTCATGCCGTACCTCGGCAGGCTGGGCGAGCTCGCGCACACCCGTGGTCTGCCGGTCATGCGACCGATGATGCTCGAGCTCCCGGCCGACCGGACCGCCGCGACCGTCGACACCCAGTACATGCTCGGCGACAGCCTGCTGGTGGCCCCGGTGTTCTCGGCCGAGGGCACGGTCTCCTTCTACGTCCCCGAGGGGACGTGGACGCACCTGCTGAGCGGGGAGACCGTGGTCGGCCCGCGGTGGGTCGAGGAGCACCACGGCTTCGACTCCCTGCCCCTGCTCGTCCGGCCGGGGCGCGTGCTCCCGGTCGGGGCACGCTCCGACAGGCCCGACTACGACTGGGCGGACGGTGTCACGCTGCGCCTCTTCGAGCTGGCCGACGGGCACAGCAGCGAGGTGGTCGTCCCCTCGAGCGAGCACGACGGCGACGTCGCGGCGAGGTTCACGGTCGAGCGCACGGGCGGGTCCGTCGAGGTCCGCAGGGTCGAGTCGCAGCGACGCAGCGCCTGGGCTGTCGAGGTGGGAGGGGCGCGCGTCGAGGCTGACGGAGAGGATGACGTGCTGGTCGTCCAGGTCTGACGAGCACGGGTACGAGCACGAGCACGAGCACGAGCACCGAGCCTGGGCCCAGGGGGGCCCTCAGGCTCGGCGCTCGGCGTCCCGCGTGCGGGGCCGAGCAGCCTCAGCTGCGCAGCAGCCCGTCGCGCAGCGCGACCGAGAGCGACGGAGCCAGCGGGAGCTGGGGGAACAGCGTCGCCTGGAAGGCGTGGTAGATGTCGGGCTTGCCGGGCCAGACCTTCGCGGTCGGCGTGTTCGTCGCGTCGAGCTCGTGGTGCCACGAGCCGTGCTCGCCGTCGAGGAACACCGCGGCGACGTGGTCCCACCAGCGCTCGTAGTCGGCGGCGTAGCGGGCCTCGCCCGTCGCCTTGAACAGGGACGCCGCCGCGCCGACGGCCTCGGCGGCGACCCAGTGCATGCGGGTCTCGACGACGGGCTCTCCGTCCCAGCCCGTCGTGTACACGAAGCCGTGGGCTCCCGGGGTGCTCTCGCGCCAGCCGTCGGCGACGGCGCGGGCGTAGAGCTCCTGCGCCGCGGGGACGAGCCAGTCGGGTGCGTCCGCGCCCAGCCCGGCCGACAGGTTGAGGAACAGCCGTGCCCACTCGATGCCGTGGCCGACCGTCGCACCGTAGGGCTTGAAGGGGTCGTCCGGTGTGGCCTCGTTGAGGTCGGGCTGGGGCACCCAGGCCTCGTCGAAGTGCTCCGGGATCCGCCACCCGTTGCCGGGCGCCCACTCGACGCCCACGTACCGGGCGATCCCGAGGGCACGCTCGCGCCACCGGGCGTCACCTGTCACGTCGGCCGCGGCGAGCAGCGCCTCGACGGCGTGCATGTTCCCGTTGACACCCCTGTAGGGGTCGAGGGTCGACCACGACTCGTCCCACTCGTCCACGTGCAGACCTGTCTCGGCGTCGAAGAACCGCGTGTCCAGCACGTCGAGAGCGTCGTCGAGGAGCTCCCGCGCGCCGTCGAGCCCGGCCACCACACCCGTGCTCGCGGCCAGCACCACGAAGGCGTGCGCGTACCCGCTCTTGGTCGTGTCGACGGTCCCGTCGGCTGCGACCGAGGCGAACCAGCCGCCGTGCACGTCGTCGTGCAGCCGGCCGCGCAGCGCGTCGAGGGCAGCCTGGGCGAGCGGGCGGTCCCCGGGGACGCCGAGCAGTGCACCCAGCCCGTAGACGTGCGCCATCCGGCAGGTGATCCAGGTGAAGACCCCGCGCTCGGCGTCGAGGGTCCCGTCGTCCGTCAGCCACCCGGCACCGCCCTGCGGGCTGACGAACCCTGACCCGAAGGCGAGCAGGCTGCGGGCGTGCTCGTCGAGCCAGTCGAGGTGCGTGGGGGTGGTCAGCCAGCTGTTGGCAGGTGAGGTCATCGGTGACTCCTACGTCGACAGGGTGGAGATCTCGCTCAGCGGGGCGCTGGGGCGAGGGTGTGCAGTGGGTGCCAGCGTCGGCACGAGGTGGGACTGCAGCACGAGGGCCGCGCCGCCGACGGCCGGGGCGCTCGCGGCTGTTCGGGACAGCCGCACGTCGACGGGGTGGTCGCCCCGGGCGAAGAGTGCTGCGGACAAGAGGTCGCGGACGACGGGCAGGTACACGTCACCGGCCGCAGCGAGGCTGGCCCCCGAGAGGACGAGCATGCGGACGTCCAGCAGGTTCACGGTGTTGAGGGCGGCTGCGGCGACGTAGCGCGCCGAGCGGTCGAGGATCCGGCGCGCCTCGGGGTGGCCGGCGGCGGCAGCTGCGGCGACGGCGGCGAAGGCCGAGACCACAGAGTCGTCCGCGGTGGCAGGGTCGTCGGTGCGGCCGGCGTCTGCTGGCGACCCGGGCTCTCCTGCGGGTGCTCCGTCTGCCGGTGCGACCCCGAGCTGGCGCGCGAGACCCGGGGAGGCGCGCACCTCGGCCACGACGGCGGCCGGTCCCGCGAGGGCCTCGACGCAGCCGCGTGTGCCGCACCAGCACAGCGGCCCGTCGAGGTCGAGCGTGGTGTGACCGATCTCCCCGGCGTTGCCGCTCGACCCTCGGTACGCGACACCGTCGAGGACGAGCCCAGCGCCGAGCCCCGTGCCCATGTACAGGACGGCGAAGCTGCCCTCGGAGTCCGTCCCGCCAGACCAGTACTCGCCGACAGCCGAGGCCGTGGCGTCGTTCTCGAGCAGCACCGGCAGCCCGGTGAGCCGTCCGAGCTCGAGGGTGATCGGGTAGTCCGTCCAGGGCCGCATGCTCGGCGGGGTGCGGTGCATGCCTCCCGAGGAGGTGAGCGGGCCGGGGGCCACGACGCCGACGCCCAAGAGGCGCTCGCGGTCGACCCCGGCCTCGTCGACGAGCCTGTCGACCTCGGCGGCGACAGCCTCGAGGACAGCGGCAGGGTGCTCGGTCCCGGGGCCAGGACGGGTCGAGATCGCGGCAGGCGTGCCGGTCAGGTCGGTCACCGTGCAGGTGATCGACGCGTGGTCGAGGTGTACGCCGGCGGCGTAGCGGGCTGTCGGCTCGAGCTCGAGCAGCACCCGTGGCTTGCCGCCCGTCGACTCCGCGCGGCCGATCTCGACCACGAGGCCCTCGTCGATCAGTCGTCGCACGACTGTCGAGACTGTCGCACCGGTGAGCCCTGTGACGGTCGTGAGCCCCACCCTGGAGATCGTCCCGGCGGCACGGATCGCGTCGACGACGGCGGAGGTGCTCGCCGTCGCGCCACGCTGTGCCTGAACCATGTCCGACTGCTCCGTCTCAGGTGTGCTGACCGGTCTGGAGCCCACTTTATTCGCTCTCCGAAGATTGTGGAAGGAGCATGCGCAGACGGCCTGCGAGACGGTTCGTCAGGAAGGTTGACGAAGTCTCGCGAGGTGCCCCAGGATGGACTGGAGCCCGACCTGTCCTGCCAGCACCGACCCCCCGACCCCTGACGCACCGGTGCGCTGCAGACGTCGGTCTGCCGCCCGCTGCCCCCCACCTCCCGCCGGCCTGTCGCCGACCTGCACCTCATCGAACCGAGCCGCCGACGTCTCGCGGCCCCACCGTCCTCTCGACCCAGGAGCCCACGCACAGATGACCAGCCAGACGCTGCACACAGGATGGACCCTGCGAGCCACGGGCGGACCGGTGCCACCCGAGCTGACCTCCAGGCTCGTCGAGGACACCGTCCCTGCCCAGGTCCCCGGGACCTCCCACACCGCGCTGCTCGACGCCGGTCTGATCCCCGACCCGTACCTCGACCTCCACGAGACCGAGCTCGCGTGGATGCACCTGGTCGACTGGCGCTACGAGACGACCTTCACGGCGTCCCCTGCGGCCGACGGCGAGCAGCTCGAGCTCGTCTTCGACGGGCTCGACACCGTCGCGACGGTCAGCCTCAACGGCACCGAGGTCGGGCGTGCAGCGAACCAGCACCGCAGCTACAGGTTCGACGTCGCGGCTCTGGTCGTTGACGGCGAGAACCACCTGGTCGTCGACCTGCGCTCGGCGCTCACCCACGCCCGCGAGGTCGCCGACCAGATCGTGCTGCGTCCGCGCGCCTACGACCACCCCTTCAACATGGTCCGCAAGATGGCCTGCTCCTTCGGCTGGGACTGGGGCCCCGACCTCCAGACCGCAGGCATCTGGAAGGGCGTGCGCCTCGAGCGCTGGACCCTCGCCCACCTCGCCCAGGTCAGGCCGCTCGTGACAGTGGGCCCCGACGGGACCGGGCACGTCGACGTCCACGTCGACCTCGGACGGGGTGTCGACGACCGCCACCACGGCGACGTCATCCTCACGGCCACGCTCGCAGCCGCCCACGGGATCGGCGACCACGTCGCGACGGTGACGGTGGTCCCCGGGGACCCCACCGCCGTCGTGCACCTCGAGGTCCCGGGCGCACCTCTCTGGTGGCCCGTCGGCTACGGGGAGCACCCGCTCTTCGACCTCTCGCTCACCCTCGGCACGACCGACGGCGTGACCCTCGAGACCTATGAGCGGCGCATCGGCTTCCGCACCGTCGAGCTCGACACGACGCCCGACGACCAGGGCACGCCCTTCACGATCTCGGTCAACGGCCAGCCGGTCTTCGTCAAGGGGGCCAACTGGATCCCCGACGACCACCTGCTCACGCGGATCACCCGGGAGCGCCTCGAGCGGCGCGTCGACCAGGCCCTCGACGCCAACATGAACCTGCTGCGCGTGTGGGGCGGCGGGATCTACGAGACCGAGGACTTCTACGACGTCTGCGACGAGCGGGGCGTCATGGTGTGGCAAGACTTCCTCCTCGCCTGCGCCGCCTACCCCGAAGAAGAGCCGATCTGGTCCGAGATGGAGGCCGAGGCGCGCGAGAACGTCGCCCGCCTCACCCCGCACGCCTCGCTCGTGCTGTGGAACGGTGGCAACGAGAACCTCTGGGGCTACCTCGACTGGGGATGGCAGCAGGACCTCGAGGGCCGCACGTGGGGCTTCCGCTACTACACGGAGCTGTTCCCGGCGATCGTCGCCGAGCTCGACCCGACCCGGCCCTACTGCGACGGCTCGCCCTACAGCCCGGGCTTCACGGCCGAGGTCGCCAGCGGCGCACCGGCCGTGCACCCCAACGACGCCGACCACGGCACCCGGCACGAGTGGGAGGTGTGGAACCGCGTCGACTACACCACGTACCGCGACCAGGTCCCGCGCTTCAGCTCCGAGTTCGGCTTCCAGGGTCCGCCGGCGTGGACGACCCTGACCCGGTCGATCCCCGAGGCGGCGCTCACCAAGGAGTCGCCCGAGTTCTTGCTCCACCAGAAGGCCGCCGACGGCAACCTCAAGCTCGACCGAGGCCTCGAGCCGCACCTTCCCACGCCGTCGGCCTTCGACGACTGGCACTGGACCACCCAGCTCAACCAGGCGCACGCCGTCCAGTACGGGATCGAGCACTACCGCTCGCACTGGCCGCGGACTGCCGGGTCGATCGTCTGGCAGCTCAACGACTGCTGGCCGGTGACCTCGTGGGCTGCGGTCGACGGCGACGAGCGCCCCAAGCCGCTGTTCTACGCCCTGCGCCACGCCTACGCGGACCGCCTGCTGACGGTCCAGCCGCGCGACGGCGTGCCCACGCTCGTGGTGGTCAACGACCACGCAGAGGCGTGGGACGGCCAGGTGACGCTGCGTCGTCTCGACGTGAGCGGCGGCGAGCAGAGCCAGACCGAGCAGGTCTCGGTCTCCGTGCCCGCGCGCTCCGTGCACGAGGTGCCGCTCTCTGCGGCACTCACGACCCCCGGGGACGCGACCCGCGAGGTGCTCGTCGCCGAGCTCGACGACGTCCGCGAGATCCACCTCTTCGCCGAGCCCAAGGACCTCGTGCTCGACCCGTCCGCGGTCGACGTGTCCTTCCGTGCGGTCGAGGGCGGTCTCGTGGTCGACGTCTCGGCGGCGACCCTGGCCCTGGACGTCTCGGTCCTCGCCGACCGCATCGTGCCCGACGGGGTGGTCGACGACATGCTCGTCTCGCTGCTCCCGGGGGAGGCGCACACCTTCCTCGTGTCGAGCGGGGCCGGGGTCTCTGCGGAGCGGGTCGCCGAGCTGGCCGCCGCGGACGTCGTCGCGTCCGTCGTGAGGTCCGTCAACAGCTGCGCGCGGTCCTGACTACCCGGGTCGGACGCCCCGACGAGGGGCGTCCGGCCCGACCTGGCCCCACCCGTATAAGGTCGGAGCGAAGCGCTTCGACGACGAGCGCCGCACACATCGAGGAGAGTCATGACCGCAGCAGGCACCGCCGCCCGCCAGTTCCCCGCAGACTTCGTCTGGGGCTCGGCGACGGCCTCGTACCAGATCGAGGGAGCAGCGACCGAGGGAGGCCGCGGCCCGTCCATCTGGGACACGTTCTCGCACACCCCCGGCAAGACGCTCAACGGCGACACCGGCGACCAGGCGGACGACCACTACCACCGCTGGGCCGAAGACGTGCAGCACATCAAGGACCTCGGCCTCGACGCCTACAGGTTCTCGATCTCGTGGTCACGCGTGCAGCCCGGCGGGACCGGTGAGTTCAACCCGGAGGGCATCGCCTTCTACTCCTCGCTCGTCGACGGCCTCATCGAGGCCGGCATCAAGCCCGTCGTCACGCTCTACCACTGGGACCTCCCGCAGGAGCTCGAGGACGAGGGGGGCTGGGCGAACCGTGCGACCGCCGAGGCCTTCGCGGTCTACGCCCGCCGCATGGCCGAAGAGCTCGGGGACCGGATCGACGTGTGGACGACCCTCAACGAGCCCTGGTGCTCGGCGTACCTCGGGTACGGCTCGGGCGTCCACGCGCCGGGACGCACAGAGCCTGCTGCGGCGCTCGCCGCAGTCCACCACCTCAACCTCGCCCACGGTCTCGCGGCCCTGGCGATCCGTGAGGTCCTCGGTGACGCCGCCAAGGTCTCGATCACGCTCAACCTGCACGTGATCCGCCCGGACGACCCCTCCGCGGCGGCCGACCTCGACGCGGTCCGGAAGATCGACGCCCTCGCCAACCGGGCCTTCCTCGGCCCGGTCCTCGACGGGGCATACCCCGACGACCTGCTCGCCGACACCGCGCACGTGACCGACTGGGGCTTCGTCCTCCCCGGCGACGGCGAGATCACCCGCCAGCGCCTCGACGTGCTCGGCGTCAACTACTACTCGACGGTCCGCGTCCGCCACTTCGAGGGGGACGGGGAGGCCGCGCAGAACGACGGGCACGGTGCGTCCGCGGCATCTCCGTGGATCGGCGTGACCGACGTCGAGTTCATCCAGCAGCCGGGGCCGTACACGGCGATGGGCTGGAACATCGAGCCGGCCGGCATGACCGAGCTGTTGCTCACGGTCCGCGACGCCTACCCCGACCAGCCGATGATGATCACCGAGAACGGTGCGGCGTTCTACGACGAGGTCTCCGAGGACGGCCGGGTGCACGACCCGCTGCGCGTGTCGTACCTGCACGACCACGTCGCCGCCGTCGGCGCGGCGATCGACGCCGGGGCCGACGTCCGCGGGTACTTCGCGTGGTCGCTCCTCGACAACTTCGAGTGGGGCTACGGCTACGACCGCCGCTTCGGGATCATCCGCGTCGACTACGACACCTTCGAGCGCACCTGGAAGGACTCCGCGTACTGGTACCGGACCCTCGCGACGACGGGCACGGTGCCTGCTGAGGACGACATCCGGTACTGACCCGCGGCCCGTGAGGTCGTCCGCCTGACCGCGAGGTCGTACGGACACGCCAACTTCTCCCGCTGACGGGAACGGTTCGGCGTGTCTGTACGACCTCGTCTGTCGTGGTGCGACCTCGTCCCTCGCGGTGCGACCTCGTGGGCGGGGACGGAGCTGGTGAGGATGGTGGCACCGAGGCAGGTGGGACGCACGGGCCAGGCGGGACGCGTGGGGCAGGCGGTGCCGACGCCCGGGTGCCGCGCTCGCCGGACACGCCGGGACGCGTGGCACGCAGACTGTTTTCACCCGCGCGTCCTGAGGTGCGTGACGGTCGTCTCGTCCTCGCTGTCCACCGCCCGTGGAAGCCGTCGTCCACAGGCGGTGGACAGTCTCCGGCGGGTCTCGACGGGCCGGTCCGACATCGACCTGACCACCGGATGTCAGAGGTCCCGGGGATACTTGACCGGGTGGTCCAGGCAAAGCTCGTGCGTCTGCCCCGCAGGGGCGACGGGGCCCGTCGAGGTTGTCCACAGGCCATCCACAACCGTGTGTCTCTCACGACACGCGCTACAAGTTCTAGGGGTGGCCAACAGGTCCAGGCACTAGGTATAGTGGTTTCACTCCCAGCGCGCAGGCCACACCACAATCCGCGCGAGGGCGTCAGACACCGCAGCACACCACGCCACACAGCTCTGGGGAACCCGCCTTCTTGGCCGTCACCACTGCAGCGGCGGCACCGCACCACAGCACACTCCGGGCTTCCCCAGCCCCTCACCTCGAGGAGACTCCGCATGAGCATCACGGTCTACAGCAAGCCGGCGTGCGTCCAGTGCGACGCGACCTACCGGGCCCTCGACAAGAAGGGCATCGAGTACTCGATCGTCGACATCAGCGCAGACCCGGAAGCCCTCGAGATGGTCCGTGGCCTCGGCTACCTCCAGGCCCCCGTCGTGATCGCCGGCGACGACCACTGGTCCGGGTTCCGCCCCGACCAGATCAACGCGCTCGCGGCCAAGGTCTCCGCGTCCGTCGCCTGACCCTTCAGGTCTCCTGACGTGGCCCGCCTCGTCTACTTCTCCAGCGCGTCGGAGAACACCCACAGGTTCGTCGAGAAGCTCGGTCTCGAGGCGCAGCGCATCCCGCTGCTGCCGAAGGACGAGTTCTTGCACGTCGACGAGCCCTACGTCCTGGTCGTCCCGACCTACGGCGGAGGCAACGACGGTGGGGCTGTGCCCCGCCAGGTCGTGAAGTTCCTCAACGACCAGCAGAACCGGTCGCTCATCCGCGGCGTCATAGCCGCCGGAAACACCAACTTCGGCGAGGCCTACTGCCTCGCCGGCGCCATCGTCTCCCAGAAGTGCTCCGTGCCGTACCTGTACGGCTTCGAGCTCCTCGGGACGACCGAGGACGTTCTCCGCGTCCGCGAAGGATTGGAACAGTTTTGGCAACGACAGTCACGGAAATCGGCCTAGAGACCGAGCTCGACTACCACTCGCTCAACGCGATGCTCAACCTCTACGGACCGGACGGCGAGATCCAGTTCGACAAGGACCGTCAGGCTGCGCGGCAGTACTTCCTGCAGCACGTGAACCAGAACACGGTCTTCTTCCACAGCCTCGAGGAGAAGCTCGAGTACCTCGTCGAGAACAAGTACTACGAGCCCGAGATCCTCGCGAAGTACACCCCCGCCTTCACGAAGTCGCTCTTCGACCTCGCGTACTCCAAGAAGTTCCGCTTCGAGACCTTCCTCGGCGCCTTCAAGTACTACACCTCGTACACGCTCAAGACCTTCGACGGGAAGCGCTACCTCGAGCGCTTCGAAGACCGCGTCTGCATGGTCGCGCTGACCCTCGCCGACGGCGACGAGGCGACTGCCGTCAACATCGTCGAAGAGATCATCGCCGGGCGCTTCCAGCCCGCGACACCCACGTTCCTCAACTCGGGCAAGGCGCAGCGCGGTGAGGCCGTCTCCTGCTTCCTGCTGCGCATCGAGGACAACATGGAGTCGATCGCCCGCGGCATCAACTCCGCCCTCCAGCTGTCCAAGCGCGGCGGCGGAGTGGCCCTCCTGCTCAGCAACATCCGTGAGCACGGCGCGCCCATCAAGCACATCGAGAACCAGTCCTCGGGTGTCATCCCCGTGATGAAGCTCCTCGAAGACTCCTTCTCCTATGCCAACCAGCTCGGGGCGCGTCAGGGTGCCGGTGCTGTGTACCTGCACGCCCACCACCCCGACATCATGCGGTTCCTCGACACCAAGCGTGAGAACGCCGACGAGAAGATCCGCATCAAGACGCTCTCGCTCGGTGTGGTCATCCCTGACATCACCTTCGAGCTCGCCCGCAAGAACGAGGACATGTACCTCTTCTCGCCGTACGACGTCGAGCGCGTCTACGGCAAGCCCTTCGCCGACGTCGCGATCTCCGAGACGTACCACGAGATGGTCGACGACGCCCGGATCCGCAAGACGAAGATCAAGGCTCGCGAGTTCTTCCAGACGCTCGCCGAGCTGCAGTTCGAGTCCGGCTACCCGTACGTCATGTTCGAAGACACCGTGAACGCTGCGAACCCCATCAAGGGCCGCATCACGCACTCGAACCTCTGCTCCGAGATCCTCCAGGTCTCGACGCCGTCGACGTACAACACCGACCTGTCCTACGACCACATCGGTCGTGACATCTCGTGCAACCTCGGCTCGCTCAACATCGCCAAGGCCATGGACTCGCCCGACTTCGCGAAGACCATCGACACCGCGATCCGTGCTCTCACGGCAGTCTCCGACCAGACGAGCATCGACTCCGTCCCGTCGATCCGCCGCGCCAACGAGTCCGGCCACGCGATCGGCCTCGGCCAGATGAACCTCCACGGCTATCTCGCCCGTGAGCGGGTCTTCTACGGCTCCGAAGAGGGCATCGACTTCACGAACATCTACTTCTACACGGTCGCCTTCCACGCGATCGCGGCGTCCAACCGCCTCGCGATCGAGCGCAAGCGCTACTTCGGCGGCTTCGAAGACTCCAAGTACGCGACCGGCGAGTACTTCGACAAGTACACCGACCAGGTGTGGGAGCCCGCGACACCTCGCGTCGCCGAGCTCTTCGCCGAGGCAGGCGTGCACATCCCGACCCAGCAGGACTGGGCCGAGCTCAAGGCCTCCGTCATGGAGCACGGCATCTACAACCAGAACCTCCAGGCCGTGCCGCCGACAGGCTCGATCAGCTACATCAACAACTCGACCTCCTCGATCCACCCCGTGGCCTCGAAGATCGAGATCCGCAAGGAAGGCAAGATCGGGCGCGTCTACTACCCGGCGCCGTACCTCACGAACGACAACCTGGAGTACTACCAGGACGCGTACGAGATCGGCTACGAGAAGATCATCGACACCTACGCCGCGGCGACGCAGCACGTCGACCAGGGACTCTCGCTCACGCTGTTCTTCAAGGACACCGCGACGACGCGCGACGTGAACCGGGCGCAGATCTACGCGTGGCGCAAGGGGATCAAGACGCTGTACTACATCCGGTTGCGGCAGCTGGCGCTCGAGGGCACCGAGGTCGAGGGATGCGTCTCCTGCATGCTGTGACGTCGTAGTCGGGTCCGCGCCTTCCGCGGCGCGTGTCTGCGATCGCCGGGCCGCAGGGCGTGCTGCCGGTAGGGACCCGCTCGCAGGGTCCGCGACTTCCACGGGCGGGGTCTGCGATCGCCGGGCCGCGGGCGGCCTGCCAGGCCCACCACGATCGCAGACCCCGCCCGCTCCAGTCGCTCTGCGGTGCACGTCACCGTAGTGCGGCTGGGGTGGGCGTTGCGGGGTGGTGTCTGGGGCTTGAGGGGTCGTGAGACCTCTTGTCTGGTGCTTGGGCGTCGGTGCTCTTCGGGGCGTCAGATGCTGGACAGCCGCCCGACCTGCACTGTTCTGGACGCTCGGTCTGGGTGGTGCGGTTGGGCTTAGGGTGTTGCTGGAAGCTGGTGGGTTCGTGCCTGCTGGTGTGTGGTTCTTGGTGTTTGGTCAGTCCCCACCGGTGTCGGTGGGAGAGGGAGTTCAGAGCGATGTCCACCGGAAAGCTCAAGCTGGTCAGCCGGGTCCAGGCGATCAACTGGAACCGTGTCGAAGACGAGAAGGACGCCGAGGTCTGGGACAGGCTCACGGGGAACTTCTGGCTGCCCGAGAAGGTGCCGGTGTCCAACGACATCCAGTCGTGGGCGACCCTCACTGCTGTCGAGAAAGAGCTGACGACCCGGGTGTTCACCGGACTGACGCTGCTCGACACCATCCAGGGGACAGTCGGTGCCGTCAGCCTCATCCCTGA
Organism: Sanguibacter biliveldensis; assembly: GCF_033798665.1. NCBI lineage: Bacteria > Bacillati > Actinomycetota > Actinomycetes > Micrococcales > Sanguibacteraceae > Sanguibacter > Sanguibacter biliveldensis. The sequence continues at coordinate 1,175,185 of NZ_CP138359.1, forward strand.
CGCCATCACGCCGCACGAGGAAGCCGTCTACACGAACATCGCGTTCATGGAGTCGGTCCACGCCAAGAGCTACTCCTCGATCTTCTCGACGCTGATCTCCACGCAGGAGATCGACGACGCCTTCCGCTGGTCGGAGGAGAACGTCAACCTCCAGCGCAAGGCTGAGATCGTCCTCGAGTACTACCACGGTGACTCGCCGCTCAAGCGGAAGGTCGCGAGCACGCTGCTCGAGTCCTTCCTCTTCTACTCAGGCTTCTACCTGCCGATGTACTGGTCTAGCCGCGCCAAGCTCACCAACACGGCCGACCTCATCCGCCTCATCATCCGCGACGAGGCCGTCCACGGGTACTACATCGGCTACAAGTACCAGAAGGGCCTCGAGAAGCTCAGCCCCGCCGAGCGCGACGAGATGAAGGCCTACACCTTCGAGCTGCTCTTCGAGCTCTACGAGAACGAGGTCCAGTACACCGCCGACCTCTACGACGGTGTCGGCCTCACCGAGGACGTCAAGAAGTTCCTCCGGTACAACGCCAACAAGGCGCTGATGAACCTGGGCTACGAAGGCCTCTTCCCCAAGGACGAGACCGACGTCAACCCCGCGATCCTCTCCGCCCTGAGCCCCAACGCCGACGAGAACCACGACTTCTTCTCCGGCTCCGGCTCGTCGTACGTCATCGGCAAGGCCGTCAACACCGAAGACGAGGACTGGGACTTCTAGAACCACCCAGCTCCCTTGGACCTCGGAGAGGCCCGGACCTGCAGACATCTGCAGGTCCGGGCCTCTCCGCATACCAGCAGGTCCAGGCTGCCCGGAGCCGGAGCCGGAGCCGGAGCCGGAGCCGGAGCCGGAGCCGACGGGTCCGGCCTGGGTCACCGGACCGATATCGAGATCCTCACCCATGTCGGGTCCTGGTGTCGTATCTCGGACACGACGAGCGACTACAGGCGCTCCGAGTGATATTCGGTGTTTGACAGCACTGTCCCCTTGGTCTATTTTGAGCCTAAACGCTCATTCGGCTCTGTTTGGGCGGACAGGGGGATCGCTCATGGCCAGCCACTACTCGACGATCGACCACGCGTTGGGGGCCCCCGGGGAACGCTATTTTGGGGACGGGCACCGTCGCTCGACCTACTCCTTCACGACGAAAACCCTGGTCAGGGGTCTCGTCACCGGCATCAGCACGGTGACGCAGGACGGGTCCTGGTCCTCGAAAGAGGCGGGGGTCGTCTCGCGGCATCTCAGCACGATCGATGCTGTCTCCTTGGCTGGTCTAGCGCTCGAGGTCGTGCTCCAGCAAGAGCCGGTCGAGCTCGAGAGTCTGATGGTCACCTCGGCGTCGGTCAGGGCGGGATCCGCCTCCACGGACGACTTAGTCGCTGTCCCGGTAGAGGCTCGCGTCGACTGGCTGCCAGAAGATCGCGCTTTTGCTTGCTCCGTGGTGGTCGGGACGATGAAGGTCTCCCTGACCGTCGTGCCGGTCGCGGCAGAGACTCCTCACCGGGCGGAGGAGCCGAGTCCGGCTTTTTTCGCGGGGCATCTGCGGAGTCGGGCCCAGCACATCACTGACATCGACATCGACCTCGAAGCGGGAGTGATGCGCGCCCGGCTCGGGGCGCTTGCGGCGTCGAGCGGAGTCGCGGACGGATTCCGTGGGCTCCAGAGCGCTCATTCCAAGGTCTTCTCGGTCTGTGAGGCGATCGTATGCCTCGCCCAGCTCGCCCAGGCGATCGCGTATGAGTACGACCACATGTCTCGTGACCAGAGCGCAGTCTTCTGGCTCCGGAGGTTCGACATCAACCTCGTCCGTCCCTGGATCAAGGTCGGCCAGCTGGTCGACGTCCGCGTCGAGATCCTGAAGGCCGATGAGGTAGTCGTCCGTGGAGCCGTGTGGCGAACTCTCCGACTGGCGGCCGCCGGGCAGGGGATCGATGCCATCGCGGACGTCGCGCATATCCTGCCAGACGCGGCGAGTGAGGCACTGTGACGGACGGTCGACGCGTTGTCGTGTCTGGCACTTACTCAACCGGTAAGACCACGACAGCCACTGCGCTTTCGAAGGCCACTGGGATGCCACTAGTAAGCGCTCAGTCCGCACGAGAGATCCTCACGTCACTGTACCCAGGACGGAAGTTCCACCACATGAGTGCCGAGGAGCTTTTGGCGCTCGGGCTTCGTCGGCTTGGAGAGCGACTGAGGGCCGAGGCGGAGCTCCACGAGACCGGCTTCATCTCGGACGGGTCTGTGCTAAACGAGTGGGCATACGCGGCAGTGAGGGCCCGTATCGGACTGAACCCAGGTGCGGGTATCCCTCAGCAGCTGGTCAAGGCTGCTGTGACGGTCCCGTCGTTGCCATTCTTGAAACGATATGTCCGGGCGTACGGCGTCATGGCCCGATTCCACGCCCGCGACACGTACACCGACGTGATCCATCTCCCGATCGAGTTCAGCATGAACCCGGATGGTCACCGGCCTGTCTCTGAGCGTTACCGCACGCTGTCCGACACGGAGCTGCTCCGTGAGTTCACTGCTCTCGATCTCGGCGTCCACGTGGTCCGCGGCACGATCGAGGACCGGGTCCAGGCGGCGATCCACGCGCTGGGGCTTCCGCAGGTGTCCAGCGTTCGGGCTGCGGTCTCCGAGGCGCGAGAAGACATTGCTCAGAGCAGGGAAGCAGTAGCTCAGAGAATCCTCGCCCAAGAATCCCCACTGACGTTGCGCGAACGAGCAGCAATTACTTTTCGTCTTTGAACGGCTGGTGGAAGGAATCATGACGCTCATCTCACTCTCTCGCGTCGTCAAGAAGTACAGCGCCGGCGCGCAAGATGTCACCGCTCTCGACGATGTCAGCTTCGATATCGAGCCCGCGAAGATGACGGTCGTCCTCGGGCCGTCGGGTTCTGGGAAATCGACAGCCCTGAACATGCTCGGCGGTATGGATACGCCGACGTCGGGGACGATCGTGGCAGCGGGTGAAGAGATCAGTTCCTACGACGATGCCCGGCTCACCCTGTACCGCCGCGAGCAGGTCGGGTTCGTCTTCCAGCACTACAACCTGATCCCGAACCTGACGGCAGCGGAGAATGTCGGTATCGGGTCGCAGTACAGTCGTGACGCCATGTCGCCGGACGACGCGCTGGCGAGCGTGGGCCTGGCTGGCAGAGAACGGTCATTCCCTTCCGAGCTCTCCGGTGGGCAGATGCAACGGGTCGCGATCGCCCGAGCGATCGCGAAGAGGCCTCATCTCCTGCTCTGCGACGAACCCACAGGAGCACTGGACTCGGAGACCGGCCGCGCGGTCATCGCACTGCTCCGCAGCATCGCGGGGACGACGCAGACAGCGGTGGTCGTCGTCACCCACAACGTGTCTGTCGCGGCCGTCGGTGACGCCACGGTCACCCTCCATGACGGACGGGTGCAGTCGCATGTCGAGCACCAGGTACCGATCTCAGTTGAGGAGATCGACTGGTGAGCCGGTACCTCACCATCAAGCTGGTGCGCGATCTCCGTCGCTACGCGTCTCAGTTCGTAGCCGTCTTCCTCATGGCGCTGCTCTCCGTGCTGATCTACACGGGGCTAGAAGGTGCGTGGAACGGTCTGAGCAACCAGCTCGAAGAGCTCGCCGACGAGACCAACCTTGCTGACGTGTGGGTGACGACGACGGGCGCGGCCGGAGCGCTCGCCGACGACGTCGCATCCCTCGAAGGTGTCAACGCTGTCGAAGAGGCCTCGTTCCTCCGTGCTGCGGCGTCGAGCCACGGCGATGTCTCCCTCGAGATCGAGGTCCTCGGGGAGGACTCGTCTGAGATCTCACGTCCGGTGATCGACGAGGGCTCTCGACCCGAGCACGACGGTCAGGGCATCTGGTTGGCGGTGCCCTTCGCCGAGGAGAAGGGCATCGAGGTGGGCGACACAGTCGACCTGACGATCGGGCTTCAGACCCGGTCGTTCGCAGTCAGCGGCACCTACCACTCGGCGGAGAGGCTGTACTACACGGGAACGCCGGCGCTGGTGGCGCCCGATCACAGCTTGTACAGCTACGCGCTGCTCCCAGCAGCGGAGGTCGCCGACCTCGACCCTGCACCTCTGAGACAGACAGTGCTGCGGGTAGACGCGCGGCCGGACGTCGAGCTGCAAGATCAGATTGCTGCTCTTGCAGGGGACGAGCTGATCAGGGTCACAGGGCAGGAGTCGAATCCCGCTGTCTCCACAGCCTTCGACCGCGTCGACCAGATCCGGAATCTCTCGTTGTTGTTCTCCTTCATCTTCGTGCTTCTGGCAGTCCTCGCCATGTACACCTCCACCCGACGGCTCGTCGAGATGCAGACACGGGAGATCGCGGCACTGAAGTCTCTCGGCTTCTCGGCCCGGTCCATCGGTGCTCATTTCATGATGTACGGGCTCGTGGCGGGAGGGCTTGGTGCTCTGGTCGGGCTACTTGTGGCACCGGTGATGTCGACCTTCGTCCTCGGTACTCAGGAGGCGATGCTGTCCATGCCGCGATGGTCTATCGCCTACACCACCGTCCCCGTGGTCGTGCTCGTCCTGGTCGTAGCGGTGTGTGTCCTGGGCGCCTATCTCGCGGCGCGCCCGGCCCTCCGAGGCATACCTGCGGACCAGCTCAGACCCGGGATCGCTCGGGGGCGCCGAGTCTTCCTCGAACGTGCTCGCAGCGTCTGGGCGCGGACCAGCTATGGCAGCCGTTGGGCCTGGCGTGACAGCGGTGCCAACCCAGCACGTTTCGGTATGGGGGTCGTCGCCGTCGCAGGAAGCCTGATGCTGCTGTTTGCAGGGTTCGGGATGGCCGACAGCATGAACGGCCAGGTCAGGACGGCGTTCGTCGAGGAGAGCACCTACACAGCTCGTGCCGCACTGGCAGCCTCGGCGGACCTCGACTCCCTGGAGGAGGTCGCGCCAGACGGGCAGCGTGTTCAGGAGGTCGTCGTGCGCACAGATCCGACGGACGGTTTCGACCGCGCCATGACGGTTCTCGACGACGGACACTATGTGCACCTCGAGATGCTCGACGGGAGCGCAGCAGACCTAGATGTGGTCTCGGTGAGCGAGGCGACGGCCCGACGCCTCGAGCTCTCGGCTGGTGATGCCGTCAGGCTCGAGCTCCCAGCAGGCCAGGGGACTGTCGACCTCCGAGTGGATCAGGTCGTCAAGGGCAGCGCTCCGCAGGGCTTCACCATGTCACGAGAGGTGTGGGAGAGCCTCGGGCAGACCTTCACGCCGACGACACTGCTGGTCGGGGAGGAGACGTCGCTCGTCGAGCTGGGAGGACGGGCGGACGTGGTAAGCATCCTGACGCTCCAGGCGCAGCGCACCAACGCTGCAGATATGGTCACCGACCTGGGCGGGATCTTCATGCTGATCCGCGTCTTCGCAGTTCTCCTGGCCGTCATCGTCCTCTACAGCCTCGGGGCGCTCGCCTTCACCGAACGCACCCGTGACTACGCCACCCTCAAGGTCCTCGGGTTCACGACCCGTGACCTGAGACGCCTGGCCTTCCGGGAGAACATCGTCGCGACCGCCTTGGGCGTGCTGCTGGGTGTACCGGCTGGCTTCTGGTTCCTGGGGATGTACGTCGGGACGTTCTCGACGGCACGTCTGGAGTACACGGCGCAGATCGGACTGGCCAGCATCGGGATCGCGACGCTCATCGCCGTGTTCTTCTCCTTGCTCACGACGGTGCTGCTCGGCAGGCGGATCAGGCGGGTAGACATGGTCGGTGCGCTGAAGGGGATCGAATGACGGCGGGTGGCCGGGCTGTGCGACCAGGGCGGCGCGTCGCTACTACCGGTGGGGGGTCAGAGCCGGCGTCCAGGACAGCGCGCCTCCGTGGATCACGCCCGCCGCTGAGCACCGCGGCCTGGACGATGTGTCCCTGCACGAGGGCTAAGAGGTCCCGACCGAGCTCAGCGCTGCTACGGTCGCTCGGCATCTCACCGCGCTCTCTCCACATCGAGATCAACGGGTTTACCCCGGCGAGCAGCGCGTCGTAGCGGTCGCTCACGAGGGCGGCCAGACGAGGATTTCTGCTCGTCTCCGCCCAGCTGTGCAGGACTAGGTGAGCGCGGAGCGCACCTGAGGCGTCCGACGGCAGCGAGGTCCGGATCGACGTGAGAAAGGCCGCCAGGGAAGGAGCAGGGTCGCGGTCGAGAAGGCCAGCCAGAGTGCGTGCGACCCCGTCAAGAGCCTGCTCTGCCGTCGCGACGATCAGATCGTCCTTGCTGGCGAAGTGCATGTAGACGGTGCCTGCAGCCACTCCGGAGTCCGAGATGATCTCAGCCATCGACGTCGCATGAAATCCTTGGCTGGAGAATCGCTCAGCGGCTGCGGCGATGATGCTGTCACGGCGTTCAGACCGTGCGACGTCACTGAGCCTAGCCATCACCAACTCCTCGAGTGCCGACCACTGTCTGACACGTGTCCCTCGTCCGACAGTGAATCGACCACGATACGTCAGGGTGTGGAGCCGACCTGTGCGGCTGGACGGAGGAGCGCTCCCGTCCTTGCGTGGGCGCCGTCGTCCGCTCCGCCCAGGGCCAGCTCACTCCCGCGCAGCGGTGTGCGCACCCTCGACCGGGGGCTGCGCCGACCACGGGAAGGTGATCCAGAGGTCGGTGTCCTTCCAGGAGTAGTCCGGGGTCACGATCGACTGCGGCTTGGAGTACAGGACTGCTGACCGGGCCTCGACGCCCTTGGCCTCCATGATCTCCATGACGAGCTTGAGGGTCCGACCGGAGTCGGCGACGTCGTCGACGACGAGCACCTTCGACCCGGGAAGCTCTGAGGTGTCCATGAGCGGGGGGAGGACCCGGGGGTCCTGGAGGGTCTCGCCGATGTCCGTGTAGAACTCGACGTTGAGCGTGCCCACACCCTTCGTGCCGAGGGCGTAGGCGACAGCGCCACCGGGCAGCAGACCACCCCGGGCGATGGCGACGACGACGTCGGGCAGGAAGCCGCTCGCGACCACCTTCTCGGCGATCTCACGCGTGGCGACGCCGAAGGCGTCCCACGTCAGGACCTCACGGGCAGGGCTGGGGGCGGTGGCATCGGTCACCCCTCAACGATACGACCCGCAGAGCGGCCCGAGATCGCACCGAGGTCCCGGTCCGAGGACGCGGGGTCCCGAGACCGAGGACGCGAGGGATGGTGCCGGCAGGCGTGCACCACGGCGCGGTCGGAAGCAGTCCGTCCCGGGCGTGGTCACAGCCTCGCCCGCAGACGCCGAGAGCCCCGGACCGTGACGGTCCGGGGCTCTCGGTCGAGCGAGGCTGTGTCAGCCTGCGCGAAGGATGTCGACCACGAAGACGAGGTCTTCGTCAGCGAGGTCGTTCTGCGATCCCTCGTAGGCGAGGGACTTCGGGATCACCAGGAGGACCTGGCTGCCGACGGTCTGGCCGACGAGGCCCTGGTCCCAGCCGGCGATGACTGCACCCGAGCCGAGGTTGTTCACCACGAAGGGCGACCCGTTCTCCCACGAGGAGTCGAACTGCTCGCCGTCGGAGACCTTCCAGCCGGAGTACTGGACCTGGACGTTCTGGCCGGCCTCGACGACGGGGCCGGTGCCCTTGATGAGGGGCTGGACGACGAGGTCGGCCGGGGCCGTGTAGCCCTCGGGGATCTCGATGCTCGGCTTGCCCGTGTCGTCGAGCGTCACGGTCGGCAGGCCCTCGGCCGGAGCCACGGCCTCACCGTCGGCGCGGGTCGGGGTGTCGCGCACCGAGACCGAGTCGAAGACGTAGAGGTAGGTGGTGCCGTCGGTCGCGGTCTGCGCGAAGAGGATGCGCGTCCCGACCTTCTTGCCGACGAGCGCCTCCTGGAGGGCAGGCACGCCGGAGAAGTCCGTCGCCAGGTCCCACTCGGGGGCGGCCGGCTCGGCCCAGCTGGAGTCGACGACGCTGCCGTCACCCGCGTTGTAGACGACGGAGTGCATCGAGGCGAGGCTCGTCTCCGTCATGTCCTCGCCGGTGCCCTCGTCGAGGACGCGGACCGTCGGGGCGGAGACCGTGAGCGGCGCGGTGAACTCGAGCGTCGGCTCGCTGCCGGCGTCGCCGGTGACGGTCACGGCGTCGAGGGCCGCGATGTCCTCGGCGGTGGGGGTGGGGACGTCTGTCGCGGCGTCCGTCGCGCTCGGTGTCGCTGTGGCGTCGTCGTCGCTCGAGCTCCCGCACCCGGCGAGCAGGAGCGCTGTGGCGATGGTGAGCGCGGTCACGGCGCGCGAGGTGCGGTGCTTCAAGACGTCAGTCCTTCGATCTGGGGGTGGTCCGCGGTCGACGGCCTCGTCAACTGTAGCCTCCCAGGCTGTGCGCGGGCTGGGTCCGTGCGCGTGACGCAGGGCTCCCACCAGGTGGTCACGGTCTCCACACACGCGCAGCGCGGGTGCCAGCGAGGTCCAGCCAGACAGGGCCACGTCCAGGCGGGCCGACCAGGCGCGGCGGGGCGTGCCGGTGACGGGGAGGCGTCGCCAGGCCGACTGCGCAGGGCTGGGTGCGACCAGCCGCAGCCAGGCGCGACCGAGCACGGCTGGTCTCGCCTGCGCAGCACAGGCAGACTGGAGGGATGCCGTCGTCCCGCCGCTCTTCGCGCCGCCCCTACTCCGAAGAACCCCGCCCGCTCGACCTGGAGCGGGCCACCGGGGGTCGGCGCACCGAGATCCGCCGCGGCGAGGAGTGGACCGTGCAGAACGTGCGGTCGAGCGAGAGGACCTACACCTGCCCGGGCTGCCACCAGCCGGTGCCTGCGGGCTCGGCGCACGTCGTCGCCTGGGCCACAGAGTCGCTCTTCGGCAGGGAGGCGGCGCTCGCCGCACGCCGGCACTGGCACCTGCGCTGCTGGGGCTGAGGCCCCTCGAGCACCGAGGGCCGCGCCCGCGCTCCTCCCAGGTGAGCGCACCAGGAGCCACCGGCGACGCACCGACATCCGCCGACGACCGACCGACAGCGAAGGACGACAGTGAACGACACCGACACCTCCAGCAGCACCGGCCCTGCGACCGCGCTCGTCCTCCTGCACGGCTTCCCGCTCGACCACCGCATGTGGGACGACCTGACCGGCTCGCTCGCCACGGACCTCCAGGTCCTCGCCCCGGACCTCCCCGGGCTCGGGAGAGCGGCCGTCCCCGACGGCGAGCCGTCGGTCGACAGGTCGGCCGACGAGGTCGCCACGCTGGTCGAGGCCGCCGGTCATGAGCGCGTGGTCGTCGCCGGCCTGTCCATGGGCGGCTATGTCGCTCTGGCGCTCGCCGAGCGCCACCCGGGCCTCGTCGCGGGGCTCGCCCTGGTCGACACCAAGTCGACCGCCGACGAGGAGCCCGCCCGGGCCAACCGCGAGCGGGTCGCCGACGAGGTGGAGTCCTCAGGCTCGGTCGAGGCCGTGCTCGGCATGGTCGCCTCGTTGCTCAGCGACGAGAGCGTGCGGGAGCGTCCGGACCTGCCGGGCGTCGTGACCGGCTGGATACGCGAGCAGCAGCCCGCCGGGATCGCGTGGTCCCAGCGGGCGATGGCCGCGCGTCCGGACCGCAGCGACGTCCTGGCCGACGTCGACGGACCTGTGGTCGTCGTGGTGGGGGAGGACGACACCATCACCCCGCTCGCGGTTGCGCAGCACATGGTCAGCACTGCCCGGGACGCCGAGCTCGTGACGGTCCCCGGGGCCGGCCACCTCAGTGCGCTCGAGGCGCCCGGACCTGTCGCGGCCGCCCTCGACAGGCTGCTCTGGCGCGCGGCCGAGGCGACGCCCCAGAGCCCCGAGACCCCGACCGGCTGACCGTACGGAGCGTGTCAGGCCGGGTCGTCGGTCGTGCCGTGCAGCGCGCGGTCCAGGGCCTCGGCGAGGTCGATCGACTCGCCGTCCCGAGCCCCCTGGCCGAGGACCAGCGGAGGGTCGCTCGGCGGTGGTGTGGCGCCCCGCAGTCGCGCACGCAGCGAGCCCTCGACGGAGAGCACGTAGAACTGGCCGTCCGACCCGATCCCGACGCTCTGGTTCTTGCGGAGGTACCAGCCGTCGATCGACGTGCGGTACGTGCCCGAGCCTCGGTAGCCCCGGGCGACCAGCCGCTGTGTGGGGACACCGGCTGCCTCAGCCCTGGCGACGAACTCCGCGATCAGCTCGCGGGCGGCGGCCGTCTCGACCGACCTGCGTCGTTCGAGCTCGGCCGCCTGGTGCGCCGCGTTGCGCGAGCGTTCCTCGCGCCACGCGGCGTCTGACGTGCTCGTACCGTCGGACACCTGGGCTGCCGTCAGTCCTGGGTGGGGGAGACGGTCTCGTCCGAGGCAGGTGTCCCGGCCTCGGCGTCCGATGCGCCCGTCTCGGAAGGTGTCCCGGTGCCTGTCGCGGAGACCGGCGCGGGGCGGGCACCCTTGCCCGACGCGGCCTTGCGGGCCTGCTGAGCCGGTGTGCCTGCGGCCGACAGCGGCGCCGGACGCGCAGCCTTCTTCGCCTTGGGCGCGGGCGCCGGGCTCGACGGTGCCGCCCCGGAGGTCTTCTCGGCCTCGTCGGCGCCGTTCTTCGTGCCGTCGGTCGAGGCTGCAGCGGGTGCCGACCCCGAGCCGCTGGTCGCCGCGGCGAAGGACTCCTCGACCGCAGCAGCCTTCTCGAGGGTCTGCGCGCTCGGGATCGCCTCGCTGCCGAGCAGCGACCTCAGCTCGTCCAGGTAGGCCGTGATGGACTCACGCTGACGGTTGAGGTCGTCGACCTGGCGCTGGGCGGTCGACCGCTCACGCTCGGACTCGACGAGGGCGTCGGACAGGGTCTGCTCGGCCTGCTGGCGGGCCGAGCCGAGGATCTCGGCTGCGGTAGCCCGCGCGGTCTCGGCGGACTCCTTCGCGTGCGCGTCGGAGTCCTTGCGGATCTGCTCGTAGGTCGAGAGCGCCTCGGCGGCGCGGCGCTCGGCCTCGGCGGCGTGCCGCTCGGCGTCCCCGAGCAGCTTGTCGGTCTCGGCCTTGCTCTGGGCGTGCAGCTCGGTGTCGGCCAGCTGGGCGGCCTCGTGCTTGGCGGCGATCTCCAGCTCGGCGGCGGCGAGAGTCTCGCGCGCTGTGGTGAGCATCGTCGACGCCTCGTCGCGGGCGCTCGAGAGCACGTCCTCGGCCTCGCGGCGGGCGTCCGAGACGAGCCGCTCCGCCTCGATGGTCGTCGACTCGCGCAGCTCGGTGGTCTCGCGGGTCGTGGTCTCGCGCAGCTCGGTGGTCTCGCGGGCTGCGGTCTCGCGCAGCTCGGTGCTCTCGCGCTGCGCGGTCTCGACGAGGTGCGACGCCTGGAGCTGCGCGTTCGCGAGCTGCTCGTTGACGGACCCCTGCGTGGTCGAGCGCAGGTCGTTGAGGTCGTGCTCGGCCTGCAGGCGCAGCGCGTCGAGCTCCTGGTCGACCCCGAAGCGGAGCTTCGCGATCTCGGCCTCGGTGTCCTGGCGCAGCGTCGCGAGCTCGCGGTCGAGCTCGTTGCGCCGTGCGGTGGCCTCTTCTTCGACGGCGGTCCGCAGGGCTGCGGCGTCCGACTCGGTCCGCTGGCGGAGCTCGTCCGTCTCGCGGGCTGTCGTCGAGCGCAGCACGGCGGCATTCTGCTCGGTCGTGCGGCGCAGGTCGGCCATCTCGGTCTCGGTCGAGTGGCGCAGCTCCGCGGTCTCGACGTCGGCGGCCGCGCGCAGCTCGCGGGCGTAGCGGTCGGCCTCTTCGCGCTGGGTCGTGGTCTCGGCGACGGTCCGTGTCCGGAGCTCGTCAGCGTCGCGCTCGGTCGTGACGCGGAGCTCTGTGGTCTCCCGCTCCGTGGTCGCGCGCAGCGTCCCGAGCTCACGCTCGAGGGCCGTCCGTCGCTCGGTCTCCTCGGTCGAGATCGCGGTCTGGATGCGCGCGGCCTCACGCTCTGCGGAACCGACGAGCTCTTCGGCGCGGCGCTCGGCCGACTCTGTCGTGGTCTGGGCCTCGTTGGCCGCAGCCGAGCGGACCTCCTCGGCCTCGCGGCGCGCGGCGGCGAGGATCTCGGCGGCCTCGTTCTCGGCGCGGGCCTTCATCTGCGAGGAGGTGAGGCGGGCGCGCTCGACGGCCTCCTCGGCCTGCCGGGTCGCCTGGTCGAGGACGTCGCTCGACTGCTCCTCGGCCGAGCGCATGAGCTGCTCGATCCGCGAGCCGAGCCCGGCGTAGGACGGACGGTCGATCTCGCGGAGCTGGTCCTGCGCGGCGACGAGCTCTTCGCCGGTGCGTCGCACGTCGGCGTCCAGGGCGTCGATCCGTGCCTGGGCGTCTGCCAGGGCCGACTCGAGCGACCTCACCCGGCCGTCGACCTGGCTGCGGTCGTAGCCGCGCATCACGACAGGGAAGATCGGACGTTCGTCGGACACTGCAGACCTCCGGGGTCGGGGTAGGGCATGCTGCACTGAACATTCACATGCCAGATCAGGTCGTGGGGACGAGAGGCCAGGGAGCGTCGGCCGTCGTCGTCTGACGAGGGCTGACTGCGGTCCGGGCTCGGTCCGCCACCACCCTATCCGTTCGACGGTCTCGTGAACACGGCTCGTGCGGGCCGGTCCGGGGCGGGTCCTGTGAGCGTTCTGGCACGTCACCCGAGGCCCGTGGCCGCTACGCTGACAGATCTGGTTCGGAAGGGAACACTCAGTGCTGCACAGAATCGTTATGGTCGGCCTCGTGGTCGTCGGGCTCGTCGTGGCGGGCCTCGGCGTCGCGTCCGCAACCGTCTGGCGTCCGAGCGACACGGCGGTGATGACGACCGGAGAGCAGTCCGGCGCCACCCTGCTCACGACCGCCCCCGGGGTCCTCTCGCTCGTCGACCGCGACGTGACCATCACGGCGCGGTCCTCCGACGACGCCCAGGTGGTGCTCGCCCTCGGGTCCCAGGTCGACGTCGAGGGATGGGTCGGAGAAGACCCCGCCCTGCGCGTGACTGGCGCCTCGGACTGGGAGACCCTCACGGTCTCGAAGGTCTCGAGCGCTGGTTCAGACACACGTGACGCGACGGACGCTGCGACCGACGCGTCCGCCGATCCCAGTGCCGAGGCGACCGCCGAGACCGACGCTGCAGCCCCTGCCGCCCCCGGACCGGACCCGTCGGGCTCCGACATGTGGGTCGAGTCCACGAGCGGGACCGGCACGGCCACCCTCGACTGGGACGCGACGTCGACCGACCAGGTGCTGCTCGTCGCGGCCGTGGGAGAAGACGCAGCGGCTCCCCAGCTGACCCTGTCGTGGCCGCGCGAGGTGACCACGCCCCTCCTCTGGCCCGGCGTGGCCCTCGGGGTCCTGCTCGTCGTGCTCGGCCTGATCTACGGGATCGTCACCCGAGGACGCCGTCGTCGCCGCCCCGTCGTGGTGCCCGCCGCCCGTGCTGACGATGCTGCGGCGCCGACACCTGCTGGTGGGACTCCAGCTACCGGGGCCCTGACCCGCCGCCAGCTGCGCGAGCTCGCCGAGCAGCAAGAAGCCGAGACCGAGGCCGCGGCTGCTGCTGCGCCGCGACAGAAGCGTCAGTGGCCCTGGACCGGTGCGATCCCCGTGGTGAAGCCTGCCGAGCCTGAAGACTCCGACGAGGCCGACAAGAAGCCAGCGTCACCTGAGGCGCACCGTGCCGCCTGGCTCCCTGAAGGCACGGGCTCGACCTCAGGGTCCAGCTGGCGAGCGGCCTGGGGTGTCCGCACCCCGGAGACCGGGACGGCCGGCACCACGCCGGACGACGCCGCACCTGGGTCTGCCGCCGTCGGGGGACCGAGCGCCCCCGGGGCTGCCGCGGCTGGCACAGCGCCCGCGGGACGTGCCTCCGGCGCCGCAGGCGCGACGGACGCGAGCACGCCCAGCACAGCGGCCCCGGAGGCTCCGACCGCTCCGGCGTCCTCGACCGCGGGTCCGGGACCGGCGACTACTGCCTCTGTCGCCTCCGGTGCCGCCTCGGCCCCGACGACCCGGCCGGCTCCGACGGCCCCGTCCGCACCGACGACGCCGTCCGGGCAGCGCCCGGCCCCGCAGTCGTCGAAGCCCACGTCCTCCACCACCTCCGCCCGCCCACCCGCCGCGCGGCCTGTCGACCCGGGCTCGCCGTTCCAGCGGATCACGCTGCGGTCGAGCGACGAGAGCGCACCCGCGCGCAGGATCCGCCGCGACCAGCAGCAGGCGCCCTCGGCCTGGAGCGCCTCCAGGTCGCCGTGGGCGCAGCCCGCCCGGCCCGGAACCGACCCGGCCGGGACCCCGCGTCCCGCGCCGGGCGCAGGCGGGACGCCGTCGACAGGCTCCGGCCGCACCGACGGGACCACCGAACCGACCGACGACACCTCGAAGGACTCCGACTGATGCGCCGCACCCCTCGCGCCCTCGTGCTCGTGGCCGCCGGGCTCGTCGCGCTCACCGCGTGCACCCCCGAGCTCCCCACGGTCCAGACCGACCCCGCCCCGCCGACACCGCTCCCGGTGCTCTCGAGCGCCCAGGACGCGGCAGTCTTCGACGCCATCGGCGCCGCCCTCACCACGGCCTCCGAGACGGGCGACCCGGCCGAGCTGGCGCCCAGGCTCACCGGCCCCGCGCTGACCCTGCGCACCGTCGAGCTGCAGGTCGCCGCGGCCGTCGGCAACCAGGACGGGCTCACCGAGCTCCCCACGACGGTCCAGTCCGAGATCCTCCCGACGACCCAGACCTGGCCACGCACCTCGATGGCGGTGTCGGCACGTCCCGACGACCTCGGGACCGAGCGCCTGTTCGTGCTGGGCCAGGACTCGGCGCGCGCTCAGTACCAGCTCTGGGCCTGGATCCGGTTGTTCCCCTCGATCACCCTGCCGACCTTCGCCGCACCGAGCGTCGGCTCCGAGGCCGTGGCCCCCGACGACACCTCGCTGCTGGTCACCCCGGCCGACGCCGTCGCCCGTTACGTCGACGTGCTGGCCTCGCGTGAGGGCTCTGCCTACGCGGCGGACTTCGCGGCCGACCCGCTGCGGGCCGCGATGGCCGACTCCTTCACGAAGCAGACGGCGATCGCGGCCGAGCTCGCCGGCACCTACACCGAGACCTACTCGGCGCCCGAGGGTGCCCTGCGCTCGGTGCGGACCGCCGACGGCGGTGCGCTCGTGGTCGCACAGATCGACTCCGCGTCGACCCTGACGGGTGAAGAGGGCGCGATCGTGTCCCCGGCAGCCTCGCAGCGCGCGCTGATCGGAGACACCCCCGACTCCAACTCCGTGTCGTGGGGCCGGACGATCGTCGTCGGCATCTACGTCCCGCCGGCGGACGGCGGCGAGACCGGGATGCAGGCTGTCGGGAGCGAGTTCCTCACGACCTCGGCGTCGATCCCCTGACCGTCCCGGGTCCCCGACCCTCGCAGGGATCGCTCCGCCCCCCAGCAGCCTGACGGGCTCGCGGGGGCTCCTGGTCCGGCAGCAGCAGCTCAGAGACGGCCGCCCGGTGGGTGGCCGTCTCTCTCGGTAGAGTGGTCCGAGCCCTCAGGCCCGCCCCGTCCAGCTCGGACGGCGAGCCGTCTCCCTTGTCACCGACGGATGGAAAGATAGTCCCCATGAGTCAGCCTGGCGCACCCGGTCCCCAGTTCGACGTCCGCGGAGCGGTCGACCTGTCCTCGCTCGGCCGTCCGAGCGCGCCGCCGCCCGGAGCCCCGGGAGGAGCGCCCGCAGCCGGCGGCTTCGTCGTCGACATCACCGACGAGATGTTCCCCTCGGTCGTCCAGCAGTCGGCCCAGGTCCCCGTGGTGGCCCTCCTGTGGATGCCGACCGACGCCGAGAACGCACGTCTCGCGACGACCCTCGGGGCCTTGACCGCCGAGTACGCCGGACGGTTCTTGCTCGTCCGGATCGACGCGACCGCCTACCCGCAGATCGCCCAGGCCTTCCAGGTCCAGGCCTTCCCGACTGTCGTCGCGGTCCTCGCCCAGCAGCCGGTCCCGCTGTTCCAGGGGATCGCCGACGAGGCACAGATCCGCTCTGTCCTCGACGAGCTCCTGACCGCCGCCGAGGCGAACGGTGTGACAGGTGTCCTGGCCCCGCCGGAGGGCCAGCAGCCGACGGTCCCCGCTGTCGCAGCCGAGCCTGAGCCCGAGCTCCCCCCGCTGCACCAGAAGGCCTACGACGCGATCGAGGCCGACGACCTCGAGACGGCCGTCGCGGCCTACGAGCAGGCACTGCGCGAAGACCCTCGCGACCACCTCGCGACCGCAGGTCTGGCGCAGGCGCGCCTCCTGCTCCGCACCCGCGGGGCGGACCTCGCGACGGTCCGTGCCGCTGCGGCCGACCACCCGGAGGACGTCGAGGCGCAGCTCGCCGTGGCCGACCTCGATCTCCTGGGTGGCAAGGTGGAAGACGCCCTGGGCCGTCTCATCGAGCTCGTCCCCGACGCCGAGGACAAGGACGTGCTCCGCAAGCGTCTCGTGGAGTACTTCGACCTCCTCGGCCCGCAGGACCCGCGGGTCGCACCGGCCCGCCGCGCCCTGACGAACGCGCTCTACTGACGTCAGCGATTCCAGCCGGTCGGCGGTGACGAGCTGAACGACAGAGCGCAGGCGAGCCGCTGGGATCTCCCGATCGCCAGCGGCTCACCTGCGCCTTCAAGCGGACGCCTCGCTCGGACCACGACGGTCGTCCAGTCGACGTGAGTCGAGCGCGGGGTCAGGTGTCCACGAA
Organism: Sanguibacter biliveldensis; assembly: GCF_033798665.1. NCBI lineage: Bacteria > Bacillati > Actinomycetota > Actinomycetes > Micrococcales > Sanguibacteraceae > Sanguibacter > Sanguibacter biliveldensis. The sequence goes on from NZ_CP138359.1 coordinate 1,191,807, forward strand.
GGTCACATCGTGTAGACGTACTTGATGCCGCCCATCTCGGTGGCTGCCACGCCGGTAGTGCTGAAGATGCCCGAGTTCAGGCTCTTCCAGCTGTTGTTGGAGGCTGCCTCGTAGACCTGGCCGCCGTTGACCGTGTACACGTAGTTGACCCCGTCGGCTGACGTCGCAGCCAGCGGTCCCCGGCTGGGGATCCCGGAGTTGAGGTTCTTCCAGCTGTTGTTGGAGGCTGCCTCGTAGACCTGGCCACCGTTGACGGTGTAGACGTACTTGACGCCGCCCATCGAGGTGACTGCGACGGGTCCGCTGGTGGGTATCCCGGAGTTGAGGTTCTTCCAGCTGTTGTTGGAGGCTGCCTCGTAGACCTGGCCACCGTTGACGGTGTAGACGTACTTGACGCCGCCCATCGAGGTGACTGCGACGGGTCCGCTGGTGGGTATCCCGGAGTTGAGGTTCTTCCAGCTGTTGTTGGAGGCTGCCTCGTAGACCTGGCCACCGTTCACTGTGTAGACGTACTTGACCCCGTCGATCGCGATAGCGGCAACTCCACCGCTGCTGGTGATCTGAGTACTGAGGTTCTTCCAGTTGTTGTTCGACGCTGCCTCGTAGACGATCCCGTCATTGACGGTGTAGATGTACTTGACGCCGTCCATGGTGATCGAGGCCACGGCTTCTCCGGCGATCCCGGTCGGTAGCGCGGACCATCCCGTGCTGCTCGCGGACTCGAAGACCTCGCGCTTCAGGATGCCGGGGTTAGGGTTTGTCGCGGTGTCGCCGACTACCTTCTTGTAGGAGTATGGGACGTACTTTCCCATCGTGGCGCGAGTCCAGGTCGCCGCTACCGTTCCTACCCCTGGTGTCGACTCGTGCCAGATTGTCGCTGAGGTGTGGGACGAGTTGTTCCAGCCGACGAAGAGGGAGCTGTGGGTGCCCGCGTCGAGGAGCATATCTCCAGGCTGCAGCTGATCAAGGCTGGAGAGCCGGTTGCCGTAGGTCGACAGCGTGCGGGTGGATGCGCTCGTCGGAAGGTGCCAGGCCATAGAGACGAAGCCGGAACAGTCTTGACGGTACTTCCGGCCGTCGATGTCTCCGGTCGAGAGGCCTTGGTTGTACGGGACGTTGCGGCTGACCCAGAAGTTCGCCCGCGCGAGAATCTCCGAGCGGGAGATCTCGCCGTCGACAGTCGAGGCGCTGGCAGCCGGCGCTACCAGAACCTGCCCACCGAGGAGCAGGAGGAATGCGAGAAGCACTGTGAGGTGATGCGATGTCCTACGTCGGACCGGACCCATGAAACTCCCCTTGCGTGGTACCGGTGCGGCTGGGTCTCATCAGACCCAGCCGCGCGCGGAGGATTTCCGCACCGCAAGTTACCACTCACGGGTCGAGGTTCTCGAGGACCTACGACCCGGTGCTGGGGAGTAATTCTTGAGGAATGTACGCGCATCGGGGTGAATTCTCGGCGAATCGAGAAGATGCGCCGTCTCGTCTGCCCGTCAGCCCTCGGGCGTCAGGTACACGGCCCCGAGCGGCGGGACCTGAACGAGCGCCGAGAACGGCCGACCGGTCCAGGGGACGTCGTCGGAGTGCACGGCTCCCAGGTTGCCCACCCCGGACCCGCCGTAGACCTGCGCGTCGGTGTTCATGACCTCACGCCACGTCCCGCCCGAGGGCAGGGGCAGCCTGTAGTCGAGGTGCGGCGTCCCGGCGAAGTTGATGACGACGGCCATGACGTTGCCCTCGCGGTCCCTGCGCAGGAACGACAGCACGTTGTGGTCGGCGTCCGAGGCGTCGAGCCACTCGAAGCCCGCGGGGTCGTGGTCGAGAGCCCACAGCGCCGGGTGGTCGCGGTAGACCGTGTTGAGGTCACGCACGAGCCGCTGGACCCCGGCGTGCGGGGCGTGGTCGAGCAGGTACCAGTCGAGGCTGCGCGACTCGGCCCACTCGGTGCCCTGGGCCAGCTCGTTGCCCATGAAGGTCAGCTGCTTGCCCGGGTGCGCCCACTGGTACGCGAAGAGCGTGCGGACCCCGGCGAGCTGCTGCCAGTCGTCTCCGGGCATCTTGCGCAGCAACGAGCCCTTGCCGTGCACGACCTCGTCGTGGCTGATCGGCAGCACGAACTGCTCGGAGTAGGCGTACACCAGCGAGAACGTCGCCTCGTGGTGGTGGTACCGCCGGTTGACGGGCTCCTCGGCCAGGTACCGGAGGGTGTCGTTCATCCACCCCATGTTCCACTTGAGGCCGAAGCCGAGCCCGCCACCGTCGGTCGGCTTCGTGACGCCGGGCCACGCGGTCGACTCCTCGGCGATCATCATGATCCCGGGGGTGCGGCGGTAGGCCGTCGCGTTGGTCTCCTGCAGGAACGCGATCGCCTCGAGGTTCTCGCGCCCGCCGTGGACGTTCGGTCGCCACTGGCCGGGCTCGCGGGAGTAGTCGAGGTAGAGCATCGAGGCCACGGCGTCGACGCGCAGCGCGTCGACGTGGAACTCCTCGAGCCAGTAGGTCGCGTTGGCGACGAGGAAGTTGCGCACCTCGGGCCGGCCGAAGTTGAACACGTAGGTGCCCCAGTCCTGCTGCTCACCGAGCATGGGGTCCGGGTGCTCGTAGAGCGGCGTCCCGTCGAAACGGGCCAGAGCCCACGAGTCCTTCGGGAAGTGCGCGGGGACCCAGTCGACGATCACGCCGATCCCCGCCTGGTGGAGCGAGTCGACGAGGAACCTGAAGTCGTCGGGGTGCCCGAAGCGTGAGGTCGGTGCGTAGTAGGACGTCACCTGGTAGCCCCAGGAACCGCCGAAGGGGTGCTCCGCGACGGGCATGAGCTCGACGTGCGTGAAGCCCATGTCGACCACGTAGTCGGTCAGCTGCTCGGCGAGCTCGCGGTACGAGAGCGTCTGGCGCCACGAGCCGAGGTGGACCTCGTAGATGCTCAGCGGCGCGTTGTGCGGGTCGTCCGCGGCCCGACGCTCGAGCCAGTCGGCGTCCTGCCACTCGTAGGCGGACTCGACGACGACCGACGCCGTGGCCGGCGGGATCTCGGTGCCCTGGGCCATGGGGTCGGCCTTCTGGTGCCACGAGCCGTCGGCCGAGAGGATCTCGAACTTGTAGCGGGACCCGGCGGTGACGTCAGGGACGAACAGCTCCCACAGACCTGTCGAGCCGAGGGACCGCATCGGGTGGCTCGAGCCGGACCAGGTGTTGAAGTCGCCGATCACGCGGACGGCGCGCGCGTTGGGAGCCCAGACCGCGAAGGCGGTCCCGTGGACCTCGCCGAGCGTGCCGGGGAAGGTCTTGGTGTTCGCACCCAGGACTGTCCAGAGCTCTTCGTGGCGGCCCTCGCGGACGAGGTGCTGGTCGAGCTCGCCGACAGTCGGCAAGAACCTGTACGGGTCGTCGGCGACTGTCACGTCCTCGCCGTAGCGGGCCCTCACGCGGTAGTCCGGGACGTGCCCGCCGGCGTCGGGCAGGACCGCGGCCCACACGCCCTCGTGCTCGTGCTCGGCGGGGGTGGCCCCGTGCTCGGTGAGGATCTCCACCTCGTCGGCGAGGGGGCGCACCACGCGGACCGTCACGGCCCCCGAGCCTGGGTCGACGTGCCCGCCGAGGACGCTGTGCGGGGCGAAGAAGGTGCCGTGCGCGACGGCTGCGAGGTCGTCGAGGGTCGCAGGGACCCGGGACGCTGCGGGAGCCGGTGCTTCAGAGTCGGTCATAGCCCTACCATTCCATGGTCGAGAGGGTCGTGCAGGGCCAGGCGCGCACGACGGGGCGGACGGTGGACGGTCAGGCACCGCGGCCGGGGCGTCCGGCGTCTGCCGAGGTGAGGGGCGTGGGCAGCCCGCTGAGCACGCGGTCGACGGCGTCGAGCGGGATCGAGATCCAGGAGGGCCTGTTGCGCTCTTCGTAGACGACCTCGTAGAGGGCCTTGTCGAGCTCGAAGGCGTCGCGGATGAGCACCCTGTCGGCGAGCGACGGGGGACGGCCGAAACCGAGGGCACCCGGGACGCTGAGGTATCCCGTGTAGCCCTCGAGGAAGGCGCGGCGGGCCGAGCGTGCCCACTCGCTCGACGTCGCCCCGCCGACCGCGGAGGCGTAGTCGAAGGAGCGCAGCATGCCGGCCACGTCGCGCTCGCCCAGGTCCGGACGGGTGCGCTCGGCGAGCGGACGCAGAGGCTCGCCCTCGAAGTCGAGGATGCGCCAGCCCTTCTGCGGGCTGTAGAGGGCCTGGCCTAGATGGAGGTCTCCGTGGATGCGCTGGACCGGGGGGAGGGGGCGTCCTTGACGGACGGCCTCTTCGGCCACGCCGCGCATGTGCTCGAGGAAGGCCTCGATCTGGTCGACCCTGGACCGCACGGCCGTGCTGGCCCCGGCAGCCGACCTGACCCTGCGGTGCATCGCGTCGAGCAGCCACTCGGGGTCGGCCTCGTGCACCTCGGACGCGAAGGCGCGGCGCAGGGCGCTGTGCATCTGGGCCACCTGGGTCCCGAGCTCGCGCGCCGGGTTGGCGAAGGGCTGACCCTCACGGGCGAAGTCGCAGGCGAGCTCGAAGCCGTCCCGCGCCTGCGGCACGAGCTCGGCGAGCACCCCGGTGTGCGTGGTCCAGGTCCGGGGGAGGGCGGTCGGGGCAGCAGCGGCGTTCTCGCCTGCCGCAGGACCCCCGCCCACCACAGCGCCCTCGTCGACCGCGGTCTCGCTCCACGCATAGGGAGCGGGCACGCCGCCCCAGCCCTCGCGGGTCAGGGCCAGCGGCACGACGATGTCGGGGTTCTGCCCGGGGGCCAGCGCCCGGATGACCTTGAGCATCGACCCGCCGGAGACGGACGGCAGCAAGATCGAGGTGTTCGACTGCTCGCCGGTGAGGACGTGCAGGCCACGGACGTCGAACCGTGCCGGGCTGAGGGCGGAGCTGGACTCCCCACCCGCAGCACCCGAGCCCTCGGCCCAGGTGGCCCTCTCGAGCCACGCCGACACGAAGGCCGGGTGGTACGCCCCGTCGAGCAGCCGGCTGCCGTCGGAGAGCACGGCCACCAGCCCGCGGGCGTCGACCGCCGCGGGTGGTGTCCCGGCCGGCTCGAGCACGAGCGGCACCTGCAGGGTCAGCGGCGACGAGGACGAGGTCCCCGCGACCCGCAGCAGGTCGACGACAGCGTGCGCGCCGTGCTCGTCGGTCCCGAGGTCGGTCCGGGAGACCCGGACGACCGACGTCGCGTCGGCCGTCGTCGGGAACCACCGGCGCTCGGGCAACCAGGCGCGCACGGCCTCGAGGACGTCCGGGGCGTCGAGACGCTCGGAGGTCTCCGGTGCTGGGCTCTCGTGTGCCATAGGGGTGAACCTGCCGTCCTCGTCGTCGTGGACCGACCGCCCGGAGGCGGTCGTCGCTCCCGTCTACACCGTGCCGAGGGGCTCCTCGGCACGGGCGACGGAGAGCCAGTAGAAGTCGCGTGAACCCAAGGTGACCACGACCTCGCCCTCGGCGCCCGTCGAGCCGAGTGGAGAACCCCCGAACACGTCGGTGAGCTGCGCGCCGGCGTACCCGGGGAGGCTGATCTTGGCCGATCGTGCGGTCGATGCGAGGTTCGTCACGCACAGCAGCGTCTCGTCCGCAGTCACGCGCAAGAACGCGAGCACAGACTCGTTGTCCGCCTCGAGGGGCACGAAGGTGCCGGTCCCGAAGGCGGGGTGCTGGCGGCGGACCTTGAGCATGCCGTGCACCCAGTGCAGCAGCGAGGTCGGCTGGGCCCACTGGGCCTCGACGTTCGCGTGCTGGTAGTTGTGCACGAGCGACTGGATGAGCGGCAGGTACAGCTTGCCCGGGTCAGCCGTGGAGAACCCGGCGTTGCGGTCCGGGGTCCACTGCATCGGGGTACGCACGGCGTCGCGGTCGGGCAACCAGATGTTGTCGCCCATGCCGATCTCGTCGCCGTAGTACAGGCACGGGCTGCCCGGGAGCGAGAGCAGCAGCGCGTGCGCCAGCTCGATCTCCTTGCGGGAGTTGTCGAGCAGCGGCGCGAGCCGGCGCCGGATGCCGACGTTGGCGCGCATCCGGGGGTCCGGTGCGTACCAGCCGTACATCGATGCGCGCTCTTCGGTCGAGACCATCTCGAGGGTGAGCTCGTCGTGGTTGCGCAGGAACGTGCCCCACTGGGCACCGGCCGGGATCGCCGGGGTGTCCGCGAGGATGTCGAGGATCGGCTTGGCGCGCTGGTCCTTGATCGAGTAGAAGATGCGCGGCATCACCGGGAAGTGGAAGCACATGTGGCACTCGGGGTCTTCGTCGGTCCCGTAGTACTCGACGACCTCCTCGGGCCACTGGTTCGCCTCGGCGAGCATGATGCGCCCCGGGAACTCCGTGTCGATCACCTTGCGGACGGTCCGCAGGAACTCGTGGGTCGCCGGGAGGTTCTCGCAGTTGGTGCCCTCGTCCTCGAAGAGGTACGGGACCGCGTCCAGCCTGAAGCCGTCGACGCCGACCTGGCACCAGAACCGCGCGACGTCGATCATCGCGTCGACGACCTTCGGGTTCTCGAAGTTGAGGTCGGGCTGGTGCGAGAAGAACCTGTGCCAGAAGTACTGCCGGCGCACGGGGTCGAAGGTCCAGTTGGACGTCTCGGTGTCCACGAAGATGATGCGGGCGTCCTGGTACTTCGTGTTCTCGTCGTTCCACACGTAGAAGTCGCCGTAGGGACCCTCGGGGTCCGAGCGCGACGCCTGGAACCACGGGTGCTCGTCGCTCGTGTGGTTCATGACGAGGTCGATGACCACGCGGATGCCGCGCTTGTGCGCCTCGTCGATGAGCTCGGTGAAGTCGCTCATGGCCCCGTACTGCGAGGCGATCGCCGTGTAGTCGGCGACGTCGTACCCGCCGTCGCGCAGCGGCGAGGGGTAGAACGGCGGCAGCCACAGGCAGTCGATGCCGAGCCACTGGAGGTAGTCCAGGCGCTGGATCAGCCCGCGGAGGTCACCCGAGCCGGCGCCTGTCGAGTCGGAGAAGGCCCGGACGATCACCTCGTAGAAGACGGCCGTCTTGAACCACTCGGGGTCGTCGGTCAGCCCGGGGAAGGTGTGCTCGGTCTCCATGGCCTCGTCGCTCGCACCGCCGCCCGGGGCGGTGGGCTGGCGCCGGGGCGGCAGCGCGCCCACGGGGATCGGCATGGTGGGCGGGTCGGTCGCGCGCGTCATAGCGGCCTCACGTCGATGATGTGGGCGCAGTTGGCCCAGGGGTCGAGCTGGACAAAGGCCTGCGAGCCCCAGGAGTAGGTCTCTCCGGTGAGCAGGTCGTGGGCGGCGAAGGCCGCGGGGTGGCCCGATGCGTCGTCGAGATCGAGGGCAGCCATGTCGAACCAGACCATCGCCGAGCGGGTGCTGTGCGGGTCGAGGTTGAGGACTGTCACCACGGTGTCGGCGACGCCCGTCGGGGAGTGCTCGGCCGCGAGGTGGGAGGAGAAGGCCAAGATCGAGTCGTCCGTCGTCGGGTGCACCGTGAGGTTGCGCAGCTGGCGCAGCGCGGGGTGCTCGCGGCGGATCTCGTTGAGGCGGGTGAGCAGGGTCGAGATGCCCACGGTCGCGGCCTGCGACCAGTCGCGCTGCTTGAGCTCGTACTTCTCGTTGTCGATCTGCTCTTCGACGCCCGGGCGCGGCACGCGCTCGGCGAGCTCGTAGCCGGAGTAGATGCCCCACGTCGGGGACGCCGTCGCTGCGAGGACAGCACGGATCGCGAAGGCGGCCACGCCGCCCTCCTGCAGGTACGGCGGGAGGATGTCGTGGGTCGTCGGCCAGAAGCTCGGACGCATGTAGGAGCCCGAGGGACCTGAGACCTCTTCCAGGTACTCAGTGAGCTCTTCCTTGGTGTTCCGCCACGTGAAGTACGTGTACGACTGGTGGAACCCGATCTTCGCGAGGGTGTGCATCATCGCGGGCTTGGTGAAGGCCTCCGCGAGGAAGATCACCTCGGGGTTCGTCGTGCGGACCTCGGCGATCAGGCGCTCCCAGAAGGGCAGCGGCTTGGTGTGCGGGTTGTCGACGCGGAAGGCGGTCACGCCGTGCTCGATCCACAGCCTGACGACCCGCAGGATCTCGGTGTAGATGCCCTCGGGGTCGTTGTCGAAGTTCAGGGGGTAGATGTCCTGGTACTTCTTCGGCGGGTTCTCGGCGTAGGCGATCGACCCGTCGACCCGGGTGGTGAACCACTCGGGGTGCTCGGTGACCCACGGGTGGTCCGGGGAGCACTGGAGCGCCAGGTCGAGGGCGATCTCCATGCCGAGCCCGCGCGAGCGGGCGACGAAGGCGTCGAAGTCGGCGAAGGTGCCGAGCTCGGGGTGGATCGCGTCGTGCCCGCCGTCGGCCGAGCCGATGCCGTAGGGCGACCCGGGATCGCCAGGCTGCGGGTCGAGGGTGTTGTTGCGACCCTTGCGGTTCGTCGTGCCGATCGGGTGGATCGGCGTGAGGTAGACGACGTCGAAGCCCATCTCGGCGATCGCCGGCAGGCGCTCGGCCGCCGTCGAGAAGGTGCCGGACACCCAGGTGCCCGTCGTCTCGTCGAGGCGTGCACCCTCCGACCGCGGGAAGAACTCGTACCAGGAGCCCGCGAGCGCGAGCGGCCTGTCGACCTGGAGCGGGTACGCGCGGCTGGGCGAGACCATGTCGCGCAAAGGGGTCCGTGCGAGGACGGCGTGCACCTCGGGGGCGGTGCCTGCGGCGAGCCTGACCTCGGGGGGCCTGCTCGTGTCGCGCAGGGCCGTCACGGTGCCGGCGACCACCTGGGCGTCCTCGGGGGAGAGGCCGGGCAGGGCGGCGACGCGCTCGAAGAGCGCTGCGCCCTCGGCGAGCATGAGGTCGACGTCGACGCCGGCCTCGATCTTGACGGTCGCGTCGTGCTCCCAGGTGCCGTAGGGGTCGGACCAGCCCTCGACCAGGAGGGTCCAGGCGCCGACCTCGCCGGGGACGATCTCGGCGCGGAAGCGGTCGAGGCCGGGCGCGATGTCGACCATCCGGGCCTCGTGGCGATCGCCCGTGGGCGAGACGAGGACGGCTGTGGCCGCGACGGCGTCGTGCCCCTCGCGGAAGACCGTCGCCTCGACGGGGACGACCTCGCCGACGCTCGCCTTCGCGGGCCAGCGGCCCTCGGCGATCACGGGGGCGACGTCGACGACGGGGATGCGGCCGATCGGGTCGACCAGGACGGCCACCGCTGCGGGGGAGTCGTCAGCGGTGTGCCGACCGACGGGCTGTGCCGCGGCGGCGCTCGGGGTCGCGCTGCTGGTGGGGTCAGTGGTGGCGGCCGGAGCGGGTGCAGGACTGGTTCGCGAGGACTGCTTCGCGCTGCGCTTGGAGGTCACCTGACGAACCTACCGACTCCTGGCCGGTCCGGACACTCGGGAGGCGATCCTGGTGGTGCTCGGCGACGTCCTGACCGGGACAGAGGGCCCAGGTCGTGAGGGTCCGGGCACCCTTCCGAGCAACCCTTTTCAGATCTTGCAGAGAATTTACCGAGAACTGGTGACGGGGTGCCCGTCGGGTGGTTAGTGTCAGCCAGGTGAAAGCCATCCGCAGGTTCACCGTCCGCACCGTCCTCCCCGCCGCGCTCCACGATCTCGACGAGCTGGCCCACAACCTCCGCTGGTCGTGGCACGGCCCGACCCGGGACCTGTTCGAGAGCCTCGACCCTGCCCTGTGGGCCTCGGTCAAGGGCGACCCCGTCTCGCTCCTCGGTGCGCTGAGCCCCGAGAAGCTCGCGGCCCTCGCCGCCGACGCCGGGCTCGTCGAGCGTGTCCGCGTGGAGGCCGCAGGCCTGCGCACGTACCTCACCGAGCCGCGCTGGTACCAGGGCGCAGGTGACGACCTGCCCGCCGCGATCGCGTACTTCTCGCCCGAGTTCGGCATCACCAAGGTCCTGCCCCAGTACTCGGGCGGCCTCGGCATCCTCGCGGGCGACCACCTCAAGAGCGCCTCCGACCTCGGTGTGCCGATCGTCGGCGTCGGCCTGCTCTACGGTGCCGGGTACTTCGTCCAGTCCCTCACGCGCGACGGCTGGCAGGTCGAGGACTACCCGCTGCTCGACCCCGACGCCATGCCCGTCACGCTGGTCCGTGAGGACGACGGCACCCCGGCGACCGTCTCGATCAACCTGCCTGGCGACCGGATGCTGCACGCCCACGTGTGGATGGCTGCCGTCGGCCGCGTCCCGCTGCTGCTCCTCGACTCGAACATCCCCGAGAACGACGACCTCGCCCGCAAGGTCACCGACCGCCTCTACGGTGGCGGCGGCGAGCACAGGCTCCAGCAGGAGCTCCTGCTCGGTGTCGGCGGCGTCCGTGCGCTGCGCCTGTGGTCCCGCCTGACCGGGGCACCGGAGCCCGAGGTCTACCACACCAACGAGGGCCACGCAGGGTTCCTCGGCGTGGAGCGGGTGGCCGAGCTCGTCTCGCAGCACGGTCTCGGCTTCGACGAGGCCCTCGAGGCCGTCCGCTCCGCGACGGTCTTCACCACGCACACCCCCGTCCCTGCGGGTATCGACCGTTTTGGTGTCGACACCATCAGCCAGTACTTCGGCGGGGCCAACGAGATCGCCGGTGTCCCGCTCGACCGCGTCCTCGCGCTCGGGGCCGAGGACTACGAGGGTGGGGACCCGACGGTCTTCAACATGGCCGTCATGGGCCTGCGTCTCGGCGGCCGTGCCAACGGTGTCTCGCTGCTGCACGGCGAGGTGTCTCGCGGCATGTTCAACGGTCTGTGGCCGGGCTTCGACGGCTCTGAGGTGCCGATCAGCTCGATCACCAACGGCGTGCACGCCCCGACCTGGGTCGACCGCCGCGTGAGCGAGCTCGCCGAGAGCCGCTTCACCCCCGAGGCGCTCGCGGACTCGACAGGCTGGCTCGACCCCTCGGCCATCACCGACGCCGAGCTGTTCGCGCTGCGCCGCGAGCTGCGGGCGCAGACCGTCGAGGACGCGCGGGCCCGCCTGCGCAAGTCCTGGCGCAAGCGCGGCGCGAGCCCTGCCGAGCTCGGCTGGGTCGACGAGGCGCTCTCGCCCGACGTCCTGACCATCGGGTTCGCCCGTCGTGTCCCGACGTACAAGCGGCTCACGCTCATGCTGCGCGACCCTGACCGCCTGCGCGCGCTCCTGCTCGACCCCGAGCGCCCTGTCCAGCTGATCATCGCCGGCAAGTCGCACCCGGCCGACGACCAGGGGAAGCGCCTCATCCAGCAGCTCGTGAAGTTCACGGACGACCCCGCGGTGCGCCACCGCATCGTGTTCCTGCCGAACTACGACATCGGCATGGCCCAGACGCTGTACCCGGGCTGCGACGTGTGGCTCAACAACCCGCTGCGCCCCCTCGAGGCCTGCGGCACCTCGGGCATGAAGGCCGCGCTCAACGGTGGCCTGAACCTGTCGATCCTCGACGGCTGGTGGGACGAGTGGTTCGACGGCGAGAACGGCTGGGCCATCCCGACAGCTGACGGCGTCGAAGACGCAGACCGTCGTGACGACCTCGAGGCGGCTGCGCTCTACGACCTCATCGAGTCCCAGGTCGCCCAGCGCTTCTACGACCGGGGCGAGGACGGGACACCGCAGCACTGGCTGCAGCAGGTCCGGCACACCCTCGCGACCCTGGGCCCCAAGGTCCAGGCGACCCGCATGGTCGAGGACTACGTCCGGCACCTCTACGCCCCGGCTGCTGTCGCGGGCAGGGAGCTGCACGGCTCGGGCTACGCGGGGGCCAAGGACCTCGCGGGCTGGAAGGCCACGGTCCGTTCCGACTGGTCGCAGGTCCGCGTCGACCACGTCGAGTCCGCAGGGCTCGGGGAGTCCCCGCAGGTCGGTGACAGGCTCGCCGTCAGGGCCTACGTCTCGCTCGGTGCGCTGACGCCCGCCGACGTCGACGTGCAGGTGGTGCACGGCAAGGTCTCCGAGTCCGACGAGATGTCGAGCTTCGAGACGCAGTCCCTCGAGGTCACCGAAGAGTACGAGAACGGACGCTTCGCCTTCGGCGGGGAGATCGTCCTCGACTTCTCCGGGGCCTTCGGCTACACGGTCCGGGTCGTGCCGCGGCACGCCGGCCTCGCCAACGTGGCCGAGCTCGGGCTGGTCAGCAACGCCTGACCTCCTCGCCTCACCGACCTTCTGACGCCCTGCGCGTGAGAGGGACCAGACACCCCCGCCGGGTCTCCCGGCGGGGGTGTCTGCCTACACTCGGGGGATGACCAGCCTGACGCTCGCCGAGCTCACCCCGCAGAACCTGCCAGCGGCTGTCGGCCTGCGCCTCGCCCCTGGCCAGGAGGGTCTCGTGGCGTCGGTCCTGGAGTCCGTCGCCGAGGCCTACGTCAACCCCTCGGCCTGGCCGCGGGTGGTGCTGCGCGACGGGGTCGCGGTCGGTTTTGTCATGGCGAGCTTCGACCCGGAGAACGACCTCGAAGAGCTCCGGGCCGGCATCTGGCGGCTGCTCGTCGACGCGTCGGCCCAGGGGACAGGGGTCGGGCGCTATGCGGTCGAGCAGGTGGTCGCCGAGGCGCGCCGCCGTGGGACCTCCCGCATCACGGTCCTGTGGGAGCGCGATGAGGGTGGGCCCGAGGGCTTCTACCTGCGGCTCGGTTTTGTGCCGACAGGGGTCGAGCTCTTCGGTCAGACCGTAGGGGCGCTCGACGTCTGAGCGGGCGCGGTCAGCTCTTTTGCCATCCAGTGGTCGGCGTAGCGGGCGTCGCTGAACCTGGGGACGTCCACGAAGCCCAGGCGCTGGTACAGCGAGCGGGCCTGCGCGAGGTCGGCCCGCACGTCCAGGCGCAGCGTCCGCACCCCGGCCTCGACCGCGAGCGCCTCGAGCCGGGCCACGAGCCCGGCCCCCAGCCCCCTCCCGCGCACGGCGGGGGAGACGAAGATGCGCGTGAGGTCTCCGACGCCGCCGCCGACGAGCCGCACCCCGCCGCACGCGACGGGTGTCCCGTCTACCGAGCCGACGAGCAGCAGCCCCGTCGGTACCTGGAGGTCGTCGCTCGGCTCGTCGGTCATCGCCGTCGCGACCTCGGTCGGGGTGGCCGGGCGTCCCCAGTACCGGCCGACGATGTCGTCGAAGTACTCCGTGAGGATCTGCCGGGCCGCGTCAGACGTCGGGTCGACGACCTCCCACAGGACAGGAGCCTGCGGGCCGCTCACGCGTGGTCCAGGTACGCGAGGTAGACCTGCATGCTCAGCGGCTCGAGGTGGACCCGCGTCCCCGCCGCCACGTCGTGCGGTCCGCCGTCCGCGGCCAGCTCGCGGTCGTCAGGGTGCTCCCACGCGGAGTCCCACGCGAGGGTCCAGGCGCGCGAGCTGTTGCCGCGCCCGGCGAGCGTCACGTGGACGTCGTCCAGGGTGCCGTTGAGGACGAGCAGCACGTGCGAGTCGTCGATCTCCTGGTCGTCGTGGCCTCGGCGCTCGCGGCGCAGCATCTGCACGATCCGGGTGCTGGTGTCGTGCCACTGCTCGTGCGAGACGGGTGATGCCTCGGCGTCGTACCAGGCGAGGTCCGGCTGACCGGGCTCGTCCTCGGGCTGGGGGTGGCCGAGGAAGAACCCGTCGACGCGCAGCGCGAGGTGCTCGCGCCGCAGGCGCAGCAGGTGCTGGGTGGTGGCCAGGAGGTCTTCTCGCCACGGGGTGAGGTCCCAGTCCACCCACGAGATCTCGTTGTCCTGGCAGTAGGCGTTGTTGTTGCCGCCCTGCGTCCGTCCGGTCTCGTCCCCGGCCGTGATCATCGGGGTGCCTGCGGAGAGCAGCAGCATGCCGAGCAGGTTGCGGATCGACCGGCGCCGCAGGGGAGCGATCTCCATGCCGAGCGAGTCGGCCGGGACCGGCCCCTCGATGCCGTGGTTCCAGGAGCGGTTGTCGTCGCTGCCGTCACGGCCGTCTTCACCGTTGGCCTGGTTGTGCTTGTGCTCGTAGGCGACGAGGTCGGCGAGCGTGAAGCCGTCGTGGGCGGTCACGTAGTTGACCGAGGCGATCGCGCCACGCACGAGCGGCGGGTCTGAGTGCCCGAAGAGGTCAGCCGACCCGGCGAGCCGTGTCGCGAGCTCGCGGATCCCGTGGCCCCCGCGCCCGTGGGCGGCGGCGGCGGGGTCGGAGAGCCAGAAGGAGCGGGTCGCGTTGCGGAACCTGTCGTTCCACTCGGCCATCGGTGCGGGGAAGCCGCCGGTCTGCCACCCGCCCATGCCGACGTCCCACGGTTCGGCGACGAGCTTGAGCTGGTTGATCACGGGGTCGGTCTGCAGCCCCACGAGGAAGGGGTGGTTCGAGGTGAAGCCTGCGTGGTCGCGGCCGAGCGTCACGGCGAGGTCGAACCTGAAACCGTCCACGCCGACCTCCTGCGCCCAGTAGCGCAAGGAGTCGAGCGCCATCTGGACGACGCGCGGCCTGCTGAAGTCCAGGGAGTTGCCGCACCCCGTGACGTCGACGAGCCGTGCTGGCGAGCCGCCGTCGTGCAGGTAGTACGCGCTGTTGTCGAGGCCCCGCCAGCCGATGTGCTGACCGGGCGCACCCCCTTCGCAGGTGTGGTTGTAGACGACGTCGAGGAGGACCTCGAGACCGGCCTCGTGGAGCAGGTGCACCATGCCCTTGACCTCGTCGAGGACGGCTCCCGGGCCTGCAGCCTGGGCTGCAGCCGTCGCGTACCCGCTGTGCGGGGCGAAGAACCCGATCGTGTTGTAGCCCCAGTAGTTGGTCAGCCCCTTGGTCACGAGGTGCGGCTCGGGGACGAAGGCGTGGATCGGCAGGAGCTCGACCGTGGTGATGCCCAGGTCTTTGAGGTGCGTGATGGTGGCGGGGTGCGCCAGACCTGCGTAGGTACCGCGCAGGTGCTGGGGCACTGCGGCGAGCTGCTGGGTCAGCCCGCGCACGTGCGCCTCGTAGATCACGGTGTCGCGCCACGGCACCTGCGGGCGGCGGACGGGTGGGTGGTGGTGGCGCGGCCCGACGACGACCGAGTGCGGCACCGAGCCGAGGGAGTCACGGTCGTCAGCGGGGCCGTAGGGGTCGCCGACGACGTGCCTGCCGAGCATCGGTGTGCGCGTGCGGGGGACGCCGGGGAGGGACGTCTGGTCAGCGTCGTCCGTGCGGGCGAGGTCGGCCACCCCCATGAGGCTCGCAGGTGCGGTGGGTGCGGTGGGTGCGGTGGGTGCGGTGGGTGCGATGGTTGCGGTGGGTGCGGTCTGCGCCCCGCCGACGGGCTCGACGTGGGCGACGTGGCCGTAGGTCTCCGGGCCGAAGTCGAGCTCGCCGACGATCCCGCGGGCATAGGGGTCCACCAGCAGCTTGGCCGGG
Source organism: Sanguibacter biliveldensis (assembly GCF_033798665.1). NCBI lineage: Bacteria > Bacillati > Actinomycetota > Actinomycetes > Micrococcales > Sanguibacteraceae > Sanguibacter > Sanguibacter biliveldensis. The sequence goes on from NZ_CP138359.1 coordinate 1,207,081, forward strand.
TTGTGCCGCAGACCGGCCGCCGGGTCCCAGGGCCCGTAGGTCCTGAACCCGTAGCGCTGACCCTCGTGCACGCCCGGCACGTAGCCGTGCCACACGCCGTACGCACGCTCGGTCAGCGGCACCCGCCGCTCGGTGTAGCGGGGCTCTGCGCCCGGGGCGGACCGCACCACGTCGATCAGGCAGAGGTCGACCCCGGTCGCGTGCGAGGCCAGCACCGAGACGCGGACGCCACCGCCGTCGAGGTGGACCCCGAAGGGTGGGACCGGACCGTGGACGGAGGCGGCTCGTGTGTCGCTCATGGCCCTATTGTGGCTCGTCGCCGACCTCTCCAGCGCCGCCCGACCGGCCCGGTCGCGTCGCGGCCCCGTTGTAGGCTTCAGCAGGATCATCGCGACGGAAGAGAGAGCGGCACTATGAGGATCGTCGTCCCGGTCAAGCACGTCCCCGACATCCATTCCGACCGAGGGCTCACCCCCGAGGGCCGGGTCAGGCGCGGTGCTGAGGACGGCACCCTCAACGAGCTCGACGAGAACGCCGTCGAGGCCGCCCTGCAGATCGTCGAGGCCCTCGACGAGGCCGAGCGGGCGACCAGCGAGGTCGTCGCGCTCACCGTCGGACCCGTCGAGGCCGACGCCGCGCTCCGCAAGGCCTTCCAGATCGGTGTCGACTCCGCCGTCCGCCTCGGCGACGACGCGCTCGCCGGCTCGGACGTCTTCGCGACCGCCACGGCCGTCGCCGCAGCCGTCCGCACCCTCGACGCGCAGACCCCCGTCGACCTCGTCATCACCGGGATGGCGGCGCTCGACGGTCTCGGCTCGGTCGTCACCAGCCTCGTCGCCGCCGAGCTCGGGCTCCCGCAGCTCACGCTCGCGTCCAGGCTGAGCGTCGAGCACGGCCAGGTCGAGATCGAGCGCGACCTCGACGGCGTGACGGAGGTGCTCAGCGCGCCGACCCCCGCCGTCGTCTCCGTGACCGACCACGTGAACACCCCGCGCTACCCCAACTTCAAGCTCATCATGGCGGCTCGCACCAAGGAGATCACCGTCCTCGGGCTCTCCGACGTCGGCCTCGCGCCGGAGGTCGTCGGCGCGCAGGCTGCTCGGGCGACCGTCGTCACGAGCGCCCCGCGCCCGCCGCGCCCCGACGTGGAGCTCGTCACCGACAAGGGTGAGGGCGGGCTCGCGCTCGCCGACTACCTCATCCGCAACGACCTCGTCTGACCTGAGAGAGACGGACCGACCATGACTGCACCAGACCGCACCGTCCTCGTCCTGCTCGACACCCCGGCCGAGGGCCTCCGCTCACCCGCCCGCGAGCTGCTCACCCTCGCCCGCAGCCTCGGGACGGTCACCGCCGTCGCCCTCGCCGAACCCTCTGAGGCGACCCTCGCCGGTCTTGCCGACCAGGGCGCGGCGTCGGTCCTGGTCGTCGACCTCCCGGGCGACGAGACCGTCGGAGCCCACCTCACCCCTGTCGCCGCCGAGGCGCTCGCGGCTGCCGCCGAGCACAGGGGTGCCGACGTCGTGCTGCTCACCTCGTCCTTCGTCAACAGGGAGATCGGTGCGCTCGCCGCACGCTCGCTCTCGGCCGGCTACGTCTACGACGCCTCGGGTGTCACGGTGACCGAGGCTGGGCTGGTGGGCGTCAAGCGGGTCTTCGCGGGGACCTGGGACGTCGAGTGCGCCCCGACGACGAGCCGCTCGGTCTTCACCCTGCGTTCCAACGCTGTCTTGGCCTCGAGCGCGCCCGTCCCCTCCGCGCCTGCGGTCGAGCGTCTCGCGGTCCAGCCGACAGAGCGTGCGACGGCCGCCGTGCTCGTCTCGCGCACACCCCACGCCTCCGCAGGGGAGACCTCCGGGCGTCCCGCGCTCGACGAGGCCGCCTACGTGGTCGCCGGTGGTCGAGGGACCCTCGGTGACTTCGGGCCCGTCGAAGATCTCGCCGACGCTCTCGGCGCCGCCGTGGGCGCGACTCGCGACGCCGTCGACGAGGGCTGGGTCGGGCACGATGCGCAGATCGGCCAGACCGGCGTGACCATCGCGCCGCGGGTCTACGTCGGCGCGGGCATCTCGGGTGCACCGCACCACCGCGGTGGCATGCAGGCCTCGAGCGTCATCATCGCCGTCAACAACGACCCGGACTCCCCGATCTTCGAGATCGCGGACTTCGGCGTGGTGGGGGACCTCGCCGACGTCCTCCCGCAGGCGGCCCAGGCCGTCCGGGCGCACAAGGAGCGCGCAGCGCAGGGATGACGTGCCGCAGGGAGCAGGACTCAGGGCTGCAGACGTCACAGCCCTGGCGGATCGCGCGCCCAGCGGTGGCTCGTAGACTGGTCGACTGTGAATCCTGACCGGTCTGCCTACCTCGACCACGCGGCGACGACCCCCATGTCGTCGGCCGCGATCGAGGCCTACGCGCAGCAGATGGCGCTCGTGGGCAACCCGTCCTCCCTGCACTCCGCAGGGCGGGCCGCCAGGCGCGTCGTCGAAGAGGCCCGTGAGCAGGTCGCCGGGTCGCTCGGCGCCCGTCCGAGCGAGGTCGTCTTCACAGGTGGCGGCACCGAGGCGGACAACCTCGCGGTCAAGGGCCTGTTCTGGGCCCGCCGTGTGTCGCACCCCGAGCGTCGTCGCATCCTCGTTTCGGCCGTCGAGCACCACGCTGTCCTTGACCCCGCCTTCTGGATGGCCGAGCACGCCGGCGCCGAGATCGTCCTGCTCTCGGTCGACTCGCGGGGGATCCTCGACGTCGACGCGCTCCGGGCCGAGCTCGCGGCCCACGCCGACGAGATCGCTCTCGTCTCGGTCATGTGGGCCAACAACGAGGTCGGCGCCGTGCAGCCGATCGACGCCGTCGTCGCCGCAGCGCGTCCCTACGGCATCCCCGTGCACTCGGACGCCGTCCAGGCCGTCGGGCACGTGCCCGTCGACTTCGCCGCGAGCGGGCTCGACGCGCTCACCCTCACCGGCCACAAGCTCGGTGGCCCCGTCGGCGCAGGTGCGTTGCTCGTCCGCCGGAGCCTCGACGTCACTCCCGTCCTGCACGGGGGCGGTCAAGAGCGCGGGATCCGTTCGGGCACCCTGGACACCGCCGGCATCCGCGCCCTCGCCGTCGCGGTCGGCGAGTCCGTCGCCGCGCGCGAGACCACGGCGCCCCGGCTCGCCTCGCTGCGGGACCGCCTGCTGCGCGGGGTCGCCGACCTCGTCCCGTCGGCCACGCTCCGCGGGCCCGACCCGGCGCTCGACCCGACGCTGCGGCTGCCCGGCAACGCGCACCTGACCTTCGAGGGCTGCGAGGGCGACTCCCTGCTGTACCTCCTCGACTCTGCGGGGGTCCAGTCCTCGACGGGTTCGGCCTGCCAGGCCGGCGTGCCGCAGCCGTCCCACGTCCTGCTCGCGCTCGGCATCGACGAAGACGACGCACGAGGGGCCCTGCGCTTCTCCTTCGGCGCCACGTCGACCGAGAGCGACGTGGACCTCGTCCTCGAGGTCCTCCCCGACGTCGTCGCCCGCGCGACGACAGCCGGTCTTGCGTCTGTCGGGACGCGCCGTCCCCGCAGCGATCGAGAGGTGAGCTCATGAAGGTCCTCGCAGCGATGTCCGGCGGGGTCGACTCCGCCGTGGCCGCCGCACGCGTCGTCGACGCCGGCCACGAGGTGGTCGGCGTGCACATGGCGCTGTCCCGCAACCGCAACCAGTTCCGCGAGGGGTCGCGCGGCTGCTGCTCGATCGAGGACGCCGGCGACGCCCGCCGCGCAGCCGACGTGCTGGGGATCCCGTACTACGTGTGGGACCTGTCCGAGAAGTTCGAGGAGACTGTCGTCGCCGACTTCCTCTCCGAGTACGCGGCGGGGCGCACGCCCAACCCCTGTGTGCGGTGCAACGAGCACATCAAGTTCGAGGCGCTGCTCGACAAGGCGACGGCCCTCGGCTTCGACGCCGTGGCGACAGGGCACTACGCCCAGGTGATCACCTCGACGCGTGCCGACGGCACGGAGCTGCGCGAGCTGCACCGCTCGCCGAACACCGCGAAGGACCAGTCCTACGTCCTCGCGGTCATGGGCCCCGACAGGCTCCAGCGCGCGATGTTCCCCCTCGGGGCCTTCGAGACGAAGGACGAGGTCCGCGCAGAGGCTGCGGCCCGCGGGCTGAGCGTCTCGACCAAGCCTGACTCCTACGACATCTGCTTCGTCGCGGACGGCGACACCCAGGGCTTCCTGCGCGAGCGCCTCGGCGCGAAGACCGGCGACATCGTCGACTCCGACGGCACGGTCCTCGGGGAGCACGAGGGGTCGTACACCTACACGGTCGGGCAGCGGAAGGGGCTCAAGCTCGGGCGTCCTGCCGCTGACGGCAAGCCGCGCTACGTCCTGGACATCCAGCCGATCTCGAACACCGTCGTGGTCGGACCTGCCGAGATGCTCTCGGTCGACCGGATCGTCGGCGACCAGAGCGTGTGGCTCGCAGACGACGTGCTCGCGGCGCACGGGGTAGCTACCCCTGCAACCGCCTCGGGTGCTCACGCTCCCGCTGCTCCGAGCGACCCGGCACCGTCAGCGTGGATCGACGCCGAGGTCCAGGTCCGTGCCCACGGTGAGCCCGTGGCGGCCCGCGTCCGCGCAGTCCCCGACGCGAGCGGACCGACCGGTGCCATGGAGGTCGAGCTCGTGGGGGCGACGCTCCGCGGGGTCGCGGCGGGCCAGTCGCTCGTGGCGTACCTCGGGACCCGGGTCCTCGGTCAGTCCACAGTGGTGTCGTCGTCGCGCTCTCGCCCGGCCGAGCCGGTAGGCCTCGCGACGGCCGAGCCCGCGCGCTCGGCGTGACCGGGGCGAGCGGTCCGGGTGTCTGGCCCGGGACAGATCCTCTCGAGTCGCTGCTGACCATCATCGGCGACCTGTCGGCCGCGCCTACGGGGGTCGACGGTCTCCCGTTCTTCACCCAGCTCCCGGGCCGGGGAGCCGGGTCCGAACCCGTCGCCCGGACGGCGCTGCTCCTGCCCGAGATGCCCGTCGAGCTCGGCCCGCACGGCTGGAAGATCGCCGACCACCCCGGCCTCGACGCGAGCCGTGCCGAGGCCTTCCTGCGTGAAGACCTCGACGCCCTCGCGATCGCCGGCGCCGGGTACAGCGGGCCGCTGACGGTCCAGGTCGTCGGTCCGTGGACGCTCGCCGCGACGCTCTACCTGGCCCGCGGTGACAGGGTGCTCTCCGACCTCGGAGCCGTGCGCGCCCTCGTCGGCGCCCTCGCCGAGGGCATCGGTGAGCACGTCGCTGCTGTCCGGGCGCAGGCTCCGGGCGTCGAGCTCACGGTCCAGGTCGACGAGTCGCTCCTCGGTCAGGTCTCCGCGGGGGTGATCCCGAGCTTCTCGGGCTATTCACGTCTGCGTGCCGTCCGCGGGCCGGAGATCCTCGAAGGGCTCGAGCCCGTCGTCCACGCGGTCCGCGCCGCAGGTGCCCGCTCGGTGGTCCACGTCGGGCAGGTCTGGGACGCCGTCCCGCCCGTCGTGCTGTCGGGAGCCGACGCCGTCGGGCTCGAGGTCGGCCCTGTCGCCGACGGACGCTGGGACTCTCGCGGCTGGGAGCTCCTCGCCCGCGCCGTCGAGCGGGGGACACAGCTCTGGGCCGGTCTGCCGCCCGCGACCGTCTCGCAGTGCGCAGGAGCAGACGTCCGAGGGCTCGCCGACCTCGTGAGCGTTCCCTGGCGACGTCTCGGTCTCCCGGCCGAGGGGCTCGCCGACGTGGTCCTCACCTCCGCAGGCAGCGCCGCGACCTGGACCACAGACGGCACCCCCGACCGAGCCCGCGGCGCCCTCGGGACCGTCGTGCGGGCCGCGGAGATCCTCGCCGAGCGCGCCGGTGGCTAGCGGCCGCCGCCTCTTCGCCGACACCACCCCGCTGCGCGAGTCGCCTGCCTTCAGGCGCCTGTGGTGGGGGCTGGGGATCTCGAACCTCGGCGCTCAGCTCACGGTCGTGGCGGTCGGGCTCCAGGTCTACTCGCTCACCTCGTCGACCTTCGCCGTCGGTGTGCTGGGCATCTGCGCGCTCGTGCCTCTCGTCGTGCTCGGCCTCTACGGCGGTGCGCTCGTCGACGCCTACGACCGCCGCAAGGTCGCGCTCTCGGCGTCTGTGGTGCTGTGGGTCGTGACGATGCTGCTCGCCGCGCAGGCGTGGCTCGACATCGGCTCGGTCGGACTGCTCTACGGGCTGGTCGCGCTCCAGTCGGCCGCCTTCGCGGTCAACAACCCGGCGCGCTCGGCCATCATCCCCAGGCTTCTGCCGGCGCGCCTGCTGCCGGCGGCGAACACCCTCATGACCATCACCTGGAACATCGCGCTGACCGCCGGTCCGCTGGTCGCGGCCCTCGTGGTGAGCCGGTGGGGCTACGGCATCGTCTACACGGTCGACGTGCTGTGCTTCACCGCCGCGCTGTGGGCCCTCGTCCAGCTGCCCGGCATGCCACCCGAGCCCTCGCACGCCGGGGACGGCGTCGACGGCGCCGAGGGCGAGGTCGACCCACGGTCGGGGACCAAGGACGCGGCGCGCCGCCGGGTCGGGCTGTCGTCCGTGCTCGAGGGGCTCCGCTACCTCGCCACGCGCCCCAACGTCCGCATGACCTTCCTCGTCGACCTCGTCGCGATGATCCTCGCGATGCCCCGCGTGCTGTTCCCCGCGATCGGCGTGGTGATCCTCGGCGGGGGAGCAGCCACGACAGGTGCGCTCACCGCCGCCCTCGCGGTCGGCGGTCTGCTCGCCGGGGTGTTCTCGGGCGGGCTGACCCGCGTGCACAGGCAGGGGGTCGTCATCATGTGGGCGATCATCGGCTGGGGTCTGTCGGTCGCGGGCTTCGGCGTCGTGCTCGTCCTGGCGGGGCGGACCAGCCCGGACCACGTGCTCGTCGTCGCGCTGGGCGCCGCGCTGCTCATGCTCGTGCTGTGCGGGGCGTCCGACGCGATCAGCTCGGTGTTCCGCCAGACCATCCTCCAGTCGGCGACCCCCGACGACATGCGCGGACGGCTCCAGGGGGTGTTCATCGTCGTGGTCGCCGGTGGACCGCGTCTCGGCGACCTGGTGCTCGGCGCGCAGTCGTCCTGGTGGGGCGAGGGCTGGGCTGCCGTGGTCGGGGGACTCGCCTGCGTCGTGGTGCTCCTGCTCCTGCTGCGCTGGCAGCCCCGGCTCCTCGCCTACGACTCCCGCCACCCAGAGCCCTGACCCTCGAGCCCGACCCGCGAGGTGGCACTCCCCGTGTCCAGGTCGCTCTCCCCGTGTCCAGGTCGCATCCTTCTCGTCGAGGTCGCACGAATCCGCACGACTCGCCGTCCCACCGGGCTGATGTGGCGTGTCCGTGCGACCTCGGCGCTGCGGGTGCGACCTCGCGGGTGAGCGGGCGCGCCTCGCGTCTCGCGTCTCGCGCGTCGACAGGTGGCCGGGCAGCGCGACGGCGGCGCACCCGGTGGGGTGCGCCGCCGTCGTGGGCTGGGATGCTGTGCGGCTCAGCCCAGGCGCTCCCACAGGAACCTGTAGGCCAGCGCCTGCATGAAGGATGCCTGCTCGTTGTTGGCGGCGCCGCCGTGGCCGCCCTCGATGTTCTCGTAGTACGTGACGTCCTTGCCGGCCTCGATCATCGCTGCGGCGAGCTTGCGCGCGTGGCCCGGGTGGACCCTGTCGTCGCGCGTCGACGTCGTGAAGAGCACCGGCGGGTACTCCCGGTCTGCGTCGAAGAGGTGGTAGGGCGAGAAGGTCCGGATGAACTCCCACTGCGCGGGGTCGTCCGGGTCGCCGTACTCAGCCATCCACGACGCGCCCGCGAGCAGGTGGGAGTACCGCTTCATGTCGAGCAGCGGCACCTGGATCACGACGGCGCCGAAGAGCTCCGGGTACTGGGTGAGCATGTTCCCCGTGAGCAGCCCGCCGTTCGACCCACCCTGCACCCCGAGGTGGTCGCGGGAGGTGATGCCGCGCGTCACGAGGTCCTTCGCGACCGAGGAGAAGTCCTCGTAGGCGCGGTGGCGGTTCTCCTGGAGGGCGAGCTGGTGCCAGCGGGGTCCGTACTCGCCGCCCCCGCGGATGTTCGCGACCGCGTACACGCCGCCCTGCTCGAGCCACGCCCGTCCGAGCCCGCCCGAGTACCCGGGGGTCAAGGAGATCTCGAAGCCTCCGTAGCCGTAGAGCAGCGTCGGGGCGGTGCCGTCGAGTGCGAGGTCGGCGCGGCGCACCAGGAAGTACGGCACCTTCGTGCCGTCGTCCGACGTCGCGAAGTGCTGCTCGACCGTGAGGCCGTCGGCGTCGAAGAACACCGGCATCGACTTGAGCAGCTCTGGCTCCTGCCCGACAGTCGCGATCGAGAGCGTCGTCGGTGTGAGGTAGTCGGTCGCGACCAGCCACACGTCGTCTGAGGCGTCGACGTCCACGGCACGGACGGCGACGGTCCCGATCTTCGGGGCACCGAGCATCTCGCTGCGCTCCCACGGCCCAGCGCCGTCGGCCGGCGGCGTCAGCACGTGCAGGCGGTTCTTCACGTCGGCGAGGACGTTGAGCACCAGGTGGTGCTGCGTCCACGTCGCCCCGGCGAGAGACGTCGACTCGTCAGGCTCGAACAAGACCGTGAAGTCTCGACCGCCCGCGAGGAAGTCGTCGAAGCCCGTCGCCAGCAACGAGCCCGAGGTGTAGGTCGTCCCACCGACGGTCCAGTCGTCGCGGAGCTCGACCAGCAGCCACTCGCGACGGAACCCGACCTCGGCCGAGTCTGGCACGTCGATCTTGGTCAGGGAGTCGTCGGCGGCGAGCACGTAGAGCTCGTTGCTGTAGAAGGCGAGGGAGCGTGCCACGAAGTCGCGGACGAAGCCCGGGGTGTGGCTGCGGAAGGCCGAGATGTACATGTCGTCCGTGCGGCCCTCGTACAGGACCGTCGCCGACTCGAGCGGGGTCCCGCGGTGCCAGCGGCGGGCGACCCGCGGGTACCCGGAGGACGTCATGCTGCCCTCACCGGTGTCCGTGAACACGTACACAGTGTCGTCGTCGACCCACGCGAGGTCGCCCTTCGACTCCGGGCGGTAGAACCCGCCGTCCTCGGGCGCGACGAACTCCTTCGTCGCGAGGTCGAACTCGCGCGTCACGTCGGCGTCAGACCCTCCGCGCGACAGGCTCACGAGAGCCTTGCGGTACGCGGGCCGCAAGATGCTCGCCCCGTGCCACACCCAGCTCTCGCCCTCGGTCTCACCGAGGGCGTCCACGTCCAGGACCGTCTCCCACTCGGGCTCGTCGGTCCTGTACGACTCGGGCGTCGTGCGGCGCCACAGCCCGCGCACGTGCGTCGAGTCCTTCCAGAAGTTGTAGAGGTGGTCGCCGATCTTCGACACGTCGGGGATCTTCGCGTCGGAGTCCAGCACGCCGCGCAGCGCGGCCTGGGTGCTCGTGAACTCCTCGGTCGCGGCGAGGGTGCTCGTGGTCTGCGCATTGCGCTCGCGGACCCAGGCGAGGGCGTCGTCCCCCTCGACGTCCTCGAGCCACAGGCGCGGGTCGGCGTCGGCCGTCGGGGCGGTGGTGTCGGTCTGCTCTGCAGTCATCGGACCACCCTACGGTCATCGGGTGACCTGCTGTCGAGCGACGCCGGTTGCCTGTGGACGACGCCCGACGTGTGCTCGTGCGCTGGTCACCAGCGGTACGAGGTCGGCCGGCCGCGCCGAGGGCGTCACACGTGCGCCGTCGCACGTGTGTCACAGGGCGGATGTGGGTGGCTCGCGCGATGATGGTCCGGTGAGCACGAAGACACCCCCCGCAGCCCAGGGTCCCGACGAGTCCGCGACCGCCGCGAGCCCTGACCAGAGCGCAGCCCAGCAGCGCTGGAAGGTGCTCGCCGAGGAGATCGAGGCGCACCAGTTCGCCTACTACGTGCGCGACGCCCCGACGGTGTCGGACGCCGAGTACGACGTCCTGCTGCGCGAGATCGGTCAGATCGAGGAGACGTACCCGCAGCTGCGCACCCCCGACTCTCCGACCCAGCGGGTGGGTGGGACCTTCTCGACGGACTTCGCGGCCGTGGACCACCGCGAGCAGATGCTCAGCCTCGACAACGCCTTCAACGCCGAAGACCTCGACGCGTGGGCCGAGCGGGTGCACCGGGAGATCGGCACCACGCAGGTCCACTACCTCTGCGAGGTGAAGATCGACGGGCTGGCCATCGCGCTGCTCTACGAGAAGGGCGTCCTGGTCCGTGCTGCCACCCGCGGTGACGGGCGGACTGGGGAGGACGTCACTCTCAACGTCCGCACGATCGAGAGCATCCCGCTGACCCTCGGCGGGGACCCGTCCACGCACCCGGACCTCATCGAGATCCGCGGCGAGGTCTTCATGCTCGTCGACCAGTTCGCCGCTCTCAACGAGGCGCAGGTGGCCGCCGGCAAGCCGCCCTTCGCCAACCCCCGCAACGCCGCGGCAGGGTCGCTGCGCCAGAAGAACCCGAAGGTCACCGCGAGCCGCCCGCTGCGCATGTACGCCCACGGGGTCGGCGCGCTGCACTGGGAGGCGGGTGCGCCCGCGACCCTGCGCCGCCAGTCCGACGCGTACGCCCTCTTCGAGCAGTGGGGTGTGCCGGTCTCGAGCCACAACCGCGTGGTCGAGGGCATGCCCGGTGTGCAGGAGATGATCGACTACTACGGCGACCACCGCCACGACATCGAGCACGAGCTCGACGGGATCGTCGTGAAGGTCGACGAGCTGGCCCTCCAGCGCCAGCTCGGCGCCACGAGCCGCGCACCGCGGTGGGCCATCGCGTACAAGTACCCGCCCGAAGAGGTCAACACGAAGCTGCGGGACATCCTCGTCAACGTGGGGCGGACCGGTCGGGTGACCCCCTTCGGGGTGATGGAGCCCGTCCTCGTCGCCGGGTCGACGGTGTCCATGGCGACGCTCCACAACGGCAGCGAGGTGAAGCGCAAGGGCGTGCTCATCGGCGACACCGTCGTGCTGCGCAAGGCTGGCGACGTCATCCCCGAGATCGTCGGGCCTGTCATCGAGCTGCGTGACGGTTCCGAGCGCGAGTTCGTCATGCCGACCGAGTGCCCGTCGTGCGGGACCCCGCTCGCCCCCGCGAAGGAGGGCGACGTCGACATCCGTTGCCCCAACCAGCGGTCCTGCCCGTCTCAGCTCCGTGAGCGGGTCTTCCACCTCGCTGGCCGGGGTGCCTTCGACATCGAGGCGATGGGCTGGGAGGCGGCGATCGCCCTCGTGGACCCCGAGCACAACCGACCCGAGGGCGCCGACGCCGAGGGCGTCCCGGTCCAGGTGCCGGTCCTCGAGACCGAGGCCGGGTTCTTCGACTTCGAGGTGGACGACCTCGCCGACGTCCTCGTGTGGCGCGAGAAGAAGAAGGCCGGCGTCGGGACAGGGGTGTGGGAGCAGATCCCGTTCTTCTACACCAGGGCCACCGCCAAGAACCCGTCCAAGCCGTCGGCGACCACGGTCAAGTTCTTCGACGAGCGCGAGAAGGCCAAGACGCAGCCGTTGTGGCGCGTCCTCGTGGCCCTGTCGATCCGGCACGTCGGCCCGACCGCCGCACGCGCGCTCGCGACAGCCTTCGAGTCGGTCGAGGCGATCATGGACGCGACCGAAGAAGAGCTCGCCGCGACCGAGGGCGTCGGTCCGACGATCGCGCGCGCCGTCCGCATCTGGTTCAACGGACGGGCCTCGGTCGCTGCGGCACCCGAGCCCGAGGCGTCCGAGCCGGATGAGTCTGGCGCGGTCAGGCCAGTCGACGGAGCATCCGACGGCGCGGTGCCCGGAGATGCCCCGGAGCTGTCCGAGGATGCCGTCCCGGGGGACTCCGCGGTCCCCGCGACCCTCCCGCCCGCGGACGAGGACGACGACCTCGAGGTCGACGGCTCCGACTGGCACCGCGAGATCATCGAGCGCTGGCGTGCGGCAGGGGTCCAGATGCGCGACGAGCGGGACGAGTCCATCGTCCGAACGCTCGAGGGCCTCACCGTCGTGGTGACAGGATCGCTCGAGGGCTTCAACCGCGACCAGGTCAAAGAGGCGATCATCGCGCGCGGTGGCAAGGCTGCAGGCTCGGTCTCGAAGAAGACCGACTTCGTGGTGGTGGGGGAGAACGCGGGCTCGAAGGAGGCCAAGGCGCGTGAGCTCGGCCTGACGATCCTCGACGAGGCCGGTTTTGTCACGCTCCTCGCCGAGGGACCGCCGGCCGCGGCAGACCCGCTCCTGGACGAAGTCGGTTCGTCTGTCGAGGCAGCAGAGCCCGAGACTGCAGCAACGGACTCAGAAGACTGACGTAGCGGGCGACGACCCCCTCAGCCGATGAGCGCGTCGATCGCCTCGGGCGAGAGCACGTGGTCCACCGCCATCGCGCTCGCTCCGAGCACCCCGGCACGGTTGCCGGTCCGTGAGGCGACGATCCGCAGGTGCTGGGTGGCCAGGGGGAGCGAGCGCCTGTAGACCACCTCGCGGATCCCGGCGATCAGGTGCTCCCCGGACGACGCGACCACCCCGCCGACCACGATCATCGACGGGTTGAGCAGGCTCACGCACCCGGCGAGCACGGTCCCGATGTCGCGCCCGGCCTGGCGGACAGCCCGGCTCGCAGCGAGGTCGCCGGACCGCACGAGGGCCACGACGTCGTTGGACCCCGACGCCTCGAGCCCGCCCGCAGCGAGCTGCTGCGCGACGGCCTGCCCGCTCGCGATGGCCTCGAGGCAGCCGAGGTTGCCGCAGCGGCACGGCACCTCCGAGCGGTCCGAGACTGCCACGTGCCCGATGTCGCCCGCGGCTCCCTGGGCGCCGCGGCGCAGCGCACCGTCGCTGATGATCCCGGCACCGATGCCTGTGGCCACCTTGACGAACAGCAGGTCGCTCACCCCGGGCCACTCGGTGCGGTGCTCGCCGAGCGCCATGATGTTGACGTCGTTGTCGACGAGGACCGAGGCGCCCAGGCGGGTGCTCAGCACGCCTGGGACGTCGACGTCGTCCCAGGCCGGCATGATCGGCGGGTTGATCGGACGGCCCGTCGAGTGCTCGACAGGCCCGGGGAGCCCGACCCCCACGGAGACGAGGTCCTCGAGGCTGCGACCGCTCGACCTCACGAGCTCTTCGCCCGTCTGAGCCACCCACCCGAGGATCACGTCGGGCCCGTCCGCGATCGAGATCGGAGCCTCGAGCTCGGCGAGCACCGTGGACGCGAGGTCTGTCACGGCGAGGTGGGCGTGCGTCGCGCCGAGGTCGACGGCGAGGACGACCCGAGCATCGGGGTTGAAGGCGAAGGTGGCCGGCGGTCGCCCGCCGGTCGACGTCGTCGCCCCGGCCGGGGCCACGAGCCCTGAGGCCATGAGGAGGTCGATGCGCGCAGCGATCGTCGAGCGTGCCTGCCCGGTGACGGCGGCGAGCTCGGCGCGCGTGCGGGGCTGGCCGTCGCGGAGCAGCTGGAACAGCTCGCCGGCTCCGGCCGTGCGGGGGACGACGCGGAGCGCCTCCTCGGTCGTCATGGGGTCCACCTCTCGGATCAGATGAGCGCGACTTTAGCAGATTACGAGCAGGTAACAATCGCCTTGCTTGCAACTTTTGCTTGACTGTCGACAGAAGTACCGCCTAGGTTCAGACGCATGGTCACCGTGGACCCACCCTCAGCAGCAGAGCCGCTCCTGCAGATGCGCAGCATCGTCAAGCAGTTTCCCGGCGCCCGTGCACTCGACGGCGTCGATCTCGACATCCTCCCCGGAGAGGTGCACTGCCTCCTCGGCCAGAACGGCGCCGGCAAGTCGACCCTCATCAAGGTGCTCGCCGGAGCCCACCAGCCCGACGAGGGGCAGATCCTCGTCCGCGGGGAGGTCGTCACCATCCCGCACCCCGTCGCCGCCCTGGACCTCGGCATCGCGACCATGTACCAAGAGCTCGACGTCGTCGACGGGCTCAGCGTCGCCGAGAACGTCTACCTCGGGCACGAGCTCGCCTCGGCCGGATTCTCCCGCCGCCGTGCCGCGGTCCGCCGCACCCGTGAGCTGCTCGCCCGCCTCGGGCACCCCGGCATCTCACCCACCCAGGACGTCGGGTCGCTCTCCGCGGCGGGCAAGCAGATCGTCTCCATGGCACGGGCCCTGTCCCGTGACGCGAGCGTCATCGTCATGGACGAGCCCTCAGCGGTCCTCGACTCCGAAGAGGTCGAGAACCTCTTCAGGGTCGTGCGCGAGCTCACCTCGGCCGGGGTCGCGATCGTCTACATCTCCCACAGGCTCGAAGAGATCCGCGCGATCGGCGACCGCATCACCGTCCTCAAGGACGGCCGGACCGTCGCCCAGAACCTCGCGGTCTCCGACACCCCCACCCCCGAGCTCATCCGGCTCATGACCGGGCGCACCGTCGAGCAGGTCTTCCCCCCGAGAACGCCGCTCGCCCCTGACGCCGAGGTGCTCCTGGCGGTCGAGGGCCTCGGGCTGGCAGGCGTCTTCGCTGACGTCAGCCTCGAGGTCCGTGCCGGCGAGGTCGTCGGGCTCGCCGGTCTCGTCGGCTCCGGCCGGTCCGAGATCCTCGAGACCGTCTACGGAGCCCGCCGCGCGACCACAGGCTCCGTCCGCGTGGCCGGTCAGCGCACGCGGCCCGGCTCCGTCGGCTCGGCCGTCGACGCGGGGATCGGCCTCGCGCCCGAGGAGCGCAAGAGCCAGGGGCTGCTCCTCGACGAGCCCGTCTACCGCAACGTCACGCTCTCCACCTTCGCGCGGTTCGCCCGCGGCGGGATGCTCGCCGAGGGGGAGGAGCGCGCCGCCGCCCAGCAGCAGGCCGCAGCGCTCGACCTGCGTCCGAGCGACGTCGACCGACCCGCCCGGACCCTGTCAGGTGGTAACCAGCAGAAGGTGATGCTGGCCCGCTGGCTCGTGCACGGCTGCCGGGTGCTGCTGCTCGACGAGCCCACCCGCGGCGTCGACGTCGGCGCCCGCGCCGAGATCTACGCCCTGGTCCGCAGGCTCGCCGACGACGGCGCCGCCGTCGTCGTGGTCTCGAGCGAGATCGACGAGGTGCTCGGCATGTCAGACCGCGTCCTCGTCATCTCCGAAGGAACCGTCGTCTACACAGGCCCCGCCGACTCGATCGACGAGCACGGTGTGCTCGCCCTCGTCATGGAAGGACGTGCCGCATGAGCGAGCACAGGACCACACCCCCGTCAGGCACCGGCGACCGCGACCGTGCGACAGCACCCTCGGGACGACCAGGCCTCTCCCTCGGCAAGGACGCCGCTGCCGGGACCGTCTCCGCAGACCTGCCACCCGACGCGGGCGTCGCACTCAGCACACCAGCCCCCCTCGACGGACGAGGGAGCCCCGCGGCCGGGCCGTCGGGGCAGGGGACGTCGCGCGGCCTGGGCCTGCACGGCTCGGTCGGCCGCAACCTCGGTCTTGTCCTCGCCCTCGTGCTGCTCTGCGTCGTCGGGGCGGTGACCGGCGGAGAGCGCTTCGCGAGCATCGACAACGCCCTCACCATCCTCCGGCTCGCGGCCGTGCTCGGCGTGCTGTGCATCGGGATGACCTTCGTCATCACCGCCGGAGGGATCGACCTCTCCGTCGGCTCGGTGCTCGGGCTCGCCACAGTCTGGGCCAGCACCCTCGCCACGCAGACGATGGCGCGGGACACGCACTGGATCGTCATGGTCGGTGTCGCGCTCGCGGTCGGTGTCGCGTGCGGGCTCATCAACGGCATCCTCATCGCCTACGGCAAGATCGTCGGCTTCATGGCGACCCTCGCCATGATGGTCGGCGCGCGCGGTCTCGCCGAGATCATCGCCAACCGCAAGACCCAGGTGGTCAGCGTCCCGGAGTTCCTCGACTTCTTCAGGGCCTCGGTCCTGGGGGTCCCGGTGCTCGTGTGGATGTTCGTGCTCGTCTCGGTCGGCGGGTGGGTGCTCCTCAACCGCACGACCTTCGGACGCCGCACCGTCGCGGTGGGCGGCAACCCGGAGGCCGCGCGCCTCGCCGGGATCAAGGTGAGGCGCCACACCATGTACCTCTACGCGCTCTCGGGCCTCACCGCCGGCATCGCCGGGATCATGATGCTCGCCCGCACCACGGCGGGCTCGTCGACCAACGGCCAGCTCTACGAGCTCGACGCCATCGCGGCTGTCGTCGTCGGCGGGACCCTCCTCGCCGGAGGACGCGGCACCATCGTCGGCACCGTGCTCGGCGTGCTGATCTTCACCACCCTCACCAACGTGTTCACGCAGAACAACATGTCCACCTCGGCCCAGGCCGTCGTCAAGGGCGTGATCATCGTCGCGGCTGTCCTCATCCAGCAGAGGTTCGCGACCCGCAGCCGCACCACCTGACCTTCCCGGGCACCCTCCGCGGGGCCCGGCCACAGCACGACACCCGCACCAGACCCGCAGCAGGACGACGATCACAGGAGATTCTCATGTCCGCTCGACTGTTCAGCCAGACACCGCCGGCCCGCACCGGATCGCCGGAGCGCGGCACCGACCGACGACGCGTCCCCGCCCTCGTGGCAGGGTTCGCCGTCGCAGGCCTCGTCCTCACGGCCTGCACCTCCAACACCCCGGCCCCTGCCGACTCGTCAGCTGCGGCCGCCCCGGCCGCAGCCTCCGACAACGACGCCTCCGGTGACACCGTCGTCATCGGCTTCTCCGCCCCGGCAGCCGACCACGGCTGGATGGGCGCCATCACCGAGGCCGCCAAGGCCGAGGCCGAGAACTACCCCGACGTCGAGCTCCGTGTCGCCGAGGGCACCAACGACGTCAGCCTCCAGATCAGCCAGATCGAGACCTTCATCAACGACGGGGTCGACGCCATCGTCTTGCTGCCCTTCGACGGGGCTGCCCTCACCGAGATCGCGACCGAGGCGATGGAGGCGGGGATCGTCGTCATCAACGTCGACCGCGAGTTCTCGAGCCCCTTCGCCGCGCGCGCCACGGTGCTCGGAGACAACTACGGCATGGGGGTCAGCGCCGGGACGTACATCTGCGAGCAGCTGGGCGACAACCCCGACGCCGTCGTCGCGGAGATCGCCGGGATCGACTCGCTCCCGCTCACCCAGGACCGCAGCCAGGGCTTCGCGGACGCGCTCGAGGGCTGTGGTCTCGACGTCGACAACAGGGTGGCCGCCGACTTCACCATCCAGGGTGGTGAGTCGGCGACCGCCAACCTGCTCCAGGCCGCGCCGCAGATCGACGCCATCTGGAACCACGACGACGACCAGGGTGTCGGTGTCCTCGCGGCCATCGAGAGCGCCGGGCGCGACGAGTTCTTCATGGTCGGAGGGGCTGGCTCGGCCAACGTCATGAGGTCGATCGAGGCCGGCGACTCGGTGCTCCAGGCGACGGTCGTCTACCCGTCCACCCAGGCGGCCGACGGCATCAAGATGGCGCGCCTCGCGGTCCAGGAGAAGTCGGTCAGCGACCTCGCCTCGCTCGGGGTCCCGCGCCAGGTGCAGCTGTACGCGCCCGTCGTGACGGCTGACAACGTCGCGCAGTACCTCCCGTCAGCCTTCGAGTCCTGACCGTCCGCACGACCTCACGGTGGGGCCGGCGCCCAGGCGGCCGGCCCCACCCCTGCTCGAAGGGAGTCGACGATGTCGGCTGACGGACGTCCCCGGCTGGGGATCGGGATGGTGGGCCACTCGTTCATGGGTGCCGCCCACTCGCAGGCGTGGCGCACCGCCCCACGGTTCTTCGACCTGCCGCTGGAGACCGAGATGACCGCTGTCGCAGGTCGCACGGCCGAGAGCGCGCAGGTGGCTGCCGACAGGCTGGGCTGGCTCGGCTCCGAGGCGAGCTGGAAGGACCTGGTCGCCCGCGACGACGTCGACCTGGTCGACATCTGCACACCTGGAGACACGCACGCCGAGATCGCGATCGCGGCGCTCGAGGCGGGCAAGCACGTGCTCTGCGAGAAGCCCTTGGCCAACTCGGTCGCAGAGGCGACGCAGATGGCCGACGCAGCCGATGCGGCCGCAGAGCGCGGCGTCCTCGCGATGGTCGGCTTCACCTACCGCCGGGTCCCGGCGATCCAGCTCGCCCGACGCCTGGTCGAGGAGGGCCGCATCGGGACCGTGCGTCACGTCCGTGCCCAGTACCTCCAGGACTGGCTCACGGACGAGGAGTCTCCGCTCACCTGGCGCCTCGACAAGGCCAGAGCCGGTTCGGGGGCTCTCGGAGACATCGGTGCGCACGTGATCGACCTCGCCCAGTTCGTCACGGGGGAGCAGATCACGGGGGTGTCCGGGATGCTCGAGACCTTCGTCGCCGAGCGGCCCCTCGCCGAGAGCTCGGCCGGGCTGTCCGCTGTCGCAGGGAGCGGTCGCGGTCCAGTCACCGTCGACGACGCCGCGGCATTCCTCGCCCGGATGTCCGGGGGAGGGATCGCCGTCTTCGAGGCCACCCGCTTCGCGGCCGGGCGCAAGAACGCCATCAGGCTCGAGATCAACGGGTCGCGCGGCTCGGTCGCCTTCGACTTCGAAGACATGAACGTGCTCCACCTCTACGACGCCGACGAAGACGCCGAGACCGCCGGCTTCCGCAGGATCGTGGTGACAGAGCCGGGCCATCCCTACCTCGCGCACTGGTGGCCCGCCGGTCACGGGCTCGGCTACGAGCACGCCTTCACCCACCAGGTGGTCGACCTCGTCGGCGCGGTCGCGACAGGCGTCCCACCGGCCCCGAGCTTCCGCGACGGTCTGGCCGTCCAGAAGGTCCTCGCCGCGGTCGAGGAGTCAGCCGCCGACGGCAGTACGTGGCGCGGGGTCTGATCCCCGGGCGAACGTCCCGCCACGGTCGTGCACACGGCCGGGTGGACTGCTCGGGGCCGGACCGCAGCCGGCCCGTCGCGCCGACAGGTCGCGCTCGCGGCCGGCGCAGGACGCCGGTCGCGTCCGACCCCCGCAGGAACCAGGCCGCGCAGGCGCGGCCGACGGCACGACGGAGCAGTCGTGACGCAGACCTCTCGAAGGAGTCCCTCATGGTCCGACCGATCACCCTCTTCACAGGCCAGTGGGCCGACCTGCCCTTCGAGGAGGTCGCGCGTCTCGCGGCCGGCTGGGGGTACGACGGCCTGGAGATCGCCTGCTGGGGCGACCACCTCGACCCGTGGCGCTGGGACGACGACGCCTACGTGCAGGGAAAGCTGGACGTCCTGGCCGAGCACGGTCTGCAGGTCCACGCGATCTCGAACCACCTCAAGGGTCAGGCGGTCTG
Organism: Sanguibacter biliveldensis; assembly: GCF_033798665.1. Classification (NCBI taxonomy): domain Bacteria; kingdom Bacillati; phylum Actinomycetota; class Actinomycetes; order Micrococcales; family Sanguibacteraceae; genus Sanguibacter; species Sanguibacter biliveldensis. Next base: position 1,226,271 of record NZ_CP138359.1, read on the forward strand.
CGACGACCCGATCGACCAGCGGCACCGCGACATCCTGCCCGACGTCGTGTGGGGGGACGGAGACCCCGAGGGGGTGCGCCAGCGCGCGGCCGAGGAGATGAAGCACACCGCCAGGCTCGCGGCCCGGCTCGGGGTGAAGACCGTCGTGGGCTTCACGGGGTCCTCGATCTGGAAGTACGTCGCGATGTTCCCGCCCGTGAGCCAGCAGGCCGTGGACGCCGGCTACCAGGACTTCGCAGACCGCTGGAACCCGATCCTCGACGTCTTCGACGAGGTGGGCGTGAGGTTCGCGCACGAGGTCCACCCGAGCGAGATCGCCTACGACTACTGGACGACGGTCCGCACCCTCGAGGCGATCGGGCACAGGGAGGCCTTCGGCCTGAACTGGGACCCGAGCCACATGGTCTGGCAGGACATCGACCCCGTCGGGTTCCTCTGGGACTTCAAGGACAGGATCTACCACGTCGACTGCAAGGACACGAAGAAGCGGATGCACAACGGTCGCAACTCGCGCCTCGGCTCGCACCTCGCCTGGGCCGACGGACGCCGGGGCTGGGACTTCATCTCGACAGGGCGCGGCGACGTCCCCTGGGAGGACGCCTTCCGCATGCTCAACACCATCGGATACACCGGACCCCTCTCGATCGAGTGGGAGGACGCCGGGATGGACCGGCTGGTCGGCGCACCCGAGGCGCTCGAGCTCGTGCGACGTCTGGCGCTCGACGCCCCCGATGCCGCCTTCGACGCGGCGTTCAGCGCGCGGTGAGCGGTCGGCCCCCGGGAGTGCCCGGTCGCCACCCGGACCGGCGGCGACCGGGTGGGCTCGAGGGGGATGCACGGACCGCGCAGTGATGGGTCGCAGGGGTGACTGCGGTCACCGTCGACGGGTTTGGCGGCAGGGCTGACGTCGCGTAATGTTCTCGACGTCAGCCCGACAGGGAGGCACAGACACCACTGCGAAGCTCTTCGGAGCCGGCGCGAAGTGGCTGGTCCCGGGGTCCTGACTTCTCCGCACGAAGGTCTACTCAGGCTCGCCTGGGACTGGTAGTGTCGAGAGCCTGGTTCGGACAGCGGTCACGCTGTCTGGCATCGGCCCGAGTCGCTCGTGAGAGTGGTTCGGAGGGCCGCGAAGATCAGGTAGTCTTCACCAGGCCCGCTTGACCGGGTTAACGCGCTGGAAACGGCGGGTTGACGCAGGGAAGCGAGTCGGGTAAGTTTGAACGGTTGCCTCACGCCAGACGCTCAGTAATGAGTGAACGGGTGATGCGCGTCCGCTCCTTGAGAACTCAACAGTGTGCTTAATAGTCAATGCCAAGACCCCTTGTCTTGGATTGGTGCTCGGCCTTTCGGTCGGGGCTGGTCTGATGGCAAGGTTTATTTGGTATGAATTGAAAACGCAAGTTTTCGGTTTGTAGCCTTGATTAATCAAGTTCTCTCTTTGCAGGGAGGCTTGCTTCGTATGGTTGTTAACTGGTTTCGGCTGGTTGATAGCAGACATTTACGGAGAGTTTGATCCTGGCTCAGGACGAACGCTGGCGGCGTGCTTAACACATGCAAGTCGAACGGTGACATCAGAGCTTGCTCTGGTTGATCAGTGGCGAACGGGTGAGTAACACGTGAGTAACCTGCCCTTGACTCTGGGATAACTCCGGGAAACCGGGGCTAATACCGGATACGAGACGCGACCGCATGGTCGGCGTCTGGAAAGTTTTTCGGTCAAGGATGGACTCGCGGCCTATCAGCTTGTTGGTGAGGTAATGGCTCACCAAGGCGTCGACGGGTAGCCGGCCTGAGAGGGCGACCGGCCACACTGGGACTGAGACACGGCCCAGACTCCTACGGGAGGCAGCAGTGGGGAATATTGCACAATGGGCGAAAGCCTGATGCAGCGACGCCGCGTGAGGGATGAAGGCCTTCGGGTTGTAAACCTCTTTCAGTAGGGAAGAAGCGAAAGTGACGGTACCTGCAGAAGAAGCGCCGGCTAACTACGTGCCAGCAGCCGCGGTAATACGTAGGGCGCAAGCGTTGTCCGGAATTATTGGGCGTAAAGAGCTCGTAGGCGGTTTGTCGCGTCTGGTGTGAAAACTCAAGGCTCAACCTTGAGCTTGCATCGGGTACGGGCAGACTAGAGTGTGGTAGGGGTGACTGGAATTCCTGGTGTAGCGGTGGAATGCGCAGATATCAGGAGGAACACCGATGGCGAAGGCAGGTCACTGGGCCACTACTGACGCTGAGGAGCGAAAGCATGGGGAGCGAACAGGATTAGATACCCTGGTAGTCCATGCCGTAAACGTTGGGCACTAGGTGTGGGGCTCATTCCACGAGTTCCGCGCCGCAGCTAACGCATTAAGTGCCCCGCCTGGGGAGTACGGCCGCAAGGCTAAAACTCAAAGGAATTGACGGGGGCCCGCACAAGCGGCGGAGCATGCGGATTAATTCGATGCAACGCGAAGAACCTTACCAAGGCTTGACATACACCGGAATCATGCAGAGATGTGTGCGTCTTCGGACTGGTGTACAGGTGGTGCATGGTTGTCGTCAGCTCGTGTCGTGAGATGTTGGGTTAAGTCCCGCAACGAGCGCAACCCTCGTCCTATGTTGCCAGCACGTTATGGTGGGGACTCATAGGAGACTGCCGGGGTCAACTCGGAGGAAGGTGGGGATGACGTCAAATCATCATGCCCCTTATGTCTTGGGCTTCACGCATGCTACAATGGCCGGTACAAAGGGCTGCGATACCGCGAGGTGGAGCGAATCCCAAAAAGCCGGTCTCAGTTCGGATTGGGGTCTGCAACTCGACCCCATGAAGTCGGAGTCGCTAGTAATCGCAGATCAGCAACGCTGCGGTGAATACGTTCCCGGGCCTTGTACACACCGCCCGTCAAGTCACGAAAGTCGGTAACACCCGAAGCCGGTGGCCTAACCCCTTGTGGGATGGAGCCGTCGAAGGTGGGATTGGCGATTGGGACTAAGTCGTAACAAGGTAGCCGTACCGGAAGGTGCGGCTGGATCACCTCCTTTCTAAGGAGCTACACACTGGCTCGAGTCGGGGACTACCCCGGCAGGGTTCAGGTGGCCACTTCCACACTCCGAATGAGGGTGTGGGTGGTTGCTCACGGGTGGAACATTGACTAGGACTCGCCTCGAGCGGTCGCTTCAGTACACCAGCTTCGTCTGGTTGGAACGGGTGGCTTGTGAGGGTGGGGACATGAGCACACTGTTGGGTCCTGAAGGCACGGGCGTCTTGTACGCAAGTGAACTTCAGGCGCCAAGCCGGCTAGCACCTTCGGGTGGTGGCGGATCGGGTTGGTTGCTTTCGACACGGGTCACCCTGAACCAGTTGAACCGCTCTTGAGCTTTGCTCGGGGGTAGGCGGTGGTGTTGGGTGGGATCGTCCGTAGCTTGAGAACTGCACAGTGGACGCGAGCATCTTTGTAAGATCAAAGATTTATCTTTGGTTCTTTGCAATTTTTTGTTGTCAAGTTTTTAAGGGCACAGGGTGGATGCCTTGGCACTAGGAGCCGATGAAGGACGTAGTAGCCTGCGATAAGCCTCGGGGAGTTGGCAAACGAACTGTGATCCGAGGATTTCCGAATGGGGAAACCCAGCACGAGTTATGTCGTGTTACCTGCACCTGAATATATAGGGTGTGTGGAGGGAACGTCGGGAAGTGAAACATCTCAGTACCGACAGGAAGAGATATTCCGTGAGTAGTGGCGAGCGAAAGCGGATGAGGCCAAACCGTTCATGTGTGATACCCGGCAGGGGTTGCATGGGCGGGGTTGTGGGACCTTTCAGATGAGTCTGCCGGCTTGTCAGGGAGTCAGAAAGTCTCGTTATAGTCGAAGGGCATTGAAAGGCCCGGCGTAGAGGGTGTGACCCCCGTAGACGAAATGACGTGACCTCCCGAAGGGGATCCCAAGTAGCACGGGGCCCGAGAAATCCCGTGTGAATCCGTGAAGACCACTTCATAAGCCTAAATACTACCTAGTGACCGATAGCGGACAAGTACCGTGAGGGAAAGGTGAAAAGTACCCCGGGAGGGGAGTGAAATAGTACCTGAAACCGTGTGCCTACAATCCGTTGGAGCCTCCTTAGCAGGGGTGACAGCGTGCCTTTTGAAGAATGAGCCTGCGAGTTAGTGCTCAGTGGCGAGGTTAACCCGTGTGGGGAAGCCGTAGCGAAAGCGAGTCTTAATAGGGCGAATGAGTCGCTGGGTCTAGACCCGAAGCGAAGTGATCTACCCATGGGCAGGTTGAAGCGCGGGTAAGACCGCGTGGAGGACCGAACCCACCTAGGTTGAAAACTGGGGGGATGACCTGTGGGTAGGGGTGAAAGGCCAATCAAACTTCGTGATAGCTGGTTCTCCCCGAAATGCATTTAGGTGCAGCCTCGCGTGTTTCTTGCCGGAGGTAGAGCTACTGGATAGCCGATGGGCCCTACAAGGTTACTGACGTTAGCCAAACTCCGAATGCCGGTAAGTGAGAGCGCGGGAGTGAGACTGTGGGGGATAAGCTCCATAGTCGAGAGGGAAACAGCCCAGACCACCAGCTAAGGCCCCTAAGCGTGTGCTAAGTGGGAAAGGATGTGGAGTTGCACAGACAACCAGGAGGTTGGCTTAGAAGCAGCCACCCTTGAAAGAGTGCGTAATAGCTCACTGGTCAAGTGATTCCGCGCCGACAATGTAGCGGGGCTCAAGTACACCGCCGAAGCTGTGGCATTCACATATTAACCAGGCCTTCGTGGTCCAGGTGTGTGGATGGGTAGGGGAGCGTCGTGTGGGCAGTGAAGCTGCGGGGTAACCCAGTGGTGGAGCCTACACGAGTGAGAATGCAGGCATGAGTAGCGAAAGACGGGTGAGAAACCCGTCCGCCGAATGATCAAGGGTTCCAGGGCCAGGCTAATCCGCCCTGGGTAAGTCGGGACCTAAGGCGAGGCCGACAGGCGTAGTCGATGGACAAGGAGTTGATATTCTCCTACCGGCGAAGAACCGCCCATACCGAGCCAGGTGATGCTAACCGCCCAAGCCTGGTCCACAGGCCCTTCGGGGCTGAGGACTCAGGGGAGCGCGGGACCCAAGCTTGTAGTAGGTAAGCGTATTAACAGGAGTGACGCAGGAAGGTAGCCAAGCCGAGCGACGGTTGTCTCGGTCTAAGGACGTAGGGCGAACAGTAGGCAAATCCGCTGTTCATATAGCCTGAGATCTGACGGGACCCACCCTAGGTGGGGATTTGGTGATCCTATGCTGCCGAGAAAAGCTTCGACGCGAGGTTCAAGCCGCCCGTACCCTAAACCGACTCAGGTGATCAGGTAGAGAATACTAAGGCGATCGAGAGAATCATGGTTAAGGAACTCGGCAAAATGCCCCCGTAACTTCGGGAGAAGGGGGGCCCGGAGCGTGAAGCCACTAGCTGGCCGAGCGTGCAAGGGCCGCAGAGACCAGGGAGAAGCGACTGTTTACTAAAAACACAGGTCCGTGCGAAGTCGCAAGACGATGTATACGGACTGACGCCTGCCCGGTGCTGGAAGGTTAAGAGGACGGGTTAGCCGCAAGGCGAAGCTCAGAATTTAAGCCCCAGTAAACGGCGGTGGTAACTATAACCATCCTAAGGTAGCGAAATTCCTTGTCGGGTAAGTTCCGACCTGCACGAATGGCGTAACGACTTCTCCGCTGTCTCAACCGTGAACTCGGCGAAATTGCACTACGAGTAAAGATGCTCGTTACGCGCAGCAGGACGGAAAGACCCCGGGACCTTTACTATAGTTTGGTATTGGTGTTCGGTGCGGCTTGTGTAGGATAGGTGGGAGACTGTGAAGCGGGCACGCCAGTGTTCGTGGAGTCAACGTTGAAATACCACTCTGGTCGCTCTGGACATCTAACCTCGGTCCGTAATCCGGATCAGGGACAGTGCCTGATGGGTAGTTTAACTGGGGCGGTTGCCTCCTAAAATGTAACGGAGGCGCTCAAAGGTTCCCTCAGCCTGGTTGGCAATCAGGTGTCGAGTGCAAGTGCACAAGGGAGCTTGACTGTGAGACTGACAGGTCGAGCAGGGACGAAAGTCGGAACTAGTGATCCGGCGGTGGCTTGTGGAAGCGCCGTCGCTCAACGGATAAAAGGTACCCCGGGGATAACAGGCTGATCTTGCCCAAGAGTCCATATCGACGGCATGGTTTGGCACCTCGATGTCGGCTCGTCGCATCCTGGGGCTGGAGTAGGTCCCAAGGGTTGGGCTGTTCGCCCATTAAAGCGGTACGCGAGCTGGGTTTAGAACGTCGTGAGACAGTTCGGTCCCTATCCGCTGCGCGCGCAGGAAACTTGAGAAGGGCTGTCCCTAGTACGAGAGGACCGGGACGGACGAACCTCTGGTGTGCCAGTTGTTCCGCCAGGAGCACGGCTGGTTGGCTACGTTCGGAAGGGATAACCGCTGAAAGCATCTAAGCGGGAAGCCTGCTTCAAGATGAGGTTTCCATGAGGGCTTGACCCTCGAGAGGCTCCCAGCAGACCACTGGGTAGATAGGCCGGATGTGGAAGAGAGGACTAACGACTCTCGGAGCTGACCGGTACTAATAAGCCGACAACTTGATAACACTCAAAATTTTGTGTGCTACGCGTCCACTGTGCGGTTCTCGGGTAACGGCCGAGAACCGGTTGACAACCCAATAGAGTTACGGCGGTCATAGCGAGGGGGAAACGCCCGGTCCCATTCCGAACCCGGAAGCTAAGCCCCTCTGCGCCGATGGTACTGCACGGGAGACTGTGTGGGAGAGTAGGTCGCCGCCGGACAACCATTCAACAAGAGCCCACCCCTTCACGGGGGTGGGCTCTTGTCGTACCCGCATACTTTGACGTCGCACGTCGCACGTCGCACGTCGCACGTCGCACATCGCACGTCGCACGTCTGCAGTCGCACGGAAGCAGATCCCTCGTTCTTCGTCACTCGAACGGGCCCCCACGGCCCTGCCGGAGCGCCTGGCCGCTGGCCTAGACTGGACCTATGTCCACACTCTCCCGTGACGAGGTCGCGCGCGTCGCAGCGCTCGCGCGTATCGACCTCACCCCCGAAGAACTCGACCGCCTCGCAGGCGAGCTCGTCGTGATCGTCGACGCGATCGCCGAGGTCAGTGCCGTCGCGACGCCCGACGTCCCCGCGACCAGCCACCCGCTGCCGCTCTCCAACGTCTTCCGTGACGACGTCCCCGTCGCCCCGCTCGACGTCGACGAGATCATGGCCAGCGCTCCTGCGAGCGAAGACGGACGATTCCTCGTCCCGCAGATCCTCGGGGAGGACTCATGAGCGACCTGACACGTCAGAGCGCCGCGCAGCTCGCGGCCCACCTCGCCGCCGGGGAGGTCTCGAGCGTCGAGGTCACCCAGGCGCACCTCGACAGGATCGCCGCGGTCGACACCGACGTGCACGCCTTCCTCCACGTCAGCACCGAGTCGGCCCTTGCCGCGGCTCGTGACATCGATGCCCGCCGCGCCGCGGGGGAGGACCTGCACCCCCTCGCCGGTGTGCCGATCGCCGTCAAGGACGTCGTGGTCACCAAGGGGCTGCCGACGACCGCCGGCTCGAAGATCCTCGAGGGCTGGATCCCGCCCTACGACGCGACGCTCGTGGAGAAGATCAAGGCAGCCGGGCTGCCCATCCTCGGCAAGACCAACATGGACGAGTTCGCCATGGGGTCCAGCACCGAGCACTCCGCCTACGGCAACACCCGCAACCCCTGGGACCTCGACCGTATCCCCGGTGGCTCCGGCGGTGGCTCGGCAGCTGCCGTCGCTGCCTTCGAGGCCCCTCTCGCGATCGGTACCGACACCGGCGGCTCGATCCGCCAGCCCGGCGCCGTGACGGGGACCGTCGGCGTGAAGCCCACCTACGGTGGCGTCTCCCGCTACGGCCTCATCGCCATGGCCTCGTCGCTCGACCAGGCTGGCCCCGTCACCCGCACGGTCCTCGACTCGGCGCTGCTCCACGAGCTCATCGGTGGGCACGACCCCCGCGACTCGACCTCGCTCAACGAGCCCGTCCCGACCCTGGTCGACGCTGCTCGTCAGGGCGCGCTCGGAGACCTCACCGGCGTGCGTGTCGGAGTCGTCAAGGAGCTCAGCGGCGAGGGGTACCAGGCCGGTGTCTCAGCACGCTTCGAGGAGTCCCTCGAGCTGCTGAAGTCCGCAGGTGCCGAGGTCGTCGAGGTCTCCTGCCCGCACTTCGTCAACGCACTCGCCGCGTACTACCTCATCATGCCGGCCGAGGCCTCGAGCAACCTCGCCAAGTTCGACGGCATGCGCTTCGGCCTGCGGGTCGAGCCCACCGAGGGACCGGTCACCGCGGAGCGCGTCATGTCCGCCACACGTGGAGCGGGCTTCGGCGACGAGGTGAAGCGACGCGTGATCCTCGGGACCTACGCGCTGTCCGCCGGCTACTACGACGCCTACTACGGCTCGGCCCAGAAGGTCCGCACGCTCATCCAGCGGGACTTCGCCGCAGCCTTCGAGAAGGCGGACGTGCTCGTCTCCCCGACGGCCCCGACCACGGCCTTCAAGTTCGGCGAGAAGCTCGACGACCCTCTCGCGATGTACCTCAACGATGTCGCGACGATCCCGGCCAACCTCGCCGGCGTCCCGGGGCTCTCGCTCCCGAACGGTCTGTCGGACGACGGCCTGCCTGTCGGCTTCCAGATCCTCGCCCCGGCCCGTGCCGACGAGCGCCTGTACCGCGTCGGTGCAGCGCTCGAGTCCGCCCTCGAGAACGTCTGGGGCGGACCGATCCTCGACCAGGCACCTGAACTGGAGATCCGCTGATGAGCCACTCTGCCCACGTCGACCTGGTCGACTACGACGAGGCCGTCGCGCGCTTCGACCCGGTGATCGGCATCGAGGTGCACGTCGAGCTCGGCACGAAGACCAAGATGTTCTGCGCCGCCGAGGTCGAGTTCGGCGGAGCGCCGAACACCCAGACGACCCCCGTGTCGCTCGGTCTGCCCGGAGCGCTCCCTGTCGTCAACGGCAAGGCCGTGGAGTCCGCGATCAAGATCGGCCTCGCGCTGAACTGCTCGATCGCGGAGTCCTGCCGCTTCGCCCGGAAGAACTACTTCTACCCGGACGTGCCGAAGAACTTCCAGACCTCGCAGTACGACGAGCCCATCGCCTTCGACGGGTACCTCGACGTCGAGCTCGACGACGGGTCGATCTTCCGTGTGGAGATCGAGCGTGCGCACATGGAAGAAGACGCGGGCAAGAACACCCACGTCGGTGGCAGCACAGGCCGCATCCACGGAGCCGACCACTCGCTCGTCGACTACAACCGCGCCGGCATCCCCCTCGTGGAGATCGTCACGCGTCCGATCGAGGGCGCCGGAGACCGCGCCCCCGAGGTCGCCCGTGCGTACGTCCAGACGCTGCGCGACATCTTCCGGGCCCTCGACGTGTCCGAGGCTCGCATGGAGCGAGGGAACGTCCGCGCTGACGTGAACCTGTCGCTGCGCGCCACGCCCGAGTCACCTCTCGGCACCCGCACCGAGACCAAGAACGTCAACTCGTTCCGGTCGATCGAGCGCGCGGTCCGCTACGAGGTCTCCCGTCAGGCCGCCGTCCTCGACGCCGGTAAGACCGTGACGCAGGAGACGCGTCACTGGCACGAGGACACCTCGACCACGACGGCCGGGCGCGTGAAGTCCGACGCCGAGGACTACAGGTACTTCCCCGAGCCCGACCTGGTCCCCGTCGAGCCGAGCCGGGAGTGGGTCGAAGAGATCCGCGCGACGCTCCCCGAGATGCCTGCGGACCGTCGTCGTCGCCTCCAGGGCGACTGGGGCTTCTCCGACCCGGAGATGCGCGACGTCGTCAACGCCGGTGCCCTCGAGCTCATCGAGACCACCATCGCTGCAGGGTCCAGCCCGGCCGCCGCCCGCAAGTGGTGGATGGGCGAGCTCGCCCGTGCCGCGAAGACCACCGAGGTCGAGCTCGCGGACCTGCCCGTCACCCCGGAGCAGATCGGTCAGCTCCAGTCGCTCGTCGACTCGGGTCGCATCAACGACAAGATGGCCCGCCAGGTCCTCGAAGGCGTCCTCGCCGGCGAAGGTTCCCCGGAAGAGGTCGTCGTGGCCCGCGGTCTGGAGATCGTCTCCGACGACGGCCCGCTGCTCGAGGCGATCGACACGGTCCTGGCCGCACAGCCTGACATCGTCGAGAAGATCCGCTCCGGCAACCTCGGCCCGATCGGTGCTGTCATCGGCGCCGTCATGAAGGCCACCCGCGGCCAGGCTGACGCAGGCCGCGTCCGCGAGCTGGTCGTCGAGCGCATCGGCTGACACGTCGCCGCCCGGGGACCGGGACGACTTCTCGAAGAGCGTGCGGGGCGGGCACGGCGGACGACCGCCGTACCCGCCCCGCACGCGTCACGACCGCATCCCTGCATCAGCGCCGACGCTGATGCCCCGCTGCTCGGCTGACGCCCCGCAGGCGGGACCACCTGACGAGGAGAACCGATGACCCGCGGCCCTGTACTGACCGGTGAGATCGCCCGGCTGCGCCCGATCGAGGCGACCGACGCCGACCGCATGTGGGAGTCGCTCCAGGACCCCGAGGCCATGAGGCTGACGGGGACGACGGCCGACTTCGACCGGGAGCAGATCGACGAGTGGGCCAGGACGGTCAGCGACCGCCCAGGGCGCTACGACTGGGCTGTCACCCCCGCGATGACACGTGGCGGCGAGCTGGTGAGCGACGAGATGATCGGCGAGATCGTCCTCAACGACATCGACGAGGACGTCCGCTGCGCCAACCTGCGTCTGGCTCAGCTCCCGGACTACCGCGGCCGTGGCTACGGGCGCGATGCGATCGACCAGGTGCTGCGCTACGCCTTCGACGGCGACAGGGCAGGGGACGACGGACCGCGTCTGCACCGCGTCCAGCTCGACGTGCTCGCGATCAACCCTCGGGCCCGCGCCCTCTACGAGTCTCTCGGCTTCGTGCTGGAGGGCAGGCAGCGTGACGCCGCCCTCGACGGCGACTCGTACTGCGACGTCTTCCTCATGGCAGTCCTCGAGGACGACTACAGGTCACGCGACGCCTGATCCGCTCAGGCGTCCTTGAAGCGGGCGTAGGCGTCGAGCGACTCCTTGCGCTCACGGGAGTGGTCGACCAGCTGGTCAGGGTAGTCCTCGGGCGGGTCGGGGAGCTTCCACGGCTCGTGCACGGCCTTGCCGGGCACGGCGCGCAGCTCGGGGACCCAGCGCCGGACGTAGTCGCCGTCGGGGTCGAACTTCAGTCCCTGCGTCACGGGGTTGAAGATCCGGAAGTACGGCGACGCGTCGAGACCGGTCCCGGCGACCCACTGCCAGTTCAGCTGGTTCTGCGAGCGGTCGGCGTCGAGCAGGTGCTGCATGAAGTGCCGTGCGCCACGCTGCCACGGGATGTGCAGGTCCTTGACCAGGAACGACCCGACGATCATCCGCACCCGGCCGTGCATCCACCCCTCGGCGAGCAGCTGCCGCATCCCGGCGTCGACCATCGGATAGCCGGTCCGGCCCTCCGTCCAGGCCTGGAACCACCTGTCGGCCTGCGACCGCGGAGCCCAGGCGTCGTCCGGCATGACCTCGCGGATTGAGAGTGTCGCGGCCTCGGGGGAGTGGAAGAGGACGTCCGCGTGGAACTCCCGCCACGCGAGCTCGGACCTGAAGCTCGCGGCACCGTCGCCCCTCGCCTGCTTGATGTCGGCGAGCAGGGTGCGGGGGTGGATCTCGCCCCACTTGAGCGGGACGGAGAGCCGGGAGGTGAGGTCGAGGTCAGGGCGGTCGCGGTCGGAGTCGTAGCCGTCGACGTCCTCGAGGAACTCGTGCCACCGCTCGAGCGCTGCTGCCTCGCCCGCCGGGCGCAGCGGCTCACCGTCGGCCTCGGGCAACGGCTCGGAGGCCAGGTCTGCCCAGTCGACAGGACCGAGGTCTGCCGCGGGTCCGCGCCAGCCGTGGTCGAGCCAGGCTGTGCGGAAGGGGGTGAACACCCTGTAGGGCGTGCCGGTGCGGGTCAGCACGCGTCCTGGGGACACCGCGTAGGCCGAGCCTGTGCGCTGCAGCCGGACACCGGCCTCTGCCAGGGCTGACTCGACCTTCTCGTCGCGTGCCCGGCCGTAGGGCTCGAAGGACTCCGCGACGTGCACGGTCTGGGCGCCGACCTCGTGCGCCACCCTCGGCAGCACGTCGACGGGGTCCCCGCGCCGCACGACGAGCCGTCCGCCCATGCTCTTGTCGAGGGCGCGCAGGCTGGCGAGCAGGTAGTCGCGGCGCGGCGACCCGGAGGGACCCCACAGCCCGTCGTCGAGGACGAACAGCCCGACCACCTGGGAGTCGTCGGCCTGTGCCTCCTCCCAGGCGCTGTTGAGCGCGGGGTTGTCGGCCAGCCGGAGGTCGCGTCGGAACCAGTGGATCGTGGTCATCGGGCCACCCTAGTGCGGCGTCGGTCGCTCGGCAGGACGGGAGCAGCCCGGGTGCCCTGGGACGCCCGAAGGGCCCCGTCGCTGTGGCGACGGGGCCCTTCGAGGTGCCCTGCAGGACTGGGTGCAGCCCGCGGGAGATGTGGTCAGCGGAGCCATCCGTTGTTCTTGACGATCGGGAGGTTGGCCCACCACTTGCCGAGGCCCCAGGTGTCACCAGCCAGCGTGAAGGCGACGACGACCAGGACGAGCGCGTAGATGATGTGGTAGTCCATGAACGGGTTGGTGCCGGCCTCCATGGGCCACTCGGCGACCCACATGAGGAACATGATGAGCGAGCCGGCGACAGCTGCGACGCGGACGCCCATGCCTGCCATCACTGCGACGCCGACGGCGAGCATGCCGAGCATGAAGAGGACGTCGGTCGCGGGGCTGGCGATGCTGGCGAAGAAGTCCTTGAACGGTCCGACCACGGCCGGGCTGTTGAGGAAGCCCTGGCTCGGCTCTCCGCCGTTGATCCAGGCGCGGTCGCTCGGGGTCGAGTAGCCGAGACCGAAGGTCTTGTCGAGGAAGGCCCAGAGGAAGATGAACCCCGTCGACAGCCGGGCGAGGGCCAGTGCGCGTCGCGCCCCGGGCCGGACCACGATGTCGTCCCCCGTGACGACTGCGGTGTGCCCCTGTGTTCGAGTGCTCGTTGTTGCGGTCATTGCTCTCATCCCCTCAGATGAACTGTGAAGCTGTGGTGTGTTCGTAGTTCAATCTTTGACCGCCGGGGGACCGGATCTGTGGGCCGTAGGTCCCCGATATCCGGGGACGTAGGTCCCGTCCGAAGGGTGACCCTCTGACGTGCGCACGGACGGGCGGTCCTACACTCGGGAGCATGACCGAAACGCCACACACCGCCCCCGAGACCGCCGCCGCGGACAGGTCCGCCGCACCAGGTGTCGACATCAAGCCCCGCTCGCGCAAGGTGACCGACGGGATCGAGGCCACCGCGTCGCGCGGCATGCTCCGCGCCGTCGGCATGGGAGACGACGACTGGGTCAAGCCCCAGATCGGCGTCGCCAGCTCGTGGAACGAGATCACGCCCTGCAACCTGTCGCTCGACCGCCTCGCGAAGGCCGTCAAGGGCGGCGTGCACGCCGGTGGTGGCTACCCGCTCGAGTTCGGCACCATCTCCGTCTCGGACGGCATCTCGATGGGCCACGAGGGCATGCACTTCTCGCTGGTCTCGCGCGACATCATCGCCGACTCGGTCGAGACCGTCATGCAGGCCGAGCGCCTCGACGGCTCTGTGCTCCTCGCGGGCTGCGACAAGTCGCTCCCCGGCATGCTCATGGCGGCTGCTCGTCTCGACCTCTCCTCGGTGTTCCTCTACGCCGGCACGATCATGCCGGGCTGGGTCAAGCTCGAGGACGGGACCGAGAAGGACGTCACGCTCATCGACGCCTTCGAGGCTGTCGGCGCCTGCGCCAAGGGGCTCATGAGCAAGGGCGACCTCGACCGCATCGAGCGCGCGATCTGCCCGGGCGAGGGTGCCTGCGGCGGCATGTACACGGCGAACACGATGGCGTCGGTGGCCGAGGCCATGGGTATGTCGCTCCCCGGCTCTGCTGCACCGCCCTCGGCGGACCGCCGCCGCGACGCCTTCGCCCACAAGTCGGGCGAGGCCGTCGTCGAGCTGCTCCGCAAGGGCATCACCGCGCGTCAGATCATGACGAAGGAGGCCTTCGAGAACGCCATCGCCGTGGTCATGGCCTTCGGCGGCTCGACGAACGCTGTCCTGCACCTGCTGGCGATCGCGCACGAGGCAGAGGTCGAGCTCACGCTCGACGACTTCAGCCGCGTCGCCGCCAAGGTCCCGCACCTGGGAGACCTCAAGCCCTTCGGCCGCTACGTCATGGCCGACGTCGACCGCATCGGTGGCGTCCCCGTCGTCATGAAGGCGCTGCTCGACGCGGGTCTGCTGCACGGCGACTGCCTCACGGTGACCGGCAAGACCGTCGCGGAGAACCTCGCGGACATCGCGCCGCCCGACCCCGACGGCAAGATCCTCCGGGCGCTCAGCAACCCGATCCACAAGACCGGTGGCATCACGATCCTGCACGGTTCGCTCGCCCCCGAGGGCGCGGTCGTGAAGTCCGCGGGCTTCGACTCCGACGTGTTCGAGGGCACCGCCCGCGTCTTCGAGCGCGAGCGTGCGGCGATGGACGCCCTCGAGGACGGGACCATCAAGGCCGGCGACGTCGTCGTCATCCGGTACGAGGGCCCGAAGGGCGGACCGGGCATGCGCGAGATGCTCGCCATCACCGGTGCGATCAAGGGGGCCGGACTCGGCAAGGACGTCCTGCTGCTCACGGACGGCCGCTTCTCGGGTGGCACGACGGGTCTGTGCGTCGGCCACGTCGCGCCCGAGGCCGTCGACGGCGGACCGATCGCCTACGTGCAGGACGGTGACAGGATCCGTCTGGACGTCGCCAACGCGACGCTCGACGTGCTCGTCGACCCCGAGGTCCTCGAGGCGCGCAAGGAAGGCTGGGAGCCGCTCGCCCCGACCTTCACGCGGGGAGTCCTCGCCAAGTACGCCAAGCTCGTGCACTCCGCCTCGCAGGGTGCCGTCCTGTACTGACGGACGCGAGCGGCGCCCCAGAGGTGCTGCTGCTAGACGCCGAGAGGGCGGGACGGGTCCATCAGGACCAGTCCCGCCCTCTCGGCGTGTGCGACCGGCGGTGGCGTGTGCGACTTGCGGTGCCGCGTGCGACCAACGGTCATGTCTACGACCCGGTGCCGACGCAGGCGAGAGCTCAGGCTCTCGTCGGAGGAGGCTCTGCTGACCGGAGACCCCGCCGCCAGGCGGCCGAGCTGGTCGGTGGCTCAGCCCGAAGGCTCGAGCGAGATCTCGAAGGTCGCGGCCTCGAGCGAGCCGCGGCCCTCGACAGTCATCGACTCGGGACGCGCCGCGACGAGCGTCGCGCCGTCGACCGACCCGCGCTCGACCGGGAAGGCGAGCCACCCGCGCAAGGTGCTGCCCGAGCCGACCTCGAGGAGAGGCCACAGCGACTCGTCCTCGAGGGCACGGTTCACGGAGGTCAGCGCAGCCACGGAGTCTCCCGACGACGTCCGGAGCGTGAAGTCGCTCGGGCGCACGGAGAAGCCACGGTCCGGTCCGACCGCGACCGTCACGTCGACGGCCAGGATCACCGGGTCGTCGAGGGGTGCCTCGAGGGTCGTCCCTGCGGGGAGGGCGAGGTCCGGGACGTACCCGTGGACCGTGGTCGTCTGCGAGGTGTCGGGGTCGGTGACCGATGCGGACACCGTCACGTGCTCGAGAGTCTCGGGGTCGTCGCCGCACGCGCCGAGCGTCAGCACGAGAGCAAGAGCTGCTGCGGTGCTGAGGGAGCGCCGGGTGCGGGGCTGGACGGCCACGGGGCGGTGCTCCTCTCGTACGCCCGGCAGGTCCCGGGAGTCTCGTGCTGGTGGCGGAAGGCGTTGTGGTGTCCCACTCTAGGTGCGACAGTGGCTGTCATGGCTGATCTGACGACCGGTGAGATCGAGGACGCGCTCGCCGGGACCCCCTGGCGCGTCGTCCTCGGACGCCTCCGCGCGCACTTCCGCACCCCCGACTTCGTCTCGGCCCTCGCCTTCGTGCAGCGCGTCGGGGAGGAGGCAGAGCTGGCCGGGCACCATCCCGACGTCGAGCTGCAGCACGGTTACGTCGCGCTCTCTCTGGTCAGCCACGACGTGGCGCGGCTGACCGACCGCGACGTCCTGCTGGCGCGGCGTGTGGCCCAGGTCGCCGACGAGCTCGGGGTCGAGCAGGCGCCGGGCGCACCGCAGGCCGTCGAGATCGCCGTCGACACGACCGACGACTCCCGCATCCGTCCCTTCTGGGCCGCGGTCCTCGGGTACGACGCGGCACCGGACGACGACGACGCGCTGGCCGACCCCCGCGGGCTGGGCCCGCAGGTCTGGTTCCAGGAGGCCGACGCGGCACGCCCGGGACGGGGGCGGCTCCACGTCGACGTCTCGGTCGCGGTCGACGAGGGGCCTGGCCGGGTCGAGGCTGCTCTCGCCGCCGGTGGCACCCTCGTGTCGGACGAGCACGCACCGAGCTGGTGGGTGCTCGCCGACGCTGACGGCAACGAGGTCTGCGTGTCGACGGCGGCCGGGCGGGACTGAGGAGCGGGCTCTCGTGCGTCTGCACCGGGGCGCTCCGACGGGCGTCGGCCGGTCGGCGAGGACGTGCGCAGGCTGGCAGGACGGGGCGGGCCAGCGGCTTGTGGCCGAGCGACGAGGACCTCCCGGATGAACACTCACGTCTCACCAGGCGAGACGGTTGGGGGGCCGCATGACATCAACCCGGGGGAGGCGTACTCTGCTTCGTATGCAGACGAACATCCTCGTAGTACTTACCGAGCGCGCCGGCTGAGGCCCAGCACTTCGGTTTCGTCAGCGCGCTCACCCCTCGAAGGCCCCTACCCGGGGACGAGGGGTTTTTTCATGTCACGACCTGCGACCAGAGGATCTTCGCCCACCCGGCAGCGGACCTCAGCTCGCACAGGCAGGACCACGCACCAGCGTCGGTGCCTGTCAGCACGACCGGCGAGCTCGACCAGCGCTCCCAGCACTCGCCAGCACTGACCAGTAAGCACTCCCGCACACGTCGTTCAGCACCCAGGAGAACCCGATGGTCCAGGGCCCCACACCCGCACCGCCTCGCGGCGGAGCGCCGGCAGGCGCGGCACCCGCCGCGACGCCGACCGCACCGAAGCCTGCCCCCGGCGACGCCGTCCGCCGGCCGCGCACCGACGTCTCGACGGCCGAGATCACCGGCGCCGAGTCGATCGTCCGCTCGCTCGAGGCCGCAGGCGTCGAGACGGTCTTCGGCATCCCGGGCGGCGCGATCCTCCCGACCTACGACCCGCTCATGGACTCGAAGAAGATCCGGCACATCCTCGTGCGGCACGAGCAGGGTGGCGGTCACGCGGCGTCCGGCTATGCCCACGCGACGGGCCGTGTCGGGGTGACGATGGCGACCTCGGGCCCCGGTGCGACGAACCTCGTGACGCCGATCGCCGACGCCAACATGGACTCGATCCCCATGGTCGCGATCACCGGGCAGGTGGGTGCCTCGCTCATCGGGACCGACGCGTTCCAGGAGGCCGACATCGTCGGCATCACCTTCCCGGTGACCAAGCACAGCTTCCTGGTGACCGACCCCGACGACATCCCGCGGACCATCGCCGAGGCCTTCCACATCGCCTCGACCGGGCGCCCCGGCCCCGTGCTCGTCGACATCGCGAAGTCGGCGATGCAGGCGTCCACGACGTTCAACTGGCCGAGCGAGCTCAACCTGCCCGGGTACCACCCGGTGACGAAGCCGCACAGCAAGCAGATCCGTGAGGCCGCCCGCCTGCTCGCCTCGGCGCGCCGGCCTGTCCTCTACGTCGGCGGCGGTGCGATCCGTTCCGGCGCTGCGGCCGAGCTGCGCAAGCTCGTCGACCTCTCCGGCGCCGCTGCAGTCACGACGCTCATGGCTCGTGGCGCGCTGCCCGACTCGCACCCGCAGAACCTCGGCATGCCGGGGATGCACGGGACGGTCCCGGCCGTCTCGGCGCTCCAGAAGGCCGACCTGGTCTTCGCCCTCGGTGCCCGCTTCGACGACCGCGTCACTGGCAAGCTCTCGAGCTTCGCCCCGCACGCGACGATCATCCACGCGGACATCGACCCGGCCGAGATCGGCAAGAACCGTGCCGCGGACGTGCCGATCGTCGGAGACCTCAAAGAGGTCATCGCCGACCTGCTGCCCGAGCTCGCCCGCGAGCAGGAGGCGCACGGCAAGCCGGACCTCGAGGCATGGTGGCGTCAGATCGACAGCTGGCGCGAGACCTACCCGCTCGGCTTCACGGAGCCCGACGACGGGCACCTCGCCCCGCAGCACGTGATCAGCCGCCTCGGTGAGATCTCGGGCCCCGACAGCATCTACGTGTCGGGCGTGGGGCAGCACCAGATGTGGGCTTCTCAGTTCATCCGCTACGAGCGGCCGAACACGTGGCTCAACTCTGGTGGTCTGGGCACCATGGGCTACTCGATCCCGGCCGCGATGGGCGCCAAGGTCGGCCAGCCCGACCGCACCGTGTGGGCGATCGACGGCGACGGCTGCTTCCAGATGACCAACCAGGAGCTCGCGACCTGCTCGATCAACGACATCCCCATCAAGGTGGCGCTGATCAACAACTCCTCGCTCGGCATGGTCCGCCAGTGGCAGACGCTGTTCTACGAGTCCAGGTACTCCAACACCGACCTGCACACCGGCCACGGCACGCGGCACATCCCGGACTTCGTCAAGCTCGCCGACGCCTACGGCTGCGTGGGCATCCGGGTCGAGCACGCGAACGAGGTCGACGCCGCCATCAAGCGCGCCGAGCAGATCAACGACCAGCCTGTCGTCATCGACTTCCACGTGTCGCGCGACGCCATGGTGTGGCCGATGGTCGCCGCGGGCGTGAGCAACGACGACATCCAGTACGCACGCGGCATCTCGCCCGCGTGGGACCGCGAAGACTGACCGGGAGCCCAGACCATGACTCGTCACACCCTCTCGGTCCTCGTCGAGAACAAGCCCGCCGTGCTCGCGCGCGTCGCCGGCCTGTTCGCACGCAGGGCGTTCAACATCCACTCTCTCGCCGTCGGACCGACGGAGCACGAAGAGCTCTCGCGGGTGACCGTCGTCGTCGACGTCGACGACCTCCCGCTGGAACAGGTGACCAAGCAGCTGAACAAGCTGGTCAACGTCATCAAGATCGTCGAGCTGGACCCGGCAGCGGCGGTACAGCGCGAGCTCATGCTCGTGAAGGTGAGAGCAGACCTCAGCACGCGCACCCACGTGCTCGAGGTTGTGCAGCTCTTCCGCGCCCACGTCGTCGACGTCGTCCCTGACGCCGTCACGATCGAGGCGACCGGTAACCCGGACAAGCTCTCGGCACTCCTCGGGGCTCTCGAGCCCTTCGGCATCCGCGAGATCGTCAAGTCGGGGACCGTCGGGATCGGGCGCGGATCGCGCTCGATCACCGACCGGGCACTCGAGCGCGTCCCGCGCTCGGCCTGACACACTTCATGCACGACCTACGACACACACGTCTAACCAAGGAGATCTACGGTGGCTGAGCTGTTCTACGACGACGACGCTGATCTGTCCATCATTGCTGGCCGCAAGGTTGCCGTCATCGGCTACGGGAGCCAGGGCCACGCCCACGCGCTCAACCTGCGCGACTCCGGCGTCGACGTCACCGTCGGCCTGCGCGAGGGCTCTGCGTCCCGCAAGAAGGCCGAGGACGAGGGCCTGCGCGTCCTGACCGTCGCGGAGGCCGTCAAGGGCGCCGACGTCGTCGTCATCCTCGCGCCGGACCAGGTCCAGCGTCATGTGTACACCGAGGAGATCGCCCCGAACCTCACCGAGGGTGCTGCCCTCGTCTTCGGGCACGGCTTCAACATCCGCTTCGGCTACATCAAGCCCGAGGCCGGCCACGACATCGTCATGGTCGCCCCCAAGGGCCCGGGGCACCTCGTGCGCCGCGAGTACCTCGACGGCCGCGGCGTGCCCGTGATCGTCGCTGTC
The DNA here is from genome assembly GCF_033798665.1 of Sanguibacter biliveldensis. Classification (NCBI taxonomy): domain Bacteria; kingdom Bacillati; phylum Actinomycetota; class Actinomycetes; order Micrococcales; family Sanguibacteraceae; genus Sanguibacter; species Sanguibacter biliveldensis. Next base: position 1,246,320 of record NZ_CP138359.1, read on the forward strand.
GAGCAGGACGCGTCCGGCTCGGCGTGGGAGCTCGCGCTCTCCTACGGCAAGGCGATCGGTGGCCTGCGCGCCGCCGGCATCAAGACCACCTTCACCGAGGAGACCGAGACCGACCTCTTCGGCGAGCAGGCTGTCCTCTGCGGCGGTGCGTCGCAGCTCGTCCAGTACGGCTTCGAGGTGCTCACCGAGGCTGGCTACCAGCCCGAGGTCGCGTACTTCGAGGTGCTGCACGAGCTCAAGCTCATCGTCGACCTCATGTGGGAGGGCGGGATCGCCAAGCAGCGCTGGTCGGTCTCCGACACCGCTGAGTACGGCGACTACGTCTCCGGCCCGCGCGTCATCACCCCCGAGGTGAAGGAGAACATGAAGGCTGTCCTCGCGGACATCCAGAACGGTGCCTTCGCCGAGCGCTTCATCGCCGACCAGGACAACGGTGCCCCCGAGTTCAAGGAGCTCCGTGCCAAGGGCGAGGCGCACCCGATCGAGGCCACCGGCCGCGAGCTGCGCAAGCTCTTCGCCTGGGTCAAGCCCTCGGACACCGACTACGTCGAGGGAAGCGCCGGGCGCTGACGCAGCGCGGAGTGACGGAGGAGCTCCGGGCGGAGTCGAAGCCCGGGGCTTCCCGATGAGTAGGTATCGGGGTTCAGCAGGACGCTGATCCTCGTCTTTCCCCTGGTCGGGCCCGTCTGCGCTTTTGCAGGCGGGCCCGACCTGCTTCACTGGGGTCATGCCTCTCCACGGAACGTACGAGCCCAGCACCGACGACTTCTCGCGCGAGCAGGTCGAGCTCATCGAGCGCACGAACGGTGCTGAGGGCACCACGATGCGAGGCATGCCTGTCATCGTGCTCGTCTCGCGCGGTGCGAAGTCCGGCAAGATCCGCAAGATCCCGCTCATGCGCGTCGAGCACGACGGGCAGTACGCGGTGGTCGCCTCCCTCGGTGGCGCGCCGAAGCACCCGACCTGGTACTACAACCTGGTCGCCCACCCCCACGTCGAGCTCCGCGACGGCGCCGTGGTGCGGGACTACCTGGCGCGCGAGCTCGAGGGTGCCGAGCGTGAGACCTGGTGGGCCAGGTCCGTCGAGGCCTATCCCGACTACGCGGACTACGCGATCAAGACGTCACGGCTGATCCCGGTGTTCGTCCTCGAGCCCGTGGACCCCGAGGTCGCGGAGCAGCACGACAGCTCTGCGGATGCGGGGGCAGGGACCCACGCAGGGACCGCAGCTGTCGCAGGTTCCGACGCAGGCGTGGTCGCCGGCGCAGCGGACGCTGGGCTCCCGTACGAGGAGACCGAGCAGGAGCTCGAGCGGATCGAGAAGGCCACCGAGCTCGACGACGAGATCGCCGAGTTCTGGGAGAACGCGCGTGTGCAGGCCGGTCTCGGGCGCATCGCTGTCGTGGGCGGGTTGACGGTCGCCGAGAACGTCGCTCCTGTCGCCTGGTCCTTCGGCGACAACCCCGAGCAGGCGGACAGGCTCCTCGGGCTCGTCCTCGACGGCACGAAGACCGCGACGTCCTCCGCCCTGTCGGAGTACGACGGCGACGACGCGCCGCTGCCTCGCGAGGGCGACCTGTCGATCGTGGTCGACGGAGCAGGGCACCCGAAGGCGCTCATCCGGACGACCGACGTCGCCGTGGTGCCCTTCGGCGAGGTGAGCGACGACTTCGCGGCCGCCGAGGGAGAGGGCGACCGGAGCCTCGAGGCGTGGCGGACGGACCACACCGAGTTCTTCACCCGGGTGCTGGGGCTCGTCACGGTCCCCGAGGACTTCATGGTGGTCACCGAGCGTTTTGAGCTGCTCTACCCGCGCTGACGCGGCCGAGAGCCGCACCGCACCACCCCGCGTCGCCCGGACGCGCAGAGGGGCCGACGTCCGCGAGGACGTCGGCCCCTCTGTCGTGCTGCTGCTCCGCAGGCTGAGCGCGGGCGCGAGGCCGTCACCGCACGTGAGCTGCGCAGGGCTGGCTACGCGGGAGCGTCGGACGGGACGTAGGGGATGCCGAGGGCTGTCGCCGCGTCTTCGAGCTCGCTCTCGAAGTAGGGCGTGACGTCGTCGAACATGAAGGCCAGCTGTCCGGAGACCTCCATGCCGATCACGCCGTAGAGCCGGACCCAGGTGCGGGTGAAGACGAAGAGCGCGGCGGGCGGGGGAGCGTGGTCTCCCGCGGCGACCAGGTCGAAGGACTCTTCGACGAAGTCGCGGATCGTGCCGCAGGTCGCTGCTGACGTGGCGGTGAGCTCGGGGACCTCGAAGGGCTGAGTCCCCCACAGGCGCAGGTAGAGGTCGAAGAACACCGCTGCGAAGCGAGCGGTGCTGCTGGCCTCTCCAGGGTTCTCCGCGCCGTGGCGGAACATGAGCGCGAACTCGTTGCGGTGCCCGACGGCCCAGGCGCGGAAGGTGCGGATCGCGGCGTGCATGGCACGCCCTCCGTCGTCACCGGCCGCGACGACCGCCGCCGAGAGGGCCTCGGAGATCTCTTCGAAGAAGTCTTCGCACATGGACGCCACGAGGTCGTCGAGGCTCGGGAAGTACCTGTAGAGCGCAGGCGCCGTCATCCCCATGTCGCGGGCGATACCGCGCAGCGTGACCTCCTGGACGCCGTCCTGCGCGAGCTGCTGGCGGGCGACCGACTTGATCTCGAGCTCGGTCGCCATCCGCTGCATCTCGCGGCGGGTCGTCTGTGCCGTCACGCTCTCGTCCTCCTTGGGCGCGCCGCGCACGGGTGCGCCGCCTTGACATATGTAAACACCAGATGTTCTAGTGAACGCCGTTAGCAAACAGTGTTCACTGAAGTGATCGGCTGTCACATCTTACGTCAGGGAGTCCATCGTGTTCTCAGCCCTCGGGTCTTTCGCCTACAGACGCAGAGGTCTGGTCCTGCTGCTCGCGGGGCTCCTCACCGTCATCGCCGCCGTCCTGGGGCCGGCCGTCACCGAGTCCGTCAAGAGCGGCGGATTCGCCGACCCGGGGTCGGAGAGCGCCGCCGCCGACGCCCTGCTCGAGGAGACCTTCGGACGGAGCGCGGCCGACGTCGTGGTGGTCTACGGGTCGGAGACCGTCTCGACCGAGGACCCGGTCTTCGCCCAGACCGTCGCCACAGCTCTCGGCGGGCTCCCGGACGGCGTTGCGCTGTCAGTGCTCACGCCGTGGACGGACGGCCTCCCGGCCGACGTCGCGACCAGCCTGCTCGGCAGCGACGGGCACAGCGCCCTCGCCGTGATCACGCTGTCCGGCACCACCGAGGAGGCACGCCAGACGCAGGTCGACGGCATCGAGGACGCCCTCGGGGCGCCGGACGGCTGGACCACCGAGGTAGGTGGCTCCGTCGTCGTCATGACCGAGATGCAGCACCTCTCCGAGTCCGACATCGTCCGGGCCGAGATGTTCGCGATGCCCGTGCTGGTGCTCCTGCTGCTGGTGATCTTCGGCGGCCTCGTGGCCGCGCTGCTCCCCGTGACCATCGGGGTGGTGGCCATCCTCGGAGCCCTCGGCCTCCTGCGGGTGCTGACGACCGTCACCGACGTCTCGTCCTTCGCGGTCAACGTCACGACGATCCTCGGGCTCGGTCTCGCGATCGACTATTCGCTGTTCATCGTCAGCCGCTTCCGCGAAGAGCTCGCACGGACCGACGACGTCGAGCGGGCTGTCCGCACGACGGTCTCGACCGCCGGTCGCACGGTCGTGTTCTCCGGGGTGACCGTGCTCATCGCCTTCGCAGGTCTGCTGTTCTTCCCACAGATGTTCCTGCGGTCCATGGGCCTCGGCGGTATGGCCGTGGTGCTCCTCGACATGCTGCTCGCCGTGACGCTGCTGCCGGCCCTGCTCGCGGTCCTCGGGCGCCGGGTCGACGCGGGTCGGCTGCCCCGCAGCCTCACCGCACGCCTCGCGGGTCTGCGGCGGGGCAAGGACCGTACCGGTGCGCGCGGGTGGGCTCGCGTCGCAGCGTTCGTCCTGCGGTTCCCCGGGGCTGTCGCCGCAGCGTCGGTCGCTCTCCTCCTGGTGCTCGCCCTCCCGGTCCTCGGCCTGCAGGTCGCCGACGGGGACGCCCGCGAGCTGCCCACGGCGTCCGGTCCGCGTCAGGCGACCGAGCGGGTCGCCGAGCTGTTCCCCGGGCAGTCGGGGACTGTCGTCGAGGTGGCGGTGCGCAGCGTTGAGGGGCCGCTCGACCCGGGGGAGACCGAAGTGTTCCTCGCGGAGGTCGGGGCTCTCGACGGTGTGCTCGGCGCCGAGGTCGTCGCGCAGGCCGGCTCGGTGACGCACGTGTCCGTCGCGACCGACCTGCTCACCGACTCGTCCGAGGCCCGCACGCTCGTCTCCGAGATCCGCGACGTCGACGTCCTGACCGAGACCGAGGTGCTCGTCGGCGGCGCCGCCGCCACGAGCGCCGACTCGATCCGGGCGATCGTCTCGACAGCCCCGTGGACCGCGTTGTTCATCGCCGGCGTGACGCTGGTCCTCTTGTTCCTCGCGCTCGGCTCTGTGGTCGCGCCGGTCAAGGCCGTGCTGCTCAACGGGCTGTCCCTCGCGGCGACCTTCGGCGTGCTCACCTGGGCCTTCGTGGACGGGCACCTCGCCGGCGTCGCGGGCTTCACCGCCGCTGGGGCCGTCGCCCCGGGCAACCTCGTGCTCGTCGCTGTCGTCGCCTTCGGTCTCGCGATGGACTACGAGCTCTTCCTGCTCAGCCGCATCCGCGAGGCGCACCTCGCCGGTGCCGGGACTCACGAGGCGATCACCACGGGGCTGGTCCGCTCGGGCAGCACGATCACCAGTGCGGCGCTCCTGCTCGTCGTCGTGCTCGCCGCGATGGCCACGAGCGGCGTCACCTTCCTCAAGGTGGTCGGTCTCGGGCTGGCCTTCGCGGTCGCCCTCGACGCGACCGTGGTCCGTGCGCTGCTCGTCCCGGCCACGCTCGCCCTCCTCGGGCGCGCCACCTGGTGGCTGCCCGGCCCGCTGCGCAGGGTCCACGACCGCTTCGGCGTGAGCGAGGGTGAGGTCGAGGACGGGACCACGGTGCCGGAGCGCAGTGGGCGCGAGACTCGAGCAGGTCACCTGACCGAACCGGCTCGCACTGTCGGGGCGACCCGCTAGGGTGCCGCCATGACACACGAGACTCCACGGTCGTCCGGCGCCGCAGCCCTGCGACGCCGGTGGGACGAAGACCGCGTCGCCGAGGTCCGAGACCAGCTGGTGCAGCAGGCGAAGATCGCGCGTGGTCCGCACCGGGTGGTCTCGCCGTGGGGGGCTCCGGACGTCGTGCCCGTCGACCTCCGGGGCTTCCCGGCGGGCAAGGACGGCCTCGCCGTCCACTACCTGACCCTCGAGGCGCTCGACCTCTCGCACATGAAGGGCCGGCTGCACGTCTACCAGTCCGAGCTCGTGGCGTGCACGCTCGACGGTGCCACCCTCGCGGTGGGGAGCATCCTCGGACGCCGGCTCGAGCGGTGCAGCCTCGTCGCGGCGCGGATGCCGAAGGTCAGGCTCGCCGGGACCTTCGTCGACTGCGACTTCGGCGGGGCATCGCTCCGAGGGGCCGCGCTCGGGGAGAACGCGACCTTCGAGCGGTGCTCCTTCGACACGACGGACCTCTCCGACGCGCGGTTCGTCGGCGGGCGGTTCGTCGACTGCACCTTCGGGACTGCCGTCGTCTCGCCGCTCACGTCCTTCGAGCGGTGCGAGCTCCGGGGAGGTGGTCCTCCTGTCGGAGCGCTCCGGCTGGAGCGCTGCACAGTGGACGGCGAGCGGCTCGCGGACCGCTGGGACGGGCAGAGCGGCGCCGAGGAGATCGAGGACAGCTACCTCGCGGGCTATGTGGCGGCAGTCGAGGCCGGTCGGGCAGAGACCGTCTCGCTCGAGCCGGAGTCGCCCCGGCGCTCCACCGGTCGGGGCGACTCCTGAGAGCCCTAGCCCTGGCTGTCGACGCCCAGGACCACCTCGAACTCGAGGAGGCTCGCCCCGGAGGCCACCGAGGCGGGGCGGGCGGCGGGGGCGCCGTCGGCTCCGGCCGGGGGGCCGGCGTGGGCTGCGCGGGCGGGGCCGTCGGCCCAGGCCTGGTAGGCCTCCTCGGACTCCCACTTGGTGTAGACGAAATAGCGGGTCTCGCCCTTGACCGGGCGGAGCAGCTCGAAGCCGAGGAACCCGGGTGAGTTCTCGACGGCTCCCTTGCGGGCGGCGAACCGCTTCTCGAGCTCGGGGCCGGAGCCCTCAGGTACGTCGATGGCGTTGATCTTCACGACTGTCATGCGGTTCAGCGTCTCACAGAAGGCCGTTCCCGTGACCTGCGTAAGGTTCGCATCGCGAGATCCGTATCCCGACACGTGGGACTGTGTCTAGACTCTGGACCATGACGAGGAACATCGAGCTGGCAGTGGTCGCAGGCGACGGCATCGGGATCGAGGTCGTCGAGCAGGGGCTCGCCGTCCTGGACGCAGCCCTGGCCGGGACCGGCACCACGATCTCACCGACCGCCTTCGACCTCGGCGCGCAGCGCTGGCACCGGACGGGGGAGACCCTCACCGACGAGGACCTCGCCTCGATCCGCACGCACGACGCGATCCTGCTCGGCGCCATCGGCGACCCGTCCGTCCCCTCGGGTGTCCTCGAGCGCGGGCTGCTGCTCAAGCTGCGCTTCGCCCTCGACCACTACGTCAACCTGCGCCCCGGCAAGCTCTACAAGGGCGTGAAGTCCCCCCTCGCCGAGCCCGGCGAGATCGACTTCGTGGTCGTCCGCGAGGGCACCGAAGGTCCGTACGTCGGCAACGGCGGCGCGATCCGCGTCGGCACGCCCCACGAGGTCGCCAACGAGGTCAGCGTCAACACGGCCTTCGGCGTCGAGCGCGTCGTCCGCGACGCCTTCGCCCGCGCCCAGGCCCGCCCCCGCAAGCACCTGACGCTCGTGCACAAGCACAACGTCCTCGTGCACGCGGGTCACCTGTGGCGCCGGACCGTCGAGGCCGTCAACGCCGACTTCCCGGACGTGACGACGGACTACCTCCACGTCGACGCCGCCACCATCTTCCTCACGACGAACCCGTCGCGATTCGACGTCATCGTCACCGACAACCTGTTCGGCGACATCCTGACGGACCAGGCCGCCGCGATCACCGGCGGCATCGGCCTCGCGGCCTCGGCGAACATCAACCCGGACCGCACCGCACCCTCCATGTTCGAGCCCGTCCACGGCTCTGCGCCCGACATCGCCGGGCAGGGCAAGGCCGACCCCACGGCCACAGTCCTCTCGGTCGCGATGCTCCTCGACCACCTCGGTCTGACCGAGGAGTCGCGTCGCGTGGAGGCTGCCGTCGAGGCAGACCTCGTCGAGCGCGGCGCGCGAGTACGGTCGACGACCGAGGTGGGCACAGAGCTCGCAGACCGCGTGCGCGGCTGACGCTCAGACCCCTTCGGCCGTCTTCACCGCCACTGCTCCACCGGACGCCCGTCGCCGGACGTGCGTCCCCGCAGACCGGACGGCCTCTTCCCACGCCGTGCCCCATCACGGGGCGCGGCGTGGGAAACTCGTCTGGTCGCCAGGTGAAAGGCCTACCACCATGAGTTCCACGCTCGACCAGACGTCCGACGCCGCAGCCCGCGCCGCGTCCTTCGACATCCGCCCCTCTGACGCCCCGCTGCCCGACGCGGAGCGCGAGGCGCTCCTCGCCGACCCGAAGTTCGGCACGGTCTTCTCCGACCACATGGCCAGGGTCACCTGGACCGCCGGGACGGGGTGGGCCGACCACCGCGTCGAGAAGTACGGGCCGCTCCAGATGGACCCCGCCAGTGCGGTGCTGCACTACGCGCAGGAGATCTTCGAAGGTCTCAAGGCGTACCGCCACGCCGACGGCTCGGTCTGGACCTTCCGTCCCGAGGCCAACGCCGCCCGCTTCGCGCGGTCGGCCCGTCGCCTCGCGCTCCCCGAGCTGCCCGAGCAGGACTTCCTCGGGGCCATCACCGCGCTCGTGCGCGCCGACGCCGCCTGGGTGCCCTCGGGAGCCGAGGCCAGCCTCTACCTGCGGCCGTTCATGTACGGCTCCGAGGCCTTCCTCGGGGTACGTCCCTCGCTCGAGGCCGAGTTCCTCGTCATCGCCTCGCCCGTCGGTCCGTACTTCGCGGGCGGCGTGAAGCCCGTGTCGATCTGGGTCTCCCAGGACATGCACCGCGCAGGTGCCGGTGGCACCGGCGACGCCAAGTGCGGCGGCAACTACGCGGCCAGCCTCAAGCCGCAGATCGAGGCCTACGAGCACGGCTTCGAGCAGGTGCTGTTCCTCGACGCCTCGACCAACACGGCGATCGAAGAGCTGGGCGGGATGAACGTGTTCTTCGTCCGTGCCGACGGCTCGGTCGAGACCCCTGAGCTCTCCGGCTCGATCCTCGAGGGCGTCACGCGCATGTCGATCATCCAGCTGCTCAAGGACCGCGGTCACGAGGTCGTCGAGCGTCGCATCCTGCTCACCGAGGTCCAGGAGGGCCTGGCCGACGGCTCGATCGTCGAGGCCTTCGCGTGCGGGACCGCGGCTGTCGTCACGCCGATCGGTCGTCTGGCGGGCGCGGAGTTCGACGCGACCATCTCGGGCGGCGGCCCGGGCGAGCTCACGCTGTCGATCCGTGACGAGCTCACAGGGATCCAGACCGGCCGGGTCGCGGACCCGCACGGATGGATGACGCGCCTCGTCTGAGCGACCACTCAGGGTGACCAGACAGGCTGCCCGGCGACGAGCGATCGTCGCCGGGCAGCGTGCTGTCTGCGTGGGGGCAACGCGTCAGAGAGCTGGGACGATCCCGCCCGGGCCTGGAGCCCGTCCCTGCGCCGCAGGGACGCCAGTCGCACATCGCGGACAGGAAGTTGACTCTGCGAGCAGACGTGGCATCATGTGAGGCGTGACACACCACGTCAGCACTGCGCTCCTCATCATGTAGCGCGTCCGGTTCCTTCCTCCGGACGCGCAGACCTCCCGTACCCCGGGGGGTTTTTTGTTTGTCCGGCACACCCCGCCGGGCAGCGAGCGCGGCGGAGGGGAGGGGCACCGAGAGGTATCAGCAGTCCCGAAGCATGTGACACACCGAGAGAAGAGCAGACGAGTGACCTTCCACGTCTACGACACCACCCTGCGCGACGGCGCCCAGCAAGAGGGCATGAACCTCTCGGTCTCCGACAAGCTGGCGATCGCGCCGCTCCTCGACGAGCTCGGGGTGGGGTTCATCGAGGGTGGGTGGCCCGGCGCGGTCCCCAAGGACACCGACTTCTTCGCCCGGGCGCAGAAGGAGCTCACGCTCCGCAACGCCGTGCTCGCCGCCTTCGGGGCGACCCGCAAGGTCGGGCTGCAGGCGAGCGAAGACCCGCAGGTCCTCGCGCTGCTGGCCTCTCAGGCACCTGTCATCACCCTCGTGGCAAAGTTCGACGTCCGCCACGTGGAGCGGGCACTGCGCACGACGCCCGAGGAGAACCTCGCGATGATCACGGACACCGTGTCGTTCCTCGTCGCCGAGGGACGACGGGTGGTGGTCGACGCCGAGCACTTCTTCGACGGGTACAGGTTCGACCCCGAGTACTCCCGGCGTGCGGCCGTCACGGCCTTCGAGGCCGGTGCCGAGGTGGTCGCGCTCTGCGACACCAACGGTGGCATGCTGCCCAACTGGGTCGGCGAGATCGTCGCGGACGTCCGCGAGACCGTCGGCGAGGGCCCGATCCTCGGGATGCACGCCCACAACGACACAGGCTGCGCTGTCGCGAACACCCTCGCAGCGGTCGACGCCGGGGCGTCGCACGTCCAGGGCACGGTCAACGGCTACGGGGAGCGCACCGGCAACGCCGACCTCATCACCGTGGTCGCGAACCTCGAGCTCAAGGGCGGCCGCACGCTGCTCGCCGGGAACGGGCTCGCCGAGTCCAGCCGCCTGGCGCACGCCATCAGCGAGATCACGAACATCTCGCCCTACGCCCGCCAGCCCTACGTCGGGGCGAGCGCCTTCGCCCACAAGGCGGGCCTGCACGCGAGCGCGATCAAGGTCGACCCCGACCTGTACCAGCACATCGACCCGACGCTCGTGGGCAACGACATGCGCATGCTCATCTCCGAGATGGCCGGGCGCGCGTCGATCGAGCTCAAGGGCAAAGAGCTCGGCTTCGACCTCGCGGGGCAGGGGGAGGTGCTCACGCGGGTGACGACCCGCGTCAAGGAGGCCGAGGCGAACGGCTACACCTACGATGCCGCAGACGCCTCCTTCGAGCTGCTGCTCACCGAAGAGGTCCGCGGAGAGCGCCCGCAGTACTTCACCGTCGAGAGCTGGCGGACGATCGTCGAGCGCACAGGGCACCGCGGGACGGTCCCGGTGTCCGAGGCGACGGTCAAGCTCCAGGCGGGCGGGCAGCGTCAGGTCGTCACGGGGGAGGGCAACGGGCCTGTCAACGCCCTCGACCACGCGCTCAGGCTCGCGCTCGCGACCGTGTACCCCGAGATCGCGCACTTCGAGCTCATCGACTTCAAGGTGCGCATCCTCGACCAGATGCACGGCACCGACGCCGTCACCCGGGTGCTCATCGAGACCACGGACGGGCAGCGCAGCTGGTCGACCGTCGGGGTCGGCGCGAACCTGCTCGAGGCCTCGTGGGAGGCGCTGACAGACTCCGCGATCTACGGCCTGATCCACGCCGGCGTCGACCCGCGCTGACGGTGCCGGCCGGCTGGCCGGTGTCGAGATCGTGACTTCGGAGCGAGATCGACCCTCGGGAGTCACGATCTCGCTCCGAAGTCACGATCTCGCTGGCCTGGCTCCGACCTGGCAGGGCTGCGAGGACGGTGTGTCGGGTGTCTCAGGAGACCTCCGTCGACGGTGGGCATAGGGTGACCTGTGTGAGAGGCGAATACAAGGTCCCAGGTGGCAAGCTCGTAGCGATCGACCTCGAGGTCGAGGAGGGTCGGCTGGCGCACGTCGCGGTCAGCGGAGACTTCTTCCTCGAGCCCGACACGGCGCTCGCCGACATCGACAGGGCGCTCGAGGGCATGCCCGCCGACGCGTCGGTCGCGGCGCTCGCGGAGTCGATCACCCGCACGCTCGACCCGACCGCCGTGCTCGTGGGCTTCAGCCCCGAGGCCGTGGCGATCGCGGCGCGGCGCGCGCTCGGCCGTGCGACGGGGTGGTACGACCACACCTTCGAGATCGTCCACGACGGTCCGCAGGCTCCCGAGATGCACATGGCCCTCGACCAGGCGATCTCGGAGTCTGTCGACGCCGGGCTCCGCCCGCCGACGCTGCGCATCTGGGAGTGGGGCGCCCCCGCCGTGGTGATCGGCTCCTTCCAGTCGCTCAAGAACGAGGTCGACCCCGAGGGCGCCGAGAAGCACGGCATCACCGTCGTGCGCCGAGTCTCGGGCGGTGGCGCGATGTTCATCGAGCCCGGCAACACCATCACCTACTCGCTCACCGTCCCGAGCTCGCTCGTCGAGGGCCTGAGCTTCGAGAAGTCCTACGCCTTCCTCGACGACTGGGTGCTCGGCGCCCTCGCCGAGCTCGGCGTCGCGGCGACCTACCAGCCGCTCAACGACATCGCGTCGCCCGCCGGCAAGATCGCCGGTGCCGCGCAGAAGCGCTTCGTCGGGGGAGCGGTGCTCCACCACGTGACGATGGCCTACGACATCGACGCCGACAAGATGCTCGAGGTCCTGCGCATCGGCCGCGAGAAGATGAGCGACAAGGGCACCAAGAGCGCCAACAAGCGTGTCGACCCCGTGCGCTCGCAGACGGGCATGTCGCGCGCAGAGGTCATCGAGGCCTTCAAGGCGCACTTCCGAGGACGCTACGAGACTGTCGAGGGGAGCGTGACCGAGGCCGAGTGGGCCCGGGCGCGTGAGCTCGTCGAGACGAAGTTCTCCACGACGGAGTGGACCGCACGCGTGCCGTGACGGGCACGGCACCGAGAGGCCGGCGTCTGTGGCTAGCCACCGTGCGCGGGCCTCGCAGCGGGCCGAGGCTGCGCACGACGAGTCGACCCCGAGAGCGATGCTCTCGGGGTCGACCCGTCTCTGGGCTGGCTGTGCGTGCTGCGGTCGAGGTGCGGGCGCGACTCTCAGGTCCGGCGGTCGACGACGACGAAGGTGATGACACCGGTCGCGATGAGCAGGTAGGGCAGGACGCGCAGAGCGGCGTCCGCGTCGAGACCGAGACCCGAGGCGGCGGGCAGCAGGGCGCTGACCACGAAGGCGACGAAGCCGACGACCGACATGGTCACGAGGTAGACGCGGGTGTCTCGCTCGTCTCCTCGACCGGAGAAGACCCGCTCTGCGGTCGCTGCGTCGGCGCCCCTCCGGCTGGCTCGGCGGCCGGCGACCCACAGCAGGACGAGGACAAGACCTCCGCCGCAGAGGACCCCGGCGCCCGTCGCCCAGTCGTCGAAGGCGGCGTAGGTCCCCGCGATGGCCAGGAGCAGACCGACGGTCGCGAGCAGCAGCACGTGGTGGGCGCGGGTGCTGAACCCGGCGCGTGCTCCGCGGGCGGTCGAGCCGGCCCCGTCCTGGTGGTTGTCAGGCGTCGACATGGAAGATCTCCTCGACTGTCGTGGCGAAGTGGCGGGCGATGGCGATCGCGAGGGGGAGGGACGGGTCGTACTTCCCGGTCTCGATCGAGTTGATGGTCTGGCGTGAGACGCCGAGGGCGGTGCCGAGCGCCCCTTGGGACAGTCCTGCGGCCTCCCGCAGAGTGCGGACGTCGTTGCGCATGCAGGTCACCTAGCTCGGGTCTGGACGGGGTGCCGTGGTGGTGGGGGTGGTCGTGCCAGCCGTGGCCTCGCGGTCGGCGGTGGTACCGATCTGGGTTGTCGCGGGCCCGGCGGGCACCGGGAGCATCAGTGCCCGGAGATCCACGAGCGTGTGCAGGACCATCGGCAGGAGGAGGCTGCCCGTCACGAGGAAGAGCCCGGCCATGAGAGCGCCGAAGATCCCCGTGCTGACGATCCCGGTCCATCCCTGGTACCAGTGGGCGAGCCCGAAGGACACGGCTGCGACCGCGACGAGCAGGGCCGTGGGAGCGTCGCTCGGCAGGACGACCGCGAGCGTGAGCAGGAGCAGGCCCCGGTAGGTGATCTCTTCCGTGACACCGGCGCTCAGCGAGAGCATCGCCCATCCGCGTCTCCCGGCTGCGGTCCTGGGGAGCATCGGCAGGACTGCTGCCATCTGGCCCCGAGGTTCCGCGGAGGGAGCCTCTGACTCGACTGAGGTGGCCGCGGCGGTGGGTGCGCTGGCCGCGGCGCGGCGTGAGCGCCACCTACGGACGAGCATCGCCAGTGCGACCACGACGATCATGAGCAGCACGCCGGCGATCATCCCGCGCACGGCGCTGCTGGCCACCGAGTCGCCGCTCGGCCACGACGGCCAGCGCGCGCCGATGTCGGCGAGGCCCACGCCTGGGAGGGTGAGGACCAGCACGACGGCCAGGATCGCGGACGTGCATCCCTGGAGCGTCCACGACCTGTAGTGGCGCAGCCGGGCTGGTTCGCCCTCGGCTGCCTCTTCGACGCGGAACCGCGCGAAGGAGCGTCGGCCCGTGATCGGCTCGCGCAGGACGAGCACGAGCGAGGCGACGGCGAGCAGGACCACTGTGGCGGCGGGTGGGTCGAGCGACTGGAGGTGCGAGACGAGGTCGTTCACGGATACTCCGTTCGGGTGTCAAAGGAGCTTGACTCCTGTCAAGCATGCTTGACTGTGAATGGGGTGTCAAGGGTGCTTGTCTCCCCGCGACCCGCGACCCGCGACCCCGGGGCACCAAGAGCAAGGGAGGACGCGCGGCACAGGACGCGAGCACGCCCCGCGGTGCTGAAGACCTCCGAGGCCTGCAGGACGACAGACGCCCCGGACCTCCCTGAAGGGAGGTCCGGGGCGTCTGTCAAGGATGCTGCTGGCGTCAGACCGGGGTCTACTTCCTGCCCTTCTCGACCCGCCAGAGACGAGCCGACCCGAGTCCGGCCTGACCGACAGGTCGGCCAGCAGCCGTTCAGGGCTGAGCCGTGATCAGCGGCCGGCGAGCATCTCGACGACGGTCTCTCGGGACTCTGTCATCGCGACGAAGTCCACGCGGGTGTCCTCGAACTGCTCCTCGCCGTCGGTGAACATCTTCTCGGTGAGGGGGCCGGCAGCGTCGTCGTTGACGACCACGGTGATCCACACCGCGTAGTCCTCGGGGGCGTCGGCGGGGATCAGCTCGCGGACCGCGGGGGTCGCGAGCGACGCGATGGTCAGCTCGACGAGGCGGCGCAGGTCGACCTGGGTCTGGGCGTCCGCCCCGGTCTCGCCCAGCACGACGATCTCGGTGCGCAGGCGTGAGTTCTCCTCGTCCCAGACGAACACCCCGGGCACCAGACCCTCGCTCGGCTCGGGGCCGCGGACGACGGGCTTCGCGGGGACCGCGGGCGTGACAGCGGCGGCCGCAGCGGGCTCCTCCTCGACGACGACCGGCAGCGGGGTCTCGACGACCGACAGCGGGATCGACCGGCCCAGGCGCTCCTGCAAGATCTCGACGTTGCGCTTCGCGAGCGGACCGAGCGGTGTGGTCGCGTCGACCTGGATCCGGACGCCGGCGCCCGAGGTGCCTTCCGGGATGCTGTGGCCGAAGTCGCCCGCCTGGACCGAGCGCACCACGGCGACGATCGCGTCGGACAGGGTGTCGGCGACGAGGCTCGCGTCAGGGCTGCTCGAGTCGAACGGCAGGTGCACGACCACGCTGTTCCCCTCGGCGTCCCACACCTCCGTGACACCCGGCGGGAGTGCAGTGACGGCGGGCTTGCGGGAGAAGGGCATCTTCATGGTCTGACCTTATCTGCCCGGGCCCGGCGCACCGCACGTGAGAGTCAGCGCGCCCCGAAGACCGCCGACCCGACGCGGACGATCGTCGCGCCCTCGGCCACGGCCCACTCGAGGTCCTGGGACATGCCCATCGACAGCTCCCGGGCGCCCTGGGTCCCGTGGGCCCCCGAGCCGACCACCTCGTCGCGGATCTCGCGCAGCCGCGTGAAGCCGGCCCGGACCAGGCCCTCGTCGGTCGACCGTGCGCCGATCGTCATGAAGCCGGACAGCCTGAGCCCGCTCACCTGGGCGACAGCGAGCGCGAGGTCGACGGCTGCGTCGGGGGAGACACCAGCCTTGGACTCTTCGCCCGAGACGTTCACCTGGACGTAGACGTCGAGCACGGCGCTCGCGGGCGGCGCTGAGGGCTCGACGTGGTTGCCGCCTTGGCCGCCGGCCGGGGACGCGTGCGCGGGAGCCGAGGCGAGCACCCGGCTGCCGATCTTCTCGGCGAGGGCGAGCGAGTCGACGGTCTCGATGCAGCCCCGACCGTGCTGGGCCAGGGCGCGCAGCGCGTGGTTCACCTTGTTGGACTGGAGGGGGCCGATGAGGTGCGTGGTCAGCCCGAGGTCGGCGAGGGCCGGTGCCTTCTCGGTGAGCTCTTGGACGCGGTTCTCGCCGACGAGGACCGACGCCCCGCGACCTGCGGCGCGATCGGCCTGCACCGCAGCCCGCACGGCGGCGGCATCCTGAGTCTTGGTGGCCAGGAGCAGGCGGACCGAGGAGGTGGCCTCACCCGGGGCGCTGACACCAGACAACGCGAGACCGGCGTCGCTGCGCGCCTGCTCGATGCGGTCGTGCACGCGGGCCAGCGCGTCGGCATACGCCGCGTGGGCCGGGAGCGACGCAGCCTGAGGTGTCGAGGGGGTCGGGGGCATGGACAGCATCGTAGTTCTCGTGGTCGTGCGACAGACTGTCCCGGTGGACCACGGGTACGACGAACGCGAGCAGACCGCCGAGCCGAGGACAGAGCCGGCCGCGGTTCCTCCCAGAGCGCCCGCAGCCGGCGGTGGGGACGGCACCTCCGACGGGCGGGTCGTCGACCCGGGTGCGCAGCCGCAGAGCCGCATCCACAGGGCTCTGAGGTCCGCCGTGCGCGGCCCGCTCGTCCACTGGCCGGTGACGCTGCTGACCTTCGTGGCCTTCGCCGCGTACCTCACGCTCTCGCTGGCCCGCTGGTACAGGTGGGAGAACCCGTCCTGGGACAACGCGATCTTCGAGCAGGCCGTCGCCGGGTACGCCCGGCTCGGTGCGCCGATCGTGCCCATCAAGGGGCCGGACTTCAACCAGCTGGGTGACCACTTCTCCCCGCTGCTCGTGGTGCTCGCGCCCTTCTACCGCCTGTTCCCCTCGCCCGTGACGCTGCTCGTCGCGCAGTGCGTGCTCGTCGCGGTCTCGATCGTGCCGATCACGCTCGTCGCGCGGCGCCTTCTCGGCGCGTGGCCCGGGCTGGCCGTCGGCTTCGCCTACGCCTTCGCGTGGGGCATCCAGTCGGCTGTCGACGTGCAGTTCCACGAGTACTCCCTCGCGGTGCCGATACTCGCCTTCGGCATGGCGGCCTTCCTCACCGAGAGGTGGCGGGCGAGCGCGATCTGGGTCGTCCTGCTGCTCGGGGTGAAGGAAGACCTCGGTCTCACGGTCGCTGCCTTCGGGGTCGTCCTCTGGTTGCGCGGGCAGCGACGGCTCGGTGCGGTCGTCGCGGCGACCGGCGCCGTCGGGTTCGTGCTGGTGCTCACGGTGATCATCCCGTTCTTCAACCCGCAGAGCCGCTACGACTACTGGGGCAAGCTGAGCGAGGACGGCTCGGCGGCGAGCTCGGGGAGCACGGTCTCGGGTCTGCTCGACACCTTGGCGGGGCTGCTGACGCCTGCGGTCAAGATCGAGACGCTCGTCATGCTCGTGGTCATCACGGCCCTCGTCGCGCTGCGGTCCCCGCTCGCGCTCGTCGCCGTGCCCACCCTCGTGTGGCGCTTCGCGGGGTCGACGGTCTTCTACTGGGGGACGACGTGGCACTACTCCGTCATCCTCATGCCCATCCTCTTCGCCGCGGCGATCGACGGGATCGTGCGCCTGCGCGCATCCAGGTTCGAGCTGCTGCGTACCTACGCCCGGCTGGCGCCTGTCGCGATGGCCGTCGTCGCGGCGGTCCTCGTGACGCAGTTCCCGCTCCGCGACCTGTGGTCGCCCGCCACCTACGAGCGCAGCGACCGGATCGCCTCGGCCGAGCGCGCCGTCGCAGCGGTCCCGGCCGGTGCGAGCGTGGCGAGCGACCGCGGACTCATCGTCCAGCTCGCGACGGACCGTGAGGTCTACTGGATCTCGACGGACCCGTCCGTGCGGCCCGACTACGTGGTCGTCGACAGGCTGTCGTGGGGCGGGAACGCCCCTGTCGACGTCGAGCAGTACGCCGAGCGGGCCTACCCGGGGACGGCGTACTCCGTGGTCTTCGACGAGGACGGGTACGTGATCGTCGAGCGCACCGCGGGATGACGGGGCTCGCGGCGGTCCGGTACGAGCGCTGGGGCGACGGGTAGGGCCGTGCGGAGCCGCGAGGGAGCGGTGCGGATCTCGCGGTGAGGGTGCTGAGACCCTGCCCGCGAGAGGCTCTGGGCCTACGCTCAGACCATGAACACGATCCTCAACATCATCTGGTTGGTGTTCGCCGGCTTCTGGATGGCCGTCGGGTACGCGGTCGCGGGCATCGTCTGCTGCGTCCTCATCATCACCATCCCCTTCGGCATCGCGTCGTTCCGGATGGCCAACTACGTGCTGTGGCCCTTCGGCCGGACCGTCGTCGACCACCCGAACGCCGGGGCGTGGTCGACGATCGGCAACATCGTGTGGCTGGTCGTCGCGGGCTGGTGGCTCGCGATCGGGCACCTGGTCACCGGGATCGCGCTGTGCGTGACCATCATCGGCATCCCCATGGGGATCGCGAGCTTCAAGCTCATCCCGATCTCGCTGCTGCCCCTCGGCAAGGAGATCGTCTCGACGGACCGGCCGTTCGGCGCGTACTGAGCCTGACAGCCTGGACCGGCCTCGTCGGACACGTGCTCAGGTGAAGATCACGCAGGTCCGGCGCCGGACCTGAGGTTCAGGGCCGGTGCCCTGTCCACCGACATCACGGTGCCACGCGCGGCGCAGTGTCCCGGGTCGCTGTGCTCGGCGTGGTCGATGACCTCGCGGAGCCGGTCGAGGGTGGCGGTCAGGTCGTCGATGGTGGAGGCGATACGGTCGCGCTCGCGGACGAGGAGCTCGAGCGCGCCGGAGGTCGCCCTCCCGGCGTCGACGCTCGGCAAGATCTCGAGGATCGTCCGGCTCGGCAGGCCCGCGGCGTAGAAGTGCTGGACCAGGCGGACCCGGTCGACCACGTCCTCTGCGTAGTCTCGCTGCCCTCCCGCCGTGCGGTCCGAGTCGATGAGGCCCTGCTGCTCGTAGTACCTGAGCGACCGGACGCTGACGCCTGACCGGGCCGCGACGTCTCCGATGCGCATGGGGATCCTCTGGGTCGTGGGCTTGCACCTGACACGGGTGTCAGGTCCTACGGTAGCCGGACGCGGCCAGCAGACCGGCCGGGCCGCACCTCTGGACGAATCGAGAACGACGTGAACTACGCCGACCACACCGCCCTGGTCACGGGAGCCAACCGAGGGATCGGGCGCCACTTCGTGGCCGAGCTCCTCGAGCGTGGCGTCCGGAAGGTCTACGCCACGGCACGTCAGCCCGAGCTCCTCGACATCCCTGGAGTCGAGGTGCTGCGCCTCGACCTGCTCGACCGGGCCTCTGTCGTCGAGGCCGCCCGGGTCGCGACCGACGTCACGCTCCTCGTCAACAACGCAGGGATCGGGACTGCTGCACCGCTCGTCACCGGCGACCTCGCCGAGGCCCACCGCCACATGGACACCCACTTCTGGGGGACGTTGGACGTCGTCCGTGCCTTCGCGCCGGTCCTCCACGCCAACGGCGGTGGGAGCATCGTCAACGTGCTGTCCGCGCTGTCCTGGTTCGTCTCCCCGGGAAACGGGGCCTACGCAGCGTCCAAGGCTGCCGAGTGGAGCCTGACCAACGCCGTGCGCCTCGATCTCGCGTCGCAGGGGACCTTCGTCCAGGGCGTCCACCTCGGAGCGGCCGACACCGACATGATGTCCGGCTACGACGGTCCGAAGACGGACCCGAGGGACGTCGCCAGGGCGTCCCTCGACGGGCTCGCCGCCGGCAGGTTCGAGGTCCTCGTCGACGACACGGCGGCCATGGTCAAGGCCTCCCTCGCGGGCGACCCCGCGGAGCTCTACGGGTCGATGCTCGCGGGCTGACCGGGCTGACCGGGCTGACCGGGCTGACCCGGGTGGCCCGTGACGCGGCTGGCCGGGCCCCGGGGGCGGTCGGTCAGTCGCGGGCGATGTCTGCCGTCGTCGCGCTCGTCGACGAGACGAGGTCGGTCGGCGACAGGCCGATGTCCAGCCCGCGACGGCCGCCCGAGACGTAGACCGTGTCGTGGGTGAGCGCGGAGGCGTCCACGACGGTCGTGTGCGGCGTGCGCTGCCCGAGAGGGGAGATGCCCCCGACGACGTAGCCGGTCGCGCGCTCGGCGTCGGCCTTGTCGGCCATGGTGGCCTTCTTGCCGCCGACGGCGTGCGCGAGGGCCTTGAGGTCGAGCGTGCGGTCGACCGGGACGACCCCGACGACGAGGTGCCCGTCGACCGAGGCCATGAGCGTCTTGAACACCTTCGCGGGTTCGACGCCGATCGCCTGCGCAGCCTCGAGGCCGTAGCCGAGGTCGCTCGACGGGTCGTGCTCGTACGGGTGGACGGTGTGCACGACACCGGCCTTCGCGAGCGCGACGATCGCAGGGGTGGCGCCGTGGGCGGCGTGGTCGTCCTTCTTCGCGTGCTTCGACATGTCTCCACGCTAGCCCCTCTGACCGGGGGTGACGCCCTGACCGCTGAGGATGTCTTCGCCTGCCGCATGGTGGGCGGACCCTGGTCGCTGCGGACCGCCCCCGTTAAGGTCGGCCTCATGACTCGCAGCCGTGACTTCGCCCAGGTCGACGTGTTCACCTCCGTGCCCTACCAGGGCAACCCTGTCGCGGTCGTCCTCGACGCCGACGGCATGACTGACGACCAGATGGCGGCCTTCGCCCGCTGGACCAACCTCTCCGAGACCACCTTCGTGCTCCCGTCGCGCGAGACGGGGGCCGACTACAGGCTGCGCATCTTCACGACGCGCGGCGAGCTTCCCTTCGCCGGGCACCCGACGCTCGGCAGCGCGCACGCGTGGCTCGAGGCCGGTGGGCGCCAGTGGGGCGTCGACATCGTGCAGGAGTGCGAGGTGGGGCTCGTGCGGATCCGCCGCGACGGGTCACGGCTGGCCTTCGCCGCACCGCCGCTGCGACGGTCTGGCCCTGTCGACGAGGCGACGAGCGGGCACGTCGCAGCGGCCCTCGGGCTGGACCTGAGCGACCTGCGCGACCTCGCGTGGATCGACAACGGGCCCGGGTGGCTCGGGGTGCTGCTCGCCGACGGCGACGCCGTGCGCCGCGTGCAGCCCGACTACTCCGTGATGGGTGAGCACGACCTCAAGCTCGGTGTCGTCGGACTGTGGGACGCCGAGTCGGCACCGGGGAAGGCGGGCATAGCCGCCGAGGTCCGGGCCTTCATCCCTGGCGAGGGTGCTCCCGAGGACCCGGTCACGGGCAGCCTCAACGCGGGGCTCGCCCAGTGGCTCGTGCCGCTCGGCGTGCTCCCCGGCTCCTACGTCGCAGGCCAGGGCTGGGCCCTCCAGCGCGACGGCCGCGTGCACGTCGAGCAGGACGGCGCCGACATCTGGGTCGGCGGCAGCGCCGTCACCTGCATCCGCGGGACCGTCGAGGCCTGACGGCTCGTCACATCGCCGCGACGTCCGTGACGTGCAGGACGACCTCGCCGGCCTCGTCGCTCGCGTCGAGGTCGACGGTCGCGGTGATGGCCCAGTCGTGGTCGCCGTCGGGGTCGTCGAGGACCTGGCGCACCGACCAGAACCGGGGGTTGCCGTCGACGCCCTCGGTGATCGTGAGCAGCTTGGGGGAGCGGGCCTGCGGGCCGAAGCCGATCGCGTCGTCGCCGTAGTGCTCGAACATCGGGTCGAGGGCGTCAGCCCACGCGTCGGCGTCCCAGCCGTCGGCACCGTCGAGGGAGCCGAGGGTCGAGTACGCCTCGCGGGAGGCGAGCTCGACACGCTTGAACATCGCGTTGCGCAGCAGCACCCTGAAGGCGCGGACGTTCCCGGTGACCGGGCGCACCGGCGCCTCGACGGACGTCCCGTTGAGCGGTGAGTCACCGGTGAGGGTGTCGGCGTCGTCGTCGACGGGGTTCGACAGCCGCTCCCACTCGTCGAGCAGGCTCGAGTCGACCCCGCGGACCAGCTCGCCCAACCACTCGACGAGGTCTTCGACCTCTTCGGTCTTGTGCTCGGTCGACACCGTCTGGCGCAGGGTGCGATACGCGTCGGCGAGGTAGCGGAGGACGACACCCTCGGTGCGGTCGAGCTGGTACTTCGACACGAACTCCGCGAAGGTCATCGCGCGCTCGACCATGTCGCGGACCACGGACTTCGGCGAGAGCTCTTGGTCGGCGACCCACGGGTTGGTCTTCTTGTACGTCTCGAAGGCCGCGGTCAACAGCTCTTCGAGGGGCTTGGGCCACGAGACGTCCTCGAGGGCGGCCATGCGCTCCTCGTAGTCGTAGCCCTCGGCCTTGAGCGCGCCGATGGCCTCGCCGCGGGCGGCCCGCTGCTGGCCGTAGAGCACCTGGCGGGGGTCGTCGAGGGTGGCCTCGATGACCGAGACGACGTCGAGGGCGTGCGTGGGCGAGTCCGGGTCGAGGAGGTCCTGGGCGGCGAGCGCGAAGGGGGAGAGCGGCTGGTTGAGCGCGAAGTCGCGCGGCAGGTCGACCGTGAGCCGGACCGTGTAGCCGCCCTTGCCGTCCGAGACCTTCTCGACGATCCCCGCCTGGCGCAGCGAGCGGTAGATGCGGAAGACCTGGCGCACGTGCGCGGCCTTGTTCTGCTCCGAGTCGTGGTTCGCGGTGAGCAGGTGACGCATGGCGCTCACAGGGTCGCCGCTCGCCTTCGTGCTGCGGGCCAGCACGTTGAGCACGAGGGCGTGGCTCACCGTGAAGTGGCTGGTCAGCGGTTCGGGGTCGGCGTCGCGGAGCCGCTCGAAGGTCTTGTCCGTCCAGTTGACCGCGCCGGCGGGCGCCTTCTTGCGGACGATCTTCTTGAGCTTCTTCGGGTCGTCGCCCGCGCGCTCGAGCAGCTTGCGGTTCTCGATGACGTGCTCGGGCGCCATGACGATCACGTCGCCCATGGTGTCGTAGCCCGCACGCCCGGCCCGCCCGGCGATCTGGTGGAACTCGCGGGCGGTCAGGTGGCGCATGCGCTCGCCGTCGAACTTCACGACGCTCGTCAGCAGCACGGTGCGGATCGGCACGTTGATGCCGACGCCGAGGGTGTCGGTCCCGCAGACGACCTTGAGCAGACCCTTCTGGGTGAGGCGCTCGACCACCCGGCGGTACTTGGGCAGCATGCCCGCGTGGTGCACGCCGATCCCCGCGCGCAGGTACTTGCTGAGGGACTTGCCGAAGCCCGAGGTGAAGCGGAAGTCGCCGAGCTCTTCGACGATCGCGGCCTTCTCCTCCTTGCTCGCGAGGTTGGTGCTCAGCAGCGACTGGGCGCGGTCGACGGCGTCCTTCTGCGTGAAGTGCACGACGTACACGGGCGCACGGTGGGTGTGCACGAGGTCTTCGATGACCTCGCCGAGCGGCTCGACCACGTAGCTGAAGCTCAGCGGGACGGGGCGGTCGACGCTCGTGACCTCGGCGACGGTCCGCCCGGTGCGCTCCTCGAGGTCGGTGCGGAACATCTCGGTGTCACCGAGGGTCGCCGACATGAGCAGGAACTGCGCCTTGGGGAGCTCGAGCAGCGGCACCTGCCACGCCCAGCCGCGCTGAGGGTCGGCGTAGAAGTGGAACTCGTCCATGACCACCTGGTCGACCCCAGGGTCCTCAGCGTCGACACCGCCTGTGCGCAGCGCGATGTTCGCGAGGATCTCCGCGGTGCAGCAGATGATGGGCGCGGTCGGGTTGACCGACGAGTCGCCGGTCATCATGCCGACGTTCTCCGAGCCGAAGACCTCGACGAGAGCGAAGAACTTCTCGCTCACCAGGGCCTTGAGCGGCGCCGTGTAGAAGGACCGCTTGCCCTCGGCCATCGCCACATAGTGCGCGCCCGTCGCCACGAGGGACTTGCCCGAGCCCGTGGGGGTGCTGAGGATGACGTGCGAGCCGGAGACCAGCTCGATGAGCGCCTCTTCCTGCGCTGGGTACAGGTTCAGGCCCTTGTCCTGCGCCCACGACGCGAAGCCCTGGAACAGCTCGTCCGGGTCCGGTGCGGCACCGCCCACCGCGGGCGGGATGTGGTCGAGGAGGCTGATCTGGTACGGCGTCGTGGAGGTCACCCGGACCATTCTCCCAGGTTCGGCGGCGGAGCGGGGTCCGCGGGGCTCAGATGATGAGCCAGCCCGCTCAGGCCGGGACGTCGACGGGCTCTGCACCTGCGAGCAGCGCGTCGCAGGCCTCGACGATGCGGGCCCGCAGCGGAGCGCCACGCTCTGCGAACTCGCGCTGACGCCGCGCGTACTCGGCCTTGCCCTCGGGGGTCTCGATCTTCACGGCCTCCTCGCCGAAGCGTGAGACGTCGTAGGGGGAGGCCTGCATGTCGAGGAGCCGGATGTCGCGGGCGAGCTCGAAGCAGTCGAGCACGAGGTCGCTCGGCAGGGCGGGGACCAGCTTGTTGGTCCACTTGAACAGGTCCATGCCCGCGTGGAGGCAGCCTGGCTGCTCGAGGGCGGGCTGGTCGTCGCGTGTCGGCTGGAGGCGGTTGAGCGGGACAGCCTCGGGGGTGAAGAACCTGAAGGCGTCGAAGTGCGTGCAGCGGATCTGGTGCGACTCGACGACGGCGTCGGTCCCCTCGGCCCCGAGCCGCAGCGGCAGCATGTGCCGGGTGTCCTCGCCCTGCTTGTAGACCATGGCCCACTCGTGCAGCCCGAAGCAGCCGACGTTGGTGGGTCGCCCGGCCGTCGCCGCGACGAGCGCGCGGACGTAGCGGACCGTCGACCCACGGTCGGCGAGGAAGGTCGGGACGTCGACGGCGAGGCCGCCGTCCGGCGTCGGCTCGTACCAGCGCCACGCTGCCCGCTCGGCGAAGTCCTCGGTGCCGCCCGGGGCGTCGTGCAGCGTGACGCCAGCCCCGGGGTGCCATCGGCGCAGCTGCGCGGGACGCGTGGTGTAGTAGGTGAAGAGGAAGTCGTCGATCTCGTGCTTCTCGCCCGCGAGACGGCGCGACCGCCAGCCGGCCGTGAGGGTGTCGGCGTGCTCGGCGTGCGCCGCGGCGAGCGGGGCCCAGGTGTCGTGGGCGAGGGCGGTCTGGGTGAGCACGGCGGTCTATCCCTGCGTCGTCGTACGTGCGTGGTCTGCCTCGGTCGCGTAGGTCTCCATGACCTCGCGGATCCCGGCCAGCATGCGGGTGAGCTGCTCGATCTCGTCCTGCGAGTACGGCTCGAGCAGCGCGGTGATGCGCTCGCCGAGCGGGTCGAAGAACCTGTCGGCGACCTCGTGCACGGTCGAGGTCGAGCGCAGCGTGACGATCCTCCGGTCCGCGTGGCCGCGGCTGCGCTCGATGTGGTGCGCCGTCTCGAGGCGGTTGAGCAGGCTCGACGTCGCGCCGAAGCTCAGCCCGATCCGTTCGCTCAGCCGTGCGGGGGTGAGCGGGGTACCGCGCTCTTCGGCGCCGAGGATCTCGACGAGCGCTGTCGCGTCGGTCCTGTGCAGCCCGGCCCCCGCCGCGAACTCTCGGCCGACCTGGGCGTAGGTGGTGCCGTAGGCGGTGAGGGCCTCGAGCAGCCGATCCGTCGTGGGGCTCTCGTCGGGGTGGGTCGGGGTGCCCGAGGGGTCGTCTGCGCCTGTGGACATGCGGTCAGCCTATCGTGCCGTTATTATTTCAGCATCAAATAACTTCACGAGAGAAGAGAGTGCTTCATGACCACGACACGACGAGTCCTCGTCTCCGGAGCCAGCATCGCTGGCCCTGCCCTCGCCTGGTGGATGCAGCGCTACGGCTGGGAGACCGTCGTCGTCGAGCGCGCTGACGAGCTGCGGACCGCAGGTCAGAACATCGACGTCCGAGGTGCCGGCCGCGAGGTCGCCCGGAAGATGGGCCTCGAAGACGCGATCCGGGCTGCAGGTACCGGCGAGCTCGGGACCCGGTTCGTCGGTCGGGACGGGGGCACCCGGGCCGAGCTGCCCGCAGGCACCGGAGACACCGACGGGGCGACCGCCGAGCTCGAGATCCTCCGTGGCGAGCTCGCCCGGATCCTCGTCGACCACAGCCGTGAGACGACCGACTACAGGTTCGGCACGACCATCGCGGCGCTCGACGACCGCGCGGACGGGATCGACGTCACCTTCGCCGACGGCCGCGAGGAGACCTTCGACGTGGTGGTGGCGGCTGACGGCATGCGGTCCCGCACCCGTCGGCTCGTCGTCGGAGACGCCGCCCAGATCCAGCCGAAGGGCATGTACACCGCCTACCTGACCATCCCGAGGGTCGCCTCCGACACCGACTGGTGGCGGTGGTACTCCGCCCCGGGCGGGCGGTCGGTCACGCTGCGCCCCGACAACCTCGGCACCATCCGCGCGACGTTGTCCTTCCTCTCGCCGCCGCGCGGCTACGAAGACCTCGACGACACCGCGCAGCGGGACCTGCTGTGCCGGCTCTTCGCCGATGCCGGCTGGGAGACGCCCCGGGTGCTCGACGGGCTGCGGCACGCCGAGGAGTACTACTTCGAGCAGGTGGGGCAGGTGCACTCACCCATCTGGCACCACGGGCGTGCGGCCATCCTCGGAGACGCGGCCTACTGCGCGTCGCCCGTGAGCGGCATGGGCACGAGCCTCGGGCTCACCGGCGCCTACGTGCTCGCCGGAGAGCTCGCCTCGCACGTCCACCACCGCGACGCCTTCGCCGGCTACGAGCGGATCATGCGCCCGTACGTCGACCAGGCGCAGGACCTCCCGCCGGGGACGCCGCGGCTGGCGAACCCGAGGACCCGGGCCGGCATCGCCGCGCTCCACGGCGTGCTCGCGCTCGCGGCCACACCCGTGGCGCGGTCGGTCGGCGCACGGCTGTTCCGTCCGCCGGCCGACCGCATCGAGCTTCCCGACTACACGCACCTGGAGCGTGCGGGGGCCTGACGTCAGAACAGTGCGATCTTGTCCGGCCGCGGGAAGATCTCGTCGAGCTCGGCGAGGTCCTCGGCGGACAGCGGGTGCACCGCCGCGGCGTTCTGCTCGACCTGCTCAGGGCGGGTGGCCCCGGCGATGACCGACGAGACGACGGGCTGCGCGGCGAGCCACGAGAACGCGACCTGCACCTCGGTGAGGTCGCGCTCGGCGGCGAAGGCCGAGTACCTCTCGAGGGCCTCCCACGGCGCGGACTCGAGCAGCCCGGGCTTGGAGTGGGTGAGGCGCCCGTCGGCCGGGCCGCCCTCGCGGCTGTACTTGCCGGTGAGCAGTCCGTTGGCGAGCGGGAAGTACGGCAGCACGCCCAGCCTGAAGGCCTCAGCAGCAGGCACGACCTCGAGCTCGGCCCGGCGGTCGATGATGTTGTAGTGGTTCTGGCTCGACACGAAGCGCTCGGTGCCGAGCTGGCGGGCGAGCAGCTCGGCCTCGGCGATCTGCCACCCCGCGCGGTTCGAGTGCCCGATGTACCGGACCTTGCCGCTCGTCACGAGAGAGTCGAGCGCGGAGAGCGTCTCCTCGACGGGCGTCTCGGGGTCGGGGGTGTGGAACTGGTACAGGTCGATGTAGTCGGTGCCCAGGCGGCGCAGCGACGCCTCGACGGACGCGAGGATGTAGCGGCGCGAGCCGCGCGCACCGTGGTCGGGCCCGTTGGCACCGCGGACGTCCATGCCGAACTTGGTCGCGACGACGGCCTCGTCGCGGCGGCTGCCGAGGGCCTTGCCGAGGAACTCCTCGGAGCGCCCGGGCTCTGCGCCGTACACGTCGGCGACGTCGAAGAGGGTGATCCCGGCGTCGAGGGCGGCGGTGACGACAGCCGTGCTGCCCTCGAGGGACTCGGTCGCGCAGTGCTGGCGGCCGAGGTTGTTGCAGCCGAGCCCGACGACCGAGACGGTCAGTCCGGAGCGGCCCAGGTGGCGGTGGTCGATCGAAGAGGTCATGCCCTCGAACGTACGCCGTGAGCAGCCACGCGACCACAGCGCGACCCTGCTGGAGCCGTGCAGCGATCATGCTGCAGCCACCCGGCGCCCGCAGGCCCTGCGGGGCTCAGGTGCACCGCGACCAAGGTCACCCGCCCTGCGGTCCCACCATCCGAGAACAATGTCTCAGAACTGTCACGGTCCCCCTACGGTCGTACACATGACACAGCACAGCGCGGAGCGCACCGGAGCGCCGACCGAGACCGACCGCCAGGCGCCCACAGGTGCCCACGGCAGCGAGCAGTCCCGCGAGTCCGAGTCCTACACGCACGGCCACCACGAGTCGGTCTTGCGGTCGCACAGGTCTCGCACCGCGGCGAACTCCGCGGCGCACCTCGTCCCGCTCCTCCGCAAGGACATGACCCTCCTCGACGTCGGCTGCGGGCCGGGCACCGTGACCGTCGACCTCGCCCGCACCGTGGGACGGGTCGTCGGCGTGGACGCCGCGACAGCCGTCCTCGACAGCGCGCGCGAGCTCGCCGAGTCCTCGGGCGTCGAGAACGTGAGCTTCGAGTACGCCAACGCCTACGAGCTGCCCTTCGACGACGACTCCTTCGACGTGGTCCACGCCCACCAGCTGCTGCAGCACCTGTCCGACCCGATCGCCGCGATCCGCGAGATGCGCCGCGTCACCAAGCCCGGCGGGATCGTCGCCGCGCGCGACGCCGACTACAGCGCCATGACCTGGTACCCGGAGTCCGACGGCCTCACGGAGTGGAACGCGCTCTACCACGAGGTCACCGCCGCCTACGGCTACCAGGCCGACGCGGGCCGACGCCTGCTCAGCTGGTTCCAGGAGGCCGGCTTCACCCCCGAGGCGCTCACCGGGTCGGCGGGTGTGTGGTGCTACGCCTCTCCCGAGTCCCGCGAGTGGTGGGGAGGGCTGTGGGCCGAGCGCTGCATCGAGTCCAACTTCGCCGTCCAGGCCAAGGAGGCCGGGCTGGCCGACGACGTCGCCCTCGAGCAGCTCGCGCACGAGTGGCAGCGCTGGGCCGCGCAGCCCGACGGCTGGTTCTCGGTCCTCAACGGCGAGATCCTGGCTCGAGCCTGAGATCGGCGTAGGATTCCCCGCGTGCGTATCGCGAGATTCACCACAGGTGACGACCCCCGCTTCGGCTTTGTCCAGACCGAGAACGGCAAGGACTTCCTCGCCGTCGTCAACGGAGACCCGCTCTACATGCCGGTCACGCCCACGGGCGAGCGCATCGAGATCGGCGACGGCGTGCGGCTGCTCGCCCCCGTGATCCCGCGCTCCAAGATCATCGGTGTGGGCCGCAACTACGCGGACCACGCCAAGGAGATGGGCAACGAGGTCCCGACGAGCCCGCTGCTGTTCTTCAAGCCGAACACCGCGGTGATCGGCCCTGACGACCCGATCGTGCTGCCCGACTTCACCTCCGAGGCCAGCTACGAGTCCGAGCTCGCCGTGGTCATCGGCCGCATCACCAAGGACGTCACGCCCGAGCGCGCGCTCGACCACGTGCTCGGCTACACGGTCGCCAACGACGTGACCGCCCGGGACGCCCAGCGCACCGACGGCCAGTGGGCCCGGGCCAAGGGATTCGACACCTCGTGCCCCATCGGCCCGTGGATCGAGACCGAGCTCGACACCGAGGCGCTCGGCGTCAGGTCTCGGGTCAACGGGGAGACCCGCCAGGACGGCAACACCCGCGACCTCGTCTTCGACATCGCGTTCCTCGTCTCGTACATCTCCGAGGCCTTCACGCTGCTCCCCGGCGACCTCATCCTCACCGGGACCCCGGCAGGCGTGGGCCCGATCGTCGAGGGTGACCGCGTCGAGTGCGAGGTCGAGGGCATCGGCGTGCTGAGCAACCCTGTCGTGCGACGGGGCGTGTGAGCCACCCGCCGGCAGCACCCGGGCCGCAGGTCACCACCTTCAGCTACGCGCCGAAGAGGGTGACCGCGCTGCTCGTCGGCGTGGCGCTCGTCGGTCTCGGCACCGCAGCCATGCTCGTGCTGCTGGCGCTCGGCCGCGGCGTCGAGCCTCAGCCCGTCCCGCTGCGCGTCGTCTTCGGCATCGTGGGAGCGGCGGTCGCGGTCGGTGCGCTCTGGATGCTGGCGACCGCCGGCGTCCGCCGCCAGCTCGGCGTCGACGTCGGCCCGTCCGGGATCGACGTCGGGGTCGGCCGCGAGACCGTCCATCTGCCCTGGTCGCAGATCGCTGCCGTGCGGTTCCGTGTCTACCTCGACCGCGCCCTCACCCCGCTCGATCTCGTCGACCGGGAGTCCTACCCGCGTCTCGAGATCGCCTTCCGTGACACCGACGCAGCCGAGGCGGCGCTCCCGGCGCTGCGGCGGCTCCGCTCGACGGGGACGACTGCCGAGGGCTACACGCACGGCATCGACGTGGGGACCGGACCGTTCCTCCCGCGGGCCGGGATCGAGCGTCATCTCCCCGAGCTCCAGCAGGCCTTGGCCACGGCGGCCGGTCCGCTCTACCGCGGGGCGAGCGTCGAGAAGCGCTGGTTCGGGAGCCGACGGCGCTGACTGCGCTGTGGGCTGCCCCGCCCGGGGACTGGGTAGGCTGGGACCGTCGCCACGCGACCCCAGCTCCCCGATCTGAAACCCAGGTGTGTACGTGTCCGTCGAGACCACCCCCGCAGCCGTCGCCACGCCCACCGGCAGCGACGTCCGCGTCCGCTTCTGCCCGTCGCCGACCGGGACCCCGCACGTCGGGCTGATCCGCACGGCGCTGTTCAACTGGGCCTACGCGCGGCACACCGGCGGGACCTTCGTATTCCGCATCGAGGACACCGACGCCGAGCGCGACTCCGAGGAGAGCTACACCCAGCTCCTCGACGCGCTGCGCTGGCTCGGGCTCGACTGGGACGAGGGCATCGAGGTCGGCGGCCCGCACGAGCCCTACCGTCAGTCGCAGCGCGGGGACATCTACCAGGACGTCATCCGCCGGCTCGTCGAGGGCGGCTACGCCTACGAGTCCTTCTCGACCCCTGAGGAGACCGAGGCGCGCAACGTCGCCGCCGGCCGCCCCAAGGTCATGGGCTACGACGGCTTCGACCGCGACCTCACCGACGAGCAGAAGGCCGCCTTCCGCGCCGAGGGCCGCGAGCCCGTGCTCCGTCTGCGCATGCCCGACGAGGACGTGACCTTCACCGACCTCGTCCGTGGCGACGTGACCTTCAAGGCCGGGACCGTCCCCGACTTCGTCATCGTCCGCGCGAACGGCCAGCCGCTCTACACGCTGGTCAACCCCGTCGACGACGCGCTCATGGAGATCACGCACGTGCTCCGCGGCGAAGACCTGCTCTCCTCCACGCCCCGCCAGGTGGTGCTGTACCGCGCGCTCCTCGAGATCGGCGTCGCGAAGGTCATGCCGGCCTTCGGTCACCTCCCGTACGTCATGGGCGAGGGCAACAAGAAGCTGTCGAAGCGGGACCCCGAGTCGAACCTGTTCCTGCACCGCGAGCGCGGATTCACGCCTGAGGGCCTGCTCAACTACCTCGCGCTGCTCGGGTGGAGCATCGCGGCCGACAACGACATCTTCACGGTCGACGAGCTCGTCGCCGCCTTCGACATCGCCGACGTGCTGCCCAACCCGGCGCGCTTCGACGTCAAGAAGGCCGAGGCGATCAACGCCACGCACCTGCGCCGCCTCGACGGCGACGACTTCCGCGGGCGCCTCGTCCCGTACCTGCACGCGGCGGGGCTCGTCCCGGCCGACTCCTACGCCGACCTCGCCCCCGAGGTCCAGGCGCTGCTCGACGCGGGTGCGCCGCTCGTCCAGGAGCGCATGACGCTCCTCGGCGAGGCTCCCGGCATGCTCGGCTTCCTCTTCGTGGCCGACGACGCCGTCGTGGTCGAGGAGGCCGCGCGTGGAGCGCTCCGCGAGGAGGCCGCCGAGGTGCTCGACCGCTCGATCGCTACCCTCGAGGCCCTCGAGGACTTCAGCCCGGTGTCCCAGCAGGACGCCCTCAAGGCCGAGCTCGTCGAGGCCATGGGCGTGAAGCCGAAGTTCGCCTTCGCCCCGCTGCGCGTCGCGATCACGGGTCGCCGCGTGTCGCCGCCGCTCTTCGAGTCGATGGAGATCCTCGGCAAGGAGCGTTCCCTCGTCCGCCTGCGGGCGCTGCGGGCCTCTCTGTGACGGGTGACCCGGGCGTGGCCGGGGTGACAGCCTCGACGGGGGCCCTCGCTGGTCCCGCCGTAATCGTGGACGAGCTCGCGCCGGAGAGCGTGCTGGCCACGACCGGTCAGGTCGTCTTCGACGGTCGCGGTCCGCTCGACGGCGTCCTCTTCGACATCGACGACACCCTCGTCAACACGCGCGCGGCCTTCGGCGCGGCGATGGACGGGATCGCCCGGGTCTACCTCTCGCACCTGCCGGAAGACCGTCTCGGGGAGGTCTTGGCGCTCTGGCGCCGTGACCCCGACGGTCACTACCGCGCCTACACCCGCGGAGAGATCTCCCTCGAGGAGCAGCGGCGCCTGCGGGCCAACCAGCTCCAGACGGCCTTCGGGGCCGAGCCGCTCACCGAGGACGAGTTCGTCGCCTGGGACGAGGTCTTCGAGGCCTCGTACAGGGTCGGCTGGGTGGCTCACGACGACGCCCTCGAGACCGTCGCGGCGGTGTCGGCCCTCGGCCTGCGGGTCGGGGCGCTGTCGAACGCGACGACCGAGCACCAGCTGCCCAAGCTCGAGGCGACGGGGCTCGGGCACGTCCCGATGCTCGTCGGTCTCGACACCCTCGGCTTCGGCAAGCCCGACCCGCGGGTGTTCCTCGAGGCCTGCGCGCGCCTCGGGACGGACCCGTCGCGGACGCTGTACGTCGGCGACGAGCTCGACCTCGACGCACGCGCCGCTGTCCGTGCCGGGCTCTATGGCGCCTGGCTCGACCGCCCAGGCACCCGGCGCGGGGGAGTGCACCAGGAAGACCCCGCAGCGGCCTCGGCCGACGGTGTCGTGGTCCTGTCGGGCCTCGACCAGCTCACGGGGTACCTGACGGAAGGCTGACCTGGCCTGCGCGGCACAGACAGCGCAGCTCAGGCGGCCTGACGCGGGCTGCGGCCCCTCGAGAGGGCGTGCCCGTCGGACGGCGTGGCGGACTGCGTGGTCCGGCAGGCGGTGTCCGGCGAGGTCCCGCCCGTCAGGCCCGGGCGGAGACCAGTGCCGCGATCGTGCGGACCGGTGCGGGCATCTGTGCCCCGTCGCGCCACACCATGCGCAGCCGCCGGGTGAGGTCGAGCTCGGGGACGTCGAGGCGCACGAGGGTCCCGCGCTCGACGTCGTCGGCGACGGCCAGCTCGGAGAGCACCGTGACCGAGTCGGAGATGCGGACGCTCGCGACGAGCGCGGCCGTCGAGCCCAGGCTCGGCAGGTGGTCGGGCAGGCGCGACCCGGCCCGGGCGAGGGCCTTCTCGAGGATGTCCCGGGTGCCCGAGCCGGACTCGCGGACGACCAGGCGTGCGGCGAGCAGCTCGTCGACGCTCACGCTGTGCCCGCGCCGCCGGGCCCACGGGTGCTGTCGTCCGACGACCACGGCGAGGCTGTCCCGCTGCACGGTCCGGCTGCGCAGTCCGCGCCGCACCGTCGAGCCCTCGACGAAGCCGAGGTCTGCAGCACCTGAGAGCACCAGCTCCATGACGTCCTGGGAGTTGCGGACGATGAGCTCGACCTCAGGCCTCCCGCGGTCTTCGGCAGCGGTCAGGCGTGCCAGCCAGCGGGGGACGAGGTGCTCGGCGATGGTCATGCTCGCCGCGACGCGGACCCTGTGCGCAGGACCCTCGCGCAGTGCTGCTGCCGCCCTCTCGAGAGCGTCTGAGGCATCGAGCACGGTCCGTGCCCACACGGCGACGGCACGCCCCTCCTCGGTGAGATGACTGCCGCGGGTGGACCTGGAGACGATGTCCAGCCTGAGCGACCTCTCGAGCCTGCTGAGCGTCGACGACGCGCTCGGCTGCGAGATGCCGAGGGAGCGGGCAGCCGCGCTGATCGAGCCGTGGGTGTCGGTGGCGACGAGCACGTCGAGAGCGGCGAGCGAGGTGCGCGGGGTCGGAGCGGTGGGGTCCACCCGTCGATCCTACGGCCGGACATAGCCTCGGACTATGCCGCGAGAGGGAAGCGGGTGTTCCGGCAGGCAGGTCGACCACGCAGGGTGGATCGTGTGACCTCACCTCGTGACCGCTCAGCGCCCGAGCGCATGCGCCGCCCGACTCTCCCGCCCGACCTGCGTCCGACCCGCCGTGCCGGGGTCGTCCCGACGCTCCCTGGGCTCCTGCTGGTCGCTGGTGCTGCTGCGGCGAGCATGGTGCTCGCCGACCTGCTCGTCTCGGCGACCGGGGCAGCGGTGTCTCCGCTCGTCGTCGCCCTGGGGATCGGCGCTGTGCTCGGTACGCTGCGCGCCGTGCCACGAGCTGCTGCACCCGGGGTGGCGTGGGCGGGGAAGCACGTGCTGCGTGCCGGGATCGTGCTCCTCGGGCTCCAGCTCTCGCTCGGCCAGCTCGCGGGGCTCGGGTGGCGCGGGGTCACCGTCGTGCTCGTCACCGTGATCTGCACGTTCCTGCTCACGCTCCGGCTCGGCCGCTGGATGGGTGTCGACCCGCTCACCCGCCTCTACGTCGCGACGGGGTTCTCGATCTGCGGTGCGGCCGCGATCGCGGCCATGAGCGCGACCGTCGGCGGCGCGCGAGGGCCGGCTGGCCGAGCCGTCCCCGGGAGAGGGGCCACGGAGCCCGGGGCGACGGTCGACGGCGACGCAGGCCCGGACGTTCCGGGCGACGGGGACGCCGTCGGCACTGCGCTCGCACTCGTGACGCTCTACGGGACCCTCGCCGTGCTCGTCCTGCCCTGGGTCGTCTCGGCGCTGGGTCTCTCGGACGCGCAGGCCGGCCTCTTCATCGGGTCGAGCGTCCAGGAGGTCGGTCAGGTCGTCGCTGCCGCCGGAGCGGTCTCTGCGCCCGCCCTCGCTGCAGCGACCGTCGCGAAGCTCGCGCGCGTCGTGCTGCTCGCGCCGCTCACCGCACTGGTCGCCGCGCACGGTCGGCGGACCGCTCGTGCTGTCGGGTCAGTCCGCAGTTGCGACGACGACACGGTTGACGGACCTTCCGGGACTGTCGACGGACCTGCCGGGACGGACCGTGGACCTGCCGCAGCAGGCGCGCGCCGCGCGGCCCCTCTCGTCCCGGCCTTCGTCCTGGCCTTCCTCGGCGCCGTCCTCGTGAGGTCGACCGGGGTGCTGCCCGACGCGCTGCTGTCCGCCGCAGACGTCCTCCAGCGGGTGCTGCTCACGGCGGCGATGGTCGCCCTCGGCACGAGCGTCGACCTGCGCAGGCTGGTCCGCAGCGGCGGACGGTCCCTCGGCCTCGGTGCTGTCGCGACGGTCGTGGCGGCCGGGGTAGCGCTGCTGGGGACGCTGCTCCTCGCGTGATGTAGGGCGACGTGACTCGCACGATCGCTCGCCACGAGGCACGCCGTCGGTGGAGAGGTACGCCGTCTGCTGAGGGGAGGGCTGGACGGTCAGCAGGGTGACCGACGACGGTACGCCCTGGCGAGGGGGCGAGCAGCGTCGAGAGGGCATTGGCTCACCGGGCCGAGTGACGGCCTTCCACGACCAGGACGATCTCGTCGGTCTCGACGCTCAGGTACGCCGAGGCGTGCCAGTACGGGGTGCTCAGGGCGTTGTCGAGCGCGACGCTCGACTGCAGCTCCCCTGTCGGCACGTCGCCCGCGAGGTCGTCGACGACCTCGGGAGAGCGGGTCACCGGAGCCGTGCTGTATGCGGATGCGAGGTCAGCGGCGCGGCCCTCGGGCAGCGTCACCACGGCGTCCATCCACGTGGGCACGGGCTCGTCTGCGGCCTTCTGCCCGTCCATCCAGCCGCTGTACCAGACGGCAGTCCGTCCGATCGCGAGAGCGGGCATGCGCTCGGTGAGCGATGTGATGTCTGTCCTGCGGACGCCGTCGCCGGCCTTCTCCGCCGACGAGGCCGTCTGCAGGGTCACCCACAGGCTGCCGGCCGTCACGACGGCCAGCGCGAGCGACAGGACGACGAGGCGCCTGCCCGCGGGCACAGCCCAGCGACGCCCGGGCGTCTCGTCGGTCGTGGCGGGCTGCGTGGTGGTGTCGCGGGTCTGGTCCATGGGCTCTCGGCTCGGAGGGGCCGCGGTCGCTCGGCGACGTCGCGGGCTGCGTCGACCCACCAACCTACCAACGCGGCAGCGCCGTGACCCGTCATTTCTGGTACGTGAGCACCACTGTCCTGGTCACACCTGGTCACACCTGGTCGCACCTGGCCTCACCTGGACTCAGCGGACGCTCGAGTCCCAGCGCCAGCGGGACCGGCGGGGCACGCCCGGCAGCGCGATGCGACCTGTGCACCACAGGAGCGATGCCTCGGGACGGGTTGCCGGCGCCTCGTCGAAGAGCCTGTCCACCGCGCGCTCGGCGGGCCCGGCCGGGAGTGCGTGCGGGCGCCCCGGTCCGATGTCGGCACCGAGCCCCTGGGCGACGTCGTAGCCGTGGACGAGGATCTCGACCACGCCCATCGCCGCGAAGCCCGTCGGGTCCGAGACACCGTGCGGGTGGAAGGCACGAGCGTCCGGACCTGCTGTGCCCACCTGCGCCGCCAGCAGCGCGGCGAGCGCCTGGACCGTGGTGGCCAGCCCCTGCGTGCCTGCCGTCGCGGCGACGCGGACCACGTCGTCACCCCCGTCCGCGGCCGTGAGCGGCAGATAGTCGTCAGGAGCCTGCGCGGCGAGCTGGAGGGCGTAGGCGAGCATGTCGTCACCGACGTGCTCGGCCGTGCGCCAGCACGACCACTCGACGTCGCCCGCAGGGACGTCGAGCTCTTCGGTGGTGGCGGTGAGCAGGAGGTCGGTGAACCATCGCGCGGAGTCGAGGATGTCCTGCGCGTCGCTGGTCCGGGTGCTGGTGATGGCGTCCATGGCCACGACCGTGCCACGGAAGCGCGGAGCGGTCTATCGGAATGACTCGGCGGTCGCGCCTGGCTCGGGTGGTCGTGCGCGGGTCGGGTGGTCGTGCCTGGCTCGCGCAGTGGTGTCGTGTCTGGTTGGTGCGCTTGGTGCGCTTGGTGCGCTTGGTGCGCTCGGTGCCGAGGGTGACGCAGGTCTCGGAGGTCCGTGGTGTGCGTGGCTGAGCGCGATCCTCGGTCTAGAACCGTCTGCTCGGCGTCCACGACGCGCGCAGGACGAGCGTGGAAGGGTGTGAACCGCGGGAAACCGGGGCTCGTACGGAGCGCTGAGGTGGCGGTTTGGCGTTACCCCTGAGGTCGGGTAATATTCTGGATCGGCGGAGCCCACGGGGACAGAACGCGAGAGCGGGATGTCAGACCGGGTCACTTCTCCATTGGGCTATGGTGTAATTGGCAACACATCGGTTTCTGGTACCGACATTCTAGGTTCGAGTCCTGGTAGCCCAGCGCAGAGTTCGATCACATGATCGGGTGTCACAAGCACTCAGAACATGCGGTAGAGTTCTCACTCGGAAGTACAGACGCCGGTCGCAAGACCTGCGGAAACGCTTCTTAGGCCCCCATCGTCTAGCGGCCTAGGACGCCGCCCTCTCACGGCGGTAACACGGGTTCAAATCCCGTTGGGGGTACAACGCAAGGCCCGGTCAGGGAAACCTGACCGGGCCTTTGTCGTTCTCGGGGTCGGCCGCCGACATGCTCGCGCCACCGTCGCTCGAGGAGGCGGGAGCGGGCGGCGCCTGCAGATGTGACCGTCGACACGGCCTGGGCTGTTCGACGTCTGGTGCTGCGCTCGCCGCCCGAGGTCGCACGCCTGGGACCCTGGTCGTACCGACACCACCCAGGTCGCACCGTTGCGGCGCGAGGTGTCCTGCAGGGGCGCGTCCTGGCGTGTCTGTGCGACCTCGTGCGCTGGGGTGCGACCTGGCGGGAGAGTGTGCGACCTCGTGCGGCCACGTGCGACCTGGCGGGAGTGTGTGCGACCACGCGTGGCCCGGTGCGACCTCGCGCTGGCGCAGGCGACCTCGGCGCTCGGATGCCACCTGGCGGGGAGGCGTGCGCCCCCGGACGCACCGAGGCCCGGCGCGCTGTGCGGGCCGGGCCTCAGGTGCAGGGGGAGGAGGGGGAGAGGGCTGTGCTACTCGCCGGAGCGGCGCAGGACCTCGGTGAGGCGGTTGGCAGCGGCGACCACGGATCCTGCGTGCAGACGTCCGGGCTGGCGGCTCAGGCGCTCGACCGGACCCGAGATCGAGACCGCGGCGACGATGCGACCCGACGGTCCGCGGACCGGCGCGGAGACCGACGCGACGCCGACCTCGCGCTCGGAGACCGACTGGGCCCACCCGCGACGACGGACACCGGACAGGATGGTCGCGGTGAACTTGGCGCCCTGGAGACCGCGGTGCAGGCGGTCCGGCTCCTCCCACGCGAGGAGGATCTGCGCGGCCGAGCCGGCGTGCATGGTCAGGGTCGCGCCGACCGGGATCGAGTCGCGGAGGCCGACAGGACGCTCGGCGGCGGCGACGCAGATGCGCTGGTCGCCCTGGCGGCGGTACAGCTGCGCGCTCTCGCCCGTGTGGTCGCGCAGCGCGGTGAGCACAGGGTTCGCGGCGGCGAGCAGGCGGTCCTCGCCGGCGGCCGTGGCGAGCTCGTTGAGGCGGGGTCCGAGGACGAACCTGCCCTGCATGTCGCGGGTCACCAGGCGGTGGTGCTCGAGGGCTACGGCCAGGCGGTGGGCCGTGGGGCGGGCCAGCCGGGTGGCCGCGACGAGCTGTGCGAGGGTGGCCGGTCCTGCCTCGAGAGCACCCAAAACGGATGCTGCCTTGTCGAGCACTCCGACTCCGCTAGAATTGTCCATAGGTCGATATTGCAGTCTCGAAGGCTGAGATGCAAGCGGCCTGACCGAAAGCCCCCAAAGACGCACGCGTCGCCCGGCCGGTGCAGACCGGCGCGACGTGAGCACGAGAGGAACTGTGATGGCCGGCACGCTGGCGGAGAAGGTTTGGGACGCGCACCTCGTGCGTCGAGGAAGCGATGGAGCGCCTGACCTCCTCTACATCGACCTGCACCTCGTCCACGAGGTGACGAGCCCGCAGGCCTTCGAGGGTCTGCGCCTCGCCGGGCGTCCGGTCCGTCGCCCGGACCTCACGATCGCGACCGAGGACCACAACACCCCGACGCTCAACATCGACCTGCCGATCGCGGACCTCACGAGCCGCACCCAGATCCAGACCCTGCGCAACAACGCTGCAGAGTTCGGCGTCCGCATCCACTCGCTCGGAGATGCTGACCAGGGGATCGTGCACGTGGTCGGCCCGCAGCTCGGCCTCACCATGCCCGGCCTCACCGTCGTCTGCGGGGACTCGCACACCTCGACGCACGGCGCCTTCGGTGCCCTCGCCTTCGGCATCGGCACGAGCGAGGTCGAGCACGTCCTCGCCACG
Source organism: Sanguibacter biliveldensis (assembly GCF_033798665.1). Lineage (NCBI taxonomy): Bacteria > Bacillati > Actinomycetota > Actinomycetes > Micrococcales > Sanguibacteraceae > Sanguibacter > Sanguibacter biliveldensis. The sequence goes on from NZ_CP138359.1 coordinate 1,284,865, forward strand.
CAGACCCTCCCGCTCGCACCGTTCAAGACGATGGCGATCACCGTGAACGGCTCGCTGCCCGAGGGCAGCACGGCCAAGGACATCATCCTCGCGGTCATCGCGAAGATCGGCACCGGCGGCGGGCAGGGTTACGTGCTCGAGTACCGCGGCGAGGCCATCCGGTCCCTCTCGATGGAGGGCCGCATGACCATCTGCAACATGTCGATCGAGGCCGGCGCGCGTGCCGGCATGATCGCCCCCGACGAGACCACCTTCGAGTACCTCAAGGGCCGCCCCCACGCCCCCGAGGGCGCCGACTGGGACGCTGCCGTCGAGTACTGGAAGACCCTGCGCACCGACGACGACGCGACCTTCGACACCGAGGTGGTTCTCGAGGCCGCCGACCTCGAGCCCTTCGTCACCTGGGGCACGAACCCCGGCCAGGGCCTCCCGCTCTCGGCCAACGTGCCGGTCCCGTCCGAGATCGCCGACGAGAACGAGCGCGTCACCGCGGAGCGCGCGATCGAGTATATGGGCCTCAACCCCGGGACCCCGCTGCGCGACATCGCGATCGACACGGTGTTCATCGGCTCGTGCACCAACGGACGCATCGAAGACCTGCGTGCCGTCGCCGAGATCATCGAGGGCAAGAAGAAGGCCGACACGCTCCGCGTTCTCGTCGTCCCCGGCTCGGCGCGCGTGCGCCTGCAGGCCGAGGCCGAGGGCCTGGACAAGGTGTTCCTCGACTTCGGTGCCGAGTGGCGCAACGCCGGCTGCTCGATGTGCCTGGGCATGAACCCGGACCAGCTGGCACCCGGGGAGCGCTCTGCGTCGACCTCCAACCGCAACTTCGAGGGTCGTCAGGGCAAGGGCGGACGCACGCACCTCGTCTCGCCGCTCGTCGCGGCAGCCACCGCGATCCGCGGGACGCTGTCCTCGCCGTCCGACCTCGCCCAGGACGCGGCTGGCGCCGACGCCCTGCAGCCCGCCTGACCGCCCCGAAGGTTTCTGGAGTCATCATGGAGAAGTTCGCAACGCACACAGGTGTGGGCGTCCCGCTGCGCCGCAGCAACGTCGACACCGACCAGATCATCCCCGCCGTCTACCTCAAGCGCGTGACCCGCACGGGCTTCGAGGACGCGCTCTTCGCCGCCTGGCGCGGTGACGAGTCCTTCGTCCTCAACCAGCCCGCGTACACGAGCGGCTCCGTCCTCGTGGCCGGTCCGGACTTCGGCACGGGCTCGTCGCGTGAGCACGCCGTGTGGGCGCTCAAGGACTACGGCTTCAAGGCCGTCCTGTCCGCGCGCTTCGCCGACATCTTCCGCGGCAACTCCGGCAAGCAGGGTCTGCTCGCCGCGCAGCTCGCACAGGAAGACATCGAGCTGCTGTGGAAGGTCCTCGAGACCAAGCCGGGCACCGAGGTCACCGTCAACCTCGTCGACCGCACGGCCTCCGCGGACGACGTGGTCGTGCCCTTCCAGGTCGACGACTACACCCGCTGGCGCCTCATGGAGGGCCTCGACGACATCGGCCTGACCCTCCAGCACGAGGCCGAGATCACCGAGTTCGAGGCGTCCCGCGCCGCGTGGCGCCCGAAGACGCTGCCGGCCAAGCACCTGCCGCCCGTCGAGATCGAGGCGGCTCGTCCCGTCTCCTGACGAGAGCCGCGGGCGAGTGCCTGCACGAGCACCACGGAGGGGCCACCTGGAGGAACAGGTGGCCCCTCCGTCGTGTTGCACGACGTGGGCACTGTGCACCGCCGTGCCCCGCGGCCCCGGTGCGCGAGACGGATCCCCGGGCGGGCCGTCAGAAGCAGCGTCCGGTTGAGTGAAGACACCGTGCATGTCCACCGCTCCGTTAGGAGCAGTGCCGAACGATAGGCGACCATAGCGTCATGACAGATCTGCTCTCCGTCGACGGCGGGAACCCGCTGAACGGCACCATCACCGTGCGCGGTGCGAAGAACTTCGTCTCCAAGGCCATGGTCGCCTCGCTCCTGGGCGAGGGCCCGAGCGAGCTGCGCAACGTGCCCGAGATCCGCGACGTCAAGGTCGTCTCCGGTCTCCTCGAGCTGCACGGTGTCTCGGTCGACTACGACGTGCCCGCAGGCGTGCTGCGCCTCGACCCGAGCAACGTCGAGTCCGCCCACGTGGCCGACATCGACGCGCACGCCGGGTCGAGCCGGATCCCGATCCTCTTCTGCGGTCCGCTGCTGCACAGGCTCGGCGAGGCCTTCATCCCCGACCTCGGCGGCTGCCGCATCGGCGACAGGCCGATCAACTACCACCTCGACATCCTGCGGCAGTTCGGCGCCCAGGTGGACAAGCGCGAGCAGGGCATCCACCTCACCGCCCCGAACGGTCTGCGCGGCACCAAGATCTCGCTGCCCTACCCGAGCGTCGGGGCGACCGAGCAGCTGCTGCTCACCGCCGTGCGCGCGGAGGGCATCACCGAGCTGTCCAACGCGGCCATCGAGCCCGAGATCATGGACCTCATCAACGTCCTGCAGAAGATGGGCGCGATCATCTCGGTCGACACCGACCGCGTGATCCGCATCGAAGGCGTCGCCAAGCTGTCCGGCTACCGCCACACAGCCCTCGGCGACCGCATCGAGGCGTCGTCGTGGGCCTCGGCCGCGCTCGCCACGCAGGGTGACATCTTCGTCAAGGGCGCGACGCAGCCCGAGATGACGGCCTTCCTCAACACCTTCCGCAAGGTCGGCGGCGAGTTCGAGGTCGAGGACGACGGCATCCGGTTCTACCACCCGGGCGGCGAGCTCAAGTCGATCGTCCTCGAGACGGACGTGCACCCCGGTTTCATGACTGACTGGCAGCAGCCGCTCGTCGTCGCGCTCACCCAGGCCACCGGGCTGTCGATCGTCCACGAGACGGTCTACGAGAACCGTTTCGGCTTCACCGACGCCCTGCGCGGCATGGGTGCCAACATCCAGGTGTACAAGGAGTGCCTCGGAGGGCGGCCCTGCCGCTTCGGCCAGCGCAACTTCTACCACTCCGCCGTGATCTCCGGTCCGACCCCGCTCGCCGCAGCCGAGATCGAGGTCCCGGACCTCCGTGGAGGCTTCAGCCACCTGATCGCCGCGCTCGCCGCGAAGGGCACCTCGAAGGTCCGTGGCATCACGCTCATCGACCGTGGCTACGAGCGCTTCACCGAGAAGCTCGAGGCCCTCGGCGCGGAGTTCTCCCGCAGCTGACCGAGGCAGCCTCGCGACGCTCTGGCTGACCGACGCGGCCTGGCACCGCTCGGGTGCCACCGCGCACGACGCCCTGCACCCGTCCCTCGACGGTCGCGGGGCGTCGTGCGTCTGGTGCCGGGTCGGCCCTGGGCCCTGGTGGCCTCAAACCCTCAAGCCCTCGCGGCATCATGTCCGCGTGAGCGCGCGACCGCGTGCGGGACGCAGCCGACCCCTGGCGGTAGCCTTGCCCGGTGACATCTGAGTCGAGCACGTCCACAGGCAGCGGCAGGTCCTTCACGTACAGGTTGGCTGCTGGGATCCTCAAGCCCGTCCTGGTGGCGATGGGCGTCAAGGACTGGCAGGGCACCGAGCACCTGCCGACGACAGGCGGATACCTCGCCGTGGCCAACCACATCACGAACCTCGACCCCTTGACCTTCGCGCACTTCCTCTACGACTCGTCCCGCCCGCCGCGGATCCTCGCGAAGGCGTCCCTGTGGAAGGTCCCCGTGCTCAAGGGTGTCCTGGTCCGCACCGGCATGATCCCCGTGCACCGGGGGACCGCAGGAGCCGCGTCCTCGCTCGCCGACGCTGTCCGCCAGCTCGAGTCGGGGGAGTGCGTCGCCGTGTTCCCCGAGGGAACCCTCACCCGCGACCCGGACCTGTGGCCGATGGTCGGCAAGACCGGGGCGGCCCGCCTCGCGCTCAGCAGCGGCGTCCCGGTGATCCCGGTCGCCCAGTGGGGACCGCAGCTGATCCTCCCGCAGTACTCCAAGCGTCTGTACCCCTTCCCGCGCAAGAAGGTCTCGGTCCACGCGGGACCGCCGGTCGACCTCTCCGACCTCCTCGACCGCCCCCAGGACGCCGCCGTCCTCACGGAGGCCACCGAGCGCATCATGGCCGCCATCACGGCCCTGCTCGAGGAGATCCGCGGCGAGAAGGCCCCTGCAGTCCGCTACGACATGCGCAAGGCGGCCCGCGCCCATCAGGCCGCTGCGGCTGCCTCGGCCCTGGCGGAGGCCCCGGCTGCGGAGCCCGACATGGACGCTGCTCCGGGGACGGTCGCGGACGCTGAGCAGGCCACGAGCGAGCTCGTCCCAGACGTCGAGCCGACGGGAGGCATCGAGCCCGTCGAGGAGACCGGCCGCAGCGCCGGTCCTGGCGACGAGCCGGTCGACGGCACCTCCGACGTCTCCGAGCCCGACCAGCCCACGACCGACGAGGGACGCAGGTGATCGCCGCGGTCCTCGGCTCGGGTGCCTGGGGGACCACCTTCGCGCAGGTGCTCGCCGACGCGGGCTGCACGGTGCGTCTGTGGGGCCGCAACGCCGACGTCGCGCAGCAGATCACGACCGAGCACGTCAACGGGAAGTACCTGCCGGGCGTCGTGCTGCCCGAGTCGGTCTCTGCGACGACAGACGCCGCCGCAGCCCTCGACGGGGTCGACCTCGTGGTCGTCGCCATCCCGTCGCAGAGCGCCCGTGCGACCCTCGAGCCCCTGCGCGACCTCGTGCCGCCGACCGCCGTCGCGGTCTCTCTCATGAAGGGCGTCGAGCTCAGCACAGACCGTCGCATGAGCGAGGTGGTCGCCGAGGCCCTCGCGATCGACGCCAGCCGGGTCGCCGTCGTCTCTGGGCCCAACCTCGCAGGCGAGATCGCGCGTCGTCAGCCGACGGCGACGGTCGTGTCCTCCTCCGACCCGCAGACCGCGGCGCTCGTCGCGAAGGCCTGCTCCTCCGGCTACTTCAGGCCGTACACCAACGCCGACGTCGTCGGTGTCGAGCTCTGCGGCGCTGTCAAGAACGTCATCGCGCTCGCCGTGGGCATGGCTCAGGGACGCGGCTTCGGCTACAACACCACGGCGACAGTCATCACGCGTGGCCTCGCCGAGATCAGCCGCCTGGGCCTCGCCCTCGGAGCCGACGCGGAGACCTTCCCCGGGCTCGCCGGGATGGGCGACCTCATGGCGACGTGCGCGTCACCCTCGTCGCGCAACCACACGCTCGGCAAGCACGTGGGCCAGGGCATGACCCTCGACGACGCGATCACCGCGACGGGCGGCACCGCCGAGGGTGTGAAGTCGTGCCGCTCGGTGCTCGAGCTCGCCCGGTCGGTCGGTGTCGAGATGCCGATCACCGAGGCCGTCGTCGGGGTGCTGCACGGCGGTCTGCCCGTGGACGACATCGCCCGCGGGTTGCTCGCACGCCCCCAGCGTTCCGAGGGCGTGCGCGGAGACGCGTGACTGCTGCAGGCTCGTGACCGACCAGCTCGTGAGCGACCACCCTGTCCCGGAGGCTGACCTCCGACGGCGACAGGCTCGCGGCTGATGAGGAGCTGCGGCTGGTCCTTGCGCGCACAACCGCCGCAGGGACCAGCCGCCGAGGCCGTTCAGGCTCCGGTGACGAGGCGCAGCGCGCGGTCCAGGTCGGCCCAGAGGTCCTCGACGTCTTCGATCCCGACGCTCAGGCGGAGCAGGTCCTCCGGGACCGTCAGGGACTCGGTCGAGAAGCGGCGCCGACGCTCGAGGGTCGACTCGACCCCACCGAGGCTCGTCGCGGGGACCCACAGCTCGAGGGCGTCGACCACTGCGTCAGCCGCCTCGATACCGCCGACGGGCCGCAGCCCGATGATCGCGCCGTAGCCGTCCATGACCCGGGTCGCGACCTCGTGGCCCGGGTCGTCCGGCAGGGACGGGTGCCGGACCTGCGCGACGCCCGGGTGCGCGGAGAGGCGCCGGGCGATCTCGGCGGCGTTCGCCTGGGCACGCTCGACCCGCAGTGCGAGGGTGCGCATGCCGCGCAGCGCGAGCCACACCTCCCACGGGCCGGCGATCGCACCGTGCAGAGTCCGGTAGGCGCGCACCGAGCGCTCCAGGTGCTCCGAGCTGGTGACGACGGCCCCGAGGACCACGTCGGAGTGTCCGGCGAGGTACTTGGTCACCGAGTGCACCACGAGGTCGGCGCCAGACTCGAGCGGCCGCTGGACCAGCGGCGTCGCGAAGGTGTTGTCGACCGCGACGAGAGCCCCGGCGCGGTGGGCCGCGTCGACGAGGACCGGCAGGTCGGCGACCTCGAGCATGGGGTTGGTCGGAGACTCGATCCAGACGAGGTCGGCCCCGGCGAAGGCAGCGGCCGACGCCTCGGTGTCCGCGATGTCGACCCGACGGACCGTGACCCTGTGCCGCTGCGCCATGTCGTCGACAAACCCGAGGGTCACCTGGTACGCGTGCTGCGGGACGACGACCGTGCCGCCGTCCGGGACCATCGCGAGGACCGAGGCGATCGCGGCCATGCCCGAGGCGAAGACCACACCGCTCTGCGTGGCCCCCTCGAGCTGGGCGAGAGCGTCCTCGAAGGGCTCCCACGTCTCCGTGCCGGACCGTGTGTAGAGCTTGTCCTCGGGGGAGGGGACGCCGGCCGAGACGTAGGTCGAGGACAGCACGACAGGGGGGTTGACGGGCCCGCCCTGGACCCGGGGCGGGCGCCCGGCCGTGACGGCGACCGTCGCGGGTGAGACCGGGCCGTGGCCGGTGCGGGGAGAGGTGGGCTCAGGGGTCGTCGACTCGTCGTCCATGCGTCCGAGACTAAGCCGTCACCTCCGGTAAAGTCGCACGCGATGGCTACAGTCTCAGAATCCCAGACCCCCACCCCTGCTCTCGGCGCGGTGGCCCCGGTCGCACCCGGCGAGGCCGTCGGCCGCCCTCGCGTGGTCCTGCTCTTCGGCGGACGCTCCGGGGAGCACGTCATCTCGTGCGCGACAGCTGCCGGCGTCATGCGGGCGATCGACCGCGACCGTTTCGACGTGGTCCCGGTCGGCATCACGCGCACCGGTCAGTGGGTGCTCGTCGAGGACGACCCCGACCGCTGGGCCATCACCGAGGGCCGTCTGCCCGAGGTCGACGCGACGGGCACCGAGGTGCTGCTGCCGCTCGCCGTGGGGCAGAACGCCCTGCGCGTCCTCGAGGCTGGTGAGATGCCACGCATCCTCGGAGACGTCGACGTCGTCTTCCCGCTGCTGCACGGCCCCTTCGGCGAGGACGGCACCCTCCAGGGCATGCTCGAGCTCGCCGACGTCCGCTACGTCGGTGCAGGCGTCCTCGCCTCGGCGGTCGGGATGGACAAGCACTTCATGAAGCTCGTGCTCGCCGGGCAGGGGCTTCCCGTCGGGCCGTACACGGTGATCGCACCGGGTGAGTGGGACCGTGACGAGCAGGGTGCGACAGCCCGCGTCGCGGACCTCGGGCTGCCGGTCTTCGTCAAGCCTGCCCGTGCCGGGTCGAGCCTGGGCATCAGCAAGGTCGACGACCTCGCCGACCTGCCTGCGGCCGTCGCGGAGGCGCGTCGGCACGACCCGAAGGTGATCGTCGAGGCCGGGATCGTCGGCCGCGAGATCGAGTGCGCCGTCCTCGGTGGACGCCGCGGCGAGCGTGCCCGCGCCTCGCTGCCCGGTGAGATCCAGGTGACCGACGAGGCTCACGCCTTCTACGACTTCGAGGCCAAGTACCTCAGCGAGCAGAGCGTCGAGCTCAGCTGCCCGGCGGACCTCAGCCCTGAGCTCGTGGCCCAGGTCCAGGACGTCGCGATCCGCACCTTCGAGGCGGTCTCCGGTGAGGGGCTGTCCAGGGTCGACGTGTTCGTCACCGAGGCCGGCGAGGTCATCGTCAACGAGATCAACACGATGCCGGGCTTCACGCCCTTCTCGATGTACCCGCGGATGTGGGAGAAGAGCGGGATCGGCTACGCGGACCTCATCACCGAGCTCGTCGAGCTCGCCCTCGAGCGCGAGACCGGCCTGCGCTGACGGTCGGCTGTCGGCTGTCTGTCTGCTGACCGACGGCCGGGGTGGTCGGCCGACTGTCGAGATCGTGACTTCGGAGCGAGATCGTGACCTGCAAGGGTCGATCCCGCTCCGATGTCACGATGTCACGATCTCGCTGCTGCTGCTGCTGCTGCTGCTGCTGCTGCTGCTGCTGCTGCTGCTGCTGCTGCTTGCCGGGCGGGCGTCAGCGGCAGGCGTGGGAGGTGGTGGGGATCTCGGAGACGGCTCGGGCGACGTCGATGAGCGACGCCGTCGGCTGGCTGCCGCCGAGCTCTGTGGGCACCTGGACGGAGACTGCGGGCTCGCGGCCGTAGGTGGTGAAGGTCCAGCCGTTGTCGTCCTGGGTGGTGATCCAGTCGAAGGTGCCGAGCCCGGGGATGCCGGGGTCGACCGACTGGCAGTCCTGCGTGGTCGGGGCCGGCGGCTCGACGCCGCAGCGCAGCGTGATCGCGCGTCCGGGCTCGCCCCAGGCCGCCGTCGCCTGGCTCGACGCCCGCACCTTGCTCTGGCCACCGACCTCGTCAGGGAGCATGAGCACGACGGTCGCGCAGATCGGTTCCGCGGCATCGACGCCTGCGGGGACGTTGATCGTCGGGGTGCAGGCTGTCAGGCCGACCGTCACGGCGACCACGCCCAGCGACGCCGCGACCGTGCGCCGGGCTGCTCGCGCCGACGGGCGGCGGACCACAGGCGTCAGAGGCGCGGGTGAAGGGCTTTGCAGGCCGGAGCGGCGGTGGCGGAGACTCGTGAGCACCCCGACACTCTAGTGCCGCTGCCTGGACGTCAGCCCGCGAGCCAGCCTGGGCTAGGGTGGCCGCGTGAGTGACTCTGAGCGTGTCTGCGACCTGGCCGAGGAGCAGCTGCTCGCGCGGATCTTCCCGCTGCTGCCCGCGACCGCCGCGACCCTGGTGGGCCCCGGCGACGACGCTGCGGTGATCTCCGCACCTGACGGACGCTTCGTCGTCTCGACGGATGTCCTCGTCCAGGACCGCCACTTCATCCGCGACTGGTCGACGGGCTACGACGTCGGGTGGCGCGCCGCCGTGCAGAACCTCGCCGACATCGCCGCGATGGGTGCCCGGCCCACCTCCCTGGTGGTCTCGCTCGTGCTGCCCCGCACCGAAGAGGTGCAGTGGGTGCTCGACCTCGCGCGCGGGCTCGCCGAGGCGTGCGCCCCCTACGGCGCGGGCGTCGTCGGGGGAGACCTGTCGAGCGGGGACGCGATCGTCGTCGCCGTCACGGTCCACGGCGACCTCGACGGTGGGGACCCTGTGCTGCGGTCCGGTGCGCGTCCGGGCGACGTCGTCGCGCACGCCGGGGTCCTCGGGCGGTCTGCCGCCGGGCTGGACCTGCTGACGGACGCCGAGGAGACCGCCGCCCACCCCGAGCTTGTCGCCGCCTACCTCCGCCCCGACCCGCCGATCGGCTCGGGGACCCGAGCCCGCCTCGCGGGGGCGACCGCCATGCTCGACGTCTCGGACGGGCTGCTGCGCGACGGCGGCCGGATCGCCCGGGCCAGCGGGGTCGTCCTCGACCTCGACGCACCCTTGCGCGCCCTGCAGACGGACCTGGCCGCCCTGGCGGAGGCCGGCCGCGTGCTCGACGTGGACCCGTCGCGCTGGGTCCTGACGGGCGGAGAGGACCACGGGCTGCTCGCGACCTTCCCGCCTGATGCCGAGCTGCCCTCAGAGTTCCGGGTGATCGGCCGGGTCGTGGCTGCGACAGCCGACCGGTCACCGTCCGTCACCGTGCAGGGAGCCGCGCCCGAGGGCGACGAGGGCTGGGACCACTTCGCGGGGCACGGGCACCCGCGAGACTGACCCGCAGGAATCCTGACCCTGGGGACCTGGGGACCTGGGGACCTGGGGGCCTGGAGATCCGGTGACCTGGAGACCTGAGAGGCGGGGTGCGTCGTGCCTCGGGAGGGCAGGTCGGGGCGCCGGTCGTCAGGCTGTCAGCGCCGGCGGTAGCGCACCTCGGTGAGCGGGGCGCCGCCGATCTCCTCGATCTTCTCGACGCCGTCCGGCTCGAAGCCGTGGCGCCTGTAGAAGCGACGGGCCCGTTCGTTGTCGGCGAGGACCCACAGGGTGACGTCGGAGTTCGCGGGGACCCCGTCGAGCACCGCCCGCAGGAGGTCGCGCGCGACGCCGCGCCCCCAGGTCTCGGGATCGAGGTAGATCGAGTAGAGCTGGAGGTCGCCCGGCTCGGCGTCCTCGTCGCTCGCGGGCCCCAGGTGCGCGAAACCCACGGTCCTCTGGTCGAGGACGGAGACCAGGGTCCGGCCCGCCGGTCTGTCGAGGAGCTCGACCCACCACTGCTCTCGGGCGTCGACGTCGAGGCCTTCGAGATAGGCGGTCGGGACGATCCCCGCGTAGGCCTCGCGCCAGGAGGCCACGTGGATGCGGGCGATCGCCGGGGCGTCGGCCGCCGTGGCCGGACGGATGGTCAGGTCGTCACGCTCGATGTCCATGCCAGCCAGGGTCGCACGTCACCTGCGTCAGGGCCAAGGGTTTCGGTGGTCCAACACCGACAGCCCGCCGGACCGAGGTCCGACGGGCTGTGCGAGAGAACTTCCGCGAGGGGAGTCTCAGATGTGACGCGTGACCTTGCCTGCCTTGAGGCAAGAGGTGCACACGTTGAGGCGCTTGGGAGCGCCGTTGACGATTGCGCGAACACGCTGGATGTTCGGGTTCCAGCGGCGCTTCGTGCGCACGTGCGAGTGCGAGATGCTGTGCCCGAAGCTCGGGCTCTTTGCGCAGACGTCGCAGTTGGCAGCCACGGTCTCTCCTGATCGTCATGCACGCCGCTGTGCGGCGACTTCAATGGTCTGTGGATGCGGAGCCGCAGTGAACCCGCGCCGAGGCCTCGAGAGGTCTGCGGGAGGGTGGTGTCGCGGTTCGCGCATGCCCTGGTGTGTGCGGGCAACCTCGATAGAGTAGCCGATCCTCGACGCGCTACCCAAATTGCCTGCGGACGCAGGAGCACGCACGGCTCCCAGGGGGTTCCCGCGTGCTCTGCCGGGATCGGCTGCGAGAGCCGGTCCCTGAGGTCCCGGCCTGTGTGGCACGAGACGATGTGCGCCATCATATGACGTCGGACGGTCGAGAGGGGAGTGGGGCGTGACGAGAGGCAGTCGTGCTGACGAGCTCCGCGACCCCGCCGGCGACGACGCAGGCACCAGCCCCCGCGTCCCCGCCGGCGACGACAGCCCTGCTGGTCCAGTCACACCTCTGAGCTCAGACCGTCCAGGTGACGTCGTCGGTCTCGAGGTGGTGCTGCGGTGGGCGGACGGCGCAGCCGAGGTCCTCGAACGCGCTCGTCCCGTGCTCGACAGGGCCAACGTCTTCCCCGTGCCCGATGCCGACACCGGGACCAACCTCGCCGCCACCCTCCGTGCGGCTCGCGACGCAGCGGTCGCCTCGGCCGCTGCGGACGCGCCGTCAGCAGACAGGGTCCTGCACGCCTTCGCCCGGGGCGCTCTCGTGGGCGCGCGGGGCAGCTCTGGTGTGATCTTGAGCGAGTTCCTCCGTGGACTTGCCGGGGCGGCGCCGTCGGGCACCGGGTCGGCGGGCACTGTGACCGACGCGACCCATCTGGCCCGAGCGCTCGACCGCGGGGCGCGACGCGCTGTCGCGGCTGTGGTCGACCCTCGCCCGGGCACCATGCTCACTGCGGCGCGCGGTGCGGCGGACGCGGCGCTCGAGGCGGCTGCGGGTGGTGGCGACCTCGTCCAGACCGTCGAGAGCGCACGCTCTGGGGCGTCTCAGGCGCTCCGGCGGAGCGTCGACGAGCTGGACGTCCTGCGCGCGGCCGGGGTGCTCGACGCCGGGGCCTACGGCTTCGTGCTCCTCCTCGACGCCCTCGCCGCAGCTCTCGGTCCGGACCTGGAGAGCGCGGCCGACCGCGTGTCGGTAGGGCACGGCACGATCGTGCTCATGGACTCTCTGGCCGTCGCCGACGCCCCCGCGGGGTCAGGGACCTCAGGCGGCACGGGCAGCGGCACGGGTGCTCGAGCACCCTGGGGCGACGACCTCCATGGATCCCGGACGTCTCCTGACGACCACGAGCGCGGCGGCCGTCCCCGCGAGCGCGAGGGCCACGGGAACCGGCAGAACAAGAGGAACCACACGAACCACGGCGAGCACCACGCCGTCGACGGCGAGTTCGAGCTCATGTGCGTCGTCCGTCACGCTGTGCGACGCTCGCCGACGCCTGCCTCCGGAGACCCTGCGGGTGCGGCAGCCGCTGTCGACCGCCGATCCGGCAGTGTCGACGGCCTCGACAGTCTCGACGTCTCCGACGCGCTCGCCGCTGTCGCCCCGGCGCTGCGGGCCGGGCTCCAGCAGGTCGGTGACTCTGTCGTCGTGGTCGGCGGTGTAGACCACGATGTCGCCGATGCGTCCGGTGACCTCCACGGCCTCTGGCAGGTCCACGTCCACACCGACCATCCCCTCGAGGCCCTGCGCGTGCTGGACCGCTGGGACGTCGGCCCGGTCGTCGTCCGCTGCCTGTCCCACCAGGTCTCCGCCGTCTCGACCCGTGCCGCTGGGACCTCCGCGCCTGTGGGTGTCGTGGCGTGCACGGCCTCGCCGGGACTGGTCATGGACCTCGCCCGGTCGGGGGCCGTCGTGGTGCTGCGCGGCGACGGTGAGATCGAGCGCTCGGACCTCCTGAGGGCTGTCCACGAGACCGACGCCGAGCACGTCGTCGTGCTGCCGGCCGACGAGCAGACCCTGGCCGTGGCCCGCGGCCTGGCCGATCTCTCGCACCCGCAGACGACCGTGGTCGGCTCGACGAGCGACCTGCACGTGGTGGCCGCCCTGTCCGCCTGGGTCGTCAGCACCACGGCACCGTCGGCCGACCTGGCTGCGGCGCTCGCCCCCGTCGTCGACGCCGTCGGCGCTGTCCGCGCCGTCCGGCTCGACGCCTCGCGGCCTGCGGGAGTGCTCGACGGGATCGACAGTCTCCTCAGAGCCTCCGCAGCACCTGGGCCTCCTGCTGGTGGGGCAGCCACCGGTCCTGACCTCGCGCCAGCTGCGACGGACCGCGCGACCGGCGTCGCGTCCTCGCCAGCCCTGACCGTCCTCACCGTCCTCGTCGGGGACCTCGTCCCCGGGCAGGTGGTCGACGACCTCGTCTCCCGCGCCGAGCACCTCGTGCCCGGTGTCGAGGTCGTCGTGCTGCCCTCAGGCCGCCGGTCGACCGCCCTCGTGATCGGAGCAGAGCAGCAGTGAGCATCGACAGCCCCTTCAGCCTCGACGAACGCCTCGACAGGCTCCTCGGGAAGCGCCCCGCGGCGCCGCTCGCGAAGCTCGGTCTGGAGACCACCGGCGACCTGCTCCGTCACTACCCGCGGCGCTACGCAGATCCCGGCACGATGACCGAGATCTCGATCCTCGTGGTCGGGGAGCACGTGACGGTCGTCGCCGAGGTCGTCAGCGCGACGGTCCGCGAGATGCGCAGCCGCGGCGGGGCGATGCTCCAGGCCGTCGTCTCTGACGGCACCGACAGGCTCTCCCTGACGTTCTTCGCCAAGCACAAGGGTGCGCTGCGCACCCACGAGGCGCGCCTCAAGCCCGGCCGCACCGGTCTGTTCACAGGCGTCGTCTCCGAGTACCGCAACGAGCGCCAGCTGACCCACCCCGACTACCTGCTGCACGGGGTCGACGTCGACAGCGCGGAGGCGGGGCTGGTCGAGGCCAGCCTGCTCACCCCGATCTACCCGGCCAGCGCCGCCATGCCGACCTGGAAGCTCCACCAGACCGTCCGCACCGTCCTCGACCCGTTGACCCCTGCGGACATCCCCGACCCGATCCCCGCCGAGGTGCTCGAGCGTCGCGGGCTGGAGAGCCTGCACCAGGCCTTCCGTGACATCCACGTCCCGGCCGAAGAGCACGAGTGGCGTCGCGGGCAGAAGAGGCTGCGCTACGAAGAGGCCTTCGTCCTGCAGACCGCCCTCGCGCTGCGCCGCTCAGAGGCCGCCGCGCTCGAGGCGACAGCCCGACCGCTGACCTCCGACGGCCCCTCGCTGCTGAGCGACTTCGACGCCTCGTTGCCGTTCACGCTCACCGACGGCCAGCGGGAGGTCGGCGCGGAGATCGCGGCCGAGCTCGCTGCCCCGCACCCCATGCAGCGGCTGCTCCAGGGTGAGGTCGGCTCCGGCAAGACCGTGGTCGCGCTGCGGGCCATGCTCCAGGTGGTCGACGCCGGGGGACAGGCCGCGCTCCTTGCCCCGACCGAGGTCCTCGCGGCTCAGCACGCCCGGACGCTCTCCGGTCTGCTCGGCGACCTCGCGGCCGGCGGCATGCTCGGCGGTGCCTCGCACGGCACCCGCGTCGCCCTCGTCACCGGGTCCCAGCCTGCCGCCGTCAAGAAGAAGAACCTGCTCGACGCCGCGTCGGGCGCGGCCGGGATCGTCGTCGGCACCCACGCCCTGCTGAGCGCCGGCGTCCAGTTCGCCGAGCTCGGGCTCGTCGTCGTCGACGAGCAGCACCGCTTCGGAGTCGAGCAGCGCGACATGCTGCGCGCCAAGGCCCGCACGGTCCCGCACCTGCTCGTCATGACCGCGACGCCGATCCCTCGCACCGTGGCCATGACGGTCTTCGGGGACCTCGAGACCTCGACGCTGCGCGAGATCCCGGCCGGCCGCTCGGGGATCACCACGCACGTCGTCCCGGCGCAGAAGCCGGCCTGGATCGCCAGGACCTGGGCGAAGGTCCGGGAGGAGATCGACGCCGGGCGGCAGGCCTACGTGGTGTGCCCGCGCATCACGGGCGACACCGACGAGGCCGACGGGGCTGACGAGCCGGGGTCCGACGACGGGACGCTCGGCCTCGACGTGCCAGCCGGCGCGTCTGGCGCGGGAGCGTCAGCCGCGCCCCCCACGTCGAACCGCCGCCCCCTGCGCGCGGTCCTCGAGGTGGCCGAAGAGCTCGCCGACCTCGAGGTGCTCCGCGGCGTGCGGATCGGGATCCTGCACGGCCAGATGCCCCCTGCCGAGAAGGAGGCCGCGATGGCTGCCTTCACTGCCGGTGACGTGGACCTGCTCGTCTCGACGACGGTGATCGAGGTCGGTGTCGACGTGCCCCGCGCGACAGCGATGGTCGTGCTCGACGCCGACCGCTTCGGGCTGTCCCAGCTGCACCAGCTGCGTGGTCGTGTCGGTCGAGGCGCCGACGCAGGGCTGTGCTTCCTCGTCTCTGAGATGGCCGAGGCAGCGCCGGCGAGCACCCGCCTCAAGACCCTCGCCTCGACCACCGACGGCTTCGAGCTCGCTGCGGCGGACCTTGAGATGCGCAGCGAGGGCGACGTCCTCGGAGCTGCGCAGTCGGGCAGGTCCACGTCGCTCCAGCTGCTGCGCGTGGTGCGGGACACAGCTGTCATCGAGCAGGCGCGCGAAGACGCCGCGGCCCTCGTCGCTGCCGACCCGACCCTCGCCGGTCATCCCTTGCTGCTCGCCGAGATCACCGAGCGGGTCACGGGGGAGCGGGCCGAGTACCTCGACAGGTCGTGAGGCGCCCCGCCGTCCTAGAGCCCGCCGGACCGCTCGGACGGTCGAGCTCTGCGCGACCGGCTCGGACCGCGCTCGCGGCCCGCGTCGTTGCGGGCTGGCCCGACCACGGCTCGGTGATCGCTACGCTGGTCCGGTGACTCGGATCGTGGCAGGGCTCGTCGGCGGCAGGAGCCTCGCCGTCCCACCGAAGGGCACGCGCCCCACGAGCGACAAGGTGCGCGAGGCGATCTTCTCCAGGCTCGAGCACTACGAGGTGCTCGACGGCGCGCGTGTGCTGGACCTGTGCGCGGGGTCGGGAGCGCTCGGTCTCGAGGCCGCGAGCCGCGGGGCCTCGACCGTCGTGCTCGTCGAGGCGGGCAGGGTCGCCGCCCAGGTGTGCCAGAAGAACGTCGACTCCCTCGGGCTCCGCGGGGTGCGGGTGGTCACGGACCGCGCCGAGCGCTTCGTCGCGCAGCTGCCCACCCAGCCGTGGGACCTCGTGTTCCTCGACCCGCCGTACGACATGAGCGACGACGACGTCGCCGCTCTGCTCCTCGCCCTCGAGGGGCACGTGTCGGACGACGCGGTGATCGTGGTCGAGCGGTCGTCACGCACCCCCGAGCCGACCTGGCCGGCGTCGTGGAGGCTCATCGTCACCAAGCCCTATGGCGAGACGCTGGTGCACTACGCGGAGCCCGGTGCGGACGACGACACCGACCTCTCGAGCGCCGGCTCGCCCGACGACGAGAGCTCGGCCGACCAGCACCCGACCGACTGACCAGGGCAGCGCCAGCCCTCCAGCGCCAGTCTGCGGATCGCTCAGGTCAGCTGTCGTCTCCGTCCGACGCCCGCAGGCCCTCGGTGGCCCAGGCCATGCCGACAGGCACGCTCGCGAGGTCCGCGGGGTCGACGAGCCCGACGGTCGGACCGCTCACAGAGCCCAGCAGCGCCCGGGTGTCGGCGTCGTCACGCAGCGACCCCTCGGAGCCGAGGAGGTACGCCTCGAGGAACTCACGGAGCGGACCGGCCACCACGGCTGTCGGCGCGTCGGCAGGTCCCTCGGCGACGGCCTCGGGCGCGACGTGCAGCGTGGTGAGGAGCAGCGCAGGCACGCGAGCCCCGGAAGCCCCCAGACCGGGCTGGAAGTACGGCACCGCGAGCACCCGTGCCCCGTGGCGGGCGTAGAAGCGCAGCCGTGCAGCCGGGTCCCCGTGCGCCTCGCTGGCCTCGTGGTGGTCCGGGTGCTCGACTTCAGCGAGCAGCAGGCCGGGGGATGACTCTGCGACCCACGTCTGGACCGCGGCGTCGAGCAGCGCGCCCCCGATGCCTCCGCCTCGCTGGCCCGGGGCGATCGCGAGGTAGACCAGCAGCATCACGTCGCCGGGTACTCCGGAGCCGGCGGCAACGGCACCGGCCACGATGCGGCCGTCGCGCCGGACGCCGAGCGCACGGGTGCGGCCGCTCGTGCAGCCCTCCACGAGCGACTCGAGGCTCTCGAGCTCCTCGGACGGGAAGGACGGGCTCAGCACACCGGTGTGGAGCTCTTCCAGGTCGGCGGCGGTGACCAACGGCTCGAGGTCGACCCCAGGTCGGACGATGGACCCCGGGCCGGTACCTGGATCGGCCGCCACCGAGGGAGCGGGGTCAGGGGCCGGCTGCTCGTTCTCGGACGTCATGGCTCAATCATGGGACACGAGGTGGGGGTGTACTACCGTGAGCGGGTGACTCTTGCCGTCTGCCCGGGATCCTTCGACCCGATCACCCTGGGGCACCTGGACGTCGTCCGACGGGCGACGCTGCTCTTCGACGAGGTCGTCGTCGGCGTCGCCCGCAACGCCTCGAAGTCGGCGCTGCTCGACGTCGACTCCCGTGTCGCTCTCGCCCGCGCTGCGTGCGCCGACCTGCCCTCCGTCCGGGTGGTCGAGGTGCCGGGGCTCCTGGTCGACCTCTGCCGCGAGCTGGGCGCCGTCGCCGTCGTCAAGGGGCTGCGCGGGGGAGCGGACTACGACGCCGAGCAGCCGATGGCGCTCATGAACCGCCACCTCTCGGGCGTCGAGTCGGTGTTCCTCACCGCAGACCCGCGCTACGCCCACATCGCCTCGTCGATGGTCAAGGACGTCGCCCGGCACGGCGGGCAGGTCGACGACCTCGTCCCGCCGGGTGTCGCAGACGCCGTGCGACGAGCCCTCGGTGTCGTCCCGACCGGCGCGCAGCCCGGCTCGCCAGCCACACCTCTTCCCGGCGGGGTCACCCCTCCCGGCCCCGCCGACCACCCGAACCAAGGAGCCTCATGAGCCCGCAGGACGACCACGAGACCTTCGTCGAGGGGGAGAGCGCCGGTGTGCCCGCGATCCTCGACGCGCTGACCGACCTCGTCGAGCGCGCCCGGACGATGCCCATGTCGTCGTCGGTCCTCGTCAACCGGAACGAGGCTCTCGACCTCCTCGACGAGCTCCGCGAGGCGCTGCCGACCCAGCTGACCCGTGCCGACGAGGTGCTCTCTGACGCCGACCAGGTGCTCGACGACGCCCACGTGCAGGCCGAAGAGCTCATCGAGACGGCTCGTCGCCGGGCCGCCGAGCTCGTCGCCGCCGAGCAGGTGGTGCTGCAGGGCCAGGTCCAGGCCCGCGAGCTCGTCGCCGAGGCCGAGGCGACCGCGGCCAAGCTGCGCCGCGAGGCTGACGACTACTGCGACCGTCGGCTCGCCGAGTTCGAGATCGACCTGGGCAAGGTCCTCGCCCAGGTGCACGCGGGCCGTGACAGGCTCGCCGAGCGCCTCGACGAGGCAGGCCAGCCGCAGGACCAGAGGTAGCGCCCGACACCCCCCGCGACCTGGCGGGCTCTCGCTGAGGCGGGCGCGCCCTGCTCACCACGAGGGTGAGAAGGGTCTCACCGGTCACCGCAGGTCCCGCCCTCCAGGGGTCTGGGCACAGCCCTCGATGGCGTAGTATTGTCTGTTGGCCCTGCCGGTGACGGTGGGGCTGCTGATCCCCGGCTCACGTCGGTGGCCAGCCGACGATCCCAGCACCCATCACCTTCGGACACACCGTGGAGCACCTCATCACTCTCGATCCTCGTTCGCCTCTCGTTCTCGACACTCGTGAGCTCAGCAGGCGTCCTGGCTCGATGCGTGAGGTCACGCTCACGGTCCCGGCGCCGGTGGACCTCGGGACCGTCGTCATCGGGATCCCCGAAGGTAGCGACATCAGCCTCGACCTGAGGCTCGAAGCCGTGATGGAGGGTGTCCTGGTCTCCGGAACCGTCGCAGGCCAGTCGGTCGGCGAGTGCGTCCGGTGCCTGGACGAGGTGGTCGACGACGTCGACTTCTCCGTGACGGAGCTGTTCGTGTACCCCGAGCGTGCCAAGGCCGCCGAGGACGCGGGCGACGACGACGAAGAAGAAGAGGTGCACGAGCTCGAGGACGATATGATCGACCTCGAACCCGTGCTTAGGGATTCGGTGGTGCTTGCACTACCATTCCAACCGTTGTGTTCGCCCGACTGCCCGGGGCTGTGCTCCGAGTGCGGTGCCCACCTGGCGGACGATCCTGATCACCAGCACGAACTGCTCGACCCCCGGTGGTCGACACTCAAGAGCATTATCGACGAGACGAAAGAGAGCTAGCCGTGGCTGTTCCGAAGCGCAAGATGTCGCGCAGCAACACCCGTGCGCGCCGTTCGCAGTGGAAGACGACCGCCGCGAACCTCACCACGTGCCCGCAGTGCAAGGGCGACAAGCTGTCGCACGCTGCGTGCCCGACGTGCGGCACCTACAAGGGTCGTCAGTACGCCGAGGCGCTGCGCACCGAGCACGCTAACTGATTCGCCGGCGCTGCTGGCGTCACGAGTCGGTCGAAGGAGAAGTTCCGGTGGCATCACACGCACGTCGTCAGGTCTCACCGGCTTCTAGCCTTCTCGAGGAGCTCGGGGTCCATCTGGACCCCGAGCTCCTCGTGCTTTCCCTGACGCACAGATCTTTCGCCCACGAGGCGGGCGGCATCCCGACCAACGAGCGCCTCGAGTTCCTCGGGGACGCCGTGCTCGGCCTGGTCTCGGCCGAGGCGCTGTTCGAGCGCCACCCAGACCGCCCCGAGGGCGACCTCGCCAAGATGCGTGCGGCCTCCGTGTCGCAGCGCGCCCTCGCGGCCGTGGCCCGCAGGCTGTCCCTCGGCGACTACATCTTGCTCGGCAAGGGGGAGTCGCAGACCCGCGGCTTCGACAAGGACTCGATCTTGTCGGACACCGTCGAGTCGCTCATCGGCGCCGTCTACCTGAGCCACGGGCTCGAAGAGGCCCGCAGGTTTGTCCACAGGCTCCTGGACAGCACCCTCGACGCCGCCGCCGACCTCGGTGCCGGCCTCGACTGGAAGACCTCGCTCCAGGAGGCTGCCGCCGAGCACGAGGTCGGCGCCCCCGAGTACACGAGCGAGGGCGAAGGGCCCGACCACGCCCGCCTGTTCACCGCGCACGTGATCATCGACGGCACCGTCATGGGCACGGGGCAGGGCACAGCCAAGAAGCACGCCGAGCAGATCGCCGCGCAGCAGGCCTACGCAGCCCTCACCGGTCGCTGAGCCGAGTGCGCGTAGACACCGTCGCCGAGGCGCACCGTGCCTGAGCTCCCCGAGGTCGAGACCGTCCGCGACGGACTCGCCCGCCACGTGCTGGGCGCGCGCGTCGACCGTGCCGAGGTCCGCCGCGACTACAGCGTCCGCAGGCACGAGGGCGGACCCGTCGACTTCGCAGCCCGCCTGCCCGGCCGTCGCCTCGTCGAGGCAGCACGGCGCGGCAAGTACCTGTGGCTCACCCTCGACGAGCCCGGCCTCGCGCTCCTGGGCCACCTCGGCATGAGCGGTCAGCTGCTCGTGCGCTCGGGGGACACCCTGGCCACCGAGTCGAGCCACCTCAGGGTGCGCCTCCACCTCACTGCAGCCGACGGTGAGCCGCTCACCCTCGACTTCGTCGACCAGCGGACCTTCGGCCACCTCAGCGTCGCCGAGCTCACCAGCACCCCCGACGGCCTCCCCGGAGGTCTGGGCACCGACATGCCGCTCGTGCCCGAGCCCGTCAGCCACATCGCCCGCGACCTGCTCGACCCCGCCGTCGCCGAGGGGACACCCGGCCGCGCGGCGCTCGTCGACAGGATCCGGGCCCGGCGCACGGGGATCAAGCGAGCCTTGCTCGACCAGACCGTCGTCTCCGGGATCGGGAACATCTACGCCGACGAGGCGCTGTGGCGCGCCTCGACGCACTACGCCCGCGGGACCGCCGGGATGTCGCGCGCGCAGGTCAGCGCCGTGCTGGCCGCGGCAGAGCAGGTGATGCGCGAGGCGCTCAGCCAGGGCGGGACGAGCTTCGACGCCCTCTACGTCAACGTCAACGGCGCGTCGGGCTACTTCGACAGGTCGTTGGCGGCCTACGGGCAGGCCGGCAAGCCGTGCCGACGCTGCGGCGCGACGATCCGGCGCGACGAGTTCATGAACCGTTCGTCCTTCAGCTGTCCGGTCTGCCAGCCACGGCCGCGCAGTGCCACCCGCTGACGGGCTTCACCTGAGGCCCCTGTGGGACTAGGGTGCTCAGGCGGGCCTCACGTCAGGAAGATGGCGACCGCAGCCTGACGCAGCGGCGCGTCTGGGCGGCGGAGGAGCAGCACACGTGCCGCGCGGCCCGACAGGGGCGTGCCGCGCAGCCCGTAGGGGGCACAGGACGAGATGAAGGAATGCCATATGGGTGCGTGGAGCAGCGAGCCGTTCGGCAACGACGGTGCAGGGGACCTCGTCGCTGACATCCAGCACGGGGAGTTCAGCTTCGAAGGGCTCGGATGGGCCTTCGAGGACGACTACCTCGAGGTGGACGGCGGGCAGTACGCGATCGCGCTCGTCGAGATCGCCCTCGTGGTCCAGGGGACGGAGCCAGCACACCCGGCTCTCGCGGACGTGGACCTGTCGAAGGTCGCCCCGCTGTTCACCGAGGACAAGATCCGGTGGATCGTCGAGATGGCAGACCGCGCCCTGACCGACAGCGAGTCCTCGGAGCTCTACGAGCTCTGGGAAGAGGCCGGCAGCCTCGACGAGTGGCGCACGCCCTCCGTCGAGTCCCTCGACCGTCTGCGCGCGACCCTCGCCTGAGCCCTGAGCCCTGAGCCCTGAGCCCTGAGCCCTGAGCCGCCAGTCTGAGGCGGCGTCCGCCCTCGGCTGCGGGGCTCCCGGGCCCGGGCCCGGTGGACCACTGATCCCAGGGCTCCTGCGCGGCGGGCGCACGGCCGTCAGGTCAGCGCGAGACGACGTTGCGGAGCTCGTCACCGGACCGGAACGCTGCGAGGTTCTCGGCCACCAGACGTCCGGCGCCCTGAGGACGGCCACCTGCGGCGTGCGGTGTGATGACGACGTTCGGGGTGGTCCAGAGCGAGGAGTCCGCCGGGAGCGGTTCGACAGCGGTGACGTCGAGCGCAGCCCCGCCGAGCGTGCCGGCACGCAAGACCTTCTCGAGCGCGACCTCGTCGAGCGTCGAGCCACGGCCGACGTTGACCACCCACGCGTGCGAGGGCAGCGCGTCGAAGACCTCCTGGGAGATCACCTTCTCGGTGGCGGGCGTCGCGGGGAGGATCGCGACCAGCAGGTCGGTCTCGGCGAGGCGCGCGGGGAGGTCGTCCTCGGTGATGACCGGGAAGCCGTCGCGCTCCCCGGGGGTCGTGGCGACCCCGACGACGTCTGCGCCCAGCATGCTCAGCAGCGGTGCCAGGGCCTGGCCGATCGAGCCGAAGCCCCAGACTGTCACCGAGGCGCCGGCCAGGGTGCCCAGGCCCGGGTACGTCGACCTGTCGCCCGACTGCGAACCGCCGAGCTCCTCTGCCCACCGGGACTCCCGCTGGGCGTCGAGCATGAGGTCGAGGCGCCGGGCTGCCGTCAGCGCGAGGGCGAGCGTGTGCTCGGAGACCGGGCCGTCGTGGAGCGAGCGCCCCGAGGTGATGACGACGTCCGGGGCGAAGCCTGCGGCGACGACAGCGTCCGGGCCGGCGGCGAGCGCCTGCACCCAGCGCACGGAGGTGAGGCGGTGCGCTGCGTCGGCGAGCTGGTCGGCCGGGTTGCCCCACACGACGAGCGCGTCGGCGTCGGTGTGCTCCTCCGGTACGGGGAGCGTCGGGTCGTAGGAGACGTGCTCGACGCCGTCGACGGTCTCGTCGAGGGGGAGGTCGAGGCTGATGCTGGTGGGGAGGAGGATCTTCATGCCTCCACTGTGCCAAAGATCCAGACCAGCGCCCGGCGGGCCCCCGGGGTGAGCCTCGGCGAGGGCTCGCGACGCCGGAGGACGGTCCGGTGCAGCCCTGTCAGGTCCGGGTGGTCTGTCCTCAGGGAAGACTGCCGCTCTCCGAGCAGATCTCCCGCCGCGTCCACCGGTCTGGCGGGGTGCCGCCCGGATAGGATGTGGTCGTGGACACGACACGCGAGACCCCCCAGCCCGACGACAAGATCAGCGTCATGATCGTCGACGACCACGAGGTGGTCCGACGAGGGATCGCCGAGGTCATCGACCGCTCCGAGGGGATGAGCGTGGTCGCCGAGGCAGGCAGCGTCGCCGAGGGTGTGCGACGGGCGAGCCTGGTCCACCCGCAGGTGATGCTCGTCGACCTGCAGCTTCCCGACGGCACCGGGATCGACCTCATGCGTGCGGTCCGTGCGACCCAGCCCGACACCCGTGCGATCGTCCTCACGTCCTTCGACGACGACTCCGCTCTCGCCGCAGCCCTCGAGGTCGGCGCCGCCGCCTACGTGCTCAAGAGCGTGCGCGGCGCGGAGATCGCCGACGTCGTCCGCGCGGTCGCCGCCGGGCGCGTGCTGCTCGACGAGCGCACCATCACACGCCGCCGCCGTGAGCACGACGACCCCACCGAAGACCTCACCCCGAGCGAGGTGCGCGTGGTCGACCTCATCGGCGAAGGGCTGTCGAACCGTGAGATCGCAGAGCGACTGAGCATCGCCGAGAAGACCGTCAAGAACCACATCACCTCGCTCCTGGCCAAGATGGGCCTGCAGCGTCGCACCCAGGTCGCCGCCTGGGTCGCAGCCCGCAAGCACCACGCCTGGGCGCAGGACTCCACCAACCGCTGACTCCACCAGCCGCTGACACGACGACGCCCGTCCGGGAGCCGAGAGGCTCTCGGACGGGCGTCGTCGTGTGCGGTGCTCCACCTCTGTCCCGTCCGGTGGCGGCTCGGCGATCCCGCGTGACCGTCGGTCACCAACCACCGACCACCAACCACCGACCACCAACCACCGGCCGCCCTGGTCCCGGAGGCGCCCTGCGGTCAGCCCCGCTCGGTGAGCGGTGCCGACCACGTGAGGATGGTCCCGCGGCCGCTGTCGGAGTTCTCGAGGCTCGACGAGCCCCCGTGCTGGCGGGCGCGGGCGGCGACGTTCCAGGTGCCGGACTTGCGGCCTGTGGGGGCACCGAGCCCGACGCCGTCGTCCTCGACCTCGACGGTCACGTCGCCGGGCCCGAGCTCGAGGGTGCTCACGGTGACGCGGACCGACACCGACGAGGCCTGGGCGTGCCGGGCCGCGTTGGCGAGGCCCTCGCGGACCACGGCGAGGATGTCGTCGGCCAGGGACTGCACGACGAGCTGGTCGACGATCTCCTCGTCGTCGTCGATCGCACCGAGGCTGCGGTCGTTGAGCGAGATCACCAGCGACGGTGCGAAGCCGAGTCCCGTGCGGGCGAGCGACGCCTCGCGGCGCAGCCTCTCGACGAGCCCTGTCGCGGCGTCGGGGTCGCGCAGGGAGTGCACGATCGACCGGATCTCACGGACCGAGTTGTCGACGTTGTCGAGGGCTTCGTCGAGGATCGCGATGAGCCCGGCCTTGTCGAGACCGCGAGCAGCCCGGCGGCGCACGGTCTCGAGCTGCATGCCCGTCGCGAAGAGCTGCTGGATCGCGAGGTCGTGCAGGTCGCGTGCGATGCGCTCGCGCTCCTCGACGAGCTTCGACAGGCCCTGTGCCTGGCGAGCCTCGGCGAGCACGAGGGCGAGTGCGGCCTGGTCGGCGAAGGTCGAGGCGCGCTCGAGGTCTTTGCCGATGAAGGCCTCCTGGCCCACCTTGCGCAGCAGGACGAGGACACCGACGGGCTTCTCGGCCGTGCCCATGGGGGCGTAGAGCGCGGGGCCGTACTTCTGCATCGGGGGCAGCTGGAGGTTGCGGGCGAGCGACAGCGACGGCACCAGGCGGCCCTTGCCGGTCCGCAGCGCCGTCCAGGACAGCCCGCCGTGCGGCATGGTCAGACCGAGGAGCTCGTCGGCGTTCCAGCCGCGGACGATCTCCATGACGAGCTCACCGCCCAGGCCCGGCAGCACGAGGCACGCGGCGTCGGCCTCGGCGATCTCGCGGGCCACCGAGACGATGTGCTCGAGGACGTCTTCTTCCGGCGCGCCGGACAAGAGCATCGTGGTGATGTGCGCGCCTGCGCTCAGCCACCGTTCTCGTTCGACAGCGTCTGCCTCACCTGGTCGCACCATGGCTCCTCGTCGTCTCGTCGGTCCTGTGCTCGCGGTCTACTGTCGCACGGTATCCGTGCTGCGTGACCAGGAGCGATGCGTGCGTGCCTCGCGCGACGACACCCCCGGCGTCGAGCAGCACGACCTCGTCGGCCGCCGCCAGCGCAGAGAGCCTGTGGGTCGCGACGACGACCCCGCGAGGCTGTGCGGAGTCCCGCCCGGCGCGCAGGAGGTCGGTGACGAGCTCGTCGGCCGTCGCGGGGTCGAGGTGCTCGGCGGGTTCGTCGACCAGCAGATAGGTCGCGGGGGAGCACAGCGCACGGGCGAGCAGCAGACGCCGTCGCTCGCCGCCCGAGATGGTCGCCCCGTCGGCCCCGAGCCGGGTGTGGACCCCGTCCGGCAGCCCGCCCAGCCAGGACCCGAGCCCAGCCCGTCGGAGCGCGTCGACAGCCTGCGGCTCGTCGACGTCTCCGCGCGCGACGCGCAAATTCTCCAGGATCGTCGTGCTGAACACGTGAGCGTCTTCGGTCGTGAGCACGACGTGGTGGGCGATCTCCTCGTGCGGCAGGCTGGCTGCAGGCTTCCCGTCGAGCGTGAGACTGCCCGCGCGCGCCGCGACCAGGCCGGCGAGCGTGAGGAGGGTCGTCGTCTTGCCGGTCCCGCTCGGGCCCACGAGCGCGACCGACCGCCCGGGGCGGAGGTCGAGGTCGAGGCCCTGGACGACAGGGGCAGCACCAGGCCAGCCGCACGAGAGGTCGTGGGCGACCAGGGACGACGCGGTGGCTGCGGACGTCGTCCCGGGGCGGGTCGACGTCGTGCTCGTCGCCTCGGCCTCGGAAGGCCTGGACGCGGTCGTGCTGGGGACCATCCCGCCGGTGGTCTTCGGCGCTGCGGCGTCCGAGGGTGCGGCTTCGGCGGAGTCCAGCAGCGCCATGATCCTCGTGGCGGCCTGACGGGACCTGTGCAGCTGGATGGCTGCCGCGGGCAGCGTCTGGGTGATCTCGAAGACGGCGAGCGGTGTGAGCACCACGACCGCGAGCTGGACCGGTCCGAGGGTCCCTGCCGCGACCGAGGGGATCGCGAGGAACAAGGTGGCGACGACGGCCAGACCGACCGCGAGCGTGCCGATCCCGGCGGCCAGTCCTGAGGTCCGGGCTCCCACGTCGGTCGCCTCGGCGAGCCGGCGGTCCGCTGCGGCGAGCGCCTCGGTGCGGGAGGCCAGCGTGCCGGAGACCGTGAGAGGCGCAGCGTCGTCGACGATCTCGAGGGCGAGGGACGCCATGTCGGACCTGGCCTGGGCTGTGCGCTGCTCGGTCGTCGAGGCGCCGCGGGCGGCGAGCCACGGGCCGACGATCCCAGAGAGCACCAGGCAGGCGGCCAGCGCCGCGGCGGCGCCGAGGTGGAACACCCCGACGAAGGCGACCGAGCCGACCCCGAGCACGAGGGCGACCCCGGCAGGCAGCAGCGCCCGGACCACCACGTCACCGACGGCGTCGACGTCCGCCCCGACCCGGGCGAGCAGGTCTCCGCGCCGCAGCGAGGCGACGGCGTCGAGACGCCCGCCCGCGAGCGAGGCGTAGATGCGGGTGCGCAGCGAGGCCATGCCCCGCAGCGCGACGGTGTGGGACGCGAGCCGCTCGAGGTACCTGAACAGACCGCGCGAGATGCCGAAGGCGCGGACCGCGACAGTACCGACGGTGAGCGTCATGACCGGTGGCATCTGCGAGGCGTACGAGATGAGCCAGGCGGACACCGCGGCGAGGGCGATCGCGCTGCCGAGCGCGAGGACTCCGAGGAGCAGGGCGAGGGCCGTCCGGCGGGCGTCGACCTCGAGCAGTCTGACGGCACGGCGGAGCGGGTCGGTCGTGCGGCTCATGCGAGGGCCTCGTCACGGGTACGGGGGGCGGAGGCGACCTCGACGACGTCGTCGGCGAGCTCGACGAGACTCGGCCTGTGGGCGACCACGACGACGGTCCGGCCGGCGTCACGCAGCGCGGCGAGCGAGGCGAGGACCTGGTCCTCGGCGAGGGCGTCGAGGTGGGCCGTGGGCTCGTCGAGCACGACGAGAGGCTCTTCTCCGAGGAGGGCGGCTGTCAGGGCCACACGCTGCCGCTGGCCGACGCTCAGTCCCACCCCGCCCTGGCCGAGCACGGTGTCGAGCCCGTCGGGCAGCGTGCTGACGACGGCGTCGAGCCCGGTGAGCCGCATGGCGCGGGTCACGGCCTCGGAGGCCGGGGTGCCGACGCTCGCCGACCGCTCGGACTCCGCGGCGCCGAGCGCCTCGCGGAGCGTGCCCGGGGGCAGGGTGCTGCGCTGGGGGAGCCACGCCACCTGCCTCCACCAGGTGGAGAGGTCGACGTCCGCCAGGTCGGTCCCGTCGACACGGACGGACCCGGAGTCGGGGGAGACGAGACCGAGCAGCGCGAGCACCGTGGTCGTCTTGCCGCTGCCGCTCGGACCTGTCAGCGCGACCATCCGGCCCGGCCTGATCGTCAGGCTGAGGACCGAGGGTGCGCGGAGGTCACGTCCCGGGGCGTCGACGCCGAGACCGTCGACCGTGATCGTCGCCCTCGCGAGGTCAGGTGCAGTGACCGTGCCCTGCGGGCGGAGCGGCTCCTCGATCACGTCGAAGGCCTTCTGCGCTGCGGTGATGCCGTCGGTCGACGCGTGGAACTGCACACCGATCTGCCGGATCGGCAGGTAGACCTCCGGGGCGAGGACCAGCACGGCGAGCGCGGTCTCGAGCCCGACCTCGCCGTAGACGAGCCGCAGCCCGACGCCGACGGCGACGAGCGCGACCGACAGCGTCGTGAGCAGCTCGAGGACCATGCCGGAGAGGAAGGCCACCCGCAGCGTGCTCATGGTGGACCGGGTGTAGGCGTCACCGAGCTCGCGGACCCGGGCGACGGGCCCGCGCTCGCGGCCGAAGGCCCGCAGGGTCGGGAGCCCGGCGAGGAGGTCGAGCACCTGCGCGCCGAGGCGCTGCATCACGGCGAGCCGGCGCTCGGAGTACGACTGCGTGAGCTGGCCGACCAGGATCATGAAGACCGGCACGAGCGGGATGGTCACGATGATGATGAGCGCGGAGATCCAGTCGAGGCCGAGCACCACCACGAGTGTCGCCGGTGTCACCGTCACGGCGAGCAGCAGCTGGGGCAGGTACCTCACCAGGTAGGGCTCGAGGTCGTCGAGCCCGCGGGTCGCGAGGGTGACGGTGTCGACGCCCCGTCCCGTCGAGAGCCAGCGAGGGCCGAGCGCTGCGGCGTGCGCGAGCACCTGACCGCGCAGGCTCGTGACCACCCGGGTGGCCGCCCTGTGCGCGTAGCGCTCCTGGAGGCCGGTGACCACGGCGCGTGCCACGACGACGCCTGCGAGCCACCGGAGGTGGCCCGAGACGTCGTCGAGGGTCGCCCCGGCCGAGACGACCGGGGCGAGCGTCGCAGCGATGAGCAGAGCCTGGGCGACGACCAGCCCTGCCGTGGTGATGCCGAAGGCTGCGGTCAGCAGCACGTACCCGCGCGCGGGCGCCGCGTACCTGAGCAGCTTCGGGTCGAGAGGCTTCACGTCAGCGCGTGCCCTGCGGCTCGGTGCCCTGCTGCTCAGCGCCGGGTGCCTCGGTGCCGCGCGGCGGGGTGAGCGACGGCAGCCCGATGGGCTCAGGGATGTGGTGCGTCCCGATCCGCTTGCGGAACACCCAGTACGTCCAGGACTGGTAGATCAGCACGAGCGGGGTGAGGAACAGCGCGACCCACGTCATGACGGTGAGGGTGTACTCGGTCGAGGAAGCGTTGCGGATCGTCAGGGAGTTCGCCGGGTCGTTGCGGGCCGGCATGACGTCCGGGTACATCGAGCCGAAGATCAGCACGACAGCGGCGAGGATCGCGACGGCCGAGAAGAGGAAGGCCCAGCCTTCTCGTGCCCGGGCGTTCGCGACGACGACGGCGACGAGCGCGGCTGCAGCGACGGCGACGGCTCCCCAGGTCCAGGTGGCCCCGTAGGCCAGCTGGGCCCAGAGCGCCCAGCCGCCGGCCGCGACGACCGACGCGAGAGACGTGGTGCCGGCGAGGCGACGAGCCCGGCCTCGGATGTCGCCCTCGGTCTTGAGGGCGACGAAGACGGCGCCGTGCGTGAGGAACAGCAGCATGGTCACCACGCCGCCGAGCAGCGCGAAGGGGGAGAGCAGCGCGAAGAACCCGCCGGTCACCGTGTGGTTCGCGTCCATCTCAACGCCGCGGACGAGGTTGGCGAAGGCGACACCCCAGAGGATCGACGGCAGCCACGAGCCGATGATCACCGAGGCGTCCCACCGCCGACGCCATGCGGCGTCGTTGATCTTCGAGCGGTACTCGAAGCCCATGCCCCGGACGATGAGGCAGATGAGGATGACGAACAGCGGGATGTAGAAGCCCGAGAACAACGAGGCGTACCACTCCGGGAAGGCCGCGAAGGTCGCGCCGCCAGCCGTCAGCAACCAGACCTCGTTGCCGTCCCAGACCGGGCCGATGGTGTTGATGAGGACCCGGCGGTCCTTCTCCTCGCGGCCGAGGATCGGCATGAGCATGCCGACGCCGAAGTCGAAGCCCTCGAGCACGAGGTACCCCGTCCACAAGACGGCGATCAGTACGAACCAGAGCACCTGGAGCGTTTCGAGGTCCATGTCTGTGTCCTATTCTCGCGAGCGCGACGGGTCAGTAGGCGAAGGACAGCGGACGGTCGGCCGCGTCGTCGTCGGAGCGGGCTTCGGGTGAGTCGTCGTGGACGGTCTCCGGAGCACCCTCGACCATGTAGCGCCAGATGAGCCGGCCCCAGATGATCGTCAGGACCGTGTAGACGAGCGTGAAGATCGCCATGGAGGCGAACACGACCCCGGCACCCTGGGCCAGGGAGACGCCTCGCTCGGTGAGCATGCGGATCTGGTCGATCCCCGTGGGGTTGGGCACCACGACCCAGGGCTGACGTCCGGCCTCGGTGAAGATCCAGCCGAAGGCCGAGGCGAGGAACGGGGTCGGGATCGCGATCAGCGCGACCCGCGCCAACCACGGGTTGTCGGTCACACGGCCCTTGCGGGTGAGCCACAGCGCCATGAGAGCCAGGGCTGCGGACCCGACGCCGAGGCCGATCATCAGGCGGAAGCTCCAGTAGGTCAGCGCGAGGTTCGGCGAGTAGTCGATCGGGTTGCCGGCGGCGTCGGTGTCCCCGTAGCGATCCTGCATCTGCTGCTGGACCTCGTTGACGCCCGGCAGAGGCGCTGTGAAGGAGCCGTCGGCGAGGAAGCTGGTCAGACCCGGGATCTCGAGGACGTGCTTGACGTCCTCGCAGCTGTTCGCCAGGTTGCCGATCGACAGGATCGAGAACGGCGCACCTCCGGGCGAGGACTCGCAGAGAGCCTCTGCGGCTGCCATCTTCATCGGCTGCTGCTCGAACATGAGCTTCGCCTGCGCGTCACCCGAGACGGCGATGCCGGCGCCCGAGACGATCATGACGACGAGCCCGAGGATGACCGCCGGGCGGTAGACGTCGCGCGCCACGTCCTTGCGTCCGCGCCGGACCTCCCGGACCATCCACCAGGCGGCGATGCCTGCCACGAAGGTCCCGGCGGTGAGCCAGGCTGCGGTGATGGTGTGGGGGAAGGCGGCGAGCAGGGTGTTGTTGGTCAGCACCGCCCAGATGTCGTTCATCTCGGCGCGCCCGGTCTCGGCGTTGAAGGTCGCCCCGACAGGGTGCTGCATCCACGAGTTCGCCGCGAGGATGAAGAAGGCCGAGAGGTTGGTGGCGAGGGCGACGGCCCAGATGCACGCGAGGTGGATCTTCTTGGGGAGCTTGTCCCACCCGAAGATCCACAGCCCGAGGAACGTCGACTCGACGAAGAAGGCGGCGAGGGCCTCCATGGCGAGCGGTGCGCCGAAGACGTCACCGACGAAGCGGGAGTACTCGCTCCAGTTCATGCCGAACTGGAACTCCTGCACGATCCCGGTGACCACGCCGATCGCGAAGTTGATGAGGAGCAGCTTGCCGAAGAACTTGGTCAGCTTGAGCCAGCGCTCGTTGCCGGTCCGGACCCAGGCGGTCTGCATGATGGCGACCAGGGGTGCGAGCCCGATCGTCAGAGGTACGTAGAAGAAGTGATAGACGGTGGTGATGGCGAACTGCCACCGTGCTATGTCCAAGACGTCCACGGTGCTCCTGGTGTGTGGGTGGGTGCGCGGGTGTCACCGCACGGCTCGAGATGACGCTATGCCGTGAAGATGTGGGGGCGTGGGACCAAGGTCCCTGCTCCGTGCGGACGAGCCTCCCGGTCCTGTGACCTAGGTCTCGGGCGGTGCCGTAGGTGGTGTGAGCACGGTCGGCGTTGCCTGGTACCGAGGGCGTCGCGGGCGCTCTCGGACGTGCTGCCAGTCTGGCCCCGCGGGCTGGTCCGGCACCAGACCCGGTGTGGCCGCGCGGCAGACCGGGTCGGCTGGTGCTCCCGACACGCCTCGGGCGGACGCACGACGGGCGCCGCAGGGCTCCTGTGCGATACTGAACGAGGCTCAAGGGCCCCACACGCCTTCGATGCCGAGCTTGTGAACGCAGCACGTGCGAATCGCGGATTGTGTCGCGCCGCAGTCGGGAGAATGGCTCGACCGCCTGGCGCACACCGTCGCTCGCCCCTGCCGCGTATCCACACCGACGACTTCCGTCGCGGCACACCTGTGCTGACGACGACTGAACCGCCATGGTGGCGCCGCACGTGTGGGGCGGAGCCCTACCAGGGCACATGGAGCACACCACGTGACGCTCGACAACACGACCACCCCTGACAGCACAGACGCGACAGCGAAGAAGCCGGCGCGACGCCGGGTGACCCGCGCCGCAGGAAATGCTGCAGGCACGCCAGCCCCCGACTCCACCCAGGCGGCACCTCCCGCCGCTCAGGCGGCAGCCCCAGACACCCAGGCGGCACCCGCCGCCGCGCAGGCCGCTCCGGAGCAGCCCGCCGAGAAGCCCGTCCGCCGTCGCGCGACGAGCAAGAAGGCCCCCGCAGCGGCCGAGACCCCGGCAGCCGAGCCGGCCCCGGCAGCACAGCAGGCCCCCGCAGCGCAGACCGCCGCGACGGCACCTGCCGAGACCCCGGCCGCAGACTCTGCTCCCGCTGCACCCGTGAAGGCGCCCCGCCGCTCACGCCGTGTCGTCAAGACGACCGAGCAGCTCGACGTCTTCGCCGAGCTCTCGCCCACGACCACCCCAGCCGCCGAGGCCGCACCGACGACGCCGGTCGCCGCATCGCAGCCCGAGGCGCAGCAGCCGGCGACCTCGTCGCAGACCACCGCGGACGAGCCCGCGACGTCGGCAGCCCCGGCTGCCCCGGCACGGCGCCGCCGCGCCGCCACCCGCCCGGCGTCGAGCGCGACACCGACGACCAGCACGACACCGACGACCAGCACGGCTCCGGCAGCCCAGGAGCCCGCCGAGGCGGCTCCGGCCGCGGCCGAAGCCCCGGCCGCCGCCACGGCGGACCAGCCGGCCGAGCCGACCACGACGAGCGGCCGCGCCCCGCGCCGGTCTCGCTCGCGCGCCGCAGCACCGGCGACCACCCCGAGCCACGAGGAAGAGGTCGCGAGCCTCGACGTCGTCGCGTCGATCGAGGCGCTCGCCGCTGAGCCTGCAGCACCGGCCCGCCGGAGCCGCCGCGCCACCAGCTCCGCGCCGAGGACCACCGCCCCGGCCCTCTTCGAGGACGCCGAGGTCACCCGCCCGCGCCGTGCCGCGACCCGCAGGGCCGCCGCCCCCGCGCCCGTCGAGGCTGAGACCGCCGAGGCCTCTGCACCCGTCGAGGCCCCGGTGGCCGCTGCTGCGACGACTGCTCCTGCCACGACTGCTCCGGAGGCTGCCGCCGAGGCCCCGCGCAAGACGCGCAGCCGTCGCTCGCGCTCTGCCGAGACCGTCGAGACACCAGCCGCACCCGTCGCCGAGCGCGCTGCGGCACCCGAGCAGGTCCAGGCCGACGAGGCCCCGGTTGACGAGGCCTCCGCCGAAGAACCTCAGGCACCGCGCCGCACGACAGCGCTGCTGTTCCAGGCTCCGGACCCGGAGGCCGCGCGTCCGCGTCGTCGCCGCGCGCAGACCCCCGCGGGTCCGCCCAAGGCCGTCTCCGAGGCTGCGGCTGCCGCGGCAGACGAGGTGCTCGAGGACGAAGACGCCGAGTCGACCGAGGACGTCCTCGCGCTCGACGCGAGCCTGGACGCCCTGACCCCGGCGACCGAGGACGAGGGCACGGACACCTCTGAGGACGACTCCGACGACACCGAGGACGAGGACGACAACGGCCAGCCGCGCCGTCGCCGCCGTCGTGGTGGTCGCGGACGCCGCAACCGTGGCGGCTCGGACTCGCGCGACGAGGACTCCCGAGACTCTCGTGGCGCCAGCCAGGACGACGAGTCCTCCGAGGACTCCGACGACGAGGACGACGAGGACGAAGGCTCCGACGAGCCGCGCGGTCGATCGGAGAACGGGCGTTCGCGCTCGCGTCGCCGTGGCCGTGGAGCAGCTCCTGCCCAGGACGCCGACACGCAGGACGACGACTCCGAGAGCTCCTCGGACGAGGAGACCGACTCCGACGAGCACGACGACTCGGACGACTCCGCGTCGAGCCGTCGCCGTCGTCGTCGCCGTCGTGGGTCGCGCGGCTCCGACAGCGACGCTGCCCCCGCCGCCGCGTCCTCGGGCCGCAGCACAGCTGCCAGCACCGGCTCCAGCAGCCGCAGCGGTCGTACAGGCGCCGACGAGGTCACCGCCCTCAAGGGCTCGACGCGTCTCGAGGCCAAGCGCCAGCGCCGCCGTGAGGGCCGCGACGCCGGTCGCCGCCGCTCGATCATCACCGAGGCCGAGTTCCTCGCCCGCCGCGAGGCCGTCGAGCGCTCGATGATCGTCCGCGAGCGGAACGGTCGCACGCAGATCGCCGTGCTCGAGGACGGCGTGCTCGTGGAGCACTACGTCTCGCAGCAGTCGCAGGCCTCGATGGCCGGCAACGTGTACCTCGGCCGGGTGCAGAACGTGCTCCCGAGCATGGAGGCCGCCTTCGTCGACGTCGGCAAGGGCCGCAACGCCGTGCTCTACGCCGGTGAGGTCAACTGGGACGCCCACGGTCTCGAGGGTGCACCGCGCCGCATCGAGCAGGCGCTCAAGTCGGGTGACTCGGTCCTGGTGCAGGTCACCAAGGACCCGATCGGGCAGAAGGGCGCTCGCCTCACCTCGCAGGTGACCCTCGCGGGTCGCTATCTCGTCTACGTCCCCGGCGGCGGCATGACGGGCATCTCGCGCAAGCTCCCGGACACCGAGCGTGCCCGCCTCAAGAAGATCCTCCGCGAGGTCGTCCCCGAGACCGCCGGTGTGATCGTCCGTACCGCGGCCGA
Organism: Sanguibacter biliveldensis; assembly: GCF_033798665.1. Classification (NCBI taxonomy): domain Bacteria; kingdom Bacillati; phylum Actinomycetota; class Actinomycetes; order Micrococcales; family Sanguibacteraceae; genus Sanguibacter; species Sanguibacter biliveldensis. The sequence goes on from NZ_CP138359.1 coordinate 1,319,225, forward strand.
GGGCGCGAGCGAAGACGAGCTGCGCGCCGACATCGCCCGTCTGCAGGGGCAGTGGGAGGCCATCGAGAAGAAGTCCAAGACCGCGTCGGCGCCTGCTCTGCTCCAGGGCGAGCCGGACCTCGCGATCCGCGTGGTGCGCGACATCTTCAACGACGACTTCAGCTCGCTGACGATCTCGGGCGACGGCGCGTGGTCGGAGATCTCCGAGTACGTCAACGCCCTCGCCCCCGACCTCGCCGGGCGCGTCAAGCGCTGGACGAGCGAGAAGGACGTCTTCGCCGAGGCGCGGATCGACGAGCAGCTGGCCAAGGGCATGGACCGCAAGGTCTGGCTGCCCTCGGGTGGCTCGCTCGTGATCGACCGCACCGAGGCCATGACCGTCGTCGACGTCAACACCGGCAAGTTCACGGGCTCGGGCGGCACGCTCGAGGAGACCGTCACGAGGAACAACCTCGAGGCGGCCGAGGAGATCGTCCGGCAGCTGCGTCTGCGCGACATCGGCGGGATCATCGTCGTCGACTTCATCGACATGGTCCTCGAGTCCAACCGCGACCTCGTGCTGCGTCGCATGGTCGAGTGCCTCGGTCGCGACCGGACCAAGCACCAGGTCGCCGAGGTGACCTCGCTCGGGCTCGTGCAGATGACCCGCAAGCGCGTGGGCCAGGGCCTCGTCGAGGCGTTCTCGGAGACCTGCGACCACTGCAACGGCCGCGGGTTCATCGTCCACGACGAGCCGAACGAGAAGCACTTCCAGGGCGGCTCCCAGCCGTCGGGCGCTCAGGTCGCGGCGCAGGCTGCAGCCTCGGCTCCCGCCGACGGCGACAGCAAGCGCGCCCGTCGCAAGCGGGGTGCCAAGGAGACCGAGACCGTCCCGGCGGTCCCCGTGCTGCCCGAGGCTCGCGAGGCCGTCAAGGCCACGCTCGCGACGATCGCCGCAGCGGCGGCGCACGCCCACGAGCACGACGACGAGCACACCGACGGCGCCGAGCACGGTGCTGACGAGCACGGTGCCGGCGTCGAGCAGGGCGTGGTCGTGACGGTCGACGTCGAGACCGCCGAGGTCGTCGACGTCCGTCAGCACGGCGCGGAGAGCGTGACCGATGCGTCCTCGGAGAGCGTCGAGCAGCCTGGCGCCGCAGAGGCCCAGGAGCCTCGGCGTCCTGTCCTCGACGTCGTCGCGGAGCTCCGCTCTGTGCGTCGCCCGGTCTCCGGCCAGGGCCGCGGGGAGCAGAACGACCAGCAGTGACCCAGACGGGACGTGGGGCTCAGGACCGGGGGACCGGTGAGCCCGCAGGCTCCCAGACGCCGCAGGCGCGGACGACACCGTCGTCCGCGCCTGCGGCGTCTCCCGTGGTGCTGCGGCCGTGGCGGGCGGAGGACCTCCCCGTCTACAGGGAATGGTTGCGCCCCCACCACGAGTGGCATCTCTGGGACGGTCCGTACTACGCGCGCCCGACCGACGACGAGGCCGACGAGATCGTCGCCCGCCGCGCTCGCGAGATCGTGACAGACGGGGCAGCGGCGTCCACGCCAGGCCTGCCTCCTCGGTCTCTCGTTGTGGCGAGCGCTGCCGACGGGAGCTTCTGGGGGACCGTGAGCTGGTACTGGGAGTCCCAGGAGACCGAGTGGGCGCGGATCGGCGTCGTCCTGCACGACCCGGCCGTGCGTGGCAGGGGAGCGGGGACCGCCGCGATCGAGCAGTGGACGACCATGCTCTTCTCCACCACGGGCTGGCGGCGGCTCGACCTCGCGACGTGGTCGGGGAACCACGCGATGTCGCGGGTGGCCGAGAGGCTCGGGTTCACGCTCGAGGCACGGTTCCGCAGGGCGCGCGTCGTCCGCGGCGAGGTCTACGACTCGCTCGTCTACGGCGTGCTCCGGGAAGAGTGGGCGCAGCGGTGCCACGACGGCGGAGCGGGTCGCTGACGACAGACGTCGAGAGGGGGCTGCGCTCGAGCCCGGGCGCTGGTGAGTGCTGTCTCACAGAGCTGACCGCCCCATGGTGGTGGAGACTCGCCCCCGAGTAGGGCATGATGGTCCACGGAGCCTGACGGCTCCGTCTGTGCGCAGGTCGTGCAGGCACCTGCGAGCCAGACACCGAGAGCTGGCGGCAGTGCTAGCAGTGGCATTTGACCCTGAGCGCAAGATTCCGTAATCTTGAACGTCGGCGCGTACTGATTCGCGCTGGTCCCCGTGTGCTCCCTGAGTCTCATGACGCAGTCAACGACCACGTCTTCGATTCAGGTGATGAGCATGCCGCAGACACTAAGAGAGATGAGCAGCAACGTGGTGTACGCGATCGTCAAGGCCGGTGGCCGCCAGGAGAAGGTTTCCGTGGGCGACGTCGTCGTCGTCGACCGACTTTCCGGCGACGCTGGCGAGTCCATCGAACTTCCCGCGCTGCTTCTGGTCGACGGGGAGAAGGTGACCACCAAGGCAGCAGACCTCGCCAAGGTCAAGGTCACCGCGGAGATCGTCCGGGACGAGAAGGGCCCGAAGATCACCATCCTCAAGTTCAAGAACAAGACCGGTTACCGCAAGCGTCAGGGTCACCGTCAGCAGCTGACCCGCCTGAAGGTCACCGGCATCAAGTGATTTCCTCGTCGCGGTAGGCCTGGCCTCCTGCGAACGAACTCGTCAGACACTCTTCAGCAGGAAAGCAGGTTCGGCCATGGCACACAAGAAAGGCGCGAGCTCCTCGCGCAACGGTCGCGACTCGAACGCACAGCGTCTCGGTGTCAAGCGTTTTGGCGGTCAGGTCGTCAGCGCTGGTGAGATCATCGTCCGCCAGCGCGGCACCCACTTCCACCCCGGCAACAACGTCGGACGTGGCGGGGACGACACGCTCTTCGCTCTGACCGCCGGTGCGGTCCAGTTCGGCACCCGTCGTGGCCGCAAGGTCATCGACATCGTCGAGGCTGGCGTCTGAGCTTCAGACTCCTAGATCTTCCGCAAGAGGGGCGCACCGGTTCGGTGCGCCCCTCTTGCTCATGCACGCCCCACACTGCCCTCGCGGCAGCTCGCTCGATGATTGGTTGACCGATGGCTTCGTTCGTAGACCGCGTAGTCCTGCACGCCACAGGCGGCAACGGCGGGAACGGCTGCGCCTCGATCCGCCGCGAGAAGTTCAAGCCCCTCGCCGGCCCTGACGGCGGTGCAGGCGGCATGGGCGGCAGCGTGATCCTGCGCGTCGACGGTCAGGTCACCACCCTCCTCGAGTTCCACCACCTGCCGCACCGCAGCGCCCCCTCGGGCACCCAGGGCATGGGTGACTACCGTCAGGGCGCCAACGGCGAAGACATGATCCTGTCGGTCCCCGACGGGACCGTCGTCAAGGACACCGACGGCAACGTGCTCGCCGACCTCGTCGGCATGGGCGCGGAGTACGTCGTCGCCGAGGGCGGTCACGGCGGGCTCGGCAACAACGCGCTGGCCTCGAAGGCCCGCAAGGCCCCTGGCTTCGCGCTGCTCGGAGAGCCCGGCTCGGAGGCGTCCGTCGTCCTCGAGCTCAAGACCATCGCCGACGTCGCGCTCGTCGGCTACCCGAGCGCCGGCAAGTCCAGCCTCATCGCCGCGATCTCGGCCGCACGGCCCAAGATCGCCGACTACCCCTTCACCACCCTGGTGCCGAACCTCGGTGTCGTGCAGGCGGGCTCGTCCCGCTACACGGTCGCCGACGTCCCCGGGCTGATCGAGGGCGCGAGCGAGGGCAAGGGTCTCGGCCTGGAGTTCCTCCGTCACATCGAGCGCTGCGCTGTCCTCGTGCACGTCCTCGACTGCGCGACCCTCGACCCGGGCCGCGACCCGCTGAGCGACCTCGAGGTCATCGAGCAGGAGCTCGCGGCCTACGCGCCCGACCTCCAGTCCGACGGCACCCGCGTCCCGCTCAACGAGCGGCCCCGCGTCGTCGTGCTCAACAAGATCGACGTCCCCGAGGCACGCGACCTCGCCGAGCTCGTCCGCCCCGAGTTCGAGGCGCGCGGCGTCAAGGTCTTCGAGGTCTCGGCAGCGAGCCACGAAGGGCTCAAGCAGCTCACCTACGTGCTCGCCGAGTACGTCGAGCGTGCCCGCAAGCTCGCCCCGAAGCCGAGCATGGCCCGCACGATCATCCGGCCCAAGGCTGCCGACGGCTCCGAGTTCACCGTCCAGCGCAAGGAGTCCGGCGGCCAGACGTACTTCGAGATCCGCGGCACCAAGCCCGAGCGCTGGGTCCGCCAGACGGACTTCGCCAACGAGGAGGCCATCGGCTACCTCGCGGACCGTCTCGCGGTCCTCGGCGTCGAGAAGCAGCTGTTCAAGGCTGGCGCTGTCGCGGGTGACGAGGTGCGTATCGGTCCCGAGCACAACGCCGTGATCTTCGACTGGGAGCCCACCCTCGTCACGGGTGCCGAGCTCCTCGGCGGCCCGCGAGGCACGGATGCGCGCTTCGCCGAGTCGCAGTCCAACCGCCCGACCCGTGGCGACAAGCGCCGCGAGTACACCGAGCGCATGGACGCCAAGGCCGAGGCCCGCGCCGAGCTGTGGACCGAGCGCGAGCAGGGCATCTGGACCGACCCCGAGATCGACGCAGACGCTCCTGTGGACAGCCCCTCCAAGGACTGACCACCTGCGCGAGAATGGTCCGGTGAGCGACACCGGAACTTCGAGCGACGACCTCCAGACCGCACCTGCAGCCCCGCCGGCCCCGCCGCGCGGGGCTCTGGCGCCTCGGGAGGTCCCCGTGACGCCCCGCTCGCTCATGGGTTCTGCTCGACGCGTGGTGGTCAAGGTCGGCTCGTCGTCGCTCACAGCGGCCGACGGGCGGCTCGACGTGCAGGCGCTGCGCGACCTCGTCGAGGTGATCGCCGCACGGCACGCAGCCGGCCACCAGGTGGTCCTCGTGACGTCGGGTGCGATCGCCGCGGGCCTCGGCCCGCTCGGCCTGACCTCGCGTCCGAGCGACCTCGCGACAGCCCAGGCGGCCGCGTCGGTCGGTCAGGGGCTGCTCGTCGCCCGGTACACCGAGGCCTTCGCCGCGCACGGCATCCGGGTCGGGCAGATCTTGCTCACGGCCGAGGACACCGTCCGGCGTGGTCACTACAAGAACGCCCAGCGCTCTCTCGAGCGGCTGCTCGACCTCGGGGTCGTGCCCGTCGTCAACGAGAACGACGCCGTGGCGACCGACGAGATCCGCTTCGGCGACAACGACCGCCTCGCCGCCCTGGTCTCGCACCTCGTCCGCGCCGACGCCATGGTGCTCCTGACCGACGTCGACGGCCTGTACGACGGACCGCCCTCCCGGCCCGGCACCCGCCAGATCCCTGAGGTCCGCAGCCCTGCGGACATCGAGCACGTCGAGGTGACAGGTCGGGGCAGCTCGGTCGGCACGGGCGGGATGCTCACCAAGCTCGAGTCGGTGTCGATCGCGACGCAGTCCGGGATCCCCGTGGTCCTCACCAGGTCGTCCAACGTCCAGGGCGCGCTCGACGGGTCGCCCGTGGGCACCTGGTTCCACGCGACCGGCCGACGGACCACGCGACGGCGGCTCTGGCTCGCCTACGCGGCCAAGAGCCGTGGCCGGCTCGTGCTCGACGACGGTGCCGTGCGGGCCGTCCTCGGTGGCTCCGCCTCGTTGCTCCCCGCAGGGATCACCGGTGTGGAGGGCGAGTTCGAGTCCGCCGACCCTGTCGAGCTCGTCGACACCGAGGGTCGGGTGGTGGCCCGTGGGTTGTCGGCCTACGACGCCGCCGAGATCCCCGGCCTGATGGGCCAGACCACCGGGGACCTGCGTGACGCCCTCGGGGCCGGCTACGACCGGGCTGTGGTCCACCGCGACGACCTGGTGCTCGTCCGTCGGCCGCGGAAGGTCTGACCCGGTCGGTGCCCGGTCACCCGTCTCGGCCGGACCACCCAGCGGGACGTGGGTGACTCCACGACCGCGGGTGGCTAGCCTGGGGGGATGACTCAGGTAGCCGACGCAGCAGCGCTCCACGACGTGACCGAGGCCGTCCTCGAGACGGCCCGCCGGGCGAAGATCGCCTCGCGGACGCTCGCGACCGCGACCCGTGGGACCAAGGACGCGGCCCTCGGCGCCCTCGCTGACGCCCTCGTCGCGAACGCCGAGGAGATCGTGGCGGCGAACGAGATCGACCTCGACAGGGGACGGTCCAACGGCACCTCGCCCGGTCTGCTCGACAGGCTCGCCCTGACCCCCGAGCGCATCGGCGCGATCGCCGACGCCCTGCGCGAGCTCGCCGCCCTGCCCGACCCCGTCGGCGAGGTCGTGCGCGGCTCGACCCTCCCCAACGGCCTCCGGCTGCGGCAGGAGCGCGTCCCGATGGGCGTCGTCGGCATGATCTACGAGGCGCGACCGAACGTCACGGTCGACGCTGCCGGTCTGGCTCTCAAGAGCGGCAACGCCGTGATCCTGCGCGGCGGCAGCGCCGCAGCCAGCTCGAACGAGGTGATCGTGCGGGTGCTCGCCGACGCCCTCACGGCGCAGGGGCTCCCGGCCGACCTCGTCCAGTCGATCGACGCCTACGGGCGACCCGGCGCCGTCGCCCTCATGCACGCCCGCGGCCTCGTCGACGTGCTCGTGCCGCGCGGGGGAGCGGACCTCATCCAGACCGTCGTCCGCGAGTCGACGGTCCCCGTCATCGAGACGGGGGTGGGCAACTGCCACGTGTTCCTCGACGCGTCGGCCGAGCTCGAGACGTCGATCGCGATCGTGCTGAACTCCAAGACGCACAGGGTCGGGGTCTGCAACGCCGCCGAGACGCTGCTCGTGCACGCCGACGCCGCGCAGGCGCTGCTGCCCGGGGTGCTCGCCGCGCTGGGTGCCGCCGACGTCGTGGTACACGCCGACCCGCTCACCGCCGCGCTGGCCCCCGAGGGGGTCACCGTCGTCCCGGCGACCGACGAGGACTGGGCCACGGAGTACCTCTCGCTCGACCTCGCCGTGCGGGTCGTGGCCGACCTCGACGAGGCCATCGACCACGTGCGGACCTGGACCTCGGGGCACACCGAGGCCATCGTCACGAAGGACCTGCGGTCCTCGGAGCGCTTCGTCGCGGAGCTCGACTCGGCGGCCATCATGGTCAACGCCTCCACGCGCTTCACCGACGGCGGGCAGTTCGGGCTGGGTGCGGAGATCGGCATCTCGACGCAGAAGCTGCACGCGCGCGGACCGATGGGGCTCGCCGAGCTGACGACCACCAAGTGGGTCGTCAACGGCGACGGGCACATCCGTTCCTGACCCGCCGCGCGACCTGCGCGGACGTCCTGCCGTGCGAACCTGGTGCCTCTCCAGGCTGAAGGTCGAGACGTCCTGTGCCGATGGATGACATGAGAGACTGGGCGTCTGAGCGATGCTCACGACGTGTGAGCAGCGGGACGCACCCTCGACCCGCCGATGCCCGACCCGATGGAGGATGACGTGTTCGCAACAGTGCTGGCAGCCGCAGAGGAGCACGAGGTCGTGAATCACCTGGCGATCCCGCCCGTCGCCTTCGGCATCACGACCTTCGTGATCCTCACCGGCCTGCTCCTGGTGACCTACGCCTTCCGCAGCGTGTGGACCCGTCACTGACCGTCGTCAGGACGTCGAGCTGATGACCTCTGAGCGCCAGCGTGTCGGTGTCATGGGTGGCACCTTCGACCCCATCCACCACGGGCACCTCGTGGCGGCGAGCGAGGTGGCCGCACGCTTCGACCTCGACGAGGTCGTGTTCGTGCCCACAGGGCAGCCGAGCTTCAAGCAGGGGCAGGACGTCAGCCCTGCGGAGCACCGCTACCTCATGACGGTCATCGCGACCGCGTCGAACCCTCGCTTCACCACGAGCCGTGTCGACATCGACCGTCCTGGTCTCACGTACACGGTCGACACGCTCCGAGACCTGCGCGCGCAGCGTCCCGACGCGGACCTGTTCTTCATCACCGGCGCCGACGCGATCGAGCAGATCGCCACGTGGAAGAACGCCCCTGAGCTGTGGGAGATGGCCCACTTCGTGGCTGTCACCCGTCCGGGGCACGTGCTGTCGGTCGTCGGCCTCCCGAGCGAGCACGTCAGCCTGCTGGAGATTCCGGCGCTGTCGATCTCCTCGACCGACTGCCGGGCGCGCGCCCGTGCAGGAGACCCCGTCTGGTACCTCGTCCCGGACGGCGTCGTGCAGTACATCACGAAGTACCGTCTGTACCGAGAGTCGGCTGTGAAGGTGGCATCATGACGAACCCAGCGGACGGCGCACCACTCACGCGCCGCCAGCTCCGCGAACGGGCCGAGGCAGAGGCGGCGCTCAAGGCCGGGCAGACCGGTCCGCCGGCCTACGCGCAGCCCGCCGTCAACCCGGCGTCCGAGCCCTCGGGCGGTCCTGCTGGCGCAGCACGAGCGCCCGCGCAGGCGGGGTCGCCGCGCCCGCCTGCGGCCTCGACACCCCGTCCGGCATCTGTCACCTCCGGACCGACCGCCACGACGGCCGCTCCGGCTGAGGACGGGACGCCCGCCGGGGCCTCACGCCCCGCACAGGCGGCGCAGGCTGCCGGGACCGCGCGCCCCGCAGCACGGGTCGGCGACCCGCAGCGGAGCCCGGCACCGCAGCGGACCCCCGCCCCTCAGCAGGCACCGGCTCGACCGACCGCCGCGGGGGAGACCTCGACCCCTTCGCCTGCCGCTGGGCCGGCCTCCGCCCCGCAGACCGTCCAGCGCCCGACCGCTCAGGAGCGTCAGCCAGCCCTGTCGCGCCGCTCGCTGCGTGAGCAGGCTGGCGGTCTGACCGACACCGGCACGATGATCGTCCCGCCGCACCAGACGGGCAAGATCCGTACCGTCGACGAGACCGGCGAGCTGACCGCCTCGCGCCCCGTGCCCACGGGCCAGGGCACGGCGCCTGGTGCCGCCAGGCCTGCAGCTCCCGCATCGCGCCCGGCAGCAGCCGCGCCGTCGGCAGATGCCGCTGGGTCGACGATGAGCTTCTCGCAGCGCCTCGCGGCCTCAGCCCCTCCGTCCGCCCGGCCGGCCAACGGCCGGACGCAGCCGCCAGCCGCCCAGGGCATCCCTGCCCAGGCGGCCTCGGTCCCCGCCGCGCCGGGGTCGGTCTCGCGGACCTCGTCGTGGGCGCCTGTCGCTGCCGCGGACGTCCCCTGGGCGCCTGTGCCGACGGTGTCGCCTGCGACGCAGCCCTCTGAGGACGCCGTGGTGACGGCCGAGCCCGGCTCGACAGCCGACTCTTCGGCTGATGTGGCGGATGCAGCAGCCGCACCTGCCGGTGCGGCTGGGTCGACGACCGAGCCGTCGTCCGGCAGTGACGTCCCGCCCGGCCTCGCCGACGGTGCGGACTCCTTCACGCAGGCTCCGCAATGGGACGCGATCACCGCCGGAGCAGGCTCAGCGACGACCTCCGGCCCGGCCGTCCGCGAGGAGCATGACGACGAGGAAGACGAGGACTACGACGACTCGGACCACAAGTACACGTGGCTGCACTACGTGATCCTCGTCGCCCTGGCCTTCGTCCTCGGGCTGATACTCTGGAAAGTCGCCTTGGAGGGCGAGAGCGGGGCAGCATCTGCGCTGCCTGCACCGTCTTCAGCATCGTCGACAGCTGCGCCTGCAGCCCTGGTCCCTGAGGCCTGGGCGGACCAGGCTGGTTGGACCGTCGACGACGCCTCCGGCGTCACCGTCATCGAAGAAGTCCTCTAAGGAGAGCTGTGCCTGCAACCGAACGTGCCGTCGAGCTGGCGATCGCCGCGGCCCGAGCCGCATCTGACCGCAAGGCGGCCGAGATCATCGCCCTGGACGTCAGCGAGCAGCTCGTCCTGACCGATGTGTTCCTCATCGCCTCCGGCAACAACGAGCGACAGGTGTCGGCGATCGTCGACTCCGTCGAAGAGGCGCTCCACGGCCTCGGCGTGAAGCCGATCCGGCGCGAGGGCAAGGGCGAGTCGCGCTGGGTCCTCATCGACTTCGGCGACATCGTCGTCCACGTCCAGCACCAGGAGGACAGGGTCTTCTACGCCCTCGAGCGCCTGTGGAAGGACTGCCCGGTCATCGAGCTCCCCGAGGACGCTCGTGGTGGAGACGGCCACGCCCCCGAGTACGACGCCGACGACTTCGGCTACCCCTCGCCGGCCGACAGCCGCGACGACACCGTATGAGTGCCGGCTCCGTCGTCTTCCTGCGGCACGGGCGGACCGCGTACAACGCGGCCGGCCGTCTGCAGGGCCAGGTCGACATCCCCCTGGACGAGGTCGGGCAGTGGCAGGCAGAGCACGGTGCCCGTGCTCTGGCCACGTTCCACGCCTGCTCCCGCGTGGTCGCCTCTGACCTCGTGCGCGCCAGGGTGACGGCGGAGCACTACGCACGGGTGGGCGGGCACGAGCTCGTCATCGACCCGCGCGTGCGTGAGCGCAGCTTCGGTGACTGGGAGGGCCTGACCCGTCCCGAGATCGAAGAGGGCTGGCCCGAGGAGTTCGCCCAGTGGCGACGCGGCGAGCAGCCCGCCGGGGCGAGCATCGAGACCCGCACGGAGGTCGCCGCACGCATGCTCGCGGCCGTCGACGAGCACGGGGCCGACCTCGGGGCTGACGACACGCTCGTGATCGTCTCCCACGGGGCCGCGATCACGATCGGGGTCACCGCGCTCATCGGGCTCGACCCGGAAGCGTGGCGCGGGCTGAACGGCCTGCACAACGTCCACTGGAGCCACGTCGAGCGCTCCGGACCTGCGGCGACGACCCCGTGGAGGCTCCTCGCGCACAACGTCGGGGCCGGTTTTCCGCTGGATCACTGGAACGCTGGACCCGATTGGAACTTGGAGCCAACTTCGGTCTAAGATAGCAACGCCTCGGCAACGGGGACAGGAACTTTCCGAAGTTCTTGGGGCTGTGGCGCAGCTGGTAGCGCACCTGCATGGCATGCAGGGGGTCAGGGGTTCGAGTCCCCTCAGCTCCACCGAAGATGAAAGACCCGGCCGGGAACGGCCGGGTCTTTTGTCGTTCTGGGTCGACGTCGATGGAGACGTTCACCGACGAGTGTGATGTGACTCACGCCCGGCGTCGATCGGCTCGATCCTAGGGGCGGAGCGCGCGACGCTAGTGGTGGACCCGGCAGCGCGGGCGCGCTCTGGGGGGCGCCCAAAGACTGGTGCGACGCACGTGGCAGGGCGTTCCGTGACGGCGCGGAGCAGGACGCTGCAGCCCGGTGAGAGCGCTCGTGGCGGCCGGAGAAGGCCGTTCGTGCAGAAGCTGTGGAGGCTTGCTGTTCGGCCAGCAAGTCCGTCGTAGGGCGGCGCCGCGGAAGCCGTCGACGAACTGCCAGAGAAGGTGCTGCACGGCCCGCCTCCTGACGGCTGTCGATCCGCCCTGCGTGGCCGGCAAGCCTGGAGCCGACATAATCGGACATCTCCGATTTGACCATTCTTCAACACATCGTTACGCTCCGATATGTCGATGGGTTGACGACCGGTATGTCACAGGTGCCGTGCGGCACGTGATCGACCTTCCGTGGTCCCGGTGGAGAGGGGTGCGCTGCGGGGTCGTGCCGTCCTACATCCTCTCGCCCGGATATGCCGATGTTTCGATGCGTTGTCCGACAGGGCAGCGCCACCAAGAAGGGACGTCATCGTGACGAAGAAGAAGACAGCCGCTTTACCAGCTGGGCTCATCGCTCTAGCGTTGGGAGGCTTTGGGATCGGACTGACAGAGTTCGGTCCCGTGGGCCTGCTCCCGCAGATCGCGACGGACTTCTCGGTGACCGAGAGCGTCGCGGGCTACCTGGTGTCCGGGTACGCCCTTGCCGTGGCCTTCGGTGCGATCGCGATCACCGCCGCCTTCTCCCGCTCCGAGCGCAAGAAGGTCCTCCTGAGCCTCGTGGTCCTGTTCATCGTGGGGAATCTGATCTCGGCCCTCGCGTCGACCTACGGTGTCATGCTGGCTGGACGCATCATCGCTGCTCTGTGTCACGGAGGCTTCTTCGGTATCGGCGCCGTGCTCGCAGCCAGCATGGTTGAGGAGAAGAAGAAGGCCGGCGCCATCTCGCTCATGTTCGCAGGGCTCACGGTCGCCAACGTCGTAGGCATCCCCTTCGGGACCTTCGTCGGTCAGCAGCTCGGCTGGCGCGCCACGTTCTGGGCGATCACAGGAATCGGGATCATCACGTTCCTCGGCATCCAGTTCCTCGTCGAGAGGTCACGAGCCTCCGAGACTGCGGGGCTGCGCACTGAGCTCGGAGCCCTCCGTCGCCCGCAGGTGCTGCTCTCTGCCATGGTGAGCATCTTGACCTTCGGTGGAGTTGTCGGTGCCTACACCTACATCGCCTTCACTCTGACCGAGGTCAGCGGATTCGCGACCAGCTCAGTCCCATGGTTGCTGCTGCTCTTCGGGGTCGGAACCTTCGTCGGCAACATCATCGGCGGCAGGCTGGCTGATCGCGCCCTCGACCAGTCGCTGCTAGGCATCCTTGCGGGCCTGGTCCTCGTGCTCGTGGCCTTCGCTCTGAGCGCCACGATCTGGTGGGCCGTGCTCATCGCCATGTTCCTGCTCGGCGCTGTGGGTTTCGCGACCGCTCCAGGCCTGCAGCTCCGGGTCATGCACTTCGCCGGTGACGCTCCCACTGTCGCCTCCGGGACGAACATCGCAGCGTTGAACGTGGGGAATGCTATCGGAGCCTGGATCGGCGGCCTGGCGATCGCCGCAGGCCTCGGGTTCGTCTCGCCGCTGTGGGTCGGTGCTGCTCTGGCTGCCGGGGCGTTCCTCGTCCTGTTGCCCACGAGCATCGCGAGCAGGCGCCGTGCAGCACGGGCTCCGATGCCCGGCGCTCCGATCGAGGAGCCCGTTGTCCGTCCCGTCAGCGGTCATGTCGAGGGCCACGACGGTCATCGCGGCGACGTGGCGTCCGGGGCGCCTCGCTGACCTGACCTGACCGGACGCTCGCGATCCGCATCCATCGCTCGGCCATCCGGGGAATCGACCGCGGCCGAGAACCATGACGTCACGTAGGGGTTGACGATGAGCAGCAACAGCACTGTTCCGCTGAGGGAAGACCGGTTCTCACGTTCCACGACGAATTCACATGCTCGACGACGGCGGGTGCCGTCCGTCGAACCGGACGGTCTGAGCACAGTCGTGTTCTTCCCAGGGCTCGGGAGCCGGTCGGCATACCGTGACATCGATCAGCGCACCGTCGGTGCTGGCTCGACTGCAGCCCTTGAGGTCTATGAAGCAGCGGCCCACGCACTCGGGCAGGTTCACACCCCGCTCTCTCTGGCGACGGACGCGACGAGCCTGCCCGAGGATCCGGTCGAACGACAGGGGTATGTCGGGGCCGCCTTCTTCACGCACAACGTAGCGATCTATCGCGACCTGGAGCACCAGAGTCGGCGCGACGGAGCGTTGCAGTTCTCCGCCTACACGGGGGAGAGCTTCGGGATGCTGGTCGCTGCTGTGGCGGGCGGCTCCCTGAGCGTGAGTGATGGCGCGCTGCTGGCCTACGCGTTCACGCCGATACTCCTCGGTGCATCGAACGAGCATTCTCGGAAGGCGTCAGCAATCGATCTCAGTCGATATGTGCCTCGCTACCCAGCCGATGCGCTGCCAGTCTCCGAGCCGGCTCACGTCATCGCCCTACGCGGCCATTCAGACGACGTCGCGCGTCTGCTGGAGTCTCTCGAACAGCTCCACGGCACCGCGGTCGAGCTGCACAAGCGGTACTCGCCTCGTCAGTTCAACATCTACGTGAACGCATCGGCCATGCCCACGTTCGTCAGGGTCCTGGGGGCCTTTCCGGAGGTGACGGCTGAGGAGCTGAAGGAGGCCACGACCTTCCTGGCGCACTCCCGGCGGATGAGCGGGGCACGGGAGGCTCTTGACAGGTTCATCGAGGGGCACGGAATCGTGTTCTCCGATCCGCACACGCCGCTGATCTCGAACAGCGGAGCAGGGTTCCTGCTGACCGGAGACCAGGTCCGCAACGCGGTGCTCGCGATGGCCGACGAGGTCATGGACTCTCACCACACCACAGAGCTGATCGACGAGCTTCGGCCCGACGTCGTCACGGAGATCGGCCGCGGTGCCAAGTCTTCCCAGCTCCTCCGGGACAATGCTGTGCGCGCTGGTGCGATCACCATCAGCAACGGTGTGCAAGCCCGCGATCTCGTGCGCATGGCCGGTCTTGCCCGCCAGCTTCACGGAACCGTGCGGCAGCTCGACCACCGCGGGAGCGGGGACCTCCACGCTGCGGACGTCGCGGTCCTCCGTGATCTGACGATCTTCTCGTCTCGGGAACCGGCGTTCGACGCGTATCTCCGTAAGACCGCTCATGCGTTTGCCTTCGACTCCATCCGGCACCCCGAGAAGGTCATCGGTCCAGCGTCGACCCGGTTCCGGGAAGCGCTTCAGTACACGCTCGCCCACCGTGACCGGGTCGAACCAGGCGAGGTGGTGCTCGGTGCGCGAGTGCGCAAGCGACTGCTAGGTGATCCAGGGGAGATCGGACGCGGCTACCTCGAGCTACGCGTTCTTGCTGAGGACGGGTCGATCCGCGACGACGAGATCGCTCCGACTCTCGACACGGAAGTGCTCATCATCCATTTCGAGCGACCTGCTCGAGGACGGGTGGGCACCCAGATCCGTCACGCCGTGCGGACAGGTCTGCGGGGCGACCCGCTCGTCCAGCGCTCCCGAGATGCCGTCGACCGCCAGATGCAGGCCGACAGCTCCCTTAGAGAACCTGCCGGGCTGGCTGAGACTGTCGCTCGCACCGAAGCCGTCGAGCACGTCGTCTTCCAGCTGGCAATGTTCCATCTCTTGCAGCAGCACCGGCCCGGGCTCTTCGCCCACGGTCACGTCTTCCTCGAGGCGACCGATCTGTTCGGATGGGTAACCTCTCTCGTCATCGGCAATGCTGTCGCGCCTGGCGACGCGGTCGAGCTCCTCTCGCACGTCTTGCACACACCCTCCCAGGCCTCGGGACGGCTGCCCGAGCTCGTCGTCGCGATGTGCGAGAAGATCCAAGACTCCGAGCTTCCTCTGCTGTCCACGGCAGGCTCGTCCGTCCTCACGCGGGGCGGCCTGCGTCGAGAGACCATGGCCTTCCTGGAGCTCGCAACAGGTGGGCAGCCTCTACGCCCGGTCCGGCTGCAAGCCTCGGCGACCGTCATAGGTCTGGCCTATGGGAACCAGCTCCACCGCGTGAGCACCTCGCCCCATCCTCGGAACACTCTTCTGGTGCGTACTCCGGAAGAGCTGTGGGGCCACGGGCTCAACAGTGATCTGGATGCCGCCGAGTCCCACGCGCTGCTCAGCGCGACAAGCGCGCACCGGGCCGTGCGAGAGTTCGCGCAGACCCGCAACATGCTCTTCAGCGCGATCAACTCCTACATCCATCCCGGGGAGCAGGTTGTCGGTTTCGGTGCCGGTGGCAGTGAGTCCATGACGATCTTCTTCCGACGAGAAGGCAACGATGAGCTGCTCGTGCGGAAGGTCCTGAGCGAGGCATTGTCCACTGCGCGCTGGGACGCTGAGGGGACTGGCGTGATGCTTCCGCCTTTCACGAAGGCGAAGCGTCAGGCTGAGTACCTCGCAGCTCTGCCCGACGCGCTCGACGGTTTCCTGCCGGGGGTCAAGAATGTGATCGAACGTCAAGTGATGGCTGTCGAGGCCGGAGGTGACCCGCGGATCAGCCGCGAGCTCATCTATGAGATGACGTTCATTGAGGGTCTGGAAGTCGGACAGTTCGTCCGACGGCACCGCCCACCTGCTGCGGTCATCGCCAAGCTCTACGAGCAGATCATGACTTTCCTCCATCATGACGTGCACAGCCATCGCCGTACTCCCTCGCCTGGAGCCACGCTCGAGGAGCAGTACTTCCGGAAGATCGAGGATCGGCTGCAGCTGTGCCGCGAGACGGCCCCGAAGACGTTCAACCCTGAACTGCTCGACACCGACGAGATCATCATCAACGGTCGGCGATACCGCAACTACCGCAGCCTACTGAGCGCTTTCCGTGGAAATGCTGATTATGCGCAGCGCCTCGAGGCGCGAGTGCATTCGCTCGTGATCGGAGACACGAACACAGAGAACATCAAGATCGGAGACATCGTCCCGCTTCAGAGCGCGGCACAACTCATCCGCGAGGGTGCCCCTGCCTCTGAGGTCACGGAGGCTCTGGCGGCCATCACCCCCAGCAGCATCGGTCTCAAGTTCCTCGACCCGCGGGCGATCGGTTTCCGTTCCGAGGGCGCGCAGACCCTCGACGACCCCATGTACGACAACAAGCCCTGGCACAACTCGATCGGGCACTACGACGAGATGCACAACGAGTACTTCGATCTCGAGCTCACCAAAGCCAGTGTCGGCACACCGCGCATCGATGTCCGTTTCCACGAAAACAATCCATTCCAGAAGGTCTACAGGGTCAGAGACGTCACCGAGCTCGGGCTCGCTGTCGATCCGACGGCCCCGGACGGCATCGAGGACTATTTCGCCCAGGTCATGAGATCCGTCTACCAGAGTGATGACCGGACGAAGTCCCAGCACCAGGTCGACGATCCTCACTGGGTGATCCGCTTTGTGTTCGTCATGGGCACCCACTTCACTGCTATGCCCCCGTTCCATTTCGCCTCAGAGATTGACGGCAGTGTCATCGACTCTCCCGAGGTCCAGCGCCGGCCGCTGGCGATCTACTGCGAAGGTCTCAAGTGGCTCAACTGGGCTCTAGAGATGCTCGAGGGAACACGCACGGACTTCCTAGGTCTGCCGGCCATGACTGACCTCGCGCCGACTGTCGTGCCTGAGCAGCCCGATCCTTCAACTACCACGAGGACCTGAGCCATGTCGTATGTTCTTCGCCCGCCGACCTCCGGTCTCGACGATCTCTCTGAAGAGTCGCGCCTCATCGCGACCCCCTGGAGTCGAATCGTGCGAGGTATCGGGCTCGGCCAGTACCCCATCGGTTATGACCGAGCGACAGACGAGCTCATCGAACGCTCCGTCACGATGTTGAGCGACAAGCTCGACGGCGCGGACGACTACACCACCTTCTCTGCTGCACTGGTCGACCTGATCCTCACCACGGTCCGGCCACGCGGCACTGACGCGGCCGTCGACCGTGGTCCCCGGCTCGGGGTCGTTGCGTCGGCGGTCCGGGCGATCGAGAACCCCTACTCACGAGCGATTGCCGGTACGATCCTGCTCGACACCCTCTCCAAGCTCGACCTGCGTCTCGGTGAGGTGGCACGCGACGTCGCTCGGCAGGTCCTCGCTGCGGTGGATCAGATCAAGCCCGACGCGATCCAGGACGAGAACCAGGGGCGTCACGGAGACTACGAGAGGGTGTCTGCGTCAACAGCCATGTTCCTCGCCTTCGACCGTGCTGGGCTCGCCGACCTGCTGAGCGGTGAGCGCGACAGGATCTCGGAGGCTCTGGCTGCACTGGAGAACGTCCCCACCCCGTTCTTCCGGGGACGAGGCGGTGCCATGCTCATCGGTGCTATCGCGCTCCTGGGCCGGGAGGACTCCCTAGCCTCGAACGGGACAGCCGATTCCATCTTGGCAACGATGGACGCGGTCGATGACATAGGTCTCTACCCGACCTTCCCCAGCTCCATGTCCGAGGGCTTCATCAAGGCCTATCCGTTGCTGACTATGCTCAGCGCGCTCAGCACGCTGAGCGACCCTCATCGGTACGTCTTCTCCGGCACGGACCGACTGCAAGAGGCCACTGACCTCATGGCAGAGCTCGAACCCGTCGAGCGCACCCACATGGCGCTCTACTACGTGATGGCGCTCGAGAACCTCGGGCAGCGTGAGGCCTACCTGCCCGACCTCAACGCCTTTGTTGAGCAGGTGGTCGGACTGTGGCCAGACATCGATCCCGGCCGTGACTACTTTCTCTACGGCATCTCCTACGCCTACCTGATCCAGCTGGCATATCTTTCGGGCCGAGTCGATCTCATCACCGACACCATGATCAACCGGATGCTCGGAGCCTTCCGCTCTCTCGAAGTGACGCCGGAAGGTCGTGCGAACAGGCCGTACCCCTTCAGCTACGCCCTCAACGTGCTGACTGAGCTCGGACGCGGCGACCTGCTCCACACCCCTCATCCGGACTACGACGGCAGGTCGCCCTACAGCTGGGTGATCGAACGTCTGTCGGACGGTGGTCGAGAGGAAGGAGGGCGGCTCTACATGCTCGACCACGCACTCATCAGCTGGGCTCTGCGTCTCCGGGCTCCCAACCGGAGCCGAGAGACGAGAACGCCCCGATAGTCGCAGTTCGGTCGACGTTCCGCGCACGTGACAGGCGCCGGCCGACGTATGCGACGCGATGCACATGACGGTGACCGGGCCAGCCCGCCGCCTGTCGGCGGGTTGAACGGTGCTAAAATCATCGAAGTATCACGATGGATCGTTCTCGGAGAGAAGAGGGTCATGACACCGCCTACCGAGGACATCTCTGCACCCACCGAGAATCTCTCCAGCCTCGTCGAAGTCCTCAAGGTCCTTGCACACCCGATGCGCCTGAAGATCCTGCAGTGGCTGCGCGACCCGCGAGGTCAGTTCCCGGTGGAGCAGGGCATCGCGGACCCCGACGTGTACGGCATCTGCGTCAGTCAGATCACGGACAAGGCGCAGCTCGCACAGTCGACCGTCTCGTCGTTCATGCGATCGCTCGAGCGTGAGAACCTCGTGACCTCGACTCGCGTCGGCAAGTGGACACACTACAAGCGCAACGAGAAGCGGATCGCCGAGATCCGGGAGGCAGTCTCGCTCGCCCTGTAGAGGCGGATGAGCCGGGCGAGCGGGAGTGCGAGGACAGCTGCCGTAGTCCGTCGCAAAACAAGAGCATCGCGAGTGCGGTGGGTTCGCTCCTCGGTCGGCGAAGAGGTCTCTGCCAGGGTTCTGGAACGCGGACCTATGCTGGATCGATGACCAGCCTGCACGAGCGCACCGCGACCGAGATCAGCCGCCAGCTCCGCTCCGGCGAGCTCTCACCCTCAGAGGTGACCGAGCACTATCTGGGTCGGATCACCCGGCTGGACGGGGAGCTCGGGGCCTTCGTCACCGTGACCCCCGAGGCTGCCAGGCGACGAGCCGCGGACCTGGCGGCGGAGGGTCCGCCGTCAGCGGTCACCGACGCCCCGCTCTGGGCCCTGCCGATAGGCGACAAGGACCTCTCTGACCGCGCAGGTGTCCCGACGGGCTTCGGGTCGCGCGCCTTCTCTAGGCCCTTCCGGTACGTCCCCGAGGTGAGCAGCGACATCACCCAGGTGCTCGACGCCGCAGGCGTCGTGTCCCTCGGCAAGACGGCCGCCCCCGAGCTCGGCTTCCCCTCGTACACCGAGACCCTCGTCGGTCCGCCCGCTCGCAATCCCTGGGACCTGACCCGGGGCGCCGGGGGGTCGAGCGGTGGTGCCGCGGTCGCAGTGGCCGCCGGGCTGCTGCCCGTGGCACCAGGGTCTGACGGTGGCGGATCTATCCGGATCCCTGCCGCGGCCTGCGGACTCGTCGGCCTCAAGCCGACCCGTGGTCTCCTGCCGGCCGGGGGAGGGGTGGAGTCGCTCGGTGGCCTGGTGGTGCACGGACCGATCGCTCGCACCGCAGCCGATGCCGCGCTGCTGCTCGAGGGCATGCTGCCTCGCACCGCAGACGACCACGTGCCGCACCCGCGGACTCTGCGGACGCCTGCTGCGCCCGCCGGGTCGTACCTGGCCGCCGCAGAGAGCGGAGAGACACCCGAGGGTCGCCCGCTCCGCATCGGGCTGAGCACCTTCAGCTCGTGGGACGGCGCCTACGACATCGCGCTCGGCGACGAGGCGAAGACCGCGCTCCATGCCGGTGCGACTGCGCTCGGCGCGCTCGGGCACGACGTGGTGGACGCTCCTGCCTGGGACCCTGACCCGACCTACGCGGCGGCCTTCAGGACGCTGTGGATGGGTGGTGCGGCAGCCGTGCCGATCGACGAGCCCGAGCGCCTCGCCCTGCTCGAGCCGCTGACGCAGTGGCTGGTCGAGCGCGGCCGGGCTGTCACCGCTCGTGAGCTGGTCGAGGCCCTCGGGGCGCTCGCGGTCTTCGAGCGCACGATGGTCGCCCGCGTCGAGGCCTACGACGTGCTCCTGCTCCCGGCGATGGCGCAGACGCCGCGGCCGATCGGCTGGTACGACGCCACGGACCCTGAGCGGAACTTCGCGCAGCAGTGCGAGTACACGCCGTACACGTCGATGATCAACGTCTGCGGGCTCCCGGCGATCACCGTCCCGACCTACTGGACGGCGCCCGACGAGCACGCTCCAGCAGGCCTGCCGATGGGGATCCAGCTGGTCGGCCGGCCCGGCGGGGAGCGCACGCTCCTCGCCGTCGCCGCGCAGCTCGAGGACAGCCTGCGCTGGCCCGACCGCCACCCACCCGTCTGGTGACCTCGGGCACGGGCGCCGGGACGAGGCATGGTGCCACAGGACCTTCCTCCTAGCCTCGTCTGCGCGCCCGCGGGTGATGATGGGACGCATGATCTCTCGACGCCTTGCCGCCGTGCCCGTCGCCGTCGCCCTCCTGCTCGCAGGGTGCTCGTCGTCCGGCACCCCGTCCTCCGACTCCGAGACCGGTGCGCCGTCAGCGGCAGACGCCTCGTCCTTGCTGCGTGACTTCGGGCTCGACGGCATGGACACCCGAGAGGTGATCGACCACCTCGACAGGCTGGGGGGCGACGACCGACCGACCGACCTCATGGCATCGATCCGGACCGACGAGGTCGTCCTGTCCGACGGGACGCGCGAGACCACGCTGCCGATGCCCGCCGACGAGCTCTACGTCTCGATGGCACCGTACGTCGACCAGACGCACGACTGCTTCTTCCACAGCCTCACCACCTGCCAGGGTGAGCTGGTGAACGCAGACGTCGACATCCTCGTCCGCGACGACCAGGGGGAGGTCGTGCTCGAGGAGACCACGACCACCTACGCGAACGGATTTGTCGGTGTCTGGTTGCCACGCGACCTCACCGGGACGGTCGCACTGACCGTCGACGGACGGTCGGTCGAGGCTCCTCTGAGCACGACGGCGGACAGCGCTACCTGCCTGACGGGGCTGCAGCTGGCGTGACCTGTCCGAGCCCGCAGGTGGAGGGCTCGCGCGGAGCCGGGCCGTCCGTGGCCGGTACGCCGGCCCGGCGCGACATCGGCTCGTGAGCCGACAGCGCAGCGCGCGCCAGACTAGGCGACGGATCCCTGAGCCAGCGGCACCTGCACGGGGTAGATTGACGCGAGGGTCGACGGCGAGGCAGCCGTGACCCGTCCCGACCTGCGACGCCTGTCTGGCGCCATCTTCCTCGCCCGGTGGTCCTGGCCACCTGATCGGAGCCCCCATGACCTCGGAATCCTCGACCGAGAACGCCCAGCCGACAGGCGGCCCGCGCCGTCCCGTGCGCATCGGCGTGCAGATCGCGCCCCAGCACGCCTCGTACGAGAAGATCCGCGAGACCGCGGGTGCCCTCGAAGACCTCGGTGTCGACATCCTCTTCAACTGGGACCACTTCTTCCCGCTGTCGGGTGAGCCCGACGGTCTGCACTTCGAGTCGTGGACGATGCTCGCCGCCCTCGCCGAGCAGACCAGCCGTGTCGAGATCGGCGCGCTCGTCAACTGCAACAGCTACCGCAACGCCAACCTGCAGGCCGACATGGCCCGGACGATCGACCACATCAGTGCCAAGGGTGGCCAGGGCCGGTTCATCTTCGGGACCGGCTCGGGCTGGTTCGAGCGTGACTACGACGAGTACGGCTACGACTTCGGCACCGTGGGCACCCGCCTCGACGCCCTCGCCCGCGACCTGCCGACCATCGCCGACCGCTGGGGGAGGCTCAACCCGGCGCCGACCCGCAAGATCCCCGTCCTCATCGGTGGCGGTGGCGAGAAGAAGACGCTCCGGATCGTCGCCCAGCACGCCGACATCTGGCACAGCTTCAGCGACGCGGAGACCCTCGAGCGCAAGCTCGGCATCCTCGCCGAGCACGCCCGGGTGGTCGGCCGCGACGTGACCGAGATCGAGATCTCGACGGAGATCGGCAAGCGCAGCGTCGAGGAGGTCGAGGAGCAGCACGCCCTCGGCGCAACGCTCTTCACGATCGGCATCTCCGGCCCGGACTACGACATCTCGGGTGTCGCCGACTGGCTCGCCTGGCGCGACGCGAAGAACGCCGAGCACGCGGGCTGACCAGCCCTGCAAGGACTCGACGGCGGCCCACCACGCGATGCGCGTGGTGGGCCGTCGTCACGTCACGCGCGGTCCAGCCCGGTCGACGGAGCGCGACGTGCGGCTGCGAGGCCGGAGGTCCGACGGGCAGACCGTCGCCGGGCGACCGTCCTCGCCTCAGGAGCGCCGATCGAGGACCTTGCGCAACCGTGCCTTCGAGAGGTTGCTGCGCAGGATCCACACGACGTCGGGGTCGTCGTCCGCGCCGAGGGTGTCGAGGTCGAGCAGGCCCTCCTCAGGAGCTGCGACGATCGCGACGCTCCAGGCGTAGCCGAGCGCCTGGCGCAGGGTCCGCAGGTCGGGGTCTGTACGCAGATCTCGAGGGACCGCGCGGACCGAGGCCGTCGCCGTGCGGCACGTGTCGAGCGCGCAGCGTCTCGTCGCGGGGTCGGTGAGCAGACGGGGTTCGCAGATCCCGGCGACGGCGGCCCGTCGCACGAGCGGGTCTGGGTCCGTGACCCAGTCGGCGACGACGGACCTCAGGTCCGTGCCGTCGGCGTCGCCGACGATCTGGAGCGCCATGGCGGCTGCCTCCCGAACCCGCCACAGAGGATCGGCAGCGCGCTCGCGCAGCAGGGTCAGGACCTCGGTCCTCGCCGGACCGTCGGCGAGGAGCCGTCCCAGCCCAGCCGTGCCGCACATCCGCAGGTACTCGTCCGAAGAGCAGGCCAGGTCGAGGAGCGCACCCTCAGGGACGGTCTGCGCGACAGCCTCGACCAGGGCGAGGTTCGCCCGTGGACCCGGAAGTCCGGAGTGCTCCCGGAGGAATCGTGGGAGATCCTCCTGAGGTGTCTCCGCGATCTCTGCTGCCCAGCGGCGTGGTGTCCCCATGGCTCGACGCTAGCGACCTGGCGAGGGTGCCTGCGAGGGACCTTCGGGTCTTCACCCGCAGGTGCACCGTAGCCCGAGAGCACGGCCACGCCGGCCCCAGCGCGGCTGAGCGGGGTGGCGCGGCTGCGCCAGCATGGGTTGAGCATCTTCTTCGCTGTGGCCTTCGTGCTCGCCCTCGGCGGCCAGTCGGTCGCCGGGCTCGCCGCCTTCAACGAGGAACAGCTCGAGCACGGGGCCGCGGCGGTCTCGTACCTGGACTTCGTGACGTCCTCAGACTTCGTCGTGGATGTGGCCGAGAACTGGCAGTCGGAGTTCCTCCAGTTCTTCCTCTTCATCTGGGCGACAGTCTGGCTCGTGCAGAAGGGATCGCCCGAGTCCAAGAAGCCTGGGGACGTGGGCACCGGCACGGACGAGGAGCAGCTCGTGGGGGAGCACGCACGCCCCGACTCACCAGCGTGGGCCAAGGTCCGCGGGGCGCGCGGCTGGGTCTACTCGAACTCCCTGCTGCTGGTGATGGGGGCGATCTTCGTGCTCTCGTGGCTCGCCCAGGCCGTCGCGGGGATTGTCGTCTACAACGACGAGCAGGCGACCCACGGCCAGCCGCCCGTGTCCTTCGTGGGATACCTCGGCTCCGCGGACTTCTGGAACCGCAGCCTGCAGAACTGGCAGTCGGAGCTGCTGGCCGTCGGGTGCATGGTCGCCTTCTCGATCTTCCTGCGCCCACGGGGCTCGTCGGAGTCCAAGCCCGTGGGCACCCCGCACAGCACGGCGGCGGTCGAGTCCGAGTAGCCGAGCTCCGGCGCGTCAGCCCTTCGAGCCCGTCGTGGCCACCCCGTCGACGAAGTACCGCTGGCCGAGGAAGAACAGCAGGATCATCGGGACCGTCGTGAGCACGCCGGCCGTCACGACGACCTCCCACTGCGACTCTCCGCCAGTGCCGAACTGGTCGACGAGGGCCTTGAGCCCGCGGGGGATCGTGAAGGTGTCTGAGTCCTGGAGGTAGATCAGCGGACGCATGAGATCGGTCCACGACGCCTGCGCCTCGAAGAGGAAGGTGAGCACGATCGCCGGCTTGCACAGCGGCAGGGCGATCCGCCAGAACATGGTCCAGCTGCTGGCCCCGTCGAGCATCGCCGCCTCGAAGGGGTCGCGTGGCAGCCCGAGGAAGAACTGGCGCAGCAAGAAGATGTAGAAGGCGCTGCCGAAGAGGTTCCCGGCCCAGAGCGGCACGTTGGTCCCGACCAGACCGAGCTGGTTCCAGATGAGGAAGGTCGGGATGAGCGTCACCGCCCCGGGCAGCATCATCGTCGCGAGGACGAGCGTGAACAGAGGCCCGCGCCCGCGGAACCTGTAGAAGGCGAAGCCCCAGGCGACGAGGGCGCTGGTGAGCGTGACGGTGACCGCGGCGAGGGCGGTCACCACGAGGGTGTTGCCGAGCCACAGGGCGATCGGCGCCTCCTGCCACACCGTGAGGTAGTTCTCGACAGTGAAGGTCTTCGGGATCAGCCGGTTGTCGAAGACGTCGGACCGCGGCTTGAAGGAGGCACTGAGCAGCCACACCAACGGGTAGATGAACACGACCGTCAGCAGGACGAGGGTCGCGACCACCGCGGTGCGCAGAGCGATCCGTCCGGTGCGTCGGCGTGGGCGCTCGCGGGACGTCCCCGCCGGCGCGAGGACCGGAGCCTGGGGAGGAGGGCCGAGGACGGCGGCACCGATGCCCTCTTCAGGGTGCTCGTCGGCGCCGGACCTGTCGGCGACTGCGGGGG
Organism: Sanguibacter biliveldensis; assembly: GCF_033798665.1. Classification (NCBI taxonomy): domain Bacteria; kingdom Bacillati; phylum Actinomycetota; class Actinomycetes; order Micrococcales; family Sanguibacteraceae; genus Sanguibacter; species Sanguibacter biliveldensis. Next base: position 1,344,038 of record NZ_CP138359.1, read on the forward strand.
TGGTCATCGCTCTCCCTGGTAGTGGACGAGGCGCTTGGACACGACGAGCTGGACGGCGGTCACGGCCATGATGATGAGGAACAGCAGCCACGCCATCGCCGAGGCGTAGCCCATCTCGAGGAACTCGAAGCCCTGCTGGAAGAGATAGATGACGTAGAACAGGGCTGCATCGTTGGAGTACGACGAGCTCCCGGCACCGAAGTACGCGGTGTACGCCTCGGTGAAGATCTGGAAGGCCCCGATGGTGTTGATGACCACGACGAAGAACAGCGCTCCGCTGATCATCGGGATCGTCACCGAGACCGTCCGGCGCCAGTACCCGGCCCCGTCGACGCGGGCGGCGTCGTAGAGCTCGGTCGGGACGTCGCGCAGCGCCGCGAGCAGGATGATGACCGAGGAGCCGACGCTCCACAGGCTGAGGAGCACGAGCCCTGGCTTGATCCACGCCGGGTCCGTGGTCCACGCCGGTCCGTCGATGCCGAACCAGCCGAGCACCTCGTTGACGATCCCGTACTGGCCGTTGAACAGGAGCAGGAGCAGCACGCCCGCCGCGACGGGCGGTGTCATCTTCGGCAGGAAGAACGCCGTCCTGAAGAACCCCGCCGAGCGCCCGGCCTCGTTGAGCAGCAGGGCGAGGGCGAGCGCGACGAGCACGTACGCGGGCACCTGCAGGGCCGTGTAGACGAGCGTGTTGCGCAGGGACAGGGCGATCTTGGGGTCGTCGAGCAGCCGCTGGTAGTTCTCGAGCCCGACCATCTGCGGGTCGTTGATGACGTCGTAGTCCGTGAAGGACAGGTACAGGCTGTAGATGATCGGCCACGCCGTGAAGACGAGGAACCCGACGATCCACGGACTGATGAACCACAGGGCGGTGCGCCGTTCGCGGCGTTCCCGGGTCGTGCTCGCCGGACGCCGCCGGCGGGAGGTCCCGCCGAGCGTCCGGAGCGTGCTGGGCGCGGTCATGTCAGCGCTCGTCCCAGGTGGCCCACGCATCGTCGAGCGCAGCCTGCGCCTCGGTCTGCGCCTGCGCGAGTGCCTCGGCGGGTTCCTGCTGGCCGTTGAGCACCCGGTTCACGGCGTCCTGCCACGCGGTCTTGAAGGCGTTGTCTGCGGGGTTGGCCGGCAGGCTGAAAGGGTGCTCGTTCGCCTCGTAGGTGGCCTCGATCGCCTCGGACCAGGGGGCCGGGGCGTCGGCGGGGACGAGCTCGTCACGGATCAGCTGGTCGGCCTCGGTGTTGCCGGTGAGCAGCCCTGTGAAGAGCGTGCCGCTCTCCGCCCTGGCGTCCGCACGGGCCTGTGCGGCCTCGGTCCAGGCGTCGGTCTCGGTCATCAGGCGGGCGAAGGCGCACGCGGCCGCGGGGTTCTCGGCGTCTGTCGGCACGGCCCAGGCCGAACCGCCCGCGTAGGCGATCGGCTCGCCCTCGGCGTCCTTGACGGTGCTGAAGGTCAGGGGCGCGTCGGGCGACGACTCGTTGAGCACGTTCACGTACCAGTGCTCCATCGGCATCGCGCCGAGGGCCCCTGTCGCGAGCTGGTTGCCCGCCCCGAAGGCGTCCGCCGAGTCACGGTAGGACTTGACGCCGGAGAACCCGCCCTGCGCGTCGTACAGGTCGATGGCCCACTCGAGAGCCTCGAGGACCGCCGGGTCGTCGAGCTGCGCGGTGCGGCCGTCGGCCGAGATGAGGTCGGTGCCCAGCGCGTGGGATCACAGCGGCAAGAACTCGGGGAGCTTCGGGTCGACGCCGATCACGGAGAGCCTGCCCCCGTCCTGGCGGGTGAGCGCGTCGTTCGCGGCGGTCGCCGCTGCCCGGTCCGAGCCGTCGACGTCGTCGACCGTGACCCCCGCCGCCGAGAGCAGGACCGCGTTGGCCATGACGACCTGGACCGTGTTGAACTCGGGGACCCCGTACAGGGACCCGGCGAAGGTCTCCTGGTCGACGGCCGCCTGGTCGAAGGCGTCGACGTCGATCCCCTCGGCCTCCACGCACTGGTCGAGCGGCACGACGGCGCCCCGCGACGCGAAGGAGCCGATGAGGTCGCGGCTCGCGTAGACGAGGTCGGGCGGGTTGCCCGACGCGACGGCCGAGAGGAAGGCCTGGATGTCGAGCGCACCCTCGGAGAGCGAGACGTCGACGTCGCCGAGCGCGGCGACGGCACGGTCGTACCGGACCTGGCCGATCTCGTCGCCCGTGCCGAAGCCCATGATCGAGAGCTCGCCCTCGAGCGGGGCGTCGGGGCTGAACTCCGGGGCCTCGCCGCTCGAGCCTGTGCCCTGGGCGCAGCCGGCGAGGACGAGGGAGAACGCGAGGGCGGCTGTGCCGACGCGGGTGGGGTAGGCCATGAGGTGGGCTCCTTGGGGCGCGGGCGCGAGGCCCTGAGCAGGGGAGATAGCGCCTCGGGGCAGCCGCGCGGCCGCAGGCCACCCGGCGCACCACGGGTGCACGAGCGGCGATCTGCTTCACCTGAGCACAGTGTGGCACCAGGGGGTGAAGTGCTCCACCGGAACGGGCCTGCATCCACAGGAGTGCCCCGAGGAGGAGGCCCCGCTGGGATACCCTCCTGAGGTGAGCGCGTCCTGCGACCCACGGTGCGCTGCGCCAGGTCGCGGCGTATGGACCGGGCCGGCAGGCGCTGTGGAGGCACCAGTGGACGATGTGAGCATCCTCGCCGAGCTCGCGACGTACATGTCGCAGGTCCCGCCCTCTGACTCCCTGCCGGTGAGGCTGTGCCGCGCCGCGGTGATGATGCTCTCGGCCGACGGCGGGTCGATCGTCCTCACGCCCGACTCCATGCCGGCCTTCCCGCTCGCCGCGAGCAACACCGTGGCGCGCAGGATCGAGTCGGTCCAGGAGATCTTCGACGCAGGTCCTACACGCAGCGCCCGGGAGACGGCGAACCTCGCCGAGGTCAGCGTCGTCACGGCCTCGGCCGCCCCGTCCCTGGTGATGGACGAGCTCCGTCAGGCCGCCGGAGACGTGACCATCTCGGCGTACCCGATGCGGGTGGCCGGCGAGGTCCTCGGGGTCCTGGCCGTGTACACCTCGCGCCGCCGGGCGCTCAGCAGGCCGCCCGAGGACGCCCAGACCCTCGCCGACATCGTCGGGGCGGCGCTCCTGCAGTCGATGGACGCAGACCCGACCGACCTCGTGGCCTGGCCGGCCCGGGCGCGGGTCCACCAGGCGACGGGGATGGTGGTCGCGCAGCTCCGGGTGTCGCCGGAGGACGCGCTCACCCTCATCAGGGCCAGGGCCTACGCTCAGGGGACCACGATCGAGGCGGTCTCCGACGACCTGGTCTCACGACGGCTCAACTTTGCCTCTGACGACGACAGCACAGGAAGAGAGCGATCATGAGTGCACCGACATCGGCAGGGGTGCTCGCCGAGATGACGGCGCTCCTGGTCCAGGACCGCGAGATCACCGACGTGGTCTCCAGGCTCACGCAGGAGTGCCTGCGCGTGCTGCCGGTCGACGCGGCGGCGATCCTGGTCAGCGAGCAGTCGACAGGCCTGCAGCTGCTCACGGCGACGTCGCACACGGCGAGCCAGCTCGAGCTGTACCAGGCCATGCACGAGAGCGGACCGTGCGTCGACACCATCGAGCTGGGCACGGCAGTGACGGCGGTCGGCGAAGACGAGATCGCCCGACGGTGGCCCGAGGTCGGGGCGGCGGTGGTCGCGGCGGGGTTCAGGTCCGTGCACGCGATCCCGCTCGCCTGGCGGGGGGACGCTATCGGCGGTCTCAACCTCTTCGGCCGTGGGCAGGACCCGTGGAGCGAGGAAGACCTCTCCGTCGCCCACAGCCTCGCTGACCTCGCGACGGTCGCGATCGCCCGGCCGGGCCTGGGGGAGACGAGCGCGATCCACGCGAGGATCCGCGAGGCTCTCGAGGTCAGGGTGCGTATCGAGCAGGCGAAGGGCGTCCTCGCCCAGACCGAGCGCCTCGACATGGACGCCGCCTACGACGCCCTCGTCGAGCGGGCCGCGACGCGCTCTCTCGGCGAGGTCGCGGACGCCGTGCTCCGTGAGGCGCAGCGGCGGGACTGAGGATCCGGACGGCGGTCTCTTGGAAGGGGTGCTGCGGGGACGGTATCGTGGGCAGACTCGCGCTGGTCCGACGGACGTGCCGTCCCGGCGCAGGCCCCCGGTGGCCCAGGCACGTGCACCGGGACGGCCAGCCAGAGAGGATCCCGATGAGCACCCAGGACCAGAGAGTCTCCGACGAGACGAGCCTCGACGACACCTTCGACCGAGCCACCTCTGGCGACGTGGATCTCCCTGACCGGGTGGCTGCCGCCGCGAGGTTGCTCGCGGTCGAGCCGAGCGTCCAGGAGACGCTCGACGGGATCGTCGAGCTCGCCGTGAGCATGGTCCCCGGGTGCGCCGCAGCGGGGATCTCGCTCATCACCCGGCGCGAGATCACCACGGCCGCCGCGACCGACCAGGCGGTCCGCCTCGGCGACGAGATGCAGTACGAGCTCGACGAGGGCCCCTGCCTCGACGCCGTGCGGTCGGAAGAGGTCGTGCGGACCGACGACGTCGTCGCCGACTCGCGCTGGCCTCGCTGGGGACCAGCCGTCTCCGAGCGTCTCGGGGTGCGGAGCATGCTCTGCCTCCAGCTCTACACGACCGAGACCAAGCACGGTGCGCTCAACCTCTACGCCACGGAGCCCGGTGCCTTCAGCGCCGCCGACCAGGCGCTCGCGGGGACCTTCGCCGCTGTCGCCGCAGCCGCTCTCCAGGCGGCCCAGACCGAAGAACAGCTCGAGTCGGCCGTCGCGAGCCGCACGCTCATCGGTCAGGCTCAGGGCGTGATCATGGAGCGCTACGGGCTCTCGGCGCCGAACGCCTTCTCGGTGCTCAGCCGGATCTCCCAGGACTCCAACACCAAGCTCACCGACGTCGCGCAGCAGATCGTCGCGACGCGCCTCATCCCGGGCGTCGACACGCCCTCGGGCGCGCGCAGCGCTGCGCCAGACAAGGGCTGACAGCCCGGCCCCCAGGCAGGCGTCAGATCGCCGGTTCTGGCGTGCCGGACGTCGCCTGCCGGGAGTAGTCCTCGTGGACGACGTCGTGGTCGTCCAGGCCTGCGACGAGCGAACGGGTCAGCTCGATCCAGTCCTCCAGGCTGATGGCGGTGACCAGGGCCAGGAGCTCGGGCAGCGCCCCCGGGGCGATGTCCTCGCGCACCAGCGGTCGCAGCGAGCCCTCGCAGCTCCACGAGGCGATGAGGCTGCCTGGGCGGGTCTTGCTCCTGACGAGGGCCGGCCGGATCGAGCTGTGGACCAGGTCGTGACGGATCGCGGGCATGGTGTGGGCGTGGTCCCAGGTGAGCCAGGCGCGCCTGAACGACTGCTTGACGCTGTCCCAGTCCGCGGTGATCTCGGTGATGCCGAGGGCACGGCAACCGACGGCGAGACCCTGCTGGAGGGCGTTCTGCTGGGTGGACTCGTTCATGGCGACAGGCATGACGGCGGACCTCCGGTGAGGGTGGTGTCCGAGCCGCCTGCTAGACCCGTGCTCTGACGCTACACGCCTGCGCGCGGGGACGCACCGCGAGAGGCCAGGCCGTGCTGGACGGTGTCTGTGCTGCTCAGAGCGTCACAGACCACCGGGACACGGTCAGACGTCGGGGTCGCCCTCGGGGGTCGCGAGCTCCCGCCTGGGGTCGACCCGGGCGAGGTGCTTGCGCACGTCGTCGAGCAGCGGGACCGAGGGGGTCGTGAGGAACCCGGAGACGAGGTGGTCGGCGACCTCGCGCAGCGGGGTGTTGGAGTCGTTGGAGAACCGTCGCAGCACCGCGAAGGCCTCGTCGCCCGAGACCCCGAGTGCGGCCATGACGATGCCCTTGGCCTGCTCGATCGTCGACCGGCTCAGCGACGAGGCGAGGATCGACGCCGTCGCCTCGCGCTGGACGGCCTCGCGGTAGCTGTCGGTGAGGTCGACAAAATAGCCCTCGAGGGTCGTCGTGGTTCCGCCGTCCTCGTCGGTGCCGCCGTCCCGCCGCCCGCTCCCGACGATGCCCAGCACCCGGTTCGAGCCACGGGCGTCGAGCATCCTGTACACGCAGCTGAAGGGTGTGGGGCCCGCTGCGGCCTCGCGCAGCAGTCCCACGAGGTGCGCGGAGTCCTCGGGGTGCTTGTGCGAGACGATGAGGTCGGTCGACGGGACGACGTCACCCGGGTCGAAGCCGTGCATGAGGTAGACCTCGTCCGACCACGTCCACCGCTCGGCGGGGAGCTCGAGCCGGAACGTGCCGGCGAGCTGACGGTCGGTCTCTGGGGCCGCTGGGACCTCGACGGGACCCTCGGTGCTGGGGGGTGCGTCCGGCGACTCGCGCCTGCTGGTCGGACGGGCGTGCATGACAGTGCTCCTCAGACTTCTCACTCTGACGGCCACTGCCTGACCGGTGACCAAGCATAGTCGAGGACGAGGGCTGCGACGCCACGACCTGCGGGTCTGGTCATGGGGTCGAGCGCGGCACGCTCGGGCGTGGCACGACCGGGCAGCACGACCGAGCGTGGTCAGGAGGTCGTGCGCGCGCGTGCCGTCGCGATCCGGACGGCAGACGCCATGCCGCCGTCACCGAAGGTCACCGGGCCGACCTCGACCGACGGGTCGGCGACCACGAGGTCTTCCCACGCGGCGAGCCGGGCTGTCGAGGTCGCCTCGAGCCCGAGGAGCGCCGCCTCGAGGTGCGCGGCGAAGGTGTCCCGGTGGTTCGAGAGCACCTGGGCGTAGCGGGCGACGCGCGCCTCCATGCTGCGCACGTTCGCGGAGGCAGGGTGGGTGCGGTAGCGCAGCAGCGGCTCGCGGACGACCTCGACCCGGGTGCCGGGCCGGCGCAGCAGCCGGAGGTAGAAGTCCCAGTCTTCGAATCCCTGGGTCATCGTCTCGTCGTACCCGCCGGCCTGCTGCCAGTCCTCGTGGCGGATCAGGAGGGAGGCAGGCGCGGCGTTCCTGGGCAGGAATGCCTCGACGGACCCGCCTGCAGGCTCGACGCCCCCTGCGGCGACCCCGAACATCGAGAGCCAGGACGAGGCCGCGACGACGTCGTGGTCCTGGACCAGGGCGGCGAGGGTCGACGCGACGAAGGTGGGCTCCCACAGGTCGTCTCCGTCGAGCACGGCGACGACCTCTGTGCTCAGCGCTGCGATCCCGGCGTTGCGTGCGGCTGACACGCCGGAGTTCGCCTGGCGCAGGACCCGCACCGTCGGTGAGCTGTGCGTCTGCGCGCCGAGATCGTCGAGGGCGGCGACGCTCTCGGGGTCGGTCGACCCGTCGTCGACGACCACGACCTCGCTGACCGCGTGGGTCTGGGCGAGGATCGAGTCGACAGCCTCGCAGACCTGACGTCCCTGGTCGAAGGCTGTGACGACGACCCCGACGGACGGTCCTGCCGCGTCACGTCTGCGGTCGTCGCCGACCTGTCCCTCAGGGCGGAGAGGGGTGGCGCGGTCGAGGTGGGCGCCGCCGTGGTGGGACTCGCGGTCGTGCTCCGGGGTGCTCACGCGGGTGCCGTCCGGGTCAGGCGCTCGCGGAGGGCCCGGACCCGGGCTCGTCGTGCCCGGGGCACCTGTCAGCCTGTGCGACGTGCTCCATGACCTCGTCGACGTGCAGGCCGCACCCGGCCCAGGTGGTCTTGCCGCAGCGTGCGCACGTCACCGGCTGGCACATGAGGGTCCTCGTCCTTCGTGATGGGGTGTGGGCTGCTAGAGGTGAGCCCTCACCAGTGTGCCTGAGTCGGGCGCACACCGTGGACGCTGCATTCGTCAGGGCGGCCCTCGTCGCGGCTTCGGCCGGCGACGCTAGACCAGGTCGCGCCTGACGACCAGCAGGCAGGCGTCGTCGCGGCGCAGACCGGGCTCCACGCACCGCTCGAGCACGAGGTCGGCGAGGGCCTCGACGCCGAGGGACGCACCCTCGGTGAGGGCGTCGGCGAGCCGCCGGGCGCTCGTGGCCGGGTCTTCGCCGCGGCGCTCGACGAGTCCGTCGGTGTGCAGCAAGAGGGTCTGCCCGGGCTCGAGGACCACCTCGGCAGGGTTGTAGGTGGCGTCGGGCAGGGCACCGAGCATGGGGCCGCGGGCGTCGCGGAGGGTGCAGACGGCCCCGTCCGGGCTGAGGACCAAGGGGTAGGGGTGACCGGCGCGCGCGTACCTGACCAGGCCGTCCTCGACCGAGACGCTCACGACGGCCGCTGTGGCCATCGCCTCACGGGTGGCGCCGAGCAGCCTGTCCAGGTGGGCCAGCGCGTGGTCGGGGGAGTGCCCCTCGTGCACGTAGGCGCGCAGCGCCGAGCTGGCGCGAGCCATCGCGCCGATGGCCTCGACGCCGTGCCCGACCACGTCGCCGATGCTCGCCACGAGCTGGCCGTGAGCCGTGCGGGTCACGTCGTACCAGTCCCCGCCGAGACCGACCTCGGAGTCTGCGGGCAGGTGCCTGATCGTCACCGTGTACCCGGCTGCCGAGGGCAGGACCGTCGGCTGGAGCGTGTCCTGCATCTCGTGGAGGGCGCGGCTGAGCCTGAGCGTCGTGGCGGCGAGCTCGTCCTGGAGCGCGCGGACGCGGCTGACGTCCCGCGCGATCGCGGCGACGCCGAGCACCGGGCCGTCGCCCGTGCGGACTGGGAAGAACGACTCGAGCCAGGTGTGCACCACGCCAGGCTCGGCGGGGGTGGACCCGACGATCTCGGCGTCCCGGATGGGCTCGCCGCCCGCGAGGACCGAGCGCAGGAGCGGTTCGGCGCCCTCGCGGAGGTCGGGCAGGAGGTCGAAGACGTGCGCACCGTCGTGCTCGGCGACCGTGAAGCCGTTCATCGCTGCGAGCTCGCGGTTGACCCGGACGAAGCGCAGGTCCGTGCCGATGAAGGCGAAGCCGACGGGGGCGTCCTCGAGCAGGGTCGAGACGATCGCGGCCTCGGACCAGGCCAGGTGCTTGAGGCGCTCGTCGCCCGACAGGTCGACGACGACGGCGACCCACCGGAGCGGGCCGCGGCCTGTCGCGACGAGGACGGCGAGGGTCGGGACGCCGACGCCGTCGGGCCTCAAGAGCTCTTTGACGACGACGGTGCTGCCGTCCTGGCGCAGGTGCTCGAAGGCTGCGGCGTCGCGCTCGGCGTCGGCCGGCCGGCCCGCATCCATCCAGGAGAGCCCTGCGGCGAGGTCGTCCCGGGTGCGACCGAAGATGCGGAGCATCTCGTCGTTGGCCTCGAGGACCCTGTCGACCGACCCCGTCGCGACACCGACGGCCGACGAGCCGAACAGCGCGATCATCTGCTCGGCGCGCGCCTCGAGTCTCTGGCCCCCCGGGAAGTTCTCCACACCGGAAGAGTGGCACATCTCGCGGCCGGGGCCGCGCAGGCAGGCTGGGGACGAGCCGAAGACTGCGCGGGCTCCTGAGCCCTGGGGCCCGGGAGCCCGCGCGTCAGAGGTCTCCGGGCTGCGTGCTGGGAGGCTCCCGGCTACGCCTCGGCCTGCTCGAGCGCGGCCTCGGCGCGCTCGTCGCTGCCCTCGGCGAGCCCTCGGTCGATCGACCCGCGGTAGGCCACCCAGAGCACCACACCCAGCACGAGGACCATCCCCTCCGACACCGTCAGCGACCAGATGATCCCCGGCAGCCCGAACCACAGGTTGCCGAGCAGGACGACAGGGATGAACAGCACGCCCTGCGACGTCGACATGACGATCGCCGGGACGGCCCGCCCGGTCGCCTGGAACAGCGAGGTGAGCAGCCCCGTGAAACCGTTGACGATCATCGCGACCACCTGGGCTGTGAGGACCGTGACGCCGATCGCGAGGACCGCCCTGTCGGCGGTGAAGGCGGAGACGAGCTGCTCGCGCAGCAGGAGGGCCACCGTCGCGGCGACGAGCACGAGCCCCGCGACGGTCAGCGCGGAGACCCGCACGGCCGACCTGAGGCGCTCGCGGTCGCCCTTGCCGTAGGCGTAGGCGAAGAGCGGCAGCACACCGAGGGTCACGCCCATCACCAGGAACTCCGGGACCTGCGCGATGCGCACGGCGACCCCCATCGCAGCGAGGGCGTCGTCACCGTAGGCCGAGGCGAGGTTGTTGAGGACCAGGGCCGTGACCACGAGGAACGACGCCTGGAACAGCTCGCTGACCCCGACGCCGAAGACCGGGCGGAGCACAGCAGGGGAGAGCGTGAACCAGCGCGGGGCGAGGCTCGTGTGCTCGCTGTGCCTGTGCAGCCAGAGGCCGAGGTACCCGACGAGCCCGAGGTTGGACAGACCCGTCGCGAGCGCCGCACCGCCGACCCCGAGGTCGAGCACGAGGATGAACAGGACGTCGAGCACGACGTTGAGGACCGTCGACAAGATCAGCCCTGTCATCACCTGGCGCGCTGCGCCCTCGGCCCTGACGAGCTGTTCGAGGCAGAAGGCCGCTGTGAGGACCGGCACGAAGGCGAGCATCACCCCGACGAAGGCCCGCGTCGCGGGGGCGGCCGTGGCGTCCGCGCCGAGCAGCGTGACGAGCGGGTCGAGGAGCAGCAGGCCGAGACCACCCACCACCGCGCCGGTCAGGACCGCTCCCCAGACGGCGAAGGACGAGACGTGCTTGATCTGCTGCGCGCTCGCCGGGTCGTGCTCCGCGGCCCCGAGGAGCCGCGAGACGAGAGCCCCGCCGCCGACGCCGAAGACGCCTCCGACGGCCATGACGAGGGCGAGGACAGGGGCGCCGAGCGTCACGGCGGCAAGGAGGGCGCTGTCGTGCAGGGAGCCGATGAACCCGGCGTTGACGACGTTGTAGACGGCGCTGACGATCATCGCCGCCGCCATGGGGATGCACAGGTGCACGAGTGCACGCAGGACCGGTGCGGTCGAGAGGTACCAGCGGTTGCTGGTGGGGGTGTCGGTGCTCATGAGAGGCCTCTTCCTGGGCAGGCTCGAGCGCACGCCGACGAGCGCCGGCGCGGCGAAGATGCGTGTGGGGTCTGTGAGACGGCGGCGCTCGCCCCAGAGAGGGGTCAGGGCTCGCCGGAGAGAGGGTCGACCTCGTCCGTCAGGACGGTCGCCCTGGGAGGGGCTGAGGAGTCAGTCGCGCGAGGGGCGCGGCAGCTCGGCAGTCATCTTGGTCAGCAGGGTGTGGAGCGTGGTCCGTTCGTCGTCGTCGAGCGGCGCCAAGATCTTCTCGTCGGCCGCGAGCATGGCCTCGTCGAAACCGGCGATGAGGTCTTCGCCTGCCGGGGTCGTGTAGACACGCTTGCGACGCTCGTCACCGTCTTCTGAGCGGCGCTCGACCAGACCGCGGCGCTCGAGGCCCTGGAGCAGGCTCGACACGCTCGCCGCGCTCGTGCGGCTCACCTCGGCGATGTCTCGCTGGATGGCCCCGGGGGACCGTGCGAGGTAGCCGAGCACGAAGGCCTGCTGGTGGCTGAGGTCGCGCTCGCGGATCCAGTCGTCGCCCGCCTTGCGCTGTGCCCAGCCGATCCAGCGGACCAGCTCGAGGCTGCGGTCGGGGCGGGTCTCGTCGGGGTCCATGCTCATGAAAGTAATAGTTAGAGATCTAACTGTCAACCCTCAAACTATCAGGGACGGGGTGACGCCAGGTCAGACGCTCGGCAGGCCGAGGGAGGGCAGCTCGAGCGCGCTCGAACCCCGGTCGTAGGTCTCCATGTGCTCGGCCGACCACGTCTCCCCGGGGAGCATGGTCTCCGGGTCGCGCCAGGCTCGGTACACGAGCGCGCTCGGACCGCTGATGCCGTAGGCGTGGCGCAGCGCCTTGACGCAGCGCTCGGCGAGGGCCGTGAGCCCGGTGCCCGCGGCCGGCTGCTCGAGCTCCCAGGTCCAGCTCGGCTGCGCAGGTCCGGGCGGGGCCCAGTCCGCAGCGTGCAGGGCGTCCTCGTCGGCGTCGGCGACCACGTCGGTCCCGGGGGCCTCGGCGTGCAGCAGGGTGGGCCCGCCGGCGAGCTGGACGTACCGTCTGGGGTCCGACGCCGACATGATGATGAGGTAGGTACGGTCGGAGACGTCACGGAAGGTCTCGGCGAGAGCGTGGGTGAAGGCTCCCCAGCTGGGCGGGAGGGTGGTGCCCGCTGCTCGTGGAGCGTCTTGAGTCCACGGGGCGGGCACCGGGGTGCGGGTGGTCGTGATGCTCAGGCCGGGGTCGTCGACCGCGACGGTCCGCACGTACTCCTGGATCTCCCGACGCTCGAAGCCGAAGGGGATGAACCCGTCCTCGAGGGCACGACGGTCGCGGGTCGAGAGCTGGACGAGTCCGGCGTTCCCGGGGTCGACGCGGACCACCAGCCCGTGGAAGACCCCGGTGTGGGCGAGGGTGAAACACTCGAGCTGCTCGTCTGGTGCGACGGCCCGGACGTAGCGGTCGTGCCGACGGGTGAAGCCGTCCTCGGGGCGGTCTGTGTGCAGCACCCATCCGTCCCTCTGGCGCACCAGCCTGTACTCGGCGCTCTCGCGCTGTGCGTACAGACCGTTCTTCCGGAAGGCCGAGGGGCTCAGGCCGCGGGCCGGACCGTCCGGGCGCGTTCCTCGAGCGGTTGCAGACTGGCCGCCGCCGCGGGGTGGCAAGACCTCTTCGGGGTTGTCGGCCCACGGCACGGGCAGCGGTCTGCGCACGCTCGTGACGCGCAGACCCGGGTCGCCGGCTCGGACGGTCGTGCGCCAGTCCGTGCCACCGCGCCGCAGCTCGTGAGCCGTGAAGCCCTGGTCGGTCGCCGTCCTGTCGGTCGAGACCAGCGCGAGGTCGCCGGTGGGGCGCGGCAGCACGGCGACCTCCAGACCCCTGTAGATGCCGGTGTGCCTGAAGCCGAAGCACTCGACGTGGTCGTCTGCCGCGATCATCCGGACGAACACGTCACCGTCTGCCATGAAGCCCGCTGCCGGGTGGTCCGACCTGAAGGCCCAGCCGCCCTTGTGGAACCGCAGCGGGTAGAGGACGCCCTCGAAGATCCCGTGCAGGCCAGAGGGTGGGACGGGTCCTGACATCTCCTGCTCCATGCCGCCCCCGTCACTGCTCGTCGCCGCTCGTCAGGCCGATGATAACCAGGCCCCGCGTCACCGTCCCTGGGTCGCCGCCCCTGGAGACAGGGAGTCGAGGGCACCCCGTCGGCTCGACGGTCCCGGCGGCTGCACGCGGGCGTCGAAGCGGCGGCGGTACCCGGTCGGGGTGCTGCCGAAGGCGCTCGCGAAGTTCTGCCGGAGCGTGACAGCGCTGCCAAAACCGCACGCTGCGGCGACCCGCTCGACCGCGAGGTCCGTCGTCTCGAGGAGCCTGCGGGCCTCGTCGAGACGCCGCGAGCGGACCCAGGCTGCCGGGGCCGTGCCCGTCGAGGCGCGGAAGATCCGCACGAAGGAGCGCCGGCTCATGTGGGCGACCGCGGCGAGCCTGTCGACGCTCAGGTCGTCGTCGAGGTGCTCGAGCGCCCACTCGCAGGCTGCCGCGACAGGGTCTGGCGCCGCGCGCTGTGCGACGGGCCGTTCGATGTACTGGGACTGCCCGCCCTCGCGGTGCGGGGCGACGACGAGGGACCGCGCGACGGTGTTGGCGGCAGCGGCGCCCAGGCGTGTGCGCACGAGATGGAGGCAGGCGTCGAGCCCGGAGGCCGTCCCGGCCGAGGTGAGGACGTCGCCGTGGTCGACGTAGAGCGCCGCGGCGTCGACAGCGATGCCGGGGTGCCGGGCGGCCAGCTGGTCGACGGCGTGCCAGTGCGTGACGGCGCTGCGGCCGTCGAGGAGACCGGAGTCGGCGACGACCATCGAGCCGAGGCACAGACCGACGACGGTGGCTCCGCGGGCATGGGCCTGGGTGAGCAGCCGCAGGAGCGCCGGGCTGGGGGAGCGGCCGTCGGCGAGCCAGGAGGGGACGACGACCACGTCGGCCGCGCTCGCGGCGCGCATGCCCTCGATGCCGGACACCGTGTAACCCTCGGCGGTGCGCACGCGGCCGGCGCGCTCGGAGAACAGCACGGTCGACCACTCACCCAGGCCCTGTCGGGTGACCTCGTCGAAGACCATCTGGGGGACTGCGAGGTGGAACATCGTGATGTCGTCGAAGGCATAGACGGCGATGCGCACAGGAGGTCTCCGATCGTGGCCTGATCTCATCGGAAGTCAGCATACGGGCCAGTGGTGGGTGAAGGTCCCGGGCGGCAGGATCGAGGGTGTCGCGGCCCGTCGCCTCAGCCTGAGCGACCGGGCCCCCAGTCCTCACCCCCACCAGCACCCAGGAGACACCATGAGCACCCCTCGTCGCGCACTCGTCCTCGTCGACGTCCAGCAGGACTACTTCGACGGCCCCCTCGAGATCCAGTTCCCCCCGCGCGAGGACTCCCTCGCCCGGATCGCCCAGGCGGTCGACGCCGCGACCGCCGCAGGCATCCCGGTGGTCGCCGTCCAGCACGTCGCGGGGGAGGGTGCGCCGGTCTTCGACCCGACCACCCCGGGGTACCAGATCCACCCGGAGATCGAGCGGCGCCGGACCCCGGCGTGGACGTCAGTGACGAAGCAGTACGGCACGGTCTACGCCGGGACCGGCCTCGTCGACTGGCTGCGCGAGCACGACGTCGACACCGTGACCTTCGCCGGGTACATGACCAACAACTGCATCCTCGCCTCGGTCGCCGAGACCGAGACGCACGGCCTCGCCGCCGAGGTGCTCTCGGACGCGACGGGCGCGATCCACATCGCGAACTCGGTCGGGTCGGTCTCGGCCGAGACCGTGCACACAACGCTCATGGCGATCTTCCAGTCGAACCTCGCGGCCGTCGCCTCGACCGACGTGTGGGCGGCTGCGGTCACGGACGGCACCGTGCTGGAGAAGGACAACCTCGTCGCCTCGGCGATGCTCGGAGCGCAGCACGCGGGCTGAGACCCGCAGGGGCTGCCGAGCCGACGAGAGCGGGGTCCTGGGCCGACGGTCCAGGACCCCGCTCTCGTGCGTCGCGCCTCGGCGCTCGCGGCTCACACGCCGATGTCACCCAGCCACTGGGCGACGGTCCGCGGCGTGATCCCGAGCCGGCGCTGCGCGCTGGTCTCCTCGTCGACCAGCTCGTGGGGCTGCGTCGCGCGCCACCTGTAGGAGTCGACGACCGACGACGCGGCAGGACCGAAGAGGGGCGTGATGAGCTGCTCGAAGGCGTCGGGGGTGATGGCCTCGAAGCGGACGGGGCGTCCGAGGTGCTCGGCGAAGCCCTGGGCCAGGTCCGACCCGAGCAGGCCGGGCAGTGCGCCGACACCGACGATCCCGGTGATCGCCCGGTCCTCCAGGAGGCGCAGCACGACGTCGGCGACGTCGAGGTGCGAGCTCCACGACACCGCGTAGTCCTCGCGGACCGGGTAGCCGAGCACGCCGTCCTGCTGGACCGGGCCCACGACGACGGGCAGCAGCAGGTTCTCGAGGTACAGGCGGGGCTGGACGACGGCGCTCGACACCCCCGAGGCGGACAGGCGCTCGGCCAGGATGCTCACGGCGCTGGCGGGGTCGTCGAGGGTGTACCCGCTGGTCGACAGGACGACGCGTCCCGGGCGCGCGGCGTCGACCGCGTCGGCGATGGTGCGGGCGTGGGCCACCTGCTGGTCGGGGGAGCCGATCGGCAGGTGGACGAAGACGCCCTCTGCCCCGGAGTAGGCCTCGACGAGGGAGGCGGTGTCGGAGAGGTCGACGGCGACAGCTGCGCCGGGGCCCGCGTAGGTGCTCGGGGTGCGGACTGCGGCGGTCACGTGGTGGCCGGCAGCGGAGAGGAGGGAGGCGACGGGGGTTCCCTGGGCGCCAGTGGCGCCGTGGACGATGTAGGTCATGGGAGCCATTAGTGCATGCGATGCATCGGTTACGTCAACTGCACCGACGGACTACGATCGACCTCGTGAGAGATGTCGACGAAGCCCCTGAGTGCGGGGTCGCCCGGTTCCTCGTCCTGCTCGACGGCCCCTGGGCGACGCTCATCGTGCGCGAGCTGCTGCACGGGCCGCTCCGGTTCACTCAGATCAGAGACCGCCTCCCCGGGATCAGCGCGCACACGCTCACCAACCGGCTCCGGCAGTTCGAGCGCAACGGGCTGGTGACCCGGACGGCGTACGCCGAGATCCCGCCACGGGTCGTCTACGAGCTCACCGAGGTGGGCGGACAGCTCCGGTCAGTGCTCGACGCGATGAACAGCTGGGCGCTCTCGGTCCCTCCTGTCTCCTCGAGCGTCCCCTAGGATCTAGGTCATGCAGACGACCGGGGAGCAGGTGCTAGGCGTGCCCGCCCGTTCCGTCTCGCGTCCGGCTCGCCTCGGCCGCGGCGCGCTCGCCGCAGTCTTCTCGACCTTCGTCGCCCTCGCCTCCCACGTGCTCGCAGGCGGCGCGATGCCCGGTCCGCTCGGGGTCCTCGTCCCGCTGGTCTTCGCGACCTCGGCCTCGATCGCCCTCGCCGGCCTGCGACGCTCGTGGTTGCGGCTGTCGGTCTCCGTCGCGCTGAGCCAGCTGCTGTTCCACACGCTCTTCGTCGTGGGTGCCGCGAGCAGCGCGACCGTCGCCGTCGTGGGCGGTGCTGGTCCGCACGCCGGGCACGGTGTCGATCCCGTCGTCCTGTCCGTCGGCTCTGCGGCTGGTTCTGCGACCCACGCGGGCCACGCCGGTCACGGCGGTCTCTGGATGATGCTGGCGCACGCTGCTGCGGCCGCCCTGACCGTCGTGACGCTCCGCCGTGGTGAGGTCGTCCTCGCCCGGCTCACGGGGCTGGCCGACCGTCTCGTGTCCTTCCTGCTCTTGCCTGTCGTCAGGCTCTTGGTGCTGCCCGCGCACCCGCGGGCCGCGCTGTCGGGCGACGAGGGTGTCTGGGTCCCGGCACCGCTCTCCGTGGTGCGGTCGTGCGTCGTCAGGCGCGGTCCGCCGGCGCTCGCGCTGGCCTGAGACCCCCCTGTCAGCACCCGCCCGTCTTCTCGACGGCGCGGGGTGTGCTGACTCCTGACGTCTCCGCGCCTGCCTGCCGGACGCTTCGTCTCTCACGACTCCTTGCCTGCCACTGGACGTCGGTGCTGCGCTCGTCACCCTCGGTGACGGTGCTCGCCACCGAGCTGCCGTGGTGGTGCTGCTCGCTGCCCTCCGGGCGACGGGCCTGGTCGTCGTGCTCGACGGGGTGCCCGCTGGTGCTCGCGGACCTTCGACGAAGGTCGTAACCCCCATGACTGCACGCTCATCCCGTGCTGCCTCGCGCACGGCCGGGACAGGAGCGCTCCTCGCGCTCTTCGTCGCGGTCGCCGCGCAGCCGGCAGCCGCGCACGACCAGCTGCTCGACAGCTCTCCCGGTGTGGGAGAGCGCCTCGACGTCGCCCCGACCGAGGTGACGCTGAGGTTCTCCGACGAGATCCTGGCCATCGGCCCTGCGGTGATCGTCGCCGACGACGCCGGGACCACCTGGACCGTCGGCGACCCTGTGCTCGACGGCCCCGACGTGGTCACCGAGCTCGCCGACGACGTCCCTGACGGGTCGTACGAGGTCCGGTGGCGGGTGGTTTCCTCCGACGGGCACCCCATCACCGGGGTCATCCCGTTCTCCGTGGGTGACGCCGCTCCGGCCTCGGGCTCCGAGACGGGGTCGGCTGCTCCGGCGGACCCGTCCGACAGCTCGGACGCGGAGCCGGCGGCCGGCTCGGCTGGCGAGCAGCCCGAGGTCGCCGTCTCGGCCGCGGACCCGGAGGCCGGTCCGGGCTGGGTGCGGCCTGTCGTCGTCGGAGTCCTGGGTGCTCTGGCCGCATCGCTCGTCTTCTGGGTGGCCGTGCGCCCCTCGCGCCGCCACCCCTCCCCGCCCGACGACGCGTCGCTCTGACGTCTCCGTCCGGCTCCCCTCGAATTGAACTGAAGGAACTCCTATGTCTGCACGTCTCCTCATCACCCGCCGTCTCTCCTCGTCGACCCGTCCCACCACCCCCGGCCGACGCCACCTTCCGACAGTCGCGCTCTCGGTCGCGGCGCTCGTCGCGCTCGCCGGGTGCAGCAGCGCTGACTCCGCACCGTCAGGGACGGGGTCTGCCACGAGCGGCTCTGCCGCCGACTCGGTGTCCGTCGACGACCCGTGGGTCAAGGCGGCCGACAGCGGCATGTCGGCTGCCTTCGGCGACATCACCAACTCCGGGCCCGAGGACGTCACCGTCGTCTCGGTCACGACCCCTGCCTCGACTGCGCTCGAGCTCCACGAGACCGTCGAGAACGAGAGCGGCTCCATGGTCATGCGCGAGAAGGACGGCGGGTTCACCGTCCCCGCCGGGGGCGACCTCGTGCTCGCGCCGGGCGGCAACCACATCATGCTCATGGACCTCGTCGAGCCTGTCGTCGCAGGCGACGAGGTGACCTTCACGCTGACCTTCTCCGACGAGTCGACCCTCGACTTCACGGCGCCCGCCAAGGACTACGCGGGCGCGAACGAGAGCTACGAGGGCGGCGACGACATGGAAGGCATGGAGGGCATGGACCACGGCGACTCAGGCGACGCCACCACGACCCCGGGCGCCACGGACGCACCCGACGCAGGCGACGAGTGATGGGCCGCGACCAGGCCAACGAGCCCGGTCGCGGTGGTCCCACCCGGCGGCAGCTCCTCTTCGGAGGGGCTGTCGCCGGGATCGGGGCCGTCGCTGCGATCGGCACCGACACCCTCGTCCGGCGCGACGGCCGCGGCTCTGAGACCTCCGAAGCCGAGCAGGCCCTCAACGGAGGGCTCACCGTCCCGTTCTACGGGACGCACCAGGCGGGCATCGAGACCCCACCCCAAGCGCACGTGACCCTGGTGGCGCTCGACCTGCGGCCCGAGGTAGACCGCGACGGCTTGCGCCGCCTGCTGCGGATCCTCTCCGACGACGCGGCCAGGCTCACCCAGGGGGCGCCAGCCCTCGCCGACTCTGAGCCTGAGCTCGCGCAGGTCCCGGCCCGGCTCACCGTCACCTTCGGCTTCGGACCCGAGCTGGTCCGGCGGGGTATGCCTGACGGGTCCTCGACCGGGGTGCTGCCGACGTGGCTGCGCCCGCTGCCCGCCTTCGGGGTCGACAGGCTCGAGGACGTCTGGAACGACGGCGACCTGCTGCTCCAGATCGGCGCGGACGATGCCTTCACGGTCGCCCACGCCCAGCGGATGCTGCTCAAGGACGCCCGGAGCCTGACCACCGTGCGGTGGACCCAGTCGGGGTTCCGGCGCGCGCACGGCTCGGAGAGGTCCGGGACCACCATGCGCAACCTCTTCGGCCAGGTCGACGGCACGGTCAACCCTGCTCCGACGACGGCAGACTTCGACGACCTGGTCTGGATCGGCGACGGGTGGCTCGCGGGGGGCACCAGCATGGTGGTGCGGCGGATCAGCATGGACCTCGACGCCTGGGACCGTCTCGACCGCAGCGGGCGGGAGCAGTCGACCGGGCGGTTCTTGTCGACAGGCGCCCCGCTCACCGGGACCCGTGAGCACGACGAGCCCGACTTCGAGGCGACCACGGAGATCGGCTTCCCGGTGATCCCCGAGTTCTCGCACGTCCGGCGCGCGCGCTCGGACGACACATCCGAGCGGATCTTCCGCAGGGGCTACAACTACGACGACGCCCCGACGGGCGACCAGGTCTCGAGCTCGGGTCTGCTGTTCGTCTCCTTCCAGGCCGACGTCGACGCGCAGTTCGTCCCGCTCCAGCGCAGGCTCGACGAGCTCGACCTGCTCAACGAGTGGACCACGCCGATCGGGTCGGCGGTCTTCGCGATCCCGCCAGGGTGCTCCGAGGGCGGGTTCGTCGGGGAGACGCTGCTCGGGGACGGGGACGGGGACGGGGACGGGGACGGGGACGGGGACGGGGACGGGGACGGGGACGGTGACGGCTCGTGAGCGCGACCGGTGACGCCGGTGAGCCTCGAGGTCCGGTCCTGCTCGACGGGGCGCCGTCGGCAGACCGGCCGTCAGGGACGGACCTTGCACGCCAGCCCCGCCGTGCGGGCTGGCTCTCGCCGCTCCTGCTGCGGCTGCACTTCTACGCCGGGGTGTTCGTCGGTCCCTTCGTCCTGGTGGCCGCGGCGAGCGGCGCGCTCTACGCGCTGACCCCGCAGGTCGAGCAGGCGGTGTACGACCACGAGCTGCACGCCCCGGCGGCGGCGAGCCAGCTCGCGCTGCGCGAGCAGATCCTCGCTGCCGACGCCTACGTCGGACCCGACGAGCAGCTGGTCGCCGTCCGGCCGGCGCCTGAGCCCGGAGACACGACGCGGGTCATGTACGCGGGCGACGACCTCGGGGCGAGCGAGACCCGTGCGGTCTTCGTCGACCCGGCGACGGCCGAGATCCGTGGTGACCTCACCGCCTACGGCACCTCGGGTGCGCTGCCCGTGCGGACGTGGGTGACCCAGCTGCACAGGTCGTTGCACCTGGGGGAGCCGGGTCGGCTCTACAGCGAGCTCGCGGCGTCCTGGCTGGGAGTGGTGGCGGTGGCTGGCCTGGCGCTGTGGGGGACGCAGCGCTGGCGTGCCCGGCGGAAGAAGTCGCAGCTGAAGAGGTCGCAGCTGATGAAGACGCACCTGAAGACGGCGCGGCGACCGGCCGTGGCGGGCCCGGGCTATGCCAGGACGAGGTCGCGGCACACGACCACGGGCCTGTGGGTCGTGGGGGTCGCACTGTTCCTCTCCGCGACGGGCATCACCTGGTCCGAGCACGGAGGCGGCAACGTCTCGGACCTGCGGGCAGCTGTGGGGTGGACGACCCCGGCGGTGAGCACAGACCTCAGCGGTGCGGGTGGTGATGCTCCGGACGAGCACGCGGGCCACCACGGCGGCGGCGCACCAGCAGGGACTGTCGCCCCGGCTGCCGTCAGCCGAGGTGCCTTCGACTCCGTGCTCGCGATCGCGCAGGACGTGAACGTGGACACCGGGCTCGTCGAGATCCGACCACCCACCGAGGCAGGGACAGCCTGGGTGGTGCAGGAGATCCAGAGGTCGTACCCGACCGAGGTCGACGCCGTCGCGATCGACGGGCAGACCATGCAGGTGGTCGACAGGGTGGACTTCGACGACTTCTCGCTCGTCGCGAAGCTCAGCCGGTGGGGGATCGACCTGCACATGGGGTCGATGTTCGGCCTCGCCAACCAGCTCGTGCTGTTCGTCGCAGGGTCCGCGATCGCCGCGATGGTCGTGTGGGGCTACGTGATGTGGTGGCAGCGCCGCCCCAGGCGCGGGCCCCGTCGCGTCGGCAAGCCGCCCGAGCGCGGGGTGCTGCGGCGCGCCCCGTGGTGGGCCGTGGTCGTCGCGCTCGTCGGTGCGGCTGCCCTCGGGACGTTCTTGCCGCTCGTGGGTCTGAGCCTCGTGGCCTTCCTGGTGGTCGACGCGCTGGTGGGGCTCCGCGGAGCGTCTCGCCGGGATGCACCGGTGCGATGACCTCTCGAGGCGAGACGGGACGACGGAGCCGGAGCGGCGTGCCAGGTCCGTGCGGCGACGACCTCGAGAAGCTCGTCGACGGGGTCGGCGAGGACCCGACCGACGAGAGGCTCGCGCGGCTCGCGGCGTGGCCCTTCGAGGAGGCCCGCCGGGCCGACTGCGCCGACGACCACCTGGCCCTGGCCACGAGCTATTTCGAGACGCTCGATGCTGCCCTGCGAGAAGGGCGGATCGACGGGGAGGTCTACGACGAGGTGCTCAGGTGCCTCGCCCGCCGGGCGGCTGGACCTCACCCCTGAGCGAGGCAGCTGAGGGCGAAGACCCGGGGGCGTGATCCGCATGCTCGGTTCAGCCGTGCGCTCGACGGTGCCGCGCGACGGCGTCGGTGTTGCCGCAGCGGGCGCTGCAGTAGCGCTGGCGTCCGCCGCGCGACACGTCGACGAACGCACGGTCGCAGCGCTCGCGGGCGCAGAGGCCGAAGCGTCGCCCGTGCGCCGAGGCGATGAAGAAGGCCAGACCTCCCGCGGTGACAGCGCGCACCCGTGCCGTGATGCCGTCTGTGTCGGGCGCGAGGTGGAGGTGCGGCGGGGTGCCGTCGTGCGTCGAGAGGTAGAGCGCGCCCGAGATCTCGGCGAGAAGCGCGTTCACGCGGGCGCACCTGTCGTCGGGGCTCTCGGCCTCGAAGACCTGCCGCAGGCGCACCGCCCAGGCGCCGACCTCGTGAGCGTCGGTAGGTGACAGGGCGGGGCGGCGGATGCGGTGCTCCACGAGCAGCCCTTCGAGGCTCTCCTCGCCGTCCGCGTTGACGAGAGCCGCTGCGAGCAGCGGACCGACCTGGTGGTCGTGATCGAAGATCATCTCTCGACTGTAATGGTTGAATGCCCCTGACTCATGACATCAACATGGGTCCATGCACACCCACGAGTGGTCCCGACTGTCCTCCCACACGACGAGCGAAGGGCTGGTCGTGTACGTCCGCTGCACCTGCGGGGCTCACCGGGTCGAGCTCACGCCCCGGTCGTCACCGGCGACGGTCCTCGCCGCGCCGGCACGAGGTGGGGTCAGAGAGTGACAGTGCCTGCAGGGCGGGCCCCGACCCCGGGGACCTCGGAGAGGTCTGTGTAGACGGGGATGCCGCGCTCGCGGGCGATCGCCACGTCCTGGTCGGCACCCCGTGACTCACCCGGGAGCCTGAGCACAGCGTCGCAGCGCTCGAGCAGCCGCGCGGCCGTCGGGTACATGACCTGGGCCGCGAGCGGGTGGTCAGGCCCGCTCGCGCCCGCGCTGGCGAGGACAGGGAGTGCTACCCACTCGCCGATCATCGGCAGGTGGCCCGCCTCGAAGAGAGGCCAGGCCGCCTCTTCGAGCCTGTCGAGGTTCCGGCGCACGAGAGCAGGGTCGCCACCGGTCCCAGAGGCGTAGGGGCCGGCGATCACGATCATCAGTGAGGTCGTCATGCTCGAAGAATAGCGCATGAACGTGCAACATCGTGAAGAAACGTGCATCCTGAGGCCTGGACCGTGGGCACGGTGCGTCCTACGCTCAGGAGCATGTGCGGCAGGTACGCGAGCGACATCGCGATCGACGACCTCATGGCGTTCTTCGACGCGAACCCCGGTACGGCCTACGACTGGGCCGGCCTCTTCTCGGTCGCGCCGAGCGACCCCGCACCGGTCGTCCGGGAGCGGCTGCTCGACGACGAGCTGCACCGCGAGGTCGACTACGCCCGCTGGGGTCTGCGTCCAGGGTGGGCCAAGGACTCCGGACCACGACCGATCAACGCGCGGCTCGAGACCGTGGCGACCTCGGGCATGTTCCGTTCCGCGTTCACGAGCCAGCGCTGCCTCGTGCCGATGACCGGCTACTACGAGTGGGAGACCACCCCGAGCGGCAAGCAGCCGCACTACATCCACGCCGACGGACCGCTCGCCGCCGCAGGGCTCTACGCCGCCCGCAAGGACCCGGCATCGGGGGAGTGGGCGCTCACCTACACGGTGATCACCCGCGAGGCCCGGGACGCCTCGGGCGAGATCCACGACAGGATGCCGGTGTTCGTGCTCCCCGACCTCTGGGGCGAGTGGCTGAGCCCTGATGCTCTCGCGGACAAGGAGACGATGACCGACCGCGTCACAGCCTCCTCCGACGAGGTCGCGCAGACCATGACCACGCACCGCGTCGACCGCAGGGTGAACTCGACGCAGAAGGCCGACCCGACGGACCCGAGCCTCGTGGAGTCGATCGACTGACGCGCCAGATTCGCCCGGTCACGCGCGAGCCTCAGACCGTGCCCAGCCGCCCGGGGCGTGCGACAGGGCCTAGAGAGTGGTGAAGCCGTCGCGCCAGGAAGGATGGGCGAGGGCGAGCCCGCCGCGGGTGGCGCGAGCGTTGGACACGGGGCGGCCGACGTCTCCGGAGGTGCTCTGCCGAGGTGCAGGCGCACCGAGAGCGCGCGCGAAGCCCGTGGCCCACTCGACCCCGGATGCAGGCTCGTCGTCGACGATGTTCCACACCCCGCCCTCCCACCCGAGGGCGAGGACCACTGCCCGGGCGACGTCCGAGACATGGACGAAGGACGTCACGGTCTCCGTCGCGACAAGCTCACCGTCACGTGCGGCGTGGCCGTACCGCCCGTCGCGGGAGTACCAGGTCTCAGGTCCGTACAGCTGGCCGCACCGGAGGACCACCCCGCCCGCCAGCTCCCGGACCGCGCCCTCGAGCTCGGTGACGGCGGCGACAGTCGTCCGGCGAGGCTCCGCGGCGTCCAGGTCGAGCGGGTCCGTCTCGGTCGCCGGGTCGGTCGCCGGTGGGTAGACCCAGGCGATGCTCTGGCCGACGAACCTGGAGACGCCGCTCGCCCGGGCGGCGTCGACGAGGTTCCTCGTGCCGAGGGTCCGCAGCCTGGCGTTGCTCGCCGAGTCTCCGGTGCCGAGGTCGGTCATGAGGTGCAGGACCGCGTCCGGGCGAGCCCCGGCGACGGCCGCGATGGTCGCCTCGCGGTCGAAGGCGTCGAGCGGGACCGCGGTCGCGCCGAGGCCACGGAGCAGACCAGCCTTGCTCGACGAGCGGGAGGTGGCGGTGATCTCGTGCCCCTGCCCCGCCAGCAGAGGGATGACGGCTCGGCCGAGGACACCGGACCCGCCGGCGACGAAGATACGCACCCGAGCATGATCCCACGGGTTGCTCCGCCGGGACCCACGCAGCGGTCCTCGCGACAGACCGTGCTGGGTCGCGAGGTCACCGCACCGTGCGGACCTGGCTCCTCTCGTCGACGAGCGACCTCGTCGGGGTGCGCGCGGGCCTCGCCGCGCGCAGAGCCACCGCCGGTCCTACAGTGGGTGAAGACCCGCTGGACCCGGACAGGGCAGCCGGTCATCCCTCGTCATGACGGCGGCGAGGCTCCGAGCGACGCGACGCAGCGCGCTGATCAGCACCACCTCTCCCACCCTCAGCACCCCGACTCTCTCGAGCCACCGGGGTGGTCGAGCGCACCCTCGTGCGCTCGTCCCCCGGCAGGCCGCGGGAGCACGACGAAGGGAACCACCGTGTACCTGCACGTCCAGCGACTCATCCACGAGATCATCCCCGACGAGCCCGACCCGGCAGCAGCGAACGCCCTCCAGGAGGGACTCGGCGGCCAGTTCGGCGAGATGCGGACCATGATGCAGTACCTGTTCCAGAGCATGAACTTCCGTGGTGCTGCTGGGAAGCCCTACCGCGACCTGCTCCAGGGCATCGGCACCGAGGAGATCAGCCACGTCGAGCTCATCGGGACGACCATCTCCCGCCTGCTCGACGGCTCTCCCCGCTACAACGGCAAGAAGACCGACCCGCTCGACTCCCCGGGCGGCGGCGGCGACATCCCGCTGCGGATGGCTCTCGACGAGGGGAACATCCACCACTACCTCGTGGCCGCGCAGGGCGCCCTGCCCGTCGACTCTGCGGGCAACCCGTGGAGCGGCAGCTACGTCTACAACTCCGGCAACCTCGTGCTCGACCTGCTGTACAACCTCATGCTCGAGTCCACGGGACGCCTGCAGAAGTGCCGGATCTACGAGATGACCGAGAACAAGACGGCGCGCTCGACGATCTCGTACCTCATCGTCCGTGACCAGGCCCACGAGAACGCCTACGCCAAGGCCCTCGAGACCCTGGGTGTGGACTGGGGCAAGCTGCTGCCGATCCCGAAGACCAACGCCGAGAAGTTCCCCGAGGTGAAGAAGCTCGTGGACCTCGGTCTGCAGAGCAAGCAGTACACCTTCGACCTCACCGGGCTCTCCGAGGCCGGGAAGATCTTCCGCGGCATGTCGCCGTCGAACGACGGCACCGAGCTCGACGCGACCGAGCAGGCCCCTGAGGGCGTGCCCTCGACGATCGCCGAGGAGCGCTTCGAAGAGTTCGCACCCGGCCTCGACCCCGAGCTGCTCTCGCTCATCCAGGCGACGGCCGACATCGAGATGGCCGAGGTCCAGCCGGTCTACGGACCGATCCCGCCGTCAGAGAAGTCCTGACCTGACAGCTACCTGACCGAGGCGCCCGGGCTGGTCCCGGGCGCCTCCTCTCCAGCATCGCCTGCACACCTGAGAGGAACGATCATGACGGATCCCTACAGCAGCCCGCGGTACCCGACCGACCCCGTGGAGCCTCAGACCTCGGCGGGATACGGCTCTGTCCCGCCAGCCCCGACGGCCCCGGGCGGTGACGGCTACGGCGGTGCTCACCGTGACACCGCCCCGGAGGACACCGTTTTCGGCGGCACGCGCTTCGAAGAAGAGCCGTCGATCGACGAGCTCGCACCGGGGGACGGGGCTGTCGACGTGGCGACGACCAACGGGTCCGGCGACACCGACGGTGACTCCAGCGACGACAGCTCCGGCGGAGCCCGTGAGAAGGCGGCGCACGTCGCCGAGACCGCCAAGGACGAGGCGGCGTCGGTCGCCGGGACGGCGAAGGACGAGGCCTCCGACCTCGCGTCGTCCGCGAAGGGTGCGGCCAGCTCCGTGCTCGACGCCGAGAAGTCGATGGCCCACGACACGACGGCCGAGGCGACCGAGCGTGTCAAGGAGACCCTGGCCGAGGCCAAGACCCAGGTCCGTGACCTGTGGCAGCAGAGCCGGTCCGAGCTCGCGGAGGGAGCCGGTGTCCAGCTGCAGCGGCTCTCCCTCGGCGCCAAGACGGTCTCGGACGAGCTGAGCACCATGGCGTCGGCCAGCGACGACCCGGGCATCGCGAGCGACCTCGCGCGCCGAGCCTCCGGGTACCTCTCGACCGCGAGCACCTGGCTCGAGGACCGCAGCCCCGAGGAGGTGCTCGGCGACGTCTCGCGGTTCGCGCGTCGGTCCCCTGGGACGTTCTTGGCGATCGCAGCCGGGCTCGGCCTGGTCGCCGGTCGCGTGGCCCGCAGCCTCAAGGACGACTCGGGCAGCTCCTCGACGAGCACGAGCACGAGCACGGGCTCGACCTCGGGGACGAGCACGAGCGGTGCACGGTCGTCGACCGCCACCTCGGGTGAGGGGACCTCGGCCTGGGCTGCGTCAGACGGCGGGGTGCCCCCGGTGCCGTCACCGTCCGTCGACGGCTACGGCACGACGGGCTACGCCGGCGGGGCGGTCCCGAGCGGGTCGACCGCCGAGGCCGGCTACGGGGCCGGCAGCGAGCACGGGACCGAGTCGGGCTACGGCACGGGCACCACGAGCGCTGACGGGACTCGGACCGCGGGGCACGTCCCCACCTCTTCTCAGCCCGGAGCGACCACGCTCGACGGCGGTGAGCTGCGATGACCACCCCTCCTTCGGTACCACCGGCTGCCGCCCCGCCGCCGCCACCGCACGACCCGATGGACGCCAGCGTCGGCCAGCTGTTCGGCGAGGTCACCCGCGACCTGTCGACGCTCATCCGGCAAGAGGTCGCCCTCGCGAAGGCCGAGGCGACCGAGAGCGCCAAGAAGGCCGGGACGGGCGCGGGCCTGCTCGGTGGAGCGGCCTGGGCGGCGCACTTCGTGCTGCTCTTCCTCTCGCTGACGCTCTGGTGGGTGCTCGGTGCCCTCCTCGGCGAGGGCGACCGCGAACCGGCCCTCGGCTGGGCCGCGCTGATCGTCACGCTCATCTGGGCCGTGATCGCGGCTGTGCTGGCGCTCCGAGGCAAGAAGGAGCTCCAGAAGACGAAGGGCCTCCCGCAGACCGCGGACTCCCTCAAGAAGATCCCCGACGCGCTCAAAGGACAGGAACGATCATGACGACCAACGACCCGGACCAGATCCGCGCCGACATCGAGGCGACCCGCGCTGCGCTCAGCGAGGACGTCGACAACCTGGAGGAGAAGGTTAGCCCTTCCAAGATCGCCCAGCGCCAGACTGACAAGGTGCGCTCCGCCGTGAGCGACGTCAAGGACAAGGTCTTCGGCGCCGCATCGGGTGCTGGCGACTCTGCGAGCGACGCCGCGCACGGCGCTGCGCAGAGCGTCCGCGACGCGGGGAGCTCGGCCGCTGACGCCGCCAGGAACGCTCCCGGCGACGTCCGCCGCAAGGCGCAGGGCAACCCCCTGGCCGCCGGGCTGGTCGCCTTCGGGGCTGGCATGCTCGCCGCTGCGATGCTGCCCGCCAGCCGGACCGAGAAGGACGCGGTCCGGACGGTCAAGGAGGACGAGGGCGTCCAGCACGCCGCCCAGGAGGTCAAGGACGCTGCTCGGGACATCGGCAACGCCCTCCAGCAGCCGGCGACCGAGGCCGCCGCAGCAGTCAAGGAGACCGCCGCTGCCGGTGCGCAGAGCGTCAAGCAGACCGCGACGAGCGGGGCCCAGAACGTGGCCGAAGAGGCTCGTCACGGTGCCGAGCAGGTCAAGGACCAGGCGCAGCACGCCCAGGAGTCCGTCCAGGGGCAGGCCCAGGAGTCGCGCGACACCGTGCAGGGCTCGACGCCCTGACATGCCCGTGACCGGCTGAGATCTCGCGGACGAGCGAGACGGCGCAGCACGACGAGGCCCCGACCGTCGCGGTCGGGGCCTCGTCGTGCCGATGCGGCCCAGACCCAGGAGCGATGTGACCTTGACGATCTCCTGACCGAGGCTCAGAAGAGCGTCGGCTGGACCCGGTCTGACGGCAGGAGGCCGGTGAGCGTGGCTCTGACCGTCGTGGCCGCCGGTGCCTCGTCAGGCCGGAGGAGATCATGCGCGACCGTGCGCCACACCTTCGGGTCGGCCGTGGCATCGCCACCTCGTCGCAGCACCGTCGCCGCCCCGGCTCCCTCCGACCGCAGCGCGAGAGCCAGACCCGTCGCGACGAGCCCGGCCCGGGCAGCCCGGTGGCACACCCTCTCGACGCACGCGTCGACGACCTGCCCGGTGCTCTTGTCCGCGCGACCGTAGCCGGAGGTCGACCCCTCGGCGGTGAGGGTCGACCGGGCCTCGACCGTGCGCACGGTCGCGTCGTCCGTGCCCTCGCGGATCTGCCAGAGCCTGCGTGCCATCGCCGTGCCGCAGGACTGCTGGAGCATGGCGCGTGGGACGGTGTCGAGGTCGGCGAGGTGCTCCACGCCGAGGTGGGCCAGGCGCTCTCGGGTCGTCGCCCCCACGCCCCAGACGTCGGCGAGGGCGAGGGAGCTGCGCAGCGACGTCTCCTGCTGCGGGCTGATGACGTGCAGCCCGTCGGGCTTCGCGGCCCGCGAGGCGAGCTTCGCCATGAGCTTGGTGCGACCGACCCCGACGCTCACCGGGATGCCGAGCTCGTGGGCAGCACGGCGCCTGAGCGTGCGGCCGGCCTCGACGGCCTCGTCCCAGTCGTCGGTCCCGACGTCGAGGAAGGCCTCCTCGACCGACCCGGGCTCGACCGCCTGGGCGCACTCGTGGAAGAGGTCGAACAGGGCGTCGCCGACCTCTTCGACCTCCGCGCGCGGCACGTCGAGCAGCACCAGCCCCGGGTGTCGTCGCAGTGCCTCGTCGGCCAGCATGCCGCTGGTGACGCCGAGAGCACGCGCCGGATAGCTCGCGCTCGCGACGAAGACGTGCGCGACCACGGCGACCGGCACACCCACGAGGTCGGGTCGCCCGCGCAGGGCGACCGAGGCGAAGAACGCGTCGGCGTCGGCGTGCAGCAGCGGTCTGCTGGTCATCCACCGATCGTACAGGTGTTCGAGCAGCGGTGGCTGTTCGCCTCCGGGTTCGCGCTGACTAGGAGGCGCGGCGGCCTCGTCTTTGCGCCCTGCGGACGTCGCGGACGGTCTGGACGACGGCCACGACGGCGACCACAGCGACGACGAGCCACGGCGCAGCCCACGGCACGAAGGCCCAGACGAGCGCGACCACGGCGAAGGGGGCGGCGAAGGAGGCGATCCGACGCCACACGGGGACAGGATCGTCCTCGGGGCCGGTCCAGGCCTCGACGGGGACCGTGGAGATGCGCGGGAGGTTGCTCACCGTGGTGCCTCCGACGCGGTGGTGGCTGCGGAGCGTCGGCGGTGCACCACGATGGATGCGATGCCGAGGACCGCGAAGCACGCGCCCAGTGTCGTCGCGCCGTCGACGAACCACCAGGCGCCGAGGGCGATGTACGCGACACCGATCCAGGCGCCCCACGGGTGCATCGATCGGTTCTGCGGTCGTCTCATGCGTGCCCCCCGGCTCTCGGCCGCTGGCGCGCGGCTGGTCGCCCGAGTCTACGCGGGCGGACCTCGGCCCGCTGGCGGTCCTGCGACGAGCGGGAGAGGCTGGACGGGTCCCACACTTTCGACGACACAGGAGTCCTCCATGCAGTACCGCACCCTCGGCCGCAGCGGCGCAGTCGTGTCCAGCCACTGCCTCGGGACCATGACCTTCGGCTCGGAGGCCGACGAAGCCACCTCCGGCGCGATCCTCGAGACCTTCGTCGAGGCTGGCGGCACCTTCGTCGACACCGCCGACGTCTACAGCGGCGGTGCCTCGGAGGAGATCATCGGGCGCTGGCTCGCCACGCACCCGACCGAGGCCTCGCAGGTCGTCCTGGCGACGAAGGGCCGCTTCCCCATGGGGGAGGGCCCCAACGATCTCGGGCTCTCCAGGCGCCACCTGCGCGACGCCCTCGACGCGTCGCTGCGGCGGCTCGGGGTCGAGCACGTCGACCTCTACCAGATGCACGCCTGGGACGCCGTGACCCCGCTCGAGGAGACGCTGAGGTTCCTCGACGACGCCGTGACGGCCGGCAAGATCTCGTACTACGGGTTCTCCAACTACCTCGGCTGGCAGCTGACCAAGGCCGTGCACACCGCCGCCGCCCACGGCTGGGCAGCGCCCGTGACGCTCCAGCCGCAGTACAACCTGCTGGTCCGCGACATCGAGCACGAGGTCGTGCCCGCCTCCCTCGACGCCGGGATCGGGCTGCTGCCCTGGTCGCCGCTCGCGGGCGGATGGCTCACCGGCAAGTACGAGCGCGACGTCCCGCCCTCGGGTGCGACGCGTCTGGGCGAGAACCCGCAGCGCGGCATGGAGGCGTGGCAGGGCCGCAACGACGACGAGCGCACCTGGCGCGTGGTCGACACGCTCCGCGAGATCGCCGACGCCCGTGGCGTCTCCGCCTCGCAGGTCGCGCTGTCCTGGCTCGCCGACAGGCCGGCCGTCACCTCGGTGATCCTCGGTGCCCGGACCGTCGAGCAGCTGAGCGACAACCTCGCGGCAGCCGACCTCGTGCTGACCGAGGACGAGACCACCCGGCTGACCGACGCGAGCGCGCCGCAGGTCGACGACTACCCCTACGGGACCGCTGGGGTCGCCCAGCGCAGCAGGAGGCTCACCGGGGGCCGTTGACCTGGTGCGGTGCCTACGGAGCTGGACGTGAGGCGAGGTCGGCGACGTCGATCGTCACGCCCGCGAGGTCTTCGACCTGGCGCCACAGGCGCTCAGCGGTGTCGCCGGCCGGGGCGGCGGTCCTGGCCGGCAGCGGGATCGAGACGGGGGCGCCCCGCAGCCTCCCGCTCGGCGAGAAGTACTCGCCGCCGCTCACCTGCGGGTCGGTGAGCGCCCTGACCGCTGACCAGGCGGCGGTGTCCTTCCCCTGCGCCCACGGGGTGTAGGGGTTGCGCTGGTAGGGTGTCGTCGCATCCCGGACCCCCGGGCGCTCGGGGGTCTTCGCGTCGACCCCCACGCCCGGCCGGGTCACCACGGAGGCGACGGGCAAGCCAGCGGCGCGGAGCCTGCGGTCGAGCTCGAAGGCGAAGATCTCGGTCGCGGTCTTGGCCTTGGTGTACGCCGTGATCCCCAGCCTCGGCACGTGCTGCAGGTCGTCGGTGCGCAGACGGAGCATCTGGACGAAGCCCGTCGAGGTGTGGACGACCCGGCTCAGGCTCCCGTGCGCGGAGGCTGTCGCGGCGAGGGACGGCAGCAGCCGTGCCAGCAGCCTCGCGCTCGCGGCGACGTGGGTCCCGAGGATGAGCGGCAGCCCGTCCTCGGTCGTGGCGGTCCGATCCATGCTCATCACGCCGCCGTTGAGCAGGAGGGCGTCCAGGCGGGGGAGCGCGGCGAGCTCGGCAGCGGCCGCGTCGACCGAGGCCGACGACCCGAGCTCGAGCACGACGGTCCGCACCGATGCGTGGGGCGCCCGGCTGCGGACAGCGTCAGCGGCGCGTCGGAGCTTGTCCTGCGAGCGCGAGGCGAGCACGACGTCGGCACCGGCCGCGGCGAGCTGCTCCGCGGCGAAGTAGCCGATCCCGGCCGTGGCGCCGGTGACGACGACAGTGCGCCCGGTCTGGTCTGGCAGGCGCGAAGGGTCCCAGGTCATGAAGTCCTCGTCTCTCAAGTGGATGACTTATCCATCTGGACGCTAGCACAAGAACGGATACGCCATCCGTTTGGAGTAGGGTGGTCGTATGTCAGCCCTCCGCTCCGATGCCGCGCGCAGCAGAGCGCGGATCCTCGAGGTCGCCCGGACCCACGACCGCGCAGCCCTGCGGCTCAACGACGTCGCCCGCGACGCCGGAGTCGGGGTCGGGACGGTCTACAGGCACTTCCCGACGGTCCATGCTCTTGTCGAGGCGCTCTCCGCCGAGACTCTCGACGAGATGCTCGTGACGTCTCGTCGGGCAGCAGCAGACCCCGACCCGGGAGCAGGTCTCGCGCTCTACCTGCGCTCTGCCCTCGCGCTCCAGCTCGAGGACGGTGGTCTCCAGGCGGTGCTCCTCTCGCCCGAGGACGAGACGGAGTCTGTCCGGGAGGCCAAGCGCGAGATCTTCGAGACCTTCGCCTCCGTGCTCGAGGCTGCTCGCGATGCCGGGGCCGTCAGGGCCGACCTCACTGTCGACCACCTCGCGCACCTCGTCTGCGGGATCGAGCACGCTGTGCGTCTCGGCTCGCCCGACGACCGTTCGCTCCTCGTCCAGGTGCTGCTCGACGGTCTCAGGCCTGCCTCCAGCCGCTGACGCGGCGGGAGGGGTCAGCGTGAGTGCGTGGCTCCTGTGTCCCGGACCACGAGAGGCACGACCCGCACGAGGACCACCATCGCGACGAGCTCGACGAGGGTCTGCGTGACGACCGCGAGGGGTGCGATCGAGAGGCTCTCGGGGAGGGCGAGCGCGAGCGGCAGGACGACGAGGGAGTTGCGGGTCGCGACCGAGAACACTGCGGCCCGGGCTGCGGGGACGTCCAGGCGTGCGACGCGGCTCGCGAGGACTCCGACGGCCACGGCGACCACGACGAAGGCCACGTAGAGCGGCAGGACGCGCGCGAGGAAGCGCACCTCGGCACCGACGGCTGCGATCTGCGACCCGACGACGACCACGAGGGTGAGCATCATCAGCGGGACCATCGCTGCGGCCGTCGCCCTCTCGACGGCTCCTCCGGCGATCGCCCCGATGGTTCGACGGTCACGCTGTCCCCGCCGGCCCCGGGCGAGGGCCTGGACTCCGGCAGCCGCTGCGAGGGGGACGAGGATCAGCACGACGAAGGCCTCGACGAAGGGGCGCACGTCGACGACCTCGAGGACCTCAGGACCTGCGAAGAGAGAGAGGTAGACCGGCAGCAGGAGCATCTGGACGAGCATCAGCAGGGGAGCGGCAGCCAGCAGCCTCGCACGTGCTCCGCCTGCGAGCCCCGTGAAGACGATGACGTAGTCGACGCACGGGGTCAGGAGCACGAGGAGCACACCGAGCAGCAGCCCCTGGTCGTCCGCGACGAACCGCGAGAGCCCGAAGACCACGACGGGCACGACGAGGAAGTTCGCCAGGAGGACCGTGGTCAAGAACCTCAGGTCCCGGAAGGCCCGGCCCACCTCGATGAGCGGGACGCCCGAGAACGTCGCGAAGAGCAGCAGCGCGAGTGCCGGGGTGATCGCCTGCTCGAGCGTCGACGCCACCTGAGGGAGGGCCGAGCCGATGGCCGCACCCATGGCGATGGCGAGAAGGTAGAGCGGGACCTGCTGGCGGTCCCACCACTCGACGGTGCGAGAGCCGCGTCGCGCGTCGTCGGGGGGAGTGGTCATCCGCAGACCGTACCGCGAGGTCGCGACGCTCCGAGAGGCAGGACCTGCGGCCGCCGAGCCGCACATGATGGCGAGCTGCTCATGGTCGCCGAGCCGCACGTGGTCCCGCGTGCTCGGAGGTCTTCCTCAGCCGTGCTCCGGCGGCGTCCAGGCGGCAGTCGGGTCGATGGTCGTCGCGACCGCCGCGCTGATGGTCGCGAGCTGGTGCACCTGTGCCTCGGAGAGCGGGGCGAAGACGAGCTCCTCGACGAGGGCGTGGTGCGCGGGTGTCGAGCGGACGACGAGGTCGTGCCCCTCGTCCGTGAGGATCGCGAGGGTGAAGCGACCGTCGGTCGGGTCTGGGGAGCGCTGGACCCAGCCCTTCGTCTCCAGCCGGGAGATCGCCCGCGACAGCCTGGACAGCGTGCTGCTGGCATAGCCGGCGAGTGTGCTCATGCGCAGCGACCTCTCGGTCGAGCTGTCGAGCGCGTAGAGCAGCCCGTGCTCGTAGTGGCTCAGGTCGTGGTCCCGCCGCAGCTGGGCGTCGAGTGCTGTCGGGAGGCGTTCGAGCACGGTGGCCAAGGAGGCCCAGGCGGCGAGGTGATCACGGCTGAGAC
This sequence comes from Sanguibacter biliveldensis, assembly GCF_033798665.1. Lineage (NCBI taxonomy): Bacteria > Bacillati > Actinomycetota > Actinomycetes > Micrococcales > Sanguibacteraceae > Sanguibacter > Sanguibacter biliveldensis. Next base: position 1,378,411 of record NZ_CP138359.1, read on the forward strand.
CGGACGAGGAGGCGGGCATGCGCCCAGTCTACGGACTTGCTCAGGCAAGCAAATCTCCGTAGTCTGACTTTCCCAGGCAAGTCATGTCGGGGAGAGTCAGAGGAGAGCTCATGGATCTGCAGCTGCACGGCATGACGGCATTCATCAGCGGGTCGACCCGGGGCATCGGCCGTGCCGTGGCGTCGAGGCTCGCCGCCGAAGGCGCGAGGGTCGTCGTCAACGGGCGCACCCAGGAGACTGTCGACGCTGTCGTCGCCGACCTGCGACGCGCTCACCCTGGCGCTGATCACCGCGGGATCGTCGCGGACTTCACCGACCCTGCGTCGGTGAGGTCGCTCGTCGACGAGCTCGGAGACGTCGACGTCCTCGTCAACAACGTCGGCCTCTTCGGACTCGCGGAGCTCGAGTCGGTGACCGACGACGAGTGGATGCGCTACCTCGAGGTGAACCTGATGAGCGGGGTACGGCTCTCCCGTCAGGTGCTGCCGGGGATGCTCGAGCGCGGTCGGGGCCGCATCGTGTTCATCAGCAGCGAGTCCGGGGTGAACGTCCCGGCCGACATGATCCACTACGGGGTCACCAAGGCCGCGATGATCGCGCTCGGCAACGGCCTCGCCAAGCGCACCCGCGGCACAGCCGTGACGGTCAACACCGTCCTCGGCGGCCCGACCTACTCGGACGGTGTCGCAGACGTGGTCCGGTCGGTCGCAGCAGCCCAGTCCGCGCCCGAAGACGCGGTCAAGGCCTCGATCATCGGTCAGAACCGGACGACGCTCCTCGAACGCTTCATCGACCCTGACGAGATCGCCTCGCTCGTCGCCTACCTGGCGAGCCCTCTCGCGTCGGCGACGAACGGGGCGACGGTCCGAGCGGACGGCGGGGTGCTCACGGGGATGCTCTGACGCCCGACGTCGGCAGGTAAGACCGCGACCGAGGCTGGGTCTGTCGGCTGCGCGCTGACGGCGCTAGCGTTCCCCTATGACCATCAAGCTCGAGAACGTCGGGATCGCCGTCCGAGACCTGGACGCCACGGTCGCCTTCTTCACCGACCTCGGCCTGACCGCGATCGGCCGGGACACCGTCAGCGGCGAGTGGGCTGACACCGCTGTCGGGCTCGACGGCAACCACGCACGCATCGCGATGCTCGAGACCCCCGACGGTCAGGGGCGCCTCGAGCTCTTCGAGTACATCCACCCGGTGGCCCTCGAGACCGAGCCGACGCTGCCGCACCAGATCGGCATGCACAGGGTCGCCTTCTCGGTCGACGACCTCGACGCTGCCCTCGCGATCGCCGCGACGCACGGCTGCTACCCGCTCCGCGGGGTCGCCACCTACGAGGACCTGTACAGGCTCACGTACCTGCGTGGTCCGAGCGGCATCCTCGTGATGCTGGCTCAGGCCCTCAAGTCCTGAGGTCGTCGCAGGCCCCCGGGACCCCAGCCCGCGGGCATCGGGCGAGGTCGTCACCTGAGGGCGCCGCGGTCGCGGTGACCGAGGTCCTGCCGGGCGCCGGGTCCGCCGGCCTGTCGGCCGATCGGGCGACATCGGGTCGCCTGGTCAGCCGACGCGAGGACGGCACCCCGGCGACCACGATCGAGGGATGTCGACCTCACACGCCCTACGTCCTCCCCGTCCTGCCCGCGCTCCCCGTCCCTCCCGTCTTCGCCGCAGTCTCGGGCGCCGCCTCACGAGGGCCGTCACCGGGCTTCTTGTCGTGCTCGTCCTCCTGGTCCTCGCCGGGGTGGTCTACGAGCGGGTCGCCTCGGCCGGGGCGGCCGACAGGTTCCCGGCTCCGGGTGTGCTCGTCGACGTCGGGACGACGTCCCTGCACCTCCAGGTGACCCCGGGGCCCGCCGGGGCACCCGTCGTCGTGCTCGAGGCGGGCAGCGGGGAGACCAGCCTGTCGTGGCGCGACGTCCCGGCGGGGCTCGCCCACGTCGCGACGGTCGTCTCGTACGACAGAGCAGGCACCGGGTGGAGCGAGCCGGCCACAACCTCGCGGACCGGCGAGCACATCGTCGCCGAGCTGCACGACGCCCTCACGGCAGCAGGCCTCGACGGTCCGTACGTCCTCGTCGGGCACTCGATGGGCGGTCTGTTCTCCCGGCTCTTCGCCGAGCGCTACCCGGACGAGGTGACGGGCCTCGTGCTCGTCGACGCCCGCCCGGAGGACGACGCGGCCCGGACGGCGCCGATCCTCGAGGCCGAGGGCTTCGCAGGGAACCCGCCCGTCTGGTTGCTGTCGGCGCTCACCGAGACCGGGGCGATGCGGCTCTTCGCCGGGACCCTGCTGGCCGGCAGCGTCGATCCGGAGGACCAGGACAGGTTCGTCGACGTCGTCGCAGACCCGGAGTTCTTCCGGGTGCGCCAGGAGGAGGCGGACCTCGTCGGCTCGACCGAGGACGCCGTCCGCGGCCAGGATCTGGGAGGACTGCCCCTGGTGGTCGTCGCCCGCGGCGTCGCTCAGGACTACGCGGCGGCCGGGCTCAGCACCGAGGCCGGGCAGGAGGTCGAGGCGATCTGGCAGGACGGGCAGCGCCGGCTCCTCGACCTCTCGAGCGCGAGCCGGCTGGTGGTCGCTGCCGAGAGCGGGCACCTGGTGATGCGTGACCAGCCCGAGATCGTCGTCGAGGCCATCCGGGACGTGGTCGCCGAGGTGCGCTGATGCGACGACGGGTCGTCTGCGGGGCACGCAGACGACCCGTCGCCGCCTCGCGCCGCTAGGCCACGTCGCCGAAGGACCGCAGGGTGATGCCCGTGAAGGTTGCGGAGCCGCCGTCCGTGTAGAGCGAGATGCCGGTGTCTGCCGCGGTCAGGTGGACCTGCTGGGAGAGCACGGTGTGGCCGGCGTCGACGAAGACCTCCACGCTCTGGGTGTCGACGAGGATGCGCAGGTGCACCGACCGCGCGTCGGCGTCGATCGGGGCGGCGGCTCGCGACCAGGGCGCGAGCGAGTACCCGGCGAGGTCGGACGGCCCGCGGTCCACGTAGAGCTCGGCGCCGTGCTTGCCGATGTTCGTGTGGCGCGAGCCGTCGGCTGAACGGCCGACGGACACGCCCACGTTCGTCGCGCTGTCCCAGGCGATGTCGAGCTCGAGCTCGTAGGCGCGTCCCTCCCACGGGAGGACGACGCTGCCGTCGACGGTGCGGTCTGGGAGGGTGGTGGTCGCGGTGACGTGGTCCCTCAACGCCGGGACGGGGGTGCTGAGCAGGCTGTACCAGCCACCAGGCTGGCGGGCGAGCCGCAGCTCGCGGACGACCGAGTTCTGCCCGTTGTACCCGTCGCTCACGTCGGTCGGGACGTCACGGGCGGCGTACTTCCAGTTGTTCATCCAGGCGATCGCGAGCCGCTTGGTCTCGGGCTCGTCGAGCGACGGCCAGGTGACCGCCGCGTACCAGTCCCAGCCCCAGTCGAGCCACTGCGGGGTGAGGTCGTCGGCGACCATCTGCTCGCCGTCCCAGGTCCCCGTCCAGTAGGCGTAGGTCATCGGCAGGCCGACGCCGTAGGCGTCCATGCTGGCCCCGAGCACCCAGTGGCGGGTGCCGTCGTCGGCCGTCATCTCGAAGAGGTCGGGGCACTCGATGCCTCCGAGAGCGTGGTCGGGATAGTCGAAGTTGCGGCGCAGCGTCCAGTCGCGCAGGTTCGGCGAGGTGTAGAACGCGGCGTAGCGCAGGCGTCCGATCACGCAGACCCACTCGGCCCGGGCGGAGTCCCAGTGGATCTTGGGGTCGCGGAACCACTCGGCGTTCTCGATCTCGGCGGGCGTGACGGCGGCACGCCCGTCGGTGTTGACGATGACAGGGTCGGGCAGCGCGGTGAAGCTGAAGCCGCCGTCGGTCGACCAGTACAGGTACTGCTCCTGGTACCTGCGGACACCGTCTGTCGGCTGCGTCGCCAGCGCGACGACAGCCCCGGCGCCGAAGCCGGCGGTGTTCGCGGTGTCCACGACAGCCGAGCCTGACCACACGGGGAAGTCGGGCTGCAGCGGCATCACGGTCCCGTGGTGGGTGAAGGTGACAGCATCGGTCGTGGTCGCGTGGTCCCAGCCTCCGGGTCCGTTGTTCTGGCCGGAGTGCAGGTAGTACAGCTGGTAGGCCCCGCCCGTGGTGACAGGGCGCTGCGGATCGCAGAGCCAGCCGCTCGGCGGAGTCATGTGGTAGACGGCGCGGAGCGAGCCCTGCGCTGCCCGGGCGGTGCCGGTGAGGGCACTGCCGAAGGCCAGGGCGAGCGCCCCGGTCCCGGCTCCTCGGAGCACTGTGCGGCGTGAGATGGACGGCATCATTGCGGGTTCCTCTCGGAGGTGGTGGGCGCGACGGATCGGCCCCTCGGTGCGGTGCTGTGCAGGGGGATCGGTGGGTGCTGCGGCCGGCGGACCGGCGTCGTGGGGGTGCTGGAGCGGCTGCGCTGGGCCGAGCGCGGCTGCGGTCAGCCGAGCGCGGCTGTGGTCAGCCGAGTGCGGCGGCGGGGACGGGCATGCTGGTCTCCCGGTGAGCGCTGACGTCGACCACGGCGGCGTGCAGGGTGCCGGGCCGTGCCGCCTCGAGGCTCAGGGTCACACCACGGGCACCGAGGAGGACCAGGTTCGACGCCGTGGCATCGCCGTCGCCGACGAAGACCTCGAGCAGCGGGCCGTCGAGGCTCAGGAGCAGCCGGGCCGGGCCGTCGCCGGACAGCGGGACCGTGCTCGTCGAGGGGAAGTCGGGGTGCACGGCCTCAGCTGCTGGTCCACCCCGGGTCAGGGACAGCGTCCTGCCGTGAGGGTCGTGCATGAGGTCCACGAAGGCGTCTTCCTCGCCCCGCAGCCGGATGCTGACCACGCCGGTGGCCGAGGGGTCCCACCGCAGCTCGACGAGCGAGTGCCCGGAGAGGTGCAGATCAGCCGGCTGGTCGTCGACCAGCAGCGCCGTCGGCAGCACGCGGTCGAGGTACCCGCGGACGAAGGCCGGCGGCGACTGCACGAGCGTGGGTCGCCCGTCGACCGTCCGCAGCGCCAGAGTGCGCGGCAGCGACATCGCGCCCCGCCACGGTGCCGAGGGGAACACCCGGGCGTAGTGCCAGTTGCTCATCCAGCCGATCGTGACGGCCTCGCCGTCCGGGGCGTCGTCGAAGGTGACGGCCGCGTAGTAGTCCCGCCCGTGGTCGAGCCGGCGGACCTCGGGGACCTCGGGCACGAAGGAGGTCCCGTCGAGGTGCCCGACGACGTAGTGCATCGACGAGCCCGCGGGATCAGGGTCCTCGCCGACGGGGTTGGTGCTGAGCAGCAGCACCCACCGGGAGTCGTCGGCGTCTCCGTCCAGCGGCAGCCTGACCAGGTCAGGGCACTCCCACACGACGCCTGTCGCCCCGAAGGGGCCCGTCGTGCTCAGGTGCTCCCACGTCACCAGGTCGGTCGAGGAGTAGAGCAGGACCTGCCGGTCGTCGGCCTCGACGGTCAGCATGATCCAGCGCGGGGTGCCGCCGTCGTCGTAGCGGATCACCTTGGGGTCCCGGAAGGCTGTCGTCCCTCGGTCGAGGACCGGGTTGGTCGGGTCCAGGTCCCAGGTGAGGCCCCCGTCGACGCTGGTCGCGCGGGACTGCGCCTGGTGGCCGTCGTCGTAGGCGCTCGTGTAGTACGCGGTGAGCACGTCGTCGCCCGTGCGCGATGCGACGACGGAGCCGGAGTAGATCTGCTCACCGGGCCGGTGGGCGATCGCCACGGGGAGCTCGGTCCAGTGCTCGAGGTCGGGGCTGGTGGCGTGGCCCCAGCTCATGTTGCCCCAGTCGGGACCCTCAGGGTTGTGCTGGAAGAACAGGTGCCACAGGCCCCCGTGGTGCACGAGCCCGTTGGGGTCGTTCATCCAGTGCTGCCGTGGGGTGAAGTGGAAGCTGGGGCGCGGTGCGCCGGTGCTCGTCGTCTGCACGGGATCCTCTCCTCAGACCGAGTGCCGGAGCACCGGCGGGCAGGCGACGAGACGGGGCTCGTCGTCCGGGGCAGGGTCGACGCCGAGGAGCATGCGCACGCCCGCGGCGCCGAGCTCGTAGTGCGGCAGCGCGACCGTGGACAGGGTGGGACGCAGGTGGGCGGCGATGACGTCCTGGTTGTCGAAGCCGATCACGGCGACGTCGTCGGGGATGCGCAGCCCGCGCTCGCGCAGGCCGTCGTACACGCCCATCGCCACGCGGTCGTTGTGGCAGAACACGGCGCTCGCACCGGAGTCGACGACGTGGGACGTCCCGGCGTAGCCGCCGCCCTGGTCGGGTGCGACGGGGAGGACGAGCGCCGGGTCGAACCCGATGCCCGCGGCCTCGAGCGCGGACCTGTAGCCGGCCAGACGTCCGGTCTGGGCGGGGGACGGGGTCGTGGTGTTGAGGAAGGCGATCCGCCGGTGCCCGTGGGCGAGGAGCTCTTCGGTCGCGGTCCGCCCGCCCTGCTCCTCGTCGGGGACCACGGCGGGCAGGCCGCTGCCGTGGGCGAAGCAGTCGACCAAGATCGTGTCGGTCTGGTGGAGCGCCTCGGGGACGGAGATCTCGCGGTGGTACCAGCTCGAGTAGAGGATCCCGCGGACCTGGTGCTCGAGCATCATCGCGATGGCGTCGTCCTCGACGGCCGCGTTGCCGTCGGTGTTGGCGACCAGCAGGACGAAGCCGTGCTTCCACGCCTCGTCCTGCGCGCCGTGGATGATCTGGCCTGCGAAGGGGGTCGTGGCGATCTCGTCGGCGACCAGGCCGATGAACGCCGACGTCCCACGGGAGAGGGTCTTGGCGAGCACGTTCGGGCGGTACCCAAGCTGCTCGACGGCCTCCTGGACCCGCCGCCGGGCGTCCTTGCCGATGCGGGCGCCAGGCTTGTCGTTCACGACGTGGGAGACCGTCGAGACCGAGACGCCGGAGAGCCTGGCGACGTCCCGCATCGTGACCGGCGCACCGTGCTTGCTGCTGCCTGCCGTGCTCATCCTTTGGTCGCCCCGCTCTCGAGTCCGTTGATCATGGCCTTGTTCAGCACGAGGAACACCAGCAGCAGCGGCGTCACGGTGACGCACACGGCTGCGAAGGTCGCCGTCCAGTCAGTGTTCCCCATCGCGCCGATGTAGTTCTGCAGGCCGAGCGGGATCGTCTTGAGCCCGTCGGAGAGGACGAAGGTGTTGGCGAAGATGAAGTCGTTCCAGATGAAGATCGAGTTGACCAGCACCACGGTGATGATCGTGTTGAGGGACAGCGGGAGGGTGATCTGCCCGAAGATCCTGTACGGGCCTGCACCGTCGAGCGACGCGGCCTCGTACATCTCCCGCGGGATGTACTCGTAGAAGGACGAGAACAGGTAGACGGCCATCGGCAGGGCGAAGGCGGCGAGCGGGATGATCATCGACAGGTGGGTGTCGAGCAGCCCCACCCGGGAGTAGTCGATGAACAGCGGTACGAGCGCGATCTGCACTGGCACGATGATCCCGAGCAGGAACAGGGCCCGCACGAAGCCGCTGAGCCGGAAGCCGAGCACCTGGAGGGCGAAGGCCGCCATCATGCCGGCCACCACGATGAGCGCGCTCGCCCCGAGGGTGACGATGAGGCTGTTGAGGACGTTGAGCCCGAGGTTCCCGGTGGCGAAGGCACGCGAGTAGTTGTCGAGCGTGAGGTCCGACGGCAGGGCGAAGGGGTTGCCCCCGGCGAAGTCGGAGGCCGTGCGGAAGCTCGTGAGCAGCAGCCACACGAGCGGGTACACCTGGACGAGGACGATGAGCACGACCGTCGCGGTGAGCAGGGCGCGCTGCACACGCAGCCGCGACGAGCGGGCGGGTGCCCGGCGCGGGGCGGGCTGGGCCGGTGGGGTGGGTGCAGCGGGCGCGGTGAGCACTGTCGCGGTCACGAGTCGTCCCTTCGACGGAAGATGAGGAAGATCAGGCCCACGGCGACGAGGCACTCGAGGACGATGAAGACCGAGATCGCGCTCGCGTAGCCGTAGTCGGTGTGGACGAAGGCGGTCTTGTACATGTAGGTCGTCAAGAGCTCGGAGGACTGCCCGGGGCCGCCGTTGGTGAGCAGGTACGGGATGTCGAAGCCGCGCAGCGCGAAGGTCGTGGCCATGACGGTCGTGGTGATCCACACGGGGCGGATGTACGGGAACCGGATCCGCCAGAAGATCTGCCACCACGACGCGCCGTCGAGGCGTGCGGCCTCCTCGAGCTCGCTCGGCACCGCGATGAGGGCGGCGTAGATGATGAGCATGTAGAGCCCTGTGAAGCGCCAGCCCTCGGGGACCGAGACGGCGGCGAGCACCGTGCTGACGTCCGAGAGCCACGCTGTCTGCAGGTTCTCCAGCCCGACCCAGGCGAGGGCCTGGTTGAGCAGGCCGACAGGCTCGAGGGAGTAGAGGCGCTGGAAGAGCAGCGCGATGGCCACCGTCGAGATCACCGCGGGCAGCAGGTAGAGGGTCTTGACGAGCTCGCGGGCGCGGGGGAGCGCTGTGAGCAGCCCCGCGACGACGAGGGCGCCGCCGAGCTGGAGCACCAGGCAGATGGCGAGGTAGCCGAGAGCGTTGCGGAAGGAGGTCCAGAAGACGTCGTCGCGGGTGAGCATCTTGACGTAGTTGTCGATGCCGACGAAGGACATGTCGGTGATGCCGTCCCAGCGGAAGAGGCTCAGGACGAGCGACTGCCCGATCGGCAGCAGGACGGCCAGGGCGTAGACCAGCAGGGGCGGGACGAGGAAGACGAGCACCGACAGGCGCGAGCGGCGCGGGAGCATCGACGTCCGCATCGGTGTGCGCGAGCGGGAGCGGACCGGCGCGGGCTTGCGGACGGCCGCCGCCTCCTGCGCCGGGCCAGCGGGCGCAGCGCCCGCCCCGGCGTGGGCGAGCCCGGTCATCGCAGGTTCTCCGCCAGGGCCGCGTCCATCGTCGTGGTGAACTCCTCGGGCGTGATGTCGCCCTGCACCAGGAGGGTGAGCTCTTGCTGCAGGCGGGTGTTGGTCGCGGGGTCGAGCTGGGTGTCCCAGGGCATCGCGATCGCGGTGCCGACCTCGTCTGCCTGCGTGACCAGACGGGAGTAGAGGTCTGTCGCGTCCGCCGGGATGGTCGTCTGGGCGGTCGTCGTCGGGGACAGCGCGCCGGTCGCTGCGTAGATCTCGGGGTAGCGCTCGAGGGCGTAGCCGAGGAAGTCCCGCACGAGCGGGTCGTAGGTCTGCGCGTTGACCGCCATGCCGATGCCCGACGGGGTCACGTACTCGTTCTCAGCGGTGACCGCACCCTCGACCGTCGGCAGGGTGAAGTAGTCGACCGAGCCCTGCACTGCGGGGTCGAGCGCATCGGTCGCGAGGTTGCCCAGCTCCCACGTGCCGATGTTGTAGACGGCTGCCTTGCCCGAGGTGAACAGCGCCTGGGCGTCGGCGTATCCGGTCGAGGAGAAGCCCTCGGCGAAGCAGCCTGCCTCGCCCAGGTCGGCGAGCCACCGGGCTGCTGCCTGACCGGCTGGGTCGGCGAAGGACGCGTCACCGTTCTTGAGGTCCTGGATGAAGTCGGCCCCGGTCGTGCGGAAGGGGTAGTAGGCCATGTACCTCTCGAGGGGCCACTGGTCCTGGCCGTCGAGCGCGATGGGGGTGACCCCCGCGCTGCGCAGCGCTGTGCACATCGCCGGGAAGTCGTCGAGGGTGGCGGGGACGCTCACCCCGGCCTGCTCGAAGATCGCTGTGTTGTACCAGAACACCTCGAGCTGGAACTCGAAGGGGACCATGTACAGGGAGCCGTCGTCGAAGCGCTGGTAGCTGAGCGCCGCCTCGCGGTAGTCGTCGTCGAGCCCGAGGTCGGCGAGCAGCAGGTCGATGTCGACCATGCGGTCCTGGCCCGCGAGCTTCTGCGCGAAGGGCGTGGCGTCGGTGTCGAAGAGCTCGGGGAGCTTGTTCGCCGCGGCGAGGGTCTCGTACTTCTGGATGTACGACGGCCTGTCGGGTGTGGTGATGAGGTTGAGCGAGAACCCCGGGTGGTCGGCCGCGTACTCGTCGGCGATCTGCTCCATCGCGGTGATCACACCGCCGTCAGCGGGCCGTGACAGGAGCCAGGAGATCTCGCGGGGCTCGATCTCTCCTTCGGGGTTCACGTCGGTGGGGTCGGCTCCGCCGGCCGCGCCCCCGCAGCTGCTGAGTGCGAGGGCGGCGGCGGTGACGGCGGCTGTGAGGAGTGCTGCGGTGCGCTTCCTGGTGACCATGGTCGAATCTCCGTTGATCGAGGGGGGTGGTCGGGCGGCAGGTGGGGATGTCTAGGTGGTGGCGGCGAGGAGGTCGCCGTCGAGGACGTCGCCGTCGAGGGTCGCGGCGTCGTCCAGCGGGCTCGCGGGCTGGGGTGTGGCACGGGGGGCGAGGGTGAGGTGGGAGAGCGTGGCTGTGCCCTCTCCGACGAAGGCGCCGACCCGTCCCGCAGGGCGGTCGTACAGACGGGTGCTCAGCACCGTCGCGTCGTCGACCGTGGCGACGCACAGGTCGCCGTCGACGATCACCTCGAGGTCGTGCTCACCAGGGTCGAGCCGGCACGGCCGCTCGAGCTCGACGACGAAGGGCACGTCCCCGGAGATGTGCCACTGCTCGGTCCCGGTCTGCTGGCGCGGCCACCTGTCGAGGACGAGCCGGTGCCGGTGCGGCTCGAGGCGCAGCACGTAGCCCTCGTCCCCGTCGGCGCTCGCGCGCAGCAGGAGGCCGGCCTCCCGGGTGCCCTCGGTGAGGTCGAACCGGGCGGAGAGCCTGAACGCGGACGGGGCGTCCTCGGACGAGACGACGCTCGTGTACCCGTCGGGTGCGCTCAGCACGGTCCTGGCTGGCACGACGTCGGCAGGGTCGGCGAAGGTGTCGCGCAGCTCCTGGGTGGGGTGGAAGGCGAGCGTGCCGTCAGCGCGCTGCTCGGCCTCGAGGACGGACATGGTGCCCGCCCACTGCCATGCGCCGTCGTCGGCCTCACCCTCGCGGGAGGCGATCCAGCCGAAGAACAGGCGTCGACCGTCGCGCTCCGCCGACTTGGCGGCGTAGAACGCCCGACCGTCGAGCGTGTCGTGCTCGGGGACGACCCACGGGCCGTCGAGGGAGCGGGCCATCCTGTAGCGCGTGGTGAAGGCGTCGCTGAACTCGGAGTACACGAGGTACCACCAGCCGCCCCACTGGAACACCTCGGGGCACTCGAGGGCGACGTACCTACGTGGGTCCCAGAACGGTGCCGCGGGCTCCCAGGTATTGAGGTCGCGGGAGACGCACTGCGCGACGACACCGCGGCGGCGGTCGGGTCCGTGGTCGTGGCGGGCCGTGACGAGCATCCGCCACAGACCGGCCTCGGCGTCCCAGAAGACGAAGGGGTCACGCCAGTCTCCGGTCTCGTAGCCCGGTGACGCACCGAAGGTCTCTGCGGGGTGACCCTGCCAGGACCGCATGCCGTCACGGCTCGTCGCGTGCATGACGAGCTGGAGCGCTCTTCCGTCAGCACCGACGACCGCCGGGTTCTGCCCGGTGGAGAACGCGTGGTGCGTCCCCTCGGCGTCGACGACGATGCTGCCCGTGTAGACGTTGAAGTCCGCGGCGGTCGGGCCTCCCGAGGGGAGTGCCTCGCCCGTGCTGCGGAAGGTGACGAGGTCGTCGGTGACGACCCTGTGCCACGGCATGCCGTCGGCCGGTGCCCGGCGCGTCTCGTGCAGGTAGAAGAGGTGGAAGACCCCGTCCTCCTGCCAGGGGATGACATCCCCCACCCATGCGCCGTCCGGCCGGTAGAACCCTCGCTGGTCCATTGCTACCTCGTCATCGTGGTTAAGCGGTTGCGCACACCGTAATGCGCCGATGCCGGCTTGGTCAACCGGTTGACCAAAAGTGCTGCAGGCGATGCGCCACTCGTGGCCCTCGCCCCGACCCCGCGCGCCTAGGCGATGGGGACCGGGAGAACTCCCCATCGCCAGGCGGCCCGCTGCCGTAGCGCGGCAGGTACGTTCTGGGGGCACCGTTCAGCTGGTCGCGGTACGACTCCGCGGCCCCGTCGTCAGGATCCCAGCCCATGAAGATCGCACGCTCTCTCACCGCCACGGCCCTCACCGCAGGGTTGGTGCTCGCCCTGGGCGCGTGCTCGTCCGACGACTCGAGATCGGGCGACGTGACCACGGACGTCACGCAGGACGACTCGACAGGCACCGGCACGACGGACGATGCCACCGAGGAGACGACGGGCGAGGGTGACGAGCTCTCGGACAGCAGCGACGGCGCGAGCTCGGACGACGACGACGCGACAGGGGACGCACCGGAGGACTTCGGTGTCCAGGGTGCTACGTCAGAGGAGATCAAGACCTCCTGCGAGAGCTTCAACACGATCGTCTCGGACCTGCGCGCGGTCGAGCCCGGAGACACCGACGCCTACGACGACATCTACCTCCGCGCCGAGGACGAGAAGGACACGGCTCCGACCGAGACCTACGGGCTCTTCGCGGTGCTGTCGCTGCTGGCGCTCGAGGCGGGTTCCGGCGGGACCGAGGACGAGACCATGAGCACGATGATGGACGCGATCACCTACTCGGCCGGTGCCTGCACCGCCGAGGACGTCACGCTCACGTTCTGAGGCGCGCCGGGTGAGCCACGATCCGCTCCGGCACGACCTCGCCAGGTCCCGCGCGGGGTGACCGCAGAACAGGCGCTGGAGCTCACCGCCACTGATCCGTGGCGCCGCCGACGCCTCGGCTCCTCATCCCTGGTGGGTGATGAGCGCGGACGCTGCGACGAGCACCATGGGCATCATGCCGTCACACCTGACGCCGGCCCCACAGCCTCTGCCGAGCCTGCACTCTCGGCGGTACCGCCAGCTCCTCCTCCTCGCAGCGGCCGTCGGCGTGCCCGTGTCGGCGGTCGCCTTCGCGTACCTGCAGCTCGTCCACCACATGCAGCACTGGGTCTACCACGACCTCCCGTCGGCGCTCGGGCTGGACCCGGTGCCGCTCTGGTGGCCTGTGCCACCGCTCGTCCTGGCGGGGCTGATCGTCGGGCTGTGCGTCCGGTACCTCCCCGGGAAGGGTGGGGACTCTCCGGCCGACGGCTTCCACGCGGGACCTCCGCCGCGGCCTCGCGAGATCCCTGGCATCGCGCTGGCGGCGCTGGCGAGTCTTGGCCTCGGTGCCGTCGTCGGACCGGAGGCACCGCTCATCGCCCTCGGGGCGGGGCTGGCCGCGTGGGCCCCGAGCCTCGTGAGGCGTGGCGACGACGAGCAGGCCGTCGCCGTGCTGGGCGCAGCCGGCGCCTTCGCCGCGATCAGCCTGCTCCTCGGGTCTCCGCTGCTCGGCGCGTTCCTCCTCATGGAGGCCTCCGCGACCGGAGGCGCGGCGCTCGGCTTCATGCTCGTCCCGGGGCTGCTCGCCTCAGGTGTCGGCGCGCTCGTCATCGTGGGGCTGGGCTCCGTCACCGGGCTCGGGACCGCATCGCTGGCCATCCCTGGCCTCCCGGACTTCGTACGGCCCGACGTGCCACAGCTCGGGTGGGCTGTCGTCATCGGCCTGGCCGCGCCGTTCCTCGGCATCGGTGTGCGCAGGCTCTCCAGGCTCGTCCGCACGCGGGGCGCAGGGCGGCCGGTCCTGGCGCCTGTCGTCGTGGCCTCTCTCGTCGGGCTCGTCGCCATGGCGTACGGCGCGGTCTCCGACCGGAGCCCTGAGGCTGTCCTCTTCTCGGGCGAGACCGCGCTGGGGCCGCTCCTGGTCCACACCTCCGGCTACTCCGTCGGTGCCCTCGTGCTCCTCGTCTTCTTCAAGAGCCTCACCTATGCGCTGTCGCTCGGTGTCTTCCGTGGGGGGCCGGTGTTCCCCGGGATGTTCATCGGGGCTGCGGGCGGGATCGCTCTGTCCCACGCGCCAGGGCTCCAGACGGTGGCCGGTGCAGCGATGGGGATCGGCGCGATGTGCGTCGTCATGCTCCGGATGCCCCTCGTCTCGGTGCTGCTGGCGACGCTGCTGCTGTCCCAAGGGCTGTCGGTCATGCCGCTCGTGATCGTCTCCGTCGTCGTCGCGCACGTCTTCATGTCGTTCCTGACCCGGGGTGACGACGACCCGCAGGAACCGTTCCCGACAGGGCGGCCGCCGAGCCCCGCAGCAGGCACCGGACAGGCAGCAGGCGCCTGACGCTGAGGGCCTCGGCAGTCGACCGCCGCTGCTGGCAGGCACGTGGGCCTGCGAGAATCCTCGGGTGACGATCTCGCTCCGCCCCCTCGCCCCGCAGGACCTCCCACGATGGCTCGACAGGAGCGCCGCGGAGTACGCGACGGATCTTGTCGCCCTCGGAGCGACACCTGAAGACGCCCGTCGCCGGGCGCGCGAGAGCCTCGACCGGGACTTCCCTGGCGGGCTGCCCGCAGGCGGGCACGCAGTGTTCGATCTCGTCGACGCGGCAGGTGGCGCTGTCGGGTATCTCTGGATCGGTCCGGACACCTCCGACGACCCCGCAGCGTGGTGGGTGTGGGACGTCGTCGTCGACGCCGAGCACCGCGGTGAGGGCTACGGCCGTCAGGCGATGCTGCTCGGCGAGGACTACGCACGCGCACAGGGCGCGACGACCCTGGGGCTGAGCGTCTTCGGGTTCAACACGAGCGCTCGCGGGCTCTACGAGTCGCTCGGCTACGAGACCACCTCGGTCAAGATGGCGAAGCCCCTCGTCTGACCCGACGCTGGCCGCGGCACCCGACGGCACCCGACGGCACCCGACGGCACCCGACGGCACCCGACGCTGCCCGCGCTGCCCGCGCTGCCCGCGCTGCCCGCGCTGCCCGCGCTGCCCGCGCTGCCCGCGCTGCCCGCGGTCGACGAGGTCGCATCTCTGCCCGTGAGGTCGTACGGACACGCCGGAACTCAGGCCTGGTAGACGAGATCCGGCGTGTCCGTGCGACCTCGGCGTCGAAGGTGCGACCTCGGCGCCGCAGGTACGACCTCGGCGTCGAAGGTGCGACCTCGGCGTCGCAGGTACGACCTCGGCGTCGCAGGTGCGAGCTCGTCTACGTCCCCGCGCCTCGTCGGGCGGCGAGCAGCTCGCGGGTGAAGGGGTCCTGGGGGTCGGCGAAGACGTCCTCGACGGGTCCGCGCTCGACGACGCGACCGTCTTTCATCACCAGGACCGTGTCGCAGACCTGTCGTACGACGGCGAGGTCGTGGGAGACGAAGACGATCGACAGGTCGCGGCTGCGCTGGAGGTCGAGCAGCAGCCCGAGGATCTCGGCCTGGACCGTCACGTCGAGGGCCGACACGGGTTCGTCGCAGACGAGGACGTCGGGCTCGAGGGCGAGCGCACGGGCGATCGCGAGCCGTTGACGCTGGCCGCCGGACAGGCTGCGCGGACGCCGGCCGAGCACCTCGGGCGGCAGCCGCACGGCGTCGAGCAGCTCGACGGGTGTCGCGGTCGAACGCCCTCGGGAGAGCGCCTCACGCAGGATCCGTCCGGCGGTGTACCTCGGGTCGAAAGACCCGAGCGGGTCTTGCGGCACCAGCTGGACCCTGTGGCGCCGGGTGCGACGCTCGCGGTGCCCGGTCTCGCTCCACGCCTCCCCGTCGAGGGTGACCGTGCCCGTGTCGGGTGCGTCCGCCGCGAGCAGCAGGCGGGCGAGGGTCGTCTTGCCCGACCCGGACTCGCCGACGATCCCGAGGGCCTCGCCGCGTCGCAGCTCCACGTCGACACCGTCGACGGCCCGCACGTGCCCGCCGCCAGGGGTCCGGAACGTCCGCCCGAGCCCACGCCCTGACAGCACGACAGGACCGAAGGTGCTCGCAGCTCCCGGTTTGGGTCCGCGCGGGACGGCTGCCGCGAGGCGTCGGGTCTCAGGGTGCACGGGGGAGTCGAGCACCTGCGCGGTGGGACCTTCCTCGACCACCTCGCCATCGCTGAGGACCACGACGCGGTCGGCCACCTGGGCGACCGCTGCGAGGTCGTGGCTGACGAGCAGCAACGCTGTCCCGGCGTCGCGCAGGGCGGCCAGGGTGGCCAGGACCCGCGCGGCGACAGTCGCGTCGAGGGCCGTCGTCGGCTCGTCGAGCACCAGCAGCGGCGGCTCGGCGACCAGAGCCGAGGCGATCAGGGCGCGCTGGCGCATCCCGCCCGACAGCTGACCTGGTCGCTGCACGATGCGCAGCTCGGGGGAGTCGAGACCGGCCGCGTCGAGGGCCGCGAGGATGCGGTCGCGGCGCTGGGCGCGCGGCACCTTGCGCAGGGCGAGGGTCTCGCCGATCTCCGCCCCGACGGTCCGCAGCGGGTCGAGCGACTGGAGGGCGTCCTGGAGCACGAGCCCGACCTCGGACCCGCGGACCGAGCGCCACCCACGCTCGGAGAGCCGCCGCACGTCACGCCCACCCACGGTGAAGGTCTGCGCGGCCACCCGGGCGGTCGAGCCGCCCTCGGAGGCGAGCCCGAGGACAGACCGCACGAGGACCGACTTGCCCGAGCCGGACTCGCCGACCACGGCGACGCACTCACCGGGCGCGACCGTGAGGTCGACACCGCGCAGCACGGCGCCGACCCCGGCGAAGGACACCTGGAGCCCACGGATGTCGAGGGCGAGCGGTCCAGCCGGACCGGACCGCTCCACCGAGCCGACCCGGGCAGGCAGCCGTGCCGACCTGGCCGTGGCTGGCAGGTCAGCAGTCGACGTCTCCGCCGCGGCGCGGTCTCGCGTCGTCTTCTCCGGCCTGGCGCTCATGCTGCTCCCACCCGTCCGAGGCGTCGTCCGAGGACCGTCAGCGCGGCCGCCGTCACGGTGATCGCGAGGCCGGGGGCCAGCGTCAGCCACCAGGCGCGAACGAGGTACACCCGGCCTCCGTTGACCATGGCGCCCCACTCTGGGGAGGGCGGCAGCGCGCCGAGGCCGAGGAAGCTCAGCGCCGACACCCAGACGATCGCCTGCCCGACGCCGAGGGTCGCGACCGCGACGAGCGGCCACAGGGTGTTGGGCGCGATGTGCTTGAAGAACACGAAGAGCGCCGGCTGACCCTCGAGCCTGGCAGCCTCGACGTAGGGGCTCGCGGCGACAGAGCGCACCTGGGACCGCAAGATGCGGGCGTAGCCCGGCGCCGTCGCGAGGCCGACGGCGACGAGGGTCGGCGTCACGCCCGCGCCCATCACGGAGACGAGCAGCAGCGCGAGGACGAGGGACGGCAGCGCGAACAGCACCTCGATGACACGGCTCAGCGCGCTGTCGACCAGGCGCGGCCCGAGGCCGGCGAGCATGCCGATGACGAGCCCGATGCCCACCCCGATCGCCGTCGCAGCGGCTCCGATGCCGAGGGACTGACGGGTGCCGTGGACGACCCGCGTGAAGACGTCACGACCGGACTCGTCGGTCCCGAACCAGTGCGCGAGGCTCGGCGCGGCGAAGGCGTCGCGCGGAGCGATCGCATCGGGGTCGCCGGGCGCGATCAGCCCCGGCCACACCGTCGCGACGGCCATGAGCAGCACGACGGCCAGGGCGAGCACCCCGGCGACGCCGAAGGCCCCGAGGCGCGCCCGACGCAGGCCGGTCCGGGCACCGTCTCGCTGCCCGGTCGCCCCGCGCACCTGTGTCACCTGCTTCTCCTCTGCTTCAGCTCCATAGTCCTGCGACGCCGTGCCGTGCTCCGGCTGGACCGCCCCGTGGTCCTTCGAGATCGTGCCGTCGGAGCGAGATCGTGACGTGGAGGTCACGATCTCGCTCCGGGGTGCCGAGCTCGCCCCGGCGGGAGGGCGTCCGGACGAAGGGGTCACGATCTTGCTCCCGGGTGGCGAGCTAGCGCCGATCGGAGGGCGTCCGGACGCGGGGGTCACACGATCGCCTTCTCGGGTGCGGCCGAGCGGTCGGCGGTGCTGTCGCGACCTGCTCCGCGCGGGCGGGGGTCGACGATCCTCTCGAGCCCGTCGGCGATCGTCATGACAACCGTGTAGGTGAGGGCGACGACGAGCACGGTCCCGACGACCACGGGGACGTCGCGCGACGACGTCGCGTCGAGGAGCAGCCGCCCGAGCCCGGGCCGGCCGAAGAGCGACTCGACGACGACGGCCCCGCTGAGCAGCGAGCCGAAGGCCCACCCGGACAGCGAGATCGCCGGGAGCGCCGCGTGACGGAGCGTGTGCCGCCACAGCACACGGGACTCCGAGGCCCCGCGCGCCCGCGCCGTCGTCGCGAAGGGTGACGCGGCGGCCTCGTCGAGGCCGTCCCGCATGAGCTGCCCGAGGAAACCGGCGACAGGCACCGCGAGCGTGACGACCGGCAGCACCAGCCCGGCGGGCGACGCCCCGACGCTCGTCGCCGGGAACCACCCGAGGGTGGAGGAGAACACGAGGATCAGCACCGCCCCGAGCCAGAAGTGCGGGACGACCGTCGCGACGATCTCCCCGGCCTGCGTGACGCCCGAGGCCGCTCGGCCGAGAGGTCCGCGCGAGCGGGTCGAGAGGGTCGCGAGCGCGAGGGCGATCACCCAGGCGAGCACGAGGGCGAGCACAGCGAGCAGGATCGTCGAGGGCAGCTGGGCCCCGACGAGGTCGGCGACAGGCTGCTTGCGTGCGTAGGAGTCGCCGAGCTGGAGCGTGACGATCCGTTGCATCTGCACGAGGTACTGGACCACCAGCGGTCGGTCGAGGCCGTAGTCCGACCGTGCCTGTTCGACGGCCTCGGCGCTCGCCTGCGACCCGGGGCCTCCGAGGATCGCCTCGGTCGGGTCGCCGCCCGCCGCCCGCAGCGCGAAGAACACGACTGTCGTCACGACCCACGCGACGAGGGCGGCAGCCACGACCCGACCGAGGGCCCACCGGAGAACGCTCATGGGGGTGCGGGTGCTCCTAGGAGGTGAGCTGGGTGTCGAGGAAGGTCGGCGTGCCGACAGTGTGCAGGGTACGCACGCCCTCGACGCCGCGCGTCAGGTAGTGGTTCTGCTGGTCGTAGAGCGGCAGGATGAAGAAGCCGTCGAGGACCGTCTGCTGTGCCTGGGCGTAGAGCTCGGCGCGCTCGGTGGGGTCGGTCACCTCGGCCGCACGGTCGAGGATCTCGTCGAGGGCCGGGTCGGAGACCTGCGCGTGGTTGGCGAAGTAGCCGCTCGGCGCCGGGACGATCCCGCTCGAGTGGTAGAGGATCCGCAGCACGTCAGGTCCGACCTTGGTGTACGGGGCCGAGACGATCTCGTACTCGTTCGCGCCGAGGGCCTCGTACCAGCCGCTGAGGTCGAGGGGCGTGATGACGACCTCGAAGCCGACGGCCTTGGCGTTGGCCTGGACCTGCTCGAAGAGCGACTGCTCGGCCGCGACGGACTGGTTGGTGCTCACGGGGAAGCGCACGGTGAGCCGTTGTCCGTCCTTGGTGCGGTAGCCCTCGGCGTCGCGCTCGGTCCAGCCGGCCTCGTCGAGCAGGTCGTCGGCGGCTGCCGGGTCGGTGCCGAAGAGTGAGTCGTCCGAGACGGCCATGGGCTCGCTGCTCGACAGCGGCGAGTAGGAGCGCGTCACGGTCCCGGCGTAGAGGCTCTCGATGCCGGGGTCGACGTCGGCCGCGCGGACGAAGGCCTCGCGGATGCGGACGTCGTCGAAGGGCGCCTGGCCGGAGTTCAGCTCGAGGCGGTTGACCGATCCCGGGCGCGGCGCGTCGACGTCGCTGATGTCGCCGCCGGCCTGTGCTGTGGCGATCGCGTCGGGCTGCGGGTTGTCGATGACCTGCACCTCGCCCGACTGCAGCGCGGCGTAGCGGGTCGCGGCGTCGGGGATGAACCGCCACACGATGCGGTCGAGGTGCGCGGCGCCCTCGTGGGTCGCCTCGGGGGCGGACGTCGCGTAGTCGTCGTTGCGGACCAGGTCGACCTGCTGCTGCGGTGTCCAGCTCTCGACCACGAAGGGCCCTGTGCCGACGGGTGCGGCGCAGTTGGCGTCCATGCCGCGGGCGATCCCTGCCGGCGACTCGATCGCGAGCCACGGCTGGCTGAGCGACTCGGCGAGTGCAGAGTCGGGCTCGGTGAGGTGGAAGCGGGCGTGGGTGGCGTCCACGACCTCGACCTCGGAGACCTTGGCGAGCGCGAGGTACCCGGTCGAGGACTGCGTGGCCGGGTCCTGCAGGTGCTCGACGTTGACCTTGACGGCCTCGGCGTCGAAGGGCGTCCCGTCGGTGAAGGTGATGCCCTCGGCGAGGGTGAAGTCCCAGGTGAGACCGTCTTCGCTGATCTCCCAGCCTGTCGCGAGCCAGGGCAGGATCTCGCCCTCGGCGTCGCGGCCGACGAGCGGCTCGAGCACCTGGGTGGTGAGCATCGCCTGCGGGTAGTTGCCCCCCACGTGCGGGTCGAGGCAGGTGGGCTCGGCGTCGCCTGTCGCGTAGACGAGCGTGCCGCCCTCCTGCGGCTCGGCGGAGGACGACGAGTCGTCGCTGCTGCACGAGGCGAGGACGAGAGCTGCGGCAGGGACGAGGGCGGCCAGGGCGGCTCCGCGCCGGCTGAGGGCGCGTCGGGCGGCGAGCATGAGTCTCCAAGGAATGAGCAGCAGACGGGGCACGGATGTGCGGCGGTGCACGGGTGCGGACGGGGTGAGCATCGCCGCACGAGTTTTTGGACTGCGTCCCACAATAAGTCACGCTTCAGGTCCGGTCGCTACGATCACCCCATGAGCCCCGTCACTCCCTCCACCCGCGCAGCCGGCCGTCCGCGTGCCTCGTCCCGCGCGATGCTGGAAGAAGCGGCCGGCGAGCTCTTCTTCGAGCGCGGCTACGCGGCCACCTCCGTGGCGGACATCACAGCCCGTGCGGGTGTCAGCCGCAACACCTTCTTCAACTACTTCGGCGCCAAGAGCGACCTCCTGTGGTCGACCTTCGACGCGACTGTCGCGACGCTGGGGGAGTCGCTGGCCGACCCGCGTCACGACGACGGGACAGTGCGCGGGACGGCACGGGCCGCCCTGATGGAGGTCGCCGGGGCGCTGCGCCCCGACAACGTGTCGCTCGCCTTCACCCACGCCGACACGATGGGCCTCGCCGACGAGCTCCGGCGCTCGGCCGCGGTGCGCGCGAGCGACGTCGCGGTCGTGCTCACGTCTTTCGCCGTGGCGAAAGGTGTCGATCCGCTCCGCGCCGAGGTCGCGGGTGCCGCCCACGCGGGGGCCCTGGTCGCGGCCGTGGGGGAGTGGTCGAGGTCCGGCGCTGTGCGGACCTCGCTGTGCGAGGTGCTCGCCGAGGCGCTCGCGCCGGTCGAGGGTGCGCTGCCCTGACGGTCAGCCCGCGAGGGTCTCCTCGAGGATGGAGAGGATGCCTCGCGCTGCGGTCGGCCCGGTGTTGAGGAAGAAGAGGTCGTCGTCGACGGGAGTCGCCCGGTCATCGGTGACAGCCTCGAGCGAGGGCCACAGCGGGAACGACATGAGCTCGGTGAGGTCGCCGCCCTGCACCCCGTAGAAGAGGTGGTCTGCGTCGGCGAGCGCGAGCTGCTCCGGGCTGAGGTCGATCGAGGTCTCGTCGGTGAAGGCCTGGCTCTCCGGGCGGGCGAGGCCGCTGTCCTCGACGACAGACCCGGCGAAGGACGCGACGCCGAACACCCGGGTGCGGTCCCCGTTCGTCCGCAGGAGCGACACCGTCGGGTCGCCCTCGACAGTCTCGCCGAAGGCCTCGGTGTCTGCGTGGTAGGCGTCGAGCCAGGTCTGCGCCTGCTCGGTACGCCCGACTGCGTCGGCCAGCAGCAGGAAGTCCTGCTTCCAGTACAACCCAGTGCCCTGCGTGACGACGGTCGGTGCGATCTCGCTCAGCGTCTCGTACAGCCCGGCGGACTCCTTGCCGGCCGAGTTGAGCACGACCAGGTCGGGGGCGAGCGCCGCGAGGGCCTCGAGGTTCGGCTCGGTCCTGCTGCCGAGCGGCGCGACCTCGTCGAGGTCTGCGGCGTCGTCGGGGAAGGCGTCGTAGAGGTACTGCGGGATCATCTCGGCCCCGTCAGCCGCCGTCGACCCTGCCGGCACGACACCCAGGGTGAGGAGAGCGTCGGCCTGTCCTGTCGAGATGACGGCGACCGACACCGGCGCGGAGTCGATCGTCGTCTCTCCGGCGACGTGCACCACCGTGCGGGGGAACGCCCCGTCCGGGGCGCCGCTGCCGAGGCCCTCGGGCATGGTCCGGGGCGTGACGAAGCCATCCTCGGTGGATGCCGGTGCGGACGCGCCGGTCTGCTGCTGGGCTGGTGCCTCGGCGTTGGTCGTGCCTGCGCCCGACGAGGCCTCGGAGGACGAGCAGGCGGAGACGGTGAGCGCGAGCACCGCCGCGAGAGCGGCAGCGCGTCGTCGAGAGGTTGAGGCGGAGATCATGGAGCGATCTTAGGCTGGCCTAACTCGTCACGTCGGAGCTGTCGAACCCTAGCTCGTCGATGACGCCTTCGAGTGTGTCCTAGCACCCCGGACGATCTCCGCGGGCGTCGTGCGTGGCCACGGCCCTCACGGCATCATGGTCGGGTGCCCAGCAGCGAGACGTCAGCCGCCGACGAGGACGACCAGAGAGCCGTCGACGCCCTTCGAGAGGTCCTGCGTCGCGCCGTCGTCCGGCTCGAGGCCGCTGACGCGCGCGACGAGCCGCTCGCGGAGTACGTCGAGGCGCACCGGGTGCTGCTCGTGAAGCGCAACCCCGTGCTGCGCCCGGTCGGCCGGGCGTGGCGGCTGGGGGCCCTCATGCTCGGGCGCGACGGGACGCTCTACGCGACGGGTGCGATCGTCCGGGCTCGCGAGGCCGGGGTACGCAACTACCAGTCGCAGTCGGCCGAGGAACGCCGCGACCTGCGGGCGGCCGCCCTGCGCGGCAAGTTCGAGACGGGCGAGACCGTCAACCACGGCTGGCGCGAGATCCCGCTCGACGCCGCCTCCCTGCGGTCGGGCGAGGGGCCGGTCGTCTTCGCGCCCGACGGCTCCCTCGTCGTGCGGTGGAACGCCGCCCTCGGTGACAGCGCGGTGCGTGACGTCGCGGCCTACGTCGACGAGAGGGTCGGGTTGCTCGTCGACCCGCTCGACATCCCGTAGCCCGCGCCAGTCCTCACGTCGGGTCGTCGGCCGCTGTCCTCGCCAGCCGCGCGAGCCTCGCCCGCGCCGCGTCCTCCGAGGTCGAGGACCTCCCGAGGATCATCCCCACCCCCCACAGCACGGCGCGGTTCGCGGTGATGGCCGGCCACCACGGACGGCGCAGCCCGAGCATGCGGCGCTGCTCGGCCGGGATCGACGCGACGGCCCCGGCGAAGAGGATCCTGTACGCGGGCATCATGGTCCGGCGCAACGGCGGGTTGCGGATGAACCGCACAGCCTCGGCGACGCGCTCGTCGCTCTTCATCGACGGTCGGAAGGTCTCGAAGGCCGCTGTCAGCTCGGCCTTCGACCGCGGCGGATCGACGACCCCGACCAGCTCACCAGCCGTCGCCCACTCGCGGACGTACTGGTCAGCGCCCCCGGGGATGGTCCCACCCCAGATCTCGTCGCACGTGAGGAAGGCGTCGGTGAACACGACGTGCACCCACGACAACAGCTCCGGGTCACCTGCGGTGTAGGGGTGCTCGGTCCCGTCGGCCGCGACGTAGGTACCGACGACCCGGTTGTGGTAGCGGTCGACGCGGGTCGACTCCGCCCGGGCCTGCGCGGTGTCCCCGAAGGTCACGGTGAGCAACCAGCGGATGGTCCCCGACAGCCTGCCGAGAGGGTCTTCCTGGTAGCGGGACCAGTCGTGCACCCCGGCCATCGCGCCAGGGTGGAGGGTCTGGAGGAGCAGGGCCCGGATCCCGGCGATGAGCGTCGCGGTCCCGCCGTGCACGGCCCAGGCGGCCGACCCGGGTCCGAAGAACCCCGCGTCGTCGCCGTCGGCCATCTTCTCCACCCAGGCGGGCTTGCCGGCGTCGTCTCCGGAGAAGGTCGTGAGGAGGTGAGAGCGCCACGTGTCGACCATCCGTCCCATGGGGCGAACGTACCCGCGGTCCGCCTGCGGGGCATCCGGCCACGTCGTCGACCACGCCTCTCGTCGTGACCACGACCTGCACCTGCGTCTGTGCCTGCCTGACTGCCTGCGGTCGCGACTGCGCTCGCGATCCCTCGACCCCGTGCCGGGCGAGCCGTAGAGTGCTCGTGGCCCGACCCATCCCCGAGACCGAGGACGACCCATGCTCGTCGCGCAGCAGCCGTTGCCCACCGCCCACGTCGCCGGCTCTGTGCCGCGCATCAGCGCCGAGGGAGGCCTGGCATGACCGACGACTCCCTCTCCGACCTGGCTCGCGCCGAGGAGATCCTGGCTGAGGTCCGCGAGCTCGACCTCGAGCGTTTCGGGCACGACGAGGCGTGGGACCTCGGGCAGCGCGTGGTCGCCCTGGCGACCGAGCGCGCCCTCGGTATCACGGTGGCGATCTGGCTCGGCGACCAGCGGGTCTTCCAGGCGGCCAGGCCCGGGACGAGCGCCGACAACGACAGCTGGATGGACCGCAAGCACGCTGTCGTGCGCCGCTTCGACGCCCCGTCGCTCGCGGTCAGGCTCCGGTTCCGCAGCAAGGGCGTCACCCAGGCCGAGCCGCGCCTCGGGCTCGACCCGGCCGTCCATGTCCTCGCCGGCGGCGGTGTCCCGCTCCGGGTGCGCGGGTCGCTCGTGGGGGTCGCGGTGGTCTCCGGTCTGACCGACCAGGAGGACCACGACCTCATGGTCGAGGCGCTCACCGCGCACCGCGACGCCGCCAGGGCCTGACGTGCAGACCGACCGGACGCCCGGGTCGCTGCCACCGCGTTACCAGAGTGTGCTGACCCGGGTCGTCGTCCGCGACGTCACAGCGGTCGACGACCTGCTCGACCTGGTCCGGGCAGAGCAGGCGGAGCACCCTGACGTCGCGGTCTTCGTCACCCTCGACCAGCTCGACCAGGCGCTGTACACGAGCATGCACGCGACCGAGAGCGACAGCCTCGAGATCTCGACCGACGACCTCGACTTCCTCGAGGACCCGTACGCCGACGAGGTCCGCGAGCGGCGGCAGCTGGACCGGACCACGGCTCAGCTCGCCGCCCCCGGCCTGCGGGTCGCGTGGAGCGACCTGCGGGGCACGCTGGAAGGTGCTGAGGGTGACATCGAGGCCCTGGTCACCGTGAACGACGCCCCGGAGGGTGTCCTCGACGACGTGGTCCTCGTCCTGCACGTCCCCGTCGCCGACCCGACCGCGGCGATCGCGGGCCTGCCCAACGGCTACTTCAGCGAAGACTGGGACGTGTTCCAGAACCACGCCGTCGCCCGGCACCTCCGTGAGAGGTACGGCTACAGGCCGCTCGGGGTCGGCGCGTCCTGGGTCGGGTTCCTCCGCGACCATCCGCTAGACCCTGACCGGGCGACAGTCCTCGTCACCGACCTGGCCGAGGTGTACGGCTTCGCCGGGACCCCGGCGTGGGCGCGCCTGGCCGACGTGCTCACGCGGCGCACGACGCTCTTCCTGGGGTACACGGGGAGCTTCGCCGACCTCTGAGCCGGTGACCGCGAAGACCTCACGGACCGTGCAGGTCAGCTGGCGCTCTCGACCTCGTCGATCGCGTCGTCCACCACGTCGTCGCCGGCGACAGCCCGGATCGCGTCGGCGACGTCACCCGCCCCGCCCTCGCCGCCGCAGGTCCCGCCCGAGGTGCGCACCTCGTCGCCGTCGACCACGAGGTCGACCTCGGCCTGGGCGCCACCCGTGCAGTCGCCGGTGTCGTCGTCGCCCTCGAGCAGGCCGGACCCGTCGAGGATCTCGCGTGCCGCGTCGAGGTCGACGGGGGTGCCCGTCGTGCGGCCTACCTCGTCGTCGTAGCCGGACCACACAAGCGTGAACTCGTCGTCCGTGAGCTCGAGGGTCAGCTCGTAGTGGTACGGCGGCGGCACCGAACCGGTCTCGTAGCGCAGAGTCCCGGTCATCGCCGACGAGCCCGGTCCGGGGTCCGACGAGCCCGAGCACCCTGACAGCACGACCCCGCAGGCCACCGCGAGCATCGAGAGGAGCGCCGTGGCGCGGAGCGGGTGGTGTGCGGGCATGAGCGGGCCTTCCGTCGGGCGAGAGTCTGACGCGGGTGACGCTATCCGCGCACCGGCTGGAGGGCGATGGGCTGCTCTGCCTGGGGAGAGGTGCCCTGACCAGCCATCACGACCCGCGCCGCGCCGAGGACGGCGTGAGCACTCGCCGTGAGGACCGAGCGATGCCGCCCACCGGACCAGGTCGTCCCGGCAGGGCCGACGTGCTCGACGAGGGTCAGGGCCTCGCTCGAGGCGCCGGCCCGCAGGGAGGTCTGGTGGAGCGAGAGGATCTCGACGTCGATCCCGTGCTCTCCGAGCAGCGACGTCACAGCCTCGACGGGTCCGACACCCTCGTAGGAGCCGCTGCGCTCGACACCCGCGATGCGCAGCGCGACCCGGGTCCGCGTGCCGTCGCGGGTCTCGGTCGACAGGTCGAGCAGCTCGAGCAGGCCGTCGGCCGACGGCAGATAGCTGTGCTCGAAGATCTCGAGCAGCTGCGGTGCGTCGACCTCGAGACCTGTCGAGTCCGCATGCTGCTGGACGCGTCCGGCGAGGTCGACCTGGAGGCGTCTGGGCAGCTCGATGCCGTAGTCGGACTCGAGCAGATAGGCGATGCCGCCCTTGCCCGACTGCGAGTTCACGCGGATCACAGCGTCGTAGCTGCGACCGAGGTCGGCCGGGTCGATCGGCAGGTAGGGGACCCGCCACGGGGTCTGGTCCTCTGCCAGACCCTCGGCCGCTGCGCGCTGCCTGTGCTCGGCGAAGCCCTTCTTGATGGCGTCCTGGTGCGTCCCGCTGAAGGCCGTGTGGACGAGGTCGCCGGCGTAGGGGTGGCGCGGGTGGACCTCGATGCGGTTGCTGTGCTCGACGGTGCGACGGATCTCGTCGATGTCCGAGAAGTCGATCATCGGGTCGACACCCTGGGCGTGGAGGTTGAGCGCGAGGGTGACGAGGTCGACGTTGCCCGTACGCTCGCCGTTGCCGAACAGGCAGCCCTCGACCCGCTGCGCCCCGGCCAGCACAGCGAGCTCCGCGCACGCGACCCCGGTGCCGCGGTCGTTGTGCGGGTGGACGGAGAGGATCACCGCGTCGCGCCGCGCGAGGTTCCGGTGCATGTACTCGATCTGGTCGGCGTAGACGTTCGGCGTCGCGATCTCGACGGTCGCCGGGAGGTTGAGGATCACGGGACGGTCAGGGGTCGCGTCCCACAGCCCGGTCATGGCGTCGCAGACCTCGAGGGCGTAGTCGGGCTCGGTGAGGTTGAAGACCTCGGGGGAGAACTCGAAACGCACGTGCTCCAGGTGCCCGGCGAGCTCGAGGACGTCGCGGCCCCCGGCGAGGATCAGCTCGCGCAAGGAGTCGCGGTCACGGCGCAGCACGACGTCGCGCCAGGTCGGGGCGGTCGCCGTGTACATGTGGATCACGACGGGGTTGCGGATGCCGCGGACCGACTCGACGGTGCGTTCGACGAGGTCCCGGCGAGCCGGGGTGAACACGACGATCGTCACGTCCTCCGGGGCGATGTCGCTCTCGGCGAGCAGCCGCACGAAGTCGTGGTCGGTCTGCGAGGCGGAGGGGTATCCGACCTCGATCTCCTTGTAGCCCATCTGGACCATGAGCTCGAAGAACCGGCGTTTGCGGGCCGGGTCCATCGGCTCGGCGAGCGCCTGGTTGCCGTCGCGCAGGTCGACAGGCACCCACAGCGGTGCTGCGGTCAGCCTGTGGAGCGGCCAGCTGCGCTCCTGGAGCGGGACCTCGACACGGGAGTGGGCGTCGGTGTAGCGGTGCGAGGGCATCTGCGAGCGTCGCTGCCGGTTCCAGGCTGGGGAGCCGTCGGGGACGGGGCCTGCGGGGGTCGAGATACGAGAGGTGGTGCTCATGGTCGGTCCTTCGGGTCGTGATGTGGTCGACCGGCGCGCGTCGCAGCCCCGCGGCGAGGGACCGGTCGGATCAGACCTCGCCGCGGCGACCAAGGAGGAGACGAGGAGCCACGCTCGTGACGCTAGCACAACTCCTCAGACAAGTAGAGAAGTTGAGGAGTGCGAGAAGATGGTGCCATGACGCAGCTGAACCGCACACCGCTGGCCGAGCAGGCGGCCGACCACTTGCTCGAGCGCATCCGGCGCGGAGAGTGGGCGCTCGGGCAGAAGCTCCCCGGCGAGACGACGCTCGCGCCCCAGCTCGGGGTCGGACGGTCGACGGTCCGCGAGGCGATCCGGGACCTCGCCGGCCGGGGTGTGCTCGCGAGCAGGCAGGGGGCCGGTGTCTTCGTCACCGCGCTCGAGCAGCCCGAGGACTGGGACCGCGTGGTCCGGCGGGCGGACGTCGCCGCCGTGATCGAGGCGCGCATCGCGATCGAGGTCGAGGCTGCGGTCCTGGCAGCCGAGCGCCGCACGTCCGACGAGCTGCAGGCGATGGAGGCTGCGGCGCGTGAGAGGGCGGCTCGGCAGGAGAGCATCGAGATCCACGTGGACGCCGACACCGCCCTGCACAGGAGCATCGTCGCCGCAGCGCACAACGAGATCCTCGTCGAGCTCTTCGACTCCTTCACCCCCCGGAGCCGGCAGGCGATGATCGACCTGCTCCGGCTGCGCGGTGAGTACGGCGGCGACGCCGACCATCAGAACCACCTGCGCATCGTCCAGGCGATCGCGGACCGCGACGGGACGGCGGCCGCCACGCTCACCCGTGACCATCTCCTCGCGCTCAAGGCGCACCTCGGCTGAACCCCTGTGCGGATCGTGCGCCTCGTGCGCCTCGTGTGGCTCGTCCTGCTCGGGGCCCGGACACCTGCCGTCCTCCAGTCAGCCCGCGGCTACCGTGGTGCGGTGCCCGCGAACCCCGACGAGCTCTCACCCGAGCCTGACACCACTCCCGTCCCCGCGAACGCTCTCGCGGCAGCGCTCAAGGACACGATCTCGGTCGGTGTCGCCATGGTCCCGCTCGGGGTCGCCTTCGGGCTCCTCGTCATCGAGTCCGGGCTCTCCTGGTGGTGGGCACCCCTCTTCTCGACCTTCATCTACGCAGGGTCGCTCGAGTTCCTCGCGATCGGGCTCGTCGTCGCCGCGACATCGCTCGCGAGCATCGCCCTGTCGACGGTCCTCGTGAACTTCCGGCACGTCTTCTACGCCCTGTCCTTCCCGCTGCACGCCGTCCGCGGCCCCCTCGCGAAGACGTACAGCATGTACGCCCTCACCGACGAGGCCTACGCCCTCGCCCACCACATCCCCGCAGCCGAGCGGACGACCGCCAGGATCGTGTGGATGCAGGTGCTCTGCCAGACCTACTGGGTGTCGGGCGGAGTCGCCGGGGCGCTCCTCGGCCGGGCGCTGCCGCAGGTCCCGCAGGGCATGTGGTTCGCCCTCACCGCGCTGTTCACGGTCCTCGCCCTCGACGCCTTCCGCCAGAATCGCGACCTCACCTCGCCGATGCTCGCGATCGGCTCCGCCCTCGTGGCACTGCTCGTCGCCCGCGACGAGATGCTCGTGGTGGGCATGCTGCTCTTCCTCGCGGCCCTGACCGTGAGGTTCGCGCTCCGGCGCGCTCGCGGAGAGCGGGTGGCCCGTGCCTGACGACGGCTACGTCCTGGCGGCCCTCGCGACCATCCTCGTGGTGACCTTCGGGCTGCGCGCCCTGCCGTTCCTGGTGATCGGGCCGCTGCGCGAGTCGGCCTTCGTGCAGTTCCTCGGCCGGTACATGCCCGTGGGGATCATGCTCATCCTGGTTGTCTACACGCTCAAGGACGTCTCCCTCGGCGACAGGTGGCACGGTGTGCCCGAGCTCCTCGCCCTCGTCGTCACCGTCGGGCTGCATCTGTGGCGTCGCAACGCGCTGCTGTCGATCCTCGGCGGGACCGCGCTGTACGTCGTGCTCGTCAACACGGTCTACTCGGCTGGCTGAGGTCGTCTCCCACGACGATGGCGCGAGGCGCATCAAGGGGTGTGCCTCTGAATATCGTTCCGTCGCTCAGTACGTCGGGACTAAACGTCGGCTGATCGGAGAGTCGCCCACTGGGTGAGCGATGACGCGGAACCCAATTTGAAATTTCACCCGCAACATCTCGAAGAAAGTCTGGAGGTAGACGATATCATAATCCAAACAATCCTGGGGGCGAAGCGTGAGTCAAGCAGAAGAGACTGAGTTCAAGATCAGCGGTTCTTTTTATGAGACCCAACTCGGTGATGTCGCTCAGGCCACGCAAGCCTGCGTGGCTGAGACCCTAGAGAACCGACGGGAGAGTTTGGGGGCGGTGCACCAAATCGATTCGGACTTCGGGACATGGATTGCCGAGGTCAATGGACCGGTGCGCAGCCAGCTGGAGTCCGCGCGTCGAGAGTTGGCCTTCTCCCAATACTGCGTAGCGAGCGGGTTATACAGGCAGGCCTATGTTGGGCTGCGCCTGTTCCTGGAGTTAACCTTTGCGGCCGTCTATTTTTCGGTCAACGAGTTCGAGCGGAGACGATGGATGTCGGACCGAAGTGATTTTTCGTGGTCCGCTGCACTCAGTAGCGATGGCGGCGTCCTCTCGCGGAGTTTCGTTCAAGAGTTCTTTCCATCGATGGCCGAGGCCGCGCTGACCTATTCGAAAGATGCTGAGGCATCCTACAGGCACTGCTCCCAGTTTGTGCATGGAAAAGACCGGGTTTCAAGGTTGATTCCAGATACGATTGAGTTTAGTGGTGAGGTGCTAGATGATTGGTGTGAGACCGCCCATAAGGCGTCAATTTCCGCTCTCTTTTTGCTATTTGTTCGGTACGGGATCGAGCTAGATGCCCGCGAAAACCAGAACCTCTCGGATGTACTGGTCGGTAATTTCAGCCATCTGAGCGGTATCCGTGAATACGTCGGACTTACGGGGAACTGATGTCACAGGAACTATTCTTCCGAACCGAAGACTTGAAGCTCGAAGAGCTCAAGAAGTACTTCGTTGAAACGGCGAAAGACCGGGCCATAGTAGATAAGTTGAAGGGCCGCTCTCCGATTGTATTGAGGGGTAGCAGAGGCGTTGGCAAGTCCTTCTTGCTTAGAGTTGCAGAATCCGAGATGAAAGCCAGTTTTACTGCAGACCGAATATTGCCAGTTTACGTGACTTTTGCGCGCGCAGGGCTTATCCGCCAAACCCCGGAGGGTTTTCTTCCCTGGATGGTTTCAAAGATTGCAACGAGTGTCACTCGAGCGCTTACTTCATACGGGCTCGTTGCGAGCGGTAATTCTTCTCTGGTTCGCCTGGTCTCGGGCGAGTCCGGGAGCGGCGCTGGAGATGTTGAGGCGGCTTACGAAGAGTTTTGGCAGGGGGGCGGACAAGTGACCGGGGCTGCTGGTGTTCCCGATCCCGAGGCCCTTCGCCATGCGATAGAAGATCTCTGTGAAGAGCAGGGTTTGTCGAGGATCGCATTGCTGGTGGATGAGGCCGCTCACGTTTTCATCCCGGAGCAGCAGCGGCAGTTCTTTACTCTGATGCGAGACTTGCGAAGCCCTTACTTGTCAGTCAAGGCTTCGGTTTATCCCGGGGCAACGGCTTATGGTGAGTCTTTTCAGCCAAGCCACGACGCTACAATTTTGGATGTCGAGCGTCTTGTAGGAGATGATAGCTACGCGCCATCGATGCGTGATATTGTGCTGAAACAAGACCCGAGTTTGCGGCGCGAAATCGAGCATCGCGGCGACATTTTCGACACCCTGTCTTTCGCCGCGACGGGCAATCCTCGAATCCTCTTGAAGACTCTATCGAGGAGTTTGCCGATAAATGCCACGCGCGTTCAGGCTAGCATTCGGGAGTACTACCGTGAGGAGATCTGGTCAGAGCACTCGGCATTAGCGGACCGTTATCCGGGTCATCGCCAACTGATCGACTGGGGGAGGACGTTCTTGGAGTCTGAGGTGCTTCCGGCTCTCCACGCAAGAAACCAACGGGATAACGAGACGTCGTCGGCGATTTGGATCCATCGTGATGCGCCACAAGCCGTGCGAGAAGCTCTACGGTTGCTCTGCTACAGCGGAATCCTTCAGGAAGGTGTTTCCGGCATTCGGGCGACGCGCAGTGAGGTTGGCACGCGGTATATGGTCAATTTCGGATGCGGCTTCGCTCAAGATTCAGATCCGTTGTCGTATGGTAGTAGAATCCGCAGATCTTTCAGTATAAAGCGCATGCAAGAGTTCGGGGCGAATCATTCTGCATACCGAGCGATTCAAGATGTCCCACTCGAACAATTGAATCGCGATGGAAATGCGGCATTGGAAGCGAGGCTGGATGCTTCTGCCCAGATTCTCGACCTCACGTACTTTCAGAAGCAAAAGCTTCAAGAGTTGAATCTCGACACCATTGGTCAGGTGCTTGGCGCATCAGAAGCAAAGTTCAAGACGCTTCATTATGTCGGTGACGTTCGCGCCAGGCAGATCCGGAATGCCGCCATAATTGCGGTGATCGAATATCTCTCCGGATGACGTTTCGGTAGTTTTTGACCGGCTGGATACCGGCCCGGCCTCGCAATAGGGAGGCCGGGCAGGGCTGCTACGCGAGTGCCTAGTCGCTTACCCGGATAAGGACCTTCCCGGTCACGCCGGACTCGACCGCGTCGTGCGCCGCGGCGGTCTCCTCGAGCGGGAACCACGTGATCGGCAGGCCTGCGGCCTCACCGACCGGCAGTGCGCCGTCGCGCAGCGCGTCCGTGACGTCCTGCGCAGCGGCGTGCAGCGCCTCGTCGCCGACCGTGTACAGGAGCAGCCCCTGCCACCGCGCGTTCTTGATGAAGCTCGGGACGATCGGGACGCTGAAGTCGTCGCCGTTGTTGTTGGCGTAGTAGCCGATGCTGCCGTGGTTGGCGAGCACCTCCACGTCGAGGGCCGCGTTCTGCGCCGGGGCCACCTCGACGACGTGGTCGACGCCCTCCGGCGCGATCTCACGGATGCGGTCGGCGAGAGCGTCGTCGGGGTACTGGACCACGTGGTGCGCGCCCGCGGCGCGGGCGAGCTCGGCCTTCGCGTCGCTGCTGACCGTGGTGATGACCGTCGCCCCGGCCCACACGCCGAGCTGGATCGCGGCATGCCCGACGGCGCCGGCGCCACCCTGGACGAGGACCACACGCCCCTCGAGCGCGCCGGGTGCGAGGCGGGCGGGACCGTGCTCGTGGACCGTCAGCGCGCGGTGGGCCGTCATCGCCGGCACCCCCATGCTGGCCGCGACGTCGAGGTCGATCCCGTCGGGCAGCCTGACGGCCCGGTCGACGGGCAGGACCGTGAATTCCTGAGCCGTCCCGGTCGGACGACGGTGAGCTGCGAGGTAGAGCCACACGCGGTCCCCCACGGAGAGCTCGGTGACACCGTCGCCGACAGCGTCGACCACCCCTGCGCCGTCCTGGTTCGGGACGACCTCGGGGAAGGCGAGGTCGCCGTCGGTGCGCGCCTTCCAGTCGGTCGGGTTCACGCCGGAGACGACCACCCGCACGCGCACCTCCCCGGGGCCGGGGCTGGCGACCTCACGGTCGACGAGGCCGAGGACGGACGAGGGACCTGTGCTGGAGTACACGATTGCCTTCATGAGGGCGACAAGGGTGAGAGGTCGTCCGGTATTCCCCGGGGGCCTCTCGACGACGGTGCCGTGGTCGTCCGCACGGCAGGTGGACGCGCCGCCTCGCCGCCGGTCGTCGTTCGTAGAGTCGTGCGCATGCACGTCCCAGACCACCGATCGCCCGTCGTGTCCGCCCTGCTCGACGAGATCGAGCTCGTGCGCCCCGGCGAGCGTGTGCTGGTGGCCCTCGACGGCGTCGACGGGGTCGGCAAGACACACCTGGCCCACGAGCTCGCCGGGCTGTCGGCAGCGCGCCACGAGCGCCCCCTGGTGCGCGTCAGCATCGACGGCTTCCACAGACCACGAGCAGAGCGCCGGGCTGCGGGTCTCGGAGCCGAGGGGTTCTACCGCGGGTCGTACCGCTACGAGGCCTTCAGGTCTGCCGTCGTCGACCCCCTGCGCGCCGGGCAGCCTGTGGTCCCGGCCGTCTGGGACGTGGATCTCGACGAGCCTGTCACCGTCCCGGCGTTCGAGGTCCCGCCTGCCGGGATCCTCCTGGTCGACGGGATCTTCTTGCAGCGGCCCGAGCTCGCCGACGTCTGGGACGCCGTGGTCTGGGTGGACGCACCGCTGGCTGTCACCGTCCCGCGGGGCAACGCGCGGCTGCAGGGCTCCCACGACCCAGACCCCGAGGCCGCGTCGAACCGGCGGTACGTCGGCGGTCAGCGCCTGTACCTCGCCGAGGCTGACCCGCGCCGGAGGGCCACCTGGGTCTTCGACAACACCGACCTGGCACGCCCGCACCTGACCAGAGGAGCCGGGCGCTCCGGCTCGTAGCCCGCGTGGTCGGCAGGGGCCTCGACGCGTGTCCTCGCAGCGTGTGCGGTCGTGCGGGGCTCAGGTCCCCGGGGAGAGGTCACCATCGTGCCCGCAGCCCGGGGCGGGTAGCGTCCAGCAGCATGACGTCTTCGAGTGCCGCCTACGGACAGCCCGCCCAGGTCCCCGGTCCCCCCGCACCGCCCGCCGGGCCTCGCCGAGGCAGTGCGCTGCCCTGGGTCCTGGTCGCCGTCCTGGCCGTCGTCGCCGTGGTCCTCGGGGTGCTGCTGGGTGTCAGGTCCGTCGGCGCCGGGGACTCTGAGCAGCAGGGATTCGCGACGCCTGAGGAAGCCGTCGAGACCTCGACCGAGCGGATCGCCGAGGGAGACGCAGCCGGTGCTCTCGCCGCGTGGGCCACCGATGCCCAGGCTGAGAACCTCGACCTCGTCGGCACGCTCGAGAGGCTGCGCGCCTTCACGCCCGCCGACACCTCGTCGCTCCCGTCCGACGACGAGCTCTTCGTCGAGCTCGCGAAGACCACCCGCGCCGGCGCCGCCGCCGAGCAGTACCGCCGCATGACCATCAGCCTCCTGCTGCCGGACGTCGACCTCAACTCCACGACCCCGCTCGAGAAGGGTGACGTCTCAGCCCAGGACATCGTCGACGGACTCGACTCCGCTCGTCTCGCAGGTCTGACCACGCAACGCATCGACCAGGTGAAGGGCCCCGGAAAGCTCGACGAGAACCTCGCCGAGGCAGCCAAGCTCGTCGGGGCCGACGAGCGCCGTGAGTACGTCGTCCTCTACGAGCTGGACGGCGAGACGTACCTCGGTGGCGTCGGGGTCCTGCGCTACGGGGACGACTGGCAGATCGACAGCCTGCAGTCGTCTTTCGCGGGCACGGCCTACGGTGCGCTCGAGGCGATCACGTCGGAGGAGTACGACGACCTCGTGGCGGACTTCTCGAGCTGATCGTCCTGACCTGGGTCTCGGCAGGGAGTGGCGAGACCCGGGCGCAGGACCGCAGCGAGCTGGACGTCGGGTGTCACGCTTCTGACGCTCGCTGCATAGACCAGACATGAAGACCAACGAGTCGACCGACGACGAGCTGCTGGCCCGATCGGTCCTGCACCCGCAGGCCCTCGGCCTGCTCTACGAGCGCCACGCCGTCGCGGTGTCTCGTTTTATCGCCCGGCGCGCCGGGCATGCCGCTGCCGAAGACCTCGTCGGAGACGTCTTCGTGGCCGCCCTCGAGGCCCGCGTGCGCTACAAGCCGCACGACAGCGGGTCTGCGCTGCCCTGGTTGTACGGGATCAGCGGCAACGTGGTGCGCTCCTACCTCCGGCGGCAGCGTCCCAGCGCTGTCGTCGACGCCGACGTCGGCGTCGACTGGCACGCCGTCGACGACCGCGTCGACGCACGCTCCGCCCGGGACCAGCTCCGGCTGGCCCTGGCATCGCTGAGCCCCGCCGAGCGCGAGGCCTTCTTGCTGGTCGCCTGGGAAGGGCTCAGCGCCGCTGAGGCGGCCCGCACCCTCGGCGTGGACCCGACCGTGGTCCGGACCCGGCTCACCCGGGCGCGCCAGCGTGCCCGGACCGTCCTGAGCACCACTCCCATCTCTGCTGTCTGACGGAGGACCATCATGAATCTCGACACCTTGGCCAAGACCGCTGGCGACGTCGCAGACCCCACCACCGAGTCCCTCCTCGCCGGACGCCGCCAGCTCGACCAGGCGATCGCCGGGGCGGGCGCACGTGTCGCCGCCGTGCGACGCAACCGCCGCCCCCGCAGATGGGGAGCAAGCATCCTGGCCGGTGCAGCGGCGGTGACCGCCGCGCTGATCGCCGTGCCCCTCGTCGTCGCCACCCCGGCGTCGGCCGAGTCCGTGCTTCTCGCCGCTGCGGAAGGAGCCGGCGAGCAGGTCGACGAGGCAGCCGGTGCTGAGTACTGGCACGTGGTCTCCGAGGTCGAGTACCCCGAGACCGGGGAGTTCCCGCGGGAGGTCTGGCTGGGTCGGACGGCCGACAGCATCATCATCGACGGGATTCCGGTGACCGACGACGGTGCTCCTGGCGAGCAGGTCAGGACGATCCAACCGGAGTCGTTCGGCGGCCCTGCAGTGTTCATCTCGAACCAGCAGATCACCTGGGACGAGCTCGAGGCCCTCCCGACCGACGCGGGCGAGCTCGGCTCGTACCTGAGGCAGGTGGCCCAGACGAGCGGGGGAGACGTGGACGACGTGCTGTGGGAGAGCATCGGCGAGCTCCTGCTCGAGAGTCCTGCCTCCCCGTCGCTGAGACGTGCTGCCTGGAACGTCGCAGCCTCGATCCCCGACGTCGAGCTGCTGGGCGACATGACAGACGCTGCTGGGCGACCGGGCGTGGCTGTCGAGCGAGACCAGCTCGAGGACAACTGGTACCGAGAGCTGTACATCCTCGACCCGAGCGACGGGACTCTCCTCGAGGCGCAGAGCATCGACGCCGACGGGACGGTCGTCTGGCGCACCACCCTCATCGAGCAGGGGCCAGCCGACACCGCGCCCGAGGCACAGCCGCCCTTCTGCGGTCCAGACTCCGTGTCCGGCGAGAGCTGCTGACACCACTACGGTGATCCGATGACTCTCGCCGTCTCGCTCGACACGATCCTCGACGACCTCCGCACCCTCGTGGAGGTCGAGTCACCCTCGGGGGACGTCGAGTCTCTGACCATCTCGGCGCGCGTCGTCGCCGACCTCCTGGAGCGGCGCCTCGGCGGCCGGGCCGTCCTCGTCGACGGCCCGGCCGGCCCGCACGTCCACTGGTCTGGCGGCGGAGAACCGAGGGTCCTCGTGCTGGGGCACCACGACACCGTCTTCCCGCTCGGGACCCTCGCCCGCCGCCCCTTCACCGTGGCGGACGGGAAGATCACCGGCCCGGGGGTCTTCGACATGCTCGGCGGGCTCGTGCAGGCGGTCCACGCTGTGGCCCTGCTCGACGACAGGTCCGGAGTGGAGATCTTGGTGACCGCCGACGAGGAGAACGGCAGCCTCACGTCCAGGGCGCTGCTCGAAGACCGGGCCCAGGCCTGCGGGACTGTCCTCGTGCTGGAGGGTGCCGGGGACGGCGGCGACCTCAAGGTCGGGCGCAAGGGCTGCGGCACCTTCGAGGTCACGGTCACCGGGCGGGCGTCGCACGCCGGCCTCGAACCCGAAGCAGGTGTCAACGCGCTCGTCGAGGCCGCGCACCAGGTGCTGGAGATCGCGGCGCTGAACCGCCCCGAGGCCGGGACCACCGTGACACCGACGGTCCTGCGCTCGGGAGGTCAGAGCAACGTCGTACCCGACGCGGCGACGATCGTCGTCGACGTCCGGGTCGAGACTGCGGACGAGACAGCACGCGTCGAGGCGGCCTTCGCCTCGCTCACCCCGCGCGACCCGCAGGCTGTGCTCGCCGTCACGGGCTCTGTCGCCCGCCCGCCCATGACCCCCGAGACGTCGACAGACCTCTTCGCGCTCGCGGCCTCGCTCGAGCCCGGGATCCGCGGGGTCTCGGTCGGCGGTGGCAGCGACGGCAACTTCACGGCCGCTCTCGGCATCCCGACGCTCGACGGGCTCGGTGCTGTCGGGGGCGGGGCGCACGCTGACACCGAGCACGTGCTGGTCGACACCGTGGTCGGACGCGTCCACCTCGTGGCCGGGCTCCTGCGCGCTGTCAC
This sequence comes from Sanguibacter biliveldensis, assembly GCF_033798665.1. NCBI lineage: Bacteria > Bacillati > Actinomycetota > Actinomycetes > Micrococcales > Sanguibacteraceae > Sanguibacter > Sanguibacter biliveldensis. Next base: position 1,416,333 of record NZ_CP138359.1, read on the forward strand.
CGCCTGACCAGCCTGACCGGCAGGCAGCGGTCGACGCGCGTCTTCAGCGGTCCGCGGCCGCGGCAGGCCACGGACTGACGCGGGTCACGTCGAGGAGCTAGTCCGGCGATGGACGGTCCCTGTGGGGACGTGAGCGATCACGGCACGCGGGCTCGTGTCGTCAGCGCTGCGCGAGGGCGTCGAGGGCCTGGGTCGCGACCGCGACAGCGCTCTCGGCCCGTGCGTCGTCGCGGTCGGCGAGCCAGGTGCTCGTCACCCCGGCGCCGAGGGCGACGAGGAAGGACGCGACGTGGTCGAGGGGCGCCGACCAGGTCAGCCCGTGCTCGGCCGACCAGGCCTCGAGGCCCGCCTGGGCGCGGGTGCGGTACTGCTCCTGCTCCCACACGGCGAGGGCGGGGCCGGCGGGGGTCCGGGCGATGGTGAGGGAGAGCTCGGCCATCGCGAGGTAGTAGTCCGGGTCGGCGCGCACCAGCGCGAGCTGCGCCTCGAGCGCAGCTGCGACGCCGCGGCGGACGTCGGGGAAGGTGGAGAGCGCGCTGCCGGTGCGGTCGGTCGACCGCGCGATCTCGCGCTCGAAGAGCGCCGTGACGAGGTCGTCCTTCGACCTGAAGCAGTAGTGGAAGATGCCCTGGGGCACACCGGCCTCTTCGGCGATCGCTCGGGTGGTCGCGGCCGCGACCCCGCCCCGGCTCATCACGAGGATCGCGGCGTCCATCAGGTCGTCGCGTCGCTCCTGCGCGGACCGGCGTCGTGACGTCTTCTCTGCTGCCATGCAGGTCATTCTCCCGTCGTGTCGCGGTGGGCGTCTCACGTGCCCGCCCTGGGTCGTGAAGACACCGTGTCGATGAGACTTGGTCGCTTGACTTGGTCGCGTGACCAAGTTTAGGTAGAGCCACCCCTCGACGCAAGGAGCACCATGCCCACGATCACCCCGGCGTCCCCCGCCGACGTCCCCGCAGCCGCCGCAGTCCTCGCCGAGGCCTTCGCCGGCGACGCCGTCCTGGCTGCCGTGACAGGACGGCCGTTACCCACGGCGGACCTCCTCGTCCGGCTCTTCGCCCCCGTGCTCCGCAGCGGTGCGCTACCGCTCGGAGGCGTCGACCTGGCCCGCCGGGATGACGGCGAGATCGTCGGCGTGGCGGTCTGGGAGCCTCCGGGCACTCGCTCTCACCTGCTGAGCCAGGTGCTCGAGCTCCCGGCCTTCGTCGCCGCGCTCGGGCTGCGCGGGCTCCGGCACGCCGTCCGCGTCCAGAGCCGGATGGCCGCGCACCGCCCGGCTGCGCAGCACTGGTATCTCGCGCAGATCGGCGCGGCCACCTCCGCGCGGGGGACCGGGATCGGTTCTGCGCTGCTCGGCTCACGCCTGGCGCGGATCGACGCCGAGGGGTCGCCCGCCTACCTCGAGTCGTCGAACGAGCGGAACCGTCGGCTGTACGCACGGGAGGGCTTCCAGGAGGTCGCACCGATCGACGGGATCCCCGGTGCTCGTCCGATGTCGATGTGGAGGCCGGCTGCTGTCGGGGTGTAGCCCCGAGGGATCGCAGGCAGGACGCAGCGGCTCTCCGTCCCTCTCGCGACCCACGGTCCGCGGTGTCTGAGGCTGTGCGTACCGTGGGGCAGGTCCGGGAGCGGAGAGCAGCTGGAGAGGTGAGGTCTGTGCACGGGACGATGTTGCAGGAGCGCGCCGCCGAGCGGGCGCAGGAGCTGCCCGGGGCGGGGCTCACCCATCCCTTCGGTGAGGACTGGGACGTGTACAAGGTGCGCGGCAAGGTGTTCATGCTGGCGACCGCCGTGACGCAGGAGCCCATCGTCGTCCTCAAGGCCGCGCCCGCTGATGCCCGTAGCCTCCGGGAGGCACACGAGGACGTCAGCCCGGGCTATCACATGAACAAGAAGCACTGGATCACCCTGCACCCCGGCGGTGACCTCGACGAAGAGCTCGTGGACGACCTCGTCACGGAGTCGTACCTGCTGGTCGTCGAGGGGCTGCCCCGCAGGCTCCGACCTGTCGACCCGACGACCTTCGGCTCGGGCTCGTGAGCCTGGGAGGGCCCGAGCTCGAGGCCGTCGCGAACCGGGTGGCGCGTGCGCTCGACGGGGTCACCGAGGGGTACCCGTTCACGGACAGCCTGCTGGTGCACAAGGTCCGCGGCAGGGTGTTCGCCGTCGTCACCGAGAACCCCGACGACCCGCTCGTGACGGTCAAGGTCGACCCTGAGGACGCCGGCGCCCTCGTGCGTCAGTACGAGAGCGTCGGCCGGGCCCGGTACTTCGACAAGCGGCACTGGGTGTCGGTCGCCCCGGGGCCCGGTGTCACGGCCAGCCTGGTCGAGGAGCTCGTCCGCGACTCCTACGACACCGTGGCGGACCGGCTCCCGCGCCGCGAGAGGGACACGCTGGACCGGTCGCGGGGGCGCTGACTGGCGCCGTGCGTCGACGGCGCCGGGCTCGCAGAGCGGGCCCGGCAGCAGCAGGTCAGTCGACCCAGGCGGGGTCGTCGAGCAGCTCCTGGACTGTCCCGAGCAGACGCGACGCGTGGAACCCGTCTGCAGCAGCGTGGTGGACCTGGAGCGCGACCGGGAGCAGGACCTTGCCCCCCCGCTCGACGTAGCGACCGAGGGTGATGATCGGCGCGAGGTGGTCGAAGCCCTGCTGGACCGCGAGCGTGAACCCCGTGAAGGACGTCCACGGGAGGCTCGACACGTCGAAGGAATTCTGCGGCGCCGGCCCCTGCGGGAACATCTCGTTCGCCGTACGGTGCTCCGCGAGCAGTGCTGCTGCGGTGTCGTGGAAGGTCGCGAAGCTCGTGTCGTACGGTGCCCAGATGCTCGCGAAGGTCTCGAGCTCCGGGTTGAAGACCGTGAACGAGGGATGGACCACGGGCCACGTCGCCGGGGTGCCGTCCGAGTTCAGGTACATGCGGAAGGCGTCGTGCTGGTTCACGGCGGTCGCGAGGACCCACACCTGGGCGACGTAGCTCTTCCGGGCCGACGCCCGCAGCGTCTCGACGAAGACCGTCGCGTCGAGCTCGACCGTGATCGCGTAGGTGCACGGGACGACGGACCTGTAGTGCTCGAAGTGCTGTCGCCGGGGCCAGGTGGAGAGGTTGATCGGGATGGCAGACGTCATCGCGCCATCCTGGCAGCCAGCCACGGTCACGACGAGCCCTTTTCATGACCAGAGGCCCTGCTCCGGCAGGGGGAGCAGGGCCTCAAGGGGGAGAGTGCGCAGAGCCTGTCGCTCCGAGGCGGCTCCATCGGAGCAGGGCGCACCGCTCAGCGGTGACGGGACAGCTGCGTCAGGCAGGCACCGTGGCGTACGCCTCGGCGAGGAGCTCGACCGAGCGCAGCCGTGCCGGGGTGGCGAGCGAGGCGTGCGCGACGATCAGCTCGTCGGCGCCGACGCTCTCACCGAACCGGGCTACGTAGTCGGCGACCTCGGCCCCGGTGCCGACACCCGTGTAGGTCATCATGCTCGCGACCTGCGCACCGGCCGGGGAGTCGAGCAGCATGTCGAGCTCGTCGTCGCTGAAGGTCTGGGTCACCGGGATCTGCCGGCTCTGCCGCAGCATCATGAGCAGCCGCGACCGGCGGGCGAGCGTCAGCTGCTCGAGCGCGTCGTCGTGGTCGTCCGCGGCGATCGCGTTGAGCCCGGCGATCACGTAGGGCTGCTGCAGCTGCTCCGAGGGGCGGAACTCGCTGCGGTACGCGGCGACCGCTGCGTGGAGCGCGTCGGGGGCGAAGTGCGAGGCGAAGGCGTACGGCAGGCCGAGCGCGGCGGCGAGGTGCGCACCGAAGAGCGACGACCCGAGGATGTACAGCGGCACGTGGGAGCCGGCACCCGGGGTCGCGCTGACCCCGGGGACGCGCGAGTCACCGGACAGGAAGGCCTGGAGCTCGACGACGTCCTGCGGGAACTGGTCCGAGGCTGCAGGGTCGCGGCGCAGGGCCCGGAAGGTCGCCTGGTCGCCGCCCGGAGCGCGCCCGAGACCGAGGTCGATCCGTCCGGGGTGCAGCGCCTCGAGGGTCCCGAACTGCTCGGCGATGGTCAGCGGCGAGTGGTTGGGCAGCATGACGCCGCCCGCGCCGAGGCGGATCGTCGAGGTCTGGCTCGCCACGTGGGCGATGAGGACCGACGTGGCGCTCGAGGCGATCGACGCCATGTTGTGGTGCTCGGCGTACCAGACACGCCTGTAGCCGCTCTTCTCGGCCTGCTGGGCGAGCGCGACAGACGCCGCGAAGCTGTCGCGGGCCGTCTCTCCGGGAGCGATCGGGGCAAGGTCGAGGATCGAGAGAGGGAGCGTCATGCTTGCGTCAACAGAGCGAGCGCGGGTCGTGTTCCCGCTGCGCAGGTGCCGAGGGTCACGCCACGCGGTCGTCCGTCCCCGCCGCACGCGACCGTGTCACGGTCAGCGACACCGACGCCGCGATGATGAGCACCGAGACGATGGTCGACCAGCTCGCGCCGACCCCGCCGCCGATGTCGAGCACGAGGGCCATGACCAGCTGCCCACCGACGATCGACAGGGTCAGTGCGAAGGTACCGAGCGTCCGGACGGAGTACGCGGCCGAGACCGTGATGATCGCCCCGAGCGGCCCGCCGAGGTACACCCACCAGTCGGTGCTCAGGGGCGGCAGCGTGACCTCCGACAGCCCGCCGACCACTGCGGCCACGGCGCAGACGAGGGAGATCCCGGCGAGACCGCCGACCACCGAGGCGACCGTCGGCACGAGGGGGTCGCCCGTGCGGGCGGCCACCACGCCGTTGCCGGCGGACTGGACAGACAGCAGCAGACCCCCGACGAAGAGGAACAGACCCGTGCCGATCGCGGCGAGCACGGTCCCGGTGCTCGGACCAGGGCTCGACAGCACCGCGACGACGAGCCCCACCAGCGCTCCGAGCCCGGCGACCGCGCGACGCACCGTCAGTCGGATCGGTGCGTCGAGGCCCACCCCGCGCGAGTCGAGGACCAGCCCGGACACCGTCTGACCGGCGACCGAGCAGACCGAGGCGAGGGCCACCCCGACGACCGGGATGCCCACGGCCATCGACATGACCAGTGGCACGCTGCACAGCCCGACCGCGAACCACCACCACCGCGCACCGCGCAGCGCGCGCACCGCGGGTCCGAGACGCCCGAGCGCCGTGAGCAGCACGACGGCCATGACGAAGGCCCCGACGTAGGCGAACCACGACGACACGAGGGCACCCGCACCGCGGGTCGCGAGCTCGCCGTTGAGCTTTCCCTGCACGGCGATGACGGCGCCGCTCGTGATCGCGACGGCGAGCGCCGTGCCGAAGCGCGCCGTGCGGGCGGGGGGTGCGAGGTCTGCGGGGCCTGAGGCCGGCGACGAGGTCATGGCGCCCATTCTCTGCCTCTCGGCCACCAGGCAGCCCCGTCTGGCGACCTGGGCGATCCCGGGCATCGCTCCCGTGGCGCGCCCCGGCGACCAGGCACATGATGGACTCCGGCACGGCGCGTCCGCCGCCGGGTCACCCTCACGGTCTGGAGAGAGCGCATGCGCCTGGGAGTCCACCTCTGGCGGTTCGACGCCGTCGAGCCCGCCCGTCTCCGCGCCGAGCTCGCCGGGACCGCAGCCGAGGCCGAGACGGCCGGGGTCTCGTGGGTGTCGGTGATGGACCACTACTTCCAGATGGAGAGCGCCGGGTTCCCCGCGAGCGACCCCATGCTGGAGGCCTACACGACGCTCGGCTTCCTCGCCGGGCGCACCGAGCAGGCACAGCTCGGAGCGCTCGTCACGGGCGTCACCTACCGTCAGCCCGGCCTCCTCGCGAAGATCGCGACCACCCTCGACGTGCTCTCGGGTGGCCGGGCGACCCTGGGTCTCGGGGCCGCCTGGTACGAGCGCGAGCACCTGGCGCTCGGGGTCCCGTACCCGCCGCTCGCCGAGAGGTTCGAGCGCCTGGAGGAGACGCTGCAGATCTGCCACCAGATGTGGGACCCAGCAGACGACGGCCCCTTCGACGGCAAGCACTACCAGCTCGCCGAGACGCTCTGCTCGCCCCAGCCCCTCAGCACGCCCCACCCCGAGGTGATGGTCGGCGGCGGGGGAGAGCGCAAGACCCTGCGGCTCGTCGCGCAGTACGCCGACGCCTGCAACCTCTTCGCCACGACCCCGGAGGGCATCGCGCACAAGCTCGACGTCCTCAAGAGGCACTGCGACGACGTCGGCCGCGACGTCTCGCAGATCCGGGTGACCATGATGCACAGCGGCGACGAGCTGCACGCCGGGGACCCGGCAGCCTTCGCCGAGAGCCTGCGCCCCTACGCGGCGCTCGGCGTGGAGACCGTCATCGTGGCCACACCCCCGACGAGCGGACCCGAGTGGGTCCGGAGCAGGGTCGCGCCCGCCGTCGCTATGCTGCAGGACATCTGAACTCGACCGAGGAGTCCCGTGCCTTCCCTGGCCCTTCCTGAGCACCTCGCCGTGCTCCAGTCGACCCGGCCGCACCTCGACGTCATCGGGTCGACCCCGTGGCCTCTCCCCGAGGGCTGGTGGGAGACCGCCCGCGCGCACGTCCAGGCCCTCGTCGACGACGAGCGCGTCGGGCGCCGGGAGACCGCGTGGAACGACTGGCCCGTCGGGACCCCGCACATGGCCATCTACCTGCTCGTCCTCGGGGAGCGCCTCGGCGGGTGGAGCGCCCTGCTGTCCGGCACCGAGCCGACCTTCCCGCAGAAGGTCATCGCCGACCACCTGCCTCCGGTGTCCAGGCTGGGGGAGAGCCCCGTCTACAGGTACTTCCCGTCGGCGACAGACTGGCCGCTCCGCCTCCTCGACCACGCCGGACGAGACCCGGAGGCGCGCCTCGACGCCCTCGAGGCCAGCGTCGACGCCCTCGCCGTCTTCGACGACGTCGAGCCCTTCGCTGCGCGTCGCGACGCGCTCCGCGGCATCTTCGAGCGTGTCATGGACGACCGGGAGCTCCGCAGGCTGCACGCCTTCAGCCCCTACGCCGACCTCGCGCGCCTCTGGCGCCAGGACCTCCTGACCGACGACGAGCGCGCCGTCCTGCCCGAGCTCGGCGGGTGGGCCGACACCTTCTCCTGGTCCGTCGCCGGCTTCACGGTCGTCCACGACCACCTCGCCTCGATGCTCGAGCGCTCGCAGACCTCGGACCAGGTGCTCGCCTCGATCGCCCTCGCCGACGGCCGGACCGCGCTGCCCGCGGCGGCCGCCGTCGCACTGGGCCGCGAGCGGGCCGACGCCGTCAACGCCGACATGGCGGACCGGCAGGCGTCCTTCGACAAGCAGGTCTGGTTGTCGAGCACCCGGGACTGGGTGGCGCGCGGTCTGCTCCGTGGCGAGATCGACGTGTGCCGGACGTGGCTCGCGTCGACCAGCCAGACGGCCGTGTCTCTCGCCGGGTTGCCCGGTGCTCCCGTCGCGTCCGCCTCGCCGAGCCTGGTCGACTTCATCCAGGACGTCGAGGAGACCTACACGGCGCGCAGCAGCCGCGCCCGCAACCCGCTCCTCGAAGACTTCGCGCGCAGGGTCAAGCCTGTGCGCCACCCCGTCCCCGGGCGCCCGATGCGTCTGCGCGACAGCGACGAGACCGAGGACGAGGAGACCGACGACCTGCTGCCGGACGCCGTGGAGATCGGCGACCCGCAGGGCGAGCTCGCCAGGCTCGTCGGCCTCGAACCCGTCAAGGTCCAGGTCCGCCGGCTCGAGGCCGAGGCGCGCGCCGACCAGCTGCGCGCCGAGGCGGGCATGCCCGACTCGGGCCGCTCGCGTCACCTCGTCTTCACGGGGAACCCGGGGACCGCCAAGACCACCGTCGCGCGTCTGCTCGCCCGGACCTACGCCCAGCTCGGGCTGCTCTCGCGAGGCCACCTCGTCGAGGTCAGCCGGATGGACCTCGTGGGCGAGTACATCGGGCAGACCGCCCCCAAGGTCCGCAAGGTGTTCGAGAGGGCGTCGGGCGGTGTGCTGTTCATCGACGAGGCCTACGCCCTCATGCCTGCCGACTCGCACCGCGACTTCGGCGCCGAGGCCGTCGCGACCCTCATCAAGCTCATGGAGGACCGCCGCGACGAGGTGGTCGTCGTGGTCGCCGGCTACCCAGCCGAGATGCACAGGTTCTTGCAGTCGAACCCCGGGGTCGCGTCGAGGTTCCCCAAGACCCTCGTCTTCGACGACTACTCGGACGACGAGCTCCTGACCATCCTGCGCGGGATGGCGGCCGAGCAGGGCTTCGTGCTCGCCGACGGCGTCGAAGACCGCATCAGGGCCCTGCTGCCGCACCCGCGCCCGGCAGGATTTGGCAACGGGCGCTTCGTGCGGAACGTCTTCGAGGAGGCCGCGTCGATCCAGGCCGAGCGCGTGGTCGCCCTCGACGCACCGACCCCGCAGGACATCCGGACGATCACCCCGCAGGACGTGCCCGGCGATCTCCCGGTGGCCCCCGAGCGCCCGCGCCCGGGGATGTATCTCTGAGGCCTGGACCCGCGCAGACCTCTCGTCACCGGGCGCACCTGCGGTGATACTGGTCCCATGAGCCCTGCCCTCGACCTCTCGAGCCCGTGCCCCTGCGGCACCGGGCGCCTCGCCGAGTCCTGCTGCGCGCCCGTCCACTCCGGGGCTGTGCAGGCCCCGACCGCCGAAGCCCTCATGCGGTCCCGGTACACGGCCTTCGTCGTGGGGGACGTCGACCACCTCCTCGCCTCCTGGCACCCGCAGACCCGGCCCGAGACCCTCGACCTCGACCCCGACACGGTGTTCACCCGGCTGCGGGTGCTCGAGACGGTCGACGGCGGCGAGACCGACGAGACCGGGACCGTGGCCTTCCGTGCGCACTCGCGCCACGACGGCGAGCGGAGCACGCAGACCGAGGTCAGCCGGTTCGTCCGCGCCGACGACGGCTCCCGCCGGTGGTTGTACCTCGACGGCGTCGACGGCGCTCCGCAGGGATGAGCGACGGGGCTCCGCAGGGATAAGTTGGGAGGACCCCCTGACCGAGAGGACCCCCCTGTGGCACTGCCCGCTTCCCCCACCCGTGAGTTCGTCACCGGCCTGCCCAAGGCCGAGCTCCACCTGCACCTCGAGGGCACCCTCGAGCCCGACCTCAAGCTCGAGCTCGCGCGCCGCAACGGCATCGAGCTCGCCCAGAGCACCGTCGAAGAGGTCCAGGCGAGCTACGTCTTCGACTCGCTCGCGAGCTTCCTCGCCGTGTACTACCCGGCGATGGACGTCCTGGTCACCGAGCAGGACTTCTACGACCTCGCCACGGCGTACGTGCGCCGGGCGGCCGCGGACGGTGTCACGCACGTCGAGATGTTCTTCGACCCGCAGGCGCACACGAGCCGAGGCGTGCCCTTCGCGGACGTCGTCAACGGCTACCACCGGGCCGCTGTCGACGGTGCGGCGCTCGGCGTCGACGCCCACCTGATCCTCTGCTTCCTCCGGGACTTCTCGGCCGAGAGCGCCGCGGAGACCCTCGAGGCCTCGGTGCCCTTCGCCGACAAGATCCTCGGCGTCGGTCTCGACTCTGACGAGCGCGAGAACCCGCCGTCGAAGTTCGGTGCGGTCTTCGCCCGCGCCCGTGAGCTCGGCTACAGGCTGACGATGCACTGCGACATCGACCAGGTGGGGAGCATCGAGAACATCCGCCAGGTGCTCGAGGACATCGGCGTGGACAGGATCGACCACGGGACCAACGTCGTCGAAGACCCCGCTCTCGTCGAGGTCGTGCGCGAGCGCGGCCTGGGCCTGACGTGCTGCCCGGTGTCCAACTCTTTCGTCACCGACGACATGAAGGCCACCGAGATCGCCCAGCTGCTGCGGGCGGGCGTCAAGGTCACGGTGAACTCGGACGACCCCGCGTACTTCGGCGGCTACGTGGCCGAGAACTACGTCGCCCTCGTCGAGAAGGCGGGCCTGACGAGCGAGGAGGTCGTGACCCTCGCGAAGAACTCCTTCGAGGCGTCGTGGGTCTCGGACGCCGACCGAGCCCGCTTCCTCGCCGAGGTCGACGCCTACGTCGAGGGCTACGCCGGCTGACGCAGCGGGTCAGCCTTCACTGCTGCGGACGGGCGCGGGCCCGCGTGCGCCACAGCCTGTAGACGACGCCTGCCGCCAGCACGGTGGTGCCGGCCACCGCGGACGACGGTGGAAGCGTCGCGACGAGCACCACGCACCCGAGGGCTCCAGCCACCTGGAGCCCTCGGGGCGTGCGGCGGTCCTGCTGCCGCTGGGTGAAGGCGGCGAGGTTGGCGACCAGGTAGTAGACGAGCACACCGAAGGACGAGAACCCGATCACCCCGCGCAGGTCGACGATGAGGACCAGGACGCACACGACGACGGCGAGCGTGACCTCGGCGCGGAGCGGCACCTGGTGACGGGGGTCGACCGCGTCGAGCCACCGCGGCAGGTCGTCGTGGCGCGCCATCGCCAGGCTCGTGCGCCCCACGCCGGCGAGCAGGGAGAGCAGAGCGCCGAGGGCTGCCGCGGCTGCTCCGACGGTCACGACGGGGACCGCCCAGGTCCACCCACCGGCCTGGACGGCGGTGGCGAGCGGCGTGGCCGAGGCGGCCAGCCGGTCAGGTCCGAGGACCGAGAGCAGCGTGACGGCAACAGTCCCGTAGACCAGGACCGTGACGGCCAGGGCGATGTGCACAGCGCGGGGGATCGTGCGGCGGGGGTCACGGACCTCTTCACCGAGGGTCGCGATCCGTGCGTAGCCGGCGAAGGCGAAGAACAGCAGCCCCGCAGACTGCAGGACCCCGTACCAGCCGTCGGCGTGGCTGAGGGTCAGGTCCAGGCGCGACCACCGGGGTGCGCCGCCCACGAGCGCGGACACCACCACGACGACCAGCGCCACCAGGACGACGACCACGACGACCCGCGTCAGGCGGGCCGTCCGGGTGATGCCGCGGCAGCTGACTGCCGTCAGCACGACGACAGCCGCGACACCAGCCGGACGTTCCCAGCCTGAGGGCGCCACGTAGGCGGCGAAGGTCAGGGCCATCGCGGCGCAGCTCGCCGTCTTGCCCACGACGAAGCCCCACCCGGCCACGAATCCCCACCACGGGCCGAGACGTTCGCGGCCGTAGACGTAGGTGCCACCCGACGTCGGGTACTGCGCGGCGAGCTGGGCCGAGGCCGTCGCGTTGGCGTAGGCGACAGCCCCCGCCAGGAGGAGACCGAGGAGCAGGCCCGCCCCGGCTGCCTGAGCCGCCGGCGCGAACACCGAGAACACCCCGGCGCCGAGCATCGAGCCGAGCCCGATCACCACCGCGTCGGTGGTCCCGAGCCTGCGGGCCAGGGGAGCGGGGACGGTCATCGGAGGTCGGTCGTCCGGGGCGGCCGGTGATCGGACGGCGCCGGAGCCGTCGTCAGGCTCAGCGGATCCTCCGGTGCAGGTCTTCGACCCGGGGACGGATGTCGTCGCGCACGAGGCGCATCCGCTCCATCCCCGTGACACCGCGCTCGGAGGGCTCGTCGGTGATCCACGTCTCGAGCCGTGTCCCGGGACCTACGACCACCTGTGCCTCGGAGCCGAGCACGACCACGACGTCAGAGGCCTCGACCATCTCGGCGGTCAGGGCCTTCGGGTGCTCGTCGCCGACCCCCACGCCGATCTCCGCGAGGGCCTCGACGGACTGAGCGTTGAGCGAGGCACCCGGCGCGGTCCCGGCGGAGGTCACCACGACAGCGTCCCCGGCCAGGTCGCGCAGGAGGGCCGCCGCCATCTGCGACTTCCCGCCGTTCTTCTGGCAGACGAAGGTGATGTGCGGGACTGTCTCGGTCATCGCGGGCTCCGGTCGGGTTGGCGTCGTCAGACAGTCAGGAGGGGGTGCTGCTGGGCACCATAGCCTGCCGAGGTGTCCAGAGGGTCCGACGTGTCTCACGCGGCCACCCTGCCCAGAGCCGTCCGGCCCTGTCGAGGGGGCCGACGGCGGGGACGAGCACGTGACCCTGCTCGCTAGCGGCCCCGCAGGCGTGCGAACAGCCCCGCCTTCTTCGCCGGGGGCTGGTCGTGGCCGGGGCAGCGGTCGGAGGTGGGGACGCCCTGCATCACCTGGTCGACGTGCTGCCCGCACCCCGCCCAGGTGGTCTTCCCGCAGGTCGTGCATCGGGTCGCTCGGCACATGGTGGCTCCATCTCTCGTGGTGGTGCCGACGGGGCGTCGGCACTGCTGACAATATACCCCCGGGGGTATACCATGCTCCACATGAAGACACTCATCATCGGAGGGGTGGCCGGAGGCATGTCCGCGGCCACACGGTTGCGCAGGCTCGACGAGCACGCCCAGATCGTGGTGCTCGAGCGCGGACGGTACGTCTCGTTCGCCAGCTGCGGGCTGCCGTACTACGTCGGTGGCGTCATCGAGGACCGCGACTCGCTGCTCCTGCAGACGCCTGAGTCGCTCGCTGCTCGCTTCGCCCTCGACGTCAGGGTCGGGCACGAGGTGGTGGCGATCGACCCCGCGGCGAAGACGGTCACCGTGCGCGAGCTCGCCTCGGGCGAGACGACGACCGAGACCTACGACACGCTCGTGCTCGCCGCCGGGTCGTCGGCCACCCCCCGCGCCGGCTCGGGCGACCTGCCCTGGCACACCCTCCGCACGATCGACGACGTCGACCACATCGCCGCGCTGCTGGGCGCGGCCGGGGCAGACGCGCGAGCCGTCGTGGTGGGAGGCGGGTTCATCGGCCTCGAGGCTGTCGAGAACCTCCGGGCACGGGGCGTCCACGTGACTCTCGTCCAGCGCGGGCCGCAGATCTTCTCCCCGCTCGACCCGGAGATGGCGCAGCCTGTCGTCGAGACACTCCGCGGGGCCGGTGTCGACGTCAGGACCGGCGTGACGGTCGTCGCGAGCGGCGCAGGTCACGTCGACCTCAGCGACGGCTCCCGTCTGCCAGCTCATCTGGTCGTCGACGCCTCCGGTGTCACGCCAGAGACGACCCTGGCTGTCGCGGCCGGGCTGACGATCGGGCCGACCGGCGGGATCGCCGTCGACGGGCGCCAGCGGACCAGCGACACGTCGATCTGGGCTGTCGGAGACGGTGTGGAGAAGGTCGACGCGATCTCGGCCGAGCCGACGCTCGTGACGATGGCGGGACTGGCGAACCGGCACGGACGTGCTGCCGCTGACGACATCGCCGGGCTGGACCCAGACGACGCCCTGCCGGCTCTCGGGACCTCGATCATCGGCATCCTCGGGCTCACGGTCGCGACCGTCGGCTGGAACGAGAAGCGGCTCACCGCGGCGGGGCGGCCGCACCGGGTCGTGCACACCCACCCGTCCTCCCACGCCGGCTACTACCCGGGCGCGGCGCCGATGGCGATCAAGCTCCTCGTCGACCCCGCCGACGACGCGATCCTCGGGGCGCAGATCGTCGGGACGGACGGGGTCGACAAGCGGATCGACGTCATCGCGACCGCCATGGTAGGCGGCATCACCGCGCGGGGCCTGGCCCACCTCGAGCTCGCCTACGCCCCGCAGTACGGCTCCGCCAAAGACCCGGTCAACCTCCTCGGGTACGTCGCGGAGAACGTCGCCGACGGTGTCGTGGCGACGGTCCAGTGGCACGAGCTCGACGAGCAGCGGCGAGACGGAGCCACGCTGGTCGACGTGCGCACCGCCGACGAGCACGTCCGCGGTGCGATCCCTGGTGCCTTGTCCGTCCCGCTCGACGACCTCCGCAGCCGTCTCCACGACCTGCCGGCAGGCCCGCTGATCGTCCACTGCCAGGTCGGGCAGCGAGGTCACACCGCGGCTCGTCTGCTCACGCAGCTCGGCTACGAGGTCAGCAACCTCGACGGCGGGTGGAAGACCTGGGCCGCCGGGACGGCCTCCCGCCGTGCTGGCGAGCACGCCACCGCAGCGTCGGTCGCCGCAGGGGTGAGAGCATGAGCCGGCCCCCACTCCTACCCCGAGAGGCCCTGAGAGCATGAGCCAGACCCAGACCGACGGTCCTGAGACCTCCGCTGCGGCGCTGCACGACGCAGCGGCCGTCAAGAAGGTCGCCAACCGCCTCCGGCGCGCCCACGGCCAGCTCGCGGCCGTGATCGCCGCCGTCGAGGGCGGCGGGGACTGCCGTCAGGTCGTCACGCAGCTCGCGGCCGTCTCCAGCGCGCTCGACCGTGCCGGCTTCGCCATCATCTCGACAGCGATGCGGCAGTGCATCAGCGAGGGCGACGAGCCGGACGGTGACGAGTCGACGTCCGGGCCCGCGAGGCTCACGGTCGACGAGCTCGAGAAGATGTTCCTCACGCTGGCCTGACCGGGTGCGCCGTCGGCCAGGGGAGATGTCTTCACCCCCAGGGCCACACCGGACGCACCTCTACGGCCCCGAACCGGGCCATCGGGTGAGCAGCGGCCGCTGCGACCGCGGAGTCCAGGTCGGCAGCGTCGATGACGTCGAAGCCCACGACCCGCTCGCTGCCCCGGGTGACAGGTCCGGCTGTCGTGGTGCACTGCCCTCCTCGGACCCGCACAGACACCGCGTCGTCCTCGGGGCGGACGCGGTCACCGAGCACGTAGGACCCGGTTGCCTGCAGGCGCTCGACCCACGCTCCGGCGTCGTCGCCGTCGGCGTCGTATGGCTCACCGGTCGGGTCGTCGCAGATCAGCAGCAGATAGCGCATGGTGCCTCCTCGGGGGTGACGTGGCCCCGCCGTGGCCGACGGCTGGGTACAGACGCAATCTAGCGACGACGGACCGGCGCGGGAAGGTCTTGGCGGGGCCCAGGTCCGCCCGGAGCGGTCACCACGACGCCGCGGGCACCTCCGACGAGCGGGCGTCCGGCGTACCCTGGGCGCAGCGGCACCGCCGCACGGCCGTGCTCCACGTGCCGTCCGCCCGTCCGGGCGGAGGATCCTCCTGACGAAAGAACCACAGTGCTCGAGAACCTGCCTGTCGCCGCCGCAGTCTTCGCCGTCCTGGCGGGGCTCGTGCACGTCTACATCTTCGTGCTCGAGAGCCTGCGCTGGACCGCGCCCGCTACCCGGCGCACCTTCGGCACCTCCGAGGACGAGGCGCTCGCCACACGCTCCATGGCCTACAACCAGGGCTGGTACAACCTGTTCCTGGCTGTCGGGGCGATCGGCGGGGCTGTCCTCGCGCTCGCGGCCGACGGCACGGCCGCTGTGGCAGGCTCGTCGATCCTGCTCTTCGCGACAGGGTCGATGGTCGCCGCAGCCCTCGTGCTCATCACGAGCGACAGCACCAAGCTCCGCGCCGGGTCCGTCCAGGGCTTCTTCCCGCTCGTCGCGATCGTCCTGGCGCTCCTCCTCGGCTGAGCTGCTCTCGGCCGCCCGCCGAGCACGGCTGGGGGTTGGCTGACTTCGGGTTACTCGGCGAGCGCGTTGAGCGCCGACCACCCCAGCGTCGGGGCACGCCCGGGAGCCGCCGAGGCGTCTCCGAGCATGGTCGCGGCCATCTCACCGACCAGGCTGTACGCGGCCTCGGCGATCGACGACCCGGCGCTGATCCTGTGCGCGCCGGCCGCAGCGAGCTCCCCGACGGAGAGCGTACCGGGGCCGAAGGCGACGTTGACGGGGACCGGTGACGCGGCGACGAGGGCCCGGACCACGTCGGCCTGGAGCGCGCCGAGCACGAAGATGCCGCTCGCTCCTGCCTCGGCGTAGGCGAGCGCCCTGTCGAGCGTCTCGTCGAACCAGGCGAGACTGCCCACGCCGCCGAGCCGGTGCGTGTCGATCCGGGCGTTGACGAACAGCGGGACACCCGCGTCCTCGGCGGCCGCGCGGGCCGCAGCCAGCCGGGTCACCTGCTCGGCGACCGGACGCATCGAGTCTTCGATGTTGATCCCCACCGCGCCCGCCTCGACGACTGCGGCGACAGTGCGCGCGACCTCTTCCGCAGGACCGCCGAGACCGTTCTCGATGTCGGCCGAGACCGGCACCTCGACGGCCCGGACGATCGCTGCGACCGCTGCGAGGGCGTCCGGCCTGGCCAGCCGGTTGCCGTCGGCCGACCCGTGCGCCCAGGCCACCCCCGCGCTCGTCGTGGCGACAGCGGCTGCTCCGGCCGCTGCGACGACCCGTGCCGAGGCGACGTCCCAGGCGTTGGGGAGCACGAGCGGCGAGCCGGAGACGTGGAGAGAGGCGAAGGCCCGGGCGAGGGCGACCTGAGAGAGCATGCCCTAGTGGACCACACCGGGGCGCTCGGCGACGACGAACAAGAAGCAGAAGAACGCGCTCCGCTCCCCGCTCGCGATCCGTGGGGGCATGAGCTCGGGTGGGGTGTCCTTCGACGGTCCTGGCTCGTCGAGGACGCGCAGGTCGAGACCCGCGTCGGTCACTGCCCGGACGACCTCCCGGAGCGGGCGGTGCCAGAAGGTCAGCTCGGTCGTCTGGCCGTTGAGCTCGACGTCCTCGGAGTAGAGCCTGGTCTTGAAGTAGTCGTCCTCGGGAGCGTTGAGCACCTGGGCGAACGGGTGGTTGACAGAGGCGACGAGCCGGCCGCCCGGCCGCAGGACGCGTCGGAGCTCGGCGAGCGGCCCGTCCCAGTCCTCGAGGTAGTGCAGCACCAGGGAGGCGACGACCACGTCGTAGGACTCGTCCTCGTAGGGCAACGGCTCCGCCAGGTCGTGCACGGTCAGCGGGACCGTGCCACCCAGCCTGCGGCGAGCCAGGTCGATCATCGCCGGGCTCCCGTCGAAGCCGGTGACGTCCGCGCCACGGGCGACGAGCTCGGCGGCCAGCGGCCCGGACCCGCACCCGGCGTCGAGGATGCGCCTGCCCTGCACGTCGCCGACCAGGTCCAGCACGGCGGGGCGCTCGTAGCAGGCGTTCAGCAGGCTCGTCGCGTTCTCCGCCTCGTAGTCGTCAGCGAACCTGTCGTAGTCGTCGGCACTCATGCTGTCTCCGTCTCTGGGGCCGGGTTGATCGTGTCGCCGTCGCTGGTCAGGCGGGCGTCGGGGTCGATGGCCAGCACCTCGAGGCCCGGGGTCTCGACCAGCTCTCGGACGAGCTCGGCCGAGCCGGCCACGAGGGTCGAGTCCCAGTCGATCTCGGTCGCGAGGAACCATGCGTGGTCCTCGGGCCAGACCATGCTGGGCGTCTGCGGCGACCAGCCCGGGCGGACCCAGGGAGCCCGGTCGCCCCACGCCGGGTCGGCGAAGTCGTCTGCGCCGGCCTGGAAGAGCACGTAGGTGCGCCCGGTGCCGCCGTGCAGGTCGAAGGTCGGTCCGCTCGCGATCTCGTGGGACAGCAGGCCGGTGCCAGGCTCGGGGTCTCGGTGGAAGAGAGCGATCCGGTCCGTCGTCGCCCACCTCACACGGGTGAGCGCTCGGCGCAGCGTGGCGCGCAGTCGTGTGCCTGCAGCCCGGACCGCCGACCGGAGACCACGGTCGTCGGTGGTCGGGTCCGGAATCTCGGCGGTGTACGTGGCGTAGCCCGCAGAGCTCATGAGTCCGCCCCAGCCCTCCCAGACCGCGGCGACGCCGGCGGACGGTGTGGTGGTGTGACGTGCGAGGACACGTGCTGCAGCTGTGAAGGAGTCAGGGTCGCAGCTGCCCTCCGGGGGCATGTCGTAGCGCCAGCCGTCGGGGGCCACAGTCTGGGACTCCTCCCACCTCCCGAGCCCGACGAGCCGCGCGTACTGCGCCTCGCTGTGCATGGTCGTGCCGAAGGCTGCGGCGACCTCCGCCCACGTGGTGCGTCCGGTCTCGAGCGCCGCCTCGATGTCGGTGACCCCGGCGAAGAGAGACTCTTCCTCGACCCCGTGCCACGTCCCTGTCGCGCGGGGCCGGTCTCGCTCGACCGTGTGGAAGATCCGTGCGTAGGCCTCGAAGCCTCGTGGCACGACCGAGAGGATCGAGGCGAAGGGCTCGGACTCCATCGGGCGCAACCACTCGCCCCGCGAGACGTCGGGTTCCCACATGAGCTGCTCAGGCACAGGTCGATCTCCTCGGTGTCGCCCCCTGCCCTGCCGGGGGAGACCCCAGCAGGGTGACGCGCGTCGCGCGCGTCAAGGCACAGTACCGGCCGGACATGGAGGTCTTGTGATCCATGGCACACCTGGGCATGATCGGGATCATGACACCACGGCAGATCCGGCGGCTCGGCGGGGTGGGCGGATGTACCTGACGATCGTCAGTGCCGCACGCTTCCTGGTCGAGCACTCCGACGAGCCGGTGACCCTGCACGACCTCGCCGACCATGTCGGCTACAGCCCGTTCCACGTCGCGAGGTCCTTCGAGAGGTACGTCGGCATGCCGCCCGGTCAGTTCCTCGCGGCCCACAGGTTCCAGCGCGCCAAGCAGATGCTGCTCGCGGGCGAGGACAAGGTGATCGACATCTGCAACGCCGTGGGCTTCAGCTCGGTCGGCACCTTCACCACGCGGTTCGTCAAGGTGGTCGGCCTGAGCCCGACGGACTTCCGTCGGCTGCCGCACACCCTCGCCGACCGCCAGCCGCGCCCGGTGAGCGTCCGCGGCCCGCAGACCGACGGCACGGTGATCACAGGAGCGGTCCACCTGAGCCCGGCCGCACGCACGAGCGTGGGACCCAGCCCTGCGGTGTACGTCGGTCTGTTCCGGCGGCGTGCGGCGCACGGTGTGCCCGTGGCGGGGACGCTCATGGGGCCCGAGGGCTATTTCATCCTCATGGACGTCCCGCCGGGAGCTTTCTGGCTGCTGGTGTCGGTCCTCGCCTCCAGGGCCGACGCACCCGGGCAGCTGGTCCCCGTGACCCAGGTGGTCGGGGCTGCGTCGAGGCCGGTCCTCGTGCCCGAGCGCCCCGTGTCGCTCGTCCGCGACGTCTCCGTCGACGTCGCGCCAGACTGGTTCGCGCCTGTGCTCGTCGCGCTGCCCCCGCTCGCCGCGGCCTGACGGGCCGGTCAGGCGTCGACGGCGGAGGCGGCCGAGATGAGCGAGTGCAGGGCCTGCCCGTAGGCGTCGGGTGCCGCGTCGGCGCGGAACTCGGCGGGCTCGCCGTGCAGGGTGATCGTCACGACGTAGTCGTCGGAATCGGTCCGGGCGAGCGACCTGAAGGTCGCGCCGAGCAGCGCCCGGAGCTGTTCCTCGGAGGGCAGCCAGAGCGTCTGGTCCATGTCGACGGAGTCGAGGGCCCACTCGGTCGTGCCGTTGAAGCCGAGGATCGTCCCGGTCGGGTACTCGTGCACCTCGATGGTCAGCTCGCTGACTGTGTAGACCACCTCGTCGAGGTCTTCGGCCTCGAGGGTGAACCTGTCGCCGGGGGCGGGGTGCCAGCGCAGACCGGCCAGTGCGAGGTCGCGGGCGAGGTCGGTGGAGATCATCGGCCCAGTCTCGTGCGTCTTGCCCCCGGGCGCACCCCGGGGTGCCACGTACCCCGGAGCGCCGTCCACAGCCCCTGGTGCCCTGAGGCGGGGAGGGGCAGACTGGTACTTCCGGCGTGTCCGGGCCGGTCGGGCGCCCTTCAGCCCCGGCGGCGGGTCTGCACGCACTGCCGGTCTGCACGCACGAGACTGATGACAGAGACAGACGACGGAGCGGGAGGGAGACGATGAGCGACTGCGGATTTGGTGACTTCGAGTTCGAGCGGCGGTTCTTCGTCGACGAGCTCCCACCCGCTGTGCTCAACGAGCCCGACCCAGAGCTCATCGTGCAGAGCTACTACCTCGCTGCTGAGGGTTATGCGATGCGTATGCGCGTGCAGTCGAGCACGGTCCTGCTGCCGCTCGACGGCACCGAGGACGAGCTCCAGGTGCTCGGCGACTTCGCGAGCGAGTTCGAGTTCTGCGCCATCACCGTCAAAGGGCCGATGAACGGCGGCACCCGCTACGAGGCCGAGCGCGAGATCGACGTCAACGTCGGCCTCGACATGATCCGGCTGGGTGGCAAGCGCATCATCAAGAACCGCTACGCCCTGTGGCTCGGCGGTGACGGGTGGGTGGTCGACGTGTTCGGCGGCGCGAACCGGCCGCTGATCGTCGCGGAGTGCGAGCGCGGAGGCCCCGTGACGGACCTCAGCATCCCGTCGTTCTGCGTCACGGAGGTCACCGACGACCGCCGGTTCTCGAACGAGTCCCTGTCGCACACGCCCTTCGGCGGGTGGGCCGACGCCTTCGCGCGCGAGCTTGCGGCCGACGGGCCGAAGTTCCTCCAGGGTTTTGGGCACAACACGCTGGAGTAGGGCGCTTCACGGGTCGCATGGAGACCTCTCCCCGTGGCGCGATCGCTGCGGGTCGGGCGACGATGAGCCCATGAACCTCCCGCAGCGCACCGCAGCGGCCCTCCTCGGGTGCGCAGTCCTCCTCGTCCCCGCCGCTTGCTCGAGCGGTGACGACTTCTGCGACGTCGCGACCGACGCCCGGACGGCCATCTCTGCGACAGGTGATCAGACGATGGAAGAGGCTGCGACAGCCTGGACCGAGGCGGGCGAGCAGATGGAGTCTGCCGACGCCCCCGAGGAGATCGCCGACGCGTGGGACACGATGACGGCGACAGTCGTCCAGGTCGGCGAGTACTTCACCAGCGGGACTGACCAGCAGAAGGTCAGCGACGCGACCGAGGCGGTGCTCGCTGACGAGTTCATGACCGCTCGCACGGCCGTCTACGACTACGTCGACAAGACCTGCGAGTCCTGAGGTCGACCGGACCAGCGAGTCCTGACGTCGGCCGGGCCTGCGAGTCCAGGCGTCGACCGCAGGCTCAGCCTGGCAGGACCCCGGTGAGGAACCTGGCGACGTCGGCGAGCTCCTGCTGGGAGATCCCGTGCGCGAGCCCCGGGTAGATGACCTCGGTCAGCGTCATGTGCTCGGGCAGCCACGCGCTCGTCCGGGCGAAGGCCTCGGGCGTGATGACGGGGTCGACATCCCCGCGGCCGAAGAACACCGGGGGGGCGGTCTCGGCGAGGGCAGCGTCGCCTGGCAGCTCGACGTCAGCGGTGAACCCCGACAGCACGACACCGGCGAAGAACCTGTCCGGACGGTTCCGCAGCAGGTGCGTCACCATGAGCCCACCCTGGGAGAACCCGAGCAGCGCGACTGGCGTGCTGGCCGGGACGTGCTCGTCGAGCCAGGTCAGCACGGCCTCGGCCGCGTCCTGCGTGGCAGCAGGGTCAGGACGGCCGGGGTCGACGATCGGCACCCAGGCGTACCCAGGTCCGGCGGTCAGCGGCGCCCGGACCGCGACCGACCGCAGAGACCGCGGCAGGTGCGGCACGAGGCCGACGAGATCGTGCTCGTGCGAGCCGTAGCCGTGCAGCAGGACCAGCAGTGGAGCGTCGTCCCGGGCAGGCGCGGACGGTGACCAGACGGCGGCGGACGCCTCGAGGCTCAGAGTCATCCCGCCACCCTATCCGTGGTCTCGCTGGCCCTCGCGAGCCGTCCGGGCGCTGTGGAGGAGAGCTTCAGCGGCCCCGACGTCAGTCGACCGAGCCGAGAGCCGTGACGGCCTCGACGCTCGTCGGTCCTGCTGTGCCAGGTTCGGCCTTGACGCCGCCCTCGGTCTCGAGGTGGCTGGAGACCGAGACGAGGAAGTCGACCACGTCTCGGCGTGACTCAGGGGGCACCTTCTCGGCGAGCTCACGCAACGCTCGGTGCATGCCCGTCATGCGGGCGTGCAGCTCGTCGTGCGCGTGCTGGGTCGCGGTGATCACGAGCCCGCGGCGGTCTGTCGGGTGGGGGTGGCGCTCGAGGTAGTCCGAGGCGGACAGCCTGTCGAGCAGCTTGGTGGTCGACGCGCTCGAGATCCCCAGGAACTTTGACAGGGCGCGCGGGGTCGCGTGGTCTCCGTTGCTGGTCGAGATCACGACGAACTGGAGCGCCTGCATGTCGGTCTCGTTCATGCCCATGTCGGCGCTCATCCGGCGGCGCATGCCCTGGTCGCTCTGGCGGAACCGCCTCAGCGCGTGCAGGATCTCGACCACAGAGTCACTGTTGTCGTACCAGTACCCAGGGCCGTCGTCGGTTTGCTCCGATGGGGTCACGCCATTATGTTACCTTGAGAAGTAAGTAGTTTGGCTAGCGAACGCTTGACCGACCGACCGAACAGGTCCTCGCAGACACCAGGAGGTCACCCGTGACGACAGCCACGTCCGACCAGGGCTCAGCCCAGGCCACCGAGGCCGCCCCCGTCCACGACCACGTGATCCTCCTCGCCGAGGACGGCAGCCGTATCGGGCACACGCCCCGCGCCACGGTCCACGGTCTCGACACCCCCTTGCACCTCGCCTTCTCGTGCTACCTGCTCCGCGAGGACGGTCAGGTCCTGCTCACCCGCCGCGCGCTCGCCAAGCGCACGTGGCCAGGGGTGTGGACCAACTCCTTCTGCGGGCACCCGCGCTTCGGCGAGGAGATGACCGACGCGATCCGCCGTCACGCCGCGCACGAGCTCGGCCTCGAGGTCTCCGGCATCGAGATGGTGCTCCCCGACTTCCGCTACCGCGCGGTCGACGCCTCGGGCGTCGTCGAGAACGAGATCTGCCCGGTCTTCTTCGCCACGACCACCCAGGACTGCGAGCCGAACCCCGACGAGGTCATGGACCTCGCGTGGACGAGCATGCAGGACCTCGGGACGGCCATCACCGCGACCCCGTGGGCCTTCAGCCCGTGGATGGTCAGCCAGCTCAACCAGCTCGGCGAGATCGACCTCGGGGCGGAGCGTCGATGACCAGCACGACGGACCACCCGCACCCGGGTGGTCCGCACCCGGCAGGGGACACGCTGGCAACCGGACCTGCCCCGACCTCGCGGCCTGACGCCTCGACGGCGCGGGACGGGCAGGGCGCTGCGCCCCAGAGCGTCACCGTGGACAGCGTGCTCGAGGAGTTCTTCGACGACGCGATCAGCCACGCCGACGCCTACGGCCCGGACTACACGGCGCTGTGGCAGAGCCTGCGGTCCGCCTCCGAGGGCGGCAAGCGCCTGCGCCCGCTGCTGCTCACCGGCGTGTACGACCAGCTCGGAGGCTCCGACCCGGCTCTCGCCGCGACCATCGGTGCCGCGGTCGAGCTGCTGCACACCGCCTTCGTCGTGCACGACGACGTGATCGACCACGACGTCGTCCGTCGTGGGCGGCTCAACGTGTCGGGCACCTTCGCGCAGCGTGCCCGCACCGAGGGTGCCGACGAGGCGCGCGCCGAGAACCTCGGCGCCGCCGCCGGCATCCTCGCCGGAGACCTCGCGCTCACCGGCGCGCACAGGCTCGTCGCCTTCAGCGCGGCACCGTCGGGCACCCGCCGCGACCTCGTCAGGCTCTTCGACCACGCCGTGTACGTGACGGCTGCCGGAGAGCTCTCGGACGTCCGCTACAGCCTCGACCTGGCACCTGTCGGGCTCGCCGACATCGTCGCGATGGCCGCCCACAAGACCGCCGTGTACTCCTTCGAGCTGCCGCTCCAGGCCGGCGCTGTCCTCGCAGGTGCGGACCTGCGGACGATCGAGTGGCTCAGCCACGTCGGGCGGCTGCTCGGCACGGCCTTCCAGCTGCTCGACGACCTCGACGGCGTGTTCGGCGACGAGCAGACCACGGGCAAGAGCGCGCTGACCGACCTGCGCGAGGGCAAGCTCACGCCGCTCATGGCCCACGCCCGCCAGACCGACGCGTGGCCGACCATCAGCCGTTTTGTCGGCGACGCAGACCTCACCCACGACGGGGTCGACGCCGTCCGTGAGGCCCTCGAGGCAGCCGGCTCGAAGACCTTCATCGAAGACTTCGCCGCCGAGCACCTCGCCTCGGCGCGCCGGCTCGCCGACGAGATCTCCCTGCCCGACGGTTTCACAGGCTGGTTCGAGTCCGTCACGCGCGACCTCGCGCGCCGAGCAGCGTGACGGGGGACCGGTCCGTGACAGGGGAGAACCAGCCCGCAGGTCGCCGCGGCGAGGAGCCGCGGGAGCTCCGCGACCCGCGCTACGACGCCGTCGCGCAGGCGAGCGCCGCCGTGGTCATCGAGGGCTACTCGACCTCCTTCGGGTGGGCGAGCCGCCTCCTGCACCGCCCTGTGCGCGGTCACGTCCGCAACATCTACGCGCTCGTGCGCCTCGCCGACGAGATCGTCGACGGCCCGCTCGCGGCCCTCGACCCTGCCCGCAGCACCCGGCAGCTCGACGACCTCGAGCGCGAGACCTACGAGGCGATGGAGACGGGGTACAGCACCAACCTCGTCGTGCACGCCTTCGCGATCACCGCGCGGCGCTTCGGTCTGGACCGCGACCACGTGCGGGCCTTCTTCGCCTCGATGCGCACAGACCTGACCCGCTCGGTCCACACGCCGGAGTCTCTCGACGAGTACATCTACGGCTCGGCCGAGGTGGTCGGCCTCATGTGCCTCGACGTGTTCCTCGGGGCCGAGGGGCGGACCGACGTCGCCGATCTCACCCCGGGTGCCCGGAGCCTCGGTGCGGCCTTCCAGAAGATCAACTTCTTGCGGGACCTCGCGGCCGACCACGACGACCTCGGTCGGACGTACTTCCCCGGGCTCGACCTCACGGCCTTCTCGGACGCGGACCGTGACGTGCTCGTCGCCGACGTGCAGGCCGACCTCGACCGAGCCGCTACGGTGATCCCACGGCTCCCGTCGAACAGCCGGACCGCGGTCTCCGCGGCCCACGGCCTGTTCTCCGAGCTCAACCGTCGCGTCGCGGCAGTCCCTGCCGCGGAGCTGCTGCGCACACGCGTCCGCGTCCCGGCGCCGACCAAGGCCCGCATCCTCGCGGCCGCACTGAGAAGAGGATCGATCGCATGAGCAAGGTCGTCGTCATCGGCGCTGGGATCGCAGGGCTGGCGACCGCCGGTCTCTTCGCGCGGGACGGGCACGACGTGACGGTCCTCGAGAAGAACGACGTCGTCGGCGGCCGGACGGGGTCGTGGGAGAAAGACGGCTTCAGGTTCGACACCGGACCGTCCTGGTACCTCATGCCCGAGGTCTTCGACCACTACTTCAGGCTGCTCGGGACGAGCGCCGCGGAGCAGCTCGACCTCACGGTGCTCGACCCCGGGTACAGGGTGTTCGCCGAGGGTGCCGACGCGCCCGTCGACGTCAGCCCTGACCTGGAGACGAACGTCGCGACCTTCGAGTCGATCGAGCCCGGGGCCGGTGAACAGCTGCGCCGGTACCTCGCGTCGGCGCGCCGGACCTACGACATCGCCGTCGAGACCTTCCTCTACACGTCCTTCCAGTCGAAGCTCGTGCTCGCCCGGCGTGACGTCGTCGCGCGTGCCGGACAGCTCGTCTCGTTGCTGCTGCGCCCGCTCGAGGGCTTCGTCGCCAAGTCCTTCAGGCACCGCACGCTGCGCCAGATCCTCGGCTACCCGGCAGTGTTCCTCGGGTCCTCGCCCGATCGCGCACCGAGCATGTACCACCTGATGAGCCACCTGGACCTCGCCGACGGCGTGCAGTACCCGCAGGGCGGCTTCACCACGATCATCACGGCGATCGAGCGCCTCGCCCGGGCCGAGGGTGTCGAGGTGCGGACCGGTGCACGAGTCACCGAGATCGTCACGGGGCCGCTCGGCACAGCGGTCTCGGGGCGTCGCCGCACGGCTGGGTGGCGTCGTCGTGCTGCCGTGACCGGGGTCCGGTACACCCTCGCCGACGGCTCGGTCGAGACGATCGACGCCGACGTCGTGGTGAGCGGAGCTGACGTGCACCACACCGAGACCACGCTCCTGCCGCCCGACCTGCAGACCTACCCGCAGCGGTGGTGGGACTCGCGCGAGTCCGGCCCGGGCGCCGTGCTCGTCTACCTCGGCGTCGAGGGGGAGCTGCCCCAGCTCGCGCACCACTCGTTGTTCTTCACGGCCGACTGGCAGAAGAACTTCGACGACATCTTCGGCGAGCACACAGCCGTCCCCGACCCTGCGTCGATCTACGTGTGCCGCCCGTCGGCGACGGACGCGACCGTCGCGCCCGCAGGCTCCGAGAACCTCTTCTTCCTCGTGCCCGTCCCGCCAGACCCCACGATCGGCCGGGGCGGCGACGACGGCTCGGGTGACCCGCTCGTCGAGAAGGCCGCAGACGCGGCGATCGCCCAGCTCGCCGAGTGGGCGGGCATCCCCGACCTCCTGTCGCGGGTGACCGTCCGGCGGACCGTCGGGCCGGCCGACTTCGTGGCGGACTTCAACTCCTGGTCCGGGGGTGCCCTCGGCCCTGCGCACACCTGGAAGCAGAGTGCCTTCCTGCGCGGGAGCAACGCCTCCGCCCTCGTCGACGGGCTGCTCTACGCCGGCGGGACGACCATCCCCGGCATCGGGCTGCCGATGTGCCTCATCTCCGCGGAGATCGCGCTCAAGCGCCTGCGCGGGGACACGTCGACAGGCCCGCTGGCGGAACCCCTGTGACGGGCTGGGAGTATCTCGGCGCGCTGCTCCTGTCGCTCGGTGCGATGGTGCTCATGGACTTCCGCTGGAGGCTGTTCTTCTGGGCAGACGCGCGCCGTGCCTCGATCGTGCTCGGCGCGGGCATCGTCATGTTCCTGCTGTGGGACGTCTCGGGCATCCTGTCGGGCGTCTTCTACAGGGGCGACAGCCCGGGGATGACAGGCCTCGAGATCGCACCGGACTTCCCGCCCGAAGAGCTCGTCTTCATCACCTTCCTCTGCTACTGCACGATGGTGCTGTTCGGCATCGTGCGGCGCTTCGTCGTCCGGCCGCGGGCGCAGGTGCGCGGATGAGCTACGCGCAGCTGAACCTCGTGTTCCTCGCGGTCGCCGGTGTCGTGGCCGTGGTGCTCACGCGCCGTGCCGGGGTCGGACCTCGGTGGTGGCAGGCGGTCGCCCTCGTGGTCGTCGTCCTCGCCGTGCTGACGGTCGTCTTCGACTCGCTCATGATCATGGCGGACCTGTTCCGCTACGACGACGACCTCATGATCGGCCTCGACCTGTGGCTGACACCTGTCGAAGACCTCGCGTGGCCGATCGCCGCAGGGCTGCTGCTGCCCGCGCTGTGGACCTGGCTGGGACGGAAGGACGAACGGTGAGCACCCCCACGAGCAGCACCGCACACACCCCGCAGAGCTCGGGCGGGTCTGTCGTCGCCTCGGTGATCGGGTCCTCGCGCCCTATCAGCTGGGTCAACACGGCTTACCCCTTCGCGGCTGCGTACCTCATGAGCGGCGGCGGCATCACGGCGACCTTCGTCGTCGGGACGCTGTACTTCCTCATCCCGTACAACCTGCTGATGTATGGGATCAACGACGTGTTCGACTACGAGTCGGACCTGCGCAACCCCCGCAAGGGCGGCGTCGAGGGCATCGTCCTCGACCGCCGCATGCACAGGGTGACGCTGTGGTCTGCGGTGCTGAGCAACCTGCCCTTCCTCGTGTTCTTCGTCGCCGCGGCCTTCGCCTGGCCGACCTTCGGCGGGCCTGAGGGGATCAGCCCGGCCGCGTGCCTGGTGACTCTCGCGGTGAGCGTCTTCGCCGTCGTCGCGTACTCGGCCCCGGGTCTGCGCTTCAAGGAGCGGCCGGTCCTCGACTCGCTCACGTCGAGCACCCACTTCGTCAGCCCTGCCGTCGTGGGGCTCGTGTACGCGGGGTCGTCCTTCTCGGGGCCCGTGGTCTTCACCCTCGCGGCCTTCTTCCTGTGGGGCGTCGCCTCGCAGGCCTTCGGCGCCGTGCAGGACATCGAGGCAGACCGCGAGGCCGACATCGCGTCGATCGGGACAGTCTTCGGTGCCTCGCGCACCGTGCTCTTCGCGATGGCCGCGTATGCGGCGTCGGCGCTGCTGATGATCGGCGCCGGGTGGCCCGGCGTCCTCGCGGCCGTCGTGCCGGTGATCTACCTCGTGAACATCGCGCCGTTCCGGCGACTGGCAGACGCAGACTGCGAGCGGGCGAACGCCGGCTGGCGCAGGTTCCTCTGGCTCAACATGGTCTCGGGCTTCCTCGTCACGCAGTTGCTCATCTGGATCGCGCTCCGGTAGACCTGCCCCATGCCTTCAGCCTCGACCGCCCTGGTCTCCCTCGACCTCCTGGGCACGCTGGCCTTCGCGATCAACGGCGCGATGACCGCGGTCCGCACGGCGCGGCTCGACATCGTGGGCATCGTGACGCTGGGCATGATGACAGCCCTGGGCGGCGGCTTCATCCGCGACATCTTGCTCGACGACCTGCCGCCCGCGACCTTCCTCGACGGCCGGTACCTCGCGGTCGCCGCGCTCGGAGGGCTCATCGCCTTCGTGCTAGGGCAGCGCCTCGAGAAGCTCGCGACACCCATCAACGTGCTCGACGCCGCCGGGCTCAGCCTCTTCGCCGTCACGGGCACCCTCAAAGGGCTCGAGTGGGGGCTCGGCGCGACGCAGGCGATCATCCTCGGCGGCGTGACCGCCGTGGGCGGTGGCACGCTGCGCGACGTCATGGTGCGTCAGGTGCCTGCGGTCCTGCACTCGGGCTTGTACGCCGTCCCCGCGCTGATCGCCGCGGGCCTGACCGCCGCCTTCGACGCAGGCGGTCTGCCGTTGCTCCCGTGGACCGTCGTCGCTGCGGCCGTGTGCTTCGCGGTCCGGCTCCTCGGGGTCCGCTACGACCTCCACGCCCCCCGCCCCCGGGACATGAAGAGCCGCGACTGACGCCTGCGCCGTCACGTCGCAGGCGGCGTGCGGTAATGTGACCGGTCCTCATGAACCCACTCCGCACGTACGTCGTCTTCGCCGCGCTCGGTTTCCGGCGTTATTCGGCGTACCGTCTGGCGACTGCGGCCGGGGCCTTCACCAACTCGGTCTTCGGGCTGCTGCGGGCGCCGATCACCATGGCGGTCATCGGAGCCGCGGGCGGTGAGCTCGCCGGGTACGGGGCTCTCGAGGGGGCCACGTACGCCTGGCTGACCCAGGCGGTCCTCACGCCCGTCAACGTGTGGACCTGGAACGAGCTGGCGCTGCGCATCCGCAGCGGGGACATCGCCGTCGACCTCGCGCGGCCTGTCGACCTGCAGATGACCTACCTCGCGGGTGACCTCGGGCGCGCTGCCTTCCAGGTGCTCCCGCGCGGGCTCCCGCCGCTGCTCGTCGGGGCGCTGGTGACGGGGCTGGCTCTGCCCACGACGGTCCTGCCCTACGTCCTGGGCCTGATCGCCCTGGCGCTCGGGGTCTGCGTGTCCTTCGCCTGCCGCTGGCTCGTGAACCTCGCGGCCTTCTGGCTGGTCGAGCTGCGCGGGGTGCTCACGCTGCACATGGTCGCCGTCGGTGCGCTCAGCGGGCTTACGGTCCCCGTGCACTGGTTCCCCGACTGGCTCGCGCGGATCGCCGCGGCCTCGCCCTTCCCCTCGATGGTCCAGGCGCCTGTCGACCTGCTCGCCGGACGGGTGCAGGGCATCGAGGCGCTCGGAGTCATCGGTGTGCAGGTCGCGTGGTTCCTCGGGGTCCTGCTGCTCGGCCGCGTCGTGCTCGCCCGCGGCGTCCGCAGGCTGGTGGTCCAGGGTGGCTGACCTCGCCCCGTACCGCGCGGTCCTGTCCTCGCGCATCCGGTCCCAGCTCGCCTACAGGCGGTCCTTCGCGCTCGACGTCGCCGGCTCTGCGGGGGTCGGTCTCCTCGAGTTCCTCTCGGTGTACGTGATCTTCACGAATGTCACGCAGCTCGGCGGCCTCGACTTCGCCGGCGTCGCGCTCGTCTTCGCCTTCGCCAACCTCGGCTTCTCGCTCGCCGACATCGTGGTCGGGCACGTCGACGCCCTGCCCACCTATCTGCGGTCGGGGACGCTCGACGCCTTCTTGCTCAGACCGTTGTCGGTCCTCGGGCAGCTCGTCACGAGCGACGTGCAGCTGCGCAGGCTCGGACGCTGCGCCGTGGGTGTCGCGATCCTCGCGGTCGCGCTGCCGCAGGCAGGCATCGACTGGGGGTGGGGTGCTGCCCTGCTCGTGGTCGCGATCCCGCTGGTCGGGGCGGTGATCTTCGCGGCGGTCTTCGTCGCGGCCGCGGCGGCCCAGTTCTGGCTCGTCGACGGCGCCGAGTTCACCAACGCCTTCGTCTACGGCGGGTCGAACGCTGCCTCTTACCCCACGTCGGTGTTCACCACGCCGTTGCGCGCTGCCGTGACCTTCGTGCTGCCCGCCGCCTTCACCGCCTACCTGCCGACCCTGCTGCTGCTCGGCGAGCCAGGACCCGCGTGGACCCCGGCCTGGCTCGGGTGGTTCGCGCCGGTCGCCGCTGTCGTCGCCTGGGCCGTCGCCCTCACCGGCTGGAAGGCCGGGCTCCGCCACTACACAGGGACAGGATCATGACCGAGCCGATCATCGACGTCGCCGGGCTCTCGAGGGACTTCACGGTGCGTGCTCCGGCCGGTCGGCTGCGCCGGGCGTCGCGCACGGTCCATGCCGTGCACGACCTCACGTTCTCCGTCCCCGAGGGCGCAGCCGTCGGGTACATCGGCGCGAACGGGGCGGGGAAGTCGACGACCATCAAGATGCTCACAGGCATCCTGGTGCCGACTGCGGGGACCGCGCGGACCTGCGGCAAGGAGCCGCACCGGCAGCGCCGTGAGCTCGCCCGCGAGATCGGCGTCGTCTTCGGTCAGCGCACCCAGCTGTGGTGGGACCTGCCGCTGCACGAGTCCTTCCGTGCGCTGGCCGCCATCCACAGGCTGCCTTCCGACCGTGCGGCGCGGCGGCAGGCCGAGCTCGTCGACAGGCTCGACCTCGGGGAGTTCCTCGACACTCCAGTCCGCCAGCTCTCGCTCGGGCAACGCATCCGCGGAGAGATCGCGGCGGCGCTCCTGCACTCGCCGCGGCTGCTGGTCCTCGACGAGCCGACGATCGGCCTCGACGTCCTGTCCAAGGAGCGCCTGCGCGGGTTCCTCGTCGAGGAGCGTGCCGCGCACGGCACGTCGCTGCTGCTCACCACCCACGACATGGACGACGTGCAACGCCTCACCGAGCGGATCCTCGTCGTGGACCACGGTCAGATGGCCTTCGACGGGACGCTCGCCGGGCTCGTGGACAGGGTCGGGGCGCAGCGGGTCGTGGTGGTGGACCTGCTCGGCGGTGCTCATGGAGCCGGAGCCGGAGCCGGAGCCGGAGCCGGGGTCGGTGGTGGTGCCGGCGGTGCGGGGGAGGCTGGAGGTCGGGCCGCCGAGGTGCCCGACCTGCACGGGATCCCAGGGACCGAGCTCGTGGCGGTCGAGGCGGACGGCCTGCGTCAGCGGCTCGCCTTCACGCCAGGGCTGACGACGGCCGCCGAGGTCATCGCCGCTGTCGCGGCGCGGGCGACCGTGCGCGACGTCGCGATCGAAGAGCCGGACATCGAGGACGTGGTGCGGAGGCTGTACCTGTCGCAGTGACAGGGGATGACGGGGCGACGGCTGTCCACCAGTGATGCTCCACTAGATCGTAGGAACGTTCTGACGTAGCATACGGGCATGGCACACGACATGGACGCACTGCTGCGGACGATCCAGGCGCTGGACGACAGGGTCGCCGTCCTCGAGGCCGAGGCCCGGCAGAGGCACGACGACGAGAGGCCCGGAGGGGGTGTGCCGCCTGCCAGCGACGCTGGGTCGCCAGCGTCACCCGACACGTTCTGGGCGCTCGACGGCCTGCGTGCCCGGCGGCCCGAGCACCCGTCGACCGAGGACGGTGCCGTGATGCTCTCCGGCTCGGTGACACTGCCCGACGGGACACCCGTCGAGTGGCAGCAGGGCGCAGGCAGCGCCGGCCTCCTCGAGGTCGACTGGACCGACAGGGCGGCCGCGTTCGCGGCGCTCGGCCACCCCGTCCGCGTCGAGCTGCTGCGCCACGTGCTGTCCGGGACCAGAGCCACCGCCGACCTCGCCGCGATCGACTCCCTCGGCACGACCGGCCAGCTGCACCACCACCTGCGGCAGCTGCTCACCGCCGGGTGGCTGCGGCAGAGCGGCCGCGGGACCTACGAGGTCCCGCCGTCGCGCGTCGTGCCCCTCCTGGTCTGCCTCGTGGCGGTCGAGCGATGAGCACGGCCGTGATGGCGCTGTATAGGGTCCGGACACCCCTGCTGCTCGGGTCGGCGGTGACCATCCTCGCCGGGACCCTCCTGTCGCTCGTCCTGCCCTCGGGGACCGTGGCCTCGGTGGTCTCCCTGCTGCCCCTGGTGGGGCTCGTGGGGATGCTGGCTGCGTTCTTGGTCGCGCCGCCAGCGTCGCGTCACCTCCAGGTGGGGGAGCCGGTCGTCGTGCGCAGCCCCGTCGTGGGACGCTGGGCGGCGCTCAACAGCCCGGCGACCAAGGTGCCGAGCCACGGCGTGCGCGCCTACGGCCAGGCCTACGCGATCGACCTGGTCCACGAGCCTGTCGACGGCGCCCGTCCCGAGTTCGGTAGCGGTGCCGCGATGCGCGACGTCACGGAGTACCCGGCCTTCGGGCAGGACGTCCGGGCCATGGTCGACGGTGTCGTCGTCACCGTGCACGATCGCCAGCGCGACCACCGCGCACGCTCGTCCACAGCAGCGGTGGGCTACATGATGGTCGAGGGCATGCTGCGCGAGCTCGGCGGGCCCCGGTTCATCGTCGGCAACCACGTGGTGGTCCGCAGCGACGACGGCGTCTTCGCGCTCGTCGCCCACCTCCAGCGCGGGTCCGTGACCGTGCGCGAGGGCGACCGGGTCCGCGCCGGGCAGCGCGTCGGCGCCTGCGGCAACTCGGGCAACAGCAGCGAGCCGCACGTCCACGCGCAGCTCATGGACCGCCGGTCGGCCTGGACAGGCCAGGGCGTCCCCCTCGCCTTCGCCGACGTGGCGGTCGAGGGAGGAGACCCGGGTGTCGGTCTCCCGGCGGACGGAGAGCGCATGACGGTCGCACAGCAGGCGCCGTCCCCCGACCGCTGACCGTGCGCCCCTCCTGGGCCGGCTGTGCGAGGTGCGCTCGGGGCTGCGACGCGATGGCTGGGGCGTGACCGCCCGTGAGCGGCTCGACGTCGAGGGGGAGGGGTTCCGCACCCTCGTGCTCGCGGCCTTCGCGCTCGTCGCCTCGGCCGGGGTGGCCGTGCTCCCAGGGCGCCCGGCCTGAGGTCTCAGCCCTGGTCGTGGCGCGGTCTTGGGTCGTCGCCCGATCCTCCGTCGGTGCCGGGCCACGGGCGGCGCTGCACCGCGATCCGCCGTTCTCGTGCCAGGCGGTCCCGCTCCACGCTGCGGCGCTGGAGCTGCGTCCCGATCATCGAGCTCCCGGACGCGACACAGAGCAGCCCCAGCACGGCGACGACGAACGGTCCGTCCACGACCAGGTGCAGGGCAGCGACGACGACGCCCGCGGTGAGCAGCGAGGCACCGACCTGCAGCCGTGCTCGCGGTGAGAGCCGGGCGCAGCGTGCTCTTGGTGCCGTCGTGGCTCTCATGGACGTGGTCCCCCGTGGATCCGTGTGCGCTGCGATGTCAGAGGCGACGGGTGCAGCGGTCCTCACGCCCGAGTGGTCGTGAGCCGTCGACGCTACCGAAGTCTCCAGGTCGTGTCGCGCGGGACCTGCGAGAGAGCCCGTCGCGGGCGGGAGCGCGCCCACGATCGGCCGCCGCGCCGACGCCCGGGCGCGCGATGTGATGGGATGTCCGTCGACCGCTTCACGAGAGGGACCCGATGGCAAAGCTGTACTTCAGGTACGGGGCGATGAACAGCGGCAAGAGCACGGCTCTGCTGCAGGCTGCGTACAACTACGAGGAGCGTGGCCACCAGGTCCTCCTCGCGAAGCCCGGTATCGACACCAAGGCGGGCCGGGCGATCCAGTCGCGGCTCGGTTTCGACAGGGACGTCGACTTCATGGTGGGGGAGGGGCAGGACGCCTACGCGCTGTTCCAGCAGCACCGCGCGCACGTGCAGACCGAGTCGGGGCGCGACGTCAGCTGCCTGCTCGTCGACGAGTCGCAGTTCCTCTCGGCCGGGCAGGTCAACGACCTGCTGCGCATCGCGACCCTCGATGCGATCCCGGTGATCTGCTACGGCATCCGCACAGACTTCCAGACGGCTGCCTTCCCCGGCAGCCGCCGCCTCCTCGAGATCGCGCACAGCCTCGAAGAGCTCAAGACGATCTGCCGCTGCGGTCGCAAGGCGATCTTCAACGCCCGCTCGGTCGACGGGGTCTTCATCTTCGACGGCGCGCAGGTCGCCATCGACGGGGTCGAGGTCGCCTACGAGTCGCTGTGCGCGGCCTGCTATCTCCGTGAGAGTGGCGGTCACCTCACGCGCTGAGCGCAGCATGCGAGGGCCGACGGGGCTGCGGTCCCTGCCGCCTGCAGCTGCTGTGCCGCAGACCGGTGGTCCAAGGGAGCGCCGACGCGCTGACCAGCACACCTGCGAGCGCCCTTGGCGTGACCCGCGTCACAGTCCTACCGTTGGTTCATGTGCCGGAACATCACAACCCTTCGCGGTCTCGAGCCGCCGGCGACCGACGAGGAGATCGCGGCCGCCGCCCGCCAGTTCGTCCGCAAGGTCACGGGGGTGCAGTCGCCGAGCGCCGCGACCGCAGAACCTCTCGACCGGGCGGTCGACGAGATCGCGGCGATCGTCGCGCGTCTCCTCGACGAGCTGCCTGCCCGACGACAGCCGCCGACGACAGTCCCGCCCCTGCGCAGACCTGAGGTCCGCGCGCGGCTCGACCATCTCCACGAGCACGAGCACGAGCACGAGCACGAGCACGAGCACGAGCACGAGCACGAGCACGAGCACGAGCACCGGAGCCCGGTCGCGCCCTGAGCGTCTCTCCATGAGGCCACCGGGGCCGAGACGGCCTCCGCCTCCCTGACGGGTCGAGACCTACGCTCCAGTGACAGCTGCGGTCAGGTGAACCTGCGGAGGTTGCGCGGGTGCATCTTCGCGGCGCGCTCGTTGCCCCGCTTGTAGCTGCCGGTCGCCCTGGCCATGAGCAGCTGAGGGTCCGACGTCTCGACCTCGCTCAGGAACGCGCGGGCGGCGTCGCCGCGAAGGCGCGCCGCAGCGCGACCGTGGTGGGTGATGACGACGAGCGCATCACCCCGCACGGTGTACTCGAACCCCTCGGCGTCGGCCATCTTCCCAGTGTGCAGGTCTGGCGCGCTCCGGGGCAGTGCCCGAGCGGTGTGGCCTGCACCTTCACCCGGTCGGGCGTCCTGGGCCCGAGGCTGATCGCTCGTCTACTCTTCCCGGGCACCGGGCACCGGGCACCGGGCACCGGGCACCGGGTCCCTGGCTGGCTGGCGCCCGGCGTGAGGAAGGCCGACCGGTGGACCGGCCAGCCTCCCAGCGGCACAGGTCGAGCATCACCAGCGGTCGTGCACGTGTGCGCGGATCGACGCGTCGTAGATCTCCTCGAAGCGCGCGAGCTGCTCGTCGGTCAGCGGCGGGAGGTCGGCGGCAGCCGCGTTGGACTCCGCCTGTGCGGCGTTGCGCGCACCCGGGATCACCGTCGTCACGCCCGGCTGGTCCAGGATCCACCGGAGCGCGAGCTGTGACGTGCTGGCCGTCGATCCCTCGGGCAGCAGCGCCGCGACCTCGCGAGCGGCTGCGACACCGACCTCGAACGGCACCCCGGCGAAGGTCTCGCCGACGTCGAAGGCTGCGCCCGAGCGGTTGAAGGTCCGGTGGTCGTCGGCCGCGAAGGTGGTGGACTCGTCGTACTTGCCCGACAGCAGGCCGCTCGCGAGCGGGACGCGGGCGATGATTGCGACGCCGGCCTCGCGCGCGGCAGGCAGGACCTCTTCGAGAGGCTTGCGGCGGAAGGCGTTGAGGATGATCTGCACGCTCGCGACGTTGGGGCGGGCGATCGCGGTGAGGGCCTCGGCGCAGGTCTCGACCGAGACGCCGTAGGCACGGATGGCACCGTCGGAGACGAGGGTGTCGAGCGCGTCGTAGACGGCGTCGGAGGAGAAGACCTCCGTCGGCGGGCAGTGCAGCTGGACGAGGTCGAGGGTGTCGACGCCCAGGTTGCGGCGGCTCCGGTCGGTCCAGTCGCGGAAGGCGTCGAGGGTGTAGGCGGAGGCGTCGTGCGGGTCGGCACGGCGTCCCATCTTGGTCGCGACGCGGACGTCATCGACCCCGCGGGCGTCGAGGAAGGACCCGACGAGCCGTTCGCTGCGGCCGTCGCCGTAGACGTCTGCGGTGTCGAAGAACGTCACTCCTGCGTGGGCCGCGGCGCCCAGGACGCCGTGCGCCGACCCTTCGGTCACCTCGCCCCAGTCACCTCCGAGCTGCCAGCAGCCGAGGCCGACAGGGCTGACGGGGAACGGGAGGCGTGAGGCTGATCGGGTGTCCATCGCCCCAGCCTAGGGGCTGCGCGGCACCCTGGCCCGGTGCCGGAGCCCGGTGGGATCTGGAGAGCCGCGCCAGCCGGGGTGACGAGCCCGCTGGTGGCCTGCCGGTGCCCCCTCTACCTGCGTCAGCCGTGGTCGGGCTCCGGCCGGTCCGCCAGGTGCTGCCACCAGGTCTGGGCCGCCAGCCCGGCGGTCAGGAGCAGGGCTGCGGTCCGCCACACGACTCCCCACGTGCCGTCGCCGTCGACCACCGCCATGACGAGGTTGTAGGTCCAGAATCCTGCGAAGGCTGTGCAGCCCCAGGCTGACGCGAGCCGCCGGTTGCGTCGCGGCTCGGGGGAGCCGTCGAGCAGCTCGAGGGCGTACACCTCGGGTGCGCCGAACTCGTCCCGTGGGTGCGACGCCCCGCTGTCCTGCCAGTGGGCGCGTGCGTCGGCCACGTGCTGGCGCACAGCCGCCCGAGGGAGGTAGTAGCGACCTCGGAGGAGCCCGGCGAGGCGGTCGAACCACGCGTCGGCCGTCAGAGCCGACGAGACGTCGGCCGGTGGAGGAGGTGGGGTCCGGTTCAGGGCTGCGACCACGAGTGCGACGGACGCGGCGAGCGGGACCAGCAAGGGCAACTCGAACGACGGCTCGTGGTCCTTGAGCGAGACTGCTGCGGCTGCCGAGCCGACGATCCCGACGGCGGCCCCAGCCCACCAGGCCCAGCCGCTGCGCACGAGACCGGCCCGGCGGTCCAGCAGCCCCCACAGCACCGCGACCCAGGACAGCAGAACCCCCGCGAACAGCACCACGTGCGCGGGACTGACACCGGCCGTCCACCCGGAGGTGACCAGCAGGGTGAGGCAGAGGAAGGCGCCGGCCAGACCGACCGTCAGGAGCAGGTGCGTCATCCGGCTGCGGGGTGTCCCTCCGTCGAGGTCGACGCTCGCCCGCTCGTCGACCGGCACGCGCTCGCGTGCTACCTCGCGGGCATAGGCGTCGGCGTCGCCGAAGAGCTCGGCGGCCGGGCGCCCTGACTCGTGGCAGGCATCTCGCGCATCGGCGACAGCCTCGTCGGCCACCCCTGCGGGGACCGTGCTGTCCAGACCGAGGCGCAGCAGGAGCCTGTCACCCCACGCCTGGTCGTCGTCGGTGGGCCAACGGGTGCTCGTCGAGGTCATGAGCGATCTCCTGAGGTGGTCGTGGTCGGCGCAGGGACGACGGTCGCGGTACTCGTCGGCGCAGGCGCGACGGTCGTCGTGCTCCTCGGCGCAGGTGCGCCGGCTGCGTCGGCTGCGTCAGGTGCGTCGAGCAGGAGCCCGACGGTCTCGGCGAACGGTGCCCAGGCGCCGCGGAGAGAGGCGAGGTGTTGGCGCCCGGCCTCGGTCAGTGTGAAGACCTTCCGCCCGGGCCCACCCTCGCCCTCTCGCCACTGGGCGGTCACCGCCCCGTCGCGCTCGAGCCGGTTGAGGACCGGGTACAGCGCGCCGCCCTTGATCGGGCCGAGGCCCGCTGCCTGCAGCTGCTGCACGACGGCGTAGCCGTGGGCGCTCCCACGCGACAGAGCAGCGAGGGCGCAGGTGCCGAGCAGCCCGCGCAGCCACTCCCCGGTGAGGTCGATGTCGTCCATGCGCTCATCGTGACACGGACTAGTCGATAAATCCACTAGTGAACCGGACAAGGTACGGGGGCTGTCCCGTCAGCGCGTGCTCCCCCCGCGCAGGACCCGTCGACATGGTCGACCACGGGGTCGACGGCTCCTGCCAGACTTGAGAGATGGATGCTGCGACCTACACGCTCACGACAGACCCGCCCCCGCTCGAGGAGTATCTCGCCCTGCGGCAGCTGACCGGGCTGACCCCCAAGCGCGCGGAGCAGGCCGGACCGGCCCTCGCGAACAGCTGGGCCTGGCGGACCGTGCAGACGCAGTCGGGGCAGACCGTCGCGATGGGCCGTGTCGTCGGCGACGGCGGTTGGTACTTCCTCGTCGCCGACATGGCCACGCTGCCCGAGCACCAGAAGAAGGGACTCGGGCGCGCGGTTCTCAGCGCCCTGCTCGACGAGATCAGCGACCGTGCCCCGGCAGGCGCCTACGTGACCCTCATGGCCGACCTGCCGGGCCAGCGCCTCTACGAGCAGCTGGGCTTCGAGAGGCCGACCAACGGGTCGATCTCCATGCACCGGCGGATCGGCTGACGAGAGTCAGGAGCGTCCAGCACCCTCGGTGAGGGCGTCGGAGGCGGTCGTCGCACCCGGGACCGAGGCCCCGGCCAGGACGGGCTCCCGGTCGTCGGCCACAGGGACCGGCCCGAGACCCGTGCCAGCAGCCGAGGCCGCGCCGGAGCTGCGCTCACGTCGCTCGATCGCGACGTTCAGCGCACCCAGCACGACGAGCAGCACAGCGGCTGCGACGGGGAGCACGAGGGCGACGTCGACCGAGACGCGCTCGGCGACGGCGCCGGTGATCGCCGAGGCGAGAGCCTGGGCGAGGGTCAGCCCGGAGGCGAGCATCGTCATGGTGGTCGTCGAGCGGCCAGCAGGGCTGCGGTGCCCGGCGAGGGAGAAGATCGTGACGAGCGCGGGCCCGACGCCCAGCCCCATGACGAGGAGCGCGACGACGGTCGCGGAGCGGCTGTCGGCGGTCGCGTAGGCGACCGAGCCGGCGGTCATCACCGCGGCGAAGACGAGCCAGCGCCACCGCTGCGAGAAGCGCTCCGGCAGGGCGGCAGCGGCCAGGGCGAGGGCTGCGGAGCCGATGCCGAGCATCCCGTAGAGCAGCCCGGCCTGCGAGCCCTCGCCCTGCGCCTCCATGTCGGCGGTGAGCGAGGTGAGGACCGCGCCGAAGAAGAAGCCGATCGCGAAGGTGCCGCCGACCAGGACCATCACCCGGGGGCGCAGCACGGCGGTGAAGGGGGCGCGCTCGACGGCCTCCTCGGCCTCCGAGCTGGTGGCACGCGCCGTCGGGTGGAGGGCGAAGGCGGTGACGAAGACGAGGCTCAGGGCGGCGGCGATCGCGACGGGTGCCCAGGGGGCGAGGAAGGACGCGAAGATGCCGACGAGGAACGGCCCGATGACAAACGCTGTCTCGTCGGCGGCGGACTCGTAGGACATCGCGCGGGAGTAGGTGCGCTGGCGCTGCTGGGGGAGCAGGCGGTCGCGGATGATCGCGATGACGCGGCTGCGGCTCATCGCGGCGGCCTGCGGGGCGCTCAGCCCGATGAGTGCGGCGAGGCCGAGCACGATGCCCGTCGAGGCGCCGGCGAAGACGACCAGCGGGAAGGCTGCGAGCAGCAGGCCGTTGACCAGCCCGACGGGGACGAGGACCTTGCGTTGGCCGAACTTGTCGACCGCGTCTCCGATGAAGGGACCGGCGATCACCACGCCGATGCCGACGGCAGCCGAGGCGAGACCACCCAGGGCGACTGATCCGTGCACCTCGGTGACGAGCGTGAGGACTCCGACGACCATCATGGCGAAGGGGAGCCTGGCGACGAAGGCGAGCGGGAAGTACCACCGGCCGGTGTGCTGGATCAGGGTGAGGGGTGATGTCTGCTGTGCCAAGAGAGCCTCCGCGGCAGCTGGGTGCCGCCTTGCTCTGTCAGCAGGTAGTTGCACATCGGTACGTCTCGAGCCTGTGACGGCTCAGGTGCGGTCCACGCAGGACCGTTCGCACCGCAGAAGATCATAGCAGCGCAGGTCCCGCGGGCGCAGGGTGAGACCTGTCACCGTGGGTGCGGATCGCGGGGCGAGGTACCCGCCCGAAGCCAGTCGCCCGGGGCGCACGAGCATGCTCGCCGGTGCGGGGCGCCGGGTGCGGGGCGCCGGGTGCGGCGCACCCGCGAGGACCCACGCACAGAGGGACCGCTGCTCGTGCGCAGCGGTCCCTCTGGTCAGGTGGTGCTCAGGCTGTCTTCTGGAAGTCCGCGTCGTCGGCCTCGAGCTCGGCGAAGGCCTCTTCGGAGCTCCACTCCTGGGGTGCCAGGCTCGGCATCATGGTGGCGAGCTCGCGGTGCCAGGCCGGGAACTGCTGCGGGAAGCAGCGCTCGAGGAGGTCGACCATCGCGGGGACAGCCGTCGACGCGCCCGGCGAGGCGCCGAGCAGACCGGCGATGGTCCCGTCGGCTGCGGTGATGAGCTCGGTGCCGAACTCGAGCACACCGTGCTTCTCGGGGTGGCTCTTCATCACCTGGACGCGCTGCCCGGCGGTGATGAACTCCCAGTCCTTCGGGTCAGCCGTCGGCATGAAGTCGCGCAGCGTCTTGAACTTGTTCCAGCGGGACTTCGTCACCTCGCTGATGAGGTACTTCGTGAGGTCCATGTTGTCCTTGGCGACCGCGAGCATCGTGACGATGTTGCTCGGACGGATCGACAGGAAGAGGTCGAGCAGCGAGCCCTTCTTGAGGAACTTCGTGCTGAATCCCGCGTACGGGCCGAAGAGCAGCGAGGTCTCACCGTCGACGACGCGCGTGTCCAGGTGCGGCACCGACATGGGTGGGGAGCCGACGTCGGCCTTGCCGTAGACCTTGGCCTGGTGCTGGGCGACGAGCTCGGGGTTGGTCGTGCGCAGGAAGAGCCCGCTGATCGGGAAGCCGCCGTAGCCCTTGGCCTCGGGGATGCCGGCCTTCTGCAGCAGCGGCAGCGCGCCGCCGCCCGCTCCGATGAACACGAACTTGGCGTCGACGGTGCTGCGGCGCTCGGCAGCGTTCCAGCTGCGGTCGGCGACCTTGAGGCGCCAGGTGCCGTCCTTGCGCTGGCGCAGCGACGTGATCTCGTGCTGGAGGTGCAGCTCTGCACCCGTCGACTCGAGGTAGTCGGTGAGCTTGCGCGTGAGGGCGCCGAAGTTCACGTCGGTGCCGGACGTCGAGCGGGTCGCGGCGATCGGCTCGTCGGACGACCGCTCGGCGACGAGCAGCGGTGCCCACTCGCCGACGACCGCGGGGTCGTCGGTGAACTCGAGGTCGCTGAACAGCGGGTGCACGACGAGGGCGGCGTGCCGGCGTCGCAGGTAGTCGACGTTCGCGGCGCCGCGGACGAAGGTCATGTGCGGCGTCGAGGCGATGAAGCCCTCGGGCTCGGGCAGCAGGTCGGCGGAGACCAGGTGCTGCCAGAACTCGCGAGAGGTCTGGAACTGCTCGTTGATCGCGACGGCCTTGGTGATGTCGATCGAGCCGTCGGCCTTCTCGGGCGTGTAGTTCAGCTCGCAGAGGGCGGCGTGCCCGGTGCCGGCGTTGTTCCACGCGTTGGAGCTCTCTTGCGCCACGGCGTCGAGGCGTTCGTAGATGCGGATGGACCAGGTGGGCTCGACCAGCCGGATGATGGAACCGAGCGTCGCGCTCATGATTCCGCCACCCACGAGGACGACGTCGACCGGGGTGCTGGGGGTTGCTGTGCTGTCTGCCACGGCTTCGATGCTAAGACTCTGCGCGCTGAGAGCAGGGGTCGAGTGATGAAGATCACGGCCCTCGCGAGATGCTCCGAGGGCCGTGATCAAGGGTCGGAAGTCCTATGACGTCAGGGCCTTCGCGATGCTCTCCGACTCCGACGTGATGGTGGTCGGGTCGACCAGGTCGCTGGCCTCGTCGGTGAGCAGCGTGGTCCACCGGTCGAGGATCTCCTGGGCCGTCCCGTCCGTGACCAGGGACGACGTGAGGTCGGCCGTCGCCTGGTCGACGAGCGCTGCGAAGTCCTCGTCCGCGAGAAAGCGGGTCACGAGGACGTTGTCACCTCCCATCCCGCCACCCATCCCGCCGTCGGGGCGCTGCCCGCCGGCGGCGCCGGCGGCCCCGTCGGTTGCCCCGGTGCCGTCGGTCGTCGACCCGTCCTCCGTGGTGGTGGTGTCCGCAGGTCCCGGGCGGGCACCGCGGTCAGGACGCGCACCGTCGGTCGTGCCGTCCGACGGGGTCATGCCCTCGGGCATGGTGGCCCCGTCTGGGGGCGTGAACCCCTCGGGCAGCTCGCCGTCGGGCAGCTCGGCTCCGTCCGGAGGTGTGAAGCCCTCGGGCATGTCTTCGCCGGGCTGACCGCCGCCCATCCCGTTCATCTGCCCGAAGGCCAGGTTGAGGTCCCAGCTCACCACGGTGAACGCACCCGTCTCGGAGTCGTACCGCAGGAAGGAGTTGTTGCCCGGACCGTCGATGTCGTCGAAGTTCCCGACGATGTCCTGCATCGCGAGGTACGTCGCAAAGGCGTCGACGTCGAGGTGCTCGCTGAGCTCGGCCGCGAAGGTGGCGTCGTCGGACTCGTCGAGGAACTTCAAGAAGTCGATCAGCGGCGTGAGGTCGTCCTCGCCCGAGGGGCTCTTCTGGCTGAACACGTCCGTGTACGACTCGGGGTCGTCACCGCGATAGCTGTAGTCGCCGCCGGACTGCGCCTTGTAGAGGATGCCCTCGGTGTCGAAGGACGCTGCGTCCCAGGCGTCGTCAGGGTCTTCGACCACCAGGCGCAGTGCCTCGTCGGAGCCGTTCACCGAGAAGCGCGTGGCGATGGCCTCTTCGGTCGCGAGCCCGGCGGCGCCGAGCATCTCGAGTGCCACAGCCTCGTTGAGCGACGTCTCGGACGTGCTGGACCTCACGACGAAGTCCGTCGACCCGTCGAGGTCCTGTCCGTCGACGAACTTGTCGAGCCGGATGAGCCACGGCACGTCCTGTGCCGGGGTGTCTGTGCTGACCGCACGCAGGGACGAGTTGCCCTTGAGGCGCAGACCGACGTCCTCGAAGGTCTCGCTGTCGATGGTCACCGTGGCGGTCAACCACTCTTTGCTGTCCTCGGCGGAGTAGGTCGCGATCATCGCCGCGAGCTCCTCCCCGTCGACCTCGACCGAGATGGTGTGCACAGCGGTCGAGTCCCAGACCGTGCCCTCCACGTCGCCCGCCGTGCGCACCGAGGAGTCGCCCCACGTCCCCGTGGACTCGGTCCCCGTGCCCGAGGTGGCACTCGCGGAGTCGTCGCTGCTGCACGCGGCGAGAGACCCGAAGGCCAGGACGGATCCCACGGCGAGCGCCGTGAAGCGGCGCACTGTGCGGCTGCGGCTACGGCTGCGGCTGCGGGTGTGGGTGGACGTGCGTGCCAGGTCGGTCGACATCTGGTGCCCTTCTGCGGAGCGGTCTGGGAAGGGCACCACCTCACCGCCTGCGCCTTCGCGGACCGTCAGCGTGGGCTGTGCGCAGGCTGTGCAGACGAGAGGGCCCCGCCGTCGGCGGGGCCCTCGGGGTGGGCGGGGGACCGGGGGCTCAGGCCTCGACGGCGTGTGCCGGGGAGATCTGCGAGGCCGTCCCGGCGTGGGAGACCTCGATCTTGCGCGGCTTGGCGTCTTCGCTCACCGGGATGGTCAGGGAGAGGACACCGTCGGCGTACGAGGCCGAGATCTTGTCGAGAGCGAGCCCTCGTCCGACGGTCAGCTGACGGGCGAAGGTCCCCGAGGGCCTCTCGCGCACGAGCCAGTCTGCCGACGACGAGCGGGCCGACCTCTCCGCGCGGACCGTCAGGGTGCGGTCTTCGACCGACACGTCGATCGTCCCGGGGTCGACGCCCGGGAGGTCGACGGACATGACGTAGTGGTCGCCCTCGCGCAGCAGGTCCATCGGCATGCTGGTCGCGGTGCGGGCTGTCGGCAGGGCCGAGGTCAGGAGTCGTTCCATCTCCGTGAACGGGTCGATCCGTGCAGCCATCACGCATCACCTCCTCGTCACAGGTCCCGGATCTCGGGACCGGTCGTGGTCTCGGGCGCCTGCCGCCCGAGGTGGCTACAGACATTTTTTTAGCACTCGAGGTCGGCGAGTGCCAAGCCAGGATCCGTTCGCTGTGAGCGAACAACGGCGCGACGGCGGACCATCCCGAGGCGGGTGCTGGCGGCACCCTTCAGCGGGTGTCTACCTGCCGTCCATCTCCGTCCCACCCGGCGTTCCTCGGCTGCACCTACACCCCGCACAGCCGGGTCATAGGTCGGCTGCCTAGACATGACCCATCACGCCAGCACCACCCTCTGAACCCTGGAGCCCTCATGCCGAACCTGTGGATCGTCGCGGTCGACCTCGTCGCCATCCTCGTCCTCACCTATGCCGTCTACTTCCGCCGTCACCGCCGCAGCGAGATGCTGCTCGCGTACATCGGGCTCAACGTCGGGGTCCTCGCCGTGACGAGCGTGCTCGCGACGTCGACGGTGGGTGCAGGTCTGGGTCTCGGGCTCTTCGGGGTCCTGTCGATCATCCGGCTGCGGTCTTCCGAGCTCGCCCAGGAAGAGGTCGCGTACTTCTTCGCCTCCCTCGCCCTGGGGCTCATCGCCGGGCTCCAGCCCGACCCGTGGTGGATCGCACCGCTGTTCAGCGCCGCGCTCATCGTCGTGATGCTGCTCGTCGACTCGAACCCGAAGACCGCCGGCTACAGGCGCCAGGTGGTCACCCTCGACACCGTCTACCCCGACGAGACCCAGCTGACCGCGCGACTCGAAGACCTCCTCGGTGGCACGGTGCGCCGCGTCGTCGTCCAGGAGACAGACCTGGTGCGAGACCTGCAGCGCGTCGACGTCCGGTACGTGGTCCGGCCCGGGGTGACGACCCGCTCCCCGCTGCTGGCCTCGACCCTGCCGGCCCGCAGCACCGCCGATGCCCCGTCCCTCGGCGCCGGGACCTTCGCCTCCGACGTCCCCGAGTCGCTGCGCCCTGCGGCCCGCCGAGCGGGGCACACAGGCGGGGCCTCGTCCGACGCCCGGCTCGCGGCAGACCGCGCGACCGACGCGGCGGTGCGCTCGTGACGACGCCCGACGTCGTGCCCACGGCACCCTCGGCACCGTTGGCACCCACGGCACCCACGGCACCCACGGCACCGTCGGCCC
This sequence comes from Sanguibacter biliveldensis, assembly GCF_033798665.1. Classification (NCBI taxonomy): domain Bacteria; kingdom Bacillati; phylum Actinomycetota; class Actinomycetes; order Micrococcales; family Sanguibacteraceae; genus Sanguibacter; species Sanguibacter biliveldensis. Next base: position 1,461,237 of record NZ_CP138359.1, read on the forward strand.
CCGACCTCAGGCTCACCGATCTCGTCTCGGGCTTCGGGGCCGTCGACCTCACCGAGATCCAGGAGCTCGCCGACCTGCAGACTCGCGTCGACCGCAAGTACGTCGTCCCGACGAGCGTGCTCGCCGACCTGCTCGCGGACCACCAGGGCCTGCGGGTCCTCGAGATCGCCGGGCGGCGCAGGTTCGGCTACGAGTCGGTGTACTTCGACACCCCCGCCCTCCAGTCGTACCGCAGTGCTGCCCACGGGCGTCGCCGCCGCTTCAAGGTGCGGACCCGGACCTACGCAGACTCGGGGGAGTGCGTCTTCGAGGTCAAGGTCAAGGGCGGGCGCGGCGAGACCGTCAAAGAGCGGCTCGCCTACGACCGTGCCTCGGCCGCGTCGATCGACCCGCAGGCACGCGCCTTCGCAGCGACGGTGCTGCAGCAGGCGCTCCCCGACGCGCGACACGTCGTGGCAGCCCTCGTGCCGACGCTCGTCACCACCTACGACCGCACGACCTTCGTCGACCCTGTCGCCGGGACACGACTGACCTGCGACGCGGCGTTGCTGTGCACGCCTGCGCCGCAGGACCGGTCGGAGCTGGCGGCGGAGGGCGGGTACAGCACGGCGGGTCACGCAGGCCTGGGCGACCAGGTGGTGCTCGAGAGCAAGTCGCCCGGGACCGCCACTGCCGTCGACCGGTGGCTGTGGGCACGCGGCCACCGCCCGGTGAGCCTCAGCAAGTACTGCGTCGGTCTGGCTGCCCTCGACGCCGCGCTGCCCTCGAACCGGTGGAGCCGCACGCTGCGACGGCACGTGGTCTGATGCACCGGCGACCGACCTGCTCCGCGCTCTGGGCTCAGGCGTTCTCCCGCACCACGTCAGACGGCGACTTGTCCGTCCGCCACCCGCGCCACACAGGGTGACGGAGTCGTCCCTGAGCGGTCCAGCCGCTCACGGCGACCTCACCGACCCTGTCCGCACGGACCCAGTGCGCGTCCCGTGCGTCGGCCGCAGGGACGTCATCGACCGGTGGCGTGGCACGCGGGTAGCGGGCCAGCTCTTCGGCCAGCCGTCCGAGCGTCGCCTCGGTGAAGCCTGTGCCGACCCGGCCCGCGTACCGGAGCGTCCCGGAGTCGTCGGGCACGGCGACCAGCAGGGAGCCGAGGGTCTCGGCACGCGCGCCGTTGCCGGTACGCCACCCGACGACCACCACCTCTTGCGTCTGCACGTGCTTGACCTTGACCCAGGTGTGGGCCGGTCGCCCCGGCCTGTACGTGCTCGACCTGCGCTTGGCGACGATCCCCTCGAGGCCGAGCTCCTTGCTCGCTGCCAGCGCGGTCGCGGCGTCCGAGGTGAAGGCGGGAGGCACGTGCACGGGCCCTGACTCGGTGACGACCTCCTCGAGCGCCGCGCGTCGCCCGTCGTACCCGACCCGCGTGAGCCGGCGACCAGCACGCTCGACGAGGTCGAAGGCCATGTAGTCGACCCGCTGGGCCCTCTGCGCCGCGGCGACGTCCCGGCGGGCCGTGAGGTTCATGCGCGTCTGCAGCCGGCCGAAGTCAGGTCGGCCCCCGCGGTCCAGGGCGACGATCTCGCCGTCGAGCACCACGTCTTCCGTCACGCACGACGACAGCACCTCGAGCTCGGGGTACGAGGCGGTGAGGTCGTTGCCGTTGCGGCTCGTCAGGCGCACCGACCCAGGGGACCCCTCACGGTCCGCGACCACTGTCGCGATCGCGCGGATCCCGTCCCACTTCATCTCGAAGGCCCAGTCGTCCTCGTCGAGGTCGTCGACCGACCCGGGGGTCGCGAGCATGGGCGTGATCGGCTTGGCAGAGCCACTGCTGCCGCTCGCCTCGCCACGCACGTCCGTCGCGGTGCCCTCGGACGCCCCGTCGCCCGCGCCCTCTCCAGACCCGTCCGAGGAGCGATCCGTCCCACCGCCCGCGCGACGCCGCCCGCCGTGGGAGCCTGCACCCTCGTCGGCCATCTTGTGCACGAGCCACGAGGTGCCACCCCCGGTGTGGGCCGTGTGGATGAGCGCGAGGCGTCGCGACCCGCGGTCGGTCCCGCCCGAGCCGTCGCTGTGCAGCGTGACGATGACCTCTTCGCCCTCGCGCCACTTGTGCAGGTCGTAGGTGCCGCGGTCCCAGATCGACACTGTGCCGGCGCCGTACTCGCCCTTCGGGATGGTGCCCTCGAAGCTGCCGTACTCGAGGGGGTGGTCTTCGGTCAGCACGCCGAGCCTGTTGTGGGTCGTGTCGACGGGCTCACCCTTGGGCAGCGCCCAGCTGACCAGCACACCGTCGTGCTCGAGCCTGAAGTCGTAGTGCAGCGCCCGCGCGTGGTGCTCCTGGATGACGAAGGTCGGCGCGGCAGCCTCCTCGCCGTCGGACGTCGGAGCAGGCCCCCCGGACGGAGCCTCGGGGACAGGCTCAGGTGTCTTCGACGCGTCGCGCTTCGACCTGTACACCTCGAGCCGGTCCGTCCGCTCGAAGCCGGCCATGCGCTCGGCCGTCGGCTCGAGCGCCGCGTGGCCGCCGGTGAGCAGCGGCGCGAGCAGGTCGCCGTCGCGCTCGAGCCTGGCGACCACCTCGTCGGCGAGGAGGTGCTCGAGGCCTCCCGCCTCGAGCTCGGCCCACGTGCGGGGCGCGGCGACGTAGGGCTTGTCCCGGCCACGCAGCGAGTACGGGCTGATCGTCGTCTTGTTGCGGTTGTTCTGCGACCAGTCGACGAGCACCTTGCCCTCGCGCAGCGACTTCTTCATGTCCGAGACCACCATGTCCGGGTGGTCGGCCTGGAGCGCCCGGGCGAGCTCGTGCGCGACGGCGCTGACGGCGTCGGAGTCGTGTGCCCCGTCGAGCGCGGCGTAGAGGTGGATCCCCTTGGACCCGCTCGTCACGGGGAAGGGCTCGAGGTCCATCCCCGTGAGGATCTCCCGCGCCCACAGCGCGACCTGCACGCACTCGTCCAAGCCGGTCCCCGGGCCGGGGTCGAGGTCGAGGACCAGCCTGTCGGGCCTGTGCTCGACCCCTGTCCGGCCGAACCGCCACTGCGGCACGTGGATCTCGAGGGCGGCGACCTGACCCAGCCACGTGAGCGTCGCGAGGTCGTCGACGAGCGGATAGGTGTTGACGTGGTCGGAGTGCTGGATGTCGCGCCTGTGCACCCAGTCGGGAGCAGAGTCGTCGAGGTTCTTCTGGAAGAACACCGGCCCACCCGTGCCGTGCACCCACCGCTTGCGGGTCGCCGGACGTCCCGTCGCGTGGGCCACGAAGGGCTGGGCGACCGCAGCCAGGTACGCGAGCACGTCGGCCTTGGTGGTCCCTGTCTCCGGGTAGATCACCTTGGACAGGTTGGTCAGCGTGACCTTGTGCCCGTCGATGGTCACGGTCTCGCGCTGCGCGTCGCGCCGCGAGCCGCCGGTGCTGTCGTCGTCGGGCACAGGGACCTCCGTCGGGTGTCGGGTACGTGGACCGTCTCTCGGCAGCCGTTCCGCCCGGGTGGGTCCGCCGACGTCGTGCGGCGGACCGTCGCTGACAGACCCATCATGGCCACGGGTGCGACCCTCGGCATCCGGGAGCATCATGGGGTGATGCGAGCGATCTGGAAGGGTGCCGTCACGTTCGGGCTCGTCAACGTGCCCGTCAAGCTGTATAGCGCGACCGAGGACCACGACGTCGGCCTGCACCAGGTGCACGACACCGACGGCGGCCGGATCCGCTACCAGCGCCGCTGCGAGGTGTGCGGCAAGGTCGTCGACTTCGGTCACATCGCCAAGGCCTACGACGACGGGGAGCGCACGGTCGTCCTGACCCCGGACGACCTCGACGCGCTGCCCGTCGAGCGCAGCCGCGAGATCGACGTGGTCGAGTTCGTGCCGCGTGACCAGATCGACCCGATCATGTACGAGCACGCCTACTACCTCGAGCCCGACTCCAAGTCGGTCAAGTCGTACAGGCTGCTCGTACGGACCCTCGAGGAGAGCGACCGCGTCGCCGTCGTGTCCTTCTCCCTGCGCCAGCGCACCCGGCTCGCGGCGCTGCGAGTACGGGGCGACGTGCTGCTGCTCCAGGTCCTGCGCTGGGACGACGAGGTCCGCGAGCCGGAGTTCCCTTCTCTCGACGAGACGCCTCGCATCACCGCGAAGGAGCTCGAGATGGCCTCGGCGCTCGTCGCGAGCTTCGAGAGCGACTTCGAGCCCGAGAAGTTCACCGACGAGTACCAGGTCCAGCTGCGCACCCTGATCGACGCCAAGCTCGAGCACGGCGACGCCGTCGACACGGCCGCGACCTTCGGCGAAGAACCCGACGAGGAGAAGGAGGACGTGGCCGAGGTCATCGACCTCATGGAGGTCCTGCGCCGCAGCGTCGAGCGCTCGCGCGGGTCAGGGTCGTCGGGCACGTCGGGCACGTCGGGCGGCGACTCCGCGGGTGACGGAGCTGCGAAGAGCTCGACCTCCAGGCGCAGCCCGGCCAAGAAGACCCCGGCGAAGACGAGCGCTGCGAAGAAGCCAGCAAGCTCCGGTGCCTCAGGCACCAAGGACTCCGGCTCGGCCTCGAAGGCCCCGGTCAAGAAAACCACCGCGCGTGCCACCGCGACCAAGGCCACGTCAGGCTCCGCGAAGAAGACCCCGGCGAAGAAGACGGGCTGAGGGGAGCAGTCTCGTCGGCGGTCTGCCCGGGGTAGGTCCGCAGGGAGAACCGCGACGGGGAGGCGCATCCACGTCCACGGCAGGACCCCTACCCAGGGCAGGGCCAGCCACCCAGGAGCGCCTCGCTCAGACCGACGTGGTGCCGACGTCCCCGTCGTCGAGCTCGGGCGGGAGGTTCTCGTTCGGGCCGGCCTCGGGCGGCCGCGGCTCGTCCTGCGGGTAGGCCCGCACGGCGACGATCGCGATGTCGTCGTCCGCGCGACCTGGCACCAGCGTCGTGAGCACGTGGTCGCACAGCTCGTCGAGGTCGTCGTCCTGACGGTTCTCGAGCGTGCGGACCAGCGCCTCGACGCTCGCTGTCATCGTCCGGTTGCGGCGCTCGATCAGCCCGTCCGTGTAGAAGATCAACGTGTCGTTGTCAGCGAGAGCGATCGTGAAGTCGTGACGCTGGTGGTCCGGGATGATCCCGAGGATCAGGTCGTTCTGACGCCGCAGCACCTCGACCGACCCGTCGGCGCGCAGGATCACGGGCGGCGGGTGGCCGGCGTTCGACCAGCGGATGGTGCGGACCCGCGACCGCAGGTCGGCCCGGTCCTGCTCGATCCGCGCGACGATCGCGCTCGCTGTCGCGGTCTGACCGAGGTTGAGCCCGTGGATCGCGTTGTCGGATCGCATGAGCACCTGCGAGGGCACCTCGCCGCGGTCGTAGGCGATCGAGCGGATGATGCCGCGGATCTGCCCCATCGCGGCCGCCGCGTGGTGGTCGTGCCCGGTGACGTCGCCGATCACGAGGACCGTCGAGCCGTCGTCGGTGAGGAAGGAGTCGTACCAGTCGCCGCCGATCTCGAGGTCGTCGGAGGCCGGGTGGTAGCGGACCACGATGTGCAGGTGGTCAGGCTCCGGGGGAGAGGTGAGCAACGAGTGCTGGAGCGCGACAGAGGACTCGCGGGTGCGCTCCGCCTCGCGCGCGGCGAGCTCGGCGTAGGCGTTGAGCAGGTCGATCTCTCGGCGCAGGTCGGTCGCCGCGCCGAGAGCGGCGCTCACCGTAGACGCGACGAGCATGAGGAAGGCACGCTGGGCGGCGTCGTAAGGCCTGCGCACGCTCCCCTTGAGGACGAGGACGCCGTGCGCGGCCTGCTCGTCGGCGCGCGAGAGCGGGGCGACGAGCGTCGGGCTCAGCGAGACGGGCAGCCGGGTCGTCCACGCCCTGCGGACCACCTCTGCGTCGACCAGCTCGCTGTGCACGAGGTCTGTCGCCCCGGCGAGCACCAGGTCGCCGCCCTCGGTGAGGTGCAGCTCAGCACGGGCGATGTCGTCGCTGTCACGGAGGACGTCGAGCACCGCGGCCGACAGCGCGGTGAGGCTGCTGCGGTGCTCGGTCATGGTGGCGTGCAGCTGGTCGATGGTCTTGAGGCGGCGGCGGTCGACGACCGAGGCCGTGGTCTCGGAGGTGATGTTGAGGATCCCGAGGACCGCCCCGGTCTCGTCGGTGATCGGGCTGTAGGAGAACGTGAAGTGGGTCTCCTCGTCGAAGCCCGACCTGTTCATGAGCAGCAACTGGTCGACCTCGCCCACGGAGCGCCCGGTCTGCTCGACCTCGGCGAACAGACCGCCGACGTAGTCCCAGATCTCCGCCCAGACCTCTTTGGACGGACGACCCATCGCGTTGAGGCGCTTGTCGGTCCCGAGCATGTCCCGGTAGCCGTCGTTGTAGATCATCGTGTACTCGGGGCCCCAGGCGATCATCACCGGGAAGGTCGTCGAGAAGCACAGCTGCACGGCCTGCCGCAGGGCGGGGTGCCAGGTCGAGGGACGACCCAGCGGCGTCTGGTCCCAGGCGAGCTCTTTGGCCGCCATGCCCATCACGCTGTTCTTCGTCGCCTCGGCGAACCACAGTGAATCCACGTCGACACAGTAGTGGAGCCGCCTGACACCAGCGACCACCTGGCCGATACCCAGCCGTGACCTGCGGCGTCGTCCCGGTACCGGGTCGTGGGCACCCGGAGTTGTCCACAGGCGCCGGGTCGCGAGAGCGGGAGACCGCACCTACGGTCAGGTCGACTGTCCTTTCTCCATGTCCTCCGACGTACGGGAGCCCTCTGTGTCCACGTCTGCCCGCGACGGCGCGCGCACCCTCCCGCTGCCGACCCCTCAAGGGCCGGTGAGCGAGGCGCTGCTCGCGCTGCTCGTCCTCGACCCTGTCGACGCCCCGCAGTCCGCCCGCGACACCTTCGACGAGGCCGTCCGGTCCGTCCCGGCCGTGGCCGACCAGGACGTCCTCCTGACGCAGGACCACGACGTCCAGCTCGCGCTGTTCTGCCTCTACGAGCTCCACTACCGCGGCATCGAGGGCGTCAGCGACGACTGGGAGTGGGACCCGTCGCTCCTTGCAGCCCGTGCTGTGATCGAGCATGCCTTCGAGGCAGAGCTCCGCAGCCGTGTCGAGATGCCTGAGCTGCCCGCGCCGGACCGCGCCTCGGTCGCGGAGGCCCTCTTCGACCTCACCTCGCGGGACTCCGGCCCAGGGCTGTCACACTTCGTCGCCAAGAAGGCGACCGAGGAGCAGCTCCGCGACCTCCTCGTGCACAGGTCCGTCTACCAGCTCAAGGAGGCCGACCCCCACACCTGGGCCATCCCGCGTCTCGGGGGAGCGCCGAAGGGTGCGCTCGTCGAGATCCAGACCGACGAGTACGGCGGCGGCGACCCCGCGCTCATGCACGCAGCGCTCTTCGCCCAGACCATGCGCGGCATGGGCCTGGACGACTCCTACGGGGCCTACGTCGACCACGTCGACGCCGCGACCCTCGCCTCGGTCAACCTCATGTCCTTCTTCGGGCTGCACCGCCGGCTGCGCGGGGCCATCGTGGGACACCTCGCGGCCTTCGAGATGACCTCGTCTATCCCGAACCGTCTCTACGGCAACGGCTTCAGGCGCACCGGGCACGACGCCGCGACGACGCGGTACTTCGACGAGCACGTCGAGGCTGACGCAGTCCACGAGCAGATCGCCGGGCGCGACCTGGCCGGGCGTCTCGCCGAGGACGACCCGGCACTCCTGTCCGACATCGTCTTCGGGGCCGCGGCCTGCCTCGCGGTCGACGGGTGGGCTGCTGCGGCGCTGCTCGCCTCGTGGGAGCGCGGTTCCCTCGCGCTGCGGTCTGTCGCATGACCTGGACCGCGGGGTCGGGTGCGGCACGGGATCTCCCCGTGGGCCAGACGAGCGCGCCGCTGGCCGCCGTCGCGCCCCTGGAGAGTGACGTCACCGTGACCTTGTGCCCGGACGGACCGCTGCTCTTGCGTGGACCGGCCACGCTCCTGGGGCCCGACGGTCAGCCCTTGCCGCGGTCGCGCAACGTCGTCGCGCTGTGCAGGTGCGGTGGTTCAGCCATCAAGCCCTTGTGCGACGGCACGCACAAGGTCAACGGCTTCAGGTCTGACGACACCTGAGGGGCGGGTCGGACCAGGTGGCCGAGGTGGGCAGAGCGGGGCGCGACCGAGAGGCCTGAGCCCCGGCAGGGCCGGACCGTCCTCAGGTCTGAGGGATCTCGGCCGAGGCGCCGGGCCGACCCTCGGGCGTGGCGTGGGCCGGGGAGAATCGCGCCCAGATGTGCTTGGTGGTCTCCGAGACGTACCAGCCGACGTCGAGCGCGAGCTGCTGGGCCAGCATGAGGCCGAAGCCACCCTCGCCGGGCTCCCGCTCCTCGGCGAGCGCAGGGACGCTCGACGTGTCGTGGTCGGCGACGTCGAGGAGGTGCTCGTCTCCGTTGACCATGAGGGTGACGATCGTCGGCGGCTTCCCGTGGCGCAGCGCGTTCGTCGCGAGCTCGCTCGTCACCAGGACCATCTTCTCGGGGATCTCGTCGAGCGACGAGCTGCCGAGGTACGGGGTGCCCGTGAGCTCGCGGAACAGCGAGCCGCGCAGCTTCGCGAGCCCGTCGACAGAGTCGAGGATCCAGTGGCGCACCTCGGTGAAGTCGGCTGGGGGCCGTGCTGACCTGATCTCGCTCACAAGGAAGGCCCTTCGTGGTCTCGGGCGGTCGACGCTCGGGGACGCCGTCGCCGCGCTGGTGTCTGCGGTGAACGGCCATCTTGCCACCGGTCCGCGCCGAGTGCGCGCTCAACGCGGGACGTGGCTCGACCGTCCTGGTCACGGTTCACCCGGCCTGCGGACGCTTACGGGGAGAGACTCTCTGGGTAGCTCCCTGGACAGTGCTGACGTCCACAGTCTCCTGTGGTCGAGGTGGCGAGGGTCTGAGATAGTTGTGTGCCGAGCACCGACGTGCTCGCAGTCGTACCTGGGGAGAGTTCATGGACAACCGCAAGACCACGAGCGGGCGCTTCTCGCTCGACGACGCGTCACCGCACCTGTGGGTGCTCAGCGGCGAGGTCGACGTCGTGGTCAACACGCGGTTCCGTGAGGTGTGGCCCGCGGACCGTCGCTCCCTCGAGCCTGTCGAGGTCCACATGGGGGACGTCACCTTCATCGACTCGAGCGGTCTGCGGATCCTCTACGAGGCGCTCAAGGTGACCCCGGAGGGGCAGCGCCCGGTCTTGGTGGACGTGCCTGAGCGCGCCCAGTGGATCATCGACGTGACAGGGCTCACCTCGCGCTTCGACTTCCGGACGACGTCGTCGACGTCGGACGACGACCTGCCCCTCGCGGACCTGGGGTAGCGCTCCGCGAGCAGCCGCGACCTCCTACGCGGCCCGACGTCGCCTCGCCCGTGTCCGGGCCGGGGCCGGACGACCCGCACGGACGTGCGCCGCTCCCGGTCCTTGCCACGCTGCGCGACGGCGGACCGACGTCTCCTGCCGTCAGGCGCAGTCGTCGTCGCGGCAGAGCAGCAGCAGGGTCGCATCGTCGTTGGAGTCGGCCGCATGGGACAGCTCCATCGCCCCGTCGACCCCCGCGCCGCCGGCCAGCGCGGACTGGAGCCTGTCGACACCGACCACGATCGACTCCGTGCGTCGCTCGACCAGACCGTCGCTGAACAGCGCGATCCCGCCGCCCTTGGGGACCGTGACGCGTCGCGTGGCGGGCTCGCTGTCGATGACCCCGAGCGGCGGGGTGCCGAGCGGGCGGTCCCACGTCGACGAGCTGTCCGGGGCGAGCAGGAGCGGCGGCAGGTGACCCGCGCAGGAGTACTCGACCTCGCCCGTCGCGAGGTCGAGCACAGCGACCAGCACGGTGGCGTACTGGTCCGGGAGGGTCCAGCGCGCGACGCGGTCGAGCTCGGCGATCGACCGTGCAGGCGACTCGGAGCCGACGAGGATCGCGCGGAGCGCGTTGCGCAGCTGACCCATCGAGGCTGCGGCAGGCAGCCCGTGGCCGGCGACGTCGCCGACGACCGCAGCGAGCCGCCCGCTCGGGAGGACGAGTGCGTCGTACCAGTCGCCGCCGACCCGTCCACCGTCGGCGGGCTCGTACCGCGCGGTCACCTGCCACCCTGTCGGCTGGGGGAGGGAGGACGGCAGCATGGACCGCTGCATGGCCTGGGCCGAGCGCAGGTCGCGCTGCCCGCGCAGGTACAGCGCCTCCACGAGGTGGGCGCGCAACGAGGTGGCAGACGCGACGACGTCGTCCTGCCACGGGATGCTGTGGTCGCGGACGACCTCTCGCCACCGTTCGAAGGACTTGCGCGGGCTCAGGCGGACGGAGTCGTCCTCGAGGCGCTCGATGGTCTTGTTGTGCGGGTCGCCGCCCCAGTCGACGTCGCGGGTGGCCTCGTGCCGCAGCCACACGACGGCCTGACCGTCGGGGAGCGTGATCCCGAGGAGACCAGCAGCGTCGTCGGCCCCCGCGAGCTCGGGCACCGAGGCGACGATGCTGTCGGTCCGGACCAGGTCGTCGTCCTGCTCCAGCACCCACTCGGCGAGCTCACGGCTCTTCTGCGCGTCGGGGGTCTCGCCCCGGGTCGAGACCTCGTCGTCGGCGAAGACGACCACGCCGTCGGCCTGCACGAGGTCGAGCAGCAGGTCGGAGCTCGTGAGGGCCTGCCCGAGCGGGAGCTCTTCGTCGCGGCTGCGGGCGACGAGGTCGGCCAGCATCCCTGCGGCACGCTGCGAGGCGGCGAGGCGGTCTTCTTCTACCTGCGCGACGAGCCGTAGGGAGAGCGTGGACCCGAGGAACTCTGCGGCGGCGCGGACGCCGAAGGGCGGCTCGTGCGGGCCGGAGTAGTGATGGCAGGCGATGAGCCCCCAGAGCTTGCCGTCGCGCAGCAGCGAGATCGACATCGAGGCGCGCACGCCCATGTTGCCCAGGTACTCGAGGTGGATCGGCGAGACGCTGCGCAGGGTCGCGTGGGTGAGGTCGAGGGGAGCGCCGGTGATCGGGTTGGCCGTGGGGACGATCTCGGACGGGACGTAGTCGACGTCCGAGATGAGCCGGATCCAGTTCTTCTCGTAGAGCGCGCGGGCCTGGGCGGGGATGTCTGTCGCCGGGTAGTGCAGACCGAGGAAGGAGTTGAGACCTTCCCTGTGCACCTCCGCGACGACCTCGCCGTTGTAGTCCTCGTCGAAGGCGTAGATCATCACGCGGTCGAAGCCCGTGAGATCCCGGACGTGACGGGCCGCGATGTCGAAGACCTCCGCGAGGCTCGAGACGCGGTTGAGGTCGTTCACGGCGTCGCGGACGGCCTGGTAGGTGTTGGCGAAGGTGAAGGGGCGCGGGCCCTCGGCAGGCTCGAGCTCGATGACGAGGAGCGAATCGTCGAGGTCGTCGGGCAGCGGGATCCTGTGCAGGATCGCGTCCATCTCGCGGAGCTGGCCGTCGACCTCGACGGCCACGAGCAGCGGGTTGCGGTCGTGCAGGCGAGGACCTGCAGCCAGGTGACGGCGCACCACGCCCTCGAAGTACGTGCCGAGCCCCTCGCGCAGCGTCGAGCCGAGCAGGGTCTGGCTCGGGCGGCCGAGCAGCTCGGCGACGTTGACGGAGCACTGGACGACGGTGAGGTCGCTCGATCGAACCACCAGCAGGCACCCGCGGGGCTGCACACGGCCCGGGATGTGGATCGGCTCGCGCGCGCAGTTGTCGAGGTCGACAGGGGTGTCAGGGGTCAGCAGCGACTGGCGCGGGGGGAGGGCCGTCACGAGCGAGAGGCGACGTCGGTGCCGGTGTCCATGGGAGAACGATACCCACCTGCGAGCACAGGGCGGCAGCAGTGCCGCCCTGTGCTCGCAGGCTCGGGGTCCGACGCGACGTCCCGTGTGCCGTGGCCACCCACGGCCGACGGCAGCGCGTGGTCGCGGCCCGGAGGCATCGCAGGCCCGTGGCGGGCTACTGCTCCTCGTGCCCGAGGTCGAGACCCGGGACGAAGACGGGTGCCTCGTCGAGACCGTCGAGGGTCAGCACCAGCACGGTGTTGCGCCCGGCCACCACGACAGGTGCCGGGACGTAGAGCGTCTGCTGGGGTCCGGCGCTCCAGTACCGCCCGAGGTTGAAGCCGTTGACCCAGACGACACCCTTGCCGAGCCGCGCGGCGTCGAGGAAGAGGTCGGCGGGCTCGTCGACCTCGAAGCTCCCCGCGACGAAGGACGGTCCGAGCACGGCGCCGCCCTTGACCACGGGTCCGCCGTGGGCACGCACGTCCTCGGTGAGCGGCCCGACGTCGTCGAGGCCGAGGGGGAGGACCTCCCACCCCGTCACCTCGGTGCCGCCGACAGTCACCGGCCCGATGATCCCCTTGTGCTCGCCGAGGCGCGGTCCGTAGTTGACCCGGCCCTGGTCTTCGACGAGGAAGGTCAGCACACCCTCCGGGCCGCCGGGGAGCGAGAGCGTCCGCTCGTGGCGGGACCTGTCGAGGGTGCCGACGGCCGACCCGTCGAGCATGGCCTGGGCCCTGTCGCGCACCTCGCCGACAGACAGCACGCGCTGCTGCGCGGCGGCGAGCGTCGTGCGGTAGAGGGCGAAGCCTGTGTAGCTGTCGACCTCGTCGGTGGTCGGCACGTGCTCCGACGCTGTCCACGACCCGAGACCCTCGGCGGCGTCGAGGACCGAGAGCGAGAACTCCAGGTCGACCGCGGGTGTCGGCGCAGGGACCCGCTCGGGCAGAGCCTCGTCGGGGACCGGCGCGTAGCGGGCGATGACGTCGCGGAAGGCGAAGAACTTCGCCGTCGGGGTGCCGTCCTCGGCGAGCGGGGCGTCGTAGTCGTAGGACGTCGTGGTCGGCTGGTAGACGCCCTTGTCGTTGGCGCCGCTCGTGAAGCCGAAGTTCGTCCCGCCGTGGAACATGTAGATGTTGACCGACGCACCCGCGGCGAGCAGCTCGTCGAGCTCGCGCGCGGCGTCCTCGGCCGAGGTCGTGTGGTGGTGCGCGCCCCAGTGGTCGAACCAGCCGTCCCAGAACTCTGCGCACATGAGCGGACCCGTCGGCTGGTGCTCGCGCAGGGTGGCGAGGCGCTCGGCGCTGCGCGAGCCGAAGGAGCCCGTGCTGTGCAGCGCGTCGACCGACCCGTCGGCGAGCATCGTCCCGCTCGGCTGGTCGATGCTCGTCAGCGGCACGGTGATGCCGTGCGACCGGGTCAGCGCGACCAGCTTGTCGAGGTACACGTGGTCGGAGCCGTAGGCGCCGTACTCGTTCTCGACCTGCACGAGGACCACCGGCCCGCCCCGGTCCACCTGGAAGGGTGCGACGAGGTCGAGGACGGTGCCGAGGTACTCCGAGACGGCCTCCATGTACAGCGGCTCGTCGCGGCGCACACCCACGGCAGGGTCACGGAACAGCCAGCCCGGCAGACCGCCGTTGTCCCACTCCGCGCAGATGTAGGGCCCGGGGCGCACGATCGCGTGCATGCCCTCGGCCTCGACCAGCCGCAAGAACCTCTCGAGGTCCAGACCGCCGTCGGTCCGGAACTCGCCGCGGCGGGGTGCGTGCGCGTTCCAGGGCACGTAGGTCTCGATCGTGTTGAGCCCCATGAGCCGGGCCTTGTGGATGCGGTCGGCCCAGAGGTCAGGGTGCACCCGGAAGTAGTGGAGCGCCCCGGAGAGGATCCGCACAGGCTCCCCGTCGAGCAGGAAGTCGGTCTCGCCGATCACCATCCTGCTGACCGGCACCTGTGGCGCCTGCGTGCTCGCGCCGCTCATGCGAGCCGCGCCGGGAAACCGCCCGAGGCGAGCGGGCCCCACGACGTGATGGTCACGCGGATCAGCGACTTGTCCTGCGCGCGCATCGCCTCGCGGTACTCGTCCCAGTCCGGGTGCTCCCCGGCGATCACCCGGAAGTACTCGACCAGAGGCTCGAGCGCCTCCGGCATGTCGAGCACCTCGGCCGTCCCGTCGACCTGGACGTAGGGACCGTCCCAGTCGTCGGACAGGATGCAGAGCATGACGCGCGGGTCGCGACGGGCGTTGGCCGCCTTCGCGCGCTCGGGGTACGTCGACACGACGACCCGGCCCTCGGCGTCGAGGCCGCAGGCGACGGGGGAGGTCTGCAGAGACCCGTCACGCTTGTAGGTCGTGAGGACCGCGCGGTGGCGCGGACGGACGAAGTCGAGCAGCTGCTCGCGGGTGGCACGCTCGGCGCGTGCGACAGTTCTGGCCATGCCCACGAGCCTGCCCGGTGCGCTGGGCTGCGGCAACCCGTTACCGCTGCTTGTGGACAACCTCCAGCACCGCGCGGGCCCCAGGCCGCCACGTTAAGATCGACGCGTTCACCAGACCGGGGAGCAGCACAGACACGTCGGGAGAACGCTCGTGGCACAGCACACCAAGGTCGTCCTGACCGACGACCTCGACGGCGGTCCGGCGACCGAGACCGTCCGCTTCGGCCTCGACGGCAGCGAGTACGAGATCGACCTCTCCGCCCAGAACGCGCACGCCCTGCGTGACGCCCTGGCGCAGCACGTCGGCCACGGACGCAAGTCCTCGTCGCTCGGGTCGACCCGCGGCTTCACGCGAGTCGTCACCGGCCACGACCCGGCCGCGCTGCGCGCCTGGGCCGACGCCCGCGGCATCGCGCTGCCCGCCCGGGGCAAGAAGATCCCCGACGACGTCGTCGCGCAGTACCGCGCTGCGGGGAACTGATGACAGCTCCGCGCGACGCCGTCCGACGCAAGGTCTCCAGCTTCTCCGACAGGCTCCCTGTGCTGCCGCGCTGGGTCCGGTACACCCTCGTGGGCCTGCTCGCCGTGCTCTCCTGCCTCTGGTTCGGGATCACCACGGCGTCGACCGAGGCGAGCCTCGGACCCCACAACGCCCGTTACGAGGTCACCACCTCCTCCCTCGTGACCGTCGACCTCGGTCCTCTCGGCACGGTCCAGCTCGAGTCGCCCCTGCCCCTCATGCTCGGCGTGCGCGTCACGATCGAGGAGATCCCCGCCGACCTCACGGCCGTCGACTCTGCGACCACGCTGAACGCGCTCGCGGGTGACGTCGACGGCTATCTCCAGTTCTTCTCAGGCCCTGACGCGACCATCTCCTACGTCACCCGCACGCTGCTCACCGACGCCGCCTGGCGGGCCGCCGGAGCGCTCGCGGCGATCCTGGTGGTGGGCTGTGCGGGGTATCTCGCGCTCGGTGCGACCCGGCGGCGCGAGCTCGGCGAGCCCCTCGCCCGCGCATCGGTGGTCGTCGCCGGAGGGGTGGCTGTCGCCCTCGTCGCGACGACGCTCGTGGTCACCGACCGTGCGAGCACAGCGCTCGACAGGGTCGACGCCCAGGCGTCCCCGGTCTTCGACGGGACGGCTCTCGAGGGGGCGCGCATCACCGGGCGGCTCTCCGGGGTCATCGACACCTACGGCGGCCAGCTGGTCAACGTGTACAGGTCGAACGAGTCCTTCTACGAGACGGCCGACCGCAACCTCGAGACCGCGTGGGCGGACCGCCAGGCCTTCGACGAGCAGCGCACGTCCCTGCTCTGGGACAACGGCGTCTCGGGGCGCGCCGAGACACTCGCCGGCGCCGCGGGTGACGACGCGGGAGAGGCCGACGCCTCGGCAACGCCCTCCGACGGCGCGTCCTCGGACGACGCGACGGACGCCGCGTCGGCAGATGCCTCGAGCCCTGCCGAGGGCGACGCGACCGAGGAACCCGGCGACGAGCCCACGCAGACCCCGTCGACGAGCGACCCCGATGACGTCGTCACGATGCTCATGGTCTCCGACCTGCACTGCAACACCGGCATGAGCCCGCTCATCACCACGGCTGCGACCCTGTCCGAGGCGTCGGTCATCATCAACGGCGGTGACTCGACCATCAACGGCACGGCGGTCGAGAGGTTCTGCGTCGACTCCTTCGTCGGGGCTGCGCCCGACGGTGTCGACTGGGTCCAGGCCGACGGCAACCACGACAGCTCGATCACCTCCGACCAGGCGCGCTCGGCCGGGGCGACCGTGCTCGACGGCTCCGTCGTCGACATCGACGGCGTGAGGTTCCTCGGGGACTCCGACCCCAAGGAGACCCGCATCGGGCAGGGGTCGACGTCGGTCGCTGGCGAGAGCTACGAGGAGGCCGGGAACCGTCTGCGCGACGTCGCCTGCTCCGAGGACGACCCGGCCGACATCTTGCTCATCCACACCCCGGGCGTGGGCGAACCTGTCATGGCCTCGGGATGCGTCCCGATCCAGCTGTCGGGGCACATCCACCACAGGTCTGGTCCGCTCCAGTTCGGCAAGGGCGTGCGGTACGTCAGCTCGACGACGGCCGGCGCGGCCTCCGGCCAGCCGACCATCGGCCCGCTCAACGGCACCGCGGAGATGACGGTCTTCCGCTTCGACCGCGAGCGTCGCGTCATGCTCGACTACCAGGTGATCGCCGTCCAGCCCGACCGCTCGGTCCAGGTCGGGGAGCGCATGACCTTCCCGCCGATCCCCGGCGGCGCCTCGAGCGGGTCGGGTGGCACCGCGGTCGACGGCTCGTCCGACGCGCCCACGGACGCACCGACCGACGTCTCGACGCTCGCTCCGGGCGACACGCCGACTGCCCCGGCTGCCGACCCTGGCGCGGAGACCCCGGGGGAGGTCGAGACGACGGGCTGAACCCCTCGTCCGCAGGGGGACGACTCGACATCCGGGGGCACGGATGAGAAAGTTCGGTATGCCGAACTTCTTGATCCGGAGACCCGTGAGCGTCCTGGTGCGCCGTCCAGGCCGCGGACCCGTGCTCGTCGCAGCCGCCGCGACGCTCGCCCTGCTCGTCTCCGCCTGCGCCCCGACCGCGTCGGTGCGGGACGAGGCCGGTGACAGGCTGCTGGTCCTGACGACCTTCACGGTGATCGCCGACATCGCCCGTGAGGTCGGGGGTGACCACGTCCACGTCGAGTCGGTCACCGCGGTCGGGGCAGAGATCCACGGCTACGAACCGACCCCCTCGGACCTGAGGAGGGCCTCGGACGCGGACCTCGTCCTCGAGAACGGCCTCGGCCTCGAGGCGTGGTTCGACAGGTTCGTCGCCGGCCTCGACGTCCCGACTGTCACGCTGTCGGACGGGATCGAGGCGCTCCCGGTCGTCGAGTCCGTCGGTGTCGAGGGTGAGGCGCCGCCCGGCGACGACCTGGGTGCCCCGAACCCGCACGCGTGGATGTCCCCGGCTGTCGGCGCCCACTACGCGCACGCCGCGGCCGAGGCCTTCGCTGCCCAGGACCCCGAGCACGCGGAGGCCTACAGGGTGAACGCCGAGCGCTACGCCGGCGAGCTGCTCGCAGTGGGGGAGACGCTCACCGCGGCGCTCGCCGAGATCCCCGCCGAGTCCCGGGTGCTCGTCACCTGCGAGGGGGCCTTCTCGTACCTGGCCCGGGACGCGGGTCTCGACGAGGTGTACCTGTGGCCCGTGAACTCCGAGGGACAGTCGAGCCCACGCCGCATGGAGGCGGCGATCTCCACGGTCCGGGACCGTCAGGTGCCGGCGGTGTTCTGCGAGTCGACGGTCTCCTCGGACTCCCAGGAGCAGGTGGCCCGCGAGTCCGGCTCGACCTTCGCAGGGGTGCTGTACGTCGACTCGCTCTCCGAGCCCGACGGACCCGTCCCCACCTACAAGGACCTGCTCACCCACGACGTCGAGCTCATCATCGCGGGGCTGACCGGCGCGGCCGGTACCGACTCCGTGAGCCGTCCCTCGGCGCAGCCCGCGTCCGCCGGGGCCGGACGATGAGCCGTGCGGACCGCGCGGCGGTCACCTGGTCGACCGCCGTCGACGCGGTGACTGTCGACGACCTCAGCTACACCTATCCCTCGTCCTCGGGCCGGGGCAGGGCTGCCCGACCCGCCCTCGACAAGGCCTCGCTGACCGTCCGCACGGGGTCGATCACCGGGCTGGTGGGCGTCAACGGGGCTGGCAAGTCCACGCTGTTCAAGGCGCTCATGGGGATGATCGAGCCCGACACCGGGGACCTGAGCATCCTCGGCCAGGCACCCCAGGCCGCGCGGCGCGCCGGTCTCGTGGGCTACGTGCCGCAGGCCGAGGCCATCGACGACACCTTCCCGCTGACGGTCCGCGACGTCGTCTCGACGGGACGCTACGGACGGCTCGGCACCACCCGTCGTCTCGGGCGCGACGACAGGCTGGCCGTCGACGCGGCGCTCGAGCAGGTCAGGCTCGCCGACCTCGCCGACCGCCAGATCGGACGGCTCTCCGGTGGGCAGCGGCGCCGGGTCTTCGTCGCCCGGAGCCTGTGCCAGGAGGCCCAGGTGCTGCTGCTCGACGAGCCCTTCGCAGGGGTCGACCGAGGCTCCGAGGCCCTCGTGGTCGCGGTGCTCCGTGACCTCGTCGCCCGGGGCGGCGCCGTGCTGCTCTCGACCCACGACCTCGTCGCGCTCCCGTCCCTCGCCGACCACGTCGTCCTCGTCCACCACTCGGTCCTGGCCTCCGGCACGCCGGACGCCGTGCTGACCCCTGAGAACCTGGCCCGCGCCTTCGGCGGAGAGGACCTGCGATGACAGCGCTCACCTGGTTGACCGACCCCTTCACCTACGAGTTCATGCAGCGGTCGCTGCTGGTCACCGTCGTCGCGAGCATCGTCTGCGCGCTGCTCAGCTGCTGGCTCGTCCTCATCGGCTGGTCCCTGCTCGGTGACGCGGTCTCGCACGCCGTCCTGCCGGGCGTGGTGCTCTCGTACATCGTCGGCATCCCCTTCGCAGCGGGCGCGCTCGTCTTCGGCTTCGGTGCCGTCGCGCTCATCGGCGCTGTGCGCGACACGACGCGGCTCAAAGAAGATGCCGTGATCGGCGTCGTCTTCACGACCCTCTTCGCGATCGGGCTCGTGCTGGTCTCGGTCACCCCGAGCCACATCGACCTGTCGCACATCCTCTTCGGCAACCTGCTCGGTGTCACCGATGCGGACATCTGGCAGGTGGTCGTCCTCGGTGCGCTCACCACGGCGGTCCTCGTCGTCAAGCGCCGAGACCTCACGCTGCTCGCCTTCGACCCCGTCCACGCGCACGCTATCGGGCTCTCGCCGCGCAGGCTGCGTGCTCTGCTGCTCGCGGCGCTGGCGATCACCGTCGTCGTCGCGCTCCAGGCCGTCGGGGTGATCCTCGTGGTCGCGATGGTCATCACCCCCGGTGCGACGGCCTTCCTCCTCACCGACCGCATCTCGCGCATGCTGGTGATCGCCCCAGCCGTGGCGGCGCTCTGCGCCGTGGCCGGGATGTACGCGAGCTACTGCCTCGACGCGTCGAGCGCCGGGATGATCGTGCTCATGCAGGGCCTCGCCTTCGGGGTGGCCTACTCGGCGACCTGGCGGAGCCGTCGCGTGCGCGCCTGAGCGCGGCAACCAGCCGCGCACCCGTGCCGGACATCACGCTGGAGGCAGGTCAGGGTGCCCTACGCTTGACCGGTGACAGATGAACTCGAGCTGACCGCTGTGGCCCAGGACTATCTCAAGGTGGTCTGGGGAGCCCAGGAGTGGTCGGACGAGCCCGTCACCACCAAGCTCCTCGCCGAGCGGATCGGCGTCGGTGCGTCGACAGTCTCGGAGACCGTGCGCCGCCTGACGGCCCAGGGCCTGCTGGAGCACCCGCGCTACGGCTCGGTCGAGCTGACCGAGCTCGGCCGCAGGCACGCCGTGCAGATCGTCCGCCGGCACAGGCTCATCGAGACCTTCCTCGTGTCCGAGCTCGACTACACCTGGGACGAGGTGCACGACGAGGCCGAGGTCCTCGAGCACGCCGTCTCCGACCTCATGGTCGACAGGATCGACCAGCGTCTCGGTCACCCGACCCGGGACCCTCACGGCGACCCGATCCCGGCGCCCGACGGCACGGTCCCGACGCCCCCGGCCGTCACGCTCGCGGCCCTCCAGGCCGGCACGCAGGCCGTGGTCGCCCGCATCTCCGACGCGGACGCCGAGGTGCTGCGGTACTTCGCGGAGATCGGCTTCGGTCTCGACGTGCAGCTCACAGTCGTCGAACGTCGCGACTTCGCAGGTGTGCTCTGCATCGAGTGGGCCCCGAGCGACGCTCCCGAGAGCACGACGACGGTCGACCTCGGCCTGCGTGCCGCTGACGCCGTGTGGGTCGTGACGCGGTGACGACCCCCGACCCCTCGGTGTCCCTGGCCAAGGACGCTCCGACGGCCGCGGCTCCGGAGACGACGGGTGCTCCGGCTCGCGGCAGCCGCCCCGGCCTCGCGCTCCTCGCCCTCGCCCTCGGTGGCTTCACGATCGGCACGACCGAGTTCGCGACGATGGGGCTGCTGACCAACATCGCCGACGACCTCCAGGCGTCCATCCCGGCCGCCGGTCACACGATCACGGCCTACGCGCTCGGTGTCGTCCTCGGTGCGCCCCTCATCACCGTGCTGGCCGCCAAGGTCGAGCGCAAGACCCTCGTCGTCTGGCTGATGATCGCCTACGCGATCGGCAACCTCGTCTCGGCTGCGGCCCCGAACCTCGAGCTGCTGCTCCTCGGGCGATTTGTCACCGGGCTGCCGCACGGCGTGTTCTTCGGGACCGGCGCGATCGTCGGCACGGCCGTCGTGGGCCGCGCGCGTCGCGGGCACGCCGTCGCGATGATGATGGCCGGTCTGACGGTCGCGAACATCGTCGGGGTGCCGCTGTCCTCGTGGGTGGGGGACCACCTGGGATGGCGGGTCGCCTTCGTCATCATCGGAGGCCTCGGGCTGGTGACCGTCGTCGGGCTGCTCGCGCTGCTGCCGCGGACCCCGGCCGCCGCCGGCGCGACCCCCCGCACCGAGCTCGGCGCGCTGCGCAACGGACCGCTGTGGGTGGCCTTCGCGGGCTGCGCGATCGGCTTCGGCGGCATGTTCGCCGTCTACTCCTACGTCAAGCCGACCCTCATCGACGTCACCGGCCTGTCGGTCGGCGCAGTCCCGGGCATCCTCGCGCTCTTCGGGATCGGCATGACGCTCGGGGTGCTCATCGGGGGCAGGCTGGTCGACCGGGACGTCATGCGGACCGTCTACCTCGGGTACGTG
Source organism: Sanguibacter biliveldensis (assembly GCF_033798665.1). NCBI lineage: Bacteria > Bacillati > Actinomycetota > Actinomycetes > Micrococcales > Sanguibacteraceae > Sanguibacter > Sanguibacter biliveldensis. The sequence goes on from NZ_CP138359.1 coordinate 1,482,241, forward strand.
AGCACGGCGCTCGCGCTCGTGGCCTTCGGTCTGGTCGGCGCCTCGCCGGTGCCTGCGGTCGTCGCGCTCTTCGCGATCGGGGTGACGTCGCAGATCCTCGGGATCGCGCTCCAGGCCCGGCTCATGGACCTCTCGCCGGCGGCCCCGTCCCTCGGCGCGGCGCTGTGCCACTCCTCGCTCAACGCCGCCAACGCGAACGGCGCCTTCCTCGGCGGGCTGGTCATCGCGGCAGGCTGGGGCTATCTCTCGCTCGCCTGGGCAGGGGCCGCGCTGACGATCGTCGGGCTCGCGGTCATCGTGCTCTTCGGGCGCCAGAAGATCACCCGGGTCCCGGCCGAGCTCCTCGCACACTGATCCGTGCGCTCCTGCGGCGCGCCGACGTCGACCTGCGGTGCGCCGCAGCCGACCTGCGGTGCGCCGCCGTGCGTGACAGATCCTGTCGTGGCAGTCTCAGGAAACCCCCAGCGTCGCTGGCTACGGTGAACCGCCCCGTCCGACCGCTGACCTAGGAGACCGTGTGGCTACCAGGAACGAGCACACCGCTCCCGGCTCGTCCGGACGGTCCGGCGCCGAGGGACGCGCGGCCGGCGCGGACGCCGACGTCGTCGACCCCGACGCCGACCTCACCGACGACGAGCTCCTCGCCGCCGAGATGGCCCTCCCGCAGGCCCGGAGCCGGACCCTCGGCGACCGCCGCTACGGCTGGGTGCTGCTGGTCTTCGGCCTGATCGGCTTCGCGGCGTCGCTCGCGCTGTCGATCGAGAAGGTGCTCAAGCTCCAGGACCCGGACCACGTCGCGAGCTGCAGCTTCAACCTCTTCCTCGACTGCTCGGCAGCGATGGGCTCGTGGCAGGGCAGCCTGCTCGGCTTCCCCAACCCGTTCATCGGCGTCGCCGCCTTCCCCGTCGTCGTGACCTCGGGCGTCGTGCTGCTGGCCGGGGCGCGGCTGCCGGCCTGGTACTGGCGCTCGCTGCTCGGGGGGACCGTCGCGGCGCTCGGGCTCGTGGTCTTCCTCGTCTACACGTCGGTCGCCGAGCTCGGCAAGCTCTGCCCCTACTGCATGGTCGTGTGGTTCGCCGTGATCCCGCTGTTCTGGTACTCGCTCGTCTACTCGGTCCAGGAGCGCATGGTCCCGGCGTCGGAGAAGATCCGCAGCGTGATCGTCCGCAACCGCTTCGTGCTGCTGGTCGCGCTGTACCTGGTCGTCACGGCGTGGGTCGTCATCGCGCTGGCCCCGGCGATCGCGGACCACCTGCGCTACTCCTGACCGCGGAGGACTCCGGACCGTCCACGCGCTGCCGGGCGGACGGAGCCGGCCCCCCGGACGCGGGTCCGAGGCGTCGGAGCCTGGCGGTAAAGTTGTCCGGGTGACCACGCAGGATGCCACCCACGCCCAGACTCCCTCCTCGACAGGACCGGGAGAGCCCTCGCAGCGCTACACCGCTGCCCTCGCGGGCGAGATCGAGCTCCGGTGGCAGGAGCGCTGGGCCGAGCGCGGGACCTTCCACGCCGCCAACCCGACAGGTCCGCTGACCGACGGCAAGGGTCGCAACGCCGACCCGTCGAGCCCGAGCTTCTTCGTCATGGACATGTTCCCGTACCCCTCGGGTGCAGGCCTGCACGTCGGCCACCCGCTCGGCTACATCGCGACCGACGTCGTCGGCCGCTTCCGGCGCATGTCCGGTGACAACGTGCTGCACGCTCTCGGTTACGACGCCTTCGGCCTGCCAGCCGAGCAGTTCGCGGTCCAGACGGGTCAGCACCCGCGCATCACGACCGAGGCGAACATCGCCAACATGAGCCGGCAGCTCCGCCGTCTGGGTCTGGCCCACGACGATCGCCGCTCCTTCGCGACGACCGACTCAGAGTTCGTGCGCTGGACGCAGTGGATCTTCCTCAAGATGTTCAACTCCTGGTACGACGTCGACGCCGTGCGTCCCGACGGCGGGACCGGCCGCGCGCGCCCGATCGGCGAGCTCGAGGCGGAGTACGCCGCCGGGACGCGGACGGCCTCCGACGGCCGCGCGTGGGCCGAGCTGACGAGCGCCGAGCAGCGTGAGGTCATCAACGACCAGCGTCTCGCCTACGTCTCGAACGCCCCGGTCAACTGGTGCCCCGGCCTGGGCACGGTGCTCGCGAACGAAGAGGTCACCTCCGACGGTCGCTCCGAGCGCGGCAACTTCCCGGTGTTCCAGCGCAACCTGCGCCAGTGGAACATGCGCATCACCGCCTACGCCGACCGCCTGGTCGACGACCTCGAGGGCATCGACTGGCCGGACAAGGTCAAGGCGATGCAGCGCAACTGGATCGGCCGCTCCGAGGGTGCGCACGTGGTCTTCGACGTGGTCGGCGGGCGCGAGCCTGTCACCGTGTTCACCACGCGTCCGGACACGCTCTTCGGCGCCACCTTCATGGTGGTCTCTCCCGAGCACCCGCTGCTCGACGAGGTCCCGGCCGAGTGGCCTGACGGCACGTCGGACGCCTGGACCGGTGAGCACGCCACCCCCGCGGACGCCGTCGCCGCCTACCGCGCGATGGCCGCCGCCAAGACGGCCGTCGAGCGTCAGGCCGACGCCGGCAAGAAGACCGGTGTGTTCACAGGTCACCTCGCGACCAACCCTGCGAACGGCCAGCTGCTGCCCGTCTTCACGGCGGACTACGTCCTCATGGGCTACGGCACCGGCGCGATCATGGCCGTGCCCGGCGGCGACGAGCGCGACTTCGCCTTCGCGGAAGCCTTCGGCCTGCCCGTCGTCTACACGGTCGCGACGCCCGAGGGCTTCGAGGGAGGCGCCTGGACGGGTGACGGCGCGATCGTCGGCTCCGCCAACGACGAGGTCTCCCTCGACGGGCTCTCGGTCGCCGAGGCGAAGAGCCGCATGATCGAGTGGCTGGAGTCCAAGGGCTACGGCTCGGGCACCATCACCTACCGCCTGCGCGACTGGCTCTTCAGCCGCCAGCGCTACTGGGGCGAGCCCTTCCCGATCGTCTACGGCGACGACGACCAGCCCATCGCCCTGACCGAGGCGATGCTGCCCGTCGACCTGCCGGACGTCCCGGACTACTCGCCGCGCACCTACGCGCCCGACGACGCGGACTCCTCGCCCGAGCCACCGCTGGGCCGCAACGACGACTGGGTGACCGTCACGCTCGACCTGGGCGACGGACCGCGCGAGTACCGGCGCGAGACCAACACCATGCCCAACTGGGCCGGGTCGTGCTGGTACTACCTGCGCTACCTCGACCCCCACAACGACGGCCCGTCGGCGACGGTGCCGGTCGACGCGAGCCTCGACGAGTACTGGATGGGTCCGAACCACAACTCGACCGCTGGTGCTGCCGGCGGTGTCGACCTCTACGTCGGCGGTGTCGAGCACGCCGTGCTGCACCTGCTCTACGCGCGCTTCTGGCACAAGGTGCTCTTCGACCTCGGGTACGTGTCGAGCGTCGAGCCTTTCCACAAGCTCTTCAACCAGGGCTACGTGCAGGCCTACGCCTTCGTCGACGCGCGCGGCGCCTACGTCCCGGCCGACGAGGTCGAGGAGATCACGGCGGGCGACGGCTCGAGCATGTACGTGTGGAACGGCGAGTCCGTCACCCGTGAGTACGGGAAGATGGGCAAGTCGCTCAAGAACGTCGTCACGCCCGACGACATGTACGAGGCCTACGGTGCGGACACCTTCCGGGTCTACGAGATGTCGATGGGCCCGCTCGACGTGTCCCGCCCGTGGGACACGCGCGCCGTCGTCGGGTCGCAGAGGTTCCTGCAGCGCCTGTGGCGCAACGTGGTCTCCGAGGAGACCGGTGAGCTCACCGTCACCGACGAGCCGGCCTCGGACGAGACGCTGCGCCACGTGCACCGTGCCATCGCCGACGTGCGCGTCGAGATGGAGAACATGCGCACCAACACGGCGATCGCGAAGCTCATCACGCTCAACAACCACCTGACCACGCTCGAGGCCGTGCCGCGCGAGGCTGCCGAGGCGATCGTGCTGATGACCGCACCGGTCGCCCCGCACATCGCCGAAGAGCTGTGGGAGCGCCTCGGCCACGACGAGTCGCTCACCTACGAGCCCTTCCCTGTCGCGGACGAGCAGTACCTCGTCCAGGACTCGGTGACCTGCGTGTTCCAGGTGCAGGGCAAGGTGCGCGGCCGCGCCGACGTGCCGCCGGCGATCTCCGAGGCGGACCTCGAGGCGCTCGCCCTCGCCGACCCGGGGGTGCAGCGTGCGCTCGACGGCCGTGCGGTCATGAAGGTCATCACTCGCGCGCCCAAGCTGGTCAACATCGTCCCGGCGAAGTAGCGGCTCGAGCAGACATGGCGGGAGACCGCACCGACGGGGCCGTGCCGGCAGCAGCCGGCGCGGCCCTGCGCCGCGTCCTGGTCGTGACGGACTCGACGGCCTCGCTGCCTGCGGGCCTCGCGGCCGAGCACAGGGTCGGGGTGGTCCCGCTCCAGGTGGGGATCGACGGCGAGACCTTCCACGAGGGTCTCGACCTCGACTCGGCTGCCCTGGTCGCGGCGCTCGACCGGCACGCCGTCGTCACGACGTCGCAGCCCTCGGTGGGTGCCTTCCTCGAGGTCTACAGGGCGGCTGCGGCTGCCGGAGCCGAGCGGATCGTCTCGGTGCACCTCTCGGGTGAGCTCTCAGGGACGGTCCGGGCAGCCGCCCTCGCCGCGGCCGACAGCCCGGTCCCTGTCGAGGTGGTCGACTCGCGGACCGTCGCGACAGGCCTGGGCTTCGCGGCCCTCGCCGCAGCCCGGTCCGCTGCGGCCGGCGCGCCCGCCGACGAGGTGGTGCGTGTCGCCGAGCGGGTGGCGGAGTCGACCCGTGCGCTGTTCGTGGTCGACTCCCTCGACCACCTGCGACGGGGCGGACGACTGAGTGCTGCTGCTGCGGCGATCGGGACCGCCCTCGGGCTGCGGCCCGTGCTCGGCGTGCGCGACGGGCGGATCGAGGTGGTCCAGAAGGTCCGGTCCCGAGGTGCCGGTGCCGACAGGCTGGTCGCTGCAGCAGAGGCGGCCCTCGATGCGAGCCCGCACGTGCGCTTCGCCGTGCACCACCTGGGCGACGACGCGGCGGCGAGGGGGTGCGCGCGGCGGGTCGAGGACGCGACAGGTCGCTCTGTGCTCGTCTCGCCGGTCAGCGCTGTCCTCGGGGCTCACGTCGGACCGGGGTTGCTCGCGCTCGTGTCGGTCGACGACCCGGGAGCTGTCGACGTCGGGGTTGGGGAGCAGTAGGCCGAGGCCCCTGGGGCCTCGACAGGCTTGCTCTGTGTCCACAGGCCTTCGGGTAGCCGGGGCTTCCACAGACGGCGCGAGGGCGAGTGCCGAGGCACGCGCCCAGATCTAGCGTCTGGCAGGTGACTGCACCTCGATCTCTTGACGGACCAGACGAGCACGGGCCCTCCGGTGGACTTCCGACCAGGTCCCGAGGTCGCCTGCGGGAGGACGGCGGGGACTCGCGCGAGCGGGAGCACGTCCAAGGGCACGAGGGGCCAGGCGGCTTGGCTGACGACTGGGCTGACGACTTGTCGGCGGCGTCCGACGCCAGAGACCTGCCCGAGGCCCCGGGCAGCGCGCTCGTCCGCTCGGTCGCTGCCGCCTACACCGCAGCCCACGGCCACCCGGCCGAGCACGACACGCTCGTGGACCGCGAGACAGGACGCCGACGCTGGGCGCTCGGGCTGCGAGCGGCCCTCGCAGCTGCCGTGGCGCTGCTCGTCGTCGGGGGTGTCGTGGTGGTGCGTGACCTGAGGACCATGTCGGTCGAGCCTGTCGCCGTCAGCGAGGGTGACGGCGCGGCTGCTGAGGCTCAGACGATCGGAGACGATCAGGACGGTGGAGAGAACCAGGGCGATGCCGCTCAGACGACCTCCGGTGAGATGGGAGACGGGTCGTCCGATCCGGGGGACGAGGCTTCGTCCGGAGCAGGGGCGAGCGGCGAGACGGTGCTCGTCCACGTCGTCGGGCAGGTCAACGCGCCAGGCGTCGTCGAGATCCCGGCGGGCTCACGGGTGGTCGACGCCATCGCCGCGGCAGGCGGCGCGACCGCGGAGGCCGACACCGCAGCGGTGAATCTTGCCCGGCAGGCCGTCGACGGCGAGCAGGTCTACGTGCCTGCACCCGGGGAGGCCGTCCAGGTGCCCGGGGCCGGGCCAGCTCCGGCGAGTGGACCGGGCGGAGGTGACACGAGCGGGACTCCAGGTGCGGCATCGGTGAACCTCAACAGCGCGGGTTCGGAGGAGCTCCAGACTCTCCCCGGGGTGGGTCCGGCGCTCGCGCAGCGCATCCTCGACTGGCGAGAGTCCAACGGTACCTTCGGCTCGGTCGACCAGCTCCAGGACGTCTCGGGGATCGGCCCTGTCGTCTTCGAGGGCCTCCGCGCCCTGGTCACGGTATGAGCGGCGTCCCGCGGGACCTCCGGCTGGTCCCGGCGACGCTGGCTGGCTCGTCGGTGACCTGGTGGTCTGTCGCCTCCGAGGTCCGGCCGGTCGCCGTGTGCGCAGCGGTTGCGGGTGTCACCGTCCTGCTGCTCGTCGCGGTCCGTGCCGTGCTGCTCCGGTGGTGGTCAGCCCCGCCGCCGGTCGTGCGTGCCAGTCTCGGTCAGCTCGTGCTCGTCGGTGCTGTCGTGATGGTGCTGAGTCTGGTGGTCGCAGCACAGCTGAAGGCCGGGAGCACGGGTCTCCTGCCCGGTCTTGTCGGAGCCGGAGCGAGCGGGACCGTCCGCGGGTCGGTCGTGTCGGAGCCGCGGACCACCTCCGCTGGATTTGATGGCGAGCCGCGGGTCGTGCGGACGATCGCCCTGACGTCGGTGACCGGCTGGTCCGGCGGCGTGCTGTCGACCGGCCCTGCTCACGGGGACGTGGTCGTGCTCGGAGGCACGGCCCTGGCTGACGTCGACTACGGCTCGACCGTGGAGGTCGACGGGCAGCTGCTCGCGGTCGACCCGGGGAGCGCGACGACAGCGATGCTCGCGCTGCGGGAGGCGGCCCCCTCTTCTCCCGCGCTGCGGGTCCTCGAGCCTCCAGGTCCCCTCCTGCGGGCAGTGAGCACGGTGCGGTCCTCCTTCGTCGACGTCTCGTCCACGTTGCCCGAGCAGGCGCGCGGCCTCGTGCCAGGTGTCGCCGTGGGGGACACGTCGATGCTCTCGCCGCGTCTGGACGCCGCGATGAAGACGACCTCGCTCACCCACGTCACGGCCGTCTCGGGGTCGCACTTCGCGATCATCTTCGCGACGGTCGCCGGGCTGTGCACGCTCGTCCGGCTGCCTCGGCGCGTCAGGGTCGTGGTCGCCGGGCTCGCGATGGCCGGGTTCGTGCTGCTCGTGCACCCGGAGCCGAGCGTCGTGCGGGCCGCCGCGATGTCCGCCGTCGCCCTGGTCGCCGTGCTGCTCGGGCGTCCTGGTCAGGCGCTCTCGGCGCTGTGCGCGGCGGTCCTCGTGCTGCTCGCGGTGGACCCATTCCTTGTGCGCTCTTATGGCTTCGTGCTCTCCGCTCTGGGGACCGCAGGGCTGGTCGTCGGGACCCGGCCGATCGCCGCCTGGCTCGGACGCGCACTGCCGCGGTGGATGGCTCTGGCTGTCGCGGTCCCGCTCGCCGCCCAGCTCGCCTGCGCGCCGGTGATCGTCCTGCTCGACCCTGTCGTGGCGACCTACGCTGTCCCGGCCAACGTGCTGGCCGCCCCGGCGCTCGTCCCGGCCACGGTCCTCGGCGTCGTCGGAGCGCTCCTCGCGCCGTGGTGGCCGGGTGCGGCAGGGTTGTTCGCGCAGGTCGCAGGCTGGGCCACCTGGTGGATCGCCGAGGTCGCCGAGCGCCTCGCAGGAGCACCCCTCGCGAGCATCCCATGGGCGGCCGGGGCACCGGGTGCTCTCCTGCTCGCGCTCGTGTCAGCGGCAGGGGTCGTGCTCGTCTGGCGCTGGAGCAGCATCGTGTGGACGGCGCGGACGGGGATGTTCGTCGCCGGGATCGGGGCACCGCCCAGCGCACCGCGCCGGGGACGGGCTCCAGCCGTCTTCGCCAGGCTGGGCACCGGGGGGTCACGCGGGACCGGGGCCGTGCACGCGGCGGCACGACCGCTCTCGCGAGCCGCCGGCCTGCTGACCTGCGCGCTCGTCGGGCTCCTCGTCGTCTGGCAGACACAGCCGCCGTGGCTGGCTGACGTGCTGCGCGGCGGGGGAGTGGCCTGGGACGCCGACTGGCAGGTAGTGGTGTGCGACGTCGGCCAGGGCGACGCCCTCGTCGTTCAGACCGGACCGGGCCGGGCGGTCATGGTCGACGTCGGACCGCCCGGTGACGCAGCGGCACGCTGCCTCGACGAGCTCGGTGTCACGACCCTCGACCTCCTGGTGCTCACGCACTTCCACGACGACCACGTCGGCGGGCTCGCCGAGGTCCTCGACGGGCGCGTGGTCGAGGAGGCCTACGTCAGCCCGGTCCGGGAGCCGGCCGGCCACGCCGAGGGGGTCGCACGGCTGCTCGACGCCGCGAGCATCCCGTGGCAGGCAGTGAGCGCGAACCCGGGCGGGCTGGAGCTGCTGGCCGGCCCGGCGCCCGAGCAGGTCGTGTGGGGGGTCTTGGCCCCCGTTGCAGGGGGCGCGGAGGGCCGAGCTGCCGGGCAACCGACAGTGGAGACGGCTGAGGACGGGGCGGCGAACGACGGGAGCGTCGTCATGGTGATCCGCACCCCGGAGCTCAGCGTCGTGGCCCTCGGTGACCTCGAGGCACGAGGCCAGGCCGCCCTCCTGCGGAGCCTGACCGACGACGGTGTGAGCCTCGGCCCTGTCGACGTCGTCAAGATGGCGCACCACGGCTCCCGCGCGCAGGACCCAGACCTCGCTCGCCTGCTCAGCCCCGACGTCGTGCTCGTCGGTGTCGGCGCCGACAACACCTACGGGCACCCCACGCAGGACGCCCTCGACCTCTATGAGTCCCACGGCGCGACCATCCTGCGCACCGACCTGTGCAGCACCTCGGGAGTCCTCGTCCGCCGGGGTCAGACCTTGGTCGCAGGCGGCTGCTCGTGACACCCTTGGACCATGGCCGCCCCCCGAAGCTCAGCACGTGGCAAGACTCCTGGACTCGCGTGGGACGAGGCGACGCTCGCACCGGTCGTCCTGGTCCACGGGGCCGAGGGGCTGCTCGTCGACAGGGCTGTCGAGAGGCTCGTCGGGCTGGCCCGCGAGGTCGACCCCGAGACCGAGAAGACGACGGTCCAGGCGGCGCTCTACCAGTCAGGCATGCTCTCGGTCCTCACCAGCCCGTCACTCTTCGCCGAGCCGCGGATCGTCGTGGTCGAGAGCGTCGAGGCGACCACCGATGCCCTGATGACCGATGTCATCGCCTATCTCTCTGCCCCGGCCGACGACGTGTTCCTCGTCCTCGAGCACCGCGGGGGAGTGCGCGGCAAGAAGATGCTCGACGCGATCCGCGCGAGTGGCGCCCCGGTGGTCACCTGCGACCCCATCAAGAAGGACGCCGAGAAGGTGGCCTTCGCGGCTGCCGAGTTCAAGCGCGGCGGACGCCGCGCCACAGCGGGTGCGGTCCGCGCGCTCGTCGAGGCTGTCGGCAGCGACCTGCGCGAGCTCGCCTCGTCCTGCTCGCAGCTCATGGCCGACTCCGAGAAGACCATCGACGAGACCGCCGTGTCCCGCTACTACGGCGGACGGGTCGAGGCGACGGGCTTCAGGGTCGCCGACGCCGCCATCGCAGGCGACGCCGGTCAGGCTGTCGCCCTGCTCCGTCACGCGCTCGACACCGGGGCCGACCCCGTCCCCGTCGTCGCCGCCCTCGCCATGAAGCTGCGCACCCTCGCCAAGGTCGCCGGGATGCGCGGCCGGGGCGGCAGCGCCTCCGACATGGGGCTCGCCCCGTGGCAGGTCGACCGTGCCCGCAAAGACCTCGCGAGCTGGACGCCCGAAGGCCTCGCGACGGCCATCACGGCGACAGCCCAGGCCGATGCCGAGGTCAAGGGCGCCGGCCGCGACCCGGTCTTCGCCGTCGAGCGCGCCGTCCTCACCGTCGCCCGCAGCGCGGGCCGCTGAGGGACTGCTGACGCCCCGCCGCTCGGCGCCCTGTGCCGACCGCTTCTGCCGTCGCACGCCAGGGACCACCTCGCAGCCGTGGTCCCTGGCCGACGCATGCGGGCAGGTGCTCGCGGGCGTCGGCCGGGGAGGTCGAGCGGTCGTCCTCAGGCGTCCCGGAACACCGTGATCTGCGCACCGAGCGCCGTGAGCCTGTCGGCCAGGTCTTCGTAGCCGCGGCGGATCATGTACACGTTGCGCAGCACCGAGGTGCCCTGCGCGGCGAGCATGCCGAGCAGCACCACGACCGCGGGACGCAGCGCCGGCGGGCACATGAGCTCCGCCCCGCGCCACCGCGTCGGGCCCTCGACGAGCACGCGGTGCGGGTCGAGCAGCCGGACGTTCGCGCCGAGGTTCGTCAGCTCGGTGAGGTAGATCGCGCGGTTGTCGTAGGTCCAGTCGTGGATGAGCGTCCCACCCTCGGCCGACGCCGCGATGACGGCGAAGAACGGCAGGTTGTCGATGTTCACACCAGGGAAGGGCATCGCGTGGATCTTGTCGATCGGTGCCTTGAGCTCGCTCACGTGCGTGGTGAGGTCGACCAGCCTGGTCCGCCCGTTCGTCGACATGTACTCCTCGGTCATGTCGTAGCGGAAGCCCATGGTCCGCAGGATCGCGAGCTCGATCTCGACGAACTCGATCGGCACGCGGCGGATCGTGATCGACGACTTCGTGACGACAGCAGCCGCGAGGAAGGTCATCGCCTCGACGGGGTCCTCGGACGGTGCGTACTCGATGTCGGTGTCGATCACGGGCACCCCGTGCACCACGAGCGTCGTGGTCCCGATGCCCTCGATCTTCACGCCGAGGTCCTCGAGGAAGAAGCAGAGGTCCTGGACCATGTAGTTCGGGCTCGCGTTGCGGATCGTCGTGGCGCCGTCGTGACGGGCCGCTGCGAGGATCGCGTTCTCGGTGACGGTGTCGCCGCGCTCGACGAGCACGATCGCGCCGTCTGCCCGGCGGTCGTGGTCGACCTCGACGTGGTACTTCTCCTCCGTCGCGCGGACCTCGACGCCGAAGTGGCGCAGCGCGAGCATGTGCGGCTCGACCGTCCGGGTCCCGAGGTCGCAGCCCCCGGCGTAGGGGAGCTGGAAGGCGGGGCGGTCGTGCACGAGCGGGCCGAGCAGCATGAGGATGCTGCGGGTGCGGCGCGCCGCCTCCTGGTCCATCTCGTCGAGGGCGAGGGTCACGGGTGGCTGGAGCACGAGGTCGCGGCCGTCCTCGGTCCACTCGGCGCTCACGCCGATGCTGCGCAGCACCTCGAGGATGCGGTCGACCTCGGCGATCCTCGCGACCCCGCGGAGGGTGGTCCGTCCGCGGTTGAGCAGCGAGGCGCAGAGCAGCGCGACGGCAGCGTTCTTCGACGAGCGGATGTCGACGGCGCCGCTGAGCTCACGGCCCCCGTGCACCCGCAGGTGCATGACGTCGTTGCGGCCGAGCGTGAGGAGCTCGGCGTCGAGGGCCTCGGAGATCCGCCGGACGGTGTCGAGCGAGAGGTTCTGGCCACCCTTCTCGATCCGGTTGACAGCGCTCTGGCTGGTCCCGATCTTCTCGGCCAGGTGCGCCTGGGTCCAACCGTGGAGCTTGCGGGCGTCGCGGATGAGGGTACCGATCCGCGCGGCGTCGATCGTCGTCATGCTCGCCACCGTATCTCATAGATGAGATAAACGTGTGAAGAGATGTGGTGACCTCGGCGCCCGTCCCGCCGAGCCCGGGTACGACGAAGGCGCCGCCCCGACACGGGAAGCGACGCCTTGGGCGCGATCTCTGGCACCGAGGTGTCAGAGATCAGTGAGACTCACAGGCCGTGGACGGCCTTTGCAAGAGCCGACTTGCGGTTCGCGGCCTGGTTGGCGTGGATGACGCCCTTGGACACGGCCTTGTCGAGCTTCTTGGACGTGATGACCAGTGCAGCGGCAGCAGCATCCTTGTCGCCGGCGTTGATCGCGGTCCGCACACGACGAACGTGCGTGCGGAGCTCGGTCTTGACGGCGTTGTTGCGAAGGCGAGCCTTCTCGTTGGTGCCGATGCGCTTGATCTGAGACTTGATGTTAGCCACGTGAGGACTCTCTGATAATTTCGCCGGAGCGAGTGAACAGGTCGTAGAAGGCGTTTCCAGCACCGGGACTGGGGTGGGGAACCCGTGGAGAGGTACTGGAATGGTGCCCGCCGACCCGGGCGGAGCACGCAATGATCGAACCTACCAGATCGCCCCGCTCGACGACAGGTCTGACGGCCTGCGACCGTGTGAGCCGACACTCACCGAGACCCCCGCTCACCGGGGCCTCCGCTGAGCGAGACGCTCTCAGCGTCGAGCGGCCGTCACGACCTTCGTGAACACGGTCTCGGGCAGGATCGCGCCTTCCCGGCGGACGGCCCCAGGGTCGACCCGCACGACGCGGTCGACCCGCACCTCGCTGTCCCGGCCCTGCGAGTCCCACGGACCCGAGCCCACGTCGATCCACCGGCGTCCGTACCGCGCCTCGTCGGCGGCGTCGCGGCTGTGGTCCTTGCTCGTGAGCATCAGCCCGAGCAACCAGGCACCGTCCCGTCCGACGAGCAGCACGGGGCGGTCCTTGCCGCGAGAGAAGTCCTCTTCGTAGGGGACCCAGGTCCAGACGATCTCGCCAGGGTCCGGGGCGCCGTCGAGCTGAGGCGAGTACTGCGGCCGCAGGGTGCCTGTGAAGTCGCCGGGGTACGCAGCTGCTGCGGTCGGCCCGCCCGTGGTGCCCTGGGCCGACGTGCCCGTGCGGCTGCCGCTGCCTCGGCCCCCACCCTCGCGCGCGCCTGTCCCACCGCCGCGGGGAGCACCCGCTGCCGGTCGCCCTCCCGCCGTCCCGCCTCGCGTCAGGCTGCCGATCACGGCTCGCGCGAGACGGACGGCTGTCGAGGTCCAGGGAGTCTTCGCCATGACCGCAGACTAGCTGCCACCGCGTCGGTCGCCCTGGTTGCGACCCATCCGCACCTGCGGCAGTGTGGCCCGGGTCACACAACTCAGCCTGCTCCGTGCAACGACGCCCGGGCAGCCACAGGAGGCGCGATGACCGACTCGACCCAGTCCCCGACCCCGCCCGACGGCCGACCGCCGACGGGCCCACCCGGACCGCACGACCGCACCGGCGACCTCCTCGACTACGAGCAGGTGCAGGACAGCCCGGAGTTCCAGGCGCTGCGACGGCGCTTCAGGCGCTTCGTCTTCCCGATGACAGCCTTCTTCTTCCTCTGGTACCTCACCTACGTGCTGCTCGCGGACTACGCGCACGACTTCATGAGCACGAAGGTGTGGGGGACCATCAACGTCGGTCTCCTCATGGGCCTCGGCCAGTTCGTCACGACCTTCGCGATCACGATGATCTACGCCCGCTGGGCCAACAAGAAGCAGGACCCCATGGCGGACGAGCTCCGTCAGCGCATCGAGGGACGTGATCTCGTATGACCGCCGTCGTCCTGCCGGGCCTCTCCGGCGCCGTCCCCGCCCCGCTCTCGGGGCACCTCCCGCTCGACCTCTCTGGGCAGCCCCACGCAGCAGGCGTGGTCGCCGCCTCCGAGGACATCGGCAACCCCGTCGTCAACATCGGCATCTTCCTCGCCTTCGTCGCGGTGACCCTCGTCATCGTGCTGCGGGCCTCCCGCACGAACAAGACGGCCGAGGACTACTACGCGGGCGGCCGGTCCTTCACGGGTCCGCAGAACGGCACGGCCATCGCGGGGGACTACCTCTCGGCCGCGAGCTTCCTGGGGATCGTCGGCGCGATCGCGATCAACGGCTACGACGGGTTCCTGTACTCGATCGGCTTCCTCGTCGCGTGGCTCGTGGCGCTGCTGCTCGTCGCCGAGCTGCTGCGCAACACCGGCAAGTTCACGATGGCCGACGTCCTCTCCTTCCGCCTCAAGCAGCGCCCTGTGCGCATGGCGGCGGCGCTGACCACCCTGGCAGTCGTGTTCTTCTACCTCCTCGCGCAGATGGCCGGGGCGGGCGGTCTCGTCGCGCTCCTGCTCGGCATCGACAGCCGGGCCGGCCAGGGCCTCGTCATCGCCGTGGTCGGTGCGCTGATGATCGTCTACGTGCTCATCGGCGGCATGAAGGGCACCACCTGGGTGCAGATCATCAAGGCGATCCTGCTCATCGCGGGCGCCGGGATCATGACGGTCTGGGTCCTCGCGAAGTTCGGCTTCAACCTCTCGGACGTCATCCAGGGGGCGATCACCACCTCGGGCATCCCCGGGCTCGCCGAGCCTGGCGCGCAGTACGGCGGCAGTGAGACGAGCAAGCTCAACTTCTTGTCCCTCGCGCTCGCCCTGGTGCTCGGCACAGCCGGTCTGCCGCACGTCCTCATGCGCTTCTACACGGTCCCGACAGCCAAAGAGGCCCGCAGGTCTGTCGTCTGGGCCATCTGGCTGATCGGCATCTTCTACCTCTTCACGCTGGTGCTCGGCTACGGGGCCGGAGCCCTGGTCGGTGCCGACACGATCAACGCCGCACCCGGCGGCGTGAACTCGGCGGCCCCGTTGCTGGCCTTCGCCCTCGGCGGGGAGATCCTGCTCGGTCTCATCTCGGCCGTCGCCTTCGCGACGATCCTCGCCGTCGTCGCGGGACTGACCATCACGGCCGCCGCGAGCTTCGCCCACGACATCTACGCCTCGGTCATCAAGAAGGGCGAGGTGAACCCCGACGGCGAGGTCAAGGTCGCCCGGATGACCGTCGTGGTCATCGGTCTCCTCGCGATCATCGGCGGCATCTTCGCCAACGGCCAGAACGTCGCCTTCCTCGTCGCCCTGGCCTTCGCCGTCGCCGCGAGCGCGAACCTGCCGACCATCCTCTTCTCGCTGTTCTGGAAGAGGTTCAACACGCGGGGCGCCCTGTGGAGCATGTACGGCGGGCTCGGCTCGTGCCTCGTGCTCATCGCCTTCTCGCCCGTGGTCTCCGGCAAGACTGACGAGGCCGGCAACAGCCTGTCGATGATCCGCGACGCAAGCATCGACTTCGCGTGGTTCCCGCTCGAGAACCCGGGGATCGTCACCATCCCGCTCGGCTTCCTTCTCGGGGTGGTCGGCACGCTGACGAGCCGCGAGAAGGGCGTGAAGGCGAAGTTCGCCGAGATGGAGGTGAGGTCGCTCACGGGTGCAGGCTCCGAGAAGGCCGCGACCGAGCACTGACCCCGTCCGCAGCCGCGAGTCCCGGCGGTCCCCGGCACCTGGCTGGGGCCCCGCGGGGCGGCACCGCTCGACGACGCGTCGACAGGGTGCCGCCCCGCGGCGGGTCCGTGGGACAATCGACCACGTGACTCCCATCCCTTCAGCGGCCAACCTCGCCCGCATCCAGCCCGCGGCCACTGCTCCGGAGCTGCTCCGAAACTTCTGCATCATCGCGCACATCGACCACGGCAAGTCGACCCTGGCCGACCGCATGCTCCAGATGACCGGCGTCGTCGACCCGCGTGCCATGCGCGCGCAGTACCTCGACCGCATGGACATCGAGCGCGAGCGCGGCATCACCATCAAGTCGCAGGCCGTGCGCATGCCGTGGGAGGTCGCCGACGAGAACGGCGTGCCGACCGGCTACGCCCTCAACATGATCGACACCCCGGGCCACGTGGACTTCACCTACGAGGTCTCGCGCTCCCTCGCGGCCTGCGAGGCCGCGGTGCTGCTGGTCGACGCTGCGCAGGGCATCGAGGCCCAGACGCTCGCCAACCTGTACCTCGCCATGGAGAACGACATGGCGATCATCCCGGCGCTCAACAAGATCGACCTGCCGGCCGCCCAGCCCGAGAAGTACGCGGAAGAGCTCGCGAACCTCGTCGGCTGCGAGCCCGAGGACGTCCTGAAGATCTCGGGCAAGACGGGTGTCGGCGTCCCCGAGCTGCTCGACCGCATCGTGCTCAAGACGCCCGCGCCCGTCGGCGACCCCGACGCCCCGGCGCGCGCGATGATCTTCGACTCCGTGTACGACACGTACCGCGGCGTGGTCACCTACGTCCGTGTGGTCGACGGCAACCTCGCCCCGCGCGAGCGCGTCATCATGATGTCGACCCGGGCGACCCACGACCTCCTCGAGATCGGCGTCTCGTCACCCGAGCCCATCCCGACCAAGGGGCTGGGCGTCGGCGAGGTCGGCTACCTCATCACCGGTGTCAAGGATGTCCGCCAGTCCAAGGTCGGTGACACCGTCACGAACGCGGCCAAGCCTGCCGAGGACGCGCTCGGCGGCTACTCCGACCCCAAGCCGATGGTCTTCTCCGGCCTCTACCCGGTCGACGGCTCGGACTACCCGGTCCTGCGTGACGCCCTGGACCGCCTCAAGCTGAACGACGCCGCGCTCATCTACGAGCCCGAGACCTCGGTCGCGCTCGGATTCGGCTTCCGTGTGGGCTACCTCGGTCTTCTGCACCTCGAGATCGTCCGCGAGCGCCTCGAGCGCGAGTTCAACCTCGACCTCATCTCGACGGCCCCCAACGTCATCTACGAGGTGACGATGGAGGACAAGAGCATCGTCACGGTGACCAACCCGAGCGAGTTCCCGGGCGGCAAGATCGGCGAGGTCCGCGAGCCCATCGTCAAGGCCACGGTGATCGCCCCCTCGGAGTTCATCGGCGCCGTCATGGAGCTGTGCCAGGGCCGACGCGGCGAGCTGCAGGGCATGGACTACCTCTCGGCCGACCGGGTCGAGATGCGCTACATCCTCCCGCTCGCGGAGATCGTCTTCGACTTCTTCGACCAGCTGAAGTCCCGCACCCGCGGCTACGCCTCGCTCGACTACGACGTGATCGGCGAGCAGGCGGCCGACCTCGTCAAGGTGGACATCCTGCTGCAGGGCGAGCAGGTGGACGCCTTCAGCGCGATCGTGCACAAGGACAACGCGTACTCCTACGGCCTGTCGATGGTCGGCAAGCTCAAGAACCTCATCAACCGTCAGCAGTTCGAGGTGCCGATCCAGGCTGCTGTCGGTGCGCGCGTGATCGCGCGCGAGACCATCCGTGCCATCCGCAAGGACGTCCTCGCCAAGTGCTACGGCGGAGACATCTCCCGCAAGCGCAAGCTCCTCGAGAAGCAGAAGGAGGGCAAGAAGCGCATGAAGACCATCGGGTCTGTCGAGGTCCCGAAGGAAGCCTTCATCGCCGCCCTGACCTCCGAGCAGACGGAGTCCCGAGACAAGAAGAAGTGAGGCAGTCGTGACCCCGGCTCTCCCCGACGGCGACCCGGCTCCCGACGACGGCACGCTCCCCACCTGGGTGGCGTCCGGTGCGGCTGACCGCCGGTTCGGCGTCTACATGCATGTCCCGTTCTGCACAGTGCGGTGCGGGTACTGCGACTTCAACACGTACACCGCGAGCGAGCTCGGCGGTGGCGCGAGCCAGTCCGCGTACGCGACGACGGCCGTCTCCGAGATCGAGATGGCCGGGCGCCTCATGGACGCGGCAGGCCTGCCGCGCCGCGAGGTGTCGACGGTGTTCGTCGGTGGCGGCACGCCCACGCTGCTGCCGGCCCGCGACCTCGCGACGATGCTGGCGGCTGTCCGCAGCACGTGGGGGCTCGCCGAGGACGTCGAGGTGACGACCGAGGCGAACCCGGACTCGGTGACCCCGGAGTCCTTGAAGGTCCTCGCCGACGCCGGGTTCACGCGGGTGTCCTTCGGTATGCAGTCGGCGGTCCCGAGCGTGCTCGCGACCCTCGAGCGCACGCACGACCCGCGCCGCATCCCCGACGTGGTCCGGTGGGCGCGCGACCTCGGCCTCGACGTCTCACTCGACCTCATCTACGGCACACCGGGGGAGACCCTGGACGACTGGCGGACGAGCGTCGAGTCGGCCCTCGCGACAGGTGTCGACCACGTGTCGGCCTATGCGCTCGTGGTCGAGCAGGGCACCAAGATGGCCGCCCAGGTCCGCCGCGGGCAGCTGACCCTGCCGAACGAGGACGACCAGGCCGCCAAGTACGAGCTCGCCGACGACCTGCTGACCGAGGCTGGCCTCGGCTGGTACGAGGTCTCCAACTGGGCGCGCACGGTCGACGGCGTGCAGCGGGCCTGCCGCCACAACCTCGCCTACTGGCGCGGCGACGACTGGTGGGGCGTCGGTCCAGGCGCGCACTCCTACCTCGGCTCGGACGTCCCGGGCACCCGCGGCCTGCGCTGGTGGAACGTCAAGCACCCCGTCCGCTACGCCAACCGGCTCGGTCAGGGTCTGAGCCCGTCGGCCGGGCAGGAGACCCTCGACGACGCCTCGGCGCAGCTCGAGCGGGTCATGCTCGGTGTCCGTCTGCGCGAGGGCTTCGCGACGGCCGACCTGTCTCCCCGTGCCCGCACGGCCGTGGCCCAGCACGTGGCCGACGGGCTCGTCGACGGGCGCGCGGCCATCGCCGGGCGTGTCGTGCTGACCCGTCGTGGGCGCCTGCTCGCCGACACCGTCGTCAGAGACCTCACCGACTGACGATGGCTGCCTCGACTCCCCGTCAGCCACGCTCGGACCGCGGACCGTCGACCACGGTCCGCGAGCTCGGGCGTGTCACGCTGCCCGAAGGGCTCGAACGGATGGACCGTCCGGCGGTGCCGCTCGGGACGATCCGCAAGCCTGTCGCGCCCCGCTCGTCGTCGCGGCCGCCGCGCATCTACGGCCTCGACTCGTTGCGGGCCGTCGCCGTCCTCGCGGTCCTCGTCTACCACTTCTTGCCGGCGCTGCTCCCGGGCGGCTTCATCGGTGTGGACGTCTTCTTCGTGCTGTCCGGCTTCCTCATCACCACGCTGCTCGTGCGCGAGCGTGTGCAGACCGGGCGCGTGTCCCTGCGGCACTTCTGGACGAGGCGGGTCAGACGCATCATCCCGGCGATGGTGGCCGTGGTGGTGGTCTGCACAGCTGCGGCCGGGGTGATCGGCGGTGACGTCCTCGTCGGGATCAAGCTGCAGGTCCTGGGGGCGCTGACCTTCGCGAGCAACTGGTTCGCGATCGCCCAGGGCACCTCGTACTCGGCCGACCTCGTGCCGCAGCTCTTCGCCAACTTCTGGTCCCTCGCGGTCGAGGAGCAGTTCTACCTGTTCTGGCCGCTCGTGCTGCTCGCCGTCTTCTCGGTGCGGCGCTCTCGGGTGACCGGTCTGGTGGTCACGGGTCTCTTCGCCGTGGGATCAGCGGTGTGGATGGCCGTCGCCTACGACCCGTCGGGGGACCCGTCGCGCGTGTACTTCGGCACGGACACGCACCTCTTCGGTCTGATGGCCGGGGCGTTCTTCGCGCTCTGGTTCGCCCCGCGGACCCCGCGCGACACCCCGCAGGTGCCTGACGTGGAGTTCGCGAGCCAGTCTCTGCTGCCCGTCCAGAGCCGCTTCGCGCGCTGGTTCCCGACGTCGCGCCGTCGGTGGTGGCGTCACGCCCTCGGCCTCACGAGCGCCGTGGGCCTCGTGGTCCTGACCCTCACGATGTCCGTCGACGACGCGTTCACGTACCGCGGCGGGCTCGTGCTCGCCTCGCTCTTCGCCCTCGGGCTCATCGCCTTCCTCATCCGCAGCCAGCCGCTCGCACGACGGGTCGAGGTCCGGCCCCTGCGCTGGGTCGGCGTGCGCTCCTACGGGATCTACCTGTGGCACTGGCCGATCGTCGTGCTCGTCGCGAGCCTCATGGGCGCGGAGAACCCGGGTCGGTCGACGTCGTGGTCGGTCGCCGCCGTGGCGACCGTGGTCACTGCGGTCGCCGCCTGGGTGTCGTACAAGTACCTCGAGCGTCCGGTGATGATCGCCGGCATCCGGGCGCTCTGGATGCGGGTCGCGGGCCGCGCACGGCGGCTGGTCGTCGCTGCGCGCGCCGAGCAGGCAGCACCGGGCCGCTCGCCCCTCGCCCGGGTCCGTCTCGCGGTGGCCGCGGTGCTGGCCCTCGGTCTCGTGAGCGCCTTCGTGCTCGCCGGGGTCCGCGAGCCCGCCACGTCCTCGCTCGAGGCGCAGATCCTCGAAGGGGCACAGGCTGCGCAGGAGGCCAACGCGGCGCAGCCCGCGCCTGCGCCCACGGTCGAGCCCACGCCCGAGCCGACAGCGCCAGCAGAGCCGACACCGGCCCCCGCCCCGACGGTCCCGCCGCCGGGTGACCAGGTGACCCTGGTCGGCGACTCGGTGAGCCTCATCAGCGTGCCGGCCCTCCAGGCGGCGCTGCCAGGGGTCTTCGTCGACGCCGAGGTGTCACGCCAGATGAGCACGGCACCCGAGATCATCACGGCGATGCGGGACGCGGGGACCCTGCGCAAGTACGTGGTCGTGTCCCTGGGGACCAACAGCACGGTGACCGAGCGGGTCATGGAGGACGTCGTCGCCGCCGTCGGTCCCGACCACGTGCTCGTGCTCGTCACGGGTTCCGCGGACCGCAGCTGGATCGGCCCGACGAACGACCAGATGCGGGCCGCTGCGGCCCGCCACCCCGAGAACGTGGTCGTGGCCGACTGGGCTGCCGCGGTCGCTGCCCAGCCCGACGTCCTCGGCAAGGACGGTGTGCACCCGGCACCTGCGGGGCAGGACCTCTACGCCCGCACCGTGGCGGACGCCCTCACCGGAGCGCAGGCGCTCGTCCCCTGAGTGCAGGTGCTCGTCCTCTGAGTGCTCAGAGACCACGTGCCAGCGTGTGGTCTGCGCAGGCGCACGGTCGTCGGGGGCTCTAGCCTGGACCTTTGCCGCCCCCCTAGGGTGAGGTAGACAGCCCCCGGCCGTGGTCCGACCGCATCCCGCGGTCGTCCGCCGGGACCGAGGACCGAGGAGATCGCATGAGCGACAAGACGCCGGACGACGGCACGCAGGACCCCTACGCACAGTCGGGATATCCGCCGCCCCCCGGGCCGGCGCAGCCGCCCGTCTACGGCCAGCCTGCCCAGGGTCAGCAGCCCGGCTACGGCCAGCAGCCCCCGGCCTACGGCCAGCCCGCAGCGGGCCAGCAGCCGCCCGCCTACGGTCAGTCGGCACCGGGTCAGCCCTCGGGCTGGGAGAAGACCACCCCGGAGCAGCCCGCCTACGGCGCTCAGGACCAGTACTCGACCGGCGGCTACCCGCCGCCCGGGTCCGCCTACCCGCCGCCGAGCGCCCCGCCGATCTCCGCGGGGCAGTACGGGGCCCCCGAGTCGCCCGTGCCCGACGGCTTCCGCTACGGGTGGCAGAAGTTCACGCAGAACATCGGCGTGTTCCTGCTGGCGGCGCTCGCCTACATCGTGGCCTTCTCGGTGATCGGCGGGATCTTCTTCGCTGTCCTCGTCGGCAGCAGCCTCTCGGCAGACGATGGCGACATCGGTGCCGCAGGCCTCGCGGGCCTGGGCTTCGGCGCGATCGTCTTCACGCTCATCATGTTCTTGCTGGTCTTCCTCGCGCAGGCGGGCATCATCCGTGGGGCGCTGGCCATCACGCAGGGGAGGCGCCCGTCGCTGGCCGACTTCTTCGCGGTCGACCGCATCGGCACGGTCATCCTCACGTCGCTGCTCATCAGCATCGTGTCGACGATCGTCAGCTTCACCTTCATCGGGTCGATCATCGTCGGGTTCTTCGCGCAGTTCGCGCTGTTCTTCATCATCGACAAGGGTCTCGGGATCATCGACTCGATCAAGGCGAGCGTCCGCCTCGTCCTCGACAACCTGTCGACCGCGATCCTGCTCTACGTCTTCGTGTACCTCGCGATGCTCGCCGGCACGATCGTGCTGTTCGTCGGCCTGCTGGTGGCGGTGCCGGTGTCGATCCTCGCCTCGGCGTACGTCTACAGGAAGCTCATCAACGAGCAGCCCGTCTGACGACGTCCAGCTCCACGCACCATGACGAGAGCCTGCACCCCGGCCGGGGTGCAGGCTCTCGTCGATGACGGGCTGTCTCCGAGGATGGCACGGCAAGACCTCACCCGGCAGGACCTCAGGAGCGTCTGGACCGGCTGGGTCAGTCGGTGACCGTCACGAAGTCGATGAGCTCTTCGACCCTGCCGAGCAGGGAAGGCTCGAGGTCCGCGTAGCTGCGGACGGTCCCGAGGATCTTCTTCCAGCCGAGGGCGACGTCGGTCTGGTTCTCGGCGGGCCAGCCCAGGCGCTGGAGGATCCCGTACTTCCACTCGGTGCCACGGTCGATCACCGGCCACGCGTCGAGCCCGATGCGCTGCGGGCGCACGGCCTGCCACACGTCGACGTAGGGGTGGCCGAGCACCTTGACGTTGCCGCCGGGGAAGGCGCGCAGCACGTCGTCGGTGATGCGCTGCTCCTTGCTCCCCGGGACGAGGTGGTCGACGAGCACACCGACCCGGCGGCCCTTCGACGGCTTGAAGTCGGCGAGCGCGTCGGCGAGGTTGTCGACTCCTTCGAGGAGCTCGACGACCACACCCTCGACGCGCAGGTCGTCGCCCCAGACCTTCTCGACGAGCTCGGCGTCGTGGCGTCCCTCGACCCAGATGCGGCTGCCGCGGGCGACGCGCGCCCGGGCGTCGGCGACCACGCGCGACCCGCTCGCCGTGCGGGTGGGTGCGGCGGGGGCCGTGGAGGTGACCGGGGGAGTGAGCGTGACAGGGGCGCCGTCGACCCAGAACCCCGGGCCGAGCGGGAAGGTGCGGGTGCGCCCGGCGCGGTCTTCGAGGACGACGACGTGCAGACCGCCGGACTTCTCGACACGGGTCACAGCCCCGACCCACCCCGTCATGACCTCCTCGACGACGAGCCCGCGGTCGGCGGGCACGGGCCGAGAGGTGGGGCGGCGCGCCGAGGGGTGCGGGCCGGCGGCGAGGACGTCCTGGGAGTAGCGGTCTGAGCTCACCGCAGCAGGCTAGCCGCCGCGTGCGACGGACGAGCGGAGCCTCGCCGTCCGTCGCACGCAGGGGCTGCCCCGATCAGGCGAAGGCGTCCGCCACGTCCATCAGCCGCGACCGGATGATGAAGCGCACCCCCTCGGGGCTCTCGACCGAGAAGCCCGAACCGCGCCCTGGGACCACGTCGACGGTCAGGTGCGTGTGGCGCCAGTACGCGAACTGCTCGGTCGACATCCAGAAGTCGATGGTCTGCGCCTGCGCGCCGTCGGCTCCCTGGTCGGCGATGTCGAAGCGACCGAGGAGGACGTCGGCCGCCGAGGTGAACAGCTCACCCGCGGGGTAGCACATGGGCGACGAGCCGTCGCAGCACCCGCCGGACTGGTGGAACATCAGCGGCCCGTGCTGCTCCCACAACCTGCGCAGCAGCTCGACCGCGCTGTCCGTCGCGGCGACCCGCGACTGTGTCTCTCCGTCGATGACGACGTCGGCGTCGATCATGGATCCTCCTCGATGAGTCCGAGCACGCTCCTAGAAGAACCCGAGGGCCGACTCCGAATAGCTCACCAGCAGGTTCTTCGTCTGCTGGTAGTGGTCGAGCGCGAGCTTGCTGTTCTCCCGCCCGATCCCCGAGCTCTTGTACCCGCCGAAGGCCGCCCCCGCCGGGTACGCGTGGTAGTTGTTCACCCACACGCGTCCCGCCTTGATGTCTCGCCCTGCGCGGTAGGCGAGGTTCCCGTTGCGCGACCACACGCCGGCCCCGAGGCCGTAGAGCGTGTCGTTCGCCTTCGCGATGGCGTCGTCGTAGTCGTCGAAGCTCGTCACCGCGACCACCGGCCCGAAGATCTCCTCCTGGAAGATCCGCATCGAGTTCTGCCCCTCGAAGATCGTCGGTGCGACGTAGTAGCCGTCGGTGAGGTCACCGCCGAGGTCGACCCGCTCTCCGCCGAGCAGCAGGCGTGCGCCCTCCTGCTTGCCGATGTCGATGTAGCTGAGGATCTTCTCGAGCTGGTCGTTCGAGGCCTGCGCGCCGACCTGGGTGTCCGTGTCGAGAGGGTTCCCCTGGACGGCCTTCTTCGTCCGGTCGAGGGCGTCGGAGAGGAAGGTGTCGTAGATCGGCTTCTGGATCAGCGACCGCGACGGGCAGGTGCACACCTCGCCCTGGTTGAAGGCGAAGAGCACGAAGCCCTCCTGCGCCTTGTCGTAGTACGAGTCGTTCTTGTCGGCCACGTCCTCGAAGAAGATGTTCGGGCTCTTGCCGCCCAGCTCGACCGTCGACGGGATGAGGTTCGCGCTCGCGTACTGCAAGATCAGCCGGCCCGTGGTCGTCTCGCCCGTGAAGGCGATCTTGCGGATCCGGGGGCTAGAGGCGAGCGGCTTGCCGGCCTCGAGACCGAAGCCGTTGACGACGTTGAGCACGCCGGGCGGGAGGATGTCGCCGATGAGCTCGATCAGCACGAGGATCGACACGGGCGTCTGCTCGGCGGGCTTGAGCACGATCGTGTTGCCGCCCGCGAGGGCGGGTGCGAGCTTCCACGTGGCCATGAGGATCGGGAAGTTCCACGGGATGATCTGCCCGACCACACCGAGGGGCTCGGCGTAGTGGTAGGCGACGGTGTCGTTGTCGAGCTCGGTGAACTCGCCCTCCTGCGCGCGGATGACCGACGCGAAGTACCTGAAGTGGTCCGCGGCGAGGGGGAGGTCGGCGTTGAGGGGCTCGCGGACCGGCTTGCCGTTGTCCCAGGTCTCGGCGACCGCGAGCAGTTCGAGGTTCGCGTCGATGACGTCGGCGATCTTGTTGAGCACGTCGGCGCGCTCGGTGCCTGTGGTCTTGCCCCACGAGGGAGCCGCCTTGTGCGCGGCGTCGAGGGCCGCCTCGATGTCTTCGGCCGTGCCGCGGGCGACCTCGGCGAAGGGCTTGCCGTTGACGGGGGAGATGTCTTCGAAGTACTGGCCCTTGACGGGGGCGACCCAGGTGCCGCCGATCCAGTGCTCGTAGCGGGGCTTGAAGGTGACGAGTGCTCCCGGGGTGCCGGGGGCTGCGTAGACGGTCATGTGTGCTCCTTCGACGACGCTGTCTGATGAGCGCCCGGCGGTGACCGGGCTCTCCTCGACGCTAGGCCCGCCGAGGTTGCATCGAGTTGCACGAGCGGTCGAGCGGTCGAACGCCGGGCGCGCCACGCCTGCTCGCCCAGGTCGTCAGGGCGTCACCCGGCCGAGCCTGAGCTCGAGGTCTTCGAGGTGCGCGACGACAGCAGCCCGGCGGGGCGAGCGACCGGGCAGCAGCCGCAGGCACGCCGTCCACAGCTCGACGTCGTCCGTGCCCTCGTCGGTCCGCGCGAAGGCGAGGAGGGTGTCGACCCCGGCGTCGGCGAGCAGCGACTCGCGGAGGCGTCGGCTCACCTCGGTGCGGAGGTCGGCGACCCCGGGAGATGCCGACCCTGGCAGGACCGGGCCGACGTACCCCGCGAAGGCGACCCTGTGAGCGCCGCGGTCGAGGAAGGCGAGCACCTGAGAGGCGTCGAGGTCGAGCGGCGTGCCCACCCTGTAGGGACGCGAGAGGACCTGGAGCGACGCGGGCTCGAGCGCCCTCCGCAGGCGGACCATCTCGGCGCGCAGGGTGACGAGGGCGTCGTCGCGCCCGTAGACGGCGGTCGCGAGCTCCTCGGCGCCGAGGCCGCGCGGGTGCCAGGCGAGCAGCGTGAGGATCTCGGCGTGGCGCCCGCTCAGGACCAGCCTGTCCCCGGCGACCTCGAGCAGCGCGTCGTCCCGCCCGAGGACCCGCAGCAGCGGGGCGTGCCCGCGGGTGGTGCCAGTCTGCCCGGCGGGCTGCGTCGTCTCTGCTGCTGGTGCGGCCTTCGCCACGGTGGGTGCTGCGAGCCGCCTCAGCGTGAAGCCCGACGGCCGCCGCGCCGCCCTGCGCGCGAGCCGGTCTTCGAGGGTGAGCAGGTGCAGCTCGGCCTCGACGGCGAGCGCCGTCGCCTCTACGAGGGCGAGGGTCGTGGGGGCCACGGCGTCGTCACCCCCGGTGATGTCGATGACCCCGAGCAGCGAGCCCGTCGCGCGGTCGTGCACGGGGACGGCAGTGCAGCTCCACGGGTGCACGATCCGCGCGAAGTGCTCGGTCCGTCGGATCTGCACGGCACGGCCGAGCACGAGCGCCGTCCCGGGGGCGTTGGTGCCCACGGCGGTCTCGGACCAGTCGGTCCCGGCCACAAAACCCATGCTCTCCGCCCGACGGCGGACGTCGTGGTCGCCGTCGACCCAGAGCAGCCGCCCGGCCTGGTCTCCGACGGCCACCATGAGGCCGGTGTCGGTCGTGTGCCGCACGAGGAGAGTCTGGATCGTGCCGAGGACGCGTGTGAGCGGGTGCTCGTCCCGCACGGCCCGGAGAGAGTCGTCGAGCAGGGTCGGCTCGGGTACGGCGTCGGGGTCGAGACGTGAGGCCGACGAGCGCACCCACGAGGCCTGCACGAGATCACGCACCCCGCCGGGCTGTGGCAGCAGGGGGAGGGCGGGCAGACCAGAGCGGGCGGACAGGACCGGCAGGGCCGCCGGTGCGTCCGACGGAGTGTGCATGCGCCGGACCTCCCGTCGTCGCCGGCACGCTCCGTCGCGTGCCGGTCCAGGTCTGCTCACACGATAGCTCCGGGCCGCACGGCTGTCTCCAGGGGAGGCGTGAGCGCCGCGTGCACCGTGACGGTGCCCTGTCGTAGAATTAGCACTCAGGCCTCCCGAGTGCTGATGGAGGCCTGACGACAGCCCGAAGACAGGCCGATGACAGGCCAGACCGCGCAGGCAGCGCAGAGGCCCAGGCAGGCGACGACGTGAAGGAGAGGTCCGTGGCGGCGAGCGACGAGCGACGGCTGGACGTCCTGCGCGCGATCGTCGAGGACTACGTCCACACCCGCGAGCCCGTGGGCTCCAAGGTCCTCGCGGAACGGCACAGCCTCGGCGTCTCGCCCGCGACGATCCGCAACGACATGGCGGTCCTCGAGGAGGGCGGCTTCATCGCCCAGCCCCACACCTCCGCGGGACGGGTGCCGACCGACAAGGGCTACCGCATGTTCGTCGACCGCCTGGCGGGCGTGAAGGCGCTCAGCGCGGCCGAGAAGAACGCGATCGAGACCTTCCTCAACGGCGCCGTCGACCTCGACGACGTCGTCACCCGGGCCGGGCGGCTGCTCGCCCAGCTGACGGGCCAGGTCGCCGTCGTCCAGTACCCGTCGCTGCGCCGCTCCGGCCTGCGCCACCTCGAGCTCGTCGTCCTCGGCGAGCGCCGGCTCCTCGTGGTCATCATCACCGACACCGGCCGTGTCGAGCAGCGCACCCTCGAGCTCGACGCGACCCCCGACGAGATCGTCCTGGTCGCGCTGCGCGCCCGGCTCAACGCCGCCGCCGCCGGCCGGCGCCTCCCGGAGCTGCGCACGGCCCTCGACGCTCTCGCGGCCACCTTCGACCCCGAGGACCAGGCGCTCGTCGCGCGGGTCGCCGAGGTCGTCACCGACACGCTCTCCCAGGAGGGCGAAGAGCGCATCGTGCTCGCCGGGACCGCGAACCTCGCGCACGCGAGCATGCGGTTCGAGCACGCCCTGCGCCCTGTCCTCGAGGCCCTCGAGGAGCAGGTCGTGCTGCTCAACCTCCTCACGGAGATGGGTGACGACTCCTCAGGGGTCAACGTGCGGATCGGTCACGAGACCCAGCTGACAGGGCTGTTCGAGACCTCGGTCGTCACGACCGGGTACGGCTCGGACGGCGACTCGGTCGCGACCATCGGGTCGATCGGCCCGACCCGCATGGACTACCCCGCCACGATCGCCTCGGTGCGGGCCGTCGCCCGCTACCTGTCCAGGATCCTCGGTGCATAGGGCCCGTCGTGGCCCCGCCGCCCGGCGGTCTGGCCACGACGTGACGCACGCGATGAAACAAGAACCCCCGTCCAGACGTTGCAGAGTTCAGAGCGAGCACCGTGGTGCCGCGACAGGACGCCGCACCAGCCCCCTTCGACGAACGGCAGAGACCAACCAGTGAGCGACTACTACGAGGTGCTCGGCGTCGACCGTGACGCCAGCCAGGACCAGATCAAGAAGGCGTACCGCAAGCTCGCCCGCGAGCTGCACCCTGACGTCGCAGGTCCGGACGCCGAAGACAGGTTCAAGGACGTCGGTCGCGCCTACGAGGTGCTCTCGAACCCCGAGAAGCGCCGGTCCTACGACATGGGCCACGACCCGTCGGCTCCAGGCGGCGGCATGAACGGTGGCGGAGGCTTCGGCTTCCAGGACATCTTCGAGACGTTCTTCGGCGGCGGCCAGACCCAGCGCGGCCCGATCCCGCGCTCGCGCCGCGGCCAGGACGCCCTCGTGCGCCTGGACATCGACCTCTCCGAGGCAGCCTTCGGCGTGCGCCGCGACATCCAGGTCGACACCGCAGTGGTCTGCGGGACCTGCTCCGGCTCGTGCTGCCGCCCCGGCACGTCCCCGCGCACCTGCGACGTCTGCAACGGACGCGGCACGGTCCAGCGCGTGGCCCGCTCCTTCCTCGGCCAGGTCATGACCACGGCCCCGTGCGCAGCCTGCCAGGGCTTCGGCACGACGATCCCCGAGCCCTGCGCCGAGTGCTCGGGCGAGGGCCGCGTCCGCAGCCGCCGCACGGTCAGCGTCGAGGTGCCCGCGGGCGTCGAGACCGGCAACCGCATCAAGCTCACCTCGCAGGGCGAGGTCGGTCCTGCCGGCGGTCCCGCCGGAGACCTCTACTTCGAGATCCGCGAGCGCAAGCACGAGACCTTCCTGCGCCGCGGGGACGACCTACACTGCACGCTCGAGGTGCCGATGACCGCTGCCGCCCTCGGCACGGTCATCGAGCTCGAGACCCTCGACGGTCCCGAGTCGGTCGACCTGCGCCCGGGCACGCAGCCCGACCAGGTCATCACGCTGAAGAACCTCGGTGTGGGTCACCTGCACGGTGGCGGGCGCGGAGACATCAACGTGCACGTCGAGGTCCAGGTCCCGACGTCGCTGTCCGAGGAGCAGGCAGAGCTGCTGCGTCAGCTCGCGGTCCTGCGCGGCGAAGAGCGTCCCGAGGGGCGCGTCGCTGCGGCCCACCCGGGTGTCTTCAGCCGGCTGCGTGAGAAGCTCACCGGCCGCTGATGAGCGCACCGGTCTTCCTGGCCGAGGCCGGGGACCTGGGGTCTCTGGTCCCGGGTGACACGTACCTCCTCGACGGCCTCGAGGGGCGGCACGCAGGTGTCGTCCAGCGTCGCGGCGTCGGCGAGCGGATCGACGTCGTCGACGGCGCGGGCCTGCGGCTCACCTGCCGGGTGACGGCCGTGCAGGCCTCCGAGGTGACCCTCGAGGTCGTCTCGGTCGAGCGCGAGCCGTCCGACGGGGTGTCCCTCGTGCTCGTCCAGGCTCTGGCCAAGGGCGACCGCGACGAGCTCGCGATCGAGGCGGCGACCGAGGCCGGCGTGGATGCCGTGCTGCCGTGGCAGGCCGAGAGGTCTGTCGTGGTGTGGCGCGGGGACCGCGCCGCGAAGTCTCGGGCCCGCTGGGTCGCGACGGTCCGCGCGGCGACCAAGCAGGCCCGGCGTGCCTCGCTGCCGGGTGTCGGCGACGTCGTCGACGCGAAGGGCCTCGCCGCCCGCACAGCCCAGGTGGTCGCCGCAGGTGGCACGGTCCTCGTCCTGCACGAAGAGGCGACGCTGCCCATCGCCCAGGCCGTGCTGCCTGGGCTCCCGGCGCTCGGTGCGGGGGCCCAGGGCCTGGCTGCTCGGACGCCCGAGGACAGCGCGACGGGTTCGGACGCACCGCGTGAGATCTTGGTGGTCGTCGGACCCGAGGGCGGGATCAGCGAGCGGGAGTGCACGCTGCTCACCGAGTCTGGTGCCACGCTCGTCAGGCTCGGCCCGCACGTGCTGCGCACCTCGACCGCCGGACCGATCGCTGTGGCGCTGCTCTCCGAGCGCCTGGGGCGCTGGGCGTGAGCGCCTCGCAGCGCACACGATTCAGGCTGACGCCGTCCGGTCGACCGGATAGCCTCGGAGGATGACCACGAGCGCACCTGAGCCTGACTGCCTGTTCTGCCTCATCGTCGCGGGGGAGGTGCCCTCGACGATCGTCGCGCGGACCGAGAACGTGGTGGCCTTCGAGGACATCAACCCGAGCGCACCGATGCACGTGCTCGTCGTCCCGACCACGCACCACGGAGACGTGTCGCAGCTCGCGGCAGCAGCCCCCGACGTGCTCGCGGAGCTGGTCGGTGTCGCCGAGCAGGTCGCCGGCGAGCGTGCCGACGGGCAGTTCCGGCTGATCTTCAACTCGGGACCGCACGCCGGGCAGACCGTGTTCCACGTCCACGCCCACGTCCTGGGTGGCACACAGCTCGGCGCCCTCGTCGGCTGAGCCACCTAGACTGAGGCCCCGCACCACCCCCATCCACTGCACCCCACCTGCACGATCACCGCACCACGAGCCGAAGGACCGAGCACACCGCCCTATGACAGCTGCAGAGAGCACAGGTGGGACGTCACCCACCGACGTCGAGCACCGCATCGTCGTCCCGGCCGACGTGTCCATCGCCAGCCTGCTGGGGCCTGTCGACTCGGTGCTGCGGGCCCTCGAGGCCGGCTTCACGACGGTCGACGTGAGGGTCCGGGAGAACGAGATCGTGCTGCGGGGCCCTGTCGGAGACGTCGCGCTCGCCGCGCGCCTCGTCGACGAGCTCGTCGAGGTCGCCCAGTCGGGAGCACCGCTGACCGCCGACGTGGTCGCCCGGTCCATCGCGATGCTCACGGCGTCGAGCACGTCGCGCCCGGCCGAGGTCTTCTCCCTCGACATCTTGTCGAGCCGCGGGAAGAGCATCCGCCCCAAGACCGCCGGGCAGAAGCACTACGTCGACGCGATCGACGCGAGCACCGTGACCTTCGGCATCGGTCCTGCCGGTACGGGCAAGACGTACCTGGCGATGGCCAAGGCAGTCCAGGCGCTCCAGGCCCGCCAGGTCCACAGGATCGTGCTGACCCGCCCGGCCGTCGAGGCCGGGGAGCGGCTCGGGTTCTTGCCCGGCACGCTCTCGGACAAGATCGACCCGTACCTGCGCCCTCTGTACGACGCGCTGCACGACATGCTCGACCCGCAGTCGATCCCCAAGCTCATCGAGGCCGGGACGATCGAGGTCGCCCCGCTCGCCTACATGCGCGGCCGGACCCTCAACGACGCGTTCATCATCCTCGACGAGGCGCAGAACACCTCGACCGAGCAGATGAAGATGTTCCTCACCCGCCTGGGCTTCCAGTCGAAGATGGTCATCACCGGCGACGTCACCCAGGTCGACCTGCCGGGCGGGACCCAGTCCGGCCTGCGGGTCATCGAAGACGTCCTGACAGGCGTCGACGACATCGAGTTCTGCAGGCTGTCCTCGACCGACGTGGTCCGCCACAGGCTGGTCGGCGACATCATCGAGGCCTATTCCCGGTGGGACCTCACCACCGACCGTCACTCCACCCGTCACGACGCCCGGTCGACCGACCGGACCACCGAGAAAGGCCACCGCAGGTGAGCATCGAAGTCAACAACGAGTCCGGCTACGAGGTCGACGAGGCCGAGTTCGCCGCACTCGGACGGTTCGTCCTCGACGAGATGCACGTGCACTCGCAGACCGAGCTGTCGATCCTCTTCGTGGGCACCGAGGTGATGACCGAGCTGCACATCCAGTGGATGGACGAACCCGGCCCCACCGACGTGCTGTCCTTCCCGATGGACGAGCTCCGTCCCGGGCGCGAGGGCGAGGTCACCCCGGCCGGCCTGCTCGGCGACGTCGTCGTGTGCCCCGAGGTCGCCGCAGCCCAGGCCGCGGTCGCCGGTCACTCCACGGTCGAGGAGATGCTGCTGCTCACCACGCACGGGATCTTGCACCTGCTCGGCTACGACCACGCCGAGCCCGAGGAGGAGAAGGAGATGTTCGGCCTGCAGCGCCGGCTCCTGCTCACGTTCCTCGCGGGGCGTCCGACCAGATGAACATCCTCGACGACGCACCGGTCGGCCTGCTCGTCGTGCTGGCCGTCGTCGGCATCCTCCTCGCGGCGCTGCTCAGCGCCGGGGAGGCAGCAGTCACCCGGATCAGCCGGTCGGCCGTCGCGGAGATCGTCGACAACCGCGCAGACCTCGCGTCGCGCGTGCAGCGCCTCGTCGCAGAACCCGGCCAGACGGCCGCCTCGGCGGCGTTCTTGCGGGTGTTCGCCGAGATGCTCTCGACGGCGTGCATCACCGTGTGCTTCGCCGCCTTCGTCGACGAGTGGTGGCTCGTGCTGGTGCTCGCGGTCCTCAGCAGCGCCCTCGTGGCGCTCGTGCTGGTCCGCATCAGCCCGCGCACCATCGGGCGGCACCGTCCGGCGCAGACCCTCGTGAGGCTCAGCGGGCTGCTGTCGGTCAGCCTCGCCGTCGCGGGCCGTGTCACCGCGCTGACGTCCTCGGCGCGCGCCACGGCCGAGGCCGAGGAAGAGCACGAGCTGCGCGACATGGTCGACAGGGTCAACGACTCCGACGCGATCGAGGACGACGAGCGCACCATGCTGCGCTCCGTCTTCGGCCTGCGGTCGACCCTGACCCGCGAGGTCATGGTCCCGCGCACCGACATGGTCACCTGCGCCGCGTACACCCCGCTGCCCAAGGCGCTCTCGCTGTTCCTGCGGTCAGGGTTCTCCCGCGTCCCGGTGGTCGGCGACTCCGTCGACGAGCTCCTCGGCGTCGTGTACTTCAAGGACGTCGTCAGGGTGCTCAACGACGCCGAGGACGGTGCCTCGCGGACCGTCGCCAAGGTGATGCGCCAGGCGACCTTCGTGCCCGAGTCCAAGCCTGTCGACGACCTGCTGCGCGAGCTCCAGGGTGCCTCGTCGCACATCGCGCTCGTCGTCGACGAGTACGGCGGCATCGCCGGCCTGGTGACGATCGAGGACGCGATCGAGGAGATCGTCGGAGAGCTCACCGACGAGCACGACGCCGCAGCCCCCGAGGTCGAGGAGACCTCACCGGGGACCTACAGGGTCTCCTCCCGCATGCCCGTCGACGAGCTCGGTGAGCTCTTCGACCTCGAGATCGACGACGACGACGTCGACACCGCCGGCGGCCTCCTCGCGAAGGCCCTCGGCAAGGTGCCGCTCACAGGTGCGACCGCCGACGTCCACGGGGTCCACCTCGTGGCCGAGCGCGTCGACGGACGCAGGCGCCAGCTCGCCACCCTTCTCGTCTCCAGGAGCGAGGCCGGAGACCCGGTCACGACCCAGGAACGACGAGTGATCGACGACCACCATGCGCGCGACGACCTCCGCACGCACCGCAACCAGCAGGAGAACGCCTCATGACCCGCACACCCACCGACGCGCCCGAGGGCACAGTGCACAGGTCGGGGTTCGCCTGCTTCGTCGGCCGCCCCAACGCCGGAAAGTCGACGCTCACCAACGCGCTCGTCGGGCAGAAGGTCGCCATCACCTCGGACCGGCCCCAGACGACCCGTCACACGATCCGCGGCATCGTCAACCGCCCGGACGCCCAGCTGATCCTCGTCGACACCCCCGGGCTGCACAGGCCGCGCACACTCCTCGGTGAGCGCCTCAACGACCTCGTCCGCGACACGCTGTCCGAGGTCGACGTCATCGCCTTCTGCCTCCCCGCCGACCAGAAGATCGGACCCGGCGACAGGTACATCGCGAACCAGCTCGCCGAGCTCAAGGGCGGTCGCCGCAGCACACCCGTCATCGCCGTCGTCACCAAGGCCGACCTGGTGAGCCACGAAGAGCTCGCGATGCACCTGCTGGCCGTCGACCAACTGGGGGAGTGGGCTGACATCGTCCCCGTCTCCGCCAAGGGCGGCTACCAGGTGAGCACCCTCGCCGACGTCCTCGTCACGCACCTGCCCGAGGGCGTCGAGCTCTACCCGGACGGTGAGCTGACCGACGAGCCCGAGGCCGTGATGGTCGCCGAGCTCGTCCGCGAGGCAGCCCTCGAGGGCGTCCGTGACGAGCTCCCGCACTCCCTCGCGGTCGTCGTCGACGAGATCCTGCCGCGTGAGGGCAGCAACGGGTCCAACCCGCTGCTCGACGTGCGGGTGAACATCTTCGTCGAGCGCGACAGCCAGAAGGCCATCA
This sequence comes from Sanguibacter biliveldensis, assembly GCF_033798665.1. Lineage (NCBI taxonomy): Bacteria > Bacillati > Actinomycetota > Actinomycetes > Micrococcales > Sanguibacteraceae > Sanguibacter > Sanguibacter biliveldensis. The sequence goes on from NZ_CP138359.1 coordinate 1,516,191, forward strand.
TCATCGGCCGCGGGGGCTCGCGCCTGCGCCACATCGGCACCGAGTCACGCCGCGGCATCGAGGCGCTGCTGGGCAACCGCGTCTACCTCGACCTGCACGTCAAGGTGGCCAAGGACTGGCAGCGCGACCCCAAGCAGATGCGTCGCCTCGGTTTCTGACGGGCCCGTCGGGGCCCGCATGGGGAGTTCTACCGGGGGTCAGACGGTGCACGCAGCCCGGATCTGGTCCATGCTCGTCCGTGAGACGTGTCGTGCACGCACATCAGTGCCGGTCACGAGCGCGTCGGCCAGGCACGGCAGCCGCCCGTCACCGACGCGGTCGCCGCAGGGCCGCGCCCCCCGCGAGGGTGGGCGCGCCCGGCGCCCGGCTCGCGCACGGACGGCAACGACGAAAGGGAGAACATGAGCCACGAAGGCCAGGCGCCTACGCCGGGCGGGTACCCGCACCAGGGGCCGCCGCAGAACCCTCAGGCCTCGGCCCCCCAGCCCGGCCAGTACGCACCGCAGCCCGGACAGCAGGGTCAGCCCGGCCAGTACGCGCCGCAGCCTGGCCAGCAGGGCCAGCCGGGGCAGTACGCCCCGCAGCAGGGCCAGTACGCGCCGCAGCCCGGGCAGCAGGGCCCGAACGGGTACCCGCAGGGCGGCTACGCGCCGGGCCAGCAGGGCGGCTACGCCCCCGGTCAGCAGGGTGGCTACGCGCCCCAGGCTCCTAAGGCCCCTCGCCCCAACCCCTTCACGGGCATCCCCGTGTCCGACTTCGTCCGTGACGGGGTCGCAGCGCTGCTGCTCCTCGTCTCGCTCGCCCTCTGGGTGACGCCCGGCGCGAAGGTCGGCGACAGCTTCAACTTCGTCGTCATCATCGTCACGGTGATCTCGGTGCTGTCCCTCGCGATCCCGTACCTCGCTCGCGGCGGGATCTTCCCCGCGTCCTGGACGGTCCACAAGACGCGCCTAGCCCGCCAGCTGGCCAACGCTCCGTACGTGATCACCGTCGTGGTCTACGTCGTCCTCGACATCTTCAAGGTCGGCGACAGCTACGGCGTCGGGACCGCCTTCGGTCTCGGGCTCGCCGGCGCCCTGCTCGCCGCGCAGCCGCGCGAGACCGAGATGGGCCCCGAGCACCTCGACCTCGCCGCCCCCAAGACGTGGCGCCTGGTCACCCTGTCGATCGCCGGCCTCGCGGCCGTGACGATGGTCATCTCGCTCATCATGTTCCTCGTCGACGCAGGCGACTACGACAGCGCGATCATCGTGACCATCGGCATCGTCTCCTGGCTGTTCCTCGTCGGGTTCTTCGGCTGGGCCGTCTACGGCGTCCTCGTCCAGCGCTCGGCTTCCTGGCGGCTGTTCCTCGTGGCGCTCGGCGCCGCGCTCGCCGTGATCTTCCTGTTCGGCGCCGGCGACAGCAGCTCCTTCATCCAGGCGCAGTCCGTGCACGCGCTGTTCCCCTTCGCCCCCGCGACGAGCCTGTCGCTCCAGGCCGGCCTTGGCGCGATCTTCCTCCCGGGGCTCGCCGCTGCGGTCTCCTCGCCCGCCTTCCGCCGCACCGTGCGCACCGAAGAGCCGAGCGCGACCTGGATCGGCGCAGCCGTCCACGCCCTCGACTACCTAGCGCTCGTCGCGGCCTCGACCGTGGTGCTCTCGGCACTGTGGATCGGCTTCCCGCAGCGCGAGAGCCTCGACGTCGGCCTCGGCGGTCTCATCACGTCGATCATCCTCGGCCTCGTCGTCGCCGCTGCCGCGGTCTTCGCGCGCCTCTCGCTCGCGTCCCGCCCGGCCAACGGCCGCAACGTCGCCTTCGCCGCCGCGGGTCTCGCCTTCGTGCTGGGCATCGTGATCCTCGTGATCTCCCCGACCGTGGGCACCGGGTACGCCGAGTACAAGATCGTCTCCGAGGGGCACCTGCTCCTCGCCTTCGCCCTCCCGGCCATCGTCGTCATCGCGCTGACGGTGCCCAAGGAGATCCGCACCTACTTCGCGCAGAACCGTCCCGCACCTCGCGCTGCGGGTGACGCTGCATACCAGTGGAGCCAGCCGCAGGGCGGTCAGGCACCCCAGGGCCAGTACGGCACTCCCCAGGGTCAGTACGGTGCACCGCAGGGTCAGTACGGTGCCCCGCAGCAGGGCCAGTACGGCGCACCGACGGGTGCCTACGGGACCCCGGCGGTCCAGCCGTCCTACGGCACCCCGGCCGCCTCCGAGGGCGGCTACGGCTCGGCGCCGGTCGCGCAGAACCCGGCTGGTCAGTCTGCGTGGCAGGCTCCGTCGACCACGCCCGAGAGCGAGATCGACCAGGACACCCACCTCGCGGGCCACGCCCCGGGGGTGTCCGCGGCTGCTGCTCCGCAGCACGGGGCGACGCACGACGAGCAGCACGCTCCGCAGCCGAGTGAGCAGAAGGCCTCCGAGCCCGAGCACGCCCCGGCCCCGGCCGCCGCCCCGTCGCACGGCTACACGGCGCAGCAGGCCCTCGACCCGTCGACCACGGGTCTGGTCCTGTCGCAGATCGTCCAGGAGGCCCCCGAGCTGCGTCCGCAGGTCGCGGCCAACCCGACGACCTACCCGGCGCTCCTCGACTGGCTCGGCCAGCTCGGCGACCCGGCCGTCGACGCGGCGCTCCGCAACCGTCAGAGCTGACCTCCCAGGTCACCGACGACGTGCGGGAAGAGCCCAGCCGCCCTCGTGGCGGGTGGGCTCTTCCCGTCTGAGGACCGCGCTGCCCGCCGGTCCACCACCGCCCTCCCTGCTCACGACCGACCAGAACAGGTTCACCATGACCACCCCGAGCGAGTTCACCGCGGCGACCGCGGCCGACCCATCGACCCCGCCCGCCGTCCTCGCGGACATCGCGACCCAGCGCCCGGACCTCCGTGCGGCTGTCGCAGCGAACCCTGTGGCCTACCCCGAGCTGCTCGCGTGGTTGCGTGCCCAGGGGGACCCCGCAGTGGCGGCGGCGATCGACGCGCGGGGCGCGCAGCAGGGAACGGCTGCCGGGCCGCCCGCACCGCCTGCCCCGCCCGTCCCCGACTGGCAGCCTGCCCCCGACACGCAGCAGGGTGGGGACGCTCAGCACACCCAGCCGGTCTGGCAGAAGGGCGGTCAGCCCGGTCAGCAGGACCAGACCCAGCAGCTGTGGCAGGGCTCGCCCGCCCAGCAGGGTGAGCAGCCGCAGCAGGGCTACCCGGCCCAGTCCGCCTGGCAGCAGCAGACGGGCCAGCCCCAGGGCTACGGCCAGCAGCCACCGCAGGATGCCGGGTGGGGCCAGCAGCCACCGCAGGATGCCGCGTGGGGCCAGCCGCCTGCGGGCACCAGCCCCAAGAAGTCCCGCAAGGGCTTGTGGATCGGTGTCGGTGCGGGTGTCCTCGTCCTCCTCGGAGCAGGCGCCTTCGCCGCGAACCACTTCTGGTTCTCCAAGGTGGGCGGCGCTGCCACCCCCGAAGAGGCCGCCACGCAGATGATCGAGGGGATCGCCGCAAAGGACCTCGTCTCCGTGTACGGCGTCACGTCGCCGACGGAGATCTCCCAGCTGACGACGGCCGCTGACCTCTTCGACGCGCGCATGCCGGACGGCGACGACGTCGGTGACCTCACCGAGTCCTACAAGGACTACCTCGACGCCCTCGACCTCTCGCTCGAGGACCTCGAGGTGAGCAGCGAAGACCTCGGTGACGGACTCGCGAAGGTGAGCATCACGAGCGGCTCGCTCACGGTCGACGCCGACGCCGAGAAGCTCGCCGACGCGACGATCGACCTCTTCGACGAGATCGAGAAGTCTTCCCTCTGGGCCACGCTCCAGGAGCAGGGCGCAGAGATCCCGAGCGACGACGAGATCCGGACGTCGATCGACGAGGCGATCGCCGAGTCCTTGCCCGCGACGGTCACCGCCGACGACCTCATGCTCGACCCGGCCGACCTCGGGGGAGACCTCGGGCTCGACCTGGGCGACGACCCGATCGCGCCCTTCCTCGTCGTGGTCGAGGAGGGCGGCGACTGGTACGTCAGCCCGTACCTCACCCTCGCCGAGTACTCCTCGCTCGCGGCGGGTGTCGAGCGGGGCGAGATGCCCGGCGACGACCTCGCAGGGGCTTTCGACTCTCCCGAGGCTGCGGGGGAGGGACTGGTCGTCGGTATCAAGGACTACCTCGAGACGGGGACGACGTCGGAGCTCGCCAAGGCGCTGCCTCTCGCCGACCGTCGGGCCCTCACGCTCTACGGCGACCTGAGCAGCATCGACGACCAGTTCTTCCAGGACTTCCAGGAGGACCTCAAGGACGTCGACGTCGACGCGTCCTTCTCGGTGCGTGACGAGAAGGACGGCGTGGCGTGGCTCAGGCTCGAGTCGCTCGAGGTCTCGGGATCGGTCGAGGGCACGGACTTCTCGGTGACCCTCGACGCCGAGTGCATCGAGGCCGAGGCCGACGGCGAGACCGTCGAGGGCTGCGCCGACCAGGTGCCGCTGCTCGAAGAGCTCGGTGTCACCGACCTCTCGCTCGTCGCGGTCGAGGAAGACGGCTCCTGGTACATGAGCGGTGCGGCCACGTGGGGTGACTCGTCAGGTCTGATCCTGTCGAACGTCCTGCGTCTCAAGGACGAGGGCAAGCTCGACGACCCGCAGTGGCTCGAAGACAGCCTCGGCGACCTCGCCGACATGTTCTGAAGCCCAGACCAGCCGGACCACGACGCCCGTCTCGCGCCTGCGCGGGGCGGGCGTCGTGCGTCACCGACCTGTCGGACGGGCGACCGTGAGACGCCCTGGCGCGTCGCGCACCGAGGAGTACAGTGGACGACGTGATTGGCGTCCAGCGGGTTGAGCTCCTCCTTCTGTGCCGCGACGAGGCCTCGTAGGCCGTCTCCTCGTCGCGGTGGTTGGTGTGCCGGCTTACACGAACGACACCCACTCGAGCACAGGACGACGAAGGAACCACCGCCATGAACCCCCAGTCTTCAGCCCGCAGCACGAGCGCGACGAGCGCCCGCTCCGCCTCCGCCCAGCGGCCCTCGCCGATGCCCTTCGGCAAGTACGTGCCGTACTCCGAGCAGTTCCGCGTCGAGGTCCCCGACCGCACGTGGCCTGACAAGGTCATCACGAAGGCCCCGCGCTGGTGCGCGGTCGACCTGCGCGACGGCAACCAGGCGCTCATCGAGCCGATGAACCCCGAGCGCAAGCTGCGCATGTTCGAGCTGCTCGTCTCGATGGGCTACAAGGAGATCGAGGTCGGTTTCCCGTCGGCCTCGCAGACAGACTTCGACTTCGTCCGCATGCTCATCGACGACGGCCTGATCCCCGACGACGTCGTCATCCAGGTGCTGACCCAGTCCCGCGAGCACCTCATCGCCCGGACCTACGAGGCGATCGCCGGCGCCAAGCAGGCCATCGTCCACCTGTACAACTCGACGTCCACGCTCCAGCGCGACGTCGTGTTCCGCACGGACATGGACGGGATCGTCGACATCGCCCTCGAGGGCGCGCGCCTGTGCCGCAAGTTCGAGCAGACGATCCCCGAGACCCAGGTCTTCTACGAGTACTCGCCCGAGTCCTACACGGGGACCGAGCTCGAGTTCGCGGCGCGGATCTGCAACGAGGTCATCGAGATCTTCGAGCCGACCCCGGACCGCAAGGTGATCATCAACCTGCCCGCGACGGTCGAGATGGCGACGCCCAACGTCTACGCCGACTCGATCGAGTGGATGAACCGCCACCTGGTGCACCGCGAGAACGTCGTGCTGTCGCTGCACCCGCACAACGACCGCGGGACCGCCGTGGCTGCCGCCGAGCTCGGCTACCAGGCCGGCGCCGACCGCATCGAAGGCTGCCTCTTCGGCAACGGCGAGCGCACAGGCAACGTCGACCTGGTGACCCTCGGCATGAACCTCTTCAGCCAGGGGGTCGACCCCGAGATCGACTTCACGGTAGGTGGCGGCATCGACCACATCCGCCGGACCGTCGAGCACTGCAACCAGCTGGGCGTCCACGAGCGTCACCCCTACGCGGGCGACCTCGTCTTCACGGCCTTCTCCGGCTCGCACCAGGACGCCATCAAGAAGGGCCTGGACGCGATGGCGGCCGAGGCCGAGTCGAAGGGCGTCACGGTCGACGACCTCGTCTGGGGCGTCCCGTACCTGCCGATCGACCCGCGCGACCTGGGACGCTCCTACGAGGCTGTCATCCGGGTCAACTCGCAGTCTGGCAAGGGCGGCATCTCGTACCTGCTCAAGACCGAGCGTCACCTGGACCTGCCGCGTCGCCTGCAGATCGAGTTCTCCCGCGTCGTGCAGTCGGTCACCGACTCCGGTGGCCGCGAGGTCACGGGCGAGGACATCTGGCAGATCTTCGCGGATGAGTACCTCCCGGCCCCGGCCGGCGGTCCGCTCGAGCCGTGGGGGCGCCTGTCGCTGCGTGGCACCCGCGCGTCGAGCGTCGAAGGTGGCCTCGACACGCTGTCGGTCGACCTGGTCGACGCTGGCACGCCGGTGACGCTCGAGGGCAGCGGCAACGGTCCGATCGCGGCCTTCGTCGACGCCGTCAGCAAGGTGGGCGTCGACGTGCGGGTCCTCGACTACGCCGAGCACGCACTCTCCGAGGGTGGAGACGCCACAGCGGCCGCGTACGTCGAGTGCGCCGTGGGTGACGAGGTCCTGTGGGGCGTCGGCATCGACCCGTCGATCACGACCGCCTCGCTCAAGGCGATCATCTCGGCAGTGAACCGGCAGGGCCGCACGGCCTGACGCACGACCTGACGCACGACCAGCGGGGTCGGACCTGGCAGACGGACCTTGGGGTCCGGAGCCGAGACGGCCCCGCTGTGCCTTCCTGCCGGTCTCGCACCGGCGTGCTGGCCTGCCGGTGTCGCTCCGCTGTCTCTTGCTCGTCTGTCGGTCCGGTCCCGTTGCGCGTGCCGGTGTCGCCTCGCTGTGCTGGCCTCGTGCTGTGGACGTCGTGTGACGGCGCGCGGCGGCGGCTCCGCTTGTCGGTGGGATGACGGAGAATGGTGCCTGTGGTCCTCTACCGAGACGAAGCGCTCGTCCTGCGCACGCACAAGCTGGGTGAGGCAGACCGCATCATCACCTTCCTGACGCGCGAGCACGGCAAGGTGCGGGCTGTCGCCAAGGGCGTGCGGCGGACGTCGTCGCGCTTCGGCGCCCGCCTCGAGCCCTTCATGTTCGTCGACGTCCAGCTGCACGTCGGACGCAACCTCGACATCGTCACCCAGGCGGAGACCGTCCAGCCCTACGCCCGCGCGATCTTCGCCGACTACGGGCTCTACACGGCGGGCGCCGTCATGCTCGAGACCGCCGATCGCCTCGTCGAGGCCGAGCGCGAGCCGAGCGTCCAGCAGTTCTGGCTCCTCGCCGGTGCGCTGCGTGCGCTGTCCGAGCACGCACACGCCCCGGGTCTCGTCCTCGACTCGTACCTGCTGCGTGCTCTCGCCGTCGCAGGCTGGGCACCGACCTTCTCCGACTGTGCCCGCTGCGGCGAGCCAGGGCCACACCGGGCGTTCTCCGTCGCCCAGGGTGGGACCGTCTGCCCGCGTTGCCGCCCACCGGGGTCCACAGCGCCAGCCCAGGAGACCGTCGACCTGCTGGCCGCGCTGCTCAGCGGCGACTGGGCCGTCGCCGACGCGACCGACGACCGGTGCCGCCGTGAGGCCAACGGGATCGTCGCCGCCTACTCGCAGTACCACCTCGAGCGCGCGCTGCGGTCGTTGCGGATGGTCGACAGGACGAGTCCAGCCGCTCCCGCGTCAGCCCTCACCGATCCCACCGCGGCGCGGCCCGACGGGGACAGCCCGGCTCCACCGTCAGCGACAGCCCCAGCGGCCCCCTCCTCCATCTCGGCGACAGAAGGAGCTCTCCATGGCTCGCACCCGAACCCCTGAGCCTGCCGACCGGCGTCCGCCGGTCCGTCCCGACCCGCACCCGTCGGGTGCCACGGCGCCGGCGATCCCGCTCGAGTTCGTGCCGAAGCACGTCGCCGTCGTCATGGACGGCAACGGGCGGTGGGCGAACGCCCGTGGGTTGCCGCGCACCGCGGGCCACGAGGCTGGCGAGGCGGCGCTGCTCGACGTGGTCGCCGGGGCGATCGAGATCGGTGTGCAGCACATCTCGGCCTACGCCTTCTCGACCGAGAACTGGAAGCGCTCGCCCGAGGAGGTCCGCTTCCTCATGGGCTTCAACCGCGACGTGCTGCGCCGCCAGCGCGACACCATGAACTCGTGGGGCGTCCGGGTGCGGTGGGCTGGCAGACGGCCACGCCTGTGGCGCTCGGTGATCGCGGAGCTCGAGACGGCGGAGGAGGTGACCAAGGACAACGCGGTCTGCACGCTCACCATGTGCGTCAACTACGGTGGTCGCGCGGAGATCGCCGACGCCGCCCAGGCCATCGGCCGGGAGGTCGCCGCCGGGCGCCTCGACCCGAGCAAGATCACCGAGAAGACCGTCGCGAAGTACCTCGACGAACCCGACCTGCCCGACGTCGACCTCTTCCTGAGGTCCTCCGGAGAGCAGCGCATCTCGAACTTCATGATCTGGCAGTCGGCCTACGCCGAGCTCGTGTTCATGGACCAGCTGTGGCCCGACGTCGACCGCCGCACCCTGTGGCGCGCCGTCGAGGAGTACGCCCAGCGGGACCGCCGGTACGGGGGAGCGGTCGACAGGGCAGGCGAGACGCCCGCCGAGTGACGACCCTGGGTCACGTCCACGAGACCGACCAGCACTGAGTCTCGTCCGTGGCGGTGTTCTCAGGGATCGACCGGCACCTCAGCCGGGGTCTCTCGGGTCGACGGAGGCTGCCCGGCCACGACGGAGGTGGGTTGCGCTGGCGCTGCTCGTCGCAGTCAGGTCGGGTCGGGCGTGAGCAGCACCAGCTTCTCGGTCGCGCGGGTCATGGTGACGTAACGGTCGACGGCTCCCTGGACGCCGGTGCCGAGCGCGGCTGGGTCGACGAGCACGACGAGGTCGAACTCGAGGCCCTTGGTCAGCTCCGGCGGCAGCGAGCGTACGCGCTCCGTGGTGACGAAGTCCGGTGCGCCGACCACGCAGGCCGTGCCGTCGGGGTGCTCGTCGAGCCAGCGGTCCACGACGGCGGGGAGGTCTGCCACGCGGCCGTGGAGCACGGGCGGCCCGCCCCTCCGCACGGAGACCGGCACGTTCGCGTCTGGGATCTCGGCGCGGACCACAGGCTCGGCCTCGGCCATGATCGCTGCCGGGGTCCGGTAGCTGTACGTGAGCGGTGCGACCGTGATCTCGTCGAGCCCCACCCGCTTCAGGCGCTCCTCCCAGGGCTCGCGGAACCCGCGGCGTGCCTGCGCGCGGTCGCCGACGACGGTCAGGCTGCGTGACGGGCAGCGCCGCAGCACCATCTGCCACTCGGCGTCCGTGAGCTCCTGGGCCTCGTCGACCACGACGTGCGCGAAGGGCCCGGCGAGGGCGTCGTGCCGCCGGTCGATGGTGTCGAAGGCACCGGCCAGCGCGTCGGCGAGGTCGCTGCTGCGGAGCATCACGGAGGTGCCCTCCGGGTCGTCGTCCGCCTCGACGAGGGAGTCGACGACGTGCGACCTGTACTCGCGCTCGCTCGCGACGGTCGCGTCGTGGCGGAGCCGGCGAGCCGCGACGGTCGGGTCGCCGACGCGGTGGCGTGCCGCGTCGAGGAGGGGGAGGTCTGCGTCCGTCCACGGGCTGCCCGCCGGGCGCCGCAGCGCCTCGCGCTCGTCCGGGCTCAGCCACGGTGCGCACAGCCGCAGGTACGCCGGGACCGACCAGAGGTCGGTGACGACCTCGGTGGCGTCGAGCATCGGCCAGGCTCGCTCGACTGCCGCGACGAGCTCAGGGTCGCGACGGAGCGCCGCGCGGAGCACCTCGGTCGGGACGCCGCCCGCGCCGTCGTCGGTCCAGGAGCTGTCGCCGTGCCCTCTGCCGTCGTACCTGCCGTCGTCGACGTCGAGACCGTCGTCTACGACGTCGTCTACGACGTCGAACTCGTCGACACCGTCGAGACGACCGAGCCTGTGCGAGCCCTCCACGTCGTCGTCTCGCGCGACCTCGTCCTGGTGCTTGCCCACGAGGATGTCGAGGATCTCCTCCCAGATGCTGTCGAGCGCCTCGTCGTGCGGGGTGCCGGGGTCGGGGGAGCCGAAGGCCCGGGTCCAGTCGCCCGGGCTGAGCCAGACCTCGGCCCAGGCGGTCTGGACGAGGAGGCCTTCGGCTGGTGGCTGCTCGAAGAACCGGACTGCGGCGTCGACAGCCTCGACCATCCGCGTGGTCCCCTTGAGCCGCGCGACCTCTGGGCTGGCCTCCGGTACCGCGTCCGCACCCTCGGGGACGAGGTCGGCGAGGGTGCAGGTGAGGACGCCGTCCTCGCCGAGGTCAGGCAGCACGTCGGCGACGTAGTCGAGGTAGGGCTCGTGCGGTCCGACCACCAGCATCCCGCCGCGCCGGTGCCCGAGCGACGGGTCGGTGTAGAGGAGATAGGCGCAGCGGTGCAGCGCGACGACGGTCTTTCCGGTCCCCGGCCCGCCGTCGACGACGAGCGTGCCGCGCGAGCCGGCACGGATGATCGCGTCCTGGTCGCCCTGGATGGTGCCGAGCACGTCGCGCATGCGACCGGTCCGGCTCCCGCCGAGGCTGGCGACGAAGGCCGACCGCGCGTCGGGCAGCGTGCCGTGCCCGTCCTCCGCGGCGCCGTCGACCACGGCGGCGGTGAGCGGCTCGTCCCAGTAGTCGCGCACCCGGCCGAGGTGCCACCTGTAGCGACGGCGGCTGGCCAGGCTCATCGGGTGCGCCGGGGTCGCGGCGAAGAACGCCTCGGCGGCGGGGGAGCGCCAGTCGACGAGGAGCGGGTCGCCTGCAGCATCGACGAGACCCTGCCGTCCCACGTAGACGTGGTGGTCGGCCGCGTCGTCGGAGACGGTGCGACCGAGGCAGAGGTCCGGCCCGTACCTGCGCAGTCCCCGCAGCCGGGCGACGAGGCGGTGGATCTCCGCGTCACGCTCCACGGCGGTCTGGCCGCTGCCCGCGGGGGAGCGCCGCACGGCGTCCAGGCGCGCAGTGAGGCTGGTGACGTTCTGCTCGAGCGATCCGCTCAGGGCGGCGAAGTGCTGCTCGTCGTGCTCGACGAGCCTGGGGTCTGCCTTCGCGGCGAGATGCTCTGGGAGGTCGAAGACGCTGGTGGTGGGGTGCACGGTACTGCTCCTCTGCCCGAGGTGTCGAGTGTCTCGGGCGACGATCCTCCACCGCGGAGGGGGCCTTGCGGCAAGCCCCCGGCCCCGCTATACCTTGAGAGAGGCAGGACGCGGTGCGTCCTCTCCGCCCCGGGGCACGGTGCCCGGGAATGTGGCGGTGAAGACGGTGCCGCCGCCCACGACGCTGGCCGCGGTCAGCGTCCCGCGGTGCAGCTCGACGAGCGTGCGGCTGATCGCCAGGCCCAGGCCAGAGCCGCCCGAGCCCTTGGTCCTCGAGTCGTCCGCACGCCAGAACCTGTCGAACAGGCGGGGGAGGTCTTCTGCGCTGATCCCGACCCCGTCGTCGACGACCTCCAGCACCAGGGCTCCGTCGACCTGCGACGCGCGGAGGTCGACCCTTGAGCCCTTCGAGTGCTGCACAGCGTTGGCGACGAGGTTGTCGACGACCTGCCGCACACGACCCGGGTCGACGTCGGCGACCAGTCCGTCGGGCGCCTCGACCACGAGCTCGACACCGTCCGCGGCGGCCCTGCCGCTCGACGCGCGGCGCACGTCGAGCAGGAGAGCGGTGACGTCCGTCGGCTCGGGGCGCACCACGAGGTGCCCGGAGTCGGCACGGGTGAGGGTGTGCAGGTCCGCGGTGATCTGCTGCAGGTGCATCGTCTCGCCGTGGAGCAGGTCGACGAGGTGCGCGTCGGTCGGGACCACACCCTCCTGCGCGCCCTCGAGCCAGCCGCGCAGCGTGGTCAGCGGGGTGCGGAGCTCGTGCGAGACGTCGGCGACCATCTGCTGCTGCTGCTCCCGCGCTCGCGCGAGCTCGGCAGCCATGGTGTTGAAGGCCCGGGCGAGATCGGACACCTCGTCGCCCCCGCGCACCGGCACGACCACGGAGAGGTCGCCCGCCGCGAGCTCGCGTGCCGCGCGTGTCACGGAGCGGACCCGGCGGACCGCAGGCACACCCACGAGTCCCGCCGTGGCGAGCACGAGCGTCACGACCACCGCCGAGACGAGGGCGATGCGCGCCTGAGACCCGGGGCTGAGGTCGAGCGCACCACGCTGGTCTCCGCGCTCGTCCGTGAGGTACACCTCGACGGATGGGGCGACCGACCCGGCCGAGGCCGTCGTGAAGGCTGCCGCGACACAGCGCAGCTCGTCTCCGGCCGCGGGCCGACGGACCGGGGCTGCGCCCGTCTCGAGCCCCAGCACGATGCCCGCCGGGTCGGCGCGGACAGGCCGGAGCACCACACGGTCCACAGGCGGCAGCCCAGCGTCGATGAGGCAGGGGTTGGTCAGGTCCGTGAGCTGGTCGAGGACGCGCTGCTCCGGGCCGATCGGCTGCGCCAGCCCCGGAGCGTCGCAGCCCTCCGGCTGTGGGGTGACGTCGAGCACGGCCCGGCCTGTCGGCCAGAATCCGATCGACGTCTCCGGGGCCAGCCCCAGGCACTCGACGACCGCCGACACCCTGCGCAGACTCTCTGCACGCTGCTCGTCGTCGAGCGTGAGCGCGCCGCTGAGGTGGTCGGGGAGCGGGGCGAGGTCGTCGCTCCCGGTCCCCGGAGATCCGTCGGGTGCCAGCACCTGGTCGACGAGGTCCTGCCAGGGGTCGACCTCCGTGCGGGCGTGGTCGGGGTGGGGGAGCCCTGGTCGGGTGTCGACCACGGTGCGTCCCTGCTCGACGACCGCGATGCGGCGCCCGTGCTCGCGCGCGAGCCTGTGGACGAGGGGGCCGACGTCGTCCCAGGTCGCGTGCGACCCGCCCCAGTCGAGCAGCTCGTCGACGATCGCGACGTCCGCCTCGAGGTTGGTGCCTGCCTGCTCGATGCTGTAGCTGGGCTGGGTGGTGCGGGTGAGCCAGACGGTCCCGAGGACCGCGACCAGGGCGACCGCGACGACGGCGGTGAGCAGCCGCGCGACGAGGCTACGTCGCATCGGCCTCGGGCTCCGTCGCGGTCGGGTCGACCAGCTTGTAGCCCACCCCGTAGACGGTGCGCAGGAGCTCGGGCCCGTCGAACACGGCGTCGACCTTGGACCGCAGGTTCTTCATGTGGGTGTCGATCGTGCGCTCCGTCGTGTACTCGTCGGAGCCGTGCAGGTGCCGCAAGAGCTGTGGTCGGCTGAGGACCAGGCCCGCGTGCTCCGCCAGGAGGGTCAGGAGCTGCATCTCCGCCCGGGTGAGGTCGATCGGGGCGCCGCCGACGGACGCCTCGTGCCGCCGGGGGTCCACGACGAGCGGACCGACCGTGACGGGCCCGTCGTCGACCGTGCGGCGGCGGCGGAGCAGTGCGCGTGCCCGGGCCACCATCTCGCGGGGGGAGTACGGCTTCGACAGGTAGTCGTCGGCCCCGAGCTCGAGCCCCACGAGCAGGTCGTCCTCCTCGGAGCGGGCGGTGAGCATGAGGATCGGCGTCTCGTCGCCTGCGGCGCGCAGCGCCCGGCACACGGCGAAGCCGTCCATCTGGGGCAGCATGACGTCGAGGACCAGCAGGTCGACGACCGAGCTGCGGACCGCCTCGAGGGCGGAGCGCCCGTCGCCGACGACCGTCGTCTCGAAGCCCTCGCGGGTCAGGTAGCGCCGCGCGAGCTCTGCCTGGAGCTCGTCGTCCTCTGCGATCACGATCGTCGTCACGCCGCCATCCTAGGGGCGCAGGACCCCTGGGAGAGCGCCTGGGAGCACGGCTCACGAGCACCTCAACAGCACCAGACAGGTTCCTCACATTCGCTCGCTAGCGTCTCGTCGCGCACCTCCCAGCACCTGCGACCCCTGGAGCGACCATGCACGTCCACCTCCGTACCACCCACGCACGGGCAGCCGTCCCGCTGCTCGCTCTCGTCATCGCCCTGAGCGCCTGCTCTGGAGCGCAGGGCGGCGCGGCCGAAACCGGCGCGGGAGAGATCGCGAGCATCCCGACCACCGCAGCGCCCGCTGAGCCAGCACTGCCCACCGAGACCGGGTCCGCCGACCCGGCCCCGGCCGGCCCGCCCGCCGGGGCCGCCGACGACGACCTGTTCGCCACCTACGGCGAACCGGTCCGGCTGCGGCTCGACATGACCGAGGCTGAGGAGATCGAGGCGCAGGCCGGGTACGACCGGTGCATGACCGACCGCACGGGCATCCCCTCGGGAGCAGGCTCGACAGGTGGCAGCATCGAGGGGGGCGTCGGTCCGGCATCGCCCGAGCAGGCGGCCGCCGACGCAGCAGCCAGCGAGGTCTGCGCACCCCTCGCCGCGCTCCCGCCGTGGGAGCACGACCCCCAGAATCCCGACGCGCTGAACTTCGTGCAGGCTGTCGTGGACTGCCTGCACGACCGCGGGGTGACCTACGTCGAGGTCGTGCAGGACCTCGGGACCATCGGTGTCGCCTTCGGAGGGCCGTCGAACGACTCGCGGTCGATCAGCCTCGGCATGGAGCTCTACGACCAGTGCGAGTCGAGCGTCGTCGAGACCGGGTCGTGGCAGTGAAGACAGCCCGCCCCGGCCGGCGGACGGTCGTGGTCGCAGGTGCCGCCGCCGCCTCTCTCGTCGCGGTCGGGGCCCTGGTGACGACAGCCTGGCCGAGCGGCTCCTCCGACGGGGGAGCGAGGCCGACTGCGGTCGAGCGACCGGCACTGGCGACGGTCGAGGTGACGCGTGAAGACCTCGTCGTCACGCAGGAGGCGCAGGGGCTGGTCGAGTTCTCCGGCTCTCGGGAGATCAAGAGCGCACGGCCAGGCACCATCACCTGGCTGCCGGACGTCGGCACGGTGCTGACCCGAGGGTCCACGGTGCTGCGGACCGACGACCAGCCCGTCGTCCTGTTCCTCGGGGAGACCCCGCTCTACAGGACCCTGGACGGCTCGGGGATGCGCGGGTCCGACGTCGACGTGGTCGCGCAGAACCTCGTGGCTCTCGGACATCTCGCCGCCTTCCCACCCGGCGACGTGACCGGCCCACGCTTCGCCGCCGCCGTCAGCCGGTGGCGCACGGCGAACGGGCTCCGTCCCGTCGAGACCGCCACGCCCGACGGTCCGGGGTCCACGGGCTCCCCGACCGACCAGGGGCCGACCGGTGCTCCAGCGCTGCCCGGTGCGGCGGACGGCGGCCCGGGAGGTGCCGGGGCCGAGGGGACGGGCTCGACCGACGGTGAGAGTCAGGAGCCCCCCGCGCCGACCGACGGTCAGGCGGGCGAGCCCTCGGCTCCGGCCGACGCCGGTACCGTCGAGGCCCCGCCCGCCCGCACGACGAGCACGACGTCGGTCCAGACCGGCGAGGTGGTCGTGCTCCCCGAGGACGTGCGCGTCTCGGCGGTCCTGGCGCAGCCTGGCGACGCCGCAGAGGGGGCGGCCGTCCTGCGCGTCACGAGCACGCACAAGGTGGTCCGGCTCCAGGGCGACGACGTCCCCAGCGCTGCCGTGCAGCAAGGGGGCGAGGTCACCGTCCTGCTGCCCGGCGGCGCCGAGGTTCCCGGGACGGTGACCGAGGTCGGCACGACCAGCGAGGCCGGCGACGCCACGACGTCGGTGCTCGTCGAGGTCGCGGACCAGGAGACGCTGACCGGGGTGGACAGCGGGCCCGTCACCGTGCGCGTCACGACCGAGCGCCACGACCAGGTGCTCGCCGTGCCTCCGGCCGCGCTGCTCGCCCTGCGCGAGGGCGGGCACGCTCTCCAGCTCGAGGACGGCACCCTGGTGCCGGTCGAGATCGGCATGTTCACCGACACCCAGGTCGAGGTCTCGGGTGACGGCGTGCACGAGGGCCTGAAGGTCGTGACCGCCTCGTGAGCGTCCTCGAGCTCGACGACGTGACCAAGACCTACGGGCCCGACGTCGTGGCGCTCGACAGGGTGTCTCTCCGGGTCGAGCGCGGCGAGCTCTTCACGATCGTCGGACGCTCCGGCTCGGGCAAGTCCACGCTCATGAACATCATGGGCACCCTCGACGCACCGACCTCTGGCACCGTCCGCGTCGACGGCCAGGACACCAGCGGACTGACAGACCGTGAGACCACCGAGCTGCGGGCGCGGTCCATCGGCTTCGTGTTCCAGAGCTTCCACCTCGACGACGGCCAGACCGCCACAGAGAACGTCATGACCGGTCTGCTCTACGCCGGTGTGCCGCGACGGCTGCGGCGCGGGCTCGCGGCCGAGGCGCTCGACAGGGTCGGGCTCGACCACCGGCTGCTGCACCGACCGCCCCAGCTCTCGGGCGGCGAGCGGCAACGGGTCGCGATCGCACGGGCCATCGCCAAGGACCCCGCGATCGTCCTCGCCGACGAACCCACAGGCGCGCTCGACAGCCGCAACGGCGAGCTGGTCATGGGCCTGCTCGAACAGCTCAGCTCGGAGGGCGCCACGATCGCCGTCATCACCCACGACGCCACGGTCGCCGCCCGGTCGCCGCGCCGGGTCGCGCTCCACGACGGCATGATCGTCGGTGCTGATCATGCTGACGGCGATGCCCGCTCCGCCGACGCTGCCCGTCCGGCCCGTCCTGCCCGTCCTGCCCGTCCTGCGGATGCTGCCCGTCCTGGCGGCCCCGCCCGTCCTTCCGACGCTGCGCGTCCTGGCGACCCAGGCGCGGGCGCAGCGAGCTCCGCCGGGGAGCAGCGATGAGCCGCGCGCGCCTGTCGTTCCTCGACGCTCTCGCCGTCGGGACCGTCGGACTCCGCTCCCGCCGCCTGCGGTCCTTGCTGGCCGCTCTCGGCATCGCGATCGGCATCGCCACGGTCGTCCTGGTGACGAGCATCCCGGCCTCGTCGCAGGCGGACCTCGATCGTCGGCTGTCAGCGCTCGGAGCCGACCTCCTGCGGGTCGACCCCGTGCAGTCCGGGGACGAGGTCCGCACCCTGCCGCCTGAGAGCCAGGCCATGCTCGGACGTGTCGGCCCGGTCACCGGTGCGGCGGTGGTCGCGAACACGCACGCCACGGTCCGCAGCAGCGACCTGCGCCCCCAGGGGGACGGGGCCATCACGGCGCTGGCCGTGAGCGGTTCTCTCGACGAGCTGCTCCGACTCCGGGTGGCCGACGGTCGGGCGCTCGACGGAGACGTCGAACCGACAGTCGTGCTCGGCTCCGACGCAGCCGAGCGCCTCGGCCTCGACCGTCTGCCGTCAGCACCGGTGACGATCGACATCGGTGGGGTCGCCTTCACTGTGGTCGGCGTCCTCGCACCGAGCCCGCTCGCGGTCGACCTCCAGTCGGCCGTCCTCATGGACTGGGAGGACGCCGAGGCCTGGCTCGACCAGGACGTCCGCCCGACCGTCGCCTACGTCGCCGCACCCGTCGAGACCATCGGCGAGCTGCGTCCAGTCCTGGCCTCGACGCTGTCGCCCGAGTCTCCTGGACGGGTGCTCGTCAGCCGCCCGTCTGACGTCATCGCAGCGAAGCAGGCGAGCGGTGCGACCTTCGCGGGCATGTCCGTCGGGCTCGCCGGCGTCGCCCTGCTGGTCGGAGGCGTCGGGATCGCGAACACGCTCTTCGCCTCCGTGCTGGAGCGCAGGCGCGAGATCGGGCTGCGACGCGCGCTCGGCGCCCAGCGTGCGTCCATCCGGACGCAGTTCATGACCGAGGCGCTCTGCCTGTGCCTGGCCGGCGGTGTGCTCGGCAGCGCAGGAGGGGCAGTCGTGACGGTGGTCTGGGCGACCTCCCGCGGGTGGCCGGTCGTCATCCCGCTCGGCGTGGTCTGCGTAGGGATCGTGGCGTCGCTGGTGACGGGGGTGCTTGCGGGGATCGCCCCCTCCGTGAGGGCCGCGCGGCTCACCCCCACGCTCGCGCTGTCGTCCGAGTAGGTCCGTTCGACCCTGGCTGTGCGAGGACCCGTCGTCGTGGAGGGGGATGAGGAGGGCGACGGGATCTGTGCGAGCCCGGTCGGCGACCGCTGAGCGCAGCCCTGCGGCCTAGCGCGGTCCCGGCCGGGGGACGCACCGGCTGCTCATGACTCTGACGTCTCGGTCGTCGCCCGGCTCCGGCGCACGCGCCGTGCGTGCAGCACCACGAGTACGGTGAGCAGGACGAACCCGCCGAGAGCGACGGCCACCCGCACCGACCCGGTCGCGGCGGCGAGCGCGGCTGTCCATGCCGCCCACCCGACGGTCGCGTAGATCGTCGCGTGGATCAGGCAGCCCGCCACGAGAGCGGGCAGGTACCGCGTCGTGAAGGGCATGCGGGTCAGGCCCGCCGCGGCATTGACCACAGTCTTGGTGCCCACGGCGCAGAAGCTCATCGGCACGGCGAGCACTCCCCAGCGGTGGACGAAGGCCGTGGCCCGCCGCGCTCGGGGTGTCAGCGACCAGACATGGACCCGTGCCAGGACCCGGTTGTGGGCCCGGGTGCCGTCGAGGGCCTGGCCGGCGACGATGCGTGCGATCCCGTACGTGACCAGTGTCCGGACGAAGGCCACGGCGAAGAAGAACCCGAAGATGGCGGCGAAGGGAGCGCTCTCGAGCTGTTCAGGCACGGTCCGGCCGGCGTCGGGTCAGGAGGTGCCCGCTGCGGCAGCGCAGTCGGAGCACGTGCCGAAGAGCTCGATGGTGTGCTCGATCTCGGTGAAGCCGTGGGTCGACCCGACGAGGGTCGCCCAGGACTCGACTGTCGGGCCGTCGATCTCGACAGTGGCGCCGCAGCTGCGGCAGACCAGGTGGTGGTGGTGCTCGGAGCGCTCGCACCGGCGGTAGAGGCTCTCGCCCTCGGCGGTCCGCAAGACGTCGACCTGCTTGGCGTCGGCCAGACCCTGGAGGGTCCTGTACACCGTCGCGAGGCCTGTGCTGTCGCCGCGGGCCCGCAGGATCTCGTGGAGCTGCTGCGCGCTGCGGAAGTCCTCCACGGACTCGAGCAGGTCCGCGATCGCGGTCCGCTGCCGGGTCATGCGCTGCATCTGGGGGCTCCCTGGTCGAGTGTGACGTCGTCGAGTATATCGGGGTGGGGGTCGCGCGACTCTGTGCGGCGCCTCACCACGAGCGGCCGCAGCGCCGCCACGACGGCGTACAGGGCGATCGCGAGGACGACGATCATCGCGCCGGGCGACTGCGGCAGCCAGTACGTGATGGACAGGCCGACGACGCAGACCGCGACGCCGATCCCGACAGCCACCATCATCGTCCGGCGGAACGACGTGGTGACCAGCTGCGCCACGGCGACGGGGATGATCATCAGCGCGCTGACGAGCAGCAGACCGACCACGCGCATCGACACCGTGACGGTCAGCGCAGCGATGATCGCGATCGCGATGTTCAGGCCGCGGACCGGGAGACCCGAGGCACGGGCGAAGTCCTCGTCGTGGGAGACACTGAACAGCGCCGAGCTGAGCCCCACCCCGACGAGCAAGATGATCGCGCCCAGGCCGACCGTCAACCACAGGTCGGTGATGGTCACCGTCGAGATCGACCCGAAGAGGTACGACATGAGGTTCGCGTTGGTCCCGCCCGCGATGCCGATGATCAGCACTCCGCCGGCGATCCCTCCGTAGAACATCAGCGCGAGGGCGACGTCACCGCTCGTGCGGCCGCGCTCGCGGACCAGCTCGATCGCGACCGAGCCGAGGACCGCGGCGACCACTGCTCCGGGGATCGCGAGGGCGTCGCTCTTGACGAGGCCCATGGTCGAGCCGACCAGCCACCCGACGGCGACACCCGTGAGCGCGATGTGCCCGATGCCGTCGCCGAGCAGCGAGAGCTTGCGCTGGACGAGGTAGGTGCCCATGACCGGCGCTGTGAGGCCGACGATGATCGCGGCTGTGAGCGACCGGCGCATGAAGGGGTCGGTGAGCATGCCGCTGAGCTCGGTGAAGAAGGTCGTCATGAGGGGAATCCTGTGTCCTGGATGAGTGACGAGCCGGGCTCTTCGTCGTGGTGCGGGTGCACGTGGTCGTGGCCGGGGGCTCCGTGGTCGCCCAGCGGGACCAGCGGCGCTCCGTCGTGCACCTTGGTGCCGTGCTGGAGCACGACGGTGCGCGAGATCAGCGGTGCGAAGGTCCCGAGCTCGTGGAGGACCACGAGGATGGTCGTGCCCTGCTCGACGAGTGCCGTGAGCGTCGCTGCGAAGGCTTCTTGGCTCGGATGGTCCACCCCGGCGACGGGCTCGTCGAGGACGAGCAGGTCGGGCTTGCGGGCGAGAGCCCGTGCGATGAGCACGCGCTGCTGCTGCCCGCCGGAGAGCTCGCCGACGGCGCGGTCGGCCCGGTCGGCGAGACCGACCCGCTCGAGCGCGTCGAGGGCGTCGGCGCGCGCCGAGCGTGGCAGGCGGATGCGGCGCCCGTAGAGCAGTCCTGACGAGACGACCTCGAGGGCTGTCGACGGCACTCCCGTCGAGGCGCTCACGCGCTGCGGGACGTAACCGATGCGCTGCCAGGGGACGTCGCGGCCGAGCGGGGTGCCGTGGATGGCGACGGTGCCGTGCGTGGTCGGCAGGATGCCGACGAGCGAGCGGACGAGCGTGGACTTGCCCGAGCCGTTGGCTCCCAGGAGTGCCACGACTTCGCCCGAGCGGACCGTGAGGTCGATCCCGCGCAAGATGTGGCTGCCGTCGATCGACACGTGGATGCCGTGCGCCTCGATCGCCGGGGCGGCCGACGAGCCGGGGCCGTCGCTCGCGCTGGTCTCGTCGGAGGTGATGGTCTGGCTCATGCGCAGCCCAGGCCTGCCTGGAGCGCCTCGAGGTTGGTCAGCATGACAGAACGGTAGTCCCCGTCGGGGTCGGACAGGCTCTCGATCGGGTCGAGGACGGCGCTGGTGATGCCGAGGTCGGAGGCGAGGGTCTCGGTGACCTTCGGGCTGACGAGCGTCTCGAAGTAGATGGTCGTCACGCCGCGGTCCTTGATGATCGAGGAGACCTCCTTGAGGCGCGCGGGCGACGGCTCGCCCTCGGGGTCGATGCCTGAGATCCCGACCTGCTCGAGCCCGTAACGCTCAGCGAGGTAGCCGAAGGCCTCGTGGGAGGTGACGAGCAGCTGGGAGTCGCACTGGGCGAGGCCCTCGGTGAAGGTCGTGTCGAGCTCGGTCAGCGAGGCTGCGAGCTCTTCGCCGCGCTGCGCGTAGGTGTCGGCGTTGTCGGGGTCGATCGCCGACAGCTCGGCGACGACGTCGGCGCTCACCGCGGCGAGGCGCTCGGGGTCGAGCCAGAAGTGCGGGTCGAGCGTGCCGTGGTCGTGCCCGTCGTCGGCCGAGTGCTCTTCGCCCTCGTGCACTGCGTGCTCTTCGTCGCCCTCTGCGCCCTGGAGCTCGTGAGCCTCGAGGTTCGCGGAGTCGGCGGCGTCGACGACGTGGGCGGGCTCGCGCTGGGCGATCGCGTCGTCCACGGCCGGCTGGAAGTCCGAGAGGTAGACGACGAGGTCCGCCTCGCCGACGCCGCGGGCGGCGGCAGGGGAGAGCTCGAGGTCGTGCGGCTCGGCGCCCGAGGGAGTCAGCGAGCTGACGTCGACCAGGTCGCCGCCGATCTCCTGGGTGATGAACTGGAGCGGGTAGAACGAGGCGAGCACCTGGAGGCGTCCGTCGTCCGGGGTGTCCGAGCTGCTGCAGCCGGTGAGGGCGAGCGCAGCGCCGAGGGCGCTCACCGCGAGGGCAGCTGGGACACGAGACCGGGACATGTTCATGAGCATCATTCTCAATTGTGCGGGGGAGGGGTGTCAAACCCCTGCGCTGTCTCGTGGGTCACGGGCGGCGAGCGTCGTCGCCGACCAGCCTGCTGGCGTCAAGGCCGTGCTGGTTCACCGGCCACCCAGCGCGGCGAGCTGCCGGGTTGCACGCTCGATGCTCGCCTCGGTCTTGACGAAGGTGAAGCGGATGCTCGACCTGAACAGCGCTGCCGTCTCCGAGCCGGCATGGCAGAACGCGCTGACGGGAACGCCGACCACCCCGGCGAGCTCTGGCAGCCGCCGCGCGAGGTCGACCCCGTCGTCGTAGCCGAGGGGAGCGCCGTCGGCCACGACGAAGTACGTGCCCTGCGGCACGACGACGTCGAAGCCGGCCGTCACCAGCCCGTCGCACAGCAGGTCACGGCGCCGTGCGAGCGACGACGCGAGCGCCTGGACCGCCTCCTCTCCGCGAGGGTCGGTGAGCGCGAGCGCGACGGCCGGCTGGAACGGCGCACCGTTGACGTAGGTGAGGTACTGCTTCACGGTGCGGATCGCGGTGACCAGGTCGGCGCGCGCGTGCAGCCAACCGATCTTCCATCCCGTGAGCGAGAAGGTCTTGCCGGCCGAGGAGATCGTCACGGTCCGGTCTGCCATCCCTGGCAGGGTCGCCACCGGGATGTGCTCTGTGCCGTCGAAGGTCAGGTGCTCGTACACCTCGTCGGTCACGACGATCACGTCGTGGCGCTGCGCGACGGCCGCGATCTCCTCGACCTCGGGGCGCGTCAGGACCGTCCCGGTGGGGTTGTGCGGGGTGTTGACGAGGATGATCCGGGTCTGCGGTCCGACGGTCGCCCGCAGCGCCTCGACGTCGAGCGCGAAGCGGGCGGGCGGCTCGGCGTGCTCTCGACCTGCGCTGTGCTCCCGGACGTCGGTGCTCGTCGAGACGGCAGCCCGTCGCAGCGGCACCGTCCGGTGGACGGCCCCGGCGAGCGCGATCGCCGCCGCGTGGGAGTCGTAGAAGGGTTCGAGGGTCACGACCTCGTCCCCGGGCTCGCAGAGCGCGAGCAGCGTCGCGGTGATCGCCTCGGTCGCTCCGGCCGTCACGAGGACCTCGGAGCTCGGGTCGACGTGCAGCCCGTAGCGGCGCTCTTGGTGCTGCGCGACAGCGCGCAGCAGCTCGGGCGTGCCCGGTCCTGGCGGGTACTGGTTGACCCCGGCACGGATCGCGCTCACCGCAGCCTCACGGACGAACTCCGGCCCGTCGTCCTCGGGGAACCCTTGCCCGAGGTTGATCGCCCCGGTCGAGGCCGCCAGCGCTGACATCTCGGCGAAGATCGTCGGTGCCACGGACCCGTCGGGCCCGAGCAGCCCTGCGGCCCGTGCGGTGCGGTACCAGGCGCCTGCCGGTCGAGGTGTCGTCATGGTGCTCCAGGTGCTGGTCGCTGGCGGGTCGGGCTCTCGGTCGTCCTCGATCTGTCCTGGCCAGGCTAGCGAGGTGAGCCAGGGGCGCGGGCGCTCGTCCGCGCAGGCTGTGGACGGGCAGCCGGTGTGGCCTCGGTGTGGACGGCCGGGTCGTCGCGGGCGAGCCCGACGCAGGTCGGGCACGCGCCGGCGAGTAACCTGGGAGCCGGCGCACGACGTGCGTCGACCACCTCTGCCCCACGAGCCACGTGCGGGCACCGATGTTCTTGGAGTGATCACTGTGGCCCAAGCGCCCTCCCGTCTCGATGCCGCCATCTCCCTCGCGAAGCGTCGTGGCTTCGTCTTCCAGTCCGGCGAGATCTACGGAGGTTCGCGCTCCGCCTGGGACTACGGGCCCCTCGGTGTCGAGCTCAAGGAGAACATCAAGCGCCAGTGGTGGCGGACGATGGTCACCAGCCGCGACGACGTCGTGGGCCTCGACTCGGCAGTCATCCTGCCGCGCAAGATCTGGGAGGCCTCCGGCCACGTCGGGGTGTTCACCGACCCGCTGACCGAGTGCCTCTCGTGCCACAAGCGCTTCCGCGAAGACCAGATGCTCGAGGAGTTCGAGGAGAAGAAGGGTCGCGCCCCCGAGGGCGGCCTCGCCGAGATCGCCTGCCCCAACTGCGGGACCCGTGGGCAGTGGACCGAGCCGCGCGACTTCAACATGATGCTCAAGACGTACCTCGGCCCCGTCGAGGACGAGTCCGGGCTGCACTACCTGCGCCCCGAGACCGCGCAGGGCATCTTCGTGAACTTCGCCAACGTCGTCGGCGCGAGCCGCAAGAAGCCGCCCTTCGGCATCGGCCAGATCGGCAAGTCCTTCCGCAACGAGATCACGCCCGGGAACTTCATCTTCCGCACGCGCGAGTTCGAGCAGATGGAGATGGAGTTCTTCGTCGAGCCGGGCACGGACGCCGAGTGGCACCAGTACTGGATCGACCTGCGCACGGCCTGGTACGTGGACCTCGGCATCAGCCGTGACAACCTGCGCCTGTACGAGCACCCGCAGGAGAAGCTGTCGCACTACTCCACGCGCACCGTCGACATCGAGTACCGCTTCGGCTTCACAGGGAGCGAGTGGGGCGAGCTCGAGGGCATCGCGAACCGCACCGACTTCGACCTCAAGACGCACTCGGAGCACTCCGGCAAGGACCTCAGCTACTTCGACCAGGGCAAGAACGAGCGCTGGGTGCCGTACGTCATCGAGCCCGCGGCCGGCCTGACCCGCTCGCTCATGGCGTTCCTCGCTGAGGCGTACACCGAGGACGAGGCCCCCAACGCGAAGGGTGGTGTCGACACCCGCACCGTGCTCAAGCTCGACCCGCGCCTGTCGCCGGTCAAGGCCGCGGTCCTGCCGCTGTCGCGCAACGAGCAGCTCTCGCCCAAGGCGCGCGACCTCGCGGCCGAGCTCCGCAAGCACTGGAACGTCGACTTCGACGACGCCGGTGCGATCGGGCGCCGCTACCGCCGCCAGGACGAGATCGGGACGCCGTTCTGCATCACCGTCGACTTCGACACCCTCGAGGACCAGGCCGTGACGATCCGCCACCGCGACGACATGTCGCAAGAGCGCGTCGCCCTCGACCAGGTCACCGCGTACCTCGGCGCGCGGCTCCTCGGAGCCTGACGCCTGCTGGGCGGCGCACCACGCGTCGCCCGGTGCTTGCATGTCTGACGCCCGCGTCTCGGCCCTCCACGGGTCGTGGCGCGGGCGTCGTCGTCCGGGGGAGAGGCGTGGCAGACCGTGCCCGGCGGGTGTCGTCGTGTGACCATCGTCGGGTGCCCTCCGACGACCACCCTGACGACCGCCCGCTCGCCGTCCGCGCCGTCGCCTCTGTGCGCCCGTCTCGGTGGCGCGGCCGACAGGTCCGCGTGTGCCGCTACGACGCGCTGCACCACGACGGCCACGTCGAGACCGACGTGCGGATCACCGTCATGTACCGGCGGTCACCAGCAGACTTCGAGACGGTGTCGCGGACCGTGCACCACAGCTGCCCCGAGGTCGGCACGGGAGCGTGGGTCGACCCCGCCGGTCGCGTGGTCAACGGTCCTGGTCCCCTGGACCACCCGGGCCGGCTCCGCAACGGTCGTCGCGTGCCGTGGCCGGTGCGTGAGGCTCGGACCGACCCGCACCGCGCGGCTCGGTGGCGCGCGGGTCTGGGCGGAGCAGCGCTCGTCGCCGGGATCGTGCTCCTCGTGTGGACCGCGGGCGAAGGCCCCGTCGGCGCGCTCGGCGCCCTGTTCGCGCTCTGCGGAGCCGCAGCGATCGCTACGTCGCTGCGGGGTGAGACGCGTCGACGCTGATTGCCGGACCTGTGGTCCGCTGCGCGGGCAGGGCAGGGCAGGGCAGGGCAGGGCAGGGCAGGGCAGGGCAGGTTCTAGTGCTCCCCGGCAGGCGCGTCGGCCTGTGGGCGGCCCTCAGCGAGGCGTGGTGAGTGCGGCGTCAGGTCGCCGCGCAGCGTGACCGCTGCGAGCACGCAGCACCCGGCGAAGACGACGGCACCGGCCACGACTGGGATCACCAGGTCGACCGACGCCAGCACGCCGCCCAGCGCCGACCCGACTGCCAGGCCCAGCAGCCCGAGCACGCGCGCGGCTGCTCCGACACGTCCGAGCAGCCCGTCGGGGATCAGCCGCTGGCGCAGCGAGAGGGCGCAGATGCTCCAGACGACGGCGTGCAGGATGTACAGCGCGAGCAGCACGCCCGCGACCCGCGGGTCACTCGTCAGGGAAAGCCCTGTGAGCGTCACCGCGGCGAGGGTGAGGCTGGCGACGATCGTCCACCTGTAGCCCAGGCGCCGCCGCAGCCGAGGGGCGAGGGCAGACCCGAGCAGCCCACCGACCGCCGAGAAGGCGAGCAGCAGACCGTAACCGGTGCCGTCCAGCCCGAGCCGCTCCTCGGCGACCAGGACGAGGATGGAGAACGGCAGCATGTACCCGACGCTGGCCAGCGCCCCGATCAGCGCTAGGCCACCCACGACCCTGTGGTGCGCGAGCCAGACGATGCCGTCACGAGCCTCCGCGAAGACCGACGGGCGAGGCACCACGGCGTCCGACGGTGCTCTCGACGATCCACGCACCGGGAGCGCGAGGGCGACGAGGCCCGCCAGGGCCCACAGGCCTCCCGTCGCGAGGACGGGCGCGGCCGCTGCGAGCGCGAAGAGGAACCCGCCGAGCGGTGGACCGGCGAGCTCGTCGGCGATGAGCTGGCCCGCAGCGATCCGGCCGTTGGCGGTGTCGAGACGATCGCGGTCGACGAGCGAGGGCACCATGGCCACGGCCGCGCTGTCGACCATGCTCTCCAGCGTCCCCACGACGGCCATCGTCGCGTAGAGGACGGCCAGCGACGAGACGCCGAGGTGGACCGTGAGCGCGAGGGCCACCAGCGCACCGCCCCGCAGCAGGTTGGCGGTCACCATGAGCGTGCGACGGTCTGCCCGGTCGACCCACACGCCGACGGGCAGTGCCACCAGGAGGCGGACGAGGGCGTAGAGCGTCGCGAGCCCCGCCACGAGACGAGGGTCGTCGGTCATGGACGCCGCGAGGAGCGGCATCGAGACGAAGGCGATCCCGTCCGCCAGGTTCGACAGCGCGTTCGCGCTCCAGAGCACGGCGAACTTGCGGCCTAGGGGCATCGGTCCACCTGAGAAGTGAGGGCGAGCGAGCCGTCGGCGCCCGGTGAGAGTGCCACGAGGAGCCCTCCCATGTCTCTGCCCAGAGAGCGAGCCTGGCCCGGCGCACACCTCGGTACGCCGGGCCAGGCTCGCTCGGCTCGTCCCCTGGCAGGCGTCGTCAGCCTGGAGAGGGAGCGAGGCCGCTACTTGATGAAGAGCATCTCGCGGTACTTCGGCAGCGGCCAGACGGCGTCGTCCACCTGGGCCTCGAGGGCGTCTGCATACCCGCGGGCTGTCTCCATGAGGGTCCGGACCGAGGTGGCCGAGTGCTCCATGTGAGCCTTCGTGTCCGCGAAGTCGTGCTGCGCGAGCGCGGACTCCAGCTCCGTCACGGTCGAGAGCAGCAGGTTCGCGTTCTCGGCGATGACCTTGACCTGCGTGGTGTCGAAGGACACCCCGACCTCGTTGGCGACCGAGTACGTGGTCGCCAGGTCTGCGGCGTACTTGAGGGCGGTCGGGTAGATGACCGTCCGGGCCATGTCGATCACGAGGCGAGCCTCGACCGCGATCGAGTTGATGTACTGCTCGGAGTACACCTCGTACCGGGCGTTGAGCTCGATCGCCGAGAGCACGCCGGTCCGCTCGAAGAGCGCGATGACGTCGGGCTCGGTGTAGACCGGGAGCGCCTCGGCGCTCGTCGGCAGGTTGCGCAGGCCGCGGTCCGACACGGCGGCCTCGTGCCAGTCGGAGGAGTAGCCGTCGCCGCCGAAGACGGCGTCGCCGTGCAGCTCCATGAGCTCCTTGACGACGACAGCGACGGCCTCGGGGCGCGTCAGCCCGGCGTCGAGCTGCTTCTCGAGCTGGTCGGCGACCCAGGTGAGGGAGTCGGCCAGCATGGTGTTGAGGGCTGTGAGCGGCCCGGAGATCGACTGCGAGGACCCGACGGCACGGAACTCGAAGCGGTTGCCCGTGAAGGCGAAGGGCGACGTGCGGTTGCGGTCGCCCGGGTCACGCTGGAAGTTGAGGATCTGCGACAGACCGAGGTCCATCATGCCGCCGTCGGTCGAGACCGAGATCTTGCCTGCCTTGATGTCGTTGTAGACACCCTCGAGCTGGTCGCCGAGGTAGACCGAGAGGATCGCCGGCGGGGCCTCGTTGGCACCGAGGCGGTGGTCGTTGGACGCCGAGGCGATGACGGCGCGCAGCAGCGGTCCGTACTTGTGCACGCCGCGGATGACCGCGCCGCAGAAGAGCAGGAAGTTCAAGTTGTGCTCGGGCGAGGTCCCCGGGTCCAGCAGGTTGCCCTGGGTCGAGTTCCCGACCGACCAGTTGACGTGCTTGCCCGAGCCGTTGAGGCCGGCGAAGGGCTTCTCGTGCAGCAGGCACAGGAACCCGTGCTCGGCGGCGGTCGCCTTCATGACGGTCATGAGCAGCTGCTGGTGGTCCGCGGCGACGTTGGCGGACTCGTGGTACGGCGCGATCTCGAACTGCCCGGGGGCGACCTCGTTGTGGTGGGTCTTGGCGGGGATGCCCAGGCGGTAGAGCTTCTCTTCGAAGGCCTGCATGAACACCTGGACGCGCTCGGGGATCGCCCCGAAGTAGTGGTCGTCGAACTCCTGGCCCTTGGCGGGCGGGGCGCCGAAGAGCGTCCGGCCGGAGAGCAGCAGGTCCGGGCGAGCAGCGGCGAAGTGCTGGTCGACGAGGAAGTACTCCTGCTCGGGGCCGCAGCTCGCGTCGAGCGGCGCGACGTCCGTCTCACCCATGAGCGTCAGGACCCGGCGCGCGGAGGCGTCCATCGCGGAGATCGAGCGGAGCAGGGGGATCTTCTTGTCGAGGGACTCCCCGGTCCAGGACATGAAGACCGAGGGGATCATCAGGGTCGCGCCGTTGGCGGTCCACATGATGTACGCGGGGCTCGTCGGGTCCCAGGCCGTGTACCCGCGCGCAGCGTTCGTCATGCGCAGCGAGCCGTTGGGGAAGGACGAGCCGTCGGGCTCACCCTTGATGAGCAGGCTGCCGGTGAACTCGGTGATCGCGTGACCGTCGGCGTTGGTGACGATGAACCCGTCGTGCTTCTCGGCCGTGATGTTGGTGAGCGGGTAGAACACGTGCGAGAAGAACTTCGCACCCTTGCTCATCGCCCAGGTCTTCATCGCGGCGGCGACGATGTCAGCCGTGGCCGGGTCGAGCGGCTCGCCGGTCTTGACGGTCTTCTTGACGGCCTTGAAGGCGGTCTTGGAGAGCGCCTCCTCCATCTTCGCGAGGTTGAAGACGTCGGTCGCCCAGGTCTCGCTCAGCGGCTGCGTCTCGGCTGTCTGCACGGCGGGGCGGTTGAGGACCTCGGTGATCGCCTGGCTTCGGACGTGGTTGGCAGTCATGATCCAGCTCTCCATCGGTGACATTCGCTCTGGGCACGCTAAGGCCCGTGTGTTTCATGGAAGGGCCCCAGTGTTTCAGGCATGTTTCGTGACCGCTCCGCGAGAGCCCGCCTCGATCACCCTGGGCGGAGCCGTCGGACGGCCACGTCGAGCCACCGAGCACACGTCGTCCTCCCCGTGCCAGGTGCGACGACCTGACCTAGGGTGGTCGGCATGATCTTCCAGGGGGCTGAAGGCACATGACACTGGGCAAGGTGCTCGTCGTCGACGACAACCACGACATCTGCGACCTGCTCGCGCTCAAGCTCACGAACGCGGGCTTCGACGTCACCCAGGCGAACGACGGGATCACCGGTCTCGAGCTCGGGCTGAACGGGTCCTTCGACCTCGTGGTGCTCGACGTCATGATGCCGGGGATGTCGGGCATCGACGTGCTCCGCAGGCTCCGTGACGCCGAGCAGACCGCGACCACCCCGGTGCTGCTGCTCACCGCGAAGACCCAGGAGCGCGATGTCGAGTCGGGCTTCGGAGCAGGCGCCGGGGAGTACATGACTAAGCCCTTCAGCCCCCGGGAGCTGCTCGTGCGCGTCAAGGCGATGCTCGCACGCAGTCAGTCCTGACGTGGTGACGCTCTCCTGGTCTGTGCTGATCGGCACGCTGGTGGTGCTCGTCGTGTGCTGCACGGCGCTGCTGGTCGCGACAGTCGCCGTGAGGCTCTCTCGAGCACGCCGGGCACGGCGCCACGACGAGCGCACCGCCCAGGTGAAGCCCCTCGTCCTGGAGGTCCTCACCGCCGAGGACGAGGAGGTCGCGCCGGCCTGCGAGGCCGTCGCAGCTCTCCCTGACACGCTGTGGCCGACCGCTGAGACCTTCGTCCTCGCCGCCTTCGACTCTGTGCGGGGCGAGGTCCGCGACGCCCTGGTCCAGGTGCTCATCCAGCGCGGCACCCTCGAGCGTGCCCTCGCCGCGACGCAGTCCCGCAGCGCCGTGCGGCGGGCGCGGGCCGCAGAGGTCATCGGGCTCGTCGGGCACGTCTCCGGACGACGAGGACTCGTCCGTCTGCTCTCCGACCCGAACATCGAGGTCCGCACCGTCGCCGCGCGTGCGCTCGGCCAGATTGGCGACCCGCACCTCACGTCGATCCTCCTCGACTCCCTGCGCCCGGGATCCGACGTCCCGCCGAGCGTCGTGGGGACGGCGCTCCTCGGGTCGGGCGAGACCGACACGGCAGCGCTCGAGGCCGGCCTCGCCGCCGACGACGAGGTCGTCCGGCTCACAGCCATCGCCGTGTCGGCGGAGCTGCTCGTGCTCGCGACGGCCCGAGCCGTCGCAGACCGCGGGCTGACCGACCCGTCGGTGACGGTCCGGGTCCAGGCTGCCCGAGCGCTCGCGCGGCTCGGCGGTGCCTGGGCCGTCCCGGCCCTCGCCGCCGCGACTGACCCGACCGAGGCGTCGGTCGTCAGGGTCGCGGCGACGCGCACCCTCGGCGAGATGCCCTTCCCACCGGCCAGGGCGCACCTCGCCCTGCTTCGAGACGACGAGGACCCCGACGTCCGCCGGCTCGCCACCGCTGCGACACCGTCCCGTGAGACCGCAGGAGGCGACCGGTGACGCTCGACCCTGTGCGGGACGCCCTCCTGACGTTCTTCGACGTCTCGGGCCCCTGGCTCCTGCTCTACTTCTTCCTCATCAACACCTCGTACCTCGTGCTCATCATCCTCGCGAGCGTGAACTTCGGCAGGCACCTGCGGCGAACGCAGTTCTCCGGGACGACGAGCGCCGCACGGTCGCCCCTGACCCCGGGGGTCTCCGTCCTGCTGCCCGCGTACAACGAGGCGAACGTCATCCTCGACTCGGTGCGCTCGGTCCTCGACCTGCGGTACCCGGACCACGAGGTCGTGGTCATCAACGACGGCAGCACCGATGCGACCCTCGAGAGGCTCGTCGAGACCTTCGGCCTCGTGCGCAGCGGGCGGGACGTCGCGGGGCGGATCGAGGTCCGCGGGGCGGTGCGTGACGTGTGGGTCCCCGCCGACGAGAGCATCCCGCTGGTGGTCGTCGACAAGGAGAACTCCGGGCGCTCGGACAGCCTCAACATGGGGATCAACGTCGCCTCGCGCGACCTCGTCGTCATGGTCGACGCAGACTCCGTCCTCGACCCCGACGCCCTGCTCGTCGTGTCCAAGCCCTTCGCCGACGACCCGCAGAACGTGGTCGCGACGGGTGGGGTCATCCGCGCGGCGAACGGCTGCCGTGTGGTCGGTGGCCGCGTCGTCGACGTGCGGATGCCACGCTCGGTCGTGGCCCGCATCCAGGTGGTCGAGTATCTGCGCTCCTTCTTGCTCGGCCGTGCCGGGTGGTCGCAGGCCGACGCGCTCATCCTCATCTCGGGAGCCTTCGGCATGTTCCGCCGGGACATCCTCCTCGAGGCCGGCGGGCTCGACGCCGACTCGATCGGCGAAGACTTCGAGCTCGTCATGCGCATCCACAAGATGATGAAGGACTCGAAGCGCGACTACAGGGTCGTGTTCGTCGCCGAGCCCGTGAGCTGGACCGAGGTCCCCGACACCCTCGCGGTCCTCGGACGCCAACGACGTCGCTGGCACCGCGGTCTGTGGGAGGTCCTCTGGGGCTACAGGCGCATGACCTTCAACCCGCGCTACGGGCGCATCGGCATGGTGGCGCTCCCGTACTACTGGTTCTTCGAGCTCTTCGCCCCGCTCCTCGAGGTCGTCGGCGTGATCGTCGTGCCGCTCGGGCTGCTCCTCGGGGTGGTCAACGTCCCGTTCGCCGTGGCCTTCCTCCTCGTGGCCTACGTGTACGCCTTCTTCGTCACCTGCGCAGCGCTGCTCGTCGAGGAGATCTCGTTCCACAGGTACGCACGCTGGCGCGACCTCGGTGCGATCGTCCTCGCCTCCGTCGCCGAGAACATCGGTTACAGGCAGCTGACCGCGCTCTGGCGCCTGCAGGGGTGGTGGGCCAGCCTGCGGAAGAAGAAGGCCGTCTGGGGGACCATGACACGGGCCGGCTTCGGCAGCAGCTGACGCCCTCTCGGCCTGCGAGGTGAGGGTAGCCTTGCCGCGATGATCTCCTCCCCAGCACCGTGCGCGCGGACCACCTCGGCAGACACGACGGATGACGCCTGCGGTCCTCGGGAGCGAGCATGAGCGACGGACAGCCCGATGGCACGTCCCGCAGGCCACGCCGCGTCGGCTGCGCGCTGATCTCCCGCGATCTCGACGAGCCGATGGCAGGAGCCGCGGGCCGGGCAGACGCATGGGCGCTCGTCGAGCACCCTGGTCCCTGGCCCTCCGAGGCACCCGAGGGCATCCTCCCCGACGCGGTGCTCGAGCACCTGGGGCAGCCTGGCGTCCGGGTGGTGCTGATCCGTCGCCCGCGCTCGCGAACCGTCACCAGGCCCGTCTGCTTCCTCGCGTCGACGCACCCCGACGGCCCCTGGGTCCGCCGTTTCGAGATCGAGACCTACGACGACCTGCTGACGCTCGACGTCGTGACAGCTGTCGTGGGAGACCGACCGACGGCGGGGGAGCCGCACGACCTCCCTCTCGTCCTCGTGTGCACCCACGGGCGTCGCGACGTGTGCTGCGCCGAGCTCGGCCGGCCGTTGCTCCCCGGCATGTCCGCACGCGACGACGTCGACGTGTGGGAGTGCACCCACGTGGGAGGAGACCGTTTCGCGGCGAACGTCGTGCTGCTGCCGCACGGTCTGCACTACAGCCGGCTCGTCGACGAGACTGCGGCCGAGGTGCTCGACGCCTACGTCGACGGTCGGGTGGTCTCCGAGCACCTTCGCGGCCGCTCAGCCTTCAGCCAGCCCGCACAGGTGGCCGAGCACGCCGTGCGGCAGTACGCGGGCATCACCGAGATCGACGGATTTAGGGTCCTGGCCGAGCGGCTCAGCGAGGACGGCACGAGCGCACGCGTCGAGATCCGTCACCGGTCCACGACCTTCGTGGTCTGCGCCGAGCGGAGGCCGACACCGGGCGCCCCGGAGACCCACGCCTGCGTGCGGGGCGTCGAACCCGCCCGGTGGAGCTCGTGGCGCGCGACCAGCGTCGAGGAGATCGGCGGGTGCTGAGGCTCACGGCATGCTCGGGACCGTCCCGCGTCCCCTAGCCGAGGGCAGGCGGTCGTCCGGTCGCATCGGTGACAGGCGTCTCGTCCGCCGGAGCACCCGCCTCTCGCGGCGACGGTGGGATACTGGAGGAATGACTTCCACGACCACCCTCGAAGCGACCGGCGCGCCCACGGACGGGACGGGCGCGTCTGCCCAGGCCACACCGTTCCTGCCGCCGTTGCGCATCGGCCAGCACACGGTGCCGTCGCCGGTGGTCCTGGCACCCATGGCGGGCGTGACGAACACCGCCTTCCGCAAGCTCTGCCGCGAGCACGGACCGGGCGGGCTGTACGTCGCCGAGATGGTCACGTCCCGCGCGATCGTCGAGCGCAACGAGCAGGCACTGCGCATCGTGACCTTCGAAGACGGCGAGTCACCCCGCTCCGCGCAGGTGTACGGCGTGGACCCGGCGACCGTCGGCGCGGCCGTCGAGATCATCGCGGGGGAGGGACGTGCCGACCACGTCGACCTCAACTTCGGCTGCCCGGTCCCCAAGGTCACCCGCAAGGGCGGTGGCGCGGTCCTGCCGTGGAAGCGCGAGCTCTTCACCCGCATCGTCGACGCGGCCGTCGAGGCCGGCGCACGGCACGACGTCCCGGTGACCATCAAGATGCGCAAGGGGATCGACGACGAGCACCTCACGTACCTCGAGGCGGGGTTGATCGCCGAGCAGGCCGGTGTCGCAGCCGTCGCGCTGCACGCCCGGACCGCTGCCGAGTACTACTCGGGGACGGCCGACTGGTCCGCGATCCGTCAGCTCAAGGAGACCGTCACGAGCATCCCCGTGCTCGGCAACGGCGACATCTGGTCGGCTGAGGACGCTCTCGAGATGGTCCGCCAGACCGGCTGCGACGGTGTGGTCGTCGGGCGTGGCTGCCAGGGGCGGCCGTGGCTCTTCGCCGACCTCATGGCCGCCTTCAACGGCTCCGACGAGCGGGTCACGCCCGGGCTCGGGTACGTCGCCGAGACGATCTACAGGCACGGCGAGCTCATGGCCGAGTTCTTCCAGGACGAGGACAAGGGCACCCGCGACCTCCGCAAGCACATGGCCTGGTACCTCAAGGGCTATGCCGTCGGCGGCGACGCGCGCCGTGCCCTCGCGATGGTCTCGTCCCTCGCCGAGCTGCGCACGCACCTCGACGCCCTCGACCACGACCAGCCGTACCCCGGCAAGGACGCAGAGGGCCAGCGAGGCCGTCAGGGCAGCCCCAAGAAGCCTCACGTCCCCGACGGCTGGCTCTCCTCCCGCGAGCTGAGCGACGAGCACCGCGCCAAGCTGCTCGAGGCCGAGCTGAGCGTCTCCGGCGGCTGACCCGCCAGGCGGCTGATGCCTCGGTGGGGTCGACAGCCTCCGCGCAGGAGGCCTTCAGACCCGGCGGGCCTCGACGCGTCGAGCCAGCGCTGCGGCGTGCTCGGGTGTCGCGGTCCTCGCGCCGAGGTCAGCCGTCGTCACGGCGATCGCGCCTGTCGCCGCGCCGAGCGCGAGCGACTCGAGAGTCGTCCCGCCGGCCAGGTGCGCGGCGATCATGCCCGCGACGAACCCGTCGCCAGCGCCGTTGGTGTCGACCACGGCGTCGACAGGAGCGGCCTGGACCTCGATGAAACCGTGCTCGTCGAGGGCCAGCGCGCCGTGGGAGCCACGAGTGCACACCGCGAGCCTCGCCCCGCGCGAGACGCGGTCGCGCAGGTAGGCGCTCGGGTCGTCCAGGCGAGACTCGCTGACGACCACGACGTCGGCCCCGTCGGCGAAGGGGCGCTGGAACTCCTGCTGCCCGTCGTCGTCGTGCACGTCGCACCACACCGGGACCCCGAGGGCCCGGGCCTGCGCGATCAACGGGATGCTGCTGACGGCGAGGTCCAGCACGGCCACGGCAGCTCCGTGCAGGGAGGCACCTGCGTCGGGCGCGCCCAGAGCCTGTGGCAGCTCGAGGTAGATCGAGAGCCGACCTCCGTCGGACGCCATGAGGTTCAGATGACGCTCGGACCTCCCGCCGTCAGCCTCGGCGGTCTCGAGCCTGATGCGCTCGTGTCTGAGGGCGGCGCGGACCAGGGCACCCGGCTCGTCGTCTCCCAGGATCGTCCTCAGGACGACATCGACGCCTAGTGCTGCGAGCGAGACGGCCTTCCCCGCCGAGGTGCCACCCAGACCGTCGCGGTACCCGGACGCGAAGATGGTCTGGCTGACCGGTCCGGGGAGCGCCTCCACCTCGACGAGGGTGTTCCAGGATGCGGGGCCGTTGACGAACACGTGGCTCATGGCACGAGCCTACGGTCGCCGAGGCATACGCCCGGTACGCCGCCGTGCGGTGACCCCCCATGGTCAGGAGGCGGTCCGCCCGACCCGCCGCAGGAGATACCGGCCAGACGCGCCGCAGGGGGCGGCCCCAGACGGGACCGCCCCCTGCGGGCGTTCTAGAGGTCGCGCGACCGAGAGACCGTCACGCCTGGACCCACACCGTGGTGTCCTGCGGCACGGCGGTCTGCTCGCCGACCGTGGACAGCGGGCCGCTCGTGATGAGCACCTGCGCGCCTGCGGGCAGAGCGACCGGCGACTCGCCGAAGTTCGTCAGCACGAGCACGTCGTTGTTGACGAAGGCGAGCACCGAGGCCGACCCTGCGAAGTCCTCGACCCAGCCGAGCGACCCGAGACCGAGGTCCTTCGCGCGACGCGTGGCGAGAGCCGCCTTGTACATGGAGTACGTCGAGCCCTCGGTCGTGCGCTGCACGTCGGCCGCGCACTCCTTGTAGGAGTCGGGCTGGGGCAGCCAGGTCTTGCCGGTCGGGCCGAAGCCGTAGCCGGGCGCGTCGGCGACCCAGGGGAGCGGCACGCGGCAGCCGTCGCGGCCGGCCTCGGTGTAGCCGGAGCGCCACCAGGCCGGGTCCTGACGGAGGTCGTCGTCGAGGTCGGTGTGCTCGGGCAGCCCGAGCTCTTCACCCTGGTACACGTACGCCGAGCCGGGGAGGCCGAGCATCTGGAGGGTCGCGGCGCGGGCGCGGCGCAGACCGAGCTCGGCGTCCGGCTGCGGGTCGGTCTTGCCGATCCCGTTCGGGCGCACCGCAGCACCGGTGAGGCCCATGCGGGAGGCGTGACGGACCACGTCGTGGTTCGACAGCACCCAGGTGGTCGGCGCGCCGACGGCGTCCGAGGCCTCGAGCGACGCGGTGACGACACCACGCAGCGCTGCGGCGTCCCAGGCGGTCGTCAGGTACGAGAAGTTGAAAGCCTGGTGCATCTCGTCGCTGCGCACGTAGCGTGCGAGGCGGCTCAGCGGCTCGACCCACGCCTCGGCGACGAGGGCACGGTCGCCCTCGTAGGGTGCGAGGACCTTGTGCCAGGCGCGGTAGATGTCGTGGACACCCTCCTGGTCGAACATCGGCCCGGAGTTGCCGGCACCCGTCGAGCCGTCGTCGGCGGCCTCGTGGGAGTCCTCGGGGCCGGGGGCCTCGGAGGAGCCCTCGACCATCGCGACCTCGCCGTCCCAGTCGGGCAGACCCGGGGCCTTGACCATGCCGTGGGCGACGTCGATGCGGAAGCCGTCGACCCCGCGGTCGAGCCAGAACCGCAAGATGTCCTCGAACTCGCTGCGCACCTCGGGGTGGTTCCAGTCGAGGTCGGGCTGGCGCGTGTCGAACATGTGCAGGTACCACTGGCCGTCGGTGATGCCGTCGGTCGCGGCTGCGGTGCGCTCGCTGACGCGCGTCCAGGCCGGTCCGCCGAAGATCGACTTCCAGTTGTTCGGCGGGAGCTCGCCGTGCTCGCCCTGGCCCTCGCGGAACAGGTAGCGGGCCCGCTCGGGGCTGCCGGGGCCGGCGGCGAGAGCGGCCTGGAACCAGGCGTGCTCGTCCGAGGTGTGGTTCGGGACGAGGTCGGCGATCACCTTGAGGCCACGCTCGTGCGCGCCGGCCAGGAGAGCCTCGAAGTCGTCGTTCGTGCCGAACAGCGGGTCGACCTCGCGGTAGTCGGCGACGTCGTAGCCGGCGTCGGCCTGCGGCGAGCGGTAGAACGGCGAGAGCCAGATCGCGTCGACGCCGAGGTCGACGAAGTGGTCGAGCTTCGAGGTGATCCCGGGGATGTCACCGATGCCGTCGCCGTCGGCGTCGGCGAAGGAGCGCGGGTACACCTGGTAGATCACGGCGGTGCGCCACCACTCACGGGCTGCGTCGCTCGCCGCGTGGATCACGGAGACTGTGGGGCTGGTGCTGGTCAGCTCGAGGGCGTCGGCGGCCGGGGCGGCGGCTGAGGTCGAGTCGAGGTTGGTCACGGCGGAGAGGTCCTTCGTGGTCGGAGACGGTGGATCGGGGGGTGGCGTGGGGGCTCAGCTCGGGCGCTGGGCGGCGTGGATCCGCATGTCGGGCGAGGCGCCCGTCGAGTTGCGGACGATGAGCTCGGGGTGGAACAGCAGCTCGGACCTCGGTGCGCTGCCCCCGTTGAGGAGGGCGACGAGAGCGCTGATGGCCGCGTGGCACATGGCCGAGACGGGCTGGCGCACCGTGGTCAGGGGCGGGTCGGTGAAGGCGATGAGCGGCGAGTCGTCGTAGCCGACGACCGACAGGTCGTGCGGGACCGTCAACCGGCGCTGGTGGGCGGCGCGCACGACGCCGAGGGCCATGAGGTCGGAGCCGCAGACGATCGCGGTGTGCCCGGAGTCGATGAGGTCGCCGCCCGCGGCCTGGCCGCCCTCGACGGTGAACAGCGACGTCGCGACGTGCGGGCTCGCGTCCTCGATGCCGAGGTGGCGCTGCACGGCGTCCTGGAAGCCCTCGAGCTTGCGGCGGGCCGTGATGAAGCGGTCTGGGCCCGTGGCCAGGCCGATCTTCTGGTGCCCGAGCGAGACGAGGTGGCGCACGGACAGCTCCATGGCGGCGGTGTCGTCGGCCGAGACGAAGGGGGCCTCGATGTCGGAGGCGAAACCGTTGATGAAGACGAGCGGGATGCCCCGGGCCAGCAGCCTGTCGTAGCGCTCGCGGCTGGCCTGGGTGTCCGCGTGCAGACCTGAGACGAAGATGATGCCGTCGATCGAGTGGTCGAGCAGCATCTCGATGTACTCGTCCTCGGTCGTGCCGCCGGGGGACTGGGTGCACAGCAGCGGGGTGTAGCCGCGCTGGGACAGCATGCTCTCGATCGTCTGCGCGAAGGCCGGGAACACGGGGTTGGTGAGCTCCGGGACGATCAGCCCGACGAGACCCGCGGACCGGTTGCGCAGCTTCTCGGGGCGCTCGTAGCCGAGCACGTCGAGGGCCGCGAGCACGGCCTGACGCGTCTCGGACGCGACGCCGACCTTGCCGTTGAGGACGCGCGACACCGTCGCGGTGCTGACCCCGGCCTGCTGGGCGAGGTCGGTCAGGCGGGTCTTGCCGGCTCCTGAGCCTTCGGGCGGGATGAGAGACACACCAGACCTCCTTGTCGTGCGTCAGGGCTGTCGTAGCGCTGATGGGCGTGGCCACGGAGGGTGGCCCCCGAGGCATGTTGCAAGACGTTGCAGAGCGACGACCGGCGCCTCATGCTACGACAGATCCGCGTGATCAGTGAAGAACTGGGCGATCTCACCCTCTGGCCTGCAAGGACTCTCGCATCGTTGCCTGAAAGTTACTGCAACGGCTTGCAAGGGGACGCCGGGACGGGCTACGGTCTGGTCCATCAGGGCCAAGGACGGTGGATCTCGCCGGAGGAGGCCGGGTTCATCACTCATCTTTGGGAGCACAACGATGCGACGGAGCATCCTTCTCGCCGGTGCGCTGGTCACCAGCCTCACCCTCGCGGCCTGCGGGTCGAGCGACGACAGCAACGACGACACCGCCTCGGGCGACGCGACGACGGCTGCCGCCGGCGGCGCCGGTTCGCTCACGATCTGGGTGGACGAGACCCGCGAGGCAGCCGTCGGTGCTGCCGCCGAGGCCTTCACGGAGGAGACCGGGGTCGCGGTCGACCTCGTCCAGAAGAACTTCAAGGACGTCCGCCCAGACTTCCTCGCCCAGGTCCCGACCGGTGAGGGCCCCGACATCACCGTCGGTGCGCACGACTGGCTCGGCGAGTTCGTCAACAACGGCGTGGTCGCGCCGATCGAGATCGGCGAGAAGGCCTCGGAGTTCGACGAGGTCGCGCTCCAGGTCTACACGCTCGACGGCCAGCTCTACGGTCTGCCCTACGGCGTCGAGAACGTCGCGCTGATCCGCAACACCGCGCTCGCCCCCGAGGCTCCGGCCACCTGGGACGAGATGGTGGCTGCAGGCCAGGCCGCCGGGACCAAGTTCCCCGTGCTCATCCAGAGCGACGGAGAGGCGGGCGACCCGTACACGCACTACCCGCTCCAGACGTCCTTCGGTTCGAAGGTCTTCGCGCAGGACGCCGACGGGCTGTACACCCCAGAGCTCACGCTCGCCGGCGAGGAGGGCCAGGCCTACGCCGCATGGCTCGCCGAGCAGGGTGCTGCCGGGATCCTCGACGTCGACACCACGTACGACATCGTGCTCGAGGAGTTCAAGAACGGGAACTCGCCGTTCATCATCGGCGGACCGTGGATGGTCGACTCCTTCGAGGGCCTCGAGCTCGCGATCGACCCCGTCCCCTCGGCCGGCGGACAGCCGTCGCAGCCGTTCATGGGTGCGCCCGGGTTCTTCGTCAACGCGCAGAGCGAGAACCAGCTGCTCGCCAACGAGTTCCTCGTCGACTACATGTCGACCACCGAGGCCCAGGTCGCCCTCTACGAGGCCGGCAACCGTCTCCCGGCACTGACCGCCGCGGCTGACGAGGTCGCCGCCAAGGACCCGATCGTCGCCGGCTTCCGCGCCGCCGCCGAGAACGCCGTCCCGGCACCGTCCATCCCCGAGATGGCATCGGTCTGGACCTTCTGGGGCAACACCGAGGCCGCGATCGTCTCTGGCAAGACGGCTCCGGCCGAGGGCTGGGACAAGATGGTCAGCGACATCCAGGGCGCGATCGACGCCACGTCCTGATCCTCCGTACCACCACCGTGGCGCGGGCTCCTCGTGAGCCCGCGCCACGCCTGGGCTCACGCAGTCGTGACCCCCACCCCCGAACTCCCGCTCCACCTCGTGTGCGACGCGGTCCGCAGCACGTCGCACGGAGGAACAGATGAGCTCGACCCAGCAGAAGCCCGAGGCGCAGGTGGACGGCCCTCGGCGGACGCCCTCGTCCCTGCTCTCGCACGCGCGAGACTTCCGTCCAGGATTCCTCGTCAAGCTGGCGGTCATGGCCGTCATCGACGCCCTCGGCGTCTACGTCGTCATCACCGCCTTCACGGTCGGGTCGACGATCATCGCCTGGAGCATGATCGTGCTGCTCCTCGTGGCGAACGTCGTGTACTTCACCAAGCGCGCGCTGCCGATGAAGTACCTGCTGCCAGGCCTCGCCTTCCTCTTCGTCTACCAGGTGTTCACGATCGCCTACACGGGCTACATCGCGTTCACCAACTACGGCGACGGCCACAACGGCACCAAGCCGCAGGCCATCGAGGCTCTGCTCGCGCAGAACGAGAAGCGGGTCGAGGGCACCGACGCCTACCCGCTCGTCGTGGTGCGCGACGGGGACGAGCTCGGCTTCGCGATCATCGACGGCGACGAGGTCCGCGCGGGCACGGCCGAGGAGCCGCTCGCCGAGGTCGACGCCGAGGTCTCCGACGGTGCGATCACCTCGATCTCTGGCTTCGACATCCTCGACCGTCAGGGTGTGCTCGCCGAGCAGAAGGCCGTCGCATCGCTGCGGGTGGCCTTCTCCGACGACCCGAACGACGGCTCGATCCGCACGCAGGACGGCCGCAACGGATACATCTACGAGTCGATCCTCGAGTACGACGAGGCCGCCGACACGATGACGAACACCGAGACCGGAGTGGTCTACTCCGAGAACGACTCGGGTCAGTTCGCCTCGCCCGACGGCGAGACTCTCAACGTCGGCTGGCGCGTGTTCACGGGGCTCGACAACATCAAGACGGCCTTCGGCGACGAGCGCTACTCGGTGCCCTTCGTCAAGGTGCTGATCTGGACCTTCGTCTTCGCGATCACCTCGGTCGTCGGGACCTTCCTCATCGGTCTCTTCTTCGCGATCGTCCTCAACGACCCTCGCCTGAAGTACCGGCGCATCATGCGCTCGCTGCTGATCCTGCCGTACGCCTTCCCGGCCTTCATGTCCTTCTTGCTCTGGCGAGGGATGCTCAACACGAAGTACGGCTTCATCAACGAGACGTTCTTCGGCGGTATGGACATCAACTGGCTCGGCGACCCGACGCTCGCGCGGCTGGCGGTCCTCGGCGTGCAGATGTGGGTCGGCTTCCCCTACATGTTCCTCATCGCGACGGGCGCTCTGCAGTCGATCCCGGGCGAGACCATCGAGGCGGCCAAGATCGACGGCGCCGGTGCGCTGCGCATCTGGCGCTCGGTGACGATGCCGCTGCTGCTCATCGCCGTGACGCCGCTGCTCATCGCGTCGTTCTCGTTCAACTTCAACAACTTCAACATCATCGAGATGCTGACAGCAGGTGGTCCGATGTTCTCGGACGCCTCGGTGCCGATCGGCTCGACCGACATCCTCATCACGATGGTCTACTCCATCTCCGGGCTGGACGGAGGAGCGCCGAAGAACTACGGCCTCGCCAGCGCCCTCTCGATCATCATCTTCGTCATCGTGGCGACGATCTCGGTGATCAGCTTCAAGAAGTCGCGGACCCTCGAGGAGATCAACTGACATGTCGACCACCACAGCGTCTCAGACTGCCCTCGCCCCGGACCGCGTCCGCTCCTCCCGCCGCCGCTGGTGGCGCGAGGTCGGGTGGCGCTACATCGTGGGTGTGCTCGCGATTGCCTACGCAGGCTTCCCGATCCTCTACATCATCTCGGCCTCCGTCTCCGACGGCGGCACGCTGACAGGCTCGACCACGCTGTTCAGCACCTTCTCGACCGACAACTTCACGGCGCTCGGGGACACCCGGTTCTGGACCTGGGCCGTCAACACCCTGGTCATCGGCACCGTCACGGCGATCGCGACAGTGCTCATGGGCGCGGCCGCCGCGTACTCCTTCTCGCGCTTCCGCTTCAAGGGCCGACGTCTGGGCCTGACCAGCCTGCTGGTCATCCAGATGTTCCCGCAGGTGCTGGCCTTCGTGGCCGTGTTCCTGCTGCTCATCAGCCTCGGCGAGGTCGTCCCGCTGCTGGGCCTCAACTCCCGGGTCGCGCTCATCATGGTGTACCTGGGTGGGGCGCTCGGCGTGAACACCTTCCTCATGTACGGGTTCTTCAACACGATCCCGGGTGAGCTCG
This sequence comes from Sanguibacter biliveldensis, assembly GCF_033798665.1. Classification (NCBI taxonomy): domain Bacteria; kingdom Bacillati; phylum Actinomycetota; class Actinomycetes; order Micrococcales; family Sanguibacteraceae; genus Sanguibacter; species Sanguibacter biliveldensis. The sequence goes on from NZ_CP138359.1 coordinate 1,558,775, forward strand.
ACGAGGCCGCGAAGATCGACGGCGCGACCCACGCGCAGATCTTCTGGACGATCATCCTGCGCCTGGTCGCACCGATCCTCGCTGTCGTCGCGCTGCTGTCCTTCGTCGGGACCTTCTCCGACTTCCTGCTGGCCAAGCTGATCTTGCAGTCCGAGAAGAACTGGACTCTCGCGGTCGGTCTGTACCAGTGGGTCTCGGACCAGCTCTCGGCCAACTGGGGTCTGTTCGCGGCCGGCGCCGTGATCAGCGCGATCCCCGTCGTCGCCCTCTTCATCTTCCTGCAGAAGTACATCGTCTCCGGCCTGACCGCCGGCTCCGTCAAGGGATGACCGTGCCGCACCTCCTCGACCACCCGCACCACGACGGCTCGGCGCTCTACGTCTCGAACCAGACGCCGAGCCTGGGGGAGACGGTCACCGTGCGGGTGCGTGTCCCGCTCGCCTGCACCGAGCGTGGGATCCACCTGCGCGTCGTGCGGGACGGCGAGCCGCGCATGTCGGCCGCCGAGCTGGTGGAGACCACGGCGACAGACCGGTGGTACGAGGCTCAGGTGCTGGTGCACAACCCCGTGACGAGCTACAGGTTCTTCGTCGACGAGCCGGGTGGCTACCGCTGGCTCAACGGCAAGGGGCTCTTCGCGCGCGAGGTCCCCGACGTCTCGGACTTCAGGCTGACCGTCTACGAGCCGGCGCCGTCGTGGATGACCGGGTCGCTCGTCTACCAGGTGTTCCCGGACCGCTTCGCGCGGGGCATCGCCGAGAAGCCGACACCCGCGTGGGCGCAGGACGCCGACTGGGGCGACGAGCCGATCGGCTCGGGCCCTGGTGTCGGCACGCAGCTGTACGGAGGCGACCTGCCCGGCATCGAGCAGCACCTCGACCACCTCGTCGACCTCGGCGTCGGCACGCTCTACCTCACGCCCGTGTTCCCGGGGCGGTCCAACCACCGGTACGACGCGAGCAGCTTCGACCACGTCGACCCGCTGCTCGGCGGCGACGAGGCACTCGTGTCCCTATCGGCGGCTGTGCACGAGCGCGGCATGCGGATCATGGGAGACATCACCACGAACCACACCGGCGACGGGCACGAGTGGTTCGTCAAGGCGCAGGCCGACAGGTCCAGCCCCGAGGCGTCCTTCTACTACTGGCAGGACGCCGAGCCCGGCTACGTCGGCTGGCTCGAGCACGCCTCGCTGCCGAAGCTCGACTACACCTCGGAGGAGCTCGCGCGCCGGATGATCGAGGGTCCGGACTCCGTCATCGGTCGGTGGGTCGCCCAGCCCTTCGCCCTCGACGGCTGGCGGGTGGACGTGGCCAACATGACCGGCCGCTACGCCGACCAGGACATGACCCACGAGGTCGCCCGGACCGTGCGGCGCACGATGCAGGCCATCAACCCGGACGCCGTGCTCGTCTCCGAGCACTTCCACGACTCCGGCCTCGACATGATGGGCGACGGCTGGCACGCCAACATGAACTACTCGGCCTTCACCCGGCCCGTGTGGTCCTGGGTGGTCGCCGAGGACAGCGAGGTGCCCGCGCTCGGTCTCCCCAGCACGCTGCCTCGCAGGTCGGGGCACGACATGGTGGCCGCCATGCGCGACTTCGACTCGGTCGTGCCGTGGAAGGTCGTCGCCTCGCAGTGGAACATGCTCGGCTCGCACGACACCCCGCGGCTGCGCTCTCTCGTCGGGAGCCTCGAGATGGTCGAGGTCGCGGCAGGGCTGCTGTTCACCTACCCGGGGACGCCGGTGGTCTTCGCCGGTGACGAGATCGGGGCCGAAGGGGTCAACGGCGAGCATGCGCGCGTCACCATGCCGTGGGACGAGCCCGAGCGCTGGGACGGCGACACCCTCGACGTGTACCGCCGCCTCGTCGCTCTGCGCAGGTCCAGCGTCGCGCTGCAGACCGGTGGTCTGCGCTGGGTCCTCGTCGAGGACGACGCCGTCGCGTTCCTGCGCGAGTCGCCCGAGGAGACCGTGCTCGTGCTCGTGGCCCGTGCGCCGTGGGGCGGGGCGGTGCTGCCCGAGGCCGTCGCTCCTGGCGCGCTGCCCGTGACCGTCTACGGCGACGTGCAGCTGGTCGGGGATGGCGACGGGTACAGGCTTCCCGGCGACGGTCCTGGTGTGCACGTGTGGCGGTTGCGCTAGCCCGTCGTCGGGCGGAGCGCTGAGACGACTCTCATCGTCCCCAGGTGAGGGGGTTCAGGCAGGCGTCCACAACGGGACATTCGCGGTGATATATATCGACACGGTCGAAACATGCTACTAGCATGTCGATCACCTGGAGCTCCGCAGCAGGCAAGCACGGGATCGCCCGGGACGAGGTGATCTTCGCGATGAGTCGTGCTCACCTCGTCGTCGACCCTTTCGGCCCGCGACGGGCCGGGCGTCTGCGTCCCCCCGCGCTGTATATCGGGCCGTCACGAAGCGGGACGTTGGAGATCCTCGCGATGCACGAGCCACCCCGTCACATCTTCGTCTTCCACGTGATGCGCCTACGACACTCGACCGCTGCGGCTGTCGGCTACGAAGGAGAAGGAACATGAACGGCTCTCACCCCCAGGGGCTGTCGTCAGACGACGTGGCTGAGCTCGAGGCCTGGGCCGAGGCTGGAGACTTCGTCGGAGTCTCCGCGGGCCATGCTCTCGTCGGCGACGAGGCTCGCTCTGCTGGCCGGGCGCTCCTCGCAGCGGCAGGCATCGATGTCGATGCGCTGGACCACGAGCGGCTGTCGACGGAGTCATCGGAGGAGGCCGCAGCGCAACCCGTCACCCCAGGACCGGAATGGCATGTCCAGGCACCCGGTCCTCTCGATCGAGCTGCTCGCGAACGGGCCGCCAGGGAGGGCAAGGACCTCTCGACCTTCGTCCGTGACGTCGTCGACCAGTATCTGGCTGCGAGCTGAGTGCCGGGTCGCCCCGTGCCAGAGAACACTCCGTGAAGTGCTGCAAGACGCGCGTCGACCAGCCGTCCATCGCGTCGTTAGGCTTGTCTCGTGCCCCACACCACCGAACGTGAGACTGCCGAGTCCGGCTACACGCAGGCCGACCGTCTGCGCTGGGTCGACGAGGCGCCCAAGAGCAAGGCGCGGACCCCCTTCGAGCGGGACCGTGCGCGGCTCGTGCACTCCTCAGCGCTGCGCCGGCTCGGTGCCAAGACGCAGGTGCTCGGGCCTGCGTCGGACGACTTCATTCGCACCCGGCTCACCCACACCCTCGAGGTCGCGCAGGTCGGGCGAGAGCTCGGCAAGGCGCTCGGCTGCGACCCTGACGTCGTCGACACAGCATGTCTCGCGCACGACCTCGGTCACCCGCCCTTCGGGCACAACGGCGAGCGGGCCCTGGCCGAGATCGCCAAGGACATCGGCGGCTTCGAGGGCAACGCCCAGACCCTGCGGCTCCTCACCCGGCTCGAGGGCAAGGTCTTCGCCGACGACGGCCGGGCCGTCGGTCTCAACCTCACGCGCGCCAGCCTGGACGCCTCGGTCAAGTACCCGTGGGCGTACCGGCAGGGACCGCTGCGCCTGGACGGGCGACCGACCCACAAGTTCGGTGTGTACGCGGACGACATGCCGGTCTTCGAGTGGTTGCGTCAAGGTGCCCCGGAGGGCGTCAAGTGCCTCGAGGCGCAGGTCATGGATCTCGCCGACGACATCTCGTACTCCGTGCACGACGTCGAGGACGGGATCGTCGGCGGCCGCTTCGACCTCAAGATCCTCGAGGGCGACGAAGAGCGTGCCCGCGTCATCGACGCCGTGCAGACCTGGTACGGGCACCTCGTCTCGCCCGAGGGGCTGCGCGACGCGATCGACCGCCTCGACGCCGCCGGTCTGCTGGTGCAGGGCTTCGACGGGTCGCGCCGGGCGCTCGCCACGCTCAAGGACACCACGAGCCAGCTCATCGGTCGCTTCGCGAAGGCTGCCGAGCGCGCGACCCGGGCGCAGTACGGCGACGGTCCGCTCACCCGCTACGCGGCGATGCTGATCGTGCCTGAGGAGACGCTCGCCGAGATCCTCGTGCTCAAGGGGCTGGCCGTCGCGTACATCATGGCGCCGCGCGAGGGCGAGCCGCTGTACATCCACCAGCGCGAGCTCATCGCCGATCTCGTCGCGGTGCTGAGCGACCGGGCTCCCATCGCCCTCGAGCCGGCCTTCGCGATCGACTGGAAAGAGGCCGACGACGACGCTGCACGCCTGCGCGTCGTCGTGGACCAGGTGGCGTCGCTCACCGACGTCTCTGCAGCCCAGTGGCACGCTCGCCTCGTCCAGCCTGGGAAGCTCGACGACTGACGACTCATGGCTCAGAGATCGATGCTGAGCTCGGCGAGGACGCGGGTCAGGCGTCCGACGAACTGTTCTGGTACCTCGGCAGGCAGGGCGTCGACGGGCCACCAGGCGACGTCGTCGCTCTCGTCGCTGACCACCGGGACGCTGTCCGCGGCGGCGAACGCCACGTAGCCGACGTCCCAGTGGACGGCGCAGCGGCCGAAGCCGTCACCCAGACCGTGCCGGTCCAGGTCGACCGGGACGAGGCCCGCGAGCTCGAGACCTGTCAGGCCGCTCTCTTCGTGGGCCTCGCGCTCTGCTGCCGCAGCGACCGACGAGTCACCGGGCTCGATGTGCCCCCCGAGCTGGACCCAGAACCGGCCCTTGCGGTGATAGCAGAGCAGCACGTGCCGCAGGTCGGGGCTGAGCACGAAGGTGCTCGCTGTGAGGTGCTGGGGTGACGCGTCCCGGTCAGCGGTCCCGCCGCCGGCGAGGTACGCGAGGTACTCGGTGCGCAGCGTCTGGAGGTGCTCGGCACGAGGGGCCCAGGTCGCCAGGACGTCGGCGAGGGCGTCGGTGCGCGGGTCTGGTCGGCGGGTGTCGCCTGCCACGTGGTCTGTCGGCGCCTCCGCGAGGGAAGCAGCGGTGGGGGAGTCGTCGGGGTCGGTCGCGTTCACCCCAGGACACTACCTGCGCCGGCGTACCCGGCCGGGTCGAAGGTGCCGAAGCGCTCGCGGAACGTGAAGGCGAAGTCTGGCCACAGCAGTGTGAGGCGCCCGTTGCGGTCGTCGCGGTACCAGCTGGTGCAACCACCGGTGCGCCACACGGTGCCCTCTCCGGCCTCGTCGAGCCACGTGGAGTACTCCTCCTCGGCGGTGCGCGACACCTCGAGCACCCCGGAGGACCGCACGTGCTCGAGCGCCCCGAGGACGTGCTCGATCTGCGTCTCGATCATGAACACGGCCGAGTTGTGCCCGAGGCTCGCCTGCGGTCCGTTGATGACGAAGAGGTTCGGGAACCCGTGCACGCTCGTCGACGCGTACGCACTCATCCCCGCGTCCCAGTGCCCAGCGAGCGTCCCGCCGTCGCGTCCGACCACACGCTCGGCCCACGGTGGGCGGGTCGACTCGAAGCCTGTGGCGAGGACCAGGACGTCGAGCTCGTGCTCGCTGCCGTCTTCAGCCACCACAGTCGACCCGTGCACCTCCCGCAGGGCTGCCGGGACGACGGTGACGGTGCTCGACGCGACGGCGGGGTAGTAGTCGTCGGAGAGCAGCACGCGCTTGCAGCCGATCTCGTAGTCCGGTGTGAGGACTGCCCGCAGCGACTCGTCGGGCACCTGCTGGGCGAGGTGCCCGAGCGCGGTCGCCCGGAGGCTGTCGACGAAGCCCGGGACGGCGCGACGAGCGGCCAGGCCTTGCTCCATGTCCCAGAACATCCGGGACCGCAGCCGTTCGACAGCACCCGGGACCCTGCTCAGGCCCCGTCGCTCGGCGGGTGTGTACTGACGGTTCTCCCGCGGGACGACGTACGGAGCGCTGCGCTGGAACAGAACGACCGAGTCTGCGTCGCGGGCGACCTGCGGCAGGATCTGCACGGCGGACGCGCCGGACCCGACGATCCCGACCCGTTTCCCCGCCGTCTCGACGCTGTGGTCCCACCTGGCGGAGTGGAACACGGGCCCGTCGAAGGACTCCAGGCCAGGAGCCGCCGGTACACGCGGCTCCGACAGCCGCCCCGCACAGACCACCACGGTGCGGCAGCTGTACGCGCCTGTCGTCGTCTCGACCGACCACCGCTGGGCATCGGCGACCCACCGCATGGACAAGACCTCGGTGCCGAGCCGCAGGTACGGGGCGAGACCCTCGTCTTCGACAGCCTCGGTCAGGTACTCGCGGATCTCCTCGCCTGGCGCGAAGACCGCCGACCACTCCGCACGCGGTCTGAAGGAGTACGAGTAGAGGTGCGACGGCACGTCGCACCCGACCCCCGGATAGTGGTTGTCCCGCCAGGTGCCGCCGACGCCGTCGCCGCGCTCGAGCACGACGAAGTCCGTGCGCCCGGACCGCAGGAGCCGGATGGCTGTCCCCAGGCCTGCGAAGCCAGCGCCGACGACCACGGTCTCGACCTGCGTCACGGTCGCAGCGGTGCTCATACCTGGGCCGCCTGGACAGGACCCTGCGCGAGTCGGCCGTCGACGAAGGCCTCGACGAGGGAGAGGACCTCGGCAGGACGTTCCGCGAGCAGCGCGTGACCGGTGTCGAGCTCCGCGTGACGGATGTCGTCGAAGGTGCCGACCAGCTCCTGCGAGAGGGCGGGGGAGACGAGCGCGTCTGCTCGCCCGGTCACGACGAGGACCGGGGCCGTCACCTGCACGTGGCGCAGATCTGCGGAGCGAGCCCACGCCAGGCGTCGGGCTGTGAGCTCGCCTGCTGGGAGGAGAGGAGGCGTCGCACCGCTCGAAGCCGACGGGCTCAGCAGCAGGAGACGCGCGACGGCATCGAGAAGGTCCGAGGTGCGCTCGCGGACGGCGAGCAGGTGGTCGAAGGCGCCTCGGAGACGGTCGTCCGGTGCGAGCCACCCGCCGAGCAGGACCAGCCCGGTCACACGCGGGTCGGCCGCAGCGACGGCCGTCGCGACGAGCGCACCGAAGGACGATCCGACGAGGACGATCGGGTGGGCGCCGTCGTCCTCCTGCTCTCCGATCCCGCCGTCGGGCTGGCGGCGCTGGTCGGCGAGGTCGTCGATCGTGCGGCGGACGTGCTCGACCTGCGCGTCGAAGGAGACACCAGCAGCCTCTGTCGAGAGGTCGACGGTGACCACGCGGCCGCGGCGAGCCAGCATCGGGTGGACGAAGGCGAAGTCGTCAGGGCTCCCGGAGAGGCCGGGCACCAGGACGACCGTGCTCGGCCGAGGGTTCGCCGTCACGGCAGGCGTGCCCCGCTGATGAGGTCGGTGCGCTCGCGGCCCGAGGGCAGGTCGACTCCTGCGCCGCCGCCTCCTCCGTGTGCCCCGGTGCCGGCCGAGCCAGCTGCGCCAGCCTCTCGACCGGCATCTGTCCCGCGTGCTGTGGTCGGATCCTGCTCCTCGGCAGTAGCCCCAGACGTGGAGACGGACGGCGTGGTGACTGGACCGTAGTCCGTCGCGCGCTGACGGACCGGGCGACCGATCTCGTCGGCGAGACGGGCGACGTCGGAGCGGTCCAGTGCCCTGTAGGCCTCCGCACCAGCCTCGGGGTCGAGCGTGCCGTCGAGCAGCAGCCCGCCGAGGTCGTTCGCCCCGCCGAGCAGCAGCGTCTGGCTCGTGCGCATGCCGAGCTTGGTCCACGCCGTCTGGATGTTGTCGATCCGACCGGTGAGGACGAGCCGCGCGACAGCGTGCAGCGCGCGTGTCTCGCGCAGCGACGGTCCGCCCCTCGTCCCGGTGACGCCCGGGGCGTCCAGCGGGACGAAGGGCATCGCGATGAGCTCGGTGAACCCGCCCGTCGCGTCCTGCAGCGCGCCCAGACGACGCAGGTGCGCCAGCTGCTGCTCGGGCGACTCGACGTGCCCGTAGACGATGGTCGCGGTCGACCGCAGCCCCGCCGCGTGGGCTGTCGTGATCGACCGCTCCCACTGCTCGACCGTGAGGACCGACGGACCGCCGAGCACCTCACGGATACGCTGGTCGAGCACGAAGGCACCCGTACCGGGCACGGTGTCGACCCCGGCTGCCCGCAGCGCAGCGAGATACTCTCCGAGCGAGAGCCCGAGCCGTGCCGCACCCTCGTGCACCTCGGGTGGTCTGAAGGCGTGCAGGTGCATCTCGGGTGCCTGGGCGCGGATCGCCTCGACCAGGTCGAGGTAGTCGTAGCCGGGTCCGCCGCTCACGGCGCCCTGCGCGCAGATCTCTGTCGCGCCGAGCGAGCGTGCCTCGGCGACGAGGGCACCCACCTGCTCGACCGTCAGACGGTCCGGGGAGAACAGCGACGCGTCGATGTTCCGGTTCACCACGAAGGTCACGTCGTCACCGACGGTCTCTCGCCGGACCTCGTCGGCGAGGGCCGCGAGGGCGTCGAGGTCGGCTCCGTCCGCCTCGAGCAGCAGGAGATAGTCGTCGTCCGACAGACCGGCGGGCGCGCTCGCGGCCCGGGAGAGGACGTCGGCGACAGCTGGGCTGAGTGCGGCTGTCGAGGCGCGGGTCGGCAGGACAGGGGTGACCCGTGGGTCGAAGGGCCGACCGACGACGGGCGCGTCCTCGATCGCGAGGAAGGTGTCGGGGTCGACGAGCGGGTTGAGGTGCGGGCGGATGCGGTCGTCGACCCACGTGCTGGCGTCGGCGAGGTAGGGCGGGTGGGCCGTGAGGCGTTCGCGCAGCTCAAAACCGGTGGTCGCGGTCAGGGCTGCGAGGTCGCCGATGTGCGGCCAGGGACGCTCAGGGTTGACGTGGTCGGCGGTGAGCGGGCTGACGCCGCCCCAGTCGTCGATCCCGGCGCGGACGAGCAGCCCGAGCTCGTGCGGGTCGGTGAGGTTCGGCGGTGCCTGGACCGTCGCGTCAGGTCCCATCACCACGCGTGCCACGGCGACCGCGGCGATGTACTCCTGGAGCTCGAGGTCAGAGTCGTTCTGCATCGCGGTCCGCGGCTTGGCGCGGAAGTTCTGGACGATCGTCTCCTGGATGTGCCCGTACCGCTCGTGCGACGCACGGATCGCGAAGAGCGCCTCGGCGCGGTCGGCGTCGTCCTCGCCGATGCCGAGCAGCACACCGGTGGTGAAGGGGACCTTCGAGCGACCAGCGTCCTCGAGGACGCGCAGCCGCAGCGCCGGGTCCTTGTCCGGGGACCCGTAGTGCACGCCGCCCTTCTCCGACCACAGGCGGGTCGCGGTCGTCTCGAGCATCATGCCCATCGACGGTGCGACGGGCCGCAGCCGCTGGAGCTCGGCCCACGACATGACCCCGGGGTTGAGGTGAGGGAGCAGACCGGTCTCCTCGAGGACCAGGACAGCCATGGCCCGCACGTACTCGAGGGTCGAGCCGTAGCCGTGCTCGTCGAGCCACTCGCGGGCCGACGGCCACCGGTCCTCGGGACGGTCGCCGAGGGTGAAGAGCGCTTCCTTGCAGCCGAGCGCGGCGCCGGCGCGCGCCACGGCGAGGATGTCCTCGGGCTCCATGAAGGACTGCTCGCCCGAGGCGCGCAGGCTCCCGGGGGTCTCGACGAACACGCAGTAGTGGCAGCGGTCCCTGCAGAGCTTGGTGAGCGGGACGAAGACCTTCTTCGAGTACGTGATGATGCCCGCGCGACCGTTGCGCTCGAGACCCTCGTCGCGGATCCGTGAGGCCAGGACGAGCAGCCGTTCGAGGTCGTCTCCGCGCGCACCGAGCAGCAGGGCAGCGTCTGCCTGCGTCGTCGTGCCGGTCTGCTCGGCCCGGTCCAGGGCTCCGCTGATCGCCTCGCACGTCATGTGTCCTCCGCTCCCGGGCGCGCCCGGTCTTCTCTGTCTGTCGTGCTGCCGGCGGGCCGCGGAGGGCACCTGGTCGCGGCCTGTGACGACCGCTCCAGAGCACTCGGGGCGGCTCGGGACAGGTGCCTGCGACGGCGAGGGCAGCTCTGAGCGACTGTACCTGCGCCGAGGTGCCGAGGTCGGACGAGAAGGAGGCCCTGTGGACTCAGCGCGATGCGCACAAGGAGGGCGCGAGCCGGAGCGAGGGGTGTGCTGTCCTGCGAGCCAAGACGCCTCTGGGGGCAGGCGCGGAAGCTCGAAGGGCCGGAAGTGCGTCCCAGCCGCGTCCACAGGGGAACTTGGACGACTCGGCGTCCACAGGCCGCAGCGACGAGGTCATCCGCAGCGTCGGGGACGCCTAGACTCGACGACGTGGCTGGTCTCATCAAACGCGAAGACGTGGACGCTGTCCGTGACAAGGCGCGCATCGAGGAGATCGTCGGCGAGCAGGTCACCCTGCGTCCCGCTGGCGTGGGCTCCATGAAGGGCTTGTGCCCCTTCCACGACGAGCGCTCCCCGTCGTTCCACGTGCGCCCCCAGGTGGGCCGGTGGCACTGCTTCGGCTGCAACGAGGGCGGCGACGTCATCTCCTTCGTGCAGAAGATCGACGGGCTCGGGTTCTCCGAGGCTGTCGAGTACCTGGCTGGTCGTGTCGGCATCCAGCTCCGCTACGAAGAGGGCAGCGGCCCGCGACGCACCGAAGAGCCGGGCAAGCGCCAGCGCCTGCTCGAGGCCAACCGCATCGCCGGAGCCTTCTTCGCCGAGCAGCTGCTCAGCCCCGAGGCAGCCGCCGGGCGCGCCTTCCTCGCCGAGCGCAGCTTCGACCGCAACGACGCCCTGCACTTCGGCATCGGTTATGCCCCCAAGGGGTGGGACGGGCTCCTCAAGCACCTGCGCGGCAAGGGATTCACCGAGGCCGAGCTCACGGCCTCGGGTCTGGTCAGCCAGGGGAACCGCGGGATCTACGACCGCTTCCGGGGCAGGCTCATCTGGCCGATCCGCGACGTCACCGGCGAGACCATCGGCTTCGGGGCACGCAAGCTCTACGACGAGGACCAGGGCCCCAAGTACCTCAACACCCCCGAGACCGCGCTCTACAAGAAGTCGCAGGTCCTCTACGGCATCGACCTCGCCAAGCGCGACATCGCCAAGAACAAGCAGATCGTCGTCGTCGAGGGGTACACCGACGTCATGGCCGCGCACCTGTCAGGTGTGACCACTGCGGTCGCGACCTGCGGCACGGCCTTCGGCTCCGACCACGTGCGCTTCGCGCGTCGCCTCGTCGGTGACACCAGCGCCGGCGGCGGCGTCCAGCTCGCCGGGGGTGGCTCCTCGGGCGGCGAGATCATCTTCACCTTCGACGGTGACGCCGCCGGGCAGAAGGCCGCCATGCGCGCCTTCGGCGAAGACCAGAAGTTCTACGCGCAGACCTTCGTCGCCGTCGAGCCCTCCGGCATGGACCCCTGTGACCTGCGCCAGGCTCGCGGCCCCCAGGCCGTCCAGGCCCTCGTCGAAGGACGCCAGCCGCTCTTCGAGTTCGTCATCAAGACCACGCTCGCGACCTACGACCTCGACACCGCCGAAGGGCGGGTCGCAGCACTGCGGGCCGCCGCGCCCGTCGTCGCCGGGATCCGGGACACCGCCCTGCGCCCCGAGTACGCACGGATGCTCGCCGGGTGGCTGGGCATGGACGGAGAGTCTGTGCTGCGCGCCGTCCAGTCCGCCGGCCGCGGGCAGGGTGGGCAGAGCTCTCAGCAACGAGGCAACGACCGTGGACGCCCGTCCGGCACCGAGCAGAGCGGCGACGGTGGCTCACGTCTGCCCGGAGCCGACACCGGTGACGGGTTCCAGCGCCCGAGCCAGTCCGACCCCATCGCCCGCCTCGAGCGCCAGACCCTCGAGGTGATCCTCCAGTACCCCCACCACATCCCGGCTGCTGCTGTCGACGACCTCCCCGGCGACGCCTTCACGGTGCCCGCCTGGCGAGCCGTCCACGAGGCGATCCGCGCGGCCGGCGGGCTGGCGACTGCCGCGCAGCGTCAGGACTCCGAGTGGGTCGGCCTGATCACCGAAGAGTGCTCGCCGCCCGTGCTCGCCCTCGTCAACGAGCTCTCGGTCGCGCCCCTGCCCGAAGACCGCCCCGGGGCGATCGACGACTACGTCCAGGGCGTCGTCCGGGCCTTCGTCGAGCTGGGCATCACGCGAAAGATCGGCAACGCCCGCAGCCGCCTCCAGCGCCTCGACCCCGTCGCCGAGGCCGAGGCCTACAACCAGGCCTTCACCGACCTGCTCAGCCTCGAGCAGCAACGCCGCGAGATCCGCGAGCAGGGCGCCCGGGACTGAGGGGAGTCCTCTCGATCTCGTCTGGGCCTGCGTGGGCTGCCCAGGCGAGCACCTCGGACCGGGTGTGCAGAGTCTTCGCAGGCACGACACCGACTCTCCCGAGCACCTGTCGACGGCCCTCGTAGCCTCGCGCCATGACCCAGCCACACACGGGGGACCGGCATGCCCCGACCTTCGACACCGAGAGACCAGACAGCGCGCCAACCCAGACGTGGACACCGGCTCGTCACCGCGCCCTGGTCGTCACGGCTCTCCTAATCGTGTGCGCGGCAGGGATGGGGCTCGCCTGGACGCTGCGCGGACCCAGCAGTGAGCTCGTCCGGAGCATCGCCCCGACGACCGCAGGCATCTGGGGTGTCGACCGCCTCGCCGAGGTCCTCGTGATCCTGCTGGGCGTCGTCGCTGTCGCCGTCGGGTGGCGTGCACTGCGCTCCGGCATCCACTCTGCAGCGCTCGCGGTCTCTGCCGCGGTCGGGGTCGTCGCGGCCTACGCCGCCAGCGAAGGGATCAAGGCCGTGGTCGCGGCGGACCGTGTGTGCAGGGGCTCACGCCGGTCGTCGAGCGGGTCGGTCTGGGTCTCAGTACCCGTCGGCACGCTCGATGACGTTGCGGAGCTCGGCGATCACCTGGAGCCTGTCGACCTCTCGTGCGTGGCTGAGCATGGTCACCGCCGCCTCGAGCGCGATGAATCCCCCGAAGAACACCGTGCTGGTGTCCGGGGTCGGGGTGATGAACGACTCGAGGCCCGACATCGCCGTCGCGATCCCGAGCACCGAGGCGTCGTGGTCGCTGTCCTTGGCGGTCAGCGCGTCGAGGTAGACCGTGCTGGCCTTCAACGGGTCACTGGCGCTCATGGGGCGACATTAGCTGCGGCTCGCCTCGCACGACAGGCGAGACAGAGGTGAGAGGGAGGTGAGATCGGGGTGATGTCGGGGTGAGAGTGTGACGACGGCCGTTCCCAGCAGAGACGTCCCACACTTCGAGGCCACTGAGCGGGGGCGGCGGCCACAGGTCTAGCCTCCCGGCATGACGACGACAGGCCTGGCCAGAGGATGGAACGACGCGACGACCTACGCACGGACCTTCGGGCGGCTGTGCGACGGGACGATCGACCCGCTCCTCGACGAGGTCGAGCCCTCCGGTGGCAGGTTGCTGGACGTCGGCACGGGGCCTGGGCGTTTGCCGCTGGCAGCGGCCGGGAGGGGATGGGACGTCACGGCCGTCGACCCCGAGGCGCAGATGCTCGCGATCGCCTCGGAGACCGCTCCCGCCACGACGTGCATCGAGGCGGCCCTGCCCGATCTGCCCTTCGACGACGGAAGCTTCGAGGCCGTCGTCGCCGGATACGTGGTCAACCATCTCCGTGACCCGCGAGCGGGTGTCGCGGAGATGGTCAGGGTGCTGCGTCCCGGTGGTGATCTCGCTGTGACGATCTGGCCCTCCGAGCCCACAGCGATGAACGCGATGTGGGCCGAGGTCGTGGAGCGTGCAGGGGTCGAGCGGCCTGCGTCGACCGCGACTCCCGCGCGGGACGACTTCGCCCGTACCGAGGACGGGCTCACCCAGCTGCTGGCTGGGGCCGGGCTGGAGGCCGAGACGCACGTGGTGGCCTGGGACTTCGAGATGGACGCAGATCTGCTGTGGACGGGGGTCGAGGCGGGGATCGCGGCCATCGGTGGGACCTATCTGGCGCAGGACGACCGCAGGCGCTCAGCGATGCGCACCGCCTACCGGGAGATCGTCGACGCCAGGTTCGGGACGGCTCCGCTCCGTCTGGCGTCGCGCGCGCTCCTGGGGCGAGGGACACGCCGCTGAGAGCACACGATGGTGACCAAAGCCACTCGGGGCAGTGTCATGGCGGTGGCTCCGGCGCCGTTCTGACCTCACCTTCGTGGCGAAGGTCGGCGGACACGACGAAGGCCCTTGATCAGCAGTGCTGCTGATCAAGGGCCTTCTATGTGGCTCCCGCGACTGGACTCGAACCAGTGACCGTCCGATTAACAGTCGGATGCTCTGCCAACTGAGCTACGCGGGATCGACCGGAGAAAACACTACCAGGCTTCAGGTGGTGCTCCTGACGCCGACCTCAGACGGGCCAGCGCGGACCGCACCGCGGCCTGGGCGAGCGGGGCAGACAGGTCTGCTCCCGCGTCTCCGACGACCTGGGTGAGCAGGTTGCCGACGTGATCTTTGCGCACGGCGACACGTGCGGTCAAACCGGCGCCCAGAGGAACCGTCTCCGACATCACGACCGAGGCCTGGACCCGCTCTCGGAAGACCCGCATCAGGGAGGTCTTCGTGGGTTCGGCGATGCGCAGCAGGAGCGGGGCGTGGCCGTCGACCCACGTGACCGTGAGGGTCGACGACTCGGGGTCCCACGAGCCACGATCGACGTCGCACCACGCGCACGAGGCTGTCGAGGTGCCGTCGGACCGGATCAGCGAGGAGCTGGTGGCGACGGCCCACGAACCGTCATGAAGACGCCCGTGAGCCAGGACCCGATCAGCGCGATCGAGGTCGAGCGCAGCACGGACGCCGGCGGGGAGCTTCTCGGGACGTGACAGGAGACCCATCCGGCCAACCTAGCGTGCGGGTGGGGGCCGTGCTCGATCGGGGAGTCGGGTGCCAACCGAGACGCCCGGCCCACCGCGGCGAGTCAGACCTCCACAGTGCGCTGACTCGCCCGAGCGAGGGAGCGGTGCCCTGCGCACCATGGGTGGGCAGGGCACCGTGGTCGACGAACGACGCTGTCGTTCGTCTCTGAGGTGGGCCTACTTCTGGCGCAGCACGGAGTCGTGGACCGTGGCGACGTCCGCGCGGGTTCGGACGGCGGTGTCTTCGATGCGGGTGAGGCGCTTGAAGATGTCGCCGTCGAACTTCACGCCTGCAACTCCGGGGGTGAGCAGGTCGAGGATTGCGGTGAGCTGTGCTGCCTGAGTGGGTGTCATGTCGTCCTCCTGGTTGAGTGTGCTGGCCGCGTCTGCGACCTGCTGTGCTGTGGTGCTGGGTCGGATCTCGAAGTGCATCTCGTCGACTGAGGCGTCGTCCCAGTCGCCGCCCCAGTCGATGACCTTGGTGGCTGCGAGGATCGTGCGGATCTGAGCAACCTGGGGTCCTGTGAACGTGCCTCGGCGGAACTGCGGGTGGCGACCGCCGTTGAGGTCGACCGCCGTTGCTGAGGCGTGGTTGGAGTACCAACCGGTGGAGCCGATCTTGGCGCCGGGCCTGTGTGAGTTCGTCGATGTGATCGCCTCGACCCGGGCGTGGAACTCCGTGGCGACGTAGCCGAGAAGTGTCGCTACAGGCCCGGCCAGCGCGACGGGTCCGGTGGGGACCCCTGGGAGCTGGACCAGCTGCGGTGAGCCTGCGGGCACCAGGGGCCAGCCGTTGACTGATGTGGCCATGTCTCTCCTTCGTTGAGTAGTAGTGGTGGAAACAAGCCGTGTTCGAACACGTGTACGAATCTAGGGTGCGGAGTGGCGGGGCCCTAGACCCTGGTGGGCTGCTTCTCGGCCCCTGGGGCTCTGGCGTTCTCGGCCGGGAGCGGCGTCGGCAAGGGCTGATCACCCGCGGAGGGGGCGGGGAGTGCGCAGGACGCAAGAAGCCCCCGACCTCGCGGAGAGGTCGGGGGCTTGGTCGTGCGAAGGCCCATGTCGGAGACGGCACACGAGTGCGGCGGGCGTGAAGACTGGTCGACGGTCGGACCACCACAGGTTCCGGGTCGTCGTCGGTGCCCCGTGCCGGGCTTGAACCGGCGACCAGCCGATTATGAGTCGGACGCTCTGACCATCTGAGCTAACGGGGCTCGCGCACGATCCTAGCGGGCGGGTGCAGGAGTCGGTGCAGGTCGGCGGGTGCGTGACGCGCGGCCCACCGGGCGTGGGCTCGCCGTGGACAGGGCTGGACGGCGTCCGCTCACGAGATGGCGGTGGCATCGCTGGGGACGCGCCGATGCGCGCGGTCAGTGATGCAGACGCTGGTGCTGTCATGGGAAGATACAGCCATGGCTATCCGAGAGATCCGCGTCGTCCCCGACCCCGTGCTCCGCACCCCGTGCGAAGAGATCACGACGATCGACGACAGGGTCAGGGGCCTCGTCGAGGACCTCCTCGACACCGTGAATGACGACGGCCGCGCCGGACTCGCCGCCAACCAGATCGGTGTCAGTCTCCGGGCGTTCTCCTGGAACATCGACGACGAGATCGGCTACGTGCTGAACCCGAAGATCGTCGAGCTGTCCGAGGACGAGTACCAGGACGGCGACGAGGGCTGCCTCTCGGTCCCCGGTCTCTGGTACCCGACCGAGCGTGCCTGGTACGCCCGCGTCGAGGGGACGGACCTCGACGGCAACAAGGTCGTCGTCGAGGGCACAGAGCTCATGGCGCGCTGCCTGCAGCACGAGGTCGACCACCTCGACGGCTACCTCTACCTGGACCGCCTGGACAAGGCCGTCCGGAAGAAGGCGATGCGCGCGCTCCGCGAGTCGCTCTGACATCTCCGCCGGACCCGGCCAGCGCCCCGCGCACACAGACTGTCGTGCGACGCTGGCGTAGGCCGGGGAGCCTGACGCGCTCTGTGCACAGGGCGCGCCGCCCTGCTGGTCAACCGCGGGTCCGTGAGGCATGATGTCCTCAGCAGTACATATATGTCGTGGAGCATGTGACTTCTCGTCCAGATGCTCGAGGTCGTTGGGGAAGACGAATCTCGACTCTAGGAGGGACACACATGGCTGGTGCCATCACCCGCGGCGTGCTTTTTGTGCATTCATCACCGCGCGCGCTCTGCCCGCACCTGGAGTGGGCGGCGAGCAACGTCCTCGACTCCAGTGTGTCTTTCGACTGGATCGAGCAGCCTGCTGCGCCCGGACTCTTCAGGTCCGAGTACTCGTGGCAAGGCCCCCAGGGCACGGGTTCACGCATCGCCTCGGCGCTGCGCGGATGGACTCACCTGCGGTATGAGGTCACTGAGGAGGCCAGCCCTGGCATCGACGGTTCTCGCTGGAGCCACACCCCTGAGCTCGGCATCTTCCACGCGGCGACCGACGCTCACGGGAACGTCGTCGTGCCCGAAGACCGCATCCGTGCGGCGCTCGTGCACGCCCACGACCCGCACCGTCTTCAGGAGGAGCTCGGCCTCGCGCTGGGCCAGGCCTGGGACGACGAGCTCGAGCCCTTCCGCTACGCCGGTGCTGGTGCACCGGTCCGCTGGTTGCACCGCGTCGGCTGACGCACGAGGCCCGGGAGGGCGTCATCGCTAGCGCTCTCTCGCGTCCCGTCCCGGACGCCACGACAGCCGTCGGCGCCCCGCGGCGGCCGACGACGATCGTCCCGGAGATCCAGGCGCTGCGTGCCCTCGCCGTCGCCGGGGTGGTGCTCTACCACCTGTGGCCGTCTCTGCTGCCTGCTGGATTTGTCGGTGTCGACGTCTTCTTCGTCATCTCCGGCTACCTCATCACCTCGCACATGATCGGCGAGGTCGAGCGGACCGGACGTCTGGGCCTCGCCCGCTTCTACGCCCGACGCGCCCGACGGATCTTGCCGGCCGCCACCCTCGTGGTCGTCTCCACGACAGTCGCGGCTCTCGCGCTGCTGCCCGAGCTCCGCTGGGCCGAGGTCACCCGCCAGGGCACGGCCTCGCTCCTGTGGGTCCAGAACTGGTTGCTCGCTTCCGACTCGGTCGACTATCTCGCCGAGGGCACGGCACCGAGCCCCTTCCAGCACTTCTGGTCGCTGTCGATCGAAGAGCAGTTCTACGTGGTCTGGCCCGTGCTGCTCGTCGCGCTGCTGTGGTGGCGTTCCCGGACCCGCACGGCACGCGCGGCCTCGGGATCTGCCGACGCCCGCAGAGCCGCTCTGACCCTGGTCCTGGTGCTGACCGTCGTCTCCTTCGTCTGCTCTGTGGTGATCACCGGGAGCGGCGACCCTGCGGCGTACTTCGTCAGCCACACCCGGTTCTGGGAGCTGGGCGTCGGTGCTCTGCTCGCGCTGAGCGCCCTGCGCACGGCCGGGGCTGCAGCCCGCGCCGTCTCTGCGTGGGTCGGTCTGCTGCTCATCGCCGGTGGCATGGTGCTCGTCCCGCTCGAGGGATTCCCGGGAGCCCTCGCGCTCGTCCCCACCGTGGGGGCCGCACTGGTGATCTTCTCCGCGCGCGCGGGCAGCACCCCGGCCGTCAGGCGCCTCAGCTCTGTCCGGCCGGTGCTGTGGCTGGGTGACGTCTCCTACTCGGTGTACTTGTGGCACTGGCCGCTCCTCGTCCTGGCTCCCTACGCGGTGGCTCGGCTGGTCGGGAGCTCGACGACGAGCGAGGCCTCGACCGTCGTCCTGGGCGTGGTGCTCGTCCTCTCGCTCGTCCTCGCGGGGGTGTCCCGCAGGGTCGTCGAGGTGCCCTTCCACCGAGGGCTCGCCCCGCAGGCCAGCGCTCGGCGTGTCCTCGGTGTCGTCGCAGCGGTGCTCCTGGTCAGCGTGGCCGCCGTGCAGGTGCCGGGGGCGCTCGGGGCCGCACGCGCCGAGGGCCGTGCGGCGCAGGCCGAGACCCTGCTCGACTCTGCGCCGACGGAGCTGGGGGCCGGATCGCTCTCGTCGGCCGGGATCGTCTCCTTCGCCCCGGGCGACCCTGTGATCGTCCCGGCACCTGAGAACGCCCGCGACGAGCTTCCTGAGGGTGCTGAGGGGCGCTGCAAGGCGTCCGAGGGCCCCGAGCCCGCCCCGCGCTGCGAGTTCGGTCCTGCGGATGCAGAGCACGTGGTCGCGCTCGTCGGCGACTCCCACGCCGAGCAGTACCTGCCAGCGCTCCAGGAGGTCGCCGAGCAGCAGGGTATCCGGGTCGTCACGTACCTCCGC
This sequence comes from Sanguibacter biliveldensis, assembly GCF_033798665.1. Lineage (NCBI taxonomy): Bacteria > Bacillati > Actinomycetota > Actinomycetes > Micrococcales > Sanguibacteraceae > Sanguibacter > Sanguibacter biliveldensis. Next base: position 1,577,702 of record NZ_CP138359.1, read on the forward strand.
AGCAGCTGTCCGTACACGACTGCCCAGCCGGTCTCCGACGTGGAGCGTGACGGAGTCTGCGAGCGGTCGAACGAGGCGACCACCCAGGCGCTCCTCGATGACACGAGCATCGATGTCGTCGTCACCTCGAACCGGACCGACGTGGACTTCGTCATGGCTGAGGGTGTGGTCGGGCCCGTCGACGGCTTCGTCGAGGCGTGGACAGGGCTCGTCGGTGCGGGCCTGCCTGTCGTCGTGCTGTCCGACAACCCGCAGATGCTCCCGGAGGACGCGACGACGGAGTGCGTGGTGGCCAACGCCGACGACCCGACGGTCTGCGCACGGCCCGCTGCGGAGGCGCTGCCGCTCGACCTCCAGGTCGAGGCCGCGGCGGAGGCTGACGTCACGCTGGTCGACACCCTCGGCTGGTACTGCGCCGACGACACCTGCCCGGCCGTCATCGGCAGCGTGCTCGTCTACCGCGACTACCACCACATCACGCCCGCGTACTCCCGCACGCTCGCGCCGCTGGTGTGGGAGAGCATCAGCGAGGTCGTCGACCCGCTCCCAGCAGGCTGAGAGAGCCGAGCGGGCTTCCGAGGTCGGTCCGGCACGCCTCGGGCTATAGGTCGTGCCTTGCGAGGCAGCGGGCGTAGTGCCTCGCGGAGCGGAGGGGCGCCCAGACGGGCGCCCCCGGGCGACCCGGCAGCGGCACCGTCGTCCAGACGACGAGAGCGGCCCCGACCTCGAAGGTCGGAGCCGCTCTCGTGTCGTGACGCCGTGGGTGCCGTCCGGGCTGCTAGCCCCCTCGTCAGCCGACCGCGTCAGGTCTCAGGCGTTGCGGACGATCAGCGCGACGTTGTGGCCGCCGAAGCCGAAGGAGTTGTTGATCGCCGCGATGTCACCCTCGGGCAGCGCACGCGGGGTGTCGCGCACGAGGTCGATGTCGAGCTCGGGGTCCGGGTCCGACACGTTGATCGTGGGCGGGGCCGTCCGGTTGTGCACGGCGAGGACCGTGAAGACCGTCTCGAGCGCACCCGCGCCACCGAGCAGGTGACCGGTCATCGACTTCGTCGCCGAGAGCGCGACGTGGTCCGCCTCGTCGCCGAGGAGCGTGCGGATGGCGCGGGCCTCGATGAGGTCGCCGACTGAGGTCGACGTCGCGTGGGCGTTGACGTGCACGATGTCGCGCGTCGTCTGGTCGGCGTCGGCGAGAGCGGACTTCATGGCGGCGATCTGCCCACGGCCCGTCGGCTCGGGGGAGGTGATGTGGTAGGCGTCCGAGCTCAGGCCGACACCGGTGAGCCGGGCGTAGACGCGAGCACCGCGGGCTGCGGCGTGCTCGGCGCTCTCGAGGACGACGACAGCCGCACCCTCGCCGAGCACGAAGCCGTCACGGTTGACGTCGTAGGGCCGCGAGGCAGCCGCCGGGTCGTCGTTGCGCAGGGAGAGCGTGCGCGAGGCCGCGAAGGCTGCGAGAGGCATCGGGTGGATCGCTGCCTCGGTGCCACCGGCGACGACCACGTCGGCCCGGCCGGAGCGGATCATCTCGATGCCGTAGCCGATGGCCTCGGCGCCTGAGGCGCAGGCGGAGACGAGGGCGTGCGCGCCCGCACGGGCACCGATCTCGAGCTCGACGTAGGCCGTCGGGGAGTTCGGCATGAGCATGGGCACGGTCATGGGGAGCACACGACGTCCGCCGCGCTCGCGCAGGGTGTCCCACGCGTCGAGGGTGGTCCAGATGCCGCCGATGCCGGACGACACGACAGCGCCGATGCGCTCGGGGTCCGTGTCGGGGCTGCCGGCGTCGGCCCAGGCCTCGCGGGTCGCGATGATCGCGTACTGCGCCGACGGGTCCATGCGCTTGATCTCCGGGCGGGGGAGGACCTGGTCGGGCGTGACCTTGAGCTGCGCGGCGAAGTCCACGGCGATGCCGTACTTCTCGGCCCAGTCGTTGTCGAGGGTGCGCGCGCCGGACTCACCGGCCAGAGCGGCCTTCCAGGTGGACTCCACGTCGCCGCCGAGAGGCGTGGTGGCGCCGAGACCGGTGACGACGACATCGCGGGCGTTGCTCATGAAGTGCTCCTGGGTGACGGGGGGAGAGGGGCGAAGTGTGGGGGGCGGCGCCGGCGCGGGTGTGCTGCCAGGGCGGCCGCTGGGCGCGGGGTCGGAGGTGAGACCTCCGACCCCGCGGTCAGGCGTTCGTCAGGCCTGAGCGCCGTTGATGAAGCTGACGGCGTCGCCGACGGTCGAGAGGTTCTTGACCTCGTCGTCGGGGATCGTGACGGAGAACTTGTCCTCGGCGTGCGTGACGATGGTCATCATCGAGAGCGAGTCGATGTCGAGGTCGTCCGTGAAGGACTTCTCCGACGTGACGGAGTCGGCCGGGAGTCCGGTCTCCTCGGCGACGATCTCGGCGAGGCCCGCGAGGATGTCCTGCTCGGTGTAAGCCATGGGTGTGTCTCCTTGTGTTGGTGAACTGCTGGGGGGTCGAGAAAGAGGTACTGGTGAAACCTACGGCAGGACGACGACCTGCGCGGCGTAGACGAGGCCGGCACCGAAGCCGATCTGCAGCGAGAGGTCGCCGGACTTCGCCTGGCCCTCGGCGAGCAGCCGGTCCGTCGCGAGCGGGATCGAGGCCGCCGACGTGTTGCCGGTGTCGGCGATGTCACGCCCGACGACAACCGTGTCGGGGAGCTTCAGCTGCTTGATGAACTGGTCGATGATCCGCATGTTGGCCTGGTGGGGCACGAACACCTGGATGTCGTCGGCCGTCACACCGGCGGCGTCGAGCGCCTGCTGCGCGACGACGGGCATCTGGAACGCGGCCCACTTGAAGACCGTCTGGCCCTCCTGGCGCAGCGTCGGCCAACCGAGCTCGGGCTGCGTGCGCAGGTCCTGCCAGGAGTGCGTCTGGCGGATCGTCTGGGCCTTCGAGCCGTCCGAGCCCCAGATGGTCGGGCCGATGCCGGGCGTGTCGGAGGGGCCGACGACAGCTGCGCCGGCACCGTCACCGAGGAGGAAGGAGATCGACCGGTCGGTCGGGTCGATGAAGTCGCTCATCTTCTCGGCACCGATGACGAGCACGTTGCGGGCGCCGCCGGACCTGACGAGCGCGTCCGCCTGCCCGATGCCGTAGGAGTACCCGGCGCAGGCGGCCGAGATGTCGAAGGCCGCGGCGGGCGTCGCGCCGATGCGGTCCGCGACGAGCGCGGCGCCGGCGGGCGTCTGGTGGAAGTACGTGACGGTCGAGAGGATCACGGCGTCGATCTCCTGCGCCGTGATGCCCGCGGCGGCGATCGCCTTGAGGGCGGCCTCCTCCGCGAGGTCGATGACCGTGACGTGGGCGTCCGAGCGGCGGCGGGTGATGATCCCGGTGCGCTGCTGGATCCACTCGTCGGAGGAGTCGATCGGGCCGGCGATGTCGTCGTTGGTGACGACGTTCGTGCCGCGCGCGGCGCCGAGGCCGAGGATGCGGGAGAACTCGGGACCTGTCGACTGCTTGATCTGGAGGGTCACTGCGCGTCCTCTGCGGTGGGGAGGGTGGTCGTGCCGGAGTGGCGGGCGACGAGGTCACGGGCGGCGTCGAGGTCGGCGGGCGACTTCACGGCGACGGTCTCGACACCGGGCAGCGCGCGGCGTGCCAGGCCTGTGAGCACGCCGCCCGGCATGAGCTCGAGCAGACCGGTGACACCGGCGGCCGCGAGGCTCTCCTGGCAGAGGTCCCAGCGGACCGGCGCGGTGATCTGCGCTGTGAGGCGGTCGAGCACGTCCTGGCCGCTGCCGAGGGGCAGGGAGGCGTCGTCGGCGATGCTCGCGTATGACGCGCCGTCCGCGTTCGACAAGAAGGTGACGCGGGGGTCGGTGGCGGCCCATCCGGCGGTCACCTCGGCGAAGGCGGTGCGAGCCGACTCCATGAGGGGGGTGTGGAAGGCGCCGGCGACCTTGAGCGCGATGACGCGCGCCTTGGCCGGCGGGTTCGCCGCGAAGGCCGCGAGGCCGTCCAGGGAACCGGCGGCGACCACCTGGCCGCCTCCGTTGACGTTCGCGGGCCAGAGCCCGGCTGCCTCGATCGCGGCGAGCACCTCGTCAGGGTCTCCGCCGAGCACGGCCGACATCCCCGAGGGGTTGGCGGCTGCGGCCTCGGCCATGACGGCGGCGCGGCGCGTCACGAGGGCGACGGCGCTCGCGTCGTCGAGGACCCCGGCGACGGCTGCGGCGGCGAGCTCGCCGACCGAGTGGCCAGCCGTGACGTCGACGACGTCCGCTGCGTCACGCCCGTCGAGGATGGCGCGCAGAGCGATGATCGACGAGGCGACGATGAGCGGCTGGGCGACCCGCGTGTCACGGATGGCGTCGGCGTCGGCCTCGGTGCCGAGGGCACGCAGGTCGAGCCCGTCGGTCGAGAAGGAGGCGAGCTGGTCGGAGACGCCCGGCAGCTCGAGCCAGGGGGCGAGCATGGCGGGGGTCTGGGAGCCCTGTCCAGGGCACACGATGGCAAGCACGGTATTACTCTGCCCGATTCTCTGGGGGTCCGGGCCGTCACGACCCGCACGAAGTGTCTCTGCGGTCCTTGTGCACACCCTACAAGTGGAGGGTGCTCGGGCGGCGGAGCCGCTCACGGGGCGGTCGCCGACGGCCGGCCTCGGTGCGTGCGCTCTGGCCGAGGGCCGTAGCGCACGCACGCGAGGGTCAGCGCGCTGCGGCGAGCCTGCCGACGGCCAGGGCCACCTGCAGGACGAAGGACTCGCGCGCGTCGAGCGGGTCCCAGCCCGTGAGCTCGGCGACCTTGCGCAGGCGGTACCTCACCGTGTTGGGGTGCACGTAGAGGTCGCGCGCCGCGGCCTCGAGCGAGCGCCCGTTGCCGAGGTAGGCCGAGAGGGTGTCGAGGACCGAGCCCGTCGCCTCGGACAGCGGTGTGTAGGCCAGGCGCACCAGGGTTCGGCGCGCCTCGTGGTCTCCGGTGAGCAGACGCTCGGGCAGCAGCTCGTCGGCGAGCACAGGCCGTGGGGCCTGCGGCCACGCAGGGACGGCACGCAGCCCTGCGAGGGCCGCGGTCGCCGAGCGCCAGGCGTCGTCGAGGTTCTGCATCGACGGACCGATGATGACCGGCCCGGGACCAAAGCGTGGGAGCAGCGAGTTCGCGACCCCGATGAGGTCGCCCTCGCCGCCGAGGACCAGCACCACACGGTCACCCTGGATGCCGACGAGCACGTCGCACGCCGCGCGGCTCGTGGCCCTGCGGAGCTCGGCCGCGCGGATGTCGTCGAGCGGTGAGACCGTCGTGCCGACCATGACGAGTACCTCGCCGAGGCCGGACCACCCGAGGGCGGAGACCCGTGACCGCAGCGAGTTGTCCTGGTCTCCGCGGATGATCGCGTCGACGACGAGCGCCTCGAGGCGGGCGTCCCACGCGCCGCGGACCTCGGCGGCCCGGGCGTAGACCTCGGCGGCCGAGAAGGCCACCTCGCGGGAGTACCGGAGCACAGCCTCGCGCAGGTCTCGCTCGCCGCCGGGGGCTGCGAGCTGGTCGGAGTGGGTCTCGACGACCTCCACGACGATCCGCACCAGCTGGAGCGTGTGCTGGAGCGAGATGGACCGCGTGAGGTCGGTCGGTGCCGCGGCGAAGATGTCGCCGACCCCGTGGGGTGTCATCGTCCGGTCGGCGTACCAGGTGACGAAGGACGTGATGCCGGACTGCGCGACGAGCCCCACCCACGAGCGCTCGTCGGCCGGCAGGGCTCGGTACCAGGGGAGGTCTTCGTCGAGACGTCGCAGCGCAGCGGCGGTGAGCAGCCCGCTGCCGTCCCGAACGCGTTGCAGGTTCGCGGCCGTCCCGGGGGTGCTGGCCGCCGGGACGTTCGCGTTCTGAGCAGCGGGTGGCATCCCCAGAGCATACGACCTGCGAGGTCTTAGGCGGGAGCAGAGTTGTGGGGAAGCGACAAAGGTGGGGTCTGTCCGGCCTCGCGGTGATGGTCTCTCCACTTCAGCCCACGGGCGTGTCGCGAGTCTCTGACGAGGACCGGCCACAGCCTTCCGACCGGTGCTCTCGGCCCTCACCGGCTATCGTCGGCGTATGGCACTCATGCCCAGACTCCGTCAGCTCATGCGCCGCAACCACTCGGCGTCCACGATCGGTACCCGTCGACCGACCAAGGGTGACCGCCGCGGCGACACCCTCCACGAGGATGCGCTGCGCGCGATGCTCGTCGACGACCCCAACAACATCCGCGCCTTCCAGGCGCTGTCCGAGGTGGTGCGCCGTCGTGCGGCGGACAGCACCCACAACGAAGACCCGCTCGCGGCCGAGGTCGCCGACCACGAGAAGCAGCGCGCTGCCGATCTCGCGGTGTGGGCCCTCGCCGAAGAGCTCGCGGGCAACCCGCGTGCCTGGTACCCGCTCGTCGAGCTGGCCCGGCTCTCCCTCGACGACGACCCCGAGGCGGCGATCCGTCGCCTCGCGACGGCCGCAGACCGGGACCCGAGCGGTGAGGCTCTCGTCGAGGCGATCTCGACGCTCCGTGACGCCGGTCAGCCCGTCGAGGGGCTCGGGCTCGGTGTCGGCCACTGGCGCGCGAAGGAGCACACGCCCGAGGTCGGCCGTCAGGTGGTCTTGGCAGCCCTCGAGGCCGACAGGCTCTTCGACGCCCGTCACCACCTCGACTCGCTCTCGTACAGCCCCGACAAGCGCGCCGTCGCGAAGATCCGTCCGGAGCTCGAGAAGGCCATCGCCCAGGCCGAGCAGAAGCTCTCCGGCACCTGAGACCCTGATGGCTTAGCTCGGCCGCGGTAGCTCCGCCGGCCAGCCAGCCCCGGTGGGCTAGCGAGCGAGATCGGCACCTCGGAGCGAGATCGATCCTTCTGGGGGTCGATCTCGCTCCGAGGTGCCGATCTCGTCGTGCATCGGCCTGGTTGGCGGGCTTGGCCGTGCGTGGGTCGGGGTGAGGGGATCTCGCCGGTGCTGAGCCTGCGTCAGAGCGCTGTGGGAGTCGTCTGACCCGACTCCGTCCGCACGAGGCCCGGCGGCGGCTCTCCGGTGCCCGCCACGTACGCAGAAGGCCCGCACGCTCCGAGAGGAGGGTGCGGGCCTTCGTGCTGTCAGCGGTGACCGGTCAGGCGTCGCCGCCCGCGTTGCCGGAGGTGCCGGCGTTCACGTCGTGGAGCTTGTACTTCTCGATCGCCTGCGCGGCTGCGTCAGCGGGGACCTCGCCGCGCTTGGCGAGCTGCTGCAGCGTCCGCACGACGACCGAGGGGCCGTCGATCTTGAAGTAGCGGCGTGCTGCTGCGCGGGTGTCGGAGAAGCCGAAGCCGTCCGCACCGAGCACCGCGTAGTCGCCCGGGACCCACTGGCGCACCTGGTCGGGCACGAGGTGGTCGAAGTCGCTCGTGGCCACGAACGGCCCCTGGGCGTCCTTGAGCTTCTCCGTGAGGTACGCCTCGCGGGCCGGCTCGGACGGGTTGAGGAAGTTGTGCTGCTCGGCGGCGAGACCGTCGCGGCGCAGCTCGTTCCAGCTCGTCACCGACCACACGTCGGCCTGGACGCCCCAGTCCTTGGCGAGGAGCTCCTTGGCCTCGAGGGCCCACGGCACACCCACGCCGGACGCGAGGATCTGGGCCTTGGGGCCCTCGCCCTCGGCGGTCGCAACCTTGTGGATGCCGCGCAGGATGCCCTCGACGTCGACGTCGTCCGGCTCGGCCGGCTGGACCATCGGCTCGTTGTACACCGTGAGGTAGTACATGACGTTCTGGTCGCGGGACTCGTCGGTGCCGTACATGCGCTGCATGCCGTCGCGGACGATGTGGCGCAGCTCGTAGCCGTAGGCCGCGTCGTACTGGACGATCGCGGTGTTCGTGCCGGCGATGAGCGGCGAGTGGCCGTCGGCGTGCTGCAGACCCTCACCCGTGAGGGTGGTGCGGCCTGCGGTCGCGCCGATGATGAACCCGCGGGTGAGCTGGTCGCCAGCGGCCCAGAACTGGTCGCCGGTCCGCTGGAACCCGAACATCGAGTAGAAGATGTAGAACGGGACGGTGACCTCGCCGTGCGTGGCGTACGAGGTGCCCACGGCCTGGAAGGCCGCAGCCGAGCCGGCCTCGTTGATGCCCGTGTGCAGGATCTGCCCGGCCTCGGACTCCTTGTAGGAGAGCATGAGGTCGCGGTCCACGGCCAGGTAGTTCTGCCCCTGGGTGTTGAAGATCTTCGCGGACGGGAAGATCGAGTCCAGACCGAAGGTGCGGGCCTCGTCGGGGATGATCGGCACGATGCGCTTGCCGAACTCCTTGTCCTTGATGAGGTCCTTGAGCAGGCGCACGAAGGCCTGCGTCGTGGCGACCTCCTGCGTGCCCGACCCCTTCTTGAGGATGTCGTAGCGCGAGGCGTCCGGGAGCGTGACCGGGGTCGAGACCGAGCGACGCTCGGGGACGAACCCGCCCAGCTTCTTGCGGCGGTCCAGCATGTACTGGATCTCCGGCGCGTCAGCACCCGGGTGGTAGTACGGGGGTGCGTACGGGTCGGCGTCGAGCTGCTCGTCCGTGATCGGGATGTGCAGCGAGTCGCGGAGGGTCTTGAGGTCCGCGAGGGCGACCTTCTTCATCTGGTGCGTCGAGTTGCGGCCGGCGAAGCCGGAACCGAGACCGTAGCCCTTGATGGTGTGCGCGAGGATGACCGTCGGCTGGCCGGTGTGGGCCGTCGCCGCCGCGTACGCCGCGTACAGCTTGCGGTAGTCGTGGCCACCACGCTTGAGGGCCCAGATGTCGTCGTCGGAGAGGTTCTCCACGAGCTGCTTGGTACGCGGGTCGCGACCGAAGAAGTGCTCACGGATGAACGCGCCGTCCTCGGCACGGTACGTCTGGTAGTCGCCGTCGGGCGTCTCGTTCATGAGGTTGACGAGAGCGCGGTCCTTGTCGGCGTTGAGCAGGACGTCCCACTCGCGGCCCCAGATCACCTTGATGACGTTCCAGCCGGCGCCGCGGAACTGCGCCTCGAGCTCCTGGATGATCTTGCCGTTGCCACGGACCGGGCCGTCGAGGCGCTGCAGGTTGCAGTTGACCACGAAGGTGAGGTTGTCGAGCTGCTGCTGGGCAGCGAGCTGCAGCATGCCACGGCTCTCGGGCTCGTCCATCTCGCCGTCGCCGAGGAAGGCCCAGACGTTCTGCTGGCTGGTGTCCTTGATCCCGCGGTTGTGCAGGTAGCGGTTGGTCCACGCCTGGTAGATCGCCGACGCCGGGCCGAGGCCCATCGAGACGGTCGGGAACTCCCAGAAGTCAGGCATCTGGCGCGGGTGCGGGTAGGACGGCAGGCCGCCGCCCTCGTGGGAGTGCTCCTGGCGGAACCCGTCGAGGTCCTCCGCCGAGAGGCGACCCTCGAGGAAGGCGCGCGAGTACACGCCGGGGGAGGCGTGACCCTGGAAGTAGATGTGGTCTCCGCCGCCCGGGTGGTCCTTGCCGCGGAAGAAGTGGTTGAGGCCCACCTCGTACAGCGTCGCGACGGACGCGTAGGACGAGATGTGCCCGCCGACGGCGATGCCGGGGCGCTGGGCGCGCGTCACCATGACAGCGGCGTTCCAGCGGTTCCAGGAGCGGTACTTGCGCTCCATGACCTCGTCGCCCGGGAAGTACGGCTCCTCGTGGACACCGATGGTGTTCACGTAGGGGGTGTTGATCGAGGTCGGGATGGCGACGTTGCGCTCCCGAGCCCGCTTCAGCAGGTTGAGCAGGATGTACCGAGCCCGCGGCCCGCCACGCTCCTCGAGCAGCCCGTCGAAGGAGTCGATCCACTCCGAGGTCTCAGAGGGGTCGATATCAGGGACTTGGCTCAACAGGCCGTTGATCAACGGCCTCGTCTCGTCATGCGTTGCCACCAGCAACCTCACATCGTGTTCAGAGCATTGTGGGGCGGTGTGCCCCGTCGCTCGCCTGGCCCGGTCGTCGCTCCCTCGCGCTCGTGTGTGCTGCGCGCAAAGGCTTCGTCAACTCCGGTCGATCCGTCCATTCTCATCGCATCGCGAGGGGTAAAGCCACCTGCCGGGCTGTGGAGAGCACGTGACGTTCGTGACAGCGGGCGTTCTGGGGCGGTCTGCGGTGATTCTGCGCCTGAGGCATGGGCTGCGGACCCGTCGGCGCGCCCGGGCTCCCCGGGTCGGACGGTGTCTCGGGAGGGGCGATCTGCTTGCCAGGTGGGCGACACGTTCGCGATCCTTGAGGCATACCGGGAGCGACGTGGCGTGAGGTGGGCTACGTTTGCCACCATCGATCTATCCGGCGCGGACCTGCGACCGGCACTCGCGTGAAGGGAACGACATCACCGTGGTAGCGACCACTGAGCCTCAAGATGCGGACCGCCTCGGTTTCGCCTCAGGGCTCGTTGTCCAGGAGTTCGGCTGGGGCGAGGACGTCGACGACGACCTCCGAGAGGCCATCGAGGAGATCACGCAGACCGATCTTGTCGACGAGGACTACGACGACGTCTGCGACGGGGTCATCCTCTGGTGGCGCGAAGACGACGGTGACCTCACCGACGCCCTCGTCGACGTCCAGACCGTCCTCGACGACGGCGGGATCATCTGGATCTTCACGCCCAAGCCCGGACGCGAGGGCCACGTGGGTCACAGCGACATCCAGGAAGCCGGCACCACGGCAGGCCTGCACGCCACGACCACCTTCGCGATCGCACCCGACTGGGCGGCGACCAAGCTCGCCACCCGCGGCCGCGGCAAGTGAACCAGACGACCAGCACGGAAGACGTCGCAGCCCCCGTCGTCGGTGACCTCGCTCCCGACTTCGAGCTGAAGGACACGCACGGCACCCCCGTGCGCCTCAGCGCGCTGCGCGGCACACCCGTGCTGGTCGTGTTCTACCCCTTCGCCTTCTCCGGCATCTGCACCGGAGAGCTCTGCGAGCTTCGAGACAACCTGTCGTCTCTCGAGACGGCTGGGGTGCGTCTGCTCGCGATCTCCTGCGACGCGATGTACTCGCTCAAGGCCTGGTCTGAGCAGGAGGGCTTCGGCTTCGACCTGCTGTCGGACTTCTGGCCGCACGGCGAGGCTGCTCGCGCGTACGGCGTCTTCGACGCGGAGCGTGGGAGGTCGGTGCGCGGGAGCTTCCTCGTCGACGCCGAGGGCGTCGTCCGGTGGGCTGTCGTCAACGGGAGCGGGGAGCGGCGGGATCTGTCGGGGTACCTCGAGGCTGTCGCGGCGCTGTAGTCTGTCCACCGCTCGTTCAAGGGCCTGTAGCTCAGCTGGTTAGAGCGCCACGCTTACACCGTGGATGTCGGGGGTTCGAGTCCCTCCGGGCCCACCACATCTTGTGTTCGGACCGGTTGCCGGAGAGATCCTCCCCGGCTTCGGCCGGGGCGTGCTCCGTCATAGTGACCGGACGATGTGGTCCTGGCGAAGAAGGTGACGTTGGTGGTCTCGCGAGCTCGTGGCCTGCTGAGCCTTCGTCGTCGAGTTGGCGGTCATCCTGTCAGGAGCGGGTCTGGGTAGGTGGTGCGCAGACGCGACGAGTCCGGCGATTTCTCCAACGTGTGCTTGGCCGGGATGTCAGTGGGTTGTGGGAGGGTTCCGGAATGGAATCCGTGAACCCTTTCGTTGTCGTGTGGAGCCAGGCGAAGAAGGCTGGGCTCCAGCTCTACCTCGTTCCGCTCGCTGTGGCGATCGTCTACATTCTCGTCCTGACTGGGGCGCAGAGCCTGGGATTCGATCCGGTTGCTTCCGACCCGGCAGGAGCCGTGCTCATGTCGACATCGATCGTCGTCGTGGCCGTCGGCTGTGTGTTTCGGGCGCGCTGGCGTCCTGGGATCTCCCGGTGGATGGGGATCTGCACAGCTGCGACCTGGTGGTGGGTTGCTCTCGAGTTCTCTTCGGCACTGGCGTCAGGTCGCGAGCTGCCCTTCAACTTTTTCGGAGCGGCGCTCGTCCTGAGCATGCCCTACGCCCTCTTCTTCCATCCATTAGGGCAGGCGCAATCAGCCGTTGATTCGCGAAAACTGGTTGCAGAGGTCGTAGCTGAATTCTTCGACGGGCAGTCGAGAATGCTTGGCGACGAAGGGCGTGAGCGTGACACGCTGCTCGTCGAGCGACTCGATCACCTTATGGAAGAGATTGCGACGTTGCGGCGCGGAGTCTGCGTGGATGGATCAGACCGAGTTCCAGAAGATGCAGCGCGGCGTGGTGGAGGGTGCGCCTGCTCTCCAGTTAAGAATTGACTTCTGGGATCCGCGATCCGCGATCCGCGATCCGCGATCCGCGATCCGCGATCTGCGATCCGCGATCTGCGATCCGCGATCTGCGATCCGCGATCCGCGGCCATGGTTCTCCCGGTGCTCGCCCGGCCCGGTTCGCGGGTCCGGCTATGACGTCGACAGCACGGGCGCCCTGGTGTCGGACAGGGCGGCATACTCGGCGCGCTCGTTGGCTGTAGCGAGTGGGATGGCCGGGAGAGGCGTACAGTTTCTTGTACCTAGGAGGTGCCCGTGAAGACCATGACCTATTCGCAGTCCCGTGCGCACTACGCAGAGACCCTCGACGCGGTCCTCGACGACCGTGAGGAGGTCGTCATCACCAGGGCTGGGCGTGAGCCCGTGGTGATCGTGTCCTTGGCGGACTACGAGTCGCTCAAGGAGACCGCGTATCTCCTGCAGAACCCGGCGAACGCGCGGCGGCTGCTGTCGTCGATCGAGAGGCTCGAGTCGGGCCAGGGGGCCGAGGGCGAGCTGCTCGAGTGAGGTACGTGTGGGACCAGGACGCCTGGTCCGACTATCTCTACTGGCAAGGTCAGGACCGACGCGTCCTCCGGCGGATCAACGATCTGCTCCGGGACATCGCTCGCGGTGCCGCGGACGACTCCCCGAATGTCGGCAACGGCAAGCCTGAAGCCCTCAAGCACGGGCTGCACGGCTACTGGTCGCGACGCATCACGGACGAGCACCGGCTCGTCTACAAGGTGGTCGGAGACGAGATACGTGTCGCCGCATGTCGGTTCCACTACTCCTCCTGACCGTCTCGACCTACCGCGTGCCGGACGGCGTGGGTGCTGCCGGGAACTCCTGGACGAGGTCTAGACCCCGTGGCTCGCGGACGTGACGGGCTGTCTCTCGACGGTCGATCGGATCGAGCCGCCAGTCTCGATCAGAGAGACGTGCCGGTTGAGCGCTGTCGACGAACCCGGATAGTGTTCATCGTTGAACACGGCGACGACGCCCTGGCTCTCCCTGCTCTGACCTGCGGCGTGATCTGCTGCCGTGGCCTCGGGGGTCGTTGCTGACACCGACGTCTGAGGAGCCCGTGTGACCCGTCACGACACCGTCAGCCTGCCGACCGGGACCGTTCCCGCGAGGTTCCGCCCGCCTACCGGATCGTCGGACGCCGCCTCGGTGAGCCTCGACGGGGCGTGGCGCTTCCGGCTCTTCCCGACGCCGGAGACTGGTGCGGACCCGGCGGACCGCGGCGACGGCTGGGACACCATCGAGGTGCCCGGTCATTGGCAGCTGGCTGGCGCGCCTGACGCCTGGCCCTACGGGACCCCGGCGTACAGCAACGTGCTCTATCCCTTCCCGGTCGAGCCGCCCTTCGTCCCGGACGCGAACCCGACGGGGGAGTACCGCCGCACCTTCGAGCTCCCAGAGGGCTGGACGACCGGTGGGCGTGCGTACCTGCGATTCGAGGGCGTCGACTCCTGGTTCGAGGTGTCGCTCAACGGGACACCGATCGCCACCTCCCACGGCTCCCGTCTGCCCACGGAGATCGACATCACCGACGTCGCCGTCCCCGGCGAGAACCTGCTCGCGGTGCGTGTGACGCAGTGGTCGGCGCTCAGCTATGTCGAAGACCAGGACCAGTGGTGGCTGTCGGGGATCTTCCGCAGCGTCACTCTTGAGCATCGGCCCGAGGCTGGTGTCGCGCACGCCCGCGTGCTCGCAGGCTTCGACCCCCTGACCGGCACGGGTTCGTTGACGGTCGACGTCGAGGGACCGACCGGCGCACGCGTCACCGTGCCCGAGCTCGGGATCGACGTCGCTGCGGGGGAGACTGCCACGGCGAACGTCGAGCCGTGGAGCGCCGAGCGCCCGCGCCTCTACGACGTGATCGTCACGGCGCCTGGGGAGACCATCACGCTCCGCGCCGGCTTCCGGACCGTCTCGATCGAAGATGGCGTGTTCCTCGTCAACGGTGCTCCCGTGAAGCTCCGCGGCGTCAACCGTCACGAGTTCGACCCGCTGCGCGGCCGCGCGGTCACCACGGAGCGCATGCTCGAGGACGTGCTCCTCATGAAGCGCCACAACGTCAACGCGGTCCGCACCAGCCACTACCCGCCGCACCCGCACTTCCTCGACCTCTGCGACGAGCACGGGCTGTACGTCGTCGACGAGAACGACCTCGAGACCCACGGCTTCATCGACGGCGGATGGACCGGCAACCCCGTGGACGACCCCGCGTGGGAAGAGGTCCTCGTCGACCGCGTGACCCGCACGGTGCGCCGCGACGCCCACCACCCGAGCATCATCCTGTGGTCCCTCGGCAACGAGGCCGGGAGCGGTCGCAACGTCAGCGCCATGGCTGCTGCGGTGCGCGCGCTCGACCCCACCCGCCCGGTCCACTACGAGGGCGACTGGTCCTCGGACGACGTCGACGTCTACTCCCGCATGTACGCGACGAGCGAGGAGACCGAGCTCATCGGGCAGGGCATCGAGGCGCCGCTCGCCCGCGCGGAGGCCGATGCCCGTCGCCGGCAGATGCCCTTCGTGCAGTGCGAGTACGCGCACGCGATGGGCAACGGCCCGGGTGGTCTGGGCGACTACGACGCGATCTTCGACCGCTATCCGCGGCTCATGGGCGGGTTCATCTGGGAGTGGATCGACCACGGCCTCACGCGCCGCGACGCCGACGGCACAGAGTTCGCGGCCTATGGCGGCGACTTCGGCGAGGCCTTCCACGACGGCACCTTCATCGCCGACGGTCTGGTGCTGCCCGACCGCACGCCTGCCCCGTCGCTGATCGAGGTGGCAGCGGTCTTCGCGCCCGTCCGGATCGACGAGGTCGGGGGTGGTGACGCGCTGCTCGTCCGGAACCGCTACGCCTTCCGGGACACCTCGCACCTGACCTTCGAGTGGACGCTGCACCACGGCGACGACGTCCTCTCCTCGGGCACCCTCGACGACCTGCGGCTCGCACCGGGGGAGGAGACGCTCGTCCGCCCGCCGACCGACCTGCCGCTGCCGACCGCAGACCACACACCGACGTGGTGGACCCTGCGAGCCGTGCAGCACACGGCCGACGCGCTCGACGAGCCGTGGTTCGACGACGCGGCTGGACCCTTCGTCGTCTCGACCGGGCAGGTCGCGGTGACCCTGGCCGTCACCCAGCCCGTCGCGACAGGTCGCGCGCACCAGGCAGTCGACGGCACCGTGACCGTCGGGCATGCGCGCTTCGACGCGCGTGGCACCCTGATCGAGCTGCATGGTCGCCCGGTCGCGGAGCTGCGCGTCGACGCGTGGCGTGCACCGACCGACAACGACCGCCGCGAAGGCAGCTGGACCGATCTCTCCGACGAGAGCGTGTGGAAGGAGAGCGGGCTGCACCTGCTCGCCGAGCGGAAGATCTCCGCCGAGATCACCGACGACGGTGCCTTCGTCGTCACCGCGCGCACAGCGGGACCACGGACGCGCAACGGCTTCCGGGCCGTCTACACCTGGCGTCCCGTCGCCGACGGCTCTGACGACGTCGATCTCCACGTGTCGATCCTCCCGGAGGGGCGGTGGGGCCAGAGCATCGCGCGCCTCGGTGTGCTGCTCGTGCTCGACGAGCCGGCGGCCGACGACGTCGAAGTGCGCTGGCACGGCCTCGGGCCTGAGGAGTCCTACTCCGACTCTCGCGTCGCCGCGGTCGGCGGGTCCTACGTGCACACGGTGCGCGAGCTGCAGACGCGGTACACGCACCCGCAGGAGAACGGCGCTCGGCGTGGTGTCACGCATGCTGCGCTGCGGTTCCCCGACGGCTCCGACCTCGTGCTCGACGCGAACCCCAGCCGGGTCGGAGGTCGGAGCGTGACCGGTGTCGAGCTCTCGCTGCGACCCTGGTCGGACGCCGCCCTCGACGCGGCCGCGCACCCGCACGACCTCGTCCCGGACGGAAGGCTCTGGATGCACCTCGACGCTGCCCAGCACGGGCTGGGCAGCGCGGCCTGCGGGCCGGGCGTGCTGCCGAACGCGCGGCTGCGCGCGACGACGGCTGAGGTGTCCGTGCGTTTCGCGTCGCGACAAGGCTGAGCGCTCAGCTCCACCACCCCGCACCAGAGGCCGGACAGTCGCCCCGCGCGACTGTCCGGCCTCGTAGGATCGGTGCATCCCCGCCACAAGGAGACCTCTGCGATGAAGCACACCTGGCGCTGGTTCGGGCCCACCGACCCGATCACCCTGGCCGACGTCCGGCAGACCGGCGCGACGGGCATCGTCACCGCCCTGCACCACCTGCCCAACGGGGCGGTGTGGCCCGTCGAGGAGATCCGGGCGCGGCAGCAGGAGATCGAGGCCGCGGGGCTCACCTGGTCTGTCGTCGAGAGCGTGCCCGTCCACGAAGACATCAAGACCGGCGGCCCGCGCCGCGACGAGGCCGTCGCCGCGTACCAGCAGTCGCTGCGCAACCTCGCCGCCTGCGGGCTCGACACCGTCTGCTACAACTTCATGCCCGTCCTCGACTGGACCCGCACCGAGCTCGCCTTCCCCATGCCTGACGGCGCCCTCGCGCTGCGCTTCGACGCGACGGCGCTCGCGGCCTTCGAGCTCTTCGAGCTGCGCCGTCCCGGTGCCGAGGCCGACTACACCGACGACCAGCTCGAGAGGGCTTCCGCACTGCACGCCTCCCTCGACGCCGAGGCGCGGGCCCGTCTGCAGGCGACGATCCTCGCCGGGCTCCCTGGGGCTGAAGAGCACTACGACCTCGTGCGGTTCCGTGAGGCGCTCGCCACCTACGACGACGTGCCGGCCGAACGGCTGCGCACCCACCTCGCGGAGTTCTTGCAGGCTGTCATCCCCGTCGCCGAAGAGGTCGGCGTCCGGATGGCCATCCACCCGGACGACCCGCCCCGACCGATGTTCGGGCTGCCGCGCGTGGTCTCGACGGCTGACGACGCCCAGCAGGTGCTCGACGCTGCGCCCTCGCCGAGCGACGGGCTGACGATGTGCGTCGGGTCGTACGGGTCCCGTGCGGACAACGACGTCTCTGCGATGACGACGCGCTTCGCCGAGGACATCCACTTCGCGCACCTGCGCAGCGTGCTGCTCGACCCGGATGGGTCCTTCACCGAGGCGCCGCACCTCGACGGCGACGCCGACATGGTCGACATCATCACCACCCTCGTGGTCGAGGAAGAGCGGCGCGGTGAGCAGATCCCGATGCGTCCTGACCACGGTCACGTGCTGCTCGACGACGCGAGGCGTGTCACGAACCCGGGGTACTCGCTCGTCGGTCGGCTGCGCGGTCTCGCGGAGCTGCGCGGGGTCGAGCGCGCGGTCCGCCGGTCGCTCGGGCTGGGCTGACCGATGGCGTCGGGCGCCGAGGGCGACTCTCCTCGTGATGACGATCTCGGCAACGAACTCACGTCGCGGATCGGCAAGGTCGCTCGGCGGGTTCTGGAAGAGCGGGGCGTGACGCGCTACGACCAGCTGACCGGCTGGACCACGACAGATCTGCTCGACCTGCACGGGATCGGACCGAAGGCGGTGAGGATCCTCTCGGAGGAGCTCGAGTCGCGCGGGACGACGTTCCGCGCTGGCTGACCTGAGACAGGATCTGTGACAGTGGACGACCCAGGAGAACGCCATGCCCTGCCGTCCTGTCGGCCCTCGTCGCTACGATGACGACCATGGTCAGCGTCGCCGACAAGCCCGTGCTCGACGTCACCGTCGACGAGTGGGAGCAGTACCTCGCCGGGTCGCCCGATCCCGGCGGAGTGCGCCTGAAGCTGCGGAAGAAGACGTCCAAGGCTGTCGGCATGACGTGGTCTGAGGCGCTCGACGTGGCGCTCTGCTACGGGTGGATCGACGGCCAGGCGCAGCGCCTCGACGACAACTTCATGCTCAGCGTGTTCACCCCGCGCCGCAAGAACAGCCCGTGGTCGCAGATCAACCGCGAGCATGTAGCGCGGCTGATCGAGGAGGGTCGCATGCAGCCCGGCGGTCTCGCGGAGATCGCCCGGGCGCAGGCTGACGGGCGGTGGGACGCGGCCTACCGCCAGAAGGACGCCGTCGCGCCTGCTGACCTCCAGGCTGTCCTCGATACGAACCCCGCCGCGGCGGCCTTCATCGAGGGCCTCACCAAGGTCGAGAAGTTCCGCATCTACTTCCGGCTCAGCGGCATCAAGACACCGGCGGTCCGGGCCGCGCGCATCCAGGACGTGGTCGAGAAGGCTGCGCGCGGGGAGAAGCGCTACACCTGACGGAGCGCGGACCAGGCTCGGTCGAGCTCGTCTTGGAGCGACGATCCCTCGGAGTCCAGCCACCGACGCAGGGCGAGGTCGAAGGCGAGCGCGGCGACCTTCGAGGTCACGTGCGCCTCTGCGGCCGGGACATCTCGGGCCATGAGTCCCTGCTCGATCGCGGCCGCGAGGTGGTCGAGCTTGAGGAGCTCGCGCTCGCGCAGGTGCTCGTCGGTCTGGATGATCGCGTCCCGACGGATGATCGGTTCGCGCCACCGCTCCAGCTCGACCGCAGCACGGCTCAACCCCTGCTCGACCAGCTCCCGGGTGCGCAGCCCTGGGGGAAGCGCGTCGAGGATCGTGCGCACAGCGGTCGGGAGCTCCCGGTCGCGCAGGAACACGACCTCCCGCTTCTCGGAGAAGTGCCGGAAGAACGTCCTGGTAGTCAGCCCTGCACGCTCCGCGATCTGCGGGACCGTCGTCTCTGCGTATCCGTGCTCGGCGAACAAGGCCATGGCGGCCTCTTCGAGGACGAGGGCGGCGTCGGGTGACCATCGGGGCATGACTCCATGATGACACGGAGTGACATCGGGCTTAGAATGATGTCACACAGTGTCATCACCAATCTCTGGAGCCTTCATGTTCAGCAACTCCGCCGCGTGGATCGAGGCTCCCTTCGCGGACCTGGTCGTCAGGCCGTCACCGGTCCCCACCCCGGGCCCTGGTCAGGTGGTGGTCCAGGTGCGTGCCGTCGCGGTCAACCCGCTCGACGCCATCGTGCAGTCCAACGGTCGACTCATGTACAGGTGGCTCGACTACCCGGTGGTGCTGGGTGAGGACGTGGCGGGGGTGGTCGTGGGCGTAGGTGAAGGGGTTCACCGGTTCGTCGTCGGGGACCGCGTCGTCGGCTACGCGACAGGGCTGGAGAAGGGCCGTGACCACGTCTCCGGCGGCGGTTTCCAGCATCTCGTGGCCGTCGACGAAGCACTGGCCGCACCCATCCCCGACGAGGTCGCGTTCGAGGACGCCGCCGTGCTGCCCCTCGCGCTGTCCACGGCCGCGGCGGCGCTCTTCGAGCAGTCGCAGCTGGGGCTCGACCACACGAGGCTCGGCCACACGAGGCTCGGCCACAGCATGCCCGACCACGCCGCGCCCGAGCAGGAGACGGTCGCCGGGTCGAGTCGGGACGACGAGATCGTCGTCGTGTGGGGCGGGACCACGAGCGTGGGCAGCAACGCGATCCAGCTCGCTCGCGCGGCCGGCTACAGGGTGGTCACCACGGCGTCGGCACGCCACCACGACTCCCTGCGCGCGCTCGGCGCCGAGGCCGTCTTCGACTACCACGACGCCGACGTCGTCTCCTCGGTCGTCGCCGCCACCCAGGGCGCGCGAGTCGTCGGCGTCGTCGCGATCGCCGTCGGCTCGGCCGAGCCCTGCGTCGAGATCGCCGGACGGACCGGCGCTCGTCGGGTCGCCCTGACCAGCCCGTCGGTGTCCTTCTACGACCAGCCCCGCCGTCCAGGTCTCGCGTGGTCCCGGGTGCGGCTGATGACACGCCTCGTCTGGTCGAACGTCACGCTCCAGGCCCGGTGCCTCCGGCATGGTGTCCGGGCGCGGTTCGTCTGGGGGAGCGCCATCGCCACCAGTGCGGTCGGTCCAGCGGTCTGGTCCGACTACCTCCCGGGAGCCCTCGCCGACGGTCGGCACCGGCTGGCCCCACAGCCACGAGTCGTCGGCAGGGACCTGGGGGCGCTGCAAGCAGCCATCGACACCCTGCGCGGCGGGGTTTCGGCGCAGAAGCTCGTCGTGACCCTCCCAGGAACGGCTGCCACAGGGGGGACGACCAAGGCACCCTGACCGGGGGGAGAGGGCAGCGGCAGCGACGCTGGAGGTGATCGGGCCCGGTGCCGAGCCTGGTGACGGCGAGCCTCGTCCCGCCCATCTGTTGAACACGTCGGGGGCAGTGGCTAGCATGGCTCGTCGCGGGTCTTCCGCGCCACGACTCTTCAGGAGACAGACTGTGACACACGGGTGGAACGACCCCGCTCACCGCGCCGCTGACCTCGGTCACGCGAGCTCGCTGACGGAGTCCACCTGCTGTCTGCCCTGCTGCTGTTGTTGACCGTCGGCTGAGCCTCACCGCACGTCGTCCCACCGCGCCTCCGTGCCCGGTGCCGACGCCTGCTCGCCGCTGCCGCACCCGAGCCGTCTCCGTGCTCGCCCGTGCCGCCTATCTCCTGCCCTGACCTGACCGGTCTGCGCCGACGCGTGCCCCCACGCGTCGCCTGCCCCTCTCTGGCGTACCGCTCCGACGGCTTCCGCTCCCGTCGTCGTGCGCGTCCGGCTACGCCACCACCCGAAAGGCCTCACGTGACCAGCTCCACCACGACGGACGCACAGACTCCGTCGACCCGACGGCGCCGCCTGCGTGCCCCCTCCTTCAGCGTCCAGATCATCGGCTCGCTCGTGCTCGGCGTCCTGCTCGGTTGGTGGGCCCTGTCCATGGGCACCGTCGACGACGGCACACCCGAGGGCGGCGCCAACTGGTTGACGACAACCCTCGACACGATCGGCTCGTCCTTCGTCCTCCTGCTGCGCACCCTCGTGCCGCCGCTCGTCTTCACGGCGATCGTCGCCTCGATCACCAACCTGCGGCACGTCGCCGACGGTGCCCGCCTGGCTGCCAAGACCCTCATGTGGTTCGCGATCACGGCGCTCGTCTCGGTCGCCGTCGGCATCGCGCTCGGGGTCATCATGCGCCCGGGGCAGAACACCACGCTCGACATTGCCGACGGGTCCGAGCCGAGCAGGACGGGTTCCTGGCTCGACTTCCTCGACAGCCTGCTGCCGGCGAACTTCCTCGGGCTCGGTGCGAACACGAGCACGCAGGTCGCCGAGAGCGGCAGCGTCACCGCCAGCACCTCGCTGTCCTTCAACGTGCTGCAGATCGTCGTCATGGCACTCGCCGTCGGCATCGCCGCCCTCAAGGTCGGGCGCAAGGCCGAGCCCTTCCTCACCTTCAACAGGTCGGCCCTCGAGATCATCCAGAAGATCCTCTGGTGGGTCATCCGCCTCGCCCCGCTCGGAACGCTCGGCCTCATCGGCAACGCGATCGCCTCCTACGGGTGGGACCTGCTCGCCCCTCTGGGTACCTTCGCTGCGGCGATCTACATCGGTCTCGCGATCGTCCTGCTCGTGCTCTACCCGGTGCTCCTGCGCATCAACGGGCTCCGCGTCCTCAGCTACTTCCGTGGTGCGTGGCCCGCCATCCAGCTGGCCTTCGTCTCTCGGTCGTCGATCGGCACCCTGCCGCTCACGCAGCGTGTCACCGAGCGCAACCTCGGTGTCCCGAGCGCCTACGCGTCCTTCGCCGTGCCGCTCGGCGCGACCACCAAGATGGACGGCTGCGCCTCGATCTACCCGGCGATCTCCGCGATCTTCGTCGCGCAGATCTTCGGCATCGACCTCTCGGTCACCGACTACCTGCTCATCGCCTTCGTCTCCGTGATCGGCTCGGCGGCGACCGCCGGCCTCACCGGCGCGATCGTCATGCTGACCCTCACGCTGTCGACCCTCGGCCTGCCGCTCGCGGGTGTCGGCCTGCTGCTCGCCATCGACCCGATCCTCGACATGGGCCGCACCGCGGTCAACGTCGCAGGCCAGGTGCTGGTGCCCGTCATCGTGGCCAAGCGTGAAGGCATCCTCGACGAAGAGCAGTACCGCGCCGCGACGTCCGAGGACCTGTTCGCGGACGACGACGAGGCCGAGGCCGTCGTCGAGGACGCGCAGGCAGAGTCGCGGACCCCGGTCACTGTCGGTGCGCCGACCGCCAACGACGCTCCGGTGCACGGCGACGCGGACCGCAGGTCCTGACCGCCGGATCCTCGAGAGCGTCCTGACGGGACGCTCGACCACCGAGCCCGCTCGCACCTGTGCGAGCGGGCTCGGTGCGTCTGGGGGCTGTGAGCTCTCTTCTCGCCAGCGGCGCATCCTCGGAACCAGCAGTGTGTCTGCCGCGCCGACAGCGCGCCCGGTGCTCCCGCTGCGCGTGCCCTGCGCGCCAGGTCACGACTCGCGGGGCCAGCGGATCCGGATCGGGCCGCGGACCTTGAGAGGGTCGACGACCTCCCCGCCCTGCGTGATCTGCACCCGCCCCTCGGCGACGAGCCTGCGTGCGACGCGACGGGTGTCGTCCATGAGGTCCCGCCAGCCCTCGCCGCCGATCGACCTCGCTGCGTCCGACGGGCAGATCGACGAGGTGTCTGCCCGCTGGGCCAGGAGATCGAGGATCGTCGCCTCGATCGAGCCGTCGTCGACCGGTCCGGATGCTCTGGCCTGGGTCTGGTGCGTGTCGTCGCTCATCCCGACGAGTATGCGCCCGCCGGCGGCGTGCTGCGAGAGCACCTCGAGTCGCTTCTCCGAGCACCACGAGGAACGGGCAGTGGGGGCCGGGCATCGAGCTCGCACCCCCTACGCCACGTCACTGCGCGGGTCCGGCGTCTCGGAGGCTCGCTCTCTCGGGCTCCTTGTCAGAGAGGCAGGCGCTCGACGAGCACGGAGGCACCATCCCCGCGCAACCGCGACGCGGCGGTCGGACGCCCGGCCATCGCGAGGACGAGGTCGAGGGTCGTGCCCTCGATCGTCGGCCCGTCGCCGGCGCGAAAGCTGCTGTCGGTCGCGACGAGCCGGAGGCCTCTCGCCGTGGAGCGGGAGGCGACCGCGAAGTCCTTGCGGACGTACCCCTCCGCGACGACGAGGACAGCGTCAGGATCCGGTGCGGTCCTGATCCCTAGAGGCTCTCTGACGTCAGAGCCGTGCACGACCACCTCGCCCAGCCACGCCCACAGGTCGCCGGTCGGTGCGACGCGCGAGTCGACGACACCCCGGAAGCTGTCGAGGGTCTGTGCGGGCGTCGGACCCCGGTGCTCAGCGAGGCGCCGCGCGTTGTGGACTGCGGGCCGGAAACCTGCCCCCGCGATGCTCCGCAGCCACCCCCACCGTCCGACGCTCGCCCCAGCGGTCAGGTGGGCGACGACGTCCTCGACCGACCAGTCTGCGCACAGGGTCGGTGCGGACCACTCCGCAGGCCGCAGAGCCTCGAGGTCGTCCGCAAGACGCCCGCGCTCGGCGCGGATCATCTCCCAGTGCTGCTCGCTGGTCGTGCGCGTCACGGGAGCTCCTCGGGCTGGTCTGACGGGGCGACGTGTGCGTGATGCTTCCGTGCGGGAAGCGACGCGTCAAGAGCGCCCAGCACGCGCCGTCCAGGTCGACCTGCTCAGCGCAGCTCGGGGAAGCAGGCCCGGGCGAGGTGACTCAGGTTCTTGGCCGCACCGTTCGAGGTCCGGTCCGGGTCGGGAGACGCGACCGTCGGTGCCGGAGCGTCCTGCAGGATCCTCCGCGCCCCCGGTGTCTTGTCCAGGGAGTGCGCGAAGAACCACCACCGGCCGTCATAGCGCGGCTGCACCTCGGCCCGCTCCGCCGGGCTCGGGAAGGCGGAGGAGAGACCCGCGAGGAACTCGACCCGCGCGTACGGGCGACCGCCCAGCTCCTCGACAGCCCACACGTAGAGCGTGACCCACGCATCGGGAGCGACCTGCATGGCCCACACGTCTCCGGCAGCGGCCGGGCCGGACCCCACCGATCGAGGCACCGACGTCTTCGCCGGCCGGGACAGCGCGCGCTCGCGGGCACGGGTCGCGGCGGCCACGGTCGCACCGCGGGCGGGGACCGGCGTCGGGTGCGGGCTGTCGAGGTCGACGTCCGTGGACAAGGTCTCGGGCGGCAGCAGCCCCTCGAAGACCTCGCGGAGGACGTGGTCCCGCAGCCCGTCCGAAGAGCTCCACCACGCGAGGGGTGCCTGCACCTCGACCCGGACGCTCGGACGTTCGTCTCGTTCCGAGTAGTCGGACCAGCGTTCGGCGAGGCCGGGGCGTGACGCGGTCGCCACGACGCCGACGAGCGCGAGCTCCTCGAGGACCGAGCCGACGGCGTAGGGCGAGACGGTGTCGAGGAGACGAGCCTGCTTGAGCGCCGCGCGCGCCTTCGACTGGCTCGTGCCCTGCGGCAGCGTCCGCAGGACCGTGAGGATCGCGCGGAAGGTCCAGAGGTCGTGCTCGGTCGGCACAGGCCGCTCGCGACCCTCGAGCTCGCTCAGCGCGAGGACGTGGCCGACGACGTCGCCGTCGATCGGTGCACCGTCGAGATGGCGCATCGACCAGGCGTCGGTCACCGCGACGTTCGTCGTCCCCTGCGTCCCGCACACCCGGCACGGCGACGTGCTCGGGGTCGGCGCAGAGATGGAGTCCGGCGCGGGTGACCGACCGTCGACACTGTGCGCGCCGCCCGCCGTGTCGACGCCGTACGGCGTGAAGGGGTGGTCCGGGAGCCGACTCGCGAGCAGGGTCCCGGTGAGCGCGGGGCGCCAGGCCCACGGCGCCGACCAGAGGCCCGCGACCCAGACCGAGGCTGCCTCAGCCACCGACCACTGCGTGCCGAGACGACGCAGCTCTGCGACGGCCTCGTCGTGCCCGAGGGTGCGGACGGCGTCGTGCGGACGACCGGCTGCAGCGAGGATCTCCGCATCTGCTCGGCTCGCGTCGGTGACACGGGGGAGGGAGAGCTGGAGCGACTCGTCGTACGAGCGCGCCGCGGCGACCCGGCGGTAGCGCGCGAGCAGCTCGACGAGCGTCGAACGGTCGGTGGTGGTGTCTTCGGTGGTCACGGCGTCATCGTAGGGCGGGCTCTGCTCGATGGACAGAGGCGATCGCGGACCTGTGGACAGCGCCCGGACGAGACGCGAACCGTGACGAGACAGCCAGGCTCAGGACGACGACGTGGTCGCAGCGGCCGTCGTCGCGACCATCACCGACGCCATGATCGCGGCCTGCACGGCGCTGATCGCCTTCCGGACGCTCTCCGCGGCCCAGCTGCCCTCGGAGACCTGCTTCGCGCGCTGCTTGAGCGCGCGCCGGTCCTGCCCGGGGAGAGCCTTGTGCAGCGAGTCTGTCGCGAGCAGCAGCGCGACGAGCGCCGCTGTCGGGGCGTCAGGATCCTGCTTCAGCACGAGCGTGGACCAGAGGCGCTGCCGGACAGTGTCCCCGGCGAGGGGTGAGGTGACGGGCCAGGCGGTGCTCGGGAAGATCCCCAGGACCTTACGCTCGAGGCGCCGGACGAGCCCTCGTGACTCGAGACACGCGAAGACGGCCTCACGCAGGTTCTTCGACAGGCGGGAGACGACGGTCTCGGGCTTGTGAGGCTTGTCGCGGGCGATGATCGACAGCGCGCTGTCGAGCACGGGATGACCGAGCGGCGGTCCGGGGACGACCACGACCCGACCTGCATCTGGGGCGCCGCGTTCGGGGACGACCACCCTCCCGGCGAGCGAGAGGTCGAGCAGCACACCCCCGGCCAGACCGAGGGAGAGCGACGAGCTGTCGAGCCGCGGCTTGCCCGTCGCCCCGTCGAGCACCAGCAGCAGGAAGTCTTCCGTGATGATCGTCATGGGCACCGAGCCTAGCGCCCGGAACCCGCGAGGAGGCGGGTCAGACCGTCTGCAGCCTCGCTCTTCCCCGTGTCGGCGGACGGGTCTAGCGTCGCGGTCATGGGACAGATCATCTTCGACACCGCGACCACCATCAACGGCTGGATCGCCGACGAGCAGAACTCCCTGGCGTGGTTGTTCGCCGTCGAGAACGGCGACACCCCTGACGCCGGGCTGTTCCCGGCCGACGCAGCCGTGCTGGTGGAGGGCTCGACCACCTACGAGTGGATCCTCGCCGAGCAGGACATCCTCGCCCACCCGGAGAAGTGGCAGGACTTCCACGGTGAGAAGACGACCTTCGTCTTCACCAGCAGGGACCTGCCCGTTCCCGACGGCGCCGACGTCAGGTTCGTCTCCGGTCCGGTGGCCGACGCGCTCCCGGCGATCCGCGAGGCAGCCGGAGACGGGGACATCTGGGTGGTGGGCGGAGGCGACCTCGCCGGTCAGCTCCTCGACATCGGCGCGCTCGACCAGATCGCCCTGTCGGTCGCACCCGTGGCACTCACGGGAGGGGCGCCGCTCCTCCCGCGCCGCGTCGAGTCAGACCGCCTGCACCTCGTCTCCGCGACGGCGGTCGGTCAGTTCGCACGGCTCGTGTACGACGTACGGCCCTGATCGAGGACTAGCCGGGAGGCGAGCCGACAGGACCGAGGGGTGGCAGGGCTGAGGCCTCGTCGGCGTGAGGACAGGCTGAGGACCGGTAGGAGCGGAACCCTAGGGCCGCGCCTGTCAGTCCCCGATCCGCCCGTCGTGCCGCTGTCCGTCGCGGTCGGGCTCGTCGGGCCGTCGTCGACGGTCCCGGACGGCTCCGACGACCATGACGGCCGCGTAGCAGAGCACCAGCCCGGCCACGACCGGGATCCAGACGTCGGCGGCATCGCTGCTCCGCAGGCTCGACACCCAGCCCAGGTACGGGATGGCGTACCACAACGACCCGCGGACCTGGACGGGTCTGACCGGCTCTGGGTCGGCGGTCGCGTTCGCGTCGCCCTGCGTCGTGAAGAGTCTCTCCCCGTCCTCGGCGAGCTCGACCTCGGTGATGCGGTGGGTCACGACCGTCGGCTTGCCGGACTCGAGCTGGAAGGTGATGACGTCGCCGACACGCAGGTCGTCGACCGGGGTCGGTCGGACGACAAGGAGGGTGCCCGGTGGCAGTCCAGGCTCCATGGACCGGGTGAGCACCGTGTAGGTCGTCGCGCCCCCGACGGCCGGGACGACGACGGCCACCAGAGCCACGAGGGCCGCGCACGAGAGCAGCACGGTGCCGACGAGCAGCCCGACCGTCGCCCGCGCGCTGCGACGGCGCTTCTGGTCGCGGCTTCGCCGACGACTGCCGCGCGACCGGCGGGTCTCCTCGCTCACGCTCGATCCTCTCCTACGGCTGACTCCGGTGCCCCGCCACCCTCAGGCTCGCTGTCCTGCTCTCGGCGACGACGTGCGGCGAACCACAGGAGGAGACCGAGAGCCACGAGTGCTCCGGCGACGACGGTCGACGCGACGGCGACGCCCCCCGTCGAGGCGAGCCGCGCGTCCCAGGTCTGTGCGAGCAGTCCGCCCTCGGTCGAGGAGGCGAGCGGCCCGCTCTCGGAGGAGCCGGGCGGCGTCGCGCCGGGCAGAGCGGGGGCCGTGCCCGGCGGCTCCGGGGCTGTGTCGGTCGGCACGGGTTCAGTGCCGGGTGCTGAGCCTGTCGCTGCACCCGAGAGCGTGACTCGCACCGTGAGATCGACCGTGCTCTGCTGGCCCTGCTGACCGCTCAGGTCTTCCAGAGCTAGCGTGGAGACGATCATGATGGCCTCACCTGGGTCGAGGTTCTCTCCTGCAGACAGTGTCGCGTACCGGGCGACCTCTGCGAGGGGAACGACCCCACCCGGTCTGTCCGCTGGCCCGGACGTGAGGGACAGAGCCTGGAGGGTCTCCGGGTCGGAGACGCCGACGTCTGTCACGGTGAGCGTGAGCCGTGCCGGACGTGCACCCGCGTTGCGGACCCAGAACGAGCCTTCGACGTGGTCGCCGGGGCTCAGCCTGACCGGCCCGAACAGGTCGGTGAGCGACCTGGAGTAGGTCGTCCCGTCAGCCGACAGCTCGACGACCTGTTCCGGCGGGGCGGGGGTGGCCGCCGGTCGAGCGGCGACTGTCGGGCAGGCGGCTGCGATCGTCGACGAGGTGATCAGGAACGTCAGCACCCCGATCGTGAGTACGGCACCTCGGAGAGCTGACACTGCGGACCGTCTGCGGCGAACGTGGGGACGACCCGCCGTGGTCTCAGTCACCCGTCACTCCCTCCGTCAGGTCGGGACCGTACCTGGTCGCAGGGCTCGCGGACGGGCCGGAGGTGTCGACCTGAGCGGGCTCGTCGTCGCCCTCCGTCCCGTCGACGAGACCCTCGTCTGCCACCCGTGCGTCAGAGGGCGAGGTGTCTTCTGTCGTCTCGACGGGACCGGGTGCTGCTGGGGCTGACGCGCTCTCTGCAGGCTCGGACGAGGAAGGGTCGTGGAGCGCCCGGCCGTCGCTCGTGCCTGGGACGGCCAGCGCGTCCGTCGCGACGCTGTCAGTAACAGGGTCTTGTGCGGCGACCGAGCCGACGCCTCTGAGCACGAAGGCCTGGTTGGCTGTCCCGGTGCAGGTGCTCATGGTGAGAGCTCCTGCAGAGGATGGTGCGGTGAGGCACATCCCAGTGCCGAGGTTGACGTAACGGAAGGTGTTGGTCGCGAGCCACTGGGTGGACCACCGCTGGGTGACGGCGCCGACGACGCGTGCCTCGACAGTGACTCGTGAGCCCGTCGCCTGCAGGACGAGTCCGGCAGGGGCACGCATGGTCAAGACGGCATACTCTCCGCCGACGTCGACCATCGTGAGCTGCTGGTTCCAGTAGGCCGAGGTGGTCTGGCTGTGGCACGCGTAGGTGCTCAGTGACGCGCCGGTCGCAGCGTTGACGCCCCCCGTGACGTCCAGGCAGAGTGCCTGGCCGGACGGACTGTTCGTGTACCAGTAGTCTCCAGCGACCATATATGTGCGGATATCAGAGGTGGAGACCACCCCCGAGACCGTCGCAGGCGTAGTGCTGAAGCTCCCGACGGACACCGTCGCCGAAGCGGAGGCGACGAGCGAGCGTGTCCCTGTCGCGCTCCCGGCCCCCACGCCGGCCGTGGTCCGGACGCAGTACGTCGTGCTCTGCCCACGGCCGAGCGACGAGGTCATGGTCATGCCAGCAGCCCACGTCGACCGGGCGCTGCCGGGACCGACGGCGGCACCCGGGGTGCACTGTGCCGCAGCAGTGGTGGGCCATGTGACCAGAGTCGTGCTGGTGGCGAGGATGGTGTCCCCGCTCGCCATCGAGAGCTTCACCGAGGTCTTGGCCGGTTGTGTCGAGGTGCCGGCAGTCGTGTTCGTCAGCGTGACCGAGCGTGTCGTGGTCATCTGGGCGTTGGTCAGCACGCTCGCCAGGTCCCCCGACAGGGTGGCGGTGACGCGGCCCGCGCTGACCGCCCCCTTCGCCGTGGCTTGCGCGGTCCAGGCGGCGTAGGCGGTCGGTGCCGCGCAGGCGATGCCGACGACGACCGCCGCGATGACGCTCACGCGCAGCCGCCACGGGCGCCTGGTGCGGGTCTCGGCGGTCATGGTGTCCTCTCGGGGGCTGCTGTGAATGTCAGGGTGAAGGCGGGGACGATCGTCGTGCCCTGCCGGGCGGCCGCGATCTGAGGAGAGAGGGCGACCTGTAGGCAGTGCGTGCTGTCACCTGACAGAGGCGCTCCGGGAACCTGCTGCGCCTGGCCCGTGAGCCTGACGCCGACGGTGCCGGCCGCGGGGCAGGTCCCCTGGTGGAGCCAGAAGGTCGCATCGCTCTGGCCTGCTGCTGCGCTGTCGAGCGCGGCTGAGAACTGGACAGGCACCGTGCCCGGATTGGTCAGGGTGATCGGGACGCCGACCACGTCTCCGGGGAGCATCGTCGCCCAGGTCTGGGCCCCGATGAGGACCGTCGTCTGGCCGGCGGGCGCCGACCCGGAGCCCGCTGCGATCGCCAGCCCCATGCTCCCGACCTCGATCGTCGCGTCGGGGATCTCGACGCTGTCGTTCCAGAGTGCGAGGGTGCCCGTGGCAGTCGACATGGTGAGGGCTGTCGCGACCACCGCGACCAGGGCTGCGGCGATCGACAGGTGCCGTCCGACGCGGACGCGCCGGTGTCCCCGGGCGGGCGTGCGATCTCTGCTCGACCCGCGAGGAGCGCGGCGAGGTGATGGGCTCATGGTGACTCCTTCGCCAGGTGGTGCAGACGGTCGCGGCGCCG
Organism: Sanguibacter biliveldensis; assembly: GCF_033798665.1. Classification (NCBI taxonomy): domain Bacteria; kingdom Bacillati; phylum Actinomycetota; class Actinomycetes; order Micrococcales; family Sanguibacteraceae; genus Sanguibacter; species Sanguibacter biliveldensis. The sequence goes on from NZ_CP138359.1 coordinate 1,607,914, forward strand.
GACGGCTCCTGCGAGGTGGTGCGGGGCTGCGTGCTAGGCCGACTCGACCTGGTTCAGGCGGAGCTGGAGTGCGGACAGCTCTGCGGTGGCACCCTGGGCGACCAGCTCGCTGACCGAGTCGGAGGGGAAGTCGACGGTGATCGTGATCGTCGCCTCGACCGGTGTGCCCGTGGTGGCGTCGGTGGGCGTCACGGTGAACACGTTCTCCTGCCCGGCGACCGCGGTCATGGCGCCGTTCTGGACAGCGTCGACGGTCATGGTCGTCGCGAGCGCGTCGACCAGCGCTGGTGTGCCGGTGATGGACGAGGGGTTGATCGACAGCTCCGAGGCGAGGTTGTCGCCCTGCGCCACGATCGAGACCTGCGTGGTGTAGGTGAAGGAGTCGCCCGGGACCCACTGGTCCGGGTCGTCGCTCCAGCTCCCGCCGGTGGCGTCGAGGGTCAGGGCCCCGGTGGTGATGTCGCCGCCAGCACCGACGTCCACGGCGTCGTTCCAGAGCGCGAGCGTCGAGCCGCCGCCGACGAGGAGTGCTGTCGCGACGCCTGTAGCGAGAGCGGCCTTGGTGAGCTTGTTCATGAGTCTTCTCCTGTGAGGTTCTTCTCGAGGTCGCAGATGGGCGCGACCGAGCCGAGAGCGTGCGCTGATGGGCGAGCTACCCGAGGTGAGTGCGAGCTGTGAGCTCGGGATCCGGACGAGCTGCTGTGAGCTGCGTCCGTAGAGGGGATGCCGGGTGGGCGTGGTGCCCGACTCCGGAGGGAGCGGACCGGGTTGATCACCCGGCAGTGCGTTGCTTCCTGATACGAACAGTACTGGATACGAAGAGTATCGGACAAGATCGGACATTGGTGATTCTCGTCATATCGAGGGGCGCTCGGCATGAGGTATTCGAGATGCTTGACTTACCCGGTTAAGTCAGTTCTTGTGGGAGCTGGTCGGCACACGGCCGACGACAGACGCTCAATGGGGAGTACCGATGTCACGACTACCGAATGACCACCACCGCTCACCACGTCCGCTGGCCACGGCCGCTGCTGTCGCCGCGGCGGCCCTGGCCCTGACCGGGGCAGGGATCGCGCCGGCCACGGCAGCGGGGGAGGGCGTGCCAGACCCAGGTCCGAGGCCGTCCGGCCCTGTCTCGATCGCCTATGTCGAGGTCAACTGCAACGACCTCGCGAACGTCGGCCGGTACGCGCTCGAGGACGGGGCACCAGTCTTCGACGTCGCGATCATCTTCGCGGCGAACATCAACTACGACGGCGAGAACGCCTACCTCCACCTCAACGAGCAGGTGCAGGCGACGCTCGACGGCGCCGCCACGCAGATCCGCCCGCTGCAGGAGAAGGGCATCAAGGTCACGCTCTCGCTGCTCGGCAACCACCAGGCTGCCGGGTTCGCCAACTTCCCGTCGCAGGCGGCAGCGGAGGCCTTCGCCGACCAGGTGGCCGACGTCGTCGAGACCTACGACCTCGACGGTGTCGACATCGACGACGAGTGGGTCGCCTACGGCACCGGGAGCACACCGCCGGCCAACCCGGACTCCGCGGTCTGGCTCGTCGACGCGCTCGGCGAGAAGCTCCCGGACGACAGCCTCATCACGCTGTACGACATCGGAGAGACGGCCGAGACCCTGCAGCAGGCTCCGGCTGCGACCCTCGACACTCTCGACTACATCTGGAACCCGTACTACGGCCAGTTCAACCCGCCGCAGCTCCCCGCGGTCGACAGGTCGAGGCTGGGCGCCGCTGCGGTCGACCTCAACCAGACACCCGTGACCCTCGCGGCCGACCTCGCAGCTCGGACCGTCAGCGAGGGCTTCGGTGTGTTCGTCACCTACGACCTCCGCGCCGGCGACCACAGCGCGTACGTGTCTGCGGTGACGCGCGAGCTCTACGGGCAGGACACCACCTACACCGGCTGACCTGATCTACGCCTCTGGCGCGCTGATCGCCGGTGCCCTCTCCTCGACGACTGCGGGGGAGAGGGCGCTCGCGCGTCTGCGAGGAAGGGGCGTCTGTGTGTCCGTGGCTCTACGCCGAGCAAGACACGCCACTTTGACTAATTCGGTTTAGTCGACCAACCTGACCAGGGTGAAGACACCGTCGCCGTCACTGTCCCGAGCCGTCCCCGCCGTCGCTCCCGCGGCCACCGCAGAGACCGACCCGACCCGGTGCTGGCGTGTAGACGCGCCGCCCGAGGGCGGCGAGATCGAGGTCAATGACCTGCTCGGAGCAGACGGCGTCACCGTCCGAGCCGGCGACGAGCTGGTCTACGACGTCCTGCCGGTGGCGGGCGACGACGACCGCTACGCTGCGACCGCTGTCGCTCTGGATCTGCGCTTCGACGACGGGACCCGCCTCTCCGACGGAGCCGACGGGATCCGCCTGCCTGACGGCCCCGTCGGAGCTCATTCCTCCGGCGGCACAGAAGAGACCCAGACGCGTGGCGGCACGCCGATCCCGCACGACCAGCACGGCACGCCCCTCGACCCCGCCGCCCAGGCCGCCGACAAGCGCCTCTGGGTCGACCAGTGGAACCGCCGCACGGTCGACCTCGGGCCCTGGGTCGGGCGGCGCATCGACGCCGTGCTCGCCGTCGTCGGCGCCACCTCCGAGGCGACCGCCGTCTTCGTCGGCGACGTCCGCGTCCGTCAGGCACCGCAACGTCCTGACGACCTCCTCGGCTGGGTCGACACCCGCCGCGGCACGCACTCCTCCGACAGGTTCTCGCGCGGGAACACTGCCCCTGTCGTCTCCGTGCCGCACGGCGGCGTCTTCGGCCTGCCGATGACCGATGCCTCGGCAGGGAACTGGCCGTACAGGTACCAGATGGCTGCACCCTCGATCCAGGCCTTCGCGACGAGCCACATCCCGAGCCCGTGGATCGGCGACCGCGGCGTCTTCCAGCTCATGCCCAGCGCCTCGGCGACCCCGCCGACCGAGCGCGACGCACGGGCGCTCAGCTTCGAGCGCGACGACGAGCACGCCGGGCCCGACCGCTACGAGGTCGAGCTCGACGGTGTCTCGGTCGTCCTCACCGCAGCCCGTCACGCCGTCGGGCTGCGCGTCCGCTCCCACAGCGACTCCCTCTCGCTCGTCGTCGACCACCTCGGCGAGGCCGCCGACGCCCGCTGGGTCGTCGAGGACGGGGCGTTGCACCTCGACGTCCTGCTCCGCGACGGTGGGGACCGCCCCGACCACCACGTCCACGCGGCAATCCCCGACGTCGTCAGTCACACCCTCACCCATGCCGACGGTGAGCTGCGCGGGTCCGTGACCCTCGCGGTGACCGAGGCCGACGTGATCGTCGGCGTCTCGACGGTCGGCGCCGACCAGGCCCGCGTCAACGCGACGACGGCCGGGACCGTCGACGGCATGCTCCGCGAGGCCGCGGCCGCGTGGCACCGCGCACTGTCAGCCGTCGAGGTGCACGATCCCGACCAGGTCTCGCCCGACGTCCTCCGCTCGCTCGCGGGGAGCCTCGGACGCGTGCTCACCTACCCCAACGCCTACGACGAGCCCGGGCCCGACGGGCCGCGCTACCGCAGCCCGGTCGACGGTGTGGTGCGCCCCGGGAGCTTCTCGGCGACGCACGGCTTCTGGGACACCTACCGCACCGCCTGGCCGCTGCTCGGGCTGCTCGCCCCGGACCGTGCCGGGGCGCTCGCCGACGGCTTCGTCCAGCACGTCGCGGACGCGGGATGGGTGGCCCGCTGGAGCGCGCCCGGTCCCGTCGACTGCATGACGGGCACGACGAGCGACACAGTCTTCGCCGGGCTCGCCGCTCAGGGTGTGCCGTTCCGCCTCGACGAGGCGTACCGCTCTGCGCTGCACCACGCGACCGTCCCGGCGTCGGACGCCCGGGTCGGTCGGAAGGGGCTGCGGCCCGGGATCTTCCGCGGCTACGTCGACACACGTGTGCACGAGGGCATGTCCTGGACCCTCGACAACGCGATCAACGACGCCTCGGCGGCGCGCCTGGCGCTCGCCCTGCTCGATCATGCGGACGGGCAGCCCGGTCCGTCTGCTCTGTCCACCACCGCCGTGTCGACCAAGATCGCCGCCGCCGACGTCACCGACACTGCCGCCGCGACCGCTCAGATCGACAGGCTGACCGCGGAGGCCGACTACCTCGCGCGCCGCGCCCTCGGCTACCGCTCCGTGTTCCACCGTGGTCTCGGATTCTTCCTCGGGCGTGACGAGGACGGCGGGTGGCGTGTGGCCGAGGCGGACTTCGACCCGGCCGAGTGGGGCAACGACTACACCGAGACCAACGCCTGGGGCACCGCCTTCACGGCGCCGCACGACGGCGCCGGCCTCGCCGAGCTGCACGGGGGAGAGGAGGCGCTCGGCGCTGCCCTCGACGCCTTCTTCGCGACGCCCGAGACCGCCGACCCGTCTCTCGTCGGGTCCTACGGGTTTGTCATCCACGAGATGTCCGAGGCGCGCGACGTCCGGATGGGGATGCTCGGGCTGTCCAACCAGCCGGCGCACCACATCCCGCTCACGTACTGCTTCGCGGGGCGTCACGACGACGCCCACCGGGTGGTCGTCGAGGCGCGCGACAGGTTGTTCGTCGGCTCCGAGATCGGCCAGGGCTACCCGGGGGACGAGGACAACGGGGAGATGTCCGCGTGGTACCTCTTCGCGGTGCTCGGGCTCTACCCGCTGGTCCCGGGGACCGGGGAGATGGTGCTCACCCCGCCGCTGCTGCCTCGCGTCACGCTCCACCCGCAGGGCCGCGAGCGCCCGCTCGAGATCACCGCGGAGAACGCCGGGGCGCCGTACGTCCGCGAGGTCCGCGTCGACGGGGAGGCGTGGGAGCGCGTCGCGGTGCCGGCGGACATCCTCGCCTCTGCACGGCACATCGCCTTCGTGCTGTCGGACGAGCCGACGGGCTGGGCGCGCGACAGCCGACCCACGTCGATCAGCACCGAGCTGGGCCTCCGCGAGCCGCTGCGCGACCTGCTCGTCGTCGAGGCGGGAGGTGTCACCGACGACCGTGGCGAGTCCGTCGTCGTCCTCGCTACGGGTGAGCACGTCGAGCTCACGCTCACCGAGCCCGCTGTGGTCTCGCTCTACACGGTGACGCTCGCGGGGGAGCCCGCTGGTCTCCCCGCCGTTCCCGACCCCGTCGACGCCGCCTGGCGGCTCGAGGGTGTCACGGCTGACCGCACTGTCGTGCCGCTCGACGTGCGCGAGGAGACCTTCGACCTCGCCTGCCAGACGCGTCCGTTCCGCACGCGGCCCGAAGAGGGCGGGGGAGAGGCAGTCGTCGCCGTGCGTCTCACCGCGCTCTCAGAGGTCGAGCTGTCACAGATCGAGGTCTTCGGCCCGGCCTGAGAGGCGGGCCCGGGCCCGGGTGCGGGTTCGCGGACGTGTCGCCTGCCTATCGAGAATCACAGACGTCCTGGCAACACACCTCACGATGGACTCGGGGGCATGAGCACATCTGTCACGCCACCTCTCCCTCAACCCGTCGACCTCTCGAAGAGACCTCGCATCGCCTCGCTCGACGTCATCCGTGGACTCGCCATCCTGGGCACGCTGGCCAGCAACATCTGGTTGTTCCAGGCCTTCTTCGGCGAGCGTGTCATCGACGTCCGGTGGGCCGATCTGCTCTCGTGGACGTCGGAGGGCAAGTTCCTCGGGCTGCTCACCATCATGTTCGGGATCGGTCTCGAGATCCAGCGGCAGGCGGCGTCGAGGCGTGGTCTCCGGTGGCCGGGCACCTATCTCGTCCGTGCCGGCCTGCTCTTCCTCGACGGAGTGCTGAACTACATCTTCGTCGTGCAGTTCGACGTCCTGCGCGTCTACGCCATCCTCGGGTTCGTCGTGGCCTTCGTCCTGCTGATGCCCGAGAAGCGCCAGTGGATCTTCATCGGCGTCGCACTCACGACACATGTCACGCTCATGCTCCTTCCCCTGGTCGTGACCGACTACCAAGGCACCCCAGGCATCGTCTTCCCGGGTGAGTTCTGGCTGGCGGAGGGGAGGCCGCCCTATTCCTACGAGGTCCACAACAACGCTCTGACGGTGCTGAGCGACCTGACGATCGGCAGCGACACCGGCTCCATCTTCACCCTGGGTCTCGTGTGCTTCACGCTGGGCGCCATGGTGTACCGCCACGGGATCCTCGACGCCCGAGGAGCACGGTTGCGTCGCTGGGTCGTGGTCGTGGGCTTCGGGGTCGGGATCCCGCTGGACCTCGCGTTCTTCCTCTCCCAGGAGACGTACGGCTTCGGCAGGTTCCTGGCTGCGCCGTTCACCGCCTTCGGGATCCTCACGCTCATGGCCGCGTTCTACCAGCGGCGCCCGATCGGTGTGGCCGGGCGACACCTGTCTCTCGTGGGCCGGATGGCACTGAGCTGCTACGTGCTCCAGAACGTCCTCGGCCGGGTGGCCCAGCGCTGGATCGGCAGCTCTCCTCTCTCTCCGATGCTCGACCCCTTGCTCGGCACGATCCTCATGTTCCTCGTGATCGGCGCACTGGTGATCCTCTTCGCCAAGGTCTGGCTGCGGTTCTTCCCGAGGGGACCGCTCGAGTACGTCTGGGACGTCAGCTTCCGGTTCCTCACCCGCCGTCGACCCCGCTGACCCGACCTCGCTGACTCGACCCCGGGGTCGGTGCCTGCGGACGGCTCGCCGTCCTCGGCATCCTTCGCGGTCCCCGGCCGACCACCAGCAGCGCGGCGTGTGGATCCTCGGTCCACCCTGGGGAGCACGGGGGCGGCACAGGGTCATGCCTGCGGTGGACCTCTTCCGGGGCGATCCGCTCTACGGTGTCGGAGGGGCCCCCGTGCAGGTCGCAGCGGTGCCCCGTGCCCACGCCGTGCCCGGGTGCCCGGTGCGCAGGTGGACACTGCCGTCTCTACCCGCGACTGGGAGCAGCTCAGATGTTTCATCAGGTTCCGGTGCTACCGGTCGTCGTCCCCGTCGCCGCTCTGGCCTTCGTGGTCTTGCTGTGGTCGCTGCACCGACGCGCGCGGCTCACCCCGCAGCGGGCAGCCGTCGCGCTGACGCTTTGCGTCTACCTGGCGGGGGTGCTCGCGAACACGGTGTTCCCGATCTTCCTCGGCAAGCCCTCCTCCGGCCAGCCGTGGGACGCGTACCTGAACCTGGTGCCGCTGGTCGGCTACGAGGTCGTCGACGCCGTGACGAACGTCGCGGTCTTCGTGCCGCTGGGGGTGCTGCTCCCGCTGTTCTTCGTGCGTGCGCCGTGGTGGCAGGTGCTGCTCCTGGGAGCGGGGCTGAGCCTGCTGATCGAGGTGTCGCAGTACGTGACGGCGAACCTCCTCGGAGGTGGGCACGTCGCTGACGTGAACGACCTGCTCTTCAACGTGGTGGGCACCGGGGTCGGCCTCGCGCTGCTCGAGGGCGTGAGGCGGATCCCTGGTGCTGCCCGCGTCGTCGACGGGTTCCGCTGGCGCTGAGCGCGGAGGGTGCCACGGAGCGACCACCTGTGGAGCACCAGGGGTCTTTCTCTCGATGGTCGACGGATTTCTTCAACTTGTCCTCCTGATCGGCCTCACCGTCACGGCGTTCGCCGGCCTGCGGGGCTCGCGCCTCGTCGCCGGTCGGGACGAGATCGGCGAGGTCCGCCCCGGCGCTCGAGCCACCGCCCAGCGCGAGTGACGTCAGGCTAGAACCTGACGCGGCCCCGCCAGGCCGCGAAGCTAGAAGGCCCGCCCCGTGCCAGGGGCGGGAGTTCTGCTGCTACTCCAGACGGGCGTGTTTCGTGCTGTTGCCTGACCCCTGGCGCCAATGGTTCGTTCGACGTGGCAGACGGGGCCGGTCGCTGGATTGGACCTACGTTTGGGCGCCGGCGCGACCACGCCACCGGATCGAGGTGCAGGCCCACAAAATCTCGACCTAACCGTATTTACGATCAAAAAGTTCCTGACATCTCTTTGTCGAGCGAGAATATTTCCCATACGTGAGCGGATCCCCGAGAATACAGGCCATAAACCTTGCTTTCGGGTCGGGATGAAGTGATGGCGATCACGCTCTTCTTGCCGTAGATTCCGTCTTGGAGAAGACCGTGCGGGGCCACGGCCTCGCGTCGACGTAGACGATATGAAAGGGCAGGTTATGACCATTTCTCGCAGCGGAGGGCTCGGGTTATTGCGACTCGACCGTCACTCCGTTCCGTTCCGTGCGTTGGTGCTCGGAGTAGTCCTAGGGTTAGTGATGGCGATGCTCAACGCCTTCGCTTTCTCGGTTCCCCGCGCTGAGGCAGTCCCGGCGGGCTCGGAGTACCCCGCGTCCTGGACGATCGCGGGGAACGTCGCGACGGGAACCACGCCGAGCGGTGTTGTCGTCACTGCCACCCTGACCGGACCGGTGACGTTCGCCGGTTCGGGAGGACTCGTCTTCGGCGGGCCGTCGCCAGCCTTCTTCCCGCCAACCACGACCGAAGCCCTGCAGTTCATCAACACGACCTGCACGAGTACGGCGCCGAGCGGCTGCGGCTCGATCACATACGCGTTCTCCGAGCCGGTGACCACGCCCGTCTTCTATACGGGTGACATCGGCTCGGGAGTGATCTCCGCCTCTAACCCCCCGACATTCTCGGAGTACCGGAACACCCCCCAGACCCTCACGTCCGGCGGTACCTTCAGCCTCGACACCCCCGGATCGCAGACCTCGAACGTCGCAATCACCAACGGAGGAACGACAGTAGGGATCATCAACCCCGCAGGTCGAGTGGGCACTGCCGCTTCGACCAATAGCTGCGATCCCGCCGGCTTCGGCTGCGGCACCTACGCCATCAGTACGCCCACGCCCACCGTGGAGAGCATCACCATCGGTTTCAGCAACGCCGGGGTGGGCGTTGAAGGGGATGCCTTCACCCAGGTTGTCGGGATCACGCCGCTCACTCCGAGCATCTCGATGACGAAGACCGTTTCTCCGCAGACCATCTCCGCGGCGGGCCAGGAGCTCGCGTACTCCTTCGCCGTCTCAAACACTGGCAACACAGCGCTGTCCGGAGTGTCCATCGCCGAGACAGCCTTCTCCGGCACCGGCGAGGTCGGCGCCATCGTCTGCGACGTCACGACGCTCGCCATCGGCGGCACGACGACGTGCTCCGCCACCTACACAGCAACGCAGGCCGACGTCGATGCAGGCACTATCAGCAACACCGCGACCGCTTCGGGTGACACCCCCGGGGGAGAGACAGTCACTAGTCCCGAGAGCTCTGCAGAAGTGACGGCTGCACCTGCGCCGGCGCTGACCGTCGTGAAGTCGGTCGACCCCGCTGGTCAGGACTCCTACGAGGTGGGCCAGGAGCTGACCTACTCGTTCTTGGTGACCAACTCGGGCAACGTGACGATGACTGACGTCACGGTCAACGAGGGTGAGTTCGATGGCACCGGCGAACTGGGAGCGATCACGCCTGCCTCGGTCGCCACTCTCGCGCCGGGTGACTCCACGACGTTCACCGCGACGTACACACTGACCCAGGCTGACGTCGATCGTGGGTCCACGACCAACACGGCAACGGCCACGGGCATCCCGCCCACCGGTCCGCCGGTCGAGTCGCCGCCTTCGACGGTCGAGATCCCCTCGATCGCCGCGCCGGCGCTGACTGTGGTGAAGTCGGTCGACCCCGCTGGTCAGGAGTCCTACGAGGTGGGCCAGGAGTTGACCTACTCGTTCTTGGTGACCAACTCGGGCAACGTGACGATGACTGACGTCACGGTCAACGAGGGTGAGTTCGATGGCACCGGCGAACTGGGAGCGATTACGCCTGCCTCGGTCGCTACTCTCGCGCCGGGTGACTCCACGACGTTCACCGCGACGTACACACTGACCCAGGCTGACGTCGATCGTGGGTCCACGACCAACACGGCAACGGCCACGGGCGTCCCGCCCACCGGTCCGCCGGTCGAGTCGCCGCCCTCGACGGTCGAGATCCCCTCGATCGCCGCGCCGGCATTGACAGTCGTGAAGTCCGCGGACCTCACGGAGATCACCGCCGCCGGCCAGGTCGTGAGGTACTCGTTCGTCGTCACGAACACCGGCAACGTCACCGTGACCGACGCGGCCCCCGTCGAGACGGAGTTCTCCGGCACTGGCGACCTGGGGGCCGTTACCCCTGAGTCAGCCACGCTGATCCCCGGCCAGTCGGCCACGTTCACCGCCGACTACGCCGTCACCCAGGCGGACGTCGATGGAGGCGTTCTGACGAACACGGCAACCGCTGGTGGCACACCGCCTCCGGGTACCGAGCTACCTCCGGTGCCGCCTTCGACGGTCGAGATCCCCTCGATCGCCGCGCCGGCGCTGACTGTGTTGAAGTCTGTCGACCCCGCTGGTCAGGAGTCCTACGAGGTGGGCCAGGAGCTGACCTACTCGTTCTTGGTGACCAACTCGGGCAACGTGACGATGACTGACGTCACGGTCAACGAGGGTGAGTTCGATGGCACCGGCGAGCTGGGAGCGATTACGCCTGCCTCGGTCGCTACTCTCGCGCCGGGTGACTCCACGACGTTCACCGCGACGTACACACTGACCCAGGCTGACGTCGATCGTGGGTCCACGACCAACACGGCAACGGCCACGGGCGTCCCGCCCACCGGTCCGCCGGTCGAGTCGCCGCCCTCGACGGTCGAGATCCCCTCGATCGCCGCGCCGGCGCTGACGATCGTGAAGACGGCCAATCAGACTGTCATCACACGAGTTGGCCAGACGATCACCTACTCCTTCCTCGTGACCAACACGGGCAACGTCACGGTGTCCGACGTCGACGTGGTCGAGGGAGCGTTCACTGGCAGTGGCCAGCTAGGTGCCGTCACGCCCGAGTCGGTCGCGACACTGCTGCCAGGAGCGTCGACGACGTTCACGGCAACATACGTAGTGACCCAGGCAGACCTTTCGATGGGTTCTCTGTCGAACACGGCAACCGCCACGGCCGTGCCTCCGGGTGGTAGTCCCGTGACGTCACCGCCATCAACGGTGCAGATCACTGTCAACGTTCCGGCGGCGCCCCCGTCTCCAGGGAACATGCCGCCGCTGGCGCAGACCGGCGCCGGGGTGGCAGGAGTGGTCGGGATCGGCGTAATTCTCGTGCTCGGCGGTGCAGGTCTGACTCTGGCCGCCCGGCGCAGGCGAGGTGATGAAATCACCGCTGGTTGATACCTGCGGGGAGCAGGTGGCGTGACCTGATCTGTCGTCTGCGGGCGGGTCATCCACAGGTGGCCACAGTGCGTTAGTCCAGCACTGTGGCCACCACTGCGCCCGTACGAAGAGCCTCGCCTCTTGGTCTGCGATCCGAGGGGCCATGGGATCCCATTCAACTGAATGCGGGTCCCGGGGCCGTGCGAGCACGGCCCCGAACACGGTTTGGTTCAGTGGCATCGAGCGTGTCTCATCTATCTCAGGCAGTTGACGCCGCCGCGTGCGGAGTGCGTCAAGGCCCTGAAATGGTCCGGTTCTTGACCTGGGCGCGTGCGAACTGCCGGCCGGCGACCTAGTCAGGGGTCTTCGATGCGATCGCCGTTGGCCAACGTCTGGGCTCGTCCCGTTGGGCCCACGCTGGCGAAGACCGATCAGCTCAGCTTTGTCAGCCGGGAAGCGCTGGCTACCGGCACGAACTCCAGCTGTCCGCTGCGTTCTGCTGCTCTACCGATGGGCGCCTCGCTCTGGCCGCGCTCTCGGTCATCCCGCTGTCGGGCCTCGGGATGACAGGTGGTCCCGCGCTCTACCCCGAAGGTGCGATTGGGCGCACTCTGTCGCGCTCGCACTAGCGCCGTTCAACGGGCGCGCACGCCGCGTCCCCTCAACGGTGGAACGGTTGCGCCCAACGCGGGGTGGCACCCATCCGCAACCGCCCCGGCTGCGAATATACCCATCCAGAATCTAGACTTCTACGAACGTAAGACATCGGGCAGCGTTCGCGTTGCGTGAGTAATCGCCCAACCAACCGTGGGACTTAAGAAGCTAGGTCCCACATCCGGAGGTAACCTCACAGTGGACGAGATCGACGCCAAAATCCTGAACGCCGTGCAGCGCGACCCCCGCATCACCCTTGCCGGCCTTGCCGCTCTCACCAAGTCCACCCTGTCGACATGCCACCGGAGGCTGCGCCGCCTCGAGGGGGCGGGCTACATCGCTGGCTACCGAGCCATCATCGATCCCGAGCGCGTCGGTCTCACGTTCCACGCCCTCGTCTTTGTATCTTTGGAGCCCGGGACTGTCGGCAGGTTTGAAGAGTTCGAACAGGCGGCCAGCCTTCTACCGGAGGTGATCGAGGTACTACGCCTCAGTGGACGTCCCGAGTACGTCTTGCGAGTCATGGCCAGCGATTCTGCCGGTTTTAACACCCTCTACGATGTCCAATTGTCCGATCTTCCACGAGTTGCGTCTCTACAGTTGGAGCTCATCCTTGGGGTCCCTGTACCAGCTCGAGCCATTGCGGTTTCCCCGCCTTGACCCCAACGCCGGCATGACGCCCCCTGGATCGCTTTCTTGTTCCCAGTATCGCGACAGGTCCACTGGCAAGGACGTGTCGCCTGGGTCCCCGCCGATCCGCTCGGGACCGCACTTTGAACGTTGTCCGGTCCGCTAGCGAACCTTATGCGTGGAGTGGCCCGTCCGCGCGTCGCGTCGCGTAGTTCGAGCCGGTCTACCCCTTGCCCGATAACTGCGGATCCTTCGCCTCAGACGTCGTTGTCAGAGGGGGCGACGTAGCTGTCTCGCGTGTGACGCGTAGCGCCCTTGACGGCGGTTTCTGTGGCGAAATGATCGGGCGGCGGGGGCCCCACAGACCATCCAGGCTGTGCACGGGTCGCGCTTACGTAGTCGCCGGCTGGTGTTGCTGGGGTGAGGGCGCGAGCGGTGTGCGGGCGGTCAGGTGGTCAGAGGGCACTCAGGTTGTCGAGAGATATCCGGGCCGGTGTCCGTGCCGGCCCTGACCTGCGGGGACCGTCCTTGCCCTTGGGTGGCTGCTGGACCGCCTTACGTGGGCTCGTGGGAGAGCCCACGGCGCGGCGCTGCTGGGCGGCCTGGTGTGGTGCGAGCTCGCGACCACAGGCGAACCGCAGACGATCGTTTACGGGAGAGGTCGCGGCTGGGCCAGCCTGAGCGCGACACTCCGGTCGCGGATGCGCCGAAACCCGCTCCCGAAACCTCGTCGACCCGAAACCCGGTACCAGCCGTTTCTGGTGGGCCCGGGGGAGGGGGCGTCGCCCCTCGCGCACCTGGGGACGGCCTGAGCTCCGTCGCTGCGCGGCTCCACCCGCCCACAGGGGCACGACGGCACCCAACGATGGGACGAGCTCGACTCAGGTTGCAGCAACGCCGCGATGCGAGATGGCCGCTCTCCTGGCGATGGGTGTTAGACCGCGCAAGTGAGGGGTTCGCCAGACGACTTCGGCGTGTCTTCGGCGGGCTGCTCTCTGCTCGCCGCCGAGTCGGCCAGGATCGACGCATGGCGACGATCATCTGCGGCTGGTGTGGCGACAAGAGCCATATGACTCCGGTAGGGAAACCCATCGTTCATCGGGTCCGGACCTACGGCCATGACGAGCGGTGGGTCGCGGATGCCGCGTACACCTGCGATGGCTGCGAGCGGATGAGCGTCGTCACGTGGACGACCAGTCATGACCTGAGTGATCGATGGCTCGAGGACTACGGGCACAACGGTGGACCGCAGGACTACGAGGATGCCCGATGGTCGCCGCCACCGGGCCACGATAGGTCCTTACCTGACGTGCCCGATGACATCGCTAGGGCAGCAGCAGAGGCTTGGCTCTGCCACGTCGTCGGGGCAACACGCGGAGCGTGTGCATTGGCACGCGCTGTAGTCGAGGCAACTGCGAAGAAGAAGCAGTTCACGAGTGGCAACCTCGTCGCGAAGATCGACGCCCTCGCTGGTGCCGGCCTGATCCGAGACGCAGTGCGGGGGCAGGCACACGAGATCCGATTCATCGGCAACGACGTGGCGCACGGTGACCTTGACCGTGATGTCTCGGAAGAGGAATCCTCGGAGGTTCTCGAGCTCATGGGCGAACTGCTCACCGAGGTGTTCCAAGCGCCCGCCCGTCGTGAACGGCTGCGCGCTGCTCGCGTGGCCCGCACTGCAGGTCCAGTCGCCGAGGACACCCCCTCCGAGGACTGAACCGGAAGCACTTCGCGGTTGGGCGGATCATGGCAGACGTGTGGGACATGCTCGCCGCACTCGGGACCTCGCATCGGCCAGGACGAGCAGGTGCGCGGCGCCGAAGGGGCGGGCTGCCCCCGCCGAGAGGCCCGGTCCCTCCCCTTGAGAGAAGGCGCCGGCCACGTGCGGTGCCTCGTGAGATCAGACCAGGTCGGCGGGTGCAACGACCGCGGTCAGAAACTGACGGGCTTGATGTGCACAGTCCGCCACTTGAAGCCGTCCTGATCCTCTACGGCTTCGTAGGTCGCTTCGACCTTCTGGCCTGCCTCGAGTGTCCGGTAACCGTCCATCTCGACATCTGAGTAGAAGCCCCATACTGCAGGACCGTCGTCGATCTGGAGATGACCGAAGCCGCCCTCGGCGTCCCAGGAAATCACGATGCCCTTGCCGTGCTCTAGGTTGTCCATCGTTCGCCTCTACTTGGTGATCTTGAAGGTCTAGCACATGGAGATCGACGCCGTGTACACCTTCTTCTCGATCACGACCGAGAAGGTCAGGCTGTCGTCGATCTTCATGGTCATCAATGCCTTGACGGCGTAGAGGGCCCCGTGCCAGCGGTATTCGCTCGGCTCAGAGCGGTGCGGGACCACGCTGCGGCGGCCCGAGAGGTACGTCTCTGCGCCCGTCCCGTCACTACCAAGGCTCCAAGTCTGTCGTCGCGGTCACAGTCGAATGGACGCCGTCAGTCAGTGCCACCGCCGGCGCCCAGCGTGAGGTCGGGGCCGATACCCAGGCGCTCCTCACCCCGCTCCACGTCGGCGAATCGCTGCGACTCCACGACGAGCAGCACCTTCTTCGGCACCGTCCTGAGCCAGATCCTGCCGCCGTTGGCCAGCTCCCAGTAGTGGTCTCCGTCCTGGGATCCGGACGGCTGACCACATCGCCCGCTCAGTGCTGACTGCAGCTCGTCTGCGGCATTCCGCAGCGCCCTCGAGTCATCGCTCTTGTCGGAGACCGCGATCGTGACCTGGGCAATTGCATCTAGTGCGACGAGCGAACGGACGGTCGGCAGATTCATGGAGTACCCAGAACGGTGCTGGACTCCGCTCGACGTCTCCAGCTTCAGCTGCCACCCGAGGCGCTCCGCGAGTGCCGCGAAGTCGTCGCGACCGAGCGGCCACGTCACCGACGCGAAGGCTTCGCAGATGGCATCGACCTGAGCGTCGGTGACTCTGGAGAGTGCGTTCATCTGATGAGCCTATGACTGTCTCCGCGTTGGCCTCAGCGATGATCTGCGGAGCGGGGCGAGTCAGTCGGTCGTCAGGGTGTCGAGCATGGCCTGGGCGGTCAGGACGTTCCCGAACAAGACGTTCTTCGACGGGATCTGCGAGTACGTCGCGTCCGGGGCCATGACGTGCAGCAGGTCTTCCACCTGCTGCGCGGCGGCCTCGGCGCCGTCGTCGACGAGGATGACGATGTCGTCGGCGACGAGCAGGTCGAGCCGCTCCATGCTCACGTCGACCGCCTGCGTACCGTCCTCGCCGAGGTCCTGAACCGCTGGCGCCTGGCGGCCGAGGTCGAGCGCGACCGACCACGGGAAGGATCCTTCCTGCGTCATGTACCGGAACCCGTCGGTCCGTACCCGGACGATCGACAGCGTGCCCGTGTCCTGGGGTGCGGTCGCTGCGGCCTCGGCGGCTCGCTCGTCGTACGCGGTGACGAGGTCGGCTGCAGCGTCCTCCCTGCCGAGGAAGCCGCCGATCTGAGTGAGGGTGTCCTTCCAGCTGGAGGGCGTGTACTCGACGGCGACGGTCGGGGCGATCTGGGAGACCTGCTCGTAGAGCTCCTCGGCCCCCTCGCTCTGCATGACGATGAGGTCGGGTTCGGCGGCAGCCAGCGCCTCGAGGTTGATGCCTCCGTCGGAGGTCCCGATGTCGGCGGGCTCTCCGTCGAGCTCCTCACGCACCACGGGCGCGTAGTCGCCAGTCAGTGGCGGCACGACGGCTGCGACAGGGTCGATGCCGAGTGCGACGACAGCCTCGAGCGTGCGGTCGCCGTCGAGGACCGCGACGCGGTCCGTGCTACCCACGTCAGTCTCGCCGAAGGCGTGTGTGATGGTCGTGGTCGCGGCAGTCCCAGACGACGGAGGGGGAGAGTCGGTCTCGGTGCTGCACGCGGCGACGAGGCCGACGGCCAGGGCCGCGAGGAGGGCTAGTGCGGGGCGTGGGCGTGGGATCGCCGTGAGGTCCATGTCCAGAAGGTTAGCCTGCCCTTACATCTGGTGGTGACGGCGGCCGAAGACATCTCTCACTCCCTGGGGTGCGAGCCCGCTCGTCCGATCCTCGGCCGCCGACGGGTACACCCTGCCTAGTCGAGCGCGGCGATCGGTGACGGCATCGCCAGCAGTCGTCGCGTCCAGTCGGCCAGCGCCGCTGTGGCGCTCTTCGAGACGGCCGCCTGCGGCACCATGCTGGTGAATCCGTGGAAGGCGCCCGGCCAGACGTGCAGCTCCGCGTCGACACCAGCAGCCCACATCGCGCTGGCGTACGAGACCGTCTCGTCGCGGAAGACCTCGGCGCTGCCGCAGTCGATGTAGGTGCGCGGCAGTCCTGAGAGGTCTGTCGCGCGGGCGGGTGCGGCGTACACGGACACGTCGTCGGTGGCGCGGCGCTCTCCGAGGTAGGCGTCCCAGCCGAAGCGGGTCATCTGCCGGTCCGCGACCCCGACCCCGTCGATCTGCTGGGTCGAGACTGTGGCGTCGCGGTCGTCGAGCATCGGTGACACGAGGATCTGAGCCATCAGCGCCGGGCCTCGACGGTCGCGCGCGAGGAGCGCGACGCCGGCGGCGAGCCCAGCGCCTGCGCTCTGACCCGCGACGACGATGCGCTCGGGGTCGATACCGAGCTCCTCGGCGTGCTCGGCCACCCACACGAGCCCGGCGTAGCAGTCCTCGACCGGGTAGGGGTCCGGGTGCTCGGGGGCGAGGCGGTAGTCGACGCTGACGAGCACGACGTCGTGCTCGAGGAGCCAGTCGTAGGAGTCCAGGTTGGACAGGTAGTGGCCGAACATCATCCCGCCCCCGTGGATGCCGTAGACGGCGGTCGTCGCACCGGTCCGGTCGGCGCGCTGGATGACAGCGAGCTGGATCGGGTCCCCGAGGTGTCCGGGGACCGTCACGGTCTGTCGTGCGTAGCCGTGGGACCGGAGGCGCTCGTCGAGGACCTCCTCGGTCACGTCGAGCTGGCGCATGTGCGGCAGCATCTCGGCGGTGAGCGTGAAGGGGCCACGTGCCTCGAGAGCGGTGAGGAAGGTGGCGAGCTCGGGGTCAAACGGGGGGCGGGCAATGGCGTCAGACATCGGAGGACTCCTGGGCGATCGGGGTGGACGAGGGGGTGGTGCGGCGCGCACGGACGGCGCCGAGACCGACGAGCGCGGCGGCGACGGCGGTGAGGGTGAGGCCGGCGACCGAGATCGCCGCCTGGAACGAGTGGGACTGGGCTGGGGTCCACGTCGTGGCGGTGATGCTGCCGCCGACGAGGGCGGCGAGGATCGTCCCGGTGGCGGCGATGCCGAACGCTGTCGCGAGCTCGCTGGCGGTGTCGACGAGCGCGGCCCCGACGGAGGTGCGGTCCGCTGGCAGGCCACGGAGGACGGTGGTGCCGGCGACGACACCGACCACGCGCATCCCGGCGGCGACGAGCACGAGCGCTGTCAGGACCCAGGGGTAGCCGAAGCGCCCGAGCGCCGCGAAGACGGCGAGGCCGGCGACGACCGCTGCGGCGCTCGTCCACGCTGCGCGGTCCAGACCCACCCGTCGCACGACCGGTCCGACGAACCGTCCGCTGGCGAGCAGGACCACGACCTGTGGCAGCGTCCCGACGGCGGCGAGGGCCGGTGACCACCCCCAGGCGAGCTGCAGCTGCAGGGTGACCATGTACGACAGCCCCGCCATGGCGAGCCCCGCAGCCGCCTTGTACGCGAGGCCGCTGGCGACCAGCGGCTGGGTGACGAGCCGCAGGTCGAGCAACGGCTGCCGTGCGGTGCGCTCCCGGACCACGAACCCGACTGCCGCGACGACGGTCGCGACCACGACGACCCAGGCGGTCCGGTCGGAGGTCGAGACGACGAAGAGGGTCGGTGCGACGAGCACTCCGACGATGGTCGCCGTGCCGAGGAGGGCGCCCGCGACGTCGACGGGGTCACGGTGCAGGTCGTCCGGTTGATCGGCGGAGATGCCGGCCCGGATGCCGAGGAAGGCGATCGCGGCGATCGGTGCGTTCGCGACGAGGAGCACCTGCCAGGGGGCCAGGGCGAGGACGAACCCGCCGACGGTCGGTCCGACCGCGAGCCCGACGAGCCCTGCGGTCGAGATGACCGTGAGCGCCCGGACGCGGAGGTCCTCGGTCGAGAACAGGCGGAAGGCCAGCGCCATCGATCCCGGCGTCGTCATCGCGGCAGCGACCCCCATGAGCCCGCGGACGACGACCAGCTGCTCGACGGAGGTGACGATCACGGTGAGCATGCTCGTGCACGCGAGCAGGGTCAGCCCCACGAGCATGACGCGGCGGCGGCCGACGCGGTCGGAGACCGCACCGAAGAGCAGCATGAGTCCGCCGAAGGCGACCGAGTACGCCCCCGACACCCACTGCAACGACCCTGTGGAGGCCGCGAGGTCGCGGCCGATCGTCGGGAGCGCGACGTTGAGGACCGAGTTGTCGAGCATCTCGAAGAGGAACACAGCGGAGAGACCGGACAGCGCGACCCACGCGTCTCGGAGGCGTGGAGGGGACGACGAGACTGTGGTTGTGGCGACGGTTCGCACGGGCACGGGCACGGGCACGGGCGCACTCCTTCGATGAAGAAGTGGCGACTCCGGTGAGACGCGTACGCGGTTCCGCTCGCCGGGGCGAGGCGGGTTTTTTCCCTCTGCGGCAGACGATAGCCCATCCGGGCTCAGATCTACCAGTACGCCCCCTGCCGCGACCTGCGGCGCTCTGCCCGACGCCGGTGTGCGGGTGCAGCAGCGGGATCGCGACGTGGGTGGTGAGGCATGTCGCTCGTCTCACAGGCGACGACGCAGGACGGGCCGGCGGCAGGTCACCCCTGCGCGTCGAGCGACGGCGCCGTGCTCTCCCGCACCGACAGCGTCGGCGTCATCCCCGCGACAGACCCGACCATCGCCTCGGACCCCGCAGCCGTGACCACCTGCATCAGCGTCCGCGCAGCGAGCTCCCCGAGCGCGTACGTGTCACGCGTCAGCGCCGTGATGGACGGCCGCACGAGCCGCATCGCGATCGAGTCGTCGAAGCTCGCGATCGACAGCTCGCGGGGGACCGTCACCCCCTCCTCCTGCGCGACGCGCAGCCCCGCGAGGGCCATGACGTCGTTGTCGTAGACGAGGGCGCTCGGGCGGTCGTCGCGGCGCAGCAGGTCGAGGGTCGCGGCGGCCGATTGCTCGGCCGAGTAGTCGGTCTCGACGGACACGGGCGTCCCGGCGTCGTAGCGCCCGACGCAGTCGTGGAAGGCTTGGCGGCGCAGCTCGGTGTGCTCGAGGTCGAGCGGACCCATGACGTACCCGACACGTCGGTGCCCGAGGGCGAACATCGCGTCGAAGAGGCGGGTGGCGACCTCGTGGTCGTCGACCCAGACGGTCGGGACCGTCGGGTCGAGGCTCGGGTGGCTGCCGATCTGCACGGCGGGGAGCCCGAGCTCCGCCACGAGGGCGACGCGCTCGTCGTCGCGCCTCGGGTCGATGAGGATGACGCCGTCGACCCGTTGGGTGGCCTGCCACGTGCGGTAGGCGTCGACCTCTTCGGCGAGGGACGCGACCACGAGGGTCTGCAGCCCGGTGTGCGTCGGGGCGAGGCCGGCCTGGATGCCGGCCATGAGCTCGGGGAAGAACGCCTCGGTGCCGAGGGTCCGGGCGGGACGGTTGAGGACCAGCCCGATGACGTCGGCCCGGGACCCGCCGAGGGCGAGCGCCGCGGAGCTGGGGCGGTAGTGGAGCTCGGCGGCGACCGCGAGCACCTGCTCGCGCAGCTCCTCGCTCACGCCGGGCCGCCCGTTGAGGGCGAAGGACACCGCCGCCTTGGAGACGCCGAGACGCACGGCGATGTCGCTGAGCGTCGCGCGGCGGCGCGGTGGCGTGACCCGGGGACTCATCATCGATCCTCACCTCAGTCGGCACTTAACCGGTTGACACGGCCTTGACTTACTCGGTTTAGTTGCCAAAGATACACCTCATCACCCGGCGTCACCGTGGTCGTCTACCCGGTGTCCCGACGGTCACCTCGGCCCATCACGGCGCGCTGCTCGACGACGAGCGCCGCCGGCCGGTCCCTCCAACGAAGGAGCAGCACCATGAGGATCTCCCGCACACCACTGGCTACAGGAGTCGGCGTCCTCGTCGCCTCAGCCCTGCTCGCAGGCTGCGGCGGCGGAGGGTCGTCGGGCGGATCCGACGCCGACGGAGAGGTCACCGGCTCGATCCGGTTCCAGACGTGGTCGCTCACGCCGACCTACAAGGAGTACCTCGACGGGGTCATCTCCGACTTCGAGGCGGCCAACCCGGGCACCTCGGTCGAGCTCGTCGACCAGCCGGGTGACGGCTACTCCGAGAAGGTCCTCTCGCAGGCCTCGACGAACACGCTCCCGGACGTGGTCAACCTCCCGCCGGACTTCGTGCTCCCGCTCGCCCAGCAGGACCTGCTGTACGACGTCAGCCAGAGCACCGACATGGACGCCACCTACGTCAATGGGTCGGTCGACGCGTTCCGCTTCACCGGCAAGGACGGGGTCTACGGCTACCCCTGGTACCTCGGCACGGACGTCAACTACTGGAACGCCGAGCAGCTCGACGCGTGCGGTCTCGACTCCTCGGCGCCGCCGGCCACCACGGACGAGCTGTTCGAGCAGGCCTCGACGATGGCCGAGAACTGCCCTGACAACTACCTCATCAGCCGTGTCCCCGGGGTCGGAGACTTCACGCTCGAGGGCATCGACATCCTCAACGAGGACGGCACCGAGTTCGTCTTCAACACCCCCGAGGCCGCCGCGATCATCGACCGCTACGCAGCGGCCTACGCCAACGGCGAGATGCCGCCGAGCGTGCTCAACGCCGACTACCTCGGCAACTCCCAGCTGTTCACGCAGGGGAAGGTCGCCTGGACGACCGGCGGAGCGACGTCGATCGACGACTTCCAGAAGGACAACCCGAGCCTCGAGGGCAACGTCGCGATGAGCAAGGCGCTCAACATCTCGCCGCTCTACGTGCAGGGTGTGAGCGTCTCGGCGAACAGCGAGAACCTCGCGACCGCCATCGCCTTCGGCGAGTTCGTCACCAACGCCGAGAACCAGACCGCCTTCGCCCGCGTGGCCAACGTCTTCCCGTCGACCCTCGGCTCCTCCGACGACCCGTACTTCACCGAGTCCGACGGCACGCCGTCGGGCGACGCCCGGGTGCTCGGCTTCGCCTCCCTCGAGACCGCCGAGGTGCTCACCCCGTACACGGTCAACGGTGCGATGAACGACTACCTGGCGCAGCAGATCGCCCTCGCGATCCGCGGCGACATCAGCGGTCAGGAGGCGCTCGACACCTCGGTCGAGAAGCTCAACGACCTCCTGGCCCGCCAGTAGGACCCGGCGATGACCGTCACCGACGTCTCCGCTCCCGCCGCGGGAGGACCGGTCTCCGGTCGTCCCCGGCGGGACACCGGGCCCACGCGCACCACGCGCCGGATCACCCCCTGGCTCTTCCTCGCCCCCGCGCTCGGGTGGCTCATGGTGTTCTCGATCTGGCCGTCGCTCAACACAGTCCGGATGGCCTTCACCAACGCGAAGCCTCTCGGCGGCACCGAGAAGTACGTCGGCTTCGAGAACTTCTCGCTGATCCTGCGCGACGACCAGGTCGTCAACGCGCTCGTCAACAGCGTGGTCTTCATGCTCGTCTGCCTGCCGCTGCTGACGGTCCTCCCGCTGCTCATCGCGCTGCTGGTCGAGAAGAAGATCCCAGGCATCACGTTCTTCAGGACGGCCTTCTACACGCCGGTCATCGCCTCGGCGGTGGTCGTGGCGCTCATCTGGACCTTCATGCTCGACGACCGCGGCCTCGTCAACGGGCTCGCGCAAGAGCTGTCGATCATCCAGGGTCCGCTGCCGTTCCTCACAGACCGGTGGCTCATCGTCCTCAGCGCGGTCAGCCTGACCGTCTGGAAGGGCCTCGGGTACTACATGATCATCTATCTGGCGGCCCTCGGGAACGTCGGGAAGGACCTCCACGAAGCGGCTGCGATGGACGGCGCCGGTGCGGTCCGACGCTTCTTCGCCGTCACGCTCCCTGCCGTGCGCGGCGCGATGCTCCTCATCGCCGTGCTGGTCTGCGTCGCCGCGCTGCGCGTGTTCAGCGAGGTGTTCATCATGACCGGTGGCACGGGCGGCGCAGGCGGTGAGGCCATGACCCTGGTCATGCTCATCCAGCAGTACTCGCGCGGGTTCACCGGCGACCTCGGCTATGCGAGCGCCTTGAGCATCCTCATGTTCTTCATCACGCTCGTCCCGCTGCTCCTGCTCGGCAAGCTCAACGGAAAGGGCAGCGAATGAGCCCCGTGACCGACCAGAAGGCACCCGCAGTCGTCCCACCCGCTCCAGTCCCGCCGGAGAAGAAGACCCGTCGCCGCCAGTCGAAGGTCTTCGGGTCGGTGACCCGGCGAGAGCTCGTGCTGCGCTACGTGCTGCTGATCTTCGTGCTGCTCATCTCGATCGGCCCCTTCCTCTGGCAGCTCTCGACCTCGCTCAAGAGCACCGGCGAAGACATCTACACGCGGATCCCGCAGCTGTGGCCGAGCGAGCCGACCCTCGACAACTACACCCGCGTCATGGACGCGATCCCGGTGCTGTCCTTCATCGGGAACTCGCTCTTCGTGGCCGCCCTGGCCGTCGCGGGCAACGTCGTCTTCTCGACGCTCGCTGGCTTCGCGCTCGCACGGTTGCGCTTCCGGGGTCGCAAGATCGCGCTCGGTCTGTTCCTCGCGACGCTGATCCTGCCCGGCGAGGCGACGATCATCGCCAACTTCGTGACCATCCGGAACCTCAACCTGGCCGACACGCTGCTCGGTGTCGCGCTCCCCGGGATGATCGCCGCGCTCAACGTGCTGCTCATGTACAACGCGTTCCGCCAGCTGCCCGGCGAGATCGACGAGGCCGCCGTCATCGACGGCGCCAATGCCCTCCAACGGTTCTGGAGCGTCTCCCTGCCGTCGGTGCGCGGGACCGTCGCCGTCATCGCGATCTTCAGCTTCATCGGTGCGTGGGACGACTTCCTCTGGCCGCTCATCGTCCTCACCAGCCCTGACCAGTTCACGCTGACCATCGGGCTGCAGTACCTCTCGGGGACCTTCGCCAACGACCAGCGGATGATCGCGGCGGGCTCGATGATCGCGTTCATCCCGATCGCCATCGTCTTCGCGACGCTGCAGCGGCACTTCTTCAAGGGCATCGAAGAGGGCGGCGTGAAGGGGTGAGGGCCCTCACCGCGACAGCGCCCGGCACTCGACCGGCCGCGCGCCTCCCCACCGACGCTCGTCCCACCGACACCCTCCGCACCGACGCCCTCCCGACCGAGGCCCTGCGTCCAGACACCCCCGGAGCACACCCATGAGACCTGTCCTGCCCACCCGGCGCCCGCCGTCCGCGCCCGGGCACCGTCAGACGCCAGGGCCCGCGGGCCGCCTCGACCGGAGGTCCGAGCGATGAGGTTCGGCGTCAACTACACCCCGCGCGTCGGCTGGTTCCACTCGTGGCTCGACCTCGACCTCGACGACGTACGCCGGGACTTCGAGCAGATCGCCGGGCTCGGTCTCGACCACGTGCGCATCTTCCCGCTGTGGGACCTCATCCAGCCGAACCGGGGCCTCATCCGCCCAGCCGGTCTCGCCGCTGTCGCCGACATGGTCGACGCCGCGGGGGAGGCCGGGCTCGACGTGAACGTCGACGCCCTGCAGGGTCACCTGTCGAGCTTCGACTTCCTGCCCGCGTGGCTGACCACCTGGCACGAGCGCAACATGTTCACCGATCCCGAGGCGCTCGCCGGCCAGGAGAGCTACGTCCGGGCGCTCGGCGAGGTGCTGCGCGGCAAGCCCAACCTCTTGGGGCTGACGCTCGGCAACGAGGTCAACCAGTTCGCCGCCCGGCCGCACCCCCGGCCGCACGAGATCGACGCGCCCCAGGCGCAGGCCTGGTTGGAGCGGCTGCTCGGCGCCGCGCGGGAGGTGACCGACGGGATCGTCACCCACGCCGCCTACGACGCGACCTGGTACGACGAGCGTCAGCCCTTCGTGCCCCAGCACGCCGCCGAGCTGGGCGACGAGACCGTCGTGCACTCGTGGGTGTTCAACGGCGCGGCCCAGCGGCACGGCGGGCTCGGGACCGGGTCGGTGCGGCACGCCGAGTACCTGGTGCAGCTCGCGGCTGCGTGGCACACGGACGCGCAGCGCCCGGTCTGGCTGCAAGAGGTCGGGGTCCCCACGACAGTCGTCGACCCTGACGACGCCGTGTCCTTCCTCGAGCAGACCGTCCGGAACGCCGCAGACGTGCCGGGGCTGTCGGGCATCACCTGGTGGTGCTCTCACGACGTCTCGCGCAGCATGCTCGACTTCCCGCCGGTCGAGTACGACCTCGGGCTGATCGACGAGCACGGACGTGTGAAGCCGACGGGTCACACCTTCGCCGAGCTCGCCCGCGAGCTGCGCGACGCCCCTGCCCCTGCACCGTCCGCGACAGGGTTGGTGCTCGACGACTCGGCGCCGTACAGGGCGTCGTGCGCCCCCGGCGGCAGCTTCTTCGACGCGTGGATGCACGCCGCCGACCGAGACGGCCGGGGACCGCAGGTCGTCCTGCAGTCCCGCGTGGACGACAGCGTGCTGCTGGACGAGCGCGGGGTGGCCCGTATCGAGAGGCCGGCCGGCGGACCTGACGCCTCGACCGAGACCGTCGGAGACGACTCTGCGCTCCTCGGGGGAGCGGCCGCGACGCTGTCGACCTGACCGGCGCGCGTCGCACGACCCGCACCCACTGGGCGAGGCTCGCGCCTGCTCCACCTCGACCGGATCTGATCACCTCGACCTCGTCTCTCCGACCTGCCCCACCTCACCCACCGCCCCGAGCCGACCGACCCGCCGCCCGCAGCGCTGCGGACCACCGCTCCCGACGAACGGATCACCCAGACCATGCACGACGACATCCCCCTCACCACAGGACGGGCCGCCCGGGTCCTGACCGAGCGCATCCGCCCTGCCATCCACTCCCACCGCACGCCTGTCGACGTCTCGTGGCGCGAGCTCCCCGGGGAGCCCATCGCCCCGGCCGAGGGCCGGGCTCTCGACTTCAGCCCCTTCGAGGTCGGGTCCCTCTGGGGACCGGCCTGGGGGACCACCTGGTTCCACCTCGCGGCCACGGTTCCTGCCGAGTGGGCCGGCCGCCGGGTCGAGCTGCTCGTCGACCTCGGCTTCGACCAGAACATGACCGGTTTCCAGTGCGAGGGCCTCGTCTACACCGCAGACGGCGAGCCGCTGAAGTCGCTCAACCCGCGCAACCAGTGGGTGCCGGTCACCGACCACGCCGACGGTGACGAGACCGTCGACCTC
Organism: Sanguibacter biliveldensis; assembly: GCF_033798665.1. Classification (NCBI taxonomy): domain Bacteria; kingdom Bacillati; phylum Actinomycetota; class Actinomycetes; order Micrococcales; family Sanguibacteraceae; genus Sanguibacter; species Sanguibacter biliveldensis. The sequence continues at coordinate 1,633,653 of NZ_CP138359.1, forward strand.
TACCTCGAGGCCGCCTCCAACCCTGTCCTGCTCGACTACCACCCCTTCCTCCCCACCCAGGAGGGCGACGTCCGCACCTCCTCACCGAAGCGCCTCTACACCTTCCGGCACGCAGACCTCGCGGTCTTCGAGCCAGAGGTGCACGAGCTCTCCCTCGACGTCGAGGTGCTGCTCGAGCTCCAGGCCGAGCTCCCCGAGAGCTCGCCGCGCCGGATGCGCATACTCCAGGCTCTCGACGACGCCCTCGACGTCCTCGACCTGCAGCGCATCCCCGAGACGGCTCCCGACGCCCGTGCCGCGCTGGCCCCGGCCCTCGCCTCGCCAGCCGAGGCCAGCGCGCACGTCGTGTCGGCCGTCGGCCACGCGCACATCGACTCGGCCTGGTTGTGGCCCGTCCGCGAGACGATCCGCAAGGTCGCCCGCACCACCTCGACCATGACCGAGCTCATCGGGCAGACCGACGACTTCCTCTACGGCATGTCGAGCGCCCAGCAGTACGCCTGGATCAAGGAGCACCGCCCCGAGGTCTACGCCAAGGTCAAGGCCGCCGTCGCGGACGGGCGCTTCCTGCCGCTCGGCGGCATGTGGGTCGAGTCCGATACCGTCATGCCGACCGGCGAGGCCATCGCCCGGCAGTTCCTCTACGGGCAGCAGTTCTTCGAGCAGGAGTTCGGGGTGCGGTCCGCAGGCGTGTGGCTGCCCGACTCCTTCGGCTACTCCCCGGCCCTGCCCCAGCTCATGCGCCGCGCGGGCTTCGACTGGTTCTTCACGCAGAAGATCTCCTGGAACCAGGTCAACAAGTTCCCGCACCACACCTTCGCCTGGGAGGGCATCGACGGCTCGCGGATGTTCACGCACTTCCCGTCGATGGACACCTACAACTCCCAGCTCTCCGGCATGGAGGTCGCCAAGGCGTCTCGCCAGTTCCGCGAGTCGCGCGTCGCGACAGGGTCGATCGCCCCTGTCGGCTGGGGCGACGGTGGTGGTGGCACCACGCGTGAGATGACCGGCAAGGCCGAGCGCCTCGCGGACCTCGAGGGCAGCGCACGCGTGCGCTGGGAGCACCCCGACGTGTTCTTCGAGCGTGCCAAGAGCGAGATGCCGAAGCCGCCCGTGTGGGTCGGCGAGCTCTACCTCGAGCTGCACCGCGCCACCCTCACGAGCCAGCACAAGACCAAGCAGGGCAACAGGCTCACCGAGCACCTGCTCGTCGAGGCCGAGCTGTGGAGCGCGACCGCAGCGGTGCGTGCCGACCTCACCTACCCGCACGACGAGCTCGACGCCCTGTGGAAGCAGGTGCTGCTGCTCCAGTTCCACGACATCCTCCCCGGCACGTCGATCGCCTGGGTGCACCGCGAGGCCGTCGAGCAGTACGCCCGCGTCGCCGCCGAGGCGACAGCGATCATCGACCGCGCGCAGGTGGCGCTCGCAGGGGAGGGGCCGGAGCGCATCGTCTTCAACGCCTCGCCGCTGCTCCGCGACGGTGTGGCCGGCCACTCGGCGGCTGTCGCGGTGCCGGCGACCGGGACCGTCTCCCTGACCCAGGCCGACGGGACGCTGGTGCTCGAGAACGACCTCGTCCGCGTGACCGTCTCGGACGAGGGGCTCATCACCTCGGCCGTCGACCTCGCGACGGGACGTGAGTCTGTCGCCGCAGGGCAGGAGGCGAACCTGCTCCAGCTGCACCAGGACTTCCCGAACATGTGGGACGCGTGGGACGTCGACAGGTACTACCGCAACCGTGTCGAGGACCTCCGCGAGGTCGACACGCTGGACCACGAGACCCGCGACGGCGCCGTGCACGTGCGCATCGAGCGGTCGTTCTCGGCGTCGCGTGTTGTGCAGGAGCTGGTGCTCAGGCCTGGTTCGCGGACCGTGGAGATCACCCAGACCACGGACTGGCACGAGACCGAGAAGTTCCTCAAGATCGCCTTCCCGCTCGCGATCCAGGCCGAGCACACGTCAGCCGAGACGCAGTTCGGCTACGCCAAGCGCGTCACGCACACCAACACGAGCTGGGAGGTCGCGAAGTTCGAGACCTCGATGCACAGGTTCGTGCACGTGAGCGAGCCTGGCTTCGGTGCTGCGCTCGTGACGGACTCGACCTACGGCTACGACGTCACCCGCGACGCCGACCCCGAGACCGGTGTGACGACCACGCTGCGGCTCTCGCTGCTGCGTGCGCCGCGCTTCCCCGACCCGGAGACCGACCAGGGAGAGCACACCCACCGCTACGGGTTTGTCGTCGGTGCGTCGACAGCCGACGCGACCGAGGCCGGGCTCGCCCTCAACCTCCCGGCCCGCGAGCGGACCGGGTCGCCGGTCGAGGCCCTGGTCTCGGCGACCGACGGGATCGTCGTCTCGGGCGTCAAGCTCGCGGCCGACCGCTCGGGAGACCTCGTCGTCCGGGTCTACGAGCCTGACGGGCGTCGCGTGACCGGGACCGTGCAGGTCGCGGCTCCTGTCGCTGCGGTCCACGAGGCGTCGCTCATCGAAGACGTCGCGGCCGAGGTCTCAGCACCTGGCGGCGAGATCGCCGTCGAGCTCACGCCCTTCGAGGTCCGCACGTACCGGGTGCGTCTGGCGGGCTGAGCCGAGAGGAACGGGGCGACCTCCCCGAGCGCGACCGCCAGCGTCACCAGCCGGCGCACCGGACCGACGCGCCTCCGGGGCTTCGTCTCGACCGCGTGGCACAGACGACACGACGACGCGCCTGCGAAGATCTCGCAGGCGCGTCGTCGTCGTGCTGAGGCTGGGTCTGGTCACGACCCGGTGGCGGGCGGCCGTCAGTGCGCGACGACCGGGGCCTGGTCGCCGTCGAGCGGTGCGCTCGCGGCAGCTCGGGCCGCGCGGTCGGTGCGGGTGCGGAACAGCGACACCGTCGCGATCCCGCCGAGCAGGAAGATCACGGCTGACGCGGTGTAGGCGGTCGAATAGCTGTGCAGAGCCGCCTCGGCCATGACCTGCGGCGTCTGGGAGGACTGCGTCGCGATGTAGCTGGTCGCGGCTGTCGCAGCGAGCGTGTTGAGCAGCGCTGTGCCGATCGCGCCACCGACCTGCTGCGAGGTCGAGACCATCGCCGAGGCCGCTCCAGCCTGGCGGCGGTCGATGCCGAGGGTCGCGATCTGGAAGGACGGCGGCATGATCGAGCCCATGCCGACGCCGAGCAGGATCAGGCCCGGCAGCACGTGGATGTAGGTGCTGTCGACCTCGAGGAGCGTGAAGGAGAACATCGCGAGGGCGCCGAGGGCCATGCCGATCGGCACGATGATGCGCGGGCCGAGGCGCGGCAGCAGGATGTTGTTCTGGATCTGCGCGGTGATGATGATCGACACGACCATCGGCAGGAAGGCCGTGCCCGTGCGCATGGGGCTGAACTCTAGGGTCGCCTGCAGGTAGTAGGTGAGGAAGAGGAACACGCCGAACATGCCCGATCCGGCGACGAGGATCGCGATGAACGCGCCACCGCGGTCGCGGTCCAGGATGATGCCGAGGGGCAGGACCGGGTTCGCGGAGGTCCGCTGACGCAGCACGAAGGCGACGAGCAGCACGACGCTCAGAGCGAGCGAGACCCAGGTGACGGGAGCGTCCCAGCCCTGCGGCTCGGCCTGGGAGAAGCCGAAGACGAGGGCGAAGAGCCCGACCGACCCGAGCAGCACGCCCGGGGCGTCGAGGGACTGGCGGCCGGAGTGGCCGCCGCGGGGGAGCAGGACCGTGCCGGCGACGAAGGCGATCACCGCGATGAGCACGTTGACGTAGAGGTTCCAGCGCCAGTCGAGGTTCTGCGTGAGGAAGCCGCCGAGCAGCAGGCCGATGGCGCCGCCCATCCCGGCGATCGCGCCGAAGACGCCGAAGGCGCGGCCACGCTCCTTGGGGTCGGTGAAGGTGGTCGTCAGGACTGAGAGCGCGGCCGGTGCGAGCACGGCGGCGAAGACGCCCTGGAGCGCGCGGGCGCCCACGAGCATCGGGAAGTTCACGGCTGCTCCGCCGAGGGCTGAGGCGAGGGCGAAGCCGACGAGGCCGATGAGGAACATCCGGCGTCGTCCGAGCATGTCGGAGAGCCGCCCGCCGAGCAGCAGCAGGCTGCCGAAGGCGAGGGCATAGGCGGTGACGACCCACTGGCGGTCGTTGTCGCTGAAGGCCAGGTCGAGCTGGGCCGAGGGGAGGGCGATGTTCACGATGGTCGCGTCGAGCACGACCATGAGCTGGGCGAGGGCGACGGTCGCGAGGACGAGCCAGCGGCGCGAGCCGTGCGTCGACGTCGGGGTCGCCGCCGGCCCGGCGGGCGGAGCCGCGGGCTTCTGGGGCGTGGAGGGTGAGGGCATGGGTGTCTCCGGGGACGTCGTGGTCGGAGCACTGACCGTAATACAGAACTGACCAGTTCCGGAACCCCCCGGTCTCGATTTGTTCTTCGCGGGGCTCTCTGCCCACAATGGGCACCGACGAGAGGGAGCCTGATGGACGTGGAGCACGAGGACGTGACAGCGACGTCGCCCGAGCGCGCACGCCGGCCCGGACGGCGCCGGGACGAGTCGCGCGACGAGGCGATCCTCGACGCGACCCGCGAGCTCCTCGTCGAGCGCGGCTTCGAGAACATGACGATGGACGCCGTCGCCGAGCGCGCAGGTGCGGGCAAGGCGACGCTCTACAGGCGCTGGCCGTCCAAGACGCACCTGACCGTCGACGCGATCACCTGCCGGCGCTACGGCGACCTCACCGTCGACGACATCCCCGACACGGGATCGCTCCGCGGAGACCTGCTGAGCATCCGGCAGGTCAAGCACCTGCGCTCCGACACCGAAGACCTCATGGCCGGCCTGACCGCCGTCATCCGCGAGGACCCTCAGGTCGCCGCGGCCTTCCAGCGCCAGTTCGTCGAGGCGCGGACACAGCTCATGCGTGACCTCCTCGACCGTGCCGAGCGCCGCGGTGAGATCCCCCCGGGGCGCGACCTCGACATGATCGCGACCATCGCCCCCGCGATGATCTCCTACCAGAAGGTCACCACGGGCAAGCCGCTCGACCCCTCGTACCTGGAGAGGCTCGTCGACACGGTCCTCGTCCCGCTCGCGACGGCCGAGCACCCGGGGTCCCAGGACCTGGCCGACGGGGCCGGCGCCCTCTGGACCTCCGCCGACGAGCAGGCAGGGGTGCCTGGGCGCTGAGCGTCCTCCACCCTCCATGACTCTCACGACCTGGCTCGTCCTCGCCCTCGTCGCGCTGTCTGTCGGCGTCTCCAAGTCCGCGCTGCCTGGGCTCTCGACGCTCGGCGTCGCGCTGATCGCCACCGTCATGCCTGCGAAGGAGTCGACGGGGCTCCTGCTCCTGCTGCTGCTCTGCGGGGACCTCGTCGCGGTCAGCAGCTATTGGCGCCAGGCGGACTGGCGTTTGCTGTCCAGGATGCTCTTGCCCGTGCTGGGCGGTGTGCTCGTCGGGGTCGTCTTCCTCGCGCGGGTCGACGACCTCGTCATGCGCCGGACCATCGGTGCGGTGCTGCTCGCGCTCCTCGCGGTCCGCGCCGTGCGCTGGTTCGTCGACCGTCGGTCGGCCCGGCGGGCGGAGCGCGACGCCGCGCAGGACGGGTCCGGCGACGCCGGTGCCGCTGACACCGCTGACATGCCGGTCGCGGTCGTTGCGTCGGTCCCTGCAGGGGAACCGGCTGCTCAGCGTCCGCACCTCGGGGTCGGGGCGGTCTACGGGACCCTCGCCGGGTTCACCACCATGGTCGCCAACGCCGGCGGTCCTGTCATGAGCCTCTACCTGCTGTCGGTCGGGGCGACCAAGCTGCGGTTCATGGGGACCGCCGCGTGCTTCTTCTTCGCGACCAACCTCGTCAAGCTGCCCTTCTCGATCGGTCTTTCCCTCGTCACCGTCGACACCCTGCGCACGGCTCTCGTGCTCGTGCCGCTGGTCCTGCTCGGGGCGGTCATCGGCAGGCGCCTGCTGCGCTCGATCGACCAGAAGCTCTTCGAGAGGCTCGTCATCGGCCTGACCATCACCGCGAGCATCTTCCTGCTGCGCTGACCGGACGACCAGGCGTGACGACGACGGGCCAGGACCCGAGGAGTCGTGCTCCTCGATGTCCCGGCCCGACGTCCGGTGCTGCAGCTCCTCGTCAGCGCACGGGTGAGGTCCCCGCGCGGTGGCGACGCAGGACGAGCACCGTGGCGCCCGCCGCGACGAGCAGCGTGGTGAGCCCGGCGAGCAGTGCCACGTCGGCACCGGTCTGGCTGAGCGTCCCGGTGGCGGTCGTCCCCGTACCCGAGCCGGCGGCAGGTGTCGCGGCTCCGGTCGGCTCGGTGGTGCCCGGGGCGGACGGGTCCGTCGGTGTCACCACGGCCGCGGCGACCGTGATCTCTGCCTGGGCCAGCACGGTCCCGGAGGCGTCACGCGCCTGGAGGATGTGCGTCCCGGCCTCGAGGGTGGCCGGGATCGTCACCGTCTCGGACGCGGTGCCGTCGGTGACCGTCGCCCCGGCCAGACGCTGGTACTCGCTCTCGATGCCGATCTCGACCTCCGGGAGCTCCAGCCCGGTGACCGTCACGGTGACGTCGTCGCCCGCCGTGACCGACGTGGCGCTGAGCGTCATCTCCGGGGTGCCCGGGACCTCGGGGGTCGTGGTCCCGCCGACGGTGACGACGACAGTGGCGGTCTGGTCCTCGAAGGTCACCGTGAGCGCCTTGGTGCCGGGAGTCGAGAAGTCGGTCCCGGTCACTGTCGCCTGGGCGGTGACGTCGGCCGTCGCGCCGTCAGCGTAGGTCGCCGTGACCGTCATCCCGGCCGGGTCGAAGGTGTCGCCGACCGAGTAGGTGGTGCGGGTCGGCGGCGTGACGGCGATCGAGACGAGCTCGGCCTCAATCTCGACGAGACCCGCGACAGCCTGGTCGACCAGGGCCGCCGCAGCGTCCACGTCGTCCTGGGTGGCGCGCGAGCCGGCGAGCACGACCCCTGCGGTCTCGACCGCGAGGTCGAGGGTCGCGAGCGACTCCGGGGTGTAGAGCGAGCGGTCGACAGTCTGGGCGACCGCGAGGGCGTTCTCCAGGCTGCTCGTGTCGATGTCCCCGGACGTCTCGACGCGGGTGAGGCGCAGGTCGTCGAGGTTGCCCCAGGCTCCTGCGCTCAGGGAGTACCGGGCTGCGACCGCGACGGTGCCGTCGTCGCCGACGACCACGTCGCCGACGGTCGCGGTGCTGAAGACGCGCCACCCGTCGAGGGTGATCGGGGCCGAGAGCTCGGTCCCACCGCTCGAGGCGCTCAGGGTCAGGGTGTCGGTCGGTCCGACCGCGCCGCCCTGGCTCTTCGCGGTGAGCGTGTAGGTCCCGGCCGGGACGCCGGTGATCGTCTGCTCGACGCTGAAGGCGTAGGCGGCATCGTCCCAGAACTTCAGGGCGCGGGCACCGTCTGCTGCGTCGACGTCAGCGGTGATCGACGCGCCGGTCCCCGCACCCGGCCCGCTGAGGGTCCACGGGGCAGTGCTCGCGTCTTCGAAGCTGTGGTTCACGACGTGGTTGACCGCGGTGACCGTCACGGTCGCCGAGACAGCGACACCGTCGACCGTCTTCCCCGAGATCGTGTACGTGCCGGGGCCACGGATCCAGTCGACTGAGGTCGACCAGGTGACGGGGTGCGCCTCGACGCTGCCGTCGTTGTACGTGACCTGGACCGTCGCGGGCAGCGCGACGGGTGAGCCGTCGGCGACGCTGAGGGTGACCTTCTCGACGCTGACGACCTCACGCGGCGCGGTGGCACCGGTGCGGGCGTACTGGAAGACGCGGAGCGACTCGAGCGGGTTCCCCTGGATGTCGAAGAGCGCCTGGTTGTCCCACGACGACCCGCCGTACCACTCGCCGGCGTCCTCGGGGTCGTACTCGGCCGCGTAGCTCGAGGCCCAGCCGGAGCCGTGCGCCTCCCACAAGAGCTTGTTCTGCTCGAGCTGGTCGGGCGTGCCCACAGGCAGCCACGCGGGCTCCCAGTAGAAGACGCCGATGCCCTCGGGGCCGACGTCGCTCACGGCCTGCATGACGTCGCGGACCGCCGTCGCCTGACCCTGGACGGAGGACGGGTACTTCGTCGAGACGGTCGCGGGGCGGATGGTGTTCTCGTGGCCGTCGCCGTCCTCGAGGGTGTAGTTCCACGAGGTCTCGGCGACCATCACCTGCTTGCCGTAGGTGGTCGCGACCTGGTCCAGCACAGTCGTGAGGTTGCTCAGAGACCCGTGCCAGAAGGGGTAGTACGAGCTCGCGAAGACGTCGTAGTCCACGCCGTAGGTGTCGAGCTGCTTCGCGATGCTCGCGTAGGAGCCCGCGCGCTCAGGGTTGGTGAAGTGCACCGCGACGAGGGCGTCTGGGTAGACCTCGCGGACGGCGCTGCTGCCCGCGCTGAAGATCTGCGACATGCCCGCCCAGCCGGTGACCCCGGCGACGCCGTTGTTGGTCTCGTTGCCGACCTGGACCATGCCGACGTCCACGCCGGCGTCCTTGAGCTGGGTGAGCGCGTCGGCCGTGTAGTCCTCGGTGGCCTCGGCCTTCTGCGCGACCGTCATGGCAGACCAGGCCTTGGGGGCCTTCTGCTTGGCGGGGTCGGCCCAGAAGTCGGAGTAGTGGAAGTCGACGAGGAGCTTCATGCCGTGCGCGGTGGCACGCTCGCCGATCTCGACCGCCGCAGCGATGTCGTTGTCCCCGCCGCCGTACCCGTTGCCCTGCGCGTCGAAGGGGTCGTTCCACACGCGGACGCGCACGTAGTTCACGTCGGCCGACTCGAGCACGTCGAAGACGTCGGCGGTCTGACCGTCCCAGTCGCGGAACGTCACGCCGCTCTCCTCGAGGGCGAGGATCGAGGAGATGTCTACGCCGTTGATGAAGTCCGCGGGGAGGCCGTCGACCTTGTCGACCACGATCCCGGCGTCGACAGGTCCGGTGGGGTCGTCGGCCGCGCTCGCGGAGGTCGCGAGGAGCGGGGTGAGGAGCACGGCACCTGCCGTGGCCGCCGCCGCGAGACTGCGGGGGAGACGTCGTCGTGCTGGGTGCATTCGGGGGAGTCCTTTCCTGTCGAGCATCTTTGTTCGAAGGTGACCCGGGTCCTCACGGGCCGCGACGGTGGTCGAGGGGTCGGCGGTCGTCCATGACCTGACCTGGAGGATGTGTCGCGGTGGACTGTACACGGTCACAGTCCCGGAGGGCGAGACTTTCGAGGCAGGAGAACGCTGCGTGAGCATGCTGTGCGGTTTGACTGAGTCACCGACTGTGACCGCGCACAGTCAGTGGTCGCCCCCTCCGAGGTGTCGACCGAGACAAGACGGTCGTCGACGGAGGTGAGGCCAGAGAGCCAGGACGAGCCGGGACTCAGCGGTGGGGCCGTGCCGATGCCCTTCTCAGGCGGTCTGCGTGCACTGCGCCTAGGGTTGGGTGTCAGGCCCGTGCCCGGTCCGTCCTGGCGGTCGGCGATGCGCGGGACCGAGACCCCCGACCACAGGAGCCGACATGACGTACGACGCCAGATCCCCGCTCCCCGACGCGCCGCGACCTGCCCGGCCCACCGGCCTCGACGGGCTCGCGCAGCTGCGACCCGCCGTCGCCGTGGCGCTCGCGGTCCTCGGGCTCGCCTTCTTGGCCTTCGGGATCGTCCAGGGTCAGCTCTGGGCCGGGGCGATCGGTGTCGTCCTCCTCGTCGACAGCGCACTCCTGCGCTACATCGCGACCCGTGCCCGCCGCGCACCGGGACCGGACGGCATGCGACCTGGCAAGACGCCGGGTCTGCTCTAGCCTGCCCCCGGGGTCAGCCCATGAGGTCGAGCACTGCCACCCCGGCGCCCAACGCCCACTCCTCGGTCAGTGCTGCCAGCTGGGGGACGTCCTGGAGGGCGACTCCGCCCGCGGGCTCGGCGCTGGGTTCCGGCGCCGAGGTGCTCGTCGCTGGCTGGCTCGCTGCGGGAGCGGGTGTGGCCTCGCTGTCCTGGCTGCTGCACCCGCTGAGGAGGGCGCCCGCCAGTGCGAGGGCGAGGAGCGAGCCTGTACGGGATGTCGTCGTCGGTGTCATGGGACGGACCGTTCCTTGTGCGTGATGTCGACGGGAGAGCCGCTGCCGTGGGCCCGCAGCCTACGACGGTGGTGTACCACCCTCTCGCCCGTCGGTGCACCCCTTGTCCGCTGCGCGAGCACGTCACCCCGCGACGTGAGCAGGTGACTCCCCGGCGCGAGCAGGTCGCCCTGCGGCCGTCGTGGTCAGGCGACCAGGGCGCTCGTCACCGTCGCGATGATGGCGCTCTCCGCCTCGTCTGCCGCCAGTCGGCCCGACGTGACCTCCGCGCAGGCTGTGTGCAGCGTCGAGTAGACGACGGCCGTGAGCCAGTCCGCGCTCAGGTCGGCGCGGAACGTCCCCGAGCCCTGCCCACGCTCGATGATCTCCTGCACCCGGGCGAGCACGCCGTCGTGCGACGCGCGCATGTGATCCGTTCCGAGCGCTGCCAGCGCCGCGTCGAGCGCGGCGCTGTTGGCCTCGACCTGGCGCCACGAGGACCTGATGAGCCGGACGAGCGCATCGAGGGGGTCGCCGGACAGGTCGACCTCGGCGAGCAGCCGGTCTGACTGCTCGACCGCTGCGGCGAGCGCGGCCTCGACCAGCTCGTCGCGGCCCGCGAAGTGCCCGTAGAGCGTCACCCTGCCGACGCCTGCCGCCGCGGCGATGGCCGACATCGACGCGTTCGGGTCCCGCGCGAAGAGCGTGAGGGCGCTCGCGAGGATCGCCTCGCGGTTGCGTCGGGCGTCCGAGCGTCGTGGGGAGGTCGTGGTCACAGGTTCAGGCTAGCCGACCTCGCACCGATCTCAAACAGTGGTGTTCAAGTTGTGCTAGGTTGCATCTCAAACACCACTGTTTGAGAAGAGGATCTGATGACACTCCCCGTCCCACACCAGCCCCAGCCCAGCAGCCCCGCACTCACGGTCCTCGCCCTCGGCGGCTACGGTGCAGCCGGCAGCTACGCAGTCGAGCACCTGCGCTCCCGCGGGCACACCGTGACGACAGCCGGACGTGACGCGACCCGCGCCGACCTCGTCCTCGACCTCGGCGACCTCGCCGCCGTGGCACGCGCCGCCGCATCGGCCGACGTCGTCCTCAACACCTCCGGACGCGAAGACCCGCGCGTGGTCACCGCCGCGACAGGAGCCGGAGCGGCCTTCGTCGACATCACCGCGACAGCGACCTACATCGCCGGCATCGAGGCTCTCGACCTCGCCGCACCTGTCGCGCTCAGCGTCGGCATCGCCCCGGGGCTGACCAACCTGCTGGCGCACGCCGCAGCCAGGCAGAGCGCCCTCCCGCTCGACGTCGCGATCGTCCTCGGTGCCGGTGAGCAGCACGGCGCCGCCGGGGCCGCCTGGGTCTACGGGATGCTCGGGCAGAGCTTCGTGGACCCCGCGACAGGGTCGCCGGTCCGCAGCTACACCCGCCCCGCCGCCTTCGACCTCCCCACGGGGCGCCGCCGCCTGTACCGCACGGACTTCTCCGACCAGACGACCCTGACCACAGAGCTCGACCGCCCCGTCCGCAGCTATTTCGGCCTCGACTCACGGTTCGCGACGACCTCCCTCGCCGCGCTCACCTGGGTCCCCGGAGCGCGTCACCTGCCGACCAGCATCCCCATGCCCGGCGGCGAGCGCTGGTACCTCCAGGTCCGCGACGCCGAGCGCGTCCACGGCAGTGCCACGGGCGTCGGGCAGTCCCGCGCCACTGGGCTCATGGCGGCGCTCGCCGTCGAACGGGTGCGGGCCGCTGGTGCCGGCGTGCACCACCTGCCGTCGCTCATGAGCATCGAGGACGTCGACCTCACGGTCTTCGGGTAGCCCGGGCAGGGGCCTACGGCCCTGGTCCCCGGGGGCTGATCACGGCTAGGTTCGGTCCATGACAGCCGCCGCCCTCGTCGACCTCAGCGCGCTCGCCCCTCTGACCGAGCTCGTCGAGCGGGAACGTCAGGACCGCCTGTCGGCCGGCACGGAAGAGACGGCCCCCGACTCCTCCGCCCCTGAGATGTCAGACGAGAAGATCCGCGCGGGAACTGGACGCGGCTGGGACGAGTGGGTCGCGCTCGCCGCGGACGGTCCGGGCCGGGGCGCCTCGCACTCAGAGATCGCGACCTGGGCGGGGGAGCAGCACGGCCTCGCCGGGTGGTGGGCGCACGGCGTCGCCGTCGGCGTCCGACGGCTCACCGGGCAGCGTGTCCCCGGCCAGATGGCCGACGGGTCCTTCGCCGTGAGCAAGACCGCGACCCTCTCGGCTGACGAGAGCGACCTCCGGACGGCGCTCCTCGACGAGGGCACCCGTGCCGCTCTGCTCCCCGGTCTCGACGTCACGCTCCGGTCCAGGCCGACCTCCAAGGCGCTGCGTCTCGCGCTCGCCGACGGCAGCGGTCCGCTCGGCAGCATCCTCTTCACCCTCGCGACAGCGGGGGAGGGACGCTGCCGGGTCACGGTCAGCCACGAGAGGCTCACCTCGGCAGCCGACGGCGAGCGGTGGAAGGCCTTCTGGGCTGGGTGGCTCGCCGTGGTCGCGGGTGCGCTCCGTACCTGACCTCACCCGCGCCCCTCTTCGGTCCGGGCGGACGCCCGTGCCAGGATGGTCTGATGGTCATCGCCGACTCCCGCCCCGACGTCGTCCCCGAGGTCCTCGACGACAGGAGCTACGCCGCGTGGTCGTCACGCGTGGTCGCCGTGATCATCGACGGCTTCGTCCTCGGGGGCTTGATCTTCCTCGCCGCTGGGGCCGCCTACGGGACCAGCACCTTCACGCTCCCCGTGCCGTTCCCGGACTCTGACGGCCTCACCCTCGCAGGCCTGACATGGGGGAGCAAGGTCGCCGTCGCCGCCGCCGTGCTCTCCCTCGTGCTGCTCCAGGCCTACGGCGGTGCGACTCCCGGCAAGCGCATCGTCGGCATCGCGGTCGTCGACGACCAGACAGGCCAGCCCGTCGGGCTCGTGCGCACGGTGCTGCGCGACCTCGCCCACCTGCTCGACGCCATCCTCTGCATCGGGTACCTGCGCCCCCTCTGGCACCCAGAGGAACGCACCTTCGCCGACTCGCTCCTCGGGACCGTCGTCCTGCGGACACGGACCGTGCGCGCCCACCCGCTCGTGGCCCGGCTCGCCACACGCCGTGACGGCACCTGGACCGGGCGGCCGGGCGCGCGCGGGACGATCTGCGAACCGGCGACCGGCGAGTGGGAGAACCGCGTCACGGGAGGGGTCGCCATCGTGAGCGTCGTGCTCGCGTGCTTCTCGTTCCCCTGGTCGACCGCGGGATCGAGCAGCTCCGACATGGTCGACTGCGGCTTCCCGATCCTCGACTCCGGCGCCTTCGCGCCGACGGGCGTGACGATCCGGGCGGACAGCAGCGTCACCTCCGAGCGACGGTTCTGGGTCGAGCGGACGACCATCAACCCGGCGCAAGAGGTCACAGCGAGCTGGACGTGGCACCGAAGCACCGCAGAGCCGACCACCGTCGAGCTCGTCGTCACCGGTGCCGACGGCACCGAGGAGATCACCAACACTGTCTTGCCTGCAGGAACGCCCGACGGTGCCACGGACGTCGACGGGACCCCGTTCGGCGACCTCACGCTCGGCGTGAGCGACCTCGGGCCGGGATGGACGGCGGAGTCGTCCGTGATCGTCGACGGTCAGGTCGTCTCCAGCTGTTCGCTCAACAGCTGACGGACGCCCGTCGGCCGGTCGTGCCTCGCGTCGGGTCCAGCGCCAGCCACCCGCCGGACGGTAACCTGCCACAGTGACCGACGAGCCAGGACAGCCCACCGACACCAGCCCGTCTCCGACGCTCGCCCGCGTCGTCGACCTCCTCGACGAGCGCTACCCGCCGTCGACCGCGGAAGACTGGGACGCCGTCGGCCTCGTCGTCGGCGACCCGCAGCGCCAGGTGCGCCGCGTGCTCTTCGCCGTCGACCCCGTCGCGGACGTCGTCGACGAGGCCGTCGCCTGGGGTGCCGACCTCGTCGTCACCCACCACCCCCTCCTGCTCGAGGGCGTCCACTCGGTCGCCGCCACGACGGTCAAGGGCTCGGTCGTCCACAGGCTCGTCGAGGCCGGGTGCGCGCTCTACGTCGCGCACACCAACGGCGACGCCGCCGAGCACGGAGTCAACGACGCGCTCGCGGACCTCCTGGGGATCGTCGACCGCCGGCCGCTCGACCCGCACGAGCCCGGTGCGGCGACAGGCCTCGGGCGGGTCGGTCGCCTCGCCGCACCCACGACGCTGCGGGTCTTCGCCGAGCACGTCGCGGCTGTCCTGCCCGCGACGGCCCAGGGCGTCAGGGTCGCCGGCGACCTCGACGCGACGGTCGAGACCGTCGCCGTGCTCGGCGGCTCGGGCGACTCCTTCATCGGTGCCGCGCGCGCCGCCGGGGCCGACGTCTACGTCACCTCCGACCTCAAGCACCACGGGGTGTCCGAGGCCCGCGAGCAGGCTCGCCTCGACGCTCTGGCAGCGGGAGCGCCGGCGGGCAGCGGCACGCCGTTCCTGATCGACACTGCGCACTTCGCGAGCGAGTGGCCCTGGCTCGCCTACGCAGCCGAGGACCTCGTGCACGACTGCACCGCCGACGGCACTACGGTGGTGACCAGAGTCAGCGTCCTGCGCACCGACCCGTGGACCGCACGGTTCGGCTCGCCTGATGCCGACGCCCTGAACTCTGAAGACCCAACGGAAGGACACCAGCTGTGACCAAGGCCCCTGTCGAGGACCAGCGCCGACTCCTGGACGTCCAGGCGCTCGACACCCGAGCCCAGCAGCTCGTGCACCGTCGCACCACGCTCCCAGCGCTCGCGACGGTCAAGGAGATCGACGGACAGCTCGCCGACCTCACCACCGCTCTCGTCGCGTCGAGGACCGCTGCGAGCGACCTCCGCCGCGAGCTCGCCAAGGCGGAGGGCGACGTCGAGCAGGTGCGCACGCGTGCCACCCGCAACCAGCAGCGCCTCGACTCGGGCGCCGTCGGCGCCAAGGACGCCCAGGCCCTCGTGAGCGAGCTCGAGTCCCTCGGCCGCCGCCAGGAGGCTCTCGAAGAGGTCGAGCTCGAGGTCATGGAACGTCTCGAGGCGCACGAGGACACCCTCGCCAAGCTCGACGAGGCGCACCAGAAGACCGCCGACGCGAAGGCTGCCGCCCTCGCCGAGGTCGACGCCCAGACCGCGGAGATCAACGCCCAGCTCGAGGTCGTCCAGGCTGACCGTGCGAAGGCCGTCGACGGGCTCGACGCCGCGCTCGTCACGCTCTACGACAAGATCCGCACGCAGCTCGGCGGACAGGGTGCTGCGGCCCTGCGCGGCGGTCGTTGCGAGGGCTGCCAGCTCGACATGAACCAGACCGACCTCTCGGCGATCCGCGCTGCGGCCCCTGAGGACGTCGTGCGCTGCGAAGAGTGCGGGCGCATCCTGGTCCGTATCAAGGACGACCGCCCGAAGGAGTGACGATGAGCCAGACGCCGGAGACCACCGGGGGAGCAGGACCGCGTGAGCCGGGTGAGACGATCACCCCCGACGAGGCTGCTGAGCACCAGGTCTCCGGCGGGGACGTCGGCCACACCCGGCTCCAGGTCGCCCGCCCGACAGGCGCGACGTACCGCCCTGACACCGACGAGCCGCTCACCGCGATCCTCATCAGGCACGGCGTCACACCCCACACGACGAGCGGCGCCTACTCGGGCGGCGGGGTCCCCGGACCGAGCCTGAGCGGGCACGGCCGGATCCAGGCCGCGCAGGCCGCCGACCTGGTGCACCGGATCGGACGGCAGATCTGGCCGGACGTCCCGCGTGCCACGTCGATCGTCGCCTCCCCGATGATCCGTACGCAGGAGACGGCGACGGCGATCAGCCGCCGGCTGGGCCGTGCCGTGGTGACCGACCCACGGCTGGCCGAGGGCGACTTCGGCGAGTGGGAGGGGCTGACCTCCGACGAGATCGAAGCGCGGTGGCCCGGTCAGCTGCGCGACTGGCACGAGACCGGCACCTTCGCGATCCCCGGGGGCGAGTCGATCGCCCAGACGGGGCAGCGCCTCGCAGGAGCGATGGACGACCTCATCGCGAGCAGCCTCGGCAAGACCGTCGTCGTGGTCTCGCACGCCGTCGCCCTGCGCTCGGTGATCGGGACGGCCTTCGGGGCGCCGGCCTCGCAGTGGCACCGCATCCGCATCGCCCCGGCGTCGGTGAGCATGATCCGGTACTGGGCCGACGGCACGTCGGAGATCACCGCGATCGGCATCCCGCCCGAGATCTGACCGGTCAGCGCCCGCGCAGCGCGAGCCGCCAGGTCTCCTCGTGCGCGCGGGCGTACCGGGTGGCCTCGAGCCAGTGCGCCCCGTGGCCCGCGGTGTACATGGTGCCCCAGGGCTCGTGGCCCGTCTCGTGCGCAGAGCGCAGCAGCTCGTGCATCGCGGCGGCGCGGCGCCCGAGCGCCTGCGGGAGCTCGTCCCGGAGCCTCTGGTCCGCCCCGTATCCCTCGACGAAGGCTGCCAGGCCGGCTGCGGCATCTGCCGGGTCGACCCTGGAGTCGTTGATCGTGAAGGACTGGGCTGCGTAGGCGAGGTCCCACAGCCGGGTGCTCGGACCGGCCCCGTCCCAGTCGATGAACACCCACCGCTCACCGACGAGCAAGTTCCAGGGCGCGAGGTCGTTGTGGCAGACGAGGTCCGCGCCTGTCGTCAGGAGCAGGTTCTCCCACGGGACGGCCGGGTCGGGGACGAGGTCGCGGGTCGCGTCGTGGATCGACCTGACCAGCCGTCCGACGCGGGCGAGCTCCTCGTGGGTCAGCGGCGGGGAGTCCATGGCGAGCGTCCCCGGGACCATCTCGAGCACCTGGCGGCCCTGGTCGTCCTGGCCGATCACCTCGGGGACGTCGACACCAGCCGCGCGGACCCGTCGCATCACCTCGTGGACGGCGGGCATCGCGGCGGTCCACGGCTTGCGGACCGTCTCCCCGACGCGCACCACGCCCTGCGACGCGTTGCCCCCGGACAGCGGCTCTTCGGTGTCGGTCATCGTCTGAGGCTATCGGGGTCTCCCGGCCGGGCCGCGCAGACGGGCTGGGGTGCATGATGGGTCGCAGCACCACACGTCGGCCCTGCTCGTGGGCCCGCACCGAGGAGGACGTCCGATGGCGAACGACACCAGCTCATCCCGCTCCCGCCGCTCGAAGGCGACCGAGCCGGTCCCGGCCACGGAGGCCGGTGACGTCCACGTCCCCGGTGGTCCGCAGGACACGGGCGACGACTCTCCGCCGAAGCTGCCCAAGCTCAAGAAGTCCGTCTACGAGGCGGAGCTGTTCAGGCTGCAGTCCGAGCTCGTCAAGCTCCAGGAGTGGGTGCGCGAGTCGGGCGAGCGGCTGGTGATCGTCTTCGAGGGGCGCGACGCCGCGGGCAAGGGCTCGGCGATCAAGCGCGTCACGCAGTACCTCAACTCCCGGCACGTGCGCGTCGCCGCGCTGCCGGCACCGACCGAGCGGCAGAAGTCGCAGTGGTACTTCCAGAAATACGTCGAGCACCTGCCGGCCGCGGGCGAGATCGTGCTCTTCGACAGGTCCTGGTACAACCGGGCGGGCGTCGAGAGGGTCATGGGGTTCTGCACGCCTGCCGAGCACAAGCGCTTCATGGCGCAGTGCCCGGTGTTCGAGCAGCTGCTCATCGACGACGGCATCATGCTCCGCAAGTACTGGTTCTCCGTGTCGGACGCCGAGCAGGAGAAGCGCTTTGCGTCGCGGCTCGAAGACCCGATGCGGCAGTGGAAGCTGTCGCCGATGGACCTCGAGTCGATCGCCCGCTGGGAGGACTACTCCCGCGCGAAGGACGACATGTTCATCCACACCGACACCCCGGCCTCGCCGTGGTTCGTGGTGGAGAGCGAGGACAAGAAGCGGTCGCGGATCAACATGATCTCCCACCTGCTCTCGACGGTCCCCTACGAAGAGGTGACCCATCCGCCGATCTCCCTGCCCGAGCGCCCGGCGTCGACCGGGTACAGGCGCACCCCACGCGAGCTCCAGACCTACGTGCCGGACCACGCCTCGACGCTGGGGTGAGTCGCGGCGGACTGCGACGGCGCTGCGCTGAGGAGCGCGGCGTCGGACGGCGTCCGGGTCAGACGACGACGAGCTCGAGGGTCGACGCGCCGTTCTTGCCGTCGAGCAACGTCGCGTCGAGCAGCGCCCCGCCGACGAGCTCGTGCGCGGCCTTGAGGACCTCCTCGGCTGTGCGCGGCTGCTCGCCGGCGCGGGTGAGCAGGTGGCGGGTGAGGACCCCTCGGGTGTGCTTCGCGTTGTGGGACACCACGGACCGCTTGCCGTCGAGCTCCCGCAGCACGCGGACGGTCACCCAGTCCGTGCCCTTGGCGGGCTTCCATGCGGCGAGGTAGGCGGCCGAGCGGCAGTCGACGACGGCGTCGCCTGCGGCGAGCGGGCTCAGCACCTTCTCGAGGTGGGGTCGCCACGTCGGGGCGAGCGGGCCGACACCGGGCAGGTCTGTGCCCATCGACAGCCTGTACGCGGGGATGACGTCGGTGGGGGAGACCGCGCCCCAGAGCGCCGAGACCGTGCGGACCGTCGCGGCGGCGAGGGCCGACTGCTCCGCCGTGAGGTCGTCGAGCCCGGCAGCTGCGTACAGGACGCCTGTGTAGACGGCAGCGGCGCGTGCGGCGGGCTCGCTGTCGAGGCGGGTGTTCCGGGCGACGTCCTCGGCCAGGCTCGGCCCGACGCCGAGGACCTCGAGGGCATTCTTGCGGGCACTGGCCTTGGCGAGGGCCCGCAAGACCTTCGTGCGGTGCCGGGTGAGCGACGGGGCGCTCAGGGCGGCGAGGTCGACGGGCGTCCCTGCGGTCGCCGGAGACTTGCCTTCAGACGGGGGCAGCAGGATCAGCACCCGGAGAAGTCTAGTCAGCGGCGAGAGGTGGGGACGCCCGTCGTCGGCTCAGCAGCAGCGGGCGACGGGTGCCCGCTCCGCCTCGTCGGTCCGCTGCCGCCAGAACGCCCGCTCGGTCAACGGTTCGACCCCCGGGTGGAGCGTCTCGTGCCGGGCGACGTACTTGGCGTAGGCGGTGTCGCCCATGAGCTCGTGCACGTACCACCGGATGCCGGAGGCGGCCCGGGTCACGTGGTGCCAGGACCGGCGGAGCAGACGGGTGACGGGGCTCCGCCGGGACGCCGGGTCGTGAGCCGCGGCACCCGACCCTGTCGTCGTGTCGACGTCGTGAGCGACGACCTCGCGGTCCGTCACCTGCGTACCTCCCACGCTCCTCATCGTCCCGGTCCGTCGGAGGCACCTGGGGAGCGACCGCCGGGACCGTGCCCGTCGTGACCGTCGTGCCCGCCGCGCCTGGGCGCCGGCCTGCCGCCCGCTGCGACCTCCGCCTCGAGCTCCTTCTCAGCCGGTGTCGCGAGCAGGTGCTGCGGTGCGAAGAGAGAGGACTCCTCGAAGGGGTCCTCCGAGGTCGTGACCTCACCCGGGGACCTCAGTGCGACCCAGACGGCCCGGGCTGCCGTGACGAGCAGCGCGGCGACCATGAGCACGAAGACGATCGACAGCGTCCCCTGGACCGTGGTGTTCCGCACGACGGCCTCGGCGTCTGCGAGAGCCGCCGCGTCGGTGAACTCACCGGCAGCGATGCGGTCCTGGTAGAGCGAGCGCTGCGCGAAGTACCCGATCGCGGGGACGTCGGAGAAGATCTTCTGCCACGACGCCGTGAAGGTCACGACCACGTCCCACACGAGCGGCACGAGCGGGATCCACACCCACCGCACGTACCCGCGGCGCACGACCATCACGGTGACGATGGTCAGCGCTGCTGCGGCCAGCAGCTGGTTCGCGATGCCGAACAGGGGGAACAGCGTCCGGATCCCGCCGAGCGGGTCGGTCACGCCCATCATGAGCAGCGCGCCCCACGCTCCGACGACCACAGCGGTCGACAGCCAGCTGCCGAGCCGCCACGAGGGGTTGCGGAACCGTGGCACCCAGTTGCCGAGAGAGTCCGAGAGCATGAACCGCGCGACGCGCGTCCCGGCATCGACGGTCGTGAGGATGAACAGGGCCTCGAACATGATCGCGAAGTGGTACCAGAACGACATCATCGCCTTGCCGCCGAACACGTTGTGCAAGATGTTCGCCATCCCGACGGCGAGGGTCGGAGCGCCACCGGTCTTGGACACCACCGAGGGCTCGCCGACGTCGGAGGCGACGGCGTCGAGAGCCTCGGCCCCGGTGAGCGTCACGAGCTCGCCGTCGATCTCGGTCTCCCACGACACCTCGACAGGGTCGCCCGCGATGTCGGTGATCCCGAGTCCGTCGACGGCGTCGACAGCCCCCTGGGTGGTGCCCTGAGTCATGGCCTCGGGCATGTTCATCGCGAAGTACACACCCTGGTTGAGGGAGATCGCGGCGACGAGCGCCATGATCGCCACGAAGGACTCCATGAGCATGCCGCCGTAGCCGATGAGCCGGACCTGCGACTCCTTCTGGACCATCTTGGGCGTGGTGCCCGAGGCCACCGTCGCGTGCAGCCCGGAGAGGGCACCGCAGGCGATGGTGATGAAGAGGAAGGGGAACAGCGACCCCGAGAACACCGGGCCCTCGCCGTTGCTCGCGAACTCGGTGACCGCGGGCATCTGGACCATCGGCATGACGACGACGATGCCGGCGGCGAGCACGAGGATCGTGCCGACCTTCATGAAGGTCGACAGGTAGTCGCGCGGGGTGAGCAGCAACCACACGGGCAGCACCGCGGCTCCGAAGCCGTAGATGATGAGCGCCCAGGTGAGAGCCACGGGGGAGAGGTGGAAGATCTCACCGAAGGAGCTCTCGGCCACGTAGCGACCGCCGACGATCGCCGCGATGAGCAGCACGAAGCCGACGAGCGAGATCTCGGTGACCCGCCCCGGGCGGATGAACCGCAGGTACACGCCCATGAACAGCGCGATCGGGATGGTGCAGCCGATCGAGAACACACCCCACGGGCTCTCCGCGAGGGCGTTGACGACCACGAGCGCGAGGACCGCCAGGACGATCATCATCATGACGAAGACGACGACCATCGCGATGGTCCCACCCACCCTGCCGATCTCGTCGCGAGCCATCTGGCCGAGCGACCTGCCGCCGCGCCGCAGCGAGAAGAACAGCACGAGCATGTCCTGCACGCCGCCCGCGACGACCACGCCGAAGATGATCCACATCGTCCCGGGCAGGTAGCCCATCTGCGCCGCGAGCACAGGCCCGACGAGCGGCCCAGCCCCGGCGATCGCGGCGAAGTGGTGGCCGAAGAGGACGCGACGGTCGGTCGGGTCGAAGTCCTTGCCGTTGTCGATCCGCTCGGCAGGTGTCGCCCGGCGGTCGTCGGGCCGCATGAGGCGACGCTCGATGAAGCGCGCGTAGAACCTGTACGCGAAGGAGTACGTGCAGACCGACGCGACGATGAACCAGATCGTGTTGACCTGCTCACCGCGGACGATCGCGATCATGGTCCAGCCGAGGCCACCGAGCAGACCGATCGCCACCCAGAGGGCGATCTTCGGCGGGGTCCACCGATGCTTCTCGACGATCCCGACAGGGGCGCCGGCATCGTTGCGCAGCACCTCAGGGGCGGAGTCTGGGTCGGTCAGGGAGGTCGTCATCGAAGCTCCTTCGCTCAGCACGCACCGGTGAGGTGCGGTCCTGGGGGAAGGTTAGCCGATGTGGACGAGATGTGTGCTTCGTGTACGAATCGTCCTACGACACCCGGCCGAGAGCCAGCGCGGCGTACATGAGCGCGGCGACGGTCTCCCCGTCGGTGATCGTCCCTTCGCGGACCAGGTCCAGAGCCTCGGGCCACGGCACGGTGCGCGTGCCGACGATGCCCTCCTCCGCCTGCTCGTGCGCCTCGGCCGACGGACGCAGACCGCGCGCGAGAAACACGTGCTCGGGAGCGTTGCACACGCCGTTCAACGTCATCATGGAGCCGATCGGCTCCCAGGAGTCCGCCTCCAGCCCCGTCTCCTCGCGCAGCTCGCGCTGCGCCGCGAGCAGCAGGTCTTCACCGTCGGAGCCGCCCGCCGGGACCTCGAGCGACATCTGGCCGATGGTGTAGCGCTCGAGCTCGACGAGCACCACCTCGTCGTCGTCCGTGAGGGCGACGACGAACACCGCAGGGTTGCGGATCTCGACGACGCCGTAGATGCCTTCGGAGCCGTCAGGCCTCTCGACGGCGTCTTCGCGGACCCGGATCCACGGGTTCTCGTACGCGACGGTCGACGACCGCGTCGTCCAAGCAGAGGTGGTCATCGTCAGGCCTCTCAGCTGAGGAACGCAGGACGGCCGTCGTGCAGCCACTGCTCGTAGCGGTAGGAGATCGTCGGACCGACGCGGTCGTAGCTCTCCTGGGTGTCCGGCACCTTGTACAGCGTGTCGATCCCGGGGACGTCCGAGAAGGCCTCTGCGTAGTCGGACAGGAAGGTGACGTCCCCGCCGGCCCCCTCGTAGTACGCCATCGCGAAGTCCGCACCGGTCTTCGACAGGACGGCGTCTCCGAGCTGGCCGTCGAACCAGGTGAGCAGGAACTCAGCACCCGACATGGTGCCCGCCTGCACGGCGAAGATGTCCTCAGGTGCGTCGGCGAAGACCTCGTCCGAGAGGTGCTGCGCCCGGATCAACCAGGTGAGGAACATGCCGATGTGCGTCGCACCGGCCTCGGGTGGGAGGCCCTCGGGGAAGTCTCCCTCGGTGTGCCAGGAGGCATCGTCGAACTTCATGCACACAATCCTTGCACGGGTCGTGAGTCCGCCCCTAAGGTCGCCCGCATGGGTCAGATCATCGTGCACGGCAGGCGCTCGCAGTGGCGCGACCAGCGTCAAGAGCTCTCCGACGCCCTGCACGCCGCGCTCGTCGACGCCTGGCAGTACCCGCCCGAGAAGAAGTTCCAGCGTTTCGTCTGGCTCGACGACGACGACCTCGTCGCGCCGCAGCGCGGCCCCCGGTACCTCGTCGTCCAGGTGGTCGCCTTCACCGGACGCAGCCGTGAAGCCCGGCGAGAGCTGATCCGGCAGATGTACGACCGCGTCTGCGGCCCGCTCGACCTGCCCGTCGACGACCTCGAGATCGTCGTGATCGAGAGCCCCCGCGAGAGCTGGGGCATCCGCGGGGTCAGCGGCGACGAGCTGACGCTGGGGTACACGGTCGAGGTGTGAGCCTCGGCGGGGGACGAGCTCGGGAGCCGGGAGGTGCGGCCCCGACTGCTCCGGGTCGCGTACCCTTGGGGACGCGGATGAGTTGGCCAGACGACCGCGTCAGGGCTCCGGCCCTGCCGAGGAACGTCCGGGCTCCACAGAGCGAGGTGGTGGGTAACGCCCACCCGGGGTGACCCGCGGGACAGTGCCACAGAGAACAGACCGCCACAGACGTCCGCGTCTGGGGTAAGGGTGAAACGGTGGTGTAAGAGACCACCAGCGCGCCAGGTGACTGGCGCGGCTAGGTAAACCCCACCTGGAGCAAGGTCAGACAGGGTGTGTTCGAGGGCTGCTCGCCCGAGCACCCGGGTAGACCGCTAGAGGCGTGCGGCAACGTACGTCGTAGATGGATGGTCGTCACCCGCGCGCGGGCAACTGCGCGCGGGACACAGAACCCGGCGTACCGGCCAGCTCATCCGCCCTCGCTAGAGTCAGGGTCGTGCCTGACCACGACCACGACCCCGCCAGCTGGGTCGCCCCTGCGGCCGTCCGTGAAGCGCGGTTCCCGCAGGACTCCGCAGTCGTCTCTCGTCTTGTCGCCGCCTACCTCCGTCGGACGGAGTCAGAGAAGGCCGAGCGCGCGCTCGCAGACGAGCGCGACGACGGGTCGCTCCCCGCGCGCTACCAGTCCGAGGTCGACGACCCGGCAGCCGCCTTCGCGAGCTCCACGGTGCTGCTCGGAGTGGCAGACCGGGAAGCAGTCGCCATGGTCGTGCTCTCCTCTGAGGCGGGAGCAGCGTCGATCGCGCGCTTCTGGGTCGACCCCGTCCATCGTGGGCACGGTGTCGGCAGACGTCTGCTCGCCGAGGCGCTCGCGCGGCTCCCACGGCCCGTGCGGCTCTCGGTGTGGGACTGGCGGACCCCGGCCATCCGCACCTACGAACGCTCCGGCTTCGCGGTCGTCCCGTCGTGGGAGAGCCGGGAACGGCTGGTCTGCATGGAGCTGCGGCCCGATAGCATCGAGCGATGACGACCATCGACGCGCCCCAGCCGGACTCCCGATCAGTCATCCGCACGACCGCGGCCACCACGGCCTTCGTCGTGGGGTGGTACGCCCTCCCGGACTACGTGCGGTCCAAGGCCGCGCGCACGGTCCTCAAGACCGCAGGCCTCGCCGCATTCGCGGCCCTGGGCATCCGCGACATGCGCCACGACGACACCTGGCAGAAGACCGTCGCCACGGTCCGCGGGACCGGTACACCGCCGTGGAAGCTCACAGACCAGGCCTTCGAGGGATCACGCTCGTCTCAGGCTGCGTCCGACGGGACACAGGCCTCCGACGCACCAGCAGGCGAGGGGACCGGCACGCAGACGACGCCCTCGACCGTCGCCCCCGACGGGATGGACCGCACGACCCAGGTCGCGGCGCTCGCAGGCGCCGGTCTGGTCGTCATGGGCAGCAGCGTGCTCACGGTCGTCGTCGAGAAGAAGGTGTTCCACCGCAACGAGGCTCGTGCCGCGCGCGGGGTCCGCCTGCCGCACACGCGCAGCGCACTGCTCTTCGGGGCGCTCACCGCGCTCGTCGCGGTCCCGGACGTCTGGCACAGCCGCGCCGCGGAGTCCGCGCAGCGCTGACCGCTCGACGGCTCGGTCGCCGGAGCACTGCCGGAGGTCAGGAGTCCCGGACCGTGGTCGTGCCCCGACGACTCGCCAGGGTCTCAGCTCACCAGCATGTCGCCGAGGACGACGCGCAGACGTAGGCCGAGGCGAGGAAGAGCATGAAGCCTGAGAAGGCCAGGAGCGGTGTCAGGGCGACCAGGCCGAGGGTCGAGACCATCAGTGCGACCGACGGTCGGCCCCTCGGCGCCGTCCGTCCCCAGCCGTCTCGCGGCTGCGGCCGGACCAGCTCGACCAGCAGGAGCACCACGGCTACCACGCACGATGCCAGCAGCCACGGTCCGAGCGTGAAAGTCATGACGATGAGGTTCCACGAGCCGCGCCCCCACCACTCGGGCAGACCGAGCGGCAGGGTGAGCGTCGTCATGAGTGCGGAGAGCGTGGCACCCAGCACCAGGGCAGCGGGCGCACCCGCCAGGACTGTCGCGGCCACGAGCAGGCGGTGAGGCGCTGCTGGTCCCGTGGGGGAGGCTGCGCCGCCGCCGGTCGCGGCCGTCGACCTGTACTGCGCGAGCCGGCGCTCGCGGGGCGACAGCTCGGGGACCACGGGCTCGACGGGAACGGCATCGCGAGGCGGCCTCGTCACGTAGGACCGCGGCACACGGCCGTCGGGCTCGCTCATCCGTCCTGACTCCTCTGCTGCACCCGGGCCGGCCTTCGGCCCGTCCCTACGGTAGGGCTGCTGCGCGCCGCCGTCGATGGGGAGGAGTCCCGATCGTCGAGGCGGCGTCCGTGCAGGTCAGCAGCGTGACCAGTGCCGACGATGCTCGTGGCGCGAGGCGGCACCTGGGTCATGCCGAGGACCTGCCTGACGGTTCGAACGCTCAGGACTCCTGCCGCGGGCGTCGGCCCCGCGGGACGCGCTCGCCGTTCGCGGCCTTGCGGAGCAGCACGAAGGGCAGGAAGAAGGTCGCGAGCGCTGTCACCAACCAGACGATGATCGTGGCGAGCACCCACGTGCTCACGCCACGGATCGTCAGGCTGTCACCGACGAAGGAGGCGACGAGCAGGGCGACGTAGCACGCGAGCAGCCCGATCCCGCCGAGGAAGGCCGGTGCGTACCGCGAGACCATCTTGGCGATGAACGGCGCCAGCACGCTCTGGATCACGGCGAACACGACCACCGTCACGACGAAGCCCGAGGCCGTGACCGAGAAGTCGTCGAGGACGGCGTCGGCGGCGAGCAGCCCGAGAGCGGCCGACGCGAGGAAGATGAGCGTCCTGAGCAAGAACCTGATCATGAGCTGCTCCTCGGTGCTGCACGTGCAGGTGGCGGTCACCCCATGGTGCGAACCTAGCGAGGATCGTGTGCCGGCGCGAGACCCCTGCGGTCCTCGTCTGCTGCTGCACCTGGGGTGGGGACGTCCCGGCTGCGCGTGCGGGAGGAGGGGGCCCGATCTACGGTCAGCACATGAACATCATCATCGGCATCCTCATCGTCTGGGCCGTCCTGGCCGTCCTCGGCTTTGTCATCAAGGGCCTCCTGTGGCTCGCCGTCATCGCACTCGTGCTCTTCGCCGCGACGGTCCTGTGGGGGATGCTCAAGAGAGGCGCGTCGTCCAGGTCGTGACGGCCGCTCCTGACTGGGGCAATCCTTACCGTATGGAAAGCGTCAAGACATTGCCAAGAGCGAGAATCCGCGCCTAGACTCGTCGGAGATCTGGTGGTGCCGGGCTCGGCCCGGTGCGGGGGCACCAGCTCCGACGACATCGTCAGGAAGTGGTTCGGCATGGACAGCATCGACACCAGGGTGAGCGGCATCGGTCTCCTCGAAGAGCCGGGGCGGAGCGTCCTGCAGATGTGGGGCGAGGTCGACAGCGCGCTGCGGCCTGACGCGAGCGGCGCGCTCGCGAGGGCTCTGGACCGGAACCTGCCGGTCGTCATCGACACCTCGAAGGTCGAGTTCATCGACTCGACGGGCATCGCCTTCCTGGTGCAGGTCTGCACCATCGGCCGCGACGAGGGCCTCGACGTCACGCTCGTCGACCCGCCGGCTGTCGTGAGCGACGTGCTCGCGATGCTCGGCGTCGACGAGCTGGTCGGCCCGCAGCGCAAGCGCTGACAGAACACCCTCAGCGCGGACCAGGACAGGGCGCACTGCGCCATCTCTCGTCCTCCGAGGTCGGTCCCTGACCGGGCGAGCCGTGCGTCAGCCGACGCGGTCGCAGCGCGCCCTGACCACGCCTCAGACGCCAGCAGCCCTCGACCGTCTCCGGTCGAGGGCTGCTGCTGTGCTCGGCCCCGCGAGGGGGCCGCGGGGGAGAGCCGTGGTCAGTCGGCGTCTGCCGCCAGACGAGCCGCCCCGACGATCCCGGCCGCGTTGCGCAGCTTCGCCGGGATGATCGGCGCCCGGAGGTCGAGCAGCGGCAAGAACTTCTCGTGGTGCTTGCTCACGCCACCGCCGACGACGATGAGGTCGGGGGAGAACAGGTACTCGACGGTCTCGAAGTAGCGCTGCAGGCGCTCGGCCCACTGCTCCCACGAGAGGTCGTCGCGGGTCCGTGCGCGGTCGGAGGCGCGGGACTCGGCGTCGTGCCCGTCGATCTCCAGGTGCCCGAGCTCGGTGTTGGGCAGCAGGTGGCCGTCGACCAGGAGCGCGCTCCCGATCCCGGTCCCCAGCGTCGCCAGCAGGATGGTCCCGTCCTTGTCGCGGGCGGCGCCGTACACGGCCTCGCCTACTCCTGCGGCATCGGCGTCGTTCACGCCGATGACCGTGCGGTCCAGGGCCTTCGACACGATCTTGTCGAGGTTCACCCCGGCCCAGGACTGGTCGAGGTTGGCGATCGAGGGCACCACCCCGTGCAAGATCGGCGCGGGGAAGGCGATGCCCACGGGTGTCTTGTCCGGCAGGTCGAAGCTCGTGACGAGCTCCGCGATCACCGCGGTGACGGCCTCGGGTGTCGACCCCTCGGGGGTCGGGATGCGGACGCGGTCGGCGGCGAACTCGCCGGTCTTGAGGTCGACGGGGGCGCCCTTGATGCCGCTCCCGCCCACGTCGATGCCGAAGGCGATCTCGTGCGAGCTGTGACTCTTCTTCGAGTGACTCATGGCAGTGTCAGGATCTCCGCTCCGGTGTCGGTGACGACCAGCGTGTGCTCGAACTGTGCTGTCCGTCGACCGTCTGCTGTGACGACGGTCCATCCGTCGTCCCACATCGTCCAGTCGTTCGTGCCCAGGGTGAGCATGGGCTCGATGGTGAAGACCATCCCTGGCTCGATCACCGTGCTGTACTGCGGCGCGGCGTCGTAGTGGGGGATCACGAGGCCGGTGTGGAAGGCTTCGCCGACCCCGTGCCCCGTGTAGTCGCGGACCGTGCCGTAGCCGAACCGGTCCGCGTACTTCTCGATGACCCGCCCGATGACGTTGACCTCGCGTCCGGGCTTGACGGCCTTGATCGCGCGGGCCAGCGCCTCCTGCGTGCGCTCGACGAGCAGCCGCGACTCCTCGTCGACGTCTCCGACGAGGAAGGTCGCGTTGTTGTCGCCGTGCACCCCGCCGATGTACGCCGTGACGTCCACGTTGACGATGTCACCGTCCTCGAGGACGGTCGAGTCGGGGATCCCGTGGCAGATGACCTCGTTGATCGAGGTGCACAGCGACTTCGGGAAACCCCGGTAGCCCAGGGTCGAGGGGTAGGCGTGGTGGTCGAGCATGTACTCGTGCCCGATCCTGTCGAGCTCGTCGGTCGTCACGCCGGGTGCCACGTGCTCGCCGACGAGGGCGAGGGCGCGGGCGGCGATCGTCGAGGCCACGCGGATCCGCTCGACCACCTCGGGGGCGACGACGTCCGGCCCCGTGTACCGCGCCGGTCCGGGACGGCCCACGTACTCCGGGCGGGGAATCGACGCAGGGACCTGGCGTCGGGGACCGACGGTGCCAGGGACGAGCAGAGAGCTGGATCGCGCGGAAGACATGGGCCCAGTCTACGGACCAGGGCGTCCGCAGTCGCCAGGAACGCGACCAGGGCGAGCGAGACGGTGCGCCCCCAGGCAGAATGGGTGCTCAGAGAGCGCCCCAGGCGCAGAGCTGAGGAGGGCCCCGTGGCCGAGTTCTACTTCAACACCAAGACCCGAGAGGTCGAAGAGGGCAAGCCGTCGTCGTGGACGAACCGGATGGGCCCGTACCCCACGCGCGAGGCGGCGCAGAAGGCGCTCCAGCAGGCCGACGCCCGCACCGAGGCGTGGGACGAGGCCGACGCGGAGGACGAGCGGGCCTGACAGCCCGGCTGAGCCCGGGTCGGCTCCGTGCGACCGACATGACGAGAAGGCCCCGACGACTGACGTCGTCGGGGCCTTCTCGTCGTCCTGGACCGGCGGCTGAGGTCGGTCAGTGCTCGTACTGGTGCTCAGGTCCCGGGAAGGTCGAGGACTGCACCTCGGAGACGTAGGCCTGCGCTGCGTCCGACAGTGCCTGGCCGACCTGCCCGAACTGCTTGGCGAACCGCGGCGACCACGCACCCATGCCGGCCATGTCGGTCCACACGAGCACCTGCCCGTCGACCTCGTTGCCCGCACCGATGCCGATCGTGGGGATCCGCAGGATCTCGGTGGCCCGGGCGGCGACGGGGGCAGGGACCATCTCGAGGACGACCGCGACGGCGCCGGCCTCCTGGAGGGCGAGAGCGTCCTCGCACAGCAGCTCGGCTGCCTCTTCGCCGCGACCCTGCACGCGCTTGCCACCGAGCATGTTCTCCGACTGCGGCGTGAACCCGAGGTGCCCGAAGACCGGGATGCCCGCGCCGGTGAGGAGCGCGACATGGGCGGCGATGCGCTTGCCACCCTCGATCTTGACGGCCTGCGCGCCGGTCTCCTTGAAGATGCGCACCGCCGACTGGAGCGCCTGCTCGGGGGAGGCCTCATAGCTGCCGAAGGGCAGGTCCACGACGACCATCGAGTGCTTCGCGGCGCGCGCGACCGAGCGGGCCGCGACGACCATCTCGTCGAGGGTCACCGGGATGGTGTTCTCGTGACCGAGGACGTTGTCCCCGGCCGAGTCGCCGACGAGCAGCAGGTCGACCCCGGCGTCGTCGAAGATCCGCCCTGTGATCGTGTCGTAGGCGGTGAGCATCGTGAGCTTGCGCCCGGCCTCCTTGTGCTCGGCCAGGTGGTGCACGCGGAACCGCTTGCGCTGTGCGGGTGCGACGGGGGTCTCGGCTCCGGTGCCGGAACCGGGGAGCGAGTGCTGTGCCATGTGTGCTGCCTCTGCGTCGTGGGTGGGTCTGCGTCAGACGACCGGCCAGGTCGTGACCGGCCGGGGGTGCGGGGGTGTCAGGCGTGCGGCTCGCGCCAGCGCGAGGTCACCGGGAGCCGGCGGTCGCGCCCGAAGGCGAGAGCCGTGACCTTAGGGCCGAGCGGGTACTGCCGGCGCTTCCACTCGGCGCGGTCGACGAGCGAGACGACCTTGTCGACCACCTCTTCGTCGAAGCCGCGGGCGAGCAGCTCGGCCCGGCCCTCGGCGTGCTCGATGTACGCGTCGAGGACCTCGTCGAGCAGGTCGTAGGGCGGCAGGGAGTCCTGGTCCACCTGGCCCGGGCGGAGCTCGGCCGAGGGGGGCTTGGTGATCGAGCTCTCCGGGATCGGCGGGATCTGCCCGGCGTCGAGGGCCGCGTTGTTGCGCCAGCGCGAGAGCGCCCATACCTGCGACTTGTCGACGTCCTTGATGGGGGCGTAGCCGCCGACGGCGTCGCCGTAGATGGTCGAGTACCCGACGGCGAGCTCGGACTTGTTACCCGTCGCCAGGACGAGGTGACCCTCGGCGTTCGAGAGCCCCATGAGGATCATGCCGCGCACGCGCGCCTGGAGGTTCTCGGCCGCGACGTCCTGCAGGTCGAGCTGCCCCTGGAAGGCGTCGACCATCGGTGCGATCGGCTGGACCCTGTAGTGGGCGCCGATGCGCTTGGCCAGGTCCGCAGCGTCGTCCTTGGAGTGCTCCGAGGAGTAGGTCGAGGGCATCGAGACGCCGTAGACGTTCTCTCCGCCGATCGCGTCGGCGCAGATCGCGGCGACGAGGGCCGAGTCGATCCCGCCGGACAGACCGAGCACCACGCTGCGGAACCCGTTCTTGCGCACGTAGCCGCGCACCCCGGTGACGATCGCCTGGTAGACCTCTTCCTCGTCGCCGAGCGGCGGGGCGAGCGGTCCACGGTGCTCGGGCTCGCCGTCAGCGGCGAGGTCCCACAGGAGCAGGTGCTCGACGAACTGGGGTGCGCTCGTCAGGACCGAGCCGTCCTCGCCGACCACGAAGGACCCGCCGTCGAAGACGAGGTCGTCCTGGCCGCCGACCATGTTCACGTAGGCGACCGGGGCGCGCAGCTCGTGGGCCCGGCGGGCGGCGAGGTCGGTCCGGGTGTGCCCCTTGCCCTCCTCGAAGGGCGAGCCGTTGAGCACGAGCAGCAGGTCGACCTCGGCCTGGGCGAGCTCGGCGACCGGTCCGCCGTCCTGCCAGATGTCCTCGCACACCACGAGCCCGACACGTCGGCCCTGGATCTCGAGGATGCAGGGCTCGGCGCCCGGCGCGAAGATGCGGAACTCGTCGAAGACACCGTAGTTCGGGAGGTGGTGCTTGTCGTAGGAGGCCGTCACCGCACCGTGCTGGAGGACGACGGCCTGGTTGGTCGGCCGGGTCCCGGGGCTCGTGCGCGTCACCTGCGGCGCCCCGACCGTGCCGAGCACGACGGTGAGGTTGCCCAGCCCGTCGGCGACCAGCTGGTCCGCGATCGTCTGCACGGCCGCGCGGGCCGCCCGCTGGAAGGACGCACGCAGCGCGAGGTCCTCGATCGGGTACCCGGTGATCGTCATCTCGGGGAAGGCCACCACGTGGGCGCCCTCGGCCGCGGCGCGCCGCGACCACTCGAGGATGGTCCGGGAGTTCGTGTCGACGTCGCCGACGCACGTGTCGATCTGCGCAAGGGCGATCCTGATGTCCACCATGCGACCGACCCTAGTGCTTTCCCTCGGCGATTTCCGTCTGTCGCGCACCAAAAGCCTCTGGCATCAGCCATGATGGACCCATGGACAGGCAGCAAGAGTTCGTGCTCCGCACGGTCGAGGAGCGCGACATCCGCTTCATCCGCCTCTGGTTCACCGACGTGCTCGGGATGCTCAAGTCCGTTGCGATCGCACCGGCCGAGCTCGAGTCCGCGTTCTCCGAGGGCATCGGCTTCGACGGCAGCGCCATCGAGGGGCTGACGCGCGTCTACGAGGCGGACATGATCGCCCGGCCCGACCCCACGACCTTCCAGGTGCTGCCCTGGCGTGGTGAACATCACGGGACCGCCCGGATGTTCTGCGACATCCTCACCCCCGACGGTGAGCCCTCGCTCGCGGACTCCCGCAACGTGCTCAAGCGCGCGCTCGCGAAGGCCTCTGACCAGGGGTTCACCTTCTACACGCACCCCGAGGTCGAGTTCTACCTCTTCGAGCCGCCGACGGCCGACGGACCGCTGGTCCCGATCGACCACGGCGGGTACTTCGACCACGTCGCCCGCACGCAGGGGCACGACTTCCGCCGCGCCGCGATCACGATGCTCGAGTCCATGGGCATCTCGGTCGAGTTCTCCCACCACGAGGCAGGCCCCGGCCAGAACGAGATCGACCTGCGCTACGCGGACGCCCTCACCACGGCCGACAACCTCATGACCTTCCGCACGGTCATCAAGGAGGTGGCGCTCGAGCAGGGCGTCTTCGCCTCCTTCATGCCCAAGCCGCTCGCCGACCAGCCGGGGTCGGGTATGCACACCCACCTCTCGCTCTTCGAGGGGGACCGCAACGCCTTCCACGAGCCC
This sequence comes from Sanguibacter biliveldensis, assembly GCF_033798665.1. Taxonomy (NCBI): domain Bacteria; kingdom Bacillati; phylum Actinomycetota; class Actinomycetes; order Micrococcales; family Sanguibacteraceae; genus Sanguibacter; species Sanguibacter biliveldensis. The sequence goes on from NZ_CP138359.1 coordinate 1,666,285, forward strand.
GGGGCGCAGTACGAGCTGTCGAAGACGGCCCGTCACTTCATCGCCGGTCTCCTCGTGCACGCCGCCGAGATCACCGCCGTGACCAACCAGCACGTGAACTCCTACAAGCGCCTGTGGGGCGGGGCCGAGGCCCCGAGCTACGTCTGCTGGGGTCACAACAACCGCTCCGCGCTCGTCCGCGTGCCCATGTACAAGCCGGGCAAGGGCAACTCGAGCCGCGTGGAGTACCGCGCGCTCGACACCGCCGCCAACCCGTACCTGGCCTTCGCGCTCACGCTCGCGGCCGGTCTCAAGGGCATCGAAGAGGGCTACGAGCTGCCCGAGGCGACCGACGACGACGTGTGGGAGCTCACCGACGCCGAGCGTCGCGCGCTCGGCATCAAGCCGCTGCCGCAGACCCTCGACGACGCGATCAGCCTCATGGAGAAGTCCGAGCTCGTCGCCGAGACCCTCGGCGAGCACGTGTTCGACTTCGTGCTCAAGAACAAGCGGCAGGAGTGGCAGGGCTACAGCCAGCAGGTCACGCCCTTCGAGCTCAAGCGCCTGCTCCAGGTCCTCTGACCCGGCCGCCACGCACCACCCCCACCTGCCCGCAGACCGACTGACGGAAGCACGCTGATGGTGAGCACCTCCCGGACCACGTCCTTGACCGGGAGACTCACCCGGCTCGGCTTCTCCGACGTCGCGCGCGCAGCCCAGCTGTGCGGGGACAAAGACCTCACGGCCGTCGTGGGGGAGGTGCAGCCGAGCTCAGCCCTGCTGCCCGCCCTCGCAGCCACGGCTGACCCCGACCTCGCGCTCATCGCCCTCATCCGGCTGTGCTGCGCGGCGACCGTCGACCCGGACCACGCGCGGCGCGCCGCCCTGCTGGGGCGCCTGCTGTCGGGGGACACCGAGGGCATCGACGCCGTGCACCTCGCCCCCGACGAGCAGCTGGTCCGAGACAGGCTGCTGGGCGTCCTCGGCGCCTCGGTCGCGCTCGGTGACGAGCTCGTGCGGCACCCCGAGCTGCTCGACGTCGTGAGCGACACGACGAGCGGTGTCGGGGTCGACGTCAGCCTGGTCCGGGCCGAGCTGCTCCGCGCGGTCGGGGCGGACCCCGAGGCCGACGTCCCGGTCGCCGGGATGCCGGAGATCGAGGCGACCGACGCGATGCGCCGGGCCTACCGCAGCCGGCTGCTGAGGATCGCGGCGAGCGACCTCACCTCGCCCGAGCCGCTGTCTATCCTGCCGGCCGTCGCCGCCGCGCTGGCCGACCTCGCGTCGGCGGCCCTCGAGGCCGCTCTCGCGGTCGCCCGCGGCGAGCTGCCCGACCACGGTGCTGGCGTCCGGCTCTCGGTCCTGGGCATGGGAAAGTGCGGCGGGCGCGAGCTCAACTACGTGAGCGACGTCGACGTCGTCTACGTCGCCGAGCCGACCGAGGGGACCGACGAGAGCGACGCGATGGCCGCGGGTGCCAAGCTCGCGACGATCCTCACCCGGGTGTGCGGGGGAGGGCCGAGCAGCGTGCCGCCGCTGTGGCCCGTCGACGCCGCGCTGCGTCCCGAGGGCAAGAACGGTCCGCTCGTGCGCACGCTGTCCAGCCACGTCTCGTACTACGAGCGCTGGGCCAAGACCTGGGAGTTCCAGGCGCTCCTCAAGGCCCGCCACGTGGCCGGCGACGTCGAGCTGTCGAGGGCGTACACCGAGGCGATCACCCCGCTCGTGTGGTCGGCCGTCGAGCGGGAGAACTTCGTCGAGGACTCCCAGGCGATGCGCCGCCGCGTCGAGGACAACGTCCCGGCCGCCGAGGCCGACCGTCAGCTCAAGCTCGGCAAGGGCGGGCTGCGTGACGTCGAGTTCACGGTCCAGCTGCTCCAGCTGGTGCACGGCCGCTCCGACCCGTCGATCCTCAGCTCCAACACGCTGACCGCCCTCGCGGCGCTCGCCAGCGCCGGGTACGTGGGCCGTGAGCACGCCGCCCAGCTGGCCGTCTGCTACAGGTTCTTGAGGGTCCTCGAGCACCGCATCCAGCTGGTCAACCTGCGGCGCACGCACCTCATGCCGACGGGCGAGCAGGACCTGCGCCGCCTCGCGCGCTCCGCGGGCATGCGCAGCGACGGTGCCGAGGGGCTCGTCCAGCGCTGGAAGACCGTGCGGCGCGACGTCCGCACGCTCCACGAAGAGCTGTTCTACAGGCCGCTGCTGCCCGCCACGGCCCAGCTGTCGGCCGAAGAGGCGAGCCTGGCGCCCGAGGCGGCCCGCGCGCGTCTCGCGGCCATCGGGTACCGCGACCCCAAGGGCGCGATGCGCCACATCGCCGTGCTCACCGAAGGGGTCAGCCGGCGGGCCGCGATCCAGCGCCAGCTGCTGCCCGTGATGCTCGGCTGGTTCGCCGAGGGCTCGGACCCGGACGGTGGGTTGCTCGCCTTCAGGCGGCTCTCCGAAGAGCTCGGCACCACCCACTGGTACCTCAAGCTGCTGCGGGACTCCGGGTCCGCCGCCTACAGGCTCGCCTCCCTCCTGTCGACGTCCCGTTACGTCGCTGAGGCCCTCGGTCGCTCGCCCGAGTCGGTCACCTGGCTCGCCGAGGACAGCGACCTCAAGCCCCGTCCGCTCGCCCGTCTGGTCGCAGAGTCCGACGCCGTGCTGACCCGCGCCGACGACCAGGTGCGGGCCATCACCGTGCTGCGCGCGATGCGCCGTCGCGAGCTCGCCCGGATCGCGTGCGCCGAGCTGCTCGGGCTGTGCGAGGCGCCCGCTGCGGCGCTGGGGATCTCCGACGCGGCAGACGCCGTGCTGCGCGGGGCGCTGCGCGTCGCGGAGTTCGTGCTGTGCGAAGAGGCCGGGCTGACCCGGGCGCAGGCTCCCGCCGCGATGTCGATCATCGCGATGGGCCGCCTCGGTGGCCGTGAGCTCGGCTACGGCTCGGACGCCGACGTGATGTTCGTCTACAGGGCGTCACCCGGGACCGAGGACGCCGTCGCCCAGAGGTACGCCCTCGACGTCGCACGCAAGGTGCGGTCCTCGCTCAGCGGGTCGAGCGAGGAGCCGCCGCTCCAGGTCGACGCCGACCTGCGCCCCGAGGGCCGCAACGGTCCTCTCGTGCGGTCCTTCGACTCCTACGCCGGGTACTACGGGCGCTGGTCGGCTGCCTGGGAGAGCCAGGCGCTGCTGCGTGCCCGGGCTGTCGCGGGCGACGAGACGCTCGGGGCCGACTTCGAGCGGCTCATCGACCCGCTCCGCTTCCCGGCCTCCGGGCTGGACGCGGCGACGGTCCGCGAGATCCGACGCATCAAGGCGCGGGTCGAGGCCGAGCGGCTGCCCCGCGGTGTCGACCCGGCACGGCACCTCAAGCTCGGGCGCGGCGCGATCAGCGACGTCGAGTGGACCGTCCAGCTGCTCCAGCTGCAGCACGGGCACGCCGTCGAGGGTCTGCGGACCACCGAGACGCTCGCCGGGCTCGAGGCGGCGGTCGTCGCCGGGCTCGTCGAGCGCGACGAAGCCGACGTCCTGTCCGAGGCCTGGCAGCTCGCGTCGAACCTGCGCGACGCCCTCGTGCTGTGGTCCGGACGCGTCGGCGGGGCGACGGCCGACGTCCTGCCCTCCGACATCGCGGCGCTCAGCGGGATCGCCCGCGTGGTGCACTACCCGCCCGGCAGCGGTGCACAGCTCGAGCAGGACTACCTGCGCTCGGCACGACGGGCGCGCGCCGTCGTCGAGCGGCTGTTCTACGAGTTCGAGGACTGAGAACCGGAGCCCGTCGCTCCAGGCTGCGCGAGCCCGTCGGCTGCGGTGTCGTGCGCTGTCGCGCGAGCTGCGGCTGCCGTGCTCTTGTCGGCTCCCGCCGCGCTGTCGGACTCCTCGTCGCCTCCGTCGCTGTCACCGGGTGCGGGGTCGTGCAGCATGTGGGAGTCCACGAGCTCGTGACGGCGCAGGTACGTGGTCGCGACGGCCTGGATGGTCGCGGCGACGGGCAGGCTGAGGAAGGCGCCGAGAGCGCCGAAGACAGCGCCGAAGGCGAGCACCACGACGAAGGACACCGCGGGGTTCATCTGGAGGGCGCGGGCCGAGATCTTCGGTGACAGCCACATGTTCTCGACCTGCTGGTACAGGATGATGAACCCGAGGACCATGACGGCCTTCTGCCAGCTGCCGCCCGTGAGCGCGAAGACGATCGGCAGCGCACCACCGATGTACGTCCCGATGGTCGGCACGAACTGCGAGACGACCCCTGTGAAGAGCGCCAGGGGCAGCGCGTACGGGATGTCGATGATGGTGAGGAACACCCCTGTGAAGAAGCTCGCGATCGCCGCGAGCACCACACGCGAGTTGATGTAGTCCGAGATCTTGATCTGCGTGATCTCCCACAGGCGCAGCACCTCGGTCTGGTTCTTGGGCCGCAACCACCCGCAGATCGACGCACGGAACTTGGGGCCGGCCGCAGCGAGGTAGTACGAGACGAGCAAGATCGTCGCGAAGGCGAAGAGGCCACCGATCACCGAGGTGCCGATCGCCAGGGCACGCGAGGCGACCTCGTTGCCGTAGTCCTGCAGCAGCTGGGCCTGGAGGTCTTCCATCTCGGGGATCACGACGTCGAACTGCTTCTCCGCCCAGAGCGTCACGGAGTCGTAGGTGCTGGGCAGCGACTGGATGAGGTCACCGGCCTGCTCGAGGAACATCCGGCCGAAGAGCGCGATGACCGCGGCGGCTGCGGCCAGCAGGCTGAACAGCACCGTGGCTGTCGCGGCCCCGCGCTTCCAGCCGTGCTTGACCAGCCACAGGATCATCGGCTCCATCGCGAGCGCGAGGAACAGCGCGATGATGAGGTTGACGATGAGGCTCGTGAGCGAGCCGAGGGCGCGCCACACGAAGATCGCGGCGAAGACCGTCACCACCCCGGACAGGAGCGCCCGGCCGAGCCAGCGCGGAGGACGCCGGGAGTAGTACGACGCAGGGGGCGCGGCAGGCGCTGCGGGGGACAGGTTCATGGCTCGACGGCTCTCGGGTGGGTCCTGGGGCAGGCACGGGTGTGCCTCCTGCAGAGGCGGGCACAGGGCACGCAGGTGCAGGGACATTGGACCACGCCGTGCGTCGCTCCGCTGGCAGGCCCCGCCAGACTGGAAGCGCTCCCGGCTTGCTCCCACTCTCGTCCAGGTGATAGTTTCCGGGGCACGCTCGCGAGGCCGTCTCCCCCGACCAGGTGTGGGAGCGCTCCCGCACAGAATGGAGACATCGTGGTTTCCCCTCGTCATGCACGACAGGCGCTCGGCGTCCTGACCGCGTCATCGCTCTCGGCAGTGCTGGTGCTCGCCACCGTCGTCGCACCAGCAGCGACAGCCAGCCCCCTGAGCACGGAGCACACCTTCACCGGCGGTGATCCTGAGGGATGGCACTCCTACGCCAACTCCGGCAGCGTCACCACCTCGACCGCGACCGAGGAGTTCTGCTCCACGGTCTCGGGAGGCACCAACCCCTGGGACGTCGCCGCCCAGCACGACGACCTCACCTTCGACCGCGACACCACCTACACGATGTCCTTCGACGCCCGGGCCGACCAGCCGGTCACCCTCCCGCTCCAGGTCGGCGCGACCTACCCGGCGACCTCCGCGCGGCAGGTGGTGCTCGACGGCACCGCGACACCGCAGCACGTCGAGCTCACGGTCTCTCCGGCTACGTGGCCCACGACGAGCACAGACCCCGGGTCCCCGCTCGCCGACGGGTGGACGACCACGAGCGGGCTCGCCGTGCTCCAGCTCGGTGCGCAGGCTGTCCCGTACACCGTCTGCATCGACGACGTCTCGATCACGGAGCGCACCGACCCCACCGACCCGACGGACCCGACGGACCCGACGGACCCGACGGACCCTGCGGAGCAGGTCGTCGGAGGTGACTTCGAGGACGGGAGCATCGCGCCCTTCTACGCTGTCGGACCCGGTGTGACGAGCGCTGTCACCGACGGCGTCCTGTGCGTCGAGCTCGGTGCCGGGACCTCGAACCGGTGGGACCAGATCGTCGGGTACAACGGGATCGTCATCGAGCCCGGCACCACCTACACCCTCTCCTTCGACGCGAGCTCCTCGAACGGCCGACCGGTCCGCGCGATCATCGGCGACGATGAGGCCCCCTACACGGTCCTGCTCGAGAACAACCCCACGCTCAGCGCCGACATGCGCTCCTACACCTACACCTTCATCGCCGAGCGGGGCTTCCCGACCGACGGCGCCACGAGCCCGGGCATCGGGGAGATCTCGTTCCAGGTCGGCGGCTCGGACACCCCGTGGACCTTCTGCCTCGACGACGTCTCGCTGCTCAGCGGAACCGAGGCCCCGCCCTACACCCCGGAGACTGGGCCACGGGTGCGGGTCAACCAGGTGGGGTACCTGCCTGCAGGTCCGAAGGAGGCGACCCTCGTGACGGACGCTCCCGCCGCCCTCCCGTGGGAGCTGCACGACGCCCAGGGCGTGACTGTCGCGTCGGGGACCACGGTGCCGGCCGGGCTCGACCCGACAGCAGGCGTCGCGGTCCACGAGATCGACTTCTCGGGCGTGACCGCGCCCGGCACGTACACCCTCGTGGCGGACGGTGAGGAGAGCTACGACTTCACCGTCGGAGCGGACATCTACCAGCAGCTGCGCTACGACGCGCTCAACTACTTCTACCCGGCCCGCAGCGGTATCGAGATCGACGGCTCGCTCATGGTCGGCCAGCCGGACGCGCAGGAGTACAGCCGTCCGGCAGGGCACGTCGGCACTCCCGACGGCGCCGACGGCGGTCCCAACCGCGGAGACGTCGACGTCGCCTGCCTCACGCCGGAGACCGAGGGGCAGTACTGGATGTACGGAGACTGGACGTGCGACTACACGGCCGACGTCACGGGTGGGTGGTACGACGCCGGGGACCACGGCAAGTACGTGGTCAACGGTGGCATCGCCGTCGCCCAGCTCCTCTCCACCTACGAGCGGACGCTGTCCAGCCCGACCGGAGCCGCTGCGGACCTCGAGGACGGCACGCTGAACATCCCGCTCGACGAGCAGACGAACGGGGTCCCGGACGTCCTCGACGAGGCACGTTGGGAGCTCGAGTGGATGATGAAGATGCAGGTGCCGGCCGACGCCGCGATGTACCCGGGGATGGTGCACCACAAGGTCGCCGACGCGGACTGGACCGGCCTGCCGCTCCTGCCCTCGCAGGACGCCCAGGAGCGCTACCTGCACAGGCCCTCGACGGCCGCCACGCTGAACTTCGCCGCGGTCGCCGCGCAGGGAGCCCGGCTGTGGGAGCAGTACGACCCGCAGTTCGCCACCGACCTGCTCGCGGCCGGGCGGATCGCGTGGGATGCCGCGCTGCGGACCCCCGACCTCTACGCCCCGGCTCCCAACGACGACCCGAGCACGGGCAGCGGACCCTACGACGACGACTCCGTCGGCGACGAGCTCTACTGGGCCGCGGCCGAGCTCTTCCTCACCACGGGGGACCAGGCCTTCGAGGACCACGTCCTGGCGAGCGAGTACCACACGGCGGACATCTGGACGTCGGGCGGCTTCAACTGGTTCGAGACGGCAGCGCTCGGCCGGCTCGACCTCGCGACCGTCGAGTCCGACCTGCCAGGACGGGCAGCAGTCCGTGACTCGGTCGTCGAGGCGGCCGAGCGGTACCTCGCATGGCAGCAGGGCGAACCCTTCGGGACGGCCTACCCGGGGTCCGACGGGATCTACAGCTGGGGCTCGAACAGCGCGATCCTCAACAACCAGGTCGTGCTGGGCACAGCCTTCGACCTCACGAGCGACCAGCGCTTCGCCGACGCTGTGCTCGAGTCGATGGACTACCTGCTCGGCCGCAACGCGCTCAACAACTCGTACGTCACGGGGTACGGGCAGCAGTTCTCCCAGAACCAGCACAGCCGCTGGTTCGCCCACTCCCTCGAGCCGTCGCTGCCGAACCCTCCGCGCGGGTCGGTGTCCGGTGGTCCGAACTCCGACGCGGTCACGTGGGATCCCGTCATCAAGGCGCTCTACGGGCCGGACCGCATGTGCGCCCCGCAGGCCTGCTACGTGGACGACATCCAGTCCTGGTCGACCAACGAGATCACGGTCAACTGGAACTCCGCGCTCACCTGGGTCGCGTCCTTCGTCGCCGACCAGCACGACGGCAATGCGTCGGGTGCGGGGACTGTGGTGGTCGTGACGAGCGACCCCGCAGACCTCACGGCCGTCGACGGCCAGCAGGTCAGCATGAGCGCTGCCGCGACCGGGAGCCCGGCCCCGGGCGTCCAGTGGCAGCGCCTGGCCGCAGGGGTCTGGACGGACGTGCCCGAGGCGACCTCCACGACCCTCACGCTCACCGCCAGGTTTGGGGAGGGGGCGCAGTACCGGGCGTACTTCGCCAACGCCTTCGGTGGCGTCTACACCGAGCCCGCGACGCTCGAGGTGACCGAGAGCCCCCAGGTCGTGGTGCCGTCACCGGCCCCGGTCGTCGACCCGCCCGTCGAGGAGACGGCTCGCGGGGCAGGCGGGGCGCAGGACGGTCGCGGCGGAGCGCTCGCCGCCACAGGGGCGGACCCTGCATGGATCGCCGTCGCCGGTCTGCTGCTCGTCGCGGGGTTCGCGGCGGCCGGCGTCGCGCGACGTGGTCGACGCAGCCGTGACGGGTCAGCGCCGGGGGCCTGCGCCTGACAGTAGGCTGACCGCCATGCCCGAGGACCCGATGCACGACCCGTCGTCCGCGCCGCCCCGCCCGCCCAGCCTCCCGTCGAGCCACAGGTCCAGACGACCCACGCTCGACGAGGTGGCGCGGCGGGCCGGGGTGTCGCGGTCGGCGGCGTCGCGCGCCATGAACAACGCCCGCAACGTGAGCCCGGCCAAGCGCGAGGCGATCGAGCGGGCCGCCGAGGAGCTGGGCTACGTCCCGAACGCCACGGCCCGTGCGCTCGTGACGAACAGGGTCGGCTCGGTCGTCCTCGCCTTCTCCGGGGACGACCCGGCCTTCTTCGGCGACCCGTTCTTCTCCCAGGTGGTGGTCGGGGTCGCCACGGTCCTCGAGAAGGCAGAGCTCGACCTCACCCTGGTGCTGGCCTCGGCCCCGAACGGGCAGGCGCGGATCGAGCGTCTGCTGCGTTCGCGCCGGACCGACGGGGTGATGCTCATGGCGCTGCGCCGGGACGACCCCCTGGCACGGGTGGCCGACGCGACCGACCTGCCGATCGTGTTCTGCGGGCGTCCGCTCACCGGCGACCCACGTTGGTACGTCGACGCGGACAACCGTGGGGGCGCTCGGAGCGCGACCGAGCACCTGCTCCGCTCGGGGCGTCGGCGCCTCGCGGTCATCACCGGGCCGATGGACCAGGAGGCCTCGGTCGCCCGCTGGCAGGGCTTCGTCGACGCGATGGCCGTGGCAGGGCTGGCGCCGTCGCTCGTCGAGCAGGCGGACTTCAGCCACGACGGCGGGGCTCGGGCGATGGCTCGGCTGCTCGCGGCCGACCCTGAGCTCGACGCGGTCTTCGTGGCGTCGGACAACATGGCTGCCGGGGCGGTCAGCACGCTCCGGGCGCACGGTCGGACGGTGCCGGGCGACGTGGCCGTCGTCGGCTTCGACGACCTCGACGTCGCCCGGCACACCGACCCGCCGCTGACCACGGTCCACCAGCCGGTCCGGGCCCTCGGGCACGAGATGGCATCGATGCTCATCCGGGTGATGGACGGGGAGAGCCCGAGCCCGATCATCCTGCCGACGCACCTGGTGGTCCGCGAGTCTGCGCCGTCGTCGCCCGGCGCGGAGGTCTCGGGCCTGCCGGCTGCGATGCCGGGATAGGTGCGCGCGACGCACGAGACGCATTCTCGTTGCGCCCGGGCAGACAGTCCGTGCAGCATCGAACCATGTCACGCACCTACGAAGACCTCGTCGCCGAGGCGTCGGCCGTCTCCGTCGACGGCTGGGACTTCAGCTGGCTCGACGGCAGGGCGACCGAAGAACGCCCCTCGTGGGGGTACCAGCGGATCATGGCGGAGCGGCTCGCGGTGTCGTCCGCGGCGCTCGACGTGCAGACCGGCGGGGGAGAGGTCCTCGCTGGGGCTCCCGTGCTCCCCGCCGTCATGGCGGCGACCGAGTCGTGGCCGCCGAACGTCACTGTCGCGACGAGGCTGCTGCGTCCACGTGGGGTGGTGGTCGTCGCGGACCCGGACGAACCCCCGCTGCCCTTCGCCGACGGTGCCTTCGACCTCGTGGTGAGCCGCCACCCGGTGACGGTCTGGTGGGACGAGATCGCCCGGGTGCTCGAGCCCGGGGGCACGTACCTGTCTCAGCAGGTCGGTGCCGCGAGCATGTTCGGCCTGGTCGAGCACTTCCTCGGGCCCTTGTCGCAGGAGACGTACAGGGCGCGGCACCCCGACGACGCCGTGCGCGACGCGGAGGCGGCGGGGCTCGAGGTCGTCGACCTGCGGAGCGAGACGCTGCGTACGGAGTTCTTCGACGTGGGTGCCGTCGTCTACTACCTGCGCAAGGTGATCTGGATGGTCCCCGGCTTCACGGCCGAGGGGTACGAGGAGAGGCTTCGGGCGCTCCACGACGTGATCGAGCGTGAGGGGTCCTTCGTCGCGCACTCGACGCGGTTCTTGATCGACGCGCGTCGGCGGAAGGGCGAGGGGATGCCGGGCTGACACTCTCTCGGTGTCCGGACCCTAGAGGCACGACACGACACGACACGACACGACACGACACGACACGACACGGCACGGCACGGCACGGTCGGGCACCGCACCGCACCGCACCGCACCGCACCGCACGGCACCGCACGGCACGGCACGGTCTGGCACGGAGCGGCTCGGAGGCGCGGAGTCGGAGCTGGGACGCGCGACAGCGCCGGACCCCGGACGGACGACAGCGTCGGCCCCTCTCGCGTGTGACGCGAGGGGGGCCGACGCTGCGGACGGCCGACCAGGTCGGCCTGCGGGGATCTCAGCCGTCGAGGTTCGTCTTCTCGGCACCGATCGTCGTGTCGTCACCGTGGCCTGTGTGCACGACCGTCTCGTCCGGCAGCGCGAAGAGCCGGGCGCGGATCGAGGCCTCGATCGTCGGGCGGTCGCTGAACGAGCGTCCGGTTGCCCCGGGCCCACCGTTGAACAGGGTGTCCCCTGTGAAGACGCTCCCAAGATCGGGTGCGTAGAGGCAGACGGCACCGGGTGCGTGGCCGGGGGTGTGCAGGACCGTGAGCGTCGTACCGGCGACCTCGAGGGTCTGCCCGTCGGACAGGTCGTGGTCCCACGTCGTCGACGTGCCGTGCGTGAGCTCCCAGACGGGGCGGTCGGCCGGGTGCAGGTAGATCGGCGCCCCGGTCCGCTCGCGCAGCTCGGGTGCCACCCGCACGTGGTCGTCGTGCGCGTGGGTGCAGACGATCGCGGTCAGGCGCCGGTCACCCACGGCCGCGAGGATGTCGTCGACCGAGTGCGGTGCGTCGATGACGAGGCACTCGCTGTCGTCCCCGACGATCCACACGTTGTTGTCGACGTCGAAGGTCTCACCGTCGAGGCTGAAGGTGCCCGAGGTGACGACGTGGTCGGTGCGCGCGGCCATCAGAGCACCACGACCGAGCGCAGGACGTCGCCGTGGTGCATCCGCTCGAAGGCCGCCTCGATGTCGTTGATGCTGATCTCCTCGGTGACGAAGGCGTCGAGGTCCAGACGTCCCTGCTGGTAGAGGTCCACCAGCATCGGGAAGTCGCGGCTGGGCAGGCAGTCGCCGTACCAGCTGGACTTGAGCGAGCCGCCGCGGCCGAAGACGTCGAGCAGCGGGATCTCGGGGACCGTCATCTCCGGGGTCGGCACGCCGACCAGGACCACGGTGCCGGCGAGGTCGCGGGCGTAGAAGGCCTGCTTCCAGGTCTCGGGGCGACCGACGGCCTCGATGACGATGTCAGCACCCTCGGCGCCCGGGTAGGTCTTCGAGGCGATCTCGCGGATGGCTTCGACGGGGTCGACCTGCGAGGAGTCGACGGTGTGGGTCGCGCCGAGCTTCTTGGCGGTCTCGAGCTTCTTGGCGTCGATGTCCACGGCGATGATCGGGCTCGAACCGGCGAGCGCGGCACCAGCGATCGCGGCGACACCGACCCCGCCGCAGCCGATGACGGCGACAGACTTCCCGCGGGTGGCGCCGCCGGTGTTGATAGCCGCACCGATGCCGGCCATGATGCCGCAGCCGAGGAGGCCCACGGCAGCCGGGCGGGCGGACGGGTCGACCTTCGTGCACTGACCCGCGGCGACGAGGGTCTTGTCGGCGAAGGCGCCGATGCCGAGGGCCGGCGTGAGCTCGGTGCCGTCTTCGAGGGTCATCTTCTGCGTGGCGTTCGCGGTGTTGAAGCAGTACTGCTGCTCGCCGCGCTTGCAGGCGCGGCACTCGCCGCACACCGCGCGCCAGTTGAGGACGACGAAGTCCCCGGGGGCGACCTCGGTGACACCCTCGCCGACAGACTCGACCACACCGGCGGCCTCGTGGCCGAGCAGGAACGGGAACTCGTCGTTGATGCCGCCCTGGCGGTAGTGCAGGTCGGTGTGGCACACGCCGCAGGCCTGGATGGCCACGACGGCCTCACCCGGCCCAGGGTCGGGGACGTTGATGGTGACGATCTCGACCGGCGCGTCTTTGGCGCGGGCGATGACGGCTTGGACCTGCTGCATGGGGAAGACCTTTCGACGACTGGTTGTCAGTCTCTCAGGGTCGGGTCTGGTCCGCCGAACTCAGGACCTGTGGCGCAGACGACAGCACCCCGCCCGCCTCGAGGGCGGACGGGGTGCTGCGTGCGTTCAGCTCACGGACCTGCTCTCACAGGCCCGGCGACCGTCAGAGGTCGTAGTAGAGCTCGAACTCGTGCGGGTGCGGGCGCAGGCGGATCGGGTCGATCTCGTGGGTGCGCTTGTAGTCGATCCACGTCGAGATGAGGTCGGGCGTGAAGACGTCGCCGACGGTCAGGAAGTCGTGGTCGGCCTCGAGGGCGTCGAGGGCCTCGCCGAGCGACGCGGGCACCTGCTGGATCGCTGCGTGCTCCTCGGGCGGGAGCTCGTAGAGGTCCTTGTCGACGGGCTCCGGGGGCTCGATGCGGTTCTTGATGCCGTCGATGCCGGCGAGCAACTGCGCGGCGAAGGCGAGGTACGGGTTCGCCGACGGGTCGGGCACGCGGAACTCGATGCGCTTGGCCTTGGGCGAGTTGCCGGTCACCGGGATGCGGATGCAGGCAGAGCGGTTGCGAGCCGAGTACACCAGGTTGACCGGGGCCTCGTAGCCGGGGACCAGGCGGTGGTAGGAGTTCACCGACGGGTTGGTGAAGGCGAGCAGCGCGGGGGCGTGCTTGAGCAGACCACCGATGTACCAGCGAGCCATGTCGGAGAGTCCGCCGTAGCCCTTCTCGTCGAAGAACAGCGGCACGCCGTCCTTCCAGAGGGACTGGTGGGAGTGCATGCCCGAGCCGTTGTCACCGAAGATGGGCTTCGGCATGAAGGTCGCGGACTTGCCGGCGTCCCAGGCGACGTTCTTGATGACGTACTTGAACTTCATCAGGTCGTCAGCAGCCGCGGTCAGGGTCGAGAAGCGGTAGTTGATCTCTTGCTGGCCGGCGGTGCCCACCTCGTGGTGCGCGCGCTCGACGTCGAGGCCGACCTCACCGAGGACTGCGCACATCTCGTCGCGCAGGTCGGCCATCTGGTCGTTGGGGGAGACGGGGAAGTAGCCACCCTTGTACCGGGTCTTGTAACCGAGGTTGCCACCCTCCTCGACGCGGCCGGTGTTCCAGGCTGCTTCCTTCGAGTCGATGTGGAAGTAGGACTCGTTCGCGGACGTCTTGAAGCGCACGTCGTCGAAGATGTAGAACTCGGCCTCGGGGGCGAAGAACGCGGTGTCGGCGATGCCTGTGCTCTTGAGGTACGCCTCGGCCTTGAACGCGACGTTGCGCGGGTCGCGGGAGTAGGCCTCGTCGGTGAAGGGGTCGACGATCGAGAAGTTCACGATGAGCGTCTTGCGCTTGCGGAAGGGGTCGACGTACGCGGTGGTGACATCGGGGATGAGCTTCATGTCCGACTCGTGGATCGCCTGGAAGCCGCGGATCGAGGACCCGTCGAACATCATGCCGTCGGTGAAGGCCGACTCAGCGAACTGCGAGATCGGGATGTTGAAGTGCTGCATCACACCTGGCAGGTCGCAGAACCGCACGTCGACGAACTCGACGCCCTCGTTCTGGGTGAAGGCGATTGCCTCCTCGGCGTTCTTGAACATCCGCTACTCCTTGTTCGATGTCGCCCTGGCGTGACGGGCATGTCCAAACTAAGGGCGTCGGGTTTCCCCGCCGTGTTCCCTCTGTTTCAAGCATGTTACGAACCTGTGCCCTGTGTCACGTCCGTGTGTCCGCCCAGCGGACCCCGACGGTCCGCATGCTCGCAGGGCGAGCAGCGTCTGGTCACCTGCTGGACGGCTCTCACGGGCTCGCCGACAGGCCCCCGCCACGTATCCTCGAGGTGTGGCATCACGTGACGACATCGGCTCTTGGCTCGAAGGCACCCCGCAGGGCGACGACGGACGCGGCGGGCGGCTCGGGCTGCCCCGCTCAGGTCCGGGGTCTCTCGCACCTGTCGGTCGGCGGCTCGCCGCGCTCGTGATCGACTGGGTGGTCGCGAGCCTCATCAGCCTGGCCCTCTTCGACTACCACTCGATGGCCACCCTCGCGGTCTTCGCCGTCGAGAACATCCTGCTCGTCTCGAGCCTCGGCTTCACGATCGGGCACCGTGCGCTCGGTCTGGTCGTCCGCCCCGAGGTGCCCCAGGTCCAGACCGTCGGTCTGCTCCGCGGCGCGATCCGCGGAGTCCTGCTCTGCCTCGTGATCCCCGCGGTGATCTGGGACGGCGACGGTCGTGGTCTCCACGACAAGGCCGCCCGCACGGTCATCGTCCGCCGCTGATCCTGCGGTCACCGCGACGCCAGAGCACCACCCGGGAACGACAGAGCGACGCCCACCCCTGCTGGGGTGGGCGTCGCTCTGGGTCTGGCCTGGTGTGCGGTGCGGTCAGCGCTGGCCCTTGCGGTCGGGGCGGGCGCGGTTCGGGTCGACGCCCTTGGGGATCGGCATCCGGATCTTGCCGAGCGCGGTGAGGCGCTTGCCGACCTCGCCGACCTCAGCCTTGGTGAGCTTCGGCTTGAGCTTCTGCACGTGGCGCGCGAGCTTGGGCAGCGGGACCTGGCCCTCGCCGTTGCCGCACTGGACGACCGTGACCGGAACGCCCGAGAGGATGCGGCCGAGCTTGCGCTGCTCGGCGTCGATGAGCTTCTTCACGCGGTTCGAGGGGCCCTCGGTCACGAGGACGATCCCGGGACGTCCGAGGCCGCGGAACAGCAGGTCCTGGGTCTTCGGGTCGACGGCGGCGGGCTCTTCGTCGAAGGTCCATCCGCGGCGGATCGTGCCGAGCGCGGCGCGCGAGGCACCGGGCTGTCCTTCGATCTCCGCGTACTGCGACCTCTCGGCGCGGCGGGCGAGCACGAACATCGCGCCGAGCAGCCCGAAGGGGATGCCGATGATCGCCATGTAGATCGGCTGACCCCACCAGAGACCGATCGCGACGGCGACGGCGACGATGCCGACGAAGACCGCGAGCATGATCCACGGCACCTTGCGGTCCCGCGCATAGGTCATCTTGTAGGCCTGGAAGACCTGGTGATACCAGCGGACCTTCTTCGGCTTCTTCTGCTTGGGGGCGCTCTGGGCGTCTGTGGCAACGCCTGTGGCGGTTGCGTCCTTGTTCTTGCGGGCCATGGTCCTCAGTCTAGCGGGGCGCGATGGTGCTCCGGAGAGCGGGTCGTCAGCGGGCGAGCAGGCTCGACGCCTCCTGGCGTGACGTGGTCGGCTCGGTGAGGTGGGCGAGCGTCTCGGGCACCGTGAGGCCGCGTCTGCGCATGGCCTGCCCCCAGAGGCTGCCGGCCCTGTACGAGGACCTGACGAGCGGACCGGCCATGACACCGGAGAAGCCCATGCTGTCGGCAGCCTCGGAGAGCTCGACGAACTCTTCGGGCCGTACCCAGCGGTCGACGGGGTGGTGGCGGACGGACGGACGCAGGTACTGGGTGATCGTCACGAGGTCGCACCCGGCGTCGGAGAGGTCCTGCAGGGCGTCCCGGGCCTCGTCGGTCGTCTCGCCCATGCCGAGGATGAGGTTCGATTTGGTGACCAGCCCTGCCTCGCGGGCCCGGGTGATCACGGACAGGGACCGCTCGTAGCGGAACCCGGGCCGGATCTGCCGGAAGATGCGCGGGACGGTCTCGACGTTGTGGGCGAGCACCTCTGGCCGGGAGTCGTTGACGGCGTCGAGGAGCTCGGGTACGGCGTTGAAGTCGGGGATGAGCAGCTCGACGCCGGTCCCGGGGTTGAGCGCGTGGATCTGGCGGACCGTCTCGGCGTACAGCCACGCGCCCCCGTCGGGGAGGTCGTCACGGGCGACGCCCGTGACCGTCGAGTACCGCAGGCTCATGGTGCGCACCGACTCGGCCACCCTGCGCGGCTCGTCGGTGTCCAGGTCGGCCGGCTTCCCGGTGTCGATCTGGCAGAAGTCGCAGCGCCGCGTGCACTGGTCGCCGCCGATGAGGAAGGTCGCCTCGCGGTCTTCCCAGCACTCGAAGATGTTCGGGCAGCCGGCCTCTTCGCAGACTGTGTGGAGACCCCCGGACCTCACGAGCCCCTTGAGCTCGGTGTACTCGGGTCCCATGGTGGCGCGGGTCTTGATCCAGTCGGGCTTCTTCTCGATCGGCGTCGCGGCGTTGCGTGCCTCGACACGGAGCATGCGGCGCCCCTCGGGTGCGATGGTCACGTGCTGTCCCCCAGAGATAGTTTCTGGTCAGCGTACAACAATCGCCCGAGCCGTTCGGGGCCACCTCATCCGGCGGCCGGCCGTCAGGCCGTGGCGGCTCCGAGGTGCTCGCGCAGGTGCTCGTGCAGGTGCGCCTCGAGCAGCGGGGCCACCTCGGTCACGGTCACCGTCCGGCCCAGCTCGAGGCTGAGCGTCGTCACGCCCGCGTCGGTGATGCCGCACGGCACGATCGCCGCGTACGGCGCGAGGTCGGCGTCGCAGTTGAGTGCGAGGCCGTGCATCGTCACGCCCCGTGCGACCCGGACCCCGATCGCGCAGACCTTGCGGGCGGGGAGGTCGGCGGTCGGGGCGCACCAGACTCCCGACCTCCCCTCGATGCGGACTGTCTCGAGACCGAGGTCGCGGCACACCGCCACGACGGCGTCCTCGAGCAGCCGGACGTAGGCGACCACGTCGACCGGGGCAGGGAGCGGCACGACCGGGTAGGCGACGAGCTGACCCGGGCCGTGCCAGGTGATCTTGCCGCCGCGGTCCACGTCGACGACCTGGAGCCCGTCGGTCGGTCGCTCAGCCTGGCGGGTCCGGCGACCGGCTGTGTAGACGGAGGCGTGCTCGACGAGCAGCACGGTGCCCGGCCGGGTCCCGGCGACGACCTCCGCGTGCAGGTCGCGCTGCAGCCTCCACGTCTCCTCGAAGCTGGCGAGCCTGGTCCCGAGGTCGACCTGCCGGAATTCCATCGCCTCAGGCTAGCGCGGGTCGGGCTCGGCGTCGGGGGCCTGTGCGCGCACCATGTCGACGAGGATCTCGCGGAGCGTCGTCATCTGCTCGGGTGTCAGGCCGGTGCCGGCGATGGCCTCGCCCTGCTCCGGCCGGGCGGCCTCGGCGGCGACGGTGCGGCCGGCGTCGGTGAGGAGCACCACCTGTCGACGCGCGTCGGTCGGGTCAGGGGTGCGCGTCACGTACCCGAGGCGCTCGAGGCGGGCGACGGTGCGGCTCATGGTCTGCTCGGTCACGTTCGAGAGCGCCGCGATCTCGCGCTGCGAATGACCCCCGCGCAGCAGGTGCAGCAGCACGGGCAGGCTCGCGTGGTTGAGCCCCCAGCCGTCCAGGTGGTTGTTCCACTGGCGCTCGAGCCCGCGCGCGACGTGCGAGAGGAGCCGGCCTGTGGCCCACGTCGACGGGTCGTCGGGCATCCCCACGCTCCTCTCCACTTGCATACAGCTGTCCTGTCCTCGATGATACTCAGCATGCTGAGTAAATCCCCCAGAGCGCAGAGCCAGGGCCAGGCCGGGGGCGCACCACGTCGCTCGGGTGTCGTCCGCGGTCTCATCATTGTCGCAGTCATCGCCATCTGGCTCGGTATCGGAGCGCTGGGCGGACAGGCCCAGGGCAAGCTGAGCTCTGTCCAGACCAACGACGCCGCTGCGTCCCTCCCGTCGAGCGCCGAGTCGACCCAGGTCGACAAGCTCGCGGCCGACTTCGTCGAGTCGCAGTCGCTCCCGGCCCTCGTCGTCGCCACCTCCTCCCAGGGGGGTGCACTCACCGCAGACCAGCTCGCCGCCATCACCTCGTTCTCCGACTCGATCGGCAGCATCGAGATCCCCGGCGCCTCCGGAGACGACCCCCGCACCGTCGGGGACGTGCTCACAGCACCGACAGTCGTCGTGCCGTCAGAGGACGGCGAGGCCGCCCTCATCACCCTGGCCATCGACGCCGACGCGGCCGAGTCGCTGCTCGCCGACGGCGAGAGCCTCACCCCGACGGTCGTGGGTGCCATCCGCGACGCGATCGCGGCCGACCTCGCGGGCGCCGACCTCAACCTCTGGGTCACCGGTCCCGCGGGCTTCGTGGCGGACCTCGTCGTGGCCTTCGGCGGCATCGACACAGTCCTGCTGCTCGTCGCGCTCGTCGCGGTCCTCATCATCCTGGCCTTCGTCTACAGGTCGCCGATCCTGCCCTTCGTCGTCATCTTCACCGCCGTCTTCTCGCTCTGCCTCGCCGGTCTGGTGGTCTACCAGCTCGCCGACAACGGGACGCTCGTGCTCAACGGGCAGTCCCAGGGGATCTTGTCGATCCTCGTGGTCGGTGCCTCGGTCGACTACTCCCTGTTCATCGTGGCCCGCTACCGCGAAGAGCTCCGGCACACCCGTCACCCGGCCGACGCGCTGCGGAAGTCGCTGCGCGCCTCGGTCGAGCCGATCCTGGCGAGCGCCGGCACGGTCATCGCCGGTCTGCTCTGCCTCCTGCTCTCGGACCTCGCGTCGAACAGGTCGCTCGGGCCTGTCGCAGCGATCGGCATCGTCGCCGCCTTCCTCGGTGCGATGACCTTCCTGCCCGCGCTGCTGCTCGTCGGTGGCAAGCGGTCCCGCGCGGTGTTCTGGCCGCGTCGCCCGTCCTTCGTCGACGAGGCCCAGGCCGCTCCCGGAGCCGTCGGCACGATCGACACCACCTCGGGCTTCTGGGCCCGTGTGGCGCGCTTCGTCGCCCGCCACGACCGCCGCGTCTGGGTCATCACGGCTCTCGTGCTCGCCGCCTGCGCGGCCTTCGTCCCGACGCTCGACGCGAGCGGGACGAGCGAGTCCGACGTGTTCCTCACCCAGGTCGACTCGGTCGACGGCGAAGAGGTGCTCGCCCAGCACTTCGACGGCGGCAACATCCAGCCGGCCATCGTCATCGCCCCGGAGGCCGACGTCGACGCGGTCATCGCCGCAGCCGAGGGCGTGGACGGCGTGACCAGCGCGTCTGCCGTGACCGCCTCGAGCGGCCAGGGCATGCCTGGTGCGACCAGCGACGAACCGCCGCTCGTCGTCGACGGCATGGTCCGCATCGACGTCGTCACGACCGACGCCGCCGACACCCAGGGTGCCGTCGCGACCGTCGCGGAGCTGCGGACAGCCGTCCACGACGTCTCCTCCGACGCTCTCGTCGGTGGTGCCGCGGCACAGCGCCTCGACACGCAGGACGCCGGGACCCGGGACCTGCAGGTCATCGTGCCGGTCGTGCTGCTGGTGATCCTCGTCATCCTCATGATGCTGCTGCGGTCGATCCTCGCCGCGGTCCTGCTCATGGCCGCGAACGTGCTCTCCTTCGGTGCCGCGCTCGGAGTCTCCGCGCTCGTGTTCCAGCACGTCTTCGGGTTCCCCGGCGCAGACCCGACGGTCCCGCTGTACGCCTTCTGCTTCCTCGTGGCGCTCGGCGTGGACTACACGATCTTCCTCATGACACGCGTCCGAGAGGAGACCATCCACCACGGCACCCGTGACGGTGTGGTCCGAGGGCTCACGGTCACCGGGTCGGTCATCACGTCCGCAGGCGTGGTCCTCGCGGCCACCTTCGCGGCGCTCGGCATCATCCCGCTGATCTTCCTCGCGCAGATCGCCTTCGTGGTCGCCTTCGGGGTGCTGCTGGACACCATCGTCGTGCGCTCGCTCCTCGTCCCCGCGCTCGTCCACGACATCGGCGGAGCCGTGTGGTGGCCCTCGAGGCTCGGCAAGACCGAGCGCGACCGTGAGCGTCAGGGCAAGCACGCTGCCGAGGCCCCGGCGGCACACGGCGGCTCGGACGGAGCTACCGTGGACGCATGAGCACACTGCGCGTCGGGCTGGTCGGGTACGGGGGAGCGGGGCGTGGGATCCACGCGCGGCTCGTGGAGCAGGCGGGGTACGACGTCACCGTCGTGGTGACCCGATCACCGGAGCGTGCCGAGACCGCGCGCGGCGACTGGCAGGGAGTCGAGATCGTGGACGACCTCGACTCCCTGCTGTCGGACACCTCGCGGTACGACCTCGTCGTGCTCGCCAGCCCGACCCCGCTCCACGAGGACCAGTCGGTCCAGGTCCTCGAGGCCGGCGTCCCGCTCCTCCTCGACAAGCCGATCGCCCTCGACGGCCCCGGCGCCGAGCGGGTGGCCCG
This sequence comes from Sanguibacter biliveldensis, assembly GCF_033798665.1. NCBI lineage: Bacteria > Bacillati > Actinomycetota > Actinomycetes > Micrococcales > Sanguibacteraceae > Sanguibacter > Sanguibacter biliveldensis. The sequence goes on from NZ_CP138359.1 coordinate 1,687,008, forward strand.
GACGGCCCGGGAGACCGGGACACCGCTCACCGTGTTCCAGAACCGCCGGTGGGACCCTGAGCAGATCACCCTGCAGGCCGTCCTGGCCGCGGGAAGCCTCGGGTCGGTCTACCGCTTCGAGCGGCGCTGGGAGCGGTGGCGTCCGGTGCCCCAGCAGCGCTGGAAGGAGCAGGACACCCGCGGTGGTGGTCTGCTCCTCGACCTCGGCACCCACCTCGTCGACTCGGCGGTCCAGCTCTTCGGGCCCGTGGAGTCCGTGTACGCCGAGCTCGCGAACCACACGACCCCGACCGAGGACGACGTCTTCCTGTCGCTGCGCCACGCAGCGGGGGACGAGGGCCAGCAAGTCGTCAGCCACCTCTGGGGCGGGTCTGTCGTCGGGGCACCCGGTCCACGGACCCGCGTGCTCGGCTCGGAGGGTGCGTACGTCGTGACGACCTTCGAGAACGACGCCTCTCCCTTCGAGGAGATGGACGCCGACGCGCCCGAGGGGTCCCAGGGCTGGCTCTCGCACGGGCGTGAGCGGACACCGGTCCAGCAGGCACCGGGCGGGCACGAAGACTTCTACCCCGCGGTCGCCGCGTGGGTCCTCGACGGTGGGCCTGTGCCTGTCGACCCTGAGGAGACCGTGGCGACGGCCCGGGTGCTCGACGCAGCCCGCGAGAGCGCGGACACAGGGGCGCGGATCAGCCTCGGCTGACTCGCGGCACATCGGCTCCGCCGGGGCTGCGCGGCAGCGCGTCGCGCCGACGGGCACCCCGTGTCCCAGGCGCGGCACCACCGACCACGGCACTGCCTGACGACTCGTCGGGCGGTGCGGTCGTCGTTCAGACGGTCGGACTGGTCTGGGCCGGTCGGCCCTCGGCCACCCAGCGGGCGGCGGCGTGGATCGTCGGGTGGGTGAACTCGAAGCCAGCCTGCTCGAGCACCTCGGGGTGCACGCGCTGCGACCCGAGGAGCTCGCTCGAGAACTCACCGAGGGCGATCTTCAGCGCGAAGGCCGGGACCTTGATCTTGGTGGGCCTGCCGAAGGCGTCACCGAGGGCGCGGGTGAGGTCGGCGTTGCGTGAGGGAGCCGGGGCCGTGAGGTTGACGGGCCCTTCGAGGTCGGACTCCATGATGTGCAGGATGGCGCGGATCTGGTCTTCGAGGGAGATCCAGCTCCAGAACTGGTCGCCGCTGCCCATCGGACCGGCGACCCCTGCCTTGACCAGGGGGAGCAGCCGCCCGAGCGCGCCTCCGCTCGGGGCGAGGACGATCCCCGTCCGCAGGTGCGCGACCCGCAGCCCGGCCGCACGGGCGGGCTCGGCCGCGGCCTCCCACGCCCGGACCACGTCGGCGAGGAACCCCTCGCCGAAGGGGCTCGACTCCGTGAGCACGGTGTCGCCCTGGTCGCCGTAGGCGCCGATGGCCGAGGCCTGCACGAGCACGGCCTCCGCAGGGGCACGGCCGGCGGAGACGGCGGCGACGAGCCGCTCGGAGAGCAGCGTCGTCGAGTCGACACGCGACCGCAGGATCTGCTCGCGGTACGAGTCGGTCCAGCGGTGGTCGCCGACACCCACCCCGGCGAGGTTCACGACAGCCTGCACGCCGTCCAGGGCGTCCGACGGGAGCTGACCGACGCCGGGGTCCCAGGTGATCTCGCCGGGGGCCTTCACAGGGCGGCGGACCAGCGTGCGCACGTCGTACCCACGGCGCCTGAGGCGGGGTACGAGCGTAGACCCCACAAATCCGCTCGAGCCTGCGACGACGACGGTCTTGCGGGTGGTGTCCATCTGGTCATCGTAGGCAGCCGGAGACGTCGGGGCGCGCTGGAGAGGGCCGTCGCGGCTGTGGTCCGGGTCGAGGCGCAGGACGCAGCCGGGCCGGGACGCACGACGCAGCCTGACCAAGACCCGCGACGTTCCCGGGCCGTGACGCAGGACGACCCCGCAGCCGTGGACTGCGGGGTCGTCGTGTGGTGCGAGTGGGGGCCGCTGAGGGCACCCGTCAGAGCGTGGTCAGAGACCGACCTCGGACTCGAAGGCGCCCTCTTCGATGCGCTTCTTGACGGCCATGAGGTAGCGCGACGCGTCGGCGCCGTCCACCAGACGGTGGTCGTAGGAGAGCGAGAGGTAGCAGATCGAGCGGATCGCGATGACCTCGGCGCCGTCGGCGTCGGTGATCACTGCGGGACGCTTGACGATCGTGCCGGTGCCGAGGATCGCCGACGTGCCGCCGGGGACGATCGGGGTGTCGATGAGCGCCCCGCCCGAACCGGTGTTGGTGATCGTGAAGGTGGCACCGCTGAGCTCGTCCGGTCCGACCTTGTTGTCACGCGTGCGCGTGGCGAGGTCACCGATCTTGCGGGCGATGCCGCCGAGGTTGAGGTCACCGGCGTCGCGGATGACCGGGACCAGCAGACCACGCGGGGTGTCGACGGCGATACCGACGTTCTCCGACGCGTGGTAGGTGATCTGGTCGCCCTCGAGGACGCCGTTGATCTTCGGGTAGGCCTTGAGGGCCTCGACGGCAGCCAGCGCGAAGAACGGCAGGAAGGTGAGGTTCGCGTTCTCGCGAGCCTTGAAACCGTCCTTCGCCTTGGCACGAAGACGCGCGACGCGGGTCACGTCGACCTCGACGACAGTGGTGAGCTGCGCCTGCGAGTGCAGGGCCTCGACCATGCGCTCGGCGATGATCTTGCGCAGGCGGCTGGCCTTCTCGGTCGTGCCGCGCAGCGGCGAGACCTCGGGGACCGACGCCTTGCGTGCCGCGGCCGGAGCCTCGGACGGCGCGGCTGCGGCGGGAGCCGGAGCAGCGGCAGCCTTGGCAGCCTCTTCGGCCTTGGCAGCAGCCTCGAGGACGTCTTCCTTGCGGATCCGCCCACCGACACCGGTCCCGGTGACCGTGGCGATGTCGACGCCCTTCTCGGACGCGAGCTTGCGCACGAGAGGCGTGAGGTAGGAGCCACCAGCGGCGGACGGTGCGTCCGTCTTCGGAGCCTCGGCCTTGGGGGCCTCTGCCTTCGGGGCCTCAGCCTTGGGCGCTTCAGCCTTCGGGGCTTCAGCCTTGGGGGCCTCGGCCTTCGGTGCCTCAGCAGCCGGTGCCGCCTTCTCCGCAGGAGCCGACTCAGCAGCCGCGCCGGAGCCGATGACCGCGAGGACTGTGCCGACCTCGACGGTCTCGTCCTCCTGGACGAGGATCTGCTGGAGCGTCCCGGCGACGGGCGACGGGACCTCGGTGTCGACCTTGTCGGTCGAGACCTCGAGCAGCGGCTCGTCGACCTCGACGGTGTCGCCGACCGACTTGAGCCAGCGGGTCACGGTGCCCTCGGTGACGGACTCTCCGAGCGCGGGGAGCTTGATCTCCTCACCGTCGCCCGAGGGTGCGGACTCGGCCGTCGTCGACTCGGTCGGTGCGGCCTCCTCCGACGGTGCGGGGGTCTCGTAGCCGCCACCCGAGGCCGGAGCCTCGTCGGTGACCTCGGCCGGAGCCTGGGGGGCGGGAGCCTCGTCGGCGCTCTTCGCGTCGTCGCTGCTGCCGGCTCCCTCGCCCGAGCCGATCTCGGCGAGGGCGGCGCCGACCTCGACGGTCTCGTCCTCCTCGACCAGGATCTTCTCGAGCACGCCGGCGAACGGCGACGGGATCTCGGTGTCGACCTTGTCGGTCGAGACCTCGAGCAAGGGCTCGTCGAGCTCCACGGTCTCGCCGACGGCCTTGAGCCAACGGGTGACGGTGCCTTCGGTGACTGATTCGCCCAGTGCGGGCATCTGCACGGTGTCAGACATGACCTCTCCGGTCTCCTTCGATCGCTTGGTCAGTTGTGGGCGTGCAGGGGCTTGCCGGCCAGAGCCAGGAATGCCTCTCCGAGCGCTTCGTTCTGAGTGGGGTGTGCGTGGACGAGTGAGGCGACGTCTTCGGGGTACGCCTCCCAGTTGACGATGAGCTGACCCTCGCCGATGAGCTCACCGACGCGTGCACCGATCATGTGGACGCCCACGACGGGGCCGTCCTTCTGGCGCACGAGCTTGATGAAGCCCTGGGTGTCGAGGATCTTGCTCTTGCCGTTGCCGGCGAGGTTGTACTCGAGGGTCTCGACGTTGTCGGCGCCGAGGCTCTCCTTGGCCTTCGCCTCGGTCAGACCGACAGACGCGATCTCGGGGTCCGAGTACGTGACGCGGGGGATGCCCGACTCGACGATCGGCGCGGGGTTGAGGCCGAGGATCTGCTCGGCGACGAAGATGCCCTGCGCGAAGCCGCGGTGCGCGAGCTGGAGGCCGGGGACGATGTCTCCGACGGCCCAGATGTTGCCGACACCCGTGTGCAGCTTCTCGTCGGTGATGACGAAGCCGCGGTCGAGGGTGATGCCCTGCTGCTCGTAGCCGAGGTCGGCGGTGCGGGGTCCGCGGCCGACTGCGACGAGCATGATCTCGGCGTCGAAGGTCTTGCCGGACTCGAGGGTGACGTGCACGCCCGAGTCGTCCTGCTCGACGGTCTTGAAGCGGTCGCCGAGGTTGAAGGCGATGCCACGCTTGCGGAAGGCGCGCTCGAGAGCCTTGCTCAGCGCCTCGTCCTCAGCGGGGACCAGGTGCGGCAGACCCTCGATGATCGTGACGTCGGCACCGAAGGAGCGCCACACGCTCGCGAACTCCGAGCCGATGACACCTCCACCGAGGACGATCACGGACTTGGGGACGGTGTCGAGCTTGAGCGCCTGCTCGGAGGTCATCACGCGACCGCCGATCTCGAGGCCCGGGAGCGAGCGCGAGTAGGAGCCCGTCGCGATGACGACGTTGCGACCCGTGTAGCGGGTGCCGTCGACCTCGACAGCATCCTTGCCGACGAGCTTGCCGTAGCCCTCGATGACGGTGATCTTGCGGGACTTGATGAGTCCCTGGAGGCCCTTGTACAGGCCGGAGATGACGCCGTCCTTGTACTTGTTGACGCCGTCCATGTCGATGCCCTTGAGCTCGGTCTGCACACCGTAGTGCGCACCGTCGCGGGCGTTGTCCGCGAGCTCTGCAGCGTGGAGGAGCGCCTTGGTGGGGACGCAGCCGTAGTGGAGGCAGGTGCCCCCGAGCTTGTCAGCCTCGATCAGGGCGACGTTCTGGCCGAGCTGAGCGGCGCGCAGTGCGGTGGCGTAGCCTCCGCTGCCTCCGCCCAGGACGACGATGTCGAAATCGGTGCCGGGGGTCTCGGCCACGTGCAACTCCTTAGGCGCAATGGGTTCGTTACCGCTCCATCTTGTCATCACGGGACGTGTGCCCCAACCGCTGGAGGGGCCCAAAGGCCCAGTTGGTGGTGTGAGAATGGAGACATCCCACGACTTTGGTCCTGGGTGAGGTCTGCCAGGGACCCGGCGTACCCAGGAATCTCACGGGTGGGCGCATGTATTCTGCGTCCATGTCGCGACTGTCACGGATCTTCGGCCGCCGCCGTCCCACCTCTGCCTCGTCTGCCGAGGCACCGGCGCCTCTGCGGTCGAGCGACCGGCGCCGCGAGACGATGGAGCACCTCGTGCAGTTCACCCGCTCGCGGGTGGGTGTCGAGTCCTACATCGAGCCGCCGACGGTCGACCAGCCGACCACGATCTTGCTCATCGCCTCGTCGGGGGAGTGGACGCGCCGCCGCGTCCCGGACGCCGTCGCGGCCCGCAAGATCGCCGCCGAGATCGGCATCCCTGTCTACGACGTGAACTTCACCGGGTACCCGCAGCGCATGCGGGACTGGAACAGCGCGCACAAGCGCCGCTGAGCAGAGCGGTGGTGACGGCTTCTTGCGCTCTGAGCCCGAGGTGACGCCGGCAGGCTGCTGACGCTGCGCACCTCATGACGCGCCACACCTCATGACGCGCCGACGGGCGCGGACCACGACGTCGTGTCGTGGTCCGCGCCCGTCGGTGTACGCCGGTCGGCCCAAGTCTCGGCCCTGCGGCACCGGGGCGCGTGCACGCCGGTGCCCCGAGGCTCGCCCGAGCGGGACCCGCCCTGTGCTGCTACTTCGCGGCTGCGTAGGCCTCGAGGAAGCCGAGCATGGTGCGCACGCCGACGCCGGTCCCGCCCACGGGGGTGTAGCCGTGCGCGGAGCCCTCGTTGAAGGACGGTCCGGCGATGTCGAGGTGGGCCCACGGGCGCCCACCGGTGAACTCTTCGAGGAAGAGGCCGGCCACGAGCATCCCGCCGAAGCGGTCACCGATGTTCGCGATGTCCGCGACGGGCGAGTCCATGCTCTTGCGGAGCTCGCGCGGGAGCGGCATCGGCCAGAACTGCTCGCCGGTCGCACCGGCAGCGTCGACGACCTGCGTGCGGACGTCCTCCGAGCCCATGACTGCGCTGACGCGAGCACCGAGGGCGACCATCTGCGCACCGGTGAGGGTCGCGATGTCCAGGACGACGTCGGGGTTCTCCTCGCCGGCTGCGACGAGGCCGTCGGCCAGGACCAGACGGCCCTCGGCGTCGGTGTTGAGGACCTCGACGGTCTTGCCGCCACGGATCGTGATGACGTCGGAGGGGCGCTGGGCCGTGCCCGAGGGCATGTTCTCGGCGAGGCAGAGCCACCCGGTCACGGCGACAGGCAGGCCGAGGCGAGCAGCGGCGAGGACCGTGTGCAGGACCGCGGCGGCGCCGGCCATGTCGGACTTCATCGCCTCCATGCCCTTGGCGGGCTTGATCGAGATGCCGCCCGAGTCGAAGGTGATGCCCTTGCCGACGAGCGCGATCTTCGCGGCCGGGCGGCTGGGGGTGTACGCGACCTTGACCAGGCGCGGTCCGCGGGTCGAGCCGAGGCCGACGCCGAGCAGACCGCCGTAGCCACCAGCCGTGAGGGCCTTCTCGTCGAGGACCGTCACCTTGACGCCGCTGCCCTTGGCCGCGGACTTCGCGATCTCGGCGAAGGCCGCCGGGAACAGGTCGTTCGGGGCGCTGTTGACGAGGTCGCGGGTCGCGTGGACCGACTGCGCGATGACCGAGGCCCGCTCACCGGCCTTCTTGAGCGACGGCTTCTTGGCGTGCTCGGTGACGACCTCGACCGAGGCGACAGGCGTCCCGGCGGTCGCTGCCTCACCGGTGCGGTAGGTGCGGAAGGCGTAGGCGCCGAGGAGGGCGCCCTCGGCGACGGCTGCTGCGTCGGCCTCGGTCACGACGGGCAGCGCGAGGGCTGCGGACGGGACACCACCGAGGCTGCGCACGGCGGCACCCGCCGAACGGCGCAGGCTCTCCGGGGTGAGGTCGGCGACGGCGCCGAGGCCGGTGAGGACGATGACCTTGGCGGAGACACCCTTGGCGGAGGGGACGCGGGTCACGCTGTCCACGGCACCGGTGACACCGAGGAGCTCGAGGTCGAGCGTCGCGGCCACGGCCTTCGGCAGCGCGTCGCTCGGCGCGAGCACGGGGCCTGTCGGTGTCTGGCCCACGCCGATGACGAGCGCGTGAGAGGTGAGAGAGCTAGGGGCTGAGGAGGTGAAGGTGAGATCGGTCACCGGTCGATCGTATCGCCCGGTGGCGTGCACCCCGACCGGGTCGTGCGAGCGGTAATCTCGACCTGTGCTCACGCCCCTCACCGTCCTCGTCGTCGCCGCCTCGTCGGCCCTCGGTCTGTGGGCCGCGTGGTTCGTGCTGCGCGACCGCGCGGTGATCCTCAAGCAGCTCTGGGGTGCGGCCGTGGTCGAGGGGCTGCTGCTCCTGCAGACGATCGCCGCCGCGGTGCTGCTGGTCACCGGTGACGGCCACTCCGACGTCGGCGAGCTGTGGGGTTATCTCGTCACGGTCCTGCTGATCCTGCCCTTCGCGGCCGCCTGGGCCTTCGCCGAGCGCAGCCGCTGGAGCTCGGTCGTCATGGTGCTGGCTGCCGTCACGGTGATCTTCCTGGAGTACAGGCTCGTCCAGATCTGGGAGCGCTGACGCGCGGCCCTCTCCAGCACGCAGGCCCGCGTCGTGCCCCCCTGCCGACCATCACCCGCACGACCCGAGCACGACCCGAGCACGCTCGACCAGACCGCACGAGAAGAGAGAAGAACGTGGACCTCGACCGGACGGACGCCCCCAGCGGCTCGGCCCCCCGCACCAGCTCAGGTTTCGGGCGGCTGCTCGTCGCCGTCTACGGGATCCTGGCGCTCGCCGCGACGGTCCGCGGTGCCTACCAGCTCGTGGCGCAGGGCTCTGAGGCGCCTGTCGCGTACTCGCTCTCGCTGCTCGCCGGCATCGTCTACGTCGTCGCGACGGTCGCCCTCGCGAAGGGCACCGGCCGCTGGCGCACCGTCGCCTGGGTCACGGTGTCGGTCGAGCTCGTCGGGGTGCTCACCGTCGGCATCCTCACGATCGTCGACGCCGGAGACTTCCCCGACGCGACGGTGTGGTCCGGTTTTGGTCAGGGCTACGGCTACGTGCCCCTGGTCCTCCCGCTCGTCGGCCTCTTCTGGCTGTGGCGCACGCGCCCTGCCCCGCACACCTCTGCACCCCCCGCTGCCTGAGTCCTGCACCGCCACCTGAGGAGCACCGCACGTCATGATCTACCCCTTCATCTTCCGCACGGTCTTCCGCCGGATGGACCCCGAGCAGGCGCACCACCTGGCGTTCCGGGCGATCTCGCTCGTCGGCCGGACCCCCGTGCTCTCGAGCGTGGTCCAGGGTGCTCTCGCACCGTTCCTCCAGGGGCCGGGGGTCGAGGTCTTCGGACGTCGTGTCCCGGCACCCTTCGGTGTCGCCGGGGGCTTCGACAAGAACGCCGAGGCTGTGCAGGGTCTGACGATGCTCGGCTTCGGATTTGTCGAGATCGGGACCGTGACCGCTCACGCGCAGCCCGGCAACGAGCGTCCGCGGCTGTGGCGGGAGATCGACCTCGGCGGTGTGCGCAACCGGATGGGCTTCAACAACGAGGGTGCGGCGGCGGCCGCGGCCAGGCTCGAGAAGCTGCGCTCGACCCGTGCAGGCCGCGCGATCTTCGTCGGGGCCAACATCGGCAAGACGAAGGTGACGCCCGCGGCCGAGGCTGCGGGCGACTACGCGACGAGCGCGAGCCTGCTCGCGCCGTGGGCCGACTACCTGGTCGTGAACGTGTCCTCGCCGAACACACCGGGCCTGCGCGACCTCCAGTCGGTCGACGCGCTGCGCCCGATCCTCGTCGCGGTCCGTGAGGCGGCCGACACCGCCACGGCTGCTGCAGGGCGGCCTCGGATCCCGCTGCTCGTCAAGATCGCGCCCGACCTGGCCGACGACGACGTCGACGCCGTGGCGGACCTCGCCCTCGAGCTCGGGCTCGACGGTGTGGTCGCGGTCAACACGACGATCTCGCACGACCTCGGCGAGGGTGGCCTCTCCGGGCGGCCGCTGCTGGCCCGTGGTCTCGAGGTGGTCGCGCGTCTGCGCGAGCGTCTCGGCTCGCGACCGGTGATCATCGGGGTGGGAGGCATCACGACACCCGCCGACGCGCAGGCGTACCTCGACGCCGGTGCGAACCTCACGCAGGGGTACACGGCGTTCATCTACGAGGGTCCGTTCTGGGCTCGCCGGATCAACAAGGAGCTCGTCCGATGACGACACCCCAGTGGACCTGGACCTTCCAGGGCGCCGACGGTCAGCCGGCCGACGCGCCCATCAGCCCCGTGTTCACCAACCAGTTCGACGCCGAGCAATGGCTCGGTCAGGGCTGGCGCGAGCTTGCGGGCTCTGGCGTCGCGGCGGCGGTGCTGCTCAACGAGGGGCGGCCTGCTGCTCCTGCTGTGAGGCTGTCGAGCGAGGTCTGAGGGACCGGCCCAGAAGCTTCTGAGGACCGACCAGCGAGAGCACGAGGCCCGGTCGAGCGGTGAGCGATCACCGCCCGACCGGGCCTCGTCATGCTCCAGGGTGCTGCGTCAGGCGACGCGGCCCTTCGGTGCGGTCTCGGCGGTCTTGCTCGCGTCGCGCTCGACGACGTTCCCGAGGATCGTGTCGATCTTCGTCAGCAGCTCGTCGGGGATGACCACCCCGGAGGCCTTGACGTTCTCCGCGACCTGCTCGGGACGCGAGGCCCCGATGAGGGCTGCGGCGACGTTCTTGTTCTGCAGCACCCACGCGACGGCGAGCTGCGCGAGGGAGAGGTCGAGCTCGTCCGCGACAGGCTTGAGCTCCTGCACGCGGCGCAGCACGTCGTCGTCCAGGAAGCGCTTGATCATGTTCGCGCCGCCCTTCTCGTCTGTGGCGCGCGAGCCGGCGGGGAGCTCGGCCCCCGGCGCGTACTTGCCGGTGAGCACACCCTGGGCCACGGGGGACCAGACGATCTGCGAGATACCGAGCTCGGCCGACGTCGGCACGACCTCGTCCTCGATGACACGCCACAGCATCGAGTACTGGGGCTGGGAGGAGATCAGCTGGAAGCCGAGCTCCTTCGACAGGGCGTGGCCCGCGCGGATCTGGTCGGCGGTCCACTCGCTGACACCGATGTACAGGGCCTTGCCCTGACGGACGATGTCGGCGAAGGCCTGCATCGTCTCCTCGAGGGGGGTCTCGGTGTCGAAGCGGTGCGCCTGGTACAGGTCGACGTAGTCGGTCCCGAGGCGGGTGAGCGAGCCGTTGATCGACTCCATGATGTGCTTGCGAGAGAGCCCCGTGTCGTTGGGGCCGCCGGGGCCTGTGGGCCAGTAGACCTTCGTGAAGATCTCGAGCGACTCGCGACGCTCGCCCTTGAGCGCGTCGCCGAGGACCTGCTCGGCCTTCGTGTTCGCGTAGACGTCTGCGGTGTCGAAGGTCGAGATGCCGGCGTCGAGCGCCGCACGGACGCAGGCCGTGGCCGCGTCGTTCTCGACCTGTGAGCCGTGGGTGAGCCAGTTGCCGTAGGTGATCTCCGAGATCTTCAGACCGGAGTTGCCGAGGTATCGATAGTTGACCATCCGTCCACACTATCCGTGACGTACGACACCGGCCGCTCGAGACGAGCGACCGGTGTCGGGTGGATCAGCAGACGCGCCCATGAGGCGTGCGCAGGTCAGGCGGGGTACTGCCCGTGCTTGACCATCGGCTTGGGCAGACGGGCCCGGCGGATCTGGAAGGCGCGCATCGCGGCGTAGCGGCCGATCCCGCGCAGCTCGACGTTCTCGCCGAACTTCGCGATCAGTCGCTTCTTCAGGGCGCGCCACATGATGAAGGTGTCGGCGATCGCGACGATCACCACGATGTACACGGCGAGGATCGCGAAGAGCGCGAGCTCAGGGATCTGGTTGCCGAAGAGAGTCACGACGAGGAAGGCGAGAGCCAGGAACAAGAAGTACTCGGCGACGTTACGACGGGCGTCGACGACGTCGCGCACGTAGCGCTTGACCGGCCCACGGTCGCGGTAGGGGAGGTGCTTCTCGTCACCGGTCTTCATCGCCTGGTACTCGACGTCGCGGGCGGCACGCTGCTTCGCGCGGGCGGCCTTCGCGGCTGCGCGGCGGTCGTCCGGGACCAGAGGACGCTTGTTCGCGGCCTCGGACACCTTGCGCTTGGGCGTCGGGCGGCCCTTCTTGGCCTGCTCGATCGCCTCGGCGGCAGCTGCCACGTCGGTGGGCGGGACGGCGTCGTCTGAAGACTTGCTACGTGAGAACACGCAACGATCTTAGTCGACCGGTCACGCGGTTCGAGCACGCCTCGTGGCGCGGACCCTTCGTCCTGGTCACCGTGCGTCGGAGCGGCGCCCGGCCCGTGCCCAGGTGGGTGCGCAAGCTCCTCGTCCACAGGCGCCCGGGCCTGACTCCGGGTTGCTGCCTCAGTCGCGATACGGTGCTCAGGTGACTCTTCCTGACGACCTCCGGTCCCGTGTCCACGACCTCTTCCCCGCGCTGCGCGCCGACCTCGAGGCGCTCGTGCGCATCCCGAGCGTCTCCGCGCCCGCCTTCGACCAGGCGCACGTCGCGTCGAGCGCCGAGGCTGTCGCCGAGCTCCTGCGCGGTGCCGGCCTCGACGAGGTGCAGATCCTCACCTCGGGCGAGAGCCGACCTGCCGTCGTCGCGCGGCGTGCGGCTCCTGCCGGCGCCCCGACGGTCCTGCTCTACGCGCACCACGACGTCCAGCCTCCGGGCGACGCGGCGTCCTGGGCCACCGACCCCTTCGTGCCGACCGAGCGCGACGGACGCCTCTACGGACGCGGCGCCGCTGACGACAAGGCCGGCATCGTCGCGCACCTCGGCGCACTGCGGGCGCTCGGCGACGACCTCGCTGTCGGCGTCACAGTCTTCGTCGAGGGTGAAGAAGAGATCGGCTCGCCGTACTTCGGTGAGTTCCTGGCCGAGCACGCAGAGCTGCTGCGCGCCGACGTGATCGTCGTCGCGGACTCCTCCAACTGGAAGGTCGGCGTCCCCGGCCTCACCACCTCGCTCCGTGGGCTCGTCGACTGCGAGGTCGAGCTGTCGGTCCTCTCGCACGCGGTCCACTCTGGGATGTTCGGCGGTCCCGTCCTCGACGCCATCACGCTGCTGTCGCGCCTCATCTCGACCCTGCACGACGACGCAGGCGACGTCGCCGTCGCGGGTCTGGCCCACGCGCCCGACCCGACGGTCGACTACGACGAGGCCGACTTCCGCGCCGACTCCGGTCTGCTCGACGGCGTACAGCTCGCGGGCACCGGACCGATCTCCTCCCGCCTGTGGACCAAGCCCGCCCTCTCGGTCATCGGCTTCGACGCCCCGACGGTCGCGCTGTCCTCCAACACCATCGCCCCCAAGGCGACCGCGAAGCTGTCGCTGCGCATCGCCGCCGGGCAGGACCCGGAGGCCGCGCTCGACGCGCTGCGCACCCACCTGCTCGACAACGCGCCGCTCGGCGCGAAGGTCGTCGTCCGTGACGGCGAGCTCGGCAAGCCCTTCCAGGCGCCCGCCGACTCGGCAGCGATGCGCGCCGCCCGGGCAGCATTCGAGCAGGCGTGGGGCGTCCCGCCCGTCGACATCGGCATCGGCGGATCCATCCCGTTCATCGCCGACCTGCTCGAGGTCTTCCCGGACGCCGCGATCCTCGTGACAGGCGTCGAAGACCCGGACTCCCGCGCCCACGGCGCGGACGAGTCCGTGCACCTCGGCGAGCTCGAGAAGGTCGTCCTCGCCGAGGCCCTCCTGCTCGACGGGCTCGCGCAGGGCTGAGACCGCTGAGAGGCCGACCACCTGTCGGTCTCACGCCGAGAGCCGCCGTCCCCGTCTGGGGCGGCGGCTCTCTGCGTGCGGCATGCGAGATGGCGGCGTGGCCCGACGGCTGCTCCGCACAGCACGGTCCGGCCGGTCTTCAGCCCCGCTGGAGGGCGTTCGTGCCGGAGTCATCCGTACGGTGCACTGCCGACCGTCTCGTCGTCAGGCGCGGTGCGCGACGTCCATCGCTCGCGCCCAGGCGGCGACGTCCTCGGGCAGCTCCGGGCTGGTCTCAGGACCGCCGAGCAGGGCCACGACGTCGGGTGCGGGGACGCGGTCCCCGGTCTTGGACAGGAACCGCCCAGCCACGATGCCGCGGGCGGCGAGCTGCCCGCCGGTGGTGACGACCTGCTCGAGGTAGGCGATACGGGGGTCCCAGCCGAGGACCCGGCTGGTGATCTCGACGCGCTGCCCGAGGGTGAGCGACCGGCGGTACTTGACGGTCGACGCGGCCACGACCGGGTACCAGCCACGCTCGTTGAGCAGCGGCATGCCGCCGCAGTCGGCGAGCAGGTTGCTGCGCCCGGTGTCCATCATGTTGAGGTACACGGCGTTGTTGACGTGGCGATAGATGTCGAGGTCCCCGAGCCTGACCCGGGTGCGGGTGACGGAGGGATCGAGGACTGTCTGGCCGGGGATCGCCCGGCGAGGACGGAAGGTGGCGAGAGCGAGCTGGATCTGGCGAGTCACCCGGTCACGCTACTACGGCGGACCATGGACGCAGACGGCCGCCTCAGGCTTCCAGCGAGAACCTGGCTCGACGGCGAATCGCCGGCATGACCCGTCCTCGGGGCGTGACGCAGATCGACGACCGCGGGCTCTGATCCTCAGGGCGACCTGGTGGCTCGACGGTGGGAGTGGTGTCAGCTGTTGAAGCGTGTCACATCGGCCACCACGCAGGTCAGCTCTCCGCTGACACCTGTGGCGGACCCGAGTGCGTCGACCGAGGCAGACTGACCAGCTCCGATCGAGTTCGCCGCCGCGGTCAGCTCGACCACCCTGTTGCCGTCCGGGCCGTTGGCCGAGATCGTGATGAGGTAGGACGCGAGCTCGTCGGTCGAGTTCGTCACGGTCAGGGTGGACGTCACCATGTCGAAGTCGCCCACGTCGCAGCTGGTGACGACGACGTCGGACTCGGCGCTGCCGGGCTCGGGTGCCGCTGGAGCCTCTGCGGCGGTCTCTCCAGTCGAAGGCTCAGCAGCTGAGGAAGGCTGCGCGGGCGTCGACGGGCTGTCGCTACCAGACTGCGACGCAGCCCAGATGGCGATGATCACGATCAAGATCAGCAAGAGCACGAAGCGCTTCTGGCGCGAGGCCTTCTTGTAGGCCTTCTCGGCCTTCGCCCTCGCACGAGCATCTCGTGGCGTGTCCATGGTCTGCGGTGCGTCGGTCACGTCGTGGCTCCCAGATGGTGGGCACGCGCGGGGACGGCATGCCGAAGTTCTGGAAGATTACGTGGCCGGGGACGTGTCGTTCTGGGACGTCTGTCCTATCCTCGTCTGCACGTCCGATACCCCGTGGCCTGGCTGCGCTTGGCTCGTCGTGCTGTGGCGCAAACCTGTGGGGATGTCAGCGATGACGGCCGCTCAGAGCCCGGGCAGCGCGAGCATCTGGTCGAGGGCCACCTTGGCCCAGTGGGCGTCGTCGGAGTCGACGACGATCGGGTTGACCACGCGGCCGGCCACGAGCGACTCCATGGTCCACACGAGGTGGGGGAGGTCGATGCGGTTCATCGTCGAGCAGAAGCACACCGTGGAGTCGAGGTAGTGCACGTTCTTGTCCGGGTGCGCCGCGGCGACACGGCGCACGAGGTTGAGCTCGGTGCCGATGGCCCACGACGAGCCGGGCTCGGCGGCGTCGAGGGTCTGGATGATGAACTCGGTCGACCCGACGAGGTCTGCCGCGACGACGACCTCGTTCTTGCACTCGGGGTGCACGAGCACGTTGATGCCGGGGACGGCGGCGCGGATGTCCGTGACGTTCTTCTCGCTGAACCGGCCGTGGACCGAGCAGTGGCCGCGCCACAAGATCATGCGCGCGTCGCGCAGCTGCTGGGTGGTCAGTCCGCCACCAGGCTTGCGGGGGTCGAAGACCACGCACTCCTCGGGGGACATGCCGAGCTTGAGGATCGCGGTGTTGCGTCCGAGGTGCTGGTCGGGCATGAAGAGCACCTTGCCGGTGCCCTCGACGCCACCTACCTGGTCGAAGGCCCAGCGCAGCGCGACCTCGGCGTTGGAGGACGTGCAGACGGTGCCCGCGTGGCGACCCGTGAAGGCCTTGATGGCCGCGGTCGAGTTCATGTACGTGACGGGGAGGGTCTGGTCGGCGATGCCGGCGTCCTGGAGGACCTCCCAGCACTCCTCGACCTGGTTGATCGCGGCCATGTCAGCCATGGAGCACCCGGCGGCGAGGTCGGGGAGGATCACCGTCTGGTCGTCCGAGGTGAGGATGTCCGCGCTCTCGGCCATGAAGTGCACGCCGCAGAAGATGATGAACTCGGCGTCGGGCCGGGCGGCGGCCTCGCGTGCGAGCTTGAAGGAGTCACCGGTGACGTCGGCGAAGTCGATGACCTCGTCGCGCTGGTAGTGGTGGCCCAGGATGAAGGCTCGGTCGCCGAGTGCCGCGCGGGCGGCTCGGGCGCGTTCGACGAGGTCTGGGTCGCTCGCCGCAGGCAGGGCCCCGGCGCACTCGACACCGCGCTCGGAGGCGAGGTCCTTGCCCTGTCCGAGCAGCAGCAGCGCGGGTGAGGGTGCCGGCTCGGAGAAGGTTGCGTTCAGCAGTGTGCTCACGTCGTCCATGATCTCACAGCGTGCAGGGCAGGGACCGTCCGGCAGGGCAGGATGTGGACATGGACGTCCTGCTGGCTCCCTGCGTCGTGAGCCCCGTCGTGAGCCTTGTCGAGAACGCTGCCGAGGCTCCGGTCGCGAGCTCTGCCGAGAGTGCAGCCGGATCGAGGCTCCTGAGCGCCTGGACCGCTGCGGCGCCGCACGACGCAGTCGACCTCTGCGAGCTCTCGTCCGGAGGTCCGGGATTCGCGACGCTCGTCGGACGCCGGGCGGAGACGGTGCGTCGCGAACGACAGCCGCAGCCTGCGGACCCGGTCGTCTGGCTCGCGCCGGGCGTCGTGCTCGTCGGTACGACCGCCTACGTCGACACCTCTGCCGCGCTCGTCCACGGGGATGGGACCTCCGGGGTAGGGGAGCAGCTGATCGCGGCAGTCGGCGCAGGCGCGTCGAGGATCGTCCTCGGGCTCGTCGGCCCGGACCGCTGCATCGTCCCTGATGCCGGGCTCGGGCTGCTCCTCGCACTCGGTGTCGCGGGGCTCGAGGGGCGGCGTCTGCTGGCCCCCGGTGACCCGACCGCCGGGATCGACGAGACCGACCCGATCAGCCCGGACGGCGACACCGGCCAGACTGGCGGGACCCGGCAGACCGACGAGACCGGTGAGCCCCGTCAGGCCGAGGACCTCACCCCCGACCACCTGGCCGGGCTCACCGATGCCCTCGGGCTCCTCGCGCGTGTCGACCTCGTCGGAGCCTGTGCCGACGACCTCCCGCTCCTCGGGCTGCACGGGGCGAGCGCTGCCGCGGGAGAGGTGGGTGCCCTGACGCCCGCCGACGCCCAGCAGCTGGAGCGGGCTGTCGGTCAGCTGGCCCACGCCGTCTGGTCGGCCCAGACCGCGTCACGCAGACCCGACCTCCTGGCAGGCTCCGGGGCGGCGGTCCCCGCCCGCCTCCGCGACGTCACCGGTCTGCCCGGGGCAGGTGCAGGCGGCGGGGCCGGATGGCTCGTCGCCCTGGCCGGGGGACGCCTGCTGCCGGGCGCTGCCGTGCACGCCGACGCCGTCGACCTGCGGGCACGGGCCGCGGCCGCCGACCTCGTCGTGACGACGGTCGACCACCTCGACGCGTCGACCTTCCACGGTTCGGGCGCCGAGCAGGCTGTGGCTGCGGCCGCCGAGGTCGGCGTGCCGTCCGTGGTGGTCGCGGGGACGAGCATGATGAGCCGGAGGGAGTCGTCCTCTGCCGGGATCAGCGCGGTCTACGTCGCCTCAGACCGGCCCCGCGCCGACGGTGAGACCTGGCCCGTCGACCTGGAGGACGTGCTCGGGCGGGTGGCCAGGTCCTGGTCACCGGCCCGGGCGGCGCGTCGCTGACCGGTGTCGACGTGCCTGGACAGGACCCCCGCCGCCATGCTGTCGCGGGCCGCCCCCTGACCCGCTCGACGACGCCGTCGTCATGCGTGGGCGTCATGCGGAGGCCTCCGGTCCTGCGGGAGCCAGCACCGCGCTGGTGACCAGTGAGCGGCACGGGGCTTAGTCTGGTGGGAATACTCCGACGGTGCTGCAGGTTGGCACACGTGCGGGACGGCTCGCACCGCTGAGGCGGAGCTTCGACAGAGCCGGCACCGACCGATCGTCACCAGACTTTCTTCATTGTGGGGAGACACCATGAGCGAGACCACCGAGACAGCGACCCACGGCGTCCTGCTGAGCGACGTCGCGGCGCAGAAGGTCCGCACGCTCCTCGAGCAGGAGGGCCGCGACGACCTGCGTCTGCGCGTCGCCGTCCAGCCCGGCGGCTGCTCCGGCCTGATCTACCAGCTCTACTTCGACGAGCGGGTCCTCGACGGCGACGCCCTCAAGGACTACGACGGTGTCGAGGTCGTCGTCGACAAGATGAGCGTCCCGTACCTCGAGGGCGCGACCATCGACTTCGCGGACACGATCGAGAAGCAGGGCTTCACGATCGACAACCCGAACGCCGGCGAAGGCTGCGCCTGCGGCGGATCCTTCAGCTGATCTGACGCGGGTCGTCGGGGCGAGTGCCCCGCTAGAGACCTGAGAGGCCCGGTCCTGTCTCACGACAGGGTCGGGCCTCTGTCGTGCCCGGGCACGTCGTCCCTCGGGCTCCGTCACCTCTGGACGTGCTGCCTCCCGCCTTCTGCCGCCCGCCTCTGCGGCCTGGCGGTGCCGCTCGATGGCGGCGCTGGCCGGAGCCGGGCCAGGGTTGGGCTGTGCCCCCGCTGCTCAGCCGCCGAGACGCACGGTGATCGCTGTCGCGACCGGTGCCGGCGCGTCTGCCTCGTCGGTGTTGCGCGAGCCGTCATCGGACCGTGGCACACGCGGTCGGTCCAGGCTTGCCCTGGGGCTTCCCGCCGTCCCGCCCTTGTGGGGCTCTTCAGGCTCATCGAGCACGGTCGATCCGACCACCGTGTGCCCGCGCATCCGTGCCCAGGCCGGGACGTCGTGCTCGGCAGCCGGGTCGGTGCTCCAGACGGTCACGAGGTCCCCCGGCGAGAGGGTGGACGCAGCCTTCGCCAGCCTGATGACGGGGATCGGGCAGCGCAACCCACGGGCATCGACGATCATCGTGCCGCTGCCGCTGCCGCTGCCGCTGCCGCTGCCGCTGCCGCTGCCGCTGCCGCTGCCGCTGGGCTGGCTGACGTCAGTCACAGCGACTCGACCCCGAGCGCTGCACGCACCCTGGCCACGGCCCCCGGCAGGACAGCGAGGAACCTGTCGACGTCGTCTGCAGTCGTGGACCTGTCGAGAGCGATCCGCACGTTGCCGTGGGTCAGCGATCCCATCGCCGCGAGCACGTGGCTCGGCTCGAGGGCGCTCGACGTGCACGCCGACCCGGAACCGACGGCGAAGCCCGCCCTGTCCAGCTCGCCGACGAGCGCCTCGCCGTCGACGTACAGGCACGAGAAGGTCACGACGTGGGGGAGCCTGTCGACGGGGTCGCCGACGAGGTCGACGTCCGGGACGAGCAGCGGGACCTGAGTCCGGATCGTGTCCACGAGGGCGCGTCTACGGGCGTCTTGGGCGGCGCGGTCTGCAGTCGCCGCCTGGAGTGCGACGGCTGCCGCGAATGCGGCGGGGACGTTCGTCCCGCCCGGGAACCAACGGTCCTGGTCTTCGGGCCAGTCGGCCTGCCAGCGCACGCCCTGCCGGACGACGAGGACCCCGGTCCCACCCGGGCCACCCCAGTCGGCAGGATCAGCGGTCAGCACGTCCCAGTCGTCACCGACGGGGACGTGGCCGACGGCTGCGCCGGCGTCGACGAGCAGCGGGACGCGGGCGGCGCGGGCTACCTCGTGGGCCCTGGCGAGCGGCTGGAGGGTCCCGACCTCGCCGTTGGAGTGCTGGAGAGCCAGGAGCGAGACACCGGGGGCCGTCGTCGCGCTCTCGAGAGCATCGAGGTCGACGGCTCCGCTGCGTCCGACCGGCACGAAGACGTGCTCGGCGGTCGAGCCCTCGACGGTGGACCGGTGCCGCCGCACCGCGAAGCCCGACGCCTCGAGGACGGCGGCCCGCTCGACCGCTGACGTCACGACGGACCCGCCGACCCTCCGGCGGCCGAGGGTCACGGCCCTGACCGCCGCGTGCTGCGCCGCCGCGTGGGAGGGGGCGAAGTGCACCTCTTCGGTCCGGGCGCCCAGGGCCTCGGCGACCGCCCCGCGGGCTCCGTCGAGCATGGAGGCGGCGCGGCGTCCCTCCGAGTGCAGCCGACGGGGATCGGCCCAGCCTTCGGCCAGTGCTCGTGTGAAGGCCTCGTGCGCATCGGGCAGCAGGCGGGCGCTCCCGCCGGCGTCGAGGTGGACGCGGCCAGGAGCAGAGGAGAGAGCAGCGGGAGTGGTGGCATCGGGCACTCGTCCACGGTAGTCGAGCGTGGGACACCGGTCCCGCGAGGCCCGGCGGGGTCGTCGTGGGCACCTGCCACCGGGGTCAAGAGTGCTGGCGGAGCCCCACGACGGCACTGTTCGTGACACTCCGACGACTCCTGTGAGCAAAGCGGTCCTCGTGCCACGTCTCACACGTCATCACGGCGATGTCGGGGACTTGCCAGGCCCCTGTCCAGGCTAGGCTTCATGTCATCGAGGACGAAGGTCCTGTGTGCTGCCCGAACACGGTTGGTGTGCAGGACGTGAAGTGAAAGGCCCCCCTTTGCGCTCGGAACGCCCCAACCGCAGTCGAAAGACGGTCGGCAAGCTGGTCATAGCTGCCGCGATCGTCTCCGTCGCCGTGTCCGGATGCTCGGCCGAAGCCCAGCGTGGCTTCCTGCCGGGTTACTCCGACGGCCCCACGACCAACCAGACCGACCGGATCACCGACATGTGGGTGGGCTCCTGGGTCGCTGCGCTGATCGTCGGGATCATCACCTGGGCTCTCATGCTCTGGTGCGTCGTCGCCTACCGGAAGCGCAAGGACGACCACACGCTCCCGATCCAGACCAGGTACCACCTGCCGCTCGAGATCATGTACACGCTCGTCCCGATCGTCATGGTCGGCGTGCTCTTCTTCTTCACGCAGCGCGACATGACCGAGGTCCGTGCGACCGACGCCGAGCCCGACGTGACGATCCAGGTGATCGGCAAGCAGTGGAGCTGGGACTTCAACTACCTGGACGACGACGTCTACGAGACCGGCCAGCACGCCGAGGACGTCGGCTCCCTCGAGAACGAGCTCGGAGGTGTCGGGACCAACTCGCAGTTCCCGACGCTCTACCTGCCCGTCAACGAGGTCGTCGAGTTCCAGCTCGAGTCCCGTGACGTCATCCACTCCTTCTGGATCCCGGCCTTCCTCGACAAGATGGACATGATCCCGTTCCGGACCAACGTCTGGCAGGTGACACCGACCCGCGAGGGTGTGTACGCCGGCAAGTGCGCCGAGCTCTGCGGAGAGTTCCACTCCGGGATGCTCTTCAACGTCGCCGTGGTCTCCCGCGAGGAGTACGACGCCCACATGGCAGAGCTCGAGCAGGCCGGCCAGACCGGACAGCTGGGGCTCGACCTGAACCGTCAGCAGAGCGAGGCTGGCAACGCCGCCGCGGAGGGTGAGAACTGATGGCTGTCGACACCGACACTCACGTCGAGAAGATCCCCGGCCTCGCGCCGGGGCGCCAGACCCTCGGTCGCACGGTGATCAAGTGGATCACCTCGACCGACCACAAGACGATCGGGTACATGTACCTGATCACCTCGTTCGTCTTCTTCTGCATCGGTGGCCTCATGGCCCTGGTGATCCGTGCGGAGCTCTTCGAGCCCGGCATCCAGATCGTGCAGAGCAACGAGCAGTACAACCAGCTCTTCACCATGCACGGCACGATCATGCTGCTGCTCTTCGCGACTCCGCTGTTCGCCGGCTTCGCCAACATCATCATGCCGCTGCAGATCGGTGCACCTGACGTCGCCTTCCCGCGACTGAACATGTTCGCGTACTGGCTCTACCTCTTCGGTGGGCTCATCGCCTCGGCCGGCTTCTTCACGCCGCAGGGTGCAGCCTCCTTCGGGTGGTTCGCCTACGCGCCGCTGTCGAACACGACGTTCAGCCCGGGCCTCGGCGGTGACCTCTGGGTCTTCGGCCTGGCGATGACCGGGTTCGGCACCATCCTCGGTGGCGTCAACTTCATCACCACGATCATCACGATGCGCGCCCCCGGCATGACGATGTTCCGCATGCCGATCTTCACCTGGAACACCCTGGTGACGAGCATCCTCGTGCTCATGGCCTTCCCGCCCCTGGCCGCCGCGCTCTTCGCCCTCGGCGCCGACCGCAGGCTCGGAGCGCAGATCTTCAACCCGGAGAACGGTGGCGCCATCCTCTGGCAGCACCTCTTCTGGTTCTTCGGGCACCCCGAGGTGTACATCATCGCGCTGCCGTTTTTCGGCATCGTCAGCGAGATCTTCCCGGTCTTCAGCCGCAAGCCGATCTTCGGCTACAAGGGGCTGGTCTACGCGACGATCGCGATCGCTGCGCTCTCCGTGACGGTGTGGGCTCACCACATGTACGTCACCGGCGCCGTCCTGCTGCCGTTCTTCTCCTTCATGACGATGTTGATCGCCGTCCCGACAGGTGTGAAGTTCTTCAACTGGATCGGCACGATGTGGCGCGGCAAGCTCACCTTCGAGACGCCGATGCTGTGGTCGATCGGCTTCCTCGTGACCTTCCTCTTCGGTGGTCTCACCGGAGTCATCCTCTCGAGCCCGGTCCTCGACTTCCACGTGTCGGACACGTACTTCGTGGTCGCGCACTTCCACTACGTCGTCTTCGGGACCGTCGTCTTCGCGATGTTCGCAGGCTTCTACTTCTGGTGGCCCAAGTTCACCGGGCGCATGCTCAACGAGCGCCTCGGCAAGATCCACTTCTGGCTGCTGTTCGTCGGGTTCCACGCGACCTTCCTCGTCCAGCACTGGCTGGGCGTCGCCGGCATGCCGCGTCGTTACGCGGACTACATGCCTGAAGAGGGCTTCACCTGGATGAACCAGATCTCGACGGTCGGCTCGTTCATCCTCGCGGCCTCGACGCTGCCCTTCCTCTGGAACGTCTAC
The DNA here is from genome assembly GCF_033798665.1 of Sanguibacter biliveldensis. NCBI lineage: Bacteria > Bacillati > Actinomycetota > Actinomycetes > Micrococcales > Sanguibacteraceae > Sanguibacter > Sanguibacter biliveldensis. The sequence continues at coordinate 1,709,443 of NZ_CP138359.1, forward strand.
GTCACCTGGCGCAACGCGCCGCTGGTCACGGTCGACGACCCGTGGGGCTTCGGCTCCTCGCTCGAGTGGGCGACGTCCTGCCCGCCGCCGCGGCACAACTTCACGTCGCTGCCGCGCATCCGGTCCGAGCGTCCCGCCTTCGACCTGCACCACCCTGAGGTTGCGGCGATGGACCACCACGCCGTCGACCCTGGTCCCCTCGACCAGATCTACGGTGAGGGTGACCGCCGTGGTCAGCAGTCCCTGGCGAAGGACCGTGTCATCAACGGTCCCGGAGACGAGAACGCAGGAGAGCCCCGATGAAGATCGAGAGCAAGCTGTTCACCTACCTCGCCCCCTTCTTCCTCCTGGTAGCCGTGGTCTACGGCTTCTGGAGCGACTGGGAGCCCGTAGGCACCACCGGGCTGTTCCTGTCGATCGGCCTCGTCGGCATGATCGGCTTCTACCTCGGCGCGACCGCCAAGCGCATGGACCCCCGCCCGGAGGACGACGCCTTCGGCGAGATCGAGCAGGGCGCCGGCGAGCAGGGTGTGTACTCACCCTGGAGCTGGTGGCCGCTCGCGATCGCCGCTGGCGCCGGTGTCTGCTTCCTCGGGCTCGCCGTCGGCTGGTGGGTCTTCGGGATCGGCGTCGTGTTCTCGATGCTCGCGCTCGTGGGTTGGGTCTTCGAGTTCTCTCGCGGACAGCACGCCCACTGATCGACACCTCTCTGGCAGGCTCACGCCGACCTCAGATCTTCACCACAGGCAAGGCCCCGGACCACACGGTCCGGGGCCTTCCTCGTGCCCCGGTGGCCCGTGACAGGCCGTGCTGTCGAGCAGACCGCGTCGCTTGCACGTCGCGACGTACCGGTCTGATCTCGGTCTCGACTCGGTTGAGCAACGTTCTCGACCAGGTCGGTCACGCGGCGGTCGAGGCTCTCTAGTGTGGTCGCCATGACGACACGACGCGGTGCACAGGGCGGACCTCGACGCAGGTGGGGGACCGTGGCAGTCCTCGCGGTGGCCGCGGTGCTCGCGGGCTGCTCGTCAGGAGCAGAGAGCACTGTGGGGAGCGTCGACCAGGCGGCCTCAGACCGCTCGGGCAGCGTGGACGGTGCTGACAGCGCAGGCGGCGCAGAACCTGCCGCGGCGGCCTCAGAACCACTCGCCGCGACAGTCGGCGGGGCCGAGGCTGACCGCTCGGTCATCGTCAACGGGACGATCGTCCTGACAGCCGACGACCCGATCGCGGTGGCGGACCTCGTCGCCGGAGCTGTCGAGGGGGCCGGCGGATACCTCGACGGCCGCTCGGAGTCCCAGGGAGAGGGCTCGCGGCCCGCGCAGGCGCGTCTGACGGTCCGGGTTCCTCCGGGCGAGGTGCAGCCGATGATCGACTCGTTGAGGGGCATCGGGAAGGTCACCGAGGTCGACCTGTCGTCGTCCGACGTGACCAAGCAGGTAGCCGACCTCGAGACGCGGATCTCCGCGAAGAAGGTCGCCATCACGCGTCTCGAAGAGCTGCTCTCCGGCGCGGGGTCCATGGCGGACCTGCTGGCCGTCGAGGGCGAGCTCACCACCCGCCAGTCGGAGCTGGAACAGCTGCTCACCGAGCAGGCGGGCATCGACGACCTCACGTCCATGGCGACGCTCGAGATCTCTGTGTACGCGACCGACCAGGAGCCGGCACCCGACGAGGACGAGGTGTCAGGGTTCCTGGGCGGGCTCTCTACGGGCTGGGACGCCTTGGTCACGGCTCTGGCAGTCGCAGCGACCGTCCTGGGGGTGCTGCTGCCCTGGCTCGTCCTCGTGGCGCTGGTCGGTGCGGTCGCGCTGTGGATCCTCCGCCGCCGACGACGCTCGACCGGACGCGGAGATGCCGTGGGTCAGGCCCGGACAGGTCGTCCTGCGGGGGAGGGGACCGAGACGTCCGCAGATCGTTCCACGACGGCGGGAGGTGGCGCTCTCCTCACCGGTGGAGCAGCGCTGAAGTCTGATCCTGCTGCGTCGCAGGACGGCCCGCCAGCCGCGCACGACTGATCGGGCGCCGCCTCGCCGTGCACCCGTGACGGACGCCTCGCCGCCCACCCACGACGCGAGAAGGCCCCGCCGGCTCCCTGCCGCCACCTCGTGGACGAGGAGCGGGAAGGGGGCCGACGGGGCCTTCTCGTGGTCTTCAGCGCCCCGGAGGCGCCTCAGGTGGTGCTCATGGGACGATCAGACCCGAGGTCTGGGTCTTCGCGCGCGCGAGACGTGCTGCTGCGTCATCCCAGCTGACCAGGTTCCACCAGGCCGTGACGTAGTCGGCACGGACGTTCTGGTAGTCGAGGTAGTACGCGTGCTCCCAGACGTCCAGGAGGACGATCGGGGTCAGGCCCATCGGGATGTTGCCCTGCTGGTCGTACAGCTGGACGATGATGAGCTTCTGGCCGATCGAGTCCCAGGCGAGGATCGCCCAGCCGGAGCCCTGCACACCTGCGGCGACGGCCGCGAAGTGCTTCTTGAAGGCCTCGAAGGAGCCGAAGTCGTTGCCGATGGTCTCAGCGAGGTCACCCGTGGGCTCGCCGCCACCCTCGGGGGAGAGGTTCGTCCAGAAGGCGGAGTGGTTGATGTGCCCACCGAGGTTGAACGCGAGGTTCTTCTCGTGGAGGTTGACCGCGGCCAGGTCGCCGCTCTCGCGGGCGTCCGCGAGCTTCTCGAGCGCGGTGTTGGCGCCGGTCACGTAGGCCTGGTGGTGCTTGGAGTGGTGGAGCTCCATGATGCGACCAGAGATGTGCGGCTCGAGCGCACCGTAGTCGTAGCCGAGCTCAGGAAGGGTGTAGACAGCCATTCCGATGTCCTCCTAGACGTCGTTCGCAGCCGAGGGGCCGCGACTCACTGCATAACGCGGAAGGCCCGCGAACATGTTCCCACCAGGGATTTCAGTTCGCGGGCCATCCACCTACTGTGCCGTACCTTCAGTGCTTGTGCTCGTCCGTGACCACTCCGTGACCAGTGGCGTCCCTCACGGGGTCCTGCTGGGCAGCCGAGTCGCTCGAGTCGAGCTGGTCGTGCTCACCGTGCGAGTGCGCCGCCGCCAGCTCGGCCGGGGTGACGGGCTCGACCCGGTCCTCGAAGAAGAAGCCAGAGAGCTTCTGCAGCTGACGGTCGAAGGCGTAGCCCTTGCGACGCACCCCGCGTGCGTCTTCACGAGGAGCGATCTCGAGCGGACGGTTGGCCTCGTAGCCGACGCGCAGCCACCGCTCCTGCTCGTCGAGGGGCTTGTGCACCTCGATGTACTCACCGTTCGCGAAGCGGACGATGCGTCCGGTCTCGTGACCGTGGAGCACGAGCTCGCGGTCCTTGCGCTGGAGACCGAGGCAGATGCGCTTCGTGATCCAGAACGCCGCGACAGGTGCGAGGAAGAACGCGAAGCGGAACACCCAGGTGATCGAGTTGATCGACAGGTGGAAGTGCGTCGCGATGAGGTCGTTCGACCCGGCGAGCGCCAGGATGATGAACGCCGTGAGGAAGGCGACGCCCAGGCCGGTGCGGACCGGGACGTTGCGCGGGCGGTCGAGCACGTGGTGCTCGCGCTTGTCCTTGGTGACGGCCGCCTCGACGAAGGGGTACACCGCGAGGAAGGTGAACAGTAGTCCGGGGATGACCACCGCGGGGATGAGGACGTTGAGCGACAGCGTCCACCCGGCGATGACGAACTCGGGCTGGCCCGGCATGAGTCGCAGCGAACCCTCGAGGAACAGCATGTACCAGTCGGGCTGAGCACCGGCGCCGACGGGGGAGGGGTCGTACGGTCCGTAGTTCCAGACGTTGTTGATCGCCATGGTGGCACCCATGAGGGCGATGACGCCGAAGACGATGAAGAAGAAACCACCGGCCTTGGCCACGTAGACGGGGAACAGCGGGAAGCCGACCACGTTGTTGTTCGTGCGGCCGCCACCGGGGTACTGCGTGTGCTTGTGCAGCACCACGAACAGCAGGTGGAGACCGATCAGCGCGAGGATCAGCGCTGGCACCACGAGGATGTGCAGCGTGAAGAGCCTCGGGATGATGTCCTCGCCCGGGAACTCGCCGCCGAAGATGAAGTACGACAGGTAGGACCCGATGACGGGGATCGACTTGACGACACCGTCGGTGATGCGCAGGCCGTTGCCGGAGAGCACGTCGTCGGGGAGCGAGTAGCCGGTGAAGCCGGCGAGCAGACCGAGGATCATCAGCACGAAGCCGACCATCCAGTTGAGCTCACGCGGCTTGCGGAAGGCGCCCGTGAAGAACACGCGCATCATGTGCGTGACGATCGACGCCATGAAGAGCAGCGCAGCCCAGTGGTGGATCTGGCGCATCAGCAGACCGCCGCGGACCTCGAAGGACAGCTTGAGCGTCGAGGCGAAGGCCTCGGACATCAGCTGGCCGCTCATCGAGGACAACGGGCCGTGGTACTCGACGAGGCCCATCGAGGGCACGAAGAACATCGTCAGGAAGACACCCGAGATGAGAAGCACCACGAAGGAGTAGAGGGCGACCTCGCCCAGGAGGAAGGACCAGTGGTCGGGGAACACCTTGCGGGCGAACCCCTTGACCGCGTGCGAGATGCCCGTGCGCTGGTCGAGGTAGTCGGCGGTCGCAGCCACCGGCTTCGGTGCTTGGGTTGTTGTCATTTCAGGCGTCCCCAGTAGCTCGGGCCCACAGGCTCGTCGAAGTCGTCCTGTGCGATGAGGTAGCCCTCGTCGTCGACGGCGATGGGCAGCTGGGGCAGCGGGCGCTTCGCAGGACCGAAGACGACCTTTGCTCCGTCGGCGACATCGAAGGTCGACTGGTGGCACGGGCACAGGAGGTGGTGTGTCTGCTGCTCGTAGAGCGCGACGGGGCAGCCGACGTGAGTGCAGATCTTCGAGTACGCGACGATGCCCTCGTGGGACCACGTCTTGCGCTCTTCGGACTCTTTCAGGTCTGCAGGGTCGAGACGGACCAGGAGCACGACCGCTTTGGCCTTCTCCGTGATCCACTCGTGCGATCGACGCTCTTCCTCGGGCACGTCAGGGATGACGTGGACGACAGAGCCGATGGTGACGTCAGCGGCCTTGATGAGACGACCGTTGGGGTCGATGGCGAGGCGGGTGCCGCGCTTCCAGATGGTGTGCTTGAACTTGCTGATGTCCCAGTCCCCGCCGACCGAGCTGACGAGCGGCACGGCGATGGTGAGCGGGAAGAGTGCGAGCGCGGTGACCACGGCGCCCTTGAGCAGAGGGCGGCGGGCGATGCCGGAGTCTTCGGCGCCGGCCTTGAGCTCGGCGATCGCGGCCTCGCGGACGTCGTCAGAGCCACGCTGCGGGTGGCGCTCGTCGACGTGCTCGTGGTCGGACATGAGGGTCTTTGCCCAGTGCACGGCGGCGAGGCCGATGCCCATGAGCGCGAAGAAGAGCCCGAGACCCACGGCGAGGTTCGCGTTGCGGGTGCTCTCGGTCGTGCCCTCGAGGCGGAAGACGAAGAAGGCGACGATCATGCCGATGGTGCCCAGGATCGAGATCGCGAACAGCACCACGGTCTGTCGCTCGGCGCGCTTGGCGGCCTTCGGGTCCTTGTCGGCCATGCGGAGCTTGTGCTCCGGGACGCCCGGGTCCGGGAAGGTCTCGAGCTGCTGCCCACCGGTCGAGGTGGTGAGCTCCGACGAGTTGTGCTCGGTCATGAGGACTTTGCTCCGATCCACACTGCGCACCCGATGAGGGCTCCGATGCCGACGATCCACACCCACAGGCCCTCGCTGACAGGGCCGAGGTTGCCGAGGTCTGCGCCACCGGCGGATCCCTCGCGCTGCTCGACGAGGTACGCGATGACGTCGCGCTTCTCCTCGGGGGTGATGGTCGCGTCGTTGAAGACGGGCATCGACTGCGGGCCGGTGAGCATGGCCTCGTAGATGTGCGTCGGGGTGGTCCCCGTGAGGGCGGGTGCGTACTTGCCCTCGGAGAGCGCTCCACCGGCGCCGACGGCGTTGTGGCACATGGCGCAGTTGGTGCGGAAGATCGCCGAGCCGTTCGACGCGTCGCCGAGCTCAGGGTTGACCTGCTCCTCGGTCGGCGTGGCAGGGCCGGGGCCCAGCGAGGCGACGTAGGCGGCGAGCTGGTTGGTCTGCTCGGCGTCGAACTGGGCCGGCTTGGCCGGAGCCTGCGGGCTGTTCATCTGCATCGGCATACGGCCGGTGCCCACCTGGAAGTTCACCGAGGCTGCACCCACACCGATGAGCGAGGGGACCTCGTCACGGCCTTCGGCGTTGATGCCGTGGCACGTGGCGCAGTTCGCCTGGAAGAGTTTTTCACCGGCTTCGATGTCAGTGGTCGCAGCAGTGTCGGCGCTGGCCGACGTGGGCGACAGGACGGCGTACAGGCCGCCGGTCACCAGCAGCGCCAGCAGCATCAGCACGACCGGCGTGAGCCGGTGGTGTCGGCGGGCGGCGAGTGCCTTCACGGATGGATCCTCGTCTCACAAGATGGGTGTTCGGGGGCTGTGGCCGGCTGGGGAGCCGGACCGGGGTTCTCAGGGTGGAGCAGGTGGTGCGGGGAGGGTGTCGTCACCGGAGGAAGTAGATGACGCCGAAGAGCGCGATCCACACGACGTCGACGAAGTGCCAGTAGTACGACACGACGATCGCCGTGGTGGCCTCGTGGTGACCGAAGTTCTTGGCGGTGAAGGACCGACCGAGCAGGAACAAGAAGGCGATGAGCCCACCGACCACGTGGATGCCGTGGAACCCCGTCGCGAGGTAGAAGACCGACCCGTACGGGCTCGACGAGATCGTCAGGCCGGCCTCGACCAGCTCCGAGTACTCGAAGATCTGACCGGCGACGAAGAACGAGCCCATGAGGTAGGTGAGCGTCATCCACTCGTTCATGCCCCACCGGTTCACGGCGAAGATCGAGCCGGAGCGGCGCGGCTGCATCCGCTCTGCGGCCCACACGCCCATCTGGCAGGTCACCGATGACAGGACCAGGACGGAGGTGTTGATCGCCGCGAAGGTGAGGTTGAGGTGGGAGGTACCCTCCGCCCATTCCTCAGGAGAGATCGTCGCCCGGATGGTGAAGTACATCGCGAAGAGGCCCGCGAAGAACATGAGTTCGCTCGCGAGCCAGACGATGGTTCCGACCGACACGGGGTTCGGGCGGTTCACGCTGACGTGGGTGTGGGTGCTGGGGGCAGCCGTTGCAGTCGACACCCCATCATTATGGCTGACGAACGGGGGATGGTGGGCCCTAGGACCCACCGATTCAGGCCGCTGAATCTCACAATGCTGCAACGGCGGGCGGTTCTGTGGCCATCTCGTGACGGAGCGTTCACAACTGTCACCAAAACGGGGCCGCACGGCGGGTCGGATCCGTGCCAAGATGCTCAGGAGACCCACATCCTGGCCGCGCGACAGCTCGTCGGCAGGGGTGCCGACCAGCGACAGCGAGGACCTAGGACTCATGGCGACCGCAGCTCCCGTACGCACGATCCTGCTCTACTCGGACGACTCCTCGGTGCGCGAGACCGTCCGCGGCGCTGTCGGGTCGGTCGCCGACTCAGCCGGCACCGTGATCGAGTGGCTCGACGTCGCCACGCACGCCGAGGTCGTCCGACGCGCAGACCTCGGGGGGATCGACCTGATGATCCTCGACGGGGAGGCCGACAAGGCCGGTGGCATGGGCGTGTGCCGTCAGCTCAAGAACGAGATCTTCGAGTGCCCGCCGGTCCTGCTGCTCACCGGCCGTCCCCAGGACGCCTGGCTCGCGTCCTGGTCGCTCGCCGACGTCGCTGTGCCCAGGCCCATCGACCCGATCGAGCTCCAGCGTGCGGTCCGTCGCGTGCTGGCCGGCGAGGTCGTCGCCGGTGCGGCCCTGTGACCGCGGCACCCGCGCCGCGCCCGACCTCCGCTCCCCGCACGCCGACGTCGTCCGACGTCCCGTCGTCGTGGCCCGACCTCACCTCGGTGCTCGTCGCGGGCCAGGACCTCTCCGCGCGCCAGACTGCGTGGGCCATGGACTCGGTGATGTCTGGCGCTGCGACCCCGGTCCAGCTGGCAGGCTTCCTCGTCGCGCTCCGCTCCAAGGGTGAGACCGTCGCGGAGCTCACGGGGCTCGCCGACGCCATGCTCGACCACTCGGTGCCGTGCCGTGTCGACGGGCCGACCCTCGACATCGTCGGGACCGGCGGCGACCGCGCCCACACCGTGAACATCTCGACCATGTCCGCGATCGTCCTGGCCGGGACCGGGATCACCGTGGTCAAGCACGGCAACCGCGCGTCGTCGTCGTCCTCGGGGTCGGCCGACGTCCTCGAGGCCCTCGGCATCCGGCTCGACCAGCCCGCACGGCGGGTCGCGGAGATCGCCTCCGAGGTCGGCATCACCTTCTGCTTCGCCCAGGTGTTCCACCCGTCGATGAAGCACGCGGCCGCAGCCCGCCGTGACCTCGGGATCCCGACGGCGTTCAACTTCCTCGGTCCGTTGACGAACCCGTCGCAGCCGCGTGCCACGGCCGTCGGGGTCGCCGACGCGCGGATGGCGCCCATCGTCGCCGGGGTCTTCGGCAGCCGGGGGACCCAGGCGCTCGTCTTCCGCGGCCAGGACGGCCTCGACGAGCTCGCGGCGACCTCGCTCGCGGACGTGTGGGAGGTGCGCGACGGGGTCGTGACCACCTCGACGCTCGACGCTGTCGGAGACCTCGGGCTCACCGCGATCTCGGTCGACGACCTCCGGGGGGCCGACGCCGCCTACAACGCCGGTGTCGCCCAGGCGCTGCTCGACGGCTCGACGGGACCCGTGCGCGAGACCGTCCTGCTCAACGCCGCTGCGGCGCTCGTCGCGGACGGCAGCCTCGAGGGGACCTCGGAGGGCACGCTCGTCGAGCGGCTCACGGCCGGGATGCGGCACGCGGCCGAGTCGATCGACTCGGGCAGCGCCCGCGGAGTCCTGGACCGCTGGGCGGCTGCTGCGGCCTGAGCCGGGTGCGTCGAGGACTCAGTCTTCGAGACCCAGGGCGAAGGCCGCGTCGAGGTCGCTGCTCGAGAACTCGCGGAAGGCGAGGTAGGTCCGCGTGCGGCGCACGCCGGGGACCTTGCTGATCCTGTCGGCGATCACGTCGGCGAACTGGTTGTGGTCCTGCACGTGGACCATCGCGATGAGGTCGACCTCGCCCGTGACCGAGTAGACGGCCGAGACGCCCTCGACCTCGGCGATCTTCGTCGCGGCCTCGGGGATGAGGGCCTGGTCGGTGTCGATCATGACGATGGCTGTGGGCACGATCTGTCTCCTCGGAGCCGGTGGGTCGGGCTGTGCTCGTCTCAGTATGCCGCGCTCAGCCCGCGGCCGAGACGACCTCGGCCGTCGACCTGCCGACGACGTACTTCTCGGCTCCTGAGACAGGGCAGGTGAGCGGCAGGTCGGTCTCGACGAGCCGCACGCCGGGGGACCGCAACCACGCGACGACGAGGTCGGTCTCCTCGGGGTGGCACGCAGGACCTGCCGAGGTCGGGGGGACGACGTGCTCGGCGACGGCGACGGCGGAGGCGACGGCAGCGAGCGGGTCTTGGCCGTGCTTGCAGACCGCAGTCGTCGCGAGCCGCCCGTACCGCACGACCACGATCTCCCAGCCGGCGGTCTCGGTCGGTCGTGCAGCGACGATCTGCGGGCTGGCCACGACGGGCGCGAGCCGCTGGGCACGCGAGGCACCGGCGAGGAAGGCCTCGAGCCTGTCGCGGTCGGTCCCGGCGTCCTCGAAGCGCTGCTGCTCGACGTGCTCGGCGATGCGCCGGGCGAGCGCTGTCACCACGGGGCTCGGGTCGTGCGCCATCGACCGGGCGAGCCCGGCCACGACGTCGGCGTAGTCGTCGGCCGGAGCCGTCGCGGGACGGGCCTCGGGGCGGACGCACGGGGCCGAGCAGCGGCCCATCTCGGCGAGGACGCAGGCTGAGGCGGAGGCCGACGGCACAGCGGGGAGCTTCTTGGTGCACTGGCGCACCTGGTGCGCCGACTGGAGGGCCTCGACGGCCTCGGTCGCCCTGGACCTCGAGACGAAGGGGCCGACGACAGCCTCCCCGGGGCCGGCGGCGCCGTCGCGCACGACGGTGAGCCGCGGGTAGGCCTCCGCGGACAACCGCACCCAGTGCATGCGCTCTGGGTGCTTGGACCGCCGGTTGTACCTGGGCGCGTGCTCGGTGATGAGCCTGAGCTCGCGCACCCTGGCCTCGAGGTCTGTCGCGCACGGCACGGCGCGCACGCTCACGGCCAGCCGGATCATCTCGGTCATGCGGCTGCGCTTCTCGGCGGCCGTGAAATAGCTGCGCACACGGGTGCGCACGTTCTTCGACGTCCCGACGTAGAGCACCTCGTCGGCCGGCCCGACGAACATGTAGACCCCCGGACCGCTCGGCATGTCGTCGGCGAGGTGGCGGCGCTTGCGGATGTCGTCCGGGACGGGGTCTGTCGCCGTGGCGAGGTCTTCGAGGTGCGTGATGCCCAGGGGAGCCATCCGGTCGAAGAGCGCGTGCATCACGTCGACGGTCGCGCGGGCGTCTGAGAGCGCCCGGTGGTCCGGGGTGACTGTCGCCCGGAAGAGGGCCGCGAGCGTGCCGAGCTTGTGGTTGGGGGCCTCGTCCCGGGTCACGACCCGCCGGGCGAGAGGCACGGTGTCGAGCACCTGGTTGCCTGGCCATGCGAGGTCCATGCGACGTGCGGCCGCCTTGAGGAAGGAGATGTCGAAGGGGGCGTTGTGGGCGACCAGCACGGCCCCGCGGGCGAACTCGAGGAAGGACGGCAGCACCAGCTCGATGCCGGGCGCGCTCGCGACCATGAGCGTCGTGATGCCGGTCAGCCGGGCGATGAAGGCCGGCACGGGCACACCAGGGTTGACCAGCGACTGGAACTCGCCGATCACCTCGCCGCCCCGGACCTTGACCGCACCGATCTCGGTGATCCCCGAGTCCTTCGACGAACCACCCGTGGTCTCGAGGTCGACGACGACGAAGGTCACGTCGCTCAGGGGTGTGCCGAGCTCGTCGAGCCCGAGCTGCACGGGGGTGCCGGACATGTCGACGGGGCCCGGGGAGCGCAGCGTCCCGCTGACGGTCCGCAGGGCACCCGGCAGCCGCTTCCCGGCGTCCCGGGGGCCAGGGGCTGGGCGGAGGTCGTTCGAGCGCTGCGCGTGCATGCCGGCGAGACTACGGGCACCCACCGACAGAGCTGCCGGCGGGTGCCCGGGAGGCGTCGGCGGGCGGGGCTAGCCGTGCTGCTCGGAGCCGTCCGCGTAGAGCGCCTCGACGGCGTCGTCGAAGTCGACGAGCACGAGGGAGCGCTTCACTTTGAGCGAGGGGGTGAGGTATCCGTTGGCCACCGTGAAGTCCGAGGGGAGCAGCGAGAACTTGCGGATCGACTCCGCTCGGGAGACCGCACGGTTGGCGCGCTGCACGCCGGCGTCGATCGAGGTGAGCACGTCGGTGTCGACGAGAGCCTCCTCGAGGGACATCGCGGGCTTGCCGTGCGAGCTGAGCCAGCCCGGGAGGCTCTCGACGTCGAGGGTCACCAGGGCCGCGATGAACGGCTTGGCGTCACCCACCACGACGACCTGGCTGACCAGCGGGTGCGAGCGCAGACGGTCTTCGAGGACTGCGGGGGCGACGTTCTTGCCGCCCGCGGTCACGATGATCTCCTTCTTGCGGCCGGTGATGCGCAGGTAGCCCTGCTCGTCGAGGGAGCCGATGTCCCCCGTGCGGAACCAGCCGTCGGCTGTGAAGGCCTCGGCCGTCGCCTCAGGGTTTCCGTGGTACCCGCGGAACACGTGCGGACCCTTGAGCAAGATCTCGCCGTCGGCCTCGAGCCTCACGCCGTGCCCCGGGAGGGGCGGACCGACGGTCCCGATCTTGCTCAGGCCCGGCAGGTTCACGCTCGTGGGTGCTGTGGTCTCGGTGAGCCCGTATCCCTCGAGGACGACGAGGCCGACCCCCCTGTAGAAGTGCCCGAGGCGCTCCCCGAGGGCAGCGCCGCCCGAGACAGCGTGCTTCACGTGCCCGCCGAGGGCTGTGCGCAGCTTGCCGAGGACGAGCACGTCGGCGAGCTTGTGCCGAGCCCGCAGCGCCAGCCCGGGCCCGCCTTCCTCGTCGAGCGCGCGGGAGTAGGCGATCGCCGTCGAGGCCGCCCACCGGAAGATCTTGACCTTGCCGCCCGCCGCGGCCTTCTGCTCGGAGGAGTTGTAGACCTTCTCGAAGACCCTCGGGACCGAGAGGATGTACGAGGGCTGGAAGCCGGCGAGGTCCTCGAGCAGCGTCGCGGTGTCGGGGGTGTGGCCGAGCACCGATCCCGCCGGGACGACGAGCACGTGGATGAACCTCGCGAAGACGTGCGCGAGCGGCATGAACAGCAGCGTGCGGCGCCGTCCGTGGTGCAGGACCTCGCGCAGGCCCTCGGAGGCGTTGACCGTGAGCACGTAGAAGTTGCCGTGCGTGAGCTCGGCGCCCTTGGGGCGGCCCGTCGTGCCCGAGGTGTAGATGATCGTCGCGACGTCCTCGAGGCCTGCGAGGCTGCGACGACGGAGGATCTCCTCGTCGGGGACGCTCGCCCCGGCCGCCACGAGCTCGTCGATCGCACCGTCGTCGATGGTGTGGACAGACCGCAGCCCCGGGGCACCCGTCCGCGCGGCCTCGACGGTGCTCGCGTGCTCGGAGGTCTCGACGACGAGCAGCCTGACGTCGGCGTCCGACAAGATCCACTCGACCTGGTCGGCGCTCGACGTCTCGTACAGCGGCACCGTCACGGCACCGGCGCGCCAGATGGCCCAGTCGAGCAGCGACCACTCGTAGCGGGTGCGCGACATGATGCCGACGTGGTCGCCAGGGGCGACACCCAGGGCCACGAGGCCCTTCGCGACAGCGTCGACCTGCGAGTCGAACTCGCGGGCCGAGACCGACGTCCACGACCCGCTCTCCTCCTTGCGTTCCATCAACGGTTCGTCACCCGAGTCCTCGACCCTGCTGGCCAGCAGATCGTTGAGGTTCTTGCCCGGATCGACGGTGATGAGGGCGGGGGTGTGGAACTCGTCCATGCTGACTCCAGTGGCAGTGGTCGACGGGGGTCCGAGACTAGCCGGTCATCGAGTGTGCGGCGACACCTCAGACCTGAGTACGCTGCTGTGCGGGTCGCACAGGGATGCGTCACACGTCGAGTGAGTGAGGAATTGTTCATGCACGCCATCGGGGTCGACATCGGCGGGACGAAGATCGCGGCTGGGGTGGTGGACGAGAAGGGTCAGATCCTCGCTCAGACCCGGGTGAGCACAGAGCCTGACGACGCGTCGAGCATCGACCGGGCCATCGCCGAGGTCTACCGCGAGCTGTCCAAGGACTACGAGATCGGCGCCGTCGGCCTCGCCGCCGCCGGCTTCGTCAGCTCGGACCGGACCTCGGTGAACTTCGCCCCCAACATCGCGTGGCGCGACTACCCGATCGCCGCTCGCGTCGGAGAGCTCATCGGCACGGACGTGCCGATCGTCGTCGAGAACGACGCGAACGCGGCCGGCTGGGCCGAGTTCCGCTTCGGGGTCGGCCGCGATGCGAGCGACATGCTCATGCTCACGGTGGGTACCGGGCTCGGCGGAGCGATCATCGTCGGCAACCAGCTCGTCCGCGGGCGCTGGGGCGTCGCCGCCGAGGTCGGCCACATGCGCGTCGTGCCGAGCGGTCACTACTGCGGCTGCGGCCACGAGGGCTGCTGGGAGCAGTACGCCTCTGGCTCGGCCCTCGTCCGTGACGCCCGCGCGGCGGCGATCGCCCGCCCGCGCGAGGCGGCGCACCTGCTCGACCTCGTCGACGGCAAGGCAGACGACATCAACGGCCCGCTCGTCACGATGGCCGCGCAGTCCGGCGACCCGCTCTCGATCGAGCTGCTCGCCGAGCTCGGACGCTGGATCGGCGAGGGTGCGGCATCGGTCGCCGCGCTCCTGGACCCCGAGCTGATCGTCATCGGGGGAGGGGTCGGCGCAGCCGGCGACCTGCTGGTCAAGCCGGCACGTGAGGCCTACGGCCAGGCGCTCCCGGCCCGTGGGCACCGCCCCGAGGCACGCATCGACCTCGCAGCGCTGGGCAACGAGGCCGGCATCGTCGGCGCGGCGGACCTCGCCCGCAGCTGACCGGGCCTGGTGGCCCTCCGGCGGCAGCGCCGACACAGCATGAGCCTCTCACCCGTGCCGGGTGAGGGGCTCCTGCTGTGCCTGAGGTCTGGCAGGCGTGGGCGACGGCTGGCCTGCTCCTGGTGCGACGGCGCCCGTCAGACGACGACGCCGACCGGGCGGCCGAGCCCGCCAGACGGTCCTGCTCGTCAGACGGCGCTGCTCGTCGTATGGCGCTGCCTGTCAGACGACTGCGGCGGTCAGACGACGGCGCCGCCGTCCCCCGAGTCGTCGTCGCGGTGCGTGGGCATGCGCCACACCAGCAGGGCCGCGCCCGCGAGGAACACTCCGACGAGCGTGACGTAGGCCGAGGTCGGGGCGGCGCGCCACAGGACGATCGCGAGCACGGCCAGGACGGGCGCCGCGACGACGGCGAACCACCCGAGATTCCTCAGCCGGTCTGCGCTCAGCTCGAAGTCCGGGTCTGGCGGGACGAAGTCGCCCTCGGCGTCTCGGGCCGCCTGCGCCTCGTCGCTGACGACCCAGCTCCGGTGCCCCGAGGGGTGCACGCGCGGGGCAGCGGGTCCCTGGGGCTCGGCCTCGTCCGAGGGCTGGTCGACCCAGGGCGCGACCGGGAAGTCGAAGCCGCCAGCCTCCGTCGCAGGTGACGCGGTTAGATCACCGGCCCGATCCGTGGAAAGATCGGAGAGTTCTGCGACGATCTCCTCCCAGGCTGCATCGGTCTGGCGCTGGTCCATCGGGCCGCGGTCCCGCGCACTGTAGCCTCGTGGCTGCTCGTGCTCCGGGTCCTGGGTGTCGTCGTCAGCGGGCGCGGCGGTCTCGCCGTCCGGCTGCTCGGGCGAGTCCGGCTGCTCACCCGGCGGGTTCGCGGGGTCATCGGTGGTTCCTGACATGGAGATCACTCTAGAGTCGGATGCGAGTCCCGCAGGGGCGAGGCGCACGAGGAGGCGGGTTGTTCTACTGGCTGATGAAGCGAGTCCTGGTCGGGCCGCTTCTGAGACTCATGTTCCGACCGTGGGTGCGCGGGCTCGAGAACATCCCTGGCGACGGTCCGGCGATCATCGCCAGCAACCACCTCGCCGTGATCGACTCCTTCGTCCTCCCGCTGGTCCTGGACCGCGAGATCGTCTTCATCGGCAAGGCCGAGTACTTCTCCGGGACAGGGCTCAAAGGACGCCTCACCGCAGGCTTCATGCGCGGTGTCGGCACGATCCCCGTGGACCGCTCGGGGGGCAAGGCCAGCGAGGCGGCGCTGCGGACAGGGCTCAACAGGCTCGCCGACGGTGGCCTCTTCGGCATCTACCCCGAGGGCACCCGCAGCCCCGACGGCCGCCTCTACCGCGGCAAGACCGGCGTCGCCCGCCTCGCGCTCGAGTCCGGCGCCCCGGTCATCCCCGTCGCGATGATCGGTACCGACAAGGCCCAGCCGATCGGCAAGCGACTCCCGAAGCCCATGCGCATCGGGATCGTCATCGGTGAGCCCCTCGACTTCTCCCGCTACGCGGGGATGGAGAACGACCGCTTCATCCTGCGCTCGGTGACCGACGAGATCCTCTACTCGCTCATGAGCATCTCGGGCCAGGAGTACGTCGACATCTACGCCGCGACGCAGAAGGCGCGCCTCGCCGCCGGCGTCAAGGCCACCCAGGCGGGCACGGCTGCGCCGAGCGCGCCGGGCGGACGCCGAGCACCTGACGTCCAGGTGCCGGAACCGCCCCAGGAGACCCCCGGGCCGTCGGTAGACTGACGCCCGGTCTTACGTACGATTCCAGCGCCCGACCAGCACGCACCTGCGCGCTCGCGGCCGGGCACGATGAGAGGTTGTTCCCATGACGGTCCGTCGCGTTGCGCTCCTCACGGCAGGCGGCTTCGCCCCGTGTCTTTCGTCCGCTGTAGGTGGGCTCATCGAGCGCTACACGGAGCTTGCACCCGAGGTCGAGATCATCGCCTACCAGCACGGCTACCACGGCCTGCTGACCGGGAACAAGATCGTCATCGACGCCGAGACACGCAAGAACGCCGGCGTGCTGCACCGCTTCGGCGGCTCGCCGATCGGCAACAGCCGCGTCAAGCTCACCAACGCCGCAGACTGCGTCAAGCGTGGTCTCGTCCAGGAGGGCGAGAACCCGCTGACCGTGGCAGCCGAGCGCCTCAAGGCCGACGGCGTCGACGTCCTGCACACCATCGGTGGCGACGACACCAACACGACGGCTGCCGACCTCGCCGCGTACCTCGAGGAGAACGGCTACCACCTCACGGTCGTCGGGCTCCCCAAGACGATCGACAACGACGTCGTGCCGATCAAGCAGTCCCTCGGTGCCTGGACCGCTGCCGAAGAGGCCGCGCACTTCGCGGAGAACGTCATCGGCGAGCACCGCTCGGGCCCGCGCATGCTCATCGTGCACGAGGTCATGGGCAGGCACTGCGGCTGGCTCACGGCGGCCTCGGCTGCGGCCTACCGCAAGAACCTCGACACCAAGGAGTGGGTCCCGGGCATCGGCCTCACCAAGGAGCGGTGGGACATCCACGCGGTGTTCCTGCCCGAGCTCGCCCTCGACATCGAGGCCGAGGCGAAGCGCCTGCGCACCGTCATGGACGAGGTCGGCAACGTCAACATCTTCCTCTCCGAGGGTGCAGGCATGAACGAGATCGTCGCCCAGCTCGAGGCCTCCGGAGAGACCGTCGAGCGCGACCCCTTCGGTCACGTCAAGCTCGACACGATCAACCCCGGCGCCTGGTTCGCGAAGCAGTTCGCCGAGCTCCTCGGCGCCGAGAAGACCATGGTGCAGAAGTCCGGCTACTACTCGCGCGCCGCGGCCGCCAACGCCGAGGACCTGCGCCTCATCAAGTCGATGACGGACCTCGCCGTCGACTGCGCCTTCCGCAACGAGTCCGGCGTGATCGGGCACGACGAGGAGGACGGCGACCGTCTCAAGGCGATCGCGTTCCCGCGCATCGCCGGTGGCAAGGCCTTCGACGTGCAGCAGCAGTGGTTCGGCGAGCTGCTCGGCGAGATCGGCCAGGACCTGGTGCCCGCCCCCGCCCACTCATGAGCGTGACAGTCGATCCCGAGATCGCTGCGGGGCTCGACCACTTCCGCTCCCTGGTCGCTGGGCAGCAGCCTGTGTGGCCCGACGCCGAGCACCTGCGCTCGGTGAGCGAGCGCCTCGCGGCCGTCCCGCCGCTCGTCGTGCCCGCGCAGCTCGAGACGCTCACCGAGCGTCTCGCGGCTGCCGGGCGCGGCGAGGCGTTCTTGCTCCAGGGCGGCGACTGCGCCGAGACCTTCGCCGAGGCGAACGCCGACCGCGTGCGCAACAAGGTGCGGACCATCCTGCAGATGGCTGTCGTGCTCACGCACGGCGCCAGCATGCCCGTCGTCAAGATGGGACGCATGGCCGGGCAGTACGCCAAGCCGCGCAGCTCGAACGACGAGACGCGCGACGGCGTGACGCTGCCCGCGTACCGCGGCGACATGGTCAACGGTCACGCCTTCACCGAGGGTGCCCGCGTCCCAGACCCGGAGCGCCTGCTGCAGGGCTACACGATCTCGGCCGCGACCCTCAACGTGGTCCGCGCGCTGACTACCGGTGGCTTCGCCGACCTGCGTCAGGTGCACGAGTGGAACCGCGGCTTCATGACGAACCCCGCCTATGCGAGGTACGAGCAGACCGCTGCGGAGATCGACCGCGCGATCCGGTTCATGGCGGCGTGCGGGGCCGACTTCGAGGCGCTGCGCACCGTCGAGTTCTTCGTCAGCCACGAGGCGCTCCTGCTCGACTACGAGCGCGCGCTCACGCGGGTGTCGTCCCAGACGGGCCTGCCGTACGACTCGTCCGGGCACTTCCTCTGGATCGGCGAGCGGACACGCCAGCTCGACGGCGCGCACGTCGACTTCCTCTCGCGGATCTCGAACCCGATCGGTGTGAAGCTCGGTCCGACCACGACCGGTGACGACGCGCTGCGTCTGCAGGAGCGGCTCAACCCCGACGGGGTGCCGGGGCGGCTCACCTTCATCACCCGGATGGGCGCCTCGAAGATCCGCGAGGCCTTGCCTGCGATCGTCGAGAAGGTCACCCGCGAGGGCGGTCCGGTCACCTGGGTCACCGACCCGATGCACGGCAACACCATCACGTCGGACTCCGGGTACAAGACCCGCCGCCTGGAAGACGTGCTGGACGAGGTCCGCGGTTTCTTCGAGGTGCACCGCGGTCTCGGCTCGGTCCCTGGCGGGCTGCACGTCGAGCTCACGGGTGACGACGTCACCGAGGTCCTCGGCGGCTCCGAGGAGATCGACGACGCAGGTCTCGCGCTGCGGTACGAGACTCTTGTCGATCCGCGCCTGAACCACCAGCAGTCCCTCGAGATGGCCTTCCAGGTCGCGCAGATGCTGCAGGCCCGCTGAGCGGGACTGTCGCACCGGGAGCACTGCCCAGACGACGAAGGACCTGACCTCTCCCTGAGGTCAGGTCCTTCGTCGTCTGCGAGTCGTCGGTGCTCGGCGGGCGGGAGTCCCCGCTGCTGGTGCTTCGGGCGGAGCCTGCCGGGCCGAGCCTGCGGGGGGCAGGGCCCGCGAGGGTCAGAGCGTCAGGGTGATGGTCGAACCCTTGCGGAGCTCGCTGCCGGGTGCCGCGCTCTGCTCACGGACCTCGTTGCCGAACAACCCGAGCCAGTACGAGACGTCGACCTTGAAACCAGCAGCCTCGAGCTCGGCTCGCGCCTCTGCGACGGGCTTGGTGATGACGCTCGGGACCTCGACGTAGGGCATGCCGAGCGAGACGACGAGGGTGGCCTCGTCACCACGGAAGGCCTGGGTGCCCTGCTCGATGCTCTGCGAGATCACCTTGCCCTCGGCGACGGTCTCGCTGTACTCCTCGGTGGTGACGACCGAGATGTCGATCGCGGCGAGCTGTTCGGTCGCCTCCTCGAGCGACAGCGGGACCAGCTGGGGCACGGTGACGGGTTCCGGTCCCTTCGAGACCGTGAGGACGATCGGCTCGTTGTGGGGGAGCGTGGCACCCTCGGCGGCCGACAGGCTGAGGACCGTGCCCGCAGGGACGTCGGTGCTCCACTGCTCCTCGCTGGTCACCTGGGTGAATCCCGTCGCGCGCAAGGACGCCTCGGCGTCGGTGGCCGCGATGTTCGTGAGCCCCGCGGGGACCACGAAGTTCTCGATGCCGAGAGACACGGTCAGCTCGACGGTGCCGTCCTTGGGGATCTGCTCGCCCTCGGCGGGGCGGACGTCGACGACGGTGCCTGCGGGGACCGTGTCGCTGTAGGCCTCTGACGTGTCGGCACCGAGACCGGCCGTCGTCAGCGTCGCCACGGCGTCGTCCGACGGCACGGCCGTGAGACCGGTCGGGACCTCCGTGTAGTGCCCGGGGCCGGCGGTGTACCACCAGTACGTGCCGGCGGCGCCGCCACCTCCGAGCACCAGGACGAGGACGAGGACCCATGCCAGGGCTCGCCTGCGGCGACGCGGCGCCGGCGGCTCGTCGGGAGTGCTCTCGTCGGAGATCTGGCCCGAGCCGATGCTCAGGGCGATGGTCGAGCCAGAGGTCGCGTGCGTGAGGCTCTGCGTGAGGTTCTCGGAGGACGACCCGGGGTCGGTGCGGCTCGTCGAGGTCGTGGCAGCCCGGGCTGAGGCCGCCGGCGAGGAGACCCGGACCACACCGGTCGCGTCGAGCAGCGCCGAGATGTCGGCCGACTCTTCGCCCCGGGTGCCGGCAGCTGTCGTCTGACCGCCCGCTGCCTCAGCGTGCCCTGCGGTCACGTCGTCGTCAGAGTCGTCGCTCACAGGTGAGGGTGCCACCACGGGCTTCTCGCCCTTGCGACCGAGGACGTCGTCAGAGAGCTCGGCCCGGACACGGCGGACGTAGGCGAGGGCCGCGGTCGCGTCGGCGGGGCGGTCCTCCGGGCTCTTCGCGGCGAGCGCGCAGGTGAGCTCGTCGATCTCCGCGGGGAGCCAGGGGAGGGTGTCAGACGGTTCGGGGACCGAGCCGTTGACGTGCTGGAAGGCCACCTGGATCGGGGTCGACCCCGTGAAGGGCTGCGTCCCGGTGAGCATCTCGTAGAGCATGACGCCGACGGCGTAGACGTCGGTGCGCGTGTCGCACTGTCCTGTCGCGATCAGCTCCGGGCCGAGGTAGGCGACGGTCCCGAGGATGGTGCCGGTGGTCGTCGAGGTGACCTCGGTGACGGCACGCGCGAGACCGAAGTCCGCGACCTTGATGCGTCCGTCGGTCGCGAGCAGGATGTTCTCGGGCTTGATGTCCCTGTGCACGAGGTCGTGCCTGTGCGCTGCTGCGAGGGCGTCGAGCACGTGCTCGACGACGTCGAGCGCGTCGGCGACGGTGAACGGGCCCTCGTCCTGGATCCGGTGGCGCAGGTTGGTCCCGTCGATGTACTCCATCGTCAGGTAGCTCGTCTCGCCGTCGACGCCCTGGTCGTAGACGGCGACGAGGCCGGGGTGCGTGAGCCGTGCAGCGGCGCGGGCCTCACGTCGGAAGCGCGAGACGAAGTCCGCGCCTGACGCACCGTCGGCGAGGTGCGGATGCATCACCTTGACTGCGACCTCGCGGTCGAGGCGACGGTCGCTCGCCAGGTAGACGGTCGCCATGCCGCCGCGCGCGATGCGTTCGAGCACCTCGTAGCGCCCGTCGACCAGACGGCCGACGAGTGCATCAGTCACAGTGCTTCCCACGGCGAAGATCCTACGGTGAGGGTCGGGGGAACGCGGGGATGCGCGCACCCTGCGTGCAGGTTCTCCACACACGAACAGGCCCCCTGCGGACTGTTCGTGCGCATCTGGGTCACCTGTACTGGTTCGCCAAGGTCTGGACGTTGGCCACGTACCGACGGGTGTCGTCGAACATGCCGTTGTTCCGGACCGAGGACTGACCCTGGTAGTAGCCCGCGATCGCGGTGTCGGTCGACGGGCTCGTCGCCAGCAGACGACCCAGGATCGCCACACCGGCTGTGACGTTGTCCTGCGGGTCGAGCAGGTTGAGCTCGCGCCCGACCATCTCGGAGGCCCAGTCGCCCGAGCTCGGGATGACCTGCATGGTGCCGATCGCGTTGGCGGGGGAGACCGCGCGCTGGTCGAAGCCGGACTCCTGGGTCGCGATCGCGAGGGCGAGCGCCGGGTCGACCCCGTGGGCCCTGGCCGTGCTGCGGACCAGGTCCTTCATGTCGCTCTTCGAGGGCACCTGGCTCGCGTTGAGCGTCGCCTTGTTGGTGTTCGCGGCTGACACGACGTCGCGGGAGTATGTGCGTCCCAGGAACGTGTCGCCGACCAGCTGCTGGGTCGGGGCCGGGGCAGCAGCCGCTGACGACACCGTCGAGACCGTCTGGCCGGCACCGCCACCCGCGCCGGGGATCGTGAGGGTCTGGCCGGCGCGGATGAACCCACGGGCGTCGAGGCCGTTGGCCGAGACGATCGCCGACTGCGTGGTCCCGTAGGCCCGCGCGATACCGGAGACCGTGTCTCCAGCGACGACCGTGTGCGAGGAGCCGCTGGCCGTGGACGTCGTGGAGGTCTGTGCCGGGGCGGACGACGACTGGCCCGAGGGGATCGTCAGGACCTGGCCGGCGCGGATGAAGGCGCGGGAGTCGAGGCCGTTGGCCGAGACGATCGCCGAGGCGGTCGTGCCGTAGGAGCGGGCGATCCCGGAGACCGTGTCGCCTGTGACGACGGTGTGGGAGCCAGCAGGTGCGGCTGCCGAGGCCTGCGCCGGGGCTGTGGACGCCTGCCCCGACGGGATGGTGAGGGTCTGACCCGCCCGGATCCGCAGCTGGGCGTCGAGGCTGTTGGCGGCGCGGATGGCCTGCGCGCTGGTCCCGGTGTCGCGGGCGATCTGGCTGACGGTGTCGCCCGAGCGGACCTCGTAGCTGTCGTCTGCGGAGGCTGCTGTCGCCGAGGCGGCGATCGACGCTGCGGCGAGGGCGACGCCCGTCGTGCCGTAGCGGAGCGCGTAGCGACCGATGGTGCGCTGGAGGCTCGGTGCGGGGACGTCTGCCGCGAGCGTGGCACTGCTGCGAGCTGGCATGGGGGGAATCCGATCTGTCGTCCGGTGCCGGGGGCACAGGGTGTGGCATGTCGGTGAGCACTGAGGGTGTGTGACACCTGAGCATGGTGGTGCTCGTGTGACTGATGGTACTGGAGTGATCTTTGTCGCGCTCAGGTGGGATCGTCAAGGCGGGTGGGTCGCCCGTGTGACCCCCGGCGGACGCACGCGTGCGGGGGATCGCCGTAGGCTGTGCACGTGAACACGACCGAGCACCCCCCTGTCGACCCTGAAGACGCGCCGACCGCGCACGAGCTCGAGACCGCGCGCATCGACGCGCTGGTCGGGGAGTGGCTGAGCCTGCCCGTGGTGGCGGAGAAGCTCGGGACGGCTGTCACATCGATCCGCAACGCGCTCGGCGACCGCCGCATCGTCGGCATGCGACGCGGCGAGCGGAACGTCTTCGCGATCCCGGCCGCGTTCCTCGTGCCGGCGCACCTCTCCAACCCGGCCGACGTCAAGACGCCCCGCCTCACAGCCGAGGGCTCCGAGAAGATCATCATCCTGCCCTCGCTCAAGGGCACGGTGATCCTCCTCGGGGATCAGGGGCTCAGCGACGAGGAGATCGTCTCGTGGCTCTTCTCCGAGGACGAGATGCTCGGTGAGACGCCGATGGCGGCGCTCCTGGCGGGACGCAAGAGCGCGGTGCGACGCGCCGCACAGTCCTTGGGGTAGGACACCCCCCGTCACGCTCCGGCTGGACGCCCGCACGCCGCACGACCGCGGACGCTCCCGGTCCACGGAGCCCCAGACGCACGAAGACCCGCCGCCTCGTCGAGGCGGCGGGTCTTCGTGCGTCTGGGTGGTTCAGGCGGCGCGCTGGACGGCTGCGAGGGCGAGAGCTGTGAGCGTCTCGGCTGCCGACCCGTCGAGCCCTGATGCGTCGAGGGCGGAGAGCGCGGAGTCGCTGAGGGTCTCGATCAGCGTCTCGACCTCCTCGGGTGCACCGGTCGCCCGGATGGTCTGCTGCATCTCGTCGACGTCCGCCGCGGTCAGGTCTGGCGCGCCGAGCAGCGACGCCAGCCTGGTCCGCGCACCCGGGTCGAGCGCACGCATCGCGCGGACCACGAGCAGCGTCCGCTTGCCCTCACGCAGGTCGTCACCAGCAGGCTTGCCCGTGGTCGCCGGGTCTCCGAAGGCGCCGAGCAGGTCGTCGCGGAGCTGGAAGGCCTCACCCAGCGGCAGGCCGACGGCGCTGCAGACCTCCATCTGGCGCGTCGTCGCACCGGCGAGGGCTGCGCCGAGCAGGATCGGGCTCTCGACGCTGTAGCGCGCCGACTTGGACCGCACGACCTCGCGGGCGCGGCGCTCGTCGGCGTCGAAGTCGTCGGTCCACGGCAGCATCTGCGCGTGCATGTCGAGGTACTGCCCGACCGTCACCTCGGTGCGCATCTGGGTGAACAGCCTGCGCGCAGGGTCTGTCTGTGCCGACGGCATCTCGTGGACGGCCCGCAGGAACTCGTCCTCGCTCGCCACGAGGCTGAGGTCGCCCAGCAAGATCGCCGAGGAGAGCCCGAACTGGTCGGCGTCGCCGGACCACCCGGAGTCTCGGTGGCGGGCCGCGAAGGTCCGGTGCGCTGTGGGGATGCCGCGACGGGTGTCCGACCGGTCCATGACGTCGTCGTGGAAGAGCGCGGCTGCCTGGAAGAGCTCGAGAGCGGCTCCCACCCCGACGAGGGCTGTCGCCTCGGCCGTGCCGGGGCGACCACCGTGAGCGCGCCAGGACCAGTAGGCGAAGGCGGCTCGCAGACGCTTCCCGCCGACGAGCATCTGGGTCCAGGCGTCGACGAGCGGCTCGGCGTCGGTGCTGATGCGGGCCAGGACGTCCGCCTGCTCGGCGAGGACCGACCGGAGCCGTCCGTCCACCTGCTGTCGGAGGTCTTCGCGGTCGACGAGCGCAGAGGCGTGAGAAGGCATGCGCTGAGCCTAGGCGGCGAGGCCGACGACAGCAGCACCGCGGACCGTGTGTCGCCCGTCGTCCCGCGCCTGGAGGTCGTCCACAGGGGCCGTGGGGACCGTCGCGAGCCACAGGCTCGCACGAGGCGGCGGACAGGACGAGGCGTGGACCTCAGGCTCGGGTCATGACCATCACACTCGAAGTCTGCGAGCCGCGCGAGCTGCTCGCCCTCATCCCCTTCCAGCTCGGTTTCCAGCCCCGCGAGAGTCTCGTCCTGGTGAGCCTGCGACGCCCCGACGGTCGCGTGGGTCTCGTGGCGCGGGCCGACCTGGACGACGTCTGCGACCCCGTCACGGGTCCGGCGGTCGCCGCCCGGCTCGTCGACCACCTGCGCTCCGACGGTGCTGCGACCGTCCTGGTGGTCGTCTACACCGACGACGCGCTGCCAGGTGCGGCGCCCGACGGCTCGCGCCCCTGGACGGCCGCTGCGACCGCCGCGTACGCAGCCGATCCGCCCGGTGTCGCGAGCGTCTGGGTGGTGGGGCGGGCCGGGTACCGCCGTCTCGACTGCGTCGACGGGCTCTGCTGCCCCGCGCAGGGGCGACCGCTCGAGGACCTCGAGTCGACGCAGGTGGGGGCGCACATGGTGCTCGCCGGTGCCACCGTGCGGGTGAGCCGCGACCAGCTGGCCGACCTCGCGCCGGTGCCCGAGAACGACAGGCGACGAGCGCGGGCTGCAGCCGTCGCGTGGAGGAGGGCGCGGTCTGCCGACGGGCTGCGCGGCCCGGCCCACGCCGACTGGCTCGAGCGCAGTCTCGTGGCCTGGCACCGGGCGGTCGAGGGCTCGGCGGAGCCTGCACAGCTCGGGCAGGTGGCTGCGGCGCTCGACGACGTGGTGCTCCGGGATGCTGTCCTCGTCTCGCTCGTCCCAGGTTCGGGCCCGCTCCCCGAGAAGATCGTCCAAGAGGTCGGGTCGCCTCCGCAGGACACCTCGACGAGCGACGCCGTGGGCAGGGCTGTCGCGGCGCTCCTCGACCCTGCCGCCGGCGTGCGACCTGACGGCGAGACCGAGCGGGGGCGCCGGGCGCTCGAGCTCGTCGTCGCGCACCACGACCCCCGTGCTGCGCCCGGCCGCACGCTGCTCGCGCTCGTGGCCTGGTGGCACGGGGACGCCGCGCTCGCCGCAGCCCACCTGGACCAGATCCCCGGAGAGCGGGACTACAGGCTCGCCAGGCTGCTGCGCACGGCTCTCGACGCGGGGATGCCGCCAGGGTGGGCGGCCGTCCCACCGCCTGCGGGGCGATGACGAGGGCCCTGGGTGCCACGACGCCAGCGGTCGGGTAGTTTCAGGGTTGCCGCTGCCGACCAGGTCGCGGAGTGGATCTGTGTACTTCGGAGGGCTGCATGAGCGTCGTCGTCGGTTATCTCGCCACTGTGGAGGGACGTCAGGGGCTCGAGGCCGCCGTCGTCGAGGCCGAGCGCAGAGGCACAGGGCTCGTGGTCGTCGTGACCGAGAAGGGTGGCACGCCCGCTCCTGACGCCGTCGAGCAGCGTGACCTCGAGCTCGAGGTGCTGCGGCGGGACGCCCAGGGCGTCGGCGTCGAGGTCGAGATCCGCATCCTCGGTGAGAAGCGCGACGTCGCCGAAGACCTCATCTCCGTGGCCGAGGAGATCGACGCCGACGTGATCGTCATCGGTCTGCGTCGTCGCAGCCCTGTCGGCAAGCTCATCCTCGGCTCGAACGCTCAGCGGATCCTGCTCGGGAGCCCGTGCCCCGTGCTCGCGGTCAAGCCCGCCCGGACGCCCGGCTCCTGAGCCTGCGGCGGTGTCTCGGACCTGAGCCCGCGGCAGCCTGGACCGGAGTGGCAGACCGGGAATCTTCCCGTCGTGCGGCTCGTTGACGACTTCAGTGCACGGCGCCCGCCGTGCACCGTGCACGGTGCGCCGGGACTCCACCCGCGTTCCCCGCACGTCGCCCCGGGAGCAGGTGCCCGAGGTGCTCGGAGGAGGGCTGAAAATCCCTTGTCCCGCACCGATCGGGCGGCTGACCGACTATAATGGTCGTTCTACGGCAGCGTCGATGCGTCCTCGTGGACCATCGCTCAAGCCAGCCGACTCTGACTCCCTGAGATGCCGAAAGGTCGTTTGTGGCGCCCATCTCTGCGAATCCCGCCCTCCCGCGTGAATTCGAGCACCCCGCTCTCCAAGAACTCCTCCGTCGTGGTGCGACCCACGGTCGTGTCGACGCGGAGTCCTTCCGCGATGCCTGCGAGCAGGCACAGGTCGGCGACGCCAAGCGTCTCAAGACTGTCTTCCGTGCTCTCGTGACCGCCGGGGTCGACGTCGACCTCCCGACCTCGACGGTGGCTGCAGCGTCGACGACCCGTGCCACCAGCACCACGGCTCGCGCCGTCAAGAAGGCCGCGCCCAAGAAGGCCGCCGCTATCACGACCCGCACGGTCGGCCAGCCCGCACCCGAGCCTGTCGTCAGCGGCACCGCCGCTCCGGCCGACGGCTCTGCCGCCACGGCTGACGACGCCGCACCTGTCACCACGACCAAGCGTGCACCGCGCAAGACCGCCGCCAAGGCGGCACCGGCCAAGCGTGGTCGCCGCAAGGCCGACGACGTCGACGAGGCCGACCAGGTCGAGGTCGAGGGCGACGACACGGACGAGACGACCACCGCGTCGAAGAAGCCCGAAGAGGCCGACGAGTCGCGCGGCTTCGTCTTCTCCGACTCCGACGACGACGACCAGCCGGCCCAGCAGGTCGTCACCGCCGGCGCGACGGCCGACCCGGTCAAGGACTACCTCAAGCAGATCGGCAAGGTCGCCCTGCTGAACGCCGAGCAGGAGGTCGACCTCGCCAAGCGCATCGAGGCGGGCCTGTTCGCCGAAGAGCGTCTGAGCGCGCCGGACGCCAAGTTCGAGCCCAAGGCCCGGCGCGAGCTCGAGTGGATCGCGGGAGACGGACGTCGTGCCAAGAACCACCTGCTCGAGGCGAACCTTCGCCTCGTCGTGTCCCTGGCGAAGCGCTACACCGGCCGCGGGATGCTGTTCCTCGACCTGATCCAGGAGGGCAACCTCGGGCTCATCCGTGCCGTCGAGAAGTTCGACTACACCAAGGGCTACAAGTTCTCGACCTACGCCACGTGGTGGATCCGCCAGGCGATCACCCGTGCGATGGCCGACCAGGCCCGCACCATCCGCATCCCTGTGCACATGGTCGAGGTCATCAACAAGCTCGCCCGCGTCCAGCGCCAGATGCTCCAGGACCTCGGCCGCGAGCCCACACCGGAAGAGCTCGCCAAAGAGCTCGACATGACCCCCGAGAAGGTCGTCGAGGTGCAGAAGTACGGGCGTGAGCCCATCTCGCTGCACACCCCCCTCGGTGAAGACGGCGACAGCGAGTTCGGTGACCTCATCGAAGACTCCGAGGCCGTCGTCCCGGCTGACGCTGTGAGCTTCACGCTGCTCCAGGAGCAGCTGCACCAGGTCCTCGACACGCTCTCCGAGCGAGAGGCTGGCGTCGTGTCGATGCGGTTCGGCCTGACAGACGGCCAGCCGAAGACCCTCGACGAGATCGGCAAGGTCTACGGGGTCACGCGTGAGCGGATCCGCCAGATCGAGTCCAAGACGATGTCGAAGCTGCGTCATCCCAGCCGCTCGCAGGTGCTGCGCGACTACCTCGACTGACGGTCGACAGCCGCGCACGCGAGAGAGCCCGGTCACGTCGATGACGTGACCGGGCTCTCTCGCGTGACGGTGGTGCTGTGCGTCGGGCCACGACGGCGCGGCCCGAGGGTCGTGCTCAGCCGGCGGCCTGCTCGCAGACCGTGGTCTCGACGGAGCCGTAGATGTTGCCCGACCACAGGGTCGAGAACGTGTCGGCGGTCTCGAAGCTGTCGAAGTACAGGACGACGGCGCGGCTCGTCGGGTCGTCCTCGACCCCGAGCGTCTTGGCGCCGCCCTCCACGCAGCTCACGTCGATCGGCGCTACGTCGTAGCCCAGCTCAGCGAGTCCCTCGATCGTCGGGGCGAAGGCCTCGTCTCCTTCGGCTGCGGGCGCGTAGTCCATGAAGAGGACCGTGAGGGGCTCGCCGGGCACCGGGACCTGCTGCTCAGGAGGTTCGGCCGGGGCCGTCGTCGTCGTCGCAGCTGGGGTGGTGGGGGAAGGGGCCTCTGCGCTGTCGGAGCATGCCGCGAGGGAGGTCGCGAGGAGCACGGCCACGAGCAGGCCGGGGGTTCGGAATTTCATCCCCCGACTCTCTCATGCGAGGTGAGGAGCGGTTGACACGCGCGGCTGCAGGTGCCCGTGGTCTCGGTCACCTGCGGACGCACGACGCGCCGGCCGTGCACCGCGGTGGCAGTGTCACGACCGGCGCGTCGTCGGTCAGGTGTGGGTGCGGTCAGCCGCGTGCGGTCGACCCGGCTCCGTGCTCCGCGAGCAGACGGTCCGTCTCGTCCTGGACGTGGGTCGCGACCGAGGAGAAGGCTTCGGAGTGGGCACGCGCGTGGTGGGCGCAGAAGAAGAGCTCGCCGGAGGGGAGCTGCACTCGTACGTAGGCCTGAGCGCCGCAGCGGTCGCAGCGGTCGGCCACTGTCATGGCTTCGGTCGATGAGGTAGTCACATCAGTATGTAACCATCCCCGCGCCAGATCATTCCCCTCAGGACGGCTCGGTTCGCTCCGCGCGTATTCGCGGCAGCGAGCCCGTCGCCGCGCCTGCGGCCGGTCGTGGGCCCCGTGTCGGTGGCACCGATTAGGCTCAGGGTCGTGACGACCGCATCCGCTGAATCCAGCTACACCTCTCGGCACCTCTCTGTCCTCGAAGGGCTCGAGGCTGTCCGCAAGCGACCGGGCATGTACATCGGCTCGACAGACTCCCGCGGTCTCATGCACTGCCTGTGGGAGATCATCGACAACTCCGTCGACGAGGCGCTCGCCGGCCACTGCACGCGGATCGGCATCATCCTCCACGCGGACACCTCGGTGACCGTGACCGACGACGGCCGCGGCATCCCGGTCGACATCGAGTCGAAGACCGGTCTGAGCGGTGTCGAGGTCGTGTTCACCAAGCTGCACGCCGGCGGGAAGTTCGGCGGTGGCTCGTACACGGCGTCGGGCGGTCTGCACGGTGTCGGTGCCTCTGTCGTCAACGCGCTCTCGGCCCGCCTCGACGTCGAGGTCGACAGGTCGAGCAAGGTGCACAGGATGACCTTCCGGCGCGGAGAGCCCGGTCAGTTCGAGGACCCGAAGAGCGGCCCGAGCCCCGACTCTCCGTTCACGCCCTTCGTCAGCACCTCCGAGCTCGCGATCGTCGGCAAGGCCAAGCGGGGGACGACGGGCACCCGGGTGCGCTACTGGGCCGACCGCCAGGTGTTCCCCAAGACCGCCGTGTTCGCCTACGACGAGCTGGTCACCCGAGTGCGCCAGACCACGTTCCTCGTCCCCGGGCTGACGATCACCGTCCGGGACGAGCGCGGTCTCGAGGGGACCCCGGGCGCTGACGGCCCGCACGAGGAGACCTTCGTGCACCACGGCGGGACCGTCGACTTCGTCGAGTTCCTCGCGCCTGACACCCCGGTGACCGCCACGTGGCACCTCACCGGCTCCGGCAGCTTCAAGGAGACCGTCCCGGTCCTCGACGACCGCGGGCACATGGTCGCCCAGGAGGTCTCGCGCGACTGCGAGGTCGACCTGGCCCTGCGCTGGGGCACGGGCTACGAGACCGAGGTGCGCAGCTTCGTCAACATCATCTCGACGCCCAAGGGCGGGTCGCACCTGTCCGGCTTCGAGGCTGGTCTGCTCAAGGTCATGCGCAAGGCTGTCGAGACCAACGCCCGACGCCTCAAGGTCTCGACCAAGGACTCGGCAGAGCGTATCGAGAAGGACGACGTCCTGGCGGGCCTGACAGCGGTGCTGACGGTCCGTCTCGCCGAGCCCCAGTTCGAGGGGCAGACGAAGGAGATCCTCGGGACGGCACCCGTCCGGGCCATCGTCGCGCGGGTCGTCGAGCAGCAGATCGGTGCGATGCTCACCTCTGCAAAGCGTGACGAGAAGACACAGGCGTCCCTGCTGATGGACAAGGTCGTCGCCGAGATGCGCGCCCGCTTGTCCGCCCGCAAGCAGAAGGAGATCTCGAGGCGCAAGAACGCTCTCGAGACGAGCTCGTTGCCGACCAAACTCGCGGACTGCCGCAGCGACGACGTCGCCCGCTCCGAGCTGTTCATCGTCGAGGGCGACAGTGCGCTCGGTACCGCCAAGCTCGCCAGGTCCTCGGACTTCCAGGCGCTGCTGCCCATCCGCGGCAAGATCCTCAACGTGCAGAAGGCGTCGGTGAGCGACATGCTGCGCAACGCCGAGTGCGCGGCGATCATCCAGGTCCTCGGTGCAGGCTCGGGACGCTCCTTCGACCTCGAGGCCGCCCGCTACGGCAAGGTGGTCCTCATGACCGACGCCGACGTCGACGGCGCGCACATCCGCACGCTCCTGCTCACCCTGTTCTTCAGGTACATGCGCCCCCTCGTCGACTCCGGTCGGGTGTACGCGGCCGTGCCGCCGCTGCACAGGGTCGAGGTCATCGGGGCTGGGTCTCGCAAGAACGAGTACATCTACACGTACTCCGAGGCCGAGCTCGCAGCTGTCCTCAAGAAGCTGGACCGCTCTGGCAAGCGGTACAAGGAGGACATCCAGCGGTACAAGGGCCTGGGTGAGATGGACGCCGACCAGCTTGCCGAGACGACGATGGACCCGCGCCACCGCACGCTCCGGCGTGTCACCGCTGCCCACGCGGAGAACGCCGAGCGGGTCTTCGAGCTCCTCATGGGCTCTGACGTCGCCCCGCGCAAGGACTTCATCGTCGCCGGCGCGAGCGAGCTCGACAGGGCACGCATCGACGCCTGACGGTGGTCGGACCGGGGCGAAGCACCCCGAAAGGACCCTCAACGCGCCGAGGATCCGCTGATATCCGTGCCTGCTCGGCCCGGTGTCCTTACGCTGACCTCATGACAGACGAGAAGCCTGGCGGTCCGACCGCTGCGAGGCGCGCGAGCGTCGCGATGCTGCCCGGCGATCTCGGGCTCACCTGGCGTCCGCTCAGCACCGCTGACGTCGACGCGCTCTACGAGCTCATCGTCACGATGGAGGTCGCGGACGAGCAGCCCTACAGGACGTCCCACGCAGAGGTCGAAGAGATCTTCGAGGGCGACTGGAAGGACATCCCGGCAGACACCGTCGCCGGGGTCGACGCGGACGGTGTGCTCCGCGCCTACGCGTGCCTCGAGGCGCGTCCCGGTGACGAGACGACCCAGCGCGTCTTCGTCATGGGCGGCGTGCACCCGCTCTCGCGCGGCGCCGGGGTCGGCCGGGCGCTCGTGGCCTGGATGACCCGGCGTGCCAAAGACATCCTCGAGGCGTCCGACAAGGACGTCTCCGGCCGCATCGCGGCGTACCTCGAAGACACCTCGCCCTCGCACTGGCACCTCTACGAGGCGGCGGGCTACCAGGCGAACCGCTTCTACTCCAACCTCCGACGCGACCTCCGTGAGCCCGTGCGCCACCCCGAGCTCGACGGCGGCCTGCGGATCGCGCCCTGGAGCGAGGAGCTCGACGACGCCGTGAGGCTCGCCCACAACGACGCCTTCCGCGACCACTGGGGGAGCGAGCCCGCGACCCCGGAGTCGTGGGCCCAGGGACGCTCCATGTTCGCACCGGCCTGGAGCTTCGTCGCGCTCGACGACAGCGCCGGCACACCTGACGTCGCGGCGTACCTGCTGTCGGGTCGCTACGAGCAGGACTGGCCTGTCGCGGGGTACTCGAGCGGGTACATCGAGACGCTGGGCGTGCGGAGGGAGTACCGCGGTCGCAAGCTCGCCGTGGCGCTGCTCGGCGCCGCGATGGAGGCCTACAAGGCGTCGGGCATGGAGTACGCGGAGCTCGACGTCGACACCGACAACCCCTCGGGTGCCTTCGGGCTGTACTCGACTCTCGGGTTCACCAAGGCCCAGGGGTCCAGGATGTACTCGATCGAGGTCGAGCGCGTCGGCGTGCCGCTCGCCTGACGGGCACCCCCGGACCAGACGGCCGAGCCCACCTAGACTGCACGCGACCGGTCAGCAGGCACGGTCGGGTCCGCGGAGAGCGCGTGGCCCTCGCCCCGCACCACCCGAAGAGGACCTCAGTGAACCGTCGACCCCATCTGCTGCTCGCCACCTCCGCGACGCTCGCGCTCGGCCTGCTCGCCGGCTGCTCGTCGGACGACACCCCTGCTGCCCCGTCGGCGTCAGGATCCGCCTCGTCCACGAGCGACGCGACGAGCGGACCGGCGACGACCGGACCTGCGCAGGGTGCTGGTGACAGCGAGGCGCAGGCCGCCGCGGCTGCCGCGTGGCTGCAGAGCCAGGCGGCGGCCGGTACGGTGTTCCAGACCGAGTTCGACGGTGTCGCCTACGACGACTACGGGCTGACCGCCGACGTGGTGCTCGCGCTCCTCGCGGCAGACCAGGACGACGCGGCCCAGACCTACGCCGAGGCGCTCACCACGGACGAGGCCGTCGCGGCCTACGTCGGTGACGGGACCACCGCCCAGTACGCCGGCGCGACAGGCAAGCTGCTCGCGATCACCGAGGCGGCCGACCTGCCGGCGACGAGCATCGGCGGACGTGACCTCACGGCGGAGCTCCTCGCCCTCCAGACCGACGAGGGCCGGTTCTCCGACCTCGGGGCTGACGACTACTCGCAGACGATCTCGCAGTCGTGGGCCGTCGCCGCCCTCGCCACCCAGGACGCCGCACCGCAGCAGGCCGTCGACTACCTCGCCGCGCAGCAGTGCGAGGGTGCCGGGTTCCCGGCACAGCTGTCCAGCTCGGCGCCGGCCGACTGCGTCTCCGACGTGGACTCGACAGCCTTCGCCGTCTCAGCGCTGGTCGTGGCCGGGACCGACGACGACGCACCCGTCATCGTGCAGGCGCTCGCGTGGCTCGACTCGGTCGGTGCCGCAGACGGCGCAGGCACGTCGTGGGCCTCGGCCGACAGCGACGGCCCGAGCGTCAACAGCACAGCGGTCGCGGTCTCGGCCCTCGAGGACGGCGACGCCGACGCGAGCCAGGGCATCTCGTGGCTCCTCGCCCAGCAGGTGACCGACGGTGACGACACAGGCGCGTTCCTCCTCGCCGACGAGCCTGACGTGCGCGCGACAGCCCAGGCGACGGTCGCCCTCGCGGGCGAAGGCCTCGACGACCTGCTCGGCTAGCACAGAGCCGTGAAGAGCCTGGTCCTCGCCGCCGTCCTCGGTCCGGCCCTCGTGGTCGGGGCCGGGGCTGCGGCGACGCCGGGCTCCGGAGCCGCGGACGCGGTGCTGACCGGTGGTGCTGCGGCGCGTCCGGCCGTGGTGGCCAGCCTGTCGGGTGGCGTCGAGGTGGGTCCTCCGGGGCCGGGTAGGTCGTCGGGCCTGACGGCGTGCGACGGGGTGACGGTGGTGGTCGACGGGGGCGTGCTCGACACGGGCGCACTCGGGCCGGTGAGCGGGCTCGCCTGTGCTGCGGCGGACGGGCCCGTGACGGCCTACGACGCCCTGGCCACAGCGGGGATCGAGCTCCAGGGGACCGAGCAGTGGGGAGCGGCTTTTGTGTGCAGGGTCGACGGACGCCCGGCGCTCGACGAAGACGTCCTGAGAGCCGACGGCAGCGTCGGGACCGAGCCCTGCCTGCGTACCCCGTCTCAAGGGGCCTACTGGGCGCTGTGGACCTCGACCGACGCATCGACGTGGACCTATGCGACGCGCGGGGTGACCTCGACGGGGGTTGCGTCAGGGGATGCCGTAGGTCTTGTCTTCGTGACGTCCGGCGAGGCCCCGCCTCCGCAGGTCAGCCTTGCGGACGCGAACGAGGGGGTCATCCCGCAGGGGTGGGGCGCCCTCGGGACCGGAGGGGCCTCGACCAGCCCGGTCGTCGAGGGGCAGGCCCTCGATGCTCCAGGGTCCACCCGGGACCTCATCTCACCCAGTGCATCGCCGTCTGTCGATGCCTCGCCCGGGGTCGTGGCGCTGGTGGGGCTCGGGCTGGCCGGGGGGCTGCTCTGTCTCGCGGCAGCCCGAGCGCGGGGTCGACGACAGTGAGGCACCGAGTGCCGGTCCACCCCGCGGCGTGGTGGGTGTGGGGTCTGGGTGTCGCTGCCGCAGCGACGACGACCACGCACCTGGTCGTGCTGGTGACCTTCGTCGCTGCGATCCTCGCGGTCGTCGCCTCGTGCGCCGACCCGTCCCGTCGAGGGTCGGTCTTCCGCACCTATCTCTGGGTCGCGGGCTGGACCGTCGCGGTCCGGCTGGTCTTCCGTGTCGTGCTGCCAGCGGGTGCGGGGACCGGGGTGCTGACGCTGCCCGAGGTCTCGGTCGGTCCCGTCGTGCTCTTCGGCACGGTGACCCGCGAGGCGTTGCTCGGTGGCCTGACCGGAGGCCTCCAGCTCGCCGTCGTGATCCTGGCGGTCGGAGCCGCCCACACCCTCGCCGACGCGCTCGGTCTGCTGCGGCACGCCCCGTCCGCCCTCGCCGGGATCACCACGGCGCTGGTCGTCGCGGTCTCGGTCCTGCCGACCCTGGGACGCTCTGTCATCGACGTGCGGCAGGCCGCGCGCCTGCGTGGGAAGCGCCCCGGGCTGCGCCGGACCGTCGTCCCGGTCCTGGAAGGGACCATGGACAGGTCGTCCGCGCTGGCCGCGGCGATGGAGTCCCGCGGCTACGGCGCTGTGCCCGTGCCGCTCCCTGCGTCGTCTTCGTCCGCGTCGGTGCTCCGTCGCACCTCGGTGCGTCCATCGGTGCGTCGGCTCGTGCAGCCGGTCTCGCTGCTCGGAGCCGTGGGCGTCGTCGCCCTCGCGACCTACGCGCTCTTCGACGCGTCCTGGCCCGGGTGGGCTGCCCCGGCTCTGACCTGCCTGGCGGTCCTGCTCTGCGTGGTCGCGCTGCGCACCGGCACGACAGCACGCCGGACGGTCTACAGAGCCGAGCGCTGGACGGTCCGGGCTGCGCTGGTCGCTGCGTCGGGGATGGCGGCTCTGGGTCTGCTCGTCGTCGCAGTCGGCCCGCGTGTCGCGCATCCCGGACCTGTCCTCCTGCCGGCGCTCTCGGCGGTCGGCCTCGCCGCCGCCCTCCTCACGGCGCTGCCTGTCGTCGTCGCGCCCCCGACGGCAGCGGTCCGTCCTCGGAGAGAGGAAGTCCTCGCATGATCGTCTTCGACGACGTCAGCCTGGTCCACGACGACGGCCGGGTTGTCCTCGACCACGTCTCGACCACGATCGTGCAGGGTCAGCTCACGCTCGTCGCGGGTGGCACCGGCTCCGGCAAGTCGACGCTGCTGGCCATGGTCGACGGTCTGGTCCCGCACTTCTCGCCCGGCGTCATGACGGGAGAGGTGACGGTCGACGGCCGCTCGACCCGGCTCGTGCGGCCCCGCGACCTGGCCGACCTCGTCGGCTATGTCGCCCAGAATCCTGCGCACGGTTTTGTGACCTCGGAGGTCGAGTCTGAGCTCGCCTTCTCCATGGAGCAGCGCGGGGTGTCCCCGGCAGCCATGCGCCGACGTGTCGAGGAGACGCTCGACCTCGTCGGGCTCGCCGACCTGCGCGAGCGCCCGCTGCGCTCGCTCTCCCTCGGCCAGCAGCAGCGCGTGGCGATCGGTGCGGTGCTGACGGCGGCTCCGCAGGTGCTGGTCCTCGACGAACCGACGTCGGCCCTCGACCCCGTCGGCGCCGAAGAGGTGCTCGCGATCGTCCGCCGGCTCGTGGAAGACCTCGGCCTCACGGTGGTCCTGGCCGAGCACAGGCTCGAGCGTGTCCTGCACGCAGCCGACGGGGTCCTCTACCTGCCGGGGGACGGATCGGTGCGCTCCGGCGGCGCTGCTGAGCTGCTGCGGGGCACGTCGAGCGCACCACCCCTGCTGCGGCTGGCCGACGCGCTCGGCTGGGACCCCGCTCCGTTGACGGTGCGCGCGGCGCGTCCCTTCGCGCGGCTCGTCGTCCGGGACGACGGGTCGGCGCGGGAGCCCGCTGCTCCTCTGGAATGCCCGCGGGAAGCAGCGCATGATGACCCGCGGCTCGTCGCCCGGTCTGTCAGCGTCCGCTACGGGACCCTCGAGGCTGTGCGCTCCGTCTCGACCGACTTGTCCTCGGGGGAGGTCGTCGCCCTCATGGGCCGTAACGGCTCGGGTAAGTCGTCGCTGCTGTGGGCGCTCCAGGGGAGCGGGCGCCGCGACGGCGGCCACGTCCAGGTCGACGGGAGCGATCCGGCCGACGTCGGGCCGCGCAGAGCCCGTGACCTGGTGGCCCTCGTCCCGCAGGACGTGACCGACCTGTTCTTCTGCGAGACCGTCGACGACGAGTGCCGTGCGGCTGACCACGACGCGGCTGTGCCCGACGGCACGACGCGCGCGCTCCTCGCGTCGATGGTCGGCGGGGTCGACGGCGGTACCCACCCCCGTGACCTGTCCGAGGGGCAGCGCCTCGCGCTCGCCCTCGCGGTGGTCCTCGCCGTGCCCGCGAGGGTGCTCCTGCTCGACGAGCCGACACGAGGCCTCGACTACGCGGCGAAGGCGACTCTGGTCGACACCCTGCGCACGATCGCGCGCGAGGGGACCGCGGTCGTGGTCGCGACCCACGACGTCGAGCTCGCCGCTGACCTCGCCGATCGTGTGGTCCTCATGGCGCAGGGCGAGATCGTCGCCGACGGACCGGCCCGCGAGATGCTCACGGCCTCGACGGGCTTCGCGCCCCAGGTGGCCAAGGTCTTCGCGCCCAGCCCCTGGTTCCGCGTGTCCGACGTCCTCGGGAGCACGGCGCTGTGACGCGGGGCAGAGACCGGGCTGCTGAGGCTCGGCTGCCCGTCGCAGACCCGCTCGTCGGGTACCGGGGGACCGCCGCCCGGTCGGCGTCGACAGTGCTGCTCGTTCTCACGAGCCTGCTCGGGCTGGTGATGTTCTGCTGGCCTCTCGTCGCGAGCGTGCTCCCACGGGCCTCCGGCCAGAGCGCACCGTGGCTGCTCGTCGTCCTGCTCCCGGTCGTGCTCGTCCTGCTGCTCGTCCAGCTCACCGGCGGTGAGCTGGACCCACGGGTGCTGGCGCTCCTCGGTGTGCTGTCGGCGGTCAACGCGGCGCTGCGGCTGCTGAGCGCGGGGACCGGGGGCATCGAGCTCGTGTTCTTCCTCCTCGTCCTCGCGGGGTACGTCTTCGGCCCGACCTTCGGGTTCTTGCTCGGGACGGTGTCGCTCGCCGCCTCGGCGCTGATCACCGCGGGAGTCGGTCCGTGGCTGCCGTTCCAGATGATGGCAGCCGGCTGGATCGGGCTCGGAGCCGGTCTGCTGGGACGCGTGCTGGCCCGGCGGGTCCGTCCTCGGGGCTGGGTCGAGATCGGTGCTCTCGCCGTGTACGCGGCGCTCGTCGCCTACGTCTTCGGCGCACTGATGAACCTGTGGTTCTGGCCCTTCGCGCTCGGCGGCGGCACGCAGGTCTCCTACGTGCCTGGTGGGGAGCTCGCCGAGAACCTGCGCCGCTTCGCGGTCTTCACGCTGACGACCTCGACCCCCACGTGGGACACCCTGCGGGCCGTGACGAACGTCGTCGCGGTCCTGCTGCTGGGACGTCCCGTCCTCGGGACGCTGCGCCGTGCCCAGCGCCGCGGGGTGCTGGCCGGGCGGTGACGCGCCTCAGCCGGTGCTCCACCCGCGACGGTCCGACAACCACGACCAGGTGGCGTCCCGGTACCAGGCCTGGTGGCTGCGCAGGTACGGAGACGTCTCGACGTGCTCCTGCGCGGCGGCCCAGGTGAAGTAGCCCAGCAGCAGGGCGAGCACACCGTCGACGAGATCCGGGTCGAGGGCCCGGGTGAGCGGGTCACCGGCGAGCACGCTGTCGGAGTCGATCCCGTCGCCGTACGCCTGGACGAGCAGAGACACCGTGTCGAACCAGGCAGGTCCGGCGGCCACGAAGTTCCAGTCGACGGTGACAGCACCCTGCTCGGTCAGGAGGACGTTGTCGTCGCGGACGTCGGTGTGGACCACCGTGGTCGCCGGGGAGGCGAGCATCCGCGCGGCGAGGTCGACGCAGGTGTCGCGCCACGGGAGGTCGAGATCGCGGACCATGGCGAGCTCGGCAGCCAGCTCGTCGGCGAGGAGCGGTACGTGCAGGCCGTGGGGCGGGGGCGTGAGTGCCCGGGCGTTCTCGGCGAGCATCGCCACGACGGTCGCGAGCTCGTCGGCTCGCCACGGACGGCGGGGGTGGTGCCCGTCGACGTCGTCCATGACGGCGACGAACCACGGTCCGTCCTCGGAGGTCCACCGGGCCCGGGGGGCGTGCACGCCCGCCGGCAGCGTAGCCGTGACCTCGCACTCGCGCCTGTACGCCTCGACGATCCAGGGAGCCATCTCGGTCGACGCCGCCTTGACGAAGACGCGCCGACCGTCTGCGAGGAGCAGCCGTGACGCGAGACCGGGGGTGAAGCCCGAGTCTTGCGACCGGGCGTCGACCACGGCCGACCCGAGCCGCGACTCGACGGTCTGGCGTACCCGGGCTGGGAGCGACTCCCAGGTCGGGCGTAGCGCGGTGGCTCCCTGCGGGACGGACCCGCCCGGGGCGGGCCGTCCTGCTGACCCGCCGGCCACGCTCACACCGAGAAGTACTTCGCCGCAGGGTGGTGGAACACGATCGCGTCGGTCGACTGCTCCGGGTGCAGCTGGAGCTCGTCGGAGAGCACGACACCGACCCGCTCGGCGCGCAGCAGCTCCATGACCTTGCGCCGGTCTTCCATGTCGGGGCAGGCCGGGTAGCCGAGGGAGAACCTGGCGCCGCGGTAGTCGACCTTGAACATGCCGTCGAGGTCTGCCGGGTCCTCGGCGGCGAAGCCGAGCTCTTCTCGGACGCGGGAGTGCCAGAACTCGGCGAGGGACTCGGTGAGCTGGACGGAGAGCCCGTGCAGCTCCATGTACTCGCGGTACCTGTTCTCGGCGAAGAGACGGGCTGTGTGCGGGTCCACCGAGGCGCCGACGGTCACGAGCTGGAAGGCGACCACGTCGACCTCGCCCGAGTCCTTCGGGCGGACGAAGTCCGCCAGGCACAGGTGCCTGTCGCGGCGCTGCCGCGGGAAGGTGAAGCGCATGCGCTCCGTGCCGGGCTCGCCACCCGAGCCGCCGTCGGGGCCCTCGTGGTGCAAGATCACCATGTCGTCACCCTCGGCGACCGCTGGGAAGTACCCGTAGACGACCGAGGGGTCGAACATGTTGTCGGTCTTGATGCGGTCGAGCCAGTCGCGCAGGCGCGGGCGGCCCTCGGTCTCGACGAGCTCTTCGTAGCTCGCGGAGTCGTCGGCGCGGGAGGGCTTGAGCCCCCACTGGCCCATGAAGGTCGCGCGCTCGTCGAGGAACGCCGCGTAGTCGGCGAGCTGGATGCCCTTGACGATCCGCGACCCCCAGAACGGCGGCGTCGGGACGGGGTTGTCGGAGGCGATGTCGGACCGCGGCGGGAGGTCTTCGTCGGCCGTCTGGGTGACTGTCACAGTCGCGTGGCGGCGCTTCTTGAGCGGCGGGAGACCGACCGACGCGACGTCTTCGCCGCGGGCGACCCGCACGAGGGGCTCCATGAGGCGCAGGCCCTCGAAGGCGTCGCGGGCGTACCGGACCTGGCCGTCGTAGACGGCGTCGAGGTCGTCCTCGACGTAGGTCCGGGTCAGCGCGGCACCGCCGAGCAGCACCGGGTACTTCTGGGCGAGGCCCCGCGCGTTGAGCTCTTCGAGGTTCTCCCGCATGACGACGGTCGACTTCACGAGCAGCCCGCTCATGCCGATGACGTCGGCGTGGTGCTCCTCGGCCGCGTCGATCATCGCCGCGATGGTCTGCTTGATCCCGATGTTGACGACCGTGTAGCCGTTGTTGGTGAGGATGATGTCGACGAGGTTCTTGCCGATGTCGTGCACGTCCCCTCGGACGGTCGCGAGCACGATGGTGCCCTTGCCGGCCTCGTCGGTCTTCTCCATGTGCGGCTCGAGGTAGGCCACGGCGGTCTTCATGGCCTCGGCGGACTGCAGCACGAAGGGCAGCTGCATCTCGCCCTTGCCGAAGAGCTCTCCGACGACCTTCATCCCGGCGAGCAGGTGGTCGTTGATGATCGCCAGGGCCGTCATGCCCTCGCCGAGCGCCTGGTCGAGGTCGGTGTCGAGCCCCTTGAGATCGCCGTCGAGGATGCGACGCTCGAGCCGCTCGCCGAGGGGGAGCGCCGCGAGCTCGGCGGCACGCTGGTCCTTGAGCGCCGCGGTGTCGACCCCGGCGAAGAGGTCGAGGAGACGCGCCAGCGGGTCGAAGGTCATCGCGCCGTCGGCGTCGTACTCGCGGCGGTCCCAGACGAGGTCGAGGGCGGCCTGGCGCTGCTCGTCGGGGATCTTCGCGAGGGGGAGGATCTTCGCGGCGTGCACGATCGCCGAGTCGAGCCCGGCCTGGACGGCCTCGTGCAGGAACACGGAGTTGAGGACCACCCGCGCAGCCGGGTTGAGGCCGAAGGAGACGTTCGAGACGCCGAGCGTCGTGTGCACCCCGGGGTACTTCGCCTTGAGCGCGCGGATCGCCTCGATGGTCTCGATGGCGTCGCGGCGGGTCTCCTCCTGTCCCGTGGCGATCGGGAAGGTGAGGGTGTCGACGATGATGTCGGCGACGTCCATGCCCCAGCGGCCGGTGAGGTCGTCGACGAGGCGGCTCGCGATCGCGAGCTTGGTCTCGGCGGTGCGCGCCTGGCCCTCTTCGTCGATGGTGAGCGCGATGACCGCCGCCCCGTGCTCCTTGACGAGCGGCATGATGCGCCCGTAGCGCGAGGTCTCGCCGTCGCCGTCCTCGAAGTTCACCGAGTTGACGACCCCGCGACCGCCGACGAGCTCGAGACCCG
This sequence comes from Sanguibacter biliveldensis, assembly GCF_033798665.1. Classification (NCBI taxonomy): domain Bacteria; kingdom Bacillati; phylum Actinomycetota; class Actinomycetes; order Micrococcales; family Sanguibacteraceae; genus Sanguibacter; species Sanguibacter biliveldensis. Next base: position 1,750,436 of record NZ_CP138359.1, read on the forward strand.
CCTGGATGACCGGCGGCTCGGTCGAGTCGATGACCAGGGGCAGCGTCGACGCCGACGCGAGACGGGACACGACAGACCGCACGTCGGCGACGCCGTCGCGCCCCACGTAGTCCACGCAGACGTCGAGAAGGTGCGCGCCGTCGCGGGTCTGCGCCCGGGCGATCTGCACGCACTCGTCCCAGTCCTCGGCGAGCATCGCCTCACGGAAGGCCTTCGAGCCGTTCGCGTTGGTGCGCTCGCCGATCGCCAAGAACGACGCGTCCTGGTCGAAGTCCACGTGCGTGTAGAGGCTCGCGACGCCCTTCTCGGGCTCGGGGGAGCGCTCGACCACGGGCGCCCCGCCGACGGCCTCGACCACGGCGCGCAGGTGCTCGGGCGTCGTCCCGCAGCAGCCGCCCACGAGCCCGAGACCGAACTCCCGGACGAACTGCTGGTGCGCTGCGGCGAGCTCGGCCGGGCTCAGCGGGTAGTGCGCACCGTTGGCGCCGAGCACGGGCAGCCCCGCGTTGGGCATGCAGGTGACGGGGACGGCCGAGTGCTTGGCGAGGTGGCGCAGGTGCTCGCTCATCTCGGCCGGGCCGGTCGCGCAGTTCAGCCCGATCGAGTCGATGCCGAGCGCCGCGAGCGTCGTGAGGGCGGCGCCGATCTCGGAGCCCATGAGCATGGTGCCCGTCGCCTCCACGGTCACCTGGACGAAGATCGGCACCTCGACACCCGACTCCGCCATGGCCTTCTTCGAGCCGTTGACGGCCGCCTTCGTCTGGAGGAGGTCCTGGCTGGTCTCGACGAGGATCGCGTCGGCGCCGCCGGCCACCAGACCGGCAGCCTGCTGGGCGAAGGTGTCCCGCAGGTGCGCGTAGCTCGTGTGCCCGAGGCTCGGCAGCTTGGTGCCCGGCCCCATCGAGCCGAGGACCCAGCGGGGCTTGTCGGGCGTGGCGTGCTTGTCGGCGCTGCGCCGCGCGACCCGGGCGCCCGCCTCGGCGAGCTCGAAGATGCGGTCGTCGATGCCGTAGTCCCCGAGGTTCGACCAGTTGGCCCCGAAGGTGTTCGTCTCGACGCAGTCGACGCCGACCGCGAAGTACGCGTCGTGGACCGACTCGACCACGTTGGGGCGGGTGACGTTGAGGATCTCGTTGCAGCCCTCCAGCCCCTGGAAGTCGTCCAGGCTGAGGTCGGCCGCCTGGAGCATGGTGCCCATCGCGCCGTCGGCGACGACGACGCGCGAGGCGATGGCGGACTTCAGGGCGGCAGCGCGCGCGGTGAGCATGGGGTCAGTCTAGGGACGACGGCCGACAGACCGGCGGGCGACCGCCAGGTGGTCGCCCGCCGCGCGTCGGCCCTGGTCGTGGCGCTCGCAGGATGTCGCCCACCGGGTGCGGCGTCCCCGCGAGCTGCGAGCGGCGAGGCTGCTCAGACCTGGTCGCGCCACGAGTGCTGCGGCTCGAAGCCGAGCACCCGTCGCGCCTTGTCGATCGACAGCAGGGTCTCGTGCGTGCCGAGACCCTCACGCAGCGGGACGCCGGGGAACTCAGCAGCGGCCAGCTCGGTGCTGCTGCGGCTCATCACGGTGTCGGCGTTGGCGATGACGAACACCTCGAAGCCCGGGTGCCCGTGCTCGAGCGAGCGTCGGATGGCCTGCGCGCCGTCACGGGCGTCGATGTACCCCCACGCGTTCCAGCGGCGCAGCGACGGGTCGGCGTCGAAGCCCGGGAACGCCGCGTAGTCGTGGGGCTCCATGACGTTGGAGAACCGCAGCGCGTGGATCATCAGCGACGGGTCCTGCCGGCACATCTGCGCGGCCGTGTGCTCACCGAGCAGCTTGGACAGCGAGTACGAGGACTCCGGCCGGCCCGGGTACTCCTCGTCGACCGGCAGGTACGGGGGAGGGGTCTCGAAGGGCAGACCGAGGACGGTCTCGCTCGAGGCCCACACGACCGTGCGGATCCCGGCCGTCCGTGCCGCGGAGAACACGTTGTACGTCGAGACGGTGTTCGTCTCGAAGATCACGTGGTCCGGGAACCCGCCCGGTGCGGGGATCGCCGCCAGGTGCACGACGGCGTCGACGCCCCGGTACCTGTCGTCCACGCCCGTGAGCACGGCGAGGGTCTGCCCGAGGTCGGTGAGGTCGGCGCGCACGTAGGCGCAGCCCTGGTCTGCGGGCGGTGTCGCCATGTCGACGTTGACCACCTCGTAGCCGTGCTCGAGGAGGTCTGCGACGCACGCGCGCCCGAGCTTTCCGCTGCCGCCGGTGACGACGACCCGTCGTGCCTGGTCCATGGGTGCGGTCCCGTCAGCTGATCGTGGCCGAGGACAGCACGCCGCTGAGCACGTCGCGCCCGGCCGAGTCGTCGGCGTGGGTGGTCAGCGCGAGGGCCAGTGCGACCGTCGAGCCGTCGTCGCCCTCGACGATCACGAGGGTCGAGCTCTGCGCGAGCTGTTCGCCCGAGGGCCCCTCGCGCAGCCCGGAGACCGTGTGCGACGGGTAGCCGCCGACAGTGCCCGTGCTGCCGTCGGGCTCGGTCGAGTCGAGACTCAGCGCGGCCGCCGTGTGGTTGGCGAAGATGTCGTCCTCGGACGCCCCGGACGGGACGTCCTCGACGGTCACGACGACGTTCGGGCTGAAGGCCTCGTAGACCTCGGGGGAGACCGCCACGAAGATGATGAAGGGTGAGCTGTCCATCGCGTCGGAGGGCTGCCACCCCGTCGGGATCTCGAGGGTGAGGTCCTTGTCGGACCCGTCGACGTCGATCACCTGGGTGCCGTCGACCGACCCGTCGCCCGAGTCGTCGGCGTCGTCAGTGCTGTCCTCGGTCGCCTCGTCCGTCGCCTCGTCGGTCGCGTCGTCGTCCGCGTCCTCCGTCGCCTCGTCGGTGCTCTCGTCGGTGGCGTCGTCGGTCGCCTCGGCGGAGACGAGCGAGGCGACCTTCTCGTCACCGTCGCTCGAGCAGCCGCTGAGCACCATCCCTGTCGCGAGGAGCGCTGCGGACGAACGGACGAGGAGGGAGGTGCGCATGAGGGTGCTCCAGGGGGGTGGGGGGCCGCGACGTGCATCACGCGGTCGGTGAATTCTCGCTGCCCATCGTCGTCCCCGCACGGCGAGACCGTCGATGGGGAGAACTTCCACCCGGTCGGCTGGGCCATCCACCCCTGTGGCCGTCAAGCCGGCCGCCGCACCGGCGCCGCGTCAGCCCACGGCGTGGACCGGCGCGTCGAGCATCGTGCCCGAGCCGTCGCGCCGCGGGTCCGCGGGCGGCAGGTCGAGGGGCTGCCCGGCGGCCCCGGTCGCGTGCGGCGGTGCTGTGCCCACCCACGCGAGCAGCAGCGTGTCTTCGCCCTTGAGGAACCTGTGCGCCCGCACCCCGCCCGTCGCGCGCCCCTTGCCCGGGTACACCTCGAAGGCCGTCGTCTTGACGCTCCCCGTCTGGGTTCCCGGCAGGGCGTCCGACGCACCGGCGATCGTCACCACGGCGCACTGCTCGGCCTGGCCCGCGGGGACAGCACCGAAGAACACCGCACGCTGGTCGCCGGTGAGCTTGATGCCGGCCATGCCGCCGGCCGTCCGGCCCTGGGGGCGGACGGCGCTCGCGGAGAAGTGCAGCAGGCTCGCCTCGGAGCTGATGAAGACGAGCTCGTCGTCGTCGGAGACCGGCACGGCGCCGACGACGGTGTCGCCGGGCTTGAGGGAGACGACCTCCCAGCTGTCCTTGGTGGGCACGTCGCCCTGGGCGACCCGCTTGACGGTGCCACCGGCGGTCCCCAGGGCGAGGGTCGGTGCGTCTTCGGCGAGGGAGACGAGGGTGACGAGCTGCTCACCCGGCTCGAGGGTGCAGACCTCGGCGACGGGCACACCGCCTGACAGGCTCGGTGCGCCCTGGGTGGGCGGCAGCGACGGGAGGTCGAGGACCGAGACCCGCACGACCCGTCCGGCCGAGGTCAGCGCACCGACCTCGCTGCGCACCGACGACAGCAGCGACGTGCTCAGGACGTCGTGGGCGTGCCGGTGGTCGTCGCGGACGGGGACGGTGTCGTCGGAGGTCCGGGCGAGGAGGCCCGTCGAGGACAGCAGCACCCAGCACGGGGTGTCCTCGATCTCGAGGGACACCTGGCTGCCACGTGGCCCAGGGAGCCCGGGAGCGCCCGTCACGCCACCACCTGCCGAGTCGAGCAAGATCGTCCGTCGCGGCGTCCCGTAGACCTTCGCGACCTCGGCCATCTCCTCGCTCACCACGCGGCGCAGCAGCGCGTCGTCCCCGAGGATCGCGCGCAGCTGCTCGATCTCCTCGACGAGGGCCGACTGCTCCTTCTCGAGCTCGATCCGCGAGAACTTGGTGAGGCGTCGCAGCCGCAGCTCGAGGATGTACTCGGACTGCGCCTCGGACAGGTCGAAGACCTCACGCAGGCGTCCGCGCGCCGTGTCGGCGTCGTCCGAGCTGCGGATCACCTGGATGACCTCGTCGATGTCGACGATCGCGAGCAGCAGGCCTTCGACCAGGTGCAGCCTGTCGAGGCGCTTGGTCAGCCGGAACTGCGAGCGGCGGCGCACCACGTCGATGCGGTGGTCGACCCAGACGGACAGCATCTCGCGCAGGCCGAGGGTGCGCGGCTGGCCGTCGACGAGCGCCACGTTGTTCATGCCGAAGGAGTCCTCCATCGGCGTGTACCTGTACAGCTGCTCGAGGACGGCCTCGGGGTTGAATCCCGTCTTGATCTCGATGACCAGGCGCAGCCCGTGGGACCTGTCGGTGAGGTCGGTGACGGCCGTGATGCCCGAGAGCTTCTTGGCCTGGACACCTTCCTTGATCTTCTCGACGACCTTCTCAGGACCCACGAGGTAGGGCAGCTCGGTGACCACGAGCCCCTTGCGCTTGGGTGTGACGTTCTCCACCCGGACCGTGGCGCGCGTCTTGAAGGACCCGCGACCTGTCCTGTACGCGTCGCGGATGCCCTCGAGGCCGACGATCTTGCCACCCGTGGGCAGGTCGGGTCCGGGCACGAAGCGCATGAGGTCTTCGAGGGAGGCCTTCGGGTTCGCGACGAGGAACCGTGCCGCCGCGATCACCTCGATGAGGTTGTGCGGGGCCAGGTTGGTCGCCATGCCGACGGCGATGCCCGACGCACCGTTGACGAGCAGGTTCGGGATCGCCGCCGGCAGGACCTCGGGCTGGACCAGCTTGTTGTCGTAGTTCGGCACGAAGTCCACGACGTCCTCGTCGAGACCCGTGGTCATCACCAGCGCCGCGGGCGCCAGACGCGCCTCGGTGTACCGCGGTGCAGCAGGGCCGTCGTCGAGCGAGCCGAAGTTCCCGTGACCGTCGACCATCGGCAGCCGCAGCGAGAAGGGCTGCGCCATGCGCACCAGGGCGTCGTAGATGGCCGTGTCGCCGTGCGGGTGCAGCTTCCCCATGACCTCGCCGACGACGCGCGCGGACTTCACGTGCCCCCGGTCGGGACGCAGACCCATGTCGGACATCTGGAAGAGGATGCGGCGCTGGACGGGCTTGAGCCCGTCCCGGGCGTCGGGCAGGGCGCGTGCGTAGATGACGGAGTAGGCGTACTCGAGGAACGAGCCCTCCATCTCCTGGGCGACGTCGATGTCGACGATCTTCTCGGTGAAGTCACCGGGTTCTGTCGTCGAGCCGGACCGCGTCGAGGTGCGTGCCATCTGTCTCTGGGCTCCTGGGTGGTGCGGGGGTGCTGTGGGGTGCGCGGGGGAGGCGCGGAGGGTTCTGGCCCACAGTTTCGCACGAGAGTCGGTGTGCCAGCCCCCGAGCCGCGCCCACGGGCGCATAGCCTGTACCTGTGACCACCCCACCTGACTCTTCCGCCGACGACGGCGTCGCGACAGAGGCCGGCTACCCGCAGGAGTGGGAGGCCGACGTCGTCCTCTCGGACGGGACCACCGCCCACCTGCGCCCGATCACCGCGGCCGACCGCGACGCGCTGCAGCGCTTCCACACCGCGCAGTCCGAACGGTCCACCTACATGCGGTTCTTCGCCGCGATGGAACGACTCTCGGCCCGCGACCTGACCCGTTTCACCGTCCTGGACCACCGTGACAGGGTCGCCCTCGTCGCGGTGACCTCGGCTGCGGACGGCTCCGAGCAGATCATCGGTGTCGCCCGCTTCGACACCATCGCGCCCCGCGAGGCCGAGGTCGCCTTCAACATCGCCGACTCCCACCAGGGCCGGGGGCTCGGCTCCGCGCTGCTCGAGCACATCGCCGCCGCGGCCCGCGAGGTGGGCATCACGCACTTCACGGCGGAGGTCCTGCCGCAGAACGGCAAGATGCTCGCCGTGTTCCGCGAGGCCGGGTACGAGACCACCCAGCACGTCGACGACGGCATCGTCACCGTGAGCATCGACCTCGACCCGACCGAGCGCTCGCGGCAGGTGATGATCGACCGGGAGCACCGCGCCGAGGCCCGCAGCATGGTCGGGCTCTTCACCCCGCGCTCGATCGTCGTGGTCCCGCCTGGCGACGCCGACGCGACGAGCCTGCAGGCGCGGATGGCCGCCCGGGCGATCAGCGCCCACCTGCGCGACGGTGACGTCACCATGACCGTCGTCGGGGCGACCGACGCGCTGCGCGCCGAGATCGGCGACCCGACAGGCCTGCGCTTCGTCGACACCCTCGACGACGTCGAGGCGCCCGTCGACCTGGCGCTCGTCGTCGCGCACCCCGCCGACACGCTCGCGACGGTCCGCTCCCTCGCCCGCCTCGGTGTCCGAGGCGTCGTCGTCTCCGGCCCCGGCTATGCCGAGACCGGAGCCGAAGGGCTCGCGCTCCAGCGCGAGATCGTCCGGACCGCGCACGCCGCCGGGATGCGCGTGGTCGGCCCGGGCTCGTACGGGATGTTCGCCCGCCGGCCCGAGGGGGTCTTCAACGCCTCGCTCGCCCCTGTGCTCCCGCCGGCCGGCACCGTCGGGATCTTCTGCCAGTCGGCGCCGATGGCCGTCACCGTCCTCGCGACGGTGTGGCGGCGCGGCGTCGGTGTCTCGTCCTTCGTCTCGGCAGGCAACCGGGCGGACGTGTCGGGCAACGACCTCATGCAGTTCTGGCAGGACGACGAGTCGACCGACGTCGCCGGGCTGTACCTCGAGTCGATCGGCAACCCGCGCAAGTTCTCGCGGATCGCCCGGCGGCTCTCGCTCGTCAAGCCCGTCGTGGTGGTCACCGCGGGCCGCTCTGGCCACGTCGTCCCGGCCGGCCACGCCGTGCGGCCGACGCGGGCGCCGCGCCGCACCCTCGAAGAGATGTTCCGCCAGTCCGGGGTCGTCCGCGCCGAGAACACCCACCAGATGCTCGACATCATCCAGCTCTTCGCGCACCAGCCGCTGCCCTCGGGTCGTCGGGTCGGGATCGTCGCCGGCTCGGCGCCGCTCTCGGCGATCGTCGCGGAGGCCGCCGGCACCGCCGGGCTCGTGGTGACCAGCCACGTCGCCGTCGTGCGGGAGGACGCGACCGAGGAGGAGAACCTCGCGGCGATCGACGCCGTCTACGCCGAGGGTGCCTGCGACGTGGTGGTCGCCGTCCACGTGCCCGTCCTCGGCGGGACCGACGCGAGGTTCTGCGCTGCCGTCGCACAGGCCGCGGCCCGCTCGGGCCGACCGACCGTCGCGAGCGTCCTCGGTCTCCACGGGCTGCTGCCCGAGCTCACCGTCGAGGTCCCGGCCGAGCGCGCCGAGCAGGGGGACGTCCCCGCACCGGCGCCTGCGGCGGCCGCCGAGGGCGGGGCGGCTGCGCGCACCGTCACGGTGCCTGCGTACTCCACGCCCGAGGACGCCGTCCAGGCCCTCGGCGCCGTCGTGCGCTACGCCACGTGGCGCCACCAGGACCACGGCACCCCGCTCACCTACTCCGACGTCGACGTGGCCGGGGCCCGCGCGGTGATCGACAGGCACACCGTCGAAGGACGTCGCACAGCGCTCCCGGCCGACGAGGTCAGGGCGCTGCTCGCCTGCTACGGCATCGACGTCTGGGAGTCCGTGCCCGTCCGGGACGCCGACGAGGCCGTCGCGGCCGCGCACCAGCTCGGCTGGCCCGTCGCCCTCAAGAGCACGGCCGAGTCCTTGCGCCACCGCGCCGACCTCGGAGGTGTGCGCCTCGACATCCTCGACGAGGCCGAGCTGCGGACCGACGTGGCGCAGATGCAGTCGTCGCTCGTCGACCACGTGCCCGAGCTCCGCCACCCTGCAGCCCGTCCGCTCGAGGTCCAGCGCATGGCCCCGGCCGGGGTCGCCTGCGTCATCCGGTCGACCGAGGACGAGCTCTACGGACCCGTCGTGTCCTTCGGGCTCTCGGGCGACGCCGTCGACCTGCTCGGCGACGTCAGCTACGGCGTGCCGCCGCTCACGACGACCGACGTGGCCCACATGGTGCGCTCGGTCCGCGCAGCACCACGCCTCTTCGGCTACAAGGGCCTGCCGCCGGCCGACGCCGCAGCGATCGAAGACCTCATCGGACGGGTCAGCGAGCTCGCCGACGACCACCCCGAGGTCCGGTCCCTCGAGCTCTACCCCGTCGTCGTCGCCGAGCGCGGGGCCGCAGTGCTCAGCGCACGCGTGAGCGTCGAGGCAGCCAACCGCAAGGACGGCCTGCGCCGGGCGCTGCCAGACTGAGACGGCTCGGTCAGGGCGGGGTGACCAGGGCCGGTGACCAGGGCTGGGTGACCAGGTCGAGGTGACTAGGATGGTCGGGTGTCCTCGACCAGCAGCCGTGACCTCTCCGCAGACCTCCGCCGACAGCTCGACAGGGCCGGGTACTACCCCGAGCTCGTCGCCGACGTCCTCGACGTCGCCATCGCCGACGAGCCCGTCGAGGCTCACCTCGTGCACGTCGAGACGACCTTCGCGACCTCTGAGGTCCGCCGCCACGTGACGGTGCTCGTCCTCACGTCGTCGCGGCTCGTCCTCGCGCACGTCGACGACCACGCCTCCGAGGACCCCGAGGCCGGGCAGCAGGACGCCCGCTCGAGCGCCGCCGCGACGACCGAGGCCGTGCCGCTCGCCAAGATCACCTCGGTCGTCCTCACCCACATGGTCGACGCCCCCGAGAAGCACGTCTCCGGCGCAGCGCCCACGGAGCTGACCCTGGCTGTCGGCTGGGGTGCGGTCTCCCGCATCGATCTCGAGCCCGCCCAGTGCCCCGACCCGCAGTGCGAGGCAGACCACGGCCTCACAGGGTCGATGGCCAACGACGACGTGCTCGTGCGGGTGAGCGCGCAGGCCGAGGGAGTCGAGGCTGTCCGCTCAGCGGTCGCCTTCGCGAAGGCGCTCTCGGCGGCGACGGGCTACGCAGCGCACGGCGGGCAAAGGTGACCGACGGGCCTGCGCCCCTCACCGCGACAGCCGAGGCCCTCGGGCTCCTCGTCCCCGACCGCACGGGCCGCTCTCTCGCGTCGGTCCTGCCGGCCGCCGCCGCGGCCCTCGGGGTCGTCGACGACGCCGGGCGCAACGCCGCCGCGCAGGCTGCTCTCGGGCTCCCGTCCGCCGAGCGTGTGTGCGTGGTGCTCGTCGACGGCCTGGGCTTCGACAACCTCAGCGAGCGCAGCGGGCACGCGCCCTTCCTCAGGTCTCTGCTGCGCGACGACGCCGTCATCACCTGCGGCTTCCCGTCCACGACCGCGGTGTCGATGGGCATCTTCGGGACGGGGGCCGGTCCCGGGCGCACGGGCATGCTCGGCTACACGGTGCGCGACCCGCACACCGGGACGCTCGCGAACCTCGTCTCGTGGGACGGTGCTCCCGAGCCCACGGACCTCCAGCGGGAGCCCACGGTCTTCGAGCAGCTCAGCTCCGCCGGAGTGCGGGTCACGTCGATCGGACCGGAGCGCTTCGCAGCGTCGGGCATGACCCGTGCGGCGCTGCGCGGGGCCAGGTACTGGAACGCCGAGAGCCTCGAGTCGCGCGTCGACGCCGCTGCCTTCGAGCTCATGACCCCCGGTCTCGTCTACCTGTACTGGGGCGACGTCGACAAGGTCGGCCACCACGAGGGCTCGGAGTCGTGGCAGTGGGGCGACGCCCTCGAGCTCGCCGATCGCGAGCTCGCTCGTCTGCAGTCCGTCCTCCCGCCGGGGACCCAGGTGGTCGTGACCGCCGACCACGGGATGGTCGACGTCGACAGGGCTCGTCAGCGCGACGTCGCCCAGGTCGCAGCGCTGCACGAAGGTGTCAAGGTCGTGGCGGGGGAGCCGCGTGCCGTCCACCTGCACGCGACCAAGCGCAAGAACGCCGGGTCGCTCGCCGAGCGCTGGCGCGACGTCCTCGGCGACGACGCCCTCGTGGCGACCAAGGCCGAGGTGATCGAGGCCGGCTGGTTCGGCGAGGTCGCCGAGCACGTCGAGCCGTGGATCGGCGACGTGCTCGTCGCGGCGCGCGGCCGGGCGACCGTCGTCGACTCGAGGGTGCAGTCACCCCGGTCGATCGCCCTCGTGGGTGTGCACGGCTCGTTGACCCCGCGCGAGATGCGTGTCCCGTACCTGACCTTCACGGTCTGAGGACTGCAGACGCCGAGAGGCCCGGTCCGCACGGACCGGGCCTCTCGGCGTCTAGGGGCTGGCGGAGGCGCTCAGTCCTGCTTGCCGCCGAACACGATCTCGTCCCAGCTGGGCACCTTCGAGCGACCACGGCGGGTCGGGCGGGCTGGGGTCTTCTCCGCCGCAGGCTCGGCCTCGGGTGCCTCGGCGGCTGTCTCGGTCTCGGCTGCCTCGTCGGCGGTGCTCTCAGCGTCGTCGACAGGCACCGACAGCGGGGGCAGCGCGTAGACGCGGGCCTCCAGCAGGCCCGTCCCCGGCTCGGCCGGGTGCGCTCCGGGCACGTCGCCGACAGGCAGGTCGTCGTCGTGGTCGGCGAAGGCCGTCGCCGGGCCGAAGCCCTCGAACAGCGCCTCGTCCTCACCGAGCTCGAGCTGCTGACGGACACCACGGCGGCCCTGGAGGTCGTCGAGGATCGCCGCGGTCTGGTCCAGCTCGCTCGGCGTCTCGGGAGCCTGGGGCTCAGAGGGGCGCAGCAGCCTCGGGTCCAGGTCGACGGCGTCGAGCACGGGACGGACCGAGCCGTCGGACTCGAGGTCGTACACGGACGAGCGCACCGACGCGAGGTGACGGCGGGGGATCGGCTCGTCGGCGATCTCGGTCTCCGAGAGCCAGCGGGCCTCGTCCTCGAGGGCGTGCAAGGAGCGTGCGGGCGGGTCGAAGGTCCAGCGGGCGAGGCGGTCCTGACCGCCGACGCTGAAGGCGACCGACACGATCCAGCCGTGGCCGTCGGGACGCGAGGCGTCCCACTCGAGCTCCGAGGTCTCGACGCCGCGGGCCGCGAGCCTGTCGGTCACGAGGTCGCCGAGGCTCGGCGAGCTGTTGTCACGGCCCACCCGGGTCGCGGCAGCCTGCTGCGCGATGAACTGGCGCTCGGCGAGGACGGGGCCCTCGTAACGGCGCACCTGCGCGACGGTGATCCCCGACTCGGCCGCGATCTCCTCGGCGGTCAGCCCAGAACGGACCCGCGCCTGGATCTCGCGCGGGGCGAGGAATCCCTGCTCCTGCGTCTTGAGGTGCTCCAGACGCGAGCGGTCGCGTCGCACCGCCGCGCGCAAGCCGTCAGTGATCGCCAGACGGAACGTCTCGCCCCCGGGGCGCGACAGCACGAGGTGCTCCCCGTCGTCGTGCAGCCCGACGAGTCGCAGCTCACCTGCATCCTGCTCAGCCATTGGTCCTCCTGTGGCACCTGAAGGTGCCAGCGTGCCACCTCTACACCCCGCACCCGCGCACCCGGGTCGGTGTGCCGCGGCACCAGATTGTCACGTCGGGCAGGATGAGGACATGACCTCTCCAGCTGCTCCTGCCTCTGCTCCCGTCCCCGACGCCGCGCTCGTCAGCGAGCTGCGCCGTCTCGCCGAGCGGGTCGCTGCCGAGGCGGCCGACCTCGTCCGGACCACCAGCCCGGCCCGCGTCGAGGTCGCCGCGACCAAGTCCTCGCCCGTCGACGTCGTCACGGCGATGGACGCGGCCTCCGAGTCGCTGCTGCGCCGGCTGATCCTCGAGGCCCGCCCCGACGACGCGATCTTGGGGGAGGAAGACGGTCACGTCGCCGGGACGAGCGGGTTGACGTGGGTGGTCGACCCGATCGACGGCACCGTCAACTACCTCTACGGCATCCCGGCCTACGCGGTGTCGGTCGCGGTGGTCGCCGGGTCGGGGGACCCCGAGGAGTGGGAGGCCCTCGCCGGGTGCGTCGTGCGCGTCCCGGACGGACGCTCGTGGTCCGCCGGGAGGGGCGAGGGCGCGACGGTCGACGGCGAGCCGATCCACGTCAACGAGCCGACAGACCTCTCGCTGAGCCTGGTCGGCACGGGCTTCGGGTACGCCTCAGAACGCCGGGCCGCCCAGGCCCAGGTGCTCACGCAGGTCCTGCCCAGGGTGCGCGACATCCGGCGGATCGGGTCTGCCGCCCTCGATCTCTGCATGGTCGCGGAGGGGCAGCTCGACCTCGTGTACGAGCGCGGGCTGAACCCGTGGGACATGGCCGCCGGTGCGCTGCTGGTGACCGAGGCGGGTGGGACCGTGTCGGGTCTGCGGGGGCGGGGCGCGAGCCCGGACATGACCGTCGCCGGGCCTGGTCCGTCGGTCGACGCGCTGGTCACGCTGCTCACCGGGCTGGACGCAGACAGCGGCGCCTGAGGGTGGACTGAGGGGTGTCTCCGGTGCACTAGGGTGGGCGGCTCCACCCCGCTCCGAGCGTCCGCGCCCGGGTCCGTCGCGTGCCGATGCGGGTGGAGATCTCGACGTGAGGTGCGCCGCGCCCGGAAATGATGGACAATCCCATCGCCACCCGGGAACAACCGGGCGGGCGCGAGCATTACAGCACTAGCAATCCCGGAGCACCAGCACTGAGTTGCGACACACCGAGTGACGTGCGAGTCACCTCGGCGACCACCGATACATCTGCACTGGAGTGTGAGCCCACACATGGCAACTGACTACGACGCCCCCCGCAAGACAGAGGAAGACCTCAGCGAGGACTCGCTCGAAGAGCTCAAGGCGCGTCGTTCCGACAAGAGCTCAGGCGTTGTCGACGAGGACGAGACGGAGGCGGCCGAAGGCTTCGAGCTTCCCGGTGCCGACCTCTCGGGCGAAGAGCTCTCCGTCCGGGTGCTCCCGCGCCAGGCTGACGAGTTCACCTGCGCGAGCTGCTTCCTCGTCCACCACCGCAGCCAGCTGGCCAGCGAGAAGAACGGCCAGCAGATCTGCTCGGAGTGCGCTGCCTGACACCGTCGGGCTCGCACTCATGCTCGACAGGGCGGCTGCGTCTGGTCCAGGTCAACCCTGGGCCGTGACCGCAGCCGCCAGGTCGTCTGGCCTCCGGGTCGAGACGACCCAGAACGGCGTCGGGTCGGCAGGGTCGACCACGTTCGCCCGGATCGCACCACCGGTCCAGGTCCGCAGGCACGCGAAGGCGCGTGCGTCCCACCCTGTGCCCATCTGCTCCCGGACCCCCTCGCGGTCGAGCGTCACGACGTCGGCCAGCAGGCTGGTCGGGATCTCGGTTCCTCCAGCGCGCAGGACCCCGTCGCGGACCTCGACGACAGGGGCTGTCCACCACGCGACCGCGCAGCCGACCACAAGAGTCACGACAGCGGTGACCACGGCGGCGACAGGCCCCGCGACGGTCAGCGCGACACCGAGGACCAGCGCGAAGGCGACGATGCCGAACCACCCGGCAAGGCTGGGCAGGAGACGCTCGGAGTGCAGCACGCCCGCGGCCGGCCTGGAGACCCCTGCCGGGCCCGACGAGGCTGCGTGCGCAGGCGTTGCGGCAGGCGCCGGCAGGCCGCCGGCGGGGCTCGCGGGGGAGTGCGGGCTGCTCTCGGGGCGGTCGGCGTGCGGCTCGTGCGACGGTGCTGAGGTCATGCCTCCATCATCGCAGGCGTGCCGTGCCCGCAGTCCTCGTCCACAGGGTCGTCGTGCGCGCCTCCGCGAGCCGTTAGAGTCACCTACCGTGACTACGCAGAACCCCGAGGTCCTCATCACCCTGCTCGACGACGGCATCCCGGTGCCGTCCTACGCGCACCCCGGCGACGCCGGCGCCGACCTGGTGACCCGGGTCGACGTGACGCTGGCTCCTTTCGAGAGGGCGACGGTGCCCACGGGAGTCTCGATCGCGCTGCCTGACGGCTACGCGGCCTTCGTGCACCCGAGGTCGGGGCTCGCCGCGCGGCACGGCCTGACGATCGTCAACGCGCCCGGGACCGTCGACGCGGGCTACCGCGGAGAGATCGCGGTGACGCTCTACAACTCCGACCCGACCGAGACGCTCACGCTGTCCAGGGGCGACAGGATCGCCCAGCTCGTGGTCCAGCAGGTCGCGCGCGCCAGGTTCGTCCAGGCGGAGCGGCTGCCCGGCTCCGCGCGCGGTGCGGGCGGGTTCGGGTCGAGCGGCGGATGGTCAGGTTCACCCTCAGCACAGAAGTAGTTCACGTGCCGCGCTGCGGCATAGTCTTGTCACAAGCAGGTCACGGCGGACCAGGATCGCGCCGACCGAGAGGTCGACGTCCCGCCGTGCCACGTGCGACGCACGTGCACCCATCCGAAGGAGACGAACCAGTGGCTCTGTTCCGACGCGGCCCCAAGGGAGCTGACGCGACCGCGCAGGCTCCCGGTGCCGAGACCGAATCCGCTCCGGCACAGGACGGCGCTGCGCCGACCGCCGGCGCCGACTCGTCCGGACCAGAGGGTGACGGCGCCGCCGACGCCGTCGGCCCCTTCGACGTCTCCGAGGTCCCAGAGCTCGGGGCCCGTGTCGACCTCGGGGCGCTCCGCGTTCCCGGCGTGGCCGGCATGGAGCTCCGCATGGAGGTCGACCAGAAGACCAACCGGGTGACGGGTGCAGGTCTCGCCCTGGAGGGCTCGGCGCTCCAGGTGCAGGCCTTCGCGGCCCCGCGCACCGACGGCATCTGGGACGAGATCCGCGCCGAGATCGCCGACTCGATCGTCAAGCAGGGCGGGTCTGTCGACGACGTCCCCGGCCCCTTTGGCCGAGAGCTCCTCGCACGCCTGCCCGCCCGCACCCCCGACGGGCGGACCGGGCACCGTCCCGCACGCTTCATCGGGCACGACGGCCCGCGCTGGTTCCTCCGGGGTGTCATCAGCGGCAAGGCTGCGGTCGACGTCGAGGAGGCCAAGACGCTCGAAGGGCTGTTCCGGCAGATCGTCGTGGTCCGTGGTGACGACGCACGCCCGCCGCGTGACCTCCTCTCGCTCACGCTGCCCGGCAAGCGCCAGCCCGAGACACCCGTCGCCCCGCCGACCTTCGACCCGTTGAACCGCGGTCCCGAGATCACCGAGATCCGCTGATGAGCCTGCGCACGGCGCTGCACTCTGTGCTCGCCTCCCAGGAAGAGATCGCGGCTGTCGAAGAGCGGACGGACTCGTCCGCGCAGGTCGGCTGCATCGCCGCCGCGACGGCGGGCAACCGCGTCCAGGTCGAGCTCTCCGGAGTCATCCGCTCGGTCGTCCTGCGCCCGCGCGAGGGTGTCCCCGCGCTCGAGGCCGAGCTGTACGACGGGTCGGCCTCGATCGACCTCGTCTGGCTGGGACGTCGCCGCATCGCAGGGATCGAGCCCGGTCGGCGTGCGCGCGTGTCTGGTCTGGTCTGCCAGATGGGTGACCGGGCGACCATCTACAACCCGCGCTACGAGCTCCGGGCCCGACCCGGTGAGTGACGGCGCGGGCCGCGAAGACCCGGGCCAGGTCCAGCCGCCGGTCACCTCCCGGGCAGGGGCCGAGGACAGCTCTGGAGCTCCTGGCGCGGCGACCGCAGGAGCAGGTGTCCGCGCACTCGCCTCAGACGACTTCTCGATGGTCGACTCGGTCGGCGGCATCCGCGGGGTGGTCGAGGCGATGGCCCCAGGGCTCGTCTTCGTCGTGCTCTACGTCGCGACCCGCGAGCTCATGCCGCCGCTCGTCGCGTCGCTGGCTGTCGCCGTGGCGGCCGTCGCCGCCCGGCTGGTCCAGCGCACCCCGGTGACCCAGGCCTTCGGGGGCCTCTTCGGCGTCGCGATCGGCGTGTTCTGGGCCTGGAGGTCCGGGGACGCCACCCAGTACTTCGCCTACGGTCTGTGGACCAACGGCGCCTACCTGGCCGTCATGCTGGTCTCGGTCGCCGTGTCCTGGCCGATCGTCGGCGTGGTCGTCGAGGCGCTCCGTGGCGGTTTCGGTGCGACGTCGCAACCGGCTCGTCAGCCTGGCCCGGCGACGGATCAGGCGGATCAGACGGACGGCGATCCTGTCGAGGCCGCCGCCCCCGCACCCGTCTTCTCGACGGCGTGGCGCAGCGACCCTGCGCTCCTTCGCCGGTACACCCTCGCCACGTGGCTCTGGATCGGCATGTTCGCCCTGCGTCTCGCGGTCCAGATCCCGCTGTACTTCAGCTCGTCGGTGGGATGGCTGGGGACTGCTCGGCTGGTGATGGGTGTCCCGCTGTGGGCACTGGTCCTGTGGGGGACGTGGTTGCTGGTCCGCCGACCAGCAGCGCCTGCAGCTCGGTGAGCGTCGACTCCTGACCCGTGACGATCAGCAGCTCGTCGCCGGCCTCGAGTGTGTCGTCGACTGTCGGCGCGATCGGGAGCGTGCCCCGCACGATCGCCGCGAGCACGGTGTCTTTGGGCCACGTGATGTCGCCGAGGCGCTGACCGGCCAGGACTGAGTCCGCCGGCAGGGTGATCTCGAGGATGTCCGCGCCGGACTGGTGGAAGGTGAAGATCTTCACGAGGTCGCCGACCGACACGGCCTCCTCGACCATCGCGGTCATGATCCGCGGGGTCGAGACGGCGACGTCCACGCCCCACGACTCGTCGAACATCCACTCGTTCTTGGGGTTGTTCACGCGGGCGACCGTGCGCGGCACGCCGAACTCTGTCTTGGCGAGCAACGAGATGACCAGGTTGGCCTTGTCGTCGCCTGTCGCCGCGACGATGACGTCGCACTCGTCCACCTTGGCCTCGGTGAGCGTCGGCAGCTCGCAGGCGTCGGCCAGCAACCACTCGGCCTCGGGCACCTGGGCCACACGCATCGACGTCGGCTGGTGGTCGATGATGGTCACGTCGTGGTCGTTGGCGATGAGCTCTCGGGCGATCGACCGACCGACAGATCCTGCTCCGGCGATGACGACGCGCATCAGACCTCTACCTTCGGGGCGTGGGTGAGGATGCGCTCCATCGTGGTCGACGCATCGGTGTGGACCAGGACGTGCAAGATGTCGTTCTCCTGCAGCACGGTCTCGGGCTGGACGATCACGCCGTCGCCGTAGCGCGTGACGAAGGCCGACTTCGCGCCGCTGGCCTCGTCGATCGCGCGGATCGAGCGGCCGTACCAGCCGGGGTGCACGTCGACCTGGGCGAGGCGGATCTGACCGGAGGGGTCTCGGTACTCGTCGGTGGCTCCCATGGGAAGCATCCGGCGGAGCATCTGGTCGGCGGTCCAGCGGACCGTCGCGACTGTCGAGATCCCCAGGCGCTGGTAGATCTCGGCCCTGTGGGGGTCGTAGATCCGGGCGACGACGTTCTCGATCCCGTAGGTCTCACGGACCACGCGGGCCGCGAGGATGTTCGAGTTGTCGCCGTCCGAGACGGCCGCAAATCCGTAGGTGTCGTCGATCCCCGCCTGGTGGAGGGTGTCGCGGTCGAACCCGAGACCGGTCACCTTCTTCCCACCGAAGTCGGGGCTCAACCGACGGAACGCGTCAGCGTTCTGGTCGATGACCGCGACGGAGTGACCGTTGTTCTCGAGCGACTGGGCCAGAGTGGCGCCGACGCGCCCACATCCCATGATGACGAAGTGCACAAGCCGGAACGCTACTCCAGGTTCACGCCCGTGGGTACCTGCGACGGCCGTGCGACGGGCCAGCAGCCCGCCTCCGTGACCGGCTGCAGAGCCGCGACCGACCCGGTGACGGGACTGCACACCAGAACGTGACCGCAGATCCGTCCCGAGACCGCCGAAACAGGCCTAGCATTGCTCAACGTGTCGGACATTGCTGATGCCGCCAAGCGGCTCCTCCTCGGACGTCCAGTCCGCAGCGAACACCTGGGGCATACCCTCCTGCCGAAGCGCATCGCGCTGCCGGTCTTCGCCTCGGACGCGCTCTCGTCCGTCGCCTACGCCCCCGACGAGATCCTGCTGACCCTCGCGGTCGCCGGGTTCACCGCCACGACGATCTCCCCGTGGGTCGGCCTCGCCGTCGTCCTCGTGCTGATCACCGTCGTCGCCTCGTACAGGCAGAACGTGCACGCCTACCCCTCGGGCGGCGGTGACTACGAGGTCGCGACCGAGAACCTCGGCCCGAGCGCCGGTGTCGGTGTCGCGAGCGCGCTCATGGTCGACTACGTCCTCACCGTCGCGGTGTCGATCTCCTCCGGCGCGCAGTACGCGGCGAGCGCGATCCCGGCGCTGCGGGACCACGAGGCCACCTTCGCGATCGTGCTCGTCGCGCTGCTGACGCTCGTGAACCTGCGAGGGGTCAAGGAGTCCGGCCGGTTCTTCGCGATCCCCGTCTACCTCTTCATGTTCGCCATCGGGGTCACCGCCGTCGTCGGGTTCTTGCGGCACCTGACCGGCAACCTGCCGATGGCGGAGAGCGCGACCTTCGAGCTCGTCGCGCAGCCTGGCTTCGACGAGGGGCTGACTGGTCTGGCCGGGGCCTTCCTCATCGCCCGGGCTTTCGCCTCGGGCTGTGCGGCCCTGACGGGTGTCGAGGCCATCAGCAACGGTGTCCCGGCATTCCAGAAGCCCAAGTCCAAGAACGCTGCGACCACCCTCGCGCTCCTCGGCGGCATCTCGGCCCTGATGATCCTCGTGATCCTCTTCCTCGCCCGGCTCACCGGCGTCCACTACGCGGAGAACCCTCACGAGCAGCTGACCTCGGGCGGGCAGGCCCTCCCGGTCGACTACGTGCAGCACCCGGTGATCGGCCAGCTCGCCGAGGCCGTGTTCCAGGGCGTCCCCTTCGCCTTCTACATCGTCTCGGCGGTGACGGGGCTCATCCTCGTGCTCGCCGCGAACACAGCCTTCAACGGCTTCCCGGTGCTCGGATCCATCCTCGCCAAGGACGGCTACCTCCCGCGCCAGCTCCACACCCGCGGTGACAGGCTCGCCTTCTCCAACGGCATCCTCACCCTGGCGGCCGGGGCGATCATCCTCATTTGGGCCTTCGACGCCGAGGTCACCCGCCTGATCCAGCTGTACATCGTGGGGGTCTTCGTCTCCTTCACGCTGTCTCAGCTGGGCATGGTCCGGCACTGGACCGACAAGCTGCGGACCGAGACCGACCCCAAGGTGCGGTCGCAGATGACACGCTCGAGGATCGTCAACTCGATCGGCTTCGCGATGACCGGGACCGTGCTGGTCATCGTGCTGCTCACCAAGTTCACGCACGGTGCGTGGATCGCGCTGCTCGCGATGGCTGCGGTGTTCGTGCTCATGAAGTCGATCCGCAAGCACTACGACTCGGTGTCTGAGGAGATCGAGCTCGGCGAGGACCCGTCGTCCTCTCGGGCGCTGCCGAGCCGGGTGCACGCGATCGTGCTCGTGTCCAAGCTGCACAAGCCGACGATGCGGGCGATCGCCTACGCCCGCGCGTCGCGGCCCAACACGCTCGAGGCGCTCACCGTGGGTGTCGACGCCGAGGACGTCGAGCGCCTCACAGCCCAGTGGGAGAGCCTGGACATCCCTGTCCCGCTCCGGGTCCTCGACTCCCCGTTCCGCGAGATCACCCGGCCGATCCTCGGGTACGTCCGGTCGGTGCGGCGCGAGAGCCCCCGTGACCTCGTCGTGGTGTACATCCCCGAGTACGTCGTCGGGCACTGGTGGGAGCAGCTGCTCCACAACCAGAGCGCGCTGCGGCTCAAGGGGCGTCTGCTCTTCACTCCCGGTGTGGTCGTGGCCTCGGTCCCGTGGCAGCTCTCGTCGAGCCAGGGGCAGACGGGCCTGGAGGGCACCGGGTACGCCGCCAAGAAGCGCAGGGTCGGCTACTAGGCAGACGTCTGGTGGGACCCGGGCCAGACGCCTGGGATACTTGTCGGGTGCCTACCACCCCTGAGTCATCCGAAGCCCTGAACGACGCCGCCGACACCCCTGAGACCGCTCCGCTGGTCGAGCTCGAGATCGGCCGCATCGCCCACGGTGGGCACTGCGTCGCGCGGTACGACGGTCGGGTCGTCTTCGTGCGGCACACGCTGCCCGGCGAGACCGTCCGTGCGCGTCTGACCGACTCGGGGGAGACCTCGAAGTTCTGGCGCGCCGACGCCGTCGAGATCCTCGTCGCCTCCCCGGACCGGGTCCGGTCGGCCTGGCCGCAGGCCGGGGCCGACGGCGTCGGCGGCGGAGAGCTCGCGCACGTCTCCCTCGAGGCGCAGCGGCGCTGGAAGGCCGGGGTCGTCGAAGAGCAGCTGCAGCGCCTCGCGAAGATCGAGCGCACAGTGGTCGTCGAGCCCGCCCCGGGTGACGACGAGCGCGGTGGCCTCGGATGGCGCACCCGCATCGACCTCGTCGCCGACGCGGACGGCCGCGCCGGCATGCGCCAGTTCCGTTCGCACGACGTGCTCCCGCTGAGCACCATGCCGCTGGCCACCCCCGAGGTCCTGGCTGCCGCCGAGGCCGAGAAGATCTTTGCGAAGCGCTGGACGCCCGGTGCCGAGATCGAGGTCGTGGCCCCGGCCGACGGTTCTGACCCGATCGTGCTGCTCGACGGGCAGGTGCTCCGCAACGGCCACCTCGACACCCGTCCGAACGTGCGTCGCTCGGTCACCGAGACCGTGACCGTCGACGGCGAGGCCTTCACCTACAAGGTCGCCGCCGACGGGTTCTGGCAGGTGCACCGCGAGGCCCCCTCGCTCCTCGCCCAGGTGGTTCTCGACGCTGCCCGCGGGGGAGCCGACGGCGACCTCACCGACGCCACAGTCGTCGACCTCTACTCAGGGGCCGGGCTGTTCACGGTCCCGCTCGCCAAGGCCGTCGGGCCCGTCGGGAGGGTCGTCGCTGTCGAGGGCGACGAGCGTGCCGTGAAGGACGCTCGTCGCAACGCTCACGCCTACGAGCAGGTCGAGCTGCACGTCGGCCAGGTCGACACCGTGCTGCGGACCGCCGGTCACGGCGCGATCGCCGGGGCCGACGTCGTCGTCCTCGACCCGCCGCGTACGGGTGCAGGAGCCAAGACCGTCGCGCAGATCGTGGCGCTCGCGCCGAGCCGCATCGTGTACGTCGCCTGCGACCCTGCAGCGCTCGCCCGCGACATCGCCTACCTCGCGAAGGACGGCTACGAGCTCGAGAGCGTCCGCGCCTTCGACCTCTTCCCGATGACGCACCACGTGGAGTGCGTGGCTGTCCTGACGCGGTAGGCCGCAGCCTGCCGGACGCGCCGGGGATGGGCGCCCGATCGCCGAGGGTGCCGGGTTGACGGGCGCCAGGCTGCTGAGCGTGCCAGACCGCTGAGCGTGCTCGCTCAGTCGTGCCCTGAAGCCATCTGAGGCACCGGTCGACCGCACGCAGCGGACGACCGGTGCCTCAGATGGTGGTGCACCGCCGGAAGGGCAGGGGTTCCTCGCCGGCGGCAGCTCGGTGGTGTCACACAGGTGGGCGTGTTCCCACGGGTCGGACATGGGTGACGTTGCGCTCCACAGCGCGCTCGGACACCGTGAAGAGCGTGCCGCTGCGGACACGGACGGCCTCCTCGATGCGTTCGGCGACATCGGGGCGGCAGCTGCGCTTCTCTCCTGTCAGCAGCATGTGGATGAACTGGCGCGAGCACCCTGCGCGGCGTCCCAGACGAGCCTGGTTGATGCCGGCGAGCATCATGTAGGCCTTGAGGAGCCTCGGGTCTCGCAGCCTCATCGCCGTCCTCTCTCCGCGGTCTGTGATGTTTCTATGCTTGCGTCTGTTTTGACCGGAGTCAACCCTTTGGAGACCATCCTTTCCTCACGGGTTGACAGGTCATATGTCCGACAAGCGCCACGCGGGTGATTGTCCCTTCCCGCGCGGTCCATCCTGGTTGACATATCTTTGTGCCGCAGGCGCGGCACCCGCTCGCCCTGATCTCCCGCGACGCGCGACGGCTCTCCTCGGATCTCCGGGACCGGCCGGTGTGCGTCGCCGACGAAGGGCAAGGATCGATGCACGCACTCCAGAGGCTGCTCCGGGACGGGCTCGCACGCAGAGGGTGGAACCAGTCAGACCTGGCGCGCGAGTCGGGTCTGTCCAAGCAGGTCGTGTCGAAGCTCTTGCGCGAGGGCAGGGCCCCGGTCGCGCGGCTCTTGAGGGACACGACCGTCGAAGGGCTCGCCCGCGCCCTCCAGGTCGACGTCGGGGTCGTCCGCGCCGCGATCGCGGAGGAGATGGGGCTGCCCGGCAGCGAGGTCCAGGTGGTGTACGACGCCCGTGGGGTGGCCGACGACGACCTCATCCGTGAGCTGGCGCGCAGGCTCGGGGCTACGTCGGCAGCGCGTTCCGCCGAGGATGGCGGTCCGCGGCTCTCGCTCGTCCTGGCAGCCCCTGTAGCGACGAGCATCGAGCCCGAGGGCTCAGACGCCCCGACCTCGACGTCCGAGACTGAGACTGTCACCTGGGCGGCGAGGACAGGGGAGCCTGACCAGCCACCGGGTCTGGTCGACGGCAGCGCGGACCAGCTGCCTGGTGGCAGGGTGCAGGACGACCCGGAGAGCCCGGACCCCGTGTGACGGAGCATCGTGCCGGAGCCCCTTGGGTCCGGGGCTGTGGACAACGGTCGTGGGCGCGCAGGCCCGCGTAGCGTCGCACCTGTGTTCAACCCGTGGCGGCGCCTGCGTGAGCTCGACCATGTCGAGCTCCGGTGGATCGTCATGCCGGGTGTCCTCGGCGCCACGGACGGCGCCGGGGCGATCCAGCTCCACCCGCACCAGTCCCAGGCCCAGCGGCGTTCGACCCTCGCGCACGAGCTCGCCCACCTCGAGCTGCGTCACGGTCCAGGCTGCACGGAGCGCGAGGAGAGGGAGGCCGGCGCCCTGGCCGCGCGGTGGCTCGTCTCTCTCGACGACCTCGTGGACGCAGCTCGCTGGGCGAGGTCGTGGGGGGAGTTCGCCGACGAGCTGTGGGTGGACGTCGAGACCGTGCGGATCCGGCTCGCCACCCTCGCGGACTCTGAGCGCGAAGAGCTCCTGCGGGCCCGCGGCGAGGAAGGGCTGCCGTGAGCGGGTCGGGAGCGGGTCGTGAGCAGAGTGAGGGCCCGTCGTGGGCCGGTCATGGGCTGGGCGGCTCCAGGTCGACGGTCAGGGGGCCCAGGTATGGTGATGCCCCACACCTTCACGCAGGGAGAACGCCAGTGCACGGACTGACGTCCGAAGAGGTCGCCGACCGGAGGTCGCAGGGCCTCGTCAACACGGTCGACACGACCACCTCTCGCTCCTTCGTCGACATCCTCCGCGAGAACGTCTTCACGCTCTTCAACGGCATCCTCCTGGTCGCACTCGTGCTCGTGCTGCTCACAGGGCGGTGGGCTGACGCGCTGTTCGGCTTCGTCATCGTCATCAACGCCGCGATCGGCATCGTCACGGAGTACCGCGCCAAGCGGACCCTGGACAACCTGGCGATCCTCGACGCGCCCTTCGCGCGGGTGCTCCGCGACGGTGCTGAGCAGCAGGTGCGTCTCGAGGAGATCGTCCAGGACGACGTGGTGCACCTCGGCACCGGGGACCAGGTGCCGGCGGACGGCACCGTGCTGAGCTCGGCCGGCCTCGAGATCGACGAGTCGATGCTCACGGGCGAGTCTCGGTCGGTCCACAAGGCCGTCGACGACGAGGTGCTCTCAGGGTCCTCCGTCGTGGCGGGGAGCGCGGCCTTCCGTGTGACGCGCGTGGGGATCGACGGCTATGCCAACAAGATCACGGCAGTGGCCAAGCAGTACTCGACTGTCCAGTCCGACCTGCGCGACGGGGTCAATAAGGTCTTGCGGGTGGTGTCTTTCGCCATCGTCCCGATCGCCCTGCTCCTCGCCTGGAGCCAGCTCCGTGCGACCGGCGGCTGGGACACCGCCTTCGAGGACGGGCACTGGAAGGACGCCGTCGTCGCGGCCGTCGCCGGTGTGGTCGGCATGATCCCCGAGGGGCTCGTGCTCCTCACCTCCCTCAACTTCGCGCTCGCCGCGATGATCCTCGCCCGGCAGAAGGTCCTCGTGCAGGAGCTCGCGGCCGTCGAGATCCTCGCTCGGGTCGACGTGCTCTGCCTCGACAAGACCGGCACGATCACCGACGGCACAGTCTCGCTCACCAGCCTCGAGACGCTCGCCGAGCTGCCCGGGGCGCTCGAGGCGCTCGCCGCGATCGCGACGGACCGTGAGGGCAACGCCACGTCGAAGGCGATCGCCGCCGGGGTCGCCGCCGTCGTCCCCGCCCAGGTCCTCGCTGCCGTGCCCTTCTCCTCGGCCCGCAAGTGGAGCGCGCTCGAGACCGCCGACGGCGTCTGGGTCATGGGCGCTCCTGAGCTCCTGCTCGGACGACGCGACGACGACGGCGCGGCCCGCGCCCGGACCGTCGTCGCCCGGGAGGCCGGGACAGGTGCGCGCGTGGTCCTGCTCGCCCGGACCGACGAGCCGCTCCCGGCTCCTGACGGCGGCCTGCCCGGCGACCTGCAGCCTGCTGTCGTCGCCGTGCTGGGGGAGCGGGTGCGACCTGACGCCGCGCAGACCCTCGCCTACTTCCGCGAGCAGGGTGTGCGGACCACGATCATCTCGGGTGACAACCCCAAGACCGTGGCCGCGATCGCGACCCGTGTCGGCCTGCGCGGGGAGGGCGTCGTGGTCGACGGCTTCGACGCCCGCGACCTCCCTGTCGACGACCCGGCGGCGCTCGCACAGGTCGCCCGCGACTACGACGTCTTCGGCCGGGTGTCGCCCGAGCAGAAGCGGGACCTGGTCCACGCCCTCCAGTCCGACGGGCACGTCGTCGCGATGACCGGCGACGGCGTCAACGACGCCCTCGCGCTCAAGGACGCCGACCTGGGCATCGCGATGGGCAACGGTGCCGGGGCGAGCAAGGCCGTCGCCCGCATCGTGCTCGTCGACGGTGCGTTCTCGACCCTGCCCGGCGTCCTCGGCCAGGGGCGCCGGATCATGGCGAACATGGAGCGCGTCGCGACGCTGTTCCTCTCCAAGACGACGTACGCGGCGCTGCTCGCCGTGGTCGTCGTGCTGCTCTCCTGGGACTACCCGTTCTTGCCGCGCCACATGACGATCATCGGCGCGCTGACCATCGGCATCCCAGCGTTCCTGCTGTCCCTGCCGCCGAACAACCAGCGCTTCGTCGCCGGGTTCCTCAGGCGGTGCCTGTCCTTCGCCATGCCTGTGGGGATCGTGGTCGGCTCGCTCGTCCTGGGCATCTACGCCTTCGTCTGGGACAGCGACTCCCTCGTCCAGGGCCGCACTGCCGTCTTCATCGTGCTCATCTCCGTCGGGCTGTGGGTCGTCGGCGTGCTCGCCCGCCCGTGGCAGCTGTGGAAGGTCGCGATGATCGTGGTGCTCGCAGCAGCCGCAGTCGGCGTGCTGCTCGTCGAGCCGGCCCGTGAGCTCGTCAGCCTCGAGTACCCGAGCCGAGAGTCCGCGCCATGGATCGCGGCGACAGCCGTGGTCGGGTGCCTGGCGGTCGAGGCGATCCACAGGTGGTTCACGCCGTGGCTCGTCGGTCGCGCTCGCACGCCCGAGACGCTGGTCGTCGAGACCACTCCGCCTGCGCGCTCGGCCTAGACGACGCGGCTCCGGCGGTCGTCCGCGGAGGGAGGCCGTCGCCGCGGCTGACGAGGCCGCGCATCGGAGAGACTCGCGCTCGTATATATCTTGACGTCAAGATACATGCGGTATGCTGGTCCCGGATTCGACGACAGCGCCTCGAGCGGCTCGTCGAGCACTGCCCGGCTACGCTGGGCGAAGCCCCCAAGTACCAGGTGCACCAGCCGGGCGGACGTCTCGCCGACTCCCTCGCGCACCTGTCTCGCCGAAGATGAAGGAGCCTACGTGAGCAGCGTGGACACGTTCGGGTCGAAGGGAACTCTCGAGGTCGATGGCACCTCGTACGAGATCTTCCGGCTCTCCGCAGTTGAAGGGACGGACAAGCTTCCGTTCAGCCTCAAGGTTCTCGCCGAGAACCTCCTCCGCACCGAAGACGGCGCGAACATCACCGCTGACCACGTCAACGCCCTGGCCTCCTGGGACCCTGACGCACAGCCGGACACCGAGATCCAGTTCACCCCTGCGCGCGTGATCATGCAGGACTTCACGGGTGTGCCCTGCGTCGTCGACCTCGCCACCATGCGCGAGGCCGTCGCCGACCTCGGCGGCGACCCGGAGCGTGTGAACCCGCTCGCCCCCGCCGAGCTCGTCATCGACCACTCGGTCCAGATCGACGTCGCCGGTCGCGCCGACGCCTTCGAGCGCAACGTCGAGCTCGAGTACGAGCGCAACCGTGAGCGCTACCAGTTCCTGCGCTGGGGCCAGACGGCCTTCGACGACTTCAAGGTCGTCCCCCCGGGCACCGGGATCGTCCACCAGGTCAACATCGAGTACCTGGCCCGCACCATCATGACCCGAGAGGTCGACGGGGTCCTGCGCGCCTACCCCGACACCTGCGTCGGCACCGACTCGCACACGACGATGGTCAACGGCCTCGGCGTGCTCGGCTGGGGCGTCGGTGGCATCGAGGCCGAGGCCGCGATGCTCGGTCAGCCCGTCTCGATGCTCATCCCGCGCGTCGTGGGCTTCAAGCTCACGGGCGAGATCCCCGCGGCCGTCACCGCGACCGACGTCGTCCTGACGATCACGCAGCAGCTGCGCGAGCACGGTGTCGTCGGCAAGTTCGTCGAGTTCTACGGAGAAGGTGTCGCGGCCGTGCCGCTCGCCAACCGAGCGACCATCGGCAACATGAGCCCCGAGTTCGGCTCGACCGCGGCGATCTTCCCGATCGACGGCGTCACGCTCGACTACCTGCGCCTCACCGGCCGCTCCGCAGAGCAGCTCGCTCTCGTCGAGGCGTACGCCAAGGAGCAGGGCATGTGGCTCGACCCCTCGGCCGAGTCCTACATCGAGCCGAAGTTCTCCGAGTACCTCGAGCTCGACCTCTCGACGGTCGTCCCGAGCATCGCCGGCCCCAAGCGTCCGCAGGACCGTATCGAGCTCACGGACGCGAAGAGCTCTTTCGCGACGTCGATCCTCGACTACGTCGACGCCGCCGCTGCAGCCCCGTTCACGGGCCTCGACGAGTCGGTCGACGAGACCTTCCCGGCCTCGGACCCCATCGCCGCGGGCGAGCACCACGACCCGAGCGACGCGCCCGACCACGTCCCGAACGGTGACTCGTCCAAGCGCCCGCACAAGCGTGTGCCCCTGACGCTCGCCGACGGCACGCAGACCGAGCTGGACCACGGCAAGGTCGTCATCGCCTCGATCACGTCGTGCACCAACACCTCGAACCCGTCGGTCATGCTCGCTGCGGCGCTCCTGGCCAAGAAGGCCGTGGAGAAGGGCCTCGTGGCCCAGCCGTGGGTCAAGACCTCCATGGCCCCCGGGTCCAAGGTCGTCACCGACTACTACGAGAAGGCGGGCCTGTGGCCCTACCTCGAGAAGCTCGGCTTCCACCTCGTCGGCTACGGCTGCGCGACCTGCATCGGCAACTCCGGTCCGCTGCCCGAAGAGGTCTCTGCAGCGGTCAACGAGCACGACCTGTCGGTCGTCTCGGTGCTCTCGGGCAACCGCAACTTCGAGGGTCGCATCAACCCTGACGTGAAGATGAACTACCTCGCGTCCCCGCCGCTGGTCATCGCCTACGCCCTCGCC
Organism: Sanguibacter biliveldensis; assembly: GCF_033798665.1. Lineage (NCBI taxonomy): Bacteria > Bacillati > Actinomycetota > Actinomycetes > Micrococcales > Sanguibacteraceae > Sanguibacter > Sanguibacter biliveldensis. The sequence goes on from NZ_CP138359.1 coordinate 1,778,273, forward strand.
GGCACGATGGACTTCGACTTCGTCGCCGAGCCCCTCGGTCAGGACCAGGACGGCGCGGACGTGTTCCTCGCCGACATCTGGCCCTCGGCCGACGAGGTGCAGCGGACGATCGACACGTCGATCAACCGCGAGATGTTCACGACCGACTACGCGGACGTCTTCGCCGGTGACGAGCGCTGGCGCGCCCTGCCCACCCCCGAGGGCAACACCTTCGCGTGGGACTCCGAGTCGACGTACGTGCGCAAGCCCCCGTACTTCGACGGCATGTCGATGACTCCCGACCCCGTGACCGACATCTCCGGTGCTCGCGTCCTCGCCAAGCTCGGCGACTCGGTCACGACCGACCACATCAGCCCTGCTGGTGCGATCAAGCCGGGCACCCCGGCCGCGGAGTACCTCGCGGGCAACGGTGTCGAGCGTCGTGACTTCAACTCCTACGGCTCGCGCCGCGGGAACCACGAGGTGATGATCCGCGGGACCTTCGCGAACATCCGCCTGCGCAACCAGCTCCTGGAGAACGTCGAGGGTGGCTACACCTTCAACTTCGTCACGGGCCAGCAGTCGTTCATCTACGACGCCGCGCAGGACTACGCCGCGCAGGGCACCCCGCTCGTCATCCTCGGGGGCAAGGAGTACGGCTCCGGCTCGTCGCGCGACTGGGCTGCCAAGGGCACGGCGCTCCTCGGCGTCAAGGCTGTCATCACCGAGAGCTTCGAGCGGATCCACCGCTCGAACCTCATCGGCATGGGCGTCCTGCCTCTGCAGTTCCCGGCTGGCGAGAACGCCGAGTCCCTCGGGCTCGACGGCACGGAGACCTTCGACATCTCGGGTGTCACCGTCCTCAACGACGGATCGACCCCCTCGACCGTCAAGGTCGCCGCGACGAAGACCGACGGCACGCTCGTCGAGTTCGACGCCGTCGTGCGCATCGACACCCCGGGCGAGGCGGACTACTACCGCAACGGCGGGATCCTGCAGTACGTGCTCCGGTCGCTCGTCCAGAAGTGACCTGACACCACCGGTACCAGAGCGGGGCGTCCATCCTTCACCGGGTGGGCGCCCCGCTGTGCGTTCCCCGCAGCGCCCGCTCGGGCGCCCCCGTCGTGCTGCGACGAGGCAGTGCTCCGCTCTGGTGCGGCCGAGAGCGGTGCGGGACAGGTCGGCTCGGGCTGTCGCCCGGGCTCCTGGGACGGCACACTGGGGCGATGGCCTCTTCTGCGGTGACGGTGGAGAACGACGGCTCGGTGACCGAGTTCCTCGACGGGGTGACGCACCCGGTCCGCAGACGCGACGCGTTCACCGTGCTCGCGCTCATGGAGCGTGCCACCGGTGAGCCCGCGCGGATGTGGGGGACCAGCATCGTGGGCTTCGGGAGCTACCACGTCGTCTACGCCTCCGGCCGCGAGGGCGACTGGTTGGCCCTGGGCTTCTCCCCGCGCAAGGCGGCGACCACCGTCTACCTCATGGACGGCTTCGAGGACCGCGGTGACATGCTCGCCCGCCTCGGGCCGCACACCCTCGGCAGCTCCTGCCTGTACCTCAAGGACCTCACGACGATCGACCTCGACGTCCTCGAAGAGCTGGCTCGCGCGTCGTACGCGGCGGTCGTCGGTCGAGAAGGGTAGCCGGAGCGGCCTCGGCGACGGAGGCGGCCCGTCTGCCGCGCTGCGGTCCCACGTCGTGTCGCGCCGCGCACCAGCCACTGCGAGCCGGTCCAGGCGATCAGTCGTCTTCGAGCAGCTCGTCGGCGACCCGCGCACCGAGCGCGGCGAAGGTCGGGTCGTCGTCGCTGTGCGCGAGCAGCGCAGTCCCCATCGCGACGGCCCAGCCGCGCGCGCGGCGCCAGAGTGCCTCTCGGGCGCGGAGGGCCTCTCGTGACCGACCCTGGTGCGGGAGGTCGCCGCTGCCCGCATCGTCCCACGCTCTCTCGACGGCCGCCACGAACCGCTCCCGCCCGGCCCGGTCGAAGACGAGCCAGGTCGCGGCGAGGTCGCACGCGGGGTCACCCGAGGTCATGTCCCCGAAGTCGACCACGGCCCGCAGGCTCACCTCACCCGTCGGCTGGTCGGAGACCACGAGGTTGAAGGGGTGCGGGTCGCCGTGCAGCCACAGCGGCGGACCGTCCCACGCGGCGGCGTCGAGCCCTGCCTCCCAGACGGCGGTGAGCCCGGCGACGCGGGGGTGGTGGACGCGCGACAGCCGTTCACGCACCGCGTCGTCGCGCTCCTCGAGCGGGCCGCCGCGGACCTCGTTGACCGGTGCGTCCGCCGGGGCGGCCGAGTGCAGCGCGCCGAAGAAGTCCGCCAGCGGCTCCGCGACACCCCGCAGCCTGGCGCGGTCGACCGTGCCGGCGGCCGTGCCGTCGATCCACGGAACAACGCTCCAGTGCCACGGGTAGCCTGCGCCGGGGACGCCCGCGACGACCGGCGCGGGGACCAGCACGTCGAGACGCTCTGCGAGACGAGGGAGCCACCGCTGCTCGTTGACGAGCAGTCGTGCGCCGACGGCACGTCGGGGCACCCGGACCGCGAGCGAGGTCCCGAGGCGGAGCATGACGTTGTCCCACCCCTCGGAGACGACCCCGAGGCTGAGGTCTGCCGTCGGACCGACGCCGGGCAGGGTGGGGCACTGCTCGTCGAGCAGCCGGCGGACCAGCGTGGTGTCGACGACGAGCTCGGCGGCCGGGCGGTCAGCCACGGGCGTGCGTCAGGCTGTCGCGACGTGCCCGGACCTCGTCGGCGAAGGCACCGAAGACCACGAGGGCGCGCGGGACGAGGCTCGTCATCCGCACGGCTGCGTCGGCGCGCATCGTGTCGGCGACGCCCGGCGCGAGCTCGGCAGCCATCTCGGGGGTCGCGAGCCACTCGTCGAGGTGCGCCCCGTCGATCTCGAGGTGGAACTGGAGCCCGACGGCACTGCCTGACCTGAAGGCCTGCACGGGGGTGAGGGGTGTCGAGGCGAGGACTGTCGCGCCCGGAGGAGCGGTGACGGCGTCTGCGTGCCAGTGCAGCACCTCCGGGTCGGGCGAGGCGTCGACCGTCAGCGGGTACAGGTACGCGTCCCGCAGGCCCGCGCCGGTGAGCGAGACCGGCGCGACACCGATCTCCTCGCCGTGCGCTGTGAGCAGGTCGCCACCGAGGGCGACGGCGAGCAGCTGCATCCCGAGGCAGATCCCGAGGACCGGGACACCAGCGGCCGTCGCGTCGGCGAGCAGCCTGCGCTCGGCGGAGAGCCCAGGGTGCGCCGTGTCGTCCAGCGCTCCCATGCCTCCTCCCATGACGACCAGGCCGGCGAGCGACCGGGCGTCGGGGAGCTCAGGTGCCGCGTCGTCGAGGACGGTCACCGAACGCCAGGCGATGCTGCGCTCGTCGAGGGCGCGGCCCACGAGGCCGGGCCCTTCCCACGCGGCGTGCTGGATGACCAGGACGGCGGGCGACGGGTCAGGGACAGGAATGGTGCTCATGCGACGGACGGTCGAGGTGTGAGGGGCATGGGACCAGGCTAAGCGGTCCCAGGCGCCTGTCTGCAGCCTCTCGGCTCACGTCCAGGTCTGCGGGGGACGATCTAGGCTCGTCATGAAGAGCCACAGGCTCGTGAGGAGCGTCGTCGGGTGGACGGTCAGGTCGCTGCAGGTGCTGCTGGTCCCGCTGTCGTGGGCCCCCCTGTCCCGACCGACGCGATCTCGTCGTGGTGGACCGTCGCGGTGCTGGGCGTCGTCGCTGTGGTCGCGGTCGTGCTCGCGGTCCGCCGTCGCGTCCGGCACAGGCGCACGACCCGTGCGGCTCTGGTCGACGCCGCGCCAGCCGCGCCCACGGACGCACCGCAGGTCCGGCGCCCCCGCACCTGGCACCTCCTCCTGGCGGGGGCCTGCGCGCTCCTGCTCGCCGTCGGTGTCGGTGTCAACACGTGGGTCGGGTACATCCCGACGGTCGACGCTCTCGCGATCCACCTCGGCCTCGGCCCACGGCTCGAGGTGCCTGCGGTCCCGACAGCTCCTGTCCCGGGCGCGTCCGTCGCGACGATCTCTGCGGACCCGCCGACGGGGACAGGTGCCTTCGGCGCAGTGAAGATCGCGGCGCCTGCCGACCTCCGTGTCGACCCGAGCGACACCTGGATCTACACGCCCCCAGGCTTCGACCCCTCGGGCAAGACCCTGTACCCGCTCGTGGTGCTCGTCCATGGTTCCCCTGGAGGGTCCGCCGACTGGTTCGGTGCAGGCCTGCCGGCGGTCCTCGACTCTCTCATCACCTCGGGGAAGATCCGACCCATGATCGTCGTCGCCCCGGACATGAACGGCCGTGGCCAGAGCGAGGTGTCCTGCCTCGACTCGACACGCGGCGGCTCCCAGACCGAGACCTACCTGCGTGATGTCGTGCTCCCGTGGGTCGACCAGCGCTACCCCGTCGCGACCGGGCGGGAGTACCAGGCGATCGGGGGCATGTCCGCAGGGGCGTACTGCGCCCTCGACCAAGGGTTGCGGCACTCGGCAGACTTCGGGACGATCCTCGCGATCATGCCCTACGGCGATCCTGGGGACATGCGAGGTGCCGGTCTCTCGACGGACGCTGAGGTCGCCGCCCACAGCCCGAGCGACTACGTCAGCACGATCGACCTGACCGACCCCACAGCCGTCTTCCTCGACTACGGCGCCACCGACACCGACGCCCAGGTCTCCGCGACGGCTCAGGACCTCGCACGACGGCTCGAGGCGCGAGGACAGCCCGTCCAGCTGCGGACCGAACCAGGGCTGGGCCACAGCTGGGTCACCGCGATGACAGCCGTGCCCTACGGCCTCGAGCTCTTCGAGCAGCAGATGACGGCAGCCGAGCACGCGCTGTAGGTTGGGCGCCCGGTGGGCCAGCTGCCGACGAGCCGACCAGCGACCAGCCGGGCGGCGGGTACAGATCGGCCCAGCACGGCACAGGCACAGGCACGACTCGACCACGGGGACGGACGCGGATGTCAGCGAGCAGCAACGGGATCCTCCTGCCTCGGCGCGGGCCCAGCCCCGTCGAGGCGCACCGGCGGCGGGTCGAGACCCGGGTCATGGCCTCACGGGTGGTCGTCGTCCTCGCCGTCCTCGGCCTGGTGTCCGCCGTCGCCCACGGTCTGCGGCGCGTCTTCAGCCCGGTCGCCGACCTCGTCCCCGGCCTCACCGAGGCGACAGCCCGCCCGACGCTCCTGCTCGTCTCGATCGCCCTGCTCATCACAGCGCGCGGACTGCGCAAGGGGCACAGGCTGTCCTGGGTCCTCGCTCTCGGGGTCCTGGCGCTGTCGGCCGTGCTGCACCTGCTCAAGGGTGTCGACGTCTTCGAGACCCTCGTCCTCCTCGCCGCCCTGGTCTGGCTCGCCTCGCGGTGGAGCGCGTTCCCCGTGCTGCCGACCCGTCGGGCCGTGCGCCGGGCCGCGTGGGTCACCGGGCTGTCGACAGCTGGCCTGGCCGGAGCCGTGGCCATCGTCGCGACCCTCGTGCCCGAGCACTCCGGCCGGGCCCGGGCCGAAGAGCTCGCCAGCATCGTGCACCCCGTCTCCTTCGCGCTCACGCTCGTCTTCGTCGTGACGATGCTCTGGGCGCTCACCTCGCCCCGTGACGCCGTGCGCCTGAGCCCGGCAGACCATGACAAGGAGCGTGAGCACGCCCGGCGCGTCGTGGAGCGCCACGGGGGAGGGACCCTCGACTACTTCGCGCTCCGCGACGACAAAGACTGGTTCTTCGTCGCCGACTCTGTCGTCGCCTTCTCCGTCCGGGGCGGCGTGTGCCTCGTCTCGCCCGACCCGATCGGCCCCGCCGACGAGCGCGAGCTGGTGTGGGCCGAGTTCCTCAGCATGGCCTCGTCGAACGGCTGGTCCGTGGCAGTGGTCGCCGCGAGCGCCGACTGGCTCCCCGTCTACGAGGCGAGCGGCCTGCACGTCGTGTACTTCGGCGACGAGGCCGTCGTCGACTGCCCGACCTTCACCCTCGCGGGCAGCGCGCACAAGTCGCTTCGCCAGGCTGTGAACAGGGTCGAGCGCGCCGGCTACACCACCACCTTCCACGATCCCGCGACCCTCGACGCCGACCTGCGCACCGCGATCTCCGAGATGGCCGAGGAGTCCCGCCGGGGCGAGGACGAGCGCGGCTTCTCCATGACGCTGTCTCGCCTCTTCGACCCCGCCGACACCGGTCTCATGCTCTCCGTCACCCGCTCCGCCGAGGGTCGGGTCGACGCCTTCTGCCAGTGGGTGCCCGCAGCCGCTGTCGACGGCTGGTCGCTCGACGTCATGCGCCGGCGCCTCGACACCGACGACATCCCCAACGGGCTCGTCGACACGACCATCGTGCACACAGTCACCGAGCTCGTCCGGCGCGGCGAGCGTGGGCTCGGCCTCAACTTCGCGGTCATGCGCGAGGTGCTCGAGTCCGACGACAGCGCGTCCAGGCTGGACCAGGTGACCAGGCCCCTGCTGCAGAGGCTCTCGCGCGGCACCCAGATGGAGACCCTCGGCAAGTTCAACGACAAGTTCGAGCCCACCTGGGTGCCCCGCTACGTGGTCCTCGACTCCGCCGAGCTCATCGCGACGCAGGCCGTCGTGCTCGCAGGCGCCGAGGGGGTCACCGAGATCCCCGTCATCGGGCGCTTCCTCGGCGCTGTGGGCACCGCGCGATGATCCTGTCCCTCGCGGCCGCCCTGGCCGCCGCGGTCGGGTACGGCGTCAGCACGATCATGCAGGCCGTCGCCACCCGCAGCACCCACGGCCTCGCAGCCGTCACCACGCCCCTCGTGGTCGCCGCCCTCCTCGTCGACGGCCTCGCGTGGCTGCTCTCCCTCGTCGCCCTCGACAGGCTGCCGCTCTTCCTCGTGCAGGCGGTCCTCGCCGGCTCCGTCGTGGTCGTCGTGCTGCTCGCTCGCTGGTTCCTCGGAGCCCGCCTGCGCAGGGTCGACGTCGGGGCTGTGGTCGCCGTCGTCCTCGCGCTCGTCGTCATCGGGGCAGCGGGCGGCGAGCAGCCCGCGACAGCCCCACCCGCAGGCTTCGTGGTCGTGCTCGTCACGGGCAGCGTGCTGCTCGCCCTCGCCACGGTGCTGCTCTACAGGTCGGGGTCCTCCAGGGCGCTCTCCGTCGCCGCGGGGCTGGGGTACTCGGTGGCCGCGCTCGGAGCCCGCACGGCGCACGCAGCCGACGACCTGCTCGGCACGGTCCTGCAGCCCGTCGCCGTGGCAGTCGTGCTCGGTGGAGTGGTCGGTGCCGTCGCCTACCTGCGGGCCCTCGAGCAGGGCAGCGTCGGCGGGACAGCCGCGACAGTGTCGGTGCTCGAGGTGGTCGTCCCCGGCGGCATCGGCGTCGCTGTCCTCGGCGACGTCGTCCGTGACGGCTGGGCTGTGCCGGCGGTCCTCGCGCTCGCGGTCGCCCTCGCCGCGTGCGTCGTGCTCGCGACCAGCCCGGCGAACAGCGCTGCCGAGGGCCAGGACGCAGACGCTCCGGGAGACGGCGCGCCCACGAGCGTGTGACGCGGCGGGTCGTGCGGGCGTCGACCACTTGCTGCCCCCTCCGCAGAGGTCGAGACTCGGACGACGACGCGCTCTCGGCCAGCAGGCCGGGTGACGACCTCTGTCGTGGCTCGTCCGTCAGTGTCCTCCGGGGGAGCATCGCCAGTGCGCGCTGCCGACACATCCCGAGGAGAGACGACGATGTCCCCTGAAGACCAGCACCACCACAGCGACCACGTGAGCGTCAACCCGCTCTTCGCCCGGCCGGGGGAGGACTCGGTCGCCTCGAAGTACCACCTCGAGGACGACGGCATGCTGCCTGAGACGGCTTACCAGATCGTGCACGACGAGACCATGCTCGACGGCAACGCACGGCTCAACCTCGCGACCTTCGTGAGCACCTGGATGGACCCGCACGCCGAGAAGCTCTACGCCGAGTCCTTCGACAAGAACATGATCGACAAGGACGAGTACCCGCAGACCGCCGCGATCGAGACCTACGGGTGGCGGATCCTCGCGGACCTGTGGAACGCACCCGAGCCGGAGAAGGCCCTCGGGACGTCGACGGTCGGCTCCTCCGAGGCCTGCATGCTGGCCGGCCTCGCCTTCAAGCGGCGGTGGCAGCACGCTCGTCGCGCGGCCGGTCGCCCGACCGACAGGCCGAACCTCGTGATGAGCTCGGCGGTCCAGGTGTGCTGGGAGAAGTTCTGCAACTACTGGGACGTCGAGGCGCGCTACGTGCCCATCACCGAGGAGCACAAGACGCTCGACGGTCACGACCTCGCCTCCTTCGTCGACGAGAACACGATCGGCGTGGTGGCCATCCTCGGCGTGACGTACACGGGGATGTACGAGCCTGTCGAGAAGATCTCGGCGGCACTCGACGCGATCCAGGCCGTCTCTGGGCTCGACGTGCCGATCCACGTCGACGGTGCCTCCGGCGCGATGATCGCGCCGTTCCTCCAGCCTGACCTCGTGTGGGACTTCCGGCTGCCGCGCGTCCACTCCGTCAGCACCTCGGGCCACAAGTACGGACTCGTGTACCCGGGGCTCGGCTGGGTCGTGTGGCGCTCGGCCGAGTACCTGCCCGAGGACCTCGTGTTCAGGGTGAGCTATCTCGGCGGCGAGATGCCGACCTTCGCGCTCAACTTCTCTCGGCCCGGGGCGCAGGTGCTGCTGCAGTTCTACCTGTTCCTGCGGCTCGGGCGCAGCGGCTACACGGCAGTCCAGCAGGCCGCCCAGGACGTCGCGCTGTACCTCTCCTCGGGGATCGCCAAGATCCCGGCCTTCGAGCTGTGGAACGACGGCTCCGACATCCCTGTCTTCGCCTGGCGGCTGCGCGAGGGGTACACGGAGAACTGGACGCTCTACGACCTCTCGGACCGGCTGCGCGCCCGAGGGTGGCTCGTCCCGGCCTATCCGATGCCCGACTCGCTGAGCAACCTCACGGTCCAGCGGATCGTCGTGCGCAACGGCATGAGCATGGATCTCGCCGCCTCGCTCCTCGAGGTCGTCGAGGAGGAGACAGCCGCCCTCGACAGGCTGCCCGGGCCGCTGCCGCACGTCGTGGAGAAGTCTGCCTTCCACCACTAGGTGAGAGACCGCGCGGGGAGCAGGGCGACGTCACGCTCGTAGGGCTGGGCGAGGAGGGAGACGCCCCCGGCGCCCGTCTCCCGGCGGTGGGACCGGCGCCGCGTCAGACGGGGACGTCGAGCACGCGCTGCTCCCACGGGCGGGTCCACCCGAGGCCGTCGAGCACCCGGTCGAGCACGATGCCCGTGAAGCCCCACACGAGGCGTCCGTCGACGAGGAAGGCCGGGCTGTCGAGGGAGCGGCCGCCGCGGCTCACCCGGGCGAGGCGACGGTTCGCGGGGTCGAGGAGGTCGTCGACCGAGACCTTGAACACGGCGGCGGACTCGCCCGCGTCGACCACGCCGACGGCCGACGGACGCGCCCACCAGGCCAGCACCGGTGTCACGACGTGGTTGCTCACGGGGAGCGGCAGACCGCCGAGCGTGCCGACGACGTCGACGCCGGAGCGGTCGAGGCCCGTCTCCTCGACGGCCTCGCGGAGGGCTGCGTCCACGGGGCCGTCGTCCTCGGGGTCGAGGCGGCCGCCCGGGAAGGCGATCTGCCCGGGGTGGTGGTTGAGCGAGGCCGCACGCTCCACGAGGAGCACGTCGAGGGCGCGGTCCGGACCACCGGTCTGCCGCTCGCCGAGCAGGACGAGCACAGCCGCCGGCCGGCTCACGGCCGGCGGCGTCCTGCTGGTCGGACGGTCGGGGAGCGTCGCACGCTCACCGGGCACCGGGCCTGTGCGCCAGCCCCAGTCGACCCCGGTCCGGACGAGCGTGTCGAGCGCGGTCCGGACCGGGTGCGTCGACCCGGCCCCGTCGGGCTCCGTCACCAGCCGGCGGGGAGCGGACGGCCCTCTTCGTAGCCGGCCGCGGACTGGATGCCGACGACGGCACGCTCTGCGAACTCCGCGAGGCTCGTGGCGCCCGCGTAGGTGCACGACGACCGCAGGCCCGACGTGATCTCGTCGATGAGGTCCTCGACCCCGGGACGCTTCGGGTCGATGTACATGCGCGAGGACGAGATGCCCTCCTCGAACAGGGACTTGCGGGCCCTGTCGAAGGGCGAGCCACCGGCGGTGCGGGCGGCGACGGCTCGCGCCGAGGCCATGCCGAAGCTCTCCTTGTACAGCCGGCCGCTGCCGTCGTCGTGCAGGTCGCCAGGGCTCTCGTGGGTGCCGGCGAACCAGGACCCGATCATCACCTGCGAGGCACCGGCGGCCAGGGCCAGCGCGACGTCGCGCGGGTGTCGGACCCCACCGTCGGCCCACACGTGCTTGCCGAGCTCGGTGGCCTTGGCGGCGCACTCGAGGACCGCGGAGAACTGCGGGCGACCGACACCTGTCATCATCCGGGTGGTGCACATCGCGCCCGGTCCCACACCGACCTTGATGATGTCGGCGCCGGCCTCGATGAGGTCTTCGACGCCCTGGGCGGTGACGATGTTCCCCGCCACCACGGGGACCTTCGGGGAGACGGACCGCACGGCCTTGAGGGCGGAGATCATCTTGGACTGGTGGCCGTGCGCGGTGTCGACGACCAGGACGTCGACGCCGGCTGCGAGCAGCTCTTCGGTCTTCGAGGCGACGTCCCCGTTGATGCCGACGGCTGCCGCGACGCGCAGCCGGCCGGAGCCGTCGAGCGCGGGGTCGTAGATGCTCGAGCGGAGCGCGCCCACCCGGGTGAGGACCCCGACGAGGCGACCGTCGCGGACCACGGGGGCGAGTTTGCGGCGCGACTCGTGCAGCTGGTCGAAGGCACGGCGCAGACCGTCGGCGCCCGCAGCCTCGAGGACGCCGGCGTCGATCGACGTCGGGTTGGCGGACATGACCTGGTGGACCTGCGTGAAGCGGTCGACGCCCGTGCAGTCGGAGGCGGTGATGACACCGACGGGGCGGTCGCCGTCGACGACGACCGCGGCGCCGTGCGCGCGCTTGCCGATGAGGGTGAGCGCTGTGTGGACGGTGTCGGTGGGGGAGACCACGACGGGTGTCTCGACGACGGGGTCCTTCGCCTTGACGCTCGCGACCACGTCGGCGACGACGTCGGTCGGGATGTCCTGGGGGATCACGGTGATGCCACCACGGCGGGCCGTCGTCTCGGCCATGCGTCGCCCGGCGACGGCAGTCATGTTGGCGACGACGAGCGGGATGGTCGTGCCGGTCCCGTCGGTGCTCGAGAGGTCGACGTCGAAGCGGGAGGTGACCTCAGACCGGCCGGGGACGAGGAACACGTCCCCGTAGGTGAGGTCGGTCGTGGGTGTCTGTCCGTCCAAGAAGCGCATGGGTCCAGTGTACGAAGGTGCGGGGACGTGACGGGACTGTGTGAGCATGGCGACACTCCGCGACCTTCCGGGCATCTCACCCTCGTCCAGGCGGTGCTCTCGCGCGCACGCTTATAGAGTGGTTCACCGTGCATCCGCACGACGACGGCGTGTGCGGGCCCTGCGGGCGCAGCGCACGCAGCAAGGAGGAATGGCCATGGCAGTCCTGGAGACCATCACGTCGCCGGCAGACCTCCGTCGGCTGAGCCCGGCGCAGCTCGAACAGCTCTCGGCCGAGATCCGGACGTTCCTGGTCCAGTCGGTCTCGCGCACAGGCGGGCACCTCGGACCGAACCTCGGCGTCGTCGAGCTCACAGTCGCGATGCACCGCGTGTTCGCCTCGCCCAAGGACTCCTTCGTCTTCGACACGGGCCACCAGTCCTACGTGCACAAGCTGCTCACGGGGCGCCAGAACTTCGGCGACCTGCGCCGCCGCGAGGGTCTCTCGGGCTACCCGAGCCGGGCCGAGTCCGTGCACGACATCGTCGAGAACTCCCACGCCTCGACAGCGCTCAGCTGGGCCGACGGTATCGCCAAGGCCAACGTGGTCCGTGGGCTCGACGACCGCCACGTGGTCGCCGTGATGGGCGACGGCGCCCTGACCGGTGGCATGGCCTGGGAGGCCCTCAACAACATCGCCGACGGTCACGACCGCCGTCTCGTCCTCGTCGTCAACGACAACGGACGCTCCTACGCCCCGACCATCGGCGGCATGGCGCACCACCTCGACACGCTGCGCACGACGCAGGGCTACGAGAGCATGCTCTCGTGGGGTCGTCGCACGCTGCGCCGCTCGGGCCCTCCCGGTCGCGTCGCCTACGACGCGCTGCACGGCCTGAAGAAGGGCATCAAGGACGTCGTCGCACCCCAGGGCATGTTCGAGGACCTGGGCATCAAGTACATCGGCCCGGTCGACGGGCACGACGTCGAGGCCGTCGAGCGCGCCCTGACGAGCGCGAAGTCCTTCGGCGCCCCCGTGCTCGTGCACGTCATCACCGAGAAGGGCCGCGGCTACAGCCCGGCCGAGCAGGACGTGGCCGACCGCTTCCACGCCGTCGGCCAGATCCACCCGGAGACCGGTCTGCCCGTCGCGCCGTCGCGCTTCGGGTGGACGAAGGTCTTCGCCGACGAGATCGTCTCGATCGGCCGCGCCCGGCCCGACGTGGTCGCGATCACCGCGGCGATGCTCGCCCCGGTCGGACTGGCACCCTTCGAGAAGGCCTTCCCGCACCGCACCTTCGACGTGGGCATCGCCGAGCAGCACGCCGCCACGAGCGCCGCCGGGATGGCCTTCGCGGGACTGCACCCCGTCGTCGCGCTCTACGCGACCTTCCTCAACCGGGCCTTCGACCAGGTCCTCATGGACGTGGCGCTGCACAAGGCCGGAGTGACCTTCGTCCTCGACCGTGCGGGGATCACCGGCGACGACGGTGCGAGCCACAACGGCATGTGGGACATGGCGATGCTGCGCATCGTGCCGGGCGTCCACCTCGCCGCCCCGCGCGACGAGGCAACCCTGCGCGCGGCCCTGCGCGCAGCAGTCGACGTCGACGACGCCCCGAGCGTCGTGCGCTACCCGAAGGGCTCCGTCGGCGACCCGATCCCGGCCCTCGACACGACCGACGGGGTCGACGTCATCGGGCGCGAGACCCAGCCCGCGTCGGCCGACGGTGTCGCGGCCCGCAAGGTGCTCGTCGTGGGGATCGGCTCGATGGCCACGACAGCCCTCGAGGTGAGCTCGATCTTGTCCGCCCACGGCCTGGACACGACAGTCGCCTCGCCGACCTGGGTCCTCCCGATGCCGTCGATGCTCGTCAAGATGACGGGGGAGCACGACCTCGTCGTGACGATCGAGGACGGCCTCGCAGAGGGCGGCATCGGCGCGCTGCTCGGCGAGCGGGCCGCGCAGGCCGGGGTGCGCACACCCGTGCACACCGTGGGTCTGCCGTCCGCCTTCCTCGACCACGCGACCCGCGACCAGATCGTCACGGCGAACAGGCTCACCGCTCCCGACATCGCCCGGGACGTGCTGGACCTGCTGGCCCGCTGACTGCCCTCCCGGCCGTCGTGACGGCCGGGAGCTGCCGGTCAGGCCGTGCGCCAGGGCACCCGCGACGCTGCCGACAGCTGCGTCGACGGTGAGGGCACGGTCTGTCGTGCCCGGAGCCTGCGGAGAACTTTCTTGCCCCGAAGTGCATCCGTGGGCGCCCGCGCGGGAGAACTACAGGTGTCAGAAGGAACACCGGAGCTCCCCACGCCACCCCGCTGGGGACGTTCGACATCTGGAGTACTCATGCGAGCTCGAGACCGCGTCATCACCTCAGTGGCTGTCGCCGCACTGACCGCCGGAGGAGCTGGACTCCTCGTGGCCCCCGCACAGGCCCAGACCGAGGGTGCAGACGCCTCCCTGTCTGTGCTGCACGGTGTCCCTGGGCTCACCGTCGACGTCTGGGTCAACGGCGAGCGGACCCTGGACGACTTCGAGCCCGGCACCCTCGCCGGCCCCCTCGACCTCCCCGCCGGCACCTACAGCGTCGCCATCACGGCGGCCGACGCTGTCGACGCGAGCGCACCGGCCATCGGCCCCGTCGACCTCCCGCTCGCCGCCGGGACGAGCTACACGGCTGTCGCCCACCTCGACGCTGCGGGAACCCCGACCGCCACGCTCTTCACCAACGACACCTCGACCACGGCGGCCGGAGAGGGACGCCTCACCGTGCGCCACGTCGCCGCCGCGCCGGCTGTCGACGTCCTCGCAGGGGGCACAGCCGTGATCAGCGGGCTCGAGAACCCCGCAGAGCAGGTCCTCGACCTCCCGGCCTCGACGCTGTCGGTCGCCGTGGCAGCAGCCGGTACGACGGAGCCGGTCCTCGGCCCTGTCGACGTGACCGTCGCCGAAGGGGTCAACACCATCGCGTACGCCTACGGCAGCCTGGCGGACGGCACCCTCGCGCTCGCGACGCAGACCGTCGACGGCCTGCACTCGGCGCCGTCGGCCATCCAGGCCGGGGAGGTCGGGCTGGCGGCGACAGGATTCACCTCTGACGGCCCGTCGCCCTGGGTCGTGGTGAGCGCAGGACTGGTTCTCGTGGCCGCCGCCTCGGTGGTCCTCCTCACGGTCCGGCGCAGCCGGGCGCGCGTCTGAGCACCCGTCTCGCGATGCGTCTGACGCCCACGGGCGCCCACCCGGCGAGCAGCAGCAGGCTGCTGCTCGCCGGGTCGCTCGCGCTCCTGATCGTGATCTCCTCCGGCTGCGCCCGGCAGGTCGAGCCGCCCCCAGCCATGGCCGGGACGCAGGTCGTCGAGCCCTCGACGCCGGGCACGCCCACGACGCCCCCGGTGCCAGACGGGCCCCAGCCGTCACCACCCTCGTCGCCGCGGGTGCCTGCTCCGGCACCGGACCCCGCTGACATCCCGGTCCGCCCCGCTGCAGACGCGCTCGCAGGCGAGCTCCCGAGACCAGTCAGGGTCGTCGTCGACGCGCTCGACATCGACATGGAGGTCGAGGCTCTCGGGGTCGCCCCCGACGGCACCATGGAGCTCCCGGAGACCGGGCTGCGGGCAGCCTGGTACAGGTACGGTTCCGCGCCGTCCAGCGCCGCCGGGGTGACGCTCCTGGCAGCTCATGCCGACACCCGGTCGACAGGTCTCGGTCCCTTCGCGAGGCTCGTGGACGCCGAGGTCGGCAGTGCTGTGGTCGTCACCGACGAGAGCGGCGAGGACGTCACCTACACGGTCACGGAGAGGGCCCAGGTGGCCAAGTCGGAGATCGCCCTCGACGACCTCTTCAGCAGGGAGGGGCCACGGCGTCTCGTGCTCGTCACCTGTGGTGGCGTCTTCGACCGCAGCACAGGACACTATGTGGACAACGTCGTCGTCACCGCTGTGCCGGCGTCGTGAGCGGGTCGTCCGGGCCGCTCACCTCGGTGGACGGTGGACTGCAAGGGCCCCGAGAGCAGCGAGAGCACCGTGCGTTCCGAGCGGATGGCGACCAGGGAGGGCTCAGGGTGGGTGACACGGTCGACCTGCACGCCGACGACCTCGCTGCTCGCTTCGCGGGCGGTGACGAGAGCGCTCTCGCCGACGCCTACGGTCGGTGGTCGTCCCTCGTGTACTCGGTCGCGCTCCGTTCCCTGGGGAGCGCCGCCGACGCCGAGGACGTGACGCAGCAGGTCTTCGTCGCCGCCTGGCGGGGGAGGGACGGCTACGACCCCGGGCGAGCACGGCTGTCGACCTGGGTGATGGGCATCGCCCGGTTCAAGATCGCCGACGCGCATGCCGCTGCGGCGCGCCACCGTACTGTCGTCGAGGCGACAGCCACCGCGATCCCCGAGGAGGTGACGACCGACCGCATGGCAGAGCAGACCACGCTGCGGCTCCTGGTCGCCGACGAGCTCGACAGGCTGGGGGAGCCTGCGGGGACGATCCTGCGGCTAGCCTTCTTCCGCGACCTCACGCACGTCCAGATCGCCGACGAGATGAGGCTGCCCCTGGGCACCGTCAAGAGTCACGTCCGACGCAGCCTGACGCGGTTGCGCACACGGTTGGAGGTGGACGGTGCAGCATCTCGACCCTGAGACCCTGGCGCTGCTCGCGCTCGGGGAGCACCCCGGCGACGTGTCGACAGACGCAGACCGGGCGCACCTGGACGCCTGCGCAGCCTGCAGCACCGAGCTCTCGGCGCTCTCGGAGGTGTCGCAGGTGGCCACCACGGTCACTGCCGCCGACGTCCTCGTGGCGCCGGGCGCTGCGGTGTGGCAGCGGATCCACGCCGAGCTCGGGCTCCGCGACGTCGGTCCTGAGAACCCGGTCCGCGAGCCTCTCGCGCCGCCCGTCGACGACGGGGACCGACGCCTGAGCGTCGTCCGGGACACCGCCCCGCCCACGAGCGCGCCCAGGCAGCGCAGGCTCCTGCCCTGGGTGTCGGCTGCCGCTGCTGCGGCGCTGGTCGTCGGAGTGGCTGGAGGAGTGTTCTGGGAGCGCCAGGAGTCGACCGGAGCCGAGGTCACGTTGGCCTCGGCGTCGCTCGACGCGCTGCCGGCCTGGCCCGACGCCTCCGGGCAGGCCAGGCTCGAAGAGTCGGCGGACGGGCTGCGGCAGGTGGTCGTCGACGTCGACGCAGCCGCGACCCCCGGTGGGTACCGCGAGGTCTGGTTGCTCGCCGACGACCTGAGCGGTCTGGTGAGTCTCGGTGTGCTCGAGGGGAACCAGGGCCGCTTCGACGTCCCGGCCGGCCTCGACGTCTCGCGCTTCTCGCTCGTGGACGTGTCTCAAGAGCCTCTCGACGGGGACCCCGGGCACTCCGGGGACTCGATCGTCCGTGGCGCTCTGGGAGCAGCGTCGTGAGAGCCTGGGGCCGTGGGTGAGGGGAAGTCCTGCGCAAGTGACCTTGGCCCTGTCTACCTCCGATCTGGACGCGCCCGGCTCGGTGTGACGCACGCCTCCCTCGGCCGATGGACCGAGGGCCTAAGGTCCCAAGTCGTCCTATGAATATCTCCATAGTCTGAGAGCACGATCAGAACGGTCGAGCAGGACGAAGGAGACGACGATGACTACAACCGCAGACGGCTCGGCCACGACGGCCGGTGCTACCGCTCCCGCAGCGTGGCGGACGTTCGAGACCGGGCCGTGGACGGAGTCCGTCGACGTCCGCGACTTCATGCAGCGCAACTACACCCCCTACGAGGGCGACGCCTCGTTCCTCGCGGGGCCCACAGCCAAGACGCTGGCCGTGTGGGACACCCTCGAGAAGGAGTACCTGTCGGTCGAGCGCGCCAAGCGCGTCTTCGACGTCGACACCCACATCCCCGCGGACGTGGACGCCTTCCCGGCCGGTTACATCAGCGCTGACGACGACGTCGTCGTCGGGCTGCAGACCGACGTCCCGCTCAAGCGCGCGATGATGCCGTACGGCGGCTGGCGCATGGTCGAGACCGCCATCAAGGAGGCCGGCCTCGAGCCCGACCCGCAGGTGAAGGAGATCTTCACCAAGTACCGCAAGACCCACAACGAGGGTGTCTTCGACATCTACACCCCGCGCATCCGTGCAGCCCGCTCGTCCCACATCATCACCGGCCTTCCCGACTCCTACGGCCGCGGCCGCATCATAGGCGACTACCGTCGTGTCGCGCTCTACGGCGTCGACTTCCTCATCTCCGAGAAGATGAAGGACAAGGACCTCGTCGCAGACCAGGGCTTCACCGAGAGCTGGGCGCGCTACCGCGAAGAGCACTCCGAGCAGATCAAGGCGCTCAAGAAGCTCAAGAACCTCGGCGAGCAGTACGGCTTCGACCTCGGTCGCCCGGCGGCCACGGCCAAGGAAGCCGTCCAGTGGACGTACTTCGGCTACCTCGCCGCCGTGAAGTCCCAGGACGGTGCGGCCATGAGCATCGGTCGCCTCTCCGCCTTCCTCGACACCTACGTCGAGCGTGACTTCGCCGAGGGCACCCTCACGGAGTCCGAGGCTCAGGAGCTCATCGACGCCCTGGTCATCAAGCTGCGCATCACGCGCTTCCTGCGGACCATCGACTACGACCAGATCTTCTCGGGCGACCCGTACTGGGCCACCTGGTCCGACGCCGGCTTCGGCGACGACGGCCGCACGCAGGTCACCAAGACCTCGTTCCGCCTGCTCCAGACGCTCCGCAACCTCGGCCCGGCCCCCGAGCCGAACATCACGATCTTCTGGCACGAAGACCTGCCCCAGGGCTACAAGGACTTCTGCGCCGCGATCTCGATCGAGACCTCGGCCATCCAGTACGAGTCCGACGCGCAGATCCGCCAGCACTGGGGTGACGACGCCGCGATCGCCTGCTGCGTGTCCCCGATGCGGGTCGGCAAGCAGATGCAGTTCTTCGGGGCCCGCGTCAACGCTGCCAAGAGCCTCCTCTACGCGGTCAACGGTGGGCGCGACGAGATGAGCGGCAAGCAGATCGTCACAGGCTTCGAGGGCATCACCTCCGACGAGCCGCTCAGCTACGACGAGGTGTGGGCGAAGTACGACGCCATGCTCGACTGGGTCGTCCAGACCTACGTCGAGGCGCTCAACATCATCCACTACAGCCACGACAAGTACGCCTACGAGTCGATCGAGATGGCGCTCCACGACTCCGAGATCGTGCGCACGATGGGCTGCGGCATCGCCGGTCTGTCGATCGTCACCGACAGCCTGTCGGCCATCAAGTACGCGACGGTCACCCCGGTCCGCGACGAGACCGGTCTTGTCGTCGACTACATCACCGAGGGCGACTTCCCCGTCTACGGCAACGACGACGACAAGGCCGACGAGATCGCCCAGCTGGTCGTCAAGACAGTCATGGACAAGATCCGGGCGCTGCCGCTCTACCGCGACGCAGTCCCGACCCAGTCCGTCCTGACGATCACGTCCAACGTGGTCTACGGCAAGGCGACCGGCAGCTTCCCCTCCGGTCACCGCAAGGGCGAGCCCTTCTCCCCGGGGGCCAACCCCGAGAACGGCATGGACACGCACGGTATGGTCGCCTCCATGCTCTCGGTGGGCAAGCTCGACTACAACGACGCGCTCGACGGCATCTCGCTGACGAACACGATCACCCCCTCCGGCCTCGGCCGGAACAAGGAGGAGCAGGTCGGCAACCTCGTCGGCATCCTCGACGCCGGGATGTCCGAAGGGCTCTTCCACGCGAACATCAACGTCCTCAACAGGGAGACCCTCGAGGACGCGATCGAGAACCCGGAGAACTACCCCAACCTCACGGTCCGGGTCTCCGGCTACGCGGTGAACTTCGTCAAGCTGACGCGCGAGCAGCAGATGGACGTCCTGGCCCGCACGTTCCACCAGTCGGCGTGAGCCGCCACCTCCGCCCGCGGAGGTGACCAGACGGCGGCGGCTGCTCGAGACGAGCGGCCGCCGCCGGACACACCAGGCTCCGCGCCAGCGGCGCGGACCACCGGACAGCCGTCCACCCTTCGAAGGGACGCACCATGAGCACCCAGACCACCGGCGAGGCAGTCGGGAGCGCGCAGCAGGTTTCAGGGATGCGGGGCGTCCAGGCAGCGGGACCCGCAGAGTCGACCTTCGACAAAGACTTCGAGGCCCCGGAGCGCCGGACCGTCGGCGCAGGAACCGAAGGTCTGGCGATCTCGGGTGCGAGCCACGGCGACAGGCTCACCCAGATGCGAGAAGGGACTCTCGGGTCGATCCACTCCTGGGAGCTCGTGACGGCCGTCGACGGCCCCGGTACCCGGATGACGGTCTTCTTCGCAGGGTGCCCTCTGCGCTGCCTCTACTGCCACAACCCCGACACCTTCAAGATGAAGGACGGGGAGTCTGTCACCTCCGACGAGCTGCTGCGACGCATCCGGCGTTACAGGGCCCTGTTCCGCGCGACAGGCGGCGGGCTGACGATCTCCGGCGGCGAGGTGCTCATGCAGCCGGCATTCGCCGCGACGATCCTCAAGGGCGCCAAGGCTGAAGGCATCCACACCACGATCGACACCTCCGGGTACCTCGGTGCGTCGTGCACCGACGAGATGCTCGAGAACATCGACCTCGTCCTGCTCGACGTGAAGTCGGGTGACGAGGCGACCTACAAGAAGGTCACCGGGCGTGAGCTCCAGCCGACCCTCGACTTCGGTCGGCGGCTGGCCGCCAAGGACATCGAGATCTGGCTGAGGTTCGTCCTCGTCCCTGGGCTCACCGACGACGTCGAGAACGTCGAGAAGGTCGCGCAGTACGCTGCCACGCTGTCGTCCGTCTCCCGCGTGGAGGTGCTCCCCTTCCACCAGATGGGGCTGGACAAGTGGAAGACGCTCGGGCTCAAGTACGAGCTCGCCGACGCCGAACCGCCGAGCAAAGAGCTGCTCGAGCGGGTGCGCGACCAGTTCCGCAGCAAGGGTCTGACCGTCTACTGACCCGCGGTCGCCGTCAGCAGGTCCTGCTGACCCGACCCGTCCCGCCAACCTGACTCGTCCCGCTGGCCCGACCCGTCTCGCCGACCCGACCCGACCTGCTGGCCGAGCCGGGCACGAGCACGCGGTACCGCTCAGAGGATGCTGCGGTGTCTGGTCAGGCAGAGCTGGGGAGAGTCGCGCCCGAGGTGCCCGTGAGCTCGGGCGGTGCCAGAGTGGAGCATGGCCATCACACAGATCCAGCTCTTCTCGGTCCCCGTCTCCGACCAGGACCGTTCGCGCGACTTCTACCGTGACGTCCTCGGTTTCCAGGTCCTCGGCGACCGCCAGCTGACCCCCGAGATGCGGTGGCTCCAGCTGGCTCCGCCACGCGGAGACACGAGTATCACCCTCGTCACGTGGTTCCCGACGATGCAGCCGGGGGACCTCAAGGGCATCGTCGTCGAGACCGACGACCTCGACGGCGACGTCACCAGGCTCACGGAGGCGGGTGTGACCTTCACCAGCGGGATCGACGAGCAGCCGTGGGGACGCTTCGCCACCTTCGACGACCCTGACGGCAACGGCATCGTCCTGCAGCACACGACGAACCGGGTGCTCATCTGAGCGAGCCCACCACCTCACGAGCCCGCCACATCATGAGCCCGCTTCCTCCCGGGCTCACGGGCACTCGAGTCACGAGCCACGAGCCCTGACTCCTGAGCTCACCGACGTGCAGAGGGACCCCGGCACCCGCCGGGGTCCCTCTGCACGTCAGCCGTCTGCGGTCAGGCAGGCACGTTCGCGACACCGTCCGGGAGCAGGCGTCGCCCGAGGACAGCCTCAGAAGCACCCGAGCGGTCGAGGTACGGCGTGATCCCGCCTGCGCTGAAGGGCCAGCCAGCCCCGAGGATCATGCAGAGGTCGATCTGCGACGGCTCGGTGACGACACCCCCGTCGAGCATCAGCCCGACCTCGCGGGCGAGGGAACGCAGCACGGCGTCGAGGACCCCGGCCTCGTCGAGGGGATCGGCAGCGCGCGCCGGGTCGCGCACGCTGTCGAAGACCGCCTGGAGCGCCGGGTCGACCGAGGCGGGCACACCGCGGGCGGGGGACGGCAGGACGACGGGGATCGACTCGGAGACGATCTTCTCCAGCCCCGGTGACGCCGGGAACCTGTCGCCCAGGTCTTTACGCAGCGACGTGAGGACGTGCAGACCGACCGCCGGTCCGACGAGGTCGAAGAGTGCAAAAGGCCCCATCGGCAGCCCGAGCGGGCGCAGCGCCCTGTCGGCCACCTCGACCGGTGTCCCCGACTCGACAGCACCGACGATCTCGCCGAGCAGCAGGACGAGCAACCTGTTGACGACAAAACCGGGCCTGTCCCGTACGAGGACCGCGGTCTTGCGGAGCGTCTTCGCGACGGCGAAGGCCGTCGCGACGGCCTCGTCGGAGGACTTCTCCGCGCGGACGACCTCGACCAGGGGCATCTGGGCGACAGGGTTGAAGAAGTGCAGCCCGACGACCCGCTCGGGATGGTGGAGGTCTGCGGCCATCTTCGTCACCGAGAGGGCTGAGGTGTTCGTCACGAGGATCGCCTCGGCGGAGACCACGCCCTCGAGCTCGGCGAAGACCCGCTTCTTGAGGTCGAGCACCTCGGTGATCGCTTCGACGACAAGATCGCAGCCGGCGAGGTCGCCGAGGTCTGTCGTCCCACGGACGCCCGCCGAGATCGCGGCGGCCTTGTCGGCGGGCATGCGCCCGGTCGACACCAGCTTCTCGACGGTGCTGCGGACGTGGTCCAGCCCGTGCTGGACCCGCGCGTCGTCGAGGTCACGCATGACGACGGGGACCCCGAGCCGCTGGGCGAAGAGCAGCGCGAGCTGGGCTGCCATGAGTCCCGCGCCGACGATGCCGACCTGGGTCACGGGCCGAGCGAGGTCCTTCGACGGTGCGCCGACAGGCTTCTTGCCGGCGTTGACGGTCTGGAAGGCGTAGACCGACGCCCGCATCTCGTCGCTCATGATGAGGTCGGCGAGGGCGTCGTCCTCCGCGGCGAAGGCGGACACCGGGGCGGCGTCTCGCGCGTCGGCCAGGAGGTCGAGTGCCCTGTACGGGGCCGGTCGTGAACCGTGCAGCACGGCGTCCAGTCGTTCGCGTGCGGCATCGACCGTCGCCTGCCACTGGGCGGCCGGGGCGAGCGGCGGGCGCTCGACGGTGATCTCGCCGCGCAGCACGGCGTCGGCCCACACAAGAGACTGCTCGAGGAAGTCCGCGGCGTCGAAGAGCGCGTCGGCGAGCCCGGTCTCGTAGGCCTGCGGACCTGTGAAGGGCTTGTTGGCTGCCGGGCGGGTGAGGACGACGTCGATCGCCTTCTCGATCCCGACGAGGCGCGGCACCCTGTAGCAGCCGCCCCAGCCAGGGACCAGACCCAGCGAGGTCTCGGGCAGCGCGACGGCCGGGACCTCGCTCGCCACGGTGCGGTAGGTGCAGGCGAGAGCGAGCTCCAGACCGCCACCGAGGGCGACGCCGTTGATGAAGGCGAAGGTCGGCACTGCCATGCGGTCGAGCAGGTCGTAGGCGGCGTGGCCAGCCACCCCGAGAGCGTGCGCGGCGTCGCGGTCGGACACGGAGCTCACGGCGCTCAGGTCGGCGCCGGCCGCGAGGACGAAGGGCTTCCCGGTCACCGCAGCCGCGACGATCTCGCCACGGGCAGCCCGGTCGGAGACCGCAGAGAGCGTCTCGTGCAGCTCGGCCACGCCGAGCGGACCGAGGGTCGAGGGCTTCGTGTGGTCGAGACCGTTGTCGAGGGTCACGAGGGCGAGGGTGCCGCCGCTCGGGAGCCGCACATCACGCACGAGAGAGTGCGTGACCCTCTCGGCGCGGGCTGCGGTGCCCGTCGCAGGCTGCGCGCCGGTGCCGGTGCCGGTGCCGGGGCTCGCGCTCGCAGAGCCGGTGTCGGTGGGCTGGTTCGAGGTCGTTCCGGTCATGGGGTCTCCTCAGCTCTCGTGCGACGTGGTGGTGTGGCCTGAGTAGTCGGCGTGCTGCGGGTTCTCCCACACGACGGTGCCGCCCATGCCGAGACCGACGCACATGGTCGTGATCCCGTACCGCACGTCGGGGCGGGCGGCGAAGTGCCGGGCGAGCTGGGTCATGAGCCGGACCCCTGACGCCGCGAGCGGGTGCCCGACGGCGATCGCCCCGCCGTAGGGGTTGACCCGAGGGTCGTCGTCGGCGATGCCGAAGTGGTCGAGCAGACTGAGCACCTGCACGGCGAAGGCCTCGTTCACCTCGATGATGCCGATGTCGTCCATGGTCAGACCGGCTGTCTGCAGCGCGCGCTCGGTCGACGGGACAGGGCCGATGCCCATGATCTCGGGGGCGACGCCGGCGTAGGCGAAGGACACCAGACGCATCCGGACAGGGAGACCGAGCTCGGCGGCGGTGTCGCCCGCGGCGACGAGGCACATGGCGGCGCCGTCGGTGAGCGGCGAGGCGTTGCCCGCCGTGACCTTGCCGCCAGGGCGGAAGGGGGTCTTGAGGTGCGCGAGGTCGGCGAGCGTGGTCCCGGGCCGGGCGAGCTCGTCGGCAGTCGCCAGACCCCAGCCGAGCTCGGGGGAGCGGACGGCGACGGGGACCAGGTCGGGGGCGATGTGACCGGCGGCGACAGCCGCCGCGTAGCGCTCCTGGCTCGCGACGGCGTACCTGTCGGCCCGCTCCTTGGTGAGCCCGGGGAACCTGTCGTGGAGGTTCTCGGCCGTCGCACCCATGACGAGCGCCGTCGGGTCGACGAGGCGCTCGGAGACGAACCTCGGGTTGGGGTCGGCGTCGAAGCCCATCGGGTGGTGACCCATGTGCTCGACCCCGCCGGCGATCGCGACGTCCTGCTGGCCGAAGCCGATCGCCGAGGCCGTGGCTGTCACCGCTGTCATCGCACCCGCGCACATCCGGTCCACGGCGAAGCCCGGGACAGACCTCGGTAGACCGGCCAGCACGGCGACAGACCTGCCGAGCGTCAGGCCCTGGTCTCCGGTCTGGGTCGTCGCGGCGATCGCGACCTCGTCGATCCGCTCGGGCGGCAGCCCAGGATGGCGGCGGACGAGCTCGCGGACCGACTTCACGGCGAGGTCGTCGGCTCGGGTGTGGGCGTAGAGGCCGTCGGGACGGGCCTTGCCGAAGGGGGTGCGCACCCCGTCGACGAAGACGACGTCACGGGCTGTGGGGCGACGAGCAGAGGTCGTCATCGGGAGACTCCTGACTGGTGGACGACGGTGTCCAGGGCCGGCGACGTGCCGGCGCGGTACATGCTACCGGCAGTCTCAGTCAGATGCAGGAGGTCGGCCCAGCGGGGTCAGAAGACGGGGACCGCAGGTGTCACCGCGGCCTCGACGGCCGAGGTCGGCACGACGAGGAGTGCCGCGTCGAGCGTGGCGAGCGTGAGACCCGTGCTCGTGCCGGCTGTGGCGATGCGCTCGCCGTCAGGAGCCCACGCACCGCTCGAGCCGCAGGCGAACCCCGCTCCGGTCGCTCCGACATGGTTGGCGATCGCGGAGAACATCCGGTTGTCCATGGCCCGGGCCGCTCCGTGCACGTCGACCCGGCGTTCTTCACCCTCGGTGTAGAGGGTCGAGCAGGCGTAGAGGTCGGCCCCGAGCCCGCGGGCGTGCGCCGCGTGGCTCGGGTGCGCGACGTCGAGGCAGACCGCGAGGGCTACCGCCCAGCCGTCGACGTCGACGGTCTCGGTCGCAGGGGAGCCAGGGGAGAAGAGGTCGTGCTCCTGACCGTGCAGGTGCTGCTTGCCCTGCGTGACCACGGAGCCGTCCGCGAGGCAGGCGAGCGCAGCCAGCTGGCGGGTCCCGTCGACCAGCACGAGGGCCGCCGTGAGCACGATGGTCACCCCCGTGTCGGCGACGGTCGCGCGCAGCGGCGCGAGCCGCGGGTCGTCGACGGTCAGCCAGAGGTCGTCGTCACCGAGCAGGTCCAGCTCGTAGCCCGTGAGCGCGAGCTCGGGCAGCACGAGGAGGCGGGCGCCGAGCTCGCGGGCTGCCTCGGTCGCTGCGACTACCGACGAGACGTTCGCCTCGATGTCGCCGGGGGCCGACTCTGCCTGGAGGAGGGCGACGGTGAGGTCTGGGAGCACGCGGTCCGTGGGCACGGAGGCAGCCTATGGTGCTGCGGCCGGTCCGCGCGAGGTCAGCGCGAGACTGAACGCAAGACCTTCTTGGCTGTCGGAAGCGCACGGTTCCAGGTGGAGTACCAGAAGGAGAACGGCACGTCGATGCTGCCCACGAGCGTGTCGGTGTGCTGGGCGAAGCTCCGCTTGAAGTCGGAGATGCCGTCGTTGAGCAGACCGTTCATGTCGTAGCGGCTCAGGCCGCCGCGCTTGGCCTCCATCATCGACTCCCACTTGACGGGGGCGTTGGCCCGCAGCTTGCGGCCGCGGTCGTTGATCCCCCCGTAGAGCTCGAAGGAGGTGGTCGCCGAGCTGATGCACCAGACGAAGGCCACAGGAGACCCGTCGTCGTCGAAGGCGGCCACCACGACGGAGTGCTCACCGAGGAGCCTGTGGATGTCGAGGTAGTACTCGTCGGTGTGCAGGGCGAACCCGGCTCGTTCGGCGGTCTCGTGGTAGACGCCGAGGACGGCCTTGACGGTCTCCTCGTCGGTCACGCGCCGCACGTCCAGCCCGGACCGCCCGGCCTTGCGGATGTCATAGCGCGTCGACTTCGACATGACGGCCTGGAGCTCGTCCTCGCTCTGCGTGAGGTCGACGATCAGCGTCTCGGGGTAGAGGATCGGGTTCTCTGCGACACGCCCGCCGGTGATGTCGAGGGCGGCGTCGTCGGCGTCCCAGTCGGGCTCGAAGGTGATCCCGACGCCCCGGACGCTCGTGCGGCAGTGGTCCGCGACGGCGTCGCAGACCCGCGCGCGGTCGGCCTCGTGGACCACCACGGGTCCGCGGGCGACATAGCTGAGGGCGCGGAACACGCTCGGCAGGGGGCGCACGAGCACCTGGGCGAGCCCGACGGTGCGTGGCTCTCCGACCTCGCCGGCAGAGCCGTCCTGCTCGACGACCCGCAGACGCAGGGCGCGCCAGCCGTGCGCGGCCTTGAGCTCACCCCAGCCCCAGAGCTGGAGGGGGTGGCCGCCGAGGGCGAGGACCTCCTCGTCCCAGGTGGGCTGGTCGGTGACGACGTCGATGCTGAGCATTCCTGAGACCCTACCGTCAGGCAGAGGCTGCGGGGGCCTGCGGCGGGGCAACCTTCGCCTCGGTGAGCGCTGTCGCGAGCGGTCCCGCGAGCAGGTCGGTCTGCCAGGCGCGGGCACCGCGTCCGCGCAAGAACTCTGTCACCGTCTCAGGGGTGATGGGCTCCGGGGGTGTCCAGCAGAGACGTCGCAGCGCGTCCGGCTGCAGCAGGTTCTCGACCGGGATGTGGTGCTCCTCACCCATCCGGGTGACGAGGTCGCGGGCAGCATCGAGGCGTGCGGCGGCGAGGGGGTCACGGTCGACCCAGGCGCGCGGGGACGGCGGGGCGTCCGAGCGTGGTCCGTGGAGGGTCGGGAGCTCGGACTGGGGGAGAGCCAGCGCCCTGTCGATCGCCGACTGCCAGAGCACGGCGCGACGCTGGGTGCCCTTGCCCGAGAAGGCAGGCAGGGCGGTCAGCGCAGGGACGGTGCGCGGCATGGCCTGGGCTGCGGCGACGATCGCGCGGTCGGGCAGCACCCGGCCCGGGGCGACGTCACGCTTGCGGGCGTTCTCGTCCCGGGTGGTCCAGAGCTCACGCACGACGGCGAGCTGGCGGGCCTGACGCAGCGTGTGGCTCCCGGAGACGCGGCGCCACGGGTCGACGCGTGGCGCCGCAGGAGCGGCGAGGCGCACGGCCTCGAACTCCTGTTGCGCCCACTCGGTCTTGCCGGCGGCCTCGAGACGCTCGGCCATGCGGTCGCGGAGCTCGACGAGCACCTCGACGTCGAGGGCCGCGTACAGCAACCAGGCCTCGGGGAGCGGGCGGGTCGACCAGTCGACGGCCGAGTGCTCCTTGGCGAGCCCCAGCCCGAGGACCTCGGCCACGACGGCTGCCAGGCCGACCCGCTCCATGCCGAGGATGCGGGCGGCGAGCTCGGTGTCGAAGATCGCTGACGGGACGAGCTTCTGCTCGGCGAGGCCCGGCAGGTCCTGCGAGGCGGCGTGCAGCACCCACTCGACCCCGTCGAGGGCCTCGCTCAGCGACGAGAGGTCGGGCAGCGCGACAGGGTCGATCAGGATCGTCCCGGCGCCCTCGCGGCGCATCTGGACCAGATACGTCGCCTGCCCGTACCTGTAGCCCGACGCGCGCTCGGCGTCGACGGCCACAGGACCGGTGCCGGCCGCGAAGGCGGTGACGGCGCGCGCGAGCCCGGAGGGGCTGTCGAGGACGCGGGCCACGCCGTCGGCCGGTGCTGTCAGCGGGGTCACCTCAGGGGTGGTCTGGGCAGAGCCCTGCTGGTCGTCTGTCGGCGGTGCTCCTGCCGTCGGGGAGCCCGGCTCTCCGACGGGTGCTGTCGAGGTCATGAGACAACGGTATTGCGTCGTGGGACCGGCACGGGTCTGCCCGGCCGGTGGGTCGACGGTTCCGTGGCCGTCTGGCGCGTGCTGTCCGGGGTGGTCGACGTCATCGGTGCTCATCGAGCGAGGTGATGCCCTCGGGCAGGTGCGGCTGACCGGCGACGGCGCCGAGGAGGTCGGACCAGGCGTGCAGGTGTGCGGTGAGGTCCGGGGAGGTGGGGGTCCACGAGGCGCGGATCTCGAGCTCGATCGTGTCGGGCTGCTCGTCGAGGGCCCCGAAGCTCTGGTTGATCGAGCGGGTGACCGTCCCGCCGAGCGCGACGACCTCGCCGACCCTGTCGGCGAGAGACTCGAGCAACCAGCTCCAGGCGACGTCGCCGAGCAGCCCGTCGGTGCTCAGGTCGGGCTCGATCTCGGCGCGGACGAGGGTCACGACGCGGAAGTCGCCCTGCCAGTCGTCCCGGCCCTCGGGGTCGTGCAGGACGATGAACCTGCCGTCGGCGAGCTCCTCGTCGGGGCGCGCCACGTGCGCGAGCGTCCCGGCCAGGGCCGCGGCGAAGGGGGCCACGCGCACAGGGGCGGGAACCTCTTCGAGCTCGAGACCTGGCCTCAGGCGAGGACGTCGTAGCGACTGCAGGGCGCGCACGAAGGCCTGCGGGACCTGGGCGCCTGCGGTGGTGATCACACTGGCACTGTAGGGCTGGCGTGCGACAAAGCCGCCGTGCCACGCCCGCGCCCCGGAGCGTGTCTAGATCGTTACGTCCGCGCAGGTCCGCGGGTGTACCCGGCACGGCGACGACCGCTGGGCGGCGTGCAGGAGCCGAGAGCGTGACGTACGCATCGTGATACTCAGCGAGCGCCGTCGGCACCCGAGGCTAGGGTGGGAAGGAAGCATGTCGTGACAGGTGAAAGCCCGTCGGAGGCCAAGGAGAGAGCTCGGATGTCAGCACGCGCACAGATCGGCGTCACAGGACTCGCAGTCATGGGTCGCAACCTCGCGAGGAACTTCGCCCGGCACGGGTACACCGTCGCCGTGCACAACCGCTCCTACGCCAAGACCGAGTCGCTCATCGCGGACCACGGGACCGACGGTGACTTCATCCCGTCGGAGTCCATGAAGGACTTCGTCGCGTCGCTCGCCCAGCCGCGAAAGGTCGTCATCATGGTCAAGGCCGGCGGCCCGACCGACGCTGTCATCCAGGAGCTCATCCCGCTGCTCGACGAGGGTGACATCGTCATCGACGCCGGCAACGCGCACTTCCCCGACACCCGTCGCCGCGAGGCAGAGCTCAAGGAGCACGGCCTGCACTTCGTCGGCACCGGCGTGTCCGGCGGCGAAGAGGGCGCGCTCAACGGCCCGAGCATCATGCCCGGTGGCTCCAAGGAGTCCTACGAGTGGCTCGGCCCGATCCTCGAGGACATCTCCGCGAAGGTCGACGGCGTCCCCTGCTGCACCTACGTCGGCTCCGACGGCGCCGGCCACTTCGTCAAGATGGTGCACAACGGCATCGAGTACGCCGACATGCAGCTCATCGCCGAGGCCTACGACCTGCTGAAGCAGGGTCTGGGCGCCTCCGCCAAGGAGATCGGCGAGATCTTCGCCGAGTGGAACAAGGGCGACCTCGAGTCCTTCCTCATCGAGATCACCGCCGACGTGCTCCAGCACGTCGACGCGGAGACCGGCAGCGCCTTCGTCGACATCATCCTCGACCGCGCCGAGCAGAAGGGCACGGGCCGCTGGACGGTCCAGAACGCCCTCGACCTCGGTGTCCCGATCACCGGCATCGCCGAGGCGACCTTCGCCCGCGCGCTCTCCGGCTCCGTGCCGCAGCGCACCGCCGCGAACGGTGTCCTCGAGGCGCACGCCGGGACGTGGGACGTCACCGACCGCGAGGCCTTCATCGAAGACGTGCGCCTCGCGCTGTACGCCTCCAAGGTTGTCGCGTACTCGCAGGGCTTCGACCAGATCGCGGCTGCGTCCGAGGAGTTCGGCTGGGACATCGACCGTGGTGCGATGGCTCGGATCTGGCGCGGGGGCTGCATCATCCGGGCCCGCTTCCTCAACCGCATCACCGAGGCCTACGAGCGCGACGCGAACCTGCCGCTGCTGCTCGCCGACGAGTACTTCGTCTCCGCTGTCGGCCACGGTGTCAGCGCCTGGCGCCGCATCGTCGCGCAGGCTGCGCTCAACGGCGTGCCGACCCCGGCCTTCGCCTCGTCGCTGTCGTACTACGACGGTGTCCGTGCGGACCGCCTCCCGGCCAACCTCATCCAGGCTCAGCGCGACTTCTTCGGTGCGCACACGTACCAGCGGACCGACAAGGCTGGCGTGTTCCACACGGAGTGGTCGCTCGACCGCAGCGAGTCGACCGAGTCCTGAGAAGATGGTCGACTTCCTCCCCGTAGCCGTCGGCGGTGACATCGGCGTCTACGCGCTGCTGCGCGCCTTCCACGAGCAGTACGGCTCGCGCTCGCTCGTCCTGTCGAGCGTCGCGACCCGTGCGATGACGGACTCGACGTTCATCACGAACGTCGTCACGCCCGGCATCGACGAGCCCGAGACTCTCGTCGCCGCGCTCGAGAAGGTCGCAGCGGAGCACCCCGGTGCCCGGCTGCTGCTGCTCACGAACGCGGACTGGTATGTGCGCGCCATCATCGAGCACCGCGAACGGCTCGAGAAGCACTACCTCATCCCGTTCTGCACGCTCGACGTCCTCGACGTGGTCTCTTCCAAGGAGGCCTTCGCCGAGGTGTGCGCTGAGCTCGACATCCCGACACCGCGGACCGTCGCGGTCGACGTCGCCGACCTCACGGCACGGGGAGGACGGTCGCTCGTCGCAGGCCTCGAGGTCGACCTGGAGTTCCCGGTCGTCGCGAAGCCGTCGTCGAGCGCCGAGTACCACTACATCTCGTTCCCGGGCAAGAAGAAGATCCACCACGTCGAGACCCGGGCGGAGCTCGACGAGCTGCTCGGGCACCTCGTCGACGCCGGGTACACCGGGACCTTCCTCGTGCAGGAGTTCATCCCCGGTGACGAGACGCAGATGCGCTCGCTCACCGCGTACCGCGACTCGAACGGTGAGATCACCCTGCTCGCGACCGGGCGGGTGCTCCTCGAAGAGCACACGCCCGGCACGCTCGGCATCCCCGCGGCGATCCTCACCGAGCCCTACGAGGACGCCATGGAGGCGGCCAGCAGGTTCCTCGACCGCGTCGGGTACCTCGGGTTCGCGAACTTCGACTACAAGTGGGACTCGCGCACCGGGCGTCACGTGTACTTCGAGATGAACCCGCGCATCGGCCGCAACAACTACTACGTCACCGCCGCCGGGGCGAACCCGGCACGGGTGCTCGTCGAAGACCAGGTCCACGGGAACCGCATCGAACCCGTGCGCGCCACGGGCGAGGTGCTGTACACCGTGGTGCCGGTCAAGCTGCTCATGCGGTACATCCTCGAACCCGGGCTCAGGTCCCGGCTCAAGGGTGTGGTCAAGCGCAAGGGAGTGGTGCACCCGCTGCGGTACCGCGGCGACGGCGGTCTCAAGAGGCGCCTGGTCATCGAGCTGATGACCGCGAACTTCTGGCGGAAGTACAAGCAGTACTACCCAGAGGCCACCGAGACCGGGTACTGACCGGCTCGGTAGGCGTCACGACGGAGAAGAGCGCCCTGCACACGTGCGGGGCGCTCTTCTCCGTCGTGCTGTCTCCGGGGCGGCTAGGCCAGAGAGCGTCGCCGTGCCCTGGGCACGGCGATCGCGGCAGCACTGGCGAGCAGCAGGAGTGAGGCGACGGTGACCCACCCGGCGACCGAGGCCCCGGTGGACGCGAGACCGCCGGCGGTGGTCTGCGTGCTGGTCGCAGGATCCGTCGTCTCGGCCGGGTCGGTGGGAACCGGGTTGGTGGGTGCGCGCTCGAGGACGGGCGGAGCCACCTCGGCCACGTCGACCTCTGTGCCAGAGGGCAGGTGGTTGAGGTCGCCGGGGTACCTCACGTCGACAGTCCGTGGCCTCGTGGCGGCTGGGATCTCCGAGGCGAAGGCGCCGTCTGCATCGAGTGGTGCTGACGTGAGGAGCGTGTCGGCGTCCCACACCTCGACCGTGCCTGTCGCGAGGGTGCCGAGCTGGGTCGTCACGCTGCCGGACACCAGCACTGTCTCGGTCGTCGCGACCACGCTGGTCTCAGCCGTGCCGGGGGCAGCCGAGGTGCGGTCGGCGCTCTCCTCCGCCGTCGACCCCTTGGCTGCTCCGTCTGCGTGGACGACGGTGCCCGCCGGGGTGACGGTGTGCGTTGCCGTCGCTGCGACGTCGGACCCGGTGGTCGGGTAGAAGACCGCCGTGATGTCGTAGGTAGCCACGTCGAGCGCTGCGGCGTCGAGCACGAGCGAGGCGACGTGACCGGCGACGACCACAGGTGCCCTCTCGACACCGTCGACGGTGAAGACGACCTCGCCGCCGTCGACCCCGTCGGTGTCTGTGGACGCGACGACTGTGGTCTGCTCGCCGTAGACGACGACGCTGTCGGAGATCTCGACCCTGCGGTCGGCGACCTCGATGACCGGCTCGAAGACCGTGACCGTCCCGGTCGCGCCCAGGTAGGGGCTACCGACGACAGCAGTGGTGCCACTCATGACGATGCCGCCCTCGCCTGATCCACCGAGACCGAAAAGACTCTCGTCGGCGGTGTCGGCAGGCCGCAGCGTCTGGACCGGCGCTGGTGCCTGCCGTCCGAGAGGCTCGGCGTCAGGTGCTCCTAGGGCGACTGCGGCCAGGTCGTAGACGTGCACCTCGCCCTTGCCGTACTCCTCCGGGCGCAGGTTGTAGGCCGAGGCGAGGAGGGAGTCGCCGTCCACCTCGATCTGTGCACCGAAGTTGAAGGACCCGGCTGGTGCGGTGATCTTGCCACCGAGCTGGTCGCCCGAGGCGGCGTCGAAGACGTAGATCGCACCCTGGGTGGTCGAGCCGTCCACGACCGACTGGCCGTTGCCACCGTCGACGAGGCTGAGGTGGTCGTCGCCGACGAAGTCGTACTCGTCGGGTGCTCCGACATAGACATGCCCACCGTCGATCGCGAGCGACACGCCGAAGGGCATGGTGCTCGCAAATCCTGCCGGGCGGGTCTTCTCCGTGACAGGGTAGTCGATGACGACCGATGCCTGGGCCGGCGACGCCGTGTCGAAGACCTGGACCCTGCCCAGCCGGTACGTGCCTGGCACGGGCCAGGCCGGGAATTCACCGTTGATCTGCAGCTCCGAGGCGACGAGGGTGCCGCCCTCGATCGCGACAGCCTGGCCGAAGATTCCGTAGGCGCGAGGGGAGGACGAGACATAGGTCTGCGACTGGCCTGTGTCGAGGTTCACCACGTAGGCGGCTCCGGCGGCGACGAGGTTGGACACGCGTGCGTTCGGTGCCGTCACCACCGCCAGGTTGCCGTCGATGTCGAGGCGCTCGCCGACATGTCCGTAGGTGCGGGTGCCCGCGAGCGGTTCTGTCACGTCGACCCGTTCGGGGCCCGTCCATGTGCCGTCGCCAGCGAGGGTGTACACGAAGAGGGCAGGGGTGTGCAGCGCCGACACGACGGCGCGGCCCGATGCGGCGTCGATGCCGACCCCGACACCGAAGCCGGTGATGCCGTCGGGCGCGGGGAGCGTCGTCTGCTCCCAGTCGTGAGACCCGGGCGCTGACCTGTGCGCGACGACGACGACCCTGCCTCCGGCGCTCGCCTGCTTCGCGGTGAAGATGGCGTAGTCGCCGTCGAGGTCGACTGCGGCGCCAGTATTCTCGCCGTCGGGCACCACGAGGCTGGTGACCTCGGTGAGGGTCGTCGGCGCGGCCCCGACAGCGGTCGCGAATCCTGCGACCATCACACCTACGAGGGCGGCGGTCCAGGAGGCGCGTCGTGGCCGCCTGGCTGCCCGGGAACCGGGTGGTGTGGTGATGTCGGGTGTGCGGGGTGCTTGTCGGAAGCGCAACGGTGGTCCCCTCGGAGGCTCGGCGGAGTCACCGATGAGTGACATCGTGAAAGTAGGAGCCCAGGTCGTCGCGTCTGAGTGCTGTGCGCAAAACTGGGCGCGGGCAGGTCAGTCCTAGGTGGGAGATGGTCGTCGGTGAGGTGACGAGAGGGACCGAATGCCTGTCCCACGCCTGCGCGCGTGGTGGTTGCTGGGCCGGAGGACGGTGGTGGCCTGGAACACCGGCGAGGCGCGTCCAGGATCTCGGCCGTGCCTGGGGCCTCGGTTCAGCTGCGGCCTGAGGTGAGCCCGCCGACGTAGACGCCGCTCTCGCGGAGCTCCTCGACACCTCGGTCGACGGTGGGGGCGGTGCCGGAGAGGCCGACGCTGATGAGGGTGGGCACCTCGAGCAGGGGCGAGATGTCTGTCACCTGGTTTCCGCTGAGCCACAGCTCGTTGAGTGCCGGGCAGCGGCTCAGGGTCGAGGCGTCGGTGATCCTGTTGTCGCTCGCGGCCAGGTAGGCGAGGACGGGGGAGCTGCACAGTGGGGACGGGTCGAGCACCTCACCGACGAACTAGGGTTTGACGAGCAGGCAACCACGACGTGCACGACGAGAGGGACGACATGAGCGGGACATCAGCAGACCACGACGGTGCACGCACCGGGGCGGCGGGCCGCATCGAGCCTGTGAACCTCGCGGTAGACAGCCGCAAGAGCGAGGACGAGCAGGTGGACGACCTGGTGGCCGAGCTGACGGCCCTCGGGATGAACCCCGATCGTGAGGCCCTCCGCGCGGTCGTCCGCAAGCGTTCGTCGTAGTCGGACAAGACGACCACGCCTCCAGCACCCACAGCCTCGACGGGACCGACAGCTGGCACCACGGCGACCGCCCCGACAGCCGCTACCGTACGGGACGCTCCGGCGGGACCGCCGCGAGCAGCGCCCGCGTGTACTCCTCCGCAGGGTCCGCGAATAGCCTCCCCGCCGACGCCTGCTCGACAGCCTTCCCGTGCTGCATCACCAGGACGTCGTGGCTCATCTCCTGGACGATCGCGAGGTCGTGGGCGATGAACACGTAGGTCAGCCCGAGCTCGACCTGCAGCCGCCGGAGCAGCTCGAGCACGCGTGCCTGGATCGACACGTCCAACGACGCGGTCGCCTCGTCGAGGATGATCACGTCGGGTTCGAGGGCGAGCGCCCGGGCGATCGAGATGCGCTGCCGCTGACCGCCCGAGAGCTCGTGGGGGTAGCGGGTCGCGAAGTCGGCGGGCAGGTCGACGAGGTCGAGCAGCTCCGCGATCCTCTCCGCCCGCGTCCCGGAGGACGGCAGACCGTGGACGCGCAGCGGCTCGTCGATCGAGTCGCCGACGCGCATGCGCGGGTCGAGGGACGAGAACGGGTCCTGGAACACCATGGCGAGCCGCCGGCGCAGGCTTCGGTCGGCGCGGAGCAGGTCCGCTCCGCCGAGTGTCGCCTTCCCGGACTCGGGCGCGACCAGCCCG
Organism: Sanguibacter biliveldensis; assembly: GCF_033798665.1. Lineage (NCBI taxonomy): Bacteria > Bacillati > Actinomycetota > Actinomycetes > Micrococcales > Sanguibacteraceae > Sanguibacter > Sanguibacter biliveldensis. The sequence continues at coordinate 1,813,500 of NZ_CP138359.1, forward strand.
GTGAGAGCGTTGGCGATGGTCGACTTGCCCGACCCGGACTCTCCGACGATCCCGAGGGTCCGGCCGCGCTGCACGTCGAAGGAGACCCCGTCGACGGCGTGCACCACCGTCTTGCCCACGGGCGTCTGGACAGGGAACTTCACGTCGAGGTCCCGCACGGAGAGCAGCACCTCGCCCTCGGGTGCCGGGGGAGCGACCTTGCCGAGGCGCGGCCGTGCTTCGAGCAGCTTCTGGGTGTACGGGTGCTGCGGTGAGTCGAGCAGGTCGAGGACCGGCCGGTGCTCGACGGCCTCGCCGTCGCGCAGCACGAGGACGTCGTCCGCGACCTGACCGACGACCCCGAGGTCGTGGCTGATCCACACGACGGCGGTGCCGCTGTCGTGCTGGAGCTGCTGCACGAGGCTGATGATCTGCGCCTGGGTGGTGACGTCGAGCGCGGTGGTCGGCTCGTCGGCGACGAGCAGCACGGGGTCGCAGGCCAGGGCGATCGCGATCATCACGCGCTGGCGCTGACCACCTGACAGCTGGTGCGGGTAGGAGTCGAGGCGGCGCTCGGGGTCGGGCAGGCCGACGGCCTCGAGCAGCTCGAGGGCGCGCACGCGCGCCTGGCGACGGGAGAGCTTGCGGTGCGTCTCGAGCGTCTCGGTGATCTGCCGCTCGAGAGTGAGCAACGGGTGCAGCGAGGTGCTGGGGTCCTGGAAGACAAAACCGATCGCGTCGCCGTGCACGCGGCGCAGCGCCTTGGGGGAGGCGCCGACGAGCTGGATCCCAGAGTCGGGACCCTTGGCGTCGCCGCGACCGGAGGTCCGCAGCCCGACGCTGCCACCAGCACCAGCACCAGCACCAGCACCAGCACCAGCACCAGCACCGACCCGTAGCAGGCTGCTGCCGGTGACCCGCGCCCCTGGGGCGTCGAGCAGACCCGTGGCCGCGAGGACCGAGAGCGACTTGCCCGAGCCGGACTCGCCGACGATCCCGAGGGTCCCTCCGGGCTCGACGGCGAAGCTCAGACCGTGCACGATCTCGCGTCGCCCGATGGACACGCTCAGGTCGGTGACCTGTAGGACCGGGGTGCTCATCGCATCCTCCTCTGCTCGGCGAGCGTGCGCTGCTTGGGGTCGAGGACGTCGCGCAGGCCGTCGCCGAGGAGGTTGCAGGCCAGCACGGTGACGAAGATCGCGGCGCCGGGGAAGATGCTCATCCACCACGCCTGACTGATGAAGCCCTGCGCGTTGAAGAGCATGCCGCCCCAGCTCGGGTCGGGTGGTTGGATGCCGAGCCCGAGGAAGGACAGCGCGGCCTCGGAGAGGATCGCGAAGGCCAGGGACAGCGACGTCTGCACGACGATCGGCCCGGTGATGTTGGGCAGGACGTGCCGGGCGAGGATCGTGCGGGCCGGGGTTCCCATGGTCTGGGAGACCTGGACGTAGGGCTCGACGCGCACGGACAGCGTCGAGGCCCGGGCGACGCGGGCGAAGATCGGGGTGTAGACGATGCCGATCGCGAGCATGGTCGTCAGCTCGCCGGGCTCGAGGATCGCGACGATGGCGAGCGCGAGCAGCAGCACGGGGAAGGCGAACATCACGTCGACCACGCGCATGAGCACGGTATCGAGGATCCCGCCGGTGTACCCGGAGACGATGCCGACGGGCACACCGACCACGAAGGCGAAGGCCACCGAGACGACCGCGATCCGCAGGCTCGTCCCGCCCGCGATGAGCACGCGCGAGAAGATGTCGCGGCCGAGGTCGTCGGTGCCGAACCAGTGCGCGCCGCTCGGTCCCTGCAGGGCGTCGACGACGTTGACGTCGTTGATGCCGTAGGGGGCGACCCACGGTGCGAGCACCGAGACGAGGACGATCACGGCGAGCGCGATGCCGCTGATCAACGTCACCGGGTTGCCGGCGAGCAGCCGCCAGGCGGCTACCCGGCCGGAGTCGTCGGCGGGCCCGGCCGCGGTCGGTGTCTTCTCGGGCCCTGTGCTGGCTGCCGGAGGGGTTGCCGGCGTCTCGCCTCGTGCGCCGGGCGCGTTCTCGTGTCCTGTGGTGTCACTCATGCGAGACGGATCCTCGGGTCGACGACGGCGTAGAGCACGTCCACGATCAGGTTGACGATCAGGAACATGACGGCGATGAGCAGGACCGAGCCCTGGATCATCGGGTAGTCGCGGGCAGACACGGAGTCGAAGACGAGCCGGCCGAGCCCGGGCCAGGCGAAGACGACCTCGACGACGATCACGCCGCCGAGGATCGTCGCGAGCTGGATGCCGGCGATGGTGAGCACGGGGACGAGCGCACCGCGGACGATGTGCCGTCCGGTGACGACGGAGGGGGCGAGGCCCTTGGAGCGTGCGGTCCGCACGTAGCCGGCCGAGGCCACGTCGAGCACGGCCGAGCGGATGTAGCGGGTCATGATCGCTCCGGCGACGAGCCCGACGGTCAGGCCCGGGAGGGCGACGCGTCGCAGCCACTCGAGCGGGTCGTCGGCGAGGGCCGTGTACCCGCTGGGCGGCAGCCAGCCGAGGGTGGTCGAGAAGAGCCCGATGAGCAGCAGGCCGAGCCAGAAGTCGGGGATGCTGACTCCGGCCTGGCTGCCCAGGCGGACGATGGCGTCCGAGGCGCGGCCCTCGCGCAGGGCCGACCAGATGCCGGCCGGGACGGCGATGAGCAGCGCGATGACTATGCCCGCAGCTGCGAGGGAGAGCGTCGCGGGGAGCCGCTCGAGGAGCAGCTGGCTGACCGGCTGCCCGTTGCGGAAGCTCACCCCGAGGTCACCGGTCAGCGCTCCGCCGACGTAGGAGAAGAACTGCTCCACTAGCGGCCTGTCGAGGCCCGACGCGGTGTTGAGCGCGTCGTAGGCCTCCTGGGTGTACCGGGTGCCGAGCGCGAGGCGCACAGGGTCGCCGGGCACCAGCTGCACGATCGCGAAGACCACGACCAGCACGCCGAGCAGGACGACCGCGGAGGAGAGTACCCGCCGTCCGAGGAACCGGGCTGTCGAGCCGAGAGACATCCTCATACGGTCCTCACCCCCTACTCGGTGAGCGAGGTGTCGCGGAAGCGGATGGCCGCGTCGGAGCGGACCGCATAGCCCTCGACCTTCGGGCTCCACGCCTGGATGACCGACGGGTTGTAGAGGTAGATGTAGCTGGCCTCGTCCGCGATGATCGTCGCCGCCTGCGCGTAGAGGTCCTTGCGGGTCGCCTCGTCGGTCTCGGTGCGGCCGGCGTCGAGCAGCTCGTCGACCTGCGGGTTGGAGTATCCCTGCGCGTTGCTGCCCCCGGTGCTGTGGTGCTGGGCGTAGTAGAAGTCGTCGGGGTCGATGTTGCCGAGCCAGCCCATCATCAGCAGGTCGAAGTTCCCGGAGTTCTGCTCGTCGAGCCAGGTCGAGAAGTCGGGCTGGCGGATCTGCACGTCGATGCCGAGAGGCTCGAGGTTCGAGGCGATGATCTGCGCGGCCGTCACGGTCTCGGGATAGTCGCTCGTGGCGAGGAAGTCGAGGGTGCCCCCGGTGAAGCCGGCCTCGTCGAGGAGCTGCTTCGCCTTGTCGAGGTCGGTGCTGTACGTGTCGTACCCGGTGAACCAGACGCTGTCCTCGGGGATCGCGAGCTGGTTCTCCTGCGCGGTGCCGTAGCTGGTGGCCTGGACGATGGCGTCGCGGTCGATCGCATAGGCGATGGCCTGACGGACCCGGACGTCGTCCCACGGGGCCTTGTTCTCGTTGAGCGCGAGGTACCAGTAGTCGCTCGACGGGCTGGTCTCGAGTGTCAGATCTTCGTTCTCTTGAAGCTCGGCCACCTGCTGGTCGGGCACGACGTCGGTCCAGTCGACCTCACCGCTGCGCAGCGCCGCGAGGGCTGTCGCCGGCTCGGAGATGAAGCTGAAGGTCACGCCGCCCAAGGCCGGGGCTCCGCCCCAGTAGTCGGCGTTTGCCGTGAGGGTGATGCTGTCGCCGCTGACCACGGAGTCGACCTTGAAGGGGCCCGTGCCGATGGGCTTGGTCTGGATGTCGCCCGAGGTGACGTTCTCCTCGCTGACGATCGCCATGCCCTTGAAGCCGCCGAGGTTCGAGAGCAGGTTCGGGGTGGGCTGGGCCACGGTGATCGTGACGGTGTCCTCGTCGACGGCGACGACGTCGGTGACGGCCGCGAACTTCCAGGCGTTGGCGAGCTCTTCGTCGACGATGCGGTCGTAGGAGTACACGACGTCCTCGGCTGTGAAGTCGCTGCCGTCGTGGAAGGTGACACCGTCGCGCAGCTCGAAGGTCCAGGTGAGCTGGTCGTCGCTGACGGTCCAGCTCTCCGCGAGGGCGGGCTGCATCTCGAGGTTCTCGTCGGGCTCGACGAGGGTGTCGAAGACGTTCTCGAGCACCTGGAAGCTGAAGTAGGAGCTCGTGCGGTGCGGGTCGAGCTGGTCGGGCTCCCCGCCGATCGCTGCGCGCAGGACCGCGCCCTGGGCTGGCGTGCCGGAGCCGCCGCCGAGGTCGACGCTCTCTCCCGAGGAGCAGCTGGTGAGGATCAGTGCGCCCGCCGCGGCTGTCGCCAGGGCTGCAGATCGTGCTCGCATCGCGGTCTCCGTTCGATCATTCTGATGATGATTCGATCAGTATGTGTCACGCTTGTCGGGGGGACAAGCCGCGAAACACGATCGAAACACACCGTCCCGCCGTCCACGGGCCGCATCTCCAGGGGGATCGATTGACCTTCACACTCATCGCCGTCGACCGTGAGCACGGGCTGCTCGGGGCTGCGACGGCCAGCCGCTCCTTGGCTGTCGGCAACGCTGTCATCGCCGTCGACCCGGCTGTCGGCGCGGTCGCGAGCCAGGCCTGGACCAACCGCAGGCTGCGCTACCAGATGCTCGAGGCCATGGCCGACGGTGCCTCCGCGCAGGAGGCCGTGGACAGGCTGCCCGGCTGGGATGCCGAACCCGGTCTGCGGCAGGTCGCTGCCCTCGACCTGCAGGGTGGGATCGCTGCCGCCACTGGTGAGAACACCAGTGGTTGGGCTGGTCACAGCGTCGCCGGGGACCACGCTGTGCTCGGCAACCTGCTCGTCGGGCGGAAGGTCCTCGACGCGATGAGCCGCGCCTTCGCGGCCGGGCTGGGCATCGACGGGATCGACCCGAGGTCGTCGCTCGGCTTCGCCGCACGTCTCCTCGCGGCGCTCGACGCTGGAGACCGGGCCGGGGGCGACTCCCGCGGACGGCAGAGCGCGGCCGTGGTCGCGACCTGGGTCACCGACGAGCGGGAGCACCCCCCGATGCTCGAGGTCGACCTGCGCTCGGACGACCACGAAGAGCCTGTCGCCGAGCTGGTGCGGCTGCTCCGGCTGCAGGCCGAGCGGCGCTGAGCGCGGACGCTCACGCGGCGTGAGAGAGGTCGTACCGGGGTGCGGCGGGAGTTACGGACGTCTCAGCTGTCGGACGGTGACAGCGTGCGAGGGTCGGCTGACGGGCCGCGTGCGGGACCGTCAGCGCTCCGACGGGGCGACCGCGCCCAGGACCACGGTCTCGCCGTCGTGCCCGTTGGCCCACCAGTGGGGTGTCGAGCACCCGTAGGTCGCGGTGTCGCCGGGCTCGAGGTCGATCTGGCGGTCGCCGTGCGTGATGTGCAGCCGCCCGCTGAGCACGGTGACGGTCTCGGTCCCCAGGTGCCGGAACGGCCGCTCGACGTTGGTGAAGGCTGGTGGCAGGGTCGTGCGGATCAGCTGGATCGCGGTCTCACCGCGCGGCGAGAGCAGCTCACGGACGGCCTGGCCGTCGTCGGGGGTGCCCGGCGCGGGCGGGAGCACGTGCGGGCGCCCTGCACGGACCACGACGAGCTCTTCGGCAGGTGGTTCCAGCAGCCGGGTCACGGACACGCCGAGGGCCGAGGCGAGACGCTGGATCGAGTGCAACGACGGGTTGCCGAGGCCGCGCTCGAGCTGGCTGACGAGCCCGAGGCTCACGCCGGCGCGCTGGGCCAGACCCTGGACCGAGAGGTCGAGCTGCTTGCGGGCAGCCTTGACCGTCGCGCCGAGCAGCGCGACGGTGTCACCCTCGTCCGACGCAGCGGTCACCACGGACGTCTCACGCACCTCTGTCATACGAGCAACCCTAGAGGGTCGTGTCGGTGGCTCGTCCTACGGTGCGTGCATGGTCACTCGTGCACACCTCACCGGACAGGAACTCGACACCACGGCCGACAGCCCGAGCAAGCGCCTCCCGCAGGCGGGCGAGACGGGCCCGGGCGACGAGGCAGGTCGCCTCGCCACGGCCGGTGCGGCCTACGCTGCCGCGCGTGCCGCGCTCGACGCGGCGCTGCCCGCCGGATGGCGGAGCGCTGCTGTCGAGACCCTCCCTGGCGACAGGGTGGCTCTGGACGCGAGCCGCTCGACAGCGGCCTGACCCTCGAGCGGGTCGAGACCTTCGAGCCGGCCGAGACCCGCGAGCCGCTCGTCACCCTCGGCGTCCTCGACCTGCTCGAGGATGCTGCTACTCGGTGAGCAGGACCGTGCTCGAACGCCACATCGGGGAGGTCGAGTCTGGCTGCCACACGATGGTCGCCACCTCACCGCTGGTCACTCCCGGGTCTCCGAGAGTGGCGAGCGCGCCCTGCCCCTCGTCCGGGGCGACGGTCACGGGAACCTCGGTGCCCCCGATCACCCCGAAAGCCGACTGCGGAGGCTCGACCAGCACCTCGCCGCCGGCGTCGACGACTGTCGCGAAGAGCACCGAGGGAGACGACGACCCGACGTAGGTGGCGGGCTGACGCATGTCGTCAGGACCGACGGGAGGGTTCTTCCACTCCCAGGCTGTGGGACCTGTGAGGGGGCTGCCCGGGTCGTCGATCACCATGCGGGAGCCCTCGGCCCGTACGACGAAGGCGTCGGCCACGTCACCCGAGGAGACTGTCACGACCGTGGAGCCGTCGTCGGGGCCAGCCGTGGTGGTGACGGTGCCGTCGAGAGCGGAGGCCGCGTCGACAGGGGAGATCGAGCCGTCGTTCTCCCGTGTCGTGGAGAAACCGGCGGCGTCGACGTACCACTCCTGGGTCTCTGGCGAGAGCAGGGCGAAGGCTGCGGTGTCGTCGCCCGCGGCGATCGTCGCCAGGTAGTCCAGGACGACGGTCTGCGCCTGGGCTTCGGGGGAGTCAGACGGCGGCGTCGCCGAGGGCTCGGCGGGCTCAGAGCTCGGGCCGCTCGCCGACGGCGAGCCCGGCGTGCTCGGCCCGGCGGTCTCGGTCGACGCCGGTGACGTGGTCCCGGGCGTCTGGGACTCCGAGGCGCACCCACCGAGGAGCACGAGAGCGAGCGCACCTGAGGTGACGACCGGCAGAGAGGACGTGCGGGAGATCTTCTTCAGCTCACCGTAACCACAGGTCCGCGCCCTCGCAGGCCAACCACAGGCCCGCGCCCTCGCAGGTCAGACCTCGACGACCTCGACGCCCTTCCAGAAGGCCACGTGGTCGCGGATCTTCTCGGCCTCGGGCTTCGGGTCGGTGTACGTCCACGCAGCGTCGCGGTTCTCCTGCCCGTCGACGGTCACCGTGAAGTAGGTCGCGGTGCCCTTCCACGGGCAGACCGTCGTGGTGTCGGTCGACGTGTACAGCTCCCGGACGATCGAGTCCGGCGGGAAGTACTGGTTGCCCTCGACGACCTGGGTCGCGTCAGACTCAGCGATGACTGTGCCGTTCCAGAGTGCGCGGTACATGGTGCCTCTTCTCGTCGGTCGTGCCGGGGGTGGAGCAGTGTCGGACCAGGTCGTGCCGTGCGGCGGGGTGTCAGCCGAGCTCGGAGGTGCCCGAGTACAGGTGCAGCACGGGGACCTGGAGCTCTTCGCGGGCCTTGGAGGCCCAGTCGCGGTGGAAGGTGTCTTCGACGATGTTCGGGTACGTGACGACGACGACCTCGCGGATCCCGCCTCCGGCGACGGCAGACCGCAGCGCGGGCAGCGGGTCCTCCTCGACGAGCGTCCCGGACGCCGTGTAGCCGGCGGCCTCGAACTCGGCGATGCTCGTGGCGAGCTGCTCGCTCGCCTCGGCCGTCGCCTCGGTGCGCGAGGGGACGCCCTCGGTCGCGGTCTCCCACGCCTCCTTGAACTGGCCCGACCCGAGGTGGTTGAAGATCGCCCCGAGCAGGTTCTGCTCGGTGTCCGCGGGGACGAGCACCTGGAAGGCCAGGTCCTCGTCGCCGTAGAGGTTGACGATGTTCTGCACGTCGGTGGTCGCGAGGGTGTCTTCGGTCAGCACGAGGATGGTGTCAGTCACGCACTCGACTCTACCGGTGCGCAGACCCGCTGGCCGGGTGAGCAGGGAGGGGATCTGCGCGGAGCGACCAGCGCGCGAGCAGCGACCCGCCAGAGTGCAGGATCTGCACGAGCCGGGCCGGTGCACCGCCCTTGCCGAGGTAGGAGCCCGAGGTGACGATCCGCGGCGCGGGACCGCCGACGACCAGTGGGCTCGTCGTCAGGCACAGCTCGTCGAGGTGATCCCCGTCAGCCAGGTCGCCGAGCAGCGACGGCCCGCCTTCGGCGAGCACCCGGACGAGCCCGCGGTCGGCGAGAGCGTCGAGCGCGGCCTGCAGGTCGACGGAGTCCTCCCCGGTGACGACCACCCTGTCGGCGGGGTACCCGGTGAGCCGTGCGGCTCCGGCCGAGGTGGTGAGGACGATCGGGGGCACAGTCCCAGCAGGGTGCTGCCCGACGTCGGTGATCTGCTCGGGCAGGTCGCCGGAGCGCGTGACGATCGCGAGCTCGATCGCCGGTGCGCGACCTGACGCGGCCCGGAGGTCGGCGAGGCCGTCGGGGACAGACAGCGGCGTGTACCCCTCGGCGCGGACGGTCCCGGCACCCACGAGCACCACGTCGGCGAGGGCCCGCAGGACCCTGAAGACGCGGTAGTCGGCGTCTCCGTTGATGCCACCGGAGACCCCGCCTGCCCCAGTCGCGGCACCGTCGAGGGTGCTGATCATGTTGGCGCGGACCCAGGTCTGTCGACCGTCTGCGGGGTCAGGGTGCGCGTACAGCGTCGCGAGCTCGGCCTCACCCGGGTCGGGCTCGACGCGCCGCGCGGACTCGACAGGACGACCGTCGAGGACGAGGACGTCGAGAGACGGACGTCCGGAGCCCGTGTCAGGCACGCTCAGCGTCAGCGTCAGCGTCAGCGCCGGTGCCGGCGTCTGTGCCGCCGTCGGACGAGCGGTGCTCGCGTGCCGGGGCGACGCCGAGAGCCTCGAGACGCTCGAGCACCTGGCGCTGGACCCGGCCCTGCATCGACGCCATACCCGCTGTGCGCAACGGGCTCACGAGGTCGTGCAGGCCCAGGCGCGTCGGGAGGTCGTGGGGGAGGGCGAGGACCTGCTCGGCGGTGCAGCCCGCGAGGCCCTCGGACAGGACACCGGCGAACCCGCGCGTGGTCGGTGCCTCCTGCGGTGCGACCACGTGCAGGGTGACGGTGTGGGGGCTCTGGTCCTCCACCTCGACCGCCACGTACACGGGCGACTGGCACTCCACCACCCGCTCCATCGTCGAGAGGTCGGAGGTGTAGCGCTCGGGGACGTCCTCGACGCTCGCGCCCATCTCGACGAGCATCTCGAGACGTTGGGCCGCGGGCAGGGCGAGGAAGTCCTCGGCCAGCTCGGCGAGGGCGGACGGGAGGGCGACGTCTGCGGGGGGAGGTGTGCTCACCCGTCCAGCCTAGGACGTCTGCGCGGGCGGCGCCGTCTGCGACTGTGCTGCGCACCACGTCGCGAGCCCTCCGTCTGGCCCGTCGCGCCAGCCGTCTCCCCGGTACCCTCGGAGATCGTGACCGCCACCACCCCACACCTCAGCGACGTCCGCCCGAGCGTCCCCGCAGACCGGCTCCTGGCAGACCTCGTCCCCCCGCGCCACTTCGCCGACGCGTCCTTCGCGACCTACCGCGCGAACCCCGCCTTCCCCAGCCAGCAGGCCACTGTCGACAGGCTCACTGAGGTCGCCGCGCAGCTGACCGGCAGCAGCGGCGGGTTCTTCAAGCGGCTCAAGGCGCGCAAGACGCCCCCCGCCGTGTACCTCGATGGTGGCTTCGGTGTCGGCAAGACGCACCTGCTCACCTCCCTCGCGCACTCGGTCGGTGCCGGGGCGAGCGCCTACGGCACCTTCGTCGAGTACACCAACCTCGTCGGCGCGCTCGGCTTCGCCAAGACCGTCGAGGCCCTCGCGACCAAGACCCTCGTGTGCATCGACGAGTTCGAGCTGGACGACCCGGGCGACACCGTCCTCATGTCCCGCCTGCTCCGCGAGCTCGCCGACCGTGGGGTCGCGCTCGCGGCCACCTCGAACACCCTGCCCGACTCCCTCGGTGAGGGACGCTTCGCCGCCGAGGACTTCTTGCGAGAGATCCAGGCGCTCTCCGCGCGCTTCGAGGTGATGCGCGTCGACGGCGAGGACTACCGTCAGCGCACCCTCGTCACGAGCGGCACCGCGACGCCTGACGACGCCGTGGAGCTGGCGGTCGACGGGCAGCCCGGAGCGATGCTCGACGACTTCGACGTGCTGCTGACCCACCTCTCGCACGTCCACCCGAGCCGGTACGGTGCCATGCTCGACGGTGTCCAGCTGCTCGGTCTCACAGCGGTGCGCCCGCTCGTGGACCAGTCGCAGGGTCTGCGCTTCGTGGTGCTCGTCGACAGGCTCTACGACCGCGACGTCCCCGTCCTGCTCGGCGGCACAGGCCTCGAAGACCTGTTCAGCGAGCAGATGATCAACGGCGGCTACCGCAAGAAGTACCTGCGTGCGCTCTCACGCCTCGGGTCGCTCGCGCAGGACGGACGGGCCGTCCTCGACGCGGCTGCGTGACGTCGGCGGGCGCGGTGTGACGTTGCCGTCCGAGGCCTCGTTCGGCGTGCCGCCGCACAGGTGGCAGGTCTAGGCTCGGCGAGGCCTTCCACACCTCTCAGAGAGGCTCGAACCATGCGAGCAACCGTCATCCACGGCACCCGTGACGTCCGCCTGGAGACTGTCCCGGACCCCCAGATCCTCCGCCCGACCGACGCGATCGTCCGCGTCGTGGCGTCCTGCGTGTGCGGCTCGGACCTGTGGCAGTACCGCGGCGTCAACGAGGTGACGAAGCCGAGCCGGATCGGTCACGAGTTCGTAGGTGTCGTCGAAGAGGTCGGGCCGCAGGTCACGCAGATCCGCCCCGGGCAGTTCGTCGTCGCGCCGTTCTCGATCTGCGACAACACCTGCGTGCACTGCCGCAACGGCGTCCACACCTCGTGCACCAACCTTGCCTGGTGGGGCTCGACCGACCAGGACGACCTGCCCACCGACGGCGGTCAGGGCGAGTTCGTCCGGGTGCCGATGGCTGACGGCACGCTCGTGGCGACCCCTGAGCACCCCTCGGACGAGCTCCTGCCCAGCGTCCTCGCCCTCGCCGACGTCTTCGGCACGGGCCACCACGCGGCCGTGAGCGCCGGGGTGAAGGTCGGCTCGACCGTCGCGGTCATCGGCGACGGGGCTGTCGGTCTCTCTGCGGTGCTCGCCGCGCAGCGGCTCGGTGCCGGCCGAATCATCGCCATGTCGCGCCACGAGTCCCGCCAGGTCGTCGCCCGCGAGTTCGGTGCGACCGACATCATCGCGGCTCGTGGGGCCGAGGGTGTCGCCGAGCTCATGGAGCTGACCGACGGCGTCGGTGTCGACTGCGCGCTCGAGTGCGTCGGCACCAAGGAGTCGATGCAGCAGGCCCTCGACTCCGCCCGCCCCGGCGGGAAGGTCGGCTTCGTCGGTGTCCCCGCAGGCGGTCCTGAGCTCCCCGTCCGCCAGATGTTCTCCTCGAACGTCGGCGTCAACGGCGGTGTGGCCCCCGTGCGCGGCTACATCCCTGAGCTCATGGCTGACGTCTATGCAGGGACCGTCAACCCGGGCCGCGTCTTCGACCTCACGGTCCCGCTGGCCGAGGTCGCCGAGGCCTACGCCGCGATGGACGAGCGCCGCGCGATCAAGTCGATGCTCCTGCCCTGAGCCCCTGAGCGGGGCTTCGCGCTCATCCCGCACCCCACCAGGTCGTACCTCTGACCGCGAGGTCGTACGGACACGCCAACGGGCGTGGACGAAGGCTCCCATCTGGCGTGTCTGGGCGACCTCGGCGCGGGAGATGCGACCTCGGTGCGGGAGGGTGACCTCGGGGTCGGGAGTGCGACCTTGGGAGACGCGGGCACCGTGGTGCCTCGTCGTGGTGCCTCGTGTCGTGGGAGAGGCCGGCCTGGACTGACGTCCGGGCCGGCCTCTGATCGTGCTGCGGTGCTGCGGTGCTGGTGTCTCAGATCCGGACGACGGCGACGGCCCCGGCTGCGAGCCGCAACGAGCCTGCCGTGAGCACCGGCTCCTTCCACCCTACGAGGACCTCCGGTCCTGCTGATGACGTGCCCACCCCGTCGCCTGCGCCCGCACCGCCGAGCGCGTGCTCCTGCTCGTGGTCGGAGAGGTTGAGCACGGTCAGCACGCTGCCGTGCCGCAGTGCGAGGACAGCCGGTGTGCCGTCCTCGGCGGAGGCCCCGGCCCAGGTCACCTCGATCTGCGACCTGTCACCGGATGCGAGGTCCGGCTCGGAGCGACGGAGCGCGATGAGGACCCTGTGCCACTCGAGGAGCGTGCTGTGGCCCGGCGCCGTGGTCTCCTCCCAGCGGACCTTGCTGCCCTCGAAGGTCGCGCGGTCCTGGGGGTCAGGGACCGCCACGTCGTCCCCGTAGATCCCCGACCAGTCGTGCCCTGAGAACTCGCGGGTCCGCCCCTCGGTCACCAGTCGGCCGAGCTCGGGGTCGGTGAAGTCCGTGAAGAACTGCCACGGTGTGGTCGCACCCCACTCCTCGCCCATGAACAGCATCGGCGTGTACGCCGAGGTGAGGACGATCGCGGCCGAGGCGGCGAGCAGGTCGAGGTCGACCTCTCCTGAGCCCGGGTGCGCCGGGCGACCGGGCCTGTCGCCGAGGGCCCTGTTGCCGACCTGGTCGTGGTCTGTCGAGAACACCACGAAGCTGTGACCGTCGACGTGGCCCGGGACCTTGTGGCCCCACGTCTCGCCGCGGAAGGTCGAGAAGGTGCCCGCGTGCAGGAACACCTCGGTCAACGTGGTCCGCAGCACCTCGGGGGAGCCGAAGTCGACGTAGTAGCCGTGGCGCTCGCCCGTGAGCAGCGCGTGGACCGCGTGGTGGACGTCGTCAGCCCACTGCGCCGTCATGCCCTTGGGCCTGGTCGCGACAGCGTCGCTCCCGACCCCGTCAGCACCGTCAGCACCTGCAGCACCCGTCGGCGCCACCGTCGCCGGGTCGTTCTCGTCGGACTCCGCGATCAGTCCGAGCGGTCGCCCGAGCGCCTGGGCCAGGGCCGCGGTCTCGTCGGAGAGCTCGGCCAGCAGGTGCCGCTTGGAGTCGTCCACGAGAGCGTGCACGGCGTCCAGACGGAGTCCGTCGAGGTGGAAGTCGCGGAACCAGCGCAGCGCGTTGTCGATCACCCAGCGGCGCACCTCGTGCGAGCCGTCGCCGTCGAGGTGCAGGCCCGCGCCCCACGGGGTCGAGTGGTCGTCGGTGAAGTACGGCCCGAAGCTCGCCGTGTAGTTCCCGCTCGGCCCCAGGTGGTTGTAGACGACGTCGAGCACGACGCCCATCCCGGCGGCGTGCGCGGCGTCGACGAAGCGCTGGAGGGCGGCGGGACCGCCGTAGGGCTCGTGGACGGCGAAGAGGTGCACGCCGTCGTAGCCCCAGCCGTGCGCGCCGTCGAAGGCAGCGACGGGCATGAGCTCGACGAGGTCGACGCCCAGCTCGGCGAGGTGGCCGAGCCGCGAGACCGCCGCGTCGAGGGTGCCCTCAGGGGTGAAGGTCCCCAGGTGCAGCTCGTAGACGACCGACCCGCCGACCTGCCGCCCTGCCCACGACTGGTCCGTCCACACGTGGGCGGCCGCGTCGAAGACCTGGCTGGGACCGTGCACGCCGAAGGGCTGCCGCATGCTCCGCGGGTCGGGCCGGGCGGGACCGCCGTCGACCGAGAAGCCGTAGAGGTCACCGTCGTGGGCACCCTCAGTGCTCGACCACCAGCCCGAGCCCCGGGCAGGGTCGGGCACGAGGGGGGAGACCTCGTCGGCGGACGAGAAGTCCTGGCGGTCGGGCGCCACGCGCACGAGGTCGACGCGCTCGGCGACGGGTGCCCAGACGGCGAAGGTGGTCCTGGTGCTCATGCATCCTCCTCAGGGACGAACAGCGCGACCGGCAGCTGCTCGAGCAGCGGTGCGACGGGTTGGTGGCCGCCGTCGACGACGGCTCCGCTGAGCACGTCGTGCCAGCGGCCCTCGGGCAGGGCGATCATGTGGTCCCGCCACCCGCCGAGGCGCGCGAGGGTCGCCGCGCCGCGCGTCGCGAGCGTCACGATGCGCGGGCTGTCGCCCTGCGTGCGGGCGAAGGCGAGCGCGCTGCCCGACGACGCCGCGACGGGCCTGTAGCCCGAGTCCGGGCCGACGAAGGCGTCGGGGAACCTGCGCCGGGTGCGCAGCGCGCCCGAGGTGACGAGCAGCTTCTCCTCGCCGAGGTCGCGCGGGCGGCTGCCGGCGTCGAGGCGTGCCAGGCGCTCGTGCAGGTCGACGGCGTCGACGGGACGACGGTTGTCGGGGTCCACCAGGGTCGGGACGAACAGCTCGGTGCCCTGGTAGACGTCGGCGACACCCGGCATGGTCAGCTGGACGAGCTTGATGCCCAGGCTGGTGGCCCGGACCGACGGAGCGACCGTCGCGGCCCACCCGGCGGCGATGTCCAGGACGGCCTCGTCGGTCACGGCCCAGGCTGCGAAGCCGAGCACGGCGTCTTCGTAGGCCTCGTCGGGCGCTGTCCACGTGGTGTGCGTCTTGGCCTCGCGGACAGCCTTGCGCAGGTACTCCTGGATGCGGTCGACGGATATCGGCCCGTCGGCCCACGTGCCCACGAGCGTCTGCCACACGAGGTTCTCCGTGCGGCCGTCGACGAGCGCCGTGCGTGCCCTGGCCGAGACCGACCGCAGTCGGCCCACGGTCTCGGTCCACTCCACGGCGTGCTCGGAGAGCACGCTCGTCGCGGCGCGGGTGTCCTCGTTGCGCTTGGTGTCGTGGGTCGACCCCGTGGTCATCGCTGCCGGGGAGTGGTCGGCGGCACGCGCTGCGAAGGCGTGGAGCTCGTCGGCGCTCAGCGCGAAGCGGCTCGGCTCGCCGCCCACCTCGCACAGCGACACGAGGTGCGTCCACCTGTAGAAGGCGGTGTCCTCGACGCCCTTGGCCATGACGGCGCCGCACACCTGCTGGAACCTCACGGCGAGCTCGTCGCGGCGCGGCTCGCGCCGGCGGCCGGCGCTGCCGACCTCGCGGCCGAGCAGCAGCTCGACGAGCACGTCGAGCGTCTCGGCGCGGTCGGCCCCGACGTGGCGGCGCGCGATCTTCGCGGCCTCGTCCATCGCGGCCAGCGCGTCACGCGAGGGCTGCTCGCCCGGGACCACGTAGGCGCGGTAGCGGTCGAAGGCGACGAGGAGCTCGACGAGGCACTCGCGCAGCGCGCGCCACGAGTGGTCGCGCAGGCGGAGGTCGTCACGGCAGATGGTCGCGGCGAGGTCGGTGAGGCGGTGCACCTCGGCGTAGAGCGGGCCGTCGACGACCTCACGCTTGGAGGTCTCGACGAGGGCCTCCAGGCCGTCGCCCTCGTCGCCGGTCACGCGGTGCATGAGGCTCGCCAGGCGGGACTCGCCCGAGGGCTCCACGAAGGTCGCCTGGAGGCGCCAGAGACCCTCGTAGCCGGTGGTCCCCACGGTCTCCCAGTCGCGCGGGACCTCTTCTTCGCCCGCGAGGATCTTCTCGACGGCGACCCAGGCGCCGCCCGTCGCCTCGGCGAGCCTGGACAGGTAGCCCGAGGGGTCCGCGAGACCGTCCGGGTGGTCGATGCGCAGCCCGTCGATGACGCCGTCGCGGAGCAGCTCGAGGATCAGCGCGTGGGACTCGTCGAAGACCTCGGGGTCCTCGACCCGGATCGCCGCGAGCGTCCCGACGTCGAAGAACCGGCGGTAGTTGAGCTCTTCGTCACCGACCTTCCAGTGCGCGAGGCGGTAGTGCTGGCGGTCGACGAGCTCGGCGAGCGGCAGGCTCTCCGTGCCCGGGCGGACCGGGAACACGTGGTCGTAGTACCGCAGGACGGTCTGCTGCTTGCCGACACCAGGGACGTCGGCGACGTCGAGGCTCAGCTCGTCGCCGGCCAGGACGTCACCGATGCGGCTGCCGAGCACCGGCATGAGGAGCGAGCCATCGCCCGAGGACCAGTCGACGTCGAACCACCGGGCGTAGGGCGAGTCTGCGCCGTGCGCCAGGACCGACCACAGGGGCAGGTTGTGCCACGCCGGCGTCGGGACGGCCATGTGGTTCGGGACGATGTCGAGGATCATGCCGAGGCCGACGGCGTGAGCCTGCTCGGCGAGGGCCTCGAGGCGCTCGCGCCCGCCGAGGACGTCGCTCACCCGGGTGTGGTCGACCACGTCGTAGCCGTGCGTCGACCCGGGCGCCGCGGCCAGGACTGGGGAGAGGTACAGGTGGGTGACGCCGAGGTCTGCGTAGTACGGCAGACGGGCGGCGACGTCGTCGAAGGTGAGGTCCGCGCCGAGCTGGAGGCGGTACGTCGAGACGGGCAACGGCTTGCCGGGTGCCGGGAAGCGGCGGTCGGCGGCCCGCTGACCTGCGGTGCGGGCCTCGGTGGTGACGTCGTCGGTCATGGTGGGTCCTTGTCCTGGAGAGGGCTGCAGAGACGTCTGCCGGCGAGGCCACCGCAGGTGCGGGGCCTCGCCGGCGGGTTTCGAGCGAGGTGCTGCTGGGTGCGTCAGGTGGTCACCGCGCTCCTCGTGGAGCCTGGAGCGCAGTGACCGTGAGGTCAGTCGCCGAGGGGTGACCGGGTGAGCAGCACGATGCTGCGTCCCTTGACGGACAGGGTCGACCCGGCCGTCGCGGTGTGCGGCCCGTCGACGGGCTCGATGGCCGTCTCCTGGGTCACCGGGGTGACGGACTCGGTCGAGGTGCGCGAGGTGTCGAAGACGATCGACCACTCCGACCCGAAGTGCTCGGGCGGGACTGTGAACTCGAGCTCTTCGGAGTAGGCGTTGAAGAGGATGAGGAAGCTGTCGTCGACGATCCGCTCACCGCGCGCGTCGGGCTCGCCGATCGCCTCGCCGTTGAGGAACACCGCGACCGAGCGGGCGTAGCCCTCGTTCCACTCCTCGTCGCGCATGTGGTCGCCACCGATGTTCAGCCAGGCGATGTCGCCGAGCTGGTCGTCGGACCAGTTGTCGTCGCCGGAGAAGAACCGGCGGCGACGCAGGACCGGGTGGCGCAGGCGCAGGTGGACGACCTGCTGGGCGAAGGTCAGCAGGTCCTCGCGGGCCGGGTCGAGTTCCCAGTCCATCCAGGAGAGCTCGTTGTCCTGGCAGTAGACGTTGTTGTTGCCCTGCTGGGTCCGGCCGATCTCGTCGCCGTGCGCGATCATCGGCACACCCTGCGAGAGCAGGAGGGTGGCGAGGATGTTGCGCTGCTGGCGGGCACGCAGCGAGAGGATCTCCGGGTCGTCCGTGGGGCCCTCGACGCCGCAGTTCCACGACGAGTTGTGGCTCTCGCCGTCGTTGTTGCCCTCGCCGTTGGCGTCGTTGTGCTTCTCGTTGTACGACACGAGGTCGGCGAGCGTGAAGCCGTCGTGCGCGATGACGAAGTTGATCGACGAGATCGGCTTGCGGCCCGTGTGCTCGTAGAGGTCCGACGAGCCGGTGATCCGGCTGGCGAACTCCGCGAGCGTCGAGGGCTCCCCGCGCCAGAAGTCGCGGACCGTGTCGCGGTACTTGCCGTTCCACTCGCTCCACATCGACGGGAACCCGCCGACCTGGTAGCCGCCGTCGCCGAGGTCCCACGGCTCCGCGATGAGCTTCACCTGCGAGACGATCGGGTCCTGGTGCACGAGGTCGAAGAAGGCGGAGAGCCTGTCGACCTCGTGGAACTGGCGGGCGAGGGTCGAGGCGAGGTCGAAGCGGAAGCCGTCGACGTGCATCTCGGTGACCCAGTAGCGCAGCGAGTCCATGATGAGCTGGAGCACGTGCGGGTGGCGCATGAGCAGCGAGTTTCCGGTGCCCGTGGTGTCGAAGTAGTGCTGCTGCTCCTCGTCGACCAGGCGGTAGTACGCCTGGTTGTCGATCCCGCGGAAGCTGAGCGTGGGGCCCAGGTGGTTGCCCTCGGCGGTGTGGTTGTAGACGACGTCGAGGATGACCTCGATGTTGGCCTCGTGCAGGGCCTTGACGAGGAGCTTGAACTCCTGGACCTGCTGGCCGTCGGTGCCCGAGGACGAGTACTTGTTGTGCGGGGCGAAGAACCCGATGGTGTTGTAGCCCCAGTAGTTCGACAGGCCCTTCTCGACGAGGGTCGAGTCGTTGACGAACTGGTGGACCGGCATGAGCTCGACGGCTGTCACGCCCAGGTCCACGAGGTGCGCGATGACGGCGGGGTGCGCCATGCCGGCGTACGTGCCGCGCTGCTCCTCGGGGACGGCCGGGTGGTTCTGCGTCATGCCCTTGACGTGCGCCTCGTAGATGACGCTCTCGTGGTACTCGTGGTTCGGCGGGCGGTCGTGGCCCCAGTCGAAGAACGGGTTGATGACCACGGACTTCATGGTGTGGGCGGCGGAGTCCTCGTCGTTGCGGGAGTCCGGGTCGCCGAAGGTGTAGGAGAAGAGGCTCTGGTCGCCGTCCACCTCGCCGTCGATCGCCTTGGCGTAGGGGTCCAGCAGGAGCTTGGCGGGGTTGCACCGCAGGCCGTTCTCGGGCTCGTACGGTCCGTGCACCCGGAAGCCGTACAGCTGCCCAGGCTGGACCGAGGGCAGGTACGCGTGCCACACGAAGGAGTCGACCTCGACGAGGTCGATACGGGTCTCTTCGCCCGACGGGTCGAAGAGGCACAGCTCGATACGCTCGGCGACCTCGGAGAAGATCGCGAAGTTGGTCCCGCTGCCGTCGAAGGTCGCACCGAGCGGGTAGGGATGTCCTGGCCAGATCTGCATGGCGTAAGACTGCCCTAGGTTCGTCGCTCCGTCCTGCGATGACGGGTGAGGGACGGGTGAGGAACCGGGGCGGAGGTGCTGGGGACGGCCTCTTCCTCTGGCGCTCGGGCCGAGATTTTGGTGGGATGGACCACATGATCTCTTCACCGTGGGCACAGCAGGAGAGCGACAAGACCGAGGGCACAGGCCGGGACGGGGACCTGGCGACGGGTCAGGCCGCCGGCGAGAAGGCCAAGATCGCCCCGCGCCGGCGCGCGACCCCGGTCCCCGACGTACGTGACGACCGTTACTACGACTCGGACCAGCCGGGCATGGGTGACACCGTCGCCGGTGGCGACGCGAGCAAGGCACCCAGGTCGCTGCGCGAGGCGGAACGGCAGGCCAAGAAGGGCGCGATCCTCGCCGGGGACGACTGGGACAACCCCGAGGAGATCTGAGCCTCTGAGGGTGCCGGTGCCTCGATCTGAGCGCTCGGTGTCGGCAGCGGCCCGCAGAGCCGCGAGACAGCCGGGCCTCCGCGCACCACACTGCGGGGACTGGAAGATCCCATCGACGCGAGATCGCGCCGCCGCGATCTGACCGGGCAGCCCCGAGCTCGGTCGAGGTGATGTTCGCCACAGTGGTCCGCGGGCCGGTGCGCACCGGCCCGGACCGGCTCGACCTGCCGGGATGTTCAAGGCTCGAGAAGCAGAGCGACCCCCGGACCGGGCTCTCTAGCCGCGGTCCGGGGGTCAGTGTCATCTGCCGCGCGGCGACCCGTCGGGCGTCACTTGCCCGGCCACTCACCTGTCCAGCGCTGGAAGGCTCGTGCCCCACCACGGTCGATGAGGGCCTTGACCGCTGCGTAGATGGCTCCCTGGATGAGGGAGGCGACGAGCAGCTCCTTGAGCGGGTACTCCGAGGCGAGGGGGCCCGGCGACTCGTCGTGCTCGGCGCGGGAGACGCGCTTGTAGACCTGCTTGAAGAGCTGGCCGGCGAGGAGTCCCCCGACCATGGAGCTCACGAGGCCGAAGGGGCGATAGAGGATCTTGGCTGACTTCGAGGCTTTCACAGTGTCGGTGCTCATGGGTCGACGCTAGTGCGGACCCGCCGGGTCCGCAGCCTGGACGACGCTCCTGCCGGAGATCGCCCGCGCTCTCACCAGCACGAGCTCCCGGGCCCGCTGGCTCGTCCGGGCCTGGCCGTCAGCTCGAGAAGGCCTCGGGCCGGATCTCCTCCAGGAGCGCCGAGATGGTGTCCTTCTGCGCGACAGCCTGGCGTTGGAGGTGGTGGAGGTGCTCCACCTGCTCGGGCGACAGACCCAGCCCTGCGGCATGAGCCTCGAGCGTCTGCCAGCCGCTCAGCTTGCCGAGCACGGCTCCGCGCAGGATCTCGAGCTCGAGCAGCGGGCTCAGGGGTGAATGCTCGACAGCCCGGCCGTTGAGCTTGAGCCGACCGGCCTTCTCGGCGACCGAGGCGAGCAACGCCTTGGGCTTGTTGCGCGTCACCCCGAGGGAGACCGCGGTGCGCACCAGCCACTGCCGTTCTTCGGTGAACTCCTGCTCGAAGCGGCTCAGCGCTGCCGCGAGCGACGGACGGTCGTAGGCGCTCGCCATCCGTCGGACGCGCTGCAGCCCGGCTGTCGCCCCGGTGACGTGGTCGTTGAGGTAGATGGAGAGCAGGCGCGGTTCGATCGTCGTCGACATGGGTGCTCCTTCAGGAGGTCGGTGGGGGATCCAGGTCAGGGGTGCGTGAGGGTCAGGTGGAGAGCTCGGCGAGGGCGTGCGGCAGCTGCTCGGCGAGCTCGCGTGCCAGGTAGCCCACGGTGCCGACCGAGGCTGCCAGCCTGTCGCCGCTCACGGCGTGCAGGTGGGTACCCCAGCACGCGGCCTGGTCGAGCGGCACAGAGCGGGCTGCGATCCCGGTGATCGCCCCGACGAGGACGTCGCCCGAACCGGAGGTCGCGAGCCCCGAGGTACCCGTGGTCCCCTCCCAGAGCCCGCCGTCCGGGTCGGCGACGATCCCCTGGCACGAGACGACGGCGCCGTAGCGGCGGGCGATCGAGGCGGTCTGCTCCGCGACGTCGGGCTCGTCCTCCGAGCCGCCAGAGCCCGAGTCCTCGCCGGGGTCTCCTCCGAGCAGCAGCCCGGCCTCGGTCGGGTTCGGGGTGAGGACGATCCGACCACGCAGCGGGTCCAGGACGTCTCCTAGTCCAGGCAGCACGCCGAGGGCGTAGGCGTCGAGCGCGAGGACCGTGCTGTCGCCGAGGAGCGGGACGAGCCCGCGGAGCAGCTCGGCGGTCTCGTCGGCATCGTCGAGGCCTGGCCCGACGACCACCACGTCCGAGGACGAGGCCTCCGCCTCGAGCCGTCCCGCACCTGACCCGAGGACGGTGCCGTCCGTCGACTGGGGCAGCGGCACCACGCCGCACTCGGGGACCGCCACGGCGACAGCCGCCGCGGCACCCTCCGCGACGGCCAGGGTGAGCCGCCCGGCACCGACACGCAGCGCAGAGATCCCGGCGAGCATCGCCGCGCCGGGGGTGCCGACGGCTCCACCGACGACCAGGACCGTCCCGCGGTCGTACTTCGAGCCGGCCTCGGTCGGCAGCCCCCAGCTGCGCAGGACGGCGGGAGTCAGGGCGCGGGGTGTGGTGTCAGACATCGGAGCTCCCAGGTTCGTCGGTGTGCTCGGCGGCGTCGCCCGTGAGGTGGTCGTCCGCCTGGGTGAGGACCGCGTGCCACGAGCCGGCCAGCGCGAGCGGGTCGCTGCCGTCGCGGCGCAGCAGCGTGAGCGAGGCGTTGCCCACGGGCCGGTCACGGGCCAGCGCGAGGACCTCCTCCTCGGTGAGGCCCTCGCAGACGTAGCGGAAGGTCATGATGACAGCGTCGTGGCAGGTGATGAGCACACGTTCTGGCGGGTCGGCGAGGCTCTCCAGGTCCGCGAGGAAGGCGCGGACCCGCGCGGCCAGGTCCGTCCACGACTCCCCGCCGCCCGGGCGGTGGTAGAACTTGCCGTGCCACGCCCGGCGCTCGGCCTCGTCAGGCTCGAGAGCCTTGATCCCGGCGGTCGAGAGCCTGTCGAAGACCCCGAGGTCGCGGTCGCGGAGCCTCTCGTCGAGCCGCACCTGGAGGTCGATCCCGGCGGCCCGGAGAGCGCGTCGGGCGGTGTCGTGGGCCCGCAGGTACGGGGAAGACCAGACGGCCAGCGGGGTGTCGTCCGGGTCGAGGTCTCGCAGCCATCTCCCGACAGCGTCGGCCTGCTGCTCGCCCTGCTCCGACAGCGGGACGTCGGCCTCACGGCTCGTGACGTCGAGGCGCTGGGAGCCCGAGCGCTCGGCCTCCATGCTCGCGACGTTCGCGACGCTCTCACCGTGCCTGACCAGCAGGATCTCTCTCGGGGTCGACCTCGACCGCATGCGCGGGCACGTCCTCTCGGCACCTGTGGGCGACGCCGACGGTCGCCGTCGCCTGTCCCGACCATGCTGCCGCACAGGTCACAGGCCTGCATGCCCGCAGCAGGGGATAACCCTGCGCGAGGCTCAGTGCCAGTCGGGCCGCTTGGACACCTCGAGCAGCCAGGCGTCGCTCACCCTGTTGCCACCCGCTGCGCTCGCGTCGTCGGCGGCGCGCCGCGCGGCCTGGTGGAGCGGTTCGAGGTCGTAGCCGAAGTGCTCCGTCGTGGCGACGCCGATGCTCGCGGTGAGGCTCGCACCAGGTGCCTCGGGGACGTCGGTGTCGAGGAGGGCCCGGCGCAGGGCCGTGGCTGTCGAGAGACCAGCACCGGGCTGGGCCTCGGTGAAGACGATCGAGATCCGACCCGCGCCGACCTCGCCGATGACCGACGAGGTCGGCGTCCCGTTGCGGACGGTCGTCGCGTAGGCCGTGATGACGAGGTCCGCGACGGACCTGCCGAAGGCCGTGTTGATGGTCTCGAGGTCGTCGAGGTCGACGTGCAGCAGCGCGACCCTCTCGTCGTGGTTGTGGGCCCGCTCGAGCCTGTCAGCCGCGACCTGCTGGAAGGACTGGTCGTCGACGAGCCGGCGTGCCGTGAACACCGGGGTCGAGCGGCGGCGGGCGTGCGCGAAGGACGTCTCGGACCGCAGCACCGACATCGAGACCGCGGCCACGACCATGAGGACCATGGTGAGGATCGACGCCGTCGCCGTCCCCAGGACGTCGGTGAAGACATAGCTGCTGGTCCCGAAGACGAAGTACGTCACGAACCGTGCCGCGAAGAGCAGGGACTCGACGGTCAGCACGACCGACAGGCCGCGCGCGTTGACGTCCTTGCGCAGCGCGCCGCGCCACGTCTCGGCAGCGCCTAGGCCCGCGAGCACGGCCACCGAGCCGAACCAGACTGGAGCACCGGCCCAGTCGCCCCCGTCAGGACCGGCGATCCCGGCGGCGAAGCCGGTGATGACGGCGAGCAGGAGCGTGACCTCGACGTAGCTGCGGCGCCCGTTGTACGACCTGTTGCCGTTCCAGATCGCTCCCGCGCTCACGACGAAGGCGGCGTTGCCCACGGCGACGGCCCACCACATGCTCGGCGAGCTCGCCCACAGCAGGTACGAGAAGGCCGTGAGGATGCCGGCCAGGTACCCGAGCGACCACAGCCGGCTCGTCGTGCTGTCGCGCCTGAACACCGTCTCGACGACGAAGAGGAGGCCGGCGGTCAGGACGACGATCCCTGTGGCGAGGCTGAGGGTCTGCTGGTCGAGGGTCATGTCGCGGCTCTCGTGGGGACGGTGACGGTGACTGTGGTCCCGCTGCCGAGCGTGCTCTCGACGGTGAGGTCGCCGCCGTGCTTGCGCACGATCTCGCGGGCGATCCCCATGCCGAGCCCGCTGCCGTGGACAGCGGAGTTCCGCACGGCGGCGGAGCGGAAGAAGTGCTCGAAGAGCTTCGGCAGCTCTTCGCCTGAGATCCCGATCCCCGTGTCGCGGACCGTGAGCACCAGCTCCTCGCCCTGCTGGCGCAGCGCGAGGTCCACCCGACCGTGGTCGACGTTGTACTTGATGGCGTTCGACAGGACGTTGTCGATGACCTGCCGCATGCGGAAGGGGTCGGCGACGGTGAGGACGTTGCGGACGCCGCTCGTGTCGACGACCACGTCACGCTCGCGGGCCCTGGGGAGGAGCGACTCCGCCGACTGCAAGACCGTGGTGCCCAGGTCGACGGGGACCGGGGTGATCTCGAGAGGCTTGGACGCCTGGCGCGAGGCCGAGAGGATCTCGGTGACGAGGTCGAGGAGGCGGTTGCTGTTGCGCTCCACGATCTCGAGGGACGGGCGGGCGTGGTCGGGCAGGTCGTCGTCGAGGACGAGCTCGAGGTACCCGAGGATCGAGGTGAGTGGCGTGCGGAGCTCGTGGGAGACCGAGGCGATGAGGTCGTCGCGGGCCGAGATCGCGTTGAGCTCGGTCGTCACCTCGCCCGAGACCAGGATCGTGCCGTCGAAGGACCCGTCGCGCGAGTCGACGAGACGGCGGGAGGTCATGAAGTACGCGTGGCGGTCTTCGCCCGGGTTGCCCACCCAGATGAGGACGTCGTCGAAGGCCTCGCCGCGCTGCGAGCGGAAGAAGGGACGCTCTTCCTCGCGGAACGGTGTCGTGCGGTCAGCCTGGTAGACGACCTCGTGGCGCGGCCTGTCGGGCAGTGCCGAGTCGCGGTCGTGCATCCGGGTGTGCGCACTGTTCGCGAAGGTGATGACACCGTCACGGTCGAAGCGCACGACACCGAAGGTCACGGTGTTGAGCACCTCGGTGAGCAGCTGCTCGTGGTGGCGCGCGGAGACGAAGGCCTCGTTGAGCAAGGAGGCCTGCTTGCGCATGAGCGTGCGCTGCGCGTGGTCGCGGCGGGAGCTGATGTGCGTCGACGCCGCGACGATGGACAGCACGAGGGGCAGCAGGACGAGCAGAGTGAAGGACGAGAGCGTGATGGCGCTCGGCTCGATCGCGACTGTCGCCCAGCTGCCCAGGGTCGCCAGAGCGACAGCGGTGATGGTGCCCGTGAGGCCGAAATAGGTCGACAACCAGATGACCGGGAGGAACCAGAGCACACCGAGGCCCATCTCCGGAGTCTCGATGCGCAGAAGGAGGATCGCGACCATGTCCGTGACCGGCAGGATCATGATCCAGCGCTTGTCGAACCTGTTCCAGGGGACCAGCAGGGCCGCACCCGTCGCGACGAAGGCCAGGACGACCCCGATGAACATGACGTGGTCGGTGAGGCGCCCCGGCGCGAACCACTGGATGAGCGTGAGGACGCTGAGCACGGCCGACCCGAACAGCAGCTGGGACAAGATGACCGAGCGGTTGATCTGCGGCCCGCGCCTGTCCGAGGACGCGGCTGTGCCGTGGTCCTGGTCGGGGATCGGTGTGCGCTTCACGGCCTCACGGTAACTGGTGGGGGTGACGCACGACGGCTGATGATCGAGCGCCGAGCGGGTGGAAGTTGTGGGGGAGGAAGCACGAAGGCCGCCCCGGATGCTCCGGGACGGCCTGCCGAGTCGTGCTGTGGTGGGCGATACTGGGATCGAACCAGTGACCTCTTCCGTGTCAGGGAAGCGCGCTACCGCTGCGCCAATCGCCCGGGGTGTCCCGCGGGGTGATGCTGTCGTACTGCTCCCGCGGTCGTGCTGCGGGAGGTGGTGCTGAGAGGTGGAGACGGGATTCGAACCCGTGTGGACGGCTTTGCAGGCCGCTGCCTCGCCTCTCGGCCACTCCACCGTAGTCGAACGGGTACCAGGCGAACCTGAGAACCGATCTCCGAGCGGACGACGGGATTCGAACCCGCGACCCTCACCTTGGCAAGGTGATGCTCTACCACTGAGCCACGTCCGCACGCCTTCTGGGCTGATCTCTCAGCGCCGTCCGGTGCGTGGATTACAGTAGACCAGGTTTTGCGTTCCCCCAAACCAGCGTCGTGGCGGGGACCGAGGACGGCCGCTGAGGCCCGGGATCTCGCGGGAAGTTCGAGTTCCACAGCCTGGGCGAGGGCCGCTCCTCGGCCCTGGCCGGTGCGAGGAGGGCGGCCGGGGGGCTGGCTGCGGCAGCACGGTGATGCTGGTCTCACAGGCTGGTGCAGCACCGGGACGCAGAAAGACCCCCTCGGAGAGATCCGAGGGGGTCTTTCTGTCCTGCTCTGTGGGCGATACTGGGATCGAACCAGTGACCTCTTCCGTGTCAGGGAAGCGCGCTACCGCTGCGCCAATCGCCCAGAGTGATGCTGCCGTGCTGAACTACCGGTACTTCGTGTCGTTCTGCGAGGTGGAGACGGGATTCGAACCCGTGTGGACGGCTTTGCAGGCCGCTGCCTCGCCTCTCGGCCACTCCACCGTAGAGACACAGATCTTCAGATTGCTCGGAAGGTCTATCTCCGAGCGGACGACGGGATTCGAACCCGCGACCCTCACCTTGGCAAGGTGATGCTCTACCACTGAGCCACGTCCGCATGCTGCTTCAGGACACCGTTCGAACTGCGTCGGTGTTCTTGGCGCGTCACAGACTCTATTGAACTTTCGGTCCTGAGTCCAACTGGCTCGTCGTCGCAGGTCAGGAAGCGCAGGAACCTGCGGGAAGAGAGTGTCCCGAGGTGGGGCTCGGGCGTCGCGGGGCACCGACGGGGCGGACGCGAGCCCGGTGCCGACGGACTCTGGGTAGCGTGGCCGCGTGGACAACCAGCAGGGATACGCGCGATTCGCCGGAGTCGAGGCCCGACGGCCCGTCGAGATGGTCGACCTCGCACGTGACCCCGAGGCGCTGCGCCGCGGCGGGACCTGGTTCGTGGTCGCCGAGTTCGAGGGGCCCGCCCGCGCATGGCGGTTCGCGGACGTGACGCGCGTCGCAGCAGACCAGCCAGGTGTCGCCGGTTCGGAGGGCCTGCCGGCCGCCTGGCGGGGGCCCACCACGCAGTCCTGGTCCACCTCGCTCGACCGTGACGCCTACGTGGACGCAGTGCGGCGCGTGCGCGAGCACGTCCGGGCGGGGACCGTCTACCAGGCGAACATCTGCCGGGTGCTCGACGCGCCCCTCCTACGGGTCGAGGGCCACGAACCTGATCCCCGCGCCCTCGCCGACAGGCTCGCCGCGGGCAACCCTGCCCCGTACCAGGGGGTGGTGCACGTCCCCGGCGGAACCACGCCTGACCTCGAGCCGGTCTGGGTCGTGACGGCCTCGCCCGAGCTCTACCTCCGCGTCGAGGGCCTGGTCGGTCCGGGACCGGCGACCCTCACCTCCGCCCCGATCAAGGGGACGGCCCGCACCGTCGAGGGCCTGACCGCCAAGGACGAGGCAGAGAACGTGATGATCACAGACCTCGTCCGCAACGACCTCCAGCGCGTCTGCGTCCCGGGGACCGTCGCGGTGACCACCCTCCTCGACGTCGAGGAGCACCCGGGGCTCGTCCACCTCGTCTCGACGGTCACCGGGGTGCTGCGTCCGCAGGTGGCCGCGGCCGACGACCTCTGGGCGCGACTGCTCACGGCCACCTTCCCGCCGGCCTCGGTGTCCGGTGCACCGAAGTCCTCGGCTCTGCGGATCATCGACGAGCTCGAGACCGCGCCGCGTGGCCCCTACTGCGGGGCCGTCGGCTGGGTCGACGCCGACGGCGGGACCGCAGAGCTCGCCGTGGGCATCCGGACCTTCTGGTGGTCCCAGGACGAGCGCCTGCGCTTCGGCACCGGTGCTGGCATCACGTGGGGGAGCGACCCCGTGCGGGAGTGGGAGGAGACCGAGCTCAAGGCCGCCCGGTTGATCGCTCTGGCATCTGCGGCAGACTGAGGTCCATGACAGTTGTGATCTGGTCCGACGGCCATCTGCTCACGCCCGAGGAGCCAGCGCTCAGCGCTGTCGACCACGGCATCACGGTCGGAGACGGTGTCTTCGAGACCTGCGCGGTCTACGGGGGACAGGCCTTCGCGCTGAGCCGTCACCTGCGCAGGCTCGCCCGCTCCGCAGCAGGGATCGGGCTCGTCGCCCCCGAGGAACAGCTGGTCCGCGACGCCGTTGCCCAGGTCCTCGCCGCGGCCCCCGACTCCGGGCGGCTGCGCATCACGGTGACCGGAGGACCGGCGCCGCTCGGCTCGATGCGCGGAGACGGTCCGCTCTCCTTGCTCGTCGCTGCGGGACCCGCATCGCCGTCCTCCGTCTCGCGCGCGGTGCGCCTGCCGTGGGTGCGCAACGAGCGCTCGGCCGTCGCCGGCCTCAAGACGACCTCGTACGCCGAGAACGTCGTTGGCTACGCCTACGCGAGCGAGCGGGGCGGTGACGAAGGTCTCATGGCCAACACCGTCGGTGCGCTCTGCGAGGGGACGGCCTCGAACGTCTTCGTCGAGATCGGCGGCGAGCTGCTGACCCCGCACCTCGAGACCGGCTGCCTGGCGGGCATCACCCGCGAGCTCATGCTCGAGTGGGCGCGCGACGAGGGACTCCCGGCCCGTGAGGCCCGGATCGACGAGCTGCCTTTTGGTGTCCTCGACGAGGTGACGCTCGCGGGCGGCGGGACGATCGGCGGGGTGCCGGGAGAGCGAGGCGTCAGCCTCGCTCTTGCGGGCAGCATCCGCAACGTCGCCCCCGTGGTCTCCCTCGACGGTCAGGACGTCGTCCCCGGGCCTCTCGTCGTCGCTGCTCAGGAGCTGTTCGGTCGCCGTCTGGCCGAGGGCATCGACCCCTGAGACCACGTGTCGGCGAGCCAGTTCGCGTCAGAGGCCCTCGACCGGTTACGCTCTTCCACGAGCACACCGCGCACTGTCGCAGGAGCTTGCCGTACACGTACGGGCGATTGGCGCAGTGGTAGCGCGCTTCGTTCACACCGAAGAGGTCACTGGTTCGAACCCAGTATCGCCCACAGCAGGTAGCAGCAGGTCAGAGGCCGTCCCCGGATCCCGGGGACGGCCTCTTCTGTGTCTAGAACAGGTGCTTCAGGGCCGCGTTCCTCGACCGCGCGCAGGCGTCAGAACTCGTCGAGAAGCTCGGAGACCCGTTCACCGCTCGCCGACGCAGGCGACTCGAAGAGCGTCTCCCCGGCTCGGCGTACGGTGATGTGCACGGAGGTCAGGACACCCAGGAGCTGTTCGATGAGGCGTTCGGCCTCGCTCCGGTTGAGGTTGGTCGCGACCCAGAGGTCACCGTCAGACGTCGAGACCTTCCGCGCCCGGGCCGAGGGATTGAGTCCCTCTTCTGTCAGGGAGACGGCGCCGGTGATGACCGCGTCGGAGAGGCCCAGCTCTTCGGCGACGAGCCTCGCGACCTCGCGGAACGTGCGCGCGGCCGAGAGGTGCTTGTCTTCCAGGCGAGGATCGCCGGTCACCTCGTAGATGAAGATCTTCTTCCGGACCCTCCGCAGCCTCCACTCCAGCAGCTGGGTGCGATCGCGGCCGCCGCGCCCGAGGCCTGGGCCCGTCAACGCGATGTACCTCTCTCCCAGGGCAGCGAGGAGGTCGTCGTCGAGCCGCCGGGCTGTGGTCGGCTCGAACTGATAGTCCATGAGCGAGGCGACGTGCTCGGAGTCGATGTTGGAGAGTGACGCCTCGATCTCGTTGATGGTCGAGAACCCCACGGCCTCGAGGATCCTCACGAGCCATGCAAGGGTGCCGTCGCGAGTCGGGAGTGCGTCGGGGTACTGGGCCTCGAGGAAGCCGAGGAGCGAGGCGCTGTCGATCTCCACCTGCGTGTCGGTCGACTCGGCCTCGTTCAGCTCCGCTCCACCTGAACCTGGGTCTTCCGTCCCGTCGGAGGACTCGAGCAGCTGCTGGATCTCACCGAAGGTCGTGTCGAAGTTCTTCCTCAGGCCGCCGGCCTCGGTGAACAGCTGGTCGACCTTCTCCCTCACGGAGAGCGGCAGGTCTCCGTAGCCCGAGTGCTTGTAGCGGATGTCGTGCTCGTACTCTGCCCACGCATGGCCAGCGACGGTCCGGACCTGGATCTCGAGCGCTGGCCGAGAGTCCAGGAACCAGACGAGGTCCGTCTTGCCAGCCAGCTGGGGTGTGCTGGATGCGATCTGGGGGATCGTGAAGTGCTCGCTGTCGTAGCCGTTCGACTTCAGGACGCCCGGGTTGTGCTGGACGCAGCCGTCCGCGATCTCTCGGACTCGTTCGCACGCCCGGTCGCGGGCCTCGTTGGTGAAGACGATGATCCGGGCTGCGATGCAGTCCTCGATCTGGTCAGCCGGTGAGCTGTACTTCGGACGACCGTCTTTGATCCTCTCGGACTTCTGCTGGTAGGAGTCCAGCGACTTCGCCCGGCTGTCGATCCTGTAGACCTTGATCGTCGCCTCGTCCATGAGCTCACGGAGGAAGGCGTCGAGCTGGTCAGCCGCTGACCGTAACCTGTCGTGCTCACGTGCAAAATTCCACAGGTGCGCAGCGACGGGCTGATGCCCGTCGGTCGTCGTCTCCATGATCTCCCCCAGGGTACTTGTGCTGATAGTCGGCCAAGAGCAAAATATCCCCGTCGGACAGCGAGCCGTTGGGCCGAAAGGCCCGTGGGCTGTCGCGCAGGTCGATGCGGAGTCCAGGGGTGGAGCGCCTAGCTGCTGGTTCGCCGGCGCCGGTCCCCCCATCGGCACCTGAAGGTCGTGCCGTGGACCGGTGACCTCTCGATGCTGTACGCCCTTCTCCACAGGACGGGCAGGGAGTACGACGAGGAGGCCGGGGGACGTCTCCCCGGCCTCCTCGTGCGGTGTCCGACGACCGTCCGTCCACCTTGGCCGTCAGTGCGAACCTGGTGTCAGTCGAGCGCCCCGTACAGCGCCGGGGTCGTGCGCAGGTGGGTGGCCTGCTCGAAGGAGTACGCGAGGCCGAGCAGGTCACCCTCGGAGTAGTCGCGGCCCAGGAGCTCGAGGTTCACGCCAGCCCCAGGGGTCGTGCCGTCGGCCGGGATGGCCTGCCCCATCGGGACGGTGACGGCGGGCATGCCGGTGTTCGGGCTCAGGCGCATGTTCGTGCCCTGCGTGCCGTAGGGGGTGCCCGACGGGTAGGCGATCGCGTCGAGGTCCTGGTTGTCCATCATCGAGGTGACGAGCACGTGACCGGCCTCGATCTGGGTCGTGTGCGTGCCGAGCGGTCCGGCCCACGCCTGGTACGTCTGCTCGGTGACGGCATCGCGCTGCTGGTAGATGCCGGTCCGCGAGGTGACGAAGGCGCCCGAGGCGACGATGTCGGTGATGGTGCGGCTGGTCACCTCGGGGGCCAGGTGGTTCTGGACGTAGACGGCCAGGTCGTGCTTGAACTCGTTGGTGCTGCCCGAGCCTTCGTTGAGCACCGCGGCGAACTGAGCCGGTGGTGTGATCTCGACGACAGTCGCACCGAGCGACTCGAGGGTCGCGCGGGTCTGGGCCCAGAGCCTGACGTTCGTGGGGTTGGTCCCGATCATCGAGGGCACGAAGCCGATGCGCGCGCCGTCCAGGGCGTCGACGTCGAGGGAGGCCGTGTACGACTCCGGGACCTTCCCGGTCTGCTCGAGCGTGACCGGGTCGGCGGGGTCGATCCCGACCACGGCGTCCAGGGCGACCGCAGCGTCGGTGACGCTGCGGGTCATCGGACCGCCGGTGTCCTGGCTCAGGGCGAGCGGGATGATGCCGTCCCGGCTCGTCAGACCGACCGTGGGGCGGAGGCCGACGAGCTGGTTGTAGGTGGACGGGATGCGGATCGACCCACCGGTGTCGGTCCCGAACCCGATCCCCGCGAGGTTCGCGGACACCGACGAGCCTGTGCCACCGCTCGAGCCGCCGGCCGACTTGGTGGTGTCGTAGGGGCTCGCGACGAGCCTCGTGCTGCCAGCAGGCTGGAAGGCTGAGAACTCCGAGACGAAGCCGTAGGCGAACTCGTCGAGGCTGGCCTTGGCGAGGATCACGGCGCCCTCGGCCCGCAGCCCGCCGACCATCGCGGCGTCGGTCGACGTCTGGTTGGCGTCCCAGCAGCCGCAACCGCCGGTCGTGGGCATGTCGAGGGTGTCGTAGTTGTCCTTCACCGCGACGGGGACCCCGAGCAGCATGCTCGTCATGCCCTGCGAGGCGCGGACCGCGTCGGCCGCAGCTGCCGCGGCGAGCGCCTCGTCGTTGACGGTGATGATCGAGCTGAGCGGACGCGCGCCGCCCGGGACGACTGTCGAGTCGTAGGCGGCGATCCTGTCGATGTATGCCTGGGTGATCTCGACAGAGGTGGTCACCCCGGCGTTCATGGCCGCCTGCATGTCGACGGTCGTCGCCTCGATCAGGTCGAAGGGGCCGTCGTCGTAGATCATCCGGCCGGACACGGCGGCGAGGTCGGTGACGGTGATGACCCCGTCGACGTCCACGTCGGCCGTCGCCACGGCGGACCAGCCGGCGCTCGCGGTCGTCTCGCCGAGGTGCTCGGCGACCACGTCGAGGTCGGCCTGGGTCACCTGGCGGTCGCCGGTGAGGTCGAGATCTGTGTAGTACGGGGCCAGCATGACGCCTGACGGGACCGCCATGGCGTCGTCGGCCGAGGCGGGGAGGGCACCCAGGGTGCTGGCCGCGAGGAGCGCGAAGGCGCCGGTGGTCGCGGCTGCGGTGCGGACGGGGCGTGTGGTCACGGGGCTCTTCCTCGGGGAGGTGCGGGGGTGGGCGGGCGTCTGCGTGCCCGGGCGGAGCGGGGTCATCGGGCACCTGCCGAGCGGCGACGGAGCACGACGCCGGCAGCTGTCACGGCCGCGGCGACCAGCACGAGCGTGGCTGCGCCGAAGCCTGTGCTCGCGAGCGGGTTGTCGGAGGCGGCGCCCGGGACTGTGCCTGCTCCGCCGGACGGTGGTGTGGTCCCTGTCCCGCCAGGCGTGGGGGTGGCCTCGGGTGTCGCGGACGGTGCCGGGGTCGTGGGCGCCGCGGTCGGGTCGGTGGTCGGTGTGGGCTCTGGTGTCGGTCCCGGGGTGGGTTCGACGGCCACGGCCGCGATCTCGACGGCTGCGGGTGCGGGGCTCGTCTGCGTGCTGGTGCCGTCCGAGTCGACGAGGGTCACGGCTGCCGAGACTGTCGCATCTCCGTCGTCTACGGCGGTGAGGCTGACTGTGGCGGTGAGGTCGCCGGTCAGGCTCGGCGAGGTGCCGAGGCGGCTGTGCACCAGCGTGAGGGTGCCGTCCCCGGTCTCGATCGTGTCGAAGCCTCCTGCGGGACCGGTCTCTGTGCCGGGGGCGTAGGTGAGCAGCTCGGGGTCGAAGGTGAGCGTCACCTCGTAGGCGTAGACACCCGTGGTGCCGGCGAGTCCGAGGTCGACGGTGACGGCGTCACCGACGGTGACGGAGGGCGTGGCCGTGAGGGTCGTCGACGTGACGGTCGGCTCGGCCGAGGCTGGGGAGGCTGCCAGGACGGTGAGCCCGAGGCTGAGGCCGCAGGTGACCAGGAGCGGGGTGCGGCGACGGGAGCGCGCCTTCAGGGGGTGTTCGAGCATGGGGATGTCGGGCCAACCTTCGCGATCGGGAGACGGTGTCCGTCGACCGGAGGGAGGGTTTCAGCGCACGCCGAGGAGACGTCCAGGGGGACGCCTCGGCTGATGTCAGAGCGTCGTCGCCCAGCCCGGGTCGAGCAGACCGCTCGGAGGTGGTGCAGGTGGCGTCACGCTAACCGGGCCGTGTGCCGCGCACGGTTTCGCTGGTGTTTCCGGGGCGTAACTCCTGCTCAGGGGCGCTGTCAGCCGAGGAAGGGAGCGTTGGTCGCCAGGTGTCCAGGGACCTGGCTCAGGAGGCGACGAGCTGGGAGACGCGCTGAGGAGACATGCCCATGATCTCGGCGACGTCGCGGACGGTCAGGCCCTCGGCGCGGAGTCGGGCGACTGCGGCCCGAGAAGCCCTGGCTGCGGCCTGCTCTGCCTCGGCGAGCTCTGCGCGGCGCTCGCGGGCGTCACGGACGACAGAGAGGTCGTCGGCGTCGAGGACCGGCACGACGACGACGTCGAAGTCAGACTCGGGGCGTCCAGTGAGCAGAGCAGCGGCGTCCAGGACGGCGGCGGTGACCTGGTCGAGGCGGCGAGCCTGCGTGAAGAGGCCCTGGACCTCGGGGACCTCGACAGCCCACCAGCCGCCAGAGCGGGTGGATCGCGCGGTGAGAGTGGTCGTCATGGTCAGCCTTCCAGGTGCTTGAGGATCGCGCGGGCGGTGATCTCGTTGATCTCTGTGTGGCGAGGGATGACAGTCTGTCGTTCGCCGACTCGTACCTTGGTGTGAGACCCGCCTTCGAGGTACTCGGGGCGCACGCCTCGGACCTTGGCGATCTGCGCGAT
Source organism: Sanguibacter biliveldensis (assembly GCF_033798665.1). Lineage (NCBI taxonomy): Bacteria > Bacillati > Actinomycetota > Actinomycetes > Micrococcales > Sanguibacteraceae > Sanguibacter > Sanguibacter biliveldensis. The sequence continues at coordinate 1,847,749 of NZ_CP138359.1, forward strand.
CCGCTTCTCGAGCTCCCGTGGTCTCATCAGTCTAGTCAACCCCCCTTGACTAGATCAAGTCAAGGGGGGTTGACGTGACGGTGGAGGGTCGTCTCGCGCTGGGGTCGGCGTGCTTGCATGATGCGCGGCACGGGAGCAGGACGAGCGAGGTCGAGCGCGAGACGACGGCACGCACCCGAGACCGGAGTGCTTGACACGATGGGTGCTGGTGGCTGCCCTGGACGTCTGCGCAGCGGGCCGCCAGGTGCTCGGTCCTCCTCGGTTAGGCTCGACAGCATGCCCGCTGCCCATCCACCTGCGCTCAGCACAGCTGGCGTGTCGGCTGTGGGTGGTCTCCCGTCGGGGCGCTCGTCGCGTGTCGTCCGCGGAGCGGCTGCGGCCGTCCTGTCGACAGCGGTCGCGCTCGGCTCGCACCTCCTCGCCGGGGCTGAGGTCCCCGGGGTCCTCGGGGTCCTCGTCCCGCTGGTCTTCGCGGTCTCGGTGTGCACGGTGCTCGCCGGGGCGCGGATCTCGGCCGTCCGCCTGGGTGTCTCGGTCGTGGTGAGCCAGGTGCTGTTCCACACGCTCTTCGTGCTCGGCACCGTCCCTGCGGGGGCCTCGGCCGTCGTGCGGGCAGGGCACGACGCACACGCCGCGCACGAGGGCACAGTCCTCGTCTCGGTGGTCGGCGGCAGCGGGGGACCCGGGCACGCAGCCCACGCCTCCGTCGGGATGTGGTTGGCGCACGCCGGTGCCGCTGCCCTCACCGTCTTCACCCTGCACCGAGGCGAGAGGCTCCTCGCGCAGCTGCGCCGGCTCGCGACGGCGGTGCTCGGCTGGGCTCTGCCCCGACGGTCCGCAGCGGGTGTGCCCATCCTGCAGCGCCAGCATGGTCCAGTCGGCACCGTGCCCGTGGTGGTCCGGTCCCTCGAGGTGCTGGCCGAGAGCCTTGCTCGCCGTGGTCCTCCGGCGCCTCGCAGCACCTGACGCGACCACTCAGCACGAACCGCCCGACGGCGCTCGCGCGCGCTCTCGGCGTGCGCCCGCTCGCCGTGCCCAGGACAGGACCCCCATGAGCACCAGCAGACCCCAGCCTGACCGCGCGCCGACCGCGAGCGCCCCCAGCGCCCCGGTCACATCGAGCACGCTGCCCGCGCCGAGCCCACCGACCGGGCAGGACGAGACCGCCGACCCGACCCCTGAACCCTTCCGCTTCCCGACGCTGCGCACCGACGAGGTCGTCCTCCTGCTCTGCCTGCCCCTGACCGTGGTGGTCGCCCTCGCCGGGCTGCTGCTCACGGGGGAGTTCGCACCGAGCGTCTTCGGTGGCCCGGGCGACCTCGTCACCTACGGCCTCCCAACCGCCCGCGCACTGCACGACGCGCTCGCGGCCGTGACCATCGGGCTGCTGATCCTCGCGACCTTCGTCCTGCCAGGGCAGCGCGAGCTGCCCGGCATCGTCAGCTATTCGCAGTGGACAGCGGCCCGGTGGGCCGCGCGGGCCGCGGCCGGGTGGCTCGCTGCGGCGATCGCCGTGCTCGTGCTCACCACGGCCGACGCGATCGGTGCGCCGGTCTCGTCGCCCGGCTTCGCAGGCCAGCTGCGGTACTTCGCGACAGGGATCGAGCTGGGGCAGACCATGGTCGTCTCAGCCGTCTGCGTCGCGCTCGCGCTCGTCGTGCTGCTCGCCAGCCGCAAGGTGTCGTGGGTTGCCGTCGCCACGGCGCTGAGCGTCCTGTCGCTCCTGCCGCTCTCGCTCAGCGGCCACGCCGCGGGCGCCGACGAGCACGCGAACGCGGTCAACTCGCTCGCGATCCACCTCGTCGGCGTGACCGCGTGGGTCGGAGGGCTCGTCGGGCTGGTGCTGCTGCGCCGGCGGGTCGGCCCGCACCTGGCAACGGTCGTCGCCCGGTACTCGACGCTCGCCGGCTGGGCCTTCGTCGCGGTCGCGTTCTCGGGGGTCGTCAACGCGTCGTTGCGGCTCGACGGGCTCGACGACCTCGCGACGCCCTACGGGCTGCTGCTCGTCGGCAAGACCCTCGCCCTGTGCCTGCTGGGCGCGGCCGGCTGGGCGCAGCGTCGTCGCATCCTGCCGCAGCTGGAGGACCCGGCGCGCAGCTCGCGCGCCTTCGTGAGGCTCGCGGTCACCGAGGTGGTCGTCATGGCGGTGACGATGGGTGCGTCGGTCGCGCTGTCCCGCTCCGCGCCGCCCGTCCCGCAGAACCCTGTGGTCGGTGACCCGCGGCACGCGCTCCTCGGCTTCCCGTACCCCGAGCCCGTCTCGGTGCGGAACATGCTCACGCAGGTGCACGTCGACTGGGCGTGGCTCGCCCTCGTGTGCCTGCTCGCGGGCGGGTACGTCGCCTGCGTGGTGCGGTTGCGGCGCAGGGGAGACGCGTGGCCGCTCGGGCGCACGGTCTCGTGGCTCGTCGGCTGCCTGGTGCTCGCCTTCGTCACGAGCGGCGGTCCGGCGGTCTACGGCTCCGTGCACTTCAGCACGCACATGATCCAGCACATGGGGCTGATGATGTTCGCCCCGCTCCCGCTCGTCCTCGGCGGGCCGGTTCTCCTGCTGCTGCGCGTCCTGCCGCACCGCAGCGACGCGAGCCGTGGCCCGCGCGAGTGGATCCTCGTGCTGGTGCACTCCCGCTACATGCAGCTGCTGTCCAAGCCGCCCGTCGCCGGGGTGATCTTCGCCGGGAGCCTCGTCGCGTTCTACTACACGGGGTGGTTCGACTTCGCGCTGTTCAAGCACCAGGGGCACGTGCTCATGCAGGTGCACTTCCTGGCGAGCGGGTACCTGTTCTTCTGGATGCTCGTGGGCGTCGACCCGGGCCCGCCGAAGGCCAGCCCGCCGATCCGCCTCGTCGTGCTGCTCGTGACGATGGCCTTCCACGCGTTCTTCGGGGTCGCGGTCATGGAGTCCACCACGCTGCTCGCCCCGGACTGGTGGCGGGCGATGGGCGGCGACGACCAGGCGGCGCTGCTCACCGACCAGCAGACCGGGGGCGGCATCGCGTGGGGCGCAGGTGAGCTGCCTGTCGTCTTCGCGGCGCTCATCGTCGTGTTCCAGTGGACGCGCTCGGACGCACGGGACGCCAAGCGCTACGACCGGCAGGCCGAGCGGGACGGCGACGCCGAGCTCGAGGCGTACAACGCCCGTCTGGCCGAGCTCGGGCGTCAGGCGGAGCAGCAGGGCTGAGGGTCAGCGACTCTGGCGGACGGGGGAGCGAGTCGGGATCACGACCTCTGGTGGGTGGAGCGGCATCCGGGATCGGCGCTGCCCGTGCCGGCTCGGCTCAGAGCCCTGCCTCGTGCACGCAGATCGCGACCTGGACGCGGTTCTCGACCCCGAGCTTGCCGAAGAGCCGCCCGACGTGGGACTTGACGGTCGCGACGCTCATGAACAGGCTCGCGGCGATCTCGGCGTTCGACTGCCCGCGCGCGACAGCGAGGGCGACCTCGTGCTCGCGCTCGGTGAGGGTCGCGAGCCGGGCCCGCGCCTCGGCGTCCTGGCGGGGCCCTGTCGCGGCGACGGCGGCGATCAGCTGCCCGGTGACGCTCGGCGAGAGCATCGGCTGCCCGGCAGCCGCGGCACGGACGGCCGCGACGAGATCGGCGGGCGGGGTGTCCTTGAGCAAGAACCCGCGCGCGCCGAGCCGCAAGGCGCTCAGGACCATGTCGTCGGTGTCGAAGGTGGTGAGCACGACCACGACGAGGTCGGGCTGGAGGGCGAGTGCCTGCTCGGTCGCGGCGAGGCCGTCGAGCCTCGGCATGCGGATGTCCATGAGGACCACGTCGGGTCGTAGCGACTCGACGAGCGCGACGCCCTCCTGGCCGTCGCAGGCCTCGCCGACGACGGTGATCGCCGGGTCGCCGCCGAGGATCAGGCGCAGGGCCGAGCGGACGAGGGCGTCGTCGTCGACGAGCAGCACGGAGACCGGCTGCGGAGGCGTGCTGGTCATGAGGTCCACGGGACCCAGGCTCTCACGGTGAAGGTGCCGTGGTCGTCGACCCCGTGCTCGAGGTGACCGCCCGCGAGGCTGACGCGTTCGGCCAGGCCTGTGAGACCTAGACCCGAGGACGGCAGCGCAGGCTCACCGAGAGTGCGCTGCCGGCCGTCTGTCGCGTTGCTCGCGACGATCGTCAGCCGCGACCCGGGTTCGCCGTCGACCGTGAGGGTCACCGGGCGACCAGGGGCGTGCTTGCGGACGTTGGTCAGAGCCTCCTGGACCACGCGGAACGCAGTCCGTCCGGTGCTCGGGGCGAGCGTCGCGAGGACGGCTGGCTCGACGGGGACGCGGAGCGTGACGTGGGTCCCGGCCGCCCGGGTCTCGTCGAGCAGCTCGTCGAGGGTCGCGAGGGTCGGCTGAGGTCGTTCGGGCGGTGCGGCAGGACCCGTCGCCGTGGGCCAGCGGACCTCGGGTGCGCGCAGCACCCCGAGGACCTCACGGAGCTCGGTGAGCGCGAGGTGCGCGTTGTCGCGGATGACTGTGGCGACCTCGGTGGTCTCGTCGGCAGTGAGGTCTGTCCTGTACGCCAGGGCGCCGGAGTGCATGGCGACGAGGGAGATGCGGTGCGCGAGGACGTCGTGCATCTCGCGGGCGATGGCCGCCCGCTCGGCGGTCCGCGCCTGGGCGACGCGTGCCGCCTGCTCGCGCTCGGCGGTCTCGGCCCTGGCCTGCAGGACGGCGAAGAGCTCGCGCCGACCGCCGATGGAGAACCCTGCGAGGACCGTCGGCACGAGGACCGCGAGGGTGATCAGCGCGACGACCCAGAGCTCGAGCGGGTCCGCGGGCTCGGTGACGACCTCGAAGACCGTGGTCGACAGGAACCACAGCGCAGCGACCGGCAGCACCTCACGCCACCGCCGCCGGGTCGCGAGCGACACCGTCGCGATGACGAGCGCGCCGACGCTGAAGGACGACACCGACGCGAGGACGGTGATGAGGCAGGCGACGAGCAGCGGCGCGCGGCGCCGGAACGGCAGCAGTCCGAGCGCGACGAGCCCGGCCAGGAGGTCGAGGGCTGCGGCGGCGTCGGAGGGGGCAGACTCGGAGAGCACGGCACCGAAGGCGACGAACCCGACGGTGAAGGCGAGCAGCATCCGCCAGGTCTTGCCCCAGAGCGTGAGCGGCGGGGAGACGAAGGGCTCGTCGCCTGACGAGGGCTTCGGCGTGCGCGGGACGCCGAGGCTCGCAGGAGCGGGCGACGGCGTCTGTCGGGCTGCTGCGGACGCAGGGACGTGCGGGGCGGGGGCTGGCACCCGACCACAGTAGGACGGGGCGACGCACGGACGACAGAGACCGCGGGCTACGGACGGCTCCGACGAAAGTTGGAGACGGGCCGGGCGGAGGTGGCTCCGCCCGGCCCCAGCAGGCCTTGCCCGTCCGCGCGTTCGTCTGCCCTCGGCCCGGCCCGGCCCTGACCGGCCCGGCCCGGCCCGCAGGCTGGGCTCAGACGAGGCGCGCTGGCGCTAGAGCGCCGCGTGCGGGTCGGAGGAGTTGAGCGCGGCGACCACCTGCTCGTAGTCACCGCGCACCTCGCCGTACCTGAGGAACTTCACGGTCTCCACGAGGATCTCGTGCGCGTCGGGCTGCTCCTCGATCAGCGCGAGGACCTCGTCCACGAAGGCGTCGAGGGGCATCGCGACAGGGCTCTCGGCCTGCCCGGGCATGAGGTCGGTGCGTACCGCGGGCGGGACGATCTCCAGGACGCTCACAGTGGTGCCGGCGAGCTGGAGGCGGAGGGACTCGCTGAGCATGTGGATCGCGGCCTTGGTCGCGTTGTACGTCGGGGTGACGCGCAGCGGGGCGTGGGCCAGGCCGCTCGACACCGTGACGATGGTCGCGGCGGGCCTGGTCTGGAGGTGCTCGACGAAGGCGGCGACCAGCCGGATCGGTCCGAGCAGGTTGGTCGTGACGATCGCCTCGGCGTCGGCGAGGAAGGCCGGCGTACGCCAGTCTTCGGTCCGCATGATGCCGGCCATCGTGACCAGGCCGTCAAGCTCTGGGTAGGCGGCGAGGACCTCGGCGGCGGCGGTCGTGATGCTCTCCGGGTCGGAGACGTCGATCTGCACGGTGCCGATGCCGGGGTGCTCGGCGGCGATCTGCTCGAGCAGCTCGGTGCGCCTCCCACCGACGACGACGGTGTTACCGAGGTCGTGCAGCCGCAGAGCCAGTGCGAGCCCGATGCCGGTCGTGGCGCCGGGGATGAAGAGGGTGCTTCCGGTGATGTTCATGCCTCCACCCTGCGACCCGTGGGGCACGAGCGGGAGAGACCTGCTGAACCAGGGACCGCCGATCCCTGGTTGTCGGGACGCGGGCACGGCGATGATGGTGCGATGGACCGAGACGAGCTCGCAGCCTTCCTCCGTGCCCGGCGCGAGGCGCTCCAGCCGGGCGACGTGGGCCTGCCGCCGGGCGCTCGCCGTCGCGCACCGGGATTGCGGCGCGAGGAGGTCGCTGCGCTGACAGGGATGTCGACCGACTACTACGCGCGGCTCGAGCAGGGTCGGGGTCCGCAGCCGAGCACGCAGATGCTCGCGGCGCTGGCCCGCACGCTCAGGCTCACCGCAGACGGTCGCGACTACCTGTACCGCGCCTCCGGTCACCCTGCGCCGGACCGGAGGAGCACGTCGTCGCACGTCGCACCAGCGCTCCTGCGGGTGCTCGACAGGCTCTCCGACAGCCCCGCGCTGATCCTCTCCGAGCTGTGCGAGCCGCTCGCCGCGAACGCGATGGCCGTCGCCCTGTTCGGTGACGTGCTGGCGCGGACAGGGTGGGCGCGCAGCGACATCTATCGATGGTTCACCGATCCTGCCTCGCGGGACATCTACCCGCAGGACGACCACGACAGGCAGGGGCGGGCCCTCGTCGCCTCGCTCCGGGTCGCCTACGGGCGCTCGGGAGCGAGCTCCCGGGCCGGTGCGCTGGTCGCGGCGCTGAGCCTGGAGAGCAGCGAGTTCGTCGACCTGTGGGCCGAGCACGAGGTGGCGCGCAGGTTCGCCGACCACAAGACGCTCCTGCACCCGGAGATCGGTCCGATCGAGCTCGACTGCCAGGCGCTGTTCACCGAGGACCAGACGCAGTCGCTGCTGGTGCTGACCGCCGCCCCGGAGGACACCGAGGCGCGCGCGAGCCTCGACCTGCTGCGGGTCGTGGGGGTGCAGGCTTTCGACGCCTGAGCGCTCACCGTGCAGGTGATGGTGGGACAGGCTGCACCGAGCCCCGGAGCTGGGGCCCGGTCAGCTGGTCGTCGGGGCGGTCGTCCAGCCGTCCCCGGTCCCCGCGGAGCTCGACACGAAGCCGTGCTCGTGAGCGAGCACCACGGCCTGCACCCGGTCGCGCAGACCGAGCTTGCGCAGGACTGCGCCGACGTGCGTCTTGACGGTCGACTCGCTGACGAACATGCGCTGCGCGATCTCGGTGTTGTTGAGTCCTTCGGCGACGGCTGAGAGCACCTCGCGCTCCCTGGCTGTCAGCGTGTCGACGCCGGGCGGGTCCGGGCGTCGCGCACGGAAGGCGCCGTCGAGGAGCAGGGAGAGGTCGTCGGGTGCCAGCACGGCGTGGCCGGCGTGCACGCTGCGGATCGCATCGCCCAGCAGGGCTGGGGTCGCGCCCTTGAGCAGGAAGCCGCTCGCGCCGTAGCGGATCGCTGCCGCGGCCCTGTCGTCGAGGTCGAAGGTCGTCAGCACGATCACGCGGACCGGGGACGTGCGCGCCGCAGCACGAGTCGGCGCGAAGATCTGCCGTGTCGCCTCGACGCCGTCGAGCTCGGGCATGCGCACGTCCATGAGGACCACGTCAGGAGTCAGCTCGTCGACGAGGCGCAGCGCCTCGAGGCCGTCGCTCGCCTGGCCCACGACCTCCAGGCCGTCCTGGGCGTCGACGATCACCGCGATGCCCTCCCGGAAGAGCGTCTGGTCGTCGACGAGCAGCACCCTGATCGGGGCGGTGGCGGTCATGCGGGGTCCTCTACGGCGTGCGTCGGCGGGTTCGTGCGCAGCGTACCGCTGAGCGGGACCACGGCAGACGCGGTGACGCAGACCGTCTGGTCGGTCGCGGGGTGCGGCGGGTCCGCGGTGAGCGTGAAGGTCCCGCCCACGTGCTCGAGCCTGCGCCGGATGCCCTCGACCCCCAGACCGACCGTGCCAGCCCGGGACTCTGCCTCTGCGCGGTCTGCAGGGTCTGCAGCGTCGCGGGCGTCGCTGCTCTCGTCGCCGGCCGACGCCGACCACCCGTCTGCGGCGTTGCTGACGGTGAGGGTGAGGTTCTCACCCCACTCGCGCGCCACGACCACGGGCTCGCCGCGGCGACCGTGCTTGAGCGCGTTGGTGAGCATCTCCTGGAGCACCCTGTAGGCGGTGGTCTCCAGCTCGGGGGGAAGGGGGCGGCCTGCTCCCGTCGTCGAGTCCACGAGCGGGGTCCCGGCCGCCCTCACGTCCTCGATCAGCGTGTCGAGGGTCCCGCGTGGCACAGGTCCGGCGCTGGGTCGGCCGTCCATCGTCGAGAGCACCTCGCGGACGTCGGCCAAGGACGCCCGCGCCGAGGTCGCGATGCTCGCCGCGGCAGCACGGAGGGCCGCAGGGTCGTCGTCTGGGAGGTACTGGACAGACTCGGCCTGAGCCAGCACGACGGCGAGCGAGTGCCCCACGACGTCGTGGACGTCCCGTGCGAGCCTGGCCTGGCGCTCGCGCAGCTCGGCGAGCTCCTCAGCCTGGCTCCTCTGCGCCTGGGCCTCGTCCCGCTCGGCGACCATGCGTCGCGTCTCGGCCTGCGACGTCCGAGCCTGGTCGCGCCAGCGCAGGACCAGCCCGAAGCCCCAGGGTGCCAGCATCGCCGCGGAGCCGAGCACGACCAGCGGGACGGTGGCTGAGCTCTGGGCGACTGTGGCCACGACCCTGCGTGCGATGTAGTGCACGTTCTCCCATCGTCCGTCCATCCTGCTCACGTGCTCGACGGTGAACCACGCCGAGAGCACGACTGACAGCGCCGCCGCCCAGAGCGTCACGGGACGTCCGTAGCGCGCCGCGCCGAAGGAGATCAGGATCATCACGCCGACGACCAGGCTGATCCCCGATCCGATGACGACCTGGAGGGCGACCGACAGCCATGCGAGCGTGAGCCCGAGGGCTGGGGCTCGCCGGAACAGGACGCCGGCGCCGACGAGCAGGGCGATGAGGAGGAGGGTCCACCTGATGCTGAGCGGTGGGCGCCAGCCGACCCGCGCGAGCTCTTCGTAGCTGAGGAGTGCGAGGACAAGACCGACGAAGGCGTCTGGCCAGCCTGCGACCGGGCGCGAGGGCAGGGCGGTCGACGTCGGGCCCCACGGCCTGAGGCCCCAGCGTCCGGCGCCCCCGACCGGGGGCTCGGAGGAGACCGGAGGGGACGGTGCGTGTCGGCTGGTCAGGTTCATGCCTCGACCCTAGAGAGGCCCGAGCACCCGGAGCATCATCCTCAGGTGCCGCCCTGCTGGCCGACGGTGCCGCGACCGGTGGCCCCTGCGGGGAGGGGCCACCACCAGGCTCAGAGCGTCTGCGTCACCTGGTCGTAGCGCAGGCGGGTCTGGCGCGGGCGCGTCGCGCCCTCCTCGGCGGGTGTCCCGACGTTGAGGACGACCAGGGAGCGCCAGCCGTTCTTGCTGAAGAACTCGGCGTCGACCGCTGCGGCGTCGAAGCCGCCGAGGGGCCCGACGTGCAGACCGGCTGCCCGCAGACCGACGATGAGATAGCCGACCTGGAGGAGCGAGGAGGTGCGAGCCGTGCCGCTGCGGGCCTCTTCACCGGCGGCCTCGAAGCGCTCGCGCGCGCCCTCCATGTACGGGGCGAGGACGTCCATGTGCTCGTGGAAGCGTGTGTCCGCCGCTGCGACGATGGTCAGCGGGGCGGCGAGCGTCTTGGCCTTGTTGCCCTCGGCCATGTGCTCGACGAGACGGGCCCGGGCAGCCGGGTCGCGCAGCACGAGCAGGCGCAGCGGGACGGTGTTCATCGCGGTCGGACCCCACCGGACCAGGTCGTAGGCCGCCTGGATCTTCTCTTCAGGCACCTCGGTGTCGGCGAAGGCGTTGACTGAGCGCGCCTCGCGGAACAGCAGGTCTGCGGTCGCGGCGTCGATCTCGAGCAGCTCGTCGAAGGCTGCGTCGGTCGGGGTGAAGGTCTCGGTGGTCATGGTGGCGTCAACGGAGAAGAGCGGTCGCGCACTTCCCACAGGTCGTGTGAGGCGCCCCACAGGGACCCGTGATGTCACGTCGTCGCCTCGCCTCGGCTCGCCCGGCGGAGCGTCGACCGGGCATCCTGGGTGCATGCGTGTCGAACCCGTGAGCGAGGACGTGCTCCGCGCCCGTCTCGTCGCCCGCATCCTCGCCGAACCGGCACCGGCCGCGGTGCGCGTCCTGCTCGACGGGCATCCGTCGACCGGTCCCGGGGCGCTGGCCGACTCCCTCGTGGAGCCGCTGCGTGCGGCAGGTCGACCGACAGCGCGGATCCGTGCCGAGGACTTCTTGCGCCCGGCGTCTCTGCGCCTCGAGATGGGCCGTCACGACCCCGACAGCCTGCTGGATGCGTGGATCGACGTCTCGGGTCTCAACCGTGAGGTGCTCAGCGCCGTCGGCCCCGGTGGGCAGGGACGCTACCTGCCGTCGTTGCGGGACCCCGTCACCGACCGGGCGACTCGCGCCGGCTACCTCGAGGCGCCGCCCGGGTTGGTCGTGCTGCTCGACGGCTCGCTCGCGATGGGCCGGTGGCTCGACGTGGACCTCACGGTCCACCTGTCGCTGCGCACGTCGACCATCGCCCGGCGCACGGCCGACGAGGACCGTTGGACCCTCGACGCGTACACGCGCTACGCCATCGAGGTCGAGCCCGAGAGGGCGGCCGACGTGGCCGTCCGGGTGGACGACGCACGCCGACCGGCGATGCTCACGGGCTGAGAGGTCGTCGAGACAGCAGTCGTCCTTCCCGGTGTCTAGAGGAGCCCGCGTTCCGCGGCGACCTCGACGGCCTCACGCCGTCCGACGACGCCGAGCTTGCGGTAGATGGCCCGCTGGTGGGTCTTCACGGTGTTGACCGACAGGAACACCGCTGCGGCGATGTCGGCGGCCGTCATCGCCGACCGCAGGTAGACCAGGACCTCGTGCTCACGCGGCGTCAGAGACCAGAAGGACGGCACCAGCGGCGCCGGAGGCCGCACCCCGGGCAGGTGGTCGAGGAGCGTCACGGTGTAGGCCGTGTGCAGGCTGCCCCAGCCGAGGTGCGCACGGAGCAGCGGCAGGACCTGGCACGACCTGTCGACGAAGGGTCGGCGGACGTCGTCGACCTCGGCCAGGGCGATCGCCTGCTCAAGGAGCCTGTGGGCCTTGTCGGGCTGCTCCTCGGCGTCGGCGAGCAACGCTCCCACCACCCGGTGTGCGACGAGCGAGTGGCTCGCCCGGCATCCTCCCGGCAGCAGGTCGAGGACAGCCCGGGCACCGACGAGGTCCCCGTCGAGGCGGAGCAGGTCGGCGCACCAGACGAGCGAGCCGGGGTGGTGGGGCAGCATCACGTCGAAGGCGGCCTTCTCGGCGGTCTGCCGGGCGTCGGACGACGAGCCGTGGGCGTAGGACCACCGGGCGTCGAGCATCAAGGCGACCACGGGCCAGGTGGCCGGCAAGAACATGTCGTGCTCGCGGCGCAGCAGCGAGCTGTGCAGGGCCTCGGCCCCCGCAGGCTCGCCAGCCGCGAGCGCGACCTCGAGCAGCAGCGCCTGGGAGCAGACGCGCAGGTAGTGGTCGGTCGGCTGGTTCCGCGAGGCTGACCGGGTCGCGAGGGTCCGCGCCTCGTCGAGGGAGTCGCGCTCGAAGGCTGACCGGGCGAGCGCCAGCACGGCGGGGGAGAGCGTGGTCGCGGACCCCCATCCGGCCAGGGTCGCCTCGTCGAGCACTCGCCGGGCTCGGGTGCAGCCGGCGCCGATGCCCTCGACGGTGCTCGCGACGAGAGCGAGCTCGGCCTCGCACGCAAGGCGCAGCGCGGTCATCCGGCGGCTCGTCGCGATCGTCGCCGACGCCTCGAGGAGCGCGACCCCGGTGGCGCGCTCGCCGACCCGGCAGAGCAGCTGGCCGACGATGTACTCCGCGCCGGCCGTCGCTGTGTCGTCGGTCGGCGCGGACCCAGGTGAGAGCAGCTCCCTGCCGCGCCGTGCCATCTCGACGAGGTCCGGGGCGTCGACCGCGAGCAGGAGGCGCAGGAGGCTCTCGAGCAGGACGAAGCGGCCGCCGTCGGTGACCGGAGGGTCAGCCGCAGCCCGAGCGTGTGCGCGTCGGACCTGGAGATCAGCCTGGACCGGGTTCCCCTCCAGATACCGGCACACGGCGACCAGCAGCAGCAGGTCAGGGTTCTCGTCGAAGGGCGGGGGCACCCGCAGGCACAGGGAGAGCAGCAGAGCGTGCTGCCCGCGCAGGACCAGCTCGATCCACTGCTCGCTGATGCACTGCGCGGCCAGCGCGGGCCGCCCGCCTGCGAGCGCATGGTCGACAGCCTCCTCGAGGTCGCGGTCGCGCCAGTGGTGCGACGCGGTCCGGTGCAGGGACCGCCACGTGGAGGGTTCTGATGCGGCGAGCCGCGCCTGGCACTGGGCCCGGAAGAGGTCGTGCCACCTGTAGACGGCGGTCGTGCCAGGGATGTCGGGCTCCCGCTCGAGGAAGAGCCCGCGGTCGACGCACTCGACGAGCAGCCGCGACCCGTCCGGGCTGCCCGAGAGCGCGTCGGCGAGCTCGGCGTCGATCCGCCGGCAGGTGGTCGCGCGGAGCACGAAGCGCGCGAGGTCGGGTCGCAGGCTCGCCAGGAGGTCCGCGACGAGGAGGTCGGCGACAGGGCTCCGGGGACTGAGCAGCCGCTGCAGGGTCGGACCGACGGGCGTGTCTCGGGCCGCGACGAGCGCCATCCGGACGGCGACCGGCCATCCGCTCGTCGCCTCGTGGAGCTCGTGCTGGTCGTCGGTCGTCAGGGTGACCCCGGACAGCTCGCCGAGGGTCTGGACGTCCTTGCGGGTGAACCGGAGGTCTGCGGCACGGAACTCTGTGAGGTCGCCGTGGGCGCGCAGGCGCTGGAGCGCGAGCGGCGGGTCGAAGCGGCCGGCGAGCACCACGCGCAGCTGGTCGGGCAGATAGCGGAGCAGGCGGTCGAGTGTAGCCCGCGCCCCGTCCGACCGGATCTCGTCGACGTCGTCCAGGACGAGCACGACGGGTTCGGTGCTGTCGTCGATGACGGAGATCAACCTGTCGACAGGACCGCCGTCGTCGTGCCCTGGGCCCCACAGGTCGTCGAGGGGCCCGGGGCCGCTGCGGCCCGTCGTGCGGACGTCCGCGGCCTCGATGCTCGAGACGATCCCGTGCCAGAGGGTCTGCGGGTCGTTGTCGAGGTCGTCGAGGCCGAGCCACGCGACACGGGTGGTCGAGGTCCTCGCCCACGCGGCGAGGAAGGTGGACTTGCCGTAGCCGGTCGGGGCGGAGACGAGCGTCACGGGCCGGCTGCCGACGGCTTCGGTCTCCGGTCGGGCACCGATGCGCTCGCGGACGACGTGCGGGGTCGGCGGCGGTGGAGGGTGGATCTTGCGAGCCGGTACCCGGTGCGCCGGACGGTCCCCCCACGTGGCGCTCACCGGCGCCCCTCCGCCTCGGCGCCATCGGGTACGGGCCGTCGTGGGGGGACCGTGCGTGTCGTGGACGGGTCGCCGTCATCCTTCGCGCGTGAGGTGCGGGCGGCCACCCGGGGTGCACGGTGGTGACGAGGAACGACCGGCCTGGAGAGAGAGGAGCGCAGATGCTCTACGAGATCACGGTGGACGGGGCTGTCGACACCGTCGCCCTGCTCGACTTCGTCGATGCGACGGCCTCCGAGGACGGCGGGTCGACGGTCTTGCGGTGCCGTGTGCAGGACGCCTCCGGCCTGTCGGGGGTGGTGGTCCTGCTGCACGACGTCGGGCTCCGGGTGCGTGAGGTGCGGGCGGTCCCAGACGTCGAGGCCTGGTAAGGACGCTGTGGAGGAACCTGCCGGGATGGTGATCATGATCGTCCCCCCAGACGGTCGCGTCTCATGACCTTCGGATGATGCCCGTCCCCGAGGGGCGAGCGCAGACTGAGACCCAGGTCACACATGCTACCGCGCAGCGGGCTTGCAGCACGAAGGTGATCGTGCCGACCGGGAGGAGCTGGCGTGGCAGGGACCGGCGGCAGGTGCTCCTCGTGACGAGCCGTGCCCAGGACCACCGACGGCGTCGTCGGCGTCGGGTGCACGGCAGGCCTGACGACTTCGTGGTCGTGCTCTGGTTGCTGGGCGTCAGCTACCTGCTCTTCGCGGTGACCTCCGACGGTCGGGTCCGGGTGCTCGTGGCGCTCATCTACGTCGTGGCCCTCGTCGTCACGGTGCAGGCCTCCGACCCCACATCCCGCCAACGCCGGGCGATGCGGTGGCTGGTCGCCTGTGGTCTGGTCGTGGCCGGTGCAGGCTTCCTGGTGCTCCCCGTCGAGGACGCCCAGGGGGTCGTCGACGTGATGGTCACCGCGGTGCTCGCGCTCACCCTCGTCCTGGTGGTCAGTCGTGTCCTCCTCCACCGCACCGTGACGATCCAGACCATCGCCGGGGCGCTGAGCGCCTACCTGCTCATCGGCATGACCTTCACGAGCCTCTACGCGGTCCTGGCCTGGGTGGGGCCGGACCCCTTCTTCGTCTCGAGTGCGTCCCAGGCTGCCCCAGACCTCCAGTACTTCTCGTTCACGACGCTCACCACCCTCGGCTACGGTGACCTCACCGTGACCACGGGGGCAGCCCGAGGCTTTGCGACCCTCGAGGCGCTCGTGGGGCAGATCTTCCTCGCGACGCTCGTCGCCAGCCTCGTCGCGGCCTTCCGGATGCAAGAGCAGGCGCTCGACGACCCCGTCGTGCCCGACGGTCCAGGTGGTCCTGAAGACCCGGTCGGGCGCGACGACGGCCGACCAGCCTGACCCACCTGGGCTGACCTGCCTGGGGCGCTGCGCCGGCGCACCATCCCAGATCATCCGCGAGGGATGAGGCCCGGGAGGTCTGTGTTCGCCATCGTGGGAGGACTCCGGGCTCTCCGGACGCGCAACGCTGACCGAGAGGACCTCATCATGTGGGACAACTTCTGGAGCATCGTCTGGTTCTTCTTCTGGAGCTTCGCCTTCATCTCCTACCTCTTCGCGCTGTTCGCCGTGGTCAGCGACCTCTTCCGTGACCACACACTCGGGGGGTGGGGGAAGGCGGTGTGGTTGGTGTGCCTCGTCTTCGTCCCGTTCCTGACGGTCCTCGTCTACCTCGTCGCCCGGGGACCCGGCATGGCCGAGCGCAGCGAGCGCGGAGCCGCCCAGGCGCAGCGCGCAGCGGACGACTACATCCGTGGGGTCGCCGGATCGAGCCCGTCGGACGAGATCATGAAGGCCAAGGCGCTGCTGGACGCCGGCACGATCACTCCCGACGAGTACGAGCGGCTCAAGGGCGCAGCGCTCCAGCTGTAGCGGCGGCAGGGACACGACGACCAGGGCGACCTGAGATCGACCGGGAGGTCGGGCTGATGTCCACCAGCGGTGGCGGCGACTGGACCGCAGTCGTCTCGTCTCAGGTCGTGGGGCTGTCGCTCAGGCGGGTCCTGACGGCCGTCCAGGACCGAGAGTCGTCCCCTGCGCGACGCCCGCAGCCTCGTCCTTGAGCTCGACGAGGATGGTGTGGGTCGGGGTCGAGCCGGTGTTCTCGCCCGAGTGCCGCTGCGCCGGGATCCACACGGCGGCACCGGCCGGGAGCTGTGTGTCGAAGACCCGCTCACCTGCCGACAGCCTCCGCGAGAAGGCGCTGAGGGTCACCATGACCGAGTTCGGGTGGTCGTGCGGCGTCGTGGCGTCGCCGGGGACGTCGGTGTACTCGAGCACCCTGACGTGCTCGTTCTCCCAGAGCGTCCTGTAGTGGTCGGGATTCGTGAGGGTCGGGTCGTCGTTGACCATCCTTCGACCGTACTCCTGCGGTGGTGCGGCGTGAAGGTGCGCGTGGGACTGTGGAGAGCGACCACGAGCACCGGGAGAGACGCCATGACCTCCATGCACCCCGCAGAGCACGCCACCTTCACCCTCGAGCGTCTCTACGACGTCCCACCGTCGGAGGTCTTCGCAGCCTGGGCCGACCCGGCCACCAAGGCGCGCTGGTTCGCCAGCCCCGGAGCCGAGCACTCCCTCGACTTCCGTGTCGGCGGCATCGAGACCACCCGCGGCGGCCCGGACCCCGACGTCCCCTTCGTCTTCACCTCGACGTACGAGGAGATCCAGCCGGGCGCACGCCTCGTCTACTCCTCGACGCTGGCCGGACGGGTCGCGACGGTCTCGCTCACCTGCGTGGAGATCGCCGAGCGCGGATCGGGGAGCGCTCTCGTCCTCACCGAGCACGGCATCTTCCTCGACCACCTCGAAGAATCCGCCTGGCGTGAGCAGGGCACTGCGGAGTGGCTCGACAGGCTCCAGACGGTCCTCGGCTGAGCCGCGTCTGCACAGGCACGCCGGTGATGCAGCAGGCGCGACGAGAGGACACGCCCTGACACGGCAGCAGCGCCCCTCCCGTCTCGGGAAGGACGCTGCTGGTCGCGCAGGTCAGGGATCCGACGTCTCAGGCCGCGGCCTCGACGCCCTGGTGGACCAGGGCCGAGATGTGCCGCTTGAGCTCGTTGAACTCCGGTGACGTCACATCACGGTCGGTCCCCAGGTCGATCGGCACGATCTCCCGGATGTGTCCGGGCACCCCGTGCGAGGCGCCGCCGGCCATCACGACCACGCGGTCGGCGAGGAACACGGCTTCTTCGATCGAGTGCGTGACGAACACGACCGTCGTCCCCGTCTCGCGGTGGATGCGCGAGAGCTCAGCCTGGAGCGACGAGCGAGTCAGTGCGTCGAGCGCCCCGAAGGGCTCGTCCATGAGCATCACCGACGGGTCGTTGGCCAGCACGCGGGCGATCGCGACGCGCTGCTGCATGCCGCCCGACAGCTCGTGCGGGAACTTCGCCGCGAAGCGCGTGAGACCGACAGCCTCGAGGAAGCGGCTGGTGCGCTCGCGGACCACGTCGCGGGGGAGGCGTGCCTGGCGTGGCCCGTAGGCGATGTTCTCGCTCACCGAGAGCCACGGGAACAACCCGTAGTCCTGGAACACGACACCGCGCTCCGGGTCGGGCTTGGACACGGATTCCCCAGCGACGGTGACTGTGCCCTTGGTGGCGGGTTCGAAGCCGGCGAGGATGCGCAGCAGCGTGCTCTTGCCGCAGCCGCTCGCGCCGACGACGCAGACGAACTCTCCGGCCGGGACGCTCAGGTCGACGCCGTCCATCGCGAAGATGCCTGAGCCGGTGCGGCCGTAGCGCTTGCCGAGGTCGGAGATCTCGATGTCAGCAGGGCGGGTGGGGCGGATGGTTCCGATGCGTGGCATGACGGGCTCCTTCTAGGAGAGGGTCGGACGGCTGCGCGTCACGAGCTTGACGAGGCCGACGAGGACACGGTCGGCGACAAACCCGGCGAGGCCGATGATCACCATCCCGGCGACGATGAGGTCGGTCTTGGACATGTCGCGGGCCTGGGTGATCATCGCGCCGAGGCCTGTGCTGATGCCCACGGTCTCGCCGACCACGAGGATCACCCAGGACAGCCCGAGCGCGATGCGCAGGCCGCCGACGATCGAGCGCATCGACGCAGGCAGGATCACCTTGTAGAGGACCTGCCCGGACCGGGTGCCGAGCATCGACGCGGCCTCGACGAGACGCACGGGCACCTGCCGGACCCCCGAGATCGTGTTGAGCAAGATCGGGAAGAACGCGGCGAGGAACACGAGGAAGATCGCCGAGCCGTCGCCGTAGCCGATGATCAGCAGGGTCAGCGGGGCCCAGGCGGTCACCGGGATCGGTCGCGTGAGGTTGACCGTCGGGTCGAGCATCTTGAAGGCCAGGGAGAAGCGGCCCATGATCACGCCGAGCGGGATGGCGAGCAGCGCGGCGAGCCCGAAGCCTGAGAGCACCCGGACCGTCGAGGCACCGAGGTGGTCGAGGAGCGTGCCGCTGAAGGCGTCGTCGATGCTGCCGGCGCCTGCGAGGTCGAGGATGCGCTGGGCGACCTCGACGGGTGTCGGCAGGAATCCCATCTGGATGCCGAAGGGCAGCGTCCAGGCCTGCTTGACGCCGAGGTTCCAGAGCAGGAGCCCGACGATCGGCACGGGGAGGGCGAGCAGGAGTGTGGCCCAGCTGTTCCGGTCGGGCAGACGCAGGCGGCGTGCGCCCGCGGCTGCCGTGGGCTTGCCGGGTGCGACGGTGGTCGAGGGGCCGACGGCCGGGTGTTCTGAGGTCCCTGAGGTCTTCGGAGGCCTCGGGGTCGTGGACCCTGCTGAGGTCGTGGTGCTGCTCGCGGACGAGCGTGCTGCGGAGGTGCCGGTCGGGGTGTCCGTGGTGGACGGGGCGTCCGTGCGTGCGGTCATGTCACTTCCCTCTCGGGACGAGCCGGGGCGCTCCGGCCGACGTGCGGCCGGCCGGAGCGCCAGGGGTACGCAGGGCGCGCGAGGTGCGCGGGTGCGTGAGGTACGAAGAGTCCGAGGACTCAGGAGGAGGCGTGCGCGTCGACGAAGGTCGTGTCGATCAGCGTCGCGACGTCGGGCTCGGACTCGATCTGCTTGAGGCCGGCCATCTGGCCGATCAGCGCGGTGACCTGGTCGGTGTACTCGGCGTCGATCTCCCAGCGCGGCCAGATGTTCGTCACGGCGGTGTCGACGACTGCCGCGTCGATCCCGAAGGTGTCGACCACACCAGCGGCCCAGTCGGCCGGGTCGTCGGCCATGTGCTCGGTCGCCGCGATGTGCGCGTCGACGACGTCCTGGACGAGCTCGGGGTCTTCGTCGATGAGCGCACCTGTCGTGTACAGACCGATGTTCACCTTGCCCACGGGCGTCTCGTAGGGCGAGGCGACCTGGACGGCGCCGGACTGCAGGGCCGTCGACGGGCCGAGCTCGGCCGAGGAGAACGCGTCGATCCGTCCGGCGGCGAGAGCGCTCGCCATGTCGGAGAACGGGAGGTTGACGAGCTCGACGTCGGAGTCCGCGTCCATGCCCGCCTGGTCGAGGGTCATGCGCAGCAAGATCTCCTGCGAGGAGCCCTTCGGGTACCCGACCTTGAGACCGGCGAGCGACTCGACACCCTCGAGCCCTTCCTTGCCGATGATCCCCGAGCCGCCGTCGGCCGCCGCGGCGACCACCACGACGTCCTGACCGGCCGAGGCCCCCGAGATGGCCGAGGGTACTCCGGCGACACCGAAGTCGATGCTGCCGCTGACCACGGCGTTCTTGATGTCGGGGGAGGTGTCGAAGGTGACGATCTCGAAGGTGACGCCCTCGGGGGCGTTCTCCTCGTAGAAGTACGGGGCGTACAGGTGCGGCTGACCCTTGAGGGTCCCGACCTTCACGATGGTGTTGCCGTCGGCGTCAGCCGTGGCGTCGCCCGAGCAGGCGGTGAGGGAGGCGGCTGCGAGCATCGTGGTCGCGAGGGCGACCAGGGTGCGGGAGGTCTTCACGGGAGTCTCTCTTCTGTCGGGTGCTGTGCGTGCAGGGGGTGCAGAGCTGGCAGAGCGTGCAGGGAAGGTCTTCAGGCGAGCGACGCGCGGTACGCGCGCCATCCGCCGTGGTGGGACACGTCGGGTGCGGCGTCCCCTGTCGCCGGGAGCGAGCCGACGAAGCCGACGACCTCGCGTCCGTCGTCGAGGGTGACCGCGCCGAGGGCGAGCGGACGGGGGATCGTGGTGAGCAGCTGCCCGAGCCCGTGCGGGGTGAGCAACCACTCCTCGCCGGCCAGGCGGGTGCCCGTCCCGGGGGCGACGGCCGCGAGCAGGGGCTTCGCGGGGGTGGTCGCGAGGGCGTGCATCCTGTAGTCGGGGGCGGTCTCGACAGGTCCGACGTAGCGGGCGCCGAGGGCGACGAGGTCACCGTTGAGGGGCTCGCCCGTCAGGTGCGCACCGAAGACGACGACGCTCGTGCCTGTCGTGGGGTAGGGCGTCGAGGGTGTGCCCGGCGCTGTCGCTGCAGACCCTGTCGCTGCGGACTCGGGTGCGCCGGACCCGACCGCGAGCATCCGCTCCGCCAGGTCGAGCGCGACCTGGTCGTCGAAGGCCCGCACCAGCAGGCTCACGCCGAACAGCCCGCCGTCGGCCTCGCCGGCCGGTACGGCCACGCCGGCCATGTCGAAGAGGTTGACGAAGTTCGTGTACGTGCCGAGGCGGGCGTTGGTCCCGAGCGGGTCGGCCGCCACGGCCGCGACTGTCGGGTGCTCGGGCGCCGTCGGCGCCAGGAGGGCGTCGAAACCCTCCAGCAGCGCCATCGCCTCGAGCCTGTACGCCGCGAGGGCGGACTGCGCCGCGAGGTACTCGGCCGCAGTCACCTCGCCGGCCGCCGCGGCGATCCGGGCGACCGTCGGGTCCGCGTGCTCGGGGTGCCCCGCGAGGAACTCCCCGTAGGCGGCGTAGCGCTCGGCCACCAGACCGCCGTCGTAGAGCAGCGACGCCGCCCGCAAGAACGGGGTGAGGTCGATCGGGGCTGTCGTCGCGCCGGTCGTCTCCAGACGCTCCCGCGCCTCGTCGAAGCGGGCTCGGGACTCGGCCGACAGCAGCACGAGGTCTTCGTCCCGCGGGACCGCGACACGAGCAGCCTGCGGGGCAGCCAGCCGTGTCCCGGCGGGCCAGCTGCGCGAGGACGGGTCGAGAGGGCTCGTCGCCGTCATGTGCGCCAGCACGGTCCGCGCGGCGCCCAGCGTCGGAGCCAGGACTGTCACGCAGTCGAAGGACTCGCAGGCCGGCACCACCCCGTCCTTGGGCACCAGGCCCAGGGTCGGCTTGATCCCGACCAGACCGTTGAAGGCCGCAGGCACACGACCCGAACCGGCCGTGTCGGTCCCGAGGGCGAAGTCCACGATCCCCAGCCCGACGGCGACGGCCGACCCCGACGACGACCCGCCCGAGACCCTCTCCGGCACGACGGCGCTGCGGACCACGCCGTAAGGGCTGCGCGAGCCCGTCAGACCTGTCGCGAACTGGTCGAGGTTCGTCTTGCCCAGCACGAGCGCACCCGCGCCGACCAGCTGGGCGACCACGCTCGCCGACCGCGCTGGCACCCGGGCGTAGGCCGGGTGGGCGGCTGTGGTCGGCAGGCCCGCGACGTCGATGTTGTCCTTGACCCCGAAGACCGCCCCGGCGAGCGGAAGCCGCTCACCGGCGGCGACCCGGGCGTCGACCTCAGCGGCCTCGGCCACGACGTCGGCGACAGGGCGCACGTGCGTCCACACCTCCGGGTGGCCCGCGGCATCGAGCGCCTCGAAGGCTGCCAAGACCCTGCGGACCGCAGGTCCCGAGACCTGCTCGGCGGGGGCGGTCTCTGCGATGGTCACGGTCTCGCCAGGACGGTCCCCGGGTCCCGGGAGCGCGGTGCCCGCGCTCGCGGTCGGTACGTCGGTCAGGTCTGTCACGGGGGTCATCGAGAGTCCTCTCACGTCATCATCCGGGTCATGGCCAGGGCGTTCGCGGCGCGCTCCATGACGACGTCCTGGGAGGCGCCGACGTGGTGGCGCAGCGCGTCGAGCGCTGCTGGGAGGCGGTCGCGGACGACGAGCTCGGCGATCTCGATGTGCTCGGTGATCGTGGCTGTCATCCGGTTCTCGGTCAGGTAGTCGTACATGCGCACGGAGCGGATCCGACTGTTCACCTGGACCAGCGCCTGGGTGAGCGCGGGGTTGCCCGAGGCGTCGACGAGCGTCGTGTGGAACTGCTCGTCCTCGGCGACGAACCCGGCGTCGGGGGTGGGGCGGTGGTCACGGTGGCCGTACCAGCGGTCGAGCTCGGCCTCGAGGCGCGGACGGTCGTGGTGGATGTCCACCTCGGCGATGGCCCGCTCGATGCCGCGCAGCTCGAGGGTCACGCGGAGCTCGTAGAGCCCCGCGAGCTCGTGGAAGCTCGGCAGGTAGAGGTAGAGACCGCCGTCGCGCTTCTCCACGAGGCCGTCGGCCTGGAGCCTGGCGAGGGCCTCGCGCACCGGGGTGCGGGAGACGTCGTGGCGCTCGGCGATGCGCTCCTCGGCAAGCCTCTCGTACGGCGAGATCCGGCCGTTCATCAGCTCGTCGCGGAGCGCCAGGTACACCTGCTCGCGCCTCGAGGCGGGGCGCTGCGGGGGTGTCGACACCACCGGGTCCAGTTCTGTGCTCATGGATGTATACAGTCCTGGACACATGTTTCGCGGGTGCCCGTGCTGTGTTTCCGGGGCGTTGCCTCTGGGCCTGGCGTGTTGCCACGAGGTGACTTCTTGCCCGAGGAGCGGGCCAGCGCCGTCTCGTGAGCCTGGCGAGCGCTTTCCGGTACGGTGGTCCGGTGACTACCGAGCACCCCCACGACGGCGTGGGCACACAGACCTCCCCGGTGCTCCCGGGGTACTACGCAGACCCGAACATCCTCGCGATCGGTGACAGGTACTACGTCTACGCGACGACCGACGGCTACGAGGGCTGGGGCGGGACCCACTTCGAGGTGTGGGAGTCGCCCGACCTCGCCACGTGGACCAACCGCGGCACCATCCTCACCCTCGGGACCGACGTCTCGTGGGCCTCCCAGCACGCGTGGGCGCCGGCCGCGATCGAGCGGGACGGCAAGACCTACTTCTACTTCACCGCCGAGCAGTCTGTCGGGGTGGCCGTCGCCGACTCACCCGTCGGCCCCTTCCGGGAGATGCTCGGCCGCCCCCTCGTCGACAAGCGCGACTACGGCGACGGCCAGCAGATCGACCCGGCGGTCTTCGTCGACACCGACGGCCAGCACTACCTGCTGTGGGGCAACACGACCGGGTACGTCGTCCCGCTCGACGACACGATGGCCGGGTACGACCCCGCCGAGGTGAGGGTCGTCGAGGGGATCCACGACTTCCGTGAGGCGCTGTTCCTCGTCGAGCGCCACGGCACGTACTACCTGTCCTGGTCGGTCGACGACACCCGCTCGGAGGACTACCGCGTCGCCTACGCGACGGGCCCCTCGGTCTACGGGCCGTGGACGAACCGCGGGGTGATCCTCGCCAAGGACCTCGAGCAGGGGATCCGGGGGACCGGGCACCACTCGATCCTCCAGGTGCCCGGGACCGACGAGTGGTACATCGCCTACCACCGCTTCGCGATCCCGGACGGCGACGGCACCCACCGCGAGACGACGATCGACAGGTTGGTCTTCGAGGAGGACGGGAGCATCCGCGCGGTCGTGCCGACCGTGGGAGGCGTCGCGCCGATGCCTGTCCCCGGGGTGGCCTGACGCGGACGCCCGGCTCTTGCTGAACCTCTCGGCTCACCCTGTCTCGACAGCTAGGCCTGTGCCGCCGGAGGCCACCACCCTCGGTAGACGGGGGTCGCGCTCTCCTTCGAGAGCGTCTC
Organism: Sanguibacter biliveldensis; assembly: GCF_033798665.1. Lineage (NCBI taxonomy): Bacteria > Bacillati > Actinomycetota > Actinomycetes > Micrococcales > Sanguibacteraceae > Sanguibacter > Sanguibacter biliveldensis. Next base: position 1,871,175 of record NZ_CP138359.1, read on the forward strand.
CCACCGGTCCGCCCAGGTGGTTCGGGTCTGAGACGGCGCCCACGGGGCTCCTCGCAGTTCGAGGGGGAGCAGCGGGTCGTCGCGGATCGCGACCTCGAGGGCGTCGGCGAGCAGGAGCATGCGCACGACGACCGGCACCTCGGGGTCGGAGGCGTCTCGGCGGAGTGCTTCGTCGAGGGTCGCGTAGGCGGCGATGGTGGGCCCGCTGGGCCACAGCATCTCGGCGATCACGGTCGGGCTGGTGGCGCCTCGGACGTCGAGGTCGCTGGTCGTGGCCGTCGACAGGTACGGGCGGGCGTCGCCCGTGAGCTCGCTGCCCAGGTCGTGGGGACTCACGTAGAGGCCCGTCGAGATGGCGACAGCGCCGAGCTCGTGGAGCCCACGTCGGAGAGTGTCGCGGACTGCCCGCTCGCGTTCAGGGGTCGTCACCGCCATCAACCGCCAGTGCCCGTCCCACGGGGCGTCGCCCGCGTCCTGGGCGCGGGCGAGGGTCAGGCTCTCCCGGTCGCGCTGCAGGCGCCGCCGTCCGGTGCTGGTGAGGCTGAGCGTGCCTGCGCGTCCGCGCCCTGCCTGATCCACGTCGCCGCTCGCGACCAGGCGCCGGATCGCCAGCCGGACGGGCTGGTCTGCGAGCCCTGCGAGGTTGGCGGTGTCGTAGACGACCGCGAGGGGGACGTCTCCCGCGGGTGGCAGGAAGGCCTCGACGACGGTCCGCGGCGAGATCTGCGGTGTCACCGGCTGACCTCGAGCTCCATCATCGTGTACCCGTCGAACCCGTCGAACCCGTCCACGGGTGCGAGGGAGGCGGTGAGACCTTCGTCGGCGGTCATGTCTTCCATGCACCAAACCTATCGCATAGTCTACGAACGTGCAGAAGAAGATACGTAAGCGCATCGCGGTTGCACTCGTCAGCCTCCTGACAGTCGCAGCCGTCGTCGTCGGCGTCGCTGTCGTCGGCAACAGCTATCGCTTCGAGCTGAGGGCTGTCACGATCCCGGGACCCGACGGCGAGCTCGACGGTGTCCTGACGCTCCCGCCCGAGGGCACGGCCCGGGGCCTCGTGGTGATGGTCCATGGTGACGGACCGGTCGAGGCGACCCAGGGCGGTCTCTACTCCCCGTGGTTCGAGGGCGCAGCAGACGCGGGGTTCGCCACGCTCTCGTGGAGCAAGCCAGGCGTCGGAGGTTCCGAGGGGGACTGGCTCTCGCAGTCGATGGAGGACCGGGCGGACGAGGTCTCGGCTGCCGTCGACTGGGCTCAGGGGCGCGACGGCGTCCCGACCAGGACCATCGTGCTCTGGGGAGCGAGCCAGGCGGGTTGGGTGCTCCCGAAAGTCACCCGGGATCGCGACGACATCGACGCCGTCGTCGCTGTCGGGACCGCGATCAGCTGGCTCCGGCAAGGGCGCTTCAACCTCCTCGCCGAGCTCGAGCACGACGGCGCAGACGCGCGAGGGCGAGAGAGGGCTCTCTCGGACAGCGACCAGACCCGGGTCTTGCTCGGACACGGTGCCTCCTATGAGGAGTACCTGGCATCGACGGCCAGCACAGACCCCATGACAGAGGCCCGCTGGGGATTCGTCCTGAAGAACGTCGACTCCGACGCGACCGACGACCTCGTCGCCTCAGCCTCTCGCCCGATCCCCGTGCACCTCATGGTCGGCACGCACGACCGCAACGTCGACGTGGCCGAGACCGAAGAGACCTACAGGTCGATCTTCGGCTCTCGGCTCTCCGTCACCCGCGTCGACGGAGCACATTCCCTGGCCCGACCCGTGATGGAGGACCACGACCTCGTCGGGCTCGTCACCGGGACGGTCTGGCCCCGGGCGCTCCTGGCCCCGGGAGCGATCGACGACTACAGCGCGTTCCTCTCCCGGGTGGCAGAGGACCCGTGTGAGGGGCTGACGGTCGACCCTACGGGCGCCCTGTCCGCGGACCGAGCGCGACCCACACAGGGCCGGTCACGAACCAGATCGCGAGCACCACGCCGATGCGTGCCATCCAGCTCCACAGGGCGTCTCCGGGCCACGCCGTGACCGGTGGGACGCCTGACCCGGCGACCAGGCTCAGCGCGAGGAGCACAGCGCCGGCGATCACCGCGGCCAGCACGGCCTTGCCGAAGTCCCGCAGCTCCTTCGGCAGAGCGGCGATCCCGTCGCGCGGGCCCCGCACCGGTGCGGGACCGTCGGCGTACCTGTGCGCGAACCGTACGTCGGCCCAGCGCACCAGGGAGTGCCCGAAGGCCACGGTGAACCCGAGGTAGACGGCTGCGAGCCCGTGCGAGAAGCCGGGCGGGGTGCCTCGTGCGACGTCGACGACCGAGGCCGTGACGAGCACCAGGTCGACGACCGGCACGCACACCAGCAAGATCCCGCCGAGCCGCGGCCGCCGCATCGGGTAGCGGGCGACGAGCCCGGCCGCGAGCACGACCCAGAAGCCGATCTCGCAGGCGATCACGAGCAGGACGAGGGGGTTCTCCGAGAGCAGGTCTTCCATGCCTCGATCCTGCTCGGCGCGCCCGGCCGGGTCGTCGGCCGACCGGGCGATCCTCGGGCAGCACGGAGCAGGCACGCCGTACATCCTTCGGGCGACGCGCACACGATCGCGATGTGGTCGAATCGACGGGTGCAGCCCGCCTCCCCACCCCGGTCCTCAGCGTCTGACCGACCGCACGAGAGCCCTCTCGACGTTCGCCTGCCCTCTGACGACGCTGTGGCGCTCACCCGTGACCTCGACGACAGGCTGACGCTCGCCCGGCGGACCGAGCCCGGGTGGTTCCGGACCGACCTGCGGGTCGCTCTCGCCGTGCTCGTCGCGGGCCTCGTGCTGCTGGCCGTCGGGCTGTCGGGCCTGTGGGCGCAGGACGAGGCCCTCGACCCGGACCGCTGGTGGCACGCGGTCCCGCTCGTGCTCGGTGCATCGGTCATGGTCGGCAAGCGGCGGCGGCCCCTGCTGGCCCTCCTCGCGGGCCTCGTGCTGCTCGCCGTCGACACGGCCCTGGGCGGCAGCCTCGGGACCGTGGTCGTCGTGCTCGACCTGCTCTACTCGGCGGCCCTGTTCTCCTCACACACTGGGCGCCAGGTGCTCGTCGTCACGGCGTGGTGCCTCGTCGGGGTGTCGGCGGTGGTCGCCGGCGTGTCCTCCGAGGGCGACCCGCGGGCTGTGGTGATGGGTGTGATCCAGGCCGTCGGCTTCCTCGTCGTGCCGCTGTGGTGGGCGGCGAACGTCCGGACGTCGTCTGAGCTCGCAGCCCTCGCCGAAGAGCGGGCGACGCTCGCCCGTGCCCACGCCGACAGCCTCGAGCGCATCGCCGAGCTCGACCGTCGGGAGTCCGTCCAGGCCGAGCGCCGCACGATGGCCCGGGACCTGCACGACGTGGTCGCCGGTCACGTCTCGGCCATCGCGATCCGCACGGGTGCGGCCCTCGCAGGACCAGCAGGCCACGAGCGAGAGACCCTGGAGATGGCCCGCGAGACGAGCCTGCGGGCCCTGGCGGAGATGCGCACCATGATCGTCCTGCTGCGCGCGGACGACCGCGCGGGCGGCCCGGTGAGCGCACCGGGCACCCTCGACGACCTGGCGGCTGTCGTCGTGGCCCACCAGGGTCACGGGGCGGTGGCCGCTCTCGACGACAGGGCTCCGCGCGACCTGCCTGCGGCGGTCCAGCAGGCTGCGCTGCGGATCGTCCAGGAAGCGTTGACGAACGCCGCGAAGCACGGAGCGGCCGGAGAGGTGCGCGTCGTGCTGGAGCCGGGCGACGGCGCGCTCGTCGTGAGGATCATGAACCCGCTGCGAGACGCCTCCCACGTCGGCGTCCCTGAGCCGGCCGCGATGCCAGAACACCTCGGTCTGCCCGCCAGCCCTGGCACAGGCCTGCTCGGCATGCGTGAGCGCGCGGAGAGTCTCGGGGGTAGCTTGACCGCCGGACCTGCCGGGGGTGTCTGGTCGGTGCAGGCCACGATCCCGGCGTCGCGCCCAGAGGAAGGTGCCCGGTGATCCGGGTCGTGCTGGCAGACGACCACGCCGCTGTGCGGGCAGGCCTGCGGTTCCTGCTCGAGACGGCCGCGGACATCGAGGTCGTCGCCGAGGTCGGTGACGGTGCCGCGGCCGTCGAGCAGGCGCGACGGCTGCGCCCCGACGTCGTGCTCATGGACGTGCGGATGCCTGGCACCGACGGCATCACCGCGACCGCGACCATCACCGCCGAGCGGCTCGCCGAGGTGCTGGTCCTGACCACCTTCGACCTCGACGAGTACGTGACAGGAGCGCTCGGTGCCGGCGCTGCCGGGTACCTGCTGAAGTCAGCCGAGCCGCACGAGCTGGTCGACGCGGTCCGCCGGGTGGCGGACGGTGACGGGGTCCTCGCCCCCGAGGTGACGCGGCGGGTCATCCGGGCGCTGGCCGCGGCTCAGCCTGCACCAGCCCAGCGAGCCCCCGCAGGACGGCCGGACCAGCCAGGGCAGCCACACCCGTCAGCATCGCCGTCGGTCGTGGCACCGCCGCGGCGACAGTCTGCGACCGAGCAGGTGAGCGACCCGGTCGCGCGGCTCGGCGACCTGACGCCGCGGGAGCGCGACGTGCTCGAGGCGCTCGGCCGCGGGCTGACGAACCAGCAGATCGCGACCGAGCTGTTCGTCAGTGCCGCGACGGCGAAGACACACGTCTCCCGTGTCCTCATGAAGCTCGGGGTGAGCTCGCGCGTGCAGGCAGCCCTCGTCGCCCGGGACGCGGGGGAGCGTTGACGTGCCGCCCCGGCCGGACCCCGCGTGGCACCGCGGCGAGCGCATCCCGGGCCTGAGAAGATCGGCAGATGCCCGACCCGACCCGTGACGCCACCGCCCCGCGTGACGACTCTGCCCCGCGTGACGACGACCCCGCCCCTCGGGACCGAGCCGAGCTCGAGCCCTGGTTCGTCGACCGCTACGCGCAGTACTGGTCGTCGCAGGGTCTCTCGGTGATCGAGGGACGGATGGTCGGGCACCTCCTGCTGAGCGACCAGCCGGTCTCGGCGGACGAGCTGGCCAAGGCCTCGGGGGCGAGCCGTGGGTCGGTCTCGACCTACACACGGCGGCTCGTCGAGATCGGCTTCGTCCGCCGCGTCAGGCGCCCGGGGGACCGCTCGCACTATTTCGTCATGGACGCCGACGTGTGGGGCGGCTTCCTCGACAACGAGCACGCCTACCTCGTCAAGCAGCGAGAGCTCGCGAGCACGGCGCTCGAGCTCATGCCGCCCTCGGGACCCGCCCACGAGCGGATCCGCAACATGCACGGGTACATGGAGTGGCTGCTCGGCTACTACGGCACGCTGCGGTCGGAGTGGGCGCGGCACAAAGAGGGTCTGGCCGGGGCGGACGAGAACCCGCCCCGGCCCTGACCGCTGTGCTGCCCTGACCCGCTCTGCTGCCCTGACCGCCCTGCTGCTACTGCTCGATCTTGCCGACGGCCTCGTCGATCATCGGCACGAAGCGCTCGAGGGCCCACGGGACCGTGAGGGGGTTGATGATCGAGGACCCGGTGACGAAGCTCTGGTCGGTCGGCGCGACGACAGACCCACGGCTGATCGCGGGGATCGCCTGGTAGAGCGGCTGGGCCTCGGTCTCGGCGCGCGCGTCGGCGTCGGAGTAGAAGGTGAAGATCAGGTCGGAGCCGGCGAGCTTGTCGGCGTTCTCGAGCCCGATGAGCGCGGAGTCGGTGCCCTCGGTCTCGTCGAAGGTCTCCACGACGGGGTCGACCGTGAGCCCGAGCCCGCGGACCATCGCGACCCGCTGCTCGTCGGGCAGGAACACCCCGAGCGATCCGGGATCGGTGGTGTAGATGTACGAGAAGGTCACGTCGGCGTACTCGGGGTGCGCCGCGGCGGCCTCGGTGAACTGGTCTTCGATGTCGGTGATGAGGTCCTGCGCCTCGTCAGGCTGACCGAGGGCCTCGCCGATCGTCGTGATCTGCTCGTCCCAGTCGATGCTCCACGCGAGGTCGGGGTAGGCGACCGTCGGGGCGATCTCGGAGAGCGTGTCGAACTGCTCCTGCGTGATCCCGGACCACGGCGCGAGGATGAGGTCGGGCTCGAGCTCGAGGATCGCCTCGATGTCGATCTCCGTCCCGCCGGTGAACTGCGCCGGGAGGTCTTCGCCGGACTCCTCGAGCGCTTCGTGGATCCACGGCAGGTAGCCGGTGTCGTCGGAGCCCCAGGGGTACTCCTCGATCCCGACGGGGGTGACACCGAGCGCGATCGCGGTCTCCGCCGACCCCATGCCGAGGGTGACGACCCGCTCGGGGGCGCTCTCGACGACCGCGTCGCCCAGGGCGCTCTCGATGGTGACGGGGAAGGCCCCGTCGGTCGTGGCCGGTGTGCCTGTCGACGACTCGGCGGTGCTGTCGGCGGACCCGCAGCCGGCGAGGGCGACGGCTCCGGCGACGAGCGCTGCCGCGAGCACGGGCCGGCGCGCTGAGGGGAGAGCGAGCATGGGTGGAGCCTTTCGTCCGAGGCCGCAGGGTGCGGCTTAGTGAAGGCTCACCTTAGTTGGTCGTTCAGAAGTTCTGAAACTTCGTGGTGCAGCCCACAGGAGCGACTGCGCAGACGGGCGCAGGTCTCGCACTGAGGCGCAGGTCCCGCACTGCGAACCGCGGACCTCAGTACCGGTGGTGACCGTCGAGCTCCGCCAGCCGTCCCGCCAGCTCACGCCTGGTCGCGGCTCCGAGCTTTCGGCGCGCGAGGTAGACGTGCGACTCGACGGTCCGCACCGACAAGAACAGACGACCGGCGATCTCGCGGTTGCTCAACCCCCGCCCGGCGAGCACCGCGACCTCTCGCTCGCGGGTGGTCAGTGCCTCCTCTGACCCGTCTCCGTCCGACCGGGCTGCCCGGTCCCGCCACGCCGAGAGCGCGTGCGGGCTGTCAGGGTCGAGCAGCCTGACCGCCTGCTCCTCGCACGCGTCCGCGAGCTGGCGCATGCCCAGCCCTTCGAAGGTCCGGGTGAGGTCGGCCAGCGTCGCGGCGTCGGCTGTCGACGCTGCGATGACGTAGTCCGCAACCGCCTGCAACGACCCGATGTCGGTCTGCTCGCGAGCGGCCGTCGCGGCGTCGACGAGGTCTTGGCGCCGCACCGAGCCGTCGACGCTCGACGCAGCCTCCGCCGCCGCGAGGAGCGCGATGGTCGGCTGGGCTGCGGCCTCGGCGGCACGCAACGGGGTCGGCGCGACAGGAGGTGCGGCGGTGGTCGGGTCCACGAGACGCCGGACGGAGTCCACGAGATAGCGCGACCACCGTGAGGTCGTCGTCCCCGGAGCCTCGACGGCTGCGCAGAGCTCGTCGGCCTCGGCGGTCCGGCCGAGACGGGCCAGGGCCGCTGCCCGCATCGTCACGAACCACGCGTGCGTCTCGTGGGTCGAGGGGCGCGGCGCCCTGGCGAGCGCTGCGCCGACCTCGGCCTCGGCCGTCGCGTCGTCGCCCGCAGCGAGGGCGACGTACCCCGCGAGAGCGCTCAGTGTGCTCGTGTGCGCGACGTCCCGGGCGGCCACGGCGCGCTGCATGAGGGCGTCCAGGCGCGACGGCGTGTCGACGAGCCCGACGGCGCAGGCCAGGTGCGCGGCGAGCGACGCCGAGAAGAACGCGGTCCCCTCGTCGACGACCTGCTGCGCGGTGGGGGAGCCCGCCTGTGCGACGAGGCGCGCGTGCAGCTGTCGGCCGTTCGTGGTGATCGACTCGAGCTCGGCGCCGTGACCGAGGAAGGCGGCCGACGTCCCCGCCAGCGCACAGGCGCGCAGCCTGAGGACGAGGGCAGCGCTGTCGTCCTCCATGAGGGTTCGGGCGTGCCCGAGTGCCTCGCGCCAGTGCATGGCGCGCAGCGCGTGGACCGCAGCGCGCAGGGTCTCGACGGACCGGACGGGTCTGTCGGCGGCGTCGGCTCCGATTCCGTCGCCACCAGCTCTCTCACCACCAGCTCCCTCACCACGGGCCCCGTCCCAGTCGTCGAGCTCGGCCCGCCACAGGGCGAGGAGCTCGAGCTCCTCGCCCGGCCCCGAGAGTGGCCCGGCTGGGCCGCCGGCTGTCGGGCCCTCCCCGGCGTCCTGTGCGTGCGGCACCGGGAGCCCTTCGAGACCCCGGCCGAGGATGTCGTGCGCAGCGCGGACGCTGCCGAGGGCGGCCAGCGCCCGAGACGCCTCGACAGCCGCAGCAGCACGGCGGCTGCCTCCGAGCGCGTCGCTGCGGGTGCTGTCACCGCTGCCTGCGCTGTCGGGGCTGACGGCGCTGTCGAGGGCGAGCATCGCGTGCGACAGCGCACCGTAGGGCTGGAGCATGGCGTTGGCCTTGCGTGCGGCCTCTGTCGAGATCCGCCTCACCTGCCGCGGGGTGACCGAGGGGGTCACGGACTGCGGGCCCCCGGCTGACTCGACCCACGCGTCCGACAGCACGAGGCACTCGAAGGGTCCGAGCACGACTCCTGCACCGTCGAGCTCGATCATCGCTCGCAGCGCACGGGCAAGCTGTGGACCAGAGGACCCCTCAGGGTCGTCGAGCAGCACGGCCTCGGCGTCGACGGGGGTCGCCCGCAGCGTCGAGGACCCCGCCCCGGTGGGGGTGACGCACCCGTGCCGGACGAGCCGACGCAGCGTGCCCTCGCCGACGTACCGGGCGGCCCGCTCCGGGTCGAAGCCGTCCAGCCGCCAGAGCAGCACGAGAGCCCGCCGGTCCTCGGTCGACAGGCTCGCGAGCCGGCGCCTGGCCCGCTCGGCGACCCGGGGTGGCAGGTGCCCTGTGCCGTGGATGCCCAGCAGGTCGCGCTCAGCGGCTGCCCGGTCTCTGCGCAGCGCGTCGAGGGTCAGCTCGCGGATCGTCACGGGAGAACCACCGCTCGCGGCGAGGATCGCGTGCCGGACCGCGAGGTCGAGGCGACCGCTGCCCGCGACAGACCTGACGAGGTCGTGCCCGTCGGCGTCCGAGAGGCCCGTGAGGTCGATGCGCCCAGCACCCGCGTCCAGCCAGAGCGACGTGAGCCGGGCGACTGCGGAAGCGCGGGCCGTCGGCGCCGTCGAGGGCGTGTCGGTCGTGGCGACCAGCACGATCCGGCCGTCGGAGGCCAGGTCGCAGAGCATCTGCAGGTGGTCCTCGTCGAGGAGGTGGGCGTCGTCCGCGAGGACGACGGTCGCCCCTGCGGCCGACGAGGTCCCCCCGAGGGCTGTGAGGTCCTCGGCGCCCGCAGCGACCGTGGGGATCCGGCGGACCGAGCCCGACCCGGCCGCCCGGGACGGGTCGTGCACTGACGAGACGATGAGCCCTGGGGTCGACGTGGCCGATCGGACCGCCACGACCTTGAGGTCCGGCACAGACTCGACGACCCGTGCTGCGAGGTAGGACCGCCCAGAGCCCGGGACCCCGAGGACCACCACGCTCGTCCCGGAGCGCACGTGGCGCTCTGCCTCCAGCACCAGCTGGTCGCGAGCCGGCCTGGGCGCTCGTCCTCGCCGCCCCGCAGCCCCGGCTCCGCGCTGCCCGCTCACGCGCTCTCTGGCGTTCGCTCCGTCGGTCATCTCTGCCCCCCGCAGATCGGTGCCCGTGCTCGCGGCACGACCCACCGGCGGCCAGGTCTGTCCCCGGGGGTGGGTGCGGCCGGGGTGCTGCGTCCGGACCGCGGATGTGACGCTCGACACTGCAAACACTACTGGGGGACTACCGGTCCCGCTCCCCGAGACTCACCCGTACTGCGTGGATGGTCGTCACCCGCTACCGGGATCACGCCCGGGCGCATGGTGATCGGCCAGGCCCGACCTAGCGTCGTCTCATGGCTGGCGCACCACGTCGCGCCGCCGCTCTTCCGGTGACCAGGGGGCACCGGAAGAGCACCACACTTCACAAGGGGAGCACCATGACAGGACGGCGGACGGCGAAGGTCTCACGAGGGACGCGTCGGAGCTCGAAGTTCAAGGCGATGCTGGCCGGGGGCGCCGTCCTCGGGCTCGGCGCCACCGTCACCCTGGCAGCCTGGACGGACACCGAGTGGGTCTTCGCCGGCAACGCCGCCGGCAACGGGCCGGGCCTGGGGACCTCGGTCTTCGAGGTCGAGCAGAACGTCACCAACCCGTACACCGAGGCGTCCTTCGTCCAGAACGAGACGAACCCGGGTGGGGCGGTCCAGTTCGGGGTCTCCGCGCTGACGCTCACCCCCGGGGATGCGGTCTACGCACCCGTCGCGCTGCGGACCGTCGCCGGGTCGATCGCCGGCACCGTCACGCTGCAGCCCGCTGTCCCGGCGACCGGGATCACCGTCACGGACGCGAACCAGGCGCTGTTCAACGCCCTCACCGTCCGCGTCGCCGTGAGCGCGACGACCACCACCTGCAACGCCGCGGCCTTCACCGCCGGGACGATCATCGCCAACGGCCCGCTCGCCACGACAGGCGCGAGCGCCGGTCAGGCCTTGAGCGCAGCTGGAGGCAACGTGCAGCACTACTGCTTCGAGATCACGCTGCCGGCCAACCCGACGCTCCCCAACGGGACCGCGCTCAGCGCGCTCCAGGGCCGCACCGCGGCGCCCGCCTGGAACTTCTCGGCGGTCTCCGGGTGACCCGCGCGTCCCGTGGGTCGGGACGCGTCCAGCAGGCCTGCCTGAACGTCGCGAGCGTCGTCGGGGCGCTCGCGATCCTCTGGTTCTTGCTCTCCCTCCTCCTCGGCTGGTCCCTCGTCCTGTTCAAGACAGGGTCGATGGCACCGACCTACCCGACAGGTGCCGCAGCCGTCGCGGTCCCCGTGGCGGCCGACGAGATCGAGCCCGGGGACGTCGTGACGGTCCCGCGCGCCGCAGGCGGGCTCCCGGTGACCCACCGCGTCGTGTCGGTCGCGGACCCGGGCACCGGAGACGGTGCGCGGGAGCTCGTGCTGAAGGGCGACGACAACGCGACGCAAGACCTCGAGCTCTACACGGTGACCGAGGCGGACAGGGTCGTCGTCGGAGCCCCCTACGTCGGGTACGCCGTGACGCTGCTCGCGCAGCCCAAGACCCTCGCGATCCTCACGACGGTGGTGGCTGCGCTCACCGTGTGGGTCTTCTGGCCGCGCGACGAGGACGACGCAGACGGGGAGCCGGAGCAGGCAGAGGACGGTGCGACGCAGAACGGCGGGCTGGCACCGGCTGGCACCACCGTCGGATCTGCTCCCGGGACGACACGCGCCACGCTGCGCGAGGGACTGCGACCACCACCGACGACGCACGAGAGACCGACCTGACCGGCGACCGCAGGCGGGACGCCTGAGGAAGGGGCAGGAGGTGAGCAGGGTGCCAGGGGAGGGTCAGGTCCGTGGACGTGAGAGGACGAGGGGGCGACGCGTGGCGCTCGCCTCCGTGGGTGCGCTCATGATCGTCCTCGGAGCAGTCCTCGCCGCCCGCGCCGACGTCCTGACCGTCCCGTCGCCGGCTGCCCTCGAGGTGGCAGAGCCCGATCCTGAGCTGCTGGTGTCCTCGGACTGGGGGATCGCCGAGCTGTCCGACCTCAGGCCCGGGCAGCCGGCCTACTGGTTCGTGGACGCCGCGGTCGACGGTGTCGCCGGCGCCAGGCTCACGCTCCAGATCCGCAAGGACGGCGCGCTCATGGAGGTCCCCAACGGTGTGGTCGTCGTGGTCGAGCGCTGCTCGGTCGAGTGGGTCGACGGGCCTGGGGGTCCGTCCTGCGACCTCGGGCGGACCGTGATCGCCACGGCGACCCCCGACGACGACCTGTCGACGTCCAGCCCGCGGTACTGGTTGGACGCTGTCGACTCCCGGGACCCCTCGTACGTGATGGTCACGCTGTCGATCGAGGACACACCGGAGAACCGGGCCGACACGGCCCTCATGGGTCTCACGGGCTCGCTCGGGCTCGGGATCACGGCTGTCGAGGCGGTCCCCGGCGAGACCGACCCGCCGACAGAGCCGCCCACCGATCCGCCGACAGACCCGCCGACGAGCGAGCCGACGGGGAACCCGACCGGATCTCCGACGGGCGAGCCGACCGGCGGACCGTCAGGCTCGCCGGGGGGTCCCGGTGGCCCGGGAGACGGCGGCGACACCCCGCCGGCGGGCGGCGGTGGGGGAGACCTCCCCGGTCGAGGGACTGCCGGTCTGCTCCCCACCACCGGCGCCGGCGGTGCTCTGCTCCTCTGGGTCGCCGGGCTGGCGCTCGTCGCCGGCGGGGTGCTCACGACCGCCCACGCAGCAGGGCGCCGCCGACCCGCCGTCGAGGCTGCCGCCCCGACTCGTGGAGACCGTCGATGACGAGCCGGCGCAGGCTCGAGCCTCTCAGCCCAGGCGCGCTCGGCCGGGTGCGCTGGGACGCCGTCCTCGTCTGCCTGCTCGCCGGCGTGCTCGTGGTCGGCGGAGCGCTGCGCGCAGTGCCGACCCTCGCGTCGTGGACCGACCAGGAGTGGACGCACGGGACCGTCGGGACCTCGCAGATCCGCTGCGGCACGGACACGAACTTCCGGGCGCAGGCCCAGTCGAAGGCGCTCGGCGGGTCGTTCCTGGGGACCGACCTCGAAGGGCTCGCGGCGGCGCGGGGGATGAGTCTCGCGCGCACCCCGACCACGGCGGCCGTCCCGACGCCGTCGACAGCGACGGACCTCGCACCGAACGACGGCGACCCGACACTCGACACCTACGGCAACCCGCTCGCGGTCACCGGCCTGACCGGGATCACCGGGCTCTCCGTCTCGGGTCTGGGCACAGGGCTGCCGACGGGGTCGCCCGGTGCCCTCAACCAGGTCGCGCAGGTGACGACCAAGGGCCGCGCCGCAGCCGCCTCAGGTCTCGTGGACGCGACAGGTGCTGTCCTCGTCGGCGCGTCGACCCCCGCGAACCAGCTCCCGCAACCGGCCGTCCTGGACCTCTCGTCGGTGTTCTCGGGGATCACGAACGTGACCGCCACGAGGATGTCGGTCGGGGCGACAGGCTCGAGCGCGTCCCTGGACTTCTGCTCGTCTCTCCTCGACGACCTCTGGGGCCCCGGGACTGTCACCGGGATCACCCGCAGCTACGGCGTGGCTGGCCTCGGCCTGCAGATCGACAGCCCGACGGTCGCAGCGCTCGTGACCGACGTCAACGCGACGGTCACCTCGCTCGGTACGGCCGTGTCGGCCCTCGGCGGGACGAACGGTCAGGTCGCCGTCGCGATCACCAACGGCGTGCAGAACGCGTCGAACTCTGTGGTCACCGGGCTCACGGCGACGCGGACCTCGAGCACGGTGACGGTCACGACACCGGACTTCACCACGGCCCTGGGGGCGCTGCGCACCACCCCGCTGACGGACGGGAAGGTGACGGTCGACCTCGTGAACGGCCGGGTGACGGTCAACCTCGCGACGCTCCTCGGCAGTGACGCGGCGGGGTTGAACGGGTTGGCGCCGAACACCTCGCTCCAGCTGAGCAGCGCGGCAGTCGCGTCGATCGCCACGCGGGTCGACGCCCTCGTCCAGACCTGGTCGAACCAGGTCTCTGCGGCGCTGCTCTCGGCGGTCCGGGCGGTGACGGTGACCTCTGACGTGACCGTGGCCTCCAGGACCGCGGGGCTGCTCGACGTGACCTCGACCCGCTCCCAGCACGTGGGCACCATCGGTGCCTACCTCGACCGGAGCGCTGTCTTCGCCCCCGTCGTGACCGAGACGGGGCTGGCTGCCGTGCTCAACCCGATCCTGGGTGCACTCCTGCCGGGCCTGACCGTGAACTCCTACGCGGTGAGGATGCGGGCGGCTCTGCCGGCTGCTCTCCTGACAGCGATGAGCAGCGCGCTCACGGCACAACCTGTCGGGCAGGTCACGACGCTCGGGACCACGCTGACGACCCGGCGGGGCACCCTGGTCACCGCGGTCCAGGCTGTGGCGAACCGCATGCCGGGTGCCCTGGCGATCGCCGTGAACGTCCAGCCCGACGTCGCCGGTGCGCCGCCGGGGACCGTCCCGGTGCCCGGCGCGCTGCCGTACACGAGCCCGACCTACTCGGTCACCGCACTGCGTGTCGGCGTCGTCTCGGCCACCGCGCCGACAGGCTTCGCCTATCTGTCGTGGGCACGGTCGACCGTCGGCCCTGTCGTGCAGGTGCGATGACCTCGCACAGACGACCCTTGCGCGGCTCGCCGAACCTGTGCTAAGTTCTACGAAGTCGGTTCACGCCGACGATCCTTGCAGATGCCGTTCAACTGGCACGCAGGAATCACACTTCGGTTCGATGCGCGGTGCCAACACCCGCCCAACGACCCGGTTCGGCACATGGTTGCGTATGTCGGTTGGCTACGGACAACATGTGAACCGAAGGCACCACACGATGGCTCCCAAGCTTGCCGGGAGCGGTTCAAGCTCAGGGATGAGAACAAATGCCTGAGCAGGCGATGTGGTAACAGCTGTTGGTCTCATGACATAGAGAAGCGGCCCGCCCCAGTAACACGGGGGTGGGCCGCTGCTGTCTGTCCGGATGGTCCGTTCCCGGTCGCTCTGGTCGCGGGACCCGGGCAGCGCGTGCTCGCGGGGGAGCCCTCCTGACCGTGCTGCGCGACCGGTGACCGCCGATGTCACACGGGTCTCGATCACAGTTCGGCAACTCTGACCCATCCGGGCGTGCGAGGGCTCCGAACCTCTGATATCCCCGGCGTCGCCGGGGTGTCCAGATCGAACGAATCCCAGGACGTGAGGCAGACTGAGCGGGTGCCAAACCCGAGGACGAGTCAACCCGATGCGATCGACGCAGCGCTGAGCGCGTGCGCCGACGGCAACCCGGAGCTGTTCGCCCCCGTCTACGACTCGCTTGCGCCTGCAGCCTACGGAACGGCTCTCGGTGTGCTCCGTGACCCGGATCATGCCGCAGAGGTGGCCCAGGAGGTGATGGTCGAGGTGTGGCAGACAGCCGCACGGTTCGACCCAGCCCGTGGGTCCGCCCGTACCTGGGTGGTCACCCTCGCGCGACGCAGAGCTGTCGACAGGGTCCGTTCAGAGCAAGCCCGACGACACCGTGACCAGAAGGACACGGACGAGAAGGGCGCAGGAGGTGAGTACGACATGGTTGCCGAGCACGTGGAGCAGCGGCTCGAGGCCGCAGGCGTCCGCAGGTGTCTGGGGTCTCTGACCGACACCCAGCGTGATGCCGTCATGCGTGCCTACTACGGCGACCGTACGTACCGTGAGGTGGCCGAAGACCTCGGTGCCTCCCTCCCGACCGTCAAGAGCCGCATCCGCGACGGTCTCATCCGGCTTCGCAACTGCTTGGGGGTGGACCATGCCTGACACAGACGACCTGACCCCCGAAGGCCCTCGGGACCTCATCGCCCCGTACGTCTTCGACCATGTCGACGACCTCGAGCGACGCCAGGTCGAGCGCCTCGTGGCCGCCGACCCCGACGCACGCCGAGAGCTCGACGAGTTCCGTGAGGTCGTGGCGGCCTTCACCGTCGACACCGCACCTCCGGCGTCGATGCGCAGCCAGGTGCTCGCGTCGATCACGCAGCCGGCGGCGGCGCCCGTGCGCCTCGCCGAGAAGCGGCACAAGCAGTCCGCCGCAGGACGCCCGTCCACAGTGCGTCGCCGATGGGTCACCCTCGGGGTCGCCGCAGCAGTGGCCGCGGGCATCGCGGTCCCGACGAGCATCGCCGTGCAGTCGCACTCCCAGCAGCAGCAGCTGCAGGCCGAGGCTGACGTCGTCGCCCAGATGGTCGCCGACCCGACTTCCCGCGTCCTGCGGGCCGAGGTCGAGGGAGGTGGCGAGGTCAGTGCTCTCGTCTCTGCCGACCGCGTGTTCCTCTCCACCTCGGAGATGGCCGACGCCGACGCCGACAGCGACTACCAGCTCTGGGTCATCGACGGGGAGCAGATCAGCTCGCTCGGTCTGATGCACCCCGAAGACGGCTCGACCTCGGCCCTCGTCGAGGCCGGCTCAGGTTCGACGCTGGCTGTCACCGTCGAACCCCGGGGCGGCTCGGAGCAGCCGACCACGGACCCGATCGTCGCCGTCGAGATCTGACGCGACCCGCACACCGCGTGCCGCCCAGCAGGGCGGCACGACGGCTCCACCACAGAGGCGGGGCGACCGAGAGGTCGCCCCGCCTCTGCTGCGTCCTGCATCCCCGGCCGCGATGCCCGAGGTCGCACCGACCCACTCGAGGTCGTACGGACCCACTCGAGGTCGTACGGACCCACTCGAGGTCGTACGGACCCACTCGAGGTCGTACGGACCCACTCGAGGTCGTACGGACCCACTCGAGGTCGTACGGACCCACTCGAGGTCGCACGGACCCACCCGAGGTCGTACGGACCCACTCGAGGTCGCACCGAACGATCCGAGGTCGCAGGAGAAGCCTGACCCGAGGTCGTACGGACCCACTCGAGGTCGTACCGCCAGACCCGAGGTCGTACGGATTCACTCGAGGTCGTACGGACACGCCAGATTGCTCTGCTCTGCCGGAAGTTCTGGCGTGTCCGTACGACCTGGTTGCAGATGGTGCGACTTCGTTGCTCACGAGCACGGCAGTTCGCTCCGTCTGGCTGGGGGCCGTCGGCTCGTCGGAGCCCGACAGCCGTGCCGGTTGCGCTGGCTGGTGCTGGTCGGCGCTTCGGTTCGGTGCTGCGGCGCGTTGCCGACGCGCTGAGACACACTGCGTCGTGAGGTGGCATGACGCGACAGGACGCGCTGCGGTGTCCGCCGGTGGTCGTCAGGCTCGACCGCTTTCGTCGCGACCACCCAGGTGCTGGCCTCACACCATCGGGCGCTGCTCAGCAGCCCACGTCGGGGGCAGCTGGTCCCTTCGGGCCCGGGGACAACGAGAAGCTGGACAGCTCACCACCCACATCGGGGCGACGCTCGTCCGCTCGTCCGCCTCGCCGCCGCACGACCGAACGCCTCGCCACCGCGCGACAGCCCGACCGCGCCATTGCGACCGCGGCCGCGACAGCGTGACCGCGTGACCGCGTGACCGCGTGACCGCGTGACGGCGTGACCGCGTGACGGCGTGACCGCGTGACCGCGCGACCGCTCATCTCACCGTCCCGCGCTCTGCCCCCGGGCACGCAGAAGGGCCCGCTCCCCGGGCGGGGGGAGCGGGCCCTTCTGGTGCGCTGACGCCGTGCCGGTGCCGTGGGGCACCTACGTCAGAGTCACATCGTCGGCATCAGGACCGAGTCGACGAGGTAGACGGTCGCGTTGGCGGTGACGACTCCACCGCAGATGACGTTGGCGTCGTTGACCATGAGCTCGTCACCGGAACCGGTGACGTTGACCATGCCACCCTCGACGGTCTCGTGCTCTCCGACGATCTGGTCCGGGGTCAGCTGGCCGGGGACCACGTGGTAGGTAAGGATCTTGGTGAGGGTGTCGGCGTCGGTCTTGAGGCCCTCGATGGTGGCGGGGTCGATCTTGGCGAAGGCGTCGTCGACCGGTGCGAAGACCGTGAAGTCACCACCGTTGAGCGTGTCGACGAGGTTGACGTCCGGGTTGAGCTCGCCGCTGACAGCTGCGGTGAGCGTGGTCAGGAGCGGGTTGTTCGAGGCGGCCACGGCGACGGGGTCGGTCGACATGCCGGTCACGGAGCCGGCGCCGTCCGGGACAGCCTCCGCGTAGGCGGCGCAGCCGGGGCCGACGAGGTTCGCGGCCGGGTCCATCATGGCGCCGTCGGTGGCGTCTTCGGTCGCGTCGTCCGTCATGGCGTCCGTGGTGGGGTCGTCGGTCATGGCCGGCGCCTCGGTCGTGGCGTTGACCGACGCGCTGTCGTCGGCGGTGTCGTCGGACGAACATGCCGACAGTCCGAAGAGGGCGAGGACTGCGACGCTGGTGACTGCGTAGGACTTGCGGGTAAGAACGTTCATCGGTCTCTCCTCAGCTCTGCCGCCCCACGTCTGCGGGGCGTCTCACGATCAGTTCGGAGCCGCTGTGACGGTGGATGGGTGTGGACGAGAATCTTTTTTCTCGGCCTCCCTCTCCGGGGCGACTCACGGACAGTTCGGAGCCGGTGGCGGGTCCGGATGGGTGGGACATGGATATTTCTCAGACCCATCCGGGCGGCCTCTGAGAACGAACCGCTGCCATGGAAACGCTCATTCTCATCGGGCTCATCGGTGGCCTCATCACCGGTATCTCACCGTGCATCCTTCCGATGCTCCCGGTGATCTTCTTCGCAGGAGGTATCCAGGGCGCTCGTCCTGGCGCTCCGGGCGAAGGCACAGACGGGACGACGGCCTCGGCCGACGGTTCCTCACCAGCTGCCGCACCCACCTCGTCCCTGTTCGCCGGGGCGCCGGGCGCGGTCACCATCAACAGCCGCGGCACCGTCGCCGTGGCAGACCGGCCCAAGGTGGGTGCCGGCGACTCGGTCGGCATCGGCAAGGGCAAGGGCACGAACGGCAAGCCTGCTGACGGCAAGCCCGCCAAGGAGGTCTCCGCACGCCGGAAGTCTCTGCGCCCCTACCTCGTCATCTCCGGCCTCGTGCTGAGCTTCTCCTTCTTCACCCTCCTCGGTTCTCTGATCCTCAACGCGCTCGGTCTCCCTCAGGACCTGCTGCGCTGGGTCGGGCTCTCGCTGCTGGCCATCATCGGAATCGGGATGATCGTGCCGCGCCTCGAGGAGGTCATCGAACGACCGTTCCAACGCATCGCAGCACTGGGTGCACGGCGCGGTTCGGCGCGACAGGACCGCGGGGCCTTTCTCCTCGGCCTGGGCCTCGGGGTCCTGTACGTGCCGTGTGCTGGTCCGGTCCTCGCGGCGATCACCGTCGCCGGTGCGACCGGGAACATCGGGGCTGACACCGTCGCCCTGACGGTCTCCTTCGCGGTGGGTGCGGCCATCCCGCTGCTGATCTTCGCGCTGGCCGGCCGTCGGGTCGCCGAGCGTGTGGGTGCTTTCAAGCGCCACACCAAGGGCATCCGCATCTTCGGCGGCGTGACCATGATCCTGCTGGCGATCGGTCTGGCCTTCAACCTCCCGCAGTACCTGCAGCGTGCACTGCCCGACTACACGGGTTCGCTGCAGTCCCAGATCAACGAGTCGGGCACCGTGCAGGAGGCCCTCGACCTCGGTGGCATCGTCACCGACGAGAACCGTGAGCTGTCCAACTGCTCCAACGGTGCGTCCGAGCTCGAGAGCTGTGGCCCTGCGCCCCAGCTGAGCGGCATCAACAACTGGTTCAACACGCCCGGTGACGAGGCGCTGAACCTCTCCGACCTCAAGCAGGAGGGCAAGGTCGTCCTCGTGGACTTCTGGGCCTACTCCTGCATCAACTGCCAGCGTGCGATCCCGCACGTGAACGCCTGGTACGACCAGTACAAGGACGTCGGCAAGGGCTTCGAGGTCATCGGTGTCCACACCCCTGAGTTCGCCTTCGAGCGGGAGACCCGCAACGTGGTCGCCGGTGCCGAGCAGCTCGGCGTGACGTACCCGGTCGCCCAGGACAACGCGTACTCGACCTGGACCAAGTACCGCAACCGTTACTGGCCCGCGCAGTACCTCATCGACTCTGACGGCACGGTCCGCCACATCCGCTTCGGCGAGGGTGGCTACGAGAACACCGAGAAGCTGGTCCGTGAGCTCCTCGAGCAGGCCAACCCCGGTGTCGAGCTGCCGCCCGAGACCTCGGTCGACGACGGCACCCCGCAGGACAAGACGACTCCCGAGACGTACTTCTCCTCGACGAAGGTCGTCAACTACTCCGGCGAGCAGGACTACAAGACCGGTGAGTTCACGGTCAACCCTGACCAGCCGAAGGACACCTTCTCCCTCGGTGGGTCCTGGACCCTCGACCCCCAGGGCGCCACGGCGGCCGCTGACGGTGCGACAGTCCAGCTCGCCTACTCGGGAACCAACGTCTTCACCGTCCTCGGCGGAGAAGGCACCGTGAAGGCGACGATCAAGGACGCCGACGGCAAGACCGTCGACACCAAGGAGATCGAGGTCTCGGGCAACCCGAACCTCTACCCGGTCCTCGAGGGTGATGCTGCGACGACAGGCACCGTCGAGCTGGAGCTCCCGAAGGACGTCCAGATCTTCACGGCCACCTTCGGGTGACCGACCGGTCGCCGCCCCTGACAGGGGTGGCGACCCCCACGGACCGGCGCGCGACCGGCGAGACCCCACCCCCTCCGGGTCTCGCTGGTCGGGCGCCTCGTGCGTACCCGGGGAGGGCGGGCTGGGTCGGCTGGGTCGGGCAGAGCGGGGCGGGGTGGGCCGGGGACGGCTCGTGCGGGGCCGATCGCCTGCCGCCGTCGACAGGTCCGGGAGCCCCCGACCACGCTCAGGCGTAGTGTGACGCACAAGACGGTGCTCGGGTCGCCTGCAGGAGCCGGACGCCCGCGTGCGGGCACGCCCCGTCGTCGACCGCCTTCGTCCACCATCTGCAGCCCGGTGCACAGGCCGCCCCGCACGGACCGCTCATGACAGGTACGCCAGCACGAGGGAGCAGCAGATGGTCAACGACGTCAGCGTGCTCGCCGAGCTTGCCCTGTACGTCGCCCGCCTGCCGCCCGAGAACCCGCTCGCGCTCCGGCTGTGCAGCGCCGGAGCGACCCTGCTCGGAGCGAGCGGAGGGTCCCTGACGCTCACCTCGACCCCGGGCGCCCCCTTCGTCCTGGCGACGACGGACCGTGTCGCGGAGCAGGTGGAGTCTCTCCAGGAGGTCCTCGGGGCCGGGCCGCGCGTCGAGGCGCAGCGGACGGCGAGACCTGCGACGCTCGTCGTGGGAGACGCCCCTGACGCGCCGTCCTCGCTCGCGCAAGAGCTCCGGGCTGCGGTCGGCCCGCTCCGTGTCAGCTCCTTCCCGATGCTCGTCGCCGGGGCGGTGCTCGGCGTGCTGAGCGTCCACACGCCGTCCGAGGCCAGGCTCACGCGGCAGGACGACGAGGCGCTCGTGGTCGCCTCGATCATCGGGGGAGCGTTGCTGCGCGACGTCGACGACGATTCCTCGACGATGCTCAGCGGCTGGCCTGCACGGGCTCGGGTGCACCAGGCAACGGGCATGGTGATCGCCCAGCTGCGCGTGAGCCCGGACGATGCGCTCACGCTGATCCGGGCGCACGCCTACGCCCAGGGCACCACTGTCGCCGCAGTGGTCTCCGACCTCCTCGACGGACGTCTCGTGCTGGGCCCGGGCGACACCTCGACGTGAGACTGGACGCGGCGAGGCACCAGGTCGCCGCGACCTCGACAGTGGTCCACAGACCTCCCGGATGCGCGAGCGGCCTGCCGACCGCACAGTGGGAAGACCCCATCACGACCTTGGAGGTCCATCCCCATGACTTCTGCGAGCACCCGCTCGTCGGGCACGAACGACCAGCTGACCTTCCAGGACCCGGTCTCGAGGTTCGAGGCCATCGAGCCGCCGGCCGAGAAGAAGCCGGAACCGGGTCTCGACAGCGATCTCACCCCGGAGGCAGACCTCGGCGAGCACTCCTACCGCGGCACCGGCCGTCTCGAGGGCCGCAAGGCGCTCATCACCGGAGGTGACTCCGGCATCGGGGCGGCCACGGCCATCGCCTTCGCCCGTGAGGGCGCTGACGTCGCGATCGCGTACCTGCCGGTCGAGGAGAGCGACGCCGAGAACATCGTCCGCATCATCGAGGAGGCGGGCCGTACGGCTGTCGCGCTGCCCGGGGACCTCATGGACCCCGAGTACACCGCAGGCCTGGTCCAGGCTGCCGTCGACGGGCTCGGCGGGCTGGACATCCTCGTCAACAACGCCGGCAAGCAGATGGCCGTCGAGTCGATCGAAGACCTCACGGACGAGCAGATCACCCAGACCTTCACGATCAACATCGAGGCGATGATCCGCATCTCCCGCGACGCCGCCAAGGTGCTGCCCCCGGGGTCGGCGATCATCAACACGACGTCGATCCAGGCGTACAACCCCTCGCCGAACCTCATCGACTACGCGTCGACGAAGGCTGCGATCAACAACTTCACCAAGGGGCTGGCCCAGCAGCTCGCCCCGAAGGGCATCCGCGTCAACGCAGTCGCCCCCGGGCCGATCTGGACGCCGCTCCAGCCGACAGGCGGCCAGCCGGCCGACGCGCTCCCCGAGTTCGGGCAGCAGACGCCGCTGGGCCGTGCCGGTCAGCCGACCGAGCTTGCGCCCGCCTACGTGTTCCTCGCCTCGCCCGAGTCGAGCTACGTGCTCGGCGAGACGCTCAACGTCAACGGCGGCACGCCCGCCCCGTGACACCTCAGGCCCCTGGGCCCGTGCTGGACGCACGGGCCCAGGGGCCTGGCCGTACCCATCCGCTGCACCACCCGGACCACCGGGCCGTCTGGATCACCCGAGGAGCACACAGTGCGCGCACTCACCTGGCAGGGACGCGAGAACGTCAGCGTCGAGACCGTCCCCGACCCCACCATCGTCGAGGCGACCGACGCCGTCATCCGGGTCACCTCGACCGCCGTCTGCGGGTCTGACCTGCACCTCTACAGCGTCCTCGGCGCCTTCATCGACCCCGGTGACATCCTCGGCCACGAGCCGATGGGCATCGTCGAGGCCGTCGGCCCCGAGGTCACGCACATCGCCCCGGGGGACCGCGTCGTCGTCCCCTTCAACATCTCGTGCGGTCGCTGCTGGATGTGCACGCGCGGTCTGCAGTCCCAGTGCGAGACGACCCAGGTGCGCTCCCAGGACAAGGGTGCCGCGCTGCTGGGCTACACCAAGCTCTACGGCCAGGTCGCCGGCGGTCAGGCCGAGTACCTGCGCGTCCCGCAGGCCCACTACGGACCGATCAAGGTGCCCGACGACGGTGCTCCTGACGAGAAGTACCTCTACCTCTCCGACGTGGTGCCCACCGCCTGGCAGGCCGTGGAGTACGCGCAGGTCCCCGACGGCGGGTCGGTGACGGTCCTGGGTCTCGGGCCGATCGGCCAGATGTCCGCGCGCATCGCCCGGCACCGCGGGGCCGGGCAGGTCATCGGGGTCGACCTCGTCCCCGAGCGTCTGGCCATGGCACGCCGGCACGGGATCGACGTGATCGACCTGCGCGAGGTCGACTCGGTCCCGGAGGCCGTCAAGGCGCTCACCCACGGTCGCGGGACCGACTCGGTCATCGACGCCGTCGGTATGGAGGCGCACGGCTCCCCGGTCGGCAAGGCCGCGCAGATCGGTGCGGGGATGCTCCCCGACGCGCTCGCGCGCCCGATGATCGAGAAGGCCGGGATCGACAGGCTGGCTGCCCTGCACACGGCGATCTCGACGGTCCGCCGCGGCGGCACCGTGTCGATCTCTGGCGTGTACGGGGGCGCGATCGACCCGATGCCCCTCATGGAGATGTTCGACAAGCAGGTCACGCTGCGGATGGGGCAGGCGAACGTCCACCGCTGGACCGACCAGCTGCTCCCGCTCGTCTCGGACGACACCGACCCGCTCGGCGTCCTGGACCTGCGCACCCACAGGGTGGCCCTCGAAGACGCCCCCGCCGCCTACTCGACCTTCCAGAAGAAGGAGGACGGCTGCATCAAGGTCGTCCTCGACCCGACGCTCCCGAGTACCGCTGCCGCTGAGACGGCGCAGACGGCCGAGACCCACGACGCCCCCGCTGGACGCCACGCGTGAGGGTCGTCGTCGTCGGTGCGAGCGGCAACGCAGGGACGGGGCTGCTCCGTGCCCTGCACGCGGCGCCCGAGGTGACGTCGGTCGTCGGGGTGTCGCGTCGGCGCCCCGACCTCGACGCCGAGCCCTTCCGCGGGGTCGAGTGGTTCCAGCGGGACGTCGCCCTCGACGACCTCACGCGGGACGGCTCCAGGGAACGGGTGCTCGTCGGCGACCTCGCGCAGGTCTTCGCCGGGGCTGACGCCGTGGTGCACCTGGCGTGGCTGATCCAGCCGAACCGGGACCGCGAGCTCTTGCGGCGCACGAACGTTGAGGGCACCCGGCACGTGGCCCTCGCGGCCGCAGCGGCCCGGGTGCCCCACCTGGTGGTCGCGTCCTCGGTGGGCGCGTACTCACCTGTCGTCGACGACAAACTGCGCGACGAGACCTGGTCGACGGGTGGTGTCCCGACCTCGCACTACAGCGTGGACAAAGCAGCGCAGGAGCGGGTTCTCGACGACGTCGAGGCCGCCCACCCGGAGATGGTCGTCACGCGGCTGCGACCCGCGCTGATCTTCCAGCCCGACGCCGGGGCCGAGATCGCACGGTACTTCCTCGGTCCTCTCGTGCCCCGGTCGGTCTTGCGACCCGGGGTGCTGCCGGTCGTCCCGCTGCCGACGGGCCTGCGTCTGCAGGTGGTCCACGCCGACGACGTGGGCCGTGCCTACCTCGCCGCGGTCCTGCACCGCGACGCCGCGCGGGGTGCCTTCAACATCGCGCACGACCAGGTGCTGCGGGCCGACGAGCTCGCGAGCATCCTCGACCACGGCAGGTCGGTCGGTGTGCCCCCGGCCGTGCTGCGCAGGCTCGTCTCGATCGCCTACGACCTGCGCCTGATCCCCACAGACCCCGGGTGGCTCGACATGGCGATGGGCGCACCGCTCATGAGCACAGACCGGGCGCGCAGCCTCCTCGGGTGGGAGCCGAAGCACAGTGCCGCGGACACTCTCGAAGACCTGCTGCACGGTCTGGCATCCATGGAGGGGGTTGCCAGCCCGCCGATGCGGGCGACGAGGACCTGAAGTCAGGCTCGACCTGAGGACACGACCAGGCTGCGGCGGGGGGTAGACCAACGAGGTCTAGGGCCCGACGTCTGCGCATCCGGTTGCTGGCACCCTCCTTGAGGTGCCCGCAGGCTCACTCCACGCCGTCAGCCCCGTCGCGATTCTCACCATCGACTTCGACGGCGGTCCGGCCCGCTGAACGGGCCGGACCACCGCAACGCGCGAAGACTCTCCACCTGGCCCTGTCAGCTCGTGTGGGGCTGACTAGGACCGGCGTTCACCAGGCCCCAGGTGAGCGCTGGGGCCTTCTCATCTCCTGGTGACCAACGAGCTTATCGTGACTCCCTTCTGCGGTCTGCCGACCGAGAACGGGCGCGACCGCAGACTCGAAGTGCCTACACCAGGGCGTAGGCTAGTCACGACCTCCACAGTCATGACGCCTCCGATGAAGCGACCGAGAGCCATTCTCGAACCTCCGTCGGAGGCGTTTCCTATCAAACACCCTCAGGTATGGGAATGTCCAGCGGCAGTGTGAATAGGCATGCGTCCTCTCCCATTTCGCAGACCGTGCCGACGTTCGTCGGACGCCCAGGCGAGATGAGGACGCCGTCGAATGACCTCTGGTGCCGCTTCGCGCACGCCCGCCATGACTCCCGAATGGGCCGCTGACCTGCGGATACGTCTCTCGCGGCGTCGGTCGGACTGTGTGAAAACGTTCGTGTCAAATTTTGAAGCCGCTACGTATCTCGGTTCGTATCTCGGTTCGTATCTCGTTATCTAACTAGGTGTGAATCCCAGTTGCGGTCGTATCGTCCAAGTGTTTTTGGATCACAACTTGTATGCCAGATTTTCTCCGGTTCTGGTTTTCGCCAACGGATGCCCGTCTGGTTTTCACCATCGGTGATCGCGAACAACTTTTCAACACTGGCTTCCAACACCTCGACAAGTTCGGTCGGTCTCGTGTTGAGCCACGGATCATCTACGCGACGTCGCGCCTACCGCCCCGGGAGTCCATCGCAGCGACTCGCCTCCGGCTCCTAGCTGCTCAACGCACCCGGGCGTAGGCCAAGACAGTGCGACCACCACGGTGGCACCGCGCCCAGGGCGCAGCACCACGAGCTGAGCGCCTCCGGCGCCCTCTTCCCGATCAACGCACCGGCACATCGTCGTGTCGGTGCGTTCGGCGTCTCACCAGGCCGGTACACCCCTGCGCACCCCAGACAACCCGACCCCCGCCGGCAGTGGGGGAGAGGGAACAGGACGGTGCTCCGCACCAAGAGTCCCCGACTCGAGCTCGAAAGCGCCAGCGGTGGTCGCGTGGCTCTGGGGCCCTCGCTCCGGGGGGTACCTCGTGCGTACCGGTGAGACCCGAAGAACAGGGCACTCACCGGCCGACCGAACCGACGAGGACCAACCCGCGAGGAGCACCCCATGAACACCACGACCGAGATCCAGGACACCGACACCCAGACGTTCTGCGACGACTGCACCGGCGCGATGACCCCCGACGACGCGGGGGAGTGGACCACCTGCCCCGACGCGCGAGACACCTGCATCGACTGCTGCCCGTGCTGCGGCACCGGACTCTTCTTCGAGTTCGGCGGCCGCGTCTTCCCCGCCGTGGCCACCGGCGCCCCCTGGAACGGGTCCGTGACACCGATCGTCACGCGGGCGATCGCCGCGGCCGTCGCTGACTTCATGGACGAGGAGGGGGCGCTGGCGACCATGACGTTCGAGGGCCAGACCCTCGTCGTGCGCGACCTCGAGGGCAACCAGGCCGACGAGCACCTGACCCCCACCCCCGGCGGGCACTACGACTTCGGCGGCCTGGGCTTCGCGTTCTCCCGCGACAACGGCCCGGCCGACTACGACGAGGTGGACCGATGAGCCCGCGCGCGATCGCGGACAGCCCCGACCTGCTCGACTTCCTCGCGGAGGTCGAGCAGGCCACCGCGGCCAGGGGCGTGCACTGCATCTTGCCGAACATGTCGATCGCCTGCGGAGAAGACCTCATCGCTCTCTGCAGGCGCCGACGCGGTGATCGCGCCCGGCGCACCACGACCACCACCACCACCGAGACCACGTGCCCGGACTGCCTGGCAGTGGGAGACCTGCGGGCGATCTCCCGGGCGATGAACGGGCAACAGGCCGGGGTGAAGTAACCCCATGAACCGCAGCCGTGCGCTAGCGTCGGACCCCGACGCCCGTCCCAGGGATGCCCTGCCCCCTGCGGCAGACCCGGGAGGGTCGTCGTCGTCACCGCACGTCGCCGGCGCGACTTGCGAGGGGACACACCCCCTCGCGCTCCCCCGACCGTGGTCACCTCGGGGCGCCCCTCGCACACCTGTGGACGGCCCGAGCTCCGACGCTGCGCGGCTCCACCCGCCCACAGGGGCACGACGGGACCCACGAGCAGCCCGCACACCGGCTACCGCCCGTGCACGGCCCTCACGTCGAGGGCCAGGGCTCACCGGTGCCGGGGTGGCGCAGCTCGGTGCG
Organism: Sanguibacter biliveldensis; assembly: GCF_033798665.1. Taxonomy (NCBI): domain Bacteria; kingdom Bacillati; phylum Actinomycetota; class Actinomycetes; order Micrococcales; family Sanguibacteraceae; genus Sanguibacter; species Sanguibacter biliveldensis. Next base: position 1,898,237 of record NZ_CP138359.1, read on the forward strand.
TACGTCCTCACGCGAGAGCCACGTCATCCGTGTCTGGGCCTCGCGGGCGCTGGGGTGCCAGCGCACCAGCACCCGGTCGCGCGCCGAGCGCACCACTACGCCTGGGACGACCTGCGTTGACGTTGACCACACCAGGCGCACCAGCACCGGGATCTCGTGCGACCCCGGCCACCGGCGCACCGCGCGCTCGGGCGGAGCCGCCAGAGCGTTGCGCGGGGCGAGGAACAGCCGGCCGTCGGTCATCGAACAAGTGTACGAACGGATTGGCCGGGGTGAAGCCGGAGCCTCGTCTTTGGACCCCGCCCCGACAGCGAGCCACGTCCTGACCCCCTGCCCTTCCAGTCTGCCCAGGAGGCGCCCTCGAACGGGCGGGTCGGCTGTGGACAAGCCGGCTCGCCGCTGCGCGTCGACGAGCTGACGGAGGCCGCTGCGCGGCCGCGGTTTCCCCGAGAGGCGAGGATCGTTCCTGCCGCTCCATCATTGCCGCCGCGCCCTCCGCGCAAGCAGCTGCGCTGCCGGCTTCTCCGAGAGTTTCACGGCCGCGTCGCTTCGCTCCTCCCATCGGCCATGAAACTCTCTCCTCCACCGCCCTACGGGTTGCACTCCAGGCGCTCAAACGGCACTGGCTCCGCTATCAGGACGATCCCTTCACCTGACCGACACCCGCAGGAGGACCCCATGACCACCAGCCCCGTCACCGTCTACTCCAAGCCCGCCGGCGTCCAGTGCGACGCGACCTACCGGGCCCTGGACAAGCACGGCATCGCCTACGACGTCGTCGACCTCACCCAGGACCCGACCGCCCTCGAGCTCGTGCGCTCCCTCGGCTACCTCCAGGCCCCCGTCGTCATCGCAGGCGACACCCACTGGTCCGGCTTCCGACCCGACCAGATCACCGCTCTGACCGCCTGACCCACGCACAGCCCGCACGCGCCTGGTCGGCGGCCGCCGTGTGGGTGGCTCGCCATAGCGTCTGGCGGGCTACCTGAGTGCTGCCAGCCCCGACGCTGAATGGCCTGAAGAGCTAGAGCAAGTGCGCCCCAGAAACGATCGTTTGGGGGAGCCCATAGGACGCGGGTCGGGGGCTGGTCAGGAAGTGCGTGGGTCGGTGCCGATGGCGGTACGCGGCACCTCGGTGAACGGGACGGGCTCACCGATGTGGTGGATTCTCCAGCTGCTCCCTGGGACGATCGCGATCTCTGGGCGCCACACGAGGGTGACGTGCGCTGTGGCGGGGACGTCCGCTGTGTTCGTCACGGAGTGCTCGTCGGTCTCGACCAGGCGCACGTACGCCACGTCGGGGGCGTCGAACCCGTAGAGCGGGCTCATGCTGATCTTTAGGCCGGACTCGAAGAGTGTGCGAGCTCGAGAGAAGTGGCCTCAGGTGCCGGCCGACTCGGGTGTGACGAACGCTCCGAGGATCATCGCCTCGTCCGGGGAGGTCTCGAGCCCTGAGCGGAACACTTGAACGAAGAACGAGGGATGCCACTCAGGCAGCGACTCGTACTCGTAGCTGGCGTCGTCCTCGGCAGTCCAGCTCAGTTCATCGCCCATGAGGTCATCGTGCCCGACGCCTCGCCTCGTGTCACTCGCCGGCCACCGTTAACAGCACCGCTGAGGCCAGCCCGAACGATCGCGCGATGGACTGCGTAGCCAGGGAGCGCGGCGCGATCGAGACCCTGCGGGAGGTCATGGCTGGTGCGGGAGAGGTGTCGAGGATTCAGGCGGGTTCTTGCTGGTGTGAGAAGGGCTGAGCGATGAGCTCGACGATCGCGGTCCGCACTGCTGGTGGTAGGGGTTGGTTGGAGAGGGCTTCGTGCATCCACAGACCGTCGGCGGCCAGGCGTGCGACGAGCCGTGAGACGGTTTCCTGGTCGGTCGGGTCGATCGCATCGGGTTCGATCGGTGGTGTCCACCGGTCCATGACGACGGTCCAGGGCGACATGTACTCGGGTGTGCTCACCCCCTCGAGCAGGAGCTGGAGCTCTGCGCGGGTCGCTGTGTCGGCGCAGACACGCACGTACGCGGCGAGGCGTTCGTCGTCGGTGGCCTCTTCGGCGGTCTTGCCGGCCGAGCGCGTCATGGCCTCGTCCCAGGCTTGCGCCTGGTGCTCGTGCAGCGCGGCCAGGAGGTCGTCGCGGGAGGGGAAGTGGTACATGATCCCCCCGCGCGTGAGGCCGGCCTCGGCTGCCACGGAGTCGAAGGTCACCGCTGTGACCCCTGAGTCTTGAACGACGCGGGTGGCGGCGTCGAGGATCAGCGTCTTCTTGCTGGTTCGCACGAGTCTCCTTGAAGGTCAGTGGCCGGAGTCATAGGACGAGGAGGCGCTTCCCGGGCCGTAGCGCCACAGCAGCGAGGTGGTCAGGACTGCCCCGACTGCAAGGACCGCCGCCACGATGACCATGACGACGGAGTACCCGTGGTCGAAGGCCTTGAAGGCAGCCTCCAGGATGCCAGGTTCGGAAGCGCCCGAGCTCAGCGCGCCGGAGATGGACTTCCCGGCTTCTGCGGGGGCTCCTGGTGGCAGGGCGATGGTGCTGGTGTAGATCGCGGTGAGCATCGACCCGAGGAGCGCGACGGCAGTGAGGCTGCCGAACTCGTAGGACACCTCTTCCAGCGACGAGGCCATCCCGGCGCGGCGGGGCGGCACGTTGCCGACGATCGCGGTCGAGGCGACCGACATGGACGCACCGAGTCCCATGCCGGTCAGCACGAGACCGGTGATCATCCATCCCAGGCCGGACTGGAAGGTCGAGACAGTCACCACCACCCCGGCGGCGCTGAGGGCCAGCCCGCCACCGATGAGGGTCCTGAGGCCCACGACGTGCAAGAACGCACCCCCGAGCAACCCGGTCGGCAGCGCGCCGACTGCTACGGCCGCGACCAGCGCACCGGCCTCGAGTGGGCTGAGACCTTCCACCAGCTGAAATCGCTGGCTGGTGACGAGCTGGATGCCTCCCGAGGCGAACATGGCGAATGCGGCGGCGAGGATCCCGGCGGAGAAGGCCTTGGTGCGGAAGATCGAGAAGTCGAGCAGGGGCTGGTCCAGTCGGGTCTGGCGGCGGGTGAAGGTCGCCGCACCGATAGCGGCTGCCACGAGGGCAGCGAGCACGACGGGCCAGGACGGGCCGGGCTTGGTGACCTCCTTGAGCGCCAGGACCAGACCGACCATCGCGACCATCACCTGGACCGAGGAGATCAGGTCCCAGGACTTCGAAGGGTCGGGGTCGTTGCGCGGTGCGACCTTGAGCATGACGAGCAACGCGACGATCGCGACCGGGACGTTGACGAGGAACACCGAGCCCCACCAGAAGTGCTCCAGGAGCGCACCTCCCACGATCGGCCCGAGGGCGCTGCCGACCAGCGCGATGCTGCCCCACACTGCGATCGCGATGTTGCGCTCACGCTCGACCGTGAAGGCCATGCGGATGAGGGCGAGCGTCGCAGGCATCATCGACGCCGCTCCCACGGCCAGCAGCGCGCGGCCGGCGATGAGAACGCCAGGGTTGGGCGCGAAGGCCGCGACCAGAGAAGCCGCGGCGAAGATGACCAGTCCGATGAGGAACATCCGCTGGTGACCCACCCGGTCACCGAGCGTCCCGGCTCCCAGCAGCAGGCCTGCCATGACCAGCGGATAGGCGTTGATGATCCACAGGCCCTGCGACGGGGAAGCACCGATCTCTGCGGTCAAGGTCGGCAGCGCGGTGTAGAGGATCGAGTTGTCGAGGGTGATCAGCAGCAGCCCTGCGCTCACTGTGACAAGCAGCATCCAGCGCTGCCGGGAGGTCGAGGTCGGTGCTGTCGATGGCGCATGGTTGGTCTTGGTCACGGCGTAACTGTACCATCTAGAAGGTATAGTTATGGAGGTAGGGGTGCGCTAGAACCCTGCGCAACCCGCCGAAGCTGGAGGAACTCTCCAGCGCGCTGAAGCCGATCGTTTTCGGTTTGCCGTCCGCGCGCCTCGGCGACGTCGAGGCTGCCCAGCCTCGATCTCGGCCGCCGAGCACGACCACTCTGATCCTGGTCACCGCACCGGGCGGGAAGGCTGGTCGACGCATGTCGGCCAGCCTGCGCAGGGCCGGCTGCGAGGTGGCGGACGAGGCCACGAGAGCGACCTGGCCGAACGGGAGACCTCGGCTGCGCTGGCACAAGCAACCTAGAGAGCGACGAAGAGGAAGACATGACGATGAACTTCGACCGAACGGGCGAGCCCATCACGTCCCAGCGGCGGTGGTCGAAGGTGAGGGTCCTCTTGGCGTTGGTGCGCCCTCACCGGCGCACGCTCCTGCTCAGCCTGTTCCTGGGCCTCGGGGCCACAGCCGCGTCCCTGGCGACCCCCATGGCGACCAAGGCCGTGCTCGACTCCCTCGGAGCGGACTCCTCACTGGCGAAACCTGTCGGATTGCTGCTCGGCCTCGTGGTGCTCGGGGGAGTCAGCGGCTTCGCCCAGTGGTTGCTCCTGGGCCGTCTGGCCGAGCGCATCGTGCTGACCGCCCGACAATCACTGGTCCGACGCTTCTTCCAAGGATCGGTTGGCGACGTGCAACGCCACTCACCCGGCGAGCTGGTCAGCCGAGTCACCTCCGACACCGTTCTGCTGCGCGAGGCCGCGTCCTCCAGTCTGGTCGACCTGGTCAACGGCACCGTGGCGCTTGTGGGGTCCATCGTCTTGATGGCTGTGCTCGATGTCCCGCTGCTGCTGAGCACGATCATCGCGCTGGTCCTCATCGGTATCGTCATGGCCGTCCTGATGCCGCGCATCGGCGCTGCTCAGCACCGCGCCCAGCAAGCAGTGGGCCGCCTCGGTGGGCTCCTCGAGGGCGGGGTCCGGGCGCTGCGGACCGTCAAAGCCAGCCGCGCGGAAGGGCGCGAGAGCGAGCGAGTCCTGGCTCAAGCCAGGGACGCCGAGCGTCACGGCGTGCGGGCTGCGGTCATCGAAGCCGGGGCGTGGAGCATCGCCGGCGGCGGCATCCAGCTGGCGATCATCGCGATCCTGGCGATCGGAGCCTGGAGAGTCGGCGAGGGGGACCTGACCGTGCCGACCTTGATCGCCTTCTTGCTGTACGCCTTCCAGCTCGTAGAACCGGTCACCCAGCTGACCACGACGTTCAGCACGCTGCAGTCGGGGCTCGCCGCTGCCACCCGCATCCAGGAGGTCGAGGAGATCGAGACCGAAGACACCTCCCACGGAGGCTCGTTCCCCCACCACGGGACGACCGGCGCGGAGATCCGTCTCCAGGACGTGACCGTGACCTACCCCGCGTCGAAGCGGCCCGCTCTGGACGCCGTCACCCTCAGCTTCCCCAGGCACGGTCACACAGCGATCGTCGGCCCCTCAGGAGCTGGCAAGACATCCGTGTTCTCGTCGCTGCTGCGGTTCACCGAGCCCGGTGCGGGCACCATCACGATGGACGGGGTCTCCTACGCCGATCTGAGCATCGATGCGGTCCGGTCCCGCATCACCTACGTCGAGCAAGAGACACCACTGCTGCCGGGAACGGTCCGGGAGAACGTCGCCTACCGCTACCCCCAGGCAGACGACGAGGAAGTCTGGGCGGCGCTGCGCGCCGTGTTCCTCGAAGACAAGGTGCGTTCGTTGCCCGGACAGCTCGACGAGCCCGTCTCGGGCACATCACTCTCCGGCGGTGAGCGCCAGCGGATCGCCCTCGCGCGAGCAGTGGTGCACCAGCCCGAGGTGCTCCTGCTGGACGAAGCTACAGCCCAGCTCGACGGGCTCACCGAAGTCGCAGTCCAGCGCGTGATCCGCGAGGTGGCCCTCCACGGCAGCGTCGTGACCATCGCACACCGCCTCTCCACGGTGGTCGACGCCGACCGGATCTACCTCATGGAAGCCGGGCACGTCCGAGCATCAGGAACCCACCAAGACCTTCTGGCCACCGATCCGCTCTACCGCGAACTGGTCGACGCTCTCGCCATCCCCACCCTGCCAGAACCCGCGCCTCACCCGTGAAGCTGCGGTGATCCGTGCATGCTACAAGAGGTCGATCCTCGACGCAGTCGACTCGGTCAGCAACCTCGATGCACAGTCACCGAAAACGATCGTTTCCGGTGGGGTGAGTGGCGGACGTCGACGAGGCGCACCAGAATCGGTGCCCGCCCGAAACGGGGTTTTGAATCGGTCACCGTTTCTGGTGGGCCGCCCATGGGGGAAGTTTCGGTGCGGCCGTTACCTGCAGAACCACCGTCCGATGCCGCCTCTTCGTCGCGATCAGCGGGTCCCGCCTGAGGTGATTGCGATGGGCGGGGACCCTTCGACACTCTCCAGCGAAAGGCAGTGGAGCGCTCTCGATATGTACCCTGGACGACCATGTACACAAGTCGCACTGCTACGAGCCGTCGCATAGTCGTGGTGGGGGCTGGGGTCGTCGGCGCTTCGGTCGCCCATCATCTGGTCCGTGCAGGGCACGAGGTCGTGGTCCTCGACAGTGGGTATCCGGCTGGCGGTGTGACAGGGGCGTCGTTCGCATGGGTCGGTTTGGCCAAGAGCTCCGCTGATGTGCACACAGAGCCGCTGCGAGCTCGCGCCATGGCTGAGTTCGACCGTGTCGTCACCGAGATCTCCGCCCCGATCGGGCTCCGTCGATGTGGTGCCATCACCTGGGAAGAGGACGACTCCGCGACGAACAGGTTCGTGGCAGCACACCAGGACGCCGGTCATCGGATGGAGCACCTCAGCGGTCCCGAACTATCCGTGCGTGAGCCGGCGCTTGTCCAGGTTCCCTCAACTGCGGCCTTCGCTCCTGATGACCTCGGTGTTGATCCGGTGGCATACACACGGTCACTACTGCAGAGCGCTCAGCAGTCCGGCGCGGTTTTCCGGGCGCCAACCCAAGTCATCGCTCTGCTAACAGACGACGATCGAGTCCGGGGTGTCCTGACAGACCACGGAGAGATCACGGCAGAGAGTGTGGTCCTCGCGGCCGGAACCGGGTCCACCAGGCTTGCTCAGATGGCTGGCGTACATGTCGACGTTGCTGCGTCGCCGTGCTGTCTGCTCACGTTCTCCACGCCTCGCCCCCTGGTACGCAGCATCCTTTCCACCCCTGACTTCGAGGTCCGCCAGCTAGACGACAACACGCTCCTGGCAGCTGAGGACGTCCCACTTGGCTTCTCCGGTGACCCGGCCGAGATCGCTTCGACCACCCTCGAAGCACTCCAATCACACCTCTATGGCGCCAATGAGCTGCGCCTGAAGCAAGCCGTCATCGCCGACCGCCCCATGCCCACCGGTGGCCGGCCACTGGTAGGACCAGCTCCGGGAGTACCGGGGCTCTACTTGGCAGTCGCCCACCCTGCGGTGATCCTGTCTGCAGCGATTGGAAGTCAGGTCGCTTCTGACCACACTCTCTAACCGAAGGACACGGTCTGGATTCACCAGAACCTCGATCCTGGCGACGCCAACAGCCCCCTTGGGTTTCGGGCAGCCAGAACCAGCATGAGAGCGACCCCCCAGAAACGGTGTCCGGACAGCCCTGTGTCTGGTGGCCACGTCCACGAGCTGTCTGCCCCACCACCGAGAATGATCGTTGCCGGCGAGCCTGGTCTAGGCGCAGATGGCGACGAGGTCGCAGCCGTTCTCACCGGCGATGACGTAGCGCGTCGACTCCTTGGTCACGGCGACGAAGTGGCCCACGGTGAGGGCGGTGTGCTGCTCGTCGACGACAAGCCAGCCTGATCCGCGCACGATCGCGTAGACGTCTTCGACTTCGTCGGAGAGGTGGTCATGGGGTTCGGTGCTTGCGCCAGCGGGGAGCTCGACCTTATAGACCTCAAAGGCTGACACCCCTAGGGGCTCAGTGCTTTTTGACGAACCGCACCTGGCCGTCTTCCTGGACGCCGTCGTCCTGCCATCCGAGGTGGCGGTAGAAGCCGTTCGCCCGGACGTCTCGATCGCGGTCCGTGACGAGCCAGGTCTCAGAGACACCCTGCTCGGCAAGCCAGCGCTCCGCCGTCTCGAGCAACGCACGTCCCAAGCCCTGGCCCTCGAAGTCCGGTCGGACGAACAACGCGAAGACCGTTGCCTCCTCGGCGTCGACCATCACGAAGCCGACGACCTGCCCCTCCAGCTCGGCGACCCAGCCGCGCCCAGACCCACGCAGCATGCCCGGCAGAGACTCGGCAGTGATTCCGTCCGCTGCGAGCTCTTCGACTGTCATGTGGTTCTCGCGCACGGCCGTCCTGACAGCTGAAACTGAGGTCGAGGTGCAGAGGATGGCATGCGCGCCATGATCCCAGACCCGCGGACCCGCAGACCAGCGAGCCAGCAGCGGGGTGCGAGGAATTCCGTCGCGGCTCCCGACGCCCACCCTGCTCGTGTGCCTCGAAAACGATCGTTTTCGGGTGAGGTCGCGGCAGGTCCAAGCTGAGCGCGACACGCCGATCACGACCGCACCGAAACCTGCCCCCGAAACCTCGTCGACCCGAAACCCGGCACCAGGCGTTTCTGGTGCGTACGGGGGAGGGGGTGTCGCCCCTCGCACACCTGGGGACGGCCCGAGCTCCGACGCTTCGCGGCTCCACCCGCCCACAGGGGCACGACGGGACCCACACTCGCCCGACGGTGCGCCTGGCTGCGCGCTGTCTGCGCACCGGTATCGGTGAGACCTTCTGCGTAGGGCAGTTGGCTCTTGGTGAGGCCGAAGCGGCGACCCGGATCGGAGTCAGGGGCGGGGAGACATACCGGCTCTGTGTGTTTGGCTGTCGGCGAGATACGCTCTGGAAATGGAGACTTCTCAGGTGGATGAGCGCGATGCTCAGGTTGAGATGCAGGTGGACGGGTACCGGGTGGCGGTGGTCCACCCGGGTCGTCGAGTGAGCACCTTCAATGTCGATGGGTGCTCAGCGGAGGAGGCGCGGGCATGGGCTGTCGAGCACTCTAGAGAGGGGGGTTACTCGCTGGCGGCGAGGTTCGATCACAGTTCAGGGGACGGAGTCACCTTGATGTGGTTGACTCCGCCCCCTGAGGACGTGATGGACGAGTTGGACGGTTAAGAGCAGACTGCAGTCTTCGTCGTCGGCTTGCAGAACACCGTTCCGGAGAGGTCTGAGCCCACCTTGAAGCCGGTCGGTGTGATGATCTCGACCGTCGACGAGCCCTGGTAGTGGCCGGTGAAGGTCCCCCCCAGGCCGCTCTTCGGGGTGTAGAAGGTGTTCTTGGAGCCGTTCACCTTGACCGTCCGCGTCTCCTCGCTCGACCGCAGAGACGACCACTTGATGCCGTTGCTGGTATCGCCAGCGAACTTGGCGCTGTCCCACATGAGGCCGCCCCGGACACGGATCGTCGCCGTGGCCGGAGGATTCCCAGTTCCGGTGCACGTGACGACGGTCTTGTAGATGACGTAGATCTCGCCCTTCTTGCGTGCACCCTCTGAGACGTGGGGGTTCTGCGCATCGGGCGTACAAGCGATGGTGTAGCCGGAGGCCCGCAAGACGATTGCCTCACCCTCACCCTCACCCTCGGCGCCAAGGCCGGCCTCTGCAGGCGACGCGTCCGGATTCTCGAAGCTGAGAATATCCCCGGTCTCCACAGAGTGGATCTCCTCCGGGGAAACGATGTCTTCAGCCGAAGGTGGTGCGTCATCGAGCGGCGAAGGGGCCTCAGCAGAAGCGGCCGACGCTCCCAGGCTCATCATGCCGATCATCGTGGTGGCGATGGCGATGGACCGCCGAGCACGAGTGGACAAAGCGCGCATCATCGAAACTCTCCGATCACGAGCCGTGCGGCTCGAGGGAAGGGGCCAGTGCGACCGCATCGCCGCGCAGGCGACGAGGGTCCTGCTCATTCCCCGCAGCGCCCCCGCTGAACCGAAACTAAGACTGTGACCAGCCCATACACAAGGTCCTGAGAGTGGGCGCGCTAGGTTTCACCCGCTTCGGAGAAGCGACGTGGAAGCGCTGCTAACTGAGAGTGGCGATGCGTCGATAGAGGGTGGCCCTGGACATTCCGAGGTCGCGTGCGACCTGGCTGGCGGGCTCGCCGGCTTCGACAAGTCGTTGTGCGTTGCGGATCTGACTGTCGGTGAAGACAGGGCGGCGGCCGCCGAGATCGCCGCCTGCAGAACGGCGTTTGGTGACGGAATCGGTGATGCGTTCGCGCTTGATCTCGAGCTCCATCTGGGCCAGTGCGGCCATGACGGTGAAGACCATGGAGCCAGTGGGGGAGGATGTGTCGACGTTGGCGCCTCCGAGGTTGAGCACACGCAACGCTGCTCCTCGGTTCTTGAGCTCGTCGGCGAGGGTGAGCATGTTCACCGTCGAGCGACCGAGGCGGTCGAGGGTGGTGATCACAAGTGTGTCGCCAACGTGGAGTGCAGCCAGGGCGAGGTCGAACTGCGGCCGGCGTGCTCGAGCACCCGAGACCCCGTGGTCGACGTAGAGGTCGTCGCGCCGGACGCCGGCGCTGAGGAGATCGTCGACCTGACGGTCGGCCGACTGGTTTCTGGTCGATACCCGCGCGTAGCCAATCAACTTACCCATAGTGACCTCGAATGTGTCTCGCAACCAATGTTGGCGACATTGAATCTAGCCGATGGATGCGAGACATAGTTGCGAGACTCGCCGGCCGGCCAAGCGTGGTCGACGTGCGCCGTTCGGACGAGACGTCTCGTAACTCTAGGGTTGTGAGGCGCCTCCGCCACCCGGCGACCACCGAAGTTTTCCGTGGTGGAAACCTCTGCTATGTTTCCGGCATGGAAAACTTGCCTTCTTCGACTGCGGCGCGCCAGCTGGAGCTGGCGACGACATCGCGACGACGCACGGGTGACCGCCTTCACAGCTCGCTCCTGGCGTATGTCGCCCTTGGGCTGCTCTGGGCCTCGCCGATCGCAGCGATGGTTGCGGGGATGGTCTGGGCTGCTCGCATTGGGCTGGCCGCAGTGGCGATCACCGCCGTGTGGGCGACTCTTCTCAAACGCAAGCAGGGGGTAGCTATGGCACCCATTGATCCGAGGTCAGAGGCATCTCGGTACGGGGCCTGGCTCCTGTTCTCCTGGGCGGCTTGCGCGCTCACGGGCCTGTGGGCTCACGCTGTGGATGCCCCTGCTGTGGTTCTCACGGTCGCAGCGGTGAGCGCAGTGGCGACGACGATCTTGGGATCTCTGATCGACCGCGCGATCGTGGGGGCCGCTCGAGAGATGGCGATCTCGGGATGAGCATCGAGGTCGACCAGGTGATTCACGCACCGAACCGGCTCGCTATCTGCGCGATGCTCTCCGGCGCCAGTGCCGTCGAGTTCGGGGTGATCCGCGATGAGCTCGACGTCTCTGACTCTGTAGCCAGCAAGCACCTGAAGGTGCTCGTCGACGCTGGCTACGTCACCTTCGAGTCCAGGACGACCGAGACAAGCCGACGCCCGCGCACCTGGGCTTCCCTGACTCCGGTGGGACGTGACGCGCTGACCGAGTATGTGAAGAGGCTCCAGCAGATCATCCAGACGGGCGCGCAGGGCCAGACGGCTCAGCCTTCCGCGGGGTAGTCAGGGCGCCTCAGCCCGGCCTGCGAATGAGACGCCTTGCAACCCATGAGATGCGAGGCATTAGTGGACAGGGTGTCGCTGTCGACCTGTGCCTCGTATGTGGTTCATCGCTGACGCAGCCAACAGTGGTTCGCCCGCTGATACCGGGGTACCAGCGGGCGGACCGTAGAAGGCTAGGGCTCCTCGCGGCGACCTGTAGTTCGCAGGACCGCGACTCCGAGCAGAACAAGCAGGAAGGCGATGCCTGCAACACCGACGAGCGCGCTACCCGTCACCGGTAGCCCCGGGATGAGTCCCGACGCGGGCACGACGGGCACGGTGACCGTCGACGAAGGCACCGGCGGGAGCTCGGAACCGGGCGGCGGGGTACCCGTCGCCGTGGCCGTGTTGGTCAGGCCGGGGCCCGCCATGTCCGCAGTGGTCACCGTGTACTGCGCGGTGAACGTCTGCGATTCCCCCGGGGCCAGCGCCGCCGACGCGGGGCTGACGGCCCCCAGGTCGCCAGTGCCGGAGAACTCCGTCTCGACTGGGGCCGCGTCGGTCACGGTGACGTTGCCGGTGTTCGTGACGACGAACGAGTACCTCACGACCTGGCCAGCGGCGGTGATCTCTGTGAGGTCCGCGGACTTCACGACTGTTAGTGCCGGGGTCGGGGCCGAGGGGATTTCGACCGTTGAGGGCGGTGACTCGATCGGCGGACCGGTGGGCGGGACGCCCGTGGCCGTTGCGGTGTTGGTCGTGCTCCCTCGGTCGATGTCGGCCTGGGTCAGTGTGTAGGTCGCGGTGAAGGTGGTCGACTCGCCGGCCGCGAGGGTCTCGACTGCGGCTGGCGTGATCGCTCCCAGTTCGCCGGTGCCATCGAACTCGCCCTCGTCGACCGTGACGTCAGTCAGGGTGACGTTGCCGGTGTTGGTGACCAGGAACGAGTAGGTCAGCTCCTGGCCAACCTCGTAGGAGTCTTGGCCGGCGGGGTCGACAGACTTCACGATTGTCAAAGTCGGGGTCGGGGCCGAGGGGATTTCGACCGTTGAGGGCGGTGACTCGATCGGCGGACCGGTGGGCGGAACGCCCGTGGCCGTTGCGGTGTTGGTCGTGCTCCCTCGGTCGATGTCGGCCTGGGTCAGTGTGTAGGTCGCGGTGAAGGTGGTCGACTCGCCGGCCGCGAGGGTCTCGACTGCGGCTGGCGTGATCGCTCCCAGTTCGCCGGTGCCATCGAACTCGCCCTCGTCGACCGTGACGTCAGTCAGGGTGACGTTGCCGGTGTTGGTGACCAGGAACGAGTAGGTCAGCTCCTGGCCAACCTCGTAGGAGTCTTGGCCGGCGGGGTCGACAGACTTCACGATTGTCAGTGCCGGGGTCTGCACCGGTGGGATCTCGACCGTTGATGGCGGCACCGGAGGTAGCTCGGTTCCCGGAGGCGGGGTGCCACCAGCGGTTGCCGTGTTCGTCAGAACGCCTCCATCGACGTCCGCCTGGGTGACGGTGTAATCGGCGGTGAACGTGGCCGACTGGCCGGGGATCAGCGTGGCTGACTCAGGAGTGATGGCCCCCAGGTCGCCAGTGCCCGAGAACTCCGTCTCGACGGGCGCCGCGTCGGTCACGGTGACGTTGCCGGTGTTCGTGACGACGAACGAGTACCTCACGACCTGCCCGGCGGCGGTGATCTCCGTGAGGTCTGCGGACTTCACGACTGTCAGTGCCGGGGTCGGGGCCGAGGGGATCTCCACCGTCGAGGGCGGCGACTCGACCGGCGGACCGGTGGGCGGGACGCCCGTGGCCGTTGCCGTGTTGGTCGTGCTCCCTCGGTCGATGTCGGCCTGGGTCAGTGTGTAGGTCGCGGTGAACGTGGCCGACTCGCCGGCAGCGAGGGTCTCGACCGCGGCAGGCGTGATCGCTCCCAGCTCGCCCGTGCCATCGAACTCACCCTCGTTGACCGTGACGTCAGTCAGGGTGACGTTGCCGGTGTTGGTGACCAGGAACGAGTAGGTCAGCTCCTGGCCAACCTCGTAGGAGTCTTGGCCGGCGGGGTCGACAGACTTCACGATTGTCAGTGCCGGGGTCTGCACCGGTGGGATCTCGACCGTTGATGGCGGCACCGGAGGTAGCTCGGTTCCCGGAGGCGGGGTGCCACCAGCGGTTGCCGTGTTCGTCAGAACGCCTCCATCGACGTCCGCCTGGGTGACGGTGTAATCGGCGGTGAACGTGGCCGACTGGCCGGGGATCAGCGTGGCTGACTCAGGAGTGATGGCCCCCAGGTCGCCAGTGCCCGAGAACTCCGTCTCGACGGGCGCCGCGTCGGTCACGGTGACGTTGCCGGTGTTCGTGACGACGAACGAGTACCTCACGACCTGCCCGGCGGCGGTGATCTCCGTGAGGTCTGCGGACTTCACGACTGTCAGTGCCGGGGTCGGGGCCGAGGGGATCTCCACCGTCGAGGGCGGCGACTCGACCGGCGGACCGGTGGGCGGGACGCCCGTGGCCGTTGCCGTGTTGGTCGTGCTCCCTCGGTCGATGTCGGCCTGGGTCAGTGTGTAGGTCGCGGTGAACGTGGCCGACTCGCCGGCAGCGAGGGTCTCGACCGCGGCAGGCGTGATCGCTCCCAGCTCGCCCGTGCCATCGAACTCACCCTCGTTGACCGTGACGTCAGTCAGGGTCACGTTGCCCGAGTTGGTCACCAGGAACGAGTAGGTCAGCTCCTGGCCAACCTCGTAGGAGTCTTGGCCGGCGGGGTCGACAGACTTCACGACTGTTAGTGCCGGGGTCGGGGCCGAGGGGATTTCGACCGTTGAGGGCGGTGACTCGATCGGCGGACCGGTGGGCGGGACGCCCGTGGCCGTTGCGGTGTTGGTCGTGCTCCCTCGGTCGATGTCGGCCTGGGTCAGTGTGTAGGTCGCGGTGAAGGTGGTCGACTCGCCGGCCGCGAGGGTCTCGACTGCGGCTGGCGTGATCGCTCCCAGTTCGCCGGTGCCATCGAAGTCACCCTCGTTGACCGTGACGTCAGTCAGGGTGACGTTGCCGGTGTTGGTGACCAGGAACGAGTAGGTCAGCTCCTGGCCCACCTCGTAGGAGTCCTGGCCGGGGTCGACGGACTTCACGACTGAGATGTCAGATATCGGGTTCGTCGTACAAGCGGTGTTCGTAGGTTCGCACGTGGTTGGCGGGGTGCCGCCGGTGGGGATCACGTAGTTGGAGAGTTGGTGATCGCCGGTCGCCGGGTCGTTGATTGTTACGGCGTAGGTAATGGTTGTCTGCCCGCCGGCGGGGATGACACCACTGACTCTGAAGCCATCTTCAACAAGTGGATCGATTGTGAGCGGGGATCCGTCGGAGACAGCCGGCTGGGCCGTGATCGTTGCGTCATCGAGCACGGATGACAGGTCATCAGTGTGGTCGATCTCGGCTGGCGCGGTGCCGTTGACGTTCGCGAACGTGATCGAGTACGAGACCGTCTGCCCGAGGGCAACGGCCGTTCCCGACGCCGGATCGGAGCTCTTCGCGATAGTGAGCTCCGAGCACAGCCCACTGTCCTGCTGCGATGTGGCGCCGAAGAAGGGCAGTCCAGTCGAGGCGATCGTCGTCGTCGCGACGGGTGCAGTGGAGGCAGCCGTCGGAACGCTCGCGATCTCGTAGAGGTTGCCCGTAGAACCGGCCAGGTAGATGCGGCCACCGCTCTGCGCCGCTCCGAAGGATTCGGGGACCGTGCCCACCTGCGTCACCGTGGCATCCGGGGCGATACGGAACAGTGCGTTGCCAGCTGGCCCGTTGCCAATAGCAAGGACGTCGCCGTCGGCGAGGGTCAGGAAGTCACCAGCGGATCCAAATCCGGTGGGGAACGAAGCTGCGAACGGCGTCGCAACGCCGGTGGTCGGGTCGATGCGGAAGATCTGCTGTGACACGGGGTCGCTGTTGCGCGCCGCACCAGTGAGGAGTGAGCCATCAGGCAGTGCGCTAAGCGCGTTCTGGAAGTAGCCGCTTGCTGGCATTCCCGTGATGGGGATCGAAGCAGTCTCGACACCGGTCGCTGGGTCGATGGTGTAGAGCGTCGGTACACCAGGGAGGATGCCATAGAGAGTGAGTCCATCGCTAGAGTAAGCGATATCAGTATAGGAACGCGGGACCGCCACTTCGGACTCGACCGAACCCGTCGCTGAGTACTGGATCAGACGCGGCGTCCCAGATCCGATGTTTACTGTGATGTTCCCGGGCTCGCAGATCGGTGCCGCCTGCGCGGACTGGGCCTGCGTTAGGACGTTGAAAGCGGTTAACATTGTGCAAAGAAGCGCGAAAAGGACCGCCAGAGCCACCCCCCGGCTCGCTGTGGCTGATCTCCCGACGGCTGGAGCGGCTGTTCGCGCTGGTCTCATTGAGTCCTCACAGTTGTGGAAGCAAACATAGGGCTGCTTGCGGCTCTAGGGGGACCTCAACTAGTCAAGGTTCTCCATTTTCGGGACAGCATAGACGAGATGCGCGGCGCGCAACAGGTCACGCGGGGCGCATTTCGTGTGCTGCCGTTGCCGTTGCCGCCCGTTCTATGCATACTTGCCCAGACATACGGGTCTATACATAGGGGCCTATACATAGGGGCCTATACATAGGGGCCTATACAGGAGGTGATCGTCATGGTGACGGAAGGACCGTCGATCGAGCGGGCTCTCATGCTGAGGTCTCGTCGTGCGGTCGACAATCTGGACATGCTGCGAGAGATGCGCGCGCTGGCAAAGTCGCGGTCTCAGGTCGAGCTCGCACGCGGTCTGCGGATCACGCAGCCCTCGGTCAGCTCCGCCTTGAAGACGGCGCAGAAGGTTCCGGACGTGCGCGACGGCTTCTCTGGTGCCACCCCGTATGAGATCGCCCAGCGGTACGGCGCTGGCCTGCTCAGTCAGGCTGATCTCATCGACGAGCTCGCACGGTGGGAGTACGAGTCCGTGGAGTTCACCGACGGCCCTCTGGACTGGAACGCCGGAGCGGTGACCGAGGGGACGTGGGAGGAAGTCGCGCGAGCTCTCGACGACGGTCTGCTCGAGCCTGAGGTCTATGACGCGATCATCGATCGCCAGGGAGAGCTTGGTCAGTGACGCCCGACCGCACGGACGCCCATCGCTTGCTCATCGAGCGCCTTTCTGCAGACGACGGCCCGCTGTCGAAGGACACCCCGACTGCCACCGTGAAGAACCCTGCCTGGTTCGTCGAGCGCGACGGCCGGCTAGAGATCCGCGCCGGCCGACGCGCCCTGCACCGGCAGCTGCGCGAGGAGATGCGCGAGGAGAACCCCGGCGTCAAGGCTGAGCGACGAGCCATCATCTTGGCGGGGCCTCCATTAGCCGGCAAGGGCACGACGCTGCGCCAGGAGCGCGCCGACGTGCTGCCGTCGTACTTGGTCATCGACGCCGACGACTTCAAGAAGAAGCTGCTGACCGAGGCGATGCGAGACGGCACCTATGAGTCCGTCATCAAGCCCCAGGCGATCAAGGATCTGGAGGCTGGCGGGGAGCAGTTCTTCCCGCTCGAGCTCGCGTCGTTGGTCCATGAAGAGTCGTCCATGCTCGCCGCCTCGATGCGCGATCAGGCGCTGCGTGACGGGACGAACATCGTCATCGACACGGTCCTGTCGTCACCGGAGAAGGCTGCCGATATCGGCCGACGTCTCGAGCGTGCCGGCTACGACGTCGAGGTGATCGACGTAGAGGTTCCCTACGCGCTCTCGGAGGAGAGGATCGCCAGTCGGTGGCGGGGTGACTACCTCGACGCGCTGGACAAGGGCGAGGGGCTCGGAGGTCGGTGGGTGCCGGCTGAGTTCGCGCGTGAGGTCTTCAACGGACCCGACGGCAAGTCACGCCCTGAAGCCGTGGCCCAGGGCCTCGCGGAGAGCGCACCGAACGTGGTTCGGTTCTCTCGGTACCGCACCGAGCGCGAGGGCGCTCCTCGGGTTCTAGAGGTCGACAAGGTGCGCGTGAAGCCCGGTGGGCCGCTGGTCGATCGACAAGCCACGCTGCTCTCCAGCGCGGTGCAGGCGAGCCGGGCGACGAAGGGTCGCAGCGTCCCGGGCCTCGCCCCGTCGGCCGGCCGTCGGATACCCCTGAGCGGCGGGAAGCGACCGCCGAACGAGGTCCCGAGCGGTAGCCGCCTGCGGCTCTGCGGGATGGTGTGAGAGGTCTAGTTCGACACGGCCCCGTGTTCCCGATAGATGCCAGCACGGACGGGAGAGGCCCCCGTCAGGGGTGCGGCTCAGCCGCATCGCTTCGCAACGCGAAGCGCCCTTGACGGGGTCTGTCTCGTGTGAGGATCACTGGTTCGGCGAGATGGTGAGATGCACCCCACCAGGCCGTGCACGGACCGCACACGCACGTCGTGAGCCGACGTGCCTAGGGTGACGGTGCGGTCGGTGTGCCGGCGGGTGATGAGCGTCCCGCCTTCCACCTGTGGTCGGGTGGAGCCCGGCGCTACGCCCGCTCCTGCGCAGGCTCGCGCCTCGAGACGACCACGTCGCCGACGATCACCGCGAGCAGCACAGCGTTGGACACCCAGTTGAGCGTGAGAGGTGCTGCCCAGGGGTGCGCCGCGAACAGCGCGGCGACGGCGACGATGCCGACCAGGTGGGGGAGCGACCAGCGTCCGCCCGTCGCCCTGCGGAACAGCAGGTTGCCGAGCAGATACACGGCGGCCGCCCCGCACACCAGGCCGGCCGTCCACGGGTCGCTCCCGTGCGTCGCGGCGCTGCCCGCGACAGTCCCGGCGTGGTCGAGCGACCCCGCGGCCACGCCCGCGGCGTGCTCCGCGCCACCAGCACCACCTGTCGGGGCCAGCAGCACGAGCTCGTCGGCGACGGCCGTGAGCACGATCCCGAGGACCAGGAGGAACGGCACGTACGTGTAGGCCGTCTGCGCGACCATTCCCGTGGTGGAGTCCGCCCGGGCGAAGAACTCTGTCGCGCGCCGCTCGGACCTGTCGAAGTACAGCAACCACATGAGGACCGTGCTCGCGAAGGCCGCCCCGAAGGACAGCAGGGTCACCGCCGTCACCTCGAGCTCGGCGAAGGCGGTGCCTGTGATGATGATCGACTCACCGAGGCTGATGATGACGAACAGGCTGACCCGCTCGGCCATGTGGTCCGCGCGGACGGTCCAGGTGCGCGGGTCGGTGCGGCCGAAGAACGGCACGGCGAACATCGCGCGCGGTCCCGCGTAGTCGATGAGCACAGCCGCGCCCCACAGCCCCAGGCGCAGGCCGTCGTCGACGAGCGCGCCGGTGATCCACAAGATCCCGGAGACCGACACCCACGCGGTGATGCGCAGGAACCCGGCACCGTTCTCCGACCAGCGCCGGTTGAGCGCCAGCGCCGCGAACACCGACCGCCCGACCTGGATGGTGACGTACGGGACGGCGAAGAGCAGCGCCTTGGAATCGAAGGCCTCCGGGATCGCGCTGGACATCACCAGCCCGAGCGCCATGAGGACGATGAGCATCGTGCGGACCGGCAGACGGTCAGGGTCCAGCCAGTTGGTCACCCACGTGGTGTCGATCCACAGGTACCAGACCGCCGCGCCGAGGATCAGCGTGTGCAGCAGGGTCTCCACGTCAGGGTGCGCGATGAGCGAGTGGGAGAGCTGTGTGACGGCGAAGACGAAGACGAGGTCGAAGAACAGCTCGACGTAGCCGACCTTGTCCGAGCTGTGCCCGGCTCCGTGGCGCAGCAGGTCGGCCCGCAGCCCCCACGTGCCTGGGGTGCGCGCGGGGGCGGCGCTACGGGTGGGGTGGGCTGCTGCACCTGCGGTGCCGTCGGCCTCGGGGCCCAGGTCGCTCATGGTCGCGATCTTCGCACGAGGGGCGAGTGCCTGGGGAGGGCGCCCGAGCGGCGAACCAGCCTCGCGCCAGCCCTGCGCTTCGTCGGCGTGGTGGTCGTCACCACAGCCCAGGTTGTGACCCCGTCAGATCGGCCTAGGGTCGAAGGACACCCAGCACCACCCCTGCCGGCCCCGCGCCGCCACCGAGAGGAGCACCACCATGACCACCGACCTCACCGGCCGCCGCGTCCTCGCCGTCGTCACCACCTACGGCGTCGAGCAGGACGAGCTCGTCGTCCCCCTCGAGCACCTGCGCTCCGCAGGAGCCCACGTCGACGTCGCCGCCCCGAGCAAGGACACCGTCCAGACCCTCGTCGGCGACAAGGACCCCGGCCGCTCCGTCGAGGCCGACCTCGCGCTCGCGGACGTCGACCTCGATTCCTACGACCTGCTCCTGGTGCCCGGGGGGACGCTCAACGCGGACAGCCTGCGCCTGGAGGAGAAGGCCGTCGCCGCCGTGACGACCTTCGCCCGCTCCGGGCGTCCGGTCGCCGCGATCTGCCACGGACCGTGGCTCGTCGTCGAGGCGGGGCTAGCCTCGGGCAAGACCCTCACGTCCTACCCGTCCTTGCAGACCGACGTCCGCAACGCCGGAGGCACCTGGCAGGACCAGTCCGTGGTCAGCGACCCCACCGACGGCTGGACCCTCGTGACCTCCCGCACCCCGGACGACCTCGACGACTTCCTGCGCGAGGTCGACGCGGCGCTCGCAGCCCGCTGACCCTCGCGGTCTGAGCGCGCCGCCAGCGGCGCCCGAGGGCTGTGGACCTCCGCCACCATGGCGGCTGTCCACAGCCCTTCGTGTTGTGCGTCACCGGGGAGTACCTAGGGTCGGATCAGGCTCGCCGGCTCTCGCACGACGTCGGCATGCACCGGCACAGCGACACCGAGACAGCGACACGACGGAGGACCCATGCCTGCCACCGGGGACAGCCACACGGACGAGACCGGCTCGACCGGTAGCAGCGCAGCCGGGGCGAGGAGGTCGACCGAGGAGTCGTCAGGTTCGCCCAGCTCCGCGGGAGCGACGCACCCCGACTCTCCGACCGACCTCACCAAGAGGTCGTGGAAGCTGGTGCTCCGCACCAGCCTGCGTCAGTTCACGCGGGACCAGTGCCCCGACCTCGCAGCAGCCCTGACGTACTACGCGGTCCTGGCCTCAGCCCCCGCGCTGCTCGCCCTCGTCTCGATCCTGGGACTCGTCGGCGACGGGGGAGCGCTCGTCGAGGACGTGCTCGGGATCGTCTCGTCGGTCCTGCCTGCGGACGCCCTGGCCACCGTGGAGCCTCTCATCGACCAGGTCGCCAGCCAGTCCTCCGGTGCGGGCATCGCCCTCGTCGTCGGCCTCGCCGGTGCCCTGTGGTCGGCCTCCGGGTACGTCGGCGCCTTCGGCCGGGCACTCAACCGCGTCTACGAGGTCGAGGAGGGGCGACCGATCTGGAAGCTGCGCCCCGTCAACCTCCTCATCACCCTCGCCGTCGCCGTCGGCGCGGCCCTCGTGGTCGTAGCGCTCGTCCTCTCGGGCGGGATCGCGGAGGCCGTGGGTGACACGATCGGCCTGGGGAGCGTCGCCCTCACGGTGTGGAGCATCGCGAAGTGGCCCGTCGTCCTGCTCGTCGTGATCGTCATGGTCGCGCTGCTGTACCACTCGACGCCGAACGTCAAGCAGCCCAAGTTCCGGTGGCTCAGCGTCGGCGCCGGTGTGGCGATCCTCGTGTGGGCGCTCGCCTCGGCAGGCTTCGGCGTGTACGTCGCGACGCTCGGCTCCTACGGCTCGACCTACGGCACCCTGGGGACAGTCATCGTCTTCCTCCTGTGGCTGTGGATCACCAACCTCGCGCTGCTCTTCGGCGCCGAGATCGACTCCGAGCTCGAGCGCGGACGCGAGCTCCAGTCCGGCCTGCCGGCCGAGGGAACCCTCCAGCTGCCCCCGCGCGACACCCGCGGCATCGAGAAGCGCGCCTCCAAGGCAGCCGACGACGTCGCCGAAGGCCGAGCGATCCGTCTGGAGGCCCAGCGCCAAGGACGCCACAGCGACGAGACCGGCCCCGCAGACGACGACTCCCACCCCGCGCGAGGACGCTGACCCGTACCTACCATCAGGAGATGACCTCACCCACCCTCGTCCTCGTGACGGGCGCGACCGGATACATCGGCGGCCGCCTCGTCCCACGCCTCCTCGCACAAGGATTTGCCGTCAGGGTCCTGGTCCGCACCCCCGCCAAGCTCGAGGGCGTCCCGTGGCACGACCAGGTCGAGATCGTCGAGGGCGACCTCAGCTCGGCCGACGACACCGAGAAGGCCTGCCAGGACGTCCACACGGTCTTCTACCTCGTGCACTCGATGGGTTCAGGCTCAGACTTCGAAGAGCAGGAGCGCGACACCGCCCAGCTCGTCGCCGACGCCGCAGAACGCTCCGGGGTCTCCCGCCTGGTCTACCTCGGCGGACTGCACCCCGAGGGCGTCGAGCTGTCGACGCACATGCGCTCGCGGACGGCCGTGGGCAAGGTCTTCCTCGACAGCCCGGTCCCCGCGATCGTGTTCCAGGCCGGAGTCGTCATCGGCTCGGGCTCGGCGTCCTTCGAGATGATCCGTCACCTCACGGAGAACGTCCCGCTGATGCCCGCCCCGAGCTGGGTCCAGAACAAGATCGAGCCGATCGCGATCCGCGACGTCCTGCACTACCTGGTGCACGCCCCGCTGGTCGACGCCGACGTCAACCGCACCTTCGACATCGGGTCGCGCGACGTCCTGACCTACGCCGCTCTGATGTACGGCTACGGCTACGAGGCGGGTCTGCCGCACCGACGCATCTACGCCCTGCCCATCCCGGCCCCGATGCTCGCCGGGTGGTGGGTCGCGCTGGTCACGCCCATCCCGCACTCGATGGCCGTGCCGCTGGTCCAGTCGCTCCAGCACGACGCCGTCGCGCAGGAGCACGACGTCGACGACGTCATCGCGCCCCCCGAGGCCGGGCTGACGGGGTACAGGCACGCCGTGCGTCTCGCGCTCAGCAAGATCGAGAACGGTGAGGTCGAGACGTCCTGGACCGGGGCGTCGTCGGGCAAGCCCTACGAGCCCCTGCCGAGCGACCCGGACTGGGCCGGTCGCACCGTCTACGTCGACGACAGGTCGCGCACGGGCGAGGCGCCGCCCGAGGCTGTGTGGTCGGTCATCGAGGGCATCGGCGCCGAGAACGGCTGGTACTCCCTGCCCGCCGCGTGGGTGATCCGCGGGCTGGCCGACAAGGTCCTCGGGGGAGCGGGCCACAACCGCGGCCGACGCAACCCCAAGACCCTCGTCGTCGGCGACGCCGTCGACTGGTGGCGCGTCGAGCACATCGAGCCCGGACGCCAGCTGCGGCTGCGCGCGGAGATGCTGGTCCCCGGCGAGGCGTGGCTCGAGCTCACCGCCGAGCCCGACGGCGACGGCACCCGTTACCGCCAGCGGGCGATCTACTTCCCCCGCGGCCTGTTCGGCAAGCTGTACTGGTGGGGCGTGTGGCCCTTCCACGGGCTGATCTTCCCGTCGATGGCCCGCAACATCCTCGCCAAGGCCGCGCGAGAGAGCGCGCAGGCACGACAGGCCTGAGCCGTCCAGCGACCCGCCGGCATCCCGCGCACCTGAGGTCTGGCTCCGGCCAGGCCTCAGGTGCGGGCGGGCTCCGGCTCGGCGGCGTCGCCCATGCGCCGGGCGATCACCGCGCAGACGATCAGCTGGATCTGGTGGAAGATCATCAGCGGCAGCACCATGATGCCCACGCTCGCGGCGGGCAGCAGGACCGTGGCCATCGGGACGCCGCTCGCGAGGGACTTCTTGGACCCGCACATGAGCAGCACCACACGGTCCGCGCGGCTGAAGCCCAGCTTCTTGCCCAGGACGCTGGTGAAGGTCAGCACGACCGCCAGGACCACGCAGCACAGGACCACGACAGCCACGACTGACCCGACGTCGACAGTCGTCCAGATGCCGTCGACCACGCCGTGGCTGAAGGCCGAGTACACGACGAGCAGGACAGACCCGCGGTCGGTCAGCGTGGTGAGCCGCTTGTGCGCCAGCACCCACGGGGCGATCCAACGCCGCAGCAGCTGGCCGGCGACGAAGGGTGCCAAGAGCTGCAGCCCGATCGTCCCGATCGAGTCGACCGCGAAGCCGACAGCCCCACCCAGGAGCCCGGCGACCAGCAGCGGGGTGAGCACCACCCCCGCGAGGTTCGAGAAGGACGCGGCGACCACGGCCCCGGCGACGTTGCCACGGGCGATCGACGTGAAGGCGATCGACGACTGCACGGTCGAGGGTAAGAGCGTGAGGAACAGCAGACCGAGCTTGAGGTCGTGCGGGACGACCGAGGACGGCACCAGCTGGACCGCCAGACCCAGCAGCGGGAAGACGATGAAGGTCACCGCGAGCACAGACCCGTGCAGGCGCCAGTCGCGGAGGGCGTCGACAGCCTCCTTGGTCGGCAGCCGCACCCCGTAGAGGAAGAACAACCACCCGACGGCGACCACGACAGCCACCTCGAGCCCCTCGGCCGCCTGCCCGCGCACCGGGAAGAACGACGCGACGACGACTGCGAGCAGCAACGAGACGACGAACCAGTCGACGCGTGCGACGACCCGCCTCACCGGACCCACGTGGTGACCAGCCTCTGGGAGAGGAGGGACGACGGCGCAGGACAGGTGCAGGACGGGCTCACGCGCCCCATCGTCCCATCTCACCCCCGGCGCGCGCGGCAGCGTCTCGTCGGAGCCCGTGTCCGCAGTGACAGGGCCGCCTTGCAGATCTGAGCCCGACGGACGTCCGGGTCCCGGCCCACGGGACCGGAGGGGGACAGACCGACGACGGCCGTTCTGTCCAAGACGACGGGGGAGCGGCGCGCCTAGCCTGGGGGCATGACACCTCGACTCGACATGGTCGGCCTCGTGACGACCGACATGCCCGCCACCCTCGCCTTCTACCGCCGCCTCGGCCTCGACATCCCCGCCGACGCAGACACCGAGCCCCACGTCGAGATCACCCTGGACTCGGGACTGCGCCTCGCCTGGGACACCGTCGAGACCATCCACAGCTTCGACCCGTCATGGACACCGCCCACAGGAGGGCACCGCAGCGCGCTCGCCTTCCTGTGCGACTCACCCGCCGAGGTCGACTCCGTGACCCACGCGCTCGAGGCCGCCGGGGCCACGGTCCACCACGAGCCCTGGGACGCGTTCTGGGGACAGCGCTACGCCACGGTCCTCGACCCCGACGGGACCCCCGTCGACCTCTTCGCGCCCCTCGGGTGACCGCGACGTGCGTCCTCCGCCCGTGGACGACGGGGGACGCACCCGCGGAGGACGGGAAGCCAGAGGGTCCTACCCGGCTGCCATACGGCCGGCGAACAACGCAGTGGGCGTGGTCCCCGTCAGGGCACGGACGTCCCGGGCGAGGTGCGCCTGGTCGCTGTAGCCCGCCCCGCCCGCCACAGCAGCCAGCGAGGTCTCGGTCCCGGCGAGGCGCACCGCAGCCTGGAGCCTGAGGACCCTGCGCAACGTCGCCAACCCGTAGCCGAAGAGCTCGTGGCTGTGCCGACGCAGCTGACGCTCAGACCAACCCGTCTCCCGGGCGATCTCGGAGACCTCGGCGCCGCGGGCCGACATCGTCAGCATCATCTGCCCGCTCACGCCCTGCTGCCGCGGAGACAGTGCCAGGACGACGCCCTCGATCGCCGTCGCGACAGCACCAGGGCCGCCAGGCGCAGCCCGCTCGACAGCCTCGGCGACGCCCCTGGACACCCGCGCCGACCACACCTCGTCGAGCGGGACCCGCTGGTCGCGCAGCTCGTGGGCTACCACCCCCAGCAGCGCCGGGGCCGTCCCCGGGGCGAGACGGAGCCCAGCGGCCACCTCGCCGGCCCGCATCTCGACGCTGTGCGCCCGCGTGTCCGGGCCGGCCACGACGAGCCGCCCGCCCGTCCACACGATGTCCATGCACGCGTCAGGGAGCACCAGCTCGGCTGACGCCGACTCCGACGCCGACGCCGACCCCGTAGCCGCGAGCGTGGGCGTGGCCTCGTGCGCTGCCAAGGGCATCGGGTCAGCGCTCGCGGACGAGGCCGTGGGGCCATCGTCCGTAGGTCCCGAGCGGCCCTGCATCGCGCCAGCAGGACCGGGCGAGCCAGCCGTGACCTGCCACAGGGCGGCGCCGCGGAGCTGTGCCGGACGTTCGCTGTACATCTCCCCATGGTCTCTCACGGTCCCGCCCCGGACGGGGTGAAGCCCTCTGTCGAACACCTGTTCGGACCGGTGATAATCTCGGCACCTCAACCACGCAGGTCGCAGCGTCCGGACGGGCACGAAGCCCAGCCGCAGGACTACCACCAGCGGCGACGCACCCGCAGCCTCACCCCGAAGACCCCGAGGAGACCCGACCGTGAACGCCCCGCCCACCGCGGCCCTCACCCCCTCCAGGCCCTCAGCCCGGAGCGCCGCCCGATGATGGGGGCCAGCCACGCCGTCTCCGGCGCAGCAGCCTGGGTCGCACTCACCTCGACAGCGCCCATCGCGCTCGGCACCCACCCCCTCGAACCCCAGGGAGTCATCCTCGGAGCCCTCGTCACCGCCGGCGCAGCCCTGCTGCCCGACGCCGACCACCACTCCGCGACCATCGCCCGCTCCGGCGGCTTCCTCACCCGCGGCCTCGCCGGCGCGGCGGGCGCAGCCTCGGGCGGTCACCGCCACGGGCTCCACACGGCGCTCGCGGCCGTGGGTGCGGCTCTGCTCACGGGCTTCGCGGACCGGCTCACGGCCACGGTCCCGCTGCTGGGGACCATCCCGCTCGGCTCGGCGCTCGTGCTGCTCGCGCTCGTCGCCTTCGCCAACAAGGCCCTCGACCTCGGGCGGTCCGGTGTGGTCAACCTCTGGGCTGGGGCGGCTCTCGTCACGGTGACCGTGCTCGCCTGGGCGCCCGAGCAGCTCGAGTGGTTGCCGCAGGCCGTGCTGGTGGGCTTCGTCGTGCACCTCGTCGGGGACCTGATCACCACGGGCGGGCTGCCGCTGCTGTGGCCCTTCCTGGTCAAGCCGCCGCGCAGGCTCCGCAAGGCTCCCGTGCTGCGACGGATCTGGTTGGCCAACGGCTACGTCGCGCTGCCTGTCCTCGGGCGGACGGGGTCGGCGCGCGAGCAGGCGCTGACCGCTGTCCTGAGCCTCTACGCCGGGGCGCTGGTCGTGGTCGCTGCGGGACAGCTGATCGGGCGCATCGGGAGCGCTGCGGGTGCTGTCAGCGCCGGGGGAGCGGTGGCCGGGCTGGGCTGAGGACGGTCATCGTGTCCTCGCTCGCTCGCTCGCTCGCTCGGACCGGTCACGTCCCCTGCGGCTCCCGAGCCTGACCGACCCCGTGCGCCTCGATCGCCGCGTCGAGGTCCGCGAGGATCTGCTGCGCCTCGGCCACGTCCCACTGCGTGCCCTGCAGCTCGAACTCGAACAGGACGGGTCGCCCCGACGCAGCGGCGATCTGGCGGCACGCGGCCTGGTAGTGCTCTCCGAAGTTCCGGTTGCCCGACCCCATGACCCCGACCATCAGCCGCCGGGTCTGCGGGTCCGACAAGAACCGTCGGACGGGTTCGGGGATCGTGTCGTTCTGCGGGTTGCCGGTCTTGTACGAGGGCGTCACGAGGACCCAGGGCCCGTCGGGGACGGACCGTCGGACCGCACGCTCGCTGAGGGGGTGCGCGGGCCGGCCGAGGCGCTCGGCGAACAGCCGGACCGTCCCTGACGCGCTCGAGTAGTAGTAGACCGGGATCATGCCTCCATGCTGCACCTGACTGCGGACACATGTCACCTTCTCCGTCGATCAGCCCCAACCAGGACGAAAGTCCCAGGGAGAGCTGCGGTCTGTCCCCGACAGGCGCGACACAGGCCCCGGTGCGATGCTGCTGGGCATGAGCCTCCGGGCGCCGAGGCTCCGACCGAAGGGCAGGACCGTCATGGCATCGATCCCCGTCTCCACCTACGTCGCTGGGCTCGCCGAGCCGCTGAGGGAGGTCGGCGAGCGTCTCGTCGAGATCCTCGACGCAGGCCTCGTGGGGCGTGAAGGCGTCATGTGGCACGGGCATCCCGTGTGGATGGACGGCAAGACCCCCGTCGCCGGCTTCAAGGCCTACAGCTCCTACGTGACCCTCATGCTCTGGCAGGGGCAGCGGATCGAGGACCCCACGGGGCGTCTGGCCGCGGCCGGCTCGGCCCAGATGGCATCGACCAAGATCGCGACGGTCGACGACCTCGAGGCCGACACCGTCCTGTCGTGGCTGCACGCCGTCGACGCGCTCCCGGCTGCGTGACCTCCGTCACGGGGTTAGGTTCGGTCCGAGACCCGGCGTCCGCCGGTGCTCACCAGCAGCGAGGGAGCAGGACATGAGCGAGCAGGGCAAGGGCGGGCTCGGAGAGTTCGCGGGCAAGGCGAAAGAGTTCCTCACCGACGACAAGATCGACTCGGTGGCCGACGCGATCAAGTCTGTCGCGCCGGACTCCGTCGACGCCAAGGTGGACCAGCTGGCAGAGAAGGCCAAGAAGGCCAACGACTGACACCACCTGGTCGCCAGCACCTCGGTCTGCGAGGGCTCGGCCCCGGCCCGACGTCCGACCTGGTCCGCGACGACGCGGGCGGGTGACGACGCGGCTGCACAGCCTGCCCCACGGGCCGCACAGGTGTCGGTACCATCGAGGGGCGCTCTCGGACGAGGGCGCCCCTCGATCGTCCTAGGAGAAGACCACCGTGCCTGAGTCGTCAGTGCTGCCCCCCGACGTCACCATCACCCTCGACGGCACGCAGACGACCGTGACCACCGCGACCACCGGCACCGAGCTCTTCGCGGACCGCAAGGACGTCGTCGTGGTGCGCGTGGGCGGCCAGCTCAAGGACCTCGCGAGCACCTTCGCCGACGGTGACGTCGTCGAGTCGGTGACCATCGACTCGCCCGACGGCCTCGACGTGCTGCGCCACTCGGCAGCGCACGTGCTGGCCCAGGCCGTCCAGCAGGTCAACCCGACCGCGAAGCTCGGCATCGGGCCGCCCATCAAGGACGGCTTCTACTACGACTTCGACGTAGCCGAGCCTTTCACCCCGGAGGACCTCAAGGCCCTCGAGAAGGCCATGATGCGGATCGTCAAGGAGGGCCAGACCTTCCGGCGCCGCGTGGTCACCGAGGCAGAGGCGCTCGTCGACCTCGCCGACGAGCCCTACAAGATCGAGCTCGTGAGCCTCAAGGGCTCGAGCGACACCGCGGCCGAGGGCGCCTCGGTCGAGGTCGGCGCCGGTGAGCTGAGCATCTACCAGAACGTCAAGCGCAACGGCGACGTCGCGTGGGAGGACCTCTGCCGCGGCCCGCACCTGCCGAGCACCCGCCTGATCGGCAACGGCTTCCAGCTCATGCGCTCGGCCGCCGCCTACTGGCGCGGCAGCGAGAAGAACCCGCAGCTCCAGCGTGTCTACGGCACCGCGTGGCCCACCAAGGACGAGCTCAAGGCGCACCTCGAGCGCCTCGCCGAGGCCGAGCGCCGCGACCACCGCCGCCTGGGGACCGAGCTCGACCTCTTCTCCTTCCCCGACGAGATCGGCTCCGGCCTCGCGGTGTTCCACCCCAAGGGCGGCATCATCCGCTCCGAGATGGAGCAGTACTCGCGCAAGCGGCACGTCGAAGAGGGCTACTCCTTCGTCAACACCCCGCACATCACCAAGGAGCAGCTGTTCCTCACGTCCGGGCACCTGGACTGGTACGCCGACGGCATGTACCCGCCCATGCACCTCGACGAAGAGCTCGACGCCGACGGCACCGTGCGCAAGGCCGGGCAGAACTACTACCTCAAGCCCATGAACTGCCCGATGCACAACCTCATCTTCGCCTCGCGCGGACGCTCCTACCGCGAGCTGCCGCTGCGCCTCTTCGAGTTCGGCACGGTGTACCGCTACGAGAAGTCCGGCGTCGTGCACGGCCTGGCCCGTGGCCGTGGCTTCACCCAGGACGACGCGCACATCTACTGCACCCGCGAGCAGATGAAGGACGAGCTCACCACCTCGCTCAACTTCGTCCTCGGCCTGCTCAAGGACTACGGCCTCGACGACTTCTACCTCGAGCTGTCGACCCGTGACCCCGAGAAGTCCGTCGGCACGGACGACGCGTGGGAGGAGGCGACCCGCACCCTCGAAGAGGTCGCGATCGCCTCGGGTCTCGACCTCGTGCCCGACCCGGGCGGCGCAGCCTTCTACGGCCCGAAGATCTCGGTCCAGGCCAAGGACGCGATCGGCCGTACGTGGCAGATGTCGACCATCCAGCTCGACTTCAACCTCCCCGAGAAGTTCGACCTCGAGTTCGCCGCCGCGGACGGCACCCGTCAGCGCCCGGTGATGATCCACCGCGCCCTCTTCGGCTCGATCGAGCGGTTCTTCGCCGTGCTCACCGAGCACTACGCAGGTGCCTTCCCGGCCTGGCTCGCCCCTGTCCAGGTCCTCGCGGTCCCCGTCGCCGAGCCCTTCAACGACTACCTCGCCGACGTCGTCGCGCAGCTGCGCAAGGCCGGCATCCGCGCCGACCTCGACGACAGCAGCGACAGGTTCGCCAAGAAGATCCGCACCGCCAGCACGCAGAAGATCCCCTTCGTGCTCATCGCGGGTGGCGAAGACGTCGAGGCCGGGGCCGTCTCCTTCCGCTACCGTGACGGTCGCCAGGAGAACGGCATCCCCGTCGCCGAGGCGATCGAGCGTGTGCTCGCTGCCGTGCGGGACCGGGTCCAGGTGTGAGCGAGCAGGCGACCGACCACCCGGGTGAGCCCGACGGTCTCGAGCGGCTCTGGACCCCGCACCGGATGGTCTACATCGGTGGGCAGGACAAGCCGGCCGACGCCACGCCGGGGGAGTGCCCCTTCTGCGCTGTGCCCGCGCGCAGCGACGAGGACGGCCTCGTCGTCGCGCGCGGCGAGCACGCCTACGTCGTGCTCAACCTCTACCCGTACAACGCCGGTCACCTGCTCGTGTGCCCGTACAGGCACGTCGCGGACTACACGGACCTCACGACCGACGAGGTCGTCGAGGTCGCCGAGCTCACCCGGACGGCCATGACGGTCGTCCGGGCGGTCTCGGCGCCGCACGGCTTCAACCTGGGCATGAACCAGGGTGCCGTGGCCGGTGCCGGGATCGCGGCCCACCTGCACCAGCACGTGGTGCCCCGGTGGGCCGGCGACGCCAACTTCTTGCCCGTCGTCGGGCGGACGAAGGCGCTGCCCCAGCTCTTGTCCCAGACCCGCGAGCTCTTCGCGGCCGCCTGGCCGGGTGCGCACGCAGCGCCCACCACATCGACGGAGGACGATCCGTGCTGAGCCGTCTGAGAGGCCTCATGGGGCGTCTCTTCCACCCCCTCGCCAAGGCGCTGCTGGCCGCGAAGGTCTCACCCGACGCGGTGACCGTCTTCGGGACCCTCGGCGTGCTCGTCACGGCGCTCTGGGCCTTCCCGACCGACCACCTCGTGGCCGGGGCGATCATCATCGGGCTCTTCGCCTTCCTCGACTCCCTCGACGGGACCATGGCGCGTCTCGCGGGTCGCTCGGGCAGCTGGGGTGCCTTCCTCGACTCGACGCTCGACAGGCTCGCCGACGCCGCGATCTTCTGCGGCCTCGCTGCGTATTTCCTGCTCCACCACGAGGGTCCGACCCGCGCCTGGGGCGCGACCGCCGCGATCGCCTGCCTGGTCATCGGATCGATGGTCTCCTATGCGCGGGCGCGTGCTGAGGGCCTGGGCATGACCGCGAACGTCGGCATCGCCGAGCGCGCCGAGCGCCTCGTGGTCTCGCTCGTGTGCGCCGGGATCGTGGGTCTCGGTGCCCCCGTCGGCGTGCTCGTGGTCGCGCTCGTCGTGCTCGCCCTCGCGAGCCTGGTGACCGTCGGCCAGCGGATCGCGACGGTGCGCCGGCAGGCGCTCGCCGCGGTCGTCCCGGCGACGAGCGAGGGCTGAGGCATGGCTCTCGACGCCGGCCGGCTCTTCCACCTCGCCTGGCAGCACGCCGGGTCTGTCCCGGCGCCCGTGCTGCGCGCGGTGACTGTCGCCGCGGCAGACGTGACCTGGTTGCTGCGCACAGGGGGTGTCCAGCAGCTGACGCGCAACCTCGCCCGCGCTCGCCCGAACGCCTCGCAGCGTGAGCTCCGCAGGCTCGCGCGTGCCGGCATGCGCTCGTACATGCGCTACTACGGCGAGGCCTTCGTCATGCGGCACGCGACGCCCGAGCAGGTCGAGGCCCGGGTCCGTGTCGTCGGCTACGACGAGGTCCGCGAGCTCGTAGGCCAGGGCATCACCCCCGTGGTCGCGCTGTCCCACCAGGGCAACTGGGACCTCGCAGGTGTCTACGCGAGCCAGCACATCGCCCCGGTCCTCACGGTCGCCGAGCGTCTCGAGCCCCCCGAGCTGTACGAGGAGTTCAAGGCCTTCCGCGAGGCCCTCGGCATGGAGATCCTCACGGCAGGAGACCCCGGCGTCTTCCGCACGCTGCTCCGCGCCGCCCAGAAGCCCGGCAGGATCATCTGCCTGCTGGCCGATCGCGACCTGTCGCACCGCGGCGTCGAGGTCGACTACCTCGGCACCCGCGCCCGGGTCGCCGTCGGACCCGCGGCCCTCGCGGTCTCCACGGGCGCACCGCTCGTGGCCGCCGGCATCTACTACGAACGGCTGACCGGGGCGCGCCGCGCCGCGGCCGGCACACCGTGGGGCATCGTCATCAGGTTCCACCCGACGATCGACGTACCGACCGAGGGCAGCACCAAGGAACGCATCCAGGCGGTCACCCAGAGGTGGGTCGACGACCTGGGCGACGACATCCGCGCCCACCCGCAGGACTGGCACATGCTGCAGAAGGTCTTCGTCGAGGACCTCGACGCCGCACGCTACGCACAGACCGTGCAGAAGTCGGAGAGCTGATGACCACGCGACGCCTCAAGGTGGGCATCGTCTGCCCGTACTCCTTCGACGTCCCGGGCGGAGTCCAGTTCCACATCCGTGACCTGGCCGAGGCCCTCATGGCCCAGGGCCACAGCGTCTCGGTGCTGGCCCCGGCCGACGACGACACGCCCATCCCCGACTACATCACGTCGGCCGGCAAGGCGATCCCGGTCAAGTACAACGGCTCGGTCGCGCGGATGACCTTCGGCCCGCGCACGGCGGCCAAGGTGCGCCGCTGGCTCAAGGAGGGGGAGTTCGACGTCCTCCACCTGCACGAGCCCGTCACACCGAGCCTGAGCATGCTCGCGCTGTGGATCGCCCGCGGCCCCATCGTCGCCACCATGCACACGGCCCTGATCCGCTCCCGCGCCCTGCAGGCTGCGTACCCGCTCGTGCGGCAGAGCCTCGAGAAGATCTCCGCACGGATCGCCGTGTCCGAGGACGCCCGCCGCACGCTCGTTGAGCACATGGGCGGGGACGCCGTGGTGATCCCCAACGGCGTGTACGTCGACACCTTCGAGGACGCCGAGGCCGACCCCCGCTGGACGGGTACCCCGGACGCCCCGACCATCGCCTTCCTCGGTCGTCTCGACGAGCCCCGCAAGGGACTGCCGGTCCTCACGGGGGCTGTGCCCGAGATCCTGCGTGCGATCCCGGGTGCGCGCTTCTTGGTCGCCGGCCGCGGGGACGACGGCCGCGACGCCGCCCTCGCCGAGCTCGGCGAGCACGCCGGCTCGGTCGAGTTCCTCGGGTCGATCACCGACGAGGAGAAGGCCGCGCTGCTCTCGTCGGTCGACCTGTACATCGCCCCGCAGACCGGGGGAGAGAGCTTCGGCATCGTCCTGGTCGAGGCCATGAGCGCGGGCGCGTGCGTCGTCGCGAGCGACCTCGGCGCCTTCGAGCGTGTCCTCGACGGTGGCCGCGCCGGTTACGTGTTCCGGGTGGGCGACAGCGCCGACCTCGCCCGCACGGTCCTCGCGGCCCTCGCCGACCCCGAGGACAGGGCACGGCGGACGGCACTCGCGTCGGTCGCCGTCCGCCAGTACGACTGGTCGACGGTCACGAGCCAGGTGCTCACCGTGTACGAGATGGTCCTCGAGGCGTCCCGCGCCCTCGGTGGTGTGGAAGAAGACCCGTCGTCGCTCAGCCTGCGACGACGCGGCGGCTGGACGGAGGTGACCCGATGACCTGGTCAGAGACCGCGGTGATCGTCGTGGCTGTCGTGCTGGTGCTCGGCTGGCTCGTGTGGGTCTCGGCGACACGCCTGGACAGGCTGCACCGCAAGGTGGTCGCCTCCAGGCTCGCCCTCGACGCCCAGCTGCTCCGGCGCTCGGCCGTCGCCACCGAGATCGCGACCTCAGGGGTCCTCGACCCTGTCAGCTCGGTGCTGCTCCTCGAGGCAGCCCGTGAGGCGTCGTCAGGCTCGGACGCCGGGGAGCGCGAGCTCGCCGTCGCCGTCCCGGACCTCGAGCCGCTCGTCCGTGCCCCTGACGCCGACGGGCGCGCCGGCCGCGGACCGTCTCGTGGCACGGTGTCCCGCGCGCTCGACGGTGACCTCGGCGACGAGAGGTCTCAGGCCGAGAGTGCGCTCTCCTCGACGCTGCGGGCTGTCCTCGACGACCCAGACGAGGTCGACGAGCTCTACTCGCTCCCCGAGGCCGAGCCGCTCCTCGACGCCCTCGCGGGGGCCTGGTACCGCGTCCAGCTCGCCCGCCGCTTCCACAACGAGGCCGTCGACCAGGCTCAGCGGATGCGCGCCAAGGTCTTCGTCCGAGCCGTGCGGCTCGCCGGGCGTGCGTCGATGCCTCAGACCGTCGAGCTCGACGACAGCTGGCCCCCGGCCCTGCGCCGTCCGCGCGCCGTCCCCGGGGCGACGACGGGTGCCTGAGGGCGCCACGCCCGGGGCCGACCGGTCAGACTTCCGGGCATCCCCGGAGCCTGCTGACGCGCGAGACGCTGCAGACGTCCCAGAGCCCACGGACGCCCAGCGCACTGCAGCGGCTGCGCTCGTCGCGGCGCAGGAGCGCAGCGTCCAGCTCGACGCCGGCTGGTCTGTGGGACCGACCGGGATGCGGACCCGCCACGCGGCCCGCGTGCTGCTCGTCGACGACCAGGACCGCGTGCTCGTCGTGCGCGGCCACGACGCTGACGAGCCCTCACGCCACTGGTGGTTCACCGTCGGCGGGGGCATCGACCCTGGGGAGAGCGCCCACGAGGCTGCGGTCCGTGAGGTCTTCGAAGAGTCCGGTCTGCGGGTCGCGCCCGAGGACCTCGTGGGTCCTGTCGTCACGCGGTCGGCGATCTTCGACTTCGCCCGCGAGAGCTGCCTCCAGCACGAAGAGTTCTTCTTCGCCCGTGTCGCCCACGACGGGCGCCTGGTCCGCGACGGGTGGACCGAGATCGAGACCGGGTTCATCGACGAGATGGCCTGGCTCACGACCACCGAGCTCCGCGCGACCACCGACGAGGTGTTCCCGCGGGACCTGCCCGACATCGTCGACGACCTCGTCGCCGGCTGGGACGGCGTGGTGCGCGCGATAGGTCTTGAGCGGGACTAGTGTGCGCCCGATCCCTGAACACCACCCCGGTCGGGCAGGACGCCTGGCGTCCTGCTCCGGCGCGGGCGCGAGAGGCACCCTGACATGACGAGCTTCGACGACTTCGCCCTGCCCGTCGCCGTGCGCGACGAGCTGGCGCGCCAGGGCCTGGACAGCCCCTTCCCGATCCAGGTCGCGACGCTCCCGGACACCCTCGCGGGCCGCGACGTGCTCGGCCGCGGACGGACCGGCTCGGGCAAGACGCTCGCCTTCGCGCTCCCGCTCGTCACGCGTCTCGCGGCGTCGAGCACGAAGCAGGCGGTCCGTCGGCCCCGCGGCCTCGTGCTGTGCCCCACCCGCGAGCTCGCGCAGCAGATCGACGCGACCGTCGCCCCGATCGCCCGGGCAGCGGGTCTGGTCACGACGGTGATCTACGGCGGCGTCACGCCCAAGCGCCAGATCTCGGCGCTCAACGGTGGTGTCGACATCGTCATCGCCTGCCCGGGGCGTCTCGAAGACCTGCTGAAGCAGAAGGCCCTCTCCCTCGACACCATCGAGGTGACGGTCCTCGACGAGGCAGACCACATGGCCGAGCTCGGGTTCTTGCCCGGCGTCCGGCGCCTGCTGAACAAGACGCCCCGGGGCGGCCAGCGGATGATGTTCAGCGCGACCCTCGACGGAGACGTCGACCAGCTCGTCGACAGGTATCTCGTCCGCCCTGCGGTCCACTCGGTCGACAGCGCCCGCTCGCCCGTCGCCGCCATGACGCACCACGTCTTCGCCGTCGACCCCGCAGACAAGAGCGCTGTCGTCGCGCGCCTCGCCTCAGGCACAGGCCGACGCGTGCTGTTCACCCGGACCCGGGTCCAGGCCAAGAACCTCGCCAAGATCCTCACGGCCCAGGGGATCCCCGCGGTCGAGCTGCACGGCGACCTCGCCCAGAACGCCCGTGAGCGCAACCTCGCCGCCTTCACGTCGGGCATCGTGCGGGTGCTCGTCGCGACAGACGTCGCGGCGCGGGGCATCCACGTCGACGAGGTCGAGCTGGTGGTCCACATCGACCCGCCGGCCGAGCACAAGTCCTACCTGCACCGCTCGGGGCGCACCGCCCGGGCCGGGCGCGGCGGTGACGTCGTGACGATCATGCTGCCCGAGCAGGCCGGCGAGGTCCGCGACCTCATGCGGCTCGCCCAGATCAAGGCCAAGCCCCAGAAGGTCGTCGCCGACGACGCCGCCGTCACCCGGCTGGTCGGGGAGGTCGCGCCGTACGTGCGTCCGTCCAAGACGACAGGCGCGGGTCAGGCCCTGCGCTCGGCGCGCGCCGTCGGCCAGCGCGGAGCGCGGGACCCCGAGCTGCCCGTCGGGCACGCTGCCCGCGAAGACTCAGGGACCCGCGGCGAGGGCACGACGCAGGGGAGAGGGACCTCGACGGACGGGGCCGCCTCGAGGAAGGCCCCCGCACCCCAGCGCGGTGCGACTGCGAAGGGCAACGCGGCGAAGGGCAAGGCTGCGAAGGGCAAGCCGGGCGCTGGCCGCCCGCGGCGTCCCACGTCCTGACCGGCACGAGCCTGCACCACTCCGCGCGGACGGAACGGTGCTGTGCGCACCGTCCCGCCGGTGCGCCACGGCGACACCGCGTCCGCGCGGACTGCCCAGAGCTCCTGTCTCAGTACCGCTGCGGCGGGTAGCCGTAAGCCCCGGCCTGCACGGCTGCCACCTTGCGCTGGTTGGACCTGCGGACCGCCCACCAGATCCAGCCGGCGATCGACAGCACCAGCCCGATCCCGGCACCGATGACCCCGGCGACGACGAGCGCGACACCCACGACGAGGTCCCGGGCGAGGTCGTCGACGGCCCCGGGATCGGCGACAGCCACGTCCCAGTCCCGCGTGACGGTCGAGACGACGTCGATCGTGTAGGTGCCCGCCGTGGTCGTCGTGAAGGAGGCGAAGCGCGAGACCGTGTACCCGTCGACAGAGAGATGGGTCGACTCGTCGACGGGGAGGACCCGGACCGGCTCGCCGTCGGGCCCGGTGACCTCGGCCGTGGCGCCGACACCCGCGGCGCTCGTCGCGTCGAGCGAGACCAGCGAATAGGTCCGTCCTGCCTCGGCGTCGAGGGTGAGGGCCTGGTCCGAGGGCCCGCGTGCGATGACCACCGACCCTGCCGACGGCCTGAGGGGGTCGGTCACGGCGTCGCGGAGCATGGTGATCCCCACGACCCCGACGACCACGGCCACCACGAGCGCCAGGACGCCGATCAGGGTGAGCACACGCGCGCCCCGGGTCGACGTCTTGGGCGGGGCAGGCATGTACGGCCCCTGGGGCTGCCACGCCCCCGGCTGGGGCGGCTGGTACGGCTGGCTCATGGGACTCCTCGGTGCAGGTGCAGACCGTCGCGAGCGGACGCACAGGGGGGGTGCAGGTCCGCCGAGCGTAGCGCTCTGAGCCGTGTGCAGCCGTAGCCACGTGTGGGTCCGAGCCCGCGCCGTGAGCCCGCAGGGGCCGCGTCGCAGCACCCGCCGAGGGCTCGTCGGGCCCTGGACGAGCACCGTCGGCGCGCGCCAGGCGCACGCCGAGGCTCTCGCCCCGGTAAGATCGACGCAGTCCGGCGCGGCTGCGCCGAGCCCTGACCCGTCCGGGAGCTGCCTGCGCAGCCCGCAGCGGTCTCGCGCTCGACCCGGCCACGTCATCGAAGACGTCCGCACCGATCGTTCGCAAGGAGTACTCAGGCATGTCAGGTCACTCCAAATGGGCCACCACGAAGCACAAGAAGGCGGTCATCGACGCCAGGCGTGGCAAGCTCTTCGCCAAGCTCATCAAGAACATCGAGGTGGCCGCCCGCACGGGCGGTGCTGACATCAGCGGCAACCCGACGCTCTTCGACGCGGTCCAGAAGGCCAAGAAGACCTCGGTCCCCAACGACAACATCGAGCGCGCGCTCAAGCGTGGATCCGGCCAGGAGGCCGGAGGCGCCGACTACCAGACGATCATGTACGAGGGCTACGGCCCCGGTGGCATCGCCTTCCTCGTCGAATGTCTGACGGACAACAAGAACCGCGCGGCCGCCGAGGTCCGCATCGCCTTCACGCGCAACGGCGGCCAGCTGGCCGACCCGGGTTCTGTCGCGTACCTGTTCTCCCGCAAGGGCATCGTCGTCGTCCCGAAGGAGGGCACCGACGAAGACTCCGTCCTCGAGGCCGTGCTCGACGCCGGCGGCGAAGAGGTCAACGACCTCGGCGAGGCCTTCGAGGTCCTGTGCGAGGCGACCGACCTGGTGCCCGTGCGCACAGCGCTCCAGGAGGCCGGGATCGAGTACGACTCCGCAGACGTGGTCTTCCACCCGTCGATGCAGGTCGAGGTCGACGCCGAGGGTGCCCGCAAGGTGCTCCGGCTCATCGACGCCCTCGAAGACTCCGACGACGTCCAGAACGTCTACGCGAACTTCGACGCCTCCGACGAGGTCATGGCCGAGCTCGAGAACGACGACTGACGCCACGCGTGCGCGTCCTCGGAGTCGACCCCGGCCTGACCCGCTGCGGCATCGGCGTCGTCGACTCCGTGACCGGTCGCCGCGCGCGCCTGGTCGCCGTCGGCGTCGCCATGTCGCCGCCCTCGTCGACCGTCGACGCGCGGCTGCTGCAGATCGCCGACGAGCTCGACACCTGGATGGACGCGCACACCCCTGACGTGGTCGCCGTCGAGAGGGTCTTCGCCCAGCACAACGTCTCCACGGTCATGGGCACCGCCCAGGTCGCCGGCCTGGCGATGGTGGCCGCAGCTCGTCGGGGCGTCCCGGTCGCGATGCACACGCCGAGCGAGGTCAAGGCCGCCGTGACGGGGAGCGGCCGGGCCGGCAAGGAGCAGGTGCAGAAGATGGTCGCGCAGATCCTCGGCCTCTCCGAGGTGCCGCGACCCGCCGACGCCGCCGACGCCCTGGCCCTGGCGATCTGCCACCTGTGGCGACCCTCGGCGATCCTCGACAAGGCTGAGCGCTTCGCGCAGACGCCGGCCCAGCGCGCCTGGGCCGCGGCCGAGCAGTCGGCGCGCCGCGCGAAGGGCACCCGGTAGCGTTGCTAGGGTTGTTCGTACACATGTTCGTCCCAGCAGATCGGTGAGCCCGTGATCGCGTC
The DNA here is from genome assembly GCF_033798665.1 of Sanguibacter biliveldensis. Classification (NCBI taxonomy): domain Bacteria; kingdom Bacillati; phylum Actinomycetota; class Actinomycetes; order Micrococcales; family Sanguibacteraceae; genus Sanguibacter; species Sanguibacter biliveldensis. The sequence continues at coordinate 1,937,199 of NZ_CP138359.1, forward strand.
CCTGTCCGGAACCGTCCAGACCGTCCGTCTGGACAGTGCCGTCCTGAGCGTCGCCGGCATCGGCTACCTCGTGTACGCCACGCCGGCCACCCTCGCCACGCTGCGTGTCGGCGCGGAGGCGTCGCTGTCCACCTCGCTCGTAGTCCGCGAGGACTCCCTCACCCTCTACGGCTTCACCGACGACGACGAGCGCTCGGTCTTCGAGGCCTCGCAGACCGTCAGCGGCGTCGGGCCGCGGCTCGCGCTGGCGATGCTCGCCGTGCACACCCCCGACGGTCTGCGCCGCGCGCTGGCCGGGGGAGACGTCAAGGCGCTCACCCGGGTCCCTGGCATCGGTGCCAAGGGAGCCCAGCGGCTGATCCTCGAGCTCGGCGACAAGCTCGGTCAGCCGACAGGCCTCGACGCCGCGGGCGTGGCGCCCACGGCCGCCCTCGGCGACCAGCGCGAGCAGGTCGTCCAGGCTCTCGTCAGCCTCGGCTGGTCTGCCAAGGTGGCCGAGGACGCGATCGCGACGGTGCTCGACGAGTCGGGCGCCACCACGGTGACCACGGCAGACGTCCCCGTCGTGCTCAGGTCCTCGCTCAAGGTGCTCGGTGGACACCGTGGATGACGTCGACCCTGACGTCTACGGGGTCGACCTCCCGGCAGACCGGATGACAGGCTCGGGGGCCGACGACCTCGAGCGCGCTGCCGAGGCCGCCCTGCGACCGCGCCGGCTCGAGGAGTTCGTCGGGCAGCGCGTGGTCCGCGACCAGCTCTCCCTCGTCCTCGACGCCGCCCTCGGTCGCGGCTCGTCGCCCGACCACGTCCTGCTCTCCGGCCCGCCCGGGCTGGGCAAGACGACGCTCGCGATGATCATCGCGGCCGAGCTCGGCGCCTCGCTGCGCGTCACGTCCGGCCCGGCGATCCAGCACGCGGGCGACCTCGCGGCCGTGCTGTCCTCCCTCGACGAGGGGGAGGTGCTCTTCATCGACGAGATCCACAGGCTCGCGCGTCCGGCCGAGGAGCTCTTGTACGTCGCGATGGAGGACTTCCGCGTCGACGTGGTCGTCGGCAAGGGCGCGGGTGCGAGCGCCATCCCGCTCACGCTCCCCAGGTTCACGGTCGTCGGTGCGACGACGCGTGCGGGTCTGCTCCCGGCGCCGCTGCGCGACAGGTTCGGGTTCACAGGCCACCTCGACTTCTACTCCTCCGACGAGCTCGAGCGGGTGCTGGTCCGCTCGGCCGGGCTGCTCGGCTCCGAGCTCCAGGCCGAGGCGGCGAGCGAGCTCGCATCCAGGTCGCGGGGGACACCCCGCATCGCGAACCGTCTGCTGCGCCGCGTCCGCGACTGGGCGCAGGTGCGCGGCGACGGCTCGATGGACCTGCGTGCGGCGCGCGCCGCCCTCGAGGTCTACGAGGTCGACGCCCTCGGGCTCGACAGGCTCGACCGTGCTGTCCTGCGTGCGCTGTGCACCCGCTTCGGGGGTGGTCCTGTCGGGCTCACCACGCTCGCGGTGACCGTGGGGGAGGAGCCCGAGACCGTCGAGACCGTCGCGGAGCCCTTCCTGGTCCGCGAGGGACTGATCGGGCGCACGTCTCGTGGTCGGGTCGCGACCCCGGCCGCCTGGGCCCATCTGGGCCTGACCCCGCCGGCGGACGGCGCGACGCTCTTCGGCTAGCCGATCGGCGAGGTGCTGCGTCGCGGCCCGGGTCGCGAGAACCCTCGAGACGTGCTGGGCACTTTCCGGCGCCCCGGGTCGTTAGTGACTTGGGCGCCTCTGCGCCTAGACTCCGATAGTTCCCTACGCAGAACGGAGACGTGATCCCACGTCATGACTACGATCTTCATCCTCGTGCTGGCAGCAGTCGCGATGGTCTTCATGACCCGCAGCTCGCGCAAGCGTCAGAAAGAGGCCATGTCCTTCCGGGACAACCTGGCTGTCGGCCAGGAGGTCATGACCGGCTCTGGCTACTTCGGCCGGATCGTCGCCGTCGAGGACGACGCGATCACGCTCGAGACCACCCCGGGCAACACCTCGCGCTGGCTCCGCGCCGCAATCGCCAAGCTCGTCGACCCGCCGGCTGACGCTGTCGTCGTCGAGGGCTCCTCGGCCGAGGCCGCTGCGCAGATCGACGCGGAGAACGCCCGCGCCTTCGACATCCCTGAGGACATCTCGAGCCTCATCGACAAGAAGAAGACCGACGAGAACGGCAAGTAGGCCCACCCACCCGTCCCACGCTCCCGCCCGGGCAGGGCGGGGCGTGGTCTGAGCGCCTGTTGCCGCCCGAAGGCCAGGTGCGCGCACGAGAAGAGACACTCCGTTGGCCACCACCAACCGCTCCACCTCCCGCCCGGGACGGACCCTCCTGGGGCTCGGGCTCATCGTCCTGGTCCTCTTCGCGACCATCGGCATCGGCGCATGGAAGTCTGACGCGTCCTGGACGCCGAAGCTCGCGCTCGACCTCGAGGGCGGCACGCAGATCATCCTGCAGCCCGTCACGACCGACGGCCAGGAGGTGACGTCCGAGGACATCAACCAGGCGATCGAGATCATCCGTCAGCGTGTGGACTCCTCGGGAGTCTCCGAGGCGGAGATCACCAGCCAGGGTGGCAGCAACATCGTGGTGGCCCTCCCGGGGCGTCCGAGCGAGGCGACCCTCGACCTCGTGCGCGAGTCCGCGCAGATGCAGTTCCGGCCCGTCCTCTCCTTCGCGATGGTCACCCCGTCCGTCGGCGAGGTGGAGGACCCCGCGGTCGGTCCGCTCGCCCCGACCGACGCGCCCACGACGGCGGCTCCGACGGATGCCGCCACCGAGCCTGCCGACGGAGCGACGACCGACCCCGCCGGCGAGGCCACGACGGACCCCGCCGGTTCAGGCGGGGGCGCGGCACTCGCGTCCACCACGACCGACCCGGCGACAGACCCCGCGACCGAGGCCCCCGCGGACCCCGCCGTCGAGCCGACCGAGCCCGCTGTCGAGCCCACGGCTCCGGCGGCCACGACGCCGACGAACCCGAGCGACCTCGCGCAGATCACCCCTGAGCTCGCCGCCGAGTTCCAGGCGCTGACCTGCACCCCCGACTCGAGCGCCGCGGGCACAGCCCCCAAGGACCCGGCGTCGCCGATCGCCGTCTGCTCGGTCGACGGGACCATGAAGTACATCCTCGGCCCGATGGAGATCGCCGGGACCGACATCGACAGCGCCTCCTCAGGCCTCCAGGTCAACTCCCAGGGCGTCACGCTCAACACGTGGGCGGTCAACCTGCGCTTCACGGCAGCCGGGACCGACAAGTTCGCCGACGTCACCACGCGCCTGTCGACCCTTCCGACCTACACCACCTGGATCTCGACCGAGAACCCCACCCAGGCGCCGAACATGTTCGCCATGGTGCTCGACAACCAGGTGATCTCGGCCCCGGGCGTCACGAGCACCATCCCTGACGGCCGCGCGGAGATCACCGGGACCTTCACCCGCGAGACCGCCACGGCGCTCGCCAACCAGCTGAACTTCGGCGCGCTCCCGCTGACCTTCGAGGTGCAGAGCGAGCAGCAGATCTCGGCGACGCTCGGCAGCGAGCAGCTCGAGAAGGGCATGCTGGCCGGTCTCATCGGTCTCGCCCTCGTCGTCGTGTACTCGCTGTTCCAGTACCGCGCGCTCGGCCTGGTGACCGTGGCCTCGCTGCTCTTCGCCGGCGTGATCACCTACGGGCTCATCACGCTCCTCTCCTGGACGCAGGGCTACAGGCTCTCGCTCCCGGGTGTCGCAGGTCTGATCGTCGCGATCGGCATCACGGCGGACTCCTTCATCGTGTACTTCGAACGCATCCGTGACGAGCTCCGTGACGGTCGCTCGCTGACCTCGGCCGTCGACACCGGCTGGGACCGTGCACGCCGCACGATCTTGGCCTCGGACACCGTCAACTTCCTCGCGGCCGTCGTGCTCTACTTCCTCGCCGTCGGCGGGGTGCGCGGCTTCGCCTTCACCCTCGGCCTGACGACCCTGGTCGACCTGGTCGTCGTGTTCTTCTTCACGCACCCGCTCATGAAGCTGCTCGCCAAGACGCGTTTCTTCGCGGACGGCCACCCGGCCTCGGGCCTCGACCCGCACCGACTGGGTGCCACGGGGGTCCGCTACGCGGGTCGCGGACGTGTCGTGCAGCCGACAGTCTCGAAGACCGCTGGCTCGACGAGCCTCACCAAGGACGAGAGCCCGGCCGAGGGGACGGGCAAGCGCCCGAAGAAGAAGCAGCTGGTCGGGGCAGGTGCTCCCGCTGCGGCCCGCCCGGCGATGACCATCGCCGAGCGTCGCGCAGCCGCCGCAGCTGCGACGACCCCCGCGGAGGCTCCGACCCCCGCTGAGGTCAACGCCGCCGAGTCGGCTGCGACCGGCTCGGTCGCCGACGAGGCGCAGGCCCAGGCGCCCGAGAGCACGACAGCACCGACCGACGCACCGTCGGCAGACGAGACACGGACCGACGGCACGCCGGCGTCCGACGAGCGCAAGGACGGGAACCTCTGATGGCCGTCGGATTCGCCCAGTGGGGCAACGACCTCTACACAGGCCGGACGTCGTACGACATCGTCGGCAAGCGCCGCAAGTTCTACATCGTCTCGATCGTCCTCGTGGTGCTCAGCCTCGTGGTGCTCCTGACCCGTGGTTTCAACCTCGGCATCGAGTTCCGCGGCGGCTCTGAGTTCACGGTCTCCGGGATCACGAGCCTCAGCCAGCAGGAGGCTGCGGACGCCGTGGCCTCGGTCGCGCCGACCGAGCAGCCGCGCATCTCGAGCGTGGGGGCGACCTCCCTGCGCATCCAGACCGCCGAGCTCGGCGAAGACGAGGTGGTCGCGGTCCGCGACGCCCTCGCCTCTGCGTACGGCGTGAGCGCCGACGAGGTGACGAGCTCCTTCATCGGCCCCTCGTGGGGCGCTGACGTGTCCAAGAAGGCCATCACGGGACTCGTGGTCTTCCTCGTGCTCGTCGGGCTGGTCATGTCCGCGTACTTCCGTGCGTGGCGCATGGCGGCAGCGGCGCTCGTCGCGCTCTTCCACGACCTCATCATCACGGCGGGCGTGTACGCGCTCATCGGCTGGGAGGTCACCCCGGCGACGGTGATCGGCTTCCTCACGATCTTGGGGTACTCGATCTACGACACCGTCGTGGTCTTCGACAAGGTGCGCGAGAACACCGCGGGGATCACCGACCAGACCCGCAGCACCTACGCCGAGCGCGCGAACCTGGCCGTCAACCAGACCCTGGTCCGCTCGATCAACACGTCGGTCGTCGCGCTGCTTCCCGTGGCCTCGATCTTGTTCATCGGTGCGTTCATCCTCGGGGCCGGCACGCTGCGCGACATCGCCCTCGCGCTGTTCATCGGCATGGCCGTCGGTACCTACTCGTCGATCTTCCTCGCCACGCCGCTCGAGGTCACGCTGCGCACCAGCGAGCCGACGATCGCGAAGCACACGGCGCTCGTGCTCGAGAAGCGGCGCGAGGCCGTCGCCGCCGGGACCGACGCGTCCGGGCAGCCCGTGGCCGGGACGCCTGACGCCACGATCCAGCTCGTCGGTCAGCTGAGCCCGGGCTCGCACCAGGGTCACGCGGCCCAGCCGCGTCGCCGCAAGGGTTCACGATGACCGCCCGCACCATGTCGGACGCCGAGCTCTCAGGCTTCGTCCGGGACGTCCCGGACTACCCGAACGACGGCATCATGTTCAAGGACATCACCGGTCTGCTCGTCGACCCGAAGGCCCTCTCCGAGGCCGTCGAGAGGCTCGCAGCCCTGGTGCCCGACGACGTCGACCTCGTCTCGGGCATGGAGGCGCGCGGCTTCATCGTCGGCGCCGCCCTCGCCTTCAGGCTCGGTGTCGGCTTCGTGCCTGTGCGCAAGGCCGGCAAGCTGCCGCCGCCCACCCGCAGCCTCACCTACGGGCTCGAGTACGGGGAGGCGACGGTCGAGATCCGTGAGGGCACTGTCCCGGTCGGCGCGCGCGTGATGCTCGTCGACGACGTCCTGGCGACAGGTGGCACGGCCGCGGCAGGCGCCGAGCTGCTCGAGCAGCTCGGGGCCGAGGTCGTCGGCCTCGCGTTCCTGCTCGAGCTCGAGGGCCTGGGCGGCCGCGAGAGGCTGGCCGGGCGCTCCGTGTCCACGGTGCTGCTGGCCGGGTCGTAGAATCGCATCTTCGGGGCTCGACCCGATGCCGGACGAGGAGGCGCGCATGACTGAGGACACCCGCTCGACAGACGCGCCCACCGAGCCCGCGGCCGTGGCCACGCCGCCGCTCGGCATCAGCTCGGCTAGCCGGGTCAGGTCGCGCCTCGTGCGCTTCGGCTCGCGCCACGCCGTCGGGACCCCGGCCCTCGAGCCGTTGCTGCGCGCTGTCCGCGCCAACCACCCCAAGGCCGACGTCTCGATCATCGAGCGCGCCTACGTCACGGCCGAGAAGGCCCACCGCGGCCAGATGCGCAAGAGCGGCGACCCGTACATCACGCACCCCGTCGCCGTCTCGACCATCCTCGCCGAGCTCGGCATGACCCCGCCGACGCTCGCCGCGGCCCTCCTGCACGACACGGTCGAGGACACCGACTACTCCCTCGACCAGCTGCGCCGTGACTACGGCGACGAGATCGCGATGCTCGTCGACGGCGTGACCAAGCTCGACAAGGTCACCTACGGGGATGCCGCGCAGGCCGAGACCGTCCGCAAGATGGTCGTGGCGATGGCGCGCGACATCCGCGTGCTCGTCATCAAGCTGGCGGACCGTCTGCACAACGCCCGCACCTGGAAGTTCGTGCCCTCGTCGTCTGCGCAGCGCAAGGCGCGCGAGACCATCGAGATCTATGCGCCGCTCGCGCACAGGCTCGGCATGAACACCATCAAGTGGGAGCTCGAAGACCTCTCCTTCCAGACCCTCTACCCCAAGGTCTACGACGAGATCGTGCACCTGGTGAGCGAGCGCGCCCCGGCACGCGAGGAGTACCTCGCCCTCGTCCGCGAGCAGATCACGGCCGACCTCCGGTCGTCGAAGATCAAGGCGACGGTCACCGGCCGGCCGAAGCACTACTACTCGATCTACCAGAAGATGATCGTGCGCGGCCACGACTTCGCCGACATCTACGACCTCGTGGGCACCCGTGTCCTCGTCGACTCGGTGCGCGACTGCTACGCGACCCTCGGAGCCCTGCACGCGCGGTGGAACCCCGTCCCCGGGCGTTTCAAGGACTACATCGCGATGCCCAAGTTCAACATGTACCAGTCGCTGCACACCACGGTGATCGGGCCTGGCGGCAAGCCTGTCGAGATCCAGATCCGGACGCACGAGATGCACCGCCGCGCGGAGTACGGCGTCGCGGCCCACTGGAAGTACAAAGAGGCTGCCAAGGACGGTGCCGACGCTGCGGGCAACGACATGCAGTGGCTGCGTCAGCTCGTCGACTGGCAGCGCGAGACAGCCGACCCGTCAGAGTTCCTGGACTCCTTGCGCTTCGAGATCAGCGGCGCCGAGGTCTACGTCTTCACGCCGAAGGGCGACGTGGTCGCGCTGCCTGCGGGCTCGACCCCCGTGGACTTCGCGTACACGGTGCACACCGAGGTCGGGCACCGGACGATGGGCGCGCGTGTCAACGGGCGCCTCGTGCCGCTCGACTCCGCGCTCGACAACGGCGACGTCGTCGACGTGCTCACGTCGAAGTCCGAGACGGCCGGCCCCAGCCGCGACTGGATGGCCTTCGTCAAGAGCCCGCGAGCCAAGAACAAGATCCGTCAGTGGTTCTCCAAGGAGCGCCGCGAAGAGGCCATCGAGCAGGGCAAGGACGCGATCGCGAAGGCGATGCGCAAGCAGAACCTGCCGATCCAGCGGATCCTCTCGCACGAGTCGATCGTCACGACCGCGCACGAGATGCGCTTCGCCGACGTCTCCGCGCTCTACGCCGCCGTCGGCGAGGGGCAGCTCTCGGCCGCGAACGTCGTGCACAAGCTCGTCCAGGCCATGGGCGGCGAGGACAACAACGCCGAAGACCTCGCCGAGGTCGCCCGACCCGGGCACCCGCAGCGACGCGCACGCACCGGAGACCCGGGCGTCATCGTCAAGGGTGTCGACGACATCTGGGTCAAGCTCGCCAAGTGCTGCACCCCTGTCCCGGGCGACAAGATCGTCGGCTTCATCACTCGCGGTCAGGGTGTCAGCGTGCACAGGACGGACTGCGCGAACTTCGAGGCTCTCAAGTCGCAGCCCGAGCGGATCGTCGACGTCGAGTGGACGACGGGCAGCAGCGCGCTGTTCCTCGTGCAGATCCAGGTCGAGGCCCTCGACAGGTCTCGTCTGCTCTCCGACGTCACCCGGGTGCTGTCGGACCACCACGTCAACATCCTCTCGGCGACGGTCTCGACGTCGAGCGACAGGGTCGCGCTGTCCAAGTTCGTCTTCGAGATGGCCGAGCCCGGGCACCTCGCCTCGGTCTTGACCGCTGTGCGCAAGATCGACGGTGTGTTCGACGTCTACCGCATCACCGGCTCCAAGGCTGCCGAGAACGTGGTGCACGCCTGACCTGAGTCTCTGACCAGCTGGCTCCCGGCCCGCGGCCGCTCGACCGACGGACGCTCCGGCTGCCGCTCGAGCGACCGGCGCTCGAGCGGCTCCCGGTCGACCGGCTCTCTGGTGATCGGGGGACCGCTGTCCGGCTAGACGTCAGCCGTGCCGAGAGCGACCAGGGTTGCTGCCTCGATCCTGCGGACCGCCTGCAGCGACCCGCGCCAGCCGGTGACGCGCCTGAGCTCCGCCATCCCTGCAGGCAGGTCTGCCCCGCTCGTCCGCAGCCTGACGAGATCTCGGGCCGCCTCGGCACCTGTCGACCAGGTGGCGACGTCCATCGCGGTGCGCACCGGGCTGGTGACTGGGAGGTCTCCGACCAGCACCACGTCCCAGGGACGCAGGGACGTCTGGACGGGCTCGAGACCAGGCATCGACCGAGGCCGTGAGGTACCCGGCCTGTAGACGACCCCGACCCGTCGCGGCGGGGTCGGAGGAGGTCCACCGGCGTGGATCCACACAGCCCAGGCCCGGGCGACCACCACACCTGCTGGCACGGCGCCCACCAGCGTCTGAGCACGGTCGGCAGGGGTCGGCGTGACGCCCGCGAGCAACGCGAAGCCTGGGCGGAGCTCGACGACAGCGCCGTCGCGGCAGAGCACCTGCCAGGTGACCCGCGAGCAGCCCAGCGACGCGGGGGAGAGCATGCGCCCTACCTCGGGCGGGAGACGGAGCAGCTCGCTGAGGGTGGGGGGCACGGGCTCACCCTGCCCGTCACGGCCAGCAGACGCCAGAGGCGGTGCCCGTCCTGTGGACGGGCACCGCCTCCGGTGCTGAGCTGTCTCGCTCTGGAGCTCGGGTGTCAGCCCTGAGCGTCCTCGGCAGCCTTGACGACCTGCTCGAGCCAGGACCGGCGTGCCTCGAGGGCCGCCTCGGCGTCCTTGATCTTGCGAGCGTCGCCCTTGGCCTGGGCCTTGGCGAGGTCTTCCTCGAGCCCGACGATCGCGGCCTCGAGCTGCGCGGCCGCACCCTCGGCGCGCGCACGCGTCTCGGGGTTGGTCCGCGTCCACTTGGCCTGCTCCGCGTCGCGGACGGCGGTCTCGACGGCGCGCATGCGGCCCTCGACACGCTGCACGTCGCCACGCGGGACCTTGCCTGCGGCTTCCCAGCGGTCCTGCAGCGTGCGCAGGGTGACCTTGGCCTGAGCCAGGTCCTTCACGGGGACGAGCGCCTCGGCCTCGGCCAGGATGGCCTCCTTGACGACGAGGTTCTCGCCGTACTCGGCGTCGATCTCCGCGTTGGAGGCGTCGCGGGCCGCGAAGAACGCGTCCTGAGCGGCGCGGAAGCGGGCCCACAGCGCGTCGTCGTCCTTGCGGTTCGCACGGCCAGCGGACTTCCACCGGGCCATGAGGTCGCGGTAGGCACCTGCCGTCGCGCCCCACTCGGTGCTGGTCGAGAGCTTCTCGGCCTCCTCGACCAGAGCAGCCTTGGTGGCCTTGGCCCCGGAGTTCTGCTTCTCGAGCTCGGCGAAGAAGTGCCGGCGCTCACGGTCGAAGGTGGTCCGGGCGTGGCTGAACCTCTTCCACAGGGCCTCTTCGCTCGGGCGGTCCAGACGCGGTCCGTTGCGCTGGGCGTCCTTCCACGTGTCGAGGAGCGAGCGGAGCTCTTCGCCGGCGGGCTTCCACTGGATGCGTGAGGGGTCGGTCGAGGCGAGCTTCTCGGCAGCCTCGACGATCGCGGTGCGGGCCGCGAGGGCCACAGCCTTGGCGGCCGAGCGCTCCTGCTCGAGCTCGGCGCGGCGACCGGCCGCGACCGTGCGGAGCGCTTCGACGCGGGCGCGGAGCCCGTCGAGGTCGCCGACGGCAGCCGGTTCGGCCACCTCGGCGCCGAGTTTGGCCAGCGTCGAGTCGATCTCCTTGGTCGTGAGGTCCGCGGTGCCGAGGCGAGCCTCGAAGAGCGCGACCTTCGCCTGGAGGTCGAGGAAGCGTCGCACGTACAGGCCGATGGCCTCCTCGGTGGAGACGCCGGGGAACTGGCCCACGGTGCGCTCTCCGGCGGCCTCGGTCACGTAGACCGTGCCGTCCTCCTCCACACGACCGAAGGCGAGGGCGGCCTGGGTCTGGGCGCTCTCGTCAGGGGCCGGTGCGGAGGGCTGCTCCGTGGCGGCGCTCGGCGTCGCGACGGCCTGCGGACGCGCCGCGGGACGTGGGACCGGGCGCGGGACGGGACGAGGAGTCGGGCGGGACGAGGCAGCGGGTGCCTCGGGAGCCGCTGCCGGCTCTGCGGCGGCGGTCGCTGCCTCGGGCGCCTCAGGTGCGGCGTTGTCTGCGGTGGTCGCGTCCTCCGCGGGTGCGTCCCCCTCAGGCGCGGACGGCTCGGCTGCGGCCGGCTCTGCGGCCGAGGGCTCTGCGGCCGGCGCGTCGTCCGCCGGTGCGTCCTCGACCTTCTCGGCGACGACTGCTGCCTCGGCAGGAGCCTCGTCAGCCTGGGGCTGCTGCGTGGTCGACGCTCCCTGAGCGTCGTCTGCTGTCGCTGCAGCGTCCGGGACGGCATCCGTCGTGCTGTCGGTGCTCTCGCTCATTGGGGCTCAACTCCTTGGATGATGGCTCCTGCGCGCAAGACGAGCTCCCGCGGGGCCAGCGACTGCCTGGGGTGCCCCAGGCCGATGTGTGCGATCCGTCCGTGAGCGCGCGCAGGCCGCGCCCGCACCACGGACTGCCCACAGTCTAGGGAAGTATGCGCCGATGTGCTGACGTATTTCTCAGTCGTCGCGCGCCTGAGGGCTCGCGAGGGTCGCCCAGGGTGCGGCGGGGCCCGGTCGCCGTGCTCGGAGGGGACCGGGAGTTCTGGAAGAATGTCGTCTCATGGCACGCCCCACACCCCTCTCCGGCTTCCCCGAATGGCTCCCCGCGGCTCGCATCGTCGAGCAGCACGTCCTGGACTCGGTGCGTCGCACCTTCGAGCTCCACGGCTTCGTGGGCATCGAGACCCGCGCCGTCGAGCCCCTCGACCAGCTCTTGCGCAAGGGTGAGACCTCCAAGGAGGTCTACGTGCTCAAGCGTCTGCAGGCGACGGAGGACGAGCAGGCCGAGGCGAACCTCTCGGCGGCCGACAAGCAGGGGCTCGGTCTGCACTTCGACCTCACCGTGCCCTTCGCGCGGTACGTGCTCGAGAACGCCGGCCACCTCGCCTTCCCGTTCAAGCGCTACCAGATCCAGAAGGTGTGGCGCGGCGAGCGCCCCCAGGACGGCCGGTTCCGCGAGTTCGTGCAGGCCGACATCGACGTCGTCGGAGCCGGTGCGCTGCCCTACCACTTCGAGGTCGAGGTCCCCCTGGTCATGGCCGAGGCGCTCGGGGCGCTGCGCGCCGTGGGCGTGCCGCCGGTCCGCATCCTCGTCAACAACCGCAAGGTCGCCGAGGGCTTCTACCGCGGGCTCGGGCTCGAGGCTGTCGACGGTGTCCTGCAGATCATCGACAAGCTCGACAAGATCGGACCGCAGAAGGTCGCGGCGGCTCTCGTCGCCGACCTCGGGGCGAGCGACGAGCAGGCTCAGGCGTGCCTCGAGCTCGCGTCGATCTCGGGTGAGGACCTCACGGTCGTCGACCGCGTGCGAGCGCTGGCCCAGACGCACGGCGTCGAGTCCGAGCTCCTCGACGAGGGCCTCGTCGAGCTCGGTGCGCTCATCGAGGCGGCTGCTGTGCGCGCCCCGGGCGTCGTCGTCGCGGACCTCAAGATCGCCCGTGGCCTCGACTACTACACGGGGTCGGTCTACGAGACGGTCCTGGTCGGCCACGAAGAGCTCGGCTCGATCTGCTCGGGCGGACGCTACGACACCCTCGCCTCCGACGGGGCGAACACCTACCCGGGGGTCGGTCTGTCGATCGGCATCTCCAGGCTCGTCTCGCGGCTGCTGGGCGCGGGCCTCGTCCAGGCGTCACGCTCGGTGCCGAGCGCCGTCGTGGTCGCCGTGACCTCCGACGAGACGCGCCCAGCCTCCGAGGCCGTCGCGACAGCACTGCGTGCCCGCGGCATCCCGGTCGAGGTGGCCCCGGCTGCGGCGAAGTTCGGCAAGCAGATCAAGTACGCGGACCGCCGCGGGGTGCCCTTCGTCTGGTTCCCGGCCGGGCTCGGGCACGACGGCGAACCTGTCGCGCACCAGGTCAAGGACATCCGCTCGGGGGAGCAGGTCGAGGCCGACCCCGCGACGTGGGAGCCCTCGGCCGACGACTGGTGGCCGCGGGTCCTGCCCGTCGGCTAGCACTAGACTCGACCCCGACCGTCCGGTCCGACCGGACGGGAACCCTACGTCTGAGAGGCTTCTTCGTGCTACGCACCCACACCGCCGGATCGCTGCGCGCCGAGGACATCGGCACGACCGTCACCCTGACCGGGTGGGTCGACCGTCGTCGTGACCACGGAGGCGTCGCCTTCATCGATCTGCGTGATGCGAGCGGTGTGGCCCAGGTCGTCATCCGTGACGAGGCCGTGGCGCACCCGCTGCGCGCCGAGTTCGTCCTGCAGGTGACCGGAGAGGTCTCGCGCCGTCCCGACGGCAACGAGAACACGAACCTCGCGACAGGCCAGATCGAGGTCGTCGCGGCCGAGGTCGTCGTGCTCAACGAGTCCGCGCCGCTGCCCTTCCAGGTGTCCACGGCCCTCGACGGCACGGAGACCATCGGAGAAGAGGCCCGCCTCAAGCACCGCTACCTCGACCTGCGCCGCCCGGCACCCGCCCGGGCCCTGCGTCTGCGCGCCAAGGCCAACGCTGCCGCGCGCCGCGTGCTCGACGCGCAGGAGTTCGTCGAGATCGAGACGCCGACCCTCACCCGGTCGACCCCCGAGGGTGCCCGCGACTTCGTCGTGCCCGCGCGCCTGGCTCCCGGGTCCTGGTACGCGCTGCCGCAGTCCCCGCAGCTGTTCAAGCAGCTGCTCATGGTCGCCGGTATGGAGCGCTACTACCAGATCGCCCGCTGCTACCGCGACGAGGATTTCCGTGCGGACCGTCAGCCGGAGTTCACCCAGCTCGACGTCGAGATGAGCTTTGTCGAGCAGGACGACGTCATCGCCCTCGGCGAGCAGCTGGTCGTCGCCCTCTGGGACCTCATCGGGGTCACGATCCCGACGCCGATCCCGCGGATGACCTTCAAGGACGCGATGGAGCGCTACGGCTCCGACAAGCCGGACCTGCGTTTCGGTCTCGAGCTCGTCGAGCTCACCGAGTACTTCAGCGAGACCCCCTTCCGCGTGTTCCAGGCTCCGTACGTGGGTGCCGTCGTGTTCCCCGGCGGTGCCTCGACGCCCCGCCGTGGCTTCGACGCCTGGCAGGAGTGGGCCAAGCAGCGCGGCGCCAAGGGGCTCGCGTACGTCACCTTCACCGAGGACGGCGAGCTCGGCGGCCCCGTCGCCAAGAACCTGTCGGACTCCGAGCGCGAGGGCCTCGCGGCTGCGACGGGCGCCAAGCCCGGTGACGCCGTGTTCTTCGCCGCCGGCAAGCCGACCGACGCGCGTGCCCTCCTCGGTGCGGCTCGTCTGGAGATCGGCAAGAAGGCCGAGCTCATCGACGAGAGCGCCTGGGCCTTCGTGTGGGTCGTCGACGCCCCGCTGTTCAAGCCCACGGGCGAGGACGACGACGTCGCTGTCGGCGAGGGCGCGTGGACCGCGGTCCACCACGCCTTCACGTCGCCCACCCCCGAGTGGATCGACACCTTCGAGGAGAACCCGGGCGAGGCTCTCGCCTACGCCTACGACATCGTCTGCAACGGCAACGAGATCGGTGGTGGGTCGATCCGTATCCACCGCCGCGACGTCCAGGAGCGCGTCTTCGCGGTCATGGGGATCGGCGAGGAGGAGGCGCAGGAGAAGTTCGGCTTCCTGCTCGACGCCTTCGCCTTCGGCGCACCGCCCCACGGCGGCATCGCCTTCGGCTGGGACCGCATCCTCGCGCTGCTCACGGGCTCGGAGTCGATCCGCGACGTCATCGCCTTCCCGAAGTCCGGTGGCGGCTTCGACCCGCTCACCCAGGCTCCTGCGCCGATCACGGCCCAGCAGCGCAAGGAAGCAGGTGTCGACAGCGTCCCGAAGGCCCCTGTCGAGTGAGGACCGTCGGCTCGCTGCCGACCCCGTGGGACGCGGACCCCTACCTGGTGGGGGAACGCGCTGACGACGAGCTCCACACGCACGCCTGCGACGACGAGGCGTGCGTGCTGGTCCTCGACGGCCACCCGGGTCGGTCGCTCGTCGGCATCGGACGCCCGGAGGCCGTCGCCCGGCTGCTCACGCAGTCGGCGGCGGCCTTCGCCGCGCTCGCGCCGCAGACGCTCACCCTCGCCCGGGGGGCGTGGGAGCTCGTCGACGGCGAGGTCCGCGACCAGCTGGCCGGGCCGTCGACGACGACGTCGGAGTGGGACTGGATGTCGACCCGGACACCGCTGGTCCAGCCCGACGCACCGGTCGTCCTGCCCGACGGACCGGTCGTCCTGCCCGACGGGGCCGGGGCGTCGCGTGAGGTGATGGTCGAGAGGTTCACCCCGGGGCCGGAGACCGACGCGCTCGTGACCGACTGCCTCGACAGGGCGCACCCGATCGCGTCGACCCTGCCCGGCGACCCCAGGCTCACCGGCTGGTGGGGTGTGCGCGAGAGCGAGGACGGGGCCCTCGTCGCGACCGTCGGTGCTCTCGACATCTACCCCGGCGCGCCCGCGCACCTCGTCTCGCTCGGCGTCGACCCTGCGCACCGCGGACGGGGACTGGCCGGTCTCGTGCTCGCAGCAGCCGTCGACGACGGTCTGCGGCGGACGCCTCGTGTCGGCGGTCCGATGGTCCACCTCGGGCTCTACGCGGCGAACGACCGCGCCCGGCGTGTGTACCAGCGGCTCGGGTTCAGCCTCGACCACCAGTTCATGTCGGTGCGGCGCGCTCCAGGCTGAGCCGGCCTGGCGGGCGTCTCAGGGCGAGCAGGTGATGCTGGTGGGGCCTCCGTGCGAGGCCCCACCAGCTCACAGGCTCCCGCTCAGTGGATGATCGCCAGCCGCTCGTGGACCCGCCGCAGCGGAGCCGGAGCCCACCAGTTCCACCGGCCCAGGAGGGTCATGGTCGCCGGGACCAGCAGCATCCGGACGAGGGTCGCGTCGATGAAGACGGCGACGGCCAGCGCGAAGCCCACCTGCTTGATGATCAGCAGGTCGCCGAGCACGAACCCTGCGAAGACCACGATGATGATCGCCGCGGCCGAGGTGATGATCCGGCCCGAGCGCTGGAGCCCCAGGCGCACCGAGGTCTCCGGGTCGACCCCGTCGTCGTAGAGCTCTTTGATCCGCGAGAGCAGGAACACCTCGTAGTCCATCGCGAGCCCGAAGGCGAAGGCCACCACGAGCGCGACGACGAAGGTCTCGATCCCGCCCGTCGACGTGAAGCCGAGCAGACCTGACAGGTGCCCCTCCTGGAACACCCAGACGAGGATCCCCATCGACGCGGAGATCGAGATCGCGTTGGTGAGCAGCGCCTTGAGGGGGATCACCACAGAACCCGTCATGAGGAACAGCAGCACGAAGGTGGCCAGGACGACGATCCCCACGGCCCACCAGACCCTGTCGCCGAGCGCCGAGACGAAGTCCACCTGCGCGGCGGCCTGGCCGGTGACCCACGTGTCGAAGGCGGGGTCGAGGTCACGGATGCTCGTGACGACGTCGACAGCCTGCTCGCCGCCGGCGTCGCCCGACTCGAGGGTCACCCCGACGACGGAGTAGTCACCCTCGGTCGTGGGTGCGCTCACGGTGTCGACACCCTCGATCTCTGCGACGTCGGCGGCCCAGCCCGCGACGTCGGCGGCGGGCGCCTGGGCGACGACCACGATCTCGGGGGAGGTGGTCGAGGGGAACTGCTCGGCGAGCCGCGTGACGAACTGCCGCTGGTCGGAGGACGTGGGTAGCATCTCGATGCCGGAGTTGCGCATCTGCAGCCCGAGGACCGGCGAGGCGAGCCCGAGCAGCACCACGACACACCCGGCAGCCACCCAGGCTGGTCGCCGCTGGACGCGCGCCGCGAGCCTGGAGAACACTCCCTCGTCGGTGTCGACAGCGGCGGTGTGCCGCAGCACGCGGTCTGCGCCCGGGACCTTGGTGAGCAGCCCGGGCCGGACCAGACGACGACCGGCGAGCCTGAGCAGCGCCGGCACGAGGGTGAGGGCTGTCGCGACAGCCACGAGGATGATCGAGAGCCCGCCAGCACCGATGGCCCGCAGGATGTCGGGGCGGAAGACCATGAGCCCGGCGATCGAGATGGCGACGGTCAGCGCCGAGAAGGCGACAGTGCGTCCTGCTGTGGCCATCGTGCGGACCAGCGCGTCGGCGACCCGGGTGTCTTTGCGGCTGCGACGTCGTGGTGCGTCCGCGGCCTCGGTGCCCTCGAGGCTGTCGAGGCGGGTGAGCTCTTCACGGAACCGCGAGACGATCAGGAGGCCGTAGTCGATCGACAGCCCGAGCCCGAGGACCGTGACGACGTTGACGATCGAGGCGTCGACCTCCATGAGGTACGAGAGCCCGAGCAGCACACCGAGCCCGGTGCCGATCGAGGCGAGTGCACCAGCCATGGGCATGGCCGCGGCGAGGAACCCGCCGAAGACGAGGACCATGATGAGCAGCGCCACCGGGAGCGCGACGGCCTCGCCCGTCGCGAGGTCTTGCTCGACCTGGTGGGTGATCGCATCGATGACGAGCGATGTGGACCCGACAAGACCTGTCGCGGCGGGCTCGAGCCCCTGGAGGGCCGCGGTCGTCGCGTCCAGGGCGGTGACCACCGCGGTGACGGACGCGGAGGCCTCGTCCTCGCTCAGGGTCGGGTCGAGCGAGACGATCACCACGAAGCCGTCGCCGTCGGCTGCGGTCAGCAGCTTCCCGGCGTCGCTCGTCGGGCCGTCAGGCAGCGAGACCGGGTCGAGGACGGTCTCGACCCCGTCGACCGCGAGCACGGCGGCGAGGGCGGGCTGCAGTGCCTCCGCCACACCGTCGGTCGTCGGAGGCAGACCGTCGACGATGAGCGTCACGTCTTCGCCGTCGTCGCCGATCGCCGCGAGGATCTCCTGACCCTGCGAGCTCTCCGACCCGGCGACCGTCGGGTCGCCCGTCGTGAGCCTGGAGAACAGGCTCTCGCCGTGCACCCCGAAGAGCGCGAGCGCGATGCCCAGGACCGTCAGCACGGCCCAGACGGAGATGGTGGTGCGGGGGTGGTCGCTCACGCGACGTCCTAGGTTCTCGAACACGCTGGCCAGCATCCCATCCCGGAGGGGTCGAGGGCTACGCGAGAGGTCTGCGGCGTGCGGGGTCGACCGCCGGCGTCGGTGGGAGCGCCTAGGCTGGAGCCATGGACCTGTTCGACTCGACGACGCAGGACGTGAGCGGTGTCCCGAGGGTCGGTTCCGGGTCTCCGCTCGCCGTCCGCATGCGCCCGGCCTCCCTCGCCGAGGTCGCCGGGCAGAAGCACCTGCTCGTCCAGGGGTCGCCGCTGCGCAGGCTCGTCGAGCCCGCCGACGACTCCTCCCGACGTGCCGCACCGGGCTCGGTGATCCTCTGGGGTCCGCCCGGCACCGGCAAGACGACGCTCGCGTACCTCATCGCGACCAGCTCTGGGCGGCGCTTCGTCGAGCTCTCGGCTGTGACCGCGGGTGTCAAGGACGTCCGCTCGGTGATCGAGGACGCCCGACGGCGGCTCGCGACCGGGGGGTCTGAGACGGTCCTGTTCATCGACGAGGTGCACAGGTTCTCGAAGTCGCAGCAGGACGCGCTGCTGCCGAGCGTCGAGAACCGCTGGGTCACGCTCGTGGCGGCCACGACCGAGAACCCGAGCTTCTCGGTCAACTCCCCGCTGCTCTCCCGCTCCCTGCTGCTGACCCTCCAGCCGTTGACGACCGACGACGTGCGGGTGCTCGTCCGGCGGGCTGTCGCCGACGAGCGGGGGCTCGGCGGGACCGTCACCCTCGACGACGACGCCGAGGACCACCTGCTGCGGCTCGCCGGGGGAGACGCTCGCAAGGCGCTGACGATCCTCGAGGCGGCCGCCGGGGCTGCGCTCTCCGACCACGACAGGACCGACGCGGTCGTCGCTGGTGAGGCCTCCGAGCAGGCCGGGGCGGACGAGGGCCTCGGCACCGAGGCCGAGAGCCTCGACGCCGCAGACCTCCGCGCCGGGCATTCGGCAGAGCCGGCGGAGGGTGGTCAGGACGCTGACACCAGCCCGGACGTCGTCGCCGACCCGCCCGTGACCGTCGACCTCGCGACGATGGAACGCGCGATCGACGTGGCCGCCGTCCGCTACGACCGGGACGGCGACCAGCACTACGACGTCATCAGCGCGTTCATCAAGTCCATGCGCGGCTCCGACGTCGACGCCTCGCTGCACTATCTCGCCCGGATGATCGCTGCGGGGGAGGACCCGCGGTTCATCGCGCGGCGCATCGTCATCGCCGCGGCCGAAGAGGTCGGCATGGCAGACCCGAGCGCCTTGCAGACCGCGACGGCCGCGGCGAACGCTGTCGCGCTCATCGGCATGCCCGAGGCGCGGATCATCCTCGCCGAGGCTGTCGTGCACATCGCGTCGGCCCCGAAGTCCAACGCGGCCTACACGGCGATCGACGCTGCCCTCGCCGACGTCAGGGCCGGCAAGGTGGGCACGGTCCCGCCGCACCTGCGGGACGCCCACTACTCGGGGGCCAAGGCTCTCGGGCACGGGCAGAGCTACAGGTACGCCCACGACGCCCCGCACGCCGTCGCCACCCAGCAGTACCTCCCGGACGACCTCGTCGGTACGACGTACTACAGGCCGAGCGACCGTGGCTTCGAGCGGTCGGTGTCGGAGCGCATGGAGCGGGTCAAGAAGATCTTGCGCGGCGAACCGGGCTGAGGAGGTCGTCTCGTCCCTCCGACCTCTCCGACCACTCCGGCCGGAGCTGCCCGTCCCCGGTGCTAGACTTCTCAGGTTGCCCTCTGGGGCGACCGCCTGGGACCTCGGCCCGGTGAGACCCGCTCGAGCACGATCGTGGGTCTCCGTCGGCTGGTCCCGCACGCTGCTGCACCGCAGCGGCGTGTGATCGACATCCACGACAGGAACGGAAAAACTCTCTATGTCTTCAGTGACCCGTTCGCGCCGCCAGGTCCGCCTGAGCCGCGCGCTGGGCATCGCGCTCACCCCGAAGGCCGTCAAGCACTTCGAGAAGCGCCCCTACCCGCCCGGCGAGCACGGCCGTGCCCGCCGCCGCACCGAGTCGGACTACGCGGTCCGTCTTCGTGAGAAGCAGCGTCTGCGCGCCCAGTACGGCCTCCGCGAGAAGCAGATGGCCCGTGCGTTCGAGGACGCTCGCAAGGCTCCGGGTCTGACCGGTGAGGCTCTCGTCGAGATCCTCGAGACCCGCCTCGACGCCCTCGTGCTCCGTTCGGGCTTCGCCCGTACGACGCTCCAGGCCCGCCAGGCCGTGGTCCACCGCCACATCCTCGTCGACGGCAAGATCGTCGACCGCCCCTCGTTCAAGGTGAAGCCGGGCCAGACGGTCCAGGTCAAGCCGAAGAGCCAGGCCATGACGCCGTTCCAGGTCGCCGCTGCCGGTGCCCACCGCGACGTCCTCCCGGCCGTCCCGCCGTACCTCACGGTCTCCCTCGAGAAGCTCTCCTTCGTGCTCTCGCGTGCACCGAAGCGTGTCGAGGTCCCCGTGACCTGCGAGGTCCAGCTGGTCGTCGAGCACTACTCGCGCTGACCCGCACCTGCTCCATCCACGACGCCCCGTCCGCAGACTCTGCGGGCGGGGCGTCGTGCATCCAGGCGCAGGTGGGGGAGCTGCGCCGGCCCACGTGCCTGCTCCTGGTCTGCCCTGGTGCCGCCGGGGCAGCATGGCGCCGGGCAGCCTGCCTCGCGCACAGGTGCTCGCATGGATCGGACCGCCGTGGGCGGGTAAGGTCGCACCAGCCAACAGGCGGGTGGGGGCAAGGCCCCTGGTCGTCTTCGTCCCGGGTCCGGAGCGGCCCGGAGAACAGTGCAGGAGTACTCAGTGATCGGTGACATCGCAGGACTCATCGCGGCCGTCGCGTTCGTCGCTCTCGTCGGGCTGCTCGCCGTCCCGCTCGTCAAGCTCGGCAAGGTCTTCGACACCACGACCGAGAGCATCAAGGACCTGACCGCGCACTCGGTCCCGATCCTCGACGAGTCTGCGCAGACCGTCGCGAGCGCCAACTCCCAGCTGGTCAAGGTCGACACCATCACGACGTCTGCGGCCGAGGTCAGCCAGAACGTCTCAGCGCTCACGGGCCTGTACGCGGCAGCCTTCGGGGCGCCTGTCGTCAAGGTCGCCGCCTTCTCCTACGGGGTGCGCAAGGCCTTCGGCCAGGCCGCCTCGAAGGTCCGCGGCGCCGGGAAGGACAGCTGATGTCGCGGCTGTTCTGGCTCGGGACCGGGGTCGCGCTCACCGTGGTCGTGGTCGTCAAGGGCCGCCAGGTGGTCCGCCGCTACGCACCGGCGACCCTGGTCGACCAGGCGACCGCGACAGCCCAGGCGACGGGCGTCAGGCTGTCCGAGGCAGCCTCGGCGTTCCTCGACGACTTCCGCGCTGCGCGCGACGAGCGTGCCGAGCAGCTGAGCGACTCGCTGCTGGCCCGCACGCAGGGCTCGGTCGACGACCTCCGCGCCCGTCGCGACGCCTCACGTCCTGCTCCCGGGCACCGCGCACCGGGTCGCCACCGCGACCTGGACGACCCCGAGGACGACGAGCTCGGCTACTCGTTCTGACGCTCTGAGGACCCACGCAGGTCTCTTCGCGCAGCTGCCGTCCTCGATGGC
Source organism: Sanguibacter biliveldensis (assembly GCF_033798665.1). Taxonomy (NCBI): domain Bacteria; kingdom Bacillati; phylum Actinomycetota; class Actinomycetes; order Micrococcales; family Sanguibacteraceae; genus Sanguibacter; species Sanguibacter biliveldensis. Next base: position 1,958,526 of record NZ_CP138359.1, read on the forward strand.
ACCGATGGCACCGAGGACGCCGCTGTCGTGCGGTCCGCTGCACGACCCTCCGGCGCCCTGTGGCGCCCCACCCTGCTCTGCCCTCCAGCGCCCTGCCTCGTCAGAGCACGCACGGAGACTAAGATTGATCGACGCCCGTCTGCGGCACGACCTCGTCGTGCCGTCCGCCGCCCCATCGCCCAGCCAGAGGACTTCATGCGCACCGCCGAGATTCGCCAGCGTTGGCTCACCTACTTCGCCGACCGCGGGCACACCGTGGTCCCGTCGGCGTCCCTGATCTCGCCGGACCCGTCGACGCTCTTCACGATCGCCGGCATGGTGCCGTTCATCCCGTACATGACCGGGCAGCAGACGGCTCCGTGGAAGCGGGCGACGAGCGTGCAGAAGTGCGTGCGCACCCTCGACATCGAAGAGGTCGGCAAGACGACCCGGCACGGCACGTTCTTCCAGATGAACGGCAACTTCTCCTTCGGGGACTACTTCAAGGAAGAGGCCATCGCCTACGCCTGGGACTTCATCACGGGCTCGGTCGACGACGGCAAGCTCGGCTTCGACCCCGAGCTCGTGTGGGTGACGGTCTTCCACGAGGACGACGAGGCCCGGGAGATCTGGAAGCGCGTGGCAGGTCTGCCGGACGAGCGCATCCAGTCCCGCGGCATGCGTGACAACTTCTGGTCCACGGGCGCCCGTGGACCGGCCGGGCCCTGCTCGGAGATCTACATCGACCGCGGACCCGAGTACGGCGCCGAGGGTGGCCCCGTCGTCGACGAAGACCGCTACATCGAGATCTGGAACCTCGTCTTCATGCAGTTCGAGCGTGCCGACGGCGGCACCAAGGACGACTTCCCGATCATCGGCCCGCTCGCCTCGCGCAACATCGACACCGGCATGGGCCTCGAGCGCGTCGCGTTCCTGCTCCAGGGCGTCGACAACATGTACGAGATCGACGAGGTCTTCCCGGTCATCCAGGTGGCCCAGGAGCTCTCGGGCAAGGCCTACGGGGCTGTCGAGGACGACGACGTGCGCATGCGTGTCGTCGCCGACCACATCCGTTCTGCCGTGATGCTCATCGGCGACGGCATCCGCCCCTCGAACGAGGGCCGCGGCTACGTGCTGCGCCGCCTGATCCGTCGCTCGGTGCGCGCCATGCGCCTGCTCGGCGTGGACGAGCCCGCTCTGCCCGCCCTCGTGCCAGCCAGCATCGAGGTCATGAAGGCCTCGTACCCCGAGCTCGGTGAGAACTTCGACCGCATCACCTCGATCGCCTACGCCGAGGAAGAGGCCTTCCGCCGCACCCTCACGGCGGGCACGACCATCCTCGAGAACGCTGTCGGCTCGGCGCTCTCCTCGGCGGGTCCGGGCAAGGCGGTCCTCGGCGGTGCCGAGGCCTTCCAGCTGCACGACACCTACGGCTTCCCGATCGACCTGACCCTCGAGATGGCCTCGGAGCACGGGGTCGCCGTCGACGAGACCGCGTTCAGGTCGCTCATGCAGGCGCAGCGTTCGCGTGCCCGTGCCGACGCTCTCGCCAAGCGGACGGGTGGCGCCGACAAGGCGGCCTACGAGACGCTCCAGAGCGGTCTGGGTGCTCCTGTCGAGTTCCTCGGCTACACCGACACAACGGCTCGTGCCTCCGTCGTCGGTCTCATCGTCGACGGCGTCCCCGGGCCCGTCGCGACGGCCCCGGCCTCGGTCGAGGTCATCCTCGACCGCACACCCTTCTACGCGGAGGCCGGTGGCCAGCTCGCCGACCAGGGCACCATCGTGCTCGACGGTGGCGCGACCATCGAGGTCGACGACGTCCAGGCGCCCATCAAGGGCCTGTCGGTGCACCGCGGCCGCGTGGTCGACGGCACGGTGACGATGGGGGAGTCGGGCACCGCGACGATCGACACCGCGCGCCGCAAGGCGATCAGCCGTGCGCACTCCGCGACGCACATGATCCACAAGGCGCTCCAGGAGTCGCTCGGCAAGGACGCGACCCAGGCCGGGTCGGAGAACGCCCCGAGCCGTATCCGCTTCGACTTCAGGTCGAGCCAGGCTGTGCCCCAGGGCGCGCTGGCCGAGATCGAGGAGCGGGTCAACACCCAGCTCGCGGAGGACCTCGAGGTCACCGAGCAGATCATGAACATCGACGAGGCCCGTGCGCTCGGCGCGATGGCCCTCTTCGGCGAGAAGTACGGCGACAGGGTCCGTGTGGTCTCGATCGGCGGCGACTGGTCGCGCGAGCTCTGCGCGGGCACGCACGTGAAGCGCTCCGGGCAGCTCGGCCTGGTGACCCTGCTCGGCGAGGCGTCGATCGGCTCGGGCGTCCGCCGCGTGGACGCCCTCGTCGGTGACGGTGCCTACGGCTTCCAGGCCAAGGAGCACGCTCTCGTCGGGCAGCTCACGGGCATGCTCAACGTCCGCACGGAGGAGCTCCCGGACCGCGTCGGCGGTCTCATCACGCGCCTCAAGGAGGCCGAGAAGGAGCTTGCCGCGGTCCGTCAGGGGCAGCTGCTCGCTGCTGCGGGTCAGCTCGCCGCCTCGGCCGAGGTGGTCGGTGACGCCCGCGTCGTGACCCACGACGCCGGGGAGGTGGCCTCGGCCGACGACCTGCGCGCCCTCGCCCTCGACGTCCGCGGTCGCCTCGGCGAGGCTGCGCCGACTGTCGTCGCGGTCGCCGGTGTGAGCAAGGACCGTCCGCTGGTCGTCGTCGTGACGAACGCCACCGCACGTGAGCGTGGCCTCAAGGCTGGTGCCTTCGTCAAGGCAGCCTCGGGTGTCCTCGGTGGTGGCGGCGGCGGCAAGGACGACATGGCGCAGGGTGGTGGCCAGGACGTCACCGCCGTGCCAGCCGCGCTGGCCGGTCTGCGCGACGGCGTCGCGGCGCAGCTGGCGTGAGCGACGAGGAGGCGCTCGAGCGCGGCGCACGCCTGTGCGTCGACGTGGGGAGCGTGCGCGTCGGGGTCGCCGTGAGCGACCCCGACGGGCTCATCGCGACCCCCGTCGAGACGCTCCCGCGCGACCTCGTCACGGTGACCAAGAACCCTGCTGCCGTGCCGACAGATCTTGCGGTCCTCGCGGAGCAGGTGGTCGAGCGCGGTGTGAAGGTTGTGTACGTCGGGCTCCCACGGCACCTTTCGGGCGCCGAGGGTGCAGCGTCGGCCTCGGCACGTGCGTACGCTGTCCAGGTCGCTCGTCTCGTCGCACCGGTCCCGGTGCGTCTGGTCGACGAGCGGATGAGCACGGTGTCGGCGCACCAGGCGCTGCACGCCTCTGGTCGGGCCGGCCGCAAGCACCGGGCCGTGGTCGACCAGGTGGCTGCCGTGGTGATCTTGCAGTCCGCGCTCGACTTCGAGCGCGGGTCGCAGCGTCGTCCGGGTGAGCTCGTCGAGGTCTGAGCCTGACCGGGTGGTGACCGCTGAGAGGCGGTGACCGCGTACCGCGGCCCTGAGGTCGATCCGACGGGCGGACCGAGCAGGAGTCACGACGCGGGCGACCGCGGTGACCTCGGTGCGGCGGAGACCAGGCACGGCCAGGACGACGGCAGCACGACGCAGTGACGGCACAGCGACTGTGCAGGCTGTGCGACGACGGCGCGACGACGAGCACGACACGAGAGAAGAGAGAGCGACCAGCGTGGACGAGCGGGGCACGGAGGGGCCAGGCACGGCGACCGGCGACGGTGCGGTGCCCTCTCGGCGCGACGCCCAGCGGGCCGAGCGTGCTGCTGCGGCCCGGCACCGTCAGCGCGTGCTCCTCTCGGTCCTGGTCGGCATCCTCGTGGTCGGCGCGGTCTTCTACGTCATGTGGACCCGTGGGGCCGACATGTTCTCCGCCGACGAGCAGCCGACGCTGGTCGCGACGACGCAGGCGCCTGTCGAGGACTTCCCGGGGCCTGGCGGGGAACCTGTCCAGGTGACGGTCGCCGCAGACGTCACGCCCGAGGTGCTCGGTGCGTCGCTGGTGGATGCCGGGGTCGTCAGCTCGGTCGAGGTCTTCGTCGCTGCCTACGGGGAGAACCCCGACGCGGCGAGCATCGCCCCGGGGACCTACAACGTCTTCCGGCAGATGCGCGCCGCCGACGCGATCACGGCGCTCCTGGACCCGGAGAACCTCGCCGACCTCACCGTCGAGGTGACGGCGGGGCTGACCGTGCCCGAGATCAAGACCGAGCTCGCCCGCATCACCGGTGTCTCCGTGGCGCAGCTCGACGAGGCCTTCGCCGACGTCGCCGGCACGGGTCTGCCTGCCGAGGCCGGAGGGGTCTACGAAGGCTGGATCGCCCCGGGGACCTACCACTTCACCCTCGGCACGACGCCGGTCGAGATGATCCGGGCGATGATCGCCTCGACCGTCTCGACCCTGGACGCTGCGGGCGTCGCCCCTGAGGACCGCCTCGCGGTCTTGACCCTCGGCTCCCTGGTCGAGGAGGAGCAGGTGCTCCCCACGGACCAGGCGGCCGTCGCCGGGGTGCTCTCCAACCGGGTCGAGAGCGACACGGTGCTGCAGCGGGACTCGACGGTCCGCTACGCGCTCGGCCTCGCCGACGACGACCCGGTGACCCAGGAAGACCGCGAGACCGACCTCCCGTACAACACGTACCTGCACGTCGGTCTGCCGCCCTCGCCCATCTCGACCGTGAGCCCGGAGGCCCTCCAGGCGGCCGTCGCGCCGGCCGAGACCACGGCCCGGTACTTCGTCGTCGTCGACCCCGTCGCGAAGGTCGTGGAGTTCTCCGACACGTACACCGAGTACCAGGACAGCCTCAAGGCGTTGCAGGCGTGGCGGGACGCGAACGCCTGAGCCCAGCCTGGCCGGAGCGCGCAGGACGTATCCTGAGGGTGCGGGCGCGGCCCGCCGACGGGTTGACGTCAGATGTCAATCTGTGGCGTGGTGCAGTAGGTTGTCAGATTGTCTGTGGGGGCGCAGGACATTCGTCATGACAGTGGAGGCTCCATCCGGTGAACGATCTCTTCGAAGGACCCGCCGTCTCTGAGCAGCCGGAGGACGAGCGACAGCTCTCCAGGGCTCAGAAGCGGGCGCTGCGCGAAGCACGTCGCCGTGCCGCGAAGCGCCGTCGGCGCGCCCTGGTCGCCGTGGTCCTCTCCCTCGCCGTGCTCGGTGGCATCGGCTACGTCGTGTGGGACCGCGGAGGAGACTTCTTCTCCGGGCTCAACCCGCTGAGCCGCGACGAGGCAGCCCAGGACTTCCCCGGGCCCGGCACAGGCTCTGTCCAGGTGACTGTGGCGCAGGGCGCGACGGGGACCGCGATCGGTCAGGCTCTGCTCGACGCCAACGTCGTGGCCTCGGTGCCGGCCTTCGTCTCCGCGTACACCGCCAACCCTGCTGCAGGCTCGATCCAGCCGGGTACCTACACGCTGCGCGAGGAGATGCCCGCTGCGCGTGCTGTCGAGTTCTTGCTCGACACCGGGAACCGCTCGGACTTCCTCGTCGACCAGCGCCCCGGGTACAGCGTCGCCACGACGGTCACCAAGCTGTCTGAGGTCACCGGGATCCCTGAGGCCGACTTCGAGACGGCGATGGCTGACGTCGCTGCGACCGGTCTGCCTGCCGAGGCCGGCGGCAGCTACGAGGGCTGGCTCGCGCCCAAGCAGTACCAGTTCGGTGAAGACACTGCGCCGACCGAGATGGTCGCCGAGATGGTCGCCGGGACCGTGGCGACCCTCGACGAGCTCGGCGTCCCTGCGGCAGACCGCCAGCAGGTGCTCACCGAGGCCTCGATCGTCCAGCAGGAGTCGGGCAACATCAGCGCAGAAGACCAGGCGCTCGTCGCCGGGGTCATCAACAACCGCATCGAAGACGGCATGCGCCTGCAGATGGACTCGACGATCCACTACCTCGTGGGTACCTCGGCGGACGCGACGACCACGTCAGACCAGCGCGCGATCGACTCTCCGTACAACACGTACCTCAACACCGGCCTGCCGCCGACGGCGATCGCGGCGCCCAGCCGCACGTCGATCGAGGCCGTGCTGAACGCACCGGAGACGGACTACCTCTACTTCGTCACGGTGAACCCCGACACGGGCGAGACGAAGTTCGCTGAGACGAACGACGAGCACAACGTGAACCGCAGGGAGTACCAGGCATGGCTGGACGCCCGCCAGTAAGATCTCGCGCCGCAGTCCTCGGGCACCCGATCGGGCACTCGCTCTCGCCTGTCCTCCACCGGGCGGCGTACGAGTCGCTGGGGCTCGACGACTGGGGCTATGAGGCCGTCGACGTCACCGAGGACACGCTGGAGTCCTTCCTCGCAGGTCTCGACGACTCGTGGAAGGGGCTCAGCCTGACGATGCCCCTCAAGCAGACCGTGATGGGGATGCTCGACCACGTCGATGCTCTCGCCGTCGTGACGGGTGCCGTCAACACCGTCGTCTTCCAGGGGGCTGGTGCCTCGCGGACGCTGGTGGGCGCGAACACCGACGTCTACGGCCTCGTCGCTGCTCTGCGTGAGGGCGGTTCGCAGACGGGCTCGCGCGGAGGCGACGACGGGCACGGGCACCCGGTCGCCGGGGCCAGCTCCGCAGCCTCGTCCAGCGCAGCCGCGAGCACTGGTGGCACGCAGGACCTCGGTCCGCGGAGTGCTGTCGTCCTCGGTGCCGGTGCGACGGCGGCCTCGACCCTCGCGGCTCTCGCTGAGCTCGGCATCCCGACAGCCGACGTGTACGTCCGCTCGCTCGGGCGCACCGGCGACCTGCAGCGCGCAGCGCACCGCATGGGCCTCGTGCCCCGCTTCCACCCGATCACCGAGGCCGCGGCTGCGGCCGTGCGAGCCGACGTCGTCGTCTCGACGCTCCCCGCGCACGGGGCAGACGCCGTCGCGGAGGAGATCCTCGCACTGGGTCAGCCTGTGCACGGCGTCCTGCTGGACGTCGCGTACGACCCGCGCGTCACGGCGCTCTCTGCAGCCTGGCGCGACGCCGGTGGTACGGCCGTCCCCGGGCAGCGCATGCTGCTGCACCAGGCGGCCGAGCAGGTGCGGCTCATGACCGGGCACGTCGCGCCGGTCCAGGCGATGGACGACGCGCTCGAGGCGGCCCTCGCACACTGATTGCCGGCTGTCGGCCCTCGACCGTGTCTCATCGTCAGGGTGACGTGCGCTACTCCTGCTCAAGGTCGGTCCTCGTCGTGCCGAGACACCTTTCACGTCAAGACTGCCGCGGGACCTCCTGCGGCAGCGAGGTGAGGAGTGGTCATGAAGCAGCTCGGAGAGATCCTGCTCGAGGAAGGACTCGTCAGCGAGGCCCAGCTGATGGCAGCCCTCGACGAGCAGGTGGTCCGCGGCACCAGCCTCGGTCGTGTCCTCGTCGAGCTCGGTGTGCTGTCCGAGGGGCAGCTCGTCTCGGCGCTGGCCGCGCAGGTCGGCATGCAGTTCGTCGACCTCGACACCTTCCCCGTCGACCGCGCGGCTGTCGGCCGGCTCACCGGAGCGGTCTGCCGTCGGTACACGGTGCTGCCGATCGCCTTCGAGGGCGACGCGATCGTGCTCGCCATGGCCGACCCCGGCAACGTCCTCGCGGTCGACGACGTCCGCTCCTCGACCGGCATGCAGGTGCTGCCCGTCGTCGCCACGCACGAAGACCTCTCGCGCGCGATCGACAGGTTCGTCCGCGCCGACGACGAGATGGACAACCTCACGAGCGCCTTCACCGAGGAGATGCGCACCGACGACGTCGACCTCACCAAGATCGGCGACTCGGTCGACGACGACGCACCGATCGTGCGGTACGTGAACCTCATCGTCACGCAGGCCATCACCGACCGGGCCTCCGACATCCACATCGAGCCGAGCGAGCACGACCTGCGGGTGCGGTACAGGATCGACGGTGTGCTCCACGAGATGCAGCGGTCGCCCAAGAACATCACCGGGGGAGTGGTCTCCCGGGTGAAGATCCTCTCCGACATCGACATCGCAGAACGCCGCAAGCCTCAAGACGGCCGCATGTCCGTCACGCACAACGGCCGCAAGATCGACCTCCGTGTCGCGACCCTGCCGACGGTGTGGGGCGAGAAGATCGTCATGCGTATCCTCGACAACTCGACCGCCAGCCTGGACCTGCGCGACCTGTCCTTCGGCGACGAGAACTACGAGGTCTACTCCGAGGCGTACAACAAGCCCTACGGCATGATCCTCGTGACCGGGCCGACAGGGTCGGGCAAGTCGACCACCCTGTACGCGACGCTCAACGCCGTGTCCAAGCCGGAGATCAACGTCATCACCGTCGAAGACCCCGTCGAGTACCGCCTGCCTGGCATCAACCAGGTGCAGGTGAACCCCAAGGCCGGTCTGACCTTCGCCGGGGCGCTGCGGTCCATCCTGCGCTCCGACCCCGACGTCGTGCTGCTCGGTGAGATCCGCGACCACGAGACGGCGCAGATCGCCATCGAGGCCGCGCTCACAGGTCACCTCGTGCTCTCGACCCTGCACACCAACGACGCACCGTCGGCGATCACGCGCCTCGTCGAGATGGGGATCGAGCCGTTCCTCGTCGGGTCGGCGATCGACTGCATCGTGGCTCAGAGGCTCGCGCGGCGGCTGTGCGGGAAGTGCAAGGAGCCCTACGAGCCGAGCGACGTGGAGCTCGTCGCGGCGCGGTTCCCGTGGGCGGAGGGGGAGGCGAAGCCTGTGCTGCACAGGCCGCTAGGGTGCACGTCGTGCTCGGGGACGGGATACCGAGGGCGGCTCGCGCTCCACGAGGTCATGCGTGTCACGGAGGAGATCGAACGTCACGCCGTCGCGCGGTCATCGGCAGCAGAGATCGCGAAGACCGCCATCTCACAGGGCATGCACAGCCTTCGCGACGACGGATGGATGAAGGTCGCCGCAGGGCAGACGTCGATCGAGGAGATCCTCCGCGTCGTGGCTTAAGTCGGTCGGACTTCCCGCCGATAGACAGTCGTCGCGCAGACCGCACGACAGACCAGGTGAGAGGCTGACAAGTGAGCGAACACGGCGAGCACGCTCCGGACCTTCGACGGAGGGTCTTGACGGCTGACCACCTCTCGGCGCCGGCGCCTCAGGGCCAGACAGTCGCCGCTCCGCCCACCCGGCGGTCGCTCGCCGAGCAGATGGGGACGCTCGGCACCGTGGCGGTGCCGTCACCGGCACCAGCACCACTGCAGGCACCAGCGGCGTTCGCGGGTGTACCAGCAGCAGGGTCGGCCTACGCGCCCGCCCCGCAGGCCTCGGCACCGATCTCCGCGCCGGCACCGCTCGCGGGGACCATGTACACGGGCCCTGCTCCTGTCGCCGGGTCGGGTCCCGTCCACTCCGCGCCCGCCCCCGGACCTGCGCAGCAGTGGACTGCTCCAGCCCCCACGGCCCAGACGCCTCATCCGTCGAGCGGTGGCCTGCGCTGGGGTGGCCCGCGCCAGGAACCAGCCCCGGCGCCCCGCGTCCGGGTGATCGACGACCCTGCCGCACAGGGGCTCGGCACTCCTCCGCAGGGTCAGTCGACGGACCGGGCGCCTGAGGCGCAGGTCGCGCAGTCCTCGAACCCTGCGGGGCCGGCTGCTCCTCCGGCGCGCGCCGGAGGCCGCGCGGCGTCCGCCCCCGGTCGCCTCGGGATGAACCAGGAGCGCGAGGCGAACGACGTCGAGCTCGACGCCGTCCTGCGCGAGATGGTCCAGGCGGGTGCCTCTGACCTGCACCTCACCGTCGGGTCGGTCCCGATGATGCGCCGCAACGGGTCGCTCGTCCCGCTCGAGGGACAGAGTGTGCTCGACGGTGACGGGCTCCGTCGTTCCCTCTACGGCATCCTCACGCAGCGTCAGCGCGAGAAGTTCGAGACCAACCTCGAGCTGGACTTCTCGTACTCGGTCCGCGGGCTCGCGCGCTTCCGCGTCAACTACTTCCAGCAGCGGGACTCGATCGGTGCGGCGATGCGCCTCATCCCGTACGAGATCAAACCGCTCGAAGACCTCGGTGTTCCCGGGGTCGTCGCGAACTTCGCGGGCCTGCCGCGCGGTCTCGTCCTCGTCACGGGTCCGACGGGCTCGGGCAAGTCGACAACTCTCGCGGCTCTCGTGGACCTCGCGAACCGCACGCGCTCCGACCACATCATGACGGTCGAGGACCCGATCGAGTTCCTGCACGACCACAAGAAGTCGATCATCAACCAGCGCGAGGTCGGGGCGGACACCCACAGCTTCGCCAACGCGCTCAAGCACGTGCTGCGTCAGGACCCCGACATCATCCTCGTCGGAGAGATGCGCGACCTCGAGACCATCTCGGTCGCGCTCACCGCGGCCGAGACCGGTCACCTCGTCTTCGCGACCCTGCACACCCAGGACGCCGCGCAGACTGTCGACCGCATCATCGACGTGTTCCCCGCCGAGCAGCAGGAGCAGGTGCGGGTGCAGCTCGCTGGCGCGCTGCAGGGTGTGGTCTGCCAGACCCTCTGCAAGCGGACCGGTCGGCCGGGCCGCATCGTCGCGACCGAGGTGCTGGTCGCCACACCCGCGATCCGCAACCTCGTCCGCGAGGGCAAGACGCACCAGATCTACTCGGCGATGCAGGCCGGTCAGCAGCTCGGCATGCACACCCTCGACCAGCACCTCGCCGACCTCGTCCGCACAGGTCAGATCTCCTACGAGACCGGTCTCGAGAAGTGCCATCACGTCGAGGACTACAACAAGCTCACCGGGCGCCAGGCCCGGATGAACCAGGGTGGTGCGGCGCTCCAGCAGGCCGCGACCAACATCGGAGGATTCTGACCATGGCGGCACGCACCTACGAGTACACGCTGCGCGACCCCAAGGGGAAGATCACCAAGGGGCGCATCGAGGCGAACAACGAGGGCGCCGTCGCGACGCGGCTCAAGACGATGGGTGTCGCGCCGCTGTCGATCAGCGAGGTGCAGAACACCGGGCTGCAGCGCGAGATCACCATCCCCGGGATGGGCTCGTCGATCAAGATGAAAGACCTGTCGATCATGTCGCGCCAGCTCGCGACGATGATCACGTCAGGGCTCAGCCTGCTCCGCGCGCTGTCCATCCTCGCGGAGCAGACCGAGAACTCGGCGCTGCAGAAGATTCTCTCGACCGTGCGTACCGACATCGAGACGGGGTCGTCGTTGTCTGACTCGCTCGCCCGTCACCCGGCCGTGTTCCCCCCGCTCATGCTCAACATGATCCGAGCGGGCGAGGTGGGGGGATTCCTCGACCAGGTGCTGGTCTCTGTCGCAGAGAACTTCGAGGCCGAGGTCAAGCTCAGGTCGAAGATCAAGTCGGCGATGACCTATCCCGTCGTGGTGTTCTGCATCGCGATCCTCGCGGTCATCGGCATGCTGCTGTTCATCGTGCCGGTGTTCGAGAAGATGTTCACAGACCTCGGCGGTGCGCTGCCTGCGCCGACACAGTTCCTCGTGTTCTTGTCAGGCTCGATGAAGTTCGTGCTGCCACCGCTCGTCGTCGGGCTGCTCGTCTTCGCGGTGTGGTGGGGAAAGCACAAGAACGACGATGCTGTCCGGTCTGCGGTCGACCCCTTCAAGCTCAAGCTGCCGGTGTTCGGAAACCTCTTCAAGAAGGTGGCCGTCGCGCGCTTCACGCGGAACTTCGGCACGATGCTCAGCGCAGGCGTACCGATCCTCCAGGCGCTCGAGATCGTCGGGGAGACCAGTGGCAACATGGTCATCGCCAATGCGGTCAAGGACGTCCAGACGTCCGTCCGGTCTGGTCAGGCGCTCACCGCACCGCTGGCCCAGCACTCGGTGTTCCCGCCGATGGTGACCCAGATGATGGCCGTCGGTGAAGACACCGGCGCCCTCGACAGCATGCTCGAGAAGATCGCGCAGTTCTACGACCAAGAGGTCGAGGCGACGACCGAACAGCTGACGAGCCTCATCGAGCCGCTCATGATCCTCGTGCTCGGCATCCTCATCGGCGGCATGATCGTGGCCCTCTACATGCCGATCTTCTCCATCTTCGAGCTCATCGGCTGACGTCGTACGCCTGTCGGCCGGAGCCCGCGACCGGGCGAGCGGGTGAAGTCGAAGATTCTCTCCTTCAGGGCTCAGGTTCCTCTCAGCATGGACCGATGAATGAGCGTACGGCCACCGGGGGCTCCACGCGACCGGTACTTATCCCTTTCACACGACACAGAACGGAGCCTTCGGTGCTCATTCGCTTCCACCAGGCAGTGGCCAAGAAGGACAAGGGTTTCACGCTCATCGAGCTCCTTGTCGTCATCATCATCATCGGTATCCTCGCCGCGATCGCCATCCCGGCATTCCTCAAGCAGCGCGAGAAGGCGTGGGCTTCGGCTGTCACGTCTGACCTGAAGAACGCGTCGATCTCGGTCGAGTCGTACGCGACAGAGCACAACGGTTCGTTCGACAAGTTCACCGCGGCGGACCTCACGGCAAACGGCTACAACCAGACCGACGGTGTTACGTTGCCCGTCGTCACCGCGAAGGACAAGGGCACCGCCTACACGATCACTGCTGGCCACAACAACCTGACCGGCACATGGACGTACGACAGCACGACAGGCAAGATCACGCCCCCGAAGGCGCCGTGATACTTGCCTGACCGACGAGCCTTGCGACGCCCAGCAGCGGCGTCGCAAGGCTCGTTCTCTGTGGCACCAGAGCTGTCCTGCCTATTCAACCAATCCCTGATTCCAGAGGAGCATCGTCGATGCGTCGCACCCCTCCCGACCGGCCCGACGACGAGGGCATGTCTCTCGTCGAGGTCCTCGTCGCGATGATGATCTTCGCGGTGATCTCGACAGGCATCATCTTCACGATGCTGTCGATGCTCTCTGTGACGCGCGACTCCCGGGCCCGCCAGGTGGCGCTCAATCTCGCCTCGGAAGAGGTCGACGACGCCCGGACTTCCGGTGACCTCTTCGAGCTGCTCGACGGCGAGCGTGCCGTCCAGGTCAACGACACGACGTACCACGTCAAGCGCACCACACGCTGGGTCACCGATCCCGGGCAGGACCTCCAGTGCGGCACGAGCGGCTCGGCCGCAGGATCGACGCTCCGCTACAAGCGCGTCAACGTCGAGGTGACGTGGGACAACATGCGCAGCCAGACCCAGCCCGTGCGCTCCGACACCGTCGTGAGCCCGGACACGCACCTCAACGACCCGACCCTGGGCACGATCCTCGTCTCCGTCCTCTCCGGTGACGGCACAGGACGCCCCGGCGTCGGCGTCTCGGCCACTGTCGGCAACCCGGCGAACGGCGCGAAGGGCCTCGCCGTGACGCCTGCCGCGACCGACGCCCAGGGTTGCTCGTACATCCTCAAGGTCGTCCCCGGCAACTACGACGTCAAGGTGAGCCGGGCCGGGTACGTCGACCACAAGCAGAACTCCGTGGGCACGCTGACGATCGGCGTGGGCCCAGGGACGTCGGCTTCGGCCGGTTTCCAGTACGACCAGGCGGCGACGGTCACGCCGAGGCTCGCGGCGAATTACATCCCCCTGCCGGGCGAGAAGGTCCTGACGCCTTCGGCCCTCGACCTCTCCTACGTCTCGTCCTACGGCACCTATCGCCCGCCCACCGGGACGGCGTCCTCGAAGGTCTTCCCCTTCGCCTCGGGGTACTCGGTCGTCGCCGGCACGTTCGTCGAGGAGAGCGAGTCCAGCGCGGGCTGCGTCGCTGTCGATCCGTCGCGCTGGCAACCTGTCGTCGAGGGAGCCGTGACCTTCGGGCCGCCTCCGGCGACCCCCGTCACGACGACTCCCGGCGGGTCGGTGACGGCCGACGTCTGGATGGGCGTGCTGCAGGTCGGTGGGAACGGCCGCTACATCCAGGCCAAGACCGCTGCGCCGCAGCCTGGCACCCCCGGGTGCTCTGAGCCGATGACCTATACCTTCGACCTCGGGACGACGGCGGCGAGTGCTGCCTCGGCCCCGACGATCGCGCTGCCCCCGGGGACCTGGACCATCACCCGCGGTCCCAACCTGGCTCCGACGGGTGTCGTCCCCGCGACCCAGATGGCACTGAAGACCCGCGGGTCGGTGCCAGCGCCCGGCACCGTCCTGCTCGACCCGCGGGTCGAGGTCGTCCCGTGAGCCGCGTGGAACACGCCCCGGGCGCAGACGACGCACCTGGCGGCCTGATGTCTCGGGCCCGCCACGACGACCGAGGGCTCGGCCTCCCCGAGCTCCTCGTGACAATGATGCTCATCGCGCTGATGAGCCTGCTGGTCACCACTCTTTTCGTGACGATGTCGCGGTCCCTGTCCGACGACAAGCTTGCGCACTCGAGCTCGAGCGCCGCCGCGATCGCGATGAACGAGATGTCTCGCGTCGTACGCGGGGGAGCGGAGATCCGGCAGTCGGGGAAGCAGCCTCTGTCGGCCTTCTCGATCGCCACGCCGACCTCGATGACCATCACCTCCTTCGTCGATGCCAAGTCCTCGACGCTCGCCCCGATCAAGGTGAGCTTCGTGCTCAGCGCTGCCGGTGTGCTCACCGAGACCCGGCAGTCGGCCGTCGCCGGCTCCGCGCCGTACTGGACCTTCGGGGCTCAGGCGACCAGTCGTGTCATCGCCCGCGACGTCGTGACTCCGACCGCGACGACCCCTCTCTTCCTGTATCTCGGGGCGGACGGCAAGCCGGTCTCGGGATCGTGCAACGCCACGACCACGACGAGCTGCGGACTGGTGCGCTCGGTCGAGGTGTCCTTCCAGGTCCAGGCCGACAAGACCGGCGACGTCTCGCCCGTCCGCCTGCAGAACACCATCGGCATGCCGAACCTCTCCCAGACGATCAAGGACAAGGCCACCCCATGATGCGACGACTCTCTGCCCGCCGCGGCGACGACAGCGGCATGGCCCTCGTGCTCGTCATCGGGGTGTGCTCGGTCCTGACCATCGCAATCGTCGCCGGGATCGCGCTGGCGGTCGGCTCGATGCGCAAGTCGCGCGCGGACCAGGACTGGAGTGGTGCGATCGCGGCCGCCTATGCCGGTATCGAGGAGTACCAGAGCCGGCTCGCCAACGACACGAGCTATTTCCAGTACGGCAACCCGGCCGCGACGTTCTCGAAGACTTCGAAGGTCGCGCTCCCGTCCGGCGGATCGACGAACCCGGCCTTCGGCATCGGCACCGCTGGGACCTGGGCGACCATCCCGGGCAGCGGAGGGGCGGCCTCGTACAGGTACGAGGTCGACACCTCGGCCTACGCCGCCTCCGGGACCATCAAGCTGCGGTCGACCGGCCGGGCAGGCGGGGACACCCGGTCGATCGTCGCCGACCTCAAGCAGAGCGGGTTCATCGACTTCCTCTACTTCACGGACTACGAGATCCAGGACCCTGCGAACTCCGGGAAGAGCGAGGCCACCTGTGCGAAGTACGCCTGGGCGGGTCGGCCTGGAGGCTTGTCGGGCAACCAGTGCAGCGAGATCGCCTTCGGTAGCAACGATGTCGTCGATGGTCCCGCGCACTCGAACGACGTCATGAGAATCTGTGACGCGACCTTCAAGGGGCCGGTGACGACCGCCTACAACCCAGCATCAGGGCGCAAGTTCGCCGCTCGTAACTCCAGCTGGACATCGTGCGCCGGAGCCACGTTCACGCTCCCGAACAGTCCCGCCTACTCCCCGGTCATCGGCATGCCGGCGACCAACTCCGAGCTGAGGCGTGAGGTGCGGTCCGACCTTCCCGGCGAGGTGCCGCGCCCTGGGTGCCTCTACACGGGACCGACGACCATCACCTTCTCGAGCAACGGGAACATGACCGTGCGGTCGCCGTGGACGAAGGCGACGAATGTCGCCGGGTCTCCGGCCACGAGCGGCACAGCACCTGCCGCCTGCGGCACCGTCGGCACGGGGTCGAACGGCCTCGGCAGCGCCGGGGGAGCGACCTTCAAAGTCCCTGAGTACAATGTCGTCTATGTGCAGAACGTGCCGACAGTGACGTCCGACCCGAACTACTGGGCGAGTGCTGCGCTCCCGTCGGGCCTCAAGTGCACTGGAGTCGGCACGTCAGGTGTCGGCAACGGAATCGGCTACCCGGCCGCCAACGAGGTCGCGCCCTCGACCACGTCGTACGGCTGCCGCAACGGCGACGCCTTCGTGTCGGGAACCCTCGCCGGCCAGCTCACGGTCGCTGCCGAGAACTACATCTATGCCGTCGGCGACATCACGTACAAGGACGTCGAGAACGACCTCCTGGGGCTGATCGGCAACAACGCGGTCTGGGTATGGAACCCTGTGGACTCCGGTAAAAAGGCGCTCCTGGGGTCCAACCGCACGATCAAGGCGGCGATCCTGTCTGTCGCCCACACGTTCCAGGTGCAGAACTACGACAAGGGCGACAACCGAGGGACGCTGAACGTCTACGGCGCGATCGCCCAGAAGTTCCGAGGGATCGTGCGCTCAGGCTCCAACGGCTACGCGAAGTCGTACATCTACGACGACAGGTTCCGCTACACGGCGCCCCCGAAGTTCCTCTCTCCCGTGACCACCACCTACGGCGTGAGCCTGTGGGTCGAGGTCGACAAGGTCTTCGACGAGTCGGGCGGCTACCGATGAGCGCGACCTCGCGACGGCGCCGATGATCGCCCTGGTCGCGGTGCTCGGGCTGTGCGTCGGCTCCTTCCTCAACGTGGTGGCCTGGCGCGTCCCCCGAGGAGAGTCTGTCGTCCGTCCTCCGAGCGCATGCCCCGGGTGCGGCCGGCAGATCCGTGCCGTCGAGAACGTCCCCGTGCTGTCCTGGCTCGTCCTGCGGGCCCGCTGCCGCGGGTGCGGAGAGCGGATCTCAGCCGTCTACCCCGCGGTCGAGCTCGCGACAGGTGTCCTCTTCGTCCTCGTCTTCCTGAGGTTCGGCCTCGCGTGGGACCTCCCCGCGTACCTCTACGGTGCGGCGATCGCTGTGGCGCTGACGGTCATCGACATCCGGCTGCACAGGCTCCCGGACGCGATCGTCCTCCCGTCCTACGTCGTCGTCGCGGTCCTGCTCGTGACCGCGGCGGCTGGCACCGGAGACTGGGGCGCTCTGGCCAGAGCAGCCGCCGGGGGAGCGATCCTCTTCGTCGCCTACTTCCTGATGGTCTTCGCCTACCCCGCAGGCATGGGGCTCGGTGACGTCAAGCTGGCGGGCATCCTCGGAGCCCTGCTCGCCTGGGTGGGCTGGGGTGCGTTGGCCGTGGGTGCCTTCTCAGCCTTCGTCCTGGGTGGAGCCTTCGCGCTCGTGCTCGTCGTCCTCCGGCGGGCCGGCCGGGGTTCTGGCATCCCCTTCGGCCCGTGGATGATGCTCGGCGCCGCGCTCGGCATCGGCGCAGGTGAGCAGATCTTCTCTGCCTACCTCGACCTGATGCTCTGAGGCCTCACCACTTTTTCAACCGCAGACAGCGTGCGCCGCGGCTCAAGTAGGTGCTGCTCCGTTCCGATGGTCAGGGCGGACGACACGAAGAATCGACGAAGGAGAGCCTCGGTGACGAAGTCACGAGCGATAGGCCTCGACATCGGCAGCACGTACGTGCGTGCTGCCGAGATCAAGTACGACACGAAGCGCGGGACGACGGTCGAGCCGGAGGTGCTGCGTTTCGCACAGGTCGGGCTCCCGGTCGGTGCTGTGCGCGACGGCGAGGTCGTCGAGCCGGGGGCTGTCGCGACAGCGATCAAGCAGCTCTGGCGGGAGAACAAGTTCAGCACCAAGGAGGTGGTGATCGGGGTCGGCAACCAGCGTGTGCTGGTCCGTGACCTCGACCTCCCCTCCATGCCCATGGCACAGCTGCGCGCATCGTTGCCGTACCAGGTCAAGGAGTTCCTGCCGGTCGCCGTCGAAGACGCCCTCCTCGACTACCTCCCGACCGGGACGTACGAGGGCCAGCACGGCACCGTGGTCGAAGGTCTGCTCGTCGCCGCGACCAAGGACACCGTCCTCGCCAACACCGCTGCTGTCGAAGAGGCCGGTCTGAACCCGGTGATGGTGGACATCAACGCCTTCGCCCTGACCCGTTCGGTGGCTCGTGGCCCGTGGGCCTCTCGCACCGTCGCCGTCGTGGACCTCGGCGCTCGTATCACCGACGTCGTGGTCGTCGACCGCGGCGCACCGCGGTTCGTCCGGACGCTGCCGACAGGCGGTCACGACATCACCGAGGCGATCGCCTCGTCGATGCAGATCTCCGAGACCGACGCCGAGACGGTCAAGCGGTCGGTCGGGATCGGCATGCCTGTCCCGCCTGAGTACCGTCAGGCCGCCGAGGCAGTCGCGCAGATCGGTCACGTGCTCGTCGAGGCCGTGCGCAACACCCTGTCCTTCTACTCGATGAAGAACCCGGCAGGCGGGGTCGACACCGTGCTCCTGACAGGTGGAGGTGCGGGTCTGCCCGGTCTGGGTCAGTACCTCTCGACGGCAGCCCGGGTCGGCGTCTCGTTGGCCGACCCGCTCGGGTCCATGAAGGGCGGGGCTGCGCTCCGCTCGACCGACCCTTCAGGAGCTGCGCACCAGTCGGTCGCCGTCTCCGTGGGCCTCGCGATGGGAGCAGTGGCATGAGCCAGACGACCGAGGCCCCGGTGCGCAGCGCGCTCGAGCCCTACAGACCCATGGTCTCGGGGGCCCCCGCGCTCCCGCAGGTCAACCTGCTCCCGCCAGCGGTGCGCGAACGTCGTGCGCTGCAGCGTCTCAAGCTCTACCTGCTCTGCGGCGTCGCCGGCAGCGTGGTCGTCGCCGGTGGGCTCTGGTACTACTCCACCTCCGAGCTCAGCTCGGCGGTCGAGGCACGCGACACCGCACAGATGCAGACGTCGACGTTGCTCCGTGAGCAGACGACCTATGCCGAGGTCCCGGCGATCAAGGCGCGCATCACCGACAGCGAGGCGGCCCGCGCGCTCATCACCTCGAACGAGACCCTGTGGAAGCCGCAGACGGACGCGATCCTCGCGACGCTGCCGCTCGGTGCTCAGGTGACGAACATCGTCGTCGAGTCGGCCGGACCGATGAACGGCGCTCCGGCCGCCCTCGACGCGCTCCAGGTCCAGGGCTTCGCAGGGATCGTCGTGGCGATCGAGTCGCCGACTGTCATCGACACCTCCAGCTGGTTGGCGAGCATGTCCGCCGTCCCCGGATTCCTCGGGGCGACGCTCGACACGTCGTCGCTGACCGAGGACGACGCCCAGGTCCCCGTCTACGAGGTGGTCGCGCACGTGCAGGTCGACCCGAGCGTCCACACCGGGCGTTTCACAGAGTCTGAAGAAGGAGGCGAGTGATGAGCCAGGTCAAGTCATCGACGTGGGTCGTCGGAGCAGCCGTGCTCTCCCTCGTCATCATCGCGTTGTCATGGTTCTTGCTTGCGTCCCCGACGCTCGACGAGGCTTCCGTCGCGCACACCGACGCAGAGGCCGCGGAGCTGCGCAACGGCCAGCTCCGGGTCCAGAACGCAGCGCTCAAGAAGGAGTTCGAGCGGCTCCCTGAGCTCGAGGCCGAGCTGGCCACGATCCAGCAGAACGTGCCAGCGAGCCCGCTCCTGACGGAGTACAACCTGGTCGTCGGGACGACTGCAGCCGCTCGCGGCGTCACGGTCCTCAATGTCGAGACCGGACCCGCGGTCGAGGTCATGCCTGTCGCGCCTGTCGACGGTGCCGCACCCACTGACGTCGCTGCGACCTCCGGTGACGGGGTCGGTGGTCTCTACGCGATCCCGCTGACGATCGGGGTGCTCGGGACCTACGAGAACACCACCCTCTTCCTCGACGACCTCCAGCAGGCCAACCCACGGTTGCTCTCGGTCAACGGGCTCACGATCGAGGGCCAGGACGAGGCCGAGGCCTCGGGTGGCCGCCCGGCGACCGCGCAGGGGGACGCCGAGCAGACCATCACCGGGTACGTCTACGTGCTGTCGCCCGACGCTGCTGTCACCGTCGAGGTGCCGGTGGACCCGGCTGCGGCTGATGCTGCTCCCGTGGAGACCGTCGGCTGACCCACCCAGCCCCACCCGCCCACGCCGGGCGTCCGACACTCGGGCGCCCGGCGTCGTCGTCCCTGGTCCGTGGGAAGATGTCCGCATGCTTCGTTGGCTGACTTCAGGTGAATCGCACGGCCCTGCACTCGTGGGCATCGTCGAGGGTGTCCCCGCAGGTGTGGAGGTGCTGACCTCGGACATCCAGGACGCGCTCGCGCGCCGTCGTCTCGGCTACGGCCGCGGCGCCCGGATGAAGTTCGAGCAGGACGAGGTGCGCATCCTCGCCGGTCTGCGGCATGGCATCACCCAGGGTGGTCCGCTCGCGATCGAGATCGGCAACACGGAGTGGCCCAAGTGGGTCGACGTCATGGCCTCCGACCCGGTTGCGCCCGAGCTGCTCAACCGTGCGCGCAACGCGCCGCTCACCCGTCCGCGTCCGGGCCACGCCGACCTCGTCGGCATGCGCAAGTACGCCTTCGACGACGCCCGCCCGGTCCTCGAGCGCGCCTCCGCCCGGGAGACCGCGACGCGTGTCGCCCTCGGCGCCGTCGCCGCGAAGTTCCTCGAGCAGGCTCTCGGCATCCGTCTCGTGTCGCACGTGACGAGCATCGGCCCGGTCTTCACCCCTGAGGACGCCGTGCTCCCGTCGCCCGAGGACGTCGCGTACCTCGACGCCGACCCGGTTCGTTGTTTCGACAAGACCACCTCGGACGCGATGGTCGCCGAGATCGACGCGTGCCACAAGGACGCCGACACCCTCGGTGGTGTCGTCGAGGTCCTCGCCTACGGTGTGCCGACGGGTCTCGGCTCGTACACGCACGGCGACCGTCGCCTCGACGCGAAGCTCGCCGCGGCCCTCATGGGCATCCAGGCCATCAAGGGTGTCGAGGTCGGTGACGGTTTCCGCACGGCCGCCCGCCGAGGTTCGCAGGCTCATGACGAGATCGACCGCGACGAGGACGGCCGTCTGCGCCGCCGCACCAACCGTGCCGGTGGCATCGAGGGCGGCATGAGCAACGGCGAGGTCCTGAGGGTCCGCGCCGCGATGAAGCCCATCTCGACGGTTCCGCGCGCCCTCGCGACGGTCGACGTCGCGACGGGGGAGCCGGCGACTGCCCAGCACCAGCGCAGCGACGTCTGCGCCGTCCCGCCGGCAGCCGTGGTCGCCGAGGCGATGGTCGCGCTGACCCTCGTCGACGTGGTCCTCGAGAAGTTCGGCGGCGACTCCGTCGGCGAGGTGCGTCGCAACGCCGAGGCGTACCTGGCCGCCATCCCCGAGCTGCTGCGCTGATCGTGTCACCGACAGGCGCAGGGGCGCAGAGCCCGCGTGTGGTGCTCGTCGGCCCGCCCGGGTCCGGCAAGTCGACCACTGCCCGGCTGCTCGCCGGGCTGCTCGGCGTCGACCTGCGCGACACCGACACCGACATCGAGGTGACGACCGGAAAGGCCATCGCCGAGATCTTCGTCGACGACGGCGAGCCGCACTTCCGCGCTCTCGAGCGTGAAGCCGTGACGACAGCCCTGGCCGTCCACGAGGGAGTGCTCGCCCTCGGGGGCGGGGCCGTCCTCGACCCGCTGAGCCAGGCCGCCCTCGAGGCGTACACGCACGACGGCGGCGCCGTCGTGTTCCTCGACGTGAGCCTCACCCACGTCGCGCCCCGTGTCGGCTTCAACCAGGCGCGCCCTCTGCTGCTCGGCAACCCTCGTGCGAAGTGGGCGAGCCTCATGGAGGCGCGTCGCCCCGTGTACGAGCGGATCGCCACCCACCGCGTCGACACCGACGCCAAGACCGCCGCCCAGGTCGCCCGTGAGATCCACGAGGCCCTGGTCCGTCCCACCCCACCGGAGGACCCGTCGTGACCGACGAGACGACTGCCACGCCCGAGACCGCCACTGTGCCGTCCCCTTCCGTCGTGCGCGTCGACGCAGAGCACTCCTACGACGTGCTCATCGGCAAGCAGCTGCTCGGCGAGCTGCCCCGCCTGCTCGGCACCGGCGTCAAGAAGGTCCTCGTCGTGCACACCGAGGCGATGGAGGCCTCGGCTGCGGTCGTCCGCGAAGACCTCCTCGCGCAGGGCTACGAGGCGCTCCTCGCCGTCATCCCCGACGCCGAGGGAGCGAAGTCTGTCGATGTCGTGGCCTTCTGCTGGCAGGTGCTCGGCCAGTCGGACTTCACGCGCAGCGACGCGATCGTCTCGCTCGGCGGGGGAGCGACGACCGACGTCGCCGGCTTCATCGCCGCCACATGGCTGCGCGGCATCTCCGTGGTGCACATCCCGACGACCCTGCTCGCGATGGTCGACGCGGCTGTCGGCGGCAAGACGGGTATCAACACGGCCGAGGGCAAGAACCTCGTGGGTGCCTTCCACTCACCCGTCGGCGTGCTGTGCGACCTCGTCGCGCTCGAGACGCTGCCGCGCTGGGACTTCGTGGCAGGGCTCGGCGAGATCATCAAGACAGGGTTCATCGCCGACCCGGTGATCCTCGACCTCGTCGAGGCCAACGCCGAGGCCCTCGGCACCTGGCCCGCGAGCATCGACGACCATCTCTGGGACGTCGTCCGTGAGCTCGTCGAGCGCAGCGTGGCCGTCAAGGCGCGCGTCGTCAGCGAAGACCTCAAGGAGGCCTCGCTCCGCGAGATCCTCAACTACGGCCACACCCTCGCCCACGCGATCGAGCAGGTCGAGCGCTACGCCTGGCGTCACGGCGCTGCCGTGTCCGTGGGCATGGTCTTCGCGGCCGAGCTCGCGCGTCTTGCTGGTCGCCTCGACGACGAGGTCGTCGACCGCCACAGGTCGATCCTCGCGTCGGTCGGTCTCCCGCTGACGTACCGCGGCGACCGCTGGGAGCAGCTGCTCGCCGTGATGCGCCGCGACAAGAAGTCCCGTGGCGACCTGCTGCGCTTCGTCGTGCTCGACGGCATCGGCAAGCCGACCCGCCTCGAAGGCCCCGACCCGACGCTGCTCGCCGCCGCCTACGCCGAGATCAGCGCGGACGCCCCGACCAGCAGGGCCATCTCGCTCTAGCCGACCCGCCGCCGCTGACGTGCTGCCGCTCTAGTCGAAGAGCGGTGTGCCGTCGGCCAGCCACGGTCGTCGTCGCAGACGAGCGCGCTGTGCCCGGCGGCTCGTCGAGAGAGTCGGGGTGAAGAGGTCCGTGCTCTGGGCGCAGGGCAGGACTCCCCACCGCGGCAGGGTGCGCTCGGGCGTCCGGCCGTGCAGCATGACGGCATGACCTCTCCACTCACCGCGGACGCCTCGTTCCGGGCCGCACGCTCCTCGCTCTCCTCGAGCCTGTGGATCGGGGTGGCACTGCTCTGGGCCGCGACCGCGGGAGTCGTCGTGGGCGCCGTGACGTTGTGGGGCGAGACTGCGGGGTGGGCGTGCGCCTTCTTCGTGCTGCTCCTGGCGGCCTTCGCCGTCGGGGTGCTGCTCATGGCGGTCTCGGACCGCCGGAGCTGGGCGGTCGCTGCCCGCGGCATCCCCGTCGAGGTGCGCAGCGCCCGCGGCCTCGGCAGCGGGAACAGCCAGGGACGCCAGGTGGTCGCCTGGGACGACCGCGATGCGCAGGGTCTGCCGTACCTGCACCTCACGCTCCCGGGTGGTGCTGAGCACGGGGACATCACCGGTCCGGTGACCGTGGAGATCTTCCGCCGCACGGGCCGCGGCCGTGGCATCGGCGGCCCGGTGCGGGTCCGGTCGAGCGACGGGCGCCGCGAGTGGTGGGCGGGCAACGCCGTCGAGTCGGCCGAGCGTCGCCCTCCGATCGTCGAGGCTCAGACTGCGGCGACCTGACGCGCCGCCGCACACCCGGTGTCCGTGGGCACAGGTCTCCTGTCGGGGGACCCGCGTACTAGGCTCCCGGGCATGACACGTGTGCTTCTCCTCAACGGCCCCAACCTCGGACGACTCGGCGTACGAGAGCCTGAGGTCTACGGCTCTCTGTCCTTCGCCGACCTCGTCGAGTCCGGCGCCCGGTGGGGGAGCGAGCTCGGCCTCGAGGTCGAGGTCCGCCAGACCGACGACGAGTCCGAGCTGGTGCACTGGCTCCACGAGGCTGTCGACACGCGCAGCGACGTGGTGCTCAACCCGGCTGCGTTCACGCACTACTCCTACGCGCTCCGCGACGCGGCCGCGCAGGTGACCAAGGGGGGACTGCGCCTGGTCGAGGTGCACATCTCCAACCCGTACGCCCGGGAGGAGTTCCGTCACCTCTCGGTCGTCGGGCCTGTCGCCACGGGGACCGTCGCGGGGTTCGGCTTCGACTCGTACAGGCTGGCGCTGCTCGCTCTCGCCGGCTGAACCGCTGGGCTGAGGTCCGGAGTCGACCTGAGAGACCGCCTCTGACATCTCTCAAAAATAGTGTGCCAAGCGCGTGCGCGCGCCTGTAGCAGCTCGAGGAGAGCACCCACAGTCGGGAACACATCCTTGAACACCAGGGATCAAGCGCTTAGCCTTGAGCCATGATCGTCCTCACGGTAGACCAGCAGCGCAGCACGACCCGCGGGGACAAGGTCCCCGACTTCTTGGCCCGCGCGGAGGTCTGGGGCGCGCGCCTCGACGGCATCGAGCTGCCCTTCGAGCGGACCGTCGGGGACGAGGTCCAGGCTGTCGTGGCGTCGCCCTCGACGGCTCTCGCACTCGTGCTGGAGATCGTCCGTCTCGGCGGATGGCGGGCCGGCGTCGGCGTGGGGGAGGT
Organism: Sanguibacter biliveldensis; assembly: GCF_033798665.1. Lineage (NCBI taxonomy): Bacteria > Bacillati > Actinomycetota > Actinomycetes > Micrococcales > Sanguibacteraceae > Sanguibacter > Sanguibacter biliveldensis. The sequence goes on from NZ_CP138359.1 coordinate 1,983,087, forward strand.
GCAGGACCCGCTCCCGGAGCACAGCCGCGAGGCTTCCGGACCCGCCTTCGTCAGGGCCCGCGCCGCGATCGACCGTGCCAAGCGGCGCTCCTCGGCTGTCCCCGTCGCGATCCAGGGTGCGGACGGCCCGGCGTCAGCCGACGTCGAGGCGGTCGTCCACCTGCTCGGCGCGGTGGTCGAGCGCCGGTCTACTGCTGGCTGGGAGGTCGTCGACCTCCTGGTCGACCTCGAGAGGTCTGGTGCTGACGCGACCCAGCGCGAGGTCGCGCGGAGGCTCGGGGTGAGCGAGCAGGCCGTGAGCCAGCGCGTGCGCGCCGCACTCTGGGCCGAAGAGCGAGCCGCCCTGCCCGTTGCCGCAAGGCTCCTCGGCGAGCTCGACACCATCTGAGCGCGACGCGCAGTCCCACCCGTCGCAGCGTTCCCTGTGACGGACCCTGCGTGTAGCGTGCGGCTCAGTCGACTGCAGGGGAGATGTCTTGATGGGTCTGATGAACGGCGCGGTGCTCGGCACCGGGAACCTCGCCACCCTCGTCGCAGAGGTCCAGCCCTACCTGCCCGACGGGCACCCACCGGTCCACGGCCAGACGAGCACCGGGATCGCCCTGGCGATCGCCGCCGGGCTGATCGTGCTGAGCATCGTCGGTGGTTACTACGTCACACGTGGCGTGCTGCACCTGGCCGCGCGCACAGGTGCTGCCGAGTCGGCCAGCGGAGCCGGGGGAGGTGCCGCCAGTGATCCCGCGAGCCCAGCCACCTCGACCGCCGGTCCGCCGACGGGCACCTCTGCTCCCGGTGCCGCAGACCCGACCGGCTCCGGACAGCAGGCGGGTGCCGCCCCGGGCCCCGCCGATCCCGGCCCGACCGGCCCCACCGCCGTCGCCGCCCTGCGCGGCGGCACCTGGATCGGCATCCTCGAGCGTCTCGCGGTGACGGGTCTGATCCTCGTCGGCTATCCGGGTGGCATCGCGATCCTCGTGGCGATCAAGGGGCTGGGCAGGTACCCCGAGCTCAAGGACAACCCGGGTGCCTCGGAGCGTTTCGTCGTCGGGACGCTCGCCTCGATCGTCTGGGCTGCTGGTCTCGGGGTCCTCGGTCTGTGGTGGATCGGCTGAGGTAGACTGGCCCACGCTCTCGTGCGGTCCGCTCCCTGATCAGCCCTGCACCTCGCCGGTGCCGGGGCTCGTCGTCCGGTCGTCGGGTGCCTGATCCTTGAACACTCGACAGGAAGACCACCGTGGCTACCACCAACGACATCAAGAACGGCACTGTGCTCAAGCTCGACGGCCAGCTCTGGACCGTCATCGACTTCCAGCACGTCAAGCCCGGCAAGGGTGGCGCGTTCGTCCGCACCAAGATGAAGAACGTGACCTCGGGCAAGACGGTCGACAAGACCTTCAACGCCGGCCTGAAGATCGAGACTGCGACCGTCGACAAGAGCGACATGCAGTATCTCTACAAGGACGGCACGGACTACGTGTTCATGGACCAGACCACGTACGACCAGATCAACATTCCCGAGGTGGTCGTCGGCGACGCCGCCAACTTCCTCCTCGAGAGCCAGGTCGTCAACGTCGCGACCAACGAGGGCACAGTTCTCTACATCGAGCTGCCGCCGTCGGTCGTCCTCGAGATCACCTACAGCGAGCCGGGCCTGCAGGGCGACCGCTCGACCGGTGGCACCAAGCCGGCCACCCTCGAGACCGGTCACGTGATCCAGGTCCCGCTGTTCCTCGAGCAGGGCACCAAGGTCAAGGTCGACACCCGCGACTCGAGCTACCTCGGCCGAGTGAACGACTGACGTGGGAGCCAGGACCAAGGCCCGCAAGCGCGCGCTCGACGTGCTCTTCGAGGCCGAGCAGCGTCACCTCGACCCGATCACCCTCCTCGCGGACCGGGTGGCCGAGCCGGGGACCGAGGCAGCCCTGCCGCAGTACTCCGCCGACATCGTCGAAGGGGTCATCGACCGCCTCGACCGGATCGACGAGCTCCTCGAGACCTATTCGCACGAGTGGTCGCTCGACCGCATGCCCGCCGTGGACCGTGCGCTGCTGCGCATCGGCACCTGGGAGATCCTCTTCAACGACGACGTCCCCGACGCCGTCGCGATCGACGAGGCCGTCGAGCTGTCCAGGTCGCTCTCGACCGACGACTCGCCAGTCTTCGTCAACGGGCTCCTCGGCCGCATCCTCGAGCTGAAGCCGACCATCCTGGCCTGACCCCTCGTCCTCGAGGGAGACGCCACCGCACGCAGGCCCGGACCGCCCACGGTCCGGGCCTGCGTGCGTCGTGTGGCGAGGAGTCGTAGCAGGTGGGGAGGTTCTGCGACCGTCGGGCCTCTCGGGACCTACGGCCCCGTAGGTTACGGGTCCGTAAGTTATTCTCGACGGGTGACCTCGTCGATCGAACACCGCCCGTGGCTGTCCTCCTACGCGCCCGGAGTCGCGCACGACATCACCGTGCCCGACGAACCGCTGACAGCCTCGCTCGAGCGCGCCGCCGAGCGTTTCCCCGACAGACCTGCCCTCGACTTCATGGGCTCGACGACCACCTACGCCGAGCTTCTCGACCAGGTCCGCCGCGCTGCGAGCGCCCTGCTCGACCTCGGTGTCGGCCCGGGTGACAGGGTCGCGATCGCGCTCCCGAACCTCGCCTCGCACGTGGTCGCCTTCTACGCGACGTTGCGGATCGGTGCTGTCGTCGTCGAGCACAACCCGACGTACACCGCAGGCGAGCTCGCGCACCAGCTCACGGACTCTGGCGCCGTGGTCGCGATCTGCTGGGAGCACACAGCGGTCCGGGTCCTCGAGGTCCAGGCGCAGACGCCGGTCCGGACGGTGATCGCCGTCGACATGTCTCGCGACCTGCCCACGCTCAAGCGCCTGGCGCTCTCCCTCCCGATCAGCAAGGCCAAGGCCCTCCGGGCGACGATGCGTGCCGCCCTGCCCTCGGGCACGACCTACTGGCACGAGCTGGTCTCGAAGGCGTCGCCGCTGCCCGCCGACCACCCGTACCCGGAGCCCGAAGACCTCGCTCTCCTGCAGTACACAGGGGGCACGACCGGGACCCCGAAGGGTGCGATGCTCACCCACCGCAACCTCGTGGCCAACGTCGTGCAGGGCACCGAGTGGACCGGGGCTGAGCGTGAGTCTGTCGAGGAGGACGGCCACGAGGTCGTCTACGGCGTGCTCCCGTTCTTCCACGCCTTCGGCCTCATGCTCTGCCTCACCTACGCGATGCGGATCGGCGCGACGCTCGTGCTGTTCCCCAAGTTCAACGTGGCGTCCGTCCTGGCGACCCAGAAGCGGCTGCCCGGGTCGTTCTTGCCCGCGGTGCCCCCGATGCTCGACAGGCTGTCGGCTGCGGCGAAGGAGTCCGGCGCCGACCTCACGAGCTTCCGGTACGCCATCTGCGGTGCGATGCCGATCCCGCTCGCGACGGCGGAGGCCTGGGAAGAGGTGACCGGCGGCCTCGCGATCGAGGGGTACGGCATGACCGAGACCTCCCCGGTCGCCCTCGGCAGCCCCCTCTCCGACCAGCGTCGGCCGGGCATGCTCGGTCTGCCCTTCCCCTCGACCGACATCCTCGTGGTCGACCAGGACGACCCGACGAAGATCCTCGGGTCCGGGGAGCGCGGCGAGCTGCTCATCAGCGGACCGCAGGTCTTCGCGGGCTACTGGGAGCGCCCGGAGGACACTGCCGAGTCGCTCGTCGAGCTCCAGGGCAAGATCTGGGTGCGGACCGGTGACGTAGTCGTCATGCACGACGGCGGGTTCGTCCAGGCCGTGGACCGCATCAAGGAGATGATCATCACCGGAGGGTTCAAGGTCTTCCCGTCGCAGGTCGAAGACTGCCTGCGGACCATGCCTGGTGTCGAGGACGTCGCGGTGGTCGGTCTGCCGGGCGGTGACCTGGGGGAGAAGGTCGTCGCGGCCCTCGTGCTGGCACGCGACGCCACGGGTGTCGACCTCGAGGCCGTCCGGGCCTGGTGCGAGAAGAACGTCGCCCGCTACGCGCTGCCCAAGCAGCTGGTCATCATGAAGGACCTGCCCAGGTCGCAGATCGGCAAGGTCCTGCGCAGGGTCGTGCGTGACAGGGTGATCTCGGGGACCTGACGGACGCCGTCGCCAGGCGGCAGCGGCGAGGAGCCGCATGCACAGCCCCCGGGGTCTAGCGTGAGCCTGTGAAGCCTGCCGAACGCCGTGTCCTCGTGGTCGCGATCCTTGCGTCCTTCGTCGTGTTCCTCGACGGGTCGGTCGTCAACGTCGCCCTCCCCGCGATCGCAGGGGACCTCGACGGGGGAGTGCTCGACGGGCTCGCCCTCCAGCAGTGGGTCGTCGACGCCTATCTCGTGACCCTCGGTGCGCTGATCCTCGTGGCCGGATCGCTCTCCGACGTCCTCGGCCGACGGCGCGTCCTCTCGTGGGGGCTGGTCGGTTTTGGTCTCGCGTCGCTCGCCTGCGCAGTCGCCCCGACGGGCGTCGTCCTCGTGGTCGCGCGTGCCGTCCAAGGGGCTGCCGGGGCGCTCTTGGTCCCCAGCTCCCTCGCGATGATCGTGGCGACCTTCCGCGGCGAGGCGCAGGGGCGAGCCATCGGCACCTGGACGGCGTGGACGGGGACGGCGATGATCGCCGGGCCGCTGCTCGGCGGGATCCTCGTCGACACGTCGTCGTGGCGCTGGGTCTTCGCGGTCAACGTGCTCCCCGTCGCGGTGACAGCCTGGCTGCTGCGGGGCACCGACAGAGGTGAGCGGGACAGGTCGCGACGTGTCGACGTCGCAGGCGCGGCCCTCGTCGCGCTGGGTCTGGCCGGCGCGGTCTTCGCGCTCATCGAGCAAGGACGGCTCGGCTGGGGCGACCCGCTGGTCTGGGGACCGCTGGTCGTCGGCGTCGCGGCGCTCGTCGTCTTCGTGCTCTGGGAACGACGGGTGGCCGACCCTGTGCTGCCGCTGCGGCTCTTCGCCGTGCGCAACTTCTCGGCCGGCAACCTCACGACGGCCTTCGTCTACGGGGCGCTCGCCTTCGGCGGCTTCGTCGTCGTCCTGTTCCTGCAGCAGGTCGCCGGCTACAGCGCGACGGCGGCCGGTCTGGCGATGCTGCCCGTCACGCTCCTCATGCTCGTGCTGTCGTCCCGCGCCGGGGCACTGGCAGGTCGGTACGGCGCCCGCGTCTTCATGACCGCAGGCCCGCTGCTCGCCGCCGCCGGGTACCTGCTCATGCTGACGACCACGCAGGACGCGGACTACCTCACCCAGCTGCTCCCGGGGGTGCTGCTCTTCGGTCTCGGCCTGAGCGCGACGGTCGCGCCCCTGACGGCGTCGATCCTCGCGGCGGTCCCGCCCGCGGACGCCGGCATCGGGTCCGCGGTCAACAACGCTGTCTCGCGGGTGGCCGGGCTGGTGGTCATCGCCTGCGCCGGGGTGGTCCTGGGCCCGACCCTCGACCTCGCAGGATTCCACAGGGCCCTGGTGCTCACAGCCGTGCTGCTCGCTCTCGGCGGCGTGGTGAGCTGGCTCGGCGTCCGGGACGCCCCGAGGACAGCTGGGACACAACGCTCAGCAGCCGCGTGACGGTACCCCCGGGACGCCCGCCGATCACGGCGCCAGAGCGCCCGGCCGCAGCCTGACGACCCGCAGCAGGGACAGGTCGTCTCACGATGCGCCATCCCGCGCGGGCCGAGCCCGGGGTCGCTGTAAGGTGGGTGACGTCCTGCAAGACATCCTTTAAGAGCCGTCCAGAGAGGCGGAGAAGGAGGTCGCCAGATGACATCTGGCCCTGCTGTGCCCCACGACGCTCCTGCGTCGTCCCCCCTCGAGTCCTCACCCGTCGTGCCCCCAGCGCCGACGGAGGTCCTCGGAGCCCCCGAGATCGCCCGGGCGCTGACCCGCATCGCGCACGAGATCCTCGAGCGCAACAAGGGCGGCGCCGACGTGGTCCTGCTCGGCATCCCGACCCGGGGTGTCCCGCTCGCCGAGCGGCTCGCGCTGCGCCTCGCGGAGGTCGAGCCCGGCCTCGACGCCTCGAGCCTCGTCGGCACCCTCGACGTGACCATGCACCGCGACGACCTGCACCGTCAGCCCCCGCGGGCGATCGGCACGACCACGCTGCCCGCAGGCGGGACCGACGGAAAGGTGGTCGTCCTCGTCGACGACGTCCTGTACTCCGGCCGCACCATCCGCGCGGCCCTCGACGCGATCAGCGACATCGGACGCCCGCGCGCCGTCCAGCTCGCCGCGCTGGTCGACCGCGGTCACCGCGAGCTGCCGATCCGCCCGGACTACGTCGGCAAGAACCTGCCGACCTCGGTGTCCGAGCGCGTCCACGTGCGGGTCGCCGAGATCGACGGAGACGACGCCGTCCTCATCAGCCAGGCCCCGGCGGCAGCCGGGACGCAGGCAGAGGAGGCAGGGCTGTGAAGCACCTCCTCACCACGGCGGACCTCTCGCGCGCCGAGGCGATCCGCATCCTCGACACCGCCGGCCAGATGGCCGCCACGCAGTCGCGGGAGATCAAGAAGCTCCCGACGCTGCGCGGGCGCACCGTGGTCAACCTCTTCTTCGAAGACTCGACCCGCACCCGCATCTCCTTCGAGACCGCCGCCAAGCGCCTCTCGGCCGACGTCATCAACTTCTCCGCCAAGGGCTCGAGCGTCTCCAAGGGCGAGTCCCTCAAGGACACCGCGCTCACCCTCCAGGCGATGGGCGCCGACGCCGTGGTGATCCGCCACCAGGCCTCGGGTGCCCCGCACACCCTCGCGAACGCTGGCTGGGTGGACTCAGCCGTCATCAACGCGGGCGACGGCATGCACCAGCACCCCACGCAGGCGCTGCTCGACGCGTACACGATCCGCCGCCACCTCACAGGGGAGCGCCGCGACGCACGGGACCCCGCGAACGCACCGCTGCTCGGTGCCGGGACAGGTCAGGACCTCTCCGGTCTGCACGTCGCGGTCGTGGGCGACGTCCTGCACTCGCGCGTGGCACGCTCGAACGTCCAGCTGCTCACCACCCTCGGGGCCCGTGTCACGCTCGTCGCGCCGCCCACCCTCGTGCCTGTCGGTGTCGAGGCGTGGCCCTGCGACGTCTCGTACGACCTCGACGGCGTCCTCGGTGACGGCAAGCCTGACGCGGTGATGATGCTGCGCGTGCAGCGCGAGCGCATGAGCAGCTCGGGTGGCGGGTTCTTCCCGAGCCCGCTCGAGTACACCCGCAACTACGGTCTCGACGCGCGCCGCCTGCGGCTGCTCGAGGACCACACGATCGTCATGCACCCCGGCCCGATGAACCGCGGGCTCGAGATCTCGGCGGAGGCAGCCGACTCGCCGCGCGCGGTGATCGTCGAGCAGGTCGCCAACGGTGTCGCGGTCCGCATGGCCGTCCTCTACCTCCTGCTCGCAGGAGACGTGACGCACGAGGCGTCCGACAAGCACGGTGCCTCTGACAAGAACGGTGTCTCCCCGAAGGAAGCAGGACAGTCATGAGCACCAGGTATCTCCTCTCCCACGCGTCGCCACTCGGTGGCGACAGTGTCGACATGGTCCTCGCCGACGGTGTGATCGAGGCTGTCGCCCCGGCAGGCACGCTCAGCGCGGACGGCTCCGACGAGACCGTGGTCGTCGACTGCTCCGGCCTGGTCGCCCTCCCGGGTCTCGTGGACCTCCACACCCACCTGCGGGAGCCGGGCCGGGAAGACTCCGAGACGATCTCCTCCGGGACGCGCGCCGCAGCCGTCGGCGGGTTCACGGCCGTCCACGCGATGGCCAACACGACCCCCGTCCAGGACACGGCCGGCGTGGTCGAGCAGGTCTGGCGCATCGGCACGGAGGCGGGCTGGGCGGACGTCCACCCCGTCGGTGCCGTGACGGTCGGGCTGGCGGGGGAGCACCTCGCCGAGCTCGGCTCGATGGCCTCGTCGGCCGCCCAGGTCCGGGTGTTCTCGGACGACGGCAGGTGCGTGTGGGACCCGGTCCTCATGCGCCGCGCGCTCGAGTACGTGAAGTCCTTCGACGGTGTCATCGCCCAGCACGCCCAGGAGCCTCGCCTCACCGAGGGCGCCCAGATGAACGAGGGTGTCGTCTCGGCCGAGATCGGGCTGGCCGGCTGGCCAGCTGTCGCCGAAGAGGCGATCATCGCCCGCGACGTGCTGCTCGCCGAGCACGTCGGCTCGCGCCTGCACGTGTGCCACCTGTCGACAGCCGGGTCGGTCGACCTCATCCGCTGGGCCAAGGCCCGGGGCATCAACGTGACCGCCGAGGTCACCCCGCACCACCTGATCCTCACCGACGAGCTCGCCCGCGGGTACGACCCGCTCTTCAAGGTCAACCCTCCGCTGCGCACGGCCGCGGACGTCGAGGCCGTCCGCGAGGGGCTTGCCGACGGGACGATCGACATCGTCGCGACGGACCACGCCCCGCACACCCGTGAGGACAAGGACTGCGAGTGGGCTGCGGCTGCCTTCGGCATGACCGGTCTCGAGACGGCGCTCAGCGTCGTCCAGCAGACCATGGTCGACACCGGTCGCATGACCTGGGCCGACGTGGCCCGTGTGCTCTCGACGGCTCCGGCGCGCATCGGCCGCATCGACGAGGGCGCCCGCCCGCAGGGTCGTCCCCTCGAGGTCGGCGAGCCCGCCAACGTCGTCCTGGTCGACCCGTCCGCGACCCGCGTCGTCGTGCCCGCCGAGCAGGCGACCGCGAGCGCGAACTCGCCCTTCGGCGGTCACGAGCTGCCTGGCGCTGTCGTGGCGACCTTCTTGCGGGGCCGGGCGACGGTCTTCGAGGGCCGTCCGGTCGAGCGGGCCGAGGTGGCTCGATGAACCTGCCCCTCCCTGTCGCCGTGGCGATCATGCTCTCTGTCGGTGCCCTGCTGCTGGTGATCATGTGGCGCGGCTGGCGCTCGCTCCAGGCGCGCAGCGCGACCAAGGTGTCGACGCTCGCCGAGATCCCTGCCGAGGCAGAGCTCGGTGCCGCACGCACGGCGCCGATCGACGGCACGTACGTGTCGACGACGACGGCTGGCGACTGGCTCGACAGGGTCGCTGCGCGCGATCTCGGGTACAGGGCCAAGGCCGTCGTGCAGGTCTTCGACGCGGGTGTCGTGGTCGCCCGTGCGGGTGCCACGGACCTCTTCGTGCCTGTCGCCGACCTCACGGGCGCATCGCGCACCTCGGGCATGGCCGGCAAGTACGTCGGCGGCGAGGGCCTCGTGGTCATCGCCTGGTCGACGCTGTCGCCGACGGGTGAGCGCACGGCCCTCGAGACCGGCGTGCGGACCCAGCGCAAGGCCGACCGCCCCCTCCTCCTCGACGCCGTGAGCGCGCTCGCGTCGTCGTCTCCTTCTTCCCCCGACTCTCGTACCGACATCAAGGAGTCCGAGTGACTACGCAGCTCCACGCGACCAAGACCCCCGAGACCGACGTCTCCGACGCAGCGCTCCTCGTCCTGGAAGACGGTCGCACCTTCTCCGGCCGTGCCTACGGCGCGCACGGCACCACCGTCGGCGAGATCGTCTTCAACACCGGCATGACCGGCTACCAGGAGACGCTGACCGACCCCTCGTACCACCGGCAGATCGTCGTGATGACGGCGCCGCACATCGGCAACACGGGTGTGAACGACGACGACCCGGAGTCCGGCAAGATCTGGGTGAGCGGCTACGTGGTGCGCGACCCCGCCCGACGTCCGTCGAACTGGCGTGCCGTGGGCACCCTCGAGGACGAGCTGGTCCGTCAGGGTGTCGTCGGCATCTCCGACATCGACACCCGCGCGCTGACCCGTCACCTGCGCGAGCGCGGTGTGATGCGCGGTGCCGTGTTCTCCGGCGACGCTCTGCTCGTCGGCGGCTACCCGCGGTCGATCGACGACCTCGTCGCGGAGGTCCTCGCGGCCCCGTCGATGAAGGGCGCCGACCTGGCCGGCGAGGTCAGCACCGACGAGGCCTACGTCATCGAACCCCTCGGCGACTTCGCCGGGAAGGCTCCGCTGAAGACCGTGGTCGCGATCGACCTCGGCATCAAGGCCATGACGCCCCAGCGCCTCGCCGAGCGCGGCATCCGCGTGCACGTGCTGCCCTCGTCCTCGACGATCGAGGACGTCGTGGCGCTCTCGCCCGACGGCGTGTTCTTCTCGAACGGCCCCGGCGACCCGGGTGCGGCGACCCACGAGGTCGAGCTGCTCCGTGAGGTCCTCGACGCCGGTCTGCCGTACTTCGGCATCTGCTTCGGCAACCAGATCCTCGGGCGGGCCCTCGGCTTCGGCACCTACAAGCTGGCCTACGGCCACCGAGGCATCAACCAGCCGGTCATGGACCTCGCGACCCGCAAGGTCGAGATCACGTCGCAGAACCACGGCTTCGCCGTCGACGCCCCGGTGGGTGCCGAGACCGTCGCGCCGCACACCGACCGCTACGGGCGCGTGATCGTGTCGCACATCGGCCTCAACGACCAGGTGGTCGAAGGTCTCGAGTGCCTCGACATCCCGGCCTTCTCCGTCCAGTACCACCCGGAGGCAGCCGCAGGCCCGCACGACGCCTCGTACCTCTTCGACCGCTTCCTCGACCTCATGACGTCCGGTGCGTCGTCCGCCGCAGGCCTCTCGGCCGCGGGGACCCAGACCGCCACGTCGCAGAAGGAGAACTGACCAGTGCCTCGCAGAACAGACATCAACTCCGTCCTGGTCATCGGCTCCGGGCCGATCGTCATCGGCCAGGCGTGCGAGTTCGACTACTCGGGCACCCAGGCGTGCCGGGTGCTCAAGGAGGAGGGCATCCGTGTCGTCCTGGTGAACTCCAACCCGGCGACGATCATGACGGACCCCGAGTTCGCCGACGCCACGTACATCGAGCCGATCACGACCGAGGTCCTCACCTCGATCATCGCCAAGGAGCGTCCTGACGCGGTCCTGGCGACCCTCGGCGGGCAGACGGCTCTCAACGCCGCGATCGCCCTCGACGAGGCAGGTGTGCTCGCGAAGTACGACGTCGAGCTCATCGGCGCGAACATCGCCGCGATCCAGAAGGGCGAAGACCGCCTGCAGTTCAAGGAGGTCGTCGAGAAGTGCGGCGGCGAGTCCGCCCGCTCGGTCATCATCCACGCCGTCGAGGAGGCCCTCGCGGCCGCCGACGACCTGGGATACCCGATGGTCGTGCGCCCGTCCTTCACGATGGGTGGCCTGGGCTCGGGCATCGCCTACGACGAGAAGGACCTGCGCCGCATCGTCGGCCAGGGCCTGCACTACTCGCCGACCACCGAGGTGCTCCTCGAGGAGTCGATCCTCGGCTGGAAGGAGTACGAGCTCGAGCTCATGCGCGACAAGGCGGACAACGTCGTCGTCATCTGCTCGATCGAGAACGTCGACCCCGTCGGCGTGCACACCGGTGACTCGGTGACGGTCGCCCCGGCGCTCACCCTCACCGACCGCGAGTACCAGAACCTGCGCGACATCGGCATCGCCGTGATCCGCGAGGTCGGCGTCGACACCGGTGGCTGCAACATCCAGTACGCCGTGCACCCCGAGACCGGCCGCGTGGTCGTCATCGAGATGAACCCGCGCGTCTCGCGCTCCTCGGCCCTCGCGTCGAAGGCCACGGGCTTCCCGATCGCGAAGATCGCCGCGAAGCTCGCCGTCGGGTACACCCTCGACGAGATCCCCAACGACATCACCGGGTCGACCCCGGCGTCCTTCGAGCCTTCGCTCGACTACGTGGTCGTCAAGGTGCCGCGCTTCGCCTTCGAGAAGTTCCCGGCGGCCGACGACACCCTCACCACGACCATGAAGTCCGTCGGCGAGGCGATGGCCATGGGCCGCAACTTCACCGAGGCCCTCGGCAAGGCGCTGCGCTCGATCGACAAGTCCGGCGCGACCTTCCACTGGGACGGGGAGGTGCCCACGGGCGCCGACCTCGACGCGCTGCTCGTCGAGATCGCCCGGCCGACCGAGTCCCGCCTCGTGCAGACCCAGCAGGCCCTGCGTGCCGGTGCGAGCATCGAGCAGGTCTTCGACGCCACGAAGATCGACCCGTGGTACCTCGACCAGATCCAGCTCGTCAACGAGATCGCCGCCGAGGTGGCCGCCGCACCCGCGCTCACCCGCGTGGTCCTCGACCGTGCCAAGCGCCACGGGCTCTCCGACGCGCAGATCGCGTCGCTGCGCGGCATCGGCGGCAGCCGCTCCGCAGGCGAGGCGACGGTCCGCGAGGTCCGCAAGGCCCTCGGGGTGCGCCCGGTCTTCAAGACCGTCGACACCTGCGCCGCGGAGTTCAAGGCCGAGACCCCGTACTACTACTCGTCCTACGACGCCGAGACCGAGGTCAAGCCGCGCGAGCGCGAGGCCGTGATCATCCTCGGTTCGGGCCCGAACCGCATCGGCCAGGGCATCGAGTTCGACTACTCCTGCGTGCACGCAGCCCTCGCCCTCAAGGGCGACTACGAGACCGTCATGGTCAACTGCAACCCCGAGACAGTCTCGACCGACTACGACACGGCCGACCGCCTCTACTTCGAGCCGCTGACCTTCGAAGACGTCCTCGAGGTCTACGAGGCCGAGCTCGCCGCCGGCCCCATCAAGGGGATCATCGTGCAGCTCGGCGGCCAGACGCCGCTGAGCCTCGCCCAGCGCCTCGCCGACGCCGGCCTGCCGATCCTCGGCACCTCGCCCGAGGCCATCGACTCCGCGGAGGACCGCGAGGTCTTCGGCCGGGTCCTCGGTGAGGCCGGCCTGCCGGCCCCCGCCTTCGGCACCGCGACGACGCTCGCGCAGGCCTGCGAGATCGCCGACGGCATCGGCTACCCGGTCCTCGTGCGCCCGTCCTACGTGCTCGGCGGACGCGGCATGGAGATCGTCTACTCCGAGGAGCAGCTCACAGGCTACGTCGAGCGCGCCCTCGGCGAGGTCGCCAAGGCCGGGGGACACCTCGCGCCGATCCTCATCGACCGCTTCCTCGACGACGCGATGGAGATCGACGTCGACGCCCTCTACGACGGCGAGGAGATGTTCCTCGGCGGGGTCATGGAGCACATCGAAGAGGCCGGCATCCACTCGGGCGACTCCGCCTGCGTGCTGCCCCCCGTCTCGCTCAGCGAGGCCGAGATCGCGCGCATCCGCCGCTCGACCGAGGCCATCGCCAAGGGCGTCGGCGTGCGCGGTCTGCTCAACGTGCAGTTCGCCCTCGTCTCCGACGTGCTCTACGTCCTCGAGGCCAACCCGCGCGCCTCGCGCACGGTGCCCTTCGTGTCCAAGGCCACCGGCGTCCCGCTCGCCAAGGCCGCGGCGCTGCTCATGGTCGGCCACTCGATCGCCGACATGCGCGCCTCGGGCGTCCTGCCCGCCGAGGGCGACGGGGCCACGCTCGACCTCGACGCGCCCATCGCCGTCAAGGAGGCCGTGCTGCCCTTCAAGCGCTTCCGCACCGCCGACGGCGTGGCCGTCGACACCGTGCTCGGCCCGGAGATGCGCTCGACGGGTGAGGTCATGGGCTTCGACGACGACTTCCCGACAGCCTTCGCGAAGTCCCAGGCGGCGGCCTTCGGCGGCCTGCCGACCAGCGGGTCGGTCTTCGTGTCGGTCGCCGACCGCGACAAGCGCTCGATCGTCTTCCCGGTCAAGCGCCTCGCGGAGCTCGGCTTCGAGATCCTCGCGACCGAGGGCACCGCGACGGTCCTGCGCCGCAACGGCATCGCCTCGACAGTCGTGCGCAAGCACTCAGCCGGACGCGGCGAGAACGGCGAGCCCACCATCGTCGACCTCATCACCGACGGCGAGGTCGACATGGTCGTCAACACCCCCTCGGGCCAGGGCGCACGCGCCGACGGCTACGAGATCCGCGCAGCGACGACAGCCGCCGACAAGCCGATCATCACGACGGTCTCCCAGCTGGCAGCAGCCGTCCAGGGCATCGAGGCCGTCCTGGCCGGGCCCTTCACGGTCCGCAGCCTCCAGGAGTACGTCACCGTGCAGGGCGCCCGGTGACGGGCACCCCGACCGCAGGACCAGCCGGCAGCCGCGCCCCCTTCGGGGCGCGGCTCGCCGCGGCCATGGCCGAGCACGGCCCGCTCTGCGCAGGGATCGACCCGCACCCCGGCCTGCTCGACGCCTGGGGTCTGACCGACGACGCAGCAGGCCTGCGGACCTTCGCACTGACCGTCGTCGATGCCCTCGGCGGACGGGTCGCTGCGCTCAAGCCGCAGTCGGCACTCTTCGAGCGGCACGGGTCGAAGGGTGTCGCGGTCCTCGAAGAGGTGATCGCCGCGGCGCGCGAGGTCGGGACACTGACCGTCGTCGATGCCAAGCGCGGTGACATCGGCTCGACGATGGCCGGGTACGCCCAGGCGTACCTCGCCGACGGGTCGCCCCTCGCAGGTGACGCCCTCACCGTCTCGCCCTTCCTCGGAGCCGGGTCGCTCACGCCTGCCGTCGAGCTCGCCCTGGCGACAGGACGTGGGCTGTTCGTCCTGTGCCTCACCTCCAACCCCGAGGGGCACGAGGTGCAGCACGCGCGTTCCGCGGGTGGGGAGAGCGTGGCCGCGCAGGTGGCGCGGTTCGCCGCCGAGCTCAACGCTGCTGAGCTCGGCGCCGTCGAGCTCGGCACAGTCGACCTCGGGGCGCCCGGCTCATCGGCGTCAGAGAGCGCAGCCGACCGGGGGAGCGGTGGCCTCGGGTCGATCGGCCTGGTCGTCGGTGCGACGATCGGCGACGCTCCCCGCAGTGCCGGAGTCGACCTGGCAGCCGTGCGCGGTCCTCTGCTGGCACCCGGTGTCGGTGCCCAGGGCGCCGGTGCCGACGAGCTCGCCGCGGTGTTCGGCGACGCGAGGTCGCAGGTCCTCGCCTCGTCCTCGCGCGGCGTCCTCGCCGCCGGACCTGATGTCGCAGCCCTGCGCACCGCGGCCAAGACCGCGGCCGACGAGGCTCGTGGAGCCCTCGCGACCCGCTGAACGGGACCGCACCCAGCACAGACGACGACGCCGGGACCTCACGCACGAGGCCCCGGCGTCGTCACGTTTCGCCTCAATCGCGACCTACCGGCACGTCGAGTGTGGCCCAGGCCACGTTCCCGTTGCCGACCAGCCCAAACGTGGCTAGTTTCGCAAGTACGTTTC
Source organism: Sanguibacter biliveldensis (assembly GCF_033798665.1). NCBI lineage: Bacteria > Bacillati > Actinomycetota > Actinomycetes > Micrococcales > Sanguibacteraceae > Sanguibacter > Sanguibacter biliveldensis. Next base: position 1,998,173 of record NZ_CP138359.1, read on the forward strand.
CGCTCGTCCGAAGAAGGTGACCGGAGTGCCATTACCTGAACTGACCCCAGAGCAGCGCGCCGCTGCGCTCGACAAGGCGGCCGCCGCCCGGCGGGCGCGTGCTGAGGTGAAGAACCGTCTGAAGTACTCTTCAGGGGTCCTCTCCGAAGTCATCGAGCAAGGACGCACCGATGACGTCATCGGGAAGTTGAAAGTCGTGTCGCTGCTCGAGTCCCTGCCGGGAGTCGGCAAGGTCAAGGCCCGCGCCATCATGTCGGAGGTCGGCATCGCCGAGTCCCGACGTGTCCGTGGGCTCGGACCGCACCAGGCAGCGGCGCTCGTCGAAAGGTTCGGCTGATCATTCCTGCAACGCCCCCCGCACCCACGTCGTCGCGCCTGACGGTCCTCGCCGGACCCACGGCTGTCGGCAAGGGCACGGTCTCTGCTGACATCCGCGCGCGCTACCCCGACATCTGGCTGTCTGTCTCCGCGACGACACGCCAGCCTCGCCCCGGCGAGGTCGACGGCGTCCACTACCTCTTCGTCGGACCTGACAAGTTCGCCGACATGGTGGCTCACGGCGACCTCCTCGAGTGGGCCGTGGTGCACGGTCGCAACAGCTACGGGACCCCGCGGGGGCCCGTGCAGGACAAGCTCGACGCGGGCGTGGCGACCCTCCTGGAGATCGACCTCCAGGGGGCTCGTCAGGTCCGTGCCTCCATGCCCGAGGCCCGCTTCGTGTTCCTCGCCCCGCCCAGCTGGGAAGAGCTCGAGCGCCGCCTGGTCGGGCGTGGCACCGAGGGACCCGAAGAGCGGGAGCGCCGCCTGGCGACGGCCAAGGTCGAGATGGCCGCAGCCTCCGAGTTCGACCACGTGATCGTCAACGACGACGTCCAGCGCGCGGCCGACGAGCTCGTCTCGGTCATGGGGCTCACCCCGCACCCGGTCGTCGGGCGCTGAGCGCCGTCCCGCCGCGGGGTCGCACGTCACACGACGGTGCGGCCACGCGGCAGGCCTCGGCGCGCCCGCGACCGAGTAGACTGGTCCATTGATCCATCCTCACCACCCTCGGAGTTGACCCGTGTCTGGAACCGTTGCCGCCCCTGTGGGCATCACCGACCCGCCCATCGACGACCTGCTCGACCGCGCTGACTCCAAGTACGCCCTGGTGATCTACTCGGCCAAGCGCGCCCGTCAGATCAACGCGTACTACTCGCAGCTGCACGAGGGGCTCCTCGAGTTCGTCGGCCCGCTCGTCGAGACCCGCAACCAGGAGAAGCCGCTCTCCATCGCCATGCGCGAGATCAACGCCGGCCTCCTCACGATCAACCCGATCGAGCAGCCGGCCGCCGACGCGGACGCGTCCTGACGGACCGCTAGACACTCGCGAAGAGCTGAGAGGGTGCCCGAGCGCATGCGTATCGTCCTCGGCGTGAGCGGCGGGGTCGCGGCCTACAAGGCCGTCCTGCTGCTCCGCACCTTCACCGAGGCTGGGCACGACGTCACCGTCGTGCCGACAGCCGCGGCTCTCCGCTTCGTGGGGGCTCCCACCTGGGAGGCACTCTCAGGCCGCGCTGTCTCGACCGAGGTCTTCGCGGACGTCCCGCACGTGCCGCACGTCTCGCTCGGGCAGCAGGCCGACCTCGTCGTCGTGGCACCGGCGACCGCGGACCTGCTCTCCAGGATGGCGACAGGCCGGTCTGACGACCTCCTCACCGCCACCCTCCTCACAGCACGCTGCCCGGTGCTGGTCGCCCCGGCGATGCACACCGAGATGTGGCTGCACCCGGCGACCGTCGCCAACGTCGCCACGCTGCGCGAGCGTGGCGTGCACGTGCTGGAGCCTGCGTCGGGGCGCCTGACCGGCGCCGACACCGGACCGGGCCGCCTTCCCGAACCTCAGGTGATCGCCGAGGCCGCACTCGCTCTCGTCGAGACACCGACCAGCAGCACGTCGTCGCGCCTGGAGGCCGCCGAGAGCGGCGCCGCTGACGGCCAGCCGACGCCCGCCACAGCGGGGGAGAACGGCGACCTCGCGGGCACCCGGGTCGTCGTGACCGCCGGCGGGACGCGCGAGCCCATCGACCCCGTGAGGTTCCTCGGGAACCGCAGCACCGGGATGCAGGGCTACGCCCTCGCCGCAGAAGCCCGCGACCGCGGGGCCGAGGTCGTCCTCGTCGCCGCCAACGTGATCCTCCCCGACCCTGAGGGAGTGAGCGTCGTCCACGTCGAGACCACGGCCCAGCTCGCCGAGGCCGTGGACGAGCACAGGCTCACGGCAGACGTGATCGTCATGAGCGCGGCTGTCGCCGACTTCCGTCCGGCGAGCGTGGGCGACCACAAGACCAAGAAGACGTCCGACGGCGTGGTGGCCCCCATCCAGCTGGTCGTCAACCCCGACATCCTCGCGGGGCTGGTCGAGAGGCGTGCGCCGCACCAGACGATCGTCGGGTTCGCCGCCGAGACGGGCGACGCCGACGGGGACGTGCTGTTCCACGGGCGCGCCAAGGCGCGTCGCAAGAAGGCAGACCTGCTCGTGCTCAACGAGGTCGGTCACGACCTCGGCTTCGGCGCCCCGACGAACGCGGTGACGATCCTCACGGCCGACGGGGAGACCCTCGGGTCCGCCGAGGGCAGCAAGCGCGAGGTCGCGGCTGCGGTCCTCGACCAGGTGGTCACGGTGCGCGGTACCGCAGGCACTTCTGTCTCACACGACTGACCTGCTTCACGAGCCCGGCCAGCTTCCCCGTATCCTGTTCGGCATGACTGAGTCTCTGCGCCTGTTCACGTCCGAGTCCGTGACCGAAGGACACCCGGACAAGGTGTGCGATCAGATCTCCGACTCCATCCTGGACGCCCTCCTTGAGCAGGACCCGTCCTCCCGTGTCGCGGTCGAGACCCTCGTGACCACGGGCCTCGTGCACGTCGCCGGAGAGGTGACCACCGAGGCCTACGTCGAGATCCCGCAGATCGTCCGTCAGGTCGTCAAGCAGATCGGCTACACGTCGTCCTCGATCGGCTTCGACGGGGACTCCTGCGGTGTGTCTGTGTCGATCGGCCAGCAGTCGCCGGACATCGCGCAGGGTGTCGACAAGGCTCTCGAGATGCGTGTCGACAGCGGTGAGGTCGACCCCCTCGACGCCCAGGGTGCCGGTGACCAGGGCCTCATGTTCGGCTATGCGACCGACGAGACCGCCACGCTGCTCCCGCTGCCGATCTTCGCCGCCCACCGTCTCGCCGAGCGCCTCGCGCAGGTGCGCAAGGACGGCACGCTCGCCGGTCTGCGCCCCGACGGCAAGACCCAGGTGACCGTCGCCTACGACGGTCAGCGGGCTGTCGCGATCGACACCGTCGTCCTGTCGACCCAGCACGACCCCGACGTCCGGCAGGACGAGCTGCGCGCAGCTGTCGCTGAGCTCGTCGTCGCCCCGGTCCTGGCCGAGCTCGACCTCTCTTCCGCCGACCACCGGCTGATCGTCAACCCCACCGGGACCTTCGTCGTCGGCGGACCCAAGGGTGACGCCGGCCTGACCGGCCGCAAGATCATCGTCGACACCTACGGCGGCATGGCACGCCACGGCGGCGGTGCGTTCTCCGGCAAGGACCCGTCGAAGGTCGACCGTTCCGCCGCCTACGCCACGCGCTGGGTCGCGAAGAACGTCGTGGCCGCAGGGCTCGCCCGACGCTGCGAGGTCCAGGTGGCCTACGCGATCGGCAAGGCACACCCCGTGGGCCTCTACGTCGAGACCTTCGGCACCGAGACCGTCCCGAGCGCACGGCTCGAAGCGGCGATCAAGGAGGTCTTCGACCTGCGTCCCGGCGCGATCGTCCGCGACCTCGACCTCTTGCGCCCCATCTACGCGCAGACCGCCGCCTACGGTCACTTCGGCCGTGAGCTGCCCGACTTCACCTGGGAGCGGACCGACAGGGTCGCCGACCTCCAGTCCGCGGTCTGACACTCGTCTCCAGGGGCGCAGCAGGACACCTGCTCGTCCACAGCGCGGTCTCGGCGGTCTCCGTGCACAGGCCCCACGCGCTGGACGAGGCTGTCGGTCCGGTCTCCTAGGGTAGGAAGAGACCTGGTTCTCGAGGCCGTCGTCACGACGTGCCCGGGAAGCCGTAGACGAGACGAAGGAGACGGGTGACCGCGCAGCCCGAGAGCGAGCAGCAGATGCTGCCGGGCCTCTCTGCGCCCAGGCCGGTCCCGTCGAGGTCGGAGACCGGTCTCGCGCTCGCCACCGACCTGCCGATCGCCCGGCTGTGCGTCGACGTCGCACCTGCCCACCTGGACAGGCTCTTCGACTACACGGTCCCGGCGGCGCTGTCGGACGACGCCCAGCCCGGGGTCCGGGTCAAGGTGCGCTTCGGCGCTCAAGACGTCGACGGCTACGTCATGGAGCGCGCCGCGAGCACCACGCACACCGGCAACCTGGTCGCGATCCGCAAGGTCGTCTCGCCGCAGCCTGTGCTCACCCCTGAGGTCGCCGACCTCGCGCGCCGGGTCGCGGACTACTACGCGGGCTCGCTGAGCGACGTCCTGCGGCTGGCTGTGCCGCCGCGGCTCGCCCGTGTCGAGAAAGAGCCGACAGCCCTCGAGACGCGGGCCGCGTCTGGGGAGATAGGTGAGACCGGAGCGGCTGGCGCGGAGCCGGACCTGACCGCCCCGGACCTGACCGCCCCGGTCCCGACCGCTACGACCGCCAGCAGTGTGACGGCATGGTCCGTCTACCGCGGCGGTGACGCCTTCCTCGGGCGCCTGCGGGCAGGGGACTCTCCGCGCGCCGTCTGGACCGCGCTCCCCGGCCAGGGCCGGACGGCCGGGTGGCCCGCGGCGCTGGCCCAGGCGGCTCTCGCGACAGCGTCCGGCGGCCGGGGCACCGTCGTCGTCCTCCCGGACGCCCACGACGTCGACAGGCTCGCCCAGGCCCTCGTGGAGGCTGGCGTGCCCGGATGGTCGCCCCAGCACGCTGCCGAGCAGCCGGAGGCACCCTGCTTCGTCCCGCTGACCGCCGACCTCGGCCCGACGCCGCGCTACCGCAACTTCCTCGCCGCGCTGCGTGGCGAGGCGCAGATCGTCATCGGCACCCGGGCCGCAGCCTTCGCCCCCGTGGCCGACCTCGGGCTCGCCGTGTGCTGGGACGACGTCGACGCCATGCACCAGGAGCGTCGCGCGCCGTACCCGCACGTGCGAGAGGTCCTCGCGCTGCGGGCCGAGCAGACAGGCTGCGCTGTGCTCGTCGGCGGACTCAGCCGGTCGATCCACGCCGAGGCCCTCGTCCGCAGCGGGTGGGCGCGCGAGATCGTCGCCGACCGCCAGACCGTGCGCACCGAGACCCCTCGCGTCGAGGCGCTCACCTCGGTCGAGGTCGCCCGCGAGGGACCAGCCGGGGCTGCACGCCTGCCTGGAGCCGCGTGGCAGGCCATCACCAAGGGGTTGCTCGACGGCCCGGTCCTGGTCCAGGTCCCGCGCGCTGGGTACCTGCCCGTCGTCGCCTGCGTCCGCTGCAGGACAGCTGCCCGTTGCACGGCCTGCAACGGCCCGCTCGCCCTCCACGGAGCGCACGCGGTCCCGCAGTGCTCGTGGTGCGGCGCTCTCGCGGGCGGCTGGCGGTGCCCCGAGTGCTCCGCGACAGGCCTCCGGTCGGTCCGGGTCGGCAGCGACCGCACCGCTGAAGAGCTCGGCAAGGCCTTCCCGGGGGCCACCGTGCGGGTCTCGGGCGCCCGGTCCGCCTCCGGGATCCTCTCCGAGGTGCCCGACAAGCCGGCACTCGTGGTCTCGACGCCCGGCGCCGAACCTGTCGCCCCCTCGGGCTACTCCGTCGGGGTGCTGCTCGACGCAGCGGTCTCGACCAGCCACGTCGGTCTCTACACCGACCAAGAGGCTCTGCACCGCTGGATCACCGCCGGGGCGCTCGTGCGACCGAGCAGGCTCGGCGGGCGGCTGCTGCTCGTCGGCGACGCAGCCCCGACCCCCACCAACGCCCTGGTCCGCTGGGACCCCGCGGGCCTGGCCGGTCGCGAGCTCGACGAGCGGGCTGAGCTGAGCATGCCCCCGGCCGTCCGGATCGCGTCGGTCACGGGGGACCGGCACGCCGTGGCGCTCTTCCTCTCCAGGGTGACCCTCCCCGAGGGTGGGTCCGTCCTCGGCCCCGTCGACCTCCCCGAGCCCGTCGTGGCCGCCCAGCCCGAGCGCGCGCCGTCGGTCGGCCGCACCGGTCGACCCGCGGTCAGCCGTGCTGTCCAGCCCGGCAGCGGGACCGCGCGGTCGCGCGCCGGGGGAGGCCTCGAGGCCGAGGTCCGTGCCATCCTGCGTGTCCCGGTCGCCCGAGGGCGTGATCTCGCCCGCCACCTCGCGGCGGCACTCGCCGTCGCGAGCGCCCGCCGAGAGGCTGGGCTCATCACTGTCGTCCTCGACCCCAAGGAGATGCTGTGACCACCGCCGAGAGCACCACGGAGTCCGACCAGACGCCTGTGGTCGACCTGACCCCCGTCGTCGACACCGTCCTCTACGACCTGGGCAACGTCCTGGTCGGGTGGGACCCCTACGGTCCCTTCGAGGGGCTCTCCCACGACGAGGTCGACGCGTTCTTCGCCGAGACCGACTTCTTGGCTCGCAACCACGAGCAGGACGCTGGTCGACCGTGGGCCGAGCTCAGGGCCCTCGTCCAGGAGAGCTGGCCGCAGCACGCCCACCTCGTCGACAGGTACGTGGACGGCTTCGCGGCGAGCCTCACCGGTCCGGTCCCAGGGTCGGCCGAGATCGTCGACGAGCTCCTCGCGGCGGGGACCAGGCTCTACGGCCTCACCAACTGGTCGGCCGAGCTCTTCCACCACGCCGTCCCCGCGGCTCCGTCGATCGGCCGGCTCGAGGGGATCGTCGTGTCCGGCGAGGTCGGGCTGGCCAAGCCGGACCCTGAGATCTTCCGGCTGACGATCGACAGGTTCGCGCTCGACCCGGCACGCACGGTGTTCGTCGACGACTCACCTCGCAACGTCGAGGCCGCTCGGAGCGTCGGGCTGCACGCCGTGCACTTCACCTCGGCCGAGGCACTGCGTCTCGAGCTCGTCAGGCTGGGGCTGCTGGGCTGAGGACGTGCAGACCTCAGGCCAGGGCGCCCGGCTCCGTGGCCGACCGTGCGTCAGGCCCTCGCCGTCGCCCTCGTAGACTGGGGGCATGCGTCTGCTCTTCGCCGGGACCCCGGCCGTAGCTGTCCCTGCCCTGGAGGCCCTCATCGGGTCGCGGCACGAGGTCGTCGCCGTGCTGACCCGTGCTGACGCACGGGCAGGGCGCGGACGACAGCTCGTCCCGAGCCCGGTGCGTCAGCGTGCCGAGGAGGCCGGCATCGAGGTGATCACCGACCGCCCGCGCAGCGAAGGATTCGTCGAGCGTCTCGAGGCACTGCAGATCGACTGCGCGCCTGTCGTCGCCTACGGCGAGATCCTGCCGAAGGCCGTCCTCGACGTGCCTCGCAACGGCTGGGTCAACCTGCACTTCTCGGTCTTGCCCGCCTGGCGCGGCGCGGCGCCCGTCCAGCGGGCCGTCATCGCGGGCGACGAGGTCACCGGCGCGACCACCTTCCTCATCGAAGAAGGCCTCGACACCGGACCCGTCCTCGGCACCGCGACGGAGACGATCCGCCGCCGCGACACCTCGGGCGACCTGCTCGACAGACTGTCCAGGTCAGGCGCAGGGCTGCTCGTCGCGACTCTCGACGCGATCGAGGACGGCCACATGATCCCTGTGCCGCAGCCGACAGACGGCGTGAGCCTGGCCGCGAAGCTCACGGTCGACGACGCCCGGGTCGTCTGGACCCACCCTGCCCACGCCGTCGACCGTCTGGTGCGCGGCTGCACCCCCGCTCCCGGAGCCTGGACGACCCTGCCCGACGGTTCCCGTCTCGGTCTCGGCCCGGTGACCCCGCTCGACGAGCCCCTCGAGGTGTCCCTCGCTCCGGGTGAGGTCCAGGTGACGAAGTCGGCTGTGCGGGTGGGGACGGCGACGGTGCCCGTCGAGCTCGGCGAGGTCCGCCCCGCAGGCAAGAAGCCCATGAACGCCGCCGACTGGGCCCGCGGGGCCCGCCTCGGCGACGGCATCCGCCTCGGCCAGGAGGCCTCCGCATGAGCGCCGACGACCGTACCCCCCAGCGGGGCTCGGACGACCGCCGCGGCTCCGACGACCGCCGCGACGCCAAGGGTCGTGAGCGTGGTGGTGCTCGCGCACGGGGTGAAGGCCACCGCGGGTCGCTCGCCCCGAGCGAGCGCCGCAAGGGCACCGACCCCGCCCGGCTCGTCGCCTTCGACGTGCTGCGCCAGGTCGCCGACTCCGACGCCTACGCCAACCTCGTGCTGCCCCCGATGCTGCGGTCCCGCAGCATCTCGGGCCGTGATGCCGCCTTCGCGACCGAGCTCGCCTACGGCACGCTGCGGCTGCGTGGCCGCTACGACGCTGTCATCGCCGAGTGCGTCGACCGTCCGCTCGACAAGATCGACGCTCCCGTCCTCGACGTGCTGCGCCTCGGTGCGCACCAGCTGCTCGGCATGCGTGTCCCCTCGCACGCTGCGGTGTCGGAGACCGTCGGACTGGCCCGCGAGCGGGTCGGTGCCGGCAGCGCGCAGTTCGTCAATGCCGTGCTGCGCAAGATCTCGCGCACCGAGCTCGAAGAGTGGCTCGAGACCGTCGAGGCGGCCCAGACGGACGAGATCGCCCGGATGTCTGTGGTCGACAGCCACCCGCAGTGGATCACCCGGGCGCTGCGCGACTCGCTCGTGGGTTCGGGCCGTCCCGTCGACGAGCTCGGGTCGCTGCTCGAGGCCGACAACGCAGCTCCTCGGGTGACCCTCGTCGCCCGTCCTGGTCTGGTCACGCAGGAGGAGCTCGGCGAGCAGGTCGAGTCTCGCCCCGGGCGTCTGACTCCGACGGCCGTGGTGCTCGACGGCAGCGACCCGGGTGCTGTGCCCGCGGTCCGCGCCGGGCTCGCCGGGGTGCAGGACGAGGGCAGCCAGCTCGTCACCCTCGCCTTCACCCAGGCACCTGTCGAGGGGGCCGACGCCCGCTGGCTCGACATGTGCGCAGGCCCCGGCGGCAAGGCTGCACTCCTGGCGGCGATCGCCGGGACGCGCGGCGCGCGGGTCGTGGCCAACGAGGTGCAGCCGCACCGCGCAGACCTCGTCGACCGTGCGCTCGTCGCCGTGCCGGCCGACTCCGTCGAGCGGGTGCAGGTGTGGGACGGTCGTGACATCGGCGAGCAAGAGCCCGGCGCCTACGACCGCGTCCTCGTCGACGCACCGTGCACAGGGCTGGGTGCGCTCCGCAGGCGCCCCGAGTCGCGCTGGCGCCGTTCGCCCGCGGACGTCAAGGTGCTCGCCGCGCTCCAGCGCGAGCTGCTCACGTCGGCACTGCATGCCGTCCGCGACGGGGGAGTGGTGGGCTACGTGACGTGCTCGCCGCACCTCGCCGAGACGCGTGCTGTCGTCTCGGACGTGCTCGCCGCCCTGCCCGAGGGCTCGGTCGAGATGCTCGACGCGCGCGCCCTCGTCACGGAGATCGCCGGCACCGACGTCCCGCTCGCCGAACGCCTCGACGTCCAGCTGTGGCCGCACCTGCACGGCACCGACGCGATGCACCTCACGCTGCTGCGCCGCACAGGTCTGTAGACGACCGGATCTGCGGGCGACCGGGCGTGCAGGTCACCGGGCCTGCAGGTGACGCTGCGCCGCACGTCGGGCGCGTGCGGTAGTCGGCGTACGTGCAGTCGGTCCCGGGGCGTGGACCGTGGACGGGTGCGGCCTGTCCGGGCTGCTGCTCGGCTGGGATCGTCGTGCTGCACGGCCTAGTGTGGGCCGCATGAGTGCACTCGTCTCACCCAGCATCTTGTCGGCGGACTTCACGAATCTCGAGCGTGACCTCCAGGCGATCTCGACAGCCGACTACGCGCACGTCGACGTGATGGACAACCACTTCGTCCCGAACCTCACGCTCGGTCTGCCTGTCGTCGAGCGGATCGTCCAGGTGTCGCCGATCCCGATCGACGTGCACCTGATGATCGAAGACCCGGACCGGTGGGCACCAGGCTTCGCCGAGGCCGGTGCGCAGTCCGTGACCTTCCACGCCGAGGCCGCAGCCGCGCCGGTCAGGCTCGCCCGCGAGCTGCGCCGCCTCGGGGCCCGCGCCGGGCTCGCGCTCAAGCCGGCGACGCCCGTCGAGCCGTACCTCGACCTGCTCTCGGAGATCGACATGATCCTCGTGATGACCGTCGAGCCAGGCTTCGGCGGCCAGTCCTTCATCGAGGGCACGCTCCCGAAGATCCAGCGGGCCCGCCGTGCGATCGGCGAGGCCGATCTCGACGTGTGGCTGCAGGTCGACGGGGGCATCTCGCGCTCGACGATCGAGCGCGCGGCGGAGGCCGGTGCGAACGTCTTCGTCGCCGGCTCGGCCGTCTACGGCGCCGACGACATCCCGGCCGAGATCGACACGCTGCGCACGATGGCGTCGGCGCACAGGCACTAGCCGCGCGCTGGTCGCTCTGCCTACGCCTCGACCCCGACCTCGAAGATCGTCTCGAGCCCGTCCTCCTCGTCCCACTGCTCGCCGGTGACGACCAGGCCGTGCGCCTCGACGAGTGCTCTGGACGCCTCGTTGTCGGGGCTGATCGTGGCGCGCAGCGTCAGCGCACCCGCCTCTCGGCGTGCGACGTCGAGGAGGATGCGCAGGGCCGCGCGGGCGTGCCCTCTGCGGCGCTGCGCGGGGTCGATCTCGTAGCCGACCTCGACGGTGCCGTCCTCGGGAGCGCCGTGGAAGCCGGCTCGTCCGACGACCTCGCCGGACGGGGCGACGACCAGCCGCGTCACCCAGGTGGCGTCCGAGGGGGTGCGTCCGAGCTGTCGGCTGCGGTAGTCCCAGACTCGGCGGCATCCCGGGCTCACGAGGAACGGGGTCAGGCGCAGGTCGTCGCCGACGGCGTCCTGAGCCGTCTCGAGGTCACCGGCTGCGAGGGCGTCGACGGCGTCGGTCGGCAGCAGGACGAGCCGGGTCCCGGACGCGCCGGGCACGTCGGCGGTCCAGACGGGGGAGAGGTGCGGTCCTTCGTCCTGGCTGGGGGCTGTGCTGTCGACGGGCATCGGCTCATCCTGCTCCGAGGGCGAGGTCCCTGGCCAGGGAATTGTGCCGCGGGCAGACGACCCAGACGTCTGTCCGGGGCTCATGGCATAGTGGACCCCAGCAAGTACACGTGCTCTGGGGTCGGTGAAAATCCGAGCCGGCGGTAACAGTCCGCGACCCGCACCTCGGTGCGGTTGATCTGGTGCAACTCCAGGACCGACGGTCAAAGTCCGGATGGGAAGAGTCTCGTGGCGGTGCGCCGGTGTCTCACGACGCCTCCGGCGCACCGTGGTGTCGTGCACCCTCTGGGGCGCACGCTCGTCCTGCCCCGGAGCGTGTCCGCACCGACAGGCAGAGACAGGCGACTTCCGTGGACGCAGCACCGCTCACCCTCGACGAGGCGATGGCGTACGCCCTCGACCTCGCTCGCCGGGGCCCCGCGCACGGCCCCAACCCGCAGGTCGGCTGCGTGCTGCTGGCGCCAGCCCCAGGACCTGACGCGCCAGGCATCTTCGCGCGTGACGTCCTTGCCGTCGGGTGGCACCGAGGTGCGGGCACACCTCACGCCGAGGCTGACGCTCTCGCGCGTGCTGAGGCCGCGGGCGTCGACGTCCGCGGAGCGACAGCAGTCGTGACCCTCGAACCCTGCAACCACACGGGTCGCACGGGTCCGTGCGCGCAGGCGCTGCTCGACGCCGGTGTCGGCGAGGTCGTGGTGAGCGTGAGCGACCCCAACCCTGTCGCAGCCGGCGGGGCAGAGCACCTGCGCGCCCACGGTGTCGAGGTCCGCACAGGGCTGATGCTCGACGCCGGTGAGGAGCTGCTGCGGGTCTGGCTCGCCTCGGTCCGCCTCGGGCGTCCTTTCGTGACGCTCAAGACGGCGACGAGCCTCGACGGCTGCGTCGCTGCCGCCGACGGCTCGAGCCGGTGGATCACCGGACCGGAGTCCCGCGGCCACGCGCACGGCGTCCGGGCGACCGTCGACGCGATCCTCGTCGGCTCGGGGACCGTCGCCGCAGACGACCCGACCCTCACAGCGCGTCCGGCGACGGGCGAGGCTGACGACCACGAGAGGTCGTCGACCACACCGGTCCACCAGCCGCTCCGTGCCGTGATGGGGGAGCGCGCCGTCCCGGACGACGCCCGCATCCGCGGTGACGACGGGAGGTTCGTCCACCTCACCACCCACGACGTGCACGAGGCTCTCGCACGGCTCGCCGCGCTCGAGGTGCGGCACGTGCTCGTCGAGGGCGGACCGACTGTCGCGACGGCCTTCGTCACGGCCGGCGTCGTCGACGAGATCCACTCCTACGTGGCGCCGGTCCTCGTGGGCGAGGGCCGGCGGGTCGTCGGGGCGCTCGGTGGCCAGAGCATCGACGACGCCGTCCGGTGGTCCACGAGCACCGTGCAGCGTCTCGGCGACGACGTCCTCGTCGTGGCCCGGGCCGTGCGACCACCGCCCTGACGGTCGAGCGGCCCCGCGCCCAGCGTGCTCAGCCCTCCGCTCGTCCCTAGGTATCGCCCCGTCTCTCGCGCGGGCATGACCTCACCACCTCGGCCGCCGTCAGCGGCCTGCACCACCGACCAGGAGAAGCAGATGTTCACAGGAATCGTCGAAGAGCTCGGGACCGTCACGGCCCTCGAGCTCCCGGACGGCACGCGCAGCGACGCCGTCCTCACCGTCTCGGGCCCGCTCGTCGTCTCGGACGCCGGGCTCGGGGACTCGATCGCGGTCGACGGGGTCTGTCTGACCGTCACGTCGCTCCCCGAGGGCGGATTCACCGCCGACGTGATGCCGGAGTCGCTAAGCCGCACGGCCCTCGGGTCGCTGGCCGTCGGTCGGCGGGTCAACCTCGAGCGTGCGATGCGGGCCGACGCCAGGCTGGGTGGGCACATCGTCCAGGGGCACGTCGACGGCGTCGGCACGCTGGTGAGCCGCACCCCCGGGGAGAGGTGGGACGACCTCGTCTTCGAGACGTCTCCGGACGTCGCGCGGTACGTCGCCGAGAAGGGCTCGATCACGGTGAGCGGGGTGTCCCTGACCGTCACGAGCGTGACCGCGACGACCTTCGGGGTGTCGCTCATCCCGACCACCCTCGAGGCGACCACCCTCGGTTCCCTCGTGGTCGGCGACGCCGTGAACCTCGAGGTCGACGTCATCGCGAAGTACGTCGAGCGTCTGCTCGGGGCACGGGCATGAGCGCCCGTCTCGCGACTGTCGAGGAGGCTCTCGACGAGCTCCGCGCAGGACGCCCGGTCCTCGTCTCGGACTCCCCGGACCGGGAGAACGAGGCCGACGTGGTCTTCGCAGCGTCGACCGTCAGCACCGAGTGGGTGGCCTGGACCATCCGGCACTCGTCGGGGTACCTCTGCGCGCCGATGCCCGCGTCGCGGGCTGACGCGCTCGAGCTGCCGCTCATGGTCCCGCAGTCCCAGGACCCTCGTCGGACGGCCTACACGGTGACGGTCGACGCGGCGACGGGAGTCACGACAGGAATCTCGGCCGCTGACCGCACCCGGACCCTCGGCGTGCTGGCCGACCCCGCCTCGGGCTCGGGGGACCTCATCCGACCGGGCCACGTGCTCCCGCTGCGCGCTGTGGCGGGCGGTGTCCTGCACCGTGCCGGGCACACCGAGGCGGCGGTCGACCTCGTGCGTCTCGCGGGTCTCGGCGAGGTCGGCGGGATCGCCGAGCTCGTCAACGACGACGGCACCATGATGCGGATGCCGCAGTTCTCTGCGCTGGCCGAGCGTGAGGGTCTCGCGCTGCTGACCATCGAAGACCTCATCGCCTGGCGGCGCGAGCACGACCCCGTCGTCGAGGCCGAGCCCCTCCCGCTCCCGGGCGAACGGGTCCACGCGACGTCCGTCGCCGACCTGCCGACGGCGCACGGCACCTTCAGGATCCACGGGTACCGCGACATGCGCACGGGCGCCGAGCACGTCGCGCTCGTGCCCGTCGGCGTCGAGGCCCCGCACGACGTCCCCGTCGTCCGGGTGCACTCCGAGTGCCTCACCGGGGACGCCTTCGGGTCGTTGCGCTGCGACTGCGGTCCTCAGCTCGAGGCGTCGATGGAGACCGTCGCCCGTGAGGGCGGCGCCGTCGTGTACCTGCGGGGTCACGAGGGCCGCGGCATCGGTCTGCTCGCGAAGATCGCCGCCTACGAGCTCCAGGACGCCGGCCGGGACACCGTGCAGGCGAACCTCGACCTCGGCTGGCCTGCGGACCGGCGCGAGTACGGGGGAGCGGCAGCGATCCTCGTCGACCTCGGCCTGCAGCGCGTCCGGCTGCTCACCAACAACCCCGCGAAGTCCACGGGGCTCGCCGCGCACGGCGTCGAGGTCACCGAGACCGTCCGCCTCGAGGTCGGCCACTCCCACCACAACGAGCGGTACCTGCGCACGAAGAAGGAGCTCATGGGCCACGTGCTCGACACCGTCGTCGCCGAGAGCGACGTCCTCGCCGCCCAGGCCGCGGGGGACACGACCACCCAGGGGACCGAGACCACCGCACCGACCAGCACCACACAGCAGACGGAGGACGCACGATGAGCGGCGCAGGAGCACCCAGCATCACGGTCGACGGGACGGGCCTGCGGGTCGTCGTCGTCGCCGCCCAGTGGCACACGCAGATCATGGACGGGCTCCTCGAGGGTGCTCGTCGCGCGCTCGTCGCCGCGCACGTGACCCACGTCAAGGAGGTCCGGGTGCCGGGCTCCTTCGAGCTGCCGGTCGCCGCGGCCCGAGCGGCGGAGGCCGGCTACGACGCCGTCATCGCCCTCGGTGTCGTCGTCCGTGGGGGTACCCCGCACTTCGACTACGTCTGCCAGGCGACGACCCTCGGGCTGACCGACGTCGCGGTCCGCACGGGGGTGCCCGTCGGCTTCGGCGTCCTGACCGTGGACACCGAGCAGCAGGCCCTGGACCGCGCCGGGCTGCCCGACAGCTCCGAGGACAAGGGCGCCGAGGCCGTCGAGGCGGCGATCGCCACGATCCTCGCGCTCCGCGCGCTCTGACCTCTGGCGTCCGACCGGTGTCCGGCGGGTGCCACCCGTCGGACACCGGTCGGTGCGGAGCGGATCCGGCGACTAAGGTAGTCGGCGTGAAGACGTTCGAAGAGCTGTTCGTAGAGCTCACCGCCAAGTCCGTTGACCGACCCGCCGGATCCGGCACAGTGGCTCAGCTGGACGCAGGGGTCCATGCCATCGGCAAGAAGATCGTCGAAGAGGCCGCCGAGGTCTGGATGGCCGCCGAGTACCAGAGCGATGCCGAGACGGCGGAGGAGATCTCCCAGCTCCTCTACCACCTGCAGGTGCTCATGGTCTCCAAGGGGCTGACCCTCGACGACGTGTACTCCTACCTCTGACGAACCGCCCGTCCTCTCTCACGAACGCGAGTCCTCCTGTGCTGCGTATTGCCGTCCCCAACAAGGGGTCCCTGTCCGAGCCCGCCTCCGAGATGCTGCGCGAGGCTGGCTACCGCCAGCGTCGTGACACCCGCGAGCTCGTGCTCGCCGACCCCGACAACGACGTGGAGTTCTTCTTCCTCCGCCCGCGCGACGTCGCCGTGTACGTGGGTGCCGGGACCGTCGACGCCGGGATCACCGGCCGCGACCTCATGCTCGACTCGGCCGCCGACGCCGAGGAGCACCTCCCGCTCGGTTTTGCCCGATCGACCTTCCGCTTCGCCGCGCCGACCGGTGAGATCACCGACATCGCGCAGATCGAAGGACGCCGCGTCGCGACCTCGTACTCGGTGCTCGTCGGCCAGTACCTGGCCGAGCACGGCATCACCCCGACAGCGATCGTGCACCTCGACGGTGCCGTCGAGAGCTCGGTGCGTCTCGGCGTCGCCGAGGTCATCGCCGACGTCGTCGAGACCGGCACCACGCTGCGCGCCGCCGGGCTCGAGATCTTCGGAGACCCGATCCTCAGGTCCGAGGCTGTGCTCATCCGCCGCAAGGGTGTCGAGTCACCCGCCGGTCTCGACACGCTGACGCGTCGTCTCCAGGGTGTGCTCACCGCGCACGAGTACGTCCTCATGGACTACGACGTCCCCGCGTCCCTCGTCGATGCCGCCGTGGCGATCACCCCGGGCCTCGAGTCGCCGACGGTCTCCCCGCTGCACGACCGCGACTGGGCTGCCGTCCGCGCGATGGTCCGCCGCGCCGAGACCAACCAGGTGATGGACGCCCTGTACGACGTCGGTGCCCGTGCGATCCTGGTGACCTCGATCCACGCCTGCAGGCTCTGACGGTCCCGGCCGTCTGACCGGTCGGAGAGGAGTGCCCATGGCACGTGACGTCTACGCAGACCTCAGGCCGCGGTTCGTCCGCTACGTGGCCTGGGGTGCGATCGTCGTGATCGTGCTCGGGGGACTCCTCGTCCTCTGGCAGGCTCCTGGCACAGACGGCCGTGGCTACGCGCCTGCCGACGCTCTCGGCACCTCGGTGGTCCTGGTCGCCGGGTGCGTCTTCCTCTGGCGTCAGGCCACGGTCCGCGCCCGCGTGGACGAGCACGGCGTCACGGTCCGCAACCTCCTGCGCGTCCGCACCCTCGAGTGGACGCAGGTCCTCGCAGTGCGATTCGGCTCGGGCGACCCCTGGGTGCTCCTCGAGATCTCCGACGGCACGACCTGGCCGGTCATGGCCGTCCAACGAGCCGACGGCGAGTACGCGGTGAGCGAGGCCCGGCGCCTCGCAGCCCTCGTGGTCCGCCACGGCGAGGGCCAGGAGCAGGACGGCTCGGGCCCCGCGGTCTGACACCAGCAGCACGCGCTCGGCCCCGCAGCCCGGTCAGCCCCGCTGTCAGCGAGACGACAAGAACCCCCTGCCTCGAGAGGCCGGGGGTTCTTGTCGTGCTGTGGACGGTGCCTACGACCGGTCGTCCCCGCAGGGACGACCTGTCAGCAGCGCCTCAGTAGCGGGCGTCCGTGCGCGGCTTGCGGTCGAAACGCTCTTCGCGACGGCCGGACGGTGCGCTGTTGCGCGGGCCGCCAGCGGCGGGACGGGTCGGCGCGGGGCCATCGTCCAGCTTGATGCGCAGCGCCTTGCCGGCGACGCGGGCCCGGGAGATCTTGTCGATCGTCTCGGAGTCGAGCGGGGCGCTGATGTCGACGAGCGAGAAAGACGGGAAGATGTCGATCTTGCCGAGGTCCTTGCCCGAGAGGCCACCCTCGTTGGTCAGCGCGCCGACGATGCCGCTCGGCTGGGCGCCGTGCGTGTGACCGACGGAGAGGCGGTACCGGGTACCGGTCGACTCGCGGCGGACACCGCGCGACGGACGGTCGTTGTCACGGCGCTCGCGCGGGGCGCGGTCGTCGTCACGACGCTTGCGGGCGTCACGGGCCTCGGCGCGCTGCGCCTCGAAGGCTGCCTCTTCTTCACGAGCCTGGGGGCCGTCGTCGCCGACGGCCAGGGCTGCGAGGATCGCGGCGAGCTCGGCCGGGTCGGTGCCGTGGGTGTCGATGTGCGTGCGGACGAGGTCGGTGTACATCGACAGGCGACCGGCGTCACGGCGGGCGTCCACGCGTCCGAGGAGCGTGGCGACCTTGTGGGCCGACACGTCGGCGGGCGACGGGATCTCGATCTCGACGAGCTGCTGACGGATCGTGCGCTCGATCTGCTTGAGGCGACCGCGCTCGTTCGGGGTGACGAAGGAGAGCGCGACACCCGTGCGTCCGGCGCGGCCCGTGCGGCCGATGCGGTGGACGTAGGCCTCGGGCTCGCCGGGGATGTCGAAGTTCACGACGAGACCGATGCGGTCCACGTCGAGGCCACGGGCCGCGACGTCGGTCGCGACGAGGACGTCGAGGGCGCCGGCGCGGAGGCGCTCGACGATCTTCTCGCGATCCTTCTGCGCCACGTCACCGGAGATGGTCGCGGCGGAGATGCCACGCTCGATGAGGGCGGAGCCGACCTCTTCTGCTGCGCCACGGGTGCGGCAGAAGACGATCGCGGCGTCGGCGTCGGAGGTGGCGAGCACGCGGGTCAGCGAGCCGACCTTGTGACGGAACGGCACGACCGCGTACTGCTGGGTGACCGAGGTGACTGTCGACGACTGGCGCGACACGGCGATCTCGACGGGCTGGCGCATGTGGTGCTGCGCGACGCGGCGGATCTGCGGGGGCATCGTCGCGGAGAACAGGGCGACCTGGCGCTCGACCGGAGCGGCGCCGAAGATCTTCTCGACGTCCTCGGCGAAGCCCATGCGGAGCATCTCGTCGGCCTCGTCGAGGACGAGGAAGCGGATGTCACCGAGCTTGAGGGTGCCACGCTCGAGGTGGTCGATCACACGACCGGGGGTACCGACGACGATCTGCGCGCCGCGGGAGAGCGCACGAGCCTGGGGCGGGTAGGGCGAGCCGCCGTAGACGGGGACGACCTCGATGCCGGGGAGGTGCTTGGCGAAGGTCTCGATGGCCTCGGCGACCTGCATGGCGAGCTCGCGGGTCGGGGCCAGGACGAGGGCCTGGGTGCGACGCAGCTCGGGGTCGACGGCGGCGAGCATCGGGAGTCCGAAGGCTGCGGTCTTGCCCGTACCCGTCTGGGCGACACCGGTGATGTCGTTGCCGGCGAGGAGGGCCGGGATGGCCTTCTCCTGGATGGTCGACGGGATGGTGAAGCCGAGGTCCAGCACCGCGGAGAGGAGCTCGGCGGGGAGGCCGAGGTCCGCGAAGGTGACTGCCTCAGCAGCAGGCGTGGGGGTGGTGAGGGCGCTCTCGGGCGCAGAGATGTCAGAAGACGTCATGGAGGACTACAACCGTTCAGTGGTGTGGGGGAAGCGGAGGTCAGCTCGACCTGTCGATCTGGAGTCGCAATCCCGAAACACACACACTGGGCCGTGACCGGCCACTGACACACGCACACGCGGGACCCGCGACAAACTCCGAGGGATGGCTCCACAGTACGCCCTGGAGGGTGCCGCAGACCAGCGTCGGGCGCGGTGACCTCGACCACAAGGTGCTGGTCGCGCACGCAGCAGGGGAGGGCGTGACGGCGGCGCACCCTAAGATGACAGCACAGCAGGGACGCGCACGGTGAGGGGCAGGCAGCGGTGGCCGAGGTGAACGAGCAGCAGGTGAGCACACGCGTGCTCACGGTCCCCAACCTCATCAGCATGCTGCGGCTGGCCCTCGTGCCGGTGTTCGCCGTCCTCATCATCACCTCTCACGACGTCGCCGCCCTGCTCGTGCTCGCCTTCTCCGGGTTCACCGACTGGCTCGACGGCGCTGTGGCCCGCCGGCTCGACCAGGTGTCGAAGCTGGGCCAGGTCCTCGACCCCGCTGCCGACCGCCTGTTCATCCTCGTCACGCTGGTCGCCCTCGCGTGGCGCGACGTCGTCCCGCTGTGGCTGCTCGTCGTGATCCTGTCCAGGGACGTGCTCATGGCGTGCCTCCTGCCGACGCTCACGCGCCTCGGCTACGGGCCGCTGCCGGTGAACTTCCTCGGGAAGGCGGCGACCTTCGCTCTGCTCTACGCCTTCCCGCTGCTGCTGCTCGCGGAGTCGTCAGGGACGCTCGGTGCCGTCGCGCACGCCGCAGGCTGGGCTTTCGCGTGGTGGGGCGTGGGGCTCTACTGGGCCTCGGGTGCGCTCTACGTGGTGCAGGCCCGCGAGCTCGTCGCCGAGCACCGCGCTGCTGCGGGGACGCCGTCGTGACGCCGGGCCACCACGTGGACGACCCGAGCCTGGCGAAGCGCCCACCCGTCGACGCCTCGATGACCCTCCTCAACGAGGTGATGCACCGACCTCTCGACGCTGGCTATGCGGAGGCCGCTCGCCGCAAGGCGCGGGGCGAGGCGCCGCCGCGCCGGAACCGGACCGTGATCTGGCTGCTCGTCCTGGCTGTCGTGCTCGGCTTCTCGACGGCGAGCGCCGCCCAGCAGCTGCGCGCACCCCAGCCGGGGGTCGTCGCGGCGCGCGAGCTCCTCGTCGAGGAGATCACGAGCCGTCGTGCCCAGCTCGCCGAGCGGACGCAGACGAACACCGACCTCCAGGCGTCGATCGACGAGCTGCGGGACGCCGCGCTGTCGTCCTCCGACCCGGAGGCTGTCGAGCAGCTCACGCAGGACGGGCTCTCCAACGGGACGATCGCGGCCCGCGGCCAGGGCATCGTGGTCACCGTCGAGAACGGGCCCAACGCGGCCGACGAGCCGGCGGCTCTCGTGCAGGACTCGGACCTGCAGATGCTGGTCAACGCCCTCTGGGCCTCTGGCGCGGAGGCGATCGCCGTCAACGACCAGCGGCTCACCTCGACGACCGCGATCCGCAGCGCCGGGAGCGCGATCCTCGTCGACCTGGTCGGTGTGAGCGCCCCGTACGAGGTGGTCGCCATCGGTGGCACGAACGACCTGGAGACCGGGCTGGCGCGCTCTTCTGCGGCGCGGCAGCTGAGCGCTCTCGGGTCGCAGTACGGGATCAAGACGAACGTCTCGTCGAGCGACGAGCTCACAGTGCCTGCGGGGCCGACACGCGTGCTGTTCTACGCAGGGCCCGTCGGCAAGGATAATGACGAGGGTTGACATGCTGACCGAGGCGTCAGGAACTACTGGGTGGGGGAGTGACACGTGATTCCGGTCTTCGGTCTGCTGATCGGGGTGGTCGCCGGGCTGCTCCTCGAGCCCACGGTGCCCGTGTACCTCCAGCCGTACCTGCCCATCGCCGTCGTGGCTGCGCTCGACGCGCTCTTCGGTGGGTTGCGCGCGCTGCTCGACGGCATGTTCGACGACAAGGTGTTCCTCGTGTCCTTCTTGTCGAACGTGGTGGTCGCCGCGCTCATCGTGTTCCTCGGTGACCAGCTCGGCGTCGGCACGCAGCTCTCGACAGGCGTGGTGGTCGTGCTCGGCATCCGCATCTTCTCCAACGCCGCGGCCATCCGCCGTCACCTGTTCAAGGCATGAGCACGCCGACAGGAAGCCCCGACGAGGGCACGCGTGACACTCCCGAGGCCACGCCCGACGCGCGGGTGCAGCCCGACGTCGCCCGCGAGACCGAGACTGCTGCCGCCGAGACCGAGCCAGCCGCCGCCGAGACCCCCGCAGCCGCGACGCCTCCGCCCTCGATCCCCGTCGGTGCGACCGCGCCCCGCAGCCGGGCCGAGACCCACCCGGACACCGACGAGATCGAGGTCGTCCTCCCGCTGAGCGTCGTCAGGGTCGTGCCCAACCCTGCGCACGACGGCGAGACGGCCATGCGGCCACCACCCGTCAAGAAGGCGGGATCCTCGACCCCTGCCGCGGTGGCGCGCCCTGGTCGTCCGCCCGTCGCGTCGCCAGCCCCGCGCCCTGCAGCCGGTGGATCAGCAGCGAGGCCCTCGACAACCCCGTCACCGAGTCCCGACGCGTCTGATGCGGCCTCCGATCAGACCCCGCAGAGCCCGGAGGAGGCACGTCGCGCCGCCCGGGCCGCGATGACCCCGGGTCGCCGTCTCCGGTCGGCCTTCCGCCCCCGGATGACGCGGGCTCAGGTGCTCGCAGCGGTCCTCTGCGCCGTCCTCGGCTTTGCGCTCGTGGTCCAGCTGCAGCAGAACCAGCAGGACGAGTTCTCCGGCCTGCGCCAGTCCGACCTCGTGCGGATCCTCGACGACGTGAGCAAGCGCTCCGACAGCCTCGAGCGCGAGGCGTCGTCGCTGCGCGAGACCGAGTTCGAGCTGAGGTCCGGCTCGGACTCCCAGCAGGCTGCCGTCGAGCTGGCCGAGAAGAACGCCGAGATCCAGGGGATCCTCTCCGGCCGTCTGCCGGCCGAGGGCCCCGGGCTCGAGATCCAGATCGTGCAGGGCGACTCGCCGATCTCGGCCGCGCGCCTGTTCAACGTCCTCGAAGAGCTGCGCAACGCCGGCGCCGAGGCGATCGACGTCAACGGGATCCGCATGGTGACCAGCAGCTATTTCGAGGACACGGCCTCGGGGGTCTCGGTCGACGGGATCGTCGTGGCCCCGCCCTACCGCTGGACGGTCATCGGCGACCCGCAGACCCTCGAGCCGGCGATGGCGATCCCGGGCGGGGCGATGGCCTCGATCACCACGAGCGGTGGCCGTACGACGATCGCCCAGAAGGAGCTCGTGCAGATCCGGTCGGTCCGCGACCCGGCCGACCCCCAGTTCGCGAAGCCCGCGACAGACGGGTGAGATCTGCCCCGTCGGTGCTCTCCAGCAGGTCGGCACGGGTGAGACGGGCGGGTCGCGGTGGTTTCGTCACCTAGACGGACCATCTAAGGTTGTGCAGATCAGATGCCTGCCGGACCGGTAGCGCAGTCAGTGCCGAGAGAGACCCGTGGACGACCGCGGGACCGCATGATCAGGAGGCGACATGAGTAGCAGCACTGAAGTCCCCGGGGGCCAGCCGGACCAGTCGCGTGCTGCCGCCCAGAGGGCTCTCGGAGACACGACGATCAGCTTCGGCAGCGGTCTGCAGGACGACGTCTCCGCAGCACCCGGCCTCACTGCCGAGGAGCAGGCGGCCGTGGCCGCCCTGCCGCGCACGTCAGCGCTCCTGGTGATGCGCCGTGGCCAGAGCGGCGGGTCGAGGTTCCTCCTCGACGACGACAAGACCGTCGCGGGCCGCAGCGAGAAGTCGGACATCTTCCTCGACGACGTCACGGTCTCGCGCAAGCACGCCGAGTTCGTCCGCGAGCTCGACGACTTCAGGGTCCGGGACATCGGGTCGCTCAACGGGACGTACGTCAACCGTGAGCGCATCGACTCGGCCCTCCTGAAGGCTGGTGACGAGGTGCAGATCGGCAAGTACCGGATGCTCTTCTACCCGAGCCCCCGCCAGCACGAGGCGACCAGCGACGGGCCGGCCGCCGAGTGACCGCAGCGCGCCCCACGCACGACCCGACGAGGGACCAGGGCGACGACGCAGCCGCTCCCGAGGTCGTCGACACCTGGCCCCACGGCATCTCGCGCGAGGCGACGATGCGGATCTCCGACGTGCTGGCCAGCCTGCGCCTGGAGTTCCCGGCGATCAGCCACTCGAAGCTGAGGTTCCTCGAGGAGCAGGGGCTCGTCGAGCCGGTCCGGACCTCGTCCGGGTACCGCAAGTACAGCCCTGCCGACGTCGAGCGACTGCGGTTCGTGCTCATCGAGCAGCGTGACAGGTACCTGCCGCTCAAGGTCATCAAGGACAAGCTGAGTGCCCTCGACGAGGGTGTCGCGAGCAGCGACAGGCCGCTCATCCCGCGGCTCGTCGCACGAGGGGGCCAGACCGCGACGGCTGGTCGTGGGCCGTCGAGCTCCGACCTGCTCGCCGCCGAGTGCGGGGTGCCGGTGGCGCTCGTCGAAGAGCTCGTCAACGCCGGTGTGCTGCGTCCTGACGCCGGCGGTCGATTTGACGCCTTCGCGCGCGACGTCGTCGAGACGGCCGCCCAGCTCGGTGTCTACGGCATCGAGGCGCGGCACCTGCGCACGCTCCGGTCGGCTGCCGACAGGCACGTGACCCTCGTCGACCAGGTCGTCTCGCCGTTGCGCGGCCAGCAGTCCCCGGCCGCCCGGGGACAGGCCGCGGCGACGGCGTCGGAGCTCGGTGAGCTCATGGCGCGCCTGCACACGGTGTGGGTCCGCCAGGGGATCGACGAGCTCCCGCGCTGACGTCGGCCGACACGCCAGAAGTCGTCCGCCGACGGTCGTTGACCCGGTGACCGCGGACCCCTAGCGTGAGCATGGTCATCCACGAACCGGGTGCTCGGCGGGCACGTCCCGCCGACGCGACCAGGGGTCCGTCGCACAGCGGCAGGCGCACCGACGCACGGCGTCGGGCAGCAGCCTGCGGCGCGGTCCAGGTGGAGGCATCGAGACGGAGGCAGCTGTGAGCGGAACCGGTCGTGACGGCGTCCCTGGTGGGACGCCCGCTCCCCGACGCACGCAGGGACTCCTCTTCGACGAGGACCTCCCTGACCTGGACGAGTCCATCGGCTACCGCGGTCCGACCGCCTGCCGTGCTGCTGGCATCACCTACCGCCAGCTCGACTACTGGGCCCGTACCGGTCTGGTCGAGCCCACGGTCCGTCCTGCGACAGGCTCTGGCACGCACCGCCTGTACAGCTTCCGGGACGTCCTCGTCCTCAAGGTCGTCAAGCGTCTGCTCGACACCGGGGTCTCGCTCCAGCAGATCCGCACCGCAGTGATGCACCTGCGTGAGCGCGGGGTGGACGACCTCGCGCAGATCACCCTGATGAGCGACGGCGCCTCGGTCTACGAGTGCACGTCGGCCGACGAGGTCATCGACCTCGTGCAGGGTGGACAGGGGGTCTTCGGCATCGCTGTCGGCCGTGTGTGGCGTGAGGTCGAGGGCACCCTCGCGACCCTGCCGACAGAGCGCCTCGAGCCTGTCGCAGCAGTCCCCGACGAGCTCTCCGCACGCCGCCAGGCCCGCACCGCCGGCTGACGGGCCCCGGCTGACCGAGCACCCCAGAGGCCCTGGCCGGATCAGGTCGAAATCTCGGGGCCGCCGCCGCAGCGTTCGTCTCGGTGCCCGACTGATCGGGCGCCTGGCGTCTCAGGTGTGGAGCGTCTCAGACGTCTGACCTCGCGCGCACGGCTCGGGCCAGGAGAGCGTCGAAGCCCTGCGCGAGCTCGCTCGCCGAGGTGCCGGGCCAGTCGTGGATCGCCCGACCAGCTCCCTGTGCCTGCTGCATCGCTGCCCGCTCGGGGATCGCGGGGGAGAGGATCAGCGGTCCGAACATCCCGTCGAGCTCCTGCTGGCGGTACGTCTGCTCGGAGGAGCGCGCCCGCACCCTGTTGACGACCACGCCGAGCGGCTGGAGCCGGGGCGCCGGACCGCGTCGCAGTGCGTCGATCGCCTGGAAGGCGCGCGCCGCGGCCGTGACGGAGAACAGCCCTGGCTCGGTCACCACGAGGGCGCGGGTGCACGCCGTGAGTCCCTGCCGGGTCAGGCCGCCGAGCGAGGGCGGGCAGTCGACGAGGACCAGGTCGTACTCGTCGAGGGTGCTCAGCGCGTTCGAGAGGTTCTGGAGCCTGTGCTCGTAGGTCGGACCGTCGTGACGGACCGAGTCTGAGGACCCCACGAGGACGTCGAGCAGGTCGGGGTCCCAGGCTGACGAGGCGATCGCCGAGTCGACGACGTACCGGGCCGGGTTGTCCAGGACGGCAGCGACGTCCTGTGCCGCGGCACCGGTCGCGCCCAGGGCGAGGGTCGTGTCCGCCTGGGGGTCGAGGTCGACGACCAGGGTGCGCATCTCCGCAGCCACGGCGGCGGAGGCGAGACCCAGGGTGACGGACGTCTTGCCGACGCCGCCCTTCAGACTGCAGACACCTAGCACTGGCACGCGGCAACTGTAGCGGTGCGAGGTGGTGGGACGAAAGGGCCCAGAGCCCTGCGACCAGGGGTGATCGGGTGGTTCCGGGCGACCACCGTCCGTGGGTCGGAAGGCTTCACCCACCTCGGGACTGTCCGTGGGAGGATCGGGCCAGCCGTCCAGGCTGTCGAGCCCCCGAACGATGGGATGTCTGCGTGTTCACCAAGGTGCTGGTCGCCAACCGAGCGGAGATCGCCGTGCGCGCCTTCCGCGCCGCCTACGAGATGGGTGCGCGCACCGTCGCGGTGTTCCCGCAGGAGGACCGCAACTCCGAGCACCGCCTCAAGGCCGACGAGTCGTACCTCATCGGCGACGAGGGGCACCCCGTCCGCGCCTATCTCGACATCGACGAGATCATCCGGGTCGCGAAGGGTGCAGGCGCCGACGCCGTGTACCCCGGCTACGGGTTCTTGTCCGAGAACCCTGACCTGGCCCGTGCCTGCGTCGACGCCGGGCTGACCTTCATCGGTCCACCCGCCGAGGTCCTCGAGCTCGCCGGCAACAAGGTCCGCGCGCTGCGAGCCGCACGGGAGGCGGGCATCCCCGTCCTCGAGTCGAGCGAGCCCTCGGCCGACCTCGACGAGCTCGTCGCAGCGGCCGAGCGCATCGGCTTCCCGATCTTCGCCAAGGCTGTCGCCGGGGGTGGTGGCCGCGGCATGCGCCGCGTCGACCGTCCCGAGGACCTGCGCGAGGCGCTCCAGGCGGCGATGCGGGAGGCCGACAGCGCCTTCGGCGACCCGACGATGTTCCTCGAGCAGGCCGTGCTGCGCCCGCGCCACATCGAGGTGCAGATCCTCGCCGACGGCACCGGCGAGGTGGTGCACCTCTTCGAGCGCGACTGCTCGGTCCAGCGCCGGCACCAGAAGGTCATCGAGATCGCCCCGGCACCGAACCTCGACCCCGCGATCCGCGACGCGCTCTGCGCCGACGCCGTGAAGTTCG
Organism: Sanguibacter biliveldensis; assembly: GCF_033798665.1. Lineage (NCBI taxonomy): Bacteria > Bacillati > Actinomycetota > Actinomycetes > Micrococcales > Sanguibacteraceae > Sanguibacter > Sanguibacter biliveldensis. The sequence continues at coordinate 2,024,504 of NZ_CP138359.1, forward strand.
CCCGGGCCATCGGGTACCAGAACGCCGGGACCGTCGAGTTCCTGGTCGACACCGTGGGGGAGCGGGCCGGTCAGCACGTGTTCATCGAGATGAACCCGCGCATCCAGGTCGAGCACACGGTGACCGAGGAGGTCACCGACATCGACCTCGTCTCGTCGCAGATGCGGATCGCCGCGGGGGAGACCCTCGCAGACCTCGGCATCCGGCAGGAGGACGTCAGGGTCAACGGCGCGGCTCTGCAGACGCGCATCACGACAGAAGACCCGGCGAACGGCTTCCGCCCGGACACCGGGCGCATCGTCGCCTACAGGTCCCCGGGCGGCGCAGGTGTGCGCCTGGACGGGGCCACGGCCACGGCCGGGTCTGAGATCTCCGGGCACTTCGACTCGATGCTCGTCAAGCTCACCTGCCGCGGCCGCGACTACCCGACGGCCGTGCGACGTGCTCGGCGTGCCCTCGCCGAGTTCCGCATCCGCGGCATCCGCACGAACATCCCGTTCCTCCAGGCCGTGCTGGCCGACGAGGCCTTCGTCGAGGGCGACGTCTCGACGTCCTTCATCGACGAGCGTCCGGAGCTCCTCGCCGCGCGGGAGAGCGCCGACCGTGGGACCCGTCTGCTCGCCTACCTCGGCGACGTCGTGGTCAACCAGCCGAACGGTGCCTCGACGGGGGCGATCGAGCCGAAGCACAAGCTCCCGGCCGTCGACGTGACCGAGCCTGCCGTCCCGGGCAGCAGGCAGCGCCTGCTCGAGCTCGGTCCCGAGGGCTTCGCCCGCGCGCTGCGTGAGCAGACTGCGGTGGCGGTCACCGACACGACCTTCCGTGACGCGCACCAGTCGCTGCTGGCGACCCGCGTCCGCACGCACGACCTCGAGGTCGTCGCGCCCTACGTCGCACGGCTCACGCCCGAGCTGCTCTCGGTGGAGGCCTGGGGCGGGGCGACGTACGACGTCGCGCTGCGGTTCCTCGGCGAAGACCCCTGGGTGCGTCTCGCGAAGCTCCGTGCGGCGCTGCCGAACGTCGCGATCCAGATGCTGCTGCGTGGCCGGAACACCGTCGGCTACACCCCGTACCCGACCGCGGTGACGGAGGCCTTCGTCAAGGAGGCGGCGGCGACGGGCGTGGACATCTTCCGCATCTTCGACGCCCTCAACGACGTCGAGCAGATGGCCCCGGCGATCGCGGCCGTCCGGGCGACCGGGACCGCCGTCGCGGAGGTCGCGCTCTGCTACACGGGCAACCTGCTGGACCCGGACGAGACGCTCTACACCCTCGACTACTACCTCGCTCTCGCCGACAAGATCGTCGCGGCCGGCGCGCACGTGCTCGCGATCAAGGACATGGCCGGTCTGCTCCGCCCAGCCGCTGCCACGCGTCTCGTGACGGCGCTCCGCGAGCGCTTCGACCTGCCCGTCCACCTGCACACCCACGACACGAGCGGCGGGCAGATGGCCACGCTGCTGGCCGCCGTCGAGGCAGGTGTCGACGCCGTCGACGTGGCGAGCGCAGCGATGGCCGGGACCACGAGCCAGCCGTCGATGTCGGCGCTCGTCGCCGGGCTCGAGCACACCCCGCGCGACACGGGGCTGTCCCTGGCCGCGGTCTGCGACCTCGAGCCGTACTGGGAGGCCGTGCGCCGTCTGTACAGCCCCTTCGAGTCGGGGCTGTCGGGCCCGACAGGACGTGTGTACACGCACGAGATCCCCGGTGGCCAGCTGTCGAACCTGCGTCAGCAGGCGATCGCGCTGGGTCTGGGCGACAGGTTCGAGCAGATCGAGTCGACCTATGCCGCGGCCGACCGGATCCTCGGGCGGCTCGTCAAGGTGACCCCGTCGTCGAAGGTGGTCGGGGACCTCGCGCTCCAGCTCGTCGCGCGCGGCGCGGACCCTGCGGACTTCGCGGAGAACCCGCAGGACTACGACATCCCCGACTCGGTCATCGCCTTCCTCGGCGGCGAGCTCGGCGACCCGCCCGGTGGCTGGCCCGAGCCCTTCCGGACGCGCGCCCTCGCCGGGCGGACGGTCCGGGCCGGTGTCACCCCGCTCTCCGACGAGGACCTCGCGGCCCTGGCGGGAGACTCGGCGCAGCGCCGGGACCGGCTGAACGAGCTGCTCTTCGCCGGTCCGACGAAGGACTTCCGTGCGACGCGCGCCGCCTACGGCGACGTGAGCGTCCTCGAGACGAGCACCTACCTGTACGGGCTGCAGCGCGGCGAAGAGGTCGAGATCGCCCTCGCCCGTGGGGTCCGGCTGCTGGTCGGGCTCGAGGCCGTGGGCGAACCTGACCTGCGCGGGATCCGCAGCGTGATGTTCACGCTCAACGGGCAGATCCGTCCGATCCCGGTGCGTGACCGCAGCATCGAGGTCTCGGGGTCCGTGGCAGACAAGGCGGACCCGCAGGTGCCCGGGCAGATCGGTGCACCCTTCGCGGGGGCCGTGACCCCCGTGGTCGCCGAGGGGGACAGGGTCGAGGCCGGTCAGACCGTGGCGACGGTCGAGGCGATGAAGATGGAGGCGGCGATCACCACCCCCGTCGAGGGCGTCGTCCAGCGGCTGGCGATCGGCGGCGTGCAGCAGCTCGAGGGCGGCGACCTCGTGCTCGTCGTCGGCTGACGAGCAGGTGCGGTCTCGCGTCGCGGTGGCGCGGGGGAGCCAGTCCCCGCGTGCGCGGTGGCGCAGGTGAGCAGCGGTGTCTAGCGTGAAGGTCTGTCCCACCAGCTGAGGAGAGCATCATGAGCGAGAGCGCAGTCCCCGAGCCGAGCGCCACCCCCGCGAGAGAGACCGACAGCCTGCAGGCTGCTGCCGACGCCATCCACGACGAGCACCCGGAGTTCGACGAGGTGCCCGTCATCGAGGCCGACGAGACGGTCCCGCCGCGTCCTGAGGAAGAGATCGCCGACGCCGACAGGGTCTGACGACGTGCAGGCCCTCAGCTCCAGCAGCGTCTGACGACCGCCAGGTCTGAGAGCCACCAGGAGGGGCCAGACCGTGAGGTCTGGCCCCTGACCGCACCACCACACCCTCCGAGGAGCGCACCATGACTGACGGCCTGACGATCACCCGGACCTTCCCCGTCACCCCGGAGAGCGTGTTCGCGGCCTGGACGATGCCCGAGGTGTTCTCGGTGTGGTTCGGCACCGACGCCGTGGACGTCCCGCTCGACACCCTCTCGATGGACGTGCGCCCCGGCGGCGCGTGGAGCGCGGTCATGCACCTGCCCGACGGGCACCAGATCCACTGGGAAGGCTCGTTCGTCGAGGTCGACCCGCCGAACCGGCTGGTCCTGACGATGACCGACGCGCCGGGGACCGATCCCGGGGCGCCGCTGACGGTCGACCTCCTCGCCGTCGAGGGCGGGACCGAGATGATCTTCACCCAGATGAACAGCGGGTTCACCGACGAGCAGTACGCCCAGCTCGCCGAGGGCTACCGCGGGTTCTTCGACACCATGGAGCGGGTGCTCACAGCAGAGGGCTGAGCGGGGTGAGCAGCAGCTCGCCGATCTTCGCGACGGGGGAGCGGGACTCCCACGCGTCGAGCTGCAGCTCGCGGCAGTTGGTGAGGTCGAGGGCGAAGATGTCTTCCATCTGCGCGGCGATCCCCGTGTCGTAGATCGCCATGTTGATCTCGTAGTTGCCGGTGAGGCTGAGCCTGTCGATGTTCGCCGTGCCGATGGTCGTCCAGCGCCCGTCGACCGTCGCGGTCTTCGCGTGGACCATCGCGTTGCGGAACAACCAGATGGTCACGCCGGCGCGGAGCAGCTGGGAGTACAGCCCGCGGGACAGCCAGTCGGTGAGCACGTGGTTCGACGCCTCGGGGACGATGAGCCTGACGTCGACACCGCGGCGTGCCGCGGCGACGAGGACCTCGAGCAGCTCACGGTCAGGGATGAAGTACGCCTGGGTGAGGTAGATGTGGCTCGTCGCCCTGCGGAAGGCCTCGAGGTACAGGTTGCGGATCGGGTAGACCCGACGGGCCGGCGCGTTGCGCGCAGCCTGGAAGCCCGGGACCCAGGTGATGGTGCCGGGGGAGTCGATCGCCGGGTGCTTGGCCTTGCGGTTGAGGTTCCAGAAGTCGACGAAGGCGCTCGAGAGCTCCCACACCGCCGTCCCGGTGACCCGCAGGTGCGTGTCGCGCCACTGCGTCGCGTAGAGCGTGCCGATGTTGTACCCACCGACGAACCCGACCTCGTCGTCGACCACCAAGATCTTGCGGTGGTCTCGGCCGGTGTGCTTGAGGTCCATGAGCAGGACCTGCGGGCGGAAGATCGGGTACTCCAGGACGTGGATGCCCTCGGGGAACCTGAAGAACGACCGGGGGACCACGGCGTTGGCGAAGCCGTCGAAGACCACGAAGACCTCGACACCACGCTCGTGGGCCGCGATGAGCGCGTCCTTGAACTGGCGGCCGACCTCGTCGCCCTTCCAGATGTACGTCTCGATGAAGATGCGCTCGGTCGCGCCCTCTATCGCCTCGAGCATGGCGGCGTAGACGTCTTCACCGAAGGTGTAGATCGTGGTCCCTGTCGTCTCGACCGTCGAGCTCACGGGCTTCGAGTGCGGGAAGACCGCCTTGCGCGACTTCTTGCGCTTGGACCAGTGGTCGAGCGCCACGACGCCGCCGGCGACCACGAAGGGTGTGACGGCGGACAGGACGATGGCTCGCTTGAGCGTCTTCTGCGCAAATCGGATGGCTGTGTGCTCGAGGTCGTCCACACCGACGACCTTAGACGGCGGCGGGACGTTCGGCCTGGTGACGCGCTGATCCGGGCCGTAGCGCTCGTCTAGCATGGCCTGGAGCGCACCACGGCCGGGTGTGCGTCGTCGTCGCAGGGGAGGGGGGCGGATGGGCGTCGTCCCGAGCCTGGGCCCCGAGGACCTGCGGGTGAGTGCCTTCACGACGTCCACGCACGAGGTCGCGGCACGGATCTTCCTCCCTCTGCACGGTCCGGGCGACAGCCGGTGGCCCTGGGAGGGGCTCGTGGCCCAGATCTTCGCGCAGGCCGGCGCGCAGGTCTTTGCGCACGACGAGACGACGGGCATGGCCGACGGCATGCTGACGTCCGCCGCGCGGTGGTCAGATCTGGAGTGTGGCCTGGAGCTGGTGGGGCGCACCGGTCTGAGGATGGCGTACGCCACGCCCGGAGGGGTGTTCTCTGTCGCGCTCGCCGCTGTCCTCGGCGAGCACACCACGACTCCGGACGGGTGCTGGTTCTTCCTGTGGGAGGGCTATGCCGGAGAGACCGACGGGCTCGACACCGGCTGTCCGCCGTGGCTCACCGGGTTGGCTCGACGGTCTGGAGGGTTGGTGCCGCACCGAGCACCGGTCTCGTGGCTCGGCGCCCGGACCGCGGACGACGAGCACCTGAGGCTGCCGGTGTTCGTGTGGCCGGACGACGGGTCGTTCTTGCTGGCCTGCCCGATCTACCACGACTCGATGTACATCTCGTGCAGCACGGACCTGGTCGATCACTTGCGTGACGCCGGCTTCGAGGTGCTGCTCGTCGACCGCGACGCAGAGCTGCCGGGAGAGGGTGACTGAGGCCGGGCCTGGGCTCTCCACATCGCCATAATGTCATAACGTACATTATCGGCGTTACCGTGGTCTGACGGAGAGGGGCTCTGATCAGGGTGTTCTCGTGCCGGTCCGGAGGTTCGACGATGACCTCGACCATGCCTCTAGACCGTACTGACGCGGCTCCCTACAGTGAACCTCATGGGCCGGTTGATCTACTCCATGATCTCGTCGCTCGACGGGTATGCGTCCGACGCCTCGGGCAACACCGACTGGGGCGCCAGCACCGACGAGCAGCTGCACGACTTCATCGCGGAGAAGTTCGCGGCTGCCGCCACATACCTGTACGGCCGGCGCATCTACGAGATGATGACGTTCTGGGAGACGGCGCTCGACGACCCGGCGCACCCAGACTTCGTCAGGCGCTTCGCGACCGTGTGGCAGAGCGCAGAGAAGATCGTCTACTCGACGACGCTCGACTCCACGTCGACGGCGAAGACCACCCTCGAACGGACGTTCGACCCCCAGGCCGTGCGGGCGATGGTCGACGCCCTCGACCACGACGTCTCCATCGAGGGCCCGACGCTCGCGGCCCACGCACTGCGCGCTGGGATCGTGGACGAGATCCAGCCCTACGTCTCTCCCGTGTCGGTCGGCGACGGTCTGCGGTTCTTGCCCGCTGACCTGCCGCTGAACCTCGACCTGCTCGACGACCACCGCTTCGACAGCGGGGTGGTCTGGCTCCGCTACGCCGTCCGGAAGGACTGACGACGCAGGCTGGAGCACGAGGGTGGCGTGACTCCCCTGTTGCGTGCTCGTGACTCCCCCGCTCGGTCGCCGCCGTCAGGCTGTCTCGCCCTGGTCATGGTGTCTCCTCCAGGTGGGTCACGTTCGGGATGGGCACAGACTCAGCCATGGTGCTCGACGGCATCGGTGAGCCACCCGTCGAGCACCCCGCCCAGCACCGAGGGCGCTTCGTGGGGCAGCGCGTGCCCGGCACCGTCGGCCACCACGAGCGTCGCTCGGGGATACCTGCCCAGCAGGTCGACCGCCGCGGCGTACCCGACGGTCGAGTCCTGGCGCCCTGCGACGACGAGCACCAGACCGGCGTACGGGTCCTTGCTGGGTGCCAGCTCCCATCGCGCTCCGAGACGCTCAGCCGTGGAGGCGTCGACAGCGGCGATGCCGGGTGCGACGACCTCCCTGTAGCGCGCGAGCATGGCGGGCGTCTGGACCACGAAGTACGAGCGGAATCCTGCGTCACCCAGGTCGTCGTCGGCCACGACCGGCTCGTGCGGCGGGACGTCGTGAGTGCAGGGCAGCAGCGGGCACACGAGGACCAGCCCGGCGACGCGCCGGGGCGCCCTGTCGGCGAGGGCGTGGGCGTAGTAGGCGCCGGCGGAGTGGCCTACGAGGAGCAGCGGCCTGTCCCCCACGACCTCGTCGACCAGCGCGGTCAGGACATCGAGGACGTCCTCGGCGCTGCTCACGGTCTCGGCGGTCTGCGTCAGGCCCGAGCCGGGCAGGTCGGGGTACAGCCGCCGGAGCCCACCGTGCCGAGCGAGCGCAGGGTCGAAGGCCGCGACGGCCTCGCGGTGGTCGACGCCCGCGCCGTGCAGCACGAGCACGGGTCGACCCTGGCCGTGCTCGACGTAGTGCACCCTCGTCCCGCGGACGTCGTACTCCATAGAGCGAGCGTACGACCACGACCTGTCCCCCGGCCCGGACGGGCTCCCCCGGTCCGGCCGCGACTGACGCCCATACCCCGCCAGACCCCACGGGCGCCGTCCACACCCCGCCAGGCCCGACGCGCGACGTCCGACGCCACGTGGCACCCTGGGCGGGTGACGACGACGCCCACAGCGCCCGCCCAGGTCCAGCCCGGTCCATGGTCTGTGGGCTCTCCCGCCCGGTTGCTCGCCGCAGCGCTGGTGTGCGGCTCGGCCGTGCTGATCTTCGCCGTCCACGTCCGGCCGCTCGGCTTCGTCCCGCTCGTCCTGGGCGTCGCGCTCGCCCTCGTCGTCGACCGCCGGCTCGGGCGCGACCTCGCGCTGATCGCCCTCGGCATGGCGATCATCTCCGCGATCTCCCTCCAGGCAGACCTCTCCAACGCCGGGATGCTGCGCTTCACGGTCGCGCTGTCCCTCGCCGTGCTCGTGCCGTGGGCGCTCTCGCGCTGGGTCTTCGGGCAGCGGACGATCACCTTCCCCGTGGCGACAGGGCGACGCTGGACCCGGCTGCAGATCGGCTACCTGGTCGCTGTCGTCGTCATCGGCTATCTCATCCTCCCGCCGTACTTCATCGGCTCTGGGGCGTACCAGAACTGGCCGGACCTCGACGGCGACCAGGACATCGCGCGGCTGTTCCTCGGTGTCAACGCCGTGGGGATCTGGGACGAGCTGTTCTTCATCTGCACGGTCTTCGCGCTGCTGCGCGCGCACTTCGGGCTCTGGACCGCGAACGTCCTGCAGTCGGTCGTCTTCGTGTCGTTCCTGTGGGAGCTCGGCTACCGCGAGTGGGGTCCGCTGCTGACGGTGCCCTTCGCGCTCGTGCAGGGCTGGATCTTCGCCAAGAGCGCGTCACTGACCTACGTCGTGGCGGTGCACCTGCTCTTCGACCTCGTCGTCTTCGGCGTCCTCGTGCACGCCCACCACCCGGAGCTCTTCGACGTCTTCGTCACGGCGCCGAGCTGACCTGGACCAGACGGTCTGCCGCTCCCCCTACGATGTGGTGAGTCGCAGGCCGCCCAGGACTGCCCGGACGCGAGGAGCACGCAGGTCATGGCAGCGACGATCCGTGACCTGGCCGCCCTCGCCGGGGTCTCCCCCTCCACCATCTCGAGGGCGTTCTCCAGGCCGGAGAAGGTCGACGAGACGACGCGCGACCGCATCCTGGCGCTCGCCGAGCAGATCGGCTACGTGCCGAGCAGGGCTGCCCGCACGCTCAAGACCGGGCGCACCGGCGCGCTCGGCATCGTCGTCCCCGACCTGTCGAACCCGTTCTTCTCCGACATCGTCCGCGGCGTGCAGCACCGCGCCCGTGACGTCGGGTACTCCGTCCTGCTCGCGGACAGCGACGAAGACCCGTCGACCGAGGTCGAGCTGGTGACGACCCTCGCGCGGAACGTCGACGCCCTCGTGCTGTGCTCGCCCCGCATGAGCGACACCGAGCTCGCTGCAGCCGCCAGGCTGCAACCGATGGTCCTGGTCAACCGCGGCTCCGGTACCGACGCACCGGGCGCCGTGCCACCCGTGACCTTCGACAACGCGGGCGGCGTGCGGCAGGCCGTAGAGCACCTCCACGGGCTCGGGCACCGCGACATCGGGTTCGTCTCGGCGACAGGGAGCAGCCGGTCCAACGCAGACCGTCGTCAGGCCTTCCACGTCGCGACGCGCGAGCACGGCCTGTCCGGCGTCGAGATCGGCACCTTCGCGCCCACCGTCGACGGTGGAGCGAGCGCCGCTGACGTCACGATGCGCTCCGGGGTGAGCGCCGTCCTCGTGTCCAACGACGTCATGGCGGTGGGCCTGCTGGCCCGGCTCGTCCGGCAGGGTGTCGACGTTCCGGGTGAGATCAGCGTGGTCGGTTTTGACGACATCGTCATGGCCGGTCTGATCACCCCCGCCCTCACATCGGTGGCGATCCCCCTGCGGCACGCGGGTGCCGTCGCTGTCGACCGGCTGCACGCGCACCTGTCCGGTGAAGCGCCCCAGGGCCCTCCGCTCGACATCCCCACGTCTCTGGTGGTCAGGGAGAGCACAGGACCGCGGCCTCACGCCGGAGCGTGAGACCGCGGTCGATCGCGGGTGGGGTCAGACCCGTCAGCCGACGGTGCTCTCGGCGAGCACCCTGGCGAGGGTGGCTCGTGCACCCTCGGTCGTGAGCGACTCGACCATCTCTGCGGTGCGAGCGATCAGCACGTCAGCCTCGACCGGGTCGAGCCCTGCAGCGAGGTCGAGACCACGGACAGCTCGCCCGACCCACACGGCAGCCTTGTCAGCTCCGTCCCCGGCGCCTCCGTCTTCACCGGCTCCAGGTCCGCCGGCGAGCAGCGCCAGCGCACCGGCGTCGTCCACGGGGACGAAGCCCGGGATGGCGGCCGCCCCGGACTGCAGCAGCAGCACAGCGGCGAGCGAGAGCACGGTGAGCGGTGCGCTCTCCCCCGCCCGGACCCTGTCGACGTAGACCGGGAGGTTCCGGGTGCGCCACTTCGAGACCGCGTTGAGTGCGATGTCCGCCAGCCGGTGGTGCAAGAACGGGTTGCCGAACCGCTCGAGGATCCCGGCCGCGAACTCGCGGAGCACCTCGGGCTCCCCGTCGATGGTCGGCAAGACCTCGTCGGCCACGAGCTCGTCGACGAAGCGCCGGACCGTCGGGTCCTCGAAGGCCTCCCGCACGCTCTCGTGGCCCAGCTGGAGGCCGACGGCGCTGAGCGCCGTGTGAGAGCCGTTGAGCACCCGGACCTTCTGGGCGCGGAACGGCGTGATGTCCTCCATGAACCGTACGTCGAGCCCGGCCTTGTCGAGGGGCAGCACCTCACGCACAGCCTCTCCCCCGCTGATCGCCCACACGTGGAAGTACTCACCCTTGACGACGACCTGGTCGTCGAAGCCCGTCTCGGTCTGGATACGGGCGATGTCGTCACGTGGGAAGCCCGGGACGATGCGGTCGACGAGGGTGTCGCTGAAGGTGCAGCACTCCCGGACCCACTGCTGGAACTCCTCGGACAGCCCGGCGGCGGCCGAGTGCCGCAGCACGTACTCCCGCAGGGTCGACCCGTTGTCCTCGATGAGCTCGCACGGGACGATCGCGAGCCCCTTGGTGGGGTCACCACCGAAGTGCTCGAACCTGTCGTGCAGCAGTGCCGTGACCTTGAGCGGGAAGGAGGCGGGCGGACGGGCGGTGATGTCGTCGTCCTCGACCCAGACGATCCCCGCCTCGGTCGTGTTCGACACCAGGACCCGCAGGTCCGCGCCCAGGTAGAGGTCCCTGTAGCGCTCGAACTCGGTGTGCGCGGCGACGGCCTCCTGGACGCACTCGACCCGGGTGATCTCGCGGACAGGCTGCCCGTCCTTGATGCCCTCGAGCGTGACGTGGAAGAGCCCGTCCTGCGCTCGCAGGAGCTCGAAGGCGGGGTCGGGCCGGTCTGTCACGTGGACGACAGCGACACCGGCGTCCATGACGCCAGCCTCGTCGGCGACGTGGATCATCCAGTCGACGAAGCCGCGCAGGAAGTTCCCGCCTCCCATCTGGAGCACGGTGACAGGTCGGGCCGTGCGGTGGACCGTGGTGCTGTCGAGCGGCTGCATGGGTGTGTCCTCTGGGTCGTCGGTGCGTGGTGTGCGGCGCCCGGGTGCGGCTGTGGTCCCGGGCGCCTGGGTCGTCGGTTCAGCGCTGCGGGCGCTCACGTGACGGTGCCGAGCTGCCACGGCACGAACTCGTCCTGACCGAGCCCGAGCTCTTCGCTGGCCGTCGTGCGGCCCGAGGCCACGGCGATGATCCACTCGAAGATCTCCAGCCCGACCTCCGCGAGGGTCGAGGTGCCGTCGACGATGCGCCCGCAGTTGAGGTCCATGTCGTCCGACATCCGCTCGAACATCTCCGTGTTCGTCGCGAGCTTGATGGTCGGCGCCGGACGCGAGCCGAGGACAGACCCACGGCCCGTGGTGAAGCAGACGACCGTCGCTCCCCCGGCGACCAGACCCGTCACCGACACGGGGTCGTACCCGGGGGTGTCCATGAAGCCGAGACCGCGGGTCGTCATCGGCTCGGCGTACTGGTAGACGGCCGAGAGGTCAGCGTGACCGGCCTTGGCGACGGCACCGAGAGACTTCTCGAGGATGGTCGTCAGACCGCCCTCCTTGTTGCCGGGCGACGGGTTGTTGTCCAGGCTGCCGCCGCCCTCCTCGGCGTACTGCTCCCACCAGCTGATCCGCTCGAGGAGCGTCCGGGCGACGTCTTCGGACACGGCCCGCCGCGTGAGGAGGTGCTCGGCCCCGTAGACCTCAGGGGTCTCGGCGAGGACCGAGGTGGCGCCAGCCGCGACCAGGAGGTCTGAGGCGTAGCCGAGGGCCGGGTTCGCGGTGATGCCCGAGTAGCCGTCTGACCCTCCGCAGTTGAGACCGAGCACGAGCTCGGAGATCGGCGCGGGCGCGCGACGACGGGTGTCGAGGATCGGCAGCATCGCCGCGACAGCCTTGACTCCGGCCTCGACCGTCGCGCGGATGCCGCCCTGGTCCTGGATGGTGAGGGACTCCACGAGGGTGTCTGTGGCGATGGGCAGCGTGTCGGTGATCGACTGGACCTGGATCATCTCGCAGCCGAGCCCGAGGACCAGCAGCCCGCTGACGTTGGGGTGCGAGGCGTAGCCGTGCAGGGTCCGCTGGAACATCGTCCCGCCCGACGACGCCGGGATCATGCCGCAGCCGCTCTGGTGGGTCAGCGCGACGACTCCGTCGATGTTCGGGTAGTCCACGAGCAGCGGGGTGACCTTGTCCGCGATCATCCGGGCTGTCGAGGCCGAGCAGTTGACGGAGGTGAGGATCGCGACGTAGCTGCGGGTGCCGACACGACCGTCGGCGCGGTGGTACCCGTCGAAGGTCCGGATCAGGCCTGTCGGGACGGGCAGCTCGGTGTGGACCGTCGCGAGCTCGTGCTCTGCGGCGGCGGCGTCCATGCCGAGGTTGTGGACGTGGACGTGGTCGCCCGCGACGACAGGAGCCGTCGCCCGGCCGATCGACTGACCGTACTTGTGGACCTGCCCGCCGGCGGGGACGTCCCGCACCGCGAGCTTGTGGCCGCGCGGGACGTCGGACCGCAGGACGAGGGTGTGGTCGCCTGCGGTGAGCCGAGTGCCCGCAGGGAGGTCGCGGATCGCTACGACGACCTCGTCTCCCTCCGCCAGGCGCAGGGTGCAGTCGGTCAGGGCGAGAGGGCTGTGGCGGGTTGCGGGGGCTGCGGGTTCTGCTGCGGGGGTCGTGCTTGTCACGGAGAGCTCCTGTGCTCGGGATGGGTGGGCTGGTGCGCCTGAGGCCTCACGCGCTCCTCGCGCGTCAGCGGGCCCCTGGCTCGTCGGAGACAGCGGTCGCCGCCTCGCGCTCGCGGGTCTCGGCGACGAGCTCGGTGATGCGCTTGTCGGTCAACGGGTAGAGGAAGAACAGCACGGCGCCGGCGATCGTCAGCGCGATGCACGGGTAGAGCGTCTGGAGCGACTTGATCCCCTGGAGGATTCCGTCAGCCTGGTCCGCCATCGCCGGGTCGGAGGTGAACTTCGGGACGTAGCCGATGAGGGACAGCCCGAACCCTGCGGCGCCGCCGGCGACGGCCTGGGCGATCTTCCGGGAGAAGTTGAACATCGAGTACGTGATGCCCTCGCGGCGGACGCCGGAGCGCCAGTGCCCGTAGTCGATCGCGTCGGAGACGAGAGCCCAGGTGATCCCGTTGGGCAGGGCGATCCCGACGAAGGAGAGGCTGTACAGGATGGTGAACACCACGGTGTTCGTCGGCAGCAGGAAGTTGAGCCCGTCGGCGACCGCGGCCAGCGCGAAGCCGGAGATCGCCACCTGCTTCTTGCCGAAGCGCTTGACCAGGGAGGGGATCGTGAGGATGGCGAGGATCGACGAGCCGATGCCGAAGAAGTTCACGACCGACAGCAGGTCCTGGTTCTGCAGGTTGTAGTCGGTGAAGTAGACGATCATCGCGGGCTTGATGTTGTACGCCGAGATGGAGAACACCGTCATGAGGATGAGGACGAGGAGCGCCCGGTTCTGGCCGATGGTGGTCGCGAAGCCCCGGAGCGTGATCTTCTCGGTCGACCGTGCCACCGGGACCACCTCGCGGGTGCCGCGGAAGGTCGCGTAGAAGCCCATGATCCCCACGACAGCCATCGCCCCGGCGGCTGTCGCGAAGCCGACGCGCTCGTTGTCGAAGGCGTGCACGATCGGCATGAAGGCGATGCCGGTGACGAGCAGGGCGGTGACCGAGCCTGCCTGGCGGAACGAGGCCAGCTGGGCGCGCTGCTCGGGGTCCTGCGTCATGACGGAGGCGAGCGAGCCGTAGGGCACGTTGGTGAAGGAGTACAGGACGCCCCACGCCATGTACGACCCGTAGGCGTAGACGAGGTTGACGCCATCGGTGCCGCCGGGCGTGAGGAACGTGACGACGGTGAGGATGGCGAGCGCGATCGAGGAGTACATCATCACGGGCTTGAAGCGTCCGTGGCGGCCGCCGCCCTTGCGCTGGTCGACGAAGATCCCGGCGACGGGGTCCATGAAGGCGTCGAAGATCTTGGTGAAGACGAAGACGCCGGCCGCTGCGGCCGGGTGGATGCCGGCGACATCGGTGTAGAACTTGAGCAGATAGGCCTGTCCGAGGTCGAACATGAAGCCGTTGCCCATGTCGCCGAGGCCGTAGGCGATCTTGGAGCGGAGCGAGAGCTTGCCGTGCAGGTCGGCTGCGGGACGCGAGCTGGGCGGCGCTGCCTCAGGTGCGGAGGTCATGGGGGTCCTTGGGTGCTAGGAAAAGGGGCTTCGAAGGGGGATTCGCGGGGTGCAGTGCGGTTCCCGGGCCGTCGACGCCGTGGCCGACGACCCGAGACCGGCGTCAGGGACGCCGGGCGTACGAGGTCTGCGGCAGCGTGTGTGCCAGGACCACCGCGGTCTCGACGGCCTCGTCGTGCGTCAGCCTGTGCTCGGTCACGAGCCTGCTGAGGAACCCGGCGTCGATGCGGCGGGAGAGGTCGTGCCGGGCCGGGATCGAGACGTAGGCCCGCGTGTCGTCGACGAAGCCCGAGGTGTTCCAGAAGCCCGCTGTCTCGGTCGCGGTCTCGCGGAACCTGCGCATCCCCTCGGGCGAGTCGAGGAACCACCACGGGGCGCCGAGGCGCAGGGACGGGTAGGCGCCGGCGAGCGGCGCGAGCTCGCGGCTGTAGACCGTCTCGTCGACGGTGAAGAGGATCGCGCGGAAGCCGGGGTGCGTGCCGAAGGCCTGCAGCATCGGCCGCAGAGCACGGGTGTACTCCGTGGCGACGGGGATGTCGAAGCCCTTGTCCTGGCCGTGCGCCTGGTAGACGGCGTCGTGGTGGTCGCGCAGGACCCCGGGGTGGATCTGCATGACCAGCCCGTCCTCGGCGGCCATCGCGGCCATCTGGAAGAGCATGTGCGCAGCGAAGGCCTGCACCTCTGCGGGTTCGACGGGGCCCTCGAGCGCGCGGGCGTAGATCTCGGCGGCGACGGTGTCGGAGAGCGGCGTGGTGTCGGCGCTCAGGTGCCCGTGGTCGCTGGCCAGCGCGCCTGCGGCGACGAATGCCTCACGGCGCTGGCGCAGCGCAGCGAGATAGCCGGCGTAGTGCCCGGTGTCGATCCCGGAGACCGTGCCGAGCTCGTCGATGTCTGTGCGCCAGGCCGGCCGGTCCAGGTAGACGACGGCGTCGGGCCGGAAGGTCGGGACCACCCGGTCCCCCAGGCCTTCTGCCGCGAGGTGGGCGTGGTGCTCGAGCGTGCTCGTCGCGGCGTCGGTCGTCGCGATGAGCTCGATGCCGAACCTGTCGAGCAGCTGGCGCGGCCGGAAGTCGGGCTCGGCGAGGCGCGCGGCGATCGTGTCGAAGATCGCGTCTGCCGTGGCCGCCGAGGGCACCTGGTCGATCCCGAAGACCTCGACGAGCTCGTGCTCGAGCCAGTACCTGGACGGTGTCCCCCTGTAGAGGTGCCAGCCCGCGCAGAACCTGCGGAAGATCTCCCGGCTGTCGGTCTCGACAGGGCCGCCGTCGACCCGCGGGATGCCCAGGGTCTCAGGGGCTGCCCCCTGCGAGACGAGCATGCGGGTGACGTAGTGGTCGGGGACCACGAGCAGCTGGGCCGGGTCGGCGAAGGGCTGGTTGTCGGCGAAGGCCTCGACCTCGACGTGGCCGTGCATCGAGATGATCGGGAGGGAGCGGGTCGTCTCGTAGATCTGCCGGGCTACGTCGCGCTGGCGCGGGTCTGTCGGGAGCGCCCTGTCGGGGTGGAGCGTGAGCGGTGCTGGTGCTGCGGTGCTGCTCTGGGGCATCTGGGCTTGGGGTGTCATAGAACGTCCTCGGTCCGCGACTCGTAGGTCTGCACTCATGGGCATCTGTCGATGCACACGTTTGCATCCTGCTGGTCGAAGGGCGCTCTTCCCCGGGACGAAAGTCCGCCTCAGGTGGTTCTAGGCGGACTCTCGTGCCTCAGGTCAGCTCTTCACGTAGTCGGCTAGGTGCTCCCCGGTGAGTGTCGACCGCTGGGCGACGAGGTCCGCAGGGGTCCCCTCGAAGACGACTCTGCCCCCGGCGTGCCCGGCGCCCGGCCCGAGGTCGATGATCCAGTCGGCGTGCGCCATGACGGCCTGGTGGTGCTCGACCACGATGACCGACCTCCCGGAGTCGACGAGCCTGTCCAGGAGCCCGAGGAGCTGTTCGACGTCGGCGAGGTGCAGGCCCGTCGTCGGCTCGTCGAGCACGTAGACGTCGCCCTTCTCGGCCATGTGCGTGGCGAGCTTGAGACGCTGGCGCTCACCACCCGAGAGCGTGGTCAGCGGCTGCCCGAGACGCAGGTATCCGAGCCCGACGTCGACCAGACGGACCAGGATCGCGTGCGCGGCAGGTGTGCGGGCCTCCCCCGCGCCGAAGAACTGCTCGGCCTCGGCGACGGACATCGCGAGCACCTCAGAGATGTCGCGTCCGCCGAGGTGGTACTCGAGGACCGAGGCCTGGAAACGCTTGCCCTCGCAGACCTCGCAGGGGGACGCGACGCTCGCCATGACGCCGAGGTCGGTGTAGATGACACCGGCGCCGTTGCACACCGGGCACGCGCCCTCGGAGTTGGCGCTGAACAGCGCAGGCTTGACGCCGTTCGTCTTGGCGAAGGCCTTGCGGATCGGCTCGAGGAGCCCTGTGTAGGTGGCCGGGTTGCTCCGGCGGGACCCGCGGATCGCGGTCTGGTCGATCGAGACCACGCCGGCGCCGGCGGGGATCGAGCCGTGCACGAGAGAGCTCTTGCCCGACCCGGCGACGCCGGTGAGGACGACGAGGACACCGAGCGGGATGTCGACGTCGACGTCGCGGAGGTTGTTCGCGCTCGCGCCGCGGATCTCGATCGCGCCGCGGTGCGGGCGGACCGTCTCCTTGACGCGCGACCTGTCGTCGAGGTGCCGTCCGGTGAGGGTGTCGCTCTCGCGCAGACCGTCGACGGTGCCCTCGTAGCAGATCTGGCCGCCGGCGGTCCCTGCGCCAGGGCCGAGGTCGACCACGTGGTCCGCGATGGTGATCATCTCGGGCTTGTGCTCGACCACCAGGACGGTGTTGCCCTTGTCCCTGAGCTGGAGCAGGAGGCGGTTCATCCGCTGGATGTCGTGCGGGTGCAGCCCGATCGTCGGCTCGTCGAAGACGTAGGTGACGTCGGTGAGCGATGACCCGAGGTGGCGGATCATCTTGGTGCGCTGCGCCTCTCCCCCGGACAGCGTCCCGGCGGGCCGGTCGAGCGACAGGTACCCGAGCCCGATCTCGACGAAGGAGTCGAGGGTGTCGCGCAGCGCGTCGAGCAGCGGTGTCATCGACGGCTCGTGGAGCTCCCGGACCCAGGTCGCGAGGTCGCTGATCTGCATCGAGCACGCCTCGGCGATGTTCAGCCCGGCGACCTTGGACGACCGCGCCCCCTCGTTGAGGCGGGTCCCCTCGCAGTCCGGGCAGGTGGTGAAGGTGACCGCCCGGTCGACGAAGGCGCGGATGTGCGGCTGCATCGCCTCGCGGTCCTTGGACAAGAACGACTTCTGCACCTTGGGGATCAGGCCCTCGTAGGTCATGTTGATGTCGCCGACCTTGACCTTGACAGGCTCCTTGTAGAGGAAGTCCGCCCGCTCCTTCTTCGTGTAGTCGCGGATCGCCTTGTCGGGGTCGAGGAAGCCTGAGCCCGTGAAGATCTTGACCCCCCAGCCGTCGGCCGTGTAGCCGGGGATGGTCAGCGCCCCCTCGTTGAGCGACTTCGAGTCGTCGAAGAGCTGGGTGAGGTCGATGTCGTTGACTGTCCCCATGCCCTCGCACCGTGGGCACATGCCTCCGGTGATGCTGAAGCTGCGCCGCTCCTTGACGGTCGACCCGCCACGCTCGATGGTCACCGCGCCGGCGCCGCTGATCGAGGCGACGTTGAAGGAGAAGGCCTGGGGCGAGCCGACGTGCGGCTGGCCCAGCCGGCTGAAGACGATGCGGAGCATCGCGTTGACGTCCGTCGCGGTCCCGACCGTCGAGCGCGAGTTCGCGCCCATGCGCTCCTGGTCGACGATGATCGCCGTGGTCAGCCCTTCGAGCAGGTCGACGTCGGGCCGGGCCTGGCTCGGCATGAACCCCTGGAGGAACGCGCTGTACGTCTCGTTGATCATCCGCTGCGACTCGGCGGCGATCGTGGCGAAGACGAGTGAGCTCTTCCCCGACCCGGACACCCCTGTGAAGACCGACAACCGGCGCTTGGGCAGGTCGAGGCTCACGTCCTGCAGGTTGTTCTCGCGGGCACCCCGGACCCTGATGAGGTCGTGGGTGTCAGCCGCGTGCGGCTGCGCGCCGGTGTCGATCCCTGTCGTCGTGCTCGTGGCCATCGTGTCCCTGTCTGTGGAGTGGATCGGCGGTGCCTCGGGCGGCCGCGGCGGCTGTGGCGCTCCGCTGGCGTACCCGACGGACGCTCGCTGGGTGGTCTCTCGGTGCTCGCCAGGTTCGAGCGTGCTGACCAGGTCCGAGCGCTGCGCCGGACCCTGACTGAGAAGTATGTCTGATTGTGCCCCCAGGCGGAACACCCGTCGTGAGGGCAGTGCATCGGGCCAGGTCAGTCTCGTCAGGTGTGCTCCGACAGTGCCGGTGAGGTGCCGGTGAGGCGCCGGTGAGGCGCCGACCCTCAGCCGAGCTGGTTGATGCGGATGAGGTTGCCTGCGGGGTCACGGAAGGCGCAGTCGCGGACCCCGTAGGGCTGGTCGGTCGGCTCCTGGACCACCTCGGCACCGCTGGCCTGGACCTGGGCGAAGGCCGCGTCCATGTCGGAGGAGGCGAGCACGAGGTGCCCGAAGGTCCCCTTCGCCATCATCTCGGTGATCGTGCGGCGCTCGTCGTCGGTGATGCCCGGGTCCGCGGCTGGAGGAGTCAGGACGACCGAGGTCTCCGGCTGCCCGGGAGGGCCGACTGTGAGCCACCGCATGCCGCCGTAGCCGACGTCGTTGCGCAGCTCGAATCCGAGGGTGTCGCGGTAGAAGGCCAGGGCCGCGTCGCCGTCGTCGTGGTTGAGGAAGGTCCAGTGAATGATGAGGTCCATGCGGCTCACGCTAGGTCTGCCGCGACGGTCGGTGCTTCTCGATTCCTGACGGGTCGGGTGATCTGCTTGGCGATGCACGGTGGGAGCTCGCCGGTGACCAGGCCCGCTGCTGACGCTGCCTGCTTCCTGTAGGCGCTCGGGGGCATGCCCACGAGCTCGGTGAACCGGGTGCTGAAGGTCCCCAGGGACGAGCTGCCGACGGCGAAGCAGACGTCGGTCACGCTCATCTCCCCGCGCCGCAGCAGGGCCATCGCCCGCTCGATCCGCCGGGTCATGAGGTAGGAGTAGGGCGACTCCCCGTAGGCCGCACGGAACTGGCGGCTGAGATGACCTGCCGACATGCTCGCGCCACGTGCCAGCGCCTCGACGTCGAGGGGCTGGGCGTAGTCGCGGTCGATCCTGTCGCGCACCCGCCGCAGCCGCGCCAGGTCGCGCAGCTGGTCTTCGCCCGATGCCCTGGCTGTCACGGCACCGATCGTGCCACGTCCGAGGTGGTGGCGGGAAGGACCGGTCCGTCAGGCTCCGCGGCAGATCGCGTCGATCGCCGAGACGGTGACCTGCGGGTCGTGAGGCTCGGTGTCGAGAGCCTGGTGGATGGTCAGCCCTTCGATCAGGGCGTCGAGCTGGCGTGAGACGTCCGGGGTGAAGTGCCGCTCGAGCGCCGTGCGGCTGCGGCGCATCCACTCGCGCGTGATGGTCCGGTACCTGGCGTCCCGGGCGGCCAGCGTGTACAGCTCGTGGGTCAGCACCAGCTCGCGCGGCGACTGCGCCAGGTCGTCGAGGACGAGGGTCGCGACGGCCTGCTTCGCCTCGTCGACGGTGGTCGCGGCCACGAGCCGAGCCTCGAAGCGGGTCGCGACAGACAGCGAGAAGCGCGTGAACGCCTCGTGCAGCAGCTCGTCCATGTCGGTGAAGTGGTAGGTCATCGACCCGAGCGGGACGTCGGCGCGGGCGGCGATGCGCCTCGCCGAGATGCCGGCGACCCCGAGCTCGGCGACGGCCTCGATGGTCACGTCGACGATCCGGTCTCGTCGTGTGGGGTCGAATCGCCTGGCCATCGGGCCATCCTCTCAGACCTGCCCTGGGTGCCACGACCTCAGCGGTACGCTCGTACACATGCACAGCACCCCCGTCGGCACCCGGCCGCCGTTCAGCCCCGAGCTCCGCCGTCGACGGACGGCCGTCTTCGTGTTCATGCTCGTCGTCGGCGTCTCGATGGCCTCCTGGGTCGTCCGCACCCCGGCCGTGCGCGACCTGCTCGACGCCTCGACGGGGCAGATGGGCCTCGTGCTCTTCGGGCTCTCGGTCGGGTCGATGACGGGTGTGCTGTCCTCTGCCTCCGTCGTCAGGGCGCACGGTGCCCGGCGGACCATCGCGATCGGGGGCACCAGCCTCGTCGTGGGGCTCGCGCTCGTGGGCATAGCGTCGGGACTGGGGCTCACAGCGGGCGTCTTCGTCGGCCTCGCCCTCGTCGGCGGTGGCGTGGGGATGTCCGAGATCGCGGTCAACATCGAGGGTGCCGACATCGAGAACGCCTCGGGTCGGTCTGTCCTGCCGATGCTGCACGGGTGCTACAGCCTCGGCACGGTGGTCGGGGCCACCGTCGGCATCGGTCTGACCGCTGTCGACTTCCCTGTCGTCTGGCACCTCACCGCGATCGCTGCGGCAGGTGCCGCGGCCGCCCTGTGGGCCGTGCCGACCGTCCCCGCCACGACAGGGCTCGCCCGCAAGGGCACAGAGGCCTCCTCCACCTGGCGCGAGCAGCTCTCCGTCTGGAAGCAGAGCCGCATCCTCATGCTCGGGCTCATCGTCCTCGCCCTCGCCCTCGCCGAGGGGTCAGCGAGCGACTGGCTGCCGCTCCTCATGGTCGACGGCCACGGCATGTCGGAGACCCTCGGGTCCGTCATCTTCACGGGCTTCGCGGCCGCCATGACCATCGGCAGGTTCTCGGGCGAGCCGCTGCTCGCCCGCTTCGGCAACGTCGCGGTCCTGCGCGTCAGCGCGCTCGTCTCGGCCGCCGGCATCGCGCTCGTCGTGTTCGCCGACAACGTGGTCGTCGCAGGCTGCGCCGTGATCCTCTGGGGCCTCGGTGCCGCGCTCGGGTTCCCCGTGACGCTCTCGGCCGCTGGGGACAGCGACGACCCGACCTCCTCGGTCGCCGCCGTCGCGACGGCCGGATACGTCGCCTTCCTCGTCGGGCCGCCCCTGCTCGGCTTCCTCGGAGAGCACTACGGGCTCCGCGGGGCGATGGTCGTCGTGCTCGTCGTCGTGGCCCTCGCCTCGCTGCTCACGTCCGCAGCGCGACCACGGGCCCGGTCGGCGTCGGGCGACGTGCCTGTGCCGCCCAGAGCGGCCGTCGCCTCTGCCGAGAGTGGAGACCAGCCCGGCTGAGAGCATGGCGGCCAGTTGCGGCAGGGATCCCTGCCGAGATCTGAGTCCTGGCTGGCCGTCACGCCTCGCGGAGCTGGCGACATGGCGTGCGACTCGACAGTGCTGTGCGGTTCGCCGGTGATGTGTACGGTAGTACCCATGACTCGTGACGACGCGACCCCGGACAGCGCACTCCCTGAGATCGGCATCATGCTCCCCCGGGACCTCCCGGCCCACCAGATCCTCGACTTCGCCCGCGCCGCAGACGACGCAGGCTTCGACGAGCTCTGGGTCGTCGAAGATCTCGGGTTCCGCGGCGGGATCGCGCAGGCCTCGGCCGCGCTCGCGGTCACCTCACGCATCCGGGTCGGGGTCGGGATCCTGCCGGCCTCCGCGCGCAACGTCGCCTTCACAGCGATGGAGGCAGCGACGCTCGTCGACCTCTTCGGCGACCGCCTGCACCTCGGGATCGGGCACGGCATGCCTGCGTGGATGCAGAGCGTGGGCGCCTGGCCCGAGAGCATCCTCACCTCTTTCGAGGAGCACGTCACCGCGCTGCGCGCCCTGCTCTGCGGAGACGAGGTGAGTGTCGACGGACGCTACGTGCACCTGGACGCAGTGCAGCTCGAGGGTGGGCCGCGGACGGCGCCGCCGATCCTCGCCGGGGTCCGTGGTCCGCGTTCCCTCGCGCTCGCCGGACGGGTGGCCGACGGGACCGTGCTCGCCGAGCCGTCGGCACCTGAGTACATCGCCCAGGCCCGCCAGCAGATCGGCACGGCTGAGCACCGCGTCGTCGCGTACAACGCAGCCGCTGTCGACGTCGACGCCCACGCTGCCCGTCAGGCGGTCCGTCCAGGGCTCGAGTGGATCGGCGAGCCCGGCTGGGAAGCCCACCTGCGGCCGTTGCCCTTCGCCGACGAGATCGTCGCGCTGCGGGCTCGCTCCGCCTCCCGGGCAGACTTCGTCGCCGCACTCCCCGACGCGTGGGTCGACGCACTGACCGTCAGCGGGACCAGGGACGACGCCAGGGCGTCACTCGCCCGGATGCGTGCGGCGGGGGCTGACTGCGTGGTCCTGCAGCCCGTCGGGGACGACCCTGTCCAGGCACTTGCCTCACTCGCTAGCATCCTCTAGGCGTCGACCCGCCCGCGGTCGCGCCGCACCGATCACCGGACCGTACGAAGGACTGCACCGTGGCACTCCACATCCCTGGCCTCCCGCCGCTCTCCTGGGCACCCCTCGAGGGTGACGCCCACCTCGACGACGACGGCACCCTCGTCCTGACCGCCGCAGCGGGTGTCGACTGGAGCAACGACCCGACCGGAGGACCGCAGCAGCACCAGGCGGCCGCGCTCGGCTTCCAGCCGACAGGCGACCTCACGCTCTCGGCGAGGGTCCGGGTCGACGCGCCCCGGTCGACCTTCGACGCCGGTGCGCTGTGCCTGTGGATCGACGCCGACCACTGGGCGAAGCTCTGCTTCGAGCGATCGCCGCAGGGCGACGTGATGGTCGTCAGCGTCGTGACCGACGGGTACTCCGACGACTGCAACTCCGTGCTGGTCACCGGTGGTGAGGTCTACCTGCGGCTCAGCCGTGTCGGCGAGGCCTGGGCCTTCCACTCCTCGGTCGACGGGACGAGGTGGGACTTCGTCCGCGTGTTCCGCATCGGCTCGCCTCAGGTCCCGACTGTCGGGTTCTTGTCGCAGGCCCCGATGGGTGAGCGGTGCGTCGCGCGCTTCGACGAGATCGTCTACAGCGAAGACAGGCTCGCCGACCTGCGCGACGGCAGCTGACGAGGGCGGCGCAGGTCTTCGAGGGAGGCGGTCGACCGGCCGAGCGGTCTCCGCGCTGCGTCGGAGGCGCGCGGTCGGAGCGGTGGTCGGGCGACCCGAGGAATCGGCCGTGTGCCGCAGAGCTCAATCTCGTGCCGCAGAGGTCAGCCCTGTGCCGGGTGGCTCAGCCGTTCTCGGCAGGCGACCAGGCGGCGTCCGCGTCCCGCAGATACCGCCCGAGCGTGCCCAGCGCGCCCGGGACGAGCGCGTAGTACGACCACACGCTGCGCTTCTCGCGGGTCAGCAGCCCGGCCTCGACGAGGATCTTCAGGTGGTGGGACACCGTCGGCTGGCTGAGCCCGAGCGGCTCGGTGAGGTCGACGACAGTCGCCTCTCCCCCGTCGTGAGCGGCGACGAGCGAGAGCAGCCGGAGCCTGCTCGGGTCGGAGAGGGCCTTGAAAGACCGTGCGAGAGCGGACTCGCCGCTGCTTTCGGTCATGGGTCAGCGTCTCCTGGGTGGTGCGGGGTGGGCGCTCCATCGTACGCAGTGCCTGACCAGCGTCCGGACCTGACCAGCGTCCGGACCTGCCTCTACCTCGTCCGGCGGGCAACCAGGCATTCTGCGTGCGTGAGAGGTGTGGACAGAGCCGTCGGTCCACAGGGGGCCAGCCAGCCGTGGCTGACCGAGGTGTCACCGGGGCATGGTCGACCGCATGACACACGACGACGCACGTCCCATCCACGACACCGGCTACGACGCACGGCTCCCTGCGACCCAGAGCACCGACCTGCTGACCCGGCCGAGGCCAGAGGTTCCCTGCCAGCCGGGGACGACGCTGATCACCGGGAGAGAGGTCCTCGACCACCTGGTCGGTCTCGTCGGACCGCGACTGTCCTCGTCACCGGTGCTGTGGTTCACCTTCCTCGACGGGGCGCGGCAGGTCGTCCCTCTCGCGATCCCCTTCGACGGCCTCCCCGGGCTGCCCTCGTCGGGACCCGTCGCCGAGATCGTCGACGTCGTCTCGACGGTCCTCGCCCAGCACCCCGACGGTCTGATAGTCCTGGTCGCGATCAGCCGACCCTCGGGTGGTGGGCTCGGAGCCTTCGAGAAGCGGTGGGCGAGGGCCCTGTGGAAGGTCGCAGACGACGCCGGCTGGACGGTCGACCTCATGGCCGCGGTCGGGAGCGACCGCGCCATGCCGCTCGACCGGGCGACCTGCGACCGATGACGAGCGATCGGTCGACACCATGACTGAGCTGCCACTCTGACCGAACGGATGCTGTGACCGAGCGGGTGCTGCGCCTGAGCCGGCACCGTGACCGAGCCGACGCTGTTACTGGACCTACCCTGCGCCTGAGCCGGCACCGTGACCGAGCCCACGCTGTGACCGGTGCGACTCGCTCCCAGCGTGCGGGAGCGACCGCAGGCACGGTACAGTGGTTCGGTTCTGAGACCTGTGTGCCAGGCGGGCGCGAGGCGCGCGACGCCGCACCAGGAGCCCAGACCCGCACGCTGACCCCGGCGTCGTCCTGGTCTCTCCCCCACCGACTCGCAGCCCCGGCGCTGCACAGTCTGCTGGTTCACGAGACCTTCACGCGCGTCAGGAACATCTCGACCACACGACCCGTTCTACTCAGCAGGACACCCGCCCGGACGCACGCTGACCCGTCAGCTGCACGACCGGGACCGCAGACATCTGGAGGACACATGGCAGACCGCTCGCTGCGCGGCATGAGCATCGGCGCCAAGAGCATGGAATCTGACGAGGGCGTCGACTTCGCCCCGCGCTTCCAGGCCCACTACGACTGCCCGAACGGGCACACCATCATCCTCCCGTTCTCGACCGAGGCTGAGGTCCCGGTCGTCTGGGAGTGCAGGTGCGGCGAGGAGGCTCTGCTCCGCGACGCCGACAGGCCCGAGGCGAAGTCCGGCAAGCCGCCGCGCACCCACTGGGACATGCTGCTCGAGCGTCGCTCGATGAAGGAGCTCGAAGACCTCCTCGACGAGCGTCTTGCCCTGCTCCGCGCCGGCAAGCTCCGCCGCAGCGCCTGAGCACCAGGCACCAGCCGAGGTCGCCAGGGCTGATCGACAGCAGTCGTCGAGAGCGCTGACCGACAGCACCGTACGACGAAGGCCGCACCGTCACGACACGTGACAGTGCGGCCTTCGTCGTCCCCGGACCCTGCCGCAGCCGGGCATGATAGTCACATGACCACGCTCGAGCGCCTCACCTCAGACCTGACCACCGCCATGAAGGCCCGTGACACGTTCACGACGGGCACCCTCCGTCAGATCATCGGAGCCGTCCGGACCGCTGAGAAGTCGGGATCTGTGGCACGGGAGTTCTCCGACGAGGAGGTGCAGGCCGTCCTCACCTCGGAGGTCAAGAAGCGCCGCGAGAGCGCGCAGATCTTCGCCGACGCCAAGGCTGACGACCGCGCCGCCAACGAGACTGCCGAGGCAGACCTCATCGAGGGCTACCTGCCCGCGTCGCTCTCCCCCGAGCAGGTCGACGCCCTCGTGGCCGACGCCATCACGTCGACCGGGGCGAGCGGCCCCAAGGACATGGGCACGGTCATGAAGGCCGTGCAGGCAGCCGCCGCCGGGCTCGGCCGTGTCGACGGCAAGGCCCTGTCGCAGAAGGTGCGCGCAGCCCTCACGAGCTGACGCCGCACGTCGCGGCGGCGTCCCGCGCTGACGCCGCCGGGAGACGCGGCGTAGGCGGTCGTCTCACCTGCCACCACGCCTCACCTGCTGCGACGGCGTCCGGTGACGAGCCTACGAAGCTGCTGCGCGCGGTGCGCGACGCCCCACACGGTGACCTTCAGCAGTGCTTCCTGGACGATCCCACGGCTCATCTTCGACTCCCCCGCCGTCCGCTCGACGAAGGTGATGGGCACCTCGACGACGCGGCCGCCCGCCTGGGCGACCCGCCACGCCATGTCGACCTGGAAGCAGTACCCCTGCGACGCGACGGAGCCGAGGTCGAGGCCTCGCAGGGTCTCGGCCCTGTACGCGCGGAAGCCGCCGGTGGCATCACCCAGGCGGAGCCCGAGCGCGAGCCTCACGTAGGTGTTGCCACCACGCGAGAGCACCTCGCGGTGCCGCGGCCAGTTGACGACCGACCCGCCCGGCACCCAGCGCGACCCGAGCACCAGGGCAGGGTGCGGCTGGGCGGACGACGCCGCGAGCAGGCGTGGGAGGTCTCCGGGTCGGTGCGACCCGTCGGCGTCCATCTCGCAGACGACGTCGTACCCGCGCTCGAGGCCCCAGCGGAACCCGGCGATGTACGCGGTCCCGAGCCCTTGCTTGCCCTGCCTGTGCAGGACGTGGACGGCACCGAGGGACCCCTCGGACGCGAGATCGGCCGCCGCGAGGTCGGCCGCGCGCTGCGCAGCGAGGGCCTCGGCGATGTCCCCGGTCCCGTCAGGGCTCGCGTCGTCGACGACGAGCACGTCGACCCCGGGTGCGTGCTCGCGGATCCCTGCGAGGAGCGTGGGAAGCGTGAGTGCTTCGTCGTACGTGGGGACGACCACGAGGACGCGGTCTACCTGCGGATCCATCCTGCTCCCTGCTCGCCGTGCCGGCTCTCGGTCGTGCTCGGTGACGCTCCCGAGGCCGTGCGCGCTGTGCGCACCCCCAGGACTGTAGCCGGGGCTACGCCCTCGCGCGCCCGCCGGCCGCGAGTCGTCCCTGTCACTACTTCTTCGGAGCCGAGCGCCCCGCGGACGGGCGAGACCGCGGAGCTCCTCGGCCGGTGACCTCGGCGGCCCGCTCGCGGCGGCGCTGGGCTCCGGCACCGGCCGCGGCGACGAGGAGTGCCAGCGTCGCGGCGAGCACGACCCACGGGACTGCAGGGCCGATGGCGACGGCGGGCGTCGTCGAGGTCCGCAGAGCGACGTCCTCGATCATCTGCTCGTGGGTGAACAGACCCGTGCGGGAGACGACCGTCCCGTTCGGGGCGATGACGGCGCTCACGCCGACCGTCGAGATCTGGACCGTCGCGCGGCCCGTCTCCATCGCCCGGATCTGCGACATGGCGAGCTGCTGGGTGGACTCTGCCGTCGGGCCGAAGCTCGCGTTGTTGGTCTGCACGACGAGCATCTCGGCGCCGGCTGCCACGGAGTCGCGCACGAGGCCGTCGTAGGCGATCTCGAAGCAGATGACGTCACCGATCGAGACCGTACGGCCCAACCGCTCGGAGTCGAGGTCCACCACGCCGACCTCGGTCCCGGCGATCATGTCCCTGGTCACGAGGTCGACAGCCGACGAGAACGGCCGGACCAGCTCACGGATCGGGATGTACTCGGCGAAGGGTGCCGGGTGCTGCTTCGCGTACCTGTCGACGACGCCGACCCCAGGCTCCCAGAGCAGCCCGACGTTGTACCGGCCACCGCTCTCGGGGAACTCCTGCGCCCCGACGAGGATGGGTGCTCCGACAGCCGCGGCGGCGTCGTCGATGTCGCGCGCGGCCTCGGCGTCGACCTGGGGGTCGTAGTCGCTGCCGTTCTCGGGCCAGAGCACGATGTCCAGGTCGCCCTGGTCGACCGAGTCGAGCAGCGAGTACGTCCCGTCGACGTGGTTGGTGAGCACCTCGCGGCGGTTCTCGAAGGCGTCTAGGCCGGGCTTGGACACGTTGCCCTGGACGGCGCCGACGGCGAGCGTGCCGGACTCTGCCTGCGTGCCGAGCGGCACCGCGAGGCCGACCGCGAGGATCGCGACAGCGGCGATCAGCGACGCCCCGACAGTGATGAGCTGGACGCGGAGCATGGCGAGCACGGCGACGGCGAGCAGCGCACCGGCCGCCGCGACGGCGAAGGAGACGAGCGGCGCCCCGGCCACCCAGGCCAGCCTGCCGAGGGCCGACTCGGCCTGGGAGAAGGCGAGCCGACCCCACGGGAACCCTCCGAAGGGCACCGCCGACCGGGCGACCTCGCCCGCGACGAACAGGGTAGAGAACGAGAGCACCTGCAGCAGGACGCTCCGCCCGATGCGCGGGACGCGCCGCACCCACGTCCACACGAGCATGACCGCCCCGACGAAGAACGCCTCGAGGACGCTCAGCGCGATCCAGGGGACGTCACCAACCGCGTACTGCGCCCACTGGATGTGCCTGAGGAAGAAGGTGACCCCCCACACCACCCCGAGCAGGGCGTTCCACCACGGCGCGTCGCGGTTCCCGGCGAGGAACAGCATCGCGACACCGACGGGCGCGAGCACCCAGATGCCGGTGTCGGGGAAGGCGAGATCCGCGACGAGGCCACCGGCGGCGGCGAGGAGGAGGGCGAGCAGGCGGGGTACAGGTCGGGCGGGCACCCGTGCAGGGTACGTCACCGAGGTGGGGACAGGCTGGTGGCCGCCTGTGGTGGGCGGGCGGTCCGCGCGTCCTTCGGGCCGACGTCCGAGGACGTCGTTTTCTACTGGACGCGCGGACCCACCCAGACCTGCGACGACATCGCCGGTCTGGTGCCCGCAGAGAGAGGTTCTGACCCCTGGACGCCGGAGCGCCGCGCTCGCGCACCAGACGAACCTACTCGTCCCTCTCGGAGTCGTGTCAAGGGTGGATTCACGAGCCCTTCACGCCCCAGGCCCAGACGGATACCCAGCCTCAGCCTCACACTCCCACCGAGGCCCAGCCTCAGCCTCACCCTCCGACCGAAGGCCCAGGCCCAGACCGAGGCCCAGCCTCACCCTCCGACCGCAGCCCCAGCCCCAGCCCCAGCCTCAGCCTCAGCCGAGGGTGTCGTAGATGGCCCGCCCGGCACGCAGCGTCATGACGCAGGTCGGGGTGGCTGCGGGATCGGTGAGGTCCGGCAGCAGCGGGGTGCCCGACCGTGCGTCCGTGCTCCAGGACGACAGCCCGGCGGCCTCGGACTGCACGGTGACCTGCTCGGCCCGCCAGACCGCCAGGTGCGCGGGCGCGCCGACCCGGATCTCACCGGCTCCGGTGTGGTCGAGCCCTGCCAGGCGCCAGCCGCCGCGCGTCGACGAACGGAACGCCGCCCGCGCGGAGATGCGCTGGTCGGCGGTGTGGTGGAACACGGCTGCACGGACTGCCGCCCAGGGATGCAGCGGCGTGACGGGCGCGTCAGAGCCGAAGGCCGTCGGGATCCCCGCCGACGCGATCGCGGCGAGGCGGTTCATGCCCGCCGCCCGCTCGCTGCCCAGGCGGGCCTCGTAGAGGCCCCCAGGGCCTCCCCAGGCGGCGTCGAAGCCCGGTTGCATGCTCAGACCCACACCCAGGGGAACGAGGGCCTGCAGGGCCGCGTCGTCGAGGAGCAGCGCGTGCTCGAGCCTGTGCCCGATCTTGCGCATGGCGCTGCGCGCCGTCTCGGCAGCCGCCGCGAGCCCGGCGAGCGCCGTGTCCATCGCGAGGTCGCCGATGACGTGGAAGCCGGCCTGGAGACCCGCCTCGGTCACGGCGAGCACGTGGTCGCGCACCTGGTCGGCGTCGAGGGAGAGCGCGCCGGCGTGCCCGGGCGCGTCGGCGTACGAGGCCCGGAGCGCCGCCGTGCGCGCACCGATCGACCCGTCGACGTTGAGGTCACCTGCGAGACCTCGCAGGCCGGGGATCTGGCTCGCGATCTCCCGAGCCTCGTCGGCCGTGCGGCACAGCTCGCCGCGATATCCGATGACGAGCGGCAGGCCTGAGTCGTCTGACGCCGTGAGCGCCAGGAGCGAGGCGAGGCCCTCGCGGGTGTCCAAGCCGGGTGCGCTGTTCTCGTGCACGCTGACCACGCCCTGGGCTGCGGCCGCGCGCAGGCCTGCCTCGACGAGTCTGTCCCGGGCCTGTGGTGACAGCGCTCGCGCGACGGCTCGCGCTGCGACGTGCGCCTCCCCGGTGACGAAGCCGTCCTCACGCCAGCCGGGCAGACCGCGCAGCCCGGCCTCGTCGGCGAGCCTGCCGGAGACGACAGCGCAGTGCACGTCGGCCCTCGACGCGTAGACAGCCGCGCCACCGGTCATGGTGTCGAGCTCGGCGGCTGTGGGCGGACGGGAGTCGTCCCAGAGGCTCTCGTCCCAGCCGTGGGCGAGCAGCGGACCGTCGGCCGCTGAGTGCGACCGGCTGCGCTCGGCGACCGCCTCGAGGGCCGCGGCGCGGGACGTCACGGCGCTGAGGTCGACCCCTGACCGGGCGAGCGC
Source organism: Sanguibacter biliveldensis (assembly GCF_033798665.1). Classification (NCBI taxonomy): domain Bacteria; kingdom Bacillati; phylum Actinomycetota; class Actinomycetes; order Micrococcales; family Sanguibacteraceae; genus Sanguibacter; species Sanguibacter biliveldensis. The sequence goes on from NZ_CP138359.1 coordinate 2,054,607, forward strand.
CTCTTCGACGACGTGCACGTGCGCGTCGACGAAGCCGGGTGCCACGAGCGCCCCGTCGAGCTCGATCACCCGGTCGGCCCGGGCGGCCAGACCGTCGGCGGTGTCGTTCGCGCCGATCCAGGTCACCACCCCGTCGTCGACGAGGATCGCCTCGGCGAAGGGGTCTGCCGGAGAGTGGATGATGCCGCCACGGAGCACGATGGAAGTCACGACGAACCACGATAGGCCACCCGTGGGCTCAGGTGGTCCACCGGGGGCGCAGACACCGCCTGCGCCCCCGGGCGACGCACCCGCCCACCGGTCACACGCTCGAGTACGCCACCACCCCGCGCCGGATCGCGTCGATGGCCTTGTTCGCGGTCACCCTCACGTGGTCCTGCGGGGACGCCTTGGTCAGCTGGCCGAGGACGTCGATGATCTGCTTGCACCATCTGACGAAGTCGCCTGCGGCCAGGTCGGTCCCCTTGAGCACCACGTCGAGGCTGCGTCCCGACGCCCACCTGTGCACGGCCTCGACCAGACCCATGTCGAGGGGCCCTGTCGCCTCGAGCCTGTGGGCGTCCTCGAGGTCGTCGAGGGCCGACCAGATGCGCACCGTCGAGTCGAGGGCCAGCGCCAGGCGACCGTCAGGCCCACCGGGGACGTGCGGCTCGTCCTCGCGGTCGTCGCGGCGCGCCGAGTACACGACTGTCGAGACCGCGGCGGCCAGCCCTGCAGGGTCGAGGTCGTCCCAGACGCCTCGGCGCAGGCACTCCGCGAGCAGCAGGTCGCTTTCGGCGTAGAGCCGCTTGAGGCTCTCCCCCGCCCGGGTGACCACGAGCGCGCCGTGCTCGTCGCGCTCCAGGTACTCGAGGGTGCGCAGCACGTCGCAGATGCGGTCGAAGACCTTGGCGATCGACCCGGTCCGGCCCTCGATGCGTCGCAGCAGGGCCTTGTGCTCCTTGTCGAGCGACTCCCAGCGCAACGCCCAGCGCGCGTGCGTCTCGCGGTCGGGGCACGCGTGGCAGGGGTGCGCACGGAGCGCCGCCTGGAGCCGGGCGAGCTCTGCGTCGTCACCGGCACCACGGCGTGTCGAGCGCCGACCGGGCACCTGCCCGTCGGCGGTGTCCGCGAAGGCCCCCAGACGGGTGTTCATCGACGAGACGAGGTCCCGCCGCGACCCGGGGTTGCGCGGGTTGAAGGTCTTCGGGATCCGCACCTCCCCCACCACGCGCAACCCCTGCGGCACGTCGGCGACCGTGAGCTTCTTGACCTGCCTGTCGGTGCTGAGGATCGTCGGGCGCGGACCGTCGAAGCCACCGTCCGCCCCGGGGTCGAGCACGAGGGCGTATCCGGCGCGCCGCCCCGACGGGATCTCGACGAGGTCGCCCCGCTGCAAGGCCTCCAGCGCCCGGACCACCTCGCTGCGCCGCTCGTTGGTCGCCCGCTTCGACAGCTCCGTCTCCCGTGCGGACAGCGCCTTGCGCAACCGCATGTACTCCCGGAAGTCTCCCTGCTCGCACAGCATCGCCTCGGCGTAGCCGTCGAGGGCCTCCGAGCTCGCGGCGGCCTGCTTCGCCAGCCCCACGACCCCGCGGTCTGCCTGGAACTGCGCGAAGGACGTCTCGAGGATCTCGCGGGCGCGCTCGCGGCCCACCTGGGACACGAGATTGACGGCCATGTTGTACGTCGGCGCGAAGCTCGACTTGAGCGGGTAGAGCCGCTTGGAGGCGAGCCCTGCCAGGACGACGGGGTCGAGACCGGGGTGGTCGACGACGATCGCGTGACCCTCCACGTCGATGCCCCGTCGCCCGGCGCGACCGGTGAGCTGGGTGTACTCCCCCGGCGTGAGGTCGACGTGCGAGGACCCGTCCCACTTGACGAGCTTCTCGAGGACCACAGAGCGCGCTGGCATGTTGATGCCCAGGGCGAGGGTCTCGGTCGCGAAGACGATCTTGACCAGACCGGCGCTGAAGAGCTCCTCGACGGTCTCCTTGAACAGCGGGAGCATGCCGGCATGGTGCGCGGCGATCCCACGGGTCAGGGCGTCGAGCCAGCCCCAGTACCCGAGGACAGCGAGGTCTTCGGAGGGGATGTTCGCGCAGCGGGCCTCGACGATCCCGCGGATGGTGAGCTCTTGCTCGGGGGTGGTCAGGCGCAGCCCCGACCCGACGCACTGCGCGACGGCGCCTTCGCACCCGGCGCGGGAGAAGATGAAGTAGATGGCCGGGAGCAGGCGGGCGCGGTCGAGCTCGTCGACGACCGTGAAGCGTGCCGGCCCGCGACGGCCCGTGGTCCCTGCGGAGCCTCGCGCGCTGTCCTTGGCCCGCCCGCCGGGTCCGCCCTGGCCGCGGGCGCTGCGGTACCCGCGGCCCCGGCCGCCGCCCCCGCGGAAGGAGTCGCCCTGGCGCATGAGGGCGAGCAGGTCGGGGTTGATCGGGGGGTTGGGACCGGGTGCCGTCGGGTCGACGGTGTGCGCGTAGAGGTCGAAGAGCCCACCAGGGGCTGCGCCGCGCCGGGCGGCGACGACGTGCTGGCTCAGCGGGACGGGCCTGTGCTCGCTCACCACGACTGTCGTGTCGCCGCGGACCATCTCGAGCCAGTCGCCGAACTCTTCGGCGTTCGAGACCGTCGCCGACAGCGACACGAGCTGGACGTCGGCGGCGAGGTGGATGATGACCTCTTCCCAGACCGACCCGCGGAACCTGTCGGCCAGGTAGTGCACCTCGTCCATGACGACGTACCCGAGGTTGTCGAGGGTCGGCGAGCCCGCGTAGAGCATGTTGCGCAGCACCTCGGTCGTCATGATGACGACGGGTGCCTCGCCGTTGATGGTGGTGTCACCGGTCAGCAGACCGACCTTGTCGGCTCCGTAGCGGGCGACGAGGTCGGCGTACTTCTGGTTGCTGAGCGCCTTGATGGGGGTCGTGTAGAACGCCTTGCGACCACCGGTGACGGCGAGGTGGATCGCGAACTCTCCGACGATCGTCTTGCCGGCGCCTGTGGGGGCTGCGACCAGCACACCGTGGCCGCGCTCGAGCGCTGCGCAGGCCTCGAGCTGGAAGTCGTCGAGCTCGAAGTCGAGGGTCTGACGGAAGGCGGTGACCTCGCGGGACTCGAGCTCGGCCCGCTGGCGGTACTGCTGGTAGCGCTCGGCGGGGCTCGGTCCACTCGAGGTGGACCGGGTGCTGGTCTGCGGGGTGGGTGCGGACCTGCGGCGTCGTGAAGGGGGTGCCATGCGTCCAGCCTAGGTCGCGGTCGACCGGGATGCGGCCTGGCCTCTGTCAGGCCAGCACGCGCAGCGCCCCAGGGTGCACCTGGGCGCGCAGCGGCACAGGCCCGACGACCTCGCCGTCGGCGAAGGCCACCGGGGGCACGCGGCCGTCGCCGCTGGCCTCGATGACGACGCTCCTCGTGCGGACCACGTGCACGGCCGGGTGGCTCAGGTGGGTGCCCCTGTACAGCCGGGGGAAGAGCCTCAGGATGCCGCGGCGCGAGAGCTCGGTCGCGTAGACGACGTCGAGGAGCCCGTCGTCGACAGCGGCGTCGGGGGCGATGCGCAGCCCGCCGCCGATCTGGGAGGAGCTGGCCACGGCGACGAGCGTCCCGCGGAAGGTCTGCGTCCCGGCGTCGGTCGTGAGCCTGTACCCGTAGGGCGAGAAGCCGGCGAGGCAGGCGAAGACCGCCCGCACGTAGCGGCCGTGACCCGAGGGCCAGCTGTAGGTGTTGGCGCGGGCGTTGACGTCGGCGTCGAGCCCGAGGGACAGGACCCCTGCGTACCAGCGGCCACCCCAGGCATCGTCGCCGTGGGCGGGGTCGTGGGGCCGACCACCCGGCACGACGGCTTCGACGTGCACGGCGTCGACGGCTCGCGCTGGCCGTTCGAGGGCGGCGACGACCTGGGCGACCGACGCGGCGACGTCGTGGACGGGGAGCCCGAGGACCTGCGCGAAGTCGTTGCCCGAGCCCGTGGCCACGACGGCGAGCGGGGTGGGGGTCTCGACCGTCGCGTTGACGCCGAGGTGCACCATGCCGTCTCCCCCGACGACGACGAGCGCGTCGAGCCCGTCGAGGGCCGCCGCGCGGGCACGGGCGACCGCGTCGGCGACCGAGGCACCCGAGACGTCGAGAACCTCGATGCCGGCTCGGGTGAGGAGCTGTGAGGCCAGCCGCCCGGCTTCGCGTCCGCGGCCGTGCCCCGCAGTCGGGTTGACGACGAGGCCCACGGTGCGTCGGCGTGGGGACCGGTCACCAGAGCCCGTCGAGGCACTGGCGACCGGCCCGCCTCGTGCGGGGGTCGCGGTCACAGGGGCACGGTCAGACGTCGTACGCGTCGATCTCGGCGTCACGCTCAGCCGTGCGCTTGTCGACCGCGCGGTCTCGCAGGACGCAGACCCCGAGGGCCGCGAAGTACAAGATCACGATGGGCAGCGCCACGAGGATCATGGTGAGCGCGTCGGGGGTCGGAGTCATGACGGCGGCGAAGGTGAAGGCGATGACGATGGCCCACCGCCATCCCCTCGCCCACGTCTCGGCTCGGACCAGACCCGCGAAGGTCAGGGCGACCATGACGACGGGCAGCACGAAGGCCAGGCCGAAGGCGAGCAGCAGCCGCATGACAAAGCTCAGGTACGTCTGCGCGTCCTGGAAGTTCGTCGCACCCTCGGGGAGGAAGTCGGTGAGGATCTTCACGGCGTGCGGCAGGATCATCCAGGCCATGAAGGCACCGGCGAGGAAGAGCGGGACCGCTGAGCCGAGGAAGCCGAAGGTGTAGCGCTTCTCCTTGCTGGTCAGTCCCGGGGTGATGAAGGACCACAGCTGGAACAGCCACCACGGGCTGGTGATGATCACGCCGATGAACAGCGAGATCTTGATCTTCATGTCGAGGGCCGTGGCCATGCCGCCGAAGTTGATGTTGATCGGCTGGTTGAGGCGTGCGGCAGCGTCGAGCAGAGGCTCTTGCAGCAGGTTGAACACAGGGTCGTACAAGAACCAGCCGCCGACAGCACCGACGACGATGCCGAGGGCGGCGAGAAAGAGTCGACGGCGGAGCTCGAGGAGATGGCCGCGCAGGGGCATCTTGCCCTTCGCAGCCAGCTTCTCGGCGCGCTCCTCAGACCGGCGGGAGCCTTGCGCCACGCTCACGCCTGCGGCGGGGTGGTGCTCCCGGACGGTGTCCGCGGCGGGTTGGCGGTGACGTCCACGGGGGTGACAGGCGGTGTGGCTGCGCCCTGCTCAGGGGTGACGACCTGGACTGTCGGTGCGGTCTTGTCGTCGTCCTCGGTCAGCTCCTTCATCTCCTTCTTGAAGATCTTCAGGGACTGGCCGACGCTCTTGGCGAGGTCCGGGAGCTTCTTCGCCCCGAAGAGCAGCACGAGGATGATGAGCAAGATGAGCAGGTGCGTGGGCTTGACAGCGTTCCCCAACATGGGTGCCTCCTGGTGTGGGCGTGGTCGTTCCATCGTAGATCCGGTGACGCACTGCGAAGGGTACCTGCCCGAAGTATCTGCCTGGTGCAGGCGCTTCTTCGTCGAAGCGCTTCACCCAGTCTGCACCACGCGAGGCCCGTGCTCAATGCCGCTGACACATCGTCAGAGGTCGATGGTGCGCCACGTCTCGTAGCGGTCCGCGTCTGCGGCGTAGCGTGCGCGGCGCCGGCTGCGTCGCTGCGCACGGCGGTCCGCGACGAGCTCGGCGAGGTCGTGGCGGGCGGCCGCGTCGGCGAAGACGTCGACGCCTCGCGGCTCTGGCCCGACGGGGACGCCCTCGAGGGCCTCGACCCGTTCGGCGAACCTCTCGAGGGTGGCCAGGGCCTCACCGCCGGTGCGTGCCGTGCGGCGCAGGCGCCGCCAGAGGGAGCGCGCGAGCAGCACGGCACCCGCGAGGGCGGCGACCACGAGGACGAACCAGATCCAGAACCACATGCGAGCCAGCCTAGGCCCCGACGGGGGGCCGCACGTCCTGAGCGGCCCCACCAGCCCTGCTGGCACTGTCGAGGCCGTCGGCACCGGCAGCACCCTCGGCGCGGGCTGCGCGCTGCGTACCGTCTGCGCTCTCGCCACCCTCTGCACTCTCGTCCCCGTGCAACCCCAGCGCCTCGTACTCCGCGAGAGCCAGGCGCGCGGCGACCGCGACGTCTTCGCGGACCTCGTCGGGCCCGACCGCGATGAGCCGCGGGGCGTTGCGCAGGAGGAAGAGGCGCAACCACGACGGGTTCGCGACGCGCAGAGTCACGGCGAAGCGGGTCTCGTCGATGTTCGTCACGGACTCGACGGGGACCTGCTCGGCGATCCACCGCGCCTGGGCCGAGAGCACGAGCTCGACGACGGTGTCTCCTGCGGGCCTGTAGGCGCGGGTCCCCTCGGACCGGCCGGCGGTGTGCGTGACAGGTTCGTCGACCACCTCGGCCGCGAGGATCCTGTCGGTGCGGAAGGTCCGCTCCCCCTGGGCGTCCAGGCACCACGCGTGCAGGTACGTCACGTCGTCCGAGGGGACCAGGCGGAAGGGCTCGACGACACGTCGGGTCGTCACGTCAGAGGCGTCGACGTAGTCGATCCGGAGCCTGCGGCCGGTGGTCGTGGCAGACCGGATCGCCGCGAGGACCTCCTGCGACGCGTCGACAGTCACGCGGACGTCGAGCGCAGACGCCGCGTCTCCCGTGGCGACGGTCAGCTTGGTCAGGGCCGACTCGACCACCCGCGCCTGCTCGTCGTCTCCCGAGGCCGACACGGCCTCGCGCAGCGCACGCAGCGCGGCGATGAGCGCGATGCCCTCCCGGGTGCCGAGCCGCAGCGGGCGGGTCATGCCGCGGGCCTCGGTGAGGTGCACGACGCCGCGGTCGTAGGAGTCGGCGTCGAAGTCGATGAGGTCGTCCGGCCAGTAGCCCGGCGTCCCTGACACCCACAGGGTGTCGACGTCGGCGAGGATCTGCTTCGCGGTGACACCGAAGTGCCGCGCGAGCTCGTCCACGGGGACGGGGCCCGAGGCCTCGAGGAAGGACACCAGTCCGACGAGGCGTACGAAGCGTTCTGTCGCCCGCTCAGCCACGGTGCGCTCCTTCGGTCGGTCCGGTGAGTCTGGTCGCGGCGAGCAGCCTGTCGATCACGGCGGCGCGCACGTCCGGGGGGTCGAGCACGACGACAGCGTCACCGTACCCGGCGACCTCGTCCGCGATCGTCCTCACCGACGTGAAGTCGACCACGACGACGTCCCGGCCTGGCACCGAACCACCGGTCTCGTCGCCGTGGACCCGCGCACGGGCACGCAGCGCACCGGCTCGCTCGGGCCGAAGCGCGAGGACAGCCGAGCGCAGCGGGGCCGGGCGGCGCAGCCCGATGAGCGCGTCGGCGTCGAGGTCGGCGGGGATGTCGAAGGCGCCGGCGGGTCCGGTGGCCCGCACCTGCCCCTCGACGCGGGTCAGCTTGAAGGCGCGTGCGGCGCGGCGGTCCTGGTCGTGCCCGAGGAGGTACCAGCCGCCGTCGCGGACGACCACACGCCACGGCTCGACGGTGCGGCGCAGCACCTGCCCAGTGCTCGCGGCCCTGTAGGTGAAGGTGACCGCGCGACGCTCGACGACGGCGTCGAGCAGCGTCTCGTAGGCGTCGGAGACAGAGCGGACCTGCGGCGCCAGACCTGCCACGGCGTCCGCGGCCTCGCCGAGCTCGGCCGACTCCCCCGCCGACCGCAGCTTGGTCAGCGCCCTCGTCGTGTCGACCGCGACAGCGCTGTCCTGCCAGAACTGGGCGGCGAGGGAGAGCACACCGAGCTCGGCCGGGGTGAGGTCGACCTCCTCGAGGGCGTACGCGTCCTTGTCGATCCTGTACCCCACGTCCTGCGCGTGCCCGCCCGAGTCGACCGTGACGATCGGGACGCCGAGGGCACGCAGGGAGTCCTTGTCACGCTCGAACATCCGCTCGAAGGCCTCGGTCGTCGCCGCCTCGTCGTAGCCCGCCACGGATGCGCGGACGTCGTCCTTGGTCATGCGCAACGGCGTGTTCATGAGCGCGATGACGAGGTTCAGGAGTCGGGCAGCAGGTGGGGTGGTCGCAGGCACGCCCCTACGCTAGCGCCCGCCACGCGCGCGCAACGCCCGACACGAGACGGCCGTGGCGGGCGAGGTGACCAGGGCGAGGCTGTGGACCACCGGCCTCCCGCGCCGTCGAGTAGCGTCTGACCCGTGATGACTTGGCGCGGTGCACGCATCCTCTCGACAGGCAGCAGCTGGGACGGGGCGCTCGAGCTCACCGTCACGACAGACCCGAGCACAGCCCCCGACGGCTCGACCGAGGCGCCCCGCACCCTCCGTGCGCTCGCCTACCCAGCCCTCGTCGGCCCGACCGTCGTCGGCGACCACGTCCTGCTCAACACCACTGCCCTCGACAGGGGCCTGGGCACCGGTGGGTACGCCCTCGTCGTCGCCGTCCTGCCGAGCGACGACCAGCAGGTGGCCCGCGCATCGGTCCCCGACGGGCCCGGGCACCTCGTCAAGGCCCGCTACACGCCCCACCAGACCATGGTGCTCGGCATCGACGAGCAGGAGTCACCCCACCACGAGACGCTCGAGGACGCCGACGACCTCGACGCCATGCCCGTGGTCGTCGCCGACCTCCACTCCGCGCTCCCCGCGATCATCGCCGGTGCCCGCCACCACGCCGAGGTCCTCGGACGCACGCAGCCGCGCATCGTCTACGTCATGACCGACGGCGGCGCGCTCCCCGCCTGGTTCTCCCGCACGGTCTCGACCCTGTGCCAGACAGGCTGGACCGACGCCACGATCACCGTCGGCCAGGCCTACGGCGGCGACCACGAGGCCGTGACCGTCCACACCGGGCTCCTCGCCGCCCGCCACGTCCTCGACGCCGACCTCGCCGTCGTCGCCCAGGGACCGGGGAACCTCGGGACAGGCACCCGCTGGGGGTTCTCCGGTGTCGCCGCGGGCGAGGCCGTCAACGCCGCAGCCACCCTCGGCGGACGCCCCGTCGCCTCCCTGCGGGTGTCCGGGGCCGACCCCCGCCCCCGCCACCAGGGGATCTCCCACCACTCCCTCACCGCCTACGGACGGGTCGCTCTGCTCAGGGCCGACGTCCCCGTCCCGGGCTTCGGCCAGGTCGCCGACAGCTTCGCCGAGACCGACCACGACCCGCACGCGCTCGAGGCGACGGTCCGCGAGCAGGCGCTCACCCTCGCCAGCGGGACAGCCCGGCACACCCTCGTCGACGTCGAGGCGACCCCGGCGCTCGCAGAGGCCCTCGAGGGCTCACCGGTCCGCCTGTCGACGATGGGGCGTGGGACGGCCCAGGACCCTGCGGCCTTCTTGGCCGCGGCGGTCGCCGGGCAGCACGCCGTGTCGCTGCTGGCGTAGCGGGAGGCGGCGCTCAGCACCGCGCACCACCCCGTACCAGGACTCTCGTCCCAGTGGTGCAGGTCACGTCCCTCCTACGCTGACCGGGAGCCACGTCACATTCCGGGCGGGCGGCTCGCCGACCAGGAGGTCCTGCTGCGTGAGCCACCCCGTCAGAACCGTCGACCACAGGGCGCGCTCTGCGGCTCGTCCCGTCACCTCCCGCCAGCCTCTGCCACCCACCTGGGTGCTCAAGGTGGCGCTCGCCGTGACAGGTACGGTCTTCGTCGCCTTCGCCGTGTTCCACCTCTTGGGCAACCTCAAGGTGTTCCTCGGCAAGGACGAGCTCAACCACTACGCCTTCTGGTTGCAGCGCGACCTGCTCGCGCCCCTCGTGCCCGAGGGCTGGTTCGTGTGGATCTTCCGGGCTGTCCTCACGCTCTGCCTCGTCGTGCACGTCTGCGCGGCCGTCGTCGTCCGGGGCCGTGCCCGTCGTGCCCGCGGTCCGTACCCGCGCAGGCGGCTGCGGGGAGTCCGGGCGTTCCAGGCCCGCTCCATGATGGTCACGGGCACGGTCCTGCTGCTCTTCGTCGTCTTCCACGTCCTGGACCTCACCGTCGGTGCAGCGCCGGTGGCCAGCGACCGCTTCGAGCACGGCAACGCCTACGACAACCTCGTCCACAGCTTCGAGCGTCCGGTCGTCGCCCTCTTCTACGTCGCCGCGATGGTCGTGCTCCTGCTCCACGTCGCCCACGGCCTGTGGAGCGTCGTCAACGACCTCGGCGGGACAGGCCGGCGTCTGCGTGCTGTCGCCGCAGCGCTCGCCGGCGTCGTCGGTCTCACGCTGCTGCTCGGCAACGCACTCATCCCGCTCGCCGTCCTGACAGGAGCCGTGTCATGACCACGCACGAGAAGACCGGAGACGGTGTCATCGACGTTGACACGCTCCGGATCATCGGGGACGCGATCGACGGCAACGTCCCGGGAGTCCCGCCCGAGCGCGCCTGGGACGACCGACGGCTGCACTACAACCTCGTCAGCCCCAGCAACCGCCGGAGGCTGAAGGTCATCGTCGTCGGGACGGGCCTGGCCGGTGCAGGCGCAGCCGCCGCGCTCGGGGAGCTCGGGTACGACGTCGAGAGCTTCACGTACCACGACGCCCCGCGCCGGGCGCACTCGGTCGCCGCCCAGGGCGGCATCAACGCGGCCCGAGCACGCTCGGTCGACAACGACTCGGTCTCCAGGTTCGTCAAGGACACCATCAAGGGTGGTGACTTCCGCGGCCGCGAGGCCGACGCCTTCAGGCTCGGGCAAGAGTCGGTCCGGGTCATCGACCACATGACGGCGATCGGTGCCCCCTTCGCCCGGGAGTACGGCGGCAGCCTGGCCACCCGCTCCTTCGGGGGCGTCCAGGTCTCCCTGACCTACTACACACGGGGCCAGACCGGCCAGCAGCTCCAGGTCGCCGGTGCTGCTGCTCTGCTGCGACAGGTGGACCGTGGGACGGTCGCGCTGCACACGCGCCACGAGATGCTCGACCTCGTCGTCGCGGACGGCCGCGCCCAGGGGGTCGTCGTGCGAGACCTCGTGACAGGCGCAGTCCGAGCGGTGACGGCGCACGCCGTCGTGCTCGCCACAGGCGGGTACGGGAACATCTTCCACAAGAGCACCCTGGCCAAGAGCTCCAACGCGACGGCCGTGTGGCGCGCGCACAAGCGCGGCGCCCTCGTCTCCAACCTCTGCTTCGTCCAGTTCCACCCCACGGCGCTGCCGCTCTCGGGCGAGTGGCAGTCGAAGACGATCCTCATGTCCGAGTCGCTGCGCAACGACGGACGCATCTGGGTCCCCGTGGTCGCCGGAGACCCTCGTTCTCCCGGAGAGATCCCCGAGGCCGAGCGGGACTACTACCTCGAGCGTCGCTACCCCACCTACGGCAACCTCACCCCCCGCGACGTCGCCTCCAGGGCGGCACGGGAACGCATCGACGCCGGCTTCGGTGTCGGCCCGCTCGCGAACTCCGTGTACCTCGACTTCTCGGACGCCGTCGCGCGCCTCGGACGGGACGTCGTCCACGCGCGCTACTCGAACCTCTTCGACATGTACCAGAGCGCGACCGGCGACGACCCCTTCGAGACACCGATGCGGATCGCGCCCGGTGCCCACTTCGCGATGGGCGGCCTGTGGTCCGACTACGACATGATGACGTCGGTCCCCGGGCTCTTCGTCGGCGGCGAGGCCGGCTGGGGCTACCACGGCGCCAACCGGCTCGGCGCGAACTCACTCCTGTCAGCCTGCGTCGACGGATGGTTCACGCTCCCCTACTCGGTGCCCAGCTATCTCGCTCCACTGCTCGGCACCCCGGTCCTGCCGCTCGACGACGACGCCGTGACCGATGCGCTGCGGACCGTCGAAGAACGCATCGCCCGCCTCCTCGAGAGCACGGGCACCCGAGGACCAGACAGGTTCCACCAGCAGCTGGGCGAGATCCTCTACAGATGTGCAGGCGTCACCCGCACCCCCGAAGGGCTCTCACGGGGCATCGAGGAGATCCGTGCGCTGCGCGCCGAGTTCTGGCGCGACGTGCGGATCATGGGCGCCGGCGACCAGCTCAACCAAGAGCTCGAGCGTGCAGGCCGGGTCGCCGACTACCTCGAGATGGCAGAGCTGCTGTGCCTCGACGCCCTCGACCGGGACGAGTCCTGCGGAGCCCACTTCCGCGCCGACCACGTCACCGACGACGGCGAGGCCCGCCGCGACGACGACGCCTGGTGCCTGGTCTCCGGCTGGGAGTCACCCACCACACCCCCAGAAGACGGCGGACGGTTCGTGCGCCACGACGAACCCCTGACCTTCACCGCCGTCCCGCTGCAGACGAGGAGCTACACGTGAGGCTCACGCTCAGGGTCTGGCGCCAGCAGTCGGCACATGCTCACGGAGCCTTCGAGACCTACGTCGTCACAGACGCGACCCCCGAGATGACACTCCTCGAGCTCCTGGACCGGCTCAACGACCAGCTCGTGACCCAGGGCGTCGAACCCGTGGCCTTCGACTCCGACTGCCGCGAGGGGATCTGCGGCTGCTGCGGGATCGACGTCGACGGCTCCCCGCACGGCCCCCTCGACAACACCCCGGCCTGCGAGCAGCACGTGCGGTCCTTCGCCGACGGAGACACCCTCGTCCTCGAACCGTTCCGCTCCGCAGGCTTCCCGGTCGTCCGAGACCTCGTGGTCGACAGGTCCGCCCTCGACCGCGTCGTCCAGGCGGGCGGGTACGTCTCGGTCGACGCAGGCACCGCACCCGACGCCGACGCGCTGCCCGTCACCACGGCGACCGCCGAGACCGCACTCGACTTCGCCGCCTGCACAGGCTGCGGCGCGTGCGTCTCAGCCTGCCCCAACGGCTCCGCCCAGCTCTTCACAGGGGCACGGCTCCAGCACCTCGCACTCCTTCCCCAGGCCCAGCAGGAACGATCCGCACGAGCCGTCGCGATGATCGACGAGGCCGAGCGCAGCTTCGGGCCCTGCTCGACCTTCGGCGAGTGCGCGATCGTCTGCCCGGCCGGGATACCGCTGTCCGCGATCGCCACAGTCGGCAGAGAACGGATGCGCGCCTTCGTCCTGGGACGCAAGCGCTCGTGACACCGCCACGCGGCCGAGCGCAGCACCGGCCTCCGCTCGGGGCAGCGACCGGGGAGGAGCCGCACACCTTCTCCGGCCTCCAGCCCTGTGGCCCGTAGCACGTTAAGGTGGGCGCCACGATGACGTCACCACACCAGCAGAACCGCACCTCAGCGCCTGCGAGCAGCCTCCCCGCGCAGGCGCGAGCACCACGGCCCGGTGCCAGTCGGCCGCGCCGTGGTCCCGCGACCGCTGCAGCGCTCGCGGCCCTGCTCCTGCTGCTGGTCGTCGTCGGGTCTGCGCTCAGCGGTCCGTGGCAGGTCACCGAGCCTGATCCTGTCCCGGTGACGATGGCGCCGCTCGAGGAGATCACCGCGACACCTTCTCCGGAGCCGACCCCCGAGGACTTCCTGCAAGAGAGGGAGAACCAGGGCGACGGCGCGAGCACGGTCCTCATGGTCATCCTCGGGATCTTGCTGCTCGCCGCGATCGTCGCGGCTCTCCGCAAGGTCGTCCGGCGCCGGCTGCCCCCGTGGCACCGGGGCGAGAAAGAACCCGACCCTGTCCCCGGAGACGGCGCGTCGGCGATCATCGCCGTCGTCCCCGTGGCCGCTCTCGAAGAGGCGGCCGGGCTCGCTGCCCAGCGGCTGCGCGCCTCGACCGACCCCACCGACGACGTGGTGGCAGCCTGGGTCGCGCTCGAGCGCGCCGCCGAGGAGAGCGGGACAGCCCGGACGCCCGCGCAGACGCCGACAGAGTTCACGGTCGCGGTCCTCGGGACGACGTCCGCGAGCCCCGCGGACGTCCAGACGCTGCTCCGGCTGTACCACCGCGCGAGGTTCACCGAGCACCGCATCACCCCTGCCGAGGGCGCGACGGCTGCCGATGCTCTCGAGCGGCTCGTGGAGGACCTCCGGTCGTCGGGATCTGCGGAGGACGGAGGTCCGGGCGGCCAGGCTGGAGCTGGTGGGCCTGCCGGAGCTGGTGGCGCAGGCGGTCCTGGCCGTCCGGCGCGACAACCCGCTCCGGGGGGCCAGCCGCCGGCTCACCGATCGACGGAGGACGGCGCATGATCCGCCTGGCTGTCTACGTAGCGATCGAGGCCGCAGTCGCGGCGATGCTGCTGCTCGCCGCGGGGACCGACCTCGCACACACCCTCATGGCCTTCCTCGCAGCCGTGGCGGTCACGGTCTTCGTGGTCGGCCAGCCGGAACCACGGTCGCCGCGATGGCCCCGCACCGAGGTCTCGGTCAAGGACGGCGCACGCGACGACGTCTCCAACCTGTCCTGGACGCTGCTGTCGAAGGACGACGCCGTCTCGCCACGGGCTGTGCGCGCGGTCCGTGCGACGGCGAGCACCAGGCTCCGGCTGCTCGGTGTCGACCTCGACGACCCCGCCGACGCACCCGCCGCGCGGAGGCTGCTGGGCGACGAGACGTACGCCTTCGTCGAGTCGTCCCTCGACAAGCCGACGCTCCCCCACCTGCTGCGAGCGATCGACCGGCTGACGGAGATCGACCCTGCCAGCACCGCACCACCGAGGTCGACATGATGTGTCGTGACCGTCGCACAGCCCAGCACCTCTCGACACCCGAGCAGGCCTCACCTGTCCAGCAGTCCGCAGCACACCGTCTTCCCCACCCCAGCACCCCCACCCTCACGAGGAGCGCCGCATGACCTCCGCACCTGCCCCCACCTCCCTCCAGGTCTCCGAGATCTCCGAGCTGTCTGCCCGGGTCCTCGCCGAGGTCGGGACCGTGGTCGTCGGGATGGAGAAGCCGCTGCGGACAGCACTCGCGGCGATCCTGGCAGGCGGGCACGTGCTCTTCGAGGACGTGCCAGGCCTCGGCAAGACGCTCGCGGCCCGCAGCCTGGCGTCGGCTCTCGGTCTCGACTTCGCGCGTCTCCAGTGCACACCGGACCTGCTGCCGGCCGACATCACGGGCTCGACGGTCTACGACCCGGCGACGCGTGAGTTCGTCTTCAGGCCGGGTCCGGTCTTCACAGGTCTGTTCCTCGCGGACGAGATCAACCGCACCGCTCCCAAGACGCAGTCGGCGCTGCTCGAGGCCATGGCCGAGCGACAGGTGACGATCGACGGGACGACGTACCCCCTCACCCTGCCGTTCCACGTCATGGCGACGTCGAACCCTGTCGAGTACGAGGGCACGTACCCGCTCCCCGAGGCCCAGCTCGACAGGTTCATGGTGCGGCTCGCCGTCGGCTACCCGGACCGTGAGGCCGAGTTCGACGTGCTGAACCGCAGGCTCGACCGTCGCCAGGAGTTCAGCCCGGTCCAGGCCGTCGTCTCGCCCGAGACGCTGCTGGCCATGCAGTCGGGCGTCGAAGACGTCACGCTCGACCCCGACGTGATCCGCTACTGCGTGGACCTGGCTGCCGCCACACGATCGTTGTCTGACCTCGAGGTCGGCGCCTCGCCGCGAGGCTCGCAGACGCTGATGCTCGTCGCCCGCGCCCTGGCAGTCATCGACGGACGTGACTACGTGCTCCCCGAGGACGTCAAGGCCGTCGCCGTCCCCGTCCTCGCGCACCGCCTGACGCTCAGCCCTGCTGCGTGGGCTGCGGGGACGAGCACCGAGACCCTCGTCATCAGCCTGCTCGACCAGGTCGCGGGTCCTGCGACCGTGGCCGGGGCGGACAGCGCGTCCGTGCGGCCGTGACGAGCGGCAAGGCTATGACGAGCGGCAGGGCCATGACGAGTGGCGGGGCCGAGCAGGCCGCAGTCGCCGGCTCTTCTGCGCCGGTCAGGTGGGAGCGCGACGCCGTGGTGGTCGTGAGTGCTCTCACCGGCCTGGTGCTCGTCTGCGTGGGCCTCGTCTTCGGGCGGCCTCAGGTCGTCGCCCTCGCCGTGCCCCTCGTGCTCTCGGCGGTCTGGGCGGCGGCGAACCGCCCGACGGGCCCGGTCCGGGTGACGACTGTCGCCGGTGGGACCGCGGTGCGCGACCGCGAGCTGGTCGTCGCGCTGACCCTCGAGGTCCCGGACGGTGCCTCTCTCGTCAGGGTGCAGGCGTCGAGCCCGGGCAACGAACCGCTCGACGCGCTCGTCGCTGTTCCCGGCGGCGCGCGGACGGTCGACCTGACGACGCCGTCG
This sequence comes from Sanguibacter biliveldensis, assembly GCF_033798665.1. Taxonomy (NCBI): domain Bacteria; kingdom Bacillati; phylum Actinomycetota; class Actinomycetes; order Micrococcales; family Sanguibacteraceae; genus Sanguibacter; species Sanguibacter biliveldensis. The sequence goes on from NZ_CP138359.1 coordinate 2,070,655, forward strand.
GTCCGCACAGGACCTCGTGAGCTGTTCAGCATCGACGCCGTGCCGCTGGCCGACGAGGGCGGATGGTTCCTCGACGCCTCGCACGTCGCGCCGGACCACGTGCTCGTGCTGCCGCGCGTGCGCAGGCTCGACGTCGTCCCGGTGAGGTCCCAGCTGCGTGGTCTCACGGGGCCGCACAGCTCGCGGCGCCCTGGCGACGGGTCCCAGCTGCGAGACATCGCCCTGTTCCGTCCCGGAGACTCGGTCCGACGTGTCGACTGGCGCACGACTGCGCGTCGCTCCCCCGAGGTGAGCGAGCTCTACGTCCGGCGGACCTTCGCGGCCTCGGAGGCCTCTGTGGTGATCGTCGTCGACTCGCGAGACGACGTGGGCCCCGAGGTCGCGACGTGGGGCGGGTACCGCGAGACCGCCCCGGACGTGCAGACATCTCTCGACATCGCCCGTGAGGCTGCCGCGACCATCGCCACGGTCGTCGTGGACGGCGGTGACAGGCTGGGCTTCGAAGACCTCGGGCGTCTCCACACCCCCGTACCGATGTCGGGCGGCAAGCGTCATCTGCAGCGGGTGGTGCACGCCCTCGCGCTGGCCAGGCCGGCCGGGGCGCCGCGGCACCGTGAGCGACCCCCGCAGATCCCCACGGGCGCCATGGTCTACCTGTTCTCGACCTTCCTCGACGACTCGGCCTCGCAGATCGCGCTCCGGTGGAGCGCGCAGGGGCACGAGGTGGTCGCCGTCGACACCCTCCCGGAGGAGATCTTGCGCGGGCTCGACCGACGCGAGGTGCACGCGTGGCGCCTGACCGACATCGCTCGACGCGACAGGCTGTTCGAGCTCTCGAGGTCTGGGGTCACGGTGCTGCGGTGGGCGTCGGGTGACCCGTCGGTCGCGCTGCGGGCCCGCGCCAGGGCCGTGCGGGGGCACTCGTGAGCCGGCGGTCGGAGGGGACCGAGAAGACCGCGGCCACCCCGCGCACGCGCAAGGGTGCAGAGATAGAGATCGGTCGATCTGTGCCTGGCTGGGCCGTCCACGTCGCGCTCGGGGTCGCTGTCCTGACCGGGCTGCTCGTCGGCATGGCCGGCAGCGAGGTCTCGGCTGCGCTCGTCACCGTCGCGGCACTCGGGCTCGCAGCCGGGACCGTGGCCAACGCCCGGCGGCCCGGATACGGGCTCGGGGCGATCGCCGTCGGGCTGATGCTGCTCCCCTTCGTGCTGACCGCTCCCGTGGGCTACACGTGGCGTACGCCGGTGCTGATGGTCCTCGTCCATGCGGTCCTCAGGCTCAGCTGGTTCGCCACCGTCGCTGCTCCGCGGACCCAGGTCGAGGTCGCGGTCCTCGTCGCCGAGGGGCGCCGGTCGGCTGTGCTGAACCTCGTCGGCCAGCTGGTCGCGCTGCTGGCTGGTGCGTTCACGGCAGTGTCCGGCTCGACGTCGTCGATGACCTGGCCGTGGTTCGCCGTGCTGGGGGCTGTCGCCGCTCTCGCGCTGGCCCTGCTGCTGCGGAACGGGCTCCCCACCGGCCATGATGCGTCAGGGCAGCGCGTCTAACTTCTGCGAAGTCCGCCGTCCAGGTGCACGATGGAGACAGGTGGTTCACCACCCATCGGATCACGTCTGGAGGACTGCGAACATGATGGCTCGCAAGCAACTGCCCAAGTACACCGTCCCCTCGCTCACGCCTGAGCAGGGCCAGGAGGTCGCCCGGATCCTGCAGCTCCGGCTCACCGCCCTGAACGACCTGGCGCTGACGCTCAAGCACATCCACTGGAACGTCGTGGGCCCGCACTTCATCGCGGTCCACGAGATGCTCGACCCTCAGGTCGACGCCGTCCGCCTCATGGTCGACGCGACAGCCGAGCGCATCGCGACCCTCGGTGTCGCTCCCCGCGGGACGCCCGGCGTGATCGTGTCGGAGCGCTCCTGGGACGACTACTCCCTCGGCCGTGCCACGACGATCGCGCACCTCGGTGCCCTCGACGAGGTGTACCAGGGTGTCATCACGGACCACCGCAAGGCCGCGACCGACGTCGAAGAGCTCGACGACGTCACGAACGACCTGCTCATCGGTCACCTGCACGAGCTCGAGCTGTTCCACTGGTTCGTGCGCGCCCACCTGGAGTCCTCGGGGGGCTCGCTGAGCACCGCCGACGAGACGACCGAGGTCGGTGCAGCCGAGAAGGCCGACGAGAAGGCCAAGAAGTCCTCTTGACCCAGGAGTGAAGGGTCACAGACCCCCCTGACGACGAAGGCTCCGACCGAGACGGTCGGAGCCTTCGTCGCGTCTGAGCAGTGGATGCGTCCGTCGAGGGCTGCGGAGGGCTGGTCGATGACAGCGGCAGGGAGCCACGGCGGTCATCAGGCTGCGCGGTGCTGCAGTTGAACGGCGCTGCAGATGAACGGTACGGCAACTGCACAGTGCGGCAGCTGAACGCAGTCTCACCTGCGCAGGGCCTCGATCAGCTCGGCCTTGCGCATCGAGGAGTACCCGGTCAGCCCGACCTCTTTCGCACGTCCGCGCAGGTCTGCCACAGTCCACTCGTCGTAGGGCGGAGAGTCGCCGCCCCGCTTGCCGACCTGCGACCGCGAGTCTCGCGCGGCTGCGTTGGCGATCCTTGCGGCCTTGCCCTTCGAGCTGCCCTCGTCGCGGAGCTTCTCGTAGAGCTCGGGGTCCTTCACGCTCGGTCCTGGGTCTTCGCGTGGCACTGTGTGCTCCTTCCGCCGGTGGATGGGTCCACTCCAGTCTCGGACGAGCCCGTCGATGGCGCACCCGGGGACACCCGGTCCTGCACGGGCCTGCGTGGGCCCGCGTAGGCTCGCCCGGTGGACCCGACCCCTCGCCTCGAGCTGCCCGCAGACCTTCCGGCAGACCTCGTGCTGCCGTCGACCGTCGAGGGCACGGCGGTCCACGAGCTCGTCATCAAGAAGTCGCGGTTCATCGCCCGGGCCACGCACGTGGAGTCGGTCGAGGAGGCTGACGCTGTCGTCGCGGCTGTCCGCAAGGAGCTCTGGGACGCCCGGCACAGCTGTGTGGCGCTGGTCGTCGGGCAGCGCGCCGACAGGCAGCGCTCGTCGGACGACGGCGAGCCGTCGGGCACCGCCGGTGTGCCCATGCTCGAGGTCCTGCGGCACCGCGGGCTCACCGACGTGGTCGTGGTGGTCACCCGGTACTTCGGCGGCGTCCTGCTCGGGGCCGGTGGCCTCGTCCGGGCCTACTCGTCGTCGGTGAGCGAGGTGCTCGACAGGGCGACCGTCGTGGCTCGCGAGCCCCGGGTCGAGGTCGTTCTCGAGACGGACCACGCGTCGGCGGGTCGTCTCGAGAACGTCCTGCGGGAATGGTGCCACGTGCACAGGGCGGTCTTCGCGACGCCTGCGTACGGGACGGGCGTCGAGCTGGCCGTGCTGCTGCGTCCGCGGGACCTCGCCTCCTACGACCAGCTCGTCGCGTCTGAGACAGCCGGCGGGACGGTGCCCGTCGTGCGGGGCTGGCAGGTCAGCGACATCCCTGCGTGACGGCACCCAGGCGGGTGGCCGTCACCACGACCAGCCTCTCGCGCAGAGCTCGAGCTCTTGCCGCATCCGTTCGTCTTCGTCGACCACCCAGGTGTCGCTGACCAGCTCGTCTGTCGCCGGTGACCGCGACTGGTCGTCGAGCCCGACGAGCAGGCACGCCTGACGCAGGATCGCGTCGTAGGCGTACTGGGTGGCCCGCAGGTGGTGGGCCCGGGCCAGAGAGGTCTCGTCGTGCTCGATGCGCTGGATCTGCGTGGCGAGAGTCGAGAGGCGCAGCTGCAGGGCGAGGATCTCGAAGGGGTCGATCTCAGGTGCCGCAGGCTTCGACGAGGGACGGGCGCGCGGGAACGAGCGAGCCCGCCGGAGGAGCACCCAGGCCGCGAGCACGCCGACGAGCAGAGCCACCAGAAGCACGATCCACACCATGGTCCCGCCCTCGCCGATGAGGAGAGCACCAGACTAGGACGCCGTCGCACCGGGCGCCACGGGTGCCGCAGCAGGACGGTCTGGTGAGACAGCCCCGACAGCTCAGCCCCGACGGACCGGGTGCCACCTGGGTCCGTAGCGCTGGGTGAGCCGCGCGGCCGGGACGTCGACGAGGACTCCCGTGGTCGAGCAGACGTGGTCGTAGACACGCCAGGCCGACGCGTCGTCGTCGGCGGTGAACCTCACGGTGAGTCGGGCTTCGCCAGAGACGACGCCGACGTCGTAGGCCTCGACGGTCACGAGGTCTCGTGCCGCCTGGGCTGCTGCCGGCAGCACGTCAGGGGCGGCGACGCCCGGCACAAGGGCTCCGACGGTCAGGACCACGCGGTACGAGGGCATCAGACGATGGTAGGTGCCCGTCGCGGTCCTCTCAGACCCCTCTGGTCCGGCTCAGGGTTCGTCGGTAGCCGCCCAGGCCCTGCGCACCTGCTCGAAGCGTGTCGGCAGAGGCGGCCGGACCCCCGCGTGCCGTGCGTTGGTGCGCTGGACGAACCGCCGCCACGAGAGCACGAGCCCCTGCCGGGTGATGGGCAGCCCCGCAGCGACAGTGACCCCGTTGTCGTGGGTGTGGTGGACGGTGAGCAGGAGCGCGCGCGGGACCGACCCTTCCAGCTCGACGCACAGCTCGTCTCGCACGACCAGCCAGCGTCGCAGCACGACGAGGGCGCTGTCGTCGAGCAGGTGCTCGTGCGCGACCCGGTGCTTGCCGTGCTGGACCACCACGCTCCCCTCCTCGAGGTCGAAGGAGTCGACCGTGCAGCGCAGCAGGTCGGAATAGCGGGCACCTGTGCACCGGACGAGCCCCACGATGACGGCGAGGCGCACGGTCTCCGGCTTCGCCCCGTCGGCCGTGGCAGCGCTCGCGAGGTCACGCCAGACGGTCTCCGCCTCGTGGAGGGTGACGGGCGGTCTTGGGTATCTCGTCCTTGCTGGTGTGGGTGGTGAGGTCATCTGGGTGCTTTCCGGCTAGCGGTACGCGCTTGGCACACTATTTATACCAGGAAGCGCGGATCAGGTTCGACTGGTGAGATATGGGCACCCGACCGCACCGATCATCGTCCTGGCGTGCTTCACTGCACCGACCCGCCGGACCACCACGATCGCAGGAGCTCATGACCTCTCTCCTCACGACGTCTGGTGGACGTGCCGTCCTGCTGGCCGTGCTGCTCGGGATCGTCTCGGCCGCCTGGTGGGTCCGGGCTCAGCGCTCCGGGACGGTGCGGTCCGTGCGCCCTGCTCGGGACTCCGCTCCCCTGGCCGACCAGCTGCTCCTCGATGCTGTGCAGGCCGCGGGTGCGACGCTCGGGCGCCGGGCGACCTTCGTCCAGCTCTCCTCCGAGGTCTGCACCCCGTGCCGTCGTACGGCCGCTGTCCTCGGCCGCCTGGTCGACGACGCACCAGGGGTCGCGCACGTCGAGCTGGACGCGGCGCAGCACCCGGACCTGGTGCGGACGCTCCGGGTGCTGCGGACACCGACGGTGATCGTGCTCGACGGCGCAGGCCTGGAACGAGGGCGCAGCTCCGGTGCGATGACCCCCACCCAGGCCGTCGCGGCTCTCGACGTGGTCCCGGAGTTCGAGGCTCAGCGCCCGGCACGATCAGAGACGAGACGAGCATGACCGAGACCACCTCCCCGACACCGACAGCCGGCGCTCCTGCGGGCATCGACCCCCGAGGCCCGCGCTTCGGGGCGGCACTGACGGCGGTCTTGCTGGCTGTCGTCGTCCTGCTCGGCACGTCGACGGCTGCCTTCGTGCTGCTCGGGGTCGCCGTGCTGCTCTTCGCCGTCGGCACGGTGCGCGGTTCGCAGGGGACGCTCCAGGGCGCCATCTTCCGGCGCTGGGTGCGCCCGCGCCTGTCTGCGCCGGCCGAGCTCGAAGACCCTCGCCCACCGCGGTTCGCCCAGGGGGTCGGACTGGGCGTCACCGAGGTGGGTCTGCTCCTCGGGGTGCTCGGTGTCGCTGCGGCTGTTCCTGTCAGTGCTGCGGTCGCCCTCGTGGCAGCCTTCCTCAACGCTGCCTTCGACCTCTGCCTCGGCTGCGAGCTCTACCTGCTGCTGCAGCGTCTCCGGCCTGGTCGCACCCCGACCGCATCGACCGCCTCGACCCGCTAGACGATCGGGGTGAGCGCGACGTACTGCTCGACGCTCCCGTCCGCCAGGCACGTCTCGATGATCGCGCGGCCCAGGGGGTCGAGGTCGTCGGTGAGGAACTGCGGGAGCTCGCTCTTGAAGAAGTCCGTGAGGATCTTCGCGCCGGTGTCGTAGGCCTCCTCCCCGACCTGGGACTGGTTCTCGGGCTGCAAGAACGTCGGGCGGACGAGCTGTCCGTCGATCTTCATCTCGGTCAGCGCATAGCCGAAGAGCGGGCAGCGGGCCGGCGTGAGGTGGTCAGGCCTGAAGGTCGCACCACCGCGACGAGCCAGGTACTCGCGGGTCAGCCACTCTGCCGTGAAGCCGACCTTGTAGGCCCCGATGTGCTGGTTGGGGACGAGGACGTACCGGGTACGCGGCGCGTCGACGATCTGCCGCAGCAGCAGGTTCGCGGCAGCGACCTTGGTGCCTGTCGAGAACGGCCAGTACGAGCCCACCCCCTCGGCGACCATGCGGTGCTTGGTCGCCTCGACAGAGGCCTGGGTCTCGATGATCGACGGGTTCTTGTGCCCACGCGGTGCGATGAGACGCCACAACCAGGCGAGCGAGGGCGGGATCACCTGGAGCATCCCCATGATCCCGTAGCTGGGGTCGTCGCGGGTCGCCGGCGGCATCCGGACGCCGAAGCTGCGGACGTCGACCTCCTCGGCGGCGTCGAGCACGATCTTCTTGATCATCCGGCGGGGCACGACGACGCGCGGGTTCGGGCACGGGGTCCCGTCGGAGTCGAGGGTGTGCTCCCAGATGAGGCAGGTCGCCCCGGGGACACCCTGCATGTTGAAGAACACGAGCGGTTCGTCGGGGTGGACCGTCACCGACTCGAGGTTCGGGTCGGAGCCGTAGGACGTCATGCTGTCGGTCCGCAGGAACCAGCCGTCTTCGGCGTCCGTCACCACGAGCCTGCCCGAGTCGTTCTGGATCGAGGGGTGGCAGAGCGTCATGTCGTCGGTGACCGGGCTGAGGGTCGAGACCTCGCTGAGCGACATGTAGTAGGGCTCGTCGGAGACGACGTTGACCCCGAGCAGGATGCGGCCGTCGTCTTCACGGTGGAGCTCTTCGAGCATCTCGGACTTGCCTCCGCCCGATGCGCCCTCGTGCATGATCACGGTCTCGTTCTCGTAGGGCGTGGTCACACGGACGGCAGACGCGTGGGCCGTGACCCAGCCCTCCTGCTCACCGATGTCGAGCAGGACCGAGAAGACGCCCTTCTTGGCGGAGGGACCCGGGTAGAGGTTGTAGGAGAAGATCTCGTGGAGCGTCTCCGAGCGGTCGTGCACGACCACCTGCCGCCCGTCGAAGTGCGTGTGCCGGAACGGAGGCGCGACGTAGATGATCGACCGGGGTGCGAAGGGCTCGGACCCGGCCAGGTCGACGAAGCCCTGGAGGTCGACGAGGGCCGTCGCGAAGAACGCTGCGTTGGCAGGGACGATCGCGAGGGACGGCGTGCCGTAGGTGAGCCCGCCCGCGCGGAAGGGCACGACGAGGAGCTCTTGCGAGGCGAGCCAGTCGAGGGTCTCCTGGCGGACCGGGGCGAACTCCGCCCCGAAGGTGTCGCGGTACCGAGGCTTGTCTGTCGGCAGGTCGTCGGCGATGCGCATGCAGTCCGGGTCGCGCCGACGCAGGTAGTCCTCGGGGTAGTTGACGACGATCCCGTTCTTGCACCGGACCACGTCGGCCTCCTTGACGGGCCCCCTCCCCTGGACGTCGTAGACGACGTCGAAGGTGGGCGGTGCGCCTGCCCCTGTCGCACGGTCGAGCAGGTTTCTGCGGGTCGCAGGGACGAAGACGTCCGGGGCTGACTCCAGTGCAGCGCGCACCTCCGCGGGCAAGATCACCGTGCTCAAGAGCTGGTTCACCGTGGTTCCTCACATCTGTCCTCGCAGGTCGGTCAGGTCGGACGGCCTGACCGGGTGCCGTGGGTGCGCGGGCTCTGTGCTCACGCCTCCAGCAGCGTAGGCGTGACGTGGGTCACTCGAAGGGGGCCTTAAGGCCTTGATCTTCTGGCGTGGACGCCGATATGGGCCGGTTGGTCGGTGGTGAGGTTGAGGCGCGAGGCGGCCCAGCTCGTGCGGTGTGCTTGGCACACTTTTTCCGCAGGGCTGCACAGGTGTCGCACCTCACGCACGTCTGAGCGGGAATACCTTCCACCCCTCGATAGTTGAGGCGTAAACTACATGCAAACGCATACATCTAAGGAGCTGGGCACCATGATGCAGTTCGGGATCTTCACGGTCGGCGACGTCACCCCCGACCCGACCACAGGCCGCACCCCCACCGAGAACGAGCGCATCAAGGCGACGATCGCGATCGCCCGCAAGGCCGAAGAGGTCGGGCTCGACGTCTTCGCGACGGGCGAGCACCACAACCCGCCCTTCGTGCCCTCCTCCCCCACGACCACCCTCGCCTTCATCGCGGCGCAGACCGAGCGCATCCTGCTCTCGACCTCCACGACGCTCATCACGACGAACGACCCCGTGAAGATCGCCGAGGACTACGCGACTCTCCAGCACCTCGCCGACGGCCGGATGGACCTCATGATGGGCCGCGGCAACACCGGTCCCGTCTACCCGTGGTTCGGCAAGGACATCCGCTCTGGGCTCAACCTCGCGATCGAGAACTACGCGCTGCTGCACCGCCTGTGGCGCGAAGACGTCGTCGACTGGGAGGGGAAGTTCCGCACTCCGCTGCAGAGCTTCACCTCGACCCCGCGCCCCCTCGACGGCGTGGCACCCTTCGTCTGGCACGGGTCGATCCGGACCCCGGAGATCGCCGAGCAGGCTGCGTACTACGGCGACGGCTATTTCCACAACAACATCTTCTGGCCGATCGAGCACACGAAGCAGATGGTCTCGCTCTACCGCCAGCGCTTCGAGCACTACGGCCACGGCACGGCCGACCAGGCGATCGTCGGGCTCGGCGGCCAGGTCTTCATGCGCAAGAACTCCCAGGACGCACGTCGCGAGTTCCGCCCGTACTTCGACAACGCCCCGGTCTACGGCCACGGCCCGTCGATGGAGGACTTCACGGCTCAGACCCCGCTGACCGTCGGCAGCCCGCAGGAGGTCATCGACCGCTACGCCGCCATGCGCGACCACGTCGGCGACTACCAGCGCCAGCTGTTCCTCATGGACCACGCCGGCCTGCCGCTCAAGACGGTCCTCGAGCAGCTCGACATGCTCGGCGAAGAGGTCGTGCCGGTGCTCCGCAAGGAGCTGGCCGTCGGACGCCCGGCGCACGTCCCGGACGCCCCGACCCACGCGTCCCTCGTGGCGAAGGCCGGTGGAGCGCACGACTCCACGGTCTACGCACCCGCAGACGACGTCACGGGCGCCTCGCCCGTCGCCGCACGATGACCACGACCGAGGTCGTCCGGTCTCCGGGCCGGGCGGCCGCGGGCTCGTCAGTCGCGGGCCGGGCAGTCGCGGGCTCGTCAGTCGCGGGCTCGTCGGCCGCGACCAGGGCCTCCGTCGACGGCCGTCTCGCGGCAGCGTCGTGGGAGGCGCTGTTCCGGGCTCAGGTCGCGCTCATGCGCAGGTTCTCCGCCGACGACATCTGGCACCCGGTGAGCATGCGCGAGTACGACGTGCTGTTCACCCTGACCTCAGCGCCGGCGGGTCTACGTCTCAACGAGCTGAACCGCGAGGTGCTCGTCACCCAGCCGTCCCTGAGCCGGATGGTCGAACGCCTCGAGTCCAAGGGGCTCGTCACGCGGTGCGCCGCGGAGGGAGACCGTCGCGGCACCCTCATCCGTCTGACGGACGAGGGCGCTGCGCTCCAGAAGGAGATCGGGCGCCGGCACGTGCGCAGCATCCGCAAGTACCTCGAGCCCGCACTCGACGAGCAGCAGCTGACGATGCTGCTCGACCTCTGCACCACGCTGCGGACCGCCCAGGACTCGATCCCCGACTGAGGGCACGACCGTGACGGCAGACGCGCAGTCGCGGACTGCCGCCGGTCACCATGCTCAGCCCGCGCTGTCACCAGCCCGGCCGTCATGCACCACGTCGCACGCCTCGCACGCCTCGCACGCCTCGCACGCCTCGCACGCCTCGCACGCCTCGCACGCCAGGGCATCTTCACCATCCTTCACGAACCCGCAGGAGCCACCATGAACACCCGCACACTCGTCGCCATCTCGGCAGGCCTGAGCCAGCCGTCCTCCACCCGCCTGCTCGCCGACCGTCTCGTGGCCGACACCGTCACCGACCTCGAGCGGCGCGGTGTCGCCGTCGAGCTCCGGACGGTCGACCTGCGCGACCTCGCGCACGACATCACCGACAACCTGCTGACAGGCTTCCCCTCTCCGCGTCTCAAGGAGGTCGTCGAGGCCGTCGAGCACGCCGACGGGGTCATCGCGGTCACGCCGATCTTCACGGCGTCGTACTCGGGCCTGTTCAAGAGCTTCGTGGACATCCTGGACTCCAAGGCGCTCGTCGGGACGCCTGTCCTGCTCGGGGCAACTGCTGGGACCGCCCGTCACTCGCTCGCCCTCGACCACGCGCTGCGGCCGCTCTTCGCATACCTGCGGGCCGTCGTGGCACCGACCGCAGTCTTCGCGGCCTCCGAGGACTGGGGCTCCGGCGACGCCTCGACAGGCGAGCTGGCGTCGCGCATCACCCGGGGCGCCGGGGAGCTGGCGGCTCTCGTGGCCGCCCACGAGCCGACGTCGGCAGTCCCTGACCTCCTGGCAGGTCTCGTGCCCTTCGAGCAGCAGCTCGCCGGTGGCGCCTGAGCTACCGGGGCCGGTGCCTGACATTCTTTCCTGACCCGGGTCATCCCGTCGCAGACGTGACTCAGCAGACTGCGGTGTGTGGTATCAGGAAGTTCGCGACCAGCGTAAACTTGTGCGTCGAGGCGAGGTTCGACGACGCACCAGGTCCTCCACCTCTCCTACCGCTGTCGAGCAGGGACTCCGTGACACTGAACATCTGGCTCAACCGCACCTACGCGACCAACTACTGGTTCCTGCAGATGCTCCGCTCCAACCCGGACAACACGCCCGTCCGGCTCTTCGCCACCCACACCGACGAGACGTCTCCTGTGCTCCAGGCAGCCGACGTCACGCAGATCGAGCCGCGCCTCTCCGGTGACGCCTACGTCGACTGGGCGCTGACCTTCTGCCAGCAGCACGCGATCGACGTGCTGCTGCCCGGCAAGGAGATGCTCGCGATCGCGCAGCGCGCGGCCGAGTTCGCCGCGATCGGTGTGCACGTGCTCGCCTCCCCCGCCGCGTCGATCGCGCTGCTCGACGACAAGGACGCGACCTACGCGTCGGCGTCAGCGCTCGGGGTGCCGGTGCCACCGTGGCGCACGGCCCAGGGGGCGGACGCCTTCGTCGACGCCGTCGCGTCGCTGCGTGCCGAGCTGGAGGCCGACGAGGTCGTCTGCATCAAGCCGCTCCAGGGTGTCGGTGCCGAGGGCTTCCGCATCCTCGACGACTCGGTCGCCTCCCTCGACGACCTGCTCGCCGCCCCCGCGCACAAGATCCGCACCGACGAGGTCGCCTTCGCCCTCGAGCGTGCCGCAGCAGCCGGCCGCGAGCTGCCGACCTTCATGGTGCTGCCGTACATGGCGTCCCCGGAGATCAGCGTCGACTGCCTCTCGACGCCCTTCGGCGAGACCCTCGCGGCGCTCCCTCGCGCCAAGTCCGGGCGCAAGCGCACCTTCCTCGACGACGAGCCGCGCGCCGTGGAGATCGCCCACAGGATGGTCGACTCCTACCAGCTCGCGTACCTGACCAACACGCAGCTGCGCTGGTGGCGGGGAGAGCTCGCGCTCCTCGAGGTGAACACCCGACCGTCAGGTGGGCTGTACGCCGCCTCGCTCACCGGGCTCAACCTGCCGTGGGCCGCCGTGAGGCTCGCGATGGACGGCACGTACCCCGTGCTCGAACCTCAGCTCGGGCACTCCTTCGTGTCCGTCGACACCGTGGTCTCGCTGCCCGCAGCCGTCGAGGCCCCCGTGACGAACCTCAACCCGCTGCGCACGGCCGAGCCTCTCGTCACGGGTCGGACGCTCGCAGACGTCGTCTGAGGAAGGGCTGCCGTCGTCTGAGGTGGGGTTGCCGTCGTCTGAGGTGGGGTTGCCGTCGTCTGAGGTGGGGTTGCCGTCGTCTCGAGCACTGCAGTCGTCTGGGGTTCCGCACGCCGACGGCGGCTCCCTCGTCGAGAAGGAGCCGCCGTCGTCGTGCAGCGTCTAGGTGTTGCTGGTCTAGGTGTAGCTCGTCCAGAGGTCGCTCGCCCGGACACTCTTCGCCCGGGCATCACTCACCCCGACGCCGCTCGTCCAGACCGTCGTGCTCAGCCAGATCGTCGTGCTCAGCCTCAGAGGTCGAACTCGGTCGGGGCGATCCCGACGGCGAAGCACGCCTCCCGGACGGCCAGCCGCTCGTGCTCGTCGAAGGTGCCGTCGGCACCGCCGATGATCACGCCGATCTGCAGGACGGCGCGTGCCTGGTCCTGCTTCGGCTTGAGCTTGGAGATCGCGCTGATGGCCTCGACCTTGCCGAAGTCGTAGTCGCGCTCGAGACGGTCGCAGAAGTGGTCGAACTTCTCCTTGAGCTCAGCCGGCGGGAAGACGGCGAGCACGTCGTTGCTCATGATGAGCGCGGCAGTCTTCTGACGCTCGGCGGGGTCGATCGACCCGTCGGCGGCGGCGATGAGCGCGCACATCGCCATGCTGCCGTTGGCGAAGTCCTTGTTCTTGAACTGCTTGGTCTTCGTCGAGAGCTGCTCGCTCATCTCCGAGGTCTTCGTCTTGAGCTGGTCCCAGAACGCCATGGATGTCCTCCGCGTAGGTGGTGACGTGGGCTCTCGCCCGCGATGCTGTCGCTGCGGCGACGCCGCAGGACCCGTCGCATCGTAACCCCCTGCGCTGGGCAGATGCCTGGCGCGGCCATGGGGAGAACAGCCCGGGTGCGGTCACGCTGGCCGAGATCTTCGTGACGTCAGCACGATCAGGCCTGAGACACGAGGCCCGAGGCGCGAGGCACGAGGCGGCGCCGGCTGCCGGTCAGCCGGTCGGCCGGTCGTCCGAGCGGCCGGTCGGTCGGTCGGCCGAGCGGCGCCGCTCACCTGGTCCGGCGGCCCGCCGTGGCACACGCCGTCGCGAGAGCCTCGAGCGCCAGGTCGACGGCCTCGGCCGTCGCGCTGCGTCCGGTGTGGTTGATCCGCACGAGCCGTCCGGCGAGCGAGCCGGGGCCGGCGACGACCAGGCCTCGGCCTGCGGCCACGGCAGCCTCGGTGAAGGCTCGAGGGTCGACGTCCTCAGGCACGGCGACGGTCGTGACGACCGACGCATAGCCCTGCGGTCCGCGCTGCCAGGGCCTGAGCCCGAGGTCTGCGAGACCAGCACGCGCCCGCGACGCCGCAGCCTCGTGACGTGCGACGACGGCAGGGAGTCCTTCGGTCTCGACTCTGTCGAGCGCAGCGCCGAGAGCACGGGTCTCGAGGACCGACGGGGTCCCCGGGATGACCGAGCGGTCCGTCCGCAACCAGCCGTCCCGCCAGTCGAGCAGGGAGAGCGACGAGCTCCGCAGCGGGGCCGGGTGGGACTCCGCGAGGTCCCACGCGCGGTCCGACACCGTCGCAGCGCTGATGCCGGCGGGCCCGGCGAGGGCCTTCTGCGGTCCGATCACGCAGACGTCGGCGCCCCAGGCGGTCGGGTCGACGGGTTCGGCACCGACCGAGGCGACGGCGTCGACGACCGTGACGACGCCCCGCTCGCGGGCGGCCCGCACGATCTCGGTGACGGGGTTCGACCCGCCTGTCGCGGCCTCGGCGTGGGCGAGGGCGAGCACCGCCACGTCCGGGTGGGCGTCGAGGGCCGCGACGACCTGCTCGACCGTCGCGACGGAGTCGAGCGCGCTCTCGACGTCGACCACTCGCGCGCCTGCGCGGCGCATCCAGTCGCCGAAGATCACGCCGTACGGTCCTGTCGCGACGTTGATCGCCGCCCGACCAGGTGCCGCCAGGGCCGTCGCGACAGCCTCGAGGGCGAGGATCGCCTCGGCCTGGAACACCACGACCGGGGCGTCGGAGCCGAGGAGCCGGGCGAGCTGCTGCTCGATGCCTGCGAGCGTCGACGGCAGGAGAGGCGCGGGGTCGAGCAGGTAGGCGTCGGGGTGGGCGGGGCGGGCGACGTGCGTCACGGCAGGTCCTCTGTCGTCTCGGGGAGCCGGTCTGCCTGGCGCAGGCGCGGTGCAGCGGCGAGCAGGGCCCGGCTGTAGGGGTGCTGGGGGCTGCGGAAGAAGGCGTCGGCAGGGGCGTCTTCGACGATCACGCCGTCGCGCATGACGACCACCGCGTCGCAGAGCCGGCGCACGACCGCGAGGTCGTGCGAGATCAGCACGACGGTCAGCCCGAGCCTCTCGCGCAGGTCGGCCAGGAGGTCGAGCACCGTGCGCTGGACGGAGACGTCGAGGGCCGAGGTGGGCTCGTCGGCGACGAGCACCTGAGGTTCGAGGGCGAGGGCCCGCGCGATCGCGACCCGTTGCCGCTGGCCACCGGAGAGCTGGCGCGGGCGGGCGTCGAGCACCTCGGGCGGGAGCCGCACGAGCTCGACCAGCTCGATGGTGCGGCTCCGCACCTGTCCGCGCGGCACGATCGAGTGGACGGACAAGAGCTCGCGCAGCACCTGCCCGACGGTCATGCGCGGGTTGAGCGAGGCGTAAGGGTCCTGGTAGACGACCTGCACTGCGCGCCGCTGCGCGATCGTCCGGGACGTGCCGGCCAGCACCTCGCCGTCGAGCAGCACCTCGCCACCTGCCGGGGCGAGCTCTCCGGCCACGGCCCGGGCCACCGAGGTCTTGCCAGACCCGGACTCGCCCACGATCCCGAGGACGCTGCCGGCCTCGACGCGCAGGCTGACACCGTGGACCACTCGGGTGCTGCCGTAGGCGATCTCGAGGTCGCGCAGCTCGAGACGCGGGGGGCGGGGACCCGGTGAGCGAGGGGCTTCGGGCCCTGCGGAGGCCTGGGCATGTCGAGCTCCCGTCGTCCCCTGCTGCTCGTGGTGCTCTGGTCTGCTCACGGCGCTCCTGCCTCGGGGATCTCGAGCACGGCGTCGAGCAGCGTGCGCGTGTACGGGTGCTGCGGCGCGCCGACCACCTGGTCGATCGTCCCGGACTCGACGACCCGACCGGCCTGCATCACCGAGACCGTGCTGCAGACCTGGCTGACGACAGCGAGGTCGTGGCTCACGAAGACCACCGTGAGGCCGCGGTCGACCCGCAGCCTCTCGATCAGCGCGAGCACCTGCGCCTGCACTGTGACGTCGAGCGCCGTCGTGGGCTCGTCGCAGAGCAGGACGTCGGGCTCGGCGGCCAGGGCGACGGCGAGCACGACGCGCTGGCGCTGGCCGCCGGAGAGCTCGTGCGGGTAGGAGCGCAGCCGACGCTCGGGGTCGGGGATGCCGACCTCCTCGAAGAGCTCGACGGCGCGGCGGCGTGCAGCCGCCTTGGTCATCCCCCGGACGTGACGGCAGACCTCCATGACCTGGCTGCCGACGGTCACGAGGGGGTCGAGGGCGCTCGACGGGTCCTGGAAGACCATGCCGAGCCGGCCTGTGACGCCGACGCTCCCGCCAGTGATCTCGACGCCGCGGGGCAGCAGACCGATCACGGAGCGCAGCGTGAGGCTCTTGCCCGAGCCCGACTCCCCGACCAGCCCGACAGCGGCGCCTGCCGAGACGTCGAGGTCGATGCCGTGCACGAGCGTGCCCGTCCGTGAGGCGATGGTCAGCCCGCGTACGGTGACGGCGTGGCCGGGTGCTGCGGCTGTCCTGGTCATGTCGCTGTCCCGATCATTCCGCTCTCCAGACGTCGGCGATGCCGTCGCCGAGGAGGGACAGCCCGATGCCCGTGTAGACGACGAGCGCCCCGGGGGCCACCGACAGCCACCACTGCGTGGAGATGAAGGCCTTGCCGTCGGTGATCATGGTCCCCCAGTCGGGGGTCGGCGGCTGGACACCGAGACCGAGGTAGCTGAGCGTGACGACCGCGACGATGACGAAGACGACGTCGTTCATCAGCAGCACGACGGCCTGGGTGAGGGTGTTCGGGAGGATGTGCCGCACGACCACCCTGCCGTGGGACAGGCCTCCGCCCCGTGCTGCGACCACCCAGGGGGACGCCCTGTAGACGGCGGTCGTGTTGCGCAGCACCCGTGCGTAGGTGACCCACCCGACGAGGGCGAGCGCCACGTAGATGCCCTTCTCCCCCGCGCCGACAGCGAAGACCACCGCGACGACGATCACGTAGAAGGGGAAGGCCACGACGGTGTCGACCACCCGGGCGACGACCCAGTCGAACCGGCCGCCGACGTAGCCGGCGACGGTGCCGAGCAGGACCCCCGTCACGAAGGGCACGACGACGGCGAGCCCCGCGATCCGCAGATCGGTCCGCGCCCCGTAGAGCAGGCGTGAGTAGAGGTCGCGGCCGAGCTGGTCGGTCCCGAGCCAGTGCGCGGCCGACGGCCGCTGGAGACCGTTGAGCAGGTCTTGGGCGGCCGGGTCGTGGGTCGCGAGCAGCGGGGCGAAGACGGCAGCGACGACGATCGATGCCGTGATGACGACGCCCGCGACGAAGGCGGGGGTGCGCAGCGCGCGGCGCCACGTCGGGTCGGCGCGGCGGGCGATGCGTTCGGACCCCTCGCGCGGGTCGGTCTCGCCGGTGCCTGCCGGGTCGACGAGGGCGCCGGGGTGCTCTGGTCGGCCCGGCCGGTCTGCGGGCGGCTCGGCGGCGGCCGCGACGAGGTCAGCGCTCATGCCGCGATCCTGGTGCGTGGGTCGAGACGGTTGACGACGAGGTCGGTCAGAACCGTCACGAGGACGACGAGCACAGCGCAGAACAGGGCGACACCCTGCACGACCGGGAAGTCCCGGCTGCCGATCGAGTCGAACATCAGGGCGCCGAGCCCGTTGATCGCGAAGACCCGCTCGACCACGAGGGTCCCTCCGATCATGTAGGCGATGTTGAGGCCGAACAGGGTCACCGTCGGCAGGGCCGCGTTGCGCAGCACGTGCACCAGGACTCTCCGCCGTGGGAGACCTGCGGCGGTGAGCGTGGCGACGAAGTCGGCGTCGAGCACCTCGAGCAGCTGGGCCCGCAGCGTGCGGACCAGGACCGGGGTGAGCGACACGGCGACGGCTGCTGCTGGAAGCACGAGGCTGCGGATCCCCTGGTCACCGCCACCTGCGGGCAACCAGCCGAGGTTGACGGCGAAGACGAGGATCAGCAGGAGCCCGACCCAGAACGTCGGCATCGCGAGCCCGACCGCGGGGACCACGCGGATCACATGGTCGATCGCGCGGTCTTTGTGCAGGGCTGCGAGCAGCGCCAGCGGCACGACGAGGACGACCGTGAAGACGACCGAGAGCGCCACGATCTCCAGGCTCACCCCGACCCTGTCCAGGATCAGCTCACGGGTGGGGACCCCGTAGAGCAGCGAGGTCCCCGAGTCTCCGTGGACCACGACGCTCACGACGAAGCTCCACAGCTGGGCGAGCACCGGACGGTCCAGGCCGAGCTCGGCCTCGAGGTCGGCGACGGCCTGGTCGGTCGCCTGGTCGCCGAGGATCGCCGCGGCCGGACCGCCCGGGACGAGCCGCAGGAGGAAGAAGGTGGCCAGGACCACCCCGACGACCACGGGGACCACCGTGAGGACGGTGCGCCGCAGCCACCGGAGCGAACCCCGGGTCATCTACTGCTCGAGCCAGGTGTCCTGGAGGCGGACGCTGCCGTTGGGCAGGACCGTGAGGCCCTGGACCTTGGCCGACGAGGCCTTGATGTTCGACGGGTAGGACAGCGGGATGAAGGGAGCGTCGTCGGCGATCAGCTGCTGGATCTGCGAGTAGACCTGCGTGCGCTCGTCCCCGTCGGGCAGCGTGCGACCTTCGGTGATGAGCTGGGTGACCTCGTCGTTGGAGTAGTGCGTCCAGTAGCCGTTGGTCCCGCCCTCGGGGTCTGCCTGGAAGGTGACGATGCCGTTCGGGTCGGCGGCGTCGCTCGTCGCACCGTTGAGCATGAAGGAGTAGTCGAAGGCACGGAAGCGCTCACGGAAGGCCGCGAGGTCGATCGACTCGATCTGGACCGTGATGCCGATCTCGGCGAGCTGCGCCTGGATGATCTGTGCCTCCTGCGCGCGCAGGTCGTTGCCCGAGGCGATGAGCAGCGAGGTGCTGAACCCGTCGGGGTAGGCAGAGTCGGCGATCGCGTCCTTGGCTGCCTCGACGTCGTAGTCGAGGGTCGTGATCGAGTCGTCGTAGCCGGGGATCGACGGCGGCAGGACCGAGCCGGCGACCTCGGCGGTGCCGAAGCTGGTCGCCTGGACGATGCCCTCGCGGTCGAGGGCGTAGGAGACCGCGCGACGCACGTCGCGGTCCTTGAAGTGCTCGTCGAGGGTGTTGAAGAACAGCTCTTCGACCTGCCACCCGGGCGTGATGCTCACGGCGAGGGAGGTGTTCGACTGGAGCGTGGCGACGTTGGCGCTCGACACGGAGTCGATGACGTCGACCTGACCGGCCTGGAGCTGCGCGACGAGCTGGTTGTCGTCCTGGACGAGCCTGTAGACGACCTCGTCGAGGTACGGCTTGCCGTCCTGCCAGTAGCTCTCGTTGGCCGTGAAGGAGATGTCGCCGCCCTCGGTCCACTCGTCGACGACGAAGGGGCCTGTGCCGACAGGGTTCTTGAAGAACGTGGCCTCGTCGACGCCGCCGAGGTCCTTCGGCAGGATGCCGTTGGCGAACCCGGCGAGCTCGGCCGCGAAGGGGGTGTACGGGGCAGAGAGCGTGATGACGACAGTGTTCTCTCCCTGGGCCTCGATCGAGGTGATCGGGGCTCCGAGCGGGAGCGGCCCACCGATGTCGAGGTGGCGCTGGAGGGAGAAGACGACGTCGGCCGGGGTGAGCGGCGTGCCGTCGGAGAAGGTGACGCCGTCGCGCAGCGTGAAGGTCCAGACGAGGCCGTCGTCGCTCGAGGAGTACTCGCTCGCGAGCCACGGCTCGATCTGCCCCTCGGCGTCGAAGGCGAGCAGGGGCTCGAAGACCTTGTCGATCGCGAAGGCGTTGTTCGCGGTGATCTCGCGGTGCAGGTCGAGCGACGTCGGTGACTGCGTGCGGGCGAAGGTCAGGGTGCCGCCGGGCTGGGGCTCGGCAGAGGTGGTCTCGGTCGAGGCACCCGTCGAGGGGGTCGTCGCCGAGCCTCCCGAGTCTGCGTCCCCTGAGCCCGAGGAGCACGAACAGAGCGCGACGGCCAGGGCTGCCGACAGGGCGACCGCGGAGGCGGTCCGCGTCGTCGTCGTGCGTGTCATGGTCCGGGGGCGCGTGATGTTCACGTCGGTGCTTCCTGTCGTGTCAGCCGAGGGTTCTCGGCGGGGCCCGCGCGCGGAGGACTGCCACCCGGGAAGGGGCAGCGTACGCGGGGTGCTCGTCCGACGATTTCACGCTTCGGACGGCGTGGACAGCATCGTCCCACATGACGGGAAGGTTGGGCGCGCGGTAGGGCGACGGGGTCAGCAGGCGTCGGCCGGGGCGAGCGCCGAGGGAGTTGCCGTCGCGGCAGGCAGAGCAGCCGACGAGGAGACTTCGAGCGGGGCACGCACCGCACACACGGCGGACGCGGCAGGTCCGGCAGGTCCGGCAGGTCCGGCGGGGACTGCGCGGACTGCGGGGATGGCGCGGACTGCGGGGACGGCGCGGACTGCGGGGAACGAACCTCGCCACCTGATGGCCCGCCAGCACCCCAGTCAGCTGACAGCAGCCCCTCCGAGAAACACCGTCTCGACGGTTCGTGGGTCGCGGAGCACCGCAGTGTCGGTCGGGTCGCTCGTGAGCAGCACAGCGTCGAAGACCTGGCCCGGCTCGAGCACCCCGGACCCCCGACCGAGGAGCCGTGCGCCTGCCTGCGTGACTGCCACGAGCGCGCCGGCTGCTCCGAGACCAGCAGCCGCCAGGTGGTCGATCTCCGTGAGGTTGCGGCCGTGCTGGTCTGTCGTCCCGAAGTCGCTGCCCATCGCGACGGTCATGCCTGCCTCGACCGCACGACGGACCGCCCGCGGGTGCGCCTCGACGACTCGGGACGCTCGGGCGCGGACCCGCTCGGGCAGCTCTCCTCTGCGGGCCATCTCGGCGACCTCGCTGTAGATCGCGAGCGTCGGGACGAGCACGACACCGCGAGCCGCTCCGACGTCTGCCTGGCGCTCGGTGAGGAACATCCCGTGCTCGACGGAGGCCACCCCGGCGGCGATCGAGTGCGTCAGGGCGTCGCCGCCCCACGCGTGCACCATCACCCGCACGCCGAGCCCGGCAGCCTCGTCGACCACGGCCCGGAGGTCGCGCTCGTCGAAGGGCGACTCGTCCTCGGAGCCGTCGGGCGCCATCACTCCCCCGGTCGCGACCACCTTGATCCAGTCGGCACCCTCGGCCACGAGAGAGCGCACCCGGGCTCGGAGCGCGGCGGGGTCGCGGGCCAGCTCGTCGGTGATCGTCGCGACGGCCGTCTGCATCTGCGGGCCCACGAGACGACCGGCGACGAGGGCTTCGCGGATCGCGGACGCAGCACCACCCGCGTCGCGGACCGAGGTCACGCCCGCGCGCAGGGTGGCCGCAAGACCCGGGGCGGCACGTGAGAGGAGCGCGGCGTCGGCGCGGTCGGCGTCGGAGGCCATGGGGTGATCCGCGGCGGTGGCCCCAGCTCCGCCTTCGTCTCTGTCGTCGTCGTCTTCGTCTTCGTCTTCGGGGAGGAACGTGGTCCAACCGAGGTGGGTGTGGCAGTCGACCACGCCGGGCATGAGCCAACGCCCGGAGGCGTCGAGGTGGCGGACGGTTCCGGACCTTCGCCTGTCCGCAGCACCCTGCGACGGACCGCCGTCACTCGCACCTCGACCGATGCCGAGGCGCGCACCGTCGCTCTGCACGTCGTCCAAGGTCGCACCACCACTGTGCACGTCATGCCGAAACGTGCCGGGCACTCGCTCGTCACCGTGGCCCGCGCCCCCGCTCGGCCCGCCGATGACTCCCGTGCCGCCGCGCTCGACCGCGACGATCGTCCCGCCGACGACTGTCACCGTCGCCGGGGAGAACGTCCCGTCACGGTCCATCACCTGGGCGCCCGTGACGACGAGCGTCGCCTCGTCGTGGTGCTCTGGGCGGGGTCCGTGCGGGCTGGTGCTCATGGGTCCAGGACAGTACCAGCGCAGGGTGTCACGAGAGGCAGTGTTCTAGGGTTGCCCCGGGGCGCGACGCCCCGACGGATGTGGGACGCGGAGGAACGACCTGATGGAACCGATGGTGCTGGTCCTGGGCGCGGTGGCGCTCATCGTCGCGTGCGCGGTGTTCTCGCGGAGGACCGGGATCGCCTCTCCTCTCATCTTGCTGCTCGTCGGGATCGCGATCAGCTACACGCCGATCGTCCCGGACTTCGAGGTGGACCCCGAGTGGATCCTCGCGGGGGTGCTGCCACCGTTGCTCTACTCGGCGGCCGTCAACGTGCCGGTCATGGACCTGCGGCGCAACCTCAAGCCGATCGCGGGGCTGTCCGTCACGCTCGTGCTCCTCACGTCTGTCGCGACCGGGTACGTCATCTACTGGTTGATCCCCGACCTCAACCTCGCGGCGTCGATCGCGCTGGGTGCGGTCATCAGCCCGACGGACGCCGTCGCGGCGACCTCGATCGGGAAGCGGCTCGGGCTGCCGTCGCGGCTCGTGACGGTCCTCGAGGGCGAGAGCCTCGTCAACGACGCGTCTGCTCTCGTGCTGCTGCGCTCGGCCGTCGCCGCCACTGCGGGGTCCGTCAGCCTGCTGGCCGTCGCTGGTGACTTCCTCTACGCGGTCGCCGCCGCCGTCCTTGTCGGCCTAGTCATCGGCTGGGTCTCGGTGACGGTGCGCGCCCGGCTCAACGATCCGGTCCTCACCACGACGGTCTCGTTCATCGTGCCGTTCATCGCGTTCATCCCCGCCGAGGAGATCGGGGCCTCGGGGGTGCTGGCCGTGGTCGTGGCGGGGCTCGTCACAGGTCACCGCGGCGCGCGGCAGCTGGCCGCGACCGAGAGGATCAGCGAGCACACGAACTGGATGACCGTGCAGTTCGTGCTCGAGCACGGGGTGTTCCTGCTCATGGGGCTCGAGATCCGTGGGCTCGTCCAGGAGGCGTCGAACGAAGGGGGCGGGCTCGACCAGGCCGTCCTCATCGGGCTCCTGCTGACGGTGCTGGTCGTCGTGCTGCGCTTCGCCTTCGTGATCCCGCAGATGGCCCTGATCCGGCGGGACGAGCGCCGACAGCTCGGCCGGCAGGAGGTCCTCGACGAGGCACGCGCCAAGATCGACGCGTATGCGCCGTCGGACGCCCGGATGGCGCGCCGCAAGTCTCGGGCCCAGCGTGGCATCGCGCAGAGGTCGGCCGACCTCGCCTTCGTCGAGAAGCAAGGACTGTCGCTCAAGGGCAGCGTCATCATCGGGTGGGCCGGGATGCGCGGCGTGGTCACGCTGGCTGCTGCGCAGTCGCTGCCGTCGGACATCCCCAACCGCGCGCTGCTGATACTGGTCGCGTTCACGGTCGCCGTCGTGACGCTCCTGGGGCTCGGCGGGTCGCTGCCACTGATCATCCGGCTCAGCAAGATCCAGGGTGACGACCGCGACGTGCACCGCACCGAGGTCCGGTCGCTCCTGCAGCAGGCCAACGACGCCGCGCTGTCGGTGCTCGACGACCCTGAGGGGATCCGCATCGACGGGGTCGAGGTCGCGCCGGAGGTGATCGAGCACGTCCGGAAGAACCACACGAGGGTCGGCGAGGTCGCCACGAAGACGCGCGACCCGCGGCGGGCCAACGCGCGGACGCAGCAGATCGTCCTCGAGCGGCGCATGCTCGAGGCCGCGAGGAACGAGCTGCTGGACGCGCGTGCGATCGGAGCGCACAGCTCGAAGGCGATCCAGAAGGCGCAGAGCGTCTTCGACGTGGAGGAGTACAGGCTCGACAGGATGAGCCGGAAGGCCTGAGGCTGCGCCGGGCCGGGTTGGGCTGAGCGGTTTGGGCTGGGCTGGGCTGGGCCGAGATTGGGCCGGCCGGGCCGGTTCGGGCTGGTGCGAAGCTGGGCTGGGCAGAGCGGTTTGGGCTGGGCTGGGTCGAGATTGGGCTGGCCGGGCCGGTTCGCGCTGGGGGGAAGCTGGGCCGGGCGAGCCTGGCCGGGCTGGACGTGGCCGGGCCCTACCGCTCCTGATCGGGGCGGGACATACCGCCCCCCTCAGAACGGTGGTGGTCCGTCGAACGTCGACCCCTCGGTGATCGACACGTGAGCAGGCATGGCGGCTCGTCCTTGCCTGCCCAGTCCTGCAACTCGAGAGGTCGTCTCGCCGGTATCCCTCCGTGGAGCCTGCAGGGAGACTGCCGCGTGGTCGACGTACGAGCGGCCCGAAGGTGCGTCCCAGGAGACGGTTGACCCGTCCGGGCACCCAGAGCTGCCGCAGCACGGCGAGTCGTCCGTGACATGTGCGGCGTCCGGGCGCGACGAGCTGTCCGTGCCCTCCGCACCTCTCGTGCCCTCCGCTCCTCCCGTGCCCCTGGCTGCCGAGCCGTCAACGTGCACGTCTCCGGAACTACCGCGTCCTGCTGCAGCACCTCCTGACCGTGGTCTCCACCGAGAGGTGTGCTTGAGCCGGTGGTGCTTCCTGCACAGGTGGATCAGGTTGTCGTGCGAGGTGGTTCCTCCGTGCGCCCAGTCCTCCACATGGTCGACGTCGCACCGGTCGGCACGACGCGAGCACCCTGGGAAGCGGCACGTCTCGTCACGGATCTTCAGCTACGACCTGAGGTCCGCAGGGACCGTGTACCTGTCTCGTCCGACCGAGAGGACGGCGCCGGTCTCGGGGTGGGTGAGCAGCCTGAGGAACGACGGGGCATGAGCCGCCAGGCGGCGTGCCGTCACTGCGTCGATGGGGCCGTACCCGGCGAGGTCGCCGGGCTCGTCGGAGCGCCCGAGGAGCGTCATGACGGGCACGGTGACCGCGACGACGGGTCGGATGCCGCGCATCGACACCGAGTGAGGGCCAGGGTGACTGGCACCGGGCTCTGAGCGGGCAGGACGAGTCGTGTCGACCTCGGTCCGGGTGCTCCAGACCGAGCCGGCGGTCGCGGCGTTGCGGGCGTCGTCGTCCAGGAGCAGCTCGACGCAGGCGTCCGCGCGCAGCTGTGCCAGAGTTCGCGGCTCGTCAGGTCCCTGGCACGCTGCTGCGAGGTCCGAGAGCCTGTGGAAGATCGCCGAGGCCTGCACAGCGGGCAACAGCTGGTGCAGCCACGCCATGCCGTCACGGGCGATCTCCAGCTCGACGTGACGCTCGACGAGGGCCGCTGTGTGACGGTCCACCAGGGGCCGTGGATCGTGACGTTCACGAGCACGTCGGGCGACCCGGCCCAGGTTCGCCACCGTGGTGGTCGTCGCCCGCTCGGCGAGCAACGTGTCGAGGGTCAGCCTCGGCGCCTCGTCCAGTGCGGCCGTCGCCGACATGACGACCTGAGCGTGCCTGTAGGACAAAGCCCCGTCGCGTAAGGCCGTCATCGTGGCGGGGAGCTCGTGCACCAAGGCCTCGGACTCGACCAGGAGTGCCGTCACGGTTCCCTCGGGCAGGCGGAGCGCGCACGCCAGCTCGGCGGTCGTCGAGCGCGCCGCGATCATGTGGTCGTCCCTCGACCCTCGGGTCTTCCCCCGAGCCTGCGCCAGAGCGTCGACCGAGTCCCTCGACCACTGCCGCACCCGGTCGACCAGCTCCGCACGACGCGCCGCCGCCACGGCGAGCTCGCGGTCGGCAGCGACCACCGCGTCGAGCAGCACGCCCAGGAACTCGTCGGCCTCGGCGTAGGTCGTCGGCAGCGGGCGGGACCCTTCGGTCGAGGGGTTCACGGGAGCAGCGGCAGAGACCGGAGATGCAGCAGTCGTCGGTGCGGACAGAGCAGTCGCCGGCGCGGCCGGAGCAGTCAGCGCGGGGGCCGAGTCAGACCGGTTCGAACCTGGTGAACGGTCCGTTGGGTGACGCGGTGAGAAAGGAGGTGGGAGCGGAGGTGAGAGCACCGCGTGCCCAGCACTGCCCGATCGGCGTGCTTCGCGACCGGAGAAGCGCCCAGGGCCTGCGGGCCTGGACAGGTGACCGACGACGCTGGGCAGGCCCGCAGCGTCACGAGCCTGACGAGACTCCTCAGCCAGAGCTCCGGCGCGCGGCAGCACCAGATCGCTGCTCGTGGAGGTTTCGGTCGACATGCGGCAAATCTACTGTTCGCCTCTGACATCGGGACGAGCACCTCGCAATCGCGCGGCTGACACCTGGATTCGGCACCTCCCGATCCCGCGGACCGCACCCGGACTCGGACTCGGTATATCCGGATCAGGCGGTCTCCCGCAGCAGCCCCAGCGCCGCCAGGGCCGCACGGGCATGCGCCTGCGCCCGCTCCAGGTCGGGGGCCGGCTCGAGGCCGAGGAGACGGCGGCGGTGCGCCTCCCCGAGCAGCAGCCCGAAGAGCTGCTCCGCCTCGTCCAGCCTGGCAGCGGCCTCTCCCGAGCCGCCTCCATCATGAGCACCCTGCGACGAGATCGCGTCTGCGAGCGCGACCACGTACTGACGCGGTCCCGTGGCGTAGAAGGTCGCAGCGAGGTCCGGGAAGCTCGGGGCCTCGGCGATGACGAGCCTGTGGAGACCGACGCCCTCGTCGGAGAGCAGGGTGCGGACGATGCGGGTGCTGAGTCCGAGCAGGTCTGACCCGTCGGCCGCCCCGGCCTGGGCGACGACGTCGTGGTGGAGCTGGTCGACGACAGCCGTGAAGACCGCTGCCTTGTCTCCGACGTAGGTGTAGACGGTGCGCTTGGTCACCTGTCCGGCTGCGGCGATCTGGTCGAGCGTGGTCGCCGAGTACCCGTGGGCGAGGAAGGTCGCCGTCGCTGCGCGGAGGATGTCGCTGCGACGGGTCTCGCGCTCGTGGGCGGCTGGGCGTCCGCGCTTGCGAGCGGCGGGGGCGGGGGTGCTCGCTCCAGCCGGTGGGGCGTCAGTCATGGGGCTCCTCGATGTCGGGGCGAGCTTCCGGCGGTGCGGTGGATCGGCGGTGCGGTGGATCGGCGGTGCGGTGGATCGGCGGAGCGGTGGGTCGGTGCGTGGAGCGGTGGGTCGGTGCGTGGTGCGGTGGGTCGATCGCGCCACGGTGCAGATGTGCGGCACATCCAACGAGCGGGCTCGTGCGCTGCCTGCACATGACTCCTCGGCACCAGCTGGCGTGGCGACCATCACTATGAAACCAGAGCGTTTCATTTGGATCCACTCTCCGTGCCGTCACATAATGAAACGTCGCCGTTTCATTAAGAGGGTGCTCTCTCCTCCCTCGTCAGCGGCTAGCCATGCACCGGCCACGGCCGGTCCCCGCCGAGCGAAGGAGCCCCATGAGCCGGGCCGCACCTCTCCCCTCACACGACACGACCACGACCACCTCTACGACCCCGCCCTCCCGCGAGGACCCGGTAGGCGCCGGGCAGCCGTCCCGCGACGACCAGGTCGCCACCAAGCAGCCCTCCCGCAAGGACCAGGCAGCCACCACGCAGCCCTCCCGCGAGGACCAGGCGACCACCGCGCAGCCCTCCAGCAAGCACCAGGCAGCCACCACGCAGCCCTCCCGCGAGGACCAGGCAACCACCGCGCAGCCGCCCCGCAAGGACACGACCGACACCACTCCGCCCTCCCGCGAAGACCAGCTCGCCCGATACCAGCAGATGCTGCTCATCCGTCGCTTCGAAGAGCGCGCCGCGCGCGCCTACACCGAGGCCGAGGTGGGCGGCTACTGCCACCTCAACCTCGGTGAGGAGGCGACGGTCGTCGGCCTCATGGCCGCCCTCGAGCCGACCGACTACCTGTTCACCAACTACCGCGAGCACGGCTACGCCCTCTGCCGCGGCATCAGCCCGGGGCGCATCATGGCCGAGCTCTACGGCCGTCGTGACGGTGTGTCGGGCGGATGGGGCGGGTCCATGCACCTCTTCGACGCGCAGTCGCGCCTGCTCGGCGGTTACGGCATCGTCGGCGGACAGCTGCCCCTCGCGACCGGCGCAGCCCTGGCCGTCGACTACAGGTCCGGCTCCGAGGTCGTCATGTGCCTCATGGGCGAGGGCACCACCAACATCGGCGCCTTCCACGAGTCCCTCAACATCGCGGCGCTGTGGGGTCTTCCGGTCGTCTACGTCGTCATCAACAACGGCACAGGCATGGGCACGACTGTCGAGCAGTCGTCGGCCGAGCCCGAGATCTTCCGGCGGGCCGCCTCGTACAGGATGGCCTCGGCCCGCGTCGACGGGACCGACCCTGTCGCGGTCGAGCGCGCTGCCGCCGAGGCTGTCGCCGTCGCGCGCTCCGGGCGGCCGTACCTGCTGGAGGCGACGAGCGAGCGCCTGCGCGGGCACTCCGTGGTCGACCCCGCGGCCTACCGCTCCCCCGAGACCGTCGCCGCCGTCCGGGCCGCCGACCCTGTCGCGCTGCTCGCCGCAGCGCTGCTCGCCGACGGCGTCGACGAGAAGACCCTCGCCGCGATCGACACCCAGGTCCTGGCAGACGTCGCGGAGGCCGTGGCCTTCGCCGAGGCGAGCGAGCACCCCGACCCGTCGACGCTCTTCGACCACACCTACGCCACCCCGGTCCCGAACGACTCCAGGCGCCTGCCCGGAGACGCGCTCTACCCGGCCGCGCCGAGACCCGCAGGCCGAGCCCCGGGCACCACATCCTCAGGACAGCTCGCAAGACCAGCACCACCCACGGGGCTCGGCGCCTCGACCGTCACCCAGCACACAGGAGCCCACGCATGAGCATGATGACCTACCGCCAGGCCGTGCACGACACCCTCCAGGCGGAGATGCGCCGCGACCCCGACGTCCTGCTCATCGGCGAGGAGATCGGCGTCTTCGAGGGCTCCTACAAGATCACCGCAGGGCTGCTCGCCGAGTTCGGGGAGAAGCGCGTGCGCGACACCCCGATCGCCGAAGAAGGCTTCACGGGGGCCGCTGTCGGCGCCGCGATGCTCGGTCTGCGACCTGTCGTAGAGATCATGACGATCAACTTCTCGCTGCTGGCCCTCGACCAGATCATCAACCACGCCGCGAAGATCTACGGCATGTTCGGCGGGCAGACCTCGGTCCCCCTCGTCATCCGGACGCCCGGGGGCGGCGGGCAGCAGCTCGGCGCCACGCACTCGCAGAACATCGAGCTGTTCTACGCCTTCGTCCCGGGCATGAAGGTCGTCGCCCCCAGCACCCCGGCCGACGCCAAGGCGCTGCTGCTCGCCGCCATCCGCGACGACGACCCCGTGCTGTTCCTCGAGAACCTCGCCCTCTACAACACCCGGGGCGAGGTCCCCGACGACGACACACCCGCCGAGATCGGACGCGCCGCCGTCACCCGGGCGGGCACCGACATCACGCTCATCGGCTACTCGAGGATGGCGACGGTCGCCCTCGCCGTCGCCGAAGACCTCGCCCGCACCGACGGCATCGACGTCGAGGTCGTCGACCTGCGCAGCCTGCGCCCCCTCGACCGCGAGACCATCGTCGCCTCGGTCCGCAAGACCGGCTGCGCGGTGGTCGTCGAAGACGACTGGCTCACCTACGGGATCGGCGCCGAGATCGCCGCGACCATCTCCGACGGGGCCTTCGACCACCTCGACGCCCCCGTCCGCCGGGTCGCCATGGCCGAGGTGCCGCTGCCCTACGCCAAACCTCTCGAGACAGCCGCCCTGCCGTCCACGCACGACGTCGCCCGTGCCGTGCGCGAGACCCTCGACGCCGTCGGCTGGTCTGCCGGCGCGCTCACCCAGCCCACCACGGAGACCCGCTCATGATCGAGATCCGCATGCCCCGCCTCTCCGACACCATGGAAGAGGGCACCATCACCTCCTGGACCGCCACGGTCGGGAGCACCGTCACCGCAGGCGACGTGCTGGTGGAGATCGAGACCGACAAGGCCGTCATGGAGCAGGAGGCCTTCGAGTCGGGCACGCTCACCCACATCGTCGTGCCCGCCGGTGAGACCGCCCGGATCGGCGAGGTCATCGCGGTTCTCGACGGTCCCGACGACCTGGAGACCCCGGCACCGAAGGGATCATCCGCCGCAGAGGGGCTCCGTGGCGACGCCCCGGGAGACGACGCCCCTGACAGCCGCCTTGACGACACCCCGGCGGCGCCTGCTGCCGCTGGCTCCGACGCGACACGAGCCGACACCTCGGCCGCTCAGCCTGGAGACGACGCCGTTCCTGACGACGTCGACGGGCCGGCCGGCCGCGCACCCGGCGACGGGCCCAGGCTCACCTCGTCGCCGCTCGTGCGGCGCCTCGCACGGGAGCACGGCGTCGACCTGTCGAGCGTGCGCGGCACGGGGCCGGGCGGGCGGATCGTGCGGCGAGACCTGGAGGCCGCGCTCGACGACGGGACAGCACGCCAGCTCTCGGACGACACGTCACCACACCCGCTCGCCGACGTGGACCAGCGTCGCACGGCCGGTGGCTCCTCCGCGCAGACGACAGCACCCGCAGACCCGACCTCCAGGTCCGCAGGCGCTGCGGACCTCGCCCGCGGCTCAGTCGAGCACCCGACGACCGCAGCCCAGCGGATCTCGGCCGAGCGCCTGACGCAGAGCACCTCGACCGTCCCCCAGTTCTCGGTCACGGCGACCGCCGACGTCACCGACCTCGTCGCGCTGCGGTCCACGCTGGGGGCCGAGCTGGTCGCCGCAGGCCGCGCGAAGGTGAGCATGAACGACCTGGTCGTCCGAGCCTGCGCCCTGGCGCTGCGGGCGCACCCCGACGTCAACGCCTCGTACGAGGCTGGACCCGAGGGACCCGTGCTGCTGCGTCACGAGCGGGTCAACATCGGGGTCGCCGTCGCGACCGACCACGGGCTCGTCGTCCCCGTGGTCCGCGACGCCGACACGCTGCCGGTGTCCGGGGTGCACGACGCGGTCGCCGGTCTCGCGGCAGCCGCGCACGCCCGCCGCCTCACGGTCGCGCAGATGCAGGGCGGCACCTTCACGGTCTCCAACCTCGGCATGCTCGGCGTCGAGCACTTCCGTGCGATCGTCAACCCGCCCGAGGCCGCCATCCTCGCCGTCGGAGCCGTGCGCCAGGAACCTGCGGTCGTCGACGGCGCCGTGGTCGTCCGGGACCGGATGACGCTGACGGTGTCGGTCGACCACCGTGCGGTCGACGGCGCCGGCGCGGCGGCCTTCCTGCAGACCCTCGTCGGGCTGCTCGAGCGCCCGTGGGCGATCGTGGGCTGAGGCGAGAACCCCAGCAGGGCATCATCGCGGACGGCGGCGACGAGCGCAGCACCAGCTGGTGCCGCCGTCCCAGGCACCCGGCCCGCGGGGAGCCGGCCCGGTCGACCTCGGGCACCCCGCATGTCCCCACGGCGACGAGCAGGCAGCCCCACGGTGGCCGTCGGACGACCACCAGGTGTCGTCCGACGGCCGCAGGTGAGCACAGCCCACCCGGCCGGTGAACTGTCGGGGAACAGTCCCCGAACTCGAGCGTTATCGCAGATCAGGCACCAGATCGCTCCATAGTCTTGGCGCGTTCCCCCGATCCTGACTGGAGTCACGCGATGACCTCCGCGGCCTTGGACGCACCCCCTGATCTGACTGCCCCAGGCAGCCCCGCACCCTCCGGACCACCACCTGCTCGGCGGCGCCCACGCGCCCGCCGGTGGATGTCGTACCTCACCTTCATCGCCCTCGCGGGCCCGAACGTCGCCCTGCTCGTCGTGTTCGTCTACAAGCCTCTCGTGCAGAGCTTCCAGTACTCGACGCTGCAGTGGAACATCGGGTCGCCGACAGCCCGCTCTGTGGGCCTGGGCAACTACGTCGACTGGTTCCAGGACCCCCGCACGCCGGAGATCCTCACCACGACGGCCATCTTCACCGTCACGACAGTCGGCGGCTCGCTCGTCCTCGGTCTGCTCCTGGCGCTGCTGCTCAACCAGCGGCTCGCCGGTCGCGGCATCGCCCGCACCGTGGCCTTCGCGCCCTACGTGCTCTCGGGCATCGCCGTCGGCATGCTGTGGCTGTTCATCTTCGACCCGCGCTACGGGCTCATGTCCACGGTCCTCGCGTGGATCGGCCTGAACTCCCCCGACTGGTACAATGACGGCCCCTGGGCCCTCGCGATGGTCATCATCGTCTACCTGTGGAAGAACATCGGCTACGTCGCCCTCATCTACCTGGCCGGCCTCCAGGCTGTGCCGCAGGACCTTCGCGACGCCGCGGCCCTCGACGGAGCATCCTCACGCCGCACGCTCGTCTCGATCGTGCTGCCGCTCCTGGGACCGACGACTTTCTTCCTCTCGGTCACCACGCTGCTCAGCTCGCTCCAGTCCTTCGACATCATCCACGCGATGACCAAGGGCGGCCCGCTCGGCAGCACCACCACCCTCATGTACCAGATCTACCAGGAGAGCTTCGTGTCCGGCCGCGCCGGGTACGCCTCCGCGGTCGCCACGATCCTCTTCGGCATCTTGCTGGTCATCACACTCGTCCAGCTGAAGTTCGTCGAGCGGAAGGTGCACTACTGATGAGCCTCGACCTGCCTACCCGCGCCGACCACCAGAAGACCGCGAGCGCCGCCACCCCACCCCGCACGCCCCGTGGTCGCGGCGAGGGCCGCGAGCGCCCTGAGCGTCGCAGCGGGGCCCTGCCGGGCACCGTGGCCTCGTACGTGACGATGGTCGTGGCTGTCGCGGTGATGTCTGTGCCGCTGGTGTGGATGCTCTTCGCGAGCTTCAAGCAGCCCGACGAGATCTACTCCATCCCCTTGCAGTGGTTGCCGGGGAGCTTTGCGCCCGACAACTACGCCCAGGTGGCGGACACGCTGCCGATCGGGCGGCTGTTCCTCAACAGCC
Source organism: Sanguibacter biliveldensis (assembly GCF_033798665.1). Classification (NCBI taxonomy): domain Bacteria; kingdom Bacillati; phylum Actinomycetota; class Actinomycetes; order Micrococcales; family Sanguibacteraceae; genus Sanguibacter; species Sanguibacter biliveldensis. The sequence goes on from NZ_CP138359.1 coordinate 2,102,694, forward strand.
TCGGTCTGACGATCGTCGGGTCGGGCCTGAAGATGCTGCTGGGCCTGTGCTGCGCATACGCGCTGGTGTTCCTGGAGTTCCCGGGCAAGAAGATCGTCTTCGGTGTGGTGATCTTCGCGCTGCTCATCCCGCAGCAGATCACGATCATCCCGAACTACACGCTCGTGGCCTCGCTCGGGTGGCTCAACACGTACCAGGGGATCTTGGTGCCTGGTCTGGCGAGCGCCTTCGGGACCTTCTTGTTCCGTCAGCACTTCCTCACGCTGCCGGTGTCGATCCTCGAGGCTGCGGCGCTCGACGGCGCCGGGCACTGGCGCCGTCTGTGGGGCTTCGTGCTCCCCATGTCGCTGCCGACCATCGCCGCTGTCGGGCTGGTCTCGATGGTCGCGGAGTGGAACGAGTACCTGTGGCCGTTCCTCGTGGTCGACAACGCGGAGCTCATGACGCTCCCGGTCGGTCTGACGCTGCTGCAGAACGTCGACGGTCTCAACAACTGGGGTGTCCTGATGGCCGCCACGGTGCTGGTGACCGCGCCGATCCTCGCGGTGTTCCTCGTCCTGCAGCGTCGTCTGGTGGCTGGCCTGACGGCCGGCGCCGTGACGGGCTGAGGCCTGGTCCTCGGCTCGACCTCTGTACCCGGGCCTGCGCCCGTCGGCTCCTGCCTGACCTGCCGGCCCCTCTCGTCTCCCCTGCATCTCTCTTCTTGTCCTTCTTCACGTCCTCGTAGCACCACACTCAAGGAGCACCTCTCGTGTCGAACTCGACCAACGTCTTCTCTGCGGACTCTGGCTGGATCCCCAGCCGACGCAACGTCCTGCAGCTCGGCGGTCTCGGAGCCCTCGGGCTCGTCCTGGCCGCGTGCAGCGGCCCGTCCGTGAGCGAGGGCAGCGCCCGCGCCGACGGTCAGCCGGCGACCGACTGGTCCACCGTCACCCCCGCCAAGGAGATCACCTGGTGGAGCAACCACCCGGGTGCCTCCAAGGAGATCGAAGAAGAGCTCATCAAGCGCTTCAACGAGGTCCACCCCGACATCGCCGTGAAGCTCGTGACGGCGGGCGCCAACTACGACGAGGTCGCCCAGCGGTTCCAGGCGGCGTCCTCGACGTCGAACCTGCCCGACCTGGTCATCTCCTCGGACGTGTGGTGGTTCCGGTACTTCCTCAACGGCCAGATCATGGCCCTCGACGAGGTGTTCAGCCACCTCGAGGTCGACACGAAGGACTTCAACACGACGCTGTACTCGGACTACGAGTTCGACTCCAAGCACTGGGCTGCGCCGTACGCGCGCTCGACGCCGCTGTTCTACTACAACAAGACGGTGTGGGCGGCTGCTGGCCTGCCCGACCGCGGACCGAAGACGTGGGCAGAGCTCGAGGAGTGGGCTCCGGCGATCCGCGAGCAGGTGCCCGCCGACGGTGCACCGCTGGGCCTGGGCACGGGGACGTCGTGGGCCGGCTGGTGGATGGAGAACATCCTCTGGGGCCAGGGCGCCGCGTACTCCGACGAGTGGACCGTCACCCTGGACACCCCCGAAGCCGAGGCTGCGGGCGAGTTCGTGCGCGGGCTGTTCAACGACTCGAAGGTCGCCGGTGTCGGCACCGACACGCAGGCGAACTTCGCCGCCGGGATCTTCGGCTCCTTCGTCGGGTCGACCGGGTCGCTCAAGGGTCTGCTCGACGCGGCCGACTTCGAGATCGGCACGGCCTTCCTGCCCGACGGCCCCTCGGGCTCGGGCGTGCCGACCGGTGGTACAGGTCTGGCGATCCCGTCCTCGCGCAGCCCCGAGCAGCAGCTCGCCGCGGCGATGTTCCTCGCCTTCATCACCGACGCGGAGAACACCGCGTACTTCTCGGCGAACACCGGGTACATGCCGGTTCGTACCTCCGCGCAGGAGGGTGAGACGATGGCTGCGATCTACGAGACCACCCCGCAGTTCCGCACGGCGATCGACCAGCTCGAGACGAAGACGCGGACCCAGGACTGGGTCCGGGTGTTCGTGCCCGGCGGTGACCAGATCATCACCGACGGCATCGAGCAGATGGTGCTCAAGAACACCCCGGCCGCCGAGGCGTGGGCTGCGATCACGCCCCGACTGGAGAAGGCGTTCTCCGAGAACGTGGAGCCCTACCTGTGACCAGCACCCTTCCCGAGCCCTATCCCGCGCAGCGCAGCACCCGCCCTCTGGTGATCGCGCACCGCGGGAGCTCGTCCCTGGCCCCGCAGAACACCCTCGCGGCCTTCGAGTCCGCGTGGCGCAGCGGCGCGGACAGCATCGAGATCGACATCCAGCTCGACGCCGACAACGTGCCCGTGGTGATCCACGACGACACCGTCGACGCGACGACCGACGGGTCGGGTGCTGTCGGGCAGATGCACTCCGACGAGCTGCGCCGTCTCGACGCCGGGTCGTGGTTCTCCCCCGCCTACGCGGGTCAGAAGATCCCGACCTTCGACGAGGTGCTCCGTCTCCTCGTCGCCCGTCCGGGCATCGAGCTGCTGCTCGAGCTCAAGGGCGACTGGGACGCCGCAGGCGTGCAGGTGGCCGTCGACGCGATCCGCGCCGCGGGTCTGGTGGACCGCGTCGTGGCGCAGAGCTTCTCCCGGGAGACCGTCGCCGCGCTGCGCGACGTCGCCCCCGAGCTACGCCGTGGTCTGCTCGTCTTCGGGGTCGACCACACGCTGCTCGACGTGTGCGCCGAGCTCGGCGTCATGGCGTGCAACCCCCACGGTGGTCTGCTGCTCGACGACCCGACGCTGCTCGAACGCCTGCAGGCCGCCGGCATCGCGGTCATGGTGTGGACCGCGAACGAGCCCGAGCAGTGGGCGGCGCTCGTCGAGGCCCGGGTCGACGGGATCATCACCGACCGTCCGGACGCGCTCGTCGGGTGGCTCTCGGCGACCGGGGCAGCGCCGGCGCCCCGGGGCTGAGCCTGCTGGCTCGCACGAGGCCCCGCACCCTCACCGAGGGTGCGGGGCCTCGTGCGTCTGCCGGCGCCGGTCGTGCAGGCCGTCCATGCCCCGTCCCCCTGCGCTGACCTGGGACGAGAGTTACAGTCGCCTATGACCATCAGCGTGCGGTCCATCTCGACGGCAGTCCCTCCCACAGTCATCCAGCAGGCCGACATGCGTGACCTGCTCCTCGCCCAGCCCGAGCGCAGCCGCCTCGCCCGACGGCTGATCTCCGCGGCCTTCGACGCCTCGGCCATCGACACCCGGCACACCGTGGTCTCCGACCTCGCCCCCGACAGCCCCGAACGGCTCGACCCGGGAGCCGACGGTGTCGCAGCCCCGTTCTTCGTGGACCCCGCCGACGGTCACGTGCTCTCCCCGACCACGCGTCCTCGCAACGACAGGTACGTCGCCGAGGTGCCCGGGCTGATCCTCGACGCCGCCCGCGGCGCGCTCGCCGCCTCAGGCGGGCTCGGGACGGCTGACGTCACGCACGTCGTCACGGCCTCGTGCACGGGGTTCTTCGCCCCGGGACCGGACTACGTCCTCGTCCGCGACCTCGGTCTCCCCGCGACCACCCGGCGCCTGCACGTGGGGTTCATGGGCTGCTACGCCGCCTTCCCAGCGCTCTCGGCCGCCAGGTCCATCTGCGTCGAAGACCCCGACGCCGTCGTGCTCGTGGTCTGCGTCGAGCTGTGCTCCCTGCACCTGGAGGCCTCCGACGACCCCGACGTGATCGTCGCGTCGTCGGTCTTCGCCGACGGTGCCGCCGCTGCGGTCGTCACCGGGCGTCCCGCGCCGGAAGGGCACCTCGTGCTCGACCTCGACACGCTGCGCACCACGCTCACGCCCGTCGGCGAGCAGGACATGGCCTGGACGATCGGCGACCACGGCTTCGAGATGGTGTTGTCCAGGTACGTGCCCTCGATCATCTCCGCGCACATCCGCGGTGCCCTCGACCCCGTCCTGGCCGAGATCGGGACCGGCACCGAGACCGCTCACGCCGAGGTCCCCCGCTGGGCCGTGCACCCCGGCGGACGGTCTGTGCTCGACAAGGTCCAGGACGCCCTCGCCCTCGACGACGCCCAGATGGCACCCTCGCGCGACGTGCTCCGCGAGCACGGCAACATGTCGAGCGCGACGATCTTGTTCATCCTCGCCCGGATGCTCCAGGACGCCGCGGACAGCCCAGCCCCTGGAGAGCCGGAGCAGGTGTGCGCGATGGCCTTCGGGCCAGGGCTCACCGTCGAGTCGGCGCTGCTCACGCTGCGACGCTCGGACGGCGGCGACTGCGTGAGCGGGGACGAGCAGTGAGCGGGGAGCAGCACGCGGGCGGGGACCAGCGAATGGACGGCGCCAGGCGAGCGGACGGCGCCGGGCGAGCGAGCGGGGCGTCGTGCTGAACCGCTCTCTCGACCGCCTCGCCCAGGCGGTCGTCGGCCACAGCCTCGCCGACCGTGAGCTCGACGCCGAAGAGATCATGGACGACCCCGACTGCGACCTCGAGGGGCTGCGGCGCACCTACCAGCAGTTCGTCGTCGTCAACCGCCTCGTGTCTGGATGGCGCGGGGTCTACGTGCACAGGCTGCGTCCGCTGCTGTCGGCTGAGCGGACGACCACGCTCCTCGACATCGGGTCGGGCGGCGGCGACGTCCCCCGGGCGCTCGCCGGCTGGGCAGCGCGCGACGGCCTGCGGCTCGAGATCACCGCGATCGACCCCGACGACAGGGCGACCGCCTACGCCACCAGCCTGCCGCCGGTGCCGCACGTGACGTTCCGGCAGTGCTTCAGCTCCGACCTCGTCCGCGAGGGAGCACAGTTCGACATCGTCACCTCCAACCACGTGCTCCACCACCTCGCACCGCAGCAGCTCGACGGCCTGCTCGCCGACAGCACAGCCCTCGCGCGCCGCCTCGTGGTCCACGACGACATCGCCCGCAGCCCCCTCGCCGCGCTCGGATACTGGGTCGGGACCCTGCCGCTGCACAGGCGAGGTCGCCCGCACGCGTCCTTCGTGCGCGACGACGGTCTGCTCTCGATCCGCCGCAGCTACACCCCGGACGAGCTCACAGCCGTGCTGCCGGCGGGGTGGACCGTGGGACGGGCACCGTTCCGGGTGCTCGCTGTGCTGGACGTCGGCGGGGGTGCCGGGCCGAGCCGGAGGGCCGCGGCGGCGCAGGACGGGGCCGACCGTGCGTGACGTGCTGATCGTCGGGGCCGGGGCCGTCGGGCTCGCGCTGGCCGCTCGGCTGCTCGACGCCGGGCTCGACGTGGTCGTCTGGGAGCGACGCCCCGCACCGACCGGGCTGTCCAGGGCCATCGGGATCCACGCCCCCGCGCTCGACGTGCTCGCCGAGGCCGGCGTCGCGCAGCAGGTCGTCGACGAGGCCGTGCTCGTGCGCCAGGGCATCGCCCGCACCCGGGACAGGGTCCTCGGTGTTGTGCCCTTCGACGGGGTCTCACCGCGGTTCCCCTTCGTCGCGACCCTGCCCCAGGCCCGGACCGAGGAGATCCTGCACGCCCGCGTCGAGGCGCTGAGCCCGGGGAGCGTACGACGCGGGACCACGCTGCTCTCGCTCGTCGAGGAGCGTGACGGCGTGCGGGTGACCGGCATCTTCGACGAGCCTGGTGCTGGGGGTGCTGGGGGTGCTGGGGGTGCTGCGGGTGCTGGGGGTGCCCCCAGCACCAGCACCGGCACACCCCCCAGCGCCGTCGAGGAGACCGCACGCTTCGTCGTCGCGGCAGACGGGTCCCGCAGCACGGTCCGGGACCTGCTCGGCATCACCGCCCCCGTGCGCAGCTACCCGGACACCTACGTCATGGCAGACCTGCTCGACACGACAGGTGCGGGGTCCGACGCCGTCATCCACCTCGAGCGCGACGGGGTCGTCGAGTCCTTCCCGCTGCCCGGCGATCTGCGCCGCTGGGTCGTGCGCACCGACGCGAGGGTCGTCGACCCGACACCTGAGCAGCTCGCCGCAGTCGTCGAGCACCGGACAGGTGTCCCCGTCGACCCGAGCACGTGCAGCATGATCAGCTCCTTCACGGTCAGGCGCAGGCTCGCCGACCGCACGGTGCAGGGCCGCACGATCCTGCTCGGCGACGCCGCCCACGAGATCAGCCCCATCGGCGGGCAGGGCATGAACCTCGGCTGGCTCGACGCCGGTCGGCTCGCCCAGGTCCTGATCCCAGCCGCCCGGACCGGCACAGTCCCGACCGAGGCGCTCGCACGCTTCGACGCGGCGCGACGTAGGCGTGCACGCTGGGCCGCCCGGCAGGCGGAGGCCAACATGGCGCTCGGACGCCCGACGTCAGGGACTGCGGCGTCGGGTCGGGACGTGCTCCTCACCGGAGCCCTGCGCAGCCCGGCGCGGGGGATGCTCGCGTCGGTGTACGCCATGCGTCTGCTGCGCTGACAGAACCGCGGCAGCGAGAAGTCGTGACAGAGCGGGGCCGTGACAGAGCGGGGCCGTGGCAGCGCGGTGCCGAGACAGCGCGGTGCCGTGGCCCTCGCTGCCGTCGCGACACCCTGTGCGGCCTTGCGGCTCCTCGCGGTCCGGTGCCACCGCTACTCGACGTCCTCGGTCACGCCGTCAGCGCGGTGCCTGACAGCGCGAGCTGTGCTGCGACCACGAGGGACGCGACAATGATGAGCTGGAACAGCAGACGCCCCGGCGGGCGCGTCACCACGAGCACCACACCCCAGACGGCGATCCCGACGCACACCACCAGCGCCACGATCGCGACGACACCTGGGCTCTCGACCGACCCGGCCAGGACCGGACCGACGGCCACGAGCACGGCCGCCACGGCGAGCGCCACGAAGGCCACGATCCCTGACGGCACGCGTCCGAGCCTGTGCGGGAGGCCGTCGACGCCTGTGCTGGCGTCGTCGTCGAGGTCGGGCAAGACGTTGGTGAAGTGGATCGCGACCCCGAAGACCCCGCCCACCGCGAGAGCCCACCAGGCAGCCATCGCCGGTGGGTCGGCCGAGAGCGTCACCACGGCGGGCAGCAGCCCGAAGCTCAGGATGAAGGGGGCTACCGAGAAGGCCGTGCGCTTGAGGCCCAGGTTGTAGGCCCACCCGGAGGCGACGAGCACCAGGTGGGCGAGGGCCGCCTGCCAGCCGAGCGCGAAGGACGCGGGGACGGTGAGCCCAGCGGTCACCCACGCTGCGGTCCGCACGGTCTGGACCGAGACGTCTCCGCGGGCGACGGGCTTGTCCGTGCGGGCCACGGCGCGGTCACGGGCCGCGTCGACCCAGTCGTTGGAGAAGCCGATCGACAGCTGCCCGCACAAGAAGGCGACGCCCACCAGCACGACGGTCCAGGCCGGCAGCCCCGACCCGACCGCGAGCACCACCGCGAGGACCGTGACTGTGGCGGTCGGCCCGGGGTGGCTGGACAGCACGAGCGACCTCAGCGTGGCGAGCATGCGATCACCCTAGGGTCGCCCCAGACGTCGTGCCAGGTGAGAGCGCACGAGAGTGCTGGTGGGACGCGCCTCCCCGCCCGTCGTCAGGCCCGTGACCCTGCTCAGCCGGCCGCGTGCAGCGGGCGCCGAGCGACGAGCAGAACGTGGGTGTCGGGCCAGTCGACCCGCGAGCCGGTCTCGGCGTCGGTCAGGGTCACCCCGACGCTCAACCGGTTCTCGACCAGCCAGTCGTTGCGCCACGGGTGGCTCACCGGGTCGACCTCGAAGCCTGCGCCTGTGAGCAGCGCCGTCCAGTCGTCGAAGGTCAGGTCGCAGAACCTCTCGTGGCACTCGGACAGGTAGGAGTCTGTGTAGTCGCGGGTGTACAGGAACTCCGCGGCCGCACGCAGCGTGAGCTCGGCGACCGTCGGGCTCAGCCACGTCACGTCGCAGGCGCCACCCGAGAGCGCCGGGAAGTCTCGGGCGAACTGGCGCAGACGCCCCGCAGGACTCAGCGACGCGAGATGGGCCCGCACGTCGTCGGCGTCACGGCCCGTGAGGTCGACGGTCAGGTCTGGGCCTGCGTCGCCGGCCACGGTCGTCGTCTCGCGGGCAGGAGCGACCTCCTCCAGCCCAGCCACCGTCCCGCGCCCAGGCACAAGCTCTGGCGCTCGGCCTTCGTCGAAGGTCAGCCGCACCAGGCGGTCGCCGTCAGCGGGGCCGAGCACGTCCGAGCAGACCCAGACGCCCCCGGGCACCGTGTGCTCGAAGATGCGGTCGGCGAGCAGACGCAGGTCGTCGGTCCCCGCTCCGTAGCTCGAGATCTCGTGGGTGAGCGCGACGGTCAGCGTGGTGTCGACGCTCGCCGGGGCGAACACGGCGCCGCTGAGCAGGTTGCGCTGGGCGAAGAGCACGTTGGGGTTCTCGAAGACCCCCTGCGCCTTGCGGTGCTCGGCCTCGGCGACGAGGTGACGCGAGACGTCGACCCCGTAGAGGTCTGACTCCCCCAGCCGCGGGTCGCGCGCCGCACGCTCGAGCAGCCCGCCGGCCGCGCACCCCAGGTCGACGACCCGTCCGGGTTGCACGTAGGGCCCGACCTGCGCCCACTTGCGGTCCGAGCCCGCGTCGAAGTCGGCCGTGTACGTGCCGTAGTCCCGGGTGGCGGTGAGGTCGCCCTCGGCCGAGACCGTCGGGTCGTCGTGCACACGCCGGACCAGCTCGTCGAGGTGGTACCTGTCGACGACCTCCACGGCCTGCGGGTGGGCGAGGTCCCGCCAGCGCGGGTCGCCCGTCGCGAGCATCTCCAGGACGTCCCACGGGCGTGCCGGGTCACCCGGGTCGCCGGCCTCGACCGATGCGATGCGGAAGCCCTCAGCCGCGTACTGCTCCGCCACGGCAGGGGTCGAGCAGGCGACGACAGTGTCCTCGGGGCTCAGGAGCACGCCGAGCCCGGCCTCGACCGTCGCGACGACGGTGTGCGCGAAGCGCGGGCTCTGCGGGACGTCGGCGACAGGCACGACGAGCGAGGGCAGACCGGCGACAGTCGTCACCCGCTCGACCATCGCCTCGCGGCGGTGCGCGGGGACAGGGTTGCGGCGCGTCCCGCTGTGGGTCGCCGAGGTCACGGCCCAGACGACCTGGACGTCAGGACCGCAGACCACGGGCGTGCCCGCGGTGTCCAAGACCTGGCCAGCGACGAGCGCCGTGAGGTAGTCGACCTGGAAAGACGTCACGAGGTGGTGACGCCCGGGGAACAGGACGTAGCGCACAGGACAGGGCGGGACAGGAACGGGCGGTGTGGTCGGTGCAGGCACCGGGACAGCCTGCCACACCACCGGCGCTCCGAGCCCGCCAGGGCTAGCCTCGACTCAGGGGCTCGACCGCGCCCCCCAGACACCTCGGACGAGGCACCACCGAGAGGACCACCATGTTCAGTGCAGACCAGGCGTTCTGCGGGTTCGCCGTCGACGACACCGCCGCAGCCCGCAGCTTCTACGCCGACGTCCTCGGGATCGAGGTCACCGGCGACGACCACGGCATGCTCGAGCTCCACCTGGGCAGCGGCGCCCACGTCCTCGTGTACCCCAAGGACACACACCACCCCGCCGAGCACACCATCCTCAACTTCCCCGTGGAGGACATCGACAGCGCCGTCGACGACCTCCTCGGGCGCGGGGTGACGTTCATCCGCTACGAGGGCGTGGACGACCGCGGGATCATGCGCGGGCGCGGCCCGGACATCGCATGGTTCACCGACCCGGCCGGGAACATCCTCTCGGTCATCGGGCAGCCGACAGAGGGCTAGGCCCTGCTGCGCGAGCCTTCAGCGAGCCGTTCGCGTGAGGTTCCCCGACAGCCACGCGCAGCAGAGACGACAGACGCCCTGCGACCGGTCTGGTCGCAGGGCGTCTGTGATGCTGTCACCGGTCGAGGACAGGGCCGGGTCGTCGCCCTCGGGCGTCGACCGTCGTGTCAGGACTTGTCGCTGGTCGGACCCTCGTCGGGTCCCCGGAGGTCCTCGATCGCCGGGGCGCCGGGGTCGGGCTCGATCGCGATGTCCGCGACGGGAGTCGTGCGCAGCGCCTCGGCCTGTCCGGCCGGGACCCCGTCACGGCTGCGGGTCTTCGTGTCCCCGCCAGCCCGTGGCTCGTGGCTGCGGTGCGTGGTCGCCTTGACCTTCGCGATGATGTTCGCGAAGGGCGACACCGCAGGACGCTCGAGCGGCGCGTCGACCTCGAGACCGTAGTAGTCACCGATGTGGCTGAGGAACGCCGCCCGGCGAGCCTTCGCGTACGCCCGGTCTTCACGGGAGAACGCGATGTACGTCGACCAGCAGATGCCGATCATGATGACCGAGAACGGCAGCGCGATGATGATCGCCGCGGTCTTGAGCGCCTCGAGACCACCCGAGAGCAGCAGCGCGATGGCCAGGAGCGACGTCGCGCAGGCGAAGAACACCCGCACCCACGCCTTGGGCTCGGTCGCGCCGCCCGAGGCGAGCATGCCCATGACGAGCGACCCCGAGTCCGCCGAGGTGACGAAGAAGATCGCGATGAGGATGATCGCACCGATCGTCAGGACCGACCCGCCGGGCAGCTGGTCGAGGAGCGAGAAGAGTGCACCCTCGACGTTGACCGCACCGTTCTCGGTGAGGGTCCCGGGGTTGTCGAGCTCCATCTTCAGAGCCGTCCCACCCAGGACCGCGAACCACAGGGCCGTGATGATCGTCGGCACCAGGATCACACCGGTGACGAACTGGCGGACAGTCCGGCCGCGCGAGATACGGGCGATGAAGACACCGACGAAGGGCGCCCACGAGATCCACCAGCCCCAGTAGAACGTCGTCCAGGTGGCCTGCCACGCCTCACCGTCGGCGCCGGAGAACGCGCTCACGTTGAGCGCCGCACCGATGAAGCCCTGGAGGTAGTTGCCGATCGACTGGACGAACTCGCGCAGCAGGAACTGCGTCGGACCGACCGACAGCACGACCACCAAGATCACGGCTGCCAGCATGAGGTTGGCGTTCGAGAGCCACTTCATGCCCTTGGCGACACCCGAGAGCACCGAGAACAGCACGAAGCACGTGATGACGAGGATGAGGATCACGCTGAGCGTGGTCGACGGCTCGACGATCCCCGCGCTGTCGAGACCCGCGCCGATCTGCAGGACACCCAGACCGAGCGAGGTCGCGACACCGAAGAGCGTGCCGACGAGCGCCACGACGTCGATCGTGTCACCCCAACGGCCCTTGACCCGGCGCCCGAGCAGCGGCTCGAGGGTCCAGCGGATCGAGATCGGCCGACGGCGACGGTGGATCGCGTACGCGAGCGCCAGACCGATGACCACGTAGATCGACCAGGCGTGCACACCCCAGTGCAAGAAGGTCTGCGACATGGCCTGCTGGGCGAGCTGCGCCGGTGTCCCCTCGACGCCCGGGCGGGGCGTGACGAAGTGGCTGAGCGGCTCGCTGACCCCGTAGAAGACCAGACCGATACCCATACCTGCGGCGAACAGCAGGGAGAACCACGACATGATCGAGAACTCAGGCTCGTCGTCGTCGCGGCCCAGCTTGATGTCACCGAAGCGGCTGAAGCCCATCCAGAGGCAGAACACCACGAAGCCCGCTGCGAGCAGCACGTAGTACCAGTTGAAGTTCGCGACGATCGTGCCCTGGACCGAGGCGAAGACGCGCTCCGACGCGTCAGGGGCGAGTATCGCCAAGGTGGCGAAGACGAGGACGATGATGGCTGCGGGCCAGAACACCGCCCGGTGGATTCCGTTCTTGCTCGTACCTTCCATGGCGTGAACCCTAGGGGTTCAGGCCTCGCGCGGCATGCGGAGAGTACGTGAGCATCGCCTCACTCGCGACATCTACGGCTCTGTCGTTGGGCTCGCCCGGATCACGGCTGCCACCGGAGCAGGACCATACGGACACGTGAGCAGACGACAAGGAGCGGCGCTACACTCGGGCGGCTGCGCGCGTGCGCACGCCGCACTCGCGCCAGGAGTCATCGGGTCGGGATCGAGGAGGTCGGACGTGACGCACGACCGGCCCGTCGACCCCGACCTCGACACGGATGCGACAGACACAGCCGGCACGACAGTCCCCCAGCACCTGCGCTGGTCCAGCGTCGCGCTCGTCGCGCTCGGCGGGACGCTCGGCGCGGCGCTGCGTGAGCTCCTCGTCCTCGCGTTCCCTGTCACGGGCAGCCTCGACGTGGTCATCTTCTGCATCAACCTCAGCGGGGCCCTCGCCCTCGGTGTCCTCCTCGAGGCTCTCCTGCGCAGCGGTCCTGAGGACGACCGCCGTCGGCACCTGCGCCTGCTGCTCGGCACCGGCGTCCTCGGCGGGTACACGACGTACAGCACCCTCGCGACGCAGACCGCTCGCCTCGTGGGCGACGGCCAGGCTGGGCTCGCCGTGCTGTACTCCCTCGGGACGCTGCTGCTCGGCGCCCTCGCGACCTGGACCGGGATCGCCCTGGCCTCCTGGCTCCGACGACCGAGAAGCAGCCGGAGGTCCGCATGAGCGAGGTCAGCCCACTCCTCTTCCTCGCCGTCGCACTCGCAGGAGGGCTCGGCGCAGCCTGCCGCTTCGTCCTCGACGGGCTCGTGAGGTCACGGACCTCCGGTGACTATCCGCTGGGGACGATGATCATCAACGTCACGGGCTCGTTGCTCCTCGGGCTGCTCACGGGCCTCGGCCTCACCCACCTCGCCTCTGACGAGCTCGTCCTCGTCCTGGGGACAGGCCTGCTCGGGGGGTACACGACGTTCTCGACAGCCAGCATGGAGACAGTCCGACTGCTCCAGGCTGGCCGCTACGCCGCGTCCTTGCTCGCCGGCCTCGGGATGCTCGCCGCGTCCGTCGCCGCAGCCGGCCTCGGCCTGTGGCTCGGCGGGCTCGGGGGGTAGACGCGGAGCAGCGTCGTCCCCCGCACTCGTCGGGCCGTCCGACGGGTGCCCGACTACCCACCCCGCCCCGGCCTACGCGGCTGCGCGGCGACGACGCCTGGAGCGAAGGGGTCTTCGGGCCAGGAGTGCTTGGGGTACCGGCGGCGCAGCTCGGCGCGGACCTGCGGATAGCCCGTCGCCCAGAACGACGCCAGGTCAGCGGTGACCGCAGCAGGACGCCGCGCCGGGGACAGCAGGTGGAGCAGCAGCGGGACCCGCCCGCCCGCCAGGCGTGGTGCCTCGCGCCACCCGAAGGCCTCTTGGACCTTGAGCGCGGCGACGGGCTGGTCTGCGGAGTAGTCGACCTTGACGCTGCCCCCACCGGGCAGGGGCACCCGCTCGGGCGCGAGCTCGTCGAGGCGCCCGGCCTCCGGCCACGGGAGCAGCCGTCGCAGGGCTGACGTCACGTCGATGCGGCGCAGGTCGTCGGCGCGTCGCACCCGGGCGAGGTCGGTCCCGAGCCACCCGTCGAGCCCGTCGAGCAGGGCCTCGTCGCTCATATCGGGCCACGGGTCGCCGAGTGCGCCGTGCAAGAACGCCAGGCGGGCCCTGAGCGCGACGGCCGAGTCCTTCCACGGGAGGGCACCCAGGCCGTCGCGGGCGAGACCGTCGCGGACAGCCGCGACCACCCGCTCACGCGGCGGGTCGGTCAGCCTGTCGGAGGTCAGCTCGATCGCGCCGAGCGACGTAGTGCGCCGGGCGACGACGCGGCCGGACGTCCAGGTGACGGACTCGTCGTCGTGCAGGGACGAGGACGCCGCGTCGAGGGCGAGGTCTTCGTCGAGGGGCGCGGCAGAGCGGACCGTCGCGTCGCGGCGGCCTGCGCCGCGGTCGGCGTCGGCGACCGCGATCCAGTCGTACCCGCTGAGCGCCGACCCCGGGGCGAGGGCCGCGCCGGTGCCCGAGACCATGAGGTACGTCGAGCCGTTCGGACGTCGCCGCGCGATCCTGTCCGGGTGCGCGAGGGCGACGACGAGGCCGACCGTGAGGTCGAGGCTGAGCGAGCGGGTGCGCGCCGCCCCGCCCGAGGACCTGCGCGCGAGCGACTCGAGCCTGGAGACCTGACCGCGCCACGTCGGCGACGGCACAGACCCCGCCCGCAGCCCGCGGACCGCGGCGACGAGGTCGCCGCCGGGAGCGCGGACGTCCTCGGACAGGAGCGCGACGACCTCGGCTGCGGCGCGCGGGCCGACGACGTCCGAGCCGTCGAGGAGCGCGCGGGCCAGCCTCGGGTCGACCGGGACACCGGCGATCCGTCGACCGCGCGCCGTGACGGTGCCGTCCTCCTCGACCGCGCCGAGCCCGACCAGGGTCTGGCGTGCGACGGCGCTCGCCGCGGGCGGCGGTGGGTCCATGAGGGCGAGGGCCGACCCGTCGGGCGATCCCCAGCACGACAGCTCGAGCGCGAAAGACGTGAGGTCGGCCGTGAGGATCTCCGGGACAGGGTGCGCCGGGAGCCGCACGTGGTCGGCCTCCGTCCAGCACCTGTAGACGGCTCCCGGCCCTTCACGACCGGCACGACCGGCGCGCTGCTCGGCCGAGGCCCGGCTGACGCGGACCGTGACCAGTCCCGAGAGCCCGCGCCGGTGGTCGACCCGCGGCTCTCTGGACAGCCCTGCGTCGACGACGACCCGCACACCGGGGACAGTCAGCGACGACTCGGCGACGACCGTCGAGACGACCACCCGTCGGCGCGGTCCGGCGCTGAGCGCCAGGTCCTGCTGGGCTGTGGGCAGCCTGCCGTGCAGCGGACGGACGTCAGCATCGACACCGGCGAGCCGCCGCGAGACGACGTCGACCTCCCGCGCTCCAGGCACGAAGACCAGGACGTCACCCTCACGCTCGTCGAGCGCACGCCGGGTCGTCGCGGCCACGTGGTCGAGGAACGCTGGTGTGACACCGCGGTCGTCGAGGGCCACCACGCGGGACGGCGGCGGGGCCCACACCTGGACGACCGGGTGGAGCTCCCCCGGCACGGTGACCACGGGGACAGCCAGACCTGCGCCACCGACGACGGCGGCCGTGCGCTCGGCCTCGACCGTCGCCGACATCGCCACGAGCACGAGGTCCTCGCGCAGGTTCGCGCGCACGTCGACGAGGAGGGCGAGCGCGAGGTCGGCGTCGAGCTGACGCTCGTGGCACTCGTCGAGGACGACAGCGGTCACCCCGTCCAGGCCAGGGTCGCGCTGGAGCCGCCGGAGCAGCACACCCGTAGTGACCACCTCGACACGGGTCGAGGCACTCGTCGTCGACTCCCCGCGCACCGAGTAGCCGACAGTCTGGCCGAGAGGTTCGCCGAGCAGCTGGGCGAGGCGGCGCGCAGCGGCGCGGGCCGCGACCCGGCGAGGTTGTGTGACGACCACCCGGCCGGGACCGAGCAGGTCTGCGAGCGCGGGCGGGACCAAGGTCGTCTTGCCGGTCCCGGGCGGTGCCTGCACGACGACGGCTCCGCTGGTCCGCACGGCCTCTGCCAGGGCGGGGAGCGCGGACCGGACGGGGAGGTCGGGTGGGTCGGCGAGCAGTCGGGCGATCGGGTCGGCGGGCACAGGAGCATTCTCTCCTGTGCGCCGACGGGTGTGGTGCCGCTGACCTGCGAGAGGGACCTTCGGCACTGTCGAGCCCCCGGGGACTAGTGGGACGCTCGGCGGACAGGGGAGAACGAGCGGAGGAGGAGCGACGATGCTCTCGACCGAGGTGATCGAACGGGTGCTGGCGACTGCTGTGCGGGCGCCGAGCGTGCACAACACGCAGCCGTGGCAGGTGACGGTGCGTGGAGACGCGATCGAGGTGCGGGCCGACCCGGCCCGCGCCCTGCGTCATACGGACCCGCAGGGGCGTGAGGCGACGATCAGCTGTGGGGCGCTCGTCGACCACGCTGTCGTGGCTGCTCGCCGGGAGGGGCTCGACGCGCAGGTGGTCTTGCTGCCCGACGGGCCTGAGGGGCGGCTGGCGCGGATCGTGCTGTCTCAGGGCGCTGCCCCGAGCGCGTCTGAGCTCGAGCTGTCGGTGGCTGCTGTGCACAGGCGGACGAGCCGTGCGCTGCTCGACGACCTGGCCGTCGACGGTGCGGTCGCGCAGTCGCTCCAGGCTGTCGTCGCCGACGCCCAGGCTCATCTGGTGCTGCTGCCGGCCTCGAGCGCGGCGCGCGGCATCGTGCTGAGGGAGGTCGAGCGGGCTGAGCGCCTGGCCTCGGAGGACGAGGTGGGGACCACCGAGGAGGCCGTGTGGTCGGGTCCTTCGCAGGGGCGTGACGACGGGGTGCCTGTCGCGGACGGGTGGGAGAACCGTCCGGCACGCGCGGCACGACCAGGGTCGCGGCGTCTGACCGACCGGTACCGGGGCAGTCCGGACGCGCAGGAGCACGGCAGTGCGGACGCGCAGGAGCACGGTGCCGTCCTGGCGCTGCTCACGACGCCCTCAGACACCGCCCGGGACTGGCTGGTGGCGGGCAGGGCGCTGAGCCGCATGCTCCTCACGGCCTCCGTCCACGGGCTGGCGGCGTCCTTCGCGACCACGGTCCTGGAGAACCCGACGACCCGGCACGAGGTGGTCCGCTCGCTCGGGCTCGTCGGTGCCCCGCAGATGCTCGTGCAGCTGGGTTACGGCGAGCCCGGGCCGAGGTCGTCCCGGCGGCCTGTGACGGGGATGCAGAGGCGCACCGGATGATGCCCGGGCGATGAGAGGATTCACCCCATGACTGCCTCTCTCGTCGCCCGCGGGCTCGGTGCCGCGCACGCTGACCGCACCCTGTTCTCGGGGCTCGACCTCGTCGTGAGCCCCGGGGACGTCGTGGGGCTGGTCGGGGCCAACGGTGCCGGGAAGTCGACGCTGCTGCGGCTGCTCGCGGGCGCCGCGCAGCCGGAGGCCGGGTCGGTGTCGCTCTCCCCCGCCGATGCCATCGTCGGGTGGTTGCCGCAGGAGGTCGAGCGCGTCGCCGGCGAGACGGTCCGCGCCCACCTGGCGCGCCGCACCGGGGTCGCCGAGGCTCAGGCGGCCTTCGAGCAGACCACCGAGGCGCTCGGAGCCGGCGAGCCCGGCGCCGACGACGCCTACGCCGTGGCCTTCGACCGCTGGATGGCGATCGGTGCTGCGGACCTCGACGAGAGGCTCGGGGCTGTCCTCGCGGACCTCGGGCTCGACGTCGACCCTGAGCACCTCATGACGGGGCTCTCAGGTGGTCAGGCGGCCCGGGTGGGCCTGGCCGCGCTGCTGCTCTCGCGCTTCGACGTCCTGCTGCTCGACGAGCCGACCAACGACCTCGACCTCGACGGGCTGCGCAGGCTCGAGGAGTTCGTCGCCTCCCAGCGGGCCGCGGTGGTGGTGGTCAGCCACGACCGCGAGTTCCTCGCCCGGTGCGTCACCCGGGTGGTCGAGCTCGACCTCGCCCAGCAGCAGGTGTCCGTCTACTCGGGTGGCTACGAGGCGTACCTCGAGGAGCGTGCGACGGCGCGCCGCCACGCCCGTGAGGAGTACGACGAGTACGCGGACAAGAAGTCCGGTCTCGAGGCGCGTGCCCGGATGCAGCGGGGCTGGATGGCCAAGGGCGTGCGCAACGCTGCCCGCAAGTCCGACCCCGACAAGTTCATCCGGGCCGCGCACCGCGAGGGCTCGGAGAAGCAGGCGTCGAAGGCGCGCCAGACCGACAAGATGATCGAGCGCCTCGAGGAGGTCGTCGAGCCGCGCAAGGAGTGGGAGCTGCGCTACGAGATCTTGGCGGCCCCGCGAGGCTCGCGCGTGGTGGCGTCGCTCGCCGGAGCCGTGGTGCACCTGGGGACGCGAGGCGCCGAGGGCGAGGGCTTCACGCTCGGTCCGGTCTCGCTGGCTGTCGAGTCTGGTGAGCGGATCGCGATCACGGGGGCCAACGGCGCCGGCAAGTCCACGCTGCTGGGTGTGCTGCTCGGTCGGGTACCGCTCGACGAGGGCACGGCGTCCCTCGGTACGAGCGTCGCGGTCGGGGAGATCGACCAGGCGCGCTCGCAGCTCGGGGACGACGGGCCTCTCGCCCTCGCCTTCTCGCGTCAGGTGCCCGACTGGCCCGAGGCCGAGGTGCGGACGCTGCTGGCCAAGTTCGGGCTGCGCGGGGACCACGTCGGCCGGCCCGTGGCGTCCTTGTCCCCTGGGGAGCGGACGAGGGCTGCCCTCGCTCTGCTGCAGGCCCGAGGCGTGAACCTGCTCGTCCTCGACGAGCCGACGAACCACCTCGACCTGCCGGCGATCGAGCAGCTGGAGGAGGCCCTCGACTCCTACGACGGCACGCTGCTGCTCGTCACGCACGACCGAAGGATGCTCGACGCGGTGCGCGTGGACCGCCGGTGGTCGGTCGACGCGGGCCAGGTCACCGACAGCCCGGCATGACCTCGGCCGGGGCGCGGTCGTGGCTCGCCAGATTTTCCACCCGGTGCCGACGTGAGATTTTGTGGCGCAGGTCACAGTCGCTGGTTACTGTGACGACTATGGCGACCCTGACGAGCGCGAGCACGCGACCGTCGGCGCGCACGGCGAGCCACTGGATCGCCGCGGTGACCTCGGTCGTCCTGGCCTCCTCGGTCTCCTCGTGCAGCGCCCCGTCGGCCGACGTCACCGACGCCTACGCCTTCCTCGACGACGCGATGGACAGGTGCGGGACCGGCGACGACCTGCGCCTGCCGCCGAGCTATCTCAGCGGTGTCCCGGCCGAGGACTCCCCCGACGCGTCCTATGTGTACGACGTGGCCGTCACGACCATCGCCTACACGGCCCGCGGCACCCGCGACGACCTTGCCCGGGCGAAGACCCTCGCCGCGTCGCTCGTCTCCCTCCAGCAGTCCGACCCCGACGCCGACGGGCGGCTCCGCAACGCCTACGCGTGCACGGCGCCTTCCGGCGGCGAGCACGGATCGCTCACCGACGCGACGAGCACCGGCAACATGGCCTGGGCCGGGCTCGCCCTGCTGCAGGTGCACGCCGCCGAGGACGACCCCGCCACCCTCGAGGCAGCGGTGCGCCTGGGCACGTGGATCCACACCGTGACAGCAGACGACCGCGGCGCCGGCGGGTACACCGGCGGTCTCGGCGACGACGGCGACCCGGTCCTGTGGAAGTCGTCGGAGCACAACATCGACGTCGCCGCCTTCTTCCTCATGCTCGCCCAGGCCACAGGCGATCCCGTCTGGGGTACGCGGGCAGCTTCGGCGCTCGCCGTCGTGACCAGCCTGCAGGACCCGAGCACCGGTCACTTCTGGGTCGGGACCGAGACCGACGGCGAGACCACGAACACCGACGACTACGTCCCCGAGGACGTCCAGGCGTGGGCCTCCCTCGTGCTCCCCGGCGACGACGCCTCCCGCGCGCTCGACTGGGCGACCGAGAACCTGCTCGTCGGCGACGACGGTCAGCGCGGGGCCACGGTCGGCGACGGCGCCGACCCGAGCGGCACCGTGTGGCTCGAGGGCACCGCCCACCTGGCGTGCGGGCTGCGGGTCCGCGACCTCGAGCGCGACGCCGCGCTCGCAGAGGAGCTCCTCGGGACGGTGACCTCGGCCCAGGCCGACGGCCCTGACGGCACGCCCCGCGGCATCCCCGCAGCGACCCAGGACGGGACCGCCGGCGGCGACAGCACCATCTACGACGCCCTGCACACCGGCACGACAGCCTGGTTCGTGCTCGCAGCGCAGGGCTCCAACCCCTTCAGCGACGACGACCGCACCTAGGTCAGCACCCCCGCGAGCCCGCGCCCTCGTCCTCCCCACGGCGTGAACCTCCCTCCCCGGAGACCGCACGCAGCCCCACAGGCTGCGCAGTCCTCACCCTCCCCTGACGAACCGTCGTGGGTCACCCAGGTGACCTCTCCGGCCGGACCACGTGCCCCCTCCCCCGTCGTGCCGTGGCCGCCACCCCACCTCCGCTCCTCCGGCGCGCCCTGAGACGGTCCGCCGGCCCCGAAAGGACACCGACGATGGTGCTCTTCGCCCATACCCTCCTCTGCTTCGCCCTGCTCGGGACGGCCGCCGGCGCGCTCCTCAGCGCGCGCTGGCTCCGCCGCCACACCACCCACCCCGACATCGTCCGGCGCACGGCCTTCGCCTCGGCTGCGATCCTCGTCCCCGCCGCGACCCTCTGCACCGTCTGGCACCATTCCGCGCTCACCGGACCCACCTCGATGGTCGTCCAGGTCTTCGGGTGGGCGAGCATCATCCTGCTGCTGGTCGTCGTGCGCGGCACGATGATCTCCCCACCCGACGACGAGGTCGTGGTCCGCCCGCGCCGCGTCCTGGCCGTCGGGGCGCACCCCGACGACCTCGAGCTCGGCTGCGGCGCGACCCTGGCCCGCTGGATCGACGCCGGGTACGAGGTGCACGGTCTGGTCATGTCCAACGGCGAGCGCGGCGGCACAGGCGTCCGACCCTCCGAGGCCATCTCCGCAGGCAACTTCCTCGGCGCGAAGTCCGTCACCGTCCTCAACTTCCCCGACACCCGGCTCTCCGACACGAGCAGCGACATGGTCGTGGCGATCGAAGAGCTCGTGTCCAGGCTGCAGCCCGACATCATCCTCACGCACTCCTCCAACGACTCCCACCAGGACCACAAGGCCGTGCACCTGGCGACGCTGCGGGCCGCGCGCTTCCACACCACGCTGCTCTGCTACGAGAGCCCGTCGGCCACCACCCGGTTCCGCCCGACGGTCTTCGTCGACGTCGGCGGCTACGTGGACGTCAAGGTCCTCGCGATCGCGACGCACCGCGACCAGAGCGACAAGCCGTACATGACCGGGGAACGCATCCGGGCGACGGCCTCCTACCGCGGCGGGCAGGCCAAGGTGCGTCACGCCGAGGGCTACGAACCCGTCCGCGTGCTCGCGTCGATGACGACGGTGCTCCCGTGAGGCGCGTCGTGGTCACCGGCGCCCGCGGGCCGGCCGGGGCGAGCGTCGCCCGGCAGCTCGTCGAGCGCGGGCACGACGTCCTCGGGGTCGACATGAACCCCGCAGGCGACGGCCCCTTCCAGGTGCTGCGCGTCCCGCCGTCCCTCGACCCCACCTACCCTGACGCGCTCTTCGCCGCGGCGCACTGCTGGTCGGCCGACCTCATCATCCCGACGGTCAGCGAAGAGCTCACGCTGCCCGCCCTCCAGGAGACCTCCCGCGAGTGGTCCGTCGTCATCGGGCCCAGGAGCGCCGTGTCGATCGCGAGCGACAAGTGGTCCACCTACAGGGTGCTGCTCGAGGCCGGGGTCCCGGTGCCCGCCAGCACCCTCGGGTCCTCGGGCTGGCCGGCCGCGGCAGGTGCGCTGGCCGGCTACGACGGGCCGCTCGTCTCCAAGCCCCGCCACGGGCGCGGTGGCCGCGGGGTCGTCGTGCACCCGCACCCGGAGCCTCTCGGGCTGACGTCGGACAGCATCGTGCAGGAGTTCGCCCCCGGGACCGAGTACGCGGTCGACCTGCTCGTCTCCTCGCGCTGGGGGACGGTCGACGTCGTCGCGGTCCTCGAGAAGACCGCGCTCGCCCAGGGCGACGTCGGCAACGGGACGTCGGTCCGCCGGCTCGCGCCCGGGCAGCCGGCCGACGTGGTCGCTGCTGCCTCCGACGCCGTCCTGGCGATCGGGCTCACCGGCCCCGCCGACGTCGACGTGCGCCGCCGCCACGACGGCAGCGTCGTGGTCCTCGAGATCAACGCGCGACTCGGGGCGCACAGCGCCCACGTGCCCGAGATCTGCACGGGGATCCTCGACCACTACCGCGTCCTGGCCACCCGGTGAGCGGCTGGACGCTGGTGCTCCAGCTGCTCGTGCTGCCGGCCGTCGTGCTCTCGCTGGTCGAGGCGGCCTACCTGCCGCTGGCCCTCGTCGCGCACGCGCACCGGCCACCCGACCCGCTGCGGGTCTCGGCCAACCCCTTCGTGTCGGTCATCGTGCCAGCCTTCGACGAGGGCAAGGTGCTGAGGCGCTGCGTCGAGTCGATCCTCGCCGACAGGTACCTCCACAAAGAGGTCGTGCTCGTCGACGACGGCTCTCGCGACGACACGTGGGAGGTCATGCAGTCCTTCGCTGGGCGGCCCGGGGTGGTGGTCGTGTCGCAGGCGAACGCCGGGAAGGCGGCCGCGCTCAACCGCGGCATCGCGCGCAGCCACGGCAGCATCCTCATGTTCGTCGACGCCGACGGCGTGTTCTCCGGGTGGACCATCCGCGGGATGCTGCGAGGCTTCGACGACCCACGGGTCGGTGCGGTCTGCGGCAACGACGCACCCGTCAACCTCGACAGGCTGCAACCACGGCTGCTGACGCTGCTCACCCACGTGACCGCGATGGTCCGCCGGGCGCTCGCGCAGGTGAACTGCCTGACGATCGTCTCCGGCAACTGCGGAGCGGTCCGCCGCGACGTGGTCGACGAGATCGGCGGCTTCACCGAAGGTCTGCTCGGCGAAGACCTCGAGCTCACCTGGCGGGTCAGGCGCGCCGGGTACAGGGTGTCCTTCCAGCCCAAGGCCATCGTCTATGCCGAGGTCCCTGCGGGCATCCGTCCGCTGTGGCGCCAGCGTGTGCGCTGGGCGCGCGGGTACCTGCAGACGCTGTGGATCCACCGCGACATGATCGGGCGGACGCGGCACGGGATCGTCGGGCCCTACCTGGCCGTCAACGCGCTGTCGATGGTCGTCGCACCAGTCCTGCAGATGGTCGCGCTCGTCGTCATCGTCGGGATGGCGCTCGACGACTCGACGACCCTCTACGGGACCCCCGCGAGCATGCTGGCCTGGGTCCTGCTGCTCTACCCGGTGCTGTCCGTCGTCGTCTCCGCAGCCCTCAACGGGTCGTTGCGCGACCTGCGGTTCTTCTACGTGCTCGTGGTCATGCCGGTCTACTCGACGGTCATGAACGCCGTGATGATCACCGCGATCGTCCAGCAGGTCCGCAGGCGTCCATCGCGGTGGAACAAGCTCGAACGGACCGGGGTGTCGTCCAGGACCGGGATCCCCGACGGGGTGCGGGCCTGACGTCGGAGGTACCGGTCGGCTGCGTGGTGCGACGTGGACCGACGGTCCTACGGACTGCCAGGACCTGTCGATATGATGGATCCATGAATTCAGGAATCGGGGATGCGCACCGTCCGGTCTACGAGATCAAGGCGAACCTCTTCAAGGGCCTGGCCCACCCGTTGCGCATCCGCGTCCTGGAGATCCTGGCGTCGGCCGACGAGGTCTCGGTCGCGCAGATGCTCGAGCAGACCGGGCTGCAGGCCTCGCACCTCTCCCAGCACCTCTCGGTCCTGCGCCGGTACCACCTGGTCACCTCGGAACGTCGCGCGAGCATCGTCTACTACAGGCTCGAGTTCGGCGAGGTCGCCGAGCTGCTCGCCGTCGCCCGGGTCCTGCTGCGCAAGGTGCTGGACACGTCGACGTCGAACATCCCCCTCGCCGACGAGATCGCCGCGGCGGCAGCAGCACCTGCACCCGACGTGCGACCGTGAGGGCCTCGTTCCGGCGTCTGCTGCCGAGCCTGGACGACTACCGCGACCTGCGGACCTCCTGGAGGGCAGACCTGCTCGCCGGCATCACGGTCGGCGTGGTCGCCCTCCCGCTCGCCCTCGCCTTCGGGGCGAGCTCGGGCGTCGGCGCGCAGGCGGGGCTCGTCACGGCCATCGTGGCCGGGCTGGTCGCTGCGGTCTTCGGCGGTTCGCCCGTGCAGGTGTCGGGGCCGACGGGGGCGATGGTCGTCGTCCTCGCGCCGATCGTGGCCACCCACGGGGTCGGGGCTGTCGCCGCGGTGAGCGTCGTCGCGGGGGTGCTCGTCGTCCTCGCCGGGGTCTTCCAGCTGGGCCGCACCGTCGGGTTCATCCCGTGGCCCGTGATCGAGGGCTTCACCGTCGGGATCGGTGTGATCATCGCGCTCCAGCAGGTCCCGGCGGCCGTCGGGTCGCACGGGGGCTCGCACAGCACCAACGCTGCGGTCGCTGCCGCAGACGCCGTGACCGGCGCCGCCTGGCCCGCGGCCCTGCTCCCGGTGGGCGTGGCGCTCGGCGTGATCACCCTCATGCTCGTTCTGCACAGGCTCGCGCCCCGGGTACCCGCGTCCTTCGTGGCCATCGCCGCGGCGACGGCTCTGTGCACCTGGACGGGGGCTGACGTCCAGACCATCGGCGCGATCCCGTCCTCGCTGCCCGCCCCGACGCTCCCCGACCTCTCCGGCGCCGTCGCGCTCCTCGGCCCCGCGCTGGCCGTCGCCGCGCTCGCGGCGATCGAGTCGTTGCTCTCGGCCCGGGTCGCCACCACCATGTCGGGCGGACCGCGGGTCGACGCCGACCGTGAGCTCGTCGGTCAGGGACTTGCCTCGGTGGCCTCGGGCCTGTTCGGGGGGATGCCCGCGACCGGCGCCATCGCCCGGACCGCCGTCAATGTCCGCGCCGGCGCGCGCACCCGGGCCGCAGCCGTGGTCCACGCGCTCGCGCTGCTCGCGATCGTGTACCTCGCCGCCCAGGTCGTCAGCCACATCCCGCTCGCCGCGCTCGCCGGGGTCCTGCTCGCGACAGCGGCCCGGATGGTCAGCCCGACGGTCGTGCGAGCCGTGCTCACCTCGACCCGCGCCGACGCCGCGGTCTTCGTCGTCACGGCGGTCGTCACGGTCGCCGTCGACCTCGTGGTCGCCGTCCTGGTCGGGCTCGCCGCGGCCGCCTTCTTCGCCCTGCGCAACCTCAGCAGGACGGCCGCGGTCACCCGCGAGGTCCTCCCGGGGCCGGCGCAGCCCGGGGACGAGCGCATCGCCCTCGTCCGCGTGGACGGCGCACTCTTCTTCGGGGCGTCGGACCGCCTCGTCGACGAGATCACGCAGCTCGGCCAGGTCGACGTCGTCGTCCTGCGCCTGTCGCACCTGCGCCTGCTCGACGCGACAGGGGCGCGGGCTCTCGCAGGGCTCGTCGAGACGATCGAGCGCAACGGGACCACGGTGATCGTCAAGGGAGTCCGTGCTGAGCACGCAGCACTGCTCGAGAGGCTCGACGTCACAGCCTCCCGCCACCCGGACCACCTGCACACCGACCTCGACGCTGCCGTCGCCCACGCGCGCAGCCACGTGGTGGTCGAGCAGCCTGAGGGCTGAGGACGTGCAGCGGTCCCCGACGCGGGTGGCGGCTGTCACATGCTCGTGCCACGGTGGTCCGAGGCTGACATCCGTCGACGAGGGGATCTGACATGGCACTGCGCTGGTACTCGACCGTGGTCGAGTCGCACGACCACCGGGCGCTGGCCTCCTGGTGGGCCGAGGCGCTGGGGTGGACCGTGACCTACGAGTCGGACGACGAGGTCGCGCTCGTGCCGCCGTGGGCCGACGAGCTCGGTGGTCGGCTGCCCTTCGAGCAGGTGCCGCCCGGGCTCGTCTTCGTCCCGGTCGAGCACCCGAAGTCCGGCAAGAACCGGCTGCACCTCGACCTCGCCCCGCACACGAGCGACGACCGCGACGCCGAGATCGCCCGGCTGCTGTCGATCGGGGCGACCCGGGTCGACGTGGGGCAGGGACCCGAGGTCACCTGGGAGGTGCTCGCCGACCCTGACGGCAACGAGTTCTGCGTGCTGTCGTCGCGGGACAAGTAGCAGGCTCGACGATGGAGGCGGCCTGCCGTCGTCGTCGTCGTCGGAGACGATGGGACGCGACGCTGTGCGGTCGAGGCAGCGGACTGCGAGCCCCGGCCTGTCCCGGTGTCCACGTACTCTGTGGGCCATGACGACGCAGGACCACCGCCCCCGCACGGTCGGGCCGCGCCACCACGCCAGGGCCCGGGCGAGCGAGAGCCGGCAGCTCCCGCTCTACGACGCCGGGTCCGTCGAGGTGCCGTACGTCATCCAGGGCGCCGCAGAGGTGATCACCCGCGACACGTGGTGGGACGAGCACTCTCACCCGACCCACGAGCTGCTGTGGAACGAGCGAGGGGCCTCGACCGCGACGGTCGGCACGCGGACATGGACCGTCACACCCAGCGTCGGGCTGTGGGTGCCGGCCGGGGTGCGGCACACAGGATGGACACCAGCAGGCACCTGGCAGCGCGCGGCGCAGTTCAGCTCGCACGCCGTGCCCTCGATCTCGGCCGACCCCGTTGCCGTCGACGTGACCGCGCTGCTCAGCCTGCTGCTCGACAGGCTGAGCGAGGACGGCCTCTCCGACGCCTCGCGGGCGACGACCGAGGCGATGGTCCTCGACGTCCTCGCCCCGGCCCAGACCCAGCTGCTCCTCCAGGTCCCCACCTCGCCCCTGCTCGCACCCGTGGTCGAGGTGCTGCGCGGCGACCCCGCCGACCAGACGACCCTGGCGGGCTGGTCCGCGCGCCTGGGGGTGAGCAGCCGGACGGTGACACGGACCTTCGTCGCCGAGACCGGGCTCGGGTTCTCCCAGTGGGTCGCGACGGCGCGGGCCCAGCACGCGATCGCGATGCTCGCGCGGGACGAGGAGATCGACGACGTCGCCCGAGCTGTCGGCTACGGCTCGGCGAGCGCCTTCGGGACAGCGTTCCGCAGGGTCACCGGGGTCAGCCCGGGGCGGTTCCGCTCGATGTGATGCGGAGGCGCTCTCCTGGCGTCTCCAGTGCCACCGTCACAGGCGTCGTCACCGTCGACATCCCTGCTGCCACAGTCGTCACCGCTCCTGTCCGTATCGAGCAATCGGGCGTCTCAACTGCTCGATTGCCTTCCAGGTCAGGTCACACTATCTTCGGTTAGGCAATCCTTAGCCCGCTGTCGACGACGCGGTTCGAGGTCTGCTCCACCCGACCAGGTGCCGCCCTCCCGGACGCCGTCGACAGCCTGGCCCGCGCCCCGCGCGGCGGCCCGAGCGCCGACGGCAGACCGCGGTGGCAGGTCCTGGTCGACCAGCACCTGTCTGCTCCTGACTGCATGCACCTGCGGCTCACCGCCGGGTGCTGCACAGCCACCGGAAGGCCACCATGTCCCGCTCTCCCCGCCTGCTCGCGCTCTCGACCGCGGCGCTGCTCACCGTCGGCCTCGCGGCCTGCTCCTCCGACTCCCCCGCTGCTGAGTCGACGAGCGCCTCCGGCTTCGAGCCCATCACGATCGAGCACGCCCTGGGCACCACGACGATCGAGACCAAGCCGGAGCGCGTCGCGACAGTCAACTGGGCCAACCACGAGGTCCCCCTCGCCCTCGGTGTCGTCCCGGTCGGCATGGCCGCCGCGAACTTCGGCGACGACAACGGCGACGGTCTGCTCCCCTGGGTCGACGAGAAGCTCGACGAGCTCGGCGCCGAGACGCCCGTGCTCTTCGACGAGACCGACGGCATCGACTTCGAGGCCGTCGCCGACACCGACCCTGACGTCATCCTCGCCGCGTACTCGGGCCTCACGCAGGAGGACTACGACACCCTCTCCGAGATCGCTCCCGTCGTCGCCTACCCCGAGACCGCCTGGGGCACCTCGTGGCGCGACATGATCACCCTCAACAGCGAGGCCATCGGCATGGCCGACGAGGGCGAGCAGCTGATCTCCGACCTCGAGACCGAGATCGCCGACAAGGTCGCGGCCTACCCGCAGCTCGAGGGCACCTCTGCGATGTTCCTCACGCACGTCGACACGACCGACCTCAGCCAGGTCAGCTTCTACACCTCGCACGACACCCGCGCCATGTTCTTCGAGGACATGGGGATGACCACACCCGAGAGCATCGCGACGGCCTCGGCCACGACCGACGTCTTCTCGCTCACGCAGAGCGCCGAGCAGGCCGACGCCTTCTCCGACGTCGACGTGATCGTCACCTACGGCGGCGACGAGCTCGTCACCGCCCTCGAGGCCGACCCGATCCTGTCCCAGGTGCCGGCCGTGGCCAACGGCTCGATCGTCAACCTGCCCGGCACGAGCCCGCTCGGCACCGCGGCCAACCCGACCCCGCTGTCGATCTCGTGGATCCTCGACGACTACCTCGAGCTGCTCGCCGCAGCGGCCGACAACGCCAAGTGACACCAGCACCCCCCAGCCCGGCAGCGTCGGCGGCCACCGTGCCGTCGACGCCCGCCGGGCCGACAGCCTCGGGCGCCGCAGCACTGCGGCGCCCGAGGCGTGTCCGCGCCCTCTGGCTGCTCGTCGTCCTCGCCGTCCTGCTCCTGCTCGTGGTCGCCTCCGTCATGGTCGGCTCGCGCGGGGTGGGCTGGTCTGACGCTGTCGCCGCCCTCGGCGGGTCGACCGAGGGCTTCGACAGGGCTGCCGTCGCCAAGCGCATCCCGCGCACGCTGCTCGCCGTCGTCGCCGGGGCCGCCCTCGGTGTCTCCGGGGCGCTCATGCAGGGCGTCACCCGCAACCCCCTCGCCGACCCGGGGATCCTCGGCATCAACATGGGGGCCTCCCTCGCGGTCGTGACGGGTCTGGCCTACTTCGGGCTCACCGCCGCCTCGAGCTACGTCTGGCTCGCGATCGGCGGCGCGGCCGTCACGGCAGTGTTCGTCTACACCGTCGGCTCGCTCGGGCGCGGCGGGGCCACACCGCTCAAGCTCGCCCTCGCCGGGGCCGCGACCTCGGCCGCCCTCGCCTCCTTCGTCAGCGCCGTGGTCCTGGGCCGCAACGACGTCGCCGGTGGTGTGCGCTCCTGGCAGATCGGCGGGGTCGGCGGAGGCACCTACGACAGCATCAGCCAGGTCGCCCCCTTCCTCGTCGTGGGCTTCGTCCTCGCGCTCGCCTCGGCCCGCAGCCTCAACTCCCTCGCCCTCGGCGACGACCTCGCCGCCGGGCTCGGAGAGCGGGTCGCGATCGCCCGCGGCGTCGCGGCGCTCAGCGCCGTCGTGCTCTGCGGGGCCGCGACAGCCGTCACCGGGCCGATCGGCTTCGTCGGGCTCGTCGTACCCCACGCGTGCCGCCTGCTGGTCGGCGTCGACCACCGGTGGCTGCTGCCCTTCTCGGCCCTCGTCGGAGCAGCGCTGCTCACCGGTGCAGACGTCCTTGGGCGCATCGCGACCCGGCCCAGCGAGGTCGACGTCGGGATCGTCACCGCGCTCGTCGGTGCTCCGTTCTTCATCTACATCGTCCGCCGGCAGAAGGTGCGCGCACTGTGAGCACGACCCGGTCGACCGACGGCGCCCCGGGAAGCATCGCGCCTGTGGGAGAGACCCCAGAGACCCCACCGTCGATCCTCACGAAGGCTCCCGCGACCACCGGCGAGGCTGTCGCCCGCGGACGCAGGCGTCGCGCCCGGCGGCGCCTCGTCGTCATGCTCGTGCTCGCTGCGCTCGTCGTGGTCGTCTACCTCGCCTCGCTGATGATCGGCAAGACCTTCTACCCGGTGTCCGACGTGCTGCGGGTCGTCGCCGGCGACGACGTCGCCGGGGCGAGCTTCACGGTCGGGCGCCTGCGGCTGCCCCGGGCGAGCCTGGCCGTGCTCGCCGGGCTGTGCTTCGGGCTCGGCGGCGTCACCTTCCAGACCATGCTCCGCAACCCGCTCGCCAGCCCCGACATCATCGGCATCAGCTCGGGGGCCAGCGCAGCAGCGGCCTTCGCGATCGTCACGCTCTCCCTCGGGACCCGGGCGGTCTCGATCTTCGCGATCCTCGCAGGGCTCGCGGTCGCGATCCTCATCTACCTCTTGTCCTACAAGGGCGGGGTCGCCGGGACCCGGCTGATCCTCATCGGGATCGGTGTCGCCGCGATGCTCGACAGCCTGACCGCCTACGTGCTGTCCCGCGCGGCCGAGTGGGACCTGCAGGCCGCGCAGCGCTGGCTCACCGGCAGCCTCAACGGTGCCGGCTGGGCGCAGGCCGTACCGGTGCTCGTCGCCCTCGTCGCGCTCACCCCGGTGCTGCTGAGCCAGTCGCGGAACCTCTCGGTCACCCAGCTCGGCGACGACACGGCGGCGGCGCTGGGCGTCCGCGTCGACAGGACCCGGCTGGTGGTCATCGTCGCAGCCGTGGGCCTCATCGCCTTCGCGACAGCCGCCGCGGGACCGATCGCCTTCGTCGCGTTCCTGTCGGGCCCCATCGCCGCACGGCTCGTCGGGCCTGGTGGGTCGCTGCTGATCCCCGCCGGGCTCGTCGGGGCGCTCCTCGTGCTCGTGGCCGACCTCGTCGGCCAGTACGCCCTCGGCACGCGGTTCCCCGTGGGGGTCGTCACCGGGGTGCTCGGCGCGCCGTACCTCGTCTACCTCATCGTCCGCACGAACCGCGCCGGGAGCTCACTGTGACCACCACCCACACCCTCGTCGCCGAGAACCTCGTCCTCGGCTACGGCGACCGCACGGTGATCGACGGGCTCGACCTCCTCGTGCCACCGGGCCAGGTGACAGCGATCGTCGGGGCCAACGCCTGCGGCAAGTCCACGCTGCTGCGCTCGATGTCCAGGCTGCTCAGCCCGCGCGGCGGGCAGGTGCTGCTCGACGGCAAGCAGGTGCACAAGACCCCGGCCAAGCAGCTGGCCCGCACCCTCGGTCTGCTGCCGCAGTCCCCCGTCGCCCCCGAGGGCATCACCGTCGCCGACCTCGTCGGGCGCGGACGGCACCCGCACCAGGGCATGCTCTCGCGCTGGAGCGCCGCCGACGACGCGGCCGTCGCCGAGGCCCTCGACGCGACCGAGACGGCTGGTCTGGCCGACAGGCCCGTCGACGAGCTCTCGGGCGGACAGCGTCAGCGGGTGTGGATCGCGATGGCCCTGGCGCAGCAGACCGACGTGCTGCTGCTCGACGAGCCCACGACCTTCCTCGACGTCAGCCACCAGGTCGAGGTGCTCGACCTGCTCACCGACCTCAACCACGCCCGCGGCACCACGATCGTCATGGTCCTGCACGACCTCAACCTCGCCGCGCGCTACGCCGACCACCTCGTCGCCCTCGCCGACGGACGCGTCCACGCCGCCGGGACGCCCGCCGAGGTGCTCACCGAGAGCACCGTGAAGACGGTCTTCGGCCTCGACAACCAGGTCATCGTCGACCCGACGTCGGGCAAGCCGCTCATGCTGCCGATCGGGCGGCACCACGTGACGGTGACGCCTCGGGGCTGAGCACCCCTCGTCGACTGCCGCCCCGCGGACCGAGGTCGCCCTGCGAGGACCGAGGTCGTGCAGCGTAGGCCGAGGCTGCACCGCTGACCGCGAAGTCGTCCCGCGGAGGCCGAGGTCGTGCAGACACGCCGGACCGACGAGCACAGGCTTCGATCTTGGCGTGTCTGCACGACCTCGGGTCACCGCGTACGAGCTCGAACCGGTGCGTGCGACCTCGGGGCACCGCGAGCGACCTCGAACCGGTGCGTGAGACGTCGCGGGGCCTCTGAGCGACCTCGGGTCGGGATCTGCCTCCAGACCACGGACAGCCCAGCGGCACACCATCGACCGGGGTCAGCTGTCCGCGAGGACCCCGTCGATCTGGCCCATGGCGAGACTCATGCCCTCTTCCATGCCCATGGCGATCAGCGCGTCGAGGTGCTCGAGGCTCGCGAAGGTCGTCACGATGGTCATGCGGGTCCGTCCGGCGGAACCGTCGGCGCCGTCCCCTCGGTCGGCTTCCTCGAGGGTGACGACGGCGCGGGTGGTGTCCGTCGTCGGCACGCCCTGGCCGTCGTCGGCGAACCCGTCTTCGAACTCGAAGGTCCGCGGCGCGTCGACGGAGAGGATCTTCCACCATCCGCCGGCCTTCTCGCCCTCGGGACCTGTCATGTAGTACGTCGACCGTCCGCCCGGCACGAGCTCGTGCTGGTCGAAGGTCGCAGGCCAGGTGGGCGGTCCCCACCAGCGCTCGAGCTGGCGGGGGTCTTCCCAGATCTGCCACACGCGCGCGACGTCCGCGTCGTGCTCCGAGACGATGGTCAGCGTGAGCGCTGACGGGTCCTTGTGACTGCTGATGACAGGCATGGTGCGTCCTTCTCTCGGTCGTCGTGCGGTGGTGGTGATGATGGTGAGACTGGCTGTCCTTCTCCCGACGCGGGTCGGGGCTTGCGGAGACTGCTCGGGGTCTGGTCCGACGCGGGCTCCCTCGGCCTACTCCGCGAGCAGGTCGTCGATCCTGTCGGCGCGCAGGCGCCAGATCTGCTCGTAGCCCTCGAGCAGGCGTGCTGCCCGGCGGATCGCGTCGAGGTTCCCGTGCACGATCTGCTCCCGTCCGTTGCGCTGCTTGGTCACGAGCGTCGCGCGCTCGAGCACGGCGACGTGCTTCTGCACGGCCGCGAAGCTCATGTCGTAGTCCTGAGCGAGCACCGACACCGACCGCCCGTGCTCGACGACCCGCGTCATGATGTCCCGACGGGTGGCGTCGGCGAGGGCTTGGAACACCCTGTCGACCTCTGCGTCGCTCCACTGATCTACAACCATAAAGTTGTACGTTACGCGTGACGTGGGTCATGCACAAGAGGCTGGTCCGCGCGAGGTGGTCGGCCCCCGGCCACCGGCCACCGGCCCCCGGGATCGCGCCGGACCAGAGACAGCCCGCGGCACCGTCGTCGGCAGCGCCTGCGACGGGGACTGCAGCGGCGCCTATGGCAGCGCCTACGACAGCGAGCCTGACGCCCGACCAGAGCCGCCCCGCCGGCCGCGCCGCAGGCTGTCGACCTCGTGACCGCTCCGTATACGATGACCACCACCTCCGCGCTCCAGGTCTGCGCACGGACGGACGCGCGGCGACGACGCCAGGCCACCCCCCTGGACCGACAGCAGTTCGGTGCGACGGCGCCCCGAGGCGAGAAGGGACCCGAGATGACACCCGCACCGATCGTCGAGATGCGCGACGTCACCGTGGCGTTCCCGGGGACCCTCGCGCTCGACAGCGTCTCGCTGCGGCTGTTCCCCGGCGAGGTGCACTCCCTCCTCGGCGAGAACGGTGCCGGAAAGTCGACGCTGCTCAAGGTGCTCACGGGTGTGCGGCCCGCAGACTCCGGCTCGGTGACAGTCGACGGGGCACCGGCCGAGATCACCCGACCGGCCGACGCCATCCGGCTCGGCATCCGCACGGTCTACCAAGAGCTCGAGCTGCTGCCCAACCTGTCGGTCGGCGAGAACATCATGCTCGGCCAGGAGCCCAGCCGGCTCGGCCTGCTGTCCACCCGCGCGATGCACACGAGCGCCCGCGCGGCCCTCGAGGCCCTCGAGGTCGACCTCGACACCCGTGCGCGCCTGGGCAGCCTCCCCCTCGCGGTCCAGCAGCTCGTCGCGATCGCCCGCGCGACAGCCGTCCACCCGCGTGTGGTCGTGCTCGACGAACCCACGTCGAGCCTGGACCCCGGCGAGGTGACGACCCTGTTCAGGACGGTCCGCCGTCTGCGCGACGCGGGGATCGCCGTCGTCTTCGTCTCGCACTTCATGGAGCAGGTCTACGAGATCTCCGACAGGCTTACCGTGCTGCGCGACGGGCGCCTCGTCGGGGAGTACCTGCCGCAGGAGATCCTCCGCGTCGACCTCGTCCACAAGATGGTCGGCACCGGGGCGAAAGCACTTGCCCAGGTCGCGGCGCAGGTCGAGGCGCGCGACGTCGACGACGGTCCGGCGCTCGTCCGAGCCCGCGGGCTCGGGCGCATGGGTGCCGTCGCCCCCTTCGACCTGGACGTCCGCGAGGGCGAGGTGATCGGGGTCGCCGGGCTCCTCGGCTCCGGTCGCACCGAGATGGTGCGGCTGCTCACGGGGACCGACCGCCCCGACACCGGGACCCTCGACGTCTACGGCGTGCCTGTCCAGTTCCGCAGCCCCCGCGACGCGATCCGCTCGGCGGTGGTCTACTCCTCCGAAGACCGCCGGCACGACGGGATCATCGACGACCTCAGCGTGGCCGACAACATCGTGCTGGCCCTCCAGGCGCAGCGTGGGTGGCACAGGCCGCTCTCCCGCGAGCACCGCGAGGAGCTCGTCACGAGCTACGTCGAGTCCCTCGACATCCGCCCGACCGACCCGAGCGTGCGGGCCGGCACGCTCTCCGGGGGCAACCAGCAGAAGGTGCTGCTCGCCCGCTGGCTCGCGACGGCACCCCGGCTGCTCGTGCTCGACGAGCCGACCCGTGGCATCGACATCGGCGCCAAGGTCGAGCTGCAGAAGCTCGTCACCGACCTGGCCGACAACGGGATGTCTGTCGTCTTCGTCTCGGCCGAGCTCGAAGAAGGGCTGCGGATGAGCGACAGGATCGTCGTGATGCGCGACGGCGTGCTGGTCGCCGACGTGACGAACGATGGCCTTACCCTGGACTCTGTGCTCGCGCTCATCGCCTACGGCGACAGGGCTCCTCGATGACCGGACCCGGCTGGACGCGCCCGCGCGACGCCATGGCTGGCCCGGCGACGATCGATGGCACCGCGACCCGGTGCCGGACGGAACGGACCTCTTGAACGAGAAGGACAAGACCACGCGCTCGGCCACGATCTTCGACGTCGCCCGGCTCGCCGGAGTCTCGCACCAGACGGTCTCACGCGTCCTCAACGACATGCCGAACGTCCGGGCGTCCACCCGCGACAGGGTCCAGCAGGCCATCACCCAGCTGCGCTACGCGCCCTCCCCCGCCGCCCGCGCCCTGGTGACCAAGCGGTCCAGGCTCGTGGGCCTCGTGGTCACCGCGGGCGTGGACTACGGGCCGTCGTCGATCGCACTGCACGTCAACGAGGCGGCCCGACGGGCCCGATACTCCGTGCTGACCATCTCGATGCTCGCCCCCGACGTGACCGAGGTCCGCCAGGCGATCGAGTCCCTCGTGCGCCAGAGCGTCGAGGGGATCGTGCTCGTGGCAGCCGACCGCGCTGTGGTCGGTGCGAGCTACGAGATCGAGTCGGCTGTCCCCGTCGTGACCGTCGACGCGACCCGCTCAGCGGCGGGCGAGTCTGTCGCGATCGACCAGCACGAGGGCGCCCGGCTCGCGACCGAGCACCTGATCTCCCTGGGCCACACGGCGATCGCCCACCTGGCCGGCCCGGCGACGTCTCCCGACTCCCTCGAACGGGTGCGGGGATGGCAGTCGGCCCTGACCGCCGCCGGGCTGCCCGCGACAGGGTTGGCCCACGGCGACTGGAGCCCGGGGAGC
Organism: Sanguibacter biliveldensis; assembly: GCF_033798665.1. NCBI lineage: Bacteria > Bacillati > Actinomycetota > Actinomycetes > Micrococcales > Sanguibacteraceae > Sanguibacter > Sanguibacter biliveldensis. The sequence goes on from NZ_CP138359.1 coordinate 2,137,436, forward strand.
GGGTACGCCTACGGGCTCGACCTCGCCGTCGACGCCTCGTGCACTGCCGTCTTCGCCTCGAATGACTCGATGGCCCTGGGCCTCGTGCACGCTCTCGGCGACAGGGGTCTGAGCGTCCCGGACGACATGAGCGTCGTGGGCTTCGACGACCTGCCGGAGGCTGCGCACTACAGACCGCCGCTCACCACGGTCCGTCAAGACTTCGAGGCGCTCGGCACGCTGCTCGTGCGGCGCCTGCTCGCCGCGATCGAGGCAGACGGCTCGGCCGCGGTCGACCACGTGACCCCTGAGCTGGTCGTCCGGCAGTCGACAGCGAGCCCTCGGCACGGCCGCGCCTGACCCGCCCGGGGCACTCCGAGGAACGAAACTGTGAGCGCTCACATTTCGTGACCGGAACGTGACCAGAGGGTCTTGCCCTCATCGCCGTGAGCGCTAACAATAGACATCGCAGGGCCGGCAACCCCACTCCCCGATCACCCTCGGGACCAGGCGTGACGTTCGATGTGAGCGCTCACACCACTCCGCCGGACCGACCTCCCGAGGTGCGTGCCCCACAGGGCACGACCACGCAGCGCACGGCACGCAGGGCACGTCCGAGCCATCCGCTCAGCACCTCGACCAGCAGCAGCCCAGACTCACCAGCCCCACCGGGACCGCGCACCGACGCTCGGTCCCCCATGCAGAGCCCGGACGGGTTCGCGCACCGCAGCGCGCCGTCTGGACCGTCGAAGGAGACGCACCCTCATGAAGAGCTTCCGCACAGGCTTCGCAGTCCTCGCCATCTCCGGCCTCACTCTCGGTCTCGCCGCCTGCGGGTCCGACGACGACTCCTCCGCAGGAGGGTCCGGCGGGGGCGACGACGTCGTCACCGTCGGCTTCGTGGCCGTCGGCCCCGAGGGCGGCTGGCGCACGGCGAACGAGAACAACATCAAAGAGGCGTTCAGCGCCGAGAACGGCTTCGACCTCAAGTACTCCCCGGCCTCCGACGGCTCGCAGAACTCCCAGATCACCGCCTTCACGTCGTTCATCGACGAGGAGGTCGACGTGATCCTGCTGTCCGCGACCGAGGCGACAGGCTGGGAGGACGTGCTGTTCAAGGCCCAGGAGGCCGAGATCCCCGTGGTGCTGCTCGACCGCGGCATCGAGCCCGACAACACCGACCTCTACGCGGCGCACATCGGCCCGGACAACTACTCGATCAGCGTCTCGGCCGCCGAGTGGGCCCAGGAGACCTTCCCCGAGGGCGCCAGCTACGTCGTCCTCGAGGGCCCCGCGGGTCTCTCGGTCGTCAACGAGCGCAACAAGGGCTGGGACGACACGATGGCCGACGCCACAGGCTTCACCAAGCTCGAGAGCCAGGACGCGAACTGGTCGACCGACCAGGCCAAGAGCGTCTTCGAGACCATGCTCAAGTCGCACAACAACGACGTCCAGCTCGTGTTCGCGCAGAACGACGAGATGGGCCTGGGCGCCGCGCAGGCCGTCGAGGCCGCCGGCCTCACCCCGGGTGAAGACGTCAAGATCATCACGATCGACGGCACCAAGGCCGCGCTCCAGGGCCTCGTCGACGGCCAGCTGAGCTTTGTCGCCGAGTACAACCCGCTCTTCGGCGAGACCGCCGTCGAGGTCGTCAACTCGCTGCTCGCCGGTGAGTCCGTCGAGTCCGAGTACGTCATCGACTCGGTGACCTTCGACTCCCCCGAGGCCGCCGAAGAGGCGCTCCCGACCCGCGCGTACTGACCGCAGGCACGCCGCACCGGCACCAGGCCCTCGGGTCGTGGTGCCGGTGCGGCACTGCTGCACAGCGCGGCACTGCTGCACTGCTGCACCGCTGCACCGCTGCGCTGCGGCACCGCTGCGCTGCGGCACCGCTGCGCGCGCACCCGCACCCGAGCCACGAACGACGAGCACGAACGACGAGGCGAAGACATGAAACCACCGGCACCCGTGGTCGAGATGACGGGGATCTCCATCGAGTTCCCCGGCGTCAAGGCCCTCGACGACGTCGCCCTGCGTCTCTACCCGGGCGAGGTCCACGCCCTCATGGGTGAGAACGGCGCCGGCAAGTCGACACTCATCAAGGCGCTCACGGGCGTCTACACCGTCGACGCCGGCACGATCGTCGTCGACGGTCAGCAGCGCGACCTGCGCGGCACCGCCGATGCCCAGGACGCCGGCATCGCGACCGTGTACCAAGAGGTCAACCTCTGCACCAACCTGTCGATCGGCGAGAACGTCATGCTCGGCCACGAGGCCCGCGGGCCCTTCGGGGTCAGCTGGCGCCGCACCCACGCCCAGGCGCAGGCGGCGCTCGCCAGGCTCGGGCTCGACGACCTCGACACCCACGCACCGCTCTCGTCGCTGTCGATCGCGCTCCAGCAGCTCGTCGCGATCTCCCGGGCGATGGTCGTCGACTGCAAGGTGCTCATCCTCGACGAGCCCACGTCGAGCCTGGACGCCCACGAGGTCGCGAACCTCTTCACGGTGATGCGCAGGCTGCGCGACTCCGGTGTCGCGATCCTCTTCGTCTCGCACTTCCTCGACCAGGTCTACGAGATCACCGACAGGCTGACAGTCCTGCGCAACGGACGCCTCGTGAGCGAGCACCTCACCCGGGACCTGTCCCGCGGCGACCTCGTCTCGGCGATGATCGGCAAGGACGTCGCAACCCTGACGTCGCTCGGCTCCGAGCGCGCCGCGCGGGTCACCGACCCAGGCGCCGTCCCAGTCCTCGAGGCGCGGGGCATCGGCCGCAAGGGCTCGATCCACCCCTCGGACGTCGAGGTGCACGCCGGAGAGGTCGTCGGCTTCGCCGGGCTGCTCGGCTCCGGGCGCACCGAGCTCGCACGTCTGCTCTACGGCGCCGACCGCCCCGACACGGGCGAGATCCGCGTCGACGGACGGCGGACGTCGTTCGGGTCGCCCGTCGCCGCGATCGCCGAGAGGGTCGCCTTCTCGACCGAGAACCGCCGCGACGAAGGGATCGTCGCAGACCTCTCGGTCCGCGAGAACCTCGTCCTGGCCGTCCAGGCCAAGCGCGGCTGGATGCGACCGATCCCGCGCAAGGAGCAGGACGAGCTGTGCGCGCGGTACATCGCCGAGCTCAACATCCGCCCGGCCGACGCCGAGCGTCCCATCAAGAACCTGTCCGGCGGCAACCAGCAGAAGGTGCTCCTCGCCCGCTGGCTCGCCACAGCACCCAGGCTGCTGATCCTCGACGAACCCACCCGCGGCATCGACGTCGGCGCCAAGGCCGAGATCCAGGAAGCCGTGGTCGCCCTGGCCGCCGAGGGCATGGGCGTCGTGTTCATCTCCTCCGAGCTCGACGAGGTCGTGCGGCTCAGCGACACGATCGTGGTGCTCCGCGACAGACGCGAGGTCGAGACGATCGCCAACGGACCGACAGTCACCGCCGACACCATCGTCGGCATCATCGCCAGGGAAGGTGACGCAGCATGAGGTCAGCACTGCGCAGCCAGTACTTCTGGGGCGTCGTCGCCCTCGTCCTGCTCGTCGGGGTCAACGTCGTCAAAGACCCGAGCTTCGTGCAGATCACCATCAACGACGGCAACCTCTACGGGTCGCTCATCGACATCCTGCGGGCCAGCGCGCCCGTGCTCATGATCGCCACGGGCATGACGCTCGTCATCGCGACGGGCGGCATCGATCTGTCCGTGGGCGCCGTGATGTGCGTGGCGGGCGCCGTCTCGATGGAGTTCCTCGCCAACGTCTCCGACCCCGGGTCCCTGACCTCGGTCCTGTCGGCCCTCGGGCTGGCGCTCGGGCTGAGCCTCGTGCTCGGCATGGTCAACGGGTTCTTCGTCTCGGTCCTGGGCCTGCAGCCCTTCATCACGACCCTCATCATGATGCTCGCCGGGCGCGGGATCGCGAAGGTCATCACCGCCGGGCAGAACACCACGGCCACGAGCGCCCCCTTCCGCTGGATCTCCAACGGCTACGTGCTCGGCTTCCCGGTCGCCTTCCTCATCGCGCTGGTCGTGGTCGCGGCGCTCGCCCTCGTGGTCCGCCGCACGGCCCTCGGTCTGATGATCGAGTCTGTCGGCATCAACCCCAAGGCCTCCCGCATGGCGGGGATCCGGCCGCGGAACATCCTCTTCACGGTCTACGCGGTCTCCGGGCTGCTCGCCGGGATGGCCGGGGTGTTCACGACGGCCAACGTCATGACCGTCGAGGTGGCCAAGACCGGCATGAACATGGAGCTCGACGCGATCCTCGCCGTCGTCATCGGCGGTACGTCGCTGGCCGGCGGGAAGTTCTCCCTCGGCGGCTCGGTGATCGGCGCGCTGCTCATCGTCACCCTCGACAAGACGATCACCTTCCTGTCGATCCCGTCCGCGGCGACGCCCGCCTTCAAGGCCGTGGTCATCGTCATCATCTGCCTGCTGCAGTCCGAGCGGGTCCGGGCGCTGTTCACCCACCGACGACCCAGACCGCCCGCGCCGCCGGCCCAGAACCCCACGCAGACCCTCGAGGAGGTCGTCGCATGAGCACCACCCTCGACGTCGAGCGCCCCACCCGCAGCCCGCGGCTGCGTCCACGCCTCAACCTCGCGGCGTTGCCCACGGTCGCCGCCGTGGTGATCCTCGCGATCATGCTCGTGTACGGCGAGCTCGCCTACGGCAAGATCTTCCAGCTCAACACGCTGTCCAACCTGTTCATCTCGAACTCCTACCTCATCATCCTGGCCGTCGGGCTCACCTTCGTGATCCTCGCCGGGGGCATCGACCTGTCCGTCGGGGCCGTCGTGGCCTTCGCCTCGGTCTCCGGGGTGATGCTCGTCAACGCGGGAGTGCCGTCGGTCCTCGCGATGGTCGCGATGATCGCCATCGGCGCGGTCTTCGGGCTGATGTCCGGGGTGCTCGTGCAGTACTTCAACGTGCAGCCCTTCATCGCGACGCTCGCGATGATGTTCCTCGCCCGCGGTCTCGCGTCGATCCTCAGCACCGCTCCCGAGCGTCTCGCCGACGACTCCGGCTTCCGGACGCTCTCCGACGAGATCAAGCTCATCGACGGACCCAAGCTCAACGACCTCGTCATCACACCCAACGTGGTCATCGCGCTGCTGGTCGCCGCCGCTGGCTTCGTGCTGCTGCACAGGACCCGCTTCGGCCGGACCGTGTACGCGATCGGCGGCTCCGAGCAGTCTGCGACGCTCATGGGCCTGCCCGTCGCCCGCACCAAGGTGTGGATCTACGTGGTGAGCGGCACCTGCGCCGGGCTCGCCGCCGTGGTCTACACCTCGAAGCTCGGCATCGCGCAGAACATCACCGGCACAGGCTGGGAGCTCGACGCTATCGCCGCGACGGTGATCGGCGGGACGCTGCTCACCGGCGGCGCCGGGTACGTGCTCGGGTCCGTGGTCGGTGCGCTGGTGCTCGGCCTGATGAACGTGCTCATCACCCGCGACGGGAGCATCCCCGCAGAGGCGACGACCATCATCACCGGCGTCGTGCTGCTCGCCTTCGTGATCCTGCAGCGCGCGGTGACGCACGCCCGCAGACGGACCTGAGGCGGGCACCCGGCTGCACCACAGCCGTGCTCGCCCTGCCTGCACTGTCTGCACTGCCCGCTCGACCTGCACGACCCACCACCCGCCCGACCCGCTCGACAGCACCACCTGAGCACCAGCAGCACCCGTCCCCCTGACGGGCCCGTGCACCGTGGCACGGGCCCGCCGCCCCCGGTCCCTGGTCGTGCGCGCCCTGGGACCGGGGACCATCCCTGACGAAACGGTGATCGACGATGATTCCCCGACCCCTGGGCGGCGCGCTGGCCGCGCTCGCCCTGCTCTCCACGTCCCTGGTGGGAGCCGGTGCCGCCGGCGCCGCAGTCCCTGACAGAGCGCCCGCCGCGGTCCCGCTCGCGGCGCTGCCCAGTGCCCTGCCCGCAGCCACGGCTGTCGCCCCCGACGACCTCCTCCTGCACTACGGGCTCACCGAGACCTCCGGCACCGTGGCCGCTGACTCCTCCGGGAACGGTCGCGACGGCGTGGTCGTCGGCGCCGCCACCTGGACCGGCACAGCCGTCGACCTGCCAGGTGGGCCGAACAACGCGGCCTACGTGCGCCTGCCCGACGGTCTGCTCACCGGGGTCACCGAGGCGAGCGTCAGCGTCGAGGTCAAGCCTGACGCGTCGGCCCTGAGCCGACCGTCCTTCCTGTGGAACCTCGGCGGCACCTCGGACACCGGGTCGTGGTTCACCTCGACCAACGGGACGCTGCGCTCCACGATCACCCCGTCGAACTGGTCCGGCGAGCAGAACGCGGCATGGACCGGACGCAACCTCACCGCCGGCGTGTGGCAGAACGTCACGACCACGCTCGCCGACGACGGCGACGGCACGTCGACCATGACCCTCTACGTCGACGGAACCCAGGTCGCCCAGAACACCGGCGTGACCCTCGACCCGGCCGACCTGGCCGCGCACACCACGAACCGGCTCGGCGGGTCCGCCTACGGCAGCGACGACAGCTTCGCCGGGGAGGTCGCCGAGCTGCGCGTGTACTCGGCCGCGCTCGACGCCGCCGAGGTGCGCGCCGTCGCCGACGAAGACGCCCAGTCCACCGCAGAGGCCGTCGCCGCGGCGATCGACCTCGGCGACACCGCCGCTGTCACGACCGACCTCGTCCTCCCGCAGAGCGCCACCTGGACCACGAGCGACACCTCGGTGGTCACAGCCGGCGGCGCGGTGACACGGCCCGCCGAAGGCTCGGCCGACGCCTCAGCAGTGCTCACGGCGACAGTCACCGTGCGCGGCGCCGTGGTCACGCGGGACATCACCGTGACGGTCCTCGCCGAGCTGTCGGCGGACGACAAGGCCGCGGCCGACGCGGCGGCCCTCTCGGTCCACGGCGCTGACGCGCTGCGGACCGTCGTCACGCTGCCGAGCAGCGGGCCGCTGCACGGGTCGACGGTCACGTGGGCGGCGTCGGGCGACGCCCTCGACCTCGTGACGAGTGAGGGCACCACCTACGCAGACCCCGTCCGGCCCGGCTACGGGCACGCCGCGGCGTCGGCGACGCTCACCGCGACGGTGACGTCCGGGACCACCGAGGTCACGGTCGAGGTGCCGGTGACCGTCGCCCCGCTGCCCCGCGCGGTCGACGACGAGGCCTACGCCTTCGCGTACTTCACGGCGAACACCGTCGCCGGGGAGAACATCTACCTCGCGGCCTCGCAGGGCAACGACGCGCTGTCCTGGCAGGAGGTCAACGGCGGGGAGCCTGTGCTCACCTCGACCTTCGGCGAGAAGGGGCTGCGTGACCCGTTCATCATCCGCTCGGTCGAGGGCGACACCTTCTACCTCATCGCGACAGACCTCTCGATCGGGCGGGACGGCGACTGGAACCGGGCGCAGACCGACGGCAGCCAGTACGTGGAGATCTGGGAGTCGACCGACCTCGTGACGTGGTCGGAGCAGCGGCACGTGAAGGTCTCCCCCGACACCGCCGGCATGACGTGGGCGCCCGAGGCGTACTACGACGACGAGCGCGGGGAGTACGTGGTGTTCTGGGCCTCGCGCCTGTTCACCGACGACAGCCGCACCACCTGCATCACGACAGACAGCGGGGCCGGGTGCTACGCCCGGATGATGTACTCCACTACCAAGGACTTCATCACCTTCTCCGACCCGAAGATCTGGCAGGACACCGGGGCGGCCCGCATCGACTCGACGGTGATCAAGGACGGCGAGAGCTATTACCGCTTCACCAAGGACGAGGGCGGCCAGACCGGCTGCACAGACATCATCGCGGAGAAGAGCAGCAGCCTGACCGACGTCACGACAGCGGCGAGCGTGGCGGCGGGTGAGGGCTGGACCTCGGTCGCGTCGTGCATCGCACGGGCCTCAGGGTTCTCCGGCGCGGTCGAGGGGCCGACGGTGTTCAAGGCGAACCCGGGTGACACCAGCCCCTTCGACTACTACCTCTACCTCGACAACTACGGCGGCAGCGGGTACTTCCCGCTCGGGACCGACGACCTCGACTCCCCCGTGTGGACCCGCGTCGACGGCAGCCTGCCGGCCTCGCGCCACGGGACCGTGGTGCCCGTGACGCAGAACCAGTGGGCCTCGCTCACCGGGACGGCGCCGAGCGTCACCACGTCGACGACGACCCTCGAGGTGGGCGAGGACGGGACGCTCACGGCGACCGTCACCGCGGCCGACGGCTTCGAGGTCGGCGGAGAGGTGAGCTTCACGGGCGAGGGCTGGGAGCAGACCGCGACCATCACCGAGACCGACGGGGCGTGGACGGCGACTGTCACGCTGCCGACGGCAGCCGCTGCTCGAGCGGCAGGGCTGGCAGAGGTGGCAGAGGTAGCAGAGCCGGCTGCGCTCGCGGAGACGACGACTGTGACGGCGACCTTCGCGGGGACTGCGGAGATCGCCGGGAGCAGCGTGTCGGTCGACGTGGCTGTCCCGGGTGAGCCGACGGAGCCTACTGAACCCACGGAGCCGACAGAGCCTGGCCAGCCTGGTGAGCCGGGTGAACCCGGTCAGCCCGGTGAGCCTGGGCAGCCGACAGGTCCGGCGACGCCGGGGCAGCCTGGGGGCGGGGCCGGCGGCACAGACGGGACCGGCTCGCCGACGTCTCGCACCGGTGGGTCGTCCACGACAGGGGCTGGTGGGCTCGCGGCCAGCGGGACCGACGGGGTGCTGGTCTGGAGCCTGCTGGCACTCGTCCTGCTCACCGCCGGGACTGTCGCGCTCGCGCGGCGACCTTCGGCGCGGGGGGACGGCGCAGCCTGACCACGCGCCGCGGGCGGGGAGCAGCACGCTCCCCGCCCGCAGTGCGTCCCGCCCGCAGCCCACCCCGCGCCTGCGTGCTCCCACAGCCCGACCGCACGCACACCCACACCCACACCCTCACGACCACGACCACGACCACGACCACGACGGAGTGATCATGCTCAGACGCAGCTCAGCCGTACTCACAGTCCTCGCCCTGTCTCTCCCAGCCCTGGCCCTCGCACCGTCGGTGGCCTCGGCGACCACGACACGCTCGGTCGCGGGCCAGCTCGCAGGTGCGGCCGACGCCGGGGCCGACGTCCTCGCCCACTACGACTTCGAGGACCTCGCGGCGGCGCCCGTCGCCGGTGACGTGGTCGCCGACGTCTCGGGGAGCGGCAACGACGCCGTGCTCCGCGGCGCAGGGGCGACGTCGGCCGACGGCAGCCTCGCGCTGCCCGGGGGTGCGAGCTCGAGCGGCGCCGCCTACGTCGAGCTCCCGGCCGGGCTCGTCGACGGGCAGAGCACGCTCACGGTCTCCGTGTGGTTGCGCAACGAGACCGCCGCGGGCAACCACGCCGCGATGTTCTTCGGCACCCGTGAGAGCACCCCGCACCAGTACTGGCTGCTCAACGCGAAGAACCCCGCCGGGAGGCTCAAGTCCGTCATCACCGGCTCGTTGTCGACCACGGCGCCGTGGGGCACGGAGGTCGGCCTGTCGCCGACGAACGCCGGGCAGGGCGTCCCGGGGCCGACGACAGGCGACAGCTGGATGCTCGTCACGACGGTGATCCAGCCCGGCAGCATCACCACCTACCTCGACGGGGCTGCTGCCGGGTCCGTCCCGGTCACGCGGACCGTCGCCGACCTCGGGACGGACCTCGTCGGCTACGTCGGACGGTCCTCCTACGCCGACCCGTACTGGCGCGGCCAGGTACGTGACCTCACGGTCTCGACCTCGGCCCCCACAGCCGACCAGGTGGCCCGCGACTACCTCGAGGGTGTCGACGACGAGGCGACGGTCCGCGCGGCGCTCGAGGCCGACGCCGCGGAGATCGACCTCGGGCCCTCCCCCGTGACCGCTGACCTCCGCCTCCCGACGACCGGGAGCCGCGGGTCGACCCTCACGTGGCAGAGCTCCGACCCGCAGCACCTCACCGCCGAGGGCGTCGTCGACAGGCCCGCCGACGACGACGTGGAGGTAGTCCTCACCGCGACGGTCACCGCAGCCGGGATCTCGGTCGAGCGCAGCATCACGGTGACCGTCGCGGCCGACTCACCGAGCCGCAGCCTCGAGCTCGTCGCGGACCGCTTCGACCTCGGGACCACGCACCTCTCGGGCGACGTCGTCCTGCGGACCGAGGTCGACGGCACGGACGTCACCTGGACCTCCTCTGATGCCGCCGCGGTCGCACCCGACGGGACGGTGACCCGGGGTGCCGCCGAGCAGCAGGTCACCCTGACCGCGACCTTCGCGCTCGACGGCCTGACCACCGACCGCCTGTACGAGGTGACCGTCCTGGCCGCCGACGTCGGCCGGGTCGGCGCGTACACCGTGACAGGTGGGACGACCCGCACCGACGTCCTGCACCTGGCGACCCTCGACCCGGCCGACACCGGCCTGGCAGGCGCCACCTACTCCCCTGTGCTCTCAGGGCGTGGTGTCCTCTACCCGACCCTCGGCTCAGCCCGGATCGGAGCACCGTCGCTGTTCCGCACACCCGCCGGCGGCTTCGGCCTCCTCGCGACCCAGGCGACAGGGTCGGCGCAGGTGCTCGTCTTCGACTCGGCCGATCTCGTGACGTACACGGGTGAACGCCTCGTGACCCTGCCCGTCGTGCCGGCGAGCGTGGACGTCGTCCACGACAACGGCATCGGCGCGTACAGGCTGACGGTCGTCGGGACCGACGGGGTCACCTACGAGACGCACTCGAGGGACCTCACGACCTTCACCTCGCCCGTGGTCGTCGCCGACGCCGCGCCGTCTGCCGTCGCCGGGCCGTCTGCGGTCGCCGGGCAGGACGCCGCCTTCCCGGCCGGAGCAGCGCAGACCACGAGCATCGCGGTGACGGCGAGCGAGCTCGACAGGGTCACGTCGAAGCTCGGGCGGGTCGTCGCCACGGGGGTCGAGCCCTTCGCCGACGTCCAGGTACAGATCGCGCCGTACGGTTCCGAGGACGCGTCAGGCCTCACCGCTCCAGTCGCCGCCGCAGGCGCGGGTCTCGAGCTCCCCGCCGCGGCGAGCATCACCTACAGCAGCGGCTACGACGCCGCGGCGCCCGTGGTGTGGGACGCCGACGACCTCGCGGCCGTCGACACCACCACCCCGGGTACCTACACGGTCCGTGGGACCGTGACACCGACCGTCTACGCCGACCCCCTCGTCGAGCGTCGCGCCGACCCCGACGTCACTCTCGGCGACGACGGCTGGTACTACTTCACGGCCTCGTACCCGATGACCCGCCCCGACGACCCGACGGGCTACGACAGGGTGGTGCTGCGCCGCGCGCAGACCATCGCCGGTCTCGCCAACGCCCCCGAGGTGACGATCTGGCACGAGGCGCAAGACCCGACGCTCAACAGGTACGTCTGGGCTCCCGAGCTCGAGAAGATCGGAGACCGCTGGTACGTGCTCTTCACGGCCGCACGAGGTGGCGGTGTCTGGGACATCAGACCCGTCATGCTCGAGTTCACCGGAGACTCCTTCGCCGGGGAGGCGACCCTCGACCCGGCGTCCTGGACCAGCCTCGGGCAGGTGCAGGCCGTCCCCGGGGACACCGAGGCCTTCACGCACTTCTCCCTCGACATGACCCACCTCGAGACCGGTGGCAAGCACTACCTGGTCTGGGCGGAGAAGCCGGGCGCCTCCGACCTGCGCATCGCGCAGATCGACCCTGCTGACCCCAGCAGGCTCGTCACCCGGTCGGTCCTGCTCTCGACCCCGACCTACGCGTGGGAGTCGAACGACGGCCAGTCGATCAACGAGGGCCCTGCGGTGATCGAGCACGACGGGCGGATCATCCTCGCCTACTCGGCCGCCACGGTCGACGACAGGTACAGCGTCGGGATGCTGACGATGCCCGTCGGCGCGGACCCGATGGACCCGGCGTCATGGACCAAGAACCCGTACCCCCTGCTCACGACCGACGACGTCCCGGGGCAGGTCGGTCCTGGTCACAACTCGTTCACGGTCGACGAGCTCGGCAACCCCGTCATCGTCTTCCACTCCCGGACCGTGGGCGACAGCTCCAACCCCGGCGAGTCGACCGACGCGGGGCTCTTCGACCCGCGTCGTCACACCCGGGCGGCGACGGTCCACTGGGACGTCGACGGGCTGCCCGTCCTCGCCATGACACCCGAGGAGCAGCTGCCCGCCGGGCTCGAGCGGGTCGAGGTGCGAGTCGTGGTCTCCGAGGCTGACGGACCCGGGCCGGTCGACCCAGGTCCGGTCGACCCGGACCCCGTCGACCCTGGGCCTGTCGTCCCGGTCCCCGGAGACCCGACACCCACCCCGGCCCCGGGTGGGGCTGGCGGGTCCGGGACGCCCGGGCCGCAGCCGGGTGCCGGTGCGTCGTCGGGTTCCGACCGACGGTCTGCGGGCGGGCTCGCGAGCACGGGGACCTCGGTCGTCGTGCTCCTGGCGGGCGTGGCAGCGCTGGGTCTCGGTGCGACCGTCACCGGCCTGCGCCGGGCCGGTCGACGGCCGTCGTCGGACTGAGGTCGGGCGCGTCCCGCGCGTGAGACCAGACCGAGGGCCCCTGCCTCATACGGGCAGGGGCCCTCGGTCCTGCCCAGCTCGCGGGGGTGGTTGCGGATCGGCGCCGAGGCGAGCCTTGCAGCGGGCGACGGTCAGGGTGTCAGCCCGCGGAAGGCGGCCACGGCCGCAGCCATGCGGGACGACGACGCGAGCGCGGCAGCACGCTGGGTGCTCGACGGCGGCGGTGTCGGGTGCTCACCGGCGAGGGACCCCACCGGGACCGCGCGGATCCGGCGCGGCTCGCGGGCGGCAATCGCGCACCTGTAGCCCTCGGGGCTCGGCAGCGCCGTGACCGAGAGCCCGAGCAGCTGGCGTGACGCCGTCTGCACGACGGGTCGCCACTCCCACGCCCCGATCATCTCGACCGAGGACGGCACCACCCTGTCCTCAGGGGCGGCAGACACGAGCAGGTCTTCGAGCGGGGTCGTCAGACCGATGCCCGCGGCCTTGAGCACAGCCTCCTTCTCGACCCAGCTGCCGATCCGGCCCAGGACCATCCCCGGCCCCTGGGGCAAGGAGCGACGCTCGACGGGGTGCAGGGCGAAGTCGTCGAAGCCCTCGAAGAGCACGTCGGGGACCAGCTCGACGTCGACGCCCACCTCGACCTTCGCGTCGGCGACCGCGACGAGCACCCGGTCTCCAGCGCTCGACGAGCTCACCGACAGACCGTCGACGCGCGGCCGGCCGTGCTGCTCGCCGCAGGTGAGGCACGTGCGGTCCACGACGATGTCGGCTGCGCTGGTGGCCGGGGCTCCGACCCGCGCGGCGACGAGCAGCCGCAGGGCCGCCCGGCCCGCCAGGGTCCGGCGGGCGTCGGAGGGCCGCTGCTTGGCGGCGACGGCCGCCCTGTCGACGTCGTCGACCAGACCCAGCGCCGCCTCGAGGCCGTGCGCACGGCCGCGGTCGGGACCTGTCCCCACGGCGAGCACGTCACCGGTCCGCAGACCGGCAGACGTCGGCTCGCCAGGGACCGATGGCTCGGGCTGCGCGGCCAGCCCGGGCAGGGCGGCAGGCGTGGCACGGCTGTCTGCCGTCTGGGACCCAGGGTCGACGACGGCACCACCGTCGAAGTCTCCTCCGACGGTGGTGCAGACAGCGAGGATCTCGTCGACCGTCGCGCTGAGCAGTGTGATCATCGCTTGCTGATCCTCCGGTACTGGCCGACCGCGACAGGGGCGAAGACGGCGATGATGGCGATGCAGCACACGAACGCGTACAGCGTCGCATGCTCGGCGGGCCACCCGCCGGCGACCTCAAAACCTGCGGGCGGCGCGTTGCCGAAGCCCTGCCGGACCGCTGTCGCCACCGCGGTCACCGGGTTCCACTCGGCGATCGTCCGAAGGACCCCTGGCAGGGTGTCGGCCGAGACGAAGGCACCCGAGATGAAGCACACGGGGAACAGCCACAGGAGCCCGAGGCTCTGGGCGACCTCGACGCTGCGGGCCGTGAGCGCGATGGCCGCACCGATCCACGACGTCGCGAAGGCGAAGAGCACGAGCAGCACGAAGGTCACGAGAACCTGCCCAACCCCTGTGTGCACGCGCCAGCCGATGGCCAGCCCGCACGCGACGATCACGACGATCGAGATGCCGCTCGTCACGAGGTCGGAGGTGGTGCGACCGAGGATCACACCGACCCGTGACATGGGCAGAGCCCTGAACCGGTCGATGAGACCAGACTGCAGGTCCTTGGCCAGGTACACAGCTGTGAAGGAGGAGTTGAAGGTGAGGGTCTGCGCGAGGATCCCGCCGATGAGGAACTCACGGTAGGCGTCGCCGCCCAGCGCCCCGCCGAAGACGAAGGCGAGGATCAGCACGAAGATGATCGGCTGGGCGACCCCGGTGACCAGCGCCCCGGGGGTCCGGCGCACGTTGACCACGTTGCGGCGGGCCACGACCCACCCGTCCCGGACTGCAGAGACGAGCGGGGAGAAGGCTCCCCCGCGCGGCGGCGGGATCTCGATCGGTCCGCCCGGGGTGACCACGGCGGTCTGGCGGGTCGCGACAGCACCGGCGGTGCCGGAGCGACCGGAGCTGCTGGGAGAGTGGGTGCTGCTGGTGCTCTCGGACGTCGTCGCGGTGCTCATGCGCTCACCACCTCTCCGGTCGGGGCGTGGGCCGGTTCGTCAGCGTCGGCGGTCTCGTCAGCGTCCAGGGACTCTGCGGGGCTGCCCGTCAGACGCAGGAAGACCTCGTCGAGGGTCGGCTGGCGCAGGGCGGCCTCGGCGACCTCGACCCGGGCGTCTGCGAGCGCGGAGAGCACGGTGCGGAATGCGTCGCTGCCTCCTGTCGCGCGCGCTGTCAGGCGCCGCGACCTCTCGTCGAGGAGGGCGTCGTCGGCCGTGCGACGGGCTGCGGCCAGGGCCGCGCCCAGGTCTGCGCCGGGGGCGAGCACGATGTCGATCCACGCGCCGCCGGCCTGCGCCTTGAGCTCGGTCGCGGTGCCCTCGGCGATGATCGCGCCGGAGTCGATCACCGCGATCGAGTCGGCCAGCTGGTCGGCCTCTTCGAGGTACTGGGTGGTGAGCAGGACGGTGGTGCCGGCTGTCGCGAGGGACTCGATCGCGTCCCAGGTGTCGCGGCGCCCGCGGGGGTCGAGGCCCGTCGTCGGCTCGTCGAGGATGACGACAGGGGGCCTGGCGACGATCGCGCCGGCGAGGTCGAGCCGTCGCTTCATGCCGCCAGAGTACGACCCGGCCTGCTGGGAGTCGGAGACCCCGTCGAGGCGGAAGTCGCGGAGCAGCTCGCGGGCACGGGCCTTCGCGTAGGAGCGGCGCATGCCGTAGAGCTCGCCGACCATCGTGAGGTTCTCAAAACCGCTGAGCTTCTCGTCGACGGCCGCGTACTGGCCGGAGACCCCGAGGCTGCGACGGACGAGGTGCCCGTCGGTCTGGACGGAGTGCCCGGCGACCCGCACGTCTCCCGAGTCGGGGGCGAGGAGGGTCGTCAAGACCCGCACCGTGGTCGTCTTGCCGGCACCGTTCGGCCCGAGGAGCCCCTGGACGGTCCCCTCGGGGACGTCGAGCTCCACACCGGCGAGCGCCTGGAAGTCGCCGAAGCGCTTGGTCAGTCCGTGGATGGAGATCACGAGGCGACGCGCTCCCGGTCGAGCACCGGGGTGATGTCCTGCCAGTGCTCGGTCACGTATCCCAGCGCCTCGTCCTTCACGGCGGGGCCGAAGACGGCCACCCATCCCTGGGGGACGTCGGCGAACTCGGGCCACAGGGAGTGCTGGTTGACGCTGTTCACGAGGACCCGGAAGCGTGCGTCGTTGTCGTCGAAGGGGTTCGTCATCGACTTTCCTCTCGTCGTGTCGGCTGTCGTCGAGGGTGGTTCGCCGCCGTCGGGCGTGCGGATGGGTCCGGACCGAGATCCGGACCCATCCAGGTCGAGCAGGCCTCCACGACAGACGTGCTGGTGGCGGCGCTGAGATGCCGCAGAGACGGCGCTGGGCCAGCGCAGAGACTGCACTGGGAGAGCGCAGCTCAGCCCTGCGCGAGCAGCCTGTCGAGGATGGGCGCGAGCTCGGCCATCGCCTCGTCCGAGAGCATGTCGGAGTGGCGCACGGCGACTGTGCTCGTCGTGACCTCCCCCGTCACGTGCGGCTCCCAGGCCTGCGGGGCCGGGCGGCCCGGCGGGACCTCGCGGGTGGCCTCGACGACGTGCAGGTCTCCGTCGAAGACCGGCACGGGGGTGGCGTCGAAGAGCTCACCCGTGCGGACGAACCTGCGCACCATCCGCCCGATGGACTCGACGGGGACGTCGGCGAGGGGGTTGCCGGCCTCGGCGAGAGCCGCGAGCACCTGGTCGACGTCGAGCTCGACGTCGTCGGGGGCAGCGATCCCGTTGGCGTCGAGGAACCCGCGCCACATGGCGTCACCCGCGGCGACCCCGGCCAGGGCCGACTCCTGGGTGGGGTAGGCGTCCAGGAGGACGAGCAGACCGACCTCGTCGCCCTGCGACCGCAGCCGCGCGGCGAGGTGCTGGGCGAGACGACCGCCGAAGGACCAGCCGACGAGGTGGTACGGCCCCTCGGGCTGGACCTCGCGGACGGCGTCGAGGTAGACGTCGAGCATCTCGTCGAGCGTGCCGGCGGCCTCGGGCTCGGGCTCGTCCGGGGCGAGGCCTGGCATCTGGAGGCCGAAGACCGGGCGCCGGCTCGCGAGGTGCCCGAGCAGCGCCCCGTACTTCCAGCTCACCCCCGTGGCGGGGTGCACCACGAAGACCGGTGCACCTGTCCCCTCGGCGCGCAGCGACAGGATCGTCCGCAGGCTGTCGGTGATGTCGACCTCACCCGTGCCCGACAGCGCCGCGAGGGCGGCGACGGTCGGGGCCTGGAACAGCGCCTGGACGGGCAGCGTGGTGCCCAGGGCGGAGTTCACGGCGGCGATGGTCGGCTGGGCGACGAAGGAGTGCCCGCCGAGCTCGAAGAACGAGTCGTCGGCCGTGACACCGGTGACGTCGAGCACGCTCTCGTAGGCTGCGGCGACAGCACGCTCGGCAGGGGTCTGCGGCGGGCGGCCGCCCGTCCCGGCGGTCTGGAGCTCGGGCAGCGCCCGGGCGTCGACCTTGCCGTTCGGTGTGAGCGGCACCTCGTCGAGGACCTGCACGGCCACGGGCACCATGTAGTCGGGCACCCGCGAGCGCAGCCCGGCGAGCAGGGAGTCGGTGACGTCCGCCGCGCGAGCAGCCGCGTCGGCGAGCACCACCCAGGCACCGAGGCTCGTGCCGCGTCCTGTCTCGACGGGGCGCACCACGGCCTGGGCGACGGCGTCGGCGGCGCGCAGCAGCGCCTCGACCTCTCCGGGCTCCACGCGGTGACCGCGGATCTTCACCTGGCCGTCGCTGCGGCCCAGGGACACGACGCTCGGCCGCACGCCGGCACCTCGGCCGTGCACGACGACGAGGTCACCCGTCCTGTACATCCGGCTGCCGTCGGCCGCGAAGGGGTCCGCGACGAAGCGGTCCGCCGTCGCCCCGGAGCGCCCCGCGTAGCCGTGGGCCAGCTGGTCACCCGCGAGCCACAGCTCCCCGACGCTGCCGGGCAGCGCGGGGCGCAGGCGGTCGTCGAGCACGTAGCCGACGGTGTGCGGTGTAGTCGCACCGAGCTCAGGGGTCTCGGAGTCGCCCACCCGGGCGACGAGCGAGTCGACACCTACCTCGGTCGGGCCGTAGAGGTTCCACGCCTCGACCGCGGGGCGCTCGCGCAGCCAGGCCCACAGCCCGGCGTCGAGGGCCTCGCCGCCGAGCAGCATCGTGAACGGCGCGTCGCTCGGACGGTCGTCGAGCAGCGTCGTGAGGCTGGTCTGCCCGGCGAGGGCCGACACGTAGCTCGGGGTGGTCTCCCACGCACCGATGCCACGCTGGGCGAAGAGCGCGACGAGCGCCTCGGGGTCGCGGCGCACCTCGTCGGCGACGACGTGCACCTCGTGCCCGGCCACCAACCACAGGACAGGGTCCATCGCGGCGTCGAAGCCGACACCTGTGGTGTGCGCCAGGCGCACCCGGCCCGCGGCAGGGTCGGGCATGAGGGTCGCGCGGTGCGAGACGAGCAGGCTCGCGAGGGCACCGTGCGGCACCTGGACGGCCTTGGGCTCCCCCGTCGTCCCCGACGTGAAGATCAGGTAGGCGGGGTCGTCGGCGGTCACGGAGGGTCGGGTGGAATGCAGACCATCGGCAGACCGCAGACCGTCCGGGCTCGTCTTGGCGGACGAGGTCGTCTCGGCGGACGAGGTCAGCCCGTCGGACGTCGCGTGAGAGGCGCGCGCGGTCAGCAGGTCGCTGATCGTCACCACACGCTCGGGCGCGATCCCGGCCGACTGCGCCGCCTCGTGCGTGAGCAGGGCGTCGCCGTCTGCGTCAGCCTCGCCCGGGGCGTGCACGACGAGGCGTGCGCTCGCGGTCGCCAGCATGCTCGCGACGCGCTCGGCGGGGAGCTCGTCGTCGACAGGGGCGACCACGGCGCCCGCCCGCCACACGGCGAGCAGGGCTGCGACGGTGTCGATCGAGCGCGGCAGACGCAACGCGACGACCTCGCCCGGGCGCACGCCGTGGGCGGTGAGGCCCGCGGCGAGGGCCGAGACGCGGGCGTCGAGCCCGATGAAGTCGAGCGACGGCACACCCGCGGTCTCGGGGTCCGCGTCCGCGGTCTGCGCGTCGGTGCTCTCCGACAGCACCCTGTCCTCGGACCGGGCCGCGCTCTCGGGCGACCCGTCGTCGGCGGGGAACACGTCGAAGGCGCGGTCCTGGGCCCCCGGGACCCGGCTCGCACCGGTCTCGTGGCCCGTCCCGACGATCGCGGTATGCTCGCCGAACCTGCGGACGGACTCGTCGAAGGTGTCGAGCACGAGCCTGGGCTCGCGGACCGAGGCCCAGGCGTCGAGGGGCGCGAGGGAGCCCTGGGCGAGCGTCACGTCGAGCATCGGCGCGTCGGGGGCGTCGGCGACCTCGCGGAGGAAGTCCACCCACCTGTCGACGAGCCCACGGGCCGCGTGGACGCTGAACATCGCGGAGTTGTACTCGAGCACCCCGTCGACGGTCCCGTCCTGGTCGGTGCTCGCTGTCCCGGCAGGTCCCCGGCCACGGGGCCGCAGGGTGAAGGACAGGTCGACCTTGGCCGAGCCTGTCGTCCCCGGTGCGACAGGCTGGGCCTGGACACCGGGGAGGTCGAGGGTCAGACCTGTCGGCTCTTCCACGGACAGCATGGTCTGGAAGATCGGGTGCCGCCCGAGACGACGCTCGGGGGCGACAGCCTCGACGATCCGCTCGAAGGGTACAGACTCGTGGTCGATCGCGGTCAGGGTCGCCGTGCGGGCACGGCTGATCGCGTCGGCGAGGGTCGGCGCTCCGTCGCTGAGGTCGACCCGCAGCGGCAGGGTGTTGACGAAGAACCCGACGAGGTCGGCCATGTCAGGGTCGGTCCGGCCCGCCGAGGGCGATCCGACGACCACGTCGTCCCCCGCCCCAGTGCGGTGCAGATAGCCGGCAAGACCGGCTAGCCACCCGTGGAACCCGCTCGCCGACTGGCGGGCCGCGACAGCGGTGACCTTCTGGGCGACGTCTGCGGGGATCTCGAACTCGAGGAGCGCCGCAGGCTGCGCGGCGGTGTCCGGGCGGCGCCCGTCAGCGGGCAGCTCGAGCTCGGTCGGGGCGCCGGCGAGCGCCTCGAGCCACGCGTCGAGCCGCGGGTCCTGCGAGGAGGATCCGTCGGCGGCCACAGCAGTGCCTGCCGAGTCTGTCTCGAGGGCACGCTGGCGTCGTGCGACGTCGGCGTACTGCACCTCGAGCGGGCGCTGCAGCTTGGCCGAACCGCTGCGACGCGCCGAGTACGAGGCCGCGAGGTCGCGGACCAGGGGCGCCAGGGAGGCACCGTCGGTCGCGATGTGGTGGATCACCAGGTCGAGGCGCCACCTGTCGACGCCGGTCTCGACGACCGCCGCGCGCAGCGGCTGGTCGACGGTGAGGTCGAAGCCGGCGGTCGTGTCGACGGGCTCAGTGGTGGCGATCCCGGTCGGCGCGTCGTGGATGCGCTGGACCGGGCGGCCAGCCACCTCCGGGTACGTCGTGCGCAGCACCTCGTGGCGGGCCACGAGGTCGTCGACAGCACCGGCCAGGGCTGCGGTGTCCAGGTCACCGGAGAGCGCGACCTGGAGGACGACCGAGTACTCGGCCGACGTCGGGTCGAGCCTGTTGAGGAACCACAGGCGGGCCTGACCGGAGGACAGCGGGATCTCCTCGCCGTCCTGGCGCGGGTGGTCGGCGACCCAGGAGCGCAGACCCTGCGCGGGGCCGTCGACCGGGCTGGTGGACGGGGCACCCGAGGTGCTGCTCGTCCCACCTGCCGCGCCGGAGCCTGTCACGGAGGCAGCCGTCGCACCGCGGCCGATCGCCGCGAGCAGCGCCGCGGGTGTCGGGGCGTCGAAGACCGCGCGCAGCGGGAGGGTCGCGCCGAGCTCGTCGCGGACCCGTCCGGCGAGGGCCACGGCGAGCAGCGAGTGGCCGCCGAGGGCGAAGAAGTCGTCGTCGAGACCGACGTCGCGGACCCCGAGGACCTCTCCCACGATCGTGCAGAGCGCACGCTCGTCGTCGGTCTGCGGTGCACGCGAGGGTCCACGGTCACCGGGCTCCGGGAGGGCCGAGACGTCGACCTTGCCGTTGGGCGTCAGCGGCACGGCGTCGATCACGGTGATCGAGGTCGGCACCATGTAGTCGGGCAGCTCGGAGGCCGCGAAGGCGCGGACCGCAGAGGTCGAGGCGGCGTCTTTCGAGGCGATGTTCTCGGAGACGGTGTTCTTCGGTGTGGAGTCCTTCGAGGCGCCGACGACGACCCAGGCGACGAGGCGGGCGGTGTCCGGCCCGCCAGGTGTCACCACACGGGCGACCGCTGTGCGCACACCAGGAGCACGCTCGAGGGTGCGCTCGACGTCTTCGACCTCGATGCGGTACCCGCGGAGCTTGACCTGGTCGTCGTCGCGGCGGACGAACTCGAGCTCACCCGTCAGACGTCGCCGGACGACGTCACCCGTGCGGTACATCCGGGTGCCGTCGCCGCGGGGGTCGGCGACGAAGCGTGCGGCGGTCTCGGCCGAGCGGCCGCGGTAGCCGTGCGCCTCGGAGAGCCCCGAGAGGTACAGCTCCCCCTCGACTCCCGGCGGGACGGCGCTGAGCGTCGCGTCGAGGACGCGGGCGGTGACGTTGGCGATCGGTCCGCCGATGGTCACCCGGCCGGGCCGGACGGGGGCGAGCACGGAGTCCACGGTGAACTCGCTCGGACCGTAGAGGTTCCAGCCGGCGACACCGGGCGAGTCGGCGAGCCGGTCCCAGAGCGTCCCGGGCACGGCCTCACCGCCCACGGCGATCAGCAGCGGGACCTCGCGGTCGGCTGCGCCGTCGAGCAGACCGACCGTCACGAGCTGCTGGGCGTAGGACGGTGTCGTCTCGAGCACGTCGATGCCGAGCTCGGACACAGCCTGGACCACGGCCTCGGCGTCCGTGCGGGTCGCGTCGTCGGCCATGTGCAGGGTGGTCCCGGCGACGAGCCACAGGATCGGGTCCCAGGCAGCGTCGAAGCCGAGACCCGACAGGTGGAGCATCCGGGGCAGGCGCGGCTCTGACGTCTCGTCTCCGCCGGCGACCTGCGCGAGCTGCTCGCGGAGCGGCCCGACGAGGGTGTCCTCGTGCTGGGCGAGCACGTTGGCCAGCGCCGAGTGCGGCACCTGGACACCCTTGGGTGTCCCCGTGGTGCCCGAGGTGTAGACGAGGTACGCGACGTCGTCGCTGCGGACCGGCCGCAGACGGAAGGACTGGCTGGAGGGCACCGCGTCGAACAGCTGGGCCGGAGCGACGGTCGCGAGCTCCTCGAGGAGCTCGGGCGGCAGCTGTCCGGCTGTGCCAGCACCCGCGGCGTCCGCCCCTGCGGCGAGCATGCTCGCGAGCGACTCGTCCGAGACCAGCACCGAGGCCTCGCTGTCGACGAGGATCTGGCTGATCCGCGCGGCTGGGTAGGAGACGTCGACCGGGACGGCGACGGCACCGGCGCGCAGTGCGGCCAAGACCGTCACGACGGCGTCGGTCGTCCGTGGCAGTGCCACGGCGACCCTGTCGCCCCGGGCCACGCCGAGCGCGGCGAGGGCGTGGGCGCCGCGGGTGATCCGCTCGTCGAGCGAGGCGAAGGTCAGCGATCCGTGGGAGTCGGCGAGGGCGAGGGTCTCGCCGTGCTCGGCGACTGTCGCGTCGAGGCGGTCGAGGACCGTC
The DNA here is from genome assembly GCF_033798665.1 of Sanguibacter biliveldensis. NCBI lineage: Bacteria > Bacillati > Actinomycetota > Actinomycetes > Micrococcales > Sanguibacteraceae > Sanguibacter > Sanguibacter biliveldensis. Next base: position 2,159,690 of record NZ_CP138359.1, read on the forward strand.
CCGCTGGTCGCCAGCTCGCGCCCGGTGCTCTGCGCCTCGAGGAGATCGGCGGTCTGCGGGTCGACCGAGGGCAGGTCCGAGATCCGGCTGTCGGTCGACGTGACGAAGGCCGTGAGCACGCGGTCGACGGCGTCGCGCAGGCGCTCGGCGGTCGAGGCGTCGAAGAGCGCGCGGTCGTAGCCGAGGATGCCGACCAGCGGGCCGTCGTCGCCCGACGGTGCCTGGAAGTCGACGAGCAGGTCGGTCTTGACGCCGGCGCTCGTCACCTGCCCGGGGACCGTCACGGTCAGGCCCGCGAGGTCGATCTGCGCGGGCTCGTTGCTCTGCAGCGTGAGCAGCACCTGGAACAGCGGGTGCCTGTCGGCCACGCGCGGCGGCCGCAGCGCGTCCACCAGGGAGTCGAAGGGCACGTCCTGGTGGGCGTAGGCCTCGGTGTTGCCCGCACGGACCCGGCCGAGGACCTCGGCGAGGGTGGGGTCCTGCGCCAAGGAGGTGCGCAGGACGACCGTGGTGACGAAGAACCCGACGAGCTCGTCGAGCTGGGGGTCGGTGCGCCCGGCCACAGGGGTGCCGAGGACCACGTCCTCCCCCGCGCCCTGCTGCTCGAGGGCGACCGCGAGCGCTGCGTGCAGGACGATGAACACGCTCGTGCGGTGCTCGGCAGCCAGCGCGCGGACGGCGGCGTGCCGCTCGGGGTCGAGCTCGAGGGCCAGCTCGCCGACCCCCTGCTGGGTGGGGTCGGTCGGGTCGGCAGCCCCGCGGGACCTGTCGCGCGGCAGCGAGATCTCGTCCGGGGCGCCGGCCAGGGCACGCTGCCAGTAGGTGAGCTGCTCGGCCAGGACGCTCGACTCGTCTGCGGGGTCGCCGAGGTGCTCGCGCTGCCAGAGAGTGAAGTCGGCGTAGGTGACGGGCAGGGCGGCCTGCTCGGGGGCGCGGCCCTCGGCGCGGGCGGCGTAGGCGACCGAGAGGTCCCGGGCGAAGGGCGCGAGGGACCAGCCGTCGGAGGCGATGTGGTGCATGGTCGCGACGAGCACGTGGGTGTCGGGCGCTGTGCGCAGCAGGACAGCACGCAACGGGGTCTGCTCGGTGACGTCGAAGGGCCGCAGCGCCTCCTGCTCGACGACGGCGTCCACCTGAGAGGCGGGCACGTCGACCGAGGTGAAGGGGACGGCCGCGGCGTCGCCGTCGAGGACCACCTGGACGGGCTCGCCGTCGACGTAGGGGAACACCGTGCGCAGGGGCTCGTGCCGGGCGACGACGTCGCCGAAGGCGGCGCGCAGCGCTGCCACGTCGAGGGGACCCTCGAGGTGCAGCACGACGGGGATGTTGTACGCCGCCGAGCCGGGCTCGAGGCGGTTGAGGAACCACAGGCGGCGCTGGGCGAGCGAGACCGGGAGACGGTCCGGGCGCGCGGCGGGTGCCAGACGCACGGGTCGCCCGGCACCTGAGGCACCCTCGTCGTCCGTGGCATCCTCGGCCAGCCCTGCGAGTTGGGCGACCGTGGGCTTCTCGAAGATGTCGCGGACCGTGACGGTCCGGTCGAGGGCCGTGGTCAGCGTCGCGGCGAGACGCGTCGCGAGCAGCGAGTGCCCGCCGGCCGCGAAGAAGTCCTCCTCGACGCCGACGGAGTCGACGCCGAGGACCTCGGCGAAGGCCGTCGCGACGGTCCGCTGGACCGCTGTGCGCGGCTGCTGGGCCGAGTCGTCGGTGCTGCGCTCGGGGCTGGGCAGCGCCCTGCGGTCGAGCTTGCCGTTCGGGGTGAGCGGCAGGTCCGAGAGCGTCATGATCGCGCTCGGCACCATGTAGTCGGGCAGGTCCGCACGCAGCGCGGCCCGCACTTGGGCGCCGAGCCGGGTGTCGGGCTCGCCCTCACCGGTGACGTAGCCGACGAGGCGGGCAGCGGGGCCCTCGCCCTGGACGATCGCGGCAGCGCCGACGACCCCGTCCTGGCGGCGCATCGCAGCCTCTATCTCGCTCAGCTCCACGCGGTAGCCGCGGATCTTCACCTGGTCGTCGATGCGACCGAGGAACCGCAGCGAGCCGTCGTGGCGGCGGCGCACCACGTCACCCGTGCGGTACATGCGGGAGCCGTCGCTCGCGAAGGGGTCGGCGACGAAGCGCTCGGCACTCAGGCCGGGCTGGCCCACGTAGCCGCGGGCGACGTTCACGCCCGCGAGGTACAGCTCACCGACGGCGCGGTCGGGCACCGGGCTCAGGCTCGCGTCGAGCACGTAGTGGCGGCTGTTGCGCACCGACGAGCCGATGTGCGGCGCGCCCGCGGTGATGGTCGCGACGAGGCTGTCGACGGTCACCTCGGTCGGGCCGTAGAAGTTCACGGCGTGCACGTCGTCGAGGGCTCCGAGGGTGTCCCAGAGCGACGGGCCGACCTCTTCCCCGCCGAGGGCCACGACGGTCGGGTGCGGGTCGCGCTCGAACAGACCGGCGGCCAGCAGGGCCTCGGCGAAGGACGGGGTCGTCTCGATCGAGTCGATGCCCTCCTCGGAGAGGTAGTCGGCGAGGCGCTGCGGGTCGCGGCGCACCTCGTCGTCGACCATGTGGAGCTCGTGCCCGGCGAACAGCCAGAGCAAGGGGTCCCAGGCCGCGTCGAAGGACAGCCCGGCGGTGTGCGCGACGCGCACGGGACGGCCCAGACGCTCGGCAGCAGGGTCGAACAGGTCGGTCCTGTGGTGCTGGAAGAGGTTGCGGAGCGCGACACGCTCGACGCCCACACCCTTGGGACGACCTGTGCTGCCCGAGGTGAAGACGACGTAGGCGAGGTCGGAGCCCAAGAGCTGCGGGAGGCCCGACGCGTCGTCGCTGCACCGACGCCACCCGGCGGCGGTGTCGGAGTCGACGGCGATCGAGGGCACCTCCCACGACGCACCGGCGGCGCGGTCGCGCTCGGCCTGGCGGTGGCTGGTGAGCAGCAGCGCGGGCTCGGAGTCCTCGATCATCCCGGCGACGCGGTCGATCGGGTACTCGGGGTCGAGCGGCACGTACACGCCGCCGGCCTTGAGCACAGCCAGGACGAGCAGCGGCAGGTGCTTGCTGCGCTCGATGCGCACGGCGACGCACCGCCCGGGGACCACGCCCTGGGTGATGAGGTGGTGAGCCATCCGGGTCGACGCGGCGTCGAGCTCGGCGAAGGTGAAGGTGCCGTCGGTCGCCACGACGGCGGTGTCCTCGCCGCGGCGCGCGGCTGCGGCAGCGAAGGCCTCGAGGACTGTCTCGCTCTCGATGGGCAGCTCAGGGCCGGCGCCCTGCTCGAGGAGTCCGGCGACCTCGTCGTCGGCGACCACGCGCGCGTCGGTCACCGCGACGTCGGCAGGCTCGTCGATCACCTGGGCGACGAGGGCGAGCAGGCGCTCGGCGTGCCCGGTGAGGCTCTCGACGGTGTGCAGGTCGGCGTCACCCTCGAGCTGGAGGGTCGGGACGGCCGCGCTCGACTCGAGGCCGGAGACCACGAAGGAGAGGTCGTGCACGGGCCCTGTCGAGAGGATGCGGACCTCACCGGTCGCCGAGCCGAAGCGCAGCGCGTCGATCACGGGCAGCAGGTTGACCGAGGGACCCGCCTGCGACGGGGCGCTCGGGAGGTCTTCGGTGCGGAAGCGCTGGTGCTTGACCACACCGCGCAGCACGTCGCCGGCGTGCGCGACGGTCTGTGCGACCGTCGCCGTCGGGGACACGTCGACGCGGACGGGCAGGATGCTCGAGAGCATCGAGGGGGTCGACTTCGCGACCTTGCCGCGTCGCGCGGTCACCGGGAGCCCGAGGGAGACGGTCTCCTGCCCGGTGATCTTCGCGAGGTAGAGGGCGATGAGCCCGACCATCGTCTTGGGCAGGTCCCGGCCGAGGGCTGCGAGCGGCGCGGCCTGCTCGTCGGTCAGCGGCACGGCGACCCGCACCACGCGGGTCGCGGCACGGCCCGTGGTCCCCTCGAGGCCGTCGACCGTGGTCTCCTCCTCGAAGGTCTCGCGCCAGAACGCCTCGTCGGCGGCGTGGTCCTCTGAGGTGCGGTACTCCTCGAGGGCGTCGAGGAGCTCGTGGTGGCTCGGGAAGGGTGACGGGGTCTTCGCGGCCGTGCGCGCCACGCGTCCGGCGAGAGGTCGCAGCAGCAGCCCCGTCGGGGCGCGCTTGTCGAGCTCTGTGTACACACGGGCCAGGTAGTGCAGGGCGATCACGGCGGAATAGCCGTCGAGCATGATGTGGTGGACGCGCTGGAAGAACAGCGACCTGTCCCCCGCGAGCCTGAAGAGGATCGCGCCGAAGAGCTCGTCGCCCTCGATGTCGCGCGGTGTGGTCATCTCGGCGTCCATGCGGGTGCGCGCGGTGTCGAAGGCTGCGTCGACGTCCTCGCTGCGCAGGTCGACGACCTCGAGCAGGTCGTCGGTCGGCTCGGGTCGGCGGCGGACCGCGTGGGGACCGTCGTCGTCGGCGCGGAACCGCATGCTGATCGAGTCGATGTCCCGCACGATCTTGGTGAGCGCGATGCTCAGCAGCCGCGGGTCGACGTCACCTTGCACGTCGAGGTACTGGCCGATCTGGTACGTCGCGTTCTCGGGGTCGAGCTGCTGGGCGTACCAGATGCCGCGCTGCGCTGGGGTCAGCCGGAGGCGCAGGTCGGCCGGCGTCTCGGTGGTCTCGGGGTCCTGGGCCTGGTGGTGCTGCTCGTTCTTCGTCACGCGTCGCTCTCCTCACAGACGAGGCCCCGCCCTGGGGCGAGGCCTCGTGTCGCTGCGTCGGTCGTCCCGACGTTCCTCGGGGTTCCGCAGGGCTTACTGGAACTGCCCGATCTGCAGGAAGTTGAGGATGCCGCCGATGTCGATCAGCGGTCCCTGGATGAGCGGGCCTTCGATCAGTGCGGTCCAGATGTCCATGAGGTGCTCCTTCGGTGCGGTCTCGTGGACGCCCCGGGAGGAGCGTCACGAGGGGTTCGGAGCCTGGAGCAGGGTGGATGGGTCTGGGCTGGATCTCAGGGTGCGAGGGAGGCGGACACCGCACCGAGACTCGTGCGGAGTGCGGGGTTCTGGGTGCGATGTGCGGGGCGCGAGGCGCAGGGGGCGCTGTACGAGGTGCAGGGAGCTGCGGTGTCCCTCCGGTCAGGCGGTCGACGTTTCCGGTCGACGGTGCGCGCGGTGCGCGGAGTGCTCGTCGAGGAACGACTCGAGGGCCTCGAGCCCGATGCCCGTGCAGCCGTAGGCGTCGAACCTGCCGAGCGACGGGATCTTCGTGACGGTCTCGATGTCCTCGATCCGCGAGCAGTAGAGGATCAGCAGCTCCTCGAGGTGCTCGAGCCCTTCGAGGGCGGCGATCGAGGTGAGGACCGGCAGGCTCTGCAGCCGGAGCCGGCGCAGGCCAGGCAGCAGCTCGATGCCCCGCAGGTCGGTGATCTTGCGGCCGCCCAGCAGACCGAGGTCGACGAGCGGCAGGGGCGCGATCTTCTCGAAGATCTCCGGGGCCGGGTGCGGCACGGTCCGCAGCTGCAGGGCGGCGAGCCTCGGCAGGGCGAGCAGGGCCTCGAAGGACGTCTTGGTCGGCGCGAGGTGGGCGTGCTCGAGGTTCGGGAAGGTCTGAGCCGTGAAGGTCGTCGGGCCGTCGGTCTGCAGCCTGCGCACCGAGGGCAGCACCATCCCGCGTGGCCACCGGGTCGGGGCACCGCCGGTCCAGACCTCGAGCGTCGTCACGGTGTCCGGGATCGCACCGTCGGTCATGGTCGAGACGATCGTGGGGGCGACGCCCGCACCCAGCGAGAGCTCGGTGAGGTTCGGGAACCTGTCGAGGTGTCGGGGCACCTCGGTGACGTATGCCCCGATGTCTCCTCGTACGCGCAAGGACCTGACGAAGGCGTCGCGCTCCTCGTCGGGCGGGGCGTCCAGCGCGATGAAGGCCTCGATCGCCTGGCCCAGCGGCGTGGCGTCCGAGGCGGCCATCACCCACTCCTCGGGGAGCGGGGAGGTCTCGTCCCTCGTCCCGTCAGCAGCCAGCCAACCGCGCTGGCCGGAGGTGGCGTGAGCGTCCTGGGGTGTCATGCGGTCACCCTAGCGAGGGGCGGGGACACGCGACGAGGGGTCGTCCGAGGTCTGGACCTGGGTGGACGTCTCGGTGCCGCGCGTCGCCGGTGCCTCGCCGGTCGACCGGGCGGCATCCGTCGACCGGGCCGCGTCGGCTGATCGGGCGTCGCCCGTCGACCGGGCCTCGTCCGTCGACCGGGCCTCGTCTGCTCCCGACGGCACGACCTCGACGCCCTGCATGCGCTGCACCTCGGCGTTGAGCACACCACCGGCGAGGATGACGATGCTGCTCACCCACAACCACAGGACGGCGGCGAGGATCGCGCCGATGGTCTGCGCGGCGATCGCCACGGTCTGGGTCGCGGCGTCCTCGCCCGGGACGCTCGAGCCCGCGGCACCGAGGTAGACCTGGAACCCCAGGGCGACGACCAGCAGACCCACGGTGCCGAGCACCGCGCCTGGCAGGCAGCGCCGCCAGGTGGTCGCCACGTTGGGACCGTACCTGTAGAGCAGCGTGAGGAACCCCCCGGCGAGGACCACCACGGCGGGCCAGCGGACCAGCTCCCACACCGACGTGAACACCGCGCCCAGCCCGAAGAGGTCCGCGATCTCCTCCCCGCCACCGAGCAGCGGCCCGACCACGAGCATGCTCAGCAGCACCACGAGGGTCAGCACCGCGCCGAGGGCCAGGGCCAGCCCGAGCAGCACCTGCTGGAAGAAGCTCCGGCGCTCCTCGACCGTGTACGCGTCGTCGAGCGAGCGGATGGCCGCGCGGAACATGCGGCTCGCCAGCCACAGCGCGACGAGAGTGCCGCCGATCGCGATGCCCGCCCGTTCCTGCCCGAGCAGCCCCTCGACGAGCGGGGCGAGCACCTCGGCACCGATCTGGTGGTCGAAGACCCGCACCACCTGGTCGACGACCGAGGACTGGATCTGCTCGACCCGCTCGGCACCGACAAATCTCTCGAGCGAGCCGAGCGCCGCCCCGAAGGCTGTGACGAGCGGCAAGATCGAGATGAGCGCGTAGTACGTCATCTCTGCTGCGAGGCCTGTGACGCGGACGTCGGCGATCCGCCGGGCGCACCGCACCACGAGCAACGGCACGTTGTAGCGGCCCACGGAGACGGAGTGGCGCTCGGCGAAGTCCTCGACGCGTTGCAGGATCGGCCGCCGGTCGCTCGGACCGCGGCGACGGCGCCTCTCCCGTCCCGCGGCGACGGCCTGCGCCGCGACGTGCGTGACCCACAGCCCCGCTGCGGGGCCGACCACGACCGCGGCGACAGCGCCCGCGGCGTTGTCTACGAACCCGTTGACGACCAGACCGACGACGACGGTCACGGCCAGGCAGGAGATGGTCGTGGCGGCCGTGCTGAGCAGCAGGCGCGCCGGGAACCACAGGCGGGTCGCGACAGCGCAGGCGAAGCCCGCAGCGACGAGCGCGAGCAGGGTCATCGGACGGGCACCATGACGTCAACCCTGTCATGACCAGGGGTCGCTCCGCGCGACGGACAGCGGCGCCGCAGGTCGAGATGCTCATCCGCGTCGACGACGCCCCAGGCCTCGAAGCCTTTCGTCCCGGGTTGTTCCCGGATTCGCTGGCTAGCGTGACCTGGATGACATCGTCGGCGCGCCGTCACCAGTCCTTCGCCTGGTGGCGAGGGCTGTCAGGTGCGCTGGCCACCGGGCAAGGCCTCGCCCTCCCCCACCCCTTCAGCGCCGTGCGACCAGGCCGGGCGCTGCCCGGCTCCGTCCCCGCGCTCCCAGACGACTCAGCGACGGAGCAGCCCGACCCATGAACACGACGATGAACACGACGATCGCCGCAGCCTCCGGGCTCGTGCTGGTCGCAGTCCTCTCCGCGTGCAGCCCTGCGGGCGACGACACCTCCCAGGGGCAACCTCCCGCGACCGGCGACCTGCCCGTCGTCGACGTGTACGACATCACCGAGACCCCCTCGGTGAGCGACATGGCACTGGACATCACGCAGACCACCATGAACCTCGGCGGCGGGGCGCTGGACCGGTACCTGTACACGGTCGCCGGGGACGATGCCGTCTACGGGGCGGGTCGTCCGATCGTGGTCGACGCCGGGGACACCGTACGACTGACCGCGAGCAACGCCACAGATACCCCGACCAACATCCACTGGCACGGCATGAACGTGCCCAACGACCAGGACGGTCCGGGGATCCGCATCGAGCCCGGGGCGTCCCACGACTACGAGTTCACCGCCACGAGCCCGGGCACGTACTGGTACCACTCCCACGAACGGCCCGTGCGTGACCAGGTCGACGAGGGGATGTACGCACCCATCATCGTCCGAGACCCGATCGATGCCTCGTACGACCTGGACCAGGTCCTCGTGCTGGACGACTGGATGGTGGCCGGCGCCACGGGCCGCACGGAGGCCGTCGGCGAGGTCGACACCGTCAACGGGCGCACCGGCGACGACATCGACCCGATCGAGATCACCGGTGGGGAGATCGCCAAGCTCCGGCTCATCAACGCCTCGACCGCCAGGACGCAGCAGATGAGCTTCCCGGTCGGCGTGCGCGTCACCCACACCGACGGCGCGCCCCTGGTCGAGCCCTACACGACCCGAGAGCTGGCCATCGCGCCCGGTGGGCGCTACGACGTCGAGCTCGCCCCGACCGGTGGCGAGGACGAGACGGTCACCATCACCAACGAGCGTGACGACGGGATGGTCATCCCGGTGAGGTACACGGCCGCCGACGCGACGGCCGCCGCGTCACCCTTCGTGGCACCCGAGCCCACGCCGCTCGACCCCGAGCTCCTCACCCGGACCCCGGACGTGGAGATGACGCTGTCGAGCACGATGGGCAGCGCCGGGGTCGCGTGGACCATCAACGGCGAGACCTTCCCCGACGCCGAGACCTTCGACCTCGAGCTCGGCACGACCTACGTGATGCGGTTCCGCAACAGCGACGTCTACCAGCTCGACCACCCCATGCACATCCACGGGACCCATTTCCGCCTCCTGACCGAGAGTGGTTCCCCCGTGGCTGAGGAGGTCTGGAAGGACACGGTGTCCATCCCTGCTGGGATGTATGTCGACGTGGCGATCACCTTCGACGAGCCCGGTACCTGGATGGCCCACTGCCACATCCTCGACCACGAGGACGGCGGCATGATGACCACCATCGACGTGGCCTAGTCTCGGCGGCCCACCCTCGGTGCCGCCCGACAGGCTGGGCTGTCGCTGGTCGTCACGTCGAGCAGGCCCTTCGAGGAGTGCGCGCTCGGACATGAGGTGCTCGCCCGCAGCGATCGTCGAAGGGCCCTCGATCCCGAGAACCCGAGCGACCACCTCGGTCCTGGCGACAGGACGTCGTCCTGCTCTCCCCGGAACGTCCCCTGCTGTTCACCCGGGACGGCTAGCGTCACGCCCATGACCTCGGAATCGCGGTCCCTGACAGCGGGCGCGCGGTGGGCCGTCGCGACGGCCTTCGTCGCGTGCTGGGTGCTCGGGCTGGTCGTCGCCGGCCCGGACCTCGGGACGGAGGCCAGCCTGAGTGGCGCAGGTCAGGCGTTCTCTGGCCACCGCCGGGCCGTCGCGTCCTCCGTTCTCGTGCACGGAGCGGCAGGCATCCTGCTCGTCCTCCTCGGGCTCGCGCTGGGCTCGGGCCGGACGCGGCGCACGACCGTGGCCCTCGCCTCGATCGCCGCCGTGCTCTCGATCGACCAGCTGGCCGGTGAGGTCGCCCTCGCCCTGGACCCGCACCGCGCCGGCGGCGTCGCGCTGTGGGAGATGCTCAGCCGCGTCGACGGAGCGAAGATGCTCGTCCTGGCCGCTCTGGTGGCATCGGTCTGGCGGGGGGCGGTGCACCGAGGCCACACGCTCACTGTCGTCAGCTGCCTCGCGGTGGTCAGTCTGGTCCTGTCCGGGGTCGGCTGCCTGACCTTGTCCGCCGGGCTCACGGCTGCTGCCGCCTCCTCGCTCCCGCTGCTGCTCGTCTGGAGCCTGACGGCGACTGCCGCGTCGACAGGCGAGCAGACGACAGACGTCGAACCGCACCTCCTGGCCGACGGCTACGCCCGGCGATGAGGTGACGTGTCGTGAGTCGAACCGACCCGACCCGACCCGACCCGACCCGACCCGACCCGACCCGACCCGACCCGACCCGACCCGTGCGATGCTCGTCCGATGACTCATGACCACCCTCGCGTGACCCTCGAACCGATCTCGCCGGCGCTCGCGCAGCGCATCGTCGACCGCACCGAGATCCCGGGCGACGACTGGCACCCCGAGTACCCCTTCGTCGACGAGCTCGACCCGCTGCGCTCGCTCGCCCGGTCGACCGCCCCGCACCCGGTCTTCACGATGTACCTCGTGCGGCGGTCTTCAGACGGTCTGGCCGTCGGCGGGCTGGGATTCTTCGGGCCCCCGGACTCGAACGGCCGGGTCGAGCTCGGGTACGGCCTCGTGCCGGGCGCCCGAGGCGCCGGGCTCGCGAAGCAGGCCGTAGGGCTGGCGCTGCGGATGGCCCGGGACGCCGGGGCGACCGTGGCCGCCGCGGACACCGAGGCGGACAACCTCGCCTCGAGGCGTGTCCTGGCCGCCAACGGCTTCCTCGAGGTCGAGCGCCGGGGCGGCCTCGTGCTCGTCGAGCGCCCACTCGGCGAGCTCTAGCCTGACCAGACGCCCAGCCCTCCAGCCCTCCAGCCCTCCAGCCCTCCAGGAGGCTCAGCCCTTCGGCGCCGCCGCGCGCAGCTTCTCCAGCAGCGGCCCGGCCGCAGTGTCCAGGAACTCCTGCTGGCCCTCGTCACCCACCTGCACGAGAGCGATGTCGGTGAACCCCGCCTCCCAGTAGGCCGAGACGGCCTCGACGATCGCGTCGAGGTCCGGACCGCACGGGACCGACTCCGCGACGTCCCCGGGCCGGACGAAGGACGTGGCGCTGGCGAAGCCCTCGGTCGTGGGCAGGTTCGCGTTGACAGGCCACCCGAGCCCGGACCAGCGGAACTGGTCGTGCGCCCGCGCGACGGCTCGGTCGACGTCGGTGTCCCAGCAGATGGGGATCTGGCCGATCTTGCGCGACCCCGGCCTGTCGGCCTCTGTGCGCGCCGCGTCCCAGGCGCTCACCAGCTCGGCCTTCGGCTCGGTCGCGACCAGGTGGTCGACGAGCGGCGCGAAGGTCTCGACAGACTGCTTGCCTGAGACAGCCACACCGATCTCGACGGGCAGGTCGGGCAGGTCCCAGAGCTTCGCGGAGTCCACCTGGAAGTGCTCGCCACGGTAGGACAGCAGGTCGCCCGAGAACAGCTCGGTGATGATCTCGACGGCCTCGACGAGCATGCTGTGACGCTCGTCGACCGCGGGCCACCCGCGCCCGACCACGTGCTCGTTCAGGTTCTCGCCCGAGCCCAGCCCGAGGGTGAACCTGCCGTCGGAGAGGATCCCCATCGTCGCGGCCTTCTGCGCGACGACGGCCGGGTGGTAGCGCACGGTCGGGCAGGTCACGTAGGTCATGAGGTCCACGCGCTCGGTCGCGTGGGCGACGGCGCCGAGCATCGTCCACGCGTACGAGGCGTGCCCTTGGCTCGTCAACCACGGGAAGTAGTGGTCGGAGGAGACCTCGAAGTCGAAGCCGACCCGCTCCCCCGCCACCGCGTAGTCCACGAGTGCCTTCGGACCGGACTGCTCTGTCATGAGGGTGTAGCCGAATCTCGTCATGCTCCGATCCTGCGACCGCACCCTGCCTCCCGCACCTCGGGCGCTGGGGACGCACGACGACGGCCCCCGGCGGAGAGCCGAGGGCCGCCGTCAGAGCGGCGGTGTCGTCGCTGAGACCGGCAGCGTCAGCCGGCGACGACCACGTGCTCGTTGGGCACGCAGTGCGTCATGACCAGCCCGGTCACGTCGCGTGGCCCGTTCTTGCCCAGGTTCGCGGCCCGCTCGAGCTCGGCCTCGGTGAGGGTCTGGCTCTGCAACGGCTCGAGGCCTCGCACGTCGTCCGCGGAGATCCCCAGACCGTCACCGACCCGCTGGCCCCACTCGTCGTCGCACAGGAAGAAGTGCCAGACCATCCGCTCCTGGATCTCCCGGCGGCACTGGGACAGCGCGTCGACGAGGTTGGTCACCAGGTCGTCCTTCTCCCACTGCTCCGACAGCTGGTACCGCTCGCCCGCCTGCGTGTAGTCGTCGGTCCGCGGGATCCGCGCCCGGGTCAGCCGGCCCACGATCTCCGGGCCCTGCTCGTCGTGCGTGGGAGCCTGCCCCTCGCGCAGCCCGCCGGTGATCGACGGCTCGTAGTTCACGTGGGGGTTGGCGCCGTTGGCGTCGACCGCGTACTGCATCTGGCCGCCCTGCTGGTTCGTGGCCACGGCGGCGTTCTTCGCCTGGTTGACCGGCAGCTGCAGATAGTTCGGACCCACGCGGTAGCGCTGGGTGTCGGAGTACGAGAACGTCCGACCGACGAGCATCTTGTCGTCGGAGAAGTCGAGCCCGTCGACGAGCACCCCCGTCCCGAAGGAGATCTGCTCGTTCTCGGCGAAGAAGTTCTCCGGCATCCTGTCGAGCGTCATCGTCCCGACCTTGCGCAGCGGGAAGATGTTCTCCGGCCACACCTTCGTGTCGTCGAGGGGGTCGAAGTCGAGCTCGGGGTGGTCGTGGTCGTCCATGAGCTGCACGTGCAGCTCCCACGACGGGTGGTCCCCCGCCTCGATCGAGTCGTAGAGGTCCTTGGTGTGCGCGCCGAGGGTCTTCCCCTGGATCACCGCACCGTCGGCTGCCGTGTACGACGCGACGCCCTGGGCGGGCAGCCAGTGATACTTGACCAGCTGGGTCTCACCCGCCTCGTTCACCCACTTGTAGGTGTTCACGCCGAAGCCCTGCATCGTCCGCAGGCTCGCCGGCAGACCTCGCGGGCTGAACACGAGGGACACCATGTGCATGGCCTCGGGCGTCTGGCTGAAGAAGTCGAAGGCACGCTCGGGGACGCTCGCCTCGAAGGTCACCGGGTCGGGCTTCTGAGAGTGGATGAAGTCCGGGAACTTCACGGCGTCCCGGATGAAGAACACCCCCAGGTTGTTGCCCACCAGGTCCCAGTTGCCGTCCTCGGTGTAGAACTTCACGGCGAAGCCGCGCGGGTCGCGCGCCATCTCCGAGGAGTCCCGGCCACCCGCGACGGTCGAGAACCGGACGGCGACGTCGGTCTTCTTGCCCGGCTCCTGGAACAACCGTGCCCGGGTGTACCTCGAGATCGGCTCGTCGCCGACGGTGCCGTCAGCCGTGAAGGTGCCGTAGGCGAGGACACCGCGGGCGTGCACCACACGCTCGGGGATGCGCTCGCGGTCGAAGTGGCTGATCTTCTCGAGGAAGTGGTAGTTCTCCAGGGTCGCCGGACCACGGGCGCCGACGGTGCGCTGGTTCTGGTTGTCGTAGACGGGGTGTCCCTGACGGGTGGTCAGCACGGGGCGGTCGTCCCCGGGTGCCGGGGGCTGCGACGCGACGTCAGTCATGAGGATCCTCTCGTTGGCTGTGCTTCGGTGTGGTGCTCTCCACGGCCGGTCGCGCACTGCGCGCACCAGCCCCAGAACGTGACCTCGGCCTCGTCGACGACGAACCCGCCACCCGTCGGACCTCCACCCGCGGGCGGCAGGTGCGGGACGAGGCACGGGGCAGTCCCCTCGACGCACTCCACGTCGACGGTCACCCCGCAGCCTCGGCACACGGCGTGGTGGTGGTTGTCGTCAGCCCGGGCCTCGTAGAGCGCCGCCATGCCCGCGGGCTCGATCCGGCGGGCGAGGCCCGACCTGACGAGCACATCGAGGCAGTCGTAGACGGTCTGGGTCGAGAGCGAGCCGAGCCTGGCTCGTGCCCGCTCGGCGACGGTCGCCGCGGCGAGATGGTGGTCAGCCTCGGCCCGGGCCTCGCCCAGGACGTCCAGCACGGCGACCCGCGGGCTCGTGACCCGCAGGCCCACGGAGCGCAGGCGCTCGACGGTGGCAGTCACGCTCCCGATCGTGGCACGCGTCCCCTGGGCACGCCCGGGCGGGCCTGTGGACGAGGTCTCGAGCACCCGGTCAGTGCCTTGGCGGCGTCCGGTCGCCAGCCGAGCGACGTCGGGTCGGCATCCAGGCGACGTCGGGTCGCCAGCCGGTCGGGAGCCGGTCGCCAGCCGGGGCGGCAGAGCAGACGCCGGCCGTGGGGAGAGGCAAGCGGGCGTACGGGTCCCTAGTGTGGGCAGATGAACGCTCTCACGCCTCGCCCGACCTTCGTGCGCACGGTCCTGCAGACCCTCGCCTCGGGGACGTCGGTGCTGCTCGTCGGGTTGCCCGGATCGGGCCGCAGCACGGTGCTGGCAGGTGCCCAGGCCGAGGCCGATGACGACGGCTGGACCGTCGTGACGCTGCGCGGCACCGGAACCGGAGACAGCGGCGGCGCTGGTGAGCGCCCGCTCGAGGCGCTCGTGCTCGCAGGTCTCACGACGGGCCCCACGGGCACGCTGGGTGCGCTCGCTGCCGCGCTCGAGGGCGTCACCGTCGCTGCTGGAGGAGCCCGGCGGTCGTCCGCCGACCGACGCGTCCTGGTGGTCGTCGACGACGCCGACCTGCTCGACGACGCCTCGGCGTCGGTCGTCGCGACTGTCGTGGCTCGCACAGGCGCACGGGTGCTCGCCTCAGCACGCCCGCCTGCCTCGGGCGCCTCGGTCGCCCGTCTCCTGGCGGGTCCTGACTCGACGGTCCTGAACATGCCTGCGCTCCCCTTCGACGAGCTGCACCGCACCGTGACAGAGATCTTGCGCGCCGACGTCGACCCCGACACCGCCGGACGTCTCTACGCGCTCTCCGGCGGGATGCCCGGTCTGACCCGGGCGATCGCCCGGGAAGCACGGCGCTCCGCGGACCTCGCCGAGCCCGGCAGGCATCCCGGGGCGGAGCACTGGTCGTGGACGCCCGGGTGGGCCGTGGTCGTCGACCGCCTGCTCGCCGGCCTCGACGACTCTGCCCGTGACGGGCTCCGGACGCTCGCGGCCGTGGGACCAGCACCCACGGCCGAGGTCCGCCGCCTCGTGCCGTGGTCCGTCGTGGAGACCCTCGACGACCACGGTCTCCTGCGGATGGTCGAGGACGACGGTGAGGTCCTCGTGGCTCTCTTCCCTCCCATGCTCACCGAGCACCTTCTCCACCTCGCCCAGGACGCCCGCGGTCTACGGGTCGCCGAGACGATCAGCGAGACCTTCGCGGGCTCAGCACGGGAGCTGGGATCGCGACGTCGACCGCGGACCACGCCCTCCTGGTCGAGCTCCCCCGAGTCGGCAGCGATCCTCGGCCGGCGGCTCGAGGACAGGGCGTCCGCGCACCTGCTGGTCGCTCACGACACCTGGGAGCGCGACCCCACGGTCCACAGCACCGTGCTCTACCTCGACGCCCTGCTCGCCAGCCATGCGGAGGTGGACGTGATCGAGGACGCCGTCGGCGTGGCCCTGCGCAGGCTCCGCCCGGCAGCCCACGAGCACCGAGGGTTCGTGGTGGCCTGGCACGCGGTCTACCGGGCCCACGTGCTCCACGACGTGTCCGGGGCGTACGCGCGCCTCGCCGAGCTCGACGCGGACGACGACCCCCGGGTCCGCGCGACCTCCGACGCCGTCCGCCAGCACCTTCGGCTCACCACCGGAGACCCCCAGGCGCCCGCTCCAGCCGAGGCGACTGCTCCGGCTCCGGCGCCCCTGCCACCTCCCGCCGACCTGCCCGACGACACCGGCCGTCCGACCAACGCCCTCGTCAGGCTCGTGCGCGGCGAGGTCCTGCTCGCCCGCGGGCTGCCGGTCGACGCCCACGCAGAGCTCGTCGGCGGTGTGCTGCCCGCGCACGCACCGCGGCACGACGCCATCTCCCTCGTCGACCAGGCTGTCCTGCTCTCCGGAGACATCGACACCGCGACCCGGAGCGCCATGCGGTCTCTGGGCGAGGCTCGGGGCACCCTCGCCCAGGGTGAGATCGAGCCTCACGGCTACGTCGTCGCCCTCGGTCTCTACGTGGCAGGCCGCCTCACGACGCTGCGCGAGCACCTGACGAGCCTCTTCGCACTCGGGTCGCCGGCTCCGCTGCGCACGACCACCCGGGCTGGTCTGCTGTCGCTCTCGGTCTCGCTCGCGCTCCTCGAGGGGAATCTCGCGAGCGCGAGGTCCTCGCTCGCCCGCCTCGAGGAGATGGACCTCGCCGCGATGTTCACCCCGGCGGCCCGGCCCGGATCTCGCCGGGCCGCCCTCGACGTCGCGACAGGAGCAGACCCACGCCAGGCGACCCGCGAGGCCTGGGACGACGTCGCGGCACTGGTCGAGCGTGGAGCCGTGCTCGCGGCGGTGACCGACGGGACGACTCTGGTCGACCTGTGGGTCGACGAGGAACGTGCGACGGCTCTCGCCGACCTCACCCTGACCTCGCAGGGAGCCGTGCTGCCGGCCCTCGGCAGGTATCTGCGTGCTGCCGCAGACGGCGCCCCCGACGGTCTGCTGGTCGCCGCCGCCGACCTCCGCTCGCACGGCCTGGTGCTCCACGCGACCTCCGCCCACGCCCGAGCCGTCACCCTGCTGAGCCGCGAGGGTCCCACCGCCCGGGCGACCGAAGAACGCGCTCGGCTGCGTGCGGCGGTCGAGCAGGCCGGCGAAGAGCTCAGCCTGGTCGTCCCGTCTCTGGCACCCGCCCTGAGCCTCACGGGGCGCGAGCTCGAGGTGGCCCGTCTGGTGGCCGAGGGGCTGAGCAACCGGGAGGTCGCCGACAGGCTCGTGGTGAGCGAGCGGACCGTCGACAACCACGTCTACAGGATCTTCCGCAAGCTCGGCATCCGGTCGCGCAACGAGGTCGCCGCGCTGCTCTGACGGCTGTCCTCAGACGGGTGCTCACCGTGCGCCGGGATGTGCTCAACGGTGCTCTGGCCGAGGCTCACTGCTGCTCGCAGACCGCCTGAGCACAGTCCTCTCCGAGGTGTCATGGAGGTGTCGCTGATCCAGCGCACCACCCGACACCCGAGGAGGAGACCATGACCACGCCGACAGTGACGGCCGCAGCCTTGGCGCTGCTGCTCGCCACAGTCCCCGCAGCGGGACAGCCGCTCGACGCAGACGTCCCGGACCCGGCACCGACGACCGCGACCGACGTCGTCCCGATCACGCCCGCAGCACCTGACGACGTGACAGCCGTCGGCGTCGGCTCGACCGCGTCGAGCACGACGGACACCGGCACACCTGACGCCAGCAGCCCGGCCGTCGACGAGGCCCCCGCAGAAGAGACCGAGACCGGCTCTGGGCCGAGCACCGAGGTGGGCGTCTCCGGCGCCGACGTCGCAGAAGACACCACCGAGGAGGGAACCGGTACCGAGACCACCCCTGGAGCGGTCGTCACCGACGAGAGCACGACGACCGACGAGGCCGTCGACGACGCGACCGGAGTCGCGAGCGACCTCGAGGAGCTGGCAGGAGGCGACGAGCTGGCAGGCTCGGCAGACCCGGCTGAGGTTGTGACGGCACCCGTGGAGCCTGCCTCGGAGTCGGAGGACGGCGAGGTGGCGGAGCAGGCCGACGTCACCCCGCGTCTGGTCGTGGCTCCTGGCTACCAGGAGGACGGCTACGACAGGCCGTTCTGGTGGGCTGAGGACGGGCTGCACTTCCGCGACCCGATCCCCGCCAACGGCTACGTGAACATCAACGTGCCGGGCGCGGACAACGTCAGCATCGACAGCCACCGCGAGCTCATCGGCCAGACCTTCATCCCGTGGTCGTACTTCAACCTGCAGCCCGGGATGTGCATCTCCTGGACCGAGTCCAACGGGTTCAATTACCACTTCGGCGAGGACAACTCCGGCCGGGGTGGCGTCGACGAGAAAGACTGGAAGTTCTGCGTCCCCGGCTCGACCGACCCCGACGAGCCTGTCGTCCCGGACCCCGACGAGCCCGACCAGCCTGACGTGCCAGACCCCGACGAGCCGGACGTGCCAGACGTGCCGGAAGACCCCGACGTGCCCGACCAGCCTGACGAGCCCGGCACGCCAAGCACGCCAGACACCCCTGACGTGCCGGACCAGCCGCAGACCCCCGCAGAGCCAGTGACCCCTGCCGGACCTGACGCACCGACCGAGGTGCCGGAGAGCACACTCCCCGTCGTGGAGCTCCCGCTCAGCACTGCGGGCGAGAGCGTTCCTGCAGGTGACACGACCACCACGGCTGCGACCGAGGCAGAGACCGCTACGCCTGGAGCTCTCGCCGTCACCGGCCTCGGGGCCGGGGCGAAGTCGCTCCTCGCCGCAGCAGCAGCTCTCGGTATCGGCGGCGGGCTGATGGCCCTGGCCAGCAAGACGAAGCAGCGGTAGGCCGCACCGCAGCCGACCGCCCCTCACGGCGTCGCGTCCTGACCTTCCCGAGGTCAGGACGCGACGCCCTGCTCTGTGCTCTCTGATGAGTCCACCCCGCTCGGTGAGGTGCCGCTGCGTCCCTCCGCCTGCACACCGCTCCGGGCGAGGCCACGCTGGGCTCAGAGGAGAGTCAGGTCGATGTTCGGGTGGCTCTCGAACACCTGGAGGACCAGCTCGAAGTACGTCGGCCCCGTGCCTGCACGCAGGGCCGCGATCGCGGACTCCGCCACCGAGACCGAGTACACCTCCGGCCGTGCCAGCTTCGCCTGGTAGTAGGCGAGGGTGGTCTCGAGGCCGAGCGCGTCACGCGCCCGGTCGTGGTCCTGCCAGCAGACGCTCACGGGCGCGGAGCCGTCGAGGACCCCGAACCCGCCGTACAGCAGGTCGTCGAGAGCGTCGAGGCTCTCCCCCAGCGTCCAGTCCTCGTCCGGCATGAGCACGCGGTTCAGCTCGGCGTAGAGCGACGGGATGTCGTGGACCGCCGATCCGTCGATCGTCAGGGTCGTCGTCATCTGGTCAGGTGTCCTCTCGTCGTCGACGTCTGCCTGCGACGCCAGTCGTCTTCGCGGCTACCGGTGCCGGCCCGACCGCTGAGCGATCGTGCCACGGTGTGCACCCGCCCGCCCGGTCACGTCACGTCAGCGCCCGAGCGGCAGCACGCTGGACCGCCACGAGGCCCAGCACTCATCTCTCCCCCAGCAGACCAGCGTGCTAGCGTCCGTCGGATCGACACGTCCCCCGCCGAAGGAGCCGAGGTCCATGCCCCGTCCACCTGTCCGAGAGACAGTCCGGTCGCTGGTCGTCATGCTCACGCTCATCGGCGTCGCCGAGATCGTGGTGCACGTCGCAGGCTGGCCGCGCCTGACGGCTCTGCTGGTCTTCGTGGTCGGCGGGCACATGCTCGAGGCTGTCGTCACGGGACTGCTCGCCCGACGACGACGCGAGCGCGCCCACGAGCAGGCGCGACGCGCCCAGACCGCCACGCCGGGGCCCTCCGTGGCCGAGCCGTACAGATGGTGACCGCACCCGGTGCGCCGTCTGCTGTGAGCAGATCTCTGCCTCAGGCCTGAACGCGTCCTGTCTACTGGAGGCATGCGACGCATCCTCGTCCTCGGTGGGACAGCCTGGCTCGGCCACGAGATCGCCCGGGCGGCCCTCGCCGACGGCGCCGAGGTGGTCTGCCTGGCGCGCGGAGAGTCCGGGACGGTCCCTGCGGGCGTGCGGCTCGTCGCTGCGGACCGCACCGCGCCCGGCGCGTACGACGCGCTCACGGGCGAGTGGGACGACGTCGTAGAGCTCTCCCACGACCTCGGGCTCGTCGTGCCCGCGCTCGAGGCGCTGGCCGGACGAGCGCGGCACTGGACGCTCGTCTCGACGGTCTCGGTGTACGCGACGAACGACGAGCCCGGCGCAGACGAGTCGGCCGCCGTGGTCGACCCTGTCGACCTGACCGACTACGGGCAGGCCAAGGTGGCCGCAGAACGTGCGACTGCCGAGCACGTCGGCGACAGGCTGCTGGTCGCCCGCCCTGGTCTGATCGTCGGACCTGGCGACCCGAGCGACCGCTTCGGCTACTGGCCCGCGCGCCTGGCCCACGGCGGACCTGTCCTCGCACCGACCGCCGCCGGACGGTTCGTCCAGGTGATCGACGTGGCTGACCTCGCCGCCTGGGTCGTCCGTGCGGGTGCTGCTGGGACGACAGGGACGATCAACGCTATCGGGGACACGCACACCTTCGACGACTTCGTGGTGCAGGCGCAGGCTGTCACCGGGTCCACCAGCGACATCGTCGAGGCCGACGACGCCTGGCTGCTCGACCGCGACGTCCGGTGGTGGGCAGGGCCCCGGTCGCTGCCGCTGTGGATCCCCGTCGAGGACTCCGGCTTCTCCCAGCGCAGCAACCGTGCCTACACGGCGAGCGGCGGCGACGTCCGCCCGCTCCAGGAGACGATCCGGCGTGTGCTGGACGACGAGCGGCACCGCGGGCTCGACCGCGAGCGTCGGTCAGGCCTGACGCTGCGTGACGAGGCGGCGCTCCTCGCGGAGCACCCGTCGAGGATGGGTCGCTGAGCTCCCCGTCCGACGGCTGCTCATCGACGAGACGGCACCCACGCCGATCGGTTCACGCCAGACCCGTCCGACCCCGGCACGGGCGAGCCCGGCCCAGCTATGACGACACGGTGCCTGTCTCGACCGGGTATCGACACTGTGCCCGGCACGGGCGAGGCCCGGGACGCTGGACGCGTCCCGGGCCTCGCTGGCGTGCACACGGCGCGCACCGCGCACCGTGCTGACAGCTCGAGCAGGCCTCAGGCCAGCGTCGACGTGTCGATGACGAACCTGTAGCGCACGTCCGAGGCGAGCACACGCTCCCAGGCCTCGTTGACCTTGTCGGCCGGGATGACCTCGATCTCGGCACCGATACCGTGCTCGGCGCAGAAGTCGAGCATCTCCTGGGTCTCGCCGATCGACCCGATGGCCGAGCCTGCGAAGGAGCGGCGGGACGGGATGAGCGAGAACACCTGGACGGGCAGCGGGGTGGGCGGGGCACCCACGTTGACCATCGTGCCGTCCACGGCGAGGAGGCCGAGGTAGGCGTTGAGGTCGATCTCGGCGCTCACGGTGTTGATGATGAGGTCGAAGGAGCTCGCGAGCTCGGTGAAGGTCTCGGGGTCGCTCGTCGCGAAGTAGCGGTCGGCACCGAGGCGCAGGCCGTCTTCCTGCTTCTTGAGCGACTGCGAGAGCACGGTGACGTCCGCGCCGAGGGCGTGCGCGAGCTTGACGGCCATGTGGCCGAGCCCGCCCATGCCGACGACCGCGACCTTGACGCCCGGGCCCGCACCCCAGTGGTGCAGGGGCGAGTAGGTGGTGATGCCGGCGCAGAGCAGCGGCGCGGCGACGTCGAGCTCGAGGCCGTCCGGGATGCTCAGCACGAACTTCTCGGTGACGACGATCTGCTGCGAGTACCCGCCCTGGGTGGGCGTACCGTCGACGTCGGTCCCGGCGTAGGTGCCGATGTTGCCCTCGAGGCAGTACTGCTCGAGGCCCTTCTGGCACTGCACGCACTCGCCGCAGGAGTTGACCATGCAGCCGACGCCGACACGGTCGCCGACCTTGTGCTTGGTGACGTCAGAGCCGACCTCGGCGACCACGCCGGCGATCTCGTGGCCGACGACGATCGGGTACTGGACGCCGCCCCACTCGCCGCGGGCGGTGTGGATGTCGGAGTGGCAGATGCCGGCGAACTTGATGTCGATGCGGACGTCGAGGGGGCCGACGTCGCGGCGCTCGATGGTGGTGAGCTCGAGCGGCTGGTCGGGGGCCGTCGCTGCGTAAGCGGAGACTGTGGTGGGCATGGGTGCTCCATCCGGGTGATGAGGTGGGGGGTGGTCCGGGCCGACGGGACTGGGCCGCGTCGTCGAACCTGCGTCCATCGTGCAGTGCCGAGCCCCCGGTCCGCCACCGGGGAAGGGGGTACTGTCCGAACCCCCTCGGACCGTCCCGTGCTGCTCGCCACTCCCCCAGGCCCCGTGGAGGGGGCTCCGGCTCAGCTGACGTCGACGTCGTCGAGCGTGCCCTGCACTGCAGCGATCACAGCACGCCGGCGCCGCGCCGTCCGTGCG
The DNA here is from genome assembly GCF_033798665.1 of Sanguibacter biliveldensis. Classification (NCBI taxonomy): domain Bacteria; kingdom Bacillati; phylum Actinomycetota; class Actinomycetes; order Micrococcales; family Sanguibacteraceae; genus Sanguibacter; species Sanguibacter biliveldensis. The sequence goes on from NZ_CP138359.1 coordinate 2,181,697, forward strand.
GGGTCCTCCGAGGCTGAGCCGAAGAGGGTGTCGGTCCCGCGGAGCACAGGCCAGGCGTTGCACAGCGTCACGACGGTGAGCAGCAGATCTTGAGCGCCCTCGCGTCCGAGCGCCGGGTACGCGCGCACGACAGCGTCGACCTTGCGCTCGGAGTGCTCACGTCGAGCAGCCTCGGCGACGTGCGACTCCCGCTCGAGCCCCTCCCAGAAGGTCAGCCGAGCCAGCGTCTGGTTCGCCGCGTGGTGGTCGAAGACCCTGCCTGCGTAGTCGAGGATGGCCTCCGGGCCCTCTCCCTCGAGGGGCACGGCGTCCATGACCGCGGCCAGGTGGTGCTCGAGGACCGCACCGAAGAGCGTGTCCTTGCTGCCGTAGTACTGGTAGATGCGCTCCTTGTTGACCCCTGCCGTCGCCGCGACCCGGTCCACCCGGGCACCGGCGAGCCCGTGCTGGGCGAACTCCGTAGTCGCCGCGTCGAGGAGGAGCCGTTTTGTGCGTCCTGAATCTCTGACCATCCGGCCATGCTACGTGCCAACCAGACAGTTGCCATCTGGTCTGTCGCGGCATATCTTCTATCCAACCATGTAGTTGGACTTGGAGCCCCCATGCCTCAGATCACCCGTCCCAGCCTGCCCGTGCGCATCCTCGCCACGTGGCTGGTCATCTTCCCCCTCGTCGCCCTGGGCCAGATCGCCATGACGCCGCTGGCACAAGCGTGGCACCCCGTGCTCCGGGCAGCCGTGCTCACCGCCGTGGTCGTCCCGCTCGCCGTCGGTCTGGCAGTCCCCCGGCTGATCAGGGTCTTGACGATGCTGCAGCGTCGCGTCCGGGACAGATGACTCTGCGCCCGCACCCGCGTCAGCCGGACGACTGTCCAGGACCGGCGGGCAGCACGGTCGATCAGGCGAGGTGCGCCGCGAGGACGTCGCGGACCGTCGTCCAGTGGTGCGGGCCGAAGCGGTCGTTGTCGACGTGCCTCAGCTGTGCCTCGCCGCTGAACATGCTCACGAAGTACTGCATCCCCTGCCAGGCCGGGAAGGTCTCCTCGGGACCCCTCGACAGCCGCCGCCCCACGGCGGCCATCGCCGACAGCGTCCGCGTGGTCCCGGCCCACTGCAGCCGGAAAGGTGTCCCCGTCAGCTCGGACAGCGTCTGCGCGAGGTCTCTCGCCGAGATGCTGGACCCGGCGATCTCGACGACCCGCGGAGCGTCGTCGTCGAGGGCCGTGAGCGCTGTCGCGCGCGCCACGTCGTCCTTCGTGGTGAAGTCGAGGACCTGGTCGGCCGAGGACCAGAAGAGCACGCGTCGCCGTCCGAAGAGGATCATCGGCGCCTCGTCGAGCAGCAGCTCGGCGAACATGCCGTTGAGGACAGACGTCGCCCGGACCGGCGCGGCGTCGACCTCCGCGGCGAGCTCGCGCCGCAGCTCGAAGTTGCGGTTGCTGCCCAGCGAGATCCGCCTGTAGTCGGCCGAGTAGTCCGAGGGGACGAACCTCGGGACTCCGGCGGCGACGGCAGCACGCAGCAGGGCCCGCTGGGCGTCGACGATCACCGGGCGGGTGCCGCTGACGGCGGAGACGACCACGTCGGCACCGGCGAGAGCTGCGGTCAGGGCCGCGTGGTCGGAGTAGGCCGCGGCGACGACCTCGACACGCTCGTCCCCGCCGAAGAGGTCGTCCGCGGCGCTGCTGCCTGGGCGGGTCAGGACGCGGACCCGGGCGTCGAGGCCGAGGAGCTCGCGGACGATCCGGCATCCGAGGTCGCCTGTCGCCCCGGCGACGAGGACTGTGCTGGACATGAGGGGGCCTCGTTCTGTGGTGGGGGCGGGGGCAGGCGCGGGGCCACGCTGGTCAGATCGCCGGCTTCGGACAGGTCGCGCACCACTCGAGCACCGTTGCTCGGAGCGACGGATGCGTCCCGAGCTCTCGGGCCCCCGTAGCCGAGTGTGCCTTCCCACGAGGGCTACCGCACGTGGACGCCCGCGACGGGTCGGCACGTCGTCGCCCCAGAAGATCTCCGCTCGCGGCTGCTCCGAGCTGCCCTCAGCTAGCTGCGCCACCCTGACGTCGGCTGCGCCTCGCGACGAACCATGCCGTCGCGCTGTTCACGAGCACACCCGACGGACCGCCGTCGAAGCGTCCCGCCGCGTCGGGCCAGGCGAGGATCTTCCGGTCGCTGCGGCTCCCGAACTGGCCCGTCTCGACGTCGACAGGCACGACCCTCGTCCCTCCGGCACGCGCTGCGCGGAAGATCTCGTCGACGACAGCAGCCGTCTCGGTGTCCCCTGTGGGCACCGAGGCGCGCAGCTCGCCGTTGAGCAGCCCTCCCTCCGTGGGGACGCACCGCAGGAGGTTCGCCAGGCCGCTGCCGACCATGGCGTAGACCCAGTACCTCCCGGAGGGGTTGGGCACCACGTAGTCCTCGTGGAACCTGTCCTCGGAGACGATGCGCGTGTCGACGATCGTCACGTGCCGCCCTGTGCACTCCCGGAGCGTGGTGCGGAACCGTGGGCGCGGGGTCGACTCCTGGTCGGCGGTGTCGACGAACCGCAGCTCAGGGACGCGGGACAACAGCTCCTCGGCGAGCCGGTCTTCGTCGGCGGCCGTGAGGAACAGGACCAGCTGGTGGAGCGTCGAGCGCTGACTCATGAGGGCCTGGTCGGGGACGGCTCGGGGGCGGGTGTGGTCGTGTTAACCAGGGCCCGGACGGCTGGCCGACGGAGACGTCGAGACCGCCCGCCGCAGGTGGGACCGCCCAGGCCGACAGCACGACCGGGCGTCGTCGAGATGCTCATCGGAGCAGACTAGCGAAGCTCTCGGCCGCCAGCACCGAGGCGTCCCGGAGCCGCCCTCCCTCGTCTCTCGCGGATACCCACACGGCTTCGCGCCCCTCGTTACCTACAGCCATTAGGTTCGATGCTATGGTCTGTAGGACAAGAGATCAGCGAGAGGACCGCCATGGCACGCGCAGGCATCACCCCGGCTCGCCTCGCCGAGGCCGCCGCCGAGCTGGCCGACGAGGCCGGCTTCGAGCACGTGACGGCCGCCGAGGTCGCGCGGCGCGTCGGCGTGCAGACCGCGAGCCTGTACTCGCACGTGGCCGGGACCCCCGCGCTGCGCGAGAGCGTGTCGCTGCTCGCCCTCGCCGAGCTCGCCGACCGTGCCGAGGCAGCCGTCCTCGGACGCACGCGTCGCGACGCCCTCGCCGGCCTGGCCGACGCCTTCCGCGACTACGCCCGCGAGCACCCCGGACGCTTCGCAGCAACAGTCGTCCCGCTGTCCCCCGAGACCGCCCGGGCGAGCGCGGGCCCACGGCACGCGCGCCTCATCGAGGCCGTGCTGCGCGGCTACGCGCTCGACGGAGCCGTGCACGTGCACGCCACCCGGCTGCTCGGCAGCACGATCCGGGGGTTCATCACCCTTGAAGCGGGCGGCAGCTTCGACCACAGCTCGCCGGCCCCCGGCGAGAGCTGGGAGCAGATCATCGACGCCCTCGACGCCCTGCTCTCCGACTGGCCGACGCGCTGACCCGTCGGCCCGCCGCACCCCATCAGCACACGCACCAGCACCAGCACCAGCACCAGCACCAGCAGAGACGAGCACAGCATGACCTCCGCCCTCACCTCCATCCCGCTGACCCAGGACGTGGTCTGCGGCGCCGCCGAGCTCGAGCCGACAGGCCGCGGCGTGCGCATCCACCGTCTGCCGGCCTGGGCGCGGGCGCAGTGCGCCGACCCGCAGCTCGCGATGGTCGAGGCGCAGGCCTCGGGGGTCAGGATCGCCGTGCGCACCGCGGCGACCGTGGTCGAGCTCGACCTGATGAGGACGCGCACCGTCTACGCAGGTCTGCCCGGGCGCCCCGACGGGGTCGTCGAGCTGGCCGTCGACGGCGAGGTCGTCGCGCAGGCGACCACGTCGGGGGGCACGACGGTCACCGTCGACATGACCACCGGCACCCCGAGCGTCGACGACGGTCCGGCCTTCACGGCGCGGTTCGACGGCCTGCCGAGCACCGCCAAGGACGTCGAGCTGTGGCTCCCGCACAGCGAGACCCTCGAGCTCCTCGACCTCCGGGCGGATGCCCCTGTCGAGCCGACCCCGACCGAGCGTCCGGTCTGGGTGCACCACGGCAGCTCGATCAGCCACGGCTCCAACGCCACGCACCCCACGGGCATCTGGCCCGTCGTCGCGGCCCGTCGTGCCGGTGTCGACCTCGTGAACCTCGGCTTCGGGGGCAGTGCGCTCCTCGACCCCTTCGTCGCTCGCACCGTCCGCGACACCCCCGCCGACCTGATCAGCCTCAAGCTCGGCATCAACCTCGTCAACTCCGACCTGATGCGGCGCCGTGCCTACGGTCCAGCCGTCCACGGGTACCTCGACACCATCCGCGACGGCCACCCGACGACCCCGCTGCTCGTGATCTCGCCGATCTACTGCGCGATCCACGAGACCACCCCAGGTCCCGGTGCCTTCGACGTCGCAGCCCTCGCCGAGGGACGGATGGCCTTCGCGGCGACAGGTGACCCGGCCGAGGCCACCGAGGCCCCCACCGGTCGGCTCACGCTCTCCGTCATCCGCGACGAGCTCGCGCGGATCGTCCACGAGCGCCAGGCCCACGACCCGAACCTGCACTACCTCGACGGCCGCGAGCTCTACTCCGAGGCCGATGCTGTCGAGCACCCCCTGCCCGACAACCTCCACCCCGACGCGGCGACGCACCAGACGATGGGCGAGAGGTTTGTCGAGAGTGGGCTGAGGCTCAGCCTCAGGCGAGCGGCGCCGGGATCCTGCTCGACCTGAACCCGTCACCCGACCGGGTCGGCTGCCAGCGCCGCCAGTGCTTGGTCGAGAGCGTGACAGGGACGTGCTCCTGGACGTGACGGGCGGCCGGGGCGAGGCGCTCGTCTGCGGGAAGGTTCAGCCAGAGCGAGAGCGTCGAGCCCGAGGTGCCGTACGTCGCGCGGACCCCTGAGGCACCCAGGAGGCGTCCGTAGCCGTCGACCGCGAAGCCGCCGAAGAACCCCGGGGCGATCTCGGCCCAGGGCTCGCCGGTGCTCGGGTCGACGAGGGTGACCGGGAGCGAGTGCGTGAGCACGGCGAGCGGTGCGCGGTACCGCGTGGTCTGCGGACCGACGTCGACCAGCTCGGCGAGGACCTCGTCGACCGTGTCGCTGCGGACGGCCCACTCCGTGTGCGTCTGGGAGCGGTGGCGCGGTCCGCCGAGACGCTCGGCCGCGAAGGCCCTGAGCCTGTCGGTCGGGGCTGCGTCACCAGCGGTCGAGACCTGGAAGGACCAGGTCGGTGGTCCTCCAGGCTGCGTGCACGCGTCGAGGAACCGCTCCACCCGCTCCTCGGCGCTCGTGGGGCGCTTCACCCGGAGGGCGTGCGCTCCCCCGGATGCTGCGGGCAGCCCGTCGTAGGTCACGACCTGGAGGGGTCCGGCGGCTTCGCTCGACGTCATGCGCAGCATCCTAGGGCGGTGAGCCGACGCCCTGCCGGGCAGCCCACCGCGTCCACCGGGCAGCCCACCGCGACCGACCAGGACGCACGAGGCGCGCCGACCGTCTCCGGTCGACGCGCCTCGTGTCTCAGGTCATCTCCAGCTCGAGCATCGCTGGCTGTGCCCGACGCCGAGCTCAGGGTCAGCCCTGGTCAGACCGCTCTGCGAGCGCTGGCCCAGGTCACGCCTCGCCGCGTCCGGCCGACAGCGCCGTGACCGTGTCGCGCAGCGTCCCCAGACCGAGTGCCAGCTGCAGCACGTTGCGTGCTGTCCGCTGGACCTCGCCGAGCGAGATCCCGTCAGGCTGGGCCAGCGAGGTGAGCAGCGACGCCTGGGCGACCTGGTCGAACTCGCCGGTGATGTGGTCGAACCAGCCACCGGGCATGAACACGTCGACCTGCGCGCGGACGCGGTACGCGTCGTCCGTGACCGCGGGGAAGTCGGGGTCGGTGTCGTGCTGCATCCACCAGTCGGTCACGACGGTGCCTGTGAAGCCCCACTCGTCACGGAGGATCTGCGTGCAGAGCTCGTCGTTGTAGTGCGACCAGACGCCGTTGATCTTGTTGTAAGACGTCATGATCGTGCGGGGAGCCGACTCGGTGATCGCGATCTGGAACCCGCGCAGGTAGATCTCACGCAGCGCACGCTCGGAGACGCGCGAGTCGTTGAGGTTGCGGTTGGTCTCCTGGTTGTTCGCTGCGAAGTGCTTGGGGCAGGCTGCGACACCGGCCTCCTGGACTCCCCCGATGACGGCGGCGGCCACCAGGCCCGTGACGAGCGGGTCTTCGGAGAAGTACTCGAAGTTGCGTCCGCACAGCGGGTCGCGGTGGATGTTCATGCCCGGGCTGAGGAGCACGTGCGTGTTCTTGCGGACCATCTCCTGGCCGTGGGCTGCGGCGAGGCGGCGCACGAGCGGGGTGTTCCACGTCGCGGCGAGCGCAGCACCCGAGGGCAGCAGCGACGCGTAGGCGGAGAGGCGGATGCCGGAGGGTCCGTCGGTCGTGGTGACCGGCGGGACGCCCTTGGCGCGCAGCGACTCGCTGATCCCGGCGAAGACGCCGGCGTTGCCGGCGGCGCCGAGCTCGCTGCCCATGACGCGGTCTCCGCGGGTGAGCGCCTCGAGCTCGTCGTCGGTGAGCTGGGCGACGAAGGCGTCGAGGGTCGCGGTGCCCGCGGCCACGTCGGCGAGGGTGATGCCCTGGTCGCCGGTCTGCTCGACGGCGGGGACCTGGCGGGCCTCGATGCGCTCACGGCGCGATGACTGACGGGTGGGGACGTCCTGCCAGGCGACGACCGCCTGGCCTGCGGCGTCACGGTCGAGGGTCATCCGCTGGAAGGCGTGCTCGGCCTCGGGGGCGCAGGCCTCGGCGAGCTGCTCGACGACGCGCAGCTCGTCGAGGGTGAAGGACCCGGCCTCGGTGGCCGTGCGGACGTCGGTCCCGACGTAGACCGTGTAGGTGCCGGCCTCGAGGACGTAGGCGGACCTGTGACCGGTGACGCCGGAGTCGTCGTAGGAGGCGAGCGAGGCGACCGGGAAGGACAGGTCGACGGTGTCGTCCTCACCCGGTGCGAGCTGGCGGGACTTCGCGAAGGACGCGAGGACGCGGGCCGGCTTGCCGAGGCGGCCGTCGGGCGCCTGGACGTAGACCTGGACGACCTCGGCTCCCGGGTGCTCCGACCCGGTGTTGGTCACCGTCGCCGAGACCGTCACGTCGGTCTCGGACGTCTCGACCGTCGTCGCGACGTCGAAGGTGGTGTACCCGAGGCCGAAGCCGAAGGGGAACAGCACCTTCTCGGGGGCGAAGGTCTCGAAGTAGCGGTAGCCGACGTAGATGTCCTCGGCGTAGTCGTTGTGCTCGAGGCCGCCGAAGTTCGGTGCGCTCGGGTAGTCCTCGTAGCGACGGGCAATGGTGTCGGTCAGGCGCCCGCCGGGCACCTGGACGCCCGTGAGCACGTCGGCGACCGACCGCGCACCCTCCATGCCGCCCTGCCACGCGTAGAGCACGGACGAGATCTTGTCGCCGTACTCCTCGAGCCAGGCGAGGTCGATGACGTTGCCGCAGTCGAGGACCACGACGGTGCGCTCGAACTCAGCAGTCACGGAGTCGAGGAGCGCGCGCTCGTCGTCGGTGAGGTAGTAGCTGCCGGGCTCGAGGGTGTTCTCGCGGGCCTCGCCCGCGGCGCGGCCGATGACGACGACAGCGGCGTCGGTCCGCGACGCGGCGGCTCGGACGGTCTCGCGCTCGATCGGCATCTCCTCGAAGTACCGGGGCCAGTTGCCCCAGGTGCCCTCGTCAGGCTGGTTGTCCTTGGACCACTGCGTGTAGAGGTCGGCGAGCTCGGCGTCGACGTCGACGACGGCCGCGTCGCGCAGGGCGTCGAGGAGGTTCCAGGAGTACGGGGCGTTCACGTCGCCACCCGAGCCGTAGCCCACGGTGAAGTAGTCGACCTGCACGCGGGAGAACAGCGCGACGCGCGCACGCGGTGCGAACGGGAGCGTGCCGTCGTTGCGCAGCAGGACAGCGCCGTCCGCGGCAGCCTCACGGCAGAGTGCGGCGAGCTCGGGGTCGACCCAGGTGTCGGTGTCGACCAGGCTCGTGGACGCCTGCGCCAGCTCCTGCTCACCGGCCGAGAGCTCCGGGGTGGGGGTGTCCGACGGCGTGTTCATGTGATGAGGCTCCTGGTGGTCGGGGGTGCTGGCGGCGGACCCGTCTGGTGCGCGGGCCGCGACGCCCGTGAGATGACGTCGCACGTCACGATACCCAACTGAACGAGCGAAAGGTGTTTTTCCCGGGTGCGTCTCTCAGGTCCGAGCACCGACCGCTCGGCGGCGCTCCCGGGGGCGACGGAGAGAACTCTCCATCGACCTCCCGAGGCTCAGGTGGTGGGATCGACCCGACCCACTCGTGCCGCTGCCCCCGGGAGAGACACCGATGCCGACCTTCACCCACTTCATGGCCCACGCGCCGATCGACGAGCAGACCGTCGCGCGGTTCGCCCCCACGGTCCCCGCCGAGGTGGTCTCGGCGTGGCGCGAGCACGGGTCGGGCTACGTGTCGGACGGGTACTTCAGGTTCGTCGACCCGGGCCACGCGGCACAGATGCTCGAGGGCACCATGAACCTGCCCGAGGGGTCGACGGTCCTGTTCACGACAGCCCTCGGCGACCTCGTCGTGCACCTCGGCGGACGGTACCTCCTGGTCAAGTTCCGCTGGGGCGTGATCGACGTGACGCCCGTGGGGACAGGCTTCCCCGACCTCCTGCGCCTCATGGAAGACCCGGCCGCCCGCGATCTCTCCTTCGAGTGGTCCCCATACCTGGAGGCCGGTCAGCGCACCGGGGTGCCCAGCATGGACGAGGTCCTCGGCTTCGTGCCGATGCTCGCGATGGGCGGGGCTCCCGTCGCGGACAACCTGCGGCGGATGGGCCTGTGGGAGCACCTCGCGATCATCGCGCAGATGGCAGGCGTGCCCACGGTCCGCGGTGACCTGCGCACCCCGCAGACCGACCGTCCCGTGCCGTCCCCCGTGCCCGTCGAGAGGTCCCGGCTCTCCCCCGCGCTCGAGCCGCTGGCGGCACGCGGCGAGAGCCTCTTCAGGCAGCTCGCCACGAAGACCGGCCAGGGGATGTCCGACCCGTTGACCTTCGTGCCCGTCGACGACGGCGTGGCCGTCGTGCGCGCGGTGCGGGGTGGCGGCACGATCTTCGTCGGTCCCGACCAGACCGTCCTCTACAGCGGCTCGTCGCTCACCTTCGAGGACGGCGTGCGCGCCTTCCGGAGCGGCATGCGGACCGCGCCCGAGAAGTTCTGAGCGCGCGCCCGACCCAGACCTCAGGCGGCCGCCACCTCGACGCCGTGCTTGATCATGGCGGTCTCGACGATCTTCAGGCCGTCGAGACCGGGCATCCGCGAGATGTGCTCGTCGAGCTTGCGGATCTCGCGCAGCCCGTCCTCCCCCGAGAACAGGTGACCCATGACATGGGTGACCTCTTCGGTCTCCATGACGCTCGAGCCGACCGGCGCCCACGCGTTCTTCAGCGCGAACCGGGCCAGCACCTGGGCCTTCTTGCTCGACCCGAGACGCTCGCGGGCCTGGGTCGCGTAGAAGGCGACGTGACGGGCCTCCTGCTTGGCTATCCGTCGCAGGAGCACCGCGAGGACCGGGTGCTTCTCGAGGTCGGCGAGCCTGTTGTACGCGGCGACGGCCGACCACTCGTTGGCCGCACCCCAGATCATGTGCACGGCGATGAAGTCCTTGCCGACGATGTTGCCGAGCATCGACTGCTTGATGGGGTCGAGGCGATCTTTCCAGCCGAGCTTGAGGCGGGTCGCCTTGAGCTGGTCGAAGTCGACCGTGATCCCGTGGGCGCCGAGCACCGCGGCGAGCGCCTCACCGTGCCAGAACTCTTCCCGGTTCCACATGGTCATGAAGGCGCTCACGTCGGCCTCCTTGTGCGACGGCGTGACGAGCAGGTCCCGCAGGTAGCAGACCGTGTGGTACTCGATGTCGCACATGTACCGCAGGCTGCGCAGGGTCGACTCGGGCAGGGGCGTGCGTGAGAACTCCTCGAAGTCGAGGTCGTCCCAGTTCACGCTGACCGATGTCGCTGTGTACCTGTCGATGTCGAATGCCATGTCACACGCCTTCCGCGAGGGTGACCTGCTGGTCGTCGGACCCTGCTGACGGAGCCGACGGACGGGCTCGCCGGGTCCAGTCCAGCACGGCCCACTTCTTCTGTCGCGCGTAGCGGGACAGCTGGACGTCGGGGTTGACCGCTGTCGGCGTCCCGAGCATCTCGAGCCACACGAGGTCCGCGTGGCTGTCGCCGTACCCGTAGGACGCGTCGAGGTCGAGGTCGTGCTGGGCCGCGTACTGCCGCAACCACGCCGCACGGGCCTCGTCGACGAGCGGCGGGTCCGCGAGGTACCCGGTCAGCACGCCGTCGCGCACGTGCATGCGACCGGCGACCACCTCGTCGAAGTACGGCACGAAAGGCTCGACCATGAGGTCGATCGTCCCGGTCACGAGGATGGTGCGGTGACCCGCGGCGCGGTGCTGCTGGACGCGCTCGAGCGCGTCAGGCAGCGCCGCCCGCAGCATCGCGCGGCCGAAGCGGCCCTGCACCTCGCGCTCGATCTCGTCGACGCTGAAGCCTTCGTAGCGACGCATGAAGGTCCGGATGAACTCACCACGGTCGCGACGCTCGGCACGCCAGTACCGGCGAGAGGAGAGCACGAGGTCCGCGAGGTCGTGGACGACCCGTGCGCGCGGCACGGTCCTGGTCCACAGGCGCAGGTACTGCTGCACGAGGTTCGCGCCGAGGACCGTGCCCTCGAGGTCGAAGACCGCCACGACGTCCTCGCGCGACGGCAGCGCGCGCTCAGCCCTCTCGCGGGCTGGCGGCCGTTTGCCGAAGGCCCGGGTCAGCGCGGTGATGGCCGGCAGGTGGATCCCTTGGAAGTAGTGCTCCCAGTCGATCTCCGTGACGTCGAAGCCTTGGTCCTTGCGCTCGTCCTCGGGCATCGACGCGAGCAGTGCTCGGGTGTTCGTGTCGTCGAAGACGATCTCCGTCTGGACGTACGCGCGGTACAGCTCGGCGAAGACCCGCAGCCGGCCCAGCCCGCGCTTGTTCTTCCCTACGGTCTCCAACCACTGCCGCGTGCGAGGCGTCGCAGGGAGCCGCTCGACGACGCGCTCCGCGTGGCCGATCTGGCGTTCCCGGCGGGCCAGCACCCGCTCGACCTTCTCCCCACCCGGGAACCGCCAGAGCGGGACCGCGATGTCGCCCTTCTCGTCAGGCAGCGGGTTGGCGGTGAAGTAGGCGTTGACGTTCTCGTACATGCGGTGGAAGGGCAGCGGGTTGCTCGCCCCGGACACCACCTGGAGGTACTGCGGCTCCCCGGCCGGTGAGGGCCGTGAGGCTGCTGCGAGCGCCGCGTTGACGACGAAGTCGACCGGGATGATGTCGAGGACCGAGTCGGGCAGGCCCGGGAACTCCTTCAGCTGTCCACGCCCGTAGGCGATGATCAGCGGGTCGGCGACCTTGAAGCCGTCGATCCACCCGGGGAAGGGGTGGTGCAGGGCGCTCTCGATGATCGAGGGGCGCAGCACCGTGAGCCTGTGGCCGGCCTGGGCCCACATCTCTTCGGCGGCACGCTCGGCGAAGGCCTTGGTGAGGGTGTAGACGTCGGTCCAGCCGAGGCTCTCGGCGCGGGTACGCCCGTAGTCGACGAGGCGCTCGCGCACCCACTCGGTGCGGGCGGTCTCGGCGAGACGGGCGACCTGCTGCGGGCCGGCCTTGCCGTGCTGGGCCTTCGCAGCGTGCAGGTGCTGACGGAGGGCTTCAGGCTGACGGGACTCGAGCTCGACGCGCACGCGGGCCGAGAGCGCGGCGTCGTGCTCGGCGCGCCAGTCGACCTCGTGGGTGAGCGAGCCCTCGGGGGCCACGCCCTTGCGGATGCCGCCGACGTAGGCGGTCGAGACGTGCACGACGTGGGGGTCGCTCCCGCTCTCGAGCAGCGCGCCGTACAGACCGCGGGCTCCGCCGACGTTCGTCTCGAAGGCCTCGTCGATCGGCGGGTCGAAGGAGACCGTGGAAGCGCTGTGCAGCACCACGTCGATGTCCGTCGGGAGTGTGCCGACATCACCGAGGGAGCCTTCGTGGGCGGTGACCCGGCGGGCGAACTCGGCACGCGCCTGGTCGTCGCCGAGCTGCTCGCGCCACCCCTTGAAGACCGGCTTGCGCAGCATGCCGGTGAGGCGCTCTTGCGGAGTCTGGCTGCCCTTGCCGCGGACGAGCACGGTGATGCGGGTCTTGGGGTGGCTGGTGAGCAGCCGTTCGAGGATCGCCTGCCCGACGAACCCCGTACCCCCGGTGAGGAAGACGTGCTCGGTGGTGAGAGACGGGTGCTCGTGGGTCACAGGCGGGCTGCCTTTCGGAGGAGATCGAGCCCGGTCTGACCGGGGAGAGCGGAGATGCGGGAGTCGAGCTCGCGGAGGCGGTCTGGTGCGTCGCCGAAGAGGTAGGAGAAGTAGAAGTCTGTCTCGCTCCGCGGCTCGGCCTTGGCGCCGATCGGCCACGGAGTCTTCGCGAGACGTCTGCGGGTGATCTTCCGGGCGCGCGGCGACTCCTGCAGCCTGAAGCGTGCCTGCGCCTCGAAGAAGCCCAGCTGACGCCGCTTGATCCCGAGGAGCCTGTCGACGGTCGCGACGAGCTGCGGGTGCGGGTCGAGCTCGGCCGTCCGGGTGTAGGCGGCCTGGGTCAGCCACTCGTCGACAGTCCCCTGCGTCATGTGCACGGCGATCATCGGGACGCCCACGATGTTCGCGTAGACCGACTCGCGGATGGTGCGCTCGGCGGGAGTGCGCAGCGCGCCCCTGTCGGGCTCCGTGCCCTCGGGCTCGTGGGCGAGCAGGATCTGCTCGAGCGCGTCGGCGACCCAGAACTTCTCGAAGGCCCACGTGACCAAGAACGCGGTGATCCGTGCGTCTTTGTGGGTAGCCGTCACGAGCACCGTGCGCAGGTGCGTCATGGTCGAGCGCTCGACCACCTGGACGTAGCGCAGGATCCGGAGCGTCTCGGCGGAGAGGGGCCTCTCGCGGTAGGTGGAGAGACCGAGATCGTCTCGGTGGCTGCCTGCGGCGGTGCGGGCGTAGTCGCGCACGTCGAAGTCCGGGGCGGGGAACCGCGAACGGTCCACCGACGACGCCAGGTCGTCCGGCATGCCTTCACCTTTCGTCGTCCGCACCGGTGCCAGCGCAGAGATGTGCGGGGAGTCTACCTCCCGATCGCTACGGTCTGCGTAGCGTACGCTGTCCGCCATGGCTACTGCTCTCATCACGGGCGGCACGTCAGGCATCGGCGCCGCGTTCGCCGAGGCACTGGCTGCCCGTGGCGTCGACCTCGTCCTCGTGGCACGGGACGAAGGACGCCTCGCACGCTCCGCGGCGAGGCTCACCGCCACCCGGGGCGTCGCCGTCGAGACCCTCAGCGCCGACCTCTCCGTCAGGGCTGACGTCGAGAGGGTCGCAGCACGGCTCGACGACGCAGGCCGTCCGGTCGACCTCCTCGTCAACAACGCCGGCTCCGGTGTGCGTACCTCCCTGCTCTCTCGCGACGTCGCGTCGCACGACCTCGGCATGGACGTCATGTGCCGGGCTGTGCTGGTGCTCGGCGGGGCCGCCGGGCGGTCCATGGCTGCGCGCGGCTCGGGCGCCATCATCAACGTGTCGAGCCTGCAGAGCCTGTTCACGACAGGCTCCTACGCGACCATGAAGGCGTGGGTGACGTCGTACTCGCAGGGCCTGTCCGTCGAGCTGCAGGGCACCGGTGTCACCGTGACGGCCGTCCTGCCCGGGTGGGTGCGCACCGAGTGGCACGCGCGCGACGGAGACCGGCGGACCTCGGTCCCCGGGTGGCTCTGGACCGAGCCCGAGGCTGTCGTCGCCGCCGCGCTCCGCGACTCCGAACGCGGACGGGCCGTCTCCATCCCCACCCGGCGCTACCGGGCGATCGGCTGGCTCGCCCGGCACCTCCCCCGCGGAGCGGTCCGGAAGGTCTCGGGCCTGATCTCGTCGAGCAGACGCGACGCCCCACCCGCTGGCCCTCCTGCCCCCGAGCTCCCCGCCCCACCCGCCGCACGAACCGAGGACTACTGATGGTCGACCGCTTCAGCTCCAAGGGTGTCGCAGCGGTCCGGTTCGTCGCCCAGCGGGGGTTCCTCAAGCCTGTCGTGCGCTCGACCGTCAAGGTGTCGGTCCACGGCGAAGAGCGGCTGGAGCAGCTACGGCCCCCGTTCATCGTCGTCGCGAACCACGCGAGCCACCTCGACGCGCCGCTGATCCTCGGATGGCTGCCCCGCAAGCACTCTCGCTACCTCGCTGCCGGGGCAGCCGCGGACTACTTCTTCGACGTGTGGTGGCGCAAGTGGCTCACCACGCTGTTCTTCAGCGCCTTCGCCGTCGAGCGCAACGGCGAGCGCAAGCGCGGCGGGACCTCCCGCAGGCTGCTCGAGCGCGGTGTGCCGCTGTTGATCTTCCCCGAGGGCGGGCGCTCGAAGTCCGGGGGCATCCGTCCCTTCAAGCGCGGTGCCGCGGCCCTGGCGATCGCAGCCGAGGTGCCGTGCGTACCCGTCGCGCTCGTCGGCACGTCGACCGCGATGCCGAGCGGCGTGAGCTGGCCCAAGCGCGGTCGGCCCCCGGTCGACGTCGTGTTCGGCGCCCCCATGCTCCCCGAGCCCGACGAGTCGCCGGCGGAGTTCTCCGCGCGCCTCGCCGACGAGATCGTCCGACTCCACACCTCCGTGCCCTCTGGCGCCGTGGTGCACGTCCAGAAGGGAACGCGATGACCGACACCGTCAAGCACATGAAGTGGTGGGGCTGGGGGAACGACGGGGTCGGGTTCCACCACGAGGACAAGCCGGGCTTCGCTCCCTTCGTCGCGGAGAAGGTCGGCCTGGACCTGCACACCGCAGAGCGCGCCGTAGAGCCGTCCTTCGACGACCTCGACGTCCCGGCGAGCACCGCTCCCGAGGCCTTCGTGAGTGCGCTCGCAGGCATTGTCGGCGACGACCACGTGAGCGTCGACGACCTGGTGCGCGTCATCCACACGTACGGCAAGAGCCTGCGCGACCTCGTCCGCATCCGCGGGAACCAGATCCTGCGCTCCCCCGACGTCGTGGTCTACCCGGCCGACGAGGCCGAGGTGCAGCAGGTCGTCGACGCGGCCGTGGCGGCCGACGCGGTGATCATCCCCTTCGGCGGCGGCAGCAACATCGCCGGGAGCCTCGAGCCGATGCCGGCCGAGACGCGGACGGTCGTCTCGCTCGACCTCGGTCGGATGCGCGCGGTCGTCGACATCGACACCGACTCCGGGCTCGCCCGCATCCAGGCCGGTGCGCAGGGCCCCGACCTCGAGGCCCAGCTCAACTCCACAGGCTGGACCATCGGGCACTTCCCCGACAGCTTCACCCACTCGACCGTCGGCGGCTGGGTCGCCACCCGGTCGACCGGCATGCAGTCCGACAAGTACGGCGACATCGCCGACATCGCCCGCGGGCTGCGCGTCGTGCGCCCGGGCGACGTCCTCGTGCTGCGTCCGCTGCCCAGCACGTCGAGCGGGCCGAGCGTCCGCGAGATGATCCTCGGCAGCGAGGGGCGCCTCGGGGTCATCACCGAGGTGACCGTCCAGGTGCACAGGGTGCCCGAGAAGCGGAACATCTTCGCGTACTTCTTCCCCACGTGGGAGGCCGGCATCACCGCGATGCAGGCGATCTCCGAGTCCGACGCGAGCCCCTCCATCACCCGGGTCTCGGATGCGCACGAGACCGGCTTCACGATGGCGACGAGCAAGACCCGCAGCGGGTTCTCGAAGTTCACCGCCGAGACCGCGCTCCCCCGCATCATGAAGGCCAAGGGCTGGGACCTCGACAAGATCTGCCTGTCCTTCATCGGCTACGAGGGCAGCACGGCCCACGCCAAGCACCAGAAGAAGCTGGTCGACGCGATCGTCAAGAAGCACGGTGGCATGGGTGTCGGCGAGGGTCCCGGGCTGCTGTACGACCAGAAGAAGTTCGACACCCCGTACCTGCGCGACTTCTTGCTCGACATGGGCGCCGCCGGTGACGTCTCGGAGACCGCAGCCCCGTGGTCGAAGCTGCTCCAGGTGCACGACGCCGTGTACGCCGCAGCGGACAAGGCCTACGCCGAGATCGGCGTGACCGGGTGGATCATGTCCCACCTCTCGCACTCGTACCACTCCGGTGCGTGTCTGTACTTCACCTTCGCCTTCGTGTTCCAGGACGACCCGCTCAGTGAGTACGACACCGTCAAGAACGCCATCCAGCAGGCGTTCGTCGACAACGACGCGACCATCTCGCACCACCACGGAGTGGGTCGAGAGCACGCGCCGTGGCTGGAGGAGGACATCTCGTCCGAAGGCGTGAAAGTCTTGACGGCGCTGTTCGAGAGCGCGGACCCGGGAGCGCACTTCAACCCCGACAAGGTGGTCGCGGACTAGGGGGACCTCTGCCGGGCGCGCGGTCCGAGAGGTCTCGCGCGCTCTGCGGAACTGTGCGCGGCTCCGGTGCGCGGCCGGGCGGGCTGGCTGGGACGGCCTGTTCTGCGTCGGGCCAGCCCTCAAGACGGCTGGAGCGCCGGCCAGACGAGGGCGAGGACCGTCTCGACCCAGGCGTCGTCCGTGGGGCGCCCGCGGACCAGCTCGGCGACCACGGCGCCGAGCAGCATGCTGATGACCAGCTCGATGTCGAGGTCGCGCTTGATCTCGCCGCGCTCGGAGCGAGCCCGCAGGTCGTCGCGGAACGGGCTGGCCGACGTGCGGATGAGCCCGCGGAGCAGCGTCGTGAAGGCGGGGTCGGCGTCGACGAGGACCGCGGCGACGGTGCCGCGCCCGACGACGTTCTCGATGGTGTCCGTGGCGTGCCGCAGCACCCACCGGATGGCGTCGTGCGCGGAGAGGCTCTCGGGGATCTCGGTCTCCGACGCGATCGACGCGACGGCGGCCGTGAGCATCTCGTCGCGGTTGGCGTAGCGACGGTAGATGGTCGTCTTCGCCACGCCGGACGCCGCAGCGACCGACTCGACGCTCACGGCGAGCGGACCGCGGCTGCGGAGGATCTCGAGCGCGGCGACGAAGATCTTCTGCTCGACCTTCGTGCGGACCATGCGGCAATGGTATCCCGCGGCGCTCTCGGGCTGATGCGACAGATCACCTGCACGACCGTGCTCACCAGCGAGAACGTCCCGCCCGACGCGACCCGGAGGGCTTGTGTCCACAGGTCGTCGTGAAGGGGCCTGGCGGCGACGCTGCGGCGTCAGCGAGGGTGGTGCTCGGGGCCGCAGGAGGGCGTGCCGGGTGCCGAGGCGTCAAGCCTCTGGGCAGATCGCGAGGTAGAGGTCCTCGACCTCCGCCAGCGGCACACCGGTCGCGTCGGAGACTTCGTCGAGAGGGGTCCCCGCCCTCAGCATCTGCCGCGCTCGGGCGCGCCGTCCGCCGATCCAGCCGAGACGCCCCAGGGTCTCGTCGGCCGCGTCGATGACCAGGGCTCGCTGTCCTGCGCTCCACGGCGCGGTCCGTGAGGCGACGCCCCGGCGGAGCAGGTCGCGGAGCTCGGTGCCGACGACCTCGCGCTGCTCGTCGAGGACCGAGGTCGCAGAGGTCACCAAGGTCACCGCCGAGCGGCCGACGGTCGACGGTCCCGGCTAGAGGGTCGCGTTGCTATCGTGGTGGTGGCACCTCGTGTGCCCCCACGCAGTCGATGACGAAGTGCTCGTCTGACACGTCCGCAGAGAGGACTGGCCCCGGTCAGGACACGTCCGCGGTGGAGATTGCGCAACCGACCCGACCGGGGAGGTTGTCATCACCATGCCGCTGCGCGGCGCGAGCGAAGGGCGGACACCATGTCCACCACCACGACAGGCAAGACCGACAAGGCGACGCAGGACCTCCAGGACGTCGTCGCGAAGATCACCGGATGGCCCGAGCCGTACGCGACCATCGGCACCCGTCTGCACGAGACGATCCTCGCGGCAGGCCCGAAGCTCAAGCCGCGGATCTGGTACGGCATGCCGGGCTACGCGACCAGCCGGACGGCTCCGGTCGTGGTGTTCTTCAGGCTCGACGGCGACACCATGTCGCTCGGGCTCTCCGAGAAGGCGACGGTCGCCCGCGAGCCGGGGACGACGCTGCACCCCTCGGCGTGGTTCCTCAGCGAGATCGACGACGCGACGCTCGCGAAGGTCGGCGAGCTCGTCCGGACGGCGTTCTCCTGAGCTGAGGCTGTCGCCCCGCTGGTGAGGCAGGTCACCCGCACGACCTTCCTCACCAGCGAGGGGCGGTGCTCAGGGAGCGGCCCGGCGCGCCGGGTGCGGAGCCGTCAGGTCTCTGCGCAGAGCGTGACGTAGAGGGTCTCGACCTCCGTCAGCTGTAGACCGGTCGCGTCGGAGACGTCGTCGAGAGGGCTCCCCGCCATCAGCATCTGCCGCGCTCGGTCGCGCCGTCCGCCCATCCAGCCGAGACGTCCCAGGGCCTCGTCGGCCGCGTCGATGATCAAGGCTCGCTGGCCTGCGTCCCACGGGGCGGTCCGTGAGGCGACGCCCCGACGGAGCAGGTCGCGGAGCCCGGCGCCGATGACCTCGCGCTGCTCGTCGAGCGTCGCACCGGCGAGACGCTCCTCTGCGACGACCAGGTCGACGTCCAGAGCCCCGTCGCGCTGGACGAACCGCGTCGTCGATCGACGCGCCCACTCCTGCGGGAGGGAGCGCAGGCAGACACCGAGCACCCCCGGGACGTCGGAGGTCCGCAGGTGGAAGGCCGCCGCCTGGTCGTCGAGCTCGTCAGCCAGGGCTCGCAGGTCGCCGACGGGGCCGGTGTCGGTGGTCACGGTCAGTCGCACGCCCTCAGGGTAGTGGGGCGCGGGTGCACCAGTCCCCGGACCTCGCCGGCGGAGACCGCCTCTGACCCAGCGCTCAGGCCGCCAGGTCGTCGGCGACCAGGGACGAGAGCCCCTCCCGCTCGGCGGCGGCATCGACCTCTGGGTCGCGGGCCGCGACCCGCGCGACCAGCTGGACGAGCGCCTCGTGGACTGTCGCCCTGAGGAAGGCGACCGGGTCTGGTGCGTGGTTCGCGTCGTCTCGGGTGACGTGCACCTGTGCCGTCGCGGTACGCCGTGCGAGGGAGACCCGCGGTGACCGCAGACCTGAGGGCCCGGAGCCAGGCGTGACGTCACCGCCGATCATCAGGACGAGGTCGAGGTCGTAGGAGAACGGCACGTCTTGCAGGACCCGCCGGATCCGGGCGACCTCTTCGATGATCCCGTCCTGAGGGGTGGGGCCGCCGTAGACGGTGCGGAGGGTGACCCGGCCTGCGCGGGCCTCGTCCGCGGCGGACGAGGAGGCTCCGGCCTCGACGGTCCTCGGCGGGGCGGAGGGGCGTGGCCCCGGGTGCTCGGCTGCTGCGTGATCGTCCACCGGGTCAGGCTAGCGTCGACGGCGACCGCGCATCCAGGCTCTGCTCCGCAGAGAGCCGGACGTCGCGTCGAGGCCTGCTCGGCGAGACCAGTCGACACCGTCGTGCACACAACTCATGAGACGCTCTCACGAAGCAGGCTCGAGCGAGGGATCGTGCGATGACATCTCACATGACACGAAGACTGGGTGCTGCTGTGCTCATCTCGGCTCTGCTCCCGGCGGGTTGCCTGGCCCGGACCCCGGGGTCGCCTGCCGGAGCGGCGCCGACTCCGCCGTCACTCGGCCTGACGAGCCCGGAGTCGACGTCGAGGTCCACGACGGACGCGACACTGGCCGCGTCAGACCTTTCCCGGAAGCTGCACGGACGGCCCGAGCTCGCGTCCGTGGCGACCGACCCGGCCGGGACTGGGCTCGTCCTCTACTGGTACGGCCCTGAACCTGCTTCGGAGCTCTCGGCGCTGGCGGCGACCTATCCCGAGGTGGTTGTCGAGGTGCACGGCACCGACTACCTCCCTCGCGACCTGCAGGACCTTGCGAGCGATCTGCTCATCGCCGAGGAGGCGTCAGGCGTCGGAGCAGTCTCAGTCCGTCCCGACGGCTCAGGGCTGGACGTTTCGCGCACGGCAGCCTGTCCAACCAGTCGCTGGCCGCCATGGAGGTCCGTCTCTCAGAGTCGACTGGTGTGCCTGTCACTGTTGAGTCTGGCGCTCCAGTCCCAGCGATGTAGCGACTGCTCGTGGACGGTCTGCCCGGTGGATGTCCAGGTCGGTGCGGCCCGGTGCGAGGTCGTCGCGCAGGGCACGTGTCCCCTGGTAGTCGCCGTCCCGCAGTCGGCGGTACGGCCTGACGGTCTCGGTGCTCAGCGAGGCGATCCTGCTGCGGAGCCGTTCGGTCTCGCGCTCGACGGCCGCTCTGTCGAGGGAGTCAGCGTCAGTGATCACGTGCAGGTCGAGCGTCTCGATGCCGGTGTACCAGAGCGTGCCGTGGGTCAGCGGGAACAGCAGCGAGTCGATGTCGCCGCTGATGCCGCGCGGCCCGATGGTGCGCTCGTCCTCCCCCGCCGTGACGACCACGAGCGCCCTGCGTCCGGCGAGGCCACCGTCGCCATAACGGCGCGGGACGCCGAGCTCCGGGTCCATGTCGCCGTAGGCGAAGCCCGCTGTCAAGACACGATCGAACCAGCCCTTGAGGATCGCCGGCGGGCCGTACCACCAGAGCGGGAACTGGATGACGAGCAGCTCGGCTGCGGCGAGCTTGGCCTGCTCGGCGCGGACGTCGTGAGGGAGCTGACCAGCGGCGAAGGTCTCACCGACCTGCTCCGCGATGTTGCCCGGCGTGCCGGCGAGGTCGCCGAGGTCGCGCTCGCTCAGCACAGGGTCGAAACCCTCCGCGTAGAGGTCGGAGGTCAGGACTTCGTGGGTGGCGGAGAGGGCCTCTGCCCCGGCGCGGAACAGGTGGTTGCCGAGGGACTGCTGGCGGGGGTGGGCGTGGACCCAGAGGGCTGTGCCTGGGGTCGGCGGGTTCTCGATCATGGGGGTCTCCTGGGGTGGGACGGGTCGGTCGGTGGTCTCGGGGGCTGCGGTGGTGGGGCCGCGGGCGGAGCTTCTGGGCACGGCGGAGCTGAGCGGACCGCGGTATTGCCGGGCGGTCGCGCTCTCCGGTGACGCGTTCGACGGGTCTCAGGCCGAAGGCATGGCCCCGATGGAGGTCTCGCCAGCAGCGACGGAGCCGTCCGCGGCCGCCAGCGCCGTGACCACCTTGGTCAGAGCGGCGCGGGCTCGGTCGGCACTGATCCTGCCGGTGATGGCGGCCCGCCCCAGGGCGTCGCCTGCACCGACGATCCCCACCAGCCCCGCGGCGTCGAGGGTGCGCGAATACGGCGTCAGGGTGTCTCGGCACATGCCGAGATACTCGTCCTGCGCCTCCTGACGCAGAGCGTCGAGGGTCGGCGACCCGGCGAGGGCCGACACGACGTCGGCAAGCTCACGCCCCTCGGCGATGCAGCAGTCGACGTAGGCGCTCGCGACGACCGAGGCCACCGCAGGCAGTGCAGGTTCAGCACCGTCGAGGGCGGCGGCGAGCGTGTCACGCTGACGTGCCTCGAAGGCTCGGTACAGCTCGGCGAGGACCCCGGACCTGTCGCCGAAGTGGTCGTAGACCAACGGTTTGGTCACCCCGGCACGGTCGGCGAGCCGGGCGAGGGTGAGCTCGTCGGTGCCGTCGTCGCGGATGAGGTCGCGGGCGACCTCGAGCAGCTGGGCGTGGCGGTCGTCGCGGGACAGGCGCTTGCGAGGAGGCACTGCAGGGTCGATGGTCACGATCGTCCTCCGGAGGGTTCGCGGGTCTCGAGCAGCCAGATCACCGCGGCCGCTGTTCTACCTACAGACCGTAACTTACGATCAGTAAGAAGTCCATGTGGCCCCCCTCGCGGTCACCTCACTGCCTCACGCCTCTCGGGCGTGGACCGCGATGAGCGCGGCCTCCACACGGTTGCGCGCCCCCGTCGTCCGCAGGATCGACGTCATGTGCGTCTTCACGGTCCCCGGTGCGAGGAACAGCTCCGCCGCGATCTCCGGGTTGGAGCGTCCGAGGCCGACGAGCCTGAGGATCTCCTGCTCGCGCGGCGTCAGCGCCGCGAAGCGCCGGCGGGCGTCCCACACCCGAGAGGTGTCCGTCCCGAGAGATCGGCCGAGCATGCGGCGGGCGATCGTCGGGGAGAAGAACGCACCACCTGTCGCGACGGCGTGCACGGCGAGGACGAGCTCACGCGGGTCGCCCGACTTGAGGACGAACCCGTCGGCGTCGAGCGCGAGCGCCTCGGCGACGTAGTCGTCCTCCCCGAAGGTCGTCACCAGCACGCAGGGCAGCGACGACCCGTCGGCGCGCAGCGTCCGGAGCACGTCGAGGCCCGACAGCACGGGTATGCGGATGTCGAGGACGAGTGCGTCGAGCGGCGTCGACCGGGCGAGGGAGAGCGCCACCTGACCGTCACCGGCCTCGCCCACCACCTCGATGTCAGCATCGCTCGTAAGGATCGAGGTGATGCCCACCCTGACCATCGGTTCGTCGTCCGCCACCAGGACGCGCAACCGTCGCGCGGCGCTCATCCGAGCCCTCTCGTGGTCAGCTCGACGGCTGCGAGCGCCAGGGCGATGACGGCGGCCGCACCGACGAGCACCATCACGCCACGACGGTGTGCTGCAGACGCTAGGTCGAAGACCGGGGTGATGCCTTCTTCGCCAGGTGGGGTCGTCGGTGACTCGGCGCTGCTCACTCGCGGGACACGAGCCGACAGGACGAAGGCATCGGCACGGTCGTCCCAGCTGACCATTCCATCGTGCCGCGCAACCTCGCGGGCGAGCGCGCCGAGCCCGGTCCCGGACCCGGTCCCCTTCCCCGCGCCTGTACCCGTGCCCGTGCCCGACGGTCCACCGTCCTGACGCGATCTCGGGTTGGAGACCGTGAGCAGCAGGTCCCCAGCTTCTGTCTCGACGACCACACGGACCGGTTGCCCTGGCGCGTGCTTGGCGGCGTTGGTCAGCGCTTCCTGCAGCACCCGCGCACCGAGCACCCCACAGAATCCGCTGCCGTCACCCGCCACGAGGTCAGCCCCCTCGAGCGTCACGGTCATCCCCGAGCGGCGCGCACCGTCGAGCAGGACGCCAACAGCCGCCCCCGGCGCCGGGCGACCAGTCCCGGTCCGCAAGCTGGCGACCGAGACACCGAGCCTCTCGACCGCGGTCCCCACCTGCTCCCGAGCGGTCCTGACCTGCGCCACGACCTCGGGTGCAAGGTTACGGCGGACCTCGAGCGCCCCGAGGTTGAGCGCGACAAGGCTCAGCGCGTGCCCGAGGTCGTCGTGCAGCCCCTCCGCGAGCGCCATCCGCCCGTTTTGCCGCTCCCTCTCCCCATCGATGTGTCTCTGTCGCTCGTGCTGGGCTGCCGTGAGCCGAGCGCTGCGTCGGATCTGTGCTTGCTGCGTCCATGCGACGGCGACCAACCACGGCACTCCCGCACGGGCGAGGGCAAAGGGGAGCTCGGCGAGCGGGAGCGCGACGGGACCACCCAAGGCGTCGAGGACGACAGCGGATGCCTGGAAGACGGCCATCGCTCCCAGCGTCAGGGCACCACGCCGGATGCCCCCAGCCCCGGTACCGACGACCAGCGCGACGACGAGGACCGCGAGCGCGACGCCGATCCCCGGCCTGGGCACGAGGGCGAGCAGCGCCAGGCCTACGGCGAGCGTGGCGTCACGGAGAAGCACTCGGGTGCCCGGCTGTGCGCGAGACGGATCGGCCTGCGTGCGGGACCGGAGCTCATGGTTCACCCGTCCATCCTGGACGCGGAGCCAGCGGTGCACATCAGACCGTGGTCAGAGATCCGCTGCGACATCTCCACCCCTGGTCAGAGGTGCAGAAGCCCGCAGGCAGAGGCGCTCGACGCACGCGCCGGACGAACCTGGACGGCATGACCTCGACCCCAGCCTCCGGTCCCCCAGCCCGCCCTTCAGCCGCTCACCGCATGCCCACCGTCGTGACCTGGATCGGCGGGGTCCTCGCCGTCCTCGCCCTGGCGAGCGTCCCGTTCCGCGACCCGCTGTTCCGCGGGCTGGCAGGCGCAGCCGAGGGCAGCCCGCTCGAACCAGCCGTGATGCTCACGGCGAAGTACGGGCTGCTCGTCCTGGTCGCCCTCGTCGGCGTCGTCGGACTGCGGGCGCTCGTCCAGGACCGCCCGGCACTCTGGACCCTCGTGACCGCAGGCGTCGGCGTCGTCACCGCCTACGCGCTCAGCGAGGGCATCAAGCTGCTCATCGAGGAGGATCGACCGTGCAGCGTGCACGACCTCGCCACGGTCCTCGCCTGCCCGGGCCAGGGCGACTGGTCGTGGCCGTCGAACCACGCCACGCTCGCCGGAGCTGCGGCGACCGCAGTGGTCCTGACTGTCCCGCGGCTGCTCGTCGTCGCTGGAACTGTCGCGCTCCTCGTCGCCTCAGCCAGGGTCGCCGCTGGCGTGCACTACGCCCACGACGTGCTCGCCGGGCTCGCGCTCGGGTCTCTCGTTGTGGTTCTCGCGGTCCTCCTGGGACGGGGTGTCCGAGGCCGGCTAGCGCGGTCGACAACGACTGACCCGCACTAGCAACCTCGCACGAGCGCCGCGATCAACCAGAAGTCACCTCCACCGCCGGATCACGAGCGACAACCCCGCCGCATACCCCACAGCCGACGTCCCGAGGTAGGTCCTGTACGCACGCCGCAGCAGCGGCTGCGCCCTGTAGGACACCCCGGCCACGACAGCCCCGAGCGCCAGTGCCCTAGCCCCTCGCGCTCCGAGGGCGTGCGCGGCGAGCGGCCCGAGCGGGATCCGCCGACGCCCGGCCTCGGCGGCGTACACCTTGACCGGGATCCCGTTGAGCGCCTGCCGCCAGATCCCCGCAGCGCCGGCGGCCATGTGCTCGGCGGCCGTCGTCCGCATGCCCTCGGTGGTCAGCGGCGCCGGGGGCGTGCGGTCGTCACGGGCGCAGACCGCCGTGAAGACCACGCCAGCCACGGAGCCCACGGCCAGCCACCCGGCAGCGGGGAGCACCTTGCGCGGGTGCGCGGCGGCGAAGATCGCGAGGAACATCTCGGCGGTCACGGGCCAGCTGATCGCCTCGGCGAAGCCCCACGCGGCGGCGGCCCCCATGCCAGCCTTGGACTCCATGAGCCTGTGCAGCGCCTCCCACGCGGGGTCGTCGGGCGCTGTCGCGTCCCCGCGGGACAGCAGGTCGGTGATCTGGTCGACCACGGGGCTCATGTCGCCGTCGACGAGGTCTTCGGGCTGGATCGGCTCTCCGAGCCGCACCTCGATCGGTCCGGGGTTGAGCTTCCCGCCCTTGGGCAGCAGGTCCCGCGTGCCGACGAGAGCGACGGGGAGCAGCGGGACGTCGAACTCCTTGGCGATCCGCAGCGCACCGGACCTGAACTCACCGAGCTCACCGTCGCGGCTGCGTGTGCCCTCGGGGAAGATCAGCAGGCTCGAGCCGGTGCCGAGCACCTTCTGCGCGTTCTCGACGAGGTCGTCGTAGGCGCCCCCGGAGCGTCGGACGGGGACCGCGCCGATCGCGACGTGCAGCAGCGCACGGCGCCAGAACCCGGTGAACCAGTAGTCGTCGGCAGCGACGACCACGGGCTTGTAGGGCGAGGGGAAGGCCGCCAGCAGCGCTGGTGTGTCCGCGTGGGAGGAGTGGTTGGCGACGATGACCATCGCCTCGTAGGGCGCGCTCCCCCGCACCCTGTACCCGCTGACCGCCGTGAACACCTGACGCCACATACCGCGACGCACAGCCCCGGAGATGCTCCGTCCGCGAGGGATGCCGACCCGGCGACGCGCGCTCACGCGAGGACCGCCGCGAGCGGCAGGACGAGCAGCAACGAGTCGACCCTGTCGAGGATCCCGCCGAAGCCTGGGAGCCAGTCCCCGGCGTCTTTGACCCCTGCATGACGCTTGACCATGGATTCCAAGAGGTCTCCTCCTACGCTTCCGACGACGACAGCAACGACGAGCCCGACCGACAGAGAGCCGAGGAGGGCCAGGACAAGGACAGTACCGACCAGCGCGCCGACCACTCCGCCGACAGTCTTGCTCGGGCTCAGCGGCGACAGCGGTCGCCGCGCCCAGCCGAGGCGGCGCAACCCGTTGCCCCCGCACCACGCGGCGACGTCGGCTGCCGCGGCCGCGAAGCAGATGAGGTAGGCGTCGCCCCACACGAGCACGAGGTTCGACAGGGACCAGCAGATCCAGATCGACCCGAAGGCCGTCATCGCGCCGCGCCGCACACCGTCGGTGGTGTCTGCGCTCAGCAGCGCTGGGGCTGCGCAGAGCAGGGCGATGAGCGGGACGAGGGCGAGCAGGCTCGGGTCCAGCCACGCGGAGACCGGGTACCCGACCGCGAGCGCGAACAAGATCCACGTCTCAGGCTTGGGCAGCGATGCCAGCCTCGCGAACTCGCGGACCGCCTGGATGCCGATCACCGCGGCGAGGGCCGCTGTGGTGCCGGGTCCGAGCCAGATGGGCACGCCGATGATCGGCAAGATGCAGGCCCACGTGGTCCAGCGGCGGCGCAGCTCGATCTTCCCGGAGAGGAAGACCGGGACGGCCGCGACGGCGATGATCACCACCGAGACGAGCAGCAGGAACACCGCCCGTCCTTCGAGGAACAGGTGCCACGGCCCGAGCTCGACGTCGATCGTGAAGGCGGACCTGTCGAGCCCGAACCACGCGGCGACGGGGTCGGCGCCCGACCCGAAGGGGTTCACCGGTGACCTGCCGACGTCGCGGTGGGGTCGCTGGGCGATGCGCTGAGCGACCCGTGGATGCTCCGGAGCCTGGTGCCTGCCGTCAGCACGGAACCGGCGATGATGACGATGCTGATCACCGGGATCCACGCGGGCACGGCGGTCGCGAGGATCACGGCGGCGCAGCGCTCGGTCTTGCCGAAGGGCCCGCCGTTGAGCCGCTGCGCTCCGGCGCCAGCACCGGAGACGGAGACGAAGGTCGGCAGCGTCGCGCACACGGTGGCCACGAGCACCCACCCTGTCGCCCAGTCGCTCCCCCAGCCGATGTCGCCGTCCCGCGTCGCGAGCACGGCCAGCCCGGCGAACATGGCGAAGTCTCCGGCCCGGTCGCCGAGCTCGTTGAGCACGAAGCCCCACGGCCGGCTGACACCCTGGGCGCGCGCGACGGCGCCGTCCAGGTTGGCCCCGGCGAGACGTCCGGCGAGCAGCACGAAGGCGAGGACCCAGCTGCCGTAGGCGATCGCGACCCCGGCACCGAGGGCGGACACCACGCCGACCGCTGTGAACACGTCGGGTGAGATGTCCCGGGCGACGGCGAACCGCAGGACGGACGCCAGCCGGTTCGTGTACCAGGGTTTGAGTGCATAGAGTCCGCGCATCCGGTCAACGTAGCGGAATCCGCTCTCACCTGGATGGGGAGAACTATCGCGGGACGGCCGAGACCTGCGCGGCGAGCGCCCCCTGATGCTCCCGGGAGGACGACGGGATCGTCTCCCGTCCGGTCAGCGCTTGTACGGAACCGCCGGGCACGGGATCGGCGTGGGGTTCTGCGCGACCCACAGCACCGCGAGCTCGTCGAGCCTGTCGAGCACATCGTCCTCCGCGCTCCCCCGGACGAACTGGTGCGTGAGAGCCCCGAGCTCGTCGAGGTCCCGAGCACCGAGCGGCGTTCCCGACCCGCACAGCTCGACCAGGACGTCGAGCATCCGGCGGTAGTCGCGGTCCCAGTTGCCGCCGCCGTTGCGGAACACCTCGTCGTGGACCCGACCGGTGATCCGGATCGCCTCCCCCTGCGCGGTCTGCGCCGCTCCCTTCGACGGGACGAGCAGCTCCCACAGGGCCGCGTGCTGGGCCTGCCAGGTGCCAGCAGGCACCTCGATGGGCGCGACACCGTCGTGCACGACCCGCTGCGGCGCCGGCGCCACACCGAACAGCCTGTACAGCTCCTGCAGGCCGGCATCTGTCTCGGGCAAGAAGTCGGCGTTGAAGCCCGCGCGGTGGAACTCGAAGCGCTCCCCGATGCGCTCAACCAGGGCACGCATGGAGTCGTCGACCACCGCGCCCGCCCCGACGAGCAGCCTAGCGACGTCGGCCATCGCGGCGATCGACGCGTTGGTCGTGCTGGTTAGACCGCGCTTCAGGGGGGTGTCTCCGCGGTCGGTCGTCGCGTGGACGTCCGCACCCGCACGGATGAGCGCCTCGACCGCTGAGTCGCGCTGGTTCTCGGCCGCCGCGTGCAGGGGCGTCACGCCGCCCCTGCACGTGTGGTCACGATCTGCACCGAGGGAGAGCAGCAGCGAGATCTGCTCGTGCCTGCCCCTCGCGGCCCGGGTCCACAGCGGCGTCGCGCCGTAGGTGTCGACGGCATCGACGTCTGCCCCTTGGTCGACGAGCCACCTAACCAAGCCGTCGGGACAGTCCACGAACCCGAGAGCTGTGCTCTTGGTGTAGCCACCGGTCGCGTCGATCGCGCAGCGGTCGAAGATGGCGACGAGCTCGTCGAGCGACGACGAGCGCAGGAGGTCGGCGAAGTCCTTGGGGAGAGTCGAGCGTCGGCGAGCCATAGGGAGATGATGCCAGGAGGTGGTCGCTGCGGCCGGTCGGAGCGATGCGACGGCCAAGGACATGGGCCGCCCCTGTGCAGAGTCGACAGGTCAGCACCACTGTCCCTGAGGATCCCGCAGCCCGTCGACAGCGCCCGTGCGTGATGATGGACCGATGACTGCTCTTCATGGGATCGACGTCGCTGCCGAGCTGCGACAGGTCGAGGCACACTGGACGCCGCGGGTCGTCGGGCAGGTGAACGACCAGTACGTGAAGGTCGCCAAGCTGCTCGGTGAGCTGGTGTGGCACGCCCACGAGGCCGAGGACGAGATGTTCCTCGTCGTCTCAGGCCGACTCCGCATCCAGCTCCCCGACGACCAGGAGGTCGTGCTCACCCCGGGGCAGTTCTACGTCGTCCCGCGAGGCGTGCAGCACAACCCCGTCGCCGACGAGGAGGTCGAGATCGTCCTGATCGAGACCGTCACCACGAGGCACACCGGCGAGGTCTTCGTCGAGGGCACCGTGCCGGTCGAGCAGCAGGTCGCCGGCTTCCGCTGACAGTCGCAAGCTCAGGGTCACTGCTCGTGCCACGGCTGCCAGGTCGGGCCAGCAGAAACCACGGGTGAGGTGTGACGTGTCCGACGACTGGCTCGCTCCGGTCGCCCGGTCCATCCCCGCGGCCTAGAGTCGCCCGATGCTCGACAACACCCCCACCACCCCCGATACCTTCGTCCGCGTCCGCGGCGCCAACGAGAACAACCTGCGCAACGTCGACGTCGACGTCCCGCGCGACGCGATCGTCGCCTTCACCGGGGTATCGGGGTCCGGCAAGTCGTCGCTGGCCTTCGGGACCATCTTCACGGAGGCGCAGCGCCGGTACCTCGAGTCTGTCGCGCCCTACGCGCGGCGCCTGATCCAGCAGGGGCACGACCCTCACGTCGAGTCCATCACCGGTCTGCCGCCCGCTGTCGCGCTCCAGCAGCGACGTGGCGCGCCCAGCTCACGGTCGAGCGTCGGGACGGTCACGACACTCTCGAACTCCCTGCGGATGCTGTTCTCCCGCGCGGGCACCTTCCCCGAAGGCTTCGCGACGAGGCTCGACTCGGACGCCTTCTCCCCCAACACCGTCGCCGGAGCGTGCCCCGAGTGCCACGGTGTGGGTGTGGCCCGGACGGTCACCGAGGACACGCTTGTCGCCGACCCGTCGCTGAGCATCCGCGACGGCGCGATCACCGCCTGGCCCGGTGCGTGGCAGGGCAAGAACCTGCGCGACATCGTCATCGCCCTCGGTTACGACGTCGACCGCCCGTGGCGCGAGCTGCCCAAGAAGGACCGCGACTGGCTCTTGTTCACCGATGAGCAGCCCGTCGTGCAGATCACCCCGCAGCGCGACCGCGTCGCCAAGCCGTACAACGGACGCTTCTGGAGCGCGCGGAAGTACGTCCTCCACATCCTCGCGGACTCCTCGAGCCAGACGATGCGCGCCAAGGTGCTGCACTTCGTGAAGTCCGGGCCGTGCCCGGTGTGCGGCGGGACGGGACTCCGGCAGGAGGCGTTGGCGGTGACCTTCGCCGGGCGGACGATCGCCGAGATGAACGCGCTCCCGCTCACCGAGCTCGCGGAGGTCATCCGACCGACGACGCTGCTCAAGGACGCTGCACCAGCTCTGCCGACGAACCGGTCTGGCGAGCACACCGACGTCGCGGTCGCGATCACGACCGATCTGCTGGGACGGATCGGGGTCCTCACCGACCTCGGTCTCGGGTACCTCGGGCTGGGGCGCGTCACCACGACGCTCTCCCCCGGCGAGATGCAGCGGCTCCGGCTCGCGACGCAGCTGCGGTCTGGGCTGTTCGGGGTCGTGTACGTCCTCGACGAGCCTTCCGCCGGTCTGCACCCCGCCGACGCCGAGCCGCTCATGGAGGTGCTCGAGCAGCTCAAGGCGTCGGGGAACTCGGTGTTCATCGTCGAGCACAACATGGACCTGGTTCGGAAGGCCGACTGGGTGGTGGACGTCGGTCCAGCGGCGGGGACCGGTGGCGGCGAGGTGCTGTACAGCGGCGCCGTGGCTGGGCTGGCGGACGTGAAGAAGTCGGTGACTCGACCGTTCCTCTTCCCGGAGACCGAGGCGGATGCCGTCGCGGTCGAGCGCCAGGCCCGCGAGCCGAGGGGTTGGTTGACCGTCGAGGGTGTGACGGTCCACAACCTCGACAACCTGGACGCGACGGTGCCGCTCGGGATGCTGGTCGCCGTCACCGGGGTGTCCGGGTCGGGCAAGTCGACGCTCGTCAGCCGGGTGCTGCGTGACGTCGTGCGGGACCACCTCAACGGCGCTGGGCTGCCCGGAGGGGCGGTGGCTGCAGACGACGACATCGACGGAGCCGAGGCCGCGGCCGAGGAGTCGGAAGGAGCAGGTCTGTCCGAGGCAGTGCTTCCCGACGCTCGTGCCGACCTGCTCACAGTCCGTAACGCCACAGGTCTCGAGCACGTCGACCGACTGGTGCAGGTCGACCAGAAGCCGATCGGCCGCACACCACGGTCGAACCTCGCGACGTACACAGGACTCTTCGACGCCGTGCGGTCAGCCTTCGCGGCGACCGACCTCGCCCGCGAGCGCGGCTACACAGCCGGCAGGTTCTCCTTCAACGTCACCGGAGGTCGCTGCGAGACATGCCTGGGCGAGGGCTTCGTCTCCGTCGAGCTGCTGTTCCTCCCCGGGAGCTACGGCACCTGCCCCGAGTGCCACGGCACCCGGTACAACGAGGAGACCCTCGAGGTGAGGTACCAGGGCCGCAGCGTCGCCGACGTCCTGGCACTGACCGTCGAGGACGCGGCGGAGGCGCTCTCCGGCATCCCCGCCGCAGCACGCAGCCTGCGCACGCTGCTCGACGTGGGTCTTGGGTACCTGCGCCTCGGGCAGCCCGCGACGGAGCTGTCTGGTGGCGAGGCCCAGCGCATCAAGCTCGCGACCGAGCTCCAGCGCGTCCGCCGCGGTCACACGCTGTACCTGCTCGACGAGCCGACCACCGGTCTGCACCCTGCCGACGTCCAGCTGCTGCTCGCACAGCTGCAGTCCCTCGTCGACTCAGGCGACAGCGTGGTCATCGTCGAGCACGACATGGACGTGGTGGCAGCTGCGGACTGGGTCGTGGACCTGGGGCCGTCGGGCGGAGATGCGGGTGGGCAGGTGGTGGCAGCAGGCAGCCCAGACGATGTCAGAGGCACCCCGGGGAGCCAGACGGCTCGGTACCTCCCCGAGCGAGCACGCAGCTGAGAACTCGTGGTTCGCCATCCCCGGAATGCCACTCTCGGGATCTAGATGTCCGTGAAGATCGGCTGGCCGGACGCTCGCGCCCAGACCCAGGACCCTCGATCTGCAGCATCAAAAGAGCTATTTTTCGCGCCGACATCGCCCGCGTAGCTTGTCGAAGGTCGTGTTGACTACAGACCGAAGGGTGCGATGACGATGACGCAGGATGCCAAGAAGGTTCTGCTCGTACTGACGAGCCATGATGACCTCGGGGGGCTCCGGAGCACGGGGTACTACATCGACGAGGCGGCGCACCCGTGGAAGGTGTTCATGAAGGCGGGCTATCACGTTGACTTCGCCTCGATCCAGGGAGGGGTCGCCCCGCAGGACGGTCGCCAGGAGGGTGACACCGAGCAGGAAGCGTTCCTGAACCACCCCGACGTCTCGCGCCAGCTCGCCAGCACGCCGGCCCTCGCAGACGTCGACGCAGGCTCCTACGACGCCGTGCTCTACGTGGGAGGCCACGGATCGATGTGGGACTTCCCGGGCAGCGAGGGAGTCAGCCGTGTCGGCCGAGAGGTCTACGAGAACGGCGGAGTGGTGGCCGCGGTCTGCCACGGTCCCGCGGCGCTGGTGAACATCACGCTCACGGACGGGAAGCACCTCGTCGACGGCAAGCGGGTTGCCGGCTTCACGAACGACGAAGAAGCCGCGGTGGGGCTCACGGGCGTCGTGCCGTTCCTCCTTGCCGACGAGCTCGCAAGCAAGGGCGCCACGCACGTGCCCGGTGACAACTTCACCGAGAACGTCGTCGTCGACCAGCGTCTGGTGACGGGGCAGAACCCGCAGTCGGCCACGGGCGTGGCACGTGAGGTCGTGGCCCTGCTCGCCGCCGGCTAAGACGTCCCGGCCGCGCGCTGAGCGTCAGCCAGCAGGGCATCGTGCACGAGCCGCACCGAGCGGTTCTTGTGCAGGATGCCCTGCTGCGTCGCGACATACAGGGTGTTCAACGGTGCCATCTCAGGGTCCAGCAAGACGACGAGCGCCCCACTCCGGAGGTGCTCCTCGATCAGGTACCGAGGGAGCACCGACATACCCAGCCCGTGGATGACAACATCCGTGATCGCGCGAAGGTTTGGGATCGTCGCAGCGAGGTTGAGCCCGTCGGCAGGTTGCCCGAGCACAGAGCGCCAGTACCTGCGGATGATGGCGAGATCTTCGGAGTAGGCGACGAGCGGCACTTGACGCAGGGATTCGGCAGTGACCGTCTCACCGTCGCCGATGAGATCCCGCCATCGTGGCGAGGCGACGAGCAGGAACTCCTCGTCGATGAGAGCAACGCTCGCGACCCCACGAAGCCGGGGACGGATCGAGCTGACGACGACGTCGAGAGCTCCGACGGACAGATCGACGAGCAGCTTCTCGGCCAGACCGAAGGTGACCCTGAACTCGACGTTCTGATCGGCCATCTGAGCCAAGAGCGGGATCACGCAGACGGACATGTACTCCGCAGGTCCGCCGATGTGAATGACACGAGCCTGCTCAGAAGGGAGGTTCCCGTCCCGGTCGGTGATGGCATCGAGGCTGTCGATGTGCGGGGCGACCTCCGCAGCCAGCGCCTGCGCCCTCGCCGTCGGCACGATGCGGCGCCCATGTCGCTCGAACAGCGGATACCCGAGCTGCCGTTCGAGCGCCTGCATCTGGCTCGTGACGGCAGGCTGACTCAGCCCGACGAACTTCGCTGCGGACGTGAACGTCCCCATCCGGAACACGGCGACAAAGGTGCGGAGGTAGTCGAAGCTCGGTTGCAGCTCGACCACGCCCTCTCGTCCGTCCCGTTCTACCTGGTTACGACTACTTGTGGACGAATTGAACCACATCTGGCGTGAGCCAGGTCCCAGCGGCCGGGGCACCGGTCGACGTCGCTGCCGACTCGGTCAGCCGCGCGACCCCTGTCTCTCGAGCGCGCCGGTCGAGAGTGTTCCGTAGAGACAGTGAGCCTCGGTCAGCTTCGGTCGTCTGCACCGCTCCGCTCGGGCACCTCCTCCGACCAGCTGGCCAGCACCGGCAGCACCCGCGCCGTGGGCGAGTCGGGCTCCACGGTGTAGACGACCAGGCGCTGCTCGGGGTCGTGCGGTCCGACGAGCGACTCGATACCGAAGACGAGCGACCCGGCGGTCGGGTGGGCGACGTGCTTGGTCACCGAGGTGCGGAAGGTGACCCGCTGGTCGTCCCACCAGCGCTCCACGTCCGGGTCGCCCGCACGCAGCTCCCCCACCAGGTCGGCGAGCTGCCGGTCGTCGGGGTGACGACCCACCTCGTAGCGCAACGACCCCACCGCAGCCGCGGCGAAGTCGGCCCAGTTGACTATCCTCGCCCGCGCGTCCGGGTCGAGGAACAGCCACCGCACAAACGACATCCCTGGCTCCATCGCGGTACCCAGCACACTGCTGAGCAGCCTGTTGCTCGCCAGCACCTCCGCACGGCGGCCGAGGAGCAGCACGGGGACGTGCTCGAGCGTCGTCATCAGGCGCAGCATCCCCGGGTCCGGGCGCTGCGCGGCTTCGGGCCCGGCCCATCGCCGCCGAGACGTCGGTGCGGCGAGGTCCTGCAGGTGCGCACGCTCGACATCGTCCAGCTGCAGCGCCTGCGACAAGGCCCGGACCACCTCGTCCGTGACGTTCTGCTGGCGTCCCTGCTCCAGGCGGCTGTAGTGGTCCGGGCTCAGCCCGGCGAGCACTGCCAGCTCCTCCTTGCGCAGCCCCGGGACGCGCCGTGGGCCCGGGAACGCCGTGATGCCTGCCTGCGAAGGCGTGAGGCGGTCACGGCGAGAGCGCAGGAAGGCTCCGAGGGCAGCACGGTCAGCAGGCACCGACCTAGCGTAGGAGCACAGCGTGCTGCGGACCTGGTCACGCCATGACCAGGCAGCACGCACCCTGGTGCGGGGCCTGCCGGCCCGGGTCCACTAGGACACATGACCACCACCGAGCAGACCCGCACCGTCCTCGTCACCGGCTCCACCAGCGGCATCGGCGCCGCGACAGCCCGAACCCTCGCCGCCCAGGGCTGGCGCGTGATCGTCACCGGTCGCGACACGACCCGCGGTGACGCAATCGTCATGGAGATCACCGGGTTCTCCCCAGCCGGTGACGGCAGTGATCACAGTGACATCTCCAACAACCCGAAGGCTATCTTCATCCGCTCCGACCTGGCCGCCGAACCCGACGTCCTGCGCGACTTCGCCGCCGCAGTCACCGAGGCAGCCGGCGGGCAGCTCGACGCGATCGTGCACAACGCCGCCCTGTGCCCGGCCGTCGACACCGTCTCCCTCACCGACGCCGATCTCGAGGCCACCCTCGCGGTGAACATCCGTGCGCCCCACGTGCTCACCGCTGCTCTCGCCCCGGCCATGGCCGCGCGCGGCCACGGGGCGATCGTCGTCATCGGGTCGTGGATGGCCCACATCGGGCACCCCATCGTCGGCCTGTACTCCGCGAGCAAGGCCGCCGAGATCCAGCTCGCCCGCAGCTGGGCCGCAGAGTTCGGGCCCCGCGGGGTGCGGGTCAACACGGTCTCCCCCGGGGCCACCCGGACGCCCATCAACTCAGGAGACGGCGATGTCATCGCCGCGATGACTGCTCCGACACCGGCTGGGCGTCCGGGGATACCCGAAGAGGTCGCCGACGCCGTGGCGTGGCTGTTGTCGGGGCGTGCCGGGTACGTCCACGGCGCGGAGATCGCGGTGGACGGTGGCATCACGACGGCGCGGACTGCCTAGAGGCGTCGGCGGTGCGAAAGCCGCCGGCGTTCAAAGTCGACGAGCCCTCGGCCCTCTGGAGCGTCTACCACCACCGACAGCGCAATCAGTGGAAGCGCTGGCCAGCGAACACAAACCTCAGTGTGCGGGCTTCAACGCGGTCCAGGTGGCGCTCCCTGTCCCTTCTTAGAGCGTCGCGCTGGCCGCCGATGATCTGTCTCTAGCCATCCGTCGGCATCATCCGACTAGTGGACTGGCGCCGCGTTTGCTGACTCACCGGCCGGTGCCGCGACGAGCCGGTCATCGTGCACGCGGAGCGTAGGGTGCAGCATGCCTTCCTCTCTGAGCACCGCCACGCTCCGCATAGTCGAGAGCCTCTGGGAGGAGCGGATGCGCGCACCGGAAGGGGCGTTGAACTCGTCCGAGGTGTCGTTCGTGGAGTGGCCAGGCTTTACGGCCACCGTCATCGTCGACATCGGAGGCTCCGTGCTCGTCGCCGGACCCGCTGAAGCGATCGGTCGCCTGCACGAGCTCCCAAAACAAGAACTAGTCGATGCTCGTGCTGCCGAGTCAGCACTGGTCGACCTGCGACCACTGCTGATCGGGCAGGCACTCCTCGGGTACGCAGACGAGTCGACGTTCACTCGCGCACCCGCCCCGCAAACGGTGCGCCAGGCTGACCGAGATGCGGTAGAACAAGCGATCTCGCAGTGCGAACTTGAGGACCGCGACGAGAGCGGTCTCTTGGAGATGAGCGTCTGGTTCGTGGCCGAGGACGAAGGTGTGCCGGTCGCCGCGTCAGGGTATGAGAGCTGGCCACGAAGGGTCGCACACTGCGGTGTCGCAGTGGGCGCGGAGCACCGGGGTCGAGGCATGGGACTGGCTGTTGCTTCAGGGGCAGTCGAGCACGCACTTCGTGAGCACACCGTGGCTCAGTGGCGATCGCGCGACACCAACGTGGGGTCGAGGCGTGTCGGAGAGCGTCTTGGATTTGTCCAAATGGGCACTCAGGCCGCGTTCGAGCTGCGCACCTGAGCCGACCGCTACAAGCACCCTGCCCGAGAGGAACTCGGCTGGCTGTCCGACCGCTCGCGTAGACACCCGCACGGCACAGGAGGGCGTGAGAGGGTCACCGCCCGGTAACCCTGTTCCAGGCAGTCACGTTGCACTGCCCGTCGTCGTCGTTCCCTGTCGCGAGAACGGTCCCGTCCGTACGCAGCCCGAGCGTGTGTGTCGCCCCTGCGGCGACCTCCACCACGTCCCGCCACTGCTCGACGTCGCACTGACCGCGACTGTTGTCCCCTGCCGCCAGCACCCGTCCTCCGCTGAGGACCGCGACGACGCGCTGGCTCCCCGACGCGACGGCGAGGACGTCACGCCAGGCAGTGGCGTCCTCGATGCCAGCAGAACGGTCACCGGTCACGACGACCCGGCCGTCCTGCGTGAGGGCGGCGGTGTGGAGGTACCCCGCGGCGACCGCGGTGATGCCCCGCCAGCCGTCGACGTCGAGCTGTCCCCTGCGGTTGTTCCCGGTCGCCACGACCGTCCCGTCGCGCCGGAGACCGACGGAGTGCCAGTCTCCTGCAGCCACGGCGATGACGTCGGTCCATCCGTCAACGTCGCACGCCCCTTCGGCACGACGGCCGGCAGCGCGAGCCGTCCCGTCGACGGCGACGGCAAGTGTTCGTCGCCAACCGGCAGCAATGGTGACGATGTCCCGCCACTCGTGGACGTCGCACTGCCCGTCCTTGTCCCACCCGATCGCCAGGACCGTCCCGTCACTGCGAAGAGCGACCGAGTGGGAACGACCGGTGTTCGGTGCGGCATGCACGTTCCCCGCAGCGACCGCGACGACATCGCTCCACCCGGTCGTCCGCAGCTCCGCCGCACCGGGACGCCCGGCGGTCACGACCGATCCGTCCGCGCCGACCCCGATCGAATGCCGCCGGCCGGCGGCGATGCGGGCGTGAACCAAAGGGGAGGTCATCGGTGCATGGTCTCAGATTGCGGCGAACCTCCTCGACCGGCCACCCTGGACCGATGAGCGAGGAACGCCCGGTCCGGTGGAACCACAACATCCACTACCACCGCCGGATCCTCGACGTCGTGCCCGACGGAGCGCAGACGGCGCTCGACGTCGGCACCGGTGATGGGCTCCTCGCATCGGAGCTGCGCAACAGGGTGCCGCGCGTGACCGGGCTCGATCTCGACGCCACAGCGCTGGACTCCGCGCGGGGCCGCGACACAGACGTCACCTGGGTCCAGGGGGACGTCATGACGGTCCCGCTGCCCACGGCCTCTTTCGACGTGGTCGCGTCCATCGCGACGATCCACCACCTCCCCGACCTCGACCGGGCGCTGCACCGCCTCGCCGTGCTCACCGCTCCCGGTGGCGTCGTCGCCGTCGTAGGTCTGGCACAGAACTCCAGCCCTCTCGACTACGCGTACGAAGTCGCCGGACTCCTCCAGCACCGACGCCTCTCCCGCCGCCATGGCTACTGGGAGCACTCCGCTCCCAGTAGCCAGCCTTCCCACACCTATGCCGATGTGAGACGCAGCGCAGACCGAGTCCTCCCGGGAGCCCGCTGGCAACGAATGCCTCTGTGGCGGTATTCCCTCGTCTGGACGAAGCCGACGCGCTGACCCTCAGATGGCTCTGAGGTGTTCGGATTGGCTCCCCACTACTTCAATATCGGGTCTCACACTATGCAGTGTTATTGACCCGCAGGCGTAGCTGCCTGACAAATCCTGTCGAGGTGTGGACGACTCTGCTCAGGCTGCGGTGCTCGACGGCCGTCCCGACTAGCGCCGTGAGCAGCCAGGCGACCCGTCTGGCGTTGGCGGCGACATGTGTTCCGAGGATGATTGGCAACCCGTCCTCGGTCAGGGCTCGGCGGTCCATGCTCATGACGCCTCCATTGAGCGGGACGGCGTCCAGGCGGGGCAGTGACGCGAGCTCTGCGACCGCGGCGTCGACCGATGCCAGCGGACCCGAGCTCGAGCACGACGGATCACACAGATGCCTCCGGGACGGCACTGCGGAGGACGTCGGCGGCGAATAGAAGCCGCGTCTATCCAACGATCCGACTCAAGCTTTAAGGTCGTTCGACCAAGCCTATTTGCAAAATGACGCCCGTCAGTAGAGTGCACCAAACTTCCAGATTGGAATTGACGACCTGTTGTTCTATAAATACCTACCACATCACTCGTGCGCACAAGCGCAGAGTAGGAAGCACTTCAGATACAGGCTTATTGAGAAAGTTGCCGAAAGATCGCGGGAAACGGCGAGACTTCCTCAAGTCGTGAATTTGCGGATAACCGCAGCGCTCCAGCGAGATCCTCATAATGTTCAATCGTCCTACTGCCGTAAACTCTTTTCAGGCCTTTTCGAAGGACCTCTAGGGCATCTTTGCCGCGAAACCCATTCCGGGCACCCGGAGCACTGGCACAGGCCCTCAGTTCCGCCAACACTGCATCGGGGTCTTTCGATCCAACTCGACCAACGACGGCCTGACTGAAACTCTCATGCTCGAAAGAAAGATCCTTTTCGCGCAATTTCCTCGAAAAATTCAACTTGTCGAAATCGACACCCCAGGAATTGATTGCATTTGCACGGCGAGCAGCCCCGACCACCGAAGCGATATTAACGATTTTCTGCCGGACGGAGTCGGCACCTCCTGCGTTCGTCACTTTCTCCGCGCTTGCATACTCGGGCAAAAAAAGTTCGAACCAGGGTCCGATTATGAGAGCAGCTTCCAAGTCTGCTTCCTGATAGGAGAATACCGGCAAACCTGAAGCCTCGACCGTCGAAACTAACGAATCAAAATCTCGATCGACTAAACCCGCAAATCTCCGCAGTTCGAGCGCTTGCAGTCGCTCGATCACTGTCGGGACCGAATCGCGGGTTCCAGCAATGAAAACAACCCATCGCTCCGGGAAGACTCGACTGAGAAGCCTCCGGTCGCTATCCCCCTCAACAACCAGAATGCCCCGCGGATCAGCTTGCCTGTGCTGCTTTATTCGATCGGCGACGGAATCCAACGCCCGTAATGTCGCGTGACTCACCGCTCTTCCACCACGCCAATCTCCTGGACGATGTCCCACCGTCCATTAATGATCGCAGTTGAATGCGTCGCCAGAATAACCGTGAGGTCATTCAACCGAGCCACCTCTTCGATGTCCGACACGAAGGAGTGCTTCCAAGCCGCATGCAGACTGATCTCTGGCTCGTCGATCAGCACGACTGATCCAGAGTTTGCCGAGAATATGAGAAGTGTGAATAGCGCCAACAAGTGCTGCTCGCCCGAAGACAATTGGTCGACCCGCACCTCGCCGCCCAATGAGCTTCGGAAATGAAGCCCGCCTCTTACATCCAGACGAATGGTCTTTCCAATAAACTTGTCGTCCACAATGCGCTTTAAGGCGGTCAGCTTTCGATGCACTGGGAGAAGCGGTTCTAGTTTCCGCTCCCAATCCTGCAAGAACAACTCTAGAACGCGTCTTTCGGTTTCATCTGCATTCGGCGGGATCTTTACGCTAACCGCTTTCCCCGCAAGCGCATTTAGACTTAGTTCCTCGCTGAGCTTCGACAGTCTTTCGTATTCTGCTACGAGATCTTCCTGCCTAACGAGCTTTTTTGACCGCTTCAGCAGGTTCGAAGCAAACTTCTCATCTGCATCCTGAGATCGAGAGAGAGACTCCCTACGCGCTTCGCTAACCTGCTGACGAATTTGAGCGATGTACTGCCCAATGCGCCCAACCTTGCCCCCGGATCCAGGACCGCCAGGGAACGCGACG
Source organism: Sanguibacter biliveldensis (assembly GCF_033798665.1). Classification (NCBI taxonomy): domain Bacteria; kingdom Bacillati; phylum Actinomycetota; class Actinomycetes; order Micrococcales; family Sanguibacteraceae; genus Sanguibacter; species Sanguibacter biliveldensis. The sequence goes on from NZ_CP138359.1 coordinate 2,222,082, forward strand.
GGATCCTCTCGGACGTTGGTGCGGAGCGGTGTATCAAGTCGTTTTGTGTCGATTAAAGTTGGGGCCGACAAAATGCTCAGCGACTGCAAGATCTCGTGCTGGTCTATTAAATTCTGACGCTGAGTGCCTGTCGAGACTGATACCCCGTAGCGGCGCTCAATCTCTCTGGCGGATAGGTAGCGCTCGACGCGCGCATCGTACCAACGACCATTGGCTTGTCGATGCATCCACGGAGGTAGATCGTCAGATTCGTCGAAATCAAACTCATCCGAGTTCACCGAGAATCTTTCGATCACCCCAGACGGGCCCCTCATCTCAAAGTCCAGGTAGACGGTACCTCCGTCCTCTCGTCGTTCAGCTGAGACAATTGACCCGTTGGAAAGCGCGACTCGGATTTTATTGAAGGGCATCGACAGCAAGTCATTGAAGTCGACAGCAAGGACAGCACGGAGCAACTTGAGCGCATGAGTCTTTCCACATCCATTTGGACCAGCAATGATTGTAACCGGCCCGCCCTTAGCAATTGCTATTTTATGGGAGACTTGTCCGAAAAGACCCTCGATCTCGAGAGTTACCGGGCGCCAGCCGAGGGCTTCGCTGTCGGAAAATTCCACGATTGTCCTTTCGGGTAGAGTCTCAAAAAGCGCATAGGTCAGCTGTCGCCGCCTGGTCATCCTTTTCAAGACTCTAGTCCCTTGTCGGGGAACGTAGCCCATCTTCAACGGACAAGTGCGAAAATTCACCCTGCCTCGGTTGACGTATCGTCAGGACGCTCATCTCACCATTGACAAAAAAGAGGCCCTAGTGGCTTTAACCACTAGGACCTCTACGGTCGGGCTGACAGGATTTGAACCTGCGACCCCCTGACCCCCAGTCAGGTGCGCTACCAAGCTGCGCTACAGCCCGTGGGTTCTCTCGCCGGTCCGAAGACCGTCTGTGAGAACCTCACCGACCCCGGAGGGCCGAGAAGAACATTACCCCATCCTGAGGGGTGCTCACGACACGTCGAGCCCGTCAGCGCTGATCGTGGCCCCGGACGGGACGGTCGCGGGCTCCCCCGGGTCCGTCAGCCGCGCCTCACCCACAGCCGTCACGCCGGCCTCGAAGGTCCAGTCCCCCTCGACCCGCAACGCCGTGGCTCCCACCAGCGACGGAGCCCCCTGGGCGAAGCGGGCGTCGAAGTTGCCGAAGGTCTTGTAGTGATCCGTGTCCAGGTCCACGTACGGGGCCTCCACGACCGCTGTGAGCCTGTAGTCCTCCCCCAGCTCGTACACGTCGCTCCGCAGCACCAGGAGGTCGTTGGTGGTCTTCACAGGCAGGAACCGCGACCGGTCGACCTCGAGCACCCGCGCACCCTCGAACACCTCGATGGCGGCCCCCATGGCCGACTCGATCTGGATCACCGGCGTCGACGACGGATCGGACGGGTCCACGGTCTTCGAGTTCTTGATGAGCGGCAGCTGCAGCACCCCACCCGTCCGCTCGAGCTCAGTAGCCAGGGCCTTGAGGTCGAACCAGAGGTTGTTGGTGTTGAAGTACTTGTGCTTGGAGATGTCTGCGGCCGCTGCAGCATCCTCGTCAAGAGTCTGGGCCGTCTCCCGCAGGACGATCCTCCCGTCGCTCTTGCGGACCACCTGGTGGCCTCCCTTGCGGTCTGCAGCCGTCCGCACGGCCACCTCAGCACCGAAGGGCGCCCCGGTCTGCGCGAACCAGCCGGCCACGGCCGCGTCGGGCGACGCACCGAGGTTGTCGGAGTTCGACACGTGCGCGTACTCGAACCCGGCTTCCAGGAGCGCTGTGAGCACCCCAGACGTCTGCAGGGCCGTGTACAGGTCTCCGTGGCCCGGAGGGCACCACTCGAGGCTCGGGTCGGCCTCCCACGTCACCGGGGTGAGGTCGTCGGCGCGCAGCTTGGGCTCGCGGTTCTGCAGGAAGTCGAGCGGCACGCCCTCGACGGCCACGTCGGCGTGCTTCTCGAGGGCGGCGAGGGTGTCGTCGCGCGTGCGGAAGCTGTTCATGAAGACGAGGGGCAGCCGCGCCCCGGACGTCTCGCGCGCGTGCCGCACCTGCCCGACGATGATGTCGAGGAAGGTCTCGTCGCCGCGCACCGTCAGCAGCGACTTCGCCTTGTCCATGCCCATCGACGTGCCGAGGCCGCCGTTGAGCTTGATGATCGCGGTCTTCGCGAGGGCGTCGCGTCCCACCTGCTCGGGGACCTCGAGCTCGGACTGCTTGTCGACGTCGACGAGCGGGTCCACGTCGGACTCGGGGATGACACCGGTCTCCCCCGACTCGAGCAGCCTGTAGAAGTGGGAGAAGACGTCGATCGCCGTCTCGGCCACACCACCGTCGCGCATCTTCTGCTGGGCCTGGGAGAGTCCTGTGTCGCTCATGCCCCGACTGTAGTGAGAACGGCCCCTCCCGGACAGCCGGGGCGCTGTGGACGGCACCAGATCACATCAGAACCCGCCCTAGGAGGTCCGGAGAGCCCTCCGGTCCCCGCCACCAGGCACGACGAAGGCCGGGGCCCGCAGACGACTGTCTGCAGACCCCGGCCTGGTCGGACGCTCAGCGCGTGAGCACTAGCCCGTCAGCGCTTGCGCACTGAACCGATCAGCGCTTGCGCTTCTCGCGCACTCGCACCGAGATCGAGATGGGCGAGCCCTCGAAGCCGAAAGTCTCGCGCAGGCGCCTCTCGATGAAGCGGCGGTAGCCAGCCTCGAGGAACCCCGTGGCGAAGATGACGAAGCGCGGAGGGCGCGTGGACGCCTGAGTCGCGAAGAGGATGCGCGGCTGCTTGCCACCACGCAGGGGGTGCGGATTGGCGGCGACAAGCTCACCCATGAACGAGTTGAGGCGTCCTGTCGAGATGCGGGTATCCCACGAGGCGAGGGACCGCTCGAGGGCCGGCACCAGACGGTCGGTGTGCCAGCCTGTCGCGGCCGAGATGTTGACGCGCGGCGCCCACTGGACCTGCACGAGGTCCTTCTCGATCTCACGCTCGAGGAACGGCCGACGGTCCTCGTCCATGAGGTCCCACTTGTTGTACGCGATGACCACAGACCTACCGGAGTCGATTACCTGGGAGATCACGCGGGTGTCCTGCTCGGTGAGCTTCTCGCTCGCGTCGAGGAGCACCACGGCGACCTCGGCCTTCTCGATCGCGGCCTGGGTGCGCAGCGAGGCGTAGAAGTCGGCGCCCTGCGTCTGGTGCACCCGGCGACGGATACCTGCGGTGTCGACGAACACCCAGTCCTTGCCCTTGAGCTGGATGAGCTCGTCAACCGGGTCGCGGGTCGTGCCAGCGGTCGGGTCGACGACCACGCGCTCAGAGCCGGCGACCTTGTTGAGGAGCGACGACTTGCCGACGTTCGGGCGGCCGACGAGGGCCACGCGGCGCGGGCCGTTCGGGACAGCCACGCCGTGGACGGTCTTCTTCGGCAGCTTGCGCATCGCGGCATCGAGCAGGTCACCGGTGCCACGGCCGTGCAGGGCCGAGACGGGGTGCGGCTCGCCGAGGCCGAGGCTCCACAGCTCCGAGGCGTCGGCCTCGGCGCGCGGTCCGTCGACCTTGTTGGCGCAGAGCACCACGGGCTTGCCGGACTTGCGGAGCAGCTTGACGACCTGCTCGTCGGTCGAGGTCGGGCCGACTGTCGCGTCGACGACGAACATCACGGCGTCGGCGAGGGAGATGGCCACCTCGGCCTGCTCGGCGACGCGCGCCTCGATGCCGGCGACGTCGACCTCCCAGCCACCGGTGTCGACCACCATGAAGCGGCGTCCGCCCCACTCGGCCGGGTAGCTGACGCGGTCACGCGTCACGCCGGGCTTGTCTTCGACGACGGCCTCGCGGCGGCCGATGATGCGGTTGACGAGTGTGGACTTGCCGACGTTCGGGCGTCCGACGATCGCGAGGACCGGCAGCGGCACCCCGGCGTACTCGCCGGTGCCGTCGTCGAACTCGCCGCCGAGGAGCGCGATGTCCTCGTCGCCGAGCTCGTAGTCTTCGAGGCCGACGCGGAGCGCGTGCTCGCGCTGTGCGTCGTCGCCGTCGGACTCCGTGCCGTCGCTCAGGGGCACCTGCTGCTGGGCAGACTCGGGGACGTCAGACGTCGGCTGTGGCGCTGATGTGGGGTCCGCGGTCGTCGCGGTGTCCTCTGAAAGGTTCTGCTCAGGCGTGCTCATACACCTATTCTCCCAGGAACGGCGGCGAATCGGTAACACGGTCGCTCACGACCGCATCACACCGCCTGCTCCCCGAGGCGACACCGAGCCAGCGCCTCACCGGAGACCACCGATCACACGTCTCCGCCCGGGGCCTTCTCCCGGTTCGGGTCGTCGAGCGGGAGTGCGATACCGCTGCGCTCGACAGCCCCGACGACCAGCGCCGACAGCGCATCCCGGATCTCCCGGTTCGCAGCCTCGAGGGTCACCCGTCCGGACACGCCTGGGGTCCGCTCGACGACGATGGGTTCGCCCACCTCGACGTAGAGGCGACGCCGGAACCCGGGGATCGCACCGACCTTCTGCCCGGTCCGTCGTGTCCCGAGCACAGCCACGGGCACGACAGGCGCACCCGAGGTCAGCGCGAGCCACGCGACGCCGGCACGGACCTCCGCGAGGTCACCACGGCCACGGTTGCCCTCGGGGAACACCCCGACTGCTCCCCCGCGCTTGAGCACGGCGAGAGCCGTGGTCAGCGCAGAGCGCCCGCCCTGCCGGTCGACGGGGATCTGGCCGGCGGCCCGCAGCACCGGGCCGAGCGGGCCGCGGAACATCGAGTCCTTGACGAGGATGTGCAGCGGGCGCCGCGCGACGCCGAGCACCACGGGTCCGTCCATGAGGCCGGTGTGGTTCGCGGCGACGAGCACGGGGCCGTCGAGCGGCAGGTTCGCGCCGTTGACGACGCGGGTGCTCCAGACGACCTTGGCGAGGAACCGCCCGACCCAGCGCGACCACGCCGGGCCCGAGGGCCCCGGGATCGTCGCGAGCGGCGGCTTCGTCACGTCCCGGCGCACGGCAGCCTTGCGGGGAGCATCACCCGATCGGACAGCGTCACTCGACGGTGCAGTGCCGCCCGTGCGGGCAGCGTCATCCGTCCGGGCACCCTCCCGCGCCCGAGCAGCATCGTCGCCGCCCGGCGCACCCCCGGCGCTCTCTGTGCCCCCTGCACCAGCCATCAGTGCCGGCCTGAACGCTCGACGACCTCCAGGACCGCCTGGACGGTCTGCTCGAAGTCCAGGTCGGAGGAGTCGACGGTGACCACGCCGTCTGCGGCCACGAGGAACTGCGAGACCGTGGAATCGTCGCGGTCGCGGCGGACCACCTGGTCGCGCGTCGCCTCGACCGAGGACGCATCGGCGTCACCGTGAACGTCGAGGGAGCGACGCGCCAGGCGCGCCTCTTCGCTCGCTGTCAGCAGCACGCGGACGTCGGCGTCGGGGGCGACGACGGTCGTGATGTCGCGGCCCTCGGCGACGACCCCAGACCCGCCGGAGAATCCTGCGGTGCGCTCGACGTCGATGATCTCGCGCTGACGGCGGCGCAGCTCGGCGCGCACGTCGAGGTTGGTCGCGACCGCGCTCACAGCGGTCGAGATCGCGGAGTCACGGATGGCCTCGGCGATGTCGACACCGTCGACGTGCACGGTCGGCCCCGCAGGGTCGACGCCGATGTCGAGAGGCATCGCCGCGACGAGAGCGGCCACGGCCGACTGGTCGGCGAGGTCGACCTCGTTGCGCACGCACCACCACGTCGCGGCGCGGTACATCGCCCCGGTGTCGAGGTACGCGAGCCCCAGACGGCTCGCGACCTGACGGGAGACGCTCGACTTGCCCGAGCCCGAGGGCCCGTCGAGCGCGATCACCAGAGGACCCGACGCCTCGGCGACGGCGACAGCCACCGCCACGTCAGGGTCGGTCGTGCCGACCAGAGAACCGCTCACAGTCCCACCTACCATCGCCGTCACTGGGCCAGATCCTTCCGCAGGGTCGTCGCGCCGTGCAGGTAGACGTGCTGGACGTCCCTGCGCGGCACCTCGAGGTTGACGTGCGCCATGAGCCTGACCACGCGCGGCAGCGCGTGCGGCACGGCGATCTCGGTCGCGCACATGAGCGGCACGTCGCCGAGGCCCATCTCGCGCGCCGCGGCCGCCGGGAAGTCCGACACGAGGTCGGGCGTGCACGTGAAGATGATCGAGATGAGCGCCTCGGTGTCGAGGTCGTTGGCCCGCAGGACCTCCTTGACGAGCTCGGTCGTCCGCTCGAAGAGGTGCTCGCGTCCGTCGACGTCGAGCTGCGTGGCACCGCGGATCGCGCGCACCGTCATGGTGACTCCGTTCGGTCAGGCGGGTTCGGGGCTGTGATGCACCGACGGCCGCCGGTCTCCCGGCGGCCGTCTGGGTGGTCCTGCTACAGGCCGACCTCAGCCATGAGCGTGCCGAGCTCGGTCTGGCCGATGACGCGCACGCGCCCGGGGCGCAGGTCGCCGAGGCGGATCGGGCCGATCTTCGTGCGGACCAGCTGGGTCACGGGGTACCCGGCGGACTCGAACATGCGGCGGATGATGCGGTTGCGGCCTTCGTGCAGCTCGACCTCGACGAGGCTCGCCTGCGGGGTCGCGTCGATCAGCCGGTACTTGTCGACGGTCGCGACGCCGTCCTCGAGCTCGATCCCCTTGACCAGCTGGGCACCGAGGTTCGCGGGCACGCGGCCCTCGACCTGGACGGTGTACGTCTTGGTGATCTTGTACTTGGGGTGCGTCAGACGGTTCGCGAGTTCACCGTCGTTCGTCAGGAGCAGCAGACCCTCGGAGTCGGCGTCGAGACGCCCGACGTGGAACAGGCGCTCCGGGCGGTCCGCGACGAACTGCGCGAGCGTCGGGCGGCCCTCGGGGTCGTGCATGGTCGAGACCACGCCGAGCGGCTTGTTGAGCGCCAGCGTGAGGAGAGACATGTCGAGCTGGATGCGCAGACCGTCCACGTGCACGACGTTCTTGTCGGGGTCGATGCGGACGCCGAGCTCGTGCACGGGCACGTCGTCGACCGTCACGCGACCGGCCGTGATGAGGTTCTCGCACGCACGGCGAGAACCCAGCCCTGCCGTCGCGAGGACCTTCTGCAGGCGCACACCGTCCGGGACGTGGACGTCGCGGGGTGCTTCCTGCGGGCGGGCTTTCTTGCGTCCGCCACGGGTGTTGCTCATGTACTCAATCCTCCAGTTGTGCCACTGCGGGCTGTTCTGCCGCCTCGGCGGTCTGACCCTGCGCCCAGCGACCTGTCAGCTGACCACGACCGGGGTCGTCGGGCAGCTCCAGGGCGTCGATCTCGGGCAGGTGCGGAGCCAGTGCGGGCAGCTCGTCGAGTGACGACAGGCCCATTCGCTCCATGAAGTATCCCGTAGTCCGGTACAAGAGCGCACCACTGGACTCGTCGGAGCCGTCTTCGACGATCAGACCACGCATGGTCAGCGTGCGCACCACGCCGTCGACGTTCACGCCGCGCACGGCCGAGACCTGACCACGTGTGACCGGCTGACGGTACGCGATGACGGCCAGGGTCTCCAGCGCGGCCTGCGACAACCGGGCCGACTGACCTTCCGTGACGAACTGCCCGACGACGTCGGCGAAGTCCGGCGCGGAGTAGATCCGCCACCCTCCGCCGGCCTCGCGCAGCTCGAAACCAGGACGGCGCTCGGCTGCCCTGTACTCGCTCTCGAGCCGCCACAGGTGGTCGGCCGCGCGGTCGACGGGGATGCCGAGGGCCGCCGCCAGGCGCACGACCGAGACGGGCTCGTCGGCGACCATGAGGATCGCCTCGATCGCCGCGAGGACACCGCCGGGGCGGTCTTCGAAGGGGACGTGCTCGACGTCGACGGTCATGTGGTCGCTCCGTCGTCGGGCGACGGGCTCGCGGCGCTGTCGACGGACGCCCCGGCTGAGTCGGTCGCCGTCTCTCGAGCAAGCGGTCCGGAGATCCCCGCGGCCAGCTGCGCGATGGTCTCGTCCGTCACACTCTCGGCCGCCACCATCTCGGGGTCGTCGCCAGGTCCGGGCTCGTCGAAGTCGCCGCGGACCTCGACGTCGCTGTCGTCGTCGCCGGTCCAGCGGACCGTGAGCTCAGCGAGCGGGGTCATCTGGTCGAAGCCGACCACGCCCTCCCGGAACAGCTCGAGCAGCGCGAGGAACCGCGCGACCACCACGAGGACGGAACCAGCGTCGGTGACGAGCGTCCGGAAGGTCAGCGCCCCACCGGCCCGCAGCCTCTCGACGATGATCGCCGCCTGCTCGCGCACGCTCACCGCGGGGGCGTGCAGGTGCGCGACGTCGACGGTCGGCGGGGCGGGCTTGGGTGCGAGGGCGTGCGCGGCGAGGGCCGCGAGGTCCTGGGGCGTAGTGGTCCACACGAGCTCGGGCAGCAGGGCCGCGAACTGCGCCTCGAGCGGGACCGAGCGCGGTGTCCGGCGCCCCTGCTCGGCGAGGCGCTCAGAGAACACCCCGGCGAGCTGCTTGTACGCCCGGTACTGCAGCAACCGCACGAACAGCAGGTCGCGGGCCTCGAGCAGCTCGAGGTCCTCAGAGTCTTCGACGTCGCCTGCGGGGAGCAGACGCGCGGCCTTGAGGTCGAGCAGCGTCGCGGCGACGAGCAAGAACTCGCTCGTCGTCCCGAGGTCCCGCTCCCCCGACCTCAGGTACGCGATGAACTCGTCGGTCACCTGCGCGAGGGCGATCTCGGTCACGTCGAGCTTGTGCTTCGCGATGAGCGAGAGCAGCAGGTCGAAGGGACCCTCGAAGTTGTCGAGGTGGACGGCGAAAGCCGCCGAGCCCTGGTCGGCTGCCTCCGTCACCGACGCCCCGTCACCCGGGGCGTCGAGCAGCGCGACGTCGGTCGCCGACGCCTCAGGCTGCGTCGCCACGAGCGATGAGCTCACGGGCCAGCTGTCGGTAGGAGACCGCACCCGAGTGGTTCGGCGCGTAGGTGGTGATCGGCTCTGCGGCGACCGACGCGTCCGGGAACTTCACGGTCCGCCCGATCACGGTCTGCATGAGAGTGTCGCCGAAGGCCTCGTACACCCGGGCCACGACCTCGCGGGAGTGCAGCGTGCGCGGGTCGAACATCGTCGCGATGATCCCGTCGACCTCGAGGCGCGGGTTGAGCCTGTCGCGGACCTTCTCGATGGTCTCGACGAGCAGGGCGACACCGCGCAGCGCGAAGAACTCGCACTCGAGCGGGATGAGCACCCCGTGCGCGGCGGTCAGCGCGTTGACGGTCAGCAGCCCGAGGGACGGCTGGCAGTCGACGAGGATCACGTCGTAGTCGTCGAGGACCGGCCGCAGCACGCGGGAGAGCACCGACTCGCGGGCCACCTCGCCGACGAGCTGGACCTCGGCGGCCGACAGGTCGATGTTGGCCGGCAGCATGTGCAGGCCCTCGACGTTGGTCGGCACGATGATGTCGTGGATGTCGGCCGAGCGCTCCATGAGCAGGTTGTAGACCGTGCGGTCGAGCTCGTGGGGGTTGATGCCCAGCCCGACAGACGCCGCGCCCTGAGGGTCGAAGTCGACGATGAGCACCCGGCGCCCGTACTCCGCGAGGCACGCCGCGAGGTTGATGGTGGTCGTCGTCTTGCCGACGCCACCCTTCTGGTTGCACATCGCGATGATGCGCGCGGGACCGTGCCCCGAGAGCCGCGCGGGCTCGGGGAAGTCGGGAAGGAGGCGCCCCACCGGGTCGCGGCGGGGCTCGTTGATCTCGGTGCTGCTCGGGGCCTGACTACTCACGCGGCAACGCTACCGCAGCCCTGCGTCACGCGGCTGCAAGCGCGCCGCGCCGGGCGCGGGAGGGAGGCGGGCCCGGCGCTCAGCCGGCTGCCGAGACCGACGTCTCAGGCGAGCGCGCGTGGGTGCGACTGCACGTAGACCTCGCGCAGCGAGTCGGCCGTGACCATCGTGTACAGCTGCGTCGTGGTCACCGACGCGTGCCCGAGCAGCTCTTGGACCACACGGACGTCGGCGCCGCCCGACAGCAGATGGGTCGCGAAGGAGTGCCGCAGGGTGTGCGGGGAGATGTGCTCAGCGCCAGGCAGCCCGGCGGCCTCGGCCGAGGACCGGAGCACCTGCCATGCGCTCTGCCTGCTGAGCCGCGCACCACGGGTGTTGAGGAACACCGCGGGTGTCCCCCGCCCGGCGGCCATGAACACCGGGCGCGTCCGCACGAGGTACGCCTGGAGCGCCTCGACAGCGAAGGACCCGACGGGCACCACGCGCTCTTTGCTGCCCTTGCCGAACAGCCTCACGGCCTCGAGGCCCGGGGTGAGGTCGAGGTCGTCGATGTCGAGGTTCACGGCCTCGGAGATGCGCGCCCCGGTCGAGTACAAGAGCTCGAGCAGGGCCCGGTTGCGGACGGCTGCGACACCGTCGCCCGCCCCGGCGGCCGCGAGCAGGCGCTCGACGTCGTGGGTCGAGATGGCCTTGGGCAGCCGCTTGCCCTGGCTCGGCGGACGGACCGCAGCAGCAGGGTTGGTGTCGACCTGCCCCTCGGCGACGCAGAAGGCGTGCCAGCCGCGCACAGCGGCGAGGCTGCGCGCAGCCGATCCCGCGGCGAGCGGAGCCCGCCCGTCGGAGCCGGTCCGGACCGCCGTGACGTAGTCCTCGACGACGGTGGTCGTCACGTCGCCGAGGGAGAGCTCACGGGACTCGAGGTACCCGACGTAGCGGTCCAGGTCCCGCCTGTACGCGGCGACCGTGTTGGCGGAGCGCCCACGCTCGATCGTCAGGTGGTCCAGGTACCCCTGGACGGCACGACGCAGGACGTCGCCCCGGGTGCCCGCTGCGACCACCCGGTCACCTCAGAAGGGGAGGAAGACGTCGACCGCGACGGCGACGAACAGGAGCGTCAGGTAGGTGATCGAGCCGTGGAACACCTTCATCGCACCGAGCTTGCCGCGGCTGGGGTCTGCGGCACGGCGGTACATGCCGATGCACTGGGCGAGGAACCACGCACCGAGCAGCGAGGCGACGACGGCGTAGACCCACGTCATGCCCTCGAGGGGCACGAGCGCGAGGGAGCAGGCGATCATGGCGACCGTGTAGATGATCATCTCGCGGGCGACCTTGAGGTCGTCGGCGACGACGGGGAGCATCGGCACGCCGGCCTCGGCGTAGTCGCGGCGGAACTTCATCGACAGCGGCCAGTAGTGCGGCGGTGTCCAGAAGAAGATGACCAGGAACAGCGCGACGGCGCCCCAGCTCAGGCCGCCGGTGACGGCCGACCAGCCGATGAACACCGGCATGCAGCCCGCGATGCCGCCCCACACGATGTTCTGCGGGGTGCGGCGCTTGAGGATCATCGTGTAGCCGACGACGTAGATCGCGATCGCGCCGGCGGTCAGCAGGGCCGAGGCCATGTTGACGAAGACGGCGAACCAGACGAGCGAGACCGCTCCGAGCACCAGGCCGAAGATCAGCGCGTTGCGGGGCGAGACCTCACCGGTGACGATCGGGCGCCGCTTGGTGCGGTTCATCTTCTCGTCGATGTCGCGGTCGATGTAGCAGTTGAGGACACCCGAGGCACCCGCAGCGGCAGCACCGCCGACGAGGGTCGCGAGCACGAGCCAGAGGGAGGGGAAACCGCCCTCGGCGAGCATCATCGTCGGGATCGTCGTGACGAGCAGCAGCTCGATGACGCGCGGCTTGGTCAGCGCGACGTACGCCCCGATCCTCCGGCGCAGCACTGCGCCCTTGGTCTGCTGCCCGATTGCAGGCAGCGGCTCACCTGCCACGTGGTCGCTGGGCAGGTGGGCCGAGGCGGGACTCGATGTGTGCACGCGTGCCGATTTCCGTTCTGCGTCCGAGAGAGGCCGGCCTCGTCGCGGGATGATCCGCGTCCAGGCCAGCACAACGTCTGACTCATCGTACGTGCCCTAGGTCGTTCGTCCCGGCCATCCGCGCTCACCAGAGATGTGATCTGTGCGGACGACTCGTCACCCGCCCGACCACGACACGATTGTTAACGTTCACACTTCTGTCCCCCGGAGGCGCTAGCCTGCCGGGAGATGTTGCACAGCCATCCCGGACGAGCCTGCGCTCGACGTCTGCCCGACACCTGCCCGACGACGAGCAGAGGTCAGGCAGGCAGCGGGACGGCCGCGGGCTCCGCTGACCGTCACACGGACGTGACCGCCCCTCACAGGGCTCACGAGCGTAGGGTGGAAGGCGGAATCCAGAGCGACAGTCGGGCCCGCCCGCCGACGACCACGGCCTCGCCGTGACCGTACGACGCACCAGCCCGCCACCTGCTGGCGTCCTCCGACGCCTCGCAGGCTCTGACCACGACGAATTCGGGCGTGCACGCACGCCACGACAGAGATGAGGTTCGGTGAACTCCTTCACCCCAGCGCAGCAGCCCTTCGACTGGTCCGAGCTCGACGACCGTGCGGTCGCGACCATCAAGGCCCTCGCCGCCGACGCCGTCGAGAAGGTCGGCAACGGTCACCCGGGTACCGCGATCTCGCTCGCGCCCGCCGCGTACACGCTGTTCCAGAAGGTCATGCGCCACGACCCGAGCGACTCGCACTGGGTCGGTCGCGACCGCTTCGTGCTCTCGGCCGGCCACTCGTCGCTGACCATCTACCTCCAGCTCTTCCTCTCGGGCTACGACGTCGACCTCGACGACATCAAGTCGCTGCGCACCTGGGGCTCCAAGACCCCCGGTCACCCCGAGTACACGCACACCGACGGTGTCGAGATCACCACCGGCCCCCTCGGCCAGGGCCTCGCCTCCGCCGTCGGCATGGCCATGGCGGCCCGTCGTGAGCGCGGTCTGCTCGACCCGAGCACCGCCCCCGGCGAGAGCCCCTTCGACCACTCGATCTTCGTGATCGCCGGCGACGGCGACCTGCAGGAGGGCGTCACCTCCGAGGCCTCGTCCCTCGCGGGTCACCAGCAGCTCGGCAACCTCGTGGTCATCTACGACCAGAACCAGATCTCGATCGAGGACGACACCAACATCTCGTTCTCCGAGGACGTGCTCGCCCGCTACGAGTCCTACGGCTGGCACACCCAGCGCGTCGACTGGACGCAGGGTGGCACCGGCTACGTCGAGAACGTCGAGGAGCTGCACGCAGCGCTCTCGGCTGCGAAGGCCGAGACCGGCAAGCCGTCGATCATCGCGCTGCGCACCATCATCGGCTGGCCCTCGCCGAAGAAGCAGAACACCGGCAAGATCCACGGCTCGGCCCTCGGTGCTGACGAGGTCGCAGGCCTCAAGGTGAACCTCGGCCTCGACCCCGAGAAGTCCTTCGACGTGGCTGACGACGTCCTCGCCCACGCCCGCGAGGTCGGTGCCCGCGGCGCCGAGGCCCGCAAGGCCTGGACCGTCGGCTTCGACGCGTGGAAGACCGCCAACCCCGAGGGCGCGGAGCTCCTCGAGCGCCTCACCACCCGCACCCTCCCCGAGGGCTGGGACTCTGTGCTCCCGACCTTCGAGGGTGGCAAGGACGTCTCGACGCGCGCTGCCTCCGGCAAGGTCCTCACGGCCCTCGCACCCGTGCTCCCCGAGCTCTGGGGCGGGTCGGCCGACCTCGCCGAGTCGAACAACACCACCATGGAGGGCGAGCCGTCCTTCATCCCGGCCGAGCACTCCACGGCGGCCTGGACCGGCAACCCTCACGGGCGCACGCTGCACTTCGGCATCCGTGAGCACGCCATGGGCGCGATCCTCAACGGCATCGTGCTGCACGGTGGCACCCGCGCCTACGGCGGCACGTTCCTGGTCTTCTCCGACTACATGCGCCCGGCGGTCCGCATCGCGGCCCTCATGCGCATCCCGTCGACCTTCGTCTGGACCCACGACTCGATCGGTCTCGGCGAGGACGGCCCCACGCACCAGCCGATCGAGCACCTCGCCGCGCTGCGTGCGATCCCGGGTCTCGACGTCGTCCGCCCCGCGGACGCGAACGAGGTCGCCTGGGCCTGGAAGACGATCCTCGGCCACACCGACCGTCCCGCCGGCATCGTCCTGACCCGTCAGAACGTCCCGACCTACGAGCGTGGAGAGGGTGCCGCCACCGGCGAGACCTTCGCCTCCGCAGCCGGTGTCGCGAAGGGCGCCTACGTCCTCGCCGAGGCGCCGAACGGCACCCCGGACGTCATCCTCATGGGCACAGGCTCCGAGGTCCAGCTGGCGGTCGACGCCCGCGAGGCCCTCAAGGCCGAGGGCGTCAACGCCCGCGTCGTGTCGATCCCGAGCCGCGAGTGGTTCGACCAGCAGGACGCCGAGTACCGCGAGTCGGTCCTCCCCGCCTCGGTCAAGGCCCGCGTGTCGGTCGAGGCCGCCGTGGCCCAGGGCTGGCGCGAGCTGGTCGGAGACGCCGGCCGCTCGATCTCGATCGAGCACTACGGTGCCTCCGCGGACTTCAAGACGCTGTACCGCGAGTTCGGCATCACGACCGAGGCCGTCGTGGCCGCGGCCAAGGAGTCCATCGAGGCTGCGGGTTCCGCAGCTCCCGGTGCCTCCGCCACCCCCTCCGAGGGCGGGACCGCCGACCGTCCCTGACGCGTGCGAGCACACCTGCGGTGAGCGTCCCCTCGGGGGCACCGCACCGCAGGTGTGAGGCACGAGACGCACGGCTCTGATCGCGGGCTGCGTCCTTCTCTGATCTGATGGAACAGGGACGGACGCAGCCCGTCGTCGTCTGCCCAGCGCGACCGCACGACCAGCACCACCACACGACGAGCACCACCCGCAGCGCGAGCACACAGCACCCGCCGCAGCAGCACCCAGCAGCACGAGGAGAGGTCCACACCGTGACAGAGAACGGCAGCACTCCCACCCAGTCCGAGGCCACGACCCGACTCAGCGCAGAGGGGGTCGCCATCTGGCTCGACGACCTCTCCCGCGAGCGGATCACGACAGGCAACCTCGCCGACCTCGTCGCCACCCGCGACGTCGTGGGCGTCACCACCAACCCGACGATCTTCGCGAGCGCGCTCTCCCAGGGGCAGAGCTACGACGAGCAGCTCACGGAGATCGCCGCGCAGGGCACCGACCTGGACGACGCCGTCTGGGAGATCACCACCCGCGACGTCCGCGACGCCTGCGACGTCCTGCGACCCGTCTACGACCGCTCGGGCGGCGTCGACGGCCGCGTGTCGATCGAGGTCGACCCGCGCATGGCGCAGGACCCCGACGCGACAGGCAGGCTCGCCGAGCGCCTGTGGTCGACCGTGGACCGCCCGAACCTGTTCATCAAGATCCCCGCGACCGAGAAGGGTCTCTCCGCGATCACCGCGGCGATCGCCCAGGGCATCAGCGTCAACGTCACGCTGATCTTCTCCCTCGAGCGCTACTCCGCGGTTATCGACGCGTACCTCACAGGCCTCGAGCAGGCGCTCGAGGCAGGCCGCGACGTCTCCGACCTCGCCTCGGTCGCGTCCTTCTTCGTCTCGCGCGTCGACGGGTCGGTCGACAAGCAGCTCGAGGAGATCGGCTCCGACGAGGCCAAGGGTCTGCTCGGAAAGGTCGCGATCGCCAATGCCCGCCTCGCCTACGAGATCCACCGCGAGACGCTCGCCTCCGACCGCTGGAAGGCCCTCGAGGCACGCGGCGCACGTCCGCAGCGCCCGCTCTGGGCCTCGACGGGTGTCAAGAACCCCGACTACCCCGACACGCTCTACGTCACCGAGCTCGTCGCGCCGGGCGTGGTCAACACCATGCCCGAGAAGACCCTCCAGGCCGTCGCCGACCACGGCGAGATCAGCGGCGACACGATCACCGGGACCTACGACGAGGCGCGTGCGACGCTCGACACGTTCGCGCGTCTCGGCGGTGACCTCGCCGAGGTGACACGTAACCTCGAAGAAGACGGCCTGCAGAAGTTCGAGGCCAGCTGGGACGAGCTGCTCCAGACAGTCCGCGACGGACTCTCCGGGGCCTCCTCCTGAGACACCCAGGACTCAGGTCCTAGAGTCCTGCTAGACATGACTGGTCTGCGGCGCAGCGTCGCAGACCAGTCGTTCGACACGTCAGACAGACAAGTCAGACCGTGGGCGTGACCTGGACAGGCCACACCCGGAGAAGATGGTGGCGCCCGTGAGACCCGCAAAGATCGAAGCCGACTCCAACCCGCTGCGCGATGCGCGCGACCTGCGCCTGCCGCGCATCGCCGGACCGTCCGGTCTCGTGATCTTCGGCGTGACCGGAGACCTCGCCCGCAAGAAGCTCATGCCGGCCGTCTACGACCTCGCCAACCGTGGCCTGCTGCCCCCGGGCTTCGCGCTCACAGGCTTCGCCCGGCGCGACTGGGAGGACCAGGACTTCGCGAAGGTCGTCCACGACGCCGTCAAGGAGCACGCCCGCACGCCCTTCCGTGAAGACGTGTGGAACCAGCTCGCCGAGGGCATCCGCTTCGTCCAGGGCTCCTTCGACGACGACGAGGCCTTCGAGCGCCTCAGCCAGACCGTCGCGGAGCTCGACGAGGAGCGCGGCACCAAGGGGAACCACGCGTTCTACCTCTCCGTGCCGCCGAGCGCCTTCCCCGTCGTCTGCCGCCAGCTCGCCCGCTCGGGACTGTCGAAGTCGCCCGAGGACGCCTGGCGCCGCGTGGTGATCGAGAAGCCCTTCGGTCACGACCTCGCCTCCGCCCGCGAGCTCAACGACGTGGTCTCCGAGGTCTTCGCCCCCGAAGACGTGTTCAGGATCGACCACTACCTCGGCAAGGAGACTGTCCAGAACCTCCTGGCCCTGCGCTTCGCGAACCAGATGTACGAGCCGATCTGGAACGCCAACTACGTCGACCACGTGCAGATCACCATGGCCGAGGACATCGGCATCGGTGGCCGTGCCGGGTACTACGACGGCATCGGCGCAGCGCGCGACGTCATCCAGAACCACCTGCTCCAGCTCCTCGCCCTCACGGCGATGGAGGAGCCGGTCTCCTTCGCGGCAGACGACCTCATCGCCGAGAAGATCAAGGTCCTCTCCGCGATGCGCCTGCCCAAGGACCTCGGCAAGCACACAGCCCGCGGGCAGTACGCCTCCGGTTGGCAGGGCGGCGAAGAGGTCGTCGGCTACCTCGAGGAAGAGGGCACAGACCCCGCCTCGACGACCGAGACCTACGCGGCGATCCGTGTCGACATCGACACCCGTCGCTGGGCCGGCGTGCCCTTCTACCTCCGCACCGGCAAGCGCCTCGGCCGCCGCGTCACCGAGATCGCCGTCGTGTTCAAGAAGGCGCCGCACCTGCCCTTCGAGTCGACCGCGACGAGCGAGCTCGGCAAGAACGCGATCGTCATCCGCGTCCAGCCCGACGAGGGCATCACGCTGCGCCTCGGCGCGAAGGTCCCCGGCACCGCGATGGAGGTCCGCGACGTCACGATGGACTTCGGCTACGGCCACGCCTTCACCGAGTCCTCCCCCGAGGCCTACGAGCGACTCATCCTCGACGTGCTCCTCGGCGACCCGCCCCTCTTCCCCCGCCACGAGGAGGTCGAGCTCTCGTGGAAGATCCTCGACCCGATCACGAAGTTCTGGGAGAGCAAGGGCACCCCGGACGCGTACCGCTCCGGTACCTGGGGCCCGGACTCCGCCGACGAGATGCTCGCCCGCGACGGCCGGTCCTGGCGTCGGCCCTGACGAGCCACCGGACCTCACCGACCTGCGCCTGACCGACTGAGAGAGCACACCATGATCATCGACATGCCGGAGACGACAGTCAGCGCTGTCGCGCGTCGTCTCATCAAGATCCGCGAGGAGGGCGGGGCGATCGCCCTCGGCCGCGTCCTCACCCTCGTGATCGTCGCCGACGAGAACGAGATCGAGGAGGCGGTCGACGCCGCCAACGACGCGAGCCGCGAGCACCCGTGCCGCATCGTCGTCGTCTCGACCGCCGAGGGCCGCCCCGACCAGCTCGACGCGGAGATCCGCGTGGGCGGCGACGCCGGGGCCAGCGAGGTCATCGTGCTGCGCCCGTCCTCGGTGGTCGCCCAGCACCCGGACACGCTCATCATGCCGCTGCTGCTGCCCGACGCACCGATCGTCGCCTGGTGGCCCAACGAGGTTCCCGACAGCCCGTCGACCGACCTCGTCGGCCAGATGGCGAAGATCCGCATCACGGACAGCCTCAAGTGCACGTCGCCGAGCGCCACGCTCGAGACGCTCCGCAAGAACCACCACCCGGGTGACATCGACCTTTCGTGGACCCGCGTGACGGTGTGGCGCGGGCTGCTCGCCGCGATGCTCGACCAGCCGCCCTACGAGCCCGTCACCGGTGTGACCGTCGAGGGCTCCGAGGCGCACACCTCGGTCGACCTGCTCGGCGCCTGGCTCGCCGAGAAGCTGCGGTGCCCCGTGACCATCACGCGGAACACCGACGAGCTGGCGATCACCAAGGTCGTCCTGCACCGCAAGTCCGGCGACATCGTGCTCGACCGTCCCGACGGCCGGGTCGCGACGCTCTCACAGCCCGGTCAGCCGGACCACCGCATCACCCTCCCGGTGCGCTCGCTCCGCGAGTGCCTCTCGGAGGAGCTCCGCCGTCTGGACCCCGACGAGGTCTACGGCGAGGTCCTCGCCAAGGGTCTGCCCCGCGTGACGGCCTCCGCATGAGCCCGCAGTCCCGGCTGGTGGTCGTCCACCCGGACGCGCAGATCCTCGCCGAGGCTGCGGCGTCTCGGCTCCTCACCCGGATCCTCGACCTGCAGTCCGTGCGCTCCCCCGTGCACGTGGTCCTGACCGGCGGGACCGTGGGGATCAAGACTCTCGCGGCCGTCGCGAAGAACCCCGTGCGCGACGCCGTCGACTGGACTGGCGTGCACCTGTGGTGGGGCGACGAGCGCTACCTGCCCGCTGGCGACGCGGACCGCAACGAGACCCAGGCCCGTGAGGCGCTCCTGGACCACCTCGACGTGCTGCCCGCGGAGAACGTGCACGCGATGCCGTCCGTCGACGGTGACGTGGACGTCGACGCGGCTGCGGCGCTCTACGCCGAGGAGCTCGCGCGCTTCGCCCCCGAGGGTGCAGCGGCGCCCGTCTTCGACATCACACTGCTGGGCATGGGCCCTGACGCGCACGTCGCGTCGCTGTTCCCTGGCCACCCCGGTGGGACCGTCACCGGGCAGAGCACCGTCGGTGTGCGGAACTCCCCGAAGCCGCCGCCCGAGCGTGTCTCGCTGACCTTCGAGACGATCCAGGCCTCCCACGAGGTGTGGATCATCGCCGCCGGCGCCGAGAAGGCCGACGCCGTCAAGGCCGGTCTGTCTGGCGCAGACAAGGCCGAGGCGCCGGCGGCTGCGGCTGTCGGTGCCCAGCTCACCCTGTGGCTGCTCGACTCGGCGGCCGCCGGACGATGACCCACGCAGCCCAGGCTGCGCACGACGAGGGCGAGACCGTGAGCGGTCTCGCCCTCGTCGTGCGAGAGCTCTTCTCCCCGCTCGGACTGGCTGTGGTCTCTGAGGTGGTGGAGCCCGAGAGCGCCGAGTACGACGGGATGCTGGTGAGCGTGAGCGGTCTGGATCGTCTGGACCCCGAGGGCGTCCGCCCCAGCGACACACCTGAGGCAATTACCCACGCCCAAGCCCAAGCCCAGGCCCAGGCCCAGGCCCAGGCCCAGGTGAGGGTCCGCTCCGGCAAGATCACCCCGACCAAGGTCGGTCTCTTCGTCACGCACTGGCGGCGGTCCGCAGACGGCACCACCGGCCCCTTCGACGCGGACGACAGCGCGGATACGCTCCTCGTCACCGCCGCCGAGGACGGGCCACACCCGGCACGCGGGGTCTTCGTCTTCGACCGTGCGTCACTGGTGTCTCACGGCATCGTGGCTCGAGACGGCCGCGGGGGCAAGCGAGGCTTCCGTGTCTACCCGCCGTGGTCCCTCACCGCTCCCGGGCAGGCCGCGCGCACCCAGCGGTGGCAGGTCGAGCACTTCGTCCCACTGCCCCTCGGCGATGGCGACCTGGGACGAGCGCGCAGGCTCTTAGGGCTCTAGCGCGCCGCAGACGGCAGACGGCAGACGGCAGACGGCAGACGGCAGACGGCAGACGGCAGACGGCAACGAGATCGTGACTTCGGAGCGAGATCGGGCCGTGCAGGGATCGATCTCGCTCGGAAGTCACGATCTCGTCGGACGGTCGAGCAGGCACCGGCCAACTCGGGCAAGGTGCGGGGGGCTACTGGTCAGCGGCGACCGCGGCGGGCGCGGAGTGCTGCGAGGGCCTCGTCGAGGAGGGCTTCGCCGTCCTCCTCGGAGCGGCGCTCCTTCACGTAGGCCAGGTGCGTCTTGTACGGCTCGTTGCGCACGAGGGGCGGCGGGTTCTCCGCATCCTGGCCGCCCGGGTAGCCGCACCGGGTGCAGTCCCAGTGCTCGGGCGCCTGGGCGTTGCTCTCGATCGAGAAGCTCGGGCGGGTCTCGTGCCCGTTCGCGCAGTAGTAGGAGACGAAGAAGCGTGGCGCTGTCGCGCCCCGCTCGGCCTCGCCCATGGGACCTGCTCCAACTCGCGATCCTCGGATCGCACTACCACCGGCCACTGTGCCGCTCCTGCCAGAGATGGATGGGCTGTCAGATGCCCGTGTCGACCTTGGTGATGAGCCCGAGGAGGACCACCACGACGAACCACACGAGGGCGAAGCCCACGGTGATGCGGTTGAGGTTGCGCTCAGCGACCCCGGAGCTGCCGACGCTGCTCGAGACACCGCCGCCGAACATGTCCGAGAGCCCGCCGCCCTTGCCCTTGTGCAGCAGGATCAGGAGGATCAGGAAGCCGCTCGTGAGGACGAGCACGACCTGGAGCGCGATACGCAGGATGTCCACAGACTTGTTCTTCCCTCTACGTCGGTGAGGTGCTCACGGAGGAGCACCGATGTTCAGCAGCACGTGGAGCAGGTCGGTCGCCTGCAGGCCGAGGTCGTGACGACCGGGGCGGGGAGTGCAGGTGACGGACACCACGATCCGTGCCGTCTACCAGGATAGACCACCCCACGCTCGTCGAGCGCGAGGCACTCGCAGGAGACGTGGCCCGTGGTCCGGACGCTCGTCCTGACCGGACCGGCCACCCGGATCGTCGCCCGGGGCCTCCGACGCACGACAGGGTGGGACCGAACTCCCGGTCCCACCCTGTCGATCGGGCGATCAGCTCGCGGCGGCAGCCTTGAACTGGGCGATCTTGGCGAACTCCTCGGCGTCGAGGCTGGCGCCTCCGACGAGGGCGCCGTCGACGTCCTGCTCCTTCATGAGCTCGGCGATCGACGAGGACTTGACCGAACCGCCGTAGAGCACGCGGACGGCGTCGGCGACGTCGGCCGAGTAGAGCTCGGCGAGGCGGGCGCGGATCGCTCCGGCGACCTCCTGCGCGTCCTGCGGGGTGGCGACCTCACCGGTGCCGATGGCCCAGACGGGCTCGTAGGCGATGACGACCTTGGCGGCGTCCTCGGCCGAGAGGCCCTCGAGGGCGCCGTCGACCTGGGCGAGGGTGTGGGAGACCTGGTCTCCGGCCTTGCGGACCTCGAGGGGCTCGCCGACGCAGATGATCGGGATGATGCCGTGGGCCAGCGCGGCCTTCGACTTGGCGTTGACGAGCGCGTCGTCCTCGGCGTGGTACTGGCGACGCTCCGAGTGGCCGACGGCCACGTAGGAGACACCGAGCTTGCTGAGGAACACGGGCGAGATCTCGCCGGTGTAGGCGCCCGAGACGTGCTGGGAGACGTCCTGCGCACCGTAGGTGAGCTCGAGCTTGTCGGCGTCGACGAGGGTCTGGACGCTGCGGAGGTCGGTGAACGGGGCGAGGACGGTGACCTCGACCTGCGAGAAGTCGTGCTTGGCGTCCTTGAGGGCCCAGGCGAGCTTCTGCACCAGGTGGATGGCTTCCTGGTGGTCCTGGTTCATCTTCCAGTTGCCGGCGATGAGGGGGGTACGGGCGTTGGCCATGTGGTCCTACCTTCGTGAGTCAGGGGTGAGGGCGAGGGCGGCGTCCCGCGTGGGACACCGCCCTCCCCCGTCGAGCGGGTGTGTCAGGCGTCGAGGACGGCGATGCCCGGGAGGGACTTGCCCTCGAGGAACTCGAGGCTCGCGCCGCCACCTGTCGAGATGTGGCTGAAGCCGGCCTCGTCGAAGCCGAGGATGCGCACGGCCGCGGCGGAGTCGCCACCGCCGACGATCGTGAAGGCGCCGTTGCTGGTCGCGTCGACGAGGGCCTGGGCGACGGCACGGGTGCCGCCGGAGAAGGCCTCGAACTCGAAGACGCCGGCCGGGCCGTTCCAGACCGCGGTCTTGGCGTCGACGATCTTGGAGGCGAAGAGCTTCTGCGACTCCGGGCCGATGTCCAGGCCGATCTTGCCGTCGGGGATCGCGTCTGCTGCGACGACTGTCGCGGGCGAGTCCGCCTTGAACTCGTCGGCGACGAGGATGTCGACCGGGAGGACGATCTCCACGCCAGCCTTCTCGGCATCGGCGAGATAGCCCTTGACGGCGTCGATCTGGTCTTCCTCGAGGAGCGAGTTGCCGACCGAGTAGCCCTTCGCGGCGAGGAAGGTGAAGAGCATGCCGCCACCGATGAGGAGGCGGTCGGCCTTGGTGATGAGGTTGCCGATGACGCCGAGCTTGTCGGAGACCTTGGAGCCACCGAGGACGACGACGTAGGGGCGCTCGGGGTTGTCGGTCGCCTTCTTGAGGGACTCGACCTCCTTGAGCACGAGGGAGCCGACGGCGGAGGGCAGCGCGAGGGCGATGTCGTAGACGGACGCCTGCTTGCGGTGCACGACGCCGAAGCCGTCGGAGACGTAGAAGTCGGCGAGCTCAGCGAGGTCGGCGGCGAGGGACTGGCGCTCGCTCTCGTCCTTGGAGGTCTCGCGCGGGTCGAAGCGGATGTTCTCGAGGAGGGCGACCTCGCCCTCGCCGAGAGCTGCGACGGTGGCCTTCGCGGACTCTCCGACGGTGTCCTTCGCGAGGGTGACCGGGGCGCCGAGGAGCTCGCCGAGGCGGGCTGCGACGGGCGCGAGCGAGTACTTGTCCTCGGGAGCACCCTTGGGGCGGCCGAGGTGCGCCGTGACGACGACCTTCGCGCCGGCCTCGACGAGCGAGGAGAGGGTGGGGAGCGCGGCACGGATGCGGCCGTCGTCGGTGATCGTCGTGCCGTCGAGCGGCACGTTGAAGTCTGAACGGACGAGAACGCGCTTGCCGCGCAGGTCGCCGAGGTCCTTGATCGTCTTCATGGGTACTCCAGGTTCAGGGGGCGGACATGAGAACGTCCGCGTGAGTGACGTGGCCAGACGGCTCTCATCACTCACGCGGACGGTTCAGCGAGCTCGGGTGATCACCCGTGACTCAGGGATTCGCAGCGATTCAGAGCTTCTCGCCGACGAGGACCGTGAGGTCGACGAGGCGGTTGGAGTAGCCCCACTCGTTGTCGTACCAGGAGACGACCTTGACCTGGTCGCCGATGACCTTGGTGAGGCCAGCGTCGAAGATGCTCGACGCGGGGTCCGTCACGATGTCGGAGGAGACCAGCGGGTCCTCGGTGTAGACGAGGATGCCCTTGAGGGGGCCCTCGGCTGCAGCCTTGATCGCGGCGTTGACCGACTCGACCGTGACCTCCTTGGAGGCGGTGAAGGTGAGGTCGGTGGCCGAGCCTGTGGGCACGGGGACGCGGAGCGCGTAGCCGTCGAGCTTGCCCTTGAGCTGCGGGAGGACGAGCGCCACGGCCTTGGCCGCACCGGTCGAGGTCGGGACGATGTTGATCGCTGCTGCGCGGGCGCGGCGGAGGTCCTTGTGGGGGCCGTCCTGCAGGTTCTGGTCACCGGTGTAGGCGTGGATCGTGGTCATGAGTCCACGCTCGATGCCGAAGGCCTCGTCGAGCACCTTCGCCATGGGGGCGAGGCAGTTCGTCGTGCAGGAGGCGTTCGAGATGATGTGCATCGTCTCGGGGTTGTAGTCGCCCTCGTTGACACCGATGACGAAGGTGCCGTCCTCGTTGCTCGCGGGAGCGGAGATGATGACCTTCTTGGCGCCGGCCTCGATGTGGGCCTTCGCCTTCGTGGCGTCGGTGAAGAAGCCGGTCGACTCGATGACGATGTCGGCACCGAGTGCGCCCCAGGGCAGGTCTGCCGGGTTGCGCTCTGCGAGGGCCTTGATCTTCTTGCCGTCGACGGAGATGGAGTCCTCGTCGTACGAGACCTCGGCGGCGAGGCGGCCCAGGACGGAGTCGTACTTGAGCAGGTGCGCAAGCGTCTTGTTGTCCGTGAGGTCGTTGACACCGACGATCTCGATGTCTGCTCCAGACGCAAGGATTGCGCGGAAGAAGTTACGTCCAATTCGACCGAAGCCGTTGATTCCGACGCGGATGGTCACTATGCCCTCCTCGGGCGCGCCGGACGAACCGACGCACGGTAGTTGACGAACGACACGTACGTCAGCGTACGTTGGTGAGTTGCCTGGCATCCGAAAAGACGTCGCTGGACCGATCCTCGGTCCGGCTCGGGGTCTCCCGTGAACCTGACTCCTTGAGCCTATACCTAGATGGCCTCTCGTGTGAGGACCATCGTCCCGTGAGACGGCTTCACCCCACGCTCCGGGCACCTGGGAACCAACGGCGGGCCAAGATCTGGCAACAACTCCCACGACCTGGTCACACGCACGTGTCCGGGAGGGGTCCTGGGCCTGCTGGAGCCCTAGGTCTGGCCTAGGCGGTCGCCGAGCGAGCGGTGCGGGACGGGGTGCGGACGGAAGGGCGGTCGACAGCGGTGTCCGAGGCCGACCTTTGGGCGCGCAGAGCGGCCCGGCGACCCCGGACCGAGGTCCTGGCCTGGGCGGACGGCCGACGGCACGAGCAGGACGCTCCGCAGCTGTGCGCAGATGGCAGCCGCGAACGCACGGCGTGGCAGCGGCGCGCGAACAACCCGCTAGTCAGAGGACGACGCGCCGCGCTCCCCCGGCCGTGTCAGAGGTCGAGCAGGTCCGGGCTCAGCCCAGCCTCGGTGTCCGGGATCCCCAGCTCGGCCGCGCGCTTGTCGGCTGTCGCCAGCAGACGCCGGATCCGCCCGGCGACGGCGTCCTTGGTGAGCGGCGGGACGGCCAGCTGGCCGAGCTCTTCGAGGGAGGCCTGCTTGTGCGCGAGGCGCAGCTCGCCGGCCTCGCGCAGGTGGTCGGGCAGCTCGGCGCCGAGGATGTCGAAGGCTCGCTCGACCCGCGCACCGGCGGCCACGGCGGCTCGCGCCGAGCGGCGCAGGTTCGCGTCGTCGAAGTTGGCGAGGCGGTTCGCGGTCCCGCGGACCTCGCGGCGCTGCCGACGCTCCTCCCACACCTTGACGGTCTCGTGCGCGCCGAGGCGCGTCAGCAGGGCACCGATCGCCTCGCCGTCGCGGATGACCACACGGTCGACCCCACGGACCTCGCGCGACTTGGCCGAGATGCCCAGACGGCGAGCGGAGCCGACCAGGGCGAGGGCGGCCTCGGGACCCGGGCAGGTGATCTCGAGGGCTGAGGACCGGCCGGGCTCGGTGAGCGAGCCGTGGGCCAAGAACGCCCCCCGCCACGCCGCCTCGGCCTCGGCGACACCGGCCGAGACGACCTGGGGCGGCAGACCACGGACCGGACGGCCCCGGGCGTCGAGCAGACCGGTCTGCCGGGCGAGGGACTCGCCGTCCTTCGCGACCCGGATGACGTAGCGGCTCCCCCGTCGGATGCCACCGGCGGAGACGACCACGATCTCGCTCGTGTGGCCGTAGACCTCGGCGATGGCCTGGCGCAGCCGGCGCGCGGCGATCGCGGTGTCGAGCTCGGCCTCGATGACGACGCGTCCCTGGATGAGGTGCAGACCTCCGGCGAACCGCAGCATCGCTGCGACCTCGGCCTTGCGGCAGGAGGTCTTGTCGACCGGGAGCCGTGCGAGTTCGTCTTTCACCTGAGCCGTGAGCGCCATGGGTCAATCCTGCCATCCCTGCTCGTCGTCCTGGGACCCGCTGGGCCACCACGGGGGGTGGCTGCACGACCTCAGAGACTCAGCGGCTGCGGGTGCCGACGTCCCCGAGGAAGTTGTCGAAGACGTCCCTGTACGCGGCCGCGAGCCGCAGCGCGTCGTGCCGAGGCGTGCCGTCACCGCGCCGGACCTGGCGCATGAGCAGCGTCGCGCCCATCTGCTCGACCTCGGCCAGCAGCAGATCGGGGTCGTCGACGGCGAGAGGGTCCGCGACCACGGCGTCGACGTGGAGGTCCGGGGCGTGGCGGGCCAGGGCGCGCAGGTGCTCGACCGTCGTCATGCCGTGGGTCTCGTCGGTCTCGCTCGCGAGGTTGAGCGTGAGGCAGACCCGGGCCTTGGAGGTGACGAGGGCCTCGGCGAGCTCAGGCACCAGGAGGTGCGGCATGACGGAGGAGAACCACGAGCCCGGACCGAGCACGACCCAGTCGGCGGCCATGACGGCCTCGACGGCCTGCGGGTGGGCGGGCGGGTCCGACGGGATGAGCCGGATGCTCTCGACGCGGCTGGCGGTCGACCCGACGGCGGACTGCCCGACGATGGTCGTCAGCTCGCCGTCCCTGACGACGTCGGCCTCGATCGACAGCGGGACCGACGCCATCGGCAGCACCCGACCGCGGGCACCGAGCAGCCGCCCGACCCAGTCGAGCCCCTCGACGGGATCGTCGAGCAGCTCCCAGAGAGCGACGATGAGCAGGTTGCCCACAGCGTGCTGGTCGAGATCACCCGTGGAGGTGAACCTGTGCTGGAGCAGGTCGCGCCAGGTCCGACCCCACTCGGAGTCGTCGCAGAGCGCGGCCAGCGCCATGCGCAGGTCGCCCGGAGGCAGCACACCGAGCTCTTCGCGCAGCCGACCCGACGAGCCACCGTCGTCCGCCACGGTGACGATCGCGGTCAGCCTGTCCGACATGAGACGCAGCGCGGAGAGGCTCGCGGAGAGACCGTGCCCCCCTCCGAGCGCGACGACAGCGGGGGCGTCGCCAGACCCCACGGTCATTCCTTCCCGAGGTCGCGGGCGGTGACGGCGACGCGGTGGCCGCGGTCGCGCAGGCGCTGCGCGATCTCTTCGCTCACGGCGACCGAGCGGTGCTTGCCACCCGTGCAGCCGATCGCGATCGTCACGTACCGCTTCTCCTCGTTGAGGTACCCCGACAGCACGGGCTCGAGAGCGTCGACGTAGCGGTCGATGAACTCGACGGCCCCCGGGCGTGCGAGCACGAAGTCGCGGACGGGCGCGTCACGGCCTGTGAGGTGGCGCAGCTCGGTGATCCAGTACGGGTTGGACAGGAAGCGCATGTCGACGACATGGTCGGCGTCGAGCGGGATGCCGTACTTGAAGCCGAAGGAGACCACGTTGATACGCAGCGTCTCGGGGCTCTGGCCGGTCTCGGCGACGCTGCGGCGGACCTCGCGGGCGAGGTCGTGGACGTTGAGCTCAGAGGTGTCGATGAGCACGTCGGCGCGGTCGCGCATGGCCGAGAGCAGCTGACGCTCGACGGCGATCCCGTCGAGGATGCGACCCTCGCCCTGGAGCGGGTGCGGCCGGCGGACCTGCTCGAAGCGGCGGACGAGCACCTCGTCAGAGGAGTCGACGAAGAGGATCCGGTACGGGATGCCACGCTTGCGGAACCGTGCGAGCACCTCGGTCAGGTCGTTGAAGAACTCACGGCCACGGACGTCGACGACAGCACCGACACGGGTGATCGACGAACCCGCGCGCGTCATCATGTCGACGAGCGGGACGAGCATCCGGGGCGGGAGGTTGTCGACCACGTACCAGTCGAGGTCTTCGAGCACCATGGCAGCCCTCGACCGGCCGGCGCCCGACATGCCCGTGATGATGAGCACCTCGCTCGCCTCTGGCTCAGGAGGGTGCGTGACGGCCTCGACCTGCGGGATCCCTACGGGGACGGTCTTCGGAGCGACGTCGTCAGTCATGCCTCAAGCATGCCAGTGTTCCGTCGCCGACTCACCCGCAGGTCAGGCCCGCGCGTCGGAGGTCTCGACCGGCGCAGGGCTGGGCACCTCCGGGCTCGGCTCCGGAGAGCCCGCTGCCGGGGAAGCTCCACCCTCGGGAGTGTCCGCCGCTGCCCGCCCCCCGAGCTCCGGCTGCTCGGCTGACGGGACCGCCGCCGACTCCACGGTGTCCGTGGCCGAGCCTTCCTCGGCCGGTGACCCCGCAGGGCGGAGCGCCGCGACCACGGCCTCGGCGGTGCGCTGGCCCATGCCCTGGACCGTGGCGATCTCCTCGGCCGACGCCGCGCGCAGGCGCTTGAGCGAGCCGAAGTGCCGGAGCAGCGCACCCTTGCGGGCCGGGCCCAGACCGGGCACCGAGTCGAGCTCGGAGACCGTCATGCCTTTCCCGCGCTTCTTGCGGTGCGCGGTGATCGCGAAGCGGTGCGCCTCGTCACGGACACGCTGCAGCAGGTACAGGCCCTCGGAGGACCTCTGGAGGATCACGGGGTACTCCTCCCCCGGCACCCACACCTCTTCGAGGCGCTTGGCAAGACCGCACAGGGCGACGTCGTCGATCCCGAGGTCGGCGAGGGCCTTGGCCGCTGCGGCGACCTGGGGCGGGCCGCCGTCGACCACCACGAGGTTCGGCGGATAGGCGAAGCGCTTGCGGTCGGTCGCGGGGGTCTCGGCGTCGACCTCGCCGCCGAAGGTCTCGATCTCGAGGTCGGCCGAGTCCGAGCGCTCCGCGAGGTAGCGTCGGAAGCGGCGGGTGATGACCTCGTACATCGCGGCGGTGTCGTCGCGAGCGCCCTCGCCGTCGGGACCCTTGACACCGAAGGTCCTGTACTCGCTCTTGCGGGCGAGCCCGTCTTCGAAGACGACCATCGACGCGGCCTGGTGGGTGCCCATGGTCGTCGAGATGTCGTAGCACTCGATGCGCAGCGGCGCGCTCTCCAGGTCGAGCGCCTCCTGGATCTCACGGAGCGCGAGGCTCCGGTTGGTGAGGTCGCCCGCGCGCCGGGTGCGGTGCAGGGCGAGCGCGTGCTCGGCGTTCTTGAGCACCGTCGCGGCGAGCTCACGCTTGTCACCACGCTGCGGGACGCGGATGTCCACGCGCGCACCGCGCAGGCCGGAGAGCCAGGTGGTCATCTCCTCGAGGTGCGCCGGGAGGACGGGGACGAGGACCTCGCGCGGGACCAGCCCGCTGTCGCGGGCGGCCTTCACGTCGCCGCCGGCCGCCTCGTCGGCGGTGCCGTAGACCTGCTGGAGCAGGTGCTCGACGAGGTCCGCGTCGGTGAGGTCTTCGACCTTCTCGACGACCCAGCCGCGCTGACCGCGGATGCGGCCACCCCGGACGTGGAACACCTGGACAGCAGCCTCGAGCTCGTCGCCGGTGAGCGCGAAGATGTCGGCGTCGGTCCCGTCCTGGAGGACGACGGCGTTCTTCTCCATCGCGCGCTCGAGCGCGCCGATGTCGTCACGCAGCCGGGCAGCGCGCTCGTAGTCGAGGTTCTGGGCGGCCATGCCCATCTCGTCGCGCAGGCGCCGCATGAACTTCGCGGTGTCACCGGCCATGAAGGCGCAGAAGTCTTCGGCCAGGGCGCGGTGGGCGTCCTTGGAGATGCGCTCGACGCACGGTGCTGCGCACTTGTCGATGTACCCGAGCAGGCATGGCCGACCCGACTGCTGGGCGCGCTTGTAGACGCCCGCCGAGCAGGTGCGGATCGGGAAGACCCGCAGCAGCAGGTCGAGGGTCTCGCGGATCGCCCAGGCGTGGGCGAAGGGACCGAAGTACCGGGTGCCGGCGCGCTTGGAGCCACGCATCACCTGGGCGCGCGGGACCGACTCCCCCATCGTCACGGCCAGGTACGGGTACGACTTGTCGTCGCGGTACTTGACGTTGAAGCGCGGGTCGAACTCTTTGATCCACGAGTACTCGAGGGCGAGGGCCTCGACCTCGGTCCCGACGACGGTCCACTCGACCGAGCACGCCGTCGTGACCATGGTCTGGGTGCGCGGGTGCAGCGCGGAGAGATCCTGGAAATAGCTGGAGAGCCGCGCGCGGAGGTTCTTGGCCTTGCCGACGTAGATCACGCGTCCGTGCTCGTCGCGGAAGCGGTAGACCCCTGGCGTCGTCGGGATCTCGCCCGGCGCGGGTCGGTATGTTGCTGGATCGGCCATAGGACGAGCCTAGTCGGGGCGGCTGACACGGACCGCGCCAGAGAGGGCGGCGTGGGTCACGCCCTCCTCAGACGTGACCGGTGTCACATCTGGTGAACTCCGGATACGGTGGGCCGATGGGAGCCTTCCACGCGTACACCGCCACGATCACCTGGACCGGAGCCGGCGAGACCGGGACCTCCAGCTACACCGCCTACTCACGCGACCACGTGGTCGCCGTCGAGGGGAAGCCCGACATCTTGGCGAGCTCTGACCCGGCGTTCCGCGGGGACAGCGCCCGCCACAACCCCGAAGAGCTGTTCGTCGCCTCGCTCTCCGAGTGCCACATGCTGTGGTTCCTGCACGTCGCGGCGCAGTCGGGCGTGATCGTCACGGCGTACTCCGACTCCCCCGTCGGGACGATGCGCGTCGAGGCTGCCGGTGCCGGGCAGTTCACCGAGATCGAGCTGCGCCCGAAGGTGACCGTGTCCTCCGAGGCGTCAGACGACGTCGTGGCCGAGCTGCACGAGAAGGCTCATGCGCACTGCTTCATCTCCCGCTCGGTCAACTTCCCCGTGCACGTGCGGCCGGTGGTCCACGCGGCCGGCTGAGCAGAGCACCACAGGCTCAGGCCGAGGCCTCGCCGACCAGGTCTTCCCTCAGATAGCGCGCGTACCCACCAGGAGTGCGCCCCTGCTGGCGTCCGGACGTCAGCACCCAGGCGTCGTCGCTCGCGACCACCGTGGCTCCCGTGGCGCGCGCCCGGGCGACGAGCGCGACGTCTTCGTGCTCTTCGACGGGCGGATAGCCGCCGGCAGCCGCGTACACGTCCGCACGCATCCCGAGGTTCGCACCGTGCACATGGCCGTTCGCTCGGCCCGGGACATGGGTCGCCTGCCACGCCGCACGCTGACGGTGCGTGAGGTCGGCAGGGTCGGGACGGACCGTGCCGACGACGACGTCCGCCCCCTGGTCGGCGAGACCGGCCTGCGACGACACCCAGTGCGCGGGGACGAGCGAGTCGGCGTCGGTCGACGCGATCCAGATCGCCTGGTCGGACAGGGGGCCGTAGATCTCCCGGAGGGCCTCGAGGCCGACCTCGACGCCCGTGGCCCGGGCGGCGCCGACCCGTCGCTCGGACACCTCGACCACGCGGAACGGCGACAGTCGAGCGATGCTCGCGGAGGCGTCCGTGCAGCCGTCGAGGACGAGCACGACCTCGACCGGCGCCCCTCCCACCCGCGCCTGCTCATGGTGCACAGCATGGCGGAGCCCGGCTATGCACCTGCCGAGCAGCGCCTCTTCGTCGTGCACGGGGACGACCACGCAGACAGCACGAATCTGCGTCCCGGGCTCGTGGCCCTCGACGGAGCGTGCGCCGTGGGCAGGGGCGCCCGTCACAGCAGGCCTGTCTCTCGTGCGACGGAACGCGCCGGCGGGCGCACCAAGACGTCGAGCAGGAAGTCTTCTTCCTCGTGCCGGAGGAGCCGGACCAGGTCGGTCCGCTCAGCAGCCGCCGCGTGGACCTCGTCGCCACTGAGCGGGTACTCCTCGACCTCGTGGCGCCAGTGGCAGAGCACCAGCACACCGTCCGGCGTGAGCGAGGCGACCGCGCGGTCGAGCATCGTCACGAGGTCCTCGGGGCCGTAGTAGTAGCCGACCTCGGAGAGCACGATCAGGTCGAAGTCCCCAGCGGGCCATTCGCGCGGTGTCGTCAGCTGCTCGAAGCGTGCGCCGTCGCCCAGGCGTCGACGCGCGACATCGAGCGGGGCGGCGGCGATGTCGACCCCGAGGATCGTGCCGCACCGCTGGCTGAGCGCCTCGGTCAGCACACCCGTCGAGCAGCCGATCTCCAGCCCGGCGCGGAAGGTCTGGCGCGGGAGGCTCGCGAGGGTGATCGCACGCTTGCGTTCTTCGTACCAGCGCGACTCGAAACCCCAAGGGTCCGATCGGCCCTCGTAGAAGCTGTCGAAGAACTCTTCACCGAGGCTGCTGGTCATGGTGGGCTGCTCCGACGCATCGTCGGGCTGGGCAGGGTCTGCCTCTGCTCTCTCCTCGACGACGAAGACCTCGTAGGGCCTGTCGAAGTGGCGGAGCATCTCCGGGCCGAGCAGCGCCTCGTCGCCTGGCTGGTCCGACAGCGGGGCGACCTGGCTCCGGTGCTCCGCGAGAGAACGACGCCGACTGTCCGGCTCGTCGCCGGTCAGGTCGAGCCGACGCATCGACGACCATGGATGCGCGGGGTCGTCCGGGGAACCCCAGTGCCAGAACCACACGGGGTACTCGACCAGGCGCAGCTCTCGCTCGCCAGCCGCCCCCTGCACGACCTCCCGCGCGACCTCGCCGACGATGCGGTGGTCTCGGTGCCCGTCGCCGGCCCACGGTGCGACGACCAGCGTCGTGCCCTCGCGGCCGTGCGGACCGTCAGCCGTGACCACAGACCCGACCGACGACCTGAGCTCAGCCCGGTGCTCGCGCAGCCCGCCGTCAGGCAACCCGAGGAGGTGCACCGCCGCTCCGGGGGCGACGTGCTGGACCGCCGAGAGCAGCTCGCGCCGGCGGGTGCGGACGAGCTCCTCGACGCTCGTCGTCGGAGAGTCAGGGTGGGAGGCCTCTCCGTCCGAGGCGATGACGTAGGAGACGCGCGCGCCCGCCCGGGCGAGACGGGCGACGAGCCCGGCAGCCCCGAGCGTCTCGTCGTCCGGGTGGGCCGCCAGCACGACGACGCGCAGCGCAGAACGAGCGGCGAGGGCCTCGAGCCCGGAGACCTCGAACGGCTCGAGCTCGCCGAGCCTGCCTGACTGCTCCCAGTCGGCCTCGGGCGTCCCGACGTCGCGGTGGTCGAAGCTCACCATGGTCGGACCCCGCCCGAGAGCAGGGCCTTGCCGAGGGACGCGTCGTCGCGCTCGGCGTGGTGCTGACGGACGTAGACCGCGAGGTCGGCAACCCTGCGGGCGTGCCGCTCGTCGGCGGTCAGCGGACCAGGGCCTCGGGTGTGCGCGGACCGCGTGAGGACCTCCTCGACCGTGCGGGCGACTGTCCCACGTGTGCGGCGAGCGAGGATCGAAGGAGTCTGAGCACCAGCCGAGCCTGGCGAGACGCCGAGGAGCGGGTCGCCGTGGCCACCGGCTGCTCTGTCGGCCGCTGACGGCGGCGCATCGACGACGGTCGCTGCGTCGAGGAGCGCGGCTCGCGACGCTCGCAGGCTCGTGTCGACGGCTCCGAGCTGTGCGAGCGCGATCTGGTCGGGTTCGCGCTCACCGAGGGAGTCGAAGAGGTCGCGGGCCACACCGACAGCCCCGCCCCACCAGGCTGCCGCGACGCCGATGCCTCCCCAGGCGAAGCCAGGGCGCGTGAGGTACCACTCGTCGTCGCCGACGGGGATCGCCCGGACGGAGCGGAAGGTCACCGGGGCAGAGACGACCTGCCGCAGGCCGCGGGAGACCCACGGTCCGGTCTCGGGCCTCACGCCGTCGTCTCGCAGCGACACGGCGAAGAGCCGCCTGCCGGTGGGAGTCCAGGCGGTCACCAGGGCGTGGCTGAGGTCGGCGGCGAGCGAGCACCACGGCTTCACCCCGTCGAGCTGCCAGCCGCCGCCGACCGGGCGCGCCTCGAGACGCACTCCCGGTCCTTCGGCGGCGAACACGCCCCAGCTGCTCGGGGTGTCTCCCAGCTCGGCGAGGTCCGTGCCGTCGGGTGCCTGGTCGAGGATCGAGAGCGCGTCGAGGTGCGGCTCGAGGACGCGGGCCACACCGACGTCGAGCGCCGCCGTGGACGCGAGAGTCTCCCAGAGCTCGAGGGTGCGGCCGAGCCCGGGCCCCGGCACGAGGTCACCGATCCGGACCGCCCAGTCGACGGAGGCCGGCACGTCGGTCCCCAGGTCGGGGACCTCGGCGAGCAGGGCGTCGATCGCGGTCGACCGGCGGGTGGGCCGGCCGCTCGTCAGGTCTGCTCGGTGCACGCCACCCTCGAGCGTGGTCGTCGGTCGCTGCACGCCTACCTCGTCTCTCCTCCGCCAGCCACGCTGGGTCACGCCAGCCCGGTGCCGCGCAGTCAGTGGATCGTACGCAGGCGGCCGCGCTCCTGCACGGCGAGACGCTGCGCCGTCCTCCTGGGGTCGTAGACGGTTCGTCCAGGCCGCCTGACGGCTTGGGCTCACCCCCGCTCAGGACGCGAGCTGCTCGAGCGTTCCTGACTGCCCTGTGCGGGCTCTGCCGACTGTGCCCGTCGCAGCATGACGACAGGTCCGACGAGCCACAGGGCGAGCACGACGAGCAGCACCACAGCCCCGGTCAGGAGGGCAGCAGGCCGGGTGAAGATCACGTCGACGAGGAAGAACGTCACGCCGGTGAGTACGAGACCGAGGACCACCAGCCCTGTGCGGGCGCACACGTCCGCCTCCCGGACGAGCAGGAGCCGCAGGTGGCGACGGAAGAGGACCCTGTGGGCCGCGACAGGCGCGACGAGCAGGACCGTCGCGAGCACGGACAGCAGGAGCAGCGTGACGTAGGTGCCCCGCTGGAGGCTGTCGAGCTCCGCGAAGGCCTGCTGGAACGGCAGCGTGACGAGGAAGCCCGTGAGGATCTGGCTGCCTGTCTGCGTGACCCGGAGCTCCTGCAAGAGCTCCGCCCAGTTGCGGTCGGCTCGCTCGGAGACGCTCTCGTCACGGTCGTCGACGGGGTTGTGGGTGCCGCTCGTCGGGCGGCGGCTCGAAGGCGTATCGCTCATCTTCCCGAGTGTGGCACCGGGCCTCGGTGGGGACCATCGCACGAGGGGCTGCAGCACGAGAGGCGGCACCCCTGCGGGTACCGCCTCTCGTCACCGCCCGACCGACTGTCGTCGGAGGCGGCACGTGCTCAGCCGCTCGTGGCCCAGCACGTCACTCCTTGAGCTTGGCCTTCGCCCGGCTCGCGGGCTTCTTGGCTGGCTTCTTCGTGACGGCAGCGGCTGCGGTCTTCTTCGGCAGCGGCGCGACACCCGCGGGCTCATGGTTCTGGAGCACCTCGGCGAGGAACCGGCCTGTGTGGCTGGCCTCGACCGACGCGACCAGCTCGGGTGTGCCCTCGGCGACCACGAGGCCACCACCGGACCCGCCCTCGGGGCCCATGTCGATGACCCAGTCGGCGTTCTTGATGACGTCCAGGTTGTGCTCGATCACCAGGACCGAGTTCCCCTTGTCCACCAGAGACTGGAGCACCGCGAGCAGCTTGCGGATGTCTTCGAAGTGCAGACCCGTGGTCGGCTCGTCGAGGACGTAGATCGTCCGACCCGTCGAGCGCTTCTGCAGCTCGCTCGCGAGCTTGACGCGCTGCGCCTCACCACCCGAGAGCGTCGGGGCGGACTGCCCGAGACGCACGTAGCCCAGACCCACGTCGACGAGCGTCTTGAGGTGACGTGAGATCGCCGGGACCGCCGCGAAGAACTCGTTGGCCTCTTCGATCGGCATGTCGAGCACGTCGGCGACGGTCTTGCCCTTGAAGTGCACCTCGAGGGTCTCGCGGTTGTACCGCGCCCCGTGGCAGACCTCGCAGGGGACGTAGACGTCCGGGAGGAAGTTCATCTCGATCTTGAGCGTGCCGTCGCCAGAGCACGCCTCGCAGCGCCCGCCCTTGACGTTGAAGGAGAAGCGTCCGGGCGTGTAACCGCGGACCTTCGCCTCGCTCGTGTCGGCGAAGAGGCGTCGGACGTGGTCCCACACACCCGTGTAGGTGGCGGGGTTCGAGCGCGGTGTGCGTCCGATCGGCCCCTGGTCGACGTGGACCACCTTGTCGAGGTGCTCGAGCCCGGTGACCCGCTTGTGGCGGCCGGCGACCTGGCGGGCGCCATTGAGCTCGTTGGCGAGCACCGTGTAGAGGATCGAGTTGACCAGCGTCGACTTGC
The DNA here is from genome assembly GCF_033798665.1 of Sanguibacter biliveldensis. Taxonomy (NCBI): domain Bacteria; kingdom Bacillati; phylum Actinomycetota; class Actinomycetes; order Micrococcales; family Sanguibacteraceae; genus Sanguibacter; species Sanguibacter biliveldensis. Next base: position 2,258,034 of record NZ_CP138359.1, read on the forward strand.
CCGAGCCCGACACACCCGTGACAGCCGTGAGCACCCCGAGCGGGAAGCTCACGTCGATCCCGGTGAGGTTGTGCTCGCGCGCACCGACCACGGTCAGCTGGCGCTTGGGGTCGACGGGACGGCGCAGCGTCGGCATCGGGATGGAGCGACGGCCGGCGAGGTACGCGCCGGTGACCGACTCCGGGGCCTCGAGCAGACCCGCGTAGTCGCCGGAGTGCACCACACGACCACCGTGCTCACCAGCACCCGGGCCGATGTCGACGACCCAGTCCGCAGTGCGGATCGTGTCTTCGTCGTGCTCGACGACGATCAGCGTGTTGCCGAGGTCGCGCAGGCGAGTCAGCGTGTCGATGAGGCGGCGGTTGTCCCGCTGGTGCAGACCGATGCTCGGCTCGTCGAGGACGTAGAGCACGCCGACGAGGCCTGATCCGATCTGGGTCGCGAGGCGGATGCGCTGGGCCTCTCCACCGGACAGGGTGCCGGCGGGACGCATGAGCGAGAGATAGTCGAGCCCGACGTCGAGCAGGAACCCGAGACGGTCCTGGATCTCCTTGAGGACCTGCGTCGCGATCGCACGCTCGCGCACACCCAGCTGCAGGTTGTCGAGGAAGTCGCGGGCCTCGCGCAGCGGGAGGGCGCAGACCTCGGCGATCGACTTGCCGTCGACGCGGACCGCGAGCACCTCAGGCTTGAGGCGCGTGCCGTCGCAGACGGGGCACGGGACCTCGCGCATGTAGGCCTCGTACTTCTCCTTCGACCACTCGGAGTCGGTCTCGGAGTGACGGCGCTCGAGGAAGGAGATGACCCCCTCGAAACCTGTCGAGTACTGACGCTCACGGCCCCAGCGGTTGCGGTACTTGACCTGCACCTCGTGGTTCTGTCCGTGCAGCACAGCGTTGCGGGCGCGCTCGGGCAGCGCTCGCCACGGGACGTCCATCGAGAAGCCGAGGTCCTTGGCGAGAGCGCCGAGGACCCGCTGGTAGTACTCGGAGGAGGTCTGCGACCACGGGGCGACGGCCCCGTCGGCGAGCGACCTGTCTTCGTCGGGGATGACGAGCTCAGGGTCGATCTCGAGGCGCATGCCGATGCCCGTGCACTCGGGGCACGCACCGTAGGGCGCGTTGAAGGAGAAGGTCCGCGGCTCGATCTCGTCGAGGGTGAGCACGTGGTCGTTCGGGCACGCGCGGTGCTCGGAGAACCGGCGCTCCCGGTCCGGGTCGCCCTCCTCCGCGTCGACCATCTCGACGACCAGGAGACCACCCGCGAGGCCGAGGGCGGTCTCGACCGAGTCGGTCAGACGACGCTGGACGCCCTCGCGCGAGACGAGACGGTCGACGACCACCTCGATGGTGTGCTTGAGCTTCTTCTCGAGCGTCGGGGGCTCGGTGAGCTGGACGACCTCGCCGTCGACCCGGGCACGGGCGAAGCCCTTCGACTGGAGCTCCTTGAACAGGTCCGCGTACTCACCCTTGCGCCCGCGGACGACAGGTGCGAGCACCTGGTACCGCGTGCCCTCGGGGAGCTCGAGCAGCCTGTCGACGATCTGCTGCGGGGTCTGGGCGGTGACACGCTCGCCGCACACCGGGCAGTACTGCGTGCCGGCGCGCGCGAAGAGCAGACGGAGGTAGTCGTAGACCTCGGTGATGGTGCCGACGGTCGACCGAGGGTTCCGGTTGGTCGACTTCTGGTCGATCGACACCGCGGGCGAGAGGCCCTCGATGAAGTCGACGTCGGGCTTGTCCATCTGGCCGAGGAACTGGCGCGCGTACGCGGACAGCGACTCGACGTACCGTCTCTGCCCTTCGGCGAAGATGGTGTCGAAGGCCAACGAGGACTTCCCAGAGCCTGACAGACCGGTGAAGACGATCAGGGCGTCACGGGGAAGATCCAGGTCGACGTTGCGGAGGTTGTGCTCACGGGCACCTTGGACGACGAGGCGATCACTCACCCCGACATCGTACGGTCGACCACCGACACGCGCACACCTGTTCGAAGAACTGTGACCGGGTCGCACGTCTCGCGTGCCGTCGCCAGGCCCCACTGCAGCCGCCCTCACGGCTCCGAGCCCCGCGACGTGACGGTAGCCTCCTGAGCCCTCGACGCGGCCCCAGATGCCTCCCGCACCGCTCCGACCTCCCCCGACGTGCTCGACGACCGTCGAGAGACCACAATCGGGAGATGCCTGACAGCCCTGCGCTCGACACCACCCCCTGCTCGACACCGATCGCGGACTACGCGGTCCTGGGCGACGGGCGGTCCTGCGCACTCGTCAGCCGGACAGGGTCGGTCGACTGGTTGTGCCTGCCCGACTTCGACTCACCGGCGTGCTTCGCCGCGCTGCTGGGCACCCCCGAGAACGGACGGTGGCTGCTGACGGTCCGCGACCCCGTCTCGGTGACACGGCGGTATCTCGGCGACTCCTTCGTCCTCGAGACCACCTACACGACGGCGACAGGCACGGCACGCGTCGTCGACGCCATGCCACCCGGCGACGGGCGGGCGGACCTGGTCCGCGAGCTCGAGGTGCTCGACGGCCACGTGACGATCGAGCACGAGTGGGTGGTGCGCTTCGGCTACGGCGCCTACGAACCCTGGGTGAGCCGGGTCGACGACGACCACCGGACCGGGCGCCACGCGATCCGCGCCGTCGCCGGCCCAGACTCGTTGCTGCTGCGCGGCACCCGGCTGCCGCGGGCCGAAGACCACCGTCACCGAGACGTCTTCGAGGCGAGCGAGGGTGAACGGTTCACGTTCTCCTCGACCTGGACACCGTCCTGGGGTGCGACTCCCCCACCGCTGTCCGTCGCGCACGTGATCGCCACAGCGACCGACAGCTGGCACGACTGGGCCCGTCAGACTCCCTACTCCGGCCCCTACCGCGAGCCGCTCGTCAGGTCTTTGCTCGTCCTGCGACTCCTGACGAGCAGCACGACCGGCGGGATCGTCGCGGCGGCGACCACCTCCCTGCCCGAAGACTTCGGCGGGGAGCGCAACTGGGACTACAGGTACTGCTGGTTGCGCGACGCCGCCATGACCCTCGAGGCGCTCGTCGAGTCTGGCTACCACGACGAGATCGTCGGATGGCGCGACTGGTTGCTGCGCGCGGTCGCCGGTGACCCTGAAGACCTGCAGATCATGTACGGCGTCGACGGGCGTCGCGACCTCCCCGAGCACGAGCTCGACCACCTGCCCGGGTACGCGGGCTCCAGGCCCGTGCGGGTGGGGAACGCGGCCGTGGACCAGGTGCAGAACGACGTGCTCGGCGAGGTCATGTGCGCCCTCGACATGGCGCGGGACGCTGGCCTCACGGAGACGGCCGACAGCTGGTCGCTGCAGAGGCACCTCGTCGACGCGCTCGTCGAGCACTGGGACCGCCCTGACCGCGGGATCTGGGAGGTCCGAGGACCCGAGCGGGACTTCGTGCACTCGCGCGTGATGAGCTGGGCAGCGATCGACCGAGCCGTCAGGGGTGTCGAGGTGCACGGCCTCGACGGGCCCGTCGAGCACTGGAAGGCTGCCCGTGACGAGATCCACGCCCAGGTGATGGAGCACGGCTTCGACACGGGGCTCGGTGCCTTCGTCCAGTACTACGGAGCCGAGCACACGGACGCGTCTCTGCTGCAGATGGCCCAGGTGGGGTTCATCGACCCGACCGACGAGAGGTTCGTCGGGACGGTCCGGGAGATCCAGCGGACCCTCGCCACCGAGCACGGCTTCGTCAGGCGCTACGAGACCGAGCAGACAGGTGACGGCCTGGAGGGCGACGAGGCGCCGTTCCTCGTGTGCTCCTTCTGGCTCGTCGACGCCCTCGCCCGCACCGGCCAGACCGACGAGGCGCAGCAGCTGCTCGACACCCTCGTGGGCTCGGCCAACGACCTCGGGCTCATGGCTGAGCAGTACGACGACGGGCGCGCACGGATGGCCGGGAACTTCCCGCAGGCCTTCTCCCACCTCGGGCTCGTGCGCGCTGTCCACAGCCTCGACCGAGCCACGAGCGACTGTGGCGGTCTGCACTCCGCGGGGCACCACGCCCCCAGCACGACGAGCCCGGGGACGACTGGCACCGGGACGACCAGCACAGGCACGACGACCACCGGCACGGCGGAGGCGCCGAGCGGCGCTCCGAGGACGAGGGAGGACGCACCATGACCGACGACCAGAGCACCGCGCCGGCTTCGCCGACACGACTGACCCGGCTCGACCACGTCGACCTCAGGTCGGTGGCGGTCGGCCCGATGGACAACAACGCCTACCTGCTGACCTGCCGGACCACCGGCGCGCAGGTGCTCGTCGACGCCGCTGCCGACTCGGACCGGCTGCTCGCGCTCGTGCGCGAGGGCTCGGGGTCTGCGCGCCTCGACCTCGTCGTCACCACCCACAGCCACCACGACCACGTCGGGGCGCTCGAAGACATGGTCGGTGTCACCGGGGCGACGACGGCCGCGGGTGCCGAGGACGCCGAGGCCATCAGCGTGCCCACGCGGCAGCGCCTGCACGCGGGCGAGCACCTCGTCGCCGGGACGATCGACCTCGAGGTCGTCCCGCTCCGCGGCCACACCCCCGGGTCGGTCGCCCTCGTGCTGGTCGAGCCGGACGAGGTGTCTGAGCCCGACGCTGTCGCCGGTCGCACCCACATCTTCTCCGGTGACTCTCTGTTCCCCGGCGGGGTCGGCAACACCAACCACGACCCGGAGCGGTTCGCGCAGCTCCTCGGTGACGTCGAGGAGAAGATCTTCGCCCGGTTCCGGGACGACACCGTCATCCACCCCGGGCACGGAGCGCCGACCACCCTCGGCGCTGAGCGTCCGCACCTCGACGAGTGGCGGTCCCGCCGCTGGTGAAGGTGCTTGAATGGCGGGCATGACCACCTACGCCGTGACCTACGTCTACACCGACGACTCTGCTGCCCGCGACACGCACCGCCCGGCGCACCGTGCCTTCCTCGGCGGTCTGTATGCCGCGGGGATCTTGCTCGCGTCGGGTCCGGTCTCCGACGACGACATGCAGGGTGCGCTGCTCATCCTCACGGGTGCGTCTGCTGAGGCCGTCAGCTCGATCCTCGACGCCGACCCCTTCCACCAGCAGCAGCTCGTCGCGGCTCGTGCAGTCACCGAGTGGACAGTCGTCTTCGGGCCCTGGGCGGACTGACGCTCCATCGGCCTCTCGGCCCACAGGTCCGACGCAGCGTCGATGGCGCTCGGTCTGCCGCATGCCAGGTCGCGGCCGGCCTGACATGCCTCCCGTCGCGCCCGACGTGACACACCTCTGGTGGAACTCGGCCCGGCGCTCCTCGTCCCTCGGTCCTCCCGGCAGGCACTCCCCCTCAGACGCAAGAAGACGCGGCCACCCCGTCGGGGGTGGCCGCGTCTTCGTCTGTCATGGGCGTGTCCGCCGACCTCTGTCACGCGCGAGGAGGTCAGGCCGTGGCGGCCTGCATCTGCCGGAGCTCCTTCTTCAGGCCCGAGACCTCGTCGCGGAGGCGGGCCGCGAGCTCGAACTGCAGCTCGGCCGCAGCAGCGTGCATCTGCTCGTCGAGCTCCTGGATGAGGCCGACAAGATCACCGGCAGCAGCGACAGCGAGCCTGTTGCCGGACGCACCCTCCTTCGGGCCGCCCGGGACAGGCGCCGAACCCTTGGCGGGCTTGCGGTATCCGCCCTCGAGCAGCTCGCGGGTGTCGATGTCCTCGCGGGCGAGCATGTCCGTGACATCGCTGATCTTCTTGCGCAGCGGGGTCGGGTCGATCCCGTGCTCGAGGTTGTACGCGACCTGCTTCTCGCGGCGGCGGTCGGTCTCCTCGAGGGCCATGGCCATCGACGGCGTCACGGTGTCCGCGTACATGTGCACCTGGCCCGAGACGTTACGAGCCGCACGACCGATGGTCTGGATGAGCGAGGTCGCGGACCGCAGGAAGCCCTCTTTGTCGGCGTCGAGGATCGCCACGAGCGAGACCTCAGGGAGGTCGAGGCCTTCACGGAGCAGGTTGATGCCGACCAGGACGTCGTACTCCCCCATCCGGAGCTCACGCAGCAGCTCGACGCGTCGCAGCGTGTCGACCTCGGAGTGCAGGTACCTGACTCGCACGCCCTTGTCGAGGAAGTAGTCGGTGAGGTCTTCGGCCATCTTCTTGGTCAGCGTGGTGACCAGGACGCGCTCGTCCTTCTCCGCGCGGACGCGGATCTCCTCGAGGAGGTCGTCGATCTGCCCCTTGGTCGGCTTGACGATCACCTGGGGGTCGATGAGTCCCGTCGGACGGATGATCTGCTCGACGAAGCCGTCAGCCATCGACAGCTCGTACTTGCCGGGGGTCGCCGAGAGGTAGACGGTCTGGCCGATGCGGTCGACGAACTCCTCCCAGCGCAGCGGACGGTTGTCCATCGCGCTCGGCAGTCGGAAGCCGTGGTCGACGAGGTTGCGCTTGCGCGACATGTCACCCTCGTACATCGCGCCGATCTGCGGGACCGTCACGTGGGACTCGTCGATGACGAGCAAGAAGTCTTCGGGGAAGTAGTCGAGCAGCGTGTGCGGGGCCGTGCCCGGACCACGACCGTCGATGTGCCGCGAGTAGTTCTCGATACCTGAGCAGCTGCCGATCTCGCGCATCATCTCGATGTCGTAGGTGGTGCGCATCCGCAGGCGCTGCGCCTCGAGCAGCTTGTTCTGGGCCTCCATCGTCGCGAGACGCTCTTCGAGCTCGGTCTCGATCGATGCGATGGCCTTCTCCATGCGCTCTGGACCGGCGACGTAGTGCGTGGCCGGGAAGAGGTGGATGGAGGTCTCGTTGCGCACGACGTCACCGGTCAGCGGGTGCAGCGTCTGGATCGCCTCGATCTCGTCGCCGAAGAACTCGATGCGGATCGCGAGCTCTTCGTACACCGGGATGATCTCGACGGTGTCCCCACGGACGCGGAAGGTGCCACGGGTGAAGGCCATGTCGTTGCGGGTGTACTGCATGGTGACGAACTTGCGCAGCAGGGTGTCGCGGTCGACCTGGTCGCCGACGTCGAGCCGGACCATGCGGTCCACGTACTCCTGCGGGGTACCCAGACCGTAGATGCACGACACCGACGCGACGACGATCACGTCGCGCCGCGTGAGCAGGTTGCTCGTCGCCGAGTGGCGCAGGCGCTCGACCTCGTCGTTGATCGAGCTGTCCTTCTCGATGAAGGTGTCCGTCTGCGCGATGTACGCCTCGGGCTGGTAGTAGTCGTAGTACGACACGAAATACTCGACGGCGTTGTTCGGCAAGAGCTCGCGGAACTCTGTCGCGAGCTGCGCGGCGAGGGTCTTGTTCGGCGCCATGACGAGCGTCGGACGCTGCAGCTTCTCGATGAGCCAGGCCGTGGTCGCGGACTTTCCGGTACCCGTGGCACCGAGGAGCACGACGTCCTTCTCACCGCCCTGGATACGCTCTGCGAGCTCAGCGATCGCCGTCGGCTGGTCCCCCGACGGGGTGTACTCGGAGATCACCTCGAAGGGTGCCACTGTCCGCTGGAGATCTGTCACAGGTCGCATGGAACAACCGTACGACCAGCCACCGACAACGCCCACCGGGACGAGCGTGCCGGTGGCCACAGCGCCAGAGCAGCAGCGTCAGGGGACGGGCACCTCTGCCTCGACCTCGTCCTGGAGCCGCCGCCACAGGGCGTCGACGGCAGCGCGCAGCTGCGACACGTCACCGGCCCCGGGCAGCACCACGTCGGCAGCTGCGAGGCGCGCCTCGTCCGTCGCCTGCGACGCGACCCGGCGACGGGCCTCGGGCAGGTCCAGGCCCCGCTTCTCGACGAGCCTGCGGATCCTCAGGTCGGCCGGGGCGTCGACCACGACCACCACGTGGAAGGTCTCCTGCTGCCCTGTCTCGACGAGCAGGGGAATGTCGTGGACCACCACGGCGTTGGCATCTGCGGTGGCCACGGCAGCCTCGCGCTCTGCGGACAGCCGCGCCACCTCCGGGTGGATGATCGAGCTCAGCAGGTCCAGCCGCGCACGGTCGCCGAAGACGATGTGACCGAGCGCCGGCCTGTCGAGCGAGCCGTCCTCGAGCAGCACCTCCGGGCCGAAGGCCTCGACCACCCGGTCGAGCCCGACAGTCCCTGGCTCGACGACCTCGCGGGCGAGCACGTCGTGGTCGATCACGACTGCGCCGAGCTCCGCGAAGCGCGTCGAGGCGACCGACTTGCCGGCGGCGATCCCGCCGGTCAGACCTATCCTGATCATCTCGTCCCTCTCGTCGCACGGCCGGCGAGGACGGCGCCCTGGGCGCCGTACCGTCCGGTGCCCGGTGCACGGGCGTCGGCCCAACGTATCGCGTCCGCCGTGCCCACGGCGCGCCGAGCCGCGACAGGTCGCGGCGAGCAGCACGACCACACAGCACGTCGAAGGGAGCACATCGTGTCGATGCACGCAGGAGGTGGAGGCGGCGGCGGACAGCTCCGCTCGTTCCGCCAGGAACGCGGTATCACCCAGCACCGGCTCGCCGACGGCACGGTCCGGCGCGTGCTGGCCTTCGCCCGCCCGTACAAGCGGCAGCTCACGGTGTTCCTCGTGCTCATCGCGATCGACGCCCTCATCGGGGCGGCCACGCCGCTCGTCTTCAAGGCGATCATCGACGACGGGATCACCCCGGGCCGGCGAGACGTCGTGCTGTGGCTCGCAGGACTCGTCGCTGTCCTGGCTCTCGCCTCGGGGGCGCTGACGATGGCGCAGCGCTGGTTGTCCTCGCGGATCGGCGAAGGACTCATCCTCGACCTGCGGATCGCGGTCTTCGACCACGTCCAGCAGATGCCCCTCGCCTTCTTCTCCCGCACCCGGACCGGTGCCCTCGTCCAGCGCCTCAACGGTGACGTGCTGGGCGCCCAGCAGGCCTTCACCTCGACGCTGTCGAACGTCTTCTCGAACACCCTGACCGTCGTCTTCGTGCTCGCCGCGATGTTCTCGATGTCCTGGCAGCTCACAGCCCTGTCCCTGGTGCTGCTGCCCGCCTTCATCCTGCCGGCCCGGTGGATCGGACCACGGCTGGCGCGGCTGACACGGGAGTCCTACGAGATCAACGCGGACACCTCGCAGACCATGAACGAACGCTTCAACGTCGCGGGCGCACACCTGGCCAAGACCTACGGTCGTCCGGCCGACGAGTCACGCAGGTTCGCGCACGACGCCGGCCGCGCCCGAGACATCGGCGTCAAGCTCGCCATGTACTCGACCTACTTCCGCGTGGGCCTGACGACGGTCGCCGCCCTCGCGGTCGCGGTCGTCTACGGCGTCGGTGGGCTCAGCGCGATCAGCGGCGGGCTCACGGTCGGGGTCGTCGTCGCACTCACCGCCTATCTCGGCCGGCTCTACGGGCCGCTCACCGCCCTGTCCAACGTCCAGGTCGACGTGATGACAGCGCTCGTGAGCTTCGAGCGGGTGCTCGAGGTCCTCGACCTCCAACCGAGCGTGACCGATGCGCAGGACGCGACAGACCTGCGCCTCGCGGTCGCCGAGCACGGAGCCAGCATCGAGCTGCGCGAAGTGACCTTCCGGTACCCGACGGCCGCCGAGGTCTCGCTCGCGTCGCTCGAGTCTGTCGCGACCCTCGTCAACGACCCGCAGTCCACGACGCTGAGCCACGTGAGCATCCGGGTCGAACCCGGCGAGATGGTCGCCCTCGTGGGCCCGTCGGGTGCTGGCAAGACCACGCTGTCTCAGCTGGTCACCCGCATGTACGACCCGACCGAGGGCACGATCGAGGTGGCTGGCCAGGACCTGCGGGGCGTGACGCTCGAGTCCCTGCGCGCGACTGTCGGCACGGTCCCCCAGGACTCGCACATGTTCCACGACACGATCGCCGGCAACCTGCGGTACGCCCGGCCGGACGCGACCGACGAGGAGATCGAGGAGTCGCTGCGCGCCGCGCACATCTGGGACCTCGTGGAGTCCTTGCCCTCGGGTGTCGACACCGTGGTGGGCGACCGCGGGTACAGGCTGTCGGGCGGTGAGCGGCAGCGCCTCGCGATCGCGCGGCTGCTGCTCAAGGCACCGGACGTCGTCGTCCTCGACGAGGCGACAGCACACCTCGACTCGGAGTCCGAGGCAGCCGTCCAGCGTGCGCTGAGCGCAGCCCTGGTCGGCCGGACCTCGGTGGTCATCGCGCACAGGTTGTCGACCATCCGTGAGGCGGACAGGATCGTCGTCCTCGACGAGGGGCGCGTGGTCGCCCAGGGCACGCACACCGAGCTGCTCGAGGCCGGCGGTCTCTACGCCGACCTCTACCACACCCAGTTCGCCGAGGCCGTGAGCGGTCTGAGCGACCCAGCCTGACAGAAGCTCCGGCTCGAGCCGGGTCGGGCCCCGGTCTCTCCGGACCGGGGCCCGACCCGGCTCCCCGTTACCAGGGCACAGTCCCGCCCCCAGGTCGTCCAGACGATGACGAAGTCGTCCCTCAATGACGAGGTCGCACGGACACGACAGAAGCACGGCTCGCTGCCCGTACTCTGGCGTGTCCGTGCGACCTCGCCGCCACAGGTGCGACCTCGTGGACACTGGCGGACGGCGGAGAACCGCCCCTGGCCAGGGCACAGCAGAGGCCGGCCACCCGAAGGTGACCGGCCTCTGCTGTCAGTGCTGAGCCGTCTCAGGGCCGAGGCCCCGGGTCAGATCAGTTACCGGTGAGCTTCTCGCGGAGTGCGGCGAGAGCCTCGTCCGAGGCGAGCGTGCCGCCACCGGAGGTGGGCTCGGCAGCCGGAGCCGACGAGTACGTGCTGGCCGAGGAAGAGCTCGAGCCAGAGTCGGTGTCGCCCGACTCAGCGGCCTCGAGGTCAGCCTTGACGGCCTCGGCGACCTGCTTGCGGTGCGACTCCCAGCGCTCGTGCGCCTTGGCGTACTGGCCTTCCCAGACCTCACGCTGCGACTCGAAGCCCTCGAGCCACTCGTTCGTCTCGGGGTCGAAGCCCTCCGGGTACTTGTAGTTCCCGGCCTCGTCGTACTCGGCAGCCATGCCGTACAGAGCGGGGTCGAAGTCGTCCGACTCCGGGTCCACGCCCTCGTTGGCCTGCTTCAGCGACAGCGAGATGCGGCGACGCTCGAGGTCGATGTCGATGACCTTGACGAAGACGTCGTCGCCGACGTTGACGACCTGCTCGGGCAGCTCGACGTGGCGGACAGCCAGCTCCGAGATGTGCACGAGGCCCTCGATGCCGTCCTCGACGCGCACGAACGCGCCGAAGGGGACGAGCTTGGTGACCTTACCCGGCACGACCTGACCGATGGCGTGCGTACGGGCGAAGGTCTGCCACGGGTCTTCCTGCGTCGCCTTGAGCGACAGGGAGACACGCTCGCGGTCGAAGTCGACGTCGAGGACCTCGACGGTGACTTCCTGACCGACCTCGACGACCTCGCCCGGGTGGTCGATGTGCTTCCAGGACAGCTCGGAGACGTGGACGAGACCGTCGACGCCGCCGAGGTCCACGAAGGCACCGAAGTTGACGATCGAGGAGACGACACCGGGGCGCACCTGGCCCTTCTGCAGCGTCTGCAGGAAGGTGGAGCGAACCTCGGACTGCGTCTGCTCGAGCCAGGCACGGCGCGACAGGACCACGTTGTTGCGGTTCTTGTCGAGCTCGATGATCTTGGCCTCGATCTCCTTGCCGACGTACGGCTGGAGGTCGCGGACGCGACGCATCTCGACGAGCGAGGCGGGGAGGAAGCCACGAAGACCGATGTCGAGGATGAGGCCACCCTTGACGACCTCGATGACGGTGCCGGTGACGACGCCGTCCTCTTCCTTGATCTTCTCGATCGTGCCCCAGGCGCGCTCGTACTGTGCGCGCTTCTTGGACAGGATCAGACGGCCTTCCTTGTCCTCCTTCTGGAGGACGAGCGCCTCGACGACGTCGCCCACCTGGACGACCTCTCCGGGGTCCACGTCGTGCTTGATGGACAGCTCGCGGGAGGGGATGACGCCTTCGGTCTTGTAACCGATGTCGAGGAGGACCTCGTCACGGTCGACCTTGACGATGGTGCCTTCGACAATGTCACCGTCGTTGAAGTACTTGATGGTGGCGTCGATGGCTGCAAGGAAGTCTTCTGCAGTGCCGATGTCGTTGATGGCGACCTGCGGGGCGGACTTCGCGGGGGTAGAGATGGTCATTGAGTCAGGTGCTCCGATGCGGACAGGAAGTAGTTCGGATAGGGATGCTGCGTGTTCGTGCGCGAGGGCACGGGACATGGTGCTCAGTACTGCGAGATGGTGCAGGTGCAACAGGCTGGTGGTGCGTGTCGTGCGCAGCGCCTGCGTGCCGACCCCTTCGTCGCGACGACAGACGAGAGCCTCTGAGAGCTTCTTGACCGTTCCGGGACGAGCGGGCGCGACCGTACTGCACCGCCATATACCTTACCGGCGCGGCGGTGTGTGGGTCAACGTGGGCGCGCGGGCGACGACGGGCCCCTGATCAGGGCAGACCCGTCGTCGCCCGCGCGGGCGTGCTGGTCTCTCAGGCGAGGACCCGGGCGACCCGCAGCAGGTCGTCGGGGACGTGCTTGACCTTGCCGGCGATCTCCTCGAGGGGCACGAGGACGACCTCTTCGTTGCGCAGGGCCGTCATGACGTTCGTCTCGCCGCGGCTCACGGCGTCGACGGCCGCGACACCGAAGCGGCTGCCGAGGATCCGGTCGGTCGGCGTCGGGGTCCCGCCACGCTGCACGTGACCGAGGATCGTCAGTCGCGTGTCGAAGCCTGTCCGGGTCGCGATCTCGTTCGCGACGCGCTCACCGATGGCGCCGGCGACGATCTCGCCGAACTTGCCCAGCTGTGCCTCGTACTGCATCGAGCTGCCCTCCTTGGGCAGCGCGCCCTCGGCGACCACGACGATCGAGAAGTTCGCGTGCGAGCGGTGACGGTGCTTGAGGAACTTGACGATGCGGTCCATGTCGAAGGGCTCTTCGGGGGCGAGCACGAGCTCGGCGCCTCCGGCGATCCCGGCGTTCACGGCGATCCATCCGGCGTGGCGGCCCATGACCTCGACCACCATGACGCGGTTGTGGCTCTCCGCGGTCGTGTGGATGCGGTCGATCGCCTCGGTCGCGATGTTGACGGCGGTGTGGAAGCCGATCGACAGGTCGGTCCCGGCGACGTCGTTGTCGATGGTCTTGGGGATCGCGACGATCTTGATGCCCTGCTCGGCGACCTTGTTGGCCGCGTGGAGCGTCCCGTCACCACCGATGCAGATGAGCGCCTCGATCCGCTCGGCCTCGAGCGTCGCCATCACGCCGTCGAGACCGCCGTCTGCCGAGTGCGGGTGGTACCGCGCGGTGCCCAGCAGCGTCCCGCCCTGGGGAAGGACGTTGCGGATGTCCTCACGGGACATGGTCCGGACGTCGCCGTCGACGACACCCTTCCACCCGTTGCGGAAGCCGATGATGGTGTGCCCGTACTCCCCCAGCCCCTGCTTGACGACCGCACGGATCGCAGCGTTGAGCCCTGGGCAGTCGCCACCGCCGGTGAGCAGACCGATTCTCATTCAAACTCCCTCAAGAAGTGTCAGGTGAGCAGCGTCGTCGCGTGGTCCAGAACTGGACCCTCGACCTCAACCCTACAGAGCCCCTCCGCTGGTCCGAGCCGCCATTGGTCCCATCCGGAGGGACAGGTGTCGCTCTGCTGACCACACCCCCGCAGAGGACAGGCCGCACGCGAGGGGCGCCCCGCCCGGCAGGCCCGCTGCGAGCCCAGCAGCGTGTCGCGCGGCGGGTTGACCAGCATCTTCGTCGGCAGACCGGCGCGCTCGCCCACCGAGAGGTCGGCCAGCCGAGCGACCCGATGCCTCAGACTGGTCCCGTGACGAACGACAGAGCGCTGCGCGCCGGCTACCAGGACGTGCCCGACGAATCAGCCGGGGCTGCGAGCCGCGGCTGGTGGGACGAGAACGCGACGGAATACCTCGACGAGCACGGCGAATTTCTCGGCGCCGACGACTTCTGCTGGTGCCCGGAAGGACTCCGGGAGAAGGACGCGCACCTGCTCGGGCCTCTCGAGTCGCTGCGCGGTGCCCAGGTGCTCGAGATCGGCTCTGGTGCGGCGCAGTGCGGCAGGTGGCTCACCCGCCAGGGAGCGCGGGTCGTCTCGACCGACGTCTCCCACGGGATGCTGCGGGAGAGCCTGCGGATCGATGCTGCGCAGGGGACGCACGTCCCGGTCCTCCAGGTCGACGCCCGGGTCCTGCCCTTTGCCGACGCGAGCTTCGACGTGGTCTTCAGCGCCTACGGTGCGATCCCCTTCGTCCCCGACGCCCTGGCCGTGCACGCCGAGGTCGCGCGCGTGCTGCGGCCCGGCGGACGGTGGGTGTTCTCCGTGACGCACCCCGTCCGCTGGGCCTTCCCCGACGACCCGACCGAGCGCGGGCTCACGGCTCAGCGGTCATACTTCGACCGCAGGCCGTACGCCGAGCGGGACGAGAGCGGGACCGTCACCTACGCCGAGTACCACCGGACGCTCGGTGACCACGTCCGTGAGATCACGGCCGCGGGGCTCCAGCTCGTCGACGTGGTCGAGCCGGAGTGGCCCGAGGGGCACGACCAGACCTGGGGAGGATGGAGCCCGACCCGCGGACGCCTCCTCCCCGGGACGGCGATCTTCAGCGCGCGCACGCCGGGCTGAGCGTCCACGTCGGCCCGGGGTGCGAGCCTGCCCGCACGAGCTGTCGTCAGTGTCCGGCGTCGTGCCAGCTGGACCCCGTGCCGACCGACACGTCGAGCGGGACGCGCAGGTCGGCCGCCGATCCCATCTGCTCGCGGACGAGGGCGGTGAGCTCCTCGAGCTCGCCGTGGCCGACCTCGAGGATGAGCTCGTCGTGGACCTGGAGCAGCAGGCGGGACTTCAGCCCGCGGACCGCGATCTCCTTCTCGACCCCGAGCATCGCGACCTTGATGATGTCGGCTGCGCTGCCCTGGATCGGCGCGTTGAGGGCCATGCGCTCGGCCATCTCCCGGCGCTGACGGTTGTCGCTCGTGAGGTCGGGCAGGTAGCGGCGGCGCCCCATGATCGTGGCCGTGTACCCGTTAGCACGCGCCTCGTCGACAACTCCGGCGAGGTACGTCCGCACACCACCGAAGCGCGTGAAGTAGTCCTCCATGAGCTTGGAGGCCTCTTTCACGTCGATGTTCAGCTGGTTAGACAGGCCGAAGGACGAGAGCCCGTAGGCGAGGCCGTAGGACATCGCCTTGATCTTCGAGCGCATGGCCGGTGTCACGGCTGAGGTCTCGACCTGGAAGACGCGCGAGCCCACGTAGTTGTGCAGGTCTTCGCCGGTCCGGAAGGCCTCGATGAGGCCCTCGTCGCCCGAGAGGTGCGCCATGATGCGCATCTCGATCTGCGAGTAGTCGGCAGTCAGCAGGGTCTCGTACCCGTCACCGACCACGAAGGCGCGACGGATGCGGCGCCCGGCCTCGGTGCGGATCGGGATGTTCTGCAGGTTCGGCTCGGTCGAGCTGAGTCGACCCGTCGCCGCGATGGTCTGCTGGAAGGTCGTGTGGATGCGCCCGTCGTCCGCGACAGACTTGAGCAGACCCTCGACCGTCTGGCGCAGCCGGGTCGAGTCCCGGTGCTCGAGCAAGAACTTGAGGAAGGGGTGCTCGGTCTTGACGAAGAGGTCCGCCAGCGCCGCCGCGTCGGTCGTGTACCCCGTCTTGATCTTCTTGGTCTTAGGCATCTCGAGCTGCTCGAAGAGCACCTCCTGGAGCTGCTTGGGCGACCCGAGGTTCACCTCGCGCCCGATCACCTCGTAAGCCGCTCCGGCGGCCCCGGCCACGAGCTCACCGAAGTGCTGCTCGAGCTCGCGGAGGTAGTCGACATCCATCGCGATCCCGTGACGCTCCATGTGCACGAGCACCGCCGAGAGCGGGAGCTCTAGGTCGGTCAGCAGGGACTCGGCGCTGCGGTCGCCGAGCTCGCCGCGCAGGACCTCGGCGAGATCGGTCAACGCAGCAGCACGGACGGCGAGACGCCCGCCCTCGCTGTCTTCGCCGACGGCGAGGTCGAGCGCACCCTGGTCGCCGTTCGACGTGTCGAGCGGTGTCAGCTCGCGGTGCAGGTGACGCTCGGCGAGGTCGCCGAGGTCATAGCTGCGCTGGTCGGGGAAGCAGAGGTAGGCGGCGAGCTCGGTGTCGAAGACGACCCCCTCGAGGGAGTATCCCCGAGACGCGAGCTCGTGCCAGACGGACTTGCCGCCGTGCACGACCTTGGGCCGGGTGGGGTCGGAGAGCCAGTCGCTGAGCGCACGGTCATCGTCGTCCGAGAGGTCGGTCAGGTCGAGGGCGACAGCCGAGGCGGGTCCGTCGGCGACTGCCAGCGCCCAGGCGTCTCCGCCTGCGGGGACGGGTCGTCCGGCCACGTCGAGCCCGAGCGGACGCTGGTCGTGCTCGGCGAACCAGGCCTCGAGCAGTCCCGGAGCGAGGTCCTCGAGGGTGACGTCGACCGACGGGCCGACGTTCTCGTCGTCGTCTGCCGCAGGGTGCATCGCGAAGAGACGCTCGCGGAGCGTCCGGAACTGGAGCGCGTCGAAGACCGTGCTCATGGCCTCGCGGTCCCACGGCTGGACCTTGAGGTCGTCCGGGCCGAAAGGCAGCTCGACGTCGGTCAGCAGGTGGTTGAGCTGGCGGTTGAGACGGACCACGTCGAGGTTGTCGCGCAGGGACTCCCCAGCCTTGCCCTTGATCTCGTCGGAGCGGTCGAGGATCTGCTCTAGGCTGCCGAACTGGTTGATCCACTTCGCGGCCGTCTTCGGGCCGACGCCCGGGACACCCGGGAGGTTGTCGCTCGTCTCGCCGACGAGGGCGGCGAGCTCGGGGTACTGGTGGGGCTCGACGCCGTACTTGGTGCGGACGGCCTCCGGGGTCATCCGGGCGAGCTCGGACACACCCTTGACCGGGTACAGCACGGTGACGTTCTCGTTGACGAACTGGAGGGAGTCACGGTCGCCCGAGCAGACGAGCACCTCCATGCCGAGCGCGTCGGCCTGCGAGGACAGGGTCGCGAGGATGTCGTCGGCCTCGAAGTTGTCCTTCTCGAGGTGCGGCACGTGCATCGCCTCGAGGACCTCTTTGATGAGGGGCACCTGCCCCTTGAAGGGTTCGGGCGTCGCGTCGCGGGTGCCCTTATAGCTGGGCAGCGCCTCGGTGCGGAAGGTGGTCGAGCCAGCGTCGAAGGCGACGGCCACGTGCGTGGGTTCTTCGACGCGCAGCAGCGTCGCGAGCATCGAGATGAACCCGTGGACGGCATTCGTGTGCTGGCCAGAGGTGGTGGAGAACTTGTCCACCGGCAGGGCGAAGAATGCCCTGTAGGCCATCGAGTGGCCATCGATCAGCAGGAGTCTGGGTCGCGAAGTGTCGGTCACACCTGCAAACCTATCTCCCATGACCGACAACGACACCACGCAGGGCGACGCCACAGTCGCCTCCCCCGTCATCGCCGACCTCGTCCGCGGGACGCTCATCGAGAGGATGGGGATCGAGCTGCTGGAGATCGGTGCTCAGCGCACCGTGGGCACCATGCCCGTCGAGGGCAACACCCAGCCCGCAGGGCTGCTGCACGGGGGTGCGAGCGTCGTCCTCGCTGAGACTCTCGGGTCGCTCGCGGCCCAGGCGCACGCGGGCGAGGGGCGCACGGTGGTGGGGATCGAGGTGGGTGCGACGCACCACTCGGCGGCACGGTCCGGGATCGTCACGGGGATCGCGACGCCGCTCCACCTGGGGCGGACGACAGCGAGCTACGAGATCGTCGTGACCGACGACCGGGGCAGGCGGACCTGCACGGCGCGGCTAACCTGCCTGGTGCTCGTGCCGACGGTCTGAGGACTCGACGAGGTCGTCCGCTGCGGCGGCCTCGTCGGTCGCCGACGGCTCTTCCGGGGCCTTGTCGAGCGACAGGCTCGCCTGGAAGCTGCGCAGGTCGAGCGGACCGCTGTTCGTCTCGATGCGCGCGCGGCGACGCCGGGCGATGAGGTCTTCGATGCTGCGGACCTGGTGGCGGCGGCCGGCGCTCTCGGCGGCGAGCTTGCGCTGCAGCACGGCCGTGGTGACGACACGGTGCGATGCTGCGGGCGCGAAGCCGAGCCTGGCGAGGAAGCGCTGCACACCTCGGGAACCAGGGAGCGGCACGGAGTAGACGTCGAGAGCACCGACCGACGCGGCGAGGTCGCCGGCCGCCGTGAGCAGCGCGTGCCCCACCCCGCGACGACGGAAGTCCTGCGACACGTAGAGCGCCTCGATGTACACCGACGTGACGTCGCTGAACAGGCTCGGCTCGATGATGCGCACGAGCATGAACCCGACGGGCTGCCCCTCGATCACGGCGACCTTGATACGACCACCCGGCAGACCCGTGAGGGTCGCGAGCTGCCGTGTCAGACGCTCTTCGTCGTTGACGCAGAGCTGGACACCCGTACCAGCCTCGTGCCGTGCGGAGACGCTCAGCCTCGCCAGGACCGGGAGGTCCGACGCGACGGCGGGCCGGACATCGACCAGTGCACGCATGGGCAAGGCTCCTCGAGAGGGGGTGGACGCTTCGACCTAGCGTGCCCCTGCTGACCCGTGCGGGTCAACAGCGGGCAGTGTGAGATCAGATCAGTTGTCGCCGACCTGGTCGATGACGGCGTCGGCGACCTCACGCATGGTGAGGCGACGGTCCATCGACGTCTTCTGGATCCAGCGGAAGGACTCCGGCTCGCTCAGGCCCATCTTCGACATGAGCAGACCCTTGGCGCGGTCGACACGCTTACGCGTCTCGAAGCGCTCGGCGAGGTCGGCGACCTCAGCCTCGAGGGCGCTGATCTGCGAGTAGCGCGAGATCGCGATCTCGACAGCAGGCAGCAGGTCTGCGGGGCTGAAGGGCTTGACGACGTAGGCCATCGCCCCGGCGTCGCGGGCACGCTCGACCAGCTCGGTCTGCGAGAACGCCGTGAGCAGGACGACGGGCGCGACGTGCGCCTTGCCGATGCGCTCGGCTGCCGAGATGCCGTCGAGCTCGGGCATCTTGACGTCCATCACGACGACGTCGGGCTTGAGCTCGAGGGCCAGCCTGACGGCGGTCTCACCGTCGCCGGCCTCGCCGACGACGTCGAAGCCAGCCTCGCGGAGCGTCTCGACGACGTCCATGCGGATGAGGGCCTCGTCCTCGGCGACGACGGCACGGCGCACCTTGCGCGCCGGGGGTGCTGCGGGCTCTTCCTCGGGGGTCTCGACCGGCTCCAGGAGAGGCGGGAGGTCCAGAGGCAGCATGCTCTTCTTCTCTTCGTTGTCCGTCACGGGTTCATCCTAGTCGGTCGGGACCTGGGCGGTGAGCATCTGCGCACGTCGTCTGTGCCACACCTACCGTCCGGTCGGGTTCGCGCCGCGGACCGCTCCCCTCCTCTGGGTCGTCGGGCCTGGTCCACCTCGAGAGGTCGGTGCGGGTCCCCAGGCGCCCGCCACCGGATGCCCGCACCGACCCCTGTCTGTGGTTTCATAGTCGGGCACTGCCAGCAAGCACCAGGCCCCGGTAGCCCAACCGGCAGAGGCGTTCGGCTCAAACCCGATCCAGTGTGGGTTCGAATCCCACCCGGGGCACCAGCTCTTCCCGCGACCATCGGCGGTCTCCCCGCACGACGCGCCGCACGTCGCGGTGCGTCCGCGGTCGAGGTGCGGCACGCCCGCGCTCCTCACCCTGCCGACGGCACAGCCACGGCCTCCGTCCGAGCTCAGACCGGGTGTGCCCACAGGCCACGAGCACAGCGCACGCAGACCGGCGCCTCCGAGGATCAGACCGGCCGACCCAGCCTCTCCGCATCCTGGCGAGGAGCACTCACGGCGGCGACGACGAGCGCGACGGCGGCGAACCCTGCTGCGACCCAGAAGACCGAGGTGGGTCCGGCTCGGTCGTAGACCTGACCGCCCCCGAGCGCCCCCAGGGCGATGCTCGCGTTGAAGACCGCGACCCACAGCGCTGACGTCAGCTCGCGGTCGGCTGGCGCGGCGGCCGCCATCCAGGACTGCGTGCTGACCGACACGCCTCCGTAGGACAGACCCCACACCCCGACGAGCGCTGCGACGACGACCAGAGACCAGGTCCCCGCCAGCGGGAGGACGACGAGCGTCGCGGCGATCCCGAGCGCGAGGACGGCGCACACGGGCTTGGGCACCCTGACGGCCACGGGGCCGACGACGAAGGTACCGACGACACCCAGGACCCCGTAGACCACGAGCATGGTGCCGATCTGAGAGCCGTCCAGCCCGACGAGGCGCTCGAGCGCAGGACGGACGTAGGTGTAGGCGGCGAAGTGGGCTGTCACGAGGAAGGCCGTGAGCACGAGACCGGACGCGACGCCTCGCCTGCGCAGGACCGAGGAGACGCGACCCAGGGGAGGACGCGCCTCTGGGCGCATCGGTGGGAGCACGACGACCATCGCGGCCGAGACGAGGGCGGCAGCTGCGGCGAGACCCCAGAACGAGGCCCGCCATCCCATGACTCCGCCGACGAAGGTCCCGACGGGCACGCCGAGGACAGAGGCCACGGCGATCCCGCTGAAGACGAGCGTGGTGGCCGCCCCGACCGACCGTCGCTCGATAAGCTGCGGTGCGAGGCTGGCCGCGAGCGCCCAGACAGCTCCCATCCCTGCTCCGAGCACGATGCGCGCGCAGGCGACGACGGCGAAGGTCGGGGCGACGGCGGTGAGCGCGTTGGCCAGCGCGACGAGCGCCATCAGGACGACGAGGACGGTCTTACGGTCGGACCGTCCCGCCACGGCAGGGACGAAGGGCGCGGTGGCAGCGGCGACCAGACCGGTGATGGTCAGGGAGAGACCGACAGTTCCTCCGCTCACCTGCAGAGAGGAACCCATGGGGGTGAGGAGCCCGACGGGCATCATCTCAGCAGCGACGACGACGAAGGTCGAGGCAGCTACGAGGAGCACCGCGGCCCAGCGGTTCTCGGTGTCGCGGGGCGAAGAGGCTGGAAAGCCAGATCTGGGTGAGGAGGGCTGTGCCCGGTGTGCATGGTCCATGGATCCAGCAGACCGGAGAAGGGCACGGGCCATCTACGGGCGATCACTCATACACTCATGAGCCCACCTCATCGATCGAGCAGGGTGAGTGTCCGTGCGACGTGAGGAGAGAGTCGATGGCAGAGCTTCCGGTACGCGAGATCGAGTGCTTCATCGTGCTCGCGGAAGAGCTGCACTTCGGTCGCACCGGAGAGCGGCTCTTCGTCTCGCAGAGCCGGGTCAGCCAGCTCGTCAGCGCGTTCGAGCGCCGGATCGGTGCGCGGCTGGTGGAGCGCACGAGCCGGAGGGTCGAGCTCACGCCTCTCGGGGTGGACCTCTACGCCTCGCTCGAGCCAGCCCATCGTGCACTCGTGACGGTCTTGGACGACGCACGGCTGCGAGCGCGCGGTACACCGCGGCGGCTCCGGGTCGGTTTCCAGGGCGCGATCTACCCGGCGCTCGCCGCGGTGCTGGCCCAGCTCGGGCGGGACGACCCACAGCGCGCCGTGAGCACCCACGAGCTGCCCCTGGGGGACCCCTTCACCCAGGTGCTGGCCGGGAGCATCGATGCAGCGATCGTGCTGCTGCCTGTCGACGAACCCGAGCTCGTCACCGGTGCGGTCTTCTCGCGCAGGCCTCCCGTGCTCGCCGTCTCGAAGAGTCACCGCTTCGCGGCCCTGGACACCGTCTCGGTCGAGAGGCTGGCCGAGATCACGACAGTCCCTGTGACCGGGGCGGCCCCCAGGTACTGGTTGGACGTGCACGCTCCGACGTCGACCCCCGGAGGCAGGGCGATCCCGACGACCGCAGGGGCGGGCACGATCCAAGAGGGCCTCTCGGAGGTCGCGTCGGCGCAGGTCGGGCTGGTCGTGTGCGCAGCCACAGCCGAGTACAGCCAGCGCCCAGACGTGGCCTTCGTCCCGCTCACAGGTCTGCCCGACTCAGCCCTAGGGCTCGTGTGGCGCGCCGACAGGGACTCTGACGAGCTCCGACGGCTCGCCGAGGCTGTCCGGGGTGCAGACGACCACGTCGTCGACGCCGACCACGGCACCCCGGCCGCGGCGCACCACCAGGAGCACCCGGTCGGTCCCCGGATGGCGGTAGTCGGCGATCTTCTCGTCAAGCACGCCGAGCGCTAGGGTCCTGCCCGGACCGGAGATATCCCGTTGACCGGGCTCGAGACAGACGGCAGTGTGCTGCCGTGCTCTGACTCACCCAGAGACCATCCAGGCAAGGCCACGACCCAGGAGGCGCAGTGCCCGGTCCCGATCGCGGTCCCCTCCTCTACGCATGGCGTGGAGCGTTCACCGACCCAGAGCTCAGCAGCCTGCACGCCGAGGGCTTCGGCCATCAGCTCGAGCAGACGGGCTGGAACCACCAGCTCGACAGCAACAGCCTGGGCTGGGTCACCGCTCGTGACGATCGAGGGCTGGTCGGCTTCGTCGCCATCGCCTGGGACGGACGTGCCCACGCCTTCGTCGAGGACACTCTCGTCGCAGTGCGTTCCCGTCGGCAGGGCGTGGGTGTCCACCTGATCGAGGTCGCGCGTGACCACGCCGCCCGCGCAGGCTGCGAATGGCTCCACGTCGACTTCGAAGAGCACCTGAAGAGCTTCTACCTCGACGCCTGCGGCTTCGTCCCGACCGACGCCGGCCTCATGAGGCTCTCGGGAGGCGCGGCCCAGGTCGGTTCGACCTCGTCCACCCCTCTGAGCCCCTCGGGCCCAGGCCCCCGCACCGGCCACCCCTCCCCCGGGCACGAACGCCTCTGGGACGAGCCGACCGGGCAGGATGGCCAGATGGAACAGCTCCGTTCGCTCATCGCACGTCGGACCGTCCGCTCGTTCCTGGACGAGGACGTCCCGGTGAGCGTGGTCAGGCAGCTGGTGGACCAGGCGAGGTGGACAGGTTCGGCGCGCAACCGGCAGCCGTGGCGATTCGTGGCGGTCTACGACCAGGCCACCCGGGCAGGGCTGGCGGGGCTCGGTGCGTACGCCGCACACCTCGCCACGGCGCCGGTCGTCGTGGTCCTGCTGAGCCCGCGCGAACGCCACCTCGACACCGAGTTCGACGCCGGGAGGATCGCCCAGTCCCTGACCCTCGCCGCCGCCTCGGCAGGGCTCGGAAGCTGCGTCACCAGCCTCTACCCCGAGGAGAACGCCGACACCGCGGCGACCGTCGTCGGCGCTGAGCCTGGCTGGAGCGCCCGACATGCCGTTGCCCTCGGTCGCCCGGACTCGTCGTCACCTGTCGGGCGTCTCGCCATACCGACCGGGCGCCGATCCACCGACGAGCTGCTCAGCATCCGCTGACCCAGGCGAGACGCGTCCCCTGAGCACGCCCGTCTCCGCCCGGACGAGAGCCGCCGCTCCCCCGCGTCAGACCTCTCTGACAGCCGCCTTCCGCGGGTGGACGGAGATCACCGGCCGGAAGTAGTCCGCCAGAGCCGGGTCTTCTCCGACGGGCACACCGTCCACCGCGACCCACGCGTGGGCGCGGAACGGCATCAGGCACGCCCCGCTCTGCCACTCGGGCCAGCTGCCGCTGCTCCGGCAGAGGAGCGAGACGGCGACCGAGCGCTGCAGGCACCACCGGCCTGCGCACCGCGCGCTCGTCGCGACCACGGCCTCGTAGCAGCGCAGAGCCTCCTCACGGGTCGCCGGGCGTGCGCCTGCGGAGAGTGCGCGCAGGGACTTCTCCAGCCGCCCGGGCCGCATCGTGGACAGCAGCCGCGCCACCCCGATCGCACACCACGTCCTGAGCCGCATCGACAGCGAGAGCCTCGGAGGCGTCATCGGCTCGCCTTCTTCACCACGGACCGTGCGAGCAGGTCTTGCTCCAGAGCGTCCAGGTCCGCGCCGATCCGCCCAGCCTGCTCGGGGAACTCCTGCACGAGATCGTCCTGGATCTCGGCGAGGGAGCGTCCGTCGATCATCGCCTGGAGCACCGTGAACCCCAACGGGTTCAGCTGCAGGTAGGCGCCCGACTTCTTGTCGAGGGCGATCCCTCCTCCCTCGGCCTCCACGATCTCGAGCGAGGGGTTCAGCACGTAGCTCATCGGGCCAGCTCCTTCTGCAGCGACGGGTATCTCGGTCGTTCGACGTCCCGCAGCCACAGCTCTAGGCCGATCGCGACGTCGAGGTCCATGAATGTCGACACCGTGGCCGGCAGGCCGCTCAGCGCGTCGACGACCGAGGCACGGTCGACGATGCCTCGTGCGACGGCTCGGCTGTCCTGCCCGAACAGCTCCAGCAGGGCCGGTCGGTTCTGCTCGAGCCCGCGGTAGAGTTCGCGGTTGTACCCACCCTTGGACCTCCTCTGGGCAAGAGCAGGCGGGAGGATGCCGCGCATGGCTGCGCCGAGCAGCGGTTTGTACGTCCCTGTGCGGATGTGGACCGAGGGCTTCGCCAGCAGCGCTGCCTCGACGACGGCCTCGTCGAGGAACGGGCTCTCCACCCATACACCGTGCCCGGCAGAGAGTGCCGTCATCCTCCGGGTCACGTCCCCGCCGATGCGGACGAGCTTCATGATCTCGTGCTGCGGCTTGCGCGGAGACAGCGGTGCGAGGTCACCGAGGCTGCGGCCGCGGCCCTCGAACAGGTCCCCCAGCCGCGCACGTGCGTCGTCGGTGATCCACGGCGCCAGGCGAGGCGTCGACTCCCAGCCGAGGGACCACGGCCTCCTCTCGGAGACTGTCGCGGCGCCGAGACGGGCGAACCAGTCCTCGAAGGAGACGTCACGGTCTGGGTCCTTCGCCATCCGGCGGCGGACCGTGCGCGGCACGTCGTGGCGTTCGTACACGAAGGCTTCGAAGGGCTTCTTCGCGGCACCCCGGTCCGTCGTCAGGTAGTCGTGCATCGCCAGCACGTCCATCGAGAACAGCTCGTCGCCGCCGGTGCCGTTGAGGCGCGCGTGCGGGGCGGCGACGTCGACCCGGGTGTGCAGGTACAAGGACTTCCCGTGGGTCCGTGCCATGGGGTCTGGTGTGTCACGGGAGTACGACCGGTCCTCCACCATCGTGTACCACGTCGGTGACTCGTCGTAGGGGAACACATGATGCTCGGCACCTGGGAGCCGGGCTGCCGCGACGGCCGCCCAGCGTGCGTCGTCGTTCAGGCTGTCGTCGGACAGCGAGTGGAAGGTCTCGAAGGTCGCGATGTGGCGGTCCAGCATGAAGGCGAGGCTCGTCGAGTCGAGCCCGCCGGACAGGTCCGCGCTGACCGACGCGAAGCTCGCGGACCGGGCCTCGACGGCCCGCGAGAGCGCAGTCCGGACCAGGTCGGCCGCCTGCTCGGCATCGCCGATCTCAGGAGTCGGAGGCGACCAGTAGCTGGTCAGACGCAGCGTCCCGTCGCGGTCGAGGGCAGCGAAGGATCCGGGCGGCACAGCGTCGACCCCTCGCCACAGCGGCAGGTCGTCGACGGGGTGCGGAGGGTAGGAGGCCAGCGCCCACACGGGCACCAGCTGCTCGTCCACAGGGAGGCCACCGAGCTCGGCGAGCAACGACGCGCTGTCCGAGAACACGACGGCACCCGTGCCTCGCAGCCGTGTGCTGCAGAGCCTGCGTGTCCGAGAGATCGAGCCGGCCTGGACCGTGCCGTCCTCTGTGCTGATGAACAGATGGAAGTCCCCGGAGAGGTGGCGGCGCAGAGCGACGAGGTCTGACGCGGTGCGAGCCTGGCCCAGGCCTCGCTCCAGGACACCCGCTCCGTCGTGCGCGTGGACCGCGCCGACGGCCAGAATCCGGCGACTCCCGGCCGAGACGAGCTGCTCAGGGGCGCGGGACCGAGACGTCCGGACGATCCAGGGGCGCCCTGAGGCATGACGAGTCGTGCAGGACCACCCCTGGGCCAGGCACGAGTCGGCCACTGCAGAGTGCTCGGGCGTGTCAGCCAGAACCACGAATCCCATCAGCCGCCCCCGTCGATCGTGCGCAGGCCCAGGTCCCGCGCGACTGTCCGTCCGCGTGAGCGCCGCCCTGTCGAGACGTGGTCGCCAGGGCGGCGCTCAGTGATTCAGCGGTGTCCGATCAGAACCACCATCCGCCGACGAAGTCGACGACCCCGCCGTCTCGCACGGCCTGCGTGAGCTCTGTGAAGTCGCCTGCGGCGACGATGCTCGGTGCCTGGTATGCCTTCTCCATGATGTCCTCCTCTCCAGAAGCGTCATTGCTGCGCGAAGAGCTGGCTCTCCGCCTGGATCCGGGGGGGGTGAAGCCGATCCCCGGGCGCAGATACCTCGACCTAGATCCCCCTGCGACGGTCGAGGTTTCGTTACGCGCCTCACCGTAACAGTGGTCTCCGGAGAGGACAAGCACTCGAGATCAGCGCGCCCAGAGGGTTACCGAGGGCCCTCCGGGCGCCGGGAGGGGTCCGTGCTCCGACGTCGCAGGTCAGAGCGCAGGCCACAGCGCAGGAGGTCGGTCTCACGCGGGACGCGACCCAGGAGGCGGAGTCCGTCGACGCTGGCTAGGCCTTGGTCCCGTGCGGCGAGGCGCCGAGCTGCGTCATCACCGTCTGCACGGTCATCCGCGCGAGACGGTCGTCCAGGGCCCCCTCCAGCGGGAGGAGCGTGCGCGCGAGCAACGGTCCGATGAGCAGGTCGCAGACGAGCTCGAAGTCGACGTCAGCGCTGGGGATCTCCCCTCGGTCCGCCGCAGAGCAGATCAGGTCACGGACGTTCGCCCGACGGGGCTCGATGAAGTCGCTGCGGTAACGGCTCCGGATCTCCGGGTCGCTGCGGACCAACCTCACCAGCCCAGGGAGGTTGCGCTGCATCAGCGGGGTCGAGAACATCGCGATGTCCTCGCGCTGCAACGTGAGGAGGTCGTCGGAGAGCGAGCCCGTATCGACCGGCGAACCCGTACCGAAGCGCCGCCAGATGACCTCGAAGGCGAGGGCGGACGTACTCGGGAAGCGCCTGTAGAACGTGGGCCTGGTCGTGCCGACCTCGGTCACGAGCCGGTCGACCGTCAGGGCCTCGAAACCCTCGGAGACCATCGTCCTCTCCGCCGCCTGCAGCAGTGCTTCGCTCAACCCCGGCGTCTGGGGCCTACCTCCGAGGTTGGTCTGCATGCCGCAACGATATCAACCAGCCCGACGAAAGACCTCAAAACAGTACGGACACCGCAGGCGGACGTTAGGCCCGGGACTGTAATGTAAATCACATGCTCCAGGGGGAAACGACAAAGACGCCTCTGACCGCAGTTCTCGGCCCCGCCCACGGGAGGTATTTCGCCGAGGGCTATCGAGAGGTCCGCTACGAGGTCGGCACGGTCCGCGAGGACCCGATCGACGACTGCCGCGCGCACGCCGTCGTCGCGGCTCTCTATCCGCAGGACTGGTCCCGCGGCAGGGACGGTTCGGCCCGCACACCGCACCTGAGCTCGGTCGACGCCATCGCCCTCCCGCTGATCGTGCTCGAGAGGCTCGCCGACCCGGCTCGCCTGTCCTCCTACTGGGTCGAGCGGGTCGAGCTCCGCGCTCCCACGGGGCCGAGGACCGATCTCGCGAGCATCCCGCTCGTCCTCGACGTCGAGGGGGTCATCGGTGAGACCGACCTGTCGCTCACGGCAGACACCGGCGGCATGCGTACGCGGCTCGCCCTGCGCCGCTCGGCAGCCAGAGGACCTGAGGGCGGCGACGACGGGACACCCTCGGTCTACTCCGAGGGTTTCCGGCACGTCGGCGCTGAGACGTCGCTGACCCCGCGCACCGTCGACGAAGGCGTCGGAGCCCTCCACGACTTCTATCCTCGTCCGGGAGCCCAGATGCCTGTGCTGTCAGGGGTAGAGGCCGCGTTCTCCCCCGCGGTCAGCGCGATCGACCTGCTCGTCACGATGGGTCAGATGACCCAGGCGACGATCTACCAGAGCATGCCTGTCGAGCACCGTCGTGGTGAGCTCTGGATGCGCTCGATGACGATCGACATCAGTAAGACTCCCCGGCCGTTGCCGTCTCGCGTCTCCAGCTCGACGCGGGTCACTCGGCACCGCGTCCTCGACCGGGACGGCCGACGCATCCACGACATCTCTGCAGAGTCGCAGATCGAGGCTCTCGTGCATGCCAGGGCGAGCCTCGCCTACGTCGAACCCACGCCCGCACCCTCGAAGGGATCACCTGGAGCATGAACCACGTCGACGCCAGCAGAGACGCCCTCGTGCGTGCAGCCTCCGAGCTGTTCACCACCCGCTCCTTCGCGGAGATCTCGATCGCGGACATCGCCGCAGAAGCCGCTGTCCCGTCAGAGGTGGCCCTGAGAGCCTTCCCCTCGACGCACCACATCGGCACGGTCGTGCTCGACCACGAGAGGGCCAGCATGCACGCTGTGCAAGATCGGCTCGCGAGCCACGACGGCTCGGCCCTCGACCGTCTCGTCCTCGCCTTCAGGCTCGTCGGCGAGAACCTCGCGGGCGACGTCCTCGTCCGCGCCGGCGTCTGCCTCGCGTCCGGCGCACGCCACGCCTTCCCAGGACGACGCCTCGACCCGTTCCAGACGTGGCTCACCTTCGTCGATGCCCTGCTGAACGCAGCGCGGGTGGACGGCGAGCTCCGTGACGACGTCGACCTGACGTCGGCGGGCTGGCTGGTCGTCGCGAGCGGGATGGGCACGATGGACTACTGCCGGACGCAGGGACTGTGGCACGACGCGCCGCGCCTGCTCGAGCAGGCGGCGCTGGGGATGGTCGCACTGCTCCGTGCCCCGGCCGCAGAGGGGCGACGATGACGGAGGAGCAGAGCGCCGTCCTCGTGACCGGTGCTTCCGGTGGGATCGGTGCAGCGACGGCTCGACTGCTGCTAGACCGTGGTCACGACGTCGTCGCCCACCACGGCCGACGCCGTGAAGCGGTGGACGCCCTGGTGTCCCACGCCGAGTCGATGGGGCGACGATGCTGGCCTGTCCAGGCCGACCTCGGCGAGATGTCGGGGGTGCAGCATCTGGTGTCCGAGGTGGACCGGCTGCTGGTCGAGCACGACTCTCTGCCCCTGAAGGGCCTCGTCAACAACGCCGCCAAGCTGCTCGGCCCCTCCTTCGACGCCGCCGACCCGGACGACTTCGACCTCTACCTCGCGATCAACGCACGCGCCCCGTTCTTCCTCACGCAGCAGCTGTCGCGCAGGATGACCACCGGCGGGAGCATCGTCAACGTCTCGTCTGCGGGTGTGCACTTCTCGAGCCCCGGGGACATCGTCTACGCGATGTCGAAGGCGGCGGTCGAGGCGCTGACCCGGCACGCGGCCGAGGCTCTGGCACCGCGCGGCATCCGGATCAACGCCGTGGTGCCCGGGTTCACCGACAACGGGCACCCGGCGTTCCAAGACCCCGCCATCAGGACCTACATGGCCGGGTTCTCGGTCCTCGACGACGTGGCGGCTGTCGAGGACGTCGCCCGTGCGATCGGCTTCTTGCTGTCTGAGGACTCTCGTCGTACGACCGGCACGCTGCTCGACGTCAGTGGTGGGAGCACGTTGGGCGCACGACCGCGCACGGCTGGGAAGGTCTCTCTGCGCTCAGTCGTCGAGGAAGTCGCGCCGCTCGTCCCAGCCCCCGGAGCGTCCGCGCAGGACGAGCACGTCGGCTAGCTCCGTGCCGTCGTCCGGCCCTCTGCGCAGAGCTCGTCACGTGCACGCCCGTGGGCAGTACATTGACGCCATGGACACAGCGTGGTTCGGTCCGACTGCTCGCAGCAGCTCGATGGGTTCGGCCACGCTCGAGCTCGCGTGGGAGTCCACCCCTCTGGGGGCGATGTCCACGTGGGGCGAGTCTCTGCGCCAGACCGCGCGGATGTGCTTCAGCACGAAGTTCCCGGTGATGATCGCCTGGGGCCCCGACCTCACGATGATCTTCAACGACGCCTACCGCGACATGCTCGGCACCCACAAACGCCTGGCGGCCCTCGGCGCACCGCTCGCGACGGTGTGGGAGGAGGTCTGGGACGGCCTGGGCGCGACCGTCGAGCAGGTCATGACGACCCGCCTGCCCACCTGGGCGACCGACGAACAGCTGATGGTCAACCGGTCAGGCTTCGTCGAGGAGACCTTCTTCACCTGCTCCTACAGCCCGCTGCTCGACGACTGGGGTGAGGTCGCGGGGATCTTGGGCATCGCGACCGAGACCACCACCCAGGTCGTCACCCAGCGGCGCCTCGCCCTGGTCGACTCCCTCTACGCCGAGCTCCAGCGCACCCCGAGCGACCCCGCCACGATCGCCCAGACCGCGATCGACCTGCTGACCGCGAGCCCCGACCTCGCGCGGTGCTCGATCGTCCTGCGCACCCCGGCCGCACCGGGGACCGTCGTCACCGGAGACCCTGCGCTGGCCCGAGAGACAGGCGCAGACGTGCTCGACCCGGTCCTGAGCTCACGAGCAGTGACAGTCGCCGGCTCGGTGATCGTGGCACCGCTGTCCTCGACCGACCACGGCGACGCAGACGGGGCACTGATCCTGGACGTCGCTCCCACGCGCCCCTTCGACGCGGCCCTGCGCGGCTTCGCGCTGCTGATCGCCGCGGCGCTGTCCGGGGCGCTGCGCGCCGCGACGCTCCAGCGCATCGAGGTCGACTTCCTCGACGCCAGGGCGCAGGTCCTCGAGCTCGAGCACGCCAAGGCCCGGGAGACCTCGATCGCCCTGCAGCACTCCCTGTTCACGGCTCCCCCCGAGCCCGACCACCTGCACCTGGTGGTGCGGTACCAGCCGGCGGCGCGCGACCTCGAGATCGGCGGGGACTGGTACGACGCGTTCCTGACCAAAGATGGCGCCACGACCCTGGTGATCGGTGACGTCACCGGCCACGACTACCACGCCGCAGCCGCGATGGGGCAGCTGCGCGGGCTGATCCGGGCGATCGCCTATGACAGCGGTCACCCACCGGCGACGGTCCTCGAACGCACCGACGAGGCCATCGCAGGTCTCAACCTCGGCCCCTCGGCGACAGCCACCGCGATCATGGCGCGCCTCGAGCAAGACCCCGTGGGTCGCCTCGACGGGGTGCGCACGGTCCGCTGGACCAACGCCGGGCACCCCCACCCGCTGCTGCTCCGCGCAGACGGGACCATCGAGATCCTCGACCGTCACAACGACCCGCTCCTGGGGGTCCTCGCAGGCACGCCCCGCACCGAGCACAGCGTCGACATGCACCCCAAGGACACGCTCTTCCTGTACACGGACGGCCTGACCGAACGCCGTGGGGTGTCCTGGACCACGAGCACCGCAGCGCTGGTCGACGCACTGCGGGGTGGCCACACCAAGACCCTCGACGAGCTCGCCGACCACGTCCTGGCGACGCTCGCGCCCTCGGAGGCGGCCGACGACGTCGCGCTGGTCCTGGTACGCCCCTACCCGGAGAACCGGCCGCGCCCGCCCGAGGCCGGACCTGGGTCGGACGTGCCCGGACCGATCGTCTGACCCGGGTCGACCGGTCAGGTCACTGTCTGTCCCGAGCGGTCACTCACGACGGGACGTGGACGGGGGCCGTGTGGACAGTCCACACGCACTTGGACGTCTCTGTGCGGAACCAACCAGCCTCCAGGGCGACGCCGAGAGCCAGGACGAGCCCGAAGCCACCGTCCCCGCTGTCCCGGTCGACGGCCACCTGCGGGGGTGACTCAGGTGCACGGTCGACGACCTCGAGCAGACAGGTCGGTCCGTCGGTGCTCAGGTGGACCGTGGCCGACCCGCCGCCGTGGCGCAACGCGTTGGTCGCCAGCTCGCTCGCGATGAGCACGAGCCCGTCGACGGACTGATCTGGGGCGGACGCGAGGTCGCCGGTCAGGATCCTCGAGACGTCGGCGCGCAGACCCGCGAGGTCTCTGGTCGAGGCGAGGTGCCACGTGCGCACAGCGCGATGCCCTCGAGGAGGGTGGGCGTACTGGATCGGTGGCACGGGTGCTCCGGGGGCTGAGATCGTGCAGGTCCTCCCACAGGGTTCGGCGGTGGGCCGATGAGGATGAGCGAGACCGGACTGCCCTGGGCCGGTGCGCACAGCAGGTGCTCGAAGAGGTCGGCGAGCCTGCGAGCCTGGGCGAGAGTCCTCGCCCACGGCACCCGCGCGCCACCACGCACTCCGCGACCCTACGTCCGATGTGTCCGGCACGCCCGAGCAGCCCTGCGCCTCGGCGATCAACGCCAGCGAAACCCGTCGATGGTCGATCTGGCTCGTGGTCGCCGAGTCGCCGCTCCGAGCAGCGCGAGACCCAGTGCGGCACCGAGGACGTTGAAGAGCAGGTCGTTCACGTCCGCCACGTGGCCGCCGCCCAAGAGGCGCGCGGTGACGTACTGCACCACCTCGATGAGCAGGCTGAAGCCCGCACCGAGACCGAGCACGCTCCACCACCGCGCTCGGGGCAGGAAGAGCGGGACGAGGATCCCGAGCGGCACGAAGACCACGATGTTGATCACCGCGTCGCGCACCTCGTAGCCGGCCAGCGGCACCAGGTTCAGGTACGTGTCCCAGGGCTGGTCGGCCGAAGGCTTGTCGAGGAAGATCGGGAAGACCGTGTTCGCGAGGACCCCTGCGACGTACACGCCGACAGCGAGTGCGACAGCAGCCCGGCGACCTGTGAGGAGCTCACGTCTGCGAAGAGTCCAGAGCAGGATCACGACGACCGCTGCAGCGACGGGGACGACGACCGGCAGGACCGGCACCTGGTGGAACACGTGAGATTCTCCCTGCGGCAGATGTCGAGACGACAGCGTCGACCTGCACGCGCTGAGCACGTCGGTGCCGCCTGCGCACGACGACCTGCTCAGAGCCTCAGGGCTGTCCGTCCCACACCGTAGGCCGGAGCGACCAGGGAGGACGTCCACCGGAGGCATGATCCTCGGACGGTCTGCTGCACCCACGGGTGGACGACGGGGTTCCTCCCGTCTCGTCGATTGAACGCGGGCCGCTCCGCCGAGCGCCTGTGCCGCGTCCCTCGGTCGCGTCCATGGACCGTCAGCGGACGTAGACCTGACGACCCTGCACGCGGACGAGCCTCCCGTGGTGGTCCAGCTCGACCGCTGCGGCGATCTTCGCCCTCGCCCGCTTGGCCCGGAGACCGATGACGAGCGCGACGAGCATGGTCGCGATGAGCAGCGCGAAGGCCACGAGGATCCCGGCCAGGACAGCGAGCCCGCTCGAGACCGTCGAGCCGAAGATCGCTGCGAGCAGCCCCAGGACGACGCCGCAGGTCGAGCACGTCAGCAGCATCGTCGAGGCGAGCTGCGCCCGAGCAGCTGAGGCGACCACAGCGGGCATCGAGGCGTTGAGAGCCTCGGTGACCTCTCGGCTGAGGATGGCGTCGACCTCGTCCCGGTTGCTGCTGCGCACGGCCGCTCTCCTTCAGATGGATCGTGAGGTGTGTCTTGCGGGCACCAATCTACGTCGGGGACGCCAGACAGCGGTTCCGGACAGGCCGTCGTTCGTCCCACGTCGGTCAACCGTCGACGGTCGACCCGAAGCGCACGATCCCGAGAGGCCCTCGCGCTGCACGACGGCTCAGACAGCGTCGATGAACCGCCTGAGCACGGGCCTCGTGTCGTCGGCGCGCGACGCCCAGGCGAGGGTGCTCGGTTCGTGCTGGCCGTCGAGCTCGAGGGCGACCACCCCGCTCGGCGCCGTGAGCAGCGCGCTGACGGGCGCGACGGTCACCCCGACCCCCGCCGCGACCAGGTGCAGGAGGGTCGTCCAGTTGGACGCCTCTTGCACGACCTCAGGGATCGCACCGCCAGCCACGACAGGGGCGAGGTTGCGCGCTGTCGCGAGAGCGCCGGCGCCGGGTGGGAAGAACACGAAGGGGTCCCCCGCGATCTCCTCTCCACGGATGCTCGACCGCCCGGCGAGACGGTGCGTGGACGCCACCGCGGCGACGAAGCGCTCCGTGTGGAAAGGGGTCAGCTCGACGCCGTCGACGGCGTCGGGGTCCCGGACGATCGCGAGGTCGAGGTCGCCGCGCAGGAGCCGTGCGAGGAGGTGCGCCGTCCAGCCCTCGGTGAGGTGGACCTGGACGAGCGGGTGCTCGTCGCGGAACTGCTGGACCCGTCGCACGGGACCGAGCGGCAGCGCCGAGCTGACGAAGCCGACGTCGAGCCGCCCTTGCTCTCCCCGGGCGACCCGCACCACCTCGTCGGCGTCCTTCTCGCCCTGCGCCAGGAGCGCTCGTGCGCGATCGCGCAGCACCTGGCCGGCCGCGGTCAGCGCCACGCTGCGCGACGACCTGACGAACAGCTCGACCCCCAGGTCCCGCTCGAGCCGCTTGATCTGCTGGGACAGCGCAGGTTGCGCGATGTGGAGCGACTCAGCGGCACGGCCGAAGTGCAGCAGGTCGGCGACCGCAAGGAAGGGACGGAGGGCGCGCGGCTCGAGATCCATGCACAGAGTTTATCGATATGCCGATTCTCATCTTGGACGTGCACCCATCTGAGGTCGGAGACTGACGTCATGACCTCGACGACCTCCACGCCGCGACCAGCACTGGCTCCAGCTCCAGCTCCAGCTCCAGCTCCAGCTCCAGACTCAGCACGGGCACCGGCACCGGCTTCCGTGTCCATCGCCCCGATGGACGGCGCAGCCGACGCGCGCGCCTTCCACGACCTCAACGCCGGATGGATCACCCAGCACTTCGCCCTCGAGGAGACCGACCTCGCCGTGATGCTCGACCCGCAGACCGCGGTCGTCGACGCCGGGGGTGCTGTCCTGATCGCCCGCGACGGAGAGGCGCGCATCGGGTGCGTCGCGCTGCTCCCGCACGGTCCCGGCGTCGCCGAGCTGGCGAAGATGACCGTCGCGCAGGACCGCCGCGGGACGGGCCTCGGGCGTGCGCTCATCACGGCAGCCATCGAGACGGCTCGCGCGATGGGCTTCAGCCGGCTCGTCCTGGAGAGCAACACGGCTCTCGTCGCGGCGGTGCGGCTCTACGAGTCCGTCGGCTTCGAGCACGTCCCTGCGGACCGGCGCGAACCGTCGCCCTACGAGCGGGCCGACGTCTTCATGGACCTGGAGCTTCGCCCACGAGTCCGTCACGACGAGGACTGCCCCCGACGCATGACGTTGTCCGGGTGCTGGGCGTCGTAGGCCGACCGCGCGTCGGCGATGACCTCGCGGTGCGCGAGCGACCAGTCGGCCAGCGCCTTGACCAGGTGGGTGAGGCTCGCCCCGGTCTCCGTCAGCCTGTAGTCGACCTGCGCTGGGACCGTCGCGTACACCGTCCGGGTCACGAGACCGTCGCGCTCCAGCCTGCGCACGGTCAGGGTGAGCATCCGCTGGGAGATGCCGTCGATGGCGCGCTGGAGCTCGCCGAAGCGCCGCGGCCCGTTGGCGAGCTCGACGATCACGAAGACCGACCAGGTGTCGCCCACACGGTCGAGGAGGTCACGGATCCCGCAGTCGGGGTGCTCAGGCTGCCCGCAGGGATCGAGCTCGGCGGGTCCAGCAGTCACACCGGTGTGCGTGAGTGACATCGAAGTGCCTCCTTGTGGGGTGGTCGCGGCGGGTCGAGGATCACCGTATCCGCTGGGCACGACCACGACAGGAGACTCGACCGCGATGATCATGGTGACCGGAGCGACCGGACAGCTCGCCTCTCTCACGCTCCACGAGCTGAGCGCTCGAGGGGTGCCGGCTCTCGCAGGCACGAGGACGCCCATCGACGGGCAGCGCCTCCTCGACTTCGACGACCCGGCGAGCCTCGACCTCACAGGCGTCTCGACGCTGGTGCTCGTCTCGGCCGGCTATGCCGAGGACGACCAGGTGATCGCCCGGCACGCAGCCCTCCTCGGCGCTGCGGCCCGCGACGGCGTGACCCATGTGGTCTACACGAGCCTGACCGGCGCGGGTGACCACCTCGGCTTCGCGCTCGCCCACCGGGCCACCGAGGACCTGGTGAGGGGCAGCGGTCTCGACTGGACGATCTTGCGCAACGGCCTCTACGCGGAGCTCTTCGGTGGGCTGCTGACCTGGGGCCCGGACGTCCTGGAGTCGCCCTTCGGCGACGGTGCGCTGGCGGCTGTGGCCCGGGCCGATCTCGCAGCGGTCGCAGCCGTCGTCGCGGCTCAGCCCTCCGCCCACGCCGGTGCGACCTACGAGCTCGTCGGTCGCCCGATCACTGTCGGCGAGGTCGCAGAGCGGCTGGACGTCCCCTACCGGAGCCTCGGCCTCGGCGAGTACCGTGCACGGCTCCTCGCGGACCCCTCGCTGCTGCCGTTCCAGCCGCCCATGCTCCTGTCGATCGCCTCGAGCGTGCGCCACAGGTTCTTGAGCGGCTCGAGCGAAGATCTCACCAGGCTGCTGGACCGACCACCGGCAGACGCGCTGGCTGTGGCAGCCCGTGCCGCGTCGGCTGGTCGTCCTCTCGCGGCACCTAGAGGGCCACTCGGAGCGTAGGTCACCGGGGCCGCGAGGGCTGGCTACACCTGAGGTTGGTGCTGAAGCCCCCGCGGGACGGCAGCGAGGACAGCCTCGGCGACGTCTTCTGGACTGATCGCCGTCGTGTCGAGCACGTAGGTCTTGGCTCGGAGCCAGGGCAGGGCGCTGTCGTAGTCTCGGCGGCGCTCGCGCCGCCACCGGGCTGCGGGGACCCGACCGGCGTCGTCCTCGGGGCGAGAGAGCATGTCGGTCTCGATCCTGCGCAGGTGCTCTGCCAGGTCGACGTGCAGGGTGACGGCGGCGACCTGGATCCCGCGGTCGACGAGCGTCCCGGTGATCTCGTCCCAGTACTCCTCGACCACGACGGTCTGGGGCACGACCACGTCACCGACGTCTGCGCGCGCGAGCTCGGTCAGAGCCGTCACCACGAGGCGTCTCCAGGCGGGCCACTCCTGGAAGTCGCCGACAGGGTGCCTGCTCGCCAAGGCTGGTCTGAGCGCGTACCCGAGCAGCTCGGTGTCGAGCTCGACCAGGCCAGGAGATGCCTTCAGGAGCTCTCGTACGGTGGTGGTCTTGCCCGCTCCGAAGGGTCCGTTGAGCCAGATGATCACAGAGGAACGCTAGCGCACCTGGCTCGGTCGACGTCGTCGGCGCAGCGCCGACCCTCGGCGTCCACCACGGGCGGGCACCCGGTGGCGGCCGACTGCTCCGGCGCGGGTCAGGGCCGCAGGTCTGACGGCGAACCACAGCCCCCACGTGAGCGCGCCGGACCACACCAGCCCCCACCACGGGAACCCTGCGCCAGCAGCGCCCGCGACGATCACGGCTGCGGGCAGGTCTGCCTCGTCCACGCGGTGCGCCTGCACCAGCAACCTGTGGGTGTTGACACCGATCGGCGTGCAGGTGACGAGCGTCAGCAGGTCGGCCCCAGGGACCGGTTGGAGCAGGTCGGTCTCGGTGGGCAGCACAGTGGCGATCCGTTCCACCCTGTAGGTGAGGGTCTCCCCCACCACCTCGACGGTCACCACGTCACCGGCGACCAGGTCGTGGAGGTCTGTGAAGAGCCGTGACTGCGGGATCCCGCTGTGACCGGTCAAGACGCTGTTGGTGCCGGCGCCTCCGACGGGCAGGGCTGATCCTTGAAGGTGCCCGACACCACGTTCGAGCGTCTCGTCGCTCGTGCCGTG
The DNA here is from genome assembly GCF_033798665.1 of Sanguibacter biliveldensis. Lineage (NCBI taxonomy): Bacteria > Bacillati > Actinomycetota > Actinomycetes > Micrococcales > Sanguibacteraceae > Sanguibacter > Sanguibacter biliveldensis. The sequence goes on from NZ_CP138359.1 coordinate 2,295,548, forward strand.
GAAGACGGGGAGCGACGCACCGATGGTCGGGATGCGGAGCCGCGCCATCGTGTCGGAGCTCCCGAGCCGCAGCTGGTCGAGGTAGCCGAGCCGTGTGCCGTCCGACGGGCTGGCGGAGTCTGCCGGGCCAGTCGCTGTCTGGTCAGGCGCTGCCGGGTCAGGCGCTGCCGGGTCGCCGGAAGCGCCGGTCGTCTCGGGTCCTCCTGACTCCTGCTCGGACTCGCGGGCCGGGGCCGCGGCTGTCGCTGCGGCCAACCCGTACGGGTCTTCGATGCGGTCGGTCGCGAGCGACCGGTTGTAGTCGTGAGCCCGGTCGAGGATCTCTGACCGTTCGCCCGCAGGCAGCGAGTCGACAGTCTCGGTGTACCCGGACACCTCCGCCGCGTGGGCCCGGTCCGAGAACCAGTTCCCCGCCGAGGGATAGAGGAGGACCGATGCGCCGGCGACGGCGAGGAGCGCGACGAGCGACCGACGGACGACCATCGCTCGGGGCGCGCGCGTCTGCGAGCGCTGGACGTCCCCCGCGCTGCGCCGGGGTGCCCGACGGGGCGCTCGATGGCTTGCTGCACGTGGTGGTCGCTTGGCCACGTCAGACCGTCCGTCCTGTCGTAGGTGAGAGGGTGCGGGGCTCGTGCCCGCGCACCCTCTCCGTGAACACTGCACGTCGCGTGCCGCTCGTCTGGTGGCGACTGCTGTCGCCTCCCGTCCGGAGCTGGCGACGTGCGCCTGCCGGCAGGAGGTGACTCCTTGCGGCTGCCGTCCGTAGGTGCCGTAAAGGGCACCTACGGGCGGCTGACGGCTACCTCGATCAGCGGTCCGAGCGCGACGAACGACGCGAACGGATACTGAGCGTGGCGGCGCCGACGAGCAGCAGGACGCCTGCGGCGATGATGGTCGTGACGCCCTGAGCACCTGTCATGGGGAGCTCGAAGCCGCCGTTCGCCTCGGTGTTCTCGATCGTGAGGTCGACGGTGGTGTCGTCGCTCGTCACAGTGAAGGCGATCGGCTCTGCCAGCAGCTCGTACCCGGACGGGGCGACGACCTCGACGAGGTAGTACTGGACCCAGTCGGCCGGGTCGTCGATCACGACGTTGTCGACGATGTTCGAGTAACCGAGCCCCGAGATCGTGAGCAGGCCGTCCTGCGCGCTGGTCCACGTGCTGACGCCCCCGAGGGTGACCGGCTGGGTGCGGGTCCGAGCGTTCTCGAGAGAGGTGAAGACCTGGAACTGAGCGCCAGCGAGAACCTGACCCTCGGAGTTCACCTTCTGCGCGGTCATCGCGCCGAACTTCGTGACTGCCGGCGGGGTGACGACAGGGTTCCCCTCGTCGATGCTGGGCTGGTTCGGGAAGATCGAGGCGATGTTCTCGATCTCGCCGGCCTCGAGGACCGTCGTCTCGATGACCACCTGGACCTGTGCGCCCTCGTTGGCTGCGAGGACGTCGAGGCCCGCTGCTGTGAAGTCGACGGTCACGGTGTTCGTCGCGACGTCGAGCACGGAGGTGTAGTGCACACCCTCGGTCAGCGTCGTGCCGTTGGTGAGGGTCGCCGTGGTGGACACGTGCTCGAGCCGAGAGTCGAGAGGATCGACGACCCTGTAGGCATCGGTCCGTCCGCCGACAGGGATGTCGCCGGTGATGGTCCACGTCACGACGTCGCCGACCTTGGTGCCAGCGTCGGTGACGGTCTTGCCCGCCGTGGTGATGACGTTCTTCGGGTAGACGTGCACGTCGTACAGCCACTCACCCGAGGTCACCGGGTCGGTGAGCGGGAGCGTGACGAGGAACGGTGCAGCGGCGCGCGCACCAGCCGGGGTGAGTGTCTCCTCGACGTAGTACAGACCGAGCGGGAGGTCGGAGAAGGTCAGCAGACCGTCGGCAGCGGTCACGCCGCTGAGACCGGGGAGGCCTGCGACCGCGGAGGCAGCCGTGTCGACCGTCAGCTCGGCGGCCGAGGACCACCCGGCGTTGGTCGTCAGGTCGATCCCGGGCACCTGGGTGACCGTGAAGCCGACCCCTTCGAGCGCGGTGAGCCCGGAGAGGGCAGACGGGTCGATCTCGGTCCCGTTCGACGTGGGCAGGCCGGTCGCGGTCTCGGGGTGCTGGAACTTGTGGATCGACAGCGACGCGACGGATTCCGGGTCGATGGTGGTTGCCGCGACGGCGGGAGAACCGCCGACGCCGACGGCAGCCAGTGCGAGTGCTGCGACGAGCGCAGATCCGCGGAAGGTGAGTGCCATGTGTGATGTGCTCCTGATGATTCTCGAGGACCATGAAGGTCCGGTGTCGTGCTGGCGCCCGGTCGTGAGACCTGGCGGAGTCTGTCGGGCTCTGCGTGTCGTCGTCAGCGCCTCCGCTTCCGGAGGGCGGTGAGGGGCAGGGGGTGGCTTCGGGGCCCGGGGACGGCTGTCGCTGCGACAGCACCTGCGAGCAGCAGGAGCCCGACCGTGACGAGGCGCCCTGCGCCCGCCGACCCGGTCTCGGGCATGTGGAAGGTGGGGACGTCGGTGACCGTGAGCCGTCCGCCCGAGGCCGCGACCTGGGGGGCGGAGGCCGGGTCGGGCAGCGTGACGGTGCCGTCTGCCGCCACGTCGAACCTCACGGCGGTCGCGAGGAGCTCGTGCCCTGGCGGGGCGACCGTCTCTCGGAGCCAGTAGGTGCCCGGCGCGATGCCCGAGATCTCGAAGGCCCCAGGGCTGTCGGCGACCGGTGACACGGGCAGAGAGTCGACGACCTCGCCGAGCGCCCCCTCCGCGTCGGCGACCACCTCGAAGGCTGCGCCGTCCAGAGCGACGAGCTCATCGTTGACCTCACCCTGCTTGAGCAGCTCGAGACGCGCTGCTGTCGTCGTCGAGGTGGAGCAGGCAGGGTCGAGCGCCGAGGATCCCGCAGCGCAGGTGGACGGCGGGGTCGAGCCCGTGGCGGTGACGGTGTTGGCGAGCTCGGTGCTCCACGCGTCGTCGTGGACCACGACGGAATAGCTGAGCGTCGCCGTGCTGCCTGCGCTGAGTGACGTCGGGCCTGCCACGACGACGGGGTCCTGCGCTGTCGGGTCTGCCAGCTGCTCTCCGGGCTCGGACCCGACCGTGTACCGGACCGAGCCAGGGACGAGGTCGGCATGGGCGAGCACGGCCGTGAGGTCGTCGGTCAGCACGACGTCTGCGACATCACCCGTCGTGCTCGTGGCCGTGACCGTGTAGGTGAGGGTGTCACCGGGTGATGGGTAGGTGGTGTCCCCCGAGCTCGTCACCGTCTTGGCGACCGACCAGTCTGCCGCACCGACGGTGGTGAGGGTCTGGGCTGTGTTGTTGGTCAGGTCGAGGTCGGAGTCCACGCCGGACACCGAGGCGTTCGTGACGATCTCCGTGCCCGGCGTCACCGGCGCCGTGCCCCGCAGGGTGATCGGGCCGAAGCTCTCCCCGGCACCGAGGACCGCACCGACTGCCGAGGGATCCCCGCCGGAGAGGTTCGCGAGCGTCGGCATCACGGCGTCCTGGCTGACCGTCCACCCCGGTGAGGCGACCGAGCACGAGAGGTCTCGGCCGTCCAGGACGCACCCGTCCGGTGCGTCGACGAGAGAGACGCCCGTCACGGCCTCCGGGACGGCGTCAGCGACGATGAAGCCATGAGAGGCCGCTGGTCCGAGATTCGTCGCTTCCAGCGTCCACTCGAAGGTCCTTCCCGGTGCGACAGCTGCGGGGGCAGACGTCGAGACGCCCAGGTCGGCCACCTCAGCACTCGTCGTGAGAGCGAGAGGTGGCTGCCCGACTGCGCCCCGAGGGATCTCGCCCGTACGGGTGTTGAGCCGACTGATCTGCACGACGTGATCCAGACTGATCGTCACGCTCGACACGAGGCCGGACACCTGGATGGCGGGATAGCCGCGCGGGGTGTCCACCCCGATGGGTTCGCAGCTGGTAGGGCTCAGCCCGGTGCCGATCCCGTCGAGGCGCACTGCTCCGTTGCTCGCGACGGCGAGATTCTGCGCAGAGCTGACGTGATCGAGCTGACGCGCCCCAGCCGCACCACCGTCCACCCTCACGACCTCGGCGTTCAGCCACGTCAGGTAGCACGCCGCGGTGGCATCCGGGGGAATGTAGATCGGGTAGAACCATCCCAGGCTGAGCCAGAGGATCGGGTCGACCGTCGGCCGATCGAAGGTCACGGTGATCTCACGTTCACCGCAGGTCTTCAGATAGCCGGCTGACGGCTGCTGTGCTGGGGGACGAGGGATCTCAGCCAGGCAGTCGACGGTCGCAGGGTTGTCGCTGCTGTTGGCACGCAGCAGGTCCTTGTAGTGGATGTAGGCCACCGGGGTGTCCAGCGCACGGACCATCTGTCCTGCTCTCTCGGCCATGACCAGATCCGATGACGGAACGGCGACCGAGACGCTCCCGACACCGCCAGGGAGCGGCGCAGACGCGGTCCTGCTGTCTGCCGAAGGCGTCCACTCCCCAGCGAAGGCCTGCCCGAGCTCACTCGCGTTGTAGGCATCAGACGACCACCCTGGGCCCGACGCGAGCTCGAGACGCTGCTCTGAGACCTCGCCGGCTGCCTGGACGCCGCCAGCTGTGAGCAGAGACGCGACGACGGACAGGGTCGCTACCGTTGCGGCCAGGACGGGTCGACCGCCACGGGTGGCCAGGGTGGTGGTGCCGCCGCTCACGGGTGCTCGGCCTCTGCGTGGTGCTCTCACTGGATCGGTCCGTCCTTCGGTGCGGTGATGTGCTCTCGGTGACAAGACGCTCTCGGCACGCTCCGTCATGACGGCGAAAGATGTGCCGATCGACGATTTGTGGTGTGATGCGCCTCACAGGTGATGCCTGGCCGCGCCGGGGTCGGGACAGCGTGAGTCCGCCGCTCGTCGGCATGACCTCACGAACGGCTCGGCCGAGCGGTGAGACGGCTCGGCGACTCGGCGACTCGGCGGCCAGACTGCCGGAAGGCCAGACCGCCAGACCGCCAGACCGCCAGAAGTCCATCCGGCGATGTGGTCAGACGGTCCGTGAGCCCGTCAGTCAGACGGTGACGGTGATCGTCCGCACGGCCCCAGCGCGGCCCTGCACAGGATCGACATACCGCAGCTCGACGCTGTGGGTCCCAGGCGTGACTGCTGGCAGCGGGACCCGCGTCGTGCAGCTCCCGAGCACCACAGACGCTGCACTGGCAGTCCCGACCACCGACGCCTCGACCGGCTGCCCGCAGGTCCCGGTCACGAGGACGATCACGTCGTGGACGCCGGGCCGGCTCTCGACGACCTCGACACCGGTCACCAGCGGCGCGACGACCGTGTACCGGCCGACGTCGACCAGGTGCCGGTCACCCTCGTAGCGGACAGCGACCGCGTGCTCGACGTCCGCTGTGAGGGAGGCGTCGAGCGTGATCGACCAGGCCCCGTCGGCGACCTGGGCCGAGCCGACGAGCGACCCGTCGGCCAGCACGGCCTCGACCGTCGCCCCGGACGTCCCGGTCCCGCTGATCACGGGCACCCATTCCTTCAGGCCGGACGCTGGCGCGCCAGTCACGCCGAGCGGTACGTCTGCATCGGGAGACGACGTCACTGCGTCGCGCGGCGGCGGTGGCACAGCCACCTCGGACGACGGTGTGGGGCCACGCGGTGCGGAGGGCGTGGACGTAGAGCCAGGTGCGGGCGAGTCCACGGGTGGCGCTCCGGTATCTCTCCCGCTCTCGGTAGCAGGACCGTCCGAGGCCGAGGGCGTCGCCACGGCCCGAGCCGGGTCGGCGGATCCCCTCGCTGCGCGATCCGATGCCGAGGACGGGCTGCGGTCGAGGAGGACGACCCCGGCGCCGACTGCGGCGGCTGTCATCACCACCACGGCCACGACGGCCACGACCCGCTGGCTCACCGACAGCGACGTCATCCTCCACGAGGGGCCGGACGACGCCTTGCCCGGATCCGTGCGGCCTGGCACGTATCTGACCGGCAGATGGTCGACAACAGCACCGCCGACAGGCCCCACGTCGACCGGCAGCGCGACCGGGACCCCCGCGAGCAGATGCTCGGCCGCCGCTCCCCCGGTGAAGAAGACCGGCAGGAGGACCGCGGGAAGCCTCCGAGCGACGGCGGCGATCTCGGTCGCGGTGCGAGCGCAGTCCTGGCACGTGGCGGTGTGGGCCTCGATGCGGTCCTGATGGCGTGGGGTCGCGTCGCCACGCTCAGAGAGCGGGAGGTGCTCGACGACCCAGCGGCACTCCATGCCCCGCTCGCTGCCCCCGACATGCGCTGCGAGCCACGACCGGCGCAGCCCTTCCCGCGCACGCCGGACGAGGGCAGCCCCGGCGTTCGGGGCTATCCCGAGCCTGTCAGCAGCATCCTGGACAGGTATGTCCTCGACCTCTGTCATCCAGAGGATCGCACGCCACCTCTCGGGCAAGGACTGGAAGGCCTTCACCAAGACCACCCTGTCGGCACTCTGCTCGTCGTGGCCGGGGACCGACATGTCGAGCCTGTCGGCGAGCTCGGTCAGCCCGCCGACAGGCTCGGCACGGCGACGACGGGAGATGCTGACCGCGACGTTGCGCACCGTCCGAGCCAGGTAGGGGCGGAAACCGCGCGTGGGACCGCCGCCCTCGCAGACCGCTGTGAACACGGCCTGGAACGCCTCTTGGACGATGTCCTCGGGGTCCGCGATCGTCGAGTACCGGCCCGCGACCGCGAGCGCGACGCGCACGTGCCTGCGCCAGAGCTCACCGTACGCGTCCCTCTCGCCGGCACGGACGCTGACCAGGAGATCTTCGTCGGTGGTGGCCGAGGTCACGAACCCTCCCAGGTGCGCGTCGGTCGTCACTGGTGCCCACCGCGCTGGCTCGCCGAGGTGAGGTGCCGCCCTGCGCCGTCTTCGGGCGCGGGGTCCTGGGCTCGGAAGAGGTCGACCGTCGTGCAGGAGGTCTCCGAGGTGGTTCCGGTGAGGTCTGTCGCCGTGGCCTCGACGAGGTGCCCGTGGACGAAGTCCATGGCTGGAGGCTGGACGACCCAGGCCCCGTCGTCGTCGACTGTCGTCTGGGACGTCGAGCCGTCGGGGAAGGCGACGGTGACGGTGTGCCCGGGGACCCCGTGCCCGGCGAACCGTGTCCCGTCGGTCGGGTCGATCTCAGGCGCGCTCGGCTGTCGCGGACCGAGGGTGGGGGCACCTGCCGCCGGGATCTCGACAGGTGCCTCAGAGGGCACGAAGGTCCCGTCGCTCTGCTGACCGATCGGGGTGCTGTGTCGAGCGACGACCTCGAAGGTGGGGGTGGCCGAGGCCTGGTCCGAGACGCTGACCTCGGTGATCTCGCCGTGCGCGTGGGAACCGAAGGCCAGCTGTCCGTCACCTGTCGACCACGCGACCCCGAACACCGTGTCGGTCCCGGGTCCGACGGTCCCCTCCGGCAACGTCCAGGCCGTCGCAGAACCGTCGGCGGGGTCGACCCGGACGATCGTCTGCCCGTAGGCACCCCAGAGATACCCGCCGGACGGAGCGACGTCGCCGAGCCTGGTGCCAGCGGGCAGGTCCAGCGGAGTCATGGTCTCGGCGAAGGTCCCGTCTGCGGCGATGTCGACAGCGAGCAGGACGTCTCGCCCGCCGGCGTCTGGCACGTCTCTGACCACAGCCAGGTAGGTCTCGGAGTACACGCCCTCGCCGAAGGTCCCGCCGGTGACGGTGCCATGCTGGCCGGCCAGGCTGGCGAGCGCACCGAGGCGCGTGATCGCCCCTGCTGCGTCGAGCACGACGAGACGGGCATCTGCCTGTCCGTCGGAGATCTCGACGGCGTAGAGCCTGCCGTCGCTCGCCCTGGAGGCGAGCCCCTGGTGAGCCGCGTCTCCAGGGGTGCCGGCACCGACAGGTGAGAAAGCGAGCGACGAGCCGGTCCGTGTCCCAGCGGAGAGCGGGGTCGAGAGAGTCGTCCCTGAGGACATGTAGACCACTCCGGGTGGAAGAGTCACGGGGGCCTTCACGACGCCTGCCGCCGGACCGCCGACTGCGCAGACCAGACCGCCGGCGACGACGACCGCGAGAGCAGAGCGAACGCGGCTGCCGGCTCCTCTCGACGCTGCAGAGGGGAGCGCCTCGGGAGGCACCGATCGGCGGCGAGCAGCGGTCATCAGGCGTGCGATCGTTCCGTCCATGGTCACGCGTCTCCTCGAGAGGTCGTGGGCGCGCCCTCGACACGGGCTCGACGACTCGTGCGGTGCTGGGCGACTGGGGGCCCGCCCCTGCGACCTGCGCTGCGTACTGGTCCGGGGGGCCTCCCATACGGAACCAGCGGCGTAGCGCTCCCCTGAGTGCCGGGCGATCGCCGCGCCTGTGGTGGGTGGACCTCTGAGTGACGACACCGTGGAGTTAGGTGGTTCGCCTGGTCGTGGACACCGCGTCCCCCCATGACGCACTGCCTGACGTCGTGCTCCTGATGTCAAGCGTGGCCAGGTCGCCCGCTCACGAGACCCCGCACAGGCGCGTCCTCCGGGGCTCAGGGTCGCTCAGCGCACGCCGTCCCGGCTGTGACGGCTGGAGACGAGACGGCGGCGGGCGACACGACCGACCGGAACGCGCTCAGGACACCTTTCCCTGGAGCAGGCGGCGGAAGTACACCTGGGGCTCGACGTACCTGTCGAAGGCCCAGGTGAGCAGACGCGGCCTGACGAGGTCCACGACTGGCACGCTCGGCTCGGGGCGTCCGTCCCTGTCGAACTCGGCGAGCAGCAGGCTGCGCCTCGACGTGGTCACCGGGGCGATCGAGTACCCGTCGTAGGTGCGCATCGGCGCCCCTGTCCGACGGGCCGCGATGTTGCGGGCGACGACAGGCACCTGCTTGCGCAGCGCCCCGCCCGACGGCAGCGCGTCGAGGTCCGCGACGTCACCCAGACCCCACACGCGAGGGTGCTCCGGGTGCTGCAGCGTGGACGGGTCGACCCTGAGGAAGCCACCGTCCCCCTCGGAGGCGAGGCCGCTGCCTGCGACCCACGCCGGGGCGCGGTGCGGCGGGGCGAGATAGAGCGCGTCGTAGGTCAGCGTCGACGACGATGGGACCCCCGTGCCAGCCACGTCCACGACGAGCCGTCGGGATACCGCGTCGACCGACGTCACCGTGGCACCGAAGGTCACCGTGACCCCCTGCTCGGCCGCCTCGGCCCGCAGACGCTGGTCTGCCCTGTCGAGGTCGACCAGGCGGTCGCCCTCGACCAGCAGCTCGACCTCGATCGCGTCCCGCACACCCGTGCGCCGCCAGTGGTCGAGGGCGAGGAACATCGGCTTGAGACCGACCGGGGCGCACGGCACGTGCCGGTCCGAGACGACGAAGACCGCACGTCCCGACGTGAGGGTCGAGAGCATCGTCCAGGTGTCGACAGCCGAGCCGGGCAGATAGCTCGTGGCCGCGTGCGGGGTCTGCACAGCTGCCTCAGACCCCGGGATCGCGTCCCAGTCGACCTGGGACCCTGGGCACACGGCAAGGTCCCCGTACTCGATCTCGTCACCACCGGCGAGGTGCACGGTCGAGGTGACGGGGTCGACCGACACCACCTCGTCGACGTACCAGCGCACCCCCGACGGCGTGACGCGGTCCTGCGGGCGGCGCAGCTGGTCGAGCGTCGCCTGACCACCGGCGACGTAGGACAGCATCGGGCGGTAGTGGTGCACCCGCGCAGGCTCGACCACCACGACGTCCTTCGCACCGTCCCTGCGGAGACGGCCCGCGAGCGACAGCCCGGCGTTGCCCCCTCCGACGATGACCACGTCATGGTGTCGACGACTGCTCATAGGGCACGCTCCGTGGGGCTCGGGGGAAGAAGATGACCCTTCGCACGCTACGCGTCCCTGCGCCACGGCGCGGGTCGAGAGCCGAGCCGCCGGTGACCGGCGGCGCAGCGGTGGACCTACTCCCCCTGTACCTCCGCCGTCTCCGCTGGCTCCGCCGCAGCGGCGAGCTCCAGACCGTCGGGGCCCAGCGGGTCGACGAGCACGAGCTCTTCGACCTCCGGGTCCACCCAGCGCTGGTAGCCAGGCCCTGTCGCGGCTGTCTCGAAGCGCACCGCGACCCGCCCGTCGTCACCGAGGTGGACCACCCAGCCCCGGCCGTCCCTCGAGGTCTGCACGTCCAGCCCCGGGGCGAGGGCCGCGGCGGTCGCCCGGACCGGTCCGGAGCGGGTCGCGTCGACACCGTCCTGGTCACCGTCGCCGCCCTGGGAACCCTGGTCGTCAGCGTCGGCGTCGTCGACAGCGAGCCGCCCGGTCTCGTCGTTCCCGGCATGCCTGCCGCCGAAGGGTCCGTCGTTCTCGGGCCCAGCGTCGTCGACCCCGACGTCCATCCCGAGCGGGAGCATCAGCTGGGAGTGCTCGGACAGACCGTGGAAGGACACCCCGAGCAACCGGACGGGCTCGACCACCTCGGCGAGGGCGAGGGCCCGCTGCGCGGCCTGCCGCAGCGCAGCCACGTCGGAGGTGGGCCGGCTCAGCGTGACCGAGCGGGTGATCGTCGTGAACGACGCGACCCGCACCTTGACCACCACGGTCCGGGCGGCGACAGCATGCCGCTCCAGGCGGCGCAGGGCCGAGTCGGTCACGGCGTCCAGCGCGGCGGCGATCGCCGTCCGTCCGTGCAGGTCGTCGTCGAAGGTGTGCTCGGCCCCCGCGGACTTGCGCTCCCGGACCGTCGTCACCGGCCTGTCGTCCCAGCCCCGGGCCACCCTGTAGAGGTTGGCACCGGCCGCCTCGCCGGCGGTCATGACGAGGGTGTCCAGAGGCTGGGCCCGCAGGTCTTCGACGGTCCGCACGCCCAGCTGGTCGAGCCTGGCTGCCGACACCGGTCCGACACCCCACAGGGCGCGGACCGGGAGGGCGAGCAAGAACTCGTCTTCGTCGGCAGGGTCCACGACCCGCACGCCGCCCGGCTTGGCCGCCTCGGAGGCCAGCTTGGCGACGAGCTTGGAGCGACCGAGGCCCAGGGAGACCGACAGGCCGGTCCGTGCGTACGCTCGGGCGCGGAGCTCGTGGGCCAGAGTCTCGAGGTCCGCGCTCGAGCCGGGCAGGTGGTCGAGCTCGGCGAAGGCCTCGTCGATGCTGATGGCCTCGACCTGCTCCGTGACCTCGCGCAGGACGGCCATGATCTGCGCCGAGTAGGCGGAGTAGGCGAGGAAGCGCGGCACGACGACGGTGGCCGTCGGGCACAGCCGCCGGGCCTGCTCCATCGGCATGGCCGACCGCGCGCCGAAGGCCCGCGCCTCGTACGACGCTGTCGCCACCACGCCGCGCGGCCCCACGCCCCCGACCAGGACGGGTCGTCCGCGCAACGAAGGCCTCTGGTGCTGCTCGACGCTCGCGAAGAACGCGTCGGCGTCGAGGTGCGCGACCGTCGGACGGGGACGCATCTGCGGAGCACGCATCGCGTTCAGCGCGGCCTGCGCTGCAGGGATGCTGCGAGAGCGGTCGAGGGGCACGGCTGGACACCCTCCTTCGCTGGGACCGCGCTGGGCTGGGCTGGGACCACGCCGGACTGAGACCGTGCCGAGCGCGAGCCGGACGGGTGCCAGGCCGGTCCCGGACAGAGCCCGGGCGCGGCTGGCCGGGCAGGAGATCTTACGTCTCGGGACTGACAGGCTCCCAGCGGAGCAGGTCCCCGGGCTGGCAGTCGAGGGCCTCGCACAGCGCCTCGAGGGTGCTGAACCGCACGGCCTTCGCGCGACCGTTCTTGAGCACTGCCAGGTTGGCCGGCGTGATGCCGACGAGGTCCGCGAGCGCTCCCACCGTGATCTTGCGGCGCGCCATCATCACGTCGATGTCGACGACCACCGGCATCACACCACCTGCTCGAGCTCGGCCTCGAGGTCTTTCGCCTGCGCGTCGCGTGCGACAGCCTGGGCGAGGAGCATCCGCAGGACGAGGACGACGAGCGCGGCGAGCACGACGAGGAGCCCGACACCTCCGACGAGCAGGACGACCCCAGGGGCGACAGCCTCACCAGGGGCGAGGACGACTCCGAGGGCGAAGACCAGCAGGGCGGCGGCAGTCACGGCACCGATGACGATGTCCACGTAGCGGAAGGACGCGTGGGAGAACACCGTGCCTGCGCGCACCATCGACAAGAGCCGCCAGACGCACACCAGGACGACCTGGACTGTGAGGATCCCGAGCACGACGATCACCAGGACCGGCACGCGCAGGTGCTCGGCCTCAGTCGAGAGGTCTTCGAGGTCGGCTGCGAGCAGCGGGACCATCACTCCGAGGACAGCGAGAGACCCTGCGAAGGCTACGGCGAGCACAGCGCGCAGGGTGGGGACGACGATCGTGCTCATGGCAGCTCTTCTCTATCGATCAACGGTCATAACCTATCGACCTTCGATAGCGCACACAATGCTCCCCGATGGAGACCAGGTGAAGTTCTCTGGCACCGGGGCGACGCCAGGACCGTACGGCGCGCCGTCGCGCTCACTCCGTGGACATATGTTCAGTGACCCAAGTCACAAATCTGACCTGCAGATTTTGTGATCTCTTGACGATTGCCGCACCTCTGGCAGAACAGTCATGCGTGCAGAAGCGTGCCTTTTCCGTAACACTGACGCAACACCGATCGCAGTCGGCCGTAACACCAGGCCACCAAGGTGTGGGTACCGCAGGACCAGGACGAGTGCACCGTCGCATCCCTCCCCCGCGGCTCCACCACCCACCACCGACCGATCCACCCCACAGCTCCACTCATCATCCGGGTCCAGGGGGCCCACAGCCGGAGGTCACGAGATGCGTTCACATGCTCGCCGTACAACACCAGGCCTGGCGATCGCCCTCGCCGTAGCCGTCGCCCTCACCGCATGCGGGCAGAAGTCCACCGACGACGAGACAGGAGCCGCGTCAGGTTCCAGCGAGTCAGCCTCTGCCGACCTGGCCATCGTGCCGATGGTCCAGATCGACCCCGACGGAGTCGAGGTCGAGTCCGCGACAGGCGGCGACGCCGTCGACCCCGCGGGTGACGGGAGCGCCACCTGCGCCGCCACCACCACCATCGCGATGGCCGGTGCGCTGACCGGTCCGAACGCCGCGCTCGGGCAGAACATCCTCAACGGCGCACAGCTCGCGCTCGACAAGCACAACGAGGCCAACGCCGACTGCCAGGTCGTCCTCAAGTCCTTCGACACCGAGGGAGACCCGCAGAAGGCCACCCAGGTCGCACCGCAGATCGTCGGCGACGCGAACGTCCTCGGCCTCCTCGGCCCCGCGTTCTCGGGCGAGACCAAGGCGACCGGCGACATCTTCAACCAGGCGGGCTTGCTCTCGCTCTCCGCCTCGGCCACCAACCCTGACCTCACCACCCTCGGGTGGAAGACCTTCTACCGCGGTCTCGCCAACGACGCCGTCCAGGGTCCGGCCGTCGCCAAGTACATGGTCGACACCCTCGGCTACGCAAAGGTCTGCGTCGTGGCCGACAACTCCGACTACGGCATCGGTCTCGCCGAGCAGATCACCGCGGGCCTCGGCGACGCCGCAGACTCCTCGTGCTCCGCCTCGGTCAAGACCGGTGACAAAGACTTCGCCGCGGCCGTCCAGATCATCAGCGGTGCCGAGGCCGACGCGGTCTTCTACGCCGGCTACTACGCCGAGGCAGCGCCCTTCGTCCAGCAGCTGCGTGACGCCGGGGTCGACACCACCTTCGTCTCGGCCGACGGCACCAACGACCCGCAGTTCGTCGAGCAGGCAGGCTCGGCCTCCGACGGCGCCGTGCTCTCCTGCCCGTGCGGCCCGGCACCTGACGCCTTCGCGACCGAGTACGAGACCGCCTTCTCGGCAGCCCCCGGTGTCTACTCCGTCGAGGGCTACGACCTCATGACGATCATGCTCGCGGGCATCGACTCGGGCATCACCGACCGAGCCGGACTGCTCGACTTCGTCGCCAGCTACGACGGTGCCGGCCTCGCCCGGAACTACTCGTGGACCGACACCGGCGAGCTCACCTCCGCACTCATCTGGATCTACGACGTCGAGTAGCACCCGCCGCACCGCCGGCAGCTGACCTCGCGCTCCCGGCCCGCCAACACGGCGGACCGGGAGCGCGGGCTGCTTGCGGGGCGCACCACGACGGACGTCCAGCACAGGAAAGAGAGAGTGCAGCACATGACAGGTGGTCTTCTCCACACCATGGTCGTGGCGGAACCCCTCATCGGGTTCGACGTCGCGGCCCTCGGGCGGAACTTCTGGGCGCTGACCGTCGACGGGCTGACCTACGGGTCCGTGTACGCCCTCGTCGCCGTCGGCTACACCCTCGTGTACGGCGTCCTGCGCCTCATCAACTTCGCGCACTCCGAGGTGTTCATGCTCGGGATGTTCGGGCAGTACGCGGCACTCATGCTGCTCGGCTTCGGCCCGAACGGCGACGCGTACGACATGGGGATCGTCATGACGGTCCTCTACCTCGGAGCCGCCATGATCGGCGGCATGGCCATCTCCGGCGGCGTGGCCGTCGGCCTGGAGCGGGTCGCCTACAGGCCGCTGCGCAAGCGCGGCGCGCCGTCGCTCGTCTTCCTCATCACCGCGATCGGCGCGTCCTTCGTGCTGCAGGAGTTCGTGCACTTCGTGCTCCCCCGCCTCACCGGCGGCACGCTCGGCGGCGTCAACGCCCAGCAGCCCATCCGGCTCGTCGAGCCCGAGGTGCAGTTCCAGATCGGCTCCGCCAACGTCACCAACGTGACCCTCATCATCGTGGTCTCCGCACTGCTGCTGGCCCTCGCGACCGACCAGTTCATCAACCGCACCAAGTTCGGCCGCGGCATCCGTGCCGTCGCGCAGGACCCCGTGACGGCCACCCTCATGGGGGTCTCGCGGGAGCGCATCATCATGCTCACCTTCCTCATCGGCGGCATCCTCGCCGGCGCCGCAGCGCTGCTCTACACGCTCCGCGTCCCCAACGGCATCGTCTACTCGGGCGGCTTCATCCTCGGCATCAAGGCCTTCTGCGCCGCGGTGCTCGGTGGCATCGGCAACCTGCGCGGCGCGCTCCTCGGCGGGCTGCTGCTCGGGGTCATGGAGAACTACGGACAGGTCGTCTTCGGCACCGAGTGGCGCGACGTCGTCGCCTTCGTCCTGCTGATCCTCGTCCTCATGGTCAGGCCCACGGGCATCCTCGGCGAGTCTCTCGGGAGGGCACGCGCATGACGACCCCGAACGCACCCACACCCGGACACAGCACGACGACAGGCCTGCGACCCCACTCCGGTGTGGGCGACGCCGTCCGCCTCTGGTGGGACGCCCAGGCCAGGCCCACCCAGTGGGCCCTCGGGCTCCCCCTGCTGATCGTCATCGCCCTCCTGCCGATCCTGCAGATCCCCGTCCTGACGACAGTCGGCACCAACTTCGGCGGTGTCATGGCCCAGTTCGGCATGTACGCGCTCATCGCGATCGGCCTCAACGTGGTCGTCGGCCAGGCGGGGCTGCTCGACCTCGGCTACATCGGCTTCTACGCGATCGGCGCGTACACCGTCGCCCTGCTCACCAGCCCGTCGAGCCCCTGGAACCAGACCGGCGACGGCGGATGGCTCTCCCAGGACTGGGCGTGGCTCGCGGCGCTGCCGATCGCCGTCGCGATCACAGCGCTCTCCGGGCTGCTCATCGGCTCCCCCACGCTGCGCCTGCGCGGCGACTACCTCGCGATCGTCACGCTCGGCTTCGGCGAGATCGTCAGGCTGCTGGCCGACAACCTCGACGGCATCACCGGCGGCGGTCGCGGCCTCGCCCAGGTCGCCTACCCGCGAGCCGGGGTGAGCGAGACGAACCCCAACGGCGTCTTCTCGGCCGGCTCAGGCTCCGGGGCCCTCAACTCCGGGGTGTGGTGGTACTGGCTGAGCATCGTGCTCATCGTCATCGCGCTGCTGTTCGTCGGGAACCTCGAGCGCTCACGCGTCGGTCGCTCGTGGGTCGCGATCCGCGAGGACGAGGACGCCGCCGAGATCATGGGCGTGCCGACCTTCAGGTTCAAGCTCTGGGCCTTTGTCATCGGCGCCTCGATCGGCGGGGCCTCCGGCGCCCTCTACGCCGGTCAGGTGCAGTTCGTGAACCCCACGAACTTCAACGTCATCAACTCGGTCCTGTTCCTCTGCGCCGTCGTGCTCGGGGGCCAGGGCAACAAGCTCGGCGTGATCCTCGGGGCCTTCGTCATCGTCTACCTGCCGAACTTCTTCCTCGGCCGGACCGAGATCTTCAGCATCCCGATCGACGGCACCCAGATCGCGGAGTACAGGTACCTGTTCTTCGGCATCGCCCTCATGGTGCTCATGGTCTTCAGGCCGCAAGGACTCCTGCCTGTGCGGCAGAAGCTCCTCACCTACGGCCGCGAGCTGTACGTCGCGGCCCGCCGCACCATCAAGGCGCAGGACAGCGAGCTCCACGACGGCTCGCACCACCGCGCGGGTCGTGGCAGCACCGGTCACGACAGCACGGGGCACGACAGCACGGGGCACGACAGCACAGCGAAGGAGCAGGCATGAGCAGCCACGAGCCCGGCGGCATCGGCGCGGGCGCCGAGCACGGCGAAGAGCTCCGCAACCCTGCCCAGGGCGCCGGTACAGGACCCGCGGAGAAAGACCTGCCCGGCGGAGGGGTCGAAGAACCCGTCGTCGTGGACGTCGCCGACGTCCACCCCGAGCTGGCCGACCCGACCGTCGTCGCCGAGAAGGTCGCCTCGGACCGCGAGGTCCACACGGCCGTCGGCGAACCGCTGCTGCGCATGGACGACGTCACGGTCCAGTTCGGTGGTCTCACGGCCGTCGACGGCGTGACCTTCGACATCCGCCGCGGGGAGATCCTCGGTCTGATCGGGCCCAACGGAGCGGGGAAGACCACCTGCTTCAACGCGATGACAGGGGTGTACAGGCCGACGTCGGGGACTGTGGTCTTCGACGGCGAGCCCGTCGGCCGCAAGAAGCGCTACCAGATCACCCAGCTGGGGATCGCCCGGACCTTCCAGAACATCCGGCTCTTCAACGAGATGACAGCCCTCGAGAACGTCGTGGTGGGGACAGACGCGCGGCACCGCACCTCGGTCCCCGGCGCCGTCTTCCGCACGCCCCGGCACCGACGAGAAGAACGCGAGGGCATCGACCGCGCGATGGCGCTGCTCGAGTTCGTCGGCGTCGGCGGCAGGGCGACCGACAAGGCCCGCAACCTCTCCTACGGGGACCAGCGTCGCCTCGAGATCGCCCGTGCACTGGCCACCGAGCCCAAGCTGCTCTGCCTCGACGAGCCGGCCGCAGGCTTCAACCCGGCCGAGAAGGAGTCCCTCATGGACCTCATCCGGCAGATCAGGGACGACGGGTACACGGTCCTGCTCATCGAGCACGACATGAAGCTCGTGCGCGGCGTGACAGACCGCATCGTCGTCCTGGAGTTCGGCAAGGTGATCGCGCAGGGCACCCCTGACGCCGTCACGAGCGACCCGGCGGTCATCGCCGCCTATCTGGGGGTACCCGACGATGCCACTGCTTGAGATCTCAGGGATGACCGTCGCCTACGGGCGCATCGAGGCCATCCGCGACGTGTCCATCACCGTCGAGACCGGGGAGCTCGTCACGCTCATCGGCGCCAACGGTGCCGGGAAGACCACGACCATGCGGGCGCTGTCGGGCGTGCGGCCGCTGTCGCGCGGCACGATCGTCTTCGACGGCAAGGACATCACCCGCATGAAGCCGCACCTGAGGGTGGCCGCGGGGATCGTCCAGGCCCCCGAGGGCCGCGGCGTGTTCGCCGGCATGACCGTCATGGAGAACCTGGAGATGGGGTGCTTCGCCAGGCCCTTCGACTCCAAGGCCGAGCACGACGAGACCGTCGAGAGGGTGTTCACCTTCTTCCCGCGCCTCGCGGAACGACGCACCCAGCTCGGCGGGACCATGTCCGGCGGCGAGCAGCAGATGCTCGCGATCGGTCGGGCGCTCATGGCCAGGCCGCGGGTGCTGCTGCTCGACGAGCCGTCGATGGGCCTGGCACCGATGATCATCCAGCAGATCTTCCGGATCATCTCGGAGATCAACGCGCAGGGCACCACGGTGCTCCTCGTGGAGCAGAACGCCCAGCAGGCGCTCTCCAGGTCTGACAGGGCCTACGTGCTCGAGACAGGGTCGGTCGTGCGGACCGGCGAGGGCAAGGCGCTCCTCGCCGACCCGGCGATCAAGGAGGCCTACCTCGGGGTGGGCTGACCGAAGGCCAGCCGGACCACGGCCTCGCTCGTGCCCTGGGCACGGGCGAGGTCTGCCACGAGCCTCTCGACGACGCGGACGTCGTGCAGAGGATAGGCGAGCATGACAGCACCGACGGGCATCCCTCGGCGTCGGGCGTAGGCCTGCACGAGCGACGAGACGAGCGGGCTGATCTCGGCCCGTCCGGTGCTGGGCTGCTCGAGCACCTCGGGAAGGGCCGAGCCTGCGGTGTCGAGATCGAGGTCCAGCACCAGGTCGAGGTCACCGATCGCCGCGTCGACCATCGCTGCGGCGAAGGCACAGTCTGCGGCAGCGGACGCGGCGGAGGCAGCGGAGACGCGGGCTGCGGGAGTCGTGAGGACGGGCTCGGCGACGGCAAGATCGACACCCGCTCCATAGCTCTCGGTCATCTCTCTCCCTCGTCGTCGTGGCACGGCTCCCGACGCTGGGTTCCGCGGTCCGGGCGTCCCGGACACCTGACTCATCGGCCGGTCGACACCGGACGTGAGTGTCTTGCAGCGCCAAGACTCACGCCGACCGCAGCCTGTGGCGGGCTGCCGAGCCGCTGCGCGCCAGCGCTCGTCGGCTGGACCGGCCGCCGCTGGCGCTGGTCGCCGCACCCGAGCGCTCTCCCCGTCACACGACACGACCCCCGCCCTCCGGTGAGGAGGACGGGGGCCGTGGAGGTCGTTCGTGTCAGGTCACGCAGACCTGGTCACGGAGGACGGATCGATCAGAGCTCGTCACCGATGCGGTGGACGAGGATCGAGTTGGTCGTGCCCGCGACGCCGACGGGTGCACCGGCGACGACGACGACGAGGTCGCCCGTCTCGGCGAGACCGTTGGCCTGGAGGGTCGTGTCGACCTGGCGGACCATCGCGTCCGTGCTGTCGACCGAGGGGACCTCGTACGACTGCGTGCCCCAGGTGAGGGACAGGACGTTGCGGACTGCTGCGTCAGGCGTGAAGGCCAGGAGCGGCAGAGCCGAACGGAGGCGCGACATGCGGCGCGCCGAGTCGCCCGACTGCGTGAAGGTCACGAGGTACTTGACGCCGAGGATCTCACCGATCTCAGCAGCGGCACGGGTGATCGCGCCACCGCGGGTGTGCGGGGTCGACCCGAGGGGGGCGATCCGCTCGCGGCCGAGCTCTTCGGTGCTCTCGATGATGCGGGCCATGACGCGCACGGCCTCGATCGGGTAGTCACCGACGCTGGTCTCACCGGAGAGCATGACGGCGTCTGCACCGTCGAGGACGGCGTTGGCGCAGTCCGAGGCCTCGGCGCGGGTCGGGCGCGGGGCCGAGATCATCGACTCGAGCACCTGGGTCGCGACGATGACGGGCTTGGCGGCGCGACGAGCGAGCTCGACGGCGCGCTTCTGGACGAGCGGGACCTGCTCGAGCGGGAGCTCGACGCCGAGGTCGCCACGGGCGACCATGATGCCGTCGAAGGCGTCGACGATCTCGGCGAGGTTCTCGACAGCCTGCGGCTTCTCGACCTTGGCGATGACGGGGAGGACGCGGCCCTCCTCCTCCATGATGCGGCGGACGTCGTCGTAGTCGGCGGCGTTGCGCACGAAGGAGAGCGCGATGATGTCGGCGCCGAGCTTGAGGGCCCAGCGGAGGTCGGCCTCGTCCTTGTCGGACATGGCGGGGACCGAGACGGCGACACCGGGCAGGTTGATGCCCTTGTTGTTGGAGACAGGCCCGGAGACCTCGACGCGGGTCACGACGCGCGGACCCTCGACGGCGGTCACGCGGACGAGGACGCGGCCGTCGTCGATGAGGAGGGGGTCACCGACGCGTGCGTCGTCCGTCAGACCCTTGTGGGTCGTGGAGACGAGCTCCTTGGTGCCCACGACGTCTTCGGTCGTGATGGTGAAGGTGTCACCGACGTTGAGCCAGTGCTTCTCGTCACCGGCGAACCGGCCGAGGCGGATCTTCGGTCCCTGGAGGTCGACCAGCACGGCGACCGAGCGGCCAGAGGCCTCGGCTGCGGCGCGCACGTTGCGGTAGACCGCCTCGTGCTCTTCAGGGTCACCGTGGCTACGGTTGATCCGTGCGACGTCCATACCGGCGTCGACGAGGTTCTGGATCTGCTCGGGGGAGGCCGTGACGGGCCCGATGGTACATACGATCTTCGCTCTGCGCATGGCTCCAGCCTAGTTGATTGTTGAGGTGCTGCTCACGGGACAAAGGTCTTGCCCGGCCCGCAGATCAGGTGCTGCGGGCCGGTCGGTCACGGGCGGAGCGCGACTGTCGTCGCACGCACCGGGGCCGGGAGCTCTGTCGTGCCTTGCAGGTATGCGTCTACCGTAGCCGCTGTCGCCCGGCCTTCGGCGATGGCCCACACGATCAGCGACTGACCGCGCCCGGCGTCTCCTGTGACGAACACCCCCGGCAGAGCCGAGGAGAAGTCGTCGTTGCGGGCCACGAGGCCGCGGGAGGTGAGGCCCGCCCCGGTCTGCTGGACGAGCAGGCTGGTCTCGGGTCCTGTGAAGCCCATCGCGACGAGGACGAGGTCCGCGGGGATGATCCGCTCCGTGCCGGCCTGCGGCACGCGCCGACCGTCGGGCAGGTACTCGGTCGTGGCGACCTTGAGCCCTGTCACGTGGCCGTGCTCGTCGCCGATCAGCTCGACGGTCGAGGCGAGGTAGTCGCGCTCTCCACCCTCGGCGTGCGAGCTCGAGACCTCGAAGAGCAGGGGGTCGGTCGGCCACGGCTGGTTCTCGGGGCGCGACGTCGGCGGCTTCTTGCCGATCGCCAGGGTCGTCACCGAGGCCGCGCCCTGACGCAGCGAGGTACCGATGCAGTCCGAGCCGGTGTCACCGCCTCCGATGACCACGACGTGCTTGCCTGTCGCGAGGATCTGGTCCTCGACGGTCTCCCCCGCGACGACGGCGTTGGCCTGCGGCAAGAACTCCATGGCGTAGTGCACGCCCTCGAGGTCGTTGCCGGGGATCGGCAGCTCGCGCGGGACGGTCGCCCCTGTCGCGAGCACGACGGCGTCGAAGCGCGAGCGGAGCTCGTCCCAGGTGATGTCCACCCCGATCTCGACCCCGGGCCTGAAGCGGGTGCCCTCGGCCTCCATCTGCGCCAGACGGCGGTCGATGTGGGTCTTCTCGAGCTTGAAGTCGGGGATGCCGTAGCGCAGCAGACCACCGATGGTGGCGTCGCGCTCGTACACCGCGACGGTGTGCCCGGCACGCGTGAGCTGCTGGGCTGCCGCGAGCCCGGCGGGGCCCGAGCCGACGACCGCGACGGTCTTGCCGGTGAGGCGCTGCGGGATCTGCGGGACGACGTAGCCGCGGGCGAAGGCCTCGTCGATGATCGAGACCTCGACGTTCTTGATGGTCACCGCAGGCTGGTTGATGCCGAGCACACAGCTCGACTCGCACGGCGCGGGGCACACACGACCCGTGAACTCGGGGAAGTTGTTCGTGGCGTGCAGCCTGTCGATGGCGTCCTCCCACTGGTCCCGCCAGACGAGGTCGTTCCAGTCCGGGATGAGGTTCCCGAGCGGGCAGCCCTGGTGGCAGAAGGGGATGCCGCAGTCCATGCAGCGTCCGGCCTGCACCTTGACGATCGCCGAGTCCTCCGCGCGGTGCTCGTGCACCTCGCGCCAGTCCATCAGTCGCACCGGCACCGGCCGGTAGGCCGGGAGCTCGCGCTCCCGGACCTTCAGGAATCCACGTGGGTCAGCCACGAGCCACCTCCAAGATCTCTTCCCAGGCACCGGGGACGCTCAGGTCGACGCTGTCGGCGTCGGCCTTCGCGAGGGCGGTGCGGATACGTGCGTACTCGGTCGGCAGCACCTTGGTGAAGCGCGCGAGCGAGGTGGGCAGGTCGGCGAGCAGTGCCTCGGCGACCCGCGAGCCGGTCTCCTCCGCATGGCGGCGGAGCAGACCTTCGACGAGGACCAGGTCGTCGTCGTCGAGACCGGAGAGCGTGAGCTCGCCTGTCGTCGCCGCGACGGTGTTGAGGGCTTCTTCGCGAAGGTCCAGGACGTAGGCGGTACCGCCCGACATCCCGGCGCCGAAGTTGCGCCCGGTGTTGCCCAGGACGAGCACGGTGCCACCGGTCATGTACTCGCAGCCGTGGTCGCCCACACCCTCGACGACCAGCGTCGCGCCCGAGTTGCGGACACCGAAGCGCTCACCCACGAGACCGCGGAGGAAGATCTCCCCGCCGGTGGCCCCGTAGCCGATGACGTTGCCGGCGATGACGTTGCTCGCACCCGTCAGCACGGCCGAGCGGTCCGGGCGCACGACGATGCGTCCACCCGAGAGGCCCTTGCCGACGTAGTCGTTCGCGTCTCCGAAGAGGCGCAGCGTGATGCCGCGCGGCAGGAAGGCGCCGAGAGACTGACCCGCGGACCCCGTGAGGGTCACGTCGATCGTGTCGTCAGGCAGCCCGTCGCCGCCGTAGCGCTTGGTCACCTCGTGGCCGAGCATGGTGCCGACAGTCCGGTTGACGTTGCGCACCGGGACGTCGATCGAGACCGGCGTGCCGTCCTCGAGGGCCGCAGCGGCCGAGGCGATGAGCTGGTTGTCCAGGGCCCGGGCGAGCCCGTGGTCCTGGGTCGTGGTGTTGCGCAGCGACGAGCCCTCGACGGGCTGGGGCACGGCGAGCACCGGCGCGAGGTCGAGACCCTGCGCCTTCCAGTGGTCGACGGCCTTGCGGGTGTCGAGCGCCTGGACCTGGCCGACGGCCTCTTCGAGGGTCCTGAAGCCGAGGGCTGCGAGGTGCTCGCGGACCTCCTCGGCGATGAACTCGAAGAAGTTCACGACGAACTCCGGCTTGCCCGTGAAGCGCTTGCGCAGCTCGGGGTTCTGCGTCGCGACACCGACGGGGCAGGTGTCGAGGTGGCAGACGCGCATCATGATGCACCCCGACACAACCATCGGAGCCGTCGCGAAGCCGAACTCCTCGGCTCCGAGCAGAGCGCCGATGATGACGTCGCGCCCGGTCTTCATCTGCCCGTCGACCTGCACGACGATGCGGTCGCGCAGGTTGTTGAGCACGAGGGTCTGCTGGGTCTCGGCCAGGCCGATCTCCCACGGGGTCCCGGCGTGCTTGAGCGAGGTGAGCGGGCTCGCGCCCGTCCCGCCGTCGTGGCCGGAGATGAGGACCACGTCGGCGTGCGCCTTGGAGACACCCGTCGCGACGGTCCCGACACCGAACTCCGAGACCAGCTTCACGTGGATGCGGGCCGAGGGGTTGGCGTTCTTCGCGTCGTGGATCAGCTGCGCGAGGTCTTCGATCGAGTAGATGTCGTGGTGCGGCGGCGGCGAGATGAGCCCGACACCAGGTGTCGAGTGACGCGTCTTGGCGACCCACGGGTAGACCTTGTGGCCGGGCAGCTGACCGCCCTCGCCGGGCTTGGCACCCTGGGCGAGCTTGATCTGGATGTCGTCGGCGAAGGTCAGGTACTCGGAGGTGACGCCGAAGCGGCCCGACGCGATCTGCTTGACCTTGCTGCGGCGCTCCGGGTCGTGGAGGCGCTCGGAGTCTTCGCCGCCCTCCCCCGTGTTGGAGCGCGCGCCGAGACGGTTCATCGCGATCGCGAGGGTCTCGTGGGCCTCCTGCGAGATGGACCCGTAGGACATCGCACCGGTGTTGAAGCGCTTGACGATCTCCGAGACCGGCTCGACCTCGTCGAGCGGCACCGGGGTGCGGTCACCCGAGAACTCGAGCAGCCCGCGGAGCGTCATGAGACGCGCCGTCTGGTCGTCGACCCGCTGCGTGTACTCGCGGAACACGTCGAACTGCCGCGTCCGGGTCGAGTGCTGCAGACGGAAGACCGTCTCGGGGTCGAAGAGGTGCTCTTCCCCGTCACGGCGCCACTGGTACTCGCCGCCGACAGCGAGGCGCTGGTGCGCCTGGAAGTTGCCCGACGACGGGTACGCCTCGGTGTGACGGGCCGCGACCTCGGCCGCGATGACGTCGAGGCCGATGCCGCCGAGGCGGCTCGTGGTCCCCGTGAAGTAGTCGCCGATGAGCTCGTGCGAGAGACCGAGGGCCTCGAAGACCTGCGCGCCGCGGTAGGAGGACATCGTCGAGATGCCCATCTTGCTCATCACCTTGAGGACGCCCTTGCCGAGCGCCTTGATGAGGTTCTTCACGGCCTTGTCGGGCGTGACGTCGAGGTAGCCCGACTTCGCGAGGTCCTCGACGGTCTCCATCGCGAGGTACGGGTTGACCGCAGCCGCGCCGTAGCCGATGAGCAGCGCGGTGTGGTGCACCTCGCGGACGTCCCCGGCCTCGACGATGAGCGACACCTGGGTGCGGGTGTGCTTGCGCAGGAGGTGGTGGTGGACGGCGCTGACGAGCAGCAGCGACGGGATCGGGGCGTAGTCCTGGTAGGAGTCGCGGTCCGAGAGCACGATGAAGCTCGTGCCCTGGGCGACCGCCAGGTCGACCTCGTCGAAGATCTCCTCGAGCCTGTCGCGCAGGCCCTCGCCGCCACCGTCGACGCGGAACAGACCACGGATGGTCGTCGCGTCGAAGGTGCCGCCGAGAGAGGGCGCCTTGTGGATGTTGATGATCTTCGCCAGGTCGTCGTTGTCGATGACCGGGAAGGAGAGCACGACCTTGCGGGCGTGCTCGGCGGTGTCGGAGAGCAGGTTCGGCTCGGGGCCGATCGCCCCGCCGATCGACGTGACCAGCTCTTCACGGATGGCGTCGAGCGGCGGGTTCGTCACCTGGGCGAACATCTGCGTGAAGTAGTCGAAGAGCAGGCGCGGGCGCGAGGACAGCACCGCGATCGGGGTGTCCGTGCCCATGGCGCCGAGGGGCTCGGCGGCCGTGTTGGCCATCGGGGTGAGGAGGATCTTGACCTCTTCCTCGGTGTACCCGAAGGCGCGCTGGCGACGCTGGACCGAGGCCGGGCTGTGGACCACGTGCTCGCGGTCGGGCAGCGCGTCGAGGAACACGGAGTTCTCCTCGACCCACTGCTTGTACGGGCGCTGCGCGGCGAGCT
Source organism: Sanguibacter biliveldensis (assembly GCF_033798665.1). Lineage (NCBI taxonomy): Bacteria > Bacillati > Actinomycetota > Actinomycetes > Micrococcales > Sanguibacteraceae > Sanguibacter > Sanguibacter biliveldensis. Next base: position 2,320,697 of record NZ_CP138359.1, read on the forward strand.
GGGACTTGATCTCGTCGTCGGGGACGATCCGGCCTGCGGCGGTGTCCACGAGGAACATGCGGCCGGGTTCGAGGCGCCCCTTCTGCACGACAGTCGCGGGGTCGATGTCGAGCACGCCGGCCTCGCTCGCGAGGACGACGAGGCCGTCCTCGGTCACCCAGAAGCGACCCGGGCGCAGACCGTTGCGGTCCAGGACCGCCCCGATCAGGGTGCCGTCGGTGAAGTTGAGGCAGGCCGGCCCGTCCCACGCCTCGATGAGGTTGGCGTGGAACTCGTAGAAGGCACGGCGCTCGGGCGACATCTCGGCGTGGTTCTCCCACGCCTCGGGCACCATCATCAGCACGGCGTGCGGCAGCGAGCGTCCACCGAGGTGCAGCAGCTCGAGGACCTCGTCGAAGGACGCCGAGTCGCTCGCACCGTCGGAGCACACGGGCAGCAGCGGGGCGAGGTCGCCGAGGTGCTCGCTCGCGAGCTTGCCCTGGCGCGCCGCCATCCAGTTGCGGTTGCCGCGGACGGTGTTGATCTCACCGTTGTGAGCGATCATCCGGAAGGGCTGGGCGAGCGGCCAGGACGGGAAGGTGTTGGTCGAGAACCGCGAGTGCACGAGCGCGAGCTCGGAGGCGTAGCGCGGGTCTGACAGGTCGGGGAAGAACGGCTCCAGCTGAGCCGTCGTGAGCATCCCCTTGTAGGTCAGGGTGCGGGCGGAGAGCGAGGCGAAGAAGAGCCCGAGCTCGTTCTCCGAGCGCTTGCGCAGCCTGTAGGTGCGGCGGTCGAGCTCGATGCCGGACAGCTTCCGCTCGGGGTCGGCGACCACGAGCTGACGGAAGGTGGGCATCGAGGCCCGGGCGCTCGGGCCGACGAGGTCGGCCGTCACGGGGACGTCGCGCCAGGCGAGCACCTCGAGGCGCTCCTGGGCTGCGATGAGCTCGACGGCCCCGACCACCTCGGCCGCCTCGGCGGCGTCCTGCGGGAGGAAGGCCATGCCGATCGCGTAGCTGCCGACAGGGGGCAGGTCGACCGCGACGACGTCACGGATGAAGGCGTCGGGGATCTGGGTGAGGATCCCTGCGCCGTCGCCGCTGTTCTCCTCGGCGCCGACGGCGCCGCGGTGGTCGAGGTTGAGCAGTGCGGTCAGACCGGCGTCGACGATGTCGCGGCCGGGGGTACCACGCAGCGTCGCGACGAAGGCGACACCGCACGCGTCGTGCTCGGCCCGGGGGTCGTACAGGCCTTGGGCGGCGGGCGCCGCGGACATCGCGGAGCTGGTTGCGCTGTGCAGCGGCGTGGTCATCGACACCGTCCTCACGGGGAGCCTGCTTGACGCAGACTTGACTTGACTTGGGGGGTTGCGGGACGTCGTCGGCCCAAACATTACGACACTACGTCGCTCGTGTTTCGACGACGTTACCAACCGATGTGACCTGGGTCACAACTTGGGCTGGTCTTGACCTTCTTCGACGGTGTCCGTCGGGTCGTCGTGACCGGTGGGGTGGTCGGTCACGACGGCTTCGTCTCCTGCTGCGCTCGCGCCGGCTCCGACCGGCGCGGGGACTTGACGGTCCCCGTCCACGAAGACCGAGTCTTCGCGTCCGGCGTGCCGGCGTCCCTGCACCACGAAGGCCGCGACACCGACCAGACCCACGAGGATCGAGGTCCAGACGTTGAGGCGGAGGCCGAAGACCTGCTCTGCGGGGTCGATCCGCAAGAGCTCGATCCAGAGTCGGCCGACCGTGTAGAAGACGACGTACAACCAGAATACGCGTCCGTGACCGAGCCTGAACCGCCTGTCCAGGAACACGAGCAGCGCTGCGGCGGCGAGGTTCCACAGCAGCTCGTAGAGGAAGGTCGGGTGGAAGAGCGTACCGACCTCGTAGCCTGCGGGGAGACGGTCCGGGCTGATCTCGAGGCCCCAGGGCAGGGTCGTCGGACCGCCGAAGAGCTCCTGGTTGAACCAGTTGCCGAGGCGGCCGATCGCCTGCGCGACGAGCAGGCCCGGGGCGACGGCGTCCGCGAAGGAGCTGAACCGCACACCCGTCCGGCGGCACCCGATGTAGGCGCCGACGGCACCGAAGGCGATCGCACCCCAGATGCCGAGGCCACCTTCCCAGATCGCGAAGGCCTTGAGCGGGTCACCGCCCTCTCCGAAGTACGCGTCGGGCGAGCTGATGACGTGGTAGATCCGTCCACCGATGATCCCGAAGGGGACGGCCCAGTAGACGATCGTGTACATGTCGTCGATCGAGCCGCCGCGGGCCTCCCAGCGCTTCCCGGTCATCCAGGCGGCGACGAAGATGCCGGCGAGGATCGCGAAGGCGTAGGCGCGCAGCGGGAGCGGACCGAGGTGCCAGACCCCGGTGCTCGGGCTGGGGATCGAGGCGAGCACGACCCCCTGGGCGAGGACGCCGGTCATGACGCGGCCGCACCAGAGCGGGCCGAGCGCACACCGGCGGCGAGACCGGAGACGACCGACTGCATGCTCGCCACCCTGTCGGCGAAGGGGGTGTCGCCGAGCAGAGGCTTGACGAAGGCGGAGCCGACGATGACGCCGTCCGCGTAGCGGCCGACCTCGGCGGCCTGCTCGGGGCGAGACACCCCGAGGCCGACGCAGACGCGGGACGCTCCTGCGGCGCGGGTCGCCGCGACGAGCTCTTCAGCGCGCGTCCCGACAGTCGCCCGCTCCCCCGTGACACCCATGGTCGAGGCTGCGTAGACGAAGCCGCGCGAGGCCTTGGCGGTCATCTCGAGGCGCTCCGGGGTCGAGCTCGGGGCGACGAGGAACACCTTGTCGAGGTCGCGGGAGTCCGCGGCCTCGATCCACTCCGAGCCCTCGTCGGGGATGAGGTCCGGCGTGATCAGGCCGCTGCCACCGGCTGCCGCGAGGTCGCGCGCGAAGGCGTCGACGCCGTAGCGCAGGACAGGGTTGAAGTACGTCATGACCAGCACGGGCGCACCCAGGTCGGCGACGGCCTCGACGACCCTGAACACGTCGCGCACGCGGGCGCCCGAGCTCAGCGCCTGGTCGACGGCCTGCTGGATGATCGCCCCGTCCATCACGGGGTCGCTGTACGGGATGCCGAGCTCGACGATGTCGGCCCCGGCCTCGACGAGGGCGCGTGCGGCCTCGATCGACTGGTCGACCGTCGGGAAGCCGACAGGCAGGTAGCCGACGAGGGCCGCCCTCCCCTGGGCCTTGAGCTCGTCGATACGACGTTCGGTGGCGCTCACGCGTCTGCTCCTTCTGCGCCGAGGTCGGCGTCCGCGTCGACCAGCTCGAACCAGCGCGCCGCTGTCGCGACGTCCTTGTCCCCGCGCCCGGAGAGGTTCACGAGGATGACCTCGTCCGTGCGGCCGGCGGCCGCAGCCTCCTTGCCGAGGCGGATCGCGCCGGCGAGGGCGTGGGCCGACTCGATGGCCGGGATGATGCCCTCGGTGCGGCACAGCAGACGCAGCGCCTCCATGGCGTCGGTATCGGTCACGGGCTGGTACTCGGCCCGGCCGATGCTCGACAGGAAGGAGTGCTGCGGGCCGACGCCCGGGTAGTCGAGGCCCGCCGAGATCGAGTGGCTGTCCTTCGTCTGGCCGTCCTCGTCCTGCAGCAGGTAGGAGCGCGCTCCGTGGAGCACACCCGTCGCGCCGCCGGTGATGCTCGAGGCGTGGCGACCTGTCTCGACGCCGTCGCCGCCGGCCTCGAGGCCGACCAGACGCACCGACTCGTCGTCCAGGAAGGCGTCGAAGATGCCGATCGCGTTGGACCCGCCACCGACGCACGCGGCCACCACGTCAGGGAGGCGACCGACGAGGTCGAGGACCTGCTGGCGTGCCTCGACGCCGATGATGCGCTGGAAGTCGCGGACCATGGCTGGGAACGGGTGGGGGCCAGCAGCCGTGCCGAAGACGTAGTTGGTCGTGTCGACGTTGGTGACCCAGTCGCGCATGGCCTCGTTGATCGCGTCCTTGAGGGTGCGCGAGCCCGTGGTCACCGGGATGACCTCGGCGCCGAGCAGGCGCATCCGGGCGACGTTGAGCGCCTGGCGCTGGGTGTCTTCTTCGCCCATGTAGACGACGCACTCGAGGTCGAAGAGCGCAGCGGCGGTCGCTGTGGCCACGCCGTGCTGGCCGGCGCCGGTCTCGGCGATGACGCGCTTCTTGCCGATGCGCTTGGTGAGCAGCGCCTGGCCGAGCACGTTGTTGATCTTGTGCGAGCCCGTGTGGTTGAGGTCTTCGCGCTTGAGGATGACCCGGGCACCACCGGCGTGCTCCGCGAAGCGCGGGACCTCGGTGATGATGCTCGGGCGGCCGCTGTAGGAGCGGTGCAGCTCGGCGAGCTGGGACTGGAAGACGGGGTCGGCGACGGCGGCCTGGTAGGCGACGTCGAGCTCGTCGAGTGCGGCGACGAGCGCCTCGGGGACGTAGCGGCCGCCGAACTCACCGAAGTACGGGCCTTGAAGGTTCTGCAGGGACTCGGGCACGAGATGGCCTCCTGAGGGATGCTGAGCGCCCCGGCGCCACGGCGAGCAGGGCTCGTCGCCGCGCACGGGGCGGATGTCGGTGAGAGGGGTCCTGCGCCCGCGCAGACGCGCGGGCGGGACCGGAGCAGGTTCTAGTGGCGGACGGCGCGCAGCGACGGGTGCGAGCCTGCGGCGACGAGGTCGGCGACCGAGGAGCGCGGCGACTCCCCCGTGACGAGGGCCTCGCCGACGAGGACGGCGTGCGCACCCGAGCGGGCGTAGTCCATGACGTCGTGCGGTCCGCGGACACCCGACTCGGCGATGCGGACGACACCCTCGGGGATCGCGGGGGCGAGCCTGGCGAAGGTCGTGCGGTCGACCTCGAGGGTCTTGAGGTTGCGGGCGTTGACACCGACGAGGCGTGCGCCGGCGTCGACCGCGCGGGTCACCTCGTCGACGGTGTGGACCTCGACGAGCGCCGTCATGCCGAGCGAGTGCACACGGTCGAGGAGCGACTCGAGGACAGTCTGCTCGAGGGCCGCGACGATGAGCAGGACGAGGTCGGCGCCGAAGGCCCGCGCCTCCCACACCTGGTAGGGCGTGACCACGAAGTCCTTGCGGAGCACAGGGATGTCGACGGCTGCGCGGACAGCACGCAGGTCGGCCAGGCTGCCCTTGAACCGCCGTTCCTCTGTGAGGACGGAGATGACCGAGGCGCCGCCCTTCTCGTACTCGCGGGCCAGCGCCGCAGGGTCGTCGATCGAGGCCAGCGATCCCTTGCTCGGGCTCGAGCGCTTGACCTCGGCGATGACCGCGACAGCGTCCTCACCGCTCAGGCGGCTCACGCACTCGAGGGCGTTCGTCTGGCGCTGGGCCTTCTCCTTGAGCACAGCGAGCGGGGTGGCCGCCTCGCGCACGGCAAGGTCTTCACGCACCCCGGCGATGATGTCGTCGAGCACCGTCATGACGTCTCTTCTCCCCAGCAGCATGGACCCGCACCGAGCAGGGACACCTCTGGCGCGGGTCGTCCGCGCCGTCGAGGCACCTGCACAGCCATCGTAGAGCCGCCGTGCGGGTCCACCGACCGGCGTCACGCATGTGAGACGGGTGACCGTCCCGAAGGGTCAGGAGCGCGAGGCGCCGCGACCTGCAGCAGCCGGCTGTCCGTGCCCGGCGACCGAGAGGAGCTTGCCGCCCACGAGACCGGCGACGACGATGACCGCCCCTACGATCACGAGCCAGACGAGCGCGAAGCACATCGCGACCCCGGCGACCGCGGCGCCGAGCACCACGACGATCGTGGTGAACCACGCCGCGGTGGTGTGACCGTGGTTGGTCGGGGGCGCGGACGGCGGGAGGTAGGTGTCGTCACGCTTCACTGAGCTGTCAGCCATGGAACTGCCTTTCACGAAAATGTGGTCCCAGCCTAACCACTGCTGGTGCTCGAGGTGGCCACGGAGCGTCTGTCGGCCGTGTCTGGCACGTCCTGGGGCGTCTGCGCGGGTCGGAGGGAGAGCTGCGAGGTCAGGTGGGGTCGTCACCCTGGGTGAGCGAGTCCCAGGTGTCACGCTCGTCGAGGGCCGGGGCGGTGGAGGCCCCAGGAGACGTCGTCTGGTCCTCTACGGGGGATCCTGGGGCATCGGTGGCAGCCGGGGTCGTCGCGGTGCCTGCGGCACCTGAGGCATGGCCGGGTGCGACCTGGGTGCTCTTCTCCCCTGGTCGAGCAGCCTGCGGACCGCTGCCGTGCGGAGCCGACGGGGCGTCGTAGCGGCGGGACCGCTTGCCCCAGTCGACCGGGGCGAAGGCCGCCCAGGCTGCGACGACCACCACGACAGCGCCGAGGACGACGGTGACGTAGGGGGCGACCGAGATGTCGACCGCCGCGCCCGACCTGGCCACGCCTGTCGCCTCGGCGACCCCGGAGCGGGCCGCCGCGTCCGGGGACAGGACGAAGGACAGCGCCGAGCCGCCGATGACCGCGCCACCGAGAGCCACGACGAGCAGCGAGACCCACCGGGCCGCGCGGCCGACGAGCCCGAGGGACAGGGCCGCCGCGACGACCACGAGGGCTGCGGCACTCACCCCCGGTGCGGCTGTCGTCCCCGAGACCGTGACGTCGACCGAGGCATCGAGCGCGGTCGATGCGGTGGTCGAGAGCCACGTGGGCACGGCGCTCAGCAGGCTGAGCCCGCCGAGCAGCAGGAGCGTCATCACCACGGTCCGTCGCGGCGTCGTGCGGCGTGCGGCAGTGCTGTCAGGGCTGTCAGCGCTGGCAGAGCTGTCAGGGCCGGTCTGGCCGCGCTGGCCGGTCACGGGCGGGCTCGCAGACGGCTCGCGACCTGGACCGCGCGGACGGCGGCCGCGGCCTTGTTCCGCGACTCTTCGTACTCGAGCGCGGGGTCGGAGTCGGCGACGATGCCACCGCCCGCCTGGACGCTGGCCCGTCCGTCGCGGATGAGCGCCGTGCGGATCGCGATGGCCATGTCCATGGTCCCGTCGAAGCCGAAGTACCCGACGGTGCCGCCGTAGATGCCGCGGCCCGCAGGCTCGATCTCGTCGATGAGCGCGATCGCGCGCGTCTTGGGCGCCCCGGAGAGCGTGCCCGCCGGGAAGGTCGCCGTGAGGACGCCGAGCGCCGTCGCCTCGGGGCGCAGGGCACCGACCACGGTCGAGCTCATGTGCATGATGTGGCTGAAGCGCTTGATGGCCATGAACTCGACGACCTCGACGCTCGTGGGGTCGCAGACCTTGGCCAGGTCGTTGCGCGAGAGATCGACGAGCATGATGTGCTCGGCGCACTCCTTCGGGTCGACCAGCAGCTCTTCGGCCAGGCGGGTGTCCTCCTCGGGGGTCGCGCCGCGGGGACGCGAGCCGGCGATCGGGAAGGTGACGACCCGACGGTCGGCGACCTTGGCGAGGGTCTCCGGGCTCGATCCGACCACCGCGAAGTCGTGGCCGTCGGCGTCCGTGAGCTGGAAGTAGTACATGTACGGGCTCGGGTTGATCGTGCGCAGCACCCTGTAGACGTCGAGAGGGTCCGCCGTGCACTCGAGGTCGAGGCGCTGCGAGAGCACCACCTGGAAGACCTCGCCGTCACGGATGGCCTCTTTGCCGGCCAGGACCGACTGCTCGAAGGTCGATCGCTCGGTCCTGAAGGCCAGCGCCGGCTCGGGCTCGTCGACGAGCACCCGACGGACCGCGGCGGCGTCGGCGGGCGACGGGGGCGCCACGAGGCTGGCCTCCATCGCGTCGAGCCGCGCCACCGCATCGGCGTGGGCCTCGTCGACGCGCTCGTCGCTCGCGTCGAAGTTGATGGCGTTGGCGATGAGCCAGACCGAGCCGTCCACGTGGTCGACGACAGCGAGGTCGCTGGCCAGGCAGAGCGTCATCTCGGGGACGCCGAGCTCGTCAGGAGCCGTCTTGGGCAGCGTGGGCTCCCAGCGGCGCACGACGTCCCACCCGAGGGCTCCGACAAGACCACCCGTGAGAGGCGGCAGCCCGTCGATCGCCTCGGTGTGCAGGACGCGCAGCGTCGCGTCGAGGACCTCGAGAGGCTCGCCGTCCGTCGGGATGCCAGCGGGCACGTCACCGCGCCACACGGCGCGGTCGTCCGCGACCGTCAGCGTGGCGCGCGAGGTCACCCCGACGAAGGAGTAGCGCGACCATCCGCCACCGATCTCGGCAGACTCCATGATGAAGGTCCCCGGACGCCCCTGGGCCAGCCGGCGGTACAGCGCGACAGGGGTGAGGTCGTCGGCGAGCAGCCTGCGGACGACCGGCACCACGCGGCGGTCGGCAGCGAGCTCGCGGAACTCCGGGAGCCCCGGCCACGTCTGGCCCCACGGCAGCGACCCGACGGTACGGGGGGTGCTCACGGGGTGCGGTGACGTGGTCATGCCGAGGTCTCCTTGCTGTCGGGACGTCCTGGGGTTGTCTGCTCTGCCGCGGCAGGGGTCGAGAGGTTGGTCGTGAGGTCGGCCGGGTGGTCTGTCGAAAGGTCGGCCGAGCGGTCGGCGGCCGTGGGCTCGGCCGCGCCGGCTACGACAGCGCCGAGGTCGCCGCCGCTGATGAAGCAGGTGCGCTCCCCCGTGTGGCAGGCTGCGCCGACCTGGTCGACCTCGACCAGCAGCGCGTCGCCGTCGCAGTCGATCGAGACCGAGCGGACCCACTGGACGTGGCCGGAGGTGTCGCCCTTGCGCCAGTACTCCTGCCGGGACCGCGAGTAGAACGTCACGCGTCCTTCGGTCAGCGTGCGTGACAGCGCCTCGTCGTCCATCCAGCCGAGCATGAGCACCTCACGGGTGTCGTGCTGCTGCACGATCGCGGCGACGAGGCCGGCCGGGTCGCGCTTGAGGCGGGCGGCGATCTCCGGGTCGAGGGCGCTGGTGGGGACGGGGGCTGAAGACTGGGCAGGCACCGCAGCATCTTCCCATGCTGCGGTGCCGCGCCGCGCCTCGGGTGCGTCTCGCGGACAGACCGGGCCCCCGTCTCGAGCCCCTGCACGTCACGACCGGCCAGAGCCCGCCAGCCGCCCTCGCTGCGACGGGCAGCCTGCCCGCCGGGCAGCCTGTCAGCGAACCTGGGAGACCCAGGCCTCGTGCATGCGGGCGTAGTGCCCGTCGACCTCGACGAGCTCGGCGTGCGGCCCGACCTGCGCGATCCGTCCCGCGTCGACCACGACCACCAGGTCGGCTGCCTCGGCCGTCGAGAGCCTGTGCGCGATGGTGATCGTGCTCCGGCCGTGGGTGAGCGAGTCGAGGGCCCGCGCGATGCGGACCTCGGTCGCGGGGTCGACAGCGCTGGTGGCCTCGTCGAGCACGAGCAGGTCGGCCTGGGCGAGGTAGGCGCGGGCGATCGCGACGAGCTGGCGCTCCCCCGCCGACAGCGACTCTCCACGCTGCCCGACCGAGGTGTCGAGACCGTCGGGCAGGTCTGCGACCCAGTCGGCCAGACCGAGCTCGGTCACCGCACGCTCCAGGTCTGCGGCCAGGCGCGGGTCCCTGTCGCGACCAGCCGACCGGCCGGGCTGCAGGTGGTCGTGCGAGAAGGGCGCGTCAGGGTCGTCGAGCTCGGGCCTGTGGCCGTAGGCGATGTTGTCCGCGAGGGTCCCGTCGAAGAGGAAGCCCTCCTGCGGGACCATGACGATGCGCTGGCGCAGGCTCGCCGCCCGGATTGTCCGGACGTCGGTGCCGTCGAGCAGCACCGTGCCCTCGGTCGGGTCCATGAGACGGGTGGCGAGCTTGGCGATCGTCGTCTTGCCCGATCCCGTGGCACCCACCACCGCGACCTTGGTGCGCGGGGGCAGCGCGAGGTCGACGCCGTGCAGGACCGGGGCCCCGCCCGGGTAGGCGAAGCTCACGCCGCGGAACTCGACGGCCGCAGCGCCACGAGGGCTGTGGACCCCGTCGTCGCCCGGGTCGGCGACCATCACCGGGGTCTCCAGCACGGCGAGCACGCGGCGCCAGCCGGCGACGGCGTTCTGCAGCTCGTTGAGAATCTCGGTGGCCATCTGGACCGGACCTGTGAACAGCTGGACGAGGAAGAGGAAGGCGAGGAGCTGACCGACGCTCAGACCGCCGCCCACGCCCAGGTACGTCCCGGCCACCACGACGGCGCTCAGCACGAGGTTGGCGACCATGACACCGCTCGAGAAGACGATCGAGACGAGCTTCTGCGCGCGGATCGCCGCGTGGCGGTGGTCGTCGATCGAGGCGTCGATGCGACGCTCGGTCCGGCGGCCGACACCGTAGGCACGGATGGTCTCGGCACCGACGACGGCCTCGGAGATCGCACCGAGCATCGCGCCGACCTTGGCGCGGACAGCCGTGTAGGCCTGGTTGACCCTCTTCTGCGCCGGACGCAGCACGAAGAACAGCGGCACGAAGCAGACCCACACGACGATGGTCAGCTGCCACGAGTACCAGAGCATGAGGCCCGTGGCCGCGAGGATCTGGAGCATCGAGACGAGCAGCATGATGCCGCCCCACTGCACGAACAGCGAGATGGTGTCGACGTCCGAGGTCACGCGAGACACGAGGGAACCGCGTCGCTCGGTGTTCTGAGACAGGACCGAGAGGTCGTGCACGTGCCTGAAGGCCTTGACCCGCAGCGAGGCGAGACCTGTCTCGGTGCTGGTGAAGAGCCGCACGTTGACGAGCGCGGAGCAGGTGCCCGCGATGACGAGGACCACCGCTGCGGCGCTGACGAGCCAGACCACCCGGGTCATGTCGACCCCGCCAGGCGCGAGGATGCCGGTGTCGACGGTCTGCTGGACGGCGAGCGGGACGACGATGCGTCCTGCCGCGGCGAAGACGGCGAGGATGAAGGTCAGCGTCGCGCCGTGCAGGATCTCGGGCGAGACCTGGACCCCGCGGCGCAGGGTCGCGAAGACCCCGAGCTCGCTGGCCGAGGCGATCGAGCTGTGGCTGTCGGAGTCGGGAGCACCGGAGACCGGTGCCTCGGAACCCCGCTCCTCCGCACTCTTCCCCGTCGCGCCCTTCCGTCTCGAGCCCTTCCCTCTCGAGCCGGCGCCCGTCGTGCTGTCGGCGCTCACGCCTCGTCCTCTCGTCGGGTCGCCTCGCGCTGGTACGCGAGTGCGAGGTCTTGGAATCCTTCGTCGCGGGTCAGGAGCTCGGCCGCGGTGCCGACGTCGACGACGCGCCCGGACTCGAGGTGGGCCACCCTGTCGGCGAGCGAGACGCTCGACATGCGGTAGGCGACCATGACCACGGTCGTCCCTGCGCCGGCCCGCAGACCGGCGAGGATGGCCTGCTCGACCTCGGGGTCGACGGCCGACGTCGCGTCGTCGAGCACCAGGAGGCTCGGTCGGCGCACGAGAGCCCGCGCGATCGCGACGCGCTGGCGCTGACCGCCGGAGAGGTTCGCGCCCCGCTCGCCGAGCGGGGCGTCGAGGCCACCGGGCAGCGCGCGCACCACGTCGGCGACACGAGCCAGCTCGAGGGCCTGCCACACCTCGTCGTCGGTGTAGGACCCCTGGTCCCCCACTTCGGCGAGCGTGATGTTGCCGCGGATCGTGTCTTCGAAGATGAAGGTGGTCTGCGAGACGAAGGCGACGGCTCCGGTGACGGCCTCGGCCGTCAGCTCGCGGGCGTCGACGCCGTCGAGCAGGACGCGTCCGCTGCTGGGGTCGGAGAGTCGGCTGAGCAGCGACACGAGGGTCGTCTTGCCCGAGCCTGTCGGTCCGACCACGGCGAGGGTCTCCCCAGGCTCGACCACGAGGTCGACGCCCTCGAGGATGGTGATCGGTCCGTTCGAGCCGGGGACCTGGACACCGACACCGTCCATGCGGACCTGGAGCCCTGCCGGCGCGCCGTCCGGGCCGGTGGCCCGCGCAGGCCGGGTCCTGGTGCCGACCGAGAGCGCGCCCGGTGCGTCGAGGACCTGCGCGATGCGGTCGTGGCCGACGAGCCCGCGCGGCAGCTCACCGAGGACCCAGCCGAAGGCTCGGACCGGGACAGCCATCATCGTCAGCAGGTAGGCCGCGGAGACCACCTGGCCCGTGTCGACGTACCCGCCCGAGACCCGCGAGGTCCCCACGAGGAGCACGAGGAGGGTGCCGACAGAGGGCAAGAACTCGATGATCGGGTCGAAGGACGCCCGGACCTTGCCGACCTTGATGTTCGCGGCCCGCAGCTCGCCGGCCTTCTCGGCGAAGCGTGCCTCTTCGCGGTCTTCGGTCCCCAGGGCCTTGACGAGCAGCGCTGCCTCGAAGCTCTCGTGGGCGACGTCGGCCACCTCGGCGCGCAGCTGCTGCGCGCGGGTGATCGCCGGTGACATGTACTTCTGGAAGACGAGGTTGACCAGGACCGCGAGAGGCAGCACCACGAGGGCTGCGGCGGCGAGCCAGACGTCGATGCTCAACAGGGCTACGGCGGCGATGACGATCATCACGCAGACGCCGAGTGCGAAGGGCAGCGGCGTGAAGACACCTGTGGCTGCCTCGACGTCGGAGCTGACGTTCGACAAGAGCTGCCCCGTGGGGTGCGCCCGGTGCCAGGACATCGGCAGCTCGAGGTACCGCCGGGTGACCGCGCGCCTGTGGTGGGCCTGCAGGTTGGACAGCCCGATGCCCGCGTAGATGCGGCGGGCCGCGACGCTCAGCGCGAGACCGAGGCCCACGGCGGCGAGCACGAGGCCACCGATCCAGGCCCGGCCGGCCGGGCTCGACCCGTCGAGGGCCGGGACGACGATCGTGTCGGTGACCCGTCCGAGGACCTGGCTGATCGCGACGGTGAGTCCGCCGAAGAGCGCCGAGGCCCCGATGGCCCAGAAGTAGACGACGGGTTCGGTGCGCAGACCGCGACCGATGAGGACGGCAGAACGGCGTGTGCGTGAACCCGTGAGGGCGTGCGAGGTCACGGAGAGGGTCCTTCCAGAGGGAGTGAACAATGTTCTCACAAGCCACCGACACAGGCCCTGGCTGGTCGAGGGCTGTCACCGTCGCCACCTGCTGCGACGCGGGTCCACAGGCTGGCGCCGCAGCATGCCTGGCCGCGGGCGTCGTGCCAGGATGGGGCCATGACCCAGACCTGGAGCGCCACCGAGCGCGCGGACCTCGCCCAGACCTTGCTCGCAGCGGGCCCCGGAGCCCCGACGCTGTGCGCGGGCTGGCAGACGCAGCACCTCGCCGCGCACCTGGTGCTCCGCGACAGGACCCCGTGGCGGATGTCCCCAGGTCGGCTCGAGTCTGTCGCGGCGACGTCTGCCGACCCGCAGGGCTACGCCGCCCTGGTCGCGCAGGTCGCCGAGGGGCCCGGGCGCCTCAGCCCGGGGTACTGGTTCTCCGAGCAGATGAACCTGCTCGAGCTGTTCGTCCACTCCGAGGACGTCCGCCGCGCCGGACCTGACGGCGCGCGGTCGACCGAGATCGCCCCCGACTACGCGAAGGCGCTGTGGAAGCAGTTCCGGCTGTTCTCGAGGCTGCTGCTCCGTCCGGCACCTGTCGGGGTCGTCCTCGTCGTGACCGACGGCCCGCGGGTCGTCGCGCGCAAGCCGCGGTCGGGGGCCGGCACCGTGGTCGTGACCGGAGAGCTGGCCGACGTGATCCTCTTCGCCTTCGGCCGCGGGACCAGCACAGACCTGACCTTCCAGGGGGACGCCGCCGACGTCCGGGCGCTCCTCGCGAGGTTCCCCGGGCCGGGCGGCACGTCGAGCCAAGCCTGAGCACGAAGCACGAAGCACGAAGCACGAAGCCACCTGCGGGAGGGCATCCTGGCTTCGTCGTGGTCTCTGGCCCACCGTCACCGGGGCACGGCGGTCACAGGCGGACGGGGACCCCGTCCGCGGCCATGGCCTGCTTCACCTGGTCGATCGTCAGCCGCCCGAAGTGGAAGACGCTCGCAGCCAGGACGGCGTCGGCCCCGGCCTTCGCCGCCGCCGAGAAGTCTGCAGGGCTGCTCGCCCCGCCGCTCGCGATGAGCGGGACGCGCACCTCGGACCGCACCTGCGCGAACATCTCGAGGTCGTAGCCGTCGTAGGTGCCGTCGGCGTCCATCGAGTTGAGCAAGATCTCGCCGGCACCGAGCGTCGCCGCGCGTGCGGCCCACTCGACGGCGTCGATGCCCGTTCCCTGCCTGCCGCCGTGCGTGGTCACCTCGTAGCCCGAGGCGGTCTCGACGCCGTCGCGGACGCGTCGTGCGTCGACCGAGAGCACGAGGACCTGGCTGCCGAACCTGTCGGCGATCTCGGAGATGAGCTCGGGACGCGCGATCGCCGCAGTGTTCACCCCGACCTTGTCCGCTCCGGCGCGCAGCAGCCTGTCGACGTCCTCGACCGTGCGGACGCCGCCGCCGACCGTCAACGGGATGAAGACCTGCTCGGCGGTCCGGCGGACCACGTCGTAGGTGGTCTCGCGGTTGCCCGAGGACGCCGAGACGTCGAGGAAGGTCAGCTCGTCGGCACCAGCGGCGTCATAGGTCCGCGCGAGCTCGACGGGGTCACCGGCGTCGCGCAGGTTCTCGAAGTTGACTCCCTTGACGACACGACCGGCGTCGACGTCGAGGCACGGGATGACGCGGACCGAGACAGACATGCACTCCTGCTTCCTGGGGACTCGTCCGGGCTCAGGGCCGCGGACAGCTCCCGCGGTCAGGCCGGAGGAGACACCGCGAGTATATCGACCACGTAGACGAGGGTCTCGGACGCGAGCTCGTTGCCGCTCGGGCCGAAGGCCAGGCCAGGCGGGACGACGAGCATGACCTCGCTGCCGACGGGCAGGTCGACAAGACCCTCGTCGAAGCCCTCGATCAGCTGGTCGGTGCCGAGCGTGACGGTCTGGGGCAGGCGACCCTCCCCCCAGGTCGTGTCGAAGACCTCACCCGTCGACCACTTCACGGCGACGAATTGGATGACGACCTGCTGGCCGCTCGCCACCTGCCCACCCGTGCCGCGGATGATCTGGCGCACGACAGGCTCGGCAGGCGGCTCGGTCCCCTCGGGGATGGTCACCGTGGGGACGCCACCCTCACCGTGCTCGACGCTCGGCAGACCGGCCTCGGGGTCGCTGATGTCACCCGAGGCGCTCGTCGGCAAGATGTCGATCGTCGAGACGAGCGGCGTGCCGTCGGTCGCTGCGGCGTACATGATGCGCGCCCCGACGGAGTGCCCCTCGAGGACCGTGTAGAGCTCGGAGCCGATCGAGTCGGGGGTCATGAGGTAGGCGGCCGGCACAGACGCGAAGTCGTCCCGGACGACGCTGCCGTCGGTCCCGCTCACCGTGTACACGCGGAGCAGGACGGGTCCTCCGTCGACCAACGGGTCGCCGGCGCCTTCCCAGACGACCTCTTCGACGGGGTCCGAGAGTGTCAGCGGGGCCTGGAAGTCGAGCGTGGGGACGGTGCCGCCGGTCCCGGTGACACCGATCGTCGGCTCGGCGGTCGGGACGGGTGCCGGGGCCTCGTCGTCGCCGGGTCCGCAGGCCGTGAGTGCGAGCACGAGGGCGAGGGCCGGCGCCGCCCAGGCGGTACGGATCCTGGACGTGGTGCTGCGGCGGTGGTCTCGGGGCATCCCGTCATCGTATCGAGCGGTCGTGGAGGACTCGTGGAGCACGCCTGCCCAGACGGCTGCGGCGGACGTGGCTCCCCTCACATGCTCTCGATGAGCCTGTCGACCCTCTCGTCGACGCTCTGGAACGGGTCCTTGCACAGCACGGTGCGCTGCGCCTGGTCGTTGAGCTTGAGGTGCACCCAGTCGACCGTGTAGTCGCGCTTGGCCTCCTGAGCCTTGCGGACGAACTCGCCGCGCAGCCTGGCCCGGGTGGTCTGCGGCGGGACGGCCGTCGACTCGAGCACCTCCACGTCGCTCGTCACGCGCTCGACCAGTCCACGTGCGGCCAGCAGGTTGTACAGTCCCTCGGTGCGCGAGATGTCGTGGTACGCCAGGTCGAGCCGTGCGATGCGAGGATCGGTCAACTCAAGGGAGTGCTTCTCCTGGTAGCGGCGGATGAGCCTGTGCTTGATCACCCAGTCGAGCTCGCGCTCGACGCTCGTGAGATCACCCGACTGGAGCGCGAGCAGCCCGCGCTCCCAGAGGTCGAAGACCTTGCGGTCGGTCTCGGAGATCTCCCCCGACGCCTCGACGAAGTCGCGGACCCGCACGAGATATTCCTGCTGGAGGTCGATCGCAGTGACGGTCCGGCCCGAAGCCAGCGTGACGGGCGCCTTGCCCGTCATGTCGTGGCTGATCTCACGGATGGCACGCATGGGGTTCTCGAGCGCCATGTCGCGCATCGGCACGCCGGCCTCGATCATGCGCAGCACCATGTCGGTCGCGCCGACCTTGAGCATCGCCGTGGGCTCGGCCATCGTCGAGTCGCCGACGATCACGTGCAGGCGCCTGTACAGCTCGGCGTCGGCGTGCGGCTCGTCGCGGGTGTTGATGATGGGCCGCGACCGGGTGGTCGCGCTCGACACCGACTCCCAGATGTGGTCGGCCCGCTGGGACAGGCAGAAGGTCGCGCCGCCCGGGGTGGGGAGGATCTTGCCGGCACCGGTGAGGACCTGCCGGGTGATGAGGAAGGGCACGAGGATGTCAGCCAGGCGCGTGAAGTCCCCCTGCCGGCGCACGAGGTAGTTCTCGTGGCAGCCGTAGGAGTTGCCGGCCGAGTCGGTGTTGTTCTTGAACAGGTGGATCGAGCCCGGGATGCCCTCGACCTCGAGGCGCTGCTGGGCGTCCGCCACGAGCCCTTCGAGGATGCGCTCCCCGCCGCGGTCGTAGGTGATGAGCTGGCGGATGTCGTCGCACTCGGCCGTCGCGTACTCGGGGTGCGAGCCGACGTCCAGGTAGAGCCTGGAACCGTTGCGCAGGAACACGTTCGAGGACCGGCCCCACGCGACCACCTTGCGGAACAGGTAGCGGGCCACCTCGTCCGCGGAGAGTCCCTGCTGGCCTGCGGGCGCTGCGCAGGTGATGCCGTACTCGGTCTCGAGGCCGAAGATCCTGCGGGTGCTCATGCGGGGTCTCCTGAGGGGTCGGTCGTGGGAGCCGGTCCGGCCGGTTCTGATGAATCAGGCCCAGCACCTGCCGGGAGGGACGCCTCGACCGCCAGGAGGTTGTCGAGCACGTCGCCCGAGAGCCTGCGGAAGGCACGGCGCGGTCGGCTGCGGTCGAGCACCGCGACCTCGAGGTGAGCAGCGGGGATCTCGCGGGGCTCACCGTCAGGGGCAGCAGGCCCGCCGAGCACCTCGCGCACGAGCACGAGGACCTCGGCCAGGGTCAGACCCGGGCGCCAGCGCTCGGACATCGCTGTCCCGAGCTGCTCGGCCTGCCCGCCCATCACGACGAACCCGTGCTCGTCGGCCACCGACCCGTCGTAGGAGAGCCTGTAGATCTGGTCGTGCTCGGAGGTCGTCCCCACCTGGGCGACGACGATCTCGACCTCGAGGGGTTTCGACTCTGTCGTGAACACCGTGCCGAGCGTCTGGGCGTAGGCGTTGGCGAGGCCGCGCGCGTCGACGTCCGAGCGGTCGTAGGAGTAGCCGCGCAGGTCTGCGTACCTGACACCGGCGACCCGCAGGTTCTCGAACTCGTTGTACTTGCCGACGGCCGCGAAGGCGATGCGGTCGTAGATCTCGGAGATCTTGTGCAGCGCACGCGAGGGGTTCTCGGTCGCGAAGGCGATGCCACCCTCGTAGGCGGCGACGACGACAGACCTGCCGCGGGCGATGCCCTTGCGGGCGTAGTCCGCGCGGTCCTTCATCAGCTGCTCGGGCGAGACGTAGAACGGCATGCTCATCGCAGGTCTCCTCCGAGCGATCCGTGGCGGGTGCGCGACGAGCGGGCCTGCCTGGTCCGCTCGAGCGAGATGTCGTCGACGACGCTCTCGAGCTCGTCGTCTGCCAGACGCAGGTACCCCGCCTCGCTGACCGTGGCGACCACGGGCCAGATCTGGCGGACCGCGTCGGGTCCCCCGGTGGCCGAGTCGTCGTCGGCGGCGTCGAAGAGCGCCTCCACGACCACCCGCACGGCGCCCTGGGCGTCGAGACCGGGCCGCCACAGCTTCTTCAGGGCCCCCCGGGCGAACACCGAGCCCGACCCCACGCTGTGGTGGTCGAGCTCTTCGTACCGTCCACCGGTGACGTCGTAGGAGAAGATGCGGCCGCGACGCGCGACGAGGTCAAAACCTGCGAAGAGCGGCACGACGGCGAGGCCCTGCATCGCGAGCCCTAGGTTGCCGCGGATCATGGTCGACAGGCGGTTCGCCTTGCCGTCGAGGGAGAGCAGCGTGCCCTCGATCTTCTCGTAGTGCTCGAGCTCGAGCTGGAACAGCCTGACGAGCTCGAGGGCGAGCCCGGCGGTCCCCGCGATCCCGACGGCCGAGTACTCGTCCGCAGGGAACACCTTCTCGATCTCGCGGTGCGCGATCATCGAGCCGGCGGTCGCGCGGCGGTCCCCGGCCATGACGACGCCGCCCTCGAAGGACGCGGCGACGATGGTCGTCCCGTGAGGCGCTGGCGGCGCAGTACCTGACGGGAGCGTGCGCGACGACGGCAGGAGCGAAGGGTCGTGCGCGGCGAGGAACTCGACGAAGGACGAGCTGCCCGGCGTCATGAACGAGCTCGGGAGCCGTGCAGGGTGCTCAGCCGTCATGGCGGGTCACTGCCCACCCTTCTGCACAAATCCACGGACGAAGGACTCGGCGTTCGTCTCGAGCACGTCGTCGATCTCGTCGAGCAGCGCGTCGACCTCAGCGTCGCGCGCCTGGGCCGCCGCGGGGGCTGGCGCCGGTGCTGCGTCGTCGGGCTCGCGGTCCTGCGGCGAGTGCTGCTGGCGTTCCTGGCCGGCCATGTGGTCCTCCTTGCCTCAGTGCGTCACCCCGAGGGCGTCGACAGACTCCCATCTCACCACATCAGCGCGTCCGACGAGCGGCGAGTCCACAGGTGGCGTCGCAGGTCGGCGGCTCAGCCGAGCAGCGCGGCGAGGAACTCCTCGGCGTCGGGCCGCTCGGCGAACAGCCGGCCGACGTGCTGCTCGGTGCCACGCCACGGGTCCATCATCGGGACCCGCTGCAGGGACGGGGACCCGGGCAGGTCGAAGATGACGGAGTCCCAGCTCGCCGCCGAGACCATCGCGGGGAAGCGCGCCATGACCTCTCCGCGGAAGTAGGCGCGGGTGTCCGTCGGCGGGTGTGCGACCGCAGCCATGACCGACTCCTCCGTGACGAGGCGCTCGACTGCGCCCTTGGCGAGCAGGCGGTGGTAGATGCTGCGCTCGGGGCGCACGTCCGACCACTGCAGGTCCATCGCACGCAGCCGGGGGTGGTCCCAGGCGAGGTTGTCGCGTCGGCGCAGGCCTTCGAGCAGACGCAGCTTCGCGACCCACTCGACGTCGCGGGCGCACGACGCCCTGTCGGTGACGAGCCGGTCCAGGACGCTGCCCCAGCGGTCGAGCACGTCGTCGGTCACGGTGTCACCAGAGCCGAGGGCCTCGACACCCGCCCTCACCACCTCGAGGTAGGCGTGCTGGAGCGCGACGGCCGTCATCCGCCGACCGTCCGCGAGCTCGAGCCCGTAGCCGAGCTCGAGGTCGCGGCTCACCTGCGAGACCGCGGCGACGGGGTCGCGGAGGCGCAGCGCGGCGAGCGCGGCCTGCGCGCCGGGGATCTCGTCCAGGTGCTCGAGCACCCACAGGACAGCCGACGTCGTGCCGAGCTTGAGGTACGTCGCGGTCTCGAAGAGGTTCGCGTCTCCGATGATCAGGTGCAGACGGCGCCATCGGCTGCGGTCTGCGTGCGGCTCGTCGCGGGTGTTGACGATCGGGCGTCGCAGCGTCGTCTCGAGGCCGACCTCGGCCTCCATGTAGTCCGCGCGCTGCGACATCTGGAAGCCGGCCTCCTGGCCGACGGGCCCCAGCCCCACACGACCGGAGCCTGTGAACACAGTGCGCGTGACGAGGAAGGTGGTCAGCAGCTCGGTGATGATGCCGAAGGGGACCTGACGGTCGACGAGATAGTTCTCGTGGGTGCCGTAGCTCGCGCCCTTGCCGTCGACGTTGTTCTTGTACAGCTGGAGGTCGACCCCCATGTGCGCGGCGACCTCGCGGGCGGCGGCGACCATGACGCGCTCCCCCGCCACGTCCCAGCGCACGCCGTCGAGAGGGTTGGTGACCTCGGGCGAGGAGTACTCGGGGTGCGCGTGGTCGACGTACAGCCTGGCGCCGTTGGTGAGGATCGCGTTCGCTGCGCTCGGGTCGTCGTAGGCCTCGGTGGTCGGACGCTCGATGCTCTGGACCTGCGCCTCGCCCGCGGTGGGGCCCGACGGCGCGGGGCGGCTGGGGTCGTCGGTGAGCAGCGACGGGTGCGCCGAGGCCCGGCGCACGTGGAAGCCCCGGGCGTCGAGCAAGGGGTCTTCGTCGTCGTAGTCCCACCGTGCCCTCGAGCGGGCCGAGGAGCTGATCGCCCTGTAGGCGGTCACCACCTGGCTCGACATGAGCATCGGGTTGGCCATCGGGTTGCCCTGCTGGAGGACGCCGTACTCGGTCTCGATCCCCATCACGCGTCGCACAGTCACGCGACCAACCCTAGCCCCGGCACGCAGGTCAGGGGTGCCGGGGCCAGGGTCGGCGCGCTACAGGTACTGCCCGGTGCTCGTCGCCGTCTCGATGGTCCGGCCGGCAGCCGTGCGACCCGAGCCGTTCTTGTCCTGGACGATCGTGCGGATGAAGACGATGCGCTCGCCCTTCTTGCCCGAGATCCGCGCCCAGTCGTCGGGGTTGGTGGTGTTGGGCAGGTCTTCGTTCTCCTTGAACTCGTCGACGCAGGCCGTCACCAGGTGCTCCACGCGGATGCCGCGCTGCCCGGTCGCGAGGAAGTCCTTGATCGCCGACTTCTTCGCCCTGTCGACGATGTTCTGGATCATCGCGCCGGAGTTGAAGTCCTTGAAGTACAGCGTCTCCTTGTCCCCGGAGGCATAGGTCACCTCGAGGAACTGGTTCTCCTCGGTGTCGGCGTACATCCGCTCGACGACCCGCTGGATCATGCCGTCGACCACGGCCGCCGTGTCGCCCTGGTGCTCGGCGAGGTCGTCCGCGTGGATCGGAAGGTCGCTCGTGAGGTACTTCGCGAAGATCTCGCGGGCACCCTCAGGGTCGGGCCTCTCGATCTTGATCTTCACGTCGAGGCGGCCGGGGCGCAGGATCGCCGGGTCGATCATGTCCTCACGGTTGGACGCCCCGATGACGATGACGTTGTCGAGACGCTCGACGCCGTCGATCTCGCTCAGCAGCTGCGGGACGATCGTCGTCTCGACGTCCGAGGACAGCCCCGTCCCGCGGGTGCGGAACAGCGACTCCATCTCGTCGAAGAACACCACGACCGGGTAGCCCTGCGAGGCCTTCTCGCGAGCACGGGAGAAGATCAGCCGGATGTGCCGCTCGGTCTCCCCCACGTACTTGTTGAGCAGCTCGGGGCCCTTGACGTTGAGGAAATAGCTCTTCGCCTGGTTGGCGGTCTCGACGATCGCCGGGACACCGTCGACCGGGCCGTCTGCCGCTGCGGCCGCCGCGCGTCGTGCCACGGCTGCAGCGAGGGAGTTGGCGACAGCCTTGGCGATGAGCGTCTTGCCGCAGCCGGGCGGGCCGTAGAGCAAGATGCCCTTGGGCGGGCGCAGCCCGTGCTCGCGGAAGAGGTCGGGGTGGTTGAAGGGCAGCTCGACGGCGTCGCGGATCTGCTCGATCTGCGGCCCGAGACCGCCGATGTCGCTGTAGTCGATGTCCGGGACCTCTTCGAGCACGAGGTCTTCGACCTCGGCCTTCGGGATGCGCTCGTAGACGAAGCCCGACCGCGTGTCGACGGTGAGCGCGTCGCCCGCGCGCAGCGGCGCGCCCACGAGCGACCCGGCGAGACGCACGACCCGCTCCTCGTCCGAGCGGCCGACCACGAGGGCTCGGCCGTCGTCGAGCAGCTCTTTGACGGTCACGATCTCGCCGACGGGCTCGTACCCGCCGGCGGCCACGACGACGAAGGCCTCGTTGAGGCTGACCTCCTGGCCGGGGCGCAGCTGCGAGAGGTCGACCGACGGGCTGGCGCCGACGTGCATCTTGCGCCCCGCAGACATGACGTCGAGGGTGCCGTCGCCGTGCTCCTCCAGGAACACCGCGAAGGTGCCCGGAGGCTTCGCGAACTCCTCGATCTGCTGCTGGAGCTCGACGATCTTGCCGCGGGCCTCGCCGAGCACCTGGGCCAGGCGCTCGTTCTGCGCAGAGAGCACGGCAAGACGTCGGGCGGTGTCCTCAGGTGTGCTCCGGGGGGTGTCGGGTGTCGAGTCGCTCATGCTGAGCCCCTTCCGCTGCGTGAGGTCCGACGATGTCACAGATCGTCGTCGTGCGCCCCTGTGTCCGCGGGGACGTCCTGTGACGATCCGGTCACGCCGCTCTCGGCGGCAGCCGCGGTGACGTCACGACGGACCCTGCGGACCTTCTTGTCCGAGACGGCACGCTCACCGAGGTCCTCGGCGCTCCACTCCTCCTCGACGACAGGGTAGGAGCCCTTGGACGGGCGGCGACGCCGCACGGGCGCGTCGATGCCGTCAGCCATCCGGCGGGTGGTCAGCAAGAAGCCCGTGTGCCCGACCATGCGGTGCTGGGGTCTGACGGCGAGTCCTTCGAGGTGCCAGCCGCGCACCATCGTCTCCCACGCCTCGGGCTCGGTGAAGCGGCCGTCGTCGCGGAGGTCTTCGGCGAGGCGGGACAGCTGGGTGGTCGTCGCGACGTAGCAGACGAGGACACCGCCGGGCGCGAGCGCACCCGCGACGGCCTCGAGGTTCTCCCACGGGGCGAGCATGTCGAGGACCACGCGGTCGACCGAGCCGGGCTCGGCGACCGTCGGGAGGACGTCGGAGAGGTCGCCGATCGAGAGCTCCCACGCGGGGTGCGGGGCGCCGAAGAACAGCTCGACGTTCGCTCGGGCGATGTCGGCGAAGTCCTCGCGACGCTCGATCGAGTGCAGCGAGCCGCCGTCGCCGACAGCACGGAGCAGCGACAGGGTCAGCGCCCCGGAGCCGACCCCGGCCTCGATCACCCGCGCACCGGGGTAGATGTCGGCCATCGCGACGATCTGGCCCGCGTCCTTGGGGTAGACCACCGCGGCGCCGCGCGGCATGGAGAGCGTGTAGTCGCTCAGCAGGGGGCGCAGGGCGAGGTACTCGATCCCCGAGGTGGTCGTGACGACCGATCCCTCGGTCTGGCCGATGATCTCGTCGTGCTGGAAGTACCCGCGGTGCGTGTGGAAGGCAGCTCCCGCGGTGAGGGTGATGGTGTGCAGACGGCCGCGCGGGTCCGTCAGCTGGACACGGTCCCCCGGGCGGAACGGACCGCGGCGGACCTGGGCTCCGGTCGGTTCAGGACGCCCGGTGGCGCTGGTCCCGGCGGGGACGGCGGTCGGTGCGCCAGGCGCGGAGGGGGCGGAGGTGCTCGGTGCGGCGGGGCTCAGTTCGTCGGTCACAACGCGCCAGTCTAGATCGCGCGGGCGACGTCCGTGGCGTAGAGGGCACCGACGACGTGCTCGCCGAGGACGAGGATGCACACCGGGGCGTGCGGGGCGGCGCGCAGGACCGCCGAGAACAGCTGCTCCCCCGCGAGGGCCGCGTCGACCACGGCGACCGTCGGCAGGGCGACGGAGACCGACCAGACGGGCGCCGTCGCGGCGGCGTTCTCCGGGACGTCTGCGAGGGCGAGATGGTCGACGAGCCCGACGGGCTGTCCTGTCGCGACCCCCGCCGTCGGCTGTGGCCCGGCCACGAGGACGAGCTGGACCTGGGCGTCGTCGCCGCCGAGGTCCTCGGCGATCTGGCGGGCCTGCGCGACGGTGACGTCCGCACTCACGGCGACCGCGGGACGAGCCAGCAGGCGCGGGTCGAGGGCGTCGATCTTCGCGCGGCGGCGGCTCTGGGCCAGCGCCGCCGAGGCCGAGCTCCACATGAACGAACCGATGAGCGCGGCCCACACGACCATGAGGAGCTCGACGCGGCGACCGCTCAGGCTGGGGACCGCGATGGCTGCTGCGACGAGGGCGACCGCGAGGACCCGCCCCGTCCAGGCCGCGACGACGGTGCCGCGCAGCCGCGAGCCGGTGACAGCCCAGACGAGCGCCTCGGTGACCTGCCCGCCGTCGAGCGGGAGCCCGGGCAGCAGGTTGAAGATCGCGACGGCGGCGTTGGCGTAGGCGGAGACGTAGAGGAGCAGGGCGACCGACGACGACCCGGCCTGTGCCTGGTAGCCGAACCAGGCGAGCCCGGCGAGGACGACGTTGGTGAGCGGGCCGACCACGGCGATGACCGCTGAGCTGCGGGGCGTGGACCTCGTGTCCGTGTAGGCCGTGTGCCCGCCCCAGAGCGTGAGGGCGAGCTCTTGGACGACCATGCCGTGGGCGCGCGCCGCGAGGGCGTGCGCGAGCTCGTGCAAGAACACCGACACCATGAGCATGACGACCACGACGAAGGCACCCAGGAGGGTCTGCGACCCGAGCTCGGGGCTCACCGTCCGGACCGTCGGGACGAACAGCAGCGTGAGGACCCCGACCATGACCAGGGCAGAGGGCTTGAGCAGGACCGGTGCTCCCGCGATCCGGCCGACGACCCATCCTGTGCTCTTGTCCACAGGCGTCACCCTACGTGCCACCGCTGTCGGTGACGCACCCTAGGCTCGTCTCCATGCAGCACTCGGTCACTCCCCCAGCACTCCCGTCCGCCGTCGGCACCGCTCCGGTCGACGGACAAGCCGTCGTGCCTGCTGCGGACGGGGTGGTCGCCGAGGTCATCCGGTCCCCGCGCCGGCCAGGGCTCTCGCCGTCGCGTGCCAACGACTTCATGCAGTGCCCGCTGCTGTTCAGGTTCCGCGTGGTCGACAAGCTCCCCGAGCCGCCCAGCTCTGCCGCAGCACGCGGGACCCTGGTGCACTCGGTCCTCGAGAGGCTCTACGACGCACCTCTCGGCGAGCGGACCGTCGAGCTCGCGCAGGGCATGATCCCGGGCGAGTGGGACAGGCTCCGCGAGGCGTCACCTGAGTACGCGGAGCTCTTCACCGACGCCGCTGCGCTCGACACCTGGCTCGACAGCGCCGGCCGGCTGGTCTCGACATACTTCACCCTCGAAGACCCGAACAGGCTCGAGCCGGAGTCGCGCGAGATGTTCGTGGAGTCCCAGCTCGACGGCGGGCCGCTGATGCGGGGCATCGTCGACCGCGTCGACGTGGCCCCGAACGGCGCCGTGCGGGTGGTCGACTACAAGTCTGGCAAGTCTCCCCGGCCGGGGTACGAGAGCTCAGCGGTGTTCCAGATGCGGTTCTACGGTCTGGTCCTGTGGCGCGAGCGCGGCGAGATGCCCAAGATGCTCCAGCTCGTCTACCTGGGCGACGGGCAGGTGCTGCGCAGCGAGCCGACCGAGCGTGAGCTGCTCGCGACCGAGCAGAAGGTGCGGACGATCTGGTCGAGCATCGAGACCGCCGCGACCACCGGGACCTGGGCACCGCGTCGGTCCAAGCTGTGCGGGTGGTGCGCGCACCAGAGCATCTGCCCCGAGTTCGGCGGGACGCCGCCCGAGATCGACCCGGACGCCGTCGAGCGCGCGACAGGTGTGCGCCCGGCCGCCTGACAGCGCGGCCGGGATGGGTCCCGGGCCAGGTCGAGACCAGCGAGAATCGAGGACCAGGCCGGTCCCCGATCAGAACGGGACGGGCCGGGTGCCAGACCAGGTCTGTCACCCCTCCAGCCCCGGTCAGCCGAGGCGCGGTGCCAGCGTGCGCTCAGGCTCGAGAGGCAGTCTCGGGCACGCCGATCTCGTCGATGACCTCACCGGCTGCGAGCCGACCGAGGGTCTCGAGCGTGAGCGAGCGCAGAGACCGGATGCGGCTCAGCCCGGGCTGCGGCTCGACGGGCACCATGACCTCGATGCCGACGGTCGGTGCGCCTGATGCGAGACCCGACGCGATGCCGGACGGAGAGTCTTCGACCACGACGCAGTCCTCGATGCGGACCCCGAGCATCTGCGCGGCCCGCAGGTAGGCCTCGGGGTCGGGCTTGCCGCGAGCGACCTCGTCACCCGTCACGATCACGTCGAAGGTGCCCTCGGCAGCCTGCGCGACGAAGGCGTCAGCGAAGGACCTGTAGGACATGGTCACGAGAGCGCACGGGATGCCAGCAGCCCGGACCGACGCCAGGGTCTCGACGGCGCCGTCCTGCCACGGGACCTCGATCTTCACCTGGGCGATCACCCGTGAGATGAGGTACTCGATGATCTCCGGGACCTCCAGGCGCACACCGGCGCGCTGCATGATCGCCGCAGAGTCGACGAGGGCACGTCCGACCAGCTGCAGACCGTCCTCGTGCGTCCACGGGACGCCGTGCTCACGGGTGAGCTCACCCTCGGCCGCCATCCAGTACGGCTCGGAGTTGATGAGCGTGCCGTCCATGTCCCACAGGACGGCCGCGGGCAGCACGACCTCGCTGCCGGCAGCGTCACGGGCCTCGGCGGAGGCCTCCGCGATGTCAGACGTGGCGGAGGTCGCAGACGTGGAGGCAGCTGCGGACGGGGCGGCGGCAGGCGCGGGGACAGGACTCAGATCAGGTGAGGGGGGCACCCGTCCATCGTATCGGCGGTCTCTGGGTGGGGTGGCCCTGAGCAGCACGGGTCGGGTGGTCCGGGCGGGTCAGCCTGGGCAGGCTGGTCGGTCCGGGCGGGCTGGGCGGCGGCCGGCGCGGTCCTGGCGGCGCGGGCCAACTACGCTGGTGGGATGACGGACGAGACCCCCTCCGAGGCCACCCCCGACACCGGCGACGCGAGCCCTGCAGAAGACGCCATCATGTTCGCGGCCTTCGAGGGCTGGAACGACGCCGGCAGCGCTGCGAGCTCGGCCCTGCTGCACCTCATCGACGTGTGGGGCGCCGAGAAGATCGACGAGCTAGACCCTGAGGAGTACCACGACTTCCAGGAGAACCGGCCGATGGTCTCGACCGCGGCCGACGGCACCCGGCACCTCGCCTGGCCGACGACCACGATCTCGGTCGTCGAGCCGCCCATGACCCGCCGCCGGGTGGTCCTGGTCCACGGGATCGAGCCGTCGCTGCGCTGGAAGTCCTACTGCACCGAGCTGCTCGAGATCGCCCAGAGCCTCGGTGTGACGACAGTCGTGACCCTCGGCGCGCTGCTCGCCGACGTGCCGCACACCCGGCCGATCCCGGTGTCGGTGACCTCCGACGACCCGGCTGTCCAGCACCTGCTCGAGGTCGAGGCGAACACCTACGAGGGTCCGACGGGGATCGTCGGGGTGCTGCACAGCGCCGCGCACGAGGCCGGCTTCCACTCGCTCAGCGTGTGGGCCGCCGTGCCGCACTACGTCGCGCACCCACCGTCGCCCAAGGCCACGGCGGCGATCCTCGGACGTCTCGAGGCCTTCCTCGCCGAGCCCGTCGCCCTCAAGGACCTCGAGGAAGACGCGGAGGCGTGGCAGAACGGTGTCGACAAGCTCATGACCGAGGACACCGAGATCGCGGAGTACGTGAAGCAGCTCGAAGAGGCGAAGGACACCGCCGAGCTTCCCGAGGCGAGCGGCGAGGCGATCGCGCGGGAGTTCGAGCAGTACCTCAAGCGACGCGACAAGGATCTCTGAGCGACGTCCCTCGCGGGGAGCAGCAGCTCCTCACGCAGGGAGTGACGCATAGACGCCACGAGCCGGGACCCAGAGGCGGGTCCCGGCTCGTCGTCTGTCCGCGTCAGTTATCCAGCGGTGACCTCGTGCGGCGATGTCGTCGTTCGGCGATGTCGTCGTTCGGCGATGACGTCGTGCGGCGCGTCAGAGCCGGACGCCGAGCAGCGCGTTGACCGCTCGTGAGATCACTCCGGGCGCGCCCTCGACAGGCTCGGCGGTGCCGGCGAGCGACAGCTCGGCCCACCTGTCGACGGCGGCCAGCGCGCGGGGCGCGTCGAGGTCGTCCGCCAGCGCCGCGCGGATCTCCGCGAGCGTCGCGTCGGCGTCGGGGCCGCCGTTGCCCGAGACAGCCGAGCGCCACGTCTCGAAACGCTGCACACCCTCGGTGAGGCTCGCGTCGGTCCACTCCCAGTCGGAGCGGTAGTGGTGGGCGAGAAGAGCGAGACGGATGGCCATCGGCTCGACGCCCTCGGCGCGCAGGCGCGACACGAACACGAGGTTGCCGCGAGACTTGCTCATCTTCTCGCCCTGGTAGGCGACGAGCCCGGCGTGGACGTGCGTGGCCGCACCGGCTCCGTGGACCTCGCCGTCGCCGATGAGGCGGGCGTGCGACGTGCTCATCTCGTGGTGCGGGAACAGCAGGTCGGAACCACCGCCCTGGACGTCGAAGGGCAGCCCGAGCCCTGCACGAGCGATCACGGCACACTCGATGTGCCACCCAGGGCGCCCGGTCCCGAGGCTCCCGGCCTCCCAGGCCGGCTCGCCCGGACGCTCACGGCGCCACAGCAGCGGGTCGAGGGCGTTGCGCTTGCCGGCACGCTCGGGGTCGCCCCCGCGCTCGGCGAAGAGCTCGAGCATCGTCGCCTCGTCGAGGCGTGACACCTGGCCGAAGGCGCTGTCGGCGGTCACGTCGGCGTAGACGTCTCCGAGCTCGGGGGCGTCGCCGCCCGCGCCGTCCTCGAGCGGCACCCTGTACGCGGCTCCGGCAGCGACGAGCTCTTCGACCGCGGCGGCCACCGGCGGAATGGTCTCGACGGCCCCGAGGTACACGTCAGGGGGGATCACGCCGAGCGCCGTCATGTCCTCGGCGAAGAGCGCAGTCTGCTCGACGGCGAGGTCGCGCCAGTCGACACCTGTCGCCGTCGCACGCTCGAGCAGCGGGTCGTCGACGTCGGTGACGTTGGACGCGTAGGTGACGTCCTGACCGGCGTCGCGCCACGCCCGCCCGAGGAGGTCGAAGGCGACATAGGTGGCGGCGTGCCCGATGTGGGTCGCGTCATAGGGGGTGATGCCGCAGACGTACAGCGACGCCGACGGCCCCTGCGAGGCGACGACCAGCCGGCCGGTCGAGCTGTCGTGGACGCGGACGACGTCGCCGCGGCCGGGGAGTTCGGGGATCTGTGGGGCAGGCCAGGTGAGCACGGTCCAACAGTATCCCGAGCCGGGCACCCCCAGGCGCCCGCCCGCTGGGTGTGCGGTCGGTCCCGTACGACGTCGCCGACCGGGCGCGCGCCGCGCCGTGCGTGGTCCAGAATGCAGGCATGGTCAGCCCACAGCCCCCGGTCTCCGTCCGTCGCACCGTCGAGCGCGTCTCCGACGGCTGGCACGAGACCACACCCGGCTCGGCCGTCGCCCGCGCCGAGGCGCGATGGTTCGTGGTCGAGGACGGCGCCGACGTGCTCGACGCTGCCGAGGAGCACGGTCTGGACGTCTCCGAGATCCGGGCGCGCCTCGCACGGATCGGCCGTGGTCCGTCGAGCGTGGCACCCCGGGTCGTCCGGGTGAACGACCACGCCCTCTACGTCGTGGTCCCGACAGCCGCCTACGACGACGAGCAGGTGACCACAGGCCGTCTCGTGCTCTTCGCCACAGGCACCGTGCTCTACTCGGCCGAGTCAGGCTCTGCAGGGGTCACGGACAAGGTCGTCGAGCGGCTCGGAGAGCAGCGCGCCCTCAAGGGTCGCGGTGCTCTCCCGGTGCTGGCAGCGATGCTCGTCGAGCTGGTGGCCGGTGCGTCAGACGTCGAGCTCGCGCTCGGCGACGCCGTCGCGCACCTCGAGCAGGTGGCCTTCCGTCTGGACGAGGACCCGCTCCCCCGGCTCTACAACCTCAAGCGCGAGATCTCCGAGGCGCGTCGAGCTCTGCTCCCGCTCTCGGTCGAGCTGCCGGACCTCGGGGACGACCGCACGACGGTGTCGACCGAGCCGCTGCGCCTCGACCGCCAGCTGCTCGAGCGACTCACGGCGCACGCGGAGCGGATCGACCAGCACCTCGAGAGCCACGACAGCCTGCTCTCGGACATGCTCACAGTCCGGCTGTCGCTCGTGTCCGTGCGGCAGAACGAAGACATGCGCAAGATCTCCGCGTGGGCCGCCATCGCCGCGGTCCCCACCCTGGTAGCCGGGATCTACGGCATGAACTTCGAGCACATGCCCGAGCTCGCGTGGACGTGGGGCTATCCGGGTGTGCTCGTCGGCATGGTCGGGATCTGCGTCGGCCTGCACCGCGCCTTCAAGCACAACGGGTGGCTCTGACCCCCACGCTCACCTTCAGGCTCAGACGCCGCCCTGGGCGGTCAGCACACCGGCGAGGAGCAGCACGACGACCACCACGGCGAGCCCGATGCGGTAGTACACGAAGGGCTTGTAGCTGAAGGTCGAGACGATCTTGAGGAACACGATGATCACCAGGTAGCCGACGACGAAGGCGACCAGCGTCGCGAGCAGCGTCGCCCCCGCTCCCGGGGCGCCGGCCGAGCCGATCTCGCCCGAGGAGCTGAAGAGCTTGTAGAGCCCCGAACCGAGGACCGCCGGGATGGCGAGCAAGAAGGAGTACCGGGCAGCGGCCTCGCGGGAGTAGCCCATGAGGAGCCCGGCGGTGATGGTGCCACCGGACCTCGAGACACCCGGGACGAGGGCCATCGCCTGCGCGAGACCGAAGTACAGCGCGTGGCGCGGGGTCAGCTCGTCAAGGGTCCGCGTCTTGCGGCCGACCTTGTCGGCCCAGCCGAGGATCACACCGAAGACCACGAGCATCAGTGCGATGAGGTAGAGGTTGCGGAAGTTCTGGTCGATCGCGCTCTCGAGCAGCAGACCGAGGACCACGATGGGGATCGACCCCAGGCCGATGAACCAGCCCATCCGTGCGTCGTGGTTCTGCGACCCCATGCGCTCGCGCCAGCCCGTGCCGTCCGCCCCGCGCAACGCCTTCCACCAGGCAGTGCAGATGGTGACGATATCGCGCCTGAAGTACAGCAGGACCGCGGACTCCGTGCCGATCTGGGTGATCGCCGTGAAGGCCGCCCCCGGGTCGTTGGAGCCGATGAGGTCGCCGACGATGCGCAGGTGCGCGCTCGAGGAGACGGGCAGGAACTCGGTGAGGCCCTGGACGAGTCCGAGGACGAGTGCTTCGATCGCGTTCACGTCGAGACACGTTACCCGCACCCTGGCCCTGCGAGGTGCCCGGCCACGTAGTCTGCGGGGATGGAGAACCGCCGCCTCGGTCGCACAGGCCTGCACGTGTCCGCCCTCGGACTGGGCACGATGACCTGGGGGCGTGAGACCGACGCCCAGGACGCCGCAGTGCAGCTCCGCGACTTCACCGACGCCGGTGGGACCCTCGTCGACACCGCAGGCTCCTACGCCGACGGCGCCAGCGAGGAGATCCTCGGGGCTCTCCTCGGCTCGGCCGTCCACCGCGACGACCTCGTCCTGTGCACCAAGGGCGGGCTGCGCCAGACAGCGCGCGGGACCGTCGTCGACTCCTCGCGCAGGGCTCTGCTGACCGACCTCGACGCGTCTCTCGCGCGGCTCGGGACCGACCACGTGGACATGTTCCTCGTGCAGGCGCCCGACCTCGGCACACCCCTCGACGAGACCGTCGACGCGCTCTCCCACGCCGTCACCTCAGGCCGGGCGCTGTACGTCGGGCTCTCGAACCACAGCGCGTGGCACACCGGGTACGTCGCCGGGCGGTTCTCGCAGGCCGACGGGGTCACTCTCGCCGCCGTCGAGGTCGAGCACTCGCTGCTCGCCCGCGCCCTCGAGGACGACATCGTGCCCGCAGCACAGGCGCTGGGTGTCGGCGTGATCGGGTGGTCGGCCCTGGGCCGCGGGGTCCTCACCGGCAAGTATCGCGGTGGTGTCCCCGCGGGGTCGCGCGGTGCGTCGGCTCAGCTGGCCGGCTTCGTGGAGCCGTACCTGGGCGAGGCGGCGTCGTCGGTCGTCGACGCCGTGTGCACGGCAGCGGCAGGCCTCGGGCGGGAGCCTCTCGAGGTGGCCCTGGCGTGGTTGCTCGACCGGGACTACCTGGCGTCAGCCGTCGTCGGAGCGCGCACACCGGGTCAGCTCCGGGCCGCGCTCGGGGCTGTCGACCTCGTGCTGCCGCCCGCGGTGAGCCTTGCGCTCGACGACGTCAGCGCAGGAGATCGGGAGTCAGCCCGCGCCTGACCCGGGTCGACCGCCTCACCAGGCTTGACGCATCTGTCTGGGCGAGGTCAGCAGGTCAGCGGTCGCCGTCCGAGGCGTAGCCCTGGTCGTCGGCGTCGTCGAGGTCCGCCCCGTCGATCTCGTCGTCGTCGAGGTCGTCCTCGTCGATGTCGTCGTCGTGGTCACCCTCGTCGTCGTCGTCATCGTCGTCGTCGGCGAGGACGAAGGGGAGAGCCTCGCCGTAGGTGTTGCCGACGGCCTCGTCGTAGACGTCGAAGGCGTCCGCGAGGATGTCGTAGGCGTCGTCGACCGAGGAGTCCTCGTCACCGCGCCGGCTGCTCACGGCCGCGTGGTGGGCTTCGAGGGCGGCGACGAGACGATCAAGGGCTGCGCGAGGGTCGACGGTCATACCCCTGACCGTAGCGCCCCACCAGCCTGAATGGCACCACGCAGGCGCTCCGAGTTCCACGCGCACCGCCGCTGCTCGGCCAGCAGCGACGCGGTGCCGGGCTGGTGCGACGTCCCCGCAGGCCTACCGAGGGCTGCCGACGCGCCCTGCGCGGGCAGTCGGCGGGCTGTCCGCGGGTGCGTCGAGGGTCACGAGGTGGTCTCCGCAGGGCCTGTGTCAGCGGTGTTTGGTAGGTTCGCCGGAGCGATCCAGGCGCCGCAGGCAGCGCCCGGCGACAGGCGAGAAGGTGGTGCCAGACATGGAACGACGCACGCACGACGACACCCAGCCGCCCGTCCCGCCGCGCGTGCGCCCGACCATGTGGGCCGACACCGGCGGGCAGTACGAGTACAGGGTCATCACGATCCCCCGCGACCGTGACAGGCCCGAGGAGACCCGCCGCATGCTCACCGACGAGGCCGAGTACGGACGCTGGGAGCTGGCCAGGTCGGTGCTCTACATGGGCGGGCTGCGCAGGGTCTGGCTGCGACGCAAGATCATCCGGGTGCGCAGCACCCTCTGACCCTGGCAGCCCTCTCCCGCCCGGGCGCCCCCTGCATCGTCCAGCACGCGCTGAGCCGGTCAGCGCACGCTGCCATCCGGCAGACGTGGGGTCAGCAGGTCGCGAGCAGCCTGTCGAGGACGCGGGTCCCGAACGTGAGCGAGTCTGTCGGGACGCGCTCGTCGACACCGTGGAACATGCCCGGGAAGTCGAGAGTCTCGGGCAGCAGCAGCGGCGCGAAGCCGTACCCGGTGATGCCGAGCCTCGCGAGCGACTTGTTGTCCGTCCCACCCGAGAGCGCGTACGGGAGCACGACGGCCTCGGGGTCTTCCGCGAGCAGCGACGCCGTCATCGCGTCGACGAGGTTGCCGCTGAAAGGCACCTCGAGGGCGATGTCCTGGTGGATGGGCTCGATGCGCACGTGCTCCCCCGCGAGCTCGCGGAGCGTGGCCATCGCCGACTCTTCGTGGCCGGGCAGGAACCTCGCGTCGATGGTCGCCTCGGCACGCCCGGGGATCACGTTGGCCTTGTAGCCTGCCGCGAGCTGGGAGGGGTTGGAGGTGTTCTGCACGGTCGCGCCGACGAACCGGGCAGCCGAGCCCATCGCCGCGATGAGCGCGTCGACCCCTGCGGGGTCTTCAGGGTCGAAGGGCAGTCCTGTGAGCTCGCCGACGCCTCGCAGGAGCGCCTCGACGGTCGGCGTCATCACGTAGGGCCATCGATGCTGACCGATGCGTGCGACGGCTGCCGCGAGATGCACGACGGCGTTGTCCGTCTGCACCTGCGAGCCGTGACCGGCCCGACCGTCGGCGATCAGACGCAACCAGCCGATGCCCTTCTCGGCGGTCTGGAGCAGGTACGCGCGCTGCCCGTTGATCTGCGTGGAGAACCCGCCGACCTCGCTGATGGCCTCGGTCGCGCCCTCGAAGAGCTCCGGGCGGTGGTCGACAGCCCACCGTGCGCCGAGCGCTCCGCCGGCCTCTTCGTCGGCGAAGAACGCGAGCACCACGTCGCGGGCAGGCTTGCGGCCCTCGCGGACCATCTGGCGGACGACCGCGAGCATCATCGCGTCCATGTCCTTCATGTCGACTGCGCCACGACCCCAGAGAAGACCGTCGATCTCTTCTCCGCCGAAGGGGTCCACCTGCCAGTCGTCGGCCTGCGCCGGCACGACGTCGAGGTGCCCGTGCAGCACGAGGGCAGGCCGGGTCGGGTCGAGCCCCGGGAGACGGACCACGACGCTCGCGCGGCCCCGCTCGGACTCGAAGAGCTCGGGCTCGAGGCCGACCTCGTGGAGGGAGGTCATGACGTACTCGGCCGCAGCGCGCTCGCCGGGCCCGGACCCGTCACCGAAGTTCGACGTATCGATCCGGAGCAGGTCCTGACAGATCCCGACGACCTCGTCCTGGGCGCTCGGGACTGGGGTCTGTGCAGTGTTCTGTGAGGTCATCCCCCCACGCTACCTGCCTCGGCGTGGGCCGGGGCCGGGGCGACCGAGCAGCGGTCGCCCCGGCAACCGAGGTCAGACCAGCCCGCGGCGCGCGAGCAGCGGGGCGATCTCGGGCCCGCGCCCGCGGAGCTCGCCGAAGGCGAGCATCGGGTCGGTCGACCCGCCGCGCGAGAGGAGAGCCGCGCGGAAGCGGTCGCCCGAGGCGCGGTTGAGGACCCGGCCGTCGGCGTCGGCGTTCTCCCGGAACCACTCGACGGTCTCGGCGTCGAGGACCTCGGACCAGATGTAGGAGTAGTAGCCGGCCGAGTAGCCGCCGCCGAACACGTGGTTGAAGTACGTGGTCCTGTACCGCGCAGGGACCTCGCGCAGAGCGACGCCCGCGGCCTCGAGGGCTGCTGCCTCGAAGGGCAGGACCTCGTCGACGGTGCCGGGCACCTGCTCGGGGGTGATCTGGTGCCACGCCTGGTCGAGCAGCGTCGCAGCGAGGTACTCGGTCGTCGCGAAGCCCTCGTTGAACAGGCGGGAGTCGAGCATCGTGCGGACCCACTGCTCGGGCAGCGGCTCACCCGTGACGTGGTGGACGGCGTAGGACCGGAGGATCTCCTCGTCCCAGGCCCACATCTCGTTGACCTGCGACGGGTACTCGACGAAGTCGCGGGGCACCTCGGTCCCGGAGTGCGAGGGGTACCTCACGGCCGAGAACAGGCCGTGCAGCGCGTGGCCGAACTCGTGGAACAGCGTGATGACCTCGTCGAAGACCAAGAGCGTCGGCTCCCCCGCCGGCGGCTTGACGATGTTGAGGTTGTTGACCACGACGGGCAGCTCACCCGTGAGGTAGCTCTGGTCGACGAGGTTGTTCATCCACGCACCGCCGCGCTTGGACTCGCGCGTGTAGTAGTCGGCGAGGAAGAGCCCCATGCCGGAGCCGTCGGTGTCGAAGACCTCGAAGACCCGGACGTCGGGGTGGTAGCCGACCAGGTCGGCGCGCTCGGCGAAGGTGATGCCGTAGAGCTCGGTCGCCGCCTTGAAGACGCCGTCCTGGACGACCTTCTCGAGCTCGAGGTACGGGCGCAGGAGACCGTCGTCGAGGGAGTAGCGCTGCTTGCGGACCCGCTCGGCGTAGTAGGCCCAGTCCCAGGCCTCGAGCGTGGCGCCCGGGTCGCCCAGGTCGGCGACGAGCGCCTCGGTGAGGTCGAGCGCCTCCTTGCGGGCGTTGGCGGCCGCAGCAGGGGCGAGGGGCGCGAGCATGGCGTTGACGGCCTCGGTCGTCTTGGCCGTCGCGTCTTCGGCGATGTACGCAGCGTGGTGGTCGTAGCCGAGCAGACGGGCGTGCTCGGCGCGCAGCCTGGCGAGCTCGATGACGATCTCGCGGGTGTCGGTGTCGTCACCTGTCGCGCCACGGGTGACCGAGGCCTCGTGCACGCGGCGGCGGACGTCGCGGCGGGCGAGCGAGGCGAGCACGGTCTGCTGGGTCGGCAGCTGCATCTCGAGCAGGTAGCGACCCTCTTCGCCGCGGTCGGTCGCACCCTGCGCGGCGGCGGCGATCGCGTCGTCGGCGAGCCCTTCGAGATCGGCGACGTCGTCGACGAAGACGCTCGCCGCGTTGGCCCCCGCGAGGAGGCGGCGGCCGAAGGCAGCCTCGAGGGACGTCGTGCGGGCGTTGAGGTCGCGCAGCGTCGCCTGGTCCTCGGGCGAGAGGTCGATGCCGGAGCGGCGGAAGTCCTGGAGCAGGTTCTCGAGGAGCCACCGCGTGTCGGCGTCGGCCTCGACCTCTCCCGCGCGGACCGCCGCGTCGAGCGCGACGACGCGGGAGTACAGGCGAGCATCCATGTAGATCGTGTCGTGGTGCGCGGAGAGCTCGGGGGCGAGGGTCTCCTCGATGTCTTCGAGGGCAGGGCTCGAGTCGGAGCTCGCCACGTTGTAGAGGACCGTGAGCGCGCGGTCGAGGACCTCGCCGCTCAGCTCGAGGGCCTCGAGGGTGTTCTCGACGGTCGGCGGGTTCGGGTCGGTGACGATCGCCTCGATCTCGGCGAGCTCCGCTGCCATCCCGGCACGCACGGCCGGGATGTAGTGCTCGTCGCGGATCGCCGCGAAGTCGGGCAGCGCGTAGGGAAGGGTGGACCGGCTGGCGAAGGGGTTGCTCGCATCGAGCTCGACAGGAGAGTCAGACA
The DNA here is from genome assembly GCF_033798665.1 of Sanguibacter biliveldensis. Classification (NCBI taxonomy): domain Bacteria; kingdom Bacillati; phylum Actinomycetota; class Actinomycetes; order Micrococcales; family Sanguibacteraceae; genus Sanguibacter; species Sanguibacter biliveldensis. Next base: position 2,357,297 of record NZ_CP138359.1, read on the forward strand.
TGACTCCATTCATACGTCACGAGGCGTCAGAGGTCGACCAGGCACGTCGGTGCAGGTCGTCGCAGCCCGCAGCCGTGCTGCTCACCGGGCCGGTGCGAACCTGTCGACCCAGTCGAGACCGTGCGCCTGCGCGACCTCGCGGTGCGCGAGCGTGCCGTCGTAGGTCGCCAGACCTGCGGCCAGCGCCGGGTCGCCCGCGAGGGCGTGCAGGTCTCGGGCTCCTCCCAGGGCCGCCAGGCGAGAGACGTACGGCAACGTCGCGTTGGTGAGCGCCTGGGTGCTGGTCACCGGGACGGCGCCGGGCATGTTCGCGACGGCGTAGAAGATGCTCCCGTGCACCGTGTAGGTCGGCGCGCTGTGCGTCGTGGGACGGGTTCCCTCGAAGCAGCCGCCCTGGTCGACCGCGACGTCGACCAGGACCGACCCTGGGCGCATGCGCGAGACGAGCTCGTCGGAGACCAGGCGTGGGGCGAGCGCGCCCGGCACGAGCACGGCTCCGACGACGAGGTCTGCGCCCGCGACCTCGCGGTCGACGGCGGCAGCCGTCGAGGTCACGGTGCGCACGGCCCCGCTGTGCTCGCGGTCGATCGAGGCGAGGACCGAGGCCTCGAGGTCGAGGACCGTCACGTCGGCGCGCATCCCTGCGGCGACCTGCGCGGCGTTGCGGCCGGCCGTGCCGCCCCCGAGGACCACGACCCTGGCCGGTCGGGTGCCGGGCACGCCGCCCATGAGCAGACCCGCTCCCCCGACAGGGCTCGTCAGGTGGTACGCGCCGACCTGGGTGGCGAGCCGTCCGGCGACCTCGCTCATCGGTGCGAGCAGCGGGAGCCTGCCGTCGGCGAGGCGGACCGTCTCGTAGGCGAAGGACGTGGTCCCGGTGTCCAGCAGCGCCTGCGTGCACGCACGGTCTGCCGCGAGGTGCAGGTAGGTGAAGAGGGTCAGACCAGGGCGCAGGTAGCGGTGCTCGGACGGCTGCGGCTCCTTGACCTTGACGACGAGCTCGGCCTCGGCCCAGACCTCCTCAGCACCGGGGACCACCCGCGCGCCCGCTGCCTCGTAGTCGGCGTCTGTCACCGCCGAGCCGAGCCCGGCCCCGGCCTGGACGACCACCTCGTGCCCGGCCGACACCAGATGGTGGGCGCCGTCGGCAGTGAGGGCCACCCGGAGCTCGTCGGTCTTGGTCTCGGTCGGGACTGCGATGCGCATGGGTCTCCTTCGCGCCCGGCGGGTCACGCCGTGCTGGTCGGTGGTTCCTGCGTGGTGCTCCTGGACGTCGGGCGGGGGGTCGAGGCTGCCGGGACGACAGGGGCTGTGACGGACACCGGGGTCTCGTCCTCGTGGTCACCGTCCTCGTGCTCCTCCTCGTCGTCGTGCTCCTCCTCGTCGTCCTCGTCCACGGGATCGAGCATCGGCGGGTCGAGGGTGCGCAGCTGGGAGTAGACGGCCCACGCGACGGCGACGAGCGGGACGGCGATGACGGCGCCGAGGATCCCGGACAGGAGCGTCCCCGAGGTCACCGAGACGGCGACGACGATGGGGTGCAGCGACACCTGCTTGCCCATGACGAGCGGCTGGAGCACGTGCCCCTCGAACTGCCCGATGAGCGCGATGCCGACACCCACGATCGCGGCCTTCCAGATGCCGTCGGCCGCGAGCGCCACGACCATCGCGATGACCATGGCCGCCGGGGCCCCGATGAGCGGGATGAAGGCACCGATGAGGACGAGCACGGCGAGGGGTGCTGCGAGGGGGACACCGAGGATGGTGAGGAAGACGCCGGCCAGGATGCCGTCGGTCACCGCGATGATGACGGTGCCGCGGGTGTAGCCGGAGAAGGTGTACCAGCCGGCTCCTCCGACGACCTTCCACGTGTCGCGCATGCGGCTGGGGAGCTGGTTGAGGAACCAGGACCACATGCTGTCGCCGCGGGCGAGGAAGAAGATGGTGCAGAAGATGGCGAGCGCGAGGGCCGTGAAGACCTCGACGACGGTCCCGGCCTGCTCGAAGGCCGTGCCGGCGATGTCGCCTGCGTGGTCCTGGACCCACTGCTGGCCGTCCTCGATCCAGCCGCGCATGTCGTCGACGGTGATGGAGAAGGGCAGCGGGCCGTTCTCCAGGAACTCGAAGATCTGGTCGGTGCCTGTCGCGAACTGCTCGGAGAGCTTCTGCCACTGCCCGGCGACGGAGGCGACGACGTAGGTGAGCAGCCCGCCGATGACGAGGACGCCGCTCAGCAGGGCGAGCGCCGTCGCGAGGGCTCGCGGCATGATCTTGGTGTAGATGTTGACGACGGGGCGGAGCACGGCCGAGAACACCAGGGCCACGAAGAGCGCGATGAAGACGAGCTGCACCTTGGCGGTGGCGAAGACGACGAGCCCGACGGCGATCGCGACGATGATGAGCCGCCAGGCCCACCCGGCGGAGGACCTGAGCCACAGCGGGACCGAGTCCTGCGGGGCTGCCGGCACCGGTGGACGGATCGACCCTGTGCTCCGTCGCACTGCTGCGCTCCGTACCCGCTGGCCCGACATGGTGGTCCCCTGCTCTCTGCTCGTGGACCCGCCGGAGGCTGCGGGTCGCTCACCTGCGACACTAACCGTTCTGTACGACGCGCCTGTCGCCGCCGCGCCTCGCGGTCCTCGCGGACCTGCGACAAGTCTGGCGCAGCGCGCTCGTGCTCGCCCGGCGGTGACGTGTCCGTGTCGCCGGGCATTCATGCATCGTTCACCTGAGCGAGGGATCGTCCGACCATGACCGCACCGAGCACGCCCGGCTCGCAGCCCGCCTCGCAGCCCGCACAGGGCACCCCCGGCTCGCAGCCGGGCGCGAACCCGGCAGGGTCGTCCTTGCTGCGGGGCGCCCTCGCGCCGCCTCCCCGCACGCTGGTCGACATCTTCGCCGACACCGTGGACAGGTACCCCGACTCCCCCGCCCTCGACAACGCCGTGGACGTGCTCACCTACGCTGCGCTCGACGAGGCTGCCGACGAGCTCGCGGCCGAGCTCGCGGGGGTGGGCGTAGAACGCGGCGACAGGGTCGGTGTGCGGATCAGCTCGGGGACGACAGACCTGTACGTGGCGATCATCGCGATCCTCAAGGCCGGCGCGGCCTACGTGCCTGTCGACAAGGACGACCCCGACGAGCGCGCCCGGACGGTCTTCGACGAGGCTGGCGTCGCCGCGGTGGTCGGGGACAGGCTCGTGGTCGCGCCGCGCCCCGTCGTGGGCGGCCCTGCAGGTGGGGCAGCGCAGGATCCGCAGGCGCGGGCTCTCCCCCAGCCGTCGGTGCCTCCGGTCGCTTCGGTGCCGTCGGTGCCTCCGGTCCCTCCGATGCCTTCGGTCCCTTCGGCGCCCCGGTCCGACGCGGCCGGCACCGCAGACGACGACGCCTCGACATGGGACGGGCCGGCGACGACCGACGACGCCTGGATCATCTTCACCTCTGGCTCGACGGGCACGCCGAAGGGGGTCGCGGTCTCGCACAGGTCAGCAGCCGCCTTCGTCGACGCCGAGGCACGACTGTTCTTGCAGGGCGACCCGCTCGGCCCGGGCGACCGCGTGATGGCAGGCCTCTCGGTCGCCTTCGACGCGTCGTGCGAGGAGATGTGGCTCGCCTGGCGGCACGGTGCGTGCCTGGTGCCCGCACCCCGCTCGCTCGTCAAGAGCGGCATGGACCTCGGTCCGTGGATGACGGCCAACGACGTGACCGTCGTCTCGACCGTCCCGACGCTCGTGGCGCTCTGGCCGCCTGCCGCCCTCGACGGGGTGCGGCTGCTCATCCTCGGCGGCGAGGCGTGCCCGCCGGAGATCGGTGCCCGCCTGGCGACCGAGGACCGCGAGCTGTGGAACACCTACGGGCCGACCGAGGCGACAGTCGTGGCGTGCGCGGCGCGCCTGACGACCGAGCCGCCTGTGCGCATCGGTACGGCTCTCGACGGCTGGGACCTCGCCGTGGTCGACGCCCAGGGCGTGCAGGTCGCGGACGGCGAGACCGGCGAGCTGATCATCGGAGGGGTGGGACTGGCCCGGTACCTCGACCCTGCGAAGGACGCCGAGAAGTACGCCCCGATGCCGACGCTCGGCTGGGACCGCGCGTACAGGTCGGGCGACCTCGTGGTCTCCGACCCGGAGGGCCTGCTGTTCGTGGGGCGGGCAGACGACCAGATCAAGATCGGCGGGCGGCGCGTCGAGCTCGGCGAGGTGGACAGCGCGCTGCTCGCGCTCCCCGGCGTGGAGGCGGCCGCAGCAGCCGTCCGGAAGACCGGCTCGGGCAACACCATCCTCGTCGGGTACCTCACCCCGGGTCCGGGATTCGACCTCGAGGCCTCCATGGCGACACTGCGCGAGACGATGCCCTCGGCCCTCGTGCCACGCATCGCCCAGCTGGCGACGCTGCCCACCCGCACCTCCGGCAAGATCGACCGCGACGCGCTGCCCTGGCCGCTGCCCAGCACGGGGTCCGCCCCCGAGGCCGAGACGCTCGGCGGGACCGCAGGATGGGTCCAAGAGCTCTGGCTGGAGATCCTCGGGGCCGTGGTGACCTCCCGCGACGACGACTTCTTCGCGCTCGGCGGTGGCAGCCTCACCGCCGCGCAGCTGGTCTCCCAGCTCCGCGGGCAGTTCCCCGAGGTGACCGTGGCGGACGTCTACGAGCGTCCGACTGTCGGCGCCCTCGCCGACGCCCTCGACGCCATGTCCGCTCCGACCGGTCTGCGCAACGCCGAGGTCAACCCGGTCCCGGCCGCCACCCAGGTGGCCCAGGTCCTCGCCTCGGTCCCGCTGCGCACGGTCGCCGGGCTGCGCTGGCTGGTCTGGGTCGCGGCGGCGAGCACAGTCGTGGGAGACCTCTTCTCGGTCCCCTGGCTGCCGCAGGCGTCGTGGTGGTGGACGGGGCTCGGGGCGCTGCTCTTCGTGCTGCCCGCGGGACGGATGACGCTCGCAGCCCTCGGGGCGCGGCTGCTGCTGCTGGGTGTCACGCCCGGGCGCTATCCGCGCGGCGGTCGGGTGCACCTGCGCCTGTGGCTCGCCGAGCGGCTGGCCGACGAGCTCGGCGCGACATCGCTCGCGGGAGCCACCTGGATGCCCACCTACGCCCGGATGCTCGGTGCGACGGTCGGCGCAGACGTCGACCTGCACACGCTGCCCCCGGTCACCGGGATGCTCACCCTCGGCGACGGCTGCTCGATCGAGCCCGAGGTCGACCTCGTCGGGCACTGGCTCGACGGCGACATGCTGCACGTGGGTGCCATCACCGTCGGCGAGCGCGCTCGGATCGGTGCGCGGACCACGCTGGTCGGAGGCGCGGACGTCGGTGCACGTGCCGAGATCGCCCCCGGCTCTGCGGTGGTCGGATCGGTGCCGGCCGACGCGGCATGGGCGGGCGCACCCGCCCAGCGCACAGGTGCCGCCCGTGGCCCGTGGGCCGAAGAGCGCCCCCCGCGTCGTCGTCGGTGGGTGTGGGGGTACGCCGCGACAGCCGTCGGGATCAGCGCGCTGCCTGTCGTCGCGATCGCGACCGCTGTGGCGGTCGTCCTGGGGCCTGTGACCGGGGCGTCGTCACCGGCCGAGGCGGCCGTGCGCGCACTCGGGCTCCTGCCCGTCGCCTGCCTCGTCGGTCCGGTGGTCCTCGCGGCCCTGGTATGGGCCTCGGTCCGGGCCCTGTCCCGCGGGCTGACCAACGGCATCCACGCCGTCCACGGACCCCAGGCGTGGCGGGCGTGGGCTGTGCTGAGGATCCTCGACGAGACGCGCACGTGGCTGTTCCCGCTCTACTCCAGCTCCCTGACCCCCGGCTGGCTGCGGCTCCTCGGGGCCGAGATCGGCGACGACGTCGAGGCGTCCACGGTCCTGCTGATCCCGAGCCTGACGACGGTCAACGACGGGGCGTTCTTGGCCGACGACACGATGCTCGGCATGTACGAGCTCGGCAGCGGATGGTTGCGAGTCGAGCGCGTGAAGATCGGCAAGCACGCCTTCGTCGGCAACTCCGGGATGGCGGCGCCGGGCCGCAAGGTCCCCAAGGGCGGGCTCGTGGCCGTGCTCTCCGCGGCACCACGACGCACCAAGGCCAAGGGCGGCACGTCGTGGCTCGGCAGCCCGCCGACCCGGCTGCGCAGGACCGCGAGCGAGGTCGACCAGAGCCTCACCTACCACCCGCCGACACGCCTGCGGGTGGCCCGCGCCCTCGTCGAGGTGTGCAGGATCGTCCCCGTGGTGGTCGCCGCGTCGCTCAGCCTCGCAGTCGTCACCCTGCTCGTCGCTGTCGCCGGCTCGTCAGGATGGTGGGTCGCCGCGCTCGTGTCCGGGCTCACCCTGCTCGTGGCCGGGGCGCTCGCCGCCGCGGTGACGACCCTCGCCAAGTGGGCCCTCGTCGGCCGGGTCACGGCGACGGACCACGCGCTCTGGAGCTCCTTCGTGTGGCGCAACGAGCTCGCGGACACCTTCGTCGAGGTGGTCGCCGCCCCGTGGTTCGCCCGCGGGACGCTCGGCACCCCGGTGCTCGCCGTGTGGTTGCGCTCGCTCGGGGCGACCATCGGCCGCGGCGTCTGGTGCGACACGTACTGGCTGCCCGAGGCGGACCTCGTCGAGCTGCACGACGGGGCGACCGTCAACCGCGGCTGCGTCGTGCAGACCCACCTGTTCCACGACCGTGTGCTCAGCCTCGACCGCGTGGTCCTCAAGGAGGGCGCGACCCTCGGCCCCGGGAGCGTCGTGCTCCCCGCGTCGACCCTCGGCAGGCACGCTACTGTGGGCCCGGTGTCCCTGGTCATGAGAGGTGAGTCAGTGCCCGACAAGACCCGCTGGGTCGGCAACCCGATCGGCCCGTGGGTCGACGAGACCGACCCCGACGAGACCCCTGCGGCAGCCCCGCTGGCCGCTCTGTGACGGCCGAGACGACGGCCGACCCCTACGTGCCGGGTCATGGCGACCCCTCGTACGACGTGCTCTCCTACGACCTCGCGCTCGACTACTCCGTCGAGACCAACAAGCTCTCCGGGACCGCGACCCTGCGGGTCGTCGCCCGCGAGGCCCTCGACCGCCTGACCCTCGACCTCTACGCGCTGCGCGTGTCGAAGGTCACCGTCGACGGCGCCCAGCCGGGTCGGTACTCCCAGCGCCCCGGGCGACTGGTCGTCAAGACGCGCCGCGAGGTGCAGCCGGGCCAAGAGCTCGTGGTCGTGGTCACCTACGCCGGCACGCCGCGCCCGATGCCCGGGCCGGACGGCGAGGCCGGGTGGGAAGAGCTGGCCGACGGCGTGATCGTCGCCTCCCAGCCGCACGGTGCGCCGTCCTGGTACCCGTGCAACGACCGCCCCTCCGACAAGGCGCCCTACAGGATCTCCCTCACGGTGCCGTCCGAGTACCACGTGGTCGCGAACGGCACGCTGACCAGCAGCAGACGCCGCGCCAGCACCACGACCTGGGTGTACGAGCAGCCCGAGCCGATGGCCGCGTACCTCGCGACGGTGCAGATCGGCCGGTACGTCCGCAGGACGTTGCGCGAGGGCACTACGGGCGCTGCGGGCGCTGCGGGCACCGACAGCACCGGGCGCGCTCCGGGTGCCGACAGCTCTGACGCTGCTGCCACCCGTGGCGCCGTCCCGATCCACGCCGTGTTCCCGCCGACGGCGACGAGCGCCGTCGAGCGCGCCTTCGCCCGCCAGGGCGAGATGCTCGACGTCTTCGTCCATGCCTTCGGCCCCTACCCCTTCGCCGCGTACACGGTCGTCGTGACCGAGGACACGCTCGAGATCCCCCTCGAGGCGCAGGGGCTCTCGGTCTTCAGCCAGGGGTTCCTCAGCACCGGGTGGGAGTCGCAGCGGCTCATCGCGCACGAGCTCTCGCACCAGTGGTTCGGCAACTCGGTGACCGCCGCACGCTGGCAGGACATCTGGTTGCACGAGGGCTTCGCCTGCTACGCCGAGTGGGTATGGTCCGAGGCCTCGGGCGGGCGGTCTGCTGCCGATCACGCCGCAGAGCAGCACGCACGGCTCGCCGAGCTCCCCCAGGACCTCGTCCTCGGCGACCCGGGGACCGACGACATGTTCGACGACAGGGTCTACAAGCGCGGTGCGCTCACCCTGCAGGCCTTGCGCGGGACTGTCGGCGACGACGTGTTCTGGCAGATCCTGCGGACGTGGGTGGCCGAGCACAGGCACGGGTCGGTGACCTCGGCGGACTTCGTCGCGCTCGCGTCCCAGGTGGCCGGGACCGACCTCCTCGAGCTGTTCACGGCATGGCTGACGGGGCTCGAGCTCCCGGACCTGCCGCACGCCCGGCGGTCCCTGCTGCGGCGGATCACCGGCTGACGAGAACCGTCCAGGCCCTGGTCAGAGGTGGTTCCCGTCACATCGGGGGCGACGGGTTCCACACCTGGGCCCAGGACGTGCTAGATTTTCCGACGCACCCAAGAGGACGGAAACGCTCCTCGACGGTCCACCTGTCCGGGTGGCGGAATGGCAGACGCGCTAGCTTGAGGTGCTAGTGCCCTAACGGGCGTGGGGGTTCAAGTCCCCCTCCGGACACAGCGCAGGACAGCACGACGCAGAGAAGACAGAGCGGCCCCGGGATCATCCCGGGGCCGCTTCGTCGTCCCCGGGTCTGTCCGTCACCCCCGCAGCTCTCAGGCGACCGGCAACCACGCCCGGGTAGCCCTGACGAGCGCCGAGACCCCGATGCCCAGGGTCGGCTCGATCACCGGCGCGTAGTGGGGCGAGTGGTTCGAGGGCACCGTGAGCAGGGCCGGGTCGGTCATGTTCCCCGTGGTGAAGAGCGCAGGGTCTGTCCCGCCGAGGAGCCAGTACGACAGCAGCGCGCCCGAGGCTGTCGCCAGCACGCCCACGTCTTCGCTCCCAGCCCCGGCACCGGGGTCGAGGACGTTCTCCGGCCCGAGCCACCCCCTGAAGACGTCGAGGGTCTTGCCGAGCGCGCCAGCGTCGTTCACGACCACCGGGAAGCGCTCGATCGAGGTGATCTCCGGCTCGCCGGGCGCTCCGGCCGTGGCCATCTCACCCCGGACGATCCGCTCGACGCTCGCCAGGACGTGCTCGCGCACCCCCTCGTCGTAGCTGCGGATGTTCAGCTGGAGCTCGGCCTCCCCCGGGATGACGTTGGCCGCGCTGCCGGCGTGGACGGATCCCACGGTGAGCACGGCGACGGCTGTGCTCGGGATCTCGCGCGAGATCACCGTCTGCAGCCGCAGGACTGTCGCCGCAGCGATCACCACGGGGTCGATCGAGGACTGGGGCATCGAGCCGTGCGCGCCCTTGCCGACGATCGTGACGCGCAAGGAGTCCGATCCCGCGTAGGAGGCCCCCGCGTGACCGGCGATCTTCCCGGCAGGCAGGGGCGCCACGTGCTGCCCGAGCACGACGTCAGGCCTGGGGAACCTCTCGAAGAGCCTGTCGTCGACGAGCGCCTGGGCTCCGGCGCCGAGCTCTTCGGCCGGCTGGAACACCAGGAGCAGGGTGCCTGCCCAGGTGTCGGTGCTGCCGGCGAGGACCGCAGCCGCGCCGAGGAGGCACGTGGTGTGCAGGTCGTGGCCGCACGCGTGGTCGACGGGGACCACAGCGCCGTCCTGGTCCGTGGCCGTCGCCGTGCTGGCGTAGTCGAGCCCCGTGCCCTCCAGGACGGGCAGGGCGTCCATGTCAGCGCGGAGCAGCGCTGTCGGCCCGTCGCCGTTCTTCAGCAGGCCCACCACCCCCGTGCTGCCGACCCCGGTGGTGACCTCGTAGCCGAGCGCACCGAGGCGCTCGGCCACGATCCCGGCCGTCCGGTGCTCCTGGAACCCGAGCTCTGGGTGCCTGTGGAGGTCCTTGTAGAGGTCGACGAGCGCTGGGTCGGTCTCGACGTCTGGCTGAGCAGTCATGAGCTTCTCCTGTCTTCGCGGTACCGGTCTTCGAGATGGTTCCCCCAGCCTTGCAGGACGCCCGAGATGCGCCACTGGTGGTGAGATGTGCCAGGTCAGCGCGCTGGAGTCTGGTCACGTCGGGCGTGGCCGAGGCTGCCGCTGCGCACGGAGGTGGTCGAGGACCCCCTCAGATCCGTGCTAGATTTTCCGTCGCAGCCAGAGGACGGAAACGTCCGACGGAGGCTCACCCGTCCGGGTGGCGGAATGGCAGACGCGCTAGCTTGAGGTGCTAGTGCCCTAACGGGCGTGGGGGTTCAAGTCCCCCTCCGGACACAGCGCAGGACAGCACGACGCAGAGAAGACAGAGCGGCCTCGGGATCATCCCGGGGCCGCTTCGTCGTCCCCGGGGTCGCACAGCCTCAGAGAGGGCCGAAGAGGCCTATGGCGCTCGTCACACCAGAGGACGATGATCAGGAGGTCAGCACCGACCTCTCAGAGGGATCCTTCCCATGGACTTCAGGCTCGAGCTCGTGCAGGTTCCCGTCAGCGACATCGACCGCGCCAAGGACTTCTACGTGGACCAGGTGGGCTTCGTCGCCGACCACGACGTCACGGTCTCCGACGAGCTGCGGTTCGTCCAGCTCACGCCGCCCGGCTCGGCGTGCTCGATCGTCCTCGACCTCACCATGACCGACATGGCCCCGGGGTCGCTCCAGGGCCTCCAGGTGGTCGTCGACGACGCCGACGCCGCGCGCGAGCACCTGCTGGCCCACGGTGTCGACGCACCCGAGGTCCAGGACCTGCCGTAGGGACGGTTCACGTCCTTCACCGACCCCGACGGCAACACCTGGGCGATCCAGCAGATCGTGCCGCAGGGCTGACCGATAGGCTCAGGGGCCCCGAGCAGAGGACCTGAGCACCATGATCGCGATCGACCCCGACGACTCCGCACCCCCGTCCGAGCAGATCCGGGCCCAGGTGCTCGCGGCCGTGCGCTCCGGGGCGCTGGCACCGGGCGCCAGGCTCCCCACCGTCCGCACGCTGGCGGCCGAGCTCGGCGTCGCGGTCAACACCGTTGCCAAGGCCTACCGCGAGCTCGAGAAGGACGAGGTGGTCGAGACCCGCGGGCGCAACGGGACGACGGTGTCTCCGCACGGCGACCCCGGAGAACGGCTCGCCCAGGTCGCCGCCGAGGCCTACAGGGCGCGGACCGAAGAGCTCGGCATCGACCCTGCGACGGCGCTCGCGATCGTCACGGCGTCACTGTCCGGCACGCAGGGCTGACGCCTCGCCGTCCCCCCTCGAGCGCGGCAGCCTGGGCAGGCGCAGACCCCCGCTCCACGAGGCTCAGAGACCCGCGTCTCGCCCGACCCAGTCGCGCGAGGTCATCTCGGGCCGCCCTGTCCAGCTGTCGGCGAGCATCGGCGAGGAGATCAGCATGTCGGCCGTCGCCACGTTGCACGCCATGGGGACGTTCCAGACCGCACCGATGCGCAGCAGGGCCTTGACGTCGGGGTCGTGCGGCTGGGGCTCGAGCGGGTCCCAGAAGAACACGAGCATGTCGATGACCCCCTCCGCGATCTTCGCGCCGATCTGCTGGTCTCCTCCCACGGGCCCGGAGAGCAGGCGGGTCACAGGGAGCCCGAGCTCGTACTCGAGCATCGTCCCCGTGGTCCCCGTCGCGAAGAGGTCGTGGTGGGAGAGCGTGCCGCGGTTGAACTCCGCCCAGCGGAGCATCTCGACCTTCTTGTTGTCGTGGGCCACCAGGGCGATCTGGTGCGAGACTCCAGGCATGGGTGCTCCTCGGTCGACAGTCCGGGCCGGTGGAGGCCGGCCGTGAGCGTGCAGCGCCGAGACGTCGGCACTCCCCCGCCCTGAGGCCCATCATGCGCGCGGCACAGGCGGGTCCGCTACGGGGCGCCGCGTCCAGGCAGAGACCGACCTGGTGCAGGAGCGCCCAGGTCAGAGCGCATGCCCACCCGCGACGAGTGCCCGCAACCCACCGTGTCCCTGCGCATCCTGCTCAGATCCCCGCCAGCAAGGTCGCGGCGATGACGAGCATGACGACCGCGACAGCGGCGTCGAGCCAGCGCCACGCGGCCGGCCGCGAGAAGAGCGGCTGGAGGAACCGGGCCCCGAAGCCCAGGAGCGAGAACCACACGAGGCTGGCGAGGGCGGCACCGAGACCGAACCACCAGCGGGCGTCCCCGTGCGTCGTCGCGATCGAGCCGAGCAGGACGACGGTGTCGAGGTAGACGTGCGGGTTGAGCCAGGTGAGAGCCAGAGCCGTCGAGACGGCGGCGACAAGAGTCCCGCCGCGAGCAACGGTCTCCTCGGTGTCGGGCGTCGGCCGCAGCGCCCTGCGCGCGGCCAGCACCGCGTACACGGTGAGGAAGGCCGCCCCGCCGACGCGGGCCCACACGACGAGCCCTGGGTGGGCCTCGATGATGCTGCCCAGCCCTCCGACCCCTGCGGCGATGAGCACCACGTCAGAGAGCGCGCAGACCAGCACCACCGGAAGCACGTGGACCCCGCGCAGGCCGGCTCGCAGGACGAAGAGGTTCTGGGCGCCGATCGCGACGATGAGCGAGAGCCCGAAGGCGGCGCCAGTCAGCACCGTGAGCGCGGAGGAGGTCATGGCGTCACCGTAGAGAGCAGAGGGCCAGTAGTCGAACAACTAGAAGTGATCGAGCATAAGATCTGCTGATGACGTCGATCGACTCCCCGCAGCTCGCCGCTCTGGCCGCCGTCGTCGACGAGGGCTCCTTCGAGGCCGCGGCCGACATGCTGCACCTGACCCAGCCGGCAGTCAGCCAACGGATCAAGGCCCTCGAGTCCTCGGTCGGGCAGATCCTCGTCCGGCGGACACGGCCTGTCACCGTCACCGAGGCCGGTCGCAGCTATCTGCGCCTCGCGCGGCAGGTCTCTGTCCTCACCGACGACGCCCGCCGAGAGGCCGCGGGGTCGGGCACCTCGGGGCGGTCTGTCGTCCTGCCGATCGCCGTGAACAGCGACTCTCTCGGCAGCTGGGTGCTCCCTGCGCTGGCCCCGCTCGCCGCGGAGATCGCCTTCGACCTCCACCGGGAGGACGAGGCGCACTCTGCAGCGCTCCTGCGGGACGGCAGCGTCATGGCCGCGATCACCACCTCTCAGGCCCCGGTCCAGGGCTGCACGGTCCGGCGGCTCGGGATCATGACGTACCGCGTCTGCGCGGCGCGCAGCTTCGCCGACAGGTGGTTCTCTGGCGGGGCGACGACGGCAGCCCTCGCCGAGGCGCCCGTGGTCGTCTTCGACCGCAAGGACGACCTCCAGGACGCCTATCTGCGCGCCCGGAGCGTGGAGCCGGGCACTCCCCCACGCCACTACGTGCCCTCGTCAGCGGACTACGCCGACGCCGTCCGGCTCGGCATGGGGTGGGGGCTGCTCACCGAGCCGCAGTGCCTCTATGGGCTCGAGAGCGGTGCGCTGGTCGAGCTCGACCCTGGTCGACGTACCGAGGTCACGCTGTACTGGCAGCAGTGGTCGTTGCGGACCGCAGCCCTCGACAGGGTGTCGGCGGCCGTCCACGAGGCTGCTGCTCGGCATCTGCGATGAACGGGCCTGCGCCCCGGGCACGCCGGCTCAGGGCGTATGCTGGTCCCAGACTTCCGGCCCTGAGCGGTTCGGTACCAGACTGTTGAGACAGCAGGCAGCGCGACCCCCGTGTCCACACACGGGGGTCGTTCTGTGTCTGCAGGTCCCTGGTGCCGCCACCCGGCCTGGGACGGCTGGCTGGCAGGCTGCAAGCCTGCGCCGGGTCTCAGAGACTAGACGTCAGGCGCCAGCGCGCCCGTGCTCTGCCAGGACGGCGTCGGTGAAGACAGGCCAGACCTCGGCGGCCCACGGTCCGAAGTCGCGGTCGGTCAGGGCGACGCAGGCGATCCCCGCGGCAGGGTCGACCCACAGGAAGGTGCCGGACTGCCCGAAGTGGCCGAAGGTCCGCGGTGAGCTCTGCGCGCCCGTCCAGTGCGGGCTCTTGCCGTCACGGATCTCGAAGCCCAGCCCCCAGTCGTTGGGGCGCTGGCGGCCAAAGCCTGGGACCACACCGTCGAGCCCCGGGAAGACGACCGAGGTCGCCTCCGCGACGGTCTCGGGGTGCAGCAGAGTCGGCCGCTGCAGCTCGGCGGCGAAGCGTGCCAGGTCCGTGACGGTCGAGCGAGCACCGGCCGCCGGAGAGCCTGAGACGTCTGTCGACGCCATGCTCAGCGGCGCCAGGACGGCCTCGCGGGCGTAGGTCGCGAAGTCGATCCCCGCGCGCTCGGCGATGGTCTCGGCCAGCACCTCGAACCCGACGTTGGAGTAGATGCGTCGTTCTCCCGGTGCGGCCCGGACCGTACGCTCGGAGAAGTCGTAGCCCGCGGTGTGCGCGAGCAGATGACGGATGGTGGCCCCCTCAGGACCCGCAGGGTCATCGAGCTCGACGGCGCCCTCCTCGACCGCGACGAGCGCCGCGTAGGCGGTGAGGAGCTTGGAGACCGAGGCGAGCGGGAAGACCCTGTCGAGGTCGCCGTGGGAGGCGAGGACCTCGCCGTCCGCAGAGACGACAGCCGTCCCCGCGTGCTCGACCGGCCAGGACTCGATGAGTTCGACGCTTCGCATCACACGACCCTAGAACACCCGCACGAGGGTTTCGAACCAGCGGGCAGCCGACCCGGCACTCCAGGGTCGCCGGAGACTCTGCAGACCCGTGCCTGGGTCAGCCCGAGTGACGCCCAGACTGCCCCGAGGTGCCCTCGTCGGGCAGGACGACGTCGTCGTCGGTGACAGGCGTGGGCGGGGTGCGGACCCGGCGGGGCTGCTCGGTCCGGCTCCTGCCCAGGGAGACCGGCGGCGGGACGCTGACGCCCGCGTCGGAGCGGACAGGGGCTGGACGTGCCTGCTGCCCGGGGTCGGGTGTCACCGAGACGGCACCTGTCTTGGTCGGCTCCGGGCGCTTCGCGGCGGGCACGGGCACGGACTCGACCGAGGACTTCGGCGGGGTCTGAGGCCGAGCCGGCGGCTGAGCCTCGGCCTGAGGCTGCGCGAGTGGCTGCGCGGCCGGGGCAGCGACGGGCTTGTCAGCGGTGACTTGCGTTCCTGGGGACACGGCCGAGGGCACCGACGGTGCCGGAGACTTGTCGGACGCTGCGCGTGCTGCGGTCCTCGTCCTCGCCGGGGCAGCACGACGCGCGACAGGTGCCGGTCCTGCGGGGGCGACGGCGGCTTGCTCGTCAGGAGCGACGTCCGGGTCGACCGACGCGTCCGGGTCCACCTCGGCCGGCTCGGGCTCGGGCTCGGGCTCGGGCTCGGGCTCGGGCTCGGGCTCGGGCTCGGGCTCGGGCTCCACGATCGTCGGCTCAGGGGCCCTCGTGCCAGGCGCAGCTTCGGCGACCTCGTCGGTACCGGTACCGGTGCCGTTGCCGACGCCCGTGCCGGCGCCGGTCCCCTCCTCGGCATCGACCGCCGCGCTCTCCTGCTCTGCCGGAGGCTCTTCGACCAGCCCGGCGGAGTCTGCGGGCTCGGCAGGATCTTCGGTCCTGGTAGCACCCGTGGGACCAGCGGCACCTGTGGGACCGGTGGCAGCCGTGGGACCGGTGGCAGCCGTGGGACCGGCGGCAGCACGGGCCCCGAGGACGATCTCCTCTGCGGCCGCAGCCGCGTCCACGCCGTCGGGCTCAGCAGCGTCGGACCTGGCCTGGCGCGCAGCCGTCTCGTCGGGCGTCGTCTGGTCGGGTGCTGTCTCGTCGGGCGTCGTCTCGTCGGTTGCCGGCGCGTCGGGGACGGAGATGCCCTCGAGGGCCATCCGGACGAGGGTGCGGGCGTCGGCAGGCAGCGGGGCGAGCGGACGAGGGAGCTCTCCGACGTCGAGACCGAGCATCTGCGCGATGCTGTGGGCCGTCCGGATGCCGCCGTACTGGCGCACGATGATCGACAGCGGTGTCAGCTGGCGCTGGAGGACACGTGCGTGGGGCGCGTGCCCGGAGGTCGCAGCCTGGGCGATGGCGACGCAGATCTCGGGGAGCACACCGGCCAGGCCGGAGTGCCAGGCCGTCGCGCCGGCGAGGAGCACCTGGGCACCGTGACCGTCGCCACTGAAGCCCCAGTCGATCTGACGGGCCGTGCGCGGGGGCATCGCCGCAGCGATGCGGTCCATGCGGTCCTTGGCGTCGGTCGCGTTCGCGGCGCGGTCCTTGAACCCGGCGACGGCGCTGAGGCGGCCGATCTTGGTCAGCTGCTCGACGGAGAACCTGTGACCCGTGGTCGAGGGGTTGTTGTAGACCCAGAGCGGGATCTCGGTGGCTGCCGAGGCGTCCTTGTACAGGCCGTAGATCTCGTCGAAGGTCAGCGGCTGGTAGGCCATCGGCTGGAGGAGCGCGCCGCTCGCACCGACGCTGTGCGCCTCGGCGAGGTTCGCCAGGACCTCGGCGGTGCTCAGGGCTCCGACACCGACGATCACCGGGGCACGCCCGTCGGCGACCTCGACGGCGCTGCGGGTGATGCGCTTGCGGGCCGAGCGCGGCATGTAGGCGAAGCCACCCGTGCTGCCCAGCACACCGACGGCGTTCGCGCCTGCGCTGATCGCCGAGTCGACCAGCTGCTCGAAGGACGAGGTCAGCAGACGCCCGTCCTCCCCACGGGGGGTCAGCGGGTACGCGACGAGTGGTCCGATCGTGGGCATCGATTCAGAGTAGCGATATTGCTCGGCTCGCGTGCGGATGAAAACCCCTGCGTTCATTGGAAGTCTCGTGAAGTTGTCGTGACCTGCAAGGACAGGGCCGAGAGGTGCTCGGCGACCAGGTTGGTGGCCCCGTCGTTGCGTTCCAGCCGCCCCCGCACCACGAGAGCCGCAGAAGTTCGCGCCACACGCCTGAACCGCTGCCACAGGCCCGGCGAGCAGATGACGTTCAGCTGGCCGGTCTCGTCCTCCAGTGAGAGGAAGGTCACACCTCTCGCGGTGCCGGGTCGCTGCCTGTGCGTGACCACGCCACCGACGGCGACACGCCGTCCTTCGTCGGCCGTGGTGCACTCCGCGACGGTGATCGCACCGATCCGCAGGAGCGCCGGGCGTGCGTACTGCGTGGGGTACGACTCGGTCGTCACCCCTGTCGCCCACGTGTCGGCGACGGCAGTCTCGACCTCGCTCATGCCCGGGAGCATCGGGGCAGCCACCCCGACAGAGACCCCCGGCAAGGTGTCGGGCCGCTCCTGCGCGAGGGCGCCGGCAGCCCAGAGCGCCTCGCGGCGCTCGACCCCGAGGCAGTCGAGCGCCCCGGCGGTCGCGAGGGCCTCGAGCTGGGCCGTGCTCAGGCGCACCCGCCGGGCGAGGTCGCGCAGGTCGACGAAGTCACCGTGCTCGGTGCGCTCGGCCACGATCTTCTCGGCGACCTCTGCGGTCACCGTGCGCACCGACGAGAGCCCCATCCGGACCGCCAGTCCGCGGGTCCCGCTCCCCGGGGACTGCTCGACCGCCGCCTGGACCTGCGAGGCCAGCAGGTCGGGGCGCAGCACCTCGACGTCGTGGCGGCGGGCGTCGGCGACGAGGGACTGCGGGGAGTAGAAGCCCATCGGCTGGGCGGCCAGCAGGCCCGCGTAGAAGGCCTCGGGGTGGTGCACCTTGAGCCAGGCGCTCGCGTAGACCAGGTACGCGAAGGAGTAGGCGTGGGACTCGGGGAAGCCGAAGTCGGCAAAACCCTTGAGCTTGTCGAAGATCTCCTCGCCCGCGACGCGGTCGATGCCCTTCTTCTCCATGCCGCTCAGCAGGCGCTCGTGCAGCGCCTCCATCTTCTCGGTCGAGCGCTTGGAGCCCATCGCGCGGCGCAGCGCGTCGGCCTCGGTCGCGCTGAAGTCCGCCAGGTCGATCGACATCTGCATGAGCTGTTCCTGGAACAGCGGGACTCCGAGGGTCTTGCCGAGGGACTTCTCGAGGAGCGGGTGCAGGTACGTCACCTTCTCGCGCCCGCGCTTGCGGTTGATGTAGGGGTGCACGGAGTTGCCCTGGATGGGCCCGGGGCGGATGAGGGCGACCTCGATGACGATGTCGTAGAAGCAGTCCGGCTGCAGGCGCGGCAGGGTCGAGATCTGCGCGCGCGACTCCACCTGGAACACCCCGATCGTGTCGGCCGCGCACAACAACCTGTACACCCCGGGGTCTTCCTGCGGCAGGCCGTGCAGCGTGAGCTCGACACCCTCGTGGGTGCTCACCTGCTCGAAGGCGATGCGCAGCGCTGTGAGCATGCCGAGGCCCAGCAGGTCGAACTTGACCAGACCGGCGTCGGCGCAGTCCTCCTTGTCCCACTGCAGGACCGTGCGGCCGGGCATGCGCGCCCACTCGACAGGGCACACCTCGATCACCGGGCGGTCGCACATGACCATGCCGCCCGAGTGGATGCCGAGGTGCCGCGGCAGCCTCAAGAGCCTCTCGGCGAGGGCGACGACGGCGTCCGGGATGTCTTCGGTGTCGCGCTGGGGGGCGTAGCCGCCCTTGACCCACATGCCCTCGCGCGCCATCGCCCTGTCGTCGCGGGCTGTCGGCTCCACGAGCGGGTCCCGGATGCGCTCGCGCTGCTCGAGCGCCCCGTAGGGCTTGCCCTCGGGCATGCCTGCCGCGACGGCCTCGGGCGACGGCGGCGCGGGTCGCAACGACCCCCAGCGCTCGATCTGCTTGCTCCACGCGTCCTGCTGGCCGGTGTCGTAGCCGAGCGCGCGGGCGGCGTCGCGCACAGCAGACCTCGGCCTGTACGAGATGACGTTGGCGACCTGGGCGGCGTGCCGGCGCCCGAAGGTGTCGAAGACGTGCTGGATGACCTCTTCGCGTCGCTGAGACTCGATGTCGACGTCGATGTCGGGCGGCCCGTCACGCTCGGGCGCGAGGAAGCGCTCGAAGAGCAGCCCGTGGGTGACGGCGTCGACAGCGGTGATCCCGAGCGCGTAGCAGACGGCCGAGTTGGCCGCGGAGCCACGCCCCTGGGCGAGGATCCCGTTGACCCTGCAGAACTCGACGAGGTCGTAGACGACGAGGAAGTAGCCGGGGAAGGTGAGGTCTTCGATGATCCGCAGCTCGTGGTCGATCTGCGCGTAGGCCCCGGGGACCCGCTCGGACTCGCGCGGTCCGTACCTGGCGAGGGCTCCGCGCCGGACGAGCTCACGCAGCCAGGTGGCCTCGGTGTGACCGGCCGGCACGGGGTAGGGCGGCAGGTTCGGGGCGACGAGCGCGAGGTCGAAGGCGCACTCGGCACCGAGCCTGGCTGCTGCGGTCACGGCCTCGGGGTGGGCGCTGTGGCGGACGAGCATCTCGCTCGCCGAGCGCAGGTGCGCCGACGGCGCACCGGGCAGCCACCCGTCCATGTCGTCGAGGCTCGAGCGGGCCCGGACGGCGGCGAGGGCCGCGGCGAGGTCGGCGTCGCGCGGGTGGGCGTAGTGCGCAGCCGTCGTGGCGACCAGGTCGACACGGGCGGCATTGGCGAGCGCGGCGAGGTGGTTGTTGCGCTCGTCGTCGTAGGGGTCGCCGGTGCTGGTGATCTCGACGGCGACGTTGTCCCGGCCGAAGGTGGCGACCAGACGGTCGAGCTCGGTCGCCGCGCCGCGGGGGTCCCAGTCCGGGCCTGGCCCCAGGGCGCTGCGCACGGCCCCCTTGCGGCACCCTGTCAGCACGAGCCACTGGCCGTCGGCGCGCGCACCGAGCTCGTCGAGGGTGTGGTCGGCGGCGCCCTTGCGGCCCGTCGAGAGGTGCCCCTCGGCGATCGCGGACGACAGGTTGCGGTATCCCTGGGGTCCCCGGGCGAGGACCAGCAGGTGCTCCGAGCGCGGGTCGGGGACACCTGTCGGCGCGTCGAGGGTGCCTGCAGCGTCGGGCAGGTGCAGCTCGGCCCCGAAGATCGTCGGCAGGCCGAGCTGGCGAGCGGCCTCGGCGAAGCGCACGACGCCGTAGAGACCGTCGTGGTCGGTGAGCGCGAGGGCTGTGAGACCGAGGCGGTGAGCCTCGGCGGCCAGCTCTTCGGGCTGGTTGGCCCCGTCGAGGAAGCTGAAGGCGCTGTGGGCGTGGAGCTCGGCGTACTCGGGCCGGGCTGACGGGCGGGTGCGGTGGGTCATGTCACGGCTTCAGTCGTAGAGGGCTTCGCAGGTCCACTGCCCACCTGTGCAGGCGAGCAGCAGGGCTGTGTCGTCGTCGAGGACGACCTGCACGTACACACGGCGCTGGGCGGTCTCGCCCCACCACCGTTCGGCGAGCGGCCAGGGACCAGCCCACCCGGTGACCCTGTGCCGTCCGGACGCGGTGACGAGCACGGCGGGCTCGCCGCTCGTCGCGAGCCGCACGTTCACCAGCACCGGCTCCCCCTGGGCGTCGAGCAGGGTGACGTCGGCGGGCTCGGCGGGCACCGTGGCAGGGGCGGGCTGCGGCAGCTGCCCGGGCCAGGGTCTGTCGAGGGCGCGGGGCGCGGGGTGGGTGTCTCCCCACGGCACGAGGTGCACCTGGTCGCGGGCGCTGCGTCCGCCCTGGAGGGTGGCGCTGAGCACGCCGTCACCGCCGAGGATGCCCTGGACACGCTCGGTGACGCGCCGGGCGCGGAGCTCGTCGCCGCTCGCCGCGCCCCACAGCCGGCCCTGCTGGGCACCGGCGGCGACCACACCCTCGGCGGTGATCGCGAGGCGCACCAGCGGAGACGGCTCGGGGTCGCCCTCGCCGCGGACCCCGGTGGCCGACAGCCAGCCCTCGAGCTGCCAGCGCACCCTGTCGGTGATGCGTGCGGCGGACAGCCCGCCGAGCGCGCCGTCGTCGGTGCGCCAGGTGCGCGAGAGCGCGAGCCCGGACTCCGTGTGGGCGCTGATGCGCAGCCGGGAGCAGGTGACAGAGCGCTCGAGGACGAGGGCGTAGAGGTCTTCGGCGAGCGAGCGCGCGACGAAGGCCGCGGTGTCGACGCGCTCGACAGGCGGGTCGAGGGCTGTCTCGACGCCGATGTCGGGCTCGAGCCGGCGGCGGGCCGGCGGGCGCAGGTCGGCGCCGCGCGCCATGCGGTGCGCCCAGCGCCCGCGCTCGCCAAAACGGGTGTGGACGTCGGCCTCGGCGAGGGCGCTGAGGTCGGCGAGGGTGCGCAGACCGAGCCTGGTCCACAGGTGCACGAGCTCACGCGTCTCGTCCACGGCGTCCGGGCTGGTCGCGGCGTGCAGCAGCGCGTCGAGCGGGTGCGTCGCGAGGAACTGCGCCGTCTGACCGGGTGGGAGCAGCAGGGCCGTGCGTGCGGCGAGCAGGGAGGCGAGGATCCCGTCTGCGATGCCGACCTGGCTCTCGTGCCCTGTGCGCTCGGCCACGGTCTCGACGAGACGCCGCGCGAGCTCCTCCTCCGAGCCGTGGTAGCGGCTGGCGCCGAGGGCAGGCAGCAGGATCAGGCCCGGCCGTGCGATCTCCAGCCCGGCGACCAGGGTCTCGACGGCGACGGCGACGGGCTCGAAGTCGCGCGTGTCGCGGGCGTCGTCGACGGGCAGCAGCTCGAGCTCGGGGCAGCACTCCTGCGCCGTGCGCAGGCGCATGCCGCGGCGGACGCCCTGGCTGCGGGCTGGCGCCGAGCTCGCGACGATCCGTCGTCCGTCGTGCACGGCCGCGGGCTGCTGGGCCGGGACCTCGGCTGCACGCATCGCTGCGACGACGGGCCAGTCGGGCACCCACACCACGGCGGTGCGGTGGGCTGAGGCCCCCGGGACGTGCCGGGTGGCTGCCGCGCTGGTCGACGTGGCAGCGGTCGGGTGAGCGCCTGTCGGCTGAGTACCTGCAGGGTGGGTGCCTGCCGGGTGGGTGCCTGCCGGGTGGGTGCCTGCCGGATGAGCACCGGTCGGTCGGGCGTCGGCCGGGCTGGCGTCGGCCGGGCTGGCACCGGCCGGGCTGGCGTCGGCCGGGCTGGCGTCGGCTGCTCGGACGTCGGCCGGCGGCACGGTCGGGACGGTGGTCATCAGCCGACCTGCGCGAAGGACGGCTGGACGGCGTCGTGGCGGGCAGCGGCGACGGCTGCCGGGGCCGTGGTGGTTTCGGGGACGACCACGGGTGCGATGTCGGGGGCGGTGGCAGGCTCAGCGAGCGGTGCAGTGACCGGCCCAGGTGCGAACACACCTGAAGTCGTGCTCGCTGGTCGTGCGAAGGGCAGCGTCACGGTGTGGCGGTAGGTGATCCCCTGCGCCCTGTCGGTGCGGGTGACGGTGAGCTCACGGCTGCTCAGCCTCCCGCTGCCGGCACCGAGGCCGGACCACCGGGTGCGCTCTGCGGCGAGGGTCATGTGGGCCCCCTCCCAGGGGCGCAGCGAGACGATGACGCTCGCCCGCTCCCGGGCGCGGGCCACGAGCCGACGACGGTCGGCGCGCAGGAGCGAGACCTCGGGCCCGACGACGACGATGTCCATGCCGTCGAGCAGGGCCGCGAGCGCCGGTGCGGCCTGGGCCCCGGGCGCAGGGACCAGCACGAGCCTGCTGAGGTCGATGCCCGCCTGGGCGACGGCGAGCAGCCCGATGCTGGGTGCACCGACGACGGCCGCCCAGGATCCGGCGCGCGAGGCCTCGGAGAGCAGCGCGAGGAGCACCGAGGTCGAGCCGTCGACCTGGACGGTGATGCCTCGGCGCAGACCTGCGGGCAGCAGCGGCAGGAGCTCGTCGGGGACCGGCAGTGGTGGCCGTTCGGTGCTGATGATGGTGTCGACAGCGTGCAGGGGTGCGGGGGCGTCTGCGGGCACGGCCGGCTCGCCCTGCTCGGTGCGCCCCACCGCGGGGGGCACCACGGACGAGAGCGTCGCGTGCGAGGGGACTGTGGGTGAGGGGGCTGTGCGTGAGGACGCGGTGTGCGAGGACGCCGTAGGTGACAGCGCGGCGGGTGGGGTCGTCACCGGCACCGAGGTGGGCCGTGCCGACCGTCGGCCTGCGTCGACGGAGCCGAGCCGGGTGGCGACCTCTGCGGCGGGCACCACGCTGAGCGACCTGGCTCCGGTCCGCTCTTCGGCGGCGCGCAGCGCCTCGCGGGCCCGGGCCACACGCTCGGCAGCGGTGCTCAGGGCCGGTGCCGGAGCAGGACCTGTCGCGTCCTCCGGGGTGGCGTCGGCCCGCGGAGCAGGGTCGTCCGACGAGGTGAGTGCGTGCATCGGGGGTCACCTGCCAGTGGTCGTCGTCCCGAGCGCCGGAGGTCTGCTCGGCAGGCGTCCGTGTCGAACACCTGTTCGAACAACGATACGTCACGTCACCGACACCGAGCAGCCCCGGACGCCGACCTCACCCGTCCCGACGGCCCGCAGCCAGACCACCCGTCAGGTCATGAGACCCCCGACAGGCAGCTCGACCTGGCACGACGCCCCGTCGGACCACACGACCCGCACGGTGCTGCCTGTGCGCCCAGCATCACCGCCGCCACCGACAGCGCCGACAGCACTGGCAGCACCGGCACCCACGACCTTCGGCGGCGTCTCCTCGGGGACGGCGGCCCCCGCGAGCCGCACGGCCACCGCGTACCACCCGGCACCGGGCTCCCCCGGTGTCTCGAGCCACGGCACCGCTGTGCACGGGCCCAACGGGGTGACGTCCTCCTCGACGTCTGCGCCCGCGACCAGGTCCCCGACCATCGCCTGCACGGACGAGACGAGCGTCATGGTCGTCGCACGCACCATCGGCCGGGCAGCGACCTCCGCCCCCTCGCTCGCACCTGTACCCGTACCGCGAGCTCCCTCGACCACCACGGCTGGCGGCACCGTGTCCGACAGCGCCCAGCCGGCGACCCGCAACCGGCCGCTCGTCGCCCCGGGCACGGCGTCGACCATGACGAGCCGCACCTCCCAGGCCCCGCGGACCACAGACCCCGTGGTCACCCACGGTCCCCAGGTGACCTCGCCGGCGAGCCCCGAGCCGTAGTCGCGTGCGTCGTCGGCCGGTCGCACCCAGTGCGCCCTGCTGCGGGAGAACGCCACCCCGGCCTGCGCGACAGCACCGCCCGTGCCCGCGGGATCCCCGCCACCTCCGGCACCCTCAGGACTGCCAGCAACCCCAGCACCCTCGAGCGCGACGACCCCGACGCTCACCGTCTCGAGCCCGGAGCGGTGGCTCAGCCGTCCGTCCGGGCCGACGACAGCGGCGGACTGGTCGAGGGGGTCTGCCGCGCCACGGGAACCCATCACGGGCGACGTGGCCGTCGAGTACCCGAGCCGCGCGTAGACCGGGGAGTCGGTCACCGCGTCGCCGGGCAGCGCGTGGTCCGTCCCGTGGTTGACCACCCTGACGAGCCCGTCTGCGCGGGTCCCCGAGACCAGCCACCCTGGCGCCCGCGCCACGGTGAGCACGTCGCCACGCTCGACCGGGAGCGGTTCTTCGGTCGCTGTCCACACAGGGTGCTCGGCCGGCAGCGCGAGCCCGAGCATCCCCTTCGACGCCCAGTAGGGCGACCCCGTGCCTGAGTAGTGCTGGGCGAGGTGGGGCCACTCCCCGTGCCAGCCGAGCGTCAGCAGACCACGCTCGTCGGGCACGCCGTGCTCGGTG
This sequence comes from Sanguibacter biliveldensis, assembly GCF_033798665.1. Classification (NCBI taxonomy): domain Bacteria; kingdom Bacillati; phylum Actinomycetota; class Actinomycetes; order Micrococcales; family Sanguibacteraceae; genus Sanguibacter; species Sanguibacter biliveldensis. Next base: position 2,381,660 of record NZ_CP138359.1, read on the forward strand.
AAGTGCCTGACGATCCCCGAGGCTGCCCGGCGCGTCTGACCGGGTGTGAGAGCCGTCGACCCGGAGAGCGCACCCGCCCAGAAGGGCGCCGCCGCCGCGAACCTGTAGACCAGGCTGCGTCCCTCGAAGAGCGGGGCCCCGTCTGCCCCGACGAGGGTCGCCGCCTGGCCCAGGTAGTCGTCGAGGTGCGCGTCGAGGCGCGCACGCCTCGACAGCACCAGGGGGTCGTCGGGGGCCATGCGTGCCCAGAGCACCGGGTAGAGGTGCAGCGCCCACCCCGTGTAGTAGTCGAAGCTGCGCTCGGGCCCGTCGGCGTACCAGCCGCCCTCGCGCACGAAGGTGTCGTGCGTGGCGAGGTCGGACTCGATGTCCTCGGCCGACCACGGACCGCCGACGGACCTCAGGAAGGTCTCGACGACGATCCTGAACCACACCCAGTTGTTCTGCGGGTACTCCCCACCCACGACAGTCGCGAGATAGTCGACCACCTGCTGCTGGACCTGTGGGGCCATGCGGTCCCAGATCCACGGCCGGGTCATGTCGAGGCCGATGACCAGCGCCGCGGCCTCGACCTTCGCCTGCCCGTGCTCGTCGGGGCGCGTCCAGCGACGCGGGTTGGCCGGGTCGGTGCCGGCCGCGAAACCTGCGGCGTAGCGCCCGGCGAGGTCGAGCGGGTCGCGGCCGCGCTCCCCCGCGAGCCTGAAGGCCGCGAGCATGAAGCTGCGCGCAAATCCTTCGAGGCCGTCGATGTCGTGCCCGTAGCCGCCTGTGCGACCGGGCAGGTCGACGTGCGAGCAGTCGGGCGAGGTCCACGGCCGGGTCGCGACGAGCAGGTCGTCGGCGAGCGCGGCCCAGTGGGCGCGGGTCCACCCTGTGCACGGCGAGAGCTCGTGGTCGGCGGGGACGTCGAGGAAGGTCAGACGGCGGGGAGCCTCGCGGGTGCTCATGCGCTGACCTCCAGCAGCTCGCGCGTCATGGTGGCGGTCAGCGCCAACCCGGCGGCGTAGAGCTCGAGCTGGTCGAGGGCGCTCGTGGTCATGCGCAGCGTCTCGGAGCCGAGCGACCCGGCCACGTGCGGGGTGAGCATGACGTTCGGGAGCCCGTGCAGCAGTGACGTCGCGGGCAGCGGCTCCGGGTCGGTGACGTCGAGGACGGCGTGCAGGCGACCGGTGAGGCACTCGGCCGCGAGCGCGTCGTGGTCGACGAGGCTGCCGCGGGCGGTGTTGACCAGGGTCGCGTGGTCGGGCAGGGCGGCGAGCTCGACGGCGCCGATCATCCGGTCTGTCGCCGGGACCGACGGGGCGTGGAGCGAGAGGACATCGACGCGCCCGAGCATCTGCTCGAGGCTGACCAGCGCCCCGCCGGCAGCGGCGACCTCGGCCGGGTCGGCGTAGGGATCGACGACCAGGCAGGTGCACTCGTCGAGCACCTGGAGCCTCTCGACGACGCGGCGCCCGACGCGGGAGAACCCGACGATGCCGACGGTCAGCCCGAAGGTGCTCAGCGGCCCCAGAGTGTCGCGGCGGGACTGGGCGCCGCGGTGCTGGCGGGCGAGGGCACCGAGGGTGAACACCTTCTTGCTGGCCAGGACGATCGCGGCGACGGTGAACTCGGCGACGGGGACGGCGTTGACGTCGGCGGCGGTGGTCACCTGGATGCCCCGCTCCCAGAGCGCGTCGCTCACGTGGGGTCGCACGCTCCCGGCGCAGTGCAGCACAGCGCGCAGGGCCGGCAGGTGCTCGAGCCGAGCGGCGGTGAGGCGCGGGGCACCCCAGGAGGTGAGGAGCACCTCGACGTCGCGGGCCGCCTCGCGGACCTGCGGGCTGTCGAGGGTGTCGGTGTGGACCAGGTCGGTGAGCGTGGCGAGCCGGGCGAACCTGTCGAGCCTGGGCCCGTCCATCTGCTGGTCGAAGACGTCGTCGGCCATGAGCGCGAGCGCGCGGGGGCGCCGCTGGGGCGGGACGGGTCCGGCGGGGGGCATGGGTCTCCTCGGTGAGCATCGTCGAGCGTCGTCGGGCGGCGGGCTGCGCTCTCAGTCAAGACCGGCGCTACGATGACCGGCAACCAGGTCGATCAGAGACCGACACACTCGATCAGGCTCGAACACCGACGTTCGAGAGTCAGCGAGGCACGCATGACCCCCGCACCCGAGTACCACCCCGTCGCACGCGGCGCGCAGGACGACGCAGCAGGATCCGTGGGGCCCCTGCTGTCCACCTGGCGCGACCACCTGGGACCCGGTGCCCGGCCGCGCAGGCTGACCCTCGGTCTGCCTGTGCCCTCCTCGGGCGAGCGCGACGTCTGGGCGCAGGCAGACCTGCCCACGCTGACCGCGCTCGCGGCCCGTGCGGAGGCGGACCGCACCCAGCCCTGGCCCGTCCCGCTCGCGAGCGACTACGCGAGGTTCTTCCGCGACGGAGACCGGACGGCCTACGAAGACCGCGTCCGCGAGCGCCAGCACCGCCTGAGCCGCGCCGCGGTCATGGCGGCGTGGACGGGTGACGAGGCGTGGCTCGACGAGACCGTCGACGGTCTCGTGCTGCTGTGCGAGCAGAGCGGGTGGTCGTGGGCCGCGCACGACGACACCTTCTCCGCCCACGGTGCGGTGACACCGACTGTCACCGACCCGTATCTCGACCTCGGTGCCGGGGAGGTCGTCGCGCAGCTCGCGTGGGTCGACGCGCTGCTCGGGGACGCCCTCGACGCACGGGCACCGGGCGTGCGGACCCGGGTCCGCCACGAGGCGCAGGAGAGGGTCTTCGAGCCCTTCTCCCGGCGGCGCGACTGGCACTGGCTCGGTCTCGACGGCGACGTCCACAACTGGAACCCGTGGATCCACGGCAACGTCCTGGTGGCGGTCCTCGGGCTCGTCGAGGACCCTGCCGAGGCGGCGCGCCTCGTGGGCCTGGTGATCGAGGGCCTGGACAGGTTCGTCGCGTCGATCCCGGCCGACGGGGCGATCGACGAGGGGTACAGCTATTGGTGGAACGGCGCAGGACGGGCTCTCGAGGCCCTCGAGCTGCTGCACCACGCGACGGCGGGCACCCTCGACGCGACCCGCGTGCCCGCCGTCCGGGAGACGGCACGCTTCCCGCACCGCATGCAGGTGGCCGGCCCCTGGTACGTCAACGTCGCCGACGGACCGGCGCGCCCCACTCCCGACCAGCCCTGGCACGTGCTGCACCGCTGGGGGCGGCTGCTCGGTGACGACGCGGTCACCGCCCACGCGGCCTCGCACGCGGACCCCGGGCGTCCGCTCGTCACCGAGCACGCAGGCCTGGGCAGGGCGCTGCGCGGTCTGACCGACCCGTCGTGGGCCGCTGCCGGGCGCTCTGGGGCGACACCGCACGCTCCCCTGCCGCTCGAGACGTGGTTGCCCTCCGTCGAGCTGCTCGTCGCCCGCGAGCAGGCCGGTAGCCCCGCGGGCCTGACGCTCGCCGTCAAGGGTGGGCACAACGACGAGCACCACAACCACGACGACGTCGGCAGCGTGATCGTCGCCATCGACGGGGTCCCCGTGGTCGTCGACGCCGGTCAGCCGACGTACACGGCGCAGACCTTCGGCCCCGGAAGGTACGACATCTGGACCATGCAGAGCGGCTGGCACAACGTCCCGGTCGTGGCGGGGACCGAGCAGCCGCCGGGGTGTGCGTCTGCCGCAGCCGGTGTGCGGGTCGAGCTCGCCGAGCACGTCGAGCACGCAGCGGTCGGCACCGCCGACGGCGAGGGTCCCGGTCCTGGTGAGCGGGCACATGAGGCTGCCCAGCAGGTCGCGGCCGAGGGCCAGACCCGTCCCTCTCGCTCGTCGCTGTCGCTCGACCTGTCGGCCGCCTATCCCGGCCTGCCCCCTGAGACGTGGCGACGCACCGTGACCCTCGACCGCGAGCACGGCGAGGTGGTCGTCTGCGACCGGCGGTCTGCCCGACGCTCCCCTGCATCGCTCCCAGTCCCGGTCTCGCGCACGGCAGCCCCGGCCGCTCCTGAGCCGACTCCTGCGGACGAGATCCGGTTCCTGCTGCACGGCGAGGTCACCCTCCCCGCACCGGGCGAGGCCGAGGTCCGCGCACCGCGCGCCGCCCGCGCTGCGCTGCTGCGCTGGGACCCCGCCGCAGCGACGGCCCGCCTCACGGTCCGCACCCTCGACGACCCGCTGCTCACCGACGTGTGGGGTGACCACCTCACCAGGCTCGACCTCGTCCTGACTGAGGCGAACGACGCAGAGGGGCACAGGTCAGAGGGCTCAGAGGGCTCAGAGACAGGCGAGCAGGACGAGACGGCCCGGGGTCGGACCACGACGGTCGTGATCTCCGCAGGCGCACCTCTCGGAACCACCCCCGGACCGTCCGACGAGCAGGCCGCATGACCGCCCCGCGCACCGTCACCACCCCGCACACCTTCGGGCTCCAGCGGCGTGAGCGGATCATGGACGAGCTCCGCCGCGACGGCTCGGTGCGGGTCAGCCGCCTCGCCGCCGAGATCGGGGTCAGCGAGATCACCGTGCGGCGCGACATCACCGCCCTGGCCGACGAGGGCCTCGTGACCCGGGTGCACGGCGGTGCGACCCTGCGCAGCACGCTCGACGTCGGCACGAGCGCCACGAGCAGGCCGCGCGGGACGGGCACCACCCGCTTCACGATCGGCATGGTCGTCCCCTCGCTCAGCTTCTACTGGCCGCAGGTGGTCCACGGGGCGAGGGCCGCGGCGACCCTCGGCCGGGACCGCGTCGTCGTGCGCGGGTCGTCGTACAGCGTGAGCGACGACAGGTCGAACATCCGCAGGCTGCTCGACTCCGGGGAGGTCGACGGTCTGCTGCTCGCCCCGCAGGTCGAGGGCGAGGAGGGGCGCGACCTCGTGCGCTGGCTCGACACCCTCGACGTCCCGGTGGTCCTGGTCGAGCGGCAACCACCCGCAGGGGTCCACACCCAGCGGGTGGAGTGGGTGCGTACAGACCACGCCTACGGGGCCGGGCTCGCCGTGCGCCACCTGCACGGGCAGGGTCACCGTCGTGTCGGGCTCGTCACGGCGACCAGCCCGCACGCCGACCTCATCCGGGCCGGCTGGCGCGAGGCCTGCGACGAGCTCGGCATGCCCTCGGGTGACGACCTCGTCGGCCGGGCTGTCGGCTTCGGCGACGAGGCCTGGGAGCAGGTGCTCGACGAGCGCATGGCCCAGGTCCAGCAGACGGGGACGACGGCGCTGCTCGTCCACTCCGACCCCGAGGCGATCGCGCTGCTCCAGCTGTGCGCAGACCGCGGCATCAGGGTCCCGGGTGACCTGGCGGTGGTCGCCTACGACGACGAGGTGGCCAGCATGGCCGAGCCCGCGCTCACAGCGGTCCGTCCGCCGAAGAGCGAGGTGGGCCGGGCTGCTGTCGAGCTGCTCACCGCCCGCCTCGGCGAAGGGCGCCGCCGTCCCCGGCGCACCGTCTCCCTCGACCCGTGGCTCGTGGTGCGGGCGTCGTCGCGGTCCGGGCGTGCGGGGCACCCTGCCCAGAGTCCATGATGGAGGCATGGACCTGAGCCGCCCCGTCGCACCCGAGCCCTATTCCCTCCTCCCCGCAGTGCCGTCGTTCACGCTGACCAGCGACGACCTCACCGAGGGCGCACCCCTCGGAGCCGAGTTCTCCGCCGAGGGTGGCAGCACCTCGCCGCACCTCGCCTGGTCGGGCTTCCCCGACACCACGCAGTCCTTCCTCGTGAGCATGTTCGACCCCGACGCCCCGGTGCCCTCGGGCTGGTGGCACTGGAACGTCGTCGACGTCCCGCTCGAGGTCACCGAGCTCGAGCAGGGTGACGGGTCGAGCGACCTCATGCTCCCCGGCGCCGCGTTCCACGTCCGCAACGACGGCGGAGAGTTCGACTACCTCGGCGCCGCCCCGCCGAAGGGTGACCGCCCGCACCGCTACGTCTTCGCGGTGCACGCCCTCGACGTCGACACCCTCGACCTCGACCCCGAGGTCAGCCCCGCTGTGGTGCACTTCACTGCCGTGTTCCACACGGTCGCCCGGGCTACGCTCACCGCCACGTTCCAGCTGGGATAGCCTGCACGCATGCCTGACCGACACTCTCCAGAGACCCCCTCGTCCGGCACCGGAACCCCTCAGCCTGCAGCCCCGACCATCGGGACGCTCACGTGGCTGAGGGCGGTCGACCACCCCGAGCTGCTCGCCGACGTCACGCACGCGGCGCTCCTCGAGTGGGCGGCCTCGGACCCGACGGTCGCCGACAAGGTGTTCGTCGCGGAGATCGACCCCGAGGTGTCGGACACGGCCGCGATGTGCGAGGCGTACGACATCACGATGACGCAGTCGGTCAACTGCGTGCTCGTCGCCGGCAAGCGTGAGGGTGTCGAGCGCACGGCCGCCGCAGCCGTCAGGGCGTCGTCGCGGGCCGACATTAACGGGACCGTGAAGTCGCTGCTCAACGTGCGCAAGGCGTCTTTCGTGCCTGTCGACCGCGCGGTGAACGAGTCGAGCATGGAGTACGGCGGCATCAGCCCCATCGGCCTGGGCAAGCAGTGGCCCGTGCTCCTCGACGACGGCGCCAAGGCTGGCTGGATCGTCATCGGCTCGGGGGTGCGGCGCTCCAAGATCACGCTCCCGGGCGTGCTGCTCGCGACCATGCCGCGGGTCCAGATCATCTCGGACCTCGGCGTCTCCTGAGGCGTCTCCTGCCGGTCTACCGCCTGCTGCTCTGCCGCCTGTCGTCCTGACGCCTGCTGGTCTGCAGCGTCAGGTCAGCCGGGCGCGGAGCCCGTCGACGAACACGCTGAGACCGAAGCCGAAACGGGCGGTCTCGCCCGCGAGGGGGCTGTCGGAGGTCTGCGGACCACCGGCAGCCCCCTCTGCTGTGCCCGGGGTCGCCGTCCCCGGCGTCGCCAGGTCCGCCGAAGACGCGGTGTCGCCCGCGGCTGGTGTGCCCGCGGTCCGTGCGAGGGTCTCGGACTGCGCGTGCCCCTGCTCGTCGGCGGTGTGGCCCAGCACGTAGTGCAGGACGGCGAGCGCGGCGAGCTCCGCCTCGGCCGGGGTGAAGCCGGCGTCCGCGAGGACCTGCGAGAGCAGGGCGAGCGTCCCGCCCTGCCCAGTCCGCAGGGAGTGCGCAGCGGCGACCACCTCGGCCCCGTCCCTGTGCGCGAGCAGCGCCGCCCGCAGCCTGTGCGCCAGCTCGTTGAACCTCAGGTCCCAGTCGCCCGTGGGCATGTCGTCGTCGAGGTGCTCGAGGATCCTGTCGGCGACGGCGCCGAGCAGCGCCTGCTTGTTCGCGACGTGCCAGTAGAGGGCGCCGGGCTGGACCCCGAGCGACGCCGCGAGGCGCCGCATGGTGAGGTCGCCGAGACCGTACTCGTCGAGGATCCTGATCGCCGCGTCGACGACGTCGGTCCTGGTCAGTGCCACAGTCTGGGTCCTGGCCCTTCTGGCTCGACGGTCTGGTAGGAGTTCGGCAGCGCCGTCACCCCGAGGCCGATCCTCTCGCACCACGGGCGGTCGCGGCGTCGCTCGCGGTGCTTGACGCTACCTCACAGGCCAGATACCTTGAACGCCGTTCAACAACTTGAACACCGTTCATGTCAGGAGTCTCCATGTCCACCGCTCTCCCGCTCGGCCCCGGCCGGTCGCCCGTCGACAGCCTGGTGCTCGCCGACCTGCTCCCCCGCCCCGTCGCACTCTCGCGCACCGCGGTCGACACGCTCCTCGTGCTCGCAGGGACCCTCGTGGTGATTGTCCTCGCCCAGGTCGCCGTCCCGCTGCCCTTCACCCCCGTGCCGATCAGCCTGGCGACCCTCGGCGTGCTGCTCACCGGAGCCGCCCTCGGCACCGCTCGCGGCAGCCTGAGCGTGGCGCTCTACGTGCTCGTCGGGATGCTCGGTGCCCCTGTCTACGGCGACGGCGGCAGCGGCTGGGCCTTCGCGTCCTTCGGCTACATCCTGGCGTACCTGCCGGCCGCTGCTCTTGCCGGTCACCTCGCCCGCCGCGGGCAGGACAAGACCCCGCTGCGCTCGGTCGGGCTCGTCCTGCTCGCCTCTGTCGTGGTCTACGCGGGCGGCGTCCCGTGGCTCATGGCCTTCCTCGACGTGGACCTCGCGACGGCGCTGCGTCTCGGCGTCGCCCCGTTCCTGGTCGGTGACACCGTGAAGGCGCTGCTGATCGCGGGTGTCTTGCCGACAACCTGGGCGCTCGTGCGCCGCGCGCGACGCTGAGCAGCGGCAAGGCTGGCGCTCCTGGTGGTGCTGGTGCTGGCACTGGACCAGCTCGCGTCAGCACCGGGTCCGTCACCCTCGCTCCGCCACGCAGCCTCGGCCGTGCCGTGCCGTGCCGCCATCCCCAGGATCACCCCTCAGACGAACGATGCCCTCGCCCCGGAGACCCGGGCGAGGGCATCGTTCGTCTGTCCGCACACGTGACGGACAGATCCAGAGGAGTCAGTCTGTCGGCTCGGTGACCGGCACGTCAGACGCAGCCTCGACCTCGTCGGCGTCAGCCGCCGGTGCCTCAGACCAGCCGGGCGCGATCGAGTCGAGGTACTCCGCACGCCCCTCGGGGAGCGAGCCGGCCACGTGTGCCACCCTGTTGATCTCGATCCAGGCGGCCATGGCCTCGGCGTCCTCGACAGCCGGCTCGGGCGTCACGCGGGCGCGGGCACCGGCGTCGTTCCAGCCGGGGATCTCGGCATCGAGGTGCGCAGCGAGGTCGGGGTCGATGGTCCCGGCGTCGTACGCGTCGATCTGCTCCTTGATCCAGATGGTCAGCTCTTCTTCGGTCTTCTCGCTCACAGCAGCCCTCGTTCGTCGATCGGTCGGGTCCATCATCCCTCACACCACGGTGCGAGGTGGTCCGGGCGGCGGGTTGAGCCCGTCACCCAGACGGGGCGGTCAGACCGCCGCACCCTGCCACACGGTGTCGAAGGGCGCGTGCGAGCTGACCCGCTCGGTGATGCCCGCCGTCACGAGCCGCTTCGCGACGGCGACGGCCTCGGGCACGTCTGTGCCCTTCGCGAGCTCGGCGGTGATCGCCGCCGCGAAGGTGCAACCGGCCCCGCTCACACGCTCCTGGCCGATCTTCGGCGTGGAGTACACGGTGACCTCCTCACCGTCGAAGAGCACGTCGACGGCGTCGGGCCCGTCGAGCTCGACCCCGCCCTTGACGACCACGTAGCGCGGGCCGAGCGCGTAGATGCGGCGGGCCGCCTCCTCGAGGTCGGTGACTGTCGTGATCGACTCCATCCCGGCGAGGGTCTTCGCCTCGAAGACGTTCGGGGTGATGACCGTGGCGAGCGGGAGGATCTGCTCGCGCAGCGCGGTGTCGGTGTCGAGCGCGGCGCCGGCCTCCTGGCCCTTGCAGATCAGCACAGGATCGAGGACCACGTGCCGCCACGGCTGGCTCGCGAGCGAGCGGGCCACCACGTCGATGGTTGCAGGGGTCCCGAGCATGCCGATCTTCACGACGTCGAGGTCGTAGCAGCTCGTCGCGGCCTCGAACTGGTCGGCGATCACCTCGGGCGCGACCGGGACGAACCTGTGTCCCCAGTCGTTCTTGGGGTCGAAGGAGACGATGCAGGTGAGCGTGCCGACGCCGTAGACGCCGAGCTGCTGGAAGGTCTTGAGGTCGACCTGGATCCCGGCGCCACCAGTGGCCTCGGATCCGGCGATGACATACGCGAGGGGAACCATCGAACTACTCTCGTCGGTGCGGGGTGGGACGAGGTCGAGGCTGGCACGCGACGAGCGGATTGTCCACACGCGCGCACCAGCACAGGCCCCGTCCGGCCGCTCTCCGGGTTCAGCCCTCGGGCGGGGTCACCGCGACGTTGACCAGCCAGTTGATCCCGAACTTGTCGACGAGCATGCCGAAGACGTCGCCCCATGGAGACGCCTCCATGGGTACGGTGACCTGCCCGCCGTCGACCAGCGCGTCCCAGTACCCGCGCAGCTCTGCCTCGTCGTCTCCGCTGAGCGAGACCGAGACGTTCGACCCGACGACGAGGTCCGCGCTGTCCGGGGAGTCAGAGGCCATGAGCACGAGACCGGACGGGCTCGTCAGCTGGGAGTGCATGACGAGGTCAGCCTGCGCAGGGTCCTGAGCCATCCCGAACTCGCCGAAGGTCGAGATCGTCGGTTCTCCGCCGAACACCCTGGCGTAGAAGGTGATGGCGTCGCGGGCCGTGCCGGGGAAGTTGAGGTACGGGTTCAGGGTGGTCATGATCGTCCCGATCGTCGCGCGGATGAGGTGTCGGCACGTCACGGCGAGAGCACCGCACCGAGCCCACACGGCTGAGTATGCTCCCGACCGCGATCCTGAGGAAGATGTTGCCCGGGCAACTGGACAGTGATCGTCCGGGACGCAGGGGCGCCCAGGACGATGGTCCGTCGCGGCGGACGGCTCAGACCTGTGGGGTAGAGAGATGAGTCGTCGCGCGGTCCCCCTCGCCCTGCTGGCCTCGGTCGCCGCGTGCGCCGGAGCGGCTGCCCGTCGTGCCTCGCTCGGTTGGGGCTCGCTGCCCGACGAACGCAGCCGCCCCCTCCCTGGCGACGAGGTCGTGCGCTACCCCGACCTCGTCGCGACCCGTGGGATCACCATCGACGCCAAGTGCTCGCAGGTGTGGCCGTGGGTGGTGCAGATCGGTCAGGGCCGGGGCGGCTTCTACAGCTACGACAGGCTCGAAGACCTCGCACGCCTCGGGATCCGCAGCGCAGACAGGATCATGCCCGAGCACCAGCACCTCGTGGTCGGCGACACCGTCCACCTCGCCGAGCAGGTCCCCCTGGTCGCGACGACGGTCGATGCCGGGACAGCGCTCGTGCTGTCGGCGACCTCGACCGGGCCGCAGGTCTCGACGGACCCGACCCCGGCCGCTCGACCGGCGATGCCCTACGAGTTCTCCTGGGCCTTCGTGCTCGTCCCCGTCGACGACAGGTCCTGCCGTCTGGTGGTCCGCGAGCGCTACGGCTACACGGCTCCCTGGGTCGCGCTGCTCGTCGAGCCCGTCGAGTGGGTGAGCCTGCTCATGACCCAGAAGATGTTGCGGGGTATCCGCGACCGCGCGGAGGCTCGCGCACCAGAGCCGTCAGTCTCGGCCGGAGGACGGGACGCGACCCGCTAGACCCTCGCCTCTCCCGTGGCGCAGCCCGAGCGAGTACGCGACAGACGCGGCCAGCACGACCAGTCCGGCCGCCCCGAGCCCCAGACCCCAGAGCATCTGGGTGGAGAGCACCTGGATGCCGGGCGAGAACGTGGTCTCCGAGAGCGGCGCGTAGGCGAACCATCCGAAGGTCCGCGGGGCGGAGCCGCGGACGACCAGCAGCGCACCGACCGCCACGAGCACGATGCCGATGATGCCTGCCGCCTGCCACGGGTTCTGTCGCACGATCTTCATAGCCCCGAGGCTAGCGCCGAGCACCCAGGTCCAACCCTGCCACCACGCTGGCCGTCTGATCCGGGGTCAGCCCGGAGGTGAGCACGCAGTGCGTCGCGACCCGCTCGTCGCGCCCGTCCGTGAGCCACCGCTCGAGCCAGTCCTCGCCGTCGACCTTCCACGCAGTCCCCTTGTCGTCGAGGCACCGCTGCCGCAGGACCTCGAGCGAGACCTGGAGGTCGTCCGAGGGCCGCAGCAGGACCACCTGGTCCGCCGCCCCGAGAGCACGAACCACACGCTCGAAGAGCGCGTCGTCGGTGACGTGCGAGTGCCCGGCACCCAGAGAGATGACGGCACCGGGTGATGTCTCGACGAGGCGCTCGACGGCGTGCGCGAGCGCGACCTCCCACTCCTCGTGCGCGAGGGAGAACCCGACCTCGGACGCCCTGGCACCGAGTCGCTCGACCGACCAGCCGACCTCTCCGTAGAAGTCTGCGCTCGCCGCGTCGGCATCGACGTGGGGACGACCCGTGGCCGCCGCGAGGATCTCGCCGACGGTCGACTTCCCGCTCCCCGGGGCTCCGACGAGGACAGTCTGCTGGGGCTGCTGGTTCACGCCCGAAGTATGGGCGAGCAGGCGCGCGGCGAGCAAGGCGGTCGCCGGTAGAGCGACCCCGGATGCCCTGCACCCATGACATCAGTCATGGGTCTCGGGTGACATCACGGCACTTCTGCGCGATCCCGATCTCCGGTGTCCTTGAGGAACTGCACAGCGGCCCTCGAGCCGCCTCCCTGAAGACGAGGATTTCATGCGCAAGCCCCTGAAGATCACACTGTGGACCGCCGGCGTCGTCGTCGCGCTCCCCGTCCTGGCTCTGACGACCACCTCCATCGTCAACGTGGTCGCGACGAAGTCGGACCTGGCCGCGATCACGTCCTACGGCGAGCTCGTCCCCGTCGACGGCAAGCAGATGAACGTCGTCGTCAGCGGCACCGGCGACGAGACCATCGTCCTCCTCCCGGGGCTCGGCACCGCCGCCCCGGGGCTCGACTTCGAGCCGCTGATCGCCGAGCTCGACGACACCCACCGGGTGATCGCCGTCGAGCCCTTCGGCACAGGTCTGAGCGACCAGACCGACTCGCCGCGCACGGCGGCGAACATCGCCGCAGAGGTGCACGAGGCGCTGCAGCAGCTCGGTGTCGACCGCTACGTGCTCATGGGGCACTCGATCGCCGGCATCTACGCCCTCGAGTACAGCGAGCTGTACCCGGACGAGCTCGTCGCCTTCGTCGGGATCGACAGCAGCGTGCCGGACCAGCCCGGCTGGGACGACCCGGTACCGACCGCTGGTCTCGCCCAGCTGCGCACCCTCGGCCTGCTGCGGGTGCTGTCCGCGATCGGCGGGGACACCTACGCCGGCCTGCCCTACGACGAGGACACGAAGGAGCAGATGCGCTTCCTCACCACGAAGAACTCGACGGCTCCGACCCTGCTCGACGAGATGGACCGCACGCCCGAGAACTTCGCCTCGGTCAGCGGTCTGACCTTCCCGTCGATGCTGCCGGTCCTGCTCTTCGTCGTGCAGGACGACTCGGACGTCGACGGCTGGCTCGAGCTGCACGAGGACCAGGCGGCGAGCGTCGACCACGGCGAGGTCGTCCCCCTCGACGGTGAGCACTACCTGCACCACACGCAGTCGCCGCAGATCGCGCGCGACACCGACGAGCTCCTCACCTCCCTCTCGGTACGCTGAGCACATGACAGACGGCCTGCCGGGCAGCTCTCGACGCGCGGCCGACCTGCGGTGGATGCGCGCGTCGACGGCCGTGACCCTCTGGGTCCTCGTGGTCACCGCCGCCTTCCTCCAGCTGGTCCTCGGGCCGGGCGGAGGGGCAGACGGCCCGCGGCAGGTCCTCCTCGTGGTCCTGACGGTCGTCTCGGTGGTGCTCGCTCTCGCCGCGGTCCCGTCGCTGCTGCGGACGACCGGAGGCGTCTCGGAGCGGAACCTGTGGGTCGTCCTGCTCCTGGTGGTGGCGACCGCGACCTGGGGCGTCGCCCTGCTGCCACACTTCAGCGGGTGGGGATGGGGTTTCCTGCTCGTCACCGCGGGCGGGATGCTCAGCTGCATCGTGCCCCGCTGGTGGAGCCTCGCCGCGATCCTGGGCACCCTCGCGGTGCTCACCGTGGGAGGTGCCCTCGCCACGCAGGCCGACCCGACACCCGTGGTCAGCACCCCTGTCGACGACGGCACGACCCTCGTGGTGGTCAGCACGCTCGTGGTGATCACCACCATGCCGCTCAGCGCAGTCTGGGTCCTGCGCGTCGTGCTCCGCCTCGACGAGGCCCGCCGGACCGCCTCCGACCTCGCCGTCGCGACCGAGCGGCTGCGGTTCGCGACCGACCTCCACGACATCCAGGGCCACCACCTGCAGGTGATCGCCCTCAAGGGAGAGCTCGCCGAACGTCGTCTGCTCGCCGACCAGCCAGATCTCGCGGCGGCCGAGCTCGCGGACATCCGGGCGATCGCCCAGGCGGCCCTCGACGACACGCGCGCCGTGGTCAACGACTACCGCACCGTCACGGTGGCCGTCGAGGCCCGGAACGCCGCGGCGGTCCTGCGGTCGGCGGACATCCGCTGCGAGGCCCTGATCGACGTCCCCGATCTCCCGGCGCTCGCTGGTGCGGTCTTCGCGGTGGCGATCCGTGAGGCGGCGACCAACATCCTCCGTCACAGCCGGGCGACCGAGGCGTCCCTCGAGCTGGTCCTGACCCCTGAGCAGGACTACCGCCTCACGGTGACCAACGACGGGTCCGGTCCGGTCCGCACAGGGGGTACCGGTCTCTCTGGCCTGACCGAACGGGTCGCCTCGTGGGACGGGACCGTGTCGACGAGCCGGCGCGGCGACACCTTCACCCTGGTCGTGCGCATCCCCGCGCGCACCGCGGCGCTGCAGTCTGAGGTCGCCCGATGATCCGGATCGTCATCGCCGACGACGAAGGGCTCATCCGCGGCGCACTCGTCGCCCTGCTCTCCCTCGAACCCGACATCGAGGTGGTCGCCGACGTCGACGACGGTCACGCCGCCGTCGCCGCCGTCCTCGAGCACGACCCCGACGTCGTGCTGCTCGACCTCGAGATGCCCGGGCTCGACGGGATCGAGGTCGCGCACGAGCTGAGGTCCCACCCCACCTCGCAGACCATCATCGTCACCCGGCACGCTCGCCCCGGAACCTTGCGTCGGGCGCTGGCCGCGAAGGTCCGCGGCTTCGTCCCGAAGTCGACCCCGGCGTCCGGCCTCGCCGCCATCATCCGGTCGGTCGCCTCGGGCGAGAGGTACGTGGACGCGACGCTCGCAGCAGCAGCCCTCACCGAGGAGGAGAGCCCGCTCACCGCACGCGAGACCGACGTGCTGCGCCTCACTCGCGAGGGGCTGCCGACCAAGCACATCGCGAAGACGCTCGGCCTCGCGCACGGCACGGTCCGCAACCACCTCTCCTCGGCGATGGCCAAGCTGCACGCCGACTCCAGGGTCACCGCCGCCGCGACAGCCCACGACCGCGGGTGGGTCTGATGCCACGCCAGCGAGGGTCAGACCTCGTCGACGATCTCCGCCAGTCCCATCGAGAACGGAGCACCATGACACTCACCGACCTGCTCGACGCACTCGCGACGGGCGAGACCATCACCGCCGGCTCCCCCGCGCACGCGATCATGCACGAGACGAGCCAGGAGGCTCTGCGGATCACCGGCGACCTCAACTCCGGCTACCACGAGCCGGCGCGGGTCCGCGAGCTGCTCTCCCAGCTCACCGGATCCACCGTCGACGAGTCCGTGACCCTCTTCCCACCCTTCACCTCAGACTTCGGCAAGAACATCCGGCTCGGGCGCCGCGTGTTCATCAACGCCGGCTGCAGGTTCCAGGACCAAGGAGGCATCACCATCGGCGACGACTGCCTCATCGGCCACAACGCCGTCATCGCGACGCTCCAGCACGACATCGCCCCCTCCCGGCGCGGCGACCTCATCCCCTCACCCGTCGTCATCGGCAACAACGTCTGGCTCGGCGCGAACGTCACCGTGCTCCCCGGCGTCACCATCGGCGACGACGCCGTCGTCGGGGCAGGGTCCATCGTCACCAAGGACGTACCGGCCCGGACCCTCGCCGTCGGCTCCCCGGCCCGGGTGGTCCGCACCATCGAGGAGTAGTCACCCAGGACCACGAATACCCCTGAGCTGCTCGTCTCTGGGGCAGCGGTAGCCTCGTGGCGTGATCATCTGGCTCAACGGCACCCACGGCGCAGGCAAGACGACGACCAGTGAGCTCGTCCAGGCGCTGGTCCCGGACTCTCGGGTCTTCGACGCCGAGAAGGTCGGCGAGACCTTGATGGACATCACGCCTGGGCTGCCCGCCACGGACAACTTCCAGCACTGGCCGCCGTGGCGTCCGCTCGTGGTAGAGACCGCGCGACGCGTGCTCGAGTACACGGGTGGGACGCTCGTGATCCCGATGACCGTGCTCGTCGAGCCCTACTGGCGGGAGATCCACGACGGACTCACCGCCCACGCGATCCCGGTCCGGCACGTCCTGCTCCACGCCGACCAGGACACGCTCCGAGGTCGCATCGAGAACGACACGGAGATGGGCTTCTCGACGTTCCGCATGCGACACCTGGAGCCCTACGCCGACGCCTACGAGTCCTGGCTCCGCGACGAGGCCGAGGTCGTCGACACCACGCACCTCACCCCTCACGAGGCAGCCCAGCGCATCGCGGGGTTCGCGGACACCTGACAGGCCACCGGGTCTCGTGGCCGGGACGGCGGGGACCCCGCGCGCTGGACGCTCGTCTCGAGGCGAAGACCAGGCGCGATGGACGGACGACCTCGGTACCTTGTCCCCATGACGAACCATCCCGCGGCCCACGACCCCGGCCGGATCGACGTCGTGACGCTCGACGAGAGACCAGCCCTGAGCCGCGACGTGGCCGACGACCTCGCGACGGTGCAGGCCGCCTGGCCGGACTTCGAAGGAGCGTTCGACTCCCTCAGCGGCCGCTCGATGATGGGACTGGTCTACGACGGCGTGTACCGCCTGTCGACCGTGCGTCTCGACCGGGACGCCGACAACCCGCTCGCCCTGGACGAGACCGTGATCCCCGGCGGCAACTACCTGCGGCTCCGGCTGCGCGGGACGGCACCGGCCGTCTACGAGCAGATCGGCGAGGCCTTCGACGTGCTCTTCAGCCGCGCCGACCACGACGCGAGCAGACCGCACATCGAGCACTACCGTCGCGAGGGCGAGGTGGACTGCCTGGTGCCGATCCGCCCGTCCAGCTGACTTGAAGGCCGCCGCCTCGGGTCCGCGCCCGACTCGGTAAGATCGACCCCGCCCCAGGCCGGACTTCTCCGAGCTGTGCGCCCCACCCGAGAGGTCACCCCCTGATGAGCCTGATCCGGCTGCACGACGTCCACGTGCGCTTCGACTCCTCCCAGATCCTCCGCGAGGCCTTCTTCCGCCTGGAGGCCGGCGACCGCGTCGGGCTCATCGGCAAGAACGGGTCGGGCAAGTCGACGCTCCTCAAGCTCGTGCTCGGACAGGTCGAGCCGGACAGCGGGACGGTCACCCTCGACCAGGGCCTGAAGATCGGGTACTTCTCGCAGTTCTCCGAGCTCGACGGCACCGCGACCATCTCCGAGGTGCTCGACGGGCTCTTCGTCGAGATCAAGGACGTCGAGGCCGAGCTCGCGTCGATCGACACCGCGATCGCCGCAGACCCGACCGACGGTCCCGCGCTCGACGCCCTCGTGCAGCGCCAGGCAGACCTCTTCGAGAAGATGGACCACCTCGACGGCTGGGACTACTCCCGCCACATCGACACGGCGCTGACCACCCTCGGCTTCGACGAGGCGCACCGCACCTGCTCGATCGACGAGCTGTCGGGCGGCTGGCGCAACCGCGCAGCCCTCGCCAAGATCGTCCTCGAGCGCCCTGACGTGCTGCTGCTCGACGAGCCCACCAACTTCCTCGACGTCGCCGGTGTCGAATGGCTCGAGGCGTGGTTCCGCGACTTCCGCGGCGCGGCCATCGTCGTGTCGCACGACCGCAAGTTCCTCGACGCCGTCATCACCCGCACCATCGAGGTCGAGAACTTCCACCTGCACGAGTACTCCGGGAACTTCGAGGAGTACGTGGTGCAGAAGCAGTTCCGCCTCAAGACCCTCGAGTCGCAGTTCGTCCACGAGTCCGAGCTGCTGGCCTTCGAGTCGGAGGGCATCGCCGACAGGCGCGAGGCCGCCAAGGCCGCGAGCAAGGGCCTGGGCAACCAGCTCGCGAAGATCAAGAAGTCGCGTGCTCCCCGCCCGGTCGACCAGATCATCACGGAGATCTACGGCGGTCTGCACGTCAAGGACGTCATGTGCCGGGTCGAGGGTCTGAGCAAGGCCTACGGCGAGAAGCGTCTGTTCGACGACCTCACCTTCGAGATCCGCCGCGGCAACAGGATCGTGGTGCTCGGCGCGAACGGCTCCGGCAAGTCCACGCTGCTGCGGGTGCTCACCGGCGCCGAGGACGCCGACTCCGGGCAGGCCGCGTGGACCAAGGGCACCTCGGTGATCTCCTACAACCAGGTGCTCGACGAGCTCGACGACGCCGACACGGTGAGCCACGCCGTCAACGCCATGCCGGGCAGCCTCGCGCTCACCGCGACCCGCAAGTCGGTCAACCGCTTCCTCGCGATGTTCCAGTTCTCCGACGCCGACCTCAAGCAGAAGATCGGCAACCTCTCTGGTGGTCAGCGGTCGCGTGTCGCCATGGCGCAGTGCCTGCTGTCGGGCGCCTCGGTGCTGGTCCTCGACGAGCCGACCAACCACCTCGACCTGTCGAGCACGCAGGTGATGGAGCGCGCCCTCGTGCACTTCCCCGGCGCCGTGGTCGTCGTGAGCCACGACAGGTTCTTCACCGAAAAGATCGCGACGCGCCGGATCGTCTTCGGGGCGTCCGGCTCGGGCGAGGTCGAGGTCGGCACGGCCTGAGTCGGCGCGGCCGGCACGGCCTGGGCTGCGCCGGCCGACGCGCCCCGGGTCGTGGAGGTCCGCGCGGCCTGACGACTGGCCTGACGACCTCACCCGGGACCTAGGGCCCGCTGCACGAGAGACACAAGATCTAGTCTCTTCTAGACGCACGAACCCCGTATGTAGTGTCTGCGAAGCCTGAGGATCGATGATCCTCGGCAGCGCGACGACGGTGGGCGTCGGACCAGCAGCCGTGACCAGAGGGAGCAGGACCCGCAGTGACAGTCGTCGAGGGAGACCAGGCAGCACGAGCAGAGACCGGGTCGGAGCGCACAGCGTCCACGACCCTCTCGGCCCCCGGAACCCCTCAGGTTCCCGCGGTCCTCAAGCGGGACGGCCGGGTCGCCGAGTACGACCCGGCCCGCGTCGAGCGTGCGCTCACCTCGGCCTTCGCCGACGTCCACGAAGGACCCGCCCAGCTCGTCCGCCCGGCGATCCTCGACCTCACCCGGCAGGTCGGCACCGAGATCACACGCCGCTTCACCGACACGGTGCAGATCTACGAGATCCAGAACGTCGTCGAGCACGTACTCCTGGAGAGCCGGCACTACGACGTCGCCGAGGCGTACATCGGGTACCGCGTGCGCCGCGACATCGCCCGCAACCGGTCGACGGACGTCAACCACTCGATCGGCGAGCTGCTCAGCAAGGCGAGCACCGTCGTCAACGAGAACGCCAACAAGGACAGCGACGTCTTCAACACCCAGCGCGACCTCACCGCCGGTGCTGTCGGCAAGGCCCTGGGACTGACGATGCTCCCGCCGCACGTCGCGAACGCCCACCAGAAGGGCGAGATCCACTACCACGACCTCGACTACCACCCCTACTCGCCGATGACGAACTGCTGCCTCATCGACTTCCGGTCGATGCTCAGTGAAGGCTTCCGCATCGGCAACGCGGAGGTCGAGCCGCCCCGGTCCATCCAGACCGCCACGGCCCAGATCACGCAGATCATCGCCAACGTGTCGTCGAGCCAGTACGGCGGCTGCACCGTCAACCGCATCGACGAGCTGCTCGCCCCCTACGCCAAGCGCAACTTCGCCAAGCACCTCGCCGACGCGCAGGAGTGGGTGAGCGAGCCGGAGCGCCGTCAGGGCTACGCGGAGGCGAAGACCCGCAAGGACATCCATGACGCGATGCAGTCCCTCGAGTACGAGATCAACACGCTGTTCACGTCCAACGGGCAGACGCCGTTCACGTCCCTCGGCTTCGGCCTCGGCACCGGGTGGTTCGAGCGGGAGATCCAGAACGCCATCCTGCAGATCCGCATCGAAGGGCTCGGCGGCGAGCACCGGACGGCCATCTTCCCCAAGCTCATCTTCACCCTGCGGCGTGGCCTCAACCTCGAGCCGGGCGACTCGAACTACGACATCAAGCAGACCGCCCTCGAGTGCTCGACGAAGCGCATGTACCCGGACGTGCTGAGCTACGACAAGATCGTCGAGCTCACCGGCAGCTTCAAGGCCCCGATGGGATGCCGGTCCTTCCTCCAGGGCTGGGAGGACGCGGACGGGAACGACGTCGTCGAGGGGCGCATGAACCTCGGCGTCGTCACGCTCAACCTGCCGCGCATCGCCCTCGAGTCCGAGGGCAGCCAGGACCACTTCTGGTCCCTGCTCGCCGAGCGCCTCGAGACCGTCAAGGACGCGCTGCTCTTCCGTGTCGAGCGCTGCCGCGAGGCGACCCCCGGCAACGCGCCGATCCTCTACCGCTACGGCGCCTTCGGCCAGCGCCTCGACCCGGAGGACTCCGTCGACCAGCTGTTCCGCGACGGGCGGGCGACCGTCTCCCTCGGGTACATCGGCCTCTACGAGACGGCAGCAGCGTTCTTCGGCGGCGCCTGGGAGGGTGACGCCGACGCGAAGGCCTTCACGCTCGACATCCTCAAGACCCTGTCCGCGAGCGCGCAGGCGTGGACCGACACGTACTCCTACAAGTTCTCGGTGTACTCGACGCCGTCGGAGAGCCTCACCGACAGGTTCTGCCGTCTCGACACGGCGAAGTTCGGCGAGGTCGCGGACATCACCGACAAGGACTACTACACGAACAGCTTCCACTACGACGTGCGCAAGAACCCGACCCCCTTCGAGAAGCTCGACTTCGAGAAGGACTACCCGGCGTACGCCGCGGGCGGCTTCATCCACTACTGCGAGTACCCGGTCCTCCAGCAGAACCCGAAGGCCCTCGAGGCCGTGTGGGACTACGCCTACGACAGGGTCGGCTACCTGGGCACGAACACGCCGATCGACCACTGCTACGCCTGCGGCTTCCAGGGCGACTTCACGCCGACCGCGCGCGGCTTCGCGTGCCCCGAGTGCGACAACGACGACCCCCGCACCTGCGACGTCGTCAAGCGGACCTGCGGCTACCTCGGCAACCCGCAGGCACGCCCGATGGTGCACGGCCGGCACGTCGAGATCTCCTCGCGGGTCAAGAACATGCCCGGCAGCACCGGGACCTCGGCGGCCGACCGCCGGGCCGTCGCCGAGGGCTGAGCCGTGCGCGAGCCGCAGCCGGACTGGCTGTCGTCGAGGCTCAGCAAGGACTTCGTCGCCGACTACAAGCCGTTCGTCTTCGTCGACGGCGAGGGCGTGCGGTGCAGCCTCTACGTGAGCGGCTGCCTCTTCGCGTGCGAGGGCTGCTTCAACGAGGCGGCGTGGAGCTTCCGGTACGGCACGCCGTACACGGGTGCGCTCGAGGACCGGATCCTCACCGACCTCGCGCACGAGTCTGTGCAGGGCCTCAGCCTGCTCGGAGGCGAGCCCTTCCTCAACACGGGAGTGTGCCTGCAGGTGACGCGCCGCCTCCGCGCCGAGCTCGGCCACGCCCGAGACGTCTGGGCGTGGTCGGGCTACACCTTCGAAGAGCTGCTCGCCGCGAGCGCGGACAAGGTCGAGCTGCTCGGCATGCTCGACGTGCTCGTCGACGGTCCGTTCACGCTGGCCGAGCGCGACCTCACGCTGCCCTTCCGCGGCAGCCGGAACCAGCGCGTCCTCGACGTGCCTGCGTCGTTGCGGGCCGGGCGGGCGGTGGCGCTGTCGCGCTTGTGTCGTCTAGATTAACAGTGGGCGCATTAGCATCTCAGGCCATCCTTTTCAGAAATGACGCCACAATAAGCGCTCAGTGGAATCCCGACAAAAGTGATACTCGGAGCCGACGAGAGGGTCAGCATGGCAGTCGATTGGACATTGCTTGCAGCAAAAGCCGTCGGACCCGCGGTAGGCAAACTATCCATTTCAACCTGGAAGCGAATCGCCTACTCATGGACACTTCCGTTGAAACTCAGAAAAGCATCGAGCGCGGAGTTCATCGAGCTTTCGAAGTACTGGACACTGCGGAAGCAGTGTCAGAAGATTGACTTCGTTAGGGCATTTAGATCAGGCTCCCCGAAGGACATCGAGCAACTAGCGAGCGACCTACAAGCTGATCTGGGAGCCGGCCCGGTCATCTCTTCTGCCGAAGAGGCGAAATTACTTGTTGGAGCGCTGATATCGATTCATACACAAATGCTCCCGGCGCACCAAGCGCTTGAAACACAAGTTCGCACAGCCGTCGCCGAACTCAAACTAGCCATTCGGCAAGCAAGCCCCCAAGAGGCAGACGACTATTCTCTCCAAGTAGCACCTTTGAGAAGACGCCAGCTCGAAACTCTTCTTGAGACTTGGCACGCGTTTCCGAGATTTTTGGGTGAACTTAGCACTGCCTCCTCAAACCAGGAAGCCCTAAAGGCATGGAACTCTCGAAGGCCACCGTGGTGGAAGGACGCTCCCACAAATGTCACTCTCTGGATCGCCGAAATCGCGGGCGATGCTGCTTTGCCGACAATTTCGGCGGACCTAATAGAAGAAGCGATAGCCGACGGCGCCACGCGTGTGGACTATTGGGAAGCCAGGGCCGCTGTCCTCCGATCCGGGAACACGGGCGAGGAGCAACTTGCAAATCTTCTCCCACTTGCCGGCAAACACGCCCTAATGGGTACAATCATCCATTTTCTACAGGGCAACTTCATCGAGGCTCAATCCAGTCTGTGCGATTGGACAAGTCTGGATGAGTCTGAGAGCTCCTATCGCAACTTCATAGAATGCCAGGTGTTTGCAGCGAAAGGCGATCTCGGCAAAACCGAAGAGCTGGCAATGAACTCCTTGGAAAACGAGGGGCTGACTCGAAACGCAATTGTAGCCGTCAATGCGCTCCTAGATAACGGTAGGCCGCGTCAAAATCAGGTCCACCTTGCAAACCTCCGGCGCGCGCAAACCCTCTCTGTTCGTTCCCGTGACACGGAACGACGTTGGGGCCAGCCATCGGTGATGTCCACGCTGCTAGCCATCGAATCTGCAATATACGCGGGCGACACCCAGACAGCCTGGACGCTCACTCAGCTCACGCCGGATGGCACTGCGACATTTGAAGAGCACAACGATTCCAGGATTCAAGAATATGCAGCCCTAATCGCCATTGAAATTCGGCCGCTAGAAGAGGCCACTCTGCAAGTTCTTGGGATTCGAGACCCCCTAAAGAGCAGTGAAGCGGAGGCCCTTTTGGCAATGAGAAGAGGTGAATTAACAGAGGCCGAAGGACTCTGGAGAGCGGCCATAGAGTACGCAACCTCTGAAGAAGAAGAGTACAGATTCGCGCAACAAATTTCTATTCTAGGTGGGGAGATATCTGGTTCCGAGCTGCGGCTAGTAGACCACGCCGAACTTCGTAACCTGAACCTAATTTCGCAAGCGGCGAGAGAGGTCACGGGAGCATTCCAGCAGTTAAGAAACGAGGCGCGGAGAGACCGTAACCTCACTTTCGCTTTCCTGGCGATATGCCAGCATGGAGGCAAGCACGAAGAGGCCGCAAAAGCGATGGCGGAATCAGCCCAGTATTGGAACGACTCAGTCATGTGGGAAATAGCCGCCCGAGAGTATGACCGGTCTTCGAATCCTGCGCTCGCCGCAAGTTGCGCTCGAACCGCATGGCTTTCTAGCTCCAGGCCGAAAAGCCACAATATTCACCTGCTCCATCTGCAGATCGAGTCGTACTCGTCGATCCGCGACTGGAAGAATGCGGCCAGCGCTTCAGCAGAATTGATGGCACTCACACCAGACTCGCCCGACGCAATCTGGTGTCTAACCATATGCCTGATGGAACTCACGCGTTACGAAGAGGCCTGGAATACATACCAAAAACTTGGGAATAGTCCAGCACCTAGAAGCGAGCGCGAAACTCTTGCGTTGATACATCTATCTCGACATGAGGAGAAGAGCCTTGATTCTGTTGAGCGGATTCTTCTTTTAGCGGAAAGTGAGTCAGCTTCAGAAACTGTCAAAGCTGCGGCGGTCTATTCTATACTCATGCGAGGCCCGGAAGCAGTTTCACCTGCACCAGACGCGCAAGAACGGGTTGCGGTCTTGCTTGCTCAGGTACCTCACGTCTTCGAGTCGGTGCCGGTTAATCTCGAGGATCCGATGGCAACTCTTGATGCCATCGTGGCTTCCTCGCCGGACACCTCCGAGATTGACCGTGAAGTCTTTCTCGGAACCTACCCTTTAGGTTTGGCTTCGTCGGTCCACGGCCGCGGTTACGCCGAAACTTTGGTGGCATGGGCCGGTCCGCGCTTCTCGGGAAATCCGAACTCTTTCGAAAGGGAGGTTCAGCAAGCCCGAGAATTACGATCCCAAAGAGTTGCGATTGATACATCCAGTTTCTTGTCACTGGCACAACTCGATAAGATGTCCGCAGACAAACTGCTGGGCTACTTCGATGCGCCGGTCCGATCGTTGGCGCAGGCGATTGATGCAGCTAGCGCCGTCGACAGTTTTCGCCCTCTTTCGACTATGACCGTCGGACGAGGTGGTGACGGGTCGGCGCGAGTACACACCATATCGGAAGAGGAGGCCCGTGCTCTCCTAGATCGGGCAAAAAACGTCTCTCGCCTTATTCTAGGCACACACGGCGAACACTCCGAGGCGGCAGGGATTTTTGATACATTGAGCGATAATGGTGTTGCGCCCGTGTGGCTTTCCGCATTGAGTCTGTCCATTAACGGCCACTCGGTGGGGTACATGTCAGACGATGCGGTTCTGAGGAAGATTGCGTCAGACAAGGGCTCGGCTTCGATATCGACCTCTGCCGTGATCGAAGCCGCATTGAGAGATGGCCATCTTGATAAAGACGAAGCTATTCTCATGCAAGCATCCTTAATTCGAGCCGGTTGCGTCGGAGGCGTCTTTCGAGAAGATTGGTTGAGGGTGGCAGTTGAGATCGATTCCTGGTTGCCTAAGGGAGGCTCCCTCCAGATTGCCTGGGCTCCAGATTCAACAAATCCCACATCTCTGGTAGGCGCCGCGCTCGAATTTGCGGGCCACTGTGCGGCTAACCCGGCGGCCATTTCTGCATGGGTGCACGCTTTGGCCGAGTGGGTTGCACGCACCAGCGGCGAATCTGCCCAGAATAACGTTAATTGGCTGCTGACGCGAATACTAGACGAGGATTGGCTCACTCAGACGGCCCTCCCGTTTGTCCTGGACGGTATAAGGCAGGCGATTGGCGAACGCGATCTTGAAGACCCGCTTGAGCACGCCTTAAGGATAGAGTTCGAGCGGCTTTCGAACGGTCTGACCCATCAAGTAGCGGCAATGTATGTACAAGGGCTAGTCTCGCTCAGTACGCCCGCAGACAAGTCTGTTGCCAACATGGTAATTCTCACTACCTGACTTGCAATCACGCGAAAAGGGCCTACGTGGCGACGCGACGACAGAGCGCTCTTCGGGTCCAAAGCCACGTGGGCGGACCTGATCTGGCTCCACCTTAGAAGAGGACCTGACTGCGAACGCCCACAAGGTCGAGCTGCTCGGGATGTTCAGCATCCCCGCCTCGTCGCGAGCCGGGCGGGCGGTGGCGTGGCCGCCGCCCGCGGCAACCGCACCAGCCCTGTCCCCGCACCTCACCTGCGCTCCCCGAAGCCTCGCCCGGCCGCGGAAGAGCCCCTTGTGCACTCGGTACTCAGTGGCACTATCTAGTGGTAGATAGCATCACCGAGTACCGAGACGAGGACTCGCATGGGCAAGCAGATGACCGAGATGCTCAAGGGCACCCTCGAAGGGATCGTCCTGGCGATCCTGGCGACGCAGCCGGCCTACGGCTACGAGATCACCGCGCGGCTGCGCGAGCAGGGGTTCTCCGACATCGTCGAGGGCACCGTGTACGCGCTGCTCGTGAGGATCGAGCGGCGCGGGCTGGTCGACGTCGAGAAGGTCCCCTCCGAGAAGGGCCCGCCACGCAAGGTCTACTCGCTCAACTCGGCCGGGGGCGAGTACCTGGAGGAGTTCTGGACCACCTGGACCTTCCTCGCGGGCCGCATCGCCGAGCTGCACGGCACCGACCTCCCCGGCGGCTCCGACCACCTGGACGGCACCGTCCGCCCGGGAGACAGCGCACTCTCGGACGACAGCGCGCACACCACCCGCTCGCACCCCAGCAGCAGAGAGGCATGATCATGGCGGCACACTGGTTCGAGACCCTCACGGGACCGCTCTCGCAGAAGAAGCAGTACCGGCAGGACACGGCCCGCATCAACGCCCTGCCCGACCCGTACGGGTCCGCGGCGAAGGCCATGCACAGGTACATCACCTACTTCGCCGGGGTCACCGACGGCGACACCCTCGTCACCATGCTCGGCGACCTGGCCGACCTCTGGGACCGCGCGGCCGTCGACGACACGCCCGTGCGAGACATCGTCGGCGACGACCCCGTCGAGTTCGCCGAGACCTTCGCGCAGGCCTACGCCGGGAAGCAGTGGCTCGACAAGGAGCGCGACCGCCTCGTCGCGGCGATCGACACGGCGACCAGCGCTGCGTCCGGCCCTGCGACCGGCAGCACCACCCCTGACGACATCGGCCCGGGTACCACCGGGGACGGACCACGACCATGACCGCGGGCACGTCCGCTGCGCCGACGCCTGCACCGGCGATCAGCGTCCGCGGCGTCACCAGGTCGTTCAAGGCCGTGCACGTGCTGCGCGGCGTCGACCTCGACGTCGCAGCAGGCAGCATCGTCGCGCTGCTCGGCTCGAACGGCGCCGGCAAGACCACCCTCGTGCGCATCCTCTCGACGCTGCTGAAGGCCGACACCGGCACAGCGACGGTCCACGGACATGACGTCGCGACCCACCCGGAGAAGGTCCGCGAGTCCATCAGCCTGACGGGCCAGTTCGCCGCGGTCGACGACGTCCTCACCGGGCGGGAGAACCTCGTGCTCGTCGCCAGGCTGCGTCACCTGGACGCTCCAGGCGTGATCGCCGACAGGCTGCTCGAGCGCTTCTCGCTCACCGAGGCCGGGGACCGCAAGGCGGCGACGTTCTCAGGCAGGATGCGCCGCCGGCTCGACATCGCGATGAGCCTCATCGGCGACCCGCCCGTGGTCGTCATCGACGAACCCACGACGGGCCTCGACCCCCAGGCCCGACTCGAGGTGTGGCAGACCATCCGTGACCTCGCCGGGCGGGGCACGACAGTGCTGCTGACCACGCAGTATCTCGACGAGGCCGAGCAGCTCGCGGACCGCATCGCGATCCTGCACCAGGGCACGATCATCCAGGATGGCACCCTCGACGAGCTGAGAGCCCTCCTCCCACCCGCCGAGATCGAGTACGTCGAGAAGAAGCCCTCCCTCGAAGACGTCTTCCTCGCGCTCGTCGGCGACGACGGACCGCCCGCAGGCGACCCGGACCGTGACGGCACCACACGAGAGGACTCCTGATGCTCCCCCGACCGCTCGGTGACACCTGGACCCTCACGGGTCGCTCGCTGCGCCACATCCTGCGCAGCCCCGACACGATCCTCACCACGGTAGTCACACCCGTCGCGCTGATGCTCCTGTTCGTCTACGTGCTGGGGGGCGCGATCGACACCGGGGCCGACGGCTCGTACGTCGACTACATGCTCCCGGGCGTGCTGCTCATCACCGTCGCCTCGGGCGTCGCCTACACGGCGTACAGGTTGTTCCTCGACCTGCAGAGCGGCATCTTCGAGCGGTTCCAGTCCATGCCGATCGCACGGTCCAGCATCCTCTGGGCGCACGTGCTCACGTCGCTGGTCGCGAACCTCGTCTCGGTCGCCGTGGTCGTCGTCGTCGCGCTGCTCCTGGGGTTCCGGACCGGGGCGTCGGCGGGCGCCTGGCTCGCTGTGGCCGGGATCGTCGTGCTGTTCACCCTGGCGCTGACCTGGGTCGCCGTGATCGCCGGGCTCTCGGCGACGACTGTCGACGGCGCGAGCGCCTTCAGCTACCCGCTCATCTTCTTGCCGTTCATCAGCTCGGCCTTCGTCCCCACAGAGACGATGCCCGGTCCCGTCGCCTGGTTCGCCGAGCACCAACCGGTGACGGCCGTCGTGGACACCCTCCGGGCGCTGTTCTCCCAGAGCCCCGTCGGCGACGACATCTGGGTCGCGCTCGCCTGGCTCGTGGGCGTCATCGCGGTCGCCTACGCCTCGGCCGTGGCCGTCTACCGCCGAAGGATCAGCTGAGCGGGTCCGTCGAACGGGTCAGTCGAGGCAGAACTCGTTCCCCTCGACGTCCTGCATCACGAGGCACGACTCTTCCTCGTCGTCGGCGGGCAGCAGCCTGACGCGGGTGGCACCGAGCGCGACCAGCCGCGCCCCCTCGGCCTCGAGCGTCGCGAGACGCTCTGCCCCCACCAGGCCGGTGCCAGCCCGGACGTCGAGGTGCACCCGGTTCTTGACGACCTTGCCCTCGGGGACTCGCTGGAAGTACAGCCGCGGTCCGGCACCCGTCGGGTCGACGCAGACCGCTCCCCCGGGCTGGTCCTCCGGCGCGTCGTCTCCGCCGCCCTCGACGGCCGCCTCGTCCTGGCCGGGCGGGACGACGTACCCGAGCACCTCGCACCAGAACCTGGCGAGCCGCACGGGCTCCGCGCAGTCGAAGGTCACCTGGAGCTCTCTGACGGTTGCCATCGGACCACCGTAGCGGGATGCCTCGCCGCTGGGAACGCCTGCTCCACGCCACGTGTCCTCGCTGGCGCGACCGACCAAAGCCCCACATCTCAGGCCGTGCAGCATGGCACGGTGGACAGATGCACACCGACCGCGCGACTCGACCGGCACCATGACGTCACGCACACCGGACGCCCGCCCAGCAGCTCCTCCGCAGCCCGTCGACGTGGCCACCGTGCTCCACGGTCTCGACGCGATCTTCGCGGCCCACGACGGTCCCACCCGGGCCGCGCCCTACCTGCGGGCGGCGCTCGCCGATGCCGAGCGTCAGGGCGACGACGGAGCCCGGCTGACCCTCCTCAACGAGCTCGTCGGCCTGTACCGCTCGCAGAGCCTGCACGACGACGCCGTCACGGCGAGCCGGACTGCCCTCACCCTCGTCGAGAGCATGGGCCTCACGGGCACCGACGCCCACGCGACCACGCTCATCAACGGGGCCACGGCGATGCGTGCGGCGGGCCGACCCGACGACGCCCGCACGCTCTACAGCCGGGCTCTGTCCGCCGCCGACACCGCATTCGGACCGACTGACCGGCGTCTCGCCGGTCTGCACAACAACCTCTCGATCCTCTGCAGCGAGCGGCAGGACCACGCCCAGGCGCTGGCGGAGCTGCGAGCGGCGATGTCGATCCTCGAGGCCTCGTCGGTCGACCCCGAGCGCGACCTCGACATCGCGACCACCTGCACCAACCTGGCGCTCGTGAGCTTCACGCTCGGGCAGCACGAGGACGCCGCCCGGTACGTCGACAGGTCTCTCGCGATCTACCAGGACGGCGGGCACGAAGACGACCCCCACTACGCGTCAGCCGTCGCAGGGCACGCCGAGGTGTGCTTCAGGGTTGGGCGCTACGCCGACGCCGTGACGATGTACCGGCAGGCGCTCGCGATCATTACCGAGTGCTACGGCACGGACAACGACTACTACGTGGTGACGGCGGAGAACCTCGCCGAGGCTGAGGCTGCGGCTGCGGCGGGGGCCGCGCCCGGGACCGGCCCGTCAGACCGTCCGAGCACCCCCACCCCTGTCCCCGCCACGGCCCCGTCAGGACCGGCCGCCGCGGTCCCGACGACGCGCACGCCCGACTCTGGCCTCGATCTCGCCCGTGCCTACTGGGAAGAGCACGGACGCCCGATGCTCGAGTTCCGGTACCCGGCGTACCGCGGTCGGATCGCCGCGGGTCTCGTCGGCCACGGCTCCGAGTGCTACGGCTTCGACGACGCGATCTCCCGCGACCACGACACGGGCCCAGGATTCTGCCTGTGGCTCACCGCCGAGGACCACGCCGAGATCGGTGCCGCGCTCCAGGCCGACTACGACGCGCTGCCCCGCACCTTCCGCGGCGTGGACCGCACGCCCACGACCCCTCGTGCGCACGGTGCAGGTCGCCGCGTCGGTGTCTTCGAGATCGGCGACTTCTACGAGCAGATCACCGGCTACAGGCAGGCGCCCACCACCGCTCACGAATGGCTGATGCTCGACGAGGCGACGCTCGCCGCGGCGACCGACGGCGCGGTCTTCGCCGACCCGCACGGCGCCTTCAGCGCGGTCCGGGGGTCCTTCACGAGGATGCCCCGCGACGTCAGGTGGGCTCTCGTCTCGCGGAGGCTCGGGATGATCTCGCAGGCAGGTCAGTACAACGTCCCCAGGATGCTCGACCGCGGCGACGGGGAGGCGGCGTGGTTGTCGGTCGGCGAGCTCACCCGGGCCGTCGCCTCCCTCGTCTTCCTGCTCACCGGTCCCTCGTCGGCCGGGTACCTGCCGTACTACAAGTGGCACTTCGCGGCGCTGCGCCGTCTGAGCCGTCGCATGGGCTCGAGCCTGCCCGGCGCTGTCGACGACCTCTCCGAGATCCTCAGGCTCGCGTCGGCAGCGTGCTTCGGACCGGGTTCTCCCGACGCGCGAGCACGGCTGGAAGAGCGGATCGAGAGGCTCTGCGCCACGATCGCCGCCGAGCTCCAGTCCCGAGGTCTGAGCAGCAGCAGCGAGACCTTCCTCGAGCGACAGCGCGAGCACGTCGCCGCGCACATCACCGACCCCTGGTTGAAGGCACTGTGAGAGACGACGGAGGACCAGCGATGAGCACCACCCCGACGGAGGACACCAGCACGATGCAGGAACGGCTGGAGGTGGCCGAGAGCGTCGTCGAGCGAGAGTGGGCGCAGTTCACGCAGGTCGCCAACGAGGGCGGACCTGCAGCGTGCCAGGACGACCTGTCGACCTTCCACCAGATGCGCCTGAGCCAGTTCCTCACCTGGCCGACCGACCTGCTCCGCAGCTATGCGGCCGATCTCGACGAGGCGGGGTCGACTGGGAGGAACCTGCTCACCGAGAAGTACGCCCGCATGATGGCATCGACAGAACCCGATCGCTACGCGCGCGAGATCGCCCCACAGCTGCCCGCCCTGGACCCGAGCCGGGTCTCCGAGCAAGAGCACGTCGTCGCGACCCAAGTCGCCTGGGCAGTCGACTTCTGCGCCCGGTACCCGCGGCTCGGCCGGGCCATGCGGACGCTGCGCACGACGCAGGACACCTTCGTCGACACGTCCTTCGAGACCTACCTGCGCGGCGAGCTGGGCTCCTACTCCGACCGGACCTTCCAGGGCTACGCCCGCCTCGTCGAGGAGACCGCGGCCTCCGGCGGCAACCTCACCGAGCAGACGCTGCGGTGGACCGTGCTGCTCGTCGGGTACGCCGACCTGGCCGAGGCCGAGGCCGCCCAGGCGGGGTGAGTCGCCACCGACCCGCGAAGAGGTCACCGCCAAACTTCTCCAGTGTTCCACCTAAGACTGCAAGAGCACTCACCCGCATCACGCTCACGTGCGCTGCAAATCAGACATTCGCCCCTAGCCTCGACTATGCGTCGAACTCCCGGCGCGCATCTCTCCAGGGGGAGCGAAAACACATGAAGAACAGAATTCTCGCACTGGGACTGACTGCAGGCCTAGGGGTCTTCGGATCCATCGGTTCCACGATCGTGACCGCGTCCGACGCAGAAGCGCTCAGTGGAATCTGCGGCCAGTACTCGACGTTCTCGGCCACGAACTCGTCCTGCGACTACCGCATCATGAGCTTCTCTACAGCTGGTAAGTCGACGGTCTACGGGAATGCCGCTGGGAAGGGCAAGAAGTCCACTCAGATGACATGCATGGCAGGGATCACCAACTATGGCGTTCTGCACCGTGTCTGAGAATCTCGACCAAGCACGCCGCGGCATTGCCGCGGCGTGCTTGGCGCTCCTCTTCCTGATCGCCGGATGCGGAACCTCTGCGCAGGATGGATCTCTCAGCTCGACAGACAGAGAAGCTCCCGAGTTCACAGGGCCGTGGGCCGACGCGCTCACGGAGGTCTATCTCACCTCGCAGACCGACGCACAGCGCTCGATCCTCGCCGACGGAGTCGTCACCGAGGCTGAGTACACCGAGGTCCGGAACCAGTTCGCGGCCTGCATGGCAGATCTTGGTATCGAGTTCACCTTCGGTAGCTACGGGACGATGACCTCCGAGTCCGCAGAAGGCGCTCCGGAGGGAGAGGCCTTCGAAGAGGCCTACATCGGGTGCTCCAGCCAGACCAAGAGCGGGGTCGACTGGGTCTACGAGTCCATGCAACGCAATCCTGAGAACCTCGACGAACCGACGATCATGGTCGCCTGTCTCGTCCGGGCCGGTCTCGTCCCGGACAGCTACACAGCAGCGCAGTACTCGCTCGACTGGGAGCACGGGACACTTCCCTACTCCGAGACCGACACCGACGCGACGCTCTGCGAGTTCGACCCTCTCGGGCTGCTGTCATGACAGCGCACCGCGCCCTCGTGGCTCTACGGACAGCGCGTCCCCCTCACCGATGAAGCAGATCTCCACGACACGTGTCGCGCTCGGGTGCCTCCTTCTCATCATCCTCTCCGTCTCCGTGACCGCACTCTTCGTGAGGGCTCCACGTCCAGACTCACTCGAGGCCCCAGAGTCGGCGACGACCTTCGACACCTCAGAACAGGAGTTCACCGACGAGCGCGTCGTCGACCTCGAGCTCGAGCTCGGGACACCCCTCGCTCTCGTCTCCCAGAAGGCCGGTACGATCACGTCGTCGCGGTGCCGCCCCGGGATGGGCGCCGTCTCTGGGGGCAGCACCATCGAGGTCGACGGAGTCACGATCGTCGACCTCGCGACGTCACGACCGTTGTGGAGAGACCTCGCGGCCGGGGACAGCGGGAACGACGTCCTGGCACTCCAGGAGGAGCTTGTGCGGTTGGGGCACCCGACATCGCCCACAGGCACCGTCGACGACGCGACCCAGGCTGTCGCCGCCGCACTCGGGCTGACCGACGGTCCAGCAGTCGTGGCACGAGAGAGGATCGTCTGGTTGCCCGCGCAGAGCACGCCCCTCGACACGTGCGACCTGGTGACCGGGCAGAACGTCGAGACCGGTGCGGTCTTCGCGACGGCACCTCCGCCGCTGCAGGGCCTCTCACTCTCGACGCTCCCGGAGGGGACGACTGCCGACGACCGGATCTTGGTCGTCGACGACGCCACCTTCGACCTCGGACCCGATGCGCGCATCACCGACCCAGCCGCCCTCAAGACGGTCGGCGAGCTCCCGTCGGTCGTCGCGCACAGGGCTTCGGACCAGACGACCTTGCTGACCGGCGTGTACAGGCTCGCTGATCCTCGTGTCGTCGTCGCGGTCCCGGCTCGCGCCCTGGTCGCCGCTGCCCCGGACCAGTCGGCGTGCGTCAGTGCGGACGGCACGGGACTCCCGGTGACCGTGGTCGGGTCCGAGCTGGGGCGCTCGCTGGTCGCCTTCCCCGACGACGCCGTGCCGCACCAGGTCGACCTGCTGCCCGACCCCGCCATGACGTGCAGCTGACCCTGGACGCTGTGGGGCATCACTTCCCGGGCGGCCATGACCTCTTCAGCGATCTGACGCTCGCGCTGGTGCCCAAGACTGTCTACGCGCTCACAGGCCCGTCCGGTTCAGGGAAGTCGACGCTCCTGGGCATCATGGCTGGGTGGATCACCCCGACCGCAGGAGCTGTCGTCCGTGACGGTATCCAACAGGTCGGCCGCGTCTTCCAGAATCCGCACGGCACCCCAGGTCGCACCGCTGTCGACCACGTGGCACTGCCCGTCCTCGCGGCGGGGCACCACCGGGACGAGGCTCACGACGAGGCCATGCGGCTGCTCGGCGACTTCGGTCTCACGAGCATCGCCGACAACCCGTTCCGCTCGCTCTCGGGCGGAGAGGCGCAGCGGCTCATGCTGGCCCGCGCGATCGCCGGGTCCCCCGACCTCTTGCTCGTCGACGAGCCGACAGCGCAGCTCGACCCGCACGCCGCCGCGACGATCACCGCGTCTCTCGGAGCGCTCTCCCGCGAAGGGATGATCGTGGTCGTCGCCACGCACGATCATCGGGCCCGGGAAGCCTGCGACGTCGTGATCGACCTGGCACCAGTCCCATGAGCCCCGAACCTCCAAGCACAAGCCGGGACGAGGATCGCAGCCGACCTCCCGCGAGGGTGCCGGCTGGAATGCGGCTGAGTGCGGTCTGGTCCGAGGCGCTCCGCAACCTGGCGACCGGGACGTCGAGGCTCGTCATCGCCGCAGCAGTGCTGGGTTCGGCGCTCGCCGGTCTCTCGGTGGCAGACGGCTCGGCCGTCGTGTCGCTCGTGGACGACGCCGCAGGCTACCGGGCTGCGGGTTCTGCAGTCTCGACGCTCAGCTCCACCGGACGTGTGGACGGCGGCGCGTGCGAAGCGCTCGTCGGGCTCCCCGACGCCGAGCACGCCGGGGCCATGCGGCGAGCCCCTGCTGACCTCGTCGCGCTGACCATGCCAGCCTCACCCATCCCCACCTACGAGGTCACGCCGGGCTTCGCCGCCCTGCTCACAGGCTCCATGACGGATGCAGGACTGCTCGTCTCCGACGCCGCCGCCGAGGCACTCGGCATCACTGCTGGAGACCTGCTGCAGACCAGCGACGGTGACGCCCCCGTCGACGCGACGTACACCTATCCCGACGACGGCCGCCGCAGCGGCCTGGGGTACGCCGTGGTGATCGTCACAGGCTCTGGCACCTACGACGAGTGCTGGCTCAGCCAGTGGCCGCAGTCTCCCGACTCGACGGGTCTGCTGGCCACCGTGCTCACCCACCAGCCGGCCGACCCGTCAGGCCGAGACGAGGCACCTGTCCTGTCCCAGCTCAACGGTCGCCTCGGTGCGGCCATGGACGCCGCCAGCCTGTTCGACCTCAGACCGACCCGAGCACTACCGTGGGTCGCCCTGGGTGTCGGGGCTCTCCTCGGAGTCGTGCTGGTCGCACTCCGTCGGCTCGAGCTCGCCTCAGCCCGACACAGCAAGGTCAGCCCGCACGCTCAGCTGCTCCAGGTCCTGCTCGAGGCCACCGCGATCGGGGTCACGGCGGCTGGCGTCATGGCGGTGCCGATGACCGTCGTGATCGCGCGAGCACCTGTCGAGGCTGCGCTCACGCTCGGGGTGATCGGAGCGCGGACGGCGGTCCTCGGTGCAGCCGGTCTTGTCGTGGGGGCCGTGGCGGCAACGGCGCTGGTGCGCGAGAGGCACCTCTTCCGATACTTCTCGGACCGGTGAGTCGTGCAGGTCTGGTTCTGCGGTGACCCAGGTCAAGAGGTGGCTCAGCTCGCGAGGACCCGCTGGCATAGGGAGACGAAGTCTTCGAGGACCTCGACGTCCTCGGGTGCCATCGCCTCGCGGCGCTCTTCGATCTCGGCGGAGGTGAGCTTGCCGACGACGATCGCGGCCGAGCGGCAGATGCCGATCCGGTTGGGCCTGTCGGCAGCCTCGACGTCGGCGTACAGCGTCTGCACCTCGCTGCTGTACAGCTCGTCCGCGGTGAAGAGCACCTCCTCGTCAGGGATGAGGAAGTCGTCCTGCCCTGTCGACCCGTCGGGGTCAGCGGTGACCGTGGGCTCGGCAGAGGGCTCGGTGAACGTGGGCTCCTCGGACGGGACCGGGGTCGTGGGGTCGTCGGGTGGACTGCTCTCCGGTGGTGAGGTCTCGGCCGGCGCAGAGGAGCTCGGCTGGCTCGGTGCCGTCAGCACAGGAGACGCGTCCTTCGGCGCCGTCGGCGAGCACCCTGTCGCTGCAGCCGCGATCAGGAGAGCGACCAGGCCGGCGCGTGCTCCCGTGGCCCTCATCGCGGGCCCTCGGGGCTCACGGCGGGTGCTGACGTCTCACGGACCACGAGCTCAGGGCTCGGGGTGTCCCGCGCCTGGCCGCGGTCCGTCGCGCCGGTCTGCGTCTCGAGGAGGGTGAGGATCGCCAGGTGTCCCATGGCACGGGTCGGTATCCGCACCGTCGTCAGACGTGGCTGCACGTGGCTGGCGATGCTGAAGTCGTCGAAGCCCACGACAGTCAGCTCGCGCGGCACCTCGAGGCCTGCGCGCTGGGCCGCCTGGAGCACACCGGCTGCCATCTCGTCGTTCGCAGCGAACACAGCCGTCGGACGGTCGTCGAGGTCGAGCAACGCCTGACCTGCCTGCAGACCAGCCTCGAAGGTGTAGTCACCCTCGACGACCAGAGTGTCGTCCAGCGGCGAGCCAGCGGCGGTGAGAGCCTGCTCGAACCCGTTCCGGCGCTCTCTCGCCGACAAGAAGGACATCGGCCCGGAGACCATCCCGATGCGCACGTGACCGAGCTCGACGAGGTGCTCCCCCGCGAGGACGGCCCCGTCCCTGTCGACTCCCACGACGCTGCGCTCGGGGACGTCGACGGCTGTCGATGCCACCCTGACGTACGGGACCCGCAGGTCCGCCAGGAGGGGGTCCAGCCGTTCGTCCTCGGCGACCGAGGACGAGAAGACGACGCCGTCGAGGCGGTGCCGGCTGACGAACTCCCGCAGACGCTCGGTGAACTGCGGGTGGGCGCGGTCGAGCGGGAAGGTGACGAGGGCGTAGCCCGTGCCCTCGAGCCCGTCGAGCAACCCCTGCTGCATGGTGATCAGGTACTCGGGGTTGGGGTTGTTGTACACGTGCCCCACCAGGAAGGCGCGACCTGTCGCGAGCCCCTGGGCACGCGCCTGCGGGACGTAGCCGTGCTCGGCGATCAGCGCCTCGATCCTGGCACGTGTCTCGTCGCCGACACCGGGCAGCCCGTTGACGACCAGCGAGACCGACTTGCTCGAGACGTTCGCGAGCCTGGCGATGTCCCGCATGGTCAGGCTCCCCTGGCGTCGGTCGACCGACGCCGGTGCCTCACGGTCGTGTGCCATGGGGTGCTGCCCTCCTCGAGACGACGCGTCCAGAGCGCGCAGAAGTACGCGACCACAGTACGCGACCGGAGTGTCCACCCAGGCCCTGAGGGCACGCCGGAGGGCCGGAGGAACCGGCGAGGTTCGCGACCTCTCGCGGCGTTCCTCCCCTCGCGTCGTCAGGCCGCCTGCCTCCCTCCTGCCCTCCCATCGAGCCTTGCGTAAGCGGTTACTCCGGGTCTAGCGTAACCGCTTACTAAGGAGATGGAGAAGACCGTGACCCAGCACGACACCACCAGGACGGCCGAGCTCCTCGTACGAGCCCGAGCCAGCAGGAGGGCCCTCACGGGGTTTCCCGGCAAGATCCCTCCGACCGTCGACGAGGCCTACACGATCCAGGACGAGGTGATCGCCCTCACCGACGACACCGTCGTGGGATGGAAGGTCGGGCTCATCGCTCCCGCACTGCGAGAGCGGGCGGGTGCTGAGCGCCTCGTCGGGCCGGTCTTCGCCACGAACCTGTGGCCTGCTCAGCCAGGCGTCGTCATGCCGCTCCCCGCGATCGTCGGCGGGACCTCGTGCGTCGAGGCCGAGATCGTCATGACCGTCGGCGTCGACGTACCAGCCGGCACAGCCGTCCAGACCCTCGACGACGCGCGACAGCTCCTCGGCAGCGTCCACGTCGCCGTCGAGCTCGCCGGCAGCCCGGTCCCGGAGATCAACGGCCTCGGTCCCATGGCCGTCGCCTCAGACCTCGGCAACAACGCCGGGCTCGTGCTCGGCCCACAGGTCCCGGAGTGGCGCTCGGGCGCGTGGGAGCAGCTCGAGGCCAGCACCTGGATCGCCGGCCGGCTCGTGGGCAGGGCCGACGCGACCTCGATCGCCGGAGGCGCCCTCGAGGCCTTCAGGTTCGCGCTGGCCACGGTCAGCGGCCGCGGTCGCGACATCCCCGCAGGCACCCACATCGCCACAGGTGCGGTCACAGGGATCCACGACGTGGTCCCCGGGCAGCACGCCCGGATCAGGTTCGGAGAGATCTTCCAGGTCGACCTCGATGTCGTCGAGGCCTGACACCAGTCGCAAGTCCATCCCGAAGACGTGAGTTGGAGACACATGAGCGAGCAGAAGACGAGCGGGGACGGCAAGGAGCTGTTCCCCGAGCTCAGCAGCGCAGATAAGAAGAGGTACGTGGCCTCGGCCACGGATCGGATCACGAAGTACCGGTGGGTGATCGTCGCCCTGCTGTTCACCGCGATGGTCATCAACTACATCGACCGGCAGACGCTCGGGCTGATGAAGGCAGACCTCTCCGAGGAGTTCAGCTGGTCCGAGCAGGACTACGCCAACGCGATCTTCTGGTTCCAGGCGGCCTACGCCGCGTCCTACCTCGTGTGGGGTCGCGTCATGGACCGGATCGGCGTCCGGTGGGGCCTGGGCATGGCCTTCGCCATCTGGCAGATCGCGCACATCGCCCACGCGGGGATGCGCAGCCTGACGGGCTTCATCATCGCCCGCGCAGCACTCGGCGTCGGTGAGGGAGGCGGGTTCCCCGGGAGCATCAAGGCAGTCGCCG
The DNA here is from genome assembly GCF_033798665.1 of Sanguibacter biliveldensis. Classification (NCBI taxonomy): domain Bacteria; kingdom Bacillati; phylum Actinomycetota; class Actinomycetes; order Micrococcales; family Sanguibacteraceae; genus Sanguibacter; species Sanguibacter biliveldensis. The sequence goes on from NZ_CP138359.1 coordinate 2,419,865, forward strand.
AGTGGTTCCCGAAGAAGGAGCGCGCCTTCGCGACAGGTCTGTTCAACGCCGGGACCAACATCGGCGCGATCGTCACACCCCTGGTCGTCCCCGCGATCGTCCTCGCCTGGGGGTGGCAGGCCGCGTTCATCGTGACGGGTCTCGGCGGTCTCATCTGGCTCCCGGTCTGGTTCCTGCTCTACCGACGTCCGCAGGAGAACAAGCACGTCTCCGAGGCCGAGCTGGCGCACATCACCCAGGACCCTGAGGAGCCCGAGGAGAAGGTCGACTGGAGGCTCATCCTGCGCCGTCGCGAGACCTGGGCCTTCGCGATCGGCAAGTTCCTCACCGACCCGATCTGGTGGATGTTCCTCTTCTGGCTCCCCGACTTCCTCGGCAAGCAGCACGGGCTCGACCTCAAGTCCTTCGGTCCCCCGCTCATCGCGATCTACCTCATCTCCGACGTCGGCAGCGTCTCCGGCGGCTGGCTCTCGGGCAAGTTCATGAACCGTGGCTGGAGCATCAACCGCTCCCGCAAGACGACCATGTTCCTCTGCGGGCTCCTCGCCCTCCCGATGGTCTTCGCCGGGCAGCTGAGCAACCTGTGGGTCGCCGTGGCGATCATCGGCATCGCGACAGCCGCGCACCAGGGCTTCTCCGCCAACCTCTACACGCTCCCCAGCGACGTGTTCCCACGCGGCGCCGTGGGCACGGTCGTCGGGCTCGGCGGGATGCTCGGCGGCATCGGCGGCATGTTCATGGCCCAGTACGCCGGCTACATCCTCGACAGGGTCGGCAACTACACCCCGATCTTCATGGTGTGCGCCTTCGCCTACCTCATCGCGCTCACGGTCATCCATCTCCTCATGCCCCGCATGGACAGGGTCATCATCGAGCCCTCGACCACCACGGTGTGACCCCGGGCTGCGCCGCAGGGCTGCGACGACGACCACCCCACGACTGCACGACCGCTGCCGGGGCCACCGGCTCACCCGACTCACCCGAGTGCCGGACCCGGCACCACGACACACAAGGACACCCATGACACTCCCATCCTTCAGGCTCGACGGACGCGTCGCCCTCGTCACCGGCGCCAGCCAAGGGCTCGGGCAGAGCGCTGCGCTCGCCCTCGCCGAGGCCGGCGCAGACATCGCCGTGATCGACTACGCCGAGGCGACCGACACCGTCACCCAGGTCGAGGCGCTGGGCCGCCGCGCGCACAGCATCCGGCTCGACCTCGTCCAGGCCACTGCAGACGACCTCGAGGCTGCAGTGTCCGAGGTGGTCATGACGCTCGGACGGATCGACGTCCTCGTCAACAACGCCGGGATCATCCGGCGCGCACCCGTGCTCGAGCACTCCGCGAAAGACTGGGACGACGTCCTGGCGATCAACCTCGACGCCGTCTTCCACCTCTCGCAGCGGGTCGGCCACAGGTTCGTCGCGCAGGGCTCGGGCAAGATCGTCAACATCGCGTCGATGCTCTCGTTCCAGGGCGGCGTCTTCGTGCCCGGGTACGCGGCGTCCAAGCACGCCGTCGCGGGGATCACCAAGTCCTTCGCCAACGAGCTCGCCGTCCACGGCGTCTGCGTGAACGCCATCGCGCCGGGCTACATGGCGACGGAGAACACCGCACCCATCCGCGCCGACGCGGCCCGCGAGCGCAGCATCCTGGACCGCATCCCCGCAGGGCGGTGGGGCACCCCCGACGACCTTGCAGGACCCTTCGTGTTCCTCGCCTCGTCAGCCTCGGACTACCTCAACGGGGCGATCATCCCTGTCGACGGCGGCTGGCTCGTGCGCTGAGCCGCTCTCACCGGCCCTGACCGACGCGACAAGCGCTGATCGGCACCGATCCGTGCCGATCAGCGCTCCCCCTCTGACTGACCGCACCACAAGGAGAACTTCATGGAACAGCGATACGCCACGAACCCCGACCACATCCCCGCCATGGGGACCGACGAGCTGCGCGAGCATTTCCTCGTCGAGGCCGTGTTCGTCCCGGGCGAGATCACGCTCGTCTACACCCACCACGACAGGGTGGTCGTCGGCGGCGCGCAGCCTGCCGGTCAGGAGCTCGCGCTGCTGCCCTCGGACGAGATCCGCGCCGAGTACTTCCTCGAGAACCGTGAGATCGGGATCGTCAACGTCGGCGGGACCGGCACGGTGACCGCCGACGGGGAGACCTTCACGCTGCCGACGGGAGCCTGCCTCTACCTCGGGCGCGGGGTGCGGGACGTCGTCCTCGCCGACGGTCCTGGCGCGGCAGAGCACCCGGCAGGCGGCGCCCAGCTCTACCTGTTCTCCGCCCCCGCGCACACCACCTACCCGACCCAGCTCGTGCTGCCGGGCGAGGGGACCACACGGGAGCTCGGTGACCAGCTCACGAGCAACCGTCGCTCTCTCGAGCAGCTCATCCACCCTGGTGGCATCCAGTCCTGCCAGGTGGTCATGGGAGTGACGTCGCTGCACCCGGGCTCGATGTGGAACACCATGCCGGCGCACACCCACGAGCGCCGGACCGAGTGCTACCTGTACTTCGACCTGCCCGAGGACGCCCGGGTGATCCATCTCTGCGGGCAGCCGACGCAGACGCGGCACCTCGTGGTCGCGGACCGTCAGGCGGTCATCTCGCCGTCCTGGTCCTTGCACTCGGGGGTCGGCACCGCGGCGTACTCCTTCGTGTGGGCGATGGCCGGTGAGAACCAGGCCTTCGACGACATGGACGCCGTCCCCGTCGAGCAGATCCGCTGATCGGGCCGCCGTGAAGAACGCGATGACGCCCTGGCGCAGGGCTGGGCACCACAGGTTCGCGGGTCCGATCGTCGTGGCTCTGGCACTGGGCGTCGTCGCGTGCGGGCCGGAGGGCGCACAGCCCTCCGGCCCGGATGGCGGGACGGGGGCCGCGACACGTGAGGCCGCCCTCGACACCATGCGGCGCGCCACCCAGTTCATGACCGAGGACCTCGCCTACGAGGGCGGCTACGTGTGGTCGTACCTGCCGGACAGGTCCCGCCAGTTCGGCGAGATGGAGGCGTACCCGACGCAGATCTGGATCCAGCCGCCCGGCACGGCGACCATGGGCCACCTGTACCTGGACGCGTACCACGCGACAGGCGACGAGATCTACTACGAGGCCGCGACGAAGGTCGGTCAGGCACTCGCCGAGGCTCAGCTGCCGACGGGCGGCTGGAACTACATGTACGACTTCGCCGGGGAAGAGTCGACGCAGGAGTGGTACGACACGATCGGTGCGAACGGGTGGCGTCTCGAAGAGTTCCAGCACTACTACGGCAACGCGACCTTCGACGACGCCGGCACCGCGGAGAGCACACAGCTGCTGCTGCGGCTCTACACCGAGAAGGACGACGAGACCTTCAAACCTGCGCTCGACCAGGCCGTCGCCTTCGTGCTCGAGAGCCAGTACCCGATGGGCGGCTGGCCGCAGCGCTACCCAGCACCTGCCGAGGGCTTCGAGAAGGACGGGGCGCCCGACTACACAGGGCACGTCACCTTCAACGACGACGTCGCGGCGGAGAACATCGAGATCTTGCTCATGGCCTACCAGGCCCTGGGCGACGATTCGGTCCTGCCTGCCGTGCGGGCGGCGATGGATGCCTTCACCGTGACCCAGCAGCCGGCACCGCAGGCGGGCTGGTCGCTCCAGCACACCGTCGACGACCTCGCGCCTGCTGGTGCGCGGAGCTACGAGCCGGTGTCCCTTGCGACCCACACGACGGCGAGCAACGTCGAGAAGCTGCTGGGCTTCTACGAGCTGACCGGTGACACGTCCTACCTCGACGGTGTTCCCGCAGCGCTCGACTGGCTGGACTCGGTCCGGCTGCCCGAGGACCTGTGGACCGACGACGGTCGGCAGTACCCGACCTTCGTCGAGCTCGGGACGAACGACCCGCTGTACGTGCACCGCACGGGGTCGAACGTCGTCAACGGTGAGTACGTGGTCGACAAGGACCCTGCCGGCACGATCGTGCACTACAGCTCGTTCCGGAAGATCGACGTCCTCGGGCTGCGTGCGCGGTACGAGGAGCTGCGGGCCGCACCTGTCGACGAGGTCACAGCCGGGTCGCCGTTGCTCCACCAGGGCGCGACCATCCCGGAGTACTTCACGACCGGCGAGATCTCCGTGTCGGACCTCAACGTCGGCACGCTGAGCCCGGCCGACGAGCGTCCGAGCGACACGGAGGTCGGCGAGCTCGTCGCCGGGCTCGACGACGAGGGCTACTGGCCGACGGAGCTCGTCTCGACGAGCAACCCCTATGCAGGAGATGGCTCGCCGACACCCGCCGAGGGCGACTACTCCCAGACCGAGGTGGGCGACTCGACCGACACGTCGCCGTTCACGACCGACGACCCCGTCGTCGGCATCTCGACAGGCCGGTACATCGAGAACATGAGCGCCCTCGTGCGGTACGTCGCCGAGGGGTGAGACCGAGGCGATCGGGACAGCGCAGCCTCGTCGCCTCGAGCAGGCGTGGTCCGGTCAGGTCCGGACCACGCCTGCACCTGGGTCTGGGTCGGGGTCTGGATCAGCGCATCCGCGCGATGAAGAACTTCCCACCCGACTCGCGCTCGACGGCCACACCCTCGGCCTCGTCGGCATCGCCGGGGTTCACCACGAAGAGCTCGGGGACGAAGCTCGTCCCACCCTCGACCTGCTGCACACCGGCGTCGGTGACAGCAGCCGCGTCGACGTCGGCGGGCACGAGATAGACGACCTTCGTCGGGTAGTCGAGCCCACTGCTCGCCATCCACGCACCCTGCCGCTGGAAGACCGCCGGCGCGACGCACGACGACCCCACAGCGTTCTGCCCGGCCGTCAGGTCACCCTCGGCGGCGTACTCGTTCATGAGGCAGACGTTGCCTGCTGAGTCGAGCGCCACCCACTGACGGTCGATGTCACTCTCCCGCAGGAGCCGCGCCGAACTCTGAACGAGGTCGTCAGACTCGACGAGGTTCGTGACCATGCTCTCAGGCAAGGTGTCGCGCGGCTGCGGCTCTGCCCCGAGGATCGGGATCATGTCCGCGACCTCCTGCGGAGCAGACTCCTGGTCTGGGCTGCTGCACCCTGCCAGCACGGCCATGGCGAGCGCTCCAGCCACCAGGCCCCGGACGGTCGTCGTGCTCGATGGTGTCATCGATGATCTCCCCCTGCGTCGACGGCCACCGCACGGTGCCATGACCTCGTGTCGAACCATCGACCCTCTCATCTGAGGACCACGACCGCACATCACCCCACCTGGACGACCCGTCGCACCGCGGTCGCCCTGACGGCACCGATCACCGTCGTGGCACCGGCGACCAGCACGACCGCGAGCGCGAGCACCCCGAAGGCCATGACGTCGATCCCGGCAAAGACCGACCCGACGAGCCCGTAGCCGACACCGATCAGCGCGGGCAGCACCGAGGCTGTCCCGATGACCAGCGCTGCCAGTGCCACGACCCCAGCCTCGACGGCTGCTGTCGTCACGAGCTGGCGACGGGTCGCGCCGGTCCGGCGCAGGAGGGCGTGCTCGGGGAGGCGGGATGAGGCGAGCATCGCGAGCGTGTTGGCGGCTGCGGCGGCGACGAAGACCAGGAGCGCGAGCACCAGGATGGCGGAGAGCTGTTGCTGGCCTGCGGCGGCGTCGGTCGCAGCGTCGGCGTACTCGGCGGGCGTCAGCACGTCGAGCCCTGCTGCGACGATCGCGGTCTCCACAGCGTCGGCCTGCCCAGGTGCGGTGCGGAGCAAGACCGCGTCGGCAGCGGGCCCGGCGCCCGTCTGCGTGTCGTCCGAGGCGAGCGTCGCCTCGCCGACGAGGTAGTCGCCAAAGCCGAGCGTCCTGTCGTAGACCGCGACGATGGTCAGCTCTCGCTCCTGGTCGTCGAGCCGGACGGTGAGGGTCTCGCCGAGCCCCGTGCCCGTGCCGAGCAGCGAGTCCCGGCCGACCGCCACGGTGCCGGGGTCTGCGAGGTCGTCGAGCGTCCCAGACCTCACGTCGGGGTCGACGAGCATGTCCTCGCCGGACAGGACCTGGAGGGCGGTCGGCTCCCAGGCGAGGCCTGAGAGGAAGGCCACGTCGTCCATCTCGTCGTCGGTGCGCACCTGCGCCTCCTGCGACCTGAGGGTCGTGAGGGCCTCGACACCCGGCGTCGAGCGGACGGCCTCGAGGTCGGTCGCATCCAGTCCCCCGGTCTTCTGGACCACGAGGTCAGCCGTGATGCCGTCGCCCAGCTGGACACCGGCTGCTGTCGAGACCGCCCGGTTGACGCCGAGCTGGACCGTACCGAGGGACAGGAGCAGGGCGAGCGGCACGATCGCCGCGGTGAGCCGGCGAGAGAAGCCGCGGGCGTTGGTCAGGGCGAGCGTGAGGCTCGCGCTGCCCGTGCGCTGCGCGGCCGCAAGACCACGGCGAGCCAGTGCCGCGACGATCGCCGGGCCAGCCAGCGCCGCCGACGTGATGAGCAGGAAGGCCGACGACGCACCCGACGCGCTCCCGATGAGACCGGGGACGACGAAGGGGACCACCGCGACCCCGAGCCCCAGCACGGCGCAGCACCAGGCGGCCGCGCGCCGCACGGGTGAGAGCGTCGACGGCTCGGTCGCGCTGAGTCTGACGGCCGCCGTGGGGCTGAGCCGCGCCGTCTCCCGTGCCGCGAGGCGGGCGGTCAGCGCGCCGGTCCCGCCGAGTAGCACGGCTGTCGCGAGGACCGGCCAGGGCGAGAGCTGGAGGACGAAGCCGTCGGGGACGATCTCCCCCGACACGAGCACGGACGTCGCCGAGCGGGCGAGCAGCAGACCGGGGACAGCGCCGACGAGCGTCGCGGCAGCGAAGACGATCGCAACCTCGGTCGCGACCATCCTGCGCACCTGGGTCGGTGTCGCACCGACCGCGCGCAGCAGCGCGAACTGCGAGCGCCGCTCGCGCAGGGCAGCGGCGTAGGCGGAGGCGACGACGAGCACGACCACGAGGATCGTGGTCCCGGCGAAGGAGCCTGTCGCGGCGGAGAGCATCGACAGGTCCTCCCCCGAGGACGTGCCGCGGATCCCGGCCTCCATCCAGGCGCCTGTCGCTGTGAGGAGGGCTGAGGCGAGGGCGACCATGACAAAGCTGCCGGCGACGCTCGAGGCGTGGGCACGCAGTGCTGAGCGGGCGAAGGACCACATCCGGCTCACCGCCCCAGCTCTGCGAGGCGGGCGGAGACGTCTGCGGCCGTCGGCGAGACGAGGTCGCCGACGACGCTGCCGTCGGCGAGGAACAGCACCTGGTCGGCTGTGGCGGCGACGCCGGGGTCGTGGGTGACGACCACGAGGGTCTGGTCGAGCTCGTCGGACATCCGCCGCAGGAGCCCGAGGACCTGCTGACCGGTGCGGGTGTCGAGGGCACCCGTGGGTTCGTCGGCGAAGACCACGGCAGGACGGGTCACGAGGGCGCGGGCGATCGCGACGCGCTGCGCCTGGCCACCGGAGAGCTCGCCGGGCAGGTGGTCTTCCATCCCGGTGAGCCCGACGGCGTCGACGAGCGAGGCCTGCCACCCCGGGTCGGGCCGGGTGCCGCCCAGGAGCATCGGCAGCTGGATGTTCTCGGCGACCGTCAGGTGACCGACGAGGTTGTAGGCCTGGAAGACGAAGCCGATGTGGTCACGGCGGAACCTGGTGACGGCGTCGGGCGAGAGCGCGGTGATGTCCACGTCACCGACGATCACCTGACCGCTGGTCGGCGAGTCCAGCCCGGCCGCACAGCTGAGGAAGGTCGACTTACCTGAGCCGGAAGGACCCATGATCGCTGTGAAGGACCCGCGCGGGATGGCGAGGGAGACAGACCGCAGCGCGGTCACGACGTCTGGGCCGTCGGGGTAGGTCTTGGTGACCTGGACGAGGCGGACGGCCGTGTCGGTCGAGAGGGTCGGCAGCGACGCCTGCGGGTGGGCGGTGTGCGGGTGGGAGGTCTGAGGGCGCGCATCCTGAGGACGCGCATTCTGAGGGCGGAGTGGCATGACGATGCTCCTGGTGTCGAGGGCTCTGAGGTGATGCTCTCGACGCTACGGAGCGGGTGGTGGCGGACCTAGATGCTTCCGGCGGGACCTGGAGGCTTGCAACTTTCGATGCAGGCCCGGCCGGCCTCAGACGTCGGGCAGCGCCACGACCCTGTTCTGGTACGCCCACACGACGGCCTGCAGCCTGGACCGCACACCCAGCTTGGGCAGCATGCGCGCGAGGTGAGACTTGACCGTCGACACCTCGACGACAAGCTCCCGGGCGATCTCCTCGTTGGACATGCCCTGGGCGAGCAGCAGCAGGATCTCCCGCTCGCGGTCGGTGAGCACACCGTCTGCGCGGTCCACGGAGACGGGCCGCAGGCTGCGCCTGTCGACGAACTCGCGCAGGATCCGCCGGGTGAGCGTCTGGTCGATGGTCCCGTGACCGGCTGCGACCTGGCGGACGGCGTGGATGATCACGTCGGGGTCGGCGTCCTTGAGGAGGAACCCTGAGGCCCCGGCCTCGAGGGCGCCGAAGACGTAGTCGTCGATGTCGAAGGTGGTGAGCACGAGCACCGGGACCGGGGTGTCGGAGTCGGGGCCGTTGAGGCGGCGGGTCACCTCGATGCCGTCGAGGCCGGGCATGCGGATGTCCAGGCAGGCGACGTCCGGGCGCAGCGCGAGCGCCATCTCGAGGGCCTCGACGCCGTCGGAGGCCACCCCGACGAGGTCGATGTCGGGCTCGGCCGACAGGAGCGCGGAGAGGCCGGCGCGGACGAGGGGCTGGTCGTCGGCGACGAGGACGCGGATCATGCAAGGTCTCCAGGGTGGTGATCGGTCGTCGTGCGTGACGGGCGGCCCGTCTCGGTGGGCAGGGTCAGCCGCACCTCCCAGCCGCCGTCGACGGTGCTGCCGTAGGCGAGGTCGGCGCCGACGAGGGCAGCGCGCTCACGCATGCCGAGGAGGCCGAAACCTGAGGTCGAGCGTTCGCGGTCGACAGGTTGCTGGGGCGGACCGTTGACGACACGGACCAGGATCGCGCGGTCGCCTGAGCCGGCGATCTCGACGAGGCAGGTGGCGCCGGGAGCGTGCATCACGGCGTTCGCGAGGGCTTCTTGGACCATGCGGTACGCCACGAGCTGGGCGAGCGGTCCGACGTCGTCGGTCAGCCGTCGCCCGTGGGGTCCTGACTCCACGGGCAGGCGCAGCTCAACCGTCAGGCCCGCCTCGCGGCGGCTCGCGACGAGCTCGCGGAGCGCGGAGAGCGTCTCGACCGAGCGCGTGGCCTCCCCGTCGTCGGACCGTAGCAGCCCGACGAGCCGTCGCAGGTCGTCAAGCACCGCGGTGCTCTGCTCGCGCACCTGCTGCACCGAGCGCTTCGCAGCCTCGGGGTCGGTGTCGATCTGCCGCGCGATGGCCACCGACATGATCGCGATGCCGGACATGTGGTGCGCAGCGATGTCGTGCAGCTCGCGCGCCATCGCGGTGCGTTCGTCGGCGACCGCAGCCTGGACGAGGGCGTCGCGCTCACGCACGAGGGCCTGCTCCTCCCCGCGGTGCGCCGTGCGAGCCTCGCGCCGGGCCGCGACGGCCAGGGCGATGACGAAGGGCAGTCCGACGACACCGACAGCCTGCAGGACCGCCGCGCCGAGCGCCGCAGGGATCTCGGTCGAGGTGCTGCGGACGGCGTTGATCATCTCCCCCAGCACCACGGAGCCCGCGACGACCGGGAGGAGCGTGCGCAGGTCGGGCAGCGGGAGGGTGAGGGTCACGAGGAAGACCGCGAGGATGGTCGCGATCCCGGTGAGGCCGTAGACCGCCCCGGGCCCGGCGACGGCGAGCAGCACCGGGATCGCCGCCACGGTGAGGAGCGCAGTGCGGGGCGCCGACCGGGCTCGGGAGAGCACGAGTGCTTGGGCGGTGACTGTGACGAGGACGAGCCACCACCCGATGCTGCCCGGCAGCACGAGGACCACCCCGTCGTCGCCGGTGTCGAGCAGCGGGAGGGCCACGAGGGCGAGGGCTGCGAAGAGCCAGCCACAGCCCGCGACCCACGCGTCGACGGTGCGCGGGCTACGAGGTCGGTCGGTCACACGACGGAGTCTAGGCCGGTCACGCTGTCCGCCGGGGATGGTGGGGCGCTAGCTGGCGAGGACACGCCCGCACTGCTCGATGAAGTCTTCCAAGGTCTCGACCTGGTCTGGGGTCATCGACGCCCGGCGTTCGTCGATCTCCGTGCGGGTCAGCTCGGAAACGATGACCGCCCCGGTCCGGCAGACGCCGACCTTCCGGTTCTTGTCCCCAGCGTCGAAGGCCGCCATGAGGTCGTCGATGCCGCTGCCGTACATGTCATCAGCCGTGACGTCCTTGAGGTCGTCGGGGACGAGCATGTCTTCGAGGTCGTCCGGGACGTCCGAGGCGCTGTCGTCGGGGGTGTCGGAGGCGGGCGGCTCCACGACGTCAGGGACAGCGGTCGGCTCGCTCGACGTCTCTGCCGGGGTGGGCTCAGGTGTGGCTGAGGGGGTTGCTGTGGCCGTCGGTGTCGAGGTGGTCATGGCGACAGGGGCCGCGTCCTTGGGCTCCGAGGAGGAACAGCCCGAGACGGTGAGGACGAGGGCGAGCAGGGATGCTGCGGCGGTCTGGCGCTTCACTGAGGGCTCACTCTCTGGAGATGGTGGGACGACGAGGAACGAGGCGTCCCGTCACGCTACCGCGTCGCGTAGAACACCACAGCCGCACTCGCCGCCACGTTGAGTGAGTCCACTCCCCCGGCCATCGGGATCTTCACTACCGAGTCCACAGCCTCCAACGTCTCCTGCGCCAGACCGTGGCCCTCGGTCCCGAAGATGAACGCCGTCTTCTCGTTCTTCTGCTCGACGAACTCGTCGAGGGTGATCGAGTCGTCCGACAGTGCCAACGCCGCGACCCTGAACCCAGCAGCCTGCAGCTCACCGATCCCCGAGGGCCACGGGATCCGCGTCCACGGCACCTGGAACACCGTCCCCATGCTCACCCGCACGCTTCGGCGGTACAGCGGATCAGAGCAGCGCGGGGTCACCAGCACGGCGTCGACGCCGAGCGCAGCAGCACTTCGGAACGCAGCACCGAGGTTCGTGTGGTCGACGACGTCCTCGAAGATCGCCACACGCCGGGCCACAGCACCGCCCCGCGCACCAGCCAGCAGCTCGGCCACAGTCGGCTCAACAGGCCTGTGCATCGCCGCGAGCGCCCCGCGGTGCAGGTGGAACCCGGTGATGTCCTCCAGCAGCTTCGGCTCCCCGACGAACACCGGAACCTCAGGCCACTCCGCGACGACGTCGGCCATCGACTCGACCCACTTCTCCGCCATGAAGAAGGACCGCGGTCGCAGCCCGGCAGCCAGCGCCCGGCGGATGACGTTGGAGCTCTCCGCGATGAAGAGCCCCTTCTCAGGCTCGTGCTTGGAGCGCAGCACGATATCCGTGAGGTTCGTGTAGTCGTCGAGGCGCGGGTCGGTCGAGTCGGTGATCGGGATGAGAGGCACGAGACCATTCTCCCCGACCACCGCCCGCCCTCAGTCCTCCGCCACAGCGAACTGGCTCTGGTACAGCCGCGCGTACGCCCCACCAGCCTCGAGCAGCCCGTCGTGCGTCCCCTGCTCGACGATGTCCCCGTCTTCCATCACGAGGATCACGTCGGCATCGCGGATGGTCGACAGCCTGTGCGCGATGACAAAGCTGGTCCGGCCCTGGCGCAGGGCGTTCATGGCCTTCTGCACGAGCACCTCGGTGCGGGTGTCGACCGAGCTGGTGGCCTCGTCGAGGATGAGGATCGGCGGGTCGGCCAGGAACGCCCGTGCGATGGTCAGCAGCTGCTTCTCGCCGGCGCTGACGCTGCCGCCCTCGTCGTCGAGCACGGTCTCGTACCCGTCGGGCAACGACCTGACGAAGGAGTCGACGTGCGTGGCCACCGACGCCTCGAGCAGACGCTCCTGGGAGACCTCGCCTGTCGCGCCGTAGCGGATGTTGTCGGCGATGGTGCCCTTGAACAGCCAGGTGTCCTGGAGCACCATGCCGATGCTGGACCGCAGCTCGTCGCGGGTCATCGTCGAGGTGTCGACGCCGTCGAGGGTGATCCGCCCGCCGTCGACCTCGTAGAACCGCATGATGAGGTTGACCAGGGTCGTCTTGCCAGCACCTGTAGGGCCGACGATCGCGACAGTCTGGCCGGGCTCGGCGACGATCGACAGGTCGGTGATGAGCGGCACGTCGGGCGAATAGCTGAACTTCACGTGCTCGAAGGCGACACGCCCCTCGACGTGATCGAGCCGTGCGGGCTCGGCAGGGTCAGGCGTCTGCTCCTCGGCATCCAGCAGGTCGAAGACCCGCTCGACCGACGCGACACCCGACTGCAGCAGGTTCATCATCGACGCGACCTGCGTGATGGGCTGCGTGAACTGGCGCGAGTACTGGATGAAGGCCTGCACATCACCGAGGGTCATGGTCCCCGAGGCGACCCTGAGCCCGCCGACCACGGCGACGATCACGTAGTTGAGGTTGGCGATGAACCCCATCGCGGGCTGGATGATCCCGGAGATGAACTGCGCCTTGAAGCTCGACTCGTAGAGGCCCGCGTTCTCCTCCTCGAAGGTCTCGATCGCCGCCTGCTGGTGGCCGAAGACCTTGACGAGCGCGTGCCCGGAGTACATCTCCTCGATGTGCGCGTTGATCGTGCCTGTCGCGGCCCACTGCTTGATGAACTGCGGCTGCGAGCGCTTCGCGATCATCGCGGTCACCAGCACCGACAGCGGAACGGTGACGAGCGCGACGACAGCCAGCAGCGGCGAGATCCAGAACATCATGGCGAGCACACCGATGATGGTCAGCACCGACGTGACGAGCTGGGACAGCGTCTGCTGGAGCGTCTGGGCGACGTTGTCGATGTCGTTGGTGACGCGGGAGAGCACCTCGCCGCGCTGCTGCTTGTCGAAGTACCCGAGCGGCAGCCGGTTGATCTTAGCCTCGACCTCGGCGCGCAGGCGCAGCACGGTGTTCTGCACGACGACAGCGGTGGTCCGGCCCTGCAGCCACCCGAAGAGGAACGCCCCGACATACACGGCGATCACACCGATCAGCACGTTGCGCAGCGCCGTGGTGTCGAGCCCCTGCCCGGGGGTCACGGTCATGCCCGAGACGAGGTCGGCGAAGGTGTCGTTCCCCTCCGCGCGCAGCCCGGCCACGACCTCGGCCTGGGTGGCACCCGCAGGCAGCTGACGCCCGATGACCCCTTCGAAGATGAGGTTGGTCGCGTTGCCGAGCAGCTTGGGCCCGAGCACCGACAGCGTCACGGAGACGACGGCGAGGACCGTCACCACGACGACGCGCAGGCGCTCGACGCGCAGGTACCCAGCGAAGCGCTTGAGCGACCCCGTGAAGTTCATAGCCTTCTCGGTCGGCATCCCCATACCGCCCATCGGACCACCGGGACGGCCACGACCTGCACGGGGGGTCTTGGGCGCCGTCGCGGCGGCGTCGGCCACGGGCTCTTCCATGCTCTTGCGGGCCGGGGTCCCCTCGGTGTTCGCGCTCATGCTGCTTCCTCCGCGGAGAGCTGGGAGAAGACGATCTCCTGGTAGGTCTGGCAGCTCTCGAGGAGCTCGTCGTGGGTGCCCTGGCCGACGATGCGCCCGTTGTCGAGCACGATGATCTTCTCGGCGGTGCGGATGGTCGCGACTCGCTGGGCGACGAGCAAGGTCGTCGCCCCTCGTGTCCGTGGGACCAGCGCCCGTCTCAGGGCGGCGTCGGTCGCGTAGTCGAGGGCCGAGAAGGAGTCGTCGAAGAGGTAGATCTTCGGGTCGCGGATCACGGCCCGGGCGATCGCGAGGCGCTGCCGCTGACCTCCCGAGAAGTTCGTGCCGCCCTGGGCGACGGGCGTCTCGAGGCCCTGCGCGAGGTCACGGACGAAGGTCGCCGCCTGGGCGACCTCGAGGGCGTCCCACATCTGCTCCTCGCTTGCGCCGGGCAGGCCGTAGGCGAGGTTCGAGGCGATGGTCCCCGAGAACAGGTACGGCTTCTGCGGCACCATGCCGATGTGCGCCCAGACGTCCTGCCCGGCGGCCTCGCGGACGTCGACGCCGTCGATCCTGACGGTGCCGCCCGTGGCGTCGAAGAGCCTCGGCACGAGGTTGATCAACGTCGTCTTGCCCGAGCCCGTCGAGCCGATGATGGCCGTGGTCTGCCCAGGCTCGGCGGTGAAGGTGATGTCGCTCAGCACAGGGTCCTGCGCGCCCGGGTAGCGGAACTCGACGTGATCGAGCTCGACGCGCCCGGACACCTGGCCGATCGCGACCGGGTGGGCCGGCTCGACGACGCTCGAGTCGGTGTCGAGCACCTCCTTGATGCGCTCGGCCGAGACCGCGGCACGCGGGACCATCATGAAGATCATCGTCGACATCATCACGGCCATGAGGATGTACATGATGTAGCTGAGGTACGCCGTCAGGGCGCCGATCTGCATCTCTCCGGAGTCGATGCGCTGCGCGCCGAACCACATGACCGAGACGCTCGACAGGTTCATCACGAGCATGACGACGGGGAACATCAGCGCCATGAGCTTTCCGACGCGCAGCGACGTGTCGTAGAGCTCGGTGTTGGCGACCTCGAAGCGCTCCTCCTCGTGACGCTCGCGCACGAAGGCGCGGATCACCCGGATGCCGGTGATCTGCTCGCGCAGGACCGAGTTGATCCGGTCGATGCGCTTCTGCATCTGCCGGAAGTACGGGACCATCCGCGAGATGATGATGCCCACGGTCACGCCGAGCACCGGGACGATCACCACAAGCAGGGCCGACAGCCCGACGTCTTCGCGCAGCGCCATGATGATGCCGCCGACGAGCATGATCGGTGCCATGACCATGATGGTCAGGCCGAGCATGACGACCATCTGGACCTGCTGGACGTCGTTGGTGGTCCGGGTGATGAGCGACGGCGCCCCGAAGCGGCCGACGTCCTGCCCGGAGAAGCTCTGGACCGTGGAGAAGAGCGAGGCGCGCACGTCGCGCCCGAAGCCCATCGCCGCGCGGGCGCCGAAGTACACGGCCGTCACCGCGCAGACGATCTGCCCGAGGCTCACCACGAGCATCAGCGCGCCGATGCGGATGATGTAGCTGGTGTCGCCGGTCGTCACGCCCTTGTCGATGATGTCGGCGTTGAGGCTCGGCAGGTAGAGCGAGGCGATGGTCTGCACCAGCTGGAGCACCATCACGAGCACGAGCGCAGACCTGTAGGGCCTCAGGTGGGCCTTGAGCAGCTGGAGGAGCACAGACATCCTCGACTTTCCCGCGGAACGCCCGAGGGCCACGCCCCGGACTGACAGACGGTCAGTGTGCTGACCGTCTGTCAGCCTACGGTGCGTGGCCCTCGGTGTGCCTCGCAGAAGGTCCCGGTCCGCTCAGGGCGGAGGAGTCTGCGAGGCGTCGTGCGCTGCCCGCGCGCGGTCCCTGAGGTGCGCGCGGGCTGGACGCGTCACTGCTGCGGTGCCTGTCCGGGCGCCGTCGGAGGTGTCGGCGGAGCAGGCGGGGTCGCCGGCTTCTCGAGCGAGTCCGGGACGGGCGGCGCGAAGCGCGCTCCCCCACCCTCGGTCCCGAGCGTCCGGGGTGCCTGCTGCGGTGCGCCGTGCGACCCGGCAGGCTGCTGGCCGGCGGTCCGCGACGGGTCCGTCGGGGCACCCGAGTGCGTGCCGGCGCTCGTCGCGTCGGCCGTCGCGGCCTCGGCGAGGCGGCGAGCCTCCGCGAGGGCCTGGGTCGGGTCTTCGAGAGCAGACTGCAGAGGGCTGGCGGTCCTGTCGCGACGGGGACGCGGGCTGTCGCCGTCGTCCCCACCCCGACCGCCTCCGTTGCCGGAGTCCCCGCCGTCGCCGCCGAAGCCCTTGCTGATCGAGCCGAGAGCTGCCGTGAACTCTGTCGGGACGATCCACATCTTCGACGAGGTGCCGTTGGCGATCTGCGGGAGCATCTGCAGGTACTGGTAGGCCAGCAGCTCCGGTGACGCGTCACCTTCGTGGATGGCGTCGAAGACCTGGAGGATGGCTCGTGCTTCACCCTCGGCCGTGAGGATCGCCGCCTGGGCGCCACCCTCGGCGCGCAGGATCGCGGCCTGCTTCTCACCCTCGGCCGTGAGGATCTGCGACTGCTTGAAGCCCTCGGCCGTGAGGATCGCGGCACGACGGTCACGCTCGGCGCGCATCTGCTGCTCCATCGAGCCCTGGATGGACTGCGGCGGGTCGATCGACTTGAGCTCGACACGGTTGACGCGGATCCCCCAGCGCCCGGTGGCCTCGTCGAGCACGCCACGCAGCTGACCGTTGATCTGGTCGCGGCTGGTGAGGGTCTGCTCGAGGTCCATGGACCCGATGACGTTACGCAGCGTCGTGACGGTGAGCTGCTCGATCGCGGTGATGTAGTTGGCGATCTCGTAAACGGCCGACTTGGGGTCGGTCACCTGGAAGTACAGGACGGTGTCGATGCTCACCACGAGGTTGTCCGAGGTGATCACCGGCTGCGGCGGGAAGGACACGACCTGCTCGCGCAGGTCGACGCCGGCGCGGACCCTGTCGACGAAGGGGATGAGGAAGTGCAGACCGGCGTCCATCGTGCGGGAGTAGCGACCGAGCCGCTCGACGATGAGCGAGGCGGTCTGCGGGACGACCCGGACGGCACGCGCCAGGGCGATGATGAAGAACAGCGCGATGAGCGCTGCGATGACCAGGCCGATGACCTGGCCGCTGTTGCCATCGTTCATGAGGGTCCTCTCGGGGTGCGGTGGGTGGTCGGTCGATGAGGCGCTGCCGTCGAAGGTGCTGGGCTCTGGGCCCAGACCTCAGAGGACTGGCGGCGCGCCGGGTGAGCTGTAGGGGGCCTCGACGGCGTCGACGACCGCCGTCGCCCCGTCGATCTTCACGACGCGGACGTCCGCGCCGACAGGGAAGGTGACGTCACCGAGAGACCGGGCGGTCCACACCTCGCCGAGGAGCTTGATGCGGCCAGACTCGTCGCTGACCTCAGAGACGACGGTCCCCGTCCGGCCTGCGAGCGCCGCGACGCCTGTCTCGACGAGGGGTGTGCGCTGCCGCAGGTACTTGAGCAGCCACGGCCGCAGGGCGAGGAGCAGCAGGGTCGACACGACGCCGAAGACGACGATCTGGCCGACCAGGCCGAGGCCGAGGGCGCTGGCGATCCCGGCGGCGATCGCACCCCCGGCGAACATGATGAGCACGAGATCGAGAGAGACCATCTCGACGACCACGAGGAGCAGCGCTGCTCCGATCCACCAGTACCAGTCCATGGGTGCCTCCGCTCTGAGAAAGCCAAACCCGGCTTTGCCTAAACTTTACCCTATCCGGGGCGGTCTGGCATGTGCTGGGTCGGCCTCGCAGCGGGGAGAAGTCCCCTGCTCAGTCGGCGTGGCCCCCGGTGCGCACGGCCTCGACCTGGGCTGCACGGGCGGCCCAACGGTCACCCGAGCGCGTCACCTCGAGCGGCAGACCGAAGGCCTCGCTCAGGTGCTCGTCGGTGAGGACCTCCTCGATCGGCCCGGCGATGTGCACGCCGCCGTCACGCATGAGCATGACGTGGGTGAAGCCCGGCGGGATCTCTTCGACGTGGTGCGTCACAAGCACGAGGACGGGTGACTGCGGGTACGCGGCGAGCTCCGACAGCGCTCCGACCAGCTCTTCGCGGCCACCGAGGTCGAGTCCGGCGGCCGGCTCGTCGAGGAGCAGCAGCTCGGGGTCGGTCATGAGCGCGCGGGCGATCTGGACACGCTTGCGCTCGCCCTCGCTCAGCGTGCCGAAGCGGCGGTCGGCGAGGTGGTCGACGCCGAACACGGCGAGCAGGTCGCCCGCCCGCGCCACGTCGAGGTCTTCGTAGGACTCGCGCCAGCGGCCGGTCACGGCGTAGGCGGCGGTGAGGACGACGTCGGAGACGGTCTCGGAGGCGGGGATGCGGTCGGCGAGCGCTGCGCTGGCCAGGCCGATACGCGGGCGGAGCTCGAAGACGTCGACCTTGCCGAGCTGGGTGTCGAGGATCTTGGCGACACCCTTCGTCGGGTGCATGCGCGCGGAGGCGATCTGCAGGAGGGTCGTCTTCCCGGCTCCGTTGCGGCCGAGGATCACCCACCGTTCGCCTTCGGCGATCTGCCACGACACGTCGTCGAGGATGTTCTTCTCACCGCGGCGGACAGAGACGTTCTCGAGGTCAAGCACCCAGGTCATGGTCACCGACCCTATCCGCATCCGGTGACGGTCGCCGACCGTGGCACGCCACGTCTGGCCGTGAGCGGCGTAGTTTGGTCGTCGTGACTTCGCTCTCTCCGCGCTCGTCGGCGCGTCCAGACCCGGGGGCGATCGTGCCCCGATCCGCTTCGCTCGCCCTGTGGCTGTGGGCCGTCTCGTCGACCGAGGAGGCTGCCGCGGCGGCCCGCACCGTCGTCGACGACGACGAGCCGCACCAGCTCGCCGGCGACGTGCCGCCGGGCCTCGACACCCCGACCGTGGGCAGCCTGTTCTCGGCGTGGGCCGGTCGGGTGCGCTCGGTCGCTGCCGTCTTCCCCGGGCCCGGCGACGCGATGGGCGTACCCGCCCCGGTGAGCGCGCGGGCCGTCGACGCCGAGGAGTGCGTCCTGGTGACCGTCGTGGCTGATGCGCCACCTGCGCCGCTCGTGCCTGCGGGGCCGGACGCCCCCGAGGTCCTCGAGCACTGGGCCTTCGCCCCCGAGGTCGAGAGGTTCGGGTCTGACCTCGAGCCCGGTCACCTCGTGACGTGGCACGGGGTGCGGGTCGACCCCTGGGAGCTGCGGACCGTCGGCGCCGTGGGGACGCTCGACGACGCACAGCGCCAGCTCCGCCTGGGCCTGCGGGAGGCGACCGAGGCACTCATGGAGCTCGACGTGTCGAGGTGGCGCGAAGACGCTGCCGGGATCATCGCGTCGCTGCGTGAGCCCGTCGACCTGAGGTCGGTCCTGCCGCGCGGGGTCGACGCGCGCCGCGCCGAGGTGTTCCAGTCGGCGGCCCGGCTGCGGGCCATCGTCGACCTCGCGACCATGGACGACGGCGGAGCCGTCAACCTGTGGCAGGCCGACCAGCGGTCGACAGCCCTGCGCGAGGTCGACCGCGCCGCCCGCCGCGCCATGTCGGCGGCGACGCTCCACGTCCCCGCCGACGACTGATCCTGCTCTGACCTACCGCGCCGCCCGCCGCGCCATGTCGGCGGCGACGCTCCACGTCCCCGCCGACGACTGATCCTGCTCTGACCTACCGCGCCGCCCACTGCTCGAGGACGGTCTCGTAGACCGCGAGGGTACGGTCGGCGATCGCGTCCCACGCGAAGTGGGCTTCGACCCGGCGGCGGGCGGCGACACCCATCGCCGCGGCACGCTCGGGGTCGGTCACCACGTCAGTGAGCGCGCGGGCGAGGTCGCTGACGAAGGTCTCCGGGTCGGTCGGGGTCCCGGTGCCGTCCTGCACCTGGTCGATCGGCACGAGCAGCCCGGTGACGCCGTCGTCGACGACCTCGGGGATGCCGCCTGTCGCGCTGCCGACCACCGGGAGCCCGACGGCCATCGCCTCGAGGTTCACGATGCCCAGCGGCTCGTAGACCGACGGGCAGACGAAGACCGTCGATGCCGCGAGCACTGCGACGAGGTCGGGGCGGGAGAGCATCTCCTCGATCCAGACAACCCCGCTGCGGCGCGTCGAGAGCTCGGCGACGGCCGAGGACACCTCTTCGGCGATCTCGGGCGTGTCGGGCGCACCGGCGCAGAGGATCAGCTGGACGTCCTCCGGGAGACGCGCGGCAGCCTGCAGCAGGTACGGCAGGCCCTTCTGGCGGGTGATGCGGCCGACGAACACCACGGCGGGCCTGTCGGGGTCGATGCCGAGCGCACGGACGACAGAGTCGGCACGGACCGCCTCGTCACCCGTGGGTCGGACCCATCCGTCGAGGTCGATGCCGTTGTGGACCACGTGCACCTTGGCGGGGTCGACGTCAGGGTAAGAACGCAAGATGTCCTCGCGCATGCCGGCGCTCACCGCGATGATCCCGGCGGCGCCCTCGTAGGCGGTCTTCTCGGCCCAGCCGGAGAGCGCGTAGCCCCCGCCGAGCTGCTCGGCCTTCCACGGGCGCAACGGCTCGAGGGAGTGCGCGGAGAGCACGTGCGGCACCCCGTGCAGCAGACCCGCGAGGTGCCCGGCGAGGTTCGCGTACCAGGTGTGGGAGTGCACGAGGTCGGCTCCGGCGACGTCGCCAGCCATCGCGAGGTCCACGCCGAAGGTCGCCAGCGCAGGGTTGACGTCGTCGAGACCGCCGGGGACGCCGTAGCCGGTCACTCCTTCCGGGGTGTCGGGGGCGGTCCGGGGGCCGTCGAAGCAGCGGACGCGCACGTCGACGCGGCTGCGCAGCACGGCCGACAGCTCGGCGACGTGAACACCAGCCCCGCCATAGACGAACGGAGGGTACTCACGGGTCAACAGGTCGATTCTCACGGTCGACACGGTAGCGCTTCTGGGTGCATCTGGGGGCGCGCGGCTCTAAGGTCATGGCATGGCAGCCCCTAAAGTTCTCGCGATCGTCCTGGCCGGCGGCGAAGGCAACCGACTCAAGCCGCTGACGGCGCACCGCGCCAAGCCAGCTGTCCCCTTCGGCGGGATCTACAGGCTGGTCGACTTCGCGCTCTCGAACCTCGTCAACTCGCACTACCTGCACATCGTCGTGCTCACGCAGTACAAGTCCCACAGCCTGGACCGTCACATCTCCAAGACGTGGCGGATGTCAGCGCTGCTGGGCAACTACGTCGCACCGGTCCCCGCGCAGCAGCGTGTGGGCAAGCACTGGTACCTCGGCTCGGCCGACGCGATCTACCAGTGCCTCAACATCATCGAGGACGAGCGTCCTGACATCGTCGTCGTGGTCGGAGCAGACCACGTCTACCGCATGGACTTCTCCCAGATGGTGGACGCGCACATCGCCTCGGGCGCCGAGCTCACGGTCGCCGGCATCCGCCAGCCGATCGCACTCGCGACCGAGTTCGGCGTGATCGACACCGACCCTGCCTCCCCCGACAAGATCCGCGCCTTCCTCGAGAAGCCGACCGACCCCGTCGGTCTCGCCGACTCCCCCGGCGAGATCCTCGCGTCGATGGGCAACTACGTCGTCAACGCCGACGCCCTCGTCGAGGCCGTCACCAAGGACGCCGACAACCTCGAGTCGCGCCACGACATGGGCGGCGACATCGTCCCGTACTTCGTCGACCGCGGGACCGCCGGCGTCTACGACTTCATCCGCAACGACGTGCCCGGCTCGACCGACCGCGACCGCGACTACTGGCGCGACGTCGGCACCATCGAGTCCTACTACGAGGCCAACAAAGACCTCATCGCCGTCACCCCGGTGTTCAACCTGTACAACCACGAGTGGCCGCTGCACACGGGCTACGTCGGGCTCCCGCCCGCCAAGTTCGTGCACGCTGGTGCAGGCCGCCTCGGCCACGCAGCCGACTCGATCGTCTCCCCAGGTGTGCTCATCTCCGGGGCGACAGTCGTCGGCTCGGTGCTCTCCCCCGGTGTCCACCTGCACTCCTGGGCCGCCGTGTCGGACAGCGTCCTCCTCGACGACGTCCAGGTGCACAGGCACGCGCAGGTCCACCGCGCGATCGTCGACAAGAACGTCATCATCAAGGAACGCGCCCGCGTCGGCCTCAACGCCGAGGAGGACCGCGCCCGCGGCTTCACCGTGACCGACTCTGGCATCACGGTGGTGCCGAAGGGGTCGATCGTCGAGTAGGCGACTGCGTCCCGGAGAACACCTCGCCGCGGCTCGTCCCGAGCCCGGCACCTGAGAGCCGCGTCCGCTGTGCGGGCGCGGCTCTCGTGCGTCGTGAGAGGGGAAGGTTCATGGCCGATCTCGCGCAACGCGCGATGCCCCGCAAGTTGACCCAAACCATCGACAAACCGACAATAGTCGGATGTGGACCGCGACTCGACCTGGGCTCCGATGACCAACGACGGAGCACCCCTCCCGACGGCCTCCCTCGTGCGCAGGTGCCAGCATCCTGACGAGTACACCGACGACGAGTTCTACGCGGCCTTCCCCGACCACGACAGGACAGAGCTCGGAGACACACTGTGCGGGGTCGCGTGCGTCCACATGATCACGAGCTTCGTCCGAGGTGCCGCCCCCGACTACCTCGGTGTGGTCCGGGCTGGCATCGACTCAGGTGCGCTCGGCGAACGCGGCTGGATCCACTCCGGGCTATCCGAGATGCTCACCGCACTGGGCGTGCCTGCACACCCGACGGGGTCCCACAGCCGAGACCAGCTGGTGGACGCCTGCGAGCGAGGCCTCCCGTCGATCGTCTCGTGCAGCATCTCCTTCCCTGAAGACGGGAGCCGCGGCGGTCACCTCGTCGTGCTCCTCGGCGAGAGGCGGTCTGCCTCCGGGGCCCGCACGGTCTTCGCCGACCCGTCGCGCTGGGGTGCGACGCACCGCAGCGTCGAGAGCCAGCGATTCTGGTCCAGCTGGTCCGGGCGGGCTGTCGTCCTCGACGCAGCCTGACGGTGGATCCGTCCGCTGGCCGGGCGCGGCCTTCTGCTTCGTGAGGCTGCGCCTAGGCTGGTCCGGTGACCGAGACGCCAGCACCTGACGCCCTGCCCGCTGTCCCCGCCGCCACGGCAGCCACCCAGCCCGAGAGTGCAGGCACGGGCCCCCGCCGCCTCGTCGTCATGGACGTCGACTCGACGCTCATCTCCCAAGAGGTCATCGAGCTCATCGCTGCGCACGCGGGCACGCAGGCGCAGGTCGCCGCGGTGACCGAGCGCGCGATGCGGGGCGAGCTGGACTTCGCGGACTCGCTGCGCGAGCGTGTCGCGACCCTGGCAGGGGTGCCGGTGTCTGCGCTCGACGAGGTCCGTCGACGGACCACCTTCACGCCCGGGGCCCGCGAGCTCGTCGCGGAGTGCCACCGGCGCGGATGGGTGGTCGCCCTCGTCTCGGGCGGCTTCACCGAGGTCGTCGCGCCGCTCGCCGCGGAGCTCGGCATCACGCGCTTCCGGGCGAACCACCTCGAGGTGACCGACGGTGTGCTCACCGGCCGGACCGTCGGGCAGGTGGTCGACCGTGCGTACAAGGCGCAGACGCTCCGCGAGCTCGCCGCAGAGGAGGGCATCGCGATCGAGGACACCGTGGCGATCGGTGACGGCGCCAACGACCTCGACATGATCGGTGCGGCCGGGATCGGGATCGCCTTCGCGGCCAAGCCTGTCGTGCGGGAGCAGGCACCGTACTCGGTTGACGGTCCCCGCCTGGACGCCGTGCTGGAGATCATCGACGCGGTCTGAGGCGTGACACCCGGTGGTGACCGGACGAACCGACCGCAGGATCGACACCTCTGCGAGCCGTCCGTCGCTTGCTCCCGGGACAGGTACGGGCTGCCCGCTCCGCAAGCCCAGACAGCCTCGGCCGGGCGCCGCGCGAGCGACGCCCGGCCAGGGCTGCCTCAGACCATCAAACGCTCGGTCTGTCGAGCGTTCAGTCCTTCGGGCGGACCAGCCGCAGCAGCGTGCTGGTCTTGCGACCCCATGCGTCCCACGGCTGCTCGGACTCCAGCACGGAGTACGAGGCTGTCGGGACCCCGACCTGCACCTGGCGCAGTGCCGCAGACTCGGAGCCGGGACCGGCGAGGTGCTCGGCGACCGAGGACATGATCGGCTCGTGGCCGACCACGAGGATCGTGCGGACCCGCTCGTCGACGGCTCCGACGAGCGCGAGGACCTGCGCGACGTCCGCCGTGTAGAGGTCCGGGGTCACGGTGACGTCGAGCTCGACGTCACCGAGGCCCGAGCGCACGAGGTCCCAGGTCTGGCGCGTGCGGACAGCGTCCGAGCACAGCACGACCTCGGGGGCGATCTCGGCGTCCGTGAGGGAGCGCCCGACCGCAGACGCCTGCGACCGGCCCGAGAGGGCGAGGGGCCGCAGGACGTCCGGCACGGTGCCGCCAGGCTCTGCCTTCGCGTGGCGCAGCAGGACCAGGCGGCGGACCGTGGGGGTGGACAAGGTCACAGACCCATCGCGTGCACGCCACCGTCGACGTGGACGATCTCACCGGTGGTCGCGGGGAACCAGTCGGAGAGCAGGGCGGCGACGGCGCGGGCCGTCGGCTCGGGGTTCGTCTGGTCCCAGCCGAGGGGGGCGCGCTCGGGCCAGCCGCCCTCCATCTTCTCGAAGCCGGGGATCGACTTGGCCGCTGTGGTGCGGATCGGTCCGGCGGAGACGAGGTTGACGCGGATGTTGTCGGCGCCGAGGTCGCGGGCCAGGTAGCGCGAGGTCGACTCGAAGGCGGCCTTGGCGACACCCATCCAGTCGTAGACGGGCCACGCGAAGCTGCCGTCGAAGGTGAGGCCGACGATCGAGCCACCACCGTTGGTCATGAGGGGCTTCGCGGCGACCGCGAGGGACTTGAGCGAGAACGCGGAGACCTCGAGGGCCGTCGCGACGTCCTTCCACTCACCGCTGAGGAAGTTGCCGCCCATGACGGACTGCGGTGCGAAGCCGATCGAGTGGACGACACCGTCGATGTGGTCGACGTGCTCACGCACGTTGGCCTCGAGCGCTGCGAGGTGCTCGTCGTCGGTGACGTCGAGCTCGACGACAGGCGCGGCCTCGGGGAGGCGCTTGGCGATCGCCTGGGTAAGGCGGAACTGGCGGCCGAAGGACGTCAGGACGACCTGCGCGCCTTCCTGCTGCGCGAGGCGCGCGACGTGGAACGCGATCGAGTGGTCCGTGAGGACGCCTGTGACGAGCAGCTTCTTACCTTCGAGCAGGCCCATATGCCTGTTCCTTCCGACGGAGGGGTGGTGATGCAGGGAGATGGTGGTCGCGGGTGGGTCAGTGACCCATGCCGAGGCCACCGTCGACGGGGATGACGGCGCCGCTGATGTAGCCGGCGTCGGGTGAGGCGAGGAAGAAGACGGCACCGGCGACCTCGGACGGCTCGGCGAAGCGGCCGGCCGGGATGGACGCCTTGTAGGTCTTCTGGCGTTCTTCGGGGAGCTCGGCGGTCATCGCGGTGTTGATGAAGCCCGGGGCGACGACGTTCGCGGTGATGTTGCGCGAGCCGATCTCGCGGGTGATCGAGCGGGCCATGCCGACGAGGGCAGCCTTGGACGCCGCGTAGTTGACCTGACCGGCGCCGCCGAAGAGGCCGATGACCGAGGAGACCAGGACGATGCGCCCTCGGCGCATCTTGATCATGCCCTTGGACGCCCGGCGCACGCAGCGGAACGTCCCCGTGAGGTTGACGTCGACGACGCTCTCGAACTCCTCGTCGGTCATGCGCATGAGCAGCTGGTCGCGGGTGATGCCCGCGTTCGCCACGAGCACCTCGACGGGGCCGAGCTCGGCCTCGATGGCCGTGAAGGCTGCGTCGACCGCGGCAGTGTCGCTGATGTCGGCGACGGCTCCGAACACACCCTCGGGCAGGTCTCCGCTGCGGTAGATGGTCGCCACGCGATCGCCCTCGGCGACGAAGCGCTCCGCGATCGCGCGGCCGATGCCGCGGTTCGCGCCGGTCACCAGGACCACCCGTGGCGTGCGTCCCGTCGTCTCAGCCGTCGCTGTCTCAGCCGCTGCCACAGGTCCTCCTGGAGATCGTTCGTCTGGTGGGTCGTGCCGGCCGGGCCGCGGTTGCGGTGAGCCGGTCTCTGGGTCCGCACGATGCAGACCCCGCGTCAGAACGGTAGCCGACACGAGGTCGCCCAGGCGCGCAGGAATCCTCAGGTCGGCGGGTCAGCACTAGTGGGAACCCTACAGAGTGTGGGGGTCCTGTGCTGGTCGGACAAGGCTTCCACTGTGCGTCACCGACAAAGATCGTGAGGGGCGTCACGAGCCCTCCGCGCGTAAACTCGAGGGCGTGAAGACTCCTGGCACCCGCGGGCGCTCCGAGCACCGCGACGAGGTGCACCGGATCACGAACGCCGCCGACTCCCTCAGGCAAGACCAGTCCCGACGCGCCAAGCGGTACCTGCTCCAGATGGGCATCCGCCTCGCGTGCTTCGCCGGTGCGTTCTTCGCCGACGGGTGGCTCATGTGGGCTCTGCTGGCCGGCGCGGTCCTGCTCCCCTACGTGGCTGTCGTCAGCGCCAACGAGACGAGGGTCAAGGGGCAGGAGACCCAGGGTCCGCTCATGGAGTACCACCAGCTGCCGTCTGCCGAGGGCGCGACAGGGCCCTTCGGTCCGGCGTCTGCTCGGCCGACGACCGAGGACCCGCCCGTCTACGTCCACGTGATGGACCCCGAGGGGCCGGGCGACGGCCCGCAGTCACGCCCGACGTCAGGTTCGGGCCAAGATGGAGGGTCGACCACCCCGCCGGCCGACGACGCTCCCCCGGCAGCCCAGCACGACGAGAGGCACCCATGATCGACCTGCTCGGCCTCGCCGACCCCATCTCCGACGACCTCGTGTGCAGCGGCAAGGGCTGCCGCGCCGAGGCCCGGTGGGGTCTGCTGTGGAACAACCCGAAGATCCACACCCCTGAGCGCCGGAAGGTGTGGCTCGCGTGCGACGACCACCGCGAGCACCTCGAGACCTTCCTCGACGCACGCGGGTTCCGCCACGGCACGGTCCCGGTCACCGATCTCGAGCAGCAGCCGGCACAGTGACCGACGCACCGTCCCCTGCCCCCGGGGCGCCCCGCGAGACGCAGACGCCCGTCGAGCCGACTGCCGCGCAGGGCGCGGAGGCGACCGCCGCGCAGCGCGCCGAGGCGACCGCTGCGCAGCGCACCGCGGAGGCACCAGCACCCGAGGCCGCAGCGCCGCGCGTCCAGCTGCGGACCCCTCGGCAGTGGGTCGCCCTCGCCCTCGGCGTCGCCGTCCTGTTCACAGGGTGTGTGCTCGCCGGCCGGTGGCAGTGGAACCGGCACGTCGACCGCGACGCGCAGATCGCTGTCATCGAGGCCAACTACGCCTCCGACCCCGTGCCGATCGACGAGCTGCTCGACGGCCCCGGCGACGTGGTGCCGGCCTCCGACGTCTGGCGACGTGTCACGGTCTCGGGGACCTACGAGGCCGACAAGACCGTCCTGCTCCGCAACCGCCCCGTCGAGAGCCAGGCAGCCTTCCACGTGCTGGTGCCCTTCGTCACCGACGAGGGCACTGTCATCGTGGTGAACCGCGGGTGGATCCCCTACGGCTCGAACAGCTCGACCCCTGACGCGCTGCCCGCTCCCCCGGGAGGCGAGGTCGAGCTGACGCTCCGCCTGCGCGCCGACGAGCCCGCAGCGGACAACGGCGCGCCTCCAGGTCAGGTGCAGGCCATCAACACGGCCCAGGTGCTCGCTGCCGGGCCTGACGGAGCGGCATGGGCCGACGGACGCACCTACGGGGGCTACGGGGCCCTCGCGGCCGAGGACGGCCAGCCCGCCGAAGGGCTCGCGACCCTGCCCGTCCCCGACACAGACCCGCGGTCCCACCTGTCGTACGCCTTCCAGTGGTGGGTCTTCGCCGTGGGCGGCGTCGCAGGCTTCGTCGTGCTGATCCGACGCGAGCGCCGAGACGCGACCATCGAGGCCCTCGGCGACCTCCCGCACCCCTTCGCCGCGCTCGGCGATGCCGGCGGGGCGCGCGACGGCGATGGCCCGCTCGGCGGACCGCAGTCGACCGGCGGGCCGCACCGACCTGGACCCTCAGGGACACCAGGGCGACGTCGCGGGCGCCAGAGCGCCGAAGAGATCGAAGATGCTCTCATCGACTCGAGCTCGACGCGCTGAGCCGCGTGCCCTGGCGGGCCGCTGAGCGGCTGAGCCGCTGACCTCACGAGTCGCCGGGCTGCTACCTGCTGCCTGCTACCTGCTACCTGCTACCTGCTACCTGCTGCGAGATCAGACCAGCTCAGGCGGCCGGAGCGCGTCGGTCAGCTGGCCGACGAGCGTCTCGAGCTGGACGGACGTCGCCGAAGTGACGTCCTCCTCGCTCGCCCCGTCGAGGGCGCGGGCGGCCAGCCCGGACTTGCTGTCGATGAGCTCGGCGATCCTCGAGTCGACGGTCTGCGCCGCGATGATCCGCCACGCCGTGACAGGCTCCGCCTGCCCGATGCGGTGGATGCGGTCGATGGCCTGCGTCTGCTCGGCGTAGGTCCACGAGAGCTCGGCCAGCACGAGGTTCGAGGCCACCTGGAGGTTGAGGCCCACGCCTGCGGCTGTCAGGGAGCAGACGACGATCTGCACGTCGGGGTCCTCGACGAAGGCGGTGATGTTCTTCTCCCGCACCTTCGTCGTCTGGTCTCCACGGATCGAGGCGTAGCGGATGCCGCGCTCGGCGAAGAGCTGCTCGGCCTGGTCCATGACGTCGACGTGCTTGGCGAAGAACACCACCTTGCCCACGTTGCGGGCGAGCTGCGCGGCGTAGTCGGCCGCCGGGCCCGCCTTGGCCTGGCCGATCCGCCGGACCATCGTGAAGACGTTCTCGCCGCCGGCCTTCGAGGTCGAGTCCTTGAGCTCGGCCGCCGCGACCCGGCGGACGAGCTCGTGGTCGATCCCGTCGATCTCGTCGACGACCGAGCCCCCGGTCCGCAGCTCCAGGGCAGTGGTGTAGCGCTGGACGAGCCGGGCGGTCAGGGCCGCCTCGGCCGCGCGGATCGACCGTCCCGCTGCCCCGTCGAGCTCGACGGGCAGGTCAGCGACTCGGCGGGCCGGGATGTCGGCCACGACGTCGATCTTGCGGCGGCGCACGATCCCCATGTCGATGACGCTGGCACGCGCGGCGGCCGAGAACCCGGGGTCGGCCGGGGTGAGCCCGGTGTCCTCGAGAGCGTCTGCGAGCGCGCCGAGCGGTCCTTTGGCGTCGATCCAGCCGAGGAGCTGCCAGATCGCCCGGAAGTCTTCGATGTCGTTGATCAGTGGTGTCCCGGTCAGCGCCATGAGCAGCGGCCTGGCGACGCGGGTCCGGATCCTGTCGGAGAGCGCGAGCACGTGCTGGGACCGCTGGGAGGTCTTGTTCTTGATGAGGTGGGCCTCGTCGACGACCATCCCGCGGAACCCCAGGTCGCCGAGCCACCCGACGTGCCTGTCCAAGATCTCGTAGTTGACGATCACCACGTCGGCGAAGCCGTCCATCTGGTCGCCGTCTCCGTGGACCACCGTGGAGCGGCGCGACGGCGTCCACAGGGCCACCTCGCGCGCCCAGTTCGCCTTGACGACGTTGGGCACCACGACCAGGAGCGGGTAGGCGTCAGCGGCCTGGGCGGCGAGCAGGGCCTGGGCCGTCTTGCCGAGCCCGGGCTCGTCGGCGAGCAAGAAGGTCCGGTGGCCGCGAGCCGCAGCGGTGACGACCTGCGCCTGGTGCGGCATGAGGTCGCGGCCGCTCGGGACCGGCACCGGACGCGGGTCGGGCAGCGCCATGCAGGCCGGCGCGCCGGTGGCTGCCTTCTCGAAGGACCTGAAGAGCGGCTCGAGCAGCTCCCAGCCGGCGAGCCTGCGGGCACGCGGCGCGGCGCGCTGGGCAGCCGCCTCGAAGTCCGGGGCCAAGAAGGGGTTCGCCATCTGGCGGGAGACGACAGACCGGGGCACCACCTGGGGCGACGAGCTGAAGGTCGGCGTCGTGGGAGCCACGGGCGTCGGGTCCTCGGACGGCTCCGGTGGCTCAAGACCACCCGCACGCATCACCTTCGCCTTGAGCGCCCGTGCCGCGTCGGAGACCCTCGCGTCATCGGCGAGCAGGGCGAGCAACGAGGTGTCCCGAGCAGCTGTCTTCGCGAGCATCGTCGCGACACCGTCGAGGCGCTTGAGCTCCTCGGCGCGCTTGGACGTCGTCAGGCTGTCGTCCGCCTTGACCCTGGCGCGCTCTTCACGCACGAGGAGGGCGACGACCTGGAACTTGGTGCGCACCGCCGGGCTCGACGGCGGTCGCTTCACAGCGGCGTCGACGTCGCGGGCGACCTCGACGAGCACCTCGACGATCCCCTGCGGGGTCCGGCGCGGGGCACGGCGGCGCTGAGCACCGGACGCCCCCTGAGCCGCCTTCGCGCCCCGGGGGCTCTTCGCCCCTCGGGAGCTCTTGGCACCCTGGCCGCCGGAGGCTCCCTGGCCGCCCTTCGAGCCTGAGGTGCCCTTCGCGTCTTGCGCACGCCCAGATCGTCTCTGGCCTTGTCCTGCCACTTCTACTCCTTCTCGGTCGCCGCACACCAGCTGCGGCGCGGCGTGAGCACGGACGTGCGGACCGCTACGCGAGCTCGATGAGCTCCGCGTAGGAGTCGTTCCAGTGGTCTTCGTCGCCGTCGGGCAGCAGCAAGACCCGCTCGGGCGAGAGCGCCTCGACGGCGCCGTGGTCGTGGGTGACCATGACGACGGCTCCCTCGTACGTCTTGAGGGCTCCGAGGATCTCGGCGCGGGACGCAGGGTCGAGGTTGTTGGTGGGCTCGTCGAGCAGAAGCACGTTAGCACCCGAGACGACGATCGTCGCGAGCGCGAGACGCGTCTTCTCACCACCGGAGAGCACGTTGGTGCGCTTGTCGGCGTCGTCCCCGGAGAACAGGAACGAGCCGAGCACGGAGCGGACCTCGGTGTCGCTGAGGTTCGGGGCGCTGTGGCGCAGGTTCTCCAGGACTGTCGCGTCGAGGTCGAGGGTGTCGTGCTCCTGCGCGTAGTACCCGAGCTTGAGGCCGTGACCCGGGTGGACCGCGCCGCTGTCGGACTGCTCGACCCCCGCGAGGATGCGCAGCAGCGTCGTCTTGCCGGCACCGTTGAGGCCGAGGATCACGACGCGCGAGCCGCGGTCGATCGCGAGGTCGACCCCTGTGAAGACCTCCTGCGAGCCGTAGGCCTTGCTGAGGCCCGACGCCGTGAGCGGCGTCTTGCCGCACGGTGCAGGGGTCGGGAAGCGGAGCTTGGCCACGCGGTCGCTCACGCGCTCGCCCTCGAGTGAGGACAGCATGCGCTCGGCGCGGCGGATCATGTTCTGCGCGGCGACGGCCTTGGTGGCCTTGGCGCGCATCTTCTCGGCCTGGACGAGCAGCACTCCGGCCTTCTTCTCGGCGTTGGCGCGCTCGCGACGGCGGCGACGCTCGTCGGTCTCGCGCTGCTCGAGGTAGGCGTCCCAGCCGAGGCTGTACTGGTCCATCTCGCCGCGGTTGGCGTCCAGGTGGAACACCTTGTTGACGGTGGCCCGCATGAGCTCGGTGTCGTGGCTGATGACGATGAACCCGCCGGCGTAGGACTTGAGGTAGTCGCGCAGCCACATGATCGAGTCGGCGTCGAGGTGGTTGGTGGGCTCGTCGAGCAGGAGCGTCCCGACACCCGAGAAGAGGATGCGCGCGAGCTCGACGCGGCGTCGCTGACCACCCGAGAGCGTGCCGAGCTTCTGCTCGAGGACACGCTCGGACAGACCGAGATTCGAGGCGATCCGCTCGGCCTCGCTCTCGGCGGCGTACCCGCCGGCTGCTGTGAAGCGCTCCTCGAGGCCGGGGTAGCGGTCCATGGCCGCCGTCTGGGTCTCTTCGTCGGCCGAGGCCATCTCGCCCTCGGTGTCGCGCATCTGACGGACGAGCTTGTCGAGGCTGCGGGCGGAGAGCACGCGGTCCATCGCGATCATCTCCATGTCGCCGGACTTGGAGTCCTGCGGCAGGTAGCCGATGTCGCCGGTGCGGGTGATCTGCCCGCCCGAGGGCAGCGTCTCTCCCGCGAGGGTCTTGGTGAGGGTCGTCTTGCCGGCACCGTTGCGGCCGACCAGCCCGATCCTGTCGCCAGGTGCGATGCGGAAGGTCGCCTCTTCGAGGAGCACACGGGCTCCGACTCGAAGCTCGACGGCATGGGCAGAGATCACAGGTAGTCCTCCGTAGGATGCCCACAAGACCTGGGGCCAGACTTGGGGGCGGGCACAAACGCCACCGATTCTATCGGTGGATAGGCTTCCGAGGGCACCCGATATCGCTGCGGGCTCACCATCACGCCGCTCGGGGAAGCGACCGGCTCCGCTGGCGACCACTCTGCGTGAGGCACCGGGCGGATGCTGGACCTCGGCCGCCGACGATCGTTCGCTGCATCACACCAGGCGCCGCGCCACCGAGCACCGCACCTGCCGCTCCCCTGCTGCACCTCCCCGCACCTCACCCGCACCCCCGACAGTCTCCGAGGACCCCATGAGCGACGAGCAGACCCACCCGGCCGGTCCGGCCCAGCCGGTGACCGGCCCCCGCCGCGACGTCGTGCGGTCGTCCACGGCGACCGACGTCGCCCTCGTCGCCACCTTCGCGGCACTCATCGCCGTGTGTGCGATCTTGCCGGCCGTCAGCGTGGCCGTCGTGCCGGTCCCCATCACCCTCCAGACCTTCGCCGTGCTGCTGTGCGGTGCCGTGCTGGGGCCGTGGCGAGGCTTCCTCGCCGTGGCCCTGTACTTCCTCGTGGGGGTCGCCGGGGTCCCGGTGTTCTCGATGGGCACCTCGGGGCTGGTGATCTTCACGGGCGTCTCCGCCGGGTACGCGGTGTCCTTCCCGCTCGCAGCCGTGGTCGTCGGGCTGCTCGTCGCCCTGATCCCGGTGCGGGCCGGGCAGGCGCTGCGCAGCGGCCTGGTCATGCTCGCCTGCGCGGTCGCGACGGCCTTCGTGGTCTACCCGCTCGGCATCGCCGGGATGATGTGGCGCGCAGACCTCACCTTCGGGGCGGCGTTCACGGCCAACGCGGCCTTCGTCCCTGCGGACCTGGTCAAGTGCGTCGCCGTCGGCATCGTCGCGACAGCCGTGCTGCGCGCCTTCCCGACGCTGGTCGTGCGTCGCGCGCCGCGCGCGTGATCGAGCTCGACGCCGTCTCGGTCGCCGTCCCGGCGAGCGCGGCCCCTCCGACCACCGCGGCAGGTGCGGCACCCGCGAGCGCAGGGCGTCGCTGGGGTCGCACGAGCCGTGAGACCCCAGAGGAGGTCACGATCCTCCACCCGACCACCCTGACGCTCACCGAGCGCGCGGTCGCGGTGATCGGGGCGAACGGCTCGGGGAAGTCGACGCTCGCGCGCCTCCTCAACGGGCTGGTGCTGCCGACCCGCGGGTACGTGCGGGTGCACGGGCTCGACACGCACGACGACGGGCGCGCCGTGCGCAGGATGGTCGGTTTTGTGTTCTCCGACGCCGAGGCCCAGCTGGTGATGCCGACCCCCCGTGAAGACGTCGCGCTGTCGGTCCGCCGGACGG
This sequence comes from Sanguibacter biliveldensis, assembly GCF_033798665.1. Lineage (NCBI taxonomy): Bacteria > Bacillati > Actinomycetota > Actinomycetes > Micrococcales > Sanguibacteraceae > Sanguibacter > Sanguibacter biliveldensis. The sequence goes on from NZ_CP138359.1 coordinate 2,453,020, forward strand.
GCGTGGAACGTCCTCTCCGTGCGGAGCGTGTCGAAGAGGTGCTCGGTTCGGTCGGTCTGGCACACCTGGCCGACGTCAGCGTGCACGCGCTCTCCGGCGGTCAGAAGCAGCTGCTCGCCCTGGCCGGGGTGCTCGCGACCGAGCCGCGCGTCCTCGTCTGCGACGAGCCGACCACGCTGCTCGACCTGCGGTGGCGTACCCACGTCACGGCATTGCTGGGACGCCTCGAGCAGCAGGTGGTGCACGTGACCCACGACCTCGACGCAGCGCTGCTCGCGGAAAGAGTGCTGGTCGTCGACCACGGGCGGGTCGTGGCCGACGGCGCCCCGGAGGCCTCCGTCGCCGCGTACCGCGAGCTCATGGCGACCCGGGTCGGCACGACGGACGAGCCATGACGGCGGAGTTCGGGTCGGCGAGGTCTACCTCGGAGCAGTCCCCCTCGGAGCAGTCGGGCTCGGCGCAGCCCCTCTCAGCGCAGTCCCCCTCGGCGCGGTCCCCCTCGACGCTGTCCCCGTCGACACAACCGCCCCGGCGACGGCCGGCTCGCGCCCGGTGGACAGGCCCGCTCGGCCTCTACACGCCGGGCAGCACCTGGCTGCACAGGCTGAGCCCCGGGTACAAGATCACCGCTCTCGCCGGCCTGTCGATCGTCCTGACCGTGTGGCGGACCCCCGTCGTCGGTCTCAGCGCCCTGGGCGTCGCGGTTGTCCTGCTGCTCGCCACGGGCGCTCCCCTGCGCCAGACCTCCCGCGCGCTGCTCCCCGTCGTGGTCGTGGGTGTGGTGCTCGGGGTGTTCCAGTGGTGGTCTCGCGACCTCGCGGCAGCCGTCGCGGTGACCGGGACGCTGCTCGCACTGGTCGGGCTGGCCACAGTGGTGACGGTGACGTCCCCCGCTGACAGGGTCCTCGACACAGTCGTCAGGGCTGCAGGGCCGCTGCGGCGGGTCGGCGTCTCCCCCGAGGTCGTGGGGCTCACCGTCACACTGATGCTCCGGTCGGTCCCGCTGCTCGTCGAGCTCGCGTGGGAGGTGCGCGACGCCGCGCGCGCCCGTGGGCTCGAACGCTCACCCAGGGCCTACCTCGTCCCCTTCGTGCTGCGGACCGTCGCGCGTGCGCACCGCACGGGCGACGCCCTCGCCGCACGCGGGATACTCGACGGCGAGGATCCCGACGAAGAACCTCGCTGACCGTCGGTCAGGGCTGCTCGGCGGTCACGCTGGTCGGCGGTCAGGGCTGCTCGGTGGTCACGCTGGTCGGCGGTCAGGGCTGCTCGGTGGGCTGCTGGGTCGGCACCTCCGGCACGACCATCGAGCCGAGGACAGGTCCGAGGGTCTCCGCCAACCACGGCAGGCTGTACGGGAGCGAGAGGACCAGGGCGATCCCGAGCGTGAGCCGCAGGAGCAACGGCCCGACCCGCTGACGCTTACCCCGTCGGGTGCTCGTCGGCGCAGACGTCCTCGTGCGCGGCCCCTGCTGACGCACAGTGCTGGTCGCCCGTGAGCGACCATGAACCCTGCGCGGAGCCACGGGGGTGGTCACCGTGAAGCCCGCCCTCGCGAGCGTCTGCGTGACAAGGTCTGCCGACGTGAGGACCTCGGGCGACCTCGGCCCGCCCAGGTCAGACGCGAGGAACCGTGCGACATCGGCGACCTCGTAGGCCGCCAGGCGCACGGGCAAGGAGACGAGGTGCGCAGCGAGGCCCGATCGTCCGACCACCGTCGTCTGCCCGAGGACCACGGGCTCGACGTCTTGCGCGACGAGGCACAGCACAGGGACGACGGCGCTGCGGTGCATCGCCGCGATGCGTGCCGCCACGGCCGAGGTCGCCGTGGCAGCCGAGGTGGTCTCCCGCTCGCGCGAGTAGCCGTTCTGCCGCAGCACGCCGTCCCGGACGACGACGTCACCCGTCCAGTTCTTCGCGTCGATCACGACGATGCCACCGGGGCCTACGGCGATGTGGTCGATGTTCGCCTTCGGGCGGCCCGGCCAGTGGACGTCGTGGAGTGCGACCCAGCCGTACCGCTCGAGGAACCCGAGGGCCTGCGCGACGAGCCGTTCCCCCTCGGCGCCCTGGGAGTACGTGCGCAGCCGCCGCTCTGCCTGCCGGAGCTGCTCGTCGACCGCTGCGTCGGCGCCGTGGCCCATCGCCTGGTCGTGGCGCAGTCGAGCGGCCCGTCTCGAGGCACGCGAGGCCAGCTCTTCGGCCCCTGCTCCGGGCAGGTTGGTGTCGTGATGTTCCCCCATGACGAGAGCATCGGCAGACGGCGCGCTCGACCTGAGCCTTCCGGCGCAGGTCGCCTGGTGGGGGGAACGGGGCGCACAGGCGTGGGGGGGCATGGGCAGCGCGGGCGGCGCGGGGCCCACCATCAACCCCGTCAGTGGCACGCGGCACGTCACACCTCCCCCGGCGCATATCCTGCGCTGATGCCCCCGACAGACGACGCGACGCCTCACACCCGCGAGCCGTCCCCAGCCCCGCGACATCCAGACCGTGCTGGCACCGACGTCCGGGTTGGGCTGGTCCCCGGGGAGCCCGTCCCGGTCCGCTGGACCAAGTGGCCCGGGACCGAGCACTGGGAGCACGAGTGCGTCTGGCTCGGCTCGGACGAGCACGGCGACTGGCTCGGTCAGCGTCCGGGCACGAGATCGTGGCGTCCTGGCCGCAGCTTCGAGGCCGAGACCGCCACCGTCGTGCTCGTCCCGCCCGGCGGAGACTGGGCTGCAACGTTCTACGCTCCGGGCCACGCCGCCGGCCTGGAGGTCTACATCGACCTGGGGCACTCCGTCGGGTGGTCGCCGGACGGTTCGGCGACCGTCGTCGGGATCGACATGGACCTGGACGTCGTCCGCGACCCGGTGCGGGGGACCTGGGTCGACGACGAAGACGAGCTCGAAGAGCACGCGGCGCTCTGGGGCTACCCGACCGAGGTCGTCACCCATCTCGAGGCCGTCGCGAGCACGCTGCGAGACGAGGTGGAAGAGCACTGCGCTCCCTTCGACGACGCGACCCCGACCAGGTGGTTGACCCTCCTCGGGCGCACGGCGACCGCCTGACCGCAGGCCGCCCTCAGTCCGCCAGACCGGCGCTCTGCCAGGCCGCCGGACCGCAGCTCGCCCAGCCCGCCACAACCCGCGCCCGCGCGGACGAAGGCCCGGCACCCTGATGGGTACCGGGCCTTCAGAGTCAGGCTGCAGGCCGCAGCCGCGTCGCCCGGGTCAGACGTTGAAGCCGAGGGCGCGGAGCTGGTCCTTGCCGTCCTGGGTGATCTTCTCGGGGCCCCACGGCGGCATCCAGACCCAGTTGATCCGGAAGCCGTCGACGAGGCCTTCGAGGGCCTGGCCCGCCTGGTCCTCGATGACGTCGGTCAGGGGGCAAGCCGCTGACGTGAGCGTCATGTCGATGACGGCGTGGTGGTTCTGGTCCAGGGCGATGCCGTAGATCAGGCCGAGGTCGACGACGTTGATGCCGAGCTCGGGGTCGATGACGTCCCGGAGCCCCTCTTCGACGTCGGCGACGTTGACCGGCGCCCCGGCCGTGGCCGGTGCACCCTGCGGGGTGTCGTTCGCGGTGTCGCTGCTCATGTCAGCTGCTCTCCTCGGAAGATGGGTACGGGTGGGTCGTGCAGACGTTCGTGGTCACACGTGCTCGTGCTCGTGCGTGGTCGACGCTGTGGCGGTCTGTGCATCCTCGAGCACGCCCGAGGTCGCCAGGGTGTCGCGCAGGGCAGACCAGCCGAGCAGGGCGCACTTGATGCGGGCCGGGAACTGCGAGACGCCCGTGAAGGCGGCTGCGTCGCCGAGCTCGTCCTCGCGGGCCTCGTCGAGGCCCTTGCCGCGCGAGCCCATGAGGTCGCGGAACACCGACCCGAGGTGCTCGGTGGTCGCCACGTCCTGGCCGGTGACGAGGTCGGTCAGCACCGACAGCGAGGCCTGCGAGATGCTGCAGCCCTGGCCCTCCCAGCTGATCGACTCGACGACCCGGCGGCCGTCCTCGGTCTCGGTGAACTGGGCACGCAGGGTGACCTCGTCACCGCAGGTCGGGTTCACCTGGTGCGACTCGCTCGCGAAGGCAGCGGTGAGGTCGACCAGACCCCGTCCGTGCGGCTTCTTCGAGTGGTCGAGGATGACCTGCTGGTACAGCTGCTCCATGGGGCTGCTCATGACACACGTCCTCTCATAGTCCGAAGAACGCTCGGACGGTACCCAACGATTCCCGGAAGGCCACGACCTCGTCGACGGTCGTGTAGACCGACGCCGACGCACGGGCCGAGGCCGCGACGCCGAAGCGCCTGTGCAGAGGCTGCGCGCAGTGGTGGCCGACCCGCACGGCGATGCCTGCGTCGTCGAGCACCTGGCCGACGTCGTGGGCGTGGACACCGTCGACGACGAAGGACACCGCGGCAAGCCTGTCGGTCGTGTCGAGCGGACCGAGCACGCGGACACCAGGGATCTCGGAGATCTTCAGCATCTCGGCGGCGAGCTCGGACTCGTGAGCCGCGACAGCCCCCATACCGAGGTCGCCGAGGTACTGCGCAGCCGCGCCCATGGCGACGGCCTGCGCGACCATCATGGTGCCGGCCTCGAAGCGCTGCGGCGGCGGCGCGTAGGTGGTCTCGGTCATCGTGACGACCTCGACCATCGAGCCACCCGTGGTGACAGGCGGCATGTCGGCCAGCAGCTCGCGGCGGCCGTAGAGCGCACCGACCCCTGTCGGCCCGAGCATCTTGTGCCCGGAGAAGGCCGCGAAGTCCACGCCGAGGGCGTGCAGGTCCACGGGCAGGTTCGGGACGCTCTGGCAGGCGTCGAGGACCGTCAGGGCCCCGACCTCACGGGCCCGCGCCACGAAGGCGGAGACGTCCGTGATCGCGCCGGTGACGTTCGAGGCGTGCGTGAAGGCCAGCACCCGGGTGCGGTCGGTGACCACCGTCGCGAGCTGGTCCAGGCGCAGACGCCCGTCGTCGTCGACCTCGATCCAGCGGACCACGGCGCCCGTACGGGCGGCGAGCTCCTGCCACGGCACGAGGTTCGCGTGGTGCTCGGACTCTGTCACGACGATCTCGTCGCCCGGAGCGAGCGCGAAGCGGCGTGCGGCCGCTCCCCCGCGCCCGGCGGTCGCGTTGGAGATCGCGTAGGCGACGAGGTTGATCGCAGCCGTCGCGTTGGACGTCCAGACGATCTCGTCCTCGTCGACCCCGACGAAGCCGGCGACCTGCGCGCGGGCGTCCTCGAAGGCCAGCGTCGCCTCTTCGGCGAGCTGGTGGGCTCCGCGGTGCACGGCGGCGTTGCGCTGGAGGTAGAAGTCCTGCTCGGCGTCGAGCACCGGGTCGGGCTTCTGGGACGTCGCCCCCGAGTCGAGGTAGACGAGCGGACGACCACCGCGGAGCGTGCGGCTCAGCAGCGGGAAGTCAGCACGGACAGCGGCCAGCTCGGCAGCGGTCAGCGACGCGTGGGTGGTGGCACCCGACAGGTCTGTCGCGGTCATGGTCCCTCGATTCGGTCGTGGTGGTGGGCTGCGCCGTGCAGCCCGCCACGGGGCTCGTCGGGCGACCGCGCAGGGTCGCCCGACGACGTCTGGTCAGACGAGGGTCAGGCCGTCGCGCTCGTGAGGAAGCGGTCGTAGCCCTCGTTCTCGAGGCGGTCGGCGAGCTCGGGGCCGCCCTCTTCGGCGATGCGTCCGTCGACGAACACGTGGACGAAGTCCGGCGTGATGTAGCGCAGGATGCGGGTGTAGTGCGTGATGAGCAGGAACCCGGTGTCGGTGTTCCCCTTCACGCGGTTGACACCCTCGGAGACGATGCGCAGCGCGTCGACGTCGAGGCCGGAGTCGGTCTCGTCGAGGATCGCGAACTTCGGCTTGAGGAGCTCCATCTGCAGGATCTCGTGGCGCTTCTTCTCACCACCGGAGAAGCCCTCGTTGACGTTGCGCTCGGCGAAGGCGGGGTCCATGCGCAGGGCCTCCATCGCACCCTTGACGTCCTTGATCCACGTGCGGAGCGCGGGCGCCTCGCCGTCGATCGCGGTCTTCGCGGTCCGCAGGAAGTTCGACACCGAGACACCGGGGACCTCGACGGGGTACTGCATGGCCAGGAAGAGGCCGGCACGGGCGCGCTCGTCGACGCTCATCGCGAGGACGTCGTGGCCGTCGAGCGAGACGGAGCCGGAGGTCACCTGGTACTTGGGGTGGCCCGCGAGGGAGTAGGCGAGGGTCGACTTGCCGGAGCCGTTGGGGCCCATGATGGCGTGCGTCTTGCCGGAGTCGATCGTGAGGTCGACACCGCGCAGGATCGGCTTGGGGCCTTCCTTGGTCTCGACGCTGACGTGCAGGTCCTTGATCTCGAGCGTTGACATGTTCGGGTTCTCCTAGGAAAAGGTCAGGGGTGCGTCGACGTCGACGAGCACGCGCTCGCCGTCGATCGTCACGGGGTACACGGGCACGGGGCGGGTGGCGGGCAGCGCGGTCGGAGCGCCGGTCCGCAGGTCGAAGGTCGACCCGTGGAGCCAGCACTCGATGAGGCAGCCCTCGACCTCGCCGTCGGACAGCGACACCGCTCCGTGGGAGCAGATGTCCGAGATGGCGTGGAGCTCTCCGTCAGAGTCGCGGACGATCGCGACGTCGACGGTGCCGGACGCCCCCTCGAGCTCGACCTTGAGGGCCGACTCGGGGGGCACGTCCTGGCTCAGGCAGGCGAGCTGGGCGCTCATGCGCCCACCGTCGGCTGTCCGCCCTCGATCACGCTCATCGACTTCGACAGCTCGGCCTCGATCGAGTCGAGCAGACGCTGCTCGACCGACTCGACACCGATCGCCTGGATGAGCTCGGCGAAGAAGCCGCGCACCACGAGACGACGCGCGTCGGCCTCGGGGATGCCGCGAGCCTGCAGGTAGAACAGCTGCTCGTCGTCGAAGCGGCCCGTGGCGCTCGCGTGGCCGGCACCCTCGATGAGACCTGTCTCGATCTCGAGGTTGGGGACCGAGTCGGCGCGCGCGCCGTCGGAGAGCACGAGGTTGCGGTTGAGCTCGTAGGTGTCGGTGCCCTCGGCCTCGGCACGGATGAGCACGTCGCCCACCCACACCGTGTGGGCACCGGCGCCCTGGAGCGCACCCTTGTAGGTGACCCGCGACTTGCAGCTCGGGACCGCGTGGTCCACGAACAGGCGGTGCTCCTGGTGCTGGTCGGCGTCGGCGAAGTACAGGCCGACCATCTCGACCTCGCCGCCCTCGGCCGTGAACTCGGCGTCGGGGGTGACCCTGACGACGTCGCCGCCGAAGGTCACGACGATGTGCTTGACCTTGGCGTCGCGGCCCAGACGGATGCGGTGCGACGACGCGTGGACCGCGCCCTCGGACCAGTCCTGGACGCTCACGAGCGTGAGGTGCGCGCCGTCGTCGACGACGACCTCGACGGTCTCGGTCAGCGTCGCGCGGCCGATGTGGTCGAGGACGACCACGGACTCGCTGAGCGCTCCGGCGTGCACGAGCAGGTGGCTCGCGCTCGGGGTGTCGTCGATGCCCTCGACGCGGATCGAGGTGACCTCGGAGACGACGGCCTGTGCCGGGATCGACACGACCGTGGCCTCCTCGACCGAGGCCCAGGCGGTGACCGCGGTGCGGTCGCCCGGGACCCCGGCACGGCCAAGACGCTCGTCGTCACGCGGGACGATCTGCACCTCGACCTCGGGGGCCTCGACGACGGTCGTGCGGACGCCGCGCGAGCTCAGGCCGGTCTCGAACAGGGGCGCGAGACGGGAGATCGGCGAGAAGCGCCACTCCTCCTCGCGGCCCGTCGGGACCGTGATGACCTCGGGGTCGAAGGACGTCACGCGCTCGGCGCGCGAGCCCTGCGGTGTGCCGCCGACCCCGTGCGTGTGCGCGCCCTCGACGGCGGCACGGCTGTGGTCCGTGCTCAGGCCGGCGTCCGTGGCGTCGGGGGTGGTGGACTCTGTCTGGGTGGTCATCAGCCGACGGACCCTTCCATCTGCAGCTCGATGAGGCGGTTGAGCTCGAGGGCGTACTCCATGGGGAGCTCGCGCGCGATGGGCTCGACGAACCCGCGCACGATCATCGCCATGGCCTCGGTCTCGGCCATGCCTCGGGACATGAGGTAGAACAGCTGGTCCTCGCTCACCCGCGAGACCGTGGCCTCGTGACCCATCGAGACGTCGTCCTCGCGGACGTCGACGTAGGGGTAGGTGTCGGAGCGGGAGATCTGGTCGACGAGCAGCGCGTCGCACAGGACCGTCGAGGCCGAGTGCTCGGCACCCTCGAGGACCTGGACCAGACCGCGGTACGAGGTCCGGCCGCCACCGCGGGCGACAGACTTCGAGACGATCGAGGAGGAGGTGTGGGGGGCGGCGTGCACCATCTTGGCGCCGGCGTCCTGGTGCTGGCCCTCACCCGCGAAGGCGATGGAAAGCGTCTCGCCACGGGCGTGCTCGCCCATGAGGTAGATGGCCGGGTACTTCATGGTCACCTTGGAGCCGATGTTGCCGTCGACCCACTCCATGGTCGCGCCCTCGGCGGCCGTGGCGCGCTTGGTCACGAGGTTGTACACGTTGTTCGACCAGTTCTGGATGGTCGTGTAACGCACGCGGGCGTTCTTCTTGACGATGATCTCGACCACGGCCGAGTGCAGCGAGTCCGACTTGTAGATCGGCGCCGTGCAGCCCTCGACGTAGTGCACGTAGGAGCCCTCGTCGGCGATGATCAGCGTCCGCTCGAACTGACCCATGTTCTCGGTGTTGATGCGGAAGTACGCCTGGAGCGGGATCTCGACGTGCACGCCCGGGGGGACGTAGACGAAGGAGCCGCCGGACCAGACCGCGGTGTTGAGCGCGGCGAACTTGTTGTCGCCCGCGGGGATGACCGAGCCGAAGTACTGCTCGAAGATCTCCGGGTGCTCACGCAGACCGGTGTCGGTGTCGAGGAAGATGACACCCTGCTCCTCCAGGTCCTCGCGGATCTGGTGGTAGACGACCTCGGACTCGTACTGGGCCGCGACGCCGGAGACGAGGCGCTGCTTCTCAGCCTCGGGGATGCCGAGCTTGTCGTACGTCGCCTTGATGTCGGCCGGCAGGTCTTCCCAGCTGGTGGCCTGCTTCTCGGTCGAGCGGACGAAGTACTTGATGTTGTCGAAGTCGATGCCCGAGAGGTCAGAGCCCCAGTTCGGCATGGGCTTCTTCTCGAAGAGCTTGAGCGACTTGAGACGGAGCTTGAGCATCCACTCGGGCTCGTTCTTCAGAGCGGAGATGTTGCGGACGACGTCTTCGTCCACGCCGCGGCGGGCGAGTGCGCCAGCGGCGTCGGAGTCGTGCCAGCCGTAGCCGTACGACCCGATCGAGGCGATGATCTCCTCGTCGCTCTGCGTCTGCGGAGCGTTCGCGGTGTCTTGCGTGGGGGCGCTCATCTTGTTCCTTCCATGGGCCGTCGGATCACGGTGGGTTCGGGGGTGTCGGAGAAGTCTTCGGAGCCGGCTGGGCCAGCAGCGTCGGTGCCCACGGGGCCCGGTGGTTCGGGGACCCCGGGCCGGGCGGATCTCGTCCGCGGCATCGGCACGTGCACGGGCACGTTGGTCGTGCAGACGTGACCGCCGTTGGCAAGGGTCACGAGGCGCTGGGTGTGCGAGCCCAGGAGGCGCGAGAAGACCTGCGCCTCGGCGTCGCACAGCTGGGGGAACTGGGCCGCGACGTGCGCGACAGGGCAGTGCCCCTGACAGAGCTGGACCGTCGAGGTGCCCTCGACGGGGCGGACCGACGCTGCGAAGCCGTCGGCCGAGAGCGCGTCCGCGAGCTGGCGGACCCGGCCGTCGACGTCGTCGGCCGTCACGACAGCGGAGTAGCGCTCCTCGAGCTCGAGCATCCGGGCCTGGGCGAACTCCTCGACAGCGCCGTCACCGGCGATCTCTGCGAGGAACCGCAGAGCCTGGCTCGCGATGTCGGGGTACTCCCCCGAGATCTCGGCGTGGGCGCGGTCGGTCGCGACGTAGGAACGGGCGGGGCGTCCACGCCCACCCGTCGGACGACCGACGTGGACCGCGACCAGGCCGTCGTCCTCGAGACAGCCCAGGTGGCGGCGGATGCCGGCCGCGCTGAGGTCGAGCATCCGGGCGAGGGCTGCGGCAGTCACCGGCCCGTCGGACAAGACGTGCTGGAGCACCCGGGCCCGGGTGGTCGACTCGTGGTCGACCCCTTCGGCGGGACGGGGCGCGGGGAGCCGGGCGGACGTGGCGTGCGGCGCGCGGGGCGTGATGGTCATGCTCGTCCTCCTCGTGCTCTCGTCGGTGCTGGGTCGGCCTGTCGTGACGACTGGTCGTGGTTCCTGCGACGGGTGTCGAGCAGGGGCGCGTCGGCTCGCGCACTTTAGACAACATACTTATGGGCTAAATGCATTCCCGCAAGCAAGGAGAGCCTCACCTGGGCCGATGCAGCCGTGACGGCGAGCACACCGGCACCGCAGGCCGACGCCGGTCGCTGCCACCGACGCCCACTAGACTCATCGATCGTGCCCTCCAACCCCGCAGTCGAGATCACCGGCCTCGTCAAGAGGTACGACGGCCGAGAGATCGTCCGCAGCCTCGACCTCACCGCCCACCACGGCCAGGTGACCGCCGTGCTCGGTCCCAACGGCGCCGGCAAGACGACGACGATCGAGTGCTGCGAAGGGCTGCGCCTGCCCGACGCGGGCACCGTGCGCGTCCTCGGCCTCGACCCTGTCGCCGACAGCCACGAGCTCCGGCCCAGGGTGGGCGTCATGCTCCAGGACGGCGGTCTGCCGACCTCGGTCCGTGCCCTCGAGATGCTCCGGCACGTCTCCGCGATGTACGCCGAGCCCTGGGACGTCGACGACCTCGTCGAACGCCTCGGGCTGGCCAGCTTCGCCACGACCACCGTGCGACGCCTCTCGGGCGGTCAGCGCCAGCGGCTGGCCCTCGCGGCTGCGCTCGTCGGCCGACCCGAGCTCGTGTTCCTCGACGAGCCGAGCGCCGGCATGGACCCGCAGAGCCGGCACGCCGTCTGGGAGCTCGTCCGCGCGCTGCGTGACCAGGGCGTGAGCATCGTCCTCACCACGCACCTCATGGACGAGGCCGAAGAGCTCGCCGACCGTGTCGTGATCGTGGACCACGGGCAGGTGATCGCCGAGGGCGCCCCTGCCGAGCTCGTCACCGGGTCCGGCGGCGGTCTCACCTTCGCCACGACGGCCGGGCTCGAGACGCTCTCGCTCGCGAGCGCCCTCGGGGCCGGCGTGCGCGAGACAGCACCCGGCAGCTACGCGGTCTCCGGCGCGGTCACCCCCGCGACCCTCGTCTCCCTGACCCGTTGGTGCGCCGACAGGTCTCACCTGCTCACCCGCGTCTCGACAGGGCGCCGGACGCTCGAAGACGTGTTCCTCGACCTCACCGGACGGAGCCTGCGATGAGCACGACACCCCAGGATGCGGCCGCGCGCCCCGTCCCCGCGCCGAGCACCGCCGGAGCGGCGTCGGTCGGCCGCCGTCTCGTCGCCCAGTCGACCTTCGAGGCCCGCGCGATCCTGCGCAACGGCGAACAGCTCATGGTGACGATCCTGCTGCCCGTCATGGCGCTGATCGGCCTCACCCAGACCTCGATCGTCGAGATCGACACCGGCGACGCGTCGCGCATCGACTTCATGACGTCTGGTGTCATCGCCCTCGCCGTGATGAGCGCCGCCTTCACCTCGCAGTCCATCGCGACGGCCTTCGACCGCCGCAACGGCGTGCTGCGCCTCATGGCCACCACCCCGCTCGGGCGCGGCGGCCTCCTCACCTCGAAGATCGTCGGCGTCCTCGCTGTCGAGGCCGTCCAGATCGCCGTGATCAGCGTGGTCGCGGTGGTGCTGGGCTGGCGTCCTGACCCCGCCGGCATCCCGCTCGCGCTCGTCGCCGTGCTGCTCGGGACGGCGGCCTTCACCTCGCTCGCGCTGCTGCTCGCCGGGACGCTGCGTGCCGAGGGGGTGCTCGCGGTCGCGAACATCGTCCTCGTGCTGCTCGTCGTCCTCGGGGCTGTCCTCACCTCGGCCGACCAGCTCCCCGGCGCGCTGCGCCATGTGGCGCTCCTCCTCCCGTCAGGGGCCCTCGGCGAAGCCGTGCGCGGGGCCTTCCTCGACGGCTCGATCCCTGCCTTCTCGATCGTCGTGCTCTTCGGCTGGACCGCGGCGCTCGGCTGGGGAGCGGGGAAGCTCTTCCGCTGGAGCTGAGCGGCCTCCGGCCCGGGCCGATCTCACACACGTGAGGACGCCCGGGATTCTGGTGCAGGGGCCCGCCACCGCTACCTTTGACTGGTGACCACCCAGACCCCGCAGGACGCCCCCACCACCCCCGGGACCGTCGGGCGCTGGCTCGACTCGGCCCGTCGGTTCACGACCCCGGCCCTCGTCGCCAACCTCGTCGCCCAGATCGTCATCGTCGGGACCGGTGGAGCCGTGCGGCTCACAGGGTCCGGGCTGGGCTGCTCCACCTGGCCGCTGTGCGAGCCTGGCGAGTTCACGCCGTCCTTCCACGAGGCCACGTCGCTGCACCCCTTCATCGAGTTCGGCAACAGGACGCTCACGGGCGTGCTCGGGGTCATCGCGATCGTCGTGGCCGTGCTCGTCTGGAGCGCCCGCGACAGGTCGACGTCGTACAGGGTCCTGGGTCTCGTCCCGCTCTTCGGGGTCGTCTTCCAGGCGGTCCTCGGTGGCATCACGGTGCTGGTCGACCTCCACCCTGCCGTGGTCGGCAGCCACCTGCTCATCTCGATGGTCCTCATCGCCGCCTCGGCCGTGCTGCTCGACCGGAGCCGAGAAGGCGACGGAGCGCCGGAGCCGCTGGTCTCGGCCCGGACCCGCATCGTCTCGTGGGTGCTCATGGTCGCGCTCGTCCCGGTGCTGGTGCTCGGTGTGGTGGTCACCGGCGCCGGACCGCACTCGGGCGACTCCGAGGTCGGCTACCGCTTCGCCGTCGACCCTGCGCACATCACCCAGTTCCACTCGGCCTCGGTCTGGGTGTTCACGGCACTGCTCGTCACGCTGCTGGTGATGGTCTACCGCACCAGCCCCCGCGTCGACCGCGCGCGTCAGGCTGTCGTGCTGCTGCTGGTCGTCACGCTCGCGCAGGGCCTCATCGGGTACGTCCAGTACTTCACGGGGCTTCCCGAGGTCCTCGTCGCCGCGCACATGATCGGCGCGGCGATGCTCACCGCAGGTGCCGCCCGCGTGCCGCTCGCACTGCGCCGCCGGGCCTGACACCTACGGCGGGGTCCGACGAAGTCCTGAGCCCGCGGGGGCCGCACCCGGTCGAGCTGCGGGTGCGGCCGTCCGAGAGCGGCCGGGTGCGCGCTGCCGACCTCAGGCGTCGCGGCTGACCGTGTACGTCGACCCCAGGGAGTGCGACTCACCGGGCGCGAGGGTCAGGGCAGCGTCGCCGACGTTGCAGGTCTCCACGCAGACCATCTGCCGCCACTCCCCCGCCGCGATGTCGGCCACCCTGCCGGCGACCTCGGCTCCCGGGGACCAGACGACCGTCGACGCCGAACCGGTCTTGGTCACGACGAGGGTCCGCTCGCCGTCGTCGACGCTCACGGGCGTCGTGGTCCCGAGGTAGACCCTGTCGACCTGCCCGCTCGGGACGAGCGGGACACCGGCCGCTGGACGGCGCGCATCAGCAGGGGACGCCGCAGCCTTGTCGTGGTAGCCGGCGTCCTCGAGCCCGGAGACCGTCGTCGACTCGACGTCGCGGACCTGCAGATAGGTGTGCTGGGCCTCTTCGAAGGTCACCGGGGCGTCCCCCGTGCAGGCGACCGTGAGGACGACGGTCAACGAGCTGCCGACGCGGACCTCGTAGTCCGCCTGCAGGCCCTCGAAGTCAGCGACCGCGCGGTCGGCTGGCACGGCGAGACGGAAGGTCAGGACTGTGCCCTCGTCGTCGTCCGACGCACCTGTGAGAGTCCACGGGACGAGTCTGGCGTAGCCGTGCGACGGCGCCTCGGGGTCGCCGGCCCGCGGGCCGAACCACGGGAAGCAGAGCGGGATCCCGCCGCGGATCGGCACGCCAGGCGCGAAGCTGCTCGCCGAGCTCAGCCACAGGACAGGGTCTTCGCCCGTCGGCGTCCACCCCGTCACGTGGGCGCCCTGCAGGTAGACCTCGGCCGAGCCGTGGGCGTTGGTGACCGACAGGACGTCGAGACCGCTGTCCGTCCTGCTCGCCGTCACGGTCGAGGGAAGAGTCAGGGGCGGCGTGGGTGCGGGGCCGTCTACGGTCATGTCTGTCTCCTGGGGCTGTCGGGGCCGAGGCGCACCTCGGGGCGTCCTTCACCCTATCGCCGCAGGTGACAGACCAGACAGGACCGACGGGCGGGAGCACGTCGACGTGCCCAGGGGGCGCTCGCGAGGGCGCGGGGGCCCGCAGGGTCAGGGGCGCAGCCCGCGGAGGACACGCGGCAGGAAACGTCCCTACGCCCGATCACCGCGAGGAAGGCCGTCGACCTCCGCGGCCGTCCGTGCGTGCCTGTACCTCGAGACGGCCAGGTCGACACCCGAGGCGAGCAGGACACCCACGGCGTAGAGCAGCAGGTCTGTCCAGACAAAAGAGGTGCCGAGCACGTACCGCACGGGCCACCACACGTCGGCGAGGGCAGCGGGGATGCTGGTGAGCTGCGCGGCCTCGACCAGCCAGCACACGGCGAGGGCCGTCGCGGCTGCGACCGCAGGACGCCACCGAGGGGCGAGGGCGACGACGAGCGCGTAGACCAGCACGGCGTAGAGGACGTCACCCGCAGCCGACGCGGCAGCACCAGGCCCCACAGAGCGCACTCCGAGACCGGCCGCGACGACGAGCGGGACTGCGACGACGGCCGACAGACGGCGCCCAGCACCCTTCACGAGAGCTCGACTGCCACGAGAGGCACCGAGGGCACGGGTCAGGCCTGCTGACGACGCTCGGGCCAGGGAGCGTCCGCCGGACGCAGGCTGGTCCAGCCACCCGCGCGCGACGTGACAGCCGCGAGCACGCCGACCACGGCCGACGGGTTGTGCACGTCGCCGCGCAGCACAGCCGCTGCGGCGTCGTCGAGGGAGACCCACCGGAGCTCGATGTCCCGCTCTTCGTCCTCGCGGACGTGCCGCTGGTCGTCCGGGACCGGTGAGAGGTCCCGGGCGAGGAACACGCGCAGCGCCTCGTTGTTGCCGCCGGGGGTCGTGTAGTAGTCCACGAGCGTGTGCCAGGTGCGGGCCACGAGGTCAGCCTCTTCGGCGAGCTCGCGGGCCGCGCCGACCTGGGCGGGCTCGCCGGCGACGTCGAGCAGGCCCGCCGGGGGCTCCCACAGCTCACGGCGCACGGGGTGGCGGTACTGCTTGAGCAGCAGCACGCGGTCGTCCTCGTCGAGGACGATCACGGCGACAGCGCCCGGGTGGTCCACGTACTCGCGGTGCACGACCGTGTGGTCGAGGTCGACCTCGTCACGGACGAGGTCGAAGATGCGTCCCTCGACGAGGACCTCGTGACCGAGGACCTGCCGGGGTGCGAGCACGTCGACGACAGCCACCGGGCTGCCGGACACCTGGGTGCCGTCGCTCATGTCAGACGCCCTGACGGTCGAGGGCAGCCCGGACCAGACCGGCGAACAGCGGGTGCGCACGGGTCGGGCGGGACTTGAACTCGGGGTGCGCCTGGGTCGAGATGTAGAACGGGTGCACGTCCTTGGCCAGCTCGACGAACTCGACGAGCGTCCCGTCGGGCGACGTGCCCGAGAACACGAGTCCGGCCTCTTCGAGCTGTGCACGGTAGGCGTTGTTGACCTCGTAGCGGTGACGGTGACGCTCGGAGACGAGCTCCGTGCCGTAGACGCCGGCCGCGACCGACCCCGGGGCGAGGGCCGCGTCGTAGGCACCCAGGCGCATGGTGCCGCCGAGGTCGCCTGCGCCGTCGACGAAGCTCTGCTGCTCAGCCATCGTCGCGATCACCGGGTGCGGGGTCTGCGGGTCGAACTCCGAGGACGAGGCGCCCTCGAGACCGACGACGTTGCGGGCGTACTCCATGACCATCGACTGCAGGCCGAGGCAGATGCCGAGGGTCGGCACACCGCCCTCACGGGCCCAGCGCAGCGCACCGAGCTTGCCCTCGATGCCGCGCACCCCGAAGCCGCCAGGCACGAGGACGGCGTCGACGCCCTCGAGGGACGTCTGGGCGCCCTCCGGGGTCTGGCACTCGTCGGAGGGCACCCAGCGGATGACCACCTTGGTGTCGTTGGCAAAGCCACCGGCACGCAGCGCCTCGGTCACCGAGAGGTACGCGTCGGGCAGGTCGATGTACTTGCCGACGAGCGCGATCTCGACGCGGTGCGCAGGCTCGTGCACACGCTCGAGGAGCTGCGACCAGCCGTCCCAGTCCACGTCGTGGAAGGGCAGGCCGAGACGGCGCACGACGTAGGCGTCGAGGCCCTCGGAGTGGATGACGCGCGGGATGTCGTAGATGCTCGGCGCGTCCATGCAGTTGATGACGGCCTCGTTGTCGACGTCGCAGAACAGCGCGATCTTGCGCTTGGTGCCCTCGGGGACCTCGCGGTCCGAGCGGAGCACGATCGCGTCGGGCTGGATGCCGATGCTGCGCAGGGCCGCGACCGAGTGCTGCGTCGGCTTCGTCTTGAGCTCTCCGCTCGGGCCGATGTACGGCACGAGGGAGACGTGGAGGAAGAACACGTCGTCACGGCCGAGCTCGTGGCGCACCTGACGGGCTGCCTCGAGGAAGGGCTGGGACTCGATGTCGCCGACGGTGCCGCCGATCTCGGTGATGATCACGTCGACGTCGTTGCTCGCCTGCGCCCGCATGCGGCTCTTGATCTCGTCGGTGATGTGCGGGATCACCTGGACGGTGTCGCCGAGGTACTCGCCGCGTCGCTCCTTGGCGATCACCTGCGAGTAGACCTGACCCGTCGTGACGTTCGCAGCCGCCTCGAGGTCGACGTCGAGGAACCGCTCGTAGTGACCGATGTCGAGGTCGGTCTCGGCGCCGTCCTCGGTGACGAAGACCTCGCCGTGCTGGAACGGGTTCATGGTGCCCGGATCCACGTTGAGATAGGGATCGAGCTTCTGCATGGTGACTCGGAGCCCGCGGGCCCGGAGCAGTCGACCGAGGCTCGACGCGGTCAATCCCTTACCCAGGGAGGAGGCGACACCCCCGGTCACGAAGATGTGCCGTGTCGTCGATTCCGACCGGACTCGGTTGCTGGACTGGAGCCTGTTCACATGGTCTGCCACGGGGTTCCACTCTATCAGTCGACGGGACGGGCGGGGAGGTCACAGACGGGGGTAGAAGGTGGCGAGGTGCGTCACAGCATCACCGATGCTCGGCAGCGTCAGCGCCTGCGCACGTGACCGGCGACGACGCTCCTCGAGGGCCGCAGGGTCGAGCAGGAGGCCGGAGACCGCGAACGCCATCGCCGTCGCGTCCCCCACCGGGACGAGCACCGCGGCGTCGCCCGTGACCTCACGGGTCCCGCCGGCGTCGGTCGCGACGATCGCCGCCCCTGCCCGGAGCGCCTCCTGGAGGTTGAGCGGCTGCCCCTCCCAGACCGCGGCGCTGACGACGACGTCAGCGGCCACCAGGAGCTCTGCGACGTCACCACGAGGTCCGAGGAGGTCGACCGGGAGGTCGTCGGACGTGATCCGCTGCGCGAGCTCGTCGTGCAGCGGTCCGCCGCCGGCGACGGCCCACCGGACCTGGAGGCCGGGGGCGGAGGCCCGCAGCGCCGACGCCGCGTCCAGGAGGGTGGGAAGACCCTTCTGGACGGCGAGGCGCCCGACGGTCAGGACGAGCAGCTCCTCGGGCCCGACTCCGAGACTCGCGCGGACAGCCTCCCGGTCGACCGCGACGCCGGTGGGGCCGTCGGCTCCGCCCGGCGAGGGCACGAGGGCGCGGGCTGCCGAGCGCGCCCCACGCGTCCGTGCACGGTCGACGAGGTCTGTGCTGACACCGAGGACGGTGTCGGCCCCCCGGGCGACCACCAGCTCGAGCACCGTGGACACCGTGCGGATCGCACGACCGCCGACGGGCAGGTTGTGGAGCGTGACGACGACGGTCGGCCTGTGCCGGCGCAGCACCGACCTGGCGGCGAGGACCGCCAGCGCACCTGCGCGCAGGCCGTGCGCGTGCACAGCGTCGGCGTGGACCGCGAGACCACGCAACGACCGGACCGCCGCGAGGTCGGCGAGCGGCCGGGGGCGGTCGGTGATCTCGACCGGGACGAACCTCACCTGCGGGTCCGCCGCTGCGAGGTCCTGGACCGACGCGGGCCCAGCCACGACGACGGCTGACGGGTAGGGGCTCGTGGGGGCGGCGAGCGCCCCGGCCAGCTGCCCGACGTGACGGGCGACTCCCCCGGCGCTCGACCCGAGCACCTGCAAGACCCGCACCGTCGACGTCGGGGTATCACCGGGATCTCCGCCGAGGGTCTGCGCGGACAAGTCTGACTGCTCTTCGTCGGGCACGTCACCGCGGACGTGCAGCACACCCGCGCCTGCGCCAGAGGCCGCCACGGCGAGGGGTGTCAACGGAGAGGTGACGGCGACCGGGGCGAGCGTGGCTCCTGGGGTGACCACGGTCTCTGGAGCCCCTGAGCCCGCCGCCGCGCGGCGTGCCCGGAGCAGCCCGAGGACGGAGCGGTCGGCGACGACCAGGGCCCCGGCCGTGATGGTCAGGGCCACCACGCCCGCGACGACCCCTGCACCGAGGGCGGCCACCACCGACGCGTCGGTCGGGAGCAGCAGCCCGGCGACCGCGTGCCCTGCCCACGCGGCCACAGCCCCGGCGAGGACGGCGACGAGCACCGTCCGTCCGAGCCCGGAGACAGACGCAGCGCCAGCACGTCGCCGGACCGCGACGAGCAAGACCGTCCCGGCCACCAGCATCCCTGCGGAGCCGGCGGCTCCGAGGGCGGCGAGGGTGAGCGTCTGGTCCTGGCCACCGCGGGTCAGCACCGCGGGCAGGACCGCCGCGACGACAGCCACGACACCCCAGCCTGCAGCAGCTCCGAGGACAGCCGATCGACCACCGTCGATCGAGTACAGGGTGCGTGAGAGGTGGAACAGCAGCGCGAAGCCGACCAGTCCCGGCGCCGACCAGGCGATCGCGATCGCCATGCCGTCGGCGCCACCGGGGGTGAAGGCCTCGAAGAAGGCCTCGACGGCCGCCGAGACGCTCACGAGCACCGCAGCGCCGACGGCGCTCACGGCGACCACCCCACGGGTCGCGACAGCGCTGAGCCGGGCGAAGCCCGCGCGGTCCCCGGCGTCGGCGCGCGCGGCGAGCCGCGGGAAGGCGCTCGTGGCCAGCGGGACAGCGAGCACGGCGTACGGGAGCACGTAGACGGCCTGGGAGTACTGGTAGACGTTGAAGGCGTGCTGCCCGCCCGAGCTCAGCGCCGCGTACATGACCACGAGCACGGAGACCTGCTGGGCGACGAGCGCGCCGATGCCGGCCGTCGCGAGGCGCCTGGCACGGGAGCCGACACCGGCCGGGAAGCGCAGCGTCGGCCGGAGCCTGACGCCGCTGCGCAGCGTCGGGAGGAGGAGCGGCAGGCTCATCGCCGCGACACCCAGCGTGGTGCCCCAGGCCAACCAGCCGAGCGCAGCGGCCGAGAGCGCCCCAGGGTCGCCCTGCTGCCCGTCGGCGAGCCTGCCGAAGACGAGATAGGCGATGATCACGACGATGCTGGAGAACATCGGTGCGGCGGCGGGCCAGAAGAACCTGCGGTTCGCCTGGAGCACCCCGGCCAGGACGACCCCGATGCCGTAGAGCGGGACCTGGACCGCGAAGACCCTGAGGAAGTAGGTGGCCACGTCGGCCTGGTCACCGGTCCCGACGTCGGGCAGCAGCCCGACCACGGGCCGGGCGAAGACGGCGAGCAGCACTCCCAGCGGGACGAGGGTCACGACGGCCCAGGTGAGGAGGGCGGAGGCGATCGTGTCGACCTCGACGCGGGCCTTGCGCAGCAGCGGGCCTGCGAGGAGCGGGACCACGGCTCCGGCGAGCGCACCACCGGCAGCGACCTCGAAGAGCACGTTGGGGAGCACGTTGGCGGTCGCGTAGGAGCTCGCCACTCCCCCGGTCCCGAGCTCGCTCGCCTGGACGATCCACCGTCCGAAGCCGAGCATCCGGCTGAGGATGGTGATGGCCGTGATCATCACGGCGGCACCGGCGAGCGTCTGGCTCGCAGCCGCCAGCCGAGACCTCACCGGTCTGCGCTGTCGTCCGTGCTGACGGAGCCCGGGAGGTGCCGGGCATCCTGGGCGTCTCGCGAGCCGCTGCCGACCGGGCGGCTGGTCTGTGCGCCGTCTGCTTCCGCGGCGTCGACGCTCGCAGCGTCGTCAGCCGTTCCGGACGCTGCCGGTCCGGCGGCAGGCCGACCCCAGCGGTCGACGGCGTCGAGCCACGGCGTGCGGGCGATGACCTGCGAGAAGCTCACGCGCTCGCTCGCGACGGTCAGGGCGACGAGGGCGGCGAGGACACCGAGCCGCACAGGGCGGCCCGTCGACTGGACGACCGTGGAGCCGAGCAGCGCACCGAGGGCGTTCGCGCCAGAGTCACCGAGCATGTCGGTGCCGGCGAGGTCCGCCCGAGCGCCAGCAGCGGCCGAGCCGAGCACAGCACCGGCAGCACCGGAGGCCGAGCCGCCCGAGAGCAGCAGGGCTGCGGTCGCCCCGGCCTTGAGGGCCCGGCCTGGGCGCAGGTCGAGCAGGTTCGCGAAGTTCGCGGCCGCCGCGACGAGGGCCCCGTCCACGACGACGTCGGCACCCGCACGCCCGAGGCTGCGACCTGCCGGTGACGGGGCGAGCGCAGCCGCGACCAGACCTGTCGCACCGATGCCGAGCACCTTGAGCCCGCCGGTCGTCAGCGTCCCGTGCCGGGCTGCGGCGAGGTGCCCGCGCAGACCTTTGGAGCGGGTGCTGGTGTCTTCGGCGAGGTCGTCGACGAGGCCGAAGGCCAGCGCCCCGACCGTCGCGGTCGTGTGGCTCAGGGCCGAGCGTGCCGAGCCCGCCGAGAGGAGAGCACCGACAGCGAGACCGGCGGCGACCGCCGGCCCCTCGAGCAGGCTCACCGGGGCACCCTGGTGGTTGGTCCTGGTCCAGCGCTCAGCGCCACCGGGAGGGGTGCGAGCGGCCAGAGAGCGGACGACCGTGGTCGTGGCCGCCGCGACGAGCGCCCCGCGGACCCATCGCGCTGCGCTCACCCTGCGTCGCCCTCCCCAGCAGCCGGGTCTCCCTCAGGCGCGGGCGGCTCGACGGCTGCTTGTCGGGTGACGGGCTCGAGCGTCACCGCCGGCGGGATCGCGGCCGTCGCCCCGGTGCCGGCACCGAACTGGCCGACCTGCCCGGCGAGACGCGCAGCCAGGGCGAGCGGCACGTTGACCTGCCCGGTCACCGACTCGACGTCGGTCACCGTGCTGGTCGAGGCGGCGAGGTCACCGTCGGCGCGGATCGTCGAGACGAGGTCGCCCTCGAGCTGTGTGCCGCCGACGACGACGGTCCCCTGCGAGCCGGACTGGGCTGCGGTGACGAGCTTGAGCTGGATGGTGCTGACGGCGTCGCGGTCGGCGACGGCGTCGGCCTCCGCAGAGTCTGCGGCCGGATCGGCGGTGCCGACGATGACGATCGCGTCGACAGGGGCCGTCGGGTCTGACGGGAGCTCGACCAGGTCACCCTGGACGAGGATCTCGCGGACCAGCCCGGCGTCGGAGGAGAAGGCGTCGGGGTTGGACGGGTCGGCCGAGGACATCGACAGGACGAGGGCACGCGCGAGCACGAGGTCGAAACCTTCGTCTGCGGCGGAGTCCGGGAGGTACTCCGTCAGGCTCGTGGCGTAGGACTGACGGAAGTCGGCCTGGTCGGCTGCGGTCCACGTCTCCTTGAGCCGGGTGGTCGCGGTGACTGTCGCTCCGGCGGCCTGGACCTGCTGGTCGAGCGCTGCCTGGACCTCGTCGTCGACGGGGCCGAGCTGGATCACGCCGATGCGCCATCCGGGCAGCACGCCGTCGAGGAGCGCCGGGGCAGCCCCGGCGACGAAGGCGTCGGTGCTCGTGAGCGTCGCCTGGGTCTGGTCGAGCTCGGTGCGCAGCGCGTCCTTCTCGGAGCGCAGCACGTCGACCTGCCCGGTCAGGGTGTCTCCGATGGACTCCTTGAGCGGCCCGGCGCCGAGGATGATGCCGACCGCCAGGGCAAGGAAGACCGAGATGAGCGAGACGATGTGGTACCTGAAGTCGATCACGTCACTGGAACTTTCTGTCAGCTGAGAGGGCCGGGACCGGGGGCGTCATGCCCATCAGGTCCACCAGGCCAGGTCGAGCACCCACGACCAGAGGTCGTCCATCCTGGCACCTGTCAGGCCGAGGAAGGTCTGGCCCACGGAGGTCGAGACCATGGCCGCGACGACGGCCGCGAGGCCGGCGACGGCGAGCAGCACGAGCTGGGCCGTCGAGATCCGGTGCCTGTAGAGGCGCGAGACGCCCTTGGCGTCGACGAGCTTGCCGCCGACCCGCAGACGGGTGAGGAAGGTGCTGGCCATGCCGGCGCGCCCCTTGTCGAGGAACTCGACGAGGGTGGCGTGGGTGCCGACGGCGACGATGACCTCGGCCCCCATGTCGTCGGCGAGGAGCATCGCGATGTCTTCGCTGGTCCCCGCCGCGGGGAACACGACGAAGGGCACGCCGAGCGCCTCGACCCGCTCGAGCCCGGGAGCTCGACCGTCGCGGTAGGCGTGGATCACGACCTCGGCGCCGCAGCGCAGCGTCTTGTCGGAGACGGAGTCCATGTCGCCGACGATGAGGTCGGGCTGCCAGCCGGCCTCGATGATCGCGTCGGCGCCGCCGTCGACCCCGATGAGGATCGGGCGGAACTCCTTGATGTAGGAGCGCAGCGTCTGGAGGTCTTCGCGGTAGTGGTACCCGCGGACGACGATGAGCACCTGGCGTCCGGCGATCTTGGTCGTGATCGCGGGGATCCCGACACCGTCGAGCAGCAGGTCGCGCTCGCGTCGGAGGTAGTCCATGGTGTTCGCCGCGAAGGACTCGAGCTGGGCAGAGAGTCCCTCGCGGGCTTCTTCGAGGTCTGCACCGACCTTCTCGGCGTCTTGCAGCACTCCCTCGGTCACGAGGGTGTCGCCGAGGTACACGGCGCCGTCCTCGATCCGCAGCGTCTTGCCCTCGCGGACCGACATGATGTCGGCACCGAGGTCGTCGACGAGCACGACCCCCGCGTCGACCAGGATGCTCGGGCCGAGGTTCGGGTAGCGTCCCGAGATCGACTTCGCGGCGTTGAGCACAGCGGCGGGCTGGGCGGCGACGAGCGCCTCGGCAGCCACACGGTCGATGTCGAGGTGGTCGATCACGGCGATGTCGCCGGGGCGTAGGCGCTTGGTGAGATCTTTGGTCCGTCGGTCGACCTTCGCGGTCCCCGAGACTCCCTGCTGAGGGTGCGCCGCATCCTTCGCAGTCGATCGTCGTCTGAGCTTCATCACGCTCATGTTCTCACAGCAGCACGGGCCAGAAGCTCAGCCGCGTGGCTGAGCGCCACCTCGGAGTCGTCCTGACCTGAGAGCATGCGCGCGAGCTCCTGGAGCCTGTCGTCACCTGCGACGATGCGGATACCGGACTGCGTGATGACGTCAGCGTCCTGGTCTGGCTCACCGTCCGCCCCGGTCCCCTGGGATGTGCCCTTCGACACGACGAGCTGGACGTCTGCGAAGGCCGCGACCTGCGCCAGGTGGGTGACGACGATCACCTGGGTGGTGCGTGCGAGCCGGGCGAGCCGCTGACCGACCTCGAGCGCCGCCTTGCCACCCACACCGGCGTCGACCTCGTCGAAGACCATCGTCGGCGTGCGTCGGGCACCCGAGGCGTCAGCCGTCGCGAGGGCGACCTCGATCGCGAGCATCACACGCGACAGCTCACCGCCCGAGGCCCCCTTGCCGAGCGGACGCGGGGGCCCGCCCCTGTGGGCGCTCAGCAGCATCTGGATGCTGTCCACGCCCCAGGGCCCGAGCTCGTCGAGCGTCCCGATCTCGATGGTCAGGGTCGCACCCGACATGGCGAGCCCTGTGAGCTCTTCGGTGACGGCGTCGGACAACGACGCTGCTGCGGCGGTCCGCGCCGCGGTCAGCGCGGACGCACGCTCGACCAGCCGGGTGTCGAGGGCGGCGAGCGACTCGGTGAGCACCTCGATACGACCGTCGGAGTCGTCGAGCTCAGCCAGCCGCAGCCCAGCCGCCGAGGCCCACGCGAGCACGGCGTCGATGCTCTCGCCGTAGGAGCGCGTGAGGTGCCCGAGCTCGGCACGCCTCGACTCGACGGCCTCCAGACGCGCGGGGTCCGCGTCGAGCGCCGCGAGGTAGCCGGACAGCTCGGTGCCGACGTCGGCCAGCGCGTAGGCGACCGACGCGAGGCTCTTGCCGATGACCTCGAGCTCACGGTCGAACTGTCCGCCGTGCTCGGCGAGCCTGCGGGCGCGGTCGACGAGCTCGACGGCGTTGGCGGACGTCCCGGCGGAGATGTCGGCGAGGTCGTCCCCGGCCACGGCGACCAGAGCGTCCTGGGCCGAGGTGCGGAGCTCTTCGGAGTTGCTGAGCCGTTCGGCCTCCTGGGCCAGCTCGACGTCCTCCCCGGCCCGTGGCGCGACGCGCTCGACCTCCGCGAGCCCGAGACGCAGCAGCTCGGCCTCACGGGCGCGCTCCTGCGCACGGTTGACGAGCTCGTCGAGCTCTGCGGCGGCGGCCGCCCTCTCGTTCCAGAGCGAGCGGTACTCGGAGAGCGCCTCGGTGACGACCTCACCGGCGAAGGAGTCGAGAGCCTCTCGCTGGCGCTGCGGAGAGCGGAGCCGCATCTGGTCCGACTGCCCGTGGATGGTGACGAGGTCTTCGGCGAGGTCCGCGAGGACGGCCTGCGGGACGGAGCGGCCGCCGAGGTGCGTGCGAGAGCGCCCCTGCGCCGCGACGGTGCGCACGATGAGCAGGCTGCCGTCGTCGTCGAGCACTGCACCTGTCTCGTCGACCCGGGCGGCGAGGGTCGCGCTGTCGGCGACGACCCGGCCCTCGACGACGGCGGCGTCGGTGCCCGTGCGCACGACCTGCGCGTCGGCCTTGCCGCCCATGAGCAGGCCGAGGCCGCTGAGGATCATGGTCTTGCCGGCACCGGTCTCACCGGTGATGACTGTCAGCCCGGGCGAGAACTCGACCCGGGTCCGGCTGATGACGCCCAGGTTCTCGATGCTCATCTCGTGGAGCACTGTGTCACCTCGTCTGTGATGTCTGCGGGGTCGTTCCGGTGGTCGCTGTCGTCCCGGTGGTCGCTGTCGTCCCGGTGGTCGTCGTCGTCTCGCGCGGGTCTGCGTCCGCTGCCGAGCCGTGCGGGCGCGTGGCTGCGGCGACCTCGTCTGCGGCCTCGTCGGCCAGGCCGCGCCACCCGACCACGGGCAGGTTGAACTTGCTCACCAGACGATCGGTGAAGGGAGCCTGGTTGAGCCGGGCGAAACGCAGCGGGGTCGCCCCGGTGCGGACCTCGACCCGTGACCCGACCGGGACCGGGGTGCGGCGGCGCCCGTCGGCGATCAGGACACCCACGGCACCCGAGCGCGTCGCGACCTCGACGGCGAACATCGACCCGGGACCGACCACGAGCGGACGGGCGAAGAGCGCGTGCGCGGAGAGCGGCACCAGCAGCTTGGCGTCGACGTCGGGCCAGATCACCGGGCCCCCGGCCGAGAAGGCGTGGGCAGTCGAGCCCGTGGCCGTCGCCATGACGACGCCGTCGCAGCCGAAGGAGGACAACGGCCGGCCGTCGACCTCGATCGCGACCTCGATCATGAGGGTGCGCTCGGCCTTCTCGATGGTCGCCTCGTTGAGGGCCCAGTCGTGGACCGGCTCGCTCTGACCCGGCAGGTACGTGCGGACGTCGAGGACGCCCCGCTCTTCGACCACGTAGTCGTTGTCGGCGAGGCGCTGGACTGTCTCGGTGAGCTTCTCGCGCTCGCTCTCGGCGAGGAAGCCGACGTGCCCGAGGTTCACCCCGAGCAGCGGGACCTGCGTGCCGTGCGTGATCTCGGCGGCACGCAGGATCGTCCCGTCACCTCCGAGGACCATGACGAGCTCGGTGCCGTCGAGCATGCTGCGCGCCTCGTCGAGCACGAAGGACGCCGTGCCCATCTCGGCGGCGAGGTCGTGGTCGTGCAGCACGACCTCGAAGCCTGCGGCGCAGAGCGCGGGGACAGCCTCACGCAGACCGGCGACGGCTTCTTGTCGGCCGCCGTGGGTCACGACGAGGATCTTGCGTGTCACGATCTGCCTCCAGCAGGGTCGGCGTCTGGCGCCGTCTGCCAGGTGACGGCCACGTCTGCGGCCGTCACCCAGGTGACGGCCGCACCGGCCTCGACCGGCTGGCCGACGGCTCGTCCGATCGTGTCATCCGACACCGACATCTGCTCAGCGGCACGCGAGAACCACACGAAGAACTCACGGTTCCCGTTCGGGCCGGGCAGGGGGCTGGGGATGATCGCGCGAGGCCCGAAGCCCAGGGCCACAGCCGCGTCGACGACCCCGCGGACGGCACGGGCGTGGAGCGCGGTGTCGCGGACCACTCCCCCGGAGCCGAGGTGCTCACGGCCGACCTCGAACTGCGGCTTCACCATGAGCAGGAGCTCGGCGCCGGTGGGCACCGAGGCGACCACGGCGGGCAGCACCATCGTGAGCGAGATGAAGGAGATGTCGGCGACGACGAGGCCCGGCGCGACGGGCAGCACCTCTGTGGTGAGCTCGCGCGCGTTGAAGCGCTCGACCACGTGGACGCGCGGGTCGCTGCGCAGCGGCTCGACCAGCTGACCGTGCCCGACGTCGAGCGCGACGACGCTCTTCGCCCCGCGGCGCAGCAGGACGTCGGTGAACCCGCCTGTCGACGCACCGACGTCGAGGCAGTCGACCCCGGCGACAGCCGGTCCGTCCTGGCCGAGGGCGACGAGCACGCCGTCGAGCTTGAAGCCGGCGCGGGACACGAAGCCGGGGTCTTCTGCGTCGGCCTCGACGGTGATGGGGCTCTCGGCCGACACCACGACAGACGCGCGGCGCACGACGGCGCCGGACACGGAGACAGCGCCGCTCTTCACGAGGGCGACGGCCTGCCCGCGGGACCGGGCGAGACCCCGGCGGACGAGCTCGGCGTCGAGCCGCTGCTCGCCGCCCGCCGACTCGTCGGTCGGGCTCTGGGCTGGAGGCTGGGACGCTGTCACGGGTGCTCCGGAGTCGGCGGGGGGCTGGGTGGGGAACGGGGTGGTCATCAGCTGTCAGACTCCGCAAGTGTGCGTTGGAGAACTTCGTGGACCGCCTCGAAGACGGTGGGGTGCTCGTCGACCGGGCGGGCGGAGAGCGTGTCGAGAGGTCGCAGGTCGGCTTCGAGGCCCGCGAGGGACCGGTCGGTCCCGTCGAGGGGCGGGCCGGGTACGGGGCGCGGCGCAGGAGCTGGCCGCGCAGGTTCACCTTCGGGGTAGGCACTCGAGGTGGGGACGGACGGCGAGGGGCTGGACGAGGTCCCGGCAGCGGTCGACCGCTCAGGGCGCGGGCCGGGCACAGGTCGAGAAGGCACCTCGGTCACTGGTCGTCTCCCTGTCGTCGTGCGGGTCCTGTCGTGTGCCCGTCCACCGTCCGCACGTGCGAGCGGCGACAGCCGGGCGTGGACGTCTCTCGTGTCCACGCTACCGGCTGTCGCTCGTCGTCAGGTGCTGTGCACAGACTCTCAGGCCTCGGGTGCTCCGGGGACCGCGAGCTCCGGGACCGACGCGGGGTCGAGACTGCCACCTGCGTCGACGTGCGCCCACGCTGCGGAGCACGCGGCGCGGACGAGGTCGACGGGGTCGGAACCCGCAGAGCCGGCACGCAGCTCGAGCTGGTCGCCGGCCACGCGTGCGGAGGCCTCGCGGCAGGTCCACCAGCCCTCGTCGCCCTGGACGGGCAACGGGTGCGGCTCGAGCAGGCTGCGCAGGTCCGCCCCGATGAAGTCCGGGCGCTCCCCCGCATGGGCGAGGATGTCGTCGCGCGCGCTGTTGACCCCGGTGAGGACGTGCAGCCCGGGGTATCCCCCGGACCGCGCGCCTGCGAGGTCGGTGTCGAGACGGTCACCGACGACGAGCGGCCGCTGAGCCCCTGCACGCTCGATCGCCATGGCGTACATGGCGGGCGAGGGCTTGCCGGCACTGAAGGGCTCGACCCCTGTCGCGGCGACGACAGCGCCGACGAGCGCTCCGTTGCCCGGGGCGAAGCCGCGAGCCGTCGGCAGAGACAGGTCCCTGTTGCTCACGACGTGGACGGCACCGGCCGACACCGCGTACGCAGCCTCGGCGAGGTCCTTCCACCCGAGCGACGGGTCGAAGCCCTGCGCCACGGCGTCGGGCTGGTCGTCCGCGCTCGTCACGACGACGTAGCCGGCCTCGGTCACCGCCGTGAGGAGTCCCGCGCCACCGACCACGAGGACCTTCGACCCCGGGGCGACGTGGTCGCCCAGGAGGCGAGCGCAGGCCTGGGCAGCCGTCATGACGTCCGAGGGCTCGGCGGGGATGTCGAGCGAGGTCAGCTGGTCGGAGACCGAGACGGGCTCCCGCGAGGCGTTGTTCGTGACGAACACGAGACGGAGCCCCCGCTCACGGGCTGAGGTCAGCCCGTGAGCGGCGTGCACGATCGGCTCGTGACCCTTGTACGCGACACCGTCGAGGTCGACGAGCGCGAGGTCGAAGGCCTCGGCCAGCGGGAGGTCGCTCCCCAGCAGGACGGCGCTCACGCGTCGTCCTGCTCGTCGTCCTGGCGCTCCTCTGCGGTCGGTGCAGACGGTGCGTCGTCGACGGGGTCGGAGGGCGAGGCGACCTCGTCCGAGGCGTCGGCGCCGGAGTCGTGCCCCTCGGAGACGTCCCCCTCGGAGACGTCCTCGTCGGAGACGTCCTCGTCGGAGACGTCCTCGTCGGAGACGTCCTCGTCGGAGCCATGCTCGTCCGAGGTGTCCTCCGCAGAGCCGCTCTCCGTGACGTCCGCCTCGTCCTCGATCTCCTCGTCGCCGAGGTCGAAGACTACGACGTCGTCCTCAGGGGCGAGGTCGCCGATCTCCGCACGCTCCTTGGCGGTGAGGGTCGAGAGCAGCGCCTTCGCCTCGTCCGCACGGCCAGCAGCCTCGAGCACACCGGCGCGGGCCTCGATGACGCGGACCTGCAGCGCACGCTCTCCCTTGGGGACGGTGATGCCTGCGAGCACGGACTCTGCGGCCTCGATCTCGCCGAGGTCCAGACGGGCTCCGCTCACCACGATGGCGAGCTCCACCTTCTGGTCCTCGTCGAGCGTCTCAGCCTCGGGGGTCGCCGCCAGGGCGATGGCCCGCTCGGGACGACCGAGGCCCCGCTCGCAGTCGGCCATGATGGCGAGGTGCTCGGAGGAGCCGTTCAGACGACGGACCGTGCGGAGCTCACGGAGAGCCTCCGCGAAGCGCTCGGTCCTGTACGCCGTGAGACCAGCGGCCTCACGCACGATGTCGACGCGACCGGCTCGACGCACAGCCTCCTGGGCGTGCTCGTACGCAGCCTCGGGCTCGGAGTCGATGAGCAGACCAGCCGCCACCAGGTGCAGGCCGACGGTCTCGGCGTTGTCCTTGGTCAGCGTCCGGAGGCGTCCACGAGCGTCGCGGTCGAGGTCGGAGAACTGGATCCCCTCGGGGAGCTGGGGAGCTGCGTGACGCACGGACGTGTCGTCGCGGAACGTGCGGGCCGCAGGGGCTGCGTCGGCTCGGGGCGCCCGCTCACGGGGTGCCTCGGAGCGGGCAGGGGCACGGTCCTGACGCGGACGGTCGCCCTGGACGGGGCGTCCACCCTGGGGACGGTCGTCGCGGCGGGGACCACGGTCACCGAACGAGGGACGGTCACCCTGGGGACGGTCATCACGGCGGGGACCACGGTCACCGAACGAGGGACGGTCACCCTGGGGACGGTCATCACGGCGGGGACCACGGTCACCGAACGAGGGACGGTCACCCTGGGGACGGTCATCACGGCGGGGACCACGGTCACCGAACGAGGGACGGTCACCCTGGGGACGGTCATCACGGCGAGGGCCACGGTCACCGAAGGACGGCCGGTCACCCTGGGGGCGGTCGCCGTAGGAAGGACGGCCACCCTGCGCACGGTCGTCGCGGCGCGGGCCGCGGTCTCCGAAGGAGGGACGGTCACCCTGGGGCCGGTCGTCACGACGGGGACCGCGGTCACCGTACGAGGGGCGGTCACCCTGGGGGCGGTCGTCACGTCGCGCGCCGGCCTGGGGGCGGTCTCCGTAGGAAGGACGGCCACCCTGGGGACGGTCACCGTAGGCGGGACGCTCACTCTGCGCGCGGTCGTCGCGGCGAGGGCCGCGGTCACCGTAGGACGGGCGGTCACCCTGGGGACGGTCGCCGTAGGAGGGACGTCCACCCTGAGCGCGGTCGTCACGACGGGGACCGCGGTCACCGTACGACGGGCGGTCACCCTGGGGGCGGTCGTCACGACGCGCGCCGGCCTGAGGACGGTCTCCGTAGGAAGGACGGCCACCCTGGGGACGGTCACCGTAGGCGGGACGCTCCCCCTGCGCGCGGTCGTCACGGCGAGGGCCGCGGTCACCGTACGACGGGCGGTTGCCCTGGGGACGATCGCCATACGATGGACGGCCACCCTGAGCGCGGTCCCCGTATGCCGGACGGCCACCCTGGGGGCGGTCGTCGCGTCGAGCTCCGCCCTGAGGACGGTCTCCGTAGGAGGGACGGCCACCCTGGGGGCGGTCACCGTAGGCGGGACGCTCGCCCTGCGCGCGGTCGTCGCGGCGGGGGCCGCGGTCGCCGTAGGACGGGCGGTCACCCTGGGGACGGTCGTCACGGCGAGGGCCGCGGTCACCGTAGGACGGGCGGTCACCCTGGGGACGGTCACCGTAGGAGGGACGTCCACCCTGCGCGCGGTCGTCGCGGCGCGGGCCGCGGTCATCTCCGCGGGCGGGACGTGAACCTGAAGAGCCTCCACGTCCTGCTCCGCCGTTGTTCCGGCCGTAGCCTCCAGCTCTGCCGTCCTCGCGGCCTCTGCTGGCGCCCGAACGGTCCTGGTCGTCGCTCACGTGTACTCCCTCTTCAAGTTGACCATGCATGACTATCATCGCACCCGGACGTCGCAGCGAGAAGGTCTCGAGCTGCGCGTCACAGGGAACGGTCTTGACGCTGAGTGGTGACCACCAACGGCGCTGAGCGCGTTGATGTCCATCACAACGACGAAGGCCCACCCCAAAAGTGGGGTGGGCCTTCGTTGAATGGTTGTCCGGCGGCGACCTACTCTCCCACACAGTCTCCCGTGCAGTACCATCGGCGCAGAGGGGCTTAGCTTCCGGGTTCGGAATGGGACCGGGCGTTTCCCCCTCGCTATGACCGCCGTAACTCTATTGGGTTGTCAACCGGTTCTCGGCCGTTACCCGAGAACCGCACAGTGGACGCGTAGCACACAAAATTTTGAGTGTTATCAAGTTGTCGGCTTATTAGTACCGGTCAGCTCCGAGAGTCGTTAGTCCTCTCTTCCACATCCGGCCTATCTACCCAGTGGTCTGCTGGGAGCCTCTCGAGGGTCAAGCCCTCATGGAAACCTCATCTTGAAGCAGGCTTCCCGCTTAGATGCTTTCAGCGGTTATCCCTTCCGAACGTAGCCAACCAGCCGTGCTCCTGGCGGAACAACTGGCACACCAGAGGTTCGTCCGTCCCGGTCCTCTCGTACTAGGGACAGCCCTTCTCAAGTTTCCTGCGCGCGCAGCGGATAGGGACCGAACTGTCTCACGACGTTCTAAACCCAGCTCGCGTACCGCTTTAATGGGCGAACAGCCCAACCCTTGGGACCTACTCCAGCCCCAGGATGCGACGAGCCGACATCGAGGTGCCAAACCATGCCGTCGATATGGACTCTTGGGCAAGATCAGCCTGTTATCCCCGGGGTACCTTTTATCCGTTGAGCGACGGCGCTTCCACAAGCCACCGCCGGATCACTAGTTCCGACTTTCGTCCCTGCTCGACCTGTCAGTCTCACAGTCAAGCTCCCTTGTGCACTTGCACTCGACACCTGATTGCCAACCAGGCTGAGGGAACCTTTGAGCGCCTCCGTTACATTTTAGGAGGCAACCGCCCCAGTTAAACTACCCATCAGGCACTGTCCCTGATCCGGATTACGGACCGAGGTTAGATGTCCAGAGCGACCAGAGTGGTATTTCAACGTTGACTCCACGAACACTGGCGTGCCCGCTTCACAGTCTCCCACCTATCCTACACAAGCCGCACCGAACACCAATACCAAACTATAGTAAAGGTCCCGGGGTCTTTCCGTCCTGCTGCGCGTAACGAGCATCTTTACTCGTAGTGCAATTTCGCCGAGTTCACGGTTGAGACAGCGGAGAAGTCGTTACGCCATTCGTGCAGGTCGGAACTTACCCGACAAGGAATTTCGCTACCTTAGGATGGTTATAGTTACCACCGCCGTTTACTGGGGCTTAAATTCTGAGCTTCGCCTTGCGGCTAACCCGTCCTCTTAACCTTCCAGCACCGGGCAGGCGTCAGTCCGTATACATCGTCTTGCGACTTCGCACGGACCTGTGTTTTTAGTAAACAGTCGCTTCTCCCTGGTCTCTGCGGCCCTTGCACGCTCCCCTCGCAAGGAGGTTCACGCTCCGGGCCCCCCTTCTCCCGAAGTTACGGGGGCATTTTGCCGAGTTCCTTAACCATGATTCTCTCGATCGCCTTAGTATTCTCTACCTGATCACCTGAGTCGGTTTAGGGTACGGGCGGCTTGAACCTCGCGTCGAAGCTTTTCTCGGCAGCATAGGATCACCAAATCCCCACCTAGGGTGGGTCCCGTCAGATCTCAGGCTATATGAACAGCGGATTTGCCTACTGTTCGCCCTACGTCCTTAGACCGAGACAACCGTCGCTCGGCTTGGCTACCTTCCTGCGTCACTCCTGTTAATACGCTTACCTACTACAAGTTCGGGTCCCGCGCTCCCCTGAGTCCTCAGCCCCGAAGGGCCTGTGGACCAGGCTTGGGCGGTTAGCATCACCTGGCTCGGTATGGGCGGTTCTTCGCCGGTAGGAGAATATCAACTCCTTGTCCATCGACTACGCCTGTCGGCCTCGCCTTAGGTCCCGACTTACCCAGGGCGGATTAGCCTGGCCCTGGAACCCTTGATCATTCGGCGGACGGGTTTCTCACCCGTCTTTCGCTACTCATGCCTGCATTCTCACTCGTGTAGGCTCCACCACTGGGTTACCCCGCAGCTTCACTGCCCACACGACGCTCCCCTACCCATCCACACACCTGGACCACGAAGGCCTGGTTATTATGTGAATGCCACAGCTTCGGCGGTGTACTTGAGCCCCGCTACATTGTCGGCGCGGAATCACTTGACCAGTGAGCTATTACGCACTCTTTCAAGGGTGGCTGCTTCTAAGCCAACCTCCTGGTTGTCTGTGCAACTCCACATCCTTTCCCACTTAGCACACGCTTAGGGGCCTTAGCTGGTGGTCTGGGCTGTTTCCCTCTCGACTATGGAGCTTATCCCCCACAGTCTCACTCCCGCGCTCTCACTTACCGGCATTCGGAGTTTGGCTAACGTCAGTAACCTTGTAGGGCCCATCGGCTATCCAGTAGCTCTACCTCCGGCAAGAAACACGCGAGGCTGCACCTAAATGCATTTCGGGGAGAACCAGCTATCACGAAGTTTGATTGGCCTTTCACCCCTACCCACAGGTCATCCCCCCAGTTTTCAACCTAGGTGGGTTCGGTCCTCCACGCGGTCTTACCCGCGCTTCAACCTGCCCATGGGTAGATCACTTCGCTTCGGGTCTAGACCCAGCGACTCATTCGCCCTATTAAGACTCGCTTTCGCTACGGCTTCCCCACACGGGTTAACCTCGCCACTGAGCACTAACTCGCAGGCTCATTCTTCAAAAGGCACGCTGTCACCCCTGCTAAGGAGGCTCCAACGGATTGTAGGCACACGGTTTCAGGTACTATTTCACTCCCCTCCCGGGGTACTTTTCACCTTTCCCTCACGGTACTTGTCCGCTATCGGTCACTAGGTAGTATTTAGGCTTATGAAGTGGTCTTCACGGATTCACACGGGATTTCTCGGGCCCCGTGCTACTTGGGATCCCCTTCGGGAGGTCACGTCATTTCGTCTACGGGGGTCACACCCTCTACGCCGGGCCTTTCAATGCCCTTCGACTATAACGAGACTTTCTGACTCCCTGACAAGCCGGCAGACTCATCTGAAAGGTCCCACAACCCCGCCCATGCAACCCCTGCCGGGTATCACACATGAACGGTTTGGCCTCATCCGCTTTCGCTCGCCACTACTCACGGAATATCTCTTCCTGTCGGTACTGAGATGTTTCACTTCCCGACGTTCCCTCCACACACCCTATATATTCAGGTGCAGGTAACACGACATAACTCGTGCTGGGTTTCCCCATTCGGAAATCCTCGGATCACAGTTCGTTTGCCAACTCCCCGAGGCTTATCGCAGGCTACTACGTCCTTCATCGGCTCCTAGTGCCAAGGCATCCACCCTGTGCCCTTAAAAACTTGACAACAAAAAATTGCAAAGAACCAAAGATAAATCTTTGATCTTACAAAGATGCTCGCGTCCACTGTGCAGTTCTCAAGCTACGGACGATCCCACCCAACACCACCGCCTACCCCCGAGCAAAGCTCAAGAGCGGTTCAACTGGTTCAGGGTGACCCGTGTCGAAAGCAACCAACCCGATCCGCCACCACCCGAAGGTGCTAGCCGGCTTGGCGCCTGAAGTTCACTTGCGTACAAGACGCCCGTGCCTTCAGGACCCAACAGTGTGCTCATGTCCCCACCCTCACAAGCCACCCGTTCCAACCAGACGAAGCTGGTGTACTGAAGCGACCGCTCGAGGCGAGTCCTAGTCAATGTTCCACCCGTGAGCAACCACCCACACCCTCATTCGGAGTGTGGAAGTGGCCACCTGAACCCTGCCGGGGTAGTCCCCGACTCGAGCCAGTGTGTAGCTCCTTAGAAAGGAGGTGATCCAGCCGCACCTTCCGGTACGGCTACCTTGTTACGACTTAGTCCCAATCGCCAATCCCACCTTCGACGGCTCCATCCCACAAGGGGTTAGGCCACCGGCTTCGGGTGTTACCGACTTTCGTGACTTGACGGGCGGTGTGTACAAGGCCCGGGAACGTATTCACCGCAGCGTTGCTGATCTGCGATTACTAGCGACTCCGACTTCATGGGGTCGAGTTGCAGACCCCAATCCGAACTGAGACCGGCTTTTTGGGATTCGCTCCACCTCGCGGTATCGCAGCCCTTTGTACCGGCCATTGTAGCATGCGTGAAGCCCAAGACATAAGGGGCATGATGATTTGACGTCATCCCCACCTTCCTCCGAGTTGACCCCGGCAGTCTCCTATGAGTCCCCACCATAACGTGCTGGCAACATAGGACGAGGGTTGCGCTCGTTGCGGGACTTAACCCAACATCTCACGACACGAGCTGACGACAACCATGCACCACCTGTACACCAGTCCGAAGACGCACACATCTCTGCATGATTCCGGTGTATGTCAAGCCTTGGTAAGGTTCTTCGCGTTGCATCGAATTAATCCGCATGCTCCGCCGCTTGTGCGGGCCCCCGTCAATTCCTTTGAGTTTTAGCCTTGCGGCCGTACTCCCCAGGCGGGGCACTTAATGCGTTAGCTGCGGCGCGGAACTCGTGGAATGAGCCCCACACCTAGTGCCCAACGTTTACGGCATGGACTACCAGGGTATCTAATCCTGTTCGCTCCCCATGCTTTCGCTCCTCAGCGTCAGTAGTGGCCCAGTGACCTGCCTTCGCCATCGGTGTTCCTCCTGATATCTGCGCATTCCACCGCTACACCAGGAATTCCAGTCACCCCTACCACACTCTAGTCTGCCCGTACCCGATGCAAGCTCAAGGTTGAGCCTTGAGTTTTCACACCAGACGCGACAAACCGCCTACGAGCTCTTTACGCCCAATAATTCCGGACAACGCTTGCGCCCTACGTATTACCGCGGCTGCTGGCACGTAGTTAGCCGGCGCTTCTTCTGCAGGTACCGTCACTTTCGCTTCTTCCCTACTGAAAGAGGTTTACAACCCGAAGGCCTTCATCCCTCACGCGGCGTCGCTGCATCAGGCTTTCGCCCATTGTGCAATATTCCCCACTGCTGCCTCCCGTAGGAGTCTGGGCCGTGTCTCAGTCCCAGTGTGGCCGGTCGCCCTCTCAGGCCGGCTACCCGTCGACGCCTTGGTGAGCCATTACCTCACCAACAAGCTGATAGGCCGCGAGTCCATCCTTGACCGAAAAACTTTCCAGACGCCGACCATGCGGTCGCGTCTCGTATCCGGTATTAGCCCCGGTTTCCCGGAGTTATCCCAGAGTCAAGGGCAGGTTACTCACGTGTTACTCACCCGTTCGCCACTGATCAACCAGAGCAAGCTCTGATGTCACCGTTCGACTTGCATGTGTTAAGCACGCCGCCAGCGTTCGTCCTGAGCCAGGATCAAACTCTCCGTAAATGTTTGCTATCAACTGGCCGAAACCAGTTAACAACCATACGAAGCAAGCCTCCCTGCAAAGAGAGAACTTGATTAAT
This sequence comes from Sanguibacter biliveldensis, assembly GCF_033798665.1. NCBI lineage: Bacteria > Bacillati > Actinomycetota > Actinomycetes > Micrococcales > Sanguibacteraceae > Sanguibacter > Sanguibacter biliveldensis. The sequence goes on from NZ_CP138359.1 coordinate 2,489,706, forward strand.
CAAGGCTACAAACCGAAAACTTGCGTTTTCAATTCATACCAAATAAACCTTGCCATCAGACCAGCCCCGACCGAAAGGCCGAGCACCAATCCAAGACAAGGGGTCTTGGCATTGACTATTAAGCACACTGTTGAGTTCTCAAGGAGCGGACGCGCATCACCCGTTCACTCATTTCTGAGCGTCTGGCGTGAGGCAACCGTTCAAACTTACCCGACTCGCTTCCCTGCGTCAACCCGCCGTTTCCAGCGCGTTAACCCGGTCAAGCGGGCCCGGTGAAGACTACCTGATCTTCGCGGCCCCTCGAACCACTCTTCCGAGCCGTCCGAACCGCTTGCCAGACAGTGTCGCCACCGTCCGAACCAGGCCCTCCACACTACCAGGCGCAGGCGAACCTGCGAAGCCTTCATGCAGAGGATGCCGAACCCCGGGACCAGCCACTTCGCGCCGGCTCCGAAGAGCTTCGCAGTGGTGTCTGTGTCTCCCAGTCGGGCTGACGTCCAGAACATTACGGTGATGTGAACGCGAGCGTCAAGCCCGCTCCCGGTGACCGCAGTCACTCTCCGGTCTCCGGTCTGCCGCGCAGCACCTAGACGCAGATCGGCCCCCGTCCGGTGGGGACGGGGGCCGACGGCACGACGGTGTGAGGTCAGGCGCGCGCCTTGACGACCCCGAGCGTCTTCTTGCCGCGGCGCAGGACCGCGGCGCGTCCGTGCAGGAGGTCCGACGCGGAGAGCACGGCGTCGTCTCCGACGACCTTCGTGTTGTTGACGTAGACCCCGCCTTCCGCGACGGCCCGACGAGCGGCGCCCTTCGAGGCGACGAGACCAGCCGCGACCACCAGGTCGACGATCGAGTCCCCGGGCGCCCCGTCGGTCTCGGGCAGCTCGGCGACCGCCGCGACGAGCGTCTGCTCGTCGAGGCCCGACAGCTCCCCACGTCCGAAGAGCGCCTGGCTCGCCGCGATCGCAGCCTCGGTCGCGCCAGCACCGTGCACCAGTGTGGTCACGTCGCCGGCCAGCGCCCGCTGAGCCTCCCGGGCCGCAGGCCGCTCGGCGACGGCGGCCGCGAGCTCGTCGATCTCCTCAGCCGTGCGGAACGTGAAGATCTTCAAGAACCGCACCACGTCGGCGTCGTCCGAGTTGAGCCAGAACTGGTAGAAGGCGTACGGGCTCATCATCTCCGGGTCGAGCCACACGGCCCCACCCTCGGACTTGCCGAACTTCGTGCCGTCAGCCTTGGTGATGAGCGGCGTGGTGAGCGCGTGGACCGAGCGCTGCTCGGACTTGCGGATGAGCTCGACCCCTGACAGCAGGTTGCCCCACTGGTCGTTGCCGCCGGTCTGCAGCGTGCAGCCGTGACGGCGGTTGAGCTCGAGGTAGTCGATCCCCTGCAGGATCTGGTAGCTGAACTCCGTGAAGGACAGACCCTCGCTGCTCTCGAGCCGGCGCGCGACGGTGTCCTTGGCGAGCATCGTGCCCAGCCTGTAGTGCTTGCCGATGTCCCGCAGGAAGTCGATCGCGGTGAGCTCGCCCGTCCAGTCGAGGTTGTTGACCATCTGCGCCGGGTTCTCACCGTCGAAGTCGAGGAACCGCGAGATCTGCGAGCGCAGACGCTCGACCCACTCGGCGACGATCTCCCGGGAGTTGAGGACCCGCTCCCCCGACATCCGCGGGTCACCGATCAGCCCTGTCGCCCCGCCCACGAGCGCGATGGGGCTGTGGCCGGCGAGCTGCAGGTGACGGAGCAGGAGGAGCTGGACGAGGTGTCCGTGGTGCAGGCTCGGCGCTGTCGGGTCGAAGCCGCAGTAATACGTGACCGGGCCGCCGTCGAGCGCTTCGCGGAGCGCGTCCATGTCGGTGGTCTGGCTGATCAGCCCACGCCAGGTGAGCTCATCGAGAACGTTGGTCACTGCTGCTCCTCGTCTAGGGGTTGGCCCGACTATTCTGCCCTCTTCAGCGTCGACGCGGGGACACGGCCCTGTAGGCGGAGACCGTCGGCTCCCCGTCGAGCCAGAGCCTCCACGGGAAGAGCTCCCCGTCCCCACCCGGTCCGCTGACGCCGACCCGCGGACCTCGCAGGACCGCACCCGACTGGTCGAGAGATGCGTCGGCCGGTACCCCGGTCGGCTGCGACCCGCAGACTGTGAGCGTGAGACAGCCTCCCCGCTCGAGCAGGTCCGCCCCGTCGTGGTCGACACCGACACCCAGGGCTACGGCGAGACGGGCCGGACCGCGCGCCAGATCGCGCGCGGTCTTGGCCACACCGCGCGCGGTCCGTCGCGTCAGCGCGAGCGGTTCCCCGTCGACCACCTCGCCTCCCCGCAGGAGCACCGCGGACGGAGAACCCTCGGGTCCTGCGACGACGTTGAGGCAGGTGTGCAGCCCCAGGTGCCTGTAGGCGTAGAGATGCCCGCCCGCCAAGGCCATCGACCTGTTCCGCAGGGTCACGCCGCGAGCCGCGTGCGAGCCTGGGTCGTCGAGGCCGCCGTAGGCCTCGACCTCCGTCAGGCGCACGGTCACCAGCCCCTCCGGCGTGCTGTGCATGAGGCGGGCGCCGAGCAGGTCGGCTGCGACGTCGAGGACGGGGCGCGCGAACCACGCGCGGTCTGGCTCGTACTGCGCCGAGGAGACCGCGGCGCTCACACAGCCTCCGTCGGTCCGAGCCCGGTGATGTTCCCCGTCCCGTCGAGCCGGACGTGGCTCCGCTCGGCCGTCCGGTGCTCCGCGTAGAGACGTCGTTCTTCGACCATCCAGGTGGTCCACTGGTCACGCGCACCGTCACCGTCGCGGAGCATGCCGCGCTCGAGTCGCACGTCGTCGTCAGCCTCGACCCAGATGATCACCGGCGCGTAGGGCGCAGTCGTGAGAGCAGCAGAGTTGCAGCCCTCGACCACGAGGGTGTCGGCGAGCGGCACGGTGTGCCGCTCGGCGTAGAGGCCCAGCGGCCAGTCATACCTGCGGTACCTGCCGGGGACCCCGTGGGCCAGCGGCTCGAGGACCCACTCGTGCAGCTTCTGGGCGCCCTCGGCGAGCCCGGACCACCCCGGGTAGAGGTCGTCCATGTGGATGACCTGGGCGGGCAGCGCCCGGCCGAGCTGGTCCGCGAGGGTCGTCTTGCCAGAGCCCGCAGGCCCGTCGACGCAGACCAGGTGCATGCCACCCAGGCCTGCCGGGGCCTCGGCGACGACCTCGAGGATCAGGTCCAGGACGTCGGCGGGGACGGTCATGAGCGGTGCCAGTCGATCGTGCTCATGCCGTCCCCGTCCGTCGTGCCTGTCGTGCTCTTCGTGCGTGCCGTGCTGGTGCTGGTCGCTGCGTCCTCCCGGGAGGACTGCTCAGCCGTTGACCCAGAACCTGTACTCGGCGATCTGGACCTTCGCCGCCTCGAGCTGCTCGGCCACGCGGACCGGCGCGGTGCCGCCCGCGGCGTCGCGCGAGCGCAAGGAGCCCTCGACCGTCAGCACCTCGCGGACACCTGGCGTCAGGTGCTCGGAGATCTCCGCCAGGTCGGCGTCGCTGAGGTCCCACAGCTCGATCCCGCGGTCCTCGCACACCCGGACGCAGGCACCCGCGACCTCGTGGGCGACCCGGAACGGCACCCCCTGACGCACCAGCCACTCGGCGATGTCTGTCGCGAGCGAGAAGCCCTGCGGGGCGAGCTCGGCCATCCGCTGGGTGTCGAAGGTGAGCGTCGAGACCATCCCGGCGAAAGCCGGCAGGAGCACCGTGAGGGTGTCGACCTGGTCGAACACCGGCTCCTTGTCCTCCTGCAGGTCGCGGTTGTACGCGAGCGGGAGGCCCTTGAGGGTCGTCAGCAGCCCCGTGAGGTCACCGACCAGACGCCCGGCCTTGCCGCGCGCGAGCTCGGCGATGTCGGGGTTCTTCTTCTGCGGCATGATGCTGGACCCCGTCGAGTAGGCGTCGTCCAGACGGACGAAGCCGAACTCCTTGGTGTTCCAGACGATGATCTCCTCGGCGAACCTCGAGAGGTCGATGCCCAGCATCGCCGAGACGAAGGCGAACTCGGCGACGACGTCGCGGCTCGCGGTCCCGTCGATCGAGTTCTCGACCGCCCCGTCGAAGCCGAGGTCGGCGGCGACGGCCTCGGGGTCGAGCCCGAGGGACGACCCGGCCAGGGCACCCGACCCGTAGGGCGAGCGCGCAGCACGCACGTCCCAGTCGATGAACCTGTCGACGTCGCGCAGCAAGGGCCACACGTGCGCGAGCAGGTGGTGCGCCAGCAGCACAGGCTGAGCGTGCTGGAGGTGCGTGCGACCGGGCATCGCGGCGTCCGGGTGCGCGGCAGCCTGCTCGACGAGGGCGTCGGCGACGTCGAGCACCAGCCCGCCGATCACCTTGGCCTCCTCGCGCAGGTACATGCGCACGAGCGTCGCGATCTGGTCGTTGCGCGACCGGCCGGCGCGGAGCTTGCCCCCGAGCTCGCTGCCAGCACGCTCGATGAGACCGCGCTCGAGAGCCGTGTGCACGTCTTCGTCGGCGAGCAGCGGGAGGAAGTCCCCCGACGCCACGTCGGTCGAGAGCACGTCGAGCGCCTCGAGCATCGCCGTGAGCTCGTCCTCGGACAGCAGGCCTGCCGAGTGCAGGACCCGCGCGTGAGCCCTCGAGCCCTCGATGTCGTGCTGGGCGAGCCGCCAGTCGAAGTGCGTCGACTGCGAGAGCGCGGCAAGGGCCTGGGAGGGGCCGCCGGCGAACCGGCCGCCCCACAGGCTCACGGGCGCCGCGCCGGTCGCAGCGACCTGCGTGCCCGCAGCCGCCTCGACGGCTGCGGGCTCAGAGGAGGTCGACGAGGGGTCCGACGGAGTGAGGTCCGTCATCTCAGGCCTTCGACCCGGGGAGGTCGGCACCGGTGAGGTCCACGCCGTTGCCGAACTTCACGTCGCGGGCTGCCGAGAGCTTGGCGGTGAGGCCGAAGATCTCGATGAAGCCACGGGCCTGCGACTGGTCGAAGGAGTCACCCTCGTCGTAGGTGGCGAGGTTGAAGTCGTAGAGGCTCGCCTCGGAGCGGCGGCCGGTGACCGTCGCGCGGCCGCCGTGCAGGACCATGCGGATGTCGCCCGACACGTAGCGCTGGGTGTCGTCGATGAAGGTCTCGAGGGACTTCTTGAGCGGCGAGAACCACATGCCGTCGTAGACCAGCTCGGTCCAGCGCTGCTCGACGGTCCGCTTGAAGCGGGCCTGCTCGCGCTCGACGGTGACGTTCTCGAGCTCCTGGTGCGCGGCGATGAGGGCCATCGCGCCGGGGGCCTCGTAGATCTCACGGGACTTGATGCCCACGAGACGGTCTTCGACGATGTCGATGCGGCCCACGCCCTGGGCGCCGGCGCGACGGTTCATCTCCTGGATCGCCTGGAGCGGTGTCACGGCGACACCGTCGAGGGCCACGGGGATGCCCTGGTCGAAGGTGATGACGACCTCGTCGGCGACCGGCGGGAAGGTCGGGTCGTCCGTGTAGCTGTAGACGTCCTTGGTCGGACCGTTCCAGATGTCCTCGAGGAACCCGGTCTCGACGGCGCGGCCCCACACGTTCTGGTCGATCGAGAAGGGGTTGTGCTTGGTCGTCGCGATCGGGAGCTTGTGCTGCTCCGCGTAGGCGATGGCCTTCTCGCGGGTCAGCGCGAGGTCACGGACCGGTGCGAGGCACTTGAGGTCCGGGGCGAGGGACGTGATGCCCACCTCGAAGCGGACCTGGTCGTTGCCCTTGCCGGTGCAGCCGTGGGCGACGGTCTGCGCGTCGAACTGACGGGCGGCGCGCACGAGGTGCTTGACGATGATCGGGCGGGAGATCGCCGAGACCAGCGGGTAGCGGTCGAGGTACAGGCCGTTGGCGCGCAGCGCCGGCATGCAGTACTCCTCGGCGAACTCGTCACGGGCGTCCGCGACGTACGCCTCGACGGCACCGCAGTCGAGGGCGCGCTGGCGGATGACCTCGAGGTCTTCACCGCCCTGGCCGACGTCGACGGCCACCGCGATGACCTCGGCTCCTGTGCGCTCGGCGATCCAGCCGATGGCGACGGAGGTGTCCAGGCCGCCGGAATAGGCGAGCACGACGCGTTCTGTCATGGCACTTCACTTTCTCAAGATGGTGAGGGACAAAGTCTGTCATCCGTCGAGGCCACCGCTGGTCGGGTGGTCGTCTGGCGGACGGCGGGCTCGGCCGGAGGTCCGGTCGAGCCGTGGTCTCGGAGGTCAGGTGCTGTCGCTCGCGAGCCCGACGAAGCGAGCGGCGAGCTCGTCGCCGCCACTCACGTCGCGGGCGATCACGAGGACCGTGTCGTCTCCGGCGATCGTGCCGAGCACACCTGTGAACACCGAGTGGTCGATCGCCGAGGCGAGGTACTGGGCGGCGCCTGGCGGGGTGCGCAGCACCACGAGGTTCCCGGACGCCTCGGCCGAGACGAGGAGCTCCCCGCAGAGCCTGGAGAGCCTGGCGGCGAGGAACTCGGCGTCGGCCGTGGTCTGCACGGTGCGGTCGCCACCCTCGCCGGGGATCGCGTAGACGAGCACCCCGGACGAGGTGCGCACCTTCTCGGCCCGCAGCTCGATGAGGTCACGCGAGAGCGTCGCCTGCGTCACGTGCAGGCCGTCGGCGGCGAGCGCCTTGGCGAGCTCCGCCTGAGAGTGGATCTGCTCGCGGGCGAGCAGGTGCACGATGCGCGCGTGCCGTGCCGCCTTGGTGGCCGGCACGCTCCCGACGGGGACGGCTGCGAAGGTCATGACTGCCCCAGGAGCCAGGTCATGAGCGCCTTCTGCGCGTGCAGCCGGTTCTCCGCCTCGTCCCAGACGACCGACTGCGGCCCGTCGATCACCTCGGCGGTGATCTCCTTGCCGCGGTAGGCCGGGAGGCAGTGCAGGACGAGCGCGTCAGGTGCCGCGTGGGCGAGCAGCGCAGCGTCGAGCCTGTACGGGACGAAGGGCTCGGCGCGCTCGGCGGCGGTGGCCTCGTCGCCCATCGAGACCCAGGTGTCGGTCGCGACGGCGTCAGCGCCGGCGACGGCCGCGACCGCGTCGGAAGTGACGGTGACGGAGCCGCCGGTCTGCTCCGCGATCGCCGCCGCCGAGGCGAGGATCTCAGTGTCAGGCAGGTACCCCTCGGGTGTGCCGACCCGCACGTGCATGCCAGCCGTGACTCCCCCGAGGAGGTAGGAGTGCGCCATGTTGTTCGCACCGTCGCCGACGTAGGCGAGGGTCTGACCCGCCAGGGCCGCGACGCCGCCGCGGTGCTGCGCGATCGTCACGAGGTCGGCGAGGATCTGGCACGGGTGGAAGTCGTCGGTCAGCGCGTTGACGACGGGGACCCCGGCGACGGCTGCCATCTCCTCGATGCGCGCCTGCGCGTGGGTCCTCCACACGATCATCGAGACCTGGCGTCCCAGGACGCGGGCGGTGTCGGAGATCGACTCCCGGACACCGATCTGCGCGAGGTTGCCGTCGAGGACGAGAGGGTAGCCCCCGAGCTCGGCGATGCCTGTCGCGAAGGACACCTGGGTGCGCAGCGTGGGCTTGTCGAAGATCACCGCGACGGCCTGCGGACCCGCGAGGGGCTTCTCGAGGTGCCTGTCGGCGCGCAGCCGCAGCGCGAGCTCGAGGACCTCTGCCTGCTCGGCAGGGCTGAGGTCGTCGTCGCGCAGCATGTGGCGGATCGTCTGGGCGGTCATCGTCAGGCCTCCGTGGTGAGGTCGGCGGGGTCGGTGGGCAGGGCGAGATCGGCAGGCAGCCCTTCGAGGAAGGCGACGAAGTCGTCCACCTGCTCGCGGGTGAGGATCAGCGGCGGCGCGAGGCGCAGGGCCGTCGGCGTCACCGGGTTGACGATGAAACCGGCGTCGAGAGCCCTGGACGCCACGTCGGCCGACACCGGTGCCGCGAGCTCGATGCCGACGAGCAGGCCTTCGCCGCGCGTCCCGACCACGAGCGGGTGCCCGGTCTCGGCGAGCCGGCTCCGGAGGTGGTCGCCGACAGCCGTGACCGAGGCGAGCAGGCCGTCACGCTCGATCACACCGATGGTCGCGAGGGCCGCCGCTGACGCGACAGGGTTGCCGCCGAAGGTCGTCCCGTGCTGGCCGCGCCCGAGGAGCGCCGCCGGTCCGTGGCCGTAGGCGACGACGGCACCGATCGGGAACCCTCCGCCGAGACCCTTGGCGAGGGTGACGACGTCGGGCACGATCCCGCCGCCGACCTGCGGGAGCTGGTGGGCGAGCCAGGAGCCTGTCCGGCCCATGCCGGTCTGGACCTCGTCGAGGATCATCAGCGCGCCGTGCTCACGGGTGAGCTCGCGGGCCCGCTGCAGGTAGGACGCGGAGAACGGCCGGACACCGGCCTCGCCCTGGATCGGCTCGAGGAACAGCGCGGCGACGTCGCTCGTGGCGGGGTCGCCGGCGAAGGCCGCCTCGAGGGCGTCGAGGTCACCGAAGGGCAAGAACTCGACCCCGCCGGGCAAGGGCTCGAAGGGCTCGCGGTACGCGGCCTTCGACGTGAGGGCGAGCGCCCCCATGCTGCGGCCGTGGAAGGACCCCTCGAGCGCGAGGATCCGCCGGCGCCCCGTGCGGCGGGCCATCTTGAAGGCCGCCTCGTTCGCCTCGGTCCCGGAGTTGGAGAAGAAGACGCGCGAGCCTTCAGGAGCCGCAGCGAGCTCGAGCAGCCGTTCCGCGAGCGCGATCTGGGTCGGGGTGCCGAAGAAGTTCGAGACGTGGCCGATCGTGCCGAGCTGTGCGCTGATCGCCGCGGTGAGCGTCGGGTGAGCGTGACCGAGGGAGTTCACGGCGATCCCGCCGAGGAGGTCGAGGTACCGGCGCCCGTCGGCGTCCCACACGTAGGCACCCTCACCGCGGACCAGCACACGCTGGGGCGGGCCGAAGGTGTCCATGACGGCCCCGGAGTAGCGAGACGTCCACTCGGCACCGCTGCCGGGACCTGTGAGGTCTGCGGTCGTGTCGCTGCGGGGGTCGAGGGCGTTCACTGCGGGTCTCCGTCGGTCGTGGGGGTGGTGGTGCCGGAGCTGCCGGCCGGCGCTGAGATCGTGGGCGGGTTGAGCCTGCCGTCGCTGTCGGGGACGACCATGGTGCCGATCCCGCGGGTGGTGAAGACCTCCATGAGGACCGAGTGCGCGACCCGGCCGTCGATGACGTGGGCCTCGCGCACTCCCCCGCGGACGGCGCGCAGGCAGGCTTCCATCTTCGGCACCATGCCCGACTCGAGGGACGGCAGCAGGGTGTCGAGCGCGGAGGCCGTGATCTGGCTGACGAGGGACGTGCGGTCCGGCCACGAGGTGTAGAGGCCCTCGACGTCGGTCAGCACGATGAGCTTGCGGGCGCGCAGCGCGACCGCGAGCGCGGCGGCGGCCGTGTCCGCGTTGACGTTGAGCACCTGGGTCGGGTCGAGGATGTCGGGAGCGACCGTCGAGACCACCGGGATGCGCCCGGCGTCGAGGAGGTCCTGGACGGCGCGCGGGTCGACGTCGACGACGTCCCCGACGAGCCCGACGTCGACGGCCTCGCCGTCGACTGTCGCGTGGCGGCGGCGGGCACGGAGCAGCCCGCCGTCTTCACCGGAGAGCCCGACGGCGTGCGGGCCGTGGGCGTTGAGCAGCCCGACGAGCTCGCGGGAGACCTTGCCTGTGAGCACCATGCGGACGACGTCCATGGCCTCGGGCGTGGTGACGCGCAGCCCGCCGCGGAACTCGCTCTCGATGCCCAGGCGTCCGAGCATCTCGGAGATCTGCGGTCCGCCGCCGTGCACGATGACCGGCCGCAGGCCGACCTGGCGCAGGAAGACCATGTCCTCGGCGAAGGCTGCCTTGAGCGTGTCGTCGATCATGGCGTTGCCGCCGTACTTGACCACGACGAGGGCGCCGTGGAACTGGCGGAGCCACGGTAGGGCCTCGAGGAGGACCTCGGCCTTCTGGGAGGGGCTGAGGTCTTCGCCGACGTCGATGCCGCTGAGGTCGAGCGGGGCGTCGGGTGCGCTGGGGGTCTGGTCGCTCATGAGGAGTACGCGCTGTTCTCGTGGACGTAGTCGTGCGTGAGGTCGTTGGTCCAGACCGTCGCCGTGGCGTCGCCCGCGTGCAGGTCGACGAGCACCCTGACCTCGCGCTGGGCGGCGAGGTCGACGAGGTCGCGGTCCTCGCCCACTCCCCCGGCGCGGCACACCTGGACGCCGTTGATCGACACGTCGAGGGTCGAGGCGTCGAAGCTGGCGACAGACTCGGGGACGGTGCCGACGGCCGAGAGGACACGGCCCCAGTTGGGGTCGTTGCCGAAGACGGCTGCCTTGAAGAGGTTGGAGCGGGTCACGGCCCGGGCCACCGCGACGGCGGCGTCCTCGGAGTGCGCGCCGACGACCTCGACGGCGATGTCGTGGCTGGCGCCCTCGGCGTCGGCGACGAGCTGGCGGGACAGCGAGGCGCTCACCTCGGTGACGGCTGCGGCGAGCTCGTCGAGGGTCGGCGTCTGCCCGCTGGCACCCGAGGCGAGCAGCACGACGGTGTCGTTGGTCGACATGCAGCCGTCGGAGTCGACGCGGTCGAAGGTCGCCGTGGTCGCGGCGCGCAGGGCGGCGTCGGCCGTCGCGGCGTCGACGACGGCGTCGGTCGTGATGACCGAGAGCATGGTGGCCAGGCCGGGCGCGAGCATCCCGGCCCCCTTGGCCATCCCCCCGACGGTCCAGGTCCCTGTCGTGGTCTCGACGGTGACGACGGCGGTCTTGGCGACGGTGTCTGTCGTCATGATCGCGTGCGCGGCGTCGGTCCCGCCGTCGGTGCTGAGCGCGGTGACTGCGGCGTCGACGCCCGGGAGCAGCTTGTCCATGGGCAGGCGGACACCGATGAGTCCTGTCGAGCAGACGATCGTGTCCCCTGCGGAGATGCCGAGGGCGTCAGCGGTGTGCTCGGCGGTGCGGTGCGTGTCGAGGAAGCCCTCGGGTCCTGTGCACGCGTTGGCGCCGCCCGAGTTGAGGACGACAGCGCTGGCACGGCCGTCGGCGACGACCTGGCGGGACCAGGTGACAGGGGCGGCGACCACGCGGTTGGAGGTGAAGACCGCGGCGGCGACGTCGAGCGGGCCGTCGTTGACGACGAGGGCGACGTCGGGCTTGCCTGTCGACTTGAGACCGGCGGCGGTCCCTGCGGCCCGGAAGCCCTGTGCTGCGGTGACGCTCACGGTGCGACTCCTTCGGTGGTCAGGCCCAGGACCTGCGGGAGGCCGAGTGCTGTGTTGATCGACTGGACGGCGCCGCCTGCTGTGCCCTTGACGAGGTTGTCGATCGAGGTCACGGTCACGACGCGGCCGGCGCGCCGGTCGAGGGCCACCTGCACGAGGGCTGTGTTCGACCCGGCCGTCATGGCAGTCGTGGGCCACTGCCCCTCGGGGAGCAGCTCGACGAAGGGCTCACCCTCGTAGGCGTCGGACCACGCGGACCGCAGCTGCTCGAGGGTCGTCGCCTCGGCACCGCCGGCGAGGCGGGCGGTGGCTGTCGCGAGGATGCCGCGGGACATGGGCACGAGGACCGGCGTGAAGGAGATCGTCACGTCATCGGCTCCGGCGACCTGGAGGTTCTGCACGATCTCCGGGATGTGCCGGTGCGTGCCGCCGACGGCGTAGGGCTGCGCAGACCCGAGGGCCTCGGAGGCGAGCAGGTGCGTCTTGAGGCTCTTGCCGGCCCCGGAGTACCCGACCGCGAGGACGGTGACGAGGTCGTCGGTGCTCAGCAGGCCTGCGGCGACCCCGGGCTGGAGGCCGAGCGTCACGGCGGTGACGTTGCACCCGGGGACGGCGATGCGCCGGGTGGAGGCGAGCAGCTCGCGCTGCTTGGTGTACTCGACCCGGCTGTCCACGGTCGAGACGCGCAGCAGCTCGGGGAGCCCGTAGGTCCACGTTCCGGCGTGCTCGGAGCCGTAGAACTCCTCCCAGGCAGCGGGGTCCACGAGGCGGTGGTCTGCGCCGAGGTCGACGACGAGCACGTCGTCGGGAAGCTGGGCGGCGATCGCGCCGGAGGCACCGTGCGGGAGGGCGAGGACGACGACGTCGTGGCCCAGCAGGTGCTCGACGGCTGTCGGCAGCAGCTCGCGGTGCGCGAGGGAGCGCAGGTGCGGGTGGTGGGCACCGAGCAGGGTGCCCGCGTTGGAGTGGGCGGTGACCGCCCCGACGGTGAGCTCAGGGTGCCCGGCGAGGAGACGGAGCGTCTCTCCCCCGGCATACCCGCTGGCTCCGGCAACTGCCACGGTGAACGTCATGTGCATAACAATACACAAGACTGTGAGTTGATGCAGCCGCCCTCGCCGCAGACCTCTACGCTGGGACGATGACTGCCGCACCCCTCACCCTCGCGCCCCGCCCCGACGTCGACCACCGAGGTTTTGTCCTCGTCCTGGCCGGGGGCGGCTACGCCCACCGTGCCGAGCACGAGTCCGTCGACGTCGTCGCGTGGCTCTCCCGCCACGGAGTCGCGAGTGGCTACCTCGACTACGCGATCGCCCCCGAGCGCTACCCCACAGCCCTCGACCAGGTGCTCACCGCCCTCGCCGAGCTGCGCGCCGGCGTGCACGGAGAGATCACCGGTCCTGTCGCCGTCCTCGGCTTCAGCGCCGGTGGCCACCTCGCTGGCACCGTGCTCACCGCGACCGACGACGACGTCGCCCGCGTCCAGGCTGGCGCCGCACCGGGGCTGACCGTCTCCCGCCCGGACGCGGCGGTCCTGTGCTACCCCGTGACCTCGCTCGTGCGGACCCCGCACGTCGGCTCCCGCGAGAACCTGCTCGGCGAGCACGCCGACGACGCCGGGCTCGCGGGCGCCCTGAGCACCGAAGAGCGCGTCGACGCCGCGACTCCTCCAGCATTCTTGTGGCACACCGCGGACGACGAGACCGTGCCTGTCAGCCACAGCCTCGGCCTCGCCGCAGCCCTCGGCGAGCACGGCGTGCCGTACGAGCTGCACGTCTACCCGACAGGTCGTCACGGCCTCGGCCTCGCACCGGGCAGCGGTACGGTCGAAGAGTGGACCACCGCCGCGCTGCGCTGGCTCCACGAGCAGGGCATCGGCCCGGTCCAGGACGCCTGACGCACAGCCACACCCGATCCGAGCAAGGAGCACCATGACGCCCGAGCAGCACCCCGAGAACCAGACCATGTACGCCGTCGTCGCGACCGCCGCCGGCGGGCCCGAGGTCCTGCGTCACGAGACCGTCGACGTCCCATCACCGGGACCTCGCGACGTCCTCGTCCGGGTAGCGGCTGCGGGCGTGAACTTCATCGACACCTACAGGCGCTCCGGCGTCTACAGCATCGACTACCCGAGCATCCTCGGGTCCGAGGGGTCCGGGGTCGTCGAGGCCGTCGGGTCAGAGGTCATCGACGTCGCCGTGGGCGACCACGTCGCCTGGTCCGACGCGCCCTCGTCCTACGCCGAGGTGGTCGTCGTCCCGGCGGCCCGGACGCTGCCCGTCCCCGGCGACGTCGACCTCCAGGTCGCCGCAGCCCTCCCCCTCCAGGGCATGACCGCCCACTACCTGGCGACCTCCACGTACCCGCTCGGCCCGGGCGACACCGCCCTCGTCCACGCCGGAGCCGGCGGGGTCGGCCTGCTCCTCACCCAGCTCGCGGCAGCGCGCGGGGCGCGCGTCCTCACGACGGTCTCGACCGAGGAGAAGGCCGCGCTGTCACGGACCGCCGGGGCGAGCGAGGTCGTCAACTACCGCGAGATGACCGACCTCACGACCGAGCTGCCGGCCCGCGTCCGCGAGCTCACCGACGGTGAGGGCGTCCACGTCGTCTACGACTCCGTCGGCAAGGACACCTTCGACGCCTCGCTCGCCTCGCTGCGCCGACGCGGCATGCTGGTGCTCTTCGGCGGGTCGTCCGGCCAGGTGCCGCCCGTCGACCTCCAGCGGCTCAACGCAGGCGGCTCGCTCTTCGTCACCCGACCCACCCTCGGCGACTACGTCGCGACCCGTGAGGAGCTCGTGCTCCGTGCCGGCGAGCTCTTCGACGCCGTGCGGGCCGGGAGCCTCGACGTGCGGGTCGAGCACACGTACCCGCTCGCCGAGGCGGCCGAGGCGCACCGTGCGCTCGAGGGCCGACGCACGACGGGGAAGGTGCTGCTGGTCCCGTGACCAGCGCGAGCCGTCTCCACGGCAGCCACCGCGACCACGACACCCACGGACGAGCGACAGCCGGGTCGGGCCGAGCGTGCTCCGAGCGCCCGGCTAGGCTCGTCGCATGAACCATTCCTGGGCCGACGGCGGCTACGAGAGATCCGAACCCGGTCCGTCGCGCGGGGCGAGGATCGCCCTGACAGTCCTCGTCGTGCTCAGCACGGCTGTCGGCGCCGCGTGGTACGCCAAGGTCGGCATGGACCAGTCGAAGCAGGAGTGCTACGCGCAGCGCCCCGCGGGAATGAGCATCTCCGAGGTCACGACCACGTTCCGCTGGCTCCCGCCGGGCTACGACTGCAGCTACGTGCAGGACGGGACAGTCTGAGCCTGCCGTAGCCAGTCGAGGGCTGAGGTCTCACCCGCGACCGAGCCGCGCACGCCCGGCGCGCGACTCACGCCTCAGCCTTGTCAGACCACGCACGAGGGCCGGTACCTCAGGATCGCTCCTGAGGTACCGGCCCTCCTGTCGTCACCGACCGCGTGCGTGGTCAGCCTTCGTACGAGGTCAGCCCGCGTGCGTGGTGAGCAGAGCTGCTGTCAGGCGCGCAGCTCGGCCCCGACCCGTGCGGCGGCCGACGCGACAGCCGCCTCACGGACGGCGACGGCATCCTGCGCCGTGAGCGTGCGGTCCTGCGCACGCAGCCGCAGAGAGAAGGCGAGGGACTTCTTGCCCTCCCCGAGCTGGTCACCTGTGAACACGTCGAAGAGACGCAGGTCTTCGAGGAGCTCTCCAGCCCCGTCGCGCACGGCGTCGAAGACGTCCTGCGCCGGCACCTCGGCGTCGACCACGAGCGCAAGGTCTTCCTTGGCGAGCGGGAAGGTCGAGACCGGAGCCGCCTGGCGGGGCTCGGTCGGCGCTGCCGCGACGAGCGCGTCGAGGTCGAGCTCGAAGGCGACGGTCCTGGCGGGCAGCGACAGCTGCTCGAGGACCTTCGGGTGCAGCTCACCGGCATAGCCGACGACCGCCCCGTCCGCGAGGGTCACCGCTGCGCACCGACCCGGGTGCCAGGGTGCACGGTCGTTCGTCGAGACGAGGTCGACGTGGGTGCCCACCCGGTCCGCGACGAGCCGGACCGCTGCGACGGCGTCTGTCCAGTCGGCTGCCCGGCCCGCACCCCACCAGCCCGAGAGCTCGATGGAGCCGGCCAGCACACCCGCGACGAACCGGGGCTGGGCGGGGACCGCCGCAGCGACAGCTGCCAGCTCCTCGTCGCTCGGACGCTGCCCGACGGGGAGCGCCGGAGCAGCCGGGGCCCCGACCACGGGGAGCGTGACCAGCCCGAGCTCGAAGAGCGCGAGGTCGGTGCGCCCGCGGGCGACGTTCCGGCGCGCTGTGTCCAGCAGGGTCACCAGGAGCGACGACCGCATCTGCCCCTTCTCGGCCGACATCGGGTTGACGAGCGTCAGCATGGTGCGGCGCTCGTCGTCAGCGGCGAGACCGAGCTCGTCGAGCTGGCTCTGCCCGACGAAGGGATAGCTGAGCACCTCGACGAGACCGCTCTCGGCGAGCCCGCGGGCCACCGAGCGGCGGGCGCGCTGACCGCGGGTGAGACCACGACCGGCCGGGGCGACGGGGAGGATCGACGGGATCTGGTCGTAGCCGACCAGGCGCGCGACCTCTTCGACGAGCTCAGCAGCACCGACGAGGTCAGGTCGCCAGGATGGCACCTCGACGGAGAGCAGACCTGCCGCTGCGTCGACCTCGGTCACCGTGCACCCGATCTGCTCGAGGGTGCCGACCACCTGGTCGCGCGTGTACGGCACGCCGCCGAGGCGCTCAGGCTCCGACAGGAGCATCTGGAGCGCCGGACGGGGCGCCACGACGTCGAGGTCGCTGACGGCCGCGTCGGCCGTGCCACCGCCGTGCTCGACGAGGAGGTCGACGACCCGCTGGGCCGCGACGTCCGCGAGCCTCGGGTCCACGCCGCGCTCGAAACGCTTCGCCGCCTCGCTCGGCAGCCTGTGCCGACGTGCTGTGCGGGCGACCGAGACCTGGTCGAAGTGCGCAGCCTCGACGAGCACGTCGGTGGTCGTGCCGGAGACCTCGGTCTCCGCCCCGCCCATGACACCTGCGAGACCGAGGACGCGTGCCCCACGACCGCCAGCGCTGTCGGTGATGAGGAGGTCCTCGACGTCGAGCACGCGGTCGGTGCCGTCGAGGGTCACGAGCCGCTCCCCCGCGGTAGCCCTGCGCACCACGACGGGCGCGACCAGGGTCGAGAGGTCGTAGGCGTGCAGGGGCTGGCCGAGGTCGAGCATGACGTAGTTGGTCACGTCGACCGCGAGCGAGATGGGTCGCATGCCGGCCTGGGTCAGACGGCGCTGCATCCAGGCCGGAGACGGCGCCGTCGGGTCGATGCCCCGCACGACGCGCGTGACAAAACGGTCGCAGCCCGGGACACCGTGGACCGGGGCGTCGTCCTCGACGACCACCTCGAACCCGTCGGCGGTCGCGGCGGGCAGCTCTCCGGTCGCGAGACCGGGGTCTGTGAAGGCGGCTCCGGTCGAGTGCGCGTACTCCCGCGCGACACCGCGCATCGAGAAGCAGTAGCCGCGGTCGGGAGTCACGTTGATCTCGAGGACCTCGTCCCCGAGACCGAGCAGCGCGACGGCGTCGGTCCCCGGCTCGACGTCCGGGTGCACAGCCGGGTCGAGGACGATGATCCCGTCACCACCCTCCCCGAGACCGAGCTCGCTCGTCGAGCAGATCATCCCGTCGGACACGTGCCCGTAGGTCTTGCGGGCCGCGATCGGGAACGGGCCGGGCAGCACCGTGCCGGGCAGCGCGGCGACGACGAGGTCACCCTCGACGAAGTTGTGCGCGCCGCAGACGATCCCACGCGGGACCGTCGGCTGACCGTCGTCGTCAAGGGTGTTGTGCGCCCCGACGTCGACCTGGCACCAGTTGATGACCTTGCCGTTCTTCTGCGGCTCCTTGACGAGCGAGAGCACCCGTCCGACGACCAGGGGCCCGGTCACCGCCGCGCCGTGGACCTCTTCTTCTTCGAGCCCGACGCGCACGAGGTCGGCCGCGAGCTGCTCAGCCGTCAGACCGGCGGGCAGCTCGACGTGCTCACCGAGCCAGGACAGGGGGATCAGGGGCATCAGAGGTCCATTCCGAAGTGCTGGGAGAAGCGGACGTCGCCCTCCACCATGTCGTGCATGTCGGCGATGCCGTGACGGAGCATGAGCGTGCGCTCGATGCCCATGCCGAAGGCGAAGCCTGTGTACTCCTGCGGGTCGATGCCCGCCGCGAGGAGCACGTTGGGGTTGACCATGCCGCAGCCGCCCCACTCGATCCAGCCGGCGCCCCCCTTCTTCTGCGGGAACCACAGGTCCATCTCGGCGCTCGGCTCGGTGAAGGGGAAGAACGAGGGACGCAGACGCGTCTTGGCGTCAGGTCCGAACATCGCCTTCGCGAAGTGGTCGAGCGTGCCGAGCAGGTGCGCCATCGTCAGGCCCTTGTCGACAGCAAGACCCTCGACCTGGTGGAAGACCGGCGTGTGCGTCGCGTCGAGCTCGTCGGTGCGGAACACCTTGCCGGGGCACGCGATGTACAGCGGGAGCTCGCGCTCGAGCAGCGTGCGGGCCTGGACCGGAGAGGTGTGGGTGCGCAGCACGAGACCTGAGTCGCCGTCCTCGACCCCGGGGGTCCGGGCGAAGAACGTGTCCTGCATCTGGCGGGCCGGGTGGTCCGGGCCGAAGTTGAGGGCGTCGAAGTTGAACCACTCGGCCTCGACCTCGGGCCCCTCGGCGATCTCCCACCCCATGGAGACGAAGAAGTCGGCGACGCGCTCCTGGATGAGCTCGAGGGGGTGGCGAGCACCCTCCAGACGACGGTCGACGGGGAGCGTCACGTCGACGGCCTCCTCGACGAGCACCCGGGCGTCACGCTCGGCCTCGAGCTCGACCTGGCGGGCGGACAGCGCCTGGTTGATCCGGCCGCGGGCCGGGCCGAGGATCTTGCCGGCTGTCGCCTTGTCGGGGCCCTGGAGGCCGCCGATCTCACGGTTGGCCAGGGCGATCGGGCTGCGGTCGCCGGTCACGGCTGTGCGGACGGCGCGCAGCGCGTCGAGGCTGTCGGCGCCGGCCACGGCCTGCAGGGCCGCGTCGACGGCGGCCGAGACGGCGTCGGCGTCGAGCGGCGAGATGGCCGTGGTGCTCGCCGTGGGGGCAGCCTGCGCTGCGGGGTCAGGGGTGGACATACGTGCCTTCCGGGCTCGGTCGTACGGGTCGTCGCGGTCGGGTGGACCCGCGTCGATCTTAGTCTGAGACGACAGCGCCCCGGCGGCGTCGGACCTGCTCACGGACGACGAAGATCCCGGCGACGAGCAGGAACAGACCGACCGTGGCGACGAGCTGCTGACGGGCGGTGCGGTCGAAGAGCATGAGCACGACGATCGACGCCAGAGCCGCCAGGGTGGCCCAGGTCAGGCCCGGGAAGGCCCACATCTTCAGGGTCAGCGTCCCCTCCCGCTCGAGTCGCGGACGCAGCCGCAGCTGGGAGACCGCGATGAACGCCCAGATGCCCAGCAGGCTGGCGCCGACGGCGTTGAGCAGGATCCCGAGGATCTGGTCCGGCAACCAGGCGTTGAGCCCGACCGACACGAGCCCGAAGGCGATCGACGTCCAGACGGCGCGGTTCGGGACGCCGCGTCGGCTCACGCCCGTGAAGTACCGGGGACCGTCGCCGCGCTGGGAGAGGGAGAACACCATCCGCGACGTGCCGTACACGTTCGCGTTGAAGGCGGAGAGCAGCGCGATCACCACGACGGCCTCCATCACCCGACCTGCACCGGGGACCCCGGCGATGTCGAGGACCGAGACGAAGGGACCGGAGACGAGCTCGGGCGAGCTCCACGGCATGATGAGCACCATCACGGTGACCGAGCCGATGTAGAAGAAGAGGATGCGCCACACGACGCTCGCGGCTGCGCGGGCGATCGACCGGGCCGGGTCCTCAGACTCCGCGGCGGCGATCGTGACGATCTCGATCCCGCCGAAGGCGAAGAGCACCGCGAGCAGACCTGCCGCGATGCCCGCGACACCGTTGGGCGCGAAGCCGCCGTCGCTGAGCATCGCCTGGATACCCACAGGCTGGCCGACGTCGATCACGCCGGTGAGCACGAGCGCACCCACGACGAGGAACCCGATGATCGCGACGACCTTGATGGTCGCGAACCAGAACTCGAACTCTCCGAAGCGCCGGACCCCCGAGAGGTTCACGACCGCGAAGAAGGTCACGAAGACGAGCGCGACCACCCACTGGGGCACGCCGGGCACCCACCCGGAGACGATCTGGGAGGCCCCGGTGATCTCGACCCCGAGCACCATGACGAGGGTGAACCAGTAGACCCAGCCGACGGTGAACCCCGCCCACCGGCCGATCCCGACCTCGGCGTACGTCGAGAACGCCCCGCTCGACGGGACGGCAGAGGCCATCTCCGCGAGCATGCGCATGAGCAGCACGACCAGCGCGCCTGCCACGACGTAGGAGACGAGCACGGCAGGTCCTGCTGCGGAGATCCCGACTCCGGTCCCGAGGAACAGCCCGGCACCGATCGCCGAGCCGAGGCCCATCATGGTGAGGTGGCGGACACGGAGACCGTGCCCGAGGGGAGCCTGGACGGCCGGCATGGGATTCCTAGCGTTGAGACGCGAGGGCTAGCGCTGGGCGCGCGAGCTCGCGTACAGACAGACGGTCGCGGCGGTCGCCAGGTTGAGCGACTCGGCGCGACCCCGGATGGGGACACGCACCACGGCGTCGGCGAGGCCACGCTCGGCCTCCGTGAGACCCCAGGCCTCGTTGCCGAAGATCCAGGCAGAGGGTGCGCGCAGGTCGGGGACACCCTCGGGGGCGTCCCCTGCGACGTCGAGCAGGTCGTCGAGGTCGTGGGTGCCGACGCCGTCGGCCGCGAGGGTCTGAAGACCCCCGAGGCCGAGCGCCGCGACGGCCTCGTCGAGCGGGACGCCCGTCACGACAGGGAGGTGGAAGAGAGACCCGGCGGTCGAGCGGACCACCTTGGGGCTGTGGATGTCGACGCTGTTCGTGGTGAGGACCACGAGGTCGGCTCCGGCAGCGTCGGCCGCGCGGATGACCGCTCCGGCGTTGCCGGGGTCACGCACGTTCGAGAGCACGGCGACCAGCCGCGGGCTCTGCGCGAGCGCCAGCTCGAGCGCGGCCGCAGGGCCGTCACCCGGGTCGGGGAGGTCGAGGACCGCCAGGACGCCCTGGGCGTCCGGGCTCATGGCCTCGAGCACCTCGGGCGTCGTGACGTGGAAGTACACGCGCGCGGACTCGGCGTCGGCCACGATCTCGCGGTACCTGTCGCGCGACTCTGCCGTGAGGTAGACGTCGCGGACGGACTGCGGGGCGAACCGGACGGCCTCGCGGACACCCTGCGGTCCCTCGACGAGGAACCGCCCGGTGCGTGAACGCGCAGAACGCCCAGACAAGGACCGGACCATCTTCACCCGATCGCTGCGGGTGCTGGAGATCTCGGTCATCGTCTGGGCGTCTGAGGTGTCTGTGAGGCGCCGTGCAGCAGCACGGCGCCGGTCACGACAGGCGTCAGGCCGCGACCTTGGGCGCGTTGACGTCGGCCGGCAGAGCGGCCTTGGCGAGCTTGACGAGCGCGTTGAACGCGGCGACGTCGGAGACGGCGAGCTCAGCGAGGACGCGACGGTCCACGAGGATCTCAGCAGCCTTGAGGCCCTGGATGAAACGGTTGTACGTCATGCCCTCGGCGCGGGCCGCAGCGTTGATGCGCTGGATCCAGAGACGACGGAAGTCGCCCTTGCGCTTCTTGCGGTCGCGGTAGGAGTAGGTGAGGGAGTGGGTGACCTGCTCCTTCGCCTTCCTGTAGAGACGTGAGCGCTGGCCGCGGTAACCGCTGGCGCGCTCGAGAATTGTCCGACGCTTCTTGTGGGCGTTGACCGCCCGCTTCACGCGTGCCACGTGATGCTCCTTGCAGTTGGGTGCTGGAAATGAGGTCTGTCAGCGAGCCTGGGCCCGCCGGAGGTCACTTGCCGAGCAGCTTCTTGATCTTCTTGACGTCGGCGGCGCTGACGACCAGGTCGCCAGACAGGCGGCGCTTGCGTCGGCTCGACTTGTGCTCGAGCAGGTGGCGCTTGTTGGCCTGCTCGCGCATGACCTTTCCACTACCGGTGATGCGGAACCGCTTCTTCGCGCCGGAGTGCGTCTTGTTCTTCGGCATGGCTGCCGTTTCTCCTCGGGTCTGGTCAGGTGTCAGGTTCAACACTCGACGTCGGTCTGGTCAGAGCCGGTGGGCTCCGCCTCGGTCAGGTCCTGGACAGCGTCCGGGACCAGGCCAGGTGGTCGTGCAGCGTCACTCGCTCTTCTGAGGAGCAGGCTTGGCGCTCGGCCTGGGGGCTGCCGGCCGAGCCGCAGGCGGCTTCGGCGTGGCGGGCTTGGCCACAGGCTTCGGGGTGGCTGCAGGCTTGGGGGCTGCAGCAGGCTTGGCGGCCGCGGCGGGCTTCGGGGCTGCGGCAGGCTTGGACTCCGCTGCAGGCTTCGCAGCCGGAGCAGCCTTGGCCGGAGCCGGTGCTGCGGCGGCGGGCGCCTGTGCAGGAGCCGGTGCCTGGACCGGAGCAGCCTTCGGTGCGGCGGCGGCAGCCTCGGTGGCTGCTGCGACCTGCGCCTCGAAGTCTTCGGAGGCCGACGGGTCGGCAGGCTCCTCGACGCGGGCAGGACGGGCCGCACGAGGCGACTCTTCCTCGGCGCGCCGACGCTGCTCGTTCTTGGCCTCGGCCTTCTTCTTGGTCGGCCCGAGCACCATGATCATGTTGCGACCATCCTGCTTGGGCATGCTCTCGATGAAGCCGAGCTCCTGGACGTCTTCTGCCAGGCGCTGGAGCAGACGGACACCCATCTCGGGGCGAGACTGCTCACGACCGCGGAACATGATCATGACCTTGACCTTGTCGCCCGCAGAGAGGAAGCGCTCGACGTGGCCCTTCTTGGTGCCGTAGTCGTGCGGGTCGATCTTCAGGCGGAAACGGATCTCCTTGAGAACCGTGTTGGCCTGGTTCCGGCGAGCCTCACGAGCCTTCATGTCCGACTCGTACTTGAACTTGCCGTAGTCCATGAGCTTGCACACCGGCGGGCGTGCGTCGGGGGCGACCTCGACGAGGTCCAGGTCAGCGTCCTGTGCAAGGCTCAGGGCGACCTCAATGCGTACGACCCCGACCTGCTCTCCACCTGGGCCGACGAGTCGGACCTCGGGGACGCGGATCCGGTCGTTGATGCGAGGCTCGCTGATGTGATGCTCCTTGAAACTTGTCGGAAGCTCGTCAGGAACGGGAAAGGCCCCCATCCCTGAGCACAGGGTGGAGGCCTGGACGTCCGGGTCGCACGGTCCGTCGAGAGACGGTCGGGCGACGCTACGGCGTGCTGCACCGAGGTGCTGCTCGCCGTTCGGACCAGAACCCGGACTCTGTCGCTGCGATCGTGCTGGGCACGATCCGGTCTGTCGAGACTCAGGTGGGAGTGGCTCCACTTGTGCACCGGGCGTTCGTCGTGCGGATCTCTGAGTGCTCTGAGCGAGACTCCGAGACCGTTCGACACTCGTCCGGTCGGTCAGCGGCCAACAGTACCACCAGGTCGGCCGTCATGGAACCACCGCGGGAGACCGCTGCGCAGGGTCGCTCGAGCCGGAGCGTCCGGCGTCGACACCCTGGAGACGATCCAGTACTGGAATGATTCCAGAAAACCTGCTTTCATGGAGCCCATGACGATCTCCGAGCTCACGACCGAGGGCGACCAGCTGCTGCGCAGCCACGGTCTGCGTGTCACAGCGACACGTCTCGCGGTGCTCGACGCCGTCGCACAGGCACCTCACTCGACCACCGACACGATCCTGGCCCGGGTCCGCGCGACCCTGGGCACTGCGTCGACGCAGGCCGTGTACGACGTCCTCGCGGCGCTCACCTCGGCCGGTCTGCTCCACAGGATCGAGCCGGCAGGCCACCCCGCGCGCTACGAGCGTCGGGTCGGCGACAACCACCACCACGTGGTCTGCCGCAGCTGCGGCAGCGTGGCGGACGTCGACTGCTCGGTCGGCCACGCGCCGTGCCTGGTGCCCTCGAACGACCACGGCTTCGTCATCGACGAGGCAGAGGTCGTGTTCTGGGGCACGTGCGGAGACTGCCTGCGCAGCCCCGCGTCTCCCGCCTGACCCCGTCTGACCCGCTGGTCGACGATCCCCAGCCGGTCCCCCACACCTCCTGACGCACGACTCGCCGCACCCCGAAGAGAAGGAAGCCCCCATGACAGACCGCTTCACCACCTCCCAGACCGGAACCCCGATCGCCAGCGACGAGCACTCGCTCACCGCAGGGCCCGACGGCGCAGCCGTCCTGCACGACCGCTACCTCGTCGAGAAGCTCGCGCAGTTCAACCGCGAGCGCATCCCGGAGCGCATCGTCCACGCCAAGGGCGGCGGCGCCTTCGGCACCTTCGAGGTGACCGGTGACGTGTCGGCGTACACCTCGGCTGCTGTGTTCCAGCCCGGCACCGTGACCGAGACGCTCCAGCGCTTCTCGAGCGTCGCCGGCGAGCAGGGCAGCCCCGACACGTGGCGCGACGTCCGCGGGTTCTCGGTGAAGTTCTACACCTCCGAGGGCAACTACGACATCGTCGGCAACAACACCCCGGTGTTCTTCATCCGCGACGGCATCAAGTTCCCGGACTTCATCCACTCCCAGAAGCGCCTCCCCGGTTCTGGCCTGCGCGACGGCGACATGCAGTGGGACTTCTGGACCCTCTCCCCCGAGTCTGCGCACCAGGTCACCTACCTCATGGGCGACCGCGGCCTGCCCCGCTCCTGGCGTGAGATGCCCGGCTTCGGATCGCACACCTACCAGTGGATCAACGCCGCCGGCGAGCGGTTCTGGGTCAAGTACCACTTCACCTCGAACCAGGGGAACATCGAGATGGAGAGCGCGGAGGCTGAGCAGATCGCCGGAGCCGACGCCGACTACTACCGCCGCGACCTCTACGAGGCCATCGAGGCCGGGAACCACCCGTCCTGGGACGTCCACGTCCAGGTCATGCCCTACGAGGACGCCAAGACGTACCGCTTCAACCCCTTCGACCTCACGAAGGTCTGGCCGCACGCGGACTACCCGCTCATCAAGGTCGGGACCCACACGCTGAACCGCAACCCGGAGAACTTCTTCGCGGAGATCGAGCAGGCGGCGTTCTCCCCCGCGAACACCGTCCCCGGCATCGACATCAGCCCGGACAAGATGCTCATGGCGCGCGTGTTCTCCTACCCGGACGCCCAGCGGTACAGGGTCGGGACGAACTACAACCAGATCCCGGTCAACGCCCCCAAGGCTCCTGTGCACAACTACTCCCAGGACGGGTCGCAGCGCCACGGCTTCAAGGCCGCGTCCGACCCGGTCTACGCGCCGAACTCCCTCGGCGGCCCTGTGGCCGACCCCGCCCGCGCCGCGGCAGGGTCGTGGGAGAGCGACGGCGAGCTCGTCCGCTCCGCAGCCACCCTGCACAGCGAGGACGACGACTTCGGCCAGGCCGGGATGCTCTACCGTCACGTCTTCGACGACGCGGCCAAGGCTCGCTTCGTCGAGACCCTCGTCGGGCAGGGTTCTGGCATCACGGTCGACCGTGTCCGTGAGCGGTTCTTCTGGTACTGGACCAACGTCGACGCCGCCCTCGGTGCCACGCTCCGTGAGAAGGTCGGCTCGATCGAGACGGCCAACGAGTCGGCCGAGCCGATCGGCATCGGTGCCGACCACGCCTGACGCCGTCCCGGTGGCAGCACGCTGACACCGGCCCCGACGGCTCGGCCACGGGCCCAGGACCGCACGGTCCTGGGCCCGTGGTGCGTCTCGTGGCTGCCAGGCAGGTCGCCAGCCGGGCCCGACCTCGTGGACACTAGTCCCATGACCGACGAGCACACCCACGAAGCACACTCCGTCGACGACCTCGCGCCGCAGGCCACGAGAGACATCGCCGACGTCGCCGCCGTCGAGGTGATCACCACCGCCGCCGTCCACCTCATGAGCGCTGCCGCCGTGAAGTGCGGGCTCGCCGCCGAGCCTGGTGCCGCCGACCACCTCGACCTCGACGAGGCCCGCAAGCTCATCAACGCCCTGGCCGCGCTCGTCACCACAGCCGCCCCCGACATCGGGAACCAGCACGCCAGGTCGCTGCGCGACGGGCTCCGCAGCCTCCAGCTCGCCTTCCGCGAGGCCTCCGTCTACCCGGACGCCCCGGGCGAGGGACCGGGTGAGAGCTTCACCGGGGCGGTCAGTTGACCGGCAGCCCGGGCGGACCCGAGGACGGCACCGTCCCGCCGTCCTTCCCGCCCGCCGTCCGGTGGCCCTCCCCCACGGCGTCGACCACCTCGGGCGACGCCGACCAGGATGCCGCCACGGACGACACCTCGCCCGCCCTCGAGAGCACCGCAGACACGAGCCGTGGTGGGGCGGACCCCGGGGAGCCGACCTCTCCCGAGGACACGACCGCGGAGCGCAAGGATCCCGGGCACGAGCACGGCCACCACCTCGAGCGCAGAGACCGCCGACGCCGCCGAGGCCGTGTCGCGATCGTGCTGCTCTCGGTCGCGCTCGTCGCCGCGCTCGCCGGTGGCGGATATCTCGCCGTCCTGTCGAACCAGTGGAGCGAACGCTCCGGTGAGTGGGAGGCGCAGTCGCGCGACCTCGGCCAGCAGGTCGCAGACCTCACGACAGACCTCGAGGGCATCACGGGTGACCTCACGAGCACGCGCGACCAGCTGACGACAGCCCAGCAGCGCATCACCGAGCTCGCCGACGAGAAGGCACAGGTCGGCGACGACCGCGAGACGCAGCGCATCATCGCCTCTGACATCCAGGCCGTGGCCGAGGCCGCCGTCGACGTGTCGTCGAAGATGGGCGACTGCGTGACGGCGCAGAGCACCCTGCTGGGCTACCTCGCCGCGCCAGACTCGACGACGCCGGAGATCCTGCAGCAGGCGACCGACGACACCAACAGCATCTGCACGACCGCCGTCGACAGCTACACGGCGCTCCAGCAGGACCTGTCGCAGCCGTGACGCGCCGATCAGCGACGCGCCGTGCGCTCGTGACAGGGGTCCTCTGCGGGGTCTTGGTGGCCGGCTGCGGGACCGTGCCCGACCTCCCCGGCCCCATGCCCGAGTCTGTCGTCCCGACGCGCGGTGCCGGCAGCCTGCCGGACGAGACTGGCTTCTTGTCCCCCGACGGCTTCGACGCGGCTCAGCGCATGGCGGTCCGGGTCCGCAACGTCGGGTGCGAGGGCGTGATCCGCGGGACAGGGTTCGCGATCGACGAACGTGTGCTCATCACCAACAAGCACGTGGTAGAAGGCAACCAGGACCTCCAGCTGAGCACCTACGACGGACGCGACGTCAGCGTCACGGCGTCGCAGAGCGCCGCGCTGGCCGATCTCGCGGTCATCAGGACTGCCGAAGACCTCGCGACCTATCCGGCCCTCGCGCCGACCGACCCCGAGCCTGGGGACGCCGTGACAGTGGTCGGCTACCCCAACGGCGGCGCGCTCACCGTCACCAAGGGCACGGTGATCGAGTACACCTCCGACCCCCTCAACGTCACGCTCGGGCAGGTGCTCCTGACTGACGCGAGCGTCGAGCCGGGCAGCTCCGGGTCGGCCGCCCTCGACTCCGAGGGCAAGGTGATCGGCATCGTCTACGCCAAGAGCAGTGACGGCCTGAGCTACCTTGTGCCTGTCAGCACCCTGCAGGACCTCCTCGCCGACGACAGCGGCTTCGAGGCCCAAGAACCGCTGGCCTGCTGACCTCGAGCGCCGCAGGCCCGAGAGCTGCCGACCTGCTGAGCCCGCAGGTTCAGGAGGCGCGACCGATCCGCAGCTCGAGGGAGTCGACCCGTTCGCCGACGGTCTCGTCGGCGCCGAGCGCAGCGTTGACCTGCGCGAGCACGGCATCCAGCTGAGCACGGGTCAGGCCTGGGTCGATCGCGAGGACGACGGCCACCTCCTTGGACCGGCCCGGCTCTGCCCGGACCCGGACGACCGAGGGGATCCCCTCGAGGGCGCGCGTGATCGCCTGCGACACGAGCGGGTCGACGACCCCGTCGACGACGGCGGGCTCCCAGACCTGCCCCCGCGCGACGGCCCAGACCGCCGGGCGTGGGACGAGGGCGCTCGCCGGGCCTGCAGGGTCGACCACGAGGAGAGCCCACTCCTCGCTGACGGCCGAGAGCGCGGCACGGACGGCGTCGGCGGGCACGGGGCGGGCACGCGGGTGCCACGCCGCCATCGCCGCGACCGAGGAGAACACGGGCAGCGCGCGGCGCCCGTCGGGCGACTGGAGCGCGACGACACCTGCCGAGGCCTCTTTGTCGACCTTCAGACCGTCGGCCGTGGTGCCCTCGGCGTCGACCTCGGCCATGATCGGGATGAGCACCCTGACCTGGGCGAGGCGAGCCACGACGGCGGTCAGCGGAGCCCGTCCCTCGGCGTGCTCGACGAGCAGCCTCGCGAGCTCGGGGTCGGCTGTGCCGTCGTCCCCGGCGAAGGGCGAGGCACCGGGCAGCGCCCGCCCTGCGCCCTCGGATGCTCCGTGCTGCTCGGACGCCCCGTGGCCCTCGTGGGCAGTCGCCCCGTGGCCCTCGTGGCCAGTCGTGGCGTCGTGCTGGTCGTGCACGTGCCCGTCACGGCCCCGGTCGTGGGCCGGTCCGGGGACGGGAGTGGTCACGGACGGCCTGCGACGTCGAGGGCCTGCGGCAGCGTGAACGCACCCGCGTACAGCGCCTTGCCGACGATCGTGCCCTCGACGCCCGAGCCGACGAGCTCGCGGAGCGCGACCAGGTCGTCGAGGCTCGAGATGCCCCCGGAGGCGACGACGGGGGCCGACGTCCGGGCGGCGACGTCGCGCAGCAGCTCGAGGTTCGGTCCGCGCAGCGTCCCGTCCTTGGTCACGTCGGTCACCACGTAGCGTGCACAGCCGGCCTCGTCGAGGCGGGCCAGGACCTCCCAGAGGTCGCCGCCCTCCTGCGTCCAGCCACGCGCGGCGAGCGTGGTGCCGCGGACGTCGAGACCGACGGCGATCGCGTCGCCGTGCTCGGCGATGACCCGGGCGGTCCACTCGGGGTTCTCGAGCGCAGCGGTCCCGAGGTTGACGCGAGAGCAGCCTGTCGCGAGCGCGCGCTCGAGAGAGGCGTCGTCGCGGATGCCTCCCGAGAGCTCGACCTTGATGTCGAGGCGTCCCACGACGTCGGCGAGAAGCTCGGCGTTCGAGCCGCGCCCGAAGGCCGCGTCGAGGTCGACGAGGTGCACCCACTCGGCGCCACCGGACTGCCAGTCGAGCGCAGCCGTCAGCGGGTCGCCGTAAGACGTCTCCGACCCGGCCTCCCCCTGGACGAGCCTGACGGCCTGCCCCTCGGCGACGTCGACGGCGGGCAGGAGTACGAGACGGTCAGTCATGGTGGAGATCCTCTCGGGACCGGTGGTCGTGGATGCTTCAAGGGTGTTCAGGGCGCGGTGCCACCGCACAGACGGTGACGGCGCCACGCTGCAGCAGCGACGGCCCCGCAGTTGCGGAGACCGTCGGGCGCGTCAGCGGGCGGCCGAGCAGGTCAGAGCGAGCCGAGCCAGTTGCGCAGCAGCTGCGCCCCGGCGTCGCCCGACTTCTCGGGGTGGAACTGGGTGGCTGAGAGCGGTCCGTTCTCGACTGCGGCGACGAACCTGCCACCGTGGTCGGACCAGGTGACCTGCGGCGGCTTGAAGCGGGCGTCGACGGGCTCGCCTGCACCGAGGTCGAAGCTCCGGGCGGCGTAGGAGTGGACGAAGTAGAAGCGTTCGTCCTCGATGCCGTCGAAGAGCACCGAGCCTGCGGGGGGCTCGACGGTGTCCCACCCCATGTGCGGGACCACAGGCGCCTCGAGCCTGTCGACGACACCGGGCCACTGCGCGAGGCCCTCGGTGTGCTCACCGTGCTCGTCGCCCGCGTCGAACATGATCTGCATGCCGACGCAGATGCCCAGCACCGGGCGCCCTCCGGAGAGGCGACGCTCGACGATCTGCCCTCCGCGGACCTTGGCGAGGCCGTCCATGACAGCCGCGAAGGCGCCGACCCCGGGGACGACGAGGCCGTCGGCGACCGAGGCGACCTTCGGGTCGGCGGTGAGCTCGACCGCTGCGCCGACCCGCTCGAGGGCGCGGACGGCCGAGCGGACGTTGCCGAAGCCGTAGTCGAGGACGACGACCGTAGGTCTGCCAGCCATCTCAGCGCCTCCCGCGGGCTCGGCCCGTCGCGGCGAGGCTGCGAGCAGCCTTCCACCGCGAGATGCCCTTGCTGGACACCGCGCCCTCGACGTCTGCGGCCGCGACCACCCCGAGGAGGACGTCTTCGAACTCGTGGGGTGCTCCGTCGAGCACGAGGGCTGCCGGGAGGTCTTCTCCACGGACGCCGGCCTGCCACTGGCTCGCGGCGATGTGCCCGTCGGTGACCTCGAAGAGGATGAGCGGGACGGTCTTGACGAGACCTGAGACCGAGCGCGCGAGCTCCGCCGGACGGTCGCCCGACGGGTCGCGCAGGACCGCGTAGGCGCCGATGGGCGACGGGACTGCGTCGACGACGTGCTTGCCCATCGCGCAGGCCGCGGCGAGCGCGTCGGCTGTCGCGACCTGCGTGAGGATGGCGGCGACGCTCACGGCGCCCTGGTCGGGGCTGCTCACAGTGCTCCCTTGGTCGACGGGATGCCCTCGACGCGCGGGTCAGGCTCGACGGCTGCGCGCAGGGCTCGGGCGAGCGCCTTGAACTGCGCCTCGACGATGTGGTGCGGGTCGCGGCCGGCGAGGACCCGCATGTGGATGCAGATCCCGGCGTGGTGCGCGATCGACTCGAGCACGTGACGGGTCAGCGAGCCCGTGAAGTGCCCGCCGATGAGGTGGTACTCCTGCCCTGCAGGCTCCCCCGTGTGCACGAGGTACGGGCGACCGGAGACGTCGACGACAGCCTGGGCGAGCGCCTCGTCGAGCGGCACGAGGGCGTCGCCGAAGCGGCCGATGCCGGACTTGTCGCCGAGGGCGATCCGGAGCGCCTCACCGAAGGCGATCGCGGTGTCTTCGACGGTGTGGTGGGCGTCGATGTGGGTGTCACCGGTCGCCTTGACCGTGAGGTCGATGAGCGAGTGCTTGCCGAGCGCCGTGAGCATGTGGTCGTAGAAGGGCACCGACGTCGAGATGTCGGTGCGGCCCGTGCCGTCGAGGTCGATCTCGACGAGGACGCTCGACTCGCTCGTGGTCCGTTCGACGCGTCCACGACGCGTCCCCTGTGCAGCGTTCACAGCCCTGCCACCTCCACCAGTGCGTCCTTGAACGCGATCATGTCCTGCGGTGTGCCGATCGACACCCTGAGCCAGCCCTCGGGCCCGGTCTCCCGGATGAGGACGCCTCGGTCGAGAAGACCCTGCCACACGGCGTGCCGGTCGTCGAACGTGCCGAAGAGCACGAAGTTCGAGTCCGACTCGGCGGCCTGGAGAGGCCGCCCGTCGAGGGTCTGAGCACGCAACCACGCGACCGTGGCGTCACGCTCGGTCCTGAGCGAATCTACCTGGGCGAGCAGCGCTGGCGCGTGCGCGAGCGCGGCGCGGGCCGTGGCCTGCGTCACTGCTGACAGGTGGTAGGGCAGCCGGACGATGCGCAGGGCGTCGACGAGGTCGGTCGAGCCGGCCAGGTATCCGACCCGTGCCCCTGCCAGGGCGAAGGCCTTGGACATGGTGCGGCTCACGGCGAGGTTGGGGTAGCGCTCGAGCAGCTCGAGCGCCGAGGGCACACCGGCCCGGCGGAACTCCGCGTACGCCTCGTCGACCACGACCACGGCGGGCGAGCCGTCCACGTCGAGCTCGAGCGCCGCCTCGCAGACCGCCTCGATGGTCGAGAAGGGCATCGCGGTGCCCGTCGGGTTGTTCGGGCTGGTGAGGATCACGATCGAGGGCGTGTGCTCGCGCAGTGTCGCGACCGCGACGTCGACGTCGAGAGTGAAGTCTTCTTCTCGACGTCCGGCGACCCAGCGCGTGTGGGTGTCGCGCGCGTACTCCGGGTACATGGAATAGGTAGGGGCGAAGGACAGCGCCGTGCGTCCTGGGCCGCCGAAGGCCTGCATGAGGTGCAGCATGACCTCGTTGGAGCCGTTCGCGGCCCAGACCTGCTCGGGGGCGACGCGCACGCCGGACTCCTGCGCCAGGTAGTCCGCGAGGTCGGACCGCAGCGCCGGGAAGTCCCTGTCCGGGTAGCGGTTGAGCGTCGACGCCGCAGCAGACACGTACTCCGCGAGCGTCGCGACGACCTGCGGACCGGGCGGGTAGGGGTTCTCGTTGACGTTGAGCAGGTGCGGGACGTCGATCTGGGGCGCACCGTAGGGCACCTCGCCGGCGAGGTCGGGGCGCAGAGGCAACGTGATCGGGGTGTCGGCTCGTGGAGTCACGGGACCATTCTAGGAAGGATCACGGGACTCAGACGCCGGTGTCCACAGGGGACGCCTCATCGGTCTTCGCCGCACCGGGTCGTCCACAGGACCGCGCGAGGTCGACCCTGTCCACAGCGCCGTTCTCGGCTGTCACACGCTCGCGCAGAAGTCCTTAGGCTTGCTGCATGACCTCCGACGGCGACACCACCCCGGCCGACGACAGCCCGGACCTCGTCTCGATGCCCGAGAGCGGCATCCCGGCGTCGTCTCCCCTGCCCTTCAAGCCCAAGGGCCCCAAGCGCTGGGGGGTCGAGCCCGACTGGTCCAAGCTGCCGTCGACGCCCCGCCGCCGTGTCGTCGTCGACGACGGCCCGGCGTGGGGCACGTCCTCGATGGACGCCCGCCGTCTGGTCTCGGGCACCCCGGACGACGTCGCACCGGCAGCACAGCCGACGACGGCCGCCGAGCCGGCCCCGGCGTGGCAGACGCCGGGGTTCGCCCCCGAGCCCGACGAGGAGGAGACCGTCACCGGACAGCCCGTGGGTCCGGGCGCAGAGCCGCTCCTCGAGGACGACGACGACGACGACGACGACGAGATGTTCGACGAGGACGACGACGAGATGCAGCCTGCTCCCGAGACGGTCACCGCCCCCGAACCGGAGACCGACACCGAGCCCGTCACCGAGCCGGCGCCCGAGCACGTCTCGCCCCCCGAGCCTGGTCTCGCACAGACCCGGTCCGCAGAGCAGCGCTCGACCGCAGAGCACAGCCCGCACGCCCCGACCGACGCGAGAGAGACGACAGACCACCCCATGGCCGACCGCAGGACAGCAGGCACCGACGAGGCGACGGCCACCACGCAGGCTGCACCCGCGGCACGCACGAACCACGCCCCCTACGGCGAGGACCCCTACAAGGACGTCCCGTTCTTCGACGAGCCTGTCGACGACGCCTGGGGTGAAGAGATGGCCGCGGCCTCGGCCGGACGCCTCGACCCCGTGGACGGACGACGGACGTCGGGTGCGCGTGGCGAGCGTGTGGCGGCTCGGGCAGCACCAGCCCGCCCCGCCGCAGTCCGGGTCCGCCCGGGGGCCGACGAGGACCTGCGCCCCGAGGCCGAGGCTGCGCTGCGCCGCCTCGTGGGCCGCGACGACGCTGTCCTGCGCGACGACCAGTGGACGGCGATCCACGCTCTCGTGGCCGAGCAGCGCCGAGCCCTCGTCGTGCAGCGCACCGGGTGGGGAAAGTCCGCGGTGTACTTCGTCGCGACCTCCCTGCTCCGCGCACGAGGTTCAGGGCCGACCATCATCATCTCGCCGCTGCTGGCGCTCATGCGTGACCAGATCGCCGCGGCCGGGCGCGCCGGGGTCCGTGCGGCGACCATCAACTCGGCGAACGTCACCGAGTGGGACCAGATCCACGAGCAGATCAGCAACGGAGACATCGACGTCCTTCTCTGCTCGCCCGAGCGGCTCAACAACCCGGGCTTCCGCGACGAGGTGCTCCCCCGCCTCGCCGCAGACGCAGGCCTCGTGGTCATCGACGAGGCTCACTGCGTCTCCGACTGGGGCCACGACTTCCGGCCCGACTACCGCCGCATCCGGACCCTGCTCGCCGAGCTCCCCGAGGGCATCCCCGTGCTCGCCACGACGGCCACGGCCAACGCACGCGTGACCCAGGACGTCGCCGAACAGCTCGAGATCACCGGAGAGGGCGCGGGCCGCAGCGAGGTCCTCGTGCTCCGCGGCGGTCTGGACCGGGAGTCCCTGCACCTCAACGTGCTCCGCCTCGGCGACCAGCCGACCCGTGTCGCGTGGCTCCTCGAGGCCCTGCGCTCGACCGAGGGCTCCGGCATCGTCTACTGCCTCACGGTGTCGGTCGCCGAGCAGGTCGCCGCACAGCTCAAGGCAGCGGGCCTGCCTGTCGCGGCCTACACGGGACGCACCGACCCGACCGAGCGGGAGTCCCTCGAGGCGGACCTCAAGGCCAACCGCGTCAAGGCGCTCGTCGCGACGTCGGCCCTGGGCATGGGCTTCGACAAGCCCGACCTCGGCTTCGTCGTGCACCTGGGCGCCCCCAGCTCGCCGATCGCCTACTACCAGCAGGTCGGTCGAGCCGGCCGTGGGGTCGACAGCGCGCTCGTCGTGCTCCTCCCCGGTGAAGAAGACCAGCGGATCTGGGAGTACTTCGGCTCGCTGGCCTTCCCCCGCGAAGACCAGGTCCGTGCCACGCTCGACGCCCTGTCCCACGGGGGCACCCAGTCGGCGCAGGCCCTCGAGACACAGGTCGACCTCACCCGGTCGCGTCTGGAGATGATGCTCAAGGTCCTCGACGTCGACGGAGCGGTCAAGCGGGTCAAGGGTGGGTGGGAGGCCACGGGCCAGGGCTGGACCTACGAGGCCGACCGCTACGCCCGCGTCGAGCAGGCACGCCTCGCCGAGCAGCGCACCATGCTCGACTACGAGTCGACCGACGGCTGCCGGATGGCCTTCCTGCGCCGCACCCTCGACGACCCAGACCTCCGCCCCGACGAGCGGTGCGGCCGCTGCGACAAGTGCGGTGGCTCGACGCTGCCCGCCGCACCGACGACCGAGCACGTGGCACAGGCTCGCAAGGCCATGGACGTCCCTGGAGTCGTCGTCGAGCCCCGCAGCATGTGGCCCACGGGGATGGCGACCCTCGGCATCGACCTCAAGGGCAAGATCTCGCCCGCCGAGAAGACCGAGCCGGGCCGAGCGGTCGCGCGCCTCGACGGGCTCGGCTGGTCGCAGCCCCTCCGCGAGCTCTTCGCGTCCACGACCCCGGACGGCGAGGTCCCCGTCCACCTCCGACGCGCCGCGGCGCAGGTCCTCGACGCGTGGGACGGGCTCCAGGTCGACGGGGTCGTCTGCGTGCGGTCGACGACGCGACCCGTGCTCGTCGAGCACCTCGCCCGCGGGCTCGCGAAGTACCTGGACAAGCCCTTCGTCGGATTCGTGGGACCCCTCGGCGGCCACGAGACCCCACCCCGCCACGACGTGAACTCCGCCATGCGCCTCGCCGGGGTGGCGCAGCGCCTCGGCCTCGACCTGACACCCGCAGCGAGCGCAGGCCTGGCAGGACGGTCGATCCTGCTCGTCGACGACCGTGTCGCCTCCGGATGGACGCTGGCCGTGGCTGGTCGTCTGCTGCGCCAGGCCGGTGCAGGTGCGGTCCTGCCCTTCGTCCTCGCCCAGCAGTAGCCCGGCGACAACCAGGACTGCCCGCGCCCACCCGACCGGGCGGGTGCGGGCGGGCGGGCGGGATAGATGCGTGCACGAATCTCGTCCAGGCGGGGGGCGACCGTGCAGGCACACCGAGTGCGTCGTCCGTCACGAACAGCCCTCCGAGGCCCGATCCTGTGACCTTAGTCCTAGGTCCGTGCGGCACCTGACCTGGAAACTTGCGTCGCCCTGTCTCGGACAGGCCGTCCCTCCGGTCCGTCCCGACCGCGCCACCACCACACCCGGTCTCCGCGACCGGGCCTGGAGAAGATCTTCATGACGTCCTCGACGCCCACCCCTGCCCTGCGTCTGATCGCCGACCCGGGGCCGCTCGGCCTCGCCGGCTTCGCGCTCACCACCTTCGTGCTCTCGATCTTCAACGCCGGACTCCTCGACTCGAGCCTCGAGCCTGTCGTCCTGCCTCTCGCGCTCTTCTACGGCGGGCTCGTCCAGCTGCTCGCCGGCATGTGGGAGCTCGTCAAGAACAACACCTTCGGCGCCCTGGCGTTCTCCTCCTACGGAGCGTTCTGGATGTCCTTCGCCGCCTACGTGAAGTTCGTCGTCCCGGGCCTCCCGGCAGACACGGCCCACCAGGCCACAGGAGTGTTCCTCCTCGCCTGGACGATCTTCACCCTCTACATGACCGTCGTGACGCTGAAGATCTCGGTCGGGCTCATGAGCGTGTTCGTGCCCCTGTCGATCACCTTCGCGCTGCTCACTGTCGGCGCCTTCGCCCAGGCCGAGAGCGTGACGCACGTCGCCGGCTTCTTCGGTCTGCTGACCGCCGGGACGGCCTGGTACAACTCCTTCGCCGGGGTCCTCAACCAGACGTGGAAGCGGGACGTGCTCCCGCTCGGCGTCCGCAGCTGAACCACCCACGCGCGGCTGGACCACTCGCGCGTCCCTGAACCAGCTGCTCGCCTGGCTCCAGACACTGTCGTGCGCCCCTGAGAGGGCCGTGCGGCCGCTGCTCGAGCGGCTGCCGGGTGAGCACCGTCAGTGGATCGCCGTGAGACGAGCACCGAGACGCCCGGCCAGGATCTGCTGGCCGGGCTTCTCTGCGTCGTCGTGCCGAGCGACCGGGTCACAGACTCATGTCCAGCACGACGCGCCCGTCGATCACGCCCGTCGCCATCCTGGTGAAGATGTCGTTGATCGCGTCCATCGGCTGACGCTCGAAGGTCGTCGAGACGACGCCCCGGCTGAAGAAGTCGACGGCCTCGAGCATGTCGAGCCGCGTGCCGACGATCGAGCCGCGCACGGTCAGACCGCGCAGGACGGTGTCGAAGATCGACAGCGGGAAGTCGCCCGGCGGGAGCCCGACCAGCGACACCGTGCCACCGCGTCGCAACATGGACAGCGCCTGCGGGAAGGTCTTCTCGCTCACGGCCGTGACCAGAGCCGCCTGAGCGCCGCCGACGAGGTCCTGCACAGCCTCGCCAGGGTCGCCGTCCCGGTAGTTGACGACCAGCTCGGCCCCGTAGTCGAGAGCGCGCTGGCGCTTCGCCTCGGTCCCGGTCACCGCGATGACGCGGAACCCCATGGCGGCCGCGTACTGGATCGCCATGTGCCCGAGCCCGCCGATCCCCGACACGACCACCCAGTCCCCCGGCCGAGCGCCGGTGACCTTGAGGCCCTTGTACACGGTGACGCCGGCACAGAGCACGGCGGTGATGCCTGCGGCGTCCGCGCCCTCAGGGATGCGCGGCGCGTAGCGCGTGTCGACGACCATGTACTCCGCGAAGGACCCGTCGACGGAGTAGCCCGAGTTCTGCTGGCGGGTACAGAGCGACTCCCAGCCCCCCAGGCAGTCCCGGCAGACGCCGCAGGCTGTCGCCAGCCAGGCGTTGCCGATGCGGTCACCGACACGGACACCCGCCGCCGACGGCCCCAGCTCGACCACGCGGCCCGAACCTTCGTGACCGGGGATGAAGGGCGGAACCGGCTTCACGGGCCAGTCACCACGGGCTGCGTGCAGGTCGGTGTGGCACACCCCGCTGTAGTCGACCTGGACGAGGGCCTCGAAGGGCCCGGGGACCGGGATGGGCACCTCCTCCACGACGAGCGGTGCTCCCAGCTGACGGACCACAGCTGCCTTCATCGTCTCGGGCACGTCCAGGCTCCTTCGGTGAGGTGCCCGACGTGGCTCCAGGCAAGCCCACGAGCGGCGTCCCGACCTGCACCCCGAAGCACGGTGTGACTCAGACCACGAGCCTAGGTGGGCTCGTGGCCCTCAGGTCGGGACCTTCATCCCGTCACCGAGAGCCGGGCCGGGTGCTTACTCGTCGACCGTGGGCAGGTCGACCGTGAACGCCGTCCCGATGCCGACCTCGCTCGTCACGTCGAGCCGCCCGCGGTGCGCGACGACGATCGCCTTGGTGATCGCGAGCCCGAGACCGATGCCGGGGACCGAGGCCGACGTCGCCGTCGAGGCTCGGAAGAACCGCGTCGAGAGCTGGTCCAGCTCGGCGTCGGGGATGCCGATGCCCGTGTCGCGCACGGTGATGGTGGCCCGCTGGTCGTGGACGACGAGCGAGAGCGTCACCAGACCGCCCGCCGGGGAGAACTTCACGGCGTTCGAGAGAAGATTGTCGACGGCCTGCCCGAGCCGGGTCGCGTCGCCACGGACCACCGTGCTCACCGTCTCGTCCATCACCACCCGCATCTGCACCGAGGCAGCCGCGGCGACAGGCTCGAAGGTCTGCGCCGCGGCTCGCAGCACAGACTCGAGCTCGGTGCTCTGGTTGATGATCGGGAACCGGCCAGCCTCGACCTGAGCCGTGAACAGCAGGTCTCCGACCAGACGCAGGAGCCGCTGCGCGTTGCGCTCGGCGACGTCCAGGTACTGCGTCTGCTCGGGCGTGAGCGGACCGTCTTCTTCGTCGCGCAGCAGCTCGAGGTACCCCAAGATCGAGCTGAGCGGTGTGCGCAGCTCGTGCGAGATCATGCCGACGAACTCGTCCTTGAGACGCTCGAACTCACGAGCCTTGGTCATGTCGGTCGCCACGAAGAGATAGCCGACGACGTCGTCGTCGTCCCCGATCCGTTGCGTCGCCGCGACCTGGACGGGCAGCTGAGACCCGTCGGGCCTGACGTAGGTCCACTCCCGCACGTCCGCAGACCCCGTCGCCACGTCGCGGACGAGGACGGCGAAAGCAGCCTCGTCGTCGAGAGGCGTCGCGTCCCCGACCGTGGCGACCTGCTCGCGGAGCTCGTCCGCGACGTGCACGTCGGTGATGACCAGACCGGCCTCGAGGGCCTCGTGCTGCGCGACCCCGAGCATCTTGCAGGCGCCAGGGTTCCAGGAGTCGATCCGGCCGGTCAGGTCGGTCCCGATGATCGCCTGCTCTGTGACAGCGTCCCAGAGCCCGGAGAGCTGACGGCTGACCGCGTTGGCGCGGGTCTCGTTCGACCGGGCCTCCTGCGAGGCGCGCACGGCGTCGACGAGCAGAGAGTCCCGTTGCGCCACGGTCGCCCGCGCGTCGTCGAGCTGGAGCCGCAACCTGCGGGCTATCTCGTTGATGACGAGGGCGACCAGTCCGTAGACCACCGGCGAGAAGAGCACCCGGACGACGTCGGCGCTCTGCCGGAAGTCCGTCAGCAGCAGGGCCGGCCCCTGAGAGGTGGCGACGAGGGTGAGGGCCGCGAGGATCGCGTTGCCCCGCCCGGCCGCCAGCGCGATCCACACGAAGGGCACGAAGAGCGTCGCCGAGTACGGCGAGCCGACCCCGCCGGTCCCGTACCGCACGAGGCCCAGGCCCACGAGCGAGACGATGGGGATGAGGACGGCGAGCCGGTCGTCGTAGGTCTTCCAGGGCAGCACCACGGCCGCCACGGAGATGGCCACGACCACGAGGACCCCGGAGACCACCATGGTCGTGTCGGAGAGAGCTCCCGACAGCGGGAGCGTCACCAGTGCGAGCGCGAGCGCCGCCAACGTCGGGAGCTGGTAGAGGAGCAGACCTGATCGACCAGCCGAGGCCCGTCCGAAGAGCGGGTCAAGCGTCACCTGGTGCTCCGATCATGGACCGGATGATCTCGGACAGCGTCCGCGGGCTGAAGGGCTTGCGGACGAAGGTGTCGGCGCCGGTCAGGACCGCCGACTGGCGTTCGAGCAGGTACACGGAGGCCGAGACCATGATGATCCGCACCCTGGACAGGGAGGCGTCGGCGCGGATGCGCTCGGCCACCTCGACCCCGGTCAGCCCCGGCATCGAGATGTCGAGGACGGCGAGGTCGACGTCGCCCTGCGCGATCCGCTGCCAGGCGTCGTCGCCGTTGTCGAAGGACCCGACGATCTCGACGCCCGCGCGCCGAGCGGCGATGGACACCAGACCGAGGATGTCGGCGTCGTCGTCGGCGATCACCACGCGTGCTGGAGCACTCATACGAAGAACACCTCTCGGACGACCATGATCACGGCGATCACCGCGACGGCGAGCAGGGCGTACGGCACCATCATGCGCTCTGCACGGCGGTCGCGGTCGATCTCTCGCTGGAGCTCTTCGCGGGTCGAGCGGTTCATGCGAGGATCCGTCCTGTCTTCTCGGTCTTGTCCCACGACGCGTCAGCGTGCCGGAGCTCCTTGACGTAGGAGTCGACGGTGATCGCGCACAAGATCGGACCATACCCCACGAGGTAGACCAGGACGGGCGACAGGAACCGGCCGGCGCGGGTACCGTCCACGACCTTGATCAGCCAGGCTCCGAGCATCGACAGCGTGATCCACGAGTAGACGAACAGCGTCCAGACCCGCAGGCTCCCGTCGCTCACCTCGACACCGAAGAGCGCCGGGACGTCGTCTTCGAGGAGTCCCGGGAAGAAGGTCGCGACGGTGATGACCACCGAGACCAGACCTGGGAAGAAGATCGCCTCGCGCAGGGTCTTGCGGCCTGTCACCGGGTCGAGCGCGATGGTCACCACCATCGTGAAGATGTAGGTGCACGCCGCCAGCGCCCAGAAGGTGCGGAACACCTGCGCGGACACGGGGCTCTCGAGGAAGTACAGACCGACGAGCCCGACCGAGGACAGCACCATGGCGACAGGCTGGAAGGCCACGCCGAACCAGACGAGACCGAAGTCGAGGCTGCCGAGGCGGTTGCCCTCCTGCTTGCGGAACCAGAGCTTGCGGTACATGCGGGTGATGTGGACGTTGCCCCTCCCCCAGCGCAGCCGCTGCTTCCACAGCGCCGCCACGGCCTGCGGCTCTTCGGCGAGCACGACAGCGTGCGGCTCGAAGACCACGGTGCGACCGGCCAGCTGGGTCTTGAAGGTCGTCACGGTGTCCTCGGCGAGGGAGCTCGTGTCGATGCGACCGCCGAGCTCTTCGAGGTTCGCCCGGGAGTGCAGCTGGGCACCTCCGGCGAGACAGGCCACAGCGCCCATGACGTTCTGGGCGCGACGGGACGCAGCCTGCGAGAGCGCGTACTCGAGGGCGATGAACCGGGTGAGGTAGTTCTTCTTCAGGCTGCCCTCGCGGATGTACGCGGTCACGGCGCCGACCTTCTCGTCGGCGAGGTGACGGGTCATCTTGCGCAGAGAGTCCGGGAGGTAGACGACGTCGGCGTCCATGATGAGCAACGCCTCCATCCAGTCGTCCTCGAGGATGATCGCGATGCCGTGGTTGAGCGTGTGGGCCTTGCCCTCGCCGCCCTTCGCACGCCGGAGGTGGAACACCTGACCGGGGTACTGCCGGGCCTTGGCCAGGACGACGTCGGGGGTGTCGTCGGTGCTCGCGTCGTCGACCACGTAGACGCGGAGCGCGTCGGCGGGGTACTCGAGGGCCATGAGGTTGTCGATCGACGTGCCCACGACAGCGCCCTCGTTCCAGGCAGGGATGACCACCGCGACGCGCGGCAGGTACGGCGCGGCCTTCGCGTAGTGGTTGCGGAAGGCGTGGAAGGGGATGAGCACGAACTGGTACCCCATCGCGATGATCGGCAGGGCACCGAGGGCGACGAGGACGAGCAGCACGTAGGTCAGGGTCGTCCCTGCCACGCTCGAAGGGTCAAGCACGGGGGCCTGCCGTCCCGGGGGTCTGGTCCGACGGCGCAGCCGACGGCTCGGTGGCAGGCAGGGTCTCAGCAGGCAGGGTCTCGCCCGAGACCGCAGCCTCGAGGATCCACGGGACACGGACGTACCGTCCGACGTCGCGGGCGTCGTGGCTGTCGGTCGCGACCACGAGCCGCGCACCGGCGTCGAGGGCAGCACGCACCGCGCGCGGACCCGGGCAGGCCCACTTCTCGTTGACCTCGATCGTGCTGCCCGTCTCGCGCGCGGCCGCGGCCCAGGCGCGCAGGTGCTCGTCGCTGAGGTCGGACTCGTCGAGCCCCACCTTCGGCAGGATCGAGAACCAGTGCGCGAGCTGGATGCCGGGCTGGGACGTCATCGCGGCGATGCTCGCCTCGACGAGCAGGGAGACGGCGTCAGCGGGGCTCAGGCCGTCCGCGATCCGCTCTCGGGTCTGGGTGGGCGACCACGGACCGTCGGTCCCGGGGAACTGGTGGTCCCCGACCAGCACGACGTCGAGAGCCCCGCGGCCCACGACGGCGTCGGCGGGCAGGTCGAGCCGGCCGGTCACGTCGAGCAGCTTGGTCTCGACGCCGCACCGGACCACGAGGCCGTCAGGCACGTCGAGGGCGCGTACGGCTGCGACCATCTCGGGGACCCATCCGGTCGACGACCTCACGTGGTCGACGAAGGTCACCTCGGTGAGCCCGACGGTCAGCGCGGCCGCGAGGTTCTCGTGGACCGTGCTCACGGCGTCGTCGGAGAAGGTCGAGTGGACGTGCCCGTCGACAGTGGTCGAGGGCAGAGGGCTGCGTGCTGCTGCGGGGCCGTCGGTCACTGCTCCGCCCACGCCTCGTCACGCCCGGTGACGGCCGAGGAGACGATCTCGTCGACGGGGAGGAACACGTCTTCGAGGAAGCGCACGTTGGCGAGCTCGACGAAGTCGACGTGCTCGGGCACAGGGTTGCCGAGCAGCAGGTCCAGGTACAGCGAGGGCATGTCGACACCCGCAGCGATGGTCAGCGGCATCGCCCCGGGGAACCGCGGGTTGATCTCGAGCAGGGCGGGCACGCCGTCCTTGTCCCGACGCAGCTGGACGTTGGCGACGCCGACGAGACCGACGGCACGTGCGGCGGCCGAGGCTGCCTCGACGAGCTCGGGGTCGCGGACGGTCCGCCCGGCGATCGAGACTCCGGAGTCCACCCGCTCACGGGTGCGCGGGACCGCGGCGACCACGTGGCCGTCGGGCGCGGCCAGCACGTCGACCGAGTACTCGGCCCCGGGCAGGTGCTCCTGGATGATGAGGTCGGAGCCTGTGCCGATGTCCTCGAGCTCGTCGCGGTCGTCGACGAGGCGCACCCCGCGGGAGCCAGCACCACGACGGGGCTTGACGATGACCGGGAAGTCCCAGGGTGCTGCGACGCCGTCGGCGTCGAGGAGCTCGGTCGCCGGGACGCGCAGGGCGCCCTCGCAGGCAGTCGCGAGGGCGTGCTTGTCGAGCGTTCTGGCGAGCGTGTGCGCGCTCGGCGCAGCGATCTGGATCCCGTGCGCGGCGAACTCGGTGCGGCGGGCGGCGAGGCCCTCGAGCTCGACGTCGACTGTCGGGAACAGCACGGTGATGCCGTCGTCACGGCACATCCCCAGGACGGTGTCGACGAAGTCCGCCGCCGCTCCGCGCGGCACGATGCGGCGGTGGTCGGCGTCGACGAGGTACAGACCGCTCGCCCACCCGTCCATGTCGGCCGAGAAGACCTCGACGTCGCTGCGGCGCAGCAGAGAGCGCACGACGGCGACCCCTGCGGGCCCGCCGGTTCCGGTGACGAGTACTCGGGTCATGTGTCGGTCCGTCCTGCGTGAGAGTCGGACAGCCGCGTCGCGGCGGTCCTGGAGAGCGGGGAGATGTCGGCCGTGTCGTGCACGACCTCGAGGGGCTCGCAGTAGTCGCCGCCGCCGAACCTCGACCAGTAGCGCGCCGTCGCGATGACGAAGCCCGGCTCGAGGTAGCCGCGGATGTCGACCTGGGAGCCGTAGCTGGCGAGCAGCGCGAGCTTCGCGTCGGTGAAGCCGTCGATCGGCACGAAGCGGGTCGGTCGGAAGTCGATGGTCGCCGACGGCGACTGGAAGCAGCAGACCGTGCGGACGCTGCGGGTGGCGACGACGGCCGCCGAGTGCACGGCGCGGTGGTCCTGGTGCCTGTCGTTGATGCTGTGCGTGTAGACGATGTCTGGTCTGACCTCGGCGACGACCCGCTCGATGATCCCCACCGTCGGGTCGGCTGCGCTGATCCGGGTGTCGTCGAGGTCTTCGAGGAACAGGCGGGCTCCGAGCCGCTCGGCTGCCAGGAGCGACTCGTCCTGACGGTCGCTGACCTCGCCGCCACGAGACCCGCGGGACAGCGTCAGCACCACGACGGTGTCGCCGGCTGCACGGTGCGCCGAGAGGATGCCTCCCACCCCGATCTCGACGTCGTCCGGGTGCGCCCCGATCGCGAGCACGACGGCGCCCCGCTGGGCGGCACGTCGGGCCCGGCTCGCCTCGACGATGCGGGTGACGACCTCGACGAGGTGAGCTGCCGAGATCGGCTTGGTGAGGAACTCGTCGGCGTCGTTGCGCAGCGCCGTAACCGCGTAGTCGACCGAGGCGTGGGCCGTCATGACGACGACAGGGACGTCCGGGGACTCGGCCCGGAACCTGGCGAGCAGCTCGAGACCGCTCACCCCGGGCAGCTCGATGTCGGTCAGGACGAGGTCGGGGTCGAAGTCGTCGAGCCTGGCAGGGAGGTCGCGAGGGTCGGCGATCGCGAGCACCGTCGCACCAGCGCGCTTCTCGAGGACCGTGGTGAGGAAGAGGAGGACGTCGGGGTCGTCCTCGATCACGCAGACCCTGTACTGGCCTGTTGTGCCCATGTCAGGACAGCCCTTCGTTCGTCGTACCTGCCTGCAAGACGTCCGGCCCGGCCGTCCGGTCGGCAAGGTCGTGCACGTCAGAGTACGGAACGTCCCACGCCGGACTGTGCACGGCGCGCGTCATTGTCCACGGTACGTCCCTGACCGCGCGACGGAGCGGCGCCTCGCGGATGAAATCACCCGGTGCGGATGTGATGTGCGCCCCTCTGGTCCTTCAGAACCTCACCTGGACGGCCTCACCGTGGGCGGGGAGATCCTCGGCGTTGGCGAAGGCGACGATCTTCGAGGAGATC
Source organism: Sanguibacter biliveldensis (assembly GCF_033798665.1). Classification (NCBI taxonomy): domain Bacteria; kingdom Bacillati; phylum Actinomycetota; class Actinomycetes; order Micrococcales; family Sanguibacteraceae; genus Sanguibacter; species Sanguibacter biliveldensis. The sequence goes on from NZ_CP138359.1 coordinate 2,533,772, forward strand.
TGCCCGAGCGCCTGCTCGGTGTACTCGACCACCTGGACGGCCTTGACGAAGCTGTGCACCCCGAGCCCGCTCGCGAAGTGGGCGCACCCACCCGTGGGGAGCACGTGGTTCGAGCCCGCCATGTAGTCGCCGAGGGCGACCGGGGAGTACGCGCCGACGAAGATCGCGCCGGCGTTCGAGATGCGCTCCGCGACAGCAGCCGCGTCGGCCGTCTGGATCTCGAGGTGCTCGGCCCCGTAGGCGTCGACCACCTCGATCCCCTGCTCGACCGAGTCGACGAGGACGATGGCGGACTGCGGACCGGCGAGGGCCTGCAGGACACGGTCGGAGTGCCGGGTGCCCTCGGCACGGTCTTTGAGGCGGGCCTCGACAGCGCCCGCGAGCTCGACCGAGGACGTGACGAGGACCGAGGCGGCAGCGGGGTCGTGCTCAGCCTGGCTGATGAGGTCGGCCGCGACGTGGTCCGGGTGCGCCGTGCTGTCGGCGAGGATCGCGATCTCGGTCGTGCCGGCCTCGGCGTCGATCCCGACGACCCCGCGGACGAGCCGCTTGGCGGCCGCGACGTAGACGTTGCCGGGCCCGGTGACCACGTTAACGGGCTCGCAGAGGGTCGCGCCGTCCTGCTCCTCGGTGCCACGCGCACCGTAGGCGAACATCGCGACAGCCTGCGCGCCACCCACGGCGTAGACCTCGTCGACGCCGAGCAGCGCGCAGGCCGCGAGGATCGTGGGGTGGGGCAGGCCGTCGTTCTCGCGCTGGGGCGGGCTCGCGACGGCGAGCGAGGGGACACCGGCCTCCTGCGCGGCCACGACGTTCATGATGACCGACGACGGGTACACGGCGAGCCCGCCGGGGACGTAGAGTCCCACGCGGCCCACGGGCACCCAGCGCTGGCGGACCTGCGCGCCGGGCGCGAGGTCGACGACGAAGCCCTGAGGGCGCTGCGCACGGTGGACTGCGCGGACGCGCGAGATCGTCTCCTCCATGGCCTCGCGGACCAGCGGGTCGAGCCCGGCGAGCGCGCTCTCGAAGGCTGCGGCCGGGACACGCAGGTGGTGCGGGCGCACGCCGTCGAAGCGCTCGGCGAGGTCGCGGAGCTCGTCGGCGCCGCGGCTGCGCACAGCAGCGATGATCGGGGCCACACGCTCTGCGGCGTCTTCGACCCGGACCTCGGCACGGGGCAGGGCCTCGACGAGCTCACGGGCGGAGAGGGAACGACCACGCAGGTCGAGTCTGTTGATCACCCGACCATCCTAGGCTGGTCTGCTGGACGCTGACAGTCGCGCACCCCGGCTGTGGTGCACCGCCCGGCCTGGTCGCGAGAAGATGGACCCATGGACCACGTAGAGATCAGCGACGACGTCATCCGCCTCGGGCAGTTCCTCAAGCTGGCGAACCTCGCCGAGTCGGGCGCGCAGGCGCGCGAGCTCGTCGCCGACGGAGAGGTCTCGGTCAACGGCGAGGTCGACACCCGCCGAGGACGCCAGCTGCACAAGGGCGACGTCGTGGTCGTCGACTCCCCCACAGGCCGCGCGAGCGCGACCGTCGCCTGAGGCGACCGGGTGCTGGGGTGCGCCTGAGGCGAACCGTCGCTCGGGCCGCACCCAGGCTCTGGTGCGCTCAGCGCGCCATGTAGCTCGAGCTCATGACCCGGTCCGGCGTGATGACGACGACCACGCGGGCCGGGTTCTCGCGCGGGACCTTGTAGCGGCGTGCGTAGCGCTGCTCGGCCTCGAGGACCTCGTCGGGCTCGGTGAGCACGGAGGCTGGTCCCTCGAGGGTGATCCACCGGCCGCCCTCGACCTGGCAGACCACGGCGCGTGACGGTCGGCCGTCGGCGTCGGGCCGCCCGGCGTTCTTCGCCTTGACGGTCGTCCCGCTCGTGATGATCCGGACCACGCCGGCATCGGGGTCCCAGGTGAAGCCCACAGGCACGACGTGGGGCGAGCCGTCGGCCCGCAGGGTGGTCAGGGTGGCGAGGTGCCGCTCGGTCACGAACACGTGCTGCTCAGGAGTCAGGTGGATCACCTGGCGAGTCTAGGCACGCCCGGGGGCCCAGCGCCCGGTCGGCGACCGACGTCACACCGACCTCACACCGCAGCGCCGACGTCGTCGCCGACTCCTGGCCTCGCGGCCGCCCTCTCTCGCTCAGGGCGGCCGCCTCCACCTACACCGTGAGGCAGGCCGGCCCGAGCAGCGCCTTGAGCTCACCCGACAGCGCCGAGGACTTCGCGACCCTGTACTGGTCGTGCGCCTGGACCACGGTCGTCTTGCCGGGCTCGGTCACGTGGATCCGCACCTGGGCGTCACCCGGGTGCGTCTTGAGGGCGTCGCGCAGCTTGACCACGATCTGCTCGAGGCAGCGGTTGCGCGGGATCGTGATGATCAGCGGAGAGTCCGACCCCGTCGAGATGTCCGGCAGGGAGACCTCCATGGCCTGGAGCTGCATCGTGTCGTCCCGGCGGCGCACCCGGCCGCGGAGCACCACGACCTGGTCCTCGGCGAGGATCGTCGAGTAGGCCATGTAGGTCTCGCCGAAGAACATCACCTCGACACCACCGTCGAGGTCTTCGATCGTCACGGCGGCCCACGGGTTGCCCTGCTTGGACATCTTGCGCTGGAGCGAGGTGATGAGCCCGGCGATGACGACGGTCGACCCGTCGGGGCGGTCCTCGTCGGTCAGCAGCTTGGCGATCGACACCTCGGCCGCCTGCTGGAGCACGTGCTCGAGCCCGGAGAGCGGGTGGTCCGAGACGTAGAGACCGAGCATCTCGCGCTCGAAGGCGAGCAGCTGCTTCTTCTCCCAGTCGGGCAGATCAGGGATGTCGACGCTGAACGACATCCCGTCGTCGCCCTCGTCACCGAAGCCTGCGAAGAGGTCGAACTGCCCCTCGGCCTCCTTGCGCTTGACCCCGATCACCGAGTCGACGGCCTGCTCGTGGACCACCTGGAGCGCCCGGCGGGGGTGGTTGAGGGAGTCGAAGGCCCCGGCCTTGATGAGCGACTCGATGGTCCGCTTGTTGCAGACGACGGCGGGCACCTTGTCGAGGAAGTCGGTGAAGGAGGTGAAGGCCTCCTTCTGCTCCCGGGTGGCCACGATCGCGTCGACGACGTTCGCGCCGACGTTGCGCACGGCGGTCAGGCCGAAGCGGATGTCCTTGCCGACGGCTGTGAAGTTGGCGGACGAGGAGTTGACGTCCGGCGGCAGCACGGTGATCCCCATGCGACGGCACTCGTTGAGGTACAGCGCCGACTTGTCCTTGTCGTCGCGGACGCTGGTCAGCAGGGCGGCCATGTACTCGGTCGGGTAGTTGGCCTTGAGATAGGCCGTCCAGTACGAGACGACGCCGTAGGCGGCCGAGTGGGCCTTGTTGAAGGCGTAGTCGGAGAACGGCAGCAGGATGTCCCACAGCGCCTTGACCGCGGCCATCGAGTAGCCGCGCTCGATCATGCCGCCCGAGAATCCCTCGAACTGCTTGTCCAGCTCGGACTTCTTCTTCTTGCCCATCGCACGACGCAGGATGTCTGCCTGGCCGAGCGAGAAGCCTGCGACGATCTGCGCGATCGACATGACCTGCTCCTGGTACACGATGAGCCCGTGCGTGGTCCCGAGGACCTCGGCGAGCGGCTCTTCGAGCTCAGGGTGGATCGGCACGACCTCTTGCAGGCCGTTCTTGCGCAGGGCGTAGTTGGTGTGCGAGTTCGCACCCATCGGACCCGGGCGGTAGAGCGCACCGACGGCCGAGATGTCCTCGAAGTTGTCGGGACGCATGAGCTTGAGCAGCGTGCGCATGCCGCCGCCGTCGAGCTGGAACACCCCGAGCGTGTCACCGCGGGACAGCAGCGCGTAGGTGTTCGGGTCGTCGAGGGTCAGCGCCTCGAGGTCGACAGGGTCTTTCCCGTTCATCACGATGTTCTCGAGCGCGTCGTCGAGGATCGTGAGGTTGCGCAGACCCAGGAAGTCCATCTTGATGAGCCCGAGCTCTTCGCACTTCGGGTAGTCGAACTGCGTGATCACGGCGCCGTCCTGCAGGCGCCGCATGATCGGGATGATGTCGATGAGCGGCTCGCTCGACATGATGACACCGGCTGCGTGGACGCCCCACTGGCGCTTCAGTCCCTCGATGCCCTTGGCCAGCTCGACCACGCGCTGTGCCTCGGGATCGGCGGCGTGCACCTGGCGGAACTCTTCGGCCTCGTTGTACCGCTTGTCGGCCGGGTCGAAGATCCCGGTGAGGCTGATGTCCTTGCCCATGATCGCCGGCGGCATCGCCTTGGTGAGCTTGTCGCCCATGGCGTAGGGCAGACCGAGCAGACGGCTCGAGTCCTTGAGCGCCTGCTTGGCCTTGATGGTGCCGTAGGTGACGATCTGCGCGACGCGGTCCTCGCCGTACTTCTCCGTGACGTACCGGATGACCTCACCGCGACGACGCTCGTCGAAGTCGACGTCGAAGTCAGGCATGGACACACGGTCCGGGTTGAGGAAGCGCTCGAAGATCAGCCCGTGCACGAGCGGGTCGAGGTCGGTGATGCGCATGGCGTACGCGACCATCGAACCCGCGCCCGAACCACGACCGGGCCCGACACGGATGTTGTTGTTCTTGGACCAGTTGATGAAGTCGGCGACCACGAGGAAGTACCCCGGGAAGCCCATCTGGGTGATGACCTTGGTCTCGAAGTCAGCACGCTCGCGGACCTCGGTCGGGATGCCGTCCGGGTAGCGGTACTGCAGCCCGGTCTCGACCTCCTTGATGAACCACGAGGTCTCGTCCTCGCCCTCGGGGGCGGGGAAGTTCGGCATGTAGTTCGCCGCGGTGTTGAAGGAGACCTCGCACTGCTCGGCGATGACGAGGGTGTTGTCGCAGGCCTCGGGCAGCTCTTTCCAGAGTCTGCGCATCTCGGCAGCCGACTTGACGTAGTAGCCGTCGCCGTCGAACTTGAAGCGGTCCGGGTCTGTCAGGGTCGAGCCCGAGTTGATGGCGAGCAGCGCCTCCTGGGAGCCGCTGTCCTCCTGGCGGACGTAGTGCAGGTCGTTGGTCGCGACGATCGGCGCACCGATGTCCTTGGCGAGGCGCAGCAGGTCCTTGAACACACGGGTCTCGATGTCGAGCCCGTGGTCCATCAGCTCGACGTAGAAGTACTCCTTGCCGAAGATGTCCTGGAGCTCGCCTGCGGCCTTGACGGCCTCGTCGTAGTGCCCCAGGCGCAGACGGGTCTGGACCTCGCCCGAGGGGCAGCCCGTCGACGCGATCATCCCGGCGCTGTAGCGCTCGAGGAGGTCGCGGTCCATGCGGGGCCACTTGCCCATCTGACCCTCGAGCGAGGCGAGGGAGCTCGCCCTGAAGAGGTTGTGCATGCCCTCGTTGTTGCGGGCCCACATCGTCAGGTGGGTGTACGCACCGCGAGCCGACACGTCGTCGCTCGCCTGGCTCGCGTCGCCCCACCGCACACGGGTGTTGTCGAAGCGCGACGTCCCGGGAGTCACGTAGGCCTCGACGCCGATGATGGGCTTCACGCCGGCGTCGGTCGCCTGCTTCCAGAAGTCGTAGGCCCCGAAGAGGTATCCGTGGTCTGTCGTCGCGATCGCGCTCTGCCCGACCCGCTTGGTCTCCTCGAAGAGGTCTCCGAGACGGGCTGCCCCGTCGAGCATCGAGTACTCGGTGTGCACGTGGAGGTGGACGAAGTCCTCAGAACGAGGGGGCGCAGACGACATGCGACGAGTCTAGATCGCCTCGGCGGACGACTCGCCGGAGGCCGGTGTGGGACTTCTCCCACGTCCGGGGCTGGACAGGATCAGGCCGTGCCGTCGACGGTCTTGACGGCGTCCCGGTGCCAGATGTTCTCGTCGAGATAGCGGTGCGAGTCGTCGACGACGTAGCCCTGCCGCTGGTAGAAGCCGATGGCCTGCTCCTGCGCGCTGAGCTCGACCCGCACCTGCGAACCCCGAGGGGTCCGCTCGGCCGCGAGGGTCTCGAGGGCACGCATGAGCACAGCACCGACCCCCGAGGAGCGCCACGGTGCACGCACCGCGAGACGTCCGATGTGGAGGGCGTCAGGGTGCTCGGCGTCGGTCAGGAGCCGACCCGTGCCCACGGGCTCGGGCGGCTCGACGCTCGTGTCCACGACGATCACGTGCTGGGTGGTCGGCGCACGGTCGGCCGCGTCGAGCTCGGAGTCGGCTGACACGCCCTGCTCCTCCACGAAGACCTCGAAGCGGATCGAGAAGGCGGCCTGGAGCTGCTCCTCGGACGACACCGTGAGCACCCGCAGCGCGCTGCGGTCTCGCGTCGCTCCGCCGCCCGCGGTCTGCCCGGCTGCGGCCTGCCCGTCAGGGGTCTGGGCGCCGGAGGTCTGGACGTCAGGGGTCCGGCCGCCAGGGGTCTGGGCGTCGGTCACCGGTACGCCCCGCGGACGACCTCGAGGGCTGCGGCCAGGTCGTCCGGGTACTCGCTGACGACCTCGACCCACTCCCCCGTCGACGGGTGCTCGAAGCCCAGCCGCTTCGCGTGCAGCCACTGGCGTGTCAACGAGACCTTCTCCGCGAGGCGCGGGTCGGCGCCGTAGGTGAGGTCACCGACGCAGGGGTGGCGCAGCGCTGAGAAGTGCACCCGGATCTGGTGGGTGCGGCCGGTCTCGAGGTGCACCTCGACGAGGGACGCGGCCGAGAGCATCTCGAGCACCTCGTAGTGGGTCACCGAGGGCTTGCCGTCGGCGACGACCGCGAACTTGTAGTCATGGTTCGGGTGGCGCCCGATCGGGGCGTCGATGGTCCCCGTGGTCGGCTCGGGGTGTCCCTGGACCAGCGCGTGGTAGACCTTCTCGACGGTGCGCTCCTTGAAGGCGCGCTTCATCACCGAGTACGCGTGCTCGCTCTTCGCCACGACCATGAGACCCGAGGTCCCCACGTCGAGGCGGTGGACGATGCCCTGGCGCTCCGCGGCACCTGAGGTGGCGATCGTGTATCCGGCGGCGATCAGCGCACCCACGACCGTGGGCCCGGTCCAGCCGACCGACGGGTGCGCGGCGACACCGACGGGCTTGTCGATGACCACCACGTCGTCGTCGTCGTACATGATCTTCATGCCCGGCACGGGCTCCGCGACGACCACGGGACCGGCCTGTGCCGGCGTGTCCGGGAGGTCGACCTCGATCCACGCGTCCGGGGTGAGCCTGTCGGACTTGCCGACCTGACGACCGTCGACGCGGACGCCGCCGTCTGCGGCGATCTGAGCGGCGACGGTCCTCGAGAGGCCGAGCATCCGCGCGAGGGCGGCGTCGACCCGCTCGCCGACCAGACCGTCCGGGACGGGCAGGGTGCGCGTGGTCATCGCTCGTCCCCCGGCTCTGTCGAGGTGACCGGCGTGGCCGTCTTCTCGGCAACCACGTCCTCGTCCCCGCGCCGTCCGTCCGGGCCGATGCCGCGCAGCGCCAGGTACCCGATGAGGACGGCTGCGACGACGATCGCGATGTCTGCCACGTTCCCGATGAAGGGCCCGTAGTCGATGAAGTCGACGACGTGCCCCGTGAGGAACCCGGGCTCGCGGAACAACCGGTCCCCGAGGTTGCCGAGGGCGCCTCCCAGGACCAGCCCGAGCGCGAGGGCCCAGGCTGTCGAGCGGATCTTGCGGGCCGTGACGATCACGAACACGACCACGCCTGCGGAGAGCAGGCTGAGGATCCACGTCTGACCGCTCGCGATCGAGAGCGCTGCGCCGGGGTTGTAGATCAACCTCAGCTGGATCAGCTCGCCGATGAGCGGCTTCGGCATGGCGCCGACCTCGAGGGCCGACTGCGCCCACATCTTGGTGAGCTGGTCGACGAGCAGCACGACCGCCGCGAGACCGAGGATCCCTGCGAGGACCCTGCCTGTCCGGTGGGTCGCGGGCGCTGGTGCGGCCTCAGCCGCACCCCCCGACGAGATGCTGTCGTCTGGTCCGGTGTTGTCGTCCTGATCGATCACCCGTGAAGTCTCCCACGGGCACAGACCGTGCGAGGAGCCGTCCCGCTCAACGGCGCTCTTCGCGCTGCTTGCAGGTGACGCAGAGGGTGGCGCGGGGGAAGGCCTGCAGACGCGCCTTGCCGATCGCCTCGCCGCACGACTCGCAGGCACCGTAGGTCCCCGCGCCGATACGGGCGAGCGCACGGGCGTTCTGCGCGAGCAGGTCGCGGGTGTTGTTGACGAGGGTGAGCTCCTGCTCACGCTCGAGGGCCGACGAGCCAGAGTCGGCCTGGTCGTCCCCGGCGCCGTCGCCGGAGTTGCGCAGCAGCTCGGAGAGCTCCTGGTCCGCTGCCGTGAGCTCGGCGCTCAGGCGCACGTTCTCGGCGATGAGGTCGTCAGCGAGGGTCTCGACCTCGGCGCCGGTCCAAGGCTCCTCACCCTCGCGGACAGGGAAGGACTTGACGTCCTCGGAGAGGGTCGGGAACTGGTCCTTGGCGGGGGCGTTGCTGATTGCGTCTCGGATCGACATCACGGCCTCTTTCGTAGAAGTGAGCCGAGGTTAATCGGCACAGCCGGTGCACGCAATCCACCACGCCGCATTGCGCGGAGAGGTGAATCGCGGGCACCGGCTGGTGGCCGTGCGGTCGTGCAGGCGCAGAGCGCAGGGGCGTCAGATGCCCTGCTTGTCCTGACCAGAGGGGCCGCCGCTCGGGAGCGCGCTGCCACGGTTGTCGAGGTCGCCGAGCAGGTTCTGCAGGTAGCTCTTGAGACGGGTGCGGTAGTCGCGCTCGAAGATCCGCAGCTCGTCGATCTTGCGCTCGAGGAGCGAACGCTCCTGCTCGAGCTGGGACAGCGTGCGAGAGGAGGTCTCCTCGGCCTCGCGGACGATGCGGTTGCCCTCGCTCTTCGCCTCGGCGATGAGTCGGTCACCCTCCTCCTGGCCGGCACGGACGTGGTCGTCGTGCAGCTTCTGGGCCATCTGGATGATCCCGGTGGCCATCTCGGGCTCGCGGGGCGCCAGGGCCGGGGCGGCGACAGGAGCGGGCTCGGCCGCAGGTGCCGGCTTGGGCTCCTCGGGAACCTTCTCGACCGAGACCGGGCGGGGCTCGGAGGCCTGCTGCGCGTTGGCGCGGCTGAGCTCCGCGACGCGCCGCTCGGACGCCTCGAGCTTCGCCTTGAGGTCGTCGTTCTCTGCGTACAGCTCGCGGAGCGTCGTGAGGACCTCGTCGAGGAAGTCGTCGACCTCGACGACGTCGTACCCCTCTCGGAACTTCGTCGCCGGGAACTTCTTCGTCAGGACGTCATCTGCAGTGAGCAGTGCCACCATCGTCATCACCTCTAGTACTCGCGCTGGTCTTTTCGGTCAATCCACCGACCGCCACAGGTCACGCTAGCGGACGATTGCTCGTGCGCGCGCCCTGCGACCCTCTCCGGTGGGGTGGAGCAGTTACGAAGTCGTCGTCCTCCTCGGGGCAGATCCCCTCATCTCGCCCCCAGGACGAGCAAGAGCTGCAAGAGGAAGGAGACCCCGAAGAAGAGGATCAGCATGCCGACGTCGAGCCGGATCTGGCCGATCGTGAGCGGCGGGATGTACCGTCGCAAGAAGCGCAGGGGCGGGTCGGTGAGGCTGAACACCACCTCCGCCAGGACCAGCACGACCCCTCGGGGGCGCCAGTCACGGGAGAACACCTGCACCCACGAGAAGATGACCCGTCCGAAGAGGGTCAGCAGGTACAGGAAGCACACGAGCGCCAGCAGGTTGAAGATCACGTGCTAGCTCTGGTTGTAGAAGGCTGGGCCGGAGGTCTTCTCCTGCGCCTGCTCCTGGCCTGCCGACACCTCGACGTGCTCGGGCGAGAGCAGGAAGACCTTGCTGGTCACCCGCTCGATCGCGCCGCGCAGCCCGAAGATCAGACCCGCCGAGAAGTCCACGAGGCGCTTGGCGTCCGCGTCGTCCATGTCGGAGAGGTTGATGATCACCGGGGTGCCGGAGCGGAAGGCCTCGCCGATCACGCGCGCGTCGTTGTAGGAGCGGGGGTGCACCGTCGTGATGCGACGGAGCTCGGACGAGGCGACGGCCTGCACGTGGCTCTCCCGTCGTGCGACGGAACGGTTGATCGGGGTCACCTGGGCCTCGTACTCCTCAGCCACGTCCGCACCTACCTCGTCGTAGTCGTCGTACTCGTCGTAGTGCTCCTGCTCGACCTCGCCTCGATCGTCTGCGAGGCCTAGGTACAGCATCGTCTTGCGCAGCGCTCCAGCCATCGCCATCTCTCCGTTCCGCGTCAGTCCGATCAGCCCTTCTCCGGGACTCCCGGATGCTGACGGTGGAATCACGCTATCCCAGCGCTCGGGAGCCGCGTCCGCGACACGCCCGACGACAGAGCACATTCAGGTCTGTGACCTGCGGGCTCCGACGACACCCGCGAAGCGGCCTGTGGCCAGGCCGTCTGCGCTCGCCCGGCGGTGCGAGAAGAACGCGTCGTCCGTGCGGGTGCAGCGGTCCACGTGCACCACCTGCGTGACACCGGCGTCGGCGAGCTGGGCCAGGACCCCGCGCGGCAGGTCGAGGCCCGGGGTGCCCCAGCCCGTGGTCGCCCACGTGGCGGGCACCGCCGCCGCGACGCGCTCCCGCAGGTCGGCAGGCACCTCGTAGCAACGGCCGCACACCGACGGACCGACCGCCGCACGGATCGAGGCGATGTCAGCCCCGGTGGCGACCATCGCCCGGACAGCCTCACCGAGCACGCCGAGCTCGACGCCCGGCCGGCCCGCGTGGACTGCCGCCACGACGCCCGACGAGGGGTCCGCCAGCAGGACGGGCACGCAGTCGGCGACGTAGACGCCGACAGGGGCGTCGACGACCCTCGACACGAGGGCGTCAGCCTCGGTCGACGCGTCGAGGGCCGGAGCAGATGGCACACCTGGTCCGTCGCTCGCGGGCAGCACGGCGACAGACCGCCCGTGGACCTGCGAGACGAAGGTCACGCGGGCTCCAGCGGCCTGGTCGACCCGCTCCCTGTTGCGGCTCACGTGCGCAGGGTCGTCGCCCACAGCCGTGCCGACGTTGAGGGACGCCCAGGGTGCTCTCGACACTCCCCCGGCCCGTGTGGTGAAGAACGCACGGATCCCGGGCCCGAGGTCGACCTCGAGCACCGGGATCTGTGGTGCGTGCTGCATGGGGTGCGGTGTGCTACTTGAGGAAGTCCGGCACGTCGAGGTCGTCGACGCGGCGACGCGGCGGCTCCTCCTCGAAGATCCGGGGGACCTCGAGCTGACCGGTGCGCTGCACGGCGTCAGGGTCGGTCGACATGTAGGCCGGGACCGGTCCTGTCGCCCCGGGCTCGGGCTGCCAGGCCGGTGCCGCAGCGGCGGGGCGCTGCTGCTGCGAGGGGTCCACGGGCGCAGCGTCCGAGGAGTCGAAGCCGGAGTCGAGCGGTACCACGGGGCGGGCGAGCGCGTGCACACCTGTCGTCGTGGGCACGGGCTCGGCAGCCGCGGGCGCTGCCTGCGACGGAGCGTGCTGCTGGGCAGCAGGCTGGCCCTGAGACTGACGCACGTCCTTGCGGGCGTGCGGCGAGCCGCCGTCGAAGCCTGCGGCGATCACCGTGACGCGGACCTCGTCACCGAGGGCGTCGTCGATGACCGTACCGAAGATGATGTTCGCCTCGGGGTGCGCGGCCTCGTGCACCAGGCGGGCGGCCTCGTTGATCTCGAAGAGGCCGAGGTCGGAACCACCCTGGATGCTCAGCAGCACGCCGTGCGCACCGTCGATGCTGGCCTCGAGGAGCGGCGAGGAGATCGCGAGCTCCGCAGCCTGGACCGCGCGGTCGTCGCCGCGTGCCGAGCCGATGCCCATGAGGGCGCTGCCAGCGCCCTGCATGACCGACTTCACGTCGGCGAAGTCGAGGTTGATCAGACCCGGCGTCGTGATGAGGTCGGTGATGCCCTGGACACCCGAGAGCAAGACCTGGTCGGCCGAGTGGAAGGCGTCGAGCGCCGACACGTTGCGGTCCGACATGGAGAGCAGGCGGTCGTTCGGGATGACGATGAGCGTGTCGACCTCGGCGCGGAGCGCGTCGATGCCGGACTCCGCCTGGGTCGCGCGGCGGCGTCCCTCGAAGGTGAACGGGCGTGTCACGACACCGACGGTCAGCGCGCCGAGCGAGCGGGCGATCCGGGCGACGACGGGTGCGCCACCGGTCCCGGTGCCACCACCCTCGCCCGCCGTCACGAACACCATGTCGGCGCCGCGCAGGACGTCCTCGATCTCTTCTTCGTGGTCTTCGGCAGCCTTCTTGCCGACCTCGGGGTCGGCTCCGGCGCCGAGCCCACGGGTGAGCTCGCGGCCGACGTCGAGCTTGACGTCCGCGTCGGACATCAGCAGCGCCTGTGCGTCGGTGTTGATGGCGATGAACTCGACACCCTTGAGCCCGACCTCGATCATCCGGTTCACGGCGTTCACTCCGCCGCCGCCGATGCCGACCACCTTGATCACTGCTAGGTAGTTTTGCGGAGTTGTCACGTCCGTGCCTCTCGATCTGTGAACCCTAAACCTTCACCCTCAAGTAGAGGGTTATAGTTATGTCAGGTTGTGCTAGGCGTGACGCTATGCGGGCGGCACGCTCGGAATCAACGACCCACCCCGCGTGTCGGGCAGATACTTTCTCTCTTCGGCCGCGGCGACCCGTTCATGAGCAGCCGCGGTCCGGTCCTGCGCTGTCCTGACGCGGCAGACCTCGCGTGCGGACCCGCCTCACCGGGTGATCGGGAAGGTCGGTGCCGACACGTCGAACACCTGGGACCCCGCGCTCACCTCGTTGCCGCGCAACGTCGCGAGCACCTGCACCTTGAGCGCCGAGTCTGACGACGCACCCCACTCCACGAGCACGCCGCTGCGCAGCGTGAGCGTCACCGCGTCCTGGGTCTGGGCGGCGATCGAGCCGACCTCCGCCGAGAGCTCGGGCGGCAAGGACTCGAGGACAGCCAGCGCGGCGTCGAGGGTGCGCGTGTCGTCCCCTGTGAGCGGGATGGTGATGACGGGCAGCTCGGCAGGCGCCTCGGGCACCGTCGAGACCGTCACCGCGTCACGGTCGAGCAGCGCGAACCCGCCCTCGACGGGGACCGACGCGACGGGCTCACGAGCCACCACCCGGACCGACAGGCCGCTCGGCCACTGCCGAACGACGGACACGTCACGGATGTTCTGGACGCCCATCACCTCGTCGTGCACGTCGGAGGTGCTCAGCAGCGCGAGCGAGGTGCCCTCGTGCTGGGCGACCACAGCCACGACAGCCGCCATGTCGACTGTCGTGCCGCTCCCCTCGACCACGAGGTGGTCCGGGTCGAAGGCGAACAACGACGACGCGAAGAGGACCCACGACCCACCGAGGAGCAGCGCGACACCGACGGTCCACGCGGCGACCTTGCGGACGAGCCTGTGCCGTCGCATCGACTTCTGCTCGGCGAGGCGCTCGGCCATCCCGGTCGAGAGGACGGCGACCTTGGGGGCGCCGACGACCGGTGAGGGGCGGGAGACCGGTGCGGCGACCTGAGAGCCGGTCTCCGGGCGTGCCCCCCGCGAACCTGCCCGGCGGCCCGTGGGCACCAGAGTGCGTCCGGTCGACGGTCCACCCCCTGTCGACGGAGGAGGGGGCACAGGGCCCGGACGCGTCGTCGAGCCGTCCGTCGACGGACGAGGCCGGGGAGTCGACGAGACCGAACGGCCTGTGGGCTGCGGCGCGGTCTGTCGCGACGTGCCCGCGCCTGGCGCCGATGCCGGGGTCCGAGGGGTCCGGCCTGTCGCCGGTCGACCAGACGACGGTCGACCAGAGGCCGGCTGACCTGACGCCGCCCGCACAGCCCCTGTCCGGGCCTGGGGCTGGGAGCCTGTGCCGGAGGTACCGGGAGCAGCGGGGCGCCGACGCGGAGCGCGCCCTTGCGCCGGGCCGTCGTGACCCTGCCCACGTGGCTGGGACGGCGACTCGGGTCCGCCAGCCTTCGCGGGACGCTTCTCGCTCCCCTGCGCCGGGCGACCGGAGGTCGGGCGCCCGTTCGCCGGGCGGCCCTGCGCTCCCCGGTCTCCCCCGCTGCCGGCAGGTGCGCTGCGGTCGGGCTCCTCACCGGCTGCCCGGGGACGCGGACGCGGTGCCGACGGTGGTCTCACACCGCTCCCTCGGTCGGGCGCGCGCCCTGCGCGGGGCCCTCCGCCGGGAGCGAGCCCTGGTCGACCCGGGTCCGCAGCACGTCGAGCACCACGGCGCCCATCTCCGTGACGTCACCGGCACCGACCGTCAGCACGAGGTCCCCGGGCTGCGCCCGTCCGGCGAGTGTCGACGCAGCCTCGGTGCGGTCGGCGACGACAGAACCGGTCCCGGTCATCCGCTCGACGAGCAGACCGGGCCCGACGGCGGGGTCAGGGTCTTCCCTGGCGGCGTAGACGTCGCAGACGACCACGTCGTCGGCGAGGTCGAGGGCCTCGGCGAACTCCTGGGCGAAGATCCGTGTGCGGGAGAACAGGTGCGGCTGGAACAGCACGCGCAGCCGTCCGTCCCCCACGAGGGCGCGAGCAGCGCGGAGCAGCGCGGCGACCTCTGTCGGGTGGTGCGCGTAGTCGTCGACCACGTGGACGCCGCCCACCACGCCGCGGGACTCGTAGCGGCGGCCTGTGCCACGGAAGGCCCACAGCCCGGCCGCGGCCGCCGCAGGGTCGACACCCAGGCGCACCGCGACGAGCAGCGCCGCCGTGGCGTTGAGCGCGTTGTGGAGGCCCGGCGCGCGGAGGCGGACCGTGAGGGAGGCGGCCCCGGTCACGGCGGCGGCGTCGGCCGCCCTCCCGGCGAGCGTCACCTCGAAGGAGCTCGTGCCGTCGTCTTCGACCCTGTACCCGGAGACGAGGGCGTCCGAGCCTGCAGCGGTCCCGTACGTGACGACGGCTCCGCCTGCGGCGCCGTGGCGTCGCGCGAGCTCGGCAGCGCCGGCGTCGTCGGCGCAGGCCACGAGGACACCGCCGGGCACGACGTGCGCGGCGAACTCGACGAAGGCCTGCTCGAAGGCCTCGCGCGTCCCGTAGTGGTCGAGGTGGTCGGGCTCGACGTTGGTCACCACGGCGACCGTGGGCCTGTAGGCCAAGAAGGAGCCGTCGGACTCGTCGGCCTCGGCGACGAGGACGTCACCGGAACCCGAGTGCCCACCCGGGACAGCGCCGGTCTCGGTCAGCACCGAGCCTCCGATCGCGAAGGAGGGGTCGAGCCCGGCCTCCCGCAGGACGACGGCGGTCATCGCCGAGGTGGTCGTCTTGCCGTGCGCCCCTGCGACGGCGACGGCGCGGGACCCCGACATGAGGATCGCGAGGGCCTGCGACCTGTGCAGCACCCTCAGGCCTGCAGCGTGTGCTGCGACCAGCTCGGGGTTGTCAGGGCGGACCGCGCTCGAGAGCACCAGGGTCTGCGCACCTGCGACGTGCGATGCGTCGTGGCCGACCCACACCTGGATGCCTGAAGCCACGAGGGCATCCGTGACGGCGCTGCGGCGGGCGTCGGTCCCCTGCACGCGCGCGCCGCGGGCGGCGAGCAGCTGCGCGACGACCGACATTCCAGCCCCGCCGATCCCGACGAGGTGCACGGTCCCGAGGTCGGCGACGGTCAGACCTCCTGTGCTCGACGTGCTCATCGTCCAGCCTCCTCGGCAGCACGCTCGACGAGGGCGACGACGGCCGCGGCTGCGTCCGGGACGCCCACACCGGCCGCGGCTGCGGCCATCCGCGACAGTGCCGCGGGGTCGGCCACGAGCGGCAGCACCTCGGCGCGGACCCACGGCGGGGTGAGGTCTGCGTCGGCGACGAGCAGCCCTCCTCCGGCCTCGACGACGGCGGCCGCGTTGAGCCGCTGCTCCCCGTTGCCGACGGGGAGCGGGACGTAGACGGCTGGCAGACCGAGCGCCGCGAGCTCGCAGACCGTCCCGGCGCCCGAGCGGCAGACGACGAGGTCCGCGACGGCATAGGCCAGGTGCATCTCGTCGAGGTACTCCCGGACCAGGTAGCGCGGCGCCCCGTCGACGGCGAGGCCGGCGACAGCCGCCTCGACGGCCTCGGACTTGCCTCGCCCCGTCAGGTGCAGCACCTGGACACCGGCCGACGTGATCTCGGAGGCGAGGGCAGAGATGGTCTCGTTGAGGCGCTGCGCGCCGAGGGACCCGCCCGTGACCACCAGGACAGGCATGCTCGGGTCGAGGCCGAGGCGCTCCGCCGCAGAGCGGCGCGAGGCTGCGGCGTCGGCCGCCCTCTCCTCGACGAGGGCGGCGATCTCGCGGCGCAGCGGCAGCCCGGTGACGACGGCGCCCTGGAGCGCAGTCGAGGGGAAGGTCACGGCCACCGCGCGTGCCCAGCGGGCACCGAGGCGGTTCGCGAGGCCGGGGCGGGCGTTCTGCTCGTGGATCACGACAGGCACGCCACGACGCCGAGCAGCCAGGTAGGCCGGGGTCGAGACGTAGCCGCCGAAGCCGACGACCACCTGCGCGCCGCTCGAGTCGATCGCGTCGCCAGCGGCCTTGACGGCCGCGCGCAGACGTCCGGGCAGTCGGAACCACGCAGCGCTCGGGCGGCGCGGCAGCGGGACCTTCGGCACGACCGCGAGCGGGTAGCCCCGGCTCGGGACCAGCTCGGCCTCGAGGCCCTCACGGGTGCCGAGCACGGTGATGGAGACCCCGGGGCTCGTGCGCGCGACCTCGTCGGCCACGGCGAGCAACGGGTTGACATGACCGGCGGTTCCGCCGCCGGCCAGCAGGACAGACTTCAGCACGTGCTTCTCACTTGTCGTCAGAGGTGGTCGGTCGTCCGCCGCGGCGCCAGGTGGCTCCGCCCACGACGGCGATCGAGCGGCGGACGACGCTCGACCTGGCGGCGAGAGCCTCACGGGCACCGGGCTCGTCGCGCGCGAAGGAGATGACGATGCCGAGGGCCAGCATCGTGGCGATCAGGGCCGAACCACCGGCCGAGACCAGCGGCAGCGGGACCCCGATCACCGGGACGAGCCCGATGACCACGCCGATGTTGATGAGGGCCTGGCCGATGATCCAGCAGCCGATGGCTGCGGTGGTGATCTTGACCATCGGCTCGGGGTGGCGACGGATGATGCGCACCATCGCGATCCCGAGGATCGCGAAGAGCAGCAGCACCAGCAGCGTCCCGAGCAGACCGAGCTCTTCGCCGATCACCGCGAAGATGAAGTCGTTGTGCGCCTCGGGCAGGTACGACCACTTCTCGCGGCTCGCGCCGAGCCCGACCCCGGCGAAGCCGCCCGAGCCGAGGGCCTCGAGGCCACGCTGGGTCTGGTAGCCGATGCCCGAGGGGTCGGCCGTCTCCCCGCCGAAGATCGCGAAGATGCGCCCCGCGCGGTTGCTCGTGCTCGCCGCGATCGCGACCAGGCCAGCCGTGGCGACGGCGAGGACCGTGAAGATCCGCATCGGCACGCCCGCGACGAACAAGGCACCGGCCACCAGCAGGACGAAGATGAGGGCCGTCCCGAGGTCCTTGCCGACCATCACGAGACCGACGACGACACCCACGGCCGGTCCCGCCGGGATCGCCACGTGCTTCCAGTCGTGCAGCAGGTCCTGCTTGCGTGCCAGCACCACACCGAGCCACACGGCGAGGGCCACCTTGGAGAACTCCGAGGGCTGGATGGTCAGGCCCGGGCCGAGGCTGATCCAGTTGAGGTTGCCCTTGGTCCCGACCGCGAGCGGGGTGAAGATCAGCAGCTGGAGGAAGATCGCCACAGCCAGCGCCGGCCACGCGATCCGGCGGTAGCCGCCGGGGCGGATCCGTGAGGCGACGATCATCAGCGGCAGGCCCATGAGGGCGAACTGCGCCTGGTTGAGGAACACCTTGTACGGGGAGTCCCCGGCCGCGAGCGAGTCGACGGAAGAGCTCGAGAGCACCATGACCAGACCGAGGACGAGCAGCAGGGCGCTCGCGCCGACCATGAGGTAGTAGCTCGTGACGGCGCTGTCCCAGTGGGAGGCCCACGAGTCGCGCAGGGTCTGACGAGGCACCGTCGAGGCGGTCCGGCCCTTGCGCTCGATGCTCGGGCTGGTCATCGCCCGTCTCCGACCCGCCCGAGGAGGAGCCGGGTCTGCTCGGCGAAGGCGTCGCCGCGGGCGGCGTAGGACGCGAACTGGTCCATCGAGGCGCAGGCGGGGGCGAGCAGCACCGTGTCACCCGGCCGGGCCAGTCTGTGAGCGGTCTCTACCGCGCGCTGCATCACCGTCCCAGTGTCACCAGGATCGACCTCGACCACGGGGA
The DNA here is from genome assembly GCF_033798665.1 of Sanguibacter biliveldensis. NCBI lineage: Bacteria > Bacillati > Actinomycetota > Actinomycetes > Micrococcales > Sanguibacteraceae > Sanguibacter > Sanguibacter biliveldensis. The sequence continues at coordinate 2,552,011 of NZ_CP138359.1, forward strand.
CGTCGCCCGCGTGTCGACCGAGCGCGTCGAGGAGGGCGCTCCTGTCGGCGCCGATGAGCACGACAGCGCGGAGCCTGTCGGCCCGCGTCCGGACGAGCTCGTCGAAGGTCGCCCCCTTGGCCAGACCACCGGCGACCCACACGACGGTCCCGGGCGCGAAGCCGCCGAGGGAGGCCGAGGCGGCGTGGGCGTTGGTGGCCTTGGAGTCGTCCACGAAGGCCACGGTGCCGGCGCCGCCCGCGGCGGGGACCTGCGCGACCGTCGCGATGCGGTGCGCCCCGGGACGGAAGCCGCGGAGGCCCTCCCGGACAGAGCCCGCGTCGACACCGTAGGCGCGTGCCAGCGCCGCGGCGGCGAGGGCGTCGAAGACGACGTGGGAGGGCACAGCCCCGTCGGGACCGGCCAGGTGCGCGAGGTCGTCGAGAGACCCGAGCTCAGCGGCGCTGTCGTGGCGACGCGGGTCGTCCGCGGGGACGTGGAATGCCCTGTCGCACAGCACGCCCTCGACGAGCCCGACCCCAGAGCGCCCCGGGGCGCCGACGGTCACACCGACGGCGCGGGCTCCCTCGACGACGTCGGCATCGCGCACGAGCTGCTCGGTGAGGGGGTCCTCGACGTTGTAGACGCAGGCGACCTGGGCCTGGTGGTAGACCTTGCCCTTCGCCGCGGCGTACTCCTCGAAGGTCCCGTGCCAGTCCAGGTGGTCGGGTGCGACGTTGAGCACCGCGCCGGCCAGCGGCGACATGGACGTGGTGAAGTGGAGCTGGAAGCTCGAGAGCTCGATCGCGAGGACCTCGAGCGACGGGTCGACCACGGCCACGACGAGCGGGCGTCCGACGTTGCCGACGGCTGCCGCCGCGCGGCCGTCGGCCTCGAGGATCGAGAGCAGCATCTCGACGGTGGTGGTCTTTCCGTTGGTGCCGGTGAGGGCCAACCACGGCGCGGGCTCCCCGGTCGCCGCGGACGGCACGCGCAGGCGCCAGGCCAGCTCGACCTCGCTCCACACCGGGACACCCGCCGCCGCGGCGTCGACGAAGACCTGCGAGGTCGGGCGCCACCCGGGCGACGCGACGACGACGTCGAAGGTCGCGACCTCCCCAGCACCGATGGACGCGAGGTCTGCCTCGGGGTCGCCGGCGTCGAGCGTGACCACGCGCGCGGCGCGGGTGCGCAGCACCGAGGCCACGGCCCGGCCGGTGACGCCGTGACCGGCGACGAGGACCGCGAGGTCGGTCAGCGGACCCAACCCACGACCCACTCTGCGTAGAAGATCCCGAGGCCGAGCGCCGTGAAGAGCGCAGCGACGATCCAGAACCTGATGACGATCGTCACCTCACCCCACCCCGACAGCTCGAAGTGGTGATGGAGCGGGGCCATCTTGAAGACCCGCTTCCCGGTCATCTTGAAGAACCCGATCTGGATCACGTCCGAGAGGACGACGAGCACGAAGAGGCCACCCATGATGATCGCGAGCAGCTCGGTGCGCGAGAGGATCGACAGACCGGCGAGCGCACCACCGAGGGCGAGTGAGCCGGTGTCGCCCATGAAGATCTGGGCCGGGGAGGCGTTCCACCAGAGGAAGCCGAAGCACGCACCCATGATCGCGGCCGCGACGATCGCGAGGTCGAGGGGGTCACGGACCTCGTAGCAGCGCGGTCCGACCGAGCCCGCGAACTGGCAGTTCTGGTTGAGCTGCCAGATCGAGACGATGACGTATCCGCCGAAGACGATGAGCGAGACGCCCGTCGCGAGGCCGTCGAGACCGTCGGTGAGGTTCACGGCGTTGGACCACGCGGTGATGATGAGGTTGGCCCAGAGCACGAAGAGGATGAGCCCGAGGGTCACCCCCGCGAAGGCGAGGTCGATGTTCGTGTCCCGGATGAACGACACGCTCGTGGACGCCGGGGTCCGCAGGTTCGCGTTGGGGAACTGGAGGGCCAGCACTGCGAAGGTGATGCCGACGATCCCCTGACCGACGATCTTCCACCGCGCGGACAGTCCGAGGCTGCGCTGACGGGAGATCTTGATGTAGTCGTCGAGGAAGCCGACGAGTCCCAGGCCTGTCATGAGGAAGATCACCAGGACCGACGAGACCGAGGGCAGGCGTCCGGAGACGATCGACGCGGCCGCCCAGCCGGCGAGGGTCGCACCGATGATCACGACACCGCCCATGGTGGGCGTCCCGCGCTTGGTGAAGTGGGCTGTGGGCCCGTCCTGACGGATGAACTGGCCGTAGTTGCGCTTGACCAGCAGCTTGATGAACAGCGGGGTCCCGAGCAGCGCGACGAGCAGCGAGACGGAGACCGAGGCGAGGACGGCGATCATGCTGTCACCGCCGTGAGGGAGTCTCCCAGGCGCCACAGACCAGATCCGTTGGACGACTTCACGAGGACGACGTCACCGGAGCGCAGCTCGTCGGCGAGGAAGCGCTCGGCGGCGGCGACGTCCTCGACCTCGACGACCTCCTTGCCCCACGAGCCTTCCTGGGTCGCACCGTCGGCGAGGCCCGAGGCGCCGGCTCCGACGACCACGAGCAGCTTGATGTTGAGGCGGACGACCAGGCGCCCGATCTCGTCGTGCTGGTCACGCGAGTCAGGTCCGAGCTCGAGCATCTCGCCGAGCACGGCGACCGAACGACGGTCGCGCCCGGCCACGACGGCGAGGGCCTTGAGAGCCGCGCGCATCGAGTCCGGGTTCGCGTTGTAGGAGTCGTCGATGATCGTCACGCCGTCGGCGCGGTCGGTCACGGCCATCCGGTGCGGGCTCGCCGGGTCGGAGGAGCCGACCAGCGCGGCGGCCTCGGTGAGGTCGACCCCGAGCTCGACGGCCGCGGCGAGGGTCGCGAGGGCGTTGGTGAGGTGGTGCTCGCCGACCAGGCGCAGGGAGAGACGCTCGGTCCGCTCCCCCGCGGCGACTGTGCACGAGACGCGGCCGAGCCTGTCGATGGTCACGTCGGTCGCGCGCAGGTCCGCGTCACGGACGGTGCCGAAGGTGACGACCCGCCCTGGGGCGAGGTCGCGCATGGCGACCACGCGCAGGTCGTCGGCGTTGAGTACGGCGACCCCTCCGGGGGCGAGCCCGGTGACGATCTCGGACTTCGCCCTCGCGACGCCCTCGATCCCGCCGAAGCCGCCGAGGTGCGCCGAGCCGACCGCGAGGACGATCGAGACGTCGGGCGGTGCGATGCCGGTGAGGTAGGTGAGGTCCCCGGGGGCGGAGGCGCCCATCTCGAGGACCAGGTAGCGGGTCTGCGTGTCGGCCTGGAGGACCGTCAGCGGCAGGCCGATCTCGTTGTTGAACGAGGCGCGGGGCATGACCGTCGGACCGCTCGCCGACAGGACGTGCCCGAGCAGGTCTTTGGTGGTCGTCTTGCCGACCGAGCCTGTCACGGCGACGACCTGGAGCGCCCCGTCCGCCCGCAGGCGACGCAGGTGCTCCGCAGCCAGCAGACCGAGTGCCCGTGGGACGTCGTCGACGACGACGGACGGCACGCCGTCGAGCTCACGGCTGGCGAGGACCAGCGCAGCACCGTCGGCGACTGCCCCGGCGGCGTGGTCGTGCCCGTCGGAGGTGTCTCCGGCGAGAGCGACGAAGAGCGCACCTGCAGACACCGTGCGCGAGTCGATGACGGTAGGGCCGTCGACCCGCGTCGTGGGCGGGGCGGCGAGCCTCCCTCCCGTGAGGTCCGCGACCTCTGCGGCAGTCAGATCGATCACTCGCTGTGCTCCTTCGTCGTTCGCTGCGCGCGGTCGGCGACCGCTGCGCGTGCTTCCACCCTGTCGTCGAGCGGGTGGTCCACCCCGTCGATCTCCTGCCACACCTCGTGGCCTCGCCCGGCGACCAGGACCGTGTCCTCGTCGTCAGCAGCCAGGACTGCGGCACGGATCGCGAGGGCGCGCGGGGCCGCCTCGAGGACGTCGACGTCGCGGCCCGGGAGGGCAGCGGCGGCGGCCTCGCGGGCACCGTCGAGCACCTGCGTCCGGATCCCGGCGGGCTCTTCGGCGTGCGGGTCGTCGTCGGTCACGACGACCACGTCAGCACCCTCGACCGCGATCCGTCCCATGACGGGACGCTTGGTCGTGTCCCGCTCCCCCGTGGCTCCGAACACGACCACCAGGCGGCCGGCCGTCGTGGGCCGGAGCGCCTCGAGGGCGAGCGCGAGAGCATCAGGGTTGTGGGCGAAGTCGACGACCACACGGGGGCGGTCGGCAACCTGCTCCATCCTGCCAGGGACGGCCGGGGACAACCCTCCGGCGGCCTCCAGGGCGGCTGTGACAGTGCCCACGTCGACGCCGGACTCGACCACCATGACGAGGGCGAGGGCGGCGTTGGCGATGTTGAAGGACCCGGGCAGCGTCGTGCGCACGCGCATGCTGCGTCCGTCGCTGTGGGCGACGGTGAAGGTCGTGCCCGCAGGGCCTTCCTGGACGTCCCGGACCGACCAGTCCCCTACGGGGGTCCCGCGCCGTCCGACGCTCAGGGTCACGACGGGGATGTCTGCGGTGGCAGCCAGCCGCTGGCCCCACTCGTCGTCGACCACCACGACACCACGGCGCGCGCGCTCGGCCGTGAAGAGCTCGGCCTTGGCCGCGAAGTACCTGTCGAGGTCGCCGTGGAAGTCGAGGTGGTCCTGGCTGAGGTTGGTGAAGCCGACGACGTCGAAGTGCAGACCGTCGACCCTGCGCTGGCTGATCGAGTGCGAGGAGACCTCCATCGCGAGGACGTCGACCCCGTCTTCGCGCATGGTCGCGAGCACAGCCTGCAGGCTCGCGGCGTCGGGTGTGGTCAGGCGGCTGGGGAGCACCCGAGAACCGGAGCGGGTCTCGACGGTCCCGACCAGCCCGACGGTGCGCCCGAGCGCGGTCAGCAGGTGGTCGAGCAGGTAGGTCGTGGTGGTCTTCCCGTTCGTCCCGGTCACGCCGAAGCTCGTGAGCGCCGTCGAGGGGTGGTCGTAGAAGAAGGCCGCCGCCGCTCCCGCTGCCCGCTGCGGGTCGCTGCCCGTCGGGAGGAGGACGACAGGCACGGGGCGCTGGTGCGAGGGCTCCCCGACGGCGGTCTGCTCGGCGCGGAGGAGGTCCAGACCTGCCTCGTCGGTCAGCACCGCGACCGCACCGGCGTCGAGCGCCGCCTGCGCGTACCGGGCACCGTGCGACCGCGCTCCGGGGACGGCGACGAAGAGGTCGCCGGGCTGGGCCTCGACGCTGCCGAGGACCACGCCGGTGACGGGGAGGTCGCGGTCGGCCGGGTCGACCGAGCCCGAGACGGCGACGGCGAGGTCACCGAGAGTTCGCGGCTGCACGGAGGCAGGCCGCAGCGATCCGGGGGCGGAAGTCATGGGGGCCAATCTATCGCGGGAACCTTCCGGGCACCGGGGCGGTCCGCCCCGGTGCCCGCGATTCACCAGGTGGTGGGGTAGAGCTCGGGCGTCGAGCCCGAGGGCACCACGCCGAGCTGCTGCAGCGCGAAGGACGTGACGTCGGAGAACACCGGGGCGGCGGACACCCCGCCGAACTTCGCGTACTCCGTGGCCGTGGGGTTCTCGATGAACACCCCGACGGCGAGGCGTGGGTCGTCGACGGGCGCGACGCCGACGAAGGAGGCGAGGTAGGCGTCGAGCTTTCCGTCGGCGCCGGGGATCTGGGCTGTCCCGGTCTTCCCGGCCACCCTGTAGCCGTCGATCTCTGCGTTCCCGCCGGTGCCCTCGAGGACAGCGGACTCCATCATCTTCAGCACGGTGCCGGCAGTCTCGGGCGAGACGGCCTGGACCGGGTCGGCCAGCGGGCTCGGCGTGTAGACGCCGTCGGCGCCCGTGGTCCCTGCCACCAGGTGCGGGGTGTTGCGGACACCGCCGTTGGCCATGGTCGCGAAGACGTTGGTGGCCTGCAGGGCTGTCGCTGCCATGCCCTGACCGAAGAGGACCGTGTACTGCGTCCGCCCGTCCCACGCGTCGGCGTCGGCGAGCAGCCCGCGCTCTTCACCGGCGAGCTCGATGCCGGTCTTCTCTCCGAAGCCGAATTTGGTGAGGTAGTCGTGGCGGACCTGCTTCGGGATCTGCTCGCCCACCATGACGGTGCCGGTGTTCGACGACTCCGCGAGGATGCCCGTGAGGGTCCAGGGCTCGTCACCGTGCTCGTGGGAGTCCTTGAAGGTCTGCCCGTTGGAGGTCGTGTAGTTGTACGGCACCGTGTACTGGCTTGTGGGCGTGGCGACCCCCGTCTCGAGGGCCGCTGCCATCGTGACGATCTTGGCCGTCGAGCCGGGGTCGAAGATCGTCGAGATCGCCTTGCTGCCACCGAAGCCTGTCGGCTTGTTGGGGTCCATGGCACCTGAGTCTGCGAGGGCGTAGATCTCTCCGGTCTTGACGTCCATCACGACGACGAAGCCACCGCTCGCGCCCATCTTGGCGACCTGCGCGTCGATCGCGGCCTGGGCCTTCCACTGGAGGTCCATCCGCAGGGTCGTCCGCACGTCGGTCCCGGGGACGGCAGCCTTGGAGGACTGGACCCCTGTCGGGATCGCGTGCCCACCGAGCCCACGCTCGTAGGTCCGGCTGCCCGCGACCCCGGCGAGCTGCTCGTCGAGCGCGTACTCCAGGCCAGCCATGCCTGTGCCCTCGGCACCGACAAAACCGATGAGGTTGCCACCCGTCGTACCCGCCGGGTAGGACCGGCGCGGCGCCTGCTCGGCGAACATGCCCGAGATGCCGAGCTCTTTGATGGCGTCCCAGGTCTCGGGAGCCATGTCACGCTCGAGCATCTTGTACTTGCTCGTGCCTGAGAGCTTGGCGGCGAGCTCGGCCTCAGGCTCTCCGAAGATCGGGGCGAGCAGCCGGGCAGCCTCGACGGGTCCGCCGACCCTCGCGCCGTCGACAGTGTGGGTCCAGTCAGCGATGAGGACCTGGTCGGCGAACACGTCGTAGCGCGTGACCGAGGTGGCGAGCACGTTGCCGTCGGCGTCCGTGATCTCACCACGGACGGCCGGGATGGTCGTCGTGTTCATGCGGCCCTCGAGTGCCTGCGCCGCGAGGGTCTCCCCCTGGTACGCCTGGACGTAGACGAGACGACCGGAGAAGAGCGCGAGCGTCGCGATCACGGCGATCGACAGGACCCGCACACGCGTCAGCGGGTTGCCGACACGCGCCTGGCTGAGCCTGCGCTGCGTGACGGCGTCGAGCCTGCCGCCGACCCGAGGTCGGGCAGGGCTGCGGTCGGCGCCGATCCGAGCCCGGGCACCACGGGGGGTGCGTGCGGGTGCCGCGGCACGAGCCGTGCGACCGGCGGACGCAGAGGTCCGGGCCGCCGGCGCACCGGCGCGCACCGGGCGGCTCGCTCCTGCGCTGCGCGGAGCGCTGTCGGACGACCTCACCGGGCGCGGTGTGCCCGAGTCAGCCGCCGGAGCGGCCGGGCGGGCACCGCGGACGGGTCGTGCGGCGGGACGGTCAGCGGAGGTGGCCTTGGCCGACCCGTCAGCCTGGCCTGTGTCCTTGGCACTGCGGCTGGCACCGGGAGAGGTGGGGCGTGCGGTCGGACGACCTGCTGCGGCCTGCGGACGGCCCGCGCCTGCTGGCGTGCGACCCGTGCCTGCCTGCGTCCGGCCGGTCGTGGCGTCCCGACCGGTGCGTGCAGCCCCGCGGGGTGTCGCCCCCGCAGCACGCGGAGTCTTCTCGGTGTCTCCGCCGGACCGGGGAGACCTCGGTGCCGACGAGCGTGGTGCCGACGAGCGTGGTGAGGTCGAGCGTGGTGCAGCACCAGACCTGGAGGTCGGTCGGGCCGTGCGGGAGCTCTGAGGCTCGTCGCGCCCGTCAGAGTCCTTCGACCGCGTCACTGCGCTGCTCCTGCGCCGCTCGCACCACCGAAGATCATGAGGTCGGAGAGCCGGAGCACACCCGGGTTGGGGCTCTGGACCATGCCGAGCTCGGTCGCACGGGCGGCGAGGGCCTGGGGCGATGACAGCGCGTCGATCTGCTCGCCGAGCTGGTCGGCGATCTCCGCCTCTCGGGCGATCTGGATCTGGATGTCCCGGGCTGCGTAGGCCTCGTTGTTCATGACGGTGTTCATCACGAGGGTGCCCAGCAGCGCCGCCGCGAGGAGCCCGATGCAGAGCAGGACGAAGGGTGCGCGGCTCCGCGTCTGGGCAGGTGCCTGGACGAGCCTCAGACGCTCGGAGGGCCTCGGCAGAGACGGTGCCGGGATCTCCCGCACCGGCAGGGCGCGTGCCGCCCCAGACTGTGCAGTGCTCATGGTCAGCGCTCCGTCCTGGTCTTCATGTGAGGGGGTGTCGGCCGGAGCCGTTCTGCGGCGCGCAGGCGCACCGAGGCGGAGCGCGGGTTGCGCTCGAGCTCGGCTTCGTCGGCCTCCTCGGCGCCACGGGTGAGCAGCGAGAGATAGGGCTTGTGGGACTCAGGCTCGACCGGGAGGTCGTGCGGCGCGCTCGAGACAGCACCACGACCGAGCTCCCGCTTGGTCAGCCGGTCTTCGAGCGAGTGGTAGGACTCGACGACGATCCGTCCGCCGACGGCGAGAGCCTCGACCGCAGCCGGCAGAGCGCGCTCGAGGACCTCGAGCTCGCCGTTCACCTCGATGCGCAGCGCCTGGAACGTGCGCTTGGCCGGGTTGCCCTGGCCCTTGCGCGTCGCCGCCGGGATGCACGCGCGGACGAGGTCGACCAGGTCCGCCGAGCGCTCCCACGGCTTCGCGTCACGCTTGGCGACGATCGACCGGGCGATCTTCGAGGCGAACCGCTCTTCGCCGTACTCCCGCAAGATCCGGGTGAGGTCGCGCTCGCTGTAGGTGTTGAGCACGTCGGCTGCCGTGAGCGAGGCCGTCGAGTCCATCCGCATGTCGAGCGGGGCGTCCTGGGCGTAGGAGAAGCCGCGCTCCCGCTCGTCGATCTGCAGGGAGGAGACACCCAGGTCCATGAGGATCCCCTGCACTCCGGTGAGCCCCTGCTCGGCGATCACCTCGCCGATCTCGTCGTACACCGCGTGGACCCCGGTGAACCTGTCACCGAAGCGAGCGAGCCGCGCACCGGCGAGCTCGAGTGCCTGCGGGTCGCGGTCGATGCCGATGACCCGGACCTCGGGGAGCCTCTCGAGGATCGCCTCGGTGTGACCACCCATCCCGAGCGTGCAGTCGACATAGACGGCCCCAGGAGCCGACAGTGCCGGAGCGAGGAGCTCCACGCACCTGTCGAGCAGGACCGGGAGATGACGGTCCGAGGTCTCACGCGCCTCAGCTCCCCCGGCAGCGGGGTCGGAGGAGGAGGTCTCGATGTCGGTGGTCTCTGAGAGAGTCGTCTCGTCGCGGTCGACGGGGTCGCCCGGAGCGGGGGCGTCGGTGTCGTGATCGCTCACCCTGCGACCTCCTGTCCTGAGTCGTGCTCGACCTGTCCGGCGCGCCCGGCGTCCGCCGGTCGTGATGTGCTGCTGTGCCCACCTGCTGGATCAGGTCTCCCTCCGCGACCGTCTGACACCGGGGAAGTGCGTCAGACCGGGCGGGAGGAGGCCTCATCCAGCGGTGGTGCGTCTAGAACCTCAGGCCTGGCACGACCTCTTCGGCCGTGTCGGAGTACCCGGCGACCTGCTCTGCCAGATACGTGTCCCACGCGGCTGCGTCCCAGATCTCGACGCGAGTACCTGCGCCGATCACCGCGACCTCCCGGTCGAGCCCTGCATACTCGCGCAGCGCCGCCGGGATCGAGATCCTGCCCTGCTTGTCCGGTATCTCGTCGCTGGCTCCGGAGAGGAAGACACGCAGGTAGTCGCGCGCCTGCTTGCTCGTCACCGGGGCCTGTCGGATCTGCTCGTACATGCGACGGAACTCGTCCATCGGCAAGAGGAACAGGCATCGCTCCTGTCCACGCGTCATGACCAGCCCTGGGGCGAGCTGACCGCGGAACTTCGCGGGGAGGAGCAACCGTCCCTTGTCGTCCAGACGAGGGGTGTACGTCCCGAGGAGCAGTGTGGACGACGCGCCGAACAGTTCAGTCACTGCGACGCCTCCCCCGGCTGCTCCAAGTGGCTCCACCGTACTCCACTTCCCTCCACCACGCGGCGGCAATCACAGAAACTTCACCCTTGACGCGGCATCAGCACAGGTCACAGCGGTGGAGGGATGTGGAGGGCGCGGCGCGCACTGGTGCTCTCGTCGCACGTCCAGCCGGGTTCCCGCGGCGTGAGCACCGGGGAAAGTCGGGCAGAGCACGCAAATCGACCCGGGATCGAGGGGTCCGAGGATGTCAGCGGCGGCGCCGAGGGCCTGTGGGCGTCAGGGTGGAGTGAAGTGGGGGGCCGCTAGGAGCGAGGTGGAGGAGCAACGAGAAGCCTGGGCTCGAGGCCGGATCGGCCCCGACGATCCACTCGACGTGCGACTCTCGCTCTCCGGGATCCGGAGGACCGCGCGAGAGGTCAGGCACCAAACACCGGCACCGGCGATGATCGCCGACGCCTATCGCTCGAGGTCGCGTTGTGCTGTGGAAGCACGACAGCGCGGGCTGGGCGTCTGGACGCCCAGCCCGCGCTGGAGAAGATCTCTAGGTACTGACTGTGGAGAGCTAGATCGTCGGAGCGAAGAGGTCTGCCGACCTACGATCTAGGCCGCGGTGCCCTCGAGCGTCACTGCTCGTCGCGACGCTTGTCCCATCGCTCTTCCATGCGCTGCATGAAGGGTGCCTTCCCGGCCTTGCCCCCACGCTTGGTCTTCTGCTGCTTCGCGGCCGGTCTCACGGTCCCGTCAGGGGAGACCACGCCGACCGGCCCGTTGGACTTCGACGGCTGGGCGAAGGCGTACGCGACGGCGGCGAACATCACCGCGAAGCCGACCACTCCCACGACGGGCACAGACTGTGCCACACCGATCACCAGCGCGAGGAGACCGAGGATCAGCCCTACCCCCGCGATCACATAGCGGACCGAAGACCGCTGGGACGTCGTCTTCATACTTGTCGCAAGGCGCGGATCATCAGACGTGAGCTCTCGCTCCATCTGCTCCAGAACACGCTGCTCGTATTCGGACAGAGGCATCGCAACCCCCGCACTGTTCGATCGGACCTTGTCAGAGTTCAGGATAGTTCGACATCCGGCACAACGGTAGTCGAGCGCTGTGAGGAAGTCGTGGCGACCGCCGCCTGCCGGATGGCCGATCGCCCGAAGCGCAGACGCACCTGGTCGATCGCGGCGTCGGCCAGTCGCTGCTGCTCGGTGTCACCCGCCACGGCATCTTCGAGGGTGAGCTGCAGAGCAGCGCTCCCCCGCGCCTCGAGACCTTCGCCCCGGACCCCCACGAGCCGGACCGGCAGGCCCTTGAGGTCGACCGAGGAGACGAGCTCGCGGGCGACCGCGTAGATCTCACGGACGCTGTCCGTCGGCGAGACGAGAGACCTCGAACGGCTCAGGGTGCGGAAGTCGCTCGAGCGCACCTTCACGCTGATGGTCCGCGCGAGGTACCCCTGGGCCCGCAGCCTGTCTGCACACCGGTCAGAGAGCTCGAGGAGCTTGGACTCGACGACGCTGAGGTCGGTCACGTCGTGCCCGAAGGTCGTCTCGGCCCCGATGCTCCGCTCGCGACGCGTCGGCTCGACAGGCCTCGGGTCACGTCCCCACGACAGGTCGAACAGGTGGGCGGCAGCAGCAGTGCCGACGGCCTGTCGCAGCACGAGCGGATCCGTCCTGGCGAGCTGCTCGACCGTCGTGATGCCCCACGCGGCGAGGTTCTTCTCGGTCTTCTCCCCCACGCCCCACAGCGCACCCACGGGCAGGGAGTGCAAGAACCGCACCGTCGACTCGCGCGGGACGAGCATCATGCCGTCAGGCTTGGCGTGGGTCGACGCCAGCTTCGCGACGAACTTGGTCGAAGCCACGCCGACGGAGCAGGTCAGACCCAGCTCGCGATAGACCCTCGCCCGGATCTTCCGGGCGATCTCGGTCGACGAGCCCAGCCGACGTCGGGCACCCTCCACGTCGAGGAAGGCCTCGTCGATGCTGACGGGCTCGACGAGGGTCGTGACCTCGCCGAGGATCTCCATGACAGCCGTCGAGGCATCGTGGTACGCCGTCCTGTCAGGCTGGATGAAGACAGCCTGCGGGCAGAGGCGGCGCGCTGTGGCCGCTGGCATGGCCGAGTGCACGCCGAAGGCTCGCGCCTCGTAGGTCGCGGCCAGGACCACGGACCGGTCCGAGCCGCCGACGATCACCGGGCGCCCCTTGAGCTCAGGCCGGCGAGCCACCTCGACCGAGGCGAAGAACGCATCCATGTCGACGTGGAGGATCGAGCAGTCCGAGTCCTTCTCGCCGAGGTCACGCGGGACTGTCGTCGACCGCGGACCCTTGCTCATGCGCTCACCGGACCGTCGACGAGCATGCCGCTGCGCGCGACCGGCACCTCGGCGTCGTCGACCCAGGCGCCGACCTCGTCGCGGAAGTCCTCCGCAGCAGCGACCCAGCGAGCAGCGCCCTCCTCGTCGACGGCGTCGAAACGGCCGGCGTCGATGGAGGAGCGCAGGTGCGCCCCGGAGGCGAAGAACGACGCCCACGGGACGAAGTCGTCGGAGGCCGCCGAGAGACGCTCCCACGCGCTGCGCGTGCGTCCGCGCGGGGGCCGGGTGCCGAGGACCGCGAGGACGGCACCCGAGACCCTCAGCGCTGCCATGTGCGCGTGGGTGAACCTCTCGGCGGGGTCGGTGGCCAGCTGTGCGGCCACGAGCTCGGCGTCAGCACGGTCCAAGAGGTCGCTGGCGGCCTGACGACGCAGAGCCGAGGTCAGAGCCGCAGCCTCAGCGGGGACAGGTGCTGCCGAGACGGCGTGCGGAGCCCGGGTGGGACGACCGTGGCGTGCTGATCGCGACGCGCCCGCTGAAGCCGTCCCCAGAGCGCGTGCTCCTGATGTCGCTGCGGTCATCCGTGTCGCTGCCATGTCGAACCTCCTTGCTCTAGTATCGAACACCTGTTCGAATGAAGTCAAGAGGTGGTCGCCTCTCGGTGCCCCGCCGGTCCCCTCCCGCCCGCCTAGGCTTGCGGGATGGCACGCCGAACCTCACGCCGCTCATCCTCCTCCGGACCACTGACACAGACAGGGCAGCCCGACCTGCCCGCAGGGCCCGTCGAGACGTCCTCGGGAACCGTCGAGCTCGTCCTCGACCGCGACGACCACAGGTCCATCACGGTCATGCTCAACGGCGTCCCGAGCTCCTTCATCGATCTCGACGACCCGACCAACGTGGGATTCGAATACATGGAGATCATGTCGGCGGTCCTCGACGACACGACCGAGGGTCCGCTCGACGTGGTCCACCTCGGGGCCGCAGGCTGCGCGATGGCCCGGTCGGTCGACGCCCGCCGGCCCGGTTCACGCCAGATCGGCATCGACATCGACGCCCGGCTGCTCGAGCTCGCTCGTTCGTGGTTCGACCTCCCCCGCTCACCCCGTCTGCGCCTGCGCGCCGGGGACGCCCGGGAGCAGCTGGCCACGCTCGCGACCTCGAGCGTCGACGTCGTCGTCCGAGACGTGTTCGCCGGCGACAGCACACCGGATCACCTGCTGACCGTCGAGTTCGTCGTCGACGTGCTGCGCGTCCTGCGTCCAGGAGGCCTGTATCTCGTGAACTGCGCCGACAAGCCTCCGCTCTCCACAGCCCGGGCCGAGGTCGCCACGATCCGTGCGGCGCTGGACATCGTCGCGACCGACGGCGTCCCCCGCACCGAGGACGACCTCGCCCTGATCACCGAGCCAGCGGTGCTCAAGGCGCGCCGCTACGGCAACATCGTGCTCGCCGCGACGGCGTCGGGCGGCGCTCGAGACGGGGACGGCCTCGCCAGCGCGGGCCTTGCGCGTGCGCTCCGCAGCCTCGCGGTCCCGGCACACATCCTCTGCGGCGCGGACGAGATGTCACGCTTCGCAGGGACCGCCGTCCCCCTCGTCGACCCCGCAGAGTCCGCCTGACGCAGCACGGCCCGGTCGCCGGCACCTCGTGAGGTGCCGGCGACCGGGCCGTGCTGGTGGTGCCGGGCTCAGGTCAGGACGACTGCCCGTCGGGACCCTGCTGAGCGAGGAAGCGCTCGAGCTCTTCGCCGATCTCGTCGGCCGTCGGGATCTCTGCGGTGTCGGCGAGCAGGCTCTGGCGCTCGGCCGAGATGGTGAAGGCGTCGTACTGCTCCTCGAGCCCTCGGACGACCTCCGCGATCTCGGGGGACTCGGCGACCTGACGCACGACCTCGGCACGAGCCTCGGTCGCCGCCTCCTCGAGGGTCTCGAGGTCCAGGTCCAGCCCGGTCGCGGACTCCAGCTTGTCGAGGGCCACCAGCGCTGCGGGCGGGTAGGTGGACTGGGCCAGGTAGTGCGGCACGTGGACGGCGTAGCCCACGGTGTCGTGGCCGCGCTCCGAGAGCCTGAGCTCGAGCAGGTTCGCCGCGGTCGCCGGGACCGTGACGCGCCCGAACCACGGCGAGGCGTCGGGGATCAGCTCGTCGCGCGAGGCGTGCGGCGTCGCGGAGAGCAGCCGGGTGTGCGGGATACCCATCGGGATGCCGTAGGTGCCGACGGTCAACGAGACGCGGAACCTGTCGACGAGCGACAGGACGGCCTCGACGAACCGCTCCCACTGGACGTCAGGCTCGTTGCCGTGGAGGACGAGGAAGGTCGTCCCCTCGCGGTCTCGTGCCACGTCGATCGCGATGCTCGGACCCGAGTACTCGGTCCAGCGCTGCGTGTCGAAGACGATGGTGGGCCGCTTCGACCTGTAGTCGACCAGCTGGTCGGCGTCGAAGGTGACCAGACGGGTCGTCTCGCCGAGGTCGAGGATGTGCTCGAGCGCGATCTGTCCGACGTGCCCGGCGTCGACGAACCCGCGCAGCGCGTTGACGAGCACGGGCCCGGTCCCCGCCTCGTCCGGCGAGAGCCGGAGAGCGGACTCGACTGTGGCGTCGACCGTGTAGAGCTCCTGCGGATCGAGCATGGTGGGCCTCCTGTCAGCCTCGACGCACCACCAGGCTCAGGCCTGACCGGTGACGTCACGAACGTCGTCTGAGGACCAGAACACCGCCTCGCCCGAGTTTCTTCCCGCAGGCCGGCCCACGGTCTCCGGTCCTCGGTGCAGCTCTCCGCAGGGTCCGAGACCGATCAGCGCGAGGGCAGCCTGACGACGGTCACGAAGAAGTCGTCGATCTGCCGGACGACCTCGATGAACCTCTCGAAGTCGACGGGCTTGGTGACGAAGGCGTTGGCGTAGAGCGAATAGCTGCGCGCGACGTCTTCCTCGGCCTCGGAGGTCGTGAGCACGACGACGGGGATGCGGCGGAGCTCGGGGTCTTCCTTGAGCTCGGCGAGGACCTCTCGGCCGTCCATGCGCGGCAGGTTGAGGTCGAGCAGGATGAGGTCGGGCGTCACGGCGTCTGCGTACTCCCCGCGCTTGCGCAAGAAGTCCATCGCGGTGACGCCGTCGTTGACGACCGAGAGCCGGTTGGCCACCTTGTTGTGCTCGAAGGCCTCGCGCGTCATGAGGACGTCGCCCGGGTCGTCTTCGACCAGCAGGACCTCGATCACTCCGGGTGCCACGGTCATGAGCTCTCCTCGTCGTGCTGTCCTGGTCCGGGCAGGTCGCCCGTCCCTGCGGTCGTCGTCGCGGGCGTGGTTCCGTCAGCACCCTCGGCCGGGGACTCGTCCTCGGGCCCCGCAGAGCCTACCTCGCGGGGGTCTGGCAGCGTCCAGCGGATCGTCGTGCCCTGCGAGACGTCGGTGTCGAGCCAGATCTCACCGCCGTGGAACTCGACGATCTTCTTGCACAGCGCGAGGCCGATGCCCGTGCCCTCGTAGGCGTCCTTGGCGTGCAGCCGCTGGAAGATCACGAAGACCCTGTCGGCGTACTGCTGGTCGATCCCGATGCCGTTGTCGGAGCACCACAGCTCCCAGGCGTCGTCGCGGCGCACAGCCCCGAGGATGACGTGGGGCGTCCTATCGGGGTGCCTGAACTTCAGCGCGTTGCCGACGAGGTTCTGGAAGAGCTGGACCAGGAGCGTCTGCTGCCCGAGGACCACGGGGAGGTCGCCGACCTCGACCTGGCCGCCCGACTCCTCGACGGCGGCGTCCAAGGTCGTGACCGCCGTCGCGCAGGCCTCGACGAGGTCGACCTCGACGGCCTCGCCCGCCGACCGCCCGACGCGCGAGAAGCCGAGCAGGTCCTGGATGAGTCGTTGCATCCGCTTGGCACCGTCGACCGCGAACTCGATGTACTGGTCTGCGCGCTCGTCGAGCTCACCGCCGTAGCGCTTCTGCAGCAGCTGGGTGAAGCTCGCCACCTTGCGCAGCGGCTCCTGGAGGTCGTGCGAGGCGACGTAGGCGAACTGCTCGAGGTCCCGGTTGGAGCGTCGGAGCTCTTCGGCCTGCTCGAGCACCTGCTCGTGCGCCTCGGCGATCTCGGCCCGGGAACGGGCCTCGGAGGCCATCCGTGCCACGAGCTCGACCCGCATCGCGTCGACGGCGTGCGCGAGTGAGGCGATCTCGCCAGGCCCCTCGGTCCGCACCGGCAGGTCGAGCTCGCCGGTGCTCACGGCCTCGGCCTTGGCCGCGAGGTCCGCGAGGGGCTCGAGGACCCGTCGGCGGAGCGTCCACCACGTACCGACCGCGACGACGACAGCGGCGCCGGCGAGCACGACGACCGCGAGGAAGAGGTTCCTCGTCCAGGCCCCGAGGGAGTCGGAGGCCTCGTCGCGGCCGGTCTCAAGGACAGACTCCAGGTCGAGCGCACTCTCGCGCGCGTCGGCGAGCAGCCGCTCCCCACGCTCGAGGGTTGCCTCGCTCACGGCGCCGGGTCCTTCGACGGACACCTCGGCGACGGCGGGGTCGGCGAACTGGGACCGCCAGGTGGCGACGAGACCGAGCGTGCGGTCCAGGGCGACGACGACCTCGGAGTCGGGCCCGTAGTCCTCGAGGAAGGCGGACCTGATGGCGCGGGCAGCCTCGGTGTCGGCGGTCCTGTAGGAGCCGAGCGCCGAGTCGACACCCGACTGCAGGTAGGCGTCGACGGCCGAGCCGATGTCACCGATCCGAGACGTCAGCCCGTCGGAGTACGAGATCGCGCTCGCGTAGATGTCGGTGACCCTGTTCTGGTAGTGGACCACCTGGAGCAGGGAGTACACGGCGTACAGCAGGATCACCAGGAGGACCGCTCCGGCGCTCGCCACGGTCACGCCGAGCTGGCGGCGCAGCGTCGACCCTGCGCGCTGCGCCGCGGCAGGACGCCTCAACTCCACTCCTCCGAGTCGGCCAGCGTCGCGGACCGCTGCCCGTGCCCGGCGTCGCAGCCGGGCCAGCCGAGGATCAGCACGGCCGCGTCGTCGACGAGGCGTCCACCGTGCACGGCGTGGACGGTGCGCAAGATGCGCTCGACGAGCTCCTCTGTGCCGTCGCGGAACTCGGCGCTCACGGCGGCGAGGAGCCCGTCGATGCCGATCCGCGAGCGCCCGCCGCGGTCTCGGCGGTCGGCGTCGTGGGGACGGTCCTGGTCGTCGCCGGGGTCGCGGACCGTGGCCTCGAGCAGACCGTCGGTGTAGAGCATGAGCCACCAGCTGCCGGCGAGCTCGAGCCGCTGAGACTTCCAGGGCGAGTCGACAGGGATGCCGAGGGCCCGGCCGCGGTGGGTCGGCTCGATGGCCCGGGACTGCTCGGAGACGAGGATGGGCGCGTGGTGACCGGCGAGGTAGAGCTCGGCCGACGACCTGTCGGCCGAGATGACCAGCTGGCAGAGCGTCGTGAAGGTCTCGGGCCGCGAGCGCTCGTCGAGCATGACGCGCTCGAGCAGCGGGAGGATGCGCTCGGGGTCGATCTCGGCCAGGACGAGGGTCCGCCAGGCCGTGCGCAGGGTGGCTCCGAGGGCAGCCTCGTCGGGTCCGTGGCCGGCGACGTCGCCGATGATGCAGGCGAGCGTGCCGTCGGCGCGCTCGACGACGTCGTAGAAGTCACCTCCGAGCAGGCCGTCTCCCCCGGGCAGGTAGCCGACGAGGACGGAGAGCCGTGGGTCGACGATCGAGGGTGTGGGCAGCAGCGCACGCTCGAGGCGGGCGGTCTCGCGGGCCCGGACCGAGCTCTTGTAGATCGTCCGTGCCTGCTCGTCGGAGAGCCGGCGCTGGACGGCGTAGCGGACCGACCTGGCGAGGAGGTCGGGGTCGACCTCGTGCTTGACGAGGTAGTCCTGGGCCCCTGCGGCGACGGCCTCGACACCGAGGTCAGAGCTGGTCATGCCGGTGAGGACGACGAGCGCTGCACTGGTCCCCGTCGCGTTGATGCGCTCGACGCCCGAGAGACCTGTCGCGTCGGGGAGGCCCAGGTCGAGGAGGACGCAGTCGACGTCGAGCCGACCGAGGGCCTCGTCGATCGAGCGCGCGCGGTCGAGGGTCACCTCGAGGGCGCTGTCGGCGAAGAGCTCTTCGACCAGCATCGCGTCGCCGTCGTCGTCGTCGACGATGAGCACCCGGACCGGGGCGGTCTCGCCGGTCGACCCGTCTCTCACGCTCACCGCACTCCTCCCCCCAGACGAATATCCGCTGATCTTAGTCGCCACGGCCCTCCCGGCCCATCTCCGCGGCGCGTCGGGGTGCCACGATCAGCAATAATGGACGGTCGCGAACGTGGGACTGCGGCACCAGCAGCCTCCAGTCGCCATCTCATCTCCGTACCCCCGCGAGGGAAGGACCAGCGTGACCGAGCAGCCCGACGAGATCAGGGTCGAGCAGGACACCCTCGACGTCCTCTACGCACGGCTGGACGAGCTGCGCGCCGTCACGCGCGAGCGCCTCGCCGAGGTGCGCCGGTCCGGACCGAGCGGGTCCCCCCAGAACCGCAGCGAGCGCGACGCCTTCGCGACGCTCTACGAAGACCGGGCCGCGCTGCTCGACGCCGTCGAGGACAGGCTGTGCTTCGGCCGGCTCGACTTCGACGACGAGACCACCCGGTACATCGGGCGCATCGGGCTGACCGACGAGCAGCACTCCTCGATCCTCACGGACTGGCGCGCCCCTGCGGCCCAGGCCTTCTACAGGGCGACGGCGGCCCAGCGCGACGGCGTGCTGCGCCGCCGGCACCTCGTAACGTCGGGTCGTCGCGTCACGGGTCTCGAGGACGAGGTCCTCGACCTCTCGGGCGGGGCGGCCTCGGACCTCAACCTCTCGGGCGAGGGCGCGCTGCTCGCGGCACTGTCAGCGGGTCGCACAGGGCGCATGGGCGACATCGTCGCGACCATCCAGGCCGAGCAGGACACCATCATCCGCTCCGACCTGCAGGGTGCCCTCGTGGTCCAGGGTGGCCCCGGCACAGGGAAGACCGCTGTCGCCCTGCACCGCGCGGCCTACCTGCTCTACGCCCACCGTCGTCTGCTCGAGCGCTCGGGTGTGCTGCTCGTCGGCCCGAGCCAGTCGTTCTTGCGGTACATCGACCAGGTGCTCCCCTCGCTCGGCGAGACCGGGGTCGTGAGCACGACGATCGCCGACATCCTGCCCGGGATCGAGGCGCGCGGGACCGAGGAACCGAAGATCGCCGAGATCAAGGGACGCTCGGTCTTCGGCGCGATCGTCAGACGCGCCGTGAGCGCACGCGAGCGCGTCCCCGCGCAGGACACCAGGGTGCGCGTCGACGGATACGACCTCGTGATCCGGCGGCGCGACATCCGTGACGCCATCGCGAAGGCGCGGCGTCACCGCAAGCCGCACAACCTCGCGCGGGTGACCTTCGTCCGCGAGATGCTCAACCGTCTCGCGGCGCAGTACACCGAGCAGCTGAGCTATTCGGTCGAGTCGGACGAGCGCGGCGAGATCCTGGAAGAGCTGCGCAGCACGAAGGAGATCCGGGTCGCGCTCAACCTCGCGTGGATGCCGATGTCGCCCCAGAAGCTGGTCGAGGACCTCTACGCCAAGCCGCACAGGCTCGCCGAGGCCGCCCCCGAGCTCTCAGCAGCCGACAGGGACGCCCTCGTGCGGGCCCCGGGCTCGCCGTGGACCGAGGCCGACGTGCCGATCCTCGACGAGGCTGCCGAGCTGCTCGGCGAGGACGACCAGGTGGCCCGGGCGCAGGCGCGCCAGGACGCGGAGCAGCGTGAGGAGCGGCTCGAGTACGCCCGTCAGGTGCTCGAGGGCTCGGGCGGGAACGGCATGGTGAGCGCCGAGGCTCTCGCCGACAGGTTCGCGACCTCTGGTCCCTACCTGACGACCGCAGAGCGTGCGGAGAAGGACCGCAGCTGGACCTTCGCGCACCTGGTCGTCGACGAGGCCCAAGAGCTGTCTGCGATGGCCTGGCGGATGCTCGTGCGCCGCTGCCCGACGCGGTCGATGACCATCGTCGGAGACGTGGCCCAGACGTCCTCGCCCGCTGGGGCCCGCTCGTGGGACGCGATGCTCACGCCGCTGCTGCGCGACTCCTGGCGCCTGACCGAGCTCACCGTCAACTACCGCACGCCCGAGGAGATCGCGTCGGCCGCGCAGCGCATGGCCGTCGAGGCCGGGCTGCCCGTCTCGAGGCTCACGTCCGCGCGCGAGGTCCCGGCCGCCCTCACGGTCCACAGGCTCGCGGCAGACGAGGTGCGTGCGCACACCGTGGAGATCGCTGTCGGGCTGCTCGCCGACATCCGCTCGGGCGGCGCGGGACAGGTCGCGGTCGTCGTGCCGGCCGCGGAGGTGGCCGACGTCGAGAAGATGCTCCGGGAGATCCCCGCGGCTGCGTCCGCAGGTGACGGTCTGGTGGTCGCCTCCGCCCGCGAGGTCAAGGGGCTCGAGTTCGACGCCGTCGTGCTCGAAGAACCGGCTGCCCTCGTCGACGGGCCCGGCGGCGCGTCAGACCTGTACGTCGCGATGACCCGGCCGACCCGCTACCTGCACGTCACGCACTCCCGGGACCTCCCTGCGGGCCTCGTCGGCTGAACCCCGTGGGCGGCCGCGCCCCGGGGCGCCGGAAAGATCCGTCCACGTGCCAAGACCGTTTTGGTCGCAGCGCGCGGGGGGAGGACGATGACTGCGTGCTGAAGGCCCTCCTCCTTGAAAATGTCCACCCGCTCACCGTCGAGATCTTGGCCGCCCACGGCGTCGAGGTCGAGGTCCGGTCTGGCGCCCTGGACGAGTCCGAGCTGATCCACGCCCTCGAGGGCGTCCACATCCTCGGTATCCGTTCCAAGACGCAGGTGACCGACGCGGTGATCGCCGCCTCTCCGGAGCTCCTGACGATCGGCGCGTTCTGCATCGGGACCAACCAGATCGACCTCAGGTCGGCTGCGAGCCACGGGGTCGCGGTCTTCAACGCGCCGTTCTCGAACACCCGGTCCGTCGTCGAGATCGCGCTCGCCGAGATCATCTCGCTCACCCGTCGCCTCACGGAGCGCGACAAGGCGCTCCACGCCGGGGTGTGGGACAAGTCGGCCGAAGGCTCGCACGAGGTCCGTGGGCGCACGCTCGGCATCATCGGCTACGGCAACATCGGCACCCAGCTGTCGGTCCTCGCCGAGAACCTCGGCATGTCCGTCGTCTTCTACGACACCTCGGAGAAGCTGGCGCTCGGCAACGCGCGTCGCCTCGGGTCCCTCGACGAGCTGCTCGCCGTCGCGGACGTCGTCACGCTCCACGTCGACGGCCGCAGCGGCAACGCGGGCCTGTTCGGAGCCCAGCAGTTCTCGCAGATGAAGCCCGGTGCGATCTTCCTCAACCTCTCGCGCGGCTTCGTGGTGGACACCCACGCCCTGCGCGAGGCGATCTTGTCCCACCACCTCGCGGGTGCGGCGATCGACGTGTTCCCCGAAGAGCCGAAGAAGCGCGGGGACGCCTTCGAGTCTGAGCTCCGTGGCCTGCCCAACGTCATCCTCACCCCGCACATCGGTGGCTCGACGCTCGAGGCACAGGAGGCGATCGGCGTCTTCGTGGCGAACAAGATCCGCGACTACGTCCGCTCGGGCTCGACGACCCTGAGCGTCAACCTGCCGAACCTGGCTCTCGAGAGCTCGACAGGTGTCGCCCGCGTGGCTCACCTGCACCGCAACACCCCGGGTGTCCTCGCCGAGGTCAACCGCACGCTCGCCGAGCACGGCACCAACATCGAGGGTCAGCTGCTCGCGACCCGCGGTGAGGTCGGCTACGTGGTGACCGACGCCGGCTCGAACGTCGAGGCCGCTGTCGTCGAGGCGCTGCGGGCGATGGGCCAGACGATCAAGCTGCGGGTGCTCACCGACATCAAGGGCTGAGCCGCTCCGGCTGGGCCGCATCCTCCGAGGGGACGCCCACCGGGGGTCCCCTCAGCACGGAGTCGTCGTCGCTCCGCGGGGCGGACGTCGCCGCTCCGCATCCAGCAGACAGCAGACAACAGACAGCGAGGGTGGTACGGGAAGATCCCGTACCACCCTCGCTGTCTGCTCTAAGCCCGGCTGCTGCTGGGCGCACGCCTGGTCACCCAGACTTGCGGCGGAAGGTGCGCTGCGTCTTGCCGATCGGCTCGGAGCCGTGGACGCTGCCGGTGTTCGTGTCACCCTCGGAGGTCAGGTGCCGAGCCGCGTTCTTGCGGTCGAGCGCCTCTTTGAACTTCGCCTTCGTGTCCGCGCTGATCGCGGTCTCGGGAACTTCTCGGTCCTGAGTCATCTGCTCCGGCCTCCTCGTCTCGATGTCTGCCGATGCAGACCAACCCTCCCGCAGCCCGGCGTAGGACGCCAGACATTTCTCTCGCCGACGTGGTCGCCACGAGAGACAGGGACGGCAGCCTCGAGTATCGCAGCGGTACCGTACAGTCATGCGCTCCCCCGCCGACGACCGTCTCGACAGCCTCCCCGTCCGCCGTGTCGGTCGCTCTGGTCTCGGCGTCTCCGCGCTGAGCCTGGGGCTCTGGCAGAACTTCGGCGACGCCGCACCTGCCGACGACCAGCGATCCCTCGTGCTGCACGCCGTCGACTCAGGGGTCGTGCACTTCGACCTCGCGAACAACTACGGCCCACCACCGGGGTCGGCCGAGACGGGCTTCGGCCGGATCCTGAGGCGTGACCTCGCCGCGCACCGGCACGAGCTGAGCATCAGCACCAAGGCCGGGTACAGGCAGTGGCCCGGTCCACGCGGTGAGGGCGGCTCCCGCGGGTATCTGCTCGCCTCGCTCGACCAGTCGCTGCGCAGGCTCGGCATCGACGAGGTCGACATCTTCTACAGCCACAGGTTCGACCCGAGCACCCCGCTCGAGGAGACGATCGGTGCGCTGGACACTGCCGTGCGGTCCGGGCGAGCCCTCTACGCAGGCATCTCCTCGTACTCGGCGACCCGGACGCTCCAGGCGCTCGAGATCGCCGACGCCCTCGGGCTGCGGCTCACAGTCCACCAGCCTTCGTACTCCCTGCTCAACCGGTGGATCGAGGTCCCTGACGACTCAGGTCGCTCGCTCGTCGAGGTCGCGGCCGCGGCGGGCACAGGCCTCGTCACCTTCTCTCCCCTGGCCCAAGGACTCCTGACAGATCGCTACCTGGACGGTGTGCCGGCTGACTCGCGTGCCGCGAAGGGGACGTCATTCCAGCGGCAGTACCTGTCGGAGCAGAACCTCGCCTCGGTGCGCAGCCTGCGGGACATCGCCCTGCGACGTGGTCAGACCCTCGCGCAGATGGCCCTCGCGTGGTGTCTGCGGGACGAGCGGGTGAGTGCGGTCCTCGTCGGCGCCCGCACGACCGCGCAGCTCGACGAGAATCTCGCAGCGCTCGAGGCCCCCCCGTTCTCGGCCAAGGAGCTCGACGCCATCGACGGGGCTGCGGTCGAGGGCGGGCTCAACCTGTGGGCGTCCCGCTCGAGCGAGCTCTGAGCGGTCCCGTCCTCAGGACCCACCCTCCAGGTGAGTCCTGGCCGGCCGACGATCAGTCCTGCGGGGACGCGGAGTCGCGGTCGTTCTGCTCGTGCTCGGCGCGCAGGAGGTTGATCGCCGCCTCGAAGTCTTCGAGGGAGTCGAAGGCCTGGTACACGGAGGCGAACCGCAGATAGGCGACCTCGTCGAGCTCGCGGAGCGGCCCGAGGATCGTCAGCCCGATCTCATAGGCGTCGAGCTCGGCGATGCCGGTGGCCCGCACGCTCTCTTCGACGCGCTGGGCGAGCAGAGCGAGGTCGTCTTCGCTCACGGGTCGACCCTGGCACGCCTTGCGCACCCCGTTGACGACCTTCTCGCGGCTGAACGGCTCTGTGACACCGGAACGCTTGACGACGGAGAGGCTCGCGGTCTCGAGCGTGGTGAAGCGCCGAGAGCACGCAGGGCACTGCCGGCGGCGACGGATCGACGCGCCGTCGTCCGAGGTTCGCGAGTCGACGACCCGGGAGTCCGCGTGGCGGCAGAACGGGCAGTGCACAGTGGCCTCCATCTGGACGTGCTCGGATGCCGCGGCTCCGCGGCACTCGCAAGGGTACGCGCGTCCCCGAGACCTGCGCACATGCCTCACCAGCCCGCGCCCGGAGACAGAGACGGAGGTGGTCGTGGTCGACCACCTCCGTCCGGGACGCCCCCGTCCCCACAGTGCCTGGACGACTCGCCTCGTCATGACACCGGCGTGCTGTCGGAGTGCCTGGTGATGACCACCCGTGCACCCCGCCTCACAACCCGGCCCCCAGCCGGTTGATGAGGTAGTCCTAACTTAGGGCGACCTAAGAGAGCGGGCAACTCTCCTCGAGCCCCTTCTCACATGTCGAGACGACGTCGCGGGTCACCGGGCCGGGACCAGGATGCGCTCACCCACCTCGAGGGATGCCGTCGACCGGCCGTTGAGCTCGACGAGCATGTCGACCACGTCGCGGCGGTCTTCGCCGGGGAGGGCGACGTCGCCGGCGATCTGCCACAACGTCTCCCCCGGGGCCACGAAGTGGTCTGCCACGGCGACAGGCTCGGCCGGGGCGCTCGCGAAGGCGCGGTCGCCGAGGAACATGCCGAGGGCGACGAGCGCGACGGCGAGAGCCGACAGCACCCACCACCCGCGCCGGGTCAGGCGGAGGTCGCGGAGCGAGCCCTCGCGGGCGGCCGACGGGGCGGACGAGCGCCGCCCGTCACCGTCTCGCACCAGGCGCAGCTCTGGCCGGGGCGTCAGCACCTGTGCGGTGTGGGCCATGTCGACTCCTCTCCTGATCGTCGTCGGTCGGGGTGACCGGGCGACGCGTTCGAACATGTGTACGTCGTACAACTGTACGAAGGATCGAGAATATTGCAAGGGGTCTGGCGCGACACGCTCGAACAGGTGTTTGAAGTCGCGGGGGCCGGGCCCTACTGTTGAACCACCAGCAAGGACACTCGACCACGGGCCACCGACATTGCTGCCGCTGCTGCTGGCTCCGCCTCAGCGCCGGCGCGACGACGACCGCCCGGGGCAGGGACGACCAGACCGCAGCACGCAGCACCGACCGGAGGCCCGACGTGAAGACGCAGGACAGCACGCCGTCAGGAGCGACCACGACCGAGGGCGACGGCGCGAGCGCTGCTGCCACGGGCCCTGTGTCGGTGATCGGCGCTGCGGACGGCCTAACCCCGCGGCAGCGCGGCGTGCTGGACACGATCCGCACGTCGGTCGAGACGCGTGGCTACGCGCCGAGCATGCGCGAGATCGGTGAGGCCGTGGGGCTGACCAGCCCGTCGAGCGTCAAGCACCAGCTGACCACCCTCGAGCGCAAGGGCTATCTGCGACGCGACCCGAACCGGCCGCGCGCGATGGAGCTCGTCACCCAGGGGCCCGCCGCCGAGCCCGCAACGACCGAGCTGACCGGACGCCCCGCCGGACGCTCGCTGCGCTCGGTCCCCCTGCCTGTGCGTGCGTCGACCGACGAGGACCACGACAACCACCCCTCGCCGTCCTACGTGCCTGTCGTCGGCCGGATCGCTGCGGGTGGTCCGATCCTCGCGGAGCAGATGGTCGAAGACGTCTTCCCCCTCCCCCGTCAGCTGGTGGGAGACGGCGAGCTCTTCCTGCTGAAGGTCTCCGGCGAGTCGATGATCGACGCCGCGATCTGCGACGGCGACTGGGTCGTGGTGCGCCGTCAGCCCGTGGCGGAGAACGGTGAGATCGTCGCCGCGATGATCGACGGCGAGGCGACGGTGAAGACCTTCAAGCGGATCGACGGGCACGTGTGGCTCATGCCGCACAACGACGCGTTCTCACCCATCCTCGGCGACGAGGCCACCATCCTCGGCCGCATCGTCACGGTCCTGCGCAGCCTCTGACAGAGACTGGCGGTCCGTGGACCACCGGCCAGCCAGGTCCCCCCTGCACGCAGCAGAGCGCCGCACCCCACGAGGGGTGCGGCGCTCTGCTGCGTGCAGGGGGTGCGGGTCAGAAGCCGAAGCGGCGAGCGACCTCCTTGAGGGAGGTCGCCGAGTGCTGGAGCCCACGGATCTCGACCGGGGAGAGCGGGACCTGCAGCTTGTCTGTCACGCCGTGACGTCCGACGATCGAGGGGACCGAGAGGCAGATGTCGCTGATGCCGTAGTAGTCGTCGAGCAGCGTCGAGACGGGCAGCACACGGTGCTCGTCGTTGAGGACGGCCTCGATGATCCTGGACCCGGCGAGCGCGACGGCGTAGTTGGTCGCCCCCTTGCCCTCGATGATGCGGTAGGCCGAGTTGATGACCTCGTGGGCGATCTCGTCGCGGACCTGGGCAGTGAGGGGCTCGCGGCCGTCGATCGCGTCCCACTCGAGCAGGGGCACGCCGCCGATGGTGGCCGAGCTCCACAGCGGGATCTCGCTGTCCCCGTGCTCGCCGGCCATGTACGCGTGGACGTTCTGGACCGCGACACCGCAGTGCTGGGCGATGAGGAACCGCAGACGGGACGAGTCGAGCACGGTGCCCGAGCCGAAGAGCTGCGTGGGGGGCAGCCCTGAGATCTTGAGCGCCGCGTAGGTGACGATGTCGACGGGGTTGGTCACCATGACGTATGTGGCGTCGGGGGCGACCGCGAGGAGCTCGGGGAGGATCTTCGACACCAGGCCGATGGTCGCCTCGGCGAGGTCGAGCCGGGTCTGGCCAGGCTTCTGCTTGGCGCCGGCGGTCACCATGATGATGTCGGCGTCGGCGCAGACCGCCACGTCGTCAGAGCCCACGACCTCGGCCATCGGCATGAACTGGATGCCGTGGGACAGGTCGAGAGCCTCTGCCTCGACCTTGGCCCGGTTGATGTCGTAGAGGGCGATGTGGCGGGCGGAGCCGCGCATGAGCGCGGCGTAGGCCATCGTCGAGCCGACGGCGCCGGCTCCGACGACCGCCACCTTCGTGGTCTTGCGCGCGCGGGGCGTCTCGTCGGGTGCTCGGTGGGTCTCAGGCTGGCTCATCGGTCCTCCATGAAGTCGGGCGCTGGTGAGGGGTGCGCTGGGATCAGCCTAGGGCCGAGAGACGCTCCAGCGCAGAAGTGGCGACCTGTCGGTCGGTCGTCCGCCAGAAGTCGGGCAGCGAGCTGACCAGGAACTTCCCGTAGCGAGCCGTGACCAGGCGTGGGTCCAAGATCGCCACCACGCCCTTGTCCTCGACCGTCCGCACGAGCCGCCCTGCGCCCTGGGCGAGCAGGAGCGCCGCGTGGGTGGCCGCGACCTGCATGAACCCGTTGCCGCCGTGGCTCTCGACGTACCTGGCGCGTGCCGCCTTGACGGGGTCGTCGGGCCGAGGGAACGGGATGCGGTCGATCATCACCAGGCGGCAGGACGGACCCGGGACGTCGACCCCCTGCCAGAGCGAGAGAGTGCCGAAGAGGCACGTGGCCTCGTCGGCAGCGAACTGCTTGACGAGGGTGGGCAGCTGGTCGTCGCCCTGGCAGAGGATCGGGACGTCCAGGCGCTCCCGCAACAGCTCGGCCGCGCGCTCTGCGGCCCGGCGCGAGGAGAACAGCCCGAGCGTCCGTCCGCCGGCGGCGGTGATGAGCGCAGCCATCTCGTCGACCTGGTCGTCGGTCGTGCTCTGCTGGCCCGGGGTCGGCAGGCTCTTCGCGACGTAGAGGATGCCCTGGCGCGGGTAGTCGAAGGGGCTCCCCACGTCGAGCCCGCGCCATCGCGGCGCAGGCCCGCTCGACTCCGTGCCGTCCGCCTCGGTCGCCGCACGCTCGAGGCCGACCGAGCGGGCGACGGGGTCGAAGGAGTCACCGAGCGCGAGCGTCGCGGAGGTCAGCACGCCGACCTTTTCGCTCCACAGGTTCGTCCGGAGCAGCCCAGACACCCCCAGCGGGGCGGCGTGCAGCTTGGACATCCCGGCTCCGAAGCCACCCTCGGCCCCTCGTGAGCACCAGAGCACGTCGAAGCCCGTGGCCTCACCGGTCATCCGCTCGGCGATCTCGAAGATCTGCAGCATGCTCGACTGGGCCATCTTGAGGCCCGAGTCGGCTCCGCCCTCACCGCCACCGGCTCGCGGTTCGGGCTTGAGCTCGCTCAGCACGCCGCGGGCGGCGTCGCGGACGCCCGCGACCGCGAGCCGGGCCCCCTCGGGGAGCCCGTCGGGGAAACGCTCTGCGGGCAGCCCGGCGACGAGAGAGCCGAAGTCCGAGGTGGCCGCGTCCAGGTCGGTCGTCAGCACGCCGCCGTGGCGGCGAGCCTGGCGCGCCGCGTGCTCGATCGAGGCGACCGAGAGCTCGACTGTCGCCGCGGCGGTGACCCTGTCGGCGAGCTCGTGCGCCTCGTCGGCCACCACGACCGAGTGCTCAGGGAGGACGTTGGGTGAGCCCGTCGCCGCGATGCCGAGCATCGCGTGGTTGGTCACCACGACGTCGGCCTCGCGGGCCAGGGCCCTGGCCCGCTCCGGGAAGCACTCCTCGATGAGCGGGCAGCGCTGGCCCAGGCACTCGAGCGAGGTCACCGAGACCTGGCGCCACGCACGGTCCGGGACGCCGGGGACGAGGTCGTCCCGGTCGCCGGTGTCGGTCGTCCGTGCCCACTCGCGGAGCCTGACGACCTGCTGCCCGAGGCTCGCGGCCTCCGCCGCCGGGACGGCCTCGCCGCCGGTGAGCGGCTCTGCAGGGCCCTCGGAGCGGGGCATGTCGAAGAGGGTGCCCGCGTCGTCGGCCGGGTAGCCGCCGTCGATCTTGTGCAGGCAGGCGTAGTTGTGCCAGCCCTTGAGCAGGGCGAGCGTGGGACGGCGGGGCAGGTGGTCCGCGAGGGCCTCTGCGACCAGGGGGAGGTCTCGGGACATGATCTGCCGCTGGAGCGCGAGGGTCGCGGTCGAGACGATCACGCGCTCGCCGGCGTTGACGGCGTGGTGGACGGCCGGCACGAGATAGCCGAGCGACTTGCCGGTGCCGGTCCCGGCCTGGACCAGCAGGTGCTCGCCCGAGGTCATGGCGGTCGACACGGCCTCGGCCATGTCGTGCTGCCCGTCGCGGCGACCGCCGCCGAGAGCGCCGACGGCGAGGTCGAGCAGCGTGTGCACCTCGTCGGCCGAGCCTGTGGTCGTGGCGTTCGGGGTGTCCTTCACCCGAGGAGTCTACGGTCCGGAGCAGGCCTCATCGAGACCGGCCCCGGACCGTGGGTGCTCAGGAGCGGACGGCCACGGCGGCGAGCTCTGCTGCGAGCTCGTCGTCCACCCGACCACGCAGCAGGGTGCCCTCGCCGACGTGCTCGAGGTGGTCGATCTCACCCTCGAGGTGCACGCGGTTGACGAGGTCGCCCCGGCTGTACGGGACGATCAGGTCGACCGTCACCCCGGGGTGCGGGAGCGCCGCGGAGATGAAGTCGAGCAGCTCGGTGATGCCCTCCCCCGTGTGCGCAGACACCACGAGGGTCGTGCGCTCCCGGCTGCGCAGCCGGGCGATGGTGTCGGGGTCGGCGAGGTCGGCCTTGTTGAGCACGATGACCTCGGGGACGTCGAGCGCCCCGGGGATCCCCTCGAGCACGTGCCTCACGGCCGCGATCTGACCTTCGGGGTCGGGGTGCGAGGCGTCGACCACGTGCAGCAGGAGGTCGGAGTCGGCGACCTCTTCGAGGGTCGACCTGAAGGCCTCGACGAGCTGGTGCGGCAGCGACCTGACAAATCCGACGGTGTCCGCGAGCGTGTACACGCGTCCGTCGGGGGTCTTGGTGCGTCGCACCGTCGGGTCGAGGGTCGCGAAGAGCGCGTTCTCGACGAGCACACCGGCTCCCGTCAGGGCGTTGAGCAGGCTCGACTTGCCGGCGTTGGTGTAGCCGGCGATCGCGACCGACGGGATCGCGTTGCGCTTGCGCGAGGACCGCTTGGTCTCGCGGGAGGGAGCCATCGCGGCGATCTCCCGGCGCAGCTTGGCCATGCGGTTGCGGATGCGACGACGGTCGAGCTCGATCTTCGTCTCACCCGGTCCGCGCGAGCCCATGCCCGCCCCGGCGCCACCGACCTGGCCACCGGCCTGGCGGGACATCGACTCTCCCCAGCCTCGCAGGCGCGGGAGGAGGTACTCGAGCTGGGCGAGCTCGACCTGGGCCTTGCCCTCTCGGGACTTCGCGTGCTGGGCGAAGATGTCGAGGATCAGCGCGGTCCGGTCGACGACCTTGACCTTGATGATGTCCTCGAGCGCACGACGCTGGGACGGGGCGAGGTCGCCGTCGACGATCACGGTGTCGGCGCCGGTCCCGGCGACGACGGCCGCGAGCTCAGCGGCCTTGCCCGAGCCGAGGTAGGTCCCCGGGTCAGGCGTCTGGCGGCGCTGCAGGAGACCGTCGAGCACCTGGGAGCCGGCGGTCTCGGCGAGCGCCGCGAGCTCGCGGAGCGAGACCTCGGCGTCGGCCGCGTCGCGGGCCCAGAGCCCGACGAGGACGACCTTCTCCAGGCGCAGCTGGCGGTACTCGACCTCGGTGACGTCCTCGAGCTCGGTCGAGAGGTTCGCGACACGTCGCAGCGCAGACCGTTCGGCGAGGTCGAGCTGGTCGCCGTCGTGGGCGGAGTGCTGGGTCCCGCCGTCTGCTCGTGCCGTCCCCGCCCGCGCGAGGACACGGGCGACGACGTCGCTCGCGATGTCCCGCGCCGACGGTGCCGCGACGCCGACGTGCTGGTCTGTCGTCGGCGACGGACCCTGAGCAGGTTCGGGGCGCGGTTCGTGGCTGTTCGTCATGCACGTCCTTCGTGGATGGTGGTGTTCGTGTCCCTCTAGGTTCCCACGAGGGCCGCCTGCGCCGAAGACATTTTGCGCACAGATGAACTGCTGCGGCCCGGCTGGGCCTACGATGACGCGTTGTGAGCGATCAGACCCCAGACCACTACTTCACCGCTGAGCCGGCCTCCTCCGCCGAGCGCCGGGCACTCTCCGTCGTGCTCGACGGCAGGAGCGTCGACGTCGAGACGGCCGGCGGGATCTTCTCACCCGGCCGGCTGGACCTCGGCACCCAGGTCCTCCTGCGCACGGTGTCCGACCCGCCGACGGGCGACGTGCTCGACCTCGGGTGCGGCTGGGGGCCCGTGGCGCTGACCATGGCGATGCAGAACCCGCAGGCGCGGGTGTGGGCCGTCGACGTCAACGAGCGCTCGCTCGACCTCACGCGCCGCAACGCGTCACGGCTCGGCCTGGACGGGATCACCGCGTGCACCCCCGACGACGTCCCGGCGGACGTCCGTCTCGCCCAGATCTGGTCCAACCCGCCGATCCGGGTCGGCAAGGAGATGCTGCACTCCATGCTCGACAGGTGGCTGCCGCGCCTCGTGCCTGGTGGGTCCGCCTACCTGGTGGTGCAGCGCAACCTCGGCGCGGACTCGCTCATGGGATGGATGAACGACCGCTACGACGGGACGACCGCGGAGGTCCGCACGCCCGAGGGCGCCCCCTTCGAGGCCGTGGCGACCAAGCTCGCCTCGGCCAAGGGCTTCCGGGTGATCGAGGTCGTCGCGGGCTGAGGCCCGCTGCTGCGCGGGCGGTCAGTCCCGGCGCACCGTGCCCTCGGCCACGAGCACCGCGGGTCCGGCGAGCTCGACGTGCCCGTCGTCGAGCAGGGTGACCCGCACGGTCCCGCCGGGCACGTCGACGAGCCAGACGTCGGGGGCCTGCGGTCCGGCCCACGCGCGGACCGCGAGCGCCGCCGCGCACGCACCGGTGCCGCACGAGCGGGTCTCCCCCACGCCGCGCTCGTGGACGCGCATGCGGACCCTGCCGACGACGGTGCCGTCGACGCTGGTCTCCTCGCCGAGAGGGACCACGAGCTCGACGTTGGTCCCGTCGGCGGGCAGCGGCAGCACGTCGGGCGCTGTCGTGAGGTCGGCGCGCTCGAGGTCGTCGAGGCTCGCGAGCGCGACGACGGTGTGCGGGTTGCCGAGGTCGACGCTCAGTGCGGGCCTGGGGACCTGGGCGTCGGCAGGCTCGAGCCCGGCGACGGTCACCTCGGCGTCGAAGCCGTCGCTGACCGCGGAGTCTCCCCCGGGGAAGGACCAGACGCCCATGTCGACCGCGTACCAGCCGCTGTCTTCCTTGCGGACCCGCCGAGCACCGGCGCGCGTGCCCAGGACGAGCTCGCGCCCGTCGGCGAAGGTCGCCAGGCCGAGCTCTTCGAGGTAGGCGGCGAAGACGCGGACGCCGTTGCCGCACATCTGGGCGACGGACCCGTCGGCGTTGCGGTAGTCCATGAACCAGTGGGCTGCGGGCTCGTGGGCGAGCACAGCCTGTCCCTCGGGCAGGGCCGACGAGGGGACCACCCGGATGACGCCGTCTGCGCCGATCCCGGCGCGGCGGTCTGCGAGCGCCCGCACGAGCGCCGGCGTGAGGTCGAGGAGCGCCTCGCGGTCGTCGAGCAGCACGAAGTCGTTCTCGGTGCCGTGGCCCTTGGTGAAGGGCAGGGGCGTCGTGGGGATCGTTCCTGGCGTCATGAGCCCAGACTACGGCGCACGGGTCCGTCCGCGGGCGGGGGCGGTGTCCCGCGGTCGGCCGACGCGACGACGGCGAGGGCCTCCTCGACGAGGGTGGGCGACTCGGCCCGCAGCCAGTGCACGCGCGGGTCGCGGCCGAACCACCCCATCTGCTTGCGGGCGAGCCGTCGGGTGTTCGCGACGATGTCGGTCCTGGCCTGGTCGAGCGTGGTCTCCCCCGCGAGGTGGCGCAGGATCTCGGCGTAGCCGACGGCGCGGGACGCCGTCGTGCCCAGGCCGCGGTCCGCGAGCGCGACGACCTCCTCGACGAGGCCGCGCTCCCACATGGCGTCCACGCGTGCCTGCGCGCGGTCGTCGAGGAGACCGCGGTCGATGTCGAGGCCGATCTGCACAGCGGGCCTGACGTACTCCTGGCGTGGGAGGTTCGCGGAGTACGGGGCACCGGTCAGCTCGATGACCTCGAGGGCGCGGACGATCCGGCGGGTGTTGCGGGGCTCGACGGCCGCAGCGGCAGCCGGGTCGCGCTCGGCGAGCTCGTCGTAGAGACGACGGGTGCCCTCGGACTCCGCACGTGCCTCGAGAGCAGCACGGACCTGCGGGTCGGTCCCCGGGAAGCGCATGTCGTCGAGGAGGGCTCGGAGGTAGAGGCCCGAACCTCCCACCACGAGGGGACGTGCACCCCGGGACTCGATCGCGGCGAGGTCTGCGCGCGCCTGGGTCTGGTACGTGGCTACCGACGCGTCGTCCTGGACGTCGAGGACGTCGAGCTGGTGGTGGACCACGCCCCGGCGGTCGTCGACGGGCACCTTCGCAGTCCCGACGTCCATGCCGCGGTAGAGCTGGTAGGCGTCGGCGTTGACGATCTCCGGTGGGGAGAAGTCCCCGCCCGCACCCTGGAGAGCCTCGGCGAGATCGAGGGCGAGGTCCGATTTTCCGGTGGCCGTGGGGCCTACCACTGCGACGATCAGCACACCGAGACGGTACAGGCTCGCCGGGCCGGGCCCGAAGCCCTTGGTGCTTGTCGCCGTGTGGACCTAGGGTGAACGGGAATCACCAGACGGCCGCGGCGTCCTCGACCGCGGCACCCTCGCCAGCACCGCCCGGCCCCGACTCCCCGGGGCCGACAGCGGCGCCCGCCCCGCCGAGGGGCCGACGGCACC
Organism: Sanguibacter biliveldensis; assembly: GCF_033798665.1. Taxonomy (NCBI): domain Bacteria; kingdom Bacillati; phylum Actinomycetota; class Actinomycetes; order Micrococcales; family Sanguibacteraceae; genus Sanguibacter; species Sanguibacter biliveldensis. The sequence continues at coordinate 2,585,914 of NZ_CP138359.1, forward strand.
GCCTGGCCCCACCAGGAGCACGGCGCCGTGGCACCAGCACGCACCGACACCACCCCAGGAGAACGACACGATGGGCTTCTTCAACAAGCCGGAGACTGCTCCGGCACTCGCCGCCTCCGGCGACAACGCACCGCTCACCCGGGCGCGCATCGAGTCCTTCCTCACCGAGCAGGGCTGGAACTTCGGGATCGACCCTGACGGCGACGTCGGGGGCCAGTGGGACGACAACGTCTTCTACTTCTTCCTCATGGGCGAGTCCCAGGAGGTGCTGCAGGTGCGCGGGCGGTGGAAGCACTCCTTCCCGGTCGCCCGCGAGGCGGAGTTCGCCCTCCTGCTCAACGAGTACAACCGCGACCTCATCTGGCCCAAGCTCTACGTCAGGGCCGAGGACGACGAGATCGGTGTGTACGCCGAGGTCTCGACAGACCTCGAGCACGGTGTGAGCGACGCGCAGCTGGGCCAGCTCATCTCCTGCGGCCTCTTCACGGGTCTGCGCTCCTTCGAGCGGCTGGCCGAGCGCCTCGGCATCCCCGAGGAGTGACGGCCCGCGCATGAGCCAGACCTTCCAGGTCGACCTCGGCGGGATCGTCGACCTCCTCGCCCGCCACCTCTACAGCAGCCCTCGGGTGTACCTCAGGGAGCTCTTGCAGAACGGGACCGACGCCATCACGGCGCTGGCCGAGGTGGGCACCTCGTCCCCCAGTGTCTCGTCCCCCGGCGACCCGTCGGCGGCGGGTCCGGGGGCGACCACCCCCCGGGTCACCCTCCGCTGCCGTCCCGACGGCAGCCTCGAGGTGACCGACACGGGCGTGGGGCTGACCCTGGCCGAGGCCGAAGAGCTCCTCGCGACCATCGGGCGCAGCTCCAAGCGCGACCTGGAGATGGGCACGGGCCGCGAGCAGTTCTTGGGGCAGTTCGGCATCGGGCTGCTGTCGGCCTTCATGGTCGCCGACGAGATCGAGCTCGTCTCGCGCTCGGCCCGTCACCCCCAGGCCCCGGCCGTGCGGTGGACAGGTCACGCAGACGGGCGGTACACGCTGGTCGAGCTCTCCGACGACGACCCGAGGAGACCTGAGCAGCCGGGCAGCACGGTGCGTCTCGCGCCGCGCCGAGACCTCGAGCACTGGCTCGAGCCGGAGACCGTGGCGGCCCTCGCCGCCGACTACGGCTCGCTCCTGCCCGTCGAGCTGCTGCTCGAGGTCGAGGGCGCCGACGGCTCGGTCCGGTCCCGCTCCCTCAGCGAGCCCGTGCTCCCGTGGGAGCAGACCTACGAGACACCGCGAGCGCGGGAGCTCGCCCTGAGGTCGTACTGCGAGTCGGCCCTCGGGTTCACGCCGCTCGCCTCGATCGACCTCGACCTGCCGCTCGCCGGGCTGAGCGGCGTAGCCTTCGTGCTGCCGACCGCGGTGTCCCCCACGACGAGCAGCGCCCACAGGGTTTACCTCAAGCGGATGCTGCTGGGGACCAAGGTCGACGAGCTGCTGCCGCCGTGGGCCTTCTTCGTGCGCTGCGTCGTCAACACCACCGCGGTGCGCCCGACAGCCTCGCGGGAGGGCCTGTACGAGGACGACGTGCTGCTCGCCACCCGTGACGCTCTCGGCGCGCGGATCCGCCGGTGGACCCTCGAGACCCTCGCGCTGCGCGACGCGGGCTCGGCCCAGCTCCTCGCCGTGCACCACCTCGCGGTGCGCGCCCTGGCTCTCGTCGACGACGACATGCTCGACCTGGCCGTCGAGGTCCTGCCCTTCGAGTGCACGACGGGCCAGGCGACCCTCGCCGAGATCCACGAGCGCTACGGCCAGATCCACTTCACACCGACCGTCGAGGGATACCGGCGGATCGCGCCTGTCGCGCACGCGCAGGACCTCCCTGTCGTCAACGCCGGGTACGTCTACGACGCCGACCTCCTCGAGCGTGTGCGCACCCGTCGCCCGTCCTGGACCGTCATGCCGGTCTCGGCCTCGGACGTCTCCCAGGTGCTGCTCCCCCTCGAGCCGCTGCGTGCCCTCGAGACGACCGACGCTCTCGTGAGCATCCGTGAGGTCCTCGCAGCAGGCGGGTGCGACGTGGACCTGCGGACCTTCGAGCCTGCGCAGATCCCGTCGATGCTGCTCGACGACCGCGACGCAGACCACGAGCAGGAGGTCACCTCGACGGTGTCCGAGGCTGCCGACCTGTGGGGCGGCGTCCTCGGGCAGTTCTCCAAGCCGCAGCACCGACGCCGGCTCGTGCTCAACGACGCGAACCCGGCCGTGCGCGACGTGCTCGACGTCGCTGACCGGGTGGTCCGCGAGGCCGGTGCTCAGGCGCTGTACGTCACGGCGCTGCTGCAGTCCGGCCGCCCGCTGCCCGCCCACGAGGCGAACCTCATGACCGACGCGCTCTCGACCCTGATGCGCAGCGCCGCCGCGCCGCGAGACCCGGAGCGCCACGACCACCTGGACGGGGGCGCAGCCTGATGGCACGCCAGCTCGACGACATGAACCGCGCCATCATGAAGGCCCGCGACCTGCCCTTCGGCTCGGCCCGCAACGAGGTGGCTGCGGCGCTCGTCCGCGAGGTCACCACCGAGGGCCCGCAGGAGGCACGCGCCTTCGCGCTGTTCGCCCTCACCGAGTCCTACGCCTTCTCCGACGAGGTCGAGAAGGCGTACCTCCCGTTCACCCAGTCCGTGAGGCTGTGGGACGAGCACCCCGAGCTGTTCGACCAGCACGACGTGCACTCCCTGTTCTGGTCGTTCAAGTGGATGGTCGGCAACCTCATGGAGTTCCCGGCCATCCCGGCCGCGCAGATCACCTCGACGCTCGACGACATGCGTCGCCGCTACCAGCTGGCGGGCAACGGGATGAGCGCCGTCAACCACCTCACCTTCCAGTGGCACCACCTGCTCGGCGACGACGAGCTGCCGGCCGCCTACGAGCGGTGGATCACGACCGAGCGTGACGACTTCTCGCAGTGCCCGGCCTGCGAGCCGGGCGACCGCACCGCCTACCTCTTCGAGGCCGGCCGCTACGAGGAGGGCATCCGCCTGCTGGAGTCCGCCGAGGCCACGTCGGCCTCGTGCCACTCCGAACCGGCTGACAGGCTCTCCCAGCTCCAGCTCGCCTATCTCGAGGTCGGTGACGCCGAGGGCGCGGCCAGGGCGCACCGGCACGGCCTGCAGAGCCTGCCGACGAGCGGTGAGCTGGCGGGGGCGCAGGGGCGACACGTCCAGCTCCTCGCGCGGTCGGGCAACCACTCTGCGGCCTGGAGGTTCCTCGACAGGTCCGCCGGGCTGCTCACGAAGGCCGAGACCCCGGCCGACAGGCTCTCGTTCTTGCTGCACGCCGGGACCGGGGTCAGCATCCTGCGCCGGCACCACCCGCTGCGGGCCGTCTCGTACCCGGGGGTCCCTGCGACGACAGTGGCCGAGCTCGACGACTGGATGCACGGAGAAGCCCTCGCGCTCGCCTCCGCCTTCGACAGACGGGGTGGCACCAGCGCCTCGACCGAGCGTGTGCTGCGCGCCTGGTCGGGTGAGCACAGCGAGCTCCGCGTCGATCTCAGCGTGCTCACAGGCCACGGCGCGGACCTGCCCGCGGGGCTGAGCGGCGACCTTCCTGCTGGATCAGACGAGACCGCAGGCCCCGGCGCTCCCGGGGCGCCTGCGGGCTCCGCGGACCCCGCCGCACCGACGGGACCGACGGGACCGACAGGGTCGCTCGCGAGCGCAGACCTCGGCACAGGTGCGGGCGACGTGCCCGGATACCTGCTCGACGAGGCCGAGGGCGACGCGCCTGCAGGCGCTCCGTCCGCCGCGGCATCGGCTGAGCCGTCGCGAGACCAGACCGCTGGCCGCGCCGGTGTCGGACCCGACGCCCTGGTCTCGGCCGCCGAGAGCTCGGCAGCGCGCGGCGAGACCGTCAGCGCCGCGCGGCTGTACGCGCAGGCGGCTGAGATGTTCGAGGCGATCGACGAGCCGGAGGCTGCCGGATTCGCCCTGGCCGAGGCCGCGGCCCTGGCCGGCTCGCTCGGGGACGACGAGGGGGCCGAGTCCTCGTTCCGCGAGGCCCTCGCGCTGCTCGCCCGCGCCGAGACGGGCATCGAGTACACAGGACCTGTCGCCAGGGCCTACGCACGGGTCTGCGTATCGGTCGGCGCCGTGCCGACGGCCGTATCCGTCCTCGGGCCGCTCGTGGCTGCCGCAGAGATCGAGACGGCTGCGGCGCGCGGAGCGGTCCAGGCCGTCGCAGGAGCCGCGGAGGCCGAGATGGCCGACGAGGCCACGACCCGAGCGCGCCGGGCGACGGTCCTCGCGGCGGAGCACGCCCAGCTGCTCGACACCCTCGCTCGTGCGCAGGCCTCCGCAGGACGGACCGACGAGGCCACGACAGCAGCCAGGACCGCTGCCGAGGCCTTCGCCGAGCTCGGGATGGTCGAGGACGCAGCCCACGCCTTCTGGGTCGCCGGCCGGCTCGAACGCGCCGAGGGTCGCCTCGAGGACGCCGTCTGGCTCCTCGAGTCAGCAGCGGAGGGCTTCGCCATGGTGCGGTCGACAGCGCCCCGTGCTGAGGTCACGGGCGAGCTGGTCGAGGTCCTGACAGCACTGGGCCGGACGCACGAGGCCGAGGACCTGGTCCGACGCCTGTCGCTCTGAGGAGCCGCTCAGAGCCACGAGGGGAAGCCTGCGCGCCGCTCGGCGCAGGGGTGCTGGGCGCTGGGCGCTGGGCGCTGGGCGCTAGGGCAGGCTCAGTCGACCAGAGCGTCCGTGCTGACCCGCGTGATGCTTAGCCGGTCGCCCAGCGAGCGGACCCTCGTGTGCGCCGCGGCGAGCGCGGGTCGCGCCCCGGCGGGCAGCTGGGCCTCGTCCGAGCCCGTCGCGAGCAGCACCAGCTGGCGCCGCGGGAGCCTTGTCGACACCACGGCTTCAAGAGAGTCGAGAGCGTCGAGGGCACCGTCCGCACCGTCGTCGGCGGACCCGGCGACCTCGACGGTCTCGACGGCCCCGTGCCAGCCCGCCAGCCTCAGCAGCGTGACAGCGACGGTCGCGGTCACGTCGAGGGTCGGCCCCACGTCGAGCGCTGGCGAACCACCGCCGACGCCGGAGCCTGACCCGCCGGGAGCGCTGGGGGTCTCGAGCCCGAGAGCGCCGAGATCGGGCCGTGCGTCGACAGCGATCATGGGCCGACGGGCTGGCGCGACGACGAGCACGTGGGGGTGGTCGTCCTCCGTGCCAGACCCGCGGCCGCTGAGTCCGGCCTCCTCGAGCAGCGAGGTGATCCTGGCGACGACGACCGCGCGGGTCTGCGCGGACACGTCCGTGCGTCCTGAGGCACCGGGGAGCAGCACCGGCGACAGCGTGAGACGAGCGAGGATGGCGTGCATCGTGTCACCGTACGTCAACCACCTGACCGTGGGCTGTCGAGCGGACGCGGGTCCCAGGACCGGCTGTAGGCTGGTCAGATGGGGCTCTTCAAGGATCGGCGTCACCGCAGGACGGGTGGCCTCTCCGGCACGCACGCCTCTCACGAGGCCCAGGCCGCCGTCGGCGGGGCTGACAGGGACGACGAGCAGCTGCGTCTCGACGTCGAAGAGGTCATCGCCCGCGAGCTCGGTGCAGCGACAGGACTCGACCAGGTCCACGGCGTCCGCCCTGTCACACGGGCGCGTGTCATCGAGTGGATCAGCGACTACGGCTATTCGTACTTCATCGACTCGGACGGGGACGTCGGAGGGCTGTGGCACTCTCGGCTCTTCTACTTCCTCATCTTCGGGTCCCGCTCCGAGATCCTCCAGGTCCGTGGCCAGTGGAACCGTGAGATCAGCATCGAGCGGATCGAAGAGGTCCTCGACCTCTGCAACGAGTGGAACACCGACCGCATCTGGCCCAAGGCGTACTTCCGGGTGCGCGACAACGGCATGATCCAGGTCTACGCCGAGATGTCGGTCGACCTCGAGCACGGTGCGACCGACGAGCAGCTCGACAGGCTGCTCAGCTGCGGGCTCAGCACGGCCGCGATGCTCTTCGACTCGCTCGACGCCCACTACCCCGACCCTGCGAAGGCGGCCCCATGAGCACCCCTGCGCCGCGTCGCGCGTGGCTGTCGAGGCTGCTGTCCGTGCTGCCCGACGCCGTCCCGCGCCAACGGACCGGCCCGCTGCCCGCCGAAGAGACCAGCGCGAACCTGCTCGACGTCCCGACGACAGTCACCCGCGACAGGCTGGCGTCGTACCTCGGGTCGTGCGGGTACACCTTCCGGCTCGACGAAGACGGTGACATCACCGGGACGTGGGACGGCAACCGCTTCTGGTTCATGCTCCTGGGCGTCGACAAGGACATCATCCAGGTGCGCGGCCGCTGGCACCGCCCTCTCGCCGAGTCGAACCGGGTGGCCACGCTGCAGATCGTCAACGACTGGAACAGGGACAGGATCTGGCCGAAGGCCTACGTGCGCCGTGAGAACGGAGCCCTGTCGCTGTACACCGAGCACTCGGTCGACTTCGGCCCTGGAGCGACGCAGGACCAGATCGACGAGACCCTCGCGGGTGGCCTCGGCAACTCCCTCCAGCTGTTCGCCTCGGTCGCCGCGTCGCTCAGGCCTCAGGTGTACGAGGACGACGGCGACATGGACGACAACGACGGCCCCGTCGACGACGACTGAAGACGTCGACGACGGCTGAAGACGTCGACGACGGCTGAGCACATCGACGACTGACCACGTGAACGACGGCTGAGCACGTCAACCACTGAGCTCGCGAACGACGGAGCACGACAGCGGTCGACCCGCTGACGTGCACGGTGCCGGTCGGACCGCGTCAGCTGCGGCGCAGGACAGGCATCCCGAGCACGACAGGCCCACCTGCCGGTGCGGCCGCGTCGCCGTGCGAGTGCGAGTCGTCTCCGAGCCCGGCCCGGGCTCGCTCGCGAGCCGCCCACGCGTCGCCAGACCGGGTGCGACGGACCGCGTAGACCCGACCAGCGGCCGGCGTCACCCCGTCGTGCCCGACGGGCTGCTCTCCAGCGAGGACCGAGTCCGCGACCAGGTGGTAGGGCGCAGACCCCGTGACCTGGACGGTGACGACGTCGCCAGGTCGCGGGAGCTCGGGATCGATGCTCTCGCTCAGGCGAGGGTCGTCGACTGGCGCCGTCGGCTCGTCCCGCAGGGCGTAGGTCAGGTGAGCCGGGACGGCGAGGTGCACGAGGCGGTTGTCCTGGGCCCGTCCGGTGAGCCTGTGCGTCGCGCCGTCCTTGCGCCCGGCACCCTCGGCGACCAGGACCTCGACGGTGCGGCCCACCTGCCGAGCACTCTCGCTCGCGGAGACCGAGTCCTGGAGCGCCATGAGCCTCTCGTAGCGCTCCTGGACGACCTCCTTCGGCACCTGGTCGTCGAGCGTCGCGGCGGGGGTACCGGGGCGCGGTGAGTACTGGAAGGTGAAGGCCGAGGCAAAACGGCTCGCCTCGACCACGCGGAGCGTCTCGCGGAAGTCCTCCTCGGTCTCGCCGGGGAAGCCCACGATGAGGTCTGTCGTGATCGCCGCCTCGGGCATCGCAGCGCGGACACGGTCCAAGATCCCGAGGAACTTGTCCGACCTGTACGAACGGCGCATGGCGCGCAAGATCCTGTCGGACCCGGCCTGGAGGGGCATGTGCAGCTGCGGCATGACGTTCGGCGTCTGCGCCATCGCCTCGATGACGTCGTCGGTGAAGGCCGCGGGGTGCGGGGAGGTGAAGCGCACCCGCTCGAGACCGTCGATCTGCCCGCACGCCCGCAGCAGGTGCGCGAACGCGCCGCGGTCTCCGAACTCGACGCCGTAGCTGTTGACGTTCTGCCCCAGCAGCGTGACCTCGATGGCGCCCTGCGCGACGAGCGCCTCGACCTCGGCGAGCACCTGGCCCGGACGCCTGTCCCGCTCCTTGCCCCGCAGGTGGGGCACGATGCAGAAGGTGCAGGTGTTGTTGCAGCCGACGGAGATCGACACCCAGCCCGCGTACACGGACTCTCTACGGGTGGGCAACGTCGACGGGAACACCTGGAGCGACTCGGCGATCTCGACCTGCGCGGCCTCGTTGTGCCGTGCCCGCTCGAGGAGCACCGGGAGCGCGTCGAGATTGTGGGTGCCGAAGACGACGTCGACCCACGGGGCACGCTCGACGATCGTGGACCGGTCTTTCTGCGCGAGGCAGCCGCCCACGGCGATCTGCATCCCAGGACGCCTGCTCTTGACCCCTGCCAGCTGGCCGAGGTTGCCGTAGAGGCGGGTCGCGGCGTTCTCGCGGACCGCGCAGGTGTTGATGACGACGATGTCGGCCTCGTCACGGGACGCCGCCTCGGGGGTCGCGCGGCTGTACCCGGCCTGCTCGAGCATGCCGGACATGTGCTCGGAGTCGTGGACGTTCATCTGGCACCCGAGGGTACGGACGACGTAGGTCCGGGGGGTCTCGTGGCCGGTGTCCGACGGGTTCTGGGTCAGCGCGTCGCGCGGCAGGGTGTTCGATGACATCGGCCCCAGTTTACGACCCGCGTGAGGCATCGGCTGACGACTCTGGAGCCCCTGACAGGCCGTGCCCAAGGTTGGCGGGCTGGGATCAGCCGGCGGTCGCGTGGGCGCGGAGCTCACGGACCACGGTGATCGAGATCTCCCCGGGGAAGCTCAGCGCAGCCTCGATGTCTCGGGCGATCTCGCGGGCCAGGCCGGGCAGGTCGGCATCGGGGACGGCTGCCGGCTCGACGACCACCCTGAGCTCGTGCCCGCTCGCCAGGGCCAGGGCGCGCACGACCCCGTGGTGCGCTGCGGCGACACCCTCGAGCCGTTCCATCCGTTCGACGTACCGTTCGAGCTCGTCGCGGCGTGCACCGGGCCGCGCCGCCGAGATCGCGTCGGCCGCCTGGACCAGGACGGCCTCGACGCTCTCGGCGGCCACCTCGCCGTGGTGCGCGGCGACAGCGTTGACCACCTCGGCGGACTCCCCCGCGTCACGCAGCAGGTCCGCACCCGCAGCCGCGTGGGTACCGCCAGCCGTGAGGCTGCGGGCCTTGCCGATGTCGTGGAGGAACGCAGCGCGCCGTGCGACCTCGACGTCCGCCCCGAGCTCGGCCGCCAGGGCAGCCGCGACGAGAGCAGCCTCGACGCTGTGCTCGAGGACGTCCTGCCCGTACGAGGTCCGGAGCCGGAGCGCACCGACCACGACGACGAGGTCGTGGGGTAGTCGCAGCACCCCGGCGCGCTCGGCGGCGTCGTGCCCGGCCGCCACAGCGCGGTCGTCGCTCCCGGCGAGGGCGAGGGCGTAGGCGGACTCGATGCGCTGCGGGTGGATCCGACCGTCGTCGAAGAGCATCTGGAGGGTCGCGTGCGCGACCTCTCTGCGCTCGGCGTCGAAGGACGAGAGCTGGACTGTGGACGAGTCGTCGTCGACGAGGAGGTTGACCCCGGTGACAGCCTCGAAGGTCCGGATGTTGCGTCCTTCCCGTCCGATGATCCGCCCGCGGAGGTCGTCCGAGGGCAGCGGGACGAGGGTCACCGCGGCTGCCGAGCTGGTGGGGACGCTCAGGCGTTGGACTGCAGCGGTGACGATGCGTCGCGCGGTCTGGTCCGCCGTGCGCCGCGCCGAGGCCTCCGCCGTGCGGACCGTCGCCTCGGCCTGGCGGGTGGCCTGCGTCCGGAGCGCGTCGGTGAGCCGGGCGAGAGCCTCCTCCCGGCTCAGGCCAGCAGCGCTCCCGAGCTCTCGCTCGACCTCGGCCTGACGGCGGGCGAGCTCCTCCGAGGCGAGCCGGGCCGCTCCGGCGGCGGAGAGGACCTGGTCCTGGTGCCGCGCCTCGGCAGCCTCGAGCCGTGCACGGCGAGCAACGAGGTCCTTCTCGAGTGCTCGGACCTCGTCGACCCGCGCCCTGGACTCTTCGTCTCTGCGGCGGCTGTCGGCACGCAGGTCCGCGACGTCGTCGGCTGCCCGGGCACGGACCGCCGCTGCCTCGCGACGGGCGGTCTGGACGAGCAGGAGCGCGACCAGGCAGGTGAGGAGCAGCGCGAGGACGACTCCGAGCTCTGCACCGGTCACGGCGGGGCACTCCTCTGAGGTTGACGGGCACCTCGGACGGGCGCGGGTCCCATCATCACCGACTGCCGCTAGATCCAGTCGTCTCCAGGGCCCGTGTCGCCGAGATCGTCCTCCGTCGACCCGCCGTCGTCCGGGATCGTCGGCTCCTCGGCGAGCACGCTCTGGATCGCCTGCATCGCGACACCTGAGGAGTAGCCCTTGCGTCCGAGGGCTCCGAGAGCACGACGGATGCGCACAGGGCGGTCGAGCGACGCGGTCTGCCGGAGCTTCTTGCGGGCCACCTCGACGGCTGCACCGGCCTCGTCGGCGTCGTCCACCTGCGCGAGAGCCTCCTCGGCGACCTCCCCGTCGATCCCCTTGCGGCGGAGCTCCTGGGCGATAGCACGCCGCGTCTGGCCACGCTCGGAGAACCGCGTCCGGACGATCATGGCCGCCAGCTGGGCGTCGTCGAGGAGCCCGACGTTCTCGAGCCTGTCGAGCAGCTCGGTGACGATCTCAGGTTCTTCCCCGGCCTTCAGCAGCCGCTCTTCGAGCTGGTGCCTGCTCTTGGCCGTGGCGGTGAGGATCTTGAGCGCACGGTTGCGAGCGCTCTCGATCTTCTCGGCATGGGACAGCGCAGAGACCGCAGCCCCCTCCTCTTCCCCAGGAGCGGTCTGCGGCCTCTGCGAGCCTGTCGAGCGACTCAGGAGTCGCTCTTCTTCCCCTTGGCAGCAGCCTTGGCGGGCGCTGCGTCGATCGGCGCTGGGACGGCCGGGGCGTCGACCTGAGCGCCCACGCCGAGCTTCTCCTTGATGCGCTTCTCGAGCTCGTTGGCGAGGTCGGGGTTGTCCTTGAGGAAGGTGCGGGCGTTCTCCTTGCCCTGCCCGAGCTGGTCGCCGTCGTAGGTGAACCACGAGCCGGACTTGCGGACGAAGCCGTGCTCGACACCCATGTCGATCAGCCCACCCTCGCGGGAGATGCCGTGACCGTAGAGGATGTCGAACTCAGCCTGCTTGAACGGCGGGGCCATCTTGTTCTTGACGACCTTGACGCGGGTCCTGTTGCCGACGGGCTCGGTGCCCTCCTTGAGGGTCTCGATGCGTCGGATGTCCAGGCGGACCGAGGCGTAGAACTTCAGCGCCTTTCCACCTGTGGTCGTCTCGGGCGAGCCGAACATCACGCCGATCTTCTCGCGCAGCTGGTTGATGAACACCGCGGTGGTCCCTGAGGAACTGAGCGCACCGGTGATCTTGCGGAGCGCCTGCGACATGAGGCGAGCCTGCAGACCGACGTGGCTGTCACCCATCTCGCCCTCGATCTCAGCCTTGGGCACGAGGGCCGCGACAGAGTCGATGACGATGATGTCGATCGCGCCGGAGCGGATCAGCATGTCGGCGATCTCGAGGGCCTGCTCTCCGGTGTCCGGCTGCGAGACCAGCAGCGCGTCGGTGTCGACGCCGAGCTTCTTCGCGTAGTCGGGGTCGAGGGCGTGCTCGGCGTCGATGAAGGCGGCGATGCCACCGTTGCGCTGGGCGCTCGCGACGGCGTGGAGGGCGACCGTCGTCTTACCGCTCGACTCGGGGCCGTAGATCTCCACGACGCGGCCGCGCGGGAGCCCGCCGATGCCGAGTGCGATGTCCAGCGCGATCGAGCCGGTCGGGATGACCTCGACGGGGGCGCGGCCTTCTTCGCCGAGCCGCATGATCGAGCCCTTGCCGAAGTTCCGGTCGATCTGTGCGAGCGCCGCCTCGAGGGCCTTCTCGCGGTCTGCTGGTGCGGGCATGTCTGCCGCCTCTCCGTCTGTGAGCGGTAGCCCGCTCGGTGTGGTGCCTGTCGTTGGTGAGGACGCTACGTCCACCCACTGACAACGACCTCTCGGCCGTGCGGACCTGTGGACGACGCATCAGAAGAGGCGCCCTGCGGACAACGATAACCGAACATCTGTTCGAAGATCCAGTGCGGCTTCGGCGTGTCTGCGGATACTGACCGGCAGTGCCCGTCAGTGCCGGTCAGTGCCCGTCAGTGCCCGTCAGCGCGGCGGCGGTGCCGTCAGCGCCCGGCGGCGACCGTCAGCGACCGTCGGGACCTGTCAGCGCGGCGGCGGCGCCTGCCGGAACTTGTCGTGCCCCCAGCGGCGCTCGTCGGGCACGTCCATGGCGTCGCACAGCGCGTGCCACACCACCCGCGGCTCGACACCCGCCTCGATCGCCTGGGCCGCTGTGCGGTCTCCGAGGGCGGTGAGCATCTGGTCGTCAGCCAGCGTCCGCCCGTACCCACGGCCGAACACCTCGTCCACCAGGTCCCAGAACTCTCTGTTTCGCACACCAGTAGGGTGCCACGTCCGTCGTGTGTCGGCGGGACCAGACACAATGTCAGGGTGGCCACACCAGAGCAGGACGAGACGTCGAGCGGCACCCGCCCTCCCGCAGGGAGCGCCCGCACGACTCCTCTGAGCGGCTTGCGTCGCTTCAGGCCCGCCACGCAGGACTGGTTCGACGGTGCCTTCCACGCACCGACCGCCGCACAGACCGGTACCTGGGACGCCGTCGCGGACGGCCACCACGCCCTCGTCGTCGCACCGACAGGCTCGGGCAAGACGCTGGCCGCCTTCTTGTGGGCGCTCGACGGGCTCCTGGACGCCTCAGGTCCCGAGCCCGACCCTGCTGCTCGGTGCCGCGTGCTCTACGTCTCACCCCTCAAGGCCCTGGCCGCCGACGTCGAGCGGAACCTGCGGTCTCCGCTCGCCGGGGTCCGGCAGGCCGCAGCGCGCCGCGGCGAGAGCATCCGTGAGGTCCGTGTCGGCACCCGCACCGGGGACACCCCGGCGAGCGAGCGCCGCGCCTTCGCGACCACTCCCCCCGACATCCTCATCACGACACCGGAGTCGTTGTTCCTCATCCTCACCTCAGGGGCCAGGGAAGGCCTCCGAGGTGTCACCACGGTGATCCTCGACGAGATCCACGCCGTCGCCGGCACCAAGCGCGGTGCCCACCTCGCCGTCTCGCTCGAGCGGCTGGACGCCCTCGTCGAGGCTCCGGTCCAGCGGATCGGGCTCTCGGCGACAGTCACCCCGGTGGCGGCCGTGGCAGCCTTCCTCGCGGGGGGCAGGACTCCGTCCGAGGGTGGTCGACCTGTCGACGTGGTCCAGCCGCCGGCATCGAAGACGATCGAGGTCGACGTCGTGGTGCCGGTCCCCGACCTCGCCGACCTGCGGTCAGCGCCGTCGGTCGGAGGTGGACCTGAGCAGACCGACCTGGCCGGCTCCGCCGGGACCACAGACCCGCAGGGCCTCGACGCCTCAGTCACCTCACCCGCAGGCGGAGCACCCGCCGCGAGCACCGACAGGTCGGGCACGTCCCAGCCCGCCCCTGGCGTGCCGGACCTCTCCGGTGCTGCCGCAGGACCTCGAGCCCGACCCTCGGTCTGGCCCCACATCGAAGAACGTGTGGTCGACCTCGTCGCGGCGCACCGTTCGACGCTCGTGTTCACCAACTCGCGGCGCGGCGCCGAGCGGCTCACCTCCCGCATGAACGAGGTGTGGGCCGAGCGTCAGGGCGAGGGAACCGTCGACCACGGCGAGGTGCACCCGGCGCTCGTCTCAGGTCAGTCTGGTGCCTCGACCGGGGCACCGGGCGTCCTCGCCCGAGCCCACCACGGGTCAATGAGCCGCGCCGAGCGCACCCATACCGAGACAGAGCTCAAAGAAGGGCGGCTGCCCGCTGTCGTCTCGACCTCGTCTCTCGAGCTCGGCATCGACATGGGCGCCATCGACCTCGTCGTCCAGATCGGCTCTCCGCCCTCCGTCGCGAGCGGGCTCCAGCGGATCGGGCGGGCAGGGCACCAGGTGGGCGCTGTCTCGCACGGCGTCGTCTTCCCGATGCACCGAGGTGACCTCGTCCCGTCGACAGTCATCGCCGGGCGCATGCGGACCGGGAGCATCGAACCCGTGCACGTGCTGCGCAACCCCCTCGACGTCCTGGCGCAGCAGATCGTCGCGATGGTGGCGACCGACGACTGGCACCTCGACGAGCTCGCGACGGTCCTGCGCCGCTCGGACCCGTACACCACCCTGGGTGACCGCACGCTGCGCGCCGTGCTGGACATGCTCGCCGGCCGGTACCCGAGCGAAGACTTCGGCGAGCTTCGCGCGCGCATCGTGTGGGACCGCGTGACGGACACCCTCTCCGCGCGACCTGGCGCGCTACGGCTCGCCGTCACGAGCGGCGGGACGATCCCCGACCGCGGCCTCTACGGGGTGTTCCTCGCCTCCGGCGCGACCGACGCGACAGGTGACTCCGGGGCTCCACGAGGTGGCAAACGGGTCGGCGAGCTCGACGAGGAGATGGTTTACGAGTCACGCGTCGGGGACACCTTCACCCTCGGTTCGAGCACGTGGCGGATCGAGGACATCACCCCGGACCAGGTGCTCGTCAGCCCGGCGCCCGGTGTGCCGGGCCGGTTGCCGTTCTGGAAGGGCGACTCCCCTGGACGGCCTGCCGAGCTCGGCCGCGCCATCGGCGCCTGGGTCCGCGAGGCGACCGGCCCTGCAGGAGCCGCCGGACCCGCCCGGGAGCACGGAGCGTCCCCGGGCACCGAGGCGTCTCGTGCCGACGACAGCCCCTGGGCCGGGCTCGACCCCTGGGCGACAGACAACCTCCGCGCTTACCTCGACGAGCAGCGCGAGGCCACGGGTGTCGTCCCCGACGACAAGACCCTGCTGGTCGAGAGGTTCCGCGACGAGCTCGGAGACTGGCGTGTGGTCATCCACTCCCCCTACGGCGCGAAGGTCCACGCACCCTGGGCGCTGGTGCTCGCCGCGCGGATCAGGGAACGCTTCGGCATCGACGCCGCGGCCATGCACTCCGACGACGGCATCGTGCTGCGCATGCCGGACGTCTCCGACCCCTTCGCCGAGCTCCCCGACGGCACGAGCACCGACGGGTCGCGGGACCAGGTCGACCTCTCTGAGCTGTTGCTCGACCCCGAGGCCGTCGAGACGGCGGTGCGCACCGAGCTCAGCGGCTCCAACCTGTTCGGCGCACGGTTCCGCGAGGCCGCCGCACGAGCGCTCCTGCTCCCCCGGCGCCGGCCCGACAGGCGCCAGCCGCTCTGGCAGCAGCGCCACAGGTCGGCCCAGCTGCTGAGCGTCGCGTCAGGCTTCCCCGACTTCCCGATCGTCCTCGAGGCGATCCGTGAGTGCCTGCAGGACGACTTCGACGTCGCATCCCTCGTCTCCCTCATGCGAGACGTCGAGAACGGCACCGTGCGCGTCGTCGAGGTGACCACGCGGACACCGTCGCCCTTCGCCCAGTCCTTGCTGTTCGGGTACACGGCTCAGTTCCTCTACGACGGAGACGCCCCGCTCGCCGAGCGCCGCGCGGCTGCGCTGACCCTCGACCCGGACCTGCTCGCCGAGCTGCTCGGCAGCGACGGCAGCTCGCAGATCGCCGACCTGCTCGACCCCGACGCCGTGGTCCGCACCGAGCATGAGCTCAGCGGGCTCGCGCCCGAGCGGCACGCCCGCCACGGTGAAGACGTGTGGGACCTGCTCCGTCGCACCGGACCGCTGACCACCGCCGAGGTGGTCGAGCGCACCCGCGAGGACGTCAGGTCCGAGGCGCCGGCGTGGCTCGACACGCTGGCCGCGAGCCGGCGGGTCATCCAGGTGAGGATCGCCGGGGTCGACCCCGCAGAACGGTGGGCCGTGGCCGAAGACGCCGGACGCCTGCGCGACGCCCTCGGTGTGGCGCTGCCCGTCGGGTTGCCCGAGAGCGTCACGGAGCTCGTGCCCGACCCGCTCGGTGACCTCGTGAGGCGGTACTCCCGCACGCACGGCCCCTTCGCAGCACGCGACCTCGCGGCACGGTACGGGCTCGGGGTTGCTGTCGTCGCAGACGTCCTGCGACGCCACGTGCAAGCAGGGCAGCTCGTCACGGGACGCCTCCGGCCCGACGTCCTCGGCGGGACGGGCGAGGAGTACTGCGACGCCGACGTCCTACGCACCCTGCGCCGCAGGTCGCTCGCTGCCCTGCGCGCCGAGGTCGAGCCCGTCCAGCACCCGGCCCTCGGTGTCTTCTTGCCCCGCTGGCAGTCTGTCGGCGGCCTGCGAGGCGTCGACGGGCTCTACAGGGTCGTCGAACAGCTCTCAGGTGCACCCGTGCCCGTCTCCGCCCTCGAGTCCCAGATCCTCCCCGCCCGTGTCGTCGACTACAGACCCTCGATGCTCGACGAGCTCACCACCTCGGGCGAGGTCGTCTGGTGCGGCCACCACGAGCTCCCGGGCGGTCGAGGTACGGCGGACGCCATGGTCAGCCTGCACCTCGCTGAGTCGGCCCACCTGACGCTGCGCCCCGTGGAGACCGACGACGCACCGCTGACCGAGCTGCAGGCGGCAGTTCTCGGGCTCCTCGAGGCAGCGGGCGGATTTTTCTACCCTCGGCTCGCCTCGTCGCTCGAGCACCCCGGCCCCGACGTGCTCGCGGCACTCTGGGAGCTCGTCTGGTCCGGCCAGGTCACCAACGACACCCTCGGTCCCCTGCGCGGCCGGCTGAGCGGTCGCCGAGCGGCGAGCAGGTCCACCCCGGCGGCCAGGCCGCGACCGCTGAGCCGTCGTCCGCGCTTCTCCTCGCTCGGAGCCACGGCCTCGTCGCTCCGAGAGGCAGCCGCCGACCCGTCAGGTGGCGGGAGATGGTCTGCCCTCCCGGTGCGCGACGTCGACACGACCCGTCGCGCCCATGCGCTCGCGACGGTCCTGCTGGACCGGCACGGTGTGCTCACCCGGGCCGTCACCGGCGCCGAGCAGGTGACCTCGGAGTACAGGGGGGTCTACAAGGTGCTCGGCGCCCTCGAGTCGGCCGGTCAGGTCCGTCGCGGGTACTTCGTCGAGCACCTCGGAGGGTCGCAGTTCGCGCTCCCGGGCGCTGTCGACCAGCTCCGCACGGCCGAGAACGACAGGCTCCGAGAGGCCGAGCGGACCGATCCGCCGACAGCCCTGTGCCTGGCCGCGACCGACCCCGCGCAGCCCTACGGCGCGGCGCTCGCCTGGCCTGCCTCGCCGGGGGCTGAGGAGGCAGGGCGTTCGGGGCACCGACCTGGGCGCAAGGCTGGGGCGCACGTCGTCGTGGTCCGCGGTGAGCTCGCCCTGTACCTCGAGCGCGGGGGGCGCAGCCTCCTGACCTTCAGCGACGACCCTGTCGTGCTCGACGCGGCCGCCCGGGCGCTCGCACGCGCCGTCTCCGACGGCAGGCTCGGCAAGGTGACGCTCCGCAGGGTCGACGGCGACGAGTCGCTGACGGTCGGCGGTTCGAGCCGCACCGCTGGCGTGGCTGCCCTCGTCGGCGCGGGCTTCGGCCCGACACCCTCCGGTCTGCGGCTCTCCGGTCTGCCCGCAGGCCGTCCCACGTCAGGAACGGCCCGTGCCTGAGGGAGACACCGTCTACTTGACGGCCCGCCGCCTCGACGAGGCGCTCAGCGGCACGGTCCTCACCTGGGCCGAGCTCCGGTGGCCGAACCTCGACCCGACGGCTCTGGCCGGTGCGACCGTGCTGCGCTCTCGCGCCTACGGCAAGCACGTCCTGACGACCGTCGACACGGGGTGGACGCTCCACACCCACCTGCGGATGGACGGCACGTGGCGGGTGCACAGGACAGACCCCGCCGCGCGCCTGGCCCGGAGCCCGACGGTCCGTGCCGTGCTCGCCAACGAGACCTGGACCTGCGTCGGCGACAGGCTCGGCATGCTCGACCTGGTGAGGACGCGAGACGAGCACACGCTGCTCGACCATCTCGGCCCGGACATCCTCGCGCCAGACTTCGCCAGCTCGCCCGACGGGCTCACCGCGGTGCTCCGCAGCTACCAGGAGCAGGGGGCCCGACCTGTCGGAGACTGCCTGCTCGACCAGACGCTCATGGTCGGGGTCGGCACCCTCTTCGCGGCCGAAGGCCTCTTCGACCAGAAGATCTGGCCGTGGACCCCTGCGGCCGAGGTCGACCTGCGTCCGCTCCTGGGCAGCATCCGGCGCAACCTCGGACGAGGGATCGCTCGACCTGTCGACGGTCGGATCGTGCACGTGCACTCGAGGTCCGGGTCTCCGTGCCACCGCTGCGGCACCACGATCGTCCGCGGTCTCGCGGGGGTCGCCCCGATGGAGCGCCCGATGTTCTACTGCCCGACGTGCCAGCCTCCGCCGCCGGGCCGGGCCTGAGCGAGCGCGGGCTCCCGCGGACCCGAGCAGGGACTCGAGACACAAGAAGATCAGGCCGCGCACCCTGGGGTACGCGGCCTGATCGAGGTCGTGCGTGCGGTCTGACCGCGGGGCCCCGGAGGGCCGGTCTGTCAGCCGATCGGCTGGAGGTCCTTCACGGGACGCCCGAGCTGGTCCCGACCCATGGCGGCAAGGTCTGCCGGGACGGTGTCGGGGATGAGCAGACCCTCGGCGACCGCGATGCGGTCGCTGACCTCTCGCAGGATCGAGGAGAGGGGGATGTCGAGAGCCTCGCAGATCGAACCGAGAAGCTCCGACGATGCTTCCTTCTGGCCTCGCTCGACCTCGCTGAGGTACCCGAGCGACACCCGTGCTGCCGAGGACACCTCGCGGAGCGTGCGTCCTTGAAGCTGGCGAGCATCTCGCAGTACGTCACCGATCTCGCGGCGTAGTACGACCATCTGACGTCCTCCTCTCGTGTCCGGTGCTGGCTGTGGTCTCATGATGACGCTCCGTCGTCCGTCCGGTCGTGCGGACGTCGACGCTGCGTCTGTTCTACCGTACCCTGATCGACCGACAGGCTGCCCTGCGAGGGGAACACCGACGCCAGATCTCGACGGTCTCGTCACATCGGTCCGGCGGTCACCACGATTTGTCATCACGCCCTGTCCAACGCGACGGGGTGCCCCGTTGTTCCCGCGCTCCGCCAGGTGGGACAGGGTTCACCCCGCAGACAGCACCTCGTCGAGCAGACCGAGCGCAGCCTCCACGCTCGCGGCCCGGACGACGTCGCGCGGTCCCTCGACCTGGAGCCGGCGGACGCGAGGTTCACCCGTCCCGTCGTCGACCGCGACGTACACGGTGCCCGGGTCGACGCCGTCCTGGGGGTCGGGTCCGGCGACACCTGTCGTCGACACGCCGACGTCAGCACCCAGACGCACGCGGACCCCGGCCGCCATCGCGAGAGCCACGTCAGGGTCGACAGCGCCACGGCGCGCGAGCAGGTCCGCGTCGACGTCGAGAAGCCGTGCCTTGAGCTCGGTCGCATAGGCGACCACGCCACCCTGGAAGACCGCCGACGCCCCAGGGACGTCGACCACACGCGCGGCGAGAGCCCCTCCGGTCAGCGACTCAGCCGTGGCGAGCGTCCGCCCGGACGCCGCCAGCAGACCGACCAACCGGGTCGGGCTGCCCACAGGGCTGTTCACGGCTGCTGCGAGCCGTGCCGCACGGTCTCGGTGCCGTCGGCACCCGAGAGCCGCTGCTCTGCCCTGTGCTCGCGGACCACGCGCCATCCCTGGAGCGCGTAGTCGACACCCGTCGCGATCGTGACTACGAAGGCAGCCCCCATCGCCAGGTTGCCGACCCACCCGACGAAAGCGGGGAGGTGGTCGAGCGGGAGCAGCAAGATGGGGATCGCCACGGACTGCAGGACGGTCTTGAGCTTGCCCCCGCGCGAGGCCGGCATGACGACGTAGCGCAGGATGACCATCCGCATGAGGGTGATGCCCAGCTCGCGGACCAGGATCGCGATCGTGACCCACCACCAGAGCTCTCCGAGGACGGAGAGCAGGACGAGCGCCGTCCCGATGAGGACCTTGTCGGCGATCGGGTCGAGGATCTTGCCGAGGTCTGTCACGAGGTCGTTCTTGCGGGCGAGGTACCCGTCGAGCCTGTCGGTGATCGCCGCGACCCCGAAGATCACGACGGCCACGAGGCGCCAGGTGACGTCGTCGCCGCCCTCCTGCATCAACGCCCACCCGAAGACGGGGACGAGGGCGATGCGCACCATCGTGATGATGTTCGCGATGTTCCACGGCGACGCTGTCTGGGTACTCACCCGACCAGCGTAGGCGCTCGTGAGTCAGCCTGCGCCACCCCGCGGCGACAGCCAGGCCGCGACTCCTCCGTCAGGCCGCACGATCGGGCGCATGCCTCGCGACCACAGATCCGCGGCGGAGGACCTCGCCCCGCGGGCCCCGCCCGGCCAGCGCTGAGCACACCGACCTCACCGGACCGGGCCGCTCCAGCCGTCGTCCTCGGTGTCGGCGCTGTCGTGGTAGTCCACGGCAGTCGGCGGCATGTTCGCGCTGAGATCTTCGTAGTGCGAGGCCGCCGGCTCGTCGGCCTGGGCGTCGAAGGGTGCACCTGGCCCCTGGGACGCGCCGCCAGCGGCCCCGCCGTCTCCGCGGAGCATCGCGAGGGTGGCCGGGAGGTCGTCGGGCTGGACCATGACGTCGCGCGCCTTGGACCCCTCCGACGGGCCGACGATCTCGCGGGACTCGAGCAGGTCCATGAGGCGCCCGGCCTTGGCGAAGCCGACCCGCAGCTTGCGCTGCAGCATCGACGTCGACCCGAACTGGGTGGTCACGACGAGCTCGGCGGCCTGCAGCAGCAGGTCGAGGTCGTCGCCGATGTCTTCGTCGACCTGCTTCTTGGTCGCCGTGACGGCGACGTCGGCCCTGTAGACGGGCTTGAGCTGGGCCTTGACGTGCTCGACGACGGCGTGGACCTCGCTCTCCCCTACCCACGCGCCCTGGACACGGATCGGCTTGGACGCGCCCATCGGCAGGAACAGGGCGTCACCCTGCCCGACGAGCTTCTCCGCCCCGGGCTGGTCGAGCACGACGCGCGAGTCGGCGAGCGACGACGTCGCGAAGGCGAGCCGCGACGGGACGTTGGCCTTGATGAGCCCGGTGACCACGTCGACGCTCGGACGCTGCGTGGCGAGCACGAGGTGGATGCCCGCCGCACGGGCGAGCTGGGTGATCCGCTGGATCGACGCCTCGACGTCGCGGGGGGCCACCATCATGAGGTCGGCGAGCTCGTCGACGACGATCAGCAGGTAGGGGTACGGCGCGATCTTGCGCTCGGAGCCGGGCAGCGGCTTGACCTTGCCGGAGCGGACCGCGGCGTTGAAGTCGTCGATGTGCTTGTACCCGAACATCGCCAGGTCGTCGTAGCGGGCGTCCATCTCGCGGACGACCCACTCGAGGGCCTCGGCAGCCTTCTTCGGGTTGGTGATGATCGGGGTGATGAGGTGCGGGATGCCCTCGTAGATCGTCAGCTCGACACGCTTCGGGTCGACGAGCACCATGCGCACCTCGTCGGGGGTCGCGCGCATGAGGATCGAGGTGATCATCGAGTTGACGAAGCTGGACTTTCCGGCGCCGGTCGCACCGGCCACGAGGATGTGCGGCATCTTGGCGAGATTCGCGACGACGTAGCCGCCCTCGACGTCCTTGCCGACACCCATGATCATCGGGTGCTCGGAGCGCCGTGCGACGGCTGAGCGCAGCACGTCTCCGAGCACGACGGTCTCGCGGTCCGTGTTCGGGATCTCGATGCCGATCGCAGACTTGCCGGGGATCGGGGAGAGGATGCGGACGTCGGCCGAGGCGACCGCGTAGGCGATGTTCTTGCTGAGCGCGGTGACGCGCTCGACCTTGAGCCCAGGACCGACCTCGACCTCGTAGCGGGTGACCGTCGGCCCGCGGGTGAAGCCGGTGACCTTCGCGGCGATGTCGAACTGCTCGAAGACCGTCGTGAGGGCCTCGACGACGCGGTCGTTCGCTGCCGAGCGGACCTTGTGCGGCGCGCCCTTGACCAGGGTGTCTTCGTCGGGGAGCACGTACACGGTGTCGCCGTCGAGCATGGGCTGCTCGCCGGGAGGCACGGCGGTCGTCGGAGGTGCGTCGAAGACCCGGGCGGTACGGTCTTCGACGACCGTCGCGATCGCCGCGGTCGGGGCGTCCGAGGGCACCGCCGGGCGCGAGGCGTCGGAGGGGTCGTCCTCCCCGTACACGACGGCGGCGGCGAGCATCTCGGTCTCGGGGTCGGCGTAGACGTCTCCCCCGTCGGCGGCGGCGTTCTCGAGCAGCTCGCGCTCGAGGGCTGCGGCGCGCTCGAAGGCCTCGTCGCCCACGTAGCCTCCGGGGAGCACCGTCGTGGAGTCGTCGGCAGTCTGCTCGCGCGACTTTCGCGAGCCGCGGACCCGTCGCGGCTTCGCAGCCGGTGCGGGCTCGGGGTCGGTGCCGTCGTGGCGCGAGACGCCCTCGGCGAGGTGGAGGTCGTCGTCGTCGTGCTCGACGTCGGCCGCGTCGCTGCCGAGGCCGTGCTGGTCGTTGCCCGTGAGCCTGTCGTACACGCCGCGCAGGCGCGTCGGGATGGCGTGCACGGGTGTCGCGGTGACCACGAGGACGCCGAAGAAGGCGAGCAGCAGCAGGATCGGCACGGCGACCCACGTGCTCAGCCCTGCGGAGAGGGGGTGACCGATCGCGTACCCGACGATCCCGCCGGCCTCGCGCAGCTGCTCGAAGCCCTCTGCGGGGACGGGCCGTCCAGATCCGATGTGCACGACGCCGCAGACTGCGACGGTGATGGCGCACAGCCCGATGGTCATGCGGGAGTTGGCCTGCTCGCGGTCCGGGTGCCGCATGATGCGCACAGCCATGCCGAGCAGCACGACGGGCAGCGCGATGGCCACGACGCCGAGCGTGCCGGCGACCAGGACGTGCAGACCCTCGGCGACCGAGCCTTCGACGCCCCACCACTCACGGGCGGCGACGACGAGGGCGAAGGCCAGCAGGACGAAGGCCAGCCCGTCGCGCCTGTGGGCCGGGTCGAGGTCTCGTGCTCCGCGACCGACCCTGCGTGCCGTCCCTCCGAAGAGGTGGGCGATGCCCATGAAGAAGCCACGCACCGCCCGGACGAACCACGGGGGGCGGGTCTCGACGACCGGCGCCTTCTTGGCAGCGGTCCGGGGGGCGGCTGTCTTGCCGCCCCTCGCGCCACCCGAGGTCGAGCGAGGGGTGGGGGTAGTCCGCGTAGCCATAGGCGCCAATCTATCCGTGCGCAGGCCGCGAACGACGGAGCCAGGCGGTGCGTGTCCACCACCTGGCTCCGTCAGGGCACGGGACCGTCGGCGCGAGCCGAGGTCCCGTCAGGTCACTTGAGGCCGAAGTACGCCTCGGTGTCCTTGTTCACACGGTCCCAGCCGCTCATGCGCCAGACACCGCCGTCGATCTTGTCGGTCGGGACGGTGATGCAGACGTTGCCCGTCACCGACGCGTCGGTGTAGAGCTCCTGGCCGGTGTCGAGCTCGTTCGGGAGCGGTGCGTAGCCGCACTTATCCTTGTAGGTGACGCCGTCGGCCGAGACGAAGACGTACTCCAGCATGTACAGCGGCTCGCTGCCCTCACCCAGGAAGGTGACGGTCACGGGCGCCATGAGGAAGCTGTTCCCGTCGGTCGGCGCGTAGTAGTCCGACACGTCGCCCGACGCAGAGATCTCGGTCCAGGCATCGGTGTTCGTGGCCGCGAAGGAGGTCGTCCACTCGCCGAGCGGGGCGGTCTCGCCGGGAGCGAGCGGAGAGGTGCGCGAGCCACCGTCTCCGGTCACCGGGGCGGACGCCTCGTCGGTCGGCTCGACGGTCGGCTCGTCCGTGGCGTCGTCGGTCGTCGGCTCGTCGGTCGGCTCGTCCGTGGCGTCGTCGGTCGTCGGCTCGTCGGTCGGGTCCTCGGTCTCTGCGGCCGTGGACGACGTGGTCGGCTTGGGCTCCGGGTCGTCGCTCCCGCCGAGCACGCCTGTCGCGAAGAGGACGGCGATGATGGCACCGATCGCGACGATCGCGATGATCACGGGGATGAGCCACTGCTTGCCGCCCGAGCGCGACGGTCCGGAGCCGTCAGGACCACCGGCGCCGGGGCCACCGGGACCGGACGGACCCTGCTGCCACGACGGGGCCGAGCCTTGCGCCGACCACGGCGCCGGAGGCACCGTGGGGACAGAGCCGCTCGGCGGGACAGCGCCCGGCTGAGGGGCTCCGGGAGCCTGGTAGGTCGGCATGACCGACGTCGCGGCGGACTGGGCGTCGGGCTTGGAGAACCGTGACACGTCGTCGGAGGCCCCGGCCGGGCCACCGTCGGCACCGTCCTCGACCCAGAGCTGCCAGCCGGGGGGCGGCGACGGCCACGAGGGGTCCGGGCTCCAGCCGGGCGGGGGCGTCCAGCCTGCAGGGGCAGGGGGCCAACCCGGAGGGGGGTTGAAGCGTGAGGTCATGGGGGGTCCTCCCAGGTGGTGGAGCTCGGCATGCATCGCGGAATCGCTGTCAGGGTATACGCGCGACAGCGCCGCGTCAGGTCAGCGGGGAGAGGTCCCCACCTCCCACGACGACAACGCGTCGAACATCACCCGCAGAGGAGACCCCGGTGGCGGTGCACGCCCACCCCCGTCGGCTCGTCACCTGACCGGCCGCAGGGACAGGGCGACCCCGTTGTCAGACGCCGTCTACAGCGAGGCGGAGCCGTCGAGCAGCCCGACCGCGCGCAGCGCAGCGCGCACGGCCTCAGCCTCGGCCTGCGTCGCCCCGACCTGCGGGAGCCTGAGGTGCCCGTCAGGGATGAGACCGAGGTCGACGAGCGCCGACTTGATCATCACCACGCCGAAGCCGCCGCCCATCACCGCGTCAATGACCGGGACGATGCTGACGAACAGCGACGTGGCCCGTGCGTGGTCTCCAGCCTGGAAGGCCTGCCCGATCTCGACAAGCTCGCGACCCACGACGTGCCCCACGACGCTCACGAGACCCACGGCGCCATGGGCCAGGAAGGGCAGATAGAGGGCGTCGTCGCCGCTGTACCAGGCGAGACCCGTGCGGGCGATGTTCTGCGCGGCGGCGTAGACGTCACCTGTCGCGTCCTTCACGGCCACGATCTTGTCGTGCCCCGCGAGCCGCTCGTAGGTCTCAGACGTGAGGCGCACACCGGAGCGGCCCGGGATGTCGTAGACCATGACGGGCAGGTCGGTCGAGTCGGCGATCGCCGTGGTGTGCTGGACGATGCCCTCCTGCGAGGGGCGGGAGTAGTAGGGCGAGACGACGAGCAGCCCGTGCGCACCGGCGGCCGCGGACTGCTCGGCCATGCGGATCGAGTGGTCGGTGTCGTTCGAGCCGGCCCCCGCGACGATCACGGCGCGGTCTCCGACGGCGTCGACGACGGCGCGGACCAGCTCGGCCTTCTCGGGGGCGTGGGTCGTCGGAGACTCTCCGGTCGTCCCGTTGAGCACCAGGCCGTCGTGCCCACCGTCGACCAGGTGCCTCGCGAGAGTGACGGCGGCGTCGAGGTCGACAGCACCGTCGGGGCTGAAGGGGGTCACCATCGCGGTGAGCATCGTGCCGAAGGGACGGGTGCTGGAGGTCGGGAGCGCCATGGTCATAACCTACCCGTCGCGGCCCCCGTGCCGGGACCCGGAGACCCGCTGCTCGCAGGTACGCCGAGGGTCCTCGCTGGTCCGGTAGGGTCTTGGCGCGCGGCCGAGGGGCCGCATCACGTCCAGCAGGGGGCCACCGTATGAGCACGACCATGTCCAGACGCCGCATGATGGGTGCGTCCGCGCTGACGATGGTGGGGACCGTCGGCGCCGTCCTCACGGCCGAGGCCCTGACGGGGATCGCCCCGCACCGCGGCCTGTCCCCCACCGACCGTGTCGCGCCGCGCCCTCAAGACTCGACGGTCGCGTGCCGCACCGAGGTCTTCTGGCGGGCCCACCCTGCCGAGAGGCTCGTCTCGCTCACCTTCGACGACGGACCCGACCCTCGCTGGACCCCGCAGGTCCTCGACGCGCTCGCCGCGCACGACGCCCGGGCGACGTTCTTCCAGATGGGCGACGCCGTCGTCGAGCACCCCGAGATCACCCGGGACGTCCACGACGCCGGTCACGAGATCGCCAGCCACGGGTCCGGGCACCTCGACCTCAGCACGATGAGCGTCGACGCGATCCGCGAGAACCTCGGCTCGACGCACGACGCGATCGCCGAGACGACCGGGACCGCACCCACGCTCGTGCGGCCGCCCTGGGGACGGATCGACGCACCGGGCCTGCTCGTCGCCTCAGAGCTCGGGTACGACGTGGCGCTGTGGTCGCACCACCTGCCGACCGAGAAGGCGGAGAAGGTGGTCGACACCGACGTCGCGACGGCGAGCCCGGGCATGGTCGTGCTCTGCCACGACGGTCGCGGGACCCCCGCCGACTCGTTGTACGTCGCGGTGCGCAGGCTGCTCGCCGAGCTGACCGACGAGGGCTACACCTTCGTCTCGGTGTCCGAGCTTCGCGCGGCGGAGCAGGTCCCAGCCTGAGGGAGGCCGGGCGCCTCAGTCGAGCGGCGCTGCCCGGCGGTGCTCGACGAACCTGAACCGGAGCCCTGTGCGGGACTGCGTCCAGCCGTCAGGACCGCTCTCGTCTCCGACGACAGGCTCGGCCACCCAGCCGTCACCGATCTCCGGCGCGTACGTGTCCCCGTCGACCTGCGTGTCGATCTCGGTGACCACGAGGAGGTCGGCGACCGCGAGCGCCTGCCTGTAGACCTCGCCGCCGCCCATCACCCAGACCCGACCTGGCGAGAGGTCGGCCCCGACGGCGAGCGCCTCCTCGAGGGACCCGACGACCTCGGCCCCTTCGAGCGCGAGCCCTGGTGTGCGGGTGAGCACGATGTTGGTACGGCCGGGCAGCGGGCGGAACCGGCTCGGCAGCGAGTCCCACGTGGCGCGCCCCATGACGACGGCCGACCCCGCGGTCGTCCGGCGGAAGTGTGCGCCGTCCTCGGGCAGGTGCCAGGGCATCGTCCCCCCGGCGCCGATGACCCCGCCGCGCGCCTGCGCCCAGACGAGGCCCACCTGCTGCACGGGGCTCATACCGCGACCGGGGCCGAGATCGTCGGGTGGTGCTGGTAGCCCTCGACGACCACGTCGTCGAAGGTGTAGTCGAAGAGCGACGACGCCTTGCGCAGGGCGAGTGTCGGGAAGGCGTAGGGGGTGCGGGTCAGCTGCTCGGTGACCTGCTCGACGTGGTTGTCGTAGACGTGGCAGTCCCCGCCGGTCCAGACGAAGTCGCCGACCTCGAGCCCGACCTGCTGGGCGACCATGTGCGTGAGGAGCGCGTAGCTCGCGACGTTGAAGGGCACCCCGAGGAACAGGTCGGCCGAGCGCTGGTACAGCTGGCACGAGAGCCTGCCGTCCGCGACGTAGAACTGGAAGAAGGCATGGCACGGCATGAGCGCCATCTCGTCGAGGTCTGCGACGTTCCAGGCCGAGACGATCATCCGCCGGGAGTCGGGGTTCGTGCGCAGGGTCTCGAGGACCTGGGAGACCTGGTCGACGTGCCGGCCGTCGGGCGTGGGCCACGAGCGCCACTGGACGCCGTAGACCGGGCCGAGCTCGCCGTCCTCGTCAGCCCACTCGTTCCAGATCCGCACGCCGTTGTCCTGGAGCCAGCGGACGTTGGAGTCGCCGCGCAAGAACCACAGGAGCTCGCCGACGATCGATCGCAGGTGGACGCGCTTGGTCGTCACGAGCGGGAAGCCCTCGGAGAGGTCGAAGCGCATCTGGTGCCCGAACACGCTGCGGGTCCCCGTGCCTGTGCGGTCTGCCTTGCGGGTCCCGTGCTCCATGACGCGGCGCAGCAGGTCTTCGTACTGCGTCGGGACGGCGGGCGAAGGGACCTGCAGAGGCGAAGACGTCATGGCGTCCAGTCTAGGCCCGGGCTGGTGGGTGACCTGGGGCACGTCGCTCCCGCGCAGCCCGGGGCAGACGACGTCTCCTCCTGCGTCTCCTCGGGCGACCGTGGCACCCCCGTGCCCATACTGAGGGATGAGCACCTCACCCCTGTCCCCCTCCGTCGCAGCCCACCTCCCCACGTCGATGCTCGTCGACGGCCGCTGGCAGCCCTCGAGCACCGGCGCGACCTTCGAGGTCTGGGACCCGGCGACGGAGGAGTCGCTCTTCGACGTGGCCGACGGCTCGCCCGACGACGGCCTGCGGGCCCTCGACGCCGCGCACGAGCACGCCGAGGTCTGGCGTCGCGCGTCACCGCGGACACGCTCCGACGTGCTCCGCGACGTGTTCGACGCCCTGACCCGCGACGCCGACGACGTCGCCGCGCTCATCACCGCCGAGTGCGGCAAGCCCCTCGCCGAGTCGCGGGCCGAGGTCACCTACGGTGCTGAGTTCGTCAGGTGGTACTCCGAGCAGGCGGTCCGGGTTCCCGGCCTCGTGCGCACCTCCCCCACCGGCGGCGGCACGCAGATGATCCACCGCAGGCCCGTCGGCCCGGCGCTCCTCATCACGCCCTGGAACTTCCCGCTGGCCATGCTCACCCGCAAGATCGCACCTGCGCTCGCCGCAGGCTGCACGGTCGTCGTCAAGCCTGCCCGGCTGACCCCTCTCACCACGCTCTACGTGGCCGAGCTCGTGCGCGCCGCGCTCGTGGCGCACGGGCTGCCGGGCGGGATCCTCAACGTCGTCCCGACCTCGTCCTCGCGGGACGTCACAGGCCCGCTGCTCGCCGACCCTCGCCTGCGCAAGCTCTCCTTCACAGGGTCGACCCCTGTCGGGCGCTCGCTGCTCGAGAGCGCCGCGGGCGGCATCCTCAAGACGTCGATGGAGCTCGGCGGGAACGCCCCGTTCCTCGTCTTCGCCGACGCGGACCTCGACGCCGCGGTCGAGGGCGCGATGATCGCGAAGATGCGCAACTCCGGGCAGACCTGCGTCGCAGCCAACAGGTTCCTCGTGCAGGAGTCCGTGGCTGCAGAGTTCACGGACAGGCTCACCGCGGCCTTCGACGACCTGGTGGTCGGCCCCGGGAGCCGGGACGGCGTCACCGTCGGTCCGCTCATCGAGGCCGCAGCCGTGGAGTCTGTCGACTCGGTCGTCCAGTCGGCGGTCGACGCCGGAGCCCGCGTGCGCACAGGCGGGTCTGCGCCCTCGGGGCGCGGGCACTTCTACCTGCCCACGGTCCTCGACAGTGTCCCCCGGGACCACGCCGTCGTCACGGAGGAGACCTTCGGCCCCGTCGCACCCGTCGTCACCTTCGGCTCGGACGACGACGGGATCGAGCTCGCGAACGGCACCGAGTATGGTCTGGTGGCTTATGCGTACACCCGCGACCTCGGCCGCGCCCTGCACCTGTCCGACTCGCTCGAGGCCGGGATGATCGGCATCAACCGTGGTCTCGTCTCCGACGCGAGCGCCCCTTTCGGAGGGCTCAAGCAGTCGGGGCTCGGCCGGGAGGGCGGGGAGGCCGGCCTCGACGAGTACCTCGAGACCGTCTACGTCGCGATGTGAGCACCTCGGGTCCGGCTCCGGGCGGTCGCTGACGAGACGCAGCCGGTAGGGTCGCGCCATGGCACTGTTCACCGAGTCCGCAGACGTCTCCGTCCGCCCGTCCCTGCCCGAGGACGCCGACCACGTCGTCCGCATCCAGGTCGAGGCCTGGCGCGCCGCGCACGGGGGCGCTCTCGGCGACGAGGCGCTCGCGGACCTGGACGTCGCCCAGATGCGGGAGCGCTGGGAGACGGCGATCACCTCTCCGCCCGGCCGGGACTTCGCTGTCCTCGTGGCCTGCGAGCGGGCTGACGTCGTCGGCTTCGTGGCTGTCGCGCCAGGTCAGGTCGTCGCGCTCGAGGTGCTGCCGACCGCCCAGCGCTCCGGGCACGGATCTCGGCTGCTGTCTGCTGCGGTCGACAGGCTCCGCGCCGACGGGGCCGACGACCTGAGCACCTGGGTGCTCGAGGGCGACACGGCGCGCGAGGCCTTCTTCGCAGGTGCGGGTCTGGCCGAGGACGGCCGGACCCGGGTCCTCGACGTGGCGGGGCGTCCCGTCGCAGAACGACGGTGGTCGGCGTCCCTCGACCGCTAGCCTGACGCGGCGCTCGCCTGTCCGACGCCGCTGCGCCGAGCAGGGGTGCCCGCACGCTCAGGGCAGCGTGTCAGCGGGCGCGCTGCTCCGCGCGGAAGAACCCTGCCGCCGTGCGCAGCGACGACCTGGCGCGCTTGCGGTCCCCCGAGGCGTCGTAGGCGAAGGCCAGCAGGTACCACGCGCGCCAGCTCTCCGGCTCGGCCTCGACCCGCGCCCTGTACGCGCCGAACTGCTCGTCGGCCGCGGACCTGTCGATCCGGCCGCCCGGGGATCGCGGGAGCGTGTCGACAGGCAGCTCGCCGTCCGCGGCGAGACGGTCCGCCATGCGCTGGACGACCACGCCGGTCCACCACTCGCGGGCCACGAGCGCGACCACGAGCACCGGGACCACGGCCACACCGAGGCCGAAGACCACCGCGACGGGCTCACCCGTCTGCACGAGGGCGACGACCCTGCCGAAGACCGCGACGACGTACAGGGCCAAGAGCGCCGTGACGGCGACGGCGCCGAGGAGCGGACGGATCTTCACGAGAGGTCGAGGACGTTCTCCAGGCCGACCGTGAGGCCGGGGCGGCTGACGACCTCGCGGATCGCGAGGAGCACGCCGGGCATGAAGGACTTCCTGTCGAAGGAGTCCTGACGGATGACGAGCTGCTCCCCCTCGTTGCCGAGCAAGATCTCCTCGTGCGCGACGAGACCGCGCAGCCGGACGGCGTGCACGCGGACGCCGTCCACGTCCGCGCCGCGGGCGTCGAGACCCGTCTCGGTCGCGTCCGGGCTCGGTGCGACGCCGGCCTCGCGGCGCGCAGCGGCGATCGCGGTGGCGGTGTGCCGGGCGGTCCCGCTCGGCGCGTCGATCTTGTCCGGGTGGTGGAGCTCGACGACCTCGACCGACTCGAAGAACCTGGCGGCCTTCGCGGCGAAGGTCATGGCGAGCACAGCACTGAGCCCGAAGTTCGGCGCGATGAGCACCCCGACCTCGGACCCGTGGTCGGCCCGCGCCGCCAGATGGTCGCTGATGCGCCCACGGCTCTCGTCGGTCCAGCCTGTCGTCCCGACGACGGCATGCACACCAGCATCGACGAGCGTGCGCACGTTGGCCTCGGTCACCGAGGGCACCGTGAAGTCGACCGCGACGTCGACGCCGTCGAGGCTCGCCGCCAGGTCGTCACCGGCGCGCACCTGCGCCACGAGATCGAGGTCGGGTGCTGCGTCGACGGCGGCGCAGACCGCACGTCCCATGCGGCCGTCGGCGCCGAGCACCGCGACCCTGATCGTCTGAGAGGGCTGTCCAGTCACGGGCGTCAGCCTATAGGCCCTGGCTCAAGCCCGACGTCCTAGGTGTCGATGCCCCGGTGTGAGATCTCTCAGAAGTCTTCTGTGGTCCGCGTGCGCTGCGGCAGCCACTGTCTCCGCAGCAGCAGCCACGCAGTCGCTCGCCTCGTGGTCCGTGTACTTCGCGGCGCCTGTCGTGGACACGCTCGTCCGCACCGGGTCAGAGGCTCTGCTCACCCCGTACACCGGATGGACGACCAGCACGTCGCTCGTCGTGACCGTGCTGTCGTGGGCCGTCTCGACCCGCGACGGTGCTCGGTGGTGGTGGCCGAGCGCCACGGGCTCCGGGCTCCTCGCCGTCTGGACCGTGGCGGCCTGGCTGGACGGGGTCAACAGCACCCGCGCCCTGCGCGACGGGCTGCCGTCGCAGACCTGGTTCGCCTGGCCCGGGGACGGCACCCCGCTCCACCAGGGAGATCTCACCGCCGTGCCCACGTGGTCGCTCGACCTGCTCTCCGCGACCGGACCGGCCGTCGTCGCGCTCGCGATCTGGGCCGGTCCTCTGCTGCTCCGCAGCTTCGGGTCGCCTGCGTGGGCAGGTCGTCCCCGGGTGGGACTGCGGGAACCCTCTCGCGATCATCGCCTCGGTGCGGACGCGATCGGAGTCCACCCTCGAGCCGTTCTCTCTGGCTCAGCCGTCGTCCGGACCGCTCAGGTGACGAGCACACCCTCTCCGCGCGCGGTCCTCGCCCGCGAGGTCGACCGGGCGGCGCACGTGGCGGCTGCTGTCGTCGTGCTCCTCTGCGGTGGAGTGGTGCTGCTCCAGGCGGCAGGCGGGATCTACTTCGTCTCCTCTCCCCTCGGAGCGCCAGGGTGGCCTGTGCTCCTCGACCCCGGGTTCCTCGTGGTCGTCGGCACCCTGGTCGCCGCCTGGGTCCTCGGCTCACCCCCGGCGCTCTCGGGCGGCGTCTCGTCGGCCTGGAAGGGCGCTGTCGTGGTCCTCCTGCTCGCCGTCGCCGTCGCCTCTCTCCTGGTGCACCTCGACACCGACCTGCTCGTCCTGGTCGCCGGAGCGTGCGGGGTGCTCGTGGCCTCGACACGGACCATCGTCTCGACGCGCGCACTCCAGCTCCTGGTCGGAGGCGACATCGGGTCAGCGGACCTCTGCGGAGACCAAGACCAGCACCTCGCCCTCGGAGACGCCGCCGCTCCCCACCCGCCTATCAGCGAGACCGGCGTCGCGCACGTCGCCGCGCCAGACTGTGCGGCCCCCACGACGAAGCCGCCGTCGGAGAGCGTCGCTCCCTGAGGAGCGAGGCTGCCTGACGGCGGCTCTGTCGTGCTGCTGGTGCTGCTGCTGTGTCGTGACGTGTCGTGACGTCGTCTCGGGCCAGAGGACGGGCCCCGAGCGTCAGTCTCCGAAGGGCCCCACGCGCACGGTGGACCGCGGGCGTGCCGCGAGGTCCTTGGCGAGAGCCTGGACGTCTTCTGCGGTCACGGTGCGGATCCGCTCGAGCGACTCGGCGACGCTCAGCAGCTCCCCGGTGACGAGGTCTGCCTTGCCGAGCCTGCTCATGCGTGAGCCGGTGTCCTCGAGCCCGAGGACCAGACCGCCCGAGAGCTGCCCGATGCTCCGCGCGAGCTCGGAGGCGGTGATCCCGGAGTCGGCGAGCTTCTCGAGCTCGAGGACCATGAGCTCGCTCACCTCGTCGATCTTCGCGGGGGCGCATCCTGCGTAGAGACCGAAGGTCCCGATGCCTCCGTGACCCGACGCGAAGGAGTAGGTCGAGTACGCGAGGCCACGCTTCTCACGGATCTCCTGGAAGAGCCGCGACGACATGCCCCCACCCAGGACTGCCGAGAGCACCGACATGATGAACCGGCGGTCGTCGGTCGCGGAGATCCCTGTCGAGCCGATGATCACGTTGCCCTGCTCGACCGCCCGACGGACGGTGAGCTCGGTGCCGACCTCGCCGACTCCCGTGAGGTCGGCGCTGTCGCGCCGCGCACGCGGTGTCGCACCTGCAGCCAGGTCCCAGCCACCGTCGGTCAGCGCCTGCGACACCTGGTCGCAGAGCGCGTCGTGGTCGACGCCGCCAGCAGCCGAGACCACGAGGGTCTCGGGCCTGTAGTGCCACTGGTAGTGCTCCCACACGGCAGCACGCGGGACGGCGCGGATGGTGTCGGGGGTCCCGCCGATCGGCCGACCGAGCGGGTGCCCGGCGAGCACAGCGGCGGCGAACTCCTCGTGGACGACGTCCGACGGGTCGTCGTCGTTCATGGCGAGCTCTTCGAGGATCACGCCGCGCTCGGTCTCGAGCTCGTCCTCGTCGAGGCGGGCCGAGGTGACCATGTCGGTGATGACGTCGACAGCCATCGGCAGGTCGGAGTCGAGCACCCGGGCGTAGTAGACCGTGTGCTCTTTGCCGGTGCCGGCGTTGGCCTCGCCGCCGACCGCGTCGAAGGCCTCGGCGATGTCCATCGCCGTGCGGCGCTGGGTCCCCTTGAACAGCAGGTGCTCGAGGAAGTGTGTCGAGCCGAAGTGGCCGCTCGTCTCGTCTCGCGAGCCGACGCCCACCCAGGCACCGATGGTGGCTGACCGCAGGCCCGGCATGTGCTCGGTGAGCACCCGGACCCCGCCGGGCAGGACAGAGCGACGGATCGTCGCCCCGTCCTGCCCGGCGGTCAGCTCGTTCGCCGGCGAGCCGGCGGGGTCGAGCGGAAGGTTCCAGGGCACGTCAGGCGTCTGCCTGACCAGCCTCGGCCTCGGCCTCGTCGACCACGGCGTGGAGCGAGAGCTTCCCGCGGGGGTCGACCTCACCGATCTCGACCTGGACCTTCTGGCCGATGCTCAGCACGTCCTCGACGTTCTCGACGCGCTTGCCACCGACGAGCTTGCGGATCTGGCTGATGTGGAGCAGCCCGTCCTTGCCCGGCGAGAGCGAGATGAACGCACCGAAGGGAGCGATCTTGACGACAGTCCCGACGAAGCGCTCGCCGATCTCGGGCACGTGCGGGTTGGCGATCGCGTTGATCGCCGCGCGGGCGGCCTCTGCGGAGGGGCCGTCGGTGGCACCAATGTAGACGGTGCCGTCGTCCTCGATGGAGATGTCCGCGCCCGTCTCCTCCTGGATCTGGTTGATCATCTTGCCCTTCGGGCCGATGACCTCGCCGATCTTGTCCACGGGGACCTTGACCGCGATGACGCGAGGAGCGTGCGGGCTCATCTCGTCGGGCACGTCGATGGCCTCGGCGAGCACGTCGAGGATCGCGAAGCGCGCGTCACGGGCCTGGGTCAGCGCACCGCCGAGGACCGAGGCGGGGATGCCGTCGAGCTTCGTGTCGAGCTGGATGGCCGTGACGAACTCACGGGTACCGGCGACCTTGAAGTCCATGTCGCCGAAGGCGTCCTCGGCTCCGAGGATGTCGGTGAGCGCCGCGTAGCGGGGCTGGCCGTCCACGGTGTCGGAGATGAGACCCATCGCGATGCCCGCGACGGCTGCGCGCAGCGGCACACCGGCATTGAGCAGCGAGAGGGTCGAGGCGCAGACGGAACCCATCGAGGTGGACCCGTTGGAGCTGAGCGCCTCGGAGACCTGACGGATCGCGTAGGGGAACTCTTCGCGGGTCGGCAGGACCGGGACGAGGGCGCGCTCGGCGAGTGCACCGTGCCCGATCTCACGACGCTTGGGGCTTCCCACTCGTCCGGTCTCACCGGTCGAGTACGGCGGGAAGTTGTAGTTGTGCATGTAGCGCTTGCGCGTCTCCGGACCGAGCGAGTCGATCTGCTGCTCCATGCGGAGCATGTTGAGGGTGGTGATGCCCATGATCTGGGTCTCGCCACGCTCGAAGATCGCGGAGCCGTGCACGCGGGGGACGACCTCGACCTCGGCCGAGAGCGTGCGGATGTCGGCGAGCCCGCGACCGTCGATGCGGACGCCGTCGGTGAGGACGCGCTGGCGGATGAGCTTCTTGGTCACGGAGCGGACGGCTGCGGACAGCTCCTTCTCGCGTCCCTCGAACTGACCGGCGAGAGCGGTGAGCGCCTCGGCCTTGATCTCGTCGAGGCGGGCCTCGCGGTCCTGCTTGTCCGCGATGGTAAGCGCCTGGCCGAGCGGCGTGGCGACCTGCGCCTCGATCGCGGCGTAGGCGTCGTCCTGGTAGTCGAGGAAGAGCGGGAACTCACGGACCGGCTTCGCAGCGCGGGCGGCGAGCGCGGCCTGGGCCTCGCAGAGCTGGCGGATGAAGACCTTCGAGGCCTCGAGGCCCTCGGCCACGACCTCTTCGGTCGGGGCGGCGACGCCCTCGTCCTTGATGAGGTTCCAGGAGTTGTCGGTGGCCTCGGCCTCGACCATCATGATCGCGACGTCGTCCCCGGCGACCCGACCGGCGACGACCATGTCGAAGACGGCCTTCTCCTTGTCGGAGTACTTCGGGAAGGCGACCCACTGGCCGTCGACCAGAGCGATGCGGACAGCACCGACCGGACCGGAGAACGGCAGGCCGGAGAGCTGGGTGGACAGCGACGCGACGTTGATCGCGAGGGTGTCGTAGGCGTCGTCGGGGTGTGCGGCGAGGACGGTCACGACGACCTGGACCTCGTTGCGCAGGCCCTTGACGAAGGTCGGGCGGAGCGGGCGGTCGATGAGACGGCACGTGAGGATGGCCTCGGTGCTGGGGCGTCCCTCGCGGCGGAAGAACGAGCCGGGGATGCGGCCCGCGGCGTACATGCGCTCTTCGACGTCGACCGTCAGCGGGAAGAAGTCGAACTGGTCCTTGGGGTGCTTGCCGACCGTGGTGGCCGACAGCAGCATCGTCTCGCCGTCGAGGTACGCGACTGCCGAACCGGCAGCCTGGCGGGCCAGGCGGCCCGTCTCGAAACGGACGGTGCGGGTGCCGAAGCGCCCGTTGTCGATGACTGCTTCTTCGAACTCGATCTCGGGACCCTCCACGGGTGCCCTCCTGTTCTGCGAGTGTCCGCGGCGCACACCGCACGGCGGTCTTCGATCGAGGCCTACGGACGTCTCGCGCGCGTGCGCGGGTCCGGGGGCCACTACCGAGGACCGGACGATGCGGTCGGAAGCGGACGGTGGGTGATGAGTGTGCAGCGATTCCTCAGTGATACCGAACTAGCCCGGCCCCAGAGAATGGGACCGGGCTAGAGATCACGCTATCAGCGACGGAGGCCGAGGCGCTCGATGAGGCTGCGGTAGCGGTTGATGTCGACCTTCTGGAGGTATCCGAGGAGGCGACGACGCTTTCCGACGAGGAGGAGCAGACCACGACGGCTGTGGTGGTCGTGCTTGTGCTCCTTGAGGTGGTCGGTGAGGTCGAGGATGCGCTGCGTGAGCATCGCGACCTGGACCTCGGGGGAACCGGTGTCGCCCTCGGTGGTGGCGTACTCGGTCATGATGCGCTGCTTCGTGGCGTTGTCGAGGGGCACGGCTCTCCTAGTGTGTTCTCGTTGCGCGGTGCTCCGGGGCATGTCCACCCGAGCTCTCTGGTTCCGCGGCCGATCTAACGGCTGTGCAAGTCTAGCAGGGCTCGGAGGGAGGGCCTGACAGCCCTCCCCCGCCTCCCCCGGGCGCCCCGCCCGACCTCCTGCGCGTGGACGCAGCCCTGTCGAGGTGACCCACCGCGAGCACCACGTGCCGGGGGCCCTTGGCACGTCACCCGTGGTCCGGTGCCGGCACCCACGACGCGACGACCACGGCACCGACGGCCACGACAGCCTGTGCGACGACGACTCCCCACGACGCAGCCCCCACGACGATCGCAACCGCGAGCGGCACGACCACGACCAGGGCGAGATCAGGGCCGCGCAGTGCCGACGACACGGCCCCGGTCGGCAGCGCGCCGGCCGGGGTCGCGAGCAGCGGGGCGGACCAGTCGGGTGGCCTGCGGTACGCACCCCGGACTGCAGCAGCCCCGAAGCCCGCACCCGCGTGCAGGAGGAGCAGCACCCACGGGCCGAGCGGTGCGCCGGCCGCGACGACAGCGGGCGCGAGGGCGGCGAGCAGCACCACGCCCGAGACCACAGCGGGGAAGACCGTGCGCAGCACCCGGGTGGTCCGTGACCCGAGGGGCAGCATCGCGTCGAGCGCCGGTGACACGTCCGCCTCGCTGGCCCCGCGCGCCCCGGTCTGCGCGGCGCGGAGCCCGACGACGGCCGTCACCACGACGAGCCCGGCCCCGTCCCGCAGGGCGGGGACCTGCTGCGCGACGACCGCCGAGCAGGCCAGAGCAGGCACCGCGAGCAGCAGGCCCGGGGTGCGGGCCAGCGCGAGGGCCTCGGCGACGAGCAGGGCTGTGCGAGGCCCCCGGACGACGCGCAGCCGCCGCGACGGCCGACGCGCGCGTACGGCTCGGCCCCGACCGAGAGCACGCGCCAGCTCGCGGGTGTCGAGGGAGAGCGTCGCGGCTCCCGCGTGCTGCGCGGTCCCGGCGCGCTCGGCGAGCACCGACGCGCTCAGCCGCCCGAGCGACCGTCGCCATACGAGCACGACGACCAGCGCTGCGACGGCGAGCACGACGGCGACGAGCCACAGACCCGAGGTCGGTGCCGGACCGGCGACGCCTCCGTCGCCCGGCCCCGACCACCGGCCGCTTCCGACGACGACGATCCACAGGACACCGAGCACGGGGACGAGGGCGACCAGCCCGTCAGCCGCACGCCGGGCGGCGCGGGCGAGCCCGTGAGCCTGCAGGACCCCGACTGCGGCGACGAGGAGCGCGCCGGCCGCCGCGCCGACCAGCGCGACGCCCCCGAGCGCAGCTGCTGTCACCGGGACGCCTGTGACACCGGCGACTGTCGTCGCCGCGACCGACGTGCCGACGGTCCAGGTCGCGAGAGTGCTCCACCAGCTGCCGACGAGCAGGCCAGACCTGTCAACACCCGTCGGCACCCACCACCGCACACCGGCGTCTGAGACGCCGACGGGTCCGAGCCGCGCCGCCAGGCTGACCGAGAGCGCACCGACGACGGTCCAGAGCATCGCCCGGACGGCGTCGAGGGAGAGCACCACGTCAGGATCCTGCGCATCCGACGAGAGCGTCACGACGCCGCGCACGGCGTCGGCGATCCCGACGACCAGCCCGACGGTGACCGCGACGCACACGACCGCGTAGGCGACAGAGCTGAGGACCTCGACGCCGCCGCGGCCCGAGTGCGCCGCGGCGGCGCGGGCTGTGAGCCTGCGGATCTCCCGCCCGGTGAGCTGCTCCTCGGAGTCTGCGGTGAGCGTGCGCATCTCAGAGCCCGGCGGCGAGGAGGTCGGCCGCCTCACCGGGGGCGACCAGCCGGCTCACGTCGTCTCCGACGAGCAGCGCCGGGCTCCCTGTCTCCCTGAGCAGCGTCTCGTCGTGCGTGGCGTAGAGGACGGCCCCGCCGCGGGCGGTCTCCTCGCGCAGCAGGCCGGCGAGGTCACGCCGCATCCGGACGTCCAGGCGCTGCTCGGGCTCGTCGAGGACGAGCAGCTCTCGTGGTCTGACGAACCCGGCTGCGAGCAGCAGGCGCCTGCGCTGCCCGGACGACAGCGCCTCGGGCACGGTGTCGGACTGGTGGGAGATGCCGAAGACCTCGAGCACCTCGTCGACCACGCGACCTGCCTCGGGGACCCCGAACCCGCGCGCCGTGAGCACCAGGTGCTCGCGCGTGGTCAGACCAGGGAAGTAGGCGTCCGCGTCGAGGACCCCCGCCACACCTGCCCGGAAGCGTCGGTCGCGCTCGTCGACAGCGCGACCGAGCACCTCGACCCGCCCTGACACGGGCGCGAGCAGACCTAGGACCGTCCGCAGGACAGTGGACTTGCCGGACCCGTTGGACCCGATGACGGCGAGGCTCTGCCCGGGCCGCAGCGAGAGGTCGACGGGCGCGCACACCTGGACGTCCCCGTAGCCGACGACCAGGGAGGTCGCCGTGACGACCGCTGGGTGCGTCACGCTCCCCCGCGGCTGGGTGCCCTCAGCCGCCACCCGCTATCGACCTGTCGTGCCAGGCTGGTCAACGGCGTCGGCACCGCCAGCGGTCTGACCGCGTCGGGGCTCTGCGCCCAAGATGTCGCGCGCCTGCACGACGTCGGCGGCCATCTGCTCGACGAGCGCGTCGAGGGAGTCGAACTTCAGGGTCGGCCGGAGCCTCTCGACGAGCTCGACGAGGATCTCCTCGCCGTAGAGGTCGAGGTCTGTCCGGTCGAGCACGTAGGCCTCGACACGGCGCTGGAGCCCGTCGAAGGTCGGGTTGGTGCCGATCGACACGGCTGCGGGCAGCGGGGTCTGGTCGCCCGAGGACGGGCGGACGACCCAGCCGGCGTACACACCGTCGGCGGGGACGATGCCCTGCGCGTCCTGGCTGAGGTTGGCCGTCGGGTACCCGAGGTCCCGTCCGCGCGCGTCGCCGTGCACGACCTCGCCGCGGAGCCTGTGCGGGCGCCCGAGCATCTGACCGGCTGCCCGGACGTCTCCGGCGAGCAAGAGCTCGCGCACGGCGCTCGAGGACCAGCGCGGTGCCGGGCCGTCGCCGACGTCGTCGATCACGTCGACGACGAAGCCGAGCCTCTCGCCGATCTCGACCATCGTGGCCAACGAACCAGAGTTGCCGAGCCCGAAGCGGACGTCGCGGCCCACGGCCACGCAGACGGCTCCGAGCGCGTTGACGATGTAGCGCGACACAAACTCTTCGGGCGTCAGCCCGGCGAGCGACAGCGAGTACGGCAGGACGAGGACGGCGTCGATGCCGGTCTCCTCGAGGAGCAGCAGCCTGTCCTGGAGACCGGTGATGAGCGGTGGCGCCTCGTCAGGCCTGTGCACCTGGGCGGGGTGCGGGTCGAAGGTGATGGCCACGGAGATCGCGTCGAGCTCGGCGGCACGCTGGACCAGACGACCGAGGACCTGCACGTGCCCCGCGTGGACGCCGTCGAAGTTGCCGATCGTCACGACGGACGGTCCGACCCCTGCGGGGATCTGGTCCAGGTCGGTCCACAGCTGCACTGAAGGCTCCTCGAGCGATGTCCGGGTCAGGTCGCCTGACCCGGTGACGGGCTGGTCGACGTGCGAGGCACGCCTGGACAAGGGTGCCACGCCCGACGGGGCGGGGCGCAATCCGGTGACGGTCCGATGACCAGGTCGCGGTGCGCAGGGGGCGTGTCCTAGGAGGTCGCGCCCTTCGAGGCCTCACCCTGGGAGGCAGCGAAGACGATCACGGGCTTGGCCTTCTCGTGGCCGCTGCGGGTCACGTCCTCGACGAGGGCAACGAGCTCACCGGTGGGTGCGACCGCCGCGGTCGTCCCGGCCGTCCCCGAGGCCTCGAGCCACTGGCCGTAGGACAGCGCGACGACCTCCTCGGCCGTGAGGTCCCGGACCGGGAAGGTGGCGCGCGCTGCGTCGGCGAGCGGGATCGTCGCGAGGACCCCGTCCGCGTCCGTCTGGGACTCGAGCTCGTCGAAGGAGCGAGCTGCGTCGATGGTGTAGCCACCGACTCGTGTGCGGCGCAGCGCCGTGAGGTGCCCACCGCAGCCGAGGTCTGCACCGAGGTCGCGCGCCAGCGCACGGATGTACGTGCCCGAGGAGCACACGACTGTCACGTCCACGTCCACGACCGTCACGCCGGTCTCCCCGACCGGTGCGTCCGAGGCGTCCGAGACCTCCGAGGCGTCCTGCCCCTGCGCGAGGTCCACCTCGACCTCGCGCAGCGCGTGGACGTCGAAGCGGCTGATCGTCACGGTCCGAGCGTCGAGCACGACCTCCTCGCCCGACCGCACGAGCGCGTAGGCCCGCTTGCCGTCGACCTTGATCGCGCTCACCGAGCTGGGGACCTGCTGGATCTCCCCCGTGAGCCGCGCGACCCCCGCCGCGACAGACTCTGCCGTGACGCCTGCCGCGCCGGGCGTCGAGGTCGTCTCCCCCTCGGCGTCGTCCGTCGAGGTCGTCTGGCCGAGCCTGATGGTCGCCGTGTACTCCTTGTCCGCACCGACCACGTAGGTGAGCAGCCGGGTCGCACGGCCGATGCCGAGGACCAGGACGCCTGTCGCCATCGGGTCGAGGGTCCCGGCGTGACCGACCTTGCGGGTGCCGGCGAGACCGCGGGTTCGTGCCACGACGTCGTGGCTGGTCCATCCGGCGGGCTTGTCGACCAGCACGAGGCCGTCAGGAGCCGTCGGGCGGCGAGGCCGGGCAGGGCGGTCGGCGCGGGTGCGTCGCGCACCGGGTGTGGATTCTTCAGACATCGCGTCGTTCCTCTCGCGCGCCACGGGCGGTCTCGCTCCGGGGTCGTGCCACCCGCGCAGGCCCGGGGGCCGGCAGGTGGCGGGGCGTCTCACCGCACGACGGTGGCAGCCGGGCGGATCTCGTCCGCCCGGCTGCCAGCCACGCCCGGTCTTCGCTGACCTCGGTCAGCGGCGGTCTCTGGGCGTCCCGCCCAGGGAGACACGT
Organism: Sanguibacter biliveldensis; assembly: GCF_033798665.1. NCBI lineage: Bacteria > Bacillati > Actinomycetota > Actinomycetes > Micrococcales > Sanguibacteraceae > Sanguibacter > Sanguibacter biliveldensis. Next base: position 2,627,524 of record NZ_CP138359.1, read on the forward strand.
CAGGCCGTCGGGGCGGGCGTGCTCTCGTCGTCGTCTTCGTCGTCCCCGTGCTTGTACGGGTCTTCGTCGCCCGCGTACGTCGCGTTGGCGCGCAGGGCGGCGAGCTCGGCGTCGCGGCGACGGGCCTCGAGGAGGGCCTCGCCGAACTTCTCGGCGATCTCGGGGACCGAGTCGAGGTGGAACTCGAGCGTGGGGGTCAGCCGGATCCCGGTCTGCTTGCCGACCTCGGAGCGGATCATGCCCTTGGCGCTCTCGAGCGCTGCGGCCGTGCCGGTCCGCGCCTCTTCGTCGCCCATGACGGTGTAGAACACCGCGGCGTTCTGGAGGTCACCGGTCACGCGGACGTCCGTCACCGTCACGAAGCCCAGGCGCGGGTCCTTGATCCGGGTGTCGAGCATCTGGGCGACGATGACCTGGATGCGGTCGGCGAGCTTGCGTGCCCTGGGGTGGTCGACCATGACAGTTCCTTTCGTCCTGCAGCCGCGCGGGGCGCTGCATCGTGCACTGCTGGTGAGATGAAGATGCCGGTCCCGCCGCCGCACCACGAGGGCGCGACGGCGGGACCGGCAGGGTGAGGCCTTACGAGCGCGGCTTCTCGCGCATCTCGAAGGTCTCGATGACGTCGTCCACGCGCAGGTCGTTGAAGGACCCGAGGCCGATACCGCACTCGTAGCCCTCGCGGACCTCGGTGGCGTCGTCCTTGAAGCGCTTGAGCGACTCGACCGAGAGGTTGTCCTCGATGACGGTCCCACCGCGGAGCACGCGCGCCTTGGTGTTGCGTCGGATCGTGCCGGAGCGGACGAGGCAACCCGCGATGTTCCCGAACTTGGAAGAACGGAAGATCTCGCGGACCTCGGCGGTGCCGAGCTGAGCCTCTTCGTACTCGGGCTTGAGCATGCCCTTGAGCGCTGCCTCGACGTCGTCGATCGCCTGGTAGATGACGGAGTAGAACTTGATGTCCACTCCCTCACGGTCGGCGAGCTCGGCCACGCGCTCACCGGTCTTCACGTTGAAGCCGATGATGACGGCGTTGTCGACCGTCGCGAGGTTGACGTCGTTCTGCGTGATCGCACCGACACCGCGGTGGATGACGCGCAGGTCGACCTCGTCACCAACGTCGATCTTGAGCAGAGCGTCCTCGAGCGCCTCGACGGCACCGGAGACGTCACCCTTGAGGACCAGGTTGAGGGTCTCGACCTTGCCCTGCTGGAGCGCCTGCGTGAAGTCCTCGAGGCTGATGCGCTTGCGACGCTTGGCCAGGAGGGCTGCGCGCTCGGCTGCCTCACGCTTCTCGGCGATCTGACGAGCCGTGCGGTCGTCCGGAGCCACGAGGAACGTGTCACCGGCGCGGGGCACCGAGGTCAGACCGAGGACCATGACCGGACGTGCCGGCGTGGCTGCCTCGACGGGCTCGCCGTGCTCGTCGAACATCGCACGGACGCGGCCGTAGGCCGTCCCGGCGACGATCGAGTCGCCGACGTGCAGCGTCCCCGACTGGACGAGGACCGTCGCGACGGCTCCGCGGCCCTTGTCGAGGTTGGCCTCGATCGCGACACCGCGTGCGTCCTTGTCCGGGTTGGCCCGGAGGTCGAGCGCAGCGTCGGCCGTGAGGATGACGGCGTCGAGCAGGTCGTCGATGTGCAGACCCTCGCGGGCTGACACGTTGACGAACATGGTGTCGCCGCCGTACTCCTCAGCCACGAGGTTGTACTCGGTGAGCTGCTGGCGGATCTTGTCGGGGTTGGCCGACTCCTTGTCGATCTTGTTGACCGCGACCACGATCGGCACACCGGCGGCCTGGGCGTGGTTGAGCGCCTCGACCGTCTGCGGCATGACGCCGTCGTCGGCTGCGACCACGAGGATCGCGATGTCGGTCACCTGGGCACCACGAGCACGCATGGCGGTGAACGCCTCGTGACCCGGTGTGTCGATGAAGGTGAGCGCGCGGTCGACGCCCTCGTGCTCGTGGTGGACCTGGTAGGCACCGATGTGCTGGGTGATGCCACCGGCCTCGCCCGAGACGACGTCCGTCTTGCGGATGGCGTCGAGGAGGCGCGTCTTACCGTGGTCGACGTGACCCATGACGGTCACGACGGGCGGACGGGCCTCGAGCTCGTCGTCGCCCTCGGCGTCCAGCTCGGCGTCGAGGTCGATGTCGAAGCCGCCGAGCAGCTCGCGGTCCTCTTCCTCGGCCGAGACCATCTCGATGACGTAGCCGAGCTCCGCGGCGAGGGACCCGAAGGTGTCCTCGTCGAGGGACTGCGTCGCCGTGGCCATCTCACCGAGGTGGAACAGCACGGTGACGAGGCTGGCCGGGTTGGCGTCGATCTTGTCGGCGAAGTCGTTGAGGGACGAGCCGTGACGCAGACGGACGACGGTGCTGCCGTTCCCGCGAGGGACCTGCACACCACCGAGCGACGGAGCCTGCATCTGCTCGAACTCTTGACGCTTCGCGCGCTTCGACTTCCGCCCACGGACGGGACGACCACCGGCGCGGCCGAAGGCACCCTGGGTGCTGCCGCGACCGGCACCACCGGGACGGCCGCCACCACCGGGACGACCTGCGAAGCCACCGGGTGCTCCACCCGGAGCGCCGCCGGGACCACCGGTGCCACCACCGGGACGACCCTGGTACCCACCGCGGGCACCACCAGGTGCGCCACCGGGACGGCCACCGCCGCCGCCGGCACGCTCGCCGGGACGACCCACGGCCGCGCTGCGGCCGGGCATCATGCCCGGGTTCGGGCGCGGTGCGCCGGGGCGAGGCGCGGGGGGACGAGGTCCGCCCGAGCGCTCACCGGTGTTCGCGGCCGGGGCCGACGGGTTGACGTTCTCCGTGCGCTCTGTGCGCTCGGGACGCTGTCCGGGCCGGGGCATGCCCTGGCTCGTCGCGAAGGGGTTGTTCCCCGGGCGCGGCGTGCCGGAACGCGGCTTGTCAGAACGCGGCATCCCCTGGCTCGTCGCGAAGGGGTTGTTGCCGGGACGGGGCGTACCGGGACGCGGGGCGGGCGTGCCGCTCTGCGCAGCCGGGCGCGGGGTCTCCGACGGAGCCGGGGCGGCAGGCTTCTCCGCCGCTGCAGCGGGGGCTGCAGGCTTCTCGGCTGCCGGGGCAGCAGGAGCCGCCGGGGCGGGCGTCGGGGCCGGAGCCGGGACGGGTGCCGAGGGTGCTGCGGGCGCAGCAGCAGCGGGGGCCTGCTCGGCCGGTGCGCTCGGGGCGGGCGCGGCCGGAGCCGGCTTGCCGGGGCGCGGGCCGGACGGCTTGCTCGCCGCAGGCTTCGCTGCGCCGTCCTGCTGCTGCGCCGGGAAGGCGTCGCGCAGCTTGCGAACCACGGGGGGTTCGATGGTCGATGACGCTGAACGGACGAACTCACCGAGCTCGGTGAGCTTCGTCATGATGGTCTTGCTCTCCACCCCGAGCTCTTTTGCGAGCTCGTAGACGCGGACCTTAGCCACAACTCTCCTGTCTTGGTCCACCCAAGGCAGGGAGGACCGTCGTTAGTGCTGGGAACTCATCGCTGAGTACTCATCGGGTGCCCATCGGCTTCTAACCCGCTTCCTTGTCGACGTGTCGTGCTCGCGGAGGACAGGGGTCCTGCCGCGATGGTCAAGCCGTTGATGGTGATGTCGTGCGGGACGCGAAGTGCACGCTGGAACGCCTTCCGGGCGATCGCTCGCTCGGCGCACCCGGCATCGTCGTGCAGCCAGGCACCGCGTCCAGGTCGTACCTGCCGGGGGTCTGCGACCACGCCAGGGCTGGCGCCGTCCTCGTCTCCTCGGCTCATCACGAACCGGATCATCTGCGACTGGGTATCTCGCTGCCGGCAACCGACGCACGTACGCACCGGTCCGACGGGCTCCGAACCGAGGTTCTGGGGCTCAGCAGACCGAGAAGGTACACGCGAGGAGGCCGGGCGGGGTGACCCAGACCTGTCCAGTCTAGCGTGCTGTCCCACGTCTGCTGACCTACCGGGCGTCCGGAGCCTGCGCCGGGGCCTCGTCTGCGCCGCCGCCGTCGGACCGGATGTCGATGCGCCAGCCCGTGAGCTTGGCGGCGAGACGGGCGTTCTGCCCCTCCTTGCCGATCGCGAGCGAGAGCTGGAAGTCCGGGACGATCACACGGGCAGCACGAGCGTCTGCGTCGACGACAGTCACCGAGATCACAGTCGCCGGCGACAGCGCGCTGGCCACGAAGGCCGCAGGGTCGTCGTTCCAGTCGACGATGTCGATCTTCTCGTCGTGGAGCTCGGCCATCACGGCGCGCACGCGCGAGCCCATCGGGCCGATGCACGCGCCCTTGGCGTTGAGTCCGGAGACACGGGCACGCACGGCCATCTTGGTGCGGTGACCGGCCTCGCGGGCGATCGCGACGATCTCGACGGAGCCGTCGGCGACCTCGGGAACCTCCATCTCGAAGAGCTTGCGCACGAGGTTGGGGTGCGTGCGGCTCAGCGAGATCTGCGGGCCCTTCATGCCGCGCGACACGTCGAGGACGTAGGAGCGCAGACGCTCGCCGTGGACGTACTTCTCGGTCGGCACCTGCTCGTGCGCACCGAGGATCGCCTCGGTGCCGCCGACGTCCACGAGGACGACGCGTGGGTCACGGCCCTGCTGGATGATGCCCGAGACGAGCTCGCCCTCCTTGTCGCGGAACTGGCCGAGCACCTGGTCGTCCTCGGCGTCGCGCAGGCGCTGCATGATCACCTGGCGGGCCGTCGAGGTCGCGATGCGGCCGAAGTCGGACGGTGTGTCGTCGAACTCGGGGCCGAGCGTGCGGACGATCCGCGTCGTGGGCTCGGCCTCGTCGCTGTCGTCGTCCTCGTCGAGGTCGTCGCGCGGCGCGACGGGCTCTTCGGTCTCGATGTCCTCACGTGCCCAGACGGTCACGTGACCTGACTTCCGGTCGATCTCGACCCGCGCGGTGCGCTGCGCGCCCGGGGTCCGCTGGTACGCCAGCGCCAGCGCCTGCTCGATCGCGGAGACCAGCACGTCGAGGCTGATCTCCCGCTCGCGCTCGAGGAGGCGCAGCGCGCTCATGTCGATGTCCATCTCAACCCTCACCATCTGTGCGGTCGGTGTCTTCCGAACCGTCGAAGTCTTCGAAGTCGCTCTCGTCGACGGCCGCTGCCCGCTTGAGCTCGACCTCGACCTGCCCGCTGCGCACGGCCGCGAACGGCACCTCGTGCGCGGCGCCGTCGGCGGCCTCGAACACGAGGACCTCGCCCTCGACGGCGGTGAGCCGCTCGGTGAACGACTCCCCCTCGACGAGGTCGACGGCGACGAGGCGGGTGCGTGCGCGCTTGAAGTGGCGCAGCTCGGTCAGCGGTCGGCTCGTGCCGGGGGACGTCACCTCGAGCGTGAACTTGCCGGGGAGCGCAGGAAGGGTGTCGAGCGTGTCAGAGATGACCCGCGAGACCTCGGCGACCTGGTCGAGCCCGAGGGCTCCGGTCTGGTCTTCCGTGAGGTCCAGGACCACCCTGACGACGGTGCGCGCGCCCGCGGGCGCGACCTGCACGTCTTCGAGGACGAGGCCTGCGCTCTCGACTCCTGGTCGGACCGCGTCCGCCATCTGCTCAGCGATCGGCGATGCTGCCATGTCTTCACTCCCTGTCGGCTCCACAGCCCACCAGGCATGGATCAGACCGGTGTGCTGTTGTTCTCAGGGCAAGCGTACCGAGTCCGTCGGCGGGTACCGGACGGCGGCAGCGGCTCGCGCGCCGACAGGCCCTCCCCGGTGGCCGACGGACAGCATGACGGGCGGCAGGGCGGACCGGTGGTCTGCGGCGGTCGTGGCATCATCAGGGGCGATGAACACCGCCGCAGAGCCCCAGTCCTCGCCCGTCTGCGGCGCGCCGTCCGCGCACCGACGGCCGGCCCAGCCCCGCCCCGAGCACCAGCGCCGCCAGACCAGCCAGGGCCGGTGGTCCGCGGCGACCGTGATGATCAGCACAGTCCTCGCGCTCGTCACGATCACCGGCTGCGGCATCCGCCTCGAGTCCGCGGCGCCGCAGGCGCTGGTCCCCGACTCCGACGAGATCTCGCGGCAGGCTGCGGTCGCCGACGCGCTCCTCGTCCAGGAGGAGGCCGGTGCGACGCTCACGACGGTCGAGGAGGGCTCCCCCGTCGCCGTGGTGCTCACCGACATCGAGCTGCTCGCGGGCGAGCACGTCGAGGCCCTGGGCGGGGAGTACGTCTCCGGTCTCGGCGACGAGCCGACCGACGCCGCCACGGCCGTGCCGCAGGACTCGACCGACGGGCAGACCGAGCTCCCACCGGAGTCCGTGACCGACGACCAGGGCACGATCGACCCCTCGATCGCCGCGAGCCCTGCAGAGACCGACGGCACCGCCGGTACCGACGCCACCGAGGGCACTGACCCTGGAGACGGAGCGCCCGCCGACGGGAGCACGACAGAGCCCCCGTCCGTCGAGCGACTCGTGCTGCTGCTGACCCAGTCCGCCGACAGGTCGCGGGCCGCTCTCGGCACGCCGAAGGACCCAGCACTCGCCAGGCTCTTCGCGTCGGTCGCGGCAGCCCACCTCGACCAGGCTCGCACTCTCGCAGCCACCGCCGGCATCGAGGTGCCCGCGACCGAGTCCTTCACGACAGTGATGCCCTCGACGCTCCCGAAGAACCTCGTAGCGGCCGACCTCTCCACTCTCGTCCAGGCCGAGGACTCGGCGGGCTTCGCCTACGAGGCGATCGCCGCGCGCCTGACCGCGGACGACCGTGCGACCGCGCGCAGCCGCGCCGCTGTGCACCGTGCCCGGGCGCAGGCCTGGGCCGAGCTGGCATCCCTCGACGCCACGGCCACGGACCCTCGCGCCGTCGCCTACGACCTCCCCGACGCGGCCGACGGCAGCCCGGCCCTGACGAGCCGGGAGACCATGGCCGCGCTCGCCGCGACCATGGAGTCGTCGCTCGCCAACTCCTACGGGACCTTCGTGGGGCAGGTGGACGCCGAGGCGCGGGCGTCGATGCTCGACCTCCTGGTGGACTCCCACACTGCCGCCAGGGCCTGGGGAGCACCTGCGGTCGCCTTCCCCGGGATGCCCGAGCTCGCAGGCTGAAGGAGCCGCAGGTCGCCGGAGGGAACTCCGGTGCCACGCACGACAGAGAACGCGCTGCAAGGCCACGCACGAGAGCGAAGGCACCTCAGTCCCGAGAGCGAAGCACTTCGATCCACCCACGAGAGCGGACGCACCGCGAGGGCCACGCGCGAGAGGCCGGCCATGTCGTCGCGACATGACCGGCCTCTCGTGTGCTCAGGCTCGTGGGAGTGCAGCCCTCAGGCTGGTCAGAGTGCCTCGACCATCGCGATGATGCGCTCGGGCGCCTCGGCGACCGGCACGGAGACGGCCTCGCCGCCGACGCGCGGACGGACCTCGACGACACCGTCGGCCAGCCCGCGGCCCACGACCACGACGAGCGGGACACCCAAGAGCTCGGCGTCGGCGAACTTCACACCGGGAGAGACCTTGGGTCGGTCGTCGTAGAGCACCTCGACACGCTGCGCGGACAGGGCCTGGGCGATGGTCTCGGCGGCCTCGAAGACTGCCGGGTCCTTGCCTGTCGCGACGACGTGCACGTGCGCCGGAGCCACGTGAGCGGGCCAGGCGAGGCCCTTCTCGTCGTGGTTCGCCTCGGCCAGCGCGGCGAGGGCGCGCGTGACGCCGATGCCGTAGGAGCCCATCGTCACGGTGACCTGCTTGCCGTTGACGTCGAGGACCTTGAGGCCGAGCGCGTCGGCGTACTTGCGGCCGAGCTGGAAGATGTGACCGATCTCGATACCGCGGGCGAGCTCGAGCGGACCCGAGCCGTCCGGTGCGGGGTCGCCGGCCTTGACCTCGGCGCACTCGATGGTGCCGTCGGCGACGAAGTCGCGACCGGCGACGAGGTCGAAGACGTGCTTGCCCTGCTCGTTCGCCCCGGTGATCCAGCTCGAGCCCGTGACGACCCGCGGGTCGACGAGATAGCGGATCGCGGTGTCGTCGCCCGTGTGGGCGCGACCGAGGACCTGCGGACCGATGTAGCCCTTGACGAGCACAGGGTTCTTGGCGAAGTCGCCGTCACCGGCGGGCTCGGCCTCGGCCGGGGCGAGCGCGGCCTCGAGACGCTTGAGGTCGACCTCGCGGTCGCCGGGGAGACCGACGACGAGGAGCTCACGGGTCCCGTCCGGGTGGACGACCGAGAGCACCACGTTCTTCAGGGTGTCCGCGGCGGTCCACTCGCGCCCGTCGGCACGCGGGTGCTCGGCGTTGGCGAGCGCGACGAGAGACTCGATGGTCGGGGTGTCGGGGGTCGCCTCGACGTGGGCCGCCGGGGCTCCGGTCGCGTCGATCTCGGCGGGGGCTGTCGTCGTGACGGCCTCGACGTTGGCCGCGTACCCTCCGGGCGAGCGGACGAAGGTGTCTTCGCCGATCGCTGTCGGGTGCAGGAACTCTTCGCTGCGCGAGCCGCCCATGGCGCCCGACGTGGCGGCGACGATGACGTACTCGAGACCCAGACGCGTGAAGATGCGCTCGTAGGCACCACGCTGGGCGAGGTAGGACGCCTCGAGGCCCGCGTCGTCGATGTCGAAGGAGTAGGCGTCCTTCATGACGAACTCGCGACCACGGATCAGACCCGCGCGGGGGCGAGCCTCGTCGCGGTACTTGGTCTGGACCTGGAACAGCGTGACCGGGAGGTCCTTGTACGAGGAGTACAGGTCCTTGACGAGGAGCGTAAACATCTCTTCGTGGGTGGGGGCCAGCAGGTAGTCGTTGTCGCGACGGTCCTTGAGACGGAAGAGGTTGGGTCCGTACTCGGTCCAGCGGTTCGTCGCCTCGTAGGGCTCGCGCGGCAGCAGCGCCGGGAAGTGCACCTCCTGGGCGCCGACGGCCTGCATCTCCTCACGGACCACGGCCTCGACCTTCGCCAGGACGCGCAGCCCGAGCGGCAGCCAGGTGTAGATGCCTGGCGCGGCACGGCGGATGTAGCCAGCGCGCACGAGCAGGCGGTGGCTGGCGACCTCGGCGTCAGCCGGGTCCTCACGGAGGGTACGGACGAACAGGTTCGACAGGCGGAGCAGCATGCCACGAGCCTAGTGCGTGGACGCGACAGGTCTGAACATCTTTCTCGGCCCTGTGGACGGTCCCCCGTCCAGCCCGTCTGGTGACGGGCTAGAACAGCACGGTCGCGTAGGTGCCGACCTGCTCGAAGCCGACGCGGCGGTACGTGGCGAGGGCGCGCTCGTTGAAGCTGTTGACGTAGAGCGACACCAGCCGCGCGGAGTCGGCGAGAGTCTCCTGGACCACGGCAGCCATCCCCGGGGCCGCCCGGCCGGTACCGCGGTCGAGAGGGTCGACCCAGACGCCCTGGATCTGCGCGACGTCACGGGTCAGCGCACCGATCTCGGCCTTGAAGACGATCCGCCCGTCGGGCTCTGCGGTCCGCGAGAGGAACGAGCGACGCTCGGCGACGAGCATCGAGACGCGCTCTTCGTAGGCGCGTCCGGAGTAGGTCATGGGCGAGTAGCCGACCTCTTCCTCGAACATCCGCACGCAGGCTGGCAGGAGGTCGGGGAGGTCCGCCGCGACAGACCTGCGGACGTCGGGGTCAGGCTCGACGAGCGGTCGGCCCTGGATCACCATGGACGGCTGCTCCGTCCGCACCGACCGCGCCGGGCCCCAGTGGTCCTCGAGACGCCGCCACAGGCCGAGAGCCGCGACGGCTGGCCCGACGATCGAGGAGCAGCGGCGGCCCTGGGCGCGGGCCTGCGCGGCGAAGGCGTCCAGCACCTCGGCGCTCGGTTCGGGGACCACCGGGACGAGGTTCGCCCCCGACCAGCAGGCTGCCGTGATCGGGCCCTCGGCCGGGAACCCCCACGCCCTGCCTCCTGTCCGCGCGAGCCCGCTGACCAGAGCGGTCTCGACCCGTGTCGCCGCCAGGACGGAGGCGACGGGGTCGACGGCGCAGAGCGCCGCGAGCTCGGGGAGGTCGCCGTCGCCGAGCTCGCGGACGAGCGGGAGACCCGGAGCAGGTCGGTGAGTCCTCACAGCTGTCAACGCGACCTCCTCCGGGCCGGGCCGCGCGCGTCGCGCGTCCCCGGGCTTCGTGCTGGGTGTCAGCCGACCGAGACCACCGGGGCGCCGCCCTCGGCGGGACGCTCCATGGTCTCGGCGATCCGCATGGCCTCTTCGATGAGGGTCTCGACGATCAGCGCCTCGGGGACGGTCTTGACGACCTCTCCCTTGACGAAGATCTGGCCCTTGCCGTTGCCCGAGGCGACACCGAGGTCGGCCTCGCGGGCCTCGCCGGGTCCGTTGACGACGCAGCCCATGACCGCGACGCGGAGCGGGACCTCCATGCCCTCGAGGCCGGCGGTCACCTTCTCGGCGAGCGTGTAGACGTCGACCTGCGCGCGACCGCACGACGGGCACGAGACGATCTCGAGCTTGCGGGGACGCAGGTTGAGGGACTGCAGGATCTGGATCCCGACCTTGACCTCTTCGACCGGCGGTGCGGAGAGAGAGACACGGATCGTGTCGCCGATCCCCTGCGAGAGCAGCGCGCCGAAGGCCGTCGCGGACTTGATGGTGCCCTGGAACGCCGGGCCGGCCTCGGTGACGCCGAGGTGCAGCGGCCAGTCGCCAGCCTGCGAGAGCAGCTCGTAGGCACGCACCATCACGACGGGGTCGTTGTGCTTGACCGAGATCTTGAAGTCGTGGAAGTCGTGCTCCTCGAAGAGCGACGCCTCCCACATGGCCGACTCGACGAGCGCCTCGGGCGTCGCCTTGCCGTACTTGGCCATGATGCGGGGGTCGAGCGACCCGGCGTTGACGCCGATGCGGATCGAGACGCCCGCGTCGCGTGCCGCGTTCGCGATCTGCTTGACCTGGTCGTCGAACTTGCGGATGTTCCCCGGGTTCACACGGACCGCCGCGCACCCGGCGTCGATCGCCGCGTAGACGTACTTCGGCTGGAAGTGGATGTCGGCGATCACGGGGATCTGCGACTTCTTCGCGATGGCCGGGAGGGCGAGCGCGTCGTCCTGGCTCGGCACGGCGACACGGACGATGTCGCAGCCCGACGCTGTCAGCTCGGCGATCTGCTGAAGGGTCGCGTTGATGTCTGTCGTCGGCGTGGTGCACATGGACTGGACGCTCACCGGGGCGTCGCCCCCGACGTCAACCTTGCCCACCTTGATCTTGCGGGTGGGTCGTCGCTGAGCGAGGACGGGCGGAGGCGCTTCTGGCATACCAAGGCTGATCGGGAGGCTCACCTCCTCAGTATCCCCCGTCGCGACCGTCCAGGACACCCGGGCGACGGATGTTCGTCCGATATCACACGGTCGTACGAACACCTCACATGAGCTGGACGGGCCTGACGATGTCGACGTACGCGATGATCGCGCCCATCGCCGCCATGACGACGAAGACGCCGTAGGCGAGGGGCATCATGCGGGCGGTGTCTGCAGGCGCGGGACGAGGCCTCCCGCGAACCTTGGCGACCTGTCGTCGGGCTCCCTCGTAGAGCGCGCCGACGACGTGACCGCCGTCGAGGGGCAGCAGCGGGACGAGGTTGAAGGCGAAGAGCGCGATGTTGAGCCCGGCGACCATCATCAGCAGGTCGGCCGTGCGCAGCGCCGTATCGTAGCCGTCGATCTGGGCCGAGGCGATCTCGCCCGCAAAACGCCCCACGCCGACAGGGCCGACGACCGAGGTCGGGTCGCGCTCCTCGAGACCGAGAGCCACCTGGGCGATGTCGACCATCCGCGCCGGCAGCGTGACGATCACCTGGGCGGTCTGCACGAGCCTGTCGGCCAGCATCCCCGGGACCACGGTGACCGACTCGGGCTGGAGGCCCTGCGTCGGGCCGATCCCCAGGAACCCGACGCTGCGCGTCTGCGGCTCGCCGTCGCTGCCGAGGACCGGGGCTCCCGACTCGTCGAGCACTGGACGGTCTGCGACGACGGGGGTCACGACGGACTCGACACGCTGGCCGTCACGCTCGACCACCACGTCGGTCGGGGTGCCTCCTGCCGCGCTGATGAGCGCGGCGAGCTCGTCCCAGTCTGTCGTGGCCTGCCCGCCGAACTCGACGATCGTGTCACCGGGGAGCAGGCCTGCTGCGGCGGCGGGGGCGAGCTCGGAGCCTTCTGTGCACTCTGCGTCGCTCGGGGCCCCGACGGGCAGCACGCACTGCGAGACCGAGGCGAGGGTGGTGGTCGGCCCGAAGGTGCCGAAGCCGACGACCACGGCCGTGAAGAGCACGGCGGCGATCACGAGGTTCATGAAGGGGCCGCCGAGCATGACGACCAGCTTCTTGGGAGCCGAGAGGTTGTAGAAGGCGCGGTGCTCCTCCCCCGGCACGATCTCCTCGGTGCTCGCGTCGCGGGCGGACTGGATCAGCTCGGCGATGCGTCCTGTCTTGCGCTCGGCCCGCGGGTCTCCCGGCGGGTACATGCCGACGAGCCTGACGTAGCCGCCCAGCGGGATGGCCTTGAGGCCGTACTCGGTCTCCCCCCGGGTCCGCGACCACAGCGTCGGACCGAAGCCGACCATGTACTGGCTGACCCTGACGCCGAACTTCTTGGCCGGCACCATGTGACCGACCTCGTGCAGGGCGATCGAGACGAGCAGCCCGCCGAGGATGACGAGCACGCCCACGAGGTAGGACATCTGGACTCCTGACGGATCGGCGCTGTGCTGTAGGTGCGGCGCGGTGACGCGGTGCTGCGGACGCTGCGCTCGTGGAAGGGTACCGCGCGCACCGTCGCGGTCTCGGTGCGGCATGCGTGGCCCGGTCGCCATGATCACCCGGGCACCTGGGAGCGGCCTGCACGTCGACTGCCGACCCGGTACGACCGCGCTCCGTCCTGGCTTCGTCGGACGATCAGCGTTCCGCGAGGACCTCGCGTGCGCGGCCGCGCGCCCACGCCTCGGCCGACAGGACGTCGTCGAGGGAGAGCTCACCCCCGTCGGCCTGGTGCTCGCCGACCACACGCTCGACGGTCTCGACGATCTCGAGGAAGCCGATGCGACCGCCGAGGAAGGCCGCGACGCACTCCTCGTTCGCAGCGTTGAACACCGCGGGGTGCGTCGCTCCAGCAGCAGCCACCTGGCGGGCGAGCCGGACAGCACCGAAGAGCGTCTCGTCGAGCGGCTCGAAGGTCCACGCGACAGGGCTCGACCAGTCGCAGGGTGTCGCGACGTCGTCGAGGCGCTCGGGCCAGCTGAGGCCCAGGGCGATCGGCAGACGCATGTCGGGCGGGGAGGCCTGCGCGATGGTCGATCCGTCGCGGAACTCGACCATCGAGTGCACGACAGACTGCGGGTGGACGACCACCGTGATGTCCTCGACGGCGACGTCGAAGAGCAGGTGGGCCTCGATGAGCTCGAGCCCCTTGTTCATGAGCGTCGCCGAGTTGATCGTGACGACGGGTCCCATCGACCACGTCGGGTGCGCGAGCGCCTGGTCGACCGAGACCGCCTTGACGTCGTCCCGGTGCCACCCGCGGAAGGGTCCGCCGGAGGCCGTGAGGATCAGCCTGCGGACCTCGTGGTGGGAGCCGGAGCGCAGGCTCTGGGCCATCGCCGAGTGCTCGGAGTCCACAGGGACGATCTGGTCGGGACGCACCCGTGCGGCGCGGACCAGCGGACCCCCCACGACGAGGGACTCCTTGTTCGCCAGCGCCAGGGTCGAGCCGGACCGCAGCGCGGCAAGCGTCGGACCGAGGCCGACAGAGCCGGTGATGCCGTTGAGCACGACGTCGGCTCCCGCGCCGGCCACGGTCGAGGCAGCCTCGGGGCCGGAGAGGATCTCGACCTGCGAGGCACTGCCGGGCCGACCGGCCGACAACCGGTCCAGGTGCTCGCGGACCGCAGGCACCGCTCCCTCGTCAGAGACGGCGACGACCTCGACACCGAGGTCGAGAGCCTGCTGGGCGAGCAGCGCGGGCTGTCCTCCCCCGGCTGTCAGCGCCGTGACGCGGTACCTGTCGCGGTGCCGCGAGATGACGTCGACGGCCTGCGTGCCGATCGAGCCTGTCGACCCGAGGAGGGCGACGGTGCGCACGTCACTCGACACCGAGCAGCACCTCGACAGCACGAGAGAAGAAGGCGTCGACGGGGGCCTCGGCGTAGCCGCGCTTGCCGGTGCGGCGGCGGAACCTGGCGCGGCGGATCTCGTCGGCCGTGATCGGCTCCGTCTTGTCGAAGTACTCGACGAGACGGTCGCAGAGCTCGTCGACGTCGTCGCGGTCGTAGGCGGGCTCACCCCGTCGGGCAGGCTCGAAGCGCTCGCCGTCCGGGCGCCCGAGACGGCCGTAGAGCGACCTGGCACTCTCGGCCAGGTCTTCCATCCAGCCGGCCGACCCGCGGGTCACCAGGACCTCCTGGCGCGCCCGGGCGACGAAGGCGCTCTCGAGCCTGTCGAGGGCGGCGTCGACCTCGTCCGTGTCGTAGCCGCCGCATGCCAGGTCAAAACCTGCAGACCGGATCTCGCGGCTGGTGAGGTCCTCGTCGCTCTCGCCCTCGTAGACGGCACGGGCGTGGTCGAAGAACTCGTCGACGTCCTCCTGCTCGTAGCCGAGCTTGAACCGAGAGACCGTCGAGAACATCTTCGTCATGCTGACTCCTCCGCTGCGAGCTGCCCGCAGGCGCCGTCGATGTCACTTCCCCGGGTGTCGCGGATGGTGGTCGGGATGCCGTGGCCGCGCAGGCGCGCGACGAACTCGTCCTCGACGTCCTGGTCGCTCGCGGTCCAGATCGAGCCGGGGGTCGGGTTGAGCGGGATCGGGTTGACGTGCACCCAGCCCTGGCCGCGGGCCGTGAGCTTCTCGCCGAGCAGGTCGGCGCGCCACGCGTGGTCGTTCATGTCCTTGATGAGCGCGTACTCGATGCTCACGCGGCGGCCCGTCGCGTCGAAGTAACCACGTGCGGCGTCGAGGACCTCGTCGACGGACCAGCGGGTGTTGATCGGGACGAGGTCGCTGCGGAGCTCGTCGTCGGGAGCGTGCAGCGACAGCGCGAGGGTGACGGGGATGCCCTCCTTCGCGAGCTTGTTCATCGCGGGCACCAGGCCGACCGTCGAGACCGTGATGTTGCGCGCCGACATGCCGAGACCGTCCGGGGCGGGGGCGACGGCCTGACGGACGGTGCCGATGACAGCCTTGTAGTTCGCGAGCGGCTCACCCATCCCCATGAACACGAGGTTGTTCAGGCGGGTCGGGCCACCGGGGATCTCGCCGTCGGCGAGCGACTTGGCGGCCTGACGGATCTGCTCGACGATCTCGGCCGTCGAGAGGTTGCGGGTCAGTCCGAGCTGGCCCGTCGCGCAGAACGGGCAGGCCATGCCGCAGCCCGCCTGGCTCGACACGCACAGCGTGGTGCGGCTCGTGTACCGCATGAGCACAGACTCGACCTTGACCTGGTCGTAGAGGTGCCACAAGGTCTTGACGGTCGTGCCGCCGTCGGCCTCCATCGTGCGGACCTTGGTCAGCAGCGGCGGGAACAGCGCGTCGGTGAGGACGTCACGGCTCCCGGCCGGCAGGTCGGTCATGTCCTGGGGGTCGGCCGTGAGGTGCGAGAAGTAGTGCGTCGCGAGCTGCTTGGCGCGGAACGGCTTCTCGCCGAGCTCGGTCACGGCAGCGACGCGCTCCTCGGGCGAGAGGTCGGCGAAGTGGCGCGGGGGCTTCCCGCGGCGGGGCGGCGCGGCCATCTGGAGCGTCAGCGGGGTCTTGAGGCCAGCCTGCTGGGCTGCGCTCAGTCCGGTCGGGCGCTCGGTGGTTGAGCGTTGAACAGCCATGGTCACAGATCCAGTCGGTTGGTGATGAGTGGTGCGGTCGTGCAGGTGGTGCTGCAGTGCAGGTCGTGCGTGTGCGGGTGGTGCGGTCGTGCGGGTGCTGCTGCCGTGCCGGTCGTGCGGAGGTACGGCGCGAGCGCCACGTCCAGTCTGCCGTGGTTCCGGCAGGCCGTCACCTGTCGTCAGGCGGCGAGCTCAGGCCCGACGGAGAGCAGCAGGTAGACGAAGGGGGCCGTGAGGAGCATCGAGTCGAGCCTGTCGAGCACTCCCCCGTGCCCCGGGAGCAGCGAACCCATGTCCTTCAATTCTAGGTCGCGCTTGATCATCGACTCGGCGAGGTCTCCGAGCGTCGCGGTCAGCGGTGTCAGCAGACCGAGCGCGAGACCGATGACGGGGTTGTGGTCGAGCAGCAGCACCGCACCCACGAGACCGACCGCCATCGCGAGGACGAAGGAGCCTGCGAGCCCTTCCCAGCTCTTCTTGGGACTGACCGACGGCGCCAACGGGTGCTTTCCGAAGAGCACACCCGCCACGAAGCCGCCCACGTCGTTGGCCACGGCCAGCAGGATGAACACGAGCACCTGCCAGTGCCCGTCGTCCGCTGCGAGCATGAGCATGACGAAGCCGCCCATGAGCGGGAGGTAGGTCGCTGCGAAGATCCCCGCAGCCGCGTCCCGCACGGCCCCGGTCCCCCCGCCGTCGACCACGCGCCACACGACCAGACCCGCCGCCGTGAGGACGAACGAGACCATGAGGGCCTCGGACCCCGCCCTGTAGGTCGAGACGAGCATCCCGGCAGACCCGACCCACAGCGGGAGCAGCGGGATGTGGATCCCGCGGCGTCCGAAGGCGTGCGAGAGCTCCCAGAGCGCTGCGCCGATCGCGACCAGCGCGAAGACGATGAAGACCTCTTTGCGGATGAACAGCGACCCGAAGACGACGAGGAGCAGGCCGACGCCGACTCCGATCGCGACCGGGAGGTTGCGACCTGTGCGAGGTGCTCGCACGACGGCGTCGGAGAGTGGAGAGTCGACCATCAGACTTCGAGCAGCTCAGCTTCCTTGGAGGCGAGGAGCGCGTCGACGATGTCGACGTGACGCTTGGTGATCGCCTCGAGCTCCTTCTCCGCGCGCACGCCCTCGTCCTCGCCCGCGTCGCCGTCCTTGACGAGCTTGTCGAGCGTGTCCTTGGCCTTGCGACGGACCGCGCGCACCGAGACGCGGGCATCTTCTGCCTGGGTCTTGGCGAGCTTGACGTACTCCTTGCGACGCTCGGCCGTCAGGACCGGGAGGACGATCCGGATGACGTTGCCGTCGTTGCTCGGGTTGACGCCGAGGTCGGAGTCGCGCAACGCGCGCTCGATGGCCGGCAGCGCCGTCTTGTCGAAGGGCACCACGAGGATGGTGCGCGCCTCAGGGGTGTTGAAGGACGCGAGCTGCTGGAGCGGCGTCTGGGCGCCGTAGTACTCGACGGTGATCCGCGAGAACATCGCGGAGTTCGCGCGCCCCGTCCGGATGCTCGCGAAGCCGTTCTTGGCGACCTCGATCGCCTTGTCCATCTTGTCCTCAGCCTCGAGGAGGGTGTCGTCGATCACCGGTACTCCTTCATCACGATCTCGGCGCCACGCTCACCGCATGGCAGGGCTCTGTGCACAGGTCGGCAGGCTCTCAGCCTGCGGTGACCAGCGTGCCGATCTTCTCACCCAGCAGCGCGCGGGTGACGTTTCCGGGCTCGTCCATGCCGAACACCCGCATGTGCACGTCGTTGTCGCGGCACAGGCTCAGGGCCGTGGCGTCCATGACGGCGAGGTCGTTGACGAGCGCGTCGGTGTAGGTCAGGGAGTCGAGCTTGACCGCGTCGGGGTCCTTGCGCGGGTCGGCGGAGTAGACGCCGTCGACGCCGTTCTTGCCCATGAGGACCTCGTGGCAGTGCGTCTCGAGGGCCCGCTGGGCTGCGACGGTGTCGGTCGAGAAGTAGGGCATGCCCGCGCCGGCGCCGAAGATCACGACGCGACCCTTCTCGAGGTGCCGGATGGCGCGCAGCGGGATGTACGGCTCGGCGACCTGACCCATCGCGATGGCGGTCTGCACGCGCGTGCTCACCCCGGCCTGCTCGAGGAAGTCCTGGAGGGCGAGGCAGTTCATGACGGTGCCGAGCATGCCCATGTAGTCGGCACGCGAGCGGTCGAGACCCTGCTGCGAGAGCTCGGCGCCTCGGAAGAAGTTCCCGCCGCCGACCACGATCGCGACCTGGACGCCCTCGGCGACAGCGTCGGCGATCTCTGCGGCGACCCTGCGGACGACCGCGGACGCGAGCCCGATCTGGCCACCGCCGAAGGCTTCGCCCGAGAGCTTGAGGAGGACCCTGCGAGCTCCGCCGGTGCCCGTCCTGGGGTCGTGGCTGCCGTGGTAGTCGGTCGAGGCGTTCGTCACTTCTGTTCCCATCGTCAGGTCACTTCTCCCACCGTGTGCGCGATGCCCGGCCCGCGAGGTCGCGGGCCGGGCATCGGCGTCGTTCAGTCGATCAGGAGCCGACGCGGAAGCGCACGAACGCCGTCGCGGTGCCGCCGACCTCTTCGAGGGTCTTCGCGACCGACTTCTTCGGGTCCTTGGCAAGGGGCTGGTCCAGGAGGACGACGTCCTTGAAGAACCCGCCGAGGCGGCCTTCGATGATCTTCGGCAGAGCAGCCTCGGGCTTGCCCTCGTTGCGCGAGGTCTCCTCGGCGATACGACGCTCGTTGGCGACGGTCTCGGCGGGGACGTCCTCACGGCTGAGGAAGCTCGGCGCGATCGCGGCGATGTGCTGCGCGATGTCCTTGCCCACGACAGCCCCGGCCTCGTCGGTGCCGACGAGGACACCGATCGACGGAGGGAGGTCCTTGCTCGTGCGGTGCAGGTAGCTGGTCACCTTGGGAGCGGAGACGCGAGCGACGCGGCGCAGCACGATCTTCTCTCCGAGGGTCGCAGCGGTCGACGCGACGAGCTCGGCGACGGTCTCGCCGTCGACGTCGGCGGCCAGGGCGGCCTCGACGTCGGTGGCACCCGACGCGGCGACGGCCGCGAGGACGCGGTCGGCCAGCGCGATGAACGCGTCGGACTTCGCGACGAAGTCGGTCTCGGAGTTGAGCTCGACGACGGTGCCGACCTCTCCACCGTCGGTGGGCTCGACGACCAGGGCGACGAGGCCCTCGGACGTGGCGTTGCCCTCACGCTTCGAGACGCCCTTGAGCCCCTTGATGCGGATGATCTCGAGAGCCTTCTCGGCGTTGCCGTCAGCCTCGTCGAGCGCCTTCTTGACGTCGAGCATGCCTGCACCTGTGCGCTCGCGGAGCGCCTTGATGTCAGCGGCGGTGTAGTTCGCCATAAGTTGTGTCCTTCGGGTCTAGGAGCTGGATCAGGGTGCGGGTGGACGGCCGGGACGAGCCCGGCCGTCCACCCGGGACGCTGTCTACTACTTGGACTCTGCCTCGGCGGCCGGGGCCTCGACCTCGGCAGCAGCCTCGGCGGCGGGCGCCTCAGCAGCAGGTGCCTCGGCGACGGGCGCCTCAGCAGCGGGGGCCTCGGCGGCCGGAGCCTCGGTCGCGGCAGCGTCCTTGGACGCACCCTCGAGGAGCTCGCGCTCCCAGGCGGCGAGAGGCTCGGCCTCGGTCGCCTCGGCGCCACCGGACTTGCCGGCGTGACGGGCGATGAGGCCCTCGGCGACGGCGTCGGCGATGACTCGCGTCAGCAGCGCGACGGCGCGGATGGCGTCGTCGTTGCCCGGGATCTTGTAGTCCACGACGTCGGGGTCGCAGTTGGTGTCGAGGATCGCGACGATCGGGATGTGCAGCTTGCGCGCCTCGTCGACCGCGAGGTGCTCCTTGTTGGTGTCCACGATCCACACGGCGGAGGGGATCTTCGCCATGTCGCGGATGCCGCCGAGGGTGCGGGCGAGCTTGTCGCGCTCACGACGCATGATGAGCAGCTCCTTCTTGGTGAAGGCGCTCCCTGCGACGTCGTCGAAGTCGACCTGCTCGAGCTCCTTGAGGCGCTGCAGACGCTTGTTGACCGTCTGGAAGTTGGTGAGCATGCCACCGAGCCAGCGGTGGTTCACGTAGGGCATGCCGACACGAGCAGCCTGCTCGGCGACGGGCTCCTGCGCCTGCTTCTTGGTGCCGACGAAGAGGATCGACCCACCGTGGGCGACCGTCTCCTTGACGAACTCGTAGGCGCGGTCGATGTACGACAGCGACTGCTGGAGGTCGACGATGTAGATGCCGTTGCGCTCCGTGAAGATGAAACGCTTCATCTTCGGGTTCCAACGACGGGTCTGGTGTCCGAAGTGGACACCGCTCTCGAGGAGCTGGCGCATGGTCACGACGGCCATGGCACTTCCTTTCGGCACGACCGGGATCATCCCAGCGTCGTGCACAGTCTTCTGCGGCACGAGGCCGCGTTCCGGTTGTCGGCGAGCACCCCGGTGGGTGACGCCCCTAGCACCTCAGACCTGGGCACCGGGTTCTCCCCGGACCGCGCCCACGTCTGGCGACCGGCGGGGCCGGTCGGTCAGGTGCGTGAAGTCGATCTCCGGCTCGTCCGGCTCTGCGCGGTCCGTCGTACCTCGGTGCGGGTCCTCTCAGACCAGCGTCCCGGGCCACGACGGCTACCTGCAGGCAGCACGAACACGGCGGTCGCACCGTGAAGTCTACCGGACATCCACCCTGTGGAGGGCCACGGTCGTCCACCGCTCCCCTGACGGGTATGGCCCGCCGGGGACAGGTCCAGCACCCTCGACGCATGACACGAACTCGCACCACCGCGCTCGAACGCTCGAGACGTGCGCGGATCGCCAGGACCGTCGCGCTCGTCCTCGTCCTCGTCTGCGCCAGCGCCAGCGCCCAAGCACCGTCATCGGCCGCGGCGGCCTCAGGTGCGTCAGGTGCGTCAGGTGCGTCGTCATCTGGCGCGACCCCGGCGGGCAGCGAGCCCGCGTCGCCCGACATGGTCCTGCCGGTAGGGACCGTGCCTCCAGGCCCGGTCGACCGGGCCGCTCTCGTGTCGTCAGGTCTCCTCGTCTCCGACGTCGACCTGCCCGACGCACCGTGGGAGGCCGGGCACCGCGGCGTCGACCTCGCTGCCGCCTCTGGGGCGACGGTCGTGGCCCCAGCCGCCGGTGTGGTCACCTTCGCGGGGGTCGTGGTCAGCAGGCCTCTGGTGGTCGTGACGCACCCAGGCGGTCTGCGGTCCACGCTCGAGCCGGTCGACCCCAGCCTCGCTGTCGGCACCTCGGTCACCGCAGGAGAGCCCGTGGGGACTGTCGGCGACGGGGCGTCGTCGCACTGCGCACCTGCGTCGTGCCTGCACTGGGGCGTGCGGCGCGGCGACGTCTACCTCGACCCGCTGGTCCTGCTGGGAGTCGTCGAGCCGGTGGTCCTGCTCCCCGTCAGGGGCTCAGGCCCCCTCGCTGCGGGACAGCTTCTCCCGCAGCCTGCCCATCGCGGCGGTGTGCATCTGCGAGATGCGCGACTCGGTCACACCGAGGACCTTGCCGATCTCGGCGAGGGTCATGCCCTCGTAGTAGTAGAGGACGAGCATGATCTTCTCGCGCTCGCCGAGCTGGTCCATCGCCTGCGAGAGCAGGAACTTCGTCTCCTTGGACTCGAAGGACCGGGCCGGGTCCGTGGCGCGCGAACCCTGGGCGACGTCCAGGTGCCCGACGGGCTCGAGCTGCTCGCTGGCCCCGAACACCTCGTCGAGCGCGACGAGGTTCACCGTCGAGACGAGGTGGCGGATCGACCGGAGCTCGCTCGCCGGGATCTGCATGTGCTCGGCGATCTCGGTGTCGGTCGGCGCCCTGTGCAGCGTCCCCTCGAGCTCCGCGTGGGCGCGGTCGACAGCGCGCGCCTTGGAGCGGACAGAACGCGGGACCCAGTCGGAGGCACGGAGCTCGTCGAGGATCGCGCCCCGGATGCGAGACGTGGCGTAGGTCTCGAACTTGATCTCGCGGTCGAGCTCGAACTTCTCGATCGCATCGATCAGCCCGAACATCCCGTAGGAGACGAGATCTGCGTGCTCCACGGTGCTCGGGAGCTTCATCCCGACGCGGGACGCGACCGAGGTCACGAGCGGGGCGTAGTGGAGGATCAGCTGCTCACGGAGCATCGCGTCGGCGCAGCTCTTGTACCGCTGCCAGACCCCGGCGATCTCGCGAGCGGCTGCTGACGCGGCAGCGGTCGCGGCATCGACGGCGACGCTGGACGCGACGACCACGGTCCGGCGGGCGTCCCTGTCGAGACGCTCGTGGAGCATGCCAGACCGCGCGGGTCGTGAGGACGTGTCATGGGTGGGTTCAGCAGCACGAGCGAGGACGGACACCTGAGCAGCGGTGTCGACGGCGTCGGAGACGGCCGTGGTGGAGCTGTCGCGCGAGGTCGGCTCCGCGAGCAGCGTCGCGCCCTGGGGCGAGACGTGCTCGTCGAGCGTGACAGGGCTCGGTGCGGTCATGAGGTTCTCTGCTTCGATCATGCGCGAGGGTGCGCCAGCTGGTAGGACGACCTGAGACGTTCGGCCGAGACGTGCGTGTAGCGCTGCGTGGTCGAGAGGGTCGAGTGCCCGAGGACCTCCTGGACGGTCCTGAGGTCAGAACCACCGTGCAGCAGATGAGTGGCAGCGCTGTGGCGCAGGTCGTGAGGCGCGACGTCGTCGACGGCCGCAAGAGCCGCGAGCCTGTGGACAGCCTCACGGATCTGCCGCTGGCCCCAGCGCTGGCCCCGCTGACCGAGGAAGACCGCCGTGGCACCGCTCCCACCAGCGAGGGCGGGGCGCCCGTCCTGCAGCCACGACCGCAGAGCATCTGCCGCAGGGACACCGAAGGGGACGACGCGCTCGCGGTCGCCCTTGCCGATCACCCGGAGCGAACGCGCATCGAGGTCGATGTCCTGGAGGTCGAGAGAGACGAGCTCTCCGACACGGGCCCCGGTGGCGTAGAGCAGCTCGACGCAGGCCCAGGCCCGAAGATCGGCTGGGCTGCCGTCGACGGCGAGCTCACGGGCGGTCTCCATGAGCGTGGCGGCTCCGGTGACTGCGAGCACCGTCGGCAGCGAACGGGCGACCTTCGGGCTGCCCAGCCGCACGGAGGGATCTGCGCCGACGCGGCCGGTGCGCTCGGCCCAGGCGTAGAACGACCTGACGGCCGCACCACGACGAGCCACCGTCGACCGTGACAGGCTCCGCCCAGCCATCTGCGCCAGCCAGCCACGCAGCGTCGCGAGGTCGACGCCTGCGAGGCCTTCGGCCCCTGACTCCTGCGCGAAGGTCGAGAGCTGTGCGACGTCAGAGAGGTAGGCGCGGACAGTGTGGTCGGACAGGCCCCGCTGAGAGGTCAGGTGTGCGGCGAAGTCCTCGAGGACGCTGTCGTCGTCGAGGCTCGGTGCTCCGCCGGCGCTCTGCTGCATGGGCAATACGGTGGACTGTCCAGGCGTCGCGTTCAAGGACCCACACGGATGGAGTTTGAGACGGCAGTCACCATTCCTTGGAAAACCGAGGAAATCAGACGCCGGTCGTGGTGCGGCCAGAGCAACTTCACCCTGCTCGCATCGCTTACCATGCGGTCGGTCCACCCGCACCGGTGGACACCTCAGGCTCTGAGGGCGTCGCTGCACACTCCTGACCAGGACGAGGACCGCGCCGGGCCAGGCACCGAGGAGTCAGCTCTTCTGACACCCCTGACCAGTACGAGAGCCATCCTCGGGCCGGGTGCCCTGGTGTCGGCGCTCCTCCTCGCCGGGGCCTCTCCGAGCCGTGATCCGACGGGCGGGAAGCTGCGAGCGCGTCGTCACGGCGACCGGGCGTCCACACCGACGGTGGTCTAAGCAGACCACCCGGTCGCTCCTGGTCACCCCGCAGTCACCGGCCACGGCCCGCGCGTCTCCACCCCGCCTCGCTCCGGGCAGCCTGCCCTCTGAGCTCGAGGACCCCCAGGGCGGACATGACCTCGTGGGGCGCCAGCCCCGAGGACCGCGCCAGCGCCTCGACCGTCGCGGGCCTGCGGACAGGGAGGGCGTCGAGCGTCGCGGTGGCACGGTCGTCGAGACCGTCGTGGGGGCGAGCACCGCTCTCGTCCCGGCGTGCCTCCTGCTCAGCGAGCTCGGCAACCCCGTCACCCGCCGCACCTGTGAGCTCGAGGACCTCAGCGACGTCCGTCACGCACACGGCGACCCCCTCTCGCATCAGGCGGTGGGACCCCGCCGAGGCAGCGGAGGTGACGGGTCCAGGGACAGCCCCGACGGGTCGCCCGAGCCCGGCGGCGAGCCGAGCGGTCACGAGCGACCCTGACCGCCAGGCCGCCTCGACGACGACTGTCGAGCGCCCAGCCGCTGCGATCAGCCTGTTGCGCCTGAGGAACCTCACCCGGCTCGGGACCGCGCCGGGCGGCACCTCGCTCAGCAGCAGACCGCCTCTGTCGACGACTGCCCGCAGGAGGGCCGTGTTCCCCGCAGGGTAGAGGCGGTCGACACCGCCGGCCAGGAAGGCGACAGTCACCCCGTCCACGGCGAGCGTCGCCCTGTGCACGGCTGCATCGATCCCGTACGCACCTCCGGAGACCGTGCCGCGGCGAGCGTCGACAAGACCCGCAGCCATCTCTGCCGCGATCCGCTCGCCGTAGTCGGTGCTGGCCCGCGCGCCGACGATCGAGACCGCCCCGGCCAGCGCCTCGTCGACCCTGACCGTTCCCCGTGCCCAGAGGCAGAAGGGTGCCTCGTCTCCCAGGTCGTCGATCTGCACCGGCCACTCGCGGTCACCCGGGACGACCAGACGTCCACCGAGCCGTCCGAGGTTCGTGAGGTCGACCTCCGGGTCGACCCGACCCGCGCGACGCAGCCACCGCCCGGCCGCCGACATCAACCGTCGCTGCACGGTCGGGTCGTCGACACCGAGGACCTCGCACAGACCGACGACCCCGCGTCGCACCGATGCTGGGGACCCGAGCAGGTCGTCCTGCACCAGCTGACCATCTGGTCGCCCCCTCTGACGACGAGTGCTGGTCGGGGCCGGTCCTGCCGGTCCTGCCGGTCCTGCCGGTCCCAAGAGCGTGGCATCCACTCTCGCGGTCGGGACGACCTCGCCCGGTCCGGCCGGCGTCACCGGGGCCGCGGACGAAGGTGGCCGGGCCGGGTCGACGGTCTCCCTGTCCCGAGAGGCCTGAGTGGTCGGGACCTCTCGCGCAGGCGACCAGGCCAACCCGCCGGTCGCCAGGCTCTCCAACCACCGGAGGGCGTCGACGGGCCCCACCGCACGCACCAGCGCCCCGGCGGTGCTGTCCGCCGGCTCGGCGATCCGGCTCCAGGCCGCCCGCGCGAGCCGCTCCTCGTCGTCGGCAGGATCCACGCCCGTGGTGCTGCGAGCGCTCACAGCCCGTGCCCCCGGGTCCGCAGCATCAACGCACGCCCGATGTCGTCAGGCTCAGGGCTCAGACGGCCAGCGAGGTCAGCCAGCGTCCAGGCGACCCGCAGCACCCTGTCGGCGCCCCGCAGGCTCAGCGTCCCGCGGTCGAGCGCCGCGTCGAGATCCCGGAGGAGCACGCGACCGTGCCCGATCTTGTCCCGCAACCAGGTCCCCGGCACCTCGCTGTTCGTGGTCCATCCCGCGGGGCGCAACCGCTCACGGGCGGCCTCACGCGCCTGGAGCACCCGTCGCGCCACGACGTCCGTCCCCTCGCGGACCGTCTCGTCCATGGCGTCGAGCCGGGTCACGGGGTGCACCTCCACCTGCAGGTCGACCCTGTCGAGCAAGGGGCCGGACAACCTCGCGAAGTACCGCCGCCGGGCCATCGGCGTGCAGGAGCACTCGAGCCCTTTCCCGATGGCCAGCCCGCACGGGCACGGGTTCGCGGCGAGGACGAGCTGGAACCTGGCGGGGTACCGTGCGCTGCCGGCCGCCCGCTGGATCACGAGCTCGCCGTGCTCGAGCGGCTGCCGGAGCGTCTGCAGGACCCGTGGGGAGAACTCGGGCGCCTCGTCCATGAACAAGATCCCGCGGTGCGCCCTCGAGGCTGCCCCTGGTCTGGGTGTGCCGCTGCCACCGCCCACCACGGCTGCCGGCGTCGCGGTGTGGTGGGGGTCCTCGAACGGAGGCCTGTCCAGCAGGCCTCGGGACGCGTCGAAGGTCCCGGCCACAGAGTGCACGGAAGTCACCTCGATCGCCTCCGACTCCGTGAGCGCCGGGAGCAGGCCCGGCAGCCGCTGAGCGAGCATCGTCTTGCCTGTGCCCGGCGGTCCGACCATGAGGAGGTGGTGCCCGCCGGCGGCGGCGACCTCGAGCGCGGCACGGGCGGATGCCTGCCCCACCACGTCGCTCAGGTCACCGAGGTCGGTCCGGACGTGAGCCGCGACCAGACCTCCCGGCCGGACCCCGACGTCGGGCGGGACGACGACGTCCGCCCCGTAGCGTGCGACGACCTCTGCGAGCCTGTGCGCACCGTAGACCTCCATGCCTGGCACCAGACCCGCCTCGGCGGCGTTCGCCGCTGGGACGACGACCCGGGTGACGCCCGCCGCCGCTGCCGCCGCGACCGCGGGCAGGACCCCACGGACCGGGTGGACCCGTCCGTCGAGCCCGAGCTCACCGAGGTGGACAGTCCGGGCCAGGCCCTCGTGGCGGACGAGCCCCGCCCCCGCGAGCATCGCCACGGCGATCGCGAGGTCGTAGCCTGATCCGGACTTCGGCAGCGAGGCAGGTGACAGGTTGACCGTCACCTTCCGCTGGGGCAGCACCAGACCTGTCGAGGCGACGGCGGCGCGGACGCGGTCACGCGACTCGGCCAAGGAGGTGTCGGGCAGACCGACGAGCGTGAAGCCTGGCACCGACGCTGCGAGGTGGGCCTCGACCTCGACAAGATGCCCCGTCATCCCCACGAGACACACGGCGAGCGTCACCCCGAGCCCCATCAGACGACCCCGACCAGGTGCTCGAGCCGTGCCGGCTCGTCACGCACCAGCAGGACCGCGACGACGTCGATCCGCACCGAGAGCGGACGCTCGGCGAGGGTCTCGACGACCCGTCCAGCCAGCCACTCCCCCGCCAGACGACGCAACCGGGCGAGCTTGACCGGCGTCACCGCCTCGGCAGGATGGCCGTACCCGAGACCCGTGCGGGTCTTCACCTCGACGACCACCAGCTCACGCCCCTCGAGGGCCACGATGTCGATCTCGCCGCGGGTGCCTCGCCAGTTCCGGTCGACGACCACCCAGCCCGCAGCGACGAGCATCTGCGCCGCGAGATCTTCTCCGTACCGGCCCACTGCAGCCCGGTCTGTCCTGTCCACGTCCATGTCGTACCTCCGAGACAGACCATGCGCCGCCGACCGTCCTCGACGCGACGAGAGACTGTCGACCTGTGTACGACGGGTCACGATCAACATCTGTGGACGGACACGGGAACGAGGACGCGGATACCGCACGTCGTGACGGACGGCGCGCAGCAGCCGACGACGACGACGACGACGGATAAAAAGCCCTATAGTTGCTTTTTGCTCAAAGAAGAGATGACTGGCTTTCGTCCCAGGTCGCCGCCCTGGTGCGCGCCGGTCGTGCGCGACGGTCCTGAGGCTCTAGACGCACGCGCCGAGACACGGAGGCACGATGACCACCCGAGAGACGCTCACTCTCACCACACCTCCAGCACCTGGGTCAGGTCATGACCGCTCGCTCGGCAGGCGTCTGGACATCCTGAGCCGCATGCCGTGGCTCGCGAAGGCAGCACCGGGAGACGTCCGGGCCGTCGAACCGTTCGTCCGATCCCGCAGATACCGGCCCGGAGAGCTCGTCTACAGGGTCGGCGTCCCGGCAGACCACCTCTTCTGCGTGGTCTCGGGCGCCGTGAGGTTGATCCGCACCTCGGCCCACGGGCGGGATGTGGTCACAGACATCCTGGGCCCTGGAGACAGCTTCGGAGGACCGGGTCTGCTGGGTCGTCTCCTGCACCCGGACAGTGCCCAGGCCATGGCCAGGACACAGGTCTTGACGATCCCTGCCGACAGGCTCGTCGAGATGATGGACCGGCGCCCCGGGCTCGCCCGGGCCGCCCTCGAGGAAGCCCTCCTCCGCGTGGAGCAGACGCGCCAGACGATCCGCCGGCTGTCTGCGGACAACCCTCAGCAGCGGGTCGCCGCGGTCCTGATGCTGCTGGCCGACAAGTTCGGGACCGAGCAGGACGGCGCAGTCGTCCTCGCACCCTCCCTCACCCGTGTCGAGATGGCGGCATCGACAGGGCTGAGCGCGGAGACCGTGAGCCGAGTGATGAGCCTGCTCCGTGACGACGGGATCATCGGCACAGGCCGCCACTGGACGTCCGTCCTCGACAAGAGCCGGCTCGCAGGGATAGCAGAGGGGTGAGAGCCGGTCACGCGGCACCGCAGGACGAAGTCAGCAATCGACGCAGGACCACCGACGACAGGAGACGACAGACATGCGCATCGTGATCGGAGCCCCAGCGAACGGGGCAGCACTGCGAGACATCCTGAAGGCCTACCTCGGAGCAGACCACCGGGTCGGCGAGGTCGTCGACGTGTCCCGGGCGGACTCCACCTACCCAGCCGTGTCCTTCGCCGCAGGGAAGGCGATCGCCGAGGGGCGGGCCGACCGCGGGATCCTGGTCTGCGGGACCGGGATAGGGACGGCGATCGCCGCGAGCAAGGTACCGGGCGTCCGCGCGGCGACAGCCCATGACCTGACGACGGTACGAGGCTCCGTCGAGAACTACGACGCCCAGGTGCTGTGCATGGGTCAGGACGTCATCGCCGCAGCCGCAGCCGTCTCGCTCGTCGACCTCTGGCTCGACCTGCGGCACGACCCAGCGAGCAGCTACGCCACGAGACTCGTCGAGATCACAGGCTTCGAGGCGTCGACGACGCAGTCCTGACCAGCGCGGCAGGGACGACCAGGACCTCCGGCCACCCGGACCTGGTCGTCCCCACATCCTCCGTCCACCATCGAGCGGTGCGTGATCTGGATCATGTACTGCCGGCGGACGCCTCGATACGTTCATCTGGTTGACGAGCATTCTTGGCCGGTCTGCCTCGAGGACGAGACAGACGGGGCAGCGGGACGATCCCCCGGCTGAGGGGTCCGTGACGGCACAGGCGCCGGACGGCATCCTCGGCCACCTCAGAGCACGCAGAGCCACGACGCGGTCGACAGCCTGAAGATCACCGGCTCCATCGCGGGCGCCGGTGTCTCACGAGGATCGCTGGACGTCGGCCCGGGATCATCATCTGCCGAGTCGCCGAGCAGCCCCGAGCAACGGAGAGCGCAGTGGACGACCCGAACTTTCCCCTGTGGCTGCAAGCCACTCACCTGATCAACTTCGTGCTGATCGGCATCCTTCTGCGCAGCGGCTGGGAGATGCTCACCTCGTTGCCCAGGCTGTGGTGGCGCAACGACAGCAAGCCCGGCACCGAGTGGCTGAAGTTCACCCGCCGCGAGCTTCCTCAAGAAGAAGGTGTGTACACCTCGCTGATGGACGAGCGGAGCGCGAGCCCGGTCTTCACGCTCCCCGGTCGCAAGAACATCGGGCTGGCACGCCACTTCCACGGGCTCGGCGTGATGCTGTGGATGCTCAACGGGATCGTCTACGTCGCCCTGCTCTTCGGCACAGGCCTCTGGCGACGGATCGTCCCGACCGAGTGGTCGGTCTTCCCCGAGGCCTGGGCCTCCCTGAAGATCTACGCAGGGCTCGACACGCCGGGCATCGAGCACTTCCAGCCCTACGACGCGCTCCAGATGCTCGCGTACACGGGCGTCCTCTTCGTGCTGGCTCCTCTGCTCATCGTCACGGGGCTGGCGATGGCACCAGCGGTCAGGTCGAGGTTCCCGCGGTTCGTGAAGCTCCTCGGCGGGCACCAGGGTGCACGCTCGCTGCACTTCATCGCGATGGTCCTCATGACGCTGTTCATCGTCATGCACGTCGGCCTGGTCTTCCTCGTCCACGCCGAGCACAACCTGCCGCACATGATCTTCGGGGTCACAGACACCGCCAGGTACGCCCAGGCCTTCACGATCGCGATCCTCACGATCGTGGTGGTCTTCGCCTCCTGGATCGGGCTGAGCTACGCGTCGCTCCTCGATCGCCCGCGCACCCAGAAGATCCTCGTCGCACTGACCGAGCCGGCACGCAGGTTCGGGCTCGGATGGATGCGGCCCCGGATGCGGGACCAGACCGCGTACACCGAGAAGGACCTGTCCGAGTTCCACTGGACGAACGGGCTGCCACCTACGCAGGACGAGTCGCCCGAGTGGTTGGCGCTCCGGGACGGCGGATGGTCGGACTGGCGCCTCGAGATCGGCAGCACCCTCGACGGCAGCTCCGTCACGGTGTCGCTCGACGACCTCAAGGCGCTGCCGAAGACGGAATACATCGCGGTCCACACGTGCATGCAGGGCTGGTCGGCGACCTCCCGATGGACGGGGGTGCGACTGGCGGAGGTCCTCGACCTCCTCGGCCCACGCCCCGAGGGCGCGAGGTACGTGATGATCACGTCGCACGGCCTCGCCCAGGAGATGTGGGACCACCGACCACGGGAGCCGTTCTACACGGTCCTCGACCTCAAGATGGTCGCAGAGGCCGACACGATCCTTGCCTACGAGCGCAACGACCGTCCCCTGGACATCCACCTCGGCGCACCGCTGCGACTGCGGGTCGAGTCGAACCACGGCTACAAGATGGTCAAGTGGGTCAGGTCCGTCGAGTGGATCCGCGACTACGCCGACTACGGAGACGGTCGCGGAGGCACTCGTGAGGACGGCGCCATGCAGGCCTTCAACGGCGTGATCTGAAGCAGGAGGC
Organism: Sanguibacter biliveldensis; assembly: GCF_033798665.1. Taxonomy (NCBI): domain Bacteria; kingdom Bacillati; phylum Actinomycetota; class Actinomycetes; order Micrococcales; family Sanguibacteraceae; genus Sanguibacter; species Sanguibacter biliveldensis. The sequence goes on from NZ_CP138359.1 coordinate 2,658,126, forward strand.
GACGAGGTGATGAGCACGATCTTCCCCGTCGCGGGGATGACGACCCACCGCGACGTGCTCAGGGTCCGTACCGCGATGTACGCGGTCCCCGGCGTCGGGGGCTTCTCGGCTGAGCTCTCGGGCACCGGGGCTCGCATCATCCTCAAGCACACGGACGACGTCGTGCTCGACGCTGACGTCGTCGACCGAGCGCTCCGCACGGCGGGCAGGTACTCGGTCGCCGCCCCGGCATGACCTCTGGACCGAGACGGTCTCACCCCCGCCGAGCGGGGGCGAGGCCGTCTGGGCGCTCCGTGCCTGGAGGGACGTCAGAGGTCAGGCCTCACCCCTGCCGTCGCCCCTCCCCTGCTCGCACAGGGAATCGGGCAGCGCGACAGCACGAGACCTCCCCGACGCACAGGGCGCCGCGCACACGTCACGCTGACTCTCCTGCGCCCGGTGGGACGCGAGCGGGGAAGCTCGCGACGAGCTCGGTGTCCGCACCGACCACTCCGAGGGCGGCCGCGCCGCCCGGGTTCCCCAACGGTTCGCTCCTCCCGTCGAGGGTGACGGCGAAGAAGTCCGCGTTGTCCGCCAGGAAGGGCTCCAGGTCCGGCGGGAGGTCGTCTTCGTAGAAGATCGCCTCGACCGGGCAGACGGGCTCGCACGCCCCGCAGTCGATGCACTCTGACGGGTTGATGTAGAGGGACCGTTCACCCTCGTAGATGCAGTCGACGGGACATTCTTCGACACACGCCCTGTCCAGGACATCGATGCAGGGTGCGCCGATCACATACGTCATCTGTCTCAGCTCTCTCGTCGTCTCTCGATGGACCTCGATCACGATGATCGAGGATGGGCCAGGCCTCGGTGCCGCCTCCGCAGACTCCGCAGGAAGCGTTCTCGGCACTCGAGGCACAGGCCTCGGAAAAACCTCTGACCTGCGCTCAGATCTGCCCTCGGCCCTCCTCTCTGGTTCAGTCCGGGTCCTCTTTCTCCTGCCGGACCTGGCAGGACGTGGCCCGGCAGGACGGTGGTCTCGTCACCCGGCGACCTCGAGGATCCCGTGCGCTCCGCGCTCGGCGTCGACCATGCGGTGCGAGACGAAGGGGTAGTGCCCGGCCTCGGCCGGGACCAGCTCGACGAACCCGCCCTGCGCGGGTTGCAGTCCTAGGGTCTGCGCTCCGCCGGTCGCCCCGCCGGAGCTGTCAGCCCTCACGACGCGCACGTCGAAGACCATGCCCATCTGCCGGTGACCGGCGACGGAGCACCAACCCGACAGGTCGTCTCCGACGACCCCGACCTCGACGCGCGCGGACTCCTGCGGAGCGAGCCGCCCCGAGCTCGCCCCCGTCTCGAGGACGAGGTCGTGGACGCTGTCGTCGGTGTTGGTGACGACCAGCACCAGCTCGGCACCGGCCCGGACGTCGACCGACGACGGCTCGAACCGCATGTCGCGGAGCTCGACAGCGACCTCGATTACAGCGCCGGTGGGTGGCACACCAGCGCCAGCCGCTCCGGCGCCGAGCCGCTCAGGGTCTGCCGCGATCCCCACCACGACGACGAGGGTCAGGACGGCACCGGCCGCGAGGGCCTGCCCGCGCTGTCCCATGAGCCTCGGTGGGACACGCGCAGCGCCGCCCGGGCCGGGAAGACTGCTCGTCGTCACGACCGAGGCGGTCGGCTGCGGCCGTGGCCGTCGGGCGAGCACCGCGACACGGACGAGGAGGACAGGGGTCCAGACCAGCGCGGCGACGACGACTGCCGATGCTGCGACCACGAGCAGACGCGGACCGGGCAGCAGGCTCAGGGCGAGGCCGCCGTTGACCAGGACGAGCCTCATGGTCCCCCAGCTGTCGGCGACGGCGTTGGTGCCCCTGACCACAGCGGGACCTCCGCCCAAGATCATGGGGACGAGATAGCTCGACGCGCCGAGGAGCACCTGGAGCGCGAAACCCACGACGACGGGGGCGAGCAGTCCCCCCACCCGCACCTCGACCTCCGGCCATCCTGCTGCGAAGACCAGCACGACCAGCCACGCGAGGACAGAGCCGCACCACCACAACGACGCTGCGGCCACCGACCGGGTCGCGAAGGAGCCGGACCTGCGCCGCCGGGCCTCGTCGACCAGCGGCACGGCGCTGCGGACGAGTCCCGCGAGATAGACGCCGAGACCGACCGCTGCGAGCCACCGCAGACCGACAACGGCGCCTGTCACCACGAGGACGAGACCGAGCACCAGGGCGACGAACCCCTGGCGGGCCGGGCGCGCGCCGCCGGGCTGCATCCGGACCCTGAGCATCGTCGGCCAGAGCGTCACAAGGGTCCCCACGACCGTCAGGCCGACCCATCCGAGCACCATCGACGCCACGTGAGCGACGTAGAGGCGGGAGTGGGCCTCCCCCGACGCCCGGCCCAGCAGGACACCGAGGGCGATCCCGACCGGCAGGCTCGCAGCGGCCACGACGAAGAACCAGGTCGTCCACCCCAGCATCGAGGTCAGCGCGCGACGGCTCTGGTCCCACAGGACCACGCCGTGCCAGACGGCGACGAGCCCCACGAGCACAGCGCCTGCCACGACCACGGCCAGGCTGCCGACGACCGTACCGAGGACCGTCGTCGTCGCACCGACGGTGTGCACGACGAGACGGACCGCCTGGTCGCGGTGCCCACCGCGCAGCGCCCGTCGCCTCACCGCCTCGGCGAAGTGCGCGCTCCAGATGAGGATGGCTGTGCTGACGGCCCCCAGGAGCAGCGCGTGCACGACGAGCCACCGAGCCTCCGGGACACCGCTGTGCACGACGGCGACCAGCGCAGCGGCGACCAGCCAGCCGAGGACGAGGGCATTCACCCGGAGGTGCCAGCGAGATCTCACAGAGGCGTCCGCGGGTCAGACCGTGACAGGAGGGACGAGGCTCAGGTGCCAGGCCGACGGGCCAGGCTCGACGTGGCTGGCGACGAACCCGGCGGGCCAGCAGACCTCGGCCGACCGGAGCGTCCGAGAGGGGTCGCGCTCGGCCTCGTCCACGGTGATCAGGACCTCGTCCACGGGATACCTCCAGCTGGGGGCCGCGACTGCCCGTCCGAGATCCCCTCGGTGACTGGCGGCGTCAGGCATATATTCTTACACTGAGACCCGTGGATATTCATAGGACCGTGACGCCACTTCCTCGCGACGGGCTGGGCCCAGCTCCCGCACCCGAGGCACCGACGTCGACATCAGCGATGTCGACGTCTCGACGAGCACTGCTGGCCGCGCTCAGGTCGCAGTCGCAGCCCACCACGCTCGCGGCCCTGGGCGCTGCCACAGGCCTGCACGTCAACACGGTCCGGGAGCACCTCGCAGCGCTCGTCGACGTCGGCCTGGCCGTCCGCGGCAGCGGCGTGCCAGACGGCCGCGGGAGACCAGCCGCGACCTACGCCGCGACGGGCGCGGAGCACGCTCTGGTGCGCTCGGAGTACACAGGTCTTGCTGCAGCGCTGGCCTCGACGATCCGGCGCACGAGCAGCACACCGGACCGCGATGCCGCGGTCGCGGGCGCCGAGTGGGGCCGCGACCTCGTGAGCAGCTCGCCGTCCGCACCCGAGCGCGACGCGGACCCGCGCAAGCACGTGGTCACGCTGCTCGCACAGCTCGGTTTCGCGCCACAACCCGGCGGGCAGCCGTCGACCACCCTGCTGACCCGCTGCCCCCTGCTGACCACAGCCCAGGCCTACCCCGACGTCGTCTGCGCCGTGCACCTGGGCATCGTGCAGGGAGTGCTCGACGCCGACGGAGCCGACGACGTGAGCGCAGAGCTCTTCCCGTTCTCCGACCCCGGGGCGTGCAGGCTCGAGCTCAGCAGGGGCGGCGGACCCCACGGGTGACGTCGGACGCTCCGACCACCGCAGGCCACCCCGGCCACCAGGGCAGGCCCGCAGCCCGAGGCGCAAGCCGCGCCGCGACCCGCCCGGCGAGGCCGCAGCGTCATCGCGCGCGCAAGGGCCGATCAGACGGTTCGACACCCGTGACTGTCGTCAGCAGGAAGACGGAGTCTTCTTCGGCCAGCACCGCGTGCCGCAGGTGGGTCAGCACCGCGACCTCCCCAGCCGCCATGGACTCACCCTGCCCGCCCGTGACGCGCACGCGACCGAGGAGCACCTGCAGGCTCGCAGCGTTCGGCGAGTTGTGCTCCGCGAGCTCGGTCCCCGACGCCAGGGCGATGAGCGTCTGCCGCAACGGCCCGTCGTGCAGCAAGAGCTCGGCACTGCGGCCATGGTCTGCGGCACGCGCCGCCTCGAGGTGGGACTGGGCAAGACGACCGAGATGAGCCATGGTTCCCTCTGGGTGCAGATCGCAGGCGAACCTGCCGGGCACAGTCGCCGCCGCAGGGTGCGCTGGCGTGCTCCAGGCCGGCGGTCCGCGCCCAGCGTCAGGGCGGGCACACGACAGTCGCGAGCATCACGCACGAATGAAGCATACCGGACACCCCGTCCTTCACGGACGTCGCCCATCCACCAGGTGTCGCGCAGGACGCCGACGACGCCGACGACCATCGGTCCAGACGACTCCATCGGTCCCGAGGCGACCGCCGGACCCGACGACGCCCCGGGATCCGTCCGCTACAGGTCGAGCTCTGCCTGGGCGAGCTCTTCGACGTTGACGTCCTTGAAGGTCACCACGCGCACAGACTTCACGAACCGCTTCGAGCGGTACACGTCCCACACCCAGGCGTCGTTGAGCCTCAGCTCGAAGTACACCTCTCCGGCAGCGGACCGCACCTGCAGGTCGACGCTGTTGGCGAGGTAGAACCGCCGTTCGGTCTCCACGACGTAGGCGAAGAGCCGCACCACGTCGCGGTACTCGCGGTACAGCGCGAGCTCCATGTCGGTCTCGTAGTTCTCCAGGTCCTCAGCACTCACTGGACCATCATGGACCATCAGGGGCGGCGCCCGCCGCCGCAGCCACCCCTGGGAGACGCCAGCTGACCCTGTGGAACGGGCTCGGGCCGTGCTCCGACAGGGCTGCGACGTGCTGGGCGGAGCCGTAGCCCTTGTTCCCGATCCAGCCGTAGTGCGGGTGCTCCTTCGCCAGCTGGACCATCGCCGCGTCGCGCTCGCACTTGGCGACGACGCTCGCCGCGGCGACCGACGCGCACGAGAGGTCGGCCTTGACCCGCGTGTGGACTGTCGGCGGCAGATACCCCGCAGGTGCGGCGACCTCCTCCCCCTCGAGCATCGTCAAGAGGTCCGGCTCGGGCTCGGTCAACCAGTCGTGCGAACCGTCGAGCAGCACGACGTCGACGGGGCCAGCGATCTCGGAGACCGCGACGAGGGCACGCTGACCGGCGAGACGCAGCGCACGGATGATCCCCATCGCGTCGATCTCCGCGGCGCTCGCAGACCCGACGGCCGTGGCGACGGCCCACTCGTCGATGAGCGGCAGGTACTCGGTACGAGCCCGGGCTGTCAGCACCTTGGAGTCGGTGAGGCCGACAGGGCAGGGACCTGTCACCCGGTCCACCACGCACACACCCACGCTCACAGGACCAGCGAGAGCACCGCGGCCGACCTCGTCCATCCCGGCGAGCCGAGCCGTCCCGGAGGCGAGCAGCGTCGACTCGACCGCGAGGTCGGCGAAGACTGGTGGGACTGCGGTGCGCGTGCTCACGGTGCCGGGACGTCCTCGAAGGTCTCTCCGGGGTTGCGCAGCCAGCCGAGGTGGTCGAAGGGCCAGACCTTGACGAAGGCCGTGCCGACGACGTTGTCCACGGGGACAAAACCGCCGCCGGGGCTGCCGGCGTTGTAGCGGGAGTCGCTCGAGTGGGCACGGTTGTCACCCATGACCCACAGGAAGCCCTCGGGCACAGTCTGGTCGAACTCGAGCAGCGACGGGGCGGAGCCCGGCTTGATGTACGGCTCGTCGATCGACTGTCCGTTGACCGAGACACGGCCCTCGGAGTCGCAGCAGGTCACGTGGTCGCCCTCGACCCCGATCACGCGCTTGACGAGGTGCTCGCCCGAGTCCTGCGGGAGCAGCCCGACGAAGGTCAGCACGTCCGTGACGCCCTGCTGGAAGGCGTTGCGCTGCGGCTGAGGTGTCCCGGCGAGCCACGTACCCGGGTCCTTGAAGACCACGACGTCGCCACGGTGGACGTCGAAGACCCCGGGGACCATCTTGGACACGAGGATGCGGTCGCCCTCGACGAGCGTGTCCTCCATCGACGAGCTGGGTATGAAGAAGGCCTGGACGAAGAACGACTTGATGACCCACGAGAGCACGAGAGCGCTCACGACGATGATCGCGACCTCGCGCAGGAACGATCCCTTGCGCTTCTCGGCGGTCGCTGCACCCGCGTCGGTCGAGCCGTCAGGGTGCGCTGCGTCAGGAGTCACTCGCATACTGTCCCACTTCCTGGAGGTGATCATCGAATGCTCTCGGTCCGCGAGTCGCGGCGGGGCCCCACGCCACCTTCGGCGGGCACGCACGAGGGCGGCCACCTCGGTGGCCGCCCTCGTGTGAGAACCGTGCTGCTCCCGCGGCTCGTCAGACGAGCCGCACGAGGATCACTTGGAGACGAAGTCGCGCTTCTCCTTGATCTTCGCCTTCTTGCCGCGAAGCTTGCGGAGGTAGTACAGCTTGGCGCGACGCACGTCACCGCGGGTGATGACCTCGACCGACTCGATCGACGGTGCGTTGGCGGGGAACGTACGCTCCACCCCGACACCGAAGCTGATCTTGCGGACCGTGAAGGTCTCACGGACGCCGCCGCCGACGCGGGCGATGACAACACCCTGGAACGCCTGGACACGCGAGCGCGTGCCCTCGACGACCTTGACGTTGACCTTGACCGTGTCGCCGGAGCGGAAGGCCGGGATGTCGGTACGCAGCGATGCTGCGTCGACGCTGTCGAGCGTGTTCATGTTCTCTCCCCGTCCTGCCACAGGTCAGGTACGTCTCGTGGGTCCGGCCGCGCGTGGCTGCCGTGCCCATGGTGATGAGTGGATGTGGTGCCTCACCGGTCGCAGGACCGGCATCCCGTGAGGGGTGCCGTGCGACGATCGATCGGAGCAGTGAAACAGCTGTGTTGGACGCCCCTGTGGCAGTGTCCGGTCCAGCGTGCACCAAGGGTTGATTCTGCCACAGCCGGACAGGTGAGCACTACCCGCCCGTCGAGCGGCCCGATCACGCCCCGCCTGTCAGGCCTGGTGGAAGCGGCCGTCCTCGCCGGGGAGCCAGCCGTGCCCGGTCAGCAGCGTGCGGTCGGCCTTGTCGAGCATGCTCGGGTCGAGCGCCTCGATCATGTCCGGACGCCGCGCGATCGTGCGCTCGATGGCCCTGTCACGGCGCCAGCGGGCGATCTTCGCGTGGTGACCGCTGAGCAGCACCTCAGGGACGTCGAGGCCCTGCCAGCTCGGCGGCTTGGTGTAGACGGGGTACTCCAGGAGCCCGGCCTCGCCGTGCGACTCCTCGACGAGAGACTCGGGGTTGCCGATCACGCCGGGCAGGAGACGCGCGACGGCCTCGATCATGACGAGCGAGGCGACCTCGCCGCCGTTGAGGACGTAGTCCCCGATCGACAGCTCGCGGACGGTCCCGCCGGCCGCCCGGTGGTGCTCGGCGACGCGGGCGTCGATCCCCTCGTAGCGCCCGCAGGCGAAGACGAGCGCGGGCTCGAGGGCCAGCTGCTCGGCGACGCGCTGCGTGAAGGTCTCCCCCGACGGCGTGGGGACGACGAGCGTGGCGTCGGGAGTGAGGACGTCGGCCAGGGCCGCGCCCCACACGTCCGGGCGCATGACCATCCCCGCACCGCCGCCGAAGGGCGTGTCGTCGACGGTGCGGTGCCGGTCTGTCGCCCAGGACCGCAGGTCGTGGACCGTGAGGTCGAGCAGACCTGACTGCGCAGCCTTACCGACGAGCGAGAGCTCGAGCGGGGCGAGGTAGTCCGGGAAGATCGAGACGACGTCGATGCGCAACTCAGCGACCACCCTCGGGCGCGTCGGTGCTGTCGGCACCGGCAGTGCCCTCGGCGCCGGCAGTGCCCTCAGTGCCCTCGGTGCTGGGCTCCAGAGCATCTTCGGCCTCGGCGGCGTCCGCGGCTGCTGCGGATCCCTCTTCGGGGATCGCGACCTCGAGGTTCGCGGCGTCACGGGCGAGCAGCCCACCGGGCGGGTCGAGCACGACGCGTCCGCCGGCCACGTCGACGACCGGGACCATGACGCGGACGAAGGGTACGAGCGTGCGGGTGCCGTCGGTCTCGCGCAGGACGAGCATGTCGTGGGCCGGGAGGTGGTCGAGGCCGACGACCTCTCCGACGACGGTCCCGTCCAGGAGCTCGGCGCGCAGCCCGGCCAGCTCGTGCGGGTACCAGGCGTCTTCTTCGTCAGAGGCGTCGACGTCGACGACGAGCTCGATGCCTCGAGACTGCTCGGCAGCGGTCCGGCCCGAGATCTCGGCGAAGGCGACGTGCCACCGGCCGTTCTGCACCCGGGACGAGACCACCGTGAGCGGCCCGGCCGAGGCGGGGATCGTGCGGAGCACCTGACCGTCGGCCAGGCGGAGCTCGGGGTCGTCGGTGCGCAGGTCGAGCGCGACCTCTCCGCGCAGCCCGTGGGCCCGTCCGATCGTGGCGACTGTCAGTTCCATTCCCACTCCTCCATCGCGCCCCGCTGTGCGGGGCTCCAGACGCACCGAGGCCCGGCTCACCAGTGGTGGCCGGGCCTCGGTCTACAGACTTGTCTGACTGCCTGCGGCAGTCAGCGACGATCTACGTCGACGACGTCTACGCGCACTGAGGAGTCCCCAGCGAGCGCGCCGATGACGGTTCGCAGCGCACGAGCGGTGCGACCCCCACGGCCGATCACCCGTCCGAGGTCGTCGGGATGGACCCGGACCTCGAGGAGCTCGCCACGGCGCAGGGCCTTGGCGTTCACCTGCACGTCATCGGGGTTGTCCACGATTCCGCGCACCAGGTGCTCGAGAGCGTCGGCGAGCATCAGGCCTGCTCCTCCGCGGAAGCGTCAGCCTCAGGGGCAGCGTCAGCCGATGCGGCGGCTGCAGCAGCCTTCGCCTCGGACGCCTTCGCCTTGGACTTCTCGGCGTCGGCCGCAGCAGTGGCGACAGCCTCTGCGACGGACTCGGCCGAAGGCTTCTCCTTGGTGCGGAGGGTGCCCTCCGCGCCCGGGAGGCCCTTGAACTTCTGCCAGTCACCGGTGATCTTGAGGAGCGCGGCGACCTGCTCGGTCGGCTGTGCGCCGACTCCGAGCCAGTACTGTGCGCGGTCCGACGTGATCTCGATGAGCGACGGCTCCTCGGTCGGGTGGTACTTGCCGATCTCCTCGATCACACGACCGTCGCGCTTGGTGCGCGAGTCGGCGACGACGATGCGGTAGTACGGAGCCCGGATCTTGCCGAGGCGCTTGAGACGAATCTTGGTGGCCACTGTGGTGGTCTCTCCTGGTTCTGAAGGTGGTGGACTGCTCACCGCTCCGGCGGGGTGCGGTGTGATGAGCTGGTCCGAGACACGACACTGTCCGGAGAGAGGGGCCGGGCATGCCGAGTACGCGGCTGATTATGCCAGACCGGCAAGAGTGCCCGCCACCTCCTGGGACGGCGGGTTCACGGTCGGCTGCGTCACCCTCCTGGCCGATCGCTCACCTGGCTCGTGCAGCACGCTCACCGGGCGCCACGAGAGCGCCTCGCACCACGACCGCCAGGGGCGACGCGAGCATCGTGACGTCGCGCCGCGGGTCCGCCGGATAGACGACGAGGTCGGCCGACCGTGCGTCGAGCGGGCCCGGCATCCCCAGGTACTCCCGGGTGCGCCAGCTCGCCGCGGCGAGGACCTCCGAGGTGGGCACGCCGGCCCGGACGAGCTCCGCGCACTCCTGCGCGACCAGCCCGTGACCGAGGGTCCCGCCGGCGTCGGTCCCGACGAGCAGCCGGACGCCGGCCTCGTGGAGGGCAGCGACGTGCTCGTACCGCCGGGCGTGCATCCGCCGCATGCGGGCCGCGTAGACCGGGAACTTCGTGGCTCCCTGAGCAGCGATCTCCTCGAAGCGCGCGACCTGGAGCAGCGTGGGCGTCACCGCGACACCGCGACGGACGACCTCGGCGACCTGGTCGTCGGTCAGCCCGGTCCCGTGCTCGAGGCAGTCGACCCCGGCGGCCAGCAGGTCGTCGAGCGCTTCGGTCGAGAAGGTGTGGGCCGTGACCCGGGCTCCACGGGAGTGGGCGACGGCGACGGCCTCGGCGAGCAGGTCGGCCGGCCACAGCGGGGTGAGGTCACCGACCTCGCGGTCGATCCAGTCGGCCACGATCTTGACCCAGCCGTCCCCGCGGTCGGCCTCCTGGGCGACAGCGTCCGGGAGACCTGTCACGTCGTCGAGCTCGCGTCCGTAGCCGCGCAGGTACCTCTTGGGACGGGCGAGGTGGTACCCAGCCCGGATCAACCTCGGCAGGTCGTCCCGCTCGTCGATCCACCGGGTGTCGGCAGGCGACCCGGCGTCGCGCACGAGCAGGACGCCGGAGTCACGGTCGGCGACAGCCTGGGCCTCGGCCTCGTCGCGGCCGACCGCGCCGTCAGGGCCGAGGCCGACGTGACAGTGCACGTCGACCAGACCGGGGACGGTGACCCCGTCGATCCGGACGGTGTCCCTGCCCCCGACGGACGAACCCGAGGGCCGCTCGAGCGTCAGCCGCCCGTCGACCACCCACGCGTCGCCGACCTCGTGCTCGTCGCCGAGCACGACGGACCCGTGCAGGTGGATCGTCGGGAGGTCGACCATCCGGCTGCCCATCGCAGAGGTCGGCTCAGCGGCCGAGGAACTTCTCGAGGCCCGGGGGCAGCTCGAGAGGGGCCTCGTCCTTCGCGGTCCCGCCCATGCCGAAGGCCGAGCCTGTGGGCGCCGAAGGTCCGGCGGCCAGTCCCTGCTGCTCGGCGACGCGCTTGGCGGGGTTGCCCGAGCGGCCCTTCTTGTTCTTCTTGGCCGGGGCCTGACGGCCACGCTGCTTCTTGCCGCCCATGCCAGGCAGGTTACCCATGCCGGGCATCCCCGGCATGCCGCCGCCGCGGCTCATCTGCTTCATCATCTTCTGCGCGCCGGCGAAGCGCTCGAGCAGCTGGTTGACGTCGGTCGTGGTGACGCCCGAGCCCTTGGCGATGCGCGCGCGGCGCGAACCGTTGATGATCTTGGGGTTCTCGCGCTCGCCCGGGGTCATGGACCGCACGATCGCCTCGACGCGGTCGACCTCGCGCTCGTCGAAGTTGTCGAGGGCCTCGCGCATCTGCCCCATGCCCGGGAGCATGCCGAGCATCTTCTTCATCGAGCCCATGTTGCGCATCTGCTGCATCTGGACGAGGAAGTCGGCGAGCGTGAAGTCCTTGCCCGACGCGAGCTTGTCGGCCATGTCCTGCGCCTGGTCGGCGTCGAAGGCCTTCTCGGCCTGCTCGATGAGGGTGAGGACGTCACCCATGTCGAGGATGCGCGAGGCCATGCGGTCGGGGTGGAACACCTCGAAGTCGGTGAGCTTCTCACCTGTCGAGGCGAAGAGGATCGGCTGGCCGGTGACCCGGGCCACCGAGAGGGCCGCACCACCGCGGGCGTCACCGTCGAGCTTGGACAGCACGACACCCGTGAAGCTCACACCCTCGGCGAAGGCCTGGGCCGTCGCGACGGCGTCCTGGCCGATCATCGCGTCGATGACGAAGAGGATCTCGTCGGGGTTCGTCGCGTCGCGGATGTCGGCGGCCTGCTGCATGAGGTCGGCGTCGACACCCAGGCGACCGGCGGTGTCGATGATGACGACGTCGTGCTGGCGGGACCGTGCAGTCTCGACACCGGCGCGCGCGACGGTGACAGGGTCACCCGTCGAGACGCCGGACTGGCCCTCGGCACCCTGGTTGCCCGGGTCGGGGGCGTAGACCGGGACCCCGGCCCGCTCGCCGACGACCTTGAGCTGGGTCACGGCGTTGGGGCGCTGGAGGTCGGCTGCGACGAGCAGCGGCGTGTGGCCCTGCTCGCGGAGGTTGAGCGCGAGCTTTCCGGCGAGCGTCGTCTTACCGGCACCCTGGAGGCCGGCGAGCATGATGACCGTCGGCGGGTTCTTCGCGAGGTTGAGGCCGCGGCTCTCGCCGCCGAGGATCGCGACGAGCTCCTCGTTGACGATCTTGACGACCTGCTGGGCCGGGTTGAGCGCACCGGAGACCTCGGCGGAGAGCGCGCGCTCGCGCACGGTCCCGGTGAACTCCCGGACGACCGAGACCGCGACGTCGGCGTCGAGCAGGGCACGGCGGATCTCCCGGACCGTGGCGTCGATGTCGGCCTCGGACAGTCGTCCCTTGGTCCGCAGGTTCTTGAACGTCGACGTCAGTCGATCTGACAGGGTGGCGAACACCGTTGCAATCCTCACCGTTCGCTGGAAGTGGCTGAAGGGTCAGACTACCGGGTGATCCTCCTGCGCGGCTGCACCCGGGCTCCCGGTCCCCGCAGGGCGGTCCCCCGTCTGGGCGCCACCGTCGGGCACGCCGAGCGCGACGGCAGCCCGCCTGTAGAGGTCGTCGACCAGGCGGGCACGCCACGTCGTCCAGCCGTTGGGGCCCAGAGACGAGGAGTCCGCCTCGGTGAGCCCGCGCAGCACCTCGAGGAGGTCGGCGCGGTGGTCGACGGCCTCGAGCAGCTCGTCGAGGGTGGCCGGGTCGTCGGGGTCGCTGCTCACGGCGAGCCTGGAGAGGGTCAGGTGGTGGGCGACCATCCGCTGGACGTCGGCCACGACGGCGTCGTCGAAGCCCATGCGCCCGACCACGTCGGGGATCAGCCGCGCCCCGGTGACCGAGTGGTCCTGCGCACCGGCCCGCTTGCCGATGTCGTGCAGCAGCGCCGAGAGCAGCAGCACGTCGGGCAGCGCGACGGTCTTGCGCCAGCCGCGGGCCCGCGCGGCCACCTCGATGAGGTGGCGGTCGACGGTGTGCCTGTGCACGGCGGCGCGCTGGGGCCGGTTCCGCACGCCGACCCACTCCGGGATCCAGGACGTGACCACCCCGGCCCTGTCGAGCGCCTCCCAGACCGGCACCTGCGCGGCTCCCGACCCGAGCAGGGTGAGCAGGGAGGCACGGGCCTGCCGTGGCCACGGCCGTGGCAGCGGAGGGCACTGGGCCAGGCTCGACGCCGACACGGGCGACAGCGCCAGGCCTGTGCGCGCGGCTGTCGCGGCGGCGCGCAGGGCGAGCAGCGGGTCGGCGGCCGGGGCGGCGTCGACGGCGAGGACGAGCTCGCCGTCGTGCTCGACGAGCCCGTCGCCGACAGAGCGCAGCCGTGGTGCGGCGCGACGTCCACGGATGAGGAAGGGGCGCGAGACGAGCGGTCGCTGGAGCGCCTGGCGGGCGCGCCGCAGCGTGGTGTCGAGGCCGTAGGAGATCTCGCGGCCGGCGTCGGCGAGGCTCGCGAGGAAGTCGTCGGGGTCGGAGTACCCGCAGAGCACGGCGACCTCGTCGAGGTCGGCGAGCCCGAGCCGGTTCGTGTGGCGCCGGGTGGTCAGCTGGAGGGCGTCGCGGGCGTCGAGCAGGTGCGAGTACGCACGGTCGACGGCGCCGTGGGGCCTGTCGGTGAGCCACGTGGCTGCGAGGGCCGTGAGGATCACGGCGTCGCGGATGCCGCCGCGGGCCTCTTTGAGGTCGGGCTCGATGAGGTAGGCGAGCTCGCCGTGGCGGGTCGCGCGAGTCTTGGTCGACGCGACGAGCTCGGGGAGCCTGCGCCGGGCGGCCGCGCGCCAGTCTTCCAGGACGGCGGACGAGGCCCTGTGGGCCACGACCGAGTCGCCGGCGATGGGACGCACGTCGAGCATGCCCATGGCCGCGGGGAGGTCTTTCGAGGCGATCTGGCGGCACTGGGCGAGGGTGCGGACCGAGTGGTCGAGCTCGAGGCTCGCGTCCCAGATCGGGTACCACAGGGCCTCGGCGAGCTCTTGGACGGTCTGCGCGGAGTGCGAGCGTCCGTCGTGGACGAGGACGAGGTCGAGGTCGGAGACCGGACCGAGGTCACCCCGCCCGAGGCTGCCGACCGCGGCGAGCGCGATGCCCGCAGTGTCGATCTCGGCTGTCGCGGTGTCCCAGAGCTCGGCGAGGCGGGTGCTCGTGAGCTCGACGAGCGCGGCGCGCCGGGCGCGGCCCTGGTCGGCCGGGACGGGACGGAGAGCGGCAGTCATGGCCTCGGTCGCTGCTGTCCCACGAGCCGGCGCTGTCGCCGGGCCCGCGGGCCCGCTGAGGGACATCGCGAGGTCGATCATCTCGGACCTGAGGTCCCGTACCCCGGCGGGGTGCGGGACCTCAGGTGAGCCGTGCTGGCTGGGCTGGTCCGACATGGTGCTCCTCGTCCAGCCGAGCCGAGCGGGGCCGTGGCCCCGCTGCGCTGCTGCGTGTGCGTGATGGTGCGGGAGATGCTCCGACGCCGCTGCGGACGGCGGACGTGCCTGCCGTGCGCCGCCCTGAGCCTGTGGCCAGGCCTGTGGTCAGGGCGGCGCAGCGGCCGTGGGTCACAGCGCTGTCGCGCCGTGCTCCCCGGTGCGGACCCGGGCGACGTCGTCGACCGGGACGGTCCAGACCTTGCCGTCGCCGATCTTGCCGGTCTGCGCGGCCTGGACGATCACCCCGGTGACGACAGGTGCGTCGTCGTCCTCGACGAGGACCTCGATGCGGACCTTGGGGACCAGGTCGACCGTGTACTCGGCGCCTCGGTAGACCTCGGTGTGGCCCTTCTGGCGGCCGTAGCCGCTGGCCTCGCTGACGGTCATGCCGCGCACGCCTGCTGCCTCGAGGGCCGACTTCACGTCGTCGAGACGGTGGGGCTGGATGATTCCTGTGACGAGCTTCATGACCTGACCTCCTTGATGACCCGGCCGCCGCCGAGGGTCTCGTATGCCGACTCTCCGTGGACCGCGAGGTCGATGCCGCCGACCTCCTGGTCTTCGGTGATGCGCCAGCCGAGCGTCGCCTTGATGGCGAGGCCGACGACGAGGGTGACGACACCGGAGAAGATCACCGCGAAGAGTGCGACGACGACCTGGATGACGAGCAGCTTGCCACCGTCACCGTAGAACAGGCCGCCCTCGGTCGCGAGGAATCCGATGCCGATGGTGCCCACGAGCCCACCGACGAGGTGGACGCCGACGACGTCGAGCGAGTCGTCGTAGCCGAAGCGGTACTTGAGGCCGACGGCCAGGGCGCAGAGCGCACCGGCGACAGCACCGAGGATGATCGCGCCGACGGGGCTGAGCGCTCCGGCGGCCGGGGTGATCGCGACGAGACCGGCGACGACACCCGAGGCGGCACCGAGCGAGGTGGCGTGGCCGTCACGGATCTTCTCGGTGACGAGCCAGCCGAGGATCGCGGCTGCTGCTGCCGAGGTGGTGTTGACCCAGGCGAGGCCCGCGGTCTCGTTGGCACCGAAGGCGGAACCGGCGTTGAAGCCGAACCAGCCGAACCAGAGGAGCGCCGCACCCAGCATGACGAAGGGGAGGTTGTGGGGGCGCATCGGCTCTTTGCCGAAGCCCTTGCGTGCACCGATGAGGAGCACGAGCACGAGGCCCGCGACACCGGCGTTGATGTGCACCACGGTCCCACCGGCGAAGTCGATCGGGGCGACCGTGGCCGCGCCGTCGGTCACGCCGAAGATCTTCGCGGCGAGGCCGTCCTCAGAGCCGCTGAGGAATCCGCCGCCCCACACCATGTGGGCGAGCGGGAAGTAGGCGAGGGTCACCCAGATGCCCGTGAAGACGAGCCAGCTGCCGTACTTCACGCGGTCGGCGATCGCCCCGCTGATGAGCGCCGTGGTGATGATCGCGAAGGTCACCTGGAAGGCGACGTCGACCACCTGCGGGTAGTTGCCGAGCGTGCTGGAGACAGCCGCTCCGGACTCGTCGAAGATCGTGCCCGAGAGGCCGAACTGGTCGAAGGGGTTGCCGATGATGCCACCGATGTCGCTGCCGTAGGACATCGACCATCCCCACAGGACGTAGACGACGCCGATGATCCCCATCGCGCCGAACGACATCATCATCATGTTGAGCACTGACTTGGCTCGCACCATGCCGCCGTAGAAGAAGGCCAGCCCTGGCGTCATGAGGAGCACGAGAGATGCTGAGACCAGCATCCACGCGGTAGCTCCGGTATCCCATTCCATCGGATCATCTCCCATCCCGGCCCGGCGGCCGGTCAACGACAACTGTCGAGGTCTGCCGTTTCGGGGAACCCGCCGGTGCGTTACGCCGAGGTGACAGGAACGCCCCGCACGTAAACATCGTGTTTCGTGCGGGGCGTCCGGGACGATCTGTCCGTGTCCGAGGAGTGGATCGGGGCGTCTCAGCCCTGGAGGAGCCCGTCGACGAACTCTTCGGGGTCGAAGGGCGCGAGGTCGTCCGGGCCCTCGCCGAGACCGACCAGCTTGACCGGGACACCGAGCTCGCGCTGCACGGCCACGACGATCCCGCCCTTGGCGGTCCCGTCGAGCTTTGTCAGGACGATGCCCGTCACACCGGCGACCTCGGCGAAGACGCGCGCCTGGTTGAGGCCGTTCTGGCCTGTCGTGGCGTCGAGCACGAGGAGCACCTCGGTGAGCGGGGCCTCCTTGGTGATGACCCGTGAGATCTTGCCGAGCTCGTCCATCAGCCCGGCCTTGTTCTGCAGACGTCCGGCGGTGTCGACGAGCACGACGTCCACGCCACGCTCCTTGCCGGTCTTCACAGCGTCGAAGGCGACGGCCGCGGGGTCGGCCCCGTCCTTGAAAGACCTGACGGTCTCGACACCGACACGCTCGCCCCAGGTGGTCAGCTGGTCGGCTGCCGCGGCGCGGAAGGTGTCGGCAGCCCCGAGGATCACCTCGTTGCCGTCGGCGACGAGGACGCGGGTGAGCTTGCCGACGGTCGTCGTCTTGCCGGTGCCGTTGACACCGACGACGAGGACGACCGCGGGCACCTTGACGCCGTCGGTCGTGGTGGCGCTCGTGCTCAGGCTGCGGTCGAGCGTCGGGTCGACGAGCTCGACGAGAGCGCTGCGCAGCATCGCGCGGACGCTCGCGGGGTCTTTGACACCCTGCACGCGGACCTGGGTCCGCAGGGTGTCGATGAGCTCGGTCGCAGGCCCTGCGCCGACGTCGGCGAGGAGGAGGGTCTCCTCGAGCTCGTCCCAGTCGTCCTCGGTGAGGTTGTCGCGCGAGAGCACCGCGAGCAGCCGTGCACCGAGCGGAGAGCCGGAACGGGCGAGGCGCTCGCGCAGCCTGACGAGGCGTCCGGCGGGCGGCTCGGGGACGTCGACGACGACCTCAGGCACGGCGGCGACGTCAGGGTCGACCCCGACCTCGGTCTCCGTCGGAGGGAGGTCGAGCACGTCCGTCGCACCGGCCGGGCGCGTCGCGTCCTCGTCGTCGGTCCGGGCGTCCTCGATCTCGGCGCGGCGCTCGGCCGGCGGCAAGGTCTTCGAGCGTCGAGACGCCGAGACGCCCACGAAGCCGAGGCCCGCGAGGAGGAGGACGGCGAGAGATATCCAGAGTGGCAGCAGATCGTTCACCCGAGCAGTCTCTCAGGTGGTGGCGCCGGTCGGCACCAGGAGAGCGCGACCGGGACCCCGAAGGTCACCGGCTGCCCCGCCGGTCAGCGCCTCTCGGCCCCAGACCGCACCTGTGCACCAGACCGAAGCTGGGCACCCGGCCGCAGCTGCTGGATGATCTCCTGGATCTCGTCGGCGTCGACGTACGCGCGCTGCTCGGTCCGGGTCGCCTCGAAGAACTCGTCGACCGTGGTGGTCGACCCGCCGCTGCCCGTGAGGTCGTCACGCGAGGACCCGCGGTCGCCGTCGCGGTCCAGGAGGGAGCGTGCGCCGGCGCGCGCGTCGGAGACCAGGCGGGTCAGGACAGCCCAGGGGCTGCGGTCGGCAGGTGCTGTGCGCTCCCGGACGTCGGACTCGTCGGCCGCGATGGTGCCGGCGACGACGAGGACCACGGCGGCGATGACGATCGCGACCAGGAGCCAGAGGTACACATTCATCATGAGACAGTCGTACCACCAGGAGCGGGCGCAGGTCGGACCTCAGGGTGTGATGTCGGGCGAGTCGGGCGACCCTCACCCAACCTCTACACAGAGCACGCTCCGCGCACTCTCCCTGAGCCCCCGCAACCGCTCTGCGGAGCCGGAGAACTCCTGCCTCGGACGGCCGCCCTACTGCTCGACGACCTCGCGGATGCGCTGGCTGATGACCGTGGTGACGCCGTCCCCGCGCATGGTCACGCCGTAGAGGGCGTCGGCGATCTCCATGGTGCGCTTCTGGTGCGTGATGACGATGAGCTGGCTGTCGCGCTGCAGCTCGACGAAGATCTCGAGGAGCCGGCCGAGGTTGGTGTCGTCGAGGGCGGCCTCGACCTCGTCCATCACGTAGAAGGGGCTCGGACGGGCCTTGAAGATCGACACGAGGAGCGCGACAGCGGTGAGCGACCGCTCCCCGCCCGACAGCAGCGAGAGCCGTTTGACCTTCTTGCCGGCGGGGCGGGCCTCGACCTCGATGCCCGTGGTGAGCATGTTCGCGGGGTCGGTGAGCACCAGCCGACCCTCGCCGCCCGGGAACAGCCGCGGGAAGACCTCGTCGAACTGCGCGCTCGTGTCGTGGAAGGCCTCGGTGAACACGCGCTCGACGCGCTCGTCGATCTCCTTGACGATCTCGAGGAGGTCGGTGCGGGACCGCTTGAGGTCGGCGAGCTGCTCCGTGAGGAAGGTGTGGCGCTCCTCGAGCGCGGCGAACTCTTCAAGCGCGAGAGGGTTGACCCGTCCCAGCTGGGCCATCGCCCGCTCGGCCGACCGCAGACGCTTCTCCTGCTCGGCACGGACGTAGGGCCGTCCGACGGGCACGTCGCCCTCGTCCGAGGCACGGGCCTGGGCCCGGGTGGCGGGCGCGGGCCGACCGTCGGTGTCGTCGGTGGCGGGGGCGGGCTCGTCGTCGGCCGCGCCGCGCTCGTCGGCCGCGTCGTCCTGGTCGCGCGCGTCCTGCTGCGCGTCGAGCACCGCACGCTGCTGCATCGCGGTCTCGGCGTCGACCACGAGCCTGTGCGGACCGAACTCCTCGACGAGGACGTCAGGGTCGGTCCCGAGCTCGTCGACGGCACGCTGCCGCAGCGCCTCGACCCTCAGCTGCTGCTGGGCGCGCGCGACCTCGTCGCGGTGCGCGACGTCGGTGATCGACCTCAGCTCTTCGGCGAGGCCTTCTGCGCGCTGACGGCACGCGACGACCTCGGCGTCCCGGGTCCGCCGCTCTGCCTCGGCCTCGTCGCGCCGCTCGGTCGCGAGCGCGACCGACACTGCGCAGTGCCCGAGGGCGCGGGTGGCGCCGTCCCGCACGGCCTCGGCGACCACGACCTGACGTCGGCGAGCAGCCTCCCGGCGCTCTGCCTGAGCCCTCGCCTCGCGCTCGGCACGGGCAGCACGCTCGAGAGACTGCGCACGGCCGGACAAGGCTCTGGCCCGCTCTTCGCTCGTGCGCAGACCCAGGCGTGCCTCGGTCTCGGCCGCGCGGGCGGCTGTCGCGGCGGCTGCGGCCTCGTCCCGTGCCTGGGTGGCGGCGGCGATCGCGTCTTCTGCCTCTTGCGGGTCGAGCTCGGCGGCCTCGAGGCGCTCGACGAGCTCGACGAGCTGCGTCTCGTCCTCTTCGAGGGTGCGGGCCGCGGCCTCGATGCGCTCACGGGTGCGGTGGGCCTCGGCGGCCGCAGACCGGGCTGCAGCTCCGAGCTGTCCGAGACGCTCGGCCGCAGCCGAGTGCGCAGCGTCGGAGGCGTGCAGACGGTCTAGCGCGAGGTCGGCGCGTTCCTGGGCCGTGCGGACCTCGTCCTCGACGACGGCACGGAGCTCGGTGGCCTCGGTCGCGCGTCGGGAGGAGTCTGCCTCGGCGGCCCGCGCCTCGTCGAGCGCCGCCTGGAGGTGCAGGAGGCTCGGGGCGGCGGCTGACCCGCCCCAGGCCCTGTCGGCGGCGAGCAGGTCGCCGGCGCGGGTCACGACGGTCCACGAGGGGTCGACCTCGAGGACCCGACGGGCCTGGACGAGGTCGTCGACCACGACGACACCGTCGAGGGCCGGTGCGAGGCCGGGACCGAGCGCGGCCGGCACGGAGACCACGGAGGAGGCCAGCACGGCGCCGTCGGGGATAGAGCGGAGGGCTCCCGACGCGCCGGTGCTCTTCAGAACGCCCTCGCCAGCCTCTCCCCCACCCAGCACGAGGCTCGCGCGCCCGGCATCTTCTGTGCGCAGGTAGCGGATCACCTCGACGGCGGCGTCGGTCGAGTCGACGGCGACGGCGTCGGCGAGCTGTCCGAGGGCGGCCACGACGGCGTCGGCGTACCCCGGCTCGATCGTCAGCAGCGCGGCGACGGAGCCGACCACGCCGTCGAGAGCGTCTGCGGCGAGGACGGCACCGGCGCCGTCCTTGCGGGTGAGGCTGAGGTCGAGGGTCTCGCTGCGGGCAGCCCACGTGGACCTGTCCTGCTCGGCCTGCGCTGCCTCGGCCTCGAGGGCACGCAGCCGCGCGAGGGCGGCGTCGAGGGCCTCGACGGCTTCTTCGTGCTCCGCGTCGAGGCCTTCTTGGCCGTGCTCGACGTCGGTCACCTCGGCCTCGAGGGCCTCGAGCTCGCTGGTCGCGCCGGTCTCCCGGGTGGACACCTCGGCGAGGGAGTCCTCGAGGCGGGCGATCTCGGCACGGGTCGCGTCCACCCGTGACTGCTTGGCGGCGACCTGTCCGGCGAGCCGCGCGAGTCCCTCGCGGCGGTCTGCCGCGCCGCGGACGAGCGCAGCGAGCTCACGCTCACGAGCCGCCGCCTCCGCCTCGGCCTCCGCGCGCTCCTCGGCGCTGCTGGCGAGTGCGTCCTGGTGGTCTTCGACCTCCGCAGCCAGCTCGTCCTCGGTCTCGCGGGCCCGCTCGGCCTGCGCGTCGAGCTCGTCAGGGTCCTGGCCCTGCCGGTGCGCGACAGGGACGGAGAGCAGCCTGACCCGTTCGGCCGCGAGGGTGCGGGTGCCCTCGAGCCTGTCGCGCACCGATCCGAGGGCGTACCAGGTCGCGCTCGCCTCGGCGGCGGCCGGGCCTGCAGCGGCGAGACCCGCCTCGGCGGTGCGCAATGCGGTCCGGGCCGCCTCGAGCGCGCTCTCGGCCTCTGCCTGCCTCAGCCGCAGGGCGCTCTCGTCGGCCATCTCCTGCTCGAGGGACGCCGTGAGCTGGGCGAGGTCGTCGGCCAGCAGGCGCGACTTCGCGTCGCGCAGGTCGGCCTGGACCGTCGCTGCCCGGCGGGCTGCCTCGGCCTGGCGGCCGAGCGGGCCGAGCTGGCGGCGGATCTCCGCCGTGAGGTCGGTCAGGCGCAGCAGGTTCCCCTGCATCGCGTCGAGCTTGCGGAGCGCCTTCTCCTTGCGCTTGCGGTGCTTGAGCACCCCGGCGGCCTCTTCGATGAATCCGCGGCGCTCTTCGGGTGTCGCCCGGAGCACGGCGTCGAGCTGCCCCTGCCCGACGATCACGTGCATCTCCCGCCCGAGACCAGAGTCGGAGAGCAGCTCTTGGATGTCGAGCAGGCGGCACGAGGAGCCGTTGATCGCGTACTCGGAGCCACCGTTGCGGAACAGCGTCCGGCTGATCGTCACCTCGGCGTACTCGATGGGCAGGGCACCGTCGGTGTTGTCGATCGTCAAGGACACCTCGGCCCGGCCGAGCGGGGGACGGCCCGAGGTCCCGGCGAAGATGACATCTTCCATCTTGCCGCCGCGCAGGGTCTTGGCGCCCTGCTCCCCCATCACCCAGGCGAGGGCGTCGACGACGTTCGACTTGCCCGAGCCGTTCGGGCCGACGACGCAGGTCACGCCGGGCTCGAGGTTCAGCGTCGTCGCCGAGGCGAACGACTTGAACCCGCGCAGGGTGAGGGTCTTCAGGTGCACGCCCCTGAGACTAGTACGGGCCCGCCCACACGATGGTGGACGGGCCCGTCAGGGAGCGGCTCGGGTCAGAGGGCCGGGAACCAGAGAGCGATCTCGCGTGCGGCCGACTCCTCGGAGTCCGAGCCGTGCACGAGGTTCTGGGTCACCTTGAGGCCCCAGCCGCGGCCGAGGTCGCCGCGGACCGTACCCGGGGCTGCCGCTGTCGGGTCCGTCGCGCCGGCGAGCGACCTGAAGCCGGGGATGACGCCGTGCCCTTCGGCCACGACGGCGAGGACCGGCCCGGAGAGCATGAACTCGACGAGGGGCTCGAAGAACGGCTTGCCCTCGTGCTCGGCGTAGTGCTCGGCGAGCAGCTCACGCGTGGGGTGGACGAGCTGGACGGCTGCGAAGGTGTAGCCCTTCGCCTCGATGCGTCGCAGGATCTCCCCCGACAGCCCACGACGGACACCGTCGGGCTTGACGAGGACGAGCGTGCGGGAGACAGCAGGTGCGTTCGTGGTCATGCGCACACCCTATCGCCGGCGCTCAGACGTTCGGCGCCTCGTCAGGGTGCGCTGCGTCGTACTCGGCGCGCTCGCGGTCGATCTTCGCCCCGAGCCAGAGCGAGACGACCCAGAGAGCGATGAAGACGACGGCCACCGGGATCATCAGCGGGATGACGATGCTGATCGCGAGGACGGGCACCTGCACGAGCGACCCGGCGATGTAGCCGCCCGGTGCCGCGACGGTGCGCGACAGGATCACCAGGACGAGGGCGAGGACCCCGCCGACGATCCACACGGTGCTGGCCGGGACGTCGATGAGCCGCGAGGCCGTCAGCGTCGCGAAGAGCACGACGAAGGCCTCGAGGACGAGCATCGTCGAGGTGAACTGCGGCTTGGCAGCCTTCTTCGGGACGATCCTGGGGACGCTGGGCTGCTGCGCAGCCCCCTCCCCTCCGGGGGTGCCGGAGGGGTCGGGGGCTGCGGAGGACGGAGTTGAGCTCACGTCGTCAGGATACCGACGGTCGGGCCTGTGCTGTGTCGTCGGCGGCGCGCTCACCCGAGGCGGCGGAGCCGTCGGCCGGGTGACCGTCCGCGTCGAGGAGCACTTGCTCGCGCTCGTCGTCCGCAGCCGAGGTCACGTCGTCGGTGCTGGGGTCGGCTGCCGGCACCGGGGCACCGCCTGCTGCCACGGCCTCGCCGCGGGCGACCATGCCGGCCTCGTTCGACAGCTTGACCTCCTTGAGGAACAGCGTGAGCAGGAAGCCGATGACCAGCAGCGGCACGAGGTACCAGAAGGCCGGGGCGAGCGAGTCGGCGAAGGCGTCGATGACCCCCTGCTTGAGCGGCTCGGGCAGGACGGCGACACCCGCAGGGGTGACACCCGTCGGGTCGAGCTGAGCAGCCTGCTCTGGCGGGACCGTCGCGGCGACCTCGACGAGGTTGTCGCCCAGGCGTCCTGTGAAGATGGTCGAGAAGACCGCGACGCCGACGGCAGCACCGATCTCGCGGAAGAAGTTGTTCGAGCTCGTGGCCGTCCCGATCTCCTTCGGGTCGACCGCGTTCTGGACCGCGAGGACGATCGTCTGCATGACCAGGCCGAGGCCGGCCCCGAGCACGAAGAGCATGAGGCCGAAGACGACCATCGACGTGCTGCCCGAGATCTGGGTGAGCATGACCAGGCCGATCGTGGCGATCGCCATGCCGGCGACGGGGTACTTCTTGTACCGGCCGGTCTTGGTGATGAGGATTCCCGAGGTGATCGCCGTGAGCATGAGCCCGGCCATCATCGGCAGCATGAGGAACCCGGACCCGGTGACCGAGACCCCTGCGGACATCTGCAGGAAGGTCGGGAGGAAGCTCAGCGCGGCGAACATGCCCATGCCGATGACCAGGCCGACGCTCGTGGCGATGGTGAAGGTCGGGTTCTTGAAGAGGTGCAGCGGGATGAGCGGCTCTTCGGCGCGGTGCTCGACGATGATGAAGAGCGCCGTGGATGCCGCGAAGGTGAAGGACAGGGCGAGCAGGCCGCCGTGCGACCAGTCGTAGCTGTCCTGGCCGCTCCAGCTCTGCCAGCTCGTGACGAGCACGAGGCTCGAGGTCGCGAGCACCATGAAGAGGATGCCGAGCACGTCGATCTTCTTGGTCGAGCGGTGCGTCGGGAGCTTGAGCGTGCGCCACGCGACGATCATCGCGGCGAGACCGATCGGGATGTTGATCCAGAAGCACCAGCGCCAGTTGGCGTGGTCGGTGAACAGACCGCCGAGCAGCGGGCCGATGACCGCGGAGATGCCGAAGAGTGCGCCCATCGGGCCCATGTACTTGCCACGCTCGCGCGCGGGGACGATGTCGGCGATGATCGCCTGCGACAGGATCATCAGCCCACCACCGCCGAGGCCCTGGATGCCGCGCCACGCGACGAGCTCACCGAAGCTCTGGGCGAAGCCGGCACCGGCCGAGGCGGCGGTGAAGAGCCCGATCGCGATGATGAAGGGCCAGCGACGACCCCAGAGGTCGCCGAACTTGCCGTAGAGCGGCATGACGATCGCGATCGCGAGGATGTAGGCGGTCATGAGCCAGCCCTGGTGCTCGACGCCGTTGAGCTCGCCGACGATGGTCGGCATCGCTGTGCCGAGGATCGACTGGTCGAGGGACGACATGAACATCGAGGCGAGCAGCGCGCCGAAGATGGTCCAGACTGTGCGCTGGTCGAGGACGACCAGCGGCTTGTCCCCTGCGGGGGCGGGTGGTGCGGAGGCCATGAGGAACCTGGTTTCTGGGCGGGTGAGACGTCTAGGAGTCTGACGGGGCGAGCAGCGTGCGGAGCTCGGCGGTGACGTGGGGAAGGTGGCTGGAGGGCTCGCCGACGCTGCCGTCGAGCTCCCAGCGGGTGAGGGTGGACCTGACGAGGAGGATCAGCAGCGAGCTGATCATCTTCTCGGTCGCCCCGGGGTGCGCAGCACCCGTGCGGCGGGCTGCGAGGACGGCGAGCTCGGTCGTGCGCTCCTCGAACCAGGCGATCTGGCGGACGAGGAGCGCTGGCTCGCGCTGGGAGAGCTCCATGACGAGAGCCATCCTGTCGAGGTCGACCGGAGAGCTGTCGAGCATGTCCCCGACGACGGCGGCGCAGTCGTCGAGGAGGTTCCCGGTGGGCCCGCCGGCGGCGAAGACCTCGGCGGACTCCGAGGAGAGCGGAGTCTCCTGGATGCCGAGGACGGCGTCGACCTTCGAGGCGAAATAGTTGAAGAAGGTCCGGGGCGAGACCCCGACCTGCTCGCAGATCATCTCGACGGTGACGGCGTCCAGCCCCAGACGCCCGACGAGCTCGTGGGAGGCGGAGACCAGCGCCTCGCGGCGCGCCGCCTTCTTGCGCTCTCGCAGGCCTGGGGACGGCGTCGGGTCGGTCGAAGAGGTGAGCACCCGAACACGTTACACAGGCTGCACTTTTGCAGTCAATGCAAAAAGATCGACGGCTTGGTGGCGTCGGTCACGAGGTCAGACCTCGCCGAACCCACCCTCGATGGCCGTCGCGACCACGTCGATCGCCTGCTCGGCAGCCGGTCCTGTCGCGCTGAGCACGAGGCCCTGCCCGCCCGTCGCGCCCAGCTTCATGATCTCCAGGACGCTGGCTCCGTTAGCACCGTTGATGGTGACGGCTGCGTCGAGGCCCGCGATCAGCCGCGCCAGGACCGCTGCGGGTCGGGCGTGCAGACCGAGGGGGTTGCGGACCACGACGGTCCGCTGGGCGACGTCGCCCGCGTCGTCGACGGGCGAGTGGGGTGCCTTGGGCTCACGGACGGCGAAGGTGCCACCCGCGTGCTCGGCCGAGTCGAGGACCTCGGCGACGGTGCCGGAGCCGTGCGCCGTGACGGCGGCGGCGACGGCACCCTCGACGAAGGGTGCGTCTGCGAGGACGACCTTCTCGGAGCCTTCGTCGAGGACCTCGAGGACCGACTCGACGGTGAGGATCGCCGAGCCGAGGTCGGCGAGCACGACGACTCCCCCTGCTGCCGACAGTCCTGCCGTGACCGCCTCGAGGACCCTGTCGTAGCTCGTCCCGAGCTCGCCGGCGTCCGTGCCGCCGGCGGCGAAGATCCGGACACCTGGTGCCATCTGCGCGGCGAGCTCGGCCACGCCGTCGGCGAGCTGGCGCGAGTGCGAGACGAGGACCAGTGCGACCCGGGCGCTCATGCGACACCCCCGGTCGTGGTGCTGGCATCGCTGTCGGCGCCTCGAGCGGCCGTGACCGCAGCCTGCAGGATCAGCGCCGACGACGCCGCACCGGGGTCTTCGTGCCCGATGCTCCGCTCGCCGAGGTACGACGCCCTGCCCTTGGTCGCCACGAGACCTGTCGTCTGGGTCGCGCCGGCCGACGCTGCCCTGGCCGCGGCCTCGAGCACCTCGACGGGGGTTGCGCCGGCGTCTGCGGCGGCGACGGCCGCGTCGACCGCCGGACCCCAGGCGTCGACCATGGTCTTCTCCCCCGGCGCGGCCTTGCCGCGAGCCGTGATGCCCTCGAGGGCGCCCTCGAGGAGCGCGACGACGGCATGAGCGTCGAGGGTCGCCAGACCGCTGACCTTCGCGGCCCGCAGGAACGCCGTGCCGTAGAGCGGACCGGAGGCCCCGCCGACCGACGACATGAGGGTCGTCGCGACGGTCTTGAGCACGTCGGAGACGAGCTCGGGTGCCACGTCGATCGAGTCGAGCTTTGCGACGACAGCCTGGAAGCCTCGCTTGAGGTTCTCCCCGTGGTCGCCGTCACCGATCTGCCGGTCCAGCTCGACCAGCTCGTCACGCGCCGCCGTGATGGCCGCCGCGCTCTCTCGTGCCCATCGCTGTGCCCACGCCACGTCCAACGTCATGCTTCCCTCAAGCTCTCTCTCGACTGCCCCGGTGCACCCCTCGGGGCGCACCGTGTCCTGCTGACCATGCTGGATCTCTGCTCTGCCCTGACCTGGGCAGCAACGCCGCACAGGGTGCGGCCCGGTCGCTCGTGCCCGTCGCCTGAGCTCACCAGTGCAGCGCAGCGGTCCGCACAGGGGCGTCCCATAGCTGGGTGAGCTCGTCGTCGAGCCGGAGCACCGTCACCGACGCGCCCTGCATCTCGAGCGACGTGACATAGCTGCCGACGAGAGACCGCGCGACCGTGACACCTCGTCCTTCGAGGAGCCGGCGAGCCTGACGATAGACCACGTAGAGCTCCGACTGCGGCGTACCGCCCATTCCGTTAACGAACAGCAACACGGACTCCCCCGACCCCAGGCCGAGGTCGTCGACGACAGGGTCGAGCAGCATCTGCGCGATGTCGTCGGCCGACGCGGCGGGGATGCGGTGACGGCCCGGCTCCCCGTGGATGCCGATGCCGATCTCGACCTCGTCGTCCGCGAGGTCGAAGCTGGGTCGGCCCACGTGCGGGACCGTCGGCGCGGCGAGGGCGACACCCATCGAGCGGACCTGGGAGCACACACGCTCGGCGATCGCCGTGACGGTGTCGAGGTCGTCACCGCGAGCGGCGCTCGCCCCGGCGATCTTCTCGACGGCGAGGGTGCCCGCCACGCCGCGGCGGCCGGCTGTGTAGAGAGAGTCTTCGACGGCGACGTCGTCGGTCACGACGACAGTGCGCACGCTCGTGCCCTCGTCCTCGGCGAGCTCGACGGCCGTCTCGAAGTTCAGGACGTCGCCCGTGTAGTTCTTGACGATCGCGAGGACCCCGCGCCCGCCGTCGGCGGCCGCGAGGGCCGGCTGGATCTGGTCGGGCGTCGGGGAGGTGAAGACGGCCCCGGGGACGGCAGCCGTCAGCATGCCCTCGCCGACGAAGCCCGCGTGCAGCGGCTCGTGGCCGGCACCACCGCCCGAGACGAGGCCGACCTGCCCCTGGACGGCACCACCCTTGCGCAGGACGAAGAGGGGGTCGGTGCGGATCTCCACGATGTCGTCGTGGGCCCACCCGAATCCTTCGACAGACTCTGCGACGACGTTCTCCGGGTCGTTGATGAGCTTCTTCACGGCACTGCTCCTCGTCGCGCAAGTGGTGGACCTGTCAACAGCATTCAAGCACCGTCCGGCCACGAGCGCGCCGTCCGGGACGCAACCTCACCTGATGCTCACCCTGAGACGAGCCGAGCACCCACCCCGGTCGGGGCAGGTGCTCGGTACGTCGGGTGGGTCCTGGACCAGACCAGGACGCTGGGACCGTCAGCCTCGGGTGAGCCCGAGGAGCGTCAGCCTCGGGTGAGCCCGGGGACCGCCAGCCTCAGATGAGCCCGGAGACCGTCAGCCTCAGGTGAGCCCGAGGAGCGTCCGGGCCTCGGCCGCGAGGATCACCGACCCTGTGACGAGCACGCCCGTGCCCGTCCCGACCCCGATGAGGTCTTCGCTCTCGGCGCGGCCCGCGGCCACGTCGATCGCCTCGTCGAGGCGCCCTGCGGACCTGACACGGTCTTCACCGAAGATGTCGACCGCGATCTCCTCGAGGTCGTCGACGTCGTGCGAGCGCATCGAGCTCGACTGGGTGATCACGACCTCGGCGAGCACGGGCTCGAGGAGGGAGAGGATCGTCTCGGCGTCCTTGTCGGCCAAGATGCCGACGACACCGACGAGCCGCGTGAAGTCGAAGGACTCTTCGATCGCGTCGACGAGAGCGCGCGCACCGGCCGCGTTGTGGGCGGCGTCGACGAGGATCGTCGGGCTGCGACGCACGACCTCGAGGCGACCGGGCGAGTCGACGCCCTGGAAGGCTGCACCGACGACGTCGCCGTCGAGAGCCCCGCCGCCCGAGACGAGCGCCTCGGTCGCGGTGAGCGCGAGCAGCGCGTTGTGCGCCTGGTGCGCCCCGTAGACCGGCATGAAGATCTCGGTGTAGAGACCCGCCGGGGTGCGCAGGCTCATGAGCTGCCCGCCGACGGCCGCGAAGCGCTCGGCTACCTCGATGTCGGTCCCCTCGCGGACGATGTGCGCCCCTCGGGCCGACGCGATCTCGACGATGACGTCCTCGGCGAGAGGGTCCTGCTGGGCGAGCACGAGGGTCGCGCCGTCCTTGACGATCCCGGCCTTCTGCGCGGCGATCTCCTCGACGGTCTCTCCGAGCCACTGCTGGTGGTCGAGGGCGACCGGCGCGATGATCGCGATCTCCGCGTCGACGACGTTGGTCGAGTCCCACAGCCCGCCGAGACCGACCTCGATGATCGCGACGTCGACAGGGGCGTCAGCGAAGGCCGCGAAGGCCATCACGGTGAGCACCTCGAAGAACGACAGCCTCGGGCCGCCCGCCGCCTGCGACGAGGTGTCGACCATCTCGACGTAGGGCTGGACGTCTTTCCACACCTCGATGAAGCGCTCCGCGCTCAGCGGCTCGCCGTCGATCGCGATGCGCTCGGTCACCGAGGTGAGGTGCGGGCTGGTGAAGCGCCCCGTGCGCAGGCCGTGCTCGCGGACCAGCCTCTCGGTCATGCGCGACGTCGAGGTCTTGCCGTTGGTCCCGGTGATGTGGATCGTCCGGAACGCCTTCTGCGGGTCGCCGAGGAGCTCGCACACCTGCGTGACGCGGTCGAGCGTCGGGTCGATGTCGTGCTCCGGGGCGCGCGAGATGATGCTGCGGTAGACCGCGTCGAGCTCGGCCTGGACCTCGGCCGAGACCTCGGGTCCGGTCGGGCGGCGTCGGCCGTTCTGGCGGGTGCTCATGCGGGGGTGTCTCCTGTCGACGGCACTGCGGGTGCTGCGTGTCCTGCGGCCGGGGCGACCGTGACGTGGCGCTCCTGGTCGGGCGACTCCTCGACGGTGATCTCGACCGCGAGCGTCTCCTTGGCGATGAGGTCCCGGTGCGCGGCGACGGCGTCGAGCCGGTCCGCGGGGACCTCGAGCGTCAGCACGATCCTGTCGCCGACGGTGAGGTCGGCGGCCTTGCGGGCGTCCTGGACGTCGCGGACCACGTCGCGGGCGTAGCCCTCGGCGAGGAGCGCGTCGTCGAGCGCGAGGTCGAGGACCACGAAGCCACCGCTCGGCAAGACCGCTGCGGCGACCGTCGACGGGGCGTCGGAGTCGGTACCGACGACCGTGACGAGCTCGTACTCGCCCTCCACGAGCGGGACGTCGCCATCCGGGGTCGTCACGACGACCTCGTCGCCGTCGAGCCGCCAGGCGCCGGACTTCGCAGCCTTGATGGCCGCCTGGACGCCCTTGCCGAGGCGCGGGCCGGCCGCACGGGCGTTGACGTTCAGGCGCTGGGAGATGCCGAAGCTCTCGGCTGCCCCCTCGTCGAGCGGGCGCAGGTCGACAGCCTTGACGTTGAGCTCCCCGGCGAGCAGCTCGCTGTAGGGCGCGAGCGCCGACGGGTCGTCGACGACGACGGTGAGCGTGGCGAGCGGCTGGCGCACGCGCAGCTGGTTCGCCTTGCGCAGGCCGAGGCTGAGCGAGACGACCGAGCGGACGCGGTCCATCGACGCGACGAGCGCGTCGTCGACCGCGAGCACCTGACCGTGCTCGGTGCGCGCACCTGACGGGTCGACCAGGGTCGGCCAGTCGGTCAGGTGCACCGAGCGACCGCCCGTGAGCCCGCGCCACACCTCTTCGGTGAGCAGCGGGGCGAGCGGCGCCATGACGCGGGACAGCGTCTCGAGCGCGGTCCACAGGGTGTTGAACGCGTCGGCGTCCTCTCCCCAGAACCTGTCGCGCTGCGTCCGGACGTACCAGTTGGTGAGCACGTCGAGGTACTGGCGCACGGACTCGCAGGCACCGGAGACGTCGAAGGCGTCGAGCTGGGCCTGGACGTCGGTGACGAGGTTGCCTGTCAGCGCGAGCAGGTACCGGTCCATGTCGACCAGACCCGAGACCTCGTCGGGTTCGACGCGGCGCGCCGTGAGGCCCTCCCCGCCGTTCGCGGCACCCGCGTACAGCGTGAAGAAGTAGTACGTGCTCCACACCGGCAGCAGCACCTGACGGACCGAGTCGCGGATGCCCTCCTCGGTGACGACGAGGTTGCCGCCGCGCAGGATCGGCGAGCTCATGAGGAACCAGCGCATGGCGTCGGAGCCGTCGCGGTCGAGGACCTCGGAGACGTCAGGGTAGTTGCGCAGCGACTTGCTCATCTTGCGGCCGTCGGAGCCGAGGACGATGCCGTGCGAGACGGCGTTGCGGAAGGCCGGACGGTCGAAGAGCGCCGTCGCGAGCACGTGGAGCGTGTAGAACCAGCCGCGGGTCTGGCCGATGTACTCGACGATGAAGTCGCCCGGGTAGTGGTGCTCGAACCACTCGGTGTTCTCGAAGGGGTAGTGCACCTGCGCGAAGGGCATCGAGCCGGAGTCGAACCACACGTCGAGGACGTCAGGGATGCGGCGCATGGTCGAGGCGCCCGTGGGGTCGTCAGGGTTGGGCCGGGTGAGCTCGTCGATGTACGGGCGGTGCAGGTCGGTGACCGGCACGCCGAAGTCCGCCTCGAGCTCGGCGAGCGAGCCGTAGACGTCGGTGCGCGGGTACGCGGGGTCGTCCGAGACCCACACGGGGATGGGCGTGCCCCAGTAGCGGTTGCGGGAGATCGACCAGTCGCGGGCGTTCGCGAGCCACTTGCCGAACTGGCCGTCCTTGATGTGCTCGGGCGTCCAGGTGATGTCCTGGTTGAGCTCGACCATGCGGTCGCGGAACTCCGTGACGCGCACGAACCAGCTCGAGACGGCCTTGTAGATCAGCGGGTTCCGGCAGCGCCAGCAGTGCGGGTAGGAGTGCTGGTACGTCTCGTGACGCAGCACGACGGCGCGGCTGGCGGCGTCGGTCCGGGCGAGCGGCCCGGTGCCGTCCTTGAGGTCTTTGATGACGTGGGGGTTCGCGTCGAAGACCTGCTGGCCGGCGTACTCGGGGACCTGCGTGGTGAAGCGGCCGCGCCCGTCGACCGGGACGACGGTCTGGATGCCCGCATCGAGGCAGACCGCCATGTCGTCCTCGCCGAAGGCGGGGGCGAGGTGCACGAGGCCCGTACCGTCGTCGACCGTGACGAAGTCTGCCGCGAGGATCTGGTGCGCGTGCGGGTTCTCCGCGTCGCCGGCGAAGTAGTCGAAGGCCGGGACGTAGCGCGTGCCGGCGAGCTCGGAGCCCTTGACGGTCCGCAGGACGTGGGCCGAGTGGTCGTCGCCGAGGTCGAGCTCCTTGGCGTAGGCACCCAGGCGCGCGGCACCGAGGACGACCTCGTCGCCTGCGAGGACCGAGCCCTCGCCCGGGCGCACGACGACGTAGTCGACGTCGGGTCCGACGGCGACGGCGAGGTTGGACGGCAGGGTCCACGGCGTGGTCGTCCAGATGACCAGGCGCTGGGCTGTCGGCGCGCCCTCGGCGTCGAGCAGGCGCAGGGCGACTGTCAGGGCCGGGTCCTGACGCGACTGGTAGACGTCGTCGTCCATGCGGAGCTCGTGGTTGGACAGCGGGGTCTCGTCGCGCCAGCAGTACGGCAGCACGCGGTAGCCCTCGTAGGCGAGGCCCTTGGTGTGCAGCTGCTTGAAGGCCCAGATGACGGACTCCATGAAGGTGACGTCGAGGGTCTTGTAGTCGTGCTCGAAGTCGACCCAGCGCGCCTGGCGGGTGACGTACTGCTTCCACTCCTCCGAGTACTTCATGACCGAGGTGCGGCACGCCTCGTTGAAGACGTCGATGCCCATGGCCTCGATCTGGCTCTTGTCGGTGATCCCGAGGATCCGCTCCGCCTCGAGCTCGGCCGGCAGCCCGTGGGTGTCCCAGCCGAAGCGGCGCTCGACGCGCTCGCCGCGCATGGTGCGGTAGCGCGGGACGACGTCCTTGGCGTAGCCGGTGAGCAGGTGGCCGTAGTGCGGCAGACCGTTGGCGAAGGGCGGGCCGTCGTAGAAGACGAACTCGTTGTCACCGTCGGCGCCTGCGGGCCGGGCGTCGATCGAGGCCTGGAAGGTGCCGTCCTGCTTCCAGTATGCGAGGACCTGCTCCTCGAGCGCGGGGAGGTTCGGCGAGGCCGGCACCCCCGACTGCTCGGGGCGGTGCTGCGGGTAGGACGACGGACTAGGCGCGGTGGCGGCTGCGTCTTCAGTGGCGTGGGTGTCCGGGTGGCTCGACATGGCGGGGCTCCTGGGTGGTCCGGGTGTTCACGTGCCGTGCGAGGACGACGTGCGCCTGCGCGCCTGCCGCGGTACCACCCCGCTTGCCGTCCGCGAGGGACGACCGCTCTGCCGGCGCCCTGTGAGGGGCGACCACCGTGCTGGCTGTGACGGGCCGTCCCCGTCCGGTTCTACTGGGGTCTCGCTCTCTGACCTCGGGACCGAGCAGGGCTCGGGCACGAGACGAGGCCGCGAGGCCTGTTCTTCCGGAGGCTCGCCGGTGATGGCCGGGTCGACGCCTGTCCGGTCAGTGTACCTGGGCCAGGCGGCGGGCTGAAGGGGCGCGGTGCGGGTGGGCTGGCACGGCGATCGGCGCCGGGATGGGTGTCACCGCCGGGAGGACGAGCGGCACGGCGGGCACGGGCTGCCCCTCCGGGAGCGTGGCGGCCCGGCTCGACGAGGACTGCGTGCTGCCGTCGCGCAGGCGACGCAGCGAGTAGGCGGAGATGTCCTGGGCGACGAGGGACTCGATGGTGACGACGGAGAGGTCGAGGGCTGTGACAGACATGTGAGGTCCTTGGGGTGCGTGGCTGGACGCATCCCGGACCAGGGGCAGGTACGACGGTCCTCAGACGACTGAGGTGACCTGCGGGTGGTCGACGGGATGCACTGCGGAGGAGGTCAGAGCCTCAACAACACGCAGCAGCTGCGCACAGCGCACCGCAGACCGGCGCGTGCAGGGCACGCGCGGCGGAGGTCTGGGTGGTGGTCACCAGAGCATGGTGCCAGGGGCACGGTCCGGTGCGCAAGGGGTGGGACGGCCGGACCCAGGACGAGAGGCAGCACCGTCTCGCCCGGGCCGGTCCACGCGGAAGACCTGCGGCCTGAGGGAGGGTGCAGTGCTGCCTCCGCCCTCCCCCGGCCGCCGGAGGCCCTCTCAGCTCTTCCGCGCCACCAGCGTGTTCGAGGCCTGGGCGCGCGGGCGGATCATCAGGTGGTCGATGTTCACGTGGTGCGGGCGGGTGAGCGTCCAGGTGATGGCGTCGGCGACGTCGTCAGCGGTCAGCGGCTCCTCAACCCCGGCGTAGACCGCGTCGGCCTTGGCCTGGTCGCCGTCGAAGCGGGTGAGCGAGAACTCCTCGGTGCGGACCATGCCCGGGGCGATCTCGATGACGCGGACAGGCTCTCCCACGAGCTCGAGGCGCAGGGTGTCGGCGATGACGCGCTCCCCGTGCTTGGCGGCCACGTAGCCGGCACCACCCGGGTAGGTGCCGTGCGCGGCGGTCGAGGTGAGCACGACGACGTCGCCGCGCCCGGAGTCCCGGAGCGCCGGGAGCAGCGCCATGGTGACCTGGAGGGTGCCGAGGACGTTGATCTCGTACATACGGCGCCAGCGCTCGACGTCGGAGGCCTCGACCCTGTCGGTCCCGAGCGCTCCCCCGGCGTTGTTGACGAGGGCGTGGACGGGGCCTCCTGCGGTGACCTCGGCGGCGAGCCGGGCGACGTCGTCGGCCACGGTGAGGTCGGCGACGACCACCTGCGCACCGGTCTCCTCCGCGAGCGCCGCGAGGCGGTCGGCGCGCCGCGCCACGGCGACGACGTCCCAGCCGGCGCGACGCAGGTGCCGGACCGTCGCGGCACCGATGCCTGAGGAGGCGCCGGTCACGACAGCGCGGAGCGGCGTCGAGGGGGCGGCCTGCGTGCCCGCAGGGTCGCCGGACGAGGTCGGCTGGGACGGGTCGGGCTGCTGCTGGGACACGGGTTCTCCTCAGGGACGAACGGGTACCGTACTGGTCTAGCACGTCGGTGCTGACCAGGGCTGCGCGTGCCCGCCGTCGGCACCGGCCCTGGAGTGGTCTGCTCGCGCCGGCCACGTCGTGGGCCGACGTCTCGCACCAGCCGTCACCCTGCACATCTGTCGTCACCTCGCACACCTGTCGTCTCGCCCCACCAGGAAGGTCCACAGCTCATGACCGTCGGATTCATCGGCACCGGGAACATGGCGAACGCGATCGTCCGAGGGATGGTCGGCTCGGGCGGGTTCCCCGCCGACGAGGTCGTGGTCTTCGACCGCAACGCCGACAAGCGTGAGCTGCTCGGCTCCGACCTCGGTGTGCGGGTGGTCGGCTCGGCCGAAGAGCTCGTGGACGCCTCGGACGTCGTCGTCGTCGCGGTGAAGCCGCAGGGGATCCCTGCGCTGCTCGAAGGTCTCTCCGGGCGGATCGCGGAGCGGCGACGGGTCGTCGTGTCGATCGCCGCGGGCACGCCGCTCTCCAGGCTCGAGTCCTTCCTGACGACCGACGCTGCGCCTGGGTCGGACTCTGCTGTCGTGCGCGTCATGCCGAACGTCAACGCGATGATCGGCGCCGGCATGTCCGCTGTCACCGGCAACGCTGCGGCGACATCCGACGACGTGGCCACGGTGGTCGCGATCTTCCAGGCAGTCGGCGAGGTCGTCGAGATCCCCGAGTCGCAGTTCTCCACCTACACGGCCATCGCGGGTTCCTCCCCGGCTTTCACCTACCTGTTCATCGACGCGCTCTCCCGGGCTGCCGTCGCCGGTGGCATGCCCAAGGCGCAGGCCACGCAGATCGCCGCCCAGGCTGTGCTGGGCTCGGCGAAGATGGTCCGCGAGTCCCAGAAGAGCCCGTGGGACCTCATCGACACGGTCTGCTCCCCCGGCGGGACGACCGTCGCCGGACTGCTCGCGCTCGAGGACCGCGGATTCTTGTCGACCGTCGCGCACGGCGTGAAGGCGACCATCGACCGCGACAGGGAGATGAACGCGGGCGGCTGACCTGCCGTCCCGGCTCTCCTGGTGGGGCCGCGGGTAGAGTATCCCCAGATCCCGGACCTGATTTGGCCTGGTGGCGTGCCCCGCTCGATGGGGTGCTGATCGTCGGTACGCAGTAGCCGTGCCTCCCGCTGACCACACCTCATCAGGAGTCTCCTCGTGCTGCCCAGCCGTCCCCGTGCGCCCCGCCGCACCCTTGCCCGTCTCGCCCCTCTCGCGCTCGTGACAGTCGCGGCGTTCACGCTCGCCGCGTGCTCGGCGAGCAGCGCGCCGGCCACGGGGAGCGCTGCCGACAGCCCCTCCTCGGGCGGCGCGACGGCCCCGTCGGGGACCGGCGCCTTGGCCACGACGTATCCCTTGACCCTCGACAGCTGCGGCTTCGAGGTGACCGTGGACTCCGCGCCGCAGCGGGTCCTGACGATCAAGTCGTCGACCACCGAGATGCTGCTCGCCCTCGGGCTGTCCGACAGGATCGCCGCGACGGCCTTCCTCGACGGACCCGTACCCGAGTGGTTGTCCGACGCCGCGGCAGCCAACGACGCCGTGACCTCGCCGCTCTCGACCCAGGCGCCCGGCGCCGAGGCCGTCACCGAGGTCGAGCCCGACCTCGTCTACGCCGGGTGGGAGTCGAACCTCACCGCCGAGAGCGCGGGCGACCGCGGGACCCTCGCGACGCTCGGCGTCGCCAGCTATGTCTCGCCGTCGGCGTGCAAGGGCGAGGCGTACATGCCCGACCCGTTGACCTTCGACGACGTGTTCGCGGACATCACCGAGGTCGGGACGATCTTCGACGTGCAGGCCTCCGCCGCCGACCTCGTCGCCCAGCAGCGCGCCGAGCTCGAGGCTGTCGTCCCCGACGAGCGGGGCCTCACAGCGCTCTGGTACTCCTCAGGGACCGACATCCCCTACGTCGGTGCGGGCATCGGTGCGCCGCAGATGATCATGGAGGCCGCCGGGCTGACGAACGTGGCAGCCGACGTCCACGACACCTGGACCCCCTTCGGCTGGGAGGACGTCGTCGCGGCCGACCCCGACGTCATCGTGCTGGTCGACGCCGCGTGGAACACCGCGGACAGCAAGATCGCGATGCTCGAGGAGAACCCGGCGACCGCGAACCTGAACGCTGTGCAGGAGCAGCGGTACGTGGTGATCCCCTTCGCCGCGACGGAGGCTGGGGTGCGCAACGTCTCCGCGGTGTCTGACGTCGTCGAGCAGGTCGGGGCTCTGACCGTCGGCACCGACGACAGCGCTGCTGGCTGAGATGCGCCGGAGGGGGCGGGGCGGGGCTGTGTCGAACTATGGAGTGCCGAGCGCGGGGGTGCCGGTCGCGGCGAGCTCGAGCGCGGGGGTGCCGAGCGCGGCAAGGTCGAGCGCGGGGGCGCCGAGCGCGGCGGGGTGGAGCGCGGGGGTGCCGAGCGCAGGCGCGTCGAGCGTGGGCGTGTCGAGCGTGTCGAGCTCGAGCTCGTCTGCTCCGGGCGGTCCTCTGCCGGGACCCAGCGAGCACGCACATGCCCCCAGGTCCCGTCCCCGCCCCCTCCCCTGGCTGATCGGCGCCACCGCCGTGCTCGTGGCGACCGTGCTCCTCGCCGTGACGATCGGCTCGGCCGATCTCGGCGTCGGCGAGGTCTGGCGATCCGTCGCCTGGCACCTGACCCGCGGGCTCGGCCTCGACCACGTGGTGGGCGTCGAGCCGCTGAGCGTCCTGCGGGACGGCATCGTGTGGCAGCTGCGGCTCCCCAGGGTGCTCACGGCCGCGGCCGTCGGCGCAGGTCTCGCGCTCTGCGGTGTCGTCATGCAGTCCCTCACCCGCAACCCGCTCGCCGACCCCTACCTGCTGGGGCTGTCGTCGGGCGCGTCCCTCGGTGCGGTCCTGGTCCTCGTGCTCGGTCTGGGAGTGCTGCTGCCGGTCGCGGCCTTCGCGGGGGCTGTGCTCGCGCTCGCCGCTGCCCTCGGGCTCGCGGGGGCGCTCGGCGCGATCACGCCGACGCGGACCGTCTTGTCGGGGCTGGCGGTGAGCCAGCTGTGCGCGGCTGCCACGTCTTTCGTCATCTTCTGGTCGGCGACGGGCGACTCGTACCGGGAGATCTTGTCGTGGCTCATGGGGTCTGTCGCCGGTGCCACGTGGGGATCCGTCGCGATCGCGGGGATCGCCGTGCTCGTCCTCGGTTCGGCCCTGGCGCTGTCGGGGTCGGTCCTCGATGCCTTCACCTTCGGCGACTCCTCGGCGGCGGCGCTCGGGATCTCGGTCGAGCGGACCCGGTGGCTGCTGCTCGTCGGCGTCGCGCTGCTCACGGGGGCGCTCGTGTCGGTCTCGGGGGCTGTCGGCTTCGTCGGGCTGATCCTGCCGCACGCCGTGCGGCTGCTCACCGGGGCACGGCACAGGCTGCTGCTGCCGCTCTCCGCGCTCACGGGAGCGTCGTTCCTCGTGTGGGCCGACACGCTCGCGCGGACGATCTTCGCGCCGCGGGAGGTGCCTGTCGGGATCATCACGGCGGCTGTCGGGGCGCCGGTCTTCGCGCTGCTCCTGTGGCGTGGGCGGAGGCTCGCGTGACACGGGCGCCGGGGCGGGGGCCCGAAGAGCTCAGGCGGAGTCCTGGTGCCGCGGGGGGCGGTCCTGGTGCCAGGGGGCGCGAGCCTGGTGGCATGAGGCGCGAGCCTGGTCCCGCGGTCCGCGAGGCTGGCGCCACGGCGCGCGAGCCTGGTGCCGCGGGGCGTGAGCCTGCTGCCACGGCGCGCGAGCCTGGTGCCCCGGGGCGCGAGCCGCAGGACGGGCTCAACGCCTCGAGGATGACGTGGTCCGTCGACGGGCGGACGATCGTCGACGGCGTCGACTGCACGGCTCCCGTCGGGGCGCTGACCGGCCTGGTGGGCCCGAACGGGTCCGGCAAGTCGACCCTCCTGCGTCTGCTGACCGGGGTGCTCGGAGCCGATGCCGGCGAGGTCGCCTTCGGTGGCGCAGATCTGCTGGGCCTCAGGCGTCGGGAGCGCGCGCGGCAGCTGGCCGTGGTCGAGCAGGACGCCTCGGCCGAGCTCCCGCTCACCGTGCGCGATGCTGTGCTGCTGGGTCGGATCCCGCACCGTTCGCTGCTGGCAGGTGACAGCGCCACCGACCACGCCATCGCCGACGACGCTCTGGCGCGCACCAGGATGACGGCCTTCGCGGACCGGGCCCTCGCCTCCTTGTCCGGGGGCGAGCGACAGCGTGTGCACATGGCCCGGGCACTCGCTCAGCAGCCTCGTCTCCTCCTGCTCGACGAGCCCACCAACCATCTCGACATCAGCGCGCAGCTCGAGACAGTCGCGCTGCTCCGCGAGCTTGCCGACGAAGGCGTCACCGTGCTCGCGGCACTGCACGACCTGACGCTCGCGGCGAGCGTCTGCGACCACGTGGTGGTCCTCGCCGGAGGTCGGGTCGTGGCTGCTGGGCCTGTCGAGGAGGTGCTCGTGCCTGAGGTGCTCGACGAGGTGTACGGCGTCCGGTGCACGGTACTGACCCACCCGGAGACGGGAAGACCTGTGCTGTCCTTCGCGCTGGCCTGAGGGACGGTGGGTCGTGAGGGATCGACCACGGCGAGTGTCAGTGGCGATCCAGAGAATTGGGACATGTCGAGAAATCTGCTGTTACCTGATGAAGTGCGCAGTGCTAGCCACGCCACGCCGTCAGGTCTCGCATCGCCGGCGTCTTCTCCCTTGCTTCCGTCGCCTACCTCGCCCACATCGATTGCGTCGCCTCCTGCGTCCCTTGTCTCGCTCGAGTCGCTCGAGCCCGACGATGCGGGGGCCGAGGACATCGACTCGATGACCCCCGCTCAGGTGAACGACCGCCAGGGCGAGCTGGTGGACGCGGTCGTGGCGGGGTTCGCCGAGGTTGCCGCTGCGCAGGCTCGGTGCGCTGAGCGTGTCGAGGCGTTGCGCCGCTGGTCGCGGGATGCTGCCGAAGAAGCGGCTCGCCGCCGGGGCCTGGAGCACGCCAGCGGCCTGGACCACGGTCTGGCCGAGCGGTCGGTGACCGCCGAGCTCGCCTGCGCGCTGCGCCTGCCCGAGAGGTCGGCGTCCACGCTGCTGGTCGAGTCGCAGTCCCTGGTCCACGAGCACCCCGCGACGATGACCGCCCTGCGTTCGGGCGAGGTCTCCTACAGGCACGCGCTCGCAGTGCTCGACGCGACCATCGGGCTGGACGAGACATCGGTCCTCGAGCTGGACGCGATCTTGGCCGACAAGGCCCGCACCACCACGGTCTCCAGGCTCAAGCGCGTCGCCCGGCGCGAGCGTGAGCACCGAGACCCCCGTCCGATGACGGCTCGCCACCGGCTCGCCGCCCAGGACCGCCACGTCGAGCTGCAACCGTGCGAGGACGGCATGGCGTGGTTGCACCACCTGCTGCCCGCAGTCCAGGCGACCGCGATCTTCCACCGCCTCACCGACATCGCCGCCGCAGTCCAAGGCCAGGACGAGCCTCGCACCCTGGCGCAGCTGCGCGCCGACGCCAGCATCGACCTGCTGCTCGACGACGACGCCCGCGCGGTGCTCGCGGCCTCGACCGCCGAGGTCGAGCTGCCCGCACCGCACGCGACCCTCGGGGGCCCTTCAGGCACCGAGGCACCCGGCACGTCCGGGCTGACCGACCGTCGATCTCTCCGCCTCAGCACCACCCGCGCCCGCAGTACGAGTGGGCCCGTGAACGAGGGCACGGGCGCCGCTGTGCCGACCACCACCACAGGCGACGGCCGACCCATGCACTCGATCGCAGGCGTCGCCGACCGCGTCTCCCTCGGGGACATCAAACCCCAGGTCGCCGTCACCATCCCCGTCATGACTCTCCTCGGCCATTCAGACGAGCCTGGCGACCTCGCCGGCCACGGGCCCATCGACGCCGACACCGCCCGCCGCCTGGCAGCACAAGCACCCAGCTTCCTGAGGATCCTCACCCACCCCGAGACAGGCACCGTCCTGTCCGTGGGGCGCGACCGCTACGCCGTACCGGCAGACCTCAGGTCCTGGCTCAGGCTCCGCGACGAGACCTGCCGATTCCCCGGGTGCTCCCGCCGAGCACAACGCTGCGACATCGACCATGTGAAGGACTGGGCCCACGGGGGAGCTACCGATCAGGACAACCTCATCCACCTGTGCCGGAAGCACCACCGGTTGAAGCACACCACCGGCTGGACCGTCAGCACCGAGTCCCCAGGCAGCGCCGGTCGCGGGGACGAGTGCGCCCGCCCTCAGCCCGAGCATTCCCCCGCCCTCGCCATGGACCGACGTGCCTCCGGCTCTCAGGACCGCAGCAACGCTGAGAGCGGCACCAGCCCTGAGGTCGGCAGCGACTCCGCACGTCACGCAGCATCGCGGACCAGCGCTGACGTCGTGTACTGGACCACCCCATCAGGCCGCACGTACCTCGACCGCGCCGCCGTCGAGATCTCACGCGACCACGACCAGAGGCGCGACGAACCTGGTACCGCAACCACTGATCACGGCCCGGCCCCCTGTGCCGACGAGCCACCGTTCTGACCCGGAGCGCTCGAGAGGACCACTGCGCCGGGCACGCTGGACACAGTCACGACGACCCACGAGTGTCGCGACCAGCGCGCGCCCGGCACCACGGGTCCGACGTGCAACCAGACCCGTAGACCACTCAGCCGCGCATCGCCTGCGCAGAGTGCTGAGGGTCGACCTCCTCGCCAGGACGGACCGGGCCGGGCGCGGTCCCGTCGCCGAAGGGGCGACCGCCGAGGGCGGCACGGTCGTGCGGCTCGAGCCACCCGCTGAGGTCCGGCCCCTTGGGCACGATGCTCGTCGGGTTGATGTCCGTGTGGACCACGTAGTAGTGCTGCTTGATGTGCTCGAAGTCGATCGTGTCGCCGAAGCCGGGGGTCTGGAAGAGGTCGCGGGCGTAGTCCCACAGCACCGGCATCTCGGTGAGCTTCGAGCGGTTGCACTTGAAGTGCCCGTGGTAGACCGCGTCGAAGCGGACCAGCGTGGTGAAGAGCCGCACGTCGGCCTCGGTGATCGTGTCGCCGACGAGGTAACGCTGCGTCGACAGGCGCTCGGACAACCAGTCGAGGCGGGCGAAGAGCCTGTCGTAGGCCTTGTCGTACGCCTCCTGCGAGCCCGCGAAGCCGCACCTGTACACACCGTTGTTGACATCCTTGAAGACCGCGAGCGCGACCTCGTCGATCTCGGCCCGCAGCGCCTCGGGGTAGAGGTCAGGGGCTCCCTCGCGGTGGTGCGCAGTCCACTCGGTCGACATGTCGAGGGTCATCTGCGCGTAGTCGTTCGTCACGACCTGGCCTGTCGTCTCGTCGACGAAGGCCGGGACCGTGATGCCGCGCTCGTAGTCGGGGAACCGGGCGAAGAACGCGTCCTGCAGGCGCGGGATGCCCAGGACGGGGTCGACGCCGTCCGGGTCGAGGTCGAAGGTCCAGGAGCGGGCGTCGTGCGTGGGGCCTGCGACACCCATGGAGATGGCGTCTTCGAGGCCCAGGAGGCGGCGGACGATGATCGCGCGGTTCGCCCACGGGCACGCCCTCGACACGACGAGCCTGTAGCGGCCTGCCTCGACCGGGTAGCCGTCGCGGCCGTCGGCGGTGATCCGGGTCGCGATGTAGCGCGCGTCGCGGGTGAACTCGGTACCCGGCGTCACGTAGGACCCGGCGGTGCTCTGGTCGTCTGCGGTCGTGGGGTTCGCGTCGTCAGCCATAGTGCAATCTTGCATTACTTTGGCGGGCGCGGCAGGACGCACGGTGTGCACGACGTCAGGCACGTGGGGCGAGCAAGACCGGCACGCGTCCAGAGGGCAGTCCGGGCACCTGCCGTGCCGACTCCGGAAGATCACCCGCGCCTCGCCGGCGGACCTCGGCTCCGCGACTGCTCCGAGCTGTAGGTTCTTCCCCGCCGGACCACGGTCCTCGACCGCAGGCAGCGGACCAGTGTCGCCCGGCTCTCGGTCACGCGGCACCCCAGCACCACAGCGCCACAGCGCCACAGCACCACAGCGCCCAGCATCTGGCACCTGGCACCTGGCACCTGGCACCTGGCACCGCAGCACCTGGACCACCGACGAAGGAGCGACACCATGGGCGACCTCATCGGAGAAGTGCTCGGTCTCCTCGTCGACCTCGTCTTCGGCGGAGGC
Organism: Sanguibacter biliveldensis; assembly: GCF_033798665.1. Taxonomy (NCBI): domain Bacteria; kingdom Bacillati; phylum Actinomycetota; class Actinomycetes; order Micrococcales; family Sanguibacteraceae; genus Sanguibacter; species Sanguibacter biliveldensis. The sequence goes on from NZ_CP138359.1 coordinate 2,700,982, forward strand.
GGGTCTGGGCGGGGGCGTCGACGCCGGGCACGGCAGAAGATCGACGAGGGCACGCTCCGCTGCTACGTCCGCATGGTCACCGGTCGCATCCCGGGACTCACCCGAGAGTGGGCGGACGTAGAGCTCGAGCTGTCTGCCGGTGCTGTGACCTGCCGACGTCGAGACGACCGCCAGCGGGCCATCCAGATCGGGCACGTGACTCTGGACCACGCATCGAGGCGCGCCACGCTCAAGGGCGACCCCTTCGCCTCCAGCGACGACCAGGACGAGGTCTGGACGCTCGTCACCCCGACAGTCACCCTGGAGGTGTTCGGGGCGCGCGACCTCCTGCTCGCCGCGGAGGCCCTCGTCCACCCGGCCCCGGCAACCCGCTGACCGCCCGCGGTGCTCGATCGCCCGCTGACCCTCCGCGGGCGCCAGATCGCTCGCTGCCCCTCTGGCCTCCCCCGCGCTGAGGCGTGCTGTCAGAGATCCCCCACATCCTGACCCCTGACGAGTGGCGCCTCCGGTGCCATGATGAGCAGATGACTCGAGACCTGTGGCTCACCGGTGACCCTGAGGCCGACGCGCTCCTCTCCAGCGATCCCTTCGCGCTGCTCGTCGGGATGCTCCTCGACCAGCAGGTCACGATGGAGTCGGCCTTCGCCGGGCCGCAGAAGATCGCCGAGCGGATGGGCGGCCTGAATGTGCGGAAGATCGCCGAGGCCGACCCTGAGGAGTTCTCCGAGCTCTGCGCCACGAAGCCCGCGGTCCACAGGTACCCCGGTTCCATGGCGGGGCGCATCCAGGCTGTCGCGCAGGAGATCCAGGCGACGTACGGCGGCGACGTGACGCGTCTGTGGACGGATGACGACCCCGACGGCCCGACGGTCTTGCGGCGGCTCAAGTCCCTGCCAGGCTTCGGTGCGCAGAAGGCGTCCATCTTCCTCGCACTGCTCGGCAAGCAGTACGGCGTCCAGCCCGAGGGCTGGCGCGAGGCTGCGGGATCCTACGGCGATGCTGATGCACGCCGGTCGATCGCCGACGTCACCGACGAGACGAGCCTCGACGAGGTCCGTACAACGAAGAAGGCGATGAAGGCCGCCGCGAAGAAGAAGGACTGACGACGGCTCGCAGCGTCCAGAGCCGTCCGCGGAGCGGATGAGCCGCTGCGAAGAAGAACGTCTGACGACGGCTCGCAGCCCTCAGAGCGGTCCGCGGCGCTGCCGTCGGAGCGCCGGACCGGCGCCTGTGCCGACGGGAGCGGTGAGGACCACGCGCCGTCGGGCCCCGCGTGACGTGACAGGACGCACCCCGTCCTTGACTAGGCTCGTCACCATGAAGATCACTCTCCTCGCCGGCGGCGTCGGTGGCGCCCGCTTCACCCGTGGCCTGCTGCACCTGCTCGCCGAGCGCTACCCAGACGGCGAGGGCGGCACCACGGCCGAGGTGACCGTCGTCGCGAACACCGGCGACGACATGTGGCTGCACGGCGTCCGCGTCTGCCCTGACCTCGACACCGTGATGTACACCCTCGGAGGGGCGATCCACGAGGGGCAGGGCTGGGGACGGCAGGACGAGTCGAGCCGCGTGTCGGCCGACCTCGCCGCCTACGACCTGGGCTGGGAGTGGTTCACCCTCGGCGACCTCGACCTCGCCACCCACCTGGCCCGCACCGAGCTGCTGCGCGCCGGGAAGACCCTCACAGAGGTGACAGCCCACCTGTGCCGCCGGTGGAAGCCTGGCGTGACGCTGCTGCCGATGAGCGACCAGCCTGTCGAGACGCACGTGGTGGTCGGCGAGGGTACTCCGGAGGACCCGGAGCGGCTCATCCACTTCGAAGAGTGGTGGGTGCGGCACCGCGCAGGGATCCCCGCCCGTCGGTTCGAGCAGGTCGGGGTCGACTCCGCGTCGGCCACACCCGAGGTCCTCGAGGCGATCATGACGGCCGACCTCGTCCTGCTCCCACCGTCCAACCCTGTCGTCTCGGTCGGGACGATCTTGGGTGTGCCCCGGATCCGGGAGGCGCTGAACGCCACGCCGGCCCCTGTCGTCGGCATCTCGCCGATCGTCGGCGGCGCCGCGGTCCGCGGGATGGCGGACGCGTGCCTGACCGCCATCGGCGTCGAGACGAGCGCACTGGCTGTCGGGGTGCACTACGGCGCGCGTGAAGGCCTCGACGGTGACGACCTCGTCGAGGGCGACGGCCAGACCGAGGCTACGGCGGGACGTCTCGGGGTCATCGACGGGTGGCTCGTCGACGACAGCGACCACGAGGCCGTCTCAGGGCTCGAGGCTGCCGGGATCCGGTCGCGTGCCGTGCCGCTGCTCATGACGGACGACGCGGCGACGGCTGAGATCGCCACTGCGGCCCTGGACCTCGCCGGGTTCCGTTGAGACGCGGTCGCCGTGGGGCTGTCAGCCGGTGACCGGTTCTCGTCGATGTCAGCTGCGCTGATCACCGAGACCGTGGATCGACCGGAGCTCACGCCCGGCCGCTAGCATCAGCGCCCGGCCGCTAGACAACCCGTCAGCATCAGCGTCCCGCCGCTAGACAGCCCGCCACCCTCAGCGCCCGGCCGCGGTCACCGCACCGAGATACGTCGCGATCGCGTCGCGGTTCTTGGTGAGGCACTCGATCCGGCTGTCCATCCGGTCGAGCTCTTCCTCGAGGAGGGCCACGGTCTCCGGAGCCACGTCGTCGACGAAGATGCTGTCGGGGCGGTTGAGACACGGCAAGATCAGGTGGATGAGCCGGGTCGACATCCCCGCAGCCAGCAAGCCGCGGATGTGCTCGACGCGTGCGACCAGACGCTCGTCGTAGTCGCGGTAGCCGTTCGGCTCCCGGCTGGGCGAGATGAGTCCCTGCTCTTCGTAGTAGCGGAGCAGCCTCGGGGTCGTCCCGGTGCGGCAGGCCAGCTCACCGATGCGCACGGTCACCACTCTGCGCACGGTCACCACTCTGCGCACGGTCACCCCTGCGGTCGAGAGGTCGTCGGAGGGCCTCGGGCCCGGGGCGAGAGGAGGTCTCCGCGTCAGGCAGCGGTCCTCGGAAGGTCTGGGGTCGTCGCACGGTCACGGGGTGCACAACGTCACAGCCAGCAGAGATAGTCCCGGCTTGACCCTGACACTGGTGAGAAGGTCCGACGATCTCTCCTGTGACCACCGAACCGCACGACACCACAGCCCTCGCCCGTCAGACGCGCCCGTCCGACGCTGAGACGCCGGCGCTCCGAACCGACCCGACACCCACCCGCCTCCCCCTGGCTTCCCTGCTCGCCCTCGCCGTGACCTGCTTCGTCACCCTGCTGAGCGAGACACTCCCCGCGGGCCTCCTGCTCCAGATGAGCGACGACCTCGGCATCAGCACCTCGACCGCCGGGCAGACCGTGACGGTCTTCGCTGTCGGCTGCCTCGTCGGGGCCATCCCGCTCACCTCCCTCACAGCCTCGCTCCCCCGACGCGCCGTCGTCGTCGGGATGCTGCTCGGCTTTGTCGTGGTCAACACCGCGACGGCCCTCGCACCCTCGCTGCCGCTGCTGCTCGCGACGCGGTTCCTCGCCGGTCTCGGCGCCGGGATGACCTGGGCCCTGATCCCTAGCTACGCGCGCAGGCTCTCGCCCCCGCACCTGGCGGGCCGGGCCATCGCGCTCACCGCGCTGGGCAGCACGCTCGCGCTCGCCGTCGGCGTCCCGGCCGGGACCGCGCTCGGCGAGCTGGTCGGGTGGCGGTGGACCTTCGGCGTGCTGTCGGTCGTCGCGCTCGGGCTCGTCGTGTGGGTGCGGCTCGGGACAGCCGACGTCCCCGGGACACCCCGGTCGGGCTCCGGTGGCATCGCCACAGCGCTGCGCGTCCCCGGTGTGAGGTCGATCATCGTCACCGCCGCGGCGGTGATCGTCGCGCACAACCTGCTGTACACCTACATCGCCCCGTACCTCGTGGACGTCGGGCTCGGCGAGAGCCTCGGACGATCGCTGCTGGTCTTCGGTGCGGGCTCGATCGCCGGCGCGATCTTCGTGGGCATCTTCGGAGACAGTCACCTCCGCCACCTCGCCATCGGGAGCGCGGCAGCCCTGGTCGGCTCCCTCGTGCTGCTCGGGACGGTCCGTGAGCCCGTGGTCCTGCTCGTCACGATCGCCGTGTGGGGAGCCGTCTTCGGCAGCATCGCCCCTGTGCTGCAGACGGCCTCGGCGCGGGCTGCAGGCGCCTCGGCGGACGCCGCGCAGTCTGTCGTCGTGACGGTGTGGAACCTCGCGATCGCCCTCGGTGGGGCGGTCGGCGGTGTGGGTCTCGCCGTGGCGGGGGCCGGTGCGCTCCCGCTCCTGAGCCTGCCGCTCGCCATGGTCGCGCTCGTGATCGTCGTGGGCGGGCGGCGCTACGCCTTCCCCGCGGGACGCGGGACTGCGAGCCCCGCGTAGGGCCGGACGCTACGCGACGGCCGCGGTCTCGTCGGTGCAGGGCATCTGGTCCAGCGCCGGGGGTCGCGGCCGCTCGACGTCCACGGACGGCTCCGTACCGCTCTGCGCACGGCGGGCGAGGACCTGCGACGTCGCACGGCCGGTGCCGAGCTCCGCGACGGCCGCGAGGTCGCCGAGTCTGTCGACGTCCTGCCGCAGACCCGACAGGTCAGGGACATCGAGCGCGACGTGCCCGCGCCGGACGTGCTCGGCGGCCGAGCCCGCACCGAAGGCCGGCTCGAGGACGACCCCTGCGGAGGCTGTCAGCAGCGTGGTGCCTGTGCCCTCGGCGTCGACGACGACGGCTCTCGGGAAAGCCGACGCCGCGGCGAGGGCGTCCTCGAGGTCGGCAGCGCGGAGGGCAGGGAGGTCTCCGAGGAGGACGGCGACCGGACCGGCGCGGAGCCCGACGCCGGGCGCGGCCCCACCGGTGTCACCACTCGGGACGGCCACCTCGCCTCGTGCGATGGCGTCACCTGGTGCCGCTGCGGTCTCGCCGGCAGTGAAGCCTCCTGCTTCGGCGTCGCGTCGTGCCGCGGCGACGCCCGCACGGATGGCCGCGTTGAGGCCGGCGGCTGGGACAGGCTCCGGCACCACCACGACAGGGGCCCACCCCGGTGAACGCATGCCTCGCAGGTCAGCGACCACATCGTCGTCGTCCGTGACGACCACCACCTGCCGCACAGCGTGAGCGGCCCGTGCAGCGGCGACGGTGTCGGCGACCATCGCCCGTGCGAGCTCTGCGCGCTCCTGCGGGCTCAGATCGCCCGCGAGCCTCGTCTTGGCCTGGGCCGTGAGCTTGACAGGCACGATGACCGACCACTGCGCGGCCGGCGCCGTGGGCTGACCCGACGCCTGACGGGTCATCTCGACGGCTCGGCCGGCGTCTGCGCCGTCCCGCCGACGGCGTCCTTCCAGCCCTGCTCGTAGGCCTCGGCGCTGCCCTGGGCGAACATATCGGCCGGACCCAGCCTCACGAGCGCACGAGCCCCAGGGCCGTCGTCGTCGATCGTCAGGTGCGCAAGACCGCGCACGACCGCGACAGGCCTCCCGCTGGTCTTGCCCTTGACGAGCTCGGCCGCAGCCGCGATCTCGTCGGCGACAGCCGCGACGGTGACCGACAGCTCTCGGCCCTGGGCGTCGGTCTGGCCACGGAGGTCGTCCATGACGTGCACACCGGCTGCCCCGATCGCGATGTCGGTCTGCCCGGCACGCCAGGGGCGTCCGGCGGTGTCGGTCACGACGATGCCCACCCGGGCACCGAGGTGCTCCGCGAGCCCGGCCCGGAGCCTGCGCGCAGACTCGTCAGGGTCGAGCGGCAGCAGCAGCACGGTCCCGTCCGGGGTGTTGCTCGCGTCGACACCAGCAGCGGCCATCACGAGACCGAGCCGGTTCTCCACGATGCGGGTGACCCCACCCGGGTGCACGCGCGAGGCGACCACCCGCACGGTCTCGTCGGTGATCGCCTGCTCACGTTCCTGCGCCGAGACCACGCGCCCCTCGGCCTTGGAGACGATCTTGCTCGTCACGACGACCACGTCGCCGTGCTCGAGCGGTCGACCCGACGCGCTGACAGCACGCTCGACGAGGTCGACAAGGTCGTCGCCGGGGCTGACCTCCGGGATCCCGTCGAGGGCCCAGACGCGCAGCTCTGCCGCGACCGGCTGGGACGTCGACGCGACGGTCTCCGACCCGACCGCAACGGCCAGAGCCTCGTCCGGGGTGGAGTGCGTCTCGGCCGGGGCGGACTGCGCCTCGGCCACGCTCTCTGTCACGTCCGGGGTCGTGCTCTCCGTCATCGGACCAGCTTGGGCAGCACGTCGCGGCCGAAGACGTCGATCCACTCGCGCTGGTTGCGTCCCACGTTGTGCAGGTAGATGCGGTCGAAGCCGAGGTCGACGTACTTCTGGATGTTCGCGCGGTGCACGTCGGGGTCGGAGGAGATGACCATGCGGCCCTCGAAGTCCTCCGGGCGAACCAGCTTGGCGATCTGCTCGAACTCGAAGGGCGAGCGGATGTCGGCCTTCGGGAACTTCATGCCGCCGTTGGGCCACTCGGTCATCGCGTTGGCGAGGGCTTCCTCGTCGGTCTCGGCCCACGACAGGTGGATCTGCAGCACCTTGGGCATGCCCTCGGGGTCGCGGCCGACCTCCCGGGCGCCGTCGTCGAACTTGCCGAAGAGCATCGAGATCTTCTCGAGCGGGGCACCGACAGTGATGAGACCGTCGGCGTGCTTGCCCGCGCGCTTGGCGGTGACAGGTCCTGCTGTCGCGACGAGGATCTCGGGCGCGACCTCGGGCATCGTCCACAGGCGCGTCGACTCGAGCTTGTAGAACGGTCCGGAGTGCTTGACGTCCTTGCCGGCGAGCGACGCTGTGAAGAGCTTCTTGATGACGTCGATCGCCTCGAACATGCGGTTGATGCGCTCGGGGGCCTCGGGCCAGTACTGGCCGATGATGTGCTCGTTGAGCGCCTCGCCCGAGCCCAGCCCGAGCCAGTGGCGGCCCGGGTACATCGCGGCGAGGGTCGCCGACGCCTGCGCGACCATCGCGGGGTGCCAGCGGAAGGTCGGGGCCGTCACGCCGGGGCCGATGTCACCGCGGGTGCGCTCTCCCAGGGACGAGAGGACGTTCCAGACGAAGGCGCTCTGCCCCTGCTGCGGCACCCACGGCTGGAAGTGGTCTGCGGCCATGACACCGGAGAACCCGTGCTGCTCCGCATACTCGGAATAGCTGATGATGTCTGTCGGGTGAAACTGCTCGAGCATGGCGGCGTAGCCGATGGTCAGGTCCATGAGTCCACCCTATCCCTGCGACCCGGACGGCACCCGGTGCGTCTTCGTGTACGCGGCCTGCGCGCGTGGGCGCAGGATGAGGGTGTCGATGTTGACGTGCGGCGGCTGCGCGAGCGACCAGCGCACCGCCTCCGCGACGTCGCCCGCCTGCAGCGGACCGGGCACCCCGTCGTACACCGCGGCAGCCTTGGCGGAGTCTCCACCGAAACGGGTGAGCGAGAACTCTTCGGTGTGCACCATGCCCGGGGCGATCTCGACCACGCGGACCGGCTCGCCCACGAGCTCGAGGCGCAGCGTGCGCGTCGCGACCCGCTCGGCGAACTTCGCGGCCACGTACCCTCCACCGCCCTCGTAGGGCTCGTGCGCGGCGGTCGACGTGATGACGACGATGTCGCCCTCGGCCTCGCGCAGCGCCGGCAGGAACGCGTTGACCACCCGGAAGGTGCCGATGACGTTGAGCTCGTACATGCGGCGCCAGAGCTCGAGGTCTGCCGCCCCGACGGGGTCCGCGCCGAGCGCGCCGCCCGCGTTGTTCACGACGGCGTCGACAGGGCCGGAGGCGGTGACCTCGGCGACGAGACGGGCGACGTCCTCGTCCGAGGTGATGTCGGCGACGACGTACGTCGCGCCGGTGCGCTCGGCGACCTCCGCGAGGCGGTCTTCGCGGCGGGCTACGGCGACCACGTCGTGGCCCTCGGCGCGGAGCAGCTCGACGGTCGCCGCGCCGATGCCTGACGAGGCGCCGGTCACGACGATGCGGCGCGGGGTCGGTGGGGCGGGCTGGGTCGGGCTGACGGGCTGGTCGGACATGCGGTGCTCCTGGGGGTGAGAGGTGGCGGAGAGGGCCGGTCTGCCGCACCGGTGCGGCAGACCGGCGGAGTCAGGTCTTGCGCAGAGTGGTCCTGCGCAGGAAGGTTGCGGACGGCGTGGCGGTGGCGGCCCGGAGGCCGCAGCCGTGCGTCGTGCTCAGAGCGCCGCCTCGACCTCGGTGAGCACCTCGTCGTAGACCGCGAGCGCCCGGGCGACCTCGGCAGGTGTCACGACGCACGGCGGGACGACGTGCAGCCGGTTCTCGGCGACGAAGGGCAGGAGCCCACGGTCGAGGCAGCCCTGCTTGACGGCTCCGATGACCGCGGGGGCGATGGGGGCACGGGTCTCCTGGTCGGCGACGAGCTCGAGGGCCCAGAACACCCCGCTCCCCCGGACCTCGCCGATGACCGGGTGCGCGTCGGCGAGGGCACGCAGCCCGGGGCCGATGTGCTCGGCGCCGACCGCGCGGGCGTTCTCGACGATCTTCTCGTCGGCCATCGTCTCGAGGGTCCCGACGATCGCGGCCATGGCGAGCGGGTGGCCGGAGTAGGTGAGCCCGCCGGGGAAGACCCGGTCGTCGAAGGTCGCCGCGACGGGGGCGTCGATGATCACTCCCCCGGCCGGGACGTAGCCAGAGTTGACGCCCTTGGCGAAGGTCACGAGGTCAGGGCGGACGTCGTGGGCGTCGAAGGCGAACCAGTGTCCAGTCCGGCCGAAGCCGACCATCACCTCGTCGAGGATCAGCAGGATGCCGTGCTTGTCGGCGATCTCGCGCACCCCGGCGAGATAGCCCGGGGGCGGGGTGAGGACCCCCGCGGTCCCGGGCACGGTCTCGAGGAGGATCGCGGCGATCGACGCCGGACCTTCGCACTCGACGACGCGAGCCAGGTGCTCGAGAGCCCGGGCGCACTCCTCCTCGGGGGTCGTGGCCCAGAAGTCGGAGCGGAACAGGTACGGCGTGAAGAAGTGCGCGTGACCGTGGGCGAACTCGTTGGGGATGCGCCGCCAGTCGCCCGTCGCGACGACGGCCGAGCCTGTGTTGCCGTGGTAGGACCTGTACGCGGAGAGGATCTTGCTGCGTCCGGTGTGCAGGCGGGCCATGCGCATCGCGTTCTCGTTGGCGTCGGCGCCGCCGTTCGTGAAGAAGACCTTGTCCATGCCGTCGGGAGCGCGCTCGGTGATGAGCTGCGCTGCCCGGCCCCGGGTGAGGTTCGCGTGGCCGGGCGCGATGGTGGTCAGCAGGTGGGCCTGCTCGGCGATGGCGGCGACCACGCGCGGGTGCTGGTGCCCGATGTTGATGTTGACGAGCTGCGAGGAGAAGTCGAGGTACAGGCGTCCCGTGTCGTCCCAGACCTCGCAGCCGAGACCTCCCGCGATCGTCAGCGGCTGGAGGGATCCCTGGGCGGACCAGGAGTGGAAGACGTGGGCGCGGTCGAGCTCGAGGGCTGTGCCGGGGGGCGCCTGAGACGCCGGGCTACGGACAGCGCCCGGTGACGAGGCTGCCGGGACGGGCACGTTCATGGGACTCCTCGGGCTGGTGGTGGGGTGAGGTGGGACGCGAGACGACCGGGATGGTCGGAGCCAGCGCGGCGGCTGACAGGTGGGGCAACGGAGCGGCTGCGCGGCTTCGAGACTGCGGGGCTACGCGGGGCGCAGGGCGCGCGGGGTCCGCGGCTGCGCGGGGTGCGGGGCGCGCGGGCTGCGCTGGCTGCGGGGTGCGGGGGTGCGGAGTCGGCGACGACCACCGCACCCCCGCGCTCCGTCAGTTGCCGCCCTCGGCGAGGGTGACGTCGATCGGCGCGTAGTCGGTGCCGACCACGTCGACGCCCTCTTCGGTCAGCGCGTCGATGGCCTGCTGCACGTACTCCGAGGTGTACGCCGACTCCGGAGGAGCCTCGGTGATGATCGTCGAGCCGGTCTCGTTCTCGGTCGACATCGCGAGCTCGACGGTCTTGTCCCACGCTGCGGGGTCGACCAGGCCGATTCCTCCCGTCGTGCTGGGCCAGATGAGCTTGTTGACCTCGTTGGCCATCCACAGCTGGTGGCTCGTCCCGAGGGTCGAGCCGGCGGCTGTGACGATGTCGGCGGCCTCCTGGGGGTTGTCGCGGGCGTAGGCCCAGCCCTTGAGGGTCGCGGTGAGGAACTTGACGGTGGTCTCCTCGTAGGCCGGGTCGGACTCGAGGCGCTCGGTGTCCGCCCAGACGGCGTCCTGGAGCATCGCGACACCCTCGTCGTTCCAGTCGATGACCGAGAAGTCGTCGGGCGTGTACAGCTCACCGGTGTCCGGGTCCACGGTCTCGAGCAGCTGCGCGTACTCGTTGTACGTCATGGCCTGCGCGGCGTCGATGTCGCCGTTGAGCAGACCGAGCATGTCGAAGGCCTGGGTGACGAGCGTGAAGTCGGTGACCCCCGCCTCCCCCAGCCCTGCGAAGAGCTCCCACTCGTTGCCGTAGCCCCACGAGCCGACGTTCTTGCCCGCCAGGTCCTCGACCGAGTCGATGCCGGCGTCCGCGAAGGACACCTGGAGGGTGGCCGAGCGTTCGAAGATCTGCGCGACGTTGGTGATGTTCGCGCCCTGCTCGATCGAGCCGAGCACCTTGGGCACCCACGCGACCGCGTAGTCGACCTCCCCCTGGGCGAGGGCGTCCTGCGGCACGATGTCGCCGCCCGACGGGATGATCTCGACGTCGAGGCCCTGCTCTTCGTAGTAGCCCTGGTCGAGCGCGGCGTAGTAGCCGGAGAACTGGGCCTGGGTGAGCCACTGCAGCTGCAGCTTCACTGGCGTGAGATCTTCTCCGGTGCCGCCGGTGGACGCGTCGGCGTCCTCGTCCGAGCTCGAGCACCCTGTGAGCACGAGCCCTGCGGCGACCGTCGCCGCAGCGGCGGCCCTCCAACGTGTGGTGGTCCTCATGTCTTCTCCCTGTGTCGGCCGGCCTCGGAGGCCGACGCGTGGGTGGACTGGTCCTTCTCGTGCGAGTCGGGCCGGCGGCTCGTCTCGCGACCGCCTGGCAGCCGTTGGCAGGTGGACATCGTGGGGGTGGGTAGGACGTGGTGGGGGGGCGGCGGGCTGCCGCGGACGGGGAGGACTCCCTGGTGGGTGCTCCTCGCCGACTACACAGGTCTCCTCCGGGTCGCGAGGTGCTCTGCGAGCGCCGTGACCGTGAAGAAGATCAGCCCGACGACGATCCCGCCGAGCACGTAGGCCCAGGCCCGCGCGTAGTTGGACCCCGACGCGGCCGTCGTGATGAAGGACCCGATGCCCGAGCGCGGGCCGCCGAAGTACTCGGCGACGATCGCGGAGATCACCGCGAGGGACGAGGCGATGCGCAGCCCCGTGAAGACGAAGGGCACGGCGGTCGGGACCGTCACGGTGAGTGCCACCTGCCGGGGGGAGGCGGCGAGCGCACGCATGAGGTCGCGGTGCACCGGGGTCACCTGCCGCAGTCCGCGCAGCGTGTTGACGTAGACGGGCACGAACACCGCGAGACCGGCGACGATCACGCGGGCCTGCTCGGACGCCGCCCCGTACATCGAGTACAGGACCGGGGCGAGGGCCACGACGGGGACGACGGAGAGCGCGGTGACCACCGGCTCGCCGAGCCTGTCGACGATCTTCGCCGAGGACGCGACGACGGCGAGCACGATCCCCAGGACCGCCCCCGCGACCAGCCCGACGAGGGCGTTGCGTCCGGTGACCAGAGCGGCTGAGGCGATAGGACCGGCGAGGTCTCGGAGCTCGTCGAGGATGGCTGACGGGCCCGGGAGCACGAAGGGCGGGACGTCCCCCAGCGTCACGGCTGCCTGCCATGCGGCGAGGATCGCGGCGAGCAGGATCACCGGCGGAGCGACAGCCGCGAGCGCTGAGGCCCCAGAGCGCGCGAAGCGACGGCCTGACCGGACGACGGAGGCCCCGGAGGTCGAGGTGTCCGCCTCAGCCCGGGACGACTGCGCCGCTGCGGTGGTCGGGCCACCGACGGGCCGGGTGGTCGTCATCGCTGGTCCACCCCGGCTGGGCGCGCCGGGCGGCTCTCCCCAGCCGCACCGCCCGGACGTCTCGCCGAGGCCAGGTCGCCGTGCAGCGCGGTCCGGACCCTGGCGACGGCGTCGACGAAGGCGTCAGCCGTGCGCAGGTCGTCTCCGACGGCGTCCTCGGCCGCTGTGCTCACGGCTGTCGCGGGGGCGATCCCTGTGCGGTCGAGGCCGACGGGCACGATCTCCCGGATGCGTCCAGGTCGCGGCGACATGACGACCACCGTGTCCGAGAGGAACACGGCCTCGGGGATGGAGTGGGTGACGAACACGACCGCGGCCCGGGTCTCCGCGCAGATCCGCAGCAGCTGGGTCTGCAGGTGCTCGCGGGTCATCTCGTCGAGGGCACCGAAGGGTTCGTCCATGAGCAGCAGGCTCGGCTCCTCCGCGAGGGACCGGGCGATCGCGACGCGCTGCTGCATGCCGCCCGAGAGCTGGTCGGGGAACCTGTCGGCGAAGTCAGCGAGCCCGACGAGGTCGAGCAGGTGGTCGACCCGCTCCCTCCGGGCTCCTCGCCCGGTGCCGGACAGCGCGAGCGGGAGCTCGACGTTCGCCCGGACCGTCCGCCACGGCAGCAGGCCGGCCTGCTGGAAGGCGATGCCGTACTCCCGGGACAGCCGCGCCTGGCGGGCGGGCCGCCCGAAGACCTCGACCGTGCCCGAGGTCGGCTGGTCGAGGTCGGCGACGAGGCGCAGCAGCGTCGACTTGCCGCAGCCCGAGGGGCCGATCAAGGAGACGAACTCTCCAGGTGCGACCGTGAGGCTCACGTCGTCGAGGGCGACGACCTGGCTGGCCCCACGGCCGAAGACGCGCGTGACGGAGTCGACGTGGACGGCTGAGGCCTGGGCACTCTGGGCACGCTGGGCACCGGGTGACGCCAGGGGTGCGGGCGCGGTGCTGGCGGGTTCAGACGTCGAGAGGGGCGGGGACTGCGGGTCGGGCTGAGACATCAGAGCGCTCCTCGGGTCGGTCGGGCGTGAGCACGAGCAGTGGCAGTGGCAGGGGCACAGAGACAGTCAGCAGCCGTGCTCATGCGACCACCTCGCCCCGACGGAACCGACCGAGCGACCGGCCGAGCAGCGTCACGAGCCCGGCCGCGACGAGCCCGAGGACCACGGCGCCGAAGATCGGTGCCCAGGGCTTGGCGGGGTCGCTCGACGCGAAGTTCGCGAACTCGAGGATCATCCGGCCGATCCCACCGGGCAGACCCGTCGCGACCTCGGCCACGACGGTCCCGATGACGGCGTTCGCGGCCGCGAGGCGCAGGGCGGGCAGCAGGTGCGGGACGGCGGCCGGCAGACGGAGCCTGACGAGGGTCGCGAACCACCCGGCCGCGTAGGCGGTCATGAGCTCGACATGGATCGTGTCGGGCGACTGCAGCCCGCGGAGCATCCCGACGGCCACGGGGAAGAACGCGAGATAGGAGGCGATCACGGCGACGGACATCCACGGTTCCCACGCGAGGCTGCCGATCTCGAGCTTCGCTCCCCACGACCGCACGAGCGGGGCGAGGGCGATGAGCGGGACGGTCTGAGACAGCACCACGAGCGGCAGGACAGCCCGCTCGACGACCCGCAGGCGCTGCATGGCGAGCGCCAGCAGCATCCCGACGGTCACACCGACGACCCAGCCGACGACGGCGATCCCGAGGCTCAGCGCACCGGCCTCGAGGACGGCCCGCCACAGGACGGGGGCGTCACGAGCCCCCGACACGGGGTCGAAGAGCCGCGCGACCATCTCCCAGGTGTGCGGCATGGCGAGGTCGGTCGTGCGCGGCAGCAGCCGGGTCTCGCCGAGGGACCAGCCGTCGTCGGGCCCGAGGGCCTTGTAGAGCTCCCACACCGAGGCGAGGACGACGACGGCGAGCACCGCGACGACGGGCTTGGAGCCGAGGACACGGGCAGCCAGCGCCCCGGAGCGGCCTGCCGTCGCCCGCCGCGCGGACGCCGGCGAGATCTCGGGCCCTCTGGCCGGCGCTCCGACGGTGGTCTCCACCGTCACCGCATCGGGGCTCGTCATGCCTTGGCCGTCACGTGCTCGGCCATCGCCGGGATGACCCGCTCGCCGTACAGGCGCAGGGTCTCCTCCTTGTTGTCGTGCTGGAGGTACCCGGCGAACTGGTGCACCCCGAGGTCTTGCAGCGCCTTGAGCTTCTCGACATGCTCGCGCGGGGAGCCGAGCAGGCAGAACCTCTCGACGATCTCGTCGGGCACAAAGCTCGTGTGCGAGTTCCCGACCAGGCCGTGCTCGTTGTAGTCGTAGCCCTGACGGCCCTCGATGTAGTCGGTGAGCGCCTTGGGGACGGACGAGTCCGCCCCGTACTTGGAGACGATGTCGGCCACGTGGTTGCCGACCATCCCCCCGAACCAGCGGCACTGCTCGCGCATGTGCGCCCGCTCGGCCGGGGAGTCGCCGTCACCGACGTACATCGGGGCGGCCACGCAGAATGTGATGGCCTCGGGGTCACGCCCGGCCTTCTCCGCGGCGTCCTTGACCACCTTGATCATCCAGGCGGCGATGTCCGGGTCGGCGAGCTGGAGGATGAAGCCGTCCCCCACCTCCCCGGTGAGCTTGAGCGCGAGCGGGCCGTAGGCCGCGACCCACATCTCCAGCTCGGAGTCCTTGGACCACGGGAACTGCAAGGTGGACCCGTTGAGCTCGACGCTGCGGCTGTTCGCCAGCTCGCGGATCACGTGGATGGACTCGCGCAGCGCCTTGAGGGTCGACGGGCGTCCGTTGAGCACCCGGACCGCCGAGTCTCCGCGCCCGATCCCGCAGACCGTCCGGTTGCCGAACATGTCGTTGAGCGTCGCGAACAGCGAGGCCAGCACGGTCCAGTCACGCGTCGACGGGTTGGTGACCATCGGCCCGACCTTGATCTTGCGGGTCGCGGCGAGCATCTGCGGGTACACGACGAAGGGCTCCTGCCACAGCAGCGGCGAGTCGAAGGTCCACGCGTAGGAGAATCCGTAGGTCTCGGCCAGGCGTGTGAGCTCGACGACGCGTGACGCCGGCGGGTGGTTCTGGAGGACGACACCGAAGTCCATGAGCGGTGTCCTTTCTGTCAAGGGCTGGGGATGCTGGTGAGAGCCGGTCGGCGCGTCAGCCGGTCCGGCCACCGCACGGTGGGTGCGGATGGAGACCGGCGGGCTCCGAGGCAGGGGCCCGGGGGGACCCGTCAGATGAGGTACTGCGACAGCCCCCGCTTGACGTACCGCCCGTGCCCGGGGCGACCGTGGTACTCGCCGCCCTCGATGAGGACCTTCCCGCGGGACAGCACCACGTCCACGTGCCCGTCGACCTCGAAGCCCTCCCACGCGGAGTAGTCGAGGTTCATGTGGTGCGACTCGACCGAGATGCTCGTGTGCCCCGCAGGGTCGTACACGACGACGTCGGCGTCGGCCCCGGGCTGGATGACGCCCTTGGTCCCGTACAGCCCGAACATCCGGGCCGGCGTGGTGCAGCAGATCTCGACCCAGCGCTCGAGCGAGATCTTGCCGGTCACCACGCCCTGGTAGATGAGGTCGAGCCTGTGCTCGACCGAGCCGATCCCGTTCGGGATCTTCGTGAAGTCGCCGACGCCCATCTCCTTCTGCCCCTTCATGCAGAAGGGACAGTGGTCGGTGCTCACGAGCTGCAGGTCGTTGGTGCGCAGCGAGCGCCACATGTGCTCCTGGTGACCGTCGGCCCGCGAGCGCAGCGGCGTCGAGCACACCCACTTGGACCCCTCGAAGCCCGGGGCGCCGAGCTGCTCCTCGAGGGAGAGCCACAGGTACTGCGGGCAGGTCTCGCCGAAGACGTTCTGCCCGGTGTCGCGGGCCTCGGCGATCCGCTGCGCGGCCTGCTTCGCCGAGACGTGCACGACGTACAGGGGCGCCCCCGTGAGCTCGGCCAGACGGATCGCGCGGTACGTGGCCTCCTCCTCCGTCTGCCACGGACGGGTGAGCCCGTGGTGGATTGGGTCGGTGTCCCCGCGCTGGAGAGCCTGCTGCTGGAGCAGGTCGATGACCGACCCGTTCTCCGCGTGCATCATGAGCAGCCCGCCGTTGTTCGACACCCGCTGCATGGCCTGGACGATCTGCCCGTCGTCGGAGAGGAAAACGCCCTTGTAGGCCATGAAGAGCTTGAAGCTCGACACACCCTCGTCGATGAGCGTGTCCATCGCCGCGAGGGACACGTCGTCCACGCCGCCGATGATCTGGTGGAAGGCGTAGTCGACCGCACACTTCCCGGCGGCCTTCTCGTGCCACGCGGCGAACTGCGTGAGCACGTCCTGGCCGGCGTACTGGACCGAGAAGTCGATGATCGTCGTCGTGCCGCCCCACGCCGCGGCCCGGGTCCCCGTCTCGAAGCTGTCCGAGGCGAAGGACCCGCCGAAGGGCATCTCCATGTGCGTGTGGGCGTCGATCCCGCCCGGGATCACGTACTTGCCTGTCGCGTCGATCCTGCGGTCGACCCCGGCGAGGAAGGTCTCGCCCAGGACGGCCGAGCCAGGTTCGAGGACGGCGACGATCGTCTCGTCCTCGACGAGGACGTCGGCCAGCCCCGTCCCTGTCGCGTTGACGACGGTCCCGCCGGTGATGAGCGTGTACATGGGTCTCCTGGAGGTCGGAGGGCTTGGGCTGAGCGGGGTACAGACGCGGGGTCGGGCACGCGGTCCAGGTCGGACGGGTCCGGGCCGGACGCGCGGTCCAGGTCGGACAGAGCCGGGCCGGACGAGGCCGGACCTGCCTAGGTCACGGCGCGACGAGCGCCTCGTACGCGTCCGGGCGGCGGTCGCGGAAGAACTGCCAGCGCTCGCGCACCTCACGGACCTTGTCCAGGTCGATGTCGCGGATCAGCAGCTCGGGCTCGGTCGACGAGCCCATCTCGCCGACCAGGGCGCCGTCAGGTCCGACCACGTAGGAGGAGCCGTAGAAGTTCACGGCCTCGTCCCCGAACTCGCCGTCCTCGAGCCCGACCCGGTTGGTCGCCACGACGAACATCCCGTTGGCGACAGCCGCTGCCGGCTGCTCGATCTCCCACAGCCGGTTCGAGATGCCAGGAGCCGTGGCGTTCGGGTTGAACACGATCTCGGCGCCGCCCAGGGCGAGCGCACGCCACCCCTCGGGGAAGTGACGGTCGTAGCAGATGTTCACTCCGATCGTGCCGACGGCCGTGCCGAAGACCGGGTACCCGAGGTTGCCGGGACGGAAGTAGAACTTCTCCCAGAACTTCGGCAGGTGCGGGATGTGGTGCTTGCGGTACTTGCCGAGGTAGCTGCCGTCCGAGTCGATCACCGCAGCCGTGTTGTACAGGACGCCAGGCTGGTCCTCCTCGTACACCGGGAGCACGATGACGATGTCGAGCTCCTTGGCGAGAGCCTGGAAGCGCTCGGTGATCGGACCGGGCACCGACTCCGCGTACTCGTAGTACTTCGTGTCCTGGACGATCCCGAAGTACGGGCCGTAGAAGAGCTCCTGGTAGCAGATGATCTTCGCGCCCTGGGCCGCCGCGTCACGGGTGAACTGCTCGTGCTTGGCGAGCATGGACTCCTTGTCGCCGGTCCACGTCGCCTGGGTCAGTGCTGTCCTCACGATTGTCACGCGGACACCTCGCCTCTCCTCGTCGCCGCCTTCACCTGGCGGGCTGATGGGTGTGACTCTCGGCCTTGAACATTTCCGCGGCGTGTCCCCACGTAACGTCCCCGAGAACGCTCGTGTCGGTCGTGTTAACTCTCCGGCCAGCCGCTCTGCGCCTGCCCCTGGGCCCCACAAGATCAGGGCATGGACCTCGCCGAGCTCGTGACAGACCGCACGCCCGCAGGGATCGCCGCGACCCTCGCGCGGCTCATCAGGTCCGGTGAGATCGCGGCCGACGAGCGCATGCCGACGGTCCGGGACGTCGCCGCCCAGCTCCGGGTGAGCCCGGGGACGGTCTCCGGGGCGTGGCACGCCCTCGCCGAGGCCGGACTGGTGCGCACGCGCGGGCGGGCCGGCACCTTCGTGCTGAGCCAGCGGTCGACCTGGTTACCGCCGCGGTACAGAGACCTCGCCGCGGGCGACCAGGTCCCGTACCGGATCGACCTGTCGTCGGGCACCCCCGATCCTCAGCTCCTGCCCCCGCTCGGCGTCGCCTTCGCCAGGCTCGCCCGACGGACCCAGGGAGCCACGACGTCGAGCTATCTCGGCCCGGCGCTCATCGCACCGCTCGAACGTCGCCTGCGGGCCGACTGGCCCTTCGTGCCCGAGGCGCTCACGGTCGTCGACGGCGCCATGGACGGGCTGAGCCGGGTGCTCGAGCTCCGCGTGAGTCTCGGGTCGCGCGTCGCGGTCGAGAACCCGTCCTTCCCACCCTTCTACGACCTGCTCGACCACCTCGGTGCACAGACCCTCGGGGTCGACGTCGACGAGCACGGCATGAGGCCCGACGGTCTCGCGCGGGTCCTCGACGACGGGCCGGGCGTCGTGCTGCTCCAGCCGCGGGCGCACAACCCGACGGGGGCGTCGCTCACCGCTGCGCGGGCCGCCGAGCTCGCCGACGTGCTGCGCCGCCACCCACGGGGCCGCGACGTGCTGGTCGTCGAGGACGACCACTCCGGGAGCATCTGCCAGGCGCCCGACGTGAGTCTCGGGACGCACCTGCCCGACCAGGTCGTGCACGTGCGGTCCTTCTCGAAGTCCCACGGACCCGACCTGCGCATCGCCGCGATGTCAGCGCCGGCCGACCTCATGCGCGACGTCGTCGCCCGGCGGATGCTCGGCCCCGGATGGACCAGCCGCATGCTGCAAGAGGTGCTGCTCGAGCTGCTCACGGACTCGACGGTCCGGGAGAGCGTCGCCCAGGCCAGGAACGCCTACGCACTGCGGCAGCGTGAGGTCGCCCGCGCTGTGCGTGCGACCGGCGCGGAGCTGCGGGCCGGCGACGGGATCAACATGTGGCTGCCGGTCACCGACGAGCGCGCCGCGACAGTGCACCTCGCGGCGCTCGGGATCCGCTGCGCCCCCGGGGCGCCCTTCACCACAAGCACCCCGAACCCACCCGGCGGGCACCTGCGGATCTCGCTCGGGCAGGTGCGGCACGGGTACGAAGAGGTCGGGACGGCGTTGGGCGTCGCGGCGCAGCAGCGGTGAGCGGCGCAGCAGTCAGTCAGGAGCGGTGCAGCAGCCGTGAGCAGCGCACGGTTCGGCGCGTGAGCGGCGCGTGGTTCAGCACCCGAACATCGCGCCGCTCAGCGCGTGAGCGTCAGCCAGTGCGCGCGACGCTCCGCCTGGACCGTGGGGTCCGCGACCGGCGCCGCCGCGAGCAGCCGCTGCGTGTACGGGTCCTGCGGGGAGCCGAGGACGTCGCGAGTCGGTCCCTGCTCGACGATCCGTCCCTGGTGCATCACCGCGACGCGACCCGTGACCCGCTCGACGACAGCCAGGTTGTGCGAGATGAACAGGCACGAGAAGCCGAGCCTCTGCTGCAGGTCCGCGAACACCTCGAGGATGCGCTGCTGGACCGACACGTCGAGCGCGCTCGTCGGCTCGTCGGCGATGAGCACGTCAGGGTCGAGGGCCACAGCCCGGGCGATCGACACGCGCTGACGCTGCCCGCCCGACAGCTCGTGCGAGAACCTGTCGGCGAGGTCGGGCGAGAGCTGGACGATCTCGAGGAGGTGCGCGACGCGGTCGCGGAGCTCAGACCCGCGCAGCGAGGTGTGCAGCCCGAGGGGCTCACCGATCGCCTGGGCGATGGTCCAGCGAGGGTTGAGGGTCGACGCGGGGTCCTGGAACACCACACCGACGCGCTTGCGGACGGCCAGCTGCTCCTTGCGGGACGCCTCGCGCAGGTCCACGTCGCAGACCCGCACCGAGCCGGAGGTCGCCGGCACCAGACCGGCGAGCACCTGGCCCACGGTCGACTTGCCGGAGCCGGACTCCCCCACCAGGCCGAGCATCTCGCCTCGGTCGATGCGCAGCGTCACTCCGTCGGCGGCGTGGACCGGAGCCGAGCGCCGTGCGCCCGGGTAGACGACATGGAGGTCGCGGAGGTCGACGGGGGGTGCTGCAGGTGCAGGCGACGGGGCCGCAGCGGCCCGCGCGTCGCTGGCGGTCGTGGTGGTGGAGCGACGGACCGGCGTCTCTGGGTCTGCCGCGACGAGCGCCTCCGCCTCGGGCAGCGCGCCGAGCCGCGGCACGGCGTCGAGCAGCTCCCGGGTGTACGCGTCCTGTGGGTCGGAGAACAGCGTCGCAGCCGGCGCCTTCTCGACGACCAGCCCGCGGCGCATGACCACGACGTCGTCGGCGAGGTCGGCGACCACGCCCATGTCGTGGGTGATGAGCAGGATCGCCATGCCGCGCGAGTCCCGCAAGGACCGCAGCAGCTCGAGGATCCCGGCCTGGACCGTCACGTCGAGCGCTGTGGTGGGTTCGTCGGCGATGAGCGCGACGGGGTCGGCGCTCAGTGCCATCGCGATGAGCGCGCGCTGCAGCTGTCCGCCCGAGAGCTGGTGCGGGTACGAGCGGGCGACCCGCTCAGGGTCGGTCAGCCCGACCTCGTGGAGCAGCTGTAGCAGGCGCTCGCGCGCCTGGGCGCGCGAGACCTTGGCGTGGGTGCGGACGGCCTCGATGATCTGCCACCCGATGGTCAGCACGGGGTTCCAGGCGTTCATCGGCTCCTGGGACACGAGCCCGACGACACCGCCCCGGACACCCCGCAGGGTGTCCGAGGAGGCGCCGACGAGCTCGACGGGCCCGCCGCGGCGGGCCCCGTCACGGCCGGGCTCGCTGCCGAGGTGCTCGGCGTCGAGCCGGATGCTGCCGGCGACAGTCGCCGTCGCGGGCAGCAACCCGAGCACAGAGAACGCCGTGACGCTCTTGCCCGAGCCGGACTCGCCCACGAGGGCGAGCACCTGCCCGCGCTCGAGCGTCCAGGACACCCCGCCGACGGCGGGGGTGTCCTGGCCTTCGAACCGGACGGTCAGCCCGTCCACAGTGAGGAGTGGCACCATGCTCTCGGCGTTCTCTGTGTTCTCGGCGTTCGTGGTCACTGGCTCAGCGATGCCTTGAGGTAGTTCGGGTAGGCCGGGAACGCGGGGATGTAGAAGTTCTGCACGTTGGAGCCGTGCAGGAACGAGTTCCGCGTGTAGATGAGCGGGACGACGGGCGACTGCTCCATGATCGCGCGGTCGGCCTGGGCCCACAGGGCCCCAGCCTTCTCGACGTCGATCTCGGCGGTCGCCTGGGCGATGAGCTCGTCGACGGCCGGGTCGGAGAACCGCGCCAGGTTGTAGCCGCCGTTGCCGATCTGGCTCGAGTCGAAGAGCGGCTGGATGTTGCCGTTCGCGCTCGGGAAGTCCGGCTGCCACGAGCTGATCGTCAGGTCGTACTCACCCGTGCCCTGGGTGAGGGTCTGGACCGCAGCGAGCTGCGCCTCAGGCTTGATGGTCACCTGGAAACCGGCACGCTCGAGACCCTGCTCGACGGCCTGCGCCTGCGAGAGCGACACGGAGTCGTCCTCGGAGAGCAGCACGAGCTCACGGCTGGTCGGGTCCCAGCCGGACTCCGTGAGGAGCTCCTTGGCCTTGTCGACGTCACCGGCCGCGTCGGCCTCGTAGAGGTTGAAGTCTTCACGACCCTCGATGCCCGGGGTGATGAGCGTCGTGGCCAGCGCCCCGCCGGTCTCTCCACCGGAGGCGACCTGGAAGGCCTGCTTGTCGACCGCGTACTGGATCGCCTGGCGGACCTTGACGTCGTCGAGGCCCTCACGCTCGGTGTTGATGGCGAGGTAGGCGAGCGCCCCGGCGTCGGAGGTCACCAGACGCTCCTTGGCGGAGGGGTTGTTCGCGACCTGCGCGAGCTGGGCCGGCGGGACGAAGCTCGCACCGAAGGCGTTCTTGTCGTCGCCCGCGTCGGCGATGAGGCGCTGCGCGGTGACAGTCGCGTCCTGCCCGAGGGAGAAGACGATCGAGTCGGGTCCGGCGGTGCGGACGTCGTCGCTCTCCTCGGTCCACTTGTCGTTGCGCTCGAGGGTGACCGAGACGCCCTGCTTCGTGTCGACGACCTTGTAGGGGCCCGACGCGACAGGCTGCTGCGTGTAGGTCGCGATGTCGTCCTGCGCCTCGGGGACCGGGGCGAAGGCCGGCTGCGAGACGATCCACGGCCAGTCGCCGTAGGCGGACTTCAGGCGGAAGATGATCGTCTTGTCGTCAGGGGTCTCGATCGACGCGAGGTCGCCGCCCGTGTAGGGGCCCGCGTACTCGTCACCGCCCTCGAGGAGGCTCTTGTGGTAGCTCAGACCGCCCGAGAGCTCAGGCGCGAAGGACCGCTCGATGCCGTACTTGATGTCGGCCGACGTGATCGGCGTGCCGTCCTCGAAGAAGATGTCGTCCTTGAGGGTGTAGGTCCACGTCGTGCCGTCGTCGGACACCGTGCCCGTGTCGGTCGCGAGGTCGGGGACCACGACGCCGGGCTTGCCGGGCTCGACGCCCCAGGTGGTGAGGCGTCGCTCGACGAGGCCGAGGGTCGTGATCGCCAGGTTCTGGCTCTTGGCCGGGTCCCAGTTGATCTCGGTGGCCGACGTGAGGATGGTCATGGTGCCACCCTTCTCCGTCGTGCCCGTCGAGCCCTGGGTGCTCGGGGCGGTCGCGTCGTCGTCGCCACCGTTCGCGTTGCAGGCGGTGAGGGTGAGCGCGAGGACTGCGGTCGCGGCTGCGGCCTTGAGCAGGGTCGGGCGCGCAGCGCGGGTGCTGCGAGGTCGTGATGCGTTCATCGGGGGTCGTGCCTCTCGAGGAGCTGGTGCTTCGGGGTGCGCTCGCGCGGTGTCGCGCGGCGCCAGGTCACGGGGCGCGCTGAGTCAGCGCTGTGTACATCGCTGCATGACCAGCGACCCGAGCACGGCGGGACCAGACGTCCCAGCGCGTCGCACGACCACCTGGGCGCGGCTCATGAGCGCGCCCTCGGGTCGAGGACGCCGTAGACGAGGTCGACGACGAAGTTCGCCACGATGATGATCGCGGCCGAGAAGAGCGTGACGCCGACGAGGATCGGCAGGTCGAAGTTGCCGACGGCGTCGAGCAGGAGCGAGCCGAGACCGGGCATCGAGAACACTCGCTCGGTGATGACCGCGCCGCCGAGCAGCGACCCGAGGTCCAGGCCGAACAGCGTGATGACAGGGATCATCACGTTGCGCAGCGCGTGCCGGGTGATGACCCGACCCTCGGTGAGCCCCTTGGCACGGGCCGTCCGGATGAAGTCCTGCCCCATGACGTCGAGCATCTGGGCACGGGTGAGCCGTGCGTAGACGGCCGCCGAGAGCAGCGCGAGCACGGTCCACGGCAGCACGAGGTGCCACGCCCAGTCGAGGGGGCTCTCGGTGAAGGGCACGTAGCCGGACACCGGGACCATGTCGAGGGTGAAGCCGAACAGCAGGATCGCGAGCAGACCCACGAGGTAGCTCGGGGCAGACACGCCAGCGATCGCGCCGAGGATGATCAGACGGTCGACGGCGGTCCCGCGCTTGATCGCAGCGACCACCCCGGACACCACGCCGACCAGCAGCCACAGCACAGCGGCACCCACGGCGATCGAGACCGTGACGGGCAGGCGGCTGATGATGAGGTCCGTCACCGACTCGTTGAGCCTGAAGGAGTACCCGAGGCACGGTGTCGCGCAGTCGATGGCCGTCGCGCCAGCCCCGAAGGTCCGCCCCGCGAAGATCCCGCCGAGGAACAGCAGGTACTGCTTCCACGGCGGCTCGTCGAGACCCATGTACCCGCGGGCTGCCTCGAGGCGCTCCGGCGTGCACGGACGACCGCAGGCGAGCTGGGCAGGGTCTGCCGGGAGCAGGACGAAGACGGCGTAGGTCAGGGCCGAGACGATGAGCAGCACGACGACCATGCCGCTCGCCTTGCCGAGCACGAAGCGTGCCGTGCGTGCCGCGCTCGTGCCGATGCCCGCCGAGCGGGCGGCTGCGGTGCTGCCGGGACCCTGGACGACAGGGGTGCTGGCGTTCTGGTGGTCGCTCATGAGCGGACCCCCCTCGAGCGTGGGTCGAGGGCGTCGCGGAGGCCGTCGCCGAAGACGTTGAAGGCCAGGGTGATGAAGAACAAGGCCGCTCCGGGGAAGACGAGGTACATCGGCGTGACCGAGAACCAGGTGACGGCGTCACCGATCGACCGGCCCCACGACGGGGTCGGCGGGGCGACACCCACACCGAGGAAGGACAGCGCCGCCTCGGAGCCGATGGTGGCCGGGATGGTGATCGTCGAGAACACGACGATGGTCGCGCTGAGGTTCGGCAGGATCTGCTTGAACAAGATGTGGCTGTGCCGGGCGCCGAGGGCTGTCGAGGCGCGGACGTAGCCCTGCTTGCGCAGCGAGAGCACCTGACCGCGGACCACCCGGGCGATCGACGCCCACCCGAAGAACCCGATGATGAGCACGAGCAGCAGCACCCTGGGGAAGGACACCGGGACGATCGCGCCGAGGGCGATCATGAAGATGAGGCTAGGGAACCCGAACATCACGTCGATGACGCGGCTCGCAAGGGTGTCGACCCAGCCCCCGAAGTACCCCGCGACGAGCCCGACGACAGTCCCGAGGAGCATCGCGACCACCGTCGCACCGAGCCCGACCACGAGCGACGTCCGCGAGCCGTGCACGACGATCGAGAAGAGGTCGCGGCCCGTCAGCGGCTCGACGCCGAACCAGTGCTCTGCGCTGATCCCACCGCCGAAGCCTGCCGGCGCACCTGACGCGTCGAGGGCGTCGAGGTGGTACGTGTACGGGTCGTTGCCCGACAGCGAGGAGAGCAGCGGCGCGAAGATCGCGACGAGCAGGAAGAAGACGATCGTGACGAGACCGGCGACGGCGAGGCGGTCGCGGCGCAGACGCGCCCACAGCGAGACGCTGCGAGAGGTCTTGGCGGTCGTCACGGGCCCGATGATGTCGCGGTCGATCGACATGGGCGTGGGGTCCTTACAGGGTCGGCGGAAGAGAGTGGCGGCGGCTGAACCGACAACACATCTCGTTCACGATTGCTTCCCTGGTCTCCTGAAGGCCGGAACCCCGGCGTGCTCCCGACGAGTCGTCGGGAGGTGATCGACAGACCACGCTCGGCGCAGTCCGTCCTCACACGATACGGCACGGGACCACCTGTCCCGCCAGAGGTGACGCGGTTCTCACTCGGTGAGACTGTCCCGCCCCCGCGAGCGCGGGATCACCGCTGTCTGGCCTCAGTCGGGTCGTCCACCCTGCGGGACGCCGCTCCTCTCGTCGCTGGTGAGCCAGACGTCACGGGCCGCTCGAGGTGTGCTGCGGCGTCCACAGGCCGCGCCGGAATCCCAGAACCTCCTGCGCATCTGGAAAGATGGCCCCCATGAGCTCACCCGACGTCTCCGCACCTGTCCCCGAAGCGCCCGACACCCGACCCGTGGTCGCGACGGTCAAGCAGGTACCCGAGAAGGTCAGCCTCGACGGTCTCGAGGGTCGCTGGGACTCCGCCTGGGCCACCGAGGGCACCTACACCTTCGACCGCAGCGCCGAGCGCGCCGACGTCTACTCGATCGACACCCCTCCCCCCACGGTCTCCGGCTCGCTGCACGTCGGGCACGTCTTCAGCTACACCCACACCGACGTCGTCGCCCGCTTCCAGCGGATGCGCGGCAAGTCCGTCTTCTACCCGATGGGCTGGGACGACAACGGTCTGCCGACCGAGCGCCGGGTGCAGAACTACTACGGCGTGCGCTGCGACACCTCGCTCCCCTACGTCGAGGGCTACGAGCCCCCGCTGCAGGGAGCCGAGGGCAAGAGCGTCAAGGCGGCCGACCAGCAGCCGATCAGCCGCAAGAACTTCATCGAGCTGTGCGAGCGCCTCACGGCCGAGGACGAGCAGCAGTTCGAGGCGCTGTGGCGCTACCTCGGCCTGAGTGTCGACTGGGCGCACCACTACCAGACCATCGGGCAGCCGGCCCAGGCGGTCGCGCAGACGGCCTTCTTGCGCAACCTCGCCCGCGGCGAGGCCTACCAGGCCGAGGCCCCGGGCCTGTGGGACGTGACCTTCCAGACCGCTGTGGCCCAGGCCGAGCTCGAGGCGCGCGACTACCCCGGGCACTTCCACAAGATCGCCTTCCACGCGGCCGACGGCTCCGAGGTGGTCATCGAGACCACCCGCCCCGAGCTGCTCCCCGCCTGCGTCGCCCTCATCGCGCACCCTGACGACGAGCGCTACCAGCACCTCTTCGGCACCACGGTCACCTCGCCGCTCTTCGGTGTCGAGGTGCCCGTCCTCGCCCACACGCTCGCCGAGCGCGACAAGGGTGCGGGCATCGCCATGTGCTGCACCTTCGGCGACCTCACCGACGTGCAGTGGTGGCGCGAGCTGCAGCTGCCGACCCGGTCGGTCCTCGTCCGCGACGGCCGCATCACCCGCGAGCTCCCCGAGTGGATCACGAGCGAGCAGGGCACGGCGCTGTTCTCCGAGATGCTCGGCAAGACGACGTTCTCAGCACGCACCGTGGTCGTCGACGCGCTCCGCGAGTCGGGCGACCTCAAGGGCGAGCCCGTCGCGACCCAGCGCAAGGCCAACTTCTTCGAGAAGGGCGACAAGCCCCTCGAGATCGTCACGAGCCGTCAGTGGTACATCCGCAACGGCGGGCGTGAGATGCCCGGCCGCGACCTGCGTGCCGAGCTGCTCGCCCGGGGCGCCGAGCTCAACTTCCACCCGGAGTTCATGCAGGTCCGCTACGAGAACTGGGTCGGTGGCCTCAACGGCGACTGGCTCGTCTCCCGCCAGCGCTTCTTCGGTGTGCCGATCCCCGTCTGGTACCCCGTCGACGAGCACGGGGAGCCGCAGTGGGACTCGCCCATCGTCCCCGACGAGGCGATCCTGCCGATCGACCCGTCCTCCGACGTCCCGGCCGGCTACACCGCCGAGCAGCGTGGCCAGGCCGGCGGCTTCGTCGGCGACCCCGACATCATGGACACCTGGGCCACGTCGTCCCTCACCCCGCAGATCGCCGGTGGCTGGCTGAGCGACCCCGACCTCTTCTCCCGCGTGTTCCCGATGGACCTGCGCCCCCAGGGCCAGGACATCATCCGCACGTGGCTCTTCTCGACGGTCGTCCGCTCGCACCTCGAGCACGGCTCGCTGCCGTGGACCGACGCCGGGATCTCCGGATGGATCCTCGACCCGGACCGCAAGAAGATGAGCAAGTCCAAGGGCAACGTGGTCACGCCGATGGGTCTGCTCGAGGAGCACGGCTCCGACGCCGTCCGCTACTGGGCCGCCTCGGCACGCCTGGGTACCGACGCCGCCTTCGAGGTCGGGCAGATGAAGATCGGTCGCCGCCTGGCGATCAAGGTCCTCAACGCGAGCAAGTTCGCGCTGTCCTTCGCCGGCGAGGACGACCTCGTCCTCGACCCGGCGCTGGTCACCGAGCCGATCGACCGGGCGATGCTCGCCGGTCTGGCCGACGTCGTCGACCGTGCCACGGCCGCGCTCGAGGGCTACGACCACACGAAGGCTCTCGAGGTCTCCGAGACCTTCTTCTGGACCTTCTGCGACGACTACCTCGAGCTCGTCAAGGACCGCGCCTACGGTGCAGGTGCCGAGGCCACCGACGTGACCGCCGAGACGCTGTCCGCCCGGACCGGTCTCGCGATCGCGCTCGACACGCTCCTGCGTCTCTTCGCCCCCGTGCTGCCCTTCGCGACCGAAGAGGTCTGGTCCTGGTGGCGCGAGGGATCGGTCCACCAGGCCGCCTGGCCCACCTCAGACAGCCTGCGCACAGCCGCTGCCGGCACGGACCTCTCGGTCCTGACGGCCTCGGGTCACGCCCTCGCTACGCTGCGCAAGATCAAGTCCGAGGCGAAGGTCTCGATGCGCACGCCGATCCTGCTGGCCGAGCTCGCCGTGCCGCGCGCCTCGCTGCACGCGATCGAGTCGTCGATGGTCGACCTGCGCGGAGCCGGCCGGGTCACCGGCGAGCTCCGCCTGGACATCGCCGCGGACGGCCAGGGTGACCCGGCCGTGCAGGGCGGCATCGTCGTCGTGCGCTCCGAGCTCGGCGAGGCCGAGGCCAAGAAGCCTCGCGGAGCCTGACCCGCTCGACAGCCCGGGGGCGGGCAGCAGCGCCCGCCCCCGCACGTCAGCACCACCCGCACGTCAGCACGACCCGGACGTCAGCACGACCCGCCCCGCCCGATCGCCAGCAAGGATGCCCGCATGATCGAGTTCTCCTCCCCCAGCCTGACCGACGCACCGCACAGCTCGTCGATCAACACCCTGCTCGCCGACCGTGTGCGCAGGGACGGGGGCGGCGTGCTCATCGAGCGCAAGACGCACCTCGGTGACGCCTGGCAGCCCGTGACGGCCCAGCACTTCGCCGACCAGGTGCTCGCCACGGCCAAGGGGCTGCTCGCGCGCGGCATCGAGGTCGGCGACAGGGTCGCGATCATGTCGCGCACGCGCTACGAGTGGACCCTGCTGGACTTCGCGGTGTGGGCCGTGGGTGGTGTCCCGGTGCCCGTGTACGAGACCAGCTCGGCCGACCAGATCCGCTGGATCTGCGGGGACGCCGGTGTGCGCCTGGCCCTCGTCGAGACCTCGACGCACGCCTCGCTCGTCGAGGAGGCCCGCACGACCCTGCCCGAGCTCACCGACGTCCTGGTGATCGACGACGACGCCGTCGACCAGCTGCGTCTCTCGGGCAGCAGCGTCGACACGGCCGAGGTCACCGCGCGCAGCGAGGCCGTCGTCGGCAGCGACCTCGCGACCATCATCTACACCTCGGGCACGACAGGACGCCCCAAGGGCGCCGAGCTCACCCACCGCAACTTCGTGTTCCTCACCCGCAACGGCGTCGAGGGCCTCGGCGACATCTGCGCGGTGCCCGGGGCACGGTCGCTGCTGTTCATGCCGCTCGCCCACGTCTTCGCCCGCTTCGTCCAGGTCTTGTGCGTGACGTCGGGCGCCGTCATGGGCCACACCCCTGACACCCGGAACCTGCTGCCCGACCTCGCGACCTTCCAGCCGACCTTCCTGCTGGCCGTGCCGCGTGTCTTCGAGAAGGTCTACAACTCCTCCGAGCAGAAGGCCGGCAGCGGCGCGAAGCTGCGGCTCTTCCGCTGGGCCGCCAAGGTGTCGATCGCGATGTCCGAGGCCACCTCTGGAGGCCCCGGTCCCTCGGCAGCCCTCAAGGCGCAGCACGCCCTCGCGAGCGCGCTCGTGTACTCCAAGCTACGGTCTGCGCTCGGCGGCAAGGCGCAGTACGCGATCTCGGGCGGGGCGCCGCTCGGCGAGCGGCTCGGCCACTTCTACCGCGGGATCGGTCTGACGATCCTCGAGGGCTACGGCCTCACCGAGACCACCGCGCCCACGGCCGTGAACCGCCCCGGGCTCATCAAGATCGGCACGGTCGGCCCGTCCTTCCCCGGCACGAGCACCAAGATCGACGACGACGGCGAGATCCTCATCGGCGGCGAGCACGTGTTCCGCGGGTACCGCAACAACCCCGAGGCCACAGCCGAGGCCCTCGTCGACGGCTGGTTCCGGACCGGCGACCTCGGGTCCCTCGACGACGACGGGTACCTGCGCATCACCGGCCGCAAGAAGGAGATCATCGTGACGGCGGGTGGCAAGAACGTCGCCCCAGCGATGCTCGAAGACCGCTTCCGCGGGCACCCTCTCGTCAGCCAGTGCGTAGTCGTGGGCGACCAGAAGCCGTTCATCGCCGCGCTCGTGACCCTCGACGCCGAGATGCTCCCGGGGTGGCTGCGCAGCAAGGGTCTGCCGTCGATGGACGTCGTGGCTGCCGGCAAGCACCCGGCCGTCCTCGAAGCGCTCCAGCGCGCCGTCGACAGGACCAACGAGGCCGTGTCCCGCGCCGAGTCGATCCGCAAGATCCACGTGCTCAGCACAGACTTCACCGAGGCGAACGGCTACCTCACCCCGTCGCTCAAGGTGAAGCGTGCCAAGGTCCTCGCCGACTTCAGCGACGAGATCGCCGCGATCTACGCAGGGTGAGAGCAGCGTGACTGGACCCTGCACGGCGGGGCCGTGCGCGTCGGGGCCGGTGCGCCGGGCCGTGCGCGTCGGGGCCGGTGCGACGCGCCCAGCAGCCTGAGGCTGGAGGATCAGACCTGACGATGAGACCGCGACCATGACCAGCGACCCCCAGGACCGCTTCGACGTGTCGATCGACAGGGTCGTGGCGGGTCCTGACGACCTCGCGGTCCAGCTACCTCTCGTCGCGCGCGTCCTGCGGACCGTGCCTGGCCCCGACCGACCGGACTACAGCATCGCCGCGCTGCGGCGACCGCTGCGGCTGCGCAGCACCGTCGACCTGCTCACGGCTGCGGGGGTCGACCCCTCCGGAGCCGACCCGCGCACGACGAGCGTCCTCGACGACGGCTCGGTCGTCGGGCTGGTCTACGGGCTGGTCTTCGCCCCGCGCACAGCGGGCGTCGTGCTCGCCGAGGTCGCGCGGTGGGGAGGCACCGTCGACGTCGCCACGGCGCTCGTGCTGGACCCGAGCCAGATGTCCGACCGTTCGCTGAGGCTCGACAAGATCTTCTACGCGGCTGTCACGTCGGTCACTGTGAGTGCCGGGGCCTGAGTCCTAGCACGCAGCGCCGAGTGAATATGTATCATGGGACATGAATACTCAATCACTCGGCCTCTGAGGTGTCCCATGAACACAGCACGTAGCGCAGCAGCCCTCGTCGCCCTCGGCGGCCTCCTCCTCGCAGGATGCTCGTCCTCGGACGACGCCAGCTCCGACGGCACCGCCGCAGACGGCTCGATCGCGACCATCGCGTCGGGCAAGCTCACGGTCTGCACCAACCCGCCCTTCGAGCCCTTCGAGCTCGAGAAGGACGGCGAGATCGTCGGTTTCGACATGGCCCTCGTCGGCGAGGTCGCAGCAGACCTCGACCTCGAGCTCGCGCCGCTCGCGACAGGCTTCGACGGCATCGAGTCCGGTGCGGCCCTCAACGCCGGCCAGTGCGACATCGTGGCCTCGGGGATCACCATCACGGACGAGCGCAAGGCCAACATGGACTTCTCGGAGCCGTACTTCGACGCCGACCAGGGTCTCCTCGTCGCCGAGGGCTCCGACCTCTCTACTCTCGAGTCCCTCGAGGGCAAGACCATCGCCGTCCAGGTCGCCACCACAGGCGCTGCCTGGGCCGAGGAGAACGGCCTGCAGAGCGTCGTCTTCGACGACCTCGGCGCCCAGGTCCAGGCCCTCCAGACCGGCCAGGTCGATGCCGTCGTCAACGACGTCGCGACGCTCTCGCCCTTCATCAGCGACGGCTTCGAGGTCGCTGCGAACTTCTCGACGGGTGAGCAGTACGGCTTCGGCGTGAAGAAGGGCAACACCGCCCTGGTCAACGCCATCAACACGACGCTCGTCCGCCTCGAGACCGCCGGCACCTACGACGAGCTGTACACCGAGTGGATCGGGACCGCGCCCGCCGAGGGCTGAGACTCATGACGACACCCGAAGCAGCGCCCTCCGCCGTCGCGCCCCGCGCGACGGTGGAGGCTCGTACCCGGATGAGCCCGCGCAAGCGTGCGCGCATCTCCCGCGGGATCCAGTACGGCCTCCTCGTGGTCGCCGTCGTCGTCCTCGCGGTCTCGATCGACTGGAGCCGTGTCGGCGACCAGATCTTCAACGTCGAGGCGGCCCAGGACCTCTTCCCGAAGATCCCCCGGGCCTTCCTCAACACCCTGATGTACACGGCAGCGGCCTTCGCCGTGGGGCTGAGCCTGGGGACTGTGCTCGCCCTGATGAAGCTCTCGTCGGTCGGCGTCTACCGCTGGCTCGCGACGATCTACATCGAGTTCTTCCGCGGCATCCCCGCGCTGCTCGTCGTGATCGCCTTCGCCTACGCCGTGCCGATCGCCCTCGGGGTGTCGATCTCCTCGCTCACCCTCAAGGCTGCGCTCGCCCTCGGCATGGTCTCGGCCGCGTACATCGCCGAGACCCTGCGCGCCGGGATCGAGGCTGTCCCCCGCGGCCAGATCGAGGCGGCCAGGTCTCTGGGCATGTCCCACGGCCGCACGCTGCTGACCGTCGTCATCCCGCAGGCCTTCAGGATCGTCCTGCCCCCCATGACCAACGAGATCATCCTGCTCACCAAGGACACCTCGCTGATCTACCTCATGGGGCTGCTCCCGACCCAGTTCGACCTCACCAAGATCGGCCGCGACGCGCTCTCCAGCGGTTCAGGCGGTGGGCTGACCGGACTGTTCGTCGCCGGCATCGGCTATCTCTGCATCACGATCCCGCTCGGCCTGCTGGCCCGCTGGCTCGAGAAGCGCACCGGGAAGGGATCGCGCTCATGACCCTCACACCTCCTGCGACGACCGAGGGCACCGCGGCTGACGCTGCGCCCGTGGTCCAGGTCCGCGACCTCCACAAGAGCTTCGGCGACAACCTGGTGCTCCGTGGCATCGAGCTCGACGTCACCCCCGGTGAGGTGGTCTGCGTGATCGGCCCCTCGGGCTCGGGCAAGTCGACGCTGCTGCGCTGCGTCAACCAGCTCGAGAGCGCGACGTCGGGGACCATCAGGGTCCTGGGCACCGAGATCACCGACCCGGACATCAACATCGACGCCGTGCGCCAGCACGTCGGCATGGTGTTCCAGCAGTTCAACCTGTTCACACATCAGACCGTTCTCGAGAACTGCACTGTCGCGCAGCGCAAGGTGCTGGGGCGCTCGAAGGCCGAGGCGACGAAGGTCGCGCTCCACAACCTCGAGCGGGTCGGTCTGGCCGACCGCGGCAGCGCGCACCCGACGCAGCTCTCGGGTGGTCAGCAGCAGCGCGTCGCGATCGCCCGGGCGCTGAGCATGGACCCGTCGATCATGCTCTTCGACGAGCCCACCTCGGCGCTCGACCCCGAGCTCGTCGGCGACGTGCTCTCGGTCATGCGCGACCTCGCGCAGCAGGGCATGACCATGATCGTGGTGACCCACGAGATGGCCTTCGCCCGGGAGGTCGCCGACCGCGTCGTGTTCATGGACGGCGGGGTGGTCGTCGAGTCCGGGCCGCCCGCACAGGTGATCGGCGACCCGCAGGAGCCGCGCACCCGCGCCTTCCTCGACAGGGTGCTCAACCCGACGCACACGGACGAGGGGCCGACCGCGGTGTAGGGCTCAGCAGCACTGCAACGCATGTGGCGTAGGGCTCAGCAGCGCTGCGGCGTCGGGCTCAGCGGCTCAGCGCTCCGGAGCACCGGGGGCGGATGCCGCCTGGCGCACCCCCTACAGCACGCGAGAGCGGCGGTGACCACCTCGGAGGTCACCGCCGCTCTGTCGTGCTGTGTCGTCAGCGTCAGCGTCAGCGTCAGCGTCAGCGTCAGCGTCAGCGTCAGCGTCAGCCGAGATTCTCGATGCGGCCTCCGTCGGAGGACATGCTCGGGGCGAGCTCGTCCCCGGGTGTCCCGCTGTCGTGCCAGCGCAGCAGCGCCCCGACGCCGTCGACGAGCGAGAGCGACTCTGCCGGGACGAAGGTCAGTCCTGAGTCTTGACCGAGCGCAGCCCGGACCAGCGCGATGGTCGCCGGCAGCTCGTGCTCGTCCGTCACGGCCCCGAGGTCCGCCAGGTCGTCGCGCGAGGCAGCGATCTGCAGGGGCTCGGCACCGACCCACACCGAGCGGCCGTCGAGCTCGGTGCCGGGCCCGTACTCGTCGGAGAGCAGCAGCTCCTTCACCTGGCCGCGTGCGAGGACCGCGATGACGTCGGCGAGCCCGGTGACTCCCCCGGTGCTGCGACCGTGCTCGAGCCGGAACTCGTCGAGCACCTTCTCCCGGCGCTGGACGCGGAAGGCCTCGAGAGCCTCGGTGATGTTGGCCTCGAAGGCATCCTCGTTGACCCCGTGGCCACGGGAGCCGCCAGCGACGTCGACGACCAGCTCGGCCGTCTTCTTCTGGAGCGCTCCCTTGAGCAGGGCGACCGCTCGGACGTCTCCGCTGAGCAGCAGGACCTCCGGGCGGTGCGCAGCCACCTGACGGTCGACCTCGGTGGCGACAGCCTCGGCGTTGCGCTCCCAGGAGTCTTCCGCGCGGGACTCGATGCGCTTGTGCGACAGCCCTCCCGAGCTCGCCTTGTTGACGACGTCGTGCCCGCCCTCGACAGACTCGTGCTCGGCATAGGGAAGGTGTCCGCCGGCCTCGGACCAGGTGAGGTCCGCACCCAGGCGATCGACGACGATGCGCAGGTAGTCGACAGACTCATCAGCGGCACCCGCTGCCTGCAGGAGCGCAGGGAAAGGTCCGAAGGTGCCCTTCTGGACCGCGGGAGGCGTCTTGGTGACCCTGTCGACCAGCAGACCCGTCTCGTCGGCGACGACGACCCGGCCGTGCGGACCACCGACCCGGGTGGGACGGACGATCTCTTCGCCGATCATGTCGAGGACGGGCGCCGTCGCACCGTCCTTCTCGAGGGATCTGCGGACGCTCTTCCACCTGTTCTCGACCTCGCGGTCGCCTTCGCCTGACCTCGTCGCGTCGATGTACACGGTGACGAACGGTCCGGGCGCGCCCAGCAGGGGCTTGAGCCAGTCGATCTTCATCCAGAGTCCTCGCAGCTGTCTCGTCGGGACGGACAGCCGCGGTCCGGGCTGCCCGGACGACCCAGTCTGTCGCACCTCACCCGGTCACGCCAGTGGCCAGGGGTGAGCACCGGACATGCACCGGTGAGCGGCCCGACGCCCCCACGTCGAGACGTCCAGCAGGTGGGCACGGGAGCCACCAGGCACAGCGCGCAGCGGCACGCAGCCTGCCTAAGGCACACCACGGGACGCGGAGCCCTGACCGCCCTGCTCGGACCAGACCGCGGGCCAGCCAAGACCAGAGCAATCCAGCCAGGACTGGGGCTGGCCAGCTGAGGTCAGGTCAGGTCAGGTCAGGTCAGGAGAACGTGTCGAGCACGGTGTCCTGGCCGCGCTCGGCCGCGATCGCAGCGTGCCGCCGGACGACCTCGCTGACGATGAAGGACCGGAACTCCTCGGCAAAACGCTGGTCGAGCCCCGCCTCCGCTGCGATCCGTCCGAGCCTCTCGATCTGCTGGCTCTCGCGCAGCGGGTCGGCCGGCGCCACCCCGCCCTGCGCCTTGAGCTCACCGACGCGCTCGGTGCACTTGAAGCGCTCCGCGAGCAGGTACATCAGCGACGCATCGATGTTGTCGATGCTACCCCGCAGCCGCAGGATCTCCGTGCGGATGCTCGGGTCCTGCGTGGGGTCGCTCGGCTGCTCGGTCACGCGCTCTTCTCGCGCGGGGCGTTCTTGCCGAGGTCCGTGCGCGGCACGAGCGTCGGGTAGACGTTCTCGAGGACGGCCTCACCGGTGACGACCACACGCTCGACGTCGTCGCGGCTGGGGACCTCGAACATCACCTGCTGGAGGACCTCTTCCATGATCGCGCGCAGACCTCGTGCGCCGGTCCCCCGGAGCAGAGCCTGGTCGGCGATGGCCGCCACGGCGTCGTCCGTGAACTCGAGATCGACGCCGTCGATCTCGAACATCCGCTGGTACTGCTTCACGAGGGCGTTGCGGGGCTCGGTGAGGATGCGCACGAGGGACACCTGGTCGAGCGGGGTGACCGTCGTGATGACCGGGACCCGACCGATGAACTCCGGGATGAGACCGAACTTGAGCAGGTCCTCGGGCATGACGTCACCGAAGGCGTCTGTCGCGTCAGCGGTGTGCAGGGGCGCTCCGAAACCGATGCCGTGCTTACCGGCCCGGGACGAGATGATCTCGTCGAGCCCCGCGAAGGCACCGGCGACGATGAACAGCACGTTCGTCGTGTCGATCTGGATGAACTCCTGGTGCGGGTGCTTGCGACCGCCCTGCGGCGGGACCGAGGCCGTCGTGCCCTCGAGGATCTTCAGCAGCGCCTGCTGGACCCCCTCACCCGAGACGTCACGGGTGATCGACGGGTTCTCCGACTTCCGGGCGATCTTGTCGACCTCGTCGATGTAGATGATGCCCGTCTCGGCCTTCTTGACGTCGTAGTCCGCAGCCTGGATGAGCTTGAGCAGGATGTTCTCGACGTCTTCACCGACGTAGCCGGCCTCGGTCAGCGCTGTCGCGTCGGCGATCGCGAAGGGGACGTTGAGCATCTTCGCGAGGGTCTGCGCGAGATACGTCTTGCCACAGCCGGTGGGGCCGATGAGCAAGATGTTGGACTTCGCGATGTCGACCTGGGCCGCGTCGTCGCCGACCGAACGGGCTCCCTCGCCCGCCTGGATCCGCTTGTAGTGGTTGTAGACGGCCACGGCGAGCGACCGCTTGGCGCCCTCCTGGCCGATGATGTACTGCTCGAGGAAGTCGAAGATCGCCCGCGGCTTGGGGAGCTCGACCATGCCGACCTCGGCCGCCTCGGTGAGCTCTTCTTCGATGATCTCGTTGCAGAGGTCGATGCACTCGTCGCAGATGTAGACCCCAGGGCCTGCGATGAGCTTCTTGACCTGCTTCTGGGACTTCCCGCAGAAGGAGCACTTCAGCAGGTCAGCGCCGTCGCCGATGCGTGTCACGCCGTCTCCTCCCGGGACCGCCCCGGTCGGGTGCGGATCATGGCATCCAGCCCGCCCCGCTCACGTCCTCGGGACTGCTGGTCGAACATCTTCCATTGCACACCATCGGAGCGCCAAAGTCAGCATGGCGCTCCGACGGGTGCACGGTATCTCACCCCCGGTCGTTGCCGGGGTCACGCTCTCAGGGCTGGTCGGCCCTGATCGTGGTCAGCCCTTGTTCTGGATCGCCGACTTGCGGCTCTCCAGGATGCTGTCGACCAGGCCGTAGTCGACGGCCTGCTGCGCCGAGAGGATCTTGTCGCGCTCGATGTCCTTGCGGACCTGCTCGACGTCCCGACCGGAGTGCAGGGCCAGGGTGCCCTCGAGCCACTCGCGCATGCGGATGATCTCGTTGGCCTGGATCTCGATGTCCGAGGCCTGGGCGTAGCCGCCACCCTCCATCGCGGGCTGGTGGATCAGCACGCGAGCGTTGGGGAGGGCCAGGCGCTTGCCCGGGGTTCCCGCGGCGAGCAGCACGGCGGCAGCCGAGGCAGCCTGCCCGAGGCAGACCGTCTGCACCTGGGAGGTGATGTACTGCATCGTGTCGTAGATCGCCGTCATCGCGGTGAAGGAACCACCGGGTGAGTTGATGTACAGGATGATGTCGCGGTTCGGCTCCTGGCTCTCCAGGACGAGCAGCTGCGCCATGACGTCGTCCGCCGAGGCGTCGTCGACCTGGACACCCAGGAAGATGATGCGGTCCTCGAAGAGCTTGCTGTACGGGTCCTGGCGCTTGATGCCGTAGGCCGTGCGCTCTTCGAACTGCGGGAAGATGTACCGCGACGACGGCGAGCCGTACGGCATCGCCACGCCGCCCGCACCAGCGAGACGCTGCGCGGTGCTGATGAACTGAGACTCGGTGCTCATGGGTCTACTCCTCAAAGGTCTTCAAGTGATGGGGGCGGAGCCGGCTCAGGAGCCGGTCGTGCCGCCGCCGCCGGCGACAGACCCGGCGTGGGTCACGACGTGGTCGATGAACCCGTACTCGAGCGCCTCAGGAGCGGTGAACCAGCGGTCGCGGTCGGAGTCGGTGTGGATCTGCTCGGTGCTCTTGCCCGTCTGCTCGGCGATCAGCTCGGCCAGCACGCGCTTCATGTGGAGGATGAGCTCCGCGTTGATGCGCACGTCCGTGGCCGTACCGCCGATGCCGCCCGAGGGCTGGTGCATCATGACGCGGGCGTGGGGCGTCGCGTAGCGCTTGCCCTTGGTGCCCGAGGAGAGCAGGAACTGCCCCATCGAGGCGGCCATGCCCATCGCGACCGTCGCGACGTCAGGCTGGATGAACTGCATGGTGTCGTAGATCGCCATGCCCGCGGTGATCGACCCACCGGGAGAGTTGATGTACAGGAAGATGTCCTTCTCGGGGTCTTCCGCTGCCAGGAGCATCATCTGGGCGCAGATGGCGTTCGCGTTGTCGTCGCGCACCTCCGAACCGAGCCAGATGATCCGCTCCTTGAGAAGGCGGTTGTAGATGCTGTCGTTCAGGCCCAGGCCTGCCACGTCTCCGCGGGCTGCCACTGGCATCTGCTCGTTCACGCGAACTCCTTCTTCGTGCTGCTGACCCTTGCTTGTTGTGACCCTAACGCGAGCCCCACCCGTGTTTCGTCCCGCACCGGGTCTGTTTCGCTTTGGGCGCACAGTGCTCGGTGCGTGCAGGGCTGCTGGTGGGCGAGCTCTCACGGGCGCCGAGAGAGACGACAGGGCCCCGTCTCGCACGGAGACGGGGCCCTGCGGCCGGACCCTGTCAGGGGCCCTGAGGTGTGTCAGGCCTTGTCGGTCTCGACAGCGTCGGACTCTGCTGCCTCGGACTCTGCTGCCTCGGACTCTGCGGCGTCGGACTCGACGACCTCGGAGTCGGCGCCCTCGACGGCGGCGGTGCCAGCGGCCTCGACCGCGGCGTCGTCCTCGTCAGAACCGATGAACTCGGAGAGGTCGACAGCCTTGCCCTCACCGTCGACGACCTCGACCTGGCGCAGCGCCACGGCGAGAGCCTTCGAGCGTGCGACCTCGCCGACCATGGCCGGGATCTGGCCGTTCTCGTCGATGGTCTTGATGAAGGTGTTCGGGTCCATGCCGTACTGACGGCTCGCGTTGACGAGGTAGTCGAGGAGCTCGTTCTGAGCGACCTTGATCTCGAGCTTCTCGGCGAGGATGTCGAGCACGATCTGGTTCTTCAGGGCGACCTGCGTCTGCTCGGTCACCTCGGCGCGGTGCTCGTCGTCCTCGAGGCGGCCTTCGCCCTCGAGGTGACGGACGACCTCGGCCTCGATGACGCCTGCGGGCAGCGGCACCTCGGACTTGGTGAGCTCCTCGAGGAGGAGGTCACGGGCCTGGACGGCCTGGTTGGACTGCTTCACGCCGGCGGCCTGCTCGCGCAGGTCGGCCTTGAGCTCGTCGATCGTGTCGAACTCGCTCGCGAGCTGCGCGAAGTCGTCGTCGATCTCGGGGAGGTCGCGCTGCTTCACAGCGGTCGCGACGACGGTGATGCTGGCGTCCTGGCCCTCGTGCTCGCCACCGGCGAGCGGTGCGACGAAGGTGGTGGTCTCGCCGGCCGAGAGACCCGCGAGCGCCTCGTCGAGGCCCTCGAGCATGTTGCCCGAGCCGATCTGGTACGACACGCCGGAGACGTTGTCGACCTCGTCGTCGCCGACTGTGGCCTTGAGGTCGATGACGACGAAGTCGCCCTCGGCTGCGGGACGGTCGACACCGACGAGGGTGCCGAAGCGCTCACGGAGCGAGTCCAGGCGACCGTCGACGTCGTCGTCGGTGACCTCGACGTCGTCGACCGCGACCTTGATGGACGACAGCTCGGGGAGCTCGACCTCGGGGCGGACCTCGACCTCGGCGGTGAAGTGGAGCTCTCCACCCTCGGTCTCGAGCTCGGGGACCTTCACGACCTGCACGTCGGGCTGGCCGAGCGGACGGATGTCCGTCTCCGACACGGCCTGGCGGTAGAAGCCGGACAGCGACTCGTTGATCGCGTGCTCAAGCACGGCCCCGCGGCCGACGCGCTGGTCGATGATGCGTGCAGGCACCTTGCCCTTGCGGAATCCGGGGACGGAGACCTGCTCGGCGATGTGCTTGTACGCGTGATCGATGCTCGGCTTGAGCTCGTCGTACTCCACCTCGACGGTCAGCTTGACCTTGGTCGGGTCCAGGGTCTCGACGGCGCTCTTCACTTCGATGATCTCCAACTGCTCGATGGCATGCCGATAGCCCGGCACGAACGTTACTGAGGTTCTCGTGCGTCCTCGCGGCGAACCGCTCGGCGACAGGCTGGGCCGTCACCGCAGAGGGACCGCGTCTCGCGAGCCATACTCGCCCACGAGCAACCTGAAGATCGTACGCCACGGACGACGCGAGGACATAGCAGAGGTCCTAGAGGGGCCCGTGGGTGCGGAGCCGGGCCGCGGAGGAGGACGGCAGGGACGGCGGGGCGGGGGCTGCCGCACGTCGATCGCGACGGAGGACCGCGGCACGAGTCGAGTTCTCCAGCGCCGGGGTCCTCCGCTGCGAGTCGGGGTGACAGGATTCGAACCTGCGACCTTCCGGTCCCAAACCGGACGCGCTACCAACCTGCGCCACACCCCGCGGGCACCGCTGGGCGGCGCACGCTCGGCCAAGCATAGACGGCGTCGGGAGTGGTCGGCACACCGGCAGCGCGACGCCTTCACCGAGCCGGGACCGACGCGGGTCCGGAGGCCTGCGACCTCGGCGCTCGTCGTCCGAGCCGTCGTGCGCAGCATCCGCAGCACGTCGCGGCAGACGGGTGACGGCGCCGTCAGCAGGAGCTCACCGGCCTGCCCGACCGAGCGCGACCAGGGTGTCGTCGGTCTCAGCGGCGTCGGCCCTGCCGCGTGCGATCCACCCCTGATCCTTTGCTAGGGTGTCTGTCGCAGGTTCGTTCCGGACCGCTCAGTTCTTCCGTGCAGACGTTGGACCTCTTCCTGAGGATCAGCCGGCCGAGCGGTCGAGCAAGGAGCCCGGATCAGAACCGTGCGGGCGTAGCTTAGTGGTAAAGCCTCAGTCTTCCAAACTGATGATGCGAGTTCGATTCTCGTCGCCCGCTCCGACAGCACGATCCTCATCAGCATGATCCTCGTCAGCATGATGAAGCCCCCGTCCTCACTCCGAGGACGGGGGCTTCGTGCGTCAGGCGAGTCGTCGAGCAGGTGCCACGACAGCTCGTCCGCCCCGGGGTTGGACCCGCCTGCACCCGTGATCCCGCAGCGAGAGGACCGCGCCCTTTCACCCGCCCCTAGTCAGGCCACCGGGCGGCACACCGTTGCACCCCACCTGCACTGTCGATACAGTCGCTCGGGCAGGCCAGGGTCGGCTGGCGTCGTCGACGTCAGCGCCCCACGGCCCGCTCAGGGACGACGAGGGGGAGGCACGGTGCGCGAGCGCAGCACGACGAGCCTCCGGACCCTGTCGTCCGCGCCTGCCGCGCACCCGCGGCTCCGCGGTCACGGCGCGCACTGCGGCCGGGCAGTCTCGTCCCCCTGCTGTCTGCAGTGTCTCTAGAGCGCTGATCCCTGCCCACAGCCGGGCCGATCACCGCTCGTCTCCCGTGTCCCTGGCCATCCTGCCGGCGGGCCACCCGCACGAGGCGCCCCGCGCCTCCCACGCCCGCGGCGGGCCATGCCCCGAGGCCCCCGACCGCTCGCCCTGGCGTCGCCAGGGCCACCCGGTAGCCGATATCCAGGCAGCACCTCTGCACCTTCAGAACCTCCCGCACCCCAACCGCAGCTCCGCCCCGGCGGACCGTTCAGAAGAGGACCTCATGGCACGCATCTACGACGACGTCACCCAGCTCATCGGCAACACCCCGCTCGTCCGCCTCAACAGGCTCACCGAGGGCGTCGGCGCGACCGTCGTCGCCAAGCTCGAGTACTACAACCCCGCGAACTCGGTCAAGGACCGCATCGGTGTCTCGATCATCGACGCAGCCGAGGCGTCGGGGGCGCTCAAGCCTGGTGGGACCATCGTCGAGGCCACCTCGGGCAACACCGGCATCGCGCTCGCCTTCGTCGGCGCTGCCCGCGGCTACGACGTCGTCCTCACCATGCCGGAGAGCATGTCGAAGGAGCGTCGCGCACTGCTGCGTGCCTACGGCGCCGAGCTCATCCTCACCCCTGCGGCCGAGGGCATGAAGGGCGCTGTCAACAAGGCCAACGAGGTCGCTGCCGAGCGTCCCGGGTCGATCCTCGCGAGCCAGTTCGCCAATGAGGCCAACCCGGCCATCCACCGTGCGACCACGGCCGAGGAGATCTGGGCCGACACGGACGGCGAGATCGACATCTTCGTGGCCGGCATCGGCACGGGTGGCACCATCACCGGCGTCGGGCAGGTGCTCAAGGAGCGCAAGCCCGAGGTGAAGATCATCGCCGTCGAGCCCGCCGAGTCGCCGATCCTCAACGGCGGGCAGCCCGGGCCTCACAAGATCCAGGGC
The DNA here is from genome assembly GCF_033798665.1 of Sanguibacter biliveldensis. Lineage (NCBI taxonomy): Bacteria > Bacillati > Actinomycetota > Actinomycetes > Micrococcales > Sanguibacteraceae > Sanguibacter > Sanguibacter biliveldensis. Next base: position 2,743,049 of record NZ_CP138359.1, read on the forward strand.
ATCGGGGCCAACTTCGTCCCCGACATCCTCGACACGACCGTCTACGACGAGGTCTTCGACGTCGACGCCGAGACCTCGGTCGCCGTCGCACGCCGCGCCGCGAAGGAAGAGGGGCTCCTCGTGGGCATCTCCTCCGGCGCTGCGATCCACGCCGCGCTCGAGATCGGCAAGCGCCCGGAGAACGACGGCAAGCTCATCGTCGTGATCGTGCCGTCCTTCGGGGAGCGCTACCTCACCTCGATCCTCTACGCGGACCTGCTCGACTGAGCCCAGCCCGCCCGGCCTGCTGCGTCCTCGGACTGACGCGGCAGGCCTGCTGCACCAGGTCCCGTGCACGCCCGTCGGCGCGCACGGGACCTCTTCGCCTCTGACGACCCAAGGACTCTCATGTCACGCCTCACCGCCGCCTGGACGCTGCTCCGCGAAGACCTCCAGGTCGCACGCGACCGCGACCCGGCCGCCCGCAGCTCGCTCGAGGTCGCCCTGGCCTACCCCGGGGTCCACGCCGTCTGGGCGCACAGGGTGACCCACCGGATGTGGCGGAACCCGGCCCTGCGCCTGCCGGCCCGGCTGCTCTCGCAGGCGACGCGCTCGGCGACGGGCATCGAGATCCACCCGGCGGCGACCATCGGCCGTCGGCTGTTCATCGACCACGGCATGGGTGTCGTCGTCGGTGAGACGTCGGTCGTCGGTGACGACGTCACCCTCTTCCACGGCACCACCCTCGGTGGACGCTCGATGACCCACGGCAAGCGGCACCCCACGATCGGCGACAGGGTGGTCGTCGGCGCCGGTGCGAAGGTGCTCGGTGCCGTCACGGTCGGTCACGACGCGCAGATCGGTGCGAACGCCGTGGTCGTCAAAGACGTCCCGGACGGCACCGTCGCCGTCGGCGTCCCGGCGGTCGTCAGGGGGCGGCCCGTGGCGTCCCCGGGGGTCGAGTACTGCGAAGACCCTGCGATCTTCATCTGAGACAAGGGCGGCGGGGAGGACCGCGAGGTCCTCGAGCCGCGCAGCTCTCCGTCCGCCGGTCCAGCGCTTCACCACCACGCCGGTCCACGGGTCCGCGGGTCGCCGGTCCACCGCGCCGCCTGCCCGCCCGCCCGCCTGCCCGCCTGCCTGCATGCCCGCCCGCTTGCATGCCCGCTTGCATGCCCGCCGGCTCGCTGGCTCGCCAGACGGACGGCCAGCCAGACGGATGGCACACCCGTAACTTGTGCTAGTTGCAATAGAACAACTACTGTTGCGTCATGCTCTTCCGCATCGATCCGACCGCTAGCGAGCCGCTGTTCGCCCAGCTCGCGACCCAGGTGCGCCTCGGGGTCGCACGCGGCGACCTCACCGTCGGCGAGAGGCTGCCCTCGGCCCGTGAGCTCGCGACCTCGCTCGACCTCAACGTCCACACGGTCCTGCGCGCCTACCAGGACCTGCGCGACGACGGGCTGATCGACCTGCGTCGCGGACGCGGGGCCGTCGTGACAGAGCGCGCCGGCGCCGACTTCGCGACGCTCCGCGACGCCGTCGCCGCCGTCGCCGCCGAGTCGCGCGCCCTGAACCTCTCACCCGAGACCACGCTCGCCCTGCTCAAGGAGGCCCTCTCATGACCACCGCCCGCAGCACCCGACCAGGGCGCGTCCAGCACCGGGGGTCGACCACGCTCCTCGGGCTGGTCCTGCCTCTCGTCATCCTCGCAGCAGGCGCGGGCGTCGCAGCATCCTGGCGTGACGAGCTGCCCGCACGCGTCGCGACCCACTGGGGCAGCGACGGTCCTGACGGCTTCAGCTCGCTGACCGCGCTGCTCGTCGGCACCGTCGCAGGGTGCGCAGTCCTGGTCGCCGCGTTCTGGGCCTTCGCCTTCTGGGCCGGGCGCGTCCGCAACCTCCGACAGCTCGCGGTCGGTCTGAACGTCGGGGTCGCCACACTCGTCGCCGCCCTCACCGTCGGCACCCTCGCCCCGCAACGAGGCCTGACCGACGGGTCTGAGGTCGGGGGCGTCGGACTCGCCATCACCGTGGCAGTCTTCGGTGCACTCGCGCTCGGGCTGCTCGTCGCGCTCATTCTCCCCCGTGACGAGCCCTCCCCCGAGACCGACAGACCTCGCGACGACGTCCCGCGCATCCCTCTCACCGCAGACGAGCGGGCCGTGTGGGTCCGTCAGACCTCGAGCTCGACAGGGATGGTCATCACGCTGCTCGCCGCCGTGCTCGTCGCAGCAGCCGTCACGACAGCAGGGACCTGGGGCCTGCTGGCCGTCCCGGTCGCCCTGGTGCTGCTGAGCCTGGCGATGTTCTCGTGGGTCGTGACAGTCGACGTCACCGGGCTCACCGTCCGCTCGACCCTCGGTGTGCCGCGCAAGCACCTGCCCGTCGACGAGATCGTGGACGCCACGGTCGACGACGTGGTCCCGCTCCGCGACTTCGGCGGCTACGGGTGGCGGACGTCGACCGACGGACGGACCGGCGTGGTGATCCGCGGGGGCGAGACCCTCGAGGTGCGGTCAACAGGTGGGCGCCGCTTCGTCGTCACGGTCGACGACGCCGCGACCGCAGCGGCGCTGCTCAACGCCTTCGCCGACAGGCACCGCGCGGCCCGTCCGGCCGGGACTCCTGAGAGCACCGTCGAGGAGAGCTAGGCTCGCTGGGTCCCACCACCTCACCGTCGAGGAGACGCATGCGCATCGGACTGCACACCGGGTACTGGTCGGCCGGACCCCCTGAGGGCATGGCCGAGGCCGTGGTCGAGGCAGACGCCCTCGGCGTCGACTCCGTCTGGACCGCCGAGGCCTACGGCTCGGACGCCCTCACCCCGCTCGCCTGGTGGGGTTCGAGGACGGAGCGGATCCGGCTCGGTACGGCCGTCGCGCAGATCTCGGCCCGGACCCCGACAGCCACGGCGATGGCCGCACTGACCCTCGACCACCTCAGCGGCGGTCGCTTCGTGCTCGGTCTCGGCGTCTCCGGCCCGCAGGTCGTCGAGGGCTGGTACGGCCAGCCCTACCCGCGTCCGCTGGCCCGGACCCGCGAGTACGTGGACATCGTGCGTCAGGTGCTGCGTCGCGAAGCCCCGGTCACGGCTCCTGGCCCGACCTACCCGCTCCCCCTCGACGAGGGCACGGCCGGCGGGCGCGCCGTCACCGGCTTCGGCAAGGCGCTCCGCTCGACGGTCCGTCCGCTGCGCGCCGACCTGCCGATCCACCTCGCCGCAGAAGGACCCAAGAACATCGCGCTCGCCGCGGAGATCGCCGACGGGTGGCTCCCGCTGTTCTACGCCCCACGCCTCGACCACGAGTTCCGTGAGCTCATCGACGACGGCTTCGCGCGGCGCGGACCCGGGCTGAGCCCTGCGGCAGACTTCGAGGTCTCGGCGACGGTGCCCGTCGTCGTGCACGACGACCCCGAGCAGGCTGCCGACCAGGTCCGGCCCTTCATCGCGCTCTACGTCGGCGGCATGGGGGCGAAGGGCGCCAACTACCACCGCAACGCTGTCGACAGGCTCGGCTACAGCGACGCGGCCGACGAGATCCAGGCGCACTACCTCGCGGGAGACCGCGATCGCGCCGCAGCAGCAGTCCCGCGCGAGCTGGTGGACGACATCGCGCTGGTCGGCTCACCCGAGAGGATCCGCGAGCGGCTGGCGCTGTGGGAGCAGACCGCGGTGACGACTGTCGTGGTCCAGGGCGACGCCGCGGCGCTGCGGGCGGTCATGGCTGCTGCCTGAGGGGCTCAGAGCGACCAGGCCGGCTGGATCTGGCGCCGCCGGGCCCGTCGGGGGCGGCCTCGTCTGACCGGACCTGCCAGGCACAGTGCCGCCGTATCAGGCCCGAGCCGCGGGCAGGCCTCAGGCGGTCCCGTGTCAGACGGACTCGGACCCCGGTCCCGCGCTCAGGTCCATCTGCTCGTCCCAGTCCACCCGGGCGGCTCGGAGGTCGACGCGCGAGCCGTCGGGGACGAGGGGGCACCCCTCGTCGCGCAGCAGGTCCAGCGCACGCGTGACGTGGTGCGCCGGCGGCTTCCCCTGCGCGTTGACCACGCGCCACCACGGGACAGCCCCGCCGGAGTCGCGCAGAGCAGCGCCGACCTGACGGGGTCCACCGCGGCCCAGCCGTCGCCCGACGACCTCGGCCACGTCGCCGTAGGTCGTCGCCGACCCGCGCGGGACCGTCTCGACGACGTCGAGCACGCTCTCCAGGTACTCCTCGTCCACCCGCACAGACTACGCACCGTAAAACCCTGGCCCCTGTCGGTGGCCGCTGGCAGAGTCGAGGCATGGCACTCCCCGACGGCTACACCCAGATCCAGCTGCCCGAGTCACGACGCGACGAGCTCATCGAGCTCGACCACTGGACCTTCCCGTCCCCGGTCGACCCTGCAGAGTCCAAGAAGCTGCCGCTGCCGCTGACCTGGGAGCGGACCCGCGGGGTGGTCGTCGAGACTCCCGACCCTGACGCCGTCCCCATCGACGGGGCCGTCCCGGTCCGGCAGAGCCTCGCGGCCATCCACTCGTCGTACCCCTTCAGCAGGTTCCCCGTCCCGGGCGCCGAGATCCCTGTCGCCGGTCTCACCTGGGTGGGCGTCCACCCTCAGCACCGTCGCCGCGGCATCCTCTCGGCGATGATCGACCAGCACTTCGCCGACTGCGTGGAGCGGGGTGAGACTGTCTCGGCTCTCTTCGCCGCCGAGGCCGCGATCTACGGCCGCTTCGGCTACGGCCTGGCCGCCCAGGACCTGCGGCTCACCGTCCCCCGCGGGGCGACGCTCCGTCCTGTCGCAGGGTCAGAGGACCTCACCGTGAGGATCGAGACGCTCGACCCCGCCGTCCACGGCGAGCTCGTGAGCGACCTGCACGTTCGTGCCGGACGACAGCCCACACCGGCATCGGGCATCAACAGGCCCGGGTGGGCGACCCGCGAGACCGACGAGCTGAAGACCGTCCACCTCGACGACCCCGCAGCCTTCCGCAACGGGCGCGAGCCGCGCCGCATCGTCGTCGTCGAGTCGGGCGGTGAGCCCCGGGGCTACACGACCTTCCGACGCAAGGTCGACTGGGGTCACACCGGTCCCCGCGGGACGGTCTCGACGGGTGAGGTCGTCGGCCTCGACCCTGCGGCCACGCACAGGCTCTGGTCGACCATCCTCGACCTCGACCTCACCCACGAGATCGAGCCGTTCATGATCCCCCTCGACGACCCGATCGCCTCGCTGCTCGTCGACCCTCGGGCGGCAGCACCGAAGATCGCCGACAACGTCTGGGTGAGGATCGTCGACGTCCCCGGTGCGCTCGCCGCCCGGACGTACACGACCGACCTCGACCTCGTCCTGCACGTCACCGACCCGCGACTGCCGGCCAACGAGGGGTCCTGGCGGCTCACAGCGACAGCCTTCGGGCCCGCGACGGTGGTACGGACCGACGACGCCCCCGACCTCAGCCTGTCGGTGACAGAGCTCGGCGCTGCGTATCTGGGTGGCACGTCGCTCGCCGCCCTGGCGAGCGCTGGCCGCGTCGAAGAGCACACGGCCGGTTCCCTGCTCCGTGCGGCGTCGGGCTTCGGGTGGCCCGTGGCACCGGTCTGCAGCTGGGTGTTCTGAGCAGAGGTCTCACCGGGTCACCGGGTCACCGGGTCACCGGGTCACCGGGTCACCGGGTCACCGGGTCACCGGGTCACCGGGTCACCGGGTCACCGGGTCACCGGGTCACCGGGTCACCGGGTCACCGGGTCACCGGGTCACCGGGTCACCGGGTCACCGGGTCACCGGGTCACCGGGTCACCGGCGATCGTCGCGCTGACAGCTGGGGCACCAGAACAGGTTGCGGCCCGCCATCTCTGATCGTGCGATCTCGGTCCCGCAGACCCGGCACGGCAGACCGTCGCGCTGGTACACGTAGAAGGACTCGTCCCGCGGCACGGCGCCAGGGGCGGCGTCCGTGTTCTGGCGCACGGCCCGACGGCCTCGCGGCGGCGGAGCGCCTGCTCCGTCACCGCGGTGCTCGGGGCGTGTCGTGACGATCGCGCCGATCGCAGCACCGTCGGCCATGAGCACGACGAGGTCGTCCCAGATCTCGTGGAGCACGTCGCCCGGCACGTCGCGCCCCGGGGTCGTCGGTGACTGACCGGCCCTGAACAGGGCCTCGGCGCGGTAGATGTTGCCGACACCCGCCACGACGTCCTGGTTCATCAGCAGGAGACCGACGGCCGACCGCGACCTGCGGACCGCCGAGACGAACCGCTCCGGGTCGGCGTCGCTGCGCAGAGGGTCGGGCCCCAGACGCCGCTGGACCGCGAGCGCCGCCTCCGGGGAGATGACCTCGCACGCTGTGGGCCCGGTCAGGTCGGCGACGGCGTGGGCCGAGAGGATCCGCACACGGACTGCTCCGCGAGGGTCGGGTGGCTCCCACGCGGCGAGCACGCTCTCCTCAGGAGCGGCGGCGGCGAGCACTGTCTCGCGCTCGCCCACCCTCTTGCGCGGGGCGCCGATGGCATGAGAGACCTCGGCGCTGCCGTCGCTCGCGAAGGTCCACGACCCGTAGAGCCCCAGGTGCACGCGCACCCACCGGAGGTCGTCTGCGAGGCCAGGGGCGCTCGGGCTGTGGTCGGCCGGCCCGAGCCCGAGGAACATCTGCTTGCCGACGGCCTCCGCCGCATGCAGCACGAGGCCGTCGACGAGCGCCGCACCGGCGGCGAACCTGCCCTGTGGGCTGGACACCTCGACAGCCTGGCCACCGAAGACCTCGCCGAAGGTGCGGGCCAGCCTGTGGACCGTGTGCCCCTCAGGCACGAGAGCCCCCGGTCGCCGAAGACCGCCGACCTCGTGAGCTCACGAGCAGTCGGCGGCCCGGTCTGGCGGAGCAGTCCCCCACCAGGATCAGCGCGCGGCCTCGTAGGCGGCCAGCTGGTCGATCCGGCGCTGGTGGCGCGGGTCGCCGCTGAAGGGCTCCGCGAGGAAGGCGTCGATGAAGGACGCCGCCTCGGCCACGGTGTGCTGGCGCCCGCCGACGGCGACGACGTTCGCGTCGTTGTGCTGGCGGCCCAGCCGAGCCGTGTCGAGGTTCCAGGCGAGCGCCGCCCGGACCCCGGGCACCTTGTTGGCCGCGATCTGCTCTCCGTTGCCAGAGCCGCCGATCACGACGCCGAGGCTGCCCGGGTCGGCCACGACGGCCTCGCCGGCCGCGAAGCAGAAGGACGGGTAGTCGTCGAGGGCGTCGTACTCGTGGGCACCGTGGTCGACGACGTCGTGACCGGCGGTCGTCAGGTGCTCGACGAGGAAGCTCTTGAGCTCGTAGCCGGCATGGTCTGAAGCGATGTGAACGCGCATGCTCACATCATGCCGCAACTTCAGCTCCAGCCCTCGACCTTGGACAGGTTGACGATGTAGGCGCGGGTGCTGCGCTCGCCGGGCACGACGGCGCGGACGGTCTCCGCGCCGACGGCGTCGGGTGCGTGGACGAGGAGCGCGAAGGGCGGCGAGCCGGGGAAGACCGTCTCGGCAGGGATGGCGACCTCGGGCTTGGACAGCTTGGAGACGAGAGTCTTCGTCAGCTGCTTGGACCCCGCCTTGTCGAGGGTGCTGACCTGCTGCGCGACGCCCGCCATCCAGCGCGAGACCTCCTCGGACCCGAGGTGCGCCGGCACGATGACCTGCGGCACGACCTGGGAGTTGTTGGCCGCGAAGCGGAACGGCAGACCGAGGGCCTTGGCGACGTAGCCGTCGCGGGAGTACGCGGCGAAGGCAGCCTCGGTCCGCTTGCCGCGGGTCAGCTTCGAGACGACGAGCATGATGATCGCGAGCGGGATGAGGATGATCGGTCCCCACACGTAGGCGACGAGCATCGGGTCGGTGCTGAAGTTCTCCCCCGTCGTGGAGAAGAACACCTCGAAGAACCTGTCGCCGCCAGCGTCGTACTCGCTCATGGTGCGGAACACGCTCACCAGGTTGTAGGCGAGCAGGGCGAGACCGATGACGAGCAAGATGCCGAAGGCCTTCGCTGCGGCGCTCGACGGCGCCACGGCCTTCTGGAAACCCTGCGCGTCCGAGAGCTGACGGACGACGGGGTCGGGTGCGGTCCAGGGGGTGAGGGTCTGCATGAGATGTCCTTCGTGAGTCGGGGGGAGGTGTCCGGCGAGCGCCGATGAGCACCTCGCAGGATCAGAGGACCACAGGTGGGGTGCGTCGCGCTGCGATCTGGGCCCCCGGACCGTGGGCACCTCTCCCCATCCCCATGCGGCGCGGCCCAGACGACGCAGCCCTGACGACGCCCTGCGCGAACGTCGAGGCGCCTGAGGGGTCGAGCGGGTCGGCGACGGATAGCCTGGACCGATGACGACGAACGAGCACACACCAGCCCAGGAGCAGGACCTGCGACCGCCGGCGACGTCCGGGATCGACGTGACAGCCCTGGACCCCGAGGTCCGCCCGCAGGACGACCTGTACAGGCACGTCAACGGCCGCTGGATCGCCAGCCACGAGATCCCCGCCGACCGTGCCTCAGACGGCGCGTTCCGCCAGCTGCACGACGAGGCCGAGGCCCACGTGCGGCAGATCATCGAAGAGCTCGGCGGACGTGACGACCTGAGCGGCGAAGAGGCCCAGATCGGTGCGCTGTACGCGAGCTTCATGGACACCGCGACGGTCGAGGCAGCCGGGGTCGACCCGCTCCAGCAGGACCTCGCGCTCGTCCGCGGCGCGACCAGCCAGCCCGAGCTGACCGGGACCCTGGGTGCGCTCCAGCGCACGGGCGGCGCCGGGGCCTTCGGGTTCTGGGTCGACAACGACGCCAAGGACCCCGAGAAGTACGTCGTGTACCTGTACCAGGCGGGCCTCGGCCTCCCGGACGAGTCGTACTACCGCGAGGAGAAGTACGCCGAGACCCGCGAGGCCTACCGCAGCCACGTCGCGCGCATGCTCGCGCTCTCGGGCGCGTACACCGCCGACGCTGCGCCCACCGCCGCCGACACCGTGCTCGCCCTCGAGACGAAGCTCGCCGGCCACCACTGGGACGTGGTCCGCGACCGCGACTCCGAGCTCACGTACAACCCCACCACGCTCGCCGCCCTCGCCGAGTCCGCACCCGGGTTCGACTGGCGCGCCTGGGCCCTCGCCGTGGGGGCCCCGGAGGGTTCGCTCGACCAGGTCGTCGTGCGCGAACCCGACTTCTTCACGGGCTTCGCCGGGCTGTGGGCCACCGAGCCCGTCGAGGACTGGAAGGCGTGGATCGTCTACCACCTCGTCAGCGCCCGCGCCCCCTACCTGACCGACGAGCTCGTCGAGGCGAACTTCGACTTCTACGGCCGGACGCTCTCCGGAGCCCAGGAGGTCCGCGAGCGGTGGAAGCGCGGCGTGTCCCTCGTCGAGGGCGCCCTCGGTGAGGCCGTCGGCAAGGTCTACGTCGACAGGCACTTCCCGCCGACGCACAAGAGCCGTATGGACGTGCTCGTCGCGAACCTCATCGAGGCGTACCGCCAGTCGATCACCCAGCTCGACTGGATGGGCCAGGAGACCAAGGCGAAGGCTCTGGCCAAGCTCTCGGCCTTCACCCCGAAGGTCGGCTACCCCGTCCGCTGGCGCGACTACTCGGCGCTCGTCGTCGACCCTGCCGACCTCGTCGGCAACGTCCGGCGCTCCAACGCTGTCGACCTCGACCGCGAGCTCGCCAAGATCGGGAAGCCGATCGACCGGGACGAGTGGCACATGACCCCGCAGACGGTCAACGCGTACTACAACCCGTCGATGAACGAGATCGTCTTCCCGGCCGCGATCCTGCGTCCGCCGTTCTTCGACCCCGAGGCCGAGGACGCCGCCAACTACGGCGGCATCGGCGCGGTGATCGGTCACGAGATCGGCCACGGCTTCGACGACCAGGGGTCCAAGTACGACGGCTCGGGCCGCCTCGAGGACTGGTGGACCGGCTCTGACCGTGCCGAGTTCGAGAAGCGCACCGCTGCTCTCGTCGAGCAGTACGACGCCTTCCACCCCGCCCAGCTCGACGCCGACCGCACAGTCAACGGGGCGTTGACCATCGGTGAGAACATCGGCGACCTCGGCGGGCTGTCCATCGCGCTCAAGGCCTACGAGATCTCCCTCGGGACCGAGCTGTCCGGCGCGCCTGTCGTCGACGGGCTCTCGGGTGCCGAGAGGGTGTTCTTGTCCTGGGCGCAGGTGTGGCAGACGACGATGCGCGACGAGGCGATGATCCAGCGCCTCGCGACCGACCCGCACTCCCCCGCGGAGTTCCGCTGCAACGGCGTCGTGAGCAACCTCGACGAGTTCCACACGACCTACAACGTGCAGCCTGGCGACGCGCTGTACCTCGCCCCCGAGGACCGCGTCCGCATCTGGTGATCTGAAGCGCAGCGGTGCGCCTCGCAGCGGTGCGCCGCACCAGCAGCACGAGCACCAGCCGCAGCAGCAGCACGGGGAGAGCCCCCACCACAGCCCGTCGAGACGGGTCGTGGTGGGGGCTCTCCTGGTGCTGCGTGCGTGCTTGCGTGCGTCCGGCGCGGGGCCCTGGGGGTCAGCCCCTGAGACGCGGGTCCCTGGGGTCAGGCCCCCGAGACGCCTGCGCGGGCCAGCACGAAGCCGTCCCCAGTCGTGGAGTCCGTGCAGCGCATCCCGGACTCGGTGCTCTCGCAGACGAAGTTGTTGACCTCGCTCGTCGCACCGTAGTCGAGCACGGCGACGTCGGGACCTGCCTCGGTGGGCTTCTCTGCATCAGGGACGCACGGGGTCGAGACACCGGCCGAGGTGAGCTCGACGACGTGACCGACAGTGCCCTCGCACCCGGCGACGGGTGCGGGCTCGGCCGCGAGGGAGGCGATGCCGCAGCGCACGCCCTCGGGGACGATCGAGCAGGTGATGTTGCCCGTCGGGGACGCGATGACTGTCGCCTCGGCGGGGTCGATCTCGAGGGTGGGCGACGGGTCCGGCTCGGCCGGGTCCGCAGGGGCGTCGGTGGCGCCTGCAGAGGCTTCCGACGTGGGCGCCGACGAGGCGCCGTCGTCGGCGTCCGAGCCGGACGACCCGCCCAGGATGAGCCAGGCGGCCCCCGCGACGAGCAGGACGTCGAACGCGATGAACACGACGAGCCAGGGTGACAGCCTGCGCTTCCCCGGGGTGCTCCGCGGGGCGGAGGTCGGCGTGGTTCCTGCCATTCGATGGTCTCCTCACGTGTGGTCTGCGGGAGCGACGGACCGTCCCCGCACAGGGCAGCATGTCACGTCACCCTGGAGATGTCCCGCCCCCGGAGCCCGCAGCGCAGGACCCCGGGGGCCGCCCCGACGAGCACAGATCAGGCTCGTGCGAGGCGCTCCAGGCAGGCCCACCCGTGGGGCTCGAGACGCAGCGTGACCCCGTCAGAGGCCAGGTCACCCGCGCCTGCCAGCCAGGTCGCCGGCGCATCGAGCACGATCTCGACAGGGGCGTCGTCGGTGCTCAACGCGATCTCGAGGGCGTCCTCTCCCGACGACGACACGTAGGTCATCACCGTGTCGGAGATCACGCGCACCTCGGTCTGGGCCCTGTGCAACCACGGGTGCCGCCGGCGGATCCCGACGAGCTCACGGTGCAGCGCGAAGGCAGGGTTCGCATCGAGCTCGGCGTCGCTCGGCGCAGAGGCCGCGAGCTCAGGGCGGACGGCGTCGTCGCCCCCTGCTCGGTCTTCCTTGACGCCTTCGAGCCCCAGCTCGTCGCCCGCGTAGACCGTCGGGGTCCCGGCGACGGTGAACAGGACGACCAGCGCGTGCGCCAGGTGCCGGGGGTCGTCGAGGCGGCTGGCGATCCTCGTCGTGTCGTGGTTTCCCACGAAGGTCGCCGGGGCGAAGGTCTCGGCGAAGCCGGAGTGGCGGCGCAGCGCGTGGTCGAGCTCGTAGGCGTTGCGGTCGTTGAGCGAGCTCCAGACCGCCTTCCACAGCTCGTACTGCGTGACCGAGTCCATGCCGGACTCGGCGACCACAGCCGGGTAGTCGCCGTGGATCACCTCGCCCAGCACGTAGGTGCCGGGGTGGCGCCTGCGCACCTCGGTGAGCACGGGAGCCCAGAAGGCCGGGGGCACGGCGTACGCGGCGTCGAGCCGCCAGCCGTCGACACCGCGGTCGCCCCAGTAGCCCATCACCTCGACGACGTGCTCGGCGACGGCCGGGTTCGAGTGGTCGAGGGCGACGAGGGCCGAGTGCCCCTCGAAGTCGTCGTGCGTCGGAGCACCGCCGTCGTCGGGCCAGCGGAGCCTGAACCAGGCTGCCGACTCCGAGCCGGGCCCGCTCACCAGCGCGTCCTGGAACCTCGCGAAGTCTTGCCCGACGTGGTTGAACACCCCGTCGAGCACGACCCTGAGACCGCGTGCGTGGGCCGCGTCGACGAGCGCCACGAGGTCGGCCTCGTCACCCAGGCGTGGGTCGACCCGGAAGTGGTCGACGGTGTCGTAGCCGTGCGTCGAGGACGCGAAGACCGGGCCGAGCAGGATCCCCGAGGCACCGAGGACGACGGCGTGGTCGAGCCACGGCACGAGCCTGTCGAGCCTGTGCTGGACGACCTCGCCCGCCTCAGCAGCCGTGGGCTCCGCGCCGACGGCACCGAGCGGGTACACGTGCCAGAAGATCGCGTGCTCGACCCAGTCCGGAGGGCGGGTCATCGCAGGTCCTCGGCCGCGTCCGCAGGTGCGGCCGCCCGGACCGCTGGGCCGTCGAGAGGCGGCACCTCGGGCGCGACCCACCGGGTCACCGTGATCTCGCCGGACTCCTGGTCCCGGACCGACAGCTGGAGCGACTCGAGGAGCACGAGGACGTCGACAGCGTCACGCCCGTGCGGGCGCAGCTCGCCGTCATCCCCGACCAGCCCCGTGACCCTGCCGGTGATCTTCACGTCTCCGACCATCGACCCGTCCCCGGGGTTGGAGTGGATGACGCAGCGCGGGTCACCGGCGAGGTCAGCGCCCTTGGGCGAGCGCAGGACGACCGGGACGAGCAGCTCGCCGTGGCGGATCTGCACGGCGGACCCGCTGACGCGGGGTGCACCGCTCACGGTCATGGTCGCCAGGACGTGCCTCTCGCTCGCGGCGAAGCGCCCGGCGACCGCTGCGGCCAGGTCGGGCGCGTCGCTCGCGAGGGTCGACCACGGGGCTGCCGGGACCTCGCGCAGACGCGCAGAGGCCCGGCCGCCCCCGCCCAGGGAGGCGCGGGGAGCCGGGAGACCGAGGTGGACTGCGGGGCTCAATCGAAGACCGGTCCCTGCGTCCGGGTGCGCTTGAGCTCGAAGAAGCCCGGCGTCCCGGCGACGAGCACGCAGCCGTCCCACAGGCGACCGGCGGCCTCGCCCTTCGGCGCCGGGGTCACGACAGGACCGAAGAACGCGACGTCGCCGAAGGCGACCACCGGCGTGCCGACGTCTTCGCCGACCCTGTCGATGCCCTCCTTGTGGGAGGCACGGAGCTCGGTGTCGTAGCGGTCCGACGTGGCGGCCTCGGCGAGCGACGCCGGCAGCCCGACCTCGTCGAGCGCCTCGCGGATCACGGCCTCGAAGTCTTCACGAGCACCCGGGTGCAGGCGCGTGCCGATCGCGTCGTAGAGCGGCTTGACGAACTGCTCGCCGTGCTCGATGCGCGCCGCGGTGACCACGCGCACGGGGCCCCAGCCCTTGGACATGAGCTCGGCGTACTTCTCGGGCAGGTCCCGCCCCTCGTTGAGGACCGACAGGCTCATCACGTGCCACCGGACGGTGATGTCGCGGACCTTCTCGACCTCGCCGATCCAGCGAGACGTCATCCACGCCCACGGGCACAGCGGGTCGAACCAGAAGTCGGCGGTCTGGGTGGTCGTCTGCTCGGTCATGTCGCTCCGGTTGGTCGGGGTGGGCACCGTGGCCGGTGCCGCCTACGGGCTGGGGTCGTGCGTGCTGCCTGGCTCGGGACGCTGCTGCGGGCGAGGTCTGCTGACATCGTGCGGCGTCCCCCGTGACGGCGGCCGGCGGGTCCGGCAGGAGCAGGACCCACGGCTCGTCGACCAGTGACAACGCCTGCGACGACCCGTCGATTCCCACCTGACCGTACCCAGGTCTGGCTCTCGACGGTACCGACACCTGACGCGTCTGTCGCCTGCGGCGCGGGCCCCCGGCGTGACATGATCGTCCTTGGCCGCATCAGGCCCACCCACCAGGTGCCCGGACCTGCCTCGGCGCGCTCACCAGCCCCTCCGCAGCCTGCCGGCACCGCATCCCCCGAGGAGGCGTCCGTGCCCGGACAGAACCTGACCCGCGTCGAAGCGACCACCCGCGCCGGCATCGTCGCGGTCGACTCGTACGTGATCGACCTGGACCTCACGACCGGTCCCGAGACCTTCCGGTCGACCACCGAGGTCCGGTTCACCGCGCAGGCCGGCTCGGCCACCTTCATCGACCTGGTCGCCCCGACGGTCCACGAGGTCACCCTCAACGGGCAGAGCCTCGACCCCGCGGCCGTCTTCGCCGACTCCCGGATCCAGCTCGACGGGCTCGCCGCGGAGAACACGCTGCGCGTGGTCGCCGACGCCGCGTACACGAACTCGGGTGAGGGCCTGCACCGCTTCGTCGACCCCGTCGACGGCGAGGTCTACCTCTACACGCAGTTCGAGGTCCCCGACGCCCGCCGCGTCTACGCGGCCTTCGAGCAGCCGGACCTCAAGGCCACCTTCCAGTTCACGGTCACCGCGCCCTCGGCGTGGGAGGTCGTCTCCAACTCCCCCACGCCCGAGCCCGTCCCGGCCGGCGAGGGCACCTCCACGTGGTCCTTCGAGCCGACCCAGCGGATCTCGACGTACATCACCGCGATCGTCGCCGGTCCCTACGTGGTCCAGCGCTCCGAGCTCACCAGCAGCGACGGCCGGGTCATCCCGCTCGGCGTGTTCTGCAGGGCCTCGCTCGCCGAGCACATGGACGCGGACTACGTGTTCGAGAAGACGCGCCAGGGCTTCGCCTTCTACGAGGAGAAGTTCCAGTACCCCTACCCGTTCCCCAAGTACGACCAGCTGTTCGTCCCCGAGTTCAACGCCGGGGCCATGGAGAACGCCGGCTGCGTGACCTTCACCGAGACCTACGTGTTCAGGTCGAAGGTGACCGACGCGATCAAGGAGCGCCGGGTCGTCACGATCCTCCACGAGCTCGCGCACATGTGGTTCGGCGACCTCGTCACCATGAAGTGGTGGAACGACCTGTGGCTCAACGAGTCCTTCGCGGAGTGGGCCTCGACCCTCGCGACCGCCGAGGCCACCGAGTGGACCGAGGCGTGGACCACCTTCGCCGCGATGGAGAAGTCCTGGGCCTACCGCCAGGACCAGCTGCCCTCGACGCACCCGATCGTGGCGACCATCAACGACCTCGAAGACGTCCAGGTGAACTTCGACGGCATCACGTACGCCAAGGGCGGCTCCGTCCTCAAGCAGCTCGTCGCCTGGGTCGGCATCGATGCCTTCATGGCCGGTGTCGCGAAGTACTTCGCCAAGCACGAGTACGGCAACACCGAGCTCGTCGACCTCCTCACCGAGCTCGAGACCACGAGCGGCCGTGAGCTCGGCTCGTGGTCCGCGCTGTGGCTCGAGACCGCGGGCGTCAACACGCTGCGTCCCGAGATCACCGTGGACGACGCGGGCGTCGTCACGTCCTTCGCCGTCCTGCAGTCCGCCCCGGCCGACTACCCGACGATCCGCCCGCACCGCCTCGCGATCGGGTACTACGACACCGACGCCTCGGGCGCGCTCGTGCGCACCCACCGTGTCGAGCTCGACGTCGACGGCGAGCGCACCGAGGTGCCCGAGCTCGTCGGCCGCGCCCGCCCCGACCTCGTCCTCCTCAACGACGACGACCTCGCCTACGCGAAGATCCGCCTCGACGAGGCCTCGTTGGCCGTCGCGATCGCGCACCTCGCGAAGATCCAGGACCCGCTCGCACGCTCCCTCGTCTGGGGCTCCGTCTGGGACGCGACCCGCGACGGCGAGACCCCTGCGAGCGACTACGTGGACCTCGTGCTCGGCAACATCGCGACCGAGACCGAGTCGACGACCATCCGCACGACCCTCGCCCAGCTCGCGCTCGCCGCGCGCAGCTACGTCGCACCCGCGACCCGTCCGCAGACGGTCGAGACCGTCGGCAACAGGCTGTGGATCCTCGCGCAGGCCGCCGAGGCCGGGTCGGACGCCCAGTTCCAGTTCGTCAAGTACTTCGCGGCCGTCGCCAGCTCGGCAGCCCACACGACGACGCTGCGGGGGCTCCTCGACGGATCGGTCACCCTCGACGGTCTGACGATCGACACCGACCTGCGCTGGGAGATCCTCGACGGGCTGGTCCTCTCCGGGGCTGCCACGGCCGACGAGATCGACGCGACGCTCGCCGAGGACAACACCTCGAACGGTCAGCAGTCGGCCGCGCGGGCCCGCGCCACGATCCCGACGGTCGAGGGCAAGCGTGCCGCCTTCGACTCCCTCGTCGAGTCCGACACCGCGCCGAACGCGATCGTCCGGTCGACCACGATCGGCTTCGGCCACGTGAACGACCCCGAGGTCCTCGCATCGGTCGTCGAGCCGTACTTCGCAGCGATCGAGGGGCTGTGGGAGAGCCGCAGCTACCACATCGCCGAGACGCTCGTCGAGGGGCTCTACCCGGCAGCCCTCGCCGACGAGCGCCTGCGCGACGCGACCCAGGCGTGGCTCGCAGCGCACCCCGACGCCGCTCCCGCGCTGCGTCGTCTCGTGGACGAGTCGCTCGCCGGGGTCGAGCGCGCGCTGCGCGCCCAGGCCGTCGACGCGGCTCGCTGACGCCTCGCGAGGCTGACCAGCCCCGCGGACACAGAGGCCCGCCCTGGTGCTCGTGCACCAGGGCGGGCCTCTGTCATGCGCAGAATCAGCATCCGCAGGGTCGTCGTCCGAAGGGTCGTCGACAGTCTGTCGTCGGCTGGGGCTCCTCGGCTGGTGGTGCTGGTGTCAGCCGGCTGAGCGGTCAGAGCCCTCTGGGCCCTCGCCCTGGCTCCGCCCGGTCCCCTCGTTCATCACCGCGGCGAGCGAACGCAGACGCGCGTTGTGCGCCAGGTCGTCCACGAGCACCACGCTGCCGCTGGAGTCTCCGAGCGGGACCTTCCAGTTCGGGTACTCCTGGTCGGTGCCCGGCTGGTTCTGCGCACGGCGCTCCCCCACGGCGTCGGCGAGGGAGACGCCGAGCAGCGCGGCCGGGGTCTGACGGATGTACCTGTGGAGAGCCTCGACGAGCTCGCGCTCCGACGGCTCGTCACCGACGAGCCCGCGGCTGGCCAGCGCGAGCACCATCTGCTCGCGCTCCTTGCGGGCCTCCTGGCGCACCTGGTGCACGGGCTCGGTGAGGAGCCCGAGCCGCTCGCGCAGCTCGACGTGCTCCCCGGCCAGGTATCCGGCGGTCGGCGGGAGGTCGTGGGTCGTGACAGTCGTCAGCGAGAGCGGACGGTAGGCCTCAGGAGCCAACGGCCGTCCGTCCTCGTCCTTCTCGAACCACAGGACCGAGGTGCTGAGCACGCCACGGTCGTTGAGGTAGCCGCGGACCCAGGGCTCGACGACGCCGAGGTCTTCGCCGATGACCACGCCACCCGCGCGGTGCGCCTCGAGGCAGAGGATCCCGATGAGCGCCTCGTGGTCGTAGCGGACGTAGGCGCCCTCGTCGGCCGGGGCGCCGGCGGGGATCCACCAGAGCCTGAACAGACCGATGACATGGTCGATGCGCAGCGCGCCCGCGTGGCGGAACACGGTCCGGATGAGGTCGCGGTACGGCGCATACCCGGCACGGGCGAGCTCGCGCGGGTGCCACGGCGGCTGCGACCAGTTCTGCCCCTGCTGGTTGTACATGTCCGGCGGCGCCCCGACCTCCATGCCGCGTGCCATCACCGAGGCCAGGGCCCAGGCGTCGGCGCCCTCGGGGTGCACGCCGACGGCGAGGTCGTGCATGATGCCGATCCCCATGCCGCTCTCGCGCGCAGCCCGCTGGGCCTGCTCGAGCTGGACGTCGGCGACCCACTGGAGCCACGAGTAGAAGTCGACCTCGTCGGAGAGCTCTTCGCGCAGACGCGCGACGGCCTCGGACCCCGGGGTGCGGTACTCCTCGGGCCACTCGCCCGAGCCGAGGTGGTCGGTGAAGGCGCACCACGTGGCAAAGCTCTCGAGCCCGCTGCCCTGCGACAGGCAGAAGTCCACGAAGGCCTTCTGACGCGCGGCCGAGCGCGGCGCCTCGAAGACGACACGGAGCGCGCTCTTCTTCGCGTCCCAGACCGCGTCGCGGTCGATCGGGCCCGGGTCTGTGCTCAGCTCGCGGACGTCGTCTGCGGCCCACTCGACCAGCGACCTGTCGGCGGCCGAGAGATAGGCGGTCTCGCGGATGTCTTCGACCCGCAGGTAGATGGGGTTGACGAAGCGTCGGCTCACCGGCAGGTAGGGCGACGGCGTCATGGGGGTCGTCGGCTCTGCGGCGGCGACGGGGTTGACCAGCAAGAAGTCGGCGCCGAGCTGCTGGCCACCGATCCATGCGATGTCGGCGAGGTCTGCGAAGTCGCCGATGCCCCACGACTGCCGAGAGCGGACCGAGTAGAACTGGGCCATGAGGCCCCAGTGCTGGCCGTCCGCGAGGTGCTCGGGCAGCTCGAGCCTGTCGGGTGTCACCGCGAGCACGGCGCGGGACTGGCCGTCGCGGGTGCGGGCACGGAGCTCGTGCCAGCCGAGCGGGAGGTCGGCCGGGAGCTCGAAGGTCGCCCGGCCGATGGTCCGGCCGTCCACGGTCCGTGGCTCGACGTAGTCGTCGACCTGCGACAGGGCCACGTGCGTGCCGTCCTCGAGCTCGGCCCAGACCTCGACGTCCACGCCGTCGGTCACGTGCACAGGCACCCTGAAAGCCACGCCACGTCGGGTCACGACGGTCGGCGGGAGCATCCGGCGCCACTCGTCGTCGACGACTGTCGCCAGGGCCACGTCGATGTTCTCGGGCGACGTCGCGTCGACTCCCAGCGCCCCGAGGATCGCGACGAGGGTCGAGGCGGGTGCGCTCTTCTTCTCGCCGTGGAATCCCCAGTGGTCGGGGGAGATCCCGTGAGCCTCGGCGAGGTCGACAAGTGCAGGTGAGAGGGTCGCGCGCTCAGTGGGGTCCACGTGTGAATCCTGCCAGAGACTCGCGGGTTGGGCATCACAGCGCGGGCGGTGTGGCGCAGTGCACGCTGTCGCAGATGCTCGTGGGCGTACGTCCACGGGACAGGACGACGCGCGCGCCAGGGTCTGGGTAGCGTGGAGGTCATGGTTCTCTTCTCCACCTTCTCCACCTTCGGCACCGTCAGCGCCGCGGCAGGCACCGAGCCCTTCGACGCCTCGAGCCTGAGCTCGTGGGGCGACTGGTTCGTCGGGACACCGTTGCGCCTGGTGCTCACAGCGCTCGTCGGCCTGGTCGTGCTCGTCCTGCTGCGCCGGATGATCAAGTCCGTCACCGACCACCTGGCGAGCGGTTCGCTCATGGACCGGCGGGGACTGCGCAACCTCGCCGCGACAGGCGTCGGCACGGCGGTGCTGCAGACCAACCCGCTCGCGGCGGCCCGGCGGGCGCAGCGCGCCCGCACGATCGGGTCTGTGCTGCGCTCGACGGCGACCCTCGTGGTCGGGGCCATCGTCGTCCTGATGATGCTCGACGAGGTCGGCGTCAACATCATGCCGCTCGTGGCGTCGGCCGGGGTCGCCGGCGTGGCCCTCGGCTTCGGGGCGCAGAGCCTGGTGAAGGACTTCTTGTCGGGCATGTTCATGCTCTTCGAGGACCAGTACGGGGTCGGCGACACGATCACCGTCGGGGACGTCTCCGGGACCGTCGAGGCCGTCGCGCTGCGCATCACCAAGGTCCGCGACTCCTCGGGCACGCTCTGGTACGTGCGCAACGGCGAGATCCTGCGCGTCGGCAACCGCACCCAGGGATGGGCCCGGGCGACAGTCGAGGTCGGGCTGGCCGTCGACGCCGACCTCGAGCAGGCGCGCGCCGCCCTCACCCGGGCCGGCGCCCGCCTGACCGCCGACCCTGTGCTCAGCACCTATCTGCAGGAGACACCCCGTGTGGTGGGCATCGAGACGCTCAGCGCTGCGGGCGTGACCCTCAACATCGAGGTGCGGACCAACCCGTCGATGCAGTGGGACGTCGCCCGCGCGCTGCGCGAGGCCGTGCGCACGGAGCTGTCCGAGGCAGGTCTGGCCCTCGCAGCCGAGTGAGCGGCCCGGTCGCCCGGCCACCGCGCCCAGGTGCGGACTGCGGGGAATCCCTGCGTCGCGGTCACGAGGCTCCGCGCACAGTCAGGACGGGGTGGTGCGCGGTCGTCTGCTCAGCGCCAGCGGGCGATCTCGTCGCCGCGGCTGACCTGCTGGCCCGGCTCGGCGACCCTGTCGACGTCTGCGGGGTCGCCCTGCAGGGCGATGACGACGCACACCGTGGACATCCCCGCAGCCGCGACGGCGTCAGGGTCCCAGGTGATGAGGTGCTGCCCGGCGGTGACCTGGTCGCCCGAGGCGACGTGCAGCTCGAAGCCCTCGCCGCGCAGCGTCACGGTATCGATGCCGAGATGGACGAGGACCGTGCGCTCGTCGTCGGTCTCGATGGCGAAGGCGTGCGGGTAGAGCGAGCCGATCGTCCCGTCGACGGGAGCCTGGACGACGGTGTCCGTGCCTCCCGTGGCCGAGCGCGGCTCGATGGCCAGACCGGGCCCGACGATCTCTTCTGCGAAGACCTGGTCGGGGACGTCCGCCAGCGCGACGACCTCACCCGACACGGGTGCGACCAACCGCACCGGGGCGGGTGCTGGCTGGTCGGTCACGGCTGCGGCGTCCCCGAGGTCCACTTCTGACGCTCCGGTCAGCGGAGGCCGTCGAGCTCGGCGGCCAGGTTGTCGGCCTCCGGGCCGACGATGACCTGGACGATGCGGCCCGAGCGCACGACGCCGAAGGCGCCTGTCGCCTTGAGGTCGGTCTCGCTGATGAGGTCAGGGTTCGCGACCTCGACACGCAGTCGCGTGATGCACGGCTCCAGGTCGACGACGTTGGCCTGTCCGCCCAGTGCGGCGAGGATCTGCTGTGCCTTGCTCATGAAAGAACTCCTGATAGATCGTGGTCTGCGGATCGATGCCGGCCGTGCTCATCGACTCTGGTCCAAGAGTAGTCGCCTCGACGCGTTTTTACTGCGAGACTGCCTGGAGACTGCGCTGATCAGGAGGTACGGATGGACACCACTGCACCCCGCCCGTCGACGAGGACGGTCTCGGGGATCGGAGTCTGCGCCGGCCTGGTGGCCGGCCCCGTGGTGCACATGCCCCTGCCGATCGCCGAGCCCTCCCCCGGGCTCAGGCTCTCGCCGCGGGAAGACCACCACGCCCGTGCCGCGGCGATCCAGGAGGCGAGCGACCAGGTCACCGCCGACCTCGACGCCGACGCCGCTCGGGCCACGGGCGAGGCCCGCGGCATCCTCGAGGCCACGGCCGCGATCGCCGCGGACCCCACGCTCGTCGCCGACGCCCAGCGCCGGGTCCTCGACGACTACCTGGTCCCCGAGCGCGCCGTGTGGGAGGCCGCGTCCGACGTCGCCGAGCAGTTCGAGGCGCTCGGCGGGTACTTCGCCGAGCGGGTCAGCGACGTGCACGACATCCGCGACAGGCTGGTCGCCCATCTGACCGGACGGCCCAAGCCCGGCCTGCCGAGCTGCGACACGCCCTTCGTGCTCGTGGCGCTCGACCTCGCCCCGTCGGTCACAGCCTCTCTCGACCCTGCCCAGGTCGTCGCGATCGTCACCGACGGCGCTGGACCGACGTCGCACACCGCGATCGTCGCCAACGCCAAGGGCATCCCGGCGGTGGTCGCCGCCCAGGGTGCTCACGACCTCCTCCGCGACGGGCACTTCGCGCTCGTCAACGGCTCGACGGGCATCGTGGTCGCCGACCCGACGGACGACGAGCTCGCGACGGTGCGCGCCGTCGCCGCGAGGTCCCGCACCTTCGACGGCGAGGGTCGGACGAAGGACGGGCACAGGGTCCAGCTGCTCGCGAACATCGGAGACCCCTCCGACGCCGAGCCGGCCGCCCGCGCCGGGGCCGAGGGTGTCGGGTTGTTCCGCTCCGAGTTCTGCTTCCTCGACCGTGAGCAGCCGCCGACCGTCGACGAGCAGGTGATCGCGTACAGGCGCGTGTTCAGCGCCTTCGCCGGTCGCAAGGTCGTCATCCGCACCCTCGACTCCGGGGCGGACAAACCGCTCGCCTTCCTCACGTCCGACGACGAGGAGAACCCCGCGCTCGGCGTCCGCGGGCTTCGGACCGCGCTGCGCTCCCCCGAGCTGCTCGACCAGCAGCTCGAGGCGATCGCCCGGGCTGCCGCCGCAGAGACCGCGCAGGTGTGGGTGATGGCCCCGATGGTCTCGACGGTCACCGAGACCGAGCAGTTCGTCGCCGCGTGCACAGCCCACGGGCTCGACGTCCCGGGCGTGATGATCGAGGTGCCCTCCGCCGCGCTGCTCGCCGGTCCGATCCTCGCGCGGGCCAGCTTTGCGTCGATCGGCACCAACGACCTCACGCAGTACACGATGGCCGCCGACAGGCTGCTCGGGTCCCTCGCCGAGCTGTCGGACCCGTGGCAGCCCGCAGTGCTCCAGCTCGTGGCCGCCACCTGCGCCGGTGGCGCGCAGCAGGGGCGGCCCGTCGGGGTCTGCGGGGAGGCCGCGTCGAACCCTGTCCTCGCCGTCGTGCTCGTCGGGCTCGGCATCACGTCGTTGTCCATGACCGCACGTGCGATCCCCGACGTCGCCGCCGTGCTCGCCGAGGTGACGGTCGAGGAGTGTCGCGAGCTCGCGCTGCTGGCCACGTCGGCCGAGACCGCGCAGGACGCGAAGGCACGGGTACGGTCGCGGCTGTCGGTGCTGGACCAGCTGGGGTTGTGAGTCTCAGGGGGTCTGAGTCTGTGAGTCTCTGACCCTCAGACGCTCTCGTCCTCTCGGGTTCTGCGGCTCTGCCATCTGGTTCTCCGGGGCTGTGCCGCTGTGGTCCCTGGCCTGGCCCTCGCGAAACACTCCCGTCATCTTCGGGCGGCACCATGTCCCGGTGACTCTCGAGATCTCCCGCGCCGACCTGGCCGACCCGCACCTGCACACGTTCCTGGCCGCGCACCTGGCCGACATGGCACCGACCGCCCCTCCCGAGAGCCAGCACGCCCTCGACCTCGACGGCCTGTCGCGGCAGGGCGTCCGGGTCTGGGTCGCGCGCCTCGACGGTGTCCTCGTCGGGACCGGCGCCCTCGCCGACCTCCCAGCCGAGAGCGCCGACGAGCGCGAGGGCGACGACGAGGACGAAGAGCGCGGCGACCGCAGCAGCCGACGCGGCAGCGGCCACGACGGGCACCGTGCACCGGAGAGTTCCCACGCCGAGCTCAAGAGCATGCGCACCGACCCGGCCCGTCGCGGCGAGGGGATCGCCTCCCAGATGCTCGCGCACCTCGTCGAGGACGCGCGCAGCCGAGGGGTCCGCCGGATCTCCCTCGAGACCGGCAGCATGGAGTTCTTCGCTCCAGCCCGCCGGTTCTACGCCGCAGCCGGCTTCGTGGAGTGCCCGCCCTTCGGGAGCTACGTGGACGACCCGCACAGCGTGTTCATGACCCTCGAGCTCTGAGACCGAGGTGCGACCGAGAGACCCTCTCAGCCACGCTCCGGGCTCGCGGCCGTCTCGTCGTCGATCGCGTCAGGGTCGTCGGGCTCGAGGACCTCGGGGAGGTCCCCCGGACGGACCTTGGGCATCCGTCCGGCCGGGACGATCGCGAGCGTCGCGATGCCCGCGAGCGCGAGCAGCGAGATCTGGAGTGCTCGCAGCCGTGCCTCGCTGTTGACCTCGATCGCCGCGGCCAGCTCGACGGGGTTGGCTGTCGTGCGCGCCAGGATCTCGGCGACCTGGGCGTTGCTGAGGAAGTTCACGTCGTCCAGGTCGACCTGCGCGACGAGGCCGGGTGGGATCTCGGGGTGCTGGGCGGCGGCGCTCGCCACGGTCGAGGCGAGCACACCGACCGCGAAGGCGCTCGCGACAGCGATGCCGACGCTCCCCGACAGGTTGTGCACCAGCCCTCGCCACGCCCCGACGTCACCGGCGAGCTCGCGCGGCGCCGAGGACAGCAGGGTGTTGAACACCAGGGCGACGATCGCCCCCTGCCCCAGGCCCAGCAGGACCAGACCGAGCACGACGAGCACCTGGCCCCAGTCGTTCTTGATGGTGAAGGCGAGCAGCACGAGGGCGAGGGCGACGACGACGAAGCCGCAGCGGGCCAGCAGGCTCGGCGAGTACTGCGCGTAGAGGTACGCGACGAAGGTGCTGGCGAGGAAGATCGACAACGTGTACGGGATGATCGAGAACGACGTCTGGATGCTGGAGCGCCCCTGCACCACCTGGATGTAGAGCGGGATGAGGAAGTTCGCGGCTGTCCCGACGAACAGCATGATGGCCATGCATGCCGTGACGGCCTTCTCCGAGCCCGTCGCGAGGACCCGCAGGTCGAAGATCCGCGACTGCCTGGCGTCCTGGCGTCGGCGCACCCAGCGGAAGAAGACCTGCCCGAGCACAGCCCCCACGATGACGAGCACGAAGGCGGGCGAGAGGCCGAGGACCTCGACGGGGGCCTGCGGGGTGGCGAGGACGACGCCCCACGAGCCCAGACCGCTGAATCCGAAGCTCAGCGCGATGATCGCGGCGGCGGCGATCCCGGCTCCGACCCAGTCGATCGACAGCCCGGGCTGCGGGGGAACAGGCTTGAGGCGGAAGCTCAGCGCGAGGTTCACGGCGCCGAGGGCCACCATGAGCGCGAAGGAGTACCGCCAGCCGATGGTCGTCGCGAAGGTCCCCGCGACGAGCAGCGCGAGGACCCCGGCCGCCGGGATCGCGGCGGCCAGCAGGCCGATCGCCTTGGCCTGCTGCGGACCGTGATAGCTGGTCGCGATGAACACCGTGAGGGCCGGGGCGATGAGGGCGATGACAGCGCCCGAGGACGCCTGGGCGACGAAGAGCATCGCGGGGCTCTGGCTGAGCGCGACGCCTGCCATCGCGAGCGCGTGGATCGCGACGGCCACCTGGAAGACCGTGCGCGACCCGTACCTGGCACCGACCTTGGCGCCGAGCAGGATGAAGGCGGCCATCGCGAAGGTCCCGGCGGTGATCGCCGTGCCGACCGACGTCGCGGGGGTGCTCAGGTCTGTGGTGATCCCCTCCATCGACACCGTGAGCGCGTTGACGGCGAAGGACGCCTGGATCTGGGTGAGGACGACGACGAGCAGCGGCAGCCACGGTGCGGCCTGCGTCGTGTGCGTGGTCTGGGACGGTGAGGCGCTCATCTGGACCCTCCGATCAGGGAGGACGCGCACGCGGTCTCCTGGCTCGAACGTAGGAGCACAGGGGGTCCGCTGGCAAGCATCTCGTGACGTGGGTCACAGGGTGGCGTGCGGGCCTGCCCGATCACGACGGTCCCGGGCCGCTCGACCCGGGTGAGCGTGCGCGAGCCGGACGGGAACTTTGCGATGATGGCTGGGTGAGCGACCAGACCCCCGGACAGACCGACGTCTTCTACGACCAGGTCGGCGGCCACGAGACCTTCGTCAGGCTGGTCGACGCCTTCTACGAGGGCGTGGCCGAGGACGAGATCTTGCGTCCCATGTACCCCGAGGCAGACCTCGGGCCCGCCAAGGAACGCATGACGCTGTTCCTCGAGCAGTACTGGGGCGGTCCGACGACCTACTCCGACACCCGCGGGCACCCGCGGCTGCGGATGCGGCACGCGCCCTTCAAGGTCAACCCGGAGGCTCGTGACCACTGGTTGCTGCACATGCGCAGGGCCGTCGACTCTCTCGACCTCCCGCCGCTGCACCGCGCCACCCTGTGGGACTACCTCGACCGGGCTGCCCACTCACTCATCAACACCTTCGACGAGTAGGAGTCCCGCGTGACCGACCAGACCGAGGCCACAGTGCAGACCGTCTCGCCCGACCAGACGGCCCCGCACGACCCGCTCGCTCATCTGCTGTCCGTCCTCGACCTGCAGTACCTCGGGGCCGAGACCGGAGAAGACGTCTACTCCGGCGCGAGCGTGCACCAGCCCAACGGTCGTGTCTACGGAGGTCAGGTCCTCGCCCAGGCACTCCTCGCCGCCGGGGCGACCGTGGACCGCGGTCGTCTCCCCCACTCGCTGCACGGATACTTCCTGCGGGCCGGAGACATCCAGCAGCCCGTGGACTTCGCCGTCGAGCGCCTGCGGGACGGCCGCTCCTTCAGCGCCCGCCGGACGCACGCGTACCAGAGCGGCAGCGCGATCCTCTCGATGATCGCCTCCTTCCAGGAGCTCCAGGAGGGCGTCGAGCACTCCTCGGCCATGCCTGACGTCCCCGCCCCCGACGAGGTCCGCTCCGCTCAGGAGGAGCTGGGCGCCATCGACCACCCTGTCGCAGACTTCTGGTCGCGGCAGAGCGCCTTCGACGTCCGTCACGTCGAAGGCTCCCTGTACCTCGGCCCGCGCGGCGAGCAGACCGACCGCCAGTGCGTGTGGATGCGGGCCCGCGGAGAGGTCCCGGCCGACCAGCTGATGCACCGCGCACTCCTCATGTACGCGTGCGACCAGATCATGCTCGAGCCCGTCCTGCGCAAGGGTGGCAACAGCTGGATGACCCCGGGCCTGAGCGTCGCGAGCCTGGACCACGCCATGTGGTGGCACCGCGACGTGCACGTCGACGAGTGGTTGCTGTTCGTCCAGGGGTCCCCGTCGGCGCAGGGCGGCCGAGGGCTCGGGACGGCCGAGGTGTTCACGCAGGAAGGTGTGCTCGTCGCGAGCGTGGCCCAGGAGGGCATGGTCCGCGTGCCGTAGGCTGCGCGGCGCTGGGGCCGGGTCTCGCGCTGGCTCTTGCGCCGGGTCCCGCTCTGGCCCGGGCTCTGAACTGGTTCTGGGCGGGAACCCGCTCTGGCTCTGGTTGTGGTTCTGGGCAGGAACCCGCTCTGGCTCTGGTTGTGGTTCTGGGCGGGAACCCGCTCTGGCTCTGGTTGTGGTTCTGCACAGGCTCTTGCTCTGGTTCTGGCTCTGGCTCTGGCTCTGGCTCTGGCTCTGCACAGGCTTCAGGATGCTGCGCCGCTCGCGCGGGGTCAGAATCGTCCCATGCCTCGCCTCCGCCGTGTCACCGTCTCCCAGCCCGGCATCTCCCGCCGGCGCAGCGGGAGCGGCTTCAGCTATGTCGACTCCTCGGGTCAGCGCGTCGAGGATCCCGAGGTGCTCGAGCGCTGCCGTGACCTCGTCGTCCCGCCAGCCTGGGAGCAGGTGTGGATCTGCCCGTACCCCAACGGGCACGTGCAGGCCTACGGGGTCGACGCCGCCGGGCGCGGCCAGTACATCTACCACCCGCAGTGGCGCGAGCGCCGCGACCGGGCCAAGCACGACCATGCCCTCGAGGTCGGGTCGAGGCTGCCGGGTGCTCGAGGGCGGGTGACCCGCGACCTCCAGCTGCCCGGCATGCCGCGGGACAAGGCCCTCGCTGTCGTCTTCAGGCTGCTCGACGTCGGGCTCTTCCGCCTCGGCGGCGAGTCCTATGCCGCGAAGAACGACAGCCACGGCGTCTCGACCCTGCTGCGCTCTCATGTCACCGCCCGACGCGACGGGACGGTGAGGTTCCAGTTCCCGGCGAAGTCCGGCAAGGACCAGGACATCACGATCGACGACCCCGACGTCCACGCGGCCGTCCGGACCTTCCTGCGTCGTCGGGACCCCTCCGACAGGTTGGTCGCCTGGCGCAAGCCCGGCAGCCCCGCGACGTGGCACACAGTCTCCTCGGCCGACGTCTCCGGCTACGTCAAGGAGCGCCTCGGCTCCGACGCGAGCGCGAAGGTGTTCAGGACCTGGCACGCCACCGTCCTCGCGGCCCAGCTGCTCGAGGCGGCCGGGCCCGCGCCCTCGTCCGACCGCAAGCGCAGGACTGTCGTCACCGGCGTGGTGCGCACGGTCGCCGGTGAGCTCGGGAACACCCCGACGGTCGCCCGCGCGTCCTACATCGACCCGCGTCTGTTCGACCTGTGGGAGCGTGGCTCGACCATCCCGCCGTGCAGCACCCGCTCGGCCGCCGAGGCTGCGGTGATCAGGCTCCTCGGCGACGGAAGCTGACGGGCTCCCCGACGAAGGGCTCCCACGCAGCGCGCTCGTGAGGGGCGATGCGGCGCGGTGAACCCGTCTCGGCCGAGACGAGGACGATCGTGGTGACGGCCCGTGCGACGGGTCGTGCGGTCGACCCCGGGCCCGATCGCTCGGTCGGGCTCGAGTCGTCGTGCACCTCGTAGCAGACGTCGAGGCTCGCGCCGCCCATGTGCCCGATCCACATCTCGACCCGCACAGGTCGCCTGGCGAAGCCGAGAGGCCGCAGGTACTCGATCTCCTGACGGGCCACGAAGGTGTGGGAGGAGGCACCGGGACCGGAGTCGAGGACGGCTGTCGGCCAGGCGTCGTGCGCGGCGGCCGGTGACGCCTCTTCTGCGGGATGGGCCCAGAAGGCCGTGATCCGCGCCTCTTCGAGGATGCGGAACATCTCGACGTTGTTGACGTGGCCGTAGGCGTCGAGGTCGGACCACCTGAGCTGGACGGGGACGAAGAGACGAGTCACCCGACAAGTTCAGCACACCTCGGGTGGGACCTCGTGACGCTGCCCAGCACAGGCCGCCTCCCGGCCGGACGCTGGTCCGGTCAGCGGGCCGCGAGGGCCGCGGCCGCTCGGCACTCGTCCAGGAGGTGCCGCTGGGCTTCGACAGGCTCGACGACCGACAGGCTCGCGACCGCCGAGACCTGGACCCGGAGCCGCCGTTCTGCGCGCCTGGCCGCCCTGTTCGCGCCGATGTAGGACAGCAGCCGTGCGATGAGGGCGAGGATCACGCCGAGGAGCAGGCCGACGACCACCAGCAGCGTCGGGATGGGGTATCCCTCGATGTCCGGCGAGCTCGCCACGGGCAGCTGGATGAAGGACAGCACCGCAAGGCCCGCGAGCCAGAGCACCCCGACGAGCAGCACGGCCACCGCGGCCCACTGCACGGCCGACGCGACCGACCACCAGCGGGGACGCCGCTCCCCGTCGAGCTCGGTCCGTGCGACAGCCTGGTCGAGGGCGTCGGGCAGCCCGTCGTCCCGGACGAGTGCGCGCGTGGCCAGCACCCACGGGGCCGGTGCTCCGGCCGAGGCACCGTCGACGTACTCCCGGACGGCTGTGTGGGTCTTGGCAGCCATCGCCGCGTCCATGGGCGGCAGAGACGTGCGACTCAGCTCGGTCCGCACGTCACGGCGCAGCAGGTTGAGCCGCCGCAGAGGGTCAGAGCGCAACCGTCCGACCCACCGTGTCAACGGCCACCCCGTGGCAGCCCGGGCGCGCAGCAAGGACGACGCGCGGACCGCGTCGACCACCACGTCGGCCCGTGCCGCGTGCAGCAGCGCCGTCGTCAGCTCGCCTCGGGCTGCGGCCCGGTTGCGCACCTCGCGCGCGGGGCCGCACTCCTGCGAGACACGCTCGGCAGCAGCCCGCACGTCGGCGAGCAGTCGAGAGGTCGCGGCCTCGCGGGCGGCTGCGGCCGAGGCAACGAGCGAGCGCAGCTCCCCCACGCCTTGTCCGGTGACAGCAGAGAGACCGATGACGGGGCACGACCCGAGCCCGTCCTGGGCTGCGAGACGGCGCAGGTCCGCCAGGCACTGGAGCTGGTCGACGTGCGAGAGCCTGTCGATCTGGTTGAGCACCAGGACGACGACGCCGGCATGACCGGCAAGTGGGCGCAGGTACTGCTCGTGGAGGACGGCGTCGGCGTACTTCTGCGGGTCGACCACCCAGACGAGCAGGTCGGCACGGTCCACGAGGAGGTCGGAGCGCACCCGGTGCTCGACGACCACGGAGTCGTGGTCTGGCAGGTCGAGGAGGACCAGACCCTGGTTGTCGGCTCCGGGCTCGAGGAAGGTCCGCAACGGGACGTCGAGCCAGTCGAGCAGCCGGGACGCCGCCTGCGCCCCCTGCGGGTCTGCCTCCCAGACTGCCGCCATCGCCCGCGAGGTGGTCGGCCGGCGGACCCCCGGGGTCGCCAGGTCGTGACCGGCGAGCACGTTGAAGATGGAGGACTTCCCCGAGCCCGTCGAGCCTGCCAGCGCGACGACGGTGTGGTCGACCGACTGGTCCAGCCTCGCACGGGCGTGCGCGGCGACCTGCTCACCCCGCTCGACCGTGGGCCCGTCGAGCCATCCGCGCCCGGCCTCGAGAGCACTCTCGAGTGCCTGGACCCGCAGGGTCAGCGCCTCGCTCCGGCGGCGGCCAGAGGTAGCGAGAGCCCGCATCAGCGCGGACCTTCCCGGTCGTCTGGTGCTGGTGCTGGTGCTGGTGCTGGTGCTGGTGCTGGTGCTGGTGCTGGTGCTGGTGCTGGTGCTGGTGCTGGTGCTCGGAGAGTGTCGTCCCGTCGGGACGCGTCTGTGCGGTCGACGTCGCCCGAGCGGGTCTCGACGACGGTCGGACCGCTGGCCTGTGAGCCTGCCGCCGGCCAGCCGCTCGGAGCCGGCGGGACCGAGGGCTGCCCGGCGTCCTGACGGTCCGCCCGACGGTGCCAGAACCTGCTGAGCATGCCGCGACGTGCGGGAGGCAGCGGTGGTGGTGGCACCGGAGCAGCGTACGGGCTCTCGACGATCTCGAGGTCGGCCCCCCGCAGACGTCCGACCCGCACCCGCTCGTCCGCCTCGAGCGTCCCACCTGCGCCGGCGCTCGCGCCGCCGACGTAATCGCCCGTGACGGCTCCGTCGAGCGGCACCGTCGTCGGGTGCAACGACGGGGTCGCCCGACCGGCCCATCCCTGGGCAGCGGCACGCTGGACGGCGTACGCCCTGGCCCTCAGCTCCGGGCCCGCACCTCGACCTGGGCCCTGTGTCGAGCTGGCCGGGTCCGTCGCGGTGTCGCTCCCCGGGCGGGTGGTAGACCCTGACGCCTGGCCAGCACCGTGGGACATCCCGCCCTGTCCGGCCGGCGTGCCGCGCTCCCCGCCACCGAAGGCCTCGTCGATCCGTGAGGTGAACCGCGCAGCCTCGGCGTCGAGGAGCACACGGACGCGTCGGGTGAGCAGCCCGTGCGCGTCGCGCGCGAGCGCACGCACGGCATCGTCCCCGAACACACCTTCGAGGAGACGCTGGGCGAGGAGCACCGACCCGCCCGCGATCCCGACCTCGGCGCCCGTGAGCCCTCCGGTCGAGGCGAAGACCACGATCATGAGTGCTGCGCCGATCCCGTTGACCCCGACGGCCAGGACCCGTGCCCGTCCGCGCTTGGAGGCGCCGCGCTCGGACACGAGGGCGAGCACGTCACCCTGCCAGCCGCGGACCTGCTCCGCGAGGTCCTGGCGCAGAGTGCCCGAGGCCCTCGAGAGGTCGAGAGAGGGGCCCAGCGCGGCACCGGCGGTGTCGTCCTGCCACGCCGAGTAGGACCGTTCTGCCGCTCGGTCCGCGGCGTCGAAGACGATCGCCTCGAGGTTGCTGCTGATCGCGACCGCCACCTTGGGCGCGCTCCCTGGGCGGCCGCGGAAGAACCCGCTGACAGCGTCACGGACGCGGCCGATCCGCTCTTCGACCCCGCGCATGAACTCACCGGTCCCGACGAAGTCCTGCCAGCGTGAGAGCACCTCACCACGCAGCATGGACCCGTCGGAGGTCGATGTGCTGATCTCGCGCGCCGCCTCGTCGTAGGCGCGCTCGACGGTCCGCCGCAGGGCAGAGGCCACGGCGTCCTGGGCGTCGGCGGCGTCGGCGAGCACGAGCGCCCGGCCCACGAGGTCGTCCACGACCCCGTCCCGGGTCGCGGCCACGACGGCGTCGCGGGCTGTCGCGTCGCTCCCGACAGCAGTCAGCCAGCGCGACACCGGCGCGACGAGGCTGACGGGGAGCAGACCGTCCACGAGGGACGTCTCCCGGATCACGAAGACCGGGGCGTGACCGAGCCCGCGCGCGGCGAGCATCTCGCGGAGGTGGTCGGCGACGACCTCCGCCCCGGGGTCGATCCTGTCGACGACGATCGCGACCTGCGCGCGTCGGGAGGCACCCTCGTCGAGGAGCTCCCACGGGACGGCGTCGGCGTAGCGGGCGGCCGTGGTGACGAAGAGCCAGAGGTCGGCCGCGGCCAGCAGCTGAGCGGCGAGCTCTCGGTTGCCGGCGACGACCGAGTCGACGTCGGGGGCGTCGAGGATCGCGAGACCGCGCGGCAGCGCCTCGGACGGGACCAGGCGCAGAGAGCGCGAGGGCCTGTCGTCACCGTGCTGGCGACGGTCCGGGCTGCGACCGGGCCCCGACGCGCCGTGCGGGGGTGGGGGCGGCACGCTGGACGGGGTCCCGCCCGTCTCGCGAGCGAGGTGAGGGAAGATCCGGTCGCTCGTGAACCACTCCGTGTCGAGCGGGTGGTGGACGAGGACCGGCGACCGGGTCGTCGGGCGCAGCGCTCCGGGTGCGGTGACCCGCTCTCCGAGGATCGAGTTGACGAGCGTCGACTTGCCGGCGCCTGTCGACCCGCCGACGACGACGAGCATCGGTGCGTCCTGCGACCTGAGCCGCGGGAGCAGATAGTCGTCGAGCTGGTCGAGGGCCTTGGTCCGCTCAGCCCGTGCCCTCGGAGCGGTGACCGTCTCGAGCGGGAACCCCGCCCTGTGGATCGCGGACCGCAGGTCCGTCAGAGACGACACCAGGTCGACGACGACGCGATCGTCGTCGTCGACCTGGTGCGCGTGCGGCGATCCGTCTGTCATGGATGCAGTCTGCCGGAGTTTCCCCTGGTCCACACCCGTGGCAGACAGATCAGTCGCGGGTGAGCTTGCGGTGCGTGACGCGGTGCGGACGTGCGGCGTCGTCACCGAGGCGCGCGACCTTGTTCTCCTCGTACGAGGCGAAGTTCCCCTCGAACCAGTACCAGGACGCGGGGTTCTCCTCGGTGCCCTCGTAGGCGAGGATGTGGGTCGCGACCCTGTCGAGGAACCAGCGGTCGTGAGAGACCACGACGGCGCAGCCCGGGAACTCCAGCAGAGCGTTCTCGAGCGAGCCGAGGGTCTCGACGTCGAGGTCGTTGGTGGGCTCGTCGAGCAGCAGGAGGTTCCCGCCCTGCTTGAGGGTGAGCGCCAGGTTCAGACGGTTGCGCTCTCCACCGGAGAGCACGCCTGCGGCCTTCTGCTGGTCCGGGCCCTTGAAGCCGAAGGCGGCCACGTAGGCCCGCGACGGCATCTCGACGTTGCCGACCTTGATGTAGTCGTTGCCGTCGGAGACGACCTCCCAGAGCGACTTCTTCGGGTCGATGCCACCACGCGACTGGTCGACGTAGGAGATCGAGACCGTCTCACCGATCTTCAGCTCGCCACCGTCGAGGGGCTCGAGGCCGACGATCGTCTTGAAGAGCGTCGTCTTACCCACACCGTTCGGGCCGATGACCCCCACGATGCCGTTGCGCGGCAGCGTGAAGGAGAGCCCGTCGATGAGGGTGCGACCGTCGAAGCCCTTGTTGAGGTCGTTGGCCTCGATGACCACGCTGCCCAGACGCGGGCCCGGCGGGATCTGGATCTCTTCGAAGTCCAGCTTGCGGGTGCGGTCTGCCTCGGCGGCCATCTCTTCGTAGCGCGCCAGACGAGCCTTCGACTTGGTCTGACGGCCCTTGGCGTTCATCCGGACCCACTCGAGCTCGTCGGCAAGACGCTTGGCGAGCTTGAGGTCCTTCTTGCCCTGGACCTTGAGGCGCTCGCCCTTCTTCTCGAGGTAGGTCGAGTAGTTGCCCTCGTAGGGGTACAGGCGTCCGCGGTCGACCTCGCAGATCCACTCCGCGACGTGGTCGAGGAAGTACCTGTCGTGGGTGACGGCGAGGATCGCGCCGGCGTAGGAGGACAGGTGCTGCTCGAGCCAGAGGACCGACTCGGCGTCGAGGTGGTTGGTGGGCTCGTCGAGGAGCAGCAGGTCGGGCTTCTCGAGGAGGAGCTTGCAGAGCGCCACGCGGCGGCGCTCACCACCGGAGAGGACCTTGACGTCGGCGTCCGGCGGCGGGCACCGCAACGCGTCCATCGCCTGCTCGAGCTGCGCGTCGAGGTCCCACGCGTCGGCGTGGTCGAGCGCCTCCTGGAGCTCTCCCATCTCGGCGAGCAGGGTGTCGAAGTCCGCGTCGGGCTCAGCCATGAGGGCCGAGATCTCGTTGAAGCGGTCCAGCTTGCCCTTGATCTCTGCGACGCCCTCTTCGACGTTGCCCAGGACGGTCTTCTCCTCGTTGAGCGGCGGCTCCTGCAGGAGGATGCCGACGGAGAAGCCTGGAGACAGGCGTGCCTCGCCGTTGGAGGGCTGCTCGAGCCCCGCCATGATCTTGAGGATGGTCGACTTGCCGGCACCGTTGGGGCCGACGACCCCGATCTTCGCTCCGGGGAGGAAGTTCAGCGTCACGTCATCGAGGATGACCTTGTCGCCGTGCGCCTTGCGCGTCTTGTACATGGAGTAGATGAACTCAGCCACTGGCTCTCTGTCCGCCTCATGCTCGTCGGGCGCAGGAGCGGGTTCGCTCGCGCGCAGTTCTAGGGGATGCCCGCCGCTCGCCGCACGACCGCAGCCCTGCCGACGACGCACGACTGGTGCGAGGTCGAGAGGAGACCACGGGGCCGAGCGACCCGGCGGGATGCTCGACCCCCCAGCCTACGCGCTCACGGCCGGGACCGTCTCGGAGGGCTCCGACGCCGACCTGTCGACCTGCGCACGGCTCCCGTCGACCAACCACGGGTCCTCGGCGGACGAGTCGAGGGGTGCTGCGTCGAGAGGGTCGAGAGGTGCGGTGAGGAGAGGGTCGAGCGGTGAGCCGCCGGACGGCGTCGAGGTGCTCACCTCGGCGCCGGTCGGGTGGACGGCCTCTCCCCCGGCCTGGTGGACCGTGTGCCGGAACGTGGCCTGACCCCGGGTGAGGTCCGGGCCGAGCGCGTCAGCCTCGATCACCAGCGTCGTCCGAGGTCCGTCGGGCGACTCCCACACCTCGGTCGACAGGGCACCGTGGACGACCACCGGGTCAGACCTGCGCAAGGACTCGGCGACGTTGACAGCAGCGCTGCGCCACGTCTTGACCGTGAACCAGGTCGTCGCGCCGTCGACCCAGCTCTCCTGGGACCTGTCGAAGTAGCGCTTCGTGCTGCCGAGACGGAACACTGTGAACGACGTGCCGTTCTGCGTGACGACGTGGCGTGGCTGGGTCCCGACCCAGCCGGAGACGGTGATCTTGCTGTCGATGCTCATAGGTCCTCCACGACCGCGGACGTCCTGGTCGGACGTCGAGAGGACCGAGCATCTCGCGACCTGGTTGCGCTCGACGAGGAGTCTGCGGGGCGCTGTGGACGACGGCTGTCCAGACGCCACTGGGGACGAGCCAAGACCTCAGAGCAGGCACCGACGAGGGCACCGGTCCTCGAGCGTCCAGGCCCGTGGAGCACCGCTCCACGACGGCCTGACGAGAAGATCTCGACGAGGACCTAGCGCTGCGCAGGGCCCGTCCCGGCGGACGCAGCCGACCCGCTGTCCCGGACCGAGAGCGCCGACTCGCGCACTGTGCGGTGCTCGTCGAGCACTGTCTGCGCCGGTCGTGCGAGCGTGGTCTCGACAGTCGACCGCAACGCGTCGAGTGCTGCGGTCTTGACCTTCTCCGCGCGCTCGTCGGCCGCAGCCGCGCGAGTCCGTGACCCGACGACCAGCAGGACGACAGCCACGAGGACTGCGGCGCCTGCCGCAGCCCCTGCCACCGCACCGAAGGCAGCCTCCACGTCGACGACCCCCGCGACCACGAGGATCGCGGCGACCGCGAGCACCACGGCTGCGCCGAGGACCCACCACGCGGCCTTGCGCAGGCTCTTCGCCCTCGCGGACGGCGAGGCGTCGACAGGGACGGCCTCGAGGGCCCCGAGCAGCGCCGCGGAGATCGCGTCCTGCTCCGGGACGGCCTCGTCGAGAGACTGGGCCCAGGCAGGCTTCATGCCGTCGGCCACCTTGCTGACCCACCGGCTGCGGATCACCCGGACAGCAGACTCCTGCGGGCTGCGGAACTCCGGCGCCCGGGCCGCGGTCCGGCCCGAGCGGACGCTCGCGCGGACGTCGTCGACGACAGCCTGCACGCCGACCGCGACGGCGACGCGGTCGACCTCGCCCGGCACCAGCGGAGCGACCTGCTCGAGGACGGACGCGGGGACCTCCTCGGCGATCCGGCGGCCTTCTCGGTCGAGCTCGTCGGCGAGACGGCGCGCCGCGACGCTGCGGCGGCTGACAGCCTCGCGCAAGGTCTCCCGGAGCTCGTCGATCCCCTCACCGGTGCGCGCAGACACCGCACGCACGTCGACCCCGACCAGACCGTCTTCGCGGAGAAGACGCGAGACGTCGGCGACGAGGGCGTCACGGCCAGCAGCCGCGACGGTGTCGATCTGGTTGAGCACCACGATCATCGACGCCTCGGCGCCGACGAAGGACTGCAGGTACCCGGCGTGCAGCGCCTCGTCGGCGTACTTCTGCGGGTCGACGACCCAGATGAGCAGGTCGACGAGAGGCAGGATCCTGTCGACGATCTCCCGGTGCGCGGAGGCGATCGAGTCGTGGTCCGGCAGGTCGAGGAGGATCAGCCCCGCGAGGGACTCCTCTTCCGCCCCGTCGAGCTCGGTGCCGCGGCTGATGCGGCGCTCGGTGTCCACCTCGAGCCAGTCGAGCAGCGGGGTCGCGTCGTCGCTCCAGGCGCAGGCCGTCACCCGGGCCGTCGTGGGGCGGCGCACCCCGACATCGGCGAAGGAGAGCCTGGAGATCGCGTTGAAGGTGCTCGACTTTCCCGAGCCTGTGCCCCCGGCGAGCGCGACGATCGTGTGGTCGACGCCGAGGGCGAGCCGCTCGTCGGCCCCGGCGAGGACTGAGCGTGCATGGGCGGCGACCTGCGGGTCGAGCCTGTCTCCGGCGACCTCGAGGGCGTGCCGCAGGTTGGCGACGTGCTCGGAGTAGCGCGCTCCGTCCGTCGACGC
The DNA here is from genome assembly GCF_033798665.1 of Sanguibacter biliveldensis. NCBI lineage: Bacteria > Bacillati > Actinomycetota > Actinomycetes > Micrococcales > Sanguibacteraceae > Sanguibacter > Sanguibacter biliveldensis. The sequence goes on from NZ_CP138359.1 coordinate 2,780,063, forward strand.
GGTCTCGGCCGTGCGGCGGGCGGGGCGGGTGTCGGACGGGGTCACGGTGCGCTCCTGTGGAGTGGTCATGTCAGGTCAGCTGGGCGAGCTCTGCGAGGCGGACCCGCAGGCCGATCGCCGCGTCGTCGGCCAGCGCGGGGTGGTCGAGCGCGGTCTGGACGGGGACACCCTGCGCTAGCACCGCGGCCTCGGCGGCGTCTGCGAGCCTGCTCGTCACCTCAGGGCTGAGGTCACGTCCGGCGTTGCCGAGCAGGCGTCCCAGCAGGTCCTCGGCGGCGGCCAGCCCGACCGCCGAGGCGAGCAGCAGGGCGGTGAGGCCGTCTCGCCCGAAGGCGCGGACCGCCGCGGCGTTCTGCTTGCCCTCGGACTCGTCGATCCGCTCGATGTCGGCGCGTGCTGCGGCGACCCAGGCGTCGACGGCCTCGAGCGCGGACGCGTCGTCCTGGGCCTCCGTGACCTCGGGGACCAGACCTGCACCACCCGGGAGCGGCTCGAGCGCCTCGCGCAGGGCGGCGCGGGCGTCAGCCGTGGCGACCGTGAGGATCGCCGTGGCAGCCTCACGGACCGTCTCGGTGAGGGCTTCGAGGTGCTCGTCGCGCGAACGGCCGCGGCGGGCCGAGCCACGGGCGAGGCCCGAGCGCGAGATCGCCTTGTCGAGCCTGGCGGGAGCCGTGAGCTGCGACCACCGGGTCTCGACAGCGCCGAGCGAGAGGCGACCGGACTCGACGACGAGGCGGGTCGCCTGCGCGACGGGCGGCAGGGCGGCGTCGGCGGCCCGGCGCAGCCGGACGGCGGCGGCGTGCTGGGCCTCGACGTGGCCGCTGAGCTCGTCGACCCACGGCGGGAGCGCCGCGAGCGAGCCGCGCAGCGTGCGCAGGATGACAGAGCGGGCCCTGTCGGCGCCGCCTAGCGTGCGCAGCCAGCGTTCGATCGGGGCGACCGACGACGCGTCGAGCAGTCCTTCGTGGGGACCGGCGTCAGGGACCACGAACAGCGGTGCGCTCTCCATCCGGTGCTCTCGCAGCCTGTTGAGGAGGTCGCCACGGACTGTGGTGAGCGAGGCCTTGGGCGCGCGGTTGAGCACCATCGCGACTGTCGCACCGCGCTCGACGGCGCCTTCGAGGGTCCGCCAGGGCAGGGCGTCACCGTAGCGGGCCGCCGTGGTGACGAAGAGCCAGAGGTCAGCGCCCTCGAGGAGCCGGCTGGCCGTCTCGCGGTTCTCGTCGAGGACGGAGTCGAGGTCCGGTGCGTCGAGCAGGGCGATACCCCGCGGGACGTTCACGTTGGCGACGGACCGCACGGCGCCCACGAGCGGGGTGCCCTCGATGACCTCGGCGTCCTGCGGGTTGTAGACGACGACGGGCTCGCGGGTGGTCGGGCGGATCACCGACGCCTCGGAGACCTCTTCGTGGAGCAAGGAGTTGAGCAGGGTCGACTTGCCGGCCCCTGTCGAGCCGGCGATGACCACGACGGCCGGGCTGGAGAGCTCTTTGAGCCGTGGGAGCAGGTGGTCGTCGAGCTGGTCGACGAGACGCGAGCGTTGACCCGCCGCCACGTCTGATCCCTCGATCGACAGCGGGAGCTCGACCGCGGCGACGTCACGGCGCAGGTCTGTCACCACGTCGAAGACCGTGACGTGCGGCTCGGTGACGTCGGCGCTCGACCCAGACGGCTGCGACGACGGACCTGCCGACCCCTGGGACTGACGACCGCTGCTGATGCTCACCCGACGATTCTCGCCCGCAACGGTGGTCAGGCCAAACGCGCGCGCCGGGTGAGGCCTGCGGATCTCACCCGGTCTGGCCGGCATGCTGGACGAGGCGTGCCCGTACAGCGTCCAGGACGTCCGGGGTGACGCCTGCCGCCTCGGCGTACGCCTCGAGGGAGCCGTAGGTGTCCTCGACGGCGTCGAGGGCGGTCCGGAGGTACGAGGGGCGGACTGTCGTGAACGCTGACCAGAACTCCGGGGGCACCCCGGGGACGTCCGGGAGCGTGGCCGCGAGCGTCGGGGCGGACGACGCCGACCTCAGGTACTCCTCGAGCACGTCGTCCCGCGAGACCCCGCAGAGCAGCTGGACGACGGCGACGACCCAGCCCGTGCGGTCCTTGCCGGCCGAGCAGTGCACCAGGACGGCTCCGGGCTCCGAGGCGAGGGCCTCGAAGGCTCCCGCGACAGCCTCGAGCGCGGCAGGATCTTCGGCGAAGCCTGCGTAGAGGCGGTGCATGAGGTTCTCCCCTGCCGCAGCGGGGTCGTCGCTGCTCGCGAGGCGCGCGAGCATCTCCCGCGGGTCGGCCGGGGCGCCCTGGGCCCCGGCGCCCTCGGGCTCGGCGTGCGAGCGGCCGAGGTCGCCGAAGGGCAGCCGGACCTGGCGTGTCCCGGCGGGCAGGACGTCGGCCCCGTCGCGCTCGACCTCGTGGTCGCCTCGCAGGTCCAGGACCGCAGAGACACCGAGGCGCTCGAGCGTCGCGACACCCTCGGGAGCGAGAGTGCTGAGCGAGGCCGAGCGGAGCAGCACCCCGGCGCGCAGCACCGGCCCTGGTCCTGCATCACCCGCAGAGCTGCTGGCGCTGCTCCCCCCAGGTTCGCAAGGTGCGGGAGGACGACCGACGTCACGGGCGTTCCACGTCCCTGCGAGGTCGAGGACCGGGTGGTCGTGCGTCACGGTTCCTGCGGTCGGGGTCGCGCTCGCCTGTGCTGCCTGGTCCATGCGTCTGCCTCTCGTCGGCCGGTCGGTCCTCCTGAGACCACCCTGGCACGCTCCGAGCGCTCGCGAGCGGTGAGTGCCGCTCGCGAGCCGTGAGGGCCGACGACCACGGGGCTGGACCTCGACGTCCGGGCGCGCACCGGTGGCGGGGCCCCGGGTGCTCGTGGGGCCCCGCCACGGTGGTCAGGCTGCGTCCGCAGCCCGACCCTCACCGCTCCGGCACGCCGCCTGCCGCTACAGCCTTCCGTCCCGCGTCAGCCCGTCACGCCTGCGGCGGCTCCCGACGAGCATCGCCCCCAGGGCGAGCAGACCGGTACCCAGCAGGGCCGCCGCGCCGATCTCGGCCCCGGTACGAGGCAGGTACGACGGAGAGGAGACGACACCTCGACCACCGCGGGGCACCGCGCCGGACGCCGGGGCCACCGTGGGCGGGTCGACGACCGGTGGGTTGGCGTCGCAGTCCGGGGTCGCCGGCGGGTAGAGGAGGGCGGACCCTGTCGACGGGTTCACCCGGACCTCCACGACGGTCTCGCCGCGCAGCTCGTAGAACGGGGCTGCAGGGTCGAGGAACCATGTGCCGTCTGCCCTCTGCGTCCAGCCGGGCCAGGCGACGGGATCACCGTCGGCGTCGACAGCGGCACCGGGCCACAGCTGTTCACCCGTGATGGTGTCGCCCTGGACCCAGCCGTCGGGCAGCGTGACCCGGTCGACCTGCGAGGCGCCGTCGGCGAGGAGCGCTGCGGTGTCGGCGGCAGCGATCGTCACGTCCCGGGCCTCGTAGGCCGCTGCGGTCCACCAGAGCAGGGCGACGACAGGGTCTCCCACGACGTTCGACGGCGTGACCTCGTACGAGACGTACGGGGTGTCGTCCACGCAGACCGCGAGCGCCGTGACGGCCACGGACTTCACGGGGACCGTGTCGGTCGCGCAGTTGTCTGCGAGGTCGGCGTCGAGCCCTGCCGAGGAGACGCAGGCTGTGTTGACGATGTCGTCGTGGGCGCCGCCCGGGACGGCCCGCGGGACGTCGCCGACCAGGACCGCGTAGGTGAAGGTCGCGACCTCCCCGGCGGCGAGGTCGCCGTCGGAGGTGGCTGTGAGCAGCCCGTCGACGATCTGCGCCGTCCAGCCCGCGGGGGCGACCAGAGTGCCCTCGACGTAGTCGACCGAGTCCGGCAGCGGGTCGGTGACGACCACGTCGGCGGCGGGGTCGACGCCGACGTTCGTGACCTCGACCGTGTAGTCGAGGCGCTGGCCCGAGCCGGAGTCGACGGCGTCGTCGACGACCGCGGCGTGGGTCTTGGCGACCGACAGGTCGACCTCCCCCGTCGGGTGGTCTGTCTCGCAGCCGTTCTCGACGAGGGCCTGGACGGCTCCCGCCAGGAAGGTCGCGGCGGCGAGCTCACGTCCCACGGGCGGCAGCTCGGCCGGGCAGCGCCCACCGGGAGTACCGGCGGTCACCACGTTGTGGAGCGTCCCCGCGGTCTCGACCTCGGAGACCACGACCGCGTACTGCACGGTCGCCTCTGCGGCTCCGACGACGAGGTCGGGGAGCTGCCAGGTGAGCAGCCCGGTCTCGGCGTCGAGGGCGAGGCTCGGGTCGAGGGGCTCGACGAGCGTCGCGTCGTCGAGCACGTCGGTGAGGTCGTCGACCGCTGTGGCTCCGAGGACGTCGACCTGCCCGTCGTTGACGGCGTGCAGGGTGTAGGTGACGGTCTGGCCCTCGGTGACGACGGTGCCGTCGGCGGGGTCGCTCGTCTTGGACAGCAGCCACGAGGGCGGCGGGGGGACGTCGTCGTTGACGAAGACGCAGGTCACCGAGTCGAGCGCGGCCAGGCTGACCGAGGTCGCGGGGACGAAGGTGGCCCCGGGGCCTGTGCTGCACTCGAGGGAGGCGAGCGCGTACCCCTCGGGTCCGGACTCGGTGAGGTCGTAGACGGTCCCGGGTCGGACCTGGACCGTCACGCCTTCGGTCGAGCCGGTGACGCTCTCAGCCACGACGTCCTCCGGGACGTCGCCCGTGGGGGTCGCTGTGAGCGTCCAGTCGGCGGGCTCGGCGGTCCCGGTGTCGTCGTTGACGACCTCCTTGACCAGGGTGAGCGTCGCCGACTGGTTCACCGAGGTGCACCGGACCCGGAACCCGAGCGGGACGGTGACACCGCCGTTGATCCCGTCGTTGAAGCCTGGGACCACTGTGCCGTCTGCGGTCACCTGCTCGCACTGCCACGACCCTGTCGAGGGTGGGACGAGCACGGCGCCGGGCCGGATCGTCTGCACGTAGCGTCCGTCTCCGGACTCCACGAGCGGGTAGCGCACGCCCGGGGTGACCAGGGCTGTCGCGCCGGGGGTTCCCGTCGCACCGGACGGGCCGGGGAGGGACCCGTCCGGTGCGACGGCGTCTAGGGCCCAGTCGGTGGGCTGGGCCGGTCCGCCGGCCACCTGCTTGACGAGCGTGAGCTCGGCCTCGCAGGTGACGGTGTTGGTGACCGTGAGGCGGTTGCCGTCTCCGGCCTCGAGGGTGATCGTCGACGGGACGGGGAGGTCGACCGTCTGGCCGTCCCGCTCGGTGATCCGCGAGCCGGTGACCTCGCAGAGGTCGCGACCGGTGATCGCGGTGGTCTCGGCGACCTCGACCTGCGCCCCCTCGACGAAGCCGTCGCGCGGGGAGGACCAGGGCTGCGGGGTCTGGGCGACCGTGAGCTGGGCGGCGAGGCCGATCGGCTGGTTGCCCTCGGTGTAGGTGGTCCCGTTGACCACCCACTCCTTGTCGACGGTCAGGCTCGCCTGCGGCTGCGGTGCCCTGTTGTAGACGGTGCAGGTGATCGCGGCCGTCGCCGGTGCGTCGACGCTGAAGCCGAGTGCGTCGTCGGGGTGGTTGGTGACCTCGACAGGGTCGCCCGTGGCGATGTCCGTGCACACGGCCCGCTTCGAGGCCTGGGTGACGAGGGTGAAGCCGTCCTTCTGCTGCTCGGTCACGGAGACAGTCGCGGTCGACGACCCACCCGCGTACTGGAGCGGGAAGTTCACGGCGCCCGTCCCGGAGACCGTGGTGCCCGACTGCTCGGACGGTGTGACGCCGGGGCTCGAGGTGCTCGCCTCGAAGGTCCAGCCGCCCGAGGGGGTGGCCCCGGTGACGGTCTCGCCCGTGGTGGAGGACGGGACGACCTGCTTGACGACGCTCACCGACCCGTTGCACGTGCCGAGCGCGAGGTCGCGCAGGGCCTCGCCCGCCTCGGCGTAGTCGTCGGTCTGGTAGTAGTCCGACCCGGCGGCAGGACCGGAGATCGCGCGCAGGTTGTCGGGGGCGCCGCCGAGCCCGTCGCCGACACCGACGGCGATGACCCGGGTGCCCTCGGCCTTGACGGCGTTGGCGGAGAAGATGCCGTTCTCGACCTCGCGGAAGCGGGTGAGGTCACCCGGGCCCTCGTGGGCTGCGTAGACCGTGGGGTTCCCGTCGGTGAGGACCACCGCGACGTCGAAGGCCGTCGACGAGGCCGCCACCTGGTAGAGGCCACGGTCCCAGTTGGTGTCAAAACCTGCGGTGTAGCTCGCGATGCGGTTCTTGACGGTCTGCGCACCGGCCGGGGTCGAGACCGGGGTCAGCCCGAGGTTCGCGCCTGTCGCCGCCGGGGCGTTGTCGGCGAAGGTGAAGAGGGCGACCGAGCTCGGCGTCCCCGTGAGCGAGTCGACGAAGGTCGAGGCTGCGCCGCGCATCTCGGTGATGTACCGGCCGACGGACCCGGAGAGGTCGACGACCAGCGCGACACGCAGCCCGCACTGGGCCGGGAGGCCCGGGTCGGCGAGCGAGCTCTGCCAGATGCCGCCCGAGGCCGTGAACCCGCGTCCCGAGCTCACCATGAAGTCGGTGGTCGAGGTGTAGGTGGTGCCGCCGCGGAGCTGGAGGCCTGTGCGGAACTGGTAGGTCTGCGACGTCGTGTCGCCGCCGACAGCCAGTGTCGCGTTCGCGAAGTAGCCGCTCGGTGCGGCGCCGGCCTGCTTGACCCAGAACCTGGCGTCGCGGTTCACGCCGCCGTCACCGGTCTCGGGGACGACAAAGCTGCAGTCGCCGGTCGCGTCAGAGACGCAGGTCGCCCACGGCTCGAGCCTCGGGGTCGTCGCCCCAGCGGTCCCACCGTCGAAGAGCTGGAGCGTCACGCCGGCGAGCGGGGACACCTGGGTCAGGGTCGTGCGGATGCCGCCGACCTTGACGGTCACGACCGACTGGGTGGTCGCGGGGTCGGGCACCACGGCAGGGACGACCTCGTCGTCGGCCGCTGCCGCGGCGTCTGTGACGCCGGGCTGCGGGGCAGCCGAGCGGGACTGTGGCGCAGGAGCCGGGGACGTCGGTGTCGCGGGCTCGTCGGTCGCCGGGTCGGGGACCGTCGGCTCAGGCGTGGTAGGTCCGGGGGCTGCCGGTCCGACAGGCACCGGGTCGACCGGTGCGGGCTCGACAGCCGGCGGTGCGGGGTCGACGGGGTCTGGAGGTGCGGGTTCCTCCACGACCGGCGGCACAGGCTCCGGCTCGACGACAGGAGCCGGGTCAGGCACCGTCGTCTGCGCGGGGTCGACCGATGCGAGGTCGTCAGGGCTCGGAGCGCTCGCGGCGGTGCGAGCGGTCTCGACGAGCTCTTCGGACGCCGCCGCAGGTGCCGGGGGGAGAGCAGCGCCGCTCACCACACCCCCGAGCACGAGCGACGGGACCACGACGACGGCGAAGCGTGCTCTGCCGGCGAGGGACCGTAGTCCTCCCCCGGCCAGACTTCCTGCTCTTCTCTTCATGATCGACCTTCCAGCGACAGTGACTCCGAGACGTCTTGCCTGTCGCCGACGCTAGGCCCGGGAGACCGTCGACCAGCGGGGAGATCGCTCAACCACCCCGCCCCTCACCCGGATTGCACCCGCTCGGTCCGGCCCGTGACCTGGCGCTCGCCCGTCGACCACCCCGGTCGTCACCCGCTGCAGGCCGCTGGCCTCACCCCGCTCGCCGGACGAACCACCCGCGTCCCGATCAAGACTCACCCCAGGACCACCCGTGGCTCACCCCGGTCGGGGTCACGCGAAGGTCTGGGGTCACCCGGACGTCCGCGGAGCGTCACAGAGCGTGCGGGAGGCCGCGTCGAGTCGGCGACCGTCCCTGCCACGCAGGCCGCGGTCGTGGGCGTCTTGCGGTCTTGCGGTCTTGCGGTCTTGCGGTCTCAGACGAGGGCGAGGGCGAGGGCGAGGGCGAGGGCGACGAGAGGGTGAGAGCGACTGCCTCTCGGAGCGGATTCCGGCCCGTCAGGAGTCCACGTCGGAGCCGCCGTCGGGCCGCTCGTCGAGCGGGAACGACGCCCAGATGTGCTTGGTCTCGTCCCCTGCGTACCAGCCGACCCGGGCCGCGAGCATGTCGGTGAGGACCAGCCCGAAGCCCCCCTCCCCAGCACCTCGCCCGCGAGCGATGGCCGGGATGCTGACAGGGTCGTGGTCCATCACGTCGAGGACGTAGACGCCGTCGCTCAGCAGCCTGACGACCGTCGGCGGACGACCGTGCTTGATCGCGTTCGTCGCGAGCTCGCTGCAGACCAGGACCATGCCCTCCGTCAGCTCGCCGTGCGCGGCCGCGTGCTCAGGGTGGGACTCGAGGAGCGCCTCCGACAGCTCTCGCCGGAGCCTGCCGAGCTCTGAGACCGAGTCGAGCGTCCAGGTCTGGACGGTCTCCAGGTGCTGCGGCAGCGGGGCGAGCGGGATCGACGGCATGCACTCTCCAGGGTCTGACGAACCCTGCGCGTCGCGTGGAGCCCCCGGACAGGACCTCGGGGCGGCGCGCAGGCGTGGACGTGGGCCGAGGGCGGAACCCGCTCGAGGGCCCGAGCGGGTCGGCTGGCGGTGTCTCGTCGGCACGAGGCGTGGCACCGCGCACGAAGACCTCGGCTCTCGCCGAGATCGCCTCGCGCTCGCCCCGCCGTCGTCGGCGGGGTCTGCGCGTCCGTCCTCGTGAGCTAGGCGACCTCCGCGGTCGGTCACCTGGAGACATCGTCCGACGAGATCGTCACCCGCGCACGCCGGGTACCTGTGCACAGCCGGGGAGTCGAGCTCACGCACGGCTGGCGACGGACGGCCGAACCTGACCCACCCGACGACCTGGTGCCCCCGACAGGACTCGAACCTGCGACCTAGAGATTAGAAGGCTCTTGCTCTATCCACTGAGCTACGGAGGCACGTCGATCCTATGCGAGACCTGCGGCGTCGAGCACGTGGCGAGCGCGCGCGGTCGCTGCACGACGCCGACAGGTCCGCTCAGGACAGGTGGACGGCCCCGGCCGGGGCCTCGACCACACCCCCGCCCTGAGAGGATGTGTGCATGACGCAGCTCTCCCCCGCACCGACCGACCCGCCCGCCGAGCAGGACGACACCGTCGAGATCTGGACCGACGGCGCGTGCAAGGGCAACCCGGGCGTCGGCGGCTGGGGCGCGTGGCTCAAGGCCGGCGGGCACGAGCGCGAGCTCTTCGGCGGCGAGGCCGTCACCACCAACAACCGGATGGAGCTGACGGCCGTCATCGAGGCGCTCCGTGCTCTCAAGAGGCCGTGCGTGGTCAACCTGCACGTCGACTCGACCTACGTGATGAACGGCATGTCGAAGTGGATCGCAGGCTGGAAGCGCAACGGCTGGCGCACCGGTGACAAGAAGCCCGTCAAGAACGTCGACCTCTGGCAGGCCCTAGACGAGCAGGTCGCACGGCACACCATCACGTGGACGTGGGTCAAGGGGCACTCGGGCGACGTCGGCAACGAGAAGGCCGACGAGCTCGCGAACCGCGGCGTCGACGAGGTCCGCGCCCGCGGCTGACGCCCTCGCACCACCCCCGGGCAGTAGGCTCGGGACGTGATCGAGATGAAGACCCCCGCCCAGATCGTCAAGATGCGTGAGGCCGGCCGCGTGGTCGCCCGCGCACTCCAGGCCATGCAGGACGCCGCAGCGGTCGGCGTGACGCTCAAGGAGATCGACAGCGTCGCCGCGCGCGTCCTCGCCGACGCCGGCGCGACCTCGCCCTTCCTCGACTACCACCCCGACTGGGCCCCCGTCCCCTTCCCCGGGGTCATCTGCGCATCCGTCAACGACGCGATCGTGCACGGCATCCCGACGGACTACGCCCTCCAAGACGGCGACCTCGTGAGCATCGACTTCGGGGCCGTCCTGGACGGCTGGTGCGGCGACTCAGCCCGCAGCTTCATCGTCGGGACGCCACGCGCCGAGGACCAGCGTCTCGTCGACGTCACCAAGGCCGCGCTCGACGCCGGCATCGCCGCAGCACAGGTGGGCAGCACGATCGGTGACATCGGTCACGCCGTGTCCAGGGTCGCCCGCAAGGCACGCTTCGGAAACCTCGAGGACCACGGCGGGCACGGCATCGGCACCGAGATGCACATGGACCCCTTCGTCCCCAACGAGGGTCGTCGCGGCAAGGGGCTCAAGCTGACGCCCGGGCTCGTCATCGCGATCGAGCCGATGTTCATCGCCGACGGTCACGGGGACTACGTGCAGGACGACGACGGCTGGACGCTGCGCTCGCCGCGCGGCGCACGCGCCGCCCACTGGGAGCACACCATCGCGATCACCGACGACGGGCCGATGATCCTCACTGCTCTCTGAGGAGAGAGACACGCCCCGAGTCTTCGAACCCTGAGGTGCTGCGCTGTCAGCCCTCAGGCGCTGTCGCTCCTCGGCCCGCCGAGGGACGTCCGGGAGCCTCGTCGCGCTGTCAGCGCTCTGCACCTCTCGACCCCTCCGACCGTCAGCGGTCGGAGGGGTCGTCTGCTGTCCTGGGGTTCTGCGGCACCTGCCTGGCGGGAGGGGTGGGGCTCGCCGCGGTGGGACCAGCGGCTCCGGGACCGAGCCTGGCGTCCTCCTCACGCGCCGCGAGCGTGATCTCCTCGCCGTGGGTCGCGCCGACCGACGCACCGCGCCAGCGGTCGATCCCGACGACCACCCCGAGGGTGACGACCGCCAGGCACACCCCCGCGAGCACGTCGGTGATGAAGTGGTAGCCGAGGTACAGCCGGCTCGCCGCGACCACCAGCACCACCACGACGCTCACGACGGTCCACTCGACGAAGGCGCTCCGGGTGCGCGCCTCGCGCCACAGCAGGTACCCGCCGACGAGGACGAGGGTCGCCGCGCCGGTCGTGTGGCCGGACGGGAAGGAGAAGGAGGACTCCACGCCCGGCACGGTCTGGAGCTCTCCCGCGGGCCGAGGACGAGCCACGAGCGCCTTGACCACGGTCGAGACGATCGTCGAGAGGACCATCGCGCCGACGAGCATCACCGGGTCGCGCCAGCGGTGCGTCCGCCAGCCCCAGATCGCGCAGCCGACGGCGACGACCACCGGCAGGACGTAGGGGCCGAAGACCGTGGTGATCGTCGTGAACACCGTGGTGAGCCAGCCTGTCCTGTGGTCCGCCAGCCACTCGAGCGCGGGCTGGTCGAGGCCTGCCAGGTCGTCACGCTCGAGGACGGCGTCGAGCAGGACCGCGAAGCCCGACGCGCCGAGGATCACGAGCAGCAGCCCGGGCAGGAGCGCTGGGACGCGACGGGCGGTCTCTCGTGAGGGCATCAGCCGACACTACCCTCGCCCCGACGGCTCGGCAGCGGGAGGTGTGCGGGCGGTACGCGAGGTGTCTGCGGGAGGTCTGCAGCGGAAATAAGGGTGCGCGGCAGAGCAGCCAGGTGGTTGGCTCGTGCCACACCGCGGTGACGTCATGGGACCTCAGGAGTCGACACCTGAGCCCGCACACCTGACAGTCACGGAGCACCACACCATGCACCCCCTCAACCCTCACGGCGACCTCGCGCTCTTCGAGCTCGAACGCCACCGGCTCGTGCAAGAGATCGCACGAGCCCGCCGAGCCCCGCACACCCGGTCTCTCGCAGCCCGGTTCTGGGCTCGGATCGCACACCTCCTCCACCGCGACGCGTGAGCGCCGCCACCGAGCCCCGTCGCCGGGGTCAGCACCCTCCCGGCGACGGGGCTCTCTCGTGCACGCCGTAGGCTGAGCCCGTGGCACGAACACAGAGCAAGAACGACCGCATCGTCTGGATCGACTGCGAGATGACAGGCCTGGACCTGGGCGCCGACGCCCTCGTCGAGGTCGCCGCAGTGGTCACCGACTCCGAGCTGAACGTCCTGGGTGACGGGATCGACGTCATCGTCCGGCCGCCCGACGAGGCGCTCGAGCAGATGAACGACTTCGTGCGCGACATGCACACGAGCTCCGGGCTCATCGACGAGCTCGCGGGCGGCACCACCCTGGCCGACGCCGAGGCGCAGGTGCTGGACTATCTGCGCGGCTTCGTCCCGGAGCCCGGCAAGGCTCCCCTGGCCGGCAACTCGGTCGGGACCGACAAGATGTTCCTCGACCGCGACATGCAGGACCTCGTCGCCCACCTGCACTACAGGATCATCGACGTCTCCTCGATCAAAGAGCTCGCCCGACGCTGGTACCCGCGCGTGTACTTCGCCTCGCCCACCAAGAACGGCGGGCACCGCGCCCTCGCGGACATCCTGGAGAGCATCGACGAGCTGCGCTACTACAGGTCGGCACTCTTCGTCCCCCAGCCCGGCCCGGACACGGCCACCGCCCGTGCGCTCGCCACGAGCATCGCCCAGGACTCCGTCTCGGGCACTCTCTCCGTCCCCGAGGCCTTCGGCACCGCCGGAGGCCGCTGACCTGCGGGTGGCCCGTCGCCCGGATGCCGCCGACCTGCCGCCGACCTGCACCGAGAGGCCCTGAAAGGTCCCGACGGGCTGGCGGGAGTTTGACCTGCGTCACATGCCCCCAGGCAGAACCGCAAGATCTCGCGGTTCCGGATGCCCTGTCCGGGGGTGCAGCAGCCCTGCTCGTCGTCCGGGCCGACACCGTGTCGCCGAGCACCTGAAACACCAGGTAGGATTCTCAACGGTTCGGTACGCCGGACCACGTGATCTCGTTCGGCCCGGAGACGGACCGGATGCAGTCGCATGGTGGGTATAGCTCAGCTGGCAGAGCACCTGGTTGTGGTCCAGGGGGTCGCGGGTTCAAGTCCCGTTACTCACCCCATGCAGAAGGCCCCTCGCGGAAGCGGGGGGCCTTCGTCGTCTCCAGGAGAGCGCCCTACGCTCCCCGGAGACGACGAACGCGCCGGCACCCCTTGAGAGGGCTGCCGGCGCGTCCTGCGTCCGCGGAGGAGGCTCCTGCGTCAGGACCTCGTCGCGCGCGCCGCGATCGCGTCGGCGAAGCGCTCGAGGGCTCCGGGCGACTTCGCGAGGAACAGCGACGGCTCGGTGAACTCGAGCTCGAGCAGGACCGGCTCGCCGTCGTCTCCGGGCAGCATGTCGATGCGGGCGTAGAGCATGTCTGCCGCAGCGTCCCCGAGCACCTCACGGGCGGCCTCGAGGGCACGGTGGGCGAGCGCGAGCTGAGGCTCGGTGGCCTCCGTCGCACGCATGATCTCTTCCTGGTACAGCCCCTGGGTCGGGCGGTGACCCCGCGAGAGCATCGCGTTCTTGCGGACGGCGTGCGAGAACTCCCCGCCCACGAAGATCAGACCGGTCTCCCCCGCGACGTCGACCTGGTTCTGGTACGGCTGGACCATGACGTGACGACCCGAGCGGAGCAGCTCGCGGGCGTGCAGGATCGCCTGGCCGCGTGCCTCGGCGGTGTTCTCCTGGTAGCGCGCGGTGTCGCGGGCTCCAGCGCTGACGGTCGGCTTGATGACGTAGTCACCGTGCGCGGGCAGGCGGGTGTGGATCGCCTGGGAGGTCAGGTGACGGTCGGGGTCGAGCCACAGCGTGCGGACGATCGGGATGCCCATCTCGCCCATGGTCTTGAGGTAGTACTTGTCGGTGTTCCAGGCGAGCACCTCGGCGTCGTTAGCCAGGCGCGGGACCTTGCGAGCCCACTCGATGAACTCGTCCTGGCGCTGGGAGTAGTCCCAGGTGGAGCGGACCACGACGAGGTCGAAGGAGTCCCAGTCGACCTCGGCATCGTCCCAGACCGCGGCGACGGCGTCGATGCCGCGCTCCGCGAGCGCACCCAGCAGCGGGGTGTCGTCAGGGTCAAGGTCAGGGAGGACGGAACAGGTCGCGAGAGCTACACGGGTTGTCGGCACCAGCCCAGGATAGCGAGCGCGGCGCACGAGGGCGCAGGGGCGCGTGCAGAAGAGTCGCGACTCACAGCGAGAGCCCGGACCTGAGGTCGGGCCTCTCGTCTCCGGCGACGACCCGTCACTCCTCCTCGGGGCGACCTCCGAGAACGACGAAGGCCCGGGATCGTGATGATCCCGGGCCTTCTGTGGTGCGCCATCCTGGACTCGAACCAGGAACCCGCTGATTAAGAGTCAGCTGCTCTGCCAATTGAGCTAATGGCGCGCGGTGAAAACTTTAGCAGCCTCTGACGCCGGAGCGCCAATCGGATCTGCTTGATGTCTGCGCAGTGAAAAACCAAGGACCAGAGCCCTTGGTTGATGTTCACCGCTCGACTTCGGTGATAACTCTACCCCACGTCAGAAGGTGCTCTGTCCACCTCGTCGTCGACCACCGGGGCGGCCGGGTTCACGAGGTCGATGAGCAGGGCCATGGGGATCCGCTCGTCGACGAGACGCGCGAGGAGGCTGCTGACGTCCGGGAGGCCGGGGAGCCCTGAGAGGTCGAGCTCGGGCGACGCAGGGTCGTCGACGTCGAGGTCTGCCGCGGGGCGCTCGCGCAGGTCGGGAGAGACCGCCGAGGCGACGACGGGCGCGACAGCCTCGGTCTCGCGCTGGCTGGCACCCGGGACACGACGCGGGAGCGCTGCACCCTGGCCGGAGTCCACCTCGGTCGATCGAGAACGGCTCGTCAGCATCACAGCCACCTTCCCCACGTGGAGTTCCCCATCAGCCCACTCAACACCAGGAGTGAGCCGGACCACAATGGAGAGATGTGCCCATGTGGTGAGGGGGCCGCACAGGTGCGGCCCCCTCCATCATCCACGCCCTTCCTGGATCTCGCCTGGACGACTCGCGTGCACCCGACGTGCCGCGCAGCACACCTCCTCGCCTCACGGTCGAGGTCGGTCGCGACGCGTAGTCTGAGCCGCGGGCGGCGCGGCACGGTGCGCTCTCGCACGGGCAGTGCGAGCAGCGACCTGGGTGCACGAGCCGCCCAGCACCTCCTGCACACCAGCTCTCACCAGCCTTCACCACAGCACCGTCTCCCACAGACACGAGGAGCCCCATGACGACCCGCCTCTCCCCCACGGACCTCGCCCCCGAGTTCTCGCTGCCCGTCGCGGGCGGCGGCACGATCTCGTCGGCCGACCTCGCCGGCAAGCGGGCGATCGTCTACTTCTACCCCGCTGCGAGCACCCCGGGATGCACCACCCAGGCCTGCGACTTCCGCGACTCTCTCGCCTCGCTCCAGGGTGCCGGGTTCACAGTCGTCGGGATCTCCCCCGACCCTGTCGCCAAGCTGGAGAGCTTCGTGACGTCGGAGCACCTGACCTTCCCGCTGGCCTCCGACGAGGACAAGTCTGTCGCGACGGCCTTCGGCGCCTACGGCGAGAAGAAGCTCTACGGCAAGGTCGTCACCGGCATCATCCGGTCGACCTTCGTCATCGACGCCGAGGGGCGCATCGAGCTGGCGCAGTACAACGTGCGCGCGACCGGCCACGTCGCCAAGCTGCGCCGCGACCTCGGCATCGACGCGGCCTGACCTCCGTCCGGCGTGGCTGGTCTGCCGACCAGCCACGCCGTCGGCCGAGCACGACGGTCTGCGGCACGGTCACCGACCAGCAGCCGCGTAGACTGCACGGCGAGCGCGAGTGGCGTAATTGGCAGCCGCGCCAGGTTTAGGTCCTGGTGTCTTCGGACGTAGGGGTTCGAGTCCCCTCTCGCGCACTGGCAGACTTTTCGCATGACCTCCCCCCGACCTCTGGCAGACGACGCAGCCGCTGCGCACGACGACGCGGCTCTGAGCCCCGGGGCGGACGTCCCTGACGTCGCCGGGACCTCTGCGCCTGAAAGGGCTCCCCGGTCCGCTGCGGCCTCCTCCGAGCACGTCGGCGAGACCGAGGTCGACCCCGAGCACCAGATGCCGAGCGGCCGGTACAGGGCTCGCACGGTGTCCTTCGTCCAGCGCAGCGGTCGCCTCAAAGACCGCCAGCAGCGGACCTGGGACGAGCTCGCACCGCGCTTCGTGGTCGAGCCGCCCCGCGCCGTCGGACGGACGTCTGTCGACCCCGGATTCGTGCTCGACCCCGAGGCCGTCTTCGGGCGCACGGGCCGGCTCGTCGTCGAGGTCGGGTCTGGGCAGGGCGAGGCTGTCGCGCACGCCGCCGTCGAGTCCCCCGAGACCAGCTTTCTCGCGGTCGAGGTGTACAGGCCCGGCGTCGCGCAGACCCTCCAGCGACTGCGGACCACGGGTTCGACGAACGTCCGCCTCATGCAGGTCGACGCGGCCGTGCTGCTCGGGTCGACGATCGCCCCGGGGAGCGTCGACGAGCTCTGGCTGTTCTTCCCCGACCCCTGGCACAAGGCCAAGCACACCAAGCGCCGTCTGGTCACCCCAGGCTTCGCCGACCTCGTGGCTCGCGCGCTGCGCCCGGGTGGCGTCTGGCGCCTCGCGACAGACTGGGCGGACTACGCCCGGCAGATGCGTGAGGTGCTGGGAGCGTCCGAGCACTTCGACGTCGACCTCGACGCTCCCCGCTTCGCAGGGCGTCCGGTGACGAGCTTCGAGCGCAAGGGCACCGAGAAGGGCCGGGAGATCGTCGACATCACCGCGGTCCGCCGAGGCTGAGCCCACGGCTTCACCCCGCTGGCCTCCCTGGCCTCCCTGGCCTCGCTGGCCTCGCTGGCTTCCCTGGCCTCGCGCACCTCGGCAGCCCCCTGAGGCCAGCGGCGCGGGCCGGTGCGACCTCGTCCAGACGCACGACGACCGGCCCAGGATCTCCTGGACCGGTCGTGGTCTGCCGGCTCACCGCGCACAGCGGTGGGTCGGGTCGTGCTGAGGTCGTCAGACCCGTGTGCTCAGACTGCGGTGCCGCCGCCTGCGCCCTGCGCGGCGATCTGCGAGCGGACCTCGTCCATGTCGAGCGCCTTCACGGCGTCGACGACCTGCGCGAGAGCCGGCGCGGGGAGCGCTCCGGGCTGCGAGAAGACGAGGACGCCCTCACGGAAGGCCATCAGCGTCGGGATCGACGTGATGTTCGCAGCGGCCGCGAGGCTCTGCTGAGCCTCGGTGTCGATCTTGCCGTGCACGATGTCCGTGTTGGTCTCGGAGGAGGCCTCGAAGACTGGGGCGAACTGGCGGCACGGGCCGCACCAGGATGCCCAGAAGTCCACCAGGACGATGTCGTTGTCCTTGATGGTCTGCTCGAACGATTCCTGCGTGAGTTCCTGGGTTGCCATGGGGTTCCTTCCACCGGTCGGTATGCCTCTTAGGACAATAGTGGGGGGCGATCTATTCCCCGCGCGCGTCGAGAGCCCACCACCGAGCACCTGGGACCGCTGTTCGCCCTCAGACGATCGTGGACTCGGAGCCGTGCGCCCGCTGGCTCTGGGCCGAGGTCGCGGGGTACAACTGCTGGGTGACTGACACCGCGGACTTCCCCCACGACCCGTTCGAACCCGAGGACTCGACGCCGGCCGGATGGCTGAGCGAGCAGGACCTGACGGGCGCCCGCGCGCACCTGCCCCTGGTCTACGTCGACGCCGTCCCCGTGCGTGTCGACGACTCCGGCGACGTGGTCGCCGTGGGGCTGCTGCTCCGCGTGTCCCGCACCGGTGCGATGACCCGCGCGCTCGTCTCGGGCCGCGTGCTCTACCACGAGCGGCTCCGCGACGCCCTGCTGCGGCACATCGAGAAAGACCTCGGCCCCGTCGCCCTCCCGCAGATCCCTCCGTCGCCGCAGCCCTTCACCGTCGCCGAGTACTTCCCGACCCCCGGCGTGACCGCGTACTACGACGCCCGTCAGCACGCCGTGTCGATGGCCTACGTCGTCCCGGTCAACGGCGACTGCCAGCCTCAGCAGCACGCCCTCGACCTCGCCTGGCTCACCCCGGAGCAGGCGTGCAGCGAAGAGGTCCAGGCCGAGATGTACGGCGGCCAGGGCGTCCTGCTCAAGCAGGCCATGGCGCACGTCGGACGCCTCTCCTAGGACTCACCCCGCAGACCCTGATCGGCACACGGTCCTCTGCGGGCTACGACGTCAGGGACAGCGCCACCGGCGCCGTCATAGGTCGAGGCGGGGCCAGTCGTGCAGGTCGTCCTGCATGCGGCGGTCGTGGGTCGCGACGACCACGGCCGCCGAGGTGCTGCGCAGCGCCTGGGTGAGGTCGTCGACGAGGTCGATCGACAGGTGGTTGGTCGGCTCGTCGAGGAGCAGCACGTGCGGTGCGGCGAGCAGCGCACACGCCAGGTCGAAGCGGCGGCGCTGGCCGACGGACAGCTCGGAGACGGGCCGGTCCAGGTCCTCCTCCGACAGCACGCCGAGCATCGCGACAGGGACGACGTAGCTGGGGTCGAGCGCGCCCGTCGCGAGCAGGTCGAGGGCGAGGGCCGCGTACTCGTCGAAGCCCGTCGGCACGTGACCGTCCTCGGTCGGTGAGCCGGTGCGGTGAACACCCTCCTGCGAGACGATCCCGAGTCGTGCCCTCGACAGTGCCGTGCGGTAGCCGCGGTCGAGCGGGACCGTCCCGGCGAGCGCTCCGAGCAGCGTGGACTTGCCGGCACCGTTCGCCCCCGTCACCAGCAGGCGCCCGGCGGCGGGGACGACGACCCGCTGCCCAGGCAGGTCAAGACGCGGCGGCCTGCCGTCGCCGCCGTCGACCCGTGGGTTGCGCACCTCGACGACGGGGTCGCCCGCACCCCAGGTGGGCTCCATCGAGGGCAGGTCGGGGAAGTGCAGGGTCGGCGGGGGCGGCGGGATCTCGACGGCCTCGGCCTCGAGCTTCTCGACCAGCCTGTCGGCGGCCTTGACGTGGATCCGTGCCCGGGTGCCCCGCCGGTGCTTGTTCGAGCCCTTGGGCGGGCGCCACTCGTCGGAGAGACCCTCGTAGGACTGGTCCAGGCGCTCGGCGAGCTGCGCGGCGCGCTTGCGCTCGGCCCTGTAGCGCTGGCGCCACCTGTGCAGCGCCTGGTTCTTGGCGAACCTGTACGACAGGTACCCGGGCTGACCGTAGAGGACCGGGCGACCGTCGATCGACGGGTCGAGGTCGAGGATCGCTGTCGCGACGTCGTCGAGCAGCTGCCTGTCGTGGGTCACGATGACGACCCCGCCACCCCACTCGACGAGCTCGCGGGTGAGGAAGGCGATGCCCTCCCGGTCGAGGTGGTTGGTCGGCTCGTCGAGCAGCAGCAGGTCGGCACGTCCCGCGAGCCGGCAGGCCAGCCGAACCCTGAAGCGCTCGCCGACCGACAGGGTCTCGAGAGGTCTGGTCAGGTCGCGGCAGGCACCCAGACGGGTGAGCGCGACGTCGGCTCGACGTTCGGCGTCCCACGCCGCCAGGTGCTCGACGCGGGCCATGATCTCGGCGAGCTCGCCGAGCTGGGCACCCTCGTGGTCGAACTCGGCGCTCGCTCGGTCGAGCTCGTCGGCCGTGCGACGGACGTCGGCGAGCGCCTCGTCCACGAGGTCACCGACGGTCTGCCCCGGGAGGACGACGAGCTCCTGCGCCACGACAGCGACGGTCCCGACGCGCCGGACCTCGCCGCCGCTCGGGTCGAACTCGCCTGCGAGCAGCCTGAGCAGGGTCGTCTTGCCCGAGCCGTTCTCACCCACCACCGCGAGTCGCTGCCGCGCGCTCACCCGCAGGGAGACGTCAGAGAGGACAGGTCTGCCGGGATAGCCGAACGAGAGGTTGTCGGAGACGAGATGCACCCGGCCACGATACGTCGCGGGTACCGTTCCTCTGTGCTCAATTCCGAGAACGGCCCCGTGACCCGTCCCACGCGAGGGGCTCGCGTGCCCCTCGCGGTCGCTGCGGCGGCCGACGTGCTGTGCGTCGTGGTCTTCGCCGCAGGTGGCCGCTCCTCGCACGACGAGCAGGGCGGTCTTGTCGGCCTGCTCACGACGGCCTGGCCCTTCCTCGCCGGGGCGGCGCTCGGCTGGGCGCTCGTCGCGCTCGTGCCGGCGCTGTCAGGACGAGGCACAGCGCAGGGTTCGGCGAGCGCCCGGCTCGCGGGTGTCTCGGACCTCGCCCCGGCGGGCCTCGTCGTCGCAGGAGCCGCATGGGCAGGCGGCATGCTGCTGCGCCTCGCGACAGGTCAGGGCGTCTCGGGAGCCTTCCCGCTGGTCGCTCTCGGATTCCTGGCTGTCACCCTGCTCGGGTGGCGCGGCGTGGTGGCGCTCGTCAGCCGCGCAGCACGTCGGCGATCGTCGGCGCCAAGGCCCTGAACGCCTGGCCGCGGTGGCTGATGGCGTTCTTCTCCTCGGGGCTGAGCTCGGCGCAGGACCTGTCGTAGCCCTCGGGCTGCAGGATCGGGTCGTAGCCAAAACCACCGTCACCACGCGGGACCGTGAGCAGCGTCCCGACCAGCTCGCCGCGGACCACGTGCTCGACACCCTCGGGCGTCACGAGCGCTGCCGCGCAGACGAACCGTGCGCGCCTGTGCTCGGGAGCGATGTCTCCCAGCTGGGCGAGCAGCAGGTCGAGGTTGGCACGGTCGTCACCATGACGGCCGGCCCAGCGCGCCGAGAAGATGCCGGGGGCACCGCCGAGGACGTCGACAGCGAGGCCCGAGTCGTCGGCGACGGAGGGCAGCCCCGACTCGGCGGCGAGGGCACGGGCCTTGATGAGCGCGTTGGCCTCGAAGGTCACACCGTCTTCGACAGGCTGGACGTCCGTGAAGCGGGCCGCCCCGACGACCTCGTCGGGCAGCAGACCGGGCACAGTCCCGGCGGCGAGCAGGATCGCGCGCAGCTCACCGACCTTGTGGTCGTTGTGCGTGGCGAGGACGAGACGTGGGTCGGACACGGCGGTGCTCCCTGGGGACGAGGGTGAGGCGGGACGGGCTGCGGGTTGGTGTGCAGGTCGACGGGGCTCCTGCTCGGCCGACGAGCTCGGGCGGTCCGGCGGTCGAGCGGGCTGTGCGCGGGGACGTGGAGCTCCGGCGCTGGCCGCAAGACGCCCGAGCGCCCAGGCGCTCAGGCGCTCAGGCGCTCAGGCGCTCAGGCGCTCAGACCAGGTAGCTCGCCCCGGGTGTGACGACCTCGACGGGTCCGCTGAAGCTGGACCTCGCCTCGGCGACCGTGACCTCGGGGTCGTTCCACGAGGGGATGTGGGTGAGCAGGAGGCGTGCGGCGCCGGCCTGGGTGGCGGCCTCGCCGGCTCGGAGCCCGGTGAGGTGGACGCCGCGGACGCTGTCGCGTCCCTCGACGAAGGCCGCCTCGGCGAGCAGCAGGTCGACCGACCGCGCCAGCTCGACGAGACCGTCGCACGAGTCGGTGTCTCCCGTGTAGGCGAGGGTGGCACGCTCCCCCGGGCGCATCGAGCTCGGTCCGGTCACCCGCACGCCGTAGGCCGGGATCGGGTGGTCGACCGCGACGGGCTCGATCTCGAAGGGGCCGACCGTCGTCGTGGTGCCCGGCTCCCACGCGTGGAAGTCGAGCTGACCGCTCATGGACTCGTGCGCCTCGAGACCGTAGGCCTCGGCGAGCCGCTGCTCAGCCACGGCCGGCGCGTAGACGGGGGTCGCAGGACGCCCGGTCCCCCGCTCCGAACCGCACACCGGGTGGTACTTGAGGTACACGTAGAAGCCGCAGAGGTCTGCGAAGTGGTCGGGGTGGAGGTGCGAGATCGCGACGGCGTCCACCTCGAAGGGGTTGACCTCACGCTGGAGGGCACCGAGGGCACCGCTGCCGAGGTCCATGAGCAAGGACCACGTGCGGCCGTCCGCGTCCGTGGTCTGCACCAGGTACGAGGACGCCGGGGACTCCGGCGACGGGAAGGAACCTGCCATCCCGAGGATCGTCAGCTTCATGCGACCGATTCCACCATGACTACCTCAGGACCGAGGAATCGTCGGGCGAGGACCGAGAACGACGTGGTGTCCCCCGTCGACTGGAACCTGTGGGTCGGGGGCCCCGCGTTCTCGTCCCTGGCGAGGTCGTGGGCGACCAGCGTGCGGTAGACGTCCTTGGCCGTCTCCTCGGCACTTGAGACCAACGTCACGTCGTCGCCCATGACGTAGGAGATCGCGCCGGTGAGCAGCGGGTAGTGCGTGCACCCCAGGATCAGGGTGTCGACCCCGGCCTCGCGGACCGGGTCGAGGTACCTGTGGGAGACCTCGAGGACCGCCGGGCCCGAGGTCACCCCGGACTCGACGAGAGACACGAAGTCGGGGCAGGCCTGCGGGGTGACCGTGATCCCTGTCGCGACGGCGAGTGCGTCTTCGTAGGCCCGCGACTCGATCGTCGCGCGCGTGCCGATCACCCCGACCCGACCCGTGCGGGTCGCTGCGACGGCGCGTCGCGCCGCGGGCAGGATCACCTCGACCACCGGGATGCCGTGCCGCACCGTGTAGCGCTCGCGCGCGTCCCGCAAGACCGCGGCCGAGGCCGAGTTGCACGCGATGACCAGCATCTTCACGCCCTCGTCGACGAGGCTGTCCATGACGTCGAGGGCGAGCGCCCGGACCGTCGCGAGAGGCTTGGGCCCGTAGGGCGAGTTCCGGGTGTCGCCGATGTAGTGGATGGACTCGTGGGGCAGCTGGTCCAGGATGGAGCGGGCGACCGTCAAGCCCCCCACACCGGAGTCGAAGATCCCGATCGGGGCGTTGTTCACCCCTCGAGGATAGTCCGTCAGGACGCCCGGCCTGCCCGGCGGTGGTGCTCGAGCAGGCAGTCGGTCAACGACTCCTGCAGGTAGCCGGTCAGCAAGAACACCGACCCGAGGAACAGCTCGGGGCCGCTGAGCGCCTCACCCGCGTGGCCTCGCGCAGACTCCTGCCCGGTCTCGAGCCCGTCGTCCTCGTCCTCGTCCCAGGTCGCCGAGACGGACCTGTACAGCGCGTCGGTGTCGGCGTCGGTCTGCAGCCCGAGCCTCGAGCCGATCACCTGGCGGACGTCGCCGAGCGCACCGGCGATCTCGGCGCCCTCCTCCCGACCGACGACCAGGGGCAGCTGCTCGTCCTCGTCAGCCGACGGTGAGGCCTCGAGCAGCAGGTCCGCGAAGAGCAGCAGCCGGTCGACCTTGCGCTGACGCAGGTCGTCGTCGGTCAGGCGGCGGAACTCGTGCGCGACCTCAGGGTCGTCCGAGGCGTCGGGCAGCAGCCTGCGCACCGCAGGGTCCGCCGGGGCGACGACGACGTCGGCGTCGATGCCGTCGAGGATCTGGCGGAGGTGGTCGTCGGGGTCGGCGTCCTGGGCTCCGGCTCCGGCTCCGGCTCCGGCTCCGAGGCTGTCGTCGGCTGTCGCCGGGGTGCGAGCCGAGGCACCCGCGTCGTCCGGCGCGTCATGAGGCGCAGCGCCATCGAGAGGGGCGGCGACGTCGAGAGGGGCGGCGTCGCTCTCAGCGTCCGGGGCACCCTGGTCCAACGGGGTGGCGCCGGTCTCCGCGCCGTCCTCAGGGTCCTCACGGTCGACGTCGGCCTCGCCGTCGGCATCGTCGAGGTCGACGTCGGTGTCCTCGCCGCCGAGGAGCTCGACCACGTCGCCGGTCACCTGGGCCAGCACGAGGCGTTCAGGGGTCGACAGCGCGGCGACGTACGCCGTGCCCTCGTCCGAGATCTCAAAAGGCCGCACGACTACTCCCCGCTCCGCTGCATGGTGGCCCAGAGGCCGAAGGAGTGCATGGCCTGGACGTCCATCTCGACCTTCTCCCGGCCGCCCGTCGACACGACGGCCTTGCCCTCCGAGTGCACCTGCATCATCAGACGGTGCGCCTTGCGCTCGGAGAAGCCGAAATAGCTCTCGAAGACGTAGACGACGTAGTTCATGGTGGTCACCGGGTCGTTCCAGACGAGGGTGACCCAGGGCTCACCGACCGAGGCACCTGTGTCCTGGCGCACTTCCTGGCCGGGGATGGTCTTGACGTTCACGGGTCAACTCTAGGTGCAGGTCCCGACCGTCGCGCTCAGGTGCGCGTCCGCCCAGGTGACCTACGGTTGTGCCATGGGAACCGCGCTGCTCACCGACCGATACGAGCTCACGATGCTGCAGGGGGCGCTCGCCGACGGGACCGCCGACCGTCGCTGCGTCTTCGAGGTCTTCACCCGGCGCCTGCCGTCCTGGCGCCGCTACGGCGTGCTGGCCGGCACAGGACGCGTGCTCGACGCGATCGAGAAGTTCCGCTTCGACGAGGACGAGCTCGCGTGGCTCGAGCGGGAGTCTGTCGTCGACGCCCGCACCCTGGACTTCCTCTCGACGTACAGGTTCACCGGAGACGTGCGCGGCTACGCCGAGGGCGAGGTGTTCTTCCCGTCGAGCCCGGTGATGGTCGTCGAGGGCAGCTTCGCCGAGGCTGTGCTGCTCGAGACCGTCATCTTGTCGATCCTCAACTACGACTCGGCCGTCGCGTCGGCAGCCTCGCGCATGACGAGTGCGGCCGTCGGTCGTCCGTGCCTCGAGATGGGCTCACGCCGCGCGCACGAAGAGGCCGCCGTCGCAGCAGCCCGCGCAGCCGTCGTCGCAGGCTTCGCCGGGACGTCGAACCTCGAGGCGGGTCGCCGCTACGGCGTGAAGACCATCGGCACGGCGGCGCACGCCTTCACCCTGCTGCACGACGACGAAGAAGAGGCGTTCCGGGCACAGATCGCGTCGTCGGGCACCGGGACCACGCTGCTCGTCGACACCTACGACGTGACCCGCGGCGTCGAGCTCGCCGTCAAGGTCGCGGGTACCGGGCTCGGCGGGGTCCGTCTCGACTCGGGCGACCTCGGTGTGCAGGCCGTCGAGGTGCGCAAGCAGCTCGACGCGCTGGGCGCCACGGGCACGTCGATCACCGTGACCTCGGACCTCGACGAGTACGCGATCGCCTCGCTCGCCGCAGTCCCCGTCGACTCCTACGGCGTGGGGACCAAGCTGGTCGTCGGGTCCGGTGCACCGACCTGCGGCATGGTCTACAAGCTGGTCGCCCGCGAAGACTCCTCAGGGACCCTCGCACCCGTCGCCAAGGCCTCGACGTCGAAGACGAGCGTGGGTGGCCGCAAGACCGCCGCGCGTCAGCTCGACGAGGACGGACGGGCGATCGCCGAGGTGGTCGTCACCGGCCGGGACGAGGCCGTGGCCGCGTGGGCACCGGCGAGCGAGACGATGCGCCCGCTGCTCGTCGACCTCGTGACGGGAGGCGAGGTCCTGCCCGGGTGGACCGGCGCCGAGGGTGTCGTCACCGCCGCAGCACGGCACGAGGCCTCGCGCGACGAGCTGCCGCGCGGAGCCCGCAGGCTGTCGACGGGCGAGGTCGCCGTGCCGACGACCTCGCTCGTGCTCGACTGAGAGGAGCGCCGGGGTCGCGCCCGGGCGGCCCGCGCCTCCCGCACGTCGCGCCTCGACGCCCGGGGCGAGCAGCGCGCCGCAGCCTGCCACGCCTCCAGCAGGCCGACCGCCGGGCTACTTCTTCCCGACGAACCAGCCCCGCACGACCTCGACCCGCTGGGTCAGCTGGTCGATCGAGGCGAGCGGCACCTCGGGGCCGCCGCTGCGACGCCTGAGCTCGTTGTGGACCGAGCCGTGCGGCTGGCCCGAGCGCCGGGCCCAGGCGGACACCAGCTGTGAGAGCTCTTTGCGCAGGTCTGCGGCACGGCGGTGCTCGAGCTCGCTGCGCTCGGCGGCCTGCTGCGCCGCCTTGCCCTTGCCGCTCAGCTGGCTCGCCTGACGCTGCTTGAGCAGCGTCGTCACCTGGTCGGCGTCGAGCAGACCGGGCAGCCCGAGGAAGTCGAGCTCCTCGTCGGAGCCGACGTCTCCCCCGGTGCCGAACTCGCCGCCGTCGAAGAGCACCCTGTCGAAGGAGGCCTGAGACTCGAGCATCTCGAAGGACCCCTGGTCCGCAAGACCGTCGGAGGCCTTCTCCTCCCGGTTGGCGGCCGCCATGAGGGCGTCCTCCGGGTTGTACATGTCGCCCTGCTCCTCAGACGTGAGGGGCCTGTCGAGGGCGTGGTCCCGCTCGAGCTCGAGGGTGTTCGCGAGGTCGAGCAGCGGGCCGACGCTCGGCAAGAACACCGACGCCGTCTCACCGCGGCGCCGGGCTCGCACAAAACGGCCGACGGCCTGGGCGAAGAACAGCGGGGTCGACGTGGACGTCGCGTAGACACCGACGGCCAGGCGTGGCACGTCCACGCCTTCGGAGACCATGCGGACTGCGACCATCCAGCGGTCGTCTCCGTCGGAGAACTCGTCGATGCGCTTGCTGGCGCCGTCGTCGTCGGAGAGCACGACGACGGGAGACTGACCGGTGATCCGCGCGAGGTGCCCCGCGTACGCCCGTGCGTCCGTCTGGTCGGTCGCGATG
Source organism: Sanguibacter biliveldensis (assembly GCF_033798665.1). Taxonomy (NCBI): domain Bacteria; kingdom Bacillati; phylum Actinomycetota; class Actinomycetes; order Micrococcales; family Sanguibacteraceae; genus Sanguibacter; species Sanguibacter biliveldensis. The sequence continues at coordinate 2,806,208 of NZ_CP138359.1, forward strand.
ACCAGACCACCGGCATCGGGGACGGCCCGACGGACCTCGCTGAGCCGCTTGTCGGCGGCAGCGAGGACCGAGGGCACCCACTCGCCGTTGGGGTCGAGGGCGCTGCGCCAGGCCTGGGCCGTCATGTCCTTGGTCATCGCCTCGCCGAGACGGGCGCTGACCTCGTCCCCGGCCTTGGTCCGCCAGCGCATCTGCCCTGAGTAGGTGAGGAAGATGACCGGGCGCACGACGCCGTCGCGCAGCGCGTCGCCGTAGCCGTAGGTGTAGTCGGCCGAGGAGCGCCGGATGCCGTCCATGCCGCGGTCGTAGACCACGAAGGGGATGGGCGCGGTGTCCGAGCGGAAGGGCGTCCCGGTGAGGGCGAGACGGCGGGTGGCGCCCTCGAAGGCCTCCCGGATGGCCTCGCCCCACGAGAGCGCGTCGCCGCCGTGGTGGACCTCGTCGAGGATCACGAGCGTGCGCGCCGCCTCGGTGCGCGCCATGTGCAGCGCGGGGTTGGCCGCCACCTGGGCGTAGGTGAGCGCGACGCCGTCGTACTGCGCGCCGTGACGGCCCTGGCTGTTCTTGAAGTTGGGGTCGAGACGGACACCCACGCGGGCGGCGGCGTCGGCCCACTGGTGCTTGAGGTGCTCGGTCGGGGCGACCACCGTGATGCGCCGGACCGTGCCCTGCTCGAGCAGCTCGGTCGCGATGCGCAGCGCGAAGGTCGTCTTGCCTGCGCCCGGGGTCGCGACAGCGAGGAAGTCGCGCGGGCTGCGGGCACGGTAGGTCTCGAGGGCCTCGGCCTGCCAGGCACGCAGCTTCGACGCCGTGCCCCAGGGGGCGCGGCGCGGGAAGCTCGGCGACAGGTGCGAGGCCGCAGCCGACGACGCTGCCTGCGGGACCGGGGTCGCCGGCAGCGGGAGCGGCGCACCCGCCGGCAGGCTGGTGTGGGCATGACCGCTGTCGTGGTCCTGCGCCTCGCCGCCCGTGGCAGCCTCAGGCTCAGGTGCGCTCAGTGCGCTGAGGTCGAAGGGTTCGCTCGTGTGCTCGAAGGACGCAGCACTCACTTGCCGGAGTCACCCGAGCCTGAGTCGCCGTCCTGCGGGTCGCGCAGACCCTCGTAGATCTCTTTGCAGATGGGGCACACCGGGAACTTCTTCGGGTCGCGACCGGGGATCCACACCTTGCCGCAGAGCGCGATCACGGACTTCCCGCTGAGCGCGGAGTCGAGGATCTTCTCCTTGCGCACGTAGTGCGCGAAGCGCTCGTGGTCGCCGGGCTCGACCTCCTCGCGCGTCTCGGTGTGCTCGAGGACGCTCGTCGACGTCCCGCCTCCAGGCCCACCGGGGGCCGTGGGCGCGTTGAAGGGGTCCTGGGACATCTGGACCGGCTGGATCCGCTCAGGACCTGTGCTCGTCGACGGCTGCTCGCTCATGGGGGCGAGTCTACGTGGGAGCCCTGACAGCCGACGAGCGTCCTCGGCGCGTCGTGCGTCACGGCCGGCCACGTCGACCCCTGACCAGCCCTTCTCCCCGTCCCGATCCACCGTCGGAGCGATAGCACAAGAATCTGAACAGACGTGGGACGAATGGTCGCGAAGACCAGACCGCTCGAAGCCCCGCTGCACGGAATGGGGAGAACTCCCCATCACCGAGACGAGCGAGATCCCCTTCAAAAATACCCTCTGACCTGCGCAGACACTGCCGTGTTAACGCCTCGTAACTTCTGCACAAGACTCTTACATTCGGCTGCTACCCGTTGGTAACGTCGCTCGAGTTCACCCCCCGGTTCACCCGGCCTCCTGCTGCCCGTCACCCGACGGACGGCCCACGAGGCTGCGCGCGCCACAGTCGTCGTCGACGACAGAGCTCCCACCTCCAAGGAGAATTCGTGACCGTTCACCGACACACGTCGGGTGCCAGAAGCCTCGGCGCAGCCGCCGTCGGGCTGGCCCTCGCGGCAGGGCTCGTCGCCCCGGCCGCCAGCGCAGATCCCACCACCCCCCTCACCGGCACCGCACCGGACGACACCTCCGGTCTCGACCCGGCAGTCGTCTCTCCGTCGCTCTCGGGGCGCGACGGACGCGTCTCCGTGTTCGTCCAGACGTCCGGAGCCGGGGCCCTCGACGTGCAGAGCACCTCACGCTCGGCGGGCTCGGTCCAGCAGCGTGTCGACGAGATCGACGCGACAGCCGCCACGGTCGAGGCGCAGGCCACGGCGGTCGACGCCGACTCCGAGGTCCTCTACGTCACCCGGTACACGGTGCCGGGTGTCGCACTGAACCTCGACGCCTCGGGCATCGACACGATCGCTGCCATGGAGGACGTCGTCAAGATCTCGGCGATCCGCTCGCAGACCGTGGACCTGCCGACGGTGTCCGACCCGACCAACGTGAACTCCGACGCCCTCGTCAGCGCCTTCGAGGCGTGGAGCGGTGGCGGGACGACAGGCGCAGGTGTCAACATCGCCGTCGTCGACACCGGGATCGACTACACGCACGCGGCCTTCGGCGGACCAGGGACCACCGACGCGTACGCGACGGCCCTCGCCTCGACCGCGGCACCGGACCCCGCCTGGTACGACGCGACCAAGTACCTCGGCGGCGCCGACTTCGCGGGCCCGACCTACAACGCCGACCCGACCGACCCGGCCACCTACCAGCCGGTCCCCGCTCCCGACGAGAACCCGATCGACGGGCTCGGCGGCAGCCACGGCACGCACGTGGCAGGCACGGCCGGAGGCTACGGCGTCGGCGGTGACGGCCTCACCTTCGGCGAGGCGCCGGACGGCACCCGCCTCCCCGACGCCTACGCCGCCGTCGACGAGTCGACGGACTTCGAGATCGGCCCGGGCTCCGCGCCCGACGCAGGTCTCTACTCCCTCAAGGTCTTCGGTGACGCCGGCGGCAGCACCGACCTCACCGGTGCGGCGATCGACTGGGTGGGCGCGGCGATCGCCGACGGCCAGCAGATCGACGTCGTCAACCTCTCCCTCGGCAGCGACTTCGGAGCCGCTGACGACCCCGAGAACGCGATGCTCGCGGCCCTCATGGACCAGGGCGTCCTGCCCGTCGTCGCCTCGGGCAACGCCGGTGACGTCACGGACATCGCCGGGACCCCGAGCAACACGGCCCGCACGCTCGCCGTGGCCGCCTCGGCCTCGGGGCGCGGTCTCCAAGACTCGGTCACCGACGCGACGACCGAGCAGGCCTACGGCGCCCAGTACTCGCAGAGCTTCGTCGGCCCCTTCACCCTGGAGGCCCCGGTCGTCCCGCTGACCGACCCGGCCAACCTCGAAGGGTGCCTGCCCTACTCGGCGACCGACGCAGCCGCCGTGGCGGGCAAGATCGTCCTGGTGGAGTGGAACGACGACGTCGCCCTCCCCTGCGGCTCGGCAGCCCGATTCAACAACGCCGCCACCGCTGGTGCGACAGGTGTGCTCCTCACCTCGACGGTCAACAGCTTCGAGTCCGGGATCGCCGGCAACGCCACCATCCCGGGTGCGCAGGTCACGGCCGATGCCTCGGCCGTGCTCCGACCGCTCGCGGCCGCCGGCACGCTGACCCTCAAGCTCTCCTCGGACCAGCTCGGCGTCTTCGACTTCTACGACCCGACCAAGACCGACACGATCGCCAGCTTCAGCTCGCGTGGTGAGCACGGCTCGTACAACGACATCGTCAAGCCCGACGTCTCGGCGCCGGGTGTCGGGATCATCTCGGCAGCCTCTGGCTCGGGCAACGACCGCTCCGTCAAGAGCGGCACCTCGATGGCCACCCCGCTCACGGCCGGCGTCGCCGCGCTCGTCTACGAGTCGCACCCTGACTGGTCCGCGGACAGGGTCAAGGCGCAGATCATCAACACCGCGACGCACGACATCGTCGTGAGCGGCGACGACCCGACGGCGTACGCCCCGGCCCGTGCTGGCACAGGACGCATCGACGCCCTCGCCGCCGTCACCAACCAGGTCACCGCGGCGACGGACGACGTCGGCGGTCTCGTCACGGCGTCCTTCGGGATCGTCGAGGTCCCCGCCGCCGGGTACACCGAGACCCGCACCATCACGCTCACCAACGACGGGCCTGACACCGCCAGCTACTCCCCCACCTACCAGGCCCGCACCACGGTGCCCGGTGTCGAGTACTCGGTCTCCCCCGCGACGGTCTCCGTCCCCGCAGGCGGCACGGCGACGGCGACGGTCACGCTGACCATCACCGACCCGAGCGCCCTGCGCAGGACGCTCGACCCGACGATGGAAGCCGTCCAGGGCGGCGTCGTCCGCCAGTTCGTCTCCGACGCCTCGGGCGTGCTCGAGCTCGTCCCGACCGACGACGCCCGCGGGACCCTGCGGGTCGCGGTCTTCTCCGCACCGAAGCCTGTGAGCGACGTCCACGCCGCCCCGGTCGTCCTCACGGACCCCGCGGCGACCACGGGTCAGCTGACGCTCACCGGACCGGGCCTGGACCAGGGCGAGGGCTCCGAGGCCTACGCCTCGACAGGAGTGCCTCTCCAGCTCGGCGTCGAGGACGCCGTCGAGGAGTTCCCGGCCGACTCGGCCTCCAAGACCCTCTCGTCCCTCGACGTGGTCGCGGTCGGTGCCTCGAGCACAGCGCCGCAGCTGGACGACCCGTCCGCTGGCGTCCTCACCTTCGGCATCGTCATGGACGGCGACTGGGGACGCATGCAGTCTCGCAGCTACCCCGCCGTCTCGATCGACACCGACGGTGACCAGACCGAGGACTACTACACCTACGCCACGATCTACGACGACACGATCGACCTCATGGTCGCCGTCACGGTCGACGTCGCGGCAGACGCCGTGGTCAGCGTCCTGCCGATCAACCTCGCCGAGGGTGACGTCGACACGAACCAGTTCGACAGCAACGTCCTGACGATGTCGGTCCCGCTCAGCGACCTGGGCTACACGACTGACTCGGCAGACACGACGATCAGCTATCACGTGGAGACCTTCTCCGAGTACGCACCTCGCTCGGCCGAAGACCCCACGAGCTCGCTCGTCGACAGGACCGAACCCGCCACCTTCGACGTGTTCGCACCGGCGGTCTGGTTCGGGGCGAACGGCGCCGAGGAGATCTTCTACGAGGACTCTGAGGGCTTCATCCCGGTCAACCTCACCCCGACCCCGGTAGCCGCAGGCGCTGTCCCGGCAGCCCTCGAGCCCGTCGCCGGCGCACCACGGATCCTCATGCTCCACCTCAACAACGGCGACGGCGCCCGGGCCGACATCGTGGACATCCTCGCGGACGTCCCCGTCGCCCCGGAGCCCACGGACCCGCCGGTCACCGAGCCTCCGGCCCCGACCGACCCTCCGGGTCCGACGGGCGAGCCGACGGCGATCCCGACGGACCCGACACGGGCCGAGCCGACATCTGCGGGCGGACCTGGGCGGCTGAGCAGCACGGGTGCTGACGGCATCACGACGGCCCTGGTCGTGGCCGGTCTGCTCGTGGTCGCCGGCGGCACGACGCTGGCCGTCCGTCGCCGCCGGACCGGAGGAGACGCGGGGTCCTGACCCTGCCCACCACCGCAGCCAGCGGCACCACAGCACCACAGTGCAGCACCCCGTCGGTCGTCGACCGGCGGGGTGCTGCGCTGTCTGAGGGCTGCACAGTCTGCAGACAGCGCCGCTGTGGGCCTCTGTCTGCAGGCCACACGCCAGGGAAGGTCAGACGGTCAGAGCCGGGCGTCACGCCACCGGACGGTCGCGGCCCTCGAGATGGTGGGTGTCAGACGCCGGTGCCATGATCGTGAGATGGACATCACACGACGGATCACAGTCTTCGACACCGCCGACCTCGAGAGCGAGAGCGCCTTCTGGGCAGCCCTGCTGGGCGGCACCGTCGAGAAGGAGGAGGACTGGCACACGCTCCTCGTCGACGGCTCGTCCCAGATGGGCTTCCAGCTCGCGCCGGACCACCAGCGCCCCGAGTGGCCGGACGGCACCCCGCAGCAGATCCACCTCGACCTGTACGTCACCGACATCGCCGGGGCACACGCCGAGGCGCTCGCCCTCGGCGCCACACTGCTGAAGGCTGCCGACGACACGAGCTCCGCCGAGGGCTTCCAGGTGTACGCGGACCCGGCCGGCCACCCGTTCTGCCTCTGCTGGGGCTGACCCTCCCCCGGCCAGCGTCCGGGACGGCCTGGCTGGACGCAGCTGCCTCGGGCGACGTCCGTCGCACAGCCCTCGTTCCTCGATCCGTCACGCAGAAGAGGCGACCACCCTGTCGGGTGGCCGCCTCTTCTGCGTGCTGCACGGTCTGCTCACGCAGACCTGGGGTGTGGTGGAGGTGCGGGGAATCGAACCCCGGTCCGGTGACGCAAATCCAGTACTTCTCCGGGCGCAGTCTGCTGTGGATTTTCTCGGCCTCAGCACTCGCGCAGACACGTAGCTGACAGGCCCAGTCGTCTTAGAGTCCCTGCAACGTCAACGACGAACGTTACAAGCAGTGGCTCCCTAGATGACGCAAGGAACCGGAGCGGAAGCTACCCCGGGCTTACGGACTTCAGGACTCGCTCAGGCGGCGAGTGCGAAGTCGGTGCGCTTGGAATCGGCACCTATTGTTTTGCAGACATCGTTTACGAGATAAGTCTGCATCCTCGGCCCGCTTCTCCTCGAAACACGACCACCGTCGAAACCGATCACCCCCGTGTGCAGTTTTCAAGCATCGTGCCCGGTCGAGTACCCCGCGCAGCGATGGCTCCACTCTACGCGACCAGGAGGCCCGGGCGCACGGGATTATCGTGCGCCTGCGGCGAACACCGGCGCGACGCGGACACCACTCGGCAGACCGCGCCCCGCCCACTGGCGCTCCGCGGCCCGCGCGACAGGACCCGGGCTCTTCGCCGCCCAGGCTGGGAGTGGTGTCTCACGGCTGACGAGTCGCCGACCGTGGCCGAGACCTCTCAGCGCAGCTCGCGCTGACGGATCGCGCGGTGCGCCTCACGGTTGTCCTGCTGCTCGCGGAGCGTCTGACGCTTGTCGAACTCCTTCTTGCCTCGCGCGAGCGCGATCTCGACCTTGGCCCGCCCGTCGAGGAAGTACATCTGGAGCGGGACGATCGTGAAGCCCTTCTCCCGCGTGCCCTGCGCGAGGCGCTCGATCTCCGAGCGGTGCAGCAGCAGCTTGCGCTTGCGGCGAGGCGCGTGGTTGGTCCACGTCCCGTGGGCGTACTCCGAGATGTGCGCTCCCTCGAGCCACGCCTCGTTGCCCTCGATGTTCACGTAGCCGTCGACGAGCGACGCACGGCCTGCACGCAGCGCCTTGACCTCGGTGCCGGACAGGACCATTCCGGCCTCGAAGACGTCTTCGATGGCGAAGTCGTGGCGTGCCTTCTTGTTGCTCGCGATGAGCGAGCGGACCGGGCCCGACGAGGCTGGGGCCTTCTTGCCCTGCTTCGATCCGTCGGGGATCTGGTACATCTTCGCCTTGGCCATGACACCTCCTGCTCGTCCGACCCGTGGTCGACGGGCCTCACCAGGGTAGATCACCCGGACGGGCTGGACGAGCTGTTTTGCTCTCAGCCCAGCATCGTCATGGGGTCGACGGTCCCGCCGTTGACGTAGACCTCGAAGTGCAGGTGGCAGGCGGTCCCCAGACCTGTGTTGCCCGAGTACCCGACCAGGTCTCCGGTCGAGACGCTCTGGCCGCCCGAGACGGCAAAGCTCGTCAGGTGGTTGTAGCTCGTCATGAGGCTCGCACCGTTGACGCTGCCGTTGTCGAGGAGCACCTGGTTGCCGAAGCCGTTCTTCCAGGTGGCCCACTGGACTGTGCCGCTGGCCGCCGCGTAGATCGGCGTCCCGCAGTATGCGCGGAAGTCGGTCCCGGCGTGCAGCCTGTAGTAGCCGAGCACGGGGTGCAGCCGCCAGCCGTAGCTGGAGGTGATGTGCGGGACGGCGGTCGGGTAGGACAACACCTTGCCTGACGGCGGGGCCGGGGCGGGTGCTGGTGCAGGAGCCGGTGACCCGCCCCCCGAGGACGCAGGCGGCCTCGCGGCCTCGGCGGCCTTGCGCTGCGCCTCCTGCTCGGCGGCGATGCGGGCACGCTCGGCATCCTGGAGACCGATGATGTCCTGGATCTCCGACGTGAGGTCGTCGCTCTGCGTCGTGAGCTCGGCCTGCCGGGCCTCTTCGGTCTTCTTGCGTTCTTCGATCGTCGTCTTCTTGGACGCCTGCTCGGTGATGAGCCGCTCGACCTCGGTCTTCGCGTCAGCAGCGCTGGTCTTGGCCGCGTCGGCCTCGACGAGCTTGGCGTCGGCGTCGGTCTTGAGGGTGCTGATCGCGTCCTTGACGGCGTCGAGGCGCACCTGGGTGTTGCTCGTGACAGCCTGCGTCTGGCGGAGGTCCTCGAGGGAGGAGTTCTGCGTCCGCAGCGCCGTGGTCGACATGTTGTACTGCGTGACGAACTCGTCGGTCGTCTTGGCCCCGACGACGAACTCCAGGCTCGAGATGCCGAGGTCGCCGCGAGCGGCCTGCCGGGCCATCTCCGCGACGGCGTTGTGCGCGTCGGTCGACGCGGTCTCGTTCTCGGCGATGGTGTCGACGAGCGTGGTCTCTTCGGCCTCGGCGTCCGTGAGGCGCTGCGCGAGGCTGTCCGCCTCGCGCTGCGCAGTCTCGTACGCCGCGTTGGCCTTGTCGAGCGTCGCCTGCGCGACGGGGAGCTCGGCCTCGATCGTCTGCAGGTCGATGTACGCCTGGGCGAGGGCCTCGTCCGTCTCGGCGAGGTCGTCGCTCACGGCGGTGAGCGCCGAGCTCGCAGCGTCCTTCTTCGCCTGCGCGTCCGCGAGGCGGTCGTCCAGGTCGTCGGCGGAGGCGGGCATCACGCTCAGGCCGACCAGCAGGGCGACCGAGAGCAGTGCGGCGGAGAGGGACCTCAGGCGAGTCATGTGTCAGACCTTCGTGTAGCGGCTCAGGGTGACGATCGACGAGATGGCGGCCAGCAAGAACGCGACACCGATGAGCAGCGGCGCGATCACCCACACGTCGCTGGTCGTGACGTACGGGATCCACTGCATGGACTGGCCGAGCCAGTCCTCGACCAGATACTTGACGCCGAGCCAGAGCCCGCCGACGGCCATGAGGGCACCGACCGTCGCGGCGATCGCGCCCTCGAGCATGAAGGGCAGCTGGATGAAGAAGTTGGACGCTCCGACCAGGCGCATGATGCCCGTCTCGCGCTTGCGGCTGAGCGCGGAGAGCCGGATGGTCGTCGTGATGAGCAGGACCGCAGCGAGCAGCATGACACCGGCCAGTCCCGCCGAGAGCAGCGTCGCACGGTTGAGCACGAGGAACAGCGGCTCGAAGATGCTCCGCTGGTCGCTGACGGTCTCGACTCCGGGTCTGCCGGTGAGGACGTCGTTGATCACCTGGTACTGCTCGGGGTCGACGAGCTTGATGCGGAACGACGCGTTCATGTCGTCCTCGCTCACGGTGTTGAACCACCAGCGGTCGTCGAACTGCTCCGAGAACGTCACCCAGGCCTCGGCCTTGCTCTCGAAGGTGACGCTCTGGATCTCGGCCTTGACGTCGGGCTGCTCGAGGACCGCGCGGACCGAGTCGATCTGCTCGTTGGTGGCCTCACCGCCCGCACAGGTCGGCTGGCTCGAGCCGGGTGGGCAGAGGAAGACGCTGATCTCGACCTTGTCGTACCACTCGCCCTTGAACTTGCCGATCTGCGACTGCAGCAGGACGGCGGCGCCCACGAAGGTCAGGGACACGAAGGTCACGAGGACGACCGAGATGGTCATCGACAGGTTGCGCCGGAGACCGATCCCGATCTCGGAAAGAATGAACTGGAAACGCACCGATATCCCCTCAGCGGGCAGAGCCGTAGACGCCACGGGACTGGTCGCGGACCAGCTCACCCGTGGACAGTTCGATGACGCGCTTGCGCATCTGGTCGACGATCTCGTCGTCGTGCGTGGCCATGACCACGGTCGTGCCCGTGCGGTTGATCCTGTCGAGCAGGCGCATGATGCCCAGCGACGTGGTCGGGTCGAGGTTTCCTGTCGGCTCGTCGCAGAGCAGGATCGAGGGCCGGTTCACGAAGGCGCGGGCGATCGCCACGCGCTGCTGCTCACCACCGGAGAGCTCGTGCGGACGGCGCTTCTCCTTGCCCGCGAGCCCGACCATGTCGAGGGTCTCGGGGACCGTGGTCATGATGTGGTGCCGCGGCTTGCCGATCACCTGGAGCGCGAAGGCGACGTTCTCGAAGACCGTCTTGTTGGGCAGCAGGCGGAAGTCCTGGAACACCGCACCGATCTGGCGGCGCAGCGTGGGGACCTTCCAGTTGGAGAGGGTCTGCATGTTGCGGCCGGCGACGAAGACCTCGCCCGAGGTCGCGCGCTCTTCGCGCAGCACGAGGCGCAGGAAGGTCGACTTCCCCGAGCCGGACGCACCGACGAGGAACACGAACTCTCCGCGCTCCACCTCGAGGGAGACGTCGTCGAGCGCAGGCCGCGCACCACGCGCGTACACCTTGCTGACGTTCTCAAAACGAATCACAACTGGGCCCAGGCTTCCGTTCGGTGGGGCGAGCACGGCTGCCCGCAGGGCGGGCAGACCGGTTCGAGAGTATGCACCCCTGCACAGGACCTCACGCCCGACACGCCGCCCGGTGGCGAGCCTGGGAGCAGTCTGGACACGGCCCGGCGGCGGCGGGCCTCACATCACGCTCGGCTGCCGGCAGCTGCCGGCAGCTGCCGGTCAGCTGTCGGACTTCGACCGGCGCCAGCGGATCCCGGCCTCGATGAAGTCGTCGATCTCGCCGTCGAAGACCGCCGAGGTGTTACCGACCTCGTGCTCGGTCCGCAGGTCCTTGACCATCTGGTACGGCTGGAGGACGTAGGAGCGCATCTGGTCGCCCCAGCTGGCCTTGACGTCCCCGGCCATCTCCTTCTTCATGGCCTTCTCCTGCGCCTGGCGCTCGAGGAGCAGCCTGGACTGGAGCACGCGCATGGCAGCGGCACGGTTCTGGATCTGCGACTTCTCGTTCTGCATCGACACGACGATCCCCGTCGGGATGTGCGTGAGGCGCACCGCGGAGTCTGTCGTGTTGACCGACTGCCCACCCGGGCCCGACGAGCGGAACACGTCGACGCGGATCTCGTTGTCCGGGATGTCGACGTGGTCGGTCGACTCGATGAGCGGGATGACCTCGACGGCGGCGAAGGAGGTCTGGCGGCGGCCCTGGTTGTCGAAGGGCGAGATGCGCACGAGGCGGTGCGTGCCGGCCTCGACGGAGAGGTTGCCGAAGGCGTACGGGGCCTTGACCTCGAAGGTCGCGGACTTGAGCCCGGCCTCCTCGGCGTAGGAGGTGTCGAGCACGGCGGTCGGGTAGCCGTGGCGCTCGGCCCAGCGCAGGTACATGCGCATGAGCATCTCGGCGAAGTCCGCGGCGTCGACGCCACCGGCTCCTGCACGGATGCTCACGACGGCCTCGCGGGCGTCCCACTCCCCCGACAGCAGGGTGCGGACCTCGAGGTCGCCGAGGTCGCGGCGGATGCCGTCGAGGTCTTTCTGGGCTTCCTCAAGGGTCTCGACGTCGTCGGCGCCGTCACCCTCGGTCGCCATCTCGACCAGCACCTCGAGGTCGTCGATGCGCGACTCCATGTTCACGATGCGGTCGAGCTCGGTCTGCGCCTGGGACAGGGCTGTCGTCACCTTCTGCGCTGCCTCGGTGTCGTCCCAGAGGTCAGGCGCGGAGGCCTGGTCCGAGAGCTCGGCGATGCGGATCTTCAGCGCCTCCGGGTCGGTCACGGCGCTGATGGTCGCGAGGGTGCCGCGCAGGGCGCTGATCTCTGATGCGAAGTCGGTGGTAGCCACGATCGTCAAGGTTACGCGACTCCGGCCGGAGCGGGGGGACGCACGGTGCCGGTCACCCCGCTGACGGGCCGGGGGGCGCGCGGGGAGACGTCAGCGGAGACGGAGCCGGGTCGTCTCGAGGCGTCCGTCCCTGGCGCTGTTCACCATGGGCGGACGCCCACCTGGGTCCTCGCGGCGCACCGGCACCCTAGGCTCGGACCAGGACGCACAGAGCCGGACCGAGCCGCACGACGAGGAGACCCCGTGGGAACCCTGATCCACTTCCCCGTCCGTCCTGCAGCGGAGCAGGGGCGGACGACGCCGGGCACGGCGGAAGCCCAGCGGACCCCGGTCCGCGATGCCGGTACCGACCACACCTCTCTCGCGGCTCCCCGCGCCTCCGGCCCCTCGCTCCTCTGGCGCGAGGCCGTCGGTCACGAGCTGCGCGGCGAGCGGAGGGCCCAGGCGCGGACGCTCGCCGACGTCGCCCGCCGTGCCGGTGTCTCGACCCAGTACCTCTCCGAGATCGAGCGCGGCCGCAAAGAGCCGTCGTCTGAGGTGCTCGAGGCCGTCGGGGCCGCCCTGTCGCTCACGCTGCTCGACCTGACCTCGCGGGTGTCGGGGGCGCTCGCACGGGGCACAGGCGACGGGGCCCGCCTCATGGCCGCCTGACCGCCCCTCCGACGTCGAGCCGGCGGCCTGGAGTTCAGCCGCGCTCCCCGACGACGGCCGGCGGCTCCCACCTCCGAGCCAGCCGCGGCACGAGCGTCACCGCACCCCCGCGCGGACCTTCCGGCTCGCCACGACCTCGTCGACGAGCCCGTAGGTGACAGCCTGACCGGCCGTGAAGATCCGGTCCCTCGACGTGTCGGCCCGCAGGACAGCGAGGTCTTGCCCCGTGTGCTCGGCGAGGATGTGGTCGACCTCGTCGCGGACCCGTTGGATCTCCTTGGCCTGGATCTCGAGGTCGGGCAGCGCTCCACGGCCGCTGCTGACCGACGGCGGGTGCAGCAGGACGCGGGCGTGGGGCAGGATGCCGCGCCGCCCCGGCTCGCCGGCGGCGAGCAGAACCGCGGCCGACGACGCTGCCTGCCCGACGCACACCGTGCCGACAGGGGCGCGCAGGTACTGGATGGTGTCGTAGATCGCGAGCATGGCGCTGACCGAGCCGCCTGGCGAGTTGATGTACAGCTCGATCGGGAGGTCGGGTGCAGCAGACTCCAGGTGGATCAGCTGGGCGACGACCACGTTCGCGACACCGTCGTCGATCTCGGTCCCCAGGAACACGATCCTGTCGGAGAGCAGGCGGCTGTAGACGTCGGCGGCCCGCTCCCCCGTCGTGGTCTTCTCGATGACGCTCGGGATCGTGTACTGGCCGCTCATCGGGCACCTGCCAGGCCGGCGGGCCGCTGGCCCTGGACGGGGAGCACCTGCGCGAGGTCGCTCGCGACGGCGTCGACGAAGCCGTAGTCGAGCGCCTCCTGGGCGGTGAACCACCGGTCTCGGTCTGAGTCGCGCTCGACCCTGTCGTAGGGCTGCCCCGTGTGCTCGGCGATCAGCGTGAGCATGACCTTCTTGGTGTGCTCCAGGTTCTCGGCCTGGATCGCGATGTCCACGGCGGTGCCCTGGAGCCCGGCCGACCCCTGGTGCATGAGGATGCGGGCATGGGGCAGGGCGAAGCGCTTGCCGCGTGTCCCGGCGGAGAGAAAGAACTGCCCCATGCTCGCTGCGGTGCCGAGCGCGACGGTGCTCACGTCGTTCGGGATCAGCCGCATGACGTCGTACATGGCGAGCCCGGCTGACACCGAACCGCCGGGCGAGGCGATGAGCAGGACGATGTCGGCATGAGGGTCTTCGGCGGAGAGCAGCAGGAGCTGGCTGCAGACGCGGGTGGCGAGGTCGTCGTCGACCTCTTGGCCGATCACGACGACGCGGCGGAACATCAGGCCGTTCGTGAGCCTGTCCGCGAGCGCGCCGCCGACGGCTGTCGGGGTCTCGTGGGTGCTGGTGAGGTGCACGGGGTCCTCCTCGGTGGTGGGTGTGCACCCCACGGTGTCTCAGCGGTCGCGGCTGCGGGGCCGGATCGTCTCGAGGCAGATCTGCTGTGAGCAGCAGCCGGGTGCTACGCCTCGTCGCCGAGGTGCTCGAGGAGGGACCGCAGCGTGCTGGCGAGCAGCTCGCGACGCTCGGCGTCGAGCCCGGCGAGCAGCCGCTCCTCGGTCGCGACGTGGTCCGGCAGCGTCTCGTCGACGAGGGCGCGTCCGGCGTCGGTGAGCTGGACCAGGACGCTGCGTCTGTCGGCGTCGGAAGGTGAGCGCTGCACCAGCCCGCGCTCCTCGAGCCTGTCGAGACGCTGGGTGATCGCTCCTGACGTGACCATCGCCGACCGCATGAGGGCTGCGGGGGTCAGCCCGCCCGCGGCTGCGTTGCGTCGCAGCGTCGCGAGGACGTCGAAGGACGACGCGTCGAGGTCGTGGGCGGCGAAGGTCGTCCGCAGCTCGGCCTCGACGATGCGCTGGACGCGGGCGAGGCGCCCGACGACCCCCATCGCGGAGACGTCGAGGTCGGGGCGCTCGACGGCCCACTGGGCGAGCAGGTGGTCGACGTGGTCAGGCACGCGCTCAACCTACCAGCGCCAGCCAGGATGTCTTAGCGCTGTGATACTTTCTCTTAGTGCTAAGCAACCGACACCGCATGCTGCTCGCGACCTCCGTGGCTCCAGCCGTCTGGGCCACCACCTATCTCGTCACCTCCGAGCTGCTCCCCCCGGACCGACCGTTCCTCGCCGGCGCCATCCGCGCCCTCCCGGCGGGTCTGCTGCTCGTCGCCATCACCCGACAGCTCCCCCACGGCGCCTGGTGGTGGAGGTCGCTCGTGCTCGGCTCGCTCAACATCGGCGGCTTCTTCGCACTGCTCTTCGTCGCCGCGTACAGGCTCCCGGGAGGCGTCGCGTCGGCAGTCGGCGCGCTCCAGCCACTGATCGTCGCCCTGCTCGCGGTGGTCGTGCTCGGCCAGCGGCTCACCGCCCGGACCCTCGTCGCGGCAGTCCTCGGCGTGGTCGGCGTCAGCCTGCTGGTGCTGCGCGGCGAGACCGACCTCGACGCGGTCGGCGTCGTCGCCGCGGCGGGTGCGGCCGTCTCGATGTCTGTCGGGGTGATCCTCGCCAAGCGGTGGGTCTCCCCGGCGTCGTCGCTCGCCACGACGGGGTGGCAGCTCACCGCGGGCGGTCTCGTGCTCCTCCCGCTCGCCCTCGCCGTCGAGGGGCTGCCGACGCACCTCACGGGCGAGAACGTCGCCGGCTACGCCTATCTCGCGCTCGTCGGATCCGTCCTCGGGTACGCCCTGTGGTTCCGCGGTCTGCGAGCGCTGCCACCGACCGATGTGACCTTCCTCGGCCTGCTCAACCCTGTGGTCGCGACGGTGCTCGGCTGGGCGGTGCTCGACCAGAGGCTCACCGCGCTCCAGCTGCTCGGGGGCGGGATCGTCCTCGCCTCGCTCGTGCTCGCCCAGCTCCGGCCCCGCCCGGTTGCACCCGAGGGACCGGTGGCGTCGGAGCGGCCAGAGGGACCGCGAGCAGCGCAGGCCTCGGGGACGCAGGGGGCACAGGGGGTCGCGGAGCCGCCGCAGGTCGCAGAGATGCCAGAGGAGCCCGACCTCACCCGACGCAGGGACCGCGCCTCCCCCTCGTGAGGGGAGACGCGGTCGTGGCCCGCTGCAGGCGCGGGACGTGCTGGTGAGAGCCGCGGTCAGAGCGGCTCTGGCGAGCGGAGCTCTCAGCCCACCGACTCGATGAGCGTCCGGGCCAGCAGCACCGAGGACGCCGGGTTCTGCCCGGTGTACAGCCCGCGGTCCTGCTGCACGTTCGGCTCGAAGGGCGCACCGCCGACGAAGTCAGCACCCCGGCCCTTGAGCTCGGTCTCGACGAGCCAGCAGGCCTTGTCGGCGAGCCCGCCGATCCGCTCCTCCTCGTCGGTGAAGGAGGTCATGCGGTACCCGGCGAAGGGCCACGACCCGTCCTGGCGGCGCGTGGCGAGGAACGCGGCCGGTGCGTGGCACAGCACCCCGAGCGGGATGCCCTCGTCGAGCGCCGTGGTGAGGAGGGCTCCGGAGGTCGTGTCGACAGCGAGGTCTTCCATCGGGGCGTGGCCGCCGGGGTAGAACACGACGTCGTGGTCGGTCGCGCTGACCGACCCGAGGTCGACGACCGACGCGAGCTGGTCGTCGATCGAGGCGAGGTAGGCCTCGAGCTCGGCGGAGCGCTCCTCGCCGCCGGTCGCCTGGGGCGCGAGGCTCCCGGCGTCGACGGTCGGCTTCACGGCACCGGGCGTCGCGATCGTGATGTCCCAGCCCGCCTCGGTGAACAGGCGGTGCGGCTCGGCGAGCTCTTCGGCCCAGAAACCTGTCGGGTGGACCGTGCCGTCGGCGAGGGTCCAACCCTGCGCGGCACTGACGACGAACAAGACGCTGCTCATGACGTTCTCCTTCTCGGTGGTCGATCGGGTGATGCCTGTGCTGGTGCTCGGGGCGCTCAGCGTGCGGTCTTGACGACCATCTTGCCCACGTTCTCTCCGCGCATCATGCCGAGGAACGCGTCGACGGCGTGGTCCAGGCCCTCGACCACGGTCTCGTCGAAGACGACGTCGCCGGCGGTGACCCACGCGGTCATGTCGGCCATGAAGGCCGGGAAGTGCTGCGTGTAGTTGCCGACGGTGAAGCCCTGGAGCATCAGCCCCCGGGTGACGATGTTCGCCATGTTGCGGGGGCCTGTGGCCTCGCCCGTCGTGTTGTACTGCGAGATCGCACCGCAGAGCGCGGCGCGCCCGCCGTCCTTGAAGGCACCGAGGGCAGCCTCGAGGTGCTCGCCGCCGACGTTGTCGAAGTACACGTCGATGCCGTCGGGGGCGGAGGTGGCGAGCTGGCCTGCGACGTCGCCGTCCTTGTAGTTGAAGGCGGCGTCGAAGCCGTAGCGCTCGGTGAGGAGCGCGACCTTCTCGGCGGACCCGGCCGAGCCGACGACGCGCGCAGCGCCCTTGAGGCGGGCGATCTGCCCGACCATGCTGCCGACGGCCCCAGCGGCACCGGAGACGAAGACGGTGTCACCCTCACGCAGGTGGGCGATCTCGAGGAGGCCGACGTAGGCGGTCAGGGCTGTCATGCCGAGCACGCTGAGGTACGCCGAGCTGGGGATGCCATCGACCTCGGGGACGACGCGCACACCTGCGGCCGGTCCCTGGGCGACGTCGCGCCAGCCGAGCTGGTGCACCACGACAGACCCGACGGGGACGTCGTCCGACGTCGAGGCGACCACGCGGCCGACAGCGCCGCCGGTCATGGTCTCGCCGAGGGCGAAGGGAGGCGTGTAGGACTTCACGTCGTTCATGCGACCACGCATGTAGGGGTCGACCGACATGAACTCGTTCTCGATGCGCACCTCGCCCGCGGCCAGCTCGGGGAGCTCGACGGTGACGGTGCGGAAGTTCTCAGCCGTCGGCCAGCCCTCAGGGCGGGAGACGAGCTGGATCTGGGTGCTGGTGACGGGCTGCGTCATGATGAACGTCCTCTGCTATTGTGAACCGATCGTTCCACTATAGGGCAGGGTCCGGCTCGCCGCAGACGCGACGGCCGTCACACCACCAGCTCCGAGCATCACCCAGACCGTCGCCGCCCACGACGCGGGGACAGGCAGCACCGAGCACGAGAAGAGAGACCGTCATGGGTCGCACGCAGAGCTTCGACACCACCACAGCCGTCCGCGCCGCCCGGGACGTGTTCTGGCAGCACGGCTACGACGGCGCCTCGCTCTCCGAGCTCGAGGCGAGCACAGGCCTCAACAGGTCGAGCCTCTACCACGCCTTCGGCAGCAAGCGCGGGCTCTTCGACGCAGCCGTCGAGGACTACCTCACGACGGTCATCCGCCCACGGCTCGCCCCGCTCGTGGCACCGAGCACCGGCACCGCGGCGCTGCTCGGCTACTTCACCTCGCTGCACGCCGCCGTGGCCGCGCTCCCAGACGACTCGCCGCGCCGCGGGTGCCTGCTCGTCAACAGCACCGCCGGGCTCGCCGCCCAGGACCCCGCCGCCCGTGACGTCGTCGACGGCTACCGCTCCGAGCTGACCGCCGCGCTGCGCACGGCGCTCGCGGCCGGGCACCCCGGGCTGAGCGAGCCCGAGCTCGACAGCACAGCCCGGGTGCTGGCATCGCTGAGCATCGGCGCGATGGTCGTCGCACGCATCAACCAGCCCGAGGCTCTCGCGCTGCTCGAGACCGCCGGAGAGGTCGTCCGAGCCCTGTCCTGACGCACCCCGCCGGAGTAGCGTCCCCCTATGAGCTATTCCTTCCAGGTCACCGTCGACTGCGCAGCTCCCCACCCCCTCGCGGACTGGTGGGCGCAGACCCTCGGGTGGACCGTCGAACCGAGCGACGAGGCCTTCATCCGCTCGATGATCGACCAGGGGCACGCGTCCCTCGACGACACGACCACGCACCACGGCGTGCTCGTCTGGGCCGAGGGGGCAGCCATCCGGCTCGTCGACGGGCCGCCCGGGACCCCGCGCGTGCTGTTCCAGCGGGTCCCCGAGGCGAAGACCGTGAAGAACCGCGTGCACCTCGACGTCAGGATCGGCGACGACGACCTCGAGACCGTCCGCGCAGCCCTCGAGGCCCGCGGCGCGACCTACCTGCACACGGCGTCGCAGGGGCCGCACTCGTGGATCACCATGACCGACCCCGAGGGCAACGAGTTCTGCGTCAGCCGCTGAGCGTGGCGGGTCTGACGCCGCGCTCGGGCGTCGGACCGCGCCAACCAGTCAGACCGCGCCCGCCCGTCAGATCGTGTGCCAGCCGCCCTTGCGGTAGGCCGGGGTCGCGGTCGCGAGCACCACGAGGCTGATGACGATCACGCTGATGATCACCGTCGTCATGGCCAGGGAGTCACCGCCGAGCACCCCGACCATCGGGCTGACGACCCCGGCGATGCCCGCCTGCATCGAGCCGATGAGCGCTGCAGCCGTCCCGGCCATGTGCCCGTAACCACCGAGCGCGAGGACCGACGCGTTCGCCGGGATGAGCCCCTGCATGCCGAGCACCAGCCACAGCGCGACGAGGACCCCGACCACACCGCCGACCCCGGTGAGGACGACCACCAGCAGGACGAGCGAGAGCAGCAGCTGGACGACGATCGCCACCCGCAAGATCCTGATCGGGGCCACCCGCCGCACGAGGCTGGCGTTGAGCTGCGCCGAGAGGACCAGCGCGACGCCGTTGACCGCGAAGAGCAGCGAGAACTGCGTCGGGCTCAGGCCGTACTCCTGCTGGAAGACGAAGGGCGAGCCGACGACGTAGCTCATGATCACGGCCATGCCGAGACCCGGGAGCACGGCGAGGGCCAAGAAGCGCCTGTCCCGCAGGAGCGCCGCGTAGGACCGCAACGCTCCCTGGGACCCTGCCACCCGGCGGCGCTCCTGCGGCAGCGTCTCCGGCATCCAGAACCAGACGATGACCACGAGCAGCGCACCGATGAGCGCGAGCGCCAGGAACACCGCTCGCCAGGTGAAGGTCCCGGCGATGGCCTGGCCGATGCTCGGGGCCAGCAGCGGCGCGACCCCGATGACCAGCATCAGCCTCGACAGCAGCCTCGCCGCCTCAGACCCCGTGAACCTGTCACGGATCACCGCGATGGCGACGACCGACGCCGCAGCGTTGAAGAATCCCTGGAGCACCCGCAGCGCGACCAGCGCGCCGATGTTCGGCGCGATCGCGCACAGCAAGGAGGTGACCACGTGCAGGGTGATGCCGATGAGCAGCGGCAGCCGTCGCCCGAACCTGTCGGAGAACGGCCCGATGACCAGCTGGCCCACAGCGCCGCCGATGAGCATCCCGGACATCGTGAACTGCACGGCGGTGTCGGTCGTGCCGAGGTCCTGGACCACCGTCGGCAGGGACGGCAGGTACATGTCGGTCGTCACCGCGGGCAGCGCCGCGAGCGCACCGAGCATGAGGACGTACTTGGCGTTGGGGGTGTACTGGGGCTTGTCGTTCGCGCTGGACGGGTCTGTCACCCGTCGATCATAACGATTCGACCAGGCACGAGAGAGACCGGCGGGTGAACCACAGGGGTCGGAGCACCGTCGCTACGCCATGACCCGGGCGCGAGCCGGGGGCGACGACGGGTCAGACCGAGACGATCACTCGTCGACGATGAGCTCGAAGGCCTCGGGGTCCTTCTGCGCGTCGATCCACTCCGTGACACGGCTCACGAGGACGTCTTCCTCGGAGGCGACGAACGGTGCCCGGCCGGGGATCTCGGTGTGCGTCCACGTGGTCGAGCGACCGTCGACGGTCTTCTCCTGGAACACCAGCACGACGGTGCGTCCTGTCTCCTCGCCGACCTGGTCCGCGAGCGCCTGCGCGTCAGCGCGCGAGGTGTGCACGTCGGAGGGCGTCACGACGTCGGTCGCGGAGAGCTCGGAGCCAGTGGCCTCGACGGTCGCGTCAGGGTCGACCGTGACTGTCGAGGGAGAAGGTTCCTTCGCCTCTGCCGAGGGCGCGGTGCTCTCGGGGGTCGCGGTGACGGTCTCGTCGACCTGGACCGTGGTCTCGGTGTCTGCGCTCCGGGCCAGGCTCGCCACGGCACCACCGGAGGTGATCGACGCGAGGCCCACCACGAGGGCCGCCGACACGATGGCAGCGACCACCATCGATGCGTCCCTGGGGCTCTTCACCGCCGACCTCCTGTGCTCTGCGCGGTGCGGACTGCCGTCCGGTCCACCGCTGCTCGACCGTCCTGAACGATCATGCCCTGTCAGACCTCTCGAGGCGAGCATCTGGGCGGGTGTCATGTGGTGAAGAGTTCGGGAGTCCCCCGGTCGGCCCTGGGAGAGAGTGTGAAGGGGACGGCGGGCAGGTGATCGGCGGTCGCACCCGGGCCGTGAGGCGAGCCGTCGACGAGGCCCGAGGAGGACCGGGCAGGCGCTCGAGGTACGCGGCGCTCTCACCTGGGCAGTCAGGGTGCGATCCTGGTGCGATGTGCGGACGCTACGCCTCGTTCCGGCAGGCCCAGGACCTCGCCGACGCCTTTGCCGTGCACGGGGTGATCCAGGGCGTCCTGCTCGGCGAGCCGATCACGACGCTGCCCCCGTCCTGGAACGTGGCGCCGACCGATGCGGTCCGCATCGTGGTGGACCGTGCCCGCGAGTCGTCCGTCCCCGGCACCCCGCGGAGGAGTGTCGAGCGGTCGCTCCGGCTGGCGCGGTGGGGACTGGTGCCGTCGTGGGCCGGCGACCCGAAGGGTGGCGCGAAGATGATCAACGCGCGGTCGGAGAGCGTCGCCGAGAAGCCTGCCTTCCGCGAGGCGCTCGCGACACGGCGCTGCCTCGTCCCCGCGGACGGCTACTACGAGTGGCTGCCACCGGGGCCGACGGCACGAGGTGCTCGACGCGCCCCGAAGCAGCCCGTCTACATCCACCCGGCCGACGGCGCCGTGCTGGCCTTCGCAGGGCTCTACGAGTTCTGGCGCGACCCCAGCCGCTCGGCCGACGACCCCGACAGGTGGTTGACGACGACGACCATCGTCACGGCCGCGGCGACGGGTGGTCTCGCGGAGATCCACGAGCGACGGCCTGTCGCCCTGCGTCCGGAGCACTGGGACGCCTGGCTGGACCCCTCGTCGGGCGTGGACGTCGCGCTCGACGTGCTGGGGACAGCTCCCCCGGCGATGGCTCACCATCACGTGAGCACGGCGGTCAACCGGGTCGCCGCGCACGGCCCCGAGCTGCTCATCCCGGTCGACGCGGGCGCGAGCGACCCGGGCAGCGCAGGCGGTGCAGGCAGCGGGATCCCGACCGACGCCTGGGACACAGTCCCCGACGCACTGTTCTAGCGCTCGCCGGGCAGATCCGGCGCCCGCCCGACGACTGTCCGCTCAGGGTCGGTCGTCCGTGCGCAGTCCGCACGCGTCGTCGACGGCCCGCCCGCTCAGGATCCTGGCGAGTAGGCCCGCTGGAGGCGCACGGGGGCGATCTGCCCGAGCCCCTGCACCTCGCGGGGCGGCTTCTCGGTCAGCGCGAAGTCAGCGTCCCCGGCGAGCAGCGCGGCTGTCGCGGGGTCGAGCAGCACGGTGCCCGGGTCGGCCTCGGCGGTGAGCCGGGCCGCCAGGTTGACCGACGGCCCGAAGACGTCGCCGAAGCGGGAGAGCACCCGGCCCCAGACGAGCGAGACCCGGACCGGCGGGACGTTCTCGAGCTCGCCGTCGCGGCCTGCGCGGGCGAGGCCGAGCGCCACCTGCGCACCTGTCCGCACGTCGTCGGCGATGAACAGGACCGCGTCACCGATCGTCTTCACCACGCGCCCCCCGGCAGCGGTGATGACGTCGCGGGCCCCGGCCTCGAAGTCCGAGACGAAGTCCGACAGCTCGGAGGAGCGCAGCCTGGCGGTCCTCGTGGTGAAGGAGACGATGTCGGCGAAGCCGACGGCGCGCGGGAGCGGCAGCTCCCCGGCCCCGGTCTCGTCGACGGCCCGCGCGTCGGAGAACTCGACCGACCAGCGTCCGGCGAGCGCAGCGATCTGGCGTCGCCAGGCGTGGACCAGCTGGGCCTCGAGGACCGGCGCGAGGCTCGGCAGCCTCTCGAGGACGAGCAGGCGAGCTGACGTGTCGTCGAGCTCGTAGCGCGAGGCCATGTGCTCGACGAGGGCCTCGGCCTGCCACAGCGCGAGGCGCTCCGTCGTGTGGCCCACGGACCTCACGAGAGTGGTCAGCGAGCGCGTCGAGAGCTGCTCGGTCTCGGCGATCGCGGCGATGTCACGCAGCGCCTGCGCGTCGTCCTCGGTGAAGGACGCCTGCTCGGGTCCGAGGATCGGCAGACCGAGGGCCTGCCAGTAGGTCTTGAGGAAGTCGTGGCTGAGATGGGTCTTCTCCGCGAGCTCGTCGATCGTGAGCGTCCGGGGACCACCCAGGAGGGCGGTGTCGAGGGCTCGACCGTGGTCGGTCAGCACGCGGGACGGAGCGCCGGGCGTGGCTGGGGAAGGTGCGGGAGGTGTGGGCTGATCAGTTGACACCTGGTCAGTTTAGGCGAAGGTGATACACGTCACCGGTGTGCACGGTACGGACGGTCCTCGAGGCGTCCTCGACGAGGAGCGCGCCGTCTGCCGCGAGCCCTGTCGCGGTGCCGCGCAGCTCTGTCCCGTCGGCGAGCTCGACCCGGACCGAGGCACCGACCGTGGCCGAGACCGCCGCGACCTCCTCGGCCAGCCCGGAGGAGTGCACGTCTCCGCCAGCCTCGGTCCACCGACCCAGGACCGAGACCGACGCCTCGGCGAGGGCCGTGAGGATCACCGTCCTGTCGATGCTCGCCCCTCCCACCTGGGCGACCGAGACGGCTGTCGGCACGGGCAGCTCCTCACGGGTCTGCGACACGTTGAGCCCGACACCGATCACCACGCCGTCGGGGAGGACCTCGGTGAGGATCCCGGCGATCTTGCGCAGCCGGCCCCAGCCCTCGATCTCGGGTTCGTCGGTGAGGACGAGCACGTCGTTCGGCCACTTCGCGACGGCCTGCACCCCGAGCGTCGAGCGCAGCGCGGTGACCGTCGCGAGCCCGGCGAGCAGGGGCAACCAGCCCAGGCGCCCGCGCGGCACCTGCGGGCGCACGAGCAGCGAGGCCGTGAGCGCCGCGCGGGCCGGGGTCGCCCAGCTCCGCCCGGCACGGCCGCGACCGGCCACCTGGTGCTCGGCGACCAGCAGCGCGGGCGCGGGCCAGGCCGCAGGGTCGGCCGCGACGCCGGCCGCCAGCTCGGTGTTCGTGGACTCGGAGGTCTCGACCACGTGCAGCCTGCGCAGCGGCCCGTGCGGCTCGCAGAGGAGGTCTCGCAGGAGCGCCGTGTCGAGCGGTGCGCGCACGTCTGGATCCATGCGCCCATCATGCACCAGCGTCCTGGGCGCAGCCTGTCTCGGCGGACCCGGCACCGCGCAGACGCGCGCGTGTTGGAGGTTCCCTCCAAGACTCACGGGGCAACGACTCCGCCCCGGCTACATGAACCGTGGGCTCCCACCAACTACGCTCGACCGTGTGACTGACGCAACGACACCCCCGGCCTCCGGCACGGCAGGCAAGATCGCCGACCTCGCGCGCCGCTACGAGGACGCCGTCGAGACCCCCGAGACCGCCGCCGCCGAGAAGCAGCACGCCCGCTCCAAGAAGACCGCCCGCGAGCGCATCGAGGCGCTCCTGGACCCGGGCAGCTTTGTCGAGCTGGACGCCTTCGCGAAGCACCGCTCGGTGAACTTCGGGCTCGAGAAGCGGCGGATCGCCGGAGACGGCGTGGTCGTCGGCCACGGGACCGTCGACGGTCGCCAGATCTGCATCTACTCCCAGGACTTCACGGTCTTCGGCGGCAGCCTGGGCGAGGTCCACGGGCAGAAGATCACCAAGGTCATGGACCTCGCGCTGCGCACGGGCGTCCCCCTCGTCGGGATCTCCGACGGCGGCGGCGCGCGCATCCAGGAGGGTGTCGCAGCGCTCACGCAGTTCGCCGAGATCTTCCGCCGCAACGTCGCCGCCTCGGGCGTCATCCCGCAGATCTCGCTCATCCTCGGCCCGAGCGCCGGCGGGGCCGTGTACTCCCCCGCGCTCACGGACTTCATCGTCATGGCCGACGGCACGTCCAACATGTTCATCACCGGTCCCGACGTCATCCGCGCGGTGACCGGTGAAGACGTCGGCTTCGAAGAGCTCGGTGGTGCGCAGACGCACAACGAGCGCTCCGGCGTCGCGCACTACATGGGCGCGGACGAGGACGACGCGATCGACTACGTCCGCAACCTCCTGGACTACCTGCCGCAGAACAACCTCTCGGACGCCCCGACCTTCGCACCCGAGCACACCGAGCTCGAGGTCACCGACGCCGACCTGGAGCTCGACACCCTGGTCCCCGACTCGGACTCCCAGCCCTACGACATGCGCACGGTGATCGAGCACGTGGTCGACGACGGCGTGTTCCTGGAGGTCCAGCCGCTCTACGCGCGCAACATCCTCGTCGGCTTCGCCCACGTGGAGGGCCAGTCTGTCGGCATCGTGGCCAACCAGCCGCTGTCGATGGCCGGCACGCTCGACATCAACGCCGCCGAGAAGGCCGCTCGTTTTGTGCGGACCTGCGACGCCTTCAACATCCCTGTCGTGACCCTCGTCGACGTCCCCGGGTTCCTCCCCGGGACCGACCAGGAGTGGAACGGCATCATCCGCCGCGGCGCCAAGCTCATCTACGCCTACGCCGAGGCGACGGTCCCGCTGGTCACGCTCATCACGCGCAAGGCCTACGGCGGCGCGTACATCGTCATGGGCTCCAAGCAGCTGGGCGCGGACATCAACCTCGCGTGGCCGACAGCGCAGATCGCCGTGATGGGCGCCGGCGGCGCCGTGAACATCCTGCAGCGCGGTGCGCTCAAGGCCGCTGCGGCCGAGGGGCTCGACGTCGACGCCGAGCGCAAGCGCTTGGTCGACGAGTACGACGAGGCCATCGTCAACCCGTGGGACGCGGCCGAGCGCGGCTACGTCGACGCCGTGATCGCACCCCACGACACCAGGATCCAGATCGTCCGCGCCCTGCGGGCGCTGCGTACCAAGCGGGCGTCTCTGCCCCCCAAGAAGCACGGGAACATCCCCCTATGAGCGACGAGTTCGACGCGACAGAGCCCTTCGGCGACGACCACGAGGGGCACGACGACCACCACGGCCGCGACGGTCACGACGGTCACGACCACGAGGCGCACGGGCCGGACCCGCTGCCCGGTGTGGACGCGACCGACCTGCACGCCGCGGTCGACGAGATCGCCGCAGCCCTGCACGCCTACGTCGACTCCGCGACGGGCGTGCGCGCAGAGTTCGGCGCGCACGAGGCCGACGAAGACCCCCGGGTCCTCGCGGTCGAGTCGCGTCTGTCGACCCTCAACGCGGCGCTCTACGACCTCGTGCACGAGCGTCTGGGCATGCACTCCGACCTCACGGGGCTCTCGTGGGACGACGACACTGCCGACGACCACGGCGACGACACGTCGTCGGCCGAGCCGGACACCTTCCACCTCGGCTTCCTCGTGTGGCCGCCGGACGGCCCGTCCGACGAGTCCATGGACTCGGTCCTCGGGATGATCGACGCGGGCGGCGAGGCGATCACGCAGCGGCTCACCGACGCGGGCTTCCAGGTGTCGGAGTGGGGCGCCTCGAGGTCGGTGCCTGTCCTCTTCGACGACACCGAGGACGACGAGTGAGCGGGGACGGGCTGTGAGCGAGGCGGGCGTCGAGGACGTCCTGCGCGCTGCGGCGCAGATGCGTGTGGTCCGCGGGGCGCCTGACGACGTCGAGGTGGCTGCGCTCGTCGCGAGCCTCGCCGCCGTCGCGTCGCGCGACGTGGAGCCTGCGACCGAGGCCGCACCGCGGTCCGAGTGGGCCCGGCCGCTCCGCGCGGTCCACGCGACCCGGACCGCCGGTGCTGACGCGTGGCGGTGGAGCCTGCGCTGAGCTGTCTCAGCTGAACAGGACGGTGCCGTGCTGGACCAGCACGAGGGTCGCGAGCAGCACGACGAAGGCGATCCCTGCGTACAGGTCGTAGTCTTCGCGCACCCAGGACCGCACCCTGCGCTGCGCCGCGGGCGGCAGGTAGAGGTTGTTCTCGCGGATGTTGTAGTGCAGCAGCGTGAGGAAGACGAGCGACGTCGACACGGTGATGAGCATGCACCACGGGCACAGCGCGCCGATGACCCACATCGACTGGCTGAACAGCCAGAGCGCGAATGCCAGACCGAAGGCGTAGACGACCTGCGCCGTGAACATGAACCAGCGCGGGAACCGCACGCCCGAGAGCGCCGCGACGGCGATGGTGATGACGACAGGCTCGGTGACCATGCCGAGGAAGGCGTTGGGGAAGCCGAAGAGGCTGGCCTGCCACGAGAGCGCCACGGTCCCGCAGCTGATGACCGAGTTGATGTCGCAGCTCAGCACGGCTGTCGGGTTCGCCGCGAGCTCGACGGCGTCGTAGGAGAGCACGAAGGCTGCGATCAGGCTGAGGGTCGCCGAGAAGAGCATCGTCCCGAAGATCCAGCGGTCCGAGTGGCGGAAGCCGACGATCGCGTCGGCCGCGGCGGCGAGCCGCTCGTCGGAGAGCTCGTCGTCGGTGAGGTCGTCGACGTCAGCCGACAGCAGCTCGGCCTCGTCGGCTCCTGATCGCCGGGCACCCGCGGCACCGCCCGCCCGGCTGCCGTCGCCTGCCCCGCGGCTGTGTGCCGCTGCACCCGTGCTCGTCACCATGCGCGCTCGTCCCCTCAGACCCGTGCAGCGTCGTCCAGGCAGCGCCCGGCTCTGGGCTCCATGGTGGTGCACCCGCCCCGCCGGTCTCCGGGACGATCGTCCTGGCAGAGACGATCCGGGTAGCGTCTACCCATGACCACAGACTCCGCCCACCAGGGCGCACCCGCACGTCCCACCTCGGAGATCGACCTCGTCGCCAACCGCTACGTCCAGGACGCCGCCAGGCTGGACCCCTTCGCCGCGACGGCGATCGGGATCCCGGGCTACGACGACAAGGCCACCGACTACTCCCCCGCAGCCGTCGACGAGCGTGCGGCGCTCGCCCGCGACGTGCTCGCCCAGGTCCGCTCGATCGCACCCGCCGACGACGTCGACGTCGTCACCCAGGCCGCGATGACCGAGCGCCTCGGGCTGACCGTCGAGCTCCACGAGGCCGGCGAGGACTATGCGCCGCTCAACGTCATCGCGAGCCCGCTCCAGGAGATGCGCGACGTCTTCGACATCACCGGGACGGACACCGTCGAGCACTGGCAGGCCATCGCGGCACGCCTGGCAGCCCTGCCCGGGTCGGTCTCCTCCTACGTCGAGTCCCTGCGCCACAGGGCCTCGTCAGGTGAGGTCGCCGCAGCGCTGCAGGTGACCGAGGGGATCAAGCAGGCCGCCGAGCTCGCCGACCCGTCGACATCGTTCTTCACGTCCTTCGTCACCGGGCCGGCGGCGCGCGCAGTGCTCGGCGGGGACAGCGCCGGGACCGCGCTCCAGGCCGACCTCGAGCGCGGTGCCCGAGCGGCGTGCGAGGCCTACGGCTCGCTCGCGACCTTCCTCCAGGACGAGCTCGCACCCCAGGCACCCACCCAGGACGCCGTGGGCCGGGACCGCTACGCGCTCCAGTCGAGATTCTTCCTCGGCGCGACGGTCGACCTCGACGAGACCTACGAGTGGGGCATCGAAGAGCTCGCCCGCGTGATCGCCGAGCAGGAGAGCATCGCCCGGGAGATCGCCGGTCCCGGTGCGAGCGTCGAGGACGCCGTCGCGAGGCTCGACGCCGACCCCGCGCGCACGCTGCACGGCACGGCAGCGCTGCAGGAATGGATGCAGAAGACCTCCGACGAGGCCGTCCGGGCCCTCGACGGCGTGCACTTCGACATCCCCGAGCCCGTGCTCGCCCTCGAGTGCATGATCGCCCCGACGCAGAACGGCGGCATCTACTACACACCGCCGAGCGACGACTTCTCGCGCCCCGGACGCATGTGGTGGTCCGTGCCGCCCGAGGTGACCGAGTTCAACACCTGGCGCGAGAAGACGACGGTGTTCCACGAGGGCGTGCCGGGACACCACCTCCAGTGCGGTCAGGCCGTCTACGAGCGTGCGACGCTCAACGACTGGCGCCGGCTCGCCTGCTGGGTCTCCGGCCACGGAGAAGGCTGGGCGCTCTACGCCGAGCGGCTGATGGCGGACCTCGGGTTCCTCGACGACCCGGGCGACAGGCTCGGCATGCTCGACGCCCAGCGCATGCGCGCGGCGCGCGTGGTCCTCGACATCGGGGTCCACCTCGGCAAGCCGGCCCCGCAGGTCTGGGGCGGCGGCACCTGGGACTCGGCCAAGGCCTGGGACTTCCTGCGCGCCAACGTCAACATGCCCGAGGCCTTCGTCCGCTTCGAGCTCAACCGCTACCTCGGCTGGCCCGGGCAGGCACCGTCGTACAAGGTCGGGCAGCGGCTGTGGGAGCAGACCCGCGACGCCGCGTCGGCCTCGGCCGCCGCGCGCGGCGAGACCTTCGACATCCGGGCCTTCCACGCCCGCGCCCTGAGCCTGGGCTCGGTCGGGCTCGACGTGCTCAAGGACGCCCTGTCCTGAGACTGCAGGGACCCGGCCCGGGCGTTCCGGCTCCTGCACCGTGGAGGGGCCCGCGGTCCTGAGCAGGCCTCGTCGCCTGCTCAGGACCGGGGCGTCGCGGGCGCTGGAGCAGCACCGTTCCCTCAGGCCCCGCGGACGAGGCGTCGGAGGGCCTCGCGTCGCTGAGGGGTTGACGATCGAGGCTCCTCCGACACACATCGATCATCCCTCGCGCGAATGGCCACAGAACAGGACGAAGGTCCATCGACGAGGGCCACCCGATCGCGCGCCCGTAGGCTGTGCGCGTGACCACGCTGCTCCTCGCCTCCGCGTCCCCCGCCCGCCTCAGCACCCTGCGCTCCGCAGGCCTCGACCCGCAGGTCCGGGTCTCTTCGGTCGACGAGGACGCCGTGCTCGCCGAGGGCCGCGAGCGTTTTGGTGCGCTCGAGGCCGCCGACGCGGTCCTGCTGCTCGCCCAGGCGAAGGCCGAGGACGTCACGCGCGCGCTCGAGCAGACAGCGGCCGGCACAGGTACCGACGCCGACACCTCGGCCGGCGAGGCTCCTGCGGAGGGCTCCGGCGTCGCCGCGCTCCCCGACCTCGTCGTCGGCTGCGACTCGATGCTCGAGCTCGACGGCGAGATCTTCGGCAAGCCCGCCGACGCCGAGACCGCCGTCGCCCGGTGGCGCACCATGCGCGGGCGCTCCGGCGTCCTGCACACAGGGCACTGGGTGGTCGACCTGCGTGACCCCGAGGACGGCGGCACCGGCGGCACCCTGGGCGCGACCAGCTCGACGACCGTGCACTTCGCACAGGTGAGCGACGAGGAGATCGAGGCCTACGTCGCGACGGGCGAGCCGCTCGCGGTCGCCGGCGCCTTCACGCTCGACGGGCGGGGCGGCGCCTTCGTCTCCGGGGTCGAGGGAGACCACCACGGCGTGGTCGGGATCAGCCTCCCGCTGCTGCGCGAGCTGCTCGACCAGGTGGGTGTCCGCTGGACCGACCTGTGGTGACCAGCCAACGACGAGCGCCGCACGAGGCCTCGGACCTCCCCTGAGGCAGGCCTCCATAGAGGAACCCTACAAACGCCCCTGAGAGGCCTTGGACCTCTCCCCAATCTTCGCGGTGACAGTGCGTCCAGCCGTGGACGAGGGGCGCCGCCGGGTTACCGTGAGCCGTGCCCCTCATCTCCAAGGTCCTCATCGCCAACCGCGGCGAGATCGCCGTCCGCATCGCTCGCGCGTGCGCCGACGCCTCGATCTCTTCCGTCGCCGTCTACGCCGACCCGGACCGCGAAGCCCTGCACGTGCGTCTCGCCGACGAGGCCTACTCCCTCGACGGCATGCGTGCCGCCGACACCTACCTCGACATGAGCAAGCTGCTCGACGTCGCCCGACGGGCCGGCGCCGACGCCGTGCACCCCGGGTACGGCTTCCTCGCCGAGAACGCCGACTTCGCGCGCGCCGTGATCGCCGCTGGCCTCACCTGGATCGGCCCGCCACCCTCCGCGATCGACGCCCTCGGCGACAAGGTGAGCGCGCGTCACATCGCCCAGCGCGCCGGCGCGCCGCTCGTCCCCGGGACGGCTGACCCCGTCGCCGACGCGACCGAGGTGCACGCCTTCGCGGCCGAGCACGGCCTGCCCGTCGCCATCAAGGCGGCCTTCGGCGGCGGTGGCCGCGGCATGCGCGTCGCACGCACCGCCGACGAGATCGACGAGATGTACAACGCGGCCGTCCGCGAGGCCGTCGGCGCCTTCGGGCGCGGCGAGTGCTTCGTGGAGCGCTACCTCGACACCCCGCGGCACGTCGAGACCCAGTGCCTCGCCGACGAGCACGGCACCGTCGTGGTCGTCTCGACCCGCGACTGCTCGCTCCAGCGCCGCCACCAGAAGCTCGTCGAAGAGGCACCCGCACCGTTCCTGTCCCAGCAGCAGGTCGACGCGCTCTACGCGTCCTCTGAGGCGATCCTGCGCGAGGCCGGCTACGTCGGCGCCGGCACCTGCGAGTTCCTCGTGGGAGCGGACGGCACGCTCTCCTTCCTCGAGGTCAACACCCGCCTGCAGGTCGAGCACCCCGTGAGCGAAGAGGTCACCGGGATCGACCTGGTCCGCGAGCAGCTGCGCATCGCGTCAGGGGAGCCCCTCGGCTATTCCTCGGTCGAGGTCCGCGGCCACTCGATCGAGTTCCGCATCAACGGCGAAGACCCGGCTGCGGGCTTCCTGCCCTCCCCCGGCAAGATCACCGGTCTGCGCCTGCCGACGGGGCCAGGCGTCCGCGTCGACAGCGGCGTCGTCGAGGGCGACACCATCTCCGGTGCCTTCGACTCTCTGCTCGCCAAGGTGATCGTCACCGGCGCGACCCGGCGCCAGGCCGTCGA
Organism: Sanguibacter biliveldensis; assembly: GCF_033798665.1. Lineage (NCBI taxonomy): Bacteria > Bacillati > Actinomycetota > Actinomycetes > Micrococcales > Sanguibacteraceae > Sanguibacter > Sanguibacter biliveldensis. Next base: position 2,837,518 of record NZ_CP138359.1, read on the forward strand.
GCGCGCCCGCCGTGCGCTGCGCGAGCTCGAGATCGAGGGCATCCCGACAGTCGTCCCGTTCCACCGCGCCGTCCTCGACACCGAGGCCTTCGTGCCCTCGGGCGAGGGGCCCTTCAGCGTCTACACCCGCTGGATCGAGACAGAGTTCGCCGACGAGTGCGCTGCGCTCGGCGGCACCACCCCCGCACCCACCCCCGCGGAGGAGGACGAGCCGACGGGCGCGACCGAGCGTGTGGTCGTCGAGGTGGGCGGCAAGCGGCTCGAGGTCGTCATCCCGGCTGGTCTGGGGATCAGCGGTCGCGCGCGGGCCGGTGCCGCCAGGCGTCCCGCACGCCGCGCCGCGACGAAGGCGGCGTCTGCGTCAGGCTCGACCCTCACGTCGCCCATGCAGGGCACGATCGTCAAGGTCGCGGTCGAAGACGGGGCGACAGTCGCCGAGGGTGACCTCGTCGTGGTGCTCGAGGCCATGAAGATGGAGCAGCCGCTGCTCGCGCACCGTGCCGGGACCGTCAGCGGGCTCACCGCTGCTGTCGGCGGCGGCGTCAGCGCGGGCACCGCGATCTGCGAGATCCTCGCCTGACGTGCCTGGGCTGACATGACCGAGGTCCCCGGGTTCTTCCGCCACCCTGGCGACGGCTGGGTGGAGTGCGCCTGCGGGCGGCGCCACTGGGGCCTCGTCGGTGCTGCCGGGCTGCTGCTCGTCCGCCGGGACGACCAGGGCCTCGTCACGCACGTCGTGCTGCAGCACAGGTCGCTCGAGAGCCACCAGGGCGGGACGTGGGGTGTGCCCGGCGGGGCGATCGTCCCCGGCGAGACCGCCGTCGAGGGGGCGCTGCGCGAGTCGCAGGAGGAGGCCGGGATCGCGCCCGGTGCCGTCCGCGTGCTCGGTGAGCACGTGCTCGACCACGGACCCTGGAGCTATACGACGGTCCTGGCCGAAGAAGCCCCGGGCCACGTGATCGACGTCCGCCCGACCGACACCGAGAGCCTCGACGTCGTGTGGGTCCCGGCCGACGAGGTGACCGACCGGGAGCTGCTACCTGCCTTCGCAACCGCGTGGCCTGGGCTGCGCGCCCGGATCGACGCGCTCGGGCCGAGCGCCCCTGACGACGCCGCCTCCTAGCGCCGCCAGCTCTCGGCGCCATCCGCTGATCTCGGCGCCGTCCGCTGTCAGCGTCTGCCTCTCAGCACGACGCCCCCTCAGCGCCACACCCGCTCTACGCCACGACGGACGTCCCGGGCTCTCCAGAAGTTCCCAGGATCGCTGAGACGTGCACCACGTCGGCCCGGATCGCTCCCCTCAGGCCCTCGACGGGAGTACATTCATCTCGGCTCGTCATGAGGCAAGCCTTACCTCAGGTCTGGCGACCTGGCTCGAAGGGTCTGTCGTGCTCCCCAACTTCCTCATCGGCCTGCGTGAAGGGCTCGAGGCGGCACTCGTCGTCGGGATCCTCGTGGCGTACCTCGTCAAGACCGGACGGCGGGACCTGCTCCCCCAGCTCTGGGCCGGCGTCACCCTCGCCGTCGTCGTGTCGCTCGCCTTCGGGGCGCTGCTGACCTTCGGCCCCCGAGGCCTGACCTTCGAGGCGCAGGAGGCGATCGGCGGGACCCTCTCGATCGTCGCTGTCGGGCTCATCACCTGGATGATCTTCTGGATGGGCAAGACGGCCCGCCACCTCAAGAGCGACCTGCACGGCAAGCTCGACGAGGCCGTCGCCGCCGGGCGCTGGGCCGTGCTCGTCATGGCTGTCCTCGCGGTCGGCCGTGAGGGCCTCGAGACGGCCCTGTTCCTCTGGGCCGGAGCGCAGGCGACGGGCCAGACCGCCGAGCCGCTCGTCGGCGCGCTCCTGGGCATCCTCGTCGCGGTCGCCCTCGGCTGGGCGGTCTACAAGGGTGCAGTCCGTCTGAACCTGCGCGTCTTCTTCGCGTGGACAGGTCTGCTGCTGATCGTCATCGCCGCCGGGGTGCTCTCCTACGGGGTCCACGACCTCCAGGAGGCGGGCATCCTGCCCGGACTGCACAACCTCGCCTTCGACGTGTCCGCCCAGGTCCCGCCGTCGAGCTGGTACGGCACCCTCCTCAAGGGCACCGTCAACTTCTCCCCCGCGACCACGTGGCTCGAAGCCCTCGCGTGGACCGCGTACATCGTCCCCGTCATGACCGTCTACGTCCGCACAGTCTGGTCCGGCTCGCCCCGCACCCCGACGACGTCGAGCACCGAGACGGCACCCGCCGCCGGCGCCGCCGCTCCCACCACCGGAGGAACACCTTGAGCCCGACCACCCAGCGCCCGCGCGCTGCGCGAACCCTGACCCTCACGGCCGCCGCGCTCGCCACGACCCTCGCCCTCGCGGCCTGCACGGACAACTCCGCGCCGGCCGACGAGGCCGACGGCAGCGGCCCCGCCACGCTCACCGTCACCTCGACCGCCGACGAGTGCACGGTCTCGGCCCCCGAGGCGCCGTCGGGCAACGTGGTCTTCTCCGTGACGAACGCGGGCGACGACGTCACCGAGTTCTACCTGCTCGCCGAAGACGGCCTGCGGATCGTCTCCGAGGTCGAGAACATCGGCCCCGGACTGACCCGTGACCTGGTGCTGACGGCCAAGCCCGGCAGCTACGTCACCGCTTGCAAGCCCGGGATGGTCGGCGACGGCATCCGCGCAGACTTCACGGTCACCGACTCCGGCTCCGACGTCGCACCGACGGGCGAGCTCGCCGACCAGATCACCACGGCGACGACCAACTACGTCGGGTACGTCAAGGACCAGACGGAGCAGCTGCTCGCGGGGACCCAGGAGTTCGTCGACGCCTACGCGGCCGGCGACGACGACACCGCGCGTGCGCTCTACGCCTCGACCCGCGTCCACTGGGAGCGCATCGAGCCCGTCGCCGAGTCCTTCGGCGACCTCGACCCCCGCATGGACCTGCGCGAGGCCGACCTCGAAGAGGGTCAGGAGTGGACGGGCTGGCACCTCCTCGAGAAGGACCTGTGGCAGCCCACCGCCGAGGCGAACGGCGGCACCGAGTACGTGCCGCTGACCGCTGAGCAGCGCACGCAGTACGCCGACCAGCTGCTCGCGGACACGACCGAGCTCGACACCCGCGTGCACACCGCGGAGTTCGCCGAGGGGATCGACGCGGCGAGCATCGGCAACGGTGCCAAGGGCCTGCTCGACGAGGTCGCGACGGGCAAGGTCACCGGCGAAGAGGAGATCTGGTCGCACACCGACCTCTGGGACTTCCAGGCCAACGTCGACGGCGCGAAGGTCGCCTACGACGGGCTCCGTGACGTCGTGCTCGCCCAGGACGAAGACCTCGCCGACGACCTCGACACGCAGTTCGCCGCGATCCAGACGCTCCTCGACGCCCAGCGCTCCGGTGACGGCTTCGTGCTCTACACCGAGCTCACACCCGCACAGGTGAAGGAGCTCGCCGACGCCGTCAACGCGCTCGGCGAGCCGCTCTCGAGGTTGACCGCAGCCGTCGTCCTCTGACGCACCCCACCCGGCCGACCAGACGTCGGCCGCGGGTCGCCGGGAGGCGACCAGCAGCAGATCCGCGAGCCCGGTCGACCAGGACCCCTGGTCGGCCGGGCACCACCACCCGAGGTCCCCGATGCCGACGCCACCCCGCACCCCCGACGCTGAGCAGCCCGCTGCCAGCTCCGCTGCCGGAGCCGACCATGCTGTCGGTGCCGACGGCACCGATGGTGCTGCGAGCGCCACGACGGGGCAGGCGGCTTCCCGCCCCGTGTCCAGGCGCGGTCTGCTCGGCATCGCGGGAGCAGGGCTCGTGGCCCTCGGGGCTTCCGCGGCGACGGGCTACGCCGTCGGGCGGCCCGCAGCCGAGCCCGCTCCGGCGTCGCGGTCGTACCCGATCACCGGGGCGCACCAGACGGGCATCAGCACGCCCGCCCAGGACCGCCTGCACTTCGCGACCTTCGACCTGCTCACCGAGGACCGCGACGACCTGGTCGAGCTGCTGCGGACCTGGACGGCCGCCGCAGACCGCATGATGCGCGGTCTGCCGGCTGGGGAGCTCGGCCCGTCGTCGGGTCCCTACGACGCACCGCCGGACGACACCGGTGAGACCGAAGACCTCGACGCCTCGCACCTGACCATCACCTTCGGCTTCGGACCCTCGTTCTTCGAGGGCGCCGACGGCGCAGCGCGCTTCGGCCTCGAGGGCCGCAAGCCTGCGCTGCTCGCGGACCTGCCGCACTTCCCCGCAGACGCTCTCGAAGACGCGCGCTGCGGCGGTGACATCGCCGTCCAGGCCTGCGCCGACGACCCCCAGGTCGCCGTCCACGCGATCCGCAACCTGGCCAGGCTCGCCTTCGGCACGGCCTCGGTGCGCTGGAGCCAGCTCGGCTACGGACGCACGTCGACCACGTCGACGAGCCAGTCGACCCCCCGGAACCTCTTCGGCTTCAAGGACGGCACAGCCAACATCAAGGCCGAAGAGCCCGGGGCCCTCGAGGACCACGTCTGGGTCCAGCCCGAGGACTCGGCCGCCGAGCCCGGCGCCGCGTGGCTCGCCGGAGGCTCGTACCTCGTCGCCCGTCGCATCCGCATGACCATCGAGACGTGGGACCGCTCGTCCCTGCGCGAGCAGGAGACGATCACGGGGCGGACCAAGGGCAGCGGAGCACCGCTGTCCGGGGGCGACGAGCACACCGAGCCCGACTTCACGGTGACAGGACGCGGCGACGTCCCGCTCATCGACCCTGCCTCGCACGTCGCGCTCGCGCACCCGAGCGCGAACGGCGGTGCCCGCATGCTGCGCCGCGGCTACAACTACACCGACGGCTCCGACGGTCTGGGCCGCCTCGACGCCGGGCTGTTCTTCCTCTGCTACGTCCGCGACCCCGCCACCCAGTACATCCCGCTGCAGAACACCCTCGCCCGCGACGACCTCTTGAGCGAGTACCTGCGGCACACAGGGTCAGGGCTCTGGGCCGTCCCACCGGGCCTGCCCGCAGGGTCCACGACGGGCGGCACCGACGGCGTCTACGTCGGCCAGACGCTGTTCGAGACGTGAACCGCGAGCCCCAGGCACGCAGCACGTCAGGGGCTCGGGCGCTGTAGCGTCGGGGCATGACCGACATCTCGCCGCCCGTCGCCGCGCGGACCGCTGCGCGCCTCGTGCTGCTGCTCGCTGTCGTCACCGCCCTCACCGCAGACCTCGTGCGCACCAGCGGGCCGCTGATCGACCAGGCCTTCACCGCGGGGGTCGTGCAGGCCGGGGTGACGGCCGTCGGCACCTACGCCGCAGCCGGGGCCCTCGTCGCCCTCGTGTGCCTGCGGCGCCAGGTCGCTGGCCCGGCCCTGCTCACCGGGGTCGTGTCCCTCGTCGTGCTCAGGCTCGCCGTGCAGGCGACGCACGGGTCCGCGCGGTTCGTGGTCGGGCTCGTCGCCGTCGCGCTCGCCCTCGCGGTCCTGGTGGTCACCGCGGCGGTGGCCGCTCGCGTCTCCGGGCGCGTCGTGGCCGCCGGGGTCTCGGGCGGGCTCGCCCTGGCTGCCGCGCTGACGCTCGCGTGGAGCACCTGGGACCCCGTCTGGCGTCCAGGTGTCGTCGCCTGGCTGACGCCCGTGCTGCTCGGCGGGGTCGCGGTCCTGCTCGCACGAGGGCTGCGGAGGCTGCCCGCAGCACCCGCGGTCCGTGGTCTCTGGCTCCTAGGACCCTTCGTCGGCCTCGCCGTCATGACCGTCGCGAACCCCGCCTTCCTCGCCTCCCAGACCGGCCTGCCGCTCTGGGTCGCAGGTCCTCTGCTGCTGGTCCCCGCTGTCCTCGTCGCGGTCGTCCTCGTGCTGCCCGTCGCCCGCGCCCCGCGGACGCCCGCGTGGACCGACGGTCTGCTGGTCGTGGTGCTCGGGAGCGCGTCGGCCGGCGTCTTCGCTGCTGCGACGTGGCCGCACGACCCCAGCGGCTGGCGGACCGTCCTCGTCTGCCTCTCGCTGCTGGTCCTCGCTGTCGGCGCTCCCCTCGCGCTCGCCCGAGCCCTCACCCGCCCCGTCCACGACCAGTCCGCAGCGAGGCTCGCCGGTGCTGCGGCCTGCGCGGGCCTCGGGGTGATCGTCCCGCTGCTCGTCTACCAGCTGGACTACGACGTCCCGCTCGGCGTCCCCAACGCTGTCGTCCCCGTGCTGGTCGCGGTGCTGCTCTCGCTCATGGCGGCGCGAGCCCGCTCGAGGGCCCGTGCCTCCGAGCGGGACGCCGTCGGGACCGACGAGCTCGACGGCGCCGACGGCACCGTCGAGCTGTCGACCGTCGGCGCTCCGCTGCGGGCCCAGCTCGTCCTCGTGACGCTCACCTGCGCGCTGCTGGTCGTGGGGACCGCCGTGGTGCTGCCGAGCAGCGGGACCGGGACACCGGCCGACGAGCGCCCTCCCGTCGCCGACGGCACGCTCCAGGTGCTCGACTGGAACCTGCACTACGGGGTGAGCACCGGACCCGGCGTCGAGCTCGACGAGATGGTCGACGTGATCGCCGGCTCGGGTGCCCAGCTGGTCACGCTCCAGGAGGTCTCGCGCGGCTGGGTGATGGGCGGCGGGTCCGACATGGCGACGTACCTCGAGCAGCGGCTCGGGATGCACTCTGCCTTCGTCCCGGCCGCCGACAGGCAGTTCGGCAACATGGTGCTGTGGGACGAGTCCCTCGGCGACGGGACGGACGTCGACCCGACGGCTCTGCCGTACGGCGCGGGACCTCAGCGCCGCAGCGCCGTGAGCGTCACGCTCGACGTCGACGGCACGCCGCTGCGGGTCACGTCGGTGCACCTCCAGCACCGGATGGGCAACATCGACACACGGCTCGACCAGATCGCGGCGCTCCTCGACGCCGAGCCCGTCGTCGGTGCGCGTCTGGTCGCCGGCGACCTCAACGCCGAGCCCGGGTGGCCCGAGGTCGCGCTCTTCGAGGCCGCCGGTCTCACGAGCGCTGTCGACGAGGCGGGCGACCCGCTGTCCTCGACCTTCCCGAGCGACGCACCGTCCTCGCGGATCGACTGGATCTTCGGGGCAGGCGTGAGCTTCTCCGACGTCGAGGTGCTCGACGTCCGCCAGAGCGACCACAGGCCGCTCGTCGCGACGGTGAGCCTCCCGTGACGCCCGGCTGAGCTCGCGCCGCGCGAGAAGGACCGGCCCAGCATGGCAAGGCTCCGCCCTCCGACGCCCGACCTCGGCGTCCCCGCGTCCCTCCCGCAGCCCGACCCCTGACAGACCGCAGACCACCCGCAGACCTAGGAGACCCACCGTGCAGCTCTCGCTCCCCCTCGACGAGGCCCTCGCCCTCGCAGCAGCCAAGAAGCCCCTGCCACCGTTCGTCCGCTCGCTGCGCTGCGAGGGCTCGACCATCGTCGTCGAGGTCGACCTGAGGCTCGTACCAGACGGCGGGACCGCGCTGAGGCTCGCCGCAGCCGCTGTCGGGACAGTGACCGCGACCGCTGTGCTGACCGGCTACGCGGGCGGTGTCGCGACCTTCGAGGTCACGGCCCAGGCCCGCTCGATCCCCGCGCACAAGCTGCTCAACCACCTCACCGGCCCGGTGAACACTGCGCTGGCGCGTCAGGGTCTGCCAGAGGGGCTCGTCGAGATCCGCAAGGGCGACGGCGACCCTGTCGTGGCGGTCCGCGTCCAGGAGGCCGTCGCCACCAAGGTCACCGGGGTGACACTGACCGACCTCGCGGTCCACGACGGCGCCGTGCACGTGAGCGCGCGGATCGAGAAGGTCACGCTGCTCGACTGAGAGGCTCGGCCCTGCCGCAGGGCGCTCGTCCGATGCCCCGGCACCTCACTCGCCGCGGTGGTGCCCCATCCGCGCGACCTCCGCGATCGACCCCGACAACGACGGGTACACCGTGAAGGCCTCGGCGACGGCGTCGGCGGTGAGCCTGTGCGCGACGGCGAGGGTGATCGGGAAGATCAGCTCGCTCGCCCGCGGCGCCACGACCACGCCGCCGAGCACGACGCCGGCCTCGGGGTGCGAGAACATCTTGACGAAGCCGTCGCGCATGCCGAGCATCTTGGCCCGCGGGTTGCGGCTCAGCGGCAAGATCGTCGTGACGTACTTCGAGCCCTGCTCGACGAGCTTCTTCTCGGAGTACCCGACGGTCGCGATCTCCGGTGCCGTGAAGATGTTGGCCGCGACGGTCCGCAGCCGGATGGGCTGGACGGCGTCACCGAGGGCGTGCGACATCGCGACACGACCCTGCATCGCCGCGACGCTCGCGAGCGGGAACACCCCCGTGCAGTCCCCCGCCGCGTAGACGCCGCGAGCGCTCGTGCGCGAGACCTTGTCGACCTCGATGTGGCCCGACGGCGTGAGACGCACCCCGGCCTCCTCGAGCCCGAGGCCCTCGGTGCTGGGGGTCGACCCGACGGCCATGAGCAGGTGCGAACCCGTGACGACGGTGCCGTCGGACAGGGTGACCTCGACGTGCTTGTCGTCGCCCTCCCCCACGACGACGGCCGACTCGGCGCGGCTGCGTCCCATGACGGTCATGCCACGACCGCGGAACACCTCTTCGATGAGGTTGGCGGCGTCGGCGTCCTCACCCGGGAGGACCCTGTCGCGGCTCGAGATCAGCACGACGTCGCAGCCGAGGGCGTTGTACGCGCCCGCGAACTCTGCGCCGGTGACCCCGGAGCCGACGACGATGAGCTTCTCGGGCAGGGAGGTCAGGTTGTACACCTGCGTCCACGTGAAGATGCGCTCGCCGTCGGGGACGGCCGTCGGCAGGACGCGGGGCGTCGCGCCCGTCGAGACGAGGACCACGTCGGCGTCGAGCTCGACCTGCGGCTGCCCGTCGGCGGTGTCGACCACCACGCGGGACGGGCCGTCGAGGCGTCCTCGTCCCATGACGATGCGGATGTCCTCGCGCTCGAGCCGCGCGCGGATGTCGGCCGACTGGGCGGCTGCGAGCGCCATCACGCGGGTGTTGACGGCGGCGAGGTCGACGTGGTGCTTCTGGCTGGTCGCCCCGGCCGCCCCGTCGACCCGGATGCCGAGCTCGGCTGCGGTGTCCGCGATGGTCATCCACTCGGCTGTCGCGATGAGGGTCTTCGAGGGCACGACGTCGGTGAGGACCGCGGCGCCGCCGAGGCCGTGGAGCTCGACGACCGTGACGTCCGCGCCGAGCCGGCGGGCGACGAGGGCCGCCTCGTAGCCGCCGGGCCCTCCGCCGAGGATGACGATGCGGGTCGCCTGGAGGTCGCTCGACCCGGGGGTGTGGGCTGGGGCGTCGGGCTGGGAGGGAGTCACGGGGGGTGTCTGAGTCACGGCACCACTATCCCAGGTGTGCCCGTGCCGTTCGGCGACCCCGGCACGGCGAGTGTCCTCTCGTCGCAGGCCCGCGGTACGGATAACCTCAGTCCATGACGACTTCTCCTGTCCCCCACCAGCCCGGCGCCGACGCCGACCCCTTCGAGAACGCCCGCGAGGCAGCGGCGTACATCGCGCGCGCGACCGGCATCGAGTCGCACGACATCGCCCTCGTCCTCGGCTCTGGCTGGGGCGGCGCGGCGGACCTGCTCGGCGAGACCGTCGCCGAGCTCTCGAGCGACGAGGTCCCCGGCTTCGGCAAGCCTGCCGTCGCAGGCCACGTCGGCACGCTGCGCTCGATCCGCATCGAGGCAACCGGCAAGCACGCGCTGGTCCTCGGCTCACGGACGCACCTCTACGAGGGCAAGGGCGTGCGCGCCGTCGTGCACGGCATGCGCACAGCCGCGGCTGCCGGCGCGAAGACCGCGATCCTCACCAACGGCTGCGGCGGCCTGAACACCGACTGGACGCCCGGCACCCCGGTGCTCATCGACGACCACATCAACCTCACGGCGACGTCGCCGCTCGAGGGTGCGACCTTCGTCGACCTCACCGACCTGTACTCGAGCCGGCTGCGCGGGCTCGCCCACGAGGTCGACCCGACGCTGCCCGAGGGCACCTACGTCCAGTTCCCCGGCCCGCACTACGAGACCCCCGCCGAGGTCCGCATGGCTGGGATCATGGGTGGTTCGCTCGTGGGCATGTCGACGACGCTCGAGGCCATCGCCGCCCGTCAGGTCGGCATGGAGGTCCTCGGGATCTCGCTCGTCACCAACCTCGCCGCCGGCATCAGCCCTGTGCCGCTGTCGCACGCCGAGGTCATCGAAGCCGGCCAGGCCGCGGGTCCGCGCATCAGCGCGCTGCTGGCCGAGATCGTGAAGAAGATCTGACATGACGAGCACCGACAGCACAGACAGCATCGACGGCACGAGCGGCACGACGGGCGCGGTCGCCGGCTCCGGCGCTGAAGACGTCGCCTCGCTCACCCGACGGGTCGAGGCGTGGATCGCCGACGACCCCGACGCGTTCTCACGCAACGAGCTCACTGCGGTCCTCCAGACCATCCGCTCCGAGGACGAGACCGTCCGCGAGGCGGCCCTGGAGGACCTGCGCGACAGGTTCTCCGGGTCGTTGCAGTTCGGCACCGCTGGGCTCCGCGGTGCGATGCAGGCCGGTCCCAACCGGATGAACCGTGCCGTGATCCTGCGCGCCGCCGCAGGCCTGGCCGCCTACCTCGTCGACTCGCTCGGTGCGCAGGACTCCCAGCCTGAGCACAAGCACGGTCTGCTGCACCGTCACGAGCCTGCGGCTCCGGCGCGACCGAAGATCGTCGTCGGCTACGACGCGCGACACAACTCCCACACCTACGCCCTCGACAGCGCCGCGGTGTTCACGGCGGCCGGTCTCGACGTGGTGCTGCTGCCCTCGGCGCTGCCCACGCCTGTCCTCGCCTTCGCGGTGCGTCACCTCGACGCCGACGCCGGCGTGATGGTCACCGCGAGCCACAACCCGCCTGCGGACAACGGCTACAAGGTGTACCTCGGCGGGCGCGCCGTCACGGACGCGGGCCAGGGCGCGCAGATCGTGCCGCCCTTCGACGCGCTCATCGCGGCGAAGATCACCGCAGCGCCGCCGGCCGTCCAGGTCCCCCGGGCCGAGGAGGGCTGGAGCATCGCCGGCCCGGAGGTCCTCACGGCCTACCTCGACGCCGTCGGCGCCCTCGCCGACGACACCGCCCCGCGTGACCTGAGCATCGTCGTCACGCCGCTGCACGGCGTCGGTGGCGCTGTCGTCGACCACGTCCTGCGGGCAGCCGGGTACCAGGACGTGTTCCTCGTGCCCGAGCAGGCCGACCCGGACCCGGCCTTCCCGACGGTCGCGTTCCCGAACCCCGAAGAGCCCGGGGCGATCGACCTGTCGCTCGCCTACGCCCAGACCCTCGGTGCGGACCTCGTGATCGCGAACGACCCCGACGCCGACAGGTGCGCCGTGGCCGTCAAGGACCACCGTGCCGAGCAGGACTTCGCCACGAACTCCGGCGGTGACACAGGTCCTCGCGAGGGCTGGCGGATGCTGCACGGCGACGAGGTCGGGGCTCTGCTCGGCGAGCTCGTCGCCTCGCGTGAGACGAGCGGGCTGCTCGCCAGCTCGATCGTCTCCTCACGTCTGCTCGCTCGGATCGCGGCTGCGCACGGTCTCGACCACGCGTCGACCCTCACGGGCTTCAAGTGGATCTCACGCGTGGACGGTCTCGTCTTCGGCTATGAAGAGGCCCTCGGCTACTGCGTCGACCCGGCCACGGTCCGCGACAAGGACGGCATCAGCGCCGCCCTGCTCATGGTCCAGCTCGCCGACAGGCTCAAGGCGCAGGGTCGCACCCTCGTCGACGCCCTCGACGACCTGGCCCGTGCGCACGGGCTGCACCTGACCGACCAGCTGTCGGCCCGGTTCACCGACCTCGCGCAGATCCCGCTGACGATGCAGCGCCTGCGTACGTCCCCGCCTGCCAGCCTGGCGGGGTCCGCCGTGATCGAGACCGTCGACCTCTCCGACGGTGTCGACGGTCTGCCGCCGACCGACGGTCTGCGGCTCGTCGCCGAGGACGGCTCACGCGTCATCGTGCGCCCCAGCGGCACCGAGCCGAAGGTCAAGTGCTACCTCGAGGTGATCGTCCCGGTCGCCTCCGACGCGAGCGTCGACGAGGTCACCGAGGCACGGCACACCGCGGCCGGACGGCTCCAGGCGATCCGCGCCGACATGTCGTCGGCGCTCGGGATCTCTCCGGCCTGACAGGGCCGACCGGGCCTGGAGGCGTCCCGGCCAGGTGTGTCCCGGCCGGGTCGCGGTGGGGTCAGGACGTGGTCCGGAGGTCAGGACCTGGTCCGGCCTCGAGGCGGCCCGAGCTGGTGCAATGACAGCAGGAGGGGTGGGCGAGGAGATCCTCGCCCACCCTCTTGCTGTCTGTAGGCAGCCTTGCGACCGCCGCGGGCGGGTGCTCAGCCGAGCGAGACGGTGACGCCCCCGGAGAACGGGGAGTCGTGCAGCTCGACCGACACCGGTGTCGCGTCGGCGGGCACGTCGAAGACCACGATGCCGTCGACGGTGTTGCCCGGGTTGATGCTCATGAGGAAGCTGTTGGAGTCCGGCAGGTAGATCGCCGCGCCAGAGTCTGCGGAGTGCGTGCGCCCCTGGCCGTCGAGCAGCGTCTGCGAGCTCGCGTCGAAGAGCTGGGCCTCGTCGCCGACGTTGGTCACCGTCATGTGGACCAGCACGTACTGCCCCTGGGCCGTGACGCCGAAGAGGTCGTCGCCGATGCTCGGGACCCCCGCCTCGACGCTCGTCACCGTGAACTGCAGCTTGCCGTCCGCGACGGGGGTGCCGACGCCCGGGGCCGCCTCGGCAGGCGGGGCAGCCTCGGCGGGTGGGGCAGCCTCGGCGGGCGGAGCGGGTTCTTCTGCGGGCGGGGCGTCCTGGGCCGAGGTGGCCGGCGAGGTCGTCGGAGCCCCTGCAGGAGCCGGGGCCCCGTCGCCGCCCCCGGCGAGCTGGGCGAGCACCACCACGACGACGACCAGCAGGACGAGGCTGAGCAGCTTGTGGCGTCGGACGAAGCCCTTCTTCTTCGGTGCCGGGGCCAGCACGTAGCCGGCCGGGACCTGGACTGACGGGTGGGGTCCCGGCCCCTGGGGGTGCTCGGGGGTCGGCTGGGAGCTGGGTGCTGCGGTCATGACGGCCTCGTTCGTGTCGTGGGTGCTGGTGTGCCCCTATCCGACCGCTCCCGGCAGGTCGGTCGCATCGCCCGGTCGGGGCGTCCTGTCGACCCGACCGGGCGAGGAACCACCCGCGACACCACCCACCCGGGCGACGACCACGTCGGTGGCCGGCCCTACGCTGACGCTGTGCCACCCACCGAGAAGCACCCCGCCTCACCAGGAGCCTGGAGACCCGGCACCGTCGCGCTCCACGTCGTCCTCGTGGTCTTCGCGCTGGCCAGCATGCTCGTCGCCTCGTCGTACTCGGCGATGCCTCAACCGGCCTCGGGGCTGCGCCTCGCCTGGGCCGGTGCGGGGATGGTCCTCGGCACGGGGGTCGCGTCTCTCGTCCTGGTGCGCGGGCGCTATCCCGTCCTGGTCGCCGTGGTCGGCTCGATCTACGCCCTGCTGCTCCCAGGAGACTCTTTCGTGGCGCTCGTCGGGCTCGCGTCCGTCGTCGCCACCAGACCGAGACGTCAGGTGCTGGCCGTCGGAGGGCTCGTGACGCTCGCGACAGGCGCCGCGGTGCTGCGCGACGCGTCGCGACCCGCAGCAGGACAGGTCTTCTCCTCCACGCAGCCTGGCGGGGAGGTCGTCGCCGCACCGGTCTGGTCGCACGTCCTGGTCTTCGTCCTCGCCCTGGGCGTGGCTGTCGGCGTCGGGCTCTACCGCCGGGCTCGCCGGGACCTCACCGAGGTGCGCGCTCAGAGCCGTGAGCAGGCACAGACCACCCAGCACCTGCGCACAGAGCTCACGCGCCAGGAGGAACGAGACCTCATCGCCCGGGAGGTCCACGACACCCTCGCCCACAGGCTCTCGCTCGTCTCGTTGCAGGCAGGAGCGCTCGAGGTGGTCGCTGCGGGTGACCCCGAGCTCCAGGAGGCCGCGAGCGCCGTCCAGGCGAACGCGCACAGGTCGCTCGACGACCTCCGAGGGTTGATCGGGGTGCTGCGCGACCCGGCCTCGGCCCGGTCGGCGACCACGGAGCCGCCGGTCCAGCTCTCCCTCGACGACCTCGCCGAGCTGCTCACCACGACGCGGGAGGCCGGCACCCCGGTCGTCGCGACAGTCGTGGTGAGCGACGCGACGTCGGCGAGCGCACCGTTCACCCACGCCGTCTACAGGATCGTGCAGGAGTCGCTCACCAACGCGAGCAAGCACGCCCCCGGCCTGCCGCTCGACGTCGCACTCACGGCGTCTGCGGCTTCAGGGCTGCACCTGCGCGTGTCGAACCCGCTCCCCTGCGAGGCGCGCGCTGGCGGGGTGCCCGGGGCTGGTGCCGGGGTCACGGGGATCCACGAGAGGGTCCGGCTGCTCGGCGGGCGCGCTCAGGTGGGGCCGCACGACGGGCGCTTCGTCGTCGACGTCTGGCTGCCGTGGGTGGTGCACAGCGCCTGACCCGTCGAGGGCCCGCACGGGTGTGTGCGCAGGTGAGTCCGCGCGCGGCCTAGCATGTGAGACGTGATCCGCGTCCTGCTCGTCGACGACGACCCGCTCGTCCGCCGCTCCCTGCGCCAGATCCTCGACAGCGACCCCGGCATCGAGGTGGTCGCCGAGGCCGACGACGGTGACGCCGTCGTCGAGGCCGTGCAGGCGCACCACCCTGACCTCGTCCTCATGGACCTTCGGATGCGCCGTGTGCACGGCGTCGAGGCGACTGCAGCGGTCCGCGCTCTGCCCGGAGCACCCGAGGTGGTCGCGATGACGAGCTTCGGGGCAGACGAGCAGGTGCTGCGCGCCCTCGACGCGGGTGCGCGGGGGTTCCTGCTCAAAGACACCTCGCCCTCGGCGATCAAGCTCGCGGTGCACGACGTCATGGCCGGAGACGCGTCGCTCTCCCCAGCCGTCGCGCGCTATCTGGTCGACCACGTGACGAGCGACCGCCACGGCCCTGTGCGTGACGGAGCCGCGGGCCGGCTGGCCGTGCTCACCGACAGAGAACGGCAGATCGCCCTCGGTGTGCACGCCGGGCTGACCAACGACGAGATCGGACGCCAGCTGTTCGTCAGCGGGGCGACTGTGAAGACCCACCTGAGCAACGTGCTCACCAAGCTCGACCTGGACGGGCGGGTCCAGCTCGCGATCCTCGTGGAGAGGTCCGGCACGGCTGCTGGCACTACGGGCTGAGGCCGCGGGAAAGTCGCGGCACCCGGTCGACCAGGAGCCTCAGCCCGCGAGCGCCGCGTCGTCGGAGTCCACGTCGGCCTTCCAGGCCGCCTTGTCGCTGCGCCAGCCTTCTTCGGTGCGGCCACGCCGCCAGTAGCCGGAGGCGGAGAGCGCCGAGACCGGCACGTCCCGCTCGCCGCGCAGGAACCTGCGGATGTCTCGGACGAAGCCGGCGTCGCCGTGCAGGAACACCTGCGGGACGCCCGGCGGGAACTCCCACCCCGTCACGGCCTCGACGAGGGGTGAGTCCTCAGCACCGGCCACCGCGTGACCGGCGACGCCTCTGTGCACCCAGGTGACGAGCGGGTCACCGTCCACGCTGGTCGCCGGCGACGTGAGCGGAAGCTCGCCGTCGGGTCCGTCGACCTCGAGGAACACCTTGACGCGGGCTCCCGCAGGCATGGCCTCGAGGGCCGAGGCGATGGCGGGCAGAGCGCTCTCGTCCCCGACGAGCAGGTGCCAGTCCGCGTCGTCCGCCGGGGCGTAGGCGCCACCCGGACCGAGCAGCGGCATCGGGTCGCCCGCCTGGGCCGAGGCCGCCCACGGTCCGGCGAGCCCGGTGTCGCCGTGCACCACGAAGTCGATCGCGAGCTCGCCCGCGGCGGCGTCGTACCAGCGGACCGTGTACGTGCGCTGCCTGTCGCGCTGCCCCTCGACCTCGGGCGGGAAGCAGAGCTTGACGTAGCGGTCGGTGAACTCTGTCGGGTCGAAGCCCGCCAGTCCTGGACCACCGAGCACGACGCGCACCATGTGCGGGGTGAGGCGCTCGGTGCGGACCACGACGGTCTGGGTCGGGACGCGGACAGGGCGGCCCTCACGGACCGGAGGCGTCACGGGCGCGTCGGTGGCCGTGACCGGCACCTGCGGCTCGCCGGATCCCGGCTGGCCCGACAGGGATGACTCTGCTGACACGGTGATGCCTCCATCAGTTGACTAAGGCAACCCTAACCCTGGAATCGCTCTCGGGGTGCAGCGATCTCGCTCGCGTGGCTGCGCGCCCCGAGCTGTGCACCCAGGCCGTGCACCCCGGGCGGGAGGCCCGGGGTGCACGGCGGCGTGGTCAGACCTCGCGTCGGCGACGGGCAGCGCGCAGCGCCAGCCACCCGGCCGCAGCGAGCAGCAGCGCGGCGACACCGAGGGAGGCGACCTCGGTCCCCGTGACAGCGAGCCCGCTGCTCTGCTGACCGGCACCGGCACCGGCCTGGGGCGCCTCGGTCGGGCCCGGGTCCACCCCGGGAGCCGGGTCGGTCCCCGGCGCCGGGTCCGTCGGGACCGGGAGGACGGTGCCGTCCTCCGCGACGGTGACGATCACCGGGGCTGACTGTGCGCCCTCGAACGCCGGGTCGCCGGGATAGCCGACCAGGAGCGTCCGCTCCCCCGCCGGCAGGTCTGCCAGCGACAGCACCGCAGTCCCGTCGGCGAGCTGGACGACGAGTCCCGAGGGCACGCCGTCGACGGTCGCCTCGACGGTGCCTGTCGGCACACCCGTCGCGGGGGCCCGCGGGACGACCGAGACCGACACGGTCCCGGGCTCGACAGCCTGGGCGAGCGCGCGCGCCTGGTCGTCCTGCGCCGTCGACGCGGCCGGTCCTCCGGCTGTCGTGACGACGACGTCGACAGCGCCCCGGGTGATCGCGAGCGGCAGAGTGCCGCTCTCGACGGCGGTATAGCGCTGGTCCCCCAGGTAACGGACGGTGAGGCTGTGGTCACCGACGGCGAGCAGCGGGACGTCGACGCGCACAGCACCGTCGACCAGGTCGAGCGGCGCACCGCTCACGGCTCCGTCCACCACGAGCTCGACCTGCCCCGTGGGCACCGCGGGGTACCCGGAGCCGAGCCTGACGTCGAGCGCGACGGCCTCGCCCGAGACCGCCGAGGTCGCGGTCGCGTCGACGACGAGGCTCGGCTCGGTGACGACCGTCGGGACCGGGACCCGAGACCAGTCCTGCGCCGTCATGCCCGACGCGAGGTAGAAGCCCACGTACGAGGGCTGGTTGTACGTGGTCTGCTGACGGGCGACCTCTCCCCTGTACTGCGGGTCGTGCATGAGCGTGTACATCTTGGTCTGGGAGACCGTGGCGCTCGTGTAGATGCGGATCGCCGACGAGTCCGCGGTCCGCACCAAGAGCTCTTCGCGCCAGTCGCCGAGGATGTCCGCCACGAGGGACGGTGTGCCCTTGGTGCCGTTGTTGGTCAGCGTGCCCGTCGCCGTGAGCAGGGCCTCACCCGAGGCCCAGTCACGGACCACGGGCGTCTGCGTCCCCGACCCCTCGACGATCTGCCGAGTGAGGTCGGGCTGCCACAAGATGCTCATGTTCGTACCGGGAGCAGCGTCGCCGAGCGCCGTGCCGTCGGCGGCCTGCAGCCCGAGGGTCTCCCCGACAGGGCTGCCGGCCCAGACCTCGACGCCGCGGGTGCCGGGCTCGACGTCGCCGATCATGCCGCGTCCGGTGTCGACGCCCGAGTACTCGCCGAAGAGCACCTCGCCGGTCGCCGCGTCGCGCAGCGCGTAGCCGTAGGGGGCGTAGGCGCCACCCTCGTGGACCGTGAAGATCTCGAGCCCCGGGCGGTCCGGGTCGATGTCTGTCACGTGCATCGCGTCGCCGTGGCCCAGCTTGGCCAGCGCACCCGGGTCTGCGCTGCCGGACGGGAGCACGTCATAGCTGCTGTAGAGCAAGGACTTCCCGTCGTCGTCGATCGTCGCCGAGCCGTAGACGATCTCCTGCCTGCCGTCTCCGTCCACGTCGGCCGAGCTCAGCGAGTGGAAGCCTTGGGTGGTGAGGGTGCCGAACTCTGGGTCTGTGCCCTCGACCCCGTGGGGCGAGTCGTCGAAGGGGTTGCTCATGGGCGTCCAGCCGCTGTCGACGTCCCATCGCTGAGTGAGGTGCTCGCCGTCCCAGTCGTAGGCCACCAGGGTCGAGCGCGTGTAGTAGCCACGGGCGAACACGGCGCTCGGGCGCTCGCCGTCGAGGTAGGCCACCGTCGCGAGGAACCTGTCGACCCTGTTGCCCGGCTCGATGCGTGACATCGCGTAGTCGCCCCACAGGAGCCCGTCGTCGGTGCGTCCCGGTGCGTAGGGCACGGTCTCGAGCTCGCCCCCCGTCGCACCGTCGAAGACCGTCAGGTACTCAGGCCCGTCGAGGACGAAGCCCTCGAAGTCACGGAGCACGTTGCGAGAGCTGCGGGCCGGTGCGAAGTCGTCGATGAAGTGGTCCGCCACGACCTCGGCGTCCTGGCGGCTCAGCGGGTAGTCCATGGCGGGGAGCGGTTCGACCCCGTCGAGGGCGAGAGCCTCCTGGAGGGTGGCCGGCCAGGCCCCGGCGACGACCTCCGGGTGCTCGTTCCACCCCTGGAACACGTCGACCAGGTGCTCGCGGTAGTCGGCTGCGCTCATGCGGTAGTCGTCGTCGTGCGTGTAGCCGGCGTCGACGTCGGCCTGCGGCATCGTCACGTAGGACTCGGCTGTCACAGCCCCCGTGCTGTCGTAGGTGGTCGTGCGCGTGCCGGGCGCTGTCTTGAGCATCATCTCGGCACGACCGTCGCCGTCGAGGTCGTAGACGAGGAACTGCGTGTAGTGGGCACCCGCGCGGATGTTGACGCCGAGGTCGACACGGTGCAGCAGGGTGCCGTCCGTGCGGTACGTGTCGATGAAGACCGGGCCTGTGTAGCCGCGCTGCGAGACGTCTTTCGCGTTGGAGGGGTCCCACTTGACCACGAGCTCGTAGGTGCCGTCGCCGTCCACGTCGCCGACGCTCATGTCGTTGGCCGCGTAGGTGTATGCCTCACCGGCGGGGGTGACCCCGTCGGCCGGACGGTCGAGCGGGACGTCGGTGAAGGTGTCCGCCCACGGCGTCACCTCGTCGCTCGGCTGCTGCTCGACACCGTCGACCAGCGCCGTGACCGAGTAGACGGAGCCAGCGGTGCCGGCTGGGTCGAGGTAGCTCGTGCTGTCGGTCACCGTGTCGAGCGCGACGCCGTCTCGGTAGACGACGAAGTCCGAGCCTGTGAGCCCCGCCTCCGAGGAGCCGGTGACCTCTTGGGCGAGCAGACGCCAGCTGAGGAACACCCCACCGTCCGTGCGCGCGGCCACCAGCCCGCGGTCGAGGTCTTCGAGCCTGGGGGTGCCCTCGCTGCCGGGGGCGGCGGCTGCCAGGGTGCTCTGGCTCCCCGGCAGGGTGGGCGTCGTGGCGGCTGTCGGCGAGGCCGCGCCGGCGGCGGAGCCTGTGAGCACGAGCGCCGAGGCGACGGCGGCCGCGAGCACCCCGCTCGCGGTCCGTCGGTGGTCGAGATTCATCATTGAATCCTTTCAATGCTGCCGGCAGCGACGGTCGCCGCGTGCCCAGTGGTGATTCGACGCCCAGATCTCCCGCACGGTCCTCGATGACCTGCACGGCCCGGGAGAGCGCTTCCCGACAGTCGAGTATCGGCAGTCCCGCGGGTTCGTGTCAATCGCTGGGCGTCGTGCCCGCACGTGCGCCCAGCCGCCGGAGCGTGCCGGGAGCGTGGCCGAAGACAGCGCGAGACCCGCACGACCGAGGTCGTGCGGGTCTCGCGGTGGGTCCTGCCCGGCTACCGGGTTGGCAGTGTCAGTAACCCGTCGCCTGCTCCGTGGGGGCAGAACCGGCGGACGCGTCGAGCCCGTCGAGGACGGCTGCGGTCCCCGAGAGGCCGAGACGCGTCGCACCGGCCTCGATCATCGCGAGGGCGTCAGCGGCGGTGCGGACCCCGCCGCTGGCCTTGACGCCGAGGCGCCCGCCGACGGTCTTGGCCATGAGCTCGACGGCGTGGACGCTCGCCCCACCGGCCGGGTGGAAGCCCGTCGACGTCTTGACGAAGTCGGCCCCGGCGGCCTCGCTCGCCTCGCAGGCCTTGACGATCTCGTCGTCGGTCAGGGCTGCCGACTCGATGATCACCTTGAGGACCGTCGGGTGCGTGGCGGCAGCCCGGACCGCAGCGATGTCAGCCTGGACCTGGTCCCAGTCGCCAGCCTTCGCCGCACCCAGGTTGATCACCATGTCGACCTCGTGGGCGCCGTCGAGGACTGCGTGCGCAGCCTCTGCGGCCTTGACCTCGGGCTGGTGGGCGCCGGAGGGGAACCCGCACACCGTGGCGATCTTGACGGTGCTGCCGGCGGGCAGGGCGATCGGCAGCTTCGACGGCGAGATGCAGATCGAGTAGGTGCCGAGCTCTGTCGCCTCCTCGGCGAGCGCGGCGACGTCAGCCTGGGTCGACTCGGGCTTGAGGAGCGTGTGGTCGACGTACTGTGCGAGCTCGTCGCGGGTGAGGGTCTCGTGGCTCATCGTTCTCTCCGTGGTTCGGGACTGTCCCCGCGGGTCGGGTCGACCGTGACGGGGATCTGAGGTGTGCCTGTGAAGGCGAGGCGTGCGCCGCTCTCGCGGCCCTGCTGAGCGGTCGGGTCGACCGCTGTCACTGCTCCGCGACGGCTGCGTAGCCGGCGAGGATCTGCTCGCCGAGGGCGTGCCGCTCGTCGTGGTGGATGAAGGCGCTCCAGGCGGCGGCGAGCGTCGCGTCGCGCAGGTCGTCGAGGGTCCAGCCGGCTTCGTCGACGAGCAGCGTCATCTCACGGGTCATGGAGGTCGCCGACATGAGGCGGTTGTCGGTGTTGACCGTCACCGCGAAGTCGAGGTCGCGCAGGGCGGAGATCGGGTGCTCGGCGATGGTGGCAGCGATGCCGGTCTGCAGGTTCGACGAGGGGCACAGCTCGAGCGGGATCTGGTTGTCGCGGACCCAGTGCGCGACCCGACCGAAGCGCGGAGCGTCGGTGCCCAGGTCTTCGATGTCCTCGACGATGCGGGCGCCGTGCCCGATCCGGCTGGCCTGGCCGAGGTGCACGGCCTCGGAGATGGACTCGACCCCGTCGGCCTCGCCCGCGTGGATGGTCGTGGGGAACCCGGCGTCGTTGAGGGTGCGCCACGCCTGCGGGAAGCGGGAGGGCGGGAACCCGGCCTCGGCCCCGGCGATGTCGAAGCCGACCACACCGCGGTCCCGGTTGACCAGAGCGAGCTCGACGATCTCTTCCCAGCGGTCCGCGTGGCGCATCGCGGTGATGAGCTGACCGACCCGGATGGTGCGACCGGCGGCAGCGGCCTCGGCGACACCCTGCTCGATGCCCTCCTGGACCGCGTCGACGGCATCTTGCAGGCTCAGGCCCGCGGTGAGGTGCTGCTCGGGCGCCCAGCGCTGCTCCGCGTAGACGACACCGTCGGCGGCGAGGTCGACGACGGCCTCCCGTGCGACGCGCGCGAGTCCCTCACGCGTCTGCATGACCGCGATCGTGTGGTCGAAGGTCTCGAGGTAGCGCACGAGGGTGCCCGAGTCGGCCGCCTCGAAGAACCAGCGGCGGAGCTCGTCGGGGTCCGTGGTGGGCAGCGTGTGACCCACCTCGGCGGCGAGCTCGACGATGGTCTCCGGACGCAGACCACCGTCGAGGTGGTCGTGCAGCAGGACCTTGGGCAGGGCGGCGATCGGCAGCGCGGAAGTCATGCCCCCACGGTACCGTCGCGGGGCTGGTCGTAGGGCGTCGTCCACAGCGGCGAGCCGCGCAGGTTCGATCGCGGCGAGCCGCGCAGGTTCGATCAGCGGCGAGCCGCGCAGGTTCGATCGACGGCGAGCCGCACGAGTCGATCGACGGCGAGCCGCACGAGTCCGACTGGGCACGCGTCTCGCTCGTCAGCCCCGCGCCCGCTGCGGGCCGGCAGGCAGCAGGACCCACGTGATGTGCGACCACCCCCCGTAGGCGGGTCGCCGCCCGCCTCCGGTGCGCAGGCCGTCCTCGTCGACGGGGTGGAGCCGCCCTGAGCTGGGCTCGTAGACCTCGAGGGCGTGACCGTCCGGGCTGGTGAGCACGACGACGTGCCGGGGCACAGCCGTCACGAGCCCGGTCATGGTGTCGCCCCCTGTGTACAGCGGGACGGGCACGCCCGAGCGCGCCCAGGCCACGGCGAGGTCGATCAGCGGCAGGCTCTGCGACGGACGGCTGTCGACGACGAGCCTGTGGGTGTACGTGAGGTCCCCGTACCGGGCGACCTGCGCGGCTGACCACGGCGGGGTGCCAAGGGCACCGGGCCACCTGAGACCAGCGAGCGCGCGCCGGGTGCTGGCCGCCTTCACGGCGAGCTGGGCGAGGTCGAAGGCACCGGGGTTCGTGAGGCGACGTGCGAGGTCGTGGTCACCGGCCGCTGCGGTGACGACGAGGGCAGCCGAGCCGCAGGTCGTGCCGTCGACCTGGACGGCTCCTCGGGGGCCGAGCGAGGAGACGACGGCGCGCACGCGGCCGTGACGGTCATCCGGCACCACGGACGTCTCGGGACCGGCCGGCAGCGCGGCCCTGCCGCCGCCGCAGAGGTAGAGCAGCTCGGAGAGCTGCCGCCCCGTGCGCGGTCGTCCGCTGCTCACAGCGCACCGAAGGCACGAGAGAGCGCGAGCGTGACGCCGAGCGTGCCGAGCAGCGACACCGCCACGACGAGCCTCAGGAGACCCCCGGCCGGCCCAGGACGTCCCACGTGCCGCGGCCGCGCCACGCTCTGGCGAGCCGGTCCGCGGACCAGCAACCACCACCCCACGGCCGTGGTGAGCGCGGCTCCGAGGATCACGAGCACCCACGCCTGCTCTCGCACGGCGGTCAGGGTCAGCAGCACCGAACCGAGCTGCACGCTGAGCAGAGACCGCTGCCAGGCGAGGGCCGTCCGTTCGGGCTGGGCGCCGTAGAGGTCGGGCCGGGCGCTGTGCGGCGCCGGCATCAGACGACCGACACCACGGCGTAGCCCGCGAGGACGAGGGCCATCAGCACGACCCCGCCGGCGAGCACAGGGAGCGCGGTGGGAGCCGGGAGCGGCGCGCCGGTCCGCAGCGCGATCTCGTTGCGTCGCCACGTCCGCCACCCGTAGCCGGCGACGGCCGCCCCGGCGAGGCAGGCGACGGCGGCGATCACGTCGAGGAGCACGGTGAGCTCGGCAAAGGTCGCGAGCGAGGTCAGCGCGACCCCGCCCGCGACGAGCCCGAGCCCCGTCCGCACCCACGCGAGCGCTGTCCGCTCGTTCGCGAGGGAGAACCTGGCGTCGGGCTCGTCACCGACCCCGTACACCGCGCGCGGACGCCGCTGGTCTTCCACAGGGACCAGCTCGGTCGCTGGGACCGGCTCATCCGCAGCGACCGGCTCGCCCGTGGAGAAAGGCTCGCCCGCGGCGCCCGACCACACAGGCGGTCGGGGCTGCTCAGGCTGGTCGGGCCGCTGCGGCACGGCTCAGTCGATCCTGGCGATGATGAGGTCCTGGTGGACGTCACCGCGGGGCTCGGCCTCGACCGTGATCGAGTGACGGGCGATCTCGAGAGCACGGTCGAAGCGCTCGGGGGTGTCGGTGTGCAGCGTGAGGATCGGCTGGCCTGCGACCACGCGGTCGCCGGGCTTGGCGTGGATCTCGACTCCGGCACCTGCCTGGACGGCGTCCTCGCGGCGCGCACGGCCGGCGCCGAGGCGCCACGCCGCGATGCCGACGTCGAGGGCGTCGAGCCCGGTGAGCACACCGTCGCTCTCGGCGAGGATCTGCTGGTTCTCGGTCGCGACGGGGAGCGTCGCGTCGACGTCGCCGCCCTGAGCGCTGATCATCGCGCGCCAGCGGTCCATCGCCCGGCCGTCGGACAGCGCAGCACGGACCTCGTCCGCTGCGACGTCGCGGCCCGCACCGGCGAGCATCTCGACGGCGAGGGCGACGGTGAGGTCGACCACGTCGGAGGGGCCACCACCGGCGAGCACCTCGACCGACTCGCGGACCTCGAGGGCGTTGCCCGCGGTGAGGCCGAGCGGGGTCGACATGTTGGTGAGCAGCGCGACGGTGCGGACTCCCGCGTCGGTGCCGAGGTCGACCATGGTGCGGGCGAGCTCGCGTGCGGAGGCCTCGTCCTTCATGAAGGCGCCGGTGCCGACCTTGACGTCGAGGACGAGGGCGCCGGTGCCCTCGGCGATCTTCTTGCTCATGATCGAGGACGCGATGAGCGGGATGGCCTCGACGGTCCCCGTGACGTCACGGAGCGCGTAGAGCTTGCGGTCGGCCGGTGCGAGGCCCGAGCCGGCCTGGCAGATGACGGCGCCGACGTCTTCGAGCTGGCGCATCATCTCGTCGTTGGTGAGCGCCGCGCGCCACCCGGGGATCGACTCGAGCTTGTCGAGCGTGCCGCCGGTGTGCCCGAGACCGCGGCCCGAGAGCTGTGGGACCGCCACGCCGAAGACCGCGACCAGCGGTGCGAGCGGGAGCGTGATCTTGTCGCCGACGCCACCCGTCGAGTGCTTGTCGGAGGTCGGGTGCGACAGCGCGGAGAAGTCCATGCGCTCGCCCGAGGCGATCATGGCTGCGGTCCAGCGGGAGATCTCCTCGCGGTCCATGCCGTTGAGCAGGATCGCCATGTTGAGGGCTGCCATCTGCTCTTCGGCGATCACGCCGCGGGTGTACGCGTCGATGACCCAGTCGATCTGCTCGGGGGTCAGCGTGCCCTTGTCGCGCTTGACGCGGATGACGTCGACGGCGTCGAAGGCCTCGGCCTTGCGCTGGGTGTCCTCGGTGAGTGGCACGTGGGTGGCTCCGTTCATCGGTCGGGCTGTCCGCCGGTGGGCGGGACGACCCTGTGTGGCGCAGGTCAGGCGCTGCGTGTTCGTGGTGCTGGTCGTGCTCGTCTTGCTGGTCGTGCGGTTCGTCCCGGGGGACGGGTGCGGGCGGCGTCCAGGCTGGACGCCGCCCGCAGCGTGCTCAGGCGTCGGCGGCCCGGGTGACGAGGTCGTCAGGTCCGAAGGCGTCGGGCAGCACCTCGCTCATGGGGACGATGCCGCGCATCGTCTCGACGAGCAGCGACGGTCCGCCGTGCTCCCACAGGAGCTGGCGGCACCGACCGCAGGGCATGAGGGTGTTCCCGTGCCCGTCGACGCAGGTGAAGGCGACGAGGCGCCCTCCGCCCGAGGCGACGAGCGAGGAGACGAGCCCGCACTCGGCGCAGAGCACGACGCCGTAGGCGGCGTTCTCCACGTTGCAGCCCGTGACGACCCGTCCGTCGTCCACCAGTGCGGCCGCGCCGACGGGGAACTTCGAGTAGGGCGCGTAGGCCTTGGACATGATCTCGCGGGCAGCCCCGCGCAGGGACTCCCAGTCGATCTCTCGGCTCGTGGTCGAGCCAGCGGTCTCGGTGGTCATGCCTCAGCCCTTCACGTAGGGCTCGCCGGCCGCAGCCGGTCCCCGCACACGGCCGACGAGGCCGGCGACCGCGAAGATCGTCACGATGTACGGGAGCATGAGCATGAACTGGTTGGGGATCGGCGTCTCGAGGACACCGAGCACCTGCTGCAGCTTGTCGGCGAAGCCGAACAGCAGCGCGGCGCCGAGGGCGCCGACCGGGGACCAGCGGCCGAGGATCATCGCGGCGAGCGCGATGTAGCCCTTGCCCGCCGTCATCTCCTGGCCGAAGGCACCGACCGAGCCGAGCGTGAAGAACGCCCCACCGAGGCCGGCGACGGCCGAGCCGAGGAGCACGTTGCCCCAGCGCATCTTGTTGACGTTGATGCCGACGGTGTCAGCAGCCTGGGGGTACTCCCCCACCGCGCGGACACGCAGGCCCCAGCGGGTGCGGAACAGCGCGACCGCGATGACCGCGACGGCGATGTACAGCAGGTAGACGATGATCGACTGGCGGAACAGCACCGGGCCGAGGATCGGGATCTCGGACAGCAGCGGGATCGGCAGGGACGGCAGGCGCGGAGGCGAGTTGAGGGTCGCCGCGTTCTCCTTGAGGACCGAGCTGAACAAGAAGCTCGTCAGACCCACCGCGAAGACGTTGAGCACCACACCGACGATGATCTGGTTGACCGAGTACTTGACGGTGAAGAGTGCGAGCATCGAGCCGATGAGCAGACCTGCGACAGGTGCCGCGATGAGCCCGAGGTACGCGTTGCCGGTGACGGACCCGAGCACCGCGGCACCGAAGGCGCCTGTGAGGAGCTGTCCCTCGATCGCGATGTTGACCACGCCGGCACGCTCGTTGAGCAGACCGCCGAGCGCACCGAAGGCGAGCGGCACGGCGAGCAGGAGCGAGCCCTGCAGCAGGCTGACGAGAGAGGTGCTCTTGTCGGCCACGGCCCACACCAGGAAGGTGAGGACCCAGAGGACCCCGAACAGCCCCGTCACCCAGGTGCCGACCTTGAGGCCCTGACGGACCCGCAGGTAGGAGTAGGCGGCGAGCAGCAGCGCGACGACCGAGAGGATCACAGCCGTGGTGCGGGTCGGCAGCTCGACGGGGTCGAAGGTCACGAAGTCCGTCGAGGTCGACAGACCGAAGGTGGTCGTCGCGCCGGCGGGCCCGAGGAGACCGAAGACGACGAGCGACAGGAGGCCGAAGGCCCCGAGCACGATGGGCAGCCTGTAGGCGCGCTTCGCACTCACGGTCGACACGTCGCCGACCAGGACGTCGGTGGCGGTCATGCGCTGGCACCCTTCGTGAGAGCAGGCTGGATCGGGAGCCGGAAGATCGAACGGATCAGCGGCGGCGCCGCGATGAAGAGGACGACGAGGGACTGGATGACGAGGACGATGTTGATCGACGTACCCGTCGCACCTTCCATCGCACGGCCACCGACGTTGAGGCCCGCGTAGAGCAGACCTGCGAAGAAGATCCCGAGGGGCTTGGAGCGGCCGAGCAGCGCGACGGTGATCGCGTCGAAGCCGATCGACCCGGCGATACCGCCGGTCAGTGCCTTCTCGGTCCCGAGGACCTGGACGGCCCCGGCGAGGCCGGTGAGGGCACCCGAGACGACCATGACGAGGACGAAGGACGACGAGACCGCCATGCCGGCAGTCCGCGCGGCGCTCGGGTTGGACCCGACGGCGCGGAAGCGGAAGCCCCACGTCGAGCGCGTCATGAGCCACCACACGAAGACCGCGGCGAGGATCGCGACGAGGAACCCGGCGTGCAGGCGGAACTGGTCGCCGAGCAGCAGCGGCAGCTGGGCGTTCTCCCGGATACCGGGGCTCTTGGGCTGGTTGGAGCCCTCACGCGTGAAGGACGACGTGGTGAGCAGGTAGGCCACCAGGTACAGCGCGATGTAGTTGAGCATGATCGTGACGATCACCTCGTGCGCACCGGTCCGGGCCTTGAGGAACCCGGCCACACCAGCCCACACACCTCCGGCGAGGATTCCGCCGATGATCGCGAGCAGCAGGTGCAGGACGGGCGGGAGCGACCAGGTGAAGCCGATGTAGCCACCGATGGCCGCGCCCATGAGGACCTGCCCCTGGGCGCCGATGTTGAACAGGCCGGCGCGGAAGCCGACAGCCACGCCGAGCGCGGCGATGATGAGCGGCGTCGCGACGGTCATGGTCTCGGTGAGCGGGCGCAGGGCGCGCGCAGCCGAGGGGGCGTCGTAGTTGAAGACGGCCCCGCGGAACATCGCGGTGTAGGCGTCGCTGACCGACGACCACGCGGCGCCGAAGAAGTCGGCGGGCCGGGCGAAGATGTAGCTCGCCGTGTCACGGACGTCAGGGTCGACGGCGATGATGAGGAGTCCGCCGATGACGAGGGCCAGCACGAAGGCCAGGACTGTCACCCCGAACCCACCGGTGGTCACCTCGCGCAAGACCTGGGCGGCGCGGCCCCCGGTCGCAGCGGTCGGCTGCTCGACGTCCTTCGCCGGTGGAGCGGCGGGGCCGCCCTTCTCGGGATCGGTGCGCTGGTCGTTCACTGGGTCTTCCCTGTCTGGTCGTCTCGAGGTGCCGGCGTGGCTGTGGCCTGGGCGAGCGCCTCGTCGTGCGGGACGCCGGCCATCATGAGGCCGAGGACGTCGCGGGGGGTGGTGGAGGGGACGATGCCGATGATCCTGCCGCGGTACATGACGGCGATGCGGTCGGCGAGCTCGACGACCTCGTCGAGCTCGGTCGACACGATGATCACAGGGGTGCCGTTGTCACGCTCCTGGACGATCCTGCGGTGCAGGAACTCGATCGAGCCGACGTCGACACCACGTGTCGGCTGGCTCGCGATGAACAGCTTGAGCGGACGGGAGAGCTCGCGGGCGAGCACGACCTTCTGCTGGTTGCCGCCCGAGAGGCGTCCGACGTGCTCACCGGGACCCTGCGTGCGGATGTCGAACTCGTCGATGCGCTTCTCGGCGTTCTTGCGGATCGCCGTGAGGTCGAGCGCGATGCCCTTGGCGTAGGGCGCCTTGTCGTAGAGGTCGAGCACGAGGTTCTCGGCGACGGAGAAGTCGAGGACGAGCCCGTCGACCTTGCGGTCCTCGGGGACGAAGCCGACACCGGCGTGCAGCACCTTGTCAGGGCTCAGGCCGGCGATGTCGCGGCTGTCGAGGGTGATGGTCCCGGCGGCGACGGGCTGCAGCCCGAGGATCGCCTCGGACAGCTCGGTCTGGCCGTTGCCCTGGACACCGGCGATCGCGACGATCTCGCCCTGGGCGACGTCGAAGGACACGTCGTCGACGACGGCCTGACCTGTCGCGGACAGCACGGTGAGGTGGTCGACGACGAAGGTGCGCTCCCCCGGCGTCGCGGGAGCCTTGTCGAGACCGAGGGACACGGCGCGGCCGACCATGAGCGAGGCGAGCTCGCCCTCGGAGGCTGTCGGCTCGGCAGAGCCCACGACCTTGCCGCGGCGGATGACCGTGATGACGTCGGCGACAGCCTTGACCTCACGGAGCTTGTGGGTGATGAAGACGAGGGACGTGCCGGCAGCCTTGAGCTGACGCATGATCTCGATGAGCTCGTCAGTCTCCTGCGGGGTGAGCACCGCGGTGGGCTCGTCCAGGATGAGCACCTTGGCCTCGCGGGCCAGGGCCTTGACGATCTCGACACGCTGCTGGACTCCGACAGGGAGGTCCTCGACGACGGCGTCGGGGTCCAGGCCGAAGCCGAACCTGTCTGACAGCTCGCGCACCCGGCGGCGTGCGGACTCGAGGTCGAGGAATCCCCCGGCCTTCGTGTCTTCGCTGCCGAGCATGACGTTCTCGGCGACGGTGAACACGGGCACCAGCATGAAGTGCTGGTGCACCATGCCGATCCCTGCGCGCAGCGCGTCGCCCGGTCCTCGGAAGTCGACAGGGGTGTCGTCGACGACGATCTCGCCCGAGTCGGCCTGGTACAGGCCGAACAGGACGTTCATGAGTGTGCTCTTGCCGGCACCGTTCTCCCCGAGGAGGGCGTGGACCTGCCCTTCTTCGACGACCAGGTCGATGTGGTCGTTCGCGACGAGCGGACCGAAGGACTTGGTGATCCCTCGCAGTTCCAACTTCACGTGCGTTCTCCTTCAAGCGCGCCGACAACCTGCCAGCGACAGTAGACCAGAAGAGGCCAAGCCGGCCCGACGTGCGTCGGGCCGGCTTGGCCGGTCGTTCAGGGGTACGTCACGGGGCGCTCGGGGACTCCACCACGATCGTCCCGTTGATGATGTCCTCACGGAGTGCGTCGACCTGGTCCTTGAGCTCCTGCGGGACCTTGCTGTCGAACTCGTGGAACTCGGCGATGTCCACGCCGCCGTTCTCGAGCGTGCCGACGTACGGCTCGGGCGAGAAGGAGGACTCGGAGGCAGCGGTGATGACGTCCTCGACAGCGGTGCTGATCTGCTTCAGCACGGAGGTGAGGATGACGTCAGCCGAGTCCGGGTTGAGGAGCGCACCGTCGGAGTCGACCCAGATGACCGAGACGCCCTCGGCGTCCTCAGCAGCGGCGAGCGAACCCGCGCCGACCGGACCAGCCACGGGCATGATGATGTCCGCGCCGGAGGAGATGAAGGTCTGCGTGAGCTGCTGGCCCTTGGACTGGTCCTCGAAGTCACCGGTGAAGGAGCCGTTCTGCGCTTCCTTGTCCCAGCCGAGGGTCTTGACGTCGGTGCCGTTGTCCTCGTTGTACTTGGCGACGCCGTCGACGAAGCCGTCCATGAAGATCGAGACCGTCGGGATCTGGACGCCGCCGTAGGTGGCGACCGTCCCCGTCTCGGTCATGCCTGCTGCGACATAGCCCGCGAGGTAAGCAGCCTCAGCGGTGTTGAAGCTCAGCGGCTTGACGTTGGGGAGCTCGATCGGAGCGCCGTCGGCGTCTGCGGCGGTCGAGTCGACGATCGCGAACTCGGTGTCCGGGTTGGCCGTGGCAGCGTCACCGGTCGCGGTGCCGAGCAGGTACCCGACCGTGACGATGATGTTGCAGTTGCCGGTGACGAGGTTGTCGATGTTCGGCGCAAAGTCCGACTCGTTCTGCGACTCCTGGGTCGCGACCTCGATGCCGAGCGCGTCGCGCGCGGCGGCGAGGCCGTTGAAGCCCGACTCGTTGAAGGACTTGTCGTCGAAGCCGCCCTGGTCGGAGACCATGCAGGCCTTGAAGTCCGAGCCACCCTCGGCTGCGGCGCCGCTGGTCGCGTCGTCCTCGGGTGCGTCACCGCAGGCGGACAGGACCAGAGCAGCGGCGGCCGTGACCGCTGCGAGCTGAACAACTCTCTTCACGTGGAACTCCTGGTGTTCTTGTCGAGGAGCCGTTCCGGACGGGTCCACCTACATGGGCGCCGTTGCAGCACGCAGGTGGGCCCGGACGACCCTTGGTGACACGCACACTAGTGGTCGATCGGTTAACAGAGTGTTACCGGGAGGTCACACCGACCCTTCGTTACCAAACTGCAAACCAGCCCGCATCCGGAACACTCAGGCTCGGCCGGTCAGCGCCACCCGGGCGAGCATCGCGACGCCGTGCGAGATGGCCCCTTCGTCCACCTGCATGTCGCCCTGGTGGATGTCGTAGGTGTGGCCTCCGGGCGTGCGTGTCCCGAGCCGCGCGAGTGCTCCAGGGATCTTGGTGAGGTACCAGGCGAAGTCTTCACCGCCGAGGGACTGCTCGGTCAGCTGGACGGACTGCGGGCCGATCATCTCGCGGGCTGCGGCCTCGAGAGCGGTCGTGCAGCGCTCGTCGTTCTCGACAGGCGGCACGCCGCGCTGGTGCACCACGTCGACGTCGACGCCGTAGGGGGCGCAGATCTGCTCGAGGGCGTCGTGCATCACCTGGGCTGCGTGCTCCCACGCACGTCCGTCGAGGCAGCGCAGGGTGCCGCGGACGGTGCCGGTCGTCGGGATCGCGTTGTGCGCCTGGCCCGCGTGCACGGCCCCCCAGGTGAGGTTGACCCCTGAGCGCGGGTCGAGCCTGCGCCCGAGGACAGCGGGCGCCTGGGTGATGACCTGCCCGAGGGCGAAGACCACGTCACCGGTGAGGTGCGGGCGCGACGTGTGCCCACCGCTCGACGACAGCGTCACGGTGACCTCGTCGGAGGCCGAGGTGATCGGGCCGATGCGCGAGCCGATGGTCCCGAGATCGATCTTCGGGTCGCAGTGCACCGCGTAGATCTCCTCGACACCCTCGAGGACACCCTGCTCGAGCAGGTCGAGCGCTCCCCCGGGCTGGACCTCCTCGGCGGGCTGGAAGATCAGACGGACGGGCCGCTCGAGCTGCCCGGCCTCGTGGAGCGCTGCGAGGACAAGCCCAGCGCCGAGGACGACAGTCGTGTGGACGTCGTGCCCGCAGGCGTGCGCGACCCCGTGAGTGGTCGAGGCGAAGGGCAGACCTGTCGTCTCGACCAGAGGGAGCGCGTCGATGTCGGCGCGCAGAGCCAGGCGACGGTGCCCGCTCTCGGCCGGCGTCGGACCGATGTCACAGGTGAGGCCGGTCCCCGTGAGCATCCGCGGCTCGAGGCCGGCGGCCCGCAGCCGGTCCGCGACGAGGGCGGTCGTCCGGGTCTCGGTGCGCGCCACCTCGGGGTGCGCGTGGATGTCCCGCCGGATCGCCACGAGCTCGTCGTACAGGCCTTGGGTCAGGGTGGCAATGCGGTCGGCAGACACGAGGGTTCCAGAGGTGCTCACCGGTCGAGGTTATCCCCGACGGCGGTCGGAGCGATGGGGACGACCGCTCTGCGGTCCTGCGCGTCGACTGCAGCCTCTTCAGTGAGCCTTCCCACGGTGCCCGCACTCTGTTGGCACCGTGGGAAGGCTCAGGTCCAAGGACATCAGTCGTCGCTCTGCAGCTCTGCGAGGCGCTCAGCAGTAAGGAAGCAGTCCGTGGACACGGAGATCCCGATGGGGTCTCCCGTCACCAAGGTGACACGCCCGCCGCGCTCCGTTGACAGATCGATGTACTGATCGCCAGTCCCATCAACCACCCGCGACGTGCGGGCGAATCCGTTCTCACGAGCAACTGTCGAAACGATATCGATCGCCCGCTCGGTCTGAGCGCCATCCAAAGAGACCGCTCCCAAGGCCCTCGCATTTTCGGACCGAGCGCCAGAGTTCTCACTTTCGGCGTTCGTGCACCCCAGAACACCATTCTCCACCGGGTCGTACTGCCAGACTATCGACCCAAACTCCCCTTCGAGCGCCGAGCGAATCTCACCCAGGAGGGCTGACGAGCTACCCTGCATCTCCTCGAAGGGGGACCGGTGCCTCATTTCTTGAAGTGCCTCGTCGACCTCCCGAGCAGACGGGTCTCCGTAGCCCTGCAGTTCACGTGCATCCCTCACTAGCTCCACTCCTCCCCAAACCAGAAGAACACTGAGCACACCCGCCACGACACCAACCCCGCGGCGGGACCGACGGGGATTCGCCTCACGCCCTCTCATCGGAGAACCGTCCGCTCTGGGAGGCCCATCACCACGGCCGCGAGGTTGTGGAGCGTCGTGGTCCCCTTGTCGAGATAGTCGTGCCCTACCCCCTGGGTGAGCCTCGTCCCGTCTGGGTCCGCGGCCGCGGTGCCGAGTTCGACCCACCCGTCAGCCATATGTGGCTGATACTTGTACCAACCGCTATTGACAACCGCCCGGATAGGGTCGTCATCGTTCCTCATCCAGTAGCGATCGACATCGTCCGGAAGTGTCTTCGCGATCCCCGGCGACCCGTAGGCGACAATACTGTCAACCTGACCGTCGTCTGTCTGAGTGGCGAGCGTTCCGACCAACGTGCCGTAGGAGTGCACCCCCAAAGTCATGGTCACCTCACTCGGAGGATGTCCGTTAGACGCACTCAGGCCCGTGGTGAAGGACCGCAGGTCCGCCTCGCCTGCCCTTGCGAAAGCGGGATTCGCGGCATCGAGAAACTCAGGCGGAGCCGCGTAGGCGAGCCAGGAGACAGTTGCGACTTCCGAGGCTTGAGCCTTGCCGACAGACCTCGACTTATCCCGCAGACGCTCCGCTCCAGAATCCATCTTCGCCAGACCACTCTCCACATTTGTGGTCAGCCCACCGACCAGAATCCCGACGTACTTCGCCTTGTCGACGTCACCGATAGCCACGGCTGCCAGCACCTCCGGACCAGTGATGTCGAAGTGCAGCAGCTGGCGGCCCCCGCGATCGAGCACAGCTCTGACAGAGGCGATCGCGTCGATCCGCTCGTTGAGCTCGTCGCTGCGCCTGCGGTCCGACACGTTGCGCTCGAAGAACCCCATCGCGTCACGCTCCGCCGTCAGGCGAGCAAGCTCGCGATCGAGCCTCGAACGGTTGGCCACGTCGCGGACGGCGGCAGGGAGACCGTCGAGCCCGCCGATCATCTGCGGCGAGGTCGTGAGGTACGTCGCCTGCGCCGCTGGTGACAGGCCGGTCCACCACGCGTTCACCTCGGCAGGAGACATGGCGTCGAGTGACGAGCTCGTGAACAGGTGCCGAGGATCCCACCAACCGTCTCCCGGCCTACCTTCTCCCTCTGGCCCTTGCCCCTGGCTCGCGAAGGAGCCCGTGGTCTGGACGGCCGGAGCCACGATCCCGTCGAGCACAGCGACGCACTGCTGTCGCGCGTCGTCGAAGTCGCTCTCCAAGGTCGCCACAGACCGCTGGAGCGACGACTGCTGAGCGCGGAGCGTGGGCTCGATCCGCCAGTCGGGGCTGGCGGCTGCCGCTCGCGAGAAGACTCCCGCATCGGCAGCGACAGAGCGGTGCCTGGCCTGCAGCGAGCTGATGGCTCGGGCGTAGTCGTCGAGGGCGATGGTGGCCGACCGCATCGCCCCAGACATCTCAGAGGCAATCTGCCCGACAGGCTCCATCGCCGTGACGAGCCCCGGTGCGGCCGGCGACTGGTAGACGTCCGTCAGGGCTCTCCAGCCGTTCGACACCTGTGCGCCGTCATCACCGACGCGTCCAGCGGCTCGGCGCAGGTCCACGGATCCGTCGGAGATCGCCGACGCGTCCAGAGCCAAGAAATCACCCTCGCGCAGTCCGACGACAGAGGCCCTGGTCATGGCGTGACCCTCGGGGCGAAGCGGCTGCCGGTAGCCTCATCGCCCCCCAGCTCGCGACGGAAGCCGCCCGCCATCTCCTCGTCCGTCGAGAGATGGTCCCGGACCACGGCCCGCGCCGTCTCGACCACGGCGACGGTCCTGCGATCGACAGCCTCAGCCGACTCGTGCCACCGCTCGTCGAACCGCCGGAGCGCGGCACCGACCACGTCGTCCAGCTGCACGATCACCTGCTCAAGGGTCGCGGTGACCGTCCCGATCTCACTGCTCAGCGACCTGGCGTCGGCGTCGGTGCGCGCGATCACCTCGTCTACGCCCGCGCTGTCGATCCGCCATCCCACACCCATGCCGCCCCCTGATCCCGAATGTCCGTTTGAGGGACCTTAGCAGGATTCGGGCATTTGGGTAGTCAGGGTGTGGATGACCGACCATGGCCCCCTCGCGGCCAGTCGGTCACAGCAGCTCGTCGAGCCCTCGGTCGTGCAGCTCGGTGACGATCTCCTTCACCTGCTGCGCGCGGGCACGCGTGGTGACGAGGAGTGCGTCGGGGGTGTCGACGACGACCACGTCGTCGAGCCCGAGCACCGTCACCACGCGCTTGCCGCCAGGCACGACGACAGACCCGGCGCTCTGCACGCGGATCACCAGGCCAGGGTCGCCGAGGACCTTCGAGCCCGACCCGTCCTCGGACGGGAGCAGAGCAGCGAGGGAGTTGAAGTCGCCGACGTCGTCCCAGCCGAAGGTCCCGGGCACCACGACCACCCCACCCTTGGTGGCGACAGGCTCGGCGACGGCGTGGTCGATCGCGATCTTCTCGAGGCCGGGCCACACCTCTGCCACGACAGCGTCACGCTCAGGGGTGTCCCAGGCCGCGGCGATGGTCCGCAGGCCGTCGTGGAGCTCGGGACGCTGCTCGGCGAGGTGCGCGAGAAGCACAGACGAGCGCGTGATGAACATGCCCGCGTTCCAGCGGTATTCCCCCGTCGCGAGATACCGCTTGGCAGTCAGCGCGTCAGGCTTCTCGGTGAATCCGAGCACGTGACGCGCGCTCGGCGCACCGGCGAGCCCGAGGGGCTCTCCCCCGTGGATGTAGCCGAAGGCTGTCGACGGCCGGGAGGCGGCGATCCCGATGGTCACCACGTAGCCCTCTTCTGCTGCCGCGATGCCCTCACGGACGGCCTGCTCGAAGGCGTCCCGCCCTGCGATGACCTGGTCGGCGGCGAAGGACCCGAGCACCACGTCGCCGTGGCGCTCCTGCAGCACGGCGGCCGCGAGACCGATCGCCGCCATGGAATCGCGCGGAGAGGTCTCGGTGAGGATGTTCTCGGCCGGGAGGTCGGGCAGCTGGGCCGCGATCTTCGGTGCGTGGGCTGTGCCTGTCACGACGACGATGCCGTCCTGGACCGTCAGCGGAGCGACCCTGTCGACCGTCGCCTGGATGAGCGAACGGCCGGACCCTGTGAGGTCGTGCAAGAACTTCGGATCGTCGGCCCTGGACAGCGGCCAGAGCCGGGTCCCGGCTCCGCCTGCGGGGATCACGGCGTAGAACGGGGTGCTGGGGCTCGACGGAGATGACATAGTCCGAGCATAGTGACCCGCGTCGCACCTCGACGGCGCTGCGCGCAGGACCTGCAGCGGTCTGCACTGTTCGCCACGGGGCCCTCGACCGGCTCGTCTCGCAGAGAGAGATAGATCACATTCGGGGCACCAGTGCTCCGTGCGGGGGCGCGACGGACCGCACCACCACAGTTCTTTCACTAGAGTGGACAGCGACAGACGGCGCCAGGTAACGATGCCCGGCACCACAACGGGAGCCCCGGACTCGCCAGTTCCGCCCCCCTGACTCGCCACAGGAGGCGCTCAGTGCCCAGTGCACCTGCCGGCACGTTGTACCGCGGCCGCGAAGGCATGTGGTCGTGGGTCGCGCATCGCGTGACCGGCGTGCTGATCTTCTTCTTCCTGCTCGTCCACATCCTCGACACGGCCCTCGTCCGTGTGTCCCCCGAGGCTTACAACGCCGTGATCGGGACGTACCAGACGCCCATCATGGGTCTCGGCGAGGCCGGCCTCGTGGCCGCCATCGTCTTCCACGCCTTCAACGGTATCCGCATCATCCTGGTGGACTTCTGGGTCAAGGGTCCCAAGTACCAGCGCGTGATGCTGTGGGTCGTCATCGGTCTGTTCGTCGTGACCATGGCAGGATTCCTGCCCCGTCACCTCATGCACGTCTTCGGGGGTAACTGATGAGCTCCGCACCGGCCATCGCCGACCCGCGCGACAACTACAAGCGTCAGAAGTCGACGCGCTCGAACTTCGAGCTCTACGGCTGGGTGTTCATGCGCGGATCGGGCGTCGTCCTGCTCGTGCTGATCTTCGGGCACCTCTTCGTCAACCTCATGGTGGGCGATGGCGTCAACGCCATCGACTTCGCCTTCGTGGGTGGCAAGTGGGCCTCGCCCTTCTGGCAGATCTGGGACCTGCTCATGCTGTGGCTGGGGATGATGCACGGCACCAACGGTGTCCGCACGATCATCAACGACTACGCCGAGCGCCCCCTCGTCCGGATGTGGCTCAAGATCGCCCTCTACACAGCCTTCGTGGCCACGACGGTGCTCGGCACCCTCGTGATCTTCACCTTCGAACCGTGCCCGGCCGGCGCCCCCGCCGACCTCGTCGCGTCGTTCTGCAGCTAGTAGCACCCACACCTCACACTCGCCTCGAGGAGGCATCGACCCCGATGCAGACCCATCAGTACGACGTCGTGATCGTCGGCGCCGGCGGCGCAGGCATGCGCGCGGCCCTGGAGGCATCCGGCGAAGTCCGAACTGCCGTGATCTCCAAGCTCTACCCCACCCGCTCGCACACCGGTGCGGCGCAGGGCGGCATGTGCGCCGCCCTCGCCAACGTCGAGGAGGACAACTGGGAGTGGCACACCTTCGACACGGTCAAGGGTGGTGACTACCTGGTCGACCAGGACGCCGCCGAGATCATGGCGAAGGAGGCCATCGACGCGGTCCTCGACCTCGAGCGGATGGGCCTGCCCTTCAACAGGACCCCCGAGGGCAAGATCGACCAGCGGCGCTTCGGCGGCCACACGCGCAACCACGGCGAGGCCGCGGTCCGCCGCTCCTGCTACGCCGCTGACCGCACCGGTCACATGATCCTGCAGACGCTGTACCAGAACTGCGTCAAGCAGGACGTGGAGTTCTTCAACGAGTTCTACGTCCTCGACCTCATCGTCGACCACGACCTCTCGGCCGGGCACGTGCCCGACGGCGAAGAGGTCAACGCGACAGGCGTCGTCGCCTACGACCTCGCCACGGGCGAGATCCACATCTTCCAGGCCAAGGCGATCATCTTCGCGACCGGCGGCGCCGGGAAGATCTACAAGACGACCTCGAACGCCCACACCCTCACCGGTGACGGCATGGCCCTCGCTCTGCGCCGCGGGTTCCCCCTCGAGGACATGGAGTTCTTCCAGTTCCACCCGACAGGTCTGGCCGGCCTGGGCATCCTCCTCTCGGAGGCCGCCCGCGGTGAGGGCGGGATCCTGCGCAACGGTGACGGTGAGCGCTTCATGGAGCGTTACGCCCCGACCATCAAGGACCTCGCGCCGCGTGACATCGTCGCCCGGTCGATGGCCAACGAGGTCCGCGAGGGCCGCGGTGCCGGGCCGAACAAGGACTACGTCCTGCTCGACCTGACCCACCTCGAGCCCGCGCACATCGACGCGAAGCTCCCGGACATCACCGAGTTCGCCCGGACCTACCTCGGCATCGAGCCCTACACCGAGCCCGTGCCGGTCTACCCGACCGCGCACTACGCGATGGGCGGCATCCCGACCAACGTCGACGCCGAGGTCCTGCGCAACAACACCGACGTCGTCCGCGGTCTCTACGCGGCCGGCGAGGTGGCCTGCGTGTCCGTGCACGGCTCCAACCGTCTGGGCACCAACTCGCTCCTCGACATCAACGTCTTCGGCAAGCGCGCCGGCCGCACGGCCGCCGCCTACGCCAAGACCGCGACCTTCCGCGACCTCCCCGAGGACGCTGCCGACTCGGTGATCGCGACCCTCGACGAGATGCGCGGCCGTCCCAACGGCGAGCGGGTCTCCGACATCCGTCGCGAGCTGCAGGAGACCATGGACGCGAACGCCCAGGTGTTCCGCACCGAAGACTCGCTGCGCACTTGCCTGGCGGACATCCGCACCCTCCAGGACCGCTACAAGAACGTCTCGGTCCAGGACAAGGGCCGTCTGTTCAACACCGACCTGCTCGAGGCCCTCGAGCTCGGCTTCCTCCTCGACATCGCCGAGGTCGTCGTCATCGGGGCCCTCAACCGGAAGGAGTCCCGCGGCGGTCACTTCCGCGAGGACTTCCCCGACCGCGACGACGAGAAGTTCATGCTGCACACGATGGCGTACAGGCGCCCGCTCGACGACTCGGCCACGGTCGAGAGCGTCGACGGCACCGAGGGCGTCTTCTCGGAGCAGAGCGTCTTCGACACCTACAAGGTCATGCTCGGCGGCAAGTCCGTCGTCCAGACCAGGTACGAGCCCATGGAGCGTAAGTACTGATGACTGCCACCATCGACGAGGCCCCCGCCTCCGCGGTCCCGGAGATCCCCAGCTTCGAGGTGACCCTCAAGGTCCGCCGCTACTCCCCCGAGTCCGAGCACGGCGAGGAGGCGTACTGGGACGAGTTCACCGTCACCGCGCACGGCACAGACCGTGTGCTCGACGCCCTCCACAAGATCAAGTGGGAGCACGACGGATCGGTCACCTTCCGCCGCTCGTGCGCGCACGGGATCTGCGGCTCTGACGCCATGCGCATCAACGGGCGCAACCGTCTGGCCTGCAAGACGCTCCTCAAGGACGTCAACCCCGACAAGCCGATCCTCGTCGAGCCCATCAAGGGCCTGCCGGTGATCAAGGACCTCGTGGTCGACATGGAGCCGTTCTTCGCCTCCTACCGCGAGATCATGCCCTTCCTCATCACCACGGGGAACCAGCCCTCGGGCGAGCGTCGCCAGTCCGCCGAGCAGCGCGAGCGCTTCGACGACACCACCAAGTGCATCCTGTGCGCCGCGTGCACGTCGTCCTGCCCGGTGTTCTGGACCGACGGCCAGTACTTCGGCCCTGCGGCGATCGTCAACGCGCACCGCTTCATCTTCGACTCGCGTGACGAGGGTGCCGAGCAGCGCCTCGAGATCCTCAACGACAAGGAAGGCGTGTGGCGCTGCC
The DNA here is from genome assembly GCF_033798665.1 of Sanguibacter biliveldensis. Classification (NCBI taxonomy): domain Bacteria; kingdom Bacillati; phylum Actinomycetota; class Actinomycetes; order Micrococcales; family Sanguibacteraceae; genus Sanguibacter; species Sanguibacter biliveldensis. The sequence goes on from NZ_CP138359.1 coordinate 2,877,254, forward strand.
GCACGACCTTCAACTGCACCGAGGCCTGCCCCCGAGGCATCGAGGTCACGAAGGCGATCCAGGAGGTCAAGCGGGCGATGATCACCCGCGCCTTCTAAGGCCTGTCACGCGCAGAGCGCGCCAGAGCACGCAGAAGAGGTCGGCACCCACGGGTGCCGACCTCTTCTGCGTGTCTGTGTGCTCTCGCGGCCGTCCCCGGTCGCTGGACCGGGCGTGCCTTCCACTCCGGGGCGGACCCTGCCCCGGAACCGCGGAGTCTGCCACGACCAGCCGCTGCGCTGCGCTGCTCAGCCGCGGCGGCGCCCGATCAGGTACCCGCCGACACCGGCGGCAGCGAGGGTCACCAGACGGCGCCTCACGGTCAGCGACGCGGCTTGCACCTGCACGCGACGTTCCTCGGCGGGTGTCGCGGACTCTGTCTCGCCGGCCCTCGCGCGCTCGATCGCCTGCTCGGCAGCCTCGACGTCCGAGACCTTCTCGAGGAGCTCGAGCGGGAGGTCTGCGCTGATCGCCGCGGCCGTCAGCAAGATCCTCGCCGACAGGTTGATCCAGATGAGCAGCGTGACGATCGCTGCGAAGGACGCCAGGACAGGGTTGGTGCTCGCGCTGCTCGCGACCACGGAGGTCCCCAGGAACCTGATGACACCGAAGCCCACAGCAGCCACCACAGCGCCCAGCAGCAGGTCGCGGCGCGGGGGGTGCACAGCAGACAGCAGGCGGACGATAAGCACGAAGGTGGCGACATCCACGAGGAAGGCGACCGCGAGCCCGAGGACGGGCAGGAAGAAGCGTCCGGTGCCCTCCAGCCCGAGGAGGTCGAGGACCCAGGTGCTCACCGAGCCGACCACGATGCCGATCACGGCCGAGGCCAGGACCGCGATCCCGATGACCACGAACCCGCCCAGCTGACGCAGCTTGACCAGCACCGGGTTGCCCACTCCGGGCGGCAGGCCGAACATCGCGCGGACGGACACCTGGACGGCGCCCATGCACGAGATCGCCGAGACGAGCAGCACGACGACCGAGACGATGCTCGCCACGCTCAGCGAGGTGGAGGTGACGAGGGAGTCTGGGCTGATCAGGCCTGTCGTCTCGTCGCCGGGAGTCGTCTGCAGCATGCCGGGCAGCGCGGAGTTCACCGACTCGATGACCGAGTCGAGCAGCTCGTCGTTCGAGCCGAGGACGCTCATGAACACCGTGAACCCGATGGTCAGCCCCGCGAAGACGGAGAAGATGGCCGAGTAGGCGATCCCGCCGCAGAGCAGCGCGCCGTTGACCTGCCCGTAGCGGGCGAGAGCACGCGCGAGGCGGGTGGTCTTCCACCAGGCGAGGACGACCTGCACGCGCTCCACGAGGCTGGGGCTCTGGGCGGAGTCCTTGCGCTCGTCTCCTCCGTCCGCGCGCGGGGCCGTGCCGGACGCTTCGAGGTCCTGCTCGGGCGGCTCCGCCGTCGCGACCTCCCCCGGTCGTCTGATGTCCTTCGAGGTGGTGGTCACCAGCAGAGCCTATGAGGTCGGCTGCTCAGCGGCATCCGGGGGCAGGACGGCCGGGCCCTCTCGAGGTCCTGAGAGGTCCTTCGAGGTCCCTAGGCGGTGCCGAGCGGGAAGGCGTGCACAGGACGCCAGACGCTGTCGTCGCCGTGCTCGAACAGCGAGACGGCGTCGACGGTGAAGGTCGCCTCGTAGCCCGCCATAGCCTCGAAGGCAGCGTCGAGAGCGTCGTCGGGCACCTCGTGCGCGACGGTGACGTGCGGGTGGTAGTTGAAGCGGAGATCCTGGGCGAGCGGCCCCGACCGGACACGCGACTCGAGAGACTCGCACTCGGCGATCCCCTGGGCCACCTGGACGAAGACCACGGGTGACACCGGACGGAAGGTCCCGCTGCCGCGCAGCCTGACGACAAAAGGCTCCGCAGACGCCGCGACAGCCGCGAGGTGGGTGTCGACAGCAGGCATCAGGTCCGGGTCCAGGACCGTCGGGCCGAGGATCGTGATGTGCGGCGGGATGAGGTCGGCGAGCGGGTCGCCAGCCCTGCGGCGCGCCTCCTGGAGCTGCGCCCCGAAGGGCGCAGGGATCTCGATCGAGACGCCGATACGTCGCTGGTCTCCCAGCCGCTCGGGCAGGTTCACGACCGCGACCCCGATGCGGGGAGCAGCCCGACCCTGTCGTAGACGCGGGCGAGCGTCGTGCTCGCGATCTCGCGGGCCTTCTGCGCCCCGGCAGCGAGCACCCTGTCGAGCTCGGCGGGGTCGGACAGGTACGAGTCCACACGCTCCTGGAACGGCGTGAGGAACTCGACGACGGCCTCGGCCAGGTCCACCTTGAGGTGCCCGTACTGCTTGTCCGCGTACTCGGTCTCGAGGTCGGCGACGGTGCGGCCCGTGAGCGCCGAGAAGATCGTCAGCAGGTTCGAGACCCCGGGCTTGGTGGCCGGGTCGTAGCGGACCACGGCCTCGTCGTCCGTGACGGCCGACTTGATGCGCTTGGCCGAGACCTTCGGGTCGTCCAGCAGCCAGATGGTGCCCTTGCCGGTGGCCGACTTGCTCATCTTCGAGGTGGGCTCTTGCAGGTCGTAGATCTTGGCGACGGCCTTGACGATGTGCGGCTCGGGGACCACGACGGTGTCGTGCCCGAAGCGCGTGTTCAGACGCTCGGCGATGTCCCGGGTGATCTCCAGGTGCTGACGCTGGTCTTCGCCGACGGGCACACGCTCCGCGTCGTAGAGCAGGATGTCGGCCGCCATGAGGACCGGGTAGGTGAAGAGGCCGACGGTCGTGCCGTCGGTGCCCTGCTTCGCAGCCTTGTCCTTGAACTGCGTCATGCGGCTGGCCTCGCCGAAGCCGGTCTGGCACGACAGGATCCACGCGAGCTCGGCGTGCTCAGGGACGTGCGACTGGACGAAGAGCGTCGAGCGCTCCGGGTCCACCCCGCCCGCGAGGTACTGGGCAAGGGTGCGGCGCGTGCGCTCACGCAGCCGTGCGGGCTCCGGGTTCACCGTGAGGGCGTGGAGGTCCGCCATCATGTAGAGCGTGTCGTACGAGTCCTGGAGAGCCACCCACTGCGTCAGGGCACCGATGTAGTTGCCGAGGGTGAGCGAGTCGTCCGTAGGTTGCATGCCCGACAAGATCCGGGGGCGCTGCACGTCGTTGGCCATCTGCTCATTCTGGCAGGAAGCACGGCCTTTACCGAATCGCGATCAGGTCGCCTCGGTGTCGAAGGGCGCGGCCTCCCCGGCAGCCAGGACGGGCTGCGGCTCGGGCCACCGGGCGGCTCCAGCCTGGGCCGTCTGGGCGTCGGACGGACGCTCAGCACGCACCGCCGCGCTCGCGACCGCAGCAGCAGCCGTCGCCGCGCCGACGGCGGTCTCGGCAGCCTGGGCGCCTGCGCTCTCCGAGCCCGCGCCGCCAGCAGGGGCCGGCGCACCGGGGGCCTTCGTGGGGTTCGGGGTCTTCGACATCTTCGGCGGTGTCTTGGGCGTGGGGGGCGTGTCGTCGAGGAGCGCGTCACGCACGATCCGGCGCGGGTCGTAACGACGGGGGTCGAGCTGGGCCCAGTCGACGTCGGTGATCTCAGGTCCGAGCTCTTCGCTGACCTTCTCCTTGGCGTCCGCCATGAGCACCCGGGCGCGCTTGACGAGCCCCGCGAGCTGCTCGGCGTACTTGGGCAGGCGCTCGGGCCCGATCACCAGGATGGCGACCACCAAGATGATGATGGCCTCTCCGCCGTTGATTCCGAACACCGTCAGCCCTCGCCGCTCGTCGCCTTGTCGAGCACTATCGACACGTCTCGCTCGTCATCGCCCGAGCGTACCTTCAGCACGACGGTGTCTCCAGGGGCCTTCGCGCGGATCGCGACGATCAGCTCGTCGGACTGGGTCACCGGGCGTCCGTCGACCGAGAGGATCACGTCGCCGGGCGCGAGGCCTGCGGCCTCGGCCGGGCCGCCCGGGGTGACAGGCTCCTGCCCGCCCTGGGCGTCCTGGACCACCTGCACGCCTTCACCGTCGTAGGAGGAGTCGAGCAGCACACCGATGATCGGATAGCTCGCGGAGCCCGTGTCGATGATCTCCTGGGCCGTGCGTCGCGCCTGGTTGGAGCCGATGGCAAAACCGAGCCCGATGTTCCCGGCACTCGTGAGGGTGCCCGGCGGCTGGGCGATCGCGGAGTTGATGCCGATCACCTGACCCGAGGCGTCCACGAGCGGGCCACCCGAGTTGCCCGGGTTGATCGCTGCGTCTGTCTGGAGAGCGTTGATGAAGGCCTGGTCTGTCACGTCGCCCGCGGACACCGGCCGGTTGAGGGCGCTGATGATCCCCGAGGTGACGGTGCCGTCCAGCCCGAGCGGTGCGCCGATCGCGATGACCGGGTCGCCGACGGCCACGGCCTCAGAGTCTCCGAGCACCAGCGGGACCAGGTCTTCGCGGTCCACCCTGACGACCGCGAGGTCGTAGTCGGCCGTGCGCCCGATGAGGGTCGCTGTCGACTCAGAGCCGTCGACGAAGGTCACCCGGATCTCGCCGTTCCCGACCGCACCCGCGATCACGTGGTTGTTGGTGAGGATGTAGCCGTCCTCCCGGATGACAAAACCCGAGCCCGTCGACTGACCGTCGGGACCCGACACGTAGAGGGAGACCACGCTGGGCGCGACGGTCGCCGCGATGTCCGCGATCGATCCGTCAGGCCTCGTGATGCTCGGGTCCGCCGAGACCGTGGGCAGCGGCTGGGACGACGGACCGGAGACCGAGTCCCACACGCGCTCTCCGACGACCCCGCCGACGGCGCCCAGCAGCAGAGCCCCGACGAGCAGCCCCGTCACCGCAGCAGCGCCGAGACCTCGTCGACGACCGTGCGGTCCGTCGGTGGCCGGCCATCCCGAGACCGTCGAGGCCTCAGCAGGCTTCTCGTGGCCGGCCTGGTCGGCCTGGTCAGCCCGTGCCTGGTCGAACCAGTGGGCGCTCGGGGTCGCACCCGGAGCGTAGGACGGCGGACCGAGCGGGTCTGTCACCGGAGCAGGTGCTGGCACGGACGGCTGCCCCTCGAGGACCGCCTCGGACGTAGACGGAGCCCCCGGGCCTTCGCTGCCCGCGTGCGCCTCGGAGGCTACCGCCGCACGGTCGGCCTCACGAGCGCGGTCGTCCGCGGAAGCCTGGGGCTGCTGTGCTGCGCCGGCTGTCGATCCAGTCCCTGGTGGCGCATAGCGCGAGTGGTCGACCCGGGCCTGTGCACCCTCCTGACCTGGGGTGTACGAGGGAGCGGCGTGCGCGGGGGGCAGCGGGACCGGCGGGACCGCCCTGGTCGGGGCGGCCGGCTCGCCGTCGCTGCGGGGGTCAGCGCCGTGGCCGTCCGCGCGGTCGTCGTCTGCGCCGTGGTCGTGGCTGCCGTGGTCGTCTGTGCTCGGACCTGTCACGAGAGCACTCCTGTCAGTGTCGTCCACCCACGCCCGACGCGCGCCTGGAATCCCGCGTCGTACTCGTCGACCGGGAAGGTCGACACAAGTTGTAGCACGTCGTCGAGAGAGCCGGGCGCCACGAGGTCGACCACGGTGTCCGACGACTGCCACACGAGGTGCAGGGGTGACTCCGAGACCACGTAGACCGGCGCCCCACCTGCGTCGAGGGTCCTGAGGTCTGAGACCTTGTCCTGGTCGAGCCGGCCGTGCTGCTCACGGACCACCACGTCGCCGAAAGGCGTCTCGAGGTCGACCTCGAGCACGTCCTCGTCGGCTCCTGTGAAGCGCAGCGCCTGGACTGTCACGGCATCCGGCAGGCTCTCTGGTCGTGGCCAGCCCTGCTGCGACATCCACTCGAGGACCTCGTGGTCGTCCGCGCCCGAGCCCGGGCTGTCGGCCAGGACACCCGAGGCCGTGTCGACCACGAGGTCGTCGGAGGTTCGGAGCTGGGCGGCTGCTGCGAGCGCCGAGAGCGCGTCGTTCTGCTGTCGGTCGGGTGCCACGACTGGCCGGTCGCCCAGCGTGAAGAGGCTGACGGCCACCATGCTGCTGCCGAGGATCAGCGCGACGACCGCACGTCCGCGTCGCGCCCCCCTCGGCTCGACGTCACCGCACAGCGCACGCCAGCGGGGTGGGAGCGGCTCGTGCGGGACCAGGCTGGACGCGTCGGAGGACCGCTGCTCACCGCCACCTGCCGTGTCGAAGCCGACCTCCTCGCCGGCCGCGGGCGCGGCGGGCTCCGACATGGCCAGCAGTCGGCTCATGAAGTCTGGGGCGGGCTCGACGTCGGCGATGCCGAGGGAGAGCGTGCGGCGCGCGCTCCGCGCCTCGTCGACCTCACGAGCGCACTGCGGGCAGGCTGCCACGTGCGCGAGGCACCGCTCGCGGTCGGCCAGGCCGAGCTGGTTGTCGACGAGGGCGCTCACCCACTCGCCGAGGTGCGCGCTCACGCAGCTCCGCCTGCTGCCCTCGCACCGCCGTGCATCACGAAGGCGTCGTCCGCAGAGGTCGGGTCCTCACCAGCGACGACGCGCCGGTGCGGGGCACGGTCCGCGAGGGCCAGCCGCAGCTGGGACCTGGCGCGGTGGATGCGGGAGCGGACGGTCCCGAGCTTGATGCCCAGGGTGACCGCGATCTCCTCGTAGGAGAGGCCCTCGATGTCGCACAGCACGACCGCGGCACGGTACTCGGGGGCGAGCGCGTCGAGGGCGCGCTGCACGTCGTGGTCGAGGTTGGCGTGCTCGTAGCCGCGGACGGGGTCGTAGAGCTCACCGCGTGCGGGGTACGTCGAGGAGTCGTCACCCATCGAGTCCATGCGGATGCGCTGGCGCCGGCGCGCCTGGTCGAGGAACAGGTTGGTCGTGATGCGGTGCAGCCAGCCCTCGAAGGTCCCTGGCGTGTAGCTGCTCAGCGACCTGAAGACCCTGATGAAGACCTCCTGCGTGAGGTCCTCTGCGTCGTGCTGGTTGCCCGTCAGCCTGTACGCGAGCCTGTAGACGCGCGCGGAGTGGTCGCGCACGACCGACTCCCAGCTGGGCGGCTGCCAGCCCGGGTCGACTGCTGCGGTGCCCGTGGCCTCGGGCGTGGGATGGTCGTGGGGTTCGTGCACCCCTCTAGTGTCCCAGGGCGGAGCCCGCGTGTCGCACCGGTGCATGAACCTTCACCTGCTTCGCACAGGAGACGGCGCGCTCACGGCACGGCGTCCTGTCTCGACGGTACGATCTGAGACGTCACACCACCGGCCACGACAACCCTGGAGGCATCATCTCCGCCGACCGAGCTCAGAGCTGGGCCTACGCCGAGGACTTCGTCGCCGAGGACGAGGTGCTGCTGCGCGCCCGTGGACGCGCAGCCCAGCTCGGGTGCCACAGCATGCTCCCGGGCTCGTGCGCGACCCTCACCGTCCTGGCAGCCGCCCTCGGCGCGCGCTCGGCCGTCGAGGTCGGGACCGGCACGGGGGTCGCGAGCCTCGCGCTGCTCCGCGGGATGCTCCCCGACGGCGTCCTCACCACGATCGACGTGGAGGTCGAGCACCAGCGAGCGGCGAAGGCCGCCTTCGCCGAGGCCGGGATCCGGGCCACCCGCGCCCGGGCGATCTCTGGTCGCGCGCTCGACGTCCTGCCGCGCCTGACCGACGGCGCCTACGACCTCGTGCTGGTCAGCGCCGCCGAGACCAGCTGCGCGCTGTACGTCGAGCAGGCCCGGCGGTTGCTGCGCGAGGGCGGGATGCTCGTGGTCGACAACGCCCTCTGGGGTGGCAGCGTGGCCGACCCCGCCCGACGGGACGAGGTCACCACGGCGATCCGCGACGTGGGCCGAGCGGTCCGGGACGACGAGCACATGCTCTCGACGCTGCTGCCCGTCGGCGACGGGCTGCTCGTCTCCGTGAAGCGGTCGACGAGAGCCTGACCTGAGGCAACCCCGATCTGGGACGGCCCTGGCCTGAGACGACCCGGACCTCAGACGACCTCACCTCAGACGACCAAGAGCGCCCCCGCCGAGCTCGGCGGGGGCGCTCTTGCGCTGCGGGGATCCTGCATCCGCAGGGCTGGTGAGCCGGGATGCCGGGACCGTCAGCCCGTCAGGCTGCCAGCCCGTCAGCCCAGGGTCTCGAGCAGCCGCAGCACGAGCCGGGCGCCGTAGCCCGTTGCTCCGGCCGAGACCTCGTGCCTGCGAGCAGCAGCGCGCGAGGGGCCGGCGATGTCGAGGTGGACCCAGCGGCGCTGCCCGACGAAGGAGCGCAGGAACAACGCCGCGGTGACCGCTCCCCCGCCCGGAGGGTCGGCCGGGACGTGGCGGAGGTCGGCGACTGTCGATCCGACAGCGGGTACGTAGTCCTCCACGAGCGGCATGTGCCAGACGCGCTCCCCGGTCTCGCGACCCGCAGCCTCGAGCGCTGAGACGAGGGCGTCGTCGGCGCTGAAGAGGGCTGCGTGACCGCGCCCCAGCCCGACGCTCGCCGCACCTGTCAGTGTCGCGACGTCGACGAGGACGTCGGGGTCGAGGGTCGCGTCGGCGAAGGCGAGAGCGTCGGCGAGCACCAGACGCCCCTCGGCATCGGTGTTCGCGACCTCGACGGTCGTGCCGCCGAAGAGCCGGAGCACGTCACCAGGCCTGTACGAGCCGGCTCCGACGTGGTTCTCGGCGAGCGGCAGGACGGCTGTCACGGAATGAGGGCTGCCCGAGCGCGAGGCTCCCAGCACGGCGGCGAGAGCGACGGCCGCCCCGGCCATGTCGGTCTTCATGGGGACCATCGCCTCGCGCGGCTTGATGGACAGACCACCGGTGTCGTAGGTGATGCCCTTGCCGACCACGACCACGTGCTGACCGCTGCCGCCGTCCGCAGGTGTGTAGGTGACGGTCACGAGACGGGGAGGGCGCGACGAGCCGCGTCCGACGGCGAGGATCCCGCCGAAGCCCTGCGCCTCGAGGGCCGGGACGTCGAGGACCGTCGTGGTGAGCCCCTCGGCGGTCGCGAGGTCGACCGCGCGGTCGGCGAACCACTCCGGGGACTTGATGTTGGAGGGGACCGTCGCGAGGTCCCGGACCAGCCAGGTGGCCCAGGCGCTCTGGACGGCGCTGTCGAGGGCCGACTGGTCGCCGTCCCCGATGAGCACGAGCTCGCGCGCAGGCCCGTCGGCCGGTGCCTCTGCCGAGAGCTTGACGGGCGCGTACGCGCCGAGGAGATACCCCTCGACGAAGGCCCGGGTCGCGGACCCGTGAGGCGTCGCGGCGAGAGGCGTGAGGACGCGACCGAGTCCCCGGGCGGCCCGGGCCAGCGCTGCGCCGGCGCGCCGGAGATCGCTCGTCGTCTCGCGTCCCACCCCGACGAACACGATGCGGTGCGGGAGACCGGCCCACGGGAGCGACGCGGCGGAGCCGACGTGGACCCGTGGCAGGTCGATGGTGTGGGTCGTGCCGGCAGCACCGGAGAACGCGGCGCGCTCGGCCAGCTCGGCGAGGTCGATGCCGTAGAGCAGCGAGGCGTCGACTGTGCCGGCGCGCGGCTGGAGCTCGTCGTCGCCGTCGACAGGTGAGCCGACGGCGACTGCTACGGCCTCGACGTCGTCGAGGAAGGTGCAGCTCGTGAGGGTCCCCTCGGCGAGGACGACCTCAGGCACTGCTCGTCCGACGCCCTCACGGGCCAGGGACGCAGCAGAGAACGTAGAGCGAGGAGCCAAGAGTCAGCCCACTACTGCTTTCAGGGCCTCGCCCAGCTCGCTCGCCTCGACGGCGTTGAGCTCGACCACGAGGCGGCCTCCGCCTTCGAGAGGCACGCGCATGACGATCCCGCGGCCTTCTTTCGTGACCTCGAGGGGACCGTCACCCGTACGGGGCTTCATCGCAGCCATTGGTGGCTCTCCATTTCCGTCGATACCGCCGTGTGTCTCAGACCCATATTCTAGTTCACGCCGGGTGTGACCTGCGCCCTCGTGCGCTCACGCCACGCCGCGACCCACAGGTCACCCGAGGGTGAAGCCGTCTGGACCGCTTCTGCAGAGCTGCGCCCGCGTCTCAGCCGAGCCCGCGGACGACGCGGGCCGGGGGCAGGTCGCCGCGGACCGCGGCCGTCATGTCGAGCGCCCGGCGCGTCGCACGGACGTCGTGGGCCCTGAACACCGTGGCCCCCATCCAGGCTGCGAGCGCTGTCGCGGCGAGGGTCCCCTCGAGCCGCTCCTCGGCGGGGAGGTCGAGGGTCTCCCCCACGAAGTCCTTGCGAGAGAGCGCCATGAGGACGGGGAAGCCGAGCCCTGTCAGGCGGCCTGTGCTGCGCAGCAGGTGCAGCGAGTGCCAGGTGCTCTTGCCGAAGTCGTGCGTCGGGTCGACGAGCACAGACTCGCGGGGCACGCCGCAGGCCACGGCTCGCCGCGCGGCGGCCGCGAGCGTCGACAGGACGTCGTGGACGACACCGTCCCGGGGGTCGGCGTCGTCGGGCGCGTCGTGCGGCAGCGGGTAGGCCACCTGGAACGGGTCGGTCCGCGGGACGGCCCCACCGGTGTGCGAGCAGACGATCCCGGCGCCGAGCGCCCCGGCGACCTCGACCAGGTGCGGGTCGTGCCCGGCCCAGGTGTCGTTGACGAGGTCCGCCCCAGCCCCGACGGCCTCGCGCGCCACCTCGGCACGCCAGGTGTCGACGCTGACGAGCATGTCGGGGAACTCCGCACGCACGCGCGCCACGAAGGGGACGGTCCGGCGGATCTCCTCCTCGACCGTGACCTCGGGCCCGGTGCCGGCCCGCACCCCGCCGACGTCGACGATCTGGGCGCCCTCGGTGCTCGCTCGCTCGACGGCCCGCAGGGCGTCGACGTCGTCAGCCTGCCGGGCTCCGGAGTAGAACGAGTCGGTCGTCCGGTTGACGATGGCCATGATCGCGGCGGCCTCGCCGCCGACCTCGCGGCCCCGCAGGACGAGCGTCGCGGCGCGCGCCGGGACCGGCGCGCCGGTCACCCCGCCGCCGGGCGCGCGGCCTCGTCGGCGGACTCGTCGCTCGACTCCGCAGCAGCGGCCTCGTCGGCAGCTGCCTGCTCACGCGCGCGGAGCTCTTCGTTGCGGTCGCAGACGATCCGCACGGCCTCGTCGGCGTCGTCGACGATCGAGAAGAGCGCGAGGTCCTTCGCGTGGATCATGCCGCGGTCCAGGACAGCTGTGCTCAGCCAGTCGAACAGACCGGACCAGTAGTCCGAGCCCACGAGGACGATCGGGAACTCGGTCACCTTGTGCGTCTGGACGAGGGTGAGTGCCTCGAACATCTCGTCGAGCGTGCCGAAGCCGCCGGGGAGCACCACGAAGCCTGAGGCGTACTTGACGAACATCGTCTTGCGGGCGAAGAAGTAGCGGAAGTTCACGCCGAGGTCGACGTACTCGTTCATCCCCTGCTCGAAGGGCAGCTCGATGCCGAGCCCCACGGAGAGACCGCCCGCCTCACGGGCACCCTTGTTGGCAGCCTCCATGATGCCCGGACCACCACCGGTGATGACCGCGTAGCCACGGTCGACGAGCCCGCGACCCACCTGGACGCCGAGCTCGTAGTCCGGGTGGTCGACGGGCGTGCGCGCGGAGCCGAAGACGCTGACGGCCTGGCCGACCTCGGCGAGGGCGCCGAAGCCCTCGACGAACTCGCTCTGGATGCGCATGACCCGCCACGGGTCGGAGTGCACCCACTCGGTGTCGTGCTGCCTGTCGAGCAGGCGCTGGTCTGTCGTCTCTGCGGGGATCTGCTCGCCCCGCAGGATCACCGGACCCTTCCGGTAACCCTTCCCGGTCTGTGCCAGTCCTTCGTCAGTCATGCTCCGAGCCTACGTGCTGACGCGTGCCCCACCAGGCGTGACGCCGCCGCCCGCGGATGAGCGTCGGGTGACGATCGCGCAGACACGTCGTGAACGCTTCGCGGGCCCGGCGCGGGTCCGTCGGTTCAGCGCACCAACCAGGTCCGCAGGGCCTCGTAGCAGAGCTGGATCTGCGAGGCCGGGCAGTGCTCGTCGTCCTTGTGGGCGAGGACGGGGTCCCCCGGGCCGAAGTTGACCGCCGGGACACCGAGGGCCGAGAACCGGGCGACGTCGGTCCAGCCGTACTTGGGGGCCGGTGCTCCCCCGGTGACCTCGAGGACCGCCTCGGTGAAGTCGAGGGCGAGCGGCGCGTCGAGCCCGGGACGGGCACCGGCCGCGGCGTCGGTGACGGTCACCTGGAAGCCCTCGAAGAGGTCGCGGGTGTGCTGCTCGGCCTCCTCGAGGCTGCGCGAGGGCGCGAAGCGGAAGTTGACCGTGACCACGCACTCGTCGGGGATCACGTTCCCGGCGATCCCACCGCGGATGCCGACGGCGTTCATGCCCTCGCGGAAGACGAGTCCTTCGACCTCGGTCGAGGCGGGCTCGTAGGCAGCCAGTCGCGCGAGCACCTCGGAGGCACCGTGGATCGCGTTCGTGCCCATCCAGGAGCGGGCGGAGTGGGCTGCCTCCCCGGGGACACGGACCTCGACGCGCAGCGTCCCGTTGCACCCGCCCTCGATGCCTGCGGCCGTCGGCTCGCACAGCACGGCGAAGTCTCCGGCGAGCAGCTCGGGGCGGGTCCGGGCGATCCTGCCGAGACCGTTGAGGGCCGAGTCGACCTCTTCGTGGTCGTAGAACACCCAGGTGATGTCGCGGGTCGGGGCCTCGAGCTCGGCGGCCAGGGCGAGCTGGACGGCGACCCCACCCTTCATGTCGACGGTCCCGCGTCCCCAGAGCTCGGCGTGCAGCCCCTCGCCCACCACCCGGACCGGGAGGTTGTCGGCGACCGGCACGGTGTCGAGGTGGCCGGCGATCACGACGCGCTCGTCGCGCCCCAGCTGGGTGCGTGCCACGACGGCGTCGCCGTCGCGGACCACCTCGAGGTGCGGGTAGGCGCGCAGAGCCTGCTCGACGGCGTCGGCGATCGCGTGCTCGTCACCGCTGACCGAGGGGATGTCGCAGATCGTGCGGGTCAGCTCGACGACGCCGGAGCTGAGGTCGAGCGCAGGGCGCAGGGCCGGTGCGCTGTCGGCGGGCACGGGGGCTGGGGGCTGCGGGGTCTCGTGGCTCACCCGCCCGACCCTAGCGCGCCGGGCAGGGGCCGTGCAGACCCGCGCCGGCCTGCTGCCATGGCCCGGCTCGGTTCCGGGACTCGGCTCCCGCGGCCAGCATCACAGTCTCGCCGGGTCTCGGCGGCCGGATCCTGCACACCGTCTCCACCTGCCGACGCATAGGCTGGGCACCATGACTTCTTCGACCTCACGCTCCGCCTGGGGCCACGGCCTGGCCACCGTCACGACAGCAGGGGTCGTCCTCGACGTCTGGTACCCGAGCCCCGCGCTCGGCACAGCTCCCGAGGACGCCGCCGAGCCCGCAGAGCTCGCCGCCCTGGTCGGGCGGGACGAGGCCCGCGACGTCGACCTGGTGCTCGTCACCGTCGAGATCGACCTCGACGAGGCGCCGACCGACGCCCCGGACGCCTACCTGCGCCTGCACCTGCTGTCCCACAGGCTCGTCGCGCCGCACGGGCAGAACCTCGACGGGCTCTTCGGGGTCCTGGCCAACGTCGTCTGGACCAACCACGGCCCGTGCGCCGTCGAGGGCTTCGACACCACCCGTGCGCGGTTGCGCGCCCGCGGACCCGTCACCGTGCTGAGCGTCGACAAGTTCCCCCGCATGGTCGACTACGTGGTCCCGACGGGCGTCCGTGTCGCCGACGCAGACCGCGTCCGCCTCGGCGCCCACCTCGCCTCGGGCACGACCGTGATGCACGAGGGCTTCGTCAACTTCAACGCGGGCACTCTCGGCACCTCGATGGTCGAGGGCCGTATCTCGGCCGGTGTGGTCGTCGGTGACGGCAGCGACATCGGCGGTGGCGCCTCGATCATGGGCACCCTGTCGGGGGGTGGCAAGGAGGTCGTCTCGATCGGTCGCCGCTCGCTCCTCGGCGCCAACGCCGGTCTGGGCATCGCGCTCGGGGACGACTGCGTCGTCGAGTCGGGCCTGTACCTCACCGCCGGCAGCAAGGTTGCCCTCGTCGGGACGACGACAGGCGCCGACGGCGGCCCGCAGGTGGTCAAGGCCCGTGAGCTCTCAGGCCACGACAACCTGCTGTTCCGCCGCAACTCGCTGACCGGCGCGATCGAGGCGGTCTCGCGTGACGGCGTGGGCATCGAGCTCAACGCCGCGCTGCACGCCAACTGACCCGTGCCGCCCCAGGTCCCGTCGTCGCGACGCACGTCGGCGCGCTCACAGCGTGCGGCGCGGGCGCGTCGCGCCTCCGTGCGACGCGCTGTCGTCACGACGGTCTCCGTGCTCGCCGTCGGTGCTCTCGCCGTCGGTGGCGTCGTCGTCCTGCTCGACAGGACCCAGCCGCAGGTGGCCGACAGGCAAGGCTGCGTCGCGGTCCTGGACGGCTCAGACTGGCGGATGTCGGTCGACCAGGCCGACAACGCCGCTCTCATCGCGAGCATGTCCCTGCGGCGGCAGATGCCGGCGCGCGCCGCGACGATCGGGCTGGCCACAGCCCTGCAGGAGTCGCGCCTGGAGAACATCGACTACGGCGACCGAGACTCCGTCGGGCTGTTCCAGCAGCGCCCGTCCCAGGGCTGGGGAACGGTCGAGCAGATCATGGACCCCGTCTACTCGGCGACCAAGTTCTACGACGGGCTCGACACGATCTCGGGATACCTCGACCTCCCGGTGACCGAGGCCGCGCAGGCCGTCCAGCGGTCCGGCTTCCCTGACGCCTACGCCCAGCACGAGCCGAGGTCGCGTGCCTGGGCCGCAGCGCTGCGCGGGCAGACACCGGCCGGGATCACCTGCACGCTGCCTGACGCCCCGCTCGTCGAGGCCGGGAACCCCACGAGCGTCGAGACGGCGCTGGCAGCGGTCGAGGCCCGCGCGACCCGAGACCTCGGCGAAGGGGTCAGCACCCGTGGCGACGGGCTGCAGATCGTGCTCCAGGCCGCACCGCTCACCGAGCGAGACCCCCTCGACGTGGTGACCTGGGCCCTCGGCAGCTGGTCTGTCGCGACTGCCTCGGCCACCGGGATCGAGACCGTCGCCGTCGCCGACCAGGTCTGGTCGAGGAGCACGCGAGAGTGGGCGCCTGTCGACGCGGCCGCCGCTGTCCCTGCGGGTCAGGTGCGGCTGACGCTGCCTGCAGCCGGCTGACCCCACCCGGGCCCGCGGCCCGGAGCACGACAGAGCCCGCCCTGCTCGTGGCAGGGCGGGCTCTGTCGTGCTCGGGGTCGGGCGTCAGCGCTCGTCGACGGGGACGTACGGCCGCTCGGTCGCACCCGTGTAGATCTGGCGCGGACGGCCGATCTTCGTCTGCGGGTCCTTCATCATCTCGCGCCACTGCGCGATCCAGCCGGGCATGCGCCCCAGGGCGAAGAGCGGCGTGAACATCGCCGGCTCGAAGCCCATCGCCTTGTAGATCAGGCCCGTGTAGAAGTCGACGTTGGGGTAGAGCTTGCGCTCGATGAAGTAGTCGTCGTTGAGGGCGATCTCCTCGAGCTGCAGCGCGATGTCGAGGAGCTCGTCGCGCTTGCCGAGAGTCGAGAGCACGGCGTCGGCGCTCTTCTTGACGATCGCGGCACGCGGGTCGTAGTTCTTGTAGACCCTGTGCCCGAAGCCCATGAGGCGGACGCCGTCCTCCTTGTCCTTCACCTTCGCCATGAAGGTGTCGACGTCGTAGTCGGAGGACTGGATCGACTGGAGCATCTTGAGGACCGACTCGTTGGCACCGCCGTGGAGCGGGCCGGAGAGCGCGTTGATCCCGGCGGCCACGGAGGCGTAGAGGTTCGCGTGGCTCGAGCCGACGATGCGGACCGTCGACGTCGAGCAGTTCTGCTCGTGGTCGGCGTGCAGGATGAGCAGCTTGTCGAGGGCGTCGACCACGGTGGGGTCGGAGTCGTACTGCTGGTACGGGACCGCGAAGGTCATGCGGAGGAAGTCGTCGACGTAGCCGCGGGAGTAGTCCGGGTACAGCAGCGGCTCGCCGACGCGGCGGCGGTGCAGGTACGAGGTGATGGTGCGCGACTTGGCGAGCAGCAGGACCGTCGCGAGCTCGATCGTCTCGTCGTCGAAGGGGTCGAGGGACTCCGGGTAGAACGTCGACAGCGCGTTGATCGCCGAGGACATCACTGCCATCGGGTGCCCGTTGCGCGGGAAGGTCCCCATGAAGGTGCGGAAGTCCTCGTGCACGAGCGTGTGGCGGTTCACGCGCTCGACGAAGGCCTCGCCCTCGCTCTTGCTCGGGAGCTCTCCGTGGATGAGCAGGTAGGCGACCTCGAGGAAGGTCGACTTCTCGGCGAGCTGGTCGATCGGGTACCCGCGGTAGCGCAGGATCCCGGCGTCACCGTCGATGTAGGTGATCTCCGACTCGCACGAGGCGGTGTTCATGAACCCGGGGTCCACGGTGACCATGCCTGTCTCGCGCAGCAGCGACGACACGACGATCCCGTCGTTCCCGTCTGTGGCCGGGACGACCGGCAGCACCTGTGACCGTCCGTCGACGTCGAGGGTGACGGTAGGTGTCTGAGTGTCCGACATAGCTTCCTTCCTGCGCACGCGACGCCACCCTGTCGGGCAGAGCGGTGCTCCTCCTGCTCGACGCCGGAGGGCGCCGCTGACTGCCGGCGTCGACCTGGGTGAGGACGACACTGGCCCACTGCGACCGTACCTGGCACCCGAGGGATGTGCCCAATCAGTGAAGGGCCCAAAGACCCATATGCGGAGTGAGACAGGTCACACTCCAGAGGTGCGACACCCTCGTTGGTGAGACGACTCAGGTTTCACCAGAGCACGGTCAGGCAAGTGTCTGGCCTGCACCACAACTGAGTCAAATCGACACCAAGCCGGGTCAACCGGAGATGAGCCTCGCAGCAGCCTCGTCGATGCGCTCGTCTGTCGCCGTGAGAGCCACCCGCACGTGAGCGGCTCCCGCCGACCCGTAGAAGGTGCCAGGTGCCACGAGGATGCCCAGACCTGCCAGGGCGTCGACGGTCTCCCACGCGACGGGGTCGCCGGGCGCGGCACCGGCGGGACGGCTCCAGAGGTAGAGACCGGCGTGAGAGCCGTCGACCTCGAGGCCGTAGGACCGCAGCGCCGGGAGCAGCACGTCTCGGCGGCGACTGTAGACCTCGCGCTGGGCGGCGACGTGGGCGTCGTCGGCGAGAGCTGCGGCGGTCGCGGCCTGGACCGGTGCCGGGACGATCATGCCCATGTGCTTGCGGAGCTCGAGCAGGCGGGCGACCAGAGCCGTGTCGCCCGCGACGAAGGCCGACCTGTAGCCCGCGAGGTTGGACTGCTTGGAGAGCGAGTACGCGGCCAGCAGACCCTCGTGAGAACCACCGTTGACCCGCGGGTCGAGGATGCTCGGCACCCCGCCGGTGCTCCAGGGCTCGTCCCAGGCGAGCTCGGCATAGCACTCGTCGCTGACCACCACGGCGCCGACAGCCCGTGCAGCACGGACCACCCGGGCCAGATCCTCGACCGAGAGCACCTCACCTGTCGGGTTGCCCGGCGAGTTCACCCAGACGAGACGGACGTCCCCGCGTCCCTCCCAGTCGGAGACGTCAGACGAGGCGAAGGCCGTGGCGCCCGCCAGGCGCGCCCCGACGTCGTAGGTCGGGTACGCCGCAGCAGGGTGCACGACGACGTCACCTGCGCCGAGCGAGAGCAAGGACGGGAGCAGCGCGACGATCTCCTTGGAGCCGATCGTCGGCAGCACGGCGGCAGGGTCGAGACCGTCGACGCCGCGGCGACGCGCGAACCAGGCGGAGACGGCCTCGCGCAGCGCTGGCGTGCCGTGGGTCGTCGGGTAGCCGTGGGCGTCACCCGCAGCAGCGAGGGCGTCCTGGACCAGTGCGGGGGTCGGGTCGACCGGGGTGCCGACCGACAGGTCGACGATGCCGCGGGGGTGCGACCTGGCGCGGGTCGCGGCCGGGACCAGGGTGTCCCACGGGAACGGGAGGTCGCTGAGGTCGGCGAGACCCACGGGCGCGCCTCAGGCCTGCGGGGGCAGAGCGAGGATGACGGGGTGGTCCTTGTCGATCTCGCCCATCTTGGCCGCGCCGCCAGGAGAACCGAGGTCGTCGAAGAACTCGACGTTCGCCTTGTAGTACTCCGACCACTCGTCGGGCACGTCGTCTTCGTAGTAGATGGCCTCGACCGGGCACACGGGCTCACAGGCACCGCAGTCGACGCACTCGTCCGGGTGGATGTAGAGCGACCGTTTGCCTTCGTAGATGCAGTCCACGGGGCACTCTTCGATGCACGCCTTGTCCTTGACGTCGACACAGGGCTGCGCGATCACGTAGGTCACTTCGATGTCCTTCCCGAGGGCGAGTCCAGACGTGGGAGCGTCTGGACAGCGACGTTCTAGTATCGCCTAGATCCGCACCCGCCGTCTCCGGTGCCCGTCCTCCGACTCCTCGAGGTCCTGTGACTTTCCCGACACACCGCACGCCCGACGACCACGGCCCTGCGTCGCCTGCCAGCGACGACACCGACGGGGTGCTCCCGACCGTCGAGCCGCCAGAGCTGTCAGCAGGCTCGACAGAGCAGGGCGACGGGCCGACCGGACAGCGCGGCGGCCCGGCGGGGCAGAGTCCCAGCCCCGCTGGGCCGAGCGGCGGCCCCGCTGGGCCGAGCGGCGGCCCCGCTGGGCCGAGCGGCGGCCCCGCTGGGCCGAGCGGCGGCCCCGCTGGGCCGAGCGGCAGCTCGACTGGCCAGACCGGCACGCCGGCGCGTCCGTGGGAGAGCTGGGAGCCCGGCGTCCGGGTGATGGTCCGCACCCGGCTGCCCGAGGGATCGAGCCACCTCTACACCGACGTGCTCGGGACGATCACGGACCGCAGCGACGAGGCACTGACGATCGAGACCCGTACGGGGACTGTCGAGGTCCAGCTCGCCTCCGTCGCGACGGGGAAGATCGTGCCACCGGCTCCCCCGCGCCGCCGGCCCCGCGAGGGCTGAGGGGCGGGCAGACGGCTCCCCTCACGCAGGACGGGCAGCCCGATCGACCGGATCGGGCAGGTGGGTCAGACTGTGGCACGTCGAGCCGGTCGGTCAGCCGGCCCGTCCCTCGCTGAGCTCGACGCTCGCAGCACCAGGGTCGACCGCGACGACCTGCGCGCCCTGACGACCACGCTCGGTGAGGTCCGTCTGCCATCCGTCGGCGCCGACCTGGAGAGACCGGGTCGACCGGTCTGGCGCTGCGGCGCCACGGATCGGGTCGGCGCGGTCGAAGAACTCGTCGACCTGAGCCCCCTCCTCGAGCTGAGAGGCCAGCACCTCGAGGTCGCGGGCCGCGAGCCGGAGGGCTGCAGCCACCCAGCCGGCGTTGTCGGTCACCATCGCCTGGGTCCTGCGCGGGGTCGTCCGAGCCACCCGCGTTCCGTCGCGGAAGCTCCCGGCTGCGAGCCCCTGCGCGACCTCGCTCACCGGCGAGCCGACGACGAGGTTGAGGAGCTCGGTCGCCACCACGTGCGGCACGTGGCTGACGAGCGCCACGGCCTCGTCGTGCACGTCGTCGGTGAGCGGGTGCACGACGCTCGCGAAGGGACCCGTGATCATCTCGGCGACCGTGAAGAACGCGTCGAGGTTCGTCGTCTCGTCGAGGGTGACCGCCCAGCGGACCTCGCGGAGCAGATCCGGGTCGGCCGCGGCAAAACCGCTGTGCTCGGTGCCTGCCATCGGGTGGGCGCCGACGTAGCGGTCGCCGAGCCCGGCAGCCTGCACGGCATCGCGGACCGGGCCCTTGACGCTCGCCACGTCTGTGAGGACCGTCGAGGCGGGCAACGACGCGGCGAGCCCCTCGACAGTCGCCCGGACCGCACGGAGCGGGACCGCCACCACGACGAGCGGGGCTCCTGAGGCGGCGAGCTCCTCGAGGGTCGCGACGACCTCCACACATGCCGCGCCCGCGAGCTCGCGGGTCGATGCGTCGGGGTCCCAGCCCGTGACCCGGCGTCCGTCGGCGACGAGGGTCTGCGCGACCGAGCCGCCGATGAGGCCGAGACCGACGACGGCGACGTGCTGGGCGTGCTGGCTCATGACGCGTCGTCCTCTCCGCCGCGCGTCTCTCTGAGGGCCTCGTGCCCGCGGGGCTCCCCCGCACGGGTCGCCTTGGCTCGGGGCTCTCCCCCGCGGTCGGCCTCACGTCCCTCGTCGCCCCACAGGAGCCCCCGGTCGAGGTCTGCGGGGGTCGAGCCCGAGCGGACGCTGCCTGCGGGCACCCTGTCGATGTCGACCGTGCGGTCGAGCTCTCCGCGGGACGGGAAGACGCCGAGGGTCTTGACCGAGTCCCCGGCGTCGAGCAGACCGCGCAGGACCTCGTGGAGGTCACCAGACCACGGGGCCGCGTCGACGGTGAGGATGAACACGTACCGTCCCTCGAGCGCCTTGACAGGGCGCGTGATGAGGCTCGAGAGGTTCACCCCGCGCGCGCCGAAGGCCGCCGTGATGCGGGCCAGCACCCCAGGACCTGTCAGGTGAGGGGTCACGGCGAGCATCGACCGCCAGGTCGCGCGTGTCTCGTCCTGGCGCGGCGAGACGGCATCACGACGGGTGAGGAGCAAGAAGCGGGTGCGAGCACCCGCGAAGTCCTCGACCCCCTGCTCCCACGTGGTGAGTCCGTAGAGCTCTCCGCACAGGGGCGGGCCGAGCGCGACCTGGCCCGGCTGGATGTCGCGGCAGGCTGCGGCATTCGACGACGCCGGGACGGGCAGCAGGCCGTGCCTGTCGACGAAGCCCTGGCACTGTGCGAGACCGTGCGGGTGCGCCGTCGCCTGCTGGGGCGGCGCGTCGCTGCCCGGCAGCACGAAGGCGTCGAAGGTGATCGAGACGAAGGCCTCGTCGACAGCGACGACCTCCGGCGCGGAGACGATCGCGTCGAGGGACGGGACCACATAGCCCTCGACCGAGCTCTCGATGGCGACGACGCCGTGGCTGGCCTCCCCTGAGGCGACGGCGGCGAAGACCTCGGGCACGGTCCGGAGCGGGACGAGGATCGTCTCGGCAGAGGACCAGCCGGTCGCTGCCTGGTGGGTGAAGCTGCCCTCGGGCCCCAGGTAGGCGAGCGTCGTCACGGGGCCACCGCCGAGCGTGGGCGCCGGTGCCGGCGCCGCAGCGGGCACCGGCGCGCTCACGGCGCGGAGACCTCGACGTCGGACCAGACGGGGGTGAGCGCGTCAGGGCCGGGCAAGAACTGCTGCCCGGTGAGGACGGCGAGGACGCGGTTCTCCACGCCCCGGGCGCCGAACTCGGCGACCACGTGGGCCAGCACGTCCGAGCTCTCGCAGGTGAAGGACGTGAGGAAGACGTGCGGCCCGGCCTGCGACCGCTGGCTGCGCAGGTGCTGCAGGTCGATCTCGGCGGCGGCGAACACCCCGAGCGACTGCTGGAGCGACCCACGGTGGTCGTCGCGCGGCCCGAAGGCCAACCACACCTGGGCGGGCGTGTCGAAGACGACCGGGGCGTCCGGGGTCTCGAGCAGGCCGTACCAGAGGAGCGGGACGGCCTGCAGGCCTGCGCTCCCGGGGAGCTCCTGGAACCCTGCGGGGATGGCAGAGCGCTCGACGACGAGCGTCCCGTGGTCCCCGGCGAGCTGGATGCGCTCCGCGATCGACGTCGTGGTCGGCACGAGGTGCGGGCTCACGCCCATCGTGCGGAGCGCGTGACGGCAGTCGCGCATGCCGGACTCGTCGACGATCGCGACCCCCGTCGCGTCGGCGGTCCGCCCGACCCATACCCACTCGGAGGGCACCGCGACGGCTGCTGTGAGCATGAGCGACCTGTCGCTCGACAGCAGGTTCCGCTCGAGCTCGGGAGTCGGCTGCGCAGGGTGACCGAGGTGCACGACCGCTGCGAGGTTCTCGAGGTTCGCGACGGTCGACAGCGTCGCCGTGGTCGACCCGAGGTCGAGCAGCTCCGCGTCGACGTCAGACCATCCGCCGAGCGTGGCGGCCCGTCGCGCGTGCGGACCGGACTCGCGTGCACTCTTGCCGAGCATGTTCTCTTCCTCGCCTGTTGCGGGCCGACCGTCCGCGACGGTCGTCGGCCGACATCGCTGTCGCCGGGACCGTCACGACGGCCGAGCCTGTGGGGTGGAGCCTGTCGGGCAGGGGCCTCTCAGCCCGCTGGAGGAGCGTCGCAGACGACGCCGTTCTGCGGCTTGTAGCGCCACGAGTTGGACTCGTCGATGACGACCTCGCCAGTCGCCGCGACGGCGACCTTGCGGGAGACCGTCACCGAGAACCCGGGGTTCCCGCGGCTCTGCGGCAGGCAGCCGGCCCCCGACTTGTGCTCGATGGTCGCGGCCACGACGTCGGAGCGTGCGCTCGTGCTGTCGGTCACCGTGTAGTACTTCGTGCTCCAGGCGACCACGTGCAGGCGCCCACCGGCGATGTACGACTGCATGAGCACGCCGTGGGGCGAGTCGTTGCGCCAGCGCATGTTGATCTGCCCGACCGCCAGGGTCGACTCACGACCCTCCGGGTAGCGGTCGAACCAGTAGCTGTGCGGCCTGTGCTCGAGGTCGACCATGCCCGCGTAGAAGCCGGCGTTGTACGTGGTCGTCGACATCTGCGAGAGGCCTCCGCCGACACCGTCGACGATCTGCCCGTTCGAGATGATGTGGGCTTCCTGGTAGCCGTTGGCCTTCGTGATCGGGCCGATGACCTCGGTCAGGTCGAAGACCTCGCCCGGGAGGACGAGCGTCCCCGTGACCTTCTCGGCGGCGATCCGCAGGTTCTCGGTGCGCACGGGCTCGTTGGTCAGCGGGGTCGAGAACTCTGACACGATCTCGTTGATGCCCAGGGCCTGGAGGGCCTCGGTCGACTGCGCGGGGTCGCTCTCGACCAGCTCGACAGGTGCTGTCCTGTCGTCACCCGTCGCAGCGGTCTGCACGGCGGCGGCCAGGGCCGCCGGGTCGAGCGTCGTGCCAGGGAGCCCGGCCTCGATCTGCGGCGTGCCGTCGACGAAGACGAACTTCGCGTCGGCGGCGTCGGAGAGCAGGTCGGTGGTGCGGTCCACGACGTCCTGCACCAAGAGCTCGCCGTCGAAGGCCAGCTGGAGGGCGCCGTCGACAGGAGTCATGGACGCGGCCGCCGCGACGGTCTCGGCGGGGATCTCGGCGCTCTGGTCGGCGACAGCGACGGTCACCGGCGCAGAGGCGACCTTCTCCGCGACAGCGAGGGCCTCGTCGGTCTCGGCCTGGGTGATCTCGGGCTCGACGGCCTCGGTCGGCACGACGAGCGGGCGGGCTGCGGTCAGCCACGACGTGCGGACCAGCTCGGTCGCCGCCTCGGCGTCGACGGCGCTGCCCTCGACAGCCTCGGTCGCGACGGCTGCACCGTCGACGAAGCTCACGGTCCCGCTCGTCGGCTCGACCTGGAGGTCGGCCGACATGGTGGCGACAGCGGCGTCGAGCGCTGCGTCGTCGACCACCGTGACCGGCTCGACGGCGTCCCCGCCGGAGATCTGCGAGAGCAGCCGGGACGGCGACAGCGAGAAGGCTGTGAGGCCCTCGACGGTGGCCCGCGCGTCGAAGGTGAGCCCAGCGGCTGCGGGGTCGACCGTGGTGGTCGACTCCCCCGCCGTCACCGGGAGGGGCTCGGCGGCGATACCACCGAGCTCTGACTCCAGACGCTCGATCGCGGCGTCATTCGACAGACCGCCGATGTCGATGCCGGCGACAGTCGTCTCGCGCGGGATGCGGTCGGCGAAGTACCACTGCGCACCGACGTAGGCGCCGGCGAGCACGAGCACGGCGCACGCGGCCCAGAGGAGGTTGCGGGGCCAGCGTCGGGACTTCTCGTCGCGGTCGAAGTCGCTCAGGACAGAATCCTCCGGTGAGTCGGACGTGCTCGCGGCGTCGGTCGACGTCTGAGGCGCGGACTGTGCTGACGCGCTCGCAGCCGAGCCGGCGGACGCCGGGCTGGTTGCTGCTGCGCTGGCGGTGGATCCTGCAGGCTCGTCGGCTGTCGACTGCGCGGGTTCAGGGTCGGCCGCGGCTGCTGTCGCGACGGGCACAGTCGCCTGGACCGCCGGGAAGACCTCGGTCCGGTCCCCTGAACGGACGACGACGGTGTCGTCGTCGTCGTCAGGATCTGAGTCGTCGAGGTCTGTGTCGTCAGGGTCTGGGTCGTCGAGGTCCTCGTCGTCGAGGTCCGCCTCGTCGAGATCTGCCTGGTCGAGATCTGCCTGGTCGTCGTCAGGCGCGGCGCCGTGAGGCTCGTCGTCGGCCGTCTCTTCGGCCGCGGAGGGCGGCGTCGCAGCAGAGGACGTCACGGGGTCGGACGGCTCGCGCTCTGTCGTCGACTCGCTCTCGGCCGCCGACGCGTCCTCGACAGGGGGGCGGTCGAGCACCGGGTACGCCGGGAGCGTGCTCTCGGTCGCCTCGGGCGTCGTCTCAGCCTCTGCGTCGTCGCGAGGGACTGCGGGGCCGGTCCCCTCGGTCGGCTCCGGGACAGGACCTGTCGGCGGACCGGACGTGGTGTCCGTGCCGTCGGGACTGCTGCTCATGACGCTCGCTCCACTCGCGACGGTTCAGGGGCATGACCCCGTGGACTGGCGTGGGATGCTCTCCCCCTGCCGGACCAGTGTACGGGGCGGGTCCCCTGCGGGTGACGAGATGTCAGTCGGTGAACCAGCGCCGCGGCGCGAAGGCCGCCACGCCGATCATCAGCATGCCGCCACCCATCCACACGTAGCTCCACGGGTCGCCCGGGAGCAGGACGTCCCCCCCGGGGCCGGCGGTCGCGGCGACCTGGACGAGGGCGAGCCACCCGAGGCCGTAGGCGACGAGCCCTCCGCCACCGACCCAGGCACGGACCATCACCGCTGCGGCCAGGACCGCGAGGAGGCAGAGCACGAGGACCCAGGGCAGCCACTGCCTGTGCGCGACGGTGCCGACCAGGCCGACGAGCGCGCCGAGCAGGAGGGCGACGACGTAGCCGAGGACCACGGAGGACCGGCTGCGCGCCGGGGCGGCTGCGGGCGGGAGACCAGACATGCGGGACACGCTACCGGCCTTCGCTGACCGCGCGCTGGACGTCGCGCTGCTCGGCCTGCGGCTCGGCGGCCGCGTAGTACTCGTGCGCCAGCCACGGGACGAGCACGTCGTTGCTCAGCGCGTACCAGCCGAGGACCTCGTCGGTCGCGGGCAGGGACGTTGCGGCGGGCTGTCCTCCCGGGGTGCCCGACGGGTCGGCGGACTCGACCCAGTGGACCTGCGTCGCGTGGGCGCGCAGCGCCCCCTCGACCTGCTCGACGACAGGGCGGACGTCGATCGTCGCAACGACCTCGCGCGCGGGCTCGGCGACGGCCGGCAAGGGTCCCTGCGGGAGCGCGGCCGAGGGGTGGGTCTGCAGCAGAGCCTGGAACCACGGGTCGTCCTCGGCGCGGCGGGCGAGGCTCGCGCGCGCGTCGGACAGCACCTGCGGCGGCACGACGTTCCACCAGACGTGGGCGGGCACGTGCGCCGCGTGCGCACCGTCAGCCTCGGCCGCCAGGGCGAGAGCCCGCGTGGTGATCTGGTGCGCCCGGACGTGGTCCGGGTGCCCGTAGCCGCCGCCGGGCTCGTAGGTGACGACGACCGCAGGCCGGCGGTCACGCAGCAGCACGGCGAGACGCTCGGCGCACTCCTCGAGCGAGGCACGCACGAGCGCCCGCTCGGGCACGTCGGTGGCCGCACCGGCCTGGCTGCTGGCCCCGGGGGCTCCGTCGCCCACCCAGGCCATGCCGGAGTCCTCGAGACGCTGACCCTGCGCGAGCTCACCCGGCTGACCGGGGAGCGCGTCGAGGAACACGTGGTCCTCGACGCCGAGCGCACGGAGCGCACCGGCGAGCTCGACCTCGCGGTGCTCGGCCAGCGCTGGACCGTCGCCCTCGAGGTGCGCGAGCGCTGTGCCGATGACCTCGCCGCGCTCGCCGCGCGTGCAGGTCACGAGGGTCACGGGTCGTCCCGCCGCCGCCCAGGTCGCGAGCAGCCCGCCCGTCGCGAGCGTCTCGTCGTCGGGGTGAGCGTGCACGACGAGCAGGGGGCCGTCGGGCAGGGTCGTCTCGGTGATCATGGAAGTCCTTCGTCCGCGGAAGTGCTGCACGCCCCCGTGCTGCGCGGTACCTGACCGCGCGTGCTCGCCTGGGAAAAGCCGATGGCTGCCGGGTCGGTGGACCTGGCAGCCATCGGCACAGGACCCGCGCGCCGTGAGGGCGCGGGTCGTGGGTGGATCAGCCGTTCTTGTTGCGCGAGTAGGCGCGCGAGCGCTCGTTCTGGTCGAGGATGACCTTGCGGATGCGCACGACCTCGGGGGTGACCTCGACGCACTCGTCCTCGCGGGCGAACTCGAGGGACTCCTCGAGCGTGAGGTGCTTCGGCGGGGTCAGGTTCTCGAAGGTGTCAGAAGACGCCGCACGCATGTTGGTGAGCTTCTTCTCCTTCGTGATGTTGACGTCCATGTCCTCGTTGCGGGAGTTCTCGCCGACGATCATGCCCTCGTAGACCTCCTGCGTGGGGTCGACGAAGAAGGAGCCGCGCTCCTGCAGGTTGATCATCGCGAACGGCGTCACGACACCCGAGCGGTCGGCGACGAGCGAGCCGTTGACACGGGTCTCGATCGGGCCGGCCCACGGCTCGTAGCCCTCGGCGATCGACGACGCGATGCCGGTGCCGCGCGTGTCGGTGAGGAAGCGCGTGCGGAAGCCGATGAGGCCACGGGCGGGGACGACGAACTCCATGCGGACCCAGCCGGTGCCGTGGTTCGACATGGTCTCCATGCGGCCCTTGCGCTGGGCGAGGAGCTGCGTGACGGCGCCGAGGTACTCCTCGGGGACGTCGATGGTCATGCGCTCCATCGGCTCGTGGCGCTTGCCGTCGATGGTGCGCGTGACGACCTGCGGCTTGCCGACGGTGAGCTCGAAGCCCTCGCGGCGCATCTGCTCGACGAGGATCGCGAGAGCGAGCTCTCCACGGCCCTGGACCTCCCAGGCGTCAGGACGCTCCGTCGGCAGGACGCGGAGCGACACGTTGCCGATGAGCTCCTTGTCCAGGCGGTCCTTGACCTGGCGGGCGGTGACCTTGTGGCCCTTGCCACCCTTGCCCGCGAGCGGGGAGGTGTTGATACCGATGGTCATCGAGATGGCCGGGTCGTCGACCGTGATGAGCGGCAGCGGACGCGGGTCGTCGGGGTCCGTGAGGGTCTCACCGATGGTGATGTCCTCGATGCCGGCGACGGCGACGATCTCACCGGGGCCTGCGGAGTCCGTGGGGACGCGGGTGAGCGCCTTGGTCTCGAGGAGCTCGGTGATCTTCACGTTCTGCATCGTGCCGTCGGCGCGGGCCCAGGCCACGGTCTGGCCCTTGTTGATCGTGCCGTTGAAGATGCGGAGCAGCGCGAGGCGGCCGAGGAACGGCGAGGCGTCGAGGTTGGTGACGTGAGCCTGGAGCGGCGCGCCCTCCTCGTACGTCGGGGCCGGGATCTTGTCGAGGATGACCTTGAAGAGCGGCTCGAGGTCCGGGTTCTCGGGAGCGGTACCGTCGGCGGGCTGCTCGGTCGAGGCGCGGCCGACCTTGGCTGCCGCGTAGACGACCGGCATGTCGAGGATCGCGTCGAGGTCGAGGTCGGGGACCTCGTCGGCCAGGTCGCTCGCGAGACCGAGGAGGAGGTCGGTCGCCTCGGCGACGACCTCTTCGATGCGCGAGTCGGGGCGGTCGGTCTTGTTGACCACGAGGATCACGGGGAGCTTGGCGACGAGCGCCTTGCGCAGCACGAAGCGCGTCTGGGGCAGGGGGCCCTCGGACGCGTCGACGAGGAGGACGACACCGTCGACCATGGACAGGCCGCGCTCGACCTCACCACCGAAGTCGGCGTGGCCCGGGGTGTCGATCACGTTGATGGTGATGCCGTCGGGCTGGCCGGCGGCGATCGCGGCAGGACCGGCGTAGTGGACGGCGGTGTTCTTCGCGAGGATCGTGATGCCCTTCTCGCGCTCGAGGTCACCGGAGTCCATGGCGCGCTCGTCGACGTGCGCGTGGGCTCCGAACGCGCCGGACTGGTGCAGCATCGCGTCGACGAGGGTGGTCTTACCGTGGTCGACGTGGGCGACGATCGCGACGTTACGCAGGTCGGAGCGCACAGACATAGAAAACTCATTTCACCGTGTGGAAGGGACGGGTCAGCGCACAGGTGCGCTGCAGGTACCCGAGGAGGCCACGCGTCAGCGGTTCGACAGCGGCCTGGATGCTGGCGTGTGCCGCACCTGGGAAGCGCTCGTCGACGAAGAGACGACGTTGACCTATGCAACTGTACCCGGAGCGCAGAGGGCCACGCGAGAGTGTGTCAGGAGACACGTCCGTCGTGGAGGGTGATCACCCTGTCCGCCCGGGCGGCGAGCACGGGATCGTGGGTCGAGACCACCGCTGCGACGCCCTCCTGGTGCACGAGGTCGTGCAGCAGGTCCATCACCGTAGCCGCTGTCGCGGAGTCCAGCTGACCGGTGGGTTCGTCGGCGAGCAGGATCGACGGCCTGGCGACGATCGCCCGGGCGATCCCGACACGCTGCTGCTGCCCGCCGGACAGCTCGTAGGGACGCTGGTGGGCGTGCCGCTCGAGGCCGACCGTCGAAAGTACCTCGCGGACCCTGGCGTCGCGCTCTCGCGGCTCGGTGCGCAGCAGCCGGAGCGGGATCTCGACGTTCTCGGCAGCCGAGAGCACCGGGACCAGGCCGAAGGACTGCAGCACGTACCCGATCCCGGTGGTCCGCAGCCGGAGCCAGCCAGCGGTGTCCAGGCTGTCGAGCCGCTCGCCGTCGACCTCGACATGGCCCGAGGTCGGCTCGTCGATGCCACCCAGCAGGTGGAGCAGGGTCGACTTGCCCGAGCCCGAGGTGCCACGCAGCACGACGAGCTCGCCGCGGCCCACCTCGAGCGACACGTCGGAGACGGCGTGCACGTCGCCCGCCGGGGTCGAGAAGGTCCGGCTGACAGCGTGCGCGCGGAGCACAGGGCCGGTCTGCTGCGTCGCGCTCATCGCTGCTCCCCCGTCTCGTCGGTCGATTCTGCTGTGACGTCAGCTGTCGCGCCGTCGGCCGCCGCGTGCCGAGGCACGGGACCTGGACGGTGGCGTCCCGCCCCAGCCGCTGGTCCGACGGGTCCCGGCACAGGGACCGACCCGTCGGGCCACACGCCCACGTGGTCAGGCTCGAGCGACAGCCGCACGCGGTCGCGCAGGTCGAGGCTCTCGACGAAGTCGGGCGGCAGCTGGAACCTGCCGACCCTGTCGAGGACCGCGAACTCCTCGGCGACGTGCCGCTCGGTGCCGTGCTCGTCGGTCTCGGTGCGGCGCAGCACCTCGGTCGAGGTCCGGCCGTCGCGGATCTGCACGGTGCGGGCCACGTGCTCGGAGACCGTCGGGTCGTGCGTGACGATCAGGGTGGTCACGCCGGTCTCCGCGTTGACCGCGCGGAGCATCTCGAGGACCTCGGCCGAGGTCGCCTCGTCGAGCTCGCCCGTGGGCTCGTCGGCCAGCAGCACCCGCGGCGAGTTGGCCACGGCGACGGCGATCGCGACACGCTGCTGCTGACCTCCCGACATCTGCGAGGGCAGGCGGTCCTCGCAGTGCGCGACGCCGAGCAGGTCGAGCAGATCGAGAGCCCTCCCCCGACGGTCTGGTGCCCGGGTGATGGTGAGCGGCAGCGCGACGTTCTGCGCAGCCGTCAGGTACGGCAGGAGGTTGCGGGCCGCCTGCTGCCACACGAAGCCCACGGTCTGACGCTGGTATCTCACGCGGTCCCGGCGACCGAGGGTCAGCAGGTCGGCGCCCGCGACCTCCGCCGTACCACCGGTCGGCCTGTCCAGACCCGAGAGGATCGACAGCAGGGTGGACTTCCCCGAGCCCGACGCTCCGACGAGAGCGACGATCTCACCGGCCTCGACCCTGAGGTTGAGACCCTGCAGGGCCTGCACCTCGATCCCCTCGGTCACGAAGATGCGCACGAGGTCACGGCACAGGATGTCGGGCGACGCCGGTCTCGGTGCTGCGCTGGCGGAGGCGTGCCGGCCGAGGGCCGGGGGCTGGGTGGTCATGTCTCTCACTCCTGTACCGACCGCAGCGTCGCCGCGGAGCTGACCCGTCGTCCGAGAGCCGCTGAGACGAGGCAGCAGACCCCCACGACGACGACGAAGACCCCGAGGACGCCGAGCAGCGCGGCGGGGTCGTAGACGAGCGGCGGTGCGGTCGCACCGCCGGTGAAGGCGCGCAGGTCGACGGTCCGGGCGACGAGCACGGGCAGCGCCAGCCCGAGGCCGAACCCTGCGACGAGGGAGGGCACAGCCCAGGAGGCGATCTCCCACGTGGTGATGACCCGAGGCCCGCGCGCAGGCATCCCGAGGATCTTCAGCACGGCGACGACCCTCTCCCGGCGAGCCGTCGCCATGACCTCGCCGAGCACGATCGTCGAGGCGCCCACGACGAGCGCCACGAGGGTCCCGACGAGGAGCGCGCCCTGCAGCCCGGCGAGCGTCGGGTCGTCGAGGCGGAGCCCGACGGCGTCGGCCTGGACCTCGACGGCGCTCGGTCCGGTGATCTCACCGACCCGCGCGACGACGGCAGCCCGGTCCGCATCCTCGACCGCGGGGTCGAGGCGGACCAGCAGGGTCCGCGGCAGGTAGGTGGTCCCGGTCAGGTCGGCGAGGCTCGACCTGTCGAGCAGCACCCAGCCCGACGTGGTCGAGACGCCCGGGACCTCGGGGCGCTGGTCGACGACGTCGAGCACGACGACCTGCCCGTCGACCGTGACGGTCGCCCCGCCCTCGAGCGCGAAGCGGCTCGACACGACAGCCGGCAGCGGACCGCCGTCCGTCGGGGCGGCGAGGTCGGGGACGCTCCAGCCCGGGACGTCCTGCTGCACGAGCGCGAGGTCGGCCGGGTCCACGAGCAGCACCCGCGCCTGGAGCCTGTCGTCACCTGTCGAGAGCGCCGCGGGTGTCACCTCGGTCGCGGTGGTGGCCGCTGCGACCCCCGGCACCTCGCGGACCAGAGCGAGGGTCTCCTCGTCGACGATCGGCCCCGTCGAGCGCAGGTCGGCCCCGATCGCGTCCCAGGTCTGGGTCTCGAGCCCGGTGCGCACCGTGGTCAGCAGGACCGTGGAGAGCACCGCGACGGTCACGGCCACCACGAGCCCGACCAGCGGGGCCAGCTGACCACGACGGTCCCGGGTCGCCGAGGCCGCCCCGAGGAAGGAGAGCGCGCCGCGCTGCGAACGGGCCAGCCGCACGACAGGGGCGAGGAGCAGCGGCACGAGCCGTGCGACCACCACGGCCGTCGCGACCGCCAGCAGGGCTGGCGTCGCGGCGAGCAGGGGGTCCGCACCGCTCCCGGTGTCCTCGGCACCCCGGCGCAGCACGAGGACCGTCGCGGTCACGGCGACCGCCACGACGAGCACCTCCCAGACTCCCCGGAGCCGGCTCGTCGACCGGGCCGCAGAGTCATGACGCACACCGCGCAGGCCTGCGGGAGGTGCGCTCGCCGCGAGCATCACGGCGGGGGCGAGCGCCGCCACGAGCGGTCCGACGAGGACGGCGGGTGCGAAGGCCGTCGGGACGAGCAGCACGGCTCCGAGCAGGCCGAGCCCTCCCCCGGCGATCCCGAGCAGCAGGCCCTCGACGGCCAGGAGGCCGCGGACCTGGAGACCGGACGCCCCACGGGCCCGGGCCAGGGCGAGCGCGGTGCGGCGTCGCGAGGCGATGACCCTGACGGCGGCGAGCAGCAGCAGCCCGAGCCCCGCGACGGGCCCGGCGGCGAGCAGGGCGACGACAGTCGTCGTCGCGGAGATGTCACGCTCGATCGTGTCGAGGGTCCCGGGGAGCTCCGAGGAGAGCTTGAGGGTCCCGTCGGGCTGGTCGACGCCGTAGGACAGCGGAGCCGCCGTGAAGCCGCGCAGCTGGGAGGAGATGTCGGACAGCTGGTCCGAGGTGTAGGGCGAGGGGTCGACGTCGAACCACACGTCGAGCCTGTCGAGGAACGGGTCGATCCCCGGTCCGCGGTACGCGGCGGCCGTGAGGATGATGCCGAAGTCGAGGCTGTCGACGATGGCCGGCTGCGCCGCCGACGGTGTGTGGTACCAGTAGTCCTCGTCGGGGTCGTCTGCGGTGTAGGTCCCGAGCAGGACGAAGTCTCCGCGGCCGAAGGCCTGGCGGGTCTGACCGACGTCCCAGGCGAGCCTCTCGGCGGCAGCGGCGGAGAGGGCGATCCCGACGGGCTGCGGTGTCCGCTCGACAGGCCCCTCCGCGAGCGCGACCGGCGCGTCGTCGATGGTCGGCCAGCGTCCCTCCGTGAGGGTCACGTGCTCTGCGAGGTAGGGGTCCTGGGTCTCGCGCAGCTTGATCATGGCCACGTCCGAGCGCTCTGAGGTCTCGACCGTGGTGTCTTCACGCGCCGAGGTCCGCATGCGCGCGTCGAGGACCCCGGCGCGCAGCGGGTCGGGCAGGGCGTCGTGAGCCTGCCGCAGACCGCCGTCGAGCAACCCGAAGGTGGTCTCCCACTCGTCGGGGACCGCCGACAGCGCTGTCCCCCGCGAGGCGCCGTAGTACGGGGTCTGGTTGCTCGACGAGATGTCCCGGGTGATCGGCGTGGTCGCGGCGAGCCTGTGGCTCGTGATGTCGTCCGAGACCACCTGGACCGCCCGCGGCCACACGACGAGCAGCAGCGCGGCGACGACCGTCACCAGGAGCACGACCGTCCCGGCCCGGAGGTCGTCGGCGAGCACCCGCCGGACCACCGGGACCCGTCGCTCGGCGCGCGTGGTCCTGCGCGCGGCGGGCGTGGTCCTGCGCGCGGCGGGCGCAGGGCCAGGCACCGCCGGAGTCCGCGGCGGGCCGGACCCGGGTGCGTGGGAGCCTCCGGGGCTGCCGGCTGCGCTCGTGCGGCTCATCGGGCGTCCTCCCGGTGGTCGAGGTCGAGGGCCTGCCTGCGCACGGTCCGGGCCTGGTCCGCGACGAGCAGGACGGCGCCGACCACGAGGGCGAGCAGCAGCACGACCAGCGGGACGACCGAGGGGTGCACACCCGACGCGATGCCCGCGAAGGCCTCGGGCACGGTGACGCGGGCGAAGAGCACGGCGACCGCCTGGGTCACCAGCGCACCGGAGACGAGCCCGGCGACGGCAGCGCAGCCGAGCACGATGAGGAGCTCAGATGTACGGGAGCGTGCCTGCGCGCTCCCGCTCACCCCGACAGCGCGCAGCGCGACGACCTCGCCGCGCCGCGCACGGCCCAGGGCTCCGAGGACCGACCACGTCCCGGCGAGGGACAGGGCGACGGCCCCGGCTGCGGCGATCCAGAAGGCCGACCCGATCGAGGGGGCCGGGACCGGGGCGGCGGTGCTGACGCTCGTGACGGTCCACGCCGCTGGGACCTGCGCCTCGACAGCCTCGACGAGCACACCGACCTCCGAGGGGTCCTGGGCCGCCACCCAGATCTCGTCGGCCGCGGCCGGGGCCCGCGCCGTGCGCAGACCGAAGGCCTGCAGCGCGTCGAGGTCGAGCATGAGCGCGGGACCGCCGAGACCGCCGGGCAGCGCGGGCACCGAACCGACGATCTCGAGCGTCACGCGCTGACCGACGACCGTCGCGTCGACCGTGTCACCGACGGTGGCGTCGAGACGAGCCAAGAGCTCCGGGACGACGACCGCGGGGACCGCCGGCGCGAGATCGGTGGTCCCCGGGTCGAGGCTGGGGTCGGCTCCGGGGGGCAGGAAGCGGAGCCGCGCCTGGACCGCTGCGGCCTCGAGCACGCCGCTGACCGCGGGCAGCACGGCGTCCGGCGGGCTCGTCAGCGACAGGCTCCCGTCGTACCCGGTGCCCGAGGCCCCGACCAGCGCGTCGAGCAGGCTCCACGTGCCCTGCGCACCGGGCAGGTCGGTCGGCTCCACTGCCCCGTCGGCAGCAGCGTCTCCGCGGTCTGCGAGGGTCCCGACACCGGTGACCGCGAGGTCGAGGGACACGGGCCCGAGCCGAGGGTCGGCGCGCAGCTCGACGGAGACCACCCGCCAGCTGCTGGTCGTGTCTGGGACAGGGATCTCGACCTCGATGTCGGTCCGGGTCCCGTCGTCGTCCGCGAGGACCGGGAACGAGACGGGATCGGCGCTGGTCTGCACGATGCCGCCGTGCTCGTCGGCCAGCCACACGACCGTGGTGACAGGGACCGGCCGTCCGCCGAATGCAGGTGTCGGCGGTGGGAACACGAGAGCGAGCCACCTCTCGTCGATCTCCGCCTCGACGGCCTGACCGCTGAGGTCGAGCCGCAGCGCGCTGGTCCCCTCGGGCAGAGCCAGGCCAGGCAGCGCAGGGCGGGGAGCCACCACGACGAGCGACGACGCGTCGACCGCAGGTGTCCGGGAGAGCAGCGGCGTGATCTGCTCGCCGGGCACCGCGAGAACCCGGACAGGCCCGTCACCGACAGTGCCCTCGACGTCGAGCACGAGCGAGGAGGCCGCGGCAACTCCGTCGTCGACGTCGAGCGCCGGGACCGAGGTGAGCGGCGTGACCACCCCGGTGGTCGTGGTCTGCACCCGGACGTCGCTGCCTGTCGCGAGACCGCCGACCTGACCGCGCAGGTGGTCCACGGTGCCGCTGTAGCCGCTCGCGAGCAGCACGGAGCCTGTCGCGAGCGCCACGAGCACGGCGGGGACCGTGAAGG
The DNA here is from genome assembly GCF_033798665.1 of Sanguibacter biliveldensis. Lineage (NCBI taxonomy): Bacteria > Bacillati > Actinomycetota > Actinomycetes > Micrococcales > Sanguibacteraceae > Sanguibacter > Sanguibacter biliveldensis. Next base: position 2,911,894 of record NZ_CP138359.1, read on the forward strand.
CCACGAGCCTGCGGGAGACCTGGCGCGCCGCGTAGACCGGCGCCAACCCAGGTCTGCGGCGGGCGCGACGCTCGACGAGGCGAAGCGTCGGCGCGAGCAGCACGAGGACGACGAGCACGAGGGCGAGCAGCAGGACTCCCGGGGCGGCGACCACGAGGGCCTCCGCCTCGGGGACCTCGAGCCCGCGGGCCCGCCACAGCCGCCAGCCGAGCAGCACGGAGACCGCGCCCAGCAGCACGACCACGACGACACCGACTGCGGTCCGGGCCCGGCCCGACGCGTCGACCGCCCGCACCCGGGCGAGGGACCTCGCGTCGACAGCCGTCACGACCACGAAGACCACGGCGACGAGGACTGCCACACCAGCAGCCGACCCGACGATCCAGGCAGCACCGAGCGCCGTCCACCCTCCGACAGGGCCGACGAGGGCCAGCGCAGCCCACGCGCCAGCACCACCGAGCAGCGCACCGCCCACAGCAGCCGGGAGCACCTCGACCAGCCCCAGCCGCCCGAGCTGAGCCGCCGACGCACCGCGGGCGACGAGGTTCTGGCTCTCCCTGGCCCGCACGGACACGAGCATCCGCGCGAGCTCGACGAGCGACACGAGGCTCACCACGAGCAGCAGCACCACGGGTGCCGTCGTCACGGCACGGGCCGTCGACGCCTGCGCGTCGAGGGCCGCGACAGTCGCCGTGAGCGTGCCGGTCTCGACGACACCACGGACGTCGGCAGGGCTCGCTGTCACGGCGCCGCGCACCCCCGGGAGCCCAGCGGCGAGGGTGGCTGCGTCGTCGACGGTGAGCAGCGGGGTGCGAGTCGAGAGCGTCCAGCCGACGAAGGGGTCGTCCTGGACGGCGAGCAGCGTCTGCTCGTCGACGAGGACAGGGCCGTACGGGGGCTCACCCGAGCCGGAGGTCTCGTCGAGGGCGGACCCGGTCACCCCGGGGTCCGGCTCCCACAGCCCGACGACCACGAGCGGGACGTCGGCGACCACGACGGTGTCGCCGACCTCGAGGCCCAGCGGCTCGGCGGCAGAGGTCGGCAGGAGCGCCTCGCCGGGGCCGGGGACCGTGCTGCCCGCTGCGGCGGTCCGGGCGCTGACGACGACCTGCTCGAGCGGTGTGCCGTCGGCGGCGCTCGCCGAGCGGGCCTCGGTCGTCAGGGAGCGAGAGACGTCCACGGGGGTCTCCCCCGTCGCGGACGCGAAGATCTGGCGCACCGTGCCGTCCTGCGCGGTAGGGTCCGGCGCCAGCCGGGTGGTGACCCGCAGGACAGAACCAGGTCCCGTCAGCAGGTCGGGTGCGGTCCGGACGGCCTGGGTGCTGCTCTGCTCGACGAAGGCGAAGGTCCCGCCGACCGTCCCGGCGACGAGCAGGGTGACGGCGGCCAGGCCGAGGAGCGCCGCCCTGGACGCGCGGAGCCGGGCCCGGACGAGGCCTGCGAGCCCTGTCGAGGGTGTCCCGGTCGCGCTGGTGCCGGCCCGCGCCCGCTCTGGGGCACGCGACGGGGCGGCACCAGGTGCCGTCGTGGTCTTCGTCCCCATCGTCCGGGCCCCCTCCGGTCGAGCGTCGCGTCGTCGCGTCGTCCCCCGGCCGTGCTGGACGGCGACGGGGGCGTGGGTCGCGCGCGGGCAGCTGTGCTGCCCGCGCGCGACCTGTCGTGCTGGTTCTGCTGGTCGTGCTGGTCGTGCGTGGTGCTGGTCTGGCTCAGGTCGTGCTCAGCGCAGGTCGAGGTCTTCCGGACCGCTCGGCACCACGTCGAGACGTGATCCCGGGATGGCTCCGAGCAGCTCGCGCGTGTACTCTTCGCGCGGGCTGTCGAAGACCTCGTCGGTCGTCGCGGACTCGATGATGCGACCGTTCTTCATGACGCACACCTGGTCGGCGATCTGCCGGACCACCGCGAGGTCGTGCGTGATGAACAGGTAGCTCAGGTCGAGCTCGGACTGCAGGTCGTTGAGCAGCTCGAGGACCTGCGCCTGGACGAGCACGTCGAGGGCCGAGACGGCCTCGTCGCACACGATGACCTCCGGGCGCAGGGCGAGGGCACGCGCGATCGCGATGCGCTGACGCTGCCCTCCCGAGAGCTCGTTGGGGAAGCGGCGCATCGTCGACTGCGGCAGGGCCACCATGTCGAGGACCTCACGGACCCGCGCCTCGCGCTCCTTCTTGCTGCCGACCTTGTGGATGCGCAGCGGCTCTTCGATGGTGCGGAAGATCGAGTACATCGGGTCGAGCGAGCCGTAGGGGTTCTGGAAGATCGGCTGCACCCGGCGACGGAAGTCGAACAGCTCCGAGGAGCCGAGCGTCGACAGGTCCACGCCGTCGAAGTAGATCTTGCCCTCGGTCGGGTCGAGCAGGTTGAGCATGATGTTCGCGACGGTGGACTTGCCGGAGCCCGACTCCCCCACGAGCGCGACTGTCGTGCCCTTCTTGATCGAGAACGACACGTCGTCCACGGCCTTGAAGTCCTGGTTCTTGCCGGACCCGCGGATCTGGAACACCTTGGTGAGGTTCTCGACCACCACGACGTCGTCGCGGCTGCTGCTGACACCGTCACCAGCGGTCGCGGCAAGGAGGTCCTGAGACTGCTCGCCGCGTGCCTTGGCCGACTGGATGCGACGCGAGGCGAGCGACGGGGCCGCCGCCACGAGGCGCTGGGTGTACGGGTGCTGCGGGTTCGCCAAGATCTCCCGCGACGGGCCGGACTCGACGACACGCCCGCGGTACATGACCACGAGGTGCTCGGCCCGCTCGGCCGCGAGACCGAGGTCGTGGGTGATGAACAGGACCGCTGTGCCGAGCTCGCGCGTGAGTCCCTCGAGGTGGTCGAGGATCGTGCGCTGCACGGTGACGTCGAGCGCCGACGTGGGCTCGTCCGCGATGAGCAGCTTCGGCCGCGAGGCCAGGCCGATCGCGATGAGCGCCCGCTGGCGCATGCCGCCCGAGAACTCGTGCGGGTACTGCTTGGCGCGGCGGACCGCGTCCGGCAGACCGGCCTCGGCGAGCAGACCGGCGACGCGGTCGTCGACGTTCGCCGTCGTGGTCTCGGCCTCGACGACCGAGCGCGCCGAGGCGAGCCCGACCTCGTCGAGGATGCCCACGGCTGCGGCCTTGGTCGTGGACCCCACGACGATCCGCTGGTCGGCCGTGGCGACAGCAGCCTCGACGGCTGGGCCGTCGACGCCGGGCTGCTCGGTGAGCGAGGTGCGCAGCACCCCGAGCAGGGAGGCCTTGCCCTTGCGCCCGATGAGCAGGTCACCACCGGTGACACCGCCCTCGGACGAGCCGATCGCCTCGGCGAGCCCCTTGCGGGTCCCGCGGGAGACGTCGATGTTGTTGGCGGCCAGCGCCTCCTTGACCTGGAAGCCGATGCTCCAGACAGGGTTGAGGTTCGACATCGGGTCCTGAGGGACCAGGCCGATCTGGTCGCCGCGCATCGCGACGATCTCCTTCTTCGAGGCCGTGGTGATCTCGCGGCCGTCGAAGCGGATCGAGCCGCCCGTGACCTTGCCGGTCCCGGGGAGCAGGCTGATGATCGCGTGCGCCGTCGTGGACTTGCCCGAGCCGGACTCGCCGACGATCGCGACGGACTGGCCGGGGTAGATCGTGAGGTTGGCGCCGCGCACCGCGGGCACCTCCCCGTTGATGGTCGTGAACGTGACGTCGAGGTCACGGATCTCCAGGAGGGGCTCCTGGCCTGCTGTCGCGCTCATCGCTTCCGCGCCTTCGGGTCGAGGGCGTCACGCACGGCGTCGCCCATCATGATGAAGCTGAGGACCGTGAGGGCGAGCGCTACCGACGGGTAGAGCAGCACGCTCGGGTTGGTCCGCAGCGACGACTGCGCGGTCGCGATGTCGTGGCCCCAGGACAGGACGTTCTGAGGCAGTCCCAGCCCGAGGAACGACAGGGTCGCCTCGGCGACGATGAAGGTGCCGAGGGAGACCGTGGCGACGACGATGATCGGCGCAGCCGCGTTCGGGATCACGTGGCGTCCGAGGATGCTCAGGCGCGAGGCACCGAGGGCCTTGGAGGCCGTCACGTAGTCGTTGTTCTTGACGCTCATGACAGCACCGCGGGTGATGCGGGCGACCTGGGGCCAGCCGAAGACCGTGAGGACCGCGACGACGTTGAGGACCGTGCGGCCCTCGGAGAAGACCTGGCCGAGGACGATCGCGGCGAGCACGAGCGGGATCGCGAAGAAGATGTCCGTGATCCTCGACAGGATCGTGTCGAACCAGCGGCCGTAGAAGCCCGCGAGGGCGCCCATGAGGCCGCCGAGGAGCACGACGCCGATGGTCGTCAGGACACCGACGGACACCGATGCGCGTGCACCGTAGACGACACGGGAGTAGACGTCGCAGCCCTGGCGGTCGAAGCCGAAGGGGTGACCGGACTGGGGGTTGCCCAGGGAGTTGCGGAGCTCGCAGAAGCGCGGGTCGACCGACGTGAACAGGCCGGGGAACAGCGCGACGAGGAGGACCGCGAGGATGAGCGCGGCGGACACCCAGAAGAGCACGCGGTGGCGCAGGTCGCGCCAGGCGTCGCGCCACAGGCTCGAGGCCGGTGCGCTCTCGTCGACCTTGTCGACGACGGCCACGGGGGTCTGCGAGACGTCGGCGACGAAGTGGGTCTGGCCGGGGCGGGGGGTGCTCGCCGTGGCGTCCTCGGAGGGCCGGCTGTGAGCCGGCGTGGTGCCATCAGGCATAACGGATCCTTGGGTCCAGGACTGCGTAGAGCAGGTCGACGAGCAGGTTCGCGATGATGTAGACGACCACGAGGATCGTCACGAAGGTGACGACGGTGGTCGGCTCGCCGCGGATGATGGCCTGGTACAAGGTCCCACCCACACCTGCGATGTTGAAGATGCCCTCGGTGACGATGGCGCCGCCCATGAGCGCGCCGAGGTCGGCCCCGAGGAAGGTGATCACGGGGATGAGGGAGTTGCGCAGCACGTGCACGTTGACGACGCGCCGGCGAGACAGGCCCTTGGCCGTCGCGGTGCGGACGTAGTCGGCAGAGAGGTTCTCGGCGACCGAGGTCCGGGTCAGTCGCAGCACGTACGCGAAGGAGACGGCGCCGAGCACGATGGCGGGCATGAGCAAGGACTTCAGGCTCACGTCTCCGCCGACCGTGGGCGGCAGCCAGCCGGCCTTCACGCCGATGAAGAACTGCAGCACAAAACCGATGACGAAGGTCGGCACGGCGATGACCACGAGGCTGACGAGCAGCACGGTGCCGTCGAAGATCCCGCCCTTGCGCAGACCGGCGATGAAGCCGATGCCGACGCCGAGCACGGCCTCGATGACCAGGGCCATGAGCGCGAGCTTGATGGTGACCGGGAAGGCCCGGGCGACCACGTCGAAGATCGGCTGACCCGAGAACGAGTTCCCGAGGTCGAAGGTGAAGATGCCCTTGAGGAAGAGCAGGTACTGGACGATGAGTGGCTTGTCCAGGTTGAACTGCGACCGGATCTGGTCGGCGACTGCAGGCGAGAGCCCGCGGTCTCCGCCGAGCGCCTGGATCGGGTCACCCGGGAGCGCGAAGACCATGAGGTAGATGAGCAGCGTTGCGCCGATGAACACCGGGATCATCTGCAACAGCCTGCGTCCGATATATCGGACCATGGAGCCAATCCTTCCTGCGGGCGGGCAGCTCCTTCGTGAGGAGCGCGCCCGCCACTGTACTGGACGTCGTGTCAGGCGTCAGACACGACGCAGGTGGGGTGGAGGACCGTCTGGCCCTCCACCCCACCTGGTGCACGGTGTGCGGTACTACGGGTCTGGCGTCAGTGAGATGTCACCACTGGCTGATCTCGTCAGCCTGTGCCCACAGCTCCTTGGCCTTCTCCGGGTTGTAGACGAGCGCGTCGACACCGGCGAGGGTGTCGCTCCAGCCGTCGATCACCGGGGAGGTGAAGTCGGCGGCGGGGGTGCGGGTGCCCTCGAAGATGGTGTCGGTGATCGCCTCGCGGTCGATGGCCATCGAGATGGCCTGACGGCGGAGCTTGCCCTCTTCACCCTCGAAGTGCTCGAGGTTCTGGGCGATGGTGAAGGACTGGAAGATCGCCGCAGGCTGGTTGACCGCACGGTCGCCGAGGTCGTCCTGGAACGTGCCGAACGCGCTGTCGGGGATGCCGTCGAACACGTCGAGGTTGTTGGCCAGGAGATCGTTGTACGCCGAGTCGAAGGAGTCGTAGAACACGAAGCTCACACCGGTGTTGGCGGGGGTGCGCGGGCCCGAGTAGTCGGGGTTCACGGTGAGGTCGACAGCCTCGTTGTGGCGCCATGCACCGTTCATCATGTAGGGGCCGTTGCCGATCGGCGCCTCGCCGAAAGCAGCCATGTCCGCGTACGCGACGGACGGCAGCGGCAGGTACGCGCTGTAGCCCAGGCGGAGCGGGAAGTCGGCCTCAGGCTGGTTGAGCTTGACCGTGAAGGTGGTGTCGTCGACGACCGCGAGGCCGGTGAGCGGCGAGTCGGCCTCGGCCGAGTAGCCCTCGATGCCCTCGAAGAAGTACGAGGAGAGCTGGGCGTTGCTGAGCAGCGCGCCGTAGTTCCACGCGTCGACGAAGGACTTCGCGGTGACGGCCTCACCGTTGGTGAAGGTCGTGCCGCCCTTGATCTTGATGGTCCAGGTCTGCTGGTCGTCGCTCGTGACCGACTCGGCGAGCTCGTTGACCGGCGCACCCGACTCGTCGTAGGACATGAGGCCCTGGAAGAGCGCGTCGATGATGCGACCGCCGCCGACCTCGTTGGTGTTGGTCGGGACGAGCGGGTTCTGGGGCTCGGTGCCGTTGGCACGGACGGGGGTGCCGTCCTCCTTCGTCACGGCGTAGTACAGCGGGACGCTGTTCCAGCCGAAGGCGACGTTGTCGACGGCCTCGGAGGAGCCACCGGTGACGTTGGCGTACCACAGCGGGATCGCGGGGAGGTCGGCCAGGAGGATCTCCTGAGCCTGGTCGAAGAAGCCGTTGGCCTCGTCGACGCTCGCCGCACCCTGGCCCTGCGTCAGCAGGTCGTCGAACTCGGGGTTCGAGTACTCGCCGTCGTTCGAGCCGGCGCCGGTGCCGTAGAGCGGGCCGAGGAAGTTGTAGAGGCTGGGGTAGTCAGCCTGCCACCCGGTGCGGAACGCGCCGGTCATCTTGCGCTCGGTGACGTCGGTGCGGAGCTCGGCGAAGGTCGCGTACGGCTTGCCCTCCGCGTTGATGCCCAGCGTGTTCTTGATGCTGTTCGCCGTGGCGTCGACCCAGGCCTGGTGGCCACCGTCAGCGTTGTAGGCGATGGTGAAGACGTTGTCCGAGGTGGACCCCGAACCCTCTCCGCTGCCGCCGTTGTCGTCGCTGCCGCACGCCGAGAGGGCGAGCACGCTGGCAGCCGTGACGGCTGCGACAGCGCTGAGCTTCCTGATCTTCAATGTTCCTCCTGGAAGGACTGGGGGCCCCCGCACCGGGTGCGTCCCGCTCGAGGGGCCCGGGAAAGATCCGGGCGCGCGAGAGGGAGAGAGACCGTCGTATGTAGAGGAAACTATCGGCTCTCCGGGGCACCTCTGACCATCGGGGGGCCTGGGGTGGTGATCGTTACCGAAGTGATACTGGTCAGTAACACTGGAGACACAGTGTTCACATGCTGGACAAGCAGCAAGCAGATCGTTGCGATCATTGACCTGTCAGCCCATCTGAACTGGGACGTTAGCGCAGATACATCGGCCTTCCGACAGCCTGCGAGCACGGTCTGAGATCACCCTCGTCGGCGTGGTCCCGCCGCAGCCGGCCGCCGGCGCTCCCCCGGTTGCGGTCGGCCGCGACGTGCGGCAGAGGTCCCGGCGGCACCAGACGCACGAGAGGCGCCCACCCGTTCCAGCCGGGTGGGCGCCTCTGCGTGAGCCGTGCGCAGGTTCTCGAGACCTCTCAGGTGCGCAGCTCGGTGACCTCGTCGCCCAGCTGGGCGAGCAGGGCGTGGCGTGCGTCGCGTCGACGACGCTGCTCCCCGGGCTCGGGGACCGGCGCTGCGGCGAGCAGGCGACGCGTGTACTCCTGCGTCGGGTTGAGGAGCACCTCTTCCCGGGTGCCCTGCTCGACGATCTTGCCGTCCTGCAGCACGACCACGCGGTGCGCGAGCATGTCGATGACCGCGAGGTCGTGCGAGACGAAGACGCAGCCGAAGCGGTAGCGCTCCTGGAGGGCCGTGAACATTGCCAGGACGCTCGCCTGGACCGAGACGTCCAGGGCCGAGGTGGGCTCGTCAGCGACGAGCAGCTCAGGGTCGAGCGTCAGGGCGCGGGCGATGCTCACACGCTGGCGCTGACCGCCGGAGAGCTCGTGCGGGTACCGGTTGATGACGTCGCGGGGCAGCTCGACGGCGTCGAGGAGCTCGTAGACCTTGGCGAGCCTGGACTTCTTGTCCCCGATCTTGTGGACCACGAGGGGCTCGGCGATGCAGTCGCCGATCGGGAAACGCGGGTTGAGCGACGAGGCCGGGTCCTGGAACACGACGCCGATCCGCTTGCGGAGCGCCTTGGACTGCTTGTGGTTCATCGCGGCGAAGCTCGTGCCGAAGATCGACACGGAGCCGCTGACCGCCGGGATGAGCCCGAGGGCGCAGCGCGCGATCGTCGACTTGCCCGAGCCCGACTCCCCCACGAGCCCGACGATCTCGCCCGAGCCGACGGTGAAGGTCACGTCGTCGACAGCGCGGAAGGGCGTCTTGCCCACGCGCTGGTACTCGATGACGAGGTTCTTCAGCTCGAGCGCCGGCTTGTCGCCCTCGGGGGCCTCGGCCACCTCGGTGACGACGGTGCCGAGCTGCCCCGGCCCGGACCCGAGGTGCGGGACCGAGGCGAGCAGCTTCTTGGTGTAGTCGTGCTGCGGGTGGTTGAGCACCTCGTCGGCCGTGCCGGTCTCGACGATGGTGCCCTTGAGCATCACGGCCACGCGGTCGGCCATGTCTGCCACGACACCCATGTTGTGGGTGATGAGCAGGATGCCGGTGTTGAGCTTGTCCTTGAGCGAGCGCAGCAAGTCGAGGATGTCGGCCTGGACCGTGACGTCGAGAGCCGTGGTGGGCTCGTCGGCGATGATCACCTTCGGGTCGCAGCTGATGGCCATCGCGATGACCACACGCTGACGCTGCCCGCCCGAGAGCTCGTGCGGGTACTGCTTGACGCGGCGCTCCGGCTCCGGGATGCCGACCATGCGCAGCAGCTCGACGGCGCGGGCCACGGCCTGCTTGCCGTAGGCGATGCCGTGCAGCTCGAGGGCCTCGGTGAGCTGGGTGCCGATGGTGAGCACGGGGTTGAGCGCTGTCATGGGCTCCTGGAAGACCATGGCCACGTCGTTGCCGCGCATGCGGCGCAGACCCTTGTCGTCGAGCTCGCCGACGACGGTGTCGCCCACGGTGATGCGCCCCGCCACCCGGGCGTTCTTGGGGAGCAGCCCGAGGGCCGTCATCGAGGTGACGGACTTTCCCGAGCCGGACTCGCCGACGAGCGCGAGGACCTCGCCCGGCTGGACCGCCAGGGAGATGCCCTTGACGGCGTGCACGGTGCCGAACTCGGTGCCGAACTTGACGTCGAGGTCGGTGAAGGACAGGACTGCTGTGCTGTCCGCAGGAGCGGGTGTCATGGTGCTCATCAGTCCTTGTTCCTGTTCTGACGGGGGTCGAAGGCGTCACGGAGGCCGTCACCGATGAAGTTCACGGTGAGCGCGATGGCCAGGATGAACAGACCGGGGAACCAGAAGAGCCACGGTCGGTTGGTGAACGCGTTCTGGTAGTCGCTGATGAGCAGCCCGAGCGAGACGTCGGGCGGCTTGACCCCGAAGCCGAGGAAGCTCAGCGCGGTCTCGAGCAGGATCGCCGAGGCGATCGACAGGGTCGCCGAGACGATGATGACGCCGATCGTGTTCGGCAGGATGTGCTTGACGACGATCCGGGCCGAACCCGTGCCGATGGCCCGCGCCGAGGCGACGAACTCGCGCTCACGGAGCGAGAGGACCTCTCCGCGGACGAGCCTGGCGAGGCCGGTCCAGGTGACGAGGCCGAGCATGATCGCGAGCCCGAACACACCCCACGAGGACGCGATCTGTCCGAGCACCGCGGCCAGGACCAGGAGCGGGATGACGATGACGAGGTCCGTGAGCCGCATGAGCAGCGTCTCGAGCCAGCCGCGGAAGTACCCCGCGAGGCCGCCGATGACGGTCCCGAGGATGGTCGCGAGGATCCCGACGGTGAAGGCGACGATGAGCGAGACCTGCGTCCCCTTCATCACGAGGGCGAAGTAGTCCTTGCCCGTCGAGTCCTGCCCGAAGGGGTGCTCGCCGAGCGTGAAGGGGAAGGAGTAGGTCGGGCGTCCGCCGTTGATGACGTCCGCGGCCTTGGTGTAGTCCTTGCCCCACCAGCCGGGGATCGGGCCGATGCCGATCGAGGTGAAGGCGAGCAGCGTGATGAGCACCAGGATGACGAGGGAGACCATCGCGCCCTTGTGGCGCAGGAACCGGCGCACGACGAGCTGGCCCTGGCTGTAGGACTTCTGCTCGGTCTTCGACGGCCCGGGGGCGTCGTGCATGTGAGCCGCGACGGGGTCGATGCCGCCGTCTGCCGGAGTCGGGATGCGCTCCGGGTTCACGGGCTGGTTGGGGTCAGTCATTGCGCTCTCCGGTGGTCATGGCGCGGGTCGCGGGCAGGGTGGTCACGGTCGTGGTGGTCGCACTGGGCATGGCCGTCACCTCCTGATCCGCGGGTCGAGGGCGGCGTAGGCGAGGTCGGCGACCAGGTTCATGACGATCGCCGCGGTGCCCGTCACGAGGAAGAAGGCCATGACAGGAGCCGGGTCCACGTTGGACAGGCCAGTCTGGAACAGCTCACCCATGCCCTTCCAGCCGAAGACCTTCTCGGTGATGACGGCGCCGCCGATGAGACCCGCGAAGTCGAAGGCGACGATCGTCGTGATCGGGATGAGCGCGTTGCGGAAGGCGTGCTTGACGATGACCACCCGCTCGGAGAGCCCCTTGGACCGTGCCGTGCGGACGTAGTCCTGGTTCATCACCTCGAGCATCGAGGAGCGCGTGTAGCGGGTGTACGACGCGACCGAGATGAGCGTGAGCACGATGGTCGGCAGGATGAGCTGCGTCCCCTGGTCGAGGAAGGTGTCCCAGAACGACCCCACGAGGTTGGGGGTCTCGGAGCCGATGGTCGAGATCGGGCGCGGCTTGAGCTTGAGCAGGCCGCTCCAGTTCGAGATCGCGTGGTCGGCGATCGTGAGGATGCCCATCATCACGGCTGTCGAGATCGAGACCGTCATCGCGAGACGACGCGACTCTCCGCCCCAGAACCAGCCGACGGCTGCGCCCACCACGACGGTGACAAGACCGAGGACCGCGATGATCCCCCACGAGGGGTCTTCGAGGATCGGCATGGTGACGAAGTAGCTGACGAGGCCAGCACCGACGGTGGTGAGGCCCGCGTAGAGCACCCGGCGGTTGCTGAGCCCGACGATCAGGACCGTGAGGCCGACCGCGAAGGCCGCCGCGACGAGGACGACCACGCCGACGCCGAGAGCCGGGCGGCGGAACCACTCGACTGCGCTGAAGTAGAACATCGCTGCCGCGACGAAGACGATCGCGGTGCCTGCGGTCAGCAGGCGCCGCTTGCGGTCACCCCCGAGGATCCCCTGCAGCGCGAAGCCGATGACCAGCGCGGTGATGATGATCTGCACGGGTGAGAAGGTCGGTTCGACGATCCAGTCGTTGAACCTGATCGCGCCGTACTCCTTGAGCAGGACCGCGACCCAGAACACGGGGAGGGAGTAGAAGAGGAAGGCCATGAAGGTCACGACGTAGTCGAAGCCCGAGTACTGGCGGATGGCCGTCATGATCCCGACGAGCACACCGATGATGATCGCGAGCACCGTTGCGAGGATCACGAGTCGGAGGGTCGAGGCGACGGCGTTGCCGAGGAGGGCTGTGACGTCTGTGCCGGAACGGTTGGTCCCGAGGTCGCAGTTGAGCGTGAAGCACTTGGACACACCGCGGAGCCAGTCCCAGTACCGCGCGTACCAGGGCTCGTCGAGCCCCATGAACGAGGTGCGCTGCTGGATGAGGTACTCGCGGTTCTTCGCGTTGCTCTCGCGGAGGTCCTTGAGGGGGTCTCCCGAGTTGATCACCAGGACGTAGAGCAACAGTGAGCCGCCGAGCAGGACGAGGAGTGACTGTCCTAGTCGACGCAGGATGAACTTGGTCACGAACTAACCCTTCAAGTTCCATTGGGAGCGGTGACCTGGGCGCGCGCACCGCACGCGTCGAGCCACAAAACTCCTTCATAGTGCCATGACCGAGAGGCTTCTGGCTCACAAAAAGCTGGGGTGGAGGCGGTGAGCCCCCACCCCAGCCGGTGTGGTGGTCAGGCGCCCGTGGCGCCTGACCACCGGGACCTCACCGAGGTCAGGTCCCTGTGGTGCTGCGGTCTCAGGACGCGCGGACCCACTGCTCGGCGTTCCACGCGACGGTGTTCTGCGTCGCCGTGCGGCGGACGTTCGAGAGCGTCGAGTCGAAGGCGCTCACACCGGGGTGCGCGAAGACCGGGATGCCGTACAGGTTGTCCCAGAGCAGCTTCTCGATGGTCTGGATCTGCGTGAACTGCTCGTCCTCGTCGAGGGTGGTCGCGAGGGTCTCCCAGGCTGCGTCGACCTCGGCGTTGGAGAACCCGCCGTAGTTCTGCGCACCTGTCGAGGAGTAGATGTTCTGACCCGAGACGATCTGGCCCGATCCGGCCCAGGCGAAGAGGGCGACCTCGTAGTCACCGCGCTCGAGCGTGCCGCCCGGTGCGAAGAAGTCCTCGTTGCCCGCGTCGGTCACGTTGAAGCCGGCCTCGTCGCAGCTGGACTTGATGAGGGCGACCTGCTCGGTGCGACGCTGGTTCGGAGCGGAGTAGCCGATGCGGACGTCGATCGGTCCGGTCACGCCGGCCTCTTCGATCTTGGCCTTGGCACCGTCGATGTCGACCTCGTCGTAACGACCGTCGTAGGAGGTCTCGAGGAGCTCGGAGTAGCGCTCCTGGAAGGGGAAGACCTCGCGGGCGTTCATGACGACAGCCTCGGGGTCGACAGGCTTGACCAGGTTGTCGACGATCTGCTGGCGCGGCACGCACATGGCGAAGGCCTCACGGAGCGCGAGGTTGTCGGCGAAGACACCGTTGTTGAAGTTGAAGTCCAGGTGCTCCCACGTGAGGGACTGCCCGGTCTCGAGGGTGACGGAGTCGCCGATGCCCTCGAGCTGGGCGACGGTGTCGACCGTGGCCTGCGGCTCGATGACGTTGAGGTCACCGTTCTGCAGGGCCTGCACCATGGCCTCGGGGGCCACGAAGCGGTAGACGAGCGTCTTGGTCGCGGGCGGGGTGCCCCAGTAGTTCTCGTTGGCCTCGAGGGTGATCGACTCGCCCGCGGTCCAGGAGGACAGCTTGTACGGGCCGGAGGACGGACGGATCGCCTCGTCGGGCAGCTCGCCCGGCGTCGGGGAGAGCCATCCGGTGTTCCAGAACTCGGCCACGGGGCGGAGCGTCTCGACGTCCTTGGCCTTGATGGCCTCGACGAGCTGCTCCACCGTGAGGCCACCCTGCTCGGCGGCGATGTGCGCGGGGAAGGCACTGGTCACCTGGAGCTGGTAGTCGGGGTACGGGCTCTCGTAGTCGTAGGTGAAGGTCTTGCCGCCGATCTCACCCTGCGGGCCCTCGAGCACGCGGCCGCCGAACTCGAGGCCGGAGACGCTGTTGAACAGCGGGACGGGGTTGCCCTCGTCGTCGACGCCGTCCGTCATGGACTGGGCGGCCCAGTCGAGGAGGTAGTCCTCGTACGCGATCGGCGTGCCGTCAGACCAGACCGCCGCGTCGTTGAGGGTGTACTCGACCGACATCGGGTCTTCGGACGTCAGCTTGAACGTGCCGTAGTCCTCGTCCTGGTAGATGGCGCCGTCGGTGCCGAAGTACATGAAACTGCCGAAGATGCGGTCGTTGACCACAGAGTTGTAGGTCGAGTACGTCTCCGGCGTGTTGCCGTTGTACCCGAGCCACTCCTCACCACCGAGGCTGTAGGAGATCGAGTCGTCAGCCGTGACGACCTCGCCGAGGTCTTCCTTGCCGGTGCTGGTCGGCTCGGCAGAGCCACCGGTGCTCGACGACGACGCGCTGGGGGCGTCGTCAGAGTCGTCGGACGACGTGCAGCCGGCGAGCACGAGAGCGCCCGTGGCCAGCATCGCGACCGTGGCGTGAGTGCGCCTGATCTTCAATGTTCCTCCTCGAAGGATGCGAGATACCCGTGGGCCTGCGACACGTCTCACCCCTGCCGGGACGACCGGGGGGATGCGGCTGGTCTGGGGATCGTGTGTACGAGAAAGTTACCTACGTGATGTCGACCACTCGAACGAATCTCACCCATAAAGGCTGATCGTTACCGAGTTGATACTGCTCGGTAACATTGGTCATCTGCCGTTCACAATGTGGACCATGGGCGCCGCGCACGTTGGTATCGCAACGTTTTCAGAGATGCTGAACCGGGACCCAAGCACCACTACAACGTTCGCGGGCCTGCTGGGATACCTTTTTAAGATGACAAGCATCTTGAAATAGTGTCAACCGCTCGAAGCGATACGATCTGCTCATTGCTCACCCGCCGACGATGCCGCTCCTCGCGTCCCGGTCTGCAGGGTCGTCCCACGTCCCCCACACAGTCGTCACGAGCGGTCCCACGCCCCGCGCCGGGCGACGACTAGTCTCGAGAGGTGCCGGGACGTCTCGATCGACGAGGTCGCCCCGACCTCGGACCGACAGGAGCACGACGACAGATGAGCGCCGACGCGCACGAGGCCGATCGCCTCTCCCCAGGGTTCCCCCCGCCGACGGTCGGCAGCGGCCCCCTCGCCGAGCCGGTCGCGCAGTCCTTCGCACGGCTCTCGCCGGACCAGCGCGGCGCTCTCGTCGCGGCGCGCGACGAGCTGACGCGCTTCGTCATGGCGTACCAGTTCGGCCTCGAGGAGATGCTCACCAAGGTGAACATCCTCAAGGACGAGTTCAGCTACGTGCACGACTACAACCCGATCGAGCACGTGAGCTCTCGGTTGAAGTCCCCCGAGGGCATCCTCGCCAAGGCGGTCCGCAAGGGCTGCCCGCTGCGAGTCGACGCGATCCGCGAGCAGATCTTCGACATCGCCGGGATCCGGATCACGTGCAGCTTCATCGCCGACACGTACACGATCCGGGACATGCTCATGTCGCAGGAGGACGTGACGGTCGTCGAGGTCAAGGACTACATCGCCCACCCGAAGGAGAACGGTTACAAGAGCCTGCACCTGATCGTCCAGGTGCCGGTGTTCCTGTCGGACCGGGTCGAGCACGTCAAGGTCGAGATCCAGATCCGCACCATCGCGATGGACTTCTGGGCGAGCCTCGAGCACAAGATCTACTACAAGTACGACGGCGACGTGCCGCAGACCCTGCTCGACGAGCTGCGCGACGCGGCGACCGTAGCGAACCGGCTCGACGTGAAGATGGAACGCCTGCACCAGGAGGTCAGCCGCCTCCCGCACGCGAGCGCCGCCGAGACGTCAGAACCGTCCAGCGCGCTCGAGGCTGTTCCCGCTGAGCTGCTCCAGACGCTGTTCCAGCAGATCGGGCGCGAGACGGGGACGTAGCCCGCTGGACTCGTCATGGTGACGGGCTGCCGGGCGGTCCGCTGGGCTCAGCCCGAGGACGGGTCCGCTGGCTGAGTCCGGAGCAACCCGGACGCCCCGGCCTCCGGCTCGAGCAGAGCGCCCGCACGCCGTCGGTGCTCGCGGAGGGTCGTCGGGGCCATCTTGTCGAGGAGGGCGACGACCATCGTCGCGCGGTGGTTGGCCTCGAAGACCGGGCGTTGGTCCTCGACGAAGGCCCAGTAGAGCCCGTCCCAGTCCGCCCGCCACTCCCCCGGCGGCAGGTCGGACATCTTCCGCAGATAGCTGCTGCCCGAGACGTAGGGCTTGGTGGTGATCGCCGTCCCGGCCGCGAACTGGCTCATCGCGTAGACGTTGGGGACCATCACCCAGTCATAGGCGTCGATGAACATCTCCATGAACCACAGGTAGACCTCGTCAGGGTCGACCCGCAGGAGCGACATCGCGTTGCCCAGCACCATGAGCCGCTCGATGTGGTGGGCGTAACCCGTCGCGAGGACCCTGGAGATCACCAGGTCGACGGGTTCCAGGCCCGTCGTGGCGTCCCACCAGCCGTCGCCGAGGGCGTGGGTGTGGCCGAGGTAGTTGGACGTCCGCATGCGGCGGCCGTAGACGCGGTACGTCGCCCGCATGTACTCGCGCCACCCGATGACCTGCCGGACGAATCCTTCGACCGAGGCGAGCGGCGTGCTCTCGTCGGCACCGTCGAGCACCGCCTGCAGGACGTCGCGAGGGTCGAGCAGACCGATGTTGAGCGCGGCGGTCAGCAGGCTGTGCGCGATGAAGGGGTGCTCGGTCGAGATCGCGTCTTCGTAGGGGCCGAAGTCGTGCAGACGCTCACGGACGAACTCGTCCAGGTGCTCGCGGGCCTCGTCGGCGCTCGTGGGCCAGGCGAAGAGCTGTGGGTCGCCCGGGGCGTCGGGGAACTCTGCCGCCACCCAGGCGATGGCCTCGTCGACCTCCTGGGGTCGCGCCGCCCGGTCGGGCCGACTGCCGTCGGCGTGGGCACGGCCGTCGCGGTGGTCGCCGTCGTAGCCGCCAGCCGTGTCGTCGGCTGGGTCGTCGAAAAGCGACTCGAGGTCGAAGGTGCCTTCGTCGCGCAGCACGGGATGGCGTGCGAAGCGGCCGACCACGTGGGGCACGTAGTCGCGCGGGAGCTTCTTGCGGTTGTCGGCGTCGTAGGACCATCGCCCGCCGACGGGCTGGTCGCCGTCGAGCAGGACGTCGAGCCTGCGACGCTGCCACACGTAGAAGTCCTGCATGCGCGGGGCGTTCCCCGCGAACCACGCGTCGACCTGGGCGCGGTCGGTGAGGAAGCTCGGGGTCTCGAGCACGTCGTCGGCGTGGAGCGTGTACCCGCCGTCCGCGAGCGCGGAGCGGAGGTCACGTTCCATCCAGTCGTCGACCACGTCGAAGAAGGTCACCTGCACCGGGGACAGGCCACGCACGAGGGCGCAGAGCTGGTCGTGGGAGCTGCGACCGGCGTCGCTGCGCAGCGTGCGGACCTCGTGCCCGCGCGCCCGCAGGCGTGCCGCGAAGCGCTCCGTCGACGCGCGGTGCAGCACCAGCTTGTGGGAGTGGAACCTGTACTGCCTGAAGAGCAGGTCGTGCTCGACCACCACGAAGAGCGTGCCGAGACCGGCGTCGAGGTGCTCGTCGAAGAGCTGGTGCGGCAGGACGAGACGCAGGTGCGGCAGTGGCGCCCGGTTCAGGGGTGGCGTCTGCGCCAGGTGCGGCGCCGGGTTCGGGTGCGGTGTCGGGGGTGGCACCGCGGTCATGGACGCAGTCGGCTCGCGAGCGCGTGGCCGGCGCGGTCGCCCGAGAGCAGCGCCCCTTGGATCGACCCTGTGGCCTGGTGGTCGCCGGCGACCAGCACGCGGTCTCCCGTCCAGCGTGGGCGTCGGTCCCGGAGCGGCGGCGGCTGCGCGGGCAGCGTGTGCTCGACGACGTGGTGGACCAGCACCTCCCATCCGCTGGTCGACGTCCCGTAGATCCGCGCGAGGTCGCGGAGGACGTCGACCTCGCTCGCGCGGCCGTCGTGTCGGTCGAGCAGCGTGGTCGCCTGGACCAGGTGCTCGCCGTGCGGCGCGTACGACGGGGCTGCCTCGGAGACCACGGCGGTGTTCCACACCGGGCCTGCCGGTCCCCCGCCGGGACGCGAGGCGTCGAGGACGATGAAAGGGCTGGCCCGCGGGACCTCGGGCGTGCGGAACCACCAGGTGGTCAGCCCGTGCGTGACGGGGGCTGGGAGGTCGACCAGAGAGGCGACGTCCTGCGGACCGACCGCGACGACCGCTGCGCGGGCGCGGAGCGTCCCCTGATCTGTCGACACGACGACCCCGTCCGAGGTCTCTCGCAGCTCGCGGGCCGGGGTGCCGAGCCGGACCGGCTCTGCCAGCCAGGCGGCCATCTGCTCGGGCATCGCCTGCATGCCCTCGCGCGGGAGACCTGGGGCAGCGAGGGCGAAGGAGCGCATGAGCAGCCTGACGAAGCCTGCGGACTTGCTGCCGGTGCTGTCGGCGAGGACCCCAGCGAGGAAGGTGTCGAGGACGTCGCGGCGCAGGCGGCCGGTGAGACCGACCTGGTCGAAGGACTCCCCGAGCGGCAGGTCCGGTGTCGAGCGGAACGCAGCCCTGGCGTGCAGGAGGGTGGGTCCGAGCCACCGGGCGAGCGCGACGAGGTCCGAGACCGGCGTGAGATCGCTGAGCACGGTCCCGAGGGCGTGCTGCGGGTGCCGGAGCGGGTGGGCGAGGGTCGTCCTGGTCTCACCGGTGCGCACCACGACGCCGACACCGAAAGTCTGGAGCGCGAGGGACGGGACGTCGATCCAGTCCCGCACGGCCGGGTAGGAGGGGTTGAGCACCTGGAAGCCACGGTCGCAGAGGAACCCGTCGACCGTGTCGGTACGGACCCTGCCGCCGACGGCGTCACCGGCCTCGAGGACCGTCACCCGCAGACCGAGCCGCTCCAGGCGTCGGGCGCTCTGGAGACCTGCGAGACCTGCGCCGACGACGACGACATCCGTGTCCATGGGGTTCCCTCCTGATGAGGGGCAAGTCTCGCCCGGGCCTGTCGGCAGGGCAACCGGGACGCATGCCGTGACCGGGGTCGGGAGCCGGGCGAGAGGGCGACGGCACAGGACGACGACGACTGGGTGTCCGGGTGTCCGGGTCTCCAGGTCTCCAGGTCTCCAGGTCTCCAGGTCTCCAGGTCTCCAGGTCTCCAGGTCTCCAGGTCTCCAGGTCTCCAGGTCTCCAGGTCTCCAGGTCTCCAGGTCTCCAGGTCTCCAGGTCTCCAGGTCTCCAGGTCTCCAGGTCTCCAGGTCTCCAGGTGGAGTCTCAGGCCTTCCCGTGGTGCACGGTGGCCTCGGCGATCCCCGCCTGCTTCGCCTCGGCGAGCATGCGGGCCAGCCGGCGACGTCGACCGCGGACTGCTGACCGCAGCGCGAGCACCACCGCGAGCGCGCCGAGCACCACGAGGAGCTGGGGCACGGGGAGTGCCCAGGTGGTGAAGGTCTGGACGACAGGGGCGATGGCTTCTGCGCCTGCAGCGGCCTCGGTGTCTGCTGCAGGGTGCAACGCGACCGTCGTCCGCAGCGGACCTAGGGGCCAGACCCTCTCGGTGGTGACGACGACGGGCGTCTGCGCGCCTGGCGACAGGTCGGGTGTCTGCGTGGCGCCGCTCAGAGCGCGTCCCGACCACGGGGCGATACTCGAGCTGACCTCGCTGCGCAGCCTGACGTTGCCGGTGTTGGCCACGGTCGACGAGACCGTCACCGAACCCGGGGCGAAGGGGTTCCACGACTGCACGTAGCGCGCCTCGAGGTCGTCGAGCGCGAGCGCCGGGGCGAGGTCGCCAGCGACCCTGACGTCCACCCGGACACCGACACGGTGCTCGGTCGAGACGAGGCCGTCGGCGCTCGTGACCACGCTGGCCGCGACACCCGCCGAGTAGTCCCCCGGGGTCGCGTCGGCGGGGACCTGGAGCAGGACGGGGACGACAGCACTGGCGCCGGCCTCGAGCTCGAGGGTGCTCACCACGTCGACCCACGCACCGGCCTCGACCGGGGCGTGGGACCTGGGCCGCATGTCGAAGCGGCCCGAGGCTGTGAGGTAGCCGTCGTTGGCGGTGATGTCGAAGGTCACCGCGTGCTCGCTGAGGTTGCGCACCAGGACGTGCTCCTGGACGGACCCGCCCGGGGGCACGGCGACGTCGATGGTCCGGCGCCCGTCAGGTCCCTCGGCACTGGCCGGCGAGACAGACCAGGAGACCTGCGAGGCGGGGTCCGGGGCCGACGCCCCCGCAGCAGGCACCGGACCGAGAGCGACCGTCAGGACGATCAGGGTGAGCGCTGCGAGCAGCCGGGCGACGGTAGTGCGCAAGCCGGGGGATGCGGTCACGGGACCTCCTTCGGGAGCAGTGGGCGGGGTGCCGTCGGCAGCCCCGCCCACGGTCGGTCAGCCTTCGAAGAGCGAGAGGGTCAGCGTCGCGCTGTAGGAGCCCGGGGGCGCCTCGACGACGGGGACCCTCAGGGCGAGGTCGGCCGAGGCCTCCCACGACGCCCCGAACTCGCGGGCGTCGGAGGAGTCGAAGGTCGACACCAGGAGGTCGTAGCCGCCGACCACACCCGTGCCGTCGTCGGCCTCGGAGGCCACCGGGACCCCCTCGACGACCGACCCGTCGTCGTCCGGCGGGGTGCTCACCAGGCGTGGCGCCCACCCGAGGTACGTCCCGGAGATCACCGAGCCGGAGTCGACGGCCTCGAAGTCGGAGGTGTCCCCCACGACAGCCCAGGCGACACCCTCGTCGCTCGTGGTGCGGGTGTCGGTCACGGTGACTGTCGGCAGGACACCTGTGAACTGCCGGACGTCGCTGTCCGAGCCCGACTCGGACAGCGCGACGGGACTGGTGTCGACGGTCATCGCCAGGGCGCCCTGGTCGGTGACCTCGACCAGCAGCGGCACGCCGCCCTCGTCGACGGGTCCGGGGGCGGGGTCAGGGGCGGCGACGGCTGTCGACGCCAGGAGGAGGGATGCTGAGCCGAGCGCTGCGATCGCGCCGGCGCGAGAGAGACGAGACATGGGTCTGCTTCCTGTCGGAGGTTTCGGTCGAGAGAGTGCAGGGGGCGGAGGAAGGCGCCCGTGGCGCCACAGGGCGTCCGGGCAGCCTCCCTCGACAGGGCTGGGTCGCGCTGGGCCCGGCCGGCGGCACCGGCCGGGCCCAGCGGTCCTAGCAGGTGATCGCGTCGTAGGGCACGGACTCCTCAGACGTGATCTCGTGACCGTCGACGACGGCCGTGGCCGTCACGGTCGCCGTCCCGGCCGGGAGCGACGGGCCTCGGACGGCGAAGGAGGTGTAGGCCCGCCTGCCGACCTCGAGGGACGCGAACTCCCGAGTCCCCGAGGGGGTGGCCAGGGTCACCACGCCGAAGGGCACGACGTCGGCGTTGGTCGCCGACACCGCGACGACCGCAGAGGCTCCGAGGCACCTCGGGACCGCCTCGACGGCGATCTCGAGCTCACGCTCGGCGACGGCGGTGCCCGTCACCGTGAGCCCACGCATCCGGCCGACGTTGTCGAAGGAGCCGAAGCCCACACGACCCGAGGTGAAGGTCGTGTCGGTCGCCGTGAGCAACGGCTTCTCGAGACCGTCGAGGTAGACGGCCATCTCGCCGGTGTCGGCGCAGTGCACCACCCGGACCGCGTGGAACTCGTCGTCGGTCACCGCCGGGGGTGCACCGACCGCGCCGTCCCACTGGTCGTCGATGCGCTCGCGGTCCTTGCCGTCGACCTTGAAGATCCCGTTGTGCGGGTAGATCGTGTTGTCCTGCGACAGGTGCGCGTAGTAGTACTGCGCGTCCGAGGTGTAGCCGAAGACCACGATCACGTCCCGGTTGTTGACGGAGACGGGCTCGTCGAGCCTGACCTCCGCCTGGATGTCGACCGACCCGAGGACGGGGCCCTCGGTGAGGACCGCGTACTCGAAGGGTCGGCGGATGCCGTCGTCAGGATTGGTCCCCGCCTCGGCGAGGATGATCTCGTCTCCGGGGAGCTGCCACTTCGAGGGTGTCCGCGGCGTCCAGCTCTCGGCTCCCATCACGTCGGTCAGGACCACCCCGGCCGGGGTGCACGACGGCGGCGGCACCGTGACGACGGGTTCTGCTGCGTACCTGTCGAACTGCGCCGCGACCTGGTCGGCCGACACCGCGGAGTCGAGGAACATCAGGTCGTCCATCCGGCAGTCGCAGGGGTTGGACTCCCGGGTGTTCTGCGGGAAGCTGCCGCCGATCTTGATGCCGCGCGGGTCGGACTCCGAGGCGCTCCCCGGGCCCCACGGGTTGGTCGCCGAGGTGTAGGTCCCCTCGAGCGGCTCGCCGTTCATGTACAGGGCCATCGACCCGTTGACGAAGTCGAAGGTCGCCGTGAGGTGCACCCACTCGCCCTGCTCGAGGATCTCGTCCCAGGGCAGGTTCGCCGCGTACGTCCACGAGGCGCCGGTGTCGACCCGGCGGGCCAGACCGACGACCTTCGGCTCGCCGTTCACGTTGATGACCTCGAGCAGCGTGCGGACCGCGTGCCCGTCAGAGGTCCCGGTGAGGATGCCCGCCAGACCGATCGCGTTGTAGCGGTCGGCCGGGTCGGCGGTGTTCGAGTTGAGTGCGGGCATCTCGCCCGTGGGCTTGAACCAGCCCATGATCGTGGTCTCGTCAGCCCCGGCGAAGGGCCTCAGCGTGTCGACACCCTCAGGGTCGTAGACCCCGGCCTTCCAGTCGTCGTTCGACGCAGCCGTCGCGCTCAGCTGCTGCGTCTGGAGTGCGCGGCCTGCGCCCGGGTAGGCGCGGTCGGTCACCCGCATCTCCCGACCACCGTTGACCAGGTCGATCGTCGTGCCGGAGAAGCCCTGGTCGAGCTCCTTCGTCAGGTCGCCCTCGACAGGGTGGTCGAAGGTGTAGTGGGCCACCAGGCTCGGGGCGAGCTCGGGCAGCACGGAGGGCTGGACCGGCACCGGGTCGCCCGTGCGGGCTCCCGTGACGGTCCAGACCCGGCCGTCGGCCTTGGAGACGAGATAGAGCTCGCCGTCGGCGTCGGACCCGAAGCGCAGGTCGACCCGGGTGTCGCCGACGAGGTCGGCGAAGGTCGTCTCGACACCGTCGACGAAGACCTTGAGCTGAGAGATCTCGGCGAGACCGGCGGGGTCGCCGTCACCCCGGACCATCTCGTCCTCCTCGGTCGACAGCACCCAGCCGCGGACCAGGTCGGTGAAGAGGTACTTGCCCTGGAGCTCGGGGATCGCACCGCGGTAGACAAACCCACCGTTGAGGGCGACACCCGCGTCCCCGGTCTGGCCGGGATCACGGTTGTGGTCGTACGCGGCCACCGGGTAGGTGAAGTCGAACTGCTCGGCGTCGTCGGCCGGGAGCGGGAAGATCTGACGGTTCTCGGCCACGAAGGGCCCCTCACGGTCCGACCAGCCGAAGTTGTCGCCCGCCTCGACGGCGTAGACCGACTCGACCTGCCACTCGCCGATGTGCCCGAGGTACATCGTGTGCTCGCCGCCGGTGTCCCAGCTGATCCTGTGCGGGTCACGCA
Source organism: Sanguibacter biliveldensis (assembly GCF_033798665.1). Lineage (NCBI taxonomy): Bacteria > Bacillati > Actinomycetota > Actinomycetes > Micrococcales > Sanguibacteraceae > Sanguibacter > Sanguibacter biliveldensis. Next base: position 2,935,176 of record NZ_CP138359.1, read on the forward strand.
TACCGACGGCGTAGATCTCGCCGAGAGCGCCGGCGGTCCCCACGAAGGGGTTGTCCGCAGGGATCCCGTACTGCCCGTTGGCGCTGTCGTCGCCGAGAGGGTCGATGCGCAAGATCGTGCCCTGGGGTGTCGCGAGGTCCTGCGGGTTGCCGTTGCCGACCCCGTTGCCGCCGTCACCGACGAGGACGTAGAGCTTCCCGTAGTCGGCGTCACCGGGGGCGACAGTCGGGTTGAAGGCCAGCTGCTGGATCGTGTGCACGCGGCCGTTGAAGGGCACCCGCATCACCTCGCGGCTGGTGCCTGCGAAGGTCGTCGCCGACGGGTCGTCGGCCGTCCACTCGGTGAGCACGCTGTGGAAGTTGGTCGCCCCGAACCCTGGGAAGTCCGGCGTGTCCTGGGTGAGCGCGGCTCCTGCCTCGGTGTGGACCGTGTAGAAGATGCCGTTGGTGGCGTAGTCCGGGTGGTGCTCGACAAAACCGAGCCCTGTGCCCAGGCCTGCGTGGTTGTGGAAGGTGTCGAGGAACTGCGCGCGGACGTCGAGATAGGGCACGTACTCCCCCGTCTCCTTGTCGACCATGTACAGCACGGCGTTCATGTCCGGCACGGCGAGCCGGCCCGAGCCGTCGGGCACCTCGTCGAGGTGCGTGATCCGGTTGTGCCGGATCAGCCGCGGGTCGCTCGCTGCCGGGGTGGTCGAGGAGGCCGGCAGCTGCACGAGCTCTTCGACCTCGATCCCCAGCTCGGAGGGCGTCGGGTCGGGCAGAGGGTTGAGGAGCGGCTCGGCCGGCACCTCGCCGACCTCGCAGTCCGCAGGGTTGCCGCTCGGGACGGCAAGGTTCGCACCGGCGGTGTCGACCGCGACGTCGTCGAGGTACTGCGTCCCGGGGTTCGGTGTCCCGTTGACCCAGTAGAACCTGTCGAGGGAACCGGTCACGGCCTGCCGGAACCCGAACTGGGTCTCCGAGCCTGCCGGCAGACGGGTCTGCTCGGCGTAGGGACCGCCCTGGCTGTACACGGCGACGGTGTCGGTCGCGTTGTCCGCCACGATCCACACGCACTGCCAGACGTCGGGCGACCACGCACCCGCGGTGGCGAAGGCCCCGCCGTCACGGACACGCAGCACGTCGTCGTTCTGGTGGTTGACGTAGGCGCGGCTGTGGCTGGTGGTGCTCGGTGCGTCGACGTCGGTGAGCCCGAAGGAGGTGTCGACCTTGCCGCTGCGGAGCATGCGGAAGAACAGCGTGCCGGTCTCGCCGTCAGCGATCGCCGGGACCTCGCGGAAGGCCCGGATGCTGGGGCCGCTCTGGGTGAGCACGAAGTTGTTGCCGTTGAGCGGGTCGGGCACGACGGCCGTCGCCGGGCTGGCGGTCCAGCCGTCCTGCCCGTCGAGCGCCCCGGGGGTGTACTGCTCGAAGTCCAGGTGCTCGGTGAATCCTGCGGAGGTCGTCGGTGGCGGTGGGCCACCGGGGTCGTCGGGGGCCGGTGCGGCACCGGCCGGGGCTGCCAGGGGCAGAGCCCCGAGGACCGCTGAGAGAAGGATGGCGACGGCCGCTCTGCGGCGCGCCGATCGGGTGCGTGCTGACGTCATTGTCTGGCTCCTCGTCATTGGGAAGCGCTTTCAGGCATGCTCACCCTGGCACGCGCCCAGGCACGTGGCAATGGTCTGAGCACAATTAGGGGAAACGCTTTCCGTGCGTGCTACGAGCGTCACTGCCCGGACGAGCCGACAGCCCTCACGGCGCTACGAGGCGTCCGTGCACGTCAGAGCACCCGTCTGCCCACGGGTCGCGAGCCCGGCTCGGTCAGGCAGGCGGCGCCGTCGAGGCACGGACGACCAGCTCGAAACCGACCTCGACCACCTGCGCCGCACCTCGCTCGGCCCGCAGCGCGAGCCCTGCGGCCCGCCGGCCCATGCTCGCCATGGGCAGCCGGACCGTCGTCAGCGCGGGTGCGAGGTCCTGCGCCACCTGTACGTCGTCGACCCCCGTCACCGACACGGCCTGCGGCACCGCGACGCCGCGCTCGCGCAGGACCGACAGAGCCCCGATCGCCATGGTGTCGTTGAGCGCGATGATCGCCGTGAGGTCGTTGCGTGCCTCGAGCAGCCGGGCCGTCGCCGCCCGTCCGCCGTCACGGGTGAAGGCCGCGTGCTCCCAGGCCACGTCGTCGATCCGCGCGGCCGCCGCGACCTCCGCGATCCCCCGGCTGCGGTCCTGGACCGTGGTCATCCGCTCCGGGCCGGCCACGACACCGATGCGCCGGTGCCCGAGCGCCACGAGGTGCTCGGCGACAGCGCGCCCCGCACCGACATTGTCGGGCAGCACCGCGTGGCAGTCGAGGTCGCGGTGGCCGATCGCGACGAGCCGTCCCCCCGACGCCGCGTAGGCCTCGAGCTCGGCGTTGAGCATGGTGTTCATGGCCGCGTCCCTGTAGCCGGACCCGGCGATGACGATCGCACCGACCCGCTGCCCCCGCAGCAGCCGGGCACCGGCCAGGTCGCTCGCAGGCGTGCGGTCCTGGTGGCTGACCTGCACGCTCCACCCCTGCTCGGCCGCCCCGGCGATCACACCGCCGGCGATCTCGGCGAAGTACGGGTCGTCGATCTCGTAGACCATCAGGCCCAGGACAGCCGTCAGACCTCCGGCGAGCGACCGGGCGTGCGGGTTCACGGTGTACGCGAGCGCGTCGGCCGCCTCCAGCACGCGCCGACCGAGCTCAGGGGTGACGGCCCGCGCCCCTGACAGGGCCCGTGAGGCCGTCGCGATCGACACCCCCGCGAGCCGTGCGACGTCGGAGAGCCGGGGCTCGCCGGGGACGTGCTGCGCTCTGACCGACATCGATGGCCCCCTTGCCATGTCCGGGACTTTGTACCCTCGCCCGGGTCTTGCGCTGATGTTATCCGGGAGCATAGTGTGCGGTAACCGCTTTCCACCGGATGTTCGACGACGAGCCTCCGCAGGTGCGGTGATCCCCATTGGATGACCTTCTTACGACGAAGTAGGAGAAACACCCGTGGCACACATGACCAGCCGCCCACGCGGCACCAGCGCACGAGGCCGCGCCCTCATCGCGGCCGCGAGCGCCACAGCGCTCCTCACCGTCGTCGCCTGCGGAGGCTCGAGCGGCGGGTCCGACGGCGGGGGCGACGACCCCATCGTCATCGGCATCTCCCTCCCGCTCACCGGCGACTTCTCCGAGCCGGGCAAGGGCGTCCAGCGCGGCTACGAGGCCTGGGCCCAGATCGTCAACGAAGACGGCGGGCTCCTCGGCCGGCAGGTCGAGCTGAAGATCCTCGACGACCAGTCCAACGCCGACCGCGTCGTCGCCGACTACGAGGTCCTCATCGCCCAGGACGAGGTCGACCTCGTCTTCGGTCCGTTCTCGACCCGCCTCGTGGTCCCCTCGGCACGTATCGCGCAGGAGTACGGGATGCTCTTCGTCGAGCCGGCCGGGGCCGCGGCCGAGGTGTTCGAGCAGGGCTTCGACAACCTCTTCTACGCCGCCCCCGCGATCGCGGACGACCACTACAACAACCTCGCGGACTACATCCTCGCGCTGCCCGAGGCCGAGCGGCCCGAGACCGTGGCCGTCGCGGCCATGGACGACCCCTTCGCGCAGGGGACCGCCTACGGACTGCGCGACAAGCTGGCCGAGGGCGGGCTCGAGGTCCTCGTCGACGAGGTCTACCCGCCCAACACGACAGACTTCTCGCCGATCGCCGCCAAGATCGCCGACTCGGGGGCTGACGTGGTCATCGGCGGCACCCAGTACCAGGACGCCGTGAACCTCATCGTGGCCCTGCAGCAGCTCGGCTACCAGCCCGAGCTCGCCGCCTTCTCGACAGCCCCGACGAACCCGGAGTTCTCCGCGGCGATCGGCGCGAAGACCGAGGGCATCCTCTCCCCGACCGGATACACGCCTGACGCTGCATGGCCCTCCAACGCCGACTTCGTCGAGCGCTACACCGAGATCCAGGGCAACCCGCCCGGTGAGGACGAGGCCAACGCCTACACCACGGGCCAGGTCGTGGCCGCTGCCGTCGAGGCCGTCGGCTGCGCCGAGCAGGGCGACTGCCAGCAGCAGCTCGTCGACTGGCTGCACGAGAACGAGGTCGACACCGTCGTCGGGCCGCTCACCTGGGACGCGACGGGCAAGCCGCAGGGCGCGCACCTGATCCAGCAGTACGTCGACGGCGAGATCACGATCGTCCTGCCCGAGGACACCGCCGAGGCCGCGCCCATCTTCCCCAAGCCCGAGTGGTGACGGCTCCGTGACCGGTTCCCTCCTCGTCCAGAGCCTCATCCTCGGCGTGCTGCTCGGAGGGCTCTACGCCCTCCTCGCGGCCGGCCTGACGCTGTACTTCGGTGTCATGCGCGTCGTCATGATCGCCCACTCGGCCTTCCTCATCCTGGCTGCCTACCTCGCGTGGTACGCCAACTCACGGCTCGGCATCGACCCCCTGCTGACGCTCGTGGTCACGGTCCCGCTGTTCTTCGGGGTCGGCGTGGTCATGCAGCGTCTGCTCATCCGGAGACTGCGGCCCGCAACGCTCACCATGATGTCGGTCCTGCTGACCTTCGCCATCGCGCTGTTCATCGAAGGCCTCATCGGCTTCGTGTGGGGCGGCACCCAGCGCCGCACCCAGCTGCCCTACTCCTCGTCGAGCCTCGAGATCTTCGGGGCCCGCATCGCCGTGGTCAAGCTCATCGCCTTCGGGCTCGCGGCGCTCTCGCTGCTCGCCCTGTACCTGCTGATGAAGCACACGCGGTTCGGGCAGGCGCTGCGCGCCACGATCCAGCACCCCGAGGCCGCCCAGCTGGTCGGCATCAAGACCGACCGTGTCGCCGGCCTCGGCTTCGGGCTCGGTCTGGCGACGGCGGCCCTCGGTGGGACCGCGCTCTCGCTCGACGCCACCATCTACCCGTCGCTGCACTGGCACTGGATCGGACCGCTGATGGCGATCATCGTCGTCGGAGGTCTCGGCTCGATCCCCGGCGCCGCCATCGCCGCCCTCGTCCTGGGAGTGGGCCAGAGCCTGCTGCAGGTCCCGCTCGGGACCACGTGGGCGCAGACCATCTTTTACGTCGCCCTGTTCGTGACGCTCATGGTGCGTCCGCAGGGGTTCTTCGGAGGTCGCCTTGCCCAACGCTTCTAGCACCCTGGCCGCACCGTCCCGCGAGACCACGACCCGACCGCCCACCTCGCGCCGCACCCGCCGCATCGCCGCGGCGCTCGCGCTCGTGGTCGGTGCGCTCGTGGTCGCGCTCTTCCCGTCCATGGCCCCGAACGCCTACATCCTCTCGGCCGGCGTCGTCGTCCTGTCCTACGCCTGCACAGCCACCTCGTGGAACTTCATGGGCGGCTTCACCGGCTACATCTCCCTCGGGCACGCCGCCTACTTCGGTCTCGGCGCCTACGGCACCGGCATCATCATCCGGGAGCTCGAGCTGCCGTCCTTCGTCGCGTGGGCGCTGGCCGGGGTGGTCGTCGCGATCATCACCGTGCCGATCGGCATCGCGGCGCTGCGCGTGCGCGGGGCGTCCTTCGTCATCGTCTCGATCTCCTTCGTGCTCATCCTGCTGCTCGTGTTCCAGGGCTGGGGGTCCTTCACCGGCGGGTCCAACGGCCTCGTCGTCCCCCGCCCCTTCCCAGACCTCATGCGTCCCGAGCACCACCGCGTGTTCTTCTACCTCTTCGCGGCGCTCCTCGCCGTGATGCTCGTGCTGTGGTGGGCGATCGACCGCTCACGCTTCGGCATCGGCCTCAAGGCGATCCGCGAGGACGAGGACAAGGCCGAGGCCCTGGGCATCCCCACCCGCAACTACAAGCTCGTCGCCTACGTCGTCTCGGCCACGCTCACAGGCCTGGCCGGCGGCATGTACGCGCTGTGGTTCGGCGACCTCGACCCGATCTTCCAGTTCTCGATCCTGCTCGGGTCGTACATGGTCCTCATGGCGCTCCTGGGCGGCATCCGCAACCTCTTCGGGCCCCTCGTCGGGGCCGTGATCGTCGGGGTCGCGCTCGAGGTGTTCAAGCTCGAGTTCGGCGACACGCAGTTCCACCTCGTCGCGACGGGCCTGCTGCTCGGGCTGGTCGTGCTGTTCATGCCCGACGGGATCATCCCCGCGGTCCAGGCCGGGCTGCGGCGCCTCGGCCCGCAGTCGTCCTCGATCCGCGAGATGACCGCGAGCGAGCTCGCCGAGCGCAACGCCGCCGCAGGCATCAACGGCGACTCGGTGTTCTCCGGCGGGCCGGCCGCCCGCGAGCAGTCCCCCGACCCCGCCGTCGCCCGGCACGCCGGCGGACCCACCCCCGCCCCCGAGGAGGAGCGATGAGCGAGACGACAGGGACCAACCTCAGCACCCGAGGCCTGACCAAGGTCTTCGGCGGCGTGCGCGCGGTCGACGGCGCCGACGTCACCTTCCACGACGGGAAGATCAACGCGCTCATCGGGCCCAACGGCTCCGGCAAGACGACGTTCTTCAACTGCGTCACCGGGATGATCAAACCCGACTCCGGCACCGTCACCTTCCGCGGGCGCACCATCACCGGGCGGTCGCCGCACGTGATCGCGCACGCGGGGATCGGGCGCAGCTTCCAGCTGTGCCGGATCTTCCCCCGCATGACGGTCCTGGACAACGTGCTCGTCGCCGTCCGTCGCACACGCATCCGCGATCTGCTCGCCCCCGCCCGCACCGACGAAGAGGTGGCCAAGGCACGCCAGCTCCTCGTCCGGGTAGGGATCGACCACCTCGAGGACAGCGAGGCACGCGACCTGTCCTACGGGCAGCAGAAGCTCCTCGAGCTCGCCGGGGTGCTCATGGGCGACCCCGACACGATCATGCTCGACGAGCCCGCAGGCGGCGTGAACCCGTCGCTCATCGGCCGGATCGGGTCGCTCGTCAAAGAGCTCAACGCGGAGGGCACCACCTTCCTCATCGTCGAGCACAACATGGACCTCGTGATGAGCCTGTCCCACCACGTCGTCGTCTTCGACCGCGGCAGGCCGATCGCCGAGGGCACACCCGACATCGTCCAGTCCGACCCCCGAGTCCTGGAGGCCTACCTTGGCGTCTGACCTCACACCCCAGACACCGTCGAGCCCGGGCGGCGACCTGCTCGTCCTCGACGACATCCAGGCCGGCTACGGCCGGGCGGCCATGGTGCTGCGCGGGCTCACCATCCGCGTGCCGGCCTCGACCGTCGTGTGCCTCGTCGGGCCCAACGGCGCCGGCAAGTCCACCGTGCTCAAGGTCGCGAGCGGGCTGCTCAAGCCCGCCTCGGGCCGGATCGTGGTGGACGGCACCGACGTCACCGGCCAGGGACCGCAGGAGATGCTGACCTCAGGCCTGGCCCACGTGCTCCAGGGGCACAGCGTCTTCCGCGAGATGACTGTCGCCGAGAACGTGCTGCTCGGCGCGTACACGATGCGCGACAGCGCGCAGATCAAGGAACGGGTCGAGTTCGTGCAGAACCTCTTCCCGATCGTCGGGGAGCGCTGGAAGCAGCTGGCCGGTCTGCTCTCGGGCGGCCAGCAGAAGCAGGTCGAGTTCGCCCGGTCGCTCATGGTCAGCCCGAAGGTGGTCCTGCTCGACGAGCCGTCGATGGGCCTCGACCCGAAGACGACCACCAAGGTGTTCGAGCAGATCGTGCGGATGCGCGACGCCGGCGTGGCGGTGCTGCTCGTCGAGCAGAACGCCCGCCGGGCGCTCGAGACCGCAGACATCGGCTGCGTGCTCGACCTCGGCCGGGTACACATCACCGGGCCCGCGCGCGAGCTGCTCGCCGACCCACAGCTGTCCGACCTGTACCTGGGCGGGCGGCCCGGGGAGAAGAAGAGCGCCGTGTAGAGCTGGGGTGATCGACGAGGGGGACCGTGCCGACGGCACGGTCCCCCTCGTCGTCTCGGGGCCCTGCACAGTCAGTCGGTCGAGCCCGACTCCGAGTAGTCCCTGCGCAAGACCGTGGCGCGGTCAAGGAACGCGGCGTCGGAGGTGATGAGGGCGAGCGTCTCCACCTGGCGCACGACCCCCCGGTGATAGCTCCCGGGCTGCCACTCCTGGTCCTTGCAGTACTGACCCGCGCAGTAGTACGAGACGTCGCCGGGAGCGCGGTAGGCGCCGAAGGCCTGGAGCACCGTCGTGGCCGCACCGTCGAAGAGCTCGACCGCTGCCTCGTCCGACGTGAGGCGCGCATAGTCGTAGAGACCGAAGGTCGCGTAGATGTGCCCGTTGACCACCTGGACGGGTTCGACCGACCCGACGTACTCCTCGAACCACAGGCACCCGGCCTCGTCGACGTGAGCGAACCACGGGGCTGAGTCGTCGTCGGTCGGACGCTCGACGCCGAAGGTGCGGAAGGTCTGCTCGGCCGCCCCCACCCACACCGGGTCTCCGGTCTGGGCTGCCAGCCGGGTGAAGAGGGAGAGCCCCTGGCCCTGAGCCATCCCCGAGTACCAGGGGGCCTCGAGCGTCATCGCCTCGTCCCCGTGCATCGAGTACTCGAAGGGGTAGGCGAACCACAGCGCGCCGTCCTCCGACACCGTCGCGCCCTCGAGGAGACGGGTCGCGGTCGCGGTCGCACGACGTAGGTACTCGGGATCGCGGGTGAGCTCGTAGGAGCCGAGGGTGGCCAGCCCGTACTGCGCGAGTGCGACCGGGTGGTAGTCAGGGCCGCGTCCGTGGGTCGCCTCGCTCACCAGCGCCCCGTCCGCGTCGACGACGGGGTCGTCGAGGTCGACGAGGGTCCGCTCGGTGACCGCGTAGTAGTCCCGGGTGACGGGGCCCGGTCGTAGGCCGCTCACCCCGTAGCCGGCCACCGTCCCGGCGGCACCGGCGGCCGGTGCGAGACCAGGGCCGTCGAGGCACGAGACCTCCACGGGTACCGCGGGCTCGGCGGTGCACGAGGCCAGGGACGTGACCACGAGCCCGAGCACGACGGCCGCGCTGCCGAGCCTGACGGCACGAGCCGCCCGGCTCGCTGGTGACTGCGCGAGATCGCTCGCCGGTCTGCGGTGTCGCTCGGTCGATGGTCGGACGGGTCGTCGACGACGGTTCACTGGTGCCCCCCGGCTTGTGCACACCCGAGGAGTCGAGCGGCAGGAGTCGCCCCTGTGCGCATCCTCGCGAGCAGGCGGGCGCGGTGCCCTGACCTGGGTGTATGCCCGCGACGCTAGCAAGGAGGAACGCCGAGGCCATCCACCCGTGGGCCTACGGGGACGTCCCGCGGACGGTCGCTCCTCCCCCTGCAGGTGGAGTGCCACGGGCATCACGGCACCAGGCTCGGCGAGTCGGTGGTGGTCGAGCAGCGTCCTCGTGGCGCGCAGGCCAGGTGCCGCGCTGCTGGTCAGGTCATCCAGCGCCCACGGATCACGAGAGTGCTCGAGGAGCGCTCATGCAGACCTCACCGGATCGGTGACCGAGAGCCCCAGGTGCACAGCGACGGTCTTCATCGTCGAGTCGTGGGTCGCGACCGTCACCGGCTCGCCGACGAGGAGCGCGGTCGCCAGGTGCAGAGCGTCAAGAGTCTTGATGTGCCGTTCGATCGACTCGGCGACGGAATGTGTCTCTCGGGTGATGTCGAGCATGCCGACACGGTCGAGCAGCGGCGCCGCGTCGGAGAGCGGGCGGCCGTCGCGCCGCAAGACCCGCACCACCTCGGTCCGGAGGAGGCGTGAGGAGACGTAGGTCGTCCCGGGAGCCTGCATCCACTCCTGGAGGTTCGACCGCTCGGGGACGTCCAGGATGGTACGGAGGGCCACCGAGGAGTCGAGGTAGACGATGTGCGGCGCCACGGGTCAGTGGTCCCCGCGCATCTCGTCGAGCATGACATCGACCTGGGCGTCCGTGTACGCCGGGCCACCTGGGCTCTCGGGCCAGGGTGCGGGCGAGGCGGCGGGCGGGGTGTACCGCCCCTCACGCTCTAGCCGGACCAGAGGCGTGTCCTGCTCCCGGACGGGGCTGACACGCCACCGTGGCGTCCCCCGCTCGGTCACCACGACGTCCTCGGTCGAGGTGACCCGGTCGAGGACGGCCGCCGTGTGCTGGTTGAGCTCGCGCTTGGTCACGGTCTGCATGGGTCGATTGTACTACTCATGTCTGACATTCATCCGACGGACTGTCGACCGACATGCTGCATCGCAGCGGAGCGCCGTGGCACCGTCGCCGCGCACGACCTCGTCCGGGATCGGCTCACCCGGGGAGGAGGCGATGCCGCTCTCTCAGGGGATCTGGTGCCACGTACTCGTGCTGGAGGTCCACGACCCGCGCGATGTGCTCGAAGTCGTGATCCGCTGCCAGCACCGTCGCGTCGTTGACCATGGCGTAGCCCGCGATCATGATGTCGACCGCACCAGCGGCTCGGACCAGGCCCGCATCCCAGAGCGCGCTCTGGATCTCGAGGACCAGCGACTCGTCCGGAGCGCGCTCGAGCGGGAACCCCAGAGAGATCTGGTCACGGGACGCACGGTGCTCGACCGGGGTGCGCGCGCTGTGACAGAACTCGAGGACCTGCGGGGCGCACGTGACGAACAGGTCTGCCGGAGCCCTCTCGATGCGGCGCAGGCGATCGGTGATCCCTCGGTCTCCGCTGGCCAGCCGGGCCCACACCGAGTTGTCGACGAGGTAGTCGGTCACGTCCGTCAGGCCTCGGCGGGAGGCACCACGGGGGCACCGAGACCCGACTCGAGGCCGGCCAGCCCGGCGATGCCGTCGACCATGGCCCCCTTCTGCTTGGAGGCGATGAGTCGCCGCAGAGCCAGATCGAGAACTGCACGGTTGGACCGTTCCCCTGTCAGTGCGCGCGCTCGCTCGATGAGCTGCGGGTCCAGGTCGACGCTGGTGACTGCCACGGTGGTCTCCTCGGTTGGACTATATGATCGACTATATACTGCGGGTCGAGGGTTCGCCTCCAGCATGCGTCCACGACACCGGGGACAGCGAGAGATGTCGGCATGGTTAGGCTGGCCAGATGGCGACAGTCCTCCTCGTGCGGCACGGCCGCACCACAGCGAACGCGTCCGGGGTGCTGGCCGGCAGGGCCGTCGGCGTCGCGCTCGACCAGATCGGCCGCGACCAGGCGGCTCTCACCGGGGACCGGCTCGCGGCCGTCCCCCTGGTCCAGGTGGTGTCGAGCCCTCTCGAGCGCTGCCAGCAGACCGCGCAGCACATCCTCGACCGGCAGACGGGCTCGCCCGGTCTCACGCTCGAGGCTGACCTCACCGAGTGCGACTACGGGCAGTGGCAGGGCCGCACGCTGGCCGAGCTCGCGACCGAGGCACTCTGGTCGACCGTGCAGTCGCAACCCTCCGCGGTCGTCTTCCCCGGTGGGGAGTCGATGGCCGGGATGCAGGCCCGGGCTGTCGCAGCGGTCCGCCGCCACGACGCAGCCGTCGAGGCGGAGCATGGCCCCGGGGCGGTGTGGGCCGCCGTCAGCCACGGCGACATCATCAAGTCGATCCTCGCGGACGCCCTCGGCACGCACCTCGACCTGTTCCAGCGCATCGACGTCGGTCCCGCCTCGGTGTCGATCGTCCGCTACGGCGCGAGCAGGCCGACGGTCCATGCGACCAACACCGACGCAGGCGACCTCTCGTGGTTGTCGCAGGGCATCGGGTCGGGTGATGCACCGGTGGGTGGTGGAGCCGGGCACACGGCGCCGTCCGGCACCGGCGTTTAGAGTACTTGCATGCCTACACGCGTCCACGACTTCGACTGGCCTGACCGGATCGTCGTCGGCACCATCGGTCGTCCCGGGGAGCGCACGTTCTACCTCCAGGTCCGTTCCGGGACCCGGACGGTGAGCATCGCCCTCGAGAAGCAGCAGTCAGCCCTGCTCGCGGAGAAGATCGACGAGATCCTCGACCAGCTCCTCACGGTCGAGGGCAACCCCTTCAGCGTCCCGACAGGCACACCCCCCGAGCTCGTCGACAACGACCCTCTCGACACCGTCGAGGAGGACTTCCGCGCCGGCACCATGAGCCTGGGCTGGGACCCGACCACCGCGCAGGTGGTCATCGAGGCCTACCCCCTCGTCGAGGACGACGCAGACGACATCGACGACGTCGCCCCGGTGTCCGACCCCGACGACGTCGACTCCGAGATGCTGCTCGTGCGCATCCCCGTCGGGACCGCGCGCGCCTTCGCCAAGCGCACCCGCGAGGTCGTGGGCGCGGGGCGCCCGGCGTGCCCGCTCTGCGGGTACCCCGTCGACCCCGACGGGCACACCTGCACCCTCCCCGAGGTCTGATGCCTGCAGAAGACCTGGTGACCGGCGAGCTCACGGTCACCGGCCGCATCAGGACGGCCTCCAACGCCACGTTCTTGGGTTCCGTCGGCGACGTGGTCGTCGTCTACAAGCCGGTCGCGGGCGAGAGCCCGCTGTGGGACTTCCCCGACGGCACCCTGGCTCAGCGCGAGGTGGCCGCCTACAGGGTCTCGGAGGCGCTCGGCTGGAGCGTCGTCCCGCAGACCTGGTTGCGCGACGGTCCCTTCGGCGAGGGGATGGTCCAGCTCTGGAAGGAGCCGGACCCCGAGCACAGCGCCGTCGACCTCGTCCCGAGCGACGAGGTGCCCGCGGAGGGCTGGAAGCCGGTCCTCCAGGGAGAGGGCGCGGACGGCCGGCTCGTCACCCTCGTCCACGAAGACACCCCGGCTCTGCGCCGCATGGCCGTGCTCGACCTGCTCGTCAACAACGCCGACCGCAAGGGCAACCACGTCCTGGCGATGACCGACGGCCACAGGTACGGCGTGGACCACGGGCTCACCTTCCACAGCGAGCACAAGCTGCGCACGGTGCTGTGGGGATGGGTCGACGACACGCTGACCGCTGACGAGCTCGACGGCGTCGAGCGGGTCCTCGCAGGTCTGGACGGCGACCTGGGCGCAGAGCTGGCCGAGCTGCTCAGTGCCGACGAGATCGCCTCGCTCGCGGCTCGCTGCTCTGAGGTTCGCTCCACGGGGCTGTTCCCGGGCCCCTCCGGTCAGATGCCTGCGGTTCCCTGGCCGCTGTTCTGACAGAGCTGCCGTCGACGTCGACCGCTCGGCGCAGAGGTCGTGTGCTCTCCCGACGCCCTCGATACGCTGGTCAGATGACTCGCTCCCCCAGTCGTCGCCCGTCCCGGTCATCACTCACTGCTCTCTCGGTCGCCACCGTGCTCGGACTCTCTGCCTGTGCGACGACGGACACGACCCCGCCGCAGGAGGAGACGTCGGGCGACGGCCAGACGCTGGCTGAGCTCACCCAGACCCTCGACGGCATCGAAGGCCTGACGTTCTCTCGTGTCGACGGCTCAGAGCGCAACATCAAGGGCAACAGCGGGTTCACCGTCGACGTGACCCTCGACGCCGGCTACCAGCTCGACGACCCCGAGGCCCTCGTCACCTACCTCGTCGAAGCCGCGTGGTCGGTCGAGGACAGGACCATGCCGAGCACGACGGTCGAGATCGGCTACCAGGGCATCGTCGGCGACGGGATCGACCTGGGCGAGGCTGCGAAGCAGTCCGGGTGGGTCTCGAGCGAGGCGCGGACCGGTGACGTCTCCCCCGACGGGTTCTCCAGGGTGTCGGTCCCCGTCGCTGACTATGCGGTCGACAACGGCGTGCCGGAGACCGTCGACAGGCTCGGCGAGTGGCCTGGCGAGCCACCTGCCGTCCCCGACGGGCTCACCTCGCCGCGCGAGGAGTGAGCCAGCGGCTCAGGGGTTGATGTTGCAGGCCCAGTCCTGGGCGTCACGCAGCTGCATCCTGGCGGAGGCACTCTCGACGCCCGCTGCGGTCATCTGGTCGATCAGCGTGGTGCAGAGCCCGCTCTGCTCGGCGTCGGCGAATCCTGCGACCAGGACGCTCGTCCCGGAGTCGACCACGGTGAGACTGTCGGCACCGGCCCCGACGGAGCTGGTCATCGCGTCCACCAGGACCTTCTGGCGACCGTCGATCGGTCCCGCGTCGAGCCTGAGCAGCGCCTCGGACGTGGACCGGCCCTGGATCGACACCTCCCAGGTGGTGGCGTCGACCCCCGCGATGCCGGTCCCGAGGCCGGTGACCTCGTCGTAGCTCCCAGCCAGCCCCACAGCGTCCGTGGCCTCCACCGAACACCGCAGGTCGAGGATCGCCCGCTCCCCCGAGCCGTCACCGGTGTCCCGACGGCCGAGGTTCGCCGAGTGGCAGGCAGTCCCGTCGACAGCCTCGAGCATGCCGGCGAGCACCTCGATGCCGGGGTCGTAACCAGTCTGGATGCCGGAGAACCCCCCATCTGGCCGAGTCGTGCTCAGGACGATCTGCGTCTGCTCAGGTCGCCTGTCAGGGAGCTCGTCGATGCGCTTGTCGACCTCCGTGATAGCTGCCAGCTGATCAGCGGCGCTCGGTACGTCGTCCCAGAAGAGCTGGATGGTCAGCATCGTGCCCTGGCCCATGTCCACCTGGAAGGACGCGTTGTCGACGAGGCCCTCGTCGATGACTGCCCGCTCGAGCTCGCCGAGGTTCGTCGGGTCGGCGACGGCGGTCGACGTCGGTGAGGACGTCGTCGTCGGGCTGGGATCCGCCGAGCTGGCGCACGCCGTCAGGGCGAGGACGGCTGCGGCGGACAGGGCCACGGAGGTCGAGACTCGGGTGCGCACGACACGAGTCTAGGCAGAGGTCCAGGGATGCGGCCTTGCACGGCTGCCAGCCGGTCGACAGCCGACCGTGCCGTCCTGGGAGCTCTTGCACCGGCGTCTTGCGATCGGAAGGACGCAGAGGGATCAGCCGCGAGTCGGGCGGACCACGAGGGGGCCACTCGCGTCCGAGTCTGAGTACGACTCCTCCTCTCGTCCCGAGAGCGCCACCACGACGAGCGCTTCGCTCAGGCACCGAGGAGGGCTAGAGGCACGACTGCGATCCCGTCCCGCCGCCTGTACGCGGTGTTCCCGGTCGTGATGACCACGAGGTCGACGACCCTGTCCGGGAGTTTCTCACGGAGCCAACGCAGATGCCGGACATCACTGTCCGTGACTGACTGAGCCAGCTTTACCTCGATGCCGACGATCTGACCGTCAACCCCCTCCACGACAAGGTCGACCTCGCGCTCACCCCCGTTTGACCGCAGATGGAAGACCTTCGCCTCAGCCGCCTGTGCTGCGACTCTCACCCCGAGCGTCACGAGAGACTCGAAGAGCGGACCAGCGAGGTGCGCTCCGGCAGAGTTCAGGAGCGTCTCCGCGGAGAGGTCCAGCAGACGCAGGGCCAGGGCAGGGTCGGCAAGCTGGTGCTTCGGCGCCTGCTGGAGTCGAGAGATCGCGTTGTTGGCCGGGATCCATCCCGGGACCGGGTCGAGGAGCCAGAGACGGGTCAGGTGGTCGCGGTAGGAGATCGTCGTGGTCTTGGCGGGCTGGCGTCCGTCCCCACCCGTCGTCGTGTCGAGCAGACGCGAGTAGCTCGTCGATGTCGACGACGCTGCCGCGTAGGCGGCGAGCCACCGTCGGAGCGTCTCAGGCCGGCGGACCTCGACTCCCATGTCCGGAAGATCTCGGTCGATCACGCGTTGCAGATAGGAGTCGAGGAGCGGACGCCGCAGACGGTCCGGGGCATCCATCAACCCGGGCAGACCGCTCGAAGCGATCGCTCTCGCATAGTCCTGAACACCGAGCTCACTGTGCCCCGCCACCGCGTGAGACCCGTCTAGCAGAGCACGGAGCGACACTGTGGGATTCACCGCACCGCGCTCGTGCAGAGCCATCGGGCGCATCCGGAGAGACAGGATCCGGCCAGCTCCGCTGTGGGTGCCCTGCGCGTCGGACGGTGTCGCCGACCCGGTCAGAAGGAACCGTCCCGGAGGCGCACCAGCGTCGACCTGACGTCTGACCGAGTCCCAGACCTGAGGGAGCCGTTGCCACTCGTCCAGGAGAAGGGTCCCCGCCGGCGGGGACGACAGTGTCGGGTCCGCCTCCGCGACCTCACGCTGGGACGGGTCGTCGAGAAACCAGGTAGTCGTGGAACGCCGCGACGCGGTCCCGGTCTTCCCCACACCCTTGGGTCCGTCGATCGCGATCGCGGCGGCATGCGGCATGAGCTCGTCGAGCTCGACATCGACTGTCCGCGGCAGGTATCCCATAGGGCTACGCTACCTCTCACAGCGTGACTACGCTACCATTCTCAGGCGCCGTACGCTCCCGATTCCAGGCAAGGTCGGAAGTGCCGCCTCACCACTGAGGCGGCGCCGTACTGAGCGGATGACAGCCGGAACCGATGTTCACGACCTTTTCCCGAAGTTCTACGCAGTCGTCCTCCACCATTGGGCAGGATCAGGTCTTCGGGTCCGATGGTCGACGCCGCACCAGTCGTGGCTACGAAGCGTCGACCACAGCCGCTACCGAAGAAGCGCGTGGACCAGCGAGCCTGGGATGCTGCACGGCAAGCCGGATAGACCCGACACCACCGAGCAAACCACCGCCTGCTCGGTGGCCGGAACAGCGATCGGCCAGGATGGGACACCGCACTTCTGCCCGAGATGCTGGCGTGAGGACCCGCAAAGCCACTTCATCGCCCCGGACGTCTACGGCGAACCAGAGCTGTATTGCGTCCAGGTTCCGGCGTACAGCGTCGTTGACTCGTCTGGTGGGGCTGGAGTCCTGAAACACTGGGGAAGCCCCTTCGGTTGCCAGTCCGTCAAAGGCACGATCGAGTCATCGGAGCTCCCTCGGGAGTCCCACATCGGCCCTGCAGCCGCCTACGTCTTCGGCACTCCTCTTCCGGCCGACGAGGTCATCGACCGCGAGTGGTGCTCTCGTTGCACGAGAGCTGCGGAGAACGTCCGGGCGAACTCGACACAAACCGGTGAGGACCCCGTCCATGCTGGCCATCATCAGCTACGTGGTCCTGGCCGCGGCCCCGACTAGACGTTGAAGCGGAACTCCACGACGTCGCCGTCCTGCATGACGTAGTCCTTGCCCTCGATGCGGGCCTTGCCTGCCGAGCGCGCAGCGGCCACGGAACCGGCCTCGATCAGGTCATCGAAGGAGATGACCTCGGCCTTGATGAAGCCGCGCTCGAAGTCGGTGTGGATCACGCCGGCGGCCTGCGGGGCCGTCCAGCCCTTGTGGATGGTCCAGGCGCGGGCTTCCTTCGGACCTGCCGTGAGGTAGGTCTGCAGGCCGAGGGTCTCGAAGCCGACGCGGGCCAGCTGGTCGAGCCCGGGCTCGGCCTGGCCGGAGTCGGCGAGCATCTCGGCGGCCTCGTCGGGCTCGAGCTCGACGAGCTCGGACTCGAACTTCGCGTCGAGGAAGATCGCCTGGGCGGGCGCGACGAGCGCACGGAGCTCGTCCTGGAACGCCTGGTCGGCGAGGCCTGCGTCGTCGGTGTTGAAGACGTAGATGAACGGCTTGGCCGTCATGAGCTGCAGGCCGGCGAGCTGCTCGAGGTCGAGCTTGGCCTTGGCGGCACCGGAGAACAGGGTGGTGCCCTCTTCGAGGACCTTCTGCGCGTCCTGGGCCGCGGTCAGCAGGGCGGCATCGCCCTTTTTGATCTTGACCTCCTTCTCGAGGCGCGGGATCGTCTTCTCGAGAGTCTGGAGGTCGGCGAGGATCAGCTCGGTGTTGATCGTCTCGATGTCGTCCTTGGGCGAGACCTTGCCGTCGACGTGCACGACGTCGGGGTCGGCGAAGGCGCGGGTCACCTGGCAGATGGCCTCGGCCTCGCGGATGTTGGCGAGGAACTTGTTGCCCAGGCCCTCACCCTCGCTCGCACCGCGGACGATCCCGGCGATGTCGACGAAGGACACCGTCGCGGGGAGGATGCGCTCGGAGCCGAAGACCTCGGCGAGCTTCCCCAGGCGGGCGTCCGGCAACGGCACCACACCGACGTTGGGCTCGATCGTGGCGAACGGGTAGTTCGCCGCGAGCACCTGCGCACGGGTGAGAGCGTTGAAGAGGGTCGACTTGCCGACGTTGGGGAGTCCGGCGATCCCGATAGTGAGGGCCACGGGAGAAGAGTCTACGGGGCTGGCGGCCCTCGATGCCCCGGACGGCTCCGGTGGCGACCCAGACCAGACCCGATGTGATCTTCGCCCGACCTGGTACGCACGTCTCGGATCGCCCTCCGCCGTCGGCGATAGTGGTCTGAGCGCACTCGCTCCCCCGCCGACGCCTCCCACCACCGACCGTCGGCCAGCAGCACCGTCCACGGCCCACAGCCGCGAGGACGCACGACCACGAGGACTCCATGACGACCGCACCACCCGCCCCCGGTTCGACGACAACCGAGGGCACCGCCGCAAGCACGGGCACCACCACATCAGGCGCGACCGGACCGCACACCGCGGGACGAGGCGCCTCGCAGTCCGGCGAGCAGACCGCTCGGGGCAACGGACCAAACCGCCGCCGCGTCGCGACCTCGCCGATGTTCGTCGGCATGATCGCCCTCGTCTCGCTCGGAGCCTTCGAGTCGCTCGCCGTCTCGACCGCGATGCCCGTGATCGCCGCATCCCTCGACGGTCTGGCCCTGTACGCGCCGGCCTTCGCGCTGACCATCGCGACGTCTGTCATGGGCATGGTGCTCGCGGGACGCTCGACCGACCGTGGGACCGTCGGCCCGTCGCTGCTCGGCGGGGTGGGCGTCTTCGTCCTCGGTCTGCTCCTCGCCGGGCTCGCCCCGTCGATGGGTGTTCTCCTCGTAGGACGCGCGCTCCAGGGGCTCGGGTCGGGGGCGTACATCGTCGCGCTCTACATGATCGTCGCGCGCCAGTACTCGGGGGCGGCGCGGGCCAAGGTGCTCGCGGCCTTCTCGACCGCCTGGGTGGTGCCGTCCCTCGTCGGTCCGCTCCTCGCCGGGATCGTCGTGTCGCACCTCGGCTGGCGCTGGGTATTCCTCTCGGTCGCGTTCCTCGCCGTCCCGGCCGTCCTCATGCTGGTCTCCGCAGTCCGGGACAGCGCCCGGACCGCCACGACCGCGGGCGACGACCCTGCTGCTCCGCCCGCGACAGGTCCCGCCTCACGCCGGGGCGCGCTCTGGTGGGCTGCCGCGGCGAGCGCGGGCGTCGCGCTGATGTCGCTCGGGACTGAGAACCACAGCGCCCCGGGCTACACGATGATCGCGCTCGGCGCCGTCGTGGTCCTCGCTGTCGCCCCGCGCCTGCTGCCCCGGGGCACGCTGCGTGCGGGGCGCGGACTGCCGACGGTGATCGCGCTGCGCGGGCTCGTCGCCTCGTCCTTCTACGCGGCCGAGGTGTTCCTGCCGCTGATCCTCCAGCAGGAGCGGGGCTTCAGCCCGGCCCGCTCAGGCATCGTCCTCACAGCCGGCGCAGTGACGTGGGCCCTCGGCTCGCTCATGCGCAGCAGGCTCACGTGGTCCTCGGCCGCGTTCTTGAGGCTGGGCACCTGGCTCGTCGTCGTCGCGATCGCGGGGGTGGCGCTGCTCGTGATCCCGTCGGTCCCGGCCGAGCTCACCTACGTGGCGTGGGCGGCCGGTGGTCTCGGGCTCGGCATGCTGTTCCCGACGCTCGCGATCCTCGTCTTCGACCTCTCCCCCACCCACGAGCAGGGGTCGAACACCTCCTCGCTCCAGGTGGCCGATGCCCTGAGCAGCGCGTTCTTGCTGGCCCTCGCCGGGATCGCCATCGCGTGGCTCGTCCCGAGCGTCGGCGGGGTGGGGTACCTGGGTGCTTTTGTGCTCGCCTGGCTGGTCGCCGTCGTGGCAGCAGTGGTCGCGCCTCGTGCGACGGCGGACGCTCCGGCGACGGCGAACGCTACGACGACGAAGGCTGGCGCGGCAGGCTGAGCGCGGCCCGGTCGCGTCATCGGCTCGCGACCACCTGCTGAAGCAGCTCGGGGGCGCGGTGGTCGTAGACCGCCGCGCCGATCCGCACACCGGCGACCCACCAGAACCCTCCCAGACCCACACCGAGCCCGAGGGCGAGCCAGCCGAGCTCAGCACTGCCCGAGACGACGGCCACGACCCCGACGGCGACCTCCGGCAGCGCGAGCAGCACGAGGACGGCCCAGCCACCGGCCTGGGTGGCGAGGTCGGCCACCGCCGACCCCTGGGGAGAGGAGAACGGCCCGTCCCCAGGACGAGGCACCGGGTAGACGAACCGCGCCGACACGACGCTCGAGATCCCGAGGGCTGTGAGCAGGATGCCCACGGAGATCCCCGCGACCGCGGCGAGGTCCTGCCACCGGCCGGTGCTCGCCACGACCCCGAGCACCACGGCCGCGGCCACCGGGAGACCGACGAGCGTCGCTGCGACGGCGCGCCCCAGCCTGTCGGGGCGACCAGGGAGCCCGGCACCGAGGTGCGCCCAGAAGGCTGAGTGGTCGTAGGCCACGTCGGCCGAGATGGTCCATCCGACGAGGAAGGCCGCCAGCGGGCAGGCGACCAGGACGAGCCCGCCGTCGCCGCGGTCGAGCAGGGCGAGCACGAGCGGCAAGAACGGCACGACGGCGAGGGCCCCGAGATAGCGCGGGTCTCTGCGCCAGTAGGTGAGGCACCTGGCGGCGACGGCCGAGGCCTGGACGCCCAGGACGCGGTCGAGCAGCCGCTCGACAGGTCCGCCGAGCATGCCTCGTCCTCCGAGCAGCCCTCCGCCTCGGCGTGCGGTCGAGCCGTGCGCCCCAGGGCGGCGGGCTGTCGACGGCGCGGGTCCGACTGCTGCTCTGTCGAGGCCGCGGAGCCACAGGCCGACGAGGACCGCGAGGACGGCGACAGCGATGCCCGCCCGTGCCGCAGCGCCGGCGAGGTCATCGGTCGCGACAGCCGCGGGGACTGCCCACGCGGCTCCGAGGGGTGTCCATCCGGCGAGCTCGGCAAGCCTCTCGACCTGGACCGTCCCGGTCGAGCGCGGGACGAGCCATCCGGCTGCAGGGACCGCGACAGCAGCCAGGACGAGCAGCACGAGCACCCCGGAGTCCCGGAACCTGCGCGCCGAGCGGGCCGGCGCCAGCAGGGTCGTCCACGTACGTGACCCGACGACGCACGTCGCTACGGCCAGCACCGCCGCCGGGAGCGCGGCGACGAGCGCCGCCGGGTCCGCCCGCCAGACGACCGTCGAACCTGCCACCAGGAGCACGGTGAGGACGCCTGGCGCTCCGACAAGACCCGCCGCACCCAGCCCGAGGACGAGGTCTCGACGCCGGAGCCCGAAGAGCCGCAGGCGCTCGGCCGAGACCGTGGAGTCGACCCCGAAGGCCACGAGCGGGACCACCCACCAGGCGGCGACGAGCGCTGCACCTCCGACCACGACCCACGACGCGGCGAGGGCGGGATCACGTCGCGCGAGGACAGCCAGCGCGAAGAGCAGCAGACCGACCGCAGCGAGGCCGTAGACGAAGGACAGGACCAGTGCGATCATCTGCCAGACGCTGCGCGTGAGCGCGTTGACGAGCAGCCTGACCTTGAGCGCGACGACATGCCTGGCGACGGGCCGTGAGGGCGGTCGTGCTCCCGGATCGAAGGCTGGGGGCACAGACGGGACGTGACCGTCCGCGGGTTCGGCGCCCGGCCCGAGGCCATCCGCCGTCCGGTCCCGCAGCTGTCCCGCCGTCATCGCCCCACGGTAGACGCGGACGCCGACAGCGGCGCGGCGAGGGAGATGACGGGGCGGTCTCCCTGCGGTGCCGTCCGTACCGACCAGCAGGCTCGCGTGTCGGAGGCTGCGGGCACGCTGTCCCCATGACGACCTTCTTCTGGTGCGCGCTCACCACCCTGCTCGGTGCGGTCTTCGGCTATGTGCTCGCCGTGGTGCGTTCTGGTGCCCGCGTCCGCCACAGCGAGGTCGCGGTCGCCCGCGCGGAGGCCGAGCTCGCGGCCGAGCGGCGGGGGGCCGGTGAGCGGCTCCTCGCGATGCAGCACGACCAGGACAGGCTCTCGGACCAGTTCCGCGCTCTCGCCGCGGATGCCCTGGCGTCCAACAACGAGCAGTTCCTCGGTCTCGCGGAGCAGCGGCTCCGGGCGACCCAGGTGGCCGGCCAGGCCGACCTCGCCTCGCGGACCGAAGCCGTCCAACAGCTCGTCGCGCCGCTGACCCGCTCACTGAGCGACGTCCGTCAGCAGATGCAGGTCGCCGAAGAGGCACGGATCGCGAGCACGTCGGCGCTCGCCGAGCAGGTCCGCGGGATGCGTGAGGCGTCAGAGCTGCTGCGCACCCAGACCGGATCTCTCGTCTCTGCCCTGCGCACCTCGGACATCCGCGGCGCCTGGGGCGAGATGCAGCTGCGCCGGGTGGTCGAGGTGGCAGGGATGCTCAACAGGGTGGACTTCGTCGAGCAGAGCCACGTCTCGACCGACGACGGGGCGCTGCGCCCCGACATGGTCGTGCACCTCGCCGGCGGCAAGAACATCGTGGTCGACTCGAAGGTCGCCTTCCTCGGCTACCTCGACGCCCAGCAGGCCACCGACCCGGCGTACCGGGCGGAGCGGTTGGCAGCCCACGCCCGGCACGTGCGCAAGCACATCGACGACCTGGGGTCGAAGCGGTACTGGGACCAGTTCGCTCCGTCGCCGGAGTTCGTGGTGATGTTCATTCCGGCCGAGCCGTTCCTCGCGGCAGCCGTCGAAGAAGACCCGTCGCTGCTGGAGTACGCCTTCGGGCGCAACGTCGTCATCGTCACGCCGATGACGCTCATGGCCCTGCTTCGGACGGTCTCCTACGCGTGGCGTCAGGAGGCCCTCGCGGAGAACGCGCAGAAGGTCCTCGAGGTGGGCAAAGAGCTGCACGGTCGCCTCGCGACGATGGGCAGCCACCTCACCCGCCTCGGCCGGCAGATCCAGGGTGCGGCCGACGCCTACAACAAGACCGTCGCCTCGCTCGAGACACGGGTCCTCGTCAGCGCCCGCAGGTTCGCGGAGCTCGACGTGGTCGACACCGACCTGGAGACCCCTCCCCCGGTCAGCCCGCACCTCGGGGTCGTGAGCGCACCCGAGCTGCTGGCCTCGGCCGACGAGTCGCTCGTCGACCTGGACGACCTCAGACGGGGTTGACCGTCAGCGAGCGGCGGTTGCCGCGCTTCGGGTGAGTCTCCTCGCCGGCCTTCTTCAGGTCGGCGCGGAGCTCACGAGGCAGCGAGAACATGAGGTCTTCGGTGGCGGTGCGCACCTCTTCGACCTGGCCGTAGCCGCGCTCGGCGAGGTAGGCGAGCACCTCGTCGACGAGGATCTCGGGGACCGAGGCGCCCGAGCTCACACCGACGGTGCGGACACCGTCGAGCCAGGACTCGTCGATCTCCTTGGCGTAGTCCACGAGGTACGACGCGCGGGCACCGGCGTTGAGCGCGACCTCGACGAGGCGCACGGAGTTGGAGGAGTTGGTCGAGCCGACGACGATCACGAGGTCGCACTCGGGGGCCAGCTTCTTCACGGCGACCTGGCGGTTCTGCGTCGCGTAGCAGATGTCGTCGCTGGGCGGGTCCTGCAGGGTCGGGAAGCGCTCGCGCAGACGTCGCACGGTCTCCATCGTCTCGTCGACCGAGAGCGTGGTCTGCGAGATCCAGATGACCTTGTCGGGGTCGCGGACGGTGACCTTGTCGACCTCGTCGGGCGAGTTGACGATCTGGATGTGCTCGGGGGCCTCACCAGCCGTGCCCTCGACCTCTTCGTGGCCGTCGTGGCCGATGAGCAAGATGTCGTAGTCGTCAGAGGCGAAGCGAACAGCCTCCTTGTGGACCTTTGTCACCAGGGGGCACGTCGCGTCGATCGTCTGGAGCGAGCGAGCCTCGGCGGCTGCGACGACTGCCGGCGAGACGCCGTGCGCGGAGAACACGACGCGGGCACCCTCGGGCACCTCGTCGGTCTCGTCCACGAAGATCGCACCGCGGTCGCTGAGCGTCTCGACGACAAACTTGTTGTGGACGATCTCCTTGCGCACGTAGATCGGCGCACCGTGCAGCGCGAGCGCCTTCTCGACGGCGATGACAGCGCGGTCCACGCCGGCGCAGTACCCGCGCGGGGCGGCGAGCAGGACGCGTCCGGGCGCCTGGGCGGTGCCGTCGGCGCTGGCGTCGGCGGACGTGCGAGCAGTCGCGAGAGGAAGAGTTGTCACGTCGTCGAGTCTAGGCGACAGGCCCTGCGCGCCCCAGCCCTGCGGCCGCTTCCGAGGGGTGGGGCACGACACCCTCACATCTGGGAATGAATTGGGCGGGGACTCAGGGCTCGGTGGGGATGGCTGTGGAGTCGGGTTAGAGACGGGCCCAGCGGCCCGGGTCGGGAACCCCGAACTCTTCGATCGCGGCGCGCGTGTCGTCCGTGAGGTAGCACCCAGATTCGACAGTTACACCGAGTGATACCTCCGAGCCGAACCGGATGACACTGCCCCGGTCGCCGAAGATCTCGAGCTGGTGGAGGCCCGGCCCCTCTGCGAGCATCAGCGGGTCGTCAAACCCGTGGTCGGCTGCCACGGCGGAGATGACGTCGACCGCCTCCGCCCAGTCCTCGTGGTCGAGAGCCTGGTCCTCGGCGAACGCTGTGACGTAGACCGACCGACCATCGAGCACGTCGTAGGTCCCACCGCAGACGGTCCCCCTGCTGAAGCGGCTCTCCACCACCCAGCCTGTCGACCCGAATCTCTCGTCGAGAGCATCACGAAGCTCGACGCTGAGTTCCTCGGAGCCAGACCTAGCGTCCTCGGCGCTCGGCAGCGCCATCAGCTCGTCGATCGCCGCGAGAGTGATCGCCTCGTCGGTCTCCTGCTCCGTGGACATCGTGTCGCTGTCGTCGACGCAGCCCGTCAACAAGCCACCCACAAGAGCGAACAACGAGATGACAGTGACCTTCCGCGCTCTGAGAGCTCCTGGTCGAGACACGATCAACGTCAGCTCACTCTCTCGGCCGGGACGACCGTCGAGTCGG
The DNA here is from genome assembly GCF_033798665.1 of Sanguibacter biliveldensis. Taxonomy (NCBI): domain Bacteria; kingdom Bacillati; phylum Actinomycetota; class Actinomycetes; order Micrococcales; family Sanguibacteraceae; genus Sanguibacter; species Sanguibacter biliveldensis. The sequence continues at coordinate 2,959,982 of NZ_CP138359.1, forward strand.
GATAGAGGAGGCGCCAGTGCTCCGGGTCCGGGACACCGAACTGCTCGATCGCCGATCGATCTGACTCTCTGAGATAGCACCCCGACTCGACGGTCACTCCGAACGACGTGTTGGAGTACATACGGACGACACTGTCTCGATCGCCGAAGATCTCCGTCTGGTGCGAGCCTGACTGGTCTGCCACGACGACTTCTTGGGTGAAGCCTTCAGGACCGACGACTCCCGTGACGACGTCGACGGCGCGCGTCCAGTCGTCGCCTTCGAGCGGGCGGTCAAGGGTGCGGCTCATGATCGACACCGACCGCCCCTCCAGCCTCTGGAACCGGCCACTGCACACTGGCCCTGTCGCCAGGCCGCCCTCGACGTCCCAGTCGCTCGACCCGAACTCGTCGTCGAGCGCCTGCCGGATCACCTGGGCGAGATCGTCATAGGTCGGTTCGACGAGCTCCACGCTAGGCAGAGCCATCAGCTCGTCGATCGCGGCAAGAGTGATCGCCTCGTCGGAGTAGTTCTCTGTGGGCGTCATGGCCCCATCGTCGACACAGCTGGTCAGGAGACCGCATGCCAGAGCCACCAGCGGGAAGATGCTGGCTCTCCGTGCTCTGGAGACACCTGGCCGAGGCAAGGCAACAGGCAGGTCACTCTCTCGTCGTTGTCGGGTCATCATGTCAGCGAGGTCGAGCTCGCTACGCCCTCTCCGGTCGACCGAACATCAGGGAATGAACCAAGCAGCGCTCAGCGCTCGGTGGGGATCGCTGTGGAGTCGGGATAGAGGAGGCGCCAGTAGTCCGGGTCGGGGACGCCGAACTGCTCGACCGCGTCACGGCCCACCTGGGTCAGATAGCACCCCGAGTCGATCGCCACACCGAGGGAGGTGTGGGAGTACAAGCGGACGACGCTGTCGCGATCGCCGTAGAACTCGATCTGACGTGAGCTGCTCTCGTCGGACACGACGAACTCGTCGTCGTACCCGCTCGCAGCGACGACGTCCGACACGACATCCACTGCGCGAGCCCAGTCGTCACCGTCGATGATCTGATCCTGGGCCCGGGCCGAGACGTAGACCGCCTGGCCCTCGAGCATGTCATAACGCCCCCCACACACCGAGCCGGACCCGAAGCTGCTCTCGACGTCCCAGGTGAACGCGCCGAACTCGTCGTCGAGAGCAATGCGGATCTCATCTCCGAGCTCGTCGAAGGTAGCCTGCGCGGCCTCGGCGCTCGGCTGCGCCATCAGCTCGTCGATCGCCGCGAGAGTGGTTGCCTCGTCGGTGTACTGCTGCGCAGGCAGCGTTCCTCTCTCGTCGGCGCAGCCCGTCAAAGAAGCGCACGCCAGGGCGAACAACGAGATGAGACCGACTCTCCGTGCCATGGAAGCCCTTGGCCGAGGCGGCGTCACCGTCAACTCACTCTCTCGTGGTCGACGGCCATGATGTTCCCAAGATCGACCACCTCCGTGACCGTGAACGGACGCAGAGGTGATCTGTCGGAACCCCAGGCACATCGTGCACAGGATGCTGGTCAACCGTTGGCACGCGTCGGTCGGCCCGGGTCAGACGGGACCAGAGACGAGTTCGGGTACTTCCTCGACCGCCTCTCGGGGTCCGGGACGCCGTACAACTCAATCGCGTCGCGGTCACTGTTCGTCAGATAGCAGCCTGACTGGATCGTCACTCCGAACGAGGAGTGAGAGTAGACGCGTACGAAGGCTCCGCGGTCTCCTGCGAACTCGACCTCGTGCGTCCCCTCCTCGTCGATGACGAGCGTCTCGACGGTGAACCCGTGCGTCTTCGCGGCTCGCCGGACGGCATCCTCAGCGCGATCCCAGCTCTCGTCTTCGAGAGGAGGACCGTCGACGGTGCTCCGCACAGCGACCGACCTGCCCTCCAGCTGCCCGTAGGGGCCGTTGCACACGGACCCGGTCCGCAAGACTGGCTCTTCGGTCTCCCACGGGAAAGCCCCGAGGTCGTCATCGACCGCGCCACGGACGTCCGCACCGATCTCGCGGTACGGAGAGAGCATGTCCTCGGCGCTGGGCAGGGACATGAGGTCATCGATGGTGGCGAGAACGTCTTCCTCGTCCGACGGGCCGGGTTGGGTGACATGCATCCCGTCTCGCCCTTCACCGTCTCCCGCCTGGCAGCCGACCAGGACGACGAGCGACGCGACGACTGCGACCGCACAGCGTGCGTCGACACGCACTCCGGAGCGCTCGGCGTGCTTCTTCATCTGACTGCCGTTCTGTTGTTGGTGTCGTCGGTGAGTGCTGCTCGTTGGGCATGTGAATCTCTGCGCCTCACCCTCGTCCGACAGGACCCGGCGGACTCCCACACGGTCAACCGCAGCCAGCCATCAGGGATCGACCTAGGGTACAGACAGGGCATACAGGCATGTGCGGCCTGTCAGTGGCATGAGGCACTCTTGTGGCGTGGCACATCCCGACAGCACTGCACCAGAGACCGCCTCGCCCGACGCCGCTGCTGCGCGTCAGCCGCTCGCGGCGAAGGCGGCCGACACCACGGCCGAGAACCCGTGGCCCGTCAGGCTGCTCTCGGCCAAGATCAGCGACTACATCGACCGGATGGCTCCGCTGTGGGTCGAGGGTCAGGTCGTGCAGCTCAACCGCCGGCCCGGCGCGGGCATGGCGTTCTTGACGCTCCGCGACACCGACGCCGACATGTCCCTGCCCGTCTCCGTGTACGCGAAGGTCCTGGACGCCGTCACCGCGCCGATCGACGAGGGCGCACACGTCGCGGTCCGCGCCAAGCCCACCTTCTGGACCAAGCGCGGCTCCTTCCAGCTGCAGGCCGACCAGCTCAAGCCTGTCGGCGTCGGCGAGCTGCTCGCCCGCATCGAGCACCTCAAGCGGGTGCTCGCCGCCGAAGGGCTCTTCGACCTCGGCCGCAAGAAGCCGCTGCCCTTCCTGCCGCGCGTCGTCGGGCTCGTCTGCGGGCGCGAGTCCAAGGCCGAGCACGACGTGGTCGTCAACGCCCGCGCACGCTGGCCGCAGGTGCGGTTCGAGATCCGTGAGGTCGCCGTCCAAGGCGTCTCGGCCGTCCCGCAGGTGAGCGCCGCCATCGCCGAGCTCGATGCGAACCCCGATGTCGAGGTGATCGTCGTGGCCCGTGGCGGCGGCGCCGTCGAAGACCTCTTGCCCTTCAGCAACGAGGCGCTCGTCCGGGCGGCCTCCGCCTGCCGGACGCCGCTCGTCAGCGCGATCGGCCACGAGACCGACGCCCCGCTGCTCGACCTCGTCGCCGACTACCGCGCCTCCACACCGACCGACGCTGCCAAGCGGATCGTGCCGGACGTCAGCGAAGAACGGGCACGCCTCACACAGGCGCTGAGCCGGATGCGCTCGGCGGTCACCCACCGCGTCCGCCAAGAGCAGGCCGGGCTCGACGCGACCCGGTCACGCCCCGTGCTGGCCTCCCCGCACACGATGATCGAGACCCGCGAGCGCGACGTCGAGGCCGCTGTCCGTGCTGGGCGTTCGGGTCTCGACAGGCTGCTGAGCAGCGCGTCGTCGACCGTCGACCGCCTCGCGGCCCAGGTCCGCGCGCTGTCCCCCGCCGCCACCCTCGACCGCGGCTATGCGGTCGTCCAGGGACCTGACGGCGGGGTGGTCCGCTCCCCCGACGACGTCGCGACAGGCGACGCCCTGCGCATCCGCCTCGCCTCCGGCGAGATCACCGCCACCACCCGCTAGAGATTTGGTGTACTTCTCTCATGACTGCTGACAGCACCACCTCCCACGGCGCCGCAGACGACCTGTCTGCGCTCAGCTACGAGCAGGCGCGCGACGAGCTCGTCCAGGTCGTCGCCCGCCTCGAGGCAGGCGGCGAGCCGCTCGAGGCCTCGCTCGCTCTCTGGGAGCGCGGTGAGGCGTTGGCCGCGCGCTGCCAGGAGTGGCTCGACGGAGCCCGTAAGAAGCTCGACGCCGCCCGTACCGACGCGGGTGGCAGCACGACCGATCTCGACGACGAGTAAGGACCATCGATGACCCCGCCCAGCCCCCAGCAGCCCGCCGAGCCGCTCGCCCTCGTGGTGGGTGAGGCGCTCATCGACGTGGTGCACCGCGCCGACGGTTCCGTCGACGAGCACCCGGGCGGCAGCCCGGCGAACGTCGCGCTCACCCTCGGACGGCTCGACCGCCGCGCCCAGCTTCTCGCGTGGATCGGGACGGACAGCTACGGCGACAGGATCCGCAGCTGGCTCTCGGGCTCACACGTGGAGCTCGCGCCCGGCAGCGACGGTGCGGCGTCCACGTCGATCGCCACAGCCCACCTCGGTGCCGACGGTGGTGCAACGTATGACTTCGACCTCACGTGGGCTCTGCCCGCCGACGTCGTGATCCCCGACGAGACCGTCGTCGTGCACACAGGCTCGATCGCCGCGGTCCTCGAGCCCGGCGCGGCAGGGGTCCGTCGGGTGCTCGCCGCAGCACGACCGCGGGCGACGGTCACCTACGACCCGAACATCCGTCCCACGCTCATGGGGCAGCCAGGAGACGTCCGCCCCGTCGTCGAGTCCCTCGTGGCCGGCGCCGACGTGGTCAAGGTGAGCGACGAAGACCTGCACTGGCTCTATCCCGGCGCAGACCTCGACGTCGTCGCGACGCGCTGGCAGCGCAGCGGACCGGCCGTCGTCGTGGTGACCTACGGCGGCGACGGCGCCGTCGCCGTGACCGCGGACCACAGGCTCGAGGTGGCTGCGCCGCGCGTCGAGGTCGCCGACACCGTCGGCGCGGGTGACTCCTTCATGGGGGCACTCCTGCACGGTCTGTGGTCGGCCGGGCTGCTCGGTGCCGCCCACCGCGCGCAGCTCGCCGCGATCGACGAGGCAACCCTGACAGCGGTCCTCGAGCAGTGCGTCAAGGTCGCCGCGATCACCGTGTCCCGTGCCGGTGCCAACCCGCCCAGGCTCCGCGAGCTGACGCCGACCGTCTGATCTGACGAGACGGACGAGCGCCACGGCCGGGCGGAGGCGCATCATCAAGACGGTGCGCCTCCGCCCTGCTCCGCGCACCGACGGACGAGAGAAGGATCTTCATGCCTCACCACGACACCCCCGCGGCCGCCTGGGCCGAGCTCCGCGCAGGCAACACGCGGTTCATCGAGGACAAGATGGAGCACCCGTCGCAGGGGTTCGACAGGCGTGAGCAGCTCAAGGTCGCCCAGCACCCCTTCGCCGTCGTCTTCGGCTGCTCAGACTCACGCGTCGCGGCCGAGATCATCTTCGACCAGGGCCTCGGTGACGTCTTCGTGGTCCGCACCGCCGGGCACGTCGTCGACACCACGGTGATCGGCTCGATCGAGTACGGCGTCGACGTCCTCGACACCCGCCTCGTGGTCGTCCTCGGGCACGACAGCTGTGGCGCGGTCGCAGCCGCTGCGCACGCCCTCGCGACGGGCGAGCAGCCGACGGGCTTCGTCAGGGCTGTCGTCGACCGCGTGATCCCGTCGATCGTCGGCATCACCGCTGCCAACGGTGGCGGCTTCGAGACTGTGTCGGCCGATGTTCTGCGCCGCGAGCACGTGCGCCACACGGTGTCGATGCTGCACTCCTACTCCGCAGGCCTGGCCAAGGCCGTCGAAGAGGGTCGCTGCGCGATCGTCGGCGTCGAGTACGACCTCGCCGACGGCCACGCCCGACTCATCGAGGCGATCGGCGACATCGGCGACGCCGAGTTCGACGTCTGACACAGACGGCCCGGGCACCCTGGGTGCCCGGGCCCGGCTCGTGCTGACCAGGGCTGGTGCGGCACGATGGTCCTATGACTACTGCACCTGACACCGACGTCACCGGCGAGTTCCGCATCGAGCACGACACGATGGGCGAGGTCCGCGTCCCCGCGGCCGCCCTCTACCGTGCGCAGACCCAGCGTGCCGTCGAGAACTTCCCGATCTCCGGGACCCCCCTCGAGCGCAGCCACATCGAGGCCCTCGCCCGCGTCAAGAAGGCCGCCGCGCAGGCCAACGCCGAGCTCGGCGTCCTCGAGGCGGACCTCGCCCAGGCCATCGTCGACGCCGCCGAGGCCGTCGCCCAGGGCGGGTACGACGAGCACTTCCCCCTCGACGTCTTCCAGACCGGCTCCGGCACCTCGTCGAACATGAACACCAACGAGGTCATCGCCGAGCTCGCGACCCGTGCCCTGGGACGCGAGGTGCACCCGAACGACCACGTCAACGCGTCGCAGTCCTCGAACGACGTGTTCCCGACCTCGGTCCACGTCGCCGCGACAGCCGGCGTCGTCCGCACGCTCATCCCCGCGCTCGACCACCTCGCGACGTCGCTCGAGGCCAAGGCCACCGAGTTCGCGACCGTCGTGAAGTCCGGCCGCACGCACCTCATGGACGCGACCCCCGTGACCCTCGGCCAGGAGTTCGGCGGGTACGCCGCCGCGGTCCGCTACGGCATCGAGCGTCTCGAGTCCGCGCTCCCCCGGGCCGCCGAGGTCCCGCTCGGAGGGACCGCCGTCGGCACCGGGATCAACACCCCGGCCGGGTTCCCGCAGCGCGTCATCGCGCTCCTCGTCGAAGACACCGGTCTTCCGCTCACCGAGGCACGCGACCACTTCGAGGCGCAGTCGGGCCGTGACGGCCTCGTCGAGCTCTCGGGTGCGCTCCGCGGCATCGCCGTGAGCATCACGAAGATCTGCAACGACCTGCGCTGGATGGGCTCAGGCCCCAACACCGGCCTCGGCGAGATCGCGATCCCCGACCTCCAGCCCGGCTCGTCGATCATGCCGGGCAAGGTCAACCCGGTGATCCCGGAGGCCGTGCTCATGGTCGCCGCCCGCGTGATCGGCAACGACGCGACCGTCGCCTGGGCTGGCGCGAGCGGCTCCTTCGAGCTCAACGTGCAGATCCCGGTGATCGCGCTCGGTGTGCTCGAGTCGATCCGCCTGCTGTCGAACGCCTCGGTGCTGCTCGCCGACAAGACCGTCGACGGCATCACCGCGAACGTCGAGCGGGCCCGCGCCCTCGCCGAGTCGTCGCCGTCGATCGTCACCCCGCTCAACCGGGTGATCGGCTACGAGGCTGCTGCGAAGGTGGCCAAGCACTCCGTGAAGAACGGTCTGACCGTGCGCGAGGCCGTGATCGACCTCGGCTTCGTCGAGCGTGGAGAGGTCACCGAGGCCCAGCTCGACTCGGCCCTCGACGTGCTCGCCATGACGCGCCCGCCGCAGGCCTGACGTCCACGCCTGCACAGCTGGCCTCGCAGCGCCGAGTCCCTCCCGGGGCCCGGCGTTGCGTCGTCTGCTCTCGGCGCACCGAGGCCCTCGCCCTCGCCTACCCTGGAGCAGGACCGTCCGAAGGAGCTGACCGACCATGACCGAGCCGGGTGCACGCGCACGGGTAGACACGTGGGTGTGGTGTGTCCGCCTGTTCCGCACCCGCACGCTCGCCGCGGCGGCGTGCCGCGCGGGGCACGTGCGCGTCAACGGGGACCGGGCGAAGCCGGCCACCCCGGTCGGTCCGGGCGACGAGGTGCGGGTCCGGGTCGAGGGTCTCGAGCGGATCGTCGTCGTGACCAGGCCGATCACCCGGCGGGTGGGTGCCGCCGTGGTCCCCGACTGCCTGGTCGACCACTCTCCGCCGCCCCCGACGAAGCTCGACACCCCCGCCGTCCCGGTCCGCGACCGCGGGGCCGGACGCCCGACCAAGCGCGAGCGCCGAGAGATCGACGCCCTGCGCGGGCGCGCTCTCGACTGACGGCAGCGGCCCGTCCGGCGGTAGTCTCGCGCGGGTGACCGTGCTCATCGACGCCCCGCTGTGGCCCGCCCACGGCACCCTGTGGTCCCACCTCGTCTCAGACCTCTCCCTCGACGAGCTGCACGACTTCGCAGCCCGCGCAGGGATCGCGCGGCGGGCCTTCGACCTCGACCACTACGACGTGCCCGAGGCCAGGTTCGCCGAGCTCGTCGCCCTCGGGGCCGTCCCCACAGACCGCCGCGAGCTGGTGCGCAGGCTCACGACGGCAGGGCTGCGGGTCGCCGGCCACGCGCGGGGTGCCGCGAAGCGGGCTGCTCTCCAGGCGCGCTGGGACGCACTGCTTCCCGGGACACCGACGGTCGGGTCTGAGCTCCTCGACCGCTGGTACGAGGCCCACCGCACCTATCACGGGCCCGCGCACCTGACCCACGTGCTCGACTCCCTCGTGGTCCTCGACCCGGACCGGACAGCGCCGCGGGCTGTCGCCCTCGCGCTGTGGTTCCACGACGCCGTGCACGACGGCAGAGCGGGGGACGACGAGGCGGCGTCAGCCGCCCTCGCGGGAGAGACGCTCGGAGCCCTGGACGCCACAAGCAGCGCGGTCGGCACCGAGGAGGCCCAGAGCCCCGAGGTCGCGACCCAGGTCGAGAGGACCGCGACCCGGGTCGAGAGGACCGAGGTCGCCGAGGTGCAGCGTCTCGTCCTGCTCACCACGCACCACGACCCGGCCCCGGGTGACCACGCGGGTGCGCTGGTCTGCGACGCGGACCTGGCGATCCTCGGCAGCGCGCCGGACCGCTACACCCGCTACACCGAGCAGGTCCGCCGCGAGTACGCGCACGTGCCCGACGAGCTGTTCGCGCCGGCGCGTGCGGAGGTCTTGGAGCGGCTGCTCGACGCGGGCCCGTTCTTCAGGACGCCCGTCGGCGCGGAGCGCTGGGAGGCGGCGGCCCGACGCAACGTCTCCGACGAGATCCTGCGGCTGCGCGGCCACGGCACGGGCCGCTGACGTCGCGCGGGTGTCACGTGTCTCGGCATCCTGCAGACCGTCATCAGGCAGACCGTCACGCTGCGGACTCTGCCCCGCAGCGGCCAGCCGATGACCGCAGTAGCGGCCGGCCAGCCTGTCCTGCAGGTCGCCACAGACCGCTCCGTCAAGGAAGCCGGCAGCCCGTGGCCGTAGCACGCGCCAGGCTCAGAGCGACCCGCGCAGCGCCGCTCCGAGCTCGCGGCGGTTCTTCACACCGGCCTTGGCGAACACCCTCGAGAGATGCGAGTCCACGGTCCGCACCGAGAGCACCAGGCGCTCGGCGATCTCGCGGCTGCTCAGACCACCGGCAGCCAGGCCGGCGATCTGCTGCTCGCGACGGGTCAGCGTGACCGACCGCTGGGTCGGCGGCAGCCACACGCCGCACTGGCCGAGCTCGTGGGAGGCGACGAGCATCAGCTGCGGGTCTCCCGAGGCCATCGCCTCGGCGTGCGCGGCGAGGGCCTGCGCACGGCGCCCGTCCACCCGCGAGGCGAGGGCACGGGCCCTCTCGACGAGCTCCCCGGCGCGGGCGACCCGGCCGTCGCCGTAGAGGGCGAAGACCGCGCGGTGCACGGCGTCGAGCTCGACCCGGGCGAGGTCACGGGCAGCAGCCCAGCCGGCCAGCTCGAGTGCCTCGTCGGCGAAGGTGGGCTCACGCAGCCACGACGAGGCGTCGAGGCGCACGAGACGGATCTCGGCCGCCGTATAGGAGCCGTAGAGGCGTGACGGCACGTGCTTGGCGCGCTCGAGCAGCTCGCGCCCGCCAGAGGTGTCTCCGGAGGCGAGGGCCATGACGGCCTCGGACACGAGCGACATGGCGGACAGCCCGATGACGTCGGAGATCGCGAGCTGGCCGTTGGCCGCGTGGATCTCGTCTCGAGCGTGCGACCATCGTCCGCGCAGTGCCGCGACGCCGCCGCGCAGCAGCCGGGTGGCCGTGGGGTCGACGTTGAAGGGGACGTCCGGCTCGTCGAGAGCCGCGACGATCGACTCGGCGAGGGCGACCTCTCCGAGGCCGACGACCGTGAAGTAGCCGACGCTGAAGATCTCCGCGACCGACCACGGCCGGGTGTCCGAGTGCGCCTGCGCGACGCCGTAGAACCGCTGCGCGAGAGCCTGCGCCGCGAAGAGCCTGCCGCGCTGGGTGAGGTCGAGCAGGAGCAGCGGGACGAGCGGCAGGACGTCCGGCGAGTACGCGGCCGGGCCCTCGAGGACGGCGGCGCACTCGTCGCGGCACTCGTCGAAGCGCAACGCGCTGGCGAGCACCGTGATGCGGGCGACCTGGAGCCGCAGCGCCACCCGGGCCGGGAGGTCGCCGTCGAAGAGCCCGGAGAGCTGTGCGCCGAGGCGCTCGACCTCGGCCAGGGCCTCAGCGTCGTCGCCGTGCTGGTGCTGCTCGATGCCGATGACGATGTCGCTCACGTCGGCGAGGATCGCGGCGCGGTCGTCGAGGGGAAGTTCTGTGCGCACGACGTCGTCGAGGAGCTCGTCGAGGTCACGCTTGGCCCGGGCGCTCTGGTCCAGGTAGTACCAGGCGAGCGCCCGTCCGTGCAGCAGGCGGAGCCTGTGCGGGTCGCGCGGCTCGCTGACGCGCAGCGCGTTGGTCGCGATGCGCACGGCGCTCTCGCACCGCCCGGACATGAGAGCGCCCTGGAGCGCCCCGAGCACCCTGTCGGGGGTCTCGTGGACACCGCAGGCCAGCGCGGTGTCGACCGAGTCGACGAGCACGGAGCCGCTCTGCTGCTGGAGGTCGTCCTGGACGCCGCGGAGCAGCTCGAGGTCGAGGCGCCGCCTGGACGTCGAGGTCGTGGCGCGGAGCACCTGCCCGTAGACGATCGCGCAGCCCAGGTACGCCGCGCGGGAGCCTGCGCCCGCGCCGCCCTGGCGCTGCGAGGAGACGAGCCCCTCGGCGACGAGGTGGTCGACCGCCGCAGCGGGCACGAGGCGCTCGAGGGAGTCGCGGTCGACGGTCCCGGAGGTCGCCACGAGGCGCAGGGCATGACGCTCGACGGTGCTCAGCCCGGCGAGGTCGTGCTCGACGAGGTGGCTGAGGCGGTCGCTGACCGGCGCCTCGCCCGACCACACCCACACGTCGCCGTCACGGCGCACGGTGCCGTCGACGAAGGCCTCGACGGTCGTCTCGACGAGCAGCAGGGGGTTGCCACGGGTGGCCTCCCACACGTGGTGGAGCACCCGCTCGGACACGGGTCCGGCCAGCGCCTTGCGCAACCAGCCCTCGACCTGCGGCTTGGTGGCTCCCCGCAGGTCGATGCGGTCGACGGCCCCGTCGCGCCACATCTCGAGCCACGGGCTCTGCGAGGCACGGTGACCGCGCATCGTCGCGACGAGCTGGATCTCGTCTTGACGGGCCAGGCCCGCCAGGACGCGGGCGCTGAGGTCGTCGAGGAGGTGGGCGTCGTCGAGCCTGACCACGACGCGGCGCCCGGCGGACATCGCGCGCAGCGCGTCGAGGACCACCCTGCGGACCACGCCGACCCCCGCGGCGACGGGGACGTCGATGTCGGGGAGCACGGCGAGCAGCGCCCCGAGGGGGACGTCGGAGTCGGCGCGGTTGGCCCCGACGCTGACCCACACGGGGCTGCCGGTGGTCTCCGTCGCAGCGCGACGGCTCCCGGGGGCCGGGGGCGCGACGGCGTAGAACGCGTCGGACTGGGTGAAGCCGTCGAGGAGACGGGTCTTGCCGACGCCGGGCTCTCCGCAGAGGAAGACGCTGCGACCGGCGACGACGGCAGCCTCGAGCTGGGCACCCTCGTCGTCGCGCGCGAGGGGCGTGCGACGGATCGCCGCAGCCGTGAGGTCCAGGCGGGACGTGGAGGGGGTGTGCGTCCATCCGGTGGCTAGTACAGGCGTCGTCACAGGTCCAACCTCCGGTGTGGGCCGAGGAGACCCGATGGTTCGCTGCACAGACTTTAACGGGCGGCAATGGGTACTTGGTCCCATGCACCGGAACTTCACCCGCTCCGGCGGCGACCGCGAGATGACCCGTGACCAGCGCCTCTGCTATGCGCGAGCCGAGGTCGACCGGGCGAAGTCCGGGTGGGCACCACAACTACGTAGCGACTACCGATGCCCGTGCGTGGTCACGACTCCTAGCGTTGCCGCGAAGCGTGCCCCAGTCACGTGCCGGCGACCTGGTCGACCTGTACGAGCGGCGGGCGGTCCATCACACGAGGAAGAGGAAGAGCTCCGTGCCTACCTACACCGCGCCCGGCGTCTACATCGAAGAAGTCCCGTCGTCACAGAAGGTCCTCGCGTCGGCGCCCACAGCCGTCGCCGCCTTCGTCGGCTTCACCGAGCGCGCCCCGCTCGACGACCCGAGCGACCCCGAGGGCCTCGCCCCGAGGCTCGTCACCAGCTGGACCCAGTTCGAGAAGCTCTACGGCGGGTTCGTCGAGGGCGCTGTGCTGCCCCTCTCCGTCTACGGGTTCTTCCTCAACGGCGGCAGCCTCGCGTACGTCGTGCGCATCCCCAACGTCCAGCCCGCCGGCGAGCCCGCCCGCCGCGGTCTGCCCGCCGTCGACCGCGCCCTCGGCCTGCCGGTCTCGGTCGAGAGCATCGAGCCCGACGCGAACATCTCCGTCGCTGTCGAGACCGTCGAGGCGGACGACGACCTCGACGGCCCGTCGGCCTTCACCATCCACATCCTCCAGGGCGACGAGGTCGTCGAGAGCTACCCCGACCTGACCATCGGCGGGGCTACCGACGCAGCGACGGTCATCAACAAGACGTCGACGCGCGTCAAGGTCGAGGTCACCCTCGAGGCCAAGACCGACCTGTCGAGCCAGCTCGAGATCCTCAAGCCCGGCATCTACCAGCTCGAGAAGGCCGCCCCCGTCGCGGTCCCCGTCTCCGGGCGCAAGTTCGCGGGCTCCGAGAACGCCCGCACGGGCATCAACGGTCTCGCGATCGCCGAGGACGTGACGATGGTCGCCGTCCCTGACCTCGTGACAGCCGCGACCCGCGAGGACGGCACCCTCGACCTCGACCTGTGGAAGGCCGTGCAGACTGCGCTCATCGCGCACTGCGAGCTGCACCCCAACCGCATGGCGATCCTCGACGCGCCTCCCGGGTTCGGTCCCCAGCAGGTCAAGGAGTGGCGCTCGGACGTCGCCCAGTACGACTCCGCCTTCGCGGCGCTCTACTACCCGTGGATCAAGGTCGAGAACCCGCTCCCGGGCGCGACCCAGGCGGACATCCTCATCCCGCCGTCCGGCCACGTCGCCGGCGTGTGGGCCCGCACGGACGACACCCGCGGGGTGTGGAAGGCCCCGGCCAACGACACCATCCGCGGCGTCCTGGACGTCGAGCGCTCGATCACCCAGAACGAGCAGTCGCTGCTCAACCCGCTCGGCATCAACGCGATCCGCCCCTTCGGCACGCGTGGCATCCGCATCTGGGGTGCCCGCACCCTCGCCTCGGACACCGACTGGCAGTACATCAACGTCCGCCGCCTGTTCAACATGATCGAGTCGACGATCCTCGAGGGCACCCAGTGGGCCGTCTTCGAGCCGAACGACGTGACTCTGTGGGAGGGCGTCAAGCGCACGCTCACCGGCTACCTGCACGGCCTGTGGCAGTCGGGTGCGCTCTTCGGCACCAGCGCCGAGCAGGCGTTCTTCGTCAACTGCGACGCGACGATCAACACCCCGGAGTCGATCGACGCCGGAAAGCTCGTCGTCGAGGTCGGCATCGCGCCGGTCAAGCCCGCCGAGTTCGTGATCTTCCGGATCAGCCAGAACAAGCAGACCGGCAGCTGAGCCGCCGCACTGTCGCCGCGGGCTCACCTCAGGGTGCAGGCCGCGGCGACAGTGCCAGCAGGTGCCAGCAGGTGCCAGCAGGCGCCACCCCCGTCGCCGCAGAGCGACCCCGCACAGAGCACGTCCCCGCACGACCGTCCCGGCGCAGCACCGCCGGGACGCCACACCCCGAGCTGAGGAGCCACCGTGGCCGCAGGCCTGTTCACCAACGACCCGATCATCGCGCAGAACTTCTTCCTGGAGATCGACGGCGCCGTCATCTCCTCCCTCACCTCCGTCACGGGCCTCGACATCGAGGTCGCCGTGTCGACGACGCGCCAGGCCGGCGCCGGCGGCGTGGCCGAGGCCATCAAGGCCATGGGCACCCGGACCCTGGCCCCCGAGATCACGCTCGTCCGCGTGGCTCCGCTCGACTCCCCGAGCGACAAGATGTGGAAGTGGTTCAACGACGTCCGCGGGACCGGCCTCAAGGCCACGGACCGTGCCGGCATGCGCAAGAACGGCTCGATCGTCCTCTACGACTCCGCCAAGACCGAGGTCGCCCGCTTCAACTTCTTCAGCGCGTGGCCCTCGCGCATCGCGACCGACGGTCTGTCCGTCGACTCGAGCGAGGTCGTCAAGGAGAGCATCACGCTCCAGTGCGAGCGTCTCGAGCGCGTCAAGTGACCCTCCAGACCCGGTTCTCCTTCACCCTGCCGCGCGGCTACGTCGACGACCACGGCACGCTCCACCGCGAGGGCGTCATGCGTCTGGCGACGGCCCGTGACGAGCTCGAGCCGCTGCGCGACCCCTCGGTCGACGGACCCGACGACCCCCGCCTCACCGTCGTCGTGCTCGCCCGCGTGATCGAGTCGCTCGGCTCCCTCGAGCTCGTGACGACGCACGAGGTCGAGAACCTCTTCGCGGCGGACCTCGCGTTCCTGCAGGACTTCTACGGCGTCATCAACTTCGGCTCGCAGGAGGAGTACGAAGAGCTGCTCGCGCTCCAGCGCGACGCTCTCGCACCGATCCGCCAGGCCCCCGCGACGCCCGCGGCTGCCAGCACGGTCGAGGCCGCCCCCGCGGCTCCGGCTGCCGCTGCCGCTGCTGACGAGCAGGGCGTACCCGCCCCGGTCCAGCACCAGCCGGCGGTCTCGGCCTCGGTGACCTACGCCCGCCGGACCGCCGTCGAAGAGATCCCGCAGGACGTGCGATAGCCACGATGCTCCGTTATCCGGCAGAAGCCCTGTGGCAGGAGATCGCGTACCTCGCGTACCACCTGCACTGGACCGTCGACGACCTCCTCGACCTCGAGCACCTCGACAGGGTCAGGATGATCCGCGCGGTGTCCTCGTTGAACGAACGTGCATGGGAGGCCGTCCGTGAGAGCGTCTGAGATGGAAGCCCTCGGGGGTGAGCCGACCACTGTCGGGCTGTTCCTCTTCGAGGTCGACGGCGTGCCCATCGGGACCTTCCGCGAGGTCAGCGGGCTGCGCCTGACGGTGTCGGTGACGGAGCACGTGGAGGGTGGCCAGAACGGCTACACCCACAAGCTCCCCGGGGTGCTGCGGTGGCCCAACCTCGTGTTCACGCGAGGACTGGTCGAGTCCGACGCGCTCTTCACCTGGGTGACCCGGTCCTCGGGCGAGGGCTTCGCGTCCAACGACAGCACGCTCACCCGGTCGACGGGTGCTGTCACAGCGCTCAACCACTCGGGCGACAGGCTGCGCTCGTGGGACCTCGACGGCGTCTTCGCGGTCGGGTGGGAGGGGCCGAGCTTCAGCGTCGACTCCGAGACCCAGCCGACCGAGCGACTGGAGATCGCCCACAACGGCTTCCGTGCCAGGACGCCGTCATGAGCGCGGTACAGGGCGTGCCGGCCGGAGCGGGTGCTGCTGGCGAGGCGTCGCCGGCTGACGACGCGGCCCAGCCCGCTGCGGGCGAGGTCGGTCTCGTCGGTGACCCGTCGTCGGGCCTCGCACCTGCCGCACCACGAGCTCCGCTGACCCGTCCGAGCTCCTTCGACGCCCGCTTCCGGACGGGTTTTGTCGGTCGGACCGGGACCGACGCGATCCTCTTCGTCCGGGCCGTCGCCCGACCGGGGACCCTGCGCGGAGTCGGGCGGACAGCACCGCTCGCACGCCGCACGGCGCCCGTGTCCGTGCATCCGGTCCGTCCTGGGAGCGTCGCCGCACCGCGGTGGTGGAGCCCGGGCCTGCGCTCTGCCCAGACTGCGGCCGGACCGTCGGCGACCTCGCAGCAGGCCCCCGCCCGGACACCGGGCTCGACGACCTCGTCCGCGAGCGCGGGGGCGCAGACCACCGCGAACCAGCGGCTCGTCCCGTCGGCGACGGGTCCGGCAGGCACGGCGGCTGTGAACGTGCCCGGTGCTGGTGGACCCGCGACCGGTCGGCCCGCAGGCACCCCGTCGCAGGGCGCCGCTCTTCCCGCGACCTCGGGTCAGCCGTCACCCGGTGCGCCCTCGTCTCGCGCTGCGACGACCGGGACGGCCGGCTACGTCCGCCCTGTGCTCCCCGCACGCACCAGCGTCGCGGCGCCGCTCCCGGCGCGCGGTCTGCCGAGGGTCGTGCGCCAGGTCCCCGACGAGAAGACGTGGAACCCAGGGACCTTCTCCCGCTCGACGGTGCCCCAGGCTGTCCCGATGCGTCTGCCCGACGAGGTCCGGGCCGCGGGGTCGATGGTGCTGCCGCACGACCGTCGTCGTCGTGACCTGCCGCGGCAGGCCGAGACCACCCGCTCGGAGCCTGCTCCGGGGAACGCGCCGAGAGCCGGATCGACGCCGACCGTCGCGGGGACGCGGACGGCAGCCGACTCTCGCGGACGAGTGACCCTCCCCGCACGCTCGAGCGCGCTGGCTGTCCTCAGCGCGCGGGCACCCCGCGCAGCCCGGGTGCAGCAGGTTCCGGTGGCTGGCCGGAGCACGGGCGCCCTCGACGCCCGGACCGGTCGACCCGTCCGGCAGCCACAGCCCCACCAGTCGTCTCAGAGGTCGGAGCCAACCCTGTCGGCCCAGCAGGCCCGACGCTCTGGGCACGCATCGCCGCAGGCGTCGTGGGGTCAGCAGCCGCAGCGGTCGTCGACCCTCGCACGCTCGGGCTCGACGGGTGTCGCGCTCGCCGGCGCTGCGCTCCTCACCCGAGGCGCCGTCGCAGCAGGGTCGACGCCGTCGGCGAGCCCGCTCGCGGCCCGGCGTGCCCTGGCCGCACGCGAGGCCGCGGACCGCTTCGCCGAGCACCGGCGCGAGTCGCGCGAGCGTCTGCTGCGCCACCGTGCGGAGGCTGCAGCAGCCGCCGAGAGCCCGCAGGACGAGCGCCGTCGCCGCACGCGTGGGGCTCTGCTGGTCGCCCGTGGCCCGGCGAGCCGCACAGCTGCGGTCCTGGCTGTGCCCGTCGTCGCCGTCGCTGTCGCCGCCGCCCTGCGCTCGTCGCGGACACCTGTGGCACCAGAGAAGGCCGTCCCGGAGCGAGAGCGTCGGCGACGGGTACGCCCTGTCGTCGTCCCCATCTTGCTGCGTCCGGCTCGGGCCGCGCAGCCCCGCCAGGCGGCGCAGCCGCAGCCGCGCGCGCTGCGTCCTGCTGTCGCCCGGCGCACCGCGCTCGTCCCCAGGCCCGTCCCGGTCCCTCGCCCCGCGCCCGTGGCACGCCAGGTGCCGGCCCGACGCCCGGTCACCCCGATGCCGCCCCGTCCTCGTCCTGTCGTGCCTCCGCTGCCTGCCGCGCGAGCCGAGGCACCGCGCTCCCTCGTGCCCGCCGCCGCCGGGCGTCTCGTCCCAGCGGCACGCCGCCTCGTCCCCGTGCCTCTGCCGGTGGCCGCGGCGACAGCACGACCCGTCTCGGTCGGGCCGGCTCCGGTCGTCGCCGCACGGGTGCTGCCCGCCGCGGCGGCCCTCGCGAGCACGAGGCGCGCTCCGCTGTCCGCTGCTCGCCTCGCGCCGTCCCGTACGACGGGTCGCCCGGCACCGGCACGTCTGGTGCCTGTGCGCAGCGCCGCGCTGCCGACCGTGGTGGTCCCGCGGCACGCTCCCCGTCCTGCGGCTGTCGTCACCGTCCCCCCGGCGGCACGCCAGAGGCTCGCGCCAGCTGCTCGGCTCACGCCCGCCCGTCGCGTCCTGACCCCGGTCCCGCTTCCTCTCCGGCCTGCCCCGCGAGCGGTCCTGACCCCGGTCGCGCTGCCTGCACGGAGGGCCTCGGCCACCTCGGTGGCCCCTCGACTCGTGCCGACCCGGCGCACCCTGGCACCCGTGCCGCTGCCGAGCCGCCCTGCGCCCCGGCCCGTGGCAGCACCCGTGGTGCTCCCCGCCCGGCGACCGTCGGCAGTCCTGGGCGCTCCGCGGCTGGTCCCGACGCGGCGCACGCTGGCACCGGTCTCGCTGCCCACCCGCCCGGCCGCCCGGGCCGTGCCGGTGGTCCCGGTCTTCCCGGCTCGTCGACCGTCGGCGACCCTCGGCGCACCGCGGCTCATCCCCACGCGTCGCACCGTCGCGCCCGTCCCGCTCCCGCTCCCGGCACGCCGGACCGCAGCCCCGGGCGCACCACGCCTCGTCCCGACGAGGCGTCCGCTCGTCCCGGTGGCGGTGCCGCTGGTCCAGCGCGCTGCGCCTCGCACACGCCCGGACTCCCCCGGCCGGCTCGTCCCCGCGGCACGCACTCAGGCGTCTGTCGCCCCGGTCGTCCCGCTCCGCGGCCGCCGCACCCCGGTGACCCCTGTTGCGCCGACGCCACAGTCGGCCCCGCTCGTCCCGCGTCCCCGCACGGCACCCACGACGATCCCGAGGATCGTCCAGCCACGGACCTCGACGCGTCCTGCGGTCGTCGTCCCTGTCGCCGCGCGGCTGCTCGGCGTCACCGCGCCGACCGCAGCCCGGGCCGGTGCGACAGCAGCCGTGGTCAGACCGGCGGTCGCGGCCCGGAAGAGCCCGGCTGCGACGGCGCCGCCCGTACCGGCGTCGGCTCGGAGCGGCAGAGCCTCGGCGGCTCAGGTGACCTCGACGGCGGACCAGCTGGAGATCTTGCGCAAGATCACCGGCAGACCGCTCGGCGCACCGACCGATCCGTCCCCCTCGCAGACGGCCCGTCAGACCCCGGACCTGGCACCCGTCGCGTCCCAGCCCCCCGAACCGACCCCGGCGATCGACCAGGCGGCTCTCGTCACCGAGATCCTCGCCCGCCTCGACTCGCGGATCACCGCGCGGCTCGACGACGCGCTCGTGCGGACCCTCGAAGACCGTGTCCTGCGCAAGGTCGAAGACCGCCTGCTCGACGAGGCGTCCCGCCACAGCTCGTCCTTCACGACTGGAGTGTTCTGATGTCTGCACCGGAGAAGGCCTTCCTCGAGATCGAGGGGGGCGCGCGCGTCCCCTGCCTGTTCAACCCGGCGCAGCTCACCATCAGCCGGCGCAACCGCTGGACCGGCACCCCCGTCGCCGGACGGGGTGTACCGACGCTCCGGTACGCAGGCGCCATGCCCGGCAGCCTCTCGGTCGACCTGTTCTTCGACACGACGGCGACAGGGACGTCGGTGGCCGAGCACACCGGCAAGATCCTCGCGATGATGGACATCGACACGTCGCTGCCCGGGACCGACGAGTCGACCAACAACGCGCGGCCCCCGTACCTCACCTTCCACTGGGGTGACACGCACTCCTTCAAGGCCGTCGTCGCCGACCTCGCACTCACCTACACCTACTTCTCGACGACAGGCATGCCGCTGCGCGCCTCGCTCGCCCTGGTGCTCCAGCAGTACGAGGCAGCCGACTCCTACGGTCCGCAGAACCCGACGTCGGGCACCCCGCAGCCGCACCGGGTGCACCGCGTCCTCGCGGGCGAGACCCTCGACAGGATCGCGGCCCGCTACTACGGGGACTCGACCCGCTGGCGCACCCTCGCCTCGGCGAACACCGTCTCGGACCCGTTGTCGCTGCGGCCCGGGTCCTTGCTGTCCGTGCCTCGGCTCGAGGACGTCGGATGACGCCCGCCGCAGCCGCGCCACCGCGCCCGACAGGCGTCCACCTGCGTCCCACGGTCACGCTCGACGGACGCCCCCTGTCGATGCGACTGCAGGAGGCGCTCACCGAGGTGCGCATCAGCACGGCCGTGCGGACCGTCGGCGTGTGCGTGCTGCGCCTCGCCGACCCCGACTACGAGGTCGCCCGGACCGGTGCGCTCGTCATCGGCCGCACGGTCACGGTCTCGGGTCGGCGCGACACCGCGCAGGCCCGCGCCGCGCAGCTGTTCACGGGTGACATCACCGGCGTCGCGCTCGAGAACGACGGACGCGGGCGGTCCGAGCTGCTCGTGACCGTCGCCGACCGCGCGCACAGGCTCGGACGGGCGAGCCGCACGACGGCCTACCTCGAGTCCAGCTACCAGGACATCGTCGGGCAGGCCTGCCGGCGCAGCGGGCTCGGGACAGGCTCCCTGGGGACCGGGACGGTCCGCCCCTACGTGCTGCAGGCCGGCACAGACCTCGACCTCGTCAACGAGCTCAGCGGACGGCTCGGCCACGACTGGGTGGTCGAGGGCACAGACCTGAGCATGTGGGACCCCCAGACCCGCCTCGCAGGACCTCCCGCGGCTGCCCTGACTGTCGGGACCGACATCTCCGAGCTGTCCGTCAGGCTCACGTCGTCGGCGACCGAGAAGGTCACCGTCCGCGGCAGGGACCCCAAGCTCGCCGAGGTCGTCTCGGCCGACCGGACCCGCACGAGCCACGCCCCGGCCGAGCTCGCCCGGCTGTTCTCGTCGCTGTCGCTCGGCTCGGTCACGACCCTGGACACGGCGAGCAGCCCGATCTCGTCCCAGGAGGCCGACGAGCTCGCAGCAGCCGTGCTCTCGACCGACGGAGACGTGGTGCTGCGCGGCCGGCTGCGCTTCGAGCCGGACCTGCGACCGGGCAGGACCGTGGCGATCGCCGGCGCCGGACCGAGCGACGGCACGTACTACGTCCGCGAGGTGGTGCACACCTTCACCGAGTCCGAGGCCCGCACGCAGGTCGTCGCGGGCGACAACCCGCGCACGAGCCTGCGCGACGCCCTCGGTGGCCGGGGCCGCGCACCGTCGGGCTTCACCCACGACGGCCTCGTCATCGGGACGGTCTCGGACGTCGACGACACCGAGAACCTCGGCCGGGTGAAGGTGACCTTCCAGATCCTCTCCTCCGAGGTGACCTCCGACTGGGCGCGTGTCGCCTCGGTCGGGGCCGGCGCGGGCCGCGGCATGCTCTCGCTCCCCGAGATCGGCGACGAGGTGCTCCTCGGCTTCGAGGGTGCCGACGTCCGGCGACCCGTCGTGCTCTCAGGTCTGTACGGTCCGAAGTCGCCTCCGCCGGGGGCCACCGAGGCCCAGCAGAAGGGCAGCGTCCTCAACCGGGCGATCACCTCGCGGCTCGGCCACGTCGTCGAGCTCGGCGACGGGACCGCCGCGGCGGACCAGCACGTGCTGCTCGCCCTCGCCGGGCGCACCCACAGGCTCCGCCTGGGCAAGGACCGCGCCGAGATGACCGTCCCGGACGGCGTCCCGCTGACCATCACCTCGGGCGCCTCGACCATCTCGATCGACGCCTCGGGCGCGGTGAGCATCACGGGCACGACCGTGACGGTCGCCGCCGACAGCAAGCTCTCCCTCAAGGCCGCCGAGATCGAGATCGCGGCCTCGGCCAAGGTCAGCGTCTCGGGGCAGGTCGCCGAGCTCGTCGGGCAGGCCACCGCCACCGTCAAGGCCTCGGGGACCACCTCGGTCAGCGGCGGGCTGGTGATGATCAATTGAGCCAGGGCATGCAGGGCACGCACGACGTCCCGTCGTTCATCGGCCGCGGCTTCTCGTGGCCGCTCTCGGTCGACCACACGGGGTCCATCCGGCTGACCGACGGTGCCGACGACCTCGACAGGTCTATCCAGGTGGTTCTGCTCACGGCCCCCGGGGAGCGGCTCATGCGCCCGGAGTTCGGCTGCCGCATCTGGGACCTGCTGTTCGAGCCCGTCAACGCGAACCTGCTCGGTCTCGTGTCGCAGGCCGTCCGCGAGGCCCTCGCCCAGTGGGAGCCGCGGATCGCCGTCGAGGAGGTGCGCCCTGTCCAGGACCGCGCCGACTCCGCGCTCGTCCACATCGAGATCGTCTACAGGGTGCGGGTCACCAACGACCGCCGCAACCTCGTCTACCCCTTCTACGTGATCCCCCGCGAGGACTCCTGATGCCGATCCCCCCTCCCAACCTCGACGACAGGTCCTTCCAGGACATCGTCGACGAGACCAAGCGCCTCATCCCGCGCTTCACCCCGGAGTGGACCAACCACAACGTCTCCGACCCCGGCGTCGCGCTCATCGAGCTCTTCGCGTGGATGAGCGAGATGGTGCTGTTCCGCGTCAACCAGGTGCCCGAACGGTTGTACGTGCACTTCCTCAACCTCGTGGGCATCGAGCCCTTCCCGCCGTCGGTCGCCCGCACCGCGGTGACCTTCTGGCTCTCCGGCGCCAGCGACCGTGAGGTCCCCGTCCCCGCCGGGACCGAGGTCTCGACAGCCCCTACGGCCGACGGCGCCGCGGTCGTCTTCTCGACCACCGAGCCGGGCCTCGTCGTGCCGCCGGTGCTCCGCCACGTCCTCACGGGCCGGGCCGGGGAGGAGACCCTCCAGGACGGCTGGGACGACCTCGTGTACCCCGGGACCTCGCTCACCTGCTTCACGTCCACGCCGCTGGCCCAGGACGACGCGCTGTACCTCGGCTTCTCGACGACCATCGCCGCGCACGTGCTCCGCATCACCGTGCGCGCGCACGCCGAGGGGATCGGCGTCGACCCGCGCAACCCGCCGCTCGTGTGGGAGACGTGGGACGGCGAGGTCTGGGTCCCGGCGACGGTCCACGACGACACGACGGGCGGCCTCAACCGCGACGGCACCGTGCTGCTGGTCGTCCCGGCCGAGGCCCAGCCGCTCACCCTCTCTGGTGCGTCGGCGAGCTGGTTGCGGGCCCGGCTCGTGCGGCCGCTGCCCGGTCAGCCCACGTACCAGGCCTCGCCCCAGCTCGACGAGCTCACCGTCGCCGCGGCGGGCATCACGGTGCTCGCCGAGCACGCGTCCGCTGCCCCCGCCGAGATCCTCGGCCGCTCGACGGGCGTCCCCGGGCAGACCTTCGTCGTCGCGCACTCGCCTGTCGCCAGGCGACGCGGCGAGGAGCAGGTGAGGGTCGTCGGGCACGAGACCTCCGAGGCGTGGACCGAGGTGGCCGACTTCTCGGCCTCCGGCCCGACCGACAAGCACGTCGTGTGGGACTCGATCACCGGAGAGGTCCGCTTCGGGCCGACCATCCGCTACCCCGACGGCGCCCGCGTGCAGCACGGCGCCGTCCCGCCCGACGGCGCGCAGGTCCAGGTGACCGGCTACCGCCACGGCGGCGGCGCGTCGGGGAACGTCGGCCCGGGCACCCTCACGTCCCTGCGCGCCACGGTGCCCTTCGTGGCCCGCGCCACCAACCTCACCCCCGCGAGCGGTGGCGTCGACGCGGAGACCGTCGAGGAGGCGAAGGTCCGCGGACCGCTCACCCTGCGGACCGGCGAGCGTGCCGTGACGGCCGGTGACTTCGAGCGCATCACCCGGGAGGCCTCGGTCGAGGTGGCCCGCGCCGTCTGCCTGCCCCGCACCGACGGCGCCCCCGGGGCCGTGAGGATGCTCGTCGTGCCCCAGGTCCGCAAAGACCCGCGCGACCACAGGCTCGACGACTTCGCGCTGTCGGCCCCCCTCGTCGAGACCGTCGCCCACGCGATCGAGACTCGCCGGCTCGTCGGGGCCTCGGTCGAGGTCGGCACCCCGTACTACCAGGGTGTCAGCGTCGCCGTCCTGGTCCGCGCGCTGCCCGGCCGCTCTGCCCCGCTGCTGCGTCAACGGGTGCTCGACACCATCACCCGGTACGTCAACCCGCTGCACGGCGGGCCCGAGGGCACAGGGTGGCAGCTCGACACCGACCTCACGTCGGCCGCGATCGCCCAGCTAGTCGAGCCCATCGAGGGCGTCGAGCGGATCGACGAGGTCGTCCTGTTCGACTACGACCTGCGCAACGGCACCCGTGTCGGCGCGGGCCGGGACACCCTGCGCCTGGCCGCCGACGCGCTGTTCTTGTCGGCCGAGCACCGCGTCGTGGTCCGGTGACCCCCCGATGAGGCGACCCGACTGGCTCGTCGGCCAGCTGCCGCCGGCGATGCTGCAGGAAGACTTCTTCAGGCGCTTCGTCGAGATGTTCCAGGCGCAGGCCGACACCCTCATGGCGCACGCCGACGACCTCGAGCACCTCGCCGACCCCGACCTCGCACCGCCGACCCTGCTGCCGTGGCTCGCCTCGTGGATCGGCCTCGAGTCCGTCGACGGCGCAGGCCCGCCCGAGATGCAGCGCGAGGTCCTGCGCACGGCCGCACGGACCCTCGCCTGGCGTGGCACCCCGGCGGGGCTGCTGTCGATGCTCGAGCTGTTCAGCGGCGCGCCGGCCGTGGTCGAGGACGGCGGCGGCGTGTGGCGCGAGGGCGAGAGCCCCGCGGACACCGCCTGGGTGGTCATGCGGGTCGCCTCGACCGGCAACCTCACCGAGCGGGCCTTCGCCGACCTCGTCGCCGACGAGGTCCCCGCGCACGTGCGCGCCGAGCTCTGGGTCGACGGCAGGCTCGTCTGGCCACGCCGGAGCGTCCCCACCACAGCAGCGCTGTCCGTACCGCAGCCCCCGACGGAGACCTGAGCACCGATGCCCACCACCACCGTGACGTGCCCCGAGTGCGGGACCACGGCGCTCATCACCGACGGGCGACGCGACGCGAGCGACTTCTGCGCCGCGTGCGACTTCCCCCTGTTCTGGTCCAGGACCACGACCGAGGTCCGCGGGGACCTCGTCGACACCGACGACGCGCTGCGCCGCCTGCCCGGGACCGACGGGCGCGGGCTCGCCTACTCGGTGCCGTGCCCGACCTGCGGCGAGCTCAACCTCGCCACGGCCCGCACGTGCCTGCGCTGCACGGGGAGCATGGTGCCCCCGCCGCCGCCCGTGCCGGTCCCGCTCCCCCAGCCCCAGCCCGTGGTGGTCGTCGAGCCGGAGCCCGAGCCTGAGACGACCCCGTGGTGGCTCTGGTGGGCCGTCGCGGGGACCGTCGTCCTCGTGACGACGGCCGTCGCGGTGTACGTGACGCTGCGCTGAGAGCCGGACGAGCAGGCACGAGCAGGCACGACCGGCACGACCGGCACGACCGGCACGACGAGAGCCGGACCCCGCAGGGTCCGGCTCTCGCCCGTCGCGGCGTCACCCTGTCAGGGTGTCCCGTCGGCGGGCGCCGTCACCGTCACCTGGACCGCGCTGGCGTTCGACGACGTCCACGAGGTCGTCCCGCCGTACGTCGCGACCACCCTGTAGGTGGCCGCCGCCGCTCCTGCCAGGTCGCAGCTCGCGGTGCCGTCGGCGTCGACCTCGACGGCCCCGCACGCGACCCCCGGGGCCGTGGAGAAGGTGACAGTCCCGCCGAAGGGCGAGGCCTCGGTCGCGCCGGCCCGGGTGACCGTCGCGGTGACCACGGTGCCTGTCCGGCTCGCCGTGGTCGTCGTCGCCCCCGGCGCGACGGTCAGTGTCCTCGCAGCGCTCGTGGACGGGGCGAGCGATGCTGTCCCGAGGTAGCGGGCGGTGAGCTGACGCCCCGCGGCTGTGCCCGGCGCCCCGGTGGGCGTGTAGGACACCGTCGCCGTCCCACCCGTGCCGACGACCCCCGTCCCGACGACCACGCCACCGACGGAGAACTCGACCTGGCCTCCGGACGCCGCGCCGCCCGACGAGCGGGTCACGGTGGCCGAGAGCGTCGACGCCACCCCGACGGTGACGCTCGTCGGCTGCGCGGCGAGCACCGTGGTCGTGGCCGCCGCCACGACGGTCACCGGGACGGACGCCTGTGCTGCCGAGAGCGTCGGCGACCCGCCGTAGGAGGCCGTGAGGGTCGACGGGCCCGCCGCGGTGCCCGGCGGCAGCGTGACGGGGATCTGCGCCCGTCCGTCCGCCCCGACCTCGGCGGACCCGATCTCGGTCCCGCCGAGGGCGAAGGTCACGGTGCCTGCGGCAGGGCTTCCCTGCGGCCCGGAGACCCGCGCCACGAGGGTCTTCTCCGTCCCGGACGTCCACGGCCCGGGGTCGGTGAGGACCACCGAGGCCCGCCCCTGCACGGCGAAGGACACGATGCGGTCTCGTTCGGCCGGTGCGACCGCGGCTGTCGACGGGGAGACCGTCGCCCCGCCGGCGTCCCCGGGGGTCACCGTGTAGCTCCCGGCGAGCAGGAACAGCGTCTCCGCCGGACCGCCGACGCGGACCGTGCGGTCCTCGGAGACCTCGGTGGTCGTCCCGGCCGCGGTGCCGGAGACCGTGACCGGGAGGTCGACGCTCGTGTCGGGGCCCGTCGCCGCGAGGCGCAGCCGGACCTCGGCGATGGCGGTCGTCAGGGTCGTCGCCCCGGCGGCGAGGCGTGCAGTCGTCGTCCACGGGTGCCCGGCGGCTCCTGTGAAGGTCGCGGTCCAGGCCCCCTCAGGCACCTGGTTGAAGACCGTCGTGTAGGTGCCAGACGCAGAGCGGACCAGCGGCTGGCCGGCGAGAGACGCCGGTGAGGTCGCCGGGTCGTCGGCCGCGAGCGCGACGAGCGCACCCGTGAGGTCGGAGGTCGAGCTCACGGTCACCGTGACCGAGCGGGTCACCTGGAAGAGCGTGAGGTCGACGAAGGCGGCCTGCCCGCCTGTGACGTTGACGGTCCTGCTCACCGGGGCGTAGCCGCCCTTGGTGGCCGTGACGACATAGGCCCCGTCCGACAGCCCGGAGAACAGGTACGAGCCGTCCAGCCCGGTCGTCGCGGGCGGCGGGCCCGCCCCCTCGCGCGTGAGGGTCACGGTCGCACCGGGCAGCAGCGCCGGCGTCTCTGCTCCCCGCTGCCCCGAGACCAGGCCGCCGATCGCGTTGCTCGTCGCGACGAGGGGCACTGTCATGATCGAGCTCGTCTGGCCCACGGGTGGTGTGACGCTCAGCTGGAGCGGGCGGTAGTCGGCCCCCGAGATCGTGAGGACGGACTGGACGGGCAGGACGTCCTTGAACTGGTACTGCCCCTCGGTCAGCGCCTCGCACCCAGACCGGCCGAACACGCAGGTCGGCGCCGGCGAGCTGGTCGCGTTCTGCAGCCGGACGGTGAGACCGGGGACCTCGACGGAGTCGGCGAGGTCGTCGACCACGAGCACCGTGAAGGTCACCGGGACCAGGCGCAGGTCGATGTCGCGCAGGGTGTCGCGGCCGGGCGTCACAGCGACGGGGGCAGACGCCTCAGGGCTGAGCTGGGCGTAGCCGGCGAGCGTGGCCGTGACGGTCCAGTCGCCGTCGGTGAGCCCCTCTGTCCTCGCGGTGCCGGTGATCCTGTAGCGCCCGTCAGGTCCGCTGACTGCTGAGAAGGAGACGCTGCCCTTGGTCGCCGTCACGAGGACCCCGGGCAGGGCGCGGACGATGTCGCCCGGGCCCTGCGCGCCTACGGTCTGAGCGGTCGTGGACCGGACGGTCCCGGTGAGCGTCCCCAGGCGGGTCATCGACACGACCTCGGGCTTGTCCACGGTGCGTCCTGCGGCGACGGTCACCGGGACCTCGAGCCGCGCGTAGCCCTCGGCACGCACGACGACCGTGTACTCCCCCGAGGGCAGCGCTGTGAAGTCGACGGTGCTGCGGTCGCCCTCGGCGACGGCCGACCGCTCGGTGCCGCTCACCGTGAGGGTGACCTCGGCGCCGTTCACCGCCGTGCAGGTGCCGGTGCCGCAGTCCTGCGCGCTGACGCGCAGTGTCGCGAGGCGCTTGAGGGTGAGGGTGAGCGGAGGCTCGGCAGACTTGCCGCCGCGCGCGACCGAGAAGGTCGTCTCGCCGGGCTCGAACCCCGCCAGGCTCGCACGGACCGTGTACGTCCCCGGGCGTGCGAGGGTGCCCGACGGGTCGGTCGTCGGCTGGGCCACGTCGTCCCAGGTGAGCGGGTGGACGCTCGCACCCTCCACGACGGTCCCGGCTCCCGCGGTGAGGCTCGCACCTGTCACCCCGGGTGGGCTCGAGACGACCTCGAGGGTCGCCTGCTGCCCGAGCGAGCCGTCGGTCCCGACACCCTCGAGGCGCAGCGAGCCGGCGAAGGGCTGCCCGAGAGGTTCGAGCTCGACGACGGTCTGGACGTTCGTCGAGAAGTCGAGCCCGGTGAGCGACCGGGCCTTGAAGGCCGTCGACCTCGGGACGACGACGTCTACCTTGTCCGAGACGAGGTCGAGCCGACCGACGCTCGACGTGACGGCAGCCGGGTTCGTCGTCGTCCCGAAGGTTCCGTCGGAGGCCGTCGTGACCGTGACCGTGGTCCGGACGGGGACGACGCCGTCGTACCCGGTGATGCCCGAGATCTCGACGGTCTGCTTGTCGGCGCGAGTCTGCTCACCGGCGCTCAGCTGGGTCACGAGGATCGCCGAGAAGGCACGCGCGGCCCGGGTCAGCACGAGCTGGGTGGCCCGCTCCTGGTTGAGGGAGAGCTCGAGGCCGGAGATCGTCCCGCTGAGCGGCGTGGTCCCGTCGTTCCAGGCGACGTCGATCCTGTACTCGCCCGCGACCAGGTGCGTCAGCTGCGCGACGCCGTCGGTCCCCGCGACGACCTGCACGTCCGGCACTGCCGGGGCGTCCGGCACTGCCGGGTCGGCCACGTGGACCGCGGTGACCGTCGCCCGGGCTGCCGGGGTGATCGCCCCGGTGCCCCGGTCGACCAGGACCGAGACCGAGAGTCGGGCGAGCCTGTCGAGCGTGGCGTCGACCCTGCGGACGTCGCCGGGCACGAGCGTCACCTGCGTGGGAGCCCCGGACACCTGGTACTCGGCGTCACCGGGCAGGACCGTCACGGTATAGGTGCCCGACGGGAGGTTGTCGATCGAGTACCCACCGTTGACGCCCGTGAAGGCGCACGCAGCGCCGCCGATCGTGCAGCCGTCGCCCGATGCCGGGGCGCACGGACCCGTCGGGTCGGGCTGCCCCGCGAGGACCGCGACGACGCAGGTCTTGTCGGGGACGGTCCCGATCCGGGCCAGCACGGTGCCTGTGAGCGACGGAGAGGGGAACAGCGCGACCTGCCCTGCGGAGACGGTCTGGCCCATCGGGACGTTGACCTTGACCGTCGACGACTCGTAGCCGGGGGCCGAGACCGTGAGCTCGTAGAGGCCGGGCAGCAACCCTGTGTCGTCCGCCCCCGGGACCAGGTACTCGAGGGCAGGCTCGGTGGTCACGCTGACCTGGCGCTGCGTGCCGTCGGCCGCCTGCGCGGTGAGGGAGACCGTGACCAGGCACTCCTGGCCCGCCGGGAGCGGACCGCAGTCGACCTGGCCGTTGGTCCGGGCGTCGCTCGCCCGGCCGCGGATCCGGGAGGTCGAGACGAGGCCGTCCCCCTCGACCGCTGTGAGCACGAGGTCGGAGGCGACGGTCCCGCCGGGGGTGACGCTGACGGTGGTCGAGGCGGTGAGGTGGCCGAAGAGCTCGGCCGAGAGCACGTAGTCGCCGGGGACGATCCCGTTGAACCTGAAGGAGCCGGAGCCGTCCGAGGTGGACATCGTCTTGTACGCGTCGGTCCCGTTGCTCAGCGTGAGGCCGGCCCCGGCGAGCGCACGGCCCGCGGTGTCGCGGACCGTCCCCTGCGAGACGCCGCTCGACGAACCGAGCAGGACGTCTGCCGGGGCCGCGGAGGACTCCGCGCCGAGGTCGAGCTGGAGGGTCTGGGTGGCGTAGCCGGGCGCCTCGACCATCAGGGTGTAGGTGGCCGGGACGGGCAGGTCGACGAGGCTGTACGCCCCCGGGCGCCCCGTGGTCAGCGTCGACGCCGTGCGGACGACGTCTGCACCCGTCGCGGTGACCGTCGCCCCGCCCACGCCCGAGACGGCTCCGAGGGCGTCGGGGCCCGTGACGGTGCCGGAGAGCGTGGCGACACCTGCCTCGAGGGCGAGGGGAACCGTCGCGGAGCCTCCGGCGGCCAGCGTGACGAGCGTCGACTGCGCACCGAGCCCCGCGCCCTGGGCGGTCACGAGGTAGGTGCTCGGGGTCGAGAGGCCGTCGACGGCCCACGAGCCGACAGAGCCGCTCGTCTCGGTCGTCGTGGTGATGGTCGTCGTGCCGTCGGTGATCACGACCTCGACACCGCCGACCACAGCGCCGTCAGGGCCGGTGACGACCCCCGAGAGGCTGCCGTCACCCGCGACGAGCGTGACGTCGAGGGCCGCAGCGGCTGCCTCTGCGCCCGAGACGACGTGCCTGACGGTCTGGTAGCCGGGCTTGGAGACCGTCACGAGGTAGTTGAGCGTCGGGGCGAGCCCCGCGAAGGCCCAGGCGCCGTCGTCACCGGTCTGCGTGCTGCGGGTCGCCGCGACGGCCGAGGTCGGCTGGGTGGTGCTTGTCGCCCCGGGCTGCCCCGTCGACGCCGCGGCACCGTTCGCCGTGAGCGCGCCGAGCGGCAGGCCGAGGCCCGAGGTCTTGGTGATCGCGCGAGAGCTGTCGTCGCCCTGCCCCGCAGGCGCGGCTCCGCCGCCGCCACCACCCGAGGTCTGGATCGAGACCGGGGCCGGGACACCAGAGGCTCCTGCGCCGGCACCTGACGACGCGGGGATGATGCTGGCCGGGGCGATCTGCACCCGGACACCGGACGGGTCGTCGGCCGTGACAACCCCGCCGACGCGGACTCCCGAGTCGCCCAGGCTCCCGTCACCGGGCGCACCCGTGCCGTCGGGTCCGGACCCGTCGCCGGGGGTGCCGTCTGTCCCAGCGCCACCCGGACCCGTGCCGTCGCCCGCGTCCGCCGCAGCCGTCGGGGCCGGTTGCGCCACGGTCTGCTGGTCCGCCCTGTCGGTGAACCACGGGAGCGCGACGAGCAGACCGCCGCCCCACAGCACCACGACCATGAGGAGCGCGACGATGCGGAGCATCCCCGAGCCGACGAGCGGCCTCGCGGTGACGGTGCCGTGGAAGGTCGCCGGAGCCTGCCGCCCCTGCGCGACGACGGAGAAGGTCCGGCGGTTGAGGTGCCCCAGGACCTGCGGGCGCATGTTCCGGGCCGTGGCCGTGAGCCGGATCGTCTGGCGTCCGGGGACGGTCAGACGGCTCGCGGAGAGGTCGAGACCGAGCCCGCGCGACGTGCGGGTCTCGACGGAGAGGTCGACGGGCTCGACGCCCGTGTTGGACACCACCACGGCGAGGCGGCGGCGCAGCCGGATGCGGGAGTCGGCAGGCTCGACGGTGAGCAGCACCTCGCTCGGGGCGTCGACGGTCAGCACGCTCTCGACCACGCTCGTGGTCGTCGCCCCGGTCCCGCGGGCGGCCGGCCCCCTGCTCGCAGCACCGCTCGTGCCACCGCTCGTGCCACCGCTCGCCCCGATGCTCTGCCCAGCGGTCGCGCCGACCCACCCGTCGGGCCGGCTGGTCGCCTGCGTGCCCGGGAGCCCACCCGGCAGCACGGCCTGGACCACGACGACGAAGGGATAGTCACCCGCCATCGCCCCGGTCACCGGTGCGAGCAGGACGTCGGTCGAGACCGTCGCGTCGGCCTCGACCGCCGCGAGGAGCACGGGCTCCGGGGCCCAGCCGTCGTCGAGTCCTAGGACGGTGACCGTGACGTCGCGCAGGTCGTCGGCGAGGTTGCGGACGTGGACCCGCAGCGTGGCCGCCGTGCCGGCCGTGGCGTGCGCGCCGGGCTCGACGAGGACGCTCGGTGCACCGAGCCCGGTCTGCGGGGTGGGGGTGATCTGCTCGGTCATGAGAGAGAGTCCAGACTGAAGTCGTACGTCAGGGCGTCGCTCTGGCCGATGGTCAGCGCGGGTGAGGTCGCGAGGGCTGCGGTGCCCGTCGCCGACCGCAGCTCGATCACGTAGTGGGCTGGTGCGTCCACGTCGGGGAACAGGTAGGTGCCGTCGGCGCCGCTCGTGACGACGGCGCGGGCCGGGGCCGCGGTGCCGAACTCCTCGGCGACGAAGAGCCTCAGCTCGAGCCCGGCGACGGGCTGCCCGGCGGCCCGGACGGTCCCGGAGATCGAGGCCGGCGAGACGAGCTGCGGGTTGAGCTCGACGGTCTGCCCGGCCACGACCGTGACGATGCTCGACGTGGGACGGGTGCCCTTGCGCGAGAACGTGACCGTGTAGGTCCCGGGTGGCACGTTCTCGAGCACGAAGGCGCCGCGGTCCTGGGGTGTCGACGCGCTCGTCACCGAGAGCGTCGACGACCCCGAGGCTGCCGTGACCTGGACGTTGGCCGCAGGGCTCGACGCCGACGACCCCGTCGCCGTCTGCGTGACGACCCCGGTGATCCGTCCTGTCGCGGCCCGCATCGTCACGTCGACAGGACCCGTGCTGACAGCGCCGTTGCCGTCGACGGTCACCGAGACCACCTGCGACTCGAGGTCGGCGCGCGAGAAGGTCACGGTGTACGTGGCCGGGAGCGGCAGCCCGCCGATCGACCACGACCCTGCTGGCTCGCTCGACCGGGTCACGGTCTGCCGGGTGACGGCACCGTCGCTCACCGTCACCGCGACCCCAGCGGCGCTCGTGCCGGCGGGCACCGTCACCTGCCCCGAGAGGTTCC
This sequence comes from Sanguibacter biliveldensis, assembly GCF_033798665.1. Lineage (NCBI taxonomy): Bacteria > Bacillati > Actinomycetota > Actinomycetes > Micrococcales > Sanguibacteraceae > Sanguibacter > Sanguibacter biliveldensis. The sequence goes on from NZ_CP138359.1 coordinate 2,992,111, forward strand.
CGGCGGACTGGCCGAGCACGACCGAGAGGCCTGTGAGCTCTTGGGCCTCGGCGAGGTTCACGCTGAGCGTCGCGGAGGCGTAGCCGGGGGCGCTGACCACGACTGTGAAGGTCGCGGGGGTCTGCAGGCCGCGCAGCACGAAGGACCCGATCTCGTCCTGGGTGAGGCTGACCGTCTGGACCACGCCCTGGCCGTAGGTCGCCACGACGGTGGCCCCCGGCACGGGCCCGGAGGCTGAGGTGACGAGCCCGGAGATCGAGCCGTCGCCCTCGAGCAGGCTGACCTCGATGTCGGAGCGGTCTTCGCCGGCGGCGACGTCGATGCGGTGCACCTGGGTGGAGAACCCCGGCTTGGACACCACGAGGTCGTAGACCGCCGGCGAGGGCACGGCTGCGAAGGAGAAGGTCCCGTCGCCGCCGACGGGCGCAGTGCGGACCACGGCACCGTCCCCGAGGGCTGGCGGCGCGGCGGCACCTGTCAGCGGGTCGACGAGCCCGGCCAGGACAGCCGAGTCGAGCGGGATCTGCAGCTCGGCGACAGCCCCTGCGGCGTCCTCGCCGAGGACGGTCCCGGAGACCGTCGCGGGGACCCCGCCCAGCAGCACGCTCAGGCCCGTCACCTGCTGCCCGGAGCTGAGGCTGACGACCTCGGCCTCGGCGTCCGTCGCACCGGCCGGGTACCAGACCTCGGCGAAGCCGGCCCCCCGCAGCCGCATCTTGTAGTCGCCGGCCGGGAGGCTGTCGACGGCGAACTCGCCGGTGTCGCTCGTCGCGGCGGTCGCCACGACGGCCGTGGTGTCGGAGGCCTCGAAGATCTCGACAGCGACACCCGGTACCGGCTGCCCGTCGGAGATGAGCGTCACCGCACCCGAGACCCCGGCCGTCCCTGTCGCCGCAGAGCTGTCGAACCGGGCCTGGGCCACCTGCAGGGCGAGGTCGCGGTCGGCGGCGGAGCGCGCGAGCACGCTCGAGAGCCCGACGGCGATGACGACCGCGAAGACCGTCACGGCGACGAGCAGACCGAGGAGGGAGAGCAGTCCGCGGGCGAAGAGCGGCTTCTGGACGAAGACGCCCTGGGCGACAGGGCGCGGTGCGTCGGCCCCGGGGGCTGTCCCCGCGCCGACGACGGGCGGGGCGAGGGTCTTGGTACCTGCAGCAGCGGCGGGCACCGGGCTCGCGACGCCCTGCCCCGCCGCGCCGGGGACCACCGGGGCGCCCGGGGCCGCACCGACAGGTGCCGTCGTCGACGCCGAGAGCGGTGCTCGGCGCACCCCGTCGTCGACGAAGAGGCTGAAGGGTCGCACAGCGAGCGACCCGAAGACGGGCCGCTTCGCCCTGGTCCGCAGCCGTCCGGTGACGGACTCCCCAGGCGCGAGGCTGTACCCGGGCGGTGTGAAGGTGAAGGTGATCTTCTGCTCGGGGTCTTCGGCGCGCAGCCGGCCCTCGAGGACGGTGTTGCCGTTGTTCTCGACGACCACCCCGAAGTCGGCGCGGCGCCCTGCGGTGACGGTCACGGGGTCGAGGCGCACGTCGAGGCCGGGCTGGTCCGGGACCGTGACGACGATCTCCTCGATCGCGACGGCCTGCTCGTCGGTCAGCTCGCGGACCTGGACCGCCATCCGGCGAGGACCGGCAGGCACACCGACGGGCAGCGTGAGGAGCAGGCGGACCTGCGCGCTCGCGTCGGGGAAGAGGCTCAGCTCAGGCTGGTCGACCTCGACCCAGTCGGGGTCGGCGCCCAGGACCCGGACCGTGCACCCGGCGATGATCTCGCTCGTGTTGGTGATCGTCACGACCACGGGAGCCGGGACACCCGGGACGACGGAGAACCTGCGTGCGGGGAGGTCGACCCTCATTCAGCCCACCGCCGTCACGTCGAGGTCGCGCGTGGTGGTCGACCCTGCGGTGACCCGGGCGAGCCCTGTCGCCGTGACGGCCCCGGCGCTGCTCACGGTCACGGTGTACGTGCCGGGGGCGAGGCCCGAGAAGGAGTAGGCACCCGGTGCGTCGCCGCCGCTCTCCGCGACCGTCGTCCAGGTCTTCACGCCGTCGGTCACGACCACCTCGGCGCCGGCGACGGGAGCGCCTCCCGAGGTCACACGGCCGGTGATCGCTCCGAGGGCGGCCGACATGGTCACCTGGACCGGCTCGGCCTGGGTGCCGGCCGTGAGCTCGAGGGGGATGCTCTGGTCGCCGTAGCCGGGGAGCGAGAAGCTCACGGTGTACGACCCGGGGACGGCGAGCCCGGTGAGCGTGAACGCACCGACCTCGCCGCTGGTGAGCGTCGTGGCGGTCACGGGCGTCACCAACCCGCCGACCGTCACGGTCGCACCGCCGAGGCCGCGACCCTCGGTGTCGACGAGCCGACCCGTCAGGGTGCCGACGCCGTCTCCGAGGACGACCTGCAGGTCGTCCCGCGACTGGCCGGCTGTCAGGTCGACCACGACGGTGCTCTCGCCGAAGCCCTCGCGGCGGAAGGTCACGACGTAGGTGCCGGGCGTCGCGAGGCCCGGGATCACGAAGGTCCCGACAGCCCCGAGGGTCGGGGTGCCGACCACGACGGGCACGCCGTCGAGGATGGTGGAGACCTCGACGCCGCCGAGCGGGTTCTGGCCGTCGGTGACCATGCCGGAGATCTGCCCGCTCGTCGAGCCGAGCGTCACGTCGGAGGCGAAGCGCGTCTGGCCGCCCGCGAGGCTCTCGGTCGTGGTGAGCGGCTGGTACCCCTCGGCCGTGAAGCTCAGCTCGTAGGTCCCCGGAGCTGGCAGGTCCGTGAAGGAGAACGTGCCGTCGGCTGCGGTGGTGGTCGTGTACTCGGTGCCCTCGGGCGCACCGGCCCAGGTCGGGCGCGCGACGACCGTCGTGACGACGGGGTCACGGACGTCGCCGACCTGCACGGTTCCGGAGAGCGTCGCGGGCTGCCCGACGATCACGAGGTCGGTGCTGTCGGTGACCTCTTGGGCGCCGGCCCGCACGGTCGACCCGGCCGTGCGGGTCTCGGCGGCAGGGAACCAGATCTCGTCGTAGCCGTCGGCCGAGGCACGGAGGTAGTACTGGCCGGGGAACAGCCCGGCGATCGTGTACGTGCCGTCGGCCTGGGTCGCGGCCGACCCGACGACCACCAGGCCCGCGCGGGACTCACGCAGCGCGTCGACGGTGATCCGCCCGACACCGAGACCGTCGTTGAGCGAGACGACAGTGCCCGTGACGGTCCCGCCGACCCCGGCCTCGACCAGACCGTCCTTGGACAGAGCACCCGCCGGGGCCGCACCGTCGGCTCCGACCGGGGCTCCAGCCTCTGCCGTGGCCGCGAAGAACGACGCCGGGGCCACCTTGGTCACGGGGTCGCCGCCGAGGACCCCGCGGATCCCCAGGAGGAAGATCGCCGCCCACACGGCGACGACGGCGAGCAGCACGAAGACCGTGAGCAGGCCCCGGCTGACGAGAGGCCGCTGGCGGAGCATGAGCGAGAGGCTCTCGGCCTGCTCGCCCGCGACGGCGTCGATGCGCAGCGGCCTGTCCCGCTCCGAGCCGAACAGCTGACGGGGCCCCGTCGCGACGACCTCGGAGACGAAGGACTCCCCGGGTCCGACGGTCCGTGTCGACGGGGTCACCGTGGTGGTGAGCGTGCGGTCGGCGTCGCGTGCGCGCAGGGAGACGTCGAGCGGGACGTTGCCGCGGTTGATGCTCTCGACCGAGAACGTGCCCTTGCGGCGGGCGCGGACGACGCTCGGCGAGGCCTGGAGCGCGAGGCGTGGAGTCGCGGTGACGACGAGCTCGAGGTCGTGGTGGACGGGACGGGCGCCCGGGGCGCTGCCCTGGACCGCGACGGTCACGGGGTGGCGGCCGGCGGGGAAGGTCACCGGGACGGCGAAGAGCACGGCGAGCTCGCCCTGCGCGTCAGGGAACAGCGCGAGGGAGGCGGGCTCCGTGCGGACGATCTCGGCGGGCACCCCGTAGACCGTGGCGCCGATGCCCTCGATGACCGTCTCGGTGTTGACGACGTCGAGACGGATCTCGGCGGTCTCCCCCGGGGCGACGGTGAGCCTGTCGACCGTGGTGAGGATCCTCATCCCTGACCGGTCCTCCACGCGCCGCCGGGCTCGGCGGGGTCTTGCCGCGGGAGGACGGAGGCTGAGGCCGCCACCTCGGTGACGCTCGTCGCCGCGGCCTCCCAGTCGTAGGCGTCGGAGGCGACTGTCACCTCGAGCACGAAGGAGGCCTTGTGCCCAGTCCCGAGGCTCTGCCAGAGCAGCGCGACGCTCTGCGCGTCGTCAGCCGCGAGCGCGACCTGGATCGACGAGTTGAGCTCCGCCTCGACGGCCCAGGCGGGCAGCACCTGGACGGACATGAGGCGGGTGAGGGCGTCGCCGAGCAGGCTGTGCTCGGCGCGCGGGCTGTCGGCCCAGGCACTCACGAGGTAGCCGAGGCGGACGAGCGGCAAGGGCGCGCGGCGCTCGACGCGTCCGCCCTCGGTGGTCCGCGGCGCGGAGGCACGGGGCGGCTGGGGGCTGCGGGTGATCGAGTACAGGAAGGCGTCGACCACAGGGGTGGTGAGCTGCTCGGCCCAGGTGGGGGTGGGCGCCTCGAAGCTGATGTCGCCCTGGTCTGCGGTGAGCGGGAGGGTCTGGCGGAGGTAGGCGGCGAGAGCGTCCTCGACGGCGGGGATCAGCACGCGTCGTCCCACCTCCTCTCACCGTTCGTCGACCTGGGCGGCTCCGGGAGGGCGCCGCGTGTGCCCCACCACGCCGCGCACGCCTCACCGTACGGAGACGGGGTACGGCTGAGCATCGGTAATCGCTACCGAAGTTCGGTCTCGGGTGCCTGCCGCGAGGTGCTGGTTCAGCCGATCATCGTCTTGGTGGCACCCGGGACGACCACCTGGACGACGCCTCCGTAGGCGCACTGGCAGGTGCTGCTCTGCAGGGTCGCGGGGGCGCCACCGACGAGGGTCTTGGCGGACCCGGGGAGCCACGGCGCGCTCAGCACGGGGACGCACGGCATCGGGACGAGGACACCGAGTGCCGCAGCCGTGGCCGCGGCGACCGTGGGGTTGGCGGGCGACATGCACATGCCGAAGGTCGCGATGTTGAGCAAGGGGATCATGTCGCGGACCGTCGCGACAGGGCGGCCCTCGACGAGGACGCGGCTGGTCGGCAGGACCGTGAGGGTGGCCGGGGCTGCGCCCATCGGGCAGGTGACGACGGCCGAGGTGACGACTGCGGGGCTTCCCATCGGGGTGGTCCTCTCAGCGGGTGCGGTTCGGGTCTAGGTGGTGCTGGGCCGTCCTCTAGGTCGCCGACCCCTTGACCGAGGAGGTGAGCGTGGACCCCGTCGTGGTGATCAGGCACAGCACGTCGCGGTCCGGCCCCTGGTCCCAGCCGCGGGCCGACGGGAGCAGATAGGTGAAGTACAGGGTCGAGTCGCGGTAGTCCACACCCACGTAGCCCTCGAAGGCCTCGGCGCAGGCGCCGTCGGCGAAGGTGAGAAGGGTCGCGTCTCCGGGGAAGTCGCCCACGGTGCCGTCGGGGGCCGTGTAGGGGACCTTGGCGTAGACCTCTTGCTGGTGCGCGACGTCGCAGGGGACTGTCGTGAGGGACTCGACCTCGGTCGTCACCTCGGCCTGCGCGAGCACGCAGGCGCCGGGTTCGAGGTCGAGCACGGAGACACCCTCACCCTCGTCGTCCGAGCCTGAGCAGGCTCCGAGCAGCAGGGTCGCAGCCGTGAGCGCCAGCGGCACGAGGCTGCGGGCAGCGCGGGTCGGGCCCGGGCGTCGCGCGCCGGGTCGACGTCCTGCTGCGTCCACGCCTGCTCCAGTCTCTCGCCGCCGCTCGGGCGGACCGTGGCCTGCTCCCGGGGCGGGGAGGTCCTGGACCATCGTCCGCGAGCGCCGCGGCGGGCCACCAGCGCAATCACTACTGAACTTGAGGCTGAGCGGTGCCGCGCTCAGAGCGCCGGGGCCTCGACGGTGCGGAGCATCCGGGCGAGCAGGCCTTCGAGCACCGCGATCTCGTCGGCGTCGAGCCCGGCGAGCACCCCGGCGTCTCGCTCGAGCTGGCGGGGGAAGAGCCTGTCGACGGTCTCGACACCCGCAGGCGTCAGGGTGACCAGCACCACGCGCCGGTCCCGCTCGGTCCCCGTGCGCTCCACGAGCCCCTCGTCGGCGAGGCGGTCCAGGCGCTTGGTGATCGCGGCTGCCGAGGCCCGGGTGACCGTCGTGATCTCGCTCGGGCGCAGCGCTCGGCCGGCCCGCCGCAGAGCTGTGAGCAGGTCGAACTCCCCGCGGGTGAGACCTTCGGGGGCGAGGTTGGTGTCGCTGGCTGCAGTCAGGGCGGCAGCGATCCGCATGACCCGTCCGACGACGAGCACGGGTGAGACGTCGAGGTCGGGTCGCTGCTCGGCCCACTGCGCGACGACCTGCTCCGTGAAGTCCATCTCAGCGCCAATCTATTTTCTCGGTAAAATACTTATGAAACACTTGTCGTGAGACTACAGCTTCCCCCCTGAGAGGACACCACTCCCCCGTGCCCACCACGACGACCCCGCCCGGACCACCTGCGACCCGACGCGCTGCGGCGCGCGGGCTGCTCTCGACGAGCCACCTCGCCGCCGCACTCACCATGCAGCCGGCCGACGCGACGGTCGCCGCCGCGCTGCGTGCCGGGTTCGCCGTGGGGGCCGCGCTCGTCCTCGGGCACCTGTCCGGGCTCCCGGGCGCTGCTGGTTTTGCCGCACTGGGCGCTCTCGCGTCGGTCTACGTGCGGTGGGCGCCCTACAGGCGCCGGGCCGAGCTCGTCGGGACCGCCGGGCTGATGATCACCGGGGCCGTCGCCGTCGCGTCGCTCACCGCCCTCGCCGGGTGGCCCGCGCCTGTCGAGATGCTCGTCGTCGCGCTCGTCGCCGCGGGGACCAGCCTCCTCACCCTCGCCGTCCGGACGGGTCCGCCCGGACCGGTCATGGCGATCTTCGCCGCCGGGGCTGCCGTCGCCGGAGACCCGAGCCTCACGGACGTCGGCGTCCGGACCGGGGCGACCCTCGGGGGTGCTGTGCTCGCGTGGCTCGTCTGCCTCTCCGGGTACGTCCTGCGCCCGAGCGAGCCCGCCGGACTCGCCGTGCGGCGCGCGCTGCGCACCGAGCCGCTCGACCCGACCCGGCTCGCCCAGGCCCGCGAGGTCCTCGCCGACGACCTCAGCCACCGTCGCACCGCCCCGGCGGCCCGTGACCTCGCGCTGCTGCTCGTCGAGGTAGAAGACGGCGAGAGCGCCTCGGTCACCGTCGACTCCGACCTGCGGGTCCCCAAGCGCCGCTCCCTGCTCCAGGTGGCACGGGAGACCGTGCGCTCGGGCGAGGTGACGGTCCCCGTCCTGCGGATCGGCATCGGCGCGCTCCTCGCCTCGCTCGCCGCACTGGCCCTCGGCTGGGGTCACCCGGCCTGGGCGGCGGTCGGCGCGGCCGCGGCGCTCCAGGGCCGGCACATCCACACCAACACCCCGCGCGCCCTCCAGCGTGCAGTCGGCACAGCGGTCGGCGCACTCCTCGCCTGGCCGCTGCTCGAGGCGCACCTCGGGTTCTGGGCGGTCGTCGCGGTGGTCGTCGTGATGCAGGTCGTCACCGAGCTGCTCGTGCTGCGCAACTACGCCGTCGCGATGCTCGTCATCACGCCCATGGCGCTGATGATGACATCGCTCGGGGCGCCGGCGGACGGGTCGCTGGCCCTCGACCGGGCGCTGACGACAGTGCTGGGTGCGGCGGTCGGGGTGCTCATGACTGTCGTGGTGCACGACAGGTGGGAGCAGACAGCAGGGCGATAGCGCGCGGCCAGGTCTGGGGCCGGCCGGGACCACGAGCAGCCTGACGCTCTCCTGGCTGACTACGCGCGCTCCACGCTCGGGACCCCCGCAGAGGCCGGGGCCGAGGTCTCCTGGGACGACGTCCTCGACCGCGGTGGGCTCTGACGGTCTTCTGGGCGCAGAGCGACGTCGAACACCAGGTGGGCCTCGTGGGCGAGCACCGAGGCTGGAGACCTGAGTGCCTCGGCGAGCTCCTGGCACCACGTGCAGCCGCGCAGGTGCCGGTCGTAGCGCCTGGCCGCCGACCACGAGAGCCAGCCAGCAGCCCGTGAGCCGGTGCGCCGCAGGTTCCACACGCACGCGTCGGGGACCGTCTCGTCCTCCAGCAGGTCCATGACCCACTCAGCACGCAAGGTGGTGTGGGCCAGCCTGTACGCCGTGCGCACCTCGGCGGGCCCTTCGCCGACGAGCCTCTCGACCTCGCCCCACCCCATCTCCTCGACGTCGACGTACCACACGACCGACTGCATCCGAGGTGGCAGCCTGTGCAGCGCTCGTAGGACCGGGACTGATGACCTGCCGCCGGGGCGAGGGTGGCCGAGGAGGTCGGCGACAGCCTTGTAGACCGAGAGCCTGAACGGCTCCAGACCTACCCGGTCGTGGGCGTAGCGGTCCTGGGCGATGTCGATCATGACGACCGCGAACGCGTCGTTGACCACGGACGAGACCGCGCTCTCGTCCGCGACGAGCCGCCGGGCCAGACGCGCCACAGCCTCGACGTGGCGGGTCCAGAGCTCGAGGAACGCGTCGGGGTCGCCCGTACGGGTCGCCTCGACGAGAGCGGTGTCGCTGTCACCGAGCGCGCGCACCGGTGCCATCGTGCCGACCGTGGGCACCACGAGAGAGCTGGACGGGGTCTCGAGTCCCACGGACGCCTCCGATCTCGACCGGGCGCAGCCTGGTGCCACGCCCTCTCATCAGAGAGACTCGGCCGAGGGGCGAGCATGACGCGAGAGTGCCACCGTCTTCTCTCCGGCCTCCACGGATCGTCGGACCACGGCTCTACGGCCTGCGCCGGGACGCTCCGCAGACCATCACCGGGAGCGTCCTCCGCACAGAAGTCCTGGCCTCGGCTCCGCTGCTCCGCTCGCCTACCCTGCCGCAGGCTCGACCGTGACCGTCATGGTCCGGACCGGGCCGAAGGCCGTCGGGGCTGCGCCGGTCCCCTCGCCCGCGACAGTCACGTACCTCACACCCACGGTGTGCGACCCCGCTGCGGCGTCACGCCACACGAGCACCCCCGACTGCGGCAACAGGTGATATCGGCCTGTCGGGGTGCCGTCGATGATCACCTGGACGGTCTGACCCGCTGATCCGGCCAACTCGACAGGGATGTCCCCACTGACGAACGGCCCCCCTGCGGGGTTCGACAGCACGACCGTCGGCCTCTCGAAGGTCCAGCTGAGGGCTCCAGACGGTTCCGAGACCAGACCCGTGCGCTCGTCGAGGACGCGGGCCACGACCGCCAGAGACTCTCCGTCGGTCGAGCACACGGAGGACTCGCCGACCGTGCCCGTGCACACGAGGGCAGACCACGTCCCGCGGGCATCAGCGCGGGCAGCAGCCAGCTTGTCGCCCGCGACGGTCGAGATCACCACCAACGAGTCCGGAGCCGCGACACCCGAGAGACCTGGGAAAACCGTCAGCGGCACCTCTGCGGGAGGACCGGTGAGCGTGGGAGCGCCGGGGCGGTCGTCGGTCCCCAGGATGCTCGGACCGTCGGGGGTGCCCGGCTCTTCGGGCAGGCCCGGCTGAGCCGGCTCGTGCAGGCCCGGGCTGTCCTCGCTCCCGCTCGTCGCCCCCGGGACCCCACCGGGTGGGGTCGGTGTCTGGGTGGTCGTCGTCGACCCTGTCCGCTCACCTCCGGAGACCAAGGGCCCGGCCGGGTCCGCAGGGGGCAGCAGCGGGACACCGTCGACGGCGCCCAGGTCGACGGGGGCCGACGGCTCCTCCAGCATGCCGGGCTCCGCTGGCTCGTCGCTGCGCGCAGGGGCGGGGACAGGGGCGGCAGATGCTGTCCTGCCAGCACCTCCGGATCCTTCCGCAGTCGTGTCGCGGAGCACCCCCCAGGCCAGCACCACGGCCGCCGAGATCGTCACGAGGACCGCGACGAGCACGGTGAGCGCTCGCACGGACACGCGGGAGCCGCTCTGCACGCCCGACGAGGACGCCGACCACCGACCGACCCGACTGCCTGGAGATGGGGCTGAGGACCCCGTCACCACCCCGAGCTCAGGCACCGCGGTGGCCCCCTGAAGGGTCGACCAGGGGACTCCCACGAGAAGCGGAGCGATGACCAGGCCCAGACGCCGAGAGGCATCGTCGACCTCATCGAGCGTGAGGGTGCACCGAGAGCACCCCTCCAGGTGGCGGTCGAAACGCTCTCTGTTCGTGGGGCTCAGCGCATCACGGTTGGCCTCTCCCATCCGCTCGGCGGACCATCGGCACTCCTCGGGCAAGGCCGTCGAGCTCACGTGCGCCTGCAACCAGGCTCGTCGCAAGCCCTCTCGGGCCCTGTAGGACAGGGCCGAGACGGCACCCGGCCTGATCCCGAGCAACGGCGCGATGTCGGCTGCCTCGAGGCCCTCGACCTCGGTGTACCAGAGGATCTCTTGCCAGCGGAGGGGCAGAGAGCGGAACGCGGTGGCGGTCATGGTCCCCTCGAGGACCGACTCGGAGAGGTCGGTGCCGTCGCTGAGGTCTGCCAGCAGCTCGATGCTCGACGTGTGCTGGCGCGACCAGGTGATCGCGATGTTCCTGATGGTCTGGTAGAGGTACGGCCTGAACGGCCCGTCTGGACCTCGTCCGCGTCCCAGAGAGGAGAAGATGCGCAGATAGGCCTCCTGGACGATGTCGTCGGGGTCGCTGGCCGCCGTGAAACGGCTCGCGACCCTGCGACCGGCGTCGGCATGACGTCGCCAGAGCATCTCGAACGGCACGGGGTCGCCGGTGCGGGCGCGACCTGCGAGCTCTTCGTCGCTCAGCCTCTCGAGGTCTGCCCCGTGCGGCGCCTCGAGGTCCCCGCGTCCTTGCACGCCGGACCGAGCGACCGCCCTGTCGCCAGGCGACCAGTCGACCGGTGTCTGCTCCACAGCTCTCCCTCCCTCGTGCCGCCTCGGAGGACGGCACTCGTGATGGTGCACGGCCGACGACATCCCTCTGAGGTGCAAGACACCTCTGGGCCGCTCGCATGACGCCATCGTACGGAGCAAAGTTGTGACGTACGCCACATCGATAGCGTCTCTGTCAGCACGTCGTCCCTGCCCACGGTCCTTCCCCAGCAGCTCAGGGCGACCTCAAGACCTCAGAAGAGATCGCCCCGGCGACGTCGTCGAGCGAGGACACCTCCTCGACGACAGTCCCGGTCGCCTGACCGAGGGCTTCGGCGTCGACCCCCGATGCCCTCGGGCTCGGGTTGGTGATGCCTCCGGACGTCAGGAGCAGCCTCACGACGCACCTCCCTCACCGCGACCGAGCCGAGCGCTCGACGGCCCTGCGGTGTCCTGCTCGAGCGCTCGAGCCCCCGACGGGCGCATCATCGACCGGAGGAGGTCGAGCTGCTGCTGGGCGATCGCCCGCACCCCGACCAGGACCAGCCCGGCGAGCAGGAACCCCACCCCGACGCCGAAGATCACCAGACCCACGACGGCCTGGTTCTGGGCGTTGTCGAAGTACCCGCGAGGACCGGTGGCCATGAAGTGGACGCCACCGAAGAAGAGGAACACCGGGGAGATCACCAAGAGGGCCGTCGCGACGCCGGGGAGCCGCACCCGTGGAGAGGCCTCACCAGCGGCCTCGGCAGCTGATGGCGTGCGATCGTCGGGGGCAGCAGATGGGGTCGTCATGCCCGGAGCGTAGCCACTCCCGCCCGGCCCCGCGTATGGGGACTGGTTCCCCGCTGGCCATGCACATCTCAGGTGCGACGACGGCGTCGACCCGAAGGTCGACGCCGTCAGCCCTCCGTCGTCAGGCCACGCGCTTCTGCCAGAGCGCGACGACGCCGGTCGGGGCGAAGCCGAGAGCCTCGTTGATCGAGAGCATGTGCCGGTTCTCCTCGGCGTTCCACGTGTGCAGGCGCTCGAGCTCAGGGCGCAGGGTGCGCAGTGCCACGAGGTTCTGGGCCTTGAGGAGCATGCCCAGGCGGTGCCCGCGGTGCGCGGGTGCTACGAGGGTGTCGTCCTGGAAGGCGAGGAAGCCGTAGGAGGACGGCATCTGGATCTCGCTGTAGCCGACGAGCTCACCGGACGGGCGGTGGCGGATCGCCGTCGTCATGACGTCGTTCCCCGAGTCCCGCGCGGTCTGCTCCGTCTGCCGGACCTCCTCGACGGTCACCACGTGCTCGACGAGGTCGAGGCCCGCGACCGGGACCGCGGTCGACATGAGGGTCGAGAGCGCCGCGTACTGCTCGACGAGGTCGTCGGGGCAGCGGTCGTACCACGTGACGGCCTCATAGTCCGGGCCTGCCGCGGCCAGGGACTCGGCGAGGAACCTGTCGACGACCTCGTCGTCGGCCAGCGGGAAGTGCAGCACGCTGTACCGCTCGCCCTGCTCGAGCACGTACCCGCGACCGCGGGCGAAGGCCACACCGGGTGCGTCCCCGGCGATGCGCCCGGCACCTGTCGGCGGGGTCACGACGTCCTCGGCGTCTGCCGGCGGCTCGCCGGCGTGCCCGACGTCCAGGACCAGGGTCGTGCGGCCGCGCTCGGCGGCGACCGACTCGACGGCGTCGGCCAGCGCCGTGCCGACCCCGGACCGGAGCGAGTCGGGCCGGACGTTCACGTCGAAGGTCGCCAGGTGCGTGTTGCCGGTGAGCTCCATCGCGAGGAAGGCCGCGCCGACGACGTCCTCTCGCGTCGGCTCGCCCTCGATGTCGGCACGGGTCGCCACGAGAGCCAGACGCTCGGTCGTGCTCGCGTCGCGCATGATCGCCAGACGCATCTCCGGGGGCAGGTACAGGTCGCCGTGACCCCAGGTCGCCGTCTCGACAGCGTGCTGGACGTCGCAGGCGCCGAGGAAGGGCTCGGCGCCCGGGCTCTCGAGGGACTCGGGGAGGGCGACGACGGACACGGTCCATCGGTCGCTCGAGGTGGGCAAGGTTCGGTCGGGGTTCGTCCCCTGGGTGGTGCTCATGCCACCCATGCTCATCCGCGCAGGTCAGACGGTCAACGGAATTAACCACTGCCTGCAGCAGACGCCTGCTCCCGCGCCGTCGCCGGCCGGACGCCTACGGCGCAGCCCGGGTCAGGCTCCCAGGCAGCGCGGGCTCCTGACCCACCGCTCGTCCCTGAGTCCCGAGCGGCGCCGCGAAGAACGCGAGCTCGTGCCCTGCGCACACCCTGAAGATCTCCCCCATCGCGGTGCGGGTGCTCTCGTCTGCTGCGGCGGCTGCCGTGCCGACGATCTGGACGGCCTGCGCGGTCGAGAGGGCGAAGGACTCGTCCGCGTACGTCTCCAGCCACGAGCTGTACGGGTGCCCCGGGTGGGAGAGCCGCTCCAGCCGCTGCCCGACGTCGTGGTAGATCCAGAAGCACGGCAGGAGCGCCGCGACCAGCACCGCGTAGTCGCCGCGCGCACCAGCAGCGAGGAGCGTGTCGAGGTAGGCCGAGGTCGTGGGGCTGGGAGCGGCCCGACCGATGGTCTCCGGCGGGACCCAGCTCTCGTGGAGCTGCATCTCGCCGAGGATCGCCCCCTGCGCGCTGGCCGCCCAGAACGCCTGCTCTGCGGCCGTCGGCGCGAGACGGCTGGCCTGAGCCAGCACCCGCGAGTAGTCCCGCAGGTACAGCGCGTCCTGCGTGAGGTACCAGACGAAGGCGTCACGATCGAGGGTGCCGTCCCCCAGCCCGCAGACGAAGGGGAGCTCGTCGATCTCGGCTCGGATGTCGCTGACGTCAGACCACCAGCCGGCCGTGACCTCCTGCGGGCTCGGGCGGGTCGCCGTGCCGCCCCGTGCCCACATCCCGCCGAAGTGGTGGATCGGTCCGTGACCCGTCCCGACGTCGAGGGAGTCGGCGTGCTGCAGGCTCTCGACCAGCCACGCCTTGGACTCCCGCAGCGCGTTCTCCCAGTCTCGGGAGACGGCGAACCTGGTCGCGAGGGCCGAGGAGAGCGAGCAGCCCGTGCCGTGGGTGCTGGTCGTGTCGACCCTCACGCCAGGGATCTCGGTGACAGTGGGGGTCTCCCCCGCGGCGTCGACGAGGGCGTCAGGGAGATCCGCTCCGCGCAGGTGTCCTCCCTTGGCGAGCACCAGGACGCCGTAGCGAGCCGAGACCCGTGCCGCCTGCTCGAGGACCGCGTCCCAGCTCGTCGCGACAGGCTCGCCCGCGAGGATCGCGAGCTCGGGGACGTTCGGGGTGACGAGGTCGGCGCGCCGCGCGAGGTCGCCCAGCGCCTGCTCGGCCTCCGCGTCGAGCAGCCGGTCACCGCTCGTGGCGACCATCACAGGGTCGAGGACCACGACCGGCGGTCTCACCCTGGCCAGCCACTGGTCGACGGCGATCGTCACCTCGGCCGTGGCGAGCATGCCGATCTTCACGGCGTCGATCCCGACGTCGTCGCTCACCGCGTCGAGCTGCTCGCGCAGGAACGAGACCGGCGGCACGTGGACCGACCGCACCCCGACAGTGTTCTGGGCGACCAGTGCTGTCACGACAGCCATGCCGTACCCACCGTTGGCCGCGATGCTCTTGAGGTCTGCCTGGATGCCGGCACCGCCTGTCGGGTCGGTCCCGGCGATGCTCAGGACTCTCGGGATCGAGGTGCTCATGACCGCCCCTCCCACGCCGCACGCAGGTCTCGGGCGGCCACGACGGGGTCTGCGGCCGAGCAGAGCCCCGAGACGACAGCAGCACCCGCCGCACCGGCACGGCGTAGAGCCAGGAGGTCGGCCGGGCCGACTCCTCCGATCGCGACGGCTGGCAGCTGAGTCGTCTGGACCAGACGCGCGAAGCCCTCGTGGCCCAGGGCGGGTGGCGCGTCAGACTTCGTCCGGGTCGGGTGGAGCGCCCCGATCCCGACGTAGTCGACCCGCGCAGAGGACGCGGCTGCGCTGAGCAGCTGTTCCGCGCTCGACGCGCTCACGCCGACCAGCGCACCAGGACCGACGAGGCTCCGGACCGCCTCGACAGGCAGGTCCGACTGGCCGACGTGCACCCCGGTCACGCGGGCACCGGCACTGCGGGCGGCGAGGAAGACGTCGACCCGGTCGTTGACGATCAGCGCCACGTCCTCAGGGAGCACCGCGGAGATGCGCAGCACCGTCTCGAGGAACACCGCCGCCGGCGCGTCCTTCTCCCGGACCTGCACAGCGCTCACCCCGGCGCGCGCCACCTCCCCCACCAGGCTCACGAGGTCGTGGCCCGCCGCGGACGCCGACGCGGAGTCCGTGACGAGGTACACCGAGAGGTCCGCGGTCACGAGAGCATCGCCCGTCGAGCGAGGTCGTCCGGCCCGATCGCCGCGAGCGCGTCGAGGAAGAGCACCGAGAAGCTGCCCGGGCCGGGTGCGGACTCGGCCGCCATCCCCGCCGCGACCGTGTAGACGAGGCAGGCGGCCACGGTGGTCGCCCACCTGTCCTCGTCGACCGAGGCGAAGGCCGCCATGACGGCACCCAGCGCGCACCCACCACCGGTGACCCTCGTCAGGAGCGGGGTCCCGTTCGAGATCCGCACCGTCCGTCGCCCGTCGGTGACGGCGTCGACCGGACCGGAGACGGCGACCACCCCGCCGGTCCGCAGCGCCAGCTCGGCGGCTGGCACCAGCGCCGTCTCGACGTCGGCCACCGAGTCCACGCCGCGCCCGCCGACTCCGGCACCCGCCGCGACGAGCACCTCTGAGGCGTTGCCGCGGACGATGTCGGGGCCCAGGTCGCACAGCTCCCGGCTCAGCGCGGTCCGGACGGGCAGCGAGCCGATGGCCACCGGGTCGAGCACCCACGGTGTTCCTGCCCGGCGAGCCTCTGCGGCGGCTTCGAGCATCGCCGGGCGCTGCTCTCGGGTCGGGGTGCCGAGGTTGACCAGCACCCCGGAGGCAGCGTGCGCGAACTGTCCAGCCTCCCCGGGGAGGTCCACCATCGCCGGTGCCGCGCCGAGCGCGAGCAGGACGTTGGCGGTGAACCCTGTCACGACGGAGTTGGTCAGGCACTGGACGAGCGGCGTCTGGGCGCGGAGCTCGTCGAGCGCGGAGCAGGTGAGGTCGATCAGGTGTGCAGGCGTGCGCGTCATGCGCGACATCCCTTCGCTAGTACGAACTAGATCAGGTTCGACGGGTGTGATCTCAGCCCTCGCGGGCACCCCGTGTCACGTGCTTGTACGGCCACCCTACTGCGCACCTGCACGAGCCTCCCCTCCGCCCGCTGGGCACGGGGGGAAGTCGCACGGCCACACTGGGAGTGGACGTGGAGGAGCTCGCCGCTCGGCGCGACGTCATCACTATGGCCTCACCCGACGTGGCCCCTCGGGTTCGACGACCGGGTGCGCAGCGCAGAGCGCTGATGGCCGCGCGGCACCCACCTCACCCAGGTCGGACGTGGGACCACGTGGTTCTCGGGGCTGCGCGGTTCGTGGGTCTGCGCCGTGGAAAGATGTTCCGATGGCGATCGAGGTAGTCGAGTACTCCGACCAGTGGCCCCTCCAGTTCGAGACTGTGTCCGAAGCCTTGCAGGCTGCGCTGGCAGACGTCCCTGTCCGGGCGATCGAGCACGTGGGGTCCACCTCTGTCCCTGGCCTCGCTGCGAAGCCGGTCCTGGACATCGACGTGATCGTGTCTGAAGAGCACGTCTCCGAGGCCATCGAGGCACTGGGGACGGCGGGGTACGCCCACCGGGGCGACCTCGGTGTCGCAGGTCGCGAGGCGTTCCGTGCACCCGACGCGTCGCCGACCCGGCACGTCTACGTGTGCACGGAAGGGACGCTCCACCTCCGCAACCACCTCGCGGTCCGCAGCGTGCTCCGCGACCACGCAGACCTCAGAGACCGCTACGCGGCCGTCAAGATCGAGCTCTCGGCTGATCCCGGCATGGACAGTGCCACCTACATCGCGGGCAAGTCCGCGATCCTGCAAGAAGTCCTGGCGCTCTCCGACCTCACCTCCCTGGAGCGGGCCCAGATCCTCCAGCTGGCCACCGGACACTGAGCCCACCTGACGTCTCCGGCACGGCCTGCAAGCATCTCTTCAGAGCTCCGGAGGCCGCGTCCGTGAGCACATCCCGGCGCGCTCGCTCGCGCGTCCACGGCCTTCGGCTGGCCCGTCCCACCAGCGTGCAGCTGGAACTTCTGACTGCGAGGGGACTCTGACAGTGCACCGGCAGCACGTGCCCTCGCTGTCACGACGGCGTCTCCTCGTCTGGCAAGATCTGTCCCCATGACCAGCAGAGACGACGTGCGCACCTACTACGCCGGCTACGGGCAGAACGAGCTCGCTCGCCTGACGACCCCGGCCGGCCGGCTCGAGATGGCCCTCACGACCACGCTGCTCGCACCCCACCTCCCGTCGACCGGGACAGCGCTCGACATCGGCGGTGGCCCCGGACGGTACACGCAGTGGCTCGTCGAGCGAGGCCTGCGACCGACGCTGGCCGACCTCTCCCCCGAGCTCTTGGCCATCGCGCGCGACCACCTCGACGCAGCAGCGGTCGAGGAGATCGTCGAGGCCGACGCCTGCGACCTGGGCCGCTGGGCCGACCACAGCTTCGACGTGTCGCTCTCGCTCGGCCCCTTCTACCACCTGCCACGCCTCGACGACAGGCAGCAGGCTGTCCGCGAGCTGGTCCGCGTCACCCGGCCCGGCGGGCTCGTCGCCGTCGCGATGATGCCCACCTACGGGTACCTGCGGCGCACCCTGACGATGCCCGACGAGCGCCACCGCATGGCCGACACCACGATGGTCCGCGACGTCGTCGAGCGAGGACACTTCGTCAACGACACCCCCGGACGCTTCACCGA
Organism: Sanguibacter biliveldensis; assembly: GCF_033798665.1. Classification (NCBI taxonomy): domain Bacteria; kingdom Bacillati; phylum Actinomycetota; class Actinomycetes; order Micrococcales; family Sanguibacteraceae; genus Sanguibacter; species Sanguibacter biliveldensis. Next base: position 3,009,898 of record NZ_CP138359.1, read on the forward strand.
GGGCTTCGGCGTCGACCCCCGAGACCCGCAGCGGCTCTTCGAGGACGAGGGGATCGAGACGGTCCTGGTCGCCTCGACCCACGGCTTCGCCACGGGCCTCGAAGACCAGGTCGACACCCTGCGCGAGAGCAACCCGGACGCGTACGCCGCGACCCTCGACGTGCTCGTCGACACCGCGACCGACCCAGCGCTGTTCGGCACCGCGGGCCACCTCCTGCTCATCGGCCGCACACCCCGCTGAACGGGCGGTCGGGCCCGCATCAGGCGCCTGGCGCAGCGCACCTCCTCGTCCAGCGCGGCTCCCGGGCTCGCCGCCCGGGAGCCGCCCCGGGACACCTGACCCTGCTTACGCTCCGGTGACCCTCCTCAGGAAGTCACGGATGAGGTCGGCGACCTCGTGGACGGCGCTCTCGAGCAGGAAGTGCCCGCCCGGGACGAGATGGACCTCGGCGTCGGGCAGGTCTCGGCTGAAGGCGCGCGCACCCTCGGGTCCGAAGATCTCGTCACCCTCTCCCCAGACAGCCAACAGCGGCACCTGGCTGGTGCGGAAGTATTCATGGACCTGGGGGTACAGGGCCACGTTGCTCGCGTAGTCGCGGAAGAGCGCGAGCTGGACGAGGTCGTTGCCGGGGCGCGAGACCAGGGCGTGGTCGTGGACCCATGCCTCCGGGTCGACGAGCGTGGTGTCGGCAACTCCGTGCACGTACTGCCAGCGGATCGCGTCGAGGCTCAGTGCCCCGCGGATCGCCGCCTCCGTCGTGGCGTCCTGCGAACGCTGGTACGCGAGCACAGGCTCCCAGAAGTCCTCGACGAAGCCCTCGTCGTAGGCGTTGCCGCTCTGGGTGATGATCGCCGTGATCGCCTCGGGCCTCCGCAGGGCGAGCCGCCAGCCGACGGGGGCACCGTAGTCCTGGACGTAGATCGCGTAACGGTCCACCCCGAGATCGGCGAGCAGTCCTTCGGTGATGTCGGCCAGCAGGTCGAAGCTGTAGTCGACCTCGCTCGTGCTCGGTGCGTCAGAGAGCCCGAAGCCGAGGTGGTCGGGAGCCACGACGTGGAAGCTGTCGGCGAGCAGCGGGATCAGGTGACGGAACATGGACGAGCTCGTCGGGTACCCGTGCAGGAGCACGAGGGTGGGGGCGGCCGGGTCGCCCGCCTCGCGGTAGAAGATCTGGTGCCCGTCGACGGTGCGCTCACGGTGGTGGACCTGGACCATGCCTAACTCCTTCAATCGGCTTGTGTGGTTAGACACAACCTAGGCGGCGATCTCTAACCTGTCAATCGACAGTCTTGGGGTTAGACTCGGGTCATGGCTGACGTCTCCTCGAACGAAGTCCTCCTGCTCGACCTGCTCAACTCCACCCCGGTGGAGGGCGAGAAGATCGTCGACGCCCTGGGCGACGACGCGACCGCCGCCGCCTGGACGCTGGAGCATGGCGGCACCGGCACCCCCCGCGAGGTGGAGCTGGTGCGCGAGGCCCGCGAGGTGCTCCAAGGGGTGGTCCGCGGAGACGCCGGACCCCAGTCGCTCGCCCCGTTCCTCCGAGACGTCGCCCAGGTGCCGACGATCAGCTCCGGCACCCTCGAGTGGCAGCTCCGGGCACCCGACGACAGCCTCCTGGCCGCCCGGGCCGTCATCGCGTGGAGCGAGCTCGAGCAGACCCGACCGGGCAGGCTCCGCTCGTGCGGCAACCCCGACTGCCGCCTGTTCCTCATCGACCGCAGCCACGGCAACCGCGCGCAGTGGTGCTCGATGGCCGTCTGCGGGAACCGCATGAAGGCCCGTCGGCACTACGACCGGAAGCGAGAAACCACCGGCGGCGGGCCGGCGGCGGCTGACGACCTCCGCGCCTGATCCGTCTCGGACTCTTGCGTCTCGTGGGGTCCAGAGGCCTACGATCGTCCATGGAGATCATCAGAGCCAGCGTGGACGTCCACGCCCCCGCTCGCGTCGTGTGGGACACCATGCTCGCCCGGGCCACCTACGAGCAGTGGACGGGTGCCTTCCACGAAGGATCGACCTACGAGGGCGGGTGGGACGAGGGCGCGGAGATCCGCTTCGTCGGCCCGGGCGAGGACGGCCAGACGAGCGGTCTCGTCGGGACCATCGTCGAGAACAGGCCCACCGAGCTCGTGACGATCCGGTACGACGGAGAGATCGACCGCGGCGTCGTGACACGCGAGAGCCCGATCGTCGGCCTGCGCGAGTCGTACGCCTTCAGCGAGACGGACGGGGTCACCACGCTCGAGGTCGAGGTCGAGGTCCCTGACGAGTGGGCCCCCAGCATGCGCCAGATGTGGGCCGAAGCCGTGATCTCGCTGAAGCAGCTCGCAGAGGCCGCACCGACCCCAGACTCCCCCGCACGCTGACGACAGGATCGATGCCTGCGCGAGGTCGGCTTGCTCCTGCCGCAGCGTCATGTGGTCTGCTCGAAGCACGTCCAGTACCGCTCCGAGAGGTCGACCATGCCCCTGTTCCCACCCCCGCCCCGTGAGGTCCTGATCGGCGACGCCGCGGCGTTCGTCGGCATCACTCCCCGGACGATCCGCCACTACCACCAGGTCGGACTGCTCCCGGAGCGCGAGCGGGGCAGCGACGGCCGCCGCCGGTACGGCTACGAGGAGATCATCCGCCTGCTCTGGGTCCGACGCATGGCCGACGCCGGGATCGCCCTCGAAGACATCCGCGATGCCTTCGCCGGCGCCGCGCCGGACGGCCCCGGTGGCAACGCCGGCGAGGGCGACGTCGACTGTGTCCTGGCCCGGCTCGAGGACACCCTCGCAGCGCAGGAGGCTGAGCTGCAGCGCAGGCGCGCCACTGTGCAGCGCATGCGGGCCCTCGGCAGCCGGCAGGGGCTGCTCGACGACCTCGTCTCGGGCCGTCTCGAGGCCGCGCCCGAGGGCTCGCTGCGCCAGGAGGACCTCGACACCCTGCTGGTCACCGAGCGGGTCTTCGGGCCGCTCGGCGCCGTCATGCAGGCGGGCCGCTTCCTCGCCCTGGCCCTCGACCCCGGGCTGCGCGCCGAGGCCGACCGCGTGGACGCCGCCGAGGCGGCGCTCGACGACACGGTCGCCGTCGACGACCCCCGGGTGGCGCAGGTTGCGGCCGAGCGGGCTGCCTTCGAGTCCGAGCTGATGCGTGTCATCGAGGAGTCCGGTCAGCTGGAAGAGGACGACGCGATCTTCGACGCCTGGGAAGAGCTGCACCCGCCTGAAGACGCCGACGCCGTGCCCGACCCCGCCCCAGCAGACGTCTCCCGCGCCAAGAGCGCGGCCGACATCATCTGGAGCATGCCCTACGACTTCTCCCCCGCCCGCGTGCGCTGCATGGAGCTGGCTGTGCAGCTCGGGGCGTCGGCGCCCTAGGTGGGCCTGACGCCCTTGGGGCGTCGACCTCCCCGCGCAGGTGCTCGACGGTCAGCCCGCGAGGACCTCTCTCACAGCGTCGTACGCCGGCGTCGGTTCTCCGTCGTCGAACAGGAGGTCGTGGCCCTGCCGGAGCGCTCCGTCGTCGTCGACCCACCAGTCGAAGGCGTCGTCCACGCCCCACGTCGTGTACGAGACGCAGGCGGTCGACGCGAAGCAGGCCGCGAGCACCGTGGCGTACTGCTCCGCCTGGACAGCCTGCCCCTCGCTGTCCGTCACGTCGTTCTCGGAGATCCGGGCGAGCAGCCCGGCGTCCTCGACGCTGGCGAAGGTCGTCGCGAGATCGTCGGCCGAGAGGGCGTCGGTGTCGAGGTCGTAGACGTGAGCCTGGAGGCCCACGCCGTCGATGTGCCCGCCCTGCACGTTCGTGTCGAGGGCGAGCTGCAGCAGGGCGTCCTGACGGGGACCCGGCACGTCGGCGCCGTTCTCGTTGATGAACTGCCTGACGTCCGGGTCTGCGTCGTGGACCGCCTGCGAGACGACGACCGGGTAGGTCGGCCCGAAGACACGGAACCAGACGTTCTCCTGCAGGCTGGTCCCCTGCTCGAGGTCGAAGGGTTCGTTGACGACGTCGAGCGAGTCGAGCCGCCCCCGGAAGTGCGTGACGACGGTGGTCACGTAGTCGAGCAGGACCACGGCGCTCTCCTGGCGCTCCTGCTCGGTGCCCGTCGGGAGCTCGCGCATCCAGCGCGGCATCGCCTCGGTGAAGGCGATGGTGTGGCCGTGCACGGCGATCCCCGCGCTCGCCGCCACGTCGAGGAGGGCGTCAGCCTCCTCGAAGCTGTACTCCCCCTGCCGCGGGGAGAGCGCCTGCGGCTTCATGGCGTTCTCCGGTGTGATCACGCCGAAGTTGCCCACGACGGCGTCCGCATACTGCGCGTCAGAGGCGAGCGGCCCGAGGGCCACCGCGGCGCCGACCAGGAAGTCCGGGCGGGAGCCTGCGGCCAGAGCCTGAAGACCGTCCGGAGACGGCTCAGCGTCGGCCACGGAGGGCCCGGCAGCGGCCAGGTGAGCACCGCTCGGCGCAGCGGCAGCGAGCGCGCTGACCGTGAAGGCTCCCTCCTCGCTCGACAACCCCAGCCAGAGCTCGCCGGAGACGAAGACGTCACCGAGGGGCAGGGAGGACAGCGTCTCACCGTCGCTCGCGATCTCGAGCCGATCACCAGAACGGTGCACGGAGAGCTCCGCCGCGGGGTCGAGGAGCGTGACGTGCTCGTCGTGCGCTGGCTGCGGGTCGGTCACGTCCTGCGGGTGCGAGCCGTCGAAGACAGCGATCCGGAGGTCGTCGCCGCGGAGCGTCAGCTGGACACCTGCAGGCTCGATCCGGAACTCGTCGGCGATCACCGGCGGGCTGTCGTAGACGGCCAGGGTGGCGTCGGCTGTCACGTCTGTGAACGTCGCCCGGAGCGTGAAGTCTTCTGGGGCCACCAGGTGCGTCCCCGCGAGGTTGACCGGCGGGTCAGGTTGGCCTCCCCCACCGTCCTGCTCGACGATGCTCCGCCCGGTCACCGTCACCCGCAGACCTGCGCTCTCCTCGACGACCCCGGGCACGTGCCCCCAGTCCTGCTGCAGCAGGTCGACGACGGTGCCCTGCTCGGACGGCGAGCCCGTCGAGCTGCAGCCCGCCAGAACAAGGAGGGTGCTGGCGACCGCCACGCTCACCGTGCGCCGCCGCCGGGCGGTCAGGGCCGCCACGAGCGACCGTCGTCCACGGGAGCCAGCCGGTCGTCGAGGTCGGTGGTGAGCACCGGCGCGTGCGTCGAGAGGTGGCCCATGAGATGAAAGGTAGCAAGACCTGTCCGGACGATCTCGGACGTCTGGTGGCGTCCGTGGACCGTCCTGACGATCAGCGGGCAGGTTCTGTCGACCACCCGGTGACTCACCTGGGCGCGACCCGGACCACGACGGCACGGTGGTCGGTGCCGGGGACGTCGACGACCGCACCCGCGCGGACGGTGAACCGTCCTCCGTCGACGAGCACGTGGTCGATGGCCGTGCCGAGCACACCGGGCAGGGAGCTGGGGAACGTGCCGTACCCGCCGATCCCGACGGCTGATCCGGCGTCGACGTAGGTGCCGGTCTCGCGCAGCTGCTCGTGGTCGAGCGTGGCATTCATGTCTCCGGCCACGATGCCACCCGTCATGGTCCGGAAGAGCTCCCGCACCTGAGAGCCTTCGCTGCGCCACGCCCCCAGGTCGTCGGTCGGGTCTGGGGGCAACGAGGTCGGGTGCACGGCGGCGATCGGTGGGCCGTCGCCGTCGACAGGCTCGACCCGGACCCCGCCGACGGGCCCGTCGACCTCGCGGTAGGCGCCCAGCGACTCTGCGACCAGGAGGGCTGTGCCCCGGTTGGGGCCGGCGCCGAAGGTAGGGAAGACCTGGAAGGACTCACCGCGGCCGGCGAGCTGCGCGACCACCTCGTCGACGACAGGCTGCCCCTCGGGGAGCGCGACGACGTCGGCTCCGCTGCTGATGACACGATCGACGACGGCCGAGACCGTCTCCTCCCCCGCCCGTTCGCCCCGGACGTTGGCCGTCAGCACGGTGATGTCGCCGTCGCGCTCGTCGGCGGCGAGCACGGGGAGGCCAGCGCCCAGACCGCGGGCGTCGAGCACGAGCAGGTGCGACCCTGCCGCGAGAGCGCACACGAGGGCGACGGAGATCGTGCGGACCGGGCGCCGTCGTCGGGAGCCGATCCCGACTGCGGTGAGCAGTGCCACCGCAGCCATGCCGGCGAAGCCCCACAGGAACCAGATGCGCAGCGCGACGGCCTGCGCGACCCCCTTCTCGGTCGACCAGCCGAGCATCCCGGGCGCGACGGACAGGACCGCTGCCGTCGCGACGACCACGACGACGATCCACCTGAGCACTCTGGTGCGCTCCAGGCTGCCGCTCGGTTCCGAGGTCGTCGACCGTCTCAGAGCAGACTGCGAGCGCGCCCCGTCGTCTTGTCCCATCACTGTGACTTCTCTCTACGACGCAGGGATCTGCGCCCGCACCGTGAGGCCACCACCGGCACGGGGCACCACGGTGATGTGCCCGGAGTGGGCGCGCGCGACCGAGGCGACGATCGACAGACCGAGCCCCGCGCCGACGTGCGACGGGTCGCGCGGTCGTGTCCTGCCCGCTGCGCGGACGAAGGGTTCCGTGAGGGTGGCCGCGACCTCGTCGCTGACGACCGGACCGGTGTTGGCGACCTCGACGAGAGCGTCGCCGTGCTCGTCTGTCCACGTGGCGACCAGCACCTGCCCGCCGGGGTGGTTGTGCACCACGGCGTTCTGGACGAGGTTGGTCACGAGCCGTGCGAGCAGCCCGGGGTGGCCGGTGGTCGCTGCCGCGAGGAGGTCGCAGGTGACGACGACGTCACGGCTGGCAGCAGCGGCCTTCAGGTCCTCGGCCGCGGTCGCCGCCAGCGCCGCCAGGTCGACCGGCTCGCGTTCCCGCGCGGCACTGTCCGCCTGGGCGAGGGAGAGCAAGGCCTCGGTGAGCGCGATGGAGCGTTCGTTGACGGTCTCCAGACGTCCGAGCAGCTGCTCCACGTCACGGTCGGGGTCCGCACGGGCGACCTCGAGCATCGTGCGGATCACCGCGTGCGGTGTCCGGAGCTCGTGGGAGGCGTTCGCCGCGAACCGCTGGTGCTCGTCGACGGAGGCCTGGACGCGGTCCAGCATGTCGTCGAAGGTGTCGGCGAGCCCGGACAGCTCGTCGGAGCGACCCGCCATGTCGATCCGGTGGTCCAGGTCACCGCCTCTGACCTGCTCCGCCGTGCCGGTGATCAGACGCAGGCGCCGCAGCAGGCGCCCGGCGAGCAGCCATCCACCACCGAGGCCGATCGTGGCGAGGAAGACCAGCCCGGCGGAGGCGTACCTGACGAAGACCGGCATGAGGTCGGAACGAGACGGTGCGAACCCACCGCCGTACTCCAGGAGGTTCCCGTCCGGCACGAACCGCAGCAGCAGGACACCGACGGCGATCAGCACGACGCCGACCACGACGACGAAGGCGGCGTAGCTCAGGGTCAGCTGCCACCGCAGCGACAGCCCGCGCGGGCGCGAGCGGGCCGGCCGCGACCTAGGCATCGTGGTCGACGTCCGTCGCGTCGTCGATCTGGTAGCCCACGCCTGTCACGGTCCGGATGAGCGCCGGCTCGCCGAGGCGCTTGCGCAGGGCGGAGATGGTGATGCGGACCGCGTTCGTGAGCTGGTCGGCGTTCTCGTCCCAGGCACGCTCGAGCAGCTGCTCGGCGCTCACCACGCCACCCTCGGCGTTGAGCAGCACCTGCAGCACAGCGAACTGCTTGCGGGTCAGCGCGACGTAACGGCCGTCCCTGAACACCTCTCGCCGGAACGGGTCCAGCCGGAGACCGGCCGACCGCACGACCGGGGGTCGACCGACGTCTCTCCTGCGCTCGAGCGCCCGCAGCCGCAAGACCAGCTCACGCATCACGAAGGGCTTGGTGAGGTAGTCGTCGGCGCCGCTGCCGAACCCGGCCTGCTTGTCGTCGATCCGGCTCGCGGCCGTCACCATGATGATCCGAGGCCCACCGGGCTCCTGGGAGACGATCCGCGCGATCTCGTCGCCGTCCGGGCCCGGGACGTCACGGTCCAGGACGAGCACGTCGTACTCGTTCACCGCGAGCATCTCCAGGGCTGTGTCACCGTCCCCGGCGATGTCGGCGGCGATCGCCTCGAGCCGCAACCCGTCACGGACGGCCTCGGCCATGAAGGCCTCGTCTTCGACGATCAGTACTCGCATCCGCTCACCCTAGGGTGCACGACATGTCGGGAGCGTATGCGCCCGGCCATACGTCCTGGCAACGTCCGTCGAGGTCGCATGGTCACCATGCAGACCACGAACAGCACCGCACCCCGTCCGACCCGACCTGTCCGTTCCGGGATCCTCACGCTGCTGGCGATCCTCCTCGGGATCGTGCTCGCAGCAGCCCTGGTGGGCCTGGTCCTGCTCAGCGTGACGGGGTGGCTCCGGAGCCCTGACGAGACAGCGTCGGCGCAGACGTCGTCCGTATCCGTCGGCTCCGACGTCACGTCCGACGAGCCGCCCCAGACCGGACCGCTCACCGAGGCCGACGGCCTGATCCCCGCCGGGACCGACATCACCGCGGGAGCGGACCTGCCCGCCGTGACGAGGCTCGACCCGGCCCTGCGCGCCGCCGTCGAGGCCGCGACCGCGGAGGCGACCCTGGACGACCAGCCCCTCTACGTCACGACAGGCTGGCGCAGCGCTCGCTATCAGGGACAGCTCTACGACGAGGCGCTGGCCACCTACGGCAGCGAGGAGGACGCCCGCCAGTTCGTCGCCACCCCCGAGACCTCCACTCACGTCACCGGCAGAGCCGTCGACATCGGTCCGCTGGACGCGATGTACTGGCTGCTGGAGCACGGACCCGACTACGGGTTGTGCCAGACCTACGCCAACGAGATCTGGCACTTCGAGCTCGCGACGACCCCGGGCGGCACGTGCCCCGAGATGCTCCCCGACGCGTCCCACCTCGGTGGGTGAGGGACGTCGAGGGGCAGCCCCGAGCCGTGCGGCGGCGACGCTCAGTACCTGAGACAAGCGGAGGCGGTTGTCGTCCGCACGGCGCGGATCGCCCTCTGCGACTCCGTCACCCCCGGTACCGTCGAGGCGTGACAGAGACGACTGCCGCCTACACCGCCCGAGCAGCCGAGTACACGGCTCTCCTGGGTTCGATGTCGGCGGTGCATCCCTCGGACCGCCAGATCGTCGAGTCGTGGGCTGGACGCGTGAGCGGCCCCGTCCTCGACGCGGGCTGCGGCCCAGGGCACTGGACGAACCATCTGGCGGAGCTCGGGCTCGACGCCCGCGGCATCGACGTGGTGCCCGAGTTCGTCGGGCACGCCCGGTCGACCTATCCCGGCATCCGATTCGACCTCGAGAGCATCGACCGGACCGACGCCCCCGACGCCTCCCTGGGTGGCGTCCTGTCCTGGTTCTCCACGATCCACCACGACCCGTCGACCATCAGCACGCCGATCGCCGAGTTCGCCCGGATCCTGCAGACCGGCGGCGAGCTCGTCCTCGGCTATTTCGACGGCGCCTCGTGCGAAGCCTTCGAGCACGCTGTCCTGCGTGCCTACAGGTGGCCGGCCGACGACCTGCACAGGCTGCTCGACGCAGCGGGCTTCGACGTGGTCGAGACCCACCGCAGGGCCAGCCGCGGGCAGCGACCCGTGGGGACGATCGTGTGCGAACGGCGTGCCGCAGCCCGATGACGTGCCATCGGGCGTGGACCGGCGCGTCCGACGACGCGATCTAGACGGCCCACGCCCGCACCCTCACACCTCGATGCGCTCCATCATGTCCGTGACCAGCGCCGCTACAGCGGACCGCTCGGACCGGGTCAGCGTCACGTGCGCGAAGAGCGGGTGCCCCTTGAGCGCCTCGATCACCGCGGCGACGCCGTCGTGGCGCCCGACGAGCAGGTTGTCGCGCTGGGCGACGTCGTGGGTGAGCACCACCCTGGACGACTGCCCGATCCGCGAGAGCACCGTGAGCAACACGTTGCGCTCGAGGGACTGCGCCTCGTCGACGATCACGAAGGCGTCGTGGAGGGACCGCCCGCGGATGTGGGTCAGCGGCAGGACCTCGAGGATCTCGCGGTCGATCACCTCGTCGATCACCTCTTTGCTGACGAGCGCACCGAGGGTGTCGAAGACGGCCTGGGCCCACGGGCTCATCTTCTCGGCCTCGGAGCCGGGCAGGTAGCCGAGCTCCTGCCCGCCGACGGCGTAGAGCGGCCTGAACACCATGATCTTGCGGTGCTGGCGTCGTTCGAGCACAGCCTCGAGGCCCGCGCAGAGCGCGAGGGCGGACTTGCCGGTCCCGGCGCGGCCACCGAGGGAGACGATCCCGATCGCGTCGTCGAGCAGCAGGTCGATCGCGATGCGCTGCTCGGCCGAGCGACCCCGGACCCCGAAGACCTCGCGGTCGCCGCGGATCAGCTGGAGGTGCTTGTCGGGCGTGACCCGGGCGAGGGCCGACCCGCGGGTCGAGTGCAGCACGAGACCCTTGTGGCAGAGCAGCGGCTCTGCGGCGGTCACCGACGCCGCGTCGACGGCGGCGAGCTCCATCGACTCGTGCTCCCACAGCTGAGCCATCTGGTCTTCGGCGAGGTCGAGCTCGCCCATCCCCGTCCAGCCGGAGTCGACTGCGAGCTCGGCACGGTACTCGTCGGCGCTCAGCCCGACGGCCGACGCCTTGACGCGCATCGGGAGGTCTTTGGAGACCACGGTGACGTCGGCGCCCTCAGCCGCGAGGTTCGCTGCGACGGCGAGGATGCGGGTGTCGTTGTCCCCGAGCCGGAATCCGTCGGGCAGTGCGGAGGGGTCGGTGTGGTTGAGCTCGACGCGCAGCGACCCGCCGTCGCCGACGGGGATCGGGTGGTCGAGGCCGCCGTTCTTCACGCGGAGGTCGTCGAGCATGCGCAGGGCGCTCCGGGCGAAGTACCCGAGCTCGGGGTGGTGGCGCTTGGCCTCGAGCTCGGTGATGACGACGATCGGCAGGACCACGTCGTGCTCGGCGAACCTCACGAGCGCCTTCGGGTCGGAGAGCAGGACAGACGTGTCGAGCACGAAGGTCTTGCGGCCCTCCGCTGCAGCCGCACCAGCAGCCTCAGGCGTCTCGGTCCTCGCGGACCTCCCAGCAGTCTTCCCAGCTACCACGGTCTTCTCAGCAACCACGACGAGCTCCCTCCGGCGCACGCTGTGCGCCTGCCGTCCGGGCGGTGCGTGCGGGGCACGTCACCGTCGGGCGAGTGGGTCTGGCGGTCCGCCGGTCCACGCAGGGGCGTGGCCGCGGACGGCCGTCCTGCTCGGAGCTGATGCTCCATGGGCTGGCCTCCCGGAGGACGACGGGTGTCGTCCGTCTCCTGCAAACTACGCCCGTGTGATTCAGAGCACACCCCTCGTGGGGCAGATGTCGCGAGATGTCACCCAGAGTTCACACGAGCGACGTCAGACGTGCCCGGACTCCCGGCGCATCAGCACCCCCGACACCAGCCCGACGACAAGAACGCCCGCGACCAGGAGCATGGTGTCCCCGGCAGCCTGGGCGAAGCCGGTCCCGAAGGCCGCAGACCCTGCCGCGGAGATCGCGTCGGCCACGTCGGCCGGGACGCCGTCAGGCACGGGAACCGACCCGCCAGCCCCGCTGAAGGACCCGCCCATCGACGCGAAGCCGTCGACGAAGGACTGCCTGTACTGCTCCGGGAGAGCCCCCGCGGCATCCTGCGCCGCCGCGGGAAGCGTCACGGCGAGGCGCGTCTGGAGCATCGCGATGATCGCAGCCGAGCCGATGACCCCACCGACCTGGCGGGTCGTGTTGAAGGCCCCGGCCCCGGCGCCGGCGGTCGACTGGTCGAGCCCGGCCGTCGCCAGGCTCGCCATGGGCGAGAACACGCAGCCTGTGCCGAGCCCGAAGAACAGCATCGGCACGACGATCGTCCACGCCGAGATCCCGGGGGCGATCACGAGGTCGAGCCAGACCGTCGCGACGGCGAGGGACGCGAAGCCGGTGACCATGACCCACTTGGCCGGGACCCTGTCGGAGAGCCGTCCGGCGAAGGGCGCGACCACGCCCGAGACCACCGAGCTCGGCAGGCTCACGAGCGCGGCGTGCAGGGGCGAGAGGCCGAGGGTCGTCTGCAAGAACAGGGTGAGCGGGAAGAAGATGCCGATCATCGCGAAGGACACCGTCATGCCCGAGACGTTCGCGAGCGAGAAGTTGCGGTGGTGGAACAGGCTCAGCGGCAGCAGCGCGTCTTGGCCGAGCCTGCGCTGCCACAGCAGGAAGCCGACGATCACCACGACCCCGAGCCCGATGATCAGCGGGATCGACACCGGCCCCCACACCTGGCCCCAGTCGTAGGTCTCCCCCTCCTGCACACCGAAGACGAGCGCACCCAGCCCGACGACCGAGAGGACCACCCCGAGCACGTCGAAGGACTTCTTGTCCGTGGCGAGCGCCGGCAGGGCTCGGAAGGAGAAGAACAGGGCCACGAGGCCGACCGGCACGTTGATGAAGAAGATCCACTCCCAGCCGAGCGTCTCGACGAACAGGCCGCCGAGCACAGGCCCGGTGATGGTCGCGATCCCCGCGACCGACCCCCAAACGCCCATCGCCGCACCGCGCTTCTGCGGCGGGAACACGCGGGTGATGATCGCCATCGTCTGCGGCGTCATGAGCGCCGCACCGACCCCCTGCACGGCCCGCGCGGTGATGAGCATGCCGATGCTCCCCGAGAACCCGCACCACAGGGAGGACAGCGTGAAGACGACCAGCCCCGCGACGAAGATGTTCTTCGGCCCGAACCTGTCCCCCAGGCGCCCGGTGACGAGCAGCAGCACGGCGTAGGTGAGCAGGTAGGCGCTCGTCACCCACCCGACGGCCGAGAGCCCCACGTCGAAGCTGTCGACGAGGGTCGGCACGGCGATGTTCACGATGGTCGTGTCGACCATGATCATGAAGAACCCGAGCAGCAGCGGCGGCAGCACGCTCCACGGGCTGCGTCCACCGAGGTCGACCTGCGCCGACGGTCCTGTCGAGCTGGGAGCGGTCATCGTGTGTCCTCGCTGGTCGAGCAGACGTGCCCGAGACGCAGGGATGCTGGCCTGGGCCGTGCGCGTCCCAGCGCAGTCTCGGGTGGCGGCACCTGACCGCCCGCCCAGTCTGCTCCCGGCCACCGACACCCACCACCGCTAGTCTCGACCCGTGACCCTCACCACAGCAGTCGTCCTGCTCCGCGGCGTCAACGTCGGCGGGCACCGCAAGGTCCCCTCGGCCGGCCTGCGCGCCGTCGGCGAGAACGCCGGTTGGACCCGCGCGACGACGATCCTCGCGAGCGGCAACCTCGTGGTCTCAGCGCCCACACCTGGCAGCGCTGCAGCCGCATGCACCACCGAGGCCGAGGTCGGTGCCGTCGTGCACGCCGGGCTCCTCGACCGGCTCGGGCTCGACGTCGACATCATCGTGGTGTCCCCCGAGACCCTCGACGCTGTCGTCGCGCACAACCCCTTCCCGGCAGAGGCAGAGTCCGCCCCGTCGAAGCTGCTGGTCACCTTCTACGCGACCCCGCCGACCGCCGAGGCCGTCGCCGGTCTCGACCTGGCACCGCACCCCGAGCAGATGGCGTGGCACGCGGGCACCTCGTACACCGTCTACCCCGAGGGCGCCGGAACCACCCGCCTCACCCCCGCGCTGCTCCGCCGCACCCTCGGCGTCGACGGGACCGCCCGGAACTGGACCACCGTCCTCCGGCTGCGCGACCTCGCCGCGGCGGGGTGAGACTCGGTCGATCGGTCGAGACCCGGACGCCGAGGCAGCAGCGAAGATCGGTCGGTCGGCCGTCGCGGCCTGCTCCCGGCGCGCCGTAGGGTCGTCGCATGCGAGTCTCGGACAGCCCTGTGGTCGACGCGCGCTGGGCGCTGCCCGGGCTCCTCGCCGGAGCCGCGCAGAACGGCGCAGCGCGGCGCATCCCCCGCCGGACCGCCCGCGACTGGGCGATCGACAGCATCGCCTTCCTCGTCTCGCTCGGCTTCGTCATGCTCGTCGCGGTGGCTCAGGCCCCGGCGACCAGCCCCGGGGACATCAGCCTCGGCTTCGACGGCCCCCGGGAGTTCCCGCTCGTCGACGGCGTCCTCGACCCCGTCCTCGGGGTGCTGCTGTCCCTCGCGCTCTGGTGGCGACGCCGGTTCCCGCTCGCCCTGAGCCTCGTCGCGCTCGTGCTGTCGACCTTCACCCTGAGCACGGGTGCCGCGACCGTCATCTTGCTGTTCACCCTCGCCGTCCACAGGCCGTGGCCGGTGTCGGTCCCGGTGAACCTCCTGCAGATCCCCGTCTCCTTCCTGCACCTGCGGATCACCGAGGGCAGCGCCGACGACTGGGGGTCGCTGATCTTCGGCACGCTCATCGGGATGATGGTCCTCGCCTGGGGCATCGCCGTCAGGGCACGGCGCCAGCTGGTCTTGAGCCTGCGGGAGAGCGCCGAGCAGGAACGTGGTCAGCACGAGCTGAGGCTCGTCGACGCACGCCGTGGCGAGCGGTCGAGCATCGCCCGTGAGATGCACGACGTCCTCGCGCACCGCATCTCGCTGCTCTCCGTGCACGCCGGCGCCCTGGAGTACCGCACACGGCAGGCGGAGAGCGGTGCGGCCGCCCCGCTGACCGCGACCGAGGTGCACGACGCCGTCACCGTCATCCGCGAGAACGCCCACCAAGCCCTCGAAGAGCTCCGCGAGGTGCTCACCGTGCTGCGCACCGACTCGAGCGACGACCAGGACGACGAGACCGGCACGGCCGCGCCGCAGGCAGCCATCTCCGACCTCGAGACGCTCGTCGAGGAAGCACGCGCCGCGGGTCAGCAGATCCACGTCACCTCAGACGCTTCAGGGCTCGACGAAGCACGCCCGCAGCTCCAGCGCACGGTGTTCAGGGTGGTCCAGGAGGGCCTGACGAATGCCCGCAAGCACGCGCCGGAGGTGCCGGTCAACGTCCTGCTACGCGGCACCGCGGGCGACGAGGTGGTCGTCGAGGTCACCAACGTCACGCAGATCTCCACGCCGCGCTCGACCATCCCCGGGGCCGGGGCGGGCCTCACAGGGCTCACCGAACGCGTCCTGCTCGAGGGCGGCACCCTCGAGGCCGGGGCGAGCGGGGGCGCCTTCAGGCTCAAGGTCCGGCTACCGTGGCGCTCATGATCAGAACCCTCATCGTCGACGACGACGCCCTCGTGCGTGCCGGGCTCCGGCTGATGCTCGCCGGGGCACCCGACATCGAGGTCGTCGGGGAGGTCGCGGACGGCTCCCTCGTCGCAGACGCCGTCGCCGAGCACAGGCCTGACGTCGTCCTCATGGACATCCGCATGCCCGTCATGGACGGGATCGCCGCGACGCGCGCCCTGCGCGGGGGCACGCAGACGAGCGCGCAGCCGGGCGAGCCGGCGGGCGCAGATGCTGACTCGGGTGCCGCGCCCGCGGTCGAGGCACCGCAGGTCATCGTCCTGACGACCTTCGGCGGAGACGAGACCATCCTCGGGGCCCTCCAGGCCGGCGCGTCGGGCTACCTGCTCAAGCACACCCCGCCCGAGGAGATCGTCGACGCCGTCCGCCGGACCGCGCACGGCGACCCGGTCCTCTCCCCCGACGTCATGAAGGTGCTCATCGACCGGGCGACCGCCGAGTCCGCCCCCGGTGCCGCGGC
The DNA here is from genome assembly GCF_033798665.1 of Sanguibacter biliveldensis. Lineage (NCBI taxonomy): Bacteria > Bacillati > Actinomycetota > Actinomycetes > Micrococcales > Sanguibacteraceae > Sanguibacter > Sanguibacter biliveldensis. Next base: position 3,025,560 of record NZ_CP138359.1, read on the forward strand.
TGCGGCGCCCGCGGGCTCGTCCCGAGCCGACCAGGCGGTCGCTCGCCTCTCGGTCCTCAGCAACCGCGAGCGCGACGTCGCGAGCGCCGTCGCGCAGGGGCTCTCGAACACGGAGATCGCCGAGCAGATGTACCTGTCGATGGGCACCGTGAAGTCGCACATCTCGAGCGCGCTCACCAAGCTCGACTTCACCAACCGCATCCAGCTGGCGCTGCTCGCCTACGAGGCTGAGCGCTGAGACTCGGGGCTGAGGGGTGACGGCCTCACCTGCAGACCGTCACTGCCGGGCAGCCCACTCGTGGGCGAGGAGCGCGTAGCCGACCGAGTCGACCCACCCGAGGTCGCGGTGGAGCGCGTCGGCCACGGCGTGGTGCTCGCGACGCATCCCGAGGCGCTCGGCCAGGCGGAGCGACGGCTCGTTGTCCGCGAAGGCCTCGGCGACCACGCGGCGGACCTTGAGGTCTTCGAAGCACAGGCGCAAGACCTCTCGCACGGCCTCGGTCGCGTAGCCCTGGCCTCCGACGTCGGGGCTCAGGCTCCACCCGAGCTCGGCCTGCTGCTCTCTCGCGTCCTCGGCCACCTCGCGCTGCGCCCAGGCGTCCTCGACACGGACCATGAGGTCCCCGACCACCCGGCCGTCGAGCTCGATCACGAGGAGGTCGCGCAGCCGCCTGCCGAGGATCTCGTGCCAGTCCGCCCTGTCGGTCGGGAGCCACGAACCCCACCGGCTGACCTCCTCGAGCCGGCGGTACTCCCAGATCGCGGCCTCGTCGGCCATGGTCACCCGGCGCAGGGTCAGACGCTCGGTCCGGCGGGGCCAGGCGAGTCGGTCGAGCGGGGCGGGAGCGGTCTGGGACTCGCCGGGCTGGGCATCGGTGATCTGCGTGTCGTCGGTCTGCGTGTCGTCGGTCACCGTGCCAGCATGCCAGCCCGGAGGCAGGGGACGAGGCTGGCGACTACGCTGTCTCGTGGTGTGCCGGGAAGTCTGGTCGGCGATGACCTTGTCGACCCTCCGAAGGAGCCCCCCATGTCTACCCCTGTCTCTCCAGGTCCCGCGCACGAGCCCGACGGCGCGACCGGCCCCGAGCCGCTGACCCGGTCCCCGCAGGACTCGGCTCCGCCTGCGGCGCAGACCGTCCCGGCGCGTCTCGCCGGGTGGGTCACGCGCGAGACGACCGGCGGCATGCTCCTCATCGGCGCCGCGATCCTCGCCATCGTCTGGGCGAACTCCCCCTGGCGCGAGATCTACACCACGCTCTCCGAGACGAAGATCGGTCCGGCCTCCCTGCACCTCGACCTGTCGGTCGCCGGGTGGGCGGCGGACGGTCTGCTCGCGATCTTCTTCTTCGTCGTCGGTCTCGAGCTCAAGCACGAGCTGGTCGCAGGGTCGCTGCGCGAGCCACGGCAGGCGGCCGTGCCGATGCTGGCCGCTGTCGGTGGCATGGCCGTCCCGGCGATCCTCTTCGTGACGGTCGTGCTGGTGACAGGCGACACCACAGCACTCGGTGGCTGGGCGATCCCCACGGCCACCGACATCGCCTTCGCGCTCGCCGTCCTCGCGGTGTTCGGGCGAGGGCTGCCGACGGCTGTGCGCACCTTCCTGCTGACCCTCGCCGTCGTCGACGACCTGCTGGCGATCGTCGTCATCGCGATCTTCTACACGGACTCGCTGTCCTGGGGTCCGCTCGCCCTCGCCGTGCTCGGGCTGATCTTCTTCAGGATCCTGGTCAGGGCTCGGACCGTCCGGTGGTGGCTCCTGCTCCCGCTCGCCGTGGTCGTCTGGGCGCTCGTCCACGCCTCGGGGATCCACGCGACCGTCGCCGGCGTGACGATGGGCTTCCTCGTGCCGGCCCTCGTGGTCCACGGCGAGAAGGAGACGCGCACGCACCGTTTCGAACGGACGTGGAACCCGCTGTCCTCCGGCATCGCCCTGCCCGTCTTCGCCTTCTTCGCCGCAGGGGTCACGGTGGTCGGCAGCTCTCTGCTCGACGTGCTCGGCCAGGGAGTCACGATCGGGATCGTCGTGGGGCTCGTTGTCGGCAAGTGCCTGGGCATCCTGGGCACCACCTGGTTGGTCACCCGTATGACTCCCTTGCGCCTCGCGCAGGGCATCGGCATCCGTGACCTGCTGCCGGTCGGCCTGCTCGCCGGGATCGGCTTCACGGTGTCGCTGCTGATCGTCGAGCTGTCCTTCGACCCGAGCAGCGAGCACGGGACCGGCGCGAAGATCGCCGTGCTGCTCGCCTCGGTGATCTCCGCGACCCTCGGAGCCCTGGCGCTGCGCCACGACGCGCGACGCACAGACCGGACGAACGACATGAACCTCGACGGGGTCCCGGACGACATCACCGACCACATCGGCGACAAGAAGTCCTGACGGCTCCGGCTGACGACGCCGCGGGAACCACCCTGCCGCGACCAGGGCGGTTCCCGCTAGAGTCACGCACATGGAGCCCTCGGCAGGTCGTCCGCAGCACGGTGCAGATCCCGCTGAGCGTCCGCGAGGCCTGAGGCTCCGGCTGGAGTCCTTCGCCCGGCGGTTCTCCCCCACAGGGCTCGTGCTCGCCCTCACCTGCTACTGCATCTCCATGACGCCGTCGCTCATCCCCCGCGGCTGGTTGTTCCAGGGGCTGCTCACCGGGCTGTCGATGATCGCGGGCTACGCGGCCGGCGCCTTCCTCGGCTGGGTGACCCGGCGGCTCGGCTTCCACGCGCGGTGGGACGCGGGCACCACCCGGACGCTCTGGTTCGTGCTCGCCGGGCTCACCGCCGTCCTGGTGCCGTGGTTCCTCGTCCTCGCGTCCCGCTGGCAGGGCGACCTGCGCGCGCTCTTCGGCATCGAGGCGACCCCCGAGTCGCACGTCATGCTCGTGGTGCTCCTCGGCGTCGGGCTCGCGCTCGTGCTGCTGCTGGTCGCCCGCGGTCTGCGCTGGTGCAGCCGGCGCGCCGGCGACCTGCTCGGCCGGTGGGTCCCGGCCCGCGTCGCACGGCTCGTCGGGACCGTCGCGGTCACGGTGGTCGCCGTGCTGCTCGTCAACGGGACCCTGATCAACGGGGCGATGACGGCCCTGAAGAACATCAGCGCTGCGACCGACGCGGGCACCCCCGACGGTGCTGTCGAGCCGACGTCACCGCTGCGGTCCGGGTCGCCCGAGTCCGTGGTCGACTGGGACGACCTCGGGTTCCAGGGACGCGGCTTCGTCAGCTCTGGGCCGAGCGTCGAGCAGATCGCCGACTTCGCGGCGGGCGGTGACGTCGTGGCAGCCGACGACGTGGTCGAGCCGATCCGCGTCTACGCAGGGCTCCAGTCCGCCGAGGACATCGACGCCGTGGCCGCGCTGGTCGTCGACGAGCTCGACAGGACCGACGCGTGGGACCGCGAGATCCTCGTCGTCGCGACGACCACCGGGACCGGGTGGGTCGACCCGTCGATGTCCCAGACCCTGGAGTACATGCACGGTGGTGACACGGCGATCGCGGCCATGCAGTACTCCTACCTGCCGAGCTGGGTGAGCTTCCTGTCCGACCGCGACACCCCGCCCGCCGCCGGCAAGGCGCTCTACGAGGCCGTGTACGACGCGTGGCTCGAGCAGCCCGAAGACTCCCGGCCCTTCCTCGTCGCCTACGGTCTCTCGCTCGGCAGCTTCGGCGCGCAGGGCGCCTTCAGCGGCCTGCAGGACATGACCGAGCGGACCCAGGGTGCGCTGTTCGTCGGCACGCCGAGCTTCACACCCAACTGGGCGTACTTCACCAAGAACCGCGACCCCGGCAGCCTCGAGTACAGCCCCGTGTACGAGGGCGGGCGCCAGGTCCGCTTCGGCACCGAGCCAGGCAGCGGGGCGAACGTGTGGGACATCCCCGGGACATGGGAAGAACCCCGGGTGGTCTACCTGCAGCACGCCTCCGACGCCGTGATCTGGTGGTCCCTCGACGTGCTCTGGCGCGAGCCCGACTGGGTGTCAGAACCCGGGCCCGACCGCCTCGAGATGACGTGGGTCCCCGTCGTGACCTTCTGGCAGGTCACCTTCGACATGTTCGTCGCCGGCAACGTGCCCCAGGGCCACGGCCACTCCTACCACCTGGCGTACTCCGACGGCCTCGCGGCGCTCGGTGCCCCGGAGGGCTGGGACGACGCTGACACGGCCCGGCTCAAAGAGCTCATGTCCGGAGTCCCAGACGAGAGCTGACGCCCCCGCTCACACCTCGAAGACGTAGCCCATGCCCGGCTGCGTGATGATGTGGCGCGGCGCCGAGGGGTCAGCCTCGAGCTTGCGGCGGAGCTGGGCTGTGTAGACGCGCAGGTAGTTGGTCTCGGCGGAGTACGACGGGCCCCACACCTCGTGGAGCAGCTGCACGCGGCCGACCATCTTGCCGCGGTTGCGGACCAGCACCTCCAGGAGCGACCACTCCGTCGGGCTGAGCCTGACGTCCTCCCCGGCGCGCTGGACCTTGCGGCGTGCGAGGTCGATCACCAGGTCACCAGCCTCGACCACGGGGGTCTGCACCTCGTCGACGGGCGCGGCCCGCCGCACGGCTGCGCGCAGCCGGGCGAGCAGCTCGTTCATCGCGAAGGGCTTGGTCACGTAGTCGTCGGCGCCGGCGTCGAGGGCGTCGACCTTGTCGTCGCCGAGCTGGCGGGCCGAGAGCACGACGATCGGCACCCGGCTCCACCCGCGGATCCCGGCGATGACGTCGAGGCCGCTCATGTCCGGCAGGCCGAGGTCGAGGAGCACCACGTCGGGCTGGCTGCTCGCCGCTGCGTCGAGGGCCTCGGCACCGTTCGTCGCGGTCGTGACGACCCAGCCGTGGGTCCGGAGGTTGATGGCGAGGGCACGGACGAGACCGGCGTCGTCGTCGACGACGAGGACTGCGGTGCCGGGGACCGCAGCCGAGGCTCCCGCTGCACCCGCGGCCGTCACAGCGAGCCGCCGTCGCCGGAGAGTGCCGAGCCACCAGGGCCGGCGTCGCCGGACCGCGCGATCTCGGACAACCCTGGCGAGACCGTCACCACAGGCACGCCAGACGTCTCGGCACGGTCCGGGTCGTCAGCCCTGGCGACGGCGTCAGCAGCGCCCTCAGCAGTCGGCACCGTCAGCACCATCGTCAGCCCACCTCCCGGGGTGTCGTCGACGACCAAGGTAGCCCCGACGGCCCGCACGAGCCCCTGCGCCACGGCGAGGCCGAGACCGAGACCATCGGGCGAGGTGTCCCCCAGCCGCTGGAACGGCTCGAACATGCGGCCCTTGCGCTCGTCGTCGAGACCGGGCCCGCGGTCGACCACCCGGATCTCGACCTCGCCCGGCCGCGCCGACGCCGTGACGAGCACCGGCACCCCGGCCGGGGAGAACCTCACAGCGTTGGCGACCACGTTCGCGACGGCGCGCTCGAGCAGCCCGGCATCGGTGAGCACGAGCGGCAGGTTGTCCGGGACTGCGAGGTCGACAGCCCCCGCACCGAGCCCCTCGACCGCCACGGGGACGATCTCGTCGACAGACCTCGCCTGGAGCACGGCCCGCACGCTGCCGGTCTGGATGCGGGACAGGTCGAGCAGGTTCGCGATGAGCGCCTCGAGACGCGCGGTCGACCCGCCGATGGTGTCGAGCAGCGCCTCTTCGTCCTCGGGGGCGAGCGCCACGTCGTGTGCACTGAGCCCGTCGATCGCCGCCCGGATCGAGGCGAGCGGTGTCCGCAGGTCGTGGGACACAGCGGCGAGCAGCGCCGTGCGGGTCGCGTCGGCCTGCTCGAGCACGGCAGCCTGCGACGCGGCCTCGCGCAGCCGCCTGTACTCCAGGACGATGCCCGCCTGGGCCGCGAAGGCTTCGAGGACTTGCTGGTCGCTCGCCGGGAGGGTCCGCCCGACGACCACCAGACGGCGGTCGTCGTCGATGCGGACCGTCGACGTCGAGGCGTCGTCACCGCCGCGCTGCCCAGCCCGGTAGGTGCAGGCGACCGTCTCCCACGGAGCCTTCGCGCCCGCGCGCTCTTCGAGCCGGACCTCGGACACCGCGAAGGTCTCCGCCAGCCTGGACACCACGGCATCGGCAGAGTCGTCGCCGGACAGCACCGAGCGTGACAGCGCCGCGAGCGTCGAGGCCTCGGCCCGCGCCCTGTACGCCTGGGCGGTCCGGCGCGCTGCGAGGTCCACGACCGAGGCGACCGAGACGGCGACCACCACGAACACGACGAGGGCGAGGGCGTTCTCCGGGCTGGAGACCGTGAGCATCCCCGTCGGCGGGGTGAAGAACCAGTTGACGCACACGAAGGACAGCAGCGCCGCGACCACAGCCGGCCACAGCCCACCGACCAGCGCGACCCCGACAGTCCCGGCGAGGAACAGCATGAGCTCGGTCGTCAGCGACACGTCGCCGCGGAACCACCACACCAACCCTGTGAGGAGTGCCGGCAGCACGACCGCGAGCGCCCACCCCGACACCTGCCGGGCCCTGGACAGCGCGGACCACCGTCGGCGCAGCGGCGACCCGGACCGAGCCTGCTCGTGCGTGACGAGGTGCACGTCGATGCTCCCCGCGAGCTGGGCGGTCTGTGTGCTCGACGAGCCGAGCAGAGCCTCGCGCACGCGGGAGTGCCTGGACACGCCGACGACGATCATGGTGGCGTTGACGCCCCGCGCGAAGTCGACCACGGCCGACGGGACGTCTTCACCGACGACGGTGTGGAAGGTCCCGCCGAGCGCCAGGGTGAGCTCGCGGTCGGCGGAGATCGCTGCCGGCGGCGCCGAGGGCAGGCCGTCGGTCGCCAGGACGTGCACGGCGAGCAGCTCGGACCCGGCGGTGCGCTGGGCGATGCGCGCCCCGCGGCGCAGCAGGGTCTCCCCCTCGGGTCCGCCGGTGACCGCGACGACGATGCGCTCGCGGGCCGGCCACGTCCCGTCGATCGCGTGGTCGGAGCGGTAGCGGGTGAGGGCGTCGTCGACGCTGTCGGCGAGCCACAGCAGCGCGAGCTCGCGCAGCGCGGTGAGGTTGCCGACGCGGAAGTACGAGGACAGCGACGCGTCGATCTGCTCGGCGCGGTACACGTTGCCGTGCGCGAGCCGGCGGCGCAGGGCGTCGGGCGACAGGTCGACGAGCTGGATCTGGTCGGCGGCCCGGACCACGTGGTCGGGTACGGTCTCGCGCTGGCGCACGCCGGTGATGGCGTGCACGTCGTCGCCGAGGGACTCCAGGTGCTGCACGTTGACCGTCGTCACCACGTCGATCCCGGCCTCGAGGAGGTCGGTGACGTCCTGCCAGCGCTTGGGGTGCGTCGACCCCGGCGCGTTGCTGTGCGCGAGCTCGTCGACGAGCACCACCTGGGGTGCGCGGGCCAGCACGGCGGCGACGTCGAGCTCTCCGAGCTCGGTCCCCCTGTACGAGATCACGGCACGCGGCAGCACCTCGAGGTCGCCGACCTGCTCGGCCGTCGCCTGCCGTCCGTGGGTCTCGACGAGCCCGACGACCACGTCGGTACCGCGGTCGCGGCGGCGTCGGGCCTCGTCGAGCATCGCGAAGGTCTTGCCCACGCCGGGGGCGGCCCCCAGGTACACCGTGAGCCGCCCCGTGCGCGTGTCACCCATCGTTCGACCTCATGAGGACATCATGCCCAGCGCGAGGTTGAGCTCGAGCACGGAGACCCGCGGCTCGCCGAGGAACCCGAGGTCGCGGCCCTGGGTGTGCTCGGCCACGAGCACCCGGACCGTCGCCTCGTCGAGCCCGCGGGCACGCGCGACGCGCGCCACCTGCTGCTCGGCGTACTCGGGCGAGACGTGCGGGTCGAGCCCCGAGGCCGAGGCCGTGAGCGCGTCGGCGGGCACGTCGGCCGGGTGTGTGCCGTCCTGTGCTGCCACGGCTGCTCGGCGCTCCTCGATCGTCGCGACCAGGTCGGGGTTGAGCGGTCCGAGGTTCGAGCCTGCCGACGCGAGGGTGTCGTACCCGTCGCCGGCAGCCGAAGGACGCGGCTGGAAGTACTCGTCACCGGTGAAGGCCTGCCCGACGAGGGCCGAGCCGACGGCGTCGGAGCGGGACGTGGTCCGCTCCCCCGAGGCTGTGAGCAGCGAGCCCTCGGCCTGCCAGCGGAAGGCCACCTGCCCGACGCCCCACACCGTCAGGGGGTAGACGACCCCGAGCAGGACCGTGAGGACCACGAGCACCCGGAGCCCCGCGAGGCTCTGCCGGGCGAGGGACACCGCGCCGCGGCGGGTGCTCAGCGAGCGAGCCGCTGCGGGCTGGCGTGCGGTGAAGTTGTCGTGTGCCATGTCAGCCGATCCCAGGGAGAAGCGAGGCGAGCAGGTCGATGAGCTTGATGCCGAGGAACGGGGCGACCAGGCCGCCCAGCCCGTAGACGAGGAGGTTGCGACGCAGCATGGTCGACGCCGACGCCGGCCTGTACGCGACCCCGCGCAGCGAGAGCGGGATGAGCACCACGATGATCAGCGCGTTGAAGATCACCGCCGAGACGATCGCGGACTCCGGGCTCGAGAGCCGCATGATGTTGAGCACCTCGAGCTGGGGGAAGACCACCATGAACATCGCCGGGAGGATCGCGAAGTACTTCGCGATGTCGTTGGCGATCGAGAAGGTCGTCAGCGCCCCGCGCGTGATGAGCAGCTGCTTGCCGATCTGCACCACCTCGATCAGCTTGGTCGGGTCCGAGTCGAGGTCGACCATGTTCCCGGCCTCCTTCGCAGCGGAGGTCCCGGTGTTCATCGCGACACCCACGTCGGCCTGCGCGAGGGCCGGGGCGTCGTTCGTCCCGTCCCCGCACATGGCCACCAGGTGACCGCCCTCCTGCTCCCGGCGGATCAGCGCGAGCTTGTCCTCCGGCGTGGCCTCGGCGAGGACGTCGTCCACCCCCGCCTCCTCGGCGATCGCCCGGGCGGTGATCGCGTTGTCACCGGTCACCATGACGGTGCGGATGCCCATGGCGCGCAGCTCGTCGAAGCGTTCCCGAAGGCCCGTCTTGACGACGTCCTTGAGGTGGATCACCCCGAGCACCTGCGCGGGTCCGGCGCCCGTCTGCCGGGCCACCACCAACGGTGTGCCGCCCGATGCGCTCACCCCGTCGACCAGGGTCTGCACCTGGTCGGGGGTGTGCCCGCCGGTCGAGTGCACCCAGGCGTGGACAGCGCTCGCGGCCCCCTTGCGGATGCTGGTCCGCGGGGTGGAGGTCGTGCCCGCACGCTCGGCCGGGCTCACGTCGATGCCGCTCATCCGGGTGGTCGCGCTGAACGGCACGAGCTCGACCACAGCCCCGTCGTCCTGCGTGGTCGCCGCGACGTGCTCGACGTACCCGGCGTCGACGAGCGTGACGACGCTGCGTCCCTCGGGCGTCTCGTCGGCGAGCGACGCGAGCCGAGCAGCCGAGGCGAGGTCGGCGATCGTGGCTCCGGGGGCGACGAGCAGGTCGCTCGCCTGGCGGTTGCCGTAGGTGATCGTCCCGGTCTTGTCGAGGAGGAGCACGTCGACGTCACCGGCGGCCTCGACGGCCCGGCCCGACATCGCGAGGACGTTGCGCTGCACGAGACGGTCCATCCCGGCGATGCCGATGGCCGAGAGCAGCGCACCGATGGTCGTCGGGATGAGGCAGACGAGCAGGGCCGTGAGGACGAGCAGCGACTGGCGCGACCCGGAGTACACGGCGAAGGGCTGGAGGGTGACGACAGCCAGCAGGAAGATGATCGTCAGCGACGTGAGCAGGATGTTGAGCGCGATCTCGTTGGGGGTGCGCTGACGTTCCGACCCCTCGACGAGGGCGATCATGCGGTCCACGAAGGTGGACCCTGCGGCCGCGGTGATGCGCACGACGATCGTGTCGGAGAGCACCACGGTCCCGCCGGTGACGGCCGAGCGGTCGCCGCCCGACTCGCGGATGACAGGTGCGGACTCCCCCGTGATCGCCGACTCGTCGACCGACGCGGCGCCCTCGATCACGTCGCCGTCACCGGGGATCACCTCGCCGGCCCGCACGACGACCACGTCGCCGACGGAGAGCGAGGACGACGCGACGTCGACGGTCGGCAGCGCGAGCAGGTTGCCCGTGTACCGGGTGGTGTCGACAGGGGCTTCGACGCGGCGGGCCGTCGTCTGGATCTGGGTGGCGCGCAGCGACGAGGCCTGCGCCTTGCCGCGGCTCTCGGCGATGGACTCGGCAAGGGTCGCGAATAGGACTGTGGCCCACAGCCACACGACGATGGTCACGGCGAAGACCGACGGGTCCGCGACGGCCAGGACCGTCGAGGCGACGGCGCCGATCTCGACGATCAGCAGGACCGGCGAGTCGAGCAGCTCGCGCGGGTCGAGCTTGCGGAAGGCGCCGGGCAGGGCGGAGCGCACCTGCGGCCAGGACAGGCTCGACGCGCGGCGTCCGGGCGAGGTCCCCGGCTCGGTGGGCACCTCGTCGGTCACTGTGGCGGGGTCCGGGGACTGCGTGGCGGCTGCGGTCGAGCCGGCCGGAGCCTGCTCGGGGTCGTGCACGGCGGGGTGCTGGACGACAGGGCGGTTCATGAGAGCGACTCCACGATCGGACCGAGGGACAGGACGGGGATGAAGGTGAGACCGACGACGACCAGCGCGACGGACCCGAGCAGCCCCGCGAAGAGCGGCTGGTGCGTGGGCAGGGTGCCTGCGGTCGCGGGGACGGTCTTCTGGCTGGCGAACCTGCCAGCGAGCGCCAGCACGAGGGCGATCGGCACGAAGCGTCCGACGAGCATGAGGACGCCGAGCAGCGTGTTGTAGAACGGCGTCGCGACGGTGAGACCTGCGAAGGCCGAGCCGTTGTTGTTGGCTGCCGAGGTCATCGCGTAGAGCACCTCGGAGAGACCGTGCGGGCCCGCCTCCTGGATGCCGGCCTGCCCAGCGGGCAACGAGATCGCCAGGGCCGTGCCGACGAGGACGAGCAGCGGGACCGTGAGGATGTACAGCGCCACGAGGGTGATCTCCTGGCGGCCGATCTTCTTGCCCAGGTACTCGGGGGTGCGCCCGACCATGAGACCGGCGATGAACACCGCGACGATCGCGAGGACGAGCATGCCGTAGAGACCGGACCCGACACCGCCGGGGGCGATCTCGCCGAGCAGCATGTTGAACATGGCGATCCCACCACCGGGTGCTGTGAGCGAGTCGTGCATGGCGTTGACCGCGCCCGTCGACGTGCCTGTCGTCGCGGCGGCGAACAGCGCCGACCCGGCGGGGCCGAAGCGCAGCTCTTTGCCCTCGAGCGCACCGCCTGCGGCCTGGGCCGCGAGGCCTGGGCCGGACATCTCGGCCCAGGTGAGCAGGGCCGCACCGGCGAGGAACAGCGAGCCCATGACCGAGACGATCGCGAAGCCCTGGCGGGTGTCGCGCACCATGAGGCCGAAGGCCCTCGGGAGCGTGAAGGGGATGACGAGGATCAGGAAGATCTCGAGCAGGTTGCTCACCGGCGTGGGGTTCTCGAGCGGGTGCGCAGAGTTCGCGTTGAAGAACCCTCCGCCGTTGGTCCCGAGCTCCTTGATGGCCTCCTGCGAGGCGACCGGGCCGCCGAGCAGGTGCTGGGAGCCGCCAGAGAGGGTCTGGACCGCTGTGTGCGGGTCGAAGCTCTGGATGACTCCTGTCGCGAGGAGCGCGATCGCTGCGAGCAGCGCCATCGGCAGCAGCACCCTGACGCAGGTGCGGGTGAGGTCGGACCAGAAGTTCCCGACGCGCCCGTCCGTGCCGGACCGCGCGAAGCCGCGGACCAGGGCGATGGCCACCGAGATGCCGACAGCAGCAGAGACGAAGTTCTGCACGGCGAGCCCGACCATCTGGAAGACGTGCCCGGCGGCGGCCTCGCCCGAGTACCACTGCCAGTTGGTGTTCGCCACGAAGGACACCGCGGTGTTCCACGCGCCCGCTGGGTCGAAGGCGCTCACGCCGAGGTTCATCGGCAGGTGCTCCTGGAGACGCCCGAGGGCGTAGAGCGCGAGCAGCGAGACGAGCGAGAAACCCAGCAGGGAGAAGAGGTACGAGGTCCAGCGCTGCTCGGCGTCGGCGTCGACGCGCATGAGGCGGTAGCCGAGACGCTCGACCTTCAGGTGACGCGGGGAGGTGTACACGTGGGCCAGGTAGGCGCCGAGCGGCAGGTGCACTGCGGCGAGGGCCGCGACGAGCAGGGAGATCTGCCCGACGGCTGTCCAGGTCTCGCTCATGGTCATCGCCCCCGACCGGCGCGCAGCAGCACCGTGAAGAGGTATCCGAGCACCACGACGGAGACCGCGAGGGCCACCCAGTCGGCCGCGCTCATGACGCGTCCCTGTCGCCGGAGCGACGGGCGACGAGGGCGACGGTCGCGAAGAACGCGACCGTCAGGAGGATGTAGGCCAGGTCGGCCATGTCTGTCACGCCTTCGGACGTCAGGACGACCGCGGGTCCGGCGGTCGGCGCACACGAGAGGTGCACACCACCGGTCTATCCGGGCTGGAGGGTCCCGGACGTCGGCGTTGACGGTTCCTTGACGTGCGGTGACAGGTCCCTGACGGGTCTCTGACGTCAGAGACCGAGGCTCCCCCTCTCGGGCGTCGTCGCCCGTGTCGTGCCAGTCCGTGCACCATCCCCCCACCGGACCGCCCGGGGCGTGGGCTCTCCCTCTGCAGCGACACCGGCACCACGCCCACCGGGTGAAAGAACACCCCGCCGCGTCATGCGGCCTGGGCGCGCGAGTCTCCACTCATGAGGCACCAGCCGTCGCTCGACAGCCGAGAGCCCGCAGCACCTGTCGCAGGCACTCTCCACAGCAAGGAGCACCGAGTCTCATGCACCCCCCGATCTCGAGCCCAGAGGCCCGCACCGGCACACCCGCCGCAGCACCAGCCCGCACCGGCTCTGCCGCCCCGGCCCTCTGGGCCGTCCACCGCCTCCGTGGCACCCGCAGGGTCGTCGGTGCGCACGCGGTGCGCCGAGCCTCCGTGACCGCGCTGATCGCCGGTCTGCTGCTCGCCCCCACGGCCAGCCTCGCCTCGGCCGCAGAGCTGCCGCCTGCTGTCACGGCGGCGACCTTGTCGACCACGACCTTCGGCCCGTGGGACGGCGTGCGGCTCGACGTCGAGTGGGCTGTCCCCGACTCTGCCCAGCCCGGTGACACCTTCACAGTCGACCTGCCGCCCGAGCTCGTGCCGGTCTCGACAGTCCCCTTCGACCTGCTCGGGCCTGACGGGGCCGTGGTCGCACGTGCCGTCTGGGAGGGCAGCACGGCAGTCGTGACACTGACCGACTACGTCGACGGACGGACCGGGGTGGGTGGCACAGGCTTCTTCGAGGTCCAGTGGAACACCGAGCTCTTGGGCACCGACCCCGTGACCACCGTCGTCACGATCGCCGGTCAGTCGGTCACCGTGACCATGACGGGGCCGGGCACAGGCCCACCCAGCCCGACCGCCGCGAAGTGGGCGTACTGGAACCGCCCCGACCAGGGCACCACGGAGCCCGGCGAGGCCCTCACGTGGGAGGTCCGGCTGCCCGCCTCCGACGCCGGGTCGCAGGGCCCTGTCACCGTGACCGACGACCTCGGTCCCGGCCAGGCGATGGTGTGCGGGACAGTCCAGGTCCGAGCCGTCTCGAGCGCACCAGAGTCACCTGTCACGTGGTTCGGCGAAGACTCGCCCGAGCGCATCGTCGACCTCGACTGCGGGCCCAGCGGCCTGACGCTCGTCCTCGACGAGATCCGCGCCGACGAGTTCGTCACCCTCTCCTACGCCGTCGACCTCACAGACCCGTCTCTCGGCGAGTACACCAACGTCGCAGAGATCAGCACCACGACGGACAGCACCGTCGTCGGTGCCGAGAAGCAGCGTGCCGCCGCTGGCGGCGACGGCTCGGGCGTCACCGAGGAGACCCCGGGGCCCGAGCCGACAGACCCTGAGCCGACAGATCCAGAGCCCACAGGTCCCGCGCCGACCGACCCTGAGCCGACCACCCCGTCGGCGCCCGAGACCGAGCCCGCCGAGCCCGTCGCACCCGCGACGCCAGCGGTCCCCCGGGCCCCCGGGACGCCTGTCCCCACCAGCCCTGGCGTCGTCGCGCCCGCGACAGCACAGCCGACGGCCACGGCGGCGGGGACCGGGAGCTCTCGCCTGGCCTCGACAGGCAGCTCGGCTGCCGCTCTGGCCCCCGCGGCAGCGGCGCTGCTCGGAGCCGGAGTCGCATCGGTCTGGTCGGTCCGCCGCCGCCGAGGACATGTCCGTCACGAACGCTGACAGGACCGTTACGCCCGACGGCTCAGCCGGTGACCTCTGCGGAAGTCACCGGCTCGACCGTCAGGACGCTCACCTCGACCGAGCCCGGCTCGAGGCCGTGCTCGACGAGCAGCTCCCGGACGACCTCGCGGACCCTGTGCGCGACAAGACGCGCCTCGTCTCCCTGCACGGCGAGGTGCACGGCCACGTCGACGGTCCCGCCTGTCAGCGTGAGGCGGACGAGGTCTTCCGGGTCGGGAGCCGTCGACCACGAGCGGACCACGGTCGCCAGCGTCGGCTCGACCCGGAGCACCCCGGGGTCGGCGAGGATCGCCTGCGCGATCTCGCGGCGCACCGCGTCGGTGCCGGCCCGACCTGTCGTCACCGGTCGACCTGTCGTCTCCGGACAACGCGTCGTCACCCGGACGCCGGGTGTCGTCGGCACACCAGGGGTCACCGGAACCCCCGGCACCAGGTGCGGCGCTCCGGGCATCCTCTGGCTGGGGTTCGTCTCAGACATCGCGCGTGTCCCTCACCTCGATGTCGACGCGGACCACGTCGACTCCCACCTCGCTGCTCACTCTTCTCCTCACGCTGCTGCGGACCTCGGCCGCGACCGCCGGGATCGAGGCCGAGACGGGCACGGTGATCTGCAGGGTCGCCTCGACCCTGGACGGCCGGGCACGGCCGTAGCTGTCCGGCCCCTGCCGCAGGTCCAGGACGCCGGCGGGGCTGGCCTGCCACGGTCCACGACCGTCGACGACGAGCGAGACCACGCAGCGCTCGACCTCGACACCCGGGACCGCGTCGCCGGCTCGCCGGGCGCTCGCCGAGACCGCCTGCTCGCTCACGGTGAGCTCCGGGGCCGGCTCGCTGACCTCGGGCTCGTCGAGCGGGAACCGGCGACCACGGCGTACCTCGGCGCGGGCGACGTCCATGATCCGGCCGAGGACCGCTGGGTCCGGCTCGAGACCGGGGGCGGTCCGCTCGGCCTCGCGCTCGAGCGCGGTCAGGCTCGCGAGCTCGCCGAGGTCCCGGCGGGCCTGCTCGCAGTGCGGGCAGCCCCGCTCGTGCTCGTCGGGAGGGGAGCCGATCCTGTCCCAGACCGCGTCCATGTCGCGGCCGCAGGCCAGGCGGGAGGACGGACGCTCGCTCATCGCCATGCTTCCATTCCTTTCGCCAGGTTCTGCCGGGCCCGTGCGATCCGACCGCGCACCGTCGACAGGGGCAGGCCGGTCGCTGCGGCGATCTCGGGGTACGAGAGCTCGTGCAGCTCCCGGAGCACCCAGCATGCCCGCTGCTCGTCCGTGAGCCTGCCGAGCTCGACGTTCAGCCGTCGGAGCTGCTCGGCGTGCTCGGTCGCGGCCACGGGGTCTGCTGACCCCGTCCCTGCGGCGAGCCTGCCACGAGAGCCGGCCTCGAACACCGTGTCGTCCCCGGCCGGCTCCGTGCTGCGACGGGCTCTGGTCCTCAGCACCGACATGCACCGTCGGGTCATGATCTGGTAGACCCAGCCGTGGAACGCTGGCAGGTCTGTCAAGGACGGCAGCTTGCGCCAGACCGAGACCATCGTGTCCTGGAGCGCGTCCTCGGCCTCGCCCCGGTCGCCCAGCAGCCGCACCGCGAGCCTGAAGAGCGGGCCCTGGTACCGACGGCTCAGCTCCTCGAAGGCCGCGAGGTCACCGGACTGCGCACGTCCGACGATGGTCGCCTCGGACGGTCCGTGGGCCCCGCCGTCAGGTGGGGACGTCACGACGTCCCGGGCCGGGGACCGGTGGTCGCCGTGCGAACCGCTCACCCTCGCTCACCTCCTCGTCGTCGCTCCTACCTTCTCCGCAGATGCGTCCCTCGGCACCTCGAGAGGGGTGCTGGGGCGCAGGTCTCACCCGCCGTCCGGCGTGCGCCGCGGCTGGTCCGGACGGCGCTCGGTCTTGCGGACCAGGTGGCCGGCACGGTTGATCACGGTGCCGAGGCCACGCAGGCCCCAGCTCACGACTCGGGTCATCACGCTGGCGATCATGGGGTTCTCCTGAGGTGTGCGAGGTGGGGGGAAGGGCTGTGGACGGACGGTCAGACCGTGATCTGACCGTGCGTGCGCCGGGTGCGCTGGACGTCGACGAGCACGCCCAGGCGCGCGAGCCGCGTGTCCAGGGCCGTGGCGACCGATGCCGCCACGACGGTGTCGACCTCGCGCAGGACCTCGCCGAGGTCGGCGCGGTCGTCGACCACGAGGCGCAGCGTGAGGTCCGGGGTGCGGGCGCTGCCGCGGAGCACGGCGCTGGCGCCGCTGACACCGGCGAGCGACCTCGCCTGCTCTTCCACGGCGTCGGTGAGGACGGACGGCGCGCACGCCGTGAGGCCCGTCACGGACGACGACTGGAGGCGGAGGTCCTTGGCCTCGTGCTTGCGCGGGACCTGCGCGACCAGCCAGGCCGCGCTCGCGAGGGCGAGGACGAGCGCCACGACCCCCACGACGACGGGGAACCAGGACTGGTCCCCCACGGTCGTGCCCGAGATCAGGTCGGCGTCGCGCCCAGGGAGCCGCTCGGCGAGGTCGGCGGGCAGCACAGAGCTCCACGCCCCCGTCGCGATGCCTGTGACGAGCGCACCGAGGACCAGCAGGACCAGCCCGGTGATGCCGAGCCAGGTCCGGTTGAGACGAGAGGGTGCGTGGTGCATCAGGACTCCTTCACTCGGACACGGGACTGGACGGGGCGGACCGGGCCGGTCCCGAGGACGTCGAGACGCGACCGGACGGCCTGTTCCACGGCGCTCCGGACCGTGTCGGCGTCGTCGGGCGACGACGTCACGGTCAGGACCCGCACCGCGGTGCTGGAGGCGCTGACGTCGACGTGCTCGACACCGTCGACCTCGTCGGCGGCGGCTGCGGCGAGCCGGGCGAGACCGCGCTGGGTGAGCACCACCTCGGACTGCTCGGCGTTCTCGACCTCCAGCGCGATCGCAGCGCCGCTGCGCCTGCCGGGGACGACTGCTGCCAGGAGCAGCACGAGACCGAGGACGAGGACGACCGCACCTGTCGCGAGGACTGTGGTCGAACCCCAGGTCTCCTGCCCCAGGGACGACGCAGGGTCGACGAACCACGTCGGCCAGGTGCCGTCGACGAGGCGGGACACGCTCGCGACCGTGAGGACCACGGCGCCCGCGAGGACGACGAGCGCCACGACCGAGGCGGTCAGGGAACGGCTCGGTCGAGGCCTGAGCTGGACCTGGTTCATCGCAGTCTCTCCTTGGTGGTGCGTGCGCCGGCCGGTGCCGGCTGGAGCCCGTCGATGCGGACGTCTACGCGCCGCACCTGGACACCGGTCAGCGCGGTGACCCGCTGCTGCACGCGGTCCCTGATGGTGTCTGCGGCCGACCGCAGCGACACGGGGTAGGCGAGCCCGACGGTGACCCGCAGGTCGGCGAAGCCGCTGTGCAGGTCCACCTCGACCGTGGGCCGGGTCCGACCTCCGACCCGGTCGCGCCAGCCCAGCAGCCCGCGTGACGTGCTGTACGTCTCGCTGACCTCGTCGACGACCTGCGAGGCGATCTTCTCCACCACGCCGTCGGAGAGCGTCAGGGTCCCGCGAGCACGCGGCTCGTCCGCCTGACCGGACCCGACGCCGGTGGTGGGCGTCGAGGCGCTCATCGCTTCTCGGACGCTCGGCCCAGGATGCCCTGGACGTCGATGCGGCCGTCGAGCGCCAGACCGACGACCAGCCCGATGCTGCCGAAGGCGAGGACGGTGATGAAGGCGGCGAACGAGCCGAAGGCGGCCGTGAGCCCGAGGACGAGCCCGACGGCGAGGCCGATCATGGTGCGCGACATGAGAGTTCCTTCTGTTGGCATGAGGGTGGTGGCCAGAGCGTGGGGGTCAGCGGTGCGGGTGCCAGAGGGGGGTCAGGCACCCGCACCGCCGTCATGGGGCGACGCTTCAGCGCGCGTCGGTCAGCGCAGCGTGGGTCAGCGCCGGGTGGGTCAGCGCCGGGTCGGTCAGCGCAGCTCGGCCGACTCGAACGAGGAGGACGTGTCCTCAGCGTCGTCGTCCGGCAGGTGCACGTCGGTGACGTTGATGTTCACCGCGACGACCTCGAGGCCGGTGCCGTACTCGACGGCCTGGATGACGTTCTCGCGGATCTGCTCGCTCACCTGGACGACCGACTCGCCGTAGTCCAGGACGATCGCGATCTCGATCGCGGTCTGGGTCTCGCCCTTCTCCACGGAGACGCCGCCGGTGACGTTGGTCTGGCTGCCAGGGATGCGCTGCGCCAGGGCGTTCACGGCACGACGCGCGGCGTTGCCCATCGCGTAGACGCCGGGGACCTCGCGGGTGGCCATCCCGGCGATCTTGGCGACGACGCTCTCGGCGACGGTCGTGTCGCCGTGCTCGGTGTGCAGGGCGTCGAGCTCGCGCTGCTGGGTCTCGTCCTGCGCGGCCTCCTGGACGCGACGCTCTTCGCCGGTGGCGGGGATCTGGTCCTGCGACATGGTGAGCTCTCCTTCGTGGTGCTCTGTGGAACACGGTCACAGGTAAGGACGCCACGACCTCACGGATCGTCACGGACAGATCTCGACGTCTGTCGACGACCACCCTCGACAGGCGTCTGCGATCCGGGTGAAACCACGACGAGCGGTCGCGCCGCCAGGTGCGAGGGGTGACGATCCTCCTCGACCCCGCGCCGCCGCAGCGGCGCCTCACCCTCCCATCTGGAACGAGCACGCATGTCCCGAGCCCTCCGGTCTCACCGGTCCCACCACAGCCGAGCCCGCGCGTCCGTGCGAGGCGCGGCGATCCTCTGCCTCGCGAGCCTGAGCCTCGCCCCGGCGATCCTCGCCGCCCCCACAGCCGTCGCGGTCGAGCTGACGTCCGCCGTCACCTCGGCGACCCTCGCCTCGACCACCTTCTGGGCGTGGGAGGCCGTCCGGCTGGACGTCGCCTGGGCCGTGCCCGACGGAGCACGGGCAGGTGACACCTTCACCATCTCCCTGCCCGACGAGCTGCGGCCCTTCTCGACGGTCGGCTTCGACCTGCGCAGCCCTGACGGCGAGCGCGTCGCGTCTGCCGTGTGGGAGGGGCGGACGGCTGTCGTCACCCTCAGCGACTACGTCGACGAGAGGTCCGGGGTCACCGGCCACGTGTTCTTCGACGTGGCGTGGCACGGCGCCCGCTTCGGCACCGCACCGCAGCAGCGGGTCCTCGACCTCGCCGGTACGCCGGTCCCCGTGACGATGCTCGGCGACGCCGAGGACGTCGTCCCCGACGGCTACGCCGGGACCTGGGGATTCTGGCAGCACCCCGACCAGGGGACGACGCAGACGCAGGCTGCAGCGGGATGGGAGATCCGTCTCCCGTCCCGCGCCGAGGGCTTCGAAGGACCCGTCACCGTGACCGAGTCTCTCGACGCTGGTCAGGTCCTCGACTGCGACTCCTTCTCGCTCAGCGGGCAGGTCGGCGCAGGCCGCGGCACCCCTGTGTACTCGGTCCTCGACTCGGCCCCCGAGCGCGTGCTGGCCTTCGAGTGCGACCCGAGCGGCTTCACCCTGACCCTCGACGAGATCCGGCCCGGCGAGATCATGGTCGGACGCTTCGGTGCCGATCTGGTCGACCTCGGGCACGAGCCGTCGAGCACGGTGACCCTCAGTCACGCCGGTGGCACGCAGGTGCTGACGGCACGTCTCGTCAGGACAGTCTCGGGCGGGGCTGGGTCGGGGTCCGGGACTCCTGCTCCAGCGCCGGACCCAGCTCCCGCCCCGGGGCCCGACCCGACCACGCCCACCGAGCCCACGCCGGAGAGCCCCTCGGACCCACCGACCCCTCAGCCCTCCGGACCCGCTGCACCCGACGAATCCCCTGCCGTCCCCGGGCCGCCCCGTGAGCCGGGCGGGCAGGACCAGACCACCTCAGTCCTGCGTCCCGGACCGTTCGGTGTGGGTGCGGGTGGTGGATCCGCCGCGCCTCGGCAGCAACCCCCGATGGCCACAGACGTCTCGCCCACGTCAGCGCCCTCCGACGCCGCAGTCGAGTCCCGAGCCCTCGCCGTGACAGGCCCCGGGTCGGCGCCAGCTGTCGCCGCGTCGGTCGGCGCGCTGCTCACCGCCGGAGCCACCCTGCTCCGCGCCGCCCGCACGACCCGACGACCACCGACCCGCCGGGCACACAGCCGCCGGTCTGGTTGACAGGTCTCCCGGCGATGCCACCCGCCAGCTCCAGGTAGCCCCAGACCGCAGCTGACCCGCTCGACGGCGCGAGCACGACCGTCGCACGACCGTCGCACGACCGTCGCACGACCGTCGCACGAGGGCCCGTGCCGCGACCGGCACGGGCCCTCTGCGTGACCAGCTAGCGCTGCACGCGCGCGCTGCCTCCACCGGCCAGCTTGGCGACCTCGGCGAGGCTCGCCGTCGAGGTGTCGCCCGGGGTCGTCATGGCGATCGCGCCGTGAGCCGCGCCGTACTCGACGGCCGACTGGATGTCACCGATCTCCATGAGCCCGTAGGCGAGGCCGGAGGCGAAGGAGTCGCCGCCACCCACGCGGTCGAGGATCTCGAGGTTGGGGCGGTGCGTCGCCTCGGCGAAGCCCTGCTCACGGCTCCACGCGATGGCGCCCCAGTCGTTGTCCGACGCGGAGTGCACGCCGCGCATGGTCGTGGCGATCACCTGGAAGTTCGGGTAGGCCGCAGCCGCGGTCTCGATCATGGCTCGGAAGGCACCGGTGTCGAGGTCGGTGAGGTTCTCGTCGACCCCTTCGACCTCGAAGCCGAGGCTGGCGGTGAAGTCTTCTTCGTTGCCGATCATCACGTCGACGTACTGCGCGAGGCGGGTGTTGACCTCCTGCGCGCGGGCCGAG
Organism: Sanguibacter biliveldensis; assembly: GCF_033798665.1. NCBI lineage: Bacteria > Bacillati > Actinomycetota > Actinomycetes > Micrococcales > Sanguibacteraceae > Sanguibacter > Sanguibacter biliveldensis. Next base: position 3,046,590 of record NZ_CP138359.1, read on the forward strand.
CCGCCGATGCCCTTCCACAGGGAGGGACGGAAGTTGAGGTCGTAGGACACGATCGTCCCGTGCTCGCGGGCCGATCGCATGGCCGCCTCGGCGACGTCTGCCGAGGACTCGGAGAGCGCCGCGAAGATGCCGCCCGTGTGCAGCCAGCGGACGCCGCGGCGTCCGAAGAGGTCGTCCCAGTCGACGTCGCCGGGCTGCATCTGCGAGATCGCGGTGTTGCCACGGTCTGAGACGCCGACGGCCCCCCGTACCCCGAAGCCGCGCTCGGTGAAGTTGATGCCGTTGCGGACCGAGCGACCGATGCCGTCGTAGTCGACCCAGCGGATGTAGCTCGTGTCGATGCCCCCCGTGAGGATGAAGTCCTCGACCAGACGGCCGACCTCGTTGTCCGCGAGCGCCGTGACGACAGCTCCGCGCAGGCCGAAGCAGCGGCGCAGGCCGCGGGCGACGTTGTACTCGCCGCCACCCTCCCACGCGTCGAAGCTGCGGGCGGTCTTGATGCGGCGCTCGCCCGGGTCGAGGCGGAGCATGACCTCGCCGAGGGACACGACGTCGAAGTCGCAGTCGGCGGCCGGGCGGACGGACAGGGCGGGGCTGCTGGTCTCGGTCATGTCAGGCTCCTGTCGTGGCGGGGGTCTGGCCGGCGAGCTCGACGGCCTCGGCGGTGCGGCGGGTGATCTCGGCCCAGTCCTCGGACTCGATGAGGCTGCGCTCGACCATCCACGAACCGCCTGCGGCGATGACGGACGGCAGGGCGAGGTAGTCACCGACGGTCGCGGCGGAGATCCCGCCGGTGGGCACGAAGCGCAGGCCGGGGAACGGTGCAGAGAAGGCCTTGATCGCCGACGGCCCGCCGAGGGTCGCCGCGGGGAAGAGCTTGACGATGTCGAGGCCGAGCGCGAGGGCGGCCATGATGTCGCTCGGGGTGGCGACACCGGGCAGGATCGGCACACCCACCGCCTGGGCGCGCTCGACGACAGCAGCGCTGAGCCCGGGCGAGACGAGGAACTGCGCGCCGGCCTCGACGGCGCTGTCGACCTGTTCGGGGCGCACCACGGTCCCGGCTCCGACGACGAGCTCGGGGAGGGCCTTGAGCGCTGTGAGCGCGGCCTGCGCACCCGCCGTGCGGTAGGTGACCTCGATGACGTCGAGCCCGCCGTCGAGGAGAGCCTTGCCGAGCGGGACGGCGCGGTCGGGGTTGTCGATGACGACGACGGGGACGATCCGTGCCGCCGCGAGGGATTCGGTGATGGTCTTCTCTGACATGTCCGCGTGAACCTCTGCTATCGTTTCGTATGGGCAAACGGTCGTTGCCGGTTGCGAAATCAGGATAGCAAAGGAGCGGGACCATGGACAGAGCAGGTCACGACGGCACAGACCGCCCAGGCACCTCCCCCGACGCGATCTCCCCCATGGGCAGCGTCGACAAGGCGCTCCTCGCCCTCCAAGAGCTCAGCGCCGCCGGGACTGGCGGGTTGCCGCTCGCCGACCTCGCGCAGCGGCTCGGCCTCAACAAGACCTCCCTGCACCGCACGCTCGCAGCCCTGAGGTTCCGCGGCTTCGCCGACCAGGACGCATCCACCGGGCACTACGTCCTCGGGCCCGCAGCCACAGCCCTCGCCTCGTCCTACCTGTCCGAGGAGAACCTGCCGAGCCTGCTGCAGAACGCCCTCACCTCGCTGTGCGCCCAGACCGACGAGCTCGTGCACCTCGGGGTGCTCTCGGGCGCTGAGATCCTCTACCTCGACAAGGTCGAACCGGCCCGTCCGGTCCGCGTGTGGTCGGCTGTCGGCCGCCGCCAGCCCGCTGCGACCACCGGCCTCGGCCGCGCGATCCTCTCGCGCAGGTCCGTCGACCCGGGCTCGCTCGCGTGGTTCGCCGGCGACAGGCTGCCCGTGGAGAGGCTCGCCGAGATCCTCGACCTCTCACGGTCGCGGGGGTACGCGACCGAGACCGAGGAGAACGAGGTGGGCATCAGCTGCCTCGCCGTGCCACTGCTGCGCGACGGCGCCGCGATAGCGGCGATGTCCATCACGGCCCCGTCCGAGCGCATGACGGATGCCCGCAGGACCGAGCTCGCGACGACCATCGCGCGGGAGATACCCCCGCTCCTCCCGGCCGGGATGAGCCTGCCGGCCGAGCTCGTCTGACGCAGACAGGGCGTCCGGACGACCAGACGGGCCGCTTGGCCCTAGGCTGTGACCAGCGGCCCGACCTCCCGGCGACGGGAACGGGTCGTGTGCTCGGCCTGCGCGCGTCCCGACCATCGGAGTCCGGGCACCGGTGGACCTGCGCACGCACGGCTCGACACTTCGCACTGACACAGGAGTTCTGCGACATGACCGTTCTGGTGGCCTACAACGAGACCCCTCAGGGTGAGGCAGCCTTCGCGGCGGCCGTGGCCGAGGCGGCCCGCCGCACGACGACAGTCACGGTGCTCGTCCTGACCCCGCAGCCCGACGCTGCGCCCGTCCCCCCGCACCTCGCCCACCTGCTCGAGACCGTCGCAGGAGAGAAGGTCGAGGTCGCGTTCCGCCTCGACAGCATCGACGTCGCCGACGCGATCCTCGACCACGCCGAGCGCTCGGGAGCCGAGGTCATCGTCATCGGCTCGCGCAAGCGCTCGAGCGTCGGCAAGTTCCTCCTCGGCAGCACCACGCAGCGCGTGCTGCTCGACTCGGCCGTCCCGGTGCTCGTCATCAAGGCGACGCACTGACGCTCGCCGTCGGGACGCCCCCCTGACCCATGCCCTCGGGGCGCCCTTCTGACCCACGCCGTCGGGCTCTCCTCTGACCCACGCCGTCGGGACGCTCCTCTGACGCTCGCCGCCAGGGCGGACCACCGACGCGCCGACCCCAGGTCGGAGTGTCTCTCGTCACACTGCGCCCAAAAATTCGTTGAGGATTCAACGATCCCGCTCTCCGCACCTGCGGCGACGTCCGACAGGGCCCATCCCCGTCGCCCCTGACGTCGAACTTGTCACGCTCCACCGTGGGTGGAATCTAGTTGAATGCTTAACTGCGCCGAACGTCACGCCGATGAGCACATAGATCAGCAGCCGGCACCGTGCCGCTGCGGCGGACACGGAAGGCACGAGCATGACGAGCACGAGACCCGGCTTGAGAAGCCTTGTCGTGGCACTGGTGACAGCAGCCCTGGCGACGGGGACGATCGCCGCTGGCGCACTCCCGGCGACCGCGGCCGACCCTGCCGCAGAGCCGACCACCTGGCTGGTCCAGGTCGACGGCGACCCCGCCGCCGTGACCGCGGACCTTGCCGAGCAGGGCGTCACCACGGTCAAGGAGTACGACGCAGCCCTCGACGGCTACGTCGTCGAGGCGACACCCGAGCAGATCGACGCGATCTCCCAGACCGAGGGCGTCGCTGAGGTCGAGCCCGACCTCGACGTGAGCATCACCGAGAGCTCGAGCCAGAGCGGCGCCCCCTGGGACCTCGACAGGCTCGACCAGGTGGCCCTCCCCCTCGACAAGACCTACACCTACCCGAGCTCGGCCGGCGCGGGCGTGCGCGTCTACGTCCTCGACACCGGCGTGGACTCGACGATCCCCGAGCTGGGCGGACGGGTCGCCCCGGGGTTCTCCGCCTTCGCGGACACGACCGGGACAGCCGACTGCCACGGCCACGGCACCCACGTCGCCGGCACTGTCGCCTCACGCACCTACGGTGTCGCGAAGTCCGCGACCGTCGTCCCGGTCCGCGTCCTCGGGTGCTCCGGGTCGGGCAAGATGTCCGACGTCATCAGCGGTCTCGACTGGGTGGTCAAGAACCACCCGGCAGGCACGCCCGGGGTCGTCAACATGTCCCTGTCGGGGGCACGCAGCGACATCATGGGTCGGGCCGTCGACGCCGCGACAGCAGCGGGCCTCCTCGTCGTCGTCGCCGCCGGCAACACGAACACCGACGCCTGCCAGGCCTCCCCGTCGGACGTGCCCTCGGCACTGACCGTCGGAGCCAGCACCATGACCGACTCCCGTGCGACCTTCTCGAGCTGGGGCACCTGCGTCGACGGCTTCGCCCCCGGTGAGCGCATCGTCTCGACAGCCCCCGGTGGCACCACGGCGACCCGCTCTGGCACCTCGATGGCAGCCCCGCACGTCGCCGGGCTCGCAGCGCTCCTGCTCGCCGACTCCCCGCGACTCACACCCAAGGAGGTCACCGACAGGCTCGTCAGCACGAGCCGGACCGGCGTCACCGACCGGAGCGCGGGCAGCCCGGACCGACTCTTCGGCCTCACTCCGGCGACGGCCCCGGTCACGGCGCCCGCTCCAGCTCCGGCTCCAGCTCCGGCCCCGGCTCCGGCACCTGCTCCGGTCGCACCTGCCGCCCCGACGAAGCTCGCGGTCTCGGCGGTCACGACAGTCGCGGGCACGGTCTCGTGGACGCCCGCTGCAGGCACCCCGGCCACGAGCTGGACCGTCCAGCGCTCGACCGACGGCAAGACGTGGACGACGGTCGCCGCCCAGGGCACGACGGCCCGGCTCAGCGGGCTGGCCCCCGCCACGAAGTACCAGGTCCGGGTGGCAGCGAACGCTGCTGCAGGCCGGAGCCCGTGGGCGACGGTCACCGTCACGACCGCCGCACGCCCCTCGGGGATCCGCACACCCACCGTCACGTCGAGGGCCCCGTCCACCGCGGCGCTGACCTGGACCGCTCCCGCGACCTCGGGGACGCTCGTCACGGACTACAGGGTCGAGCTGTCACGAGACGGCAAGAAGTGGTCGACCTTAGCCGACGGCGTCAGCACGGCGCCGAAGCTCCAGCTCACGGGTCTCGCCCCGTCGGCGACCTACAGCGTGCGCATCACCCCTGTCGCCGACGGGACGACGACAGGCGCGCAGGCCGTCGTCAAGGTGACGACCCTCGCGGCGCCCTCCGCACCCCGAGCCATGAAGGTGACCGCGAGCGCTGCCACCACACTCTCCCTCGCCTGGACGGCGCCGGCGACGTCGGGCCCTCAGGTCACCGACTACAAGGTCCAGGTCACGCGCGACGGCAAGACCTGGACGACCGTCAACGACGGCGTGAGCCCCAAGACCTCGGTGCAGATCACCGGCCTCGCGAAGAACACTGCGTACACGGTCCGGGTCACCGCGGTCTCCGGGACCGCCTCGAGCACCTCCTACGCCGAGGTCAAGGCCTCTACCCGCAAGTGACCTGCGGCAAGCCCTGAGGCCACGCACCTCCGTCACGGGCAGATCGAGACCTGTCCTGGCGGGCCTCCGGGTAGACGACACGCACAGCGAAGGGGCACCAGCATCGCTGGTGCCCCTTCGCTGTGCGTGCAGGCCGCTCTCTGCCTCGCGGGCCCTCGTGCCGGTGACGACCGACTGCTCGGTCACTCCCCCGTGGTGCCGTCCAGCAGCTCGCGGAGGATGTCGACGTGCCCGAGGTGCCGGGCGGTCTCTTCGATGACGTGCACGAGGACCCAGCGGAGCGACGGGTACTCGGGGTTGTCGGGCGCCTCGTCGAGGTCGTGCCGGGCGAGCACCTCGTCAGCCTCTGCCCATGACGCCCTGTAGTCGTCGATGATCTCCGTCAGGGAGTCCCGAGCGGTCACGCGGAACTCGCCGTCCGGGTCCTCGTCGCTGCCGAAGCGGCGGTCGTAGGGGCGCTGCTCGACGGCCTCGACGAACCACGACCGCTCGACGTCGGCGAGGTGGCGGATGATCCCTGACACCGTGGTGAGGCTGGGCACCAGGCGCCGCGCGGCGTCCTCGTCGCTGAGGCCCTGCGCCTTGATGACGACGGTCTCGCGGTTGAGCATCAAGAACCCCATGAGGGTGCTCTTCTCGTCGCCGCGTCCCGGAGGCTGGGTCCGGGGAGTGTCCTGCGTCACATCATCCATGCCCCCGAGTGTAAGAGGGCCAGGGGCCGGCGTGAAGGCCCGCAGCGGGCTGGACGCGCAGAGGCCGGGGGTGCCGTCCTGGCACCCCCGGCCTCTGCGTCGATCACCTCAGGTCGTGCGGACCTTCTGCCCGCCAGAGCTCCCTCGCGGAAGGGCAGGTGCCGCCCGCTGTCACCGTCAGAGCGCTGCGCGCAGCGCCTCGACGAGCCCGGTGGTCGGGCGGCCGAGGAGCGTGCTCAGGTCGCTCGTGACCGTCGCGAGCTCACCGTCGCGGATGTTGCCGTCGAGAGCGACGACAAAGCCGACGGTCCCCTCGTCGAGGCCGAAGCCTGCGAGGACAGCGGCATGCTCCTCGGGCGAGACGCGGTGGTACGAGACCTCGCGGCCGAGCACCTCTCCGGCAGCGGCGGCGAGCTCGTCGTGCGTCCACGCGACGTCACCCGAGAGCTCGTAGACCTTGCCCGCGTGGGAGTCGTCGACGAGGACCACGGCAGCGGCCTCGGCGAAGTCCGAGCGGGGCGCCGAGGCGACCTTGCCGTCTCCGACGCTCGCGAGGATCTCACCCGAGTCCTTCGCCTGCTGGACGGGCTGGAGGTAGTTCTCGGTGTACCAGTTGTTGCGCAGGATGGTCGTGGCCAGGCCCGACTGCGCGAGGTACTCCTCGGTCGCCTTGTGGTCGGGGGCGAGCACGAGGGTCGAGGTGTCGGCCTGCGGTGCGCTCGTGTAGACGACGCGGCCGACGCCCGCAGCCTTCGCGGCGTCGATCACGGCGACGTGCTGCGGGACGCGCTGGCCGACCTCGGAGGAGGAGACGAGCAGCAGGGTGTCGACACCCTCGAAGGCCGCCGCGAGAGTCTCGGGGCGCGAGTAGTCGGCCTCGCGGACCTGGACACCGCGGGCGGCGAGGTCCGCGGCCTTGGCCGGGGTGCGCACAGCGGCGACGACCTGGTCGGCGGGGGTGCCGCGCTCGAGCAGGGACTCGACGACGAGGCGTCCGAGGTGTCCGGTGGCTCCGGTGACAGCGATCATGGCGTGCTCCTTGTGAGATGGCCGCGCAGACAGGTCCCGCGGCGACGGTTCGGCAACACGACGAGCATGGCACTAACTTTTCGAAAGTGCAATCCTTTCCGCAGCACTATCGATTCCTGATGCACGGTCGTATACTCAAGACATGGCCAGGACCGAGAACGTCGAGACCCACGACCCCGCCGCACCGCGCGAGGTCGGGACCGACGACCTCGAAGACTTCTCAGAGTTCGCCCCCGACGTCTTCCAGCGCGGCTGCAGCTCACGGCAGACCCTCGAGATCGTCGCGGCGAAGTGGGGCGTCCTCGCACTCGCAGCCCTGCGCGACGGATCCGTGCGCTTCAACGCGCTGCGCCGCAAGATCGACGGCGTGAGCGAGAAGATGCTGTCCCAGACCCTCCAGGCCCTCGAGCGCGACGGCCTGGTCGTCCGCGAGGTCCGCGAGACGATCCCGCCGCACGTCGAGTACAGCCTCACAGCGCTCGGCACGCAGGTGTCCGACAGCCTCGCCTCGCTCATCCGCGTCATCGAGGACGCCGTCCCCGAGGTGGTCGAGGCCCGCGAGGCCTACGACGCCCGCAAGCCTGCCTGAGCAGCGCGGGGTCGTCGACGGGTCACCGCACCGCTGTGCACCTGAGGACACCCGAGACTGACGCGTCGCGCCCCAGGTCGTCACCCCGCGCGAAGGCTCCCCACACAGAACGGACCGCTCGTGCCGCCTCCTGGATCTGGTCCCACGACGCCCCCTCGACCAGCTCGGCTCGCGCCCAGGTCTTCTCGTCGCCGAAGAGCATCGGCAGGTCGACAGTGTGCGCGGCACCCCACGGGTTCCCGGGCGCGGACCACGACAGCACGTACCTGTGCACCCGCCCACCTGCTCGCGCATGCCGCCGGGCGAAGCGCCGCGCCGACCGCCCGTAGACGACCTCGGTGAGAGCAGCGACGAGGCCACGGCGCACGAGCGGCCCGACGACAGGCAGCGCGACCACCCGCTGGACCACGGGTACCTCGCGGACGAAGAGCCGAGCCTCTTCGGAGGTGCAGCCGATGAGCAGGTCGACCTCCTCGGCCACGGCGTCCCAGGCGTCGTCGACGGCGTCCTCGGGCGGGAGCGGGGCGAAGCCGTACTGGGTGCCGAAGGGCATCGCGGCACGCAGCCCCGAACCCTCCGCTGTCTTCGCGACAGCAGACTGCCGGGCGACGACCTCCTCGACAGGGGTCTGCGCAGTGATGTCCTCAGCGGCGTCGAGCATCGCCGCGTTCATCGCGCTCCTCCCACGGGAGATGCCGAGCGGGGCGCTCTGGACGATCGCGCGGGAGAACAACGACGCAGCCCCAGGCACTGCCATGAGGTGCGCGACGGCGTCTCCGCCCGCAGACTGCCCGAAGACCGTGACCCGTGCAGGGTCTCCCCCGAAGGCCTCGACGTTGCGCTGGACCCATCGAAGGGCCTCCACCTGGTCGAGCAGCCCGAGGTTCGCAGGGCGCCCGGCACGCCCTCCGAGGTACCCGAAGATCCCGAGCCTGTAGGTGACGGTCACCGCGACGACCCGCTGCTCGGCGACCAGGGGCGCCGGATCCATCACCGGGACGTCACCGGCACCCGAGGTGTACGAGCCACCGTGGATCCAGACCATCACCGGGAGCCGCTCCCCGGCCTGGACGTCGCGCGGCACCGTGACCGAGAGGTTCTGGCAGCTCTCGTCGGTCGCGAGCGAGCTGAAGTCACCGCCGAGCACCCGTTCGAGGAAGACCACCGGTGCCTGCGGGCACGCGGGCGCCCACCCTGTCGCCTCGAGCACCTCGGTCCTGTCGGCAGCCGGGACCGGCTCCTCGAACCGGCCCGCCGTGGCGTAAGGGATCCCCGTGGCGCGCAGCACTCCGGCATCGGTGTCGACCCAGCCCACGACGGTCCCCGACGGTGGGGCGAAGGTCGGTCGCTCGGTCACGGTGCCCCTCTCGGTGGTCCTTGCTCGGGCAGCACCAAGGGTATCGACCACCTCGGTCTCTGGCTCGCCCCGCACTCCGCGACCCCCCTCCCGACCTGGTCGCGCGAGGTGTGGCTCCGGCGACCGGGGTCTGAGCGGCCTGCGGGTCGCGGACCTCAGCCCTGCGGGATCGTCAGGCCTCCTGGGCGTGCGGGTAGGTCTCGGCCCGGTGCTGGAACCTGAGGATCGCGGGGTTCTCGACGACCCCGTCACGGATCTCGATCGCGCGCGCGACGGTCTCGTCGGACGCCCAACCCGACGGCCCGCTCATGACCGAGCGCAGGAAGGGCAGCACGGCGTCGCTGATCTCCCAGGTCGCCGAGTTCCACAGGTACGAGGGGCTGTGGTCGACGGCGTAGTAGAGGATGTGGTCACCCACCTCGAAGGTCGGCTCTGCGAAGCTCGTCGGGCGTGCCCACGAGAACCCCATCCCCTCGTCGCACGACACGTCGACCACGAGGCTGCCCGGCCTGAACGCACCGAGGTCGTCCTCGCAGAGGTAGGTCAGCGGAGCGTCGGTGTCCTGCAGCGTGCAGTTCACGACGATGTCGAACTCCGCCAGATAAGGGGCGAGCGGGACGCGCCCCTCCTCGGTCAGCACGTGGCTGAGGTTCGGGGCCGCCTCGTCGTGGTCCAGCTGGACGATGCGCGCCGAGTGGATCGGCGAGCCGACGGCTGCCACGTCGCGGTTGGTGAGCACGTGGACGTCGTGGACGCCGTGCGCCCTCAGCGCTGTCACGGCGCCACGCGCCGTCGCGCCGAAGCCGATGACGATCGCGTTGAGGCGGCGACCGTAGTCTCCGGTCGACCCGGCGAGCTGGAGAGCGTGCAGGACCGAGCAGTACCCGGCGATCTCGTTGTTCTTGTGGAACACGTGCAGCGCGAAGCGCCCGTCCCCCGTCCAGTGGTTCATGGCCTCGAAGGCCACGAGGGTGAGCCGACGGTCGACGGCCTGCTGAGTCATCTCGACGTCCTGGACGCAGTGCGGCCATCCCCACAGCACCTGCCCCTCGCGCAGCTCCGCGAGCTCGTGCGCCTGCGGCTTGGGGAGAAGCACGACGTCGGACCGCTCGAGGAGCGCCGCACGCGGCAGGACCTGACCGACCAGCCCGGCCAGGCGCTCGTCCGTCATGCCGAAGGCCGAGCCGTAGCCGGTCTCGACGATCATCCGCTCGCGCAGGTCCGCGTCGATGCGGTCGAGGTGCGAGGGATGGATCGGCAACCGACGCTCGTCGGTCTTCTGCGAGGTCGCGAGCACCCCGAGGGTGAGCAGCTCTCCGGGGACCTCGTGCGCCGGGACGTGAGCGGGCTCGTGCCCCGCCTCGAGGAAGGCCTCGTCGCGCGGGTCGTGCTTCGGACCGGACTGCTCTGACCTGTCGGTCATCGTCGCTCCCTCACGGTCACCGCCATGGTGAACCGTTCCAAGAGTACGTCCGCACCGCGTCAAGAGCAGACCAAAGATCTCTCTGGAGCGGTCGGCGGGAGGTCCCGCTGACCCTCACGGGACCTCCTGACACGTCCTCGGACCGGGGCTTGGTGACGGCCGCAGAGCCAGCGCCCCGGCTCGGCGACGGGCGCAGACGAACCTCCACCTCAGACGCGGAACCGCTCCACCAGGTCGTCCATCACCGCGTCCATCCGTGCGTCGACCTGGCGCCGGGCCGGGTCCGCGTCGTGCCACGCGACGATCTCGCGCGCACCCTGCTCGAAGGTCGTACGCGGCACGAACCCCGGGGCGACGCTGCGGATCTTGGCGTTGTCGAAGACCATCGAGTGCGCCTTGTCTCCGAGCAGCCCGGCACCCCACCCAGGGTCGACGGCCGCGATCGCGTCCGACGGCACGTGGACGATCTTCGCCTCGACCCCTGCTGCTCGCGCGAGCGACTGCGTGATGTGGTCCCACGTCAGTGCCTCGTCCGAGGTGATGTGGAAGGAGTCGCCGACGACCCTCGGGTTCGCCAGCAGCGGGACGAGTCCGAGAGCGAAGTCGTCGGTGTGCGTAATCGTCCACAGCGACGTGCCGTCACCGTGCACGACGACCTCCTTGCCGGCGCGCATCCGCTCGACCACGTTCCACCCGCCGTCGAGCGGGACGGAGGTCTGGTCGTAGGTGTGCGACGGCCGGACGATCGTGGCGGGGAAGCCGCTGTCGCGGTACGCGGCGACGAGCAGGTCTTCGCACGCGATCTTGTCCTGGGAGTAGCCCCAGAACGGGTTGCGGAGCGGTGTGGACTCGAGCACCGGGCTGCGGGCGGGCGGTGTCTGGTAGGCCGAGGCCGAGCTGATGAACACGTACTGCCCGGTCCTGCCGGTGAAGAGGTCGACGTCCTGCTGCACGTGGCCCGGGGTGAAGGCCACCCAGTCCACGACAGCGTCGAAGTCGCTCCCTCCGAGCACCTCGCGCACCGACCCTGGGTCGCGGACGTCGGCGCGCAACGAGCGCACCTCCGCCGGCAGAGGACGGGTCGTCGACGACCCGCGGTTGAGGACGGTGACGTCGTAGCCGCGCTCGACCGCGAGCCGCACGCTCGCCGAGCTGATGACGCCGCTGCCACCGATGAACAAGACTGTGGGTGCACTCATCGTCCGACACTATCGGCGCGACGGCGCTCACGCCCGGAGATGGTCAGCGCGCGACGGTCCGAGGCTCGTCGAGCAGCGTCCGTGCGAACCCTGCCTGCAGGCGTGCCATCGCCCGGGTCATCGGCAGCAGGGTCAGCAGGAAGACGATCCCTGCGGCGAGCTTGAAGCCTGTCGAGTTGAGCACCTCGAGGGCGTCACGGGCGGCGCCGCTGAGGTCGTCGTTGCCGGTGTTCTCCGGGAGGAACCGTACCCAGGCGTAGACGGTGGTCCCCGCGACGGCGCCGACCCACCAGGTGACCGTGACGGTGAAGGTGACGATCGACAGGATCCAGGACGTCAGTGCGTGCACGGTCTCCCGCCAGCCCTGCGGGTCGCGCAGCGACGCGAGGACACGACGCGGCAACGAGGGGCGGTCCGCGCCGACAGGTACGCCCCGACCGGGCGCTGCCGCTCGACGAGGCTCCGCGAGGGGCAGGTCTCCGGCGAGCACGGCACGACGCACCGTCCTGCTCCGCTCGACCGAGGCGAACCACCGCGCGACGACCAGCACACCCGCCGCGATCGGCAGCCCCACCCAGAAGACCATGAGCGGCACGGCGACGGCGAGACCTGTGAAGACCACGACGAAGGCGACCAACGACCACGGGAGCGTCACCAGCACGTACGCCGTGTCGGCGCCGAGGCTGCGGATCCGACGCACGACGGCGGTCCACGGTGTGCTCGCCTCGGTCTGCCACGGCTGCTCGGTCGGGTCCGGAACACTGTCTGCGCGGCGCGGGAGCTGCGCGGTCGTCTCGATCATGAGTCCATCCTCCTCGCCTCCGCGTCCCACGACCATCAGGTCAGCCACCCAGTCTCGGGGTAGGGCTGTCCCTACCAGCCACAGCGCCTCGCTCTCACCCCCGGGAGCACTGGCTCGCTCTCCTTCCTCCCTCGAGCGGCTCTGGGCTGCCGGCCCTGTCCCCAGCCCGCGCGCTGCGCACACACCTGGTACTCCTAGACCCATGACCAAGACGACCCGCGTGCTCGGGGTGGATGCGTGCCGGGCCGGCTGGGTCGGCGTGGTGTGGGACGGCGACGGTGCGACAGCGCTCGCCGCCCAGGACATCGGCTCGCTCGTCGCTGCCGCCGAGCTCGGCGGTCGTGTCTCGGTCGTGGCGATCGACATCCCGATCGGCCTCCCGGACGCCGGCCGACGGCAAGCGGACGTCCTGGCGAGGCTGGAGATCGGACGGTTGCGCTCGTCGGTCTTCATGACCCCGGTCCGCCCCGCCTTCGAGGCGGACGACCACCCGAGCGCCGTGGTCCTGAACCGCGAGCTCGCCGGCGAGGGTGTCTCGATCCAGGCCTTCGGGCTGCGGTCGAAGGTGTTCGAGGTCGAACGGTTCGTCCGCAGCCCGGCATGCGAGGACCGCACGGTCCTCGAGGTGCACCCCGAGGTGTGCTTCGCCCGCATGAACGGCGCCCCGCTGACCGACCGCAAGAAGACCTGGGCGGGCGCCGAGACCCGCAGGGCACTGCTCGCCGAGCACGGCCTGGCCCTGTCGGGGGTGGGCGGGCTGTCCGGTGTCGACGTGGGTGTCGACGACGTCCTCGACGCCGCTGCGACAGCCTGGACGGCCCGTCGCCACACCCACGGCGAGTCCGAGGCGCTCCCCTCGACCCCCGAGATCTTCAGCGACGGCTGGCCCGCCGCGATCTGGGTGTAGGCGGGCCGGTGTCGTCGGGGTCGTCCACCGCCTAGGACACAACGCAGAACGGCCCCCGATCAGTGATCGAGGGCCGTTCTTCTTGTAGCGGGGACAGGATTTGAACCTGCGACCTCTGGGTTATGAGCCCAGCGAGCTACCGAGCTGCTCCACCCCGCGTCGGTGATCACCACTCTACGCCATCTGGGCCCGAGGTCCAACCAGACCGTCCCCGGGGCAGGTCGGCACCCTCTCCGGCGCCTCTGAGCAGTCCTGGCAGCCCTGAGCACCGACGGGCACCGCGGGGCGCCCTCTCCGCGTCCCCGCTCCCGGCACCCTGCGCCGTCGACCGAGCCGCACGGGTCGACCGAGCCGCACGGGTCGACCGCCCGCGCCCGGCTACCGCGCCTGCGGTACCGACGATCAACCACCTGCCCGATTCGCCGAGGACCCGCCACGAGCAGGATCGGTAGCGATCGCAACCCCCTGCCCCAAGGAGTGCCCATGTCCACGTTCCTCTCTCGTCTCGGGCGCTCGAGTGCCCGGCACCGGCTGGTGGTGGTCGGCGTCTGGCTGGCCGTCTTCGCCGGGCTCGCCGGGATCCTCGGGGTCAACGGCTCCGGGGACAGCGCCCCGCAGACCATCCCCGGGTCGCGCGCCTCGCAGGCCCTGGAGGTCATGAACCGGGAGTTCCCGGCTGCGCGGGCCCCGGCCGAGAACACCCTCCAGCTGGTCTTCGCACCCCAGGACGCCCAGGTCACCGACCCTGGAGTCACCGCGCAGATCAACAGCGTGCTGGCCGAGGCGGCCTCGCTGCCCGGTGTCGAGTCGGTCTCGGACCCCTTCGCCCCCGACGCGCCCTACACCTCCCCAGAGGGAACCCTCGCCGTCGCGACCCTCACCTACGGCGACCTCTCCGACGACACCCAGGTCACCTCCTACGACGCTGCCCTCGCCCTCCAGGAGTCCGCACCGGCTGACCTCGGGGTCGAGCTCGGCGGCAACCTCGTCCCGCTCGGGGCAGAGTCGGGCCCCGGCGAGGTCGTGGGAGTCCTCATCGCCTTCCTGGTCCTGGTCCTGACCTTCGGCTCGATGCGGGCCGCGGGGGCGAACCTGCTCATCGCCGTCTTCGGCGTGGGTGTCGGGCTCGTCGGCGTGCTGGCCTACGGCTCGATCACCCCGATCGGCGAGAACTCGATCATCCTCGCCTCGATGCTCGGCCTGGCCGTCGGCATCGACTACTCCCTGTTCATCCTGTCCAGGTTCCGCACCGAGCTGCGCTCGGGCCGCTCTGTCGAGGACGCGATCGCCCGCGCCACGGGCACCGCCGGGACCGCCGTCGTCTTCGCAGGCCTGACAGTCATCGTCGCCCTCGCCGCGCTCATGGTCGCCGGCATCGACTTCGTCACCGAGATGGGCATGGCCGGAGCCTTCGGCGTCCTGGTCGCCGTCCTGCTCGCCCTGACCCTGCTGCCGGTCTTCATGAAGACGCTCGGGGTCGAGGCACTGTCCAAGAAGCACCGCAAGGACCTGGCCGCCGGAGTGGTCTTCGACGAGGACACCACACCGAAGCACGGCTTCGTGCGCCGCTGGGGGCAGGCCGTCGTGCGACGGCCTGTGATCTCGCTGGTCACCGGTGTCCTGGTCCTGGTCGTGGTCGCCCTGCCAATGCTCTCCATGAAGACCGCCTTCAACGTCCCCGGCGGGACCGACCCCGAGTCGACCGAGCGCGCCGCCTACACCCTCGTCCTCGACGAGCTCGGCGGCGTCCAGAGCCCGCTGATCGTCCTGGCCGAGGGCGACGACGTCGCCTCGAGCACCGCCGCCCTCGAAGACCAGCTCGCCGGCATGGCTGGCGTCGCTCAGGTCACCCCGGCCGAGGTCAGCGCGGACGGCCAGACCGCCCGCATCACCCTCATCCCCACAGGCGGCCCCATCGACGACTCGACCAAGGACCTCGTCCACCAGCTGCGCGAGGACGCCGACTCCATCTCCGGCATCCACCTCGAGGTCACGGGCGAGACCGCCATCGGCATCGACCAGGACGCCGCACTGGCCGACGCCCTGGTCACGTACCTCGTCGTCATCGTGCTCATCTCCCTCGCCCTGCTGGTCCTGCTGTTCCGCTCCCTGCTCATCCCCCTCGTGGCCACCCTCGGGTTCCTGCTCTCCGTCGGAGCGTCTTTCGGCGCTTCCGTCGCGGTCTTCCAGTGGGGCTGGCTGCCCGCTCTGGTCAACGCACCCCAGGGCGACCCGATGCTCTCCCTCCTGCCGATCCTGCTCGTCGGGGTGCTCTTCGGCCTCGCGATGGACTACCAGGTCTTCCTCGTCTCACGCATCAAGGAGATGCACGACCGCGGCCTCACCCCCAAGGACGCCGTCGTCGAGGGCTTCTCCCGCTCTGCCCCGGTGCTCGTGGCAGCCGCCACGATCATGACGGTCGTCTTCGCGGGATTCGCGACCAGCACCTTCTCGGTCGCCGCGTCGATCGCCTTCGGTCTCATGGTCGGCGTGCTGGCCGACGCCTTCGTCGTCAGGCTCGTCCTCATGCCTGCCCTGCTGTCCCTCCTGGGCAAGAGCGCCTGGTGGATCCCCCGCTGGCTCGACAAGATCCTCCCCAGCGTCGACGTGGAGGGGCACGCGGTCGAGCACGCCTCCGCGCCGACCGCAGGCGACGACGAGCCGTCGCAGCCCGGCGACAGAGACGCCCTGCAGACCACGCACGTCTGACCTGCGGTCCTGACCTGAAGGTGCGACCTGCCCTCTCACGAGCGGTCTGGGGCCACGGCCCCAGACCGCTCGTGCGCAGCTCGAGTCCTTGGACGGACCCTGGAGACAGGTGCTGGGCAACGGGGTACCAGCAGCCCCTGCCTCTCCGCCCGGACCAGTCCTAGCGTGGTCCAGGTCAGCACCACGAGCACCACCGACCACCACGGAGGACCACATGCACACTCGAACTCTCGGCCAGGGCCTGCAGGTCTCCGCGGTCGGCCTGGGCGCCATGGGCATGTCGATGAGCTACGGGCCGAACCCTGGCTCCCGCGACGAGATGATCGCCGTGCTGCGCGGGGCTGTCGACCGTGGCGTGACCTTCTTCGATACCGCGGAGGTCTACGGTCCCTACGTCAACGAGGAGCTTGTCGGCGAGGCTCTCGCACCGGTCCGCGACGAGGTGGTGATCGCCACGAAGTTCGGCTGGGACATCCAGGACGGGCGCATGGTCGGGCTCGACAGCAGCCCCGAGCAGATCCGCAGGGTCGCCGACGCGTCGCTGCGCAGGCTCCGGACCGACACGATCGACCTGTTCTACCAGCACCGCGTCGACCCCGACGTGCCTGTCGAAGAGGTCGCGGGGGCCGTGGCCGAGCTCGTCCAGGCGGGCAAGGTCCGTCACTTCGGGCTCTCCGAGGCGGGCGCCGGGACGATCCGTCGCGCCCACGCCGTCCACCCCGTCACCGCCGTCCAGAGCGAGTACTCGTTGTGGACCCGTGACCCTGAGCCCGAGGTCCTGCCCACGCTCGCCGAGCTCGGGATCGGGTTCGTCCCCTTCAGCCCCCTCGGCAAGGGGTTCCTCACCGGTTCGGTCGACACGTCGACCACCTTCAGCGAGGGCGACATCCGCAACCGTGTGCCGCGCTTCACAGCCGAGAACCTCGCCGCGAACCAGGCGCTGGTCGACCACGTCCGCGCCCTCGCGACGATCAAGGGCAGCACGCCGGGTCAGGTGGCGCTCGCGTGGCTGCTCGCCCAGCAGCCGTGGATCGTCCCGATCCCGGGGACGCGCCGGATCGAGCGCGTCGAGGAGAACGCCGGTGCGACCGCCGTCGCGCTCTCTGCCGACGAGGTGGCCGACCTCGACGCCCTCACCCGGACCGTCCCGGTGAGCGGCAACCGCTACGACGACTCCGGCATGGCGATGGTCGGCCTGTAGGAAGCCCGCGCGACGACGGCTGAGGGGCCGCACCCGACCTGGGTGCAGCCCCTCGCTCGTCGTTGCTCAGACGCCGTCGACCGTCGGGCTCACGGGCAGGTGCTGCGCCCACCACGCCAGCACGTGCTCGAGCCGCTGGAGCCTGTGCTGCGGGCGGCCGGACCGGGTGAGCTCGTGCCCCTCCCCCGGGAACAGCAGCAGCTCAGACTGGACACCGCGACGCTTGAGCTCGACGAACCACCGCTGCCCCTGCTCGACGGGGCAGCGCCAGTCCTGCTCGGAGTGGATCACCAGGGTCGGTGTGGTCACCTTCGCCACGTGCGCCATCGGGGACTGCGCGGCGACCCGGGCTCGGGCTTCGTCGGTGTCCCCGTCGCCCAGGTACTCGAGCCCGAAGAACCAGCCGATGTCGCTCGACCCGACAAAGCTCACAGGGTCGAGGAAGCCGCGCTCCACGATGGCTGCTTCAAAGCGGTCCGTCCGGGTGGTGAGCCACGCCGTGAGGTACCCGCCGTAGGAGCCACCCATGACGCCGACCCGGTCCGCGTCGAGGGCGGGGTCGGTCAGAGCGGCGTCGAGCAGCGCGATCACGTCGTGGGTGTCGACGGTCCCGAAGGCGTGGCGGATGGCCGAGCCGTGCGCGGAGCCGTAGCCGGCCGCGCCGCGCGGGTTGCCGTAGACCACGGCGTAGCCGGCCTCGGCGAGGGTCTGCACCTCGTCGAAGAGCGCGACCGTGTACTGCGCGAAGGGCCCGCCGTGGATCATCAGGATCGTCGGGTGCGGCCCTGCGCCGAATCGCCCGGGGTCCGGGGTGACCACCCAGCCGTGGACGGGGTAGCCGTCAGGTGCCGTGCTGGTCACCTCGACGGGCTCGCGCACCCGCCCCGTGGCACGCAGCGGCGCGGACCAGTCGGTCAGCGTGCGCCTGGCCCCGGTCTGCAGGTCGACCACGTGCACGTCGCCCGACGTCGACGGGCCAGCGACAGTGGCCACGGCGAGGGCTGAGCCCGCTCCAGGGTTCGCTCCCGCCTCGTGTGACGCACCGGTCCCGCCAGGCGAGCTCGCCGCCAGCGCCTTCGTCGCGGCACCGTGCACGACCACGTCCCCGCCGAGGAGCTCGCGTGCCGCGCCGTCGGCCTGCAGCTCGTGGAGCACCACGGTCCCGCGGCGGAGCTCACCGACCAGCACGCCGTTCGCTGTGGCGGCGAAGGTCGCCGGGTCGAGGTCCACGGCTTCTTCGTCGGTCACCCGGGCTGGCACGCCCGCGGGAGCCGGCGCGCCGTCCTGAGTGGTCAGCGGCAGGTGGAACAGGCCGGTCTGGCGCGCCACGAAGTCTCGTCCCGACGACCCCATGTCCTGGGCGAGGAGCCAGAGGGCCGAGCCGTCGGCCGACGGGAGCGCAGCGGCGACGGCGAGGGTCGACCCAGAGTCGGCGTCCGTCAGCGGTCGCAGCACGGGGTCCCCCTCGGGTGCGGTGTCGACGACGACGGCGTCCGAGTGCCGGTCCTGGTGCCGAGCGGCGTGCCTCGCCCCGACCGCCACGACGTGCCGCCCGTCCGGCAGCCAGGCGATGCTCGTGAGGTCGACGTCACCGTCGGTCACCTGCCGGGCGGTCGGCCCTGCGTCCTGCGCTGCGGGCACCGTCGTCCGTGAGGCCGGGTCGACCGGGACGTCGACGACGAACAGCTGGCGGCGCTTGTCGTGCGTGAAGCCGACGCCGTCGTGACGGTACGTGAGCTCGGTGATGTGGCGCGGAGGTTCCGCGCCGGGATTGCCGCCAGGGACGTAGCGCCCCTCGTCGGGGACCCGTGCAAGGAAGGCGAGCGTCGACCCGTCCGGGCTGAACTGCGGGCCGGCGGCACCGAGAGGCAGGTCGGTCAGCCGGACGGGCTCGCCACCGGCCGCCTCGACGACGTGCACCTGGGGTCGCCCCTCGGGCTCGGCGCGCAGGAAGGCCACCCACCGCCCGTCGGGCGAGACCTGCGGCTCGATGTCCCGGTGCCCACGCGTGAGTCGCACGGGCGGCGCCGAGCCGTCGACCGTGATCCTCCAGAGCTGGCCGATGTGCTCGTCGAGGTCCAGGTCTGGAGCGGTCCTGGCCACGATGACGAAGGTGCCGTCAGGGGCGAGCGCCGGAGTTCCGGGGGCGTGCAGCAGGGAGAGGTCGGCGGGGATCATGGATCGACCGTAGTACGACCTCCCGACGTCGGGCGATCGGTCCTGACGAGGACGGACACCTCCCAGGGAACGAGAGAGGCCCTCCTGGTCGGAACCAGGAGGGCCTCTCTCGCACTGCATCTGTAGCGGGGACAGGATTTGAACCTGCGACCTCTGGGTTATGAGCCCAGCGAGCTACCGAGCTGCTCCACCCCGCGTCGGTAGTCACCATCCTACGTCACCGCGGGGCGCACCTCAGCCATCAGGACCTTCGGGGGACTACGCCGCCGCGATCCGGCCGATGCGGACCCGCCAGACCTCAGGCCCCTCCTCGAGATACTCCCAGGTGAACGCGTCGGGGCTCTCGGCCGCGAGCTGGTAGTACAGCGGCTTCGGGTCGTGGTCGTTGACGAGGACGAAGCCCGTGCCGACGGGCAGCTGGTCGAAGGTCGTGAAGATCAGCGCGTGGCGGGTGCGCGGGATCTCGGTGCGGACGTCGACGATGCGGTCTGGTGTCAGGGTCATCAGTGGTTCCTCCGGTGCGTGGGCGAGGTCCGCGAGCCGTTGCTCGACGCGGGCGACGTGGTGCATGGTGCCGTCCAGGCGCAGCGCCTGGTCCGGGTGACGGTGCCGGAGCAGGACCCAGCCGTCGGCAGCCAGCCGCCCGGCATCCTGCGGGCGACCTGCCTCGGCGAGCGCACGGCACGCGCGGGCGAGCGTCCGGGCGAGCCCGTCGACGACGTCGACGGGCGGCGCGGTCGACGAGCCGTCAGTCGGCACGGGTGATCGCGACACGCCACTGGAGGGGCCCGGCCTCGAGATACGTCCACTCGAAGGCACCGGGCCAGAGGGCCTCGGTCTGGTAGCGCAGCGGCTTGGGGTCGTGGTCGTTGCGGATGACGAAGGTCTCGCCGTCCGCGAGCGCCTGCAGACGGGCGAAGATCACGTCGTGCCGTGCGCCGTGCGGCAGCGTCCGCACGTCGAGGTCGAGCGACCCGCTCTCGTCGGCGGGGTCTGGCAGTGCGGCATCAGATGACATCGGAGCTCCTCGGGGTGGCGGACGAACTAGCACATCTTGTTTTTACTACTCGACTAGTGAAAACTACACCCATGCCAGGTGCCCACCGCAAGCCCGCCGTGCCAGAGCCCGTCCCGACCACCACGCCAGCCGCCTCCCCTGGCCCGTCCGCCACGCTCGCCACCGCACGCCCTGATGCCACGTGAGCCGCGACCTGCTCTCCGTCACCCGGTTCCTCGCACCCGGGACCGAGACCGCCCAGCTCCGGGAGGAGCTGCGCTCGGTCATCGACCCTGAGCTGGGGATCGACATCGTCTCGCTGGGGCTCGTGTACGGGGTCGAGCTCAACGGCAGGGTGGCTGCCGTCGTGATGACCACCACCACCCCCGCCTGCCCGCTGGGTGAGTACCTGACCGACGAGGTGCGCAGGGTCCTCGTGGAGAGCGGCGCAGTGGACCGTGTGGAGGTCCTCATCACCCACGCGCCTGCGTGGTCTGCCGAGATGATGAGCGCCGAGACCAAGCAGGCCTTCGGATGGTGACCGCGACCACGCCCGCAGTCGCCCGGCCCGACGGCCAGCAGCGCACCGCGCGCCGCATCCCGATCTTCGTGGCGGCCCTGCTCTGCCTGCTCGCAGCACTGTGGGGAGGCCTGCTCCTCCTCGGGCTCCCGCTGCCGACCCTCGCGAGCAGCACAGCCTCCGACCACGGGCCGCTCATCACCCTCGGCTTCCTCGGGACAGTCATCTCGCTCGAGCGGGCTGTCGCGCTCGGCAGGTCCTGGGGCTTCCTCGCCCCCGCCGTCTCAGGGGCCGGAGGCCTCGCCCTGCTCGTCGGTCAGCCGCTCGCCGGACGCCTGCTCCTCTGCCTCGCGTCCGTCCTCCTCTGCGTGATCTACCTCGTCGTGCACAGGATCCAGCCGGCCTTCCACCTGCGCGTGATGGCTCTGGGAGCACTCTGCTGGTACGTCGCGACAGTGCTGTGGCTCGCCGGGTGGACAGTGCCCCGCATGGTCCCGTGGCTCGCGGGCTTCCTGGTCCTGACGATCCTCGGTGAGCGCCTCGAGCTGGCACGGGTGGGCATGCTCCGACGGTCGGCGGTACGCCAGCTCGCCGCCGCGGGCGCACTGTTCCTCGTCGGCCTCCTGGTCGCCACGGTGTCCCCCGAGACGTCGACGGGGACCCGTCTCGCCGGCGCCGGGATGCTCGCCCTGGCCCTGTGGGGAGCGGCGCACGACGTCGCCCGCCGGACCGTCCGCGTGCCGGGCGTCACGCGGTTCATGGCGGTGTGCCTGCTGGCCGGGTACGTGTGGCTCGCGGTCGGCGGGACGATCTGGCTCGTCGCGGGCGACCTCGGCTCGAGCCTCGCCGTCTACGACTCCGGGCTCCACGCAGTCTTCCTCGGCTTCGTCATGTCGATGATCTTCGGGCACGCTCCCGTGATCGTCCCGGCGGTCCTGCGGGTGCGCCTGCCGTTCCACCCCTCCTTCTACGCGCACGTCGTCCTGCTGCACACGGCTCTCGCCGCCCGCCTCGTCGGCGGGGACGCGCTCGGGTCGAACCTGTGGTGGACAGGCGGCGGGATCGCGACCGAGGTCGCCGTCGTCCTCTTCCTCGTCGCCTCGGCCACCGCGGTCGTCCGGGCACGTCGCACGGGACGGACGGCATGAGCACCCCGACGGCAGACCCCGGACCTGCACCTGCCACCCAGCCGGCCGTCGACCGCAGAGGGCTACTCGGAGGGCTCGCCCTCGGTGCGCTCATGGTCGTCGTCGCCCTGGTGGTCGCGCTCACCGGACCCGGGGTCCCCAGCTCTCGGTCTGCCACCGTCACCGGTGCCGCAGGGACGCAGACCGTCCAGGTGACCCTGGCCGGGATGCGCGTCTCCCCTGCGGTGATCGAGATCGCGGCCGGCACCCACGTCGTCCTCGAGGTCACGAACACCGACGGCATGCGGCACGACCTCGCACTCGCCACCGGGCAGCAGACACCCATGCTCGCCACCGGAGAGTCCGCGACCCTCGACCTCGGGGTCGTCGACGCCGACACCGAGGGGTGGTGCACCGTCCCCGGTCACCGGGCGGCAGGCATGACCCTCGACATCCTCGCGACAGGAGCCCCGGCCGCGACGGACGACGACGCCAGCACCGACGACGGCCACGACATGGCAGGCATGTCCGGCGCGGGTACCGAGACGGACGACTCCGTCACGGTCGACCCGCAGGCGGTCCCCGGACCCGACTGGCAGCCCTTCGAGCCGGACCTCGCACCCCTGCCCGGCGGCACCGAGCACGCTGTACGGATGGTGGTCACCGACACCGTGACCGAGATCGCCCCAGGGGTCCGTCAGACCCTGTGGACCTTCGACGGGGCAGCACCTGGTCCGACGCTCCACGGCTCCGTCGGCGACCTCTTCACCGTCACGTTCGTCAACGAGGCGAGCATGGGCCACAGCATCGACTTCCACGCCGGTACGCTCGCCCCCGACGAGCCGATGCGGACGATCGACCCGGGCGAAGAGCTGACCTACCAGTTCGTCGCGACAGGTTCGGGTGCCTGGCTCTACCACTGCAGCACCGCGCCGATGTCTCTGCACATCGCCAACGGGATGTACGGGGCTGTCATCATCGAGCCGCCAGGCCTCCCCCCGGTCGACACCGAGCTCGTGCTCGTCCAGTCCGAGCTCTACCTCGGCCCCCAGGACGGCACTGCCGACGAGGCTGCGATCGCCGCGGAGGCCCCGAGCACCGTCGTGTTCAACGGCTACGTCGACCAGTACGTGCACGCCCCGATCGCCGTCCGCGCGGGTGAGCGCATCCGCATCTGGGTCGTCGACGCGGGGCCGCAAGGAGCCACGGCGTTCCACGTCGTCGGTGGTCAGTTCGACACCGTCTTCAAAGAAGGTGCCTATCTGCTGCGGCCCGGGAACGCCGAGCAGGGCCGCGCCCAGGTGCTCGACCTCGCCCCCGCCCAGGGCGGCTTCGTCGAGCTCGTCCTGCCTGAGCCCGGGCACTACACCTTCGTGGACCACGCGATGGTCGACGCCGAGCGTGGAGCCCGCGGGATCCTGGAGGCGTCGTAGGTGCTCACCGCCTGGTCGCTCGTGCGGTTCGTGCACGTCCTCGGCGCCATCCTCTGGGTGGGTGGTCAGCTCACCGTCTCGGCTCTCGTCCTGCCCGTCGTGCGCAGCCGCCTCGGTGAGGAGCAGCGCGCGGCCCTCATGCGAAGCCTGGGCATGCGCCTCGGCATCGTGACGGTGGTCGCCTTCATCCCGCTGCAGGTGACCACCGGCGTCCTCCTCGCAGCGCACAAGGGCGTGACGATCGCCTCGCTCGCAGAGCCAGGCTACGGACGGATGCTCGCCGGCAAGCTCACGGCCTTCGTGCTGGTCATGCTCGCCGCAGCCCTGCACGGCTGGGCCAACGGTGCCGGGCGGCGGACGCTAGCCCGTGCGCTCGCCGTCTCGTCTCTCGTCGGGTCGGTCGGTGTGGTCCTGCTGGCCACGGCCCTGCCGATCACCTGAGCTCAGCCCTCGTCGCCCCGGTCGTCCGCCTCGGGAGCATGCGTCGGGGTCGTGGCGCTCTTCTCGATCCGTGCGACGCACAGCGTCGGTTCGACGAAGGGTTCCAGACCGGTCGCCTGCCACGGCGAGCGGAGCTCGGCGAGGGCTCCCTGCATGAGTCCGAGGTGGAGCGCGCACACCACGTCCGTGTGCCGGACCGCCACGTCCCGGAACGGGCAGTGACGGAGGTTGACGACAGCGACGGGGCCGTCCTGCACGGTCTCGGGGGCGAAGCCGACGTCGTCGAGGACTCGCTCCAGACGCGCGAGGCTCTCCTCGTCGGACGCCCGCTGCGAGGGCAGGTCGCTCTCGACCAGATGGCGACCCCAGTCGCGTCCGGCATCGGCGGCCTGCGCCCGGCCACCGCCCATCGTCACGACAAGACCGGTGAGCATCTCCGCGAGCAGCCCGTAGCTCGTCGGCCCGGACGCCTCACCACGCGCGGCGTAGAGGACGCGCCGCCGACCGGGCGTCGTGCGCTCCTCGGTCTCCCGCGTCGCCAGCCCGTCGTCGACGAGCCCGTCGAGGTGGAACCGTGCCGTGTTCGGGTGCAGACCCGTCGCCGCGGCGAGGTCCAGGACACCGAGCGGTCCGCGAGCGGCGCGGAGCCTGTCGAGCACCTCCGCGCGCCGCGACCCGAGGGGCTGGCCGGACGGCGCGTCCGTGAGGCCTCCGGGCATCGCCAGCGCCTCCCACCAGACATGAAAAAACGACGGTCGTCGGGTCAAAGACTACAGCGCCTGGCGCCGCCCGACAGCGACAAAGACCCTGTCTCCCGAGGGAGACAGGGTCTTCGTGTCGTGCAGTTCAACTTCACAAGTAGCGGGGACAGGATTTGAACCTGCGACCTCTGGGTTATGAGCCCAGCGAGCTACCGAGCTGCTCCACCCCGCGTCGGTGAAGACAACGTTACGTCGCGTGGGCCAGGACTCCAAGTCGATCGTGCCCGTCGAGCGTGTGACTCCGCTCTCAACCCGGTCAGGGACCGTCGACAAGACCTGGTGAGGTCGACCGTCCCCGAGCCCGGACAGGATCGGAGACGGACGCTCTCACCGCTCGACGCGGACGTCAGCCCTGCTGGCCGCGCACCACGTGCACACCGAGCTCGAAGGTCTTCTCCTGCCCGACGGCGACCCGCACGTCGTCGGCCCGGTCGGGGCGGTTGAAGGCGTCGGTCGTCGTCTCGAGCGACTCGATGGCCACAGACTCGCGCTTGCGCTCGAGGGCGTCGCTCGTGAAGACGAGGAGGGTCCCAGTCTTCTGCCACACCGCGAGGCCGTCGCCTGTCGCCGGGTCGGTCAGCAGCGTGCGGACCACACCGTCGGCGTCGGGCACCAGACGGTCCCAGGCGTCGTCGTACTCGACGCCCTCGAGGGTCTCGTGGACGAGGTCGGCGTCCATCGGGGCGTAGGCGGCGTCGCCCGGCAACGGGATGAGGTCGGCGTCGTTGACGATCTGGGCACGGGCGGGGACGCGCAGGGACAGGCCGTCGATGGTGTCGTGCCCGGGCAGCGTGAAGTACGGGTGCCAGCCCGCAGCCACCGGGGCGTCGGTCTCGCCGACGTTGCGGTACGTGAGCGTCAGGTCGAGCGATGTCGCGGTGAGGTCGAAGCGGACCGTCGCGTCGAGAGCGAAGGGGTAGCCCTCGACGTCGCCCGGACGGACCTCGAAGGCGAAAGTGATGCTCACGGCGTCGGCGGCAGGGTCGACGTCCTCGGCGACGACGGTCCAGTCGTGACCGCGCGCGTGGCCGTGGATGACCTCCTTGTCGACGGGGAACTGGAGCCCCATCTCGTGGGTGACGCCGTCGAAGGTGTAGCGGTCGTCCTTGAGACGGTTGGCGAAGGGGAAGAGGATCGCGCTGCGGCCACCGTGCTGCAGCTGGAAGTCGGCCTCGTCGCTGTAGCCGTCGATGTACCCGGCCCAGCCGTCACGCCAGGGAGCGGTCCACGACAGCACCGTCGCGCCGCGGACCAAGATCTCTGCCCGGGCACCGCTCGCGTGCTGGAGGATCTTCGTGGGGAGCGAGCCGAACGACCCGTCCGTGATCGCGTGCTGTCCCGTGGTGTTCATCGTTGTCATGGCGCAATGGTCGTCCGTGGGAGCACCGTGAGGCAAACCACGTCCAGCCATGGGACCAGCCTCCCCGCACCAAGAGCGCGCCCGGTCCGTCAGCAGGACACCGGGCACCGGGCACCGGAATAGTCGTCAGCGGGACAAGACGCCGACGGCGGCCCCCTCTGGTGCCAGAGGAGACCGCCGTCGTCGGTCGAGCAGGTGGTGCGTGAGAGCGCCGGATCAGTTCCCGAGCGCCTCGTCGGCCGCGAGGGCCGCCTCGAGGGCGAGCTGCAGACGGTCCTGAGCCTCGCCGTAGGCGGCGAAGTCACCGTCGGTCAGCGCGGACTGGCTGTCGTCGAGCGCCTTCTTGGCATCTGCCAGCGCCTCGTTCAGCTGCGTCCGTGCGTCACCCGCGGGGACGTCGGTCGTCGGGGCGTCCGTCGGGTCTGTCGTCGGCTCGGCGGTCGGGGCGTCGGTCGCCCCGTCCGTCGGTGCCGACGGGTCCGTCGGGGCGTCTGTCGGGTCGTCGACAGGCACGTCGCCCTCGTCGGGGGTCTCCGCGTCACCGGCTGTCGCACCAGAGTCACCGGCGAACACCTGGTCGAGAGCCTCGTCGAGGGTGTTGGCGAAGCCGACCTCGTCACCGAAGGCCACGAGGACCTTGCGCAGCAGCGGGAAGACCGTGCCGCTCGACGACTGGACGTACACAGGCTGCACGTACAGCAGGCCGCCACCCATGGGCAGGGTGAGCAGGTTGCCGTTGATCACCGTCGAGTTTCCCTGCCGCAGCAGGTTGAGGTCCTGGGCGATCTCCGAGTCGGAGTTGAAGTTGTTCTGCACCTGGCCGGGGCCGGGCACAGTCGAACCTCGAGGCAGCTCGAGGAGCCGCAGCTTGCCGTAGCCCTCGGCGACCTCTCCAGCCGTGTTGCCGGCCTCGGCGTCGACCGCGAGATACCCGGTCATGACGTTGCGGTCGCTCGTACCACCGGTGATGAACGACGAGGACAGCGAGAAGGACGGAGCGTCCTGGCCCGGCATCTGGAGCGTCTGGTAGTACGGCGGCTGGAGCGTCGTGTTCGAGGTCCCACCGGTCGGGTCTGTCGGGCTGCGCCAGAAGTCCTGACCCGAGAAGAACTCGCTCGCCGTGTCCACGTGGTAGCGCGTGAGGAGCGCGCGCTGGACCTTGAACATGTCCTCCGGGTAGCGCATGTGGCTCATGAGGTCGCCGGAGATCTCG
This sequence comes from Sanguibacter biliveldensis, assembly GCF_033798665.1. Taxonomy (NCBI): domain Bacteria; kingdom Bacillati; phylum Actinomycetota; class Actinomycetes; order Micrococcales; family Sanguibacteraceae; genus Sanguibacter; species Sanguibacter biliveldensis. The sequence continues at coordinate 3,073,702 of NZ_CP138359.1, forward strand.
GAGATCGGCTGGATCATGTTCGGGAACACACCCTGCCAGGCCTGCAGGACCGGGTCCTCGGTGTCCCACGCGTAGAGCGTGACCGAGCCGTCGTAGGCGTCGACCGTGGCCTTGACCGAGTTGCGGATGTAGTTGACCTGCTGCGGCGCGAGCGCCTGGATCGAGGTCGACGTCGCCGTGAGCGAGTCGGCCGTGACGTCCTCGAGGGACTCCGAGGCCGAGTACGGGTACTCGTTCGAGGTGGTGTATCCGTCGATGATCCACTTGACGCGGCCGTCCACCACAGCCGGGTACACACGCCCGTCGAGGGTCAGGTACGGAGCGACCTTCTCGACGCGGGCCCGCGGGTCGCGGTCGTAGACGATCTGCGACTCGGAGGTCACACGGTCGGAGAAGAGGATCTCCTCGGACTGGAACTTGAGCGCGTAGAGCAGCTTGTTCATGAAGGAGCCGAGGTCCGGGCCGATGGCCGTGTCGGCGGTCGGGAAGGTCGTGTTGACCTGCCCGCCCTCCTCGTCCGTCGGGTAGTCGAGCTCCCACGGGTCCGTGCCCTCGGGGGCACCGACGATGGAGTAGCTCGGGGACTTCGGGCTGAAGTAGATCCGCGGCTCGTAGCCGTTGTCGGTCTCCTCGGTCAGCGCGCCGACCGACGGGATGCCGCCCTCGTAGAAGGCCGGACGGCCGTCCGGGCCGATCTGGTTGCCGTAGGCGGCGACCACACCGAAGCCGTGGGTGTAGACCGTGTGGTCGTTGACCCAGTTGCGCTGGTCGCCGCCGAGGCCGTTGAGGTCGAGCTCGCGCACGGCGATGACCGTGTCCCTGCTCTCCCCCTCGATCTCGTAGCGGTCGACGGACAGCGTGTCGGCGAAGTTGTAGTAGCCACGGTTCTGCTGCAGCTGACGGAACGACGGGCTGACGATCGTCGGGTCGAGCAGACGGATCGACTGCGTGGTCTGGGCGTCCTCGCGGAGCGCACCGGCCTCGGCGGTCGTCTTGGCGTTGTAGGACTCGGTCTCGATCTCGTCGAGGCCGAAAGCCGTCCGCGTCGCGTCGATGTTGCGCTGGATGAAGTCGGCCTCGAGCTCCTGGGCGTTCGGGGTGACCTGGAAGCGCTGCACGATCGCCGGGTAGATGCCACCGACGGCGATCGCGGCGACGACCATGAGGCCGACACCGATAGCCGGCAGACGCCAGTTGCCACGGACTGCGGTGATGACGAACAGGACCGCGACGAGCAGCGCGACCCCGGCGAGGATCGCCTTGGCCGGGATGACGGCGTTGACGTCGGCGAAGGACGCGCCTGCGAAGCGGTCGTTCTCGGTCTTGAGGATCGAGTAGCGGTCCAGCCAGTAGTTGACACCCAGCAGGACCATGATGACCGCGGCTGTGGTCGCGAGCTGGATGCGCGCGGCACCCGTCGTCCGGACGCCACCGTCACCCAGGCGCACACCCCCGTAGAGGTAGAGCGTCGCGATCGCGCCGATGCCGGAGATGATCGCGACAGCCATGAGGAAGCTCACCACGAAGCGCAGCACCGGCAGCGTGAAGATGAAGAACGACAGGTCCATGCCGTACTGCGGGTCGGTCGTGCCGAAGGGCACCGAGTTCAGCGCGAGCAGCACCGTCGTCCACTGCGAGGACGCGGCGATGCCGGCGAACAGCCCGACGAGCAGCGGAGCGGCGACCATCACCAGACGGCGCAGCGGCTCGATGGCCTCGCGGTACTGGTCGAGGGTCGCCTGCTCGGGCGTCGATGGCGCATAGATGGGGCGCTTGCGGTACGCGAGCTGCAGGCTCACGTAGACCGCGGCGGCCATCACCAGGAACCCGGCGACGAACAGGGCGGCACGCGTGCCCCACTGTGTCCACAGGACCTTCTCGTACCCGAGCTGGTCGAACCACATCACCTCCGTCCAGAACTGCGCGAGCAGGAAGAGGGCCACCACGACGACGCCGACTGCGGCGACGGTGATGACGAGCGGACTCGGCCTACGGCGACCCGGTCCCCGTGCGGGGGCTGGTCGACGAGGGGGCGCTGCTGAAGACACGGCGTGGGATCCTCGCTGTTGGTGACACTCGTGCACGAGCACCCCGAGGGAGCACTCACACAGTGAACGCGTGCGGTCTCCTCAAGGTTCCCACAGTTCGCGGGGGTATCGCCTGCTCCGGCGGGCCTCCAGGCCGGTACGACGGCTCGGGGCGCTGGGGGCGCACCCGCTCGACGCGCTGCGCCCGGCTGCCTGCCGTCCCGGCGCGAGGTCTGCGAGACTTGTCCGCATGACTGACGCACCTGCCACGCCGACCGACCCGACCGGCGACGCCCACGACTCGACCGGGACCCCGGACCGCCAGACGGCGCAGGCCGCACCCGCGCAGCAGCAGGCTCCGTCGATGGCCGAGATCTTCCTCGCGGAGGCCGTCGTCGACGTCGAGGCCCACGTCGCCTCGACAGGGTGGGACGCGCCGCTGCGGGTCTTCGCCCTCGTCTCGACGCAGGCCGCCCTCGAGGCCGAGCCCGAGCTCGCGAAGATGCTCCCCGCCGAGACCGTCGAGGCTGCACGGGACAACCCGCTGCACCTGACCTCGGTCGAGCAGGACGGCGTGCCCGACTCGGTCGAGCTCGACGACCTGCTCGCGTCGATCACCTGGCCCGAGGCCGTGACAGGCGCCGCGCTCGTCGTCGAGAGGATCATCCTGCCGCCGACAGCCGAGGAGGGCATCCCCGAAGACCCGTCGGCCGCGCTCGCGTACCTGTCCGAGCACCCGGACCGTCAGGACGTCCGGATGGCCGTCGGCGTGCTGCGCGACGGGACGTCGTGGTGCGCGCTGCGCTCACGGTCCAACGACTCGGCCGCCGAGGTCGCCGGCGGACCGGCACTCGTCCCCGGCCTCGTCGAGGCGCTCCGCGCGACCTTCGACTGAGCGGGTCGGTCCTGCCTGCTCGGGCAGCGAGAGACGCCTGAGCACCGACGGGCCTCTCGGGGCCTGCTGTCGTCAGCCGGCGGTGCAGGTGTCGAGCGTGCTGCCCTCGCCCGCACCGATCGCGACCATCGCCGCCCGAGCCTCGGCCAGCGTCGCCACCTTCGCGACCTGCAGACCCTCGGGCACGTGGCCGACGACCTCGTCGCAGTTGGCCGCGGGGGCGAGGAACCAGGTGGCCCCGTCGCGCACGGCACCGTCGAGCTTCTGGCGGATGCCGCCGATGGGGCCCACCTGCCCTGCGAGGTCCATGGTCCCGGTCCCGGCGATCACCTGACCGTTCGCCTCGTCCTCGGGCGTCAGCCTGTCGATGATCCCGAGCGCGAACATGGTCCCGGCGCTCGGTCCGCCGATGTTCTCGATCTGGATGCTCACGTCGACGGGGAAGTCGAAGCTGCTCTGCACCACGACACCCAGGCGCGAGCCGTCCTGTCCCTCGACGGCCCCCGTGGTCACGGTGAGGTCGGTCGGGGTCCCGTCGCGGACCACACCGAGCGTCACGTCCGTACCGGGGTCGATCGTCGTCAGACGCTCGAGCAGGTCTTCGGAGGATGCCAGCGGCTCCCCGTCGAGAGAGGCGATCACGTCGCCTGGCTCGACCACACCGCTCGCCCCGGAGTCCTCTGCAGTCTCGACCGCCGAGAGCGTCACCGGCACGTCGTAGCCGAGCTCGGTGAGCGCCGCGTACGTCGCCATCTCCTGCGAGGAGGTCATCTCGGCCGAGCTCTGCGCGTCGAGCTCCTCGCGCGAGACGGACTTCGGGAACACGGTCTCGACGGGTGCCACGACCCGCGTCGGGTCGACCCACCCCTGGACCACCTGGGCGAGGTTCACGGGGAAGCCTGGGCCGCCGCTGACCCCGACTGTCGTCAGGCGCAGCTCGCCCGTGGACTCGTAGGTCGGGGCGCCGGTGATCTCGATGAGCGGGGTGCCGTCCTCCTCGCCGAGGGTGTCGCGGGTGGGGCCCGGAGAGCGCACAGCGTACGGCGACGGGAGGATCGCCAGGCCGGAGAGCAGCAGCACCGTCGCCATGAACGAGATGCCGAGCGTGATCGAGCGCGCCGACGGGCGCTCGCGTCCGGGCAGCGCGTACGGCTCGCGGAGGTTGCGCTCGAGAGCGCTCTCCCGGCCTGCCTCCGGAGCCGCAGAGGGCTGGTCGGACGACTGGTCTACGGGGGGCTGGGTCGACATCTTCTTGCGGCGCACCGACCCATCATCCCCGAGAAGTCTGGCAGCGTGCTGAGCGACGGGTCGGTGCCGGTCCACCGTCGGGCGCTGGGCTGGCGCAGCACCGGTTCAGCGGCGGCCGCGGGCTTGCCTCCAGACGGCTGCGGTCCCGAGCAGGGCGACCGCTGCTCCGGCCGCACCGAGGGCCGCCGCGTCACGGCGCGCGACCCTGCGCCCACCGACACCGAGACGTCCGCGGGCCTGGTCGACCAGCAGCTCGAGGCACGAGCGGCTGGACCACCCCGGTATCCAGCCGGCCGCCGTCAGACGGCGTGCCGACACGGTCCAGGGGTAGACGGTGCACGCGAGGTCCGACGCGGGAGCGGGCAGCGCGCCGACCCTGTGCAGCCGCTCGGCGGCGGCGAAGGCGGCCGCGGCCGGGAGGTCGACGGTCCGCAGACCGGTGATCGCGACGACCTCGTCAGGGTCGAGGACGTCCGGCGCGCCGTCACGCACCGCGCCGACGGTGAGTGCACCTGTGAGGCCGTGCTCCACGCAGACGGCCACAGCCGACGCCAGGTCGTCGACGTGCACGAGCTGCCAGTCGCGGCGCGTCCCCCGGACGGTGAGGATCCGCGGTGCCTCGAAGTGCCGGGTGAGGAGCGTGTCGACGCCGGGGCCGACGAGGACCGCAGGCCGCAGCACGGTCAGCCTCTGGACCTGGTGCACAGCCGCCGCCTCGCGCAGCGCGGCCTCGAAGGCGCGCAGGTCGCCCGCAGCGCCCTCGTCGGGCTCGTCGGGCTCGAGGGCGGGGGCCGTGCCGTCTGCGCCCTCTGTGTCGTCTGTACCGTCGCCGTGGTCGTCGTCGATGAGCGCCCGACCGGGCGCGGCTCCCTCGACCATCGCCGAGCTGATGCCGACCACGTGGAGCACCCCGGCGGCCACCGCCGCCGCGACCGCGGCGTGGACCCGCTCCGCGGTCTCCGCCCGACGCTCGGCCGTGCGGCGGGCGACGACAGACTCGAAGTCGCCCGTCTGGCCGACGAGCACGACAGCCTCCGCGCCGTCGAGACCGGTGGACCCGTCGTCCGAGGCAGGGGGCTCCGAGGTCCGTGGTCCCGCGTCGCCACCGCCACCTGGCGCGTGCAGGCGCACGCCGAGCGCCTCCCGCAGGCCGCGGGCGACCGGGGAGTCGCCGACGACGACGGTGCGCCCTGAGCGAACCAGGTGTGATGTCATGGTGAATCTGGCCTCTCGCAGTACGTCTGTGTGGTTACCGTAGTCAGAACGAAGCCCGGTCCGAGTCATCGCCCCAGGAGATCCTCATGAGCAGCGACCCGTTCGACCCCAGCGGTGCGCCGCGCGAGCCCGACCCGAACCAGTGGGAAGAGCTCCTGCGGTCCATGTTCGGGGCGGACGCCGACGAGGCCATGGCCGAGCTCAAGTCCCGGGGCCTCGACCCTGAGCTGCTCGCGGCAGGCTCGGCGCTGCAGAACGACCCCGCGATGCTCCGTCAGGTCCTCGACCAGGTCAAGCAGATGCTGACGGCGACAGGCACGGGCCCTGTCAACGCGGACGTCGCGCACGACGTGGCACGTCAGGCTGCTGTCGCCGAGGGTGACCCCTCGCTGTCCGCACGGGACACCCGCGTCGCGACCGAGGCGCTGTCTGTCGCCGAGCTCTGGCTCGACGCCGCGACCGAGCTGCCCCCGGGTGGCGGACGGTCGCTCGCGTGGAGCCGGTCCGAGTGGGTCGAGCACACGCTCCCCGCCTGGAGCGCGCTCGCCCAGCCCGTCGCAGCGTCGGTGGCTGACGCCCTCGGCGCGGTCCTGCGCGACCAGCTGCCCGAAGACCTCAGCGAGCTCGGCGGCCCCGACTCAGGGATCCCCGGCATGGCCGGGCTGTCGAGCTTCTTCGGCGGGACCGACGGATTCGACCCCGCCCAGATGATGCGCCAGATCGGCTCGGCCGTCTTCGGCATGCAGGTCGGGACGGCCGCCGGGACGCTGTCCCGTGAGGTCTTCGGTGCGACAGACATCGGCGTGCCGCTCCTCAGCGAGCCCGCGACGGTCCTGGTCCCCTCGAACGTCAAGGCCTTCGCCGAGGGGCTCGACGCCCCCGAGGACGAGGTCCGCCTGTTCCTCGCGCTCCGCGAGGTCGCGCACGCCCGCCTCTTCACGCACGTCTCCTGGCTCCGCGGTCACCTGCTCGGGCTCGTCGAGGCCTACGCCCAGGGCATCACGATCGACATGTCGGCCCTCGAGTCCTCCATGCGCGAGATCGACCCGACCGACACCGAGGCGCTGCGCGGTGCGCTCTCCGGCGGCGTGTTCGGCCTGCAGTCGACCCCCGAGCAGGAGGCCACCCTGCTGCGCCTCGAGACCGTCCTGGCCCTCGTTGAGGGCTGGGTCGACGAGGTCGTGACACGCGCCGCGCTCCCCCACCTGCCGCACTCCGTGGCGCTGCGCGAGATGATCCGTCGCCGCCGCGCAGCCGGCGGACCTGCCGAGCAGACCTTCGCCTCCCTCGTCGGGCTCGAGCTGCGTCCACGACGCTCGCGAGACGCCGCCACCCTCTGGGCCACCATCGACGCCCAGGTAGGGTCCGAGGCCCGCGACGCGGTCTGGGACCACCCGGACCTGCTGCCCGGGACCGAAGACCTCGACGACCCGGCCGGCTACTTCAGCCGTCGCGAGCAGGTCACCGCCGAGCAGTCGGACGTCGACAAGGCTCTCGCCGAGATCTTCGGGGACGACACGGCAGGAGAGCCTTCCGCTGCTGGGAGCGACGAGGGCAGCGTCCAGACCGACGGTCCGACGAGCGCCAGCTCGCCCGACGACGAGACGTCCGGTGACGAGACGGACGGTCAGGGGTCGGCGCCCCGAACCTGATGCCTCGTCCAGCCTGTCCCGCACGACGGCGGTACCGCTACGCGCTCACCGAGAGGACCCAGACCCTCTCGTCGGCGTGGACATGGGTCACGCCGCGGCCTACCGGGCGGATGGAGTCTCCCGTCAGCTCTCCTAGACGTTGATCGAGGCTTTGGCGAGGACTCCACCGTCGCGGCGGATCCGCCGCAGAGTCTCGGTCGAATCGATACCGTCTCGTCGCCCCAGCCTTCGGCGAGCTCTTCCGCCGGGCCGACCATGACTCCAGCCGTCTGCACTTCGAGTACTTCCGTCGCGAGGGTGAGGCGGACTGTCTCGTGCCCATCCGATCTGTCAGCCAGGAAGAAGGACGAGACGCCTCGGAGCCCACGAGATACGAGCTGGTGGAGGGTGTCGGTCCAGATGAACGGGGGGGCAGCGACGGATCGTCCCCGATGAGCCTTGACGGTCGGTTCCGCCCGGCGCGGTTCTCGCCCGCTCTCCCCAGCTAGGGTCGCTGCGATGGACACCCGGGGCGTCCATCGTGACGTCGCGCAGATGGGCTTGGCCTTGTTGTCCTTCCAGCCCTTGCGTTCGTCAGGTCAGCGGGTCCGCTGGTACGCGACCACGAAGTCGATGATCGTCCCGCCGATCGTCAGGTACAGCAGCGCGATGAAGATCGTGTGGACCAGCGTGAAACCGAGGAAGGTCTTCACGGCACCGGTCTGCGAGAAGTGGTCGCGCACCTTGCGGACGAAGGACGCCGGGTGGGTCACGTCCCAGCTGTTCAGACGCAGGTACCGCCCGAGGTACACGCCGACGGCGCTGAGCATGATGATCGCGATGGCGACCAGCCGGGTGTCGGGGCGTGTCAGCCCGGCGACGTCGTCTGTCGGGTGCATCGCGATGCCGTACATCGCCTGCACCACGAGGACGTTGATCACGAGGTTGAGCACCCCGGACATCGCGAGGGTGATGACCAGGACGATGTCGTACCAGAGCGGTGTCGGGTCGTCGTCGGTGCGGTGGCTGAGGTTGAGCTCGGTGATGAGATAGCTCGCGTTCGGCAGCAGCAGCAACCAGACGAGCGCGCTCACCACGGCGATGGTGATCGCGACAGGGTGCAAGGCCCCCTCGGTCGAGTCGCTGCGCGCGCCGGAGAGGGCTACGAAGGTCGCCACGAACCCGACCAGCAGCACGAAGACGGGCAGGATCGACAGGCCGATGTTGAGCAGCATGGGCCTGTACAGCGGCTGGTGGAAGGCGCGGGCGCGGGCGACGACGAGCACGACCGCGAACACGTTCATGCCGATGACGCCGAGGACGAGACTGGACATGATGGGCTCCTGGGTCGGTGTGGTCGGGGCTCGCGTGGCGCTTTGAGGACCTAGCGTGCTGCACCATGGCGTGCATGTCCTAACGTGGCCCAACCGGGGAGGCCCTGAGGCGGTGTGCACGAAGCGGGCGTCCGGCGCCCGTCCTAGTCGCGCTGATCGGCGCGGTGGTCGCTGGCACGATGCTGTCGAGCATCCATCCAGAAGACGTTACTGTGCTGATCGCGCCTGGGGGCGTGGAGGTAACCGAGGGAGCACACGCCCTCGGGAGCGGTCGGTGCACCTCCTGCTCAGCGGGCGTACCCCCGCTGAGCAGTTGGTCAGGTGCTCGGCTCCGGTCACCCCAGAACCACTGGTTCAGACGGCCGACCCAGAAACGGTGCCCGATTCACCACCACCTATCGGTCGGGCACCGTCTTTGGTGCCGTTCGACATGTGCCGCCGACCCACCACTGGTCGTCGCGACCGAAGGATGGGAGCCGAACGTCCCCGTCGCGCGAGCACGCCTCGCGGCCCGGCGCGTAGCCGTGCTGAAGTACGACTCGGAGGACGAGGACTCTCTCGATCTCGACGACCAGGGCCTGGACGCGGTCATGGCTCGGCACGAGAGCTACGACGCTGAAGAAGTCGCCCTCGGCCTCGTCCCATGGGACGCTCCAGGCTTCACCGTGAGAGATCACGCTCGGCGCCTCCACGACCTGGAGGCCTCAGCCCCCATTACCGTGAGACAACGACGCTTCCGCATCTACGCGACCAAGGAGTAGCACTCTGAGGTCCACCATGATGAGGCCCCTCGGGCCCTTCGGACACCTCTTCTCCAGATCGCTGGCGGTGTGCCCTGCGCGACCTTGGCGATCGGATGTCTTGCATCGTCAGTCGTCTAGGGCAGCACGGCGCTGCTCGGCTGTATCGTGTGCGGTTTGATTCGAGAGAAGGCGAGCGCCCCCCCTCGCGACCGGAGGAAGTCATGACGATGCCCTACAAAATGCCCTCGGCTGTGTTCTCTGGCGCCTTCGGCGACAACGCGACCGGACAGTACTTCCCGGCACGCGCCGAGGTCAGTGATGGATTCGTGACGCTCTGGATCGCCTCGCCGACTGGCTGGACGCAGTACTTCCGCGTCCCCGCGCAGGAGGTCGTCGTGAAGTCAGCCGCCCAACGGATCACGCTCGCTGTGCACGGTCAGAGCTATCCGATACTCGCCGATCCTCGATCCGTAGACCGGGCTATCGGTCACGGGATCGCCGGCGGCGTCGCCGACATCCTCGACAAGCCTCGCTTCGAGATGGGCGTCGACCTCGCCCGCACTGTCAACGTGGCCGGCGCGGCGTACTCGTTCCACCTCGGCGGCGGCCCGGGGTTCATCGCGGCAGCTCAGCAGTCCGGCGCCCGCACGTCCCGCCTCGGCTACGGGCCCATCCTCGCCCTCGGCTGCGGCGGCGGCGTACTCGTCGTGGTCGTCGTCACACTCGTGACACTGCTGGCGATCAGCCTCTAGCACGAGCAAACCAGGTCAGACGCCGCCACCGCTCGCGTTCCACTGCAAGCCGCTGAACATCAGAAGAACAGATGCACGACCGGCAACCGAGCGCCGAGCACGCCATCGCGAGCGATCCGAGCACACCACCGCACGTGCTGGTCGATCTCGCGTCCCATCGGTGGGAGCTCCATGGGCTCATCGCATCGAACCCAGCCGCACCTGCGGAGCTCATCCGCTGGATCCGAGGCGTCAACCCGACCGTGCCGATCGGACGAGCGCCCGGCAGTCGAGCCGAACCGCCGCAGCAAGGACGAAGGCTGAGCCCTTGGCAGCCGGGTCAGCCGCACCCACGGCCGGTCAGCTCCGCGCACCACGCCCCCGCTCTCGGGCCAGCGGGGTACGCACCAGCACTGCACGCCCCTCGCCGACGCCGCAGAGCCGGCGGCTGGCTGGCCGGTGGCGGATGCCTGGCTGCCGTCGCACTCGTGGCCGTGGTCGCACTCGCTGGACTCGGCGCACTGCTCACCTCCGGCGGCGACGCCACGGCTGATACCCCCAGCGCCGCAACACCCGATCCAGCACCGACGGAGAGCTCCGAGATCGACACACAGCTCGCCCTCTATGCCGAGGAACGCCTCAAGATCGACGAGCTCTCCCTCGAGTTCGACGAGTCTCCGGTCGCCTGGCTCGTCGCTGACTTCGAGTGGTTGTTCCGGCAAGACCAGAAGGTGTCTGACCCGAACCTGACCGAGTTCAGCGCGCAGACCATCGCAGCGCAGACGAAGACGTTCCGTGAAGACCTCGAGGTCAGCGTCGCTGCGGCCCAAGCCCGGCGCGTGAACACCAGCGGCTCAGTCACGGAGGGCATCGTGGACACAGCAGGCCGAGGCTTCATCGACACCCAGTGGGACGCAGCAACGACCTGCAAAGACTCGGAGCGAGAGAGCTGGCAGACAACCGGGTGCATCAAGAAAGGAGACTCGCTCACCGTGCACCTGCTCCCAGAGAGCGAGGTCAGCGAGTGGGTACGCGATTTCACCGTCGTGCACGAGCTCGCCCACGTCTATCAGCGTGCCGACAACGCCAGCGTCAAGGATTACCGAGGCGAGCACAACGACCTGCTTGCACAGGGCCTGTTCCAGGGCGACGTCGAAGCCATGGCTGACTGCTACGCCCTGACGTACTACGACGAGTGGTCGCTCACGAACGGCGACGACAGTGTCGGCTACGGATACGTGTGCGACGACGACGAGCGCCAAGCGCTTCGAGCCTGGGCATCGAGCATCAACGCGCCCATGCAATGACGCTGGACCAAGGCACCACTCGCACGATCCCCGACCGCGCCGAGATCACGCGAACTACGCCTGAGCGCGACATCTCTCCCGCCGTGGCCGGGCGAGGTGAGATCACCGCACCGTTCCTGGAGTACTACGACGCGCACATCGCCGTCGCACAGCCACGTCTGAACCAGCTCGCGAGCTCCTCAACCGAGCTCTCGGGCAACGACGACCAGATCCAGAGAGAAGCGATCGATCTCTTCTCCGACATCGGAAGGCATGGCGAAGGGTCACCGACGCCCCTGCCGTTCGCCGAGGTCGAGAACGACGAGGCCATCCCAGCCTACGCAGACGCGCCTGCCTGCGAGACGGTCGTGCCGGCCACGCAGTACTGACCTGCCATCTGGGCACCGTACGTTCGCCGGGCCCAGGCGTCCGGTGCGCTGGCCACCGATCTTCACCCGGTCCTCGCGTCATGAACCGACGATCTCAGTGTCTTCCCCAGTAGGGCGTGCACCTCACGCCATGCACTTTTCTCTGAGGGAGACACCATGCGATCGACGCACGTCCCGTCCTCACGTCTGCACCGGCGCAGCGTGACTCCATCCGAACGTCGGCTGCGCTCGAGCGCAGCGGTCCTGACAGCACTTGCCCTCTTCGCCTCGATGTCGGCGACCTCCGTGGCTGCGGCCTCTGAGGTCGCCGACCCGGGGACGAGCGCAGCCGACGAGACAGCGCCTGCTGTAGATGCAGGCTCACCCTCCATGAGACCGTCGGAAGCACCGTCGGAAGCACCGACGGTGGCTCCAGCGGACGTCCCCGCGCCCGCCGGGTCAGACGACCCCTCGGAGGCGCGCCCGACCGAGGACACCGTCGCACCAGAGGACGTCGTCGCCCCCGAGGAGACCGCCGCGCCGGACGAAGCAGCCCCGCCGGACGAGGCTGCCCCGCCGTGGTCGCTGGCCCAGGCGACCGGATCGACGCTCACGGTCGACCTGTCCCGCACCACGGGCACACCGACCTTCGACGCCGACGACGCGCCAGGGCACGACTCGAGCGCCACCAACGACGTCGTGCGGACCAACGACACGGTCGACTACACAGTCAGCGTGCGCCGCGAGGGCGCTGACCAGACCCGCACGACGATCGTGCTCTCTCTCCCACGCGGCGAGGAGCTCGTGCAGCTCCCGCCCTTCTGCCTCTCCCCAGGGTCGTCGGTAAGCCCCGCCGACCTGCCCGACCCGGTGGTGCCCGTCACCCCGACCTCCTGGCAGACCCTCCCCGCACAGACACTCACGTGCATCCTGGACGACGAGCCAGGGTCGTCCTCCCTCGACTACGACTTCGTCACCAAGGTCCGCCCCGAGGTCCCGGACGGCACCCGGCTGGACGACGTGACAGCCCAGCTCACCAGCGACCAGGTCACCGAACCTGTGGTCTCCGCCCCGGTGAACCACCGGGTCTCGGCGCGCCCGCACGCCGACCTGTCCAAGACCGGGCTGGCCTCGGGTGAAGGAGCTGGGCCGTACGTGGGCTCGGAAGGAACCTGTTCCTTCGACGCGACTCAGTTCTGCTACTCCTCGACCTACTCGATCATGGTGAACACCCAACCCGGAGGCAAGGGCGCCAGCCCACTGCAGTCACCCCTGACCTTCACCGACGACCTCACGCCCGGGGCCTTCTACGGCAGTGCTGCGACGAGCACCACTGCCTGGACCGAGGCTGGGGCAGGGGCACTGTCCCGATACGGAGCCCGGCTCAAGACGTGCGGGGGCAACGTCGCCGTCCAGACGCCAGGGTCCAACGCGAGCTCGGACCCGGCCTCGACCGTGCGCGCTGCGCGCAACTCCGGCACCATCGCCTGCGCACAGCCTGGCGGGCCGGGCACCCCGGTCGACGTCACCATCACCGGGGCTGACACCACGGGATACACCGTCCCGACCGAGAACTCCCACGGCGGCGCGATCCCGGCGACCTCGGGCGTCGTGGTGTCCCTGTCCATCACCGTCGAGATCCCGCGCCTGGCTGTCCAGGACCTCGGCAGCGTCGACCGCTCCGGCAGCCGCGTCCTGACCTGGAGGAACACCTACACCGACATCGAGGCCCTCGGCCTGGACGGAACGCCCGCTGTCGGTGAGGACCCGTCGAACAACACCAAGGCGGTCACAGCCTCCTTCCGCGCAGGTTCAGGCCCGACCATGGCGAGCAAGGGCTTCATCGGCGTCCCGGGAACCCCGGGCAACACCGCTGCGGTCCCCTTCAGCTCCGGCAACTTCGCCGGTCCGCCCGGGTCAGGCACCATGAACGACGGCAACACCGTCGTCGTCCCCGGACAGCTCGTGATCTCCGCAGTGTCCACGAGGCAGCAGCACACCGTCGGGGTGGGCGACGCCTCGTCGACATCCTCAGTCGTCTGCGATGTGTGGGACGACGACCACCTAGGACTCGCCGCAGACTTCCCGGAGGTGAGCCCGACAGGCAGCATCCGCTCTGCCTCAGGCGGGGCCTCGGCCTGGCTTAGTCACTGGGGCCTGGGCAGCGAGACCATGCTGCCTACGACGGACCCACTGCGCAACTACACCGTCGAGTACGGCTACGCACCTGACCCCGGTGCGGGTGCTGGCAACGACTGCTCCACGGGGACCTGGGCCCCCAGCCCTGACCTGGTCCCGGGCGCCACCACGGTCGACGGCGCCTGGGCCGGTATCAACCGGGTCCGCTACTCCTTCACCTCGACCTCGCCCACCACGAGCGTCTGGTTCTCCACGAGCTTCTTCGTCGGGATGAAGGTGCTGGACTCCGGCGCGCCGGTAGGGACGAAGATCGGCAACTGGACGAGCGTGCGAGAGGTCCCCGGCGTGCACCCCATGGCCGAGATCCTCTCCTCCCCGACCGCGCAGCAGCGCACCTCCGCCTACGACCCGCAGACCCACCTGGGCCAGGGCGGAGATCGCCTCATCCTGGGTTCTGCGGCTGCCACTGTGCGCAAGTTCGTTCGCTCGGGCATCACCGGACCGTTCAGCGACACAGCAGTGCCGCAGGTCTCCAGCGGATCGAGCGTCGAGTACCGGCTCAACCCTGCACTGGCCGCAGACGTCGACGCCGGGACGCAGGAAGAGGTCATCCTCGAGGACTGCCTCCCGGCCTCCCAGGTCTTCGACTCCTCACGGCGCGAGTCCGGCGCGGCGATCGAGCCGACAGTCATCCGTGACGGTGCCCCCGCGGGCTCCCAGCTGGTCTGCCCGGAAGGCCAGCAGTACCTCCGGTGGGACCTCGGGCCCCAGACGGTCAACGCTCCGATCGACCCGGTGGTCTATGCGGTGCAGACTCTCACCACAGCGCGCAACGGCGTGGCCACGAACACGGTGCTGGTCTCCGTGCCCAACGACCCGCGACCCGTCGCGGCCCGCCAAGACACGGCCCAGGTCCAGCTCGTCACCCCACGCGGGATCGCGCTGAGCAAGACGACCACCACGCCGGTGGTCGAGGTGAACCCGGCCGGCGTGGCAACCCCGCGGCTGCTGAGGTGGCGCATCGAGTTCTCGAACCTCGACAACCCCGCCACTGTCGGGGACGTCGACGTCATCGACGTCCTCCCCGTCCAGGGCGAAGGACGGACCAACTACACAGGCGGTCTGTCCTTCTTGTCCACCGAGCCTGCTGAAGGAACCGGCGTGCTGGTCCGCTACACCTCGGTGGACCCGGCTCTCCTGGTGATCCAGCCCGACCACCCCTCCAACGCAGCCGGCGGGTCGACCGTGTGGTGCGACGCACCTGCGGGAGGCACCGTGGTGTCCGGCGCAGGGTCTCAGGCCGACTGCCCCGGCTCCGCCGCCGAGGTGACCGGGCTGCGGTTCTTCCGGGCTGGCCCCTTCGAGGCCGGGGACACCTTCGCAGCGACCGTGTCGATGGTCGCGAACGAGAATGCCGACGGAGACGTCTACCAGAACCGCGTGGCAGCCAAGGCCCAGGGCGTCACCCTCGGGATCGGGCCCAACGTGAGCGAGATCCGCACGGTGGGCTCCGAGATCGGTGACCGCGTGTGGGAGGACCTCGACGGAGACGGGCTCCAGGACGACGACGAGCCGGGCCTGCCCGGCGTGGTGGTGCGCCTGACCGGGACCGACGTCGACGCCAACCCCGTGGACCTCACGACGACCACCGACGCCGACGGCGCCTACGTCTTCGCCGGGCTCGCCTCCGGCACCTACGAGGTGACTTTCGCCCCTGACGGCCTCCCGGCGGACTGGACGTTCACGCAGCAGCACGTCGGGGACGACTCCAGCCTCGACTCGGACGCCGACCCCACCACGGGCGCATCGGGTCCCTTCGCTCTCGCAGCCAGCACCGTCGACCACAGCAGGGACGCCGGGATCGTCGTCGACCGCGACGTGGACGTCTCGATGGTCAAGGAGCTCGTCGCACAGTCCGACGTGCAGCCTGACGGCGGCGTCGACGTGACCTACCGGCTCACCGTCACCAACCGTGGGACGGCTCAGGGCGTCTACGACCTCGACGACACCCTGCACCTGGGAGAGGGCATCACGCCCGGAGCTGTCGCCGTCACAGGTCCCGAGGGCGTCGTCCTCGACCCAGCGTTCGACGGACAGACTGCCACCAGGATCGCCACCGGGGCAATCGTCCCCGGGGGTGGCACGCACGTCTACGAGGTCACCGTCCACGCGGTCGTCGACCTCACCACGACGACGTCGGCCGCCGCCGACTGCGAGGTGACCGAGACAGAGAGCGGTTCGGGGCTGCTCAACTCGGCGATGCTCACCGTCGGTACCAAGACGACGACGGACGACGCCTGCGGCCCGGTCATCCTCCCGAGGGCTTCCTTGGGAGACAGGGTCTGGCTCGACCTGGACTCTGACGGGATCCAGGACGACGGCGAACCAGGAGTCTCTGGGGTGCTCGTGACCCTCGCCGGCACCGACGTCGACGGGAGCGCGGTCAGCCTGACCACGACCACCGACGCTGACGGCCGGTACCTGTTCGCCGACCTGGCTGCCGGCGACTACCTGGTGACCTTCGACCACTCGACGGCCGGGGCCCTGGCCTTCACCGCGCCGCTCGCCGGCACCGACAGGGCCACGGACTCGGACGCCGACGCGGCAGGGCGCTCCGGCACCGTGTCCCTCGCATGGGGTGAGGACGACCTGACCGTCGACGCTGGGCTCATCGAGACCGACATCACCGTGGAGAAGACACTCACATCGCAGAGAGAGGGAGCCGACACGGCGTCGGTCGAGCTGGTGTACACCCTCGAAGTGACCAACACCGGTCGGACCAGCGGCCGCTACGACCTGACCGACACGCTCCGCCTCGGACAGGGCATCACCCCCACCCAGGTCTCGGCCCGTGGACCTGACGGCGTGATCCTGACAGCCGGCTTCGACGGGGTGACGAGCCCTGTGCTGGTCACCGACCACCCGATCGACGGCGGCGCGGTGCACACCTACGTCGTCGAGGTCTCCGCGACCGTCGCCACCACGACCACCCGCACACAGGCCGACTGCACCCTGACGACCGACGAGCGGGGCACCGGGTTCCTCAACGAGGCAGCGGTGACCGTGGCGGACGTCGTCGTCGTCGACACCGCCTGCGGTCAGGCGCACGTCCCACCTGCTCCCCCAGCCCCGCAGGTCGGTCACGGCCGGCTCGCGGTCACCGGGGCGACGGTGACCGCCGCGCTCCTCACCGCGGCAGCTCTCCTGCTCGGCGGGACCGTCCTGGTGCGACGCCGCCGCCGCGGGGACGAGGCACGGGCCTAGGGACCCGCAGATCACACCGTGATCGACCGGCGCGCCCTGCCTGAGCACCACATGCAGGGCGCGCCGTCGTGCCTCTCACGGGGGCAGCCACCCGGGCGGAACAGCGAAAGCACAGACTGCGAGACACCTCGCCGACGCGGAGAAGACGATGTGAGTACAGACCCTCAAGGATCGACGCCCGGACTGCCCTCCGGCGGGCCCGTCGAACCGGCGCGCCGTCCTGGCGGACGGCGCGTGCTCAGGCGACCCGGTGCTCGCTCGCTCGAGAGGCTCAGCGACAAGGACCTCGTCGACCTCACCCGGACAGGTGCGGTCGAACCCTTCGAGGTGCTGTGGCACCGCCATGCCGACGCTGGTCGGCGGGTCGCGAGCCGCTTCACGCGAGCGAGCGAGACCGACGACCTCGTCCAAGAGGCCTACGTTCGGATCTACGCCGCGCTGAGCCGAGGCTCGGGGCCCGTCGGACCGTTCCGCCCCTACCTCTACCAGGCGATCCGGAACATCGCGATCACGTGGGCCGCACGCCCGCAGGCGGACAGCGTAGAGCTGGTAGGCGACCTGAGCGACGGCACCGACATCACCGAGTCCGTCCTGGAGGGCACGGTGACGGCATCGGCCTTCAGGTCTCTCCCAGCACGGTGGCAGGAGGTCCTCTGGTACTCGGAGGTCGAAGGGCTCGAGCCGGCAGAGCTCGGCCCGCTGCTCGGCATGAAGGCGAGCGCAGTGTCCGCCCTGGCCTACAGGGCGCGTGAAGGCCTGCGGCGAGCGTGGCTCCAGGCGCACGTGAGCTCAGCTGCGCTGCCGCAGGCCTGCAGGTGGTCGGCGGAGCGCATGGGCGCCGCCAACCGCGGGGCGCTCGGTGGCGCTGCTCGCACACGCTTCGACGAGCACGTGGGCAGCTGCACCCGGTGCACGATCCTCGTCTCCGAGATCGACGAGGTCGCCAGGAGGCTCGGGCTCGTCCTGGTCCCGCTGCTCGTCGGCGTGCCGTGGGCGACCTTCCAGTCCTGGGGCACCCCGTCCACGGCGCCAGCCTCGGTCGGGACTGTCGCCGCGAGGTCCGGGTCGCGTCCAGCGGCCCGGGGCGGGCACGCGGGACGTGAGAGGCACATCAGGCTGGCCGTCGCGGTCGTCGCCGCCGTCGCAGCGGTCTCTACGGCCGCTGCGCTCGGCGAGCACCTGCTCAGGACCTCGACCGAGTCCACGCCCCAGGCGACCGCTGCACCCGAGCACACTCCCACCAACCCCGCGCCCCTTGCGACGCCCAGCACCTCCCCCAAGGCCAAGGAGCCTGACGACGCCGGCGAGGCTGCCGAGGCCGACCGCGAAGCGTCTGCGGCCGTCGAGCCGTCCAGGTCCACAGAGCCTCCCGAGCTCGACCTGGAGGGACCACCCGACCCGCCGCTGCCCCGGCCCGGCCCCACCGAGCCTCTCCCCGCCCTCCCGACCCTGCCGCCTGCGCCGCCCCCGGCTCCCGTCCCGCCTGTCGTGACGCCCACGTCTACCCCGCCAGACGCAACCGTGCCGACCGCGCCGACCGCGCCAGCGGTACCCACGCTCACGGGCCCCCCTGCGGGCACACCGCTCGCCACCTTCCCGACGGTCTCCGGGCGCGCGGATCCCGGTGTCACGGTGGTCCTCTCGGCGACCTCCGGAGACACGCTGACGACGACGGTCGCCAAGGACGACGGCTCCTGGTCGACGCCCGTGTGCCAGGACACCTCGACAGCCCCGGCGGCCTGCCTCGCCGACACCGACAGCCTGACCGTCCAGGCGCACGCCCACGACGAGACGACAGACCTCGAGTCAGCTGCGTCGCCCGGGCTGTCCTGGACCTTCGACCGCCCGACCATGACTGAGCCGACCGACGGTGCCCAGATCGTGCTGCCGGAGAGCGGCGACGTGGCCGTGCAGCTCGACGGGGCGGCAGGCTCGACCGTGCAGGTGAGCATCGACGGAGTCCCGACAGGGCACCTGCACACGATGCCCCAGGCCGAGGACCTCGAGTGGCGCGACGTCACGCCCGGAGCGCACACGCTGAGCGTCCGCTACGTCACCGTCGGCGCCGACGGGACCACGACCACCGGTCACGGACCTACCCGGACCGTGACCGTGACCGTCGTCGAGCCCTAGAGCTTGCTGACAGGCGGCCGCCCCGTGGCCTTCACCGGCGGGTACCACGGTCCGAGCACGGCCCGCACCTCATCTGAGACCACCTCAGGCGACACCATCCGGACTTCCCGAGCAATCTCCCGCTCCCCGGCGCAACACGTCCTAGTCTGCTCGTCATGACGATCACGATCCGCCCCGCGCAGCCAGACGACACTCATGGCGTGCGCTACGTCGGTACCGTCGCCTGGCCTGCCACGTACGGATCGGAGAAGGGGTCCGGCTACGTGATGTCGGGCCTCGACGAGTTCTGGAGCGCCGAGGCGATCGGCTCCGCCATCCGAGCCGGCGACGTCGACGTGGCGGAGGCGGCGGACGGCATCACCGGCATGGTCCATGTGGAGGAGCTGGGCGGTGACCTGGTGATGTGGAAGCTGTACGTCCTCCCAGACCACCAGCGCCACGGGATCGGCAGGCTGCTGGTCCGCGCCGCGAAGGATCGCGCACGTGCGCAGGGCAAAGACCTCTTGACGGAGTACGAGTCGAGCAACGACCGTGTGCGTGGCTTCTACCTCCGAGAGGGGTTCAGCACGACCGCGGCCCCGTGGCCCGGGACCGACGCGGTCTGGCTCCGATGGAAGAGCGTCCCGGACGCGCACGAAGACTGACCATCTCGTCCCACAGCGCCCAGCAGTCCGGACCACGCCCTCTCTGCCAGCAGCCCATGCACGATCTCCCCCACGAGACGTGGGGCATAGCGGCGCCAAGGACAACCCGCACGGGAACCTCACGAGAGATGATCGCCTCTGGTCGGCTGCACGGTGCAGCGCTCACAAGATGTCGTGCCAGTCCGATCGCATGATCTCGAAACGCTCGTAGTGGGACTGTCTCCCGAGGAACGGCTCGGCTTCGCCACGTCCCATCGGGACCAGACCCACCTTCTCCAGGACACGGACCGAGGCTCGATTCGCCACCACGGCTTCGGCCCACAACCGGCTGAGGCCAAGGCGCTCGAACCCGTACGCGACAGCTGCTCTCGCGGCCGAGGTCGCCCTTCCGCGGCCCCAGCCGGAGGAAGGGCCGATGAGGTAGCCGAGCTCTCGTTCGTCTGGACCCGAGCCGTACAGGTCGACGTAGCCGACGAGCTCCTCGCCCTCCACCGCGGCCAGGCGGAGCAGCAGCGGATCTGGGGCGACGATGCTCTCACGCCACCACTGTTCTCCGTCAGTCGGACTAGACGTCAGTCGCCATCCGGCGTGGGCCGCAAACAGGGCGTCAGTCTGCCACGACGCAAACACCGTGGAGTCATCGGGTCTCAGCACCCGCAACGTGAGGGGAACTGTCATGCAGCAACTCTCGCACCATCAAGGCACACGGCGAGGCCCAAAGGACCGGGCTCCACGTCTGCAGTCATGTCGGTTGCCTCACGAGAATGAGGAAACAGCTCAGGAGAGTCGTTCCACGCTGGCTTCGACGAGCGGGACGAGAATCTTCTCTCGGGCCATCGCGAGGAAGGGCTGAACGTCACCGGAGAACATCACCTCTTCACCATCGATGACATAGGTGCTCTCCCCCTCGCCGAAGTACTGACCGAATGGTCGGGCGTCGAGAGTGACATTGAAAGAGATATTCTGGGTCTGGCAGTCGTAACGGAGGCCTTCGGCAGAAACGACACAGCTGGCGCCGCCGATCTGCGTCACTTCTCCGCCCTTCTTCGGGGAGTTGGAGGTGACGAATTCTGGGTCACCTGCGGATTCGACCGTGGTGGTCACCATGAAGACGACGTTCTGGTCTCCTGCACCGAGTCCTTCGAAGGGAAACCCGATCTTTGTCGTGCAGCTGGCCTCGGGCACGGTGACCTTCCGTGTGCCTGCTCCGAGCGAGAAGATCGACAGAGAGCGCTCCGAGGGAGCCTGCACGATGTCGTCGGCTTGGGGGAAGATCGAGCTCAGGGTGGTCTCGTCAGCGATCTCGCAGGCCGAGGGCCACTGGTCGAAGACGAAGGCACCGGACTCGTCGAGGGGGATGTCGAGGCTGATGGGCTGACCTATGGACGACGGGTCCGACACGATCTCGATCGCCGGAACGGAATCCTCTGAGGACGCCGTGGGGGCCGCAGGAGAGGTTGAGGGCGTGCCCGAAGAGCACGCTGCAAGGCCCAGCAGCAGCGCAGCGGCGCCGGCGGACCAGGAGATTGTTCTGTGTGTACGCATCCGACAATCTTAACATTGTCGAGTGGAGCACAAGCCGCGAGGTCGTCGATTCGGACCGAGCTCTGTGGACTTGATCACCTTCGGTCGTGTGCCTGTTCGAGTCGCACGACCGAAGATGTTCCGTCGTTCTTTCCGATCCGCCGCCCGGAGGGCGCGAAGCTGCATTCATCGTGCAGTGCGACGTTCTCTGCCCAGACGTAGAGCTCTCACCTCATCTTCGCGCACCCTCAAGGGTCAGCTGCTGAGCGCTGAGGGGCGTCGAGGCCGACTGGGCCGAGCACGTCGCCGGCGTGGAAGGCCCGGCCCAGTCGTTGTCGATTCAGGTTCCTAGTGAGTTGTCGCGCGGCGTCGGCGGGCTACGAGCAGCCCGCCTCCGAGAGACAGGAGGAGCAGGGCTGCCGCGATGGATGTCATGACTGCTGCCCCCGTGTGAGCCAGCGGTCGGTCAGCCTTCGTGGGCGTGTCCGGGGTCTCGGTGATCGGGTGATCGGTGCAGAGCGTGCTCCCCTCCGCGCAGACCGGTGTGTCCCCGGTGCGGACCACGACGTTGCCCAGGTGGGCGTCGCCCAGGGCAGCATCGGACTTGACCGTCACCTGGTAGGTGACCGTCGAGACCTGGCCCGCGGTGAGCGACCCGGTGATGTGGATCAGGTCGCCGTCCACCTCGGCGGTCAGCCCCTCCCCGGCGGTCGGGTCGCTGCTGAGCGTGGCGTCGTCAAGAACGTCGACCATGTGATCGGTGTAGTCGACGGCCGCGGCAGTGGCGTCGGGGTCGGTCGAGACGTTGGTGAACGTGACGGTGTACGTGACCACGTCGCCAGGCTTGACCGTTGATCCCGAGGCAGGGTTGGACGTCTTCTCGACCACGACGTCAGACACGTGGTTGACGGTGCAGTCCACCTCGCCACCCGGTGTGCAGGGCCCGCCCGGGGGCTGCTGGTCGCCGGGGACGAGGAAGTTGTCCAGGCGGTCGTCGCCGCGTTGCCCGTCCGGCTTCACCGTGACCTGGTAGGTCACTGTCTCGACCTGCCCGGCCTCGAGGACGCCGTCGACGGAGAAGCGGCCGTCGGTCACCGGCGTCACGGTGAGCAATCCGTCGGTGGCGAACGGCTGGCCGGTGATGTCGGCGTCGTCGAGCACCCGGTCCAGGACGTCGTCACGGTCAACCGTCACGGGTGCCTGCCCGGTGTTCTCGAAGGTCAACGTGTACGTCGCCACCTGGCCCGCGCGCAGCGTGGACCCCGTCGCAGGGTCTACAGACTTGCTCGTGAGGAGCTCCCCGACAGGGTGCTCGGTGCAGGAGACTCCCGGGTCTTCACATGTGGGGGTGTCCGTGCCCGTGGGCGCGACGACGTTGGCCAGACGGTTGTTGCCGCGGGCGCCGTCCGGTTTGACCGTCGCGGTGTAGGACACCGTCACGACCTGACCGGCCTCGAGCGTCCCGGTGATCTGGACCGCCCCAGTCGAGCCGTCGGTGACCGTGAGCGCCGGGTCGCTGCTCGCCGGGGCGACGGTGAGATCGGCGTCGTCGAGGACGTCGGCGAGGTCGTCGGTGTGGTCCACTGGTCCGGCAGCCTCACCCGTGTTGGAGAACGTCAGCGTGTAGACGACATCCTGCCCGGCCTGGACCGATGACCCCGAGACCGGGTCGGAGGACTTGACCACACTGATCACCGGGAGCTTGGGCTCTTCGACGATGGTCGTGCACGCGGTGTCCTCGGAGATGGGAGTGTCGACGACCTCCGGCAGGTACGCCTCGGCGATGTTGCACAGCTCACCGAGCTCGGCGTCCGCTCGGACCTTCGTCGTGAGCTCGAGTGTCGCCGATGCACCCGCGAGGAGGTCCTCTGCGAGTGTCCATCCCTGGGTCTGCGGGTCGTAGGTCCCGTTGGTGCTCGTCGACGAGACGTACTCCAGAGCGTCCGGCAGCCTGTCGACCACGACGATGCCACCGGTGCGGCCTGCACCGTCGTTGGAGACGGTGATGGTCCAGACGACCTCTCCTGAGGGCTTCACGCTCGTCTGGGCGACGGACTTGTCCACGCTGAGCGAGGACTGTGCTCGAAGTCCGACCTTGTTCGGTTCGACGGGCAGGACCGCGTCGCCTGTGGAGGCCTCGTCGGCCGCTACCGCGAAGGAGTTCCACGCGACACCGTCGGCGTCAGAGGGAGCCGAGACCGGCACCGTGACCGAGTGGACCTGCTCGGCAGCGAACTCGGTGGTCCCGAAGTCGATCCGTACGGCCCGCACCTGGGACGGGTCGTCCGGGAGGACGGTCGTCCAGTCGTCGATGCAGCCTGCCGGGGCATCGGCGCGAGAGCCACCCTCAGACATGACCTCGCCCCGGCACGGGTTGGTCGAGGCGGAGTAGGAGATCTCAGCGGGCACGTCGCTCGTCACTGCGCCGGCAAGGATCGTCTGCCACTGGCTCCCACGATCGTCGCTCGACGCCGGGCCGACGCCAGAGTCACCGACGTGCGGCAGGATCTCGTAGGCCACGACACCGTTCACCGCCACGTTCCCCGTGTTCTCTACGTCGAGGCGGTACTCGGCTGTCTGACCGGCGAGCACCAGGCCCACCGACGGTGACGACAAGAAGTCCTCGTCGAGCGATCCCTTGACCCACTTGGTCCCACCGATGGAGGGACTGGCCACGACGGTGTAGCTGGCGGTCGTGGCGCATCCGGTCCGCCCAGACCCGTCGACGAGCGCGCCGGTGTCGACCTTGGCGGTGTTCACGACACATCCGATGCTCGCGAACTGGGTGTCGAACACTGCCAGTTCGTTGAGCCGTTGCCCAACCTCAGCGCCCGGCCGCACCTGGACCGCGAATCTCACCGTCCCGTAGGCCCCGTTCGGGGCAAGACCAGATGTCCCCGGCCAGCTCACCCGCACCAGCTGGCGACCACTGCCGTTGTAGTCCTCGATCACCTCCAGCAGAAGGTTCTCGTCGGTGAGCACAGCCTTGGCTGCCGTGGTCAACCCCGCGGTGGTGAAACTCCCGGGCACGAAGCGAAGGTCCTCTGGCAGCAGGTCCGTCAGGACCGGTGACCATCTGGCATTGCTCGCCGACGTGGACAGCGTCAGGCCCACACCCATCTGCCCCTCGGGGCCTTGGACGTTGTCGGTCATCGTCTTGCCCACCCGCACCACAGGTCGGTCCGGCGGGATGCGGACGTAGCCGCAGACGTCCGTGAACTCTTGGACGACTGCCTGCGTGTTCGCGTTGGTCAGGGTGCCAGCCAGGCAGTTCTCCAGGTAGACGTCCGCCCCGACGGGTACGTTCGGGTTGCGGTACGTCGCACCCGTGGAGTCCTGGGGAAGGTCCGGCGAGACCACACCGGAGACTTCGATGCTCGCGACGTCCCCACCGGGGATCGTGGCGCGGATGCGGACCGAGGTGACCCACTCCGCCGTCGACTGCGACGGGAGGAGCACGTTCGCCGGTCCGGCAGTCAGGGTCGTGCTCCCGGTTGAACCGAGATTGGTGACGTAGTCGATCGTGTAGGGCGTTCCCGCGGTCCCGCCGGTCAGCCGCAGCGTCACATTCCGGATTGCGGGGGTGCTGCAGTCAGTGTTCCCGTCACGGGGTGAGGACCATATGCACGGGAGGCGGTCGGTGACATCCACGCTGAGCGGAACCGTGCCGAGGTTGCTCAGCCCGATCTGCCACGCGGTGTTGCCTCCTCGGATCCCACCGTTCGGGCGGGCCAGCGAGCCGTTCTTGGACACTGCACCGCGAGCCGAGCCCGCGGCGAACCCGTGGCTCACCTCGTCGCTCGAGGTGACCTCTTGATCTGGACGCAGGTACGGGTGAGCCGATGCAGTTGCCGTGTTCGTCGCTGTGCTTGCTGTGCTGAACACCGTAGAGGGGTAGCGGATCGTGAGCTGGTAGTCGGGAGCGATCGTGAAGTTCCCTGTTGCACCGTTGTCGGACCACGCCGGCCAGGAGACCGTGTGCGTCGCCGCGTCGTAGACCCCGCCTCCGGTGGCCGAGACGAACTCAGCGCCGGTCGGCAGGTGGTCGACGGTCACGACATCGGTCACACCCCAGGTCCCCTTGGCCGGTTCGCCCCCGAAACGACCGGTGCTGGGGTTGATCGAGGTTCGGTGCATCGTGGCGATCTGATAAGTCACCGGGACGTCGAGGCCCGGGGTCGTGGCGCTCATCATCCGCTTGTCGGTCACCAGGTCGGTGTCGGAGACGACGGTCTTGGTGGCGGTCGCCGTCTGGGTCACGCCACTCGCCGTGAAGGTCGCGACCGGTTCGATCGTGTCGCCGTTCGGTGAGGAGATGTTCGGCACCTTCACCGTGAAGGTCATCTGGCCAGAGCTTCCCGCGGAGAGCGAGGCTGACATCGGCCACGTGATGACGCCCCCGGTGACCGTCGGCGCTCCCGAGGCGCCATCTGTCGACGGCGTGCCCTGGACGTAGACGGTCTGGACGGAGGTGTCGGGCTGCAGGGTCGGCACGGGGACCGAGATCATCCCTGCGTCGCAGGACTCACTCGTCGAGCTGCACGACCACGCGATCTGGAACGTCGTCGTGTCACCAGAGAGCACCGTGGAACCGATCGGTGTGAGCGTCAGCCCGAGCGCCGGTGCCGCCGAGGCTGGTGCAGTGACACCTGCGCCCAGCAGACCAGCGGTCAGCAGTACTGCGACCGGCCTGGCCAGGCGACGACCGCCGCGTCGTGCGGTCCTTCCTCCTCTGGTCCACAGCGAGAGCGTCCGTCTGGCACGGCCAGCGGTGGTATCCGTAACTTCCATGGTGAGGGGCTCCGTCCGAGTCGCGAAGGTCGGCCGCGCAGCTCACTGGAACCGTACGGTGCGCCCAGACACAGAACGCCACCCTCACCTACGAAGACAGCCCCGACACCCGATCATGACGGCAACCGGACGACGAGTTCTGATCCTCACGCCCTGCAGCGAGATCGTCTCAGCGCAGGCACGCCTGTGACGGTCGGCGGGCACGGTCCGTGTGCACCGACCACGCCTCCCCGCTCAGCTCTTCGGAGGTCTCGCGTCACGACAGAGCCTCCACACAGTCTTCGTAGGTGTGGGGTGCGACATACGGGTCGCCTGCCCTCCCTACCGGAGGAATCCAAGGTGAGCAGAAGAACGTCAACGGAGGCGATACCCGCTCTCTCGGAGCGAGGAGCGAGTCAGTCATGGCGGAACGGATGATCTCCCGCGGCGATTCCGCAGCAGCCGCGTGGCTTCCCGACGCGCTCCCCTCGTCAGAGCGCCCCGTCAACGGCGACCTCGCGCTCATCGAGGAGACCCGCTCCGGCTCGCCGGACGCATTCCTCGAGCTCTGGGTCCGCCATGTCTCGAGCGTCGCGCGCTTCACCTATCGTCTGATCGGCTCGGAGGCTGCCACCCACTCGGTCATCAACGAGGCCTTCGCCGCAGTGATGCTGGACATCGCCCGCGATCGCCCTGACCGTCACCGCATCGGCCTCGAACCCTTCAGGCTCTCCGTGTACCGGGCCGTCGCGGATCTGGTGGGACACCCGCTGCCCAGTCGTGACGCCGTCCCAGCAGTGCTGCGCGGTCTGCGTCGACTCTCACCACGCCTCCAGTCGATCCTCTGGTACCGGGACGTCGAAGCAGTCCAGGCGCGAGAGGTAGGACGCCTGCTCGGCGAGTCGCCGGCCGACATCGTCAGCGCACGGTCACCGGCTCTGGAGCGCTTGCGCGCCGAGTGGATCCTCACCCTCCTCGAGGACCCCACGGTTCGCGACTCGTGCGCCTGGAACCTGCGGCGGGCGGGCTCTCGCTCCACCGGCTCGCTGTCGTGGGCATCGACCGCACGGTACGACCGACACCAGCGCGGCTGTTCGTGGTGTCAGTCGTTTGGCCAAGACCTCGACTCCCCGGCGACTGCACTGGTCCGTGAGGCGGTGCGGATCTTCACGGTCCCAAGATCTGACAGTCAGCCAGGCATGACACCGGTCGCGACCGTCGACGAGCTGCGATGACCACTGCCCACCGCCGAGGCCTCAGGATCCGTGACGGCAGCGGCCGCTGTCCGTGACGCAAGAAGAGGAGGGGCACTGGTCGGATGACCAGTGCCCCTCCTCTCATCTGTCGCTGCTAGCCGAGGTCTGTCGACTCAGCGGTGGTGGACCGGCGACGCTTGGTGGCGTAGACGAGTCCGGTTCCACCAGCGGCCAGGAGCAGAGCGAGGATCAGCGCGGCGGTGAGCCCGGCTGCTCCTGTCCACGCGAGCCCAGGCGTTCCCGGTGTCCCCGGGGATGCGGGGGGTGCCGGGATGGGGTTGTCGGTGCACAGCGGGTTGTCCGGTGTGCACTCAGCCGGCGGGTCCTGACCGGCGACGGTCAAGAAGTTGGCGGCACCGTGGTCGCCCTGGTCGGCGTAAGCCTTGATCGTCACCGTGTAGACCACGGTCGCGGTCTCCCCAGGCTGGATGGTGCCACTGACGAGGAGCTGTCCGTCGAGCGGACCGCTGACCTGCGCCCCACCTGTCGTGGTGATGTCTCCGGCAAGTGTGGCGTCATCGAGGACCTCGGCCATGTGGTCGACGTAGTCGATCGCCGCTGCGCCCTGTCCGGTGTTCTCGAAGGACAGCGTGTAGGTCAGCTTCTGACCGTCCTTGACCGCGGTCCCCGACTCGGGGTCCACAGACTTCGACGGTCGGATGTCCCCGACGGGGTTGACCGTGCAGTCGGCGCGCTGCCCGTCGACCGCTTCGCAGACCGGGTCGGCCGGCGGTGCAGTGTCAGGATCGAGCAGGAAGTTCGCCATGATCTCGTCACCGCGGTCTCCCGAGGCCTTGACCGTGACCGTGTAGGCCACCGTGACAGTCTCCCCCGGGGCGATGTCACCCTGGATCGAGATGCGCTGCGCGTCCCGACCGACTGTCCACGAGTCCGACGTCGCGACCGGTTCGGTCGTGACGTCAGCGTCGTCAAGGACGTGGGTCAGGTCGTCGACCTTCGAGACTGTGCCCACGGCCGTGCCTGTGTTGGTGAAGTGGAGCGTGTAGGTGAGCTCCTGGCCCGCAACGACGGGAGTGCCCGTCGCCGGGGCGACAGTCTTCCAGTCCTCGATCTCGGGGATGGGGTTGACAGTGCAGACCGTAGAACCAGGCTCGCACTCGGCCGGCGGCTCGGCGCCGGGATCGGTGACGAAGTTACCCAGCACGTTGTCCCCACGGTCACCGTCAGCCTTCACCGTGACCGTGTAGGACACAGTCTCGGTCTGGCCGGCGGCCAACGACCCGGTGACCTGGAAACGGCCATCGGTGATCGCCGAGGCGGTCAGTGCGTCCGAGGACGCCTGCGGAGCAGCGGTCACGTCGGCGTCGTCGAGCACACCGGCGACCACGTCGTCAGAGGAAACCGCCCCAGCAGCCTGACCCGAGTTGGTGAAGGTCAGGGTGTACGTGAGCGCCTGGCCCGCGACGACCGTCGTACCCGAGGCCGGGTCGACCGTCTTGACGACGTCGACGTTCGGCAGCGGCGTCACCGTGCAGCGCGGGTCCGTGGGCTCGCAGGTGGCCGGAGGCTCCTGCCCCGTGGGCGCCACGAAGTTCGCCGCCGAGTTGTTGCCGCGGTCGGCGGGGTCGTTGACGGTCACCTGGTAGGTCACGGTGACCGTCTGACCGGCAGCGAGCTGGCCGGTGATGCTGATCGCGTCGTCGGTGACCGTGGTGGCCGCCAGCGCCGCGTCGGAGGACTCCGGCTCGCTGAGGAGCGTCGCGTCGTCGAGGACGTCACTGAGCGTGTCGGTCTCGTCGACGGGGACGGTTGCCTGGCCCTGGTTGTCGAAGGTCAGGGTGTAGGTCAGGACGGTCCCGGCTTCGACCGGCGAGGTCGATGCCGTCACGGCCTTGGTGACCAGCAGGAGGCCGATCGGTGTTGCTGTGCAGTCAGGCGACTGGTCATCGGCCGGCTGGCAGGCCTCCCCTGGGATGGGAGGGGTGTCGCCAGAGTCACGGAGGAAGTTCGCGGCGACGTTGTCACCGCGGTCTGCGTCGGCCTTGACCGTCACCGTGTACACGACCGTAGTTGTCGCACCTGCAGGGAGCTCTCCGGTGATCGCGATCTGGTCAGCGGTGCGCTGAGCCGTGAGCACGTCAGAGGTGGGCTCGGAGGTCACGTCGGCGTCGTCGAGCACGCCTGCCAGGTAGTCGATAGTGTCGACCTGACCGGCCGCTGTACCTGTGTTCTCGAAGGTGAGGGTGTAGGTCAGCTCCGTGCCAGCCGCGACCGGTGTGGTCGACGCCTGGACGGACTTGGAGAACCCGACCTCCGGGACAGGGTTCGAGGTGCACAGCGTCGAGCCGGGCACGCACTCCGCCGGCGGCTCCTCACCGGGACCGGTGACGAAGTTACCCAGGACGTTGTCCCCACGCTCACCGTCCGGGTTGACGGTCGCCGTGTAGGTGACCGTCACCGTCTGGCCTGCGGCGAGTGTGCCGGAGACCGAGAAGCGTCCGTTCGCCACGTCGCTGACGGTCAGCGCTGCGTCAGAGGCGGCCGGGGCGGAGGAGATCGTCGCGTCGTCGAGGACACCGGCGATCACGTCGTCGAAGGCAGCCTCCCCGGCAGCCTGACCGGAGTTGGTGAAGGTCAGGGTGTAGGTGAGGTCCTGACCAGCCACGACCGTGGTTCCCGAAGCCGGGTCCACGCTCTTGACGACGGTGACGTTCGACAGCGGCGTCACCGTGCACTCGGTCGAACCCTCCACGCACTCAGCAGGGGGCGCCTGCCCCGGCGGGACGAGGAAGTTGGCCGCAGAGTTGTTCCCTCGAGCAGCAAGGTCGTTGACGACCACCTGGTAGGTGACCGTGGCGACCTGCCCGCCTGCGAGCTCACCGCCGATGGTGAAGCGGTCCGGGTCGATCTCGGTCACGGTGACCGAGGCGGTGTCCGAGTTCGGCTGTGTCTGGACCCTCGCGTCGTCCAGGACGTCGGTGAGGACGTCCTGGCGCGAGACGGGAACCGTGGCGGCGCCGGTGCTGGTGATCTCGACCGTGTAGGTCAGGACGGTCCCAGGCCCGACCGGGTCGGTGTCAGCGGAGACAGTCTTGACGTACTCGACCGCTGCGATCGCTGTGCTGGTGCAGTCGGGTGAGTTGACGTCTTCTGGTACGCAGACCGGGCTGGTCGGCGGCACCGGCGGGTTGTCAGGGTCGTCGGTGAACAGGAAGTTCGCGGCGAGGTCGTCCCCGCGCTGCCCGTCAGGACGGATGGTCACGGTGTACGTCACCGTGGCTGTCTGCCCAGAAGCGACCGAGCCGGTGATGTCGATGCGGTCGCCAGTGCGTACTGCAGTCAGCGTGCTCGAAGCGGGCTCGACGGTCACGTCGGCGTCGTCGAGGACCTGGGTGAGGAAGTCCACGGCGTCCACGTCTGCGGCGGCAGGACCGTCGTTCTCGAAGAACAGCGTGTACGTCAGCTGGCTGCCCGCGACCACGGGGTCGTCAGAGGCCTGGACGCTCTTGCGCTGGTTCAGGTCAGAGCCGGGGATCTGCACGGTGTCGCAGGCCTGCTGGCCGGCGACGACCTCGGTGACCGGGACGCACGCGAGGTTGCGCAGGATCTGGTCGCCGGCACCGGTGTAGGTGACCGAATAGCTGATCGTCGCGGACTCCCCGGCGGCCAGGACACCCGACCACGACAACTGCGGCTCGGTGTAGGAGATGGCTCCCACGGAGGCTGTGAACGATCCCTCATCGATGGTCGCGTCGTCGAGCACCGCGGTGAGGTCGTCGGTCATGGTCGCTGGTGCACCAGCGGTGTAGTCACCGGGGCCTTCGTTGGTGACCGTCACGGTGTAGGTGGCTTGCTCGCCGATGGCGGGCAGGTCGGTGCGGTCGGCGATCTTGTCGATGGAGAGCTTGGGCAGGTTGAGCTGGGTCGTGGCGCACGGCTGACCGGTCTCGGGGTCCAGACCACCGGCGTCCGGCGGGTCGCACGCAGGAGGAGTCGGGTTGCCAGGGTCTCCGGGCTGCCACGCCACGTTGCGGACCTCGCCGTCGCCACCGCTGCCGAGGGTCACGGTGTAGGTGATCGCGACGCTTGCCCCGATCGCCAGGGGCCCGCTCCAGCTCAGCAGGGGCTCTTGGTAGGACAGGTCTCCGGTCTGGGTCGCTGCGGCATCGTCGTTGAACGTCGCGTCGTCCAGGACACCGGCCAGGTCGTCGAAGACCACTGCCGGGTTGTTCGCTGTGTAGTCGCCGGTGCCGGTGTTCGTGGCGGTGACGGTGTAGGTCACGACGTCGCCGGGACGTGAGTCAGCCGTCGCGTCGGAGGTCTTCTCGATGTCGAGGGCAGGCTCCAGCGCGCAGCTCTCGGCCGTGCTCTGGTTGTTGGCAGGGACGTTGTCGAGCTCGTTGGCAACCACGGTCGCGGTGTTCTGCAGGCATGCCCCGGGAGCGACCGCGGTGTCGGCTGAGACGGTGAACGTAGCCGACTCCCCGACGGCCAGCCGCCCGCCGCTGGCGGTGATCGTGCTGCCAGAGATCTGGGTAGTCGTGCCTGTGACGCTCGGGTTGCTCAGCCCTGCTGGGAGGGTGTCGGTGACAGTCCAACCGCTGGAGGTGCCAGCGCCGTTGTTGGTCACCGTGATGTTGTAGCTGATGCGGTCGCCGTCGAGGAACGTCGCTGGTCCGCTCTTAAGGATCGCAAGGTCTGTGGGGAGTCCGGGGATCGACGTGCCGTCGTTGAGGTTCGAGCTCGGGCCCGGCACGTTCGAGACCGTGGTGAAGGTCGGGGTCGCACTCGCCGGGTTCGTGATCCGCACCTGAAGCACCGCACCGGTGCTGTTAGCAGAGAACCCGAGGTTGCCGTTTCCGAAGTTCCACACCGCGCCGTAGCCGCCGGCTCCGGGGGCGATAGCCCTCGGGAAGGTGGTGATGGCGCCCGTAGCAACGTTGATCCGTCGGACGTCCCCGGCGATGTTCGCACCCCAGGCAAAGCCGTCCTTGAAGGCGAAGTCCTGGACATCGGGAGCCTGGCCGAGGTTGATGGTCCGCACTACGGCGCCGGTCGAGACGTTGATCGCCAGCATAGTGGTGACCGGCGAGAAGTCGGAGACGTAGTAGAGGCCGTCAGCCGGGTTGAACGCACCTGAGTAGAAGCGTGTCGAGTTCGTCGCGTTCGTCGCCGGGTGCGTGTAGACCGTGGTCCCGACTCGGGTGACCGATCCTTCCTGTCCGATCCGGACGAGGGCACCACGGGGAATGCCTCCTGCGGCGGTAATCACCATGCCGTAGATGTAGTTGTCGGCGGGGTTGAAGGCGATGGCGTTGTAGGCGACGGCGGCGGGCCCACCTTCGTCGGCGAAGACAAAGGTCCCATCACCCGTGGTCTCCGCACGCTGCAGCTGCGACGGGGAGCCCTGAGCGATGAAGACGGTCGGCGTCTGAGGGCTGAACGGATCCCCAGGAGCGGCCGAGGCAGGGGTAGGTGCCACGGCGGTCTCCACGACTACCAGACCCGCACTCATGAGCGCCGTTGCTGTGAGGAGTGCTGTCAGACGTCGTGCGATTCGCCGGCGCGGCGAAGGACGCGGCGGTCTTTGTTGTCGGCTGCGCGAGTCATGCGGGTTCCCTTCCAGGATTTCAGTCAGTTCGAACCGCCTACACCTTCACATGAAGAAGCGTGTAAAGCGAGGACACGTGAGTTTCTCTGCGGTTTCCACTCGGGGTCGACCATATTGATCGACATACTTGGTCTGATTGTTTTTTTAGTCTTCTCTACTACCTAGTGGCACGTAGGTACCATTTTTGCCGTTTTTGCGTCGTCGTCCTCGTCCAGAGGTCCAGGACTCCTGGTGCTGGATCGCTACCAGGTCCGGGATCGACACAGACGCACCGTCGACCGCCCGTTCACACGGGTCGAAGATGCGGGACGCCTGGCACGCCAGGGCCGCGGCGGGATCTCCGAGCCCTTCGCCGAGCTCTTGGCACCACGTGCAGCCGCGCAGATGGCGGTCGTAGCGCCTGGTCGCGGTCCACGAGAGCCACCCGGCAGCCCGTGAGCTGGTGCGCCGCAGATTCCACGCGCACCCGTCGGGGATCGTCTGGTCCTCTAGCAGAGCCATGACCCATTCCGCGCGCAGGTTCGTGTGGGCCAGCCTGTACGCCGTGCGCACCTCGGCAGGACCTTCGCCGACAAGCCGCTCGACCTCGTCCCAGTCCATCTCCTCGACGTCGACGTACCACACGACCGACTGCAGCCGGGCCGGTAGCCTGCGAAGCGCGCGCAGGAGCGGGACATCTGACGCACCGCTGGGACGAGGGTGGCCTACGAGGTCGGCGACGGCCTTGTACACAGAGAGCCTGAACGGCTCCAGACCCACCCGGTCGTGGGCGTAGCGGTCCTGGGCGATGTCGACCATGACGACAGCGAAAGCGTCGTTGACCACGGACAGGACCGAGCTCTCGTCAGCGACGAGCCGCCGCGCCACACCCACCACTGCCTCGAAGTGGCGGGTCCAGAGCTCGAGGAACGCGTCGGGGTTCCCTGCACGGGTGGACTCGACAAGAGCGGTGTCGCTGCCACTGAGCGCAGTGACTCGGGGCTCCGTGCAGACCGTGGGCACGACGAATGTCTTGCACGGGATCATCGGTGCCGCCCCTTCTGAGAGGCGAGCCTCGTCAGGACGACAGCCGTGCACGCGAGGAACACGACAGCACCGCAGGCCGCCAGGATCCACGGCCAGCCGATACCCGGGGACGACGTCGAACCGTCGGCCGCCTGAGCGCTGAGCTGGCCCGTCCCGACGCCGAGCGCTAGCCCTATGACGACGGACAGCACGTCCGCTAGGGGAAACTTGAGCCCCACAGAGGCCTCCGATCTCGACCGGGCGCGGCCGGGTGCCACGCCCTCTCATCAGAGAGACTCCGCAGAGTGGCCAGCATGACGCGAGAACGACGAGCAGTTCTGACGGTCGTCGTGAATCGGGGCATCACGGCCCAGATCGCCGCGACGGCGACGCCTCCCCGCCCGTCCCTCCCTCGGACTCGATGCGTGGGCACGTCCCTGGAGCCGGACCTTCCAGTCGCTGTCCTACTCGACCGTGACTGTCGAGGTCCGGACCGGACCGAATGAGGTGACGACCTTCTCCGCGCCTTCGTCCTCCACCGTCACGAACCTCACGCCCACCGTGTGCACGCCCGGGGCGACATCACGCCACACGAGCTCACCCGACTGCGGCATCAGGTGATAGCGACCTGTCGGCACACCGTCGATGATGACCTGGACGAGCTCACCTGCTGATCCCATGAGCTCGACACGGATGTCTCCGCTGACGAGTGGCCCTCCTGCGGGGTCGGAGAGCATGACGTCGGGCCTCTCGAAGGTCCACGTGAGGGCACTGGACACGTCTGAGACCAGACCGCTCTGCTCGTCGAGGACGCGCGCCACGACCGCGAGGGACTCCCCGTCGGAGGAGCACACGGGTGCATCGCTCGTCGCGCCCGTGCACACGAGAGCGGACCAGGCTCCCTGGGCGTCTGCGCGCGCAGTGGACAGCTCGTCGCCAGCGACCGTCGAGATCACCACCAACGCCCCAGGATCAGCTGTGCCCGAGAGGGCCGGGAAGGTCGTCAGCGGCGTCAGTGTGGACGGGCCGGTGAGAGTCGGGGCACGCGGTCCGTCGGGATCATCCGGTGTGCTCGGCTCCTCGGGCGCGCTGGGCTGAGGAGACACACCTTCATCAGGCAGGCCAGGCATCCCCTCGCTCTCGCTGTCGGTCTC
Organism: Sanguibacter biliveldensis; assembly: GCF_033798665.1. NCBI lineage: Bacteria > Bacillati > Actinomycetota > Actinomycetes > Micrococcales > Sanguibacteraceae > Sanguibacter > Sanguibacter biliveldensis. Next base: position 3,108,641 of record NZ_CP138359.1, read on the forward strand.
CGGCATCCCCTCTGGTGGCGTCGTGTTCGGGGAGGTCGTCGGTGGTCCTGTCGGCTCTGCCGTCTGCGGCAGTGGGTCGATCGGATCAGCAGGGGGCAGCAGCGGGACCTCGTCGACAGCGCCCGCCTCGACATCAGACGACGACTCTTCGAGGGGGGCGGGACCAGAAGGCCCGTCAGGACGCGCAGGTTCGGGAGGCGGGGACGCCGCCTTGCCTGCTCCCCCGATTATTTCCGCATGCGTGTCGCGGAGCGCCCCCCAGGCCAGCACGACGGCTGCTGAGATTGCCACGAGGAACACGACGAGCACCGCTACGGCTCGCGTAGAGACGCGATAGCCGCTCCGCACGCCCGACGAGAGCGCAGACCACCGGCCGCCCCACCCGTGCGGAGATGGAGTCGGCGACCCGACCGCCACCCCAACCACCGTCGTCGTGGTGCCGCCCTGAAGCGTCGCCCAGGGGACTCCCACGAGAAGCGGAGCGATGACCAGGCCCAGTCGCCGAGACGCCTCGTCGACCTCCTCGAGCACGAGGGTGCACCGAGAGCACCCCTCGACGTGAAGGTCGAAACGCTCTCTGTTCTTGCGGCTCAGCGCATCACGGTTGGCCTCTCCCATCCGCTCGGTGGGCCATCGACACTCCTCAGGCAGGGCCGTCGCGCTCACGTGCGCTTGCAACCAGGCTCGTCGCAAGCCCTCCCGGGCCCTGTAGGACAAGGCGGATACCGCACTCGCGCTGAGTCCGAGCAGAGGTGCGATGTCGGCAGGTTCGAGGCCTTCGACCTCGGTGTACCAGAGGACCTCTTGCCAGCGCACTGGCAGGGAGCGGTACGCCGTCGCCGTGATCGTCCCCTCGAGGACCGACTCGGAGAGGTCGGTGCCGTCGCTCCGGTCTGCCAGCAGCTCGAGACTCGACGTCTGCTGGCGCGACCAGGTGATCGCGATGTTCCTGATGGTCTGGTAGAGGTACGGCCTGAACGGCCCGTCTGGACCTCGTCCGCGCCCCAGAGAGGAGAAGATGCGCAGATAGGCCTCCTGGACGATGTCGTCAGGGTCGCTGGCGGAGGTGAACCGGTTGGCGACCCTTCGACCGGCATCGGCATGACGACGCCAGAGCATCTCGAACGGCACGGGGTCGCCGGAGCGGGCTCGACCTGCGAGCTCTTCGTCGCTCAGCCGCTCGAGCTCTTCTCCGAGCGGTGCCTCGAGGTCCTCGCGTCCGCGCACGAAGGACCGAGCAACCGCCCCGTCGCCAGGCGACCAGTCGATCGGTGTCTGCTCCACAGCTTCCCTCTCCTCGTCCCGCCCGTCGGACGGCGCTCGAGACGACGCGCGGCCTCCGACGTCCCTGAAGTTGAAGACACCGCCCAGCTTCCGATATGACGGCACTTCACGAACCAGAAAGGTGACACACGTTACATCAGTGGTTGGCGACCGAGCCGATGACGACGGTGCAGGCGTGCCGATCACCATAGACCGCTCGGGCATGCCACGGCCCTCCTGAGCGGCAGGCCGCAGAACGCGGCAGCTTGCCCCAGCCGTCAGGCCGCGCGCATCAGGCGGGGTCGTCGTCCTCGTCGTCCTGGGGCGGCATCTCGTCGGCCCCCGTGTCGCAGGCGAAGGAGAACCCCTCGAGGAACCCCCGGGCCCGCTCAGTCCGGGGGTAGGCGTCGAGCAGCGCCCAGAACTCGGGCCCGTGGCCGGCGTGCAGCGTGTGGGCGAGCTCGTGGAGCAGCACGTAGTCGAGCACCCACGAGGGCATCCCGCGCACCCGCGTCGAGATACGGATCGACCTGTCGGGCAGGGTGCACGACCCCCAGCGTCGTCCTTGGCGGCTGGACCACCGCACGGACGATGGCCGGGCACGGCCGTCGAGGTACTTCTCGGAGAGGACCGCCGCCCGCGTCGCGAGCCCCTCGTCGGAGGGTCTGCGGCGCTGCTCCTTGTCCGCGAGGCGCGCCACCATCCGCGCGACCCACTCTGCCTCCTGGGCGCGCGAGAACCGTGCAGGGATGGAGACGATCGTCCGGTCCCCGTCGCGGTACGCACTCACCGTGCTCTTGCGTCGACGGCTGCGTCGGACCTCGACCTGGGGGACTGGCACTCCGTCGACGGTGTCGGGCACAGACGAACCGTAGCGTCTCGGCGGCTGATCACGAAGCATCTCACCGGGGCGGTGCGTCCTTTCGCCCGGTCCACCTCCGTCCGACGGGTGATCGAGACGGCTCCTGTGGAGAACGGCCGCAGGCTCCCCGGTCACGGGAGGATGGACCTCCGCGACAGGTCTGGCAGCCGTCGTCCAGGTGCACGCCCCTGCCGACAGCACCCCCAGGACGGAGATCACAGTGCGGAGGACCTCCACCCCGGGCAGGCACAGCCGAGGGGTGGGTGCTGCCTCGCAGACAGCCGCGACCGATCCCGGCCAGGTCCGGTCGGCGCTGCTCGACGACGCCGCCGCGGTCGACGCGCGATCACGGTCCCAGGGGACCACAGGAGGGGCTCTCGTGGCTGCCCGAGCCCGGCGGGTCGTGGCAGTCGTCGGGACAGGTCGTCTCGGAGCCGTCGCTGTCGACGTCCTGACGGCGAGCGGCATCGGCACGCTGCTGCTGGTCGACCCGCGGGAGGTCCGGCCGTCCGACGTCGGCGTGGGAGGCCTGCGCGAGCACCACGTCGGCCGGCGCTGGGACGACGCTCTGCGCGACGTGGTCGTCCTGGCCCGGCGCGGGACGCAGGTCGGCGACGGAGAGCACGACTCCCCTGACGTCGTCGTCCTCGTCGTCGAGGAGGGAGTCGGGGTGCTGCGGACGGCACGGCTCGTGGCTGAGGGAGTCCCGCACCTGGTCGTGACGGTGACGGCGTGGGGAGCCGTGGTGGGGCCCTTTGTGCTGCCTGGTCAGACGGCGTGCGTGCGCTGTGTCGAGCTCCAGGTCGAATCCCTGGGCGATCTCGCGGAGGACGATCCTCTGCATGCTGCAGGGCCGAAGGCGCCGGCGGCGCTCGGTGCCGCGCCTGGCGGACGGCCGCCGCAGTCGTCTGCGGTCGCGGCGACGGCGGGTGCGCTCGTCGCGGCGGAGGTGGTGGCCTACCTCGACGGGCGGCGGCCCGCGACAGCCGGGGCGAGCATCGACGTCGAGACGCTCGATGCCATGCCCCGGCTGCGGGGCTGGTCGGTGCACCCGCGCTGCGGGTGCACCGAGACGGGTGTCGTGGCACCCGGGTGCTGACGAGGGGCTGACGTCATGTCATGCCACCTCGGACTTGCGGGGGCGACCCCGCCCCCTCTTCTTCGCGACGACGACGCCGTCGACGAAGACCTCTCCACCCCACACGCCCCACGGCTCGGCACGGTCGACCGCACCGGTGAGGCAGGCTGCCGCGAGCGGGCACTCCTTGCAGAGGGCCTTGGCCTGCTCGACCTGGGCCGACTGCTCGGCGAACCAGAGCTCGGGGTCGTTGTTGCGGCAGGGCACGAGGCCCGCGACGAGCTCGTCGAACTCCCGGCCCTCGAGCTGGGTGAGTGTTGCTGCAGGTCGAGCGTCTGTGCGGACGGTCGCCTGGTCGTGCGTCGGCTCCTGGGTGGTGCTGGGTCGAGCCCAAGCCCCGGATCCGCCCTGTGACATCGTGTCGAGCAGCGTTGTAGGCCGCACGGTGTCCTCCTTGTATCCCGTTTTCTCACATGGTCTGGCTGTGAGGGATGCGCGGAGCCTGAGTACGACGAGCCGACCCCCGCAGGCACGGAGACAGGCTGGTGGTACGAAGAAGGCCGCGGATCCCTGAGGACTCCGCGGCCTGGACGGCACGTCTGAACAGTCGTCAGACGGTGTGTGCCCTGGGTGCGGAGACGTGGGTGCGGTCGATGCCGGCGAACCGACGACGAGTGGAGACAGCGGTCGCGGCTGAGCCGACCTTCGCTGGGTAGCTCGCTGCGTCGCGGCTTCCGATGACCGTTGCGGTCATGATGTTGATCTCCATCTAGCACCCACCTCCTCTCGTCTCGGGCTCAGACCTCTCGGTCGTCGCCGCTCCTTCTTCGGACTCTTGAACCTTAGGGCTGGCGGTTCTCGACCTGCAAGTTAATTACCGAGTTTCTTTTCGACATGTGCTCGGACCACCCCGAGGACCTCTGCCCCGTAGGTCTCGACCTTGCCCGGGCCGACCCCGTCGATCCGCACCAGGTCAGCGTTCGTGGTGGGTGCGAGCTCGGCCATGGCGCGCAGGATCGAGTCCGAGAACACGACGAACTTCGGCCTGTCGATCGCCTCGGCGCGGGCGGTCCGCCAGTCCTTGAGCGCCTCGTAGAGCTCGGCGTCGTACTCCCCCGTGACGACGACCGCGGTCCGGCCGCCGACGTCGCGGGGCGCACGCCGGATCCCGGCTGCCGGGTTGTCGCTCGGCCACAGCCCGTCGAGGAACCGTGTGCGACGCCGTCCGGCGCGTCCTCCGGGGTTGCGCGCCCGGGCGAAGGAGAGGTCGAGGTGCTCCCTGGCACGGGTGATGCCGACGTAGAGCAGGCGCCGCTCCTCGGCGACGGCCTCGTCGGTCTCCGCGAGCGAGATGGGCATGAGCCCCTCGCTCATCCCGGCGAGGAACACCGCGTCCCACTCGAGTCCCTTGGCCGCGTGCAGCGAGGCGAGGGTGACGCCCTCGACAGTCGGTGCGTGCTGGGCAGACGCACGCTCCTCGAGGTCCTGGATGAGGTCGGGCAGCGAGGCCCGACGCTTGTCCCAGAGGTCGTCAGCGAGCCCCACGAGGGCCTGCATGGACTCCCACCGCTCACGGGCGGCGCCACGGGTCGCGGGCGGCACGGCCGACCAGCCCGCCGAGGTGAGGACGTCCCGGACCGTGGTCGGCATCGGGATGTCGGGCTCGGCCGAGCGTGCCGCCCCGCGGAGCAGGACGATCGCGTCGCGCACCTCGCGGCGGACGAAGAACCTCTCCCCTCCCCTGACCAGGTAGGCGATCCCGGCGTCGGCGAGCGCGGCCTCGAAGCCTTCGGACTGGGCGTTGGTGCGGTACAGGACGGCGATCTCCGACGGCGCGGTCCCGGCGGCGATGAGCCGTCCCACCTTGGTCGCGATGCCCTTGGCCTCGGCCTCGTCGTCGTCGTAGGTCGTGTACGCGACAGGCGGGCCCGAGGGGCGCTGCGCGACGAGCTCGAGCGCCGGGTGGTTGCCGGACCGGCGCACACCCTTGGTCGCGAGCAGCTTGTTCGCGAGGCCGACGACCTGGGGCGTGGACCTGTAGTCGCGGACCAGCCGGACGACCTGGGCGTCGGGGTGGGTCTTCTTGAAGCTCAGCAGGTGGTGGGGCGTCGCACCCGTGAAGGAGTAGATGGTCTGGCTCGGGTCGCCGACGACGCAGAGCTCTTCGCGCCCGCCGAGCCACTGGTCGAGGACGAACTGCTGGAGCGGGGAGACGTCCTGGTACTCGTCGACCACGAAGTGCCTGTACTGGCTGCGGACCGTCTCGGCGATGGTGTGGTTCGAGGCGAGCATGTCCCCCAGCATGAGCAGGACGTCTTCGAAGTCGATGACCGACCGCTCCGTCTTGACCTCTTCGTAGGCGGTGATGAGGCGGGCGACTGTGCGGTGGTCGAAGCCGGCGGGAGCCGGCCGCCCCTTCGCGACGCAGGCGCGCTCGTAGTCTTCGGCCGTGACGAGCGAGACCTTGGCCCACTCCACCTCGGAGGACAGGTCGCGGACGGCGACGCGGTCGACGCTGAGGCTGAGCCTGCGGGCGGCCTCGCCGACTGCGGGGGCCTTGTGCTCGAGGATGCGCGGCGGCGGGCCGCCGACGACCTGCGGCCAGAAGAAGCTCAGCTGGCGCAGCGCGGCGGCGTGGAAGGTCCGGGCCTGGACCCCGCTCACGCCGAGGTCGCGCAGCCGGGTCCGCATCTCGCCGGCAGCGCGTGCTGTGAAGGTCACGGCGAGGACCGTCGTCGGCTTGTACATGCCTGTCCGGACGCCGTAGGCGATCCGGTGCGTGATGGCGCGCGTCTTGCCGGTCCCCGCGCCGGCGAGGACGCAGACCGGGCCGGTCAGCGCCTCGGCGACGGCTCGCTGGTCCGGGTCGAGGGCCTCGAGGATCGCCTCGGGAGTCCGCGGGACGCTCGAGACGAGCGCACCGGTCGGCTGTGACGGCAGGGAAGGCTGGGAGGAAGACGTCGGTGCAGGCATGAGGACTCCATCTTCCCAGCCCGCACCGACACGTCTGGACGCGGGACGGGAGACGGACGGCACACGTCGGGACGCGGGACGGGAGACGGACGGCACACGTCGGGACGCGGGACGGGAGACGGACGGCACACGGCCGTCGCCGTCCAGCCCGCAGAGACGGGTCTGGGAGGTCCGGACCAGAGCCGGTCTGCTGTGCGTCCGGCCGCAGGGAATACTGGTGGTCGACCTCACGGTTGTCCACGACGAGGCGCCGCCCGCCGGGCAGCATGCCGCACATCTCTCGAGAGGAGAGTCTCCCGCCATGAGCGAGACCACCGCCACCTCCCCCACGCTCCCCCCTGCCGGCGAGGTCGTGATGTACACGACGTCCTGGTGCGGCTACTGCCGCCGCCTGAAGACGCAGATGGACTCGGCCGGGATCGGCTACACCGAGGTCAACATCGAAGAGGTGCCCGGGACCGCCGAGTACGTCGAGCAGGTCAACGGCGGCAACCAGACCGTCCCGACGCTCGTGTTCCCGGACGGGTCGTCGGCGACCAACCCGTCGCTCGCCGACGTCAAGGCGCGCCTCGCGGCCTGACGCAGCGACGCACGCCGCGGCGGCTCACCGAGCCGTGAGACGCACGCAGCACACAAGAGACCGTCTGGGCCGCAGCCCGACGGTCTCTTGTCGTCTGCAGACCGTGGCCTGCCCGCCGCCCCTCCTGGTCAGACGAGACCGAGCGTGGCGCTCAGGCTCCCGGGAGCTCGCCGCCGTACCAGTCCTCGATGAGGGCGCGGGCGATCGAGGCCCGGCTCGGGAGGCCGAGATCACCTGACTCGACGGCCCGGAGCATCTCCGTCCGCGTGAACCAGCGGGCGTCGGTCACCTCGACACCGTCCACCTGGATGTCGCGCGTCTGGGCGTGGGCGACGAAGCCGAGCATGAGCGAGGCAGGGAAGGGCCAGGGCTGGCTGCCGCGGTACTCGACGCCTCCGACGACGATCCCGACCTCTTCGAGCACCTCCCGGCGGACGGCCGCCTCGAGGGGCTCACCGGGCTCGACGTAGCCGGCGAGGGTCGAGAACCGGTTCGCGGGCCACTGGGCAGCGTGACCTAGCAGCATCCTGTCGTCCTCGTCGAGCACCGCCATGATCACCGCAGGGTCGGTGCGCGGGTAGTGGTCGGACCCGTCGTTGCTGCAGCGCCGCACCCAGCCGCCGTCGACAGGCTCGGTCGGCTCTCCGCAGCGCGGGCAGCGCGGGTGGGCGGCGTGCCAGGCCGCGAGGGCCACGGCCTCGGTCGCGAGCCCGACGTCGCGGGTGGTGAGCTGGGCACCGAGCTCACGCAGAGACCCCCACGTGTGACGGGCGACGACAGCGTCGGCCGCGCTCACCGGGGCGACTCCTTCGAGGCCGAGCTCGTCCGCGCCGGCGGCGTCGGGGAGGATGCACGCGACGTAGGCGCGGTCGTCGTCTGCCCCGAGGTACAGCCAGGTGGGACGCGTCTCGGGTGAGTGCGCCGCAGCGTCGGCGACGTCGGCGACCTCAGCGGCCGGGACGAGCGCGAGCAGGCGCTCGGGGCCCTCACCGGGCACGACGGCGAGCCGCTTGCGGTGCACGAGCACCACGAGAGTCCCCGGCTCGGCGAGCACCGCCCTGACGATCTCGGGCTCGGTGCGGCGCTCGGCGCGGCGGGCTGTGGTGGCTCGTGAGAGCGGTAGCTGGTCCCAGTCGACATGTCCCATGCCTCCACCGTACGACGATCCCGCAGCCCGGGCGGCCCGGGCTGCGGGCATGTGCTCGACCACCCCGCACCCCGCCGGTGCGGGGTGCCTCCGGGCCGAGGGACACCCTTTGCGTCTACCGTGGGGAGGTGCCACGTTCACCGCTCGCTCTCGCAGCCCTCTCCACCCTGGCCGTGCCCGGACTCGACGTGCACGCTGTCCAGCCGTGCTCCGCGCCCGACGGCTTCGACGCCGCGACCGCGATCGACTCCGAGCAGCGCCGCTGGGTCGTCCGCGCGCCCGCGACGCTCGCGGCCGGCGCCGCGCTCGAGGCCGAGGTCGCCTTCCTCGCCGCCCTCGAGGGCTACGTCGACGACGGTCGTCTTCCTTTCGAGGTCCCGCGCGCGGCCGGGTTCGCCCCGCTCCCCGAGGGCGGACGGGCTGTCGTCTACCCCGACCTGCCGGGACACCCGCTGCGGGTCGAGCGGATCGTCCCCGGACCTGGTCTGAGCGCGAGCCTGGGCCGCTCGGTCGGCGCGCTGCACGAGCTCCCCGTGTCCATCGTCGAGCGGGCCGGGCTGCCCGTGTACTCCGCCCAGGAGTACCGCGAGCGTCGGCTCTCCGAGGTCGACGCCGCAGCGTCGACCGGGCGGGTGCCTGTCGGCCTGCTGCGTCGCTGGGAGCGCGCGCTCGAAGACGTCGCCATGTGGCGGTTCAGCCCCACGATCACGCACACGGCGCTCTCGGCCGAGACCTTCCTCGTGCGGTCGGGGCAGGTGAGCGCCATCAGCGACTTCGCCGAGGTCCAGGTCGGCGACCCTGCCGACGACCTCGCGTGGCTGCTCGTCACGGCGCCCCACGACGCTGTCGACTCGATCCTCGAGGCCTACCAGCTGCGCCGGACCGAGCTGACCGACGCGCACCTCGTCGACAGGGCGCTGCTCGCCTCCGAGCTCGCCCTCGCCCGCTGGTTGCTGCACGGGGTGCGGACCAAGGACGACGAGATCGTCGAAGACGCCGTCGGCATGCTCGCCGACCTCGAGCGCGCCTCGACCGAGGTCGGAGCCTTCTCGGTCGCGAGCGGTCAGAGCTCGGCGGGTGCCAGCAGCCCGGCCTCTGGGGCCACGTCTCGGGCGTCGTCGGTCCATGCTCAGGCGCAGGACGAGGCGATCGACCGGGCCAGGGCCTCGCGCTCGACAGGGTCGACGCCTGTGGCGCGGGACGCGGGTGGGGAATCTCCGGCCGGGACGGGGTCTGGGGCGAGCGCTGGAGCAGGTCACGCACCGTCGGCCGGATCGACGTCGTCGTCAGGTGCCTCGCCGTCGACAGCTGCTGCACCCTCGTCGGGCTCCGCCTCGCAGGCTGACGCGGCCGGGGACGACACCTCCGGTGACGACGAGATCCGGCTGCCCGACTACGGCAAGGTCGAGCCGCGCCCGCTCCAGGACGTCGCGACAGCAGCGTTCACAGCCCCCGTGCGGGTGGTCGGATCCGACGCTGTCGCTGCTCCGTCCGGACCGCGCACGAGCGGGACACCGCACACCGGTGAGACACGGCGAACCGGTGAGACACGGCGAACCGGTGAGACGCCGCGTACAGGTGAGACACCGAGCACTGACGAGACACCGCGCGCTGACGGGATGAAGACCTCAGACCCTGGCGCCGTGCCGCCCCCGCCGACCGAGGCTGTCGCGACCGCGAAGCCCGATCACCCACGCGGGGACCCCGACGACGGCTCGACGTCCGGGCGCTGACCGTCCCCTCGGACGAGGGCCTCGAGCTCGGCGAGCCCGGCGAGGCGTCCTGGGCGGACCGTCGTGTCGTCGGCGACGTAGTAGAACGCTGCCGAGACCTCCTCGAGCGGAGTGCCTGACCACTGCGACCAGGCGAGCCTGTAGACGGCGAGCTGGACCTCCCGCGCGCGAGCAGCCTCGGGGTCGCGCGGCACACGACCGGTCTTCCAGTCGACGACGACCACACCCGGCGCTCGGCCGTCCACCCCGGGCCTCGCGGGATCGACGAACACCGCGTCGATCCGCGTGCGGGTGATGACCCCAGCGATCATGGTGTCGATCCCCACCTCGACGGCGAGCGGGGTCAGCTCTGCCCACTCGGACGCCTCGAAGGTCCGTTGGAGGTCGGCCAGGGCGGTGTCCTCGTCGACCAGGTCGTCGTCGGCCCCGGGCATGTCGTCGAGGTCGAAGAGCGAGGTGGCGCCGTAGCGGCGCTCGACCCACAGGTGGAAGGCCGTCCCTCGGCGGGAGTGCACCGAGGGCTGCCGCGGGACGGGGCGGCGCAGGGCGAGAGCGTAGGCCCCGCGGTCCTTGGCGATCTCGACGAGTCCCGACGCGGAGACGTGCGCGGGGAAGTCCATGGCTGTCGCCGCGCTGCGCCGGGTCATCCGTTCGGCGAGCAGGATCTCGCTCAGCTCGGTGAGGTCGGCGCCGTCCCGGCCGATCACGGGCTCGACGCTCGCGGGGGCAGGCTCGTGGGTGACGTCGACGAGGGCGTCGAGCACGTGGTCGCGGGCGTCCCTGAGCACCTCGAGCGGGTCCGTCTCGGGTCCGGCAGCGCCAGACGGCGCGCCCTGCCCGGCGAGCGGGCTCTGGGCCAGGTCGCCGTGACGTGCCTCGTCGGCCTCGCGCGGGGGCCAGACTGCTTCGTTGGTCAGCTCTTCACGGGGGTTGGTCGCCGACGGGTCGGGCTGCTCGGCGACCGTGAACTCGGCGAGCACCCCGGCCTCGTGGAGCTCGGCGAGGAAGATCGACGGGGTCGCCGGCTTGCTCGCGCTGCGCCACCACGCACCTGTGAGGAGCAGGTCGCTGCGCGCACGGGTGAAGGCGACGTACGCGAGCCGGCGCTCTTCAGCGACCTCGTGCTCGCCGCAGCGCGCTCTGAAGTCGACCAGACGCGCGTTGAGCTCGGCCGAGTCCTCGGCGCCGGCGAGGGACAGCTCGGGCAGGTCCTGGGCGTCTCCGCGCAGAGGGAAGGGGAGCTCCCCGAGGCCTGTCAGCCACCCTGAGGAGGTCGGGCCCTTGTCGGTGCTCGCACGGGTCGACGGGAAGGCACCGTCGACGAGCCCGGGGACCGCCACGACGTCCCACTCGAGGCCCTTGGACGCGTGCACGGTGATGAGCTGGACGGCCTCGGGGTCGGGGGTCCCCGCCGGACGGTCGAGTCCGCGCTCGCGCTTCTCTGCTGTCGCGAGCCAGGCGAGGAAGGCGCCGAGCGTCGCGAGCTGGGAGGTGTCGGAGAAGGTCGCCGCGACGTCGCGGAAGGCGTCGAGGTGGGCCCGCCCGCGCGGGTCGGCGGTCGGTCTGCCGGCTCGTGCGTCGTCCCGGCTGCGCGCGGCGACCAGGGCCATCTCGATGTCGAGCCCGAGGGCACGCTCGGCACGGTCGACCAGCTCGGGCAGGGAGAGATAGGTGAGGGCCCGGAGCTCGCGCAGCATCGCGGCGAGCGAGCGCAGACGGGTCCAGCCCGCCGTGGTGAAGGACCTCCCGTCAGGTCCGGTCCAGCCTTCGGGGGGCAGGTCGTCGAGGGCGTCGACGATCGACCTGTCGTCGGAGATGTCTCCCTCGACAGGCCTGTCCGCCCGGGTGCGCCGGCCGAGCTCGGCCGAGCGGCTGGCGAGGGCGTGCAGGTCGGACGCGCCGAGGTTGAGCCTGGGGCCTGTGAGCAGACGCATGAGCGAGTCACCGCGCGACGGGTCGTGGACCACCTCGAGCAGCGCGACGAGGTCGACCACCTCGGGGGTGGTGAGCAGCCCGCCGAGGCCGACCACCTCGACGGGCAGACCGCGCCCGCGCAGCGCTGCCTCGATCGCCGGGAACTGGCTGCGCGCCCGGCACAGGACAGCGGCCGTCGTCTGGCCGGGCGCCCAGCGCTTGGCGACGAACTCGGCGATCGCCGACGCCTCTTCCTCGATCGTCGCGGCGTACACGCCGTGGACCGAGCCCAGGCCCGCTGTCGGACGAGGGTCGAGGGAGGGCAGGGAGTTGTCCGGGTCGGCGAGGTAGAGCGGGCGCGACGTGGTGTTGGCGACGTCGAGGATCGCGAGGTCGTTGCGCCACGAGGTGCTCAGCCTGTGCACGGCTGCTGGACGGCCGTCGGCGTCGCGAAACTGCCCGGGGAACCTGGCGGGACCCGAGGCGCTGGCCCCGCGCCAGCCGTAGATCGACTGGTTGGGGTCGCCGACAGCGGTGACGGGGTGACCGTCGCCGAAGAGTGCGCTCAGCAGGCGGATCTGAGCGTACGAGGTGTCCTGGTACTCGTCGAGCAGCACCACGGAGTAGCGGGCGCGCTCCCCCGCCGCGACGGCGTCGACCTCGAGGGCGAGCTGCGCGGCGAGGGACACCTGGTCGCCGAAGTCCACGGCGTCCATCGTGCGCTTGCGCCGCTGGAAGGCGTCGACGACCTCGAGGAGCGCGTGCCTCTCGCCGAGGGACCGCGCGAGCTTGCCGAGGTCGGCGTGCAGCGAGCGGCGCTTGCCGCCGAAGGGCGTCGTGACGATCTGGTCGACGAGCGTCTCGATCTGGTCCCGGGCCTCGGTGACGGTGAGCAGGTGCTCGCTCAGTGCGTTCGACAGGTCGAGGACGGCCGAGACGACGGTCGACACCGCGGCGTCGGTCCCGAGGTCGCCGTGCCAGCTCTCGACGACGTCGCTCGCGACCTGCCAGCTCGACGCCTCGGAGAGCAGACGGGCTCCGGGCTCGCGGCCGATCCGCAGACCGTGGTCCTTGACGAGCGAGGCGGCGTAGGAGTTGTAGGTCGAGATGGTGGGGCGGTCGAGCGCGTCGAGGGCAGACCCTCCCGACCCGGCGCGGCTGCGTCGGAGCTGGCGCAGCCGGCGTCCCACCCTGTCGGAGAGCTCGCCGGCAGCCTTGCGCGTGAAGGTCAGTCCGAGGACCTCCTGCGGCTCGACGAAGCCGTTGGCGATGAGCCACACGACTCGGGCCGACATCGTCTCGGTCTTCCCCGAGCCTGCCCCGGCGACGACGAGCATCGGTGCCATGGGCGCCTCGATGACAGCGGCCTGCTCCTCGGTGGGTCGGTGCTGCCCGAGCAGGTCGGCGATGTCAGCGGCGCTGAGTGTCGGGCGGTGGCCCGCGCTGCGGTCCAGGCGGTCGCCCGCGTTCAGGCTCGGGCGGTCGCCCGCGCTCACGTTCGGGCGGTCGCCTGTGGGGACGGTCATCTCTGCTCCTCCGGGAGGACGGCCGGTATGCCGAGGTCGACGACGTGCCGCCCTTCGGACTGGACGGGGCAGGCGCGTCGCACGCTGCAGGTGGGGCACAGGGAGTTCTCGACGGCCCTGAACCTCGCGCCGGCCATCGTCTCGGCGGCCTCGGTCACCAAGGTCTGCGCCCAGCTGCCTTCGGCCTCCCCGAGGGCTTCTTGCGTGCGTCGGGTGGCTCGCACGCCCTCCCCCACGAACACGAGCTGAGCACCGACGCTGTGCACGTCCGGGCCGAGCTCGGGGAAGGCTCCGGACTCGACGGCGAGCTGGTACGCACCGAGCTGTGCGTTGGTCGACGCCTCGGCGACGCTCGGGATGCCCCGGCCTGTCTTGAGGTCGGTGACCCTCACGCCGTCGTCACCGCTGCGCTCGAGCCTGTCGACCGAGCCACGCAGCACGGCGCGCCCGACCTGCACCTCGAAAGACTCTTCGACGAGCACAGGGCCGGAGATCTCGGTGTAGTACTCGGCCAGCCGCCGGATCATCGCGTCGGCCCGGCGGCGCGTCTGCGTGGCGGGCCAGCCGTCGGGCATGCCGAGCTCGTGCCACCGGCGGTCGAGCTCGGCGGCGAGCTCGGCGTGCCCTGCGGCAGGGAGCTCGCGGGCGATGTCGTGGACCAGGTTGCCGACAGACTGCGAGAGAGCGCTGCCGGCTGTCCCGCCCGCGCTCTCGAGCGCCCAGCGGAGTGCGCAGCGGTGCACCTGCTCGACCTTCGACGGCGAGACGGGGACGTTCTCGTCGGGTGCACGCAGGGCGGCCGAGCTGGAGAGCTCGGCCGAGCCGTACCAGCTGGTCGGGTCTGCCTCGGCGACTCCCGACACCGTGAGCCGGGCGAGCAGACCAGCGACAGACCGAGCCCGCGCCGCACCGGCGTCGGTCCCCTCGGTCAGGGCAGCCGCGAGCTCGGAGCGCAGCGTCGCGACGACTCCGCGCAGGTCGAGCGGGGCGGCGAAGACGTCCGGCGGTTCGCTGTCGCTGCCGTCCGCGTCCGGCGAGACGAGGTCGACGAAGACCGACGGCTCGGAGTCGACGTCGCGGACGGCGGTGACGACGAGGCGGCGGGTCGGCCGGGAGACAGCCACGGCGAAAGCGCGGAGCTCGTCGGCGAGGACAGCCCGCCGCGCGTCACGCCCTGTGCCAGAGGCGTCCTGGGACCGCCCGGAGAGGATGTCGACGAGGGCCTGCGAGCCGAGCATCGAGTCACGCAGGCGGAGGTCGGGCCAGGTGCCGTCCTGCACACCGGCGACGACCACGACCTCCCACTCGCCCCCGGCGGCACCTGCCGGTGTGAGCAGCTGGACAGTGTCCGACGCCGCCGCACGGGCCGCCAGGTTGTCGGCGGGGAGGTCTTGGGACTCGACGTGGTCGACGAAGGCGAGGGCTGTCGCCTGCGGGACACGCTCGACGAAGGTCTCCGCGGCGCGGAACACGGCCATCACGGAGTCGAGGTCACGGTCGGCACGGGCCGCTCCTGGTCCACCGTTGACGGCGATCGACCGCCAGGTCTCGGCGACACCTGCGGCGTCCCACAGCGCCCACAGGACGGTCTGCGCGTTCGCACCCGGGGCGTCGAGCGCAGTGCGCCCTGCGGCGAGCATCTGTGCGACACGGCGCGGACCGCGGACCACGTCGGAGGGCAGCGTGACGACGCGGGCGGGGTCTCCGAGGGCCTCGACCAGCAGCGCGTCGGAGGTGCGCCCGCCACCACCCTCGAGCTCTTCGGCACGCAGGGCGCGTCGCAGCCGGCGCAGACCCACGGCATCGATCCCGCCGAGCGGAGACGTGAGGAGCTCGACGGCGACCTCCGGCTCGAGCTCTCCCGTCGCGGCAGCCCGCAGGGCGCGCAGCAGCGGCCGGACCGCAGGTTCGTCACGCAGCGCGACGTCGGTGCCGACGACCGCGACGGGAACACCGGCCCCGCCGAGGGCACGGCGCAGGCGCACGAGCTCGGACCCGGAGCGGGCCACCACTGCCATCTGCGACCAGGCGGTCCCGGCGACCAGGTGCTCGGCGCGCAGGATCTTGGCGACGTGCGCCTCTTCGAGCGCAGGGCTCGGGAGCACAGCGGTCTCGACGGTGCCGTCGTCGTCCTCACGGAGATCGACGTCGTGCTCGGACCCGGCCTCGTCCTCACGGGACAGCCCGAGAACGACGGACCGCGCCGGAGCCCGTCGGTGCTCGACCGCCCCGACCGACCCGATCTCCTGCGTGACAGACCGCACGGCCTCGCGCAGCCGCGCGCCGTGCCGCCAGACCGTCCCGAGGGCCAGCACCTGGGCGCCGAGCTCACCGACGGCCCCTGGCGCCTGGTCGAGCGACCGGCTCGACGGCGGCGAGCCCGCCGGCGCCCGGCCGACGAGCGCCGGGGTCGCACCGCGGAAGGCCTGCGCGGAGGTGTCGGGGTCCGCGAGCAGCACGAGGCGGGCTCCGTCGCCGGCCAGGACGTGGCACAGACGCGCCGTAGCCGCGGTGGCCTCCTGGTAGTCGTCGACCACGACGAGGTCCCAGCGCGGCCTGTCGTCGTCCTGCCAGGTCTCGAGGGTGCGCGCGGCCTCGTCGACGATCCCGGCCGGGTCGTAGCGCTCCCCCGAGTCGGGCGTCAGCTGACGCAGTGCCATCACCGAGAGGTATTCGTCGTAGAGGCGCCCCGCAGCAGCCCACTCGGGGCGCTCGTGCCGGTGGCCGAGCGTCACGAGGTCGGCGGGCCCGAGGCCACGCTCGGCCGAGCGCATGAGGAGGTCGCGGAGCTCTTCGCGGAAGCCACGCAGCTCGAGAGTCTCCTCGGGGAAGGTCGTGGGCCATCCGACGTCGGTGCCCTCTCCCGCAGCGTGCCCGGCGAGCAGCTCGGCGAGGACGAGGTCCTGCTCAGGCCCTGTGACCAGCGTCGGGGCGGGCTCCCCGAGAGCCTGCGCGCGAGCGGTGAGGATCGTGAAGGCCGCCGACGGGGCCGTCCGCACGACAGCGCCGCGGACGGTGAGCCCGAGGCGCGCAGCGAGGGTGTCACGAAGGTGCCCCGCGCCGCGGCGGGTCGCCCCGAGCACGAGGATCTTGTCGGGTGAGGTGCCGTGCTGCTCGACGGCTGAGGCTGCGACCTCGAGCGCGAGAGTCGTCTTCCCCGACCCCGGGGCGCCGAGGACGAGGCTCACGGGCTGCTCGAAGACCGCACCGAGAGCGTGCGTTTGCGACTCGTCGAGCCGCGGTGCGCGAGACCGCGAGGCGGGTCGCCCAGCAGACCCGTCGACGGCGTCGAGCACGTCGAGGGCTCCGGCAGCGACAGGCGGTCTGAGTTCCACAGACCGCATCCCATCACGAGCCACCGACACCCGACGACGCGACCTACCTGCTGGCCAGGACCTCACGGCACTCGCTGCGAGCCAGCCACGGGCGCGCGCCGTGGACCCAGGCCTCAGCGGGACTGACCTCCCCCGCAGCGCTGGGCGAGGCGAGCCGCTGGAGACTCCGGCGCCGTCCCCGACCGACGCCGCGGAGAGGCTCGGCATCTCGCCGTCGGTCGCCCGGGCCGACGTCGGCCGACTCGTCATGCACGGCAGGTTGCGGGTCGACGTCCAGAGGTCGCAGACCGGCTGGCCCGTCTGCGCCTAGTTGGCTCCCGGGTCCCCTCTCGCCTGGTGCGTGCCGCTGAGCATGTCCGCGCCGGAGAGCCCGTCAGCGCCGCGTCGCGAAGAAGCACCCTGCACAGGCCAGGGACTGCGCCGACTGGTGGGTCCCCGGGACTGCGCACCCCGGCCCGCAGCCCGGGGTGAGGGCGTCGGCGGCGCCGACGAGCAGCCCGAGACGCGTCCAGTGGTCCAGAGCAGCGTCCACGAGCCCGGGGTCGGCCCCGAGCGCGCCGGGGATCTTGTCGACGCTCACCCCGGCACGCGCCTGGTCCAGCACGTCGACGAGCAGGCTCACAGCAGCCTCCCCACCTGGAAGACGAGCACAGCGGCGATCCACGCGACGGCGAGCTGGACGCCGACCGCACCGAAGGTCCACCGCGCACCGAAGAGCCGCTTCTGCTCGGCGACTGTCGCCAGGCACGGAGTGTAGGCGAGCACGAACACCATGAACGCCGCGGCAGCAGCGCCCGCGTGACCGCCCGAGGTCGCCTCGAAGGTGGCGCGCAACCTTGAGCCGAGGTCTCCCGCGATAGCGGGGTCGTCGGGCTCGTCGACCGCGTAGGACTGGGCGAAGGACCCGACGACCACCTCCTTCGCGACGAACCCTGTGACGAGGGCGGCCGAGGCGTGCCAGTCGTCGAAGCCCGCCGGGCGAAAACCGGTGAGACCGCCTCAGCCGTCCACCCGTAGGCGCTGTCCTCGACGGGGACGTCACCGATCGGGTGACCACCTGTCACCGGGACGGCCTGGAGCACCCAGACGACGGCGAGGGTCGCGACGATGATCCGCCCGGCCTTGGTGAGGAAGGCCCGCACACGGACCCAGGCCGAGACGCCCAGCGCCCGCAGCCTCGGCCGCTGGTAGGCGGGGAGCGCGAGGACGAGGGGCTCGCGCCGCAGGTCGCGGAACGCTGTCGCGCGCAGCACGAGCCCGCCGCCCACGACGAGCGCGATGCTCGCGACGTACATGAGGAAGATCGCCGTGCCGGCGTCGCCAGGGAAGAAGACGCTCGCGAGCAAGATGTAGACCGTGAGCCGCGCCGCGCACGACGTGTACGGGACGAGCAGGCCGGTCAGCAGTCGCTGGCGGGCGTTCGGCAGCGTGGGGAGCACCACTGCGACCACACGATGGATCCACCTCTGAAGGACCTCGCAAAAAGCGAGCATCTTAGTTCTCGGAAAAAGAACCACCACAACCAGCAGACCGATAGAGCCCTTTTTGCCACGAGTCCCATCGTGCGGCGACGCTCACCTCTCATAGAAGGGGAGGGCAAGCTCTTCGAGCTCTTCACTCCTTCAAGGATCAGAGTATTGATCTAGCGGCCACCCGGACCTCCATCCGCCTCACTCCGATCACCGATCGCACCCGCCTCCCGGCGATCAAGCACCTTGAGGAAATAGCGAACCCCCAGGAGGCACATTCCCTCCAAGATCGCATACGCCCGCAACGGGAGGTGCTGAAACAGCGCCATCGCTGTAGTGCTCGGAAAGAGAAGAAAAGCGACAAGCAGACGATCACTAAAGCTGTTCCGACCATCTCGATCCTGCTTCAAGACACTGACCTCGCCTTCTCAAGACTAGAATCGTCCGGTGTGCCGCTCGTCCTGAATACCGTAGCGTGCAGCTCCTCCTCTAGATGCGCACGACCTCTAACGCACCTTTCTCCACGGTTTGCTGCTTCACGATGCAAACAGACCCGTCTGCCTCCTGACCCCTGGCGACGTAGCGCGCCCCCGACGGCGCAGACCAGCTATGACCACCCTCGCCCCTCGATCACCTTCTGCAGGATCTTCTCCACTATGAGATTGACGCGACACGGGCACCCCCTTCAGGAGCGCCCTACCTCCACCCCCCGAGTCGATGCACGCACCAGGAGTAGAGGACTATCAGGATCACGAAAGGCACATAGAACCATGGATAGCTCCCCACAAAGAAGTACTGCAGCACGACAAGCGGAACACCAAAACCGACTGTCAGGAGGAGAATCTTTATTCCCTTCATCTCCAGCTGCCTATCTCGCTCACCACCGCCACTCATCATTTCCTCCAGAGATCGGACTTGACGACATTCCTTAGATCAACCTGCTCTCTACCGACCCCTTCCGTCTCATGGACGACTTTCCCGATCGGACCAGCCCCCGGGCGCTCTTGCCGTGCGCCCCTCTAGCGCACACCCCCCGACAGCCTGCACGGACGACGAGGGCCATACCTAGATCGTCGGGGCGATATCCCCAGCCCAACCGGATCCGCCGCACCACCGCACACCTTGCGCCTCGCCATACTCCATCGCCTCTCCCCAGTCCTCTGCGTATGAGTTGAACTGCCACTCCAGAAGTACCGGGTTGAAATAGAAGATGTCCCAGCCCTCGACCTCAGCCCGCCAGACCTCGACGTAGTATCCCTGAAGTTGCCCCGACTCGGCGACTCCGACCAACACCGGTCCGGCTCTGTCTGGGCTCACTCTCGAATCCTCACGTGGTCACCTCTCGGATAGCATTTCTTCGGAGAGCATCCGCTCCGGACGCCTGCCTGCGAGCACCTGGGACCTGGCTCATGAGCCCGAGGTCGCACAGCGTGGTTGCAGCCATGCTCGGCTCCTTCCCCTTGGCCCCTTCAGCAGCGCAGGCACCTGCTGAGGCCCCTCCACCATGGTTGATCGCAGAACTGTCCGAGGACCTCTGAACGCCCTCGTGGAGGCGCGGTCCCGCGTCAGCCGAGGCTCCACCTGATGGATATCCTCACCCATCCACCGATAGGTGAGGGTCGGGACTGATCCAGGTGAGCGCCGAGACGTAGTCACGGAGTCGGCTGTCGTCGAGCGCGCCGAGGTCGGTGACCGCGAGGAGGTGTGCATGGAGGCGGGCAAGGATGCCCCCGCGGTCGTCGGAGACCCGCTGCGGGTCCGCCTTCCACAGCTCGCAGTAGGAGTCGATGAAGGACCGAGCGTCCGTCTCACGGGACACAAGACCTCTGACAGGACGCACGAACGGATTCCCCTTCCCGGTCCTGCCAGCGGTCGGCGAAGCCGGGAAATGTGCCAAGTGCTTCATGACGACCCTTCACACCCAGACGGCGGAGCAGGCCGTTGGGTCGCCGCACAGGCTCAAGCAGCTGGACGCCCTTGATTCCGACTCGAGCGATCCAGTTCACGGCAGGGGAATGATCATCCTCATCCATTCTCAGGAGCGAGAGGCTCCTCGGCGCTCTCGCCGCATGGTGTGGCTGACAGGCTCTCTGGGCGATCTCCCAGGCCCATTGCGTGAGAGCAAGGAGCCTCAGGGCAAAACCATCGGGATTATGCGCGCCGAGAGCAGCGATTCGCACAGATCCGCTGGGCTGCGATGCGGGCCGATGAAAGGAACTGCATATCGAATGAAGTCGTCAACAATCAGACGCGGCCAGCCCTGTAACTCAGGTGAGTAGCTAGATTCCCGCCAGTCATGCCCCCGCTCGAGAACTTGAGCATGATTCCCCTGGTCAAACATGTAGAGCGGACCTCCAGGACCATCGAGAGAAAGTGCGACATCCACACTCACAGTTGCGACACGTTTCAGCCGGTTCTCCGGGTTCAGCCACACCTCCATCGCCAGGCCATCACCCGCAGACACTCGGAACACCTTGTTCTTTCGAACAAAACCGCGAGAAGCCAGATACGACTCAAACTCGTCCTGCAGAATTAGCTCGGCCACACCATCCTCCTAGCGTTTCTCCAACAGCGGTTCTGCGCCTACGACGGACACCTTCTGGACCCGGGGCAGGACATCACCCATTCCTCGCGACCAGACCTGGTGCGTAAACTGCTGGCGCACGACCTTCCGAGAGGTCGACACTTCCCCTCGAATTCGATACTCAAAATTAGCTTCTTCGAGGATTGGTCCGTGAGCTCCAATCAGCGCGACACGATGTCCGACCTGTCTGCTCCGTCGGGGCACGATCCGCAGCCTCGAACTTCGTTGAGCTCGAGAAGAGTGGCGAAAGGATAACTTACTTCCATCCCCCTATCCTTCGGACACCCCAAAGATACCCGCCGATCATCAGAACAAAAGGAACATAAAGTACCGGATACCTGCCAACCAAGAAAAACTCCATTATTACCAGCGGAATTCCGAAACCGAAGGTGAGAACACTAAGCTTGACGAGACGCTCTCGCGAGAAGCCATTTGACCCTTCACTTTCATCCGACATTGCTCATCTCCTTTTCCACCACTTGAACTTGACACCATGCTCAACAGGGCGGAGCCCGCCTCGAGGAGGCCTGCATAAGGCTTCTGCTGACGTAGGTCCCGGAACGCCTCCCCTCACCTCGAACAGATGTAATGCTCCTACCGCCTCTCCAGTATCGGCTAGCCTCACTCATCGAGCTCTCCACGAGGTTCAGGAATGATCCAGGTCAGCGCGGAGACATGCTCGCGGAGCCCTTCCTCGTCAATAGCGCCCCGGGACGAGATCTCTTCGAGGTGGGAGTTCAGACGAGTCAGGATGTCGGCGCGGTCATCGCTGCCGCGTTGCGGGGAAACTGCCCAGAGTCTGCAGTAGGCACCAAGGAACGAATCAGCGCCGGTGCGCGCCACCAGGAAATCCGCAATGACACGCACGTAAGGGTCAGAATCCTGGTTCTGCCATCGTTTTGAGAAGCCTGGGACGAGATGCACGGCAGTATCAGACCCCCTAGCGACGAGTCGCCGCCACCAGCCGGATCCGCCACTGATCGGCCCTGCTAGCACGACACCACCGATGCCGTTGCTGTCGAGCCATTTCTGGACAGACTCTCGCTCCAGCGGACTGAGCCGCAGAAGAGATAGACGCTTTAATGCTGCCTCGGCGTACTCCGGCAACCCCGACCTCTGGGCAATATTCCAAACAGTCTGACTGAAGTCAAATCTGATCGGAACTCCGCTCCGAGGGGGTATCTGCGCACCGAGCAGAAGATCACAGAGATCTGCCGGATCTCGGCAGGAATCGATAAATGGAAGGGTGAATCGAATAAAGTCCTCCACTATCAGATGAGGCCACCCTGGAGAATCTGGGGAGTAGCTCGAATCTCTCACGTCACTCCCGCGCTGGAAGACCTGGGCGAAGCAGGCCTGGTCAAAAGTGTAAAGAGGACCTTCTTCGCCTGCGCGATTCAGGCCGACATCTACACTCACCGTCGCGACGCGCTTCAGACGATTCTCGGGGTTGAGCCAGACCTCCATGTCCAGACCCTGATTCACGAAGCGGCGGAAAACTCTGTGCTCTCGAACAAAACCTCGAGTCGACAAATACGGCTCGAACTCGTCTTGCAGAACTATCTCAGCCATCTGCACTCCTCCGAGGGTACATTTTTTCCGACGTCCTGACGTCCCGCTAGTAGATGAGACGAAACATAATCCTCTTGGTGAATTCCGTCTAAGGGGACTATCGACCAGATTCCACGAATTGGACTCTCTGAGACTCCACCATCAGATAGCTTCCCGCGAAGAGAAAGAATCGCCTTGCGACACCACCCTCAGAAGCTGGAGCCACAAGTATTTCGTCTAGGCGATCAAAATCGCCCGCATCAACGTCGAGGTTCTGAGAAATAACGGGAACCCCGCCGCGGGAGCGATCCGGATTGAGATATACATCTGACACCTCTCCAAACGTGAGCCTGGACCGCCCGTGTGCACCGTCCAGAAACAACTCCACTGCGCCGAGAGCCAACTCGATACGAATCATAGACAACCGATACTCATCACCGAGCTCGACGACTCGCCCTTTGCTCTGCAACGTCGTAGTCGACCCCTCGACCCACGGGTCCATCCCGACAAACATCTCGTCGCCACTCGACAGAGCATCGCCGCTCAAGGAAGTACGGTGAGCCTCAAGATCACTCGCCGGCGCTCGCACTTCTGATGTGATGACATGAGACGCGGTAATACTCAGCGAAATTCTGTCAATCGAGATTCCCCAGATGCCGCCCTCGCCCCTCGGTTCATAGGACGTCCCCAGCACCCGTCCGGACGACTGTGAGATATCTGCGGTCGGCACGAGGTCGTCTCGATCCAGATCGATGCCGAAGTCCCGCACCTCCTCAAAGTGCAGCTCCTCCAGCCGCGAGTTCCGGCTGTCCGAGAACACTAGCGAGACACGCAAAGGAGAAATCGTCAGGTCAATATGGAAAACTCGCGCACCTGCTAGCAACTGCTCGACAACTTCAAAACTCGCCCAGTTCACGACTGTCCCCTTTGGCCGCTCCAGCTTTTGGCAGTGGAAGCGAAGCGCGCGACCTCACGATTGATCAACTTATCGCCGACCTTCTCCGGGCGCCCTCATCAGGCCACCTCCCTGCTGCAGTAGCATCTCTGTCTTATGAATGATCCCGCCGATCTACCCCCACGCGCGTTCCAGGCCGATCCAAGTCAGAGCCGCGACGTAGTCTTGGAGTTCATTGTCGTCGACCGCATCGAGATCAGTGATCCCGAAGAGATGATCATAGAGCCGGCCGAGAATGTCTCCGCGTTCGTCGGAGTCTCGCTGCGGGTCCGAATTCCACAGCTCGCAGTAGGCGTCAACAAAGGAGCGGGCGTCCGCCTCTCCCGACAAGAACTTTCTGACAGCGCGGACGAACGGATCTCCGTCACGGTTCTGCCAACGTTCGGCGAAACCGGGAAATGTGGGGAGCGCTTCGCGAGACCCCTTCACACCCAGACGACGGAGCACCCTATTCGGTCGCCGAACTGGCTGAAGCAGCTGAACGTTCTTGATCCCAACATGAGCCATCCAATTCATGGCAGTGGAGTAATCGTCCTCGTCCATCCTCAGAAGCGAGAGGCTCTTCAGCGCTCTCGCCTCATAGCGCGAGAGACCCGCCCTACGAGCTATCTCCCAGGCCCATTGCACGAGCTTAAGAGGGGTTGGCGCGAAACCATCGGGCGCAATGCGCGCGGAGAGCAGCGATTCACACAGGTCCGCCGGACTGCGATGCATGTCGATGAAAGGAACAGTATATCGAACGAAGTCGTCGACGATCACACGTGGCCAACCCGGAAGCTGAGGAGTGTATCTGGAATCCTGCCATCTACCCCCTCGCTCGAGAACTTGAGCATGATTCGCCTGGTCAAACGTATACAATGGACCTCCGGGGTCATCGGGAGCGAGTGCAACATCCACGCACACCGTTGCGACACGCTTGAGCCGGTTCTCCGGGTTGAGCCACACTTCCATCGCCAGACCGCCACTTGTAGACCGTCGGAACACTCTGTTCTCTCGCGCAAAACCACGGGAAATCAGGAAGGACTCGAACTCGTCCTGCAGATTTAACTCGGCCACACTATCCTCCTAGCACCTCAATAACAGCGGACCCGCGCCGCACCGCGGACATTCTTCCTATTCGGGTGCGGGATGAATGGAGTCGAGAATCCACTCAATCTCCAACGCACCCCCAAAGACTAAAGCCCCCTCGCCGCAACCCAGGACCATCATCGCGGCGCCCCATCCAAAGAGCGGCACGCACGCTTACACTCTCGACATCTAGTATTGGCGCTTGAAGATGAACCTCTTTGTGATCCGAGATTGACGGTAGGTCCATAGTTGACCTTTACCGACACTACTAGTTGCTATCTCATATCTCGCGAGCTGCCGCCGCCCCAGGGCAATGGAGCGCGCATTGTGCGGCTTCAACTCGATAGGAAATCCCTTCGACGTATAGCCGTCCGGCTTGCACCTCCGCCCTCCGCATTTGATGTACCCGTCCGCCCTTTTGCCGTTAAGTTTCTTCACTACATACGAATCAAATTTTTTGTGGGCCTTCGCGCCCAAGGCGAGCGAACTCTTAAACTCCTTGCTAGCACTTCCGGCCTTGCGGATAAATTTCGCGGCTCCAACGATGGCGCTGCCGCCGACAGCCGCCGCGACGACCGTACCCGCCATCATCAGTGCCTTCTTGGTGTTGCCTGTCGAAGCGTAAGCGACCGCAGACACTCCTGCTGCGGCGACACCGATCGGCCCGGGGATCATCGACGCAACCTCGCCGACTGCCGCAACCTTCTTGACGATCCCTCTCCACGACCACGTACCTGCCAGGTCTGTGCAGTTGACCGGGTCCGCGTTGCAGTAGTCGTAGGCCGAGGACGAGCCTCCCGCGACGGAGTCGACGCTGAGGAACCGACCGATCTCGGGCGAGTACAACCGCACGCCCATGAGGATGACGCCGTTGAGCGCCTCGGCGGACCGCTGTGCGGCCCCGAGCCATCCATACCGTGCGGGTGGACCTGTCGTCGCACCAGATCCGCTGAGGGGCTGAGGCACACCGAACTCGTCGAAGGATGTGAAGCGTAGTCCCGAACTGCGCGGCCGGTTCGGTATCGGGGATGGGCAGGGTAGCGACGATGTCACCGTGCAGGTCGACAAGCTGGAGCTCGCGGTCTCCCGACAGGGACGTCGTCATGGCAACGTCTCCCTCGACACCAGAGACGTACCTTGTCACGGACTCCGCCAGCGATGCGTCCTCGGCGATCCACACTAGTTCGTCGCTGTCCGAGCCGTAGTGGCTCACCTTCGTGACAGCGTCGGCCCACGCTCCGTCGACCCACGCCGAGGTCGTGAAGCCCGATCGTCGCTGGATCGCGTCCAAGCTCCAGGCGACCTTCGCCTCACCCGGGATCGTCTGAGACGAGACCAGGTCGTTGACGTAGAAGCCGTTCTCGACGGCGGTACCACCCGGGGTCGCGGAAGGCATCGACACCACTCGTCCGAGAGGGTCATAGCGCCACTGGTCCCCGCCCGCGACGCTCGTGACCAGGCGGTCGACCGAGTCGTACGTCGCGGTCGACTGCAGGTCAGCCGTAGGACAGTCAGCCGCAGCCTCGCCGGTCGCGGAAGCGAACTGGGTCCGGTTCGCGTGTGTGTCGTAGCCATATCCGCGTGTCGTGCACGCTCCGGCGATCGACGCCTTGTCGGTCACGCTGCTCAGACGGCCCAGGCGGTCGTAACCATAGGTCCGGACTCCTGTGTCTGAGCTGTGCTTCACCCACTGCCCACGGTGGTTCTCGACAACCGAGTCGGCGGCGATGAGCACACCGTCTGAGGTCCTCGTGTACGTGCGTGCGACAGGCACACGTGCCGGGTCGTAGGAGATGCGGAGCGTCACGTCGCCTGGAAGGCTCTGCGACTCGAGCTGACCGTCCGGTCCCCAGGTCGCCCCGAAAGTCCCAGCGACCGAGTCGGTGAACGACGTGACGTATCTCCTGGGGTCGACGGAGCGGTCATACGTGTAGGCGACAGTCCCGATAGTCCGCGACCCGAGGGCGTCCGTCACGGAGTCCGTCGCAGAGACGGGCTCGCCGAACCGGGAGTATTCGGTGGTGGTAGTAGCCCCCGCCCCGTCCCTGTACGTGACGAGCCGACCGAGCCTGTCGTACTCCTTCGATGTCTCCGACAGGACTGTCCCCGTCCCAGCGACGGCACGAACCGCGACGACCTCGCCGGTCGTCACGTCATAGACGCTCTGGGTCGACGAGACGGACTCGCCGACTCCTGCGCCTGTCCCCGTGATCGACACCTGCGTGATGCGGTCGGCACCGTCAACTGTGGTCGTCGTCGTCCGTGCTTGCGTGACGGGCGCACCGGACAGCGGGCCCGCGACAGACTCGTCGACGACGGTGGCGGTGCCCCAGCGGTTGTACGCCGTCACTCGGCGGACGGGCAGCTGCGACGCCATGCGCGACGGATCGTGCCCTGTGATCGCACCGGCGATCTTCGTCGAGCAGGGCTGCCCGGCCCACTCAGGACGGTTGGCACATGCGACGTCCGCCGTGTTGGCTGCCGCCGTGTAGCAGACGGCGACCGTCGTCGCAGAGTCATTCCCTGTCGAGCCTGGCTTCTCGGTACCGCTCGCGACCTGCGCCGCCAGGACCCCGGCGCCACACAGGAGCCTCCCTCACGACGGCAGCGGCGTCGCATGGTCGTCGACCACCTACGGCCTAGGCCACCCGTTCGGCACGCAGCGGATGGTCGCGCCGCTCTGCTGGACCATCACGGGCGCGAGGGAGTCTGTCGCCCCGCACTGCTCGTGCCTGTGCCCGAGGACGTGGCCGACCTCATGGTTGATGAGGTACTGGCGGTAGGCGGCCATGTCGTCGCCGTAGTTGGGCGAGCCCTCGACCCAGCGGAGGTAGTTGAGCACGGCGTGGTCGGTCACGCCGCAGGACCACAGCCCGCCGGTGTCGAGCGGGGCGCAGAGCGTGTCGACGGTGCTCGGGCTGGCGAGGGTCACTGTGAAGGTGGCGTCGGCGGCGTCGGTCCGGGCGAAGGTGCGGGACCCGTCACCGCCCCAGCTGCGAGGGTCGTTGAGGGTGGCCAGGACGAGGTCGGCGACCTTGGTGCCGTCCACGTCGAGACCCTGTTCGACCTGGATGCGGACCGTGGAGACCTCTCCAGCACCCGGGGCCGGGCTCGAGCCGGGGACGACGTCGAGGAGCCCGGTCCCGGACACGGGGACGTCTGTCGAGAGGATGCCTGCGGCGAAGTCGACCTCGTCGACACCCTCGGGCAGCACGGGTGCGGCAGCCTCGCTCGCCCCGAGCTCGGCCACCTGGGCGGGATCGTCGGCCGCGAGGCCAGCGACGTCGCCCGACCCGGAGGCTGCGGAGTCACCGGCCTGCGGGCGGGCTGCAGCGATGTCGGGGAGCGCCTCGATGTCGAGGGGGTTGAGGGAGAGCACGCTGCCGGAGCCCGCTGCGCTGTCGGAGCCGGACCCGGACACCGCGGTGGCACTGACCCCCGAGCCGTCTCCGGCGGCGGCCTCAGGGGTCGGCTCGGCGAGGACGTCGCGCTCGTCGTCCCGGCTCGCCCGGTCGTCGACCCGAGGCTGTGCGCCGGCGGCCGTCCCGGCAGGTGAGATCGATGCATCCGGCTGCTGGTTGCCCAGAGCCGACCACACGGCTCCGGCCCCGGTGCCCGCCAGCACGCCGGCCAGGACTACAGCCACGGCGGGTCGCACGCGCATCCCAGAACGGCGAGAAACCCGGGTTGACGTGCGGATCTGCCCGCCCGACCGCTCGGCACGCAGCTGGCTCCGGGTGAGCCCCGACGAGTCTCCCGACTGCGGCGAGCGCGAGGCGTCGCGGGCGTCTGGGAGGGGTCGGGGGGTGGGCACGGCTCCCATGGTGCCAGAGATGATAGGCCGAAGGACCTAGTCTGGGGCTGTGGTCAACCACCCTGCACCCGATCCTCACAGACGGGCCAAGCCCCGCATGCCGAAGAACGAGCGGCAGGCGCAGATCCTCACGATCGCGCAGGACCTCTTCGCGGCCCAGGGCTTCCACCACATCTCGATGGACGACATCGCCGACAGGGCCGAGGTGTCCAAGCCGATCCTCTATCGCCACTTCCCGTCCAAGCTCGACCTCTACCTCGCCGTCATCGACGAGCGCGGGCAGGCTCTGGTGGACGCCGTGGCCCTCGCCCTGGTGCCCGTCCGCGAGGCTGTCGCCGCCGCGGCGGCGTCGGGCGCCGACGACGCGAGCGTCGACGGCTACGACGTGGTGCACGCCGTCGTCCGGGCCTACGTGGACTTCGCCGAGGGCTGCGGCGTCGCAGCCTCGCTGCTCTTCGAGTCCGACGTCACCCGTGACGACCTGGTCCGCGAGCGCGTGGAAGACCCGAACCGGCGCAACGCCGAGCTGTTCGCCGGGGTCCTCGAGTCCATCACCGACCTCACGCCAGCCCAGACGCTGACCATCGCCCGGACGGCGACGGCGATGGCGCGGGTCGCCGCCTCCGACGCCCTGCGGGGTGAGCGTGCGGCGGATGCGGCCCGCCGCCCCGAGGACGCGGCGGAGATGGACACCCCTGAGCTCATCGCACAGTTCGCTTGGCGCGGAATTCACGGGATGGTGCGACGCGAAGTGCCCTCCGAGGGGCGATGATCGTCGGGAGACATCACGAGCACGGCTGACCGGCGGCGCTCACGACCTGAAGAGAGTGGGACTTCGTGGAGATCACGATCGGTGTTCAGAACCTGGCGCGCGAGATCGTCGTCGAGACCGACGCGACCGCGGACGACGTCGCCGCACGCGTGAGCGCGGCGCTCAAGGACGGCACCGTCCTGGAGCTCACCGACGCCAAGGGGCGCCGGGTGCTCGTCCCGGCCGCGACCATCGGCTACGTGGAGCTCGGCTCCGAGGAGCAGCGCAAGGTGGGCTTCGGCGCCATCTGAGGCGTCCCCACCAGCACACCGCACGACCCGAAGGCTCCCCAGGCGCTCGCCGCCCGGGGAGCCTTCGTGCGTCCCGGTGACCGCCCATCACCGGAAAGCGCATGCCGATCCCTGGACACCACTTCTTCTAAGGGTTAATTTAACCCTGCGAGGACAGCGCGACCACCGTGGTGCTGTCCGGCTGCGGCGACGATGCGACGGTCGACGGGGGACCTGCCGGTGACGTGGTCCGCCTGACGCTGGACGCCACCCGGCCCTCGGCCCTGGTGACCGCCGCGGCGGGGCGCATCGTCGTCTCGCTGTCGACAGTCGCCGACGCGACCCGGCACACCGCGCCGGTCGACGCTCGCAGGTCACGCCACGACGCCGCAGGTGCCTCGAGCCCCGTGGGGACACAGCGCGGGCTGGTGCCCCTCCGCACCGCGCGCACCACCCCCGCGCGTCTCTACGACGACGTGTCAGTGTCGACGCACGACGACAGCGCACCGTCGCTCGAGTCCCTCGGCGTCTACCGTGGTCGCGGTCGCTACAGGACGACGGTCCACGCGAGCGCGGCAGAGGCGGTCCTCCTCGTCGGGGCAAGCGACATCGTCGACCTGCGCCTGAGCGGCGCTGCCCCTGGTACCGCCGACGAGGTCCTGCCCTCCGTCGCGCGCTTCGGAGCGGCGCACCTGGTCAACCTGGGCCACCGCCACGGCGATCTCGACCTCACGGCAGACGTGGAGATCTGGGGGCACGCCAACTTCGACGACCACAGGCTCCCGGCGCTGCGGCTCGGGTCGCTGCGCGGGATCGGCGAGGCCTACGCCGTCGAGTCGGTCATCGACGTCACGGCGGGATGGGAGGTCGCGACAGCTCACCCGGAAGGCCTCTCGGGTGATCTTGCGGGTGACGTCTCAGAGTCCTCAGGCCCGTCCTGGCCGGGCCGCGGACCGCGGCCGCTCCGCACGCTCGGCGGGTGGTCGAGCACACGGCTCGGCGCTCCGCTGAGCTGCACGCGGTCTGTCGTCGTCCCGCACGGCACCCGGGCGGCGCTGCGGCTGCACGGCCAGACGCGCCCCGTCCACGTCGCCGTCGACGGGCACCCACCCGTCGTCGTCCACCCCGTCGACCCGTGGCTCGTGCTCCCCGACGCTCCGGCGGCGAACGGCTCAGGTGCCCGGCACCGCCTCGCGCTCACCTGGCCCCACGACCCCTCGCAGCCCGGGATGCGGGCCGAGATCCTTGCTCTCAGGCCGCTGACGACGTGGGAGGTCGCTCCTCTGACCGAGCAGAGCCTCGACGAGCGGGCTGCCGCGCGCCGGTCGGGGACAACCGTCGACCTGCCTGTCGAGCTGGATGCGGGCGACGACCTGTGGCTCGATCTCGACGTGCCCACGAGCCCGACGGGGCTGCGGCTGCAGCTGGCCGGGCACCAGGTCCGTGTCACGGCCTGGCTGGGCGGCCGCAGTCTCGGGCGTGTGTGGCTCGGCGACCAGGCCCGACCCGTCGTGAGCGGCGGTGACCCAGAGTCGCTGTGGACCCCCGACGTCCCGGCCGGATCTGTCCTCACCCTGCTGGTCCACGGGACCGCGGGCGACCTCCCGCCGAGACTCGACAGCGTGGCACTATCAGCACCATGAACCCAGCAGGTGGCGGTGCGCCATGAGCAGACGGACCGCTCGTGACCTGCGCTCCGAGAGCCGGATGGCGGTGCTCCGGGCGTTCTTCACGCTCCGCACCGCCACCCGGCAGGAGCTGTCCCAGCACACAGGCCTGAGCGTCGCGACGGTCTCGACGCTGGTCAAGGAGTTCCTCTCCGCCGGCGTCGTGCAGATCGAGGCCATGGTGTCGACAGGGGTCGGCCGTCCCCTCGAGCTGCTGCGGCTCGACCCGGGGCGCGGCTACCTCGTGGGGGTCGACGTCGCCGAGACCTACGTCGAGACGACGGTCTTCGACCTCAGCCTCGAGCCCCTCGGGACGGTCTCTGTCCCGCTCGACGAGCACCTCAACTCCCCTCAGTACGTGGTCGACGGGATCCGTCTCGCCGTCCACGGCGTGCTCGCCCTCGCGTCGATCGAGGCGTCCTCCGTGGTCGGCGTCGGCGTGAGCCTGCCCGGGCAGGTCCAGCCCGACCTCGGGGTCTCGGTCTTCGCGCCGAACTGGGACTGGCACGACGTCCGCATCAAAGACCTGCTGACCGACGACCTCGGCATGCACGTGCACGTCGACAACCCGCTCAAGGCCATCACCGTCGCCGAGCTCTGGTTCGGGGCCGGTCGCGAGCACCGCGACCTGGCGATCGTCAACCTCGGGACCGGTGTGGGCTCAGGCTTCGCGCTCAACGGAGAGCTCGTGCGCGGGGTGAGCAACAACGCAGGCGAGTGGGGCCACACGCTCCTCGTGTTCGAGGGTCGGCTGTGCAGGTGCGGTCGGCGCGGCTGCGTGGAGGCCTACGTCGGGGTCGGCGGGCTGATGGCGACCCTCGCCGAGATCCAGCCTGCGCACCCCGCGCTGCGGATCACGCAGCAGAAGCCTTTTGTCGACGCCGTGCAGTCGGGGCTCGTCTCGGGCGACGGGGCGATGGTCGAGCTCGTCGACAGGACGGCCCGGTACCTGGCGGCGAGCCTGGGCGACCTCGTCAACATGATCAACCCCGAGCACGTGGTGCTCACGGGCTGGACCGTCGCCCGCCTCGGAGACTGGCTCATCCCCCTCGTCCGCGAGAAGATCCAGCCGGCCGCCCTGGCGAGCAGCCTGGCCGTGCTGACCATCAGCGCGTCGGCCCTGTCGTCGAGCACCGTCGCCCTCGGGATGAGCACGCTGACCCTCGAGCACTTCCTCGCGGCTGTCGGTCTGCCCAGCAGCGCCGGGACCACCGGGAGCGGCACCGTCGCAGGCTGAGCACCGGAGCCCGACCGAGGTCTACGCCCGACCGTGGGACCTCGGTCGTACGGTCGACCTCAGGCTGGGGGTGAGCAGGGTGGAGTGAGCAGGTCCGTCTGAGCCGGGTGGCCTGATCCGTCCTCAGGCCGTGAGCCCGATGCGCCCCATCCGGCGCGAGTGCGCCGCCGTGAGGTGCGAGAACAGCTTGGCGCCCGAGGTCGACTGCTCGGCCGGGTCGACGGGCTCGCAGGCGAGCACGCGGACGAGGCCCGGTCGTGCGCTGAGCAGGTCGTTGACGAAGCCGAGGGCCTCGCCGACCAGGCGGCGCCCCCACAGGGCGAGCCTGGACCCGAGGACCTCGTCGGCGGCTGCGGCTGCAGCGAGCTGCTCGGCCGCGAGCGCGTCGGGCGCGAAGGACTCGAGCGCCGCGTCGATGACGGCCCGGCTGGGTCCGTCGAACCGCTCGGCGAGGACCTGGAGGAAGTCGTGGGCGACCCCGAAGCCCACGTAGCCCTTGAGCAGGCCTTCCCACCAGGTGCTGGGCGCTGTGCGGTCGACGAAGTTGTCGAAGCTGCCGACGAAGGACCCGAGCCGGTCTGTGGCGTCCTCGCCGAGGGTCGTGATGCGGTCGAGGACCTCGCCCTGCCCCGCGAGGGCCGCAGAGGCGAGGTGGGCGAGCTGGAGGCAGGTGTCGAAGTCTTCGGCGTGGCGGGAGTCGCCGGCGAGCTGGGTGAAGGCGGCGAGCTGGCCGTAGGCGACGAGGCCGAGGAGCTCGCACTCGTCGGCGACGCTCGGCGGGGTGCGCAGACCTGGGCTGACCTGCGACGTCGCAGGCACTGTGGGCGCCGGGTGGACCGGTGCGTGTGCTTCGCTCATCCGACCAGGATAGGCCGGTCGGTGGTGCCCGCGGCTCGGGGCGTGCGCGAGGACCGTCGCCAGGGGCAGGAACCTGCCCGTCGTGGGCGTCGTCGGCTAGACTGCACCCTGTACAACGGTTGCCCGGTCGTCTCGACCCTCGTCGTGCGCTACGCCCCGCTGCGTGGATGCCGCCCGACACCGCCTATCTACGATCGGCTGCCGGCCACAGGCGAGCTTGCCCGTCCTGACACCGGAACGTCGTAGACCTGTCTGCGCCGTGGCCCCTGCAGCGACGTGTGGCGCCGCCCAGACATCACATGAGGCAACGTGACCAGCTCTACTTCCAGCAGCGTGCAGGCTGCAGACGTGACATTCGGCGACTTCGGTGTCCGCCCCGAGATCGTCCAGGCCCTCGCCGACGCCGGCATCGTGGCTCCCTTCCCCATCCAGGCGATGACGCTGCCGGTGGCGATGGCGGGGCACGACATCATCGGCCAGGCCAAGACGGGCACCGGCAAGACCCTCGGCTTCGGCGTGCCACTCCTCCACCGCGTCGTCGCACCGGGTGAGCCCGGGTACGACGAGCTGCCCGCACCGGGCAAGCCGCAGGCTCTTGTCATCGTCCCCACGCGCGAGCTCGCCGTGCAGGTCGCCAAGGACCTCGACGCGGCGTCGACCAAGCGCTCGGTCCGCATCGTCCAGCTCTACGGCGGCCGTGCCTACGAGCCGCAGGTCAAGGCGCTCGAGCAGGGCGTCGAGGTCGTCGTCGGGACCCCGGGGCGCATGATCGACCTGCTCAAGCAGGGTTTCCTCGACCTCACCCGCGCCCAGTGCGTGGTGCTCGACGAGGCCGACGAGATGCTCGACCTCGGATTCCTCCCCGACGTCGAGAAGCTGCTCTCCCGCACCCCGGCCGTGCGCCACACGATGCTGTTCTCGGCGACCATGCCGGGTGCTGTCGTCGCGATGGCCCGCCGGTACATGAAGCAGCCGACGCACATCCGCGCGAACGACCCCGACGACGGCGGCCAGACCGTCAAGAACATCAAGCAGGTCGTCTACCGCGCTCACGCCCTCGACAAGGTCGAGGTCCTCGCCAGGATCCTGCAGTCCGAGGGCCGTGGCCTCTCGATCGTCTTCGCACGGACCAAGCGCACGGCCGCGAAGGTCGCCGACGAGCTCGCCGACCGCGGTTTTGCCTCCGGTGCGATCCACGGAGACCTCGGCCAGGGTGCCCGCGAGCAGGCGCTGCGCGCCTTCCGCTCGGGCAAGATCGACGTCCTCGTCGCGACTGACGTCGCCGCCCGTGGCATCGACGTGGACGAGGTGACCCACGTGGTCAACTACCAGTGCCCCGAGGACGAGAAGACGTACCTGCACCGCACAGGCCGCACCGGCCGCGCCGGGCACAAGGGCACCGCGGTGACCTTCGTCGACTGGGACGACCTGCCCCGCTGGTCGCTCATCAACAAGGCGCTCGACCTCGGCATCCCCGAGCCCGTCGAGACCTACTCGACGTCGCCGCACCTCTACACGGACCTCAACATCCCCGAGGGCACCAAGGGCCGCCTGCCGAAGTCGGCCCAGACCCGCGCGGGCCTCGACGCGGAGACCCTCGAAGACCTCGGCGAGACCGGCAAGCGCGGGGCGGCCCGCCCGGCGCAGTCCGGCGGTCGTGGCGACTCGGCTCGCGGAGACTCGAGCCGGTCCGACGCTGGCCGTGGCGGTCGCTCTGGCGAGCGCTCCGGCGGTCAGGGCGGACGCAGCCACGGCGGTCGCGACAGCGCACGTCGCGACGACGCTCCCCGCGACAGCGCCCCGCGTCAGTCCGAGCCGGCTCCTCGTGCCGAGCGTGCCGCCGAGGCTCCTGCGGCCGGCGAGGCACCGGCCGAAGGCACCCGCCGTCCGCGGACCCGTCAGCGCACCCGCACCACGGGCACGGCCGCGAGCAGCACGGGCTCGACGGATGCACCCGCCTCCGCGCCGTCCGAGCAGCCCTCGAGCGCGCCGAGCACCGACGGCGAGGGCACCCGCCCGCGCCGTCGCCGTCGCCGCCCGGCTGGCACCTCGGAGCAGGGCCGCAGCCCGGAGGCCCCGGTCTCTGCCTGACGGTCCGAGCCCCAGCAGCACCAGCAACACCTAGAAGCAGCCAGCCCCCAGCAGCACAGCGAGAGCGGCGGTCCCCGACGGGGCCGCCGCTCTCGGCGTCTGCGGGTGTACCCGGTCAGACGACGACGAGGCCTGCACCCGCCGTCAGACGGGTGCAGGCCTCGCACGCTGTGCGGCCTCTCCGCGGCCGCTGTCGACCCGCTACGCGGTCTGGACGAAGGCGATGACAGCGTCCGCGATGAGCTGGACGGCGATGGCCGCGAGCAGCAGACCCGCGATCCGGGTGACGAGCAGCGTGCCGCCCTCGCCCAGCAGCCTGTGCACGACGCTCGCGAAGCGCATCGCTGCCCACAGGCACACGCACACGAGGACGAAGCCGACGAAGATCGACGTGAGGTCGCGGACGTCGCCGTCGGCGCGCTGCACGAACAGCATCGAGGCGACGATCGCACCGGGGCCGGCGAGCAGCGGTGTGCCCAGCGGGACGAGGGCGACGTTGACGTTCTTCGAGCTGGCGGTCGGCTCTTCCATCTTGCCGGTGAGCAGCTCCATCGAGATGAGGAACAGCAGCACACCGCCCGAGGCCTGGAGCGCGGGTATCGAGATGTGCATGTAGGTGAGCAGCTGCTGCCCGAAGACTGCGAAGGCGAGGATGACACCGGCGGCGACGAAGATCGCGGTCCGGGCGGCCTTGGCGCGCTGCTTGTGCGTCATGGCGCTGGTGAGCCCGAGGAAGATCGGCACCGTCCCCGGGGGGTCCATGATGACGAACAGGGTGATGAAGACCTCGATGAACAGACGAGCGTCGAACACGGCGTCCAAGGCGCTCATGGGCGGATCACGTCACTACGACCTATCTCTTCGATCTGGGCGAGCACCTCGGGGTGTGTGGTGTTCTCGCCGAGCCGGTTGGGTTTTCCGGCTCCGTGGTAGTCGCTCGAGCCGGTCACGAAGAGACCGAGGGACCGGGCAATCATAGTGAGTCGTCGCTGCTGTTCCGGACCGTTGTCGCGGTGGCGCACCTCGAGCCCGGCGAGCCCTGCGGCAGCCATCTCCTCGATGACGGCGTCGCCGACCACCCGGCCCCGCAGGTCTGCTCCAGGGTGCGCGAAGACGGGCACCCCGCCGGCCGCTCGCACGGCCCGGATCGCGTCGATCGCGTCGGGGGCGTAGTGCGGCACGTAGTAGTCGGAGCCTGTGCGCAAGATCGTGGCGAAGGCCGCAGACCTGTCGGGGGCGTAGCCGGCGTGCACGAGCGCGTCGGCCAGGTGCGGGCGCCCGATCGTCGTGCCCGGCTCGGTCTGGGCCAGGATGTCGTCCCACGTGAGGTCGAAGTCCCGGCTCAGCAGCTCGACCATCGTCCGGGCCCGCTCGGATCGCGCCCGGCGCACCTCGTCGTTCTGCGCCACGAGGACCGGGTGCTCAGGGTCGTGGAGATAGCTGAGCAGGTGGACGCTGATGCCCTCGGACCTGGCCGACACCTCGGTCCCGCGGACCAGCGCGACCCCCGTCCGCAGGGACGCCTCGGCGGCCTCGGCCCAGCCCGACGTCGTGTCGTGGTCGGTGAGCGCGACGACGTCCAGACCGGCGGCTGCCGCAGACTCCACGACACCGCCGGGACTCTCCGTGCCGTCCGAGGCGTTGGAGTGGGTGTGGAGGTCGATCAGGAGGTCGCTGGGCACTCGCACACTCTACTTTCACGGCACGTGCCCGGGCCGCGCGCCACGTGCGCGGCCCCCGGTGCGATCCTGGTCGGCGGCCCTCGCTGGCCCTCGACCAGCGTTGTCCGGACTGGCCCTGGGCTCCCGCCCTGAGGTGCCCAGCCCCGTCCAGACCGAGCGACCCACAAGAACCGAACGACCCAGAAGTACCGAACCGACCCAGAGAACAGGTGGAACACCGTGCAGCGTCCGGCGATCGTCTTCATCCACGGGGTGCGCAGCTCGAGCGCGCTCTGGGAGCCCCAGCTCGAGGCCGTGCGGGCCGAGGGCTACGAGGCCGTCGCCGTCGACCTGCCCGGGCACGGCTCACGACGTGACGAGCGCTTCACCCTCGAGGGAGCGCTCGACGTGGTCGACGCAGCCGTCGCCTCGGTCGGCAGGGGCACGGGCCCCGTGGTCGTGGCGGGCCTCTCGCTCGGTGGCTACGTCACCCTCGAGTACGCGGCGCGTCGCCCTGCACGGCTCGTCGGCGCTGTCGCGTCGGCCTGCACCTGCGACCCGCACGGCAAGCCCGTGCTGCTCTACAGGGACGCGGCGCACCACGTCGCGCGGACCCTGACCTCGGTGCGTGCGCACCTGCCCGTGCTGCCGCGACGACCGCGCGCGTCAGCGGTGGGGCGGGCCGCGGGGCTCCCCGTCACGGCAGCTGCCGCGGAGCACGCCGGCGGCCCGGTACGTCTGGACGGCGCCACAGCCTTCAGGCCCGGCTGGGACGTGGTCACCGACATGCTCGGACAGCTCGCCGGGCGGTCCGCCGTCGAGAGCGCCTCGAAGATCGACGTCCCCCTGTGGTTCGTCAACGGCAAGCGGGACCACATGCGCCTCGAGGAGAAGAAGTACCTCGCCGCCGCGCCGCACGCCCGGCTGGTCGTCATCCCCGGCGCCGGCCACGACGTGAGCTCGGAGGCCCCGGACGAGTACACGGCGGTCCTGCTCGGGGCCCTCGCGGACCTCGAGGCAGGCCGGGCCCGCACCCCGGCGCAGGCCCCGGCTCCCGTGGGCTCCCACCAGCGCACCCACCACCAGGGACCATCGGTGGCTGTGCCGGACGCCTCCGTGGTGTGAAGATGGTGGGATGAGCTCGGACACCACTGACACCAGCACCCTCGGCGCCGACAGCACCCCTGACGCCCCCGAGGGAACCGCCCAGGCACTCGAGGACCGCAACGAGAACCGCTCGCAGCGCCCCTCGTCTGCTGCCTTCCGCGACTTCATCACGAGCGGCTGGGGGCCGCGCGTCGACCTGGGCGTCGTCCCGGGCGCGGCTGCGCCCTACACCGCAGCCCGCCGAGACGCGGTGTCGGCCGCCTTCCCCGGCGAGCGCCTCGTGGTGCCGGCCGGGACGCTCAAGCAGCGCTCCAACGACACGGACTACAGGTTCCGTCCGCACTCGGCCTTCGCGCACCTCACAGGTTTCGGCTCTGACCAGGAGCCCGACGCCGTCCTCGTCTTCCACCCGCTCGGCGACGAGGGCCACGAGGCTGTCCTCTACGTCCGCCCGCTCGCCCCGCGCGACACCGAGGAGTTCTACGCCGACTCCCGCTACGGCGAGTTCTGGGTCGGGGCCCGCCCGTCGCTCGACGACGTCACGACGTCGACGGGCATCCGTGCCGCGCACATCGACGAGCTCCCCGACGCGCTCGCGAAGGACACCGGCGAGGGTGGCGTGCGCCTGCGCGTCGTGCCCGGCGCCGACGAGTCCACGTCGATCCTCGTCGAGTCGCTGCGACACCTCGCGGGCGAGGTCGACGACGCCGAGACCGCCGAGGTCGACGCCCAGCTCGCCGAGATGCTCTCCGAGCTGCGCCTGATCAAGGACGAGCACGAGATCGGCCAGATGCGCGAGGCCGTCGACCAGACGATCGCCGGATTCGAGAAGGTCGTGCGCGCCCTGCCGCGTGCGACGGAGCACGCGCGCGGCGAGCGCGTCGTCGAGACCACCTTCGACGGGCACGCCCGCCTCGAGGGCAACACCGTCGGCTACGAGACCATCGCCGCAGCCGGTGAGCACGCGACCACGCTGCACTGGATCCGCAACGACGGCCAGGTCCGCGCCGGCGAGCTGATCCTGGTCGACGCCGGGGTCGAGGTCGAGTCGCTCTACACGGCCGACGTGACCCGCACCCTCCCCGTCGACGGCACCTACACCGACGTCCAGCGCCGCGTCTACACGGCTGTGCTCGACGCGGCCGACGCTGCCTTCGCCGTCGCGAAGCCCGGCACGAAGTTCGCCGACATCCACGCGGCGGCGATGGTCGTCATCGCAGAGCGCCTCGGTGAGTGGGGCCTGCTGCCCGGGACCGCCGAGGAGTCCCTCGACCCCGAGGGCCAGTTCCACCGTCGCTGGATGGTGCACGGCACCAGCCACCACCTCGGCATGGACGTGCACGACTGCGCCCAGGCCCGCCGCGAGATGTACCTCGACGCCGTGCTCGAGCCCGGCATGGTGTTCACCATCGAGCCCGGTCTGTACTTCAAGAGCGACGACCTGTCGGTCCCCGAGGAGTACCGCGGGATCGGCGTGCGCATCGAGGACGACGTCCTCATCACGGCCGACGGCCACGAGAACCTCTCCGCGGCGCTCCCCCGCCGTCCCGAAGAGGTCGAGGCCTGGATGGCGTCGCTGCGCGACTGACCGTCCGACCGCCGAGCGACCTCGCCCTGAGCACGACGCAGCCCACCTGGTCTTCGGACCAGGTGGGCTGCGTCGTGCTCGAGGTCAGACGGCCGCCTGCGGCTGCGGAGCGGAGGGCTGATAGCTGGTGCTCAGCTCACACGTCTGCCGGCGGCTGCGGGGCGGTCGGCTGCTGGACCGAGGGCTGCTGGACCGGCGGGACGGGAGCCTGCTGCTGCGGGCTGCCCGGGTACTGCGGCTTGCCGTCGACCACCCGGACGCCGTAGCGGGGTTCTCCGCTCGGGGTGACGTGCTGGGGCGACGGTGCGGGAGCTGTCGGTGCCTGCGGCGCCGCAGGTGCTGCGGGCGGTGTCGGCGCGCCGTAGGACTGGCCGTAGGCGGGCGGCTGGACAGGCTGCACGGAGGCGAGCGGATGGGCGGCCTGCGCTGGGCCAGGACGTCCGAGGAGGTTCGCCTCGCGCAGGATCTGCGTGGCCTGCCCGGCGGTCTCCCGCTCGCAGAGCACGGCGTAGGAGGACGCCACGATCTGGCTGGACGACGTGAAGTCGCGCTTGCCGCGCGTCAGCGAGAAGGACAAGACCGAGAACAGCAGACCGAAGCCTGCACCGATCCCGATCGCCGCCACGATCGAGTACACCGAGCCCTCGGGCGAGAACATCGTCAGCAGCAGCCCGACGAAGAGGCCGAACCACGCTCCGGACGCCATGCCGGCGACGGCGACGCGCGGGTAGGTCAACCGGCCCGTGACCCGCTCGACCATCTTGAGGTCGGTGCCGACGATCGTCACCTGCTGGACCGGGAAGCCCTTGTCCGACAGGGCCTCGACAGCCTTCTGGGCGTCGAGGTAGGTCGAGTGGACGGCGATCTGCTCACCCTGGGGAAGGGTCGGCAGCTTGGGTGCTACGGAGTTCTGGCGAGGCATGCTCATGCCTCATTCTTGCGCAGAGTCCACCCGCCTGCCAGGGACGTCCTCTCACCGCTGAAAAGCGCTCTCGTGCCTCTGGTCAGGAGCATCACAGCCGGACCGGCCGGCGGGCGCATGCCAGACCTCGACGGGGTGCGTAGTCTTACCGCGTGAGCAGCGCCGGAACTCAGGTCTTTGTCGCGCGCCTCGCCGGAACCACGGTCTTCGATCCGCTCGGAGACCAGGTCGGCCGGGTGCGCGACGTCGTCGTCCTCGTCCGCTCCAAAGGTGCGCCGCGCGCCGTCGGGCTCGTCGTCGAGGTCCCGGGCCGCCGCCGCGTCTTCCTGCCGCTCACGCGCGTCACGAGCATCGACGCCGGACAGGTGATCTCGACGGGC
Organism: Sanguibacter biliveldensis; assembly: GCF_033798665.1. Classification (NCBI taxonomy): domain Bacteria; kingdom Bacillati; phylum Actinomycetota; class Actinomycetes; order Micrococcales; family Sanguibacteraceae; genus Sanguibacter; species Sanguibacter biliveldensis. Next base: position 3,149,045 of record NZ_CP138359.1, read on the forward strand.
CTGCTCAACATGCGCAGGTTCGAGCAGCGCGCCATGGAGACGCTCGCCGTCGCCGAGCTCTTCGACCGCACTGTCGAGATGGTCGACGGCTCAGGGCCGGTCACGATCGAAGACGTGTCGATCGAGAAGCAGCGCACCGGTGACTGGCGCGTCAACAAGCTCTTCGTCCGACGTGCGGGCTCGGGCAAGGGGGCGCTCGGTCTGCGTCGCCGCGGCCACACGCAGGTCGTCGACGTCGAGGCCGTGACGGGGCTCGCGGACGTCTCGGCGGCTCAGGGCGCCGCCCTGCTGCTCGAGGCCTACGACGCCCTCAAGCCAGCCGCCCTCGCCGACGTGCTCCACGACCTCGGCGAGAACCGCCGCATCGAGGTGGCCGGAGCCCTCGACAACGACCGCCTCGCCGACGTCCTCGAAGAGCTCCCGGGCGACGACCAGGTCTCGATCTTGTCCTCCCTCGACACGGGTCGTGCCGCCGACGTCCTCGAGGCCATGCAGCCCGACGACGCCGCCGACCTGCTGCACGAGCTTCCCGACGCCCAGGCTGCCGAGCTGCTCGGCCTCATGGAGCCCGACGAGGCCAAAGACGTCCGCCGCCTGCTCGCCTACGACGAGAACACCGCCGGCGGCATGATGACCACCGAGCCCGTCATCCTCTCCCCCGAGACCTCGATCGCCGCGGCGATGGCGCACATCCGCCGCGCCGACCTGTCACCGGCTCTCGCGTCGATGGTCTTCGTGGTGCGCCCGCCGCTCGAGACCCCGACGGGGCGGTTCCTCGGCGTGGTGCACTTCCAGAAGATGCTCCGCGAGCCCCCGCACGAACCCCTCGGGTCGGTCCTGGACACCGACGTCGAGCACGTGCAGACCGATGCGCCGCTCGGGCAGGTGGCCAGGATCCTCGCCGCGTACAACCTGCTGGCCCTGCCCGTGCTCGACAGCGAGCGACGGCTGCTCGGCGTGGTCTCGGTCGACGACGCGCTCGACCACATGCTCCCGGCCGACTGGCGCGAGAGCGACGACACCGAGAGCACCAGGAACGAGGTGACCCGTGGCTGAGCGCCTCGACACGCCCAAGGAGTCACGCCGGAGCCTGATCCCACGGGTGCGGGTGGAGCAGGACGCCTTCGGTCGCGCCTCCGAGGGCATCGCGCGGTTCATGGGGACACCCAGGTTCCTCGTCTACATGACTGCCTTCTGCATCGCGTGGCTGGCCTGGAACGTCTGGGGCCCGGAGAACCTGCAGTTCGACTCGGCAGCCCTCGGCTTCACGGCGCTCACGCTCATGCTCTCCCTGCAGGCGTCGTACTCCGCGCCGCTGATCTTGCTCGCGCAGAACCGCCAGACGGACCGTGACCGGGTCACGGCCGAGCAGGACCGCCAGCGCGGCGAGCGCAACCTCGCCGACACCGAGTACCTGGCCCGTGAGATGGCCGCGCTGCGCATCGCCCTGAGCGAGGTCGCGACCCGCGACTTCGTGAGGTCGGAGATCCGCAACCTCCTCGAGGAGATCGCGGTGAAAGACTCTGCTCGCGACGCAGAGCGAGAGGCAGAGCGCGACGCCGAGCGCGAGGCGGACCGGGAGGCCGAACGTGAGGCAGGCCGGGAGGCCGAGCGGGACGTGAGCCGGGAGGCCGAGCGACAGGACTGAGGACCGCGGCGCTCGCTCGAGCGCAGGGCCTCGCCCTGCGTCGTGGTCACGGTGAGGACGTCTCTCGTGCGGGTGACCAGGGCCTCTCGTCCTGGGAGGAGAGGCTGTCCGCCCGCGTAGGATCGAGGTATGGCTGACTCTCTCCTCCCGGCTGACCTGAGTGCTCTCGAGACCGCAGTCCGCGAGGCGATGGGCCGGGTGATCGACCCGGAGATCCGACGTCCGATCGCCGACCTGGGGATGATCCGGTCGATCGAGGTGCGCCCTCTCGCCGGGGGTGGCGCGCAGGCAGTCGTCGGCGTCGACCTGACGACGGCCGGCTGCCCCATGAAGAGCACGTTGTCCAAGGACTCGACGGCGGCCGCGCTGAGCGTCGAGGGCATCGACGAGGTGGCGGTCGAGCTCGGGGTCATGAGCACCGAGCAGCGCGCAGGCCTGCGCTCGATGCTCCGCGGCGGTGAGGACGCACCGCGCATCCCCTTCGCGGAGCCGGGGTCGCTGACCCGCGTGTACGCGATCGCCTCTGGGAAGGGTGGGGTCGGGAAGTCCTCCGTGACCGCCAACCTCGCGGCGGCGATGGCCAGGGACGGCCTCTCGGTCGGTGTGATCGACGCCGACATCTACGGCTTCTCGATCCCTCGGCTGCTCGGCGTGACGCAGCAGCCGACGAAGGTCGACAGCATGCTCCTCCCGCCGATCGCGCACGAGATCAAGGTGGTCTCGATCGGCATGTTCGTGCCGGCCGGCCAGCCCGTCGTGTGGCGCGGACCGATGCTGCACAGGGCTCTCGAGCAGTTCCTCAGCGACGTGTTCTGGGGCGACCTCGACGTCCTGCTGCTCGACCTCCCGCCCGGCACGGGCGACATCGCGATCTCGGTCGCGCAGCTGGTGCCCTCGAGCGAGATCGTCGTGGTCACCACGCCGCAGGTCGCCGCTGCTGAGGTGGCGGAGCGCGCTGGGTCGGTCGCGCTGCAGACCAACCAGTCTGTGGTCGGCGTCGTCGAGAACATGTCGTGGCTCGAGCAGCCCGACGGCAGCCGCCTCGAGATCTTCGGCTCTGGCGGTGGCGAGCGGGTCGCGGCAAACCTCACCGAGATGACAGGTGGGCCCGTGCCGCTCCTCGGCCAGGTGCCGCTCGACGTGGTGCTCCGCGAGGCCGGTGACGACGGGGTCCCCGTGGTGCTGAGCCACCCGGAGTCACCTGCGGCTGTGGCTCTCACAGAGGTCGCGCGGGCGCTCACGGTCCGCAGACGAGGACTCGCTGGGCGCAGCCTCGGGATCTCACCGCTCTGAACCCGGGTTGCGATCAGTCTCCGGCGGAGGACGTCAGCTGCAGCCTGAGGGCTTCGAATACCTCCACGAGCCCCTGGCTCAGGGCGACCTGAAGCTCTCCACCCTGGAAGGTGACGACAGGCACAGTCCTGAGTCGTCCGAGAATTTCTAGGTCAGCGCGCGCAGGGTCCGCCAGGACGAACCGCAACCGAGACCAGCACCGGGTCAACCTGACGACGTTCGCAGCACCGCCGACAGCGGACAAGACCTCTGCGGCTGTCGCGATGCTCGTCACGTCCACGTCCACGTCCACGTCCACGCTCACGGCCGCACCCTCGTCCGCTCCCTCGCTCACTCCCGCACCCTCGTCCACGCCCTCGCCCTCGCCCTCGCCCTCGCCCTCGCCCTCGCCCTCGCCCTGACTCACACCCGCACCCGCACCCGCACCCGCACCCGCACCCGCACCCGCACCCGCACCCGCACCCGCACCCGCGATCATGCAATCAGCGGGCGGTCGGTGGTGGGGGCGGCGGGCCCAGTCAGCGCTGCCGTCCGTGTCGGCTCGTCGGTGAGCCGTGTGACGTGGAGGCACAGGAACAGGACCTCGTCCTCGTCGACGTTCCAGCCGAAGTGCTCGTCGAGCAGAGCGGCGATCCGCAGCGCGGACCCGTACTCGCGAGGCCGGGCCGCGCGGACAGGCTCAGAGAGCTGGAGCCCCGGACGGTTCGCGCTCCGGCCGGCACGTTCACGCGCGAAGAGGTAGCGCAGGTGGGTCACGAACCTGGCGACCTCGACAGAGTCCTCGTCGATCTCGGTGCCGTGCTCGTCCCGGATGATCGAGAGGACCTCAGAGAGCACCTCCGTCATGCGCACCGTGGTCCCGATGTCGACGGTGCCGAACTGCGTGGTGACCAGGTGCAGGGCGATGGGCACAGCCTCGAGGTCAGGGAGCCGGACTCCCCTGCGCTGCTCGATGATCTCGAGCGCCGTCCGCCCCACGGCCACCTCCGCAGGGTAGAGGGTGGCGATCTCCCAGCTCAGCGGGTACTCGATCGAGATGCCCTCGGCTGCCCGCCGCAGCGCAAAGCTGATGTGGTCGGCCAGCGGGACCAGCACGTGACGGGTCACGTGGTCGCCCAGCGCGGCGCGGGCGACAGCCACGATCTCTTCTGTCAGCACGATGTCGTCGAGCGGGATCTCGTCGACGAAGGCCGCCAGCCGTTCGGCCGTCGTGCCAGCCGAGGGGACGAAGGCCTTCTCGACCAGCAGCGGGTCGATCGGGTCGCCCGGGCGCGCCTGGAACCCGATGCCTCGGCCGAGGATGACCGACTCGGCACCGTGCTCGTCGAGCCCGAGCACGACGTTGTTGTTGAACACCTTGGCCACTCTCACGTGCTTCTCCTCTGGAGCGGTCTGGACGGCCGTCGCGGGACGGCCTGGAGCGACGAAGACCCGACCTGCAGACAGGCGTCATCCGTGCGTCGTCGGCTCAGACGACGCCAGCCTGCACGGGACCTGCTGGTCAGGCCTGCTCTCCGTTCGTCTCGATGAGGGCCTTGTACCAGCCGAAGCTGTCCTTGCGGACACGCCTGAGGTCTCTGAGGTCGGTCTCGTCGCGGTCCACGTAGACGAAGCCGTAACGCTTGCGCACCCCCTGGTGGGTGGACACGAGGTCGATCGCCGACCACGGGCAGAAGCCGATCACCTCGACGCCGTCGGTCAGCGCCAGCTGCATCTGCTCGACGTGCTGGGAGAGGTACTCGATGCGGTACGGGTCGTGGACCGTGCCGTCCTCTTCGAGGACGTCGAAGGCTCCGAGACCGTTCTCGGTCACCATGAGCGGGAGGTGGTACCGGTCGTAGATCTCACGGAACGTGGTCCGGAAACCGACGGGGTCGACCTCCCACCCGAACTCGTTCTTGGTGAGATACGGGTTCGGTGCCGTCCTGTACACCCCCTCCTCCCCGAGGACGATGTGCTGGTCTCCCGTGTCGCCGGCATCCGTGCCATCACCGAGAGGAGCGGCGACGGTGTGGGTCGTGTAGTAGTTGAAGGCGATGAAGTCAGGGTGGCCCGCAGCCAGCACCTCCATGTCGCCGTGGTCGACCCGGGGAGCCCAGCCCCGCTCGAGGAGGTAGGCCCAGGCTGTCGTGCTGTACCGACCGTGCACGGCCACGTCCAGGTAGAGCCAGTTGCGGATGGCGCTGAAGGTGGTGGCCGCCACGACGTCCTCCGGGGCCGGGCTGGCCGGGTAGACCGAAGAGATGTTCGGTGCCGGCCCGATCTTCGCCGCGGGGAGAACCTCGTGGGCGAGCGCCATCGCCCGGGCCTGCGCGACCAGCATGTGGTGGTTCTGCTGGTACACCTCCCGGGCGGGGTCGGCGGTCCCCGGAGGCAGGATCCCGAGAGCAGCCCCGTGCATCACCATCATGTTCTGCTCGTTGATCGTCAACCAGTAGGTGACCTTGTCGCCGAACTCCTCGAAGAGGATTCCTGCGTACCTGACGAAGGCGTCCACAGTGCTCCGCTCGGACCAGCCTCCCTTCTCCTGCAGGGCCTGCGGCAGGTCGAAGTGGTACATGGTCAGCACAGGTTCGATCCCAGCCGCACGGAGCTCGTCGATGAGCCGGTGGTAGAAGGCGATGCCTGCGGGGTTCACCTCGCCGTCACCGTCAGGGACGATCCGGCTCCAGGCGACAGAGAACCTGTAGGCGGTCAGACCGAGCTCGGCGAAGAGCGCCACGTCGTCGGCGACGCGGTGGTAGTGGTCGCTCGCGACCGTGTAGTCGCTCGTCCCAGCAGGGTAGGACTCACGAGCGTCGATGACGCTCGGACCCTTGCCGTCTTCGTCCCAGGCCCCCTCGACCTGGTAGGCAGAGGTCGAGGCTCCCCAGAGGAACCCCGGTGGGAACGCAGCGAGACTGTCGTACTTCATGGTGGTGCTCCTTCTGCTCAGCGGACCACGGTGAGGACCGTGGAGGTCAGGTCGACGTCGCCCGGTCGTGCGGCGAGCACGTCATGGCGTGGACGGGCGTCGAGGACCAGGACGACGGTGACGGGGTCGAACCCCTCGGCGGTCACGCCCGCGAGGTCGACGAGGGCGAGCAGGTCACCACGCACCACGTGCTGACCCTTCTCGACACGGGTGACGAAGTGGCGTCCTTCGAGCCGGACGGTGTCGATACCGACGTGGACGAGCACCTCGACACCGTCGACGGACCTCACCCCGTAGGCGTGAGGCATGACGCTCACGACCTCGCCGTCGAAGGGTGCGTGGATCCTCCCTTCGCTCGGGACCACGCCGAGGCCGTAGCCCAGGGCACCCGACGAGAAGACGGCGTCTGGGACAGCCGCGAGCGGGACCGCTCTCCCGACGACCGGAGAGCCGACTGTGGTCACCGAGGTGAGTGTCGCGGTCCGACCACCCGAGGCCGCAGCAGGAGGGCTCGACGGTGCGGGTGCAGGTTCTCCGGGCACCCCGCCGGGACCACCACCGACCCCGGTCGCGCTGGCATCGCCGGCGGCTCCGGCTGCCCGCCCTGGGGCGCCGGCCGAGACTGCCTCGGGTGGGTCCTCGAAACCGAGGAAGATCGTCAGCAGGAAGGCGAGAGCGATGGCGATGCCGCTCCCGACCAGCTGCAGCGTGAAGTTCCCGACGTTCATGTACGCGCTCAGCGACACGAGGCCGGGGAGGGCGAAGACGTCGGCCGCTGACCCTCCTGCGGACGCGATCCCTCCGCCGACCCCTCCGGCGATGCAGGCGTAGACGAACGGCTTCTTCAGTCGCAGGGTCACACCGTAGATCGCTGGCTCGGTCACCCCGGCCAGCAGCCCCGACACAGCCGCGGGCCCGGCGATCAGCCGCAGGTCCCGGTTGCGCGTCTTGACGAAGACCGCGATGCACGCCGCCGCCTGCGCCATGACCGCGGCGACGAGCGGACCGCTCAGCACGGAGAAGCCGTTGGTCGCGAGGTCGTTGATCATCACCGGTACGAATCCCCAGTGCACACCGAAGATCACGAAGACCTGCCAGAAGGCTCCGAGCAGCGCGCCGCCGACCGCAGGGCTGAGGGTCCAGAGCCAGGTGATGGCGTCGGACAGACCGCTGCCGAGAGCGCTGGTGACAGGTCCGATCGTCAGGAGCGTGACAGGTACCAGGACGGCGACGACGAAGAACGGCGTGAGGAAGTTCCGCAGGGACGAGGGGAGCACCTTGTCGAGCAGCTTCTCCAGATGGCTCTGCACCCACACGGCCACGATGATCGGGATCACCGACGAGACGTAGCTGACCATGACGACGGGCAGGCCGTAGAAGTGCACGGGGGCGCCTGCGGTGTCGAGCGCGATGATCGACGGGTGGACGAGGGCTGCTGCGACCGCCATGGCCACGAAGGGGTTCGCACCGAAACGCCGCGCAGAGGTCACCGCGAGCAGGACCGGCAAGAAGGTGAACAGCCCGTCTCCGGCCGCGTTGAGGATGACGTAGCTCTGCGACTGCGTGTCGAGCCACCCGAGCGTCCCGACGAGCGCCAGCAGAGCCTTGAGCAGACCAGTCCCGGCCAGCGCCCAGAGGAGCGGGCTGAAGATGGTCGACACCAGGTCGATGAAGCCGCTCAGCAGGCTCCGGCGACCGCCCGCGCTCCCGCCCCCTGGTCTCCCCCGAGGTTCATGATCTTGCCGAGCTCCGCGTAGGCCTGCGGCACGTCGTTGCCGACGACCACCTGCAGCTGCCCGCCGCTCGTGACGACCGCGATGACGCCCGCAGTGGCCTCGAGAGCAGCCGTGTCGGCCTTCGACTCGTCGTTCAACCTGAAGCGCAGGCGTGTCGCGCAGTGGACGACCGAGGCGACGTTGACCTCGCCTCCGACGTGCTCGAGGACGCTCTGCGTCATCTCGTCGTATCTCACGCTGATTCCTCTCTGAACCAATCCGACAAATGGGATGTCGCGGGGTACAAAAAAGACCCAAGCCCGGGTCGAGTCGCGCGAAGGGCGCGAGTCGAGCCACAGCTTGGGTCTTGCCTTGAGGTAAGTAACAATCCCAGATCTGAGACGGACGACGGGTCGTCCGCAGCTCGAACATAACCCAGGGGGCAGGGCGTGTCCAGGACGAGCCCTCCCGCCGTCGCCCGTCTGTGGACAACCGCGCTCCGCGGGGTCGGCCGACCGTGCTCCGCACCTCAGACGGAGCACGGCGCAGGCGGTAGCATCCCCTGGCATGCTGACCCTGCACCTCGTCCGGCACGGACGCACAGTCTTCAACACCGAGCGCCGGCTGCAAGGCTGGTGCGACTCTCCGCTCACCGCAGACGGGCTCGTCGGGGTGCGGTCGACAGCCTCCCACCTGGCCGCCACCCGTCTGGACGCGGCATACACCAGCCCGTCGGGACGCACCCGCACGACTGCCGCAGAGATCCTCGCCCACCACCCCGGCACCCCCCTCGTCGCCGTGGACGGGCTCAGGGAGATGAGCTTCGGCGACCTCGAGGCGTCCCCCGAGGACGAGCTGTTCCGCGACGTCGACGCCCGGGAGCTCTTCGGCTCGGTGCTCGCCGGGACCCACCCGGGCTTCCCCGGGGGCGAACCGGCGCACGAGTACATCGAGCGTGTCGTCGCAGCCTTCGAGACGATCGAGCGTGCGCACGTCGACGACGAGCACGTGCTCGTCGTCAGCCACGGGGTGACGCTCGCGGTCTACCTGCGGCTCGTCGTCGGGGGCGACCTCGAGCCGCTCGCGAACGCCAGCGTCTCGACGGTCTCGGTCGACCGCGTGGGGAGCCGGAGCGCGCTCATCATCGGGCTCGACCCCTCAGGTCAGGGAGTCTCGGCAGGATTCGAGCCCGCAGAGGACGCGACGGTCGTCGAGGCCCCGAAGCCCTGACCGTGGCCCGGACCTTTGTCACCTCCCAGTCCACGCGGCCGTCGCGACAGCCCTGAACCTGGGGACAGGCGCCCTCAGAAGCGGACCGGAGGCTTGACCTGCTGATCGGAAGACACGTATAACGGTTCCCACCCGAGGATTGTCACTGACCCGATCAGGCAAGACCTGGACCCAGCCCTCCGTCTCACGACGGGAGTCGCCGGCGTCCAGGTCTTTTTTTGTCTGCGCACGGGCGTGCACCACCCCGGGCCTCCACCTACCGAGCACCCGAGGAGCACCCAGTGCCACGACGACTAGTCACCATCGCCTCATCATCCGGCTTGCACGCCCGGCCGGCCTCGCTGTTCACCCAGGCAGCCGCTGCCGCAGGGCACGAGATCACGATCGGGCGGCCCGACGAGGAGCCTGTCGACGCGTCGAGCATCTTGCTCGTCATGTCGCTGGGCCTGTCCCGGGACGACGACGTCGTCCTCGAGTCCAGCGCTCTCGAGGCCGAGACTGCTCTCGACGACCTCGCGGCACTGCTCAGGACCGACCTCGACGCCGCCTGAGGTCGCCTGAGGTGTCCCTGAGGCGCCCTGAGGCGGAAGACCCTGCGCACGGCACCCGGTCCCACCGCTGGCGGAGGTCACCGCCCCTCGAGACACTCAGGCACGTCCACCCGGATCACGCGATGCGACGCTCGTACGCACAGAACCCGAGGTCAGCGCGGCGACGACCATCTCTGGAAGAAGTAACCCTCGGTCGCGTCGATATCCACCTCTGGGTGGATACCCAGGCGACTCCCAGCAGTCTAGGGTCGTGCCGTCACCGTCCGGTGACCAAGTACATGCGTGATCTTTAAACTACTTTGCCGAGGAGCCTCTCGATGATGACCCGCCCCGCACACCGGCTCGCCGCTGGCCTCGCCGTCATCGGGCTCCTCGCCCTGACCGGCTGCTCAGACGACGCGGAAGGGGGCGGTTCGGAGTCGAGCAGCGCCGCCACGAGCCCTCTGACCGCGTACTTCGCCGACGTCGAGCAGGAGTTCGACCAGGAAGAGAGCGACCGCCAGCAGGTCGAGATCGAGAACCTCGTCGCCGAGTGCATGGCTGACGCCGGTTTCGAGTACATCCCCCAGGACAACACGGGGAGCACCGTCGTCATGGACGAGACGGACATGGAAGAGCAGAACACCGAGGAGTGGATCTCCAAGAACGGCTACGGCATGTGGTCGTACAACGAGGAGCCGACCGACGAGGCCGACGAGGAGGTCGAAGAGTGGGTCGACCCCAACGCCGACTACGTCGCCTCCCTCTCGGAGTCGGCCGCCGCCGCCTACTACGAGACCCTCAACGGCCCGGACATCTGGTCCGACATGACCGAAGAGGAGATGGAGACCTACGAGTACGACTGGGAGCAGGCGGGCTGCTACGGCTGGGCCAGCAACGAGGTCTACCCCGACATGGCCGGAGCGGACTCCGAGTTCGAGCCCCTCTTCGACGCGATGAACGCCATGTACGAAGAGCAGATGTCCTCCCCCGGCCTCAAGACCCTGCAGTCTGAGTGGTCGGCCTGCATGGCTGACGCCGGGTACCCCGACCTCGCGACTCCCGAAGACGCGATGAACGCGGTCAACGAGCAGCAGAACGCGCTCTGGGAGAACCTCCCGCAGCCTGAGAACCCGGACGACCCTGACGCTGTCTGGCCTGAGCCCTCCGCCGAGGACCTCAAGGCCGTGAAGGAGAACGACATCGAGACGGCTCTTGCCGACTTCCGGTGCAAGGAGTCTGTGAAGTGGACCGAGCGTGAGCAGAAGGTCACCTTCGCTCTCGAGGAGCAGTTCATCAAGGACCACAAGGCCGAGCTCGACGCCTACAAGGCCTCGATGATCGAAGACGCCGCAGCGTCCTGACGGACTGCTCTCGCTCCCATCACCTCTCTCGCCGCGCCAGCACGCGGCCTTCTCACAGGAGAACGGTTCAGTCATGACAGCAGCGAAGCCTCTCTCGAGGTTCTTCAGCGGCAACCGCGTCATCTGGCTGCTCGCAGCCGTGGCCGTCGTGTTCCTCACGGCCGGGATCGTCATCGCACGATTCATCGAGTCCCCGGCTGACGCCGCGGCGAAGGTCGCCCCGCCCGAGGCCGGGCTCATCACCGTGCCCGTCGAGAACCGCGTCATCGCCAACGACGTCAGCCTGCGCGCCGACGTGCTCTACGACGAGTCCGTCGCAGTCGCGATCGACACGACAGACATCTCGGGGACCCCTGTCGTCACAGGCCAGGTCCCTGAGGTGGGCACGACGATCGACGCAGCCTCGGTGGTCCTCGAGGTCGCCGGTCGGCCTGTCATCGCGCTGCCCGGCGAGCTGCCGGCGTACCGCACGCTCCGCGTCGGAGTCTCCGGTCCTGACGTCCTCCAGCTCAAGCAGGCCCTCGCGGCCCTCGGGATCAACCCGGGGAACGTCGAGTCCGACGTCTACGACGCGGCGACAGTCGCAGCCGTCGACCAGCTGTACGTGGCGGCGGGCTACCCGTCACCTGCGGCGAGCGAGGAGGACGCCGCAGCGCTGCAGTCGGCCCGCGACGGGCTGCGGTCCGCGAAGGACATGCTGGCGGAGGCGGAGACTGCTCTCACGACAGCGGCCGGTGGTGCACCTCAGTCGGTGCGGATGGAGGCACAGCGGGTCGTCAACGACGCGCAGCGCGCGCTCAACCAGGCCGTCACCACCCGGGACACACCGCAGCCCGCTGCACTCGAGGGCGAAGCACCTGTCTCTCCGCAGAGCCTGCAGGACGCCGTCGACAGCGCACAGGAAGCCCTCGACATCGCCATCGCCGCACGCGACGAGGCGAACGCCGGCACAGGCACCTCGAGCGAGGTCACCGCTCGCGACAACGCCCGCGCGGCCGTCGAGCAGGCTCAGGCAGACCTCGACACGGCGCTCGAGAGCACCATGACAGCACTCCCGGCAGCCGAGGTCGTGTACTTCTCGAACCTGCCGCGCCGCGTGGACCAGGTCCAGACCAAGCGTGGCACCACGCTCTCGGGGTCGACGCCGTTCATGAGCGTCTCTGGCGCCGACGTGGTCGTCGAGGGCTCGCTCGCGGCCTCCGACGCCGAGCTGCTCGAGGTCGGCATGACCGGCACGTTCCCCGTCCCTGACGGCGGCGGGACCATCACCGGCACGGTCTCGGAGATCGTCGCGGCCACCGAGTCGGAAGCGCCCGAGGGTGAGGACGGCGGTGAGGGTGAAGGCGGAGACAGCGCCAAGTCGTCACGTTTCACGGTGACCTTCGTGCCCGAAGGGCTCACCGAAGAGCAGATCGCCGTGCTGCTCGGCCAGAACATCAAGATCACCGTCCCTGTGAGCTCGACGGGTGAAGAGGTCCTGGCCGTCCCGGCAGCAGCGCTCACCGCTGGCTCGGGCGGCGAGTCGCGCATCGAGCGGGCCGCCTCCGACGGTACGACAGCGCTCGTGACGGTCGAGACGGGTCTGGCAGCCGACGGCTTCGTGCAGATCGTGTCGTCCGAGCAGCCGCTCTCGGCCTCCGACCAGGTCGTGGTCGGCAAGTGACCGCTGTCGACGAGCAGACCGTCGAGGTCGCGGTACGTCAACCAGTCGTCGAGCTGGAGGACCTCACACGCACCTTCCCCGGGCCTGTGAACGCCCTGACCGACGTGAACCTCACGGTGCGGTCCGGTGACTACCTGTCGATCATCGGGCCGTCGGGGTCTGGCAAGTCGACCCTGCTGCACATCCTGGGTCTGCTCGACCGTCCGACCAGCGGTGAGTACAGGCTCGACGGTCTGCCCACAGGCACCGCGTCCGAGTCGGACCGTGCAGCGCTGCGCGGTGGGCGGATCGGTTTTGTGTTCCAGTCCTTCCACCTCCTGCCGCACCGCACGGTCCTCGACAACGTCCTGCTCGCGACGCTCTACTCGGGCGTCCCGCGAGGCGAGCGGGAGCAGCGGGCTCGCACTGCGCTCGAGCGCGTGGGCCTCGACCACCGTGTCGACTTCACGCCCTCGACCCTCTCGGGCGGTGAGCGCCAGCGCGTCGCGATCGCCCGCTCGGTGGTCGCCGACCCCAAGCTGTTGCTCGCCGACGAACCCACCGGGAACCTCGACACCAAGAACTCGGCAGGCATCATGGATCTCTTCGACGAGCTCCACGCCGACGGTCTGACCCTCGTGGTCATCACCCACGACCTCGCGGTCTCAGCCCGAGCTGAGCGCCGGGTCCGCATCTCCGACGGCCGTCTGCAGGAGCTCGCATGATCTTCCGACGTCCCCGACGAGAGGGAGCCGCGCCCCCTGCCACCGGACCTGCCTACAGCTCTGGAGGCGGCACGTCCGTCGTGACAGACGATGCCCCGGCACCCCACGAGACCTCGGTGCCTCAGTCCGACGACCACCAGCCCGACGGTCCGTCCGACCCGGAGAAGGATGGTCTCGCCCACCTCCTGGACGGCGCGGCCGCAGAGCCGACGTGGTCCGACCGCCTGCGTCGCGCAGCCGGCCGCCTCGCGTTCTGGCGCACCGGACGCACCCGCCTCGACCGCTCCGACATCCACCTCGGTGCACGCCGGGACAGGTTCTCGCTGCGCGACCTCTTCGCCGAGGCTGCGCACGGGATCGGCGCCAAGCCGGGCCGTCTCGTGCTGACGATCTTGGGCACGGTGCTCGGCATCGGATCTGTCGTGGTCACCGTGGGCCTGGCCCAGACCGCCGCAGGCCAGATCAGTGCACAGTTCGACGCGGTCTCGGCCACGCAGGCTCTCGTGCAGCCTGGGACGACGGGATCGTCGTGGAGCGGGAACGCCCGCCCTAAGACGTCGCTGCCGTGGGACGCACCGGAACGGGTGCTGCGGCTCAACGGCATCGAGGGGGCCGGCATGCTGGGGACCGTCGACATCAAAGACGCCACTGTCACAGCCGTCCCCGTCAACGACCCCTCTGCCCCCAAGGTCGTGTCTCCGAGTGTCGTGGCCGCCTCGGGCGGGCTGCTCGACGCGGTCCGCGGAGAGGTCGTCACCGGCCGGTTCTTCGACGACGGCCACAGCGAGCGGGCCGACAGGGTCGTGGTGCTGGGTCAGCGTGCCGCCGACCAGCTCGGGGTGAGCCGCGTCGAGAGCCAACCCTCGATCTTCATCGGTGAGGACAGCTACACGGTCGTCGGGATCGTCGACGCGATGCAACGCCGCCCGGACCTGCTGGACTCCGTGATCTTGCCTCTCGGCACTGCGCGGGCAGACTTCGGCCTCACGTCAGCCGAGGAGATGCACCTGCGGATCGCGACGGGGTCGGGGCCGCTGATCAGCCAGCAGGTGCCGATCGCGCTCGACCCGAACACCCCCGAGAACTTCGAGGTGAAGGCTCCTGCCCAGGCCTCGGAGCTGCGTCAGGCCGTGCAGGCCGACATCAACGCGATCTTCCTCGCGCTCGGCGGGGTCGCACTGCTCGTCGGGGGACTCGGGATCGCCAACGTCACGCTGCTCTCCGTCATGGAGCGCCGGGGTGAGATCGGCCTGCGACGGGCGCTCGGGGCGTCCAAGAAGAACATCGCCGGGCAGTTCGTGGTCGAGTCTGTGGTCATCGGGATGCTCGGCGGGCTCATCGGCGCGGCGATCGGTGTGTTCGTGGTGGTCGGGGTGTCGATCCTCAAAGACTGGACGGCGATCCTCGACGTCCGGATGGCGCTCGGTGCCGCGGCGATGGGCGGGGTGATCGGCCTCGTCGCCGGTCTGTACCCCGCCATGAAAGCCTCGGCGATCGAGCCGATCACCGCGCTGCGCGGAGGCATCTGAGCCGACCGCCCAGCACAGGCACACGGCGAGACGACGACGGGCCCGGCACCTCTTCGCGAGGTACCGGGTCCGTGGTCGACTGTGTGCTGGGGCTGTCAGAGCGCGTAGTCCGCGAGGAGCGGGGCGTGGTCGCTCCAGCGTGCCTCGTAGGAGTCGGCACGGTCGACGTGCACGTTCGACGCGAGCTCGGCCAGAGCCGGCGAGACGAGCTGGTAGTCGATGCGCCACCCTGCGTCGTTGGCGAAGGACTGACCGCGGTTGGACCACCACGTGTACGGCCCGGGGCCCTCGCCGCCGTGGCGACGACCGAGGTCGACCCAGCCGGCCTCGAACCAGCGGTCGAGGTAGGCACGCTCCTCGGGCAGGAATCCTGCCGACTTGAGGTTGCCCTTCCAGTTCTTGATGTCGACGTTCTGGTGGGCGATGTTGACGTCCCCGCCGACGACCACGTGGGCGCCGCTCTCGAGGAGCTCGCGCATGCGCGCGTCGACCTTCTCGAGGTGCGCAAACTTCTGGTCCATCTTCGGCGTGCCGGCGGTGCCCGAGTGGATGTAGACGGAGACGACCGTGATGGTCTCCCCCGTCGGGAGCTCGATGTCGGCCTCGACCCAGCGACCGGTGTCGACGGGGACCTCTGGCTCGCCGTTGCCGAGCCCGACACGCACAGCCTTGAACGGGAGGGTCGTGGCGATGGCGACGCCTGCACGACCCTTGATGTCACAGGCCTGGTGGACGCTGTTCCAGCCTTCGCCGAGCAGACCCTCGAGGATCTCGTCGGTCGCGCGGACCTCTTGGAGCAGCAGGATCTCGGGGCTTCGCTGGGCGAGCCACTCCCCCATCCCGTTGCGGTACGCGGCACGGATGCCGTTGACGTTGGCTGTAGCGATGGTGACCATGCGTCTATCCAACCTCATCCCACCGACAGGGTGTGAACCGCCGCGGCCGTCCCCGCCGGGCCGGCCGCGGGCAGGACGCCCACCGCCGAGGCCGTCCCCGCCGGGCCGGCGGCGGGCAGGACGCCGGGGCCCGAGTCCCGGCCGCGAGCCGGTCGGCAGACCAGATGTCAGGCCGGGCGGTCCGCAGGCGGGTCCTCCGGCGCTCGGAGCGCGTCGACAGCAAGGACCGCGAGACGTCGGGCGGCCGTGTCACGTGCCGCGGGGGCAAGGGCGCTGAGCCCTCGAACTGCGAGCAGGACGAGGACGAGGTCGTCGATCTCGAAGTCCGAGCGCAGCCTCCCCTGCGCCTGGGCGCGCCGAGCCAGCCCCGTGAGCCGCCGGAGAATCTCACGCCTCTCGGCCGAGATCACCTGGTCCGGCGGGTCTGCCGACAGGAAGGCGTCCATGAAGCCCCGGTTGTGGACGTTGGCCGTCACGAGACTCGTCACCACCGAGGTCAGCCCGCGCCACGCGTCGGGATCTGCGCACCCGTCCTCGACGGTGTCCTTGCACGACCGGATCTCGACGGCGAACGCCTCCGCGACGAGATCCTGCCTGCTCGGGAAGCGACGGTAGAGGGTCGCGGGCCCGACCTCAGCCTTACGAGCGATCTCGCGCATCCCCACATCGAGGCCCGACTCGGCGAAGAGCTCACGCGCCGCGGCGAGGATGCGGTCGCGGTTGTCGCGTGCGTCGGACCGCAGCTTCTGAGTCACCTGCTGACCAACCTCTCTCAGTTCGGCGATGTGGACGGGTGCGTCCGTTAGCGTCCCGAGAGTACAGCCCCCCAGTCCACCATCGAGGAGAGAACCAGTGCGCGCAGTGATGATCCAGCAGTTCGGAGACCCGAGCGGGATGGCGGTGGTCGAGCTGCCCCAGCCCGTCCCGCAATCCGCTCATCTCGTGGTGCAGACGGAGGCGATCGGGGTCGGCGGGGTCGACGCCGTCGTGCGGAGGGGCGCCCTCGGAGCGGCGTTCTCCGAGGGCATGATCCTCGGCAGCGAGGTCGCGGGCACGGTGTCCTCGGTAGGACCCGGGGTCGACCCGGCGTGGGTCGGCCGCCGCGTGTGGGCCTTCACGGGGACGAGCGGTGGCTACGCGGAGCAGGCCGTCGCGCGGGTCGACGACGTCGTGGAGCTGCCCGACGGGCTGTCCTCGGTCGACGCGGTGACTGTCGGAGGAGCAGCCACGGTCGCCCAGCTCGCTCTGACCCACGCGCACCTGCGCGCGGGCGAGTCGCTCTTGGTCCGTGGGGCTGCCGGCAGCATCGGGATCGCGGCCGTCGAGCTCGGGGTCCGTGCCGGGGCGAGCATCGTGGCGGTCACGACGTCGTCCCAGGAGCGGGGTGACCGGCTGCGCGCGCTCGGCGCGACGCACGTGCTCGACCGGGACGGCCGGGCCGAGGACGGCAGCTCGGCTCACTTCGACGTCATCGTCGACATCGCGGGCGGCGCTGCGCTGCCCGACTTCGTCGACAGGCTCGCACCGAACGGGCGCATGGTGCTGCTCGGCGTGGTGGCCGGCTTCCCTCCGGCGGACTTCGGCGCACGGCTCCTGTCCGCGTTCCAGCAGTCGCGGTCGTTCGCGACCTTCAGCCTCGACTCGGTCCCGGCCTCCGTGCGCGACCCTGTCCGCACCGCGCAGCTCGCCGCGGCGTCCCGTGGGGAGCTGCACGCCGTGGTGGACGACGTCCTTCCGCTCGCGCAGGCGGCCGACGCTCACCGGCGGATGGACCTCGGCACCGTCTTCGGGCGGATCGTGCTGGTGCCCTGAGGGCCGAACGTCAGACGCAGGTCAGACGCGGGTCGAGCGCGACGAGGCCACCGGACCATGCACCGACGGCCTCGTCGCGCGTGAGGCTAGGAATCTCGCGAGAGGCCGTGCTCGGCTCCTCGCGCGAGGCCGTGCTCGGCTCCTCGCGAGGGTCAGCGCGCCGCGAGCTCGCGCTCTGCGGTGTCGACGACGTTGGCGAGGAGCATCGCACGGGTCATCGGGCCGACCCCGCCGGGGTTCGGCGAGATCCACGCGGCCACCTCGGCGACGGCCGGGTCGACGTCCCCGACGACCTTGCTCTTGCCGGTCTCAGGGTCCGTCGTCCTGCTGACGCCGACGTCGATGACCACGGCGCCCGCCTTGACGTCCTCAGCACGGACGATCCCGGGCACCCCGGCCGCGGCGACGATCACGTCGGCACTGCGCAGGTGCGAGGAGAGGTCGGTCGTCCCGGTGTGCGTGAGGGTGACCGTGGCGTTGACCGCCCGGCGGGTCAGCAGCAGCCCGATCGACCGACCAACCGTCGTACCACGACCGACGACCACGACGTGCTTGCCTGCGAGGGAGATCCCGTTGCGCTCGATGAGATCGATGATCCCGGCCGGTGTGCAGGGCAGTGACGACTCGATCGGCTCGTTGGTGCGCAGCACCAGACGCCCGAGGTTGGTCGGGTGCAGGCCGTCGGCGTCCTTGGCGGGGTCGACGAGCTCGAGCACCCGGTTGGTGTCGATGCCCTTCGGCAGCGGCAGCTGGACGATGTAGCCGGTGCAGCGCGGGTCGTCGTTGAGGCGCTGGACAGCGGCCTCGATCTCCTCCTGCGTGGCCTCTTCGGGGAGGTCTTCGCGGATGGACTCGATGCCCACCTCGGCGCAGTCGCGGTGCTTGCCCGCGACGTACCACTGCGAGCCGGGGTCGCTGCCGACGAGCAGCGTGCCCAGCCCGGGTGTCACGCCCGCGGCGCGGAGCGTCGCGACGCGGGTGGTCAGCTCGTCCTTGATCTGACGGGACGCGGCCTTGCCGTCGAGGATCTGTGCGGTCATGGGTGTCTCCTCAGGATTCTGTGCTCAGGTGCGCCCGGTCAGGGAGGCTGGGCGCGGGTGCCAGGTGCGGCCGGCGGCTCGTGGCCCGTGGCCCGCGCCTCGTGGGGCAGGGCAGCAGCCCGGCACGGACGGTGCCAGGCTGCTGCCCTGGGGACGGCTCAGTACTGCTGGAGACCGGGGTACAGCGGGAAGTCGCCCGTGAGCTTGTCCACGCGGGACTTGAGGGACTCGACGTCGGTCGCAGCCCCGCCCTTGAGCGCGGCGGCGATGATCTCGGCGACCTCGGTGAACTCCTCGTCGCCGAAGCCGCGGGAGGCCAGCGCGGGCGTGCCGATGCGCAGGCCCGAGGTGACGCGCGGGGGGCGCGGGTCGAAGGGTACGGCGTTGCGGTTCACGGTGATGCCCACGGCGTGCAGGAGGTCTTCGGCCTGCTGGCCGTCGAGGTCGGAGTGGCGCAGGTCGACGAGCACGAGGTGCACGTCGGTGCCGCCGGTGAGCACCGAGACGCCGGCCTCGGTGACGTCGGCCGCGGTGAGACGGTCCGCGATGATCTTGGCGCCGCGCAGCACGCGGTGCTGACGCTCGGCGAACTCCTCGGAGGCGGCGATCTTGAAGGCGACGGCCTTGGCGGCCACCACGTGCATGAGCGGTCCACCCTGCTGACCGGGGAACACTGCCGAGTCGATCTTCTTGGCGTACTCCTCGCGGGACAGGATGAAGCCGGAGCGGGGTCCGCCGATCGTCTTGTGCACGGTCGACGAGACGACGTCGGCGTGCTCGACAGGGTTCGGGTGCAGACCGGCGGCGACAAGCCCCGCGAAGTGCGCCATGTCGACCCAGAGCTTGGCGCCGACCTCGTCGGCGATCGACCTGAAGGCCGCGAAGTCGAGGTGGCGCGGGTAGGCGGACCAGCCGCCGATGATCACGTCTGGGCGCTCGGCGAGCGCCGTCTCGCGGACCTTGTCCATGTCGACGAGGTGCGTCTCGGGGTCCACGCCGTACGCGGCGACCTCGTAGAGGCGACCAGAGAAGTTGATCTTCATGCCGTGCGTGAGGTGACCGCCGTGCGCGAGCTCGAGGCCGAGGATCTTGTCGCCCTTGTTGATGAGGGCGTGCAGCACAGCGGCGTTGGCCGTGGCACCCGAGTGCGGCTGGACGTTCGCGTGCTCGGCGCCGAAGAGGGCCTTGACCCGCTGGATGGCGAGGGTCTCGGCGATGTCGACCTGCTCGCAGCCGCCGTAGTAGCGCTTGCCGGGGTAGCCCTCGGCGTACTTGTTGGTGAGCACGGAGCCCTGGGCCTCGAGCACGGCGCGCGGGACGAAGTTCTCGGAGGCGATCATCTCGAGGGTGTCGCGCTGACGCGCGAGCTCGCCGTCGAGGACTGCCGCGATCTCGGGGTCGACCTGGGCGATGCCCTGGTTCATGACGGTGTTCTCGTTCAGAGCGGTCATGTTCTCTCCTTGCAGCGGGGGTCGGTCGGCCTGCCCCGTGCGGGACCGGCTGGCGTACCTGCTGCGTGAGCACGGCCCGGGACTCGTCGTCCGGGCACGCGCACACGCACCGTGTACGGGTGACCGGGGCCCAGGCGGACGACCCGAAGTCGAGTGGTGCACGTCGCTCCCCGGTGGTGGTCCACCATCCTGTGCTGGTCCCCCGGGGCCTCTCGGACCGCTCGGGCGACGTGGGCACAGACGCCAGTCACGACGTGGAGATCGTAGCCCACGGTCGCCGGACGACGCCAGGGTCGTCCATGCCCGCGACGACACCCAGACCCCGCTCGGGATGGCAGCTCGCTGAGGGTCAAGCGCGAGCGATCGACACCCTTGGGTTCACGTCCCAAAATCACCCGCAGCCAATTTTCACGGCCTAGACGCGAAAGAAGGGCACTTAGTCCCGGTATGGCGTGACCAAACTGTGATCACAGCGAACCCGTTCCGCAATCATTTCCACCTTGACTTCGGGACTCGAAGTCATAGAGTGGTCTCATCGCTCAGACAGAGATGTCCGAGCCTCCAGAACGACAGCGGCCCCGACGACGGGGCCGACCACCTCTCAAGGACGACGAGGAGCACTCACCATGCGTGGAATCAAGTTTGCGGCGATGGGCGCGGTCCTGGCCTTCGGCCTCGCCGCGTGCAGCGGCGACGGAGCGGGCAGCAGCTCGGGCGAGTCGGGCGCGGCAGAAGAGGGCACCGGCGTCATCGGTGTCGCGATGCCGACCCAGACGTCTGAGCGCTGGATCGCTGACGGCGACGCCGTGAAGTCCGGGCTCGAGGCAGCCGGCTACGAGGTCGACCTGCAGTTCGGCAACGACGACATCCCCACCCAGCAGCAGCAGATCGACCAGATGATCAACAAGGACGTCGACCTCCTCATCATCGCCTCGATCGACGGAACGGCGCTCGCGACGCAGCTCCAGGCCGCGGCCGACGCCGACATCCCCGTCATCGCCTACGACCGCCTCATCCGCGACAGCGAGAACGTCGACTTCTACGTGACCTTCGACAACGAGAACGTCGGCGTCCAGCAGGCCACCTCGCTGCTCGTCGGTCTCGGCCTCCTCAACGAGGACGGCTCGAAGGGCGACGCGACCGGACCGTTCAACGTCGAGCTCTTCGCGGGGTCGCTCGACGACAACAACGCGACGTTCTTCTTCAAGGGCGCGATGAAGACCCTCCAGCCCTACATCGACGAGGGCACGATCGTCGTCAAGTCCGGCCAGACGAGCATCGAGCAGGTCGCGACGCTCCGCTGGCTCCAGGAGACCGCGCAGAAGCGCATGGAGGACCTCCTGACCTCGACGTACGGCGGCGGCTCCGAGCAGCTCGACGGCGTCCTGTCCCCGTACGACGGCATCTCTCGCGGCATCATCACCGCGCTGCAGAACGCCGGCTACGGCACCACCATCGCCGACGGTCTCCCCGTCGTCACCGGCCAGGACGCGGAGATCGCGTCGGTCAAGCTCATCGCCGACGGCACGCAGTTCTCGACGATCTTCAAGGACACCCGCAAGCTCGCCGACCAGGCCGTCACCGCGGCCGACTCGTTCCTCAAGGGCGAAGAGCCTGAGGCGAACGACACCGAGTCCTACGACAACGGTGTGAAGGTCGTCCCGTCCTTCCTCCTCGAGTCGGACATCGTCTACACCGACAACATCACCGAGCTCCTCGTCGACTCCGGCTACTGGACCGCCGAGCAGGTCGAGTCCGGCCAGGCCTGACACACCTCTCACCGCTCGGTCGGCGCGGCGCCTCGTCGCGCCGACCGAGCACCCCCCATCCACGCTCCACCACGGAAGGACGGCTGAGGACGGATGTCTAGCCCGATTCTGGAGATGCGCTCCATCACCAAGACCTTTCCCGGGGTCAAGGCCCTGCAAGACGTCACCCTCGAGGTCGCCAGCGGCGAGATCCACGCCATCTGCGGCGAGAACGGTGCCGGCAAGTCCACCCTCATGAAGGTGCTCTCCGGGGTCTACCCGCACGGCAGCTACACGGGCGAGATCCTCTTCGACGGTGAGGAGGTGCGCTTCGGATCGATCAACGACTCCGAGGACAAGGGCATCGTCATCATCCACCAGGAGCTCGCCCTGGTCCCCTACCTCTCGATCGCCGAGAACATCTTCCTCGGCAACGAGCGCAGGCGCGGCGGGCTCATCGACTGGAACCAGACCAACGCCGACGCCGCCGAGCTCATGGCGCAGGTCGGCCTGGACGAGCTCCCGGTCACCCCTGTCGGCGCCCTCGGCGTCGGCAAGCAGCAGCTGGTCGAGATCGCCAAGGCACTGTCCAAGAAGGTCCGTCTGCTGATCCTCGACGAGCCGACCGCAGCCCTCAACGACTCCGACTCCGAGCACCTGCTCGGCCTGCTGCGCGACCTCAAGGCCCGCGGCATCACGTCGATCATGATCTCGCACAAGCTCAACGAGATCGCGAGCATCGCGGACTCCACGACGATCATCCGCGACGGCCAGACCATCGAGAAGCTCGACATGCGCTCGGGTGAGGTCACCCAGGACCGCATCATCCGCGGGATGGTCGGCCGTGACCTCGAGCACCGCTACCCCGAGCACGAGGCCACCCTCGGTGCGGAGGTGCTGCGGGTCGAGGACTGGACCGTCTACCACCCGACAGAACCGGGCCGTGTCGTGGTCGACAAGGCCAACCTCACCGTCCGCGCCGGGGAGATCGTCGGCATCGCCGGTCTCATGGGCGCAGGGCGCACCGAGCTCGCGATGAGCATCTTCGGGCGCTCCTACGGCAGCAAGGCGACGGGCAAGGTCTTCCTGCACGGCAAGGAGATCAGCACCAAGACCGTCAGCGAGGCGATCTCGCACGGCCTCGCCTACGCGACCGAAGACCGCAAGAAGTACGGCCTCAACCTCATCGAGGACGTGCGCAGCAACATCTCGGCGGCGAGCCTGGGCAAGCTGTCCAAGGGCGGCTGGGTCAACGGCAACGAAGAGATCCAGGTCGCCGAGGGCTACCGCAAGAGCATGAACATCAAGACCTCGACGGTCATGGCCCTCACCGGGAAGCTCTCGGGCGGGAACCAGCAGAAGGTCGTCCTCAGCAAGTGGATCTACACGGACCCTGAGGTCCTCATCCTCGACGAGCCCACCCGTGGCATCGACGTCGGCGCGAAGTACGAGATCTACACGATCATCAACGCGCTGGCCGACGCCGGGAAGGCCGTCATCCTCATCTCGTCCGAGCTGCCCGAGGTCCTCGGGATCTGCGACCGGATCTACACCCTCGCGTTCGGACGGATCACCGGTCAGGTCGACCGTGCCGGCGCCACCCAAGAAAGCCTCATGGAGCTCATGACACAGGAGAAGGAGCCGGTTCGATGACCGCCGTCGCAGGACTCAAGGAGATCTTCACCAAGAATCTCCGCACGAGCGGGATCTACATCGCGTTCGTCGCCATCATCGGGCTCTTCACGGTGCTCACGGACGGGATGCTGCTCAGCCCGGGCAACCTCACGAACATCGTCCTGCAGTACTCGTACATCCTGATCCTCGCGATCGGCATGGTCATCGTCATCATCGGCGGGCACATCGACCTGTCGGTCGGCTCGGTCGTCGCGCTGACCGGTGCGACCTCGGCGATCATCGTCATCAAGCACGGGCAGCCCTGGTGGGTCGGCATCCTCGCCGCCCTCGCCGTCGGACTCGTGGTCGGTGCGTGGCAGGGCTTCTGGGTCGCCTACATCGGGATCCCGGCGTTCATCGTCACCCTGGCCGGCATGCTCCTGTTCCGCGGGATGACGCTCCAGGTCCTCGACAACATCTCGCTCTCGCCGTTCCCGGCCGAGTACCAGAAGGTCGCCGGTGGGTTCCTCAACGGGTTCCTCGGCGGCAACGGCTTCGACGTGTTCACGCTCGTCATCGCAGCCATCGCCCTCGTCGGCTTCGCAGTGAGCCAGTTCCGCACCCGCCAGGGTCGCATCCACTACAAGCAGGCCGTCGAGGCCATGCCGCTGTTCGTCCTGCGCCTGGTGCTCGTCTCGGCCGTCGTGATGGCCTTCGCCTACCAGCTCTCGAAGAGCCGCGGCCTGCCGATCGTGCTCATCATTCTCGGCGTGCTCATCATGATCTACACGATCGTCACCACGAAGACGGTCTTCGGCCGCCACGTCTACGCGATCGGTGGCAACCTCTCGGCCGCCCAGCTCTCGGGCGTCAAGGTCAAGCAGGTCAACTTCTGGATCTTCGTCAACATGGGCTTCCTGTCGGCCGTCGCCGGGGTCGTCTACTCCTCGCGGTCCAACGGCGCCCAGCCCTCCGCCGGCAACATGTTCGAGCTCGACGCGATCGCGGCGGCCTTCATCGGTGGTGCGTCGACGACAGGTGGTGTCGGGCGTGTGACCGGAGCCATGGTCGGTGCGCTCATCATGGCCGTGATGACCAACGGCATGTCCATCATGGGGATCGACCAGTCGGTCCAGCAGATGGTCAAGGGCCTCGTGCTCCTGCTCGCCGTCGCCTTCGACATCTTCAACAAGCGACGCGCCGGCGCTGGCCGCTGAGCATCGCCTGAGCGCTGGCCTGGTGCGGACCGACCCTCGGTCCGCACCAGGCCAGCGTCGTCCGTGGACCCCTGCCGCCAGGGGGCGGACCGCCCCCGAGAGCACACGACGACGAAGGTAGGCTGAGCCCGTGAGAGGTCGAGTGGCGATCAGCGGCTCCCAGTCTTCGCTCCGCGAAGCCAACCGGGCCCTCATCGTCGACACCATCAAGCGCTACGGCGGCCTCACCCAGGTCGAACTCGTCGCGGCGACGGGCCTCTCCCCCGCGACCATCTCGACCATCGTCAAAGAGCTGCTCGGCGGCGGGATCGTCGACACGCAGAACACCACGCGCAGCGGCCGGCGCGCGCAGATGGTGACCCTCGCCCGTCGCGTCGGGCTCGTCGCCGGCGTGCAGTTCGGCCACCGCCACCTCAAGGTGGCCCTCGGCGACTTCGGGCGCACCATCGTCGCCGAGCAGCAGATGCCGTTGCCCGTCGACCACCGCTCGGACACCGGGCTCGACAGGGCGGCCCTGCTCGTCGTCGAGCTGCTCGAGAGCGTCGGGGCCCCGATCGAGGAGCTCCTCACCATCGGCCTCGCGGTCCCGGCCCCTGTCGACGTGTCGACAGGGGAGATCTCGGTCCACGGGATCATGCGCGGCTGGGACGGCCAGCAGCTCGGGCAGGTGATGTCCGAGCGCCTCGCCCGCCCTGTCGTCGTCGACAACGACGCGAACGTCGCGGCCCTCGCCGAGCACGAGCTCGGCGCAGCACGCGGCTTCCAGGACGTCGTCTACGTCAGGGCCTCGTACTCGACGGGTGCGGGGATCATCCTCAACGGGCACCTGCACAGGGGTTTTGCCGGGACCGCCGGGGAGATCGGTCACGTGCAGGTCGACCCGAGCGGGAGCATCTGCCGCTGCGGCAACCGTGGGTGCCTCGACACCGTCGTCTCGTCGACCGCGCTGCTCGACCTGCTCCGCGGCTCGCACGGCGACCTCACGCTCCGCGACCTCGTGGCCAAGGGGATCGCCGGGGACCTCGGCTGCCGCCGGGTCCTCGCCGACGCGGGTGACCGCATCGGCTCCGTGGTCGCGATGCTCGCCGGGACCCTCAACCCCCAGCTCGTGGTGGTCGGCGGAGAGCTGGCCGGCGCCGGCGAGCTGGTCGTCGGACCGCTCCGGCAGGCCGTGCTGCGGCACATCGCCCCGAACACCGTCGCCCCGCTCCAGGTGGTGGCCGGCGAGCTCGGCGAAGAGGCTGAGGTGACGGGCGCGCTGCTCCTCGCGCTCCGGTCGACCGAGGTCGCGACACACTACGAGACGATCAGCACGACGCCCGAAGGCTCCGACGGCACCGCCGCCGCGGAGGACCTCAGCCTGACCCGACGCACCGAAGGGGACCTGACGTGACGACAGCCCGCCCGACCCCCGCGCTCTCGCTCCGAGGGATCGACAAGTCCTTCGGCGCCGTCAAGGCGCTCTCCAGCATCGACCTCGACATCCACAGCGGCGAGGTCGTCGCGCTCGTCGGCGACAACGCCGCCGGCAAGTCGACCATCGCGAAGGTGATCGCCGGGGTCATCACGCCCGACGCCGGGATCATCGAGTCCGACGGCGTGCCCGTGACCATCCCGACGCCGACGAGCGCCCACGCCCTCGGGATCACCACGGTGTTCCAGGAGCTCGCTCTCGCCGAGAACCTCGACATCGTCTCGAACCTGTACCTCGGGCGTGAGCTGCACAAGGGCAACCTGCTGCTCGAGTCCGAGATGGAAGACGTCGCACGCCAGATCTTGCGGGACCTGAGGATCCGGGTGCCGTCCGTCCGCACCCTCGTGGCAGACCTCTCCGGCGGGCAGCGGCAGGCCGTCGCGATCGCCCGGACGCTGCTCGGCAAGCCGCGGATCGTCATCCTCGACGAGCCGACGGCCTCGCTGTCCGTGTCGAGCACAGCAGAGGTGCTCACGCTCATCGAGCGGCTGCGCGACCTCGGGCACGGCGTGGTGCTCATCAGCCACAACATGGGTGACGTGCGGGCCGTGGCGGACCGCATCGAGGTGCTGCGGCACGGCCGCAACAACGGCAGCTTCGCGGCACGGACCGTGAGCTACGAAGACATCATCGCGGCGATCACCGGGGCTGTGGACTTCTCGACCCGGCGGTGAGGCAGGGCGGGCACCGAGCACGACGCAGCCCGCGCACCGGACCTGCCTCGGTCTGGCGCGCGGGCTGCGCGCTCTGCTCTGCGCTGTGACGCTTGTCCGGCGTCTCGCTCAGGCGTTCTGGACCGGCTCCGCGTCGGAGTGCACGTCGGTGTCGTCCATCTCGCCGAGGATGCGGCGCAGGTAGGCGTAGGTGAGGTCGCCGGCGACCTGGTCGTGCTGGTGCTCGTAGCCGGCCTTCTGGTACATCGCGAGGTTCTGCTTGGAGTCCTTGCCCGTGAAGACCCAGATCTCGGTGGTCTCCTCCGGCAGGTGCGGCAGGACCGCGAACATCATCTGCGTACCGATGCCCTTGCCCTGGAGGTCGGGGGCGACAGCGAGGCGGCCGAGGGTCGCCTTGTCGTCCTCGATCTCGACACGGACCGAGCCGACGAGGCGGTGGCCGGACCAGGCACCGAGCGTGACGACGCCCTCGGCGACGAGGTCGGCGCGCAGCTCGGAGAGGGTCTGCGTCAGCGGCGGGATGTTCGGGTCGCCGTAGACCTGGGCCTCGGTGACGAAGGCAGCACGGCGCAGGGTGAGCAGCTCGCCCGCGTGCTCGTCGGTCACCAGTGAGATCGTGATGTCTAGGTCGCTCATGTGTCCATCGTCTCAGACTTCCGGGCACCTGACCGGCCCATCCACCAGGTGTTCACCTCGGAGGTGCTGCTCCTGCGCGGGCTGCCTCAGCTGCTCGCTCGGTCTTGCCGGGCGCGCGCCGAGGCGAGGCTCGACCGCAGGTGGTCGCGCGTCAACCTGTCAGCCTCCTCGACGTCACCGGAGCGGATCGCGTCGAGCAGCGCCGCGTGCTCGGCGACCATCACGCCGAGGTCGTCGTGCTGGCCGAGCATCCAGCGCATGCGGCTCGCCGTGAGCGCGGAGATCTCGTCGAGCACGGCGTTGCCGGCCATCGCCGACACGGCCTCGTGGAAGTCGGCAGCCGCACGCCGCGCTGTCGTCCCGTCGCCGTCGCGCGCTCCCCCGGCCTCACGGTCGAGCGCCGCAGCGGCCACGTCGAGGTGCTCAGCCGTCCGTCGCTCGGCCGCGAGCCGGACGGTGAGCACCTCGATCGCGGAGCGCACCTCGACGAGGTCGAGCAGGTCACGGTCGGTGAAGGTCCGCACGACGGCCCAGCTCCGCGGGCGCGGTGTGACCAGACCTTCGGAGGCGAGGGTCTGGAGGGCCTCGCGGACGGGGACGCGGCTCACGTCGAGGGAAGCGGCGAGCTCCCGCTCGACGAGCCGGCTGCCCGGGGCGCGGACGCCGTCGACGATCTGGTCGCGCAGCAGGCGGGTGACGCGCTCGGTCTCGGAGAGGGCCGGGCGGGTGACCCGCTCGGTCTCCGAGAGAGCGGGGCGGGTGATGCGCTCGGTCTCCGAAGGAGCGGGGCGGGTCAGGTCGGGCTCGGCGGGGGCGCTGCTCACGGAGCCATCCTCCCAGGTGCGTGCGGGACGCAAGGGCGCGCCGACGGCTCCTCCGACCCGAGATACCGCGTGCTGCAAATGGTATACCGTTTATTGTCGGGCCTGCGTGGGCCCCGCACCGAGAGGATCGACATGACCGGAACCCAGAGCACCTCCGTCTCCGTCCTGCGCGACGTCCGCCCCTGGGGCGGCCCGTCGGTCGACCTCACGATCTCGGACGGCATCATCACCGCGATCGACGCGCACGTCGCCAGCCCGAGCACCCCGGAGCAGCCGCCGACCGCGAGCGCAGCTGCTGTCGCGGGCGCGGGGAGCAGCACTGGGGCTGGGACCGGGGCCGGCACCGGGGCTGATACTGGCGCCAGGTCTAGCACCGGCCCAGTCGTCGACGGCCGTGGCCTTCTCGCCCTCCCTGGCTTCGTCAACGCGCACGCGCACGTCGACAAGAGCTGGTGGGGCAAGCCGTGGGTCAGCTACGGGGGCGAGGCGACGACGCAGGGCCGCATCGCCCACGAGCGTGCGCACCGCGACGAGCTGGGCATCCCCGGGACCGACGTGACGCTGCGGGTGCTGCGCGAGCTGCTGCGGCACGGCACCACCGCGATCCGCACGCACGTCGACGTCGACCTCGGCCTGGGCACCCGCGGGATCGACGTCGTCCGCGAGGCCCTCGCCGAGCTGGGCGGCGCGATCACCGCGGAGATCGTCGCCTTCCCGCAGGACGGCGTGCTGCGCCGCCCCGGCGTGATCGACCTGCTCGACCAGGCCGCGGTCGCCGGAGCCGAGCACATCGGCGGGCTCGACCCGGCATCGATCGACCGTGACCCCGTCGGGCAGCTCGACGCGCTCTTCGACGTCGCGGGCCGTCACGGCGTGGGCATCGACCTGCACCTGCACGACGGCGGCGCGCTCGGAGCCTTCCAGATCGAGCTGATCGTCGAGCGCACGCTGCGGACAGGGCTCCAGGGCAAGGTCAACGTCGCGCACGGCTTCGCGGTCGGCGAGCTGCCTGCCACCCAGCAGCGCGATCTCGTCGCGGCGATGGGCGAGGCGGGCGTGAGCATGACGACCGTCGCGCCCATCGGGGCGGCTCCCCTGCCGGTCGCCCTCCTCGAGGAGCACGGTGTCGCCGTCGGCCTCGGGACAGACGGCATCCGCGACCTGTGGAGCCCCTACGGGACCGGCGACCTGCTCGCCCTCACCACGCGGCTCGCCCAGCAGACCCGGCTGCGCTACGACGAGGACCTCGTGCACGCCGCGCGGATCGCCACGAGCGCGGCGGCGTCCTTCGTCGGGCGCGAGACGCACGACCTCGTCGTGGGTGCGCGGGCTGACGTCGTGCTCGTCGACGCGGAGAACGTCCCCGACGCCGTGGTCCGTGCCCCCCGCCGCGATCTCGTGGTCGCCGGTGGCCGGGTCGTCGTCCGCGACGGCGAGGTGCTGATCTGACCTTCCCGCCCACGGCTCTCCCGCGGGGAACCGGCACTCGGACAGGCGTCCGGGCTGTGAGCGCGACGAACTACGCTGGCCCGGTGACCACGACAGCCCCCTCCGCGTCCGCCGGCAGCACGCAGCCCGGCACCCCCGAGCACTGGGTGCTCACGCTCTCCTGCCCCGACCGTGCCGGGATCGTGCACGCCGTCGCGGGTGCGCTCGCCGAGCACGGCGGCAACATCACGGAGTCGCAGCAGTTCGGCGACGCGGAGACGCAGCTGTTCTTCATGCGCGTGCAGGTGGAGTCGACGGCCTCGCGCGAGGAGCTCGTCGCGGCTCTCGAGCCGCTCGCGGAGACCTTCTCGATGTCGTGGCGCCTCGACGTGGTCGGGCGCCCGGTGCGCACCCTCGTGCTGGTGAGCACGGCGGCGCACTGCCTCAACGACCTGCTGTTCCGGCAGCGGTCGGAGAACCTGCCGATCGACATCGTCGGGGTGGTCGGCAACCACCGGGACCTCGAGCCGCTGACCGAGTTCTACGGCAAGGAGTTCCACCACATCCCCGTCAGCAAGGACACCAAGGCCGAGGCCGAGGCGCGGTTGCTCGCGCTGGTGCGTGAGCTCGACGTCGAGCTCGTGGTGCTCGCCCGGTACATGCAGATCCTCTCGGACGACCTGTGCCACGAGCTCGAGGGCCAGGTCATCAACATCCACCACTCCTTCCTGCCGAGCTTCAAGGGTGCGAAGCCGTACCACCAGGCGCACGACCGCGGCGTGAAGCTCATCGGTGCGACGTCGCACTTCGTCACCGGCGACCTCGACGAGGGACCGATCATCGAGCAGGACGTCGAGCGTGTAGACCACACCCGCACCGTCGAAGACCTCGTCGCCCTCGGCCAGGACGTCGAGCGCCGCGTGCTGGCCCGCGCCGTGAGGTGGCACGCAGAGCACCGGGTGCTGCTCAACGGGCACAGGACGGTCATCTTCCGCTGACGCTGGGTCCTAAGACGACGACGGGCCGCACGGAGATCCGTGCGGCCCGTCGTCGTCTCTGTACCTCTCGCTAGCCGGCGTCGTCCCGGCGGCGGCGGGCGGTGATCGTCGCTGCACCCGCGACGAGCAGCACGAGGGCGAGGACGGCTGCCGCGAACGGAGCGGCGCCGGTGAGGCTCAGACCGCCCGGTCCTGACGCCCCTGCACCGCTGCCGTCAGCGGCGAGCACCGTGAGCGCTGCGGACCCCTCGCTGCCCGACGCCAGCCCGACAGCCCGGATGGTGTGCGCACCGGGGTCGGTGGCGAGCGGCACGGTCACCCGGACCGACAGCGCGCCGTCGTCCCCGGCTGCCCGGGCGACGAGCAGCTGCGGCTCGGAGTTGAGCCACACCTGGACGGTCTCCCCCGGCGCGAAGCCGGAGGCGTCGACCGTCAGGCTGTCTCCCGCACGGACCTCCGTGTCCGAGAGCGTGACGACGGCGCCGTCGACGCCGTCGGTCGGACCGTCGGTCGGTCCACCCGTCGGGCCGTCCGTCGGGCCGTCCGTCGGTCCAGCCGTCGGCGGCTCGGTCGGCTCGGTCGGGCCGTCCACCTGCGCCTCCGTGAGCACGGCCACGGTCCGTGCGGGCACCGTCACCTGCCCGGTCGCAGCGTCCCAGGTGGTCTCGCGCACCACGGCGTCCGACCCGTCGGCCTGGACGGACGAGAGCGCGAGCTCACGCCCGACAAGACCGTCGACGGTCTGGGTGACAGGCTCCGGGCTCGCGTTGAAGACCACGAGCAGCCCGTCGAGCGCCGGGTCCACGTCCGCGCCGACGGTGTCGTCGACGTGCATGACGATCACGCCGGGTGCCGCGTCGGCACCCGAGCCCGGGAAGGTGACCTTCTCGGTGATCAGCCCGGCCTCGCCGAGCCTGAACAGCGGGGTCGAGAACCGCAGCCGGAGCAGGTCGGAGGCGGCTGCCTGGGCTGTCGCCATGTCGGCAGGCGCCGGCTTGAGCGCCGGGTCGGCGAGCAGCGGCGCCATGTACTGCCACTTGTCGCCGTTCTTCTCCTCGGGAGGCAGACCGGACCCGAAGGTGTTCTCCTGGCCGGTCCAGTCGATCTCGTTGAAGTGGTCTCCCGAGTTGTAGCTGTCGCGGTCGAGCGACTTGCTGCGCAGCAGGTCCGTCCCGGCGTGCCAGAAGGACGGGGTCTGCGACAGGGTCGTCGTGGCGAGGGACAGCGTGTTCATCCGGACCCTGTCGGCCATCGAGGTCTCGACGGGCAGCTTGAGGGTGAGGATGTCGAAGAGCGTCTCGTTGTCGTGGGCGTCCACGTAGGTGACGACCTCTTCGGGTGAGTCGGCGTAGCCGGCGGGCTGGCCGTTGTAGTCGATCTCGTCGCCACGCTGGACTGTGCCCGCCGACGTCTCGAAGCTGAAGGCCCGCAGGTTCCCGGCGAGGCCGAGACGAACGAGGTCTGTGCTGTGCGCGAGGGCCGCGAGCTCTTCGGGTGAGCCGTCGTTGAGCGTGGCGGGGTCGCTCGTGCTCGTCGGGCGCCCGTTGGGGGCGGTCCCGAGCCCCGTGCCGAAGCCCTGCTGGAAGATGCTGTCACCCGAGACCGGGCTTCCTCCGTGCACGGCGTCGCGCAGGCGGTCGGAGAAGGTCCCGATGCCCGTGCCGCCGAGCTGTCCCTGGGTGGCCTGCTCGAAGAGCGCGTTGTCGGCGACCTCCCCGAAGTTCCAGCCCTCGCCGTAGAGGTAGACCGACGAGCCGTCGACCCCGTCCTTCTCGAGGGTCAGGGCGTCGAGACCGGCGCGCACGGCGAGCATGGTGTCGCGGGAGTGGTGGCCCATGAGGTCGAAGCGGAAGCCGTCGACCTTGTAGTCCCGCGCCCACGTGACGACGGAGTCGACCATGAGCCGCTCGGCCATCGCGTTCTCGGTCGCGACGTTCTCGCAGCACGTCGAGGTCTCGACGGCCCCTGTCGCGCTGAGGCGCTGGTAGTAGCCGGGGACCACGCGGTCGAGCACAGACTTCTCGGACTGGCCGCTCGCCGCGGTGTGGTTGAACACCTGGTCGAGGACCACCTGGAGGTCGCTCGCGTGCAGGCCTCCGACCATGGAGCGGAACTCGGCGACGCGTGCCCCGCCGTCCTGGTTGCCCTCGGTCGCGTACGACCCCTCGGGTGCCGTGAAGTGCAGCGGGTCGTAGCCCCAGTTGAAGGCGTCGGTGCTCGCGACAGCACCGACAGCAGCCTGCTGCTCGGTCGAGTCGGGGGCGAAGCCGCTGAGGTCGCCTGTGGTCTGCTGCAGGGCGCGGTCTTCTTCGATCGTGGCGATGTCGAAGGTCGGCAGCAGGTGCACGGTGTTGAGCCCTGCGGCCGCGAGCGACCTCAGGTGCTTCATGCCGTCGGAGTCACGGGTGAAGGCCTTGTAGGTCCCGCGCTCTGCCTCGGGGACGGACTCGTCGGTGATCGAGAAGTCGCGCACGTGCAGCTCGTAGATGCTGCGGTCGACATCGCGCTCGACCACAGGCTGCGGGGTGTCGGCCCAGAGCGCCGGCTGGTAGGCCGGGTCCGCGAGGTCGACGAGGACGGACTGCGCGGAGTTGAGCGTGAGCGCGACGGACGAGGGGTCTGTCACGACGTTGTGCTCGACGGCGCCCGTCGAGTGGACGTAGACCTCGACGTCGTAGACGTACGCGGCGTCCTTCCATGACGCGGCACCCTGGGTGACCCAGGTCCCGTCGGCCTGCCGGACAGCAGGGACGTCGGTCGGGGTGCCCGCGGCGAGGCCGTCACCGTCGAGCCACACCCGGGTCGTCACGGACTTCGCCGTCGGCGCCCAGAGGGTCAGCGTCGGGACGTCGCCGTCCCACGTCGCACCGAGCGGGGTGTCGGCGGCGACGGTGAAGAGGTCGTCGACGACCCCGGCGACCTGCACGCCTGTCGAGTACTCGAGCCCGGCGGGGCCGGCCTGGGTCAGGCGCAGCTCTCCGGTGAGCAGACCGGCGACCTGCTCGTCGGTCACGCCCGCGTCGAGTGCGAGCGCGAGGTACCCGCTGGCAAGAGGGTGCCGGGTGCGCAGGTCCTCAGGCACGCCGTCGGGCAGGAGCGTCAGCGGGAGGTCGGTGCCGTCAGGTGTCGTGACGACACCGTCCTGCACGGTGATCCCGCCGGCCGGGGCGCCGTGCAGCGTCCAGGTCCGTGCGGCAGTGTCGCCGCCCTCGGGCACAGCTGCTGTCGGGAGCGCGAGCGTCCGCGCGTCGAGCCAGAAGGCCCGCGCACCGGCACCCGGCACGCTCTGGTCTGCCTGCACTGTCATCTCCCCGGTGGTCGAGTCGAGGCGGAACATCATGGTGGCCCAGTCGGACGGGACGTCGAAGACGACGTTCTCGGCCGGGAGGGCGTCGTCCCAGTCTCCCTCGAAGACCGTCTTGGTCTCGTAGGTCCCGGCCTCGAGCCGGTCTGTGGTCAGGCTGTAGACCACACCGTCTGTCGTGGACATCCACGACGCGAGGCAGGTCGCGTCCCAGTCAGCAGCGCAGCCGAGCTCGGACTGGAAGTCGCCCGCGGCGACGGCGAGACGACCGTCCGGGCTCCCCTCGAAGAAGTGCATGACCGTGTGCGAGACGTCGTCGTAGACGAAGGTGACGTCCTGGTCGGCGGGCAGGGTGAAGGTCACGTTCCCGCCGTCCCGGCCGTAGCTCTCGGTCCAGGCGTGGTCGATCACGGCCTTGTACTCGTGAGCCCCCGCGGTGAGCGGGAAGGTCCTGGAGTACACGGGCCCCGCACGCTCGGTGAGCTCGGCGGAGACGCAGGTCTGCTGCCACGCACCCGTGCAGCCCATCGCAGCATTCATGGTGCCGGCGATCGACACGGTGACGTCACGCAGGGGCGTGGGCCCCTCGGGCTCTTCGGGGGCGGCCGCGGCGGCGACGGTCAGCACGCCTGCCGCACGGTCGAAGGTGAAGGTCGCCGTCGGCGCATCGGCTGTCACCGTGAAGACGACGTCACCACCGTCCGCTCCCCCGTGGCTGGTGTCCCAGGAGAACCCCTCGACCACCTTGGCCTTGTAGGTGCCCGGCGTCAGCACGTCGGTCGTGAAGGTGTAGGTCGTGCCGTCAGCCCCGGCGACCAGCTGACCGCCGACGCAGGCGTCGGAGAAGTCCGTCGCGCAGCCGAGCTGGGTCTGGAAGTCGCCCGCGACCGTGAAGACTGGCTCTCCGGCAGGGCTGCTGGTGCCGAGCTTCGTGGCGGGGTCGAACCAGAAGGTCCGCGGTCCACCCGGGTGGGTGTACGAGTAGTTGCCGTCGGCGGAGTTGTGCACCCCGCCGACGCCGTAGCTGTCGGCCCAGTCCGCCCCGAAGGCGTACTTGTGCTGGTACGTGCCGGCCGGGATGTCGAAGGTCCCGGAGTAGAGACCGTCCTCGCCGAGAGCGAGGGCCGAGCCCTCGCAGCCCGGGGCCCAGTCGGAGCAGCCCATGGACGCGCCGTGGCTGCCGGGGAGGGTGAGCCTGTCGCTCGGGTCCACGACGACCGGGGTGCCCGTGCCGTGGTCGTCGCCGATGCTCGCTGTGACGACGGTCTGGGTCAGCCTGTCGTCGGCGTCGCGCACGACGGCCCTGTACTCGACGACCGTGCCCGGCGCGAGCGCCGAGACGTCCTGGTAGACGCGCGGCGAGCCGTCGTCGACCGTACCGAGCAGCTCCCAGTCCTGCGCACCGGCGACGCGGTACGAGAGAGTCGTCTCGGCGTAGCGCTCTGTGCCGAGATCGACGGAGATCTCCTGCAGCCCGGCGAGGCCCTGCCCGAGCGTCGGGGTGGTGAAGGTCGCCTCGACGGGTGCGGCGTCTGCCGTGAGCGGGGCCTGCGCCTCGTAGACGACGGCCGAGAGGGCGGGCACGGTGACCGAGACGGTCCCGTCGGCGCCCGACGAGACCGGCGCGGTCGTGCCGTAGAGCGGCGCGAAGGCCGCGTCGGTGGTCAGCGCTGTGAGCTCGACCGTCGACTCGGTCGTCGCGTTGTTCACGGCGACGAGGATCTCGGCCGGGTCGCTCGCCTCGGTGTCGACACGCGAGAAGGCGTAGACACCGGCCCCCGAGGCGACGTGCTGCTCGATCTGCGCGCCGTCGGACAGCGCCGGGTGGGCGGTCCGCAGGGCGGCGAGCTCGGCGATGTGCGTGTACAGCGGAGCATCGGTGCCGTAGTGGTCACCCGCGCCGGACGACCCGTCGAGGAGCGCCTGGTCGCGGAACTCGGGGACCTGGGAGTCGAAGAGCGACTGGCGGGCGTTCTTGTCCTTCCCGTCACCCACGCTGCCGACGAAGCCCTGCTCGTCGCCGTAGTAGACGACGGGCTGCCCGCGGGTCAGGTACATGAGGGAGTGCGCGAGCTCGGAGCGGGCCAGCGGGTCGTCGGAGTCCTTGACCACGTAGCCGATGCGCCCCATGTCGTGGTTGCCGAGGAAGGTCGGCAGCGCGTGCGCGTTCTTGGTCGCGGTCGTGTACCTGTCGTCACCGTCGAAGAGCAGCTGGAGCCCGCGGGCGCTGTTGCCGTTGGCGTAGGACGACGCGGCCGACTGGTACGTGAAGTCGAGGACCGAGTCCATGTCGGTGTCGCGCACGTAGGGCGAGAGCTTGACGGGGTCCGCGTCGTAGACCTCGCCGAACATGAAGAACTCGGGGTTGCCCGAGGCCGCCTTGACCGCGGTGGTCCACTCTTCCCAGAACGAGAAGTCCACGTGCTTGACGGTGTCGATGCGGAAGCCGTCGATGCCGGACTGCGCCCAGTGCGAGTAGATGTCGACGAAGCCCTGGACCACCTCGGGCTGGGAGGTGTCGAGGTCGTCGAGCCCGTCGAAGTCGCCGAGGACGACAGACTCGCCCTCCCAGGTGGAGTTGCCGCGGTTGTTGTACCGGGCCGGGTCGTTGAGCCAGGACGGTGTCTTGGCGTCTTCGAGGCCGATCGGCAAGAAGGGTGTGTATGGCTCCTGCGTCGTCGGGCGGTAGGTGTAGACGCCCTCCTCGTAGTCGATGATGTCGGCCGTGTGGTTGGTGATGATGTCGAAGTAGACCTTGATGCCTCGCGCGTGGGCCTCGTCGATGAGCGCGT
Source organism: Sanguibacter biliveldensis (assembly GCF_033798665.1). NCBI lineage: Bacteria > Bacillati > Actinomycetota > Actinomycetes > Micrococcales > Sanguibacteraceae > Sanguibacter > Sanguibacter biliveldensis. The sequence continues at coordinate 3,185,543 of NZ_CP138359.1, forward strand.
CGAGCTCTTCGTTGGTGCCCAGGTGCGGGTCGATGGTCGTGAAGTCGGTGATCCAGTAGCCGTGGTACCCGGCCGAGGCGTCCGCCCCGGTGCCCTGGACCGGCTGGTTCTTGAAGGAGGGCGTCAGCCAGATCGCCGTGGTGCCGAGTCCGTCGATGTAGTCGAGGTTGTCGCGCAGGCCCTGGATGTCGCCGCCGTGGTAGAACCCCTTGTCGGTCGGGTCGAAACCCGTGTCGAGGCGGTCTGTGGCCGGCACGCCGTCGACGAGCACTCCCCCGGTGTCGTTCGAGGGGTCGCCGTTGGCGAAGCGGTCCGTGAGGACGAAGTACATCTGCTCGTCACCCCCGGGCTGGCGGACCGGGGCGGGAGCGTCGGCGTCGGTCGGCTCGGGGACCTCAGCCGTCGGGACGAAGCTCGTGCGACCTGACGCGGTGTCGAAGACGACCTGCAGCGCGACCTCGCCTGCGGTGCTCAGCCGGACGTTCTCGGCGCCCGAGCCTGTGGTCCCAGAACGGCCCCAGGACGGGTCGTCCCATGTGTCGCCGGCGAGGACCTTGAGCTCGTAGTCACCGCCGGGGACTGTGACCGTGGTCGAGAAGACGCCGTCGGTCGCCGTCGGGGCGAGCAGACCTGCCTCGCAGGCAGGCTCCCAGTCGGCGGCGCAGCCGATCTCGGACTGGAGGCTGCCGACCAGGCGCGGCGCTCCGGGTGCTGCGGTGGCCGGGGCTGCGCTCACGGTGCCGGCGACACCGGCGAGGCTCGCTCCGAGCAGGGCGACCGCAGCCAGGGCTGCGGGGTATCTCCGAGACGGGCCTCGGAGCAGGGGGAACTGACGTGATCCTGCGTGGATCATCCACGACTCCTTCGTCGAGGGCGCGCGACGGTGCGCACCCAGGTCTGATGGCAGGACTGTACGCGTTGCTGAAACTTGCAGCAAGGATGCGGGTGAAGGTTGCAGAGGGGCGTCGAGACGCGGCTTTTCTCCTAGACGAATGGGGGCGAGACGGGCGCGATTCTTGCAGAGATTCATCCCAGGACCGCGCGTCTGGGAGAGCGCTCACCGATCACCGCGGAGGCGCGGAGGCACGGAGGCACACGCCCCCTGAGCCACCCCGGACGCACGAAGACCCGGCCGCGAAGGCGACCGGGTCTTCGTGCTGTCGTGCGGTGTCAGAGTCGTGCGGCGCCCGAGCGGTTCAGTAGCAGTGTGGTGCAGCGCCGGAGTGGTGCCACATCAGAGCAGCGCAGCGTCAGACCAGCCCGAGGCTCCGGACCGCGTCGCGCTCCTCGACCAGCTCGCGGACGGACGCGTCGATGCGCTCGCGCGAGAAGTCGCCGATCTCGAGGCCCTGGACGATCTCCCACCGGCCGTCGCGCGAGACGACAGGGAAGGAGGACACGAGCCCCTCGGGGACACCGTAAGACCCGTCGGAGACCAGACCCGCCGACGTCCAGTCGCCCTCGGGCGTCCCGTGCACCCAGTCGTGGACGTGGTCGACGGCGGCGTTGGCAGCCGACGCGGCCGACGACGCACCGCGCGCCTCGATGATCGCGGCCCCGCGGGTCGCGACCGTCGGGATGAAGTCGTCGGTCAGCCACGACGTGTCGTCGGTCAGCGCCGTCGCGGGAGCACCGGCGATCTCGGTGTGGAAGAGGTCGGGGTACTGCGTGGCGGAGTGGTTGCCCCAGATCGTCAGGCGGCGGACCTCGGCGACCGAGACGCCGGCCTTGGTCGCCACCTGGCTCAGCGCGCGGTTGTGGTCCAGCCGCGTCATCGCCGTGAAGCGCTCGGCGGGGACGTCGGGGGCGTGCGACGAGGCGATGAGCGCGTTGGTGTTCGCAGGGTTGCCGACCACGAGGATCCGCACGTCGTCCGCAGCACCCGCGTTGATCGCGGCACCCTGCGGCCCGAAGATCCCGCCGTTGGCCTCGAGCAGGTCACCGCGCTCCATGCCCTTGGTGCGCGGGCGCGCACCAACGAGCAGACCGATGTTGGTGCCGTCGAAGCCCTCGGTCGGGTTGTCGAAGATGTCGATGCCCGCGAGCAGCGGGAAGGCGCAGTCGTCGAGCTCCATGGCCGTGCCCTCGGCAGCCTTGACCCCCTGCGGGATCTCGAGGAGGCGCAGCCGGACGGGCGTGTCAGGCCCGAGCAGCTGGCCCGAGGCGATGCGGAACAGCAGCGCGTAGCCGATCTGGCCGGCGGCTCCTGTCACGGTGACGTTGACGGGGGTAGGGCTCATGTCACAACTCCTTCGTTCGGCACGGTCCTGGGGTGCACACACCTGCCGGACCCTGGAGGTGCGTCGACTGCACGACCTGGAGGAGCCGGACCACTCTCGATCCTGCCCTACACGGCTCGTGCACGACACTCGTACCTCGACGTGGGCCGCGCGGGGACAGGCCTCGGCGACCGCGTCTCAGGTGCGTCAACGCTACTAGACTTCTCGACGTCAAGATACTTCTGGCAGAGGTCTCACCAGGAGGGATACCGTCAGACGCGGGCGACGCACAGCGTCTCGTCAGGCCCCTCCCAGGTGCGTCTGCCACCATGCTCGACGTAGACCTGCAGCCAGGGGGCCCGCGGTCACGCATCTCGTGCCGGGCAGCCCCGCGCTCACCACACCGACTCTCGACAGGACTCTCATGTCACACGACGCCCACGCACCGACGACGATCACGGAGACCGTGACCGTCCAGACCGCGGTCGACGACCCGACGACGGTCGCCGCACCGAAGCCGACCTCGCTCGCTGCGGTCGCCGGCGCAGAGCTCTTCGGCTCCTTCCTGTTCGTCTTCGTCGGTCTCGGTGCGGCGCTGTACGCGACGACCCAGGGCCTGAGCACCTTCGAGGTGGCCCTCGCCTACGGCATCGCGCTCATGGGTGCGCTCGCCGCCGTCGGGCACGTCTCGGGCGGTCACTTCAACCCGGCTGTCACGCTCGGCGCGACCCTGGCCGGGCGCACCTCGTGGCGCAGGCTCCCCGTCTACTGGGTCTCGCAGGTCGTCGGCGCCGTCGCCGGCGCCGCAGCCCTCTTCGCGGCCCTGCCCGCCAGCTTCGCCTCCGAGTCCTCGGCCTACACGACCCTGCGCGACTTCTTCTCGACGACGGCCAACGGCTACGGCGTCCACTCGGCCGCCTACCGCGCTGCCGAGACGGCCTTCTACACCCCGTACCTCGCCCAGGGCGCGACCCGCGCCCAGGTCGACGAGGCCATCACCGCGGGTCAGCTCGCAGCCCCGACCCTGCCGTCCTTCGGGACCATCGAGGTCGTCATCTTCGAGGTCGTCCTCACAGCGCTGTTCGTCGGCATCTTCCTCGCCGTGACCGACCGCCGCGTCCGCTCGCGCATGGTGCCCGTCGTCCTCGGCCTGAGCTTCGCCGCTCTGCTCGTCGTCGCGTCCCCGATGTCGAACGGCTCGCTCAACCCCGCACGCTCGATCGCCGCCGCGGTGTTCTCCGACGGCTGGGCCTTCAGCCAGCTCTGGGTGTTCCTCGTCGCGCCGCTCGCCGGTGCTGCGATCGCCGCGCTCTTCTACCGCGGCTTCGCCTCGGGCCCGACCGCGCTCAGCGCTGCCGTCGCGACGGGCATGCGTGACGAGATCGCCGTCGAGGAAGAGGCCGCCGACGCGCAGGCACGCGACTCGCTCTTCGACCGCCCGGCCACGACCGACGAGCGCGACGCTGCTGACGCTGGAGCGGCTGTGACCGCCGTCGTCGTCGAGAAGACCGTCGTGGTCGAGAAGGTCGACGGGGCTGCGAAGGGTGACGCTGCTCCGAAGACTGACGACGCTGCGAAGGTCGACGGCGCCGAGAAGGGTGCCGCTGCCGAGAAGGCCGACGGCGTCTCGACCGACAAGGCCTCGACCGGCACGGAGACTACGGCCGAGACCTCGACGTCCCACGAGCCGACGGCCGACGAGTCCTCGGCCGACAAGGCCTGACCCGCTCACGGATCACGCCAGACCACTCCAGACGACGCTGCCCCTGACCTCTCAGAGGTCCGGGGCAGCGTGCGTCAGGGGCTAGGTGTCGCCGTCTCAGGTGACCGTGACAGCGCGCGCCACCGACGACGAGGTGCTCGCCGTCCTCGTCTCAGAGGTTCGGGGCGGTCTGCGCGAGGAAGGCCATCGCAGCGGCCAGCAGCAGGTAGAACACGACGTCGGCGGTCCGCGAGCGCACCGCGAGACCGACGACGTCTCCGGGGAGCACAGCCCGGCAGATCCCCGCGGCCACCAGCACCGCGGAGAGGGCGAAGGCGCCGGCCGAGGCGCTGACGGTGACTACGAGGACGAGGACGACCACGAGCGCACCCATGACGGCCCAGATGGCAGGGCTGCGACGCGGCTGGGCAGGCATCGGGTGCAGGCTCTGCGCGACGACGTGCTCGTGGGACTCATCGTGCTCGTGGGGCTCTTCTGCCTCACCGCGCTCGCCTGGCGGGGCGGTCGCAGCAGCGCTGCTGAGCGCAGCGTCGTGCGCCTCCGCACCGTCGGCCAGGGGCACCGGCCGGTGGGGTCGGCTGGTCGAGTCCTGACCGGCCGTCACGTCGTCCACCGTCATCCCGCCTGCCGCTGTCGGTCTGCTCACCACTGTCACGAGCGCATCACCCGACCGAGACTACCGTTGGCTGCATGCATCGAACGCCTTCCCCCGCCGCGCCGTCGTCTGTGGACCACCCAGCGGACACCCTGACGGAGCCGTCTGCCGCCCGCTCGGTCGGGTCGCCGGCTCCAGAGGACCTGTCGGTCCTCGTCGTCGGGGCCGGTCTGGCGGGCGCCCAGACCGCCGCGGCGCTGCGGTCCCACGGCGCCACCGGGCGCATCACCGTGCTGGGTGCCGAAGGGGTCGCCCCCTACGACAGGCCGCCGCTGTCGAAAGAGCTCTTCACCCGCACGTCGCCGGCCTGGCTGGTCGACGAGACCGGTGCCGACCTCGACGTGCTGGCCGACGAGACCGTCCTCGACGACCCGGCCGTCGCGCTGACCCTGGGCGCAGACGGTGGGCCGAGCGTCGTCACGACGGCGTCAGGTCGCACCATCGCGGCGGACGTCGTGGTCCTGGCCTGCGGCTCGGAACCGGTCCGCCCGGTCGGGTGGGACAGCGCCACGACCCTGCACACCGCGGCGGACGCCGAGGTGCTGCGGGCGTCCCTGTCGCCAGGCCGTCGACTCGTCTGCGTGGGTGCCGGCTGGATCGGGGCCGAGGTGGCCGGTGCTGCTGCTGCCCAGGGGGTCGAGGTGACCGTCGTCGAGGCTGCGCCTGTCGCGCTGCACCGCCAGCTCGGAGCGCAGGTCGGCGCGCTGCTCGCCGGCTGGTACGAGAAGGCCGGTGTCACGCTGGTGACCGGCGTGACCGTGACGTCTGTCGGCCCCGAGGGTGTGCACGTCGACCACGGGACGCACCGGGAGATGATCGGCGCCGACGTGGTGCTCGCCGCCGTCGGGGCCCGGCCGGCGACGGGGTGGTTGGCGGGCACCGTGCCGACAGGGCCGCGCGGAGACGTGCAGACCGACATTCACGGCCGTGTGCTCGCGGGACCAGGGTCTGCATCCGGTGAGGGCGAACCCCCGGAGACCGCTGCCTCCCAGCCTGCGGTCTGGGCCGTCGGCGACTGCGCCACGCGCGCGGACGACATGTGGGGGCGGGTGCACGGAGGCCACTGGTCTGCGGCGCTGCTGGACCCCGGCACCGTCGCACGCTCGATCCTCGGCCTCGAGACCCCGCCGGTCCCGGCGCCCTACGTGTTCTCGACCCAGCTGGGCCACGACCTCGCCCTCTTCGGCCTGCCGGACCCGACTGCGGACAGCGTCGTGCTGCGCGGCGACCCGTCGACCCCGGGGACCGGCTGGGTGGCGTGCTACGTCGGCGAGGCCGGGACCGTCACGGGGATCTTGGTGGTCGACTCTCCGCGCGACGTCGCCGCGGCGCGACGCCTGATGGCTCGGGGTCCGGCGCTCTTGGACCTCGACAAGGTGGCAGATCCCACGGTGCCGCTCAAGGCGACAGCAGCTGCCACGCCCCGCTCGGCCTGACCTGGAAGACGCGCTCACCCCCAGAACCGGAGAGCCCGACCTGACCATGAGGAGGTCAGGCCGGGCTCGTCCCGTCTCAGTGTGCGAAGTGGCGCGTCCCCGTGAGGTACAGCGTGACCCCGGCGGCCTCGGCCGCGGCGATCACCTCGGCATCGCGGACCGAGCCACCCGGCTGGACCACGGCGCGGACACCCGCGTCGAGGAGCACCTGGAGCCCGTCGGCGAAGGGGAAGAAAGCATCGGAGGCCGCGACGGCCCCGCGGGCGCGCTCGACGTCACCGGAGTTGGCACGCTCGACCGCGAGACGGCACGAGTCGACCCGGTTGACCTGTCCCATTCCGACACCCACAGAGGCCCCGCCGTCGGCGAGCAGGATCGCGTTGGACTTCACGGCGCGCACGGCACGCCACGCGAACTCGAGGTCGGCGAGGGTCTGGGCGTCAGCGGCCTCACCTGTCGCGAGGGTCCAGCTCTCGGGCGAGTCGCCACCGGTCTCGGAGGCGGCGTCGACGCGGTCGACCTCCTGGACGAGCAGGCCGCCGCTGATCGGACGGGTCTCGACGGTCGCGGACGGCGCGCCGTCGACCTGGAGCAGGCGGATGTTCTTCTTGGCGCTGAGGATCTCGACGGCCTCGGGCTCGAAGCCCGGCGCGACGACGACCTCGGTGAAGATCGGGGCGATCTGCTCCGCGGCAGCCTTGGTGATGATGCCGTTGGCCGCGATCACACCGCCGAAGGCGCTCAGCGGGTCGCAGGCGTGGGCCTTGGCGTGCGCGTCGGCGATGTCGCTGCCGACGGCGATGCCGCAGGGGTTGGCGTGCTTGATGATCGCGACCGTCGCGCCCTCGTGGTCGTGGGCGGCGCGCCAGGCGGCGTCCGCGTCGACGTAGTTGTTGTAGCTCATGGCCTTGCCGTGCAGCTGGACGGCCTGGGCGAGGCCCCCCGTCGCACCCTCGGCCACGTAGATCGCAGCACCCTGGTGCGGGTTCTCGCCGTAGCGGAGCACGTCCGAGCGCGTCCAGGTGGCACCGCGCCAGGACGGGAAGCCCGTCGAGACGCCCAGACCGTCGGGGCCGTCGGTCAGCACGACGTCCGTCGGAGAGACGACCTCGCTCATCCACGTGGCGACGGCGACGTCATAGCTCGCGGTGTGCACGAAGGCCTGCGCGGCGAGCGCCTTGCGGTGCGCGTAGGTGAACCCGCCACCCTGGACCGCGGCGACGACCTCGGGGTACGCGGCGGGGTCGACGACGACGGCGACGCTCGGGTGGTTCTTCGCGGCGGCGCGGACCATGGACGGACCACCGATGTCGATCTGCTCGACGCACTCGTCGGGCGTCGCGCCCGAGGCGACTGTCGCCGTGAAAGGGTAGAGGTTGACGATCACGAGCTCGAAGGGCGTGACGCCGAGCTCGTCGAGCTGCGCGAGGTGGTCGGCCTTACGGGTGTCGGCCAGGATGCCGGCGTGCACGCGCGGGTGCAGGGTCTTGACGCGTCCCTCGAGGCACTCGGGGAAGCCCGTGAGCTCTTCGACCCCGGTGACGGGCACACCCGCGGCGGCTATGGTCGAGGCTGTCGACCCTGTCGAGACGATCTCGACGCCGGCTGCGTGCAGCGCCTGGGCGAGCTCGGCGAGGCCGGTCTTGTCGTAGACGCTGACGAGGGCGCGCCGGACGGGGCGCTGCGAGTCGTCGGCGAGCTGGGCGACGGGCTCAGCGGACGGGTGTGCTGCGGACATCAGGGGTCTCCTCCGGGCTGCGGTTCTCGTGAGACCGCCCGTCCAGGTGCGACGAGCGGTGACGTGGACCCAGGCGCCCAGGCGGGCGGCGCAGCTGCGGGGGCGTTCCGGTCGCTCCCCGGTGGTGAACCCCACCCTCGCCAGTCGCGACCGAGATCCAGCCTAACCGAGATCGGACGCAGGCTGAAGGGGCGGGCTCGAGGGGGGCGGGCTGGCGGGGCGGCTCGAACGGGGCTGGCTGGAGGGACCAGCTGGCCGGGCGGCTCGAGCGGGCCGGGGTGGCGCGGCCCAGAGCAGTGCCGTCTGGGAGCCGGGAAGGAGAGAGCCCTGCCGTCAGACCTCAGGCGTCCCGACGACGACCCTGCGGCCCTCGACCGTCAGGCCGCCACGGGCGATCTTGCCGACCCACTCGACGAGCAGCGCGCGCTCGACGGCCTTGATGCGCTCGTGGAGCGTCGGCTCGTCGTCACCGTCCTCGACGGCCACGGCTGCCTGCGCGACGATCGGTCCCGTGTCGACCCCCTCGTCGATGAGGTGCACAGTGCAGCCGGTGATCCGCACCCCGTGGGCGAGGGCGTCCCGGACGCCGTGCGCGCCGGGGAAGGCCGGGAGCAGCGCAGGGTGGGTGTTGAGGGTGCGTCCGCCGAAGGAGGTGAGGAAGCTGCGGCCCAAGATCCTCATGAAGCCCGCGCTGACGACGTAGTCCGCGTGGAAGACCGCGACGGTCTCGGCGAGCGCACGGTCCCAGTCCTCGCGGGAGGCGAAGTCGGAGGGCTCGACGACAGCGCACGCGACACCTGCCGCGCGGGCGTGGTCGAGGGCTCCGGCCCCGGGCTTGTCAGTCACGACGGCGACGACCCGTGCGCCGTAGGCCGGGTCTGCCTGGGCGTCGAGCAGGGCCGCGAGGTTGCTGCCCGCTCCTGAGGCGAGGACGACCACCCGCGCGGGCGATCCCTCGGAGCGCCCCACGACGGGGACGACGTGGCCGGACGGGGTACGGACGGGGTCACCAGGAGTCACGGTCGGAAGACTAGCCTGCCGACGCGCGGCCGCGCCGGACGGCTCCACAGGCCGGGCCGTCTGCACCACGCCCCCCTGCGGTACGGGATGATGGGCTCATGGGAAACCCGTACGCGCCCAAGCCCCCGGGCAGCACCCCGCACCGCCCGGTCGCGACCGGATCTCCGCAGGACGGCCAGGACGGCGGGCTCCCGCCGCAGCACCTCGCACCGCAGCCACTCCCGGGCCAGCCCGTCACGCCTGCTCCAGGCGACCACGGCCAGCCGGGACCGGGTGGCGCACCGGGCGGCTGGGACGGGCGTGGGGCACCGCGCGCGCCACGCCCGCCGGTCGACCCCGAGAAGGCTCGCCTCGCGACCCGGGGAGTCATGATCTTCGGGCTCTACATGCTGGCCTCGCTGCTCCTCAGCTCGGTCGCGCTGCCGTGGCGGATGCTCAGCGTCGCCGTCGGCGTCGCTGCGCTGGTGGTCGGCGTCCGGGCCCTGCGGACCGTGTGGCGCGCCGGCCTGCGCGGCGCGCTCGTCGTGGTGCTGTCGGCCGGCATGCTGATGACGGTGGTCCTCGGGCTCTCGACCCTCGCGGTGATCCCGGTCTGGGGCATCGAGACAGACCGTCAGACCTGCCTCGACCAGGCCATCACCATCACAGCCCAGACGTCCTGCCAGACCACCTACGAGACGGCGATCGACGACTACAGGTCGTCGCTGACCGACTGAGGCGGGATCGGCGGCGCAGGCGCAGCAGTCGAGGTCGACGTGGTCGAGGTCGAGGTGGTGGTCGAGGTCGACGTGGTGGTCGATGTGCCCTTCGCCGGTGCAGCGCCCGCTGCCTTCTCGGCAGGTGCTCCCGTCCCGGAACCCTCCTCCGCGCCGGAACCTGCGCCACCGGCTCCGGGATCCACCTCCGCCTCGCCGTCCGCGCTCCCCTGACCGCGCACAGACCGCCACGCGGTCGCCACGGCAGCGTGCACCTCCGCGCGGGTGGCGAGCAGCACCAGCAGCGCGCCGAGACCGGTCTGCGCGGCGACGCACCCGCCGAGGTAGACGGGCGAGGCCCCGACGTCGGCCAGCCTGCCGGGACCGGCGACCCCCGAGGCGAGGCCCACCATGACCGCGGTGACCAGCCCGCTCCCCACGCCGACGAGCCCGGCCAGGGGGACGACGTGCCACCACACGAGGCTGTCGGTGCGGCGGGTCGCCGCCCACCCGCCGCAGATCCCGGCGACGACGACGAGCACCGGTGCCCAGAGCGCGATGCCGCCACCGGTGCTCGGTGCAGGCAGCGCGCCGAGGAGCGGGATGGCAGGCAGCGGCCCGGAGGTGACGAAGTCAGGCCCGAAGTGCGTCCCGGAGCCGACGGAGAACCCCGGGCCCGCCAACCAGGTCACGGCGAGCACCGCGAGGTTGGGCAGGACGGCGAGCTGGGCGATCCCGAGGGAGATGGTGCTCGCTGCGTCGAGGCTCAGGTCGCTCAGGACGTCTGCGACGGTCGACCAGCCCATGAGCACCCAGAAGAGCGTGAGGAGACCGGCGAGCACGCCGAGGACAGCCGCGGCGGACAGCGCGCCACGCACACCGACCCGCAGCAGCTGAGGCACCCGCGCGACGAGCGCACGTGCCTGCGCCACGAGCGGTCCGGGCTCCGGACCCGTGAGCAGCCCCCAGCCGAGACCCAGGAGGGCGACCACCAGGCCGCCGACCACGGACGAGGCGAGCTGGAGCCCGTCGGTCGACCCTGTCGCGAGCGCGACGAGCAGCACGCCGACGACGTAGGTCGCGGCCGCCGTCCAGAGCGCGGACCGCGTCGCGACGATCGTGCGCCGTGCCGAGACGAGCACCGCGAAGACGGCGACGGCCGTGATGCCGAGCGGCACGAGGGTCACCGTCGCGGCGCCTGTGTGCAGGGGCGCCCCGTGCCCGAGCAGCCAGAGCCGGGCGGCGACAGGGACTGCGGCAGTCCAGCCCGAGGTCACGGCGCTCAGCTGGGCGTTGGCGGCCACGGCCATCGCGATGGCGGGCACGACGACCACGGCGAGCGAGAAGACGAGGGCCTGCACAGCGCCGAGGACCCCGGACACCCACGGGGCCCCGAGGTCGAGGCCGGGCCACCGGCGGGTCTTCTCAGGCTGCTCGAGCGTCCGTCGCACCGCACCGGGGCGGGTGCTGGTCGGGTCGTCGCTGCGAGGTCCTCGGTTCACACCGATCATGGTCTCCCCTCGTGGCCTCCGGGCGAGGGAGGCCGGACGGTGAGCCGGGCGACACCGGGCGTGAAAGTTCTGCGGAGGCGAGAGGCCTGCAGCGACGGACGTCGCGAGGGCCACCTGCCCTGCGGCCCCGCGGCGAACCGACCCGCGCCGACGGCCTTCGCGGGGGACCACCTGCGCCGGCCGTCCTCCGCGACGAGCACATCAGGTCCTGGCGAGGGTGCAGAGACCGCAGGCCCGCCCCGGACGTACCGGGACGGGCCTGCGGGTCGTGCTGGCGGCCAGCAGGCCGCCGCTGAGCAGCTGCTCAGGCGGAGAGGATCTCCCGCATGAGTGCGGCAGTCTCGGACGGCGTCTTGCCGACCTTGACGCCGGCGGCCTCGAGGGCCTCCTTCTTGGCCTGCGCGGTGCCCGACGAGCCGGAGACGATGGCGCCGGCGTGGCCCATGGTCTTGCCCTCGGGAGCCGTGAAGCCTGCGACGTAGCCGACGACGGGCTTCGTCACGTGCTCGGCGATGTACGCCGCCGCACGCTCCTCGGCGTCGCCACCGATCTCGCCGATCATGACGATCGCGGCGGTCTCGGGGTCGGCCTCGAAGGCCTCGAGGGCGTCGATGTGCGTCGTCCCGATGATCGGGTCTCCGCCGATGCCGATCGCGGTCGAGAAGCCGAAGTCACGGAGCTCGTACATCATCTGGTACGTGAGCGTGCCCGACTTGGACACGAGCCCGATCTTGCCGGCGCCCGTGATGTTCGCGGGGATGATGCCGACGTTCGACAGCCCGGGGCTGATGAGCCCGGGGCAGTTCGGGCCGATGAGCCGCACGCCGCGCTCCTGAGCGAGCGTGAAGAACTCGGCGGTGTCCTTGACGGGGACACCCTCGGTGATGATGACGACGAGCGGGATGCCCGCCTCGATGGCCTCGACGACGGCGGCCTTGGTGAAGGCCGGCGGCACGAAGATCACGGAGACGTCAGCACCGGTCTCGGTCATCGCGTCGGCGACAGAGCCGAACACGGGGACGTCGACGCTCGACTCGCCCTTCGGGAAGGTGACGGAGGTGCCGGCCTTGCGCGGGTTCACGCCGCCGACGATGTTCGTGCCCGAGGCGAGCATGCGCGTGGTGTGCTTCTGCCCCTCGGATCCGGTCATGCCCTGAACGATGACCTTGGAGTCCTCAGTGATGAAGATTGCCATTGTTGTGTCGCTTCTTCTCTCGTTCGGGTGCGGTCAGACCGACGCGTGGGCGAGCTCGGCAGCCTTGTCGGCGCCGCCGTCCATGGTGTCGGCGAGGGTCACGAGCGGGTGCGCAGCCTCGATGAGGATCGCGCGACCCTCCTCGACGTTGTTGCCGTCGAGACGGACGACGAGAGGCTTGGTCGCGGCGTCGCCGAGCACCTTGAGGGCGCCGACGATGCCGTTCGCGACAGCGTCGCACGCGGTGATGCCGCCGAAGACGTTGACGAAGACGCTCTTGACCTGCTCGTCGCCGAGGATGACGTCGAGACCCGCGGCCATGACCTCGGCCGAGGCGCCACCACCGATGTCGAGGAAGTTGGCGGGCTTGACCCCGCCGTGCGCCTCGCCGGCGTACGCGACGACGTCGAGGGTGCTCATGACGAGCCCAGCGCCGTTGCCGATGATGCCGACCTCACCGTCGAGCTTGACGTAGTTGAGGTCGTTCTCCTTGGCCTTGGCCTCGAGAGGGTCGGCCGCAGCCTTGTCCTCGAGCTCGGCGTGCTCCGCGTGGCGGAACCCGGCGTTCTCGTCGAGGGTGACCTTGCCGTCGAGGGCGACGATCGAGCCGTCCTCGGTGCGGACGAGGGGGTTGACCTCGACGAGCGTCGCGTCCTCTTCCTTGTAGACGGTCCACAGCTTCTGGAACGCGTCGACGACCTGGGCCTTGATGTCGTCGGCGAAGCCGGCGGCCTCGGCGATCTCGATGGCCTTGGCCTCGTCGATCCCGACGATCGGGTCCACGGCGACCTTGGCGAGAGCCTCGGGGCGCTCGACCGCGAGCTGCTCGATCTCCATGCCACCCTCGACGCTCGCCATGGCGAGGTACGAGCGGTTGGCCCGGTCGAGGAGCACCGAGAAGTAGAACTCCTCGGCGATCTTCGCGCCGGCCGCGATCATGACGCGGTGGACGGTGTGTCCCTTGATGTCCATGCCGAGGATCTCTTCGGCCCTGGCGGCTGCCTCGTCGGGGGTGTGGGCGAGCTTGACGCCGCCCGCCTTCCCGCGGCCTCCGACCTTGACCTGCGCCTTGACGACGACAGTTCCTCCGCCGAGCTCTTCTGCGCCTGAGCGAGCCTCTTCAGGAGTGGTCGCGACCACTCCACCCAGCACGGGAACGCCGTGCTTCTCGAAGATGTCGCGCGCCTGGTATTCGAACAGGTCCACCCTGCTGCGTCCTTCCGTCGACCGGTACACAGATGTCTCGACATCGAGACACTTCTGGACAGCGTAGTGCCGATCACCCGATCGGCGCTCCTGACACTGTGTCAGGTAGGCCACAGTGCGCGGGGTCTTGCGGGTGGGCAGGCGCGAGCCTGCACGGCTGACCTGCGGACTTGCAGGCGGGCGGGCTCGCGGACCTGTGGACGTGCTACATCCACTTCTTCCGCTTGAAGACGACGTACAACCCGACACCGAGCACGACCATCGCGGTGACGGCCATCGGATAGCCGAGAGCCCAGTGGAGCTCGGGCATGCTGTCGAAGTTCATGCCGTAGATCGCACCGATGAGCGTCGGCGCGAAGAGGATCGCCGCCCACCCGGAGATCTTCTTCATGTCCTCGTTCTGGCGCTGGCTGACCAGGGTCGCGTTGACGGTGAGGATCTGCGCGAGGGCGTCGCGGAGCTCGGCGACCCGCGTGTCGACCCGCAGCAGGTGGTCGGAGACGTCCTGCAGGTAGGTGCGCAGCGCGTCGGGGATCCCGTACCTGTCGAAGCCCTTGCCGAGCGCGTCGAGCACGTCGGTCAGCGACGAGGTCGCGTGCTGGAGGTCGATGACCTCCTGGCTCAGGCGGTAGATGCGCTCGGTGACGGCCGCGTCGCCGCTGAAGACCTGGCGCTCGATCTGCTCCTTGTCGACAGCGAGCCCGCGCAGGACCGGCAGGTAGCCGTCGACGATCGCGTCGAGCAGCCTGTAGAGGACGGCCTCCGGACCGAGGGCGAGCAACCTGTCGTCGTCGAGCAGGGTGTGGTCGGCGATCTCGGTCGAGCTGCCCGGCAGGGTGGTCTCGTCCGAGCCGTCGATCCACCGGCCGTCCTGGCAGAGCACCGCGATGGCGTGCGGTCGCACGAGCACGTGGAACTCCGAGAAGTCGACGTCTTCGATGTCGTCGAGGTAGCGCGCCGAGCGCACGACGAGGAAGAGCACGTCGCCGTAGCGCTCGAGCTTCGGCCGCTGACCGGCGTGGTGCAGGTCTTCGACGAGCACGGGGTGCAGGTCCCACGCGTGCGCGAGCTCGTCGACGTCGTCTGCCGTCGGGGTCGGGAAGAGGCTGAGCGTCATCGTGCCGGGCTCGTCCTGGGCGAAGCGCAGAGCCTCTGCGATGCTCACCTCGTGCGGCGCCGCGGTGAGGTGACCGTCGACGACGTACCGGGTGCGCCGGGTCGACACCGTCGTCTCGGGGGCTCCAGGCCCGGAAGCAGCCGGTGAGGACCGCCAGAACCGACTGCCACGACGCGGACCCGCTGCGTCATTCTGCCTGTGCATCACTCGCACTCTCTTCCTCGGTGGCCTGTGGGCCTGTGGTCGTGGCGGCACGCGTCGCCCCACCGAGGGTACGGGGGCGCGGCTGGCCGGGCCGACCGGCGGCGGAGCGCGTCGGTCTGGCGGGCGGTGGCCGTGGTTGGCTGGGCTCTTGCGGGCGGTCGAGGCCCGGTGGCCTTCGCCCAGCCCGATCGCCTCTCAGCCTGACTGCATCCCTGCCGACCGCGACCAACCGTCAGAGCGTTCGGCTCATCTCGACCTCGAGCTCGTCAGGGGCGAGCGGGTACGGGACCGTGCGACCTGTCGCGACGAAGCCGCGGCGCTCGTAGAACGCGCGAGCACGGGCGTTCTCCTCGTGGACGTGGAGCGTCAACCGGTCGCTCTCGGTCCGCGCCCAGTCTTCGATCGTCGTGAGCATGGCGTCCGCCAGCCCGACCTCTCGACCGCGGACGCCTGGCGCGACGTAGACACCGACGAGCAGCGGACCTGTCGAGGCATCGGGCACGAAGCCACCCATGGTCGCGACCCAGCGGCCGGACGCGTCGATCGCGGCGATCGCGATGCCGTGCTCCGCGCTGCCTCGGGCGCCGCGCATCCGCCACTCTGCCTCGTCGTGGGACTGAGCGGTCTCGAGGGTCTCGACGTACGCCTTCGGGGTGTCGCGGATCATCTCGAGACGCAGCGAGCGGACCTCGCGCCAGTCGTCTGCGGTCGTCCGTCTGATGGTGAGCTCGTGTGCTGTCACCGGCCACAGCCTAGGACCGGCGGGCGGATCGATCCAGCCTGGCTGGCCGGTCTGGCAGGACGGGCGGGTCTGGCGGGTCTGGCGGGTCTGGCCGGTCTGGCCGGTCAGGTGAGCGGACGGGCGGGTGGGCGGCCGGCAGGTCGGGCGAGCAGACAGTTGAAGGCTCAACCAGAGGCCTAGTCAGAAGCTCCGTCAGGGGTCCAGTCAGAGTCCCAGTCAGACGTCCAGTCAGACAGTCTCGGACGGCTGGACCACCACGAAGCCCGGACCGTGGAAGGAGTACTGGATCGCCTCGCCGGAGCCGCGGCCGATGAACGACATCGCGCTCATCGAGCTGACGATGGTCGGGGCGATGCTCGCCGACCAGCAGACGGCCGCGTCGGTGTCGACGAAGACCGGGCGCTGCGAGCAGTCGAGGATCAGCGGCGGGCCGTCGGAGGTGAGCGCGACAGTCCCGTGGCCGCCGATGACGGTGTTGAACAGACCGGCTCCGACCATCCCGGCACCGCTCGTGCGGTGCACGTCCCACTGCAGGTTCGCGTCGAAGGCGAGGAGAGAGTGGCCGCCGACGCTGATCCCCTCCCCCTCGAGCAGCATGGTGAAGACGTTCGCCGCTCGGCGGGCGAGGTACACCTCGCCCTGGCCGCTCATGCGCATGAGGGGCTGGTCCTCGGCGGTGAGCACCCGCTTCATCACCTTGGCGACCGAGCCTGCGCCCTCGTGCTTGAACTGGACCTGGCCGGTGTACGCGACCATGACGCCCTTGGCGGCGATCACGTCGGGGCCGAGGGACACCCGGAGCATCTTGGGGCTCTGCAGGGTGTACCGCTCGCCGGTGTGGACCTCGTTGTGGGCCTGGTTGAAGAGCTCGCTTCGCATGGCACGAGTATGCCCTGCGAGCTGCGCGTGTGGCAGATGCCCGGCCGCTGAACCGGCACGCCGGGCACCCGGCTGCGCGCTGTCTGGCTGCCGGGCCTGCTCGTCCGGCAGGCCCAGCCTCAGAGCTTGGTGACCGGGGCGAACCTCAGCAGCAGCCGCTTGGTGCCGTCCCCGCCGAAGTCGATCTTGGCGACGGCCTTGGTGCCGACACCCTCGACGGCCAGCACGGTCCCGAGACCGAAGGAGTCGTGCGTGACGCGGTCACCGACGGCGAGCGACGGGATGTCGCCCTCAGCCTTGCCTCCTCCAGACCCAAAGCTCGGTGCGGCGGGCTCGGCCTGCTTCTTCCACGCCGGGATGGTCGTCGTCTTCGAGCTGCGGTAGCCGCTGCCGCCGATGGGCGGGGCGAAGTCGTCGTCGTCCGAGGACCGTCGTCGCTGTCCGGATCCGTAGCCACCCGACCCGTACCCGCCGGAGTAGCCGCCCGGGCCGCGGAGCGCGGACATGCTCGACTCACGACGACGCCAGTCCCAGAGCTCTTCGGGGACCTCGTCGAGGAACCGGCTCGCCGGGAACTCGTTGGCCATGCCCCACGCGGACCGCACGGCCGACCGCGAGATGTACAGCCGTTCACGCGCTCGGGTGATGCCGACATAGGCGAGGCGGCGCTCTTCGGCGAGCTCGACCTCGTCGTGCAGCGACCGCATGTGCGGGAAGGTCCCGTCTTCCATGCCGGTGAGGAACACGACGGGGAACTCAAGGCCCTTGGCCGTGTGCAGCGTCATGAGCGTGACGACCCCGGGGTCGACCACAGGTACGCCCTCGTGACCGGAGTCGTCGGCGCTGGGGATCTGGTCGGAGTCGGCGACGAGCGAGACGCGCTCGAGGAAGTCTGCGAGCGTGCCCTCGGGCTCGGACTCCTCGAACTCGCTCGCGACGGCGTGCAGCTCGGCGAGGTTCTCCACGCGCGACTCGTCCTGCGGGTCGTCGCTCGCGCGGAGGTCTTTGAGGTACCCGGTGCGGTCGAGGACCTCGCCGATGATCTCGGCCGGGCCTGCACCACCCTCGGCGAGCTCGCGGAGCCCGTCCATGAGGTCGCGGAAGGCCTTGAGCGGTGTCCGGGTCCGGGTCGTCAGGCCAGGGATCTCGTCGAGCCTGTCGAGCGCCTCGCCGAAGGACGACCTGTCACGCTCTGCCTGGGCGACGACCATCGACTCGGCCCTGTCCCCCAGCCCGCGCTTGGGCACGTTGAGGATACGGCGCATGTTGACGTCGTCGTCAGGGTTGGCGACGGCGCGCAGGTAGGCGATGACGTCCTTGATCTCGCGGCGCTCGTAGAAGCGCGTGCCGCCGACCACCTTGTAGGGCAGGCCGACGCGGATCAGGACCTCTTCGAGCGCACGGGACTGCGCGTTGGTGCGGTAGAAGATCGCGACGTCGCCCGGGCGCACCTTCTCGGTGTCGCCGAGGCGGTCGATCTCCTGGGCGATGAACCGGGCTTCTTCGTGCTCGTTGTCGGCGACGTAGCCGATGATCTTCGCGCCCTCGCCCGCGTCGGTCCACAGGCGCTTGGGCTTGCGGTCGGTGTTGCGCGAGATCACGGCGTTCGCGGCCGAGAGGATGTTCTGGGTCGAGCGGTAGTTCTGCTCGAGCAGGATGGTCCGCGCGTCCGGGTAGTCGGCCTCGAACTCGAGGATGTTGCGGATCGTCGCACCACGGAAGGCGTAGATCGACTGGTCGGCGTCACCGACGACGGTCAGCTCGCCGGGCGGGAGCGCACCGGGCTGGCTGGCGTGCTGGCTGGTCTGCTGGCCCTGCCCCTGCGCGAGGTGGTCGCTGTCGTCCTGGGCACCCGTGCCGCCGGGGTGGTCCGACTCGTCCGGAGCCTGCTCGTCTGCGGTGCCGGCCGCGGAACCGTCGCGCCGGGGCGCCGAGCCGGCGAGCTCCCGGACGAGGATGTACTGCGCGTGGTTGGTGTCCTGGTACTCGTCGACGAGGATGTGGCGGAACCTGCGCCTGTAGTGCTCGGCGACGGCCGGGTGCTCTTGCAGCAGCGTGACCGTGGACATGATCAGGTCGTCGAAGTCGAGGGCGTGCGCCTGCCGCAGCCTCGTCTGGTACCGGGTGTAGACGTCGGAGAGCACCTGGTCGACCTCGTTGGCGGTCGACCCCGCGGGCGACGACGCGCCCGACTCGGCAGCGTAGCGCTCAGGGGTGACGAGCTCGTCCTTGAGGGAGGAGATCTTGTTCTGCAGCTGCTTCGCGGGGAACTTCTTGGGGTCCAGGTCGAGCTCACGCAGCACCATGGTGAGCAGCCGCTGAGAGTCCGCGGAGTCGTAGATCGAGAAGCTCTGGCGCAGCCCGAGGGACTTGGCCTCACGGCGCAGGATCCGCACGCAGGCCGAGTGGAAGGTCGAGACCCACATCCGCCCGGCCGCTGGCCCCACGAGCGCGGCGACGCGTTCGCGCATCTCCGCAGCGGCCTTGTTGGTGAAGGTGATCGCGAGGATCTCCGACGGCCTCGCACGGCCCGTCGCGAGCAGGTGCGCGATGCGGTGGGTGAGCACCCGGGTCTTCCCCGACCCGGCGCCCGCGACGATGAGGAGCGGGCTCCCGCCGTGCTCGACAGCCTCGCGCTGCTGCGGGTTCAGGCCTTCGACGAGCTCGGCGGCGACCCTGGACGCACGGTCCCGAGCCTGCTCTGCGGACGCCTCCCAGTCCTGCGGGTGCGCGGCTGCGACACGCGCGAGGGCGTCGCTCGCGGGACCTGCAGAGGAGGAGCCCGCTGCGTGGGCGTCGGCCCCGCCGGGTGCGCTCGCGCCGGACGCAGGCCCGGAGGCCTCGCCTGCGGCGGCGGCCTGCGCGGGGGCGCGACCGAGACCTGCGTCGTCGAAACCTGGGAGGTGATCAAAGAGAGAAGTCATAGCGGACCCAGCCTAAGCGTCAGGACCGACACGAGGGACCGCCGGTGACACTCCCGGGTCACGTGACGATCAGCCCGACCACCCACGCACCGACGGCGACGAGCGACCCTGCCAGCTCGATGAGCACCGTGAGCGCTGTCGCGGTGAGAGCGGCCTTCGTCGCCGACCACGCGAGCGCCGCGTCGCGACGCCGCGAGAGCTCGCAGAGGAAGATCCCGCCGACGAACCCGACGAAGAGCCCCACCACGGGGATGACGAAGAACAGGACGATCCCCGCGACCGCGCCGACCACGACGGTCGAGCCCGGGACCTGGGCACGTGTCATGTGCCGCCCGGCGACCAGGTACTTGACCACGGCCGAGGCGGCCACGGCGACGACCGCCACGACGAAGACCGTCCACGCGACCGCGCCGCCGGTCATGATCGTCCACACCAGCAGCGCGGCGAGGATCACGAGCCCGCCGGGGATGATCTGCGTGGTCCCGCCCACCAGCCCGACGAGCATGACGAGACCCACGACGACTTCCAAGATTCCTGACATGCGGGTCACCCTAGGCCCCCGGAGCCGCTGTGCGAGGGTTGTGCTCATGCAGATCAGGTACCCGCGTCCCCTCCGCCCCGGCGACACCATCGGGGTGACCGCACCGTCGAGCGGCGTCGGCGACGCGGTCCGCGGCAGGTTCGACCACGCCGTGTCCTGGCTCCGCGAGCGCGGCTACGAGGTCCAGCTGGGAGAGTGCCTGGACGGGACGACGCACGTGAGCGCGCCTGTGCTCGAGCGGGCCGCGGAGCTGCAGCGGATGCTCACCGATCCCGAGGTCCGGGCGGTGATCCCGCCGTGGGGCGGCGAGACCGCGATCGACCTGCTCCCGCACCTCGACATGGCAGCCGTCGCCGCCGCCGAGCCGACGTGGATGGTCGGGTTCTCCGACATCTCGACGATCCTCACGCCGCTGACGCTGCTCACCGGGTGGGCGACGCTGCACGGCACCAACCTCATGGACACCCCGTACGAGGTCCCGGCCCCGCTGCTCTCGTGGTTGGACGTCGCGACGGCCGGACCTGGGGCCACGCTGCACCAGGCGAGCCCTGGGATGCACCGCGCCTCCGGCTGGGACGACTGGGGCGTCGACCCGACCGTCTCCCAGCACACGTGGGACGGGAGCGGTGCGTGGCGCAGGATCGACCGCTCGGACGACGTCGACGGCGCTGGCGGTCTGGTCCTCGAGGGGCGGGTCGTCGGAGGCTGCATCGAGACGCAGTCGGGGATCGCCGGGACGCCTTTCGGTCGGACGGCGGCGCTGCGTGGCGCCTCTGGGGCTGACAGATCTGCGGGTCTCGGTTCTGCGGGTCTCGGTTCTGCGGGTCTCGGTTCTGCGGGTCTTGGTTCTGCGGGTCTTGGTTCTGCGGGTCTCGGTTCTGCGGGTGTGGGTTCTGCGGGTGTGGGTTCTGCGGGTGTGGGTTCGGTGTCTGACGGCACTGGAGGTCTCGATGACAATCCTGAGGCAGGGCCGCTGATCGTCTACATCGAGGCCGCCGGTGAGGACGCGCTGTCCATCTGCCGCAGGCTGCACGGCATGCGCCTGGCCGGGTACTTCGACGGGGCTGCCGCGGTGCTCGTCGGCCGGACGTCAGCGCCCGACTCCCCCACCATGACGCAGGACGAGGCCGTCCTCGACGCCCTGGGGAGTCTCGGGGTCCCGATCGTCGCGGACGTCGAGTGCGGTCACGTCCCGCCCTATCTGCTGATGGTCAACGGGGCGTGGGGACGGCTCGTGTGGACCGAGGACGAGCAGTACCTGGAGCAGTCGCTGGTCTGAGGGTGCGGGAGTGGGCGGAACCTGGGCTGCTCGTGGGAGAGGGTGGAGCCCGGTCAGCGTGCGGACGAGGGCGGAGCCCGGGCTGAGTGTCTGGAAGAGGGCTAGGCCCGGTCCGAGTGTCTCTACGAGGGCGGAGCCCGGGCTGACTGGGCAACAGTCATGACGGATGCAGTCACGTATCGCTCGCGGGCATCCCGGTGGGACCTCAGACTGCGCCCTCGGGTCACAGCCTCCCCGCGTAGCGCTGACGACCACGACGACGCTGCCGCGGCTCGTGTCAGTGGGTATCCATAGAATTGCCGCATGACGACGATAGCGGCGATACCTCGCGATACGGTCGGGCGGCGACCCACCGTCTCTGCGCTCGCGCGGCGCGATGCCGTCGGCGTCCGGCACGCTCGCGACACGGTGAGGACAGTGCCGGCCGAGGCGACACAGCGTCCTGCTCCTGCTCCTGCTCCTGCTCCTGCTCCTGCTCCTGCTCCTGCTCCTGCTCCGACCAGCCTGACCTCTCTCTGGACCCGACCCCCGCCGACGTCCTACGCCGAGGCCGACGAGGCCCTGGGGGTCCTGCTCGACGCCGTGGTGGCCGCTGATCGTGAGCTGGCCGTGGTGGCTGCCCGCCGCGCAGATCTGATCGACCAGGTACGACGGTGGTCGCGGTTCTCCGTCGACGCGCTGGCACAGGCGCGGGGTCAGGAGCGCGGGTCGATCGAAGACCATCGCATCGCCTCGCGGTCCACGACCGCCGAGCTGGCGTGCAGCCTGCGGGTCCCCGAAGGATCGGCGATGGTCCTCCTCGACGAGGCCCAGGCACTGGTCCACGAGCTGCCCGCGACGATGGCCGCACTCGGCGAGGGGACGCTGTCCTACAGGCACGCCCAGGTGGTCATGTCGACTACAGCCGCTCTCGACGAGGGCCCGACGCTGGTGCTGGACGCGATGCTGGCCGAGCGGGCGAAGACCACCACGGTGGCGAACCTGGGTCGGGTAGCGCGTCGCGCCCGTGAACGTCATGACCCGCGTCCGCTGGTC
Source organism: Sanguibacter biliveldensis (assembly GCF_033798665.1). Taxonomy (NCBI): domain Bacteria; kingdom Bacillati; phylum Actinomycetota; class Actinomycetes; order Micrococcales; family Sanguibacteraceae; genus Sanguibacter; species Sanguibacter biliveldensis. The sequence goes on from NZ_CP138359.1 coordinate 3,207,662, forward strand.
GAGCGCCACACGGTCGCCTTGGTCGAACGCCGGGTCGAGCTCGAGCCTGGGCGAGACGGTATGTCCTGGTTGCACCAGCTCATGCCTGCAGTGCACGCCGCAGCGATCTTCAACCGGCTCTCCGACATCGCCATCGCCTGCCAAGGTCCTGAGGAGACCCGCACGCTGGCGCAGCTGCGCGCCGACGCGTGCGTCGAGCTGCTCCTGGACGATGACGCGCGGGCAGCAGCGGACGGCCGATCCGTCTGGACGGCACCGCAAGGCACAGGCCCACAGCCCGACTCAGACTCCCAGCTCGGGTCAGGCTCCCAGCCCGGGTCAGGCTCCCAGCCCGTCTCCGACTTCCAGCTCGGGTCAGGCTCGCAGCTCGGCTCGAGCAGGGCCTCCAGCTCATCAGGCGAGCTCGACCCATCCCCACAAGAGCCGAGAACACCTCAGCACCTCCGATCTCGAGGGACCTCGACCACTCCGGCTCTGAGCACGAGCGGTGGCCTCACCTCACCCGCCGCCCTCGAACACCCCTCGACCACGGCGCCCGGGAGCGCCCTGCCCGTCTCGGTGCGCGGCATCCGTCCCGTCGTGGCCGTCACCGTGCCCGTCATGACTCTGCTCGGACAGTCCGAGGAACCGGGCGACCTCGCCGGCTACGGGCCCATCGACGCCGCGACCGCCCGCGAGCTCGCGGGCCACGCCACCAGCTTCATCCGCCTCCTGACCCACCCGGAGACCGGGACGATCCTCTCGGTAGGCAGAGACAGGTACGCCGTCCCCGCGGACCTGCGCGCCTGGCTCCAGATCCGTGACGAGACCTGCCGGTTCCCCGGGTGCTCACGACGAGCGGCTCGCTGCGACGTCGACCACATCACCGACTGGGGCCGGGGAGGCACCACCACCCACAGCAACCTCATCCATCTGTGCCGGAAGCACCATCGCCTCAAGCACACCACCCGATGGACCCCACGGATGGTCAGCACCAACACCGACGCCTCCTCCCACGGCCCTGCCGGGGAGCCCGCGAGCCGCACCGACGACTCCGTCGTGCTCTGGGACGCTCCGTCGGGGCGCACCCATCTCGATCATCCTGCAGTCCAGCTCTCCGACCCTGTCGGCAGGTCCAGGCCAGCTAACGTTCCGCCCGAGACGCTGGCTCGTGCCACACCGATCCGGACCGAACGTCCGGAGGGAAGGACTGACCACGACCTCGGCGACCACCCGCCCTTCTGACCGGGACAAGCAGCCGGGGCGACTCTTGCTCCGCGGGTTCCAGGGGCGCGCTCCCCGTCGGGAGCCGTGCCAGCCGGCCCGTGGTCATCACCAGCCCGTCGCGTCGAGCACCTCGAGAGCGACGTCTTCGACTGCGCGACCGTCGGTGGAGATCACGACGACCGACTCCGACGCGCGCTGCTGCAGCAGCATCGCGGCACGGAGGCTGCGATCGATGTGCAGGTCCACCCGATCACCCGTCTCGCGCCGCGCAAGACGCTGAGCGACGGTCCTGGCACCAGCGACGAGGACCACGCTGGTGAACTCGACCTCGATCTCAACCTCGGACGACACCACACCTCCGGCAGACGATGCGCGGACTGCCCGCCGGATCATCTCTTCTTCGAGAACACTCACGGTGTTGGTGTAGATCAGCCGCGTCTGACCGACCTCGGCAAACCCAGACCACACACTCGCAAGGTTCCTCTCGACGATCCTCGATCGTGAAGGGTCTCCGGGCGGCGCCGGGAAGATGTGCCCGAGGGTGTCGCCGTCGATCACGCAGTGAGCCACGCAGCGCTGCTCGAGGATCGCGGAGAGCTCCCATCCGACAGTCGTCTTGCCTGTACCTGAAGCACCGCCGAGCAGGAGGATCTGGATCGTGGTCATCGCGCACGACGCTAGCCCTCGAGCCCCAGGGCTCGCGAGAGTTTTTGTGGCTGGCTGCGGTGACGCAGAGAACGCTCGCTCCTCCCTCGGGGAGCGCCCCGCCTCGACTCCGAGAGCGAGGACCAGCCGGAACGCCTCAGACGAAGACAGCGATCACGACGTTGACCAGCGTCAGTCCGCCGATCGCGTGCTTGACCGCAGGGGATACGGCGTCGCCTCTCTTCTTCGCGACGAGTGCGAGCACGGTGACGACCAGTGCGATGACGAGCTTGATCCCGATCTTGACCATCGACGGGTCTTTGCCGAGCGAGTCGACCGACTCCGCCAGACCGACCATGAGGACGCCGGTGACGAGCGCCGTCGCAGCACCGTGGAACGTCCCGCGATAGACCCCTGGCTGGCGGATCGTGGCGATGTACCCACCGAGCACGATGGCCCATCCCACGAGGTGGAGGACGAGAAGGAGGTTGTAGAGGAAGTCCATGCTCAGATCTTAATGACTCGTCGTCAGAAAATCACCTCTCGTAGTGGTCATGTGACGACGATCCGCGACCACGCGGTGGATCAGAGTGCGACTGGGACGCGACGAGCCTGACCACGCGATGTGTCCGTGCGGATTTCCATGCATCCCCTGAAACCACGTGGCGGATCCGTCCGCACACCCTCGTGACGGATCAGTCCGCACACCCTCGTGATGGATCAGTCCGCTTGCCCACGTGAAGACCGGCCCGCCTTGATCGAGCCACGGTTCTTCTTCGCGGTCAGTCTGCGCTCGACGGATCCACGCGTGGGTCTGGTCGCCCGACGCGACCGCGGCGGAGGCGCGAGGGCCTCGCGCACGGTCTGAGCCAGGCGATCTCGTGCAGTTGCCCGATTTCTCAGCTGAGCACGGTTCTCGGACGAGACGATGACGAGGGCCCCGTTCACCAGGGAACCCCGCAGCCGCGTCATGAGCCGTTCCTGCAGCGCCTGCGGCAACGCCTCGACCGCGGCAGAGGTCGCGGGCTCCCACAGGAGCTCGACACGGCTGTCTGCGGTGTTGACTCCCTGACCGCCGGGTCCCGAAGACCGCGAGAACCGCCACGAGAGCTCGCTCGCGGGGATGCTCAGTGCGTCGGTGACGCGGACGGGGGTATCCATGCCCCAAGCATGCCCGCACCACCCCGGGCTGACGCAAGGCGATACAACGTCCAGGGGAGAGAGCGTCAGATCACCTGCTCGTCAACGTCTCGACGTCTCAGCCACTCACCTGTGACCCGCGCCCGTCCACAGGCTCGACCTCTCAGCCACTCACCCGCGACGTGCGTACGCGTCCGCGAGCTCGACCTCAGACCGCCAACCGGCTCCGCAGCGTCTCGAGAGCGGCCTCGTAACGATCGACGACGATCTGCGCGACGAGAGGGTGCGCCCCGATGGGCTCGGCGACGATCTCCGCTCCAGCCTTCGCGAGCCGACGCTGGAAGAACCCCGGGGCGAGCAGGTACGAGGCGAGGACCACACGACCATGCTCCGGTCCCCCCAGAGACGCCCGAGCGAGGTCAGCGGCGACGTCGACGCGAGGCGCAGCCGCCGAGCAGTAACCGACAGTCACCGGACCGTCCCAGGCCGCGGCGACGTCGGCCGCGACGGCGTCCACGTCAAGGGTCGCGGCCGCGACGCTCGACCCCGCAGCTGCGACCACCACCGAGTCCCCTGCCAGCGCACCTGCCTCGTCGAGCCTGTCGACGAGGATCGTCGCGAGCCGAGGGTCTGGGCCGAGGGCACCGGCGGAGATGGTCGGTGAGCCCGCGGCGACCCGCGCCTCGACAGCCTGACGGATGTCGACGGTGACGTGGAACCCTCCGGACAGCAGGAGCGGAACGATGACCACCGGTCGTGACGGGGAGATCGACGCGACGACCTCGTCGACCTGCGGGTACTGGACGTCGACGTAGGTCTCGAGCACGTCAACGTCGGGGAGCAGCGTCCGGACCTGCCCCACGAGGTGTGCGATGACCGCCCGACCATAGGGGTCGTCGGTCCCGTGCGAGCAGGCGACGAGGACGGGTCGCGCGTCGTCAGGGTCCACCGGGAGTCCGTCGGCGAGGTCGGGTCCGTCGAGGTCTTCAGGTGGGGTGGCACGCGTCATCGGACCATCGTGCACGACGTGGCCCCCGTCGCGCACCTTGCGGAGCCACCCGGACCCGGCGGTCTCGCCGTCGGGAGCGGGACCTGCGACGCGGGACCGTCGAGCATGCCTCCCACACTCTTGGTCCATGCCGTCACGGAGGCCGACGGCAGCCCAACGGCACCACGGGAACTTCAGGGTCGCCGGTGCGAACCCCCGCCGGACCGGTCAGAGCAACCGTCGCGCGGCGGCCGGGCCAAGCAGGCCAGACGTCGCGCGAAGACCGGACCAGTCAGGCAGCAGACGCGCCGCAGCCCCCCCAACGCACCCAGAGCAGCAGGCACGACAGCCCCCGCACCGGTCAGAGCAGCCGCCGCGCTGCAGCCCACCGGGTCAGCTCGTGCCGCGACGACAGCTGCAGCTTGCGCAGCACTGCCGAGACATGGGTCTCGACAGTCTTGATGGAGATGAACAGCTCGCTCGCGACCTCACGGTAGGAGTACCCGCGGGCGATCAGGCGCATGACCTCCTGCTCACGGGCCGACAGCCTGTCGAGCTCGTCGTCAGCGACAGCGACGTCGGCTGCCTGCGTCCCGAAGGAGTCGAGGACGAAGCCCGCGAGGCGTGGTGAGAAGACGGCGTCCCCTCCGGAGACCCTGTCGATGGCGTCGCTCAGCTCCGGTCCGGAGATGGCCTTCGTCACGTAACCCCGCGCCCCGGCACGGATGACGGCAACCACGTCTTCTGCGGCGTCCGAGACAGACAGCGCGAGGAAGCGGGTCCCGGCGAGCAGGTCCGCGCAGCGTGTGATGACCTCGGCGCCGCCCCCACCCCCACCACCGGGCAGGTGGACGTCCAGCAGCACGACTGTCGGCATGGTCGCCCGGATCACCGCCACGGCCGCATCGACGTCCGCCGCCTCACCGACGACCTCGACGTGGGCGTCGAGGCTGGCACGCACACCCGCACGGAACATGTCGTGATCGTCGACGAGGACGGCTCGGGTCGGGTGGTCGGCGCTCATGTGCTGGTCTCCTGCGAGGTCGAGGGGGCTGACAAGGAGGCTGACGGGTCTACGGCCGGGTAGGTCGCCGGGGGCAACGGTGGGGCTCCAGCCGGAGGCGATGCTGAGCCCGCCGCCGGACGGGACGCCGGACCTCCAGCCTGGCGCGACACAGGGGTCGCGTCCGGACGCGATCCAGGGGTCGCCGCCTGAGGCGGAGGCTGGGCAGCCGCCGGGTGCGAGGCCTCGGCACTGTGCTCGACGAGCGGCACCTTCAGCCGGACCTCCGTGCCCCCACCAGGCCCCGAGCGCACGCTCGCCTGGCCGCCGCGCCTCTGCACCCGCCCGAGGATCGACTCCCGCACCCCGAACCTGTCGTGCGGGATCGCCTCGACATCAAACCCCTCCCCGCGGTCCCGGATGAACACCTCGGCCGCAGCCTCGCTCACCTCGAGATAGACGGAGACTGGCGGGCGTCCGTGCACGACAGCGTTGACGGTCGCCTCGCGTGCAGCCTGGAGCAGTGCCCTGGTCGCGTCGTTGGGCGGGCAGTCGCCGACCACCACGACGTCGACCGACACGGCCTCGTCGCCCCCCAGCCGCTCGCTCATGCGGTTCTCGACGTCGGCGACGAGACCCCGGAGGTCGGCGCCGAGAGATGTGCCCTCCGCCGGTCTGTCGTCGTACAACCACTCTCGGAGCTCGCGCTCCTGGTTGCGGGCGAGCCGGGTGACCTCACCGGGCCTGTCGGCGCTGCGCTGGATGAGTGCGAGCGTCTGCAGGACGGAGTCGTGCAGGTGGGCGGCGATGTCGGCACGCTCGTTGGCCCGCTCACGTGCCGCACGCTCCTCGCCGAGCTCACGCAGGAGTCGCAACCACCAGGGCGCGAGGACCAGGGCGGCTCCGGCGAGGACCGCGAGCGCAGCGACGACGGCAGGGAGCATCGCGCTCGACGGCATGTCCTGGCTGACCAGGGCCAGCACGCCGACGAGCGCCAGGACGAGTCCTCCCACCAGCCGCAGGACACCGTTGGGCGTCCGACCGCCGGCACGGCTCAGCAGGTCGCCACGCTGGCTGGCGTCGAGCTGGCTCCACGCCAGACCGGTGCCGCCGAGGGCGATGACGACGGGCAGCACCCACGACCACTCGATCGTCACGCCGAACCGGCTCGCGACGAGGGCGCTCGCGCCGGCGAGGAGCAGGGACCCCACGAGGATGTCGCGGACGGGGAGGCGGCTGAGCAACCGGCTCATCGGGCTCGCTGCGTCGAGGCCCGGAGCCTGGTCAGGGCGAGGAGCGAGACGCGCCAGTGCCGGGTCGCGCAGGTCTGCGGCGGCCCGGGCGGGGTCACCCACCGGGACCGTCGTCCAGAGGAACACGTAGGCGAAGATCCCCGCTCCCCCGACAAGGCTGAGCAGCAGCATGAGGATGCGGACGGTCTTGACGGGCACGTCGAGGTGCGCGGCGACACCGAGGCACACCCCGCCGAGGATCCGGCCCCCGCGCGGTCTGCGCAGCGGGAGCCGCGGGGCCGTCCTGGGCGGCACGCCGGTCTGGTCGGCAGGCGGCGCGGGAGCGCTCGTCGACGTCTCGGGTCCGGGATCGGTCACGGTGGGGGTCACCCTCTGATCGTGGCACGGTGCGCCGCCGACCGGCGCCTCGCGACCACTCTAGAGGGGAGGACAGGGGGAAAGATCAGGGCTGTGGACGACCTGGAGGCCACGATCCCCTGACCGGCCCCGACGAGGATCAGGGTCGGATCAGGGACACACCCGATGGTCGGCGGGGCGCTCGGCGGGCCAGGATCGAGGCATGAGCACATCAGACCCTTCAGACCAGGGGCCCCAGGCACCAGGTTCGCCGGCTGGACCGCCGGCGCCAGGCCCCGGAGGCCCGACGCCCACCCCCGGCCCGGGCACCGGTGGTCCGGCCCCGACCTCCGGTCCCGAGCCGACGCCCGGCTCGACCGACCACGTCGCGAGCTTCTTCGCCTCGGTCCGTCGCACCGGGCTGGTGCGCACGCCCGACCGCTGGATCGGTGGTGTCGCGTCAGGTCTCGCGCTGAGGCTCGGCATCGACGCCCTGCTGGTCCGGGCCGCCTTCGGGGTGCTCGCCCTCATCTCCGGCGCGGGCCTCGTCCTCTACGCACTCGCCTGGGCGCTGCTGCCCGAGCAGTCGGACGGGCGCATCCACCTCGAGGAGACGATCCGCGGTCGCTTCGACGCGGCGATCGCCGGAGCCGGGCTGCTGCTGGTCGTCGGCCTCAGCTGGGACCCGGGCCGCTTCGGCTGGTGGGGGCCCTGGGGCTTCGGCTGGCTCGACGACCTCTTCGGCATCGCCCTGGTGGCCTTCGTCGTCTCGGTCTTCGTCACCGCGCGGCGGCGCCGTCGCGACGGGGCTGCTGCTGGTGCCAGTGGTACCGGCACCCCGTGGTCGTCCCCCGGCACGCCGGGGTACGGATCACCTGCCGCTCCGCCCTACCCTGGCGCAGCTCCCGGTTCAGCGGGATCGCCCGGGTCAGCCACGGGCCCGTCCTGGCCGGGTGCGACCGACGCCACGACTGCCGGACCGGGATCGAGCACGACCACCTACACCGGACCCAGCCTGGACAAGCGTCCGACGGGCGCCGCCGCGCCGCCGCCTCGTAGCTCCTCCGGGCCTCTCCCAGGGTCCTACGGACCGCCCGCCGGGGCCACGGCTCCCTGGGGTCGGCCTGCCGCACCCGCTCCGTCTCCCACAGCCCCCACAGCTCCTACGGCTCCTGCGGCGCCTGCGGCGCCCACAGTCATCGGGTGGTCCTCGGAGCACAAGACCGAGAAGAAGGTCAGCGGCCCTGGTCGCGCGACAGTCGGCCTGGTCGCCGGCCTCGCCCTCCTGGCCTTCGCGGGTCTGCTCGTCGCGGACCGCTCGGAGTCCTTCGACGGGAACGTCGGAGTCACCACCTTCGGGGTGCTCGCGGTCCTGGCAGGGGTAGGCATCGCTGTCGCCGGTCTGCGTGGACGCCGGTCCGGGACCCTCGGGTTCTTCGCGATCGTGGCCATCGTCCTCGCGAGCCCCCTCGTCGCGCTCCAGGGCGTCGGCTCCGGCCTGGGTGCCGGCTTCGACGCCGGGTCGACGACCTTCATGGGTGACAGCACCTACCGCCCGACCTCGAGCGAGGTCGCCACCGACGGGTTTGCCGTCGGGCTCGGGTCGACGACGGTCGACCTCACAGGCATCGACCTGCCACGTGGCGAGACCGTCGAGGTCCCCGTCCACGTGGGTGCCGGGGACCTCACCGTCCTCGTCCCGGCAGACACTCCCGTCTCCGCGCAGGTCGACGTCGGCGCAGGCAGCATCGAGTGGCGCCTCGACGACGACTGGTCGACCGAGTCCGGCGTGGGACGGTCGACCAGCTTCGAGAACCAGGCAGTGCGCGACGGCGAGACCGCCCGCATCCACGTCACCGTCGCCGCAGGCGCAGGCAAGATCACGATCGAGGAGACCTCATGACCACCCCGTACCCGACCGAGGACGGCCCCGAACGGGACGCCGACACCGCAGGTGCCGCAAGCATCCAGCCCGATCACGCTGCGCATGACGACACGGCGGCCACAGCTTCCGGCGTCACTGGGCAGTCACCGGAGAGCACGGAGGCTGAGGGTGAGGCTGCGCCTGAGGCCGAGACCACGCCTGCACCTGCACCTGCACCTGCACCTGGCGAGGCTGTCACCGAGCACATAGCTGTCAGCGCCGCGCAGTCCCCGGGCTCTGAGACTGCGGAGACCATCAAGCTCGACGGCGTCGCCGTCACCGAGCGTCTCGGAGCCAGCAGCACGGCTCGGATCGAGACCCGAGACGTCCGCGAGACCGCAGAGCCCGGAGAGACTGGAGAGACCGGAGACATCCGCGAGTCTGGAGAGACCTGGGAGACCAAGGAGACCGAGGAGGCCGGAGGGACCCGGGAGACCGGAGACATCCGACAGGTCCGAGAGAAGACGAGGGTCGAGGCAGACGGTTCTGGGTACAGAGACCACGACAGAAGTGGTGCCCCACGCGCAGTGGAGCAGACCTCGGCTGCCCCGACAGTGTCGTACCCGCCCGTCCCCGACCAGGACGCGACTCCCGCCCCAGCCCCAGCGCCCGCCGCAGCCACAGGCTCAGCCACAGCCCCGAGCATCGCCAGCCCGGTCCACGACGCACCTCGACGTCGCGGGGCCCGCATGGGAACCGTCGTCTGGGGCATCTTGCTCGCCGCGATCGGTGCCGGCATCGTCGCGCGAGGGATCGGGGTCGACTTCGACGTCGAGCTCGCCCTGATCATCGTGCTCAGCGTCATGGGCGGCGCGCTGCTCGTCGGCTCGGTCGTCGCGGGCATCCGCAGGACCTGAGACGAGCACCGGACCGTCCGGGCCCGGACGAGCAGGACGGGGCACGGCACGGCGCCACGCGGACGGACCCGTCACAGACGCACGTCGCAGAGAGCCGTCACAGAGACTCGTCACAGACGCCCGTCATGGACGCACGTCAGAGGCGCCGTCACAGAGAAGAGGCGGGGCCCCTCAGGGTCCCGCCTCTTCTCTGCTCAGCGGACCTCAGACGTGTCGTCTGAGCTCAGCCCCGCCGGCCGACGTCACGCCTTGTCGTTCGTCCCGTCCGTCGGCTCGCCCGGAGCTGTCCGGTCGGCAGGCGGTGTCACCCGGTCGGCGGGCGACGCCCAGCCGCCGAGCCTGTCGTCCTTGGCCGGTCCGGCCGTCCCGGTCTCGCCGGAGGTGACGACCGGGGTCGTCCCCGTGGTGGGCCGCTCCCCGGCAGGGGCGGGCGACGGCGTCGCCGCGCGGTCGGAGCGGCTGACGCGCACCGGCTCCTGGGTAGCCGTCGTGGACGTCGTCGTGACGGGAGCAGCGGTCGCCGGGCTCGTCGTCTCGGGGACGACGGTGGTCGCGGCGTCCTTCTCGTGCTTGTCGTTCTTGTCGCGGGTGGAGCGTCGCGTCTGCACCTCGTCCGAGGACGCCTGGTGCGAGCCCACGGTCCGGCTGCCGCTCGACGTCTCGACGACGACGGGCGGACCGCCAGCCACCCTGCGCAGCGCCCAGCCGACGAGGATGAACAGCACACCGAGGCCCGCGACGAGCGCCGCGATGCCGAAGGACACCACAGACGTGAACAGCGAGGCCCGCAGGAACGACGCGTTCATCACCGTCTCGCGGCGCGGGTCGTCCTGCTCGAGCTGCGCGTAGGTCTGCCCGTCGGACATCTCGAGAGCGTGCTTGTTGATGACCTCAGCCTGCGCGAAGGCCGAGAACGGGTCGTTGACCTTCTTGCCGGCGAGGAACGACGCGTCCTCGGACACCACGATCCCCTCCTGCGACAGCTTGTCGGCGACCGCCCACCACGTGACTCCCCCGGCGACGATCATCAGGACACCAGCGATGATGCTGATGAGACCGACGACCCCGACCCCTCGACTCTGCCTGATCGTGACTGTGCTCGACATCAGAATCTCCCTCAAGATTGGCCCTGCAAGACTGCACTGCTGGGATCACCGTAACGAAGGTCGGGCCCCCACGCAGGGACGTCGGCCCGCCCGGGGGCGGCGCGTGACGCAGCCGCCCGACCCCCAGACGCACGACGGGCGGTGACGGGATGTCCCGTCACCGCCCGTCCGACGCTCTCGGCTACAGCCTGAGCGTCACTCCCACTCGATGGTGCCCGGCGGCTTCGAGGTGACGTCGAGGACCACGCGGTTGACCTCGCGCACCTCGTTCGTGATGCGGGTCGAGATGATCGACAGGACGTCGTAGGGCAGGCGTGTCCAGTCGGCCGTCATGGCGTCCTCGGACGACACGGGGCGCAGCACGATCGGGTGACCGTAGGTGCGGCCGTCGCCCTGCACACCGACAGAGCGGACGTCGGCGAGCAGCACGACGGGGCACTGCCAGATCTCGCGGTCGAGACCGGCCTTGCTGAGCTCTTCACGGGCGATCGCGTCGGCCGCACGGAGGATCTCGAGGCGCTCGGCGGTGACGTCACCGACGATGCGGATGCCCAGACCAGGTCCCGGGAAGGGCTGGCGCCAGACGATGACCTCGGGCACACCGAGCTCGAGGCCCACGGCGCGGACCTCGTCCTTGAACAGGGTGCGCAGCGGCTCGACGAGCGAGAACTGCAGGTCGTCGGGCAGCCCTCCCACGTTGTGGTGGCTCTTGATGTTGGCCGCACCCTCGCCGCCGCCGGACTCGACGACGTCAGGGTAGAGCGTGCCCTGCACGAGGAACTTGACCTCGGAGCCGGACTCGCCAGCCTCCTCGACGACCTCGCGCGCAGCGTCCTCGAAGACCCTGATGAACTCGCGGCCGATGATCTTGCGCTTGGTCTCGGGGTCGCTCACGCCGGCGAGCGCCGTGAGGAACCGCTCGCGTGCGTCGACGACCTTGAGCTGGACACCGGTGGACTCGACGAAGTCGACCTCGACCTGCTCGGCCTCGCCCTCGCGGAGCAGCCCGTGGTCGACGAACACGCAGGTGAGCTGCGACCCGACGGCCTTCTGCACGAGCGCCGCGGCGACCGAGGAGTCGACACCACCGGAGAGCCCGCAGATGACGCGCGCGTCACCGACCTGCTCGCGGATGATCGCGACCTGGTCGTCGATGACGTTAGCCGGAGTCCAGGTCGGCTCGAGGCCGGCGCCGACGTAGAGGAAGTTCTCGAGGGCCTGCTGGCCCAGCGGGGAGTGCTTGACCTCAGGGTGCCACTGCACGCCGTACAGACGGCGCTCGGTGTTCTCGAAGGCGGCGACGGGCGAGCCGGCCGAGGTCGCGAGGACCTCGAAGCCCTCGGGCGCCGAGTGGACGGCGTCGCCGTGGCTCATCCAGGTGGTCTGCTGCTCGGGCGAGCCGTGCAGCAGCGCGCCGGCCTGGCACACGTCGACAGCCGTGCCGCCGTACTCGGACACACCCGTCTGGGCGACCTCGCCGCCGAGGGCCTTGGCCATCGCCTGGAAGCCGTAGCAGATGCCGAAGACCGGGACCCCGGCCTCGAACAGCGCGGGGTCCACGAAGGGCGCGCCGTGGGCGTAGACCGACGAGGGCCCGCCCGAGAGGATGATCGCCGCGGGGTCCTTGGCGAGCATCTGCTCGACCGTCGCGGTGTGCGGGACGATCTCGGAGTAGACCTTGGCCTCACGGACGCGGCGGGCGATCAGCTGCGCGTACTGCGCACCGAAGTCGACGACCAGGACCGGGCGGGGCAGAGAGGTGGGGGTGTGCGTCACGCGAACCAGGATAGTCGTCCCGCAGTCCGGCTGGGGTCACCGTCCGCGGTACAGCACTGACCAGGCCAGCACTCAGACCGGGCTGGAGCTGCGTGCACGCCTGGCTCAGACCTGGGTGCTCAGACCTGAGTACCTCCGCGAGTGCAGACCCCACCGCAGGCGAGCCGGTGCCTGGCACCGCCACTCAGGGCCACAGCCTGTCGGTCGACCACTCCCCCGCGACGTCGCTCGGCCTGTACCTCAGCCGCACGTGAGCCCTGCTGTGGTCCGCCTGCCAGAACTCGACGGATGCGGGCCGCACCGACCACAGCGTCCACCCGGGCGACGCGTCGTCAGGGTGCGCAGCCGCCTCGACCTCAGCGGCGGCGAGCGCCTCGGCGAGGTCGTCGGACGGGGCCATCGCAGCGCTCTGCTCCCCCGCGAGGTACGCGGCGCGGGCCGCGGGCGGACGCGCGAGGAAGTCGGCGGCGGCCTCGTCGGCGGGACGACGCACGACGTCACCGACCACCCGGACCTGCCGCCCGACAGCAGGCCAGAAGAAGGTCAGCGCAGCGCGCGGGTTCTCGTCGAGGTCGCGGCCCTTGGGGCTCGTCGCCTGCCCGGCGAACACCCAGCCCTCGTCCGACACGTCCTTGAGGATGACGACACGGGCCGAGACCTCCCCCGAGGCCGCGGCCGTCGAGACCGTCACGGCGTGCGGGGCGAGCACCCCGGCCTCGACGGCGTGCTCGAGCCACTCGAGGAACAGCGCCTCGGGGACTGCGGGCGCGGAGGCGACGTCGAAGGTCGGGAGCTCTGCCCCGAAGCTGGGGAGGCCACGCAGGCGCTTACGGACAGCACCGGGGGCGACGGGTGAGGTGGTGGGGTGCGTCGGCACGACGGGACCTCCGGGAGACGTGAGGGCTGATGGAGAGGTGGGCGCGGCATCACCCGGACGATCGGTCATGACTCCTCTAGACCGCAGAGCGTCCGTGCTCCGCGCAGCGCGCGCTCGAGGGCTGTGTCGTCGCCGAGCGCCCGGGCCAGGACGTAGCCGCCCTGGACCGTCGCGACGACGGACATGGCGCGGTCGTGCGCCTCGGACTCGGAGAACCCCTGCTCCCACAGGGCGAGCGTCACGAGGTCGAGCAGACCCGTGAAGTACTCCTCGAGCGGTGCACGCAGCGTCGGGTCGGCCATGACGACGGGATCGCTGGTCATGCGCCCCACGGCGCAGCCTGCGAGCGCGTCGCGCGGCGCCCCGAGGTACGCGCGCAGCCGTCCGCTCGAGCTCCCGCCACCGGCGAGCGTCCCGCGGGCTGTGTCGAGGGACTCCTCGGTGGTGCGGACCAGAGCCGTGCGCGCGAGGTCCGTCTTGCTCGGGAAGTGGTGGTAGAGGCTGCCCTGCCCGACGCCGCTGCGCTCGAGGACCTGGCGCGGCGTGGTCGCGTCGACCCCTTGCTCCGCGTAGAGCTCCTGGGCTGCACGGACGAGCCGTTCGCGGGCCGTGAGGACGTCGGCGGCTGGCGCGGTCGTGGTCATGCCTGGACCGTAGCAGCCCTACCCGCAGGTATGCAGCGCGGGACAGAAAGCAACCTTGGTTGACAACCTGCCCACTAGCAACTTAGGTTGACGACATGCCGACCCCCGACGTCGCCGCCACAGCGGCTGACACCTCTGATCCCCGCGCAGGTCTGCGAGCCGTCGCGTCGCTGCGCGTCCTCGCCGACTCGCTCGAGCTGCGCCAGGTCGAGGCGGCCCTGCGCGCCGGGATGAGCTGGCAGGCCGTCGCAGACGCCCTCGGCGTCTCCCGGCAGGCCGTCCACAAGAAGTACTCGAAGCGCATCGACCCCACGATCCCGGTCCCCAGGAGGAACGCATGAGCAAGCTCAGCCGCGCTGCTGCGACGAGCCAGACCCTCTCCCTCGTCGCGATGGAGGAGGCCTCCAGGCTCGGCCTGCGGGAGGCCGACCTCGAGCACCTGCTGCTGGCCCTCGTGGTCAGCGACCAGCCTGCCGGTGTCGCGCTGCGCTCGACGGGCATCACGCTCGCCGACGCACGCACCGCCGTCGAGTCGCTCCACAGCGAGCAGCTCGCCTCGCTCGGTATCAGCACTGGGCTGCCCGACGCCGGACGCATCGTGTCCCACGAGACCGGCGGCTACGAGTGGACCCGGCGGGCGAGCGACATCATCGGGCGCGCGGCCGGGCGGGGACGCGCCGGTGACGCTGCCGCGGTCCTGCGCGAGCTGCTCGCCGAGCCCAGCGGGCTGGTCACCGACCTGCTCGAGCGCCTGGGGACCACACCGCAGCAGGTCCTCGCGGAGCTCGCCCGGGTCGAGGCCGAACCACGTCCCCGACAGGCGCGACCTCGGGCACGCGGTGTCGCGACGGGGGCGGTCGAGACCTTCGTCCCCGCCTCGGTCGACGAGGTCTGGGCGCTCGTGTCAGCCCCCGGGCGAGTCCCGGAGTGGTACCCGAGCATCGCCTCCGTCGAGACGGCCGGGCCCGGCGAGGAGACCACCTGGGCTGCCCGGACGAGCACCACCGACTCCTCGGGCAAGCCTCTGCGCGTCCGACCCGACCGCCTCCGGTGCCAGGTTGAGCTGGTCGACGTCACTCCTCCGACCCGGGTCCGGTGGCGGTTCGCCTACCCCGACGCGGCGGTGCGCCGACCAGTCGTGGTAGAGATCGCGCTCGCCCCGACCGCCGGCGGGACACAGGTCTCGGTCGTCCAGACGTGGGTGCGCTCGACAGGGTGGCGGGCCGTGGTGGCCGCCCCGCTACGGCCGCTCCAGCGGGCGCTGCTCTGGCTCGCCGCGTCCCAGACGGGCCACGCGATCAGCCGTGCCTTCCGCCAGCCGCACCTCCCGGCAGACCGGGACAGCGCGAGCTACCCGCAGGAGTAGCCGCCAGCGGCCAGCCCAGCCTGCTGCTCGAAGTAGTTCCCGCAGGGGTCGACGCCCTCGGCCAGGTACATCAGTGAGAAGTCTGGGCCGAAGAGTCGCCACTGGCGCACGTGCTCCGACTCGTGAGCCACGAGGTCCGCCCCGAGGTCTCGCTGCCCGTCGGGGCTGAGGAAGGTGTCTCCGTAGGTCGTCCCACCACGCTGGACCAAGAACGACCGCACGTCGAAGCAGACCCACAGCCCGGCCTGCCGCTCGCAGGTCGCGTCAGCCTCGACAGCACGGTCCCTGTGGCCGGCGCCCTGGGTCGTCGCGAGGAGAGACCGGCCGAGAGAGCACGCGACGCCCGAGGCGGGCGTGGTCGGGCAGAGCCTGTCCGCGTAGGGACCGGAGGAGTAGTCGACGGTCTGGGCGTCCGCCACGGGAAGGCTCGTGAGGCTCGTGAGGCTCGTGACGAGCTGGTCCGGCGGGGAGACGGCTGCCGCAGGGCCTGCGCCGAGGAGGGCGCACACCAGGACCGCTGCGCACAGCACCCCTGCGACGGCGCGCGGAGCCCGGGCCCCCGGGGCCGTGCGCCGGTCAGCCCTCACCTGCGTCCCTGCTCCCGCCGGTCCGCTCAGACCGTCCGGGCCTGGGCGACCCGCGCCTCGGCGTCGGCGTGCACCCGCTTCTCTACGAGGAAGGACATCACCGGTACCACGCCTCCCAGGACCATGACGACGAGCCGCCCGACGGTCCAGCGCATCTTCGACCAGAGGTCGACCACGGTCACCAGGTACACGACGTAGATCCAGCCGTGCGCGTACGGGATCCAGGTCACGTACCGCATGATGTCGTCGTCGACCTTGAACACGTATTTCATGGCCATCTCGACCACCAGCACGAGCAGCATCACGCCTGTCACGTAGGCCATCACGCGGTACCGCTTGAGGGCGCCCTGAGCAGCGCGGATGATCTTCTCGCGTGCCGCGACGGCTGCCTCGGTGGGTGCCGCCGAGGCAGCGGTCGGGTCTGAGGGGGACGTCATCTGAAACCTTCCGGTTATTCTCTGGCCCGCTGTCGGTGCCAGACCCTAATGTTAATGACCGTGCGTTCCCTTCCCCTCACCGACCTCGGCCGACCTCCGCTCACCTCACCCGGCGCCTTCCTCGCATGGCAGTCCCGCCGCCAGATCGACGTGCTCTCCATGTCGGTCTTCCTCGGGATCCTCACCTTCCTGTCGCAGGCGGTGACACCCTTCGTCCTCGGGCGAGCCCTCGACGAAGGGTTGCAGCAGGGCTTGAGCACGGCGCTGCTCGGATGGGCCGCGATCATGCTCGGCGCCGGTGTCGTGCAGGTGGTCGCCGGCGGCATCGGGCACCGCTACGACGTGCAGAACTGGCTCCGCGCAGCCTTCGCCGTCTCGCAGCTCGTGGGCGACAAGATCAGCCGCAGCGGCGACGCCGTCACCGAGGACATCCCGACGGGTGAGGTCGTCTCGACCGTCGCGACAGACTCCGGCCGGGTGGGCGAGTTCTACTTCAACCTCGCGCGCTTCGTCGGATCGGTCGTCGCGTACGCGGTCGTCGCCGTGCTCATGCTCACGACCTCGCTCCAGCTGGGGCTGGTCGTGGTCGTCGGGCTGCCGGCTGTCGCCGCGATCCTCGGGCTCCTGGTCAAGCCGCTCCAGGCCCGCCAGGCTGCCCAGCGCGAGGCCTCGGGCCGGCTCACCACCCTCGGTGCGGACACAGTCTCCGGGCTGCGCATCCTGCGCGGGATCGGCGGCGAGGGCGCCTTCACCGACAGGTACCGCGCCCAGTCCCAGCGGGTCCGCCAGGCTGCGGTCCGCGTCGCCACGACGCAGTCCTACCTCGACGCGCTCCAGGTGCTGCTGCCCGGGCTGTTCGTCGCGCTCGTGCTGTGGCTCAGCGCCACGAAGGCCATCGAGGGCGAGATCACCGCGGGTCAGCTCGTGACCTTCTACGGCTACGCGGCCTTCCTCACGTGGCCGATGCAGAACCTCACGCAGACCCTGCAGATCACCACCCGGGCCTTCGTGTCGGTCCGAAAGATCATCACGGTGCTCAAGGTCGAGGCGGCTGCAGGTGCTGGCACAGCGACCGACGAGGCCCCCGCCACGACCGAGCCGCTGCACGACGTCACGACAGGCGTCACGCTCGAGCCGGGGCGGATCGTCGCCCTCGTGAGCGCCGACCCCGACGACTCCGCGAAGGTCGCGACCCGCATGGGCCGCTTCAACGACGACCTCGAGGCCAGCACCCCGGTGCTCCTCGGCGACGTACCGCTGCGCGACGTCGACAAGACGGCACTCCGCGACCGCGTGGTCGTGGCCGAGGCCACGTCGCACCTGTTCTCCGGTGTGCTCCGCGACGAGCTCGACGTGCGGGACCGCGCGACCGACGACGAGATCTACGCGGCGCTCACGGTCGCCGACGCCCACGACGTCCTCGAGTCCACCCCGGGTGGCCTCACGGGCGAGCTCCCTGAGAAGGGCCGCTCGCTCTCCGGCGGGCAGCGTCAGCGTGTCGCTCTGGCCCGTGCCCTGCTCACCGAGGCCGAGTACCTGCTGCTCGTCGAGCCGACGAGCGCCGTCGACGCGCACACCGAGGCGCGCATCGCCGAGCGGCTCGTCGCCGCCCGGGCGGGTCGCTCGACCCTCGTGGTCACCGCCAGCCCGCTCGTGCTCGACCACGTCGACGAGATCCTCGTCCTGCACGAGGACGAGGTGATCGTCCGCGGCTCGCACCGTGAGCTGCTCGACGGCGTCGGCCCCGAGTACGACCACTACAGGTCGGTCGTCGGCCGGTCGCTGGCCGAAGAGCCCGCGTCTGAGGAGCACGCAGCCGAAGAGCCCACGTCCGGCGAGGCCTCGCCTGCCGACAGCACGTCCACCAGCACGACCACCGACGACTCCACCCAGGAGGTGACCCGATGACCAGCACGACGCTCCCGATCGCCGACGGCACGACAGTCCGGCGGCACACCGCGATGCTGCTGCGCCAGAACAAGGGCCCCCTCGCCGGGGTCGTCAGCCTGCACACCGTCGCGGCCCTCGTCGGCCTCGTCGGCCCGCTGCTCCTCGGACGGCTGGTCGACGAGGTCACGAACGGCGCGACACAGTCCTTCGTCAACAACACCGTCCTGTTCCTCGTGGTCGCCGTCGTCGCGCAGAGCATCGTCATCCGCTTCGCCCAGCGCAACGCGATGATCTTCGGCGAGACGGTGTTCGCCGACCTCCGCGAAGACTTCCTCGCGACGGTCACCGAGCTCCCGCTCTCGACCGTCGAGCGCTCCGGGACGGGTGACCTCGTCGGTCGCACGACCAACGACGTCGACCGCATCCAGCACTCCGTCCGCTTCGGCGTGCCGCGGATCCTCGTGGCGAGCGTGACGATCCTCCTGACGATCGTCGCGGCCTTCGTCACGGCGCCGCTCGTGGCGATCGCGATGCTCGTCGGCTTCCCGATCATCTTCTTCATCGGTCGCTGGTACCTCGCCCGCGCGACGCCCGCCTACCAGCGGGAGTCGGCCGCGTACGCGACCCTCAACGGCACCATCACGGAGTCGGTCGAGGGCACCCGGACCGTGGACGCGCTCGGCCTCGGCCAGCGTCGCCGCGACAAGGTCCGCAAGGACCTCCAGGAGGCCTTCGCCGCCGAGAAGAAGACCCTGAACCTGCGCACGGTGCTCATCCCGGGCATGGACGCCGCCTTCGTCATCGGGCCGATCGCCGTGCTCCTGTGGGGCGCGTACCTGCTCGAGCAGGGTCACGTCACCCTCGGTGCCGTCACCACAGTCGTGCTCTACTCGACCCAGCTGGTCGGCCCCGTGTGGGAGCTCATCTTCTGGCTCGACGAGATCCAGGTCGCGGCGGCCTCGCTCGCCCGCATCATCGGGGTCGGGCTCGTCGAGCGCGACCGTGAACAGGGCGAGCGGGTGCCGACCGACGAGCACATCGTCGCGACAGGGGTCGAGTACGCGTACAGGCCAGGGCACAACGTGCTGCACGGGATCGACCTCGACCTCGCCGTCGGCGAGCGGCTCGCCGTCGTCGGCCCGTCGGGTGCCGGCAAGTCGACGCTCGGCCGCATGCTCGCCGGCATCCACCCTCCCACCGGAGGATCGGTGCGGGTCGGCGGTGTGCCGCTCGTCGAGCTGCCGCTCGAAGACCTGCGCAGCCACGTCGCGCTCGTCACCCAGGAGCACCACGTGTTCGTCGGGACCCTCGCCGAGAACCTGCGGCTGGCCGACGCCGGCGCGGACGACGCGAAGCTCCTCGAGGCGCTCGCCGCCGTCGACGCGAAGTCGTGGGTCGAGGCCCTCGACCTCGGGCTCGAGACGGAGGTCGGCTCGGGCGGTCACGTGCTCACCCCCGCGCAGGCGCAGCAGGTCGCTCTCGCGCGGCTCGTGCTGCTCGACCCGCACACGTTGATCCTCGACGAGGCGACCAGCCTGCTCGACCCACGGGCGGCCCGGCACCTCGAGCGCTCGCTCAACGCCGTGCTCACTGGCCGGACCGTCGTCGCGATCGCCCACCGCCTGCACACCGCGCACGACGCCGACAGGGTCGCCGTGGTCGACGGCGGGCTCATCACCGAGATCGGGCCGCACGACGAGCTCGTCGCGGCCGACGGCGAGTACGCACGGCTCTGGCACAGCTGGCAGCAGGCGTAGCTGGCTGCGCGGACGACGAGCACTGCTCGCTCGTCAGAGCCGCGAGCAGTCGCGGCAGGAGCACGAGCACGAGCACGAGCACGAGCACGAGCACGAGCACGAGCAGCATGGTCTGAGGGCCGTCCCGGGGAATCCTGGGGCGGCCCTCAGGGCTTTCCCAGGGTCGTCTGGGTTACTTGAAGGGTCAGTCATTTCCGCCGCACCCCTCACGACGGGACTCCCCCCATGAAGAAGAAGCTCATCATCGCGGTCATCGCTCTGGTCGTGGTCGTCGCCGCAGTTGTCGGCGGCACCGCGCTCTACGCCAAGATCGAGAACGACAAGGCCCCCGAAGAGCTCGGCCTCTCGACCCCGACGGCCTCGGCCAGCACCGGGACAGGCGAGACCGCCGACCCGGCCGACCTCGCGGGAGCCTGGACCATCGCCGACGGCTCGCAGGCCGGCTACCGCGTGGACGAGGTCCTCAACGGTCAGGACGTCACTGTCGTCGGTCGCACCGAGGACGTCGACGGCACCCTCACCATCGACGGCACCGAGCTCAGCGCCGCCGACATCACCGTCTCCATGACCACCGTCGCGACCGACAACAGCAACCGCGACAGCCAGTTCCTGGACATCCTCAAGACCGCCGAGAACCCCACCTCGACCTTCACGCTGACCGAGCCCGTCGACATCTCGGCAGTGAGCTCGGGCGTCGCGTCGATCGAGGCTGTCGGCGACCTCACGATCGCCGGCGTCACCAAGAGCGTCACGGTCGCCCTCGAGGCGCAGACCACCGCCGACGGCGTCGAGGTCTCGGGCACCATCCCGGTCACCTTCTCCGACTTCGGCGTGGACGCCCCCGACCTCGGGTTCGTCAAGGTCGAGGACAGCGGGACCGTCGAGATGCTGCTGCAGCTCACGAAGTAGCAGGTGCCGGAGCAACGGCTCACGAGGTAGCAGCACACGACGTCATGAGCCGCAGGACGACGGCCCGGGCTGGCGCACAGCGTCGACCCGGGCCGTCGTGCGCAGTGGGACGCGTCTTCTGACTGCGGCAGGCTTCCGTCCGCGTCAGGCGTCCACCGACGTCAGGCTGCTGGCTACGTCAGGCTTCTGACTCGGCGCGGGCGAGCGCTCCGAAGGGGTCTTCGTCTGCGCTCTTCTCCTCGCCACGGGTCTCGTCCCGGACCAGCCGCAGCCAGAGCAGCACGGCGAAGCCGCCGAAGATCCACCACTGCAGCGCGTAGAACAGGTTCTGCAGGTTCAGCCCGTCGCCGCCCTCGATGCTGGGCCGGTCCAGCAGGACGATCGCATCGGCCTGGGACGGCTGCGAGGACGACACCACGAGATACCCGGAGTAGATCGGTCCGCCCCAGACGTTGGCGAGCGAGGCCGAGCTGATCGAGTCGGTCCGGCCGGGCACCGACGACCCCTGCCCCAGGGCTTCGGAGGCCTGCAGGTACCCCGCGAGCCGGACCGTGCCGGCTGGCTCGGCGAGGACCGACGCGTCGACCTCGGGGTCGGTGCCGTCGGTGGTCGCCGGGACCCAGCCTCGCACCACGGGCAGGACCGGAGCACCGGAGAGGTCCGCCCACGAGGCGCCACCGGTCCCGTCCTCGGAGACCCGCATCGCGGTGAGCACCAAGAACCCGGCCTCGCCGTCGTGCGCGCGACCCTCGACGAGCATCTGCGTGCCGGGTACGTACTCACCCTCGACCCACGCCTGGCGACCCACGAGGTCGCCGGGGAAGGTCGACTGCGGCTCGAGGAGCGCCCCGAGCCCTTCTGGCCCCTGGTTCTGCGCCTCGGCCGCGGCCTGCCTGTCGGCGAGGTCGCCGCGCTCGTGCGCGCGGTCCAGCTGCCACACGCCGAGGCGTGCGCAGACTGCGGCAGCGAGCAGGAAGAGGAGGAGCAGCCCGATCATCCGCGGTCGCAGCGCGACCGAGACCATCGAGGGTCGCACAGGGGGGTCGGACGGGTTCGGCACGCGCCCAGGCTACCTCGCGCCCCTGGGAGGGCTGAGCACAGCTACCCCCGGCGCCGCAGCGCTGCCCCGGCGAGCGCGACGCAGCCGGCGCACCAGGCGACCAGCACGAGCAGCGGACCTGTCTCGATCGTGAAGGTCGACCCTGCCAGCCCAGCCCTGACCAGCTGGGCCATCGGCTCGATCGGCAGCACGGCGTGGACCGACGCGAGCCAGGACGGGAACTGCTCGGCCGGCACCGAGACCGGCGAGAAGAGCAGGATGACGAAGACGACGAGCTGGGTGAAGAGCATCGCGAGCGACGGCGGCAGCAGCGCTGCGACCGTGTAGCCGATCGCCGCAGCCGTGAGCGAGACGAGCAGGGCCGCAGGCAGCACCCACCACGAGACGTCGAGCGAGATGTCGTAGCGCAGCACCCCGACGAAGACCGCGAGCACGGTGCCGGGCAGCGCCACGAGGGTCCACACGGTGAGGTCGGCCGCGAGGAAGACCAGCCGCGGGACCGGGAGCGTCATGAGCCACTGCGCGCTGCCCTCGGTCTTGGCCTGGGCGAGCATCTGCGGCGCCATGACCAGACCGATGACGATCAGCGTGATGGTCGGCGCCCCGGTGGCGAGGTAGAGCGCGGCGTCACCCTCGAGGTCGCCCATGAGGATGCCGAAGCCGAGCACGGTCCCCACGGCGAGGGCTCCCTGCACGACGACGAGGAGCGGCAGGTAGACAGACTGGCGTCGGAGCTGCCACTGGGTGAGCAGACCGTACTGCTGCAGGACGGTGGTCATCGGAGGGTTCCTTCGGTGGTGTCGGCATCGTGCCCGGCAGGGACGGGTGCGTGGGTCTCGGCGGCGTCCGCGTGGGTCCCGCCGGGTGAGCCGGTCTCGCCGGCAGCGCCGACGAGCTCGACGTAGACGTCTTCGAGCGACGCCGGCGTGACGGAGTAGCGGTCGAGGTCGCCGCGGTCGACGGCGTCCTGCGCCCAGGCGACGGCCTCTGCGGCGCGCGCCGCGGGCACGGACGCGCGGGCACGCAGCCCGTCGTGGCCTGTCTCGGTCGCGCACGGCGGCCACGCCACGGTCCGCCCCGGCGGGAGGTCGACGTCGAGCTGGAGCGTGGAGCGCAACGGGTGGGTCAGCTCGGCGACGGTCCCGTGGGCGATCACCCGTCCCCGGTCGAGGATGACGAGGTCGTCGACCGCGTGCTCGGCCTCGCGCACGTTGTGGGTCACGAGCAGGACCCCGGCGCCGTCGTCGGCCAGCGCCTTGATCTGGGTCCACAGGAGACGACGCCGGACGGGGTCCACGTCGTTGGTGGGTTCGTCGAGGATCACCAGACGCCCGGGGACGACGGCCGTCATCGCGAAGGCGGTGAGCCTGGCGACTCCCCCGGAGACCTTGTGCGCCGGGGTCGAGGCCCACTGACCGAGGTCGAGCGCCTCGATGAGACCGTCCGTCCGTCGGGCGACGTCGCGCCTCGAACCGCCCCGGATCCGGCCGACCAGCTCGATCGCCGTGCGCGGGGTGAGCCCGGTGATGGGGACGTTCGCCTGAGCCTGGACGCTGATCTCCCGGCGGCTGCGCTCGGGGTGCGCGACGACGTCGTGGCCGACCACCCGGAGCGAGCCGGAGTCGGGCAGCAGGAGCCCTGCCACCTGGTTCACCAGGGTGGTCTTGCCTGCGCCGTTGTGGCCGAGCAGACCGACGACGGCCCCCTCGGGCACGGTCAGGCTGACGCCGTCGTTGGCGCGCAGGGGCCGCCTGCCTCCGAAGGTCTTGGTGACGTCGGCGACGTCGAGTGCGGGTACAGCGGTCATGATCGTCCTCTCGTGGGGATCCAGGTCGAATACCTTTCGGTATCCGAAATACCGATGCGTATGTACCGGACCGTATCAGAGTCGGGTACTGCTGGGTATCTCTCTGTAGACTCATCAGATGGCATCCCACGAGACCCCGCGCAGGCGCACGTCCCAGCGCTCGCCCTCCGACGGCGACACAGGCTGGCGCACAGGCAAGGGCACGGGGAAGAAGGCGCCCGCCGACGACTCCTCCTCGAGGTCAGGCAGCCAGAACCCAGCGGTCGCCCTCGCCGCGCAGGCTCTCGCCGAGGCCACGGCCGCCCTCGGCGAGGCGCTCCGCTCGGCGACCTCTGACGCCGTCGGGGCCGTCGAGGGCGACCTCGCGCAGACCTTGCGCTCAGCCGCCGCGAACGTCGAGAACGTCGCGTCGAAGTTCACCCGACGCTCGAACCGGTCCGACCGCACCCGGGCCGACCTGCTCGCGGCAGCCGTCGACCTCTTCGCGAGCCGTGGGTACGGGGCCACGTCGGTCGAAGACGTCGCAGCAGCCGCCGGCTACACCAAGGGAGCCGTCTACTCCCGCTTCCCGTCGAAGTCCGACCTCTTCCTCGGGATCTTCCGGGAGCACCTCGACCGTGCGCCGGGCGACCCCGGTCCTCTCGACATGCCCGCCCAGGCCCCGAGCAGCGAGGAGCACCTTGCGCTGCTGCGCGAGTCGCGGACGGACCCGCGCCTCACGCTCAGCTCCGAGCTGGCGACCTTCGGGCTGCGCAACCCCGAGCACCGGGCCGAGGCAGGCGCGCTCTACGCCCGACTGCTCGACGAGTCGGTCGACGCACTGCTGGCCGAGGAGGGCCGGCTCGCCGACGAGGCCGGAGCCCCCCGACCTGCGGGCACTCCTGAGGAGCGCAGGGCAGCCCGCGAGCGCCTGCTGGTCGCGAGCGCGGTCACCCACCACCTGAGCATGCTCAACGCGCTCGGTGTCGCGGGTGTCGACGACGAGACCTGGTTGCGCCTGGTCCGTGGGGTGTGGCCCGTGCAGGGACCAAGGTCCGGTACCGAGAACACCGGCGGGACCTCCGGTGACGGAACTCACGGCACAGACGAAAGCCGCTAGCACGGACCGAACTCCCGATCTCACACCAAAGACCTAGTGCGCGCAGACCGCGGATGCGGTTACATGAAAGCGTTCACCCATCACTTCGGTTGGAGATCGTCATGACACGTTCTGCTCTTGGTGGTACACCCCACGCAGAGGTCCGGTCCTCCTCGTCCGACGCCTGGCGCGCGCGACCCGACACGCCTCTCGACGACGAGACGCTCGAGCGCATCCACGGGTGGTGGCGTGCTGCCAACTACCTGTCCATCGGTCAGATCTACCTGCTGTCCAACCCCCTCATGCGCACCGAGCTGACCCGCGACGACGTCAAGCCGCGCCTCCTCGGCCACTGGGGCACGACCCCCGGTCTGAACTTCCTCTACGCCCACCTCAACCGCGCGATCGCCGAGCGCGGTCTCTCGACGATGTACATCACCGGACCGGGCCACGGAGGGCCAGGCCTCGTCGCCAACTCCTACCTCGAGGGCACGTACACCGAGACGTACCCCGACATCACCCAGGACGACGAGGGCCTGCGCCGCCTGTTCCGCCAGTTCTCGTTCCCCGGTGGCATCCCGAGCCACGTGGCTCCCGAGACCCCCGGGTCGATCCACGAGGGCGGCGAGCTCGGCTACGCGCTGTCGCACGCCTACGGTGCGGCCTTCGACAACCCCGACCTGCTGGTCGCGACGGTCGTCGGAGACGGCGAGGCCGAGACCGGCCCGCTCGCCACGAGCTGGCACTCCAACAAGTTCGTCAACCCGGCCCAGGACGGTGTCGTCCTGCCGATCCTGCACCTCAACGGCTACAAGATCGCCAACCCGACGGTGCTCGCGCGGATCTCCGACGACGAGCTCGAGTCGCTCATGGTCGGCTACGGGCACAAGCCCTACGTCTTCGTCGGAGGCTTCGACGACGAAGACCCGGTGTCGATCCACCGCCGCTTCGCCGAGCTGCTCGACGAGGCCCTCGACGACATCGTCGAGATCAAGGCCCGTGCCGCGGGTGGGGACACCGCCCGTCCGATGTGGCCGATGATCGTCTTCCGTACCCCCAAGGGCTGGACCTGTCCGCCCGAGATCGACGGCAAGAAGACCGAGGGCTCGTGGCGCGCCCACCAGGTGCCGCTCGCCTCGGCCCGGGACACGCCCGAGCACCTCGAGGTGCTGCGCGGCTGGATGCAGTCCTACAAGGCCGAGGAGCTCTTCGACGACAGCGGTCGGCTCGTCGCCGACGTCGCCTCCCTCGCCCCGGAGGGCGAGCTGCGGATGAGCGCGAACCCGCACACCAACGGCGGTCTGCTGCTCAAGGACCTGCGCCTGCCCGACTTCCGCGACTTCGCGGTCGACGTCCCCACCCCGGGCGGATCGATCAGCGAGGCGACCCGTGTGCTCGGCCAGTGGCTCACCGAGGTGGTGCGGCTCAACCCGGAGAACTTCCGCATCTTCGGGCCTGACGAGACGGCCTCCAACCGTCTCCAGCCGGTCTTCGACGTCACCGACAAGCAGTGGAACGCCGCGACGATCCCCGACGACCTCGACGACCACCTCGCACGCGCCGGGCGCGTCATGGAGATGCTCTCCGAGCACCAGTGCCAGGGCTGGCTCGAGGGTTACCTGCTCACGGGCCGCCACGGGCTGTTCAACTGCTACGAGGCGTTCATCCACATCATCGACTCGATGTTCAACCAGCACGCCAAGTGGCTGAAGATCACCCGCGAGATCCCGTGGCGCCAGCCGATGGCCTCGCTCAACTACCTGCTGTCGAGCCACGTGTGGCGCCAGGACCACAACGGCTTCTCGCACCAGGACCCGGGCTTCATCGACCACGTGGTGAACAAGAAGGCCGAGGTCGTCCGCGTCTACCTGCCGCCGGACGCCAACACCCTGCTCTCGACCTACGACCACTGCCTGCGCAGCCGCGACTACGTCAACGTGGTCGTGGCGGGCAAGCAGCCGGCCCCGAACTTCCTCTCGATGGACGAGGCCGTCGCGCACTGCACGCGCGGCCTGGGCATCTGGGACTGGGCTGGCAGCGAGGTCGCCGGGGAGGACCCCGACGTCGTGCTCGGCTGCGCGGGCGACGTCCCGACCCTCGAGGTCCTCGCGGCGGCAGACCTGCTCCGCCAGCACCTGCCCGAGCTCAAGGTCCGTGTGGTCAACGTCGTCGACCTCATGCGCCTGCAGGACGAGAAGGAGCACCCGCACGGGCTCTCCGACCGCGACTTCGACACCCTCTTCACGACCACCAAGCCTGTCGTGTTCGCCTACCACGGCTACCCGTGGCTCATCCACCGCCTCACCTACCGCCGCGCCGGGCACAGCAACATCCACGTGCGCGGCTACAAGGAAGAGGGCACCACGACCACACCGTTCGACATGGTCATGCTCAACGACCTCGACCGGTTCCACCTCGTCATGGACGTCATCGACCAGGTCCCGCACCTGGGCAGCCGGGCCGCCGTGCTCCGGCAGGAGATGTCCGACGCGCGCCTGCGGGCGCGGCAGTACACCCGAGACCACGGGGAAGACCTCCCCGAGGTCCGCGACTGGGTGTGGCCCGACGCGGGCGACACCGCGACCCAGGTGGGCGGGCCACAGGCCGCCACCGTTTCCACTGGAGGCGACAACGAGTGAGCTCCTCCGCTCGCAGCATCTTCATCACGTCCCCCGAGGGTGAGACCGGCAAGTCCACGGTCGCCCTCGGGGTTCTCGACCTCCTCACGCGCCGCGTGCAGCGGGTCGGTGTGTTCCGTCCGGTCACCCGGACGGGGCACACCGCCCGCGGCGCGGCCGCGTCGGCCGAGGGGGCAGAGCGCGACTACGTCGTCGAGCTGCTCCTGGCCCACGACGGCGTCGACCTCACCTACGAGGAGTGCGTCGGCGTCACGTACGACGACCTGCACGAAGACCCCGAGGCGGCGCTGTCGCAGATCGTCACGAAGTATCACGAGGTCGAGAAGAAGTGCGACCTCGTGGTGATCGTCGGGACCGACTACACCGACGTCACAGGGCCGACCGAGCTGGCCTTCAACGCCCGGATCGCCGCGAACCTCGGCGCCCCCGTGCTGCTCGTTCTCTCGGGCAAGGACCGCTCCCCCTCCGGGATCCGGCAGATGAGCGAGGTCTCGGTCTCCGAGCTCCAGTCCAACCACGCGCAGGTCATCGGCGTGGTCGCGAACCGTTGCTTCCCCGACGACCTCGAGGCCATCCGCGCCGAGTTCGCCGGTGAGACGCTGCCTGTCTGGACCATGCCGGACGATCCCTTCCTCGTCGCGCCGACAGTCGGACAGCTCATGGGAGCCGTCGGCGGTCGCCTGCTCCTGGGCGAGGAGGCGCTCCTCGGCCGCGAGGTGCTCGACGTCCTCGTCGGTGCCATGAACTTCGAGAACCTGCTCGACAGGCTCGCCGACGGCGCCGTGGTCATCACCCCCGGTGACCGCACCGACGTGCTGCTCGGTCTCCTCACCGCGCAGACCGCCAAGAACTTCCCGTCGCTCGCCGGCATCATCCTCAACGGCGGGTTCCTGCCGCCCGACGCCGTGAGTCGTCTCATCGCGGACCTCGACCCGAGCGTCCCGATCATCCAGACGGACCTCGGGACCTTCCGCTCGGCGAGCGCCGCAGCCTCTGCCCGCGGCCGCGTCACCAAGGACTCCCAGCGCAAGGTCGACACGGCCCTCGCCCTCTTCGAGCAGAACGTCGACGCAGCCTCGCTGCTCGCGAGCCTCGACGTCGAGCGCCCCGAGGTCGTCACGCCGCTGATGTTCGAGTACGAGCTTCTCAACCGGGCGCGGGCCGACCGCAAGCACATCGTGCTGCCCGAGGGCACCGACGACCGCATCCTGCGGGCGGCCTCGACGCTGCTCCAGCGCCAGGTCGCGCACCTGACGATCCTCGGCGACGAAGAGTCGATCCGGGCCCGCGCCGTCGAGCTCGGCCTCGACATCTCCGAGGCGAAGGTCATCGACCCGCACACCGGCGACCTGCACGAAGAGTTCGCCCAGGCGTACACGGTCATGCGCGCCCACAAGGGCATGACCGTCGACCGGGCCCGCGAGATCGTCAGCTCGGTCTCGTACTTCGGCACCATGATGGTCCAGCTCGGCTACGCCGACGGCATGGTCTCGGGCGCTGCCCACACGACAGCGCACACCATCCGCCCGGCCTTCGAGATCATCAAGACCGTCCCGAACGTCTCGGTCGTCTCGTCGGTGTTCATCATGTGCCTCGAAGACCGCGTCCTCGTCTACGGCGACTGCGCCGTCAACCCGGACCCGACGGCGGAGCAGCTCGCCGACATCGCGATCTCCTCGGCCGCGACTGCCCTGCAGTTCGGCGTCGAGCCCCGTATCGCGATGCTCTCCTACTCGACGGGCGAGTCCGGCTCGGGCGCGGACGTCGACAAGGTGCGCGCCGCCACGGCCCTCGTCCGCGAGCGCCGCCCGGACCTCTTCGTCGAGGGCCCGATCCAGTACGACGCGGCGGTCGACGCCTCCGTCGCCGCCTCGAAGATGCCCGACTCGGCCGTCGCCGGCCGCGCCACGGTCTTCGTGTTCCCCGACCTCAACACCGGGAACAACACGTACAAGGCCGTGCAGCGCTCGGCCGGGGCGATCGCCGTCGGACCTGTCCTGCAGGGTCTGCGGATGCCCGTCAACGACCTGTCCCGCGGGGCGCTCGTGCAGGACATCGTCAACACCGTCGCGATCACCGCGATCCAGGCGCAGGCGCTCTCGGCCGAGAAGGCCCGCGCCGCCGAGGAGGCGGCAGCCGCCGCACCGACCACCGAGCCCACCCCGGGCTCCCACGAGGCTGGAGCACCCACAGCATGAACCCGACGTCAGACGAGCGCCCCCGCGCCACCTCGAGCGTCCTCGTCATCAACGCCGGCTCCTCGTCGGTGAAGTACCAGCTGGTCGACCCCGCCGGCGGTGAGGCGATCGCCTCGGGCATCGTCGAGAAGATCGGCTCGTCCGAGGGCTCGGTCTCGCACAAGTTCGAGGGCACCAAGACCCAGCGCACGGTCGACGTGCCCGACCACGGTGCCGCGCTGCGCGTCGTGCTCGACCTCTTCTCCGAGATCGGCCCGAGCCTGGCCGACGCGAACGTCGTCGCCGTCGGGCACCGTGTCGTCCAGGGCGGCAGCCTGTTCTCGGGCCCCGTCGTGATCGACGACGCGATCGTCGAGGACATCCGCGGTCTCATCCCGCTCGCGCCCCTGCACAACCCTGGGCACGTGCGCGGCATCGAGGTCGCCCGTGCGCTGTTCCCGGACGTCCCGCACGTGGCCGTCTTCGACACCGCGTTCTTCCAGACGCTCCCCGAGGCCGCGTACACCTACGCGATCGACGCCGACGTGGCCCGCGAGCACGGTGTGCGCCGCTACGGCTTCCACGGCACCAGCCACGAGTACGTGTCCAAGGAGGTAGCGCGGGTCCTCGACCGTCCCCTCGAAGACCTCAACACCATCGTGCTGCACCTCGGCAACGGCGCGTCGGCGTCGGCCGTGCGCGGTGGGGTGGCCGTCGAGACCTCGATGGGTCTCACGCCCCTCGAGGGTCTGGTCATGGGCACCCGCTCGGGAGACATCGACCCGGCGATCGTCTTCCACCTGCACCGCAACGCTGGCATGTCGATCGACGAGATCGACGACCTGCTCAACAAGCGGTCGGGCATCCTCGGTCTTGCCGGAGACAACGACTTCCGCACCCTGCACGAGCTCGTCGCAGCAGGTCACGAGGGCGCTCGCCTGGCCCTCGACGTGTACGTGCACAGGCTGAAGAAGTACATCGGCTCGTACCTCGCGGTCCTCGGCCGGGTCGACGTCATCGCCTTCACGGCCGGTGTCGGCGAGAACGACGAGATCGTGCGTCGCCTCGTGATGCGCGGTCTCACAGACCTCGGCATCGAGATCGACGAGGTCGTCAACGACGTCCGCTCCCCCGAGGCGCGGACCATCTCGCCCGAGGGCACGAAGATCCGCGTGATGATCGTCCCGACGAACGAAGAGCTCGCGATCGCCCGCCAGAGCCTCGAGATCGTCGGCGCGCAGGGCTGAGCACAGCCCTGGCACGACGACAAGACGTCAGGTGCGCACCTTCTCGGGGGTGCGCACCTGACGTCGTCCTGGGGGTAGACCCTGCTCAGGCTGTCAGGTCCTCAGGCAGTCAGCACCACGAGGCTCCAGCACAGAGGACAGTCAGTACAGAGGACCGTCAGCACAGCGGGTCATCAGCACGACGGACCATCAGCACAGCGGACCATCAGCACAGCGGGCTCGGGGCTGCGGCGACCGGACCTGGTCGTCAGCAGGGCAGGTCGGCCGACTTGTCGACGACACGTCCCGCAGCCTGCGACCGGTTGCTCACCACGACCTGGACAGGCACCGGTGCGGTGTGCGGACGTCCGAGCGCCCAGTAGTCCCAGCCGGCTGCCCGGAACCTGTCGGCGTCGAGGGCGTTGCGGGTGTCGACCACCGTGCGGGTCCGGACCTGCTCTCCCATCTGCGCGGGGTCCGCGGTCCGGAACTCCTGCCACTCGGTCAGCAGGACGGTGACCTCCGCGCCCACGAGCGCCTGGTCGAGGCTCGCCGCGTACTCCAGGTCGGGGTACACCCTGTGCGCGTTGACCGACGCCTCGGGGTCGTAGACCGAGACGATCGCCCCCTCGAGGTAGAGCATCCGGGCGACGTCGAGCGCCGGGGCGTCGCGGACGTCGTCGGAGTCGGGCTTGAAGGCCGCACCGAGGGCTGCGACCCTCACCCCCATGAGGTCTCCGCCGGCGACCTGCCGGATGAGCGCGACGGTCCGCAGGCGCCTGCGGACGTTGATCGCGTCGACCTCGCCGAGGAAGGCGACGGCCTCCCCGATCCCGAGCTCTTCAGCACGGTGCTTGAAGGAGCGGATGTCCTTGGGCAGGCACCCGCCGCCAAAACCGAGACCGGGCTTGAGGAACTTGGAGCCGATGCGCTCGTCGAGACCGAGCGCCTCTGCCAGCTGGACGACGTCGGCCCCGGTCGCCTCGCACACCTCGGACATCGCGTTGATGTACGAGATCTTCGTGGCGAGGAAGGAGTTGGCCGCAGACTTCACGAGCTCGGCTGTCGCGAGGTCCGTGACGATGAGCGGTGTGCCCTCGGTGAGGATCGGCTCGAAGGCCGCCCGAAGACGGTCTTCGGCCCACGGAGACGTGACGCCGAAGACGAGCCTGTCCGGGTGCAGGGTGTCCTGGACCGCGAAGCCCTCGCGCAGGAACTCGGGGTTCCAGGCGACCTCGAGCTCGGCTCCCAGGGGTGAGATCTCCTGGACCAGGGTGGTGAGGCGCTCGGCTGTGCCGATCGGCACCGTCGACTTCCCGACGAGCAGCACCTTGCGGGTGATGCGGCGGGCGAGCTCGGTGAAGGCCGAGTCGACGAACCGCAGGTCCGCCGCCTCCGAGCCCATCTGCTGGGGTGTGCCGACGCACACGAAGTGCACGTCGCCGAACTCCGCGGCCTGGTCGAGGTCTGTCGTGAAGCGCAGCCGACCGCTCGCGAGAGCCTCGTCGAGCTTCTCGGGCAGGCCGGGCTCGAAGAACGGCACCGTGCCCTCGTTGAGCAGGTCGACCTTGCGCTGGTCGATGTCGACTCCGAGGACCTCGAAGCCGAGGTAGGCCATGGCGACGGCGTGGGTGGCACCGAGGTATCCCGTACCGATCACGGTGAGGCGGGGGGCACGCTCGGGGCTGGGCGAGGCAGGGGGGAGGGTAGACATGATGAGCTCCGATTTCTGTGGGCACCGCTGACTGCTGGGGAGGGTGGGACGGGCTCAGGGACGGCGGGCGGCTTCTCTCTGCGGGCTCTGCATCTCTGCGGTGCCGCTGGCTGGGACGGGTCAGGCTGACCTGAGCATGCCGATGGCGGCGTGCCAGGGCGCAGCCGGCCCGTGCCCGTCGCTGCGGGCACCGAGGGCACTGCTGGCTGCTGGGGGGAGGGAGAGAGATCTGGGGTCGGCGGAGCTGCCGGGGGGGGGAGGGAGGGAGGGTGAGGGTCTGTGGTCGGGACAGATCGGTGGCCGGTCAGGGAGGTGGTCGGGTCAGGGAGGTGCCCGCCGCGAGCAGGGTCAGCCCGCGCCGCACTCCACGTTGCTGAGCCCTTCGCCGGCGCCGGTCGCCGTGTTGTCGCACTCGACGACGTTGGAGAGCTCAGGGGTGAGCGAGAATCCGAAGCCTGTGCCGTCGACGGTCGCGACGTTCCCGCGGAAGACGTTGCGGTCGCCCCAGCCCTCGAGGATCTCGTGGGTCTGGAAGCCGTCGGTCGGCGACGAGGTCCCGGTGTTGCCCTCGACGAGCCACCCGTTGCCCTTGACGTCGACCCACGAGTCGGCTGCGGAGATCGACGACCCGTCGAAGGTGTTCCCGCGGACGATCCCGTCCGAGGTCCCCTCCTTGATGTCGATGCTCTCCGAGGTCGTCCCGCTGATCGTGTTGTCCTCGATGACGTTGCGGTCGGAGGGGTCGGGCTCGCAGGCCGTGATGTCGCACCAGTTGCTCTCGGCCGTCCCGACGTACACACCCTCGCCGAACTTCGGCTTGCGCAGCCCGGTGTCGCTGATGACGTTGCCCGACACCACGTTGTCCGTGCTGGCCTTGCGGAGGTGGATCGCCTCGTCGCCGATCGACGTGACCGTCAGGCCCGAGATCACCGAGCCGACCGTGCCGTCGGCCATCACGCCCTTCTGACCGTCGGTGACCGTGAACCCGCCGAGGCGCCAGTGGCTCGCCCCGTCGAGGTGGATCACGTACCCGCCCTCGGGCCCACCGCCGTCGAGCACGGCATCGGCCGGTCCGCAGAGCGTGATCGGCTCGTCTGCGGTGCCTGACGTCGTGGCGACGAACAACCCGTCGTAGGTGCCCGGGGCCAGGACGATCACCTCTCCGGGCTCGACCTCCGCGAGGCTCTCGGTGAGCTCGTCGGTGGTCGAGACCGTGGGCTCGGCCGGGCAGTCGACGGTGCTGTCCGGGACGGCGGCACCAGGAGAGTCCGCAGTGGCTGACGGGGACGGCTCCGGGCTCGAGGTCGACCCTGTCGGGTCGGACGAGGGTTCTGGGGTGCCGGGCGACGGGCTGCCCGGCGCCGTGCACCCCGCGAGGATCAGGCCACCGACCACGACCTCCCGGGCTCGTCGGCCCAGAGTCCTCAGGACGCCGGTCACGGCGCGCACCGCAGGTCCCTCGGGCCACGGGCGGGTGCCCGACCACCTGGTTCCGCGACCTGTGCGGGCTGCTGGCCCGGCTGCCGAGCGTCCTGCAGGCTCTGCTGCAGGGTCTCTCGTCCCTGCCACGCTGGGCCGGTCACGTCGTCCCCGGGGTGCCCGTCGTCGTGCAGCTCGAGATCGGCTGGTGCCTCACGGACCAGCAGGTCCCCCGCCGACCTGTCGGCGCGACGGGCTCGGGAGGGCTGCGGGCGAGGCAGTGTCGGTCCGAGGTTCCCGGCACCGTGCGGCTGCTCGGCCCGGGTTCCGACCTGGGGCTGGTCCTGGGCCTGATTCTGGGCCCGGCCCTGAGACTGACCCTGCGCCGGCCCGAAGATCTCGCTCGGGTCGACCACTCCGCGGGTGAGCGAGGTGAGCGGGGCACGGTTCGCGTACGGGTGCCGGACACCCGCGTTGCGGTGCCGGATGCTCGTCAGCGCGGTGACGAGCACCAGCAGGGCGAGCAGGAGCCAGACGACGGTGAGCGGCTGGAAGATCTGCCTCAGGACCGTCGAGAGGGGCTTGGTGCTGTCCCAGTCCTCGGTCGAGTTGTCCGACACCGCGACCCCTGTCGTGCGGGCCACGTCGATCGCGCTCGGACCACGTCCGCCGACGCTGTTGTCCGAGACGACCGAACCACCGGTCGCACCGACCAGGGTGATCGCGTGGCTGGTCACGTCGTCGACGGTGTTGCGCTCGAAGGTCCCGCCCGCGTCACGGGCGTAGATGCCGATCTCACCACCGAGCACGGTGTTGCCTGTCACGACGGTGTCCGTGCCGGCCGACCTCAGCGAGATCCCCTGCTGGTCCGCACCCTCGACGGTGTTGTCCGTGAGCTCGACAGCCGTCGCGCCCTCGCTCACCACGATGCCCGCGGGGTTGTCTGTCACGGTGTTCGCGTCGACCTCGATGGTCGTCCCGCCGACCACGTCGATCCCGTACCGGCCGTTGCCCGTCACGGTGCTCTCCGAGACGCTGTTGGCGCCGGACATCTCCGTGCCCGTGCCTGTCGCGCTCGGACCGTCGGCGAGCGGCGTCCCCTCGATCGAGATGCCGTTGCGGCCGTTGCCCGTCGAGGTCAGCCGCTCGAGGACGATGCCGCTCGTCGAGCGGGCCAGCCTGAAGCCGTCGACGGCGTTGCCCGTCGACGTGGTCGCCACGACTGTGCTCGCGGTGACGTCTCGGTGCATCACCAGACCGTCGACGAGGGAGTCCTCGATCCGCGACCCGCTCACCACGACACCCTCGGCGTTCATGACGAACAGGCCGAAGGCGTTGTCGGAGAACGTCACGTCCTGGATCTGCGCCGACACGAAGCTGTAGCCGCTGAGGTCCGCACCCAGCCCGAGGGTCGGGGCACCTGCCCCTGTGGGCAAGAGCTCGGTCCCGAAGACCTTGGCGGAGGGCGGTGAGACGACAGTGCTCGTGGTGCCTGTCCCGGTGGGGGCACCTGCGCTCGTCGTGGAGGTGGCGGTCCCGTCGGGGGCTGCTCCTGGAGCCGCAGCGTCACCTGTCGCGACGGCGCCGGCCGTCTCGTCGGTCCCTGCAGTCCCCTCGGTCCCGGCTGTCCCGTCGGGCGCGGTCGGCTCGTCGGCTGCGGGGATCTCGCCCGCCGCGAGGTCCTGCGAGCCGGGCGCTGTGTGCGGCAGGTCGGTCCCGGTGAGGGAGACTCCCCCGGTGGTCCCGCTCCAGAAGCCGAGGTGGTCGAAGGTCGCGTGCCGGAAGTCCGCATAGCCGCCGACCACCCGCACGTAGGCCCGCCCGTCGGAGGTGTCGTCGTCCACGGTGCCAGTCCGTGGGTCCCAGGCGCTCACCACGGTCGGGTTCTCGGCCGTGCCGGCGACCGTCAGGTCTCCGCCGAGCGTGACGATCGAGACGAAGGCGTCGTCGGTCGACGTGAGGTTCAGACGCAGCCCGTCGTCGCTCGTGAGGTCGAGGGTCGCACCCTCCTCCACGACGATGTTCTCGCCGAGGAGGTACGAGCCGTCGGGCTGGCGCACGAGGGTCTGCGGCGCGAGCTCGAGCAGGTCGTCGAAGCTGTAGGGCGCCTCGCGCTCGACGAGCACGAGCGTGTACGTCGTCCCCGTCTCGAGCCTGTACGGCCGCCACTGCGACGCGCCGGTCCACTGTGCACCGTTGGCGATCGACCGCACCTCGACGAGGCGGCGGTCTTCGGCCGCGACGAGCGCAGCCTCGGCATCAGGGTCGCCCGGGTAGGCGACGGGTGCGGGCGTGGGCACCGCGGTCGACGCGGCGCGCACCTGAACAGGCTGGAGGACCGGGGTCGCGGCAGCCATGCCCCCGGTCACGAGGACTGTGCACCCGACGGCTGCGGCGAGGGCTGCGCCGCGGGTCGCCCGACGCGCGCTCATCGTGCAGCCTCCGGCGTCCGGGCCGCCGAGGCGTAGACCGCGGGAGACGTGACAGAGGTGGTCTGAGGTGCAGGGTTCTGGACCGTTGACATCTGGGCCGCGAGCAGCTGGGACGCCGGGGCCGCAGCAGCGAGTCCCTGGACCGCAGCCGTCTGGTCCGCAGGCACGACCTCGTCGACAGGGTCGAGGCTCCGGGCGGTCTGCCCGTCGCCGCCGACCTGGTCGGCGTGACGGGTCAGCCAACCCTGCTTGTTCATCGTGACGAAGGCGTACAGCTTGATCGGCAGGGCGACCATGATCACCACGGCGGCGAGCAGCGGCAGCAGGAACACCTCCTGCGGGTGGCGCCGCAGGTGCGAGAACCCGCGGATGCCACGGCCGAGGAGCAGCCATCCCACGGCGGCCGCGATGCCCAGGGTGGTGAGCTCGAGCCTCGATGCCACCAGGTACCAGAGCGTCAGGCCCATCGTGAGCGGCGTGAGGAGGATCTGCAGCACGGTCACCTTGGTGACGAAGGGCGTCCGCCACAGCCAGCCCTTCGACACGGCCGTGAGGTAGCACCTGTAGGAGTTGCGGCTCCAGCGCACCCGCTGCTTGACGAAGGCGCTGAAGGTGTCGGGGAACATCGAGATCGCCCGGGCTGAGGACTGGTGGACCGTCTTGTAGCCCGAGGCGAGCACGAGCCAGGTGAGCCGGCCGTCGTCCCCCGCGATGCAGCGGCGACCGAGGAAGAACTCGTTCTCGAGGTCGTCGAGGACCGGGACGACGGCGTCACGCCTGTAGGCCGCGGTCCGACCGGACAGGCACGGCACAGCACCCGCGCTGCCCATCGCCGGGACGTAGTCGTAGTAGCGCAGGTTGACCAGCCAGTCGGCGATGCGCCGCCAGACGCTCGACGTCCGCTGGTACACGTTCTGCTGCGTCCCCACACCACCCACGAGCGGGTCGGCGAAGGGCATCTGCACGGCCTCGAGCAGACCCGGCTCCCACGACGTGTCGGAGTCGGTCAGCACGAGGACCTCGTAGCGCGCGGCCCGGATGCCGGCGCCGAGCGCCGAGCGCTTGCCCGCGTGGTGGAACAAGACCGGACGCACCCTGGCGTCACCACGGGCCACGATCCGGCTGTAGGCCTCGAGGTCGGCGACGTCCAGCACGACGATGATCTCGGTCGGGTCCTGCGCCAGCCAGGAGTCCAGGCACCGCAGGAGGATGTCGGGGTCTTCGTGGAAGGACGGCACGACGACCGAGGTGGTCGAGCGGTGGTCGGTGACGATCGGACGGGCCCTGCGGGACAGGACGACGCGGTAGATCCAGAGGGACCAGACGATGATGCCGGCGACGGCGAGCGGGAAGAGGTGGACGACCTGGTCGACCAGGTCACCGACGTCCACCTGTCCGACCGAGAGGGCCGAGGCTGGGGACGCCACGAGGATCGATGAAGGCATGGGGCACTCTCCGGAGTCGGAAGAAGGCGCGCAGAAGTGGAGCAGGAGGGGAGGGGGACGTCATCGTCCGGTTGACGCACGAGCGTCGTTCTGTCCAGCGTCCTAGGGCCACCGAGGGGGGAGGGGGGAGGGTGGCGGCCCGAGTGAGGCTCAAGGTATTCGGCAGGTTCTGCGACCGTCAATGGACCTCGGTGCGGGCGGGCTGCCCGGGGCCCTGAGGTCACACGATCGAAACTCCGTGAAGAACGGACGTTCTGGTGGGGTGCTGTGGGTGGTGCCAGCCTCCCGGTGACCGGCGGCGGACCCACCACCTGGGCAGACGTCCGCGCGTGGGACGAGACCTCTTGAGGGGACGCGCCGGGTCCCTGTGAGCACCAGGGCCCTCCCGTCCCACCTGGTGGACGTCAACTTTCACCCGTCGGAAATCCTCATGGACCCGGGTCGACGGTCGACGCGCGGTCGGACGCGGGACCTGAGACAGCTTCGCCCGCACCCGCGCGGGCCACCGCCCGACCACCGGCGTCCCGCGACCCCGTCGCCAGGTCTGTCCTCAGCGCACCCCGAGCGCGCGCAGCACCCGCAGACCGGTCGTCAGCAGCCGCTGCCCCTGCCCGTCGGGGAGTGCGAAGAGCTCGTCGAGCGACGCCCCGCTCATGACTCCCCGCTGGACCGAGACCGTCTGCGCCTCGGTGTACTGCTCGATGCCCTCGCGCCCGTGGCGACGTCCCTGGCCCGACGCCCCGAAGCCGCCCATCGGCGCCTCGACAGAGCCCCAGGCGGCGGCGTAGCCGTCGTTGATGTTCACAGTGCCCGCACGGACGCGCGCCGCGAGCACGCGGGCGCGGCGGGTGTCTGCGCTCCAGATGCTCGCGTTGAGCCCGAACTCCGTCTCGTTCATCACCGCGACGGCCTCGTCGTCGGAGGCGACCCGCACGACGCTGACCACCGGGCCGAAGGTCTCCTCCTGCGCGCAGAGCGCATGGGGTGGTACGTCGGCGAGCACCGTCGGGGCGTAGAAGAGCGGCCCCACGTCGGTCCTGTGCACTCCCCCGGCGAGGATCCGCGCGCCCCGGGCGAGAGCGTCGTGCACGTGCCCCTCGACCCTCTCGAGCTGAGCAGCCGAGGTGAGCGACCCCACGTCGGCCGTGTAGTCCAGGGCTGCCGACAGGCGCAGGCTCGAGACCCGCTCGAGGAAGAGGTCGAGGAATGCGTCCGCGACGTCCTCGTGGAGCACGAGCCTCTCGATCGACATGCACAGCTGGCCGCTGTTCGAGAAGCACGCCCGCACGGCGCCGAGGGCCGCGACGTCGAGG
This sequence comes from Sanguibacter biliveldensis, assembly GCF_033798665.1. NCBI lineage: Bacteria > Bacillati > Actinomycetota > Actinomycetes > Micrococcales > Sanguibacteraceae > Sanguibacter > Sanguibacter biliveldensis. The sequence continues at coordinate 3,246,673 of NZ_CP138359.1, forward strand.
TCCGCGTCAGCCGCGACGTAGAGCGGGTTCTTCCCGCCGAGCTCGAGGGTCGCCCCGATGAGCCGCTCCCCCGCACGACCGGCGATGATCCTCCCTGTCGCCGTCGACCCTGTGAAGGCGATGTGGTCCACCTCCTCGACGAGCGCAGCGCCCACGTCTCCCCCGCCCGCGACGACCTGGAGCACGTCGGCCGGCAGGCCGCACTCTTCCAGGGCAGCGGCAGCCCACAGGGCAGTGAGCGTGGTCTGCGGGTCTGGCTTGAGGACGACGGCGTTGCCCGCCACGAGCGCGGGCAGCACGTCGGCCAGGGCGAGGGTCAACGGATAGTTCCACGGCGAGATCACCCCGACGACGCCGACCGGGATCCGGGCGACTGTCGTCCGGGTGAGGACAGGGAGCATCCCGCGGACCGTGCGCGGCGCGAGGTACGCGCCAGCCCGGCGACCGTAGTGCCGCGAGACCTGGGCGACGTCGGCGACCTCCTCGAAGGCGCTCCCCCGGGACTTGCCAGACTCGTGTTGGACGAGGTCCAATACCTCCGACTGCCGGTCGAGCACGAGGTCGTGCAGACGGAGCAGGACGGCGGCACGCTCGCGGATATCTGTCGCGGCCCAGGCCGCCTGCGCGTCCCGGGCCCTGTCGACAGCTCGGGTCACGTCGTCGGGGCCGGACAGCGGGAGGTCGACGAGGACGTGCCCTGTCGCAGGGGCGACGACGCGGCGGGTGCCGGCCTCGTGGGTGGTGACGACTCGGGCCAGCAGCGGGGCGAGGTCTTCGGGCTCGAGCAGGTAGGTCGCGCTCGCCTCGACCTCGGGGTCGAGAGGGCCGTCGTCGCCACCCGTGTTCTGGTCGCGAGAGCCCGGCACGCCGTCTCCACGCCGCTGCTCGCGGGCGCCTGGCCCGCCCTCTCCGTGCTGCTGCTCGGGACCGGGGACGGAGTCTGCACCAGGATCGTTCGGCATGGGACGAGCCTACGCCGCAGGAGGTGCGGGAGAGGTGCTGGCTCCTGACCTCCGAGACGACGCTGCCCCGCACCCTTCGTAGGGCGCGGGGCAGGTCTGCCCGTCTGTCAGGCGCCGAGGAGCGCCGCGACCTCCGGTGCGAGGGCCGCGACAGCAGCCGCCCGAGCGTCCGTGGCCGAGCGGGCACCGAGCGCCGCGGCAGCGACGGCGCGGGCCTGCTCCTGCGTGTGCCTGGACACCGCGAAGCGGACCGCGGGCACAGACCCCGAGGACATCGACAGGGACGTCACGCCGAGCCCGACGAGCACGACAGCCATGACAGGGTCACCGGCGGACTCTCCGCAGACCCCGGCTGGCTTCCCGGCCTGCTGGCCGGCCCGTGCCGTCGCGGCCACGAGGTCGAGGACGGCCGGCTGCCACATCGAGATGAGGTCGCTCAGCTCGCCGCGCAGACGGTCCGAGGCCATGACGTACTGGGCGAGGTCGTTCGTGCCCATCGAGACGAAGTCCACCTCGGCGAGGATCGCCTCGGCCCTCAGCGCGGCGGCGGGGACCTCGACCATGACACCGACGGTCGTCAGACCGTGGGCGCGTGCCGAGGTCGCGAAGTCGCGCGCCTCGTCGGGGGTCGAGATCATCGGGGCCATCACCCAGGGCTCGATCCCGGTCTCGCGCTGCGCGTCGGCGAGGGCTGCGAGCTGCGTCTCGAGCAGCTCAGGAGCCGTGCGGACGAGCCTGTAGCCGCGGACACCGAGGGCAGGGTTCTCCTCGTCGGGCTGCGTCGCGAAGGCCAGCGGCTTGTCGGCACCGGCGTCGAGCGTCCGGACGACGACCTTGCGTCCGCCGAGGCTCCGCAAGACCTCTGCGTAGACGGCGGCCTGCTCTTCGCGGGTCGGCGCAGTGGTCCGCTCGAGGAAGAGCACCTCGGTACGGAACAGCCCGACACCCTCGACCGCTGTGCCGGCGGCACGCTCGGCGTCGGCCGCCGTGCCGATGTTGGCGAGCAGACCGACGGGGACGCCGTCGGCCGTGGCGCCCGCAGAGGTGTCCTCGGCGAGCTGCGCGGCGAGGCGTGCGCGCTCGGCGAAGGCCTCGGCGACCTCCGGGCCCGGGTCGACCTCGACGGTCCCCGACGCGGCGTCGACGGCCACGACGGTCCCGGGCTCGAGGTCGAGCGCCCCGGTCACGCGGACGACGCAGGGGATGCTGCGCTGCCCGGCGATGATCGCGGTGTGGCTCGTGGTGCCGCCCTGCTCGGTGACGATCGCGACGACGTGGCGCAGGTCGAGAGCGGCGGTGTCGGCCGGTGCGAGGTCTTCGGCGACGACGACCGCAGGACCTGTCAGCTGCGGGACGCCGGGGACGGGCACACCGAGCAGGTGCGCCGCGACCCTGTCACGGACGCTGCGCAGGTCGGTGACCCGCTCGAGCAGCATCCCGCCGGCGGCCGTGAACATGTCCACGAAGGTCTTCACGACGGCGTCGAGGGCCGCGACAGGCGGCTCGCCGTCGGCGATCCGGGCCAGCACCTTCGTGCGCAGCGCACGGTCCTGAGCCATCTGGGCCGTGGCCTGGAGGACGGCGACAGCCGCCCCCTCGGCTCCGTCGGCCTGAGCACGCAGCGCAGCCGCGACGTCGTCGAAGGCCGCTGTGGCCCGCGCGGCTGTGGCCTCGCGGTCAGCCGGGGCCCGCTCGTCCGTGGGAGCGACCGGTGCCGGGCTGACCCGGACAACAGGTCCGATCCCGGCACCCCGGCCGACGCCCGCACCGGTGAGCATCAGTGCTCCTCGTCCAGGTCCGTCGCGAGCAGCGTGACGAGCTCGTCGAGGATCCTGTCGGCGTCCTCGCCCTCGGCTGCGAGGGTCACCTCGTCGCCGTGCGGGACACCGAGCGACATGACGAGCAGGATGCTCGCCGCGTCGACGGGCTCGCCCTCGCCGTGCGCGATGGTCACGTCGAGGCCGCTGTCGGCCGCAGCCTGGGTGAACAGGGACGCGGGACGGGCGTGCAGGCCGGATCGCGAGGCGACGGCCACGGTACGTGCGGGCATTGTTCTCTCCTTCGAGGGCCGTGGTCCGCACCGCTGCGAGCGGTGCGGACCCTGGCGGGTGGTGGTCTGCGCCGAGGTGCGACGCAGACCGGGACGGGCGTGCATGGGTCGGTCGGACCCGCCCGGTCAGGCTGTGGGCTGCGCCGCGGTGCTGGGGGCGCTGGCCGCGGCGGCGGCGTCTGCCGCCTGCTCGGCCTCGAGGGCCGGGTTGGAGCCCAGTCCCTTGAAGATGATCACCAGGACGGCCGAGATCACGGTGCCGATCGCTACGGCCAGCAGGAACAGCAGCCAGTTGTCGACGAGCGCGATGACCCAGATCCCGCCGTGCGGTGCCCGCTGCGACGCGTCGAAGGCCATGATGAGCCCACCGGTCACGCTCGAGCCGACGACCGAGGCGCCGAGCACGCGGAGCGGGTCGGCAGCCGCGAACGGGATGGCGCCCTCGGAGATGAACGAGAGGCCGAGCAGCCAGGCGGCCTTGCCGTTCTCGCGCTCCTGGCGGGTGAACAGACGCTTGCGGACCGTGGTGGCGAGAGCCATCGCGAGCGGGGCCACCATCCCTGCGCCCATGACCGTGGCCATGACACGGAACTGCGTGGCACCGTCGGTCAGGCCAGCCGTCGAGAGCCCGGTGACCGCGAAGGTGTAGGCCACCTTGTTGATCGGGCCGCCGAGGTCGATGCCCATCATCGCGCCGAGGATGAGGCCGAGCAGGATGAGGTTGGAGCCGCTCAGGCCACTGAGCCAGTCGGAGAGACCGTCCATAAGGGAGGCGAGCGGGCGCCCGAGCACCACGAACATCAGCAGACCTGTGACGAAGGTCGAGAGCAGCGGGATGACCACGACCGGCATGATGCCGCGGACCCCCTTGGGGACCTTCCAATGGCTGATCCACAGCGCGAGGAACCCGGCGACGAAGCCGGAGACCAGACCACCGAGGAAGCCGGCACCGACGGCGACGGAGATCGAGCCACCGACGAAGCCGGGCACGAGACCGGGCCTGTCGGCGATCGCGAAGGCGATGAAGCCGGAGAGCACGGCGACAAGGAACCCGAAGGCCACGGCACCGGTCTGGAACATCAGGGCAGCCCAGCTCATCCTCGACATGACGTCGAAGCTGTTGATGACGTCGTCGACAGGGACGAACTTGACCTCGTACCCACCGAGCATGAAGCTCAGCGCGATGAGGATCCCGCCCGCGGCGACGAACGGGATCATGTACGAGACGCCGGTCATGAGGTACTGACGGATCCGGGTGCCGACGCTCGCGTTGCGGTCGATCTTCGTAGCCGGGTCCTTGGACCCACCACCGGCTGTCGCGGCGGGCGTCGAGACGCCGGCCTCGACGGCGGCGATGGCCTGGTTGAGGACACCCGGGGCGTCGTGGACGGCCTTCTTGACGCCGACGTCGATCGTCGGCTTGCCCGCGAAGCGTTCCTTATCGCGGACCTCGAGGTCTGCGGCGAAGATGACGCCGTCAGCGGCCTCGATGATCGCGGGGTCGAGGGGCGTCGAGCCGGCCGAGCCCTGGGTCTCGACCTGGACCTCGTGCCCGGCGGCCTTGCCGGCCTGCTCGAGCGCCTCTGCTGCCATGTAGGTGTGCGCGATGCCCGTGGGGCACGACGTCACGGCGACGAACTTCATGAGGGGTTGACCTCTCGGGTGACGATCTCGGCGACCGTCGCGGCGTCGGGGGCCTCGCGCAGGGAGGTGCGGAAGGACTCGTGGACGAGACGGCGGGCGAGCGACGCGAGGATCTTGAGGTGGTCGCTGTCGCCGCTGGCCGGGGCCGCGATGAGGAAGATCAGCGTCGCCGGGCCGTCCGGGGCACCGAAGTCGACACCCGCGGGCACGCGGGCGACGGCGAGCGTCGGGACCGTGACGTGCTCGGAGCGGGCGTGCGGCAGACCGACGCCTCCGGGCATGCCCGTCGCCATCTGCGCCTCGCGGGCACGGACGTCGGCGTGGAAGCCGTCGGCGTCCGTCACGCGGCCAGCGGCTGCGAGCAGGTCGATGAGGACACGGGTGGCCTCGTCACGGTCGGCTGCGACGACGTCGAGGGCGACGAGGTCGGCGGTGATCAGGGGGGTGAGGGAAGTGCTCACTTCACAGCTCCTTCAGTGCGATGTGGCGGGATGGGTCGGTGAGGGTCTCGACGTCGTCGAGGTGGATGTCGTGGGGTGCAGGGACTGCAGAGCCTGGGAGGAGGACCGCGGCGCGGCCCCAGGCGACGGCGCGGCGCAACGCGTCCGCCGAGATCTCGGGGTCGACCGAGGCCGGCCTGTGGGGTGCGTCGACGAGGGCGCTGAGGAACCCGGCGAGGGTCACGTCGCCCGCGCCCACGGTCGAGGCCGGGACGAGGGCCGGGCCACCGGCCCAGAGAACGCTGCCGGGGGCGACGAGCAGCGCGCCGTGCGCCCCGAGGGACACCAGGACGGCGGTGACGCCGGACTCCATCACCTGGTGCGCAGCGTCGACGACGGCCCCGACAGTGGTCAGCGGACGGCCGACGAGCTCGGCGAGCTCGTCTTCGTTCGGCTTGACGAGCGTCAGACCGCCTGCCGCGACAGCCGCACGGAGCGGTGCGCCCGAGGTGTCGAGGACCGTGGGGACCCCTGAGCGTGCCGCGACCTGCGCGACCCTGACGTAGAAGTCGTCACCTGCACCAGCCGGCAGGCTGCCCGCGCCGACGACCAGGACGTGCTCCCCGGCGTCGACCGCGAGCCGCACCTCGTCCGCGAGGGCGTCGAGGAGGGCCTGGACGGCAGCCTCCGTCATCGGAGCGCCCGGCGCGTTGATCTTGGTCGTCGAACCACGGCCGTCGACCACCGTGATGTTGCTGCGGGTGTCCGTCCCGGTCTCGACAGGGCGCGCCACGACTCCCCCGTCGCGGAGCTCGGCGACCAGGCGGGCGCCGTCAGAGCCTCCCGACGGGAAGATCGCGACCGAGGAGAACCCGTCGGCCGACAGGGCACGGGTGACGTTGATGCCCTTGCCCCCGGCGTCGACCCGCGTCGCGTGCGCGCGGTTCACCTCGCCAGGCTCGAGGACCTGGACCTCGAGGGTCCGGTCCAGGCTCGGGTTGGGGGTGATCGTGATGATCATGCTTGCACCACCGTGAGGTCGACCGACTCGAGCTCCGCCGCGAGGTCCGCGTCGATCCCTGAGTCGGTGATGAAGAGGTCGACGTCGTCGAGACCGACGATCCGGGCGAAGTCTGAGCGTCCGACCTTGGTGTGGTCGGCGAGCAGCACGACCCGCCGCGCCGCCCGGGCGAGCGCCCGCTTGACCGCGGCCTCGCCGAGGTCGGGTGTGGTCGCGCCGTGGTCGGGGGTGATGCCGTTGGCACCGAGGAAGACGATGTCGGCGTGGATGTCGGCGAGAGCCCGCTCGGCCCAGGGACCGACCGAGGCGAGCGTCCGGCCGCGGACCGCACCGCCGACGAAGTGCACGGTGACCGTCGGGCGCTCCGCGAGCAGCGCGGCGATCGGCAACGAGTTCGTGACGACCTGGAGCTCGCGGTCTGTCGGGAGGATCTCGGCCAGGCGCAGGGTCGTGGTGCCGGCGTCGAGGACGATCGTCCCGGCGTCCGGGATCTCACGCAGGGCCGCGGCGGCGATGCGGCGCTTCTCGTCGGAGAGCATCCCCTCGCGGACGGCGACGGCAGGCTCGGAGCGCAGACGCTCGACGGGGATCGCACCCCCGTGGACCCTGCGCACCAGACCATGGCGCTCGAGCACCGACAGGTCGCGCCGGATGGTCTCGGGGGTGACGTCGAAGGTCCGGGCGAGGCCTGCGACCTCTGCGCGCCCCTCGGCGCGTGCAGTCGCCAGGATCGCCTGGTGTCTCTCGGGTGCGTACACGTCAACTCCATCGTCGCTCGCGTCGCCGACGACGCGGATATCTGTATTCACTTGTATACGCCCGTTTATGTTGGAGTGCAAGCCTGGATGTGGGGGTGCAGGTCAGGGGCGCGCGCTGCACTGCTCGCGGGAGCCGCGCAACAGCCAGGCGCAGGACGAAGGGCCCAGGACGCGGCGGGGTGCGGTCTGGATCCAGACACAATCGGACATGAGATGTCGGTGCCGGTCGTGCGTGCGGGCATGGGTTGCGCGTACCGGAGCTGCCATCCGCACGAGCACCAGGACGAGCTCCCAGTGCTGCGCTGGGGTGCACCTGGACCCGCCCGGCACGGGTCGGCGCAGCGGTGTCGGCGCCGCGGCCAGCCCTGCGCGATGATCCACCGGGCGCGGTCGCAGGTCGTCAGAGCCCAGAGGGAGGGAACACGGCTGCGGGCGCGGCGATCAGCTGGGCTCGAGAACTGAGGGCCTGGAGGACTGGGCCCGCTCAGTCGGTACGGCGACCCAGCACGACGCAGGACTGGTCGGTGTAGCCGAGGGCGGCGTAGAAGCCGAGCACGGCGGTGTTGGTCGTGCGGACCATGAGCTGCACCTTGGGTGCACCCTGGGAGACGAGCCACGCCTCGGCCGCGACCATGAGCGCCCGACCGAGACCGGTCCCGCGCTGCGCCTCGTCGACCGCGAGGTAGTACACCCATCCGCGGTGCCCGTCGTAGCCGACCATCACGGTCCCGACCAGAGTGCTGTCGGGCAGAGCACTGTCGGGTACAGCGCCGTCGGGCAGAGTTCCGTCGAGCAGGGCGTTGTCGAGCAGAGCGCCGTCGGGCAGAGCGCCGTCGTGCAGGCGCGCCCCGAGCACGGTCGACGTCGGGGTCTCGAGCGCAGACCGCAGGTCGGCCGCTGGGTCGTTCCAGGGCCGGGTGAGCCCTGCTGCCTCCCACAACGCCACGACGGCACGCTCGTCGTCCCTGGTCACCGGGGAGATGGTGGTCTCGTGGGTGGCAGGGACGGCGGACGTGCCGTCGTGGGTCATCGGGAGTCTCGGGTCAGACGCGGGTCAGCGCGGCTGGTAGGGCGAGACCACGACCTCGACGCGCTGGAACTCCTTGAGGTCGGAGTACCCGGTCGTGGCCATGGCGCGCTTGAGCGCACCGACGAGGTTGAGCGTGCCGTCGGCCTGGCGACCCGGGCCGAAGAGGATCTCGGCGAGCGACCCGGCGGTGCCGACGCTCACCCGCTCTCCGCGAGGGAGCTCGGGGTGGTGCGCCTCGGAGCCCCAGTGCCAGCCCTGGCCCGGCGCCTCCTCGGCCCGTGCGAGCGCGGCGCCGACCATCACGGCGTCAGCACCGCAGGCCACGGCCTTGACGAGGTCCCCGGCGCGCCCCACGCCGCCGTCGGCGATCACGTGGACGTAGCGGCCCCCGGACTCGTCGAGGTAGTCGCGGCGCGCAGCGGCCACGTCGGCCACGGCTGTGGCCATCGGGGCGTGGATGCCGAGCGAGACGCGGGTCGTGTGCGCAGCGCCGCCGCCGAAGCCGACGAGGACGCCGGCCGCACCGGTCCGCATGAGGTGCAGCGCCGCGGTGTAGGTCGAGGCACCGCCGACGATCACGGGGACGTCGAGCTCGTAGATGAAGCGCTTGAGGTTGAGCGGCTCGGCGTTGCCCGAGACGTGCTCGGCCGACACCGTCGTGCCACGGATGACGAAGAGGTCGACACCCGCGTCGATCACGGTCTGGTAGAACTCCTGGGTCCGCTGCGGCGAGAGCGCACCGGCGACGGTGACGCCCGCGGCGCGGATCTCCTTGAGACGCTGCGTGATGAGCTCCGGCTGGATCGGCGCGGAGTAGATCTCCTGCATGCGCCGGGTCGCCTGGGTCGGCTCGAGCTGCGCGATCTCGGAGAGCAGCGCGGTCGGGTCCTCGTAGCGCGTCCACAGACCTTCGAGGTCCAGGACGCCGAGCCCGCCGTGCTGTCCGAGCGCGACGGCCGTCGCGGGGCTCATCACCGAGTCCATCGGTGCAGCCACGATCGGCAGGTCGAAGTGGTACGCGTCGATCTGCCACCCGACAGACACGTCTTCTGGGTCGCGCGTACGGCGTGACGGCACCACCGCGATGTCGTCGAAGGAGAAGGCGCGCCGTCCGCGCTTGCCTCGGCCGATCTCGATCTCGTTGCTCACCCGACCAGGTTACCGTCCCGTGACGCCTGGACCGCGCGGCGGTCCACGTCCGTGTCGGTGGCGGCTGGGATGCTGGCCGCACACGACGACCTCGAGGAGACACCCCATGACCTGGACCGCGGGCCCCCTGCTCGGATTCGACACCGAGACGACGGGTGTCGACGTGAGCCAGGACCGGATCGTCTCCGCGGCCCTCGTGCGCCGCGACTCCGTGACGACCGACGTCCGCACCTGGCTGCTCGACCCGGGTGTGCCGATCCCGCCGGAGGCCTCCGCCATCCACGGCATCACCACGGAGGTCGCCCGGGCGGAGGGTCAAGACCCTGCAGGCGCGATCGACGAGATCGCGAAAGAGCTCGCCGGGGCGCTCTCGAGCGGGATCCCGGTGGTCGCCTTCAACGCGACCTTCGACCTGTGCATCCTGCAGGCCGAGCTCGACCGCTACGGCCTGCCGAGCCTCGAGGACCGGATCGACGGGCAGGTGGCCCCTGTCATCGACCCGCTCGTCCTCGACAGGGCCCTCGACCGCTACCGCCGCGGGCCACGCAAGCTCGTCGACCTGTGCGGGGTGTACGCGGTCGTCGGCGACGGTGAGCTGCACACGGCCGACGTCGACGTCATCGCGACCCTCGACGTGCTCCAGGCGATGCTCGCGCGCTACCCCGAGCTCGCCGAGCGCGAGCTCGACGCCCTGCACCTGTACCAGGCCGACGAGCACCGTCGGTGGGCGGAGAGCTTCAACTCCTGGCGCGAGCGCAAGGGGCTCACAGGCCCGGGTGCCGAGCTCACCTGGCTGCGGGACCACCGCCAGACGGGGCAGCGCACACTCTGAGAGGACCAGGGTCTCCGGGGCTCACCCGGTCGACGGCTCCGGCGCCACCGATGTCACGGACGGCACTGACGCCTCCGACGGTTTGGACGCCTCCGCCCACACCTCGAGGCTCCGCCGGCTCGTGAAGCTGCGCGGTGCGCCGCTCAACGGGTCCGTGAAGGCGATGGACCGAGCCAGCAGCTGGAGCGGGGCCGAGTAGTCGTCGGGGGCCACGTCGTAGAACTCCGGGTAGAAGTTGTCGTTGACGATCGGCAGCCCGAGCGAGGCCATGTGCAGCCGCAGCTGGTGGGTCTTGCCGGTGTGCGGCTCGAGGACGTAGCGACCCAGCATCTCGCCGCCGTCCCGGGCGACGGTGTCGACCAGCGTCACGCGGCTCTCGGCGTTCGGCTCCCCCGGGACCTCCTGGGCGACGAGGGTCCCGTGCTCCTTGACGATCCTGCTGCGCACCGTGCGGGGCAGGTCGAGGGCGGGGTCGACGGGGGCGACGGCCTCGTAGGTCTTGCGGATCGTCCGGCTCGCGAAGAGCTGCTGGTACGCGCCGCGGACCTCGCGCCGCGTGGTCAGCACGAGCACGCCCGCGGTGATCCTGTCGAGCCTGTGCGCAGGGCTGATCTCGGGCAGGCCGAGGTCTCGGCGCAGCCGCACGACGGCCGACTCGACCACGTACGCGCCTCGGGGCGTGCTGGCCAAGAAGTGCGGCTTGTCGATCACGAGGAGGTCGTCGTCGTGGTGCAGCACGTCGATCTCGAAGGGCACCCGGGGCTCGGGCGCGGCGTCCCTGTACAGGTACACCAGCGTCCCGGCGACGTACGGGGCGTCCGGGCCGAGCGGGCGCCCGATCTCGTCGACGACCTCCCCCGCCGCGACCTTCTCGCGCATCCGGGCCTCGTCATGGGGGAACCTCGCCACGAGGTGCTCCACCACGGTCGTCGCGTCAGCGCCGTGCGGCAGCTGGAGACGGACAGGGTTGAGGCCGTCCCGGACCGGAAGCGGTACGGGACTGCCTCGACGAGACCTGCTCAGCGGCCCGTGTAGTTCGGGGCCTCGACGGTCATCTGGATGTCGTGAGGGTGCGACTCCTTCAGACCGGCCGGGGTGATGCGGACGAAGTTGCCACGCTCCTGCAGCTGCGGGATCGTGTGCGCACCGACGTAGAACATCGACTGGTGCAGACCGCCGACGAGCTGGTGCGCGACGGCTCCGAGCGGGCCGCGGTACGGCACCTGACCCTCGATGCCCTCGGGGACGATCTTGTCGTCGCTGGCCACGTCCGCCTGGAAGTACCGGTCCTTGGAGTACGAGGCCTTCTTGCCGCGCGAGGCCATCGCACCGATCGAGCCCATGCCTCGGTACAGCTTGTACTGCTTGCCGTTGACGAAGACAAGGTCCCCCGGGCTCTCGTCGCAGCCGGCCAGGAGCGAGCCGAGCATGACGGTGTCGGCCCCGGCGACGAGCGCCTTCGCGATGTCGCCCGAGTACTGCAGGCCACCGTCGCCGATGACCGGGACGCCGGCCGGCTTGCAGGCGAGCGACGCCTCGTAGATCGCGGTGATCTGCGGGACGCCGACACCGGCGACCACGCGGGTGGTGCAGATCGAGCCCGGTCCGACCCCGACCTTGACGGCGTCGACGCCCGCGTCGACGAGGGCCTGCGCACCAGCACGGGTCGCGACGTTGCCGCCGATGATCTGGACGTCCTTGAAGAACGGGTCTGCCTTGAGCTTGCGGATCATGTCGAGCAGCAGGCGCGCGTGCCCGTTCGCGGTGTCGGCGACGAGCACGTCGACGCCGGCCTCGGCGAGGGTCGTCGCACGCTCCCACGCGTCTCCGAAGAACCCGATCGCGGCACCCACGACGAGGCGACCCTCGCCGTCCTTGGTCGCGTCGGGGTACTGCTCGGACTTGACGAAGTCCTTGACCGTGATGAGGCCCTGGAGGCGACCGGCGTCGTCGACCAGGGGGAGCTTCTCGATGCGGTGCGTGCCGAGCAGCGCCGCGGCGTCGTCGCGCGAGATCCCGACAGGGCCGGTGATGAGCGGCATCTTGGTCATGACCTCGTGGACCTTGCGGTGCGCGAAGTCGCCCGGCGAGACGAACCGCAGGTCACGGTTGGTGATGATGCCGACGAGCAGGCCGTCGGGGTCGACGACGGGCAGGCCGGAGACGCGGTACTGGCCGCACAGGGCGTCGAGCTCGGCGAGCGTCGCGTCGGGGTGCACGGTCACCGGGTCGGTGATCATCCCGGACTCGGAGCGCTTGACCAGGTCGACCTCTTTGGCCTGCGCCTCGATCGAGAGGTTGCGGTGGATGATGCCGATGCCGCCCTGGCGGGCCATGGCGATCGCCATGCGCGACTCGGTGACGGTGTCCATCGCTGCGGAGAGCATCGGGATCGACACCGAGATCTCTCGCGTCAGCCGCGCGGTCGTGTCGACCTGGCTGGGGATGACGTCTGTCTCTCCGGGGAGGAGGAGCACGTCGTCGTAGGTGAGTCCGATGAATCCGAAGGGGTCGTGGGGCTGCGCGCTGCTCGACGAGTTCATGTCAGGAGTCTACGCACCGCCGACGGAGCACCCGGTGTCTGTCCGCTCACAGGACCGGTCCTGCCCGACGGTCCTCCGGCACGCGCACGCAGGCACCCAGGGAGAGGTCAGACCGCGACGGCGAGGACCTCGTGGAGCAGACCCTGGAAGCTGCGTACCCTGCTGACGAACCGCGACTGCGGGAGGTCGGCAGCAGCGTCGTCGCTGCTCAGGCCGACGAACACCGAGAGCTCGGGGTGCGTCTCGTGCAGGGCGTGCACGATCCCGAGCTCGGGGCGCGACAGCGAGGTGACCAGGACCGTGGCGACGGGTCGCACCATGGTCACGAGCTCGAGGGCTCGGTGCGCGTTCGCGGGTCCGGTGACGATCCGGGCGGTCACGCCCTGCGAGACGAGGGCCGCGGCGAGGGCGTGCATCGCGAGCGGCTGCGCGTCGTCGGCAGCGGCGAAGAGCAGCACGATCTTCTTCATCTGGCTCGGGTGCGGCGACCTGACTCCGGTCTCCTGCGCGGTCTTCTCCTCGCGGGCCCGGATGAAGTCCGCGATCACCTTGAGGGTCGCGGAGGCGAGCAGCATCTCGGGCGCCTCGCCGGGCTTGGCCAGGACGGTCCGGGCTGCGAGCTTGCGCAGGGTCGGCTCGACCAGCGTCAGCCACCACTGGGCAGGGTCTTCGTCGACGTCGAGGGCCAGGAGGCGCTCTGTCGCGGCGACGTTGCCGCGCAGGACCGCGTCGATGACGTCGATCGAGGTGACGGTCGAGTCGACCGGGGCCGCCAGTCGAAGGGCTGGCCGCTGCTGGCCGGGGTCGGCGTCAGGGGCCTCGGGCTCGGCGCCGCGGAGAGAGCGGGGACCTGCCGGGAAGGAGGACACCTGCGCGGCTGCAGCACCGGCCGAGGTGTCGGCGTCGCCCGCGACCGTGGGGCGGGACGCGAGGGCCCCCTCACCCTGAGCGTCTCCGTCGAGACCGACGAGGCGTCGCGGTGCCTCAGTGATCGGGTCGCCGCGGCGACCGTGGCGCTGGCTCTCCTCGTCGACGTGGGCGATGGTCTCGCGCAGCTCATCCTCGAGCTGTTCGCTGCTCGTGGTCGTGAGGTCGACGGCCAGCGCTGCCCGCGCGGCGTCGACGGGGGCGACGCCCTCGAGCGCGAGCCTGCGCATGACCATCAGCCGGGCGACGTCGTCGCTCGAGTACCGGCGATGGGCACCTGCGGAGTGCTCCGAGGGGCCCAGGCCGTAGCGACGGTCCCAGGTGCGCAACGTCGCCGGAGCCACCCCGAGCCTGCGTGCCACGGCTGCCACGGCGAGGCCGGGCTCGTTGACCTGGTCCGTGATCTCGTCGGGCGTCGTGCCGTCGGCAGGGTCGCCGCCGGTCTCTCCCTGTGCCGGTCGACCTGTGCTCATGAGTCGATTGTGCCGAGATCTGAGAGGTCGTGCCACCTGGCACCCCTCCGCGAGACGCCCGAAGTTGTTCGCTAGTTGTTCATCTCACGTCGAGCCGCATGGGCCAGCGACCTGCAGAGACACCGAAGATGGCGGGTTTCCGCAGTTCACAGAGAGGCGTCGAGGTGGTACCGGACCGGATTCTGGACGATAGATGGCGCGGTGAATCGTTTCTCATCCGGTCGGCGACTTGAACAACTGCTGGATCGGTTCTAAGTTAGTCACAGATCACCCGGGACCGAGGTCCTGGGCAGATGCACCGACCGGGGCCTATCGCCCCTCATCGACACTCAGAAGGACGGTACGACCATGACTGAGCTCTCCCGCCTCCCCGGCCCCGTGATGGACCTCTGGGAGTGGCAGTACCAGGGTTCGTGCCGCGACGTCGACGACACGCTGTTCTTCCACCCGGAGGGCGAGCGCGGAGCAGCCCGCCGCCGCCGCGCCGAGGCCGCCAAGGCCATCTGCCACGGGTGCCCGGTCATGATGGAGTGCCGCGAGGCCTCGCTCCGTGTCCGTGAGCCCTACGGAGTCTGGGGCGGCCTCAGCGAGGACGAGCGCACAGCCGCGCTCGCCGCGATGCCCGCCTCGACCACCACGCGCCGGGTCGGCTGACCCGAGCAGACCTCCAGCTCACGCTGAGTCGGTCAGCGCGAGCACCCAGAGCTCAGGCGTACACGAAGGGCCCCACGACTGCGGTCGTGGGGCCCTTCGTGTCGTGGGGATCTTCTCGTCGTGGGGCTCTTCTCGTCGTAGGCCCTTTCGTGTGGTCGGGCCCTCTCGACTCTTGACGTCCGGTTCTCTCGACTCTCGCGGTCCGGCCCTCTCGAGCCGCTGAAGCCGCCGATGCCGGGGCCTGCCCCGGGATGCAGAAGGGCCCCACGACCATCGGTCGTGGGGCCCTTCGTCGCGCGTGGTGCGTGATCAGCCGATCACTGCGAGCACGTCGCGGGCGGAGAGGATGAGGAACTCCTCGCCGTCGTACTTGACCTCGGTGCCGCCGTACTTGCTGTAGATGACCTTGTCACCGACAGAGACGTCGAGCGGGACGCGGTTGCCGTTGTCGTCGATACGACCGGGGCCGACTGCCAGGACCTCGCCCTCCTGGGGCTTCTCCTTGGCGGTGTCAGGGATAACGAGACCGGAGGGCGTGGTCAGCTCGA
Organism: Sanguibacter biliveldensis; assembly: GCF_033798665.1. Lineage (NCBI taxonomy): Bacteria > Bacillati > Actinomycetota > Actinomycetes > Micrococcales > Sanguibacteraceae > Sanguibacter > Sanguibacter biliveldensis. The sequence continues at coordinate 3,261,704 of NZ_CP138359.1, forward strand.
CTTCGAGAGTCTTGACGACGATCCGGTCCTCGAGCGGCTTGATGGAGACCGACACGCGGACCTCCCCTTTCGCAGAGAAATGAGGGACAGTTCATGGCCGCCACGCTCGCACCGGGCCGCCGTCGCGGGGGTCGGTCAGGAGCTACGTGGAACCACGAGCAAATCTATGCCGGAGTTAGCACTCGGTCAAGGCGAGTGCCAGCCTGCCGTCCTGCTTCAGCCCTCGGCGGAGCCATCGCCTCGCTCGGCAGCAGCGCATCCGCTCCTGGTGAGCGTGCTGCAGCGCTGGGAACACCCCACGCCGTGTCTCAGAGGTCCGCGACGAGGTGCTTCGCCGGAGCCATCTCCCCCACGGGCAGAGGCACCGCGAGGGTGTTGTCCGGCGGGGCGAGCGGGCAGGCCCATGCCGCGTCGTAGGCGCACGACGGGTTGTAGGCGAAGTTGAGGTCGACCACGAGCCGCCCGCCGGCGCCCTGGCCGAGGTCTGCGCCCTTGATCGTGTCGAGCAGATAGCGTCCGCCGCCGTAGGTGCCGCCGTCCTGGCCGGCGCTCGAGTCCTTGAGCGGCACGAAGATCCCGCCGCCGTAGGAGCGCAGCGCCCAGAGCGACAGCGTCCCCAGACCGTCGAGCTCGACGAGCCCGACCCGTTCGAAGGGCACCACGCCGTCTGTCCCCGTGGCGACGTCCATCCGTCCCTCGGGTGCGTCCTGGACCTCGACCTCGAAGCGGTACGCCGGGTCGTAGGGGGCGATGTCGAGGCCAGCGAATACTGCCTTGGCCTCGGGACCGAGGGCCGAGGCCGGGTGCGAGGCGAACATCTCGTCGCGGGCACGGACCCACAGCGCATGGGCGGCCGCCGGGTCCTCGGCCGCGGCGGACCGGACCTGGGCGTAGATCGCCGCCGTCTTGCGTCGCCAGTCGGCGACGGCGAGCACGCTCTGCGCTGCGGGTGTCATGGGTTCCTCCGTGGTCGGGACCGTCCCATGATTCCCGAGGCAGGCCGTGGCCGCGACCGGGTGGGGCGCGCTCAGTCCGAGAGGTTGGTGCTCAGCACGTCGAGGACCCGCGAGCGCACCTGCCGGGACCGCTCCCCCAACCTGTCGGCGACGACCTCGACGAAGGCCTCGAGGACGATCGCGTGCGGGACCCGCGACGTGTGCTCGAGCTCGGCACGGAACGAGCCCGCCGCTGGGCCGACGACCAGGGCCACGTCGGCCAGGGCTGTGAGAGGCGACTCGACAAAGCTCGTGAGCACCACCACGGGGACGCCGGCGGCACGCCCCGCACGCGCGACCCGCAGGCTCGACTCGCTGGCCCCCGACCCGGAGACGACGAGGCAGAGGTCGGACGGGGTCAGCTGGGCGGCGGCGATCTGCTGGCCGATCGGGTCGGCCACGCACTCGGTCGGTCGCCCGACGGCCGTCAGCCGCAGGGCGAGATCGGCGGCGAGCGGCGACGAGAGGCCGTTGCCCGTCGCAAGGACCCGCCCGGCGCCGACGCAGAGGGCGACGGCTCGTTCGACGTGCTCGTCGGACAGCACGCTGGTGATCTGCTGGAGGGTCGCGGCGAGGGACTCGACGTGCGTCCTCACACGGCCGAGGGCCGTGTCGGGGTGGGCCGGGGGCTCGGCGCCCAGCGCGAGCTCACGGGCGAGCGCCACCCGCAGCTGGGGATACCCGCGATAGCCGAGCCGCTGGCACGTGCGGATGACCGACGACCGCGCCACCCCCGCCCTGTCGGCGATCTCCTGCGCCGTCGCCTCGACGGCCGCTGCGACGTCGTCGAGGACGAGGTCGACCACGCGTCGCTCAGTCGGCTGGAGGGCGTTGCGGACCGTCGCGATCCGTACCGAGGGCCAGACGTCGGGCCCGAGGTCCGTGTCGGTCGAGCTGCTGGTCGTGCTGGCGGCAGGCTCTGCGCTGGTCGTGCTGGCGGCAGGCGTCGAGCTGCTGGTCGTGCTGGCGGCAGGCTCGGCGCCATCGGCGGTGACCGTCGGGTGGTCTGCGCCGGGACCCGTGGCGGGCAGGGTAGCGCTCATCGTCCTGTGCTCCCGTCGGTGAGGCGGCGTCGCACCGCGGCGGAGACCGCGTCGATCGCCATCGTCACGACCACGACGACGATCAGCAGCACCCCGACGGTGGACCACTCACGGTACTGGGTGTACGAGGTGAGCATGTCGCCGATCCCACCCACGCCGATGAGCCCGAGGACGGCCGAGGCGCGCACGTTGATCTCGAACCTGTAGAGCCAGAACGAGAAGAAGTCCGTCGCCGCGCTCGGCCACACACCCCAGCGCAGCGCCTCGACCGTCGAGCCGCCCGCGGCACGCACGGCCTCGACAGGACCGTGGTCGACGCCCTCGACGGACTCATAGCCCCACTTGCCGAGCGTCCCGACGCTGTTGACCGCGAGCGCGAGCGCCCCGGTGAGCGGGGTCAGGCCGGTGACGGACAAGATGATGATCGCGATGATGATCTCGGGGACAGCCCGGATGAGCGAGAAGAGACCGCGGAGCGCGCCTCGCACAGGTGCGGGTCCGTAGCCGCGTGCGGCGAGGAAGCTCAGCGGGAAGGACACGACGATGCCGAGCACAGTCCCCAGCCAGGCCATCTCGACCGAGCGCAGGGTCTGTCGCAGGGCCTCGGGGAGCTTGTCCCACGACGGCGCGGAGAACATGAGGTCGAGGTAGTGGACCACCTGGCCGGGCAGGCTGGCGAGCCGTGACCACTGGATGTCGATCGACCAGAAGGCGACGAGGGCTGTCGCCGTGGCGACGGTGAGGGCCACGGCGCGCAGGACTCGCACGGGCCGGCGAGGTGCGGTGACCGCGGCCGGTCCTGTGCGCGTGGGAGCGAGGGTGGTCATACGAGCCTCCGGCGGACGATCGAGCTGACGAGGTCGATGACGAGCACGGCCACCAGGATCTCGAGGATGATGAGCGAGAGCTGGTCGTACCTGTAGTACGTGCGCACGGCGTCGACCAGGAGCCCGAGACCTCCGGCGCCGACGAGTCCCAGGACGCTCGACGCGCGGACGTTGAGCTCGAGCACGTAGAGCGTCTGGTTGACGAAGCTCGGCAGCATGTCCGGCAGGGCGATCGTCCTGTTGATCTGGGTCTGGGTACCGCCGGCGGCGCGACCGGCCTCGAGGGGGCCGCGGTCGGAGCCGTCGATGGTCTCGGAGACCATCTTGACGACGATCCCGACGTTGAACAGCACGAGGGCGATGACCCCGGGGAGCGCGCCGACACCGACCATCGCGACGAGCACGGCGGCGTAGAGCAGCTCGGGGACGGCCCGGACGACGTTGAGCGCGAGGCGCACGGCGCCTCGTGTCCAGCGGTCCGGGTTCGTGGGCCGCGCAGCCCACATGCTCACGGGCAGCGCGACGGCTGCCCCGACGACAGTCGCGACGACGGCCATCTGGAGGGTCTCGAGCATCGGCTCGACGGTCCGCGGGAAGAACGACCAGTCGGGGCTGAACAGCCTGACGATCCTGTCGGCACCGTTGCGCCAGTTCCGCGCGATGGCGTCGGCGTCGAAGCCGATGGCCCACGGGCTGAGGGTCGCTGCGGTGAGGACCAGGACGACGGCGAGCGCGGCCCACGGCTTCCAGCGCCCCGCCGGACGGGGCGGTACGGCGAGCGGAGGGCGGCCGGCCGTACCGTCACCTGCGGTGCGCGTCCCTCCCGCTCCCTGAGCCCCTCCTGCGGCCGGCATCCCTCCCGCTGCCCCGGGTCTGGGGGTCTGTGTCGTCTTCATCCGCCGAGCACGTCCTGCTGGCGGATGCTGCGCCCGTAGATCTCCTCGAAGACGGCGTCGCTCGCGGTCGCCGCCGGGCCGTCGTAGACGACCTTGCCGGCACGCAGCCCGATCATCCTGGTGCCGTACTCGCGGGCGAGGTCGAGCAGGTGCAGGTTGGTGAGCACGGTGATGCCGAGCTCGGTGTTGATGCGGCGCAGGTCCCCCATGACGGCGTGGGCGCTCGGCGGGTCGAGGCTCGCGACCGGCTCGTCTGCGAGGACGATCCGTGGCTGCTGCGTGAGGGCACGGGCGATCGCGACGCGCTGCTGCTGCCCGCCCGAGAGGTTGGAGGCCCGCTGCCACGTCTTGTCGAGGATGCCGACGCTGTCGAGCGCCTCGAAGGCCAGCTGCTTGTCGGCCGCCGTGTAGGCACCGAGCAGGGTGCGCCAGGTCGGGGTGTGCGCGAGGCGTCCGACGAGCACGTTGTTGAGGACCGTCGTGCGCCTGGCGAGGTTGAAGCTCTGGAAGATCATCCCGATGCTGCCGCGCACGGCACGGGCCTGGCGGCCGGAGAGCCTGCCGAGGGTGTGCTCGCCGACGGTGACCTCGCCCGAGGTCACCGGGACCAGCCCGTTGATGGTGCGGATGAGCGTGGACTTCCCCGAGCCGGAGAGGCCGACGACCGAGACCATCTCACCGGCCTCGATGTCGAGGGTCACGCCGTCGAGGGCGGTCACGCCGCCGGGGTAGCGCACGGTGACGTCCCGCACCCGGACCGGCCAGGAGCGGGACGTCACCTGCTGGGGAGCGAGAGTCACTGGAGACCGAGCTTCTCGGCTGCCTGCGCCACGACGTCGAGCGTGCTCGGGTCGGCCGGGGCCAGCTTGCTGATGGAGTAGATGTCCGTGAGGATCTTCGATCCCTCGGGGGTGCTCGAGTAGTCCGCGAGCGCCGTGGTGATCTTGTCCTGCAGCTCGGGCGAGAGGTCGGCCGAGAGCGCGACGCCGTCGTTGGGGATCTCGTCGGTCAGCGCGAAGACGACGACCTTCTGGCCGACGTCGGGGACGTCCTTGGCGACGATGTCGCGGGCGTCCCAGAAGCTGAAGCCGACCTCGGCGTCGCCGTTGTAGACGGCCAGCACGCTCGCGTCGTTGGTGGTGACGGGGATCTGCTCGATCCCGGTGTCGGTGTCGATGCCCGCGTTCTTCAGCGCGAGGACCGGGTAGATGTAGCCGGCCGGGGAGCCGGGGCCGAGGAGCGCGACCTTCGCACCCTCGACCTTGGTGATCGAGTCGAGACCGGCCGGTCCCACGAGGGCGTCGGCGCCGTTGCAGAACAGCTTGCCGTCGCGCTCGACGGGGGTGTCGTCGCAGTACTTGTCGGGGTTGTTCGTCATGAGCTGGGCCGGGTAGGAGATGTTCCCGTTGCGCTCGGTCTGCAGGACGACCGAGGCGTCGTACATGTCCGAGGCCTGCCACAGCTGGAGCGAGGGCAGGAACCCGATCTGCGCCTGTCCTGCGCCCATGGCCTCGACGGCGGCCTGGTAGTCCTTGGACACGACACCGGTGACCTCGATGCCGAGCTCGTCGGTGAGGAAGTCGGTGAGCGGCTTCGCGGTGTCGACGAGACCCCCCTGGTCCTGGGAGGGCACGAGCGCGAGGGTGAGCGACGTCGGGTCGGCAGCGGGGCTGCCGTCGGTGCTGCCCGAGGCCTCCGAGCTGCAGGCGGCGAGGGAGCCGAGGGTGAGGAGTGCGACGGAGGTGAGTGCCAGCTTCGTGAGCTTCACAGGTCTGCCTTTGCGGTGGTTGCGGAGGTTGCGGTGGTGAGGTGCTGGACGGGACGTGCAGGTGGCGGCTGATGCAGATGGTGGGGCTCGAGGTCGGCTGCGGCCCAGGCGGTGATGCCGGGGACGAGGCCGTCGAGGGTGTCGGCGCTGTAGGTCGCCCGGACGTCGCCGACGCCGCCTCGGGTCAGGAGCGCTGTCGCGGCGCCGCGGGCCCACACGGGCTCGAGGTCGTTGTGCCACACGTCGCCGACGCTCAGGACGGGGCCGCGGGCGAGCATCTCGTCAGCCAGGGCGTGCATCCCGGCGGGCTTGCCGACCGAGGTGCGGACCTCGTCGAAGGCGTCGGTGACCCCGAGGACCGCGAGCGCCCTGTCGAGCCCTGTGGCCGGGGCGTTCGTGGCGAGCACCAGGTAGGCCTGCGTGCTCAGCCTGCGCAGCCACGAGGCGAGGTCGTCGTGCCCTGCGGTGGTCCTGCCGGCCGACCGGGTGAGGACCGGGGCCGAGATCACGGCGTGCTCTGTCGCGAGCAGCTCGCGGCTGGCCAGGTAGGCGGCCGAGAGCACGGCGCCGTCAGCGCCATGGCCGACGGCGACCTGGCGGACCAGGTCGTAGTCGTCGACCGGTGCGGCTGCCGGTGAGCCGGTCAGTCCTGTGCGGCCGTGCAGACCTGCCGTGACGGCTGCCCGGAAGCCGTCGGCGAGACCAGGTGCGAGACGGACCGCGACCTGCTCTGCGTAGGCGAGCACGGGGCCGTCCCCGACGGTGATGGTGCCGTCGAAGTCGAAGATGATCACGCGGTCGCGTGCCGTTCTCGTCACGTGCCCTCCGGAGCCGGTGCTGTGCGCACCACGGCTGTGGACGCGATGTCCACACTAGGAGGAGCGTATGGACGCTTTGGCTACGGCGGGGTGAACACCGCATGACGTTCCCGGGACGGTACGGGGTGGTGGTCCGTCCTGCGGCGGCCCCACCTCGCAGCGCACCCGCCGCAGTCGTGAAAAGATCACCGCATGGAACCGTCCGCGCTCGCCAAGCTGCTCGACCAGGAGGCGTGGGCCCTGCTCAACGCTCTCCCGCCCTACGAGGAGAAGCTCGCGATGGTCCTCTCCGAGCGGCTGCGCGCCAAGGGCTTCGACCCTGAGGTCGTCGCGCTCGTCCTCACCCAGTCGCGGCTGCGCGCCAAGGCCGAGGCCAAGTTCGGGCCCTTCGCCGACGGGATGCTCTTCACCCCGGCCGGCCTCGAGCAGGCGACCCGTCTCGTGGTCGCCGCGCACCACGCGCAGCGCTACCTCGCCGCAGGCATCACGACGGTCGCCGACCTCACCTGCGGGATCGGTGCGGACTCCATGGCCTTCGCGGGCGTCGGCCTCAAGGTCGTCGCGACAGACCTCGACGAGGCGACAGCCGCCGTGGCGACGGTGAACCTGCGAGCCTTCCCCGAGGCTGTGGTCCGGCATGCCGACGGCCTCACGCTCGACCTCGCCGCTGAGGGCCTCACCGACGGGACCGGCGGCATCTACGCCGACCCCGCCCGCCGCACCCGCTCGGGCAAGCGGATCTTCGACCCCAAGGCCTACGCCCCCGCCCTCGACGACGTGTGGGCGCTGCGGTCGCAGGTCCCGGCCGTCGGCATCAAGGTCGGCCCCGGGATCCCCCACGAGGGACTGCCCGCAGACTGCGAGGCACAGTGGGTCTCGGTCGACGGGGACGTCGTCGAGGCCGGTCTGTGGTTCGGGCCGCTCGCCCCCGACGGTCCCGGACGCTCCGCGCTCCTGCTGCGCACCGAGGGCGGCCAGACCCTCGCGAGGACGTACCGCGGCGACGGGATCGCCACCGGGACCGGCGAGGGTGAGTCCCTGCCCGAGGCCGTGGACGGCGTCGAGGGCGTCGGCCGCTATCTCCACGAGCCCGACGGGGCGGTCATCCGCGCCGGCCTGGTCGCCGACGTCTCGCGCGCGCTCCACGGCCGCCTGCTCGACCGCACCATCGCGTACGTCACGACGGACGAGAGGCTCGACGACGGCGAGCAGGTCCCGCTCGCCACGGGGTACAGGGTGCTCGACACCATGCCCTTCGGCGTCAAGCGGCTCAAGAGCTATCTGCGCGCCCGCGACGTGGGACGCGTGACCATCAAGAAGCGTGGCACCGCCGTCACGCCCGAGTCGCTGCGCGCCCAGCTCGCGCTCAAGGGCTCGGCCGAGGCTACGCTCGTCCTCACCCGCGTCGCCGGCGCCCAGCACATCCTGGTCGTCGAGCCCCTCGGCCACCCCGGGCAGCCCGTCGCGCCGCTCACCTCTCCCCCGTCAGACTCGGAGTGACCATGCACCTGCCCTTCGCCACGTCAGAGCGGTCGACCGTCGGGATCGAGTGGGAGCTCGCCCTCGTCGACAAGGACTCCGGTGACCTGCGCCAGGTCGCCCAGCACGTCCTGGACGCCGTGACCCCGGCCGACGGCTCGCAGCACCCGCACATCCGGCAAGAGCTGTTGCTCAACACCGTCGAGGTGGTCTCGGGCGTCTCGCGCACGGTCCGCCAGGCGGGCGACGACCTCGAGCGCAGCATGGACGAGATCCGCGAGCTGACCGACCCACTGCGGGTCGAGCTCATGTGCGCCGGCACGCACCCCTTCGCCCGGTGGGCCCAGCAGAAGGTCACCGACAAGGAGCGCTACGCCACCCTCATCGACCGCACCCAGTGGTGGGGCCGCCAGATGCTCATCTACGGCGTGCACGTGCACGTCGGCATCGAAGACCGCGACAAGGTCCTGCCGATCTCCCGCGCGATGCTCGGGTACTTCGGCCTGTTCCAGTCCCTCTCGGCCTCGAGCCCGTTCTGGGGCGGCAAGGACACCGGCTACGCGTCCAACCGCGCGCTGATGTTCCAGCAGCTGCCGACGGCCGGTCTCGGCTTCCAGTTCGAGGAGTGGGAGCAGCTCGAGGGCTACGTGGCCGACATGATGCACACGGGTGTCATCGACCAGTTCGACGAGGTCCGCTGGGACCTGCGCCCCTCTCCCAGGTTCGGGACCCTCGAGACGCGCATCTGCGACGGCGCCTCGAACATCACCGAGGTGCTCGCCTTCGCGGCCCTCAACCACTGCCTGGTCGAGCACCTGTCGACGATGCTCGACGAGGGCAAGGAGCTCCCGACCATCCAGCCGTGGTTCGCCCAGGAGAACAAGTGGCGCTCGGCCCGCTACGGCATGGACGCGATCCTCATCCTCGACAGGGCCGGCAACGAAGAGCTCGTCACGGACGCAATCTCGAGGCTGCTCGTCGAGCTCGAGCCTGTCGCCCGGCGTCTGGGCTGCCTCGACGAGCTCGACGGCATCCGGACGATCATGCGCAAGGGTGCCGGCTACCAGCGCCAGCGCGCCGTCGCCCGCCGCAACGGTGGAGAGCTCGACGCCGTCGTGGCGTCGCTCGTCGCCGAGATGCGAGCCGGCAAGCCGTTGTGACGCTCGGGGGCCCGGGATCCCGGGATCCCCCTGAGGCTGCGTCCCGCAAGAGCACCCCGTCGTCAGTCTGCCCGCGCGGTCCGGGCACTCGGCACCGAGGAGCCCCGGGACGCCGCCCTGAGGAGCCTGGTGCCCAGGGCTCGGCCCCAGACGGTTCGCCTCAGACGCTCACCGTGGTGAGGGGCATCGACGAGTCGACGGGGATGTCGAGGGCCGACGGGGCTACCCCTGCGCGTACCACCGCGGAGCCGAGCGCGGCGATCATCGCGCCGTTGTCCGTGCAGTAGCGGATCGGCGGGATGCGCAGCGTGATGCCAGCCTGCGCGCACCGCTCGGCGGCGAGGTCGCGCAGCTGCGAGTTGGCCGAGAATCCCCCGCCGATCACGAGGGTGTCGACGCCGTTGCGCTCGCACGCCGCGATCGTCTTGGCGGTGAGCACGTCGGCCACGGCTGCCGCGAAGGACGCGGCGACGTCGGCGGTCGGCAGCGGTGCCCCGCTGTCGGTGTGCGCCTCGACCCACCGGGCCACGGCCGTCTTGAGACCGGAGAACGAGAAGTCGTACATGTGCTTGGCCTGGTCCTTCGCGGCGGTCAGACCGCGCGGGAACCTGATGGCCGTCGGGTCACCCTCGCGGGCGAGCCTGTCGACGTGCGGCCCACCCGGGTAGGGCAGCCCGAGCAGACGGCCGACCTTGTCGAAGGCCTCGCCCGCGGCGTCGTCGAGGGTCGAACCGAGCTCTGTCACGTCGGTCGCGATGTCGTCGACCAGCAGCAGCGAGGAGTGCCCACCCGAGACGACCAGCGCCATGAACCGCTCGGGGAACTCCCCGTGCACCAGCTGGTCGACGGCTGCGTGCCCGACGACGTGGTTGACGCCGTACAAGGGCTTGCCGAGCGCGACCGCGAGGGCCTTGGCGGCCGAGGCGCCGACTGTCAGCGGGCCGACAAGACCAGGTCCGGCGGTGACGGCGATCGCGTCGACGTCGGACAGCCTGACGTCGGCCTCGGCGAGCGCGCGCTCGAGCGTAGGGACCATGGCTTCGAGGTGCGCACGGGAGGCGACCTCCGGGATGATGCCGCCGAAGCGGGCGTGCTCGTCGACCGAGCTGGCGACAGCGTCGACCAGCAGGTCGTTCCCGCGGACGAGCGCGACACCGGTCTCGTCGCACGAGCTCTCGATGCCGAGGATGAGGGGCGCAGACATGCTCCCCAGCCTAGGACACGGGAGGGCTGTGCCTGGCACCGGACCGGCCGTGACGCTGACCTCGTCGGGAGGCGGCTGGGGCTGGAGAACTCGCCGGCTCAGGCGCCGACGGCCGCCGGGCGCTCCGGGTCGCTCGACCACTGCGACCACGAGCCCGGGTACAGCGCCGCGTCGATGCCGAGGCTCGCGAGGACGGCGACCTGGTGCGAGGCCGTGACACCCGAGCCGCAGTAGACCGCGAGCTGCTGGTCCTCCCCCGACGCCAGGTGCGGTGCGCCGCTCAGCACGCCCGCGGCGACGAACCTGTCGAGCAGGGCCTCCGGCGTGAGCGTGCGGCCCGAGGCGTCGAGGGTGCCGGCCGTCGGCAGGCTGACCGCACCAGGGATGTGGCCGGCACGGGGGTCGACGGGCTCGACCTCTCCGCGGAACCTCTCGCCGGCACGCGCGTCGAGGAGGACACCTGTCGCCGCGACCCGCTGCGCCTCGTCGGCGTCGACCACGGGCATGTGGCCCGGGGTCAGGACGATCGAGCTCTCGGGGACGACGACGTCGCCGCTCTCGACAGCGCCACCGCGAGCGCGCCAGGCGCTCAGACCACCGTCGAGGATGCGCACGTCGTCGACACCGGCCCAGCGGAGCAGCCACCAGGCCCGCGCGGCCGACATGCCGGACACGTCGTCGTAGACGACGACCGGGACGCCGCGCCGGACACCCCAGCTGCGAGCGGAGTCTTCGAGGGAATCGAGCCCGGGCAGCGGGTGCCGACCGGCTGCTGGCGATGCTGGGCCTGCGAGCTCGGTCTCCAGGTCGACGAAGACCGCGCCGGGGACGTGAGCCGACTCGTACTGCGCGCGGCCGTCGCTGCGGCCGAGAGCCCACCGCACGTCGAGGATCGTCAGCGGCTTGCCCGAGTCGAGCAGCCCCTGCAGGCCTGCGGGGCCGACGATCACGCGGCCTCGCCGCTCGTCGAGGTCGACGGTGTGGTCGCTCATGCTGTGCCCGCCCGGGCCGCGGCCGCGGCCGCTGCGCCTGCGGGGTCGGAGACCACCGAGGGGCTCGGTGCAGACGACGGGCTCGGTGCGGACGTGGTCTCAGGAGCACCGCCCGAGTCCGCCGCTGCGGCGAGGTCGAGTCGCATCGTCCACGCGTCGACGTCTTCGGGCTGGTAGTAGCGCTTGCGCAGGCCGAGCCTGACGAAGCCGAACTTCTCGTACATGGTGATCGCGGCGGCGTTGTTCACGGCCACCTCGAGCAGGACGCCTGTCGCGCCGATCTCGCGAGACCTCTCGACGAGGGCCGTGAGCAGCTGCGAGCCGATCCCGCAGTGCTGGGCACGGGTCGCGACCCCGAGGGTCATCACCTGGGTGATCTCGCCGTCGAACCACAGTCCCGCGTAGCCGACCAGGTCACCGGGACCCGCCCGGTCTAGGCGGACCTCCTCGGCGGCGACGTACCAGCGACCGAGGCCACCGAGCTCTTCGGCAAGCATGCCGTGGCTCCACGCACCGCGGCCGAAGAGCTCGACCTCGAGCTCGACCACCCGTGGCAGGTCGCTCGCCCGCAGGGGGCGGACCCGGGCGACGGTCCGCCCGCCGCCGAGGGTCGACGACCCGTCGGAGCCTGGCATCAGGTCGCCCGCTTCGGGGCGGCGGGCTCCTGCGCGTCCGGGCGCCGGAGGTAGAGGGGCTCGCTCGAGAGCTCTTCGCCCTGCGACACCCGGGCCAGGGCGAGGCGGGCCAGGTACGCGGGGTCGGGCAGGCACGGCGCACCGTCGCGGGTGCTCGTGCCCTCGAAGGCCTCGGCGTACAGCTCGGTGCCCTGCCCGACGACGACGGCACCTTCGGCGAGGCCTGCGGCGACGACGTCGGCAGCCGTGCCGACCTCGGGTCCTGCCGTGGTGTGCACGGCGCGGGCACCGAGCACCCCGACCTCGTCGACCGTGTAGCGGGCGTAGTAGACCTCGCGGCGCCGTGCGTCGGCGGCCACGAGGACGTGGGCGTCGTGCGGCAGGTCGAAGACCTCAGCCGTCTCGGAGGCGATCGCGTCGAGGCTCGAGATGCCGAAGACCGGGATCTCGAGAGCCCGTGCCATGGTGCGTGCGGTGACCAGCCCGACCCGCAGCCCTGTGAAGGGCGCCGGGCCCGTACCGACGACGATCGCCTTGAGGTCACCGGGGGTGATCCCGGCCTCCGCGAGGACCTCTTGGATCATCGGGGCGAGGAGCTCGGCGTGGCGGCGCTGCTCGACCACCCGGCGTGCAGCGAGCTGCGTGCCGAGGTTGTCGAGGAGAGCGACGGCCACCGCCGCTGACGTGTCGAGCGCTAGAACTGCCACGACCTCAGCCTACTGACTCATGGCGGTCGGTGGGAGCCAAGGGGTCCTGGCTCGCAGCGTCTGCGTCGATCGCACCCGGGAGCTCGAGACCGGCCCACCGCTCGCCGAAGCCCTCGACGGTGAGGCGGCGCGTGCCGGACTCGGCGTCGTCGAGGATCGCGGCGAGCTCGTCCTGCGTCGCGCCGGCGGCCCCGCGCGGGCGGCTGAGCGTGAGCTCGAGCCGGTCCCGGGCGATCGACTCGACGAGGCCGCGGCCCCACTCCACGACAGTCACCGACTCGTCGAGGCTCGCGTCGAGGTCGAGGGCGTCGACCTCGTCGAGGGACCCGAGCCTGTAGGCGTCGACGTGGACGAGGGCGGGTCCGTCCCCGAGCGGCGGGTGGACGCGCGCGATGACGAAGGTCGGCGAGGCCACCTGCCCGCGGACGTCGAGGCCTGCCCCGATGCCCTGCGTGAGCGTGGTCTTCCCCGCTCCGAGGTCACCGGTGAGCATGACGAGGTCGCCGGCCCGCAGCAGGGCTGCGAGCGCGCGGCCGAGCGCACGGGTCGCGTCGGCGTCGGGCAGGTCGATCGTGAGATGAGAGGTGCGAGTCACCCCACCAGTATCTCCGGCGTCAGACCGCAGGACCACCCTGCCGGGCCTCGGGCAGGTCGACGTCGCCGACGTACTCCCGCGGGACCCGGGCCCCGAGCCGGGTGACGATCTCGTAGCTGATGGTCTCGGCGGCGTCGGCCCAGTCTTGCGCCGTGGGTCCTCCGTCGGTGCCCGGTCCGAAGAGCACGACGGTGTCGCCGGGCTGCTCGGTCGCGCCGGGCCCGAGGTCGACGACCACCTGGTCCATGCACACCCGGCCTGCCACGGCGAGCGTCCGGGCGCTCGCGCCCGAGCCGACACGGACAGGTCCCCCAGGCCGGCGCGGCAGGTCGCCCGAGGCGTGCCGCGGCACGCCGTCGCCGTAGCCCAGCGGGACGACGCCGAGGGTCGTCCGCTCCGTCGTCGTGTACTGGTGGCCGTAGGACACACCGCTCCCCGCGGGCACCTCCTTGACCGTCGCGAGACGTGCCTCGAGGGTCATCGCCGGGACGAGGCCGTAGTCGGAGGCGCTCCCCAGGTCCGGGACCGGGGTGAGCCCGTAGACGGCGAGGCCCGGGCGGACCAGGTCGTAGTGCAGACGAGGGTTCGTGAGGGTCGCCGCCGAGTTCGCCAGGTGCCGCACCTCGAGGTGGGCCCCTGCCTGCTCGGCGCGACGGACGGCGTCGTCGAAGACTGCCGCCTGCGCGAGCACCGTGGGGTGGGCCGGGTCGTCTGCGAGCGCGAGGTGCGACCAGATGCCGACGACCTCGACGAGCCCGTCGGACTGCGCGGCGACAGCGGAGGCGAGGACGGTGTCGAGCTCCTCGGGCATGATCCCGTTGCGCCCGAGCCCGGTGTCGACCTTGAGGTGGATGCGGGCCGTCCGGCCCGTCTCCTGCGCCGCTGCGAGCACGGCGTCGAGGGCCCAGGACGCGGAGACCGCGACGTCGACGTCTGCGCGGAGGAGGTCTGCGAGGGGTGCCCCGGGTGCGTACAACCAGGTGAGGATCCGCGAGGAGATGCCTGCTGCGCGCAGCGCGAGGGCCTCGGCGAGCTGGGCGGTCCCGAGCCAGGTCGCCCCGCCGGCGAGCGCAGCCCGCGCCGCCGGGACGAGCCCGTGACCGTAGCCGTCGGCCTTGACGACAGCGAGGACCTGGGCACCGGTCCCGGCTGACGGCGAGGCGTGGCGGAGGAGCGAGCCGACGTTGTCCCGGATGGCCCCGAGGTCCACGACAGCGCGCGCGGGGTAGTAGCTGGTCATGCCCCCACGATCTCACGCACGACCCGGGAGCAGCGGCGAGCGGGGGTCAGCGACGCACGATCCTGTCGGCGCGGGACCTCCCCGGAGCGACGAGCCGGGCGTTGCGCTCGTCGGGCCCGCTCGCCCACGCGCGGGCGTCGTCGGGGCTGCGGCCGTGGCGCTCGAGCCGCGCGACGAGCCTCTCGACCCGGGTCGACTGCGGGAGGTCCAGGTACCAGACCGTGTCGAGCAGCCCGCGCACCTGGTCCCACCCGTGGTCGTCGTGCAGCAGGTAGTTGCCCTCGGTCACCACGACCCTGACGTCCGGGTCGACCGCGACGGCCCCGGCGACAGGTTCTTCGATCTCACGACGGAACTCCGGGGCGTAGACCGTACGACCACCCGGGGCCCGCAGCCGCGCCAGGAGCGCGACGTACCCGTCCACGTCGAAGGTGTCCGGCGCTCCCTTGCGGTCAGCGCGGCCGAGCCGCTCCAGCTCGCGCTGGGCGAGGTGGAAGCCGTCCATCGGCACGAGGACCGCCGTGGTCCCAGCCTCGACCAGGGCGTCGACGAGCTCGGAGGCGAGCGTGGACTTGCCGGCACCGGGCTGGCCTGCGATGCCGAGGAGCAGCCGCGGGCGGACGAGGGCGGCGAGCACCTCGTCGACCAGCGCGGTCACGGTGTCGGGCCTGTCCCCGGTCGTGTCCTCGGTCTGAGCATCTCGCGTCACAGGTCGCCGCGCAGCAGGGCTGCGACTGTCCCGGGGACAGCCTCGGCCACGTCGAGCGCCGAGACCGGACCACCGGGGTTGGCCCTGTGGGCCGCCCGGCCGTGCAGCAGAGCCGCGCTGGCTGCGAGGAGGGCAGGCAGGCCCGGGTCACGCACGGCGTCCTCCGAGCGGGCGGCGAGCAGAGACCCGAGGATCCCTGTGAGCACGTCCCCGGCACCCGCTGTCGCGAGCCACGACGGTCCGTCCGTCTGGGCGTAGGCGCCCGAGGGTCCGACGACGACGGTCACCTCTCCCTTGAGCAAGACCGTCGCACCGGTGAGGTCGCGGGCCCGGCGGGCCCAGCGCAGCGGCTCGGCCTCGACGTCCGACCTCTCGACGTCGTCGCCCCGCGACCTGAGCAGCGTCGCGAGCTCGCCGGCGTGCGGGGTCAGGACGACCCAGGGCGGGCAGCGGTCGGGCAGCAGCGGCAGCGCGCCGGCGTCGACGACCACGGGGACGGCGTCTCCGACGACGTCGGAGGACAGCTCGCCTGTCGCCTGGGCGAGGGCGTGCCGCACCCGGGTGCGCTGCGACCTGGCGGCGTCACCGGAGCCCGAGTGCCCGGACTTCCCCGAGGGTGCTGCAGGCGCCGAGGGTGCTGCGGGGAGGCCCGGTCCCACGGCCCAGGCCTGGACCCGTCCCGCGGCGGGGACCACCTCGGGGCGCGCGGCGAGGACAGCGGCCGTGACCGACGGGTCTCCCAGGTAGCGGACCATGCCGACCCCCGTGCGGACCGCACCCGAGACCGTGAGCACAGCAGCCCCCGGGAAGTCTTCGGTCCCGGCCACGACACCCAGCACACCCCGGCTGTACTTGTGCGCGGTCCCTGTCGGCGGGGCGAGCGCCCCCTGGTCCACGAGGTCCTGGGGTGCCAGCCTGCGGACGGCTCCAGGGTGCCAGGTGCGGTCGTCGTCGAGCCCCAGCCCGATGTCGACCACCTCGACCACTCCGGCGAGGGCCGCCGCCGGGGGCAGCAGCAGACCGGGCTTGGCCGCGCCGAAGGTCACCGTGCGGTCGGCGCGCAGCACGGCAGGGGCGCTCGGCTGATGCGTCCCGCGGCTCCCGCTCCGTGCGGGGTCCGGTCGAGGCAACGACCCGTCGTCGACCCCGATGCCGCTCGGGACGTCGACCGCGACGACGAGCGGCCTCCGCGGGCCAGTCTCGAGATGCCGGACGACAGCCCGCACCACGTCGCCCGCGAGCCCGCGCAGCCCGCCCGAGGCGCCGATGCCGAGGATCCCGTCGAGCACGACGTCGGCCTCGACGACGTGCCGCGCGACGTCGTCGAAGGTCCGCCCCGCGGCGTGCGTCACTGTCCCGCCGGCGGCGCGCAGGGCAGCCAGTCCGTCACGGTGGACCCTGTCGTCGAGGAGCACGGCGCTCACGCGCACACCACGACCGGCGAGCCGCGCCCCTGCGAAGAGCGTGTCTCCCCCGTTGTTCCCCGAGCCCACGAGCAGGCAGGCGTGAGCCCCCCGGACGGTACCTCGGGCGGCTCGCAGCTCGCGGAGCACCACCCCGGAGAGCGCCCACGACGCTCGCTGCATGAGCGGCTCTCCTCGCGCGAGCAGAGGGTCTTCGGCCGCGCGCACGGCCCGGGCGTCGTGTGCCTGGATCATCTGGCCATCATGCCGCAGTCGGCAGGCCTCGCACCTGGGCCGACGCCGGTGCACCGCCGGACACCCGAACGTAAGGTGGGTCACATGCGATTCGGACTCTTCATCCCCCAGGGCTGGCGCCAGGACCTCACGGGCATCGCGCCGGCCGACCAGTGGTCTGTCATGGACGGCCTCGCCCAGCACGCCGACACAGGCTCCGCCTTCGACTCCGTGTGGGTCTACGACCACTTCCACACCGTGCCCGAGCCGACCGAGGAGGCCACCCACGAGGCCTGGTCGCTCATGGCCGCCTTCGCCGCGTCGACGTCGCGGGTCAAGCTCGGTCAGATGTGCACCTGCATGGCCTACCGCAACCCCGCCTACCTCGCGAAGGTCGCGACGACGGTCGACGTCATCAGCGGCGGCCGTGCCCAGATGGGGATCGGTGCCGGCTGGTACGAGCACGAGTGGCGTGCCTACGGCTACGGCTTCCCCAGGGCCGGCGAGCGCCTCGACATGCTCGACGAGGGCGTGCAGATCATGCGGCAGATGTGGACCGAGGGCACAGCGACCCTCGACGGGAAGCACTACCAGGTCGACGGAGCCCGCAACTACCCCCTGCCCCTCCAGGAGGGCGGCATCCCGCTGTGGATCGCCGGCGGGGGCGAGAAGAAGACGCTGCGCATCGCCGCGCAGCACGCCGACTACACCAACTTCGACGGCACGGCCGAGACCTTCACGGCCAAGTCGGAGATCCTCCGCGGCCACTGCGACACCGTGGGCCGCGACTTCGCGGAGATCACCCGCTCGGCCAACTACAACGTCATCATCGGAGAGACCGCCCAGGACGTCGACGACCGGCTCGCCTGGCTCGGAGAGCACTACGCCAAGACCGTCCCCAGCAAGGCCGCCGAGACCGTCGAGTCCCTGCGCCAGGGCCCCCTCGTCGGCACCCCCGAGCAGATCGTCGAAGAGCTCACCCGCCTCGAGAAGCTCGGCATGACCTACGCCATCACCTATTTTGCAGAGGCCGCCTACGACCGCTCCGGCATCGAGCTCTTCGAGTCCCAGGTGGTCCCCGAGCTCAGCTGACCCCCAGGCCCCCCTGAGAAGGCTCGCTGCAGGCACACCGAACGACCCGCCGCAGCGAGCCTTCTCCAGCCGTCTCCGCCGACACTCGCCGAGCCCTCACCCGCGATGCGCACCGAGCCCACCCCCGTCACGCGATGCGCAGCGAGCCCGCCCCCGTCACGCGATGCGCAGCGAGCCGTCCCCGTCAGGCGATGCGCAGCGAGCCGTCCTCGGCAGCGCAGCAACCCGAGCAGATGCTCCCGGAGAGGAGCGAGGCGCAGCGAGCGTGCGCGCGATCGTGGTGGGCCTGGCACGGCGTGCCCAGGCACGCCGCGGAGATCGCGCGCACGCTCGCGGAGCCTCGCGGACCCCCAAGACATCAGCTCTCAGCCACCACCATGGCAGTAGCGATCCCCCCGTCGTGCGACAACGACAGGTGGAAGTACGCCACCCCCAGCTCCGCAGCCCGCGCAGCAACGGTCCCGCGCACCTCGACGACAGGCGCCCCGCCCCGGACCCGCGGGATCGTGCAGTCGTGCCACAGCAGGTTTCCCGGGGCCCCGAGCGCCTTGGCGAGGGCCTCCTTGGCGGCGAACCTGGCGGCGAGCGACGAGGGCGCGAGGTCGCGCTCGGGAGGTGTGAAGAGCTTCTCCCGCAGTCGCGGTGCCCGTTCGAGGGTCGCCATGAACCGTTCGATGTCGACGACGTCGACCCCCACCCCGACGATCATCAGGCCGCCCGGAGTCGCGGCGCGCGCCCCTGCAGGACCCCGGGCACGCGGACGGCCGCCGCCACCGAGGTGACGACGGCCGGTCCGTGCGAGGACGTCGGGGTCATTCGACCGTGACGGACTTCGCGAGGTTGCGCGGCTGGTCGACGTCGAGCCCGCGGGCTGTCGCGAGCTCGCAGGCGAAGATCTGCAGCGGGACGACTGTGAGCAGCGGCGCGAGGAGCGTCGGGGCCTGCGGGACCCAGAACACCTCGTCGGCGTAGGGCAGCACGGCCTCGTCGCCGTCTTCGGCGAGCACCAGGGTGCGAGCCCCGCGGGCGCGGATCTCCTGGATGTTGGAGATCACCTTGGAGTGCAGCGAGTGGCGGCCACGAGGCGACGGCACGATGACGAAGACCGCCTGACCGGGCTCGATGAGGGCGATCGGACCGTGCTTGAGCTCACCGGCCGCGAAGCCCTCGGCGTGGATGTAGGCGAGCTCCTTGAGCTTGAGCGCACCCTCCATCGCGACGGGGAACCCGACGTGACGCCCCAGGAACAGCACGGACGACGTGTCGGCCATCCAGCGGGCGATCTCCCGCACGCGGGCCCCGCGGTCGATGACCTCCTGGATCTTGCCGGGCATCTCGCGGAGCTCGTCGTAGATCTTCGCGATCTCGTCGGGGAACATGTTGCCGCGCAGCTGGGCGAGGTACAGACCGAGCAGGTAGGCAGCGGTGATCTGCGAGAGGAACGCCTTGGTCGAGGCGACGGCGATCTCGGGTCCGGCGTGCGTGTAGAGCACGGCGTCGGACTCGCGCGGGATGGTCGAGCCGTGCGTGTTGACGATCGAGATGACCTTGGCACCCTGCTCGCGGGCGTGGCGCACGGCCATGAGCGTGTCCATGGTCTCGCCCGACTGGGTGATGGCCACGACGAGGGTCTTCTCGTTGACGACGGGGTCGCGGTAGCGGAACTCGTGCGCGAGCTCGACCTCGACGGGAATGCGGCACCAGTGCTCGATGGCGTACTTGGCCACGTGCCCGGCGTAGGCGGCTGTCCCGCAGGCGATCACGACGATCTTGTCGACGGTGCGGAGCACGGACTCGTCGATGCGCAGGTCGTCGAGGACGAGTCGGCCCTCGAGGTCGGTGCGCCCGAGGAGGGTGTCCCCGACGGCCTGGGGCTGGTCGTGGATCTCCTTGTCCATGAAGGAGGCGAAGCCGCCCTTCTCGGCGGCCTCGGCGTCCCAGTCGACCGTGAAGCGGCGCGGCTCGACGACAGCGCCCTCGAAGTCGATGACGGAGACGGCGTCGGGGGTGATCGTCGCGATCTGGTCCTGCCCGAGCTCGAGAGCCTCACGGGTGAAGGCGATGAACGCTGCGACGTCGGAGCCGAGGAAGTTCTCGCCCTCTCCGAGCCCGACGACGAGCGGTGAGTCGTGACGGGCACCCACGACGGTGTCGGGGCGGTCGGCGTGGACGGCGAGGAGCGTGAAGGTGCCCTCGAGCCTGACGGCCGTGCGGCGCATCGCCTCGGTGAGGTCTCCGGCCTCGGCGAGCTCCTTGGCGAGGAGGTGGGCTGCGACCTCGGTGTCCGTCTCGGACAGGAAGGTCACGCCGTCGGCTGCGAGCTCGACGCGCAGCGCTGCGAAGTTCTCGACGATCCCGTTGTGGATCACGGCGAGGCGTCCACCGTCGGCGAGGTGCGGGTGCGCGTTGAGGTCGTTGGGTGCGCCGTGGGTGGCCCAGCGGGTGTGCCCGATCGACGCCGTGGCGTCGGCCAGGGGGTGGGCCTCGAGCTCTGCCGTGAGGTTCAGCAGCTTCCCGGCCTTCTTGGCCGAGACGACGCGGTCGACCCCGGGGGCGACGAGCGCCACACCTGCGGAGTCGTAGCCGCGGTACTCGAGCCGCTTCAGGCCGTTGAGCGCGACCTCGAGGGGGCGCGAGGAGGGGACCTGTGATCCGACGTAACCAACGATTCCGCACATGGTCCCAGAGTCTAGACGACGCACCCCGCTGCTCCATCAGGCAGAATCGTCGGGTGGTAGCCCAGAACATCGTCCCCGCGACGCCCTACGTCGATCTCGACAGGGCGGCGTGGTACCGGCTCTCCGAGTCGACCCCCCTCCCGCTGACCGACGCCGACGTCGCCAGGCTGCGTGGTCTCGGCGACCCTGTCGACCTTGCCGAGGTCGACACTGTCTACAGGCCGCTCTCGCGCCTGCTCAACCTCTACGTCGCGACCGCCGGCAGCCTGCACCAGGCGACGTCGACCTTCTTGCGGGAGGACTCGGGCCGGACGCCCTACGTGATCGGCGTCGCCGGCTCGGTGGCCGTCGGGAAGTCCACCACGGCCCGTGTGCTGCGCGAGATGATGGCCCGCTGGCCGGACACCCCCCGTGTGGAGCTGGTGACGACCGACGGCTTCCTCTACCCCAATGCCGAGCTCGAGCGCCGTGGCCTCATGGAGCGCAAGGGGTTCCCCGAGTCCTACGACCGTCGGTCGCTCATCAGGTTCTTGTCGAAGGTCAAGGCCGGGCGCCCGGAGGTCCGTGCCCCCGTGTACGACCACCTCACCTACGACATCGTCCCCGGTGCCGAGACCGTGGTGCACAGACCTGACGTGCTGATCGTCGAGGGCCTCAACGTCCTGCAGCCCGGACGCGCCACGCAGTCGGGGTCAGACCTGTCGGTGAGCGACTTCTTCGACTTCTCGATCTACGTCGACGCCCGGACGTCTGACGTGCGTCAGTGGTATGTCGACAGGTTCTTGTCCTTGCGCTCGACGGCGTTCTCACGACCGGAGTCGTACTTCCACAGGTATGCGGGGCTCTCGGACGACGAGGCTGTCGCCCGCGCCGAGCACATCTGGGACACGATCAACGAGCCGAACCTGCTGCAGAACGTCGCCCCGACCCGGAGCCGGGCGACGCTCGTGCTGCACAAGGGCCGCGACCACTCGGTCGAGCGGGTGCGGCTCCGCAAGATCTGAGGACCGCTGGCGACCGGGATGGCTCAGGCTGCGGTGGCTCCCGCGGCGACAGGCTCCCGCACCGCTGGGACGGCTGGGTCGCCCGCCTCGTCGGCTGCCGCTCTCGCGACGTCAGCGCTGCTGCGCCCGAGCAGGCGTCCGACGACGAGGTCGACCACGTAGCCGAGCGCGATCCCGCCGACCACCCCGACGACCATGGCGACCAAGGGTCTGTCGCCGAGCCACATGCCCGACCCGATGCCGATGAGGGTCGAGTAGCCCGCCCAGGTGACCCCGCCGACCGTCGCGAGAGCCAAGAACCGAGGTGCCGGCATCTTGATGGCCCCCGCCGTCATGTTCACGGCGACGCGCCCGACAGGCACGTACCGCGCCGAGACGATGAACCTCGCCGGGCGGGCAGCCAGTGCACCCTCGGCCCAGTCGAAGGCTGCCTGGAGACGACGTGCACGCATGACCCGCCACCCACGGATGTGCAGATGACGACCCAGCAGGTAGGCGATCGAGTCCCCCAGCACCGCCCCCACGGCTGCGGCCGCGACGATCGCCCAGAGGGGTGGTCCTCCTGTCGACACCGCGTACGCGGCGACCGCGATGACGAGGGTCTCGCTCGGCACCGGCGGGAAGAACGCGTCGACCACCACGAAGAGGACGAGGACCGCGAAGACCCAGGGTGACGCGGCGAGGCCCACGGCCCAGGTCTCGACGGACTGCAGCACGTTCTCGATGATCTCCAGCACGTGCGTCGTCCCCTCCTTGGCCCGGACGTCCCGGTGTCCCACCAGCGTAGAAATCCGACGTGGCAGGCACCATCGGGTATCTCCCCGATGTGTCCCTGACAGTTCAGCACGCGGTCTCAGGGGTGGGCATCGGCCGCACGGATGACCGCAGGACGCACGAGGCCCACCTCAGGGACGAGCCGAGGTGGGCCAGAAGGTGCAGACGGCGTGCCGCGCGGGCCGTGGCAGCCGCGTTCGCGCGGGGTGAGTCAGGCAGTCGGGAAGCGGAGTGCCTGAGCGGCCTCGGCCGGGCCCTCGTGCCCACCCCAGAGCGTGGCGAGGTTGTCGTTCGAGGTGAGGGAGCGGATCTCGGCGTGGTCGAGGTACAGCTGGCCTCGGAGGTGGTCCGTCTCGTGCTGGACGATCCGCGCCGGCCAGCCCGTGAGCTCTTCGTCGAGCTGGCGCCCCGTCTCGTCCTGACCTGTCAGACGGACGGTGCGGAACCGCGTCACGACGGCCTGGTAGCCCTCGACGCTGAGGCAGCCCTCGAAGAACGAGCGTCGCTCGTCGCCGACGCCCTCGTAGGACGGGTTCACGAGCACCCTGTGCTCGAGCGGCGTGCGCTCGCGCGGGTCCTGGGCGTCAGGCGCCCCGGCGTCGTGCACCACGGCGATCTGGAGCCCGATGCCGATCTGCGGAGCCGCGAGACCCACCCCCGGGGCGTCGACCATCGTCAGGCGCATGGCGTCGAGGAGGGCGGGCAGCAGGTCGCCGAGCTGACCGTCGTAGGCCGCCGCCGGCTGGCGCAGCACAGGGTGCCCCGCCTGGACGATCGGCAGGACCCCACGGTCGAAGGTGTCGAGGTAGCGCTCGACAGCGTCACGGAACGAGGGCTGGAGTGTCATGTCACGGGCTCCTGGGGCGACGGCGGCTCGGAGGACGAGCGTTCGGGTGAGGGTCAGAGGGCGAGGCGCACGCGGACGACGTCGGCGAGAGACTCTGCGACGGTGTCGGCCTGCTCCTGGGTCGCGGCCTCGACCATGACCCGGACGAGCGACTCGGTCCCCGAGGGTCGCAGCAGCACCCGGCCGGTCTCGCCCAGCAGGATCTCGGCCTCGGCGACGGCGGCGAGGACGTCGCTGTCGCTGCTCGCACGGCTCTTGTCGACACCCTTGACGTTGACCAGAGACTGCGGGAGACGACCGATGGCCGAGGCGAGCTCCGACATCGTCTTCTTCGTCTCCGCCAGACGGCTCAGCAGGTGCAGCGCTGTGAGCGTGCCGTCACCCGTGGTCGCGTAGTCCGTGAGGAGGACGTGACCGGACTGCTCGCCACCGACCGAGTAGCCGCTGCGGCGCATCTCCTCGAGGACGTACCTGTCTCCCACGGCCGTCTCGACGGTCCGGATCCCGGACTTCTGCATCGCGAGCTTGAGCCCCAGGTTCGACATGACCGTCGTCACGAGGGTGCCGTTGGTCAGCGTGCCCCGCTCGGCGTGAGCCTGGGCGAGGATCCCCATGATCTGGTCGCCGTCGACGATGTTGCCGTCTTCGTCGGCAGCGATGCAGCGGTCGGCGTCGCCGTCGAAGGACACACCCGCGTGGGCCCAGTGGCCGACTGTCGCCGCGGCCATGCGGCGGGGGTGGGTGGCGCCGTAGCCGGAGTTGATGTTGATGCCGTCGGGGTAGGACCCGATGACCACGACCTCCGCGCCAGCGCGGCGCAGGGCCTCAGGGCCCACCTCGCTCGCGGCACCGTTGGCCGAGTCGACGACGACCTTGAGCCCGTCGAGTCGGTAGGGCACGGTCGAGACGAGGAAGTCGACGTAGCGCCACACGGCTGTGTAGTCCTGCGTCATGCGACCGACGTCGGCGCCTGTCGGACGGTCCCAGTCAGCGCGCAGCCGCGCCTCGATCTGGTCTTCGACCTCGTCGGCGAGCTTGTACCCCGACCTGTCGAAGAACTTGATGCCGTTGTCCTCCATCGGGTTGTGCGAGGCCGAGAGCATGACACCGAGGTCCACGTCCATGCTGTGGGTCAGGTACGCCACGGCAGGGGTGGGGACGACACCGACGTCGATGACGTCGACACCGGCGCTCGCGAGGCCGGCGCAGACGGCGGCCGAGAGGAACTCGCCCGAGGCACGGGGGTCGCGACCGACGACGGCCTTCGGGCGGTGACCCGAGAACACGCCACGCTGCCCGAGCACGTGTGCTGCTGCGACCGCGAGGTCGAGAGCGATCTCGGCGGTGACGTCACGGTTCGCGAGGCCGCGCACACCGTCTGTTCCGAAGATACGAGCCATCTGCTGGTACACCCCTGTGAGAAGAGAGAGATCACGGCAGCGGGACTCCGCAGCCCGCCGGTCGAACGGCGAACGGCCCCGATGGGATCACCATCGGGGCCGTCGCGGAGCGCGAAGGATCAGCGCTTGGAGTACTGAGGAGCCTTGCGGGCCTTCTTGAGACCAGCCTTCTTGCGCTCGACGACGCGTGCGTCGCGAGTGAGGAAGCCAGCCTTCTTCAGCGTCGCGCGGTTGTGCTCCTCGTCGATCTCGTTGAGGGCACGGGCGATGCCGAGGCGCAGCGCGCCGGCCTGGCCGGACGTGCCGCCACCGACGATGCGGGCGATGACGTCGAAGCGACCCTCGACGTCGACCAGCTTCAGCGGGGAGTTCACGAGCTGCTGGTGGACCTTGTTCGGGAAGTAGCCCTCGAGCGTGCGCCCGTTGATCTTCCACTGTCCGGTGCCGGGGACGAGACGCACACGTGCGACCGCCTCCTTGCGACGACCCAGAGCCTGGGCCGGCGCGGTGATGCTCTGGCCACGGCCCGCGGGGGCGGTGGTCTCAGAGGTGTAGGTGCTGGGTGCTTCTTCGTCCAGCGCGTCGATGTCGACGGTGGTCTCCGCCACGGTGATGTCCTCGCGTCCTTGGTATGTCAGCTGAGCAGGCGGGGCCTACTGAGCGACCTGGGTGATCTCGAACGGCTTCGGCTGCTGCGCAGCGTGGGGGTGCTCAGTGCCACGGTAGACCTTGAGCTTGCCCAGCTGGTTGCGACCGAGGGTGGTCTTGGGGAGCATGCCGCGGACGGCCTTCTCCACTGCGCGCTCCGGGTGCTTCTCGAGCAGGTCGGAGTACGCGACAGCACGCAGACCACCCGGGTAGCCGGAGTGGGTGTAGGCCAGCTTCTGCTCGCGCTTGTTGCCGGTCAGGGCGACCTTGTCCGCGTTGATGACGATGACGAAGTCACCGCCGTCGACGTGCGGAGCGAAGGTGGCCTTGTGCTTGCCACGGAGCAGAGTCGCCACGTGGGTAGCGAGGCGGCCCAGGACGACATCGGTCGCGTCGATGACGTACCAGTCACTCTGGACGTCGCCGGGCTTCGGGGTGTACGTACGCACGGTCGTAGCCTTCGTTTCGTATCGTGTCTTGCCAGACGCAGAGTTCTGCGGCCGGCGAGGTCGGCGAGCGCTCCGTCTCAGACCTAGCGAGTGGGCGCACCGGTCACGTATGGAAGCACAACGACTAGTCACACTATCTGCTCCACGGGTCGCCGGTCAAAACCGACTGCGTCACAACAGACCTCGGGAGGAGGTCGTCCACGGCCCCTCGGGGCCGGGCCCCCGGCGTCAGAGCCGAGGAGGACGGTGGTAGAAGCACGGAGCACTGTGATCCAGCCGCAGCAGATACTACCCGAGAGCCGCGCCGGCCACGTCATGGGTGCGCCGTCCGGGTACACGAGCCGGCCCAGACGGGGACAGGCACAGGGTGCACGAGCGGCAGCGCGATCGCACCGACGCCGTGGGTCAGGCCGAGACGGGGTCCCCCACCTGGTGCGACGCCTGCCCGGCCTCCGCCGCCGCGCAGGTCGGGCAGGTCTGGGACCGCGCCTGCTCCGAGCATCCCGCGCACACCACCCGCAGGGTCGTGCACGCCGTGGACGCGCAGTTCTCGTACGAGGCCGTCACCGCCGAGCAGAGCACGCAGGTGCCGAGCGGGACCGTCTCCGGGTCGAAGTCGACGTGCATCCGCTCGTCGAAGACGTACAGGGACCCCTCCCACAGGCTCGACGTCCCGAGCTCCTCGCCGTAGCGGACGATCCCGCCGTCGATCTGGTAGACCTCCTCGAAGCCGCGGGCCGTCATGAGCGCCGAGAGCACCTCGCAGCGCACGCCGCCCGTGCAGTAGGTGACGACGGGCCGACCCTTGAGGTCGTCGTACCGGCCCGAGTCGAGCTCGGCCACGAAGTCGCGGGTGGTCCGCACGTCGGGGACCACAGCACCCCGGAACCTGCCGATCTGGGCCTCGAAGGCGTTGCGTCCGTCGAAGAACACGACCTCGTCCCCGCGCTCGGCGACGAGCGCGTCAACCTCCTTCGGGCTGAGGTGGGTGCCACCGCCCACGACCCCGTCGGCGTCGACCTCGAGCTCGTCCGGGGCGCCGAAGCTCACGAGCTCGGGACGCACCTTGACGCTCAGCCGCGGGAAGTCTGCGCCTGTGCCGTCGGACCACTTGACGTCCATGGAGGCGAAGCCCGGGTACTGGCGGGTCGTCTTCACGTACCGCTTGAGGTCCTCGACGGTGCCGCCGAGGGTCGCGTTGATGCCGTGCTCCGACACGATCACCCGCCCCGTGAGGTTCCAGCGCTCGGCGAGCGCCGACTGCCACAGGCGCAGGGCGAGCGGGTCGGGGACCGGGGTGAAGGCGTAGAAGAGGACGATCTTGTGGACAGCCATGCCCCCAGGATAGGCGGCTCAGCCGTCGGGCTCACCGCTCCCGGCGGACCCGCTCCACGTCCCAGACGGGCTCCTGGGTGGCCCGGACCGTGCCGTCGCCCCCGAAGACGAGGAACCTCTCGAAGCCGCGGGCGAACCAGCGGTCGTGGGTCACGGCGACGACGGTCCCCTCGAACTGGGCGAGCCCGGCCTCGAGAGCCTCGGCCGAGTGCAGGTCCAGGTTGTCTGTCGGCTCGTCGAGCAGCAGCAGGGTCGCTCCGCCGAGCTCGAGCAGCAGGATCTGGAAGCGGGCCTGCTGACCGCCGGACAAGGTCTCGAACTTCTGCTCCGCCTGCCCGGCGAGCTCGTACCTGTCGAGCGCCTTGCTCGCGGGCTCACGGCTCATGCCGTCCCGGCTGCCCTCACCGCGGTGCAGGATGTCGAGGAGCGTGCGCCCGTCCCACTCGGGGTGGACGTGGTTCTGGGCGAACCAGCCTGGGCGCACCCGCGAGCCGAGCGTGACGACGCCCGTGTGCTTGACAGGCTCCTGCGAGGCGGGCATGCCCTCGACCACGGGGGTGTGGTCCGCGGGGTCGGAGCCGCCCGCCGCCAGGAGACGCATGAAGTGCGACTTGCCGGAGCCGTTCGAGCCCAGCACGGCGACCCTGTCGCCGAACCAGATCTCGGTGTCGAAGGGCTTCATCAGGCCCGTGAGCTCGAGCTTCTCGGCCACGACGGCCCGCTTGGCGGTCCGCCCGCCGGTCAGGCGCACGCGGACGTTCTGCTCCCGCGCGACGACCTCGGGCGGTCCGGCCTCCTCGAACTTGCGCAGCCGGGTCTGGGCCGCCTGGTAGCGGCTCGCCAGACCGTCGTTGAAGGCAGCCCGTGTCTTGAGGCCGTTGACCAGGTCTTTGAGCTTCGTGTGCTCTTCGTCCCAGCGGCGGCGCAGCTCTTCGAGACGGCTCATCCGGTCTTCACGCGCAGCCGCGTAGGTGTCGAAGCCCTGGCCGTGCACCCAGACCGACGACCCCGACGCGCCCGGCTCGAGCGAGGCCACCTGGGTCGCCGTGCGCGAGAGCAGCTCACGGTCGTGGCTGATGAACAAGACGGTCTTGCGGCTCGCGGCGAGCTGCTGCTCGAGCCAGCGCTTGGTCGGGACGTCGAGGAAGTTGTCAGGCTCGTCGAGCAGGAGCACATCGTCGGGGCCGCGGAGCAGGGAGGTGAGGACGAGCCGCTTCTGCTCACCTCCGGACAGGGTCCGCATCGCGCGGTGCTGCGCCGAGTCGAAGGGGATCGAGAGGACCTCGTCGGTCACGTGGTCCCAGTCGTTCTCGGCGTCGTAGCCGCCCGCGTCGGCCCAGTCGGCGATCGCCTGGGCGTAGCGCATCTGGGTCGGCTCGTCGTCTGTGGTCATCATCGCGATCTCGGAGTCCGCGAGCTCGACACCCGCTGCTCTGACGGCAGGGTTCGCGAGGTCGACCAGGACGTCGCGGATGGTCCTGTCGTCGTCGATCCGGCCGACGAGCTGGCGCATGACGCCGAGGCCGCCGCTGCGGTTCACCCGGCCGCCGTGAGCCTCGAGGTCGCCCGAGACGATCCGCATGAGCGTGGTCTTACCGGCGCCGTTGGGGCCCACCAGGGCCACCTTCGCGCCGTCGCCGACACGCAGGTCGACCCCCGACAGCAACGGACGCCCGTCGGGGAGGAAAAAGCTGACGTCGTTGATGTCGATGTGTCCCACGGGGCTAGTGTGCCGTCTCGGCAGGGCTGGGAGCGAGCTCATTACCCGTCGGCGCCTGCGGCAACGTCCAGGCTCGCCACCTGCACGAGGGTCGGGGAGCTCGCCCTCGACGTGCGGACCGTGCTGCGCGGTGACACCGTGGAGGGATGAGCGAAGACACACCGGCAACCAGCACCGACGCCGCGCTGAACAGCGAGGGCGACACCGACCAGCTGCCCAAGGAGGACACCCTCACCCAGCGTGGGGTCGACGATCTGCTCGACGAGGGCTACTCCCCGCCCGAGAGGCCGCGGAGCAACCACTTCGGCGAGACGGCTCTCGAGGAGATCCAGGGCGAGACGCTCGACCAGCGACTCGCCGAGGAAGAGCCCGACGTCTTCGACGCGCCGGACTCCGGCGCGATCCAGCCCGACCGCGCAGGTCGTCTCGTCGCCGACCCCGACGCCCTCGACGGGCGGGTCAACGACACCTTCGCCGACGACGCCGGTGTCGCCGGCGGTGCGGCGAGCGCCGAAGAGGCAGCCGTGCACATCGTCGAAGAGCCCTGAGCGCAGGGATCACCGACCACCCGACGAGCGCGGCGACGTCGTCGCGGTCGTCACCACCGCAGGCCCGTCCGGCTCCGGACGGGCCTGCGGTGTCTCCGACGTCGTGCGGGGGGTACCGCGCTGCGCGGCGCCGCCGCCTCGTGCCGGGACCGTGCGGCCTACTGCCAGATGTGCTCTTCGATCCTCCGGGCTCGTGAGCGCTCCGCCTGGGCGGCGACCTCGTCGTCGGAAGGGTAGAAGACCTCTTCGAGGGTGAGCCCGTGCGGCGGGACCACCCCGGCGAGGGGGTCGCGCACTCCCCCGCGCAAGATCTCCCCGGGCCACTCCACGGGGCGCTGGCCGTAGCCCACAGCCATCGAGGCCCCCACGAGCGCGCGGACCATGTTGTGGCAGAACGCGTCCGACTGGACGCTCGCGACGACGAGCCCGTCGTCGGGCCCGCCCACCCGGCGCTCCCACCGGAGCTCCTGCAGGTGCCTGATGGTCGTCGCGCCAGGCCTGGGGCGGCAGAAGGCCGCGAAGTCCCGCACCCCCACGAGCGGCTCGGTGGCCGCGCGCATCGCGTCGACGTCGAGCGGCCGCCGGGACCACAGGGTCCAGTCGGCGCGCAAGGGGTCGCGCAGCTCGGCGCGGTCGACGATCCGATAGCTGTAGCGCCGCCACAGCGCGCTGAACCTCGCGTCGAAGCCTGGCGGCGCGACTGTCACCGCCCGGACCACGACGTCGGCCGGCAGCACACCGCTGATGCGGGAGAGCAGCGCCTGCTCGCTCGTCCTGTCGCCCCGACCCTCGAGCTTGATCCAGGTCTCGTCCGGGACGTCGATGTGCGTGACCTGCCCCCGGGAGTGCACGCCAGCGTCGGTGCGTCCCGCCACCGTCAGACGGACCCGGGTGCGCAGGACCTGGGCGAGACCGTCTTCGAGGGTCCCCTGGACCGTCCGCAGCCCGGGCTGGACGGCCCAGCCGGCAAAGTCTGTCCCCCTGTAGGAGATGTCGAGTCTGATGCGCATCACGTCCCCCATGATGACGCACGGCCAGCTGCCGGGCGTACTCCCGTGGGCCCTGCACCCAGCGGCACCTGGACAGCGGCAGCGGGACAGCGGCAGCGGGACAGCGGCAGCGGCAGCGGGACCAGGGCGACACTGGACGGAGGGACGTCACACCACCTTGCAGGGCCTCAGACCCACCACGGGCACAGCGACGGACGTATCCTGCACCTCATGTCTGCTTCCGGCTCTCCGGCCCCGCTCACGCTCTCCGTCGACTGCGGGGGCGGCGGCATCAAGGCTGCGGTGCTCGACGCCGCAGGGACGGCGCACGCGCCTGCGGTCCGGGTCCCGACGCCGTACCCGCTCTCGCCGGAGCTGCTCGTGGACACCGTCGCCGGCCTCGCCCGTGGCCTGCCGCCCGCCGACAGGGTGAGCCTGGGGATGCCGGGGATGATCCGGCACGGTGTCGTGATCCACACGCCGCACTACATCACCCGCACGGGTCCTCGCTCGAGGATCGACCCCGAGCTGCGCGAGCGGTGGTCCGGCTTCGACGCGAGGGCCGCCCTCGAGAGGCGTCTGGGTGTCCCGGTCCTCGTGCTCAACGACGCGGAGATCCATGGTGCCGGCGTGGTCGCGGGGACAGGCCTCGAGCTCGTCCTGACCCTCGGGACCGGGCTCGGCAGCGCGCACTTCGACGGTGGCCGGGTCGCACCCCACCTCGAGCTCTCCCACGCTCCCGTGCGGCGCGGCACCACCTATGACGCCTACATCGGCGAGATCGAGCGGCACAGGCTCGGGGACGGACTGTGGTCGAGGCGCGTCGCCCGTGTCGTCGACGGTCTGCGGCCGGTGTTCCTGTGGGACCGGCTCTACATCGGCGGAGGCAACTCGCGCCGGATCACCCAGGCAGTGCTCGACAGGCTGGGTGACGAGGTCGTCATCGTGCCGAACTCGGCAGCCCTCGTGGGGGGCGCCAGGGCCTGGGACCTCTTCGGATAGCTGGTGCGACAGGCGCGGGCGGGACGGGGGCTGCAGGCGGGACGGCGTCTGCAGGCGCACGGCGTCAGCTCCTCCGGGAGGACTCCGGCAGGAGCGCGGCGGCAGCATCCTCGGCTCGCTGCGACCGGGAGCCGGCGCCTCCGGGACACTGCTCCCGGCCATCCCTGAGCAGCTCTGGCCGACCTAGGGCCGTGCAGACGGGTCGACAGCCTCGAGGGCCTCGAGCACGACGCGCGTGAAGGCGACGGGTGCGTCGAGGCTGACCAGGTGCCGGGCCCTCGGGACCACCACCGTCCGGACAGGCTGGCCAGAGCGCTCCGCGGCCCTGCGGAACGCTGCCTGCTGGGTGCGGAAGTGGTCGAGGGCGCCGTTGACGAGCCACACCGGGCACCGCGACCTCGGCAGCGAGCCGAGCGGGTCGAGGCCACCGACGGCGTCGAGCGCCTCGGACATCACGCGGAGCGCGAAGCCGCCGGCCGCGATGTCGTCCTGGGCCTGCGGGGACAGCGCGGCACGGACGACGAAGGCGTTCAACCGAGCCCCAGAGTCCGGTGTCCGCTCGATCCAGCGGGAGAGCCGCGCCCACGCGGCCCGCAGCGGCACCCGAGGGTCCGTGCAGCAGCCGGCGGCGACCAGCCCGCGCACGGCGTCGGGGTGCTTGTCCGCGAACTCGACCGACAAGAACCCGCCGAGCGACAGCCCGACGAGGAGCACCTCGCCGCCCAGGTCGTCGACGGCCTCGGCGATCACGGCGTCGCAGGCGTCGAGCGTGAAGGGCTCCCCGAGGCGTGTGCCGTGGCCCGGGAGGTCGACCGCCCGGACGCGACGCCCTGCGGCCTCGAGGGAGGCGACCTGCGCCCGCCACATGGTCGACGAGGTGCGGATGCCGTGGACCAGCACGACAGGGAGCCCGGCCTGCACCCCAGGCGCCGTCGGCACGTCAACCACAGGCCGTCAGCTCGTAGAGAGCGGCGTCCCCTGCTGTGGCGACGGGGACGAACCCTGTCGACACGTCGACCTCAGACAGGGCTGGTCCGAGCGGGCTGCGCTTGGCACCGTCGCGAGGCTTCGTCCGGTCGACGTAGAAGTGGGTGACCCCGAGCTCACGCACCGCCTCGCACACCCTCGGGTCTGTCGTCACGTCGTCGAAGTGGTCGACCAGGTACTGCCGGTCCGGGTCGAGCCCGGAGATGTTCAGCTGCGGGAGCACGACGTGGGTGCGCCCCACAGACCACGCGTAGGGCGCGCCGCTGAACGGGTCCCCCAGCACGACGGCGTCGTCGCCGACGATCTCGGGGAGGTCGCGCATCAGCTCGAGCTCGTCGACGCTGAGCATGGTTCCCCACTGGATGCTCGCCGGGTCGTAGGCCTGGGCGAACCTCACGGCCCGCTGCGGGGCCTGGAAGGCCGCCGACGTCAGGAAGGCGACCACCAGGAGCGCGCCGGTCAGCGCGAACGGAGACCGGAGCCATGGCGAGCCGGGAGCCTTGGCCCGGACCCGTCCGCTCGCACGCGCCCCGTCGACCACGGCCAGCGCGCCGACCGCCGCGAGGACCGCCGCAGGTACCGGGTAGAAGGCCTCGATCCGAGCCGCCTGGGTGTACCAGATCCCGGTGACCAGCCGCAGCGGGTTCTCCGGGCCAGCGGCCAGGGCGGCGAGCGCCACGACAAGACCTGCGGAGACCACGAGCCAGCGGTGCCGCCGCCGGCGCAGGAGCACCACAGCTCCGACGACCACGAGCACCGACACCACGATGTTGCCGGGGACAGGGGTCAAGACCGTGTCGGTGAGGATCCGGGCGACCGACACGGGGATGCTCCGTTGCGGGGCCCGTGCGAAGCCGAAGACCATGTCGAGGACCGACGACCGGCTGAGCACGAGAGCAGCAGCCGTCGCGAAGACCACCACGAGGCCGGCCGGCACGAGGACCGCAGTCCTGTGCCCGCCGCGCCACGCGTCGCGCACGACGACGGCGAGGACCGTCACCACGAAGGGCGCGAGGACCACTGCCAGCCCGACGAAGCCGCTCGGCTGTGCAAGCGCGACACCAGCGGCGCTGCCCAGGGCCAGCGCCGTCAGGACGCACGAGGTCACCCGGGCTGCGGGGGGCGAGGTCCGGACCGCGTGGGACCGCCACGACCTCGTGGCTGTGACCACGGCGGCGGCCGCCCCAGGGATCAGCATGGTCGCGAGCCCGTTGGGCCACTGCGCGAGGGTGGCCAGCTGGACCGTCGGGAACATCGAGAAGGCCGAGACTGCCAGTGCTGCGAGCACGGTGACCGCAGGTCGGTGCGGGAGCACGGCGCGGGCGAAGGCCGCGGCACCCAGGACCCACACGACGCTCATGACGAGGGTCGAGGCGTTCGCCGCAGCCGTGATCGACGACGCGGTCAGCGGACCGCCGAGGCTCACGACGAGCGACACCGCCGCGTGCCAGGCCGTCGGGTAGTAGACGCTCGCGCCCGCGCCGTAGAGCCCGTTGAGCTGGCTCGCGTCCCCGGTCTCCTGGATCAGGGCGAGCCCGTTGAGGTGGTAGACCGCGTCCCACTGCTGGAGCGGGGCGTCCGGCGCCCCCATGCCGATCATGGTCGGGACGACAGTCACGACAGCGGACACCACGACCGCGGCACAGACCCACACCCGCCACGACCACGTCGACGGTGCCCAGCGTCGGACTGCGCCGCGAGACGAACCCTCTGACGGCGTCCCGGACCAGGCAGGCCCAGCACCGAGCCCGTCTGCGCCGGGCAGCAGACCGGTGACGCGCGCCCACCCTGAGCTGGTGGCGCGCCTGGCCAGGACGGCGACCGCAGCGACGACGACCAGGCACCCCAGCGCGAGAAGACCGACCGTCACGGGCGACCAGGCGACCCCGGACCTCGCGAGGACGACGGCGAGCACTGCGTAGAAGGCGACCGACAGCCCGGGGCCGGCACCGAGGGCCAGCCAGGCCGGTACGCCGGCGGCTCGCGCGACGAGCGCTCCTGGCGCGACCAGCACCGCCGCGCACGCCACGAAGGCGGGCACGAGCTCGATCCAGGACACGGACCGCTCCCCTCGTCGTCGTCTCTCGGCCCGTGGACGTGCTCGTGCACGCGCACCGGGGCCGACGTTAGCGCACGAGGCCCGGTCCGTGACAGATCACGGACCGGGCCTCGCGGATGAAGCTCAGGCACTCGCCCCTGGGGACGAGGGTGGCGTCAGGCGTCCTTCTCGGACGACTCCTCTGCCGGTGCCTCAGCGTCAGCGGCCGGAGCCTCGGACGCAGGTGCCTCGTCGGCCTTGGCAGCCTTCGGAGCGGTCTTCTTCGCGGCCTTCTCGGCCTCGCGGACGACAGACTGCTTGGCGCTCACGGGCTCGAGGATGAGCTCGATGACGGCCATGGGGGCGTTGTCGCCCTTACGGTTGCCGACCTTCGTCACGCGGGTGTAGCCACCGTTGCGCTCGGACATGGCCGGGGCGATCTCGGTGATGAGGCGGTGCAGCGTGGTCGCGGCGTCGCCCTCTTCGCCGGGACGGTTGACCGTCTTGGAGTTGATGGTCTTGGCGACCTGGCGGATGTTGTGCAGGTCTCCGCGCTTCGCCTTCGAGATGAGGCGCTCGGCGAAGGGCTGCAGGCGCTTGGCCTTGGTCACCGTGGTGGTGATGCGGCCGTGCTCGAACAGGCTCGTCGCGAGGTTCTTGAGGATGAGGCGCTCGTGGGACGGGCTTCCGCCGAGACGCGCACCCTTGGTGGGGGTAGGCATGGTGTGTGCTCCTAGAAAGGTGGGGGTGTGCCGGCCGCTCGCGCGGACGACTCAGACGTCAGGTGTACTGCTCGTCTTCCGTGTCGTCGCCGTCGTAGTAGTCGGCGGTCGAGGGGTCGAAGTCCAGCGGGGAGTCCTTGAGGGACAGGCCGAGCTCGGCGAGCTTGTCCTTGACCTCGTTGATGGACTTCGCACCGAAGTTACGGATGTCGAGCAGGTCTGCCTCGCTGCGTGCCACGAGCTCACCCACGGCGTGGATGCCCTCGCGCTTGAGGCAGTTGTACGAACGGATCGTCAGCTGGAGGTCCTCGATCGGGAGCGCCAGGTCAGCGGCCAGCGCGGCGTCGGTCGGCGACGGGCCGATCTCGATGCCCTCGGCCTCGACGTTGAGCTCACGGGCCAGGCCGAACAGCTCGACCAGCGTCTTACCAGCCGACGCGAGCGCGTCGCGGGGGCTGATGGCCTGCTTGGTCTCGACGTCGACGATGAGCTTGTCGAAGTCGGTGCGCTGCTCGACACGGGTCGCCTCGACCTTGTACGTGACCTTGAGGACCGGCGAGTAGATCGAGTCGACCGGCACGCGGCCGATCTCGGCGTCGAAGGACTTGTTCTGCTGGGCAGAGACGTAGCCACGTCCACGCTCGACGGTGAGCTCGATCTCGAGCTTTCCCTTGTCGTTGAGGGTCGCGATGTGCAGATCGGGGTTGTGCACCTCGACGCCCGCCGGCGGGACGATGTCCGCAGCGGTGACCACACCGGAGCCCTGCTTGCGCAGGTACATCACGACGGGCTCGTCGTTCTCCGAGGAGACGACGAGGTTCTTGACGTTGAGGATGATCTCGGTGACGTCTTCCTTGACACCGGGCACGGTGGTGAACTCGTGGAGCACACCGTCGATCCGGATCGAGGTGACTGCAGCGCCGGGGATCGACGAGAGCAGCGTGCGACGGAGCGAGTTGCCGAGCGTGTAGCCGAAGCCAGGCTCGAGCGGCTCGATGGAGAAGCGGGAGCGGCTCTCCGAGATGACCTCTTCGGTCAGTGTGGGGCGCTGTGCGATAAGCACGTGGGTGTGTTCCTTTCAGCATGCGTCCGCTATATGACGCATCACGAACCCGGGACGAAGATCTCCTCGCCGGGACCTGCAGCTTGCTGCCGGGGGACGGTGCTCTGCCCACGTGCAGGGCACGTGGGCAGAGCACCGTCTCGGCGGTGACGACCGGTCAGGTCAGACGCGGCGGCGCTTGGGCGGGCGGCAGCCGTTGTGCGCCTGGGGGGTGACGTCCTGGATCGAGCCGACCTCGAGGCCAGCGGCCTGGAGGGAGCGGATCGCGGTCTCGCGCCCGGAGCCGGGGCCCTTGACGAAGACGTCGACCTTCTTCATGCCGTGCTCCTGCGCACGGCGTGCAGCGGCCTCGGCGGCGAGCTGCGCGGCGAACGGGGTCGACTTGCGCGAACCCTTGAAGCCGACCTGGCCGGAGGAGGCCCAGGAGATGACCGCACCGGACGGGTCCGTGATGGACACGATGGTGTTGTTGAAGGTGCTCTTGATGTGCGCCTGGCCGATGGCGACGTTCTTCTTGTCTTTACGGCGAGGCTTGCGTGCGCTCTGGGCGCCGCGAGTCTTGGGAGGCATGTGCTGTTTCTTTCCTTGCTCGAGGTCTTCGGATCGCGGGAGAGGTTGTCGGCGGCCGGTGTAGAACCGCCGGCTCCCGGCGAACTACTGGCTGCTAGCGGGCCTTCTTCTTGCCGGCCACGGTGCGCTTGGGGCCCTTGCGGGTACGCGCGTTGGTCTTCGTGCGCTGTCCGCGCACGGGCAGGCCGCGGCGGTGGCGCAGACCCTCGTAGCAGCCGATCTCGACCTTGCGGCGGATGTCAGCAGCAACCTCACGGCGAAGGTCACCCTCGAGCTTGTAGTTGCCCTCGAGGTAGTCACGGAGCGAGACGAGCTCGGCGTCGCCGAGGTCCTTCACGCGGACGTCGGGGCTGATGCCCGTCGCTGCCAGCGTCTGCTGGGCGCGGGTACGGCCGACGCCGAAGATGTAGGTGAGTGCAACCTCGAGCCGCTTGTCGCGGGGGAGGTCGACACCGATAAGACGTGCCATGTGCCTTCCGGCTCCTGTACTGCATTCGGAGGTCTGCCGCACCATCTCTCGCGGATTTGCGAGCCCCGGCCTCCGAGCCGAGGGTGACGTCTGGTCACGGATCTCTCCGTGCCAGCCGTTGGTGGTGCGCTGGGTCGTGCGTGCCCGGTTGTTCAGCCCGCCGGGCAGGCACTGGTCGATCTGTGAAGCATGTGCCCTAGAGCACCGAGGCCTCTCAGCCCTGGCGCTGCTTGTGACGCAGGTTCTCGCAGATGACCATGACGCGACCGTGCCGGCGGATCACCTTGCACTTGTCGCAGATCTTCTTGACGCTGGGCTTGACCTTCATCGTGGTTCCTCCGCCGCCGTGTGGCGCATGCGCGCAAGACAGCAGTTGATCGAGTGGTGGTTACTTGTAGCGGTAGACGATCCGGCCACGGGACAAGTCGTACGGGCTCAGCTCGACCACTACGCGGTCCTCGGGGAGGATCCGGATGTAGTGCTGTCGCATCTTGCCCGAGATGTGAGCGAGCACCTTGTGACCGTTGGCAAGCTCCACGCGAAACATCGCGTTCGGCAGCGCCTCGACCACGCTGCCCTCGATCTCGATGACACCGTCCTTCTTCGCCATATCCTCCGCTAACTCTCGTGACGAACATCCTGCCCACGGCCGCGTCGGCCACGCCCGGAACGGGTCCGGGAGACGTGGTCTGCAGCTGTTGCCAGCTGTCGAGACCGTGGAGTGGTGGTGGAAGTGCGCGAGCACTACACACCCAACGAAACATCTTACGGCACGGGACCCGAAACAGGAAAACTGTGCCGCACGTCATGCCATGTCGTCGTCGTCCTCGTAGTCGGCGTCGACCGCGGCGTCGTCCTCGGCATCGTCGTCCGGACGCTCGTCGCCTGCACGCGGGGTGGGTGCGGCTGCCCGGCCGCCGACCCTCCTCCTCCGGCCGCCCGACCCGACTGGGCCGCCGCGTCCACCTCGCCGACCGGTGTCCCCTGGGCCTCGCGCTCCCCCGGCGCCGGGCTCCCCGGCGGGGTCGTCGAGCAGCCCGAGGTCGCGCGCCTTCTCGACGGTCTCGACGCTCGAGTGGGTGCCGAGCTTCTGGTAGATGCTCCGCAGGTGCGTCTTGACGGTGTTGGCGGACAAGAACAGCGAGCGGGCGACGCCCGCGAGCGACGGGCTCTCGGCCAGGCTGCGCAGCACCTGCATCTCGCGGCTGCTGAGCCTGGCGCGCGGCGACTCCCCGGGGAACACGCTGTCGCTCTCGGCGAAGCCCGGTGCGTCGAGGACCGCGCGGACCGCGGGCACCTGCGGAGCCAGGTCCTCGAGCACCTCGCGCGGGACCTTGAGGAAGCTGCGCAGCAGCCCGGTCGCCCGGAAGAGGGCGACAGCCTCTTCGAGCGCGACGGCCGCCTCGTGCCTGTGCCCGCGACCGAGCTCGGCCGCAGCCAGCACCAGCAGCAGGTCGAGACGCATCCGCGGGCCGTTGAGGTGCGTGGCCAACCACGCCGTGCACCTGTCGACGGCCTCGTCCAGGTCCCCCGCGACGAGGTCCGTCCGGGCGCAGGCGAGCGCGACGGCCTCGTACCTCCGGTCCATGCCCGCGACAGCTGCTCGAGCCCGCGAGACGTACCCGAGCCCGAGGTACAGCTCGACCGCAGCCCCTGCCAGCAGAGACTCCTGCAGGCTGCGTGATGCGCTGCTGCCCTCGAGAGCCTGCCGCGCCGCCTCGACCTCCGCCAGAGCCTCGTAGTGGGTGCCGTCCCGCAGGGCTATCTGCGACCTCACAGCGATGACGACGACTCCGAGCCCGGACGCACCACCAGGATCGCCGGGCGGCAGCACAGCCGTCCCGCCGGACGGCTCGAGGCGCTCGAGCGCGACGATCGCCCGGACCGTCTGGACGCCCCTCCCCTCCGCCGTGCGGCCCGCCGTGCTGGCCCGGCCGAGCTCCGAGACGACGGCGGGGACCTCGAGCAACCACTCCTCGGCCTGCGCCAGGTAGCCGAGCAGCGCACAGCACAGGGCGGCGCCGACCGCAGCCTCACGCAGCACGAGCGGTCTACCCGCGCTGCGCGCGAGACCGGCCCCCTGCCGGAAGGCCGAGAGGGCGTCCTCGACGTCCCCGGCGAGGAACCGTGTCACCGCCCACTCGTAGAGCAGGGGGGCGAGCTCCCCCTGGGCGGCCGAGTCCGCACCGTCGAGGATCGGCCCGACGCCCACCTGTGCCTGCTCGGCGAGGTGTGTCGCGGCGCCGTAGTCACCGGTGAGGCGCAGCGTGACGATCTGCGCCAGTCCCTCCTCCATCGAGCCGAGCGCCTGGGCCGCCGCGTCGGTCCCGTCGCCCTCGGTGGTCCCAGGCCCGGCTGCCCGCAGCCCGCGCGCGGCGTCGTGCGCCGCGCCACCAGGGTCGCCGCGCCGCGGGCGGAGCACGGGCAGCAGGTGCGCGTGCGCGATCCCGAGGCGAGGGTGGCGGGCCAGCACGGTCGCCGGCACCCGTTCGACCACGTCGGCGACAACCTCCGGGTGCTCCGCGACCAGGGTCGCCCAGTGACTGTCGACGAGCTCGGCACAGGCCTCCCAGGTCCGCGCCTCGAGAAGGTGCTCGACAGCCTCGCCGACCCGCCCCTGGGTCGTCCGCAGCCGGGCCATGCGGCGCTGGGCGACCCTGTACCGGCGCGGTTCCTCGGCCCGGAAGATCTCCGTCGCCGCCAGGGCGACAGCCTCGACGTACCTGAGCCGCACCTGCGTGCCTGCGGTCTCCTGGACGAGCAGACCGACGTCGACGAGACCGCAGACGATCTCG
This sequence comes from Sanguibacter biliveldensis, assembly GCF_033798665.1. Classification (NCBI taxonomy): domain Bacteria; kingdom Bacillati; phylum Actinomycetota; class Actinomycetes; order Micrococcales; family Sanguibacteraceae; genus Sanguibacter; species Sanguibacter biliveldensis. The sequence goes on from NZ_CP138359.1 coordinate 3,301,539, forward strand.
GCACAGTCACGCAGGCCCGTGGTCCAGGTCGCGTCGTCGACCGTGAAGGCCCCGATGAAGGCCGTGCGCTGCACGAACCGCTTGAGCGCAGGGTCGGCGAGCTCGTCCCAGACCGATCTGAGATAGGGGAACCCCGCCGAGAGGTCGAGCCTGTGGCGTGGCGCTGCCGGTGTCGCCGATGCCAGGGTCGGTCGGTCCGTGGCCTCGACGGCAGGTCGGTCGTCCTGCGTCGCGAGGTCTGACCGGGACCGTCCTCCAGGTCGAGCCCGCTGACCAGAGCCGACGAGCACGGCGCGCAGCAGCGCTGCCCATCCCCCGGTCGCCCGGACGAGAGACCGGACCGACTCGCCCGAGAGGTCGTGACCGAGGGCCGCGACCAGGCGGGTGGTGTCGTCGACCCCGAGCAGGAGGTCCTGGGGTCCGAGGACCACCGAGTCGACGGTCGAGGCGAGAAGTGGCTCGGTGGTGCGCGGGCTCCTCGCCAGCACCACCACGTAGAGCAGGTCGAACCGCTGGACGAGCTCGAGGATCTCCCCCGCGACGTGCGGGTCGGGGTTGTCGTCGAAGTCGTCGACGACCACGCAGAGCGGCTCGGTGCGTCCAGTGAGCGCTGCGACCACGTCGCTCCGCCCGGGCACGAGGCCTGGCTCGACGGCGCTCAGCCCGGCGCGCCACAGCTCGGCTGCGAGCCGCGCCCAGAACGGGGCGGGCATCCCGTCCGCCATGACCGACGGCAGCCTGCACGACACCCAGACGAGGTCGTGGCCGGGGGTCCGTGCGCGGGCCCACGAGCTGACGAGCGCCGTCTTGCCGTAGCCCTTGGGCGCGCAGATCACCGTGAGCGGTTCGTGGCGGTCGAGCAACGACGTCAGCGCGGGCTTGCCGACGAGGACCGAGGGCGAGCGAGGGAGCCTGGGCGGGCGTGTGCCGCCCGCAGCCCCCCGGTGCTCGGAATCCCACGACATCTGGTCGCCCTGCTCGTCGGTCCTTCTGCTCGAAGGACGGGAGGCCCTGGCTCGCCCAGGAATCGCGAGGCTACCTCCACCGCCTCGACGGTGGGAAGACGATCGGGCGGAGTTCGCCCGCCCGAACCGCGTCAGACCGGGGCGATCTCCACGCCCAGGGCCGCGAGGCGGGCGGCGCCGCCGTCTTCCGCCGTGAGCACCCACACCCCGTCCTCGAGTATCGCGACGGTGTGCTCCCAGTGGGCAGCCCTCGACCCGTCGCTCGAGACGACGGTCCAGTCGTCCTCGCACACGTGGGTCAGCTGGTCGCCACGGGTGACCATGGGTTCGACCGCGAGGCACATCCCGGGGCGGATCTTCGCTCCGCGCTCTCGGGTGCGGTAGTTCAGCACGTCCGGAGGCTGGTGCATCGCTGTGCCGATGCCGTGCCCGACGTAGTCCTCGACGATGCCGTAGCGGGCACCGTCACGGTCGGCGGCCTCGGAGACCGAGTCGTCGACAGCGTTCGCGACAGCGCTCAGACGCTCCCCTGACGCGAGAGCCGCGACGCCGGCCCACATCGCGTCGTCCGTGGCGCGGATGAGGGCCAGGTCGCGCGGGTCGGCGGCGTCCTCTCCCCCGACGACGAAGGACACCGCGGCGTCGGCGTGCCAGCCGTCGACGATCGCTCCGCAGTCCACCGAGACCAGGTCTCCGTCAGCCAGGACCCGGCCGCCGGGGATGCCGTGGATCACGGCGTCGTTGACCGAGACGCAGACCGTCGCAGGGAAGCCCTCGTACCCGAGGAAGGACGCCGTGGCTCCGGCGTCGGCGATCACGGCCGCGGCGACGGCGTCGAGATCTGCTGTGGTCAGGCCAGCAGCCGCAGCATCTTCGACAGCCTTCAGGGCCGCAGCGACCACGAGCCCGGCCTTGCGCATGCACGCCACCTGCTCAGGCGTCTTGTACTCGATCTTCTCGCGGCCGAACATCGTGGTCTTCTGTCTCTCAGGAGTGCAGGTGGTCGAGCGCACCGAGCAGGCGGGTGGTGACCTCGTCGACGGAACCGATGCCGTCGACCTGGGCCAGGGCGCCACGCTCGGCGTACAGCCGGGCGATCGGCGCGGTCTGCTCGGCGTAGACCGAGAGACGGTGCCGGATGACGGGTTCGGTGTCGTCCGCGCGACCCTCGATCTCGGCACGGCCCAGGAGCCGCTCGACGACGATCTCGGGGTCGGCGGTGATCTCGACGGCCCCGTCGAGCGTCAGCCCGAGGTCCGTGAGGATCGTGTCGAGCTCAGCGACCTGGGCCACGTTGCGCGGGTAGCCGTCGAGGATGAACCCCTGCTCCCCCGCCGCGACCTTGGAGGCGAGCTTGTCGCGCACCATGGCGTTGGTGACCTCGTCGGGGACGAGCTCGCCCTTCGCCGTGTACTGCTGGGCGAGCAGACCGAGCTCGGTCTCACCCTTGATGTTCGAGCGGAAGATGTCGCCTGTCGAGATCGCCTCGATCTGGAGCGACTCGGCCAGGCGTGCGGCCTGGGTGCCCTTCCCCGCTCCGGGAGGGCCGAGGAGGACGATGCGTGCGCTCAACGGAGGAACCCTTCGTAGTGACGCTGCTGCAGCTGCGAGTCGATCTGCTTCACGGTCTCGAGACCGACACCGACGATGATGAGGATCGACGTACCACCGAACGGGATGTTGGTGCTGACGTCGAGCAGCAGGAACGTGATGGTCGGGATCAGCGCGATCAGAGCGAGGTAGATCGCTCCGGCCGAGGTGATCCTCGTGATGACGTAGTCGAGGTACTCGGCGGTCGGGCGGCCGGCACGGATGCCGGGCACGAAGCCGCCGTACTTCTTCATGTTGTCGGCTACCTCGTCCGGGTTGAACGTGATGGCCGTGTAGAAGAAGCAGAAGAAGAGGATGAGGAGCACGTAGAGCACGATGTGCAGAGGTGCCTCGGGCAGCGCGATGTTGCGCTGGACCCACTGCACCCAGCCTGCCTCGGGCGCCGCGAACTGGGCGATGAGTGCCGGAACCGCGAGCAGCGAGGACGCGAAGATCACGGGGATCACGCCGGCCATGTTGATCTTGATCGGGATGTACGTGGTCGAGCCGCCGTACATCTTGCGACCGACCATGCGCTTGGCGTACTGGACCGGGATGCGTCGCTGGGACTGCTCGACGAAGACGACCAGCGCGACGACCACGAGGGTCACCAGGATGACGATGATGAACTTCTGCACGCCACCGGCACCGCCGGCGATCGAGAAGAGCGCGGGCGGGAAGCTCGCGGCGATCGACGTGAAGATCAGCAGCGACATGCCGTTGCCGACACCACGCTCGCTGATGAGCTCACCGAGCCACATGATCAGGCCGGCACCACCGGTCATCGTGATGACGATGAGCAGCGAGGTCATGAAGCTGTCGTTCGGGATGACGTCGCAGCCCGGCAGCAGCTGACCGTTGCGCGCCATGGTCACGTAGGTCGTGGCCTGCAGGACGGCGAGGCCGATGGTGAGGTAGCGGGTGTACTGCGTGAGCTTCGCGGTACCCGACTGGCCCTCCTTGTGGAGCGCCTCGAAGTGAGGGATCACGACGCGGAGCAGCTGCACGATGATGCTCGCGGTGATGTACGGCATGATGCCGAGCGCGAAGATCGACAGCTGCAGCAGCGCGCCGCCGCTGAAGAGGTTCACCAGACCGAGGAGCTCTCCGCTGCCACCGTCGGCGAGGCAGGCCTGCACGTTCCCGTAGTCGATGCCCGGGGACGGCACGAAGGAGCCGACACGGAACAGCGCCATGATCGAGATCGTGAACAGCAGCTTGCGCCGCAGGTCGGGCGTGCGGAACGCCCTTGCGAATGCGCTGAGCACCAAGTCCTCCTGGTCCGCCGAGGCGGGAAGTCGTCACCGTCTGTGCGGCGTGTGGAGTCGGCACCGAGTGCTCGGCGCCTGTCGATCGCGCGCCGCTGACTCCAGCGGCGCGGGTGTGACTGGACGAGTCTAGTGGATGGCCTGGTCGGACCCGGACATCTGGACCCGCAGACGACAGCAGGGCCGGGAGCGCGTGTGCGCTGCCGGCCCTGCTGTGTGTGTCATGCCTGTGAGACGGAACCGCCAGCTGCAAGGATCTTGTCCTTGGCGGAGCCCGAGAGACGGTCGACCGTCACGTCGAGCTTCACGGTCAGCTCGCCCGTGCCGAGGACCTTGACGAGCTCGCCCTTGCGGACGGCGCCCTTCGCGACAAGGTCGTCCACCGTGACAGATCCACCCTCAGGGTAGAGCGCCGACAGCTTCTCCAGGTTCACGACCTGGTACTCGGTGCGGAACGGGTTCTTGAAGCCACGGAGCTTCGGAAGCCGCATGTGCAGCGGCATCTGTCCACCCTCGAAGCGCTCAGGAACCTGGTAGCGGGCCTTCTGGCCCTTGGTCCCGCGTCCAGCGGTCTTACCCTTGGACGCCTCACCACGACCCACGCGGGTCTTGGCGGTCTTGGCACCCGGAGCAGGACGCAGGTGGTGGACCTTGAGGGTCCCACCTGCACCGGCTGCGGCCACCGGCTCGACAGCCTCGGCCTTGGCGGCCTTGGTCGTCTTCGCCTTCGGGGCTGCCTTGGCGGGCGCCTCGGCTGCAGACTTCGCAGCAGGAGCCTTCTTGGCAGCGGTCTTCTTCACGGGTGCGTCGGTCTCGACGGCCGCGTCCTTCTTGTCTGACTTCTCAGCCATGATCACTCGACCTCCTCGACGGTGACGAGGTGCGCCACCGTGACGACCATCCCGCGGATCTCCGGGCGGTCTTCCTTCACGGCGGTGTCACCGATCCGCTTGAGGCCCAGAGTGCGCAGGGTGTCGCGCTGATTCTGCTTGCCGCCGATGGCGGACTTGACCTGGGTCACCTTGAGACGGGCCATCATGCACCTGCCTCTGCTGCCGGAGCCTTGCCCGCTGCCTGCGCACGGAGCATGGCCGCCGGGGCGACGTGCTCGAGCGGAAGGCCACGACGAGCAGCAACCTGCTCGGGGAGCTCGAGGCCGCGGAGCGCCGCCACCGTCGCGTGGACGATGTTGATGGCGTTCGAGGACCCGAGGGACTTCGAGAGCACGTCGTGGATGCCGGCGCACTCCAGCACGGCGCGGACCGGTCCACCGGCGATCACACCGGTTCCCGGTGCGGCCGGACGGAGGAAGACGACACCAGCGGCTGCCTCGCCCGTGACGGGGTGAGGAACCGTGCCCTGGATGCGAGGGACCTTGAAGAAGTTCTTCTTGGCCTCTTCGACACCCTTGGCGATGGCCGCGGGAACTTCCTTGGCCTTGCCGTAGCCGACGCCGACGGTTCCGTCGCCGTCACCCACCACGACGAGAGCGGTGAAGCTGAAGCGACGACCACCCTTGACGACCTTGGCGACACGGTTGATGGTGACGACGCGCTCGACAAAAGCGCTCTTCTCAGCGGCGTCACCGCGACGACCGTCTCCGCCGCGGCCTCCGCCGCGACGGTCGTTCCTACGGTCGCTGTTGTTGTTCTCGGTGGTGGCGCCGCCCGTGGGGGCGCCGGTGGTGCTGCGCTGCCCTGCAGCCATCAGAGAGTCCTTTGCTTCGATGCGGAAGTGGTTCGCGTCATCACAGGGCCAGACCGCCTTCGCGGGCCCCGTCGGCGACTGCTGCCACTCGGCCGTGGTACTTGTTGCCCCCGCGGTCGAAGACGACTGCCTCGACACCAGCGGCCTTGGCACGCTCGGCGACGAGCTCGCCGATCTTGCGAGCCTTGGCGGTCTTGTCGCCGTCGAAGGCACGAAGGTCGGCCTCGAGGGTCGACGCCGAGGCGACGGTCTTGCCGACTGTGTCGTCCACGACCTGAGCGGTCATGTGACGAGCAGAGCGGGTAACCACGAGACGCGGCTGAGCAGCCGTGCCCGAGATCTTCTTGCGCAGGCGGAAGTGGCGGCGCTGACGCGCGACGGCCTTGCCCTTGCCCATGATCTTGAGAGCCATGGTTACTTACCAGCCTTTCCGGCCTTGCGACGGACGATCTCGCCCGCGTAACGCACACCCTTGCCCTTGTAAGGCTCAGGCTTGCGGATCTTGCGGATGTTCGCAGCGACCTCGCCCACCTGCTGCTTGTCGATGCCGCTGACCGAGAACTTGGTCGGGGCCTCGACGGCGAAGCTGATGCCCTCGGGGGCCGAGATGACCACCGGGTGGCTGAAGCCGAGTGCGAACTCGAGGTCGGAACCCTTTGCCGTCACGCGGTAACCGGTGCCGACGATCTCGAGCTTCTTCTCGTAGCCCTGGGTCACACCGGTGATGATGTTGGCCAGGAGCGTACGGGTGAGCCCGTGCAGGGCGCGTGAGGTGCGCTCGTCGTTGGGACGGGTGACCGCGAGGGCACCGTCCTCCGCGAGCGAGACCTCGATGGGGGCGGGGATGACGTGCTCGAGGGTTCCCTTGGGACCCTTGACCGTCACCAGCGCTCCGCTGATGCTGACGTCCACTCCGGAAGGAACCGGGACGGGGACTTTGCCGATACGGGACATGGCTATCTCCTCTCCGTCTTCCGATTACCAGACGTAGGCGAGGACTTCCCCACCCACGCCCTTCTGTGCGGCCTGCTTGTCGGTCAGGAGGCCTGAGGACGTGGACAGGATCGCCACACCCAGACCGCCGAGGACCTTCGGCAGGTTCGTGGACTTCGCGTACACACGAAGACCAGGCTTCGAGATACGGCGGATGCCGGCGAGCGAACGCTCGCGGCTCGGGCCGAACTTCAGCTGGATGGTGAGGTACTTGCCCACGGGCGCGTCCTCGACGGTCCAGCCAGAGATGTATCCCTCGGCCTGCAAAATCTCAGCAATGTGCGACTTCAGCTTCGAGAACGGCATCTGAACCGTCTCGTGGTAAGCCGAGTTCGCGTTACGCAGACGCGTGAGCATGTCTGCGATCGGGTCGGTCATCGTCATTGGGCTGTAGCCCTTCCTCGCCGGGGTATCCGGTCCGTGCCTCTACGGGCACCGTCCGGACCTACGACGTAGTTGTTACCAGCTGCTCTTGGTGACGCCGGGAAGCTCGCCGCGGTGTGCCATCTCGCGCACACAGATACGGCAGAGTCCGAACTTGCGGTACACAGAGTGCGGGCGACCGCACTTCTGGCACCGGGTGTAGGCACGAACCGCGAACTTGGGCTTTGCGGCTGCCTTGTTGACCAGGGCCTTCTTCGCCATGTCAGAGCTCCTTGAAGGGGAAGCCGAGACGCTTCAGGAGCGAACGGCCCTCAGCGTCGGTGGTCGCGGTCGTCACGATGGTGATGTCCATACCGCGAACGCGGTCGACCTTGTCGGGGTCGATCTCGTGGAACATGGACTGCTCGTTCAGACCGAACGTGTAGTTGCCGTGACCGTCGAACTGCTTGGGCGAGAGCCCACGGAAGTCACGGATACGCGGGAGCGCGATCGACAGCAGACGGTCGGCGAACTCCCACATGCGGTCGCCGCGCAGCGTCACGTGGGCGCCGATGGGCATCCCCTCGCGAAGCTTGAACTGGGCGATCGACTTGCGGGCCTTCGTGACCTGCGGCTTCTGACCGGTGATGGCTGTGAGGTCGCGGATGGCGCCCTCGATCAGCTTGGCGTCCTTCGCAGCGTCTCCGACACCCATGTTGACGACGATCTTCGTGAGACCGGCGACCTGGTTGACGTTCTCGTGCGAGAACTCCTCGTGGAGCGCCGGGAGGATCTCCGCGGCGTAGCGGGCCTTGAGGCGAGGCTGTGCCTTCGCGTACGTCTCAGTGCTCATCAGATGTCCTTCGCGGTGTCGCCGTGACCGCGGGTCACGCGGACACGGACCGTACGAGTACGACCGTCTCGCTCGACCTGCTCGGTGCGTGCACCGATGCGCTTGCCGCGCTTGGCCTCGGCGTCGTAGAACTGCACGTTGCTGACGTGGATCGGAGCCTCGACAGACTCGATCCCGCCCGTGCGGGTCCCACGCTGGGTCTGGCCGACCTTGACGTGCTTGGTGACGCGCTGGACACCCTCGACGATGACGCGGTCCGAGTCCGTGAGGACCTCGAGGACGCGACCAGTCTTGCCCTTGTCACGACCGGCGATCACGATCACCGTGTCGCCCTTCTTGATCTTCGCCATGTTCAGAGCACCTCCATCGCCAGCGAGATGATCTTCATGAACTTCTTGTCGCGCAGCTCGCGGCCGACAGGGCCGAAGATGCGGGTTCCACGGGGCTCGCCGTCAGCCTTGAGGATGACAGCGGCGTTCTCGTCGAACTTGATGTAGGAACCGTCGGGACGACGGCGCTCCTTGGTGGTCCGGACGATGACGGCCTTGACCACATCGCCCTTCTTGACGTTGCCGCCGGGGATCGCATCCTTGACGGTTGCGACGATGGTGTCGCCGATACCGGCGTAGCGACGGCCCGACCCACCGAGAACACGGATGCAGAGAATCTCCTTGGCACCCGTGTTGTCGGCGACTCGAAGTCGCGACTCCTGCTGGATCATGTGATGAACTCCTGTCGTCGAGCTGGTTCTCGTCGCAACGAGCCTTGCCGAACGGATAGCTGACAAGCACTGTAGTAGCTCGTCTCACCCCTGTGGGGCGGACCCGTGGTGACCACGGGTCCGCCCCTCAGGCGTCAGATCTCTACTTCCAAGTGCTGGTGTTACTTGGCCTTCTCGAGGATCTCCACCAGTCGCCACCGCTTGGTGGCGGACAGCGGGCGGGTCTCCATGATGAGGACGAGGTCGCCAGTACCAGCAGCATTCTGCTCGTCGTGCGCCTTGACCTTCGAGGTACGTCGGATCACCTTACCGTAGAGCGGGTGCTTGACCCGGTCTTCGACCTCGATGACGACGGTCTTGTCCATCTTGTCGCTCACCACGTAGCCGCGCCGCGTCTTGCGGTTCGGCCGGCTGGCGGCGACGTCCTGCTCTGCAGCTGCCTCAGCAGTTGTCTTCTCGCTCATGTCAGCCTCACTCACTCACGCTCGGTGCGGTACGGATGCCGAGCTCGCGCTCACGCAGGATCGTGTAGATCCGCGCGATGTCGCGACGAACAGCCTTGAGCCGACCGTGGCTCTCCAGCTGGCCGGTGGCCGACTGGAAGCGGAGGTTGAAGAGCTCCTTCTTGGACTTCTCCAGCTCGGCGACAAGCTTCTCGTCGTCGAAGCCGTCCAGCTCGCTAGGAGCCAGATCCTTGGTTCCGAAAGCCATCAGTTGCCACCACCCTCGCGCACCACGAAACGGCACTTCATCGGGAGCTTGTGGATAGCGCGACGCATAGCCTCCCGGGCCAGATCTTCCGGGACACCGGCGAGTTCGAAGACGATCCGGCCGGGCTTGACGTTCGCGATCCACCACTCGGGGGAACCCTTACCTGAACCCATTCGGGTCTCCGCAGGCTTCTTGGTCAGCGGACGGTCAGGGTAGATGTTGATCCAGACCTTGCCACCACGCTTGATGTGGCGGGTCATGGCGATACGAGCAGCCTCGATCTGACGGTTCGTGACGTAGGCCGGCTCGAGAGCCTGGATTCCGTACTCGCCGAACGCGATCGTGGTACCACCGGTCGCGGCGCCGGAGCGCCCCGGGTGGTGCTGCTTGCGGTGCTTCAGCCTGCGCGGGATCAGCATGCTCAGGCCTCCGTTCCGGTCGGAGCGGCCGGGGCAGCCTCTGCCGGAGCAGCAGCAGCCTGGTCGGCCTGTGCGGGCGCCTCGGCAGCGGCCGGACGCTCGTTACGACGGCCGCCGCGAGCGGGACGCTCGCCGCGCGGGCCACCACGGGGCGCGCGAGGCGCCTGGTTCGCCTGCGAAGCCGCGAACTCCTTCTCCGTCATGTCGCCCTTGTAGATCCACACCTTGACGCCGATACGGCCGAAGGTGGTGCGGGCCTCGAAGAAGCCGTAGTCGATGTTCGCGCGGAGGGTGTGCAGCGGCACACGGCCTTCGCGGTAGAACTCGCTGCGGCTCATCTCTGCGCCACCGAGACGACCGGAGCACTGGACACGGATGCCCTTGGCACCGGCGCGCTGGGCGGACTGCATGCCCTTGCGCATCGCACGGCGGAACGAGACACGGCTCGCGAGCTGCTCGGCGATCCCCTGGGCCACGAGCTGAGAATCGATCTCAGCGTTCTTGACCTCGAGGATGTTGAGCTGGACCTGCTTGCCAGTGAGCTTCTCGAGCTCGCCGCGGATGCGGTCTGCCTCGGCGCCACGACGACCGATCACGATGCCCGGACGGGCTGTGTGGATGTCGACGCGGACGCGGTCGCGGGTGCGCTCGATCTCAACCTTCGAGATTCCAGCGCGCTCGAGGCCGGTGCTCATGAGCTTGCGGATCTGGACGTCCTCACGGACGTAGTCGCGGTAGCGCTGACCGGGCTTGGTGCTGTCGGCGAACCACCGCGAGCGGTGGTCGGTCGTGATGCCGAGACGGTACCCGTGCGGGTGAACCTTCTGTCCCACTATCGGGCCCTTCCCTTCGTGTCTTCGCGCGGGGCGACAACCACGGTGATGTGGCTGGTCCGCTTGAGGATCTGGCTGGCTCGCCCCTGAGCGCGGGGGCGGAACCGCTTGAGGGTCGGCCCCTCGTCGACGAACGCGGCCGTGACGACGAGCTGCTGCTCGTCGAACGCCACGCTCGCACGGTCTGCCTTGACCCGTGCGTTCGCGATCGCGCTCTCCACGACCTTGCGAATCGGCTCGGAGGCGGCCTGCGGTGCGAACTTCAGCACCGCGACGGCCTCAGAGGCCTGCTTGCCACGGATGAGATCCACGACGCGCCGGGCCTTCTGGGGCGTGACGCGGATGAACCGCACCTGCGCCTTGGCTTCCATTGCTGTCCTGCCTTCTTGTCTGGTCATGACCAAGAGGTCCCTGTCGCTGCTGACCCGGGGGTCAGCGGCGACGGCCCTTCTTGTCGTCCTTCACGTGGCCGCGGAAGGTGCGCGTCGGAGCGAACTCGCCGAGCTTGTGACCCACCATCGACTCGGTGACGAACACCGGGGTGTGCTTGCGTCCGTCGTGCACGGCAAACGTGTGACCGAGGAAGTCGGGCGTGATGACCGACCGACGGGACCAGGTCTTGATGACGTTCTTGGTCCCCTTCTCGTTCTGGACGTCCACCTTCTTCTGAAGGTGGCCGTCAACGAAGGGGCCCTTCTTGAGGCTACGAGGCATCTGTCAGGCTCCTTATCAACGCTTCTTGTTGCCGGTACGACGGCGACGGACGATGAGCTTGTCGCTCGCCTTGTTGGGACGACGGGTGCGACCCTCTGCCTGGCCCCAGGGGCTGACAGGGTGACGACCACCAGAGGTCTTCCCTTCACCACCACCGTGCGGGTGGTCGACGGGGTTCATGGCGACACCACGGACTGTCGGGCGCTTGCCCTTCCAGCGCATGCGGCCGGCCTTGCCCCAGTTGATGTTCGACTGCTCGGCGTTGCCCACCTCGCCGACCGTGGCGCGGCAGCGCAGGTCGACGTTGCGGATCTCGCCGGACGGCATGCGCAGCTGCGCGAAGTTGCCGTCCTTGGCGACGAGCTGCACCGACACACCGGCCGAACGTGCGATCTTCGCGCCGCCGCCGGGCTTGAGCTCGATGGCGTGGATGACCGTACCGGTCGGGATGTTGCGAAGAGGCAGGTTGTTGCCGGGCTTGATGTCAGCACCGGCACCGTTCTCGATCGCGTCACCCTGACGCAGCTTGTTCGGAGCGATGATGTAGCGCTTCTCGCCGTCCGCGTAGTGCAGCAGCGCGATGCGGGCGGTCCGGTTCGGGTCGTACTCGATGTGAGCGACCTTGGCGGGCACGCCGTCCTTGTCGTGGCGACGGAAGTCGATGACGCGGTACGCACGCTTGTGGCCACCACCCTTGTGACGGGTGGTGATACGGCCGGAGCTGTTACGGCCACCGGTCTTGTGGAGCGGGCGGATCAGCGACTTCTCCGGCTCCGAGCGCGTGATCTCGACGAAGTCGGCGACACTGGCGCCGCGGCGTCCGGGCGTCGTCGGCTTGTACTTACGGATTCCCATGGGGATCTGTCCTCAATCTGCTCTCGGCCGGCTCAGCCGACCGGGCCACCGAACATGTCAATCGAACCCTCACGGAGGGAGACGATTGCACGCTTGGTGTCCTTGCGCTTGCCGATACCGAAACGGGTCCGCCGGGTCTTGCCCTTGCGGTTGATCGTGTTGACGGAGGCGACCTTGACATCGAAGATCTTCTCGATGGCGATCTTGATCTCCGTCTTGTTCGACCGCGGGTCGACGAGGAAGGTGTACTTCCCCTCGTCGAGCAGGCCGTAGCTCTTCTCCGAGAGGACCGGCGCGATCAGGATGTCGCGGGGGTCCTTCTGGACGGTGGTGCTCACTTGGCGTCCTCCTTCGCGAGCTGTGCCGACTCGGACTCGGTCGCGACGGCCTTGACCGAAGAACCTGTCGTGGGCCCGGCGAGGAACGCGTCGAGCGCGCCCTGCGTGAAGACCACGTCGTCAGAGACGAGCACGTCGTAGGTGTTGAGCTGGTCAGCGACCAGGAGGTGCACCTGCTCAGCGTTGCGGAGCGACTTCACCGTGAGCTCGTCACCGCGCTCGAGCACAACGAGGACGTTGCGACGAGGAGCGAGGTTGGAGAGCGAGGTGAGAGCCTGCTTGGTCGACGGCACGCCGTCGACACCAAAACCGGTGACGACGTGGATGCGGCCTGCGCGAGCCCGGTCGGACAGGGCGCCGCGGAGAGCAGCAGCCTTCATCTTCTTGGGGGTGCGCTGCGAGTAGTCGCGAGGCGTGGGGCCGTGGACGACTCCACCACCGGCGAACTGAGGAGCACGGGTCGAGCCCTGACGGGCACGGCCGGTCCCCTTCTGCTTGTACGGCTTGCGTCCACCACCGCGGACCTCGCCGCGGCTCTTGGTGTCGTGCGTACCCTGACGGGCTGCAGCGAGCTGCGCGACGACGACCTGGTGGATCAGCGGGATGTTCGTCTGGACGTCGAACACCTCGGCGGGCAGGTCGGTCGTGCCGGCCTTCTTGCCTGTGGCGTCGATGACGTCGACGGTGAGCGTTTCAGACATGTCTTCACGCACCCTTCGCGGCACTACGCACGAGGACGACGCCGCCCTTAGGTCCGGGAACTGCACCCTTGACGAGGAGCAGGCCCTTCTCGGCGTCGACCGCGTGAACGGTCAGGTTCTGCGTGGTCTGACGGTCAACACCCATCCGACCAGCCATGCGCACACCCTTGAACACGCGCGACGGGGTCGAGGCCCCACCGATCGAGCCGGGCTTGCGGTGGTTCTTGTGGGCACCGTGGGACGCGCCGACTCCGTGGAATCCGTGGCGCTTCATGACTCCTGCGAAGCCCTTACCCTTGGTGGTCCCGATGACGTCCACGACACTGCCGGAGGCGAAGGCCTCGGCGGTGAGCTCCTGGCCGAGCGTGAACTCGCCGGCGTCGGACGTACGGATCTCGGTCACGTGACGGCGCGGGGTGACCCCGGCCTTCTCGAAGTGACCCTTCAGCGGCTGCGAGACCTTGCGCGGGTCGATCTGGCCGTAGGCGAGCTGGACGGCTGCGTAGCCGTCGACCTCAGCTGTACGGACCTGGGTCACCACGTTGGTGCCGACCTGGACCACGGTCACGGGAACGAGGCGTCCTGCCTCGTCCCAGACCTGGGTCATCCCGAGCTTGGTTCCGAGCACGGCCGTGACGGGCCGTTCGTTCTGCTGGGTAGCCATAGTGATGTCCTCCCCCAGCCTCAGAGCTTGATCTCGATGTTCACGTCCGCCGGCAGGTCGAGACGCATGAGCGAGTCGACCGCCTTCGGCGTGGGATCGATGATGTCGATGAGCCGCTTGTGCGTGCGCATCTCAAAGTGCTCGCGGCTGTCCTTGTACTTGTGAGGCGAACGGATAACGCAGAACACGTTCTTCTCCGTCGGCAACGGCACCGGGCCCACGACCGTCGCACCAGCGCGTGTCACCGTGTCGACGATCTTGCGCGCCGAGCTGTCGATGACCTCGTGGTCGTAGGACTTGAGCCGGATGCGGATCTTCTGTCCCGCCATGGCGTCGTCTGACTCTTTCTCTCGAACTGTCCGACCCCCGCGCTCGGGCGTGTCGCTCTGGGCGACAACCTCTTGCGCTGCACCACTGTGTGGTACGGGGCCGTTGGAAATGTGAACCGCTGCTGCTCGTGAGCACTGCGTGCCCGACGATGCCCAGCTGATCACAACGTCTTCTCACCTGTGTGGAACCGGGGTCCCGTGGCGCCTCGATCTGTCGAAGAACAGAGAGCTCAACACACGGCAACGGCCCTCCTCTGGGAGGACCCGCGGTTCAACACACTGTTCGACTTGAGAATGAGCGCGCCCGTAACAGGCAACTTGACTAGTCTGCCACGGCGAGGTGGAAAAGCCAACCCGCGCCGGGTTGTGACCTGCGCCGCCCCTCTGCCGGCACGGCCGGCAGCTCCGCGGCGTCGACGGCCCCGGCAGGCACAGAAGGCACCGGCGGGGAACGGAGGTGCCCGCCTGTCGGCAGCCGGTCGGGTACGAGGTACCACCAGGCACCTCCCCCGCCCCCAGACGCACGGAGACCCGGCAGCCACGAGGGCTGCCGGGTCTCCGGACGAGCTAGCTGGTCAGCTAGGCACTAGATCACTTGAGGATCTTGGTGACCTGGCCCGATCCAACGGTGCGGCCACCCTCACGGATAGCGAAGCCGAGGCCCTCTTCCATGGCGATCGGCTGGATGAGCTCGACCGTCATCTCGGTGTTGTCACCAGGCATGACCATCTCGGTGCCCTCGGGCAGCGTGATGACGCCGGTGACGTCCGTGGTGCGGAAGTAGAACTGCGGACGGTAGTTCGAGTAGAACGGGTTGTGACGCCCGCCCTCGTCCTTCGCAAGGATGTAGACGCGAGCCTCGAACTCGGTGTGCGGCGTGATGGAGCCGGGCTTGACCACGACCTGGCCACGCTCGACGTCCTCGCGCTTGATGCCGCGGAGGAGGAGACCGGTGTTGTCGCCGGCCTGTGCCTCGTCCATGGACTTGTGGAACGTCTCGATGCCGGTGACGGTCGTCTTCTGCGCGGGGCGGATTCCGACGATCTCGACCTCAGAGTTGAGCGCGAGCGCTCCACGGTCGACCTTGCCGGTGACGACGGTTCCACGACCGGTGATCGTGAAGACGTCCTCGATCGGCATGAGGAAGGGCTTGTCGAGGTCGCGGACGGGGTCCGGGACGTTCTCGTCGACAGCTTCCATCAGGTCCTCGACGGACTTGACCCACTCAGCGTCGCCCTCGAGAGCCTTGAGGCCCGAAACGCGCATGACCGGGGCGTTGTCGCCGTCGAAGCCCTGAGCGGAGAGGAGCTCACGCACCTCCATCTCGACGAGCTCGAGGATCTCTTCGTCCTCGACCATGTCAGCCTTGTTCAGCGCGACCAGCAGGTAGGGGACACCGACCTGGCGGGCGAGCAGAACGTGCTCACGGGTCTGAGCCATCGGGCCGTCGGTCGCCGCGACCACGAGGATCGCGCCGTCCATCTGAGCAGCACCGGTGATCATGTTCTTGATGTAGTCAGCGTGACCGGGAGCGTCGACGTGCGCGTAGTGGCGCTTGCCCGTCTCGTACTCGATGTGCGCGATGTTGATCGTGATACCGCGCTGCTTCTCTTCCGGTGCCTTGTCGATCTCGTCGAACTTGAACTCAGGGTTCACGTCCGGGAACTTGTCGTGCAGCACCTTGGAGATCGCCGCCGTCAGCGTCGTCTTGCCGTGGTCAACGTGACCGATGGTTCCGATGTTGACGTGCGGTTTGGTCCGCTCGAACTTGGCCTTCGCCACTGGGGTCCTCCTGGGACTTGGGTAGTCGTGCCGAACGATGCAGATACTAGCTCGTTTCAGCGGTGTATCTGCGGGGCGTGCGGGTCGCTACAGGTTGATGGTGGTGATACTGCGGTTCGACCTGTGGGGACTCACTCGCCCCGGGTCTTCTTGATGATCTCTTCGGCAACGTTCCGAGGAACCTCGGAGTAGCTGTCGAACTGCATCGAGTACACGGCACGACCCTGGGTCTTCGACCGAAGGTCACCGATGTACCCGAACATCTCTGACAACGGCACCTGGGCCCGGATGACCTTGACGCCTGTCGCGTCCTCCATCGACTGGATCATCCCGCGACGCGAGTTGATGTCGCCGATGACGTCACCCATGTACTCCTCAGGAGTACGGACCTCAACTGCCATGACCGGCTCAAGGATAACCGGGTCAGCCCGCTTGACGCCCTCCTTGAGGACCATCGAGCCGGCAATCTTGAACGCCATCTCCGAGGAGTCGACGTCGTGGTACGCGCCGTCGATGACGGTGGCCTTGACACCCACGAGCGGGAAGCCTGCGAGGACACCCTGGCTCATCGCCGCCTGGATACCGGCGTCGATGCTGGGGATGTACTCGCGAGGGATACGACCACCCGTGACAGCGTTGACGAACTGGTACAGCTCGCCCTCGGCGGTCTCGAGGGGCTCGAAGGTGACCTGCACCTTGGCGAACTGACCCGATCCACCGGTCTGCTTCTTGTGCGTGTAGTCGATCTTCTCCGCCGTGCGGCGGATCGTCTCGCGGTAGGCCACCTGCGGCTTGCCGACGTTGGCCTCGACGTTGAATTCGCGACGCATACGGTCGACGAGGATGTCGAGGTGGAGCTCGCCCATGCCGCCGATGACGGTCTGGCCGGTCTCGTCGTCCAGCTTGACGCGGAACGTCGGGTCCTCTTCGGCGAGCTTCTGGATGGCGACCGAGAGCTTCTCCTGGTCGGCCTTCGTCTTCGGCTCGATGGCCACGTCGATGACGGGCTCGGGGAAGGTCATGGACTCGAGGACGACAGGGTTCGCGACGTCGGTGAGCGTGTCACCCGTCGTGGTGTCCTTGAGGCCGATGACCGCGTAGATGTGACCCGCGCTCGCCGAGGGCACAGGGTTCTCCTTGTTGGAGTACATCTGGAAGATCTTGCCCAGGCGCTCCTTCTTCCCCTTGGAGGAGTTGAGGAGCTGTGCGCCGGGGTCGACCTTGCCCGAGTAGACGCGGATGTACGTCAGCTTGCCGAAGAACGGGTGAGCCGCGACCTTGAAGGCGAGAGCCGCGAAGGGCTCCGTGGCGTCCGGGTGGCGCTCGATGACCTTCTCGAAGTCACGCACGTCGTGGGCGTCGATCGCCGGCACGTCGAGGGGCGACGGGAGGTAGTCGATGACGGCGTCGAGCATGGGCTGGACGCCCTTGTTCTTGAACGCCGAGCCGCAGAGGACCGGGAAGGCCTCGCCGGCGACGGTGAGCGCACGGATCGCGGTCTTGATCTCGGGGATCGTGACCTCTTCGCCGCCGAGGTACTTCTCGAGGAGCTCTTCGCTCGACTCGGCGACGTCCTCGATGAGCTGGGCACGGTACTGCTGTGCCTTCTCGAGGAGGTCGGCCGGGATCTCCTCGGTCGTGTACGCCTCGCCCATCTTGGTCTCACCGCGCCACATGAGGGCCTTCATCTCGAGCAGGTCCACCACGCCGGTGAACTCGCTCTCGGACCCGATGGGCAGCTGGATGACCAGCGGCTTCGCCTTGAGGCGGTTGATGATGGTGTCGACGGTGAAGTAGAAGTCCGCGCCGAGCTTGTCCATCTTGTTGACGAAGCAGATGCGGGGGACGTTGTACTTGTCGGCCTGGCGCCAGACGGTCTCGGACTGGGGCTCGACGCCCTCCTTGCCGTCGAAGACGGCGACAGCGCCGTCGAGGACGCGGAGCGAGCGCTCGACCTCGACCGTGAAGTCGACGTGTCCGGGCGTGTCGATGATGTTGATCTGGTTCTTGTTCCAGAAGCAGGTCACGGCCGCGGACGTGATGGTGATGCCGCGCTCCTTCTCCTGCTCCATCCAGTCAGTCGTCGATGCGCCGTCGTGGGTCTCACCGATCTTGTAGTTGACCCCGGTGTAGAACAGGATCCGCTCGGTGGTCGTCGTCTTGCCAGCATCGATGTGGGCCATGATGCCGATGTTGCGGACCTTGTTCAGGTCGGTGAGCACGTCCTGTGCCACGGTTTACCTCTTACTGATGGGGGACGGAGCGAGACAAGAGACTGCCGGCCCCGCGAGGGAGGGCAGCGGATGGCCCGGTGCCCCGAGGGAGTCCCTCGGGGCACCGGTGCGCCATTACCAGCGGTAGTGCGCGAAGGCCTTGTTGGACTCGGCCATCTTGTGGATGTCCTCACGGCGCTTGACAGCGGCACCGAGGCCGTTGCTCGCGTCGAGGATCTCGTTCATGAGGCGCTCGGTCATCGTCTTCTCGCGACGGGCGCGGGAGTAGTCGGTGAGCCAGCGCAGGGCGAGCGTCGTGGCACGCGCGGGGCGGACCTCGACGGGGACCTGGTAGGTCGCTCCACCGACACGGCGCGAGCGCACCTCGAGGGCGGGGCGGACGTTCTCGAGCGCACGCTTGAGAACGACGACGGGGTCACCCGCGGTCTTCTCGCGCACACCTTCGAGGGCACCGTAGACGATCGCCTCAGCGGTCGACTTCTTGCCGTCGAGGAGAACCTTGTTGATCAGCTGCGTGACGACCGGCGATCCGTAGACCGGGTCGATGACGAGTGGCCGCTTCGGGGCCGGACCCTTACGAGGCATCTCAGCTCTTCTCCTTCTTCGCGCCATAACGGCTGCGAGCCTGCTTGCGGTTCTTGACACCCTGGGTGTCGAGTGCGCCGCGGATGACCTTGTAGCGAACACCGGGGAGGTCCTTCACACGACCGCCGCGGACGAGCACGATCGAGTGCTCCTGGAGGTTGTGGCCGACACCGGGGATGTAGGCGGTGACCTCGACGCCGGAGGAGAGCTTCACGCGGGCAACCTTGCGGAGCGCGGAGTTCGGCTTCTTCGGGGTCGTGGTGTAGACGCGGGTGCACACACCGCGTCGCTGGGGCGAGCCCTTGAGGGCGGGGGTCTTGGACTTCGAGACCTTTGATGTCCGCCCCTTGCGGACGAGCTGCTGAATCGTGGGCACTGCGTCTCCGTGTCTACTCGAGCCCACCGAGATGATCTCGGTGCTGGCTGTGGCATGCGTTGCTGGTCTGTGTCCGCGCTGGGTGCACGAGGGCACCGCAGCTTCAGCTGCACTACGCCACGTACCACCGGCTCGATGGTCCAGAGCGACGCCAGGCGCCGATCCGGAAAAGCCCGCCGCATCGTCTGGCCGTCGTGGTCCGGTCGTGTCGACCGGCGATCCCTGGCCTCCACCCGTCGAGCCAGAGCAGCAGGCTGCTCGGCGATCAGCGGAGGACGTCTGGGACGCACGATGGCCCGAGAGCACGGGCACGGTGCTCAACACTACCCGGCGGAACCCAGGAGGTCAATGTCGCTGGCCAGGGTCCCACGAGCAGCCGTGGAGCGGCTGGGGGCGCTCTCCCAGAGCCCTGGTCCAGGAGCTCGCGAAGCGCTGGGGATGGCGCTCCTCCGCGCGCCTCTCCCCCGCCGAGGACTCTCCGGAAGCCGTGCGCGGAGCCCTCCTGAGCGCGCCCCTCTCCCCCTCTGACGGCCGAGCAGCACCGCTCCCCGACAGCACAGCAGGGCGGCTCCCAGAGGAGCCGCCCTGCTGTGTCAGGCGGTCGAGATCAGATCTCGGTCAGCGGAAGTCCGGACCGAAGTCGATGTCCTCGAGCGGGATGGCCTCGCCCGAGCCCATGCCGAGCGCGGGGAAGTCGATCTCGTCGTACCCGAAGCTCGGGTACAGCTCGGCCTTCGCCTCTTCGGTCGGCTCGACGGTGACCTCGTGGTAGCGGGGCAGGCCCGTACCGGCGGGGATGAGCTTTCCGAGGATGACGTTCTCCTTGAGGCCCAGCAGCGGGTCGCGGCGACCGCTCATGGCGGCCTCCGTGAGCACGCGGGTGGTCTCCTGGAAGGACGCCGCAGACAGCCACGAGTCGGTCGCGAGCGACGCCTTCGTGATGCCCATGAGCTCAGGACGACCCGAGGCCGGCTGACCACCCTCGGCGACAGCCTGGCGGTTGGCGTTCTCGAAGCGGCCACGCTCGGCGAGCTCGCCGGGCAGCAGGATCGAGTCACCCGAGTCGAGCACGGTCACGCGACGCAGCATCTGCCGGACGATGACCTCGATGTGCTTGTCGTGGATGTCGACACCCTGCGAGCCGTAGACCTCCTGGACCTCGTCCACCAGGTGCTTCTGGGTGGCACGCGGTCCGAGGATGCGCAGGACCTTCTTCGGGTCGACAGCACCCTGGACGAGCTGGGTGCCGACGACGACGTCCTGTCCGTCCTCGACCAGCAGGCGCGAACGCTTCGTGACCGGGTACGCGATCTCCTCGGAGCCGTCCTCGGGGGTGAGGACGATCCGACGGGTCCGCTCGGAGTCGTCGATCGTGATCTTGCCGGAGTACTCCGCGATCGGGGCCTCACCCTTGGGGGTGCGGGCCTCGAAGAGCTCGGTGACACGGGGCAGACCCTGCGTGATGTCGTCGGCCGACGCCACACCACCGGTGTGGAAGGTACGCATGGTCAGCTGCGTACCGGGCTCACCGATCGACTGGGCCGCGATGATGCCGACGGCCTCGCCGATGTCCACGAGCTTGCCGGTCGCGAGCGAACGGCCGTAGCAGCGGGCGCAGGTACCGACGTGCGACTCACAGGTGAGCACGGAGCGCACCTTGAGGGTCGTGACGCCCGCAGCGAGCAGCGCGTCGATGAGGACGTCTCCGACGTCGTCGCCTGACTTGCCGAGCACCTTGCCGTCGACCTCGACCGAGGCGGCCAGGGTGCGCGAGTAGATGCTCTGCTCGACCTTGGCGTGGCGCACGAGACGACCGTCACCGAGGTCTTCGCCCACGGGGAGCGTGAGACCGCGCTCGGTCCCGCAGTCGTCCTCGCGGACGATGACGTCCTGCGAGACGTCGACGAGACGACGGGTCAGGTAGCCCGAGTCTGCTGTGCGCAGAGCCGTGTCGGCCAGACCCTTACGAGCACCGTGCGTGGCGATGAAGTACTCGAGGACCGAGAGGCCCTCACGGTAGTTGGACTTGATCGGGCGAGGGATGATCTCACCCTTCGGGTTCGCCACGAGACCACGCATACCGGCGATCTGACGGACCTGCATCCAGTTACCACGAGCACCCGAGCCGACCATCCTGTAGACGGTGTTGCGAGCAGGGAAGTTCTCCTGCATCGCCTTCGCGACCTTGTCGGTGGCCTGGGTCCAGATCTCGATGAGCTCCTGGCGGCGCTCGTCGTCGGTGATCAGACCCTTGTCGAACTGCTGCTGCACCTTGAGGGCACGAGCCTCGTGCGCCTCGAGGATGGCGGCCTTCTCGGCCTTCGGCGTCGCGACGTCGGAGATCGAGATGGTGATGCCCGAGCGGGTCGCCCAGCGGAAGCCGGCAGCCTTGAGAGCGTCGAGCGACTCGGCGACCTCGACCTTGGGGTAGGTCTCGGCCAGCTCGTTGACGATCTGCGACAGGCGCTTCTTGTCCACGACCGAGTTCACGTACGGGTACGTGACAGGGAGCAGCTCGTTGAAGAGCGCGCGACCCAGGGTGGTGGTGAAGAGGAGCGGCTCGCCCTCGACCCAGCCCTCGGGAGCCTCGAAGCCGGAGACCGGCGGGACGAGACCCTCCATGCGGATCGTGACGACGGCGTTGAGGTCCAGGCTGCCCTGGTCGAAGGCCATGACGGCCTCGGACACGGAGCTGAACGCGCGGCCCTCGCCGATCGGGTCGACCTTGTCGCTCGTCAGGTGGTACAGACCGATGATCATGTCCTGCGAGGGCATGGTGACCGGGCGACCGTCAGACGGCTTGAGGATGTTGTTGCTCGAGAGCATGAGGATGCGCGCCTCGGCCTGGGCCTCGGCGGACAGCGGCAGGTGGACAGCCATCTGGTCACCGTCGAAGTCGGCGTTGAACGCCGCGCAGACGAGCGGGTGCAGGTGGATGGCCTTGCCCTCGACGAGCTGAGGCTCGAAGGCCTGGATACCCAGACGGTGCAGCGTGGGTGCACGGTTGAGCAGCACGGGGTGCTCGGTGATGACCTCTTCGAGGACGTCCCACACCGCGGACTTCGCGCGCTCGACCATGCGCTTGGCGCTCTTGATGTTCTGCGCGTGGTTGAGGTCGACGAGACGCTTCATGACGAAGGGCTTGAAGAGCTCGAGCGCCATCTGCTTCGGCAGGCCGCACTGGTGCAGCTTGAGCTGAGGACCAACCACGATGACCGAACGGCCCGAGTAGTCCACGCGCTTGCCGAGGAGGTTCTGGCGGAATCGACCCTGCTTGCCCTTGAGCATGTCGGAGATCGACTTGAGCGGGCGGTTGCCCGGTCCGGTGACCGGACGTCCACGACGGCCGTTGTCGAACAGCGAGTCGACAGCCTCCTGGAGCATGCGCTTCTCGTTGTTGACGATGATCTCGGGTGCACCGAGGTCGAGGAGGCGCTTCAGGCGGTTGTTGCGGTTGATCACGCGGCGGTACAGGTCGTTGAGGTCGGACGTCGCGAAACGTCCACCGTCGAGCTGAACCATCGGGCGGAGGTCCGGCGGGATGACCGGGACGGCGTCCAGGACCATGCCCGTGGGCGAGTTGGTCGTGGTGAGGAACGCGTTGACGACCTTGAGGCGCTTGAGGGCGCGGGTCTTCTTCTGGCCCTTGCCGGAGCGGATGATCTCGCGCAGCGAGGTCGCCTCGGCGTCGAGGTCGAAGTCCTGGAGCCGCTTCTGGATCGCGGCGGCCCCCATCGAACCCTCGAAGTAGTTGCCGTACCGGTCCTGGAGGGCGCGGTAGAGCATCTCGTCGCCCTCGAGGTCGGCGACCTTGAGGTTCTTGAACTTGTCCCAGACCTGCTCGAGGCGCTCGAGCTCGGCGTCAGCGCGCTTGCGCAGCTGAGCCATCTCGCGCTCGGCCGAGTCGCGCACCTTGCGGCGAGCGTCGGCGCGGGCGCCCTCGGCCTCGAGCTCGGCGAGGTCGGCCTCGAGACGGCGTGCGCGCGTCTCGATGTCGTTGTCGCGGCGGTCGGTGATCTCCTTCTTCTCCAGGTCGATCTCGTTCTGGAGGTTCGGGAGGTCTTCCTGGCGGCCGTCGACGTCGACCGACGTCACCATGTACGCGGCGAAGTAGATGACCTTCTCGAGGTCCTTCGGCGCGAGGTCGAGCAGGTAGCCGAGGCGGGACGGCACACCCTTGAAGAACCAGATGTGGGTGACGGGCGCGGCGAGCTCGATGTGGCCCATGCGCTCACGACGCACCTTCGAGCGCGTCACCTCGACGCCGCAGCGCTCACAGATGATGCCCTTGAAGCGCACGCGCTTGTACTTGCCGCAGTAGCACTCCCAGTCCCGGGTCGGGCCGAAGATCTTCTCGCAGAAGAGTCCGTCCTTCTCGGGCTTGAGGGTGCGGTAGTTGATGGTCTCAGGCTTCTTGACCTCGCCATGCGACCAGGTGCGGATGTCGTCTGCCGTGGCCAGTCCGATACGCAGCTCGTCGAAGACATTGACGTCGAGCAAGGTGGTCCTACTTCCTTCGTCTGCCGGCCTGGTCGGGATGTGTCCCGTCACCGGCGCGGTGGAGGTGCTACAGGGTGTCGGATGGGGCGGGGGTGGAGGTCCCAGCAGGGACTACGCACCCCCGCCCGTCACCGAGATCAGATCTCGTCGATGCTCGCTGCTGCGTTGGGGCGACGCGACAGGTCGATACCGAGCTCTTCAGCGGCGCGGTACACGTCGTCGTCGGACTCGCGCATCTCGATCGAGGTGCCGTCGCTCGAGAGCACCTCGACGTTCAGGCACAGCGACTGCATCTCCTTGAGGAGGACCTTGAAGGACTCCGGGATGCCCGAGTCGGGGATGTTCTCGCCCTTGACGATCGCCTCGTAGACCTTGACACGGCCCGGGACGTCGTCCGACTTGATGGTCAGGAGCTCCTGCAGGGTGTACGCAGCTCCGTACGCCTCGAGGGCCCAGACCTCCATCTCACCGAAGCGCTGGCCACCGAACTGTGCCTTACCACCGAGCGGCTGCTGGGTGATCATCGAGTACGGACCCGTCGAGCGCGCGTGGATCTTGTCGTCCACCAGGTGGTGGAGCTTCAAGATGTACATGTAGCCGACAGCCACGGCCTCGGGGAACGGCTCGCCGGAGCGGCCGTCGAAGAGGCGTGCCTTGCCGTCGGGCTGCACCATGCGTGCGCCGTCGCGGTTCGGGAGGGTGCTCTGGAGCAGACCCGAGAGGGCGTTCTCCTGGAGACCGTCGAAGACCGGCGTCGCCACGGGGTTACGAGGCTCGGACGTCGCTGCGACCGCGGGGACGTTCTCCTTCCAGGAGAGGTCACCTTCTGTCGCGAGTGCGATGTCCCAGCCCTGTGCGGCGATCCACCCGAGGTGGACCTCGAGCACCTGACCGACGTTCATACGTCCCGGGACACCCATCGGGTTGAGGACGATGTCGACGGCCGTGCCGTCCTCGAGGAACGGCATGTCCTCGATCGGGAGGATCGTCGAGATGACGCCCTTGTTCCCGTGACGGCCAGCGAGCTTGTCACCCGCGGTGATCTTGCGTCGCTGGGCGATGTAGACGCGGACCAGCTCGTTGACCCCGGCGGGCAGCTCGTCGCCGTCCTCACGGTTGAACGTGCGGACCTCGATGACCGTGCCGGACTCACCGTGAGGCACCTTGAGAGACGTGTCGCGGACCTCGCGGGCCTTCTCGCCGAAGATGGCGCGCAGCAGGCGCTCCTCCGGGGTGAGCTCGGTCTCGCCCTTGGGCGTGACCTTGCCGACGAGCACGTCGCCCGAGCTGACTTCGGCGCCGATGCGGATGATGCCGCGCTCGTCGAGGTCGGCCAGGACGTCCTCGGAGACGTTCGGGATGTCCCGGGTGATCTCCTCAGGGCCGAGCTTCGTGTCGCGGGCGTCGACCTCGTGCTCCTCGATGTGGATCGAGGAGAGGATGTCGTCCTGGACCAGACGCTGGCTGAGGATGATCGCGTCCTCGTAGTTGTGGCCCTCCCACGACATGAACGCCACGAGCAGGTTGCGGCCGAGCGCGAGCTCGCCCTCGTCCGTCGCGGGTCCGTCGGCGAGCACAGAGCCGACCTCGACGCGGGCACCCTCGTCGACCAGCACGCGCTGGTTGTAGGAGGTCCCCTGGTTCGAGCGGCGGAACTTCGCGGCGCGGTAGCTCGTGGTGGTCGCGTCGTCGTTGGCGACGACGATGAGGTCTGCGGAGACCTCGGTGACCACACCGGGCTTGGTGGCGACGATGACGTCACCGGCGTCGATCGCAGCACGACGCTCCATGCCGGTACCCACGAAGGGGGCCTCCGAGCGGACCAGCGGGACAGCCTGGCGCTGCATGTTGGCACCCATGAGGGCGCGGTTGGCGTCGTCGTGCTCGAGGAACGGGATCAGGGCCGTCGCGACCGACACCATCTGGCGCGGGGAGACGTCCATGTAGTCCACGTTCGAGCCGAGGACGTCGTCGGTCTCTCCACCCTTGAGGCGGACCAGGACGCGCTCCTGACGGAACGAGCCGTCCTCGTTGAGCTCCGTGTTCGCCTGGGCGATGACGTAGCGGTCCTCGTCGTCGGCCGTGAGGTACACGACGTCGTCGGAGACCTTGCCGTTCTCGACCTTGCGGTACGGCGTCTCGATGAAGCCGAAGGGGTTGATCCGACCGAAGGACGCGAGCGAGCCGATGAGGCCGATGTTCGGGCCCTCAGGGGTCTCGATCGGGCACATGCGGCCGTAGTGCGACGGGTGGACGTCACGGACCTCCATGCCGGCGCGGTCGCGGGACAGACCACCCGGGCCCAGCGCGGACAGACGACGCTTGTGCGTCAGCCCGGCGAGGGGGTTGTTCTGGTCCATGAACTGCGAGAGCTGGGAGGTCCCGAAGAACTCCTTGATCGACGCCACGACGGGGCGGATGTTGATCAGGGTCTGCGGGGCGATCGCCTCGACGTCCTGCGTCGTCATGCGCTCGCGCACGACACGCTCCATCCGGGACAGGCCGGTACGGACCTGGTTCTGGATGAGCTCGCCGACGGCGCGGATACGACGGTTGCCGAAGTGGTCGATGTCGTCGGTCTCGACGCGGACCTCGACGGCCTCGCCGTTCTTGACGCCGTCGAGGGTCGTGACGTCGGCGTGCAGGGCCGCGAGGTACTTGATCGTCTTGACGATGTCGGTGACGGTCAGGACCGAGTCGGCCAGGGGCGCGTCGATGCCGAGCTTCTTGTTCACCTTGTAGCGGCCGACCTTCGCGAGGTCGTAGCGCTTGGAGTTGAAGTAGAAGTTCTCGAGGAGCGAGCGACCGGCCTCGACCGTGGGCGGCTCGCCCGGACGGATCTTGCGGTAGAGGTCGACGAGCGCCTCTTCCTCGGTCGTGACGTTGTCCTTCTCGAGGGTGTCGAGGATCGAGGGGAAGGCCGCGAACTCCTCGCGGATCTCCGACTCGGTCATGCCGAGGGCCTTGAGCAGGACGGTGACGGACTGCTTGCGCTTCCGGTCGACGCGGACGCCGACGGCGTCGCGCTTGTCGATCTCGAACTCGAGCCACGCACCACGCTGCGGGATGATCTTCGCGGAGAAGATGTCCTTGTCGCTGGTCTTGTCGGCGGCACGCTCGAAGTACACGCCGGGCGAACGGACGAGCTGCGAGACGACGACGCGCTCGGTGCCGTTGATGATGAAGGTGCCGCGCTCGGTCATCAGGGGGAAGTCACCCATGAAGACCGTCTGGCTCTTGATCTCGCCGGTGTTGTAGTTGAAGAACTCCGCCGTGACGAACAGCGGCGCCGCGTAGGTGAAGTCCTTCTCCTTGCACTCCTCGGCCGTGTGCTTCGGGGGCTCGAAGCGGTGGTTGGAGAACGAGAGAGACATCGAGGAGCCGAAGTCCTCGATCGGTGAGATCTCCTCGAAGATCTCTTCCAGGCCTGAGGTCTCCGGCACGTCCTGGGTCCCGAGCTTCATGGCTGCCGCAACACGCGCGCGCCACTTCTCGTTGCCCAGGAGCCAGTCGAAGCTGTCGGTCTGGAGGCCGAGGAGGTCAGGGACCTCGAGCGGCTCAAAAATCTTGGCGAAGGAGACGCGCCGAGATGCGGTGCGGTTCGCGATTGCGTCGGCGGACGGAGCAGAAGGGGTGCGCGAGGCAGCCAAGAGGGGTCCTTCCCTGCGGATCGAGTGCACGCTGTTGCGCTTGTGAGCCTGGTCGTCCACCCTTGTGGTGTCATCGACACCTGGGTCCCTGTCACAGCCGTGGTTTCACGGCAGCCCCGGGGGCTCACGGATCCTCAGGTCAGATGCCGAGACGGGCTCGGAGCTCTCTCCGAGGGTCGCGGACCGTTCCAGTCGGTTCCATGAGTGGCTTCGCAGGCACACGCCAGCGCAAAGCGATAGCATAGCCGACCGGGCCAAGTACATGCAACCCGGTCGGGGCGCGCGCAGGATGGCCGGCTGGATGACCGGCGGACCGGTCCCGGCTGCGCGCGAGCGTGGACGACAAGAGTCGACCCCGCAGTCGCCCGGACCGTCGCTCTCGCGCGGCAGCCCGGAGCCCGGAGTCCCCCTGCGAGAGGTGCGGACCGACAGAGCCGGTCCTGACGTCGGGCAGACGAGAAGGCCCGCACCCCTCGAGGGGGTGCGGGCCTTCTCGCACGATGTGGTCCGCGCAGACGCCAGGCGTCTACGCGGCCCGAGCCCGGAGGCTCAGATCACTTGAGGGTGACCGTCGCGCCGGCGCCCTCGAGGGCAGCCTTTGCCTTCTCGGCGGTCTCCTTGTTGGCGGCCTCGAGGACCGGCTTCGGAGCACCGTCGACGAGGTCCTTGGCCTCCTTGAGACCGAGGCTCGTGAGGGCACGCACCTCCTTGATGACCTGGATCTTCTTGTCGCCAGCAGCCTCGAGGATGACGTCGAACTCGTCCTTCTCCTCCTCGGCCTCGGCGGCAGCAGCAGCCGGGCCAGCAACGGCGACAGCGGCCGGAGCAGCTGCGGTGACCTCGAAGGTCTCCTCGAATGCCTTCACGAACTCAGAGAGCTCGATGAGGGTGAGTTCCTTGAAAGCTCCGATGAGCTCTTCGGTGGTGAGCTTCGCCATGGTCGGCGTCCTTCCTAGTTGTCCTGCGTGAAGCAGAGGGTGATGTGTGTGCGTGGCCTGCGTCGTCCCGGAGGGGAAGACTCAGGCAGCGCTTTCCTGCGAAGCCTGCTTCTCGCGCAGGGCGTCGATGGTGCGCACAGCCTGTGAAGCGGGGGCCGTGAACAGGTAGGCCGCCTGGAAGAGCGAAGCCTTGAATGCGCCCGCGGCCTTGGCCAGGAGCACCTCGCGGGACTCGAGGTCCGCGAGCTTGTTGATGTCCTCAGCGGTCAGCGGGCGTCCGTCGAGGACTCCTGCCTTGATGACCAGCTGGGGGTTCGCCTTGGCGAAGTCACGCAGACCCTTGGCAGCCTCGACCGGGTCACCGGAGACGAAGGCGATTGCCGACGGACCAGCGAGGTCGGCGTCGAGTCCCTCGACACCGGCTTCCTTGGCCGCGATGGCGGTCAGCGTGTTCTTCACCACGGCGTAGGTTGCGTTGCCGCTGAGCGACCGACGCAGCTGCTTGAGCTGCGCGACGGTGAGCCCGCGGTACTCGGTCAGCACTGCAGCGTTGGACTCGCGGAACAGGTCCGTGAGCTCTGCGACTGCGGCTGCCTTGTCCGGCCTCGCCATGGCAATCCTTCCGATGGTGGTGCCGCACGTCTCGCCGGGAATCCGGCTCCCGCCCCGGACACAAAAAGAGCCCCGCGCAGGCGCGGGGCTCACAAGTTCTGGACCAGGTCCGACTCGATCACACTCACCTGCGCTGGCCTCCGTCTGCGACGGAACTTCGATCGGCATGTCCGCGAACGGGCACGACCGACGACCTGCGGTCTTGGGTACGAATGAATACTACATGCTCTCTGGAGTGCTCTCGACCATCCTCGGGCGCCAGTCCCCCGCTGTGCGGCTGGGCGGCCCGACCGCGTGGCGGCCTGACAGCGTGGCGGCGTGGCGTCGTGACGGCCGGACGGCTGGGCGACCGGGCGACCGGGCGGCGGGCAGAGGGACCGCGAGGCGGCGTCTCCGCGTGGCCGGGAACGCCGACGAGGCCGGACCCCCGAGCGGGGATCCGGCCTCGTCGTCGTGCGCAGGAGAAGAGGCTCAGGCCTCGTCTTCTCCGAGCAGCTTTGTCGTCTTCGACTGGTCCACGGGGATGCCGGGGCCCATCGTCGTCGTGAGCGTCGCCTTCGAGATGTAGCGGCCCTTGGAAGCGGACGGCTTCAGACGGAGGACCTCTTCGATCGCAGCCGCGTAGTTCTCCACGAGGGCTTCCTCGGAGAACGACACCTTGCCGATGATGAAGTGGAGGTTCGAGTGCTTGTCGACTCGGAACTCGATCTTTCCGCCCTTGATCTCCGAGACAGCCTTCGCGACGTCCATGGTCACGGTGCCCGTCTTGGGGTTCGGCATGAGGCCACGGGGTCCGAGGACCTTTCCGAGGCGGCCGACCTTGCCCATGAGGTCAGGGGTGGCGACAGCAGAGTCGAAGTCGGTGAAACCGGCTGCGACCTGGTCGATGAGCTCGTCGCCACCGACGACGTCGGCGCCGGCTGCGCGAGCCTGCTCGGCGCGCTCACCCGTGGCGAAGACCAGGACACGAGCGGTCTTGCCGGTGCCGTGCGGGAGGATGACGGTGCCACGGACCATCTGGTCGGCCTTGCGAGGGTCGACGCCGAGACGGAAGGCGACCTCGACGGTCGCGTCCCACTTGGTCACCGAGGTGTCCTTCGCGAGGCGGACGGCCTCGAGGGGGGTGTAGAGGTTGTCGCGGTCGATCTTCTCGGCCGCAGTGCGATATGCCTTGCTGCGCGTTGCCATCTGCTGGTTCTCCTAGCTGCAGTCGTGGTCTACGGGTCCGCGCGGACCCTGCCACTGGCCGCCGGCTGAGCCGGCGGTCGATGAAAGATGAGGGAGAAGGCTTCTCAGCCTTCGACCTTGATGCCCATGGAGCGGGCGGTGCCGGCGATGATCTTCGACGCTGCGTCGATGTCGTTGGCGTTGAGGTCTTCGAGCTTGGTGGTGGCGATGTCACGGACCTGTGCGGACGTGAGGGTCGCGACCTTGACCGTGTGCGGGGTGGGCGAGCCCTTGTCCACGCCAGCGGCCTTCTTGATCAGCTCTGCTGCCGGCGGCGTCTTCGTGATGAAGGTGAAGGAACGGTCTTCGTAGACCGTGATCTCCACGGGCACCACGTTGCCGCGCTGCGACTCGGTGGCCGCGTTGTAGGCCTTGCAGAACTCCATGATGTTGACGCCGTGCTGTCCGAGCGCGGGGCCGATCGGGGGTGCCGGTGTGGCAGCACCGGCCTGGATCTGGAGCTTGATCAGCCCAGATACCTTCTTCTTGGGAGGCATATCGGGTCCTTCGTGTCTTCTGACTCAGTTGTTGACGGGAGCCTGGGTGGCACACGTCCCTCGCCGGACGGCTCAGATCTTGGCGACCTGGCTGAACGACAGCTCGACCGGGGTCTCCCGGCCGAAGATCGAGACCAGCACCTTGAGCTTCTGGCCCTCGGCGTTGATCTCGGAGATCGTGGCAGGCAGCGTGTCGAAAGGTCCGTCCGTGACGGTGACCGACTCGCCGACGGTGAAGTCGACCTCGATCGCCGGGGCGGAACCGCTGCCCTTGGCGCCGGCCTCTGCCTTGGGGGCGATGAGGGGCGCGAGCATCCCGAAGACCTCGTTCTGGGTCAGCGGGACGGGCTGGTGGGTGTGACCGACGAAGCCGGTGACACCGGGCGTGTGGCGCACGGCGCCCCACGACTCGTCGGTGAGGTCCATGCGGACGAGGACGTAACCGGGGATCCGGACGCGGCGGACGATCTTCTTCTGCGCGTTCTTGATCTCGGTGACCTCTTCCATCGGCACCTCGATCTGGAAGATGTAGTCCTCCATGTTGAGGCTCTGGATGCGGTTCTCGAGGTTCGCCTTCACGCGGTTCTCGTAGCCGGCGTAGGAGTGGATGACGTACCAGTCGCCGGGCTTGCCGCGCAGCTCGCGCTTGAAGGCCTCGACGGGGTCTTCGTCCTCGTCGTCGACAGCCGCCTCGGCGTCGGACGCGGACTCGTCGACCGAGGACTCCTCGGCGATCTCGTCGTCGGCTGCCTCGGTCAGCTCCTCGGTCGAGGTCGCGTCGTCCTCGACGGACTCCTCGGTCGGCTGGTCGTCGAGCTCGGTGACCGCGACGTCCGCGTCGGCGCTCTCAGCGTCGCCCGCGACGGCGTCGACGATCTCCTCCGTCGGTTCGAACGACTCCTGAGACACGTGTCAACCTGCTTTCTACTGACGATCCGAGATGGGCCCGGACTACTACCTGATGGACGTGCGACGCGCGGTCACTCGAGAGCACCGCGCGTCATGTTCTGGACCGCCCGCTGTCGCGCGACGGTCGCTCGGCCTAGCCGAAGATCCAGAAGACGCCCTTGTTGATGACGTAGTCGAGCGCGAGCACGAAGGCCATGCAGACGAGCACGAAGACGATCACGACGAGCGTGTAGTTCCAGAGCTCAGACCGCGTGGGGGTGACGACCTTCTTGAGCTCGGCGACCACCTGGCGGACGAAGAGAGCGATGCGAGCGAAGATGTTCGCCTTGGCGGGCGCACCCTTCGGGCTCTTCTTCTCGCCACCGACACCGGCGCTCTCAGCGCTGGCTGCTCCGGCTGCGGAATCGCTCACTGGTTCATCCCTACGTCGTGGCTTGCCTGTTCACGTGCCCATGACCCATCTCCTCGAATCAGACGAGGATGTGCCCAGGCCCGGTCGACGACCGACGAGGACACCAAGCAGGGCAGACAGGACTCGAACCTGCAACCTGCGGTTTTGGAGACCGCTGCGCTACCAATTGCGCCACTACCCTTCGACGGACTGCTCACCCTGCCTGCCGCACCGGACCGACCCGTGAGGGTCGGAGGCACGCCCGATCAGGATGGACGTCATCCACCGAATGAATACTGTACGCGACGCAGGCGCTGGGGTCTAACCAGGTCGGCGGATGGCCCTCCGACAGGCCGTCCGAGGGCCATCCGACGGGCCGTGCGAGCGCGCCGTCCTCCGGACGGAGGACCCCCAGGTCGACCGCTCCGACTCTGGTGCGCAGACCGTCACCAGACCAGGCTCGAGGCATGACCACCAGCATGCACTCACGCACGACCTCACCGGCGATCGAGGTCGTGGGACTCCACAAGCGCTACGGCTCCCACGCTGCCGTCGACGGTCTCGACCTGCGCGTCGAGCACGGCGAGACCGTCGCGATCCTGGGCCCCAACGGCGCCGGGAAGACGACCACCGTCGAGATCCTCGAGGGCTTCCGGCGGCCTGATGCGGGGACCGTGCGCGTGCTCGGCACAGACCCCGCGCACGCCGGTCGGCAGTGGCGGGACCGCATCGGCGTGGTGCTCCAGGACTCCCGGGACCAGGCCGAGCTCACGGTCCGGGAGATGGTCCGGCACTTCGCCGGCTACTACTCGGCGCCCCGCGACCCTGACGCGGTGGTCGAGGCCGTCGGGCTCGCCGCCAAGGCCGGGGCGCGGGCCCGTTCGCTCTCGGGCGGCCAGCGCCGCAGGCTCGACATCGCCCTGGGGATCGTGGGGTCCCCCGAGCTGTTGTTCCTCGACGAGCCCACGACAGGCTTCGACCCCGAGGCACGTCGTTCGTTCTGGGAGCTGGTGCGCTCTCTGCGGGGTGACGGCACGACAGTCGTGCTGACCACCCACTATCTCGACGAGGCCGCGGCACTCGCCGACCGCGTGGTCGTGGTGACCGCGGGCCGCGTCGCCGCCGAGGGCACACCCACCTCCCTCGGCGGGCCCGAGGCCCGTCGGCCTGTCGTGCACTGGACCCAGGACGGTGCCGCCCGGAGCGAACGGACTGCCCGGCCGACAGCCCTCGTGGCTGAGCTGGCCGCCAGCCTGGCCCTCGACGACGGAGAGGTCCCCGGGCTGAGGATCGAGACGCCGACCCTCGAAGACGTCTACCTCGACCTCGTCTCCGCGGGCCGCACCGCCAGCGGGCCCTCGGCGGCTGCGCCCGGACGACACCCAGACACCCATGACCTGACGACGACGGAGACGGCACGATGACCGCAGCGACGCACGGCACAGGGACGCACGGCCCAGGGACGCACCACCCAGGCACGACGCGGACGTCGACCCGGCGGCTCCCCGGGATCGTCGCGCTCGGCGTGAGCCGCACCCGGCTCGAGCTGGTGTCGTTCTTCCGAGAGCGCGACGCCGTCGTGTTCATCTTCGCGTACCCGATCCTCATGCTCGCGATCTTCGCGAGCGTCTTCGGTCAGGACGGCGCGACGGCAGGGGGCTCGGGCGAGGACGCCGTGAGCTTCGCCCAGTACTTCCTCCCCGGGATGATCGCGACGGGGATGATGCTCACGAGCTTCCAGGCGCTCGCCACGTCGCTCGCGGTCGAGCGCGACGACGGCTCTCTCAAGCGCCTGCGGACCACTCCCCTGCCACCCGTCGCGTTCTTCCTCGGGAAGATCGGTCAGGTCCTGGTCGTCTCGCTCGCGCAGACCATCCTGCTCGTCGCTGCCGGGGCGGTGCTGTTCGGTATCGAGGTGCCCGGCTCCCTCGACGCCTGGGTCACCTTCGCCTGGGTGTTCGTGCTCGGGACGGCCGTCGGCACGGTGTGCGGCATCGCGTTCTCCTCGGTCCCGCGCTCTGGCAGGTCGGTGACAGCAGTCGTCCTGCCCGTCGTGCTGGTCCTGCAGTTCACCTCCGGGGTGTTCTTCGTGTTCTCCGACCTGCCCACGTGGATGCAGAGGTTCGCGGAGGTCTTCCCGCTCAAGTGGATGGCGCAGGGCATGCGCTCGGTGTTCCTCCCCGACAGCGCCCAGGCGGCCGAGGTGTCCGGGTCCTGGCAGCACGGGCCGACAGCCGTCATCCTGGTGGCATGGTTGATCCTCGGGCTCGTCGTGTGCGTGCGCACCTTCCGCTGGCGCCGTCGTGACGACGGCTGAGCCGACGGGCCTCACAGCCGACGACGCGATCGACGCCGACGCACGCAGCTGGGCACGGGTCTTGAGGTTCTGGCACCTCGCCTTCTACCTGCTCGTGGGGTTCACCGTCGCGGGGATCCTGGTGAGCGACGACAGGGTCCTGGGCCGCAGCGGTCCCTCGCTCGTCGCCCTCGGCGTGCTCGTCCTGGCCTACGCGACCTTCGGCCAGCGGGCTGCGGTCCGGAGCCTGCACCACGGCCCCGACGCCGCGGTGTGGGCCTACCTCCTGGTGCTCTTCGTGGTCACCTGCGTCGTGACGTCCCTCGACCCGCTGGGCACCATGCTGCTGTTCGTGGCGTACTCGCAGGTCTGGCTGCTCACACCGAGCATCCGCGTCGGGGCGTGGCTGAGCGCGCTCCTCGCCCTCGTGAGCACCCTCGCGCTGCTGTTCAGGCTCCGAGACGTCGACGCGGCCTCGTGGGCGACCGTGTTCCAGATGGCGCTCGGCCTCGCCTTCAGCATGCTCATGGGCCTGTGGCTGCACTGGATCTTGCGGCAAGGGGCCCAGCGGGCCGAGCTGCTCCGGTCGCTGCAGGAGGCCCAGGCCGAGCTGGGCCGCACCCAGCACGCCGCGGGCGTGGTCGCCGAGCGCGAGCGCGTCGCGCGCGAGATCCACGACACGCTCGCCCAGGGCTTCACGAGCGTGGTCATGCTCGCCCAGACCGCCGCCGCCGAGGCGCAGCACGGGGAGACCGGCCAGGTGCTGCGCCACCTCGACCTGATCGAGCGCACGGCGCGGGACAACCTCGCCGAGGCACGGGCCCTCGTCTCGGCGTCCTCCCCAGCGCCCCTCGACGCGTCGACGCTGCCGGAGGCCCTGGCACGGCTCGGAGCACGGCTCACCGAGGAGACCGGGATCGAGGTCAGCACGGTGTGCACGGGGAGCGACGTGCTCTCCTCGCCGGTCGAGGTCGCGCTGCTGCGGACGGTCCAGGAGGCGCTGTCCAACGTCCGCAGGCACTCGGGTGCTGCCCGGGTGCAGGTCAGCCTCGAGATCGGCCCCACGGACGCCGTGGTCACCGTGACGGACGACGGGACCGGCCGCGACGACCCCGCCGTGGAAGGATTCGGGCTGCGCGGCATGCGTGAGCGCGTGAGAGCCCTAGGAGGACAGGTGCAGGTCGAAGACTGCGGACCGGAGATCGGCGACGCGTCCACCGTGCCGGAGCACGTCGCAGCCGGACGTGGGATTCCGCAGGTCGCAGCGGGCCGCGGGACCCGGCTCGTCGCGCGCGTCCCGAGGATCCTCGCGTGAGCACCGCGTCAGGGCTCCCGTCCGGCGCACCCGCTCCGCCCAGCACCGGGCTCGCGGCAGGAGTCGTCAGGGTCGTGGTCGCCGACGACCACCCTGTCGTGCGGGCCGGGATCGTGGGGATGCTCGGCGTCGAGCCGGACATCGAGGTCGTCGGCGAGGCCGAGGACGGTCGTCAGGCTGTCGACCTCGCGCGCGAGCTGGTCCCCGACGTGGTCGTGACAGACCTGCGCATGCCTGTGCTCGACGGGGTCGGCGCCACCCGCGAGATCGTCGCGCTGCCCGGCCGGACCCGCGTCGTCGTGCTCACGACCTACGAGACCGACGGCGAGATCCTGCGGGCCGTCGAGGCAGGTGCCACGGGCTATCTGCTCAAGGACACGCCGCGTGCTGAGCTGGTCGCCGGGATCCGCGACGCGGCGCGGGGCCAGACGGTGCTCACCCCCTCGGTCGCGACCCGCCTCGTCAGCCAGGTCGGCTCACGGGCGGAGCGGCTCACCCCGCGCGAGGTCGAGGTGCTCCGGGCGGTCGCCCGCGGCCTGAGCAACGCCGCGGTCGGGCAGGAGCTGTTCATCTCGGAGACCACTGTGAAGACCCACCTGATCCGAGCCTTCGGCAAGCTCGGCGTCAACGACAGGACCCACGCCGTGACCGTCGCGATCGAGCGCGGGCTGCTCGGCACCGCATGACGCGGTGCGACGCGGTCAGACCGCCTCGGCGGGCTCGGCCACGAGCTCGGCGGCGACGCCCTCGGCCCACGCCCTGACGGCATCCATGTCACGGCTGTCGCCGTACTTGCCGCGCGCTGCGAGGATGGCCGCGCGCTCGGCCAGGCTGAGCACGAGGACGTCGAGCTTGCCCGGGAAGTGCCTGTGTCCGCGAGCGCCGAGCGTCTCCATCCGGGCTGTCGTGGCGGGTGCGGAGTTGCCACGCTTGCTCGGCTGGTCGGCGAGCCCGGAGGAGAACAACCAGACAGGCACCGAGCGCAGCTGGTCGGCGAGGCGGTCGACGAGGTCGCGCGCCTCGGGGAGCCACTGGCCGATGTACACCGCGGAGCCGACGACGACGGCGTCGTAGACGCTCACGTCCCTCACGTCTGCGGGTTCGACGACGTCGCACTCGAGCCCGGCCCGCTCGAAGGCCTGGGCGATCACCGACGCGATCTCCCGGGTCGACCCGTGCTTCGACGCTGCGCTGACCAAGACTCGCATCTGGCTCTCCCTCGCTGTGGTGCGCGAGACCAGGGGACCCGGTTCTCGGCACGCCGGGCGCACCTCGCCCGACCTGCACATCATCGACCGGGCGGACAGGGCCTCCGTGGGCCCGAAGTCCCCCGGGACGGCGCCGACCTGGCAGAATCCACAGATGCCTGACGAGACGCAGCAGCCCGGACCACTCGCTCACCCGGCACAGGGCACCGAGAGCACCCAGAGCAGCGCCAGTACCACTCATGCTGCTGAGACCGTCCGCACACCTCCCCCGAGCACACCACCTGGCCGCAGAGACCTCGCCACACTGCCCAAGGCACACCTGCACCTGCACTTCACAGGGTCGATGCGGCAGTCGACCCTCGCGGACCTCGCCGCCGCCCACGGGATGCGCCTGCCGAGCGCGCTGCTCGACCTCGACCCGCTCCGGGTGCCGGCCAACGAGCGCGGCTGGTTCAGGTTCCAGCGTCTGTACGACGCAGCCCGGGCGTGCGTGCGCACCGAGTCCGACATGCGCCGGATCATCCGCGAGGCCGCCGAGGACGACGCCGCCGAGGGGTCGGGCAGGCTCGAGATCCAGGTAGACCCGACGTCGTACGCCCCCTTCGTCGGTGGCATCACCCCGGCCCTCGAGATCGTCCTCGACGAGGCCCGGTCTGCGAGCGCGACGAGCGGCGTCGAGGTCGGCGTCATCGTCGCGTCCTCACGCATGCGCCACCCTCTCGACGCCCGCATCCTCGCGAGGCTCGCCGCCCTGCACGCCGGAGACGGCCCGGGCGAGGTCATCGGCTTCGGCCTGAGCAACGACGAGCGGCGCGGTGACACGAGCGCCTTCGCCCCGGCCTTCCGCATCGCCCGCAAGGCCGGGCTGGCCTCTGTCCCCCACGGCGGCGAGCTGCTCGGGCCCGGGCACGTGTCCGAGGTGCTCGACACCCTGCAGCCGGACCGGCTGGGGCACGGCGTGCGCGCGGGCGAGGACCGTCGTGTGCTCGAGCGGATCGTCGAGCAGGACGTGTCGCTCGAGGTGTGCCCGGCGTCGAACGTCTCGCTCGGTGTCTACGCGGACGACGCGCAGGTGCCGCTGCGGGACCTCGTGGACGCGGGGGCGCGGGTCGCCCTCGGGGCCGACGACCCGCTGCTGTTCAGGTCCAGGCTCGTGGGGCAGTACGAGAGTGCGCGCGACGTGCACGGCTTCTCCGACGAAGACCTCGCGGGTCTGGCCCGGTCCTCGATCCGTGCGAGCCTCGCCGCCGGGTCGACGCAGCGTCGGCTGCTGACGCAGGTCGACGAGTGGCTCGCCGCACCGGCGCCCGGAGCAGGCGAGGTCGGCAAGGTCGGCGAGGCGTGAGAGAAGGACCCGACCTGGCCCCTGGGGCTCGCACCCTGCTCGAGGTCGACAGGCTCGTCGAGGGATGCACGGCCTGCCCACGCCTCGTGGAGTTCCGCGAGAAGGTCTCGACGGAGCGTCGCGCAGCCTTCCGCGACCAGACGTACTGGGGCCGCGGCGTGCCGAGCTTCGGAGACGGGCAGGCGGGCGTCGTCGTCGTCGGTCTCGCCCCTGCGGCGCACGGCAGCAACCGGACAGGCCGGATGTTCACGGGCGACCGCAGCGGCCAGGTGCTGGTCGCCGCGATGCACAGGACAGGCTTCGCCTCGCAGCCGACAGCGGTGTCGCGCGACGACGGGCTCGTGCTGACGGGGGCACGGATCGTCGCCCCCGTGCACTGTGTCCCCCCGGACAACAAGCCCACGCCCGACGAGCGTCGCCGGTGCTCCCCCTACCTGGGGCGCGAGCTCGAGCTGCTGGCACCCACGGTCCGGGTCGCCGTGGTGCTCGGCGGGTTCGGGTGGGTCGCGCTGCTCGCCACGCTGCGTGACCAGGGCTGGTCGGTGCCGCGACCCCGACCGCGCTTCGGCCACGGCGCGAAGGTGAGGATCGGGCACCCCGACGGGCGCGAGCTCACGGTGCTCGGCTGCTTCCACGTGAGCCCTCACAACACGAGCACGGGGCGACTGACGCCGCAGATGGTCGACGACGTGCTGCTCGAGGCGCGACGCCTGGCCGGGCTGGAGCCGGTCACGACGGAGACCCGGATGTAGCAGACCTGCGGGTGCCGGCGATATCCAGGGTGAGACACCCACCACGACCGCAGGGGACCTTCATGGATCGACCGGACCATCGCGCCTTCACGGCGCTCTACAGCGCTCACTACGGCGCTGTCCTCGGGTTCGTCCGGAGGAGGCTGCCGGACGCCTCCGTCGAGGACGTCGTCGCTGACGTCTTCACGACGGCCTGGCGACGGATCGACGACGTCCCGGACGAGCCGCGCCCGTGGCTCTTCGGCGTGGCCCGCAACACCCTCCTCAGCGCGCAGCGTGGGCATGCCCGTCGGGCCGCTCTCTCGGTACGGATCGCCTCTCACCCGTCGGGCCCAGCCCCGGACCACTCGGACGGGGTCGCCGACAGCCTCGACCTCGTCGCGGCCTGGCAGCGCCTGAGCGCTGCGCACCAGGAGGCCATCGCTCTCGTCACCCACGACGGGCTCACCGGAGCCGAGGCTGCCCGGGTGCTCGGGTGCTCTCGGAGCGCGTTCTCGGTACGCCTGGTCCGTGCCCGGCGTGCGCTCCGCACCTTCCTCGACATCGAGGCACGCGCGGGTTCGAGACCAGAGATCTCCAGCAACGACACCAGCCGACTCAGCAAGGAGATGACCCGTGAAGCACTCTGACCCGCTCTTCCTGCTCGTCGAGGCGCACGACGCCGACCCGGAGCAAGGCGCAGCCCCAGCTGACAGCCCGCAGGCGCAGGCGCTCATGGAACGCGTCCTCGCTGAGCCGCGCACCGCCCGCAGTCCCGAGCGGGAGCACACCGCTGCACGCCGCCTCCGGGCGTCCTGGCCGGCGCGCCTCGCAGCCACCGGAGCCACCGTCGCGGTGGTCGCTGTGGCCGCGATCAGCTACAGCCGCCTTTCGACAGACGAGGCGCCTACGGAGGTCGCCGTCGCGAGCGGGGTCACTGGCTTCGTGGTCCCGTCCGGTGGGTGCACTGTGCGAAACGCCACGCCGCAGGAGGCAGCGCGTGCCACGTCCTTCCTGACGACCGAGGACCTCCCGCTGTACAGGGTCGACGCCGTCCGGACCTCCGGCTGCCCGACGTACTCGACGAACTCGTACGCCGATCAGGCGACCCCGGTCGCCACCTACCTCCGGGTGGTCGGGGATGACCTGATGGTCACCGGCGCGCTGACCCTCTGGAGCGACGTCGTCGACGCACAGGGCTCCTGGGGCCCGACGAGTGACATCGCCGTCGGGTCGGAGGCGGGCAAGCTCGTCGATGTCGGGGACGGACGCTATGCGATCAGCTGGGAGGAGGATGACGGGACTCAGATGCAGATCACCGCCTCGGGCGTAGCGCTGCCTCTCGTGCTCGAGCTCGCCGAGACCTTCGAGATGCACGGGTCGACAGACGCACTGCCGACCTCGGTCGACGGGCTGGAGCTGGTCGACGTCGCCACGGCACCCCACGGTCCGGCTACCTTCGTCGACCTGTCCTACACCCGTCGCGTCGAGGACGAGACGACAGGCGAGGCAACCTTCCTCACCCTTCGCCCGAAGAAGGGGTGGGAGGCGTCGATCTCCACCGCCTACCCCACAGACGCGCTGACGAGCGCGGTCCACCTGGTCGACATCGACGGCGCTCTGGGGATGTCCGTGAACAACGGGTCTGACGAGGACCCGTCCATCACGCTCATCTGGGACCTCCCGTCCGGGCAGACCGCGATGCTCTGGGGCTCAGGAGACACCGCATCCTTCGTCGAGCTGGCCGAGAACCTGGAGACGGCCACCGCGACGGACCCGCGGATCGTCGAGAACCTCAACCAGCGGGCACCCTTCATCGGACGCTGACCAGGCCAGCGGGTGGGCGTCGCGGCCACGGTCGGCGGGTCTCGGCGGAGGGGCCCACCCGCCCGAGGGGTGAGACGCGGAGAACTCCCTGCGGCACCCGGGAACCTCCCGGGTGCGCGTGACGTTGAGCCATCATGCACACGGGTCGGTAGGTGGTGAACGGCACCACCTCGGCACGCACACTCGAAAGGACCCACATGGAGGTCTCTGGGCTCGTCTGGGGTCTGACGATCGTTCTGATCGTCGGGCTCCTGGCGTTCGACTTCATCTTCCACGTCCGCAAGGCACACATCCCGACGCTGCGAGAGGCAGCGATCTGGTCGTCGATCTACGTCGGGCTCGCGCTCGTCTTCGGCGTCGGCGTCCTCGTCTTCGGGGGATCGCAGATGGGGTCCGAGTACTTCGCCGGCTACATCACGGAGAAGGCTCTCTCGGTCGACAACCTGTTCGTCTTCCTCATCATCATGGCGAGCTTCAAGGTGCCGCGCGCCGACCAGCAGAAGGTGCTGCTCTTCGGCATCGTCTTCTCGCTCATCGCCCGCACAGCCTTCATCTTCGTCGGTGTCGCGCTCATCAACCGCTTCTCGGCGCTGTTCTACCTCTTCGGTCTGTTCCTGCTCTTCACGGCCATCAAGCTGCTCAAGCCCGAGGGCGAGAGCGAGGGTGACGAGGCGAACAACTTCATCATCCGGACGGCCAAGAAGCTGTTCCACACGACCGACGAGTACGACGGCGACAAGCTCTTCACCATGCACAACGGCAAGCGTGCCCTCACGCCGATGCTGCTCGTCATGGTCGCCATCGGCGGTACGGACATCCTCTTCGCCCTCGACTCGATCCCGGCGATCTTCGGTCTGACGCAGAACACCTTCATCGTGTTCACGGCCACGGCCTTCTCGCTCATGGGTCTGCGTCAGCTGTACTTCCTGGTGGACGGGCTGCTCGACCGCCTCATCTACCTGTCGTACGGCCTGGCCGCGATCCTCGGGTTCATCGGCATCAAGCTCGTGCTGCACGCCCTGCACGAGAACAACCTGCCGTTCATCAACGGCGGCGAGCACGTCGACGTCTTCGAGGTCAGCACCCCGCTGTCCCTCAGCGTCATCGTCGGTGTCCTGGCGATCACCGTCATCGCCTCGCTCATGTCCGACAAGGGCAAGGTGCAGAACCTCGTCAACGGCGCTCGTCGCGACGCGTCGCACTACGTGGACCTGTCCTACACGACAGACCCCGCAGAGCGTCACCGTCTGTACGTCGAGCTCCAGGAGACCGAGAGCCGCCTGCAGAAGATCGACCCCAAGTACGCCGACATGTACACCGAGGACGAGGAGCTCAAGGCGCTCATCG
Source organism: Sanguibacter biliveldensis (assembly GCF_033798665.1). Classification (NCBI taxonomy): domain Bacteria; kingdom Bacillati; phylum Actinomycetota; class Actinomycetes; order Micrococcales; family Sanguibacteraceae; genus Sanguibacter; species Sanguibacter biliveldensis. The sequence goes on from NZ_CP138359.1 coordinate 3,343,333, forward strand.
CCCAGGCGCACGAGGCGCACGGATCGTTCCGCTCGGAGCCTGACCGCACCTGAGGTCCGGTCCCCCGGCGGTCTGCCGGGCCAGCACGACGAAGCCCCTCACGCACCGCAGTGCGTGAGGGGCTTCGTCGTGCTGTGGCGCTGCCCCGTGGGGCGGGCGCACGCCTGCAGGCGCCGCGTCCAGGGCGTGCCGCACGATGCGGCCTCCCGGGGCCAGCAGACCGCGTCGTGCGGCTCGCTCTTCAGATGTCAGGCAGCCAGCGCCTGGCGGAGCATCTCGAGAGCACCCTCGCGGGTCTCGGCCGCGGCGATGAACCCGGCCTTGTGGCAGAACACCGCGTCGGGCACGCCGGTCACCTCGGCGAGCTCGGCGCCGCCCAGACCGCGCCAGGACTCGGGGAGCTCCTTGCGGGACCCGAACTGCGACGACTCGGGGCGGACGGTCTGGATCGTCCAGTGCCCGGTCGCACCGGGGAAGACCGTGAAGAGCAGCTTGGACTGCTTGGTCGCGATGCCGCCGTGCGGGACGAACTTCTCGAGGACGACGTAGGTCTTCTTCGGGCTGGCGGCGTAGGCCTCGAGGAAGGTCCGCTCCGCGGCGATCGACGTCTCGTACCTGAGCCTGTAGCGCTGCAGCAGCGTGGTCGCGAGCGCGACGGCGACCTGGAACTGGGAGTCGAAGTCCTCGTCGTCGCCGAGCGGGTTGAACAGGCCGAGCACCTCGGACACGTCGAGCGGGGCGGCACCGAAGTCGCTCACCGTGTAGAGGTCCTGCCCGTTGTCGACGGCGTCGATGGCCTGCACCAGGCGGGAGTCGATCTTCTGCCATACGGCGTCGTCGCCGCAGTACTCCTTGCCGTAGTGCTGCCACAGCAGACCGAAGGCGGAGTAGAGGATCCCGTTGTCGCGGGCACCCGAGCTCAGCTGGTGGTGGTCGAAGCGCCGGGTCTCGACGTCGTAGACGCCGCCGACGTCGAGCACGACGTCGGCGGTCGCGAGGACCTCGGGGTCACGGGTGCGGACCACCTCGGCGTCCGGGAAGAGCTGCGTGAGGAGGGCGACGCCGAAGACGTCGTCTGCGTGGAACTTGCCGTTGTGGGTTGCGATGATCACACCGGACAGCCTACGGGGAGGGGCTGACGCGGCCCGCTGCGGCGGCCCGCCGCGCTCTAGCCCGCCGACGGCGGGCCTTGTGGCCCTCGCGTGACCGGCCCGTGACCACACTGCGGGTCGCCCGTAGCGCCCACCAGACGAGAACGCACTGGCGGAGCGGCTGACCCCGGTTAGCCTTGACCGGTGACTGACCACCAGAACGCCTCGTCGAACGACCTCCGCGAGGCCATCCCCGACGACCGTGACGACGCGCGGGACGAGATGCCGGAGAAGCTCCGCGCCGACGTCCGCCTCCTCGGAGACCTGCTCGGCACCATCCTCCGCGAGGCCGGCGGCCCTGACCTGCTCGACGACGTCGAGCGGCTCCGTGGGCTCGTCATCACGGCCCAGAAGGCCCCGGAGTCTGGAGCGATCGACGAGGCAGAAGCCCTCATCGACACCTTCAGCCCCGAGCGGGCCGAAGAGGTCTCCCGTGCCTTCAGCTGCTACTTCCACCTGGTGAACCTCGCCGAGGAGCACCACCGGGTGCGGGTGGTGCACGAGCACGAGGCCGAGCTCTCGCCCGCCGAGGCGCACGCCCAGGACTACCTGCCCGATGCGCTGCGCCGCCTCGAGAGCGAGCTCGGCCCGGACGAGACGCGCCGTCGCCTCGCCGGCCTCGAGTTCCGCCCCGTCTTCACGGCCCACCCGACCGAGGCGCGCCGACGCGCCATCGCCGCGTCGATCCGCCGGATCACCACGCTGCTCGCGGCCCGCGACGAGTCCTCGCTCGCCGGGGTCTCGCGCCTGGAGAACACCGACCAGCTGCTCGCCGAGATCGACGGCCTGTGGCGCACGTCGCCGCTGCGCACCACCAAGCCGTCGCCCCTCGACGAGGTCCGCACAGCGATGGGGGTCTTCGACGAGACGCTGTTCAGCGTGCTCCCCGAGGTCTACCGCCGGCTCGACACCTGGGTGAACCGCGACGAGCCCGGGGTCTCGACCCCCGTCGCCCCGCCCTTCGTCCGCCTGGGCACGTGGATCGGCGGAGACCGCGACGGCAACCCGAACGTCACGGCGTCGATCACCCGCACCGCGGCAGCGATCGCGAGCGAGCACGTGCTCATCGCGCTCGAGAACGTCGCCGAGCGCGTGGGCCGCACCATGACCCTCGACGCGACGACGACACCGGCCTCCGAGGCCCTCGACCAGCTGTGGCTCTCCCAGCGCCAGCTCGCCCCCGAGATCACCGCGGACATCTCGAGCCGCTCCCCCAACGAGCCGCACCGCCGCACGCTGCTCGTCGTCGCCGAGCGTGTGCGTGCCACCCGCCGACGGGACGCCGACCTGGCCTACCCGTCCGCGGCCGACCTGCTCACCGACCTCCGCACGATCCAGGACTCCCTCGTCGCGGCAGGCGCCCGCCGGGTCGCGTACTCGGACCTGCAGAAGTTCATCTGGCAGGTGCAGACCTTCGGCTTCCACCTCGCCGAGCTCGAGGTGCGCCAGCACTCCCAGGTGCACCGGGAGACCCTCGCCGAGATCGCCGAGCACGGTGCCGACAGCGCGGGGCTCAGCGAGCGCTCGGTCGAGGTCCTCGACACCTTCCGGGCGATCGCCGCGATCCAGAAGCGCCACGGGGTCGACGCGGCCCGCCGCTACGTGGTGTCCTTCACGACGAGCGCCGAAGACCTCGCGAACGTCTACACCCTCGCGGCGCACGCGCTCGGCGGCCCCGAGCTCGCGCCCGTCCTCGACGTCGTGCCGCTCTTCGAGACCTTCGCCGACCTCCAGGCCGCACCCGGTGTCCTCGCCGAGTACGTGAAGAACCCCCTCGTGGTCGAGCGCCTCGAGGCGACAGACCGCCGCCTCGAGGTCATGCTCGGCTACTCCGACTCCTCCAAGGACGTCGGGCCGGTCTCGGCGACCCTCGCCCTCTACGAGGCGCAGGACAAGATCGCCGCGTGGGCGCAGGACGCCGACATCACGCTCACGCTCTTCCACGGCCGTGGTGGTGCGCTCGGGCGCGGCGGCGGCCCCGCCAACCGCGCCGTCCTCGCCCAGCCCCCGGGCTCGGTCGACGGGCGCTTCAAGCTCACCGAGCAGGGTGAGGTGATCGCGGCCCGCTACGGCGACCCGACGATCGCCACCCGGCACATCGAGCAGGTCGCCGCGGCGACCCTGCTGCAGTCGATGCCCTCGGTCGGCGAGCACAACGCCCAGGCTGCCGAGCGGTTCACCGACGTCGCTGCGACGCTCGACGTGGAGTCGCGCAAGCGGTTCTTCGAGCTCGTGCACGCCGAGGGCTTCCCGCAGTGGTTCGCCCAGGTGACCCCCCAGGAGGAGATCGGTCTGCTGCCCCTCGGCTCGCGGCCCGCCAAGCGTGGGCTGTCGGTCAACTCCCTCGACGACCTCCGGGCCATCCCCTGGGTGTTCGCGTGGACACAGGCCCGCATCAACCTCACCGGGTGGTTCGGGCTGGGCACGGCTCTCGCGGCAGTCGGCGACGTCGACGAGCTCAAGCGGGCCTACGCCCAGTGGCCGCTCTTCTCGACGATGATCGACAACGTCGAGATGTCGCTCGCCAAGACCGACGTGCGGATCGCCGAGCGCTATCTCGCCCTCGGCGACCGCGACGACCTCGCGACGCTCGTCCTCGACGAGATGGCCCTCACCCGCGAGTGGGTCCTCAAGATCACCGGCAAGACGACGATGCTCGGCAACCTGCACGTCCTCGGGCGCGCGGTCCAGCTGCGCAGCCCCTACGTCGACGCGCTCTCGCTGATCCAGCTCCGCGCACTGCGTGCCCTGCGCCGCGGCGCACCGCAGGAGCAGGTGCCGCAGCTGCAACGGCTGCTGCTGCTCTCCGTCAACGGGATCGCCGCCGGGCTCCAGAACACCGGGTGACCCAGACCGTCCCGTACGACGCTGTGGGCGCACGGGGGTGTGGGCGCACGGGGGTGTGGGCGCACGGGGCTGTAAGCGCACAGGCCCGTCGGCTCGCGGGATCACGGCGGCTGGAGAGGGCTGGAGCGGGGCTGCAGGGCTCTCCCCCGGCTTTCTGTCCCAGGCCGGGCCGCAGAGGGCGTGGGACGATCATCGAGGAACAGTTCTCGATCCAGTCAGGTGATGACATGTCGACCACGTCCCCAGCACACCCCCCGAGCCCCCGGCAGACAGCCGACGAGCGTCTGCCCTTCGCCTCGTCCCCCGACGCCGTGCTCGCAGACCTCGACGCGACCGCGGGTGGCCTCTCGGCAGAAGACGCCGCACGCCGGCTCGAGACCGCGGGCCCGAACCGGCTGCCCGCGCCGAAGAGGACCAGTGCGATCCGTAGGCTGCTCGGGCACTTCGACGACATCCTCATCTACATCCTGCTCGCCTCTGCGGTCCTCAAGGCGATCCTCGGCGACTGGGTCGACTTCGCGGTGATCCTCGCCGTCGCCGTCATCAACGCGGCTGTCGGGTTCCTGCAGGAGGGGCAGGCCGAGAAGGCCCTCGACGGGATCCGCACCATGCTGTCCCTCGACGCCCAGGCCCTGCGGGACGGGGAGTGGAAGGTCGTCGACGCCGAAGACCTCGTCCCCGGTGACGTGGTGCGCGTGAGGTCCGGTGACAGGGTCCCTGCGGACCTGCGCCTCCTGGAGGCGACGAACCTCCAGGTCGAGGAGGCTGCGCTGACGGGCGAGTCCGTCCCGGCAGCCAAGCAGCTCGAGGCCGTGGGACCAGACGCCGGGATCGGCGACAGGTCGACGATGCTCTACTCCGGGACGATCGTCGCTGTCGGTCAGGGCGTCGGGGTCGTCACCGCGACGGGCGCCCAGACCGAGATCGGACGCATCCAGTCGCTCATCGGCGAGGTCGACCACCTCGAGACGCCGCTGTCGAAGCAGCTCGCGTCCTTCGGCAAGGTGCTGTCCCTCGGGATCCTCGCGATGGCCGGGGTGATGCTCGTCATCGGACGCGTGATCCACGACTTCGAGCTGCCCGAGCTGGTCTCGGCCGCGATCGGCTTCGCCGTCGCCGCGGTCCCCGAAGGGCTCCCGGCGCTGGTGACCGTGACGCTCGCCCTCGGTGTGCAGCAGATGGCTCGCCGCAACGCGATCACCCGCAAGCTCACGGCCGTCGAGGCGCTCGGCTCTGTCACGACGATCTGCTCGGACAAGACCGGCACGCTCACCAAGAACGAGATGACGGCCCGCACCGTCGTCACGGCGGAGGGCAGCTACACCGTCGAGGGCCTCGGCTACGCCCCTGAAGGCCGTGTCACGACAGCCGACGGCGGCGACGCGAGCCTCGCCGAGCACGCGGACCTGCGCGCCTTCGTCGAGGCCGCCGTCGCCTGCAACGACGCGAGGGTCGTCGAGGTCGACGGGCACTGGCAGGTCGTCGGTCAGCCGACCGAGGGGGCTGTGACGACTCTGGGACGCAAGGCCGGCGTCGACCCGTCAGCGGTCGAACGTCTCGCCGTCCTGCCCTTCGAGTCGTCGACCAAGTACATGGCGACCCTCGACAGGGTCCCCGACGGCCGCACCCTCGTCCACGTGGTCGGTGCCCCCGACCGCCTCCTCGACCGCAGCACCCACGAGCGCGGCAGCGACGGGACCCCGGTGCCGATCGACAGGGCACGCTGGGAGGCGACGATCGACGAGCTCGGTGGCCAGGGGCTTCGTGTCCTCGCCGCCGCCGAGCGGGTCGCGGTCGCCGGTGCGACGACGCTGAGCGCGGACAACGCAGAGTCTGACCTCGTGCTCCTCGGTCTCGTCGGGATCGTCGACCCGCCGCGACCCGAGGCCATCCAGGCGATCGCCGACTGCCACCGTGCCGGGATCCGCGTGAAGATGATCACCGGCGACCACATCGGGACCGCCGTCGCGATCGCCCGCGAGCTGGGGATCGTGCAGGGACCTGACGCCGCCCGCGCCCTGACCGGCGCTGAGCTCGAGGCCATGACCCAGGAAGAGCTGCGCACCCGGGTGCGGGAGGTCGACGTGTTCGCCCGCACCAGCCCCGAGCACAAGATCAGGATCGTCAGGGCGCTCCAGTCCCACGGCGAGGTGGTCGCGATGACCGGCGACGGCGTCAACGACGCCCCGGCGCTCACCCGGGCGGACATCGGCATCGCGATGGGCATCAAGGGGACCGAGGCGACCAAGGAGGCTGCCGAGATCGTCCTGGCCGATGACAACTTCGCGACCATCGAGCGTGCCGTCGAGGAGGGTCGACGGATCTACGACAACATCCGCAAGTCTGTCGTGTTCCTGCTGCCCACGAACGGCGCGCAGTCCCTCGTGATCCTCGTCGCGGTCCTGTTCGGCCTCACGCTGCCGCTCGCCCCCGTGCAGATCTTGTGGGTCAACCTCGTCACCGCCGTCACGCTGTCGCTCGCACTCGCCTACGAGCCCGCCGAGGACGGCATCATGTCCAGGCCCCCGCGTGGCCCCGGCGGGTCCGTGATCTCGGCCTCGTCGCTGCGGTACGTCGTCGTGGTGTCGGTGCTCATCGGTGCGGCGACCCTCGCGGTGTTCTTCATCCAGCGGGAGTCCGGGGCGTCGACTGCCGTCGCCCAGACCACGGCGGTGACGATGCTCGCCCTCGGTCAGCTGGCCTACCTGTTCAGCTGCAGGTTCATCGGGCAGTCGAGCCTCACGCCCCGCGTGCTGCGCGGCAACCCCGTGGTGTGGATCGCCACCGGCGCCCTCGTCGCCCTGCAGCTGGTGTTCACCTACGTGCCGTTCATGAACTCGTGGTTCGACTCCGCACCGATCGGGCTGCGCGAGTGGGGCATGACCTTAGGCTTCGCGGTCGTCGTGTTCCTGCTCGTCGAGGCCCTCAAGGCCGTGACCCGGCGCGGCGAGCGCCGGGCCGACGCAGCACGGCTGCGGGAGCGCGGGGTGTGAGGGCTGGGAGGCTCAGGCGTCGTGCTCGGCCCTGAGCTCGCGGCCGATCGCCTCGGCGAAGGTGTCGACATCCTCCTCCGTGGTGTCGAAGGCGCACATCCAGCGGACCTCGCCGCGCGCGGCGTCCCAGTCGTAGAAGGCGAACTGCTCGCGGACCCTGTCTGCCGCGGCCCGCGGGAGGACGGCGAAGAGCCCGTTCGACTCGGTCGGCTGCGAGAAGGACAGCTCCGGCGCCTGCCCCTCCTCGATCATGAGGTCGAGCCTGGACCGCAGCCGGCGTGCCATCGCGTTGGCGCGGGCCGCAGACCGGAGCCAGAGGTCACCGTCGAGGATCGCGAGCAGCTGGGCAGAGACGAAACGCATCTTCGAGGACAGCTGCATGGTCATCTTGCGGATGTAGTCGACCCCGTCGACAGCGTCAGGGTCGAGCACCACGACGGCCTCGCCGAGCACGAGGCCGTTCTTGGTGCCGCCGAAGGAGAGCACGTCGACGCCGACGTCTGTGGTGATCTCACGCAGGCTGGAGCCGAGGGCCGCCGCCGCGTTGGCGATGCGTGCACCGTCCATGTGCACCCGCATCCCGCGCTCGTGGCAGTGCGTGGTGATCGCGCGGATCTCGTCGGGGGTGTAGACGGTGCCCAGCTCGGTCGACTGGGTCAACGACACCGCGAGCGGCTGGGCGCGGTGCTGGTCCCCCCAGCCCCACGCCTGCTCGTCGATCCGCTCCGGCGTGAGCTTGCCGTCAGGGGTGTCGACGGTCAGCAGCTTGAGCCCGCCGACGCGCTCGGGCGCCGCGTTCTCGTCGTTCTCGATGTGCGCGTAGCGCGAGGTGATGACAGCGCCCCACCGCGGGAGCATCGACATGAGGCTCACGACGTTGGCACCTGTGCCGTTGAAGACGGGGTAGGCGAGCGCCTGCTGGCCGAAGTGACGCTGGACGACCTCTCCCAGGCGCGTGGTCCACGGGTCGGCACCGTAGGCCCGGGCGTGACCCGCCCCGACGTCGGCGAGGGCCGCGAGGACCTCGGGGTGGGCACCGGCGTAGTTGTCAGAGGCGAAGGTTGGCTGCACGTCGACAACCTTACGTCGCAGGTCCGACGCGTCGCGGGGACCCTGTGGACAGCTGCGGAGGGTGTCGGAGGGCTGCGGTTGAATGGGCCCATGGCCACGTACCTCGCCCGCATCACGGTCCACGACGAGCTCGACCTGGAGTCGATCCTCGGCATGGCCGACGCCCTCGGTGCCGTCGGCACACCTGGCGTCACCGAGACCGCGACAGTCTTCGAGGTCCCCGGGGAGGCGCCTGACGCCGGCGTCGCCACGGTGGCGGCCGCCCAGCACGCCGCCGACGTGCTCGACGGCTTCGAGTACGAGGTGCTCGTCCTCGAGATCTACTGACAGCCGGACCGTCGCACGGGAGGCACCCGGAGCAGGCAGGATAGACGGGTGCTCGGAGTCCTCACAGGTTTTGCCATCATCGCCGCGATCATCGCCGTGGGGTACGTCGTGGGACGGATCGGGCTGCTCGGCCCGGACGCCCGGCCCATCCTCGCGCGGCTCGTCTTCTTCGTGCTGGCGCCGAGCCTGCTGTTCACGATCTTGGCCGACGCCGAGGTGGGGCAGCTCTTCTCGCCCCTCCTGGTGGTCTCGCTGCTGGCAGCCGCGACGAGCTTCGCCGTCTACGGGCTGGTGGCCCGGCTGCTCTGGCACCGCGGCGTGGCAGAGACCGTCATCGGCGCCCTCTCGGCCGGGTACGTCAACGGCAACAACATCGGGATCCCCGTCGCGGTCTACGTGCTCGGAGACCCCGCGTACGTGGCCCCGGTGATCCTGGTCCAGCTGCTCCTCTTCGCACCCCTCGGCCTCGCCGTGCTCGACGCCGCACAGCAGGGGCGGGTGAGCGTCGGACGGCTCGCGACAGGTCCGCTGCGCAACCCGATCATCATCGGCTCGGCCCTCGGGCTGCTCGTCGCCCTGCTCGACGTGACGCCGCCCGAGGCCTTCATGGAGCCCTTCCGGATCATCGGGGGCGCTGCCGTACCGCTCATGCTGCTGTCCTACGGGATCTCGCTGCACGGCCAGAAGGTCCTCGAGCAGGGGTCGGACCGCCGGGACGCCGTGCTCGCCTCGGCGATCAAGCTCCTCCTCATGCCTGCCGTCGCCTGGACCGCCGGGGTGCTGCTCTTCGACCTCGACCACCAGGAGCTCTTCGTGGTCGTGGCGCTCGCCGCGCTCCCCACAGCGCAGAACGTGTTCAACTACGCCCAGCGGTACAGGCGCGGCGAGACCCTCGCGCGCGACGCGATCTTCGTGACGACCATCGGCTCCCTGCCGGTCCTGCTCGGGGTCGCGGCGGTCCTGCGCTGAGCGGGCGCCCCGGACCGACCGCGCGGTCCGCGCTGACCAGGGGCCTGCGCTGACCAGACGGATCAGCCCAGCTGGCTCGGGCCAGACGGCTCAGCCAGCTGCTCTGAGCAGACAGCTCAGCCAGCCGGCTCAGCCGACCGGCTCAGCCCAGCTGGTCGATGACCACGCGGGCGATCGAGAAGTAGATGATGAGCCCCGTGCCGTCGATCACCGTGGTGATGAGCGGCCCGGACACCACCGCGGGGTCGATCCCGACCTTCTTGATGACCAGCGGCAGGACCGACGCGACGAGCGAGGTCCACAGGACGATCGCGACCACGGAGAGCGAGACCGTCAGCGCGACGTCGGTCCCCACCCCCTGCACGAGTGCGCGGACCCACGCGACCGAGGCGACCGTCGCCGCGATGAGCACCCCCGTCGCCATCTCCTTGCGGACCACCCGGAACATGTCGCGCATGCGGACCTGCCCCATGGCCATCGCGCGGATCAGCGTCGTGGTGATCTGCGTGCCGGTGTTGCCCCCGGTGCCGATGAGCAGCGGCACGAAGAACATCAGTGCGACGACGCCCTCGAGCTCGCTCTCGAAGTGCTCCATGACCGTCCCGGTGTACATGGCGGCGAGGAAGAGCATGAGCAGCCAGGTGATGCGCTTGCGGAACAGGCGCAGCGGCGAGGCCCGCAGGTAGGGGACCTCGAGGGGGGACGAGCCTCCCTGGCGCTCGGCGTCCTCGGTCATCTCCTGGTCGAGGATGTCGACGACGTCCTCGACGGAGATCACCCCGACGAGCTCGCCCTCGTGGACGACGGGGATGCCCGAGAGGTCGTGCTCGGTGAGCAGCCGCGCCGCGACCTCCTGGTCGGCGAGCGCACCGACGGACACGACGTCGGTGTCCATGAGGTCGCCGATGACCACTCCCGGCTCGGCGAGCACGAGGTCGAGGTAGGACACGACCCCGACGAGCCTGTGGTCCGGAAGGGCGGTGACGAGCACCTCGTCGTTGTCCAGGGTCGCGGTCCGGGCCTGGTCACGGATGGTCTCGACGGCCTCGGCGACGGTCATCGTCTGGGTGACCGAGACGACCGTGGGGTCCATGCGCGAGCCTGCGCTGTCGTCGGGCCAGGCCAGCAGGCCGCGCAGCGTCGCCGAGCGGACGGCTCCGGTGCGGTCGAGGACGTCGCGGCGCTCGTCGGCAGGGAGCCTGCGCAGGATCTCGGCCGACCTGTCGTGGTCGAGGGAGTCGAGGAGCCCGGCGCCGACGGCCGGGGACAAGACGCTCAGGACTGTGACGACTGAGCTGGTGTCGATCGAGTCGAAGAGCTCGCGGGACGTCTCCGGGGTGAGGAGGGCCACGAGGCGGCGGACCTCGGCGTCGGTGAGGTCGTCGACCTGCTCGGTCCGGTCCCACGACCCGGCGACGTCACGCAGCCAGGTCTGGACGGCGGCGTCGGTCGAGGCGACGAGGACGTCGCGCAGGTCGGTCGTGGTGCGGGGGGTGGGGGTGGTGTTCTGGCGCACTGGGGCACTCCACTTCTGGTGGGGCCACCGGCGGGTCGTCTGGGCACGTCAGCCGCTGTGCCGTCAGCGCCCGGGGAGGGCGTGGACGTCAGGGCAGCTCACGCGCGGCAGAGGAAGGTCGCTCGGCGGCGCGGGTGGTGTGGACGACGGGCTCCGCTACGAAGACTCCGGAGACTCGGTGGTCTCAGGGATCTCTCGCGTGGTGCTCACGTGTCAGGCGCCAGTGCTGGGCTGCCCACGCCTCTCGGCGGGGAGGTCAGAAGCTGTCAGGGCCGCAGAGTGCCTGGGAGCACCGACGCCATGGATAGGTCGCTCGGACTGCAACTCGCTGGCTCCATGGTCGTCACCTCCTCAGGTCGGTCCCCGGGTGCGGTGGTGCGTGCACGTGCTGGCAGGCACCTGTCGGCGCGGCTGTGCGCGCTGCGGGGATGCCTCCACCCTATGCCAGGTCCGTCGGGGCCGGGGGTGACGGTCCTCACCCCCGGCCCCGGTCCCGGCGCCGCGAGCCTCAGACGGTGACGCTCCCCGCGTCGGTGCTGCCCGAGAGCGTCCCGCCCAGCACCAGCCCGTCGACCTCGTCGCCCGAGACGGTCCCTCCGGAGGTGATCGTGTAGGTGGCACCGGGGACCAGGTCGGGTGTCGAGAAGACGACGGTCTGGAAGCTCTTCGCCGGGGTGTAGGAGGCGACGACGGTTCCGTCCTCGGCGACGAGGCTCACTGTCGTCCCGGCGGGCTGGGCTGCGTCGAAGACCACCATGGTCGACGCCTGCGGTGACGACGCCGCCGGGGACACCGCCATGCCGGCGCTGCCCGCGGCGACGAGGACTCCCCCGCTCACCTCGACACCGCTGTTCGCGTCGATCGCCCCGTTGCCGCCGTCCGTGGGACCGTCGACCGTCGTGGTGCCCCCGGTGATGCTGATCGACCCGTTCGAGTCCAGGCCGTCACCGCCCGCGTCGACCGTCAGGGTGCCGCCCGAGATGAGCAAGAAGGTCTCGGCATCGGCCGTGAAGGTCTCCTCACCGCCCATCCCACCTCCGCCGCCCATCCCTCCGGGGCCGCCGGTGCCTGACGAGTCCGCCCCGCCGGAGACGTTGATGCCGTCGTCGGTGGCCGTGACGTCGAGGTCTCCGCCGCTCAGCGTGATGCTCGCGGCCTCGAGACCCTCGTAGGAGGCCCGGACCACGACGCTCCCCGCCGAGACTGTCAGCGCACCGTCGGCGTGGACACCGTCGTCACCGCTCGCGAGGGTGAGCGCACCGCCCGAGACGTCGACGAGCCCGTCGGAGTGCAGGGCGTCGTCGGCGGAGTCGACGTCCACGGTCCCGCCCGAGACGCGGACGCTCGCCGTGCCCTTGATCCCCTTGGACGACACATCGGTGACGACGGTCCCGGTGCTGCCTCCGGCAGCGACGATGCTGAGTGTCCCGCCCGAGACGATCGTGTGGGTCTCGGCCTGGATGCCGTCACCGTCGGTCGTGAGGTCGAGGGTGCCGCCGCTGACCGACACGTAGCCGAGCGTCGTGTCGTCGACGTTCGTGGACTTCAGCCCGTCGCCGCCCGCCGTGGCGGTGATCGTCGGGCTCGAGAGCTCGCTGTCCTTGACCACGACGTAGTTCTTGCCCCGGACAGCGTCGTCGGCCGCGGTGACGGTGAGGTCGCCGCCGGAGATCACGAGCCCGTCCTTGCTGACGATGCCGTCGCCGGCCTTCGCGTCGACTGTCAACGCACCGGTCCCGGTGATCGTCAGGTCGGCCGTCGAGAAGATCGCGCCGTCGGGCTCGTCGGTCGCGCTGTCGGGGTACACGTAGGTCTCCGCGTCGGAGACGCTGTTGGTCGAGCCCTCGGCAAGGACGATCATCGCCTTGCCCGCGTCCGTGATCACGACAGGCGCGGACGTCGAGCTGGCGATGTCGACGCCGTCGAAGACCAGCCGGACCACGCCGTCGTCCGCGGAGTCCACGACGACCTGCCCGTCGGTGAGCTCGCCCGAGAGCCTGTAGGTGCCCGAGGCCGTGATGGTCACGGTGCTGCCGTCGACCACGACGGCGGCGCTGTCAGAGCTCGCGGTGTCACCGTCGAGCGAGACGGCGATCTCGGCGCTGGTGTCCCACTCGTAGTCCGACGCCTCGTCGTGGTCGGCGGCGACGTCACCCGTCGCGTCGTCGACAGTCGTCGCGACGGTCTCCGTCTCGGCGCTGGTGGTGGTGCTCGTCGAGCCTGGCGACTCTGTCGACGTCCCGGCTGTGCTCGTGGGTGAGCACCCGGCGAGCAGGGCGAGGGCGAGCAGAGGGGCGAGGGCGGTGAGGCGGGCAGGACGTCGCACGGTGGGCTCCAGGTGTCTGTCGGTCGGTGTCGACACCTGTTCTACGGAGCGGGTCTATGGCACTCGTGGGCCGTGGCTGTGCGGCGGCTGTGGAGCGTCAGGCGGAGACGCGTGCGCGGGCCGTCCGACGTCGGGCGACCGCGTACGCGACGCCCAGCAGCGCGATCCACCCGACACCCACGACGAGCGAGACCCGCGTCGCCTCGGTCACGCCGAGCATGACGACGACCCCGACCATGAAGACGATCGCGAGGACCGGGGCGACGGGCCAGAACGGCACGGGGAACTCCGACGGTCCCAGCTCGCCACGGGCGATCTTGCGGCGCATCGAGACGTGGGACGCGAGGATCATCAGCCACACCCAGACCGTCGCGAAGGTGGCGAGGGAGGCGATGACGAGGAACACGTCGTCGGGCACGAGGGCGTTGAGGACCACCCCGACGGTGAGAGTCGCGGCCATGAGCACCACGGTCATCCACGGGACGCCGTTCTTGGAGACCTTGCCGAAGGACGCTGGCGCGTTGCCCGTCCTGGACAGCCCGAAGAGCATCCTGCCGGCGCTGTACACGTCGCTGTTGATCGCAGACAGCGCGGCGGTGATGACCACGGCGTTGAGGATGTGCGCGGCCGCGGGGATGCCGAGTCCGTCGAAGATCTGCACGAAGGGGCTGCCGTCGTCGCCGATCGTGTCCCACGGGGAGAGCATCATGAGGATCGCGAGCGTGAAGACGTAGAACACCAGGATGCGCACGGGCACGGTGTTGATCGCCCGCGGCACCACCTGCGCCGGACGGTCGGCCTCGCCGGCCGAGATGCCGATGGTCTCGATGCCGCCGAAGGCGAACATCACGACTGTGAAGCAGGCGAGGAAGCCGCCGAGGCCGTTCGGGAAGAACCCGCCGTGGTCGACGAGGTTCGAGGCCCCGACCTGGGCGTCGTCGGCGAGGGAGAAGCCGAAGACGACGATCAGGGCACCGCCGACGATCATCGCGACGATCGCCACCACCTTGACGAGGGACAACCAGAACTCGACCTCACCGAAGACCGAGACCTTGAGCAGGTTGATCGCGGCGATGACGCAGATGATCGCCGCGACCCACGTCCACCGCGGGACGTCGGGAAACCAGAAGCCCATGTAGATGCCGAAGGCCGTCACGTCGGCGATCGCGACGATCGCCATCTCGAAGGCGAAGGTCCACCCGGTGACGTAGCCGGCGAAGCGCCCGAGATAGGTGTGTGCGTACTCGCCGAAGGACCCGGAGACGGGGTTGCGGACCGTCATCTCACCGAGGGCGCGCATGACGACGAAGACCGCCATACCTCCGAGGAGGTATGCCAGCAGCACGCTCGGACCAGCCTGCTGGACAGCGCTCGCGGAACCGTAGAACAGACCTGTGCCGATGGCCGAGCCCAGCGCGATGAACCGGATGTGCCGGGCCTTGAGCCCGCGCCGCAGGGTCGGGGCTGCTGCTCGCCCGGAGGATTGGTCGACGGGGTTCGGGACGACCGCGTGGTCGGGAGCGTCTGCCGGACGCGCAGCACCCGCAGCCTGCGACGGGCCAGGCTCGGGTGCGAAGGGGGTGGACGGAGCATCGGGAAGGTCGTTCGGCACGTCGAGAAGGCCTTGTCTGCGCAGGGGGGGCGGCCGTCCGATCGGGTGGCGCCGGCCGATTCTACGTCCGTACCGGGCAGAGGTGACAGATCAGCCCAAGAGCTCGCGGACGTCCGTCGCGGTCAGGCCCGCCCCACCTGCGGCTCCGCCGTCGAGCACGCTCGCGAAGAGCTTCGACTTCGAGGCCTTGAGCGCCATGACCTTCTCCTCGATCGTGTCGGTCGAGACCATGCGGTACACGTTGACGTTGCGCGTCTGACCGATGCGGTGAGCCCTGTCGACGGCCTGGGCCTCGGCCGCTGGGTTCCACCACGGGTCGAGCAGGATGCAGTAGTCCGCAGCGGTGAGGTTGAGCCCGAAACCACCGGCCTTGAGCGAGATGAGGAACACGGAGGTCTCCCCCGAGGTGAAGCGCTCGATGGTCTCGGTCCGTCGGCGGGTGCGGCCGTCGAGGTAGGAGTAGTCGACGTCCTTGCGGTCGAGGTGGTCCCGCACCCGGCCGAGGAACTGCGTGAACTGGCTGAAGATCAGCACGCTGTGGCCCTCGGCGAGGATGTCGTCGAGCATCTCGTAGAGCACCTCGAGCTTGGAGGAGGGCACCTTCTCGTGCTCGCTGTCGACCAGGCTCACGTCGAGGCTCGCCTGGCGCAGCACCGTGAGGGACCTGAACACCTCGAAGCGGTGCTCACCGAACTCGTCGACGAGTCCGAGCACCTTGGTGCGCTCGCGCTGCAGGTACGCGTCGTAGAGCGCACGGTGGCGGGAGTTGAGCACGACGTCGACCACCTGCTCCTGCTTCTCGGGGAGGTCCTTGGCCACGTCCTCCTTGGTGCGGCGCAGCATGAAGGGCGCGATGCGTCGGCGCAGCTGGTCCAGGCGCGAGACGTAGCCCTCCTTCTCGATGGGCTTGGCGTAGTAGTCCTGGAACTTGCCGGGTGTGGGGAACAGCCCCGGGCTGACGACCGACACGATCGACCACAGCTCCATCAGGTTGTTCTCGAGAGGCGTCCCGGTCAGCGCGAGCTTGAAGGGCGCGTCGAGCCGCCGCGCGCACTGGTAGGCCACCGACTGGTGGTTCTTGACGAACTGCGCCTCGTCGAGGATCAGCCCGGCCCAGGCCTGCGTGCGGTACTCCTCGAAACCGAGACGGAACAGCGCGTACGAGGTGACCACCACATCAGCCCCGGCGACGACCTCGGACAACGGGGTGCGCCGACGCGCGAGGGTCTCGGTGACTGTCACGGCCTTCAGACCTGGGGTGAACCTGCGGACCTCGGCAGCCCAGTTCCCCACCACGCTCGTCGGGGCGACCACGAGGAACGGGGCCGTGCTCCGCGTCTGGGCTACGCTCCCTGTCCCCGTGGCGTCCTCGGCACCGACGACCTCCGAGCGGTCGGCAGCTGCTGGTCCCGGCGAGGTCGCTACGGTCTCCGACGCCGTCGCGGTCTCGCGGACGTGCTGGACGAGGGCGAGCGCCTGGAGCGTCTTGCCCAGCCCCATGTCGTCGGCGAGGACCCCGCCGAGCCCGTGCTCGTGCAGGAAGGCGAGCCACTCGAACCCCTCCTGCTGGTACTCGCGCATGGTCGCGTCGAGACCTGCCGGCGCGGGGACGGGCCCAGGCCGCGCTCCCCCGGCGAGCGCGCCGACGGCCTCGCGCCACGCCTGTGCCTGGCCGCCGACGACCCCGAGCCTCTCGAGCTCGTCGAAGAGCCCCGCCTGGAACCTGTTGACGCGCAGCGTGCCGCCCATCGTGTCCTGCATGGCGCGGGCTTCCTCGATGAGCTCGCGCAGCGCGTGGAAGCGCTCGTCGTCGAGGGAGAAGTGCAGACCGTCGACGAGCAGCAGGTAGGACTTGCCCTTGGCCAGGGCTGTGAAGACGTCCGCGAAGGGGATGAACTGCTGGCCCGCGGTGACGATCACGGCGAGGTCGAACCAGTCGCGGGTCTCGGGCAGCGTCGAGGTCGACACGGAGATCTCGACGTCGTCGGCCCGCCTGTAGTCCACCGCCTCACCCCGGACCTCGACGACGAGGTCGGTCTCCTCCTGCGCGAGGTCGAGCAGGAGCGGGAGCTCGTCGGTGACGAAGAGAGCCGTGGCGACGTCGGCGAGCTCGGTCCGTCCCACGCGGGCGACGGCGGCCGCGGCCACGTCGGCCAGCCGTGCGGTGTCGTCGGCAGCGCGCCGTGGCTCGGCCGCCACGCCGGGCAGGCGTGGGGCACGCCCGGCGAGCCTGTCGAGCAGCTGCGTCTCGGCCCGCGGGTCGCGGACGCCAGCGTCGGTCTGCCGGGTGCTCGGCCCGAGGTCGAACCGCAGGGTGTGGGTGGTGCCGTCGTCGTCCTCGACCGCGTAGCGCCACTGCCAGGTCAGACGCAGACCGTGCTCGGGCAGGTGCAGCACGTCGAGGTGCAGCGTGGGCCGCGGGCGCTCCGGGAGCGTGATCGACGGGTCGAGGTCGACAGCGTCGAAGCGGTCTTCGAGGGCGGGCAGGACGCGGAGCAAGAAGCGCCGCTGGTCGGTCTCGGGGACCGTGAGCGGCTCGGGGCGCTCGAGCAGCGCGAGGACCGGGGGGTCGACGGGCGAGGCGAGCGGGGCGAGCACAACCCGGGTCTCCTTGGTGGGAGCCCGGCGGCCCCGCCACGTCACGAGCCCCGTCGGGGGCTCGCCGAGCAACGACGTCGTCGCACGGTCGAGCGGGGTCAGGCCGTGGGGCATGACGGCCGCCTCGGCGGCCGACGGCGCTGTGCTGGCGGTCTGCGGGGTCGCGTCTGCGAGGTCGAGAGCGTCCTGCCCGGAAGCGTCGGTCTGGCCGAGCGCACCCGCGCCCGCCAGCTCCACCGACGCACCCGAACCTGCCGGACCGTCAGCCCTGCTGGCGGGGTCGAGCGACGTGGTGTCGGCCTCGATCGCGGCGCCGAGGACCAGTCCTGCCGTCCCGCGCGAGACAGTGAGCCGGGTGCGGGCGGGACCTGCGAGCACGACAGGGCTCTGCGCCTTGTCCGAGTGCACCATCGGCAGGCCCGAGCGTCGGGCCTCGGTGAGCAGCGCCCACAGCGCGGCGCTCGGCAGCTCGTCCGCGTAGACCCACGTCGGCGCCGAGAAGTAGGCAGAGTCGGAGACGCTGATCGCGAGACCGAAGAGGGAGCGCAAGATGTCGACGTGGCCGTCCGGGTAGGCCCCGTGACGGTAGTTGAGGAACCTCAGCTCGCTCCACGAGATGCCTGTCCGCACCCAGCGCCCCGTCGCGCTCCGGGTCACCGGACGCATCCCCAGGCGCGGCGAGTCGACCGAGGCGAGCGCGCGCCTCGACGACCGACCTGTCGGCTCGGTGAGGAGCTCGACCTGGAGGCCGACGTCGTGGGAGCTGCGCACGTCCCACGGCTTGGGCTTGCGGCCAGGGCGTCCGGAGACGGGCGGGGTGTCGTCGGGTTCGGTGAGGAGAGTCGCGAAGGTCCGCTCCCACTCGGCGCTACGACGAGGGGTCGTGCGGCCCGTGGCAGGGGATGCGGCCTGCCCGGCGTGAGCCGTTGTGCCAGCGGCCCCGCCGGCACCGTCGGCACCGTCGGTCCCAGAGTGGTCTCCAGCGTCCGCGCCGCCGTCCGCGCGCTCCCCCGCCGCCTCTGCTGCGACCCCGGCCGCGGCGTCGGCCATGATCGCCTGCGCGGTGAGCCGGTCGAGGTACGCGAGGAGCGTGGCAGCCGTGTGCTTGCAGTTGAGGCGGACGGGGCAGGAGCACCTGCCGTAGCGCGGGGTCGCCTGCTCTCCGGCGCTCGACATCTCGACGACAGTCACGTACTGCTTGCGGGCCGATCCGCGGACCTGGCCGACGATCGTCGTGCCGTCACCGTTCCGTGCGACCGAGACGACCTGCCCCGCACTGACGTACTCCTCGCCGCGGGCGAAGGTCTCCGAGCCCACGAGCTGGGACACGTCGGCTGCTGAGAACACCCCCGAAGTCTCTCACCGACCGGTGACAGCCGGAGCACTCCCAGCATCGCGGCAGCACGCCGCTGACCGCCTCCGCACCAGACTGGGCCGCTGAGGACTGCTCAGCACCCGGCGGAGTCGTACGAGCAGAGCTTGTCGAAGGCCGTCGTCAGACCCGAGGTGACTGCGTCGCGAGCGCTGCCCACCGACTCCTCGCCGCTGAGCATCGCCACGATGGTCACGGCGTTGCCCCGGCGGGTCACCGCCGCGTAGCTGCCAGCCCCCTGGTCGCCGAGCTCGGCGTAGTTGTTGGCCAGCCCACGGCCCTGGGCCCCGACCGCGACGTCTTCCACGCTGTACGACCCGCTGTCACCGGGAGGCGTCTCCACGCACGCGTCCATCGCGGCACGAACCCGGTCCGCGACGGCCGAGGCGGTCTCGGCGTCCGGGAAGACGGCGACGGTCTGGAGACCGACCGGATCCGTGCTCTCGTAGAGACCCTGGGACACTGTCTGCACGGCGACAGCCTCCGGTGCTGCGGGGACCGAGCAGGCTGACGACAAGAACCAGGTCTCGGCCTGGTCTGTCGACCCGCGGCTCTCGCCGACGGGCTCGAGCTCGTCGGGGCCGAGCATCACGTCGTCGGTGAGATCGAGACGGACTGGTGCCGGGGGCTCGGTCGCCGCAGGCTCCTCGGTCGCCGTGGTCTCCTCCGACGACGGGGCCGGCTCGCTGGTGGCCGTCGACTCCGCCGCTGTCGTCGACGCCGTGGCCGATGGCGACTCTTCGGCCGAGCCGTCACCGCCAGAGCACCCTGCGACGAGGAGGACGGACAGGACCACGGCGACGTGAGCTCTCATCCGTCGATGATCCCCGCTGGTCGCCGCTCGCGCTACCGCAGGTCAGCGCACGAGTGGCCGGGCCCCTGGTGCAGGGAGAGACCTCTGGTCGGACGGATCAGCCGACGGGCGTGACCGCCTCGAGCACCCCGTCGCCGAACCTCTCGAGCTTGGCGGCACCGACCCCGCTCACGGTGCCGAGCTCGTCGGTCGTCGTCGGACGGAGCACAGCGATGTCGCGGAGCGTCGCGTCGTGGAACACGACGTAGGCCGGCACGCCGGCCTCCTTGGCCGTCGCGGCGCGCCACGCGCGGAGCCGCTCGAAGACGGCTGCTGCGGTGTCGTCGAGGTCGACGGCAGCCTTCGCCTGCCCCTTGCCGGCCGATCGCGTCCGGGTCCGCGCGGCCTTCGGCGCCTCCCGCCGGAACCTCACCTCACGCGCCCCCGAGAGCACCTCGGCCGAGTCGGCCGTCAGCTGGAGCGTGCCGTAGCCCTCGCCGTCGACCCCGAGCAGGCCACGGGCGAGCAGCTGGCGGACGACCCCGCGCCACTCCCCGTCGGAGAGGTCGCTGCCGATGCCGAAGGTCGACAGGCCGGTGTGACCGAGCTGGGTGACACGCGGCGTCTCCTTGCCGAGCAAGATGTCCACGAGGTGGCCCGCGCCGTAGCGCTGCCCGCGGTCGCGCTCGAGGCGGACGACCGTGGAGAGCAGCTTCTGCGCGGCGACGGTCCCGTCCCACGTCTCCGGGGGCACGAGGCAGGTGTCGCAGTTGCCGCAGGCCGTGCTCTGCTCACCGAAGTACGAGAGCAGCTGGACGCGTCGGCACTCGACGGTCTCGCACAGGGCGAGCATCGCGTCGAGGTGCGCCGACAGTGCGCGCTTGTGCGTGGCGTCGCCCTCGGACTGGTCGATCATGCGGCGCTGCTGGACCACGTCCTGGAGGCCGTAGGCCAGCCATGCCGTCGACGGCTGGCCGTCACGGCCCGCTCGCCCGGTCTCCTGGTAGTAGCCCTCGACAGACTTGGGCAGGTCCAGGTGGGCGACGAACCGCACGTCGGGCTTGTCGATCCCCATGCCGAAGGCGATGGTCGCGACCATGACGATCCCGTCCTCGCGCAGGAACTCCGACTGGTTCGCGGCACGCACGTGGGCGGGCAGCCCTGCGTGGTACGGCAGGGCCGGGATCCCCTGGGTGACGAGGTGCTCGGCGGTCTGCTCGACCGAGTTCCTCGACAGGCAGTAGACGATGCCGGCGTCACCGGGGTGCTCGGTGCGCAGCAGCTCGAGCAGCTGGGCGCGCGGGTTGTTCTTCGACGCGATCCTGTACTGGATGTTGGGACGGTCGAAGCTCGCGACGAAGTGCCGTGCGTCCTCGAGCTGGAGCCGGCTCGCGATCTCGCGGTGGGTCGTCTCGGTCGCTGTCGCGGTGAGGGCGATGCGCGGGACCGTCGGCCACCGCTCGTGCAGGATCGACAGCCCGAGGTAGTCGGGACGGAAGTCGTGGCCCCACTGCGACACGCAGTGCGCCTCGTCGATCGCGAAGAGCGCGACGTCTCCGCGGTCGAGCAGCGCGAGGGTCTCGGGGACCCGCAACCGCTCGGGAGCGAGGTAGAGCAGGTCGAGCGTGCCGTCGACGAAGGCCGCCTCGACCTCTCTGCGCTGCTCCCAGCTCTGCGTGGAGTTGAGGAACCCGGCCTTGACCCCCAGTGCCGACAGTGCGTCGACCTGGTCCTGCATGAGCGCGATGAGCGGTGACACGACCACGCCGACACCCTCGCGGACGAGCGAGGGCACCTGGTAGCACAGCGACTTGCCGCCACCTGTCGGCATGAGGACTAGGGCGTCGCCTCCCCCGACGACGGTCGAGACGATCTCCGCCTGGTCGCCGCGGAAGGCCGGGTACCCGAAGACCGTGTGCAGCACGTCGAGGGCGCGCGGGTCCGCCGGGGCCGACGACGCAGGGAGCACGGCGGACGGTGTCGGTGCGACCGCCGTCGCGGTCCCGGCGCCTGGGGCGTCGCTGCCCGGGGCGTCGGTGCCCGGGGCGTCGGTGCGAGCGTCGGGTCCGGTCTGCTCAGGCGTGGTCACCGGACCACTCTAGGTCCGGTCCGCACGTCCCCGGGCACTGTCCACAAGGGCCGCTCGGGCCGGGGACGCGCGAGGCACGGGGTGTCGAGCACGAAGCGTAGGATGCAACTTGTATCTATGACGCGCCGCAGTCCTCCGTGCGGCGTCGCAGCCAGCCCGAGAAGGTCTCATGCCCCCCGCATCCCCCGCGCCCGCGAGCGCGCCCGACTCTCAGCAGCCCGCTCCCCGACCCGCTGCTTCTGCCTCAACCTCTGCCTCTGCCTCTGATCGGGCCTACGCGGCGCTCCGCGCCCGGGTCGTCTCCGGCGCGGTCCCCGGCGGCACGATGCTCAGCGAGGGTGAGGTCGCCGACGAGCTCGGCATGAGCCGGACCCCTGTCCGGGAGGCGTTCCTGCGGCTGCAGGCCGAAGGGTGGATGCAGCTGTTCCCCAAGAGGGGCGCGCTCGTCCGGCCGATCGAGCCCGACGAGCTGGCCGAGGTCGTCGAGGCCAGGCACCTGGTCGAGTCCGCCGCGGTCCGCACGATCGCGGCCGACGACGGCGCCACCACGGCCCTGGTCAACAGTCTGCGTGGGCTCGTCGGTGCGCAGCGCGCGGCGGCCGAGAGCGCAGACCTCGACACCTTCGCCCTCCTCGACGTGACCTTCCACCAGACGATCGCCGACGCCGGGGGCAACAGCATCCTCACGGCCTTCTACTCCTCGCTGCGCGACAGGCAGCACCGCATCACCGCGCGCACTGTGCGCGCTGGGCAGGACCGCGTCGAGGCGATCCTCGCGCAGCACACCGAGCTCGTCGACCTCGTGGAGGTGGGTGACGCCGCAGGTTTCGAGGCGGCGCTCGCCGCCCACCTCGGCGAGATCCACCGCGGGATCTTCGGCCGATGAGGGGCGCAGGCAGCACGACAGACACCACAGGAACCACGGGTACCACGCCCTCGCTCCCCGAGGCCTCCTGCGCGCACGGGTCTTCGACAACCCACGTGAGCCACGAGGCCCACGTCGCCCACGGTCCCGGTGCCCCTCAGACGGCGCCCTCAGTGCCCGACGCCCAGCCCGACACCCAGCCGGCAGCAGCGAGCGCTCGCGGCACCCACCCGCGAGCCTGGCTCGCTGCGTGCGGGGTGCTCTTCGCCGTCGCGTGGGGCGGGAACGAGTTCACACCGCTCCTCGTCCTCTACCGCCTCGAAGGACTCTCCGCGCAGTCGGTCAACGTCCTCCTCGGCGCCTACGTGCTCGGGATCGTCCCGGCCCTGCTCGTCGGTGGGCCGATGTCGGACCGCTACGGGCGCCGTCCGCTGCTGCTGCCCGCGCCGCTGCTCGGGGTGCTGGGCAGCGCGCTGATCGCGTGGGGCGCGCACCTGCACGCCCTGCTGTTCGCGGGTCGGGTCTTCTCGGGGCTCGCGCTCGGGCTCGTCATGGCCGTCGGGACCAGCTGGGTCAAAGAGCTCTCGCAGCCGCCCGTCGCCGACCCGGGCGAGCCGGGCGCCGGGGCACGACGTGCTGCCCTCGCCCTGACCGCAGGCTTCGGCCTCGGCGCCGTGGTTGCCGCCGTCCTCGCCCAGTACGGCCCGCTGCCGACGCTGCTGCCCTACGTCGTGAACATCGTGGTGACCGTGGTGCTCATCGTCCCGGCGCTCTCCGCACCCGAGACCACGGTCCGTCAGACCACACCAGGACGGCTCCGTGACGACCTGCGCATCCCCGCAGCCCGGCACCGACGGTTCCTGAGGGTCGTGCTGCCCATGGCGCCGTGGGTCTTCGCCGTCGCTGCCTGCGCGTACGCGATCTTGCCGGCTCTCGTCGCCCACGAGGTGCCGGGGAACGAGATCGGCTTCTCAGGGTTGCTGTGCTTCGTGGCGCTCTCCTGCGGGTTCGTCGTCCAGCAGCTCGCGCGGGCCGTCGACACACCGCGGTCGTCCAGAGCCGTCGCTGTCGCGCTGGCCGTGACCGTCGTCGGGATGGCGACGGCGTCGTGGGCGGCGGCCACCCTCGACCTGCGGGTCACGGTGCTCGCCGCCGGCGTGCTGGGCTGCGCCTACGGTCTGCTGATGCTCTCGGGGTTGCAGGAGGCCCAACGGATCGCCGGGCCGGACGACCTCGCCGGGATCATCGCCGTCTTCTACTCGATCAGCTATCTCGGGTTCTTCGTGCCGACGGTCTTCGGGGCGCTCTCGGGCAGCCTGAGCTATCCGATCATGCTCGGGGGCGGGGCCGTCGTCGCGCTCGGCTGCCTGCTCGTGGTCGTGGCCAGCTGGCGGGCGCACCTGCCAGCCGACGCTGCGGCGCGGACGCACTCAGCCGCTACGGAACGGTCGTCGTCAGCCGCTCACGTGCGTCAGCCGTCCGACGCTGCGGCACGGCGGTCGTCAGAGGCCGCACCGCAGCGGGGGTCAACGGCCGGCAGCGACCTGCCCTGACGGGACCGCCTGCTCGACGTCAGCCGGGACCGGCACCCCGAAGTCGGGGGTGCCGTCCTCCCCCCAGGTGAAGCGCTGGGCGAAGATCATCCTGTCCCACCCGTCCGTCCTGGTGGCGTGGTAGACCATCCAGTCTTCCTGGCCGTCCGGTGAGAGGACGAAGGATCCGTGCCCGGGCCCCAGGACGTCTGCGGTCTTCGAGAACGCCGGCTCGGAGGACTTGGTCCACGACGCCGGGTCGAGCACGTCGTCGCCAGTGAGGGTGAGCAGGCCGTAGGCGTAGTCGTCGGTCCAGCTCGCGCTCGTCGAGTACACGAGGTGCAGAGCACCGTCACGCTCGAGCACCTGCGGGCCCTCCTGGACCGGCATCCCCTGCCGCTCCCACTCTTCGGTCGGCTCCGAGAGGAGCACACGGGGGCCGATGATCGACGTCGGGCCGTCCATCTGGGCGATGTAGAGGTTCTGCTGCCCGTCGACCTCACCCTCCCACCCCGACCAGACGAAGAACTGCTGCCCATCGTGGTCCAGCACCGTGCCGTCGATCGCCCAGCGGTCGGTCTCGTCGGTGATCTGACCGTGGTCGACGTAGGGTCCGAAGGGGTCGTCTCCCTCGCTCTCGAGCACGTACATGCGATGGTTCGCGTTGTCCCCGTCGCAGCTCGTCGCCGCGAGGTAGACGAACCATCTGCCGTCGCCGTGGTGGATCTCGGGAGCCCAGACGTCCCGGCACGCAGGCCCGAGCGCCGCCGGCTCCCAGATCTTCTGGCGCGTCCCGGACCAGAGGTCCGTGAGGTTGTCGGGCTCCGAGGCCGTGAGCCAGAGCTCGCCGTTCGACCGCGCCTCGAGCATGAGGTAGCGGTCGCCGTCCTCGACCACATAGGGATCGTTGCCGAGGTCTGCGACAGGGTTGGCGAAGGTGGGCGGTCCGGTGGTGTCATCTGTCAGCGGATCTTCTGGTCCACCCGAGCCGCACCCCGCCAGGAGGAGCACGGCTGCGACGACCACCACGACCGGAGCACTGCTGCGCAGCCGCCTCATCCCTTGAGCCCCGCCGTCGCGACGGACTCGATGATCTTGCGCTGGAAGAACACGAAGACGAGCAGCGCCGGGACGCTCGCGATGACCGCACCGGCCATGATGAGCGGCTGGTTGGCGATGTACGCGCTCTGCAGGAGCGGCAGACCGGCCGGCAGCGTCAGGGTAGACGTCGTCGAGAGCGCGTAGACCGGCCAGAGGAAGTCGTTCCAGCTCGCGAGGAAGGTGATCACCGCGATGGTCGACAGGGCCGGCTGCGCGAGCGGCAGCATGACCGACGCGAAGATCCGCACGTCCGACGCCCCGTCGATCCGGGCCGCCTCCTCGAGCTCTCGCGGGAGCCCGAGGAAGAACTGCCGGAGGAAGAACACACCGAAGGCCCCACCGACCGGAGGCAGCATCAGGGCGAGGAGCGAGTCGAGGATCCCGAGGCTGTCCGAGATCAGGTACGTCGGGATGAGGAACACGAATCCCGGCAGGAACAGGGTCGCGATGACGAGCGAGAAGACGATCCCTCGTCCCCGGAAGGTGAACCTGGCGAGCGCGTAGGCCGCGAGCGCAGCCGTCGTGACCACGAGGGCCGTCGTGACTGTCGCTGTGACGACGGAGTTGAAGAACCACCGGACCACCGGCGACTTCCCACCCCAGGCCGTCAGCGGCCTGTAGCTGTCGAGGGTCGCCGGGTCGGGGACCAGCGACGTGCTGGTCGCCGCGTCGAGCTGGGTCTTGAACGACGTGGAGATCATCCACAAGATCGGGACGAGCACGAGGAGGGCGAGGGCGACGAGCACCATGGTGCGGACCACGGTCCTGGTCTGGCGCCTGACCACGGTGTCGGTGACCGTCATGACTGGTCCTCCTTGCCGACGAGGAACCTGAAGTTCAGGATGCTGACGACCACGAGCAGGAGTGCCAGGACGTAGGACATCGCTGTCGCGGAACCCATCCGGGACTCTCCGAGCCCGACGTCCGACATGTACATGATGGCCGAGCGGGACGCGCCGTTCGGGTCACCGTCGGTCATGACGTAGGGCTGCCCGAAGACGTTCGCCGAGGCCAGGACCGTGATCATCACGACGAAGACCACGACGGGCCGCAGACCCGGCAGGGTGATGCTGCGGAAGGTCCGCCACCGGCCGGCGCCGTCGAGGGCGGCAGCCTCGTACTGGTCCCGGGGGATGCTCTGCAGGCCCGCGAGGTAGATGATCGCGTTGAAGCCGAGCGTCCACCAGAGGGTCGCGCCCACGAGCGACACCCACACCCACGGCTCCTGCTGCAGCCACGGGATGTCGTCAGGCAGACCGAGACCGCCGAGGATCCTGTTGAGGATCCCGTGCTGGGTGTCGAGGACGAACTTCCACAGCACCCCGACCACGGCGACCCCGAGGACGTAGGGCGCGAAGAATGCTGCACGCAGCACCGTCCTGCCGCGGAACGGCTTGTCGACCAGCAGCGCGACACCGAGCGGCACGGTGAGCATGAGCGGGACCGTGAAGAGCGTGAACAGGCCCGTCGCGCGCATGCTCCGCCAGAACGAGGCGTAGTCGAGCGTGCCTGGCGTGAAGAGGTCGACGTAGTTGCCGAGCCCGACGAAGGGCCTGTACGACGGGAAGCTGAAGTCCCAGTCGAAGAGGCTCACGTAGATGCCGTAGACGGCAGGGGCGAAGACGAACAGCCCGAAGAAGCAGAGATAGGGCGCGAGGAAGAGCCAGGGGACGGCCGCGCGGCCTCGACGACCGCGCGGCGCGCCCTTCTCGGACCCCGCCGCGCCCCGGGTCCGCTCGACCCGGGTCGTGGGGGCGGTCATGCTCTAGTACCCGAACTTCTTCTGGTTGCGGTCGACGATGAGCTGCGCCTCGGCCGCCGAGGCCTCGAGGGCGGCCTTCGGCTCGGTCGTCAGCAGGAGCGCCGCGTTGATCCCCTCTTCGAGCTTGCCGAGGGCGTCCGGCAGACCCGGGAAGTTCTGCGGCAGGACCGTCGTGTCGATCATCGGCCCGAAGACGTCCATCCCCGGGATCGCAGCGAACTCGGCGGACTCGCGGACCGAGGCACGTGCGGGGACCTGGTTGGCCTGGGCCCACACGATCGAGTCCTTGCTCATCGAGTTGATGAAGTACGCCGCGGCCGCGAGCTTGTCGGCGTCGTCTGCGACCTGCTTGGTCGCCGTGAGCTGGTGCGAGCTGCCCCACGTGGCGGCGGTGTCACCGATCACCGGGAGCGGCGCGACCCCCCAGTCGATCGCCTCGAAGGTCGGGTTGGACTGCTCCCAGATGCCACCGATCACGTAGGCGTTCTGGCCGTCGGCGAAGGCCTTCCAGTAGCCGTCCTGCCCGACGTTCTCCGGGCTGTACCCCTTGCGCACGAGGTCGGTGAGCCAGGTGAGCGCCTTGACCCCGGACTCGTCGTCCCACGTCACGGTGCGTCCGTCCTCGCTGACGGCCTGGCCGCCCCACTGCGCCTGGAGCGCCGTGAACCACGTGCGCATCCACCCTGTCGAGTCGATCCACATGCCCTGCACGCCCTGCGCCTTGAGGACCTCGAGGTGCTCGAGGAGCTCCTCCCCCGTGGTCGCCGGGGCCTCCGGGTCGAGACCCGCCGCCCGCAGCACGTCCTTGTTGTAGTAGAGCCCGTGCATGTGGACGTCGAGCGGGATGCCGTACCGGGCGCCGTCGTAGACACCACCGGCCCAGACCGCCTCGGCGAAGTCGTCCTCCGCGAGGCCGAGGTCCGACGCGACGGCGTCGAGACCGATGAGGGCCCCCTGCGCGGCCTGCGTGGACACCTGGTCCATGTGCATCACGGCGACGTCGGGACCGTTCCCGGACTCCACGGCGACGGGGAGCTTCTGGTAGAAGTCGCCCCACTCTGACGTCGTGACCTTGACGGTGACGTTCGGGTTGGCAGCGTTGAAGGAGTCGACCATCGCGTCGAAGTAGGCGCCGTCGGCCCCTGTGAAGCCGTTCCAGAAGGACAGCTCGACCGGGGGTCCGTCGTACGAGTCGCCGCTGACCTGGCTGACGATCGGTGCGTCCTGCGCACCCCCGTCCGAGCCGCAGGCGGCGAGGGTCAGTGCGAGGGTCGCCGCGGCCCCAGCGGCGACGGTTCTGGCGAAGACAAGGTTCATCTCGGTGCTCTCCTTCGAGTTCCGGGCTGCCGCGGCGGGCGCGGCACACCTGCTGACCAAGCGGTCGATCCGGACATTACAGCGCTGTAATGCGCGCGTCAACGAGACGGTTGACCCCTGTGGACGAGCCCAACCTCGGCGGACGTGCGACCGGTCAGCCGTCCTCCGACCCGCGGGTGGCACACGCCCCCGTCCGCCTCGTCCCCCGGACGCCGGTCGCCCGTCGACCTGCCGCGACCTCGACGTCTGCGCGCACAGGTCTCGCCGCCCAGCTGTAGATTGACCAGCGGCGCGCCAGGACCGGCCGCCGTGCCCGACGGTCGCGCGACCCTCGGGACCGAGGTCCGACGAGGAGGACGATGGCCAGGGTCCGGCTCCAGGACGTCGCAGAGCACGCAGGCGTCTCGATGAAGACTGTGTCCAACGTCGTCAACGACTACCCGCACGTCTCCCCCACCACGCGCAGCCAGGTGCTCGCCTCGATCGAGGCGCTCGGCTACCGCCCCAACGCGACAGCCCGCCGCCTCGCGACAGGCAGGACCGGGACCCTCGCGCTCGCCGTGAGCGACGTGAGCCTGCCGTACTTCGCCGAGCTGGCGAGCTCGATCTCCCGACTGGCGACGAGCCGGGGCTACAGGCTGCTGCTCGAGCAGACCGGCGAGTCCGTCGAGGCTGAGCGCGCAGTCCTCCTCGGCGGCGAGAGCGGGCTGGTCGACGGGATCATCTTCCAGCCGTCGCACATCGCGCTCGACGACCTCGCCCGCTACACGACCGCGACCCCCGTGGTGCTCCTCGGCGAGGGCGACGCCCCCGAGGGCGTGGACACCGTGATGATCGACAACACCGCAGCAGCCCGCGAGATCACCGAGCACCTGCTGCACCTCGGCCGGCGCCGGGTGGCCTTCGTCGGGCACGAGGCCCACGGGCTCTCTGCGACGTCGCGCCAACGGCTCTCCGGTTTCGAGGCGGCGCTGCGCGATGCGGGCGCACAGGTCGACCCCGCGCTGCTCCTCGCGACCGATGCGATCAGCCCCGAGGCCGCCGAGCACGCCGTCGGCGCAGCGCTCGACAGCGGGCTGCGCTTCGACGCCGCCTTCTGCCGCGACGACCTCGCTGCCCTCGGCACCCTCAGCGCGCTCCGCAGGCGCGGTGTGCGCGTCCCCGACGACGTCGCCGTGACGGGGTGGGACGACGTCACCCTCACGCGGTTCTCGAACCCGACGCTGACGACGGTCCACCCCGACCTCGACCACCTGGCGCGCAGCGCGATGGACCTCCTCGAAGAACGCGTCGGCGGGTACCGCGGGCCCGGACGGCACGTGGTCGCACCGCACTCGATCAGCGTCCGCGAGAGCGCCCCGTCGGCCTGAGACGACTGCGCGTCACACCGCTCGACCCTCGGACCGACGCCCGGCTCAGCCAGCAGGCGGGCAGCCGACCACGCCCCGCAGGCGTCGTCCCGGTCCGCTGAGACACCGGCGACAGCCCTCTCCTCCCCCCTTTACAGCGCTGTAAAGAATGCGCATACTGTCGTCATGAGCGCATCTGCTGCCCCGTCACTCGTCCGCGCCTCCGTCCAGGACGGCACCTACCCCCGACCTCAGCTCGTCCGCGCCGACTGGGTCGACCTCTGCGGGACCTGGCAGCTCGCGACCGACGACGCCGACGAGGGTCTGGCCGCAGGCTGGTCCGACGCACAGTCATTCGACCGGACCGTCGTGGTGCCCTTCCCTCCGGAGTCCCCGGCCTCGGGCGTCGCAGACACCGGTTTCCACCCCGTCCTCTGGTACCGCCGCGACCTCTCCGCCGACGACCTCGACAGCACCGGACGGTCCGCCGACAGGCCGACAGTCCTGCTGCACCTAGGAGCCGTGGACCATCGCGCCGACGTCTGGCTCAACGGCACCTACCTGGGCGGGCACGTCGGCGGCTCGACCCCGTTCACGCTCGACGTCACCCGCGCGATCGACCCCGCCCGGGACGTGCAGAACCTCGTGGTCCGCGCCTTCGACGACCCAGCCGACGTGGAGCAGCACCGCGGGAAGCAGGACTGGCAGCGCGACGCCCACAGCATCTGGTACGACCGCACGTCCGGGATCTGGCAGCCCGTGTGGCTCGAGGCCGTCCCCGAGCTGCACGTCACGCACCTCACGTGGACGACCGACCTGCAGGCCGGGAGCGTGACCCTCGACGTCGAGCTCAACCGCCGCCCGGCAGCCCCCGTCGACCTCCGTGTCGAGATCGACCACGAGACATCGGTGCTCGCCTCGGTCACGGTCCAGACCTCGGAGCCGCGCAGCACCGTGCAGATGTCGATCCCACGCCAGCGCAACGGACAGGACTACGAGACCCTCCTGTGGAGCCCTGAGCAGCCGACGCTGCTCGACGCGCGTGTGCAGGTGGTCCCGGCCGCAGGACAGGCGCCAGCCACGGCTGACGGCGTGAGCTCGTACCTGGGTCTGCGGTCGGCGTCGACAGGTGGTGGGCACTTCCTGCTCAACGACCGTCCGTACTACGTGAGGTCTGTGCTCAACCAGGGTTTCTGGCCGCAGTCGCACCTCGCTGCGCCGAGCGCCGACGCGCTGCGCGCCGAGGTCCAGCTCATCAAGGACCTCGGTTTCAACGCCAACCGGGTGCACCAGAAGATCGAAGACCCGCGCTTCCTGTTCTGGGCGGACCGCCTCGGGCTGCTGGTCTGGGAGGAGGCGCCGAGCGCCTACACGTTCTCGGGCACAGCGGTCCGCCGGATGCTCACGGAGTGGAGCGAGGCGATCCACCGGGACGCCTCGCACCCGTGCATCGTCACGTGGGTGCCGATCAACGAGAGCTGGGGTGTCCAGCACGTCGCGCACGACGAGCAGATGAAGCACTACACGCAGGCACTGTGGCACCTCACCCATGCGCTCGACGGCACACGTCCCGTCGTGTCCAACGACGGGTGGGAGCTCACAGACTCTGACGTGTGGTCGGTCCACGACTACGACGCCTCGCCCGAGGCGCTCTCCGAGCGGTACCGCGACCCTGCGGCCCTCACCACGCTCCTCGAGGGTGTCGGTCCTGCTGGGCGGCGCATGCGCCTCACCGGCGAGGCCGACCGCGGTCAGCCGGTGATGCTCACGGAGTTCGGCGGGATCACCTTCGCCGCTGGTGCAGAGGACAGCACCTGGGGCTACAGCCGCGTCGGCACGGCCGACGATCTCGACGCGCACCTCTCAGCCGTCGTGGGAGCCGTCCGCGGAGCCCACCTGGCCGGGTTCTGCTACACCCAGCTGGCCGACACCATGCAGGAGGCGAACGGTCTGGTCGACGAGCACCGCCAGCCGAAGATCCCCGCCGAGCGCATCCGACAGATCATCAGCGGCTGACGCTCCTTCGCCGCCACCGGTGCGTGCCGCGGACAGGACGTCCAGGGCACGCACTGCGTCACGACAGCATGCTGGGGCCCCGCTTCACGCCAGCAGCCGCTCGCCACGACACGGCATCAGGTCACGCGCAACCTCGTCACGGCCGGGTCGCGCGCTCCAGCAGCTGCAGCACGTGGACGTAGGGGCGGCCCGTCGCGCGCGACATGCCCATCTCGCACGTCCGGTTCGCCGAGGCGTAGGCGTCGAGACGGCCGTCCCGGGTGACCTCGTAGGCTGCGACCTCGGCAGCCTCGCGCGCCGTCGCGCTCGCCGTGAGCTCGGGGTGCAGCATGCCGCGGTCCCCTGCGAATCCGCAGCACCCCCACGAGGGCGGGACGAGCACCTCGCTCGCGACGACCCCAGCAAGTGCGACGAGGTCGTCGACGATCCCCAGGTGCACGGTCGAGCAGGTCGGGTGCACGGCCGTCGTGCGCAGCCGCTGGGTCACGGTCAGCCTGGCGAGCAGAGACTCGCGCACGAAGGTCACCGCGTCGACGATGCGCAGCCTGTCGAAGCGCTCTGCCCAGGCGCCGTCGAGCTGGCTGCCGAGGTCGCGCAGGCCGTGGGTGCACGAGCTCGCGTCGGTGACGACGGGGAGCCTGCCACCGTCGGTGGCCTCCCACAGCGCCGCGACGGTGGCGTGTGCCATCGTGCGGTGCCCGTCGGTGAGGCCCTTCGACTGCCAGACCGTGCCGCAGCACAGGCTGTCGATCGCGTCGGGGACGACGACCGCCGCGCCCGCGCGGTCGCAGAGCGACACGAAGGCTCCTTCGGCACTCTCGAGCAGCCCGTCGGCGCCGCGCTCGGCGGCGAAGATGCCTCCGACGCAGCTGGGGAAGAGCACGACCTCCGGGGCTCCTGCTCCACGCTGCCCTCCCCTGCGGCGGCTCCCCGGGCCTGGGAGGTCGCCCGAGGCGCTCGGGACGAGCTCGTGCGGGAGCACCGAGCGGGCAGCCGCCGTGACGGCGCCGAGCACGCCTCCGGGCAGGGGTGCTGCCACGGCGAGCCCGGCGCGGGCGGCTGCGCCCACAGCGCCCCAGTGCCGGGCGGCGAGGTCTCCGGCGCGCTGGGCAGCGCTGCCGCTGCGGCCCGCGCGCTCGGCGCGGAAGGACTTCATCACCTTCCCGGTGTCGATGCCGACAGGGCAGGCCGTGACGCACAAGGAGTCGGCGGCGCAGAGGTCGACGGCATCGTAGCCGAAGTCCTCCTCGATCGCGGCGCGCTGGTCGGGTCCGGCTGCAGCCATCGTCCGGAGCAGGACGATGCGCTGTCGGGGTGTGACGGTGATGTCCTTGGAGGGGCAGACGGGCTCGCAGTACCCGCACTCGACACAGGCGTCGACCCTCGGGTCGACCTGCGGGACGAGCTTGAGGTGCTCGAGGTGCGCGCGGGGGCCGTCCGGGAGCACCACCCCGGGGTTGAGCAGGCGCTCCGGGTCGAAGAGCTCCTTCACCCCGGTCATCACCGCGAACAGCTCGGGGCCGTACTGGCGCTCGACGAAGGGTGCCATGACCCGCCCGGTCCCGTGCTCGGCCTTGAGGGAGCCGCCCTGGCGGAGCACGAGCTCGACGAGGTCCTCGGTGAAGGCCTCGAAGGCTCTCAGCTCTGCGGGGTCGTCGAGCCGCGGGCTGATCATGAAGTGCAGGTTGCCGTCCTTCGCGTGGCCGAAGACGACGGCGTCGTCGTAGCCGTGCCGGTCGAAGAGGGCATCGAGCTCGGTCATGGTCGCGCTCAGCGCGGGTACCGGGACGACCACGTCTTCGAGGAGGGCCGTGGTGCCGACAGGACGGGCGCCCGCGACGGCCGTGTAGAGCCCCTTGCGCAGCGTCCACAGCGCGGCACGCTCGGCCGGGTCGACGGTGAGCGAGACCGGCAGGACGAGCGGGAGCTGCGCTGCGACCTCGTCGACGTGGGCTGTCGCGGCCGCGAGCACCTCGCCGTCGTCGGCCTGGAGCTCGAGCAGGAGCGCCGTGTGGCCGTCGAGGACGAGGGAGCGCAACGGGTCTGTCGGGGCGAGGGACGGCTGGACGACGCGCAGCGACGCGGCGTCCATGAGCTCGAGCGTGCGCGCACCGGCGCGGGTGAGCGCTCCGAGGGCGTCGGTCGCGTCGGTGAGGGTGGCGAAGACGAGCAGCCCCGTGGCAGCGAGCGGGAGGACCGGGACCGTGCGGAAGGTCGCCTGCGCGACGAAGCCGAGGGTGCCCTCGGACCCCACGAGCAGGTGCTCGAGGATCGCGACGGGGATGTCGTGGTCGAGGAAGGCGTTGACCGAGTACCCCATGGTGTTCTTCATGGAGAACAGGTGCCTGATGCGCTCGACCGAGGCCGCGTCACGCCGGACCCGGTCGCGCAGGTGCAGGAGACCTGCGTGCAGGGCGGGCTCGGCGCTCTGCAGGCGGGCGTCGGCGTCCGGGTGGGCGGTGTCGAGCACGGTGCCCGAGGGCAGCACGACGACGAGGGAGTCGAGGGTCGCGTAGGTGCTGGCCTCGGTGCCGCAGGCCATCCCCGAGGAGTTGTTGGCGACCACCCCGCCGACGGTGCAGGCGACCTCGCTCGCCGGGTCAGGACCGAGGCGGCGGCGGTACGGGGCGAGACGCGCGTTGACCGACCGGATCGTCGCGCCTGGTCCGCAGCGGACCAGGCGGCCCCCGTCGAGCACCTCGACGTCGCGGAACCCGGCCCGGGTGTCGACCTGGAGCCCTGTCCCGCTCGCCTGCCCTGAGAGGCTCGTGCCGCCCGAGCGGAAGGTCACCGGCCGCCCGACCGTCGACGCCAGCCGGAGGGCCGCGACCACGTCGTCGACCGACTGCGCGGTGACGACGGCGTCGGGGACCAGCAGCACGTGCGAGGCGTCGTGGGCCCGGGCGGCGAGGTCGATCGGCCGCAGGTGCAGCTGGTCGGCGGTGAACTGCGCCCGCAGCGCGCCTCGCAGCTCCGCGGCGACCACCTCGGAGGCGTCGTCGGGGGTGGTGCGGGCTGGCGCCTGGGCGGTCATGGGTCCTCCGGTGGTGCGGGTCTAGGACGTCGTCAGGTCCGTTGCGGCCTGCGGGTGGGCTGTCGGCGGTCGCGGACCGCGTCGTAGGTGAGCTGGAGCGCGTCGAGGCTGCGCTCGTAGGTCTGCTGGGCGACGCCGACGAACAGGCAGTCGACGACGGTGAGCTGGGCGAGCCGGCTGCCTGTCGCGCCCGAGCGGAACGTGGTCTCGCGCGCCGCCGTGGTGAGCACGTGGTCGGCCTCGCGGGCCAGCGGCGACCTGGGGGCGTTGGTGATCGCCACCGTCACCGCCCCGTTGGCACGGGCCAGGGCGAGGGAGTCGATGGTGTCGGCCGTCAGGCCCGAGTGCGAGATGGCGATCGCGATGCCCCGCTCGTCGAGGAGCGCGGCGGAGACGAGCGCCTGGTGGGGGTCGGGGAAGGAGAACGCGACCTGCCCGATCCTGTGCAGCTTCTGCTGGAGGTCCGCCGCCACGATGCTCGACGCCCCGACCCCGTAGATGTCGCAGCGGTCGGCGGCGATGAGCGCGTGCACGACGGCCTCGAGCTCGGGGATCGACAGGGCCTTGGCGGTGTCCTCGACCGAGCGGGCGTCGGCGTACGAGATCTTCTCGACGACCGAGGCGAGGTCGTCGCCGGGGGCGATGTCTCCGGAGAGCTCGAAGGCGGCGTCGGTCCGCGAGCGCCCGCCCATCTCGGAGGCGAGGGCGAGGCGCAGCTGCGGGTAGCCCCGCACGCCGAGCTCTCGGCAGAACCTCACGACGGTCGTCTCGGAGGTGTCGCAGGCGTCGGCGAGGTCGGAGATGGTCATCGCGGCGACCTCGGCGGGGCGGGCGAGGATCTGCTCGGCGACGCGTCGGATCGCGGGCTGGAGGTCGGGCAGCAGACCTCGGATGCGCACAGTCAGCGGGACGGCGGGGTCCGTGGTCCCGGGCGCGGCGTGCTCTGTCGTCATGAAGGAAACTTACCTTCGATCAGTAGAGCAGCACAGCGTCGGGCCGGTGGCTCCGCGGGGCCAGCAACGTCGATACGGGGACCCCGGCGTCGACCGTCGTGCGCAGGGCGTCCGAGCCCCACAGCAGGTCGACGAAGGGACGGCGACCGGGCAGCACCTCCGACGGGCCCGCGGCCCCGGTGCCCGACGGCCCTTCACGTCCCGGACCCGCAGAACCGTCCTGGGACGAACCGTCCTGGACAGCGGGCTCTGCCGGCTCCGGCAGCCGCCAGCCGAAGTCCTCGGGGTACAGCCTCGCGACGGTCTCGACGAGCAGCACCCCGGTCCTGACGGGCTCGAAGGCGACGGGGTCGCTCACGTGGACCTGGACCCCGCGCACGAGCTCCCCCGCGAAGGCGTGGAAGGTGGGCGTGAAGGTCGTGGGACGGAACAGCACACCGGGCAGCCCGAGCGCCGTGAGGGCTGGTGCCAGCCGGGCGTCGACCCACGGCGCCCCGACGATCTCGAAGGGCCGGGTGGTGCCGCGACCCTCCGAGAGCGTGGTCCCCTCGACGATCCCGGTCCCCGCGTAGACGAGGGCCGTCTCGGGGGTCGGCATGTTGGGCGAGGGCATCACCCACGGCAGTCCTGTCGCCGCGCAGAGCATGTCGCGGGTCCAGCCCTCGAGCTCGACGACGCGCACGGGGCCTGTCGGCAGCCCGGCTGCGGCGTCGTCAGCGCGGACCGCGAGCGCGAGCTCACCGGCGGTGAGCCCGTGGCGCTGCGGGACGGGCACCCGTCCGACAAAGCTGGCGAAGGCCGGGTCGAGGTCGGGCCCCTCGACCGCGAGACCACCGAGCGGGTTGGGCCTGTCGAGCACGACCACGTCGATGCCCACGCGGGCCGCCGACCGGAGGCAGTCGACGAGCGTCCACACGAAGGTGTAGTAGCGGACCCCGATGTCGGGGAGGTCGACGAGCAGCGTGTCGATCCCCGAGGCCAGCAGCAGCGCGTCGAGTGCGGCGTCTGCGACCAGGTAGGTGTCGTAGACGGGGAGACCCGTGGCCTCGTCGAGCCCGAGGTCGTCGCTCGCCCCCGCCTGCGCGGCACCGCGCAGCCCGTGCTCGGGGCCGAAGAGCGCGACGAGCGGGGCGCCTGCGTCCTGGAGCGCTGTCGAGGTGAGCCGGAGGTCGGCCGTCACCGCGGTGTCGTTGGTGACCAGGCCCCAGCGCGTCCCGCCGACGAGCGTGGGGTCGGCGACCAGCCTGTCGGCGCCGGTCCTGACGACGCCCGTCCTGACGACGCCCGTCCTGACGACGGGGTGCGGGCGGGAGGTCATGAGCGGGGCTCCTCAGACGGGTGGGGCGGGGTCGCTGGGCTCGTGTGCCGGGGGACCACCTGCCCGTCGGCACCGACCAGGTCGACAGGCAGCACCCCCGTCACGGCTGCGGCCCCGGCGAGAGCGCCACCGGCAGCACGTGCGCTCGGCGCGACGTCACCGAAGGTGAGCAGCAGCGGGACGCCGTCCGGGACGAGGGCAGAGTCGGACGGGCTGCGGGTCGCCACGACGCAGACCTGCGCCCCGGTCTCGGTCGCGAGCGCGAGTAGCCGGGCGAGGTGGCGGGACTGCTCGGGGTCGCGCCAGGCGTCGCGCGTCGCGACGACGAGGACATCCGGCGTCGCCCCGCCGAAGCCCCGGGTCGCGGCAGCCACGATCGTGTCAGGGTCGTCGTCGAGAGACTCGGTCCAGACCTGCGCCCCGGCAGCGCCGAGCCTGTCGGCGAGGACGGCGCTCACGTCGACACCCCGCAGCTGCGGGTCGGTCCGCAGACCGACGACGAGGACTCGCGACCCCGGGGTCCCAGCCCCCAGCACCCAGGTGGTCGACGGGTCTCGCCACACGAGGGAGGCGCGGGCGGCCCGCTCCGCCGTGATCGCGTGCTGCGGGGTCGCGAGCGGTGCCTCGACGTCGATCCCGTCGCCGGTCAGCCCCAACCGCTCCTTGAGCCTGAGGATGCGCCGGGCGGAGTCGCGCAGCGCGTCGCGGGAGAGCACGTCGTCCGCGAGCGCCGCCAGGACGGCGTCGATCGCCGCCTCGGGGTCACCGGGCATGAGCAGCTGGTCGACCCCTGCGGCGAGCGCGGCGACAGCGCCTGCACCGGGTCCGTCGGCCAGCTGCGCGCCGGCCATGTCGAGGGCGTCGGTGACGATCACCCCGTCGAAGCCGAGCGCCTCACGCAGCTCTCCGGTGACCACGGCGCGTGAATAGGTGGCCGGGGTCCCGGCGTCGACCGCGGGGAACACCAGGTGCCCGATCATCACGGCGTCGGCTCCCGCGGCGATCCCGGCGGCGAAGACGGCCCGCTCCTGACGCTCCCACGCGTCCCGGGTGAGCTCGAGGACCGGCAGACCGAGATGGGAGTCGACGGTGGTGCTGCCGTGCCCCGGGAAGTGCTTGAGGGTCGAGGCGACACCGGCTGCGGCCAGCCCCCGCACCGTCGCGGACACCTGGCGCGCTGCGGCCTGGGGGTCGGCACCCGGCGAGCGCACCCCGATGACGGGGTTGCGCGGCTCGACGGCGAGGTCGGCGACCGGGGCGAAGGCGTGCCGGATCCCTGTCGCGCGCAGCTCGGTCCCGCTCGTCCGGGCGACCTCCTCCGTGAGCGCGACGTCGTCGGCGGCGGCCAGCGCCTGCGCGGAGGGCAGCCGGGTGCTGCCCTGGCGCAGGCGGCTGACCGTGCCGTTCTCCTGGTCGGCGCTCACCAGGAGAGGCGCGCTCGCGACCTGCTGCAGGCGACGGACGAGGTGACGGATCGCGTCGGGCGAGTCGCCCTCGGCCGTCTCGGGGAAATAGCAGACGCCGCCGATGTGGCGAGCTGCGACGAGGTCGGCGAGGGCGTCGACGGGGGTCCGCCGCACACCGTCGGTCGCGGCGGGGTGGCCGCCGTCGGCAGTGGTGACCGAGTCGTCAGGACTGTCGGGCTCGTCGACGGTGATGCCCCGCGCGGAGTGGGTCCCGACCGCGAGGCTGAACAGCTGGCCCACGAGCCGCGCGTCGTCCCAGCCGTCGACGGAGTCCACTGTGGCGACGGCGTCATCGCTCGCGACGGCGTCCGAGGCATCGACGGCGTCATCGCTGCCGAGGACGTCACCGGGCCCGGCCGGCCCAGGCTCGGACGGTGCGGACGCAGCCCCCCGGGTCGACGACGGTCCAGTCTGAGCCGTTCCGGTGTGCTGAGTCACGAGCGCAGTCTCCGTCGGTGCGAGGTGAGATGTCCATGGGTCGAGGGGAGGCAGGTTCGGCGCGTCCGACAGGGCGGTCTGCGCGTGGGTGAACCCCACCCTTCACGACATCCCGACGGTAACATATTTACCAAGATTGCTATAGGCTCGGCAATCACATACATAGACCGACGAGGAGCAGCTGTGGACACGACGGGCGCGACCGGCGCGAGCGCGGAGATCGACCTGAGCACGCTCACCACCGAGTCGGTCGACCCCCGCTACAGCGACCTCGACACCCTGGACGTCGCGGCGCTCGCCGCCGCGATGAACGAGGCCGAGGCCGAGGTCCCCGTCGCCGTCCGCGCGGCGCTCCCCCAGATCACC
This sequence comes from Sanguibacter biliveldensis, assembly GCF_033798665.1. Lineage (NCBI taxonomy): Bacteria > Bacillati > Actinomycetota > Actinomycetes > Micrococcales > Sanguibacteraceae > Sanguibacter > Sanguibacter biliveldensis. Next base: position 3,382,514 of record NZ_CP138359.1, read on the forward strand.
GAGGCCGTCGAGCAGATCGTCGACAGGGTGCGCGCCGGCGGGCGCATCCTCTACGTCGGCGCCGGGACACCCGGCCGGCTCGGCGTCCTGGACGCCTCGGAGTGCCCGCCGACCTTCTCGACCGCCCCGGAGACCGTCCAGGGGATCATCGCCGGCGGACCTGCAGCCCTCCGGGACGCCGTCGAGGGCGCGGAGGACGACACCGCAGCCGGGGCCGCACTCGTCGACGAGCACCTCGTCACGGCGGTCGACGCCGTGGTCGGGCTGACGGCCTCGGGCCGGACCCCCTACGTGCTCGCGGCCATCGAGGCCGCCCGCTCCGTCGGTGCGCTCACCGTCGGGGTCTCGTGCAACGCCGGGGCCGAGCTGAGCACCGTCGCCGAGCTCGCGATCGAGGTCGTCGTCGGCCCGGAGATCGTCTCGGGCTCGACCCGCCTCAAGGCGGGGTCCGCGCAGAAGCAGGTCCTCAACATGATCTCGACGGTGAGCATGGTGCGGCTCGGCAAGACCTATGGCAACCTCATGGTCGACGTCGCCGCGACCAACGCCAAGCTGCGGGTCCGGGCCCGCAGGCTGGTCGAGCAGATCGCTGCGGTCGACCCGCAGACCGCAGACTCCGCCCTCGCCGCCTCGGGCGGGCACGTCAAGGTCGCCGCGGCGATGCTCGTCCACGGCGTCGACAGGCCGACGGCCGAGCAGTGGCTGGCGGACGCCGACGGGCGTCTGCGGACCGTGATCGAAGGGCGGTAGGCAGGTGGACCTCGTCATCGGGGCCGACGTCGGCGGCACGTCGACCAAGGTCGCGCTCGCGACCACCGCGGGCAGGCTCGTGGCCTACGAGACCGGGCCGGGCGGCAACATCCGCTCCTCCCCCGCAGACCTCGGCACGACGCTCCGCCAGACCCTCGGCCGAGCGCTCGCCGACCACGACCCCTCCCAGGTGCGCGCCAGCCACCTCGGCGTCTCGGGGGCAGGACCCGCGGCCGTCGGCACGGTGACGGCGCTCTGCACGACCGCCCTCCAGAGTGTCGGCGCGAGTGGCCCCGTCGAGGTCCGCACCGACCTCGACATCGCCTTCGCCTCGGCGGCGACGGGGACCACCGGCCTGCTCCTGCTCGCCGGGACCGGGGCGGTCGCCTGCTCGGTCGAGGACCTCGTGACAGTCGGCCGCTGCGACGGGACAGGCTGGTTGCTCGGCGACGTCGGGTCGGCCGTGTGGTTCGGACGTCGCGCCCTCGAGGCCGCAGCCGCCGACCTCGACGGCCGCGGTCCCGCGACAGCGCTCACCTCTCTCGTCCTCGCGCACCACGGGGTCGACCCGCTCGACGACCCTCGTCAGGGCCTCGTCGCAGCGGTCTACCCGCTCGCCGTCTCAGAGCACGGTGGGCTCGCACCGCTCGTCCTCGCGGCAGCAACCGCAGGCGACCTCGTGGCCCAGCAGGTGGTCGACGAAGGTATCGACGCCCTCGTCCGCACAGCCCACGCAGCGCTGACCGACACCCTCGGCCCGGGACGCCTGCACACACCGCGCCGCCCGCCCGAGCTGGTGCTCGCCGGAGGGCTGCTCACAGCCCCCGGCCCCATCAGGTCCGAGGTCGGCCGCAGGCTCGCCCACGACCTCGACCTCGCTCCCGGTGCTGTCCACGACGCGCTCGCGCCCGTGGTCGGCGCGCTGCGGCTGGCCGTCCGGGCTGCAGGCGGCCCGGACCTGGCTCCCGAGACGCTCGCCACGCTCCGCACAAGGGTCACATCCTGGACAGGAGCGGGTGAGGCGAGCCCGCAGACCTAGGCTGCCACGACCCCAAGGCGCGTCAGCGCACCCGCTGGCGCCGACGAGCGGAGACCGCATGACCCGCGAGGCAGACCCCACGTCACGCCAGCACAGCACCCCGACAAGCCCTGCCGGAGAGCCGCAGCTCGAGCGCGCGCTCTCCAACCGGCACCTGCAGCTCATCGCCATCGGCGGGGCCATCGGCACGGGCCTGTTCATGGGCTCGGGCAAGACCATCTCGCTCGCCGGTCCGTCGGTGCTGCTCGTCTACGCGGTCATCGGCTTCATGCTGTTCTTCGTCATGCGGGCCCTCGGCGAGCTGCTGCTGTCCAACCTGGGCTACAAGTCCTTCCGCGACATCACCTCGGACATCCTCGGTCCGTGGGCGGGGTTCTTCACGGGGTGGACGTACTGGTTCTGCTGGATCGTCACCGGTATCGCCGACATCGTCGCCATCTCCGGGTACATGGCCTTCTGGGCACCCGACCTGGCACGCTGGATCCCGGCCCTCGCGACCATCCTGCTGCTGCTCGGGCTCAACCTCGTGGCCGTGCGGCTCTTCGGCGAGCTCGAGTTCTGGTTCGCCATCATCAAGATCGTCGCGATCGTCGCCCTGGTGGTCACCGGGATCGTGCTCGTCGCGATCGCCTTCCAGTCCCCCGACGGCTCCGAGGCCACCCTGACGAACCTCTACTCCGACGGCGGGTTCTTCCCGCACGGGGTCAGCGGGTTCCTCGCCGGCTTCCAGATCGCCCTGTTCGCCTTCGTCGGCATCGAGCTCGTCGGCACCGCCGCCGCGGAGACCAAGGACCCCGAGAAGAACCTGCCGCGGGCGATCAACTCGATCCCCATCCGGATCGTGCTGTTCTACCTCGGTGCGCTGCTCGTCATCATGGCTGTCACGCCGTGGCGCAGCATCTCGCCCGACGAGAGCCCCTTCGTCGCCATGTTCGCCCTCGCCGGGCTGCCCGCCGCAGCGGCCGTCGTGAACTTCGTGGTGCTCACCTCGGCCGCGTCGTCGGCGAACAGCGGGATCTTCTCGACCTCGCGGATGATGTACGGCCTCGCGCAGGAGGACGAGGCACCCCGCAGCTTCGGGCGGCTCTCGAAGAACCACGTGCCCTCGCGCGGGCTGATCTTCTCGTGCGCGTGCCTCGTGCCCGGGGTCGCGCTGCTCTACACGGGAAAGAGCGTCGTCGACGCCTTCACGCTCGTCACGACGGTCTCGTCGGTCCTGTTCATGTTCGTGTGGACGATGATCATCGTCAGCTATCTGCGCTACCGCCGCGACCGCCCGGAGCTCCACGAGTCCTCGGCCTTCACGATGCCCGGCGGGGTCGTCATGTGCTGGGTGGTCCTGGCCTTCTTCGCCGCGATGATCGTCGTGCTGCTGCTCGAGAAGGACACCCGAGACGCGCTGCTCGTCACGCCCGTGTGGTTCGCGGTCCTCGGTGTCGCGTGGGCCGTCATGCGGCGCCGTGGGCACGGCGGACGGGTGCCGGTCGCGAGGGCCGACGGGACGACGTCCGTCTGACTGGGCCGCGCGGGTCCGTCGTCGCCGCCCTCGCACACTCGCACTCGCACTCGCACTCGCACTCGCACTCGCACTCGCACTCGCACTCGCACTCGCACTCGCACTCGCAAGACGACGATGCCCGGACCCCGGGGTCCGGGCATCGTCGTCTTGTGCATGTCGTCCGCCGGGGCTACTTCTTCGTGTGGAAGGCCATCTGGGCCTTCTCGAGCCCTTCGGTGACGACCATCTCGACGGCGTCGGCGCTCGTGTCGATCAAGAACGGCAGCTCCTTGCGCTCGACCGTCCCGAAGTCCTTGAGCACGAAGTCCGCGGTGTCCATCCGGCCCGGAGGCCGGCCGATGCCCGTGCGGACCCGGAGGTAGTCCTTGGTCCCGAGGGCCTTGCTGATGTCGCGCAGACCATTGTGCCCGCCCTCGCCGCCGCCGATCTTGCAGCGGACGTCACCGAAGGGGATGTCGAGCTCGTCGTGGACCACCAGCACGTGGTCAGGCTCGACCTGGAAGTACTGGGCGAGACCGGCGACAGGACCGCCCGAGGTGTTCATGTACGTCGAGGGCTTCGCGAGGACCACGCGCGGTCCGGGGACGCCGCCGGGCAGGACGCCGAGGCGCACCTCGGCGACGCTCGCGCGGGACCTGTGCGCGGAGAACGAGCCACCGTGCCGCGAGGCCAGCTCGTCGAGCACCATCTGCCCGACGTTGTGGCGGTTCCTCGCGTACTGCGCCCCAGGGTTGCCGAGCCCCACGACAAGCCACAGCCCGTCTGTCATCGTGTCCACGTCTCTCTGCTCGCTGCTCGTCGCCCGGCGCTGTCGTGCAGCTGCCGTGCCGTGCTCGTCGGGCCTCTCGTGAGGCCACGGTGCGCGTCACCGCGAGGTGCGCACGCAGACGCCAGAGCGCCCGGCACCAGAAGGGTACCGGGCGCTCCGTCGACAGATCAGGCCGGAGCCTGAAGGGTCAGGTCGTTCACTCGCTCTCGGCGGCCGATGCCGACGCGGCGGCCTGCTGGGCGGAGACCTCAGCAGCGGCCTCGTCGTCAGCGGAGTTGTCCTGCGGGACCGAGATGAGCACGACGTCGGCGTCGGCCTCGGTGATGAGGGCCGAGCCCTCGGGGAGGACGAGGTCGCCCGCGGTGATGACCGTGCCGGCCTCGCGGCCGGTGACGTCAGCCTCGATCCACTCGGGGAGGTTCGTGGCGAGGGCCTCGAGGACGACAGTCTGCGACTGCACGATGTGGATGGTGCCGGGGACCGGCTCGCCGATGACGTGCACGTTGACCTCGACCTCGACCTTCTCGCCCTTCTTGACGATGAGGAGGTCGACGTGCTCGATGACGTTCTTGACCGGGTCGCGCTGGACGTCCTTCGCGAGGGCGAACTGCGTGGTGCCGTCGAGCTCGATCTCGAAGAGAGCGTTCGACTGCTTCAGCGCGAGCATCGTCTGGTGGCCGGGGAGGGCGACGTGGACGGGGGCCGTGCCGTGGCCGTAGAGGACGGCGGGGATCTGGTTGTTGCGGCGGGTGCGGCGTGCAGCGCCCTTGCCGAACTCGGTGCGGGTCTCGGCGACGAGCTTGTTGTTGTCAGACACGTGGAACTCCTGGGACAGATGATGGGCCGACGATCAGTGGGATACCTTCGGCTGTGACCTGGAGCGGCACGAGGTGCGAGAGAAGCTGCCTCACCAGGAAACGGGCGGTGCTCTACGGCGCAGACCACAGACGGACGCGCGGGAGCGGACCGCCCAGTCGATCACGGAGGTCGTGACGTTCCGGAGCATTCCGGCCCGTCAGACGTCCCTCGCCGAGGCAACCTGGCCACTGTACCGGCTAGGAGGCTCCCGAGTCGAACTCCCAGCGGACCGTGACGCTCGCCGAGACCTCCTGGGTCCCCGGGTCGACTCCGATCTTCGCGGCCATCGCGTCGGCGCGCATCGCCATCGGCCGCGGACCGCCGCCCGCGGGGGCTCCGTCGAGGACGTCGACCACCCGGCCCAGCGACCGCCCGGCGAGGGCCGCCAGCTGCTCCGCGACGGCGTGGGCGTCGCGGAAGGCCGCCTCGCGCGCCGCCCGGACGAGCACCTCGGTATCACCCACGACCACGTGCATCGACTCGAGCCGCGCGACCGGCCCGGCTGCCGCCAGGGCTGCGCGCACGCACTCCCCCGCCGTGTCGACGTCACGCACCCGGGCCCGCAGCGTGAGCCGGGCGGTCGTCACCTGCTCGCCACCCTCGCGGTTCTCGGTCCAGGTGGAGGTCTGCGCCGTCTGCAGGTCTGCGGCGGCCACCCCGTGGTCGGCGAGGGCCGACCGCGCCGAGTCGAGCCCCGCGGCCGCGGTGTCGAGCGCCTGCTGCACGTCGGGCGCAGTCGCCTCCGCCCCGAGCTCGACGTCGACCACGTCAGGCACAGCCGCAGCGCTGCCCGTCCCGGTCACGGTGATCCCCTCAGACCTGCGCGTCTTTCCCATCCGCCCATCCTCCCCCTCACGCCCGCCGACCGCGAGAGCAGCCCCGCAGGACGCGCGACGCCCGGCGTCCCTCGTGGGAGGGAGGCCGGGCGTCGGTCGTGCAGCGAGGGCGAGTCTCAGGCGTTGCCCTCGAAGAGGGACGTGACCGAGCCGTCGTCGAAGACCTCGCGGATGGCGCGGGCCAGCAGCGGGGCGATCGACAGGACGGTGAGCTTGTCGAAGGTGCGGTCTGCGCTGATCGGCAGGGTGTCCGTGATGACGACCTCGCGGGCGCCGCACTCGCTCAGACGCTGCGCCGCAGGGTCGGAGAGCACGCCGTGGGTCGCCGCGATGATGACGTCCTTCGCGCCGGCGGCGAGGATCACCTTGACCGCCGAGGCGATCGTGCCACCGGTGTCGATGAGGTCGTCGACGAGGACGCAGGTGCGGCCCTCGACGTCGCCGACCACACGGTTCGCGACCGACTGGTTCGGCTTGGTGATGTCACGCGTCTTGTGCACGAAGGCCAGCGGGGCGTCGCCCAGCTTGGCGGCCCACTGCTCGGCCACGCGGATGCGCCCGGCGTCGGGCGAGACGACAGCGACGTTCGCGAGGTCGACGCGGGTGCGCACGTAGTCCGTCAGCAGCGGCATCGCCCAGAGGTGGTCGACGGGTCCGTTGAAGAAGCCCTGCAGCTGGGAGCTGTGGAGGTCGACGCTCATGATGCGGTCCGCACCGGCCGTCTTGAACAGGTCCGCCATGAGGCGGGCCGAGATCGGCTCGCGCCCACGGTGCTTCTTGTCCTGGCGGGCGTAGCCGTAGAAGGGCTGCACCACGGTGATCGTCTTGGCGGACGCCCGCTTGAGGGCGTCGACCATGATGAGCTGCTCCATGATCCACTGGTTGATCGGGGCCGTGTGCGACTGCAGGACGAAGACGTCCGCGCCGCGCACGCTCTCGCCGAAGCGGACGTAGATCTCACCGTTCGCGAAGTCGTAGGCCGTGGTCGGGACCAGACCGGTCCCGAGCTCACGGGCGACGTCCTTGGCGAGCTCGGGGTGAGCGCGACCAGAGACGAAGACGAGTCGCTTCTCGCCGTCGGGGGAGACGATGCCAGTCATCAGTTGCGGTGTCCTTCAGTGGAGACGTCGGCTCCAGGCTGCGGCGCGGCCTGGTTCGTGGAGGCTGTCGGGGGGCTCGGGACGGGCAGCGTCGCCTGGTGGTCGGCGAGCTCGGCGCGCGCCTGCGCGCCGAGGCCCTGCGAGGCTGTGTCGTCGGCACGGCGGAGCCGCTCGGCGGCGCGGGCCGCGTCGCTGCCCGGGCGGCGGCGCTCGACCCAGCCCTCGATGTTGCGCTGCGGGCCTGCGGACACGGCGAGCGCACCCGAGGGGACGTCGCTGCGGACGACGGTGCCAGCCGCGGTGTACGTGCCGTCGCCGATGTGCACGGGCGCCACGAGCAGGTTGTCGGCACCGACCCTCGAGAAGGACCCGACGGTCGAGCGGTGCTTGGTGACCCCGTCGTAGTTGACGAAGATGGTCGCCGCACCGATGTTCGTGTGCTCGCCGATGGTCGCGTCACCCACGTAGGACAGGTGCGGGACCTTGGAGCCGTCGCCGATCGTCGCGTTCTTCGTCTCGACGAAGCCGCCGATCTTGCCGCCGGAGCCCAGGACGGTCCCCGGACGCAGATAGCTGAAGGGGCCGACGCTCGCGTTGTCGCCGATGACGGCGAGCTCAGCCTGCGTGCGGGACACCGTCGCGTGCTGGCCCACCTCGGTGCTCGTGAGCGTGGTGTCGGGGCCGACCGTCGCGCCCTCGCGGACCACCGTCGCCCCGTAGAGCTGGGTGCCGGGGAGGATGGTCACGTCGCGCTCGAGCTCGACGTCGACGTCGACCCAGGTCGTCGCCGGGTCGACGACCGTGACGCCTGAGGCCATCCAGTCGGCGAGGATGCGGCGGTTCATCTCGGCGCCCAGGACCGCGAGCTGGACGCGGTCGTTGACACCCTCGACGAGGAAGGGGTCGTCGGTGCGCAGGGCCCGGACCGAGCCGCCCTGCGAGCGGGCGATCGCGAGCACGTCGGTGAGGTAGACCTCGCCCTGCGAGTTGTCGCGGTCGAGGTTGCCGAGACCGTGGCGCAGGACCGCGGCGTCGAAGACGTAGATCGAGGAGTTGATCTCGCGGATCTCACGCTGCTCGGGCGTGGCGTCGCGGTGCTCGACGATCGAGAGGACCTCGCCCGTCGACGCGTCGCGGACGATGCGGCCGTAGCCTGTCGCGTCCTCGACCTCGGTCGTCAGGACGGTGACGGCGTTGCCGTCGGCGTGGTGCGCGGCGAGCAGCTCGCCGAGCGTCCCGGCGTCGAGCATCGGGACGTCGCCCGCGATGACCACGACGGCCCCGGTGACACCGTCGCCGACGCCGCGGCCCTCGCTGCCCTCAGGGACACCGTCGTGCGCGGCCGCGGCGTGCGCGGCGGCGTCGAGGACACCCATCGCGCACTGGACGGCCCGGCCGGTGCCGGGGACGTCGTCCTGGTCGACGACGAGGACGGAGGGGTCGATCTCGAGGGCGTGGCCTGCGACGGCCTCGCGCTCGTGCCTGACGACGACGGCGACCCGCCGCGGGTCGAGGCCCCGGGCGGCTGCGAGCGCGTGCCCGAGCATGCTCCGGCCGGCGAGGGTGTGCAGGACCTTGGGGGTGGCAGATCTCATGCGCGTCCCCTCGCCTGCTGCGAGGACGACGACGGCCGCGGGTTGAGCGGTGGTCACGAAGGGACTCCCAGGTGCTCGGGTGGGTCTGCAGACGACGCCACCGATCGTGACGTCCGCTCCGCCCCCAGGACTCGAACCTGGACTAAAGGCACCAAAAACCCTTGTGCTGCCGATTACACCAAGGCGGAAGGAGCTCAGGCCACCCGGGACGCACGTGCACGCAGGCGCTGCCCGGGCGCTCGGACCTCATTCTGCCAGGATTTTCGTGCGCACCAAACGCCGGCCGCAGGGGCCGGTCCGGCATGATGGTGGCGTGGCCTCCGACAACAAACGTGCCCCCCGCCCGCGCATGACCGCGAAAGAACGCCGAGAACAGCTCATCGACGTCAGCCGAGCCCTGTTCGCGCAGAAGGGCTTCGAGGGCACGAGCGTCGAGGAGATCGCCGCGAGGGCACAGGTGTCCAAGCCCGTGGTCTACGAGCACTTCGGGGGCAAGGAAGGTATCTACGCCGTCGTGGTCGACCGCGAGATCCAGGGGCTCACGACCGCCCTCACAGGCGCCCTGACAGCGGGCGGTCACCCCAAGGTCGTCCTCGAGCGCACAGCACTGGCCCTGCTCACGTACATCGAGTCCTCCGAGGACGGGTTCCGCGTGCTGGTCCGCGACTCCCCCGTCGCACAGGCGACGGGCACGTTCTCGAGCCTCATCGGCGACGTCGCGACCCAGGTCGAGCACCTGCTCGCCGAGCAGTTCCGGCGGCGCGACCTCGACCCCGCCGTCGCGCCGATCTACGCCCAGATGCTCGTCGGGATGGTCGCGCTCACGGGCCAGCACTGGCTCGACGCCCGGAACCCGAGCAAGCACGAGGTCGCCGCGCACCTGGTGAACCTCGCCTGGAACGGGCTCAGCGGGCTCGAGCGCCGGCCGTCGATGACCGACACGTCGAGCATCGCGCAGACCCCGGGGATCGGGGGCGCGCCGCACACCTCGTCGACCGTGAGCCTGCCTGCAGCGGTGCGCACGGCCCCGACCACCACGGGTCCGACGAGCGCCTGAGCCGAGGCGCTCATCACCCCCACGCTCCCGACTCCCGACTCCCGAGCTGCAGGCTGCAGGCTGCGCAGGGCGCGGACACCAGGGCTGCAGGGCGCAGGTGCCGGATCCCCGGGCTAGAGCCCGGCGCCCGAGGACGCACACCCCTCGTCCCTTCGGACGACAGACGTCCAGCCCTCGATCAGCCGATCGGCTACTTCTGCCCCCGACAAGGGGTCAAAAGCCGTGAAGCACCCGAGTGGGCGGAATTGCAGTGGTGCCGGGCACCCTCCGCTCCCCTAACCTGGGAGACGTCTGTGCAACCCGACACACCTGTGAGGGAACGACCATGCCCATGCTGGAGATCGACAACCTCTCCAAGTCCTACGGCCCGCTGCGTGCGCTCGACTCCATGTCCTTCTCGGTCGCCTCGGGAGAGATCTTCGGCTTCGTCGGCTCGAACGGCGCCGGGAAGTCGACGACGATGCGGATCGCCCTCGGGGTGCTCGCCGCAGACTCGGGCGAGGTGCGCTGGGACGGTGCTCCGCTCGACGTGGCTGCGCGCCGGACCGTGGGCTACATGCCCGAGGAGCGTGGCCTCTACCCCAAGATGAAGGTCGCCGACCAGCTCGTCTACCTGGCGCGCCTGCACGGCATGAGCGCCTCGGACGCCCGCGCGGCGATGGAGCACTGGACCGAGAAGCTCGGTGTCGCCGCACGGCGCGACTCCGACGTCCAGACGCTCTCCCTCGGCAACCAGCAGCGTGTCCAGCTGGCCGCCGCCCTCGTGCACGACCCCGAGATCCTCGTCCTCGACGAACCGTTCTCGGGTCTGGACCCCGTCGCGGTCGACGTGATGAGCGGTGTCCTGCGCGAGAAGGCCGACCAGGGCGCGCCCGTCGTCTTCTCCTCTCACCAGCTCGAGCTCGTCGAGCACCTCTGCGACAGGGTCGGCATCATCCGGGCAGGCCGCATGGTCGCGTGCGGGACCGTCGACGAGCTCCGCTCGCACGCCGCACCCCGCTGGCTCGTCGACGCACCCGGTGCTGCACCAGGCTGGGCGGACGCCCTGCCGGGGGCGCGGGTGGTCAGCACGACAGGCTCGCGGACCGTCGTCGAGGTGGGCCGCGAGCCCGACGCCGAGCAGGCGGTCCTGCAGGCGGCTCTCGCGACGGGCACGGTCCGCGAGTTCGCGCCGCAGCGCGCGAGCCTCACCGACCTCTTCCGCGACGTCGTGAGCGCCGAGGCCCCCTCGGAGGACACCCCCAGCACCGACACCCCCACGAAGACCAAGCGGTCCTTCCTGAGCAAGGGACGAGCAGCATGAGCACCACGACCGCACCCCTGAGCCCCTGGTCGGCCGTCAGGCTCGTCGCGAGCCGTGAGATCAAGCAGCGCGCCGGCTCGAAGGCCTTCCTGTGGACCACCGTCGTCCTCGTCGTGCTGATCGTCGGCGGGGCCTTCCTCGCCCAGACGCTGCGCGGCGGCGAGAGCACCCTCGCCGTCGGCGTCACCCAGGAGACCGCCGCGCTGGCGGAGTCGGTCACCGAGACGGCCTCAGGATTCGGCACCACTGCCGAGGTCACCACCGTGACCGAGGAGCAGGGCCGCACCCAGGTGCTCGACGGCGACCTCGACGCCGTCGTGCTCTCGGCCGAGGGCGGCACCGTGAAGGTCATCACGAAGTCGACCCTCGACACCGACCTCAGCTCGGTCCTCACGGTGATCGCCCAGCAGACCGTGCTGGCCGAGCAGGTCACCTCCCTCGGGGGCGACCCCTCCGACGTGAGCCGCGCGGTCGCGCAGGCGAGCGTCGACGTCGAGGCGATCGAGCCCCCGCGCGAGATCGACCCGTCCCAGATCATCTCGGCCTACCTCGTGGGCATCCTCATGTTCATCAGCCTCCAGCTCTGCGGGGCGATGATCGCGCAGGGCGTCGTCGAGGAGAAGTCCAGCCGCGTCGTCGAGCTGCTGCTCGCCACGGTCCGCCCCTGGCAGCTCATGGCCGGCAAGGTGCTCGGCATCGGCGTCATCGGTCTGGGTCAGGTGGTCGTGCTGGTCGCGGCGGCCGCCGGGAGCGCTGCGGGCTTCGGCCTGCTCGACGGCATGGACCTGAACCTCGGCGCCACCGTGCTGTGGACGATCGCGTGGTTCCTCATCGGCTTCACCATGTACGCGCTGCTCTTCGCGGCGGCCGCAGCGCTGGTCTCACGCCAGGAGGACGTCGGCACCGTCACCACGCCGATCCTCATGCTCATGATGATCCCGTACATCGTGAGCGTCTCCGTCGCGCCCTTCGCCCCCGACAGCCCCGTCGTCGTGTGGCTCTCGTACCTGCCGTTCACGTCGCCGCTCATCATGCCCACCCGGGTCGCCGTCGGCGGTGTCGAGATGTGGCAGGTCGCCGTGGTCATGGCGGTCAACATCGCACTGGTCCCGCTGCTCGTCTGGCTCGCCGGTCGCATCTACTCCAACGCCGTGCTGCGCTCGGGCGCACGCATCAAGCTCAAGGACGCGCTGCGTGCAGCGTGACGCACGAGACAGCCGTCAAGACTCTTGACGTCAAGTAATGTCAGAGGATGAGCTCAGACGAGGTCCGCGAGGACGAGGTGGACCGCATCATCGCGGCCTGGGGCCGCGTGCGACCCGACCTCGACGTGTCCCCGCTCGCGGTCCTGTCGCGCGTCTCGCGGCTCGACAGGCACCTCGACCTGGCTCGCCGCGGGGCCTTCGCCCGCAACGAGCTCGAGCCGTGGGAGTTCGACGTGCTGGCCGCCCTGCGCCGGACCGGTGAGCCGCACGTCCTCTCCCCCGGGGCCCTGGTCACGCAGACGATGGTCACCAGCGGCACCATGACCAACCGCATCGACAGGCTCGCCTCGCGTGGGCTGGTCGAGCGGGAGCCCTCACCCGACGACAGGCGCGGGGTGCTCGTCCGCCTCACGGCGGACGGGCTCGCCCGGGTCGACGCGGCGTTCAGCGACCTGCTGGCCGTCGAGCACGAGGTCCTCACGGTCCTCGATCCGGCGGACGAACCCGCCATCACCGATCTGCTGCGACGGCTCGTCGCCCAGTTCGACACCCTCGGCTGAACCACCGCGAGAGACCAGGACCACCATGCACGCCGCCCTCATCCCCTGGCTCGACCCCGCCACGATCATCCCGAGCATGGGGCCCTGGGCCCTCGTCGGGGTCTGCCTCATCATCTTCGCCGAGACCGGTCTGCTCGTCGGGTTCCTGCTCCCCGGGGACACCCTGCTGTTCTTCGCAGGGCTGCTGACCCACACCGGGGTCATCCCGATCAACATCTGGTGGGTGTGCCTGGCCATCGGCTTCGCGGCCTTCCTCGGCGGGGAGGTGGGGTACCTCATCGGCCACAGGCTCGGCCCACGGGTGTTCGAGCGCAAGGACTCCGGGCTGTTCAGCACCGAGAACGTCGCCCGGACCAACGCGTTCTTCGAGCGCTTCGGCGCCCTCGCCGTCATCCTGGCCCGCTTCATCCCCGTGGTGCGGACCTTCGCCCCCGTCGCTGCGGGCGTCGCGCACATGAGCTACCGCCGCTACTCGCTGTACAACCTCGTCGGGGCCGTCGTCTGGGGCATCGGGCTGACCATGCTCGGCTTCCTGCTCGGAGGCATCCCGTGGGTCGCCGAGTTCGCCGAGAAGTACATCGACCTGGTGATCCTCGGGGCCGTCGCGCTCACCCTGGTCCCGACGGTCATCCACTACGTGCGGTCGACCCGCAAGGCACGTCGGGCACCCGTGGCGCCCGCCCCGCAGGACCCTGAGGTCACCGCCGTCTGAGTCCGGCGGGCCCGGCCCGCCCGCGTACCCTTGCCGGGTGGCTCATCTACTCGGGGGCGAATCCCTCCACCTCTCCTTCCCCACCAAGACCGTCTTCGGCTCCGTGACAGTCGGCGTGAACGAGGGCGACCGCGTCGGGATCGTCGGACGCAACGGTGACGGCAAGTCGTCCCTGCTCGCGATGCTCTCCGGACGCCTCGAGCCCTCCGGTGGACGCGTCACCGTCCGGAACGGCACCCGTGTCGGGGTCCTCGACCAGGGCGACACCCTCGACCCCACCAAGACCGTCGCCGACTCGATCGTCGGCTCGACGCCCGAGCACGAGTGGGCCGGGGACCCGAAGGTCCGCGACGTCATCGCCGGGCTGGTCACCGACCTGCCATGGGACGGCCTCGTGGGCGAGCTCAGCGGAGGCCAGCGCCGCCGCGTCGCCCTCGCCGCGCTGCTCGTCGGCGACGACGACCTGCTGTTCCTCGACGAGCCCACCAACCACCTCGACGTCGAGGCCATCACCTGGCTCGCCGGGCACCTGCGCACGCGCAGGTCTGCCTCAGCGGGCGGTCTGCTGGTCGTGACCCACGACCGCTGGTTCCTCGACGAGGTCTGCACGGCGACCTGGGAGGTGCACGACGGGATCGTCGAGCCCTTCGAGGGCGGCTACGCGGCGTACATCTTGCAGCGCGTCGAGCGCGACAGGATGTCGGCCGCGACCGAGGCCAAGCGGCAGAACCTCATGCGCAAAGAGCTCGCGTGGCTGCGTCGCGGCGCCCCGGCCCGCACCTCGAAGCCGAAGTTCCGCATCGAGGCCGCCAACGAGCTCATCGCGAACGAGCCGCCCGTGCGCAACTCGGTCGAGCTCGCGCAGATGGCCACCTCCCGCCTCGGCAAGGACGTCGTCGACCTCATCGACGTGTCCGTGAGCTACGGCGACAAGCAGGTGCTCAAGGACATCACCTGGCTGATCGGCCCCGGCGAGCGCACCGGGATCCTCGGCATGAACGGGGCGGGCAAGTCGACGCTGCTGTCCCTGGTCACCGGGGACCTCCAGCCGTCGTCAGGTCGCGTCAAGCGTGGCAAGACCGTCAAGGTCGCCACCCTGACGCAGCAGCTCGCCGAGCTCGAGGACATCGCGGACAACAGGGTGAGCGACGTGATCGCCCGGTACCGCACGTCCTACGTCGCCGGCGGCAAGGAGATGACCCCGGGCCAGCTGCTCGAGCGGCTCGGCTTCACGGCCGTGCAGCTCGCCACCCCTGTCAAGGACCTCTCGGGTGGTCAGCGCCGTCGTCTCCAGCTGCTGCTGATCCTGCTCGACGAGCCGAACGTGCTGATCCTCGACGAGCCGTCGAACGACCTCGACACCGACATGCTGGCCGCGATGGAAGACCTCCTCGACTCCTGGCCCGGCACGCTGCTCGTCGTCTCGCACGACCGCTACCTGCTCGAGCGCGTGACCGACCAGCAGTACGCGATCCTCGACGGCGGGCTCCAGCACGTGCCCGGGGGTGTGGACCAGTACCTGCAGATCATGGCCGGCCGTACCTCGACCAGCCGGCCCTCCACGCCGACCAGCTCGCAGGGCGGCGGCCAGAGCGCACCGTCGAGCGCCGAGGCGCGCGCCGCGAAGAAGGAGCTCGGCGCCGTCGAGCGCAAGCTCACCAAGCTGACCGACCAGATCGCCGCGGTCCACGCGTCGATGGCCACCCACGACTCGAGCGACTTCACAGGGCTCGGGGAGCTCAACGAGAAGCTCCGCGCCTTCCAGAGCGAGGTCACCGAGCTCGAGATGCGCTGGATGGAGCTCGCCGAGCAGGCTGGCTGAGCCGGCTCTCGCGAAGCAAGGCTCCCGGGAGCGACCTCCGTCATCGGGTGGGGACCTCTCCCCCGCGGGCGCACGGCAGCGAGCCGTGCGCCCGCCGGCGTGCCAGGCTGGGCCGGTGCCCACAGTCGAGTCCTCGATCATCGTGCCCGTGCCGCCCGCGACGGCCTTCGCCGTGTCGCAGACCACCGGGGAGACCCGGTTGCGCTGGGACCCCTTCATCCGCCGCCAGCAGCTCCTCGACGGCGCGCAGGTCCCGGCGAAGGGCGTCAGGACGCTCACGGTCCACAGGCTCGGTCTGCGGATGGTGAGCGAGTACGTCTCGTACGCGCCGCCGACGAACGTGGGCATGAAGATGATCCGTGGCTCGTGGTTCTTCGAGCGCCTGGCCGGCGGCTGGCGGTTCTCCCCGGTCGACGGTGACCCGACCAGCGCCCGGGCCGTCTGGCGCTACAGCTTCGCGTGCCGCCCCCGCTGGCTCGCGCCGATCGCCGAGCGGGTGGGCACGATCCTGCTCCAGCGCGACATCGACGCCAGGATCGCCGGCTTCGCCCGCGGCTGCGCCGACCCTGTGGTGGTGGCTGCGGTCTCCTGAGGCCGGCGTGGTCGTCCGGCGGGACGGAACCGCGACAGGCTCCAGGTCGAATCGATCCGAGATTCTTCTCGAATCGATTCGACATCGAGCCGCAGATCCCCCTAGGCTCGTAGACCGAGGCACAACCGACGTGCCCCGTCCCTGACCAGCCCGGCTCCGTCCGTGACTGCCAGCTGCCCCCGCTGCTGCGCACGCGTCCCAGCCTCGCGACGACGTCAGGCCCTCGTCCACCCACTGCTGAAGCCGTCACATGACAAAGAACCTCACGACAGGTCCCCCTGCCAAGATCATCCTGCTCTTCACCCTCCCCCTGCTCATCGGCAACGTGTTCCAGCAGATGTACGGCTTCGCCGACGCCTTCGTCGTCGGCCGTATCCTCGGGATCGACGCCCTCGCCGCCGTCGGCTCGACAGGTGGGATCGCCTTCCTGCTGCTCGGCTTCGCCTGGGGCCTGACCGCCGGCTTCGCGATCCCGACGGCCCAGGCCTTCGGTGCGGGCGACCCCGCGGCGGTCCGCCGTGCCGTCGCGGCCGGCACGCTGCTCACCGGTGGCTTCGCCGTCCTGCTCACGGCTGTCGCCGTGCCCGTCGCCCGCCCGCTGCTCGAGCTCATGCGGACGCCGCCCGAGATCATCGACGACGCCTACCTGTTCATCGTCGTCTCGTTCTGGGGCATCGCGGCGACCATGTTCTTCAACTTCCTCTCGAGCACCATCCGGGCGCTCGGGGACAGCCGGACACCGCTCGTCTTCCTCGCGATCTCCTGCGTGCTCAACGTGGTGCTCGTCATCGCCTTCATCGCCGGGCTCGGCATGGGGGTCGACGGCGCCGCCCTGGCGACCATCACCTCTCAGCTGGTCTCCGTCCTGCTGTGCCTGTGGCTCGTGCAGAAGAAGATGCCGACGCTCCACCTCAGCCGGGAGGACTGGAGGGTGACCCGGGCAGAGCTGGCGACCCAGCTGCGCATCGGGCTGCCGATGGCCTTCCAGTCGTCGATCATCGCGATCGGGACCATCGTGCTCCAGTACGCCCTCAACGGGCTCGGGGCCGAGTCTGTGGGCGCCTACACGGCCGCGCAGAAGGTCGACGGGCTGGCGATGGCGCCGCTCGCCTCCTTCGGCCTCGCGATGGCCACCTTCACGGCGCAGAACTACGGCGCCCGGGCCTACGGCCGCATCCGGACCGGGGTCTTCCAGACCTGCCTCATGTCGGTCGGCTTCGCCCTGGCGATCGGTCTGGTCAACGTCCTCTTCGGGCGGCACCTCATCCGGTTGTTCGTCGGCCCCGGCGAAGAGCACGTCGTCGAGCTCGCGCAGACCTTCCTCGTCGTCAACGGGTCGCTCTACGTCGCGCTCGGGCTGCTCTTCGTGCTCCGCAACACCCTGCAGGGCATGGGCCGGTCTCTCGTGCCGACCGTCGCGGGCGTGATGGAGCTCGTCACCCGAGTCGTCGCGGCCCTCGTGCTCGCCTCGCACGTGGGCTTCGTGGGAGTCTGCCTCGCGGCGCCGCTCGCGTGGGTCGCCGCGCTCGTGCCGGTGTGGGTCTCGTACCACCGGCGACGTCGCTGGCTGGCCGAGGAGGAGACACTCCTCGCCCAGGAGCGAGAGTCAGCCCAGGCTCTCCTGGACGACGCGGGCTCCGGGCACAGGCCCTGAGGCGCAGACCGAGGAGGCGCACACCCCCGAGGCGACGAAGGCGTCCGCCAGGGACTCGGCGTGAGCCGAGGACCGCGCGAGCGCGGCGATGGTGGGCCCAGACCCCGACACGACCACACCGAGGGCTCCGGCCGCGCGCGCCACGTCCATCGTCTCGGCGAGGTCTGGGGCGAGCATCAGCGCGGCGGGCTGGAGGTCGTTCGAGAGCGCCGCGCCGAGACGCTCGGCGTCCCCGGCCCGCAGCGCGGCCATGAGCGCCGTGTCGGCGTCCTCGGGGAGGTCGGCGGTCCGCGCGTCGTCGTCGAAGCGCCGGAACACCTCGGGCGTCGAGAGCCCTTCGGCGCGCAGCGCGAAGGCCCAGTGGAACTCCCCCTGGGCCATGGCCGGGGTCAGGACGTCCCCGCGCCCGGTCCCGACGGCGGTGTGCCCCTGGAGGCAGAACGGGACGTCGGCGCCGAGCCCGGCAGCCAGGCTCAGCAGCTCGGGACGCGTCAGCGCTGTTCCCCACAGGGCGTCGAGGGCCACGAGTGTCGCCGCGGCGTCCGCCGACCCGCCCGCCATGCCGCCTGCCACCGGGATGCCCTTGGTGATCGCCAGGCGCGCGCCGAGCTTCACGCCTGTGTGCTCGGCGAGGGCGCGGGCGGCCCGCAGGGCGAGGTTGGAGCCGTCGAGCGGCACGTGCTCGGCACCCGGGCCCGAGACCTCGAGCGAGAAGTCCGCAGCCGTCGTCGCGGTGACCTCTTCGACGAGGGAGACGGCCTGGAAGACCGTGACCAGAGGGTGGTAGCCGTCGGCCTCACGAGGCCCGACGTGGAGCGACAGGTTGACCTTGCCCGGTGCGCGCGCGGTGACAGACCTCTCGTGCACCCGCACGCTGCTCAGCCTGGTCGTGCGCGTCACGGTCGTGCTGTGCCAGGTCGGACGAGGGGCGTCGTCCCAGCCGGCGACGTCGAGCCTCGCTCAGCCGTGACGGTCCCGTCCGGCTCGGTCACGTCGGGCTCGTCCTGCGCGGTCCCGGCGGTCTCGTCCAGCGTGGTCCCGGTGGTCTCGTCCGGCGCAGTCCCAGCCTGGTCGTCAAGGGCCTCGGCGATCCGTGCGAAGTCGTCGACGGTCAGCTGCTCACCGCGCGTGGTCGGGTCGACCCCGGCAGCCTCGAGGGCCTGCGCGGCCGCCGCGGCGGAGCCGGCGAGCTCGGCGAGCGCACCACGGAGCATCTTGCGGCGCTGGGCGAAGGCCGCGTCGACCACCTCGAAGACACGCTCGCGGGTCGCCCGGGTCTGGGGGTGGGCCCTGCGCTCGAGGAGGACGAGGGCGGAGTCGACGTTCGGGACGGGCCAGAACACGTTGCGGCCGATCGTCGAGGTGCGCCGCGCCGTCGCGTACCACGCGGCCTTGACCGACGGGATGCCGTAGGTCCGGTTGCCCGGAGGTGCGGCGAGCCTGTCGGCGACCTCCGCCTGGACCATGACGAGCACCCGGTCGAGGGAGTCGAAGCGCTCCAGGAAGGTCAGGAGGACCGGTACGGCGACGTTGTAGGGCAGGTTGGCCACCAGGGCCGTCGGGGCCGGTCCCGGGAGCTCTGTGACCGTCAGGGCGTCCTGGAGCACCACGGTCAGCCTGTCGGACCACTCGGGGGCCCTGTCGGCGAGGGTCAGGGGCAGCTGCTCGGCGAGGACCGGGTCGATCTCGACGGCGACGACGGTCATGCCGGCCTCGAGCAGACCGAAGGTCAACGACCCCAGCCCCGGACCGACCTCGACGACGTGCTGACCGGCCTCGAGACCGGCCGACCTGACGATCTTGCGGACGGTGCCGGCGTCGTGCACGAAGTTCTGACCGAGGGTCTTCGTGGGGCGGACGCCGAGACGCCCTGCCAGGTCGCGGATCTGTACCGGACCGAGCAGGGCGTTCGACGGAGCGTTCATGAGCAAGAGCCTAGAGGGTCTTGCCCACCTGGTGCGTCATCCGAGGTTCAGCGGAGGCCGAGCTTGGACGAGCAGTGCGGCCACTGGCCCCAGCCGGAGCGGGCCTGGAGGGCCTGCGCGAGACGCGTCTGCTCCTCGGGGCTCGCCTGCGACGGGAGGCCGGTGCCGCCGAGCGACTGCCAGGTCCCGACCGAGAACTGGTAGAGCCCGTGGTACAGCCCGTTGCTCGAGACGACCGACGGGTTGCCGCCAGACTCGCACTGCGCGAGCTGGCCCCACACGTCACCTGTCACGACAGGGGCCGCCGGGGCTGGAGCAGCCTCGGGAGTGCTGCCGCTGGTCGACGGGGCGGGGGTCGACCGCACAGTCGGCTTCGGGGCGACGACCTTCGGACGCTCCTTGGTGCCCTGGACGAGGACCTTGGTCACCGGAGCCGTCGTCAGCTCGTCCGAGACGAGCTCGCGGGACTCCTCGACACCGTCGACCGTGGTGACAGAGTTCACTGTCGTCTGGACGCCGTCGACGCCCTCGACCTTGGTCACGACGTCGAGGTCCTTGTAGCGCGTCGGGTCCTCTTCGGTGACGGTCTCGAAGGGCACGGCGGTCTCGACGACCTCGTCCGCGACGGCGACCCGCTGGATGACGATGGTCACCTGCGTGTCGTCGGCCCGGGGGTCGGTGATGACATCAGGGTTCGCCGGGGCCGTGGTGGCGGCATCCTCGGGCTCCGTTGTCGCTGTGCCCTCGGCCGGTGCAGCCTCGGACGCCGTGGCGTCGACCGCAGCGTCCGCGGCGGGCTCGGCTGTCGCCGCCCGTGCCGCGGCCTGCTCCTGGGCCTCGAGGGCCTCAGGGGTCGGACGCTGCTCGACGCTCAGACGGTCGAGCTCGCCGAGCTCGACGCCCTGGTCCTCGAGGATCGTGTCGACCCCCGCGGTGCCGTCCTCGACCTGCGTCGTGGTGCCGTCGACCTGGACCTGGACGGGTCCTTCGAGCGAGAGGCGCAGACCGAGGTCTGTGCGTCCGTCACCCTGCGAGCGGGAGGCGACGAGGCTGACGTCCGCGCCGCGGTCGGCGTAGGCCGAGAGCAGCTCGTCGGCGTCGACGGCCGTGGTCTTGATGGTGGTGGCGTTGCCGTTCGTCTGCAGCGTGATCTCGCGCGAGTAGCGCACGACCACGTCGGCGCCGTCGGTCAGCGAGGACGCAGCGGCCGGGGCGACGAGATCGTCGGGGCCGACGGTGACGTCGTTCTCGGCGAGGACCCCCTCGACGGAGCCGGAGAAGGTCGAGACCTCCTGGACCTGGCCGTCGATGTCGAGCATCACGGTCTTGTGGGCGTTGGCGTAGACGGCCGTGCCTGTCGCGAGGACCGCGACGGCGACGCCTCCGACGACGAGCGGGAGCGTGCGGCGTGAGCGGCGCGCGGTCGAGGGTGCAGCACCCTCGGAGAGCGGGGTGGTCTCGGAGAGACCGGCGCCGGCGAGATCGGTGGACTCGCCGGGCTTCGCGGGTCCGCGCTGGTGAGCGCGGCCGGAGAAGACGTGGAGAAGATTTTTCACGGAGATCCAGACGTGGAGCGGTCCGGGCACAAGAGTCGGCTGCGGAGTTGCACCGCCGCCCTCGCGGGCTGTCCGACTGTCCTGATCCGGCGATCGATCCTGTCCGGTCGCCGAGCGCCCCCTGGCGCGGTCCGGACAGCTGTCGCACGGCCGACCTGGCCCAGACCGACCCTCTGCACCGTTCCCTGTGGGGCTCGGTGGTGAGGCGTCGGCCGGGTGGCACGCACCGTGGCAACGATCGACCGTAACCGATCCGTGATCATCCGCCAAGAGGTACGGGTCACGGTGCCGGCTCAGGAAAACGCTCAGAACGGGACGACCCGGGTGCTCAGCGGGTGAAAGATGACGAGCCTCACGGGGTGTCGCGCGACGAGGCGCGAGGAGCCGTGCCCACGTCCGGGAGCACCCTGGCGCCTCTGACCAGCCACGACCCCGGGAGCGACGAAGCCCCCGCCTGCCGGGAGCGGCGGGCGGGGGCTGTCCGCTCCGAGCGGAGCGCGAGATCAGTAGAAGTTCTTGGCCTGGGAGTGCGACCAGGCCGCGCACGGCGTGCCGTACCTGTCGCTGATGTAGCCCAGGCCCCAGGCGATCTGGGTCGCGGCGTTGGTCTGCCAGTCGGCGCCCGCGCTCGACATCTTCGAGCCCGGCAGAGCCTGCGGGATGCCGTAGGCGCTGCTGGAGGGGTTGTCGGCCGTGACCTTCCAGCCGCTCTCCTTCTGCCACAGCGAGTCGAGGCACGCGAACTGCTCGGAGCCCCACCCACGGTCGGCGACCATCGTCTGCGCGATCGCGCGCGCAGAGCCGGGGTCGACGACCACGAGTGCCGGGTCCGGCACCTCGAGCGTGCCGACGGCGACGATCTCGTCCTGCGGCTCGACGGTGACCCTGCGGGCGACGACCTCGCGGCCGGTCTCGACCCCGTCGACCATCGTCACGGCGTAGGTGGTGAGAGCCTGCCCGAGGACACCCTTCTGGGTGACCTTCGTCTTCCCGACGGGGAGCGTCGCGTCTTCGACCTCCTGGGTGGCGTACGGCAGCACCTCCTGCGTGGACGAGGTGTCCGTCGCGGCACGGCCGATCGTCACGACCATGCCGTCGACGGTCGGTGCGTCGAGAGCGGCAGCCGTGGCCTCGGCCGTCGATGCGGCAGCTGCGACAGCGACCGGCGGCGGGTCGAGCGTGACGGTGTCGTCGCCGTCGAGGACGACCCCGGCCGTGAGGAGGAGCTCTCGGACCGTGCCCTCGGTCGAGGAGATCGGGAGCTGCTGACCGTCGACCGCGAGGGTGACGGTCTTGGGGGTCGTGATGACGAGGGGCTCGCGCCCGACCTCCGCGCTGCGGGAGGCCGAGACGTCCGCACCCTCGGCGCGGTCGCCGAGCTCGTCGAGGACCTCGCCGACGGTGCGCGCCGACGACTGGATGGTCTGGACCGTCCCGTCGATCTCGACCTGCACGTCCCGGACGGTCCGCACGACGATGAGGTCGCCGTCGCTCACAGTGCTCTCCGGGGAGGGGAAGACCTGGTCCTGGGGATCGACGTCGAGCGAGTCGCTCGCGAGGACGTCGTCCACGGTCCGTGAGAAGCCCGCGACCTCGTGCGCGACCCCGTCGACCTCGACAGTCACCGTCTTGTGGAGCGTGGTGAACGCCGTGGTGCCTCCGACGACCGTCGCCAAGATCAGCGCCTGCGCGAGGAGCCGGGCTGGACGGCGGCTGCGACGGGCTGTGCGGGAGGTCGACTGGTGGGTCGAGGTCACGGGGCGGGGTGTCCTTCGGTCGGGCGGGTGCGGCCGCAGAGCAGCAGCACGGTCTGGAGGGATCGTCCCCACGGTAGTCCACGCCGGGCGGGCGCACACGGGTGGAATCTCTGGTTCGCCCCTCCTCTACAGGCCCTGCACGACTGCGCCGGAGCGGTCGAGGACCACGCTCACCACGTCCCGTAGACGTCCTCCGAGGTCGCAGCCACGCCGCGGCACGCGTCCTCGAGCGAGACGTCCTTGACGGCTGCGACGGTCGCCATCGTCACAGGGACGAGGTACGGGGCGTTCGGACGCCCCCGGAACGGGTGCGGTGTGAGGTAGGGCGCATCGGTCTCGACGAGCACCTGGGAGAGCGGGACCTCGCGGAGGGCGTCGCGCAGACCGTCGTTCGGCCGGAAGGTCACCGGCCCCGCGAAGGACAGGTACCAGCCCTGCTCGACGCAGGTGCGGGCCATCTCGGCGTCGCCGGAGTAGCAGTGGAAGACCGTGCGCTCCGGGGCGCCGTCGGCCAGCAAGACCTCGAGCACCTCGGCGTGGGCGTCGCGGTCGTGGATCTGCAGGGCGAGCCCGAGCTCTTTGGCGAGGGCGACGTGCGCGCGGAAGGAGTCGCGCTGCGCAGCGCGACCGGCGTCCCCGGTGCGGAAGAGATCGAGGCCTGTCTCGCCGATCGCCCGGATCCGCTCGTTGCCGCGGGCGAGGTCCGCGACGAGGGCGATCGCGTCGTCGAGAGGCATCGCGTGGTGGTCGCGGACCGTCGCCTCGAGACCGTCGGGGCCACGCTCGCGCACCCCCGCGTGGAGCGGGGCCTCGTTCGGGTGGATCGCGATCGCCCCGAGCAGCTCGGGGCGATCGCGCACCAGGGCCTCGGTCCACCGGACGGCCGGGACGTCGCAGCCGACCTGGACCATCCGGGTGACACCGACAGCAGCAGCCTCGGCGATCAGCCTGTCGACGCTCGGCACCTCGTCGTCGGGCCCGAGGACGTGACCGATCGAGTCGAGGTGCGTGTGGTTGTCGACCACCGGGTACGGCAACGCCTCCGGGGCCGGGGGCCAGCCCCGCTCACGGGTGCGTGCCAAGGCCTCAGACCTCGTCGAGACGGGGGAACAACGAGGCACCCTTCGTCACGCGCGTACCGGCAGGCAGGGTGCCGAAGTCAGCAGCGGTCTGGACCGGCTGGTCGTCGAGGGGCCCGAGGGGCTCTTCGGCACCGAGCGCGGTCCACAGGCCCTGCGCAGCCTTCGGCACGACAGGGTTGAGCAGGACCGCGAGGGTCCGCAGCGCCTCGGCCGCGGTCACCAGGATCGTCGCCAGACGGCCACCCTCGACGCCCGCTCCGCTCTCGGTCGTCTCGCCCGGGAGCTTCGCGACCTTCCAGGGCTCCTGCTCCGTGAGATACAGGTTGGTGGCGTCGACGAGGGTCCACACGGCGTTGATCGCCTCGTTCGGGGAGATCCTGTCGATCGCGGCCTCGGCCTGCGCGACTGCTGCTGCGGCGACCTCCTGGAGCGCGGTCTCGGCGTCGCTCGACGAGCCGGGCCTGGGCAGCGAGCCGCCGAAGTTCTTGGAGATCATCGCGGCCACGCGGGAGGCGAGGTTGCCGAAGCCGTTGGCGAGCTCGGCGTTGTAGCGCGCGGAGAGGTCCTCCCACGAGAAGGACCCGTCCTGGCCGAAGGGGATCGCCCGCATGAAGTAGTAGCGGAAGGCGTCCGAGCCGAACACGTCGGTGATCTGCGTCGGGGCGATCCCTGTGAGCTTGGACTTGCTCATCTTCTCGCCGCCGACCAGCAGCCAGCCGTGCGCGAAGATCGTCTTGGGCAGCGGGAGCCCCGCGGCCATGAGCATCGCGGGCCAGATCACCGCGTGGAAGCGCAGGATGTCCTTGCCGACGAGGTGGACGTCCGCGGGCCACGTCGCGGCGAAGCGCTCGCGCTCGGCCTCGTCGTCGCTCTCCAGGCCGATCGCTGTCGCGTAGTTGAGCAGCGCGTCGAACCACACGTAGAGCACGTGCGAGGTGTCCCACGGGATCGGGATGCCCCAGTCGAAGGTGTTGCGCGAGATCGAGAGGTCCTGCAGGCCGCTCTTGACGAAGGCGAGGACCTCGTTGCGTGCGCTGGCCGGCCGGACGAACTCGGGGTGCTCCTCGTAGAGGGCCAGGAGGCGGTCTGCGTAGGCGCTCATCTTGAAGAAGTAGTTCTGCTCGGAGAGCATCTCGACAGGGCGGCTGTGGATCGGGCAGAGCTTGAGGCCCTCGTACTCCCCCGTGCCGTCGACCAGCTCGCCCGGGAGCTTGTACTCCTCGCAGCCCACGCAGTACGGGCCCTCGTAGGAGCCCGCGTAGATCTCGCCCTTGGCGTGCAGCTGGCTGATGAACTTCTGCACGCGCTCGGTGTGGCGCGGCTGCGTGGTCCGGATGAAGTCGTCGTTGCGCGCGTCGAGGGTCTCCAGGACGGGCTTCCAGGACGACTCGACGAGGCGGTCGGCCCACTCCTGCGGCGTGACGCCGTTGGCCTCGGCCGTGCGCATGACCTTCTGCCCGTGCTCGTCGGTCCCGGTGAGGAACCAGACGCGCTCCTGGCGCTGGCGGTGCCAGCGGGTCAGGACGTCGCCCGCGACCGTCGTGTACGCGTGCCCGATGTGCGGGGCGTCGTTCACGTAGTAGATCGGGGTGGTGAGGTAGAAGGACTGCGTCCCGGCGGGCGCTGCGGTCTCGTCGTGGGCCATGAGCACAATGCTAGGGCGTCCCGGGACCCTGGAGGTCGCCCGACCTCCAGCCGAGACGGTCGACGGGCTGGTCGGCCGCTGCGTCGTCGCCGAGCGGGACCTCTGTGCCCGCCTGGAGGCCGTCTGCGAGCAGGTCGTCCCACACCGGGCCGTAGCCGAGCCGAGCCTGCTCGGCCGCGACCACCTCGCGGGCGAGCACGGCCTCGCTCACGTCGACAGCGCGTGTGGTCCCGGCGGCGAGGCTCGACTCGCGGACGTACTCGTCGAAGAGCTGCTGCTTGGTCGCGAGGATCTCGCGGATCCGCTCGTCGACGGTGTCCTCGACGAGGAGCCTGTGCACGCGGACCGGGCGGACCTGCCCCATCCTGCGCACGCGCGCGACGGCCTGCGCCTCGGTGGTCGGCTTGAGCTGGGGCTCGCAGAGCACCACGACGTTGGCCGCCTGGATGTTCAGGCCCACTCCCCCGGCGTCCACCTGCGCGACGAGCACAGCGCCCGGCGGGGCCGCGGCGAACCTGTCGACCTCGAGCTGGCGCTCGTCGGCGCTGACACCACCCCAGAGCGGCCCGAAGACTGCGGGGAGTCCTCCGGCTGCGGGTTCGAGGTCAGCACGATCGAGGTCACTCGGGTGCAGGTCGGCTGCCTCGGCACCGGTCTGGGGGCCGGTGCCGTCCCGGCCGCCGGGACCGGCGAGCGTCCTGCAGACGAGGTCGACGACCGAGCGGAAGTACGAGAACACCACGACCTTCTCGCCGTTCGCCGCCGCGTCCTCGAGGATCTCCAGCAGCCGGCCGAGCTTGCTCGACCCGGAGGAGTCTGGGGTCGCGAAGTCGGCGCGGCGCATGTCCATGAACCGCCCCTGCGCGACAGCCGCCTCGTAGACCCGGCGGCCGTCCGGGGTGAGCTCTTCCCACTCGTCGAGCTCGACCAGCTCCGGCAGCTCCACGAGGACGTCCACGGCGTTGCGGCGCAGGTAGACCGGCGCCATCGTGTGCCGCAGCGTGTCCGCGCCGACCAGACGCAGGTGCGGCGGGAGGCTGTCGACGAGCGCAGGCTGGAGCATCCGCACCAGGCCCAAGAACTCGTCGAGACGGTTCTCGAGCGGGGTGCCGGTCATGAGGAGCACGCGCCAGCAGCGGTCCGCCCAGGCGGCCACGTCCTGCGAGCGGCGGGCACGGGGGTTCTTGACGAGGTGCGCCTCGTCGACGACGAGCAGGTCGAGGACCTCCGCAGCGGCCTCGGGCACGTGCCGCAGCCCCTCGAAGGTGGTGACCGCGACACCGCCCTGCGCGAGCCACGCGGCTGCGGTCGCCTCACGGTCTGGTCCGTGGACGCGCCAGGCCTGGAGAGACGACCTGAGCTCGATCTCGCGGAGCCACCCGACGAGGACGCTCGCCGGGCAGACCACGAGGACGTGCGTCGCTCCGGCGGCCACGAGGTGGGCCATCACGGCGACAGCCTGCACGGTCTTGCCGAGCCCCATCTCGTCACCGAGAAGCACACGCCCCTGGTTGAGCACGAACTTCGCACCGAAGGCCTGGTAGCCGCGCAGGCTCACGTCGAGCAGCGTGGTGTCGAGGGCGATCGCGTCGACCCTGTCGGCCAGCTCGGAGGGGAGCATGCCTGTCGCGGCGAGCACGTCCCGCACGAGCGGGACGATCGCGCCGAGGACCGTGTAGTAGACGGCCGAGCGGCGCTCGAAGTCGTCCCAGAGCGCGAGCGGACCGGGCCCAGGTTCGGCGCAGGCCGACGTGAGCCTGGCGACGACCTGCTCCAGACCCGTCGAGGCCAGCCACGGGGCCCAGCCCTCGAGGGCTGCGAGCGCGTCGAGCGCTCGTCGGCGGCTCGCACGGCGCCTGAAGGCGAAGGTGAGGGCGTTCGTCGCCTGGGACACGGCCTCGGCCAGCTGCTCGACGGACCGCGCGTAGTCGTCGAGGTCGCGGCGGTGCGGCTCGACGAGCGGTCCCAGCCGCACGAGCATCTCGAGGTCGCCGAGCAGCCGGGTGCCGGTGGCGTCGTCGCGGTCGAGCGTGATGCGCATCGACTGGCCCTGGGCCGTCGCGTCGGCGAGCTGCTCGACGGCCGCGACGGTGCTCCGGGCTGTGTGGGAGCCGACGCCGTCGAGCATCTCGAGCTGCTCGGCGCTCACGCCGAGCAGCGAGCCGACTGTCGTGTACCCGGCGTCGAGCAGGGCACGGATGCGCAGGTTCTTGTCCGTGATCTCGGTGAGGCGGTCGACGGTCAGCCCGTCGAGCTCTGCGCGGGTCCGGGCGGCACGGTCGCTGTGGACCTGCTCGGCGATGCGGGTGGTCGCGCCGTCCAGGTGGTCGAGGACGGCCCGCGCTGATGCTGCGAGCACGACGTGCGCGTCGACGAGCCGTCGAGCCTGGGCTCCTGGTCTGGTCGACGGGCCCGGGGCGGAGGGAGAGGCCTGCGGTACCAACCCCTCGGGCCCGGACGGGACCGGTCCGCCCTGGCCGGGCTCGGGCACGGCCACGTCAGTCCTCGGTGACGACCACAGGCACGAGGCGGTCGTCGCCCTCGCGGGGCTCGCCCCGTCCGTCGGTGTTGCTGGTCAGGACGTAGAGGTCTCCGTCCGCCCCGACCGCCACGGCACGGAGGCGGCCGAGCTCGCCCGCAAGCAGCGTCTGCGGGTCTCCCACGCCGTCGGGCGCGAGCGGGACGCGCAGCAGGGCCTCGCCCTGGAGCGCCGCCACGTAGACGCCCTCGTCGGTGACGGCCAGACCGCTCGGCGAGGCCGCGTCGGTCGACCAGCTGACGAGGGGGTCGACGAACCCCTGGGAGGTGCCGCCGGGCCCCTCGACCGCGGGCCACCCGTAGTTGCCGCCCGAGACCACGAGGTTGAGCTCGTCGAGGCTTTCCTGGCCGAGCTCGGAGGCGAGCATCCGCCCGTCCTGCGCCCACCCGAGGCCCTGCACGTTGCGGTGCCCCAGGCTCCACACCGGCGAACCCGGGACGGGGTTGTCGCGAGGGACCGTGCCGTCGGGGGCGACCCGCAGGATCTTGCCGCCGAGGGAGTCGGGGTGCTGCGCGAGGATCGTCGAGCCCGAGTCGCCCGTCGCGACGTAGAGCATGCCGTCAGGACCGAAGGCGATGCGTCCGCCGTCGTGGGTGGCTGCGGCCGGGATCCCTGACAGGACCGCCGTGAGCTCGCCCAGGGTGGTGCCGTCGAGGGTGCCGCTGAGGACCTCGTTGCCCTCCTCGGCCGTGCGGTAGAAGAACACGAGGCCGTCGTCGGCGAAGGTCGGCGACAGTGCGACGCCGAGCAGCCCGCCCTCGCCCGTGCCTGTCGTGCCCTCGACCAGGTCGCCGGCCCCTGGGCCGGTGAGGGTCGTCGGGGCAGAGGCGTCCGCCGGGACCAGCTTCACGGCGCGGGTGTCCCGCTCTGTCACGAGCCAGTCGCCGTCGGGCAGCTGGGCCAGACCCCAGGGGGCTTCGAGGCCCGTCGCGAGCGGGGTGCCGAGCGTCGCGGTGACGGTCTCGACCACGGGGTCGCGGGGATCGAGCGCCCCTTCCGAAGGAGCGTCCGTCGCCTCGTCGGTCGGGTCTGCGGGGTCGGCGCCGTCCTGGGAGCCGTCGGTTGCCGTCGCTGTCCCCGTGGGTGTCGAGGGGGTCTCGTCGTCCGAGCACGCGGCGACAGCAAGTGTCAGCGCTGCCGCGAGCACGAGGGCCGCGGGCCGTCGGGCTGGGTGGGTACGAGGCGTCACAGCAGCGTCAGACCCTTCTTGAGGCCGCGGACGGCCTGGCCGATCCTGTGCTCGTTCTCGATGAGGGCGAAGCGGACGTGGTCGTCACCACCGGCGCCAAAACCGACTCCCGGGGAGACTGCGACGTCGCACTGCTCGATCACGTGCGTCGCGAACTCGATCGACCCCATGTGCCTGTACGGCTCGGGGATGCGCGCCCAGACGAACATGGTGCCGCCGGGCTTCTCGATCTCCCAGCCGATGCGGTTGAGACCGTCGACGAGGGCGTTGCGGCGCGACTCGTAGACCTGCGAGACCTCGGCGGGGAAGTCTGTGGCCTCGTTGAGGGTGACCGTCGCGGCGATCTGGATCGGCTGGAAGGTGCCGTAGTCGAGATAGCTCTTGAGCTTGGCGAGCGCGCCGACCACGTCTTCTCGCCCGACGAGGAAGGCCACCCGCCAGCCGGCCATCGAGAAGGACTTGGTCATCGAGTACAGCTCGACGGCGACCTCGGTCGCCCCCTCGCACTGCATGATCGACGGCGGGGTGAAGCCGTCGAAGGTCATGTCGGCGTAGGCCAGGTCATGGACGAGCACGACGTCGCGGTCCTTGGCCCAGTCGACGAGGCGCTGCAGGTCGCTCAGCTGCGCGACGGTGGTGGTCGGGTTGTGCGGGAAGGACAGCACGACGACGCGGGGCTTGGGCCAGCCGAGCTCCCACGCCTCCATCACGCGGTCGATGAACCCTGCGGCGTCGGTGCCGTCGCCGATGGGCACCTGGCGGGCGTCCGCCCCGGCGAAGTACGGACCCCAGATGTGGATGGGATAGCTCGGGGTCGGGACGATCGCCGCGTCGCCAGGCTGCAGCAGCACCCACATGAGGTGGCTGAAGCCCTCCTTGGCGCCGATGGTCGAGATGACCTGGGTCTCCGGGTCGAGCGTCACGTCGAAGCGTCGCTTGTAGTGGTCGGCGACGGCCTCGCGGAGCTTCGGGATCCCGCGGGAGGAGGAGTACCTGTGGTTGCGCTGGTTGTGCGCGGCCTCGGTGAGCTTGTCCACGGCGATCTGCGGGCTGGGCAGGTCGGGGTTGCCGAAGCCGAGGTCGACGATGTCGCGTCCCTCGCGGCGCGCGGCCAGCTTGAGGGAGTCGATGATCGTGAAGACGTACGGCGGCAGGCCAGGGATGCGGCGGAACTCGATCTCACGGGGCATGCCTGAACCCTACGGCGGGTGCCCCCGGTGGTGCAGCCCGTTCTCACCCTTCGCACAGGTGCTGCCGGCAGCGGCAGCGGCAGCGGCAGCGGCAGCGGCAGCGGCAGCGGCAGCGGCAGCGGCAGCGGCAGCGGCAGCGGCAGCGAGATCGTGACTTCGGAGCGAGATCGATCATCCTGGCTCACGATCTCGCTCCGAAGTCACGATCTCGACAGGGCTGCGGATGGCTGCGGCCGGCTCCGGATGGCTGCGGCCGCCTCAGGTCAGCCCAGGTCGGGTCAGGTCGGCTCAGCCCAGGTCGGGTCAGGGACGGCTGGACCTGGAGGTCGCTGGCTAGAGTGGGTGGATGACCTCCGACGCTGTGCAGAGCCTTCCGGACCAGAGCAGCCCCGAGCCCCGCCGGGCCCTGCTCGTGGTCGACGTCCAGCCGACCTTCTGCGAGGGCGGCGCCCTCGGTGTCGAGGGTGGCGACGCCGTCGCGCACGCCGTCGCAGACTTCGCCGCAGCGCACCGCGGCGACTACGCGCTGGTCGTGACGACCCAGGACTGGCACGTCGACCCGGGTGAGCACTTCAGCGACACCCCCGACTACGTCGACACCTGGCCGCCGCACGGTGTCGCCGGGACCGCCGAGGCCGAGCTGCACCCGGCCCTCGCCGACCTCGCGCCCGACGTCTCGGTCAAGAAGGGCGAGTACCAGGCCGCCTACTCCGGCTTCGAGGGTGTCGACGGTCAGGGTCGTCTGCTCGCGGACGTCCTGCGCGAGGCACAGATCGAGGCTGTCGACGTCGTCGGCATCGCCGAGTCGCACTGCGTCAAGGCGACGGCCCTCGACGCCCTCCAGCTCGGTCTCGCGACCCGGGTCTTCACGGACCTCACAGTCCCCGTCTCCCCCGACCAGGGCGCCCAGGCCCGCGTCGAGATGACCGCAGCGGGAGTCGAGCTCCTCCCCTCCGCCTGACGGCTGGGCGCCCTACTTCGCGGCGAGGGCTGCGGCGTAGAGCTCGCGCTTGTGGACGCCGGCGGCGTCGGCGACGCCCGCGACCGCCTCTTTGAGGCGTTCTCCCCCGGCGACGCGCGACAGCACCTCCGCGACGAGCTCGGCGGTCGTCGCGGTCTCGCGCTGGGGTGCGCCGGAGACGACGATCGAGATCTCGCCGCGCAGCTGCTCCTGGGCGGCTGTCTCAGCGAGCTCGCCGAGCCCGCCGCGCAGCACCTCTTCGTAGGTCTTGGTGAGCTCACGGCACACCGCTGCCGGGCGGTCGGCCCCGAAGGCCTCGGCCATCGCGGCGAGGGTCTGGTCCACGCGGTGCGGGGACTCGAAGAACACCATGGTCCGACGCTCGTCGGCCAGCAGCTCGAAGGCCCGCGAGCGCTCGCCGGGCTTGCGGGGCGGGAAGCCCTCGAAGCAGAACCTGTCGGTCGGCAGACCGGAGACCGCGAGCGCTGTCAGCACGGCGCTGGGTCCAGGAGCCGAGGTGACGGGGAGCCCACGCTCGATCGCGCGGGTCACGACCCTGTACCCGGGGTCGGAGACGGACGGCATCCCGGCGTCGGTGACGATGAGCACGGTGCCGCCGTTCTCGACGACGTCGAGGAGCTCGTCGGCACGGGCCGACTCGTTGTGCTCGTGGTAGCTGAGGATCCGTCCGGTCATCTTCAGCTCGAGGCGACCGGCGAGGGCGTGCAGCCTCCGGGTGTCTTCTGCGGCGACGACGTCAGCCTCGACGAGGAGGCGGCGCAGCCGCGGTGAGGCGTCCTCGACGTCTCCGATGGGTGTCCCGGCGAGGATGAGGCGGCCTGTCATGGGGCCAAGCCTGCCATGTCCACCTACGATGACTGGCGTGACAGGGACGAACGGGGCGGACGACGCCGGCACACAGGACGCGTCGACGGTCACCACCCCACCGCGCGTCGACCTCGTCAAGCACGACCGCCCCGCGGGGCAGACCGAGCAGGCGCTGCTGCGCCGCCTCTTCTCCGACAGGTTCCTCGCGCTCGGCGTGACAGCCCAGGACCGCCTCTGGGGCTGGCTCGGGCCGCTTCTGGTCGCCGTGGTCGCGGGGATCGCGCGCTTCGTCAACCTCGGCAACCCGAGCACGCTGGTCTTCGACGAGACGTACTACGTCAAGGGCGCGTACACGCTCCTCCACCTCGGCTACGAGGCCGACTGGCCGGACGAGCCGAACCCCGCCTTCGAGGCCGGGAACCAGGACGGCTACCTCCCCGCCGCCGACTACGTGGTCCACCCGCCCGTCGGCAAGTGGATGATCGCGCTCGGGCTGCGCCTGGGCGGGTCCGAGAACCCGTGGGCGTGGCGCCTGGCGCCAGCTGTCGTCGGCGTGATCGCGGTGTTCCTGCTCGCGCGGACCGCGCGCAGGCTGTTCGGCTCGACGGCCTTCGGCATCGTGGCCGGCGGCATCATGGCGGTCGACGGTGTGGCGATCGTGCACTCGCGCACAGGGCTGCTCGACGTGTTCCTCATGTTCTGGGTCCTCGTCGCCTTCGCCCTGCTCGTCAAAGACCGGGAGTGGTTCAGGCGACGGCTGGCCGAGAGGTCGGCCGCGCTCATCGACTCCGGGCGCGGGGTCGGCCGAGACGGGCCCGTGGTCGGCATCCGCTGGTGGCGCCTCGCAGCAGCCGTCGCGCTCGGCCTCGCCTGCGGCACCAAGTGGTCGGGACTGTACTTCGTCGCGGTGTTCTGCCTGCTCTCGGTCGCCTGGGACGCGACAGCCCGGCGGTCTGTCGGGGCGCGGCAGTGGCACATCGGCTCGGTCCTGCTCGACGGCGTCCCGGCCGCGGCGTCCATGCTGCCCACGGTCCTCGTGACCTACCTGCTGTCCTGGTCGGCCTGGTTCGCCAACCCCAGGTCCTACGACCGCCAGTGGTTCGTCAGCCACCCCGGCAGCTACCCCGACTGGGTCCCGGACGTCATGGTCGGCTGGGGCGAGGCACTGCGGTCGTTCTGGCAGTACCACGAGAAGATGCTGGCCTTCCACACGGGCCTGGACAACCCGCACACGTACATGGCGAACCCGTGGGGCTGGTTGCTGCAGCTGCGCCCGACGTCGTTCTACTGGCGCAAGACGGAGAACTTCGACGGCGGGTGCGGGGCCGAGGCCTGCGCGCGGGCGATCACCTCGGTCGGCAACCCGCTCGTGTGGTGGCTCGCCACGGCCGCGATCCTCGTGGCGCTGTACGCCGTCGTGCTGCGCAGGGACTGGCGCGCCGTCGCGGTCCTGTCCGGGATCGTGGCCGGGTGGGTGCCGTGGCTGTTCTTCCCCGAGCGCACCATCTTCACCTTCTACACGATCGCCTTCGCCCCGTGGATGTACCTCACGCTCACCTACGCCCTCGTGCTCGTGTGGGAGCAGGTGGCTGACGACCCGCGCCTGCGTCGCCGGGCGCTGCGGGTCATGGGGGCGCTGCTCGGGCTGATCCTCGTGGTGAGCATCTTCTTCTACCCGGTGTGGACCGCGATGGACATCCCCTACGACTTCTGGCGTGCGCACATGTGGTTGCGCAGCTGGATCTGAGCTGACGGCGCGAGACCCCGGACCCCCGGGATCGGGACTCGGGACATCGGGTCCGGGCCCGGGTTCCGAGCTCCGGAGTCCGCACTCCCGGCCCCGGCCCCGGCCTTGAGAGCATGCGCCCGTCGCCCGTTGCATTACATAGCCTGGCTATGTAAACTCGCCGGGTGACCACGTCGACTCCCTCCGCCCCCCAGCCTGACGCTCCCCGCGACGCCAGCACGCTCGGCGGGGACCTCGTCGTCGCCTGCTCCAGGTTCGCCCGGACCGCGGCCCAGGCGATCGACGTCGACGTCTCGGTGACGATGTGGCGCATGCTCTCCAACCTCGCGCACACCGGCGACCTCAGCGTCACCGAGCTCGCGGCGATCGAGCGCACCTCTCAGCCGACTGTCTCCAAGATGGTCAAGCGGCTCGAGGCCCAGGACCTCGTCTCACGACGACCCGACCCCACCGACCGACGGTCCAGCGCCGTCTCCGTCACCGACGCCGGGCGAGCCTCCCTCGCCCGCTACCGCGCGTCCCTCACGACGGCCCTCGCCCCCCACCTCGCCCAGCTCGACGAGGACGACCTGCGCACGCTCGACCGCGCGCTCGACCTCCTCGCCCACCTGACCACCGAGGTGGCCGACGCAGGACCCATCACCAGCGAAAGCGTGACCTGATGACGTCCAGCACCACCCAGCACAGCACCTCTCAGCACAGCACCAGCCCGCAGAAGTCCGCCCGGCACAGCACGTCAGGGCGCGGCTCGTCCGGGCGCAGCACCGCGGCCCCCGGCTCCCAGCCCGCCGGTCCGCCCGGCACGGCGCCCAGCGCGGCAGGGTCCATGCTCCGCCAGCCCCGCGTCGTGTGGGCCATCGCCTTCGCCTGCGTGATCTCCTTCATGGGGATCGGCCTGGTGGACCCGATCCTCACGTCCATCGCCGCGGAGCTCGACGCCTCGTCCAGCCAGGTGATGCTGCTCTTCACCAGCTATCTGTTCATCACCGGTCTCGCGATGCTCTTCACCAGCTGGGTGTCCTCGCGCATCGGTGCCAAGAAGACGCTGCTCGCAGGACTCGCCCTCATCGTGGTCTTCGCGGCCCTCGCCGGGGCCTCGGGCTCGATCGGTCAGATCATCGGTTTCCGCGCCGGCTGGGGTCTGGGCAACGCCCTCTTCATCTCGACGGCTCTCGCGACCATCGTCGCGTCGGCGAGCGGCAGCACCGCGAGCGCGATCATCCTCTACGAGGCCGCCCTCGGGATCGGCATCGCTGTCGGGCCGCTCGTGGGCGGCGCGCTCGGCGAGGTCAGCTGGCGCGCACCGTTCTTCGGCACAGCAGCCCTCATGGCTGTCGGCTTCCTCGCGATCGTCGTGTTCTTCGGGAAGTCCGCACCGAGCACGGGTCCGAAGATCTCCGCGACGGCGTCGTTCTCGGCTCTCAAGAAGCCCGGTCTGCGGACCCTCGCCCTCGCAGCGCTGTTCTACAACTTCGGCTTCTTCGTGCTGCTCGCCTATTCACCCTTCCCCATCGAGGCGGCAGCCGAGACCGTCGGCATCCACGTGGGTGCGCACGAGCTCGGGCTGGTGTTCTTCGGCTGGGGCATCTGCCTGGCGATCACCTCGGTGGTCGCAGCGCCCCGCCTCACCCGAAGGTTCGGGCTGCACGCCGTGCTCTACGCGATGCTCGGGCTGCTCGCCCTCGACTTCGTGGTCCTGGCGACCTTCACCGACCGCTTCGCCGTGATCGTCACCGCGATCATCGTCGCGGGTCTGTTCCTCGGGGTGCTCAACACGGCACTCACCGAGGCCGTCATGGAGTCGACCGACCTGCCACGCTCGGTCGCCTCGTCGACGTACAGCGGCGTGAGGTTCATGGGCGGCGCCGTCGCCCCGGCCGTCGCCGGGCCGATCCGCGACCACCTGGGGCTGCCCGCCCCGTACTGGACGGCGGCAGTCGCCGTGCTCGTCGCGATCGGTGTGCTGGTGCTCGGACGCCGGACCTTCGCCCAGGACCACGACATCCCGTCGGAGAGCGCCGAGGACGAGGCCCTCGCCATCTCGGCGGGCGACGCCTGACCTGGACGAGACATGTCCCGGCCCGCCCCCAAGGGTCCGGCCGTCCGGACCCGAGAAGACCACCGAGAACGCCTGCGGGCCCCGACCGTCATGGTCGGGGCCCGCAGGCTCGTGCTGGGTGAGGCCCCACCGGGCGGGGCGCTGGGCCTCGGGTCAGGGCGTCAGCGCGCGGAGCGGAACTGCGCGGTGAGCGGGCACTGGAAGGGGTCGCGGGCCGAGAGGCCGACACGGTTGAGGTACTCGATGACGATCTTGTAGGACTCGATCAGCGAGGTCTCGGTGTACTTGATGCCCTTGTCGGCGCAGAACTGCTTGACCATCGGACGGACCTCGCGCAGGGCGGGGCTCGGCATCGACGGGAACAGGTGGTGCTCCACCTGGAAGTTGAGACCGCCCATGAAGACTGCGACCCAGCGTCCGCCGTGGATGTTGCGGCTCATGAGCACCTGGCGGCGCAGGAAGTCGATCTTGACGTCGGGGCCGACCGTCGGCATGCCCTTGTGGTTCGGCGCGAAGGAGGCCCCCATGAAGAACCCGAAGGAGCCGAGCTGCACGGCGAGGAAGGCGAAGCCGAGACCGACAGGCATGAGCAGGAAGACCGCGGCGACGTAGCCGACGAGGCGGATGCTCACGAGGGTGAGCTCGGTGCCGCGGCGCTTGACCGGGCCCTTGCCGAGGATGGTGCGCAGACCGGCGACGTGCAGGTTGACGCCCTCGAGCAGGAGGAGCGGGAAGAACCAGTTGCCCTGGCGGGCGACGAGCCACGCCTTGATGCCGGTCTTCGGCTTCTCGAGCGTGTTGGTCTCCCAGGTGAGCACACCGTTGAGCATGTCGGGGTCGACGCCCTCGACGTTGGGCTTCTGGTGGTGCTTGGAGTGCTTGTGGAGCCACCAGCCGTAGCTGAGGCCACCGAAGAGGTTGGCGACGATCAGGCTCGCCCAGTCGTTCCACTTGCCCGAGTCGAAGATCTGGCGGTGCGCGGCGTCGTGACCGAGGAAGGCGAACTGCGTCAGCAGGAGACCGAGGCCACCGGCGACGGCGAGCTGCCACCACGAGTCACCGAGGGTGATCATGAGCGCCACGGCTCCGGCGAGCAGCCCGCACAGCAGTGCGAAGCGTCCCCAGTAGTGCGCATAGCGGCGGCGCATGAGGCCGGTCTCCTGGACCGCGCGGGTGAGCTCGGAGAAGTCGCTGACCTGACGCTTGCGTGGCGAGACCGCCTCGCTGGGGTTCATCACCGCACTGGTTGCCGTCATCGTCGTCCGTTCGTCGTCCTGGTGCACCGGGGGTCCCCGACGCTCTGACGGCAACGCTACGGAACCGTAGGTTAGGTCGACAGGGGGTTATCCCCCCTCTTCTAGGACCGAGGTCCCTGGCGGCTCTCAGGGACCGGGTCCCGCGCGTCTTGGCAGGTCGCAGGCAGACGCTGCCGAGTCCGGGGCCAGGACTGGGGTCAGGCCGCAGGCCGACGGCACGCAGGCCGTCGTCGAGCAGCTCGGGGCGCGCGAGGCACAGCCGGGCTCGGGCGACGATCCCCTAGGCTCGTCTGGACCGCCTGCGACCGGCGGCCGCCCGCCCACGGAGAACCCCATGACTGCGCACGACCACGACAGCCCGGCTGCCGTCCCCGCGGGGCCGGCGCCGCTCGCGACGGTCGCCGCAGCCGCCGGTGTCTCGGTCCCCACGGTGTCGAAGGTGCTCAACTCGCGCCCTGACGTCTCTGCCGCCACCCGGGCGAAGGTCCAGGCCGCGCTCGAGGCGCACGGGCACACCGTGCGCCGCCCCGTCAGCAAGCCGACAGGCCTGGTCGACATCCGGGTGGTCAGCCTGGAGAGCACCTGGTCCGAGGCCGTCGTCCGAGGGGCCGCCGAGAGCGCCCGCCGCCACGGCGTCGACCTCGTCATCACCGTCGACCCCGACCCTGACGACTGCGGGGCGTGGGTGCGGCACGCCCTGGCGCGCGGGACCGACGGGGCCGTGAGCGTCGTGACGGTGCCCGACGCCGCCGAGCGCCAGGCCTTCGCCGACGCCCTCGTGCCCGTGGTCGTCGTCGACCCGCGGGTGCGCCCGCCCGAGGGCCTGCTGAGCGTCGGCGCGACCAACTGGCAGGGCGGCCTCGACGCGACGGCGCACCTGGTGGCGCTCGGTCACCGCAGGATCGGCACCATCACCGGGGACGACGCGCAGGCGAACGCGCTCGCGCGGCTCGCCGGGTACCGCACGGCGCTCATCCAGGCGGGGATCGCCCCCGACGACTCCCTCGTCCGGCGCGGCGACTTCACGGTCGACGCCGGCTACGAGGAGGCGTGGCACCTGCTGTCCCTCGACGACAGACCGACCGCGATCGTCGCGAGCAGCGACGACACGGCCCTCGGCGCTCTCCGGGCCGTCCGGGAGGCTGGTCTGCGGGTCCCCGACGACGTCTCCCTCGTCGGCTTCGACGACCTGCCGATCGCCGCGTGGCTCGACCCGGCGCTGACGACGGTCCACCAGCCGCTCGTCGAGATGGGCGCTGCGGCCGTCGACCTCCTGCACCGTGCGCGGTCGGGGACCGGCCACACGGTGCGGGCCGAGCTCGCGACGACCCTCGTCGAGCGGGCGTCGACAGCGCCGCCGCCGGAGGTGGTCCGCGGCCCGGTCCGCGCGCGCACCTGACCTCCGGGGTTCGAGGATGCGGACCGCCCGTCCGCCCGAGCCCACGAGCCCACGAGCCCACGAGCCCACGTCGACGTTAGTCTCTGGGCATGACTCTCGGTGACGACCTGGTGGCACGCCTCGAGCGGGCGGTCGCGCGCTACGGTGCCGGCACGCCGACCCCGGCCCACGAGGTGGAGGCCCGCCTCGCCCCGCTCGGTGTCGTCGTCCCCGACGACCTCGTCGAGCTCGTCGGCCGCTGGGGCGGCTGCTACGTCGGCGTCTCGGTGCACGCCTGGGACAACGCGTCGATCCTCGGCCGTGAGACCTGCGTCGACCTGACGCTCGCAGCACGCGCCCAGCTCGGCGACGTGGTGACAGGGCTGGTCATCGCCGACGACGGAGCGGGCAACCCGATCTGGGTCGCCGACGACGGCCGTGTGCTCCGGACGGACGCCGACTCGGGAGAGTCCGAGGAGCTCGCACCGAGCTTCCGCGCGTTCCTGGCGGACAACGTCCACGACTGACCCTGTGCACGAGGCACGCGGCACGAGGCCGCCGCCGGACACCGGCGACGGCCTCGTTCTCGTTCTTGTCATGCACTGGCGTCGTCCTGCACCGGTGCCGCAGCGCCGCTGAGGACCCAGGCGTAGGTCCTCCCTCAGCCCAGTCGACGCCTGCGCGCGAGGAAGACCGTGGCGGCCCCGAGGAGGACCGTCAAGAGCGCAGCCCCGGCCAGGACCGGTGCGCCGTCCGTGCCGGTCTCGGCGAGGTCGCCACCCTGGGCCGACCTGTCAGCCCCGTCACCGTCGGTGCTGCCGCCGCCACCGGGGCCTGGCGCCACCGGTGCGGTCGTCTCGGGAGCCGGCGCCGGGTCGGTGGGCGTCGGGTCCGTGGGCACCGGAGGTGTCGGCTCCTCGGTCGGTGCCGCGGCGACCTCGACCGTCACGTCCACCTCGCCCGGGGTGGTGACCCCGGCCGTGCTGGTCGTCGAGATCGCGAGGGCGTACGTGCCCGGCGCGAGCGTCGTCTGACCGTCGCAGGACCACGCGCCGTCGGCGTCGACGGGTGCCGTGCAGAGGGTCTGGACCGCGAGCGCGGCCACGTCGCCTGTCGGCGTCGCGGTGACCGTGAGCTCGGCCCCGGGCTCACCCGTGCCGGAGAACGTGGTGCGAGGGTCGGTCAGCACTGTGCCCGCGGCCGGGCTGTCCAGGACCGGGACCACGGCCTCGGCCGAGGCGGAGAAGACCTCGGCCTCCATGAGCGGACGGAGCGCTGCCTCGAGCTGGTCGTCGACGAAGTAGTCCTGGAGCGAGCCGTCGGTGAGGTAGTTGCCGATCGCCGCCATGATCATCGACTGGTCGAGGGACAGGTACGTCTGGGCGACGGTGCCCGAGCGCACCGCGATCGCGTCGTAGAAGCCGCCGGGTCCGTAGGAGTCGAAGTCGGACTCGAGACCGTCGAGGTTGGCGAGCACGCCCTCGGGGTCGTAGGACAGACCGAGGAAGGAGGCGTGCGGGGTGACGACACCGTCCTGGTACTCGGGGTCGGGGTTGGTGCCCTCGGCGCAGCCGAAGCTGTCGACGTCGACGTTGGTGACACCGTCGGAGAGGTAGCCGTCGTCACGCATGCCCAGCTGGTCGACGCCGTACTCGGCGTAGCCGCCGAAGGGGTTGGACGCGGGCGAGAAGCCCCAGTAGCCGTAGCCGGCCTCGTCCAGGCCGTGCTGCTTCTGCGCCTCGACGACCAGCGGGTGGTTGACACCCC
Organism: Sanguibacter biliveldensis; assembly: GCF_033798665.1. Classification (NCBI taxonomy): domain Bacteria; kingdom Bacillati; phylum Actinomycetota; class Actinomycetes; order Micrococcales; family Sanguibacteraceae; genus Sanguibacter; species Sanguibacter biliveldensis. Next base: position 3,422,764 of record NZ_CP138359.1, read on the forward strand.
ACGAGGTCGGGCCCCACTCGGACTCGGGGACGAGCATGTCGGGCATGAGCGCCTCGAACATCGACCCGCCCCAGCCGGGGACGATCGACATGCCGCGGTAGCTGTACGCACCCTCGAAGACGTCGACGCCGAGGTAGGTGCGGGTCACGCCGCTCGGGCGCGACTCCTGCCAGGCCCAGTCGCAGGTCGAGGGGAAGGTCCGCCACGTCGCGTAGTACGTCTCGGGCGGGACGTCGCCCTCCGCGATCCCGAGGTAGGTCGCGATCCGGGTCTCGGAGACTGTCGTGTCGTAGTGGTGGCCCGTGTAGTAGACGTCCTGGCCGGTTCCGAGGTAGTCCCCCGGGACCGACCCCTCGGTCTGCTTCTCGTCCCAGAACCCTCCGCGCAGCAGGCCCAGCCCGCGGTCGGGGAGGGCGTCCGCGTTGTAGTAGACGCCGAAGTTCATGTCGTCGTAGATCGCCGTCGCCTCGTCGGCCAGGCGGGGCTCGGCCTCGGCGACGACGCGCAGCGCAGCGGCGAGCCAGCCGTTGTCGACCGAGCTGAGGAACTGCTCGACGACGGCGCCGTCACCGGGCCAGTTCCGCACCCTGTCGCCGGTGGCCGGGTCGTACCAGTTGTAGAACATGCCGCTCGGCTCGTGGCGGTCGAGGCCGTCGACGGTCGCGAGCGTCGTGCTCATGAGGTCGTAGGCCTCGTCGGCCGTGACGATGCCGAGGTCGCGCGCCATGACCGTCGACCACAGGTAGCCGCCGATGTTCGTCGGCGAGGTGTAGGCGCTGCGGGTCGCGGGGTCGAGCGCGGCGCCGATGTTGTCGGCGGGCAGTCCCGTCGCCGGGTCGGTCATCGCGGCGAGCGAGTCATAGGTGTCGGCCGCGTAGCGCTCGAGCGTGGCCTCCTGCTCGGGGGTGACGGCGCTCGGCACCACACGGGCTGCGGCAGCCCCGGCGTGGGACGTGGTCGCGGCGGGCGCGGCGGCGACCAGCGAGGTCGCGACGAGCGAGGCGCCGACGGTCACGGCGCAGGCTGTGACAGCCCGCCGCAGGCCGCTCCGGGGTGCTGCGGAGACGGGGACGTCCTCCGCGGCGCCGTTCGGGGTGGGTGACGTGCGGCTGGGTGTGCCGCGGTTCGGGGATCCCATGGGTGCACTTCCTCGTGTGTCAGGGACGACGTGCCCATTTTCGTCATCGAAATTTCGGAGATACATTCCGAAAAGGCACGAAGAGACTAGTGACCGGCGTCTCACCCGTCAAGGCGGCCGAGATCGGCTCGAACCGGACACGAAGTAGCGCCGATCGGACGGACGGAAGCTCGGATTTCTCAGCAACTAAGGTTATCCTCACCTACGTGAAGCAGACTTCTCCCGGTCCCGAGACCTCCTCCGAGCACCCGTCGCTCGCGGGGACGGACCTGTTCCTCGCCTACGACAGGTCGACCGTCGTGCACGGCGCGTCGCTGCGCCTCGTCGCAGGTCAGGTGACAGCTCTCATCGGGCCCAACGGCTCCGGCAAGTCGACCCTGCTGCGCTCGCTCGCCCGGCTGCACAGACCCACCTCGGGCACCGTGAGCCTGCCCGACGCTCCTGACGCCCTCGCGCTCAAGCCCAAGGACTTCGCACGCCAGGTGACGCTCCTGTCGCAGAGCCGGCCCACGCCCAACGGTGTGACGGTCCGCGACATCGTCGGCTACGGCCGCCACCCCTACCAGGCGCGGTACCGCCGCACCGACGCCGACGGGCCCCGCGCCGTCGCCCACGCCATGGAGGTCACCGGGGTGACCGGCATGGCGGACCGCGGTGTCGACGAGCTCTCGGGCGGCGAGCTCCAGCGCGTCTGGCTCGCGACCTGCCTCGCGCAGGACACCGGGGTGCTGCTGCTCGACGAGCCCACCACCTACCTCGACCTGCGCTACCAGGTGGAGATCCTCGACCTGGTGCGCGACCTCGCCGACGACCACGGCGTGGCTGTCGGTGTCGTCCTGCACGACCTCAACCAGGCCGCGGCAGTCGCCGACCACGTCGTCCTGCTCCGCCAGGGTGTCGTCCAGGCCTCCGGGTCGGCCGTCGACGTGCTGAGGGCCGACCTGCTCAGCGAGACCTACGGCCTGCGCATCGACGTGAGCGTCGACCCGCTCACCGGACTGGTCCGGACCGAGCCGGTCGGACGCCACACCGCCCGACGCGCACAGCCCGCCTAGCCGGACCCGCTCACCCAGAGCACCCAGACCTCTGCTCCGAGCCCGGCCACCCGCGCCGGGACACCAGCCGCCCCGCACCCGTGGGGCCCAGCACCGAAGGACACCCATGCGCCCGACCCACCTGCTGGCACTCCCCGCAGCCCTGCTGGCCGCGGCCCTCACGCTCAGCGCGTGCGGCACCACCGAGACCCCCGACGCCGACGCCTCGGGCGACGCGACGACCGCCGCGTCGACGGGCCCGGTCACGTACACCGACGAGCGCGGCGAGCACACGCTCGACGCACCGGCCACAGCCGTCGTCTCCCTCGAGTGGGGCCTGACCGAGAACCTGCTCGCGCTCGGCGCACCGATCGTCGGCCAGGCCGACGTCGAGGGCTACAACACCTGGGACACCTCGATCGCCCTCGACCCGTCCACCCCGGACGTCGGCACGCGCGGCGAGGCGAGCCTCGAGGCGATCTCCGCCCTCGAGCCCGACCTCATCGCCGTCACGACGGACACGACCGACGCCGTGGTCGACCAGCTCGAGGACATCGCGCCCGTCGTGGTGCTCCGTGGCTCGGACGGCTCCGACCCGATCGGCTACATGCGCAGCACGGTCGAGACCCTCGCCGCCGCGACGGGCACCGACGCGACAGGCGAGGAGCTCCTCAAGTCCTTCGACGACAAGGTCGCCGAGGGCAAGGCGGCGCTCGAAGAGGCCGGGGTCGCCGGTGCGGCCTTCACGATGGCCGACGGCTGGATCACCAACGGGACCGTCTCGGTCCGCATGTACACCTCGGGCTCGTTCTTCGGCGCGATCGGCGACGAGCTCGGCCTCGAGAACGCCTGGACCGGCGAGGGCGACCCCGACTACGGCCTCGCGCAGACCGACGTCGAGGGTCTGACGGCACTCAGCGACACTCAGGACCTCACCTTCCTCTACACGGCGAGCGCGAGCGAGGCGAACCCCTTCGACGAGGGCCTCGCCGGCAACGCGATCTGGGAGCAGCTGCCCTTCGTCGCCGCAGGTGACGTGCAGCGTCTGCCGGACGGAATCTGGATGTTCGGCGGCCCGGCCTCGGCCGAGGCCTACGTCGACGCCGTCGTCGCCGCGCTGACAGCATGAGCACCGCGCAGGGGCGGGTCGACCAGCGAGCGACCCCGCTCGTCCCCGACGGTCGCGGCGAGCAGCCGCAGCTCACCGGACGTCACCCGCTCCTGCGCACAGGCGGGGTCTTCCTCGCCACCGGCCTGGTGGTCCTCGTCCTCGCCGCCGTCCACGTCACCCAGGGCACGGCCGGCCTCGGGCTCGGCGACGTCGTCAGGTCGTTGCTCGGTCTCGACGAGGGGTCGACGGCCTCGGCCGTGCTCGTGGCGTCCAGGCTGCCCAGGCTCGTCGCCGGGCTGCTGGTGGGCGCTGCCCTGGGCGCAGCCGGCGCGGCGCTGCAGTCTGTCGCCCGCAACCCGCTCGCCTCCCCCGACACCCTCGCGGTCAACGCCGGCGGGTATCTCGCGGTCGTCACTGTCGCCGTCGTCGGGATCTCCCTGCCCTTCTACCTCTCGGGGGTGCTGGCCTTCCTCGGTGGGCTGGCCGCAGCAGGGCTCGTGCTCGCCCTCTCCCAGGGAGGCAGCGCTGGGCCTTCCCGCCTGATCCTCGCCGGTGCGGCCACGACCCTCGCCCTCAGCGCGGTCACGAGCGTGCTGCTCGTCCTCTTCCAGCAGCAGACCACGGGCCTCTTCGCGTGGGGCAGCGGGTCTGTCGTGCAGTCAGGCACCCGGGTCGTGACCCTCGCGGCGCCTGTGGTGCTCGTCGGTCTGCTCGGTCTCGCGCTGCTGGCACGACGTCTCGACCTGCTCGCGCTCGGCGACGACGCAGCCCGCGTGCTCGGCGTCGACGTGCGCGGCACTCGGGTCCTCACCGTCGGGGTCGCCGTGCTGCTCTCGGCTGCAGCCGTGACCGTCGCCGGGCCGATCGGCTTCGTCGGACTCTGCGCCCCGGTCCTCGCGCGCCTCGTCGCGCGCACCGTGCCGGGCCTGAGCCGGCACACCACGTTGCTGCCGCTCTCCGCGCTCTTCGGCATCGTCGTGGTCCTCGGCGCCGACGTGCTGCTGCGCCTCGTGCTGCCCGGCCAGTACGGCGCGGCTGTGCCCACAGGCATCGTCACCACGGTCTTCGGTGCGCTCACCCTGGTGCTCCTCGCCCGCAGGCTCCGCGACTCTGGGCCGGCCGCCAAGGGCGCTGCCGCGCACGTGCGCCCCCGGACCGCGCGCCGCACCGTCGTGGTGGTCACGGTCCTCGGGGTGCTGCTCGTCGCCGCCGCTGTGCTCGCGGTCCTGCTCGGCGACAGGATGCTGCTGCTCGGCGACGTCTCGAACTGGTTCGCCGACCAGGCCGGCCGTCAGGTCTCCTTCGTGCTCGACCAGCGGATGCCGCGGGTCCTGGCCGCCCTGCTCGCCGGAGCCGCCCTCGGACTCGCCGGGACGCTCGTCCAGGCGGTGTGCCGCAACCCGCTCGCCGAGCCCAGCCTGCTGGGCGTCACGGCCGGAGCCGGCCTCGGAGCCGTCACCGTGATCCTCCTCGTGCCGGGGGCACCCGTCTGGGCCATGTCGCTCGCCGCGACGGCCGGGGCCTTCGTCACCTTCGGTCTCGTCTACCTGCTCGCGTACCGCGGCGGGCTGAGCTCGGACAGGCTGGTCCTCATCGGTGTGGGGATGAGCGCAGGCGCCACGGCCTTCACCACACTCGTGATCCTCGTGGTCGAGCCGTGGAACACGAACCTCGCGCTGACCTGGTTGTCGGGCTCGACCTACGGCCGCACCATGGCGCAGATCGTCCCCGTCGCCGTCGTCCTGCTCGTCGCCACCCCGCTCGCGTTCTCGCGGCGCCGCGAGATGGACGTGCTCTCCCTCGACGAGGACACCCCGCGCACGCTCGGCGTATCGGTCGACCGGACCCGGCTGCTGCTGCTCTCCGCGACGGTGCTCATCACGGCCGCCGCCGTGTGCGCGGTGGGGGTCGTGGGCTTCGTCGGGCTCGTCGCGCCGCACGCGGCACGGGCGCTCGTCGGGTCGCGCAACGGACGGGTGATCCCCGTCGCGATGCTGCTCGGTGCACTGCTCGTCTCGGTCGCGGACACCGTGGGGCGGACGATCATCGCCCCCGCGCAGATCCCCGCGGGCCTGACGACGGCGCTCATCGGCGCGCCGTACTTCGTCTGGCTGCTGTGGCGCCAGCGCACGACGCGCTGACGGACCCCCTGATCTTCTCTGGCGCTGACCGGGTCACCCCGGTCTGCCAGATCCCCCTGGCCGGAGCCGTCCACGGACCCCGCCAGCACCGCCCACCTGATCCCTCCTGGAAGGACCTCCGATGAGCACCCCGACCCGCCCGCGCGCTCCCCGCCGCACACACCTCCTGATCGCCGCTCCCCTGCTCGCCGCCACCCTGCTCGCCGGGTGCTCGACGGTCACCGACGGTGCCGACGCAGCCAGCAGCACAGCCTCCGGCGAGGCGACCTCGGCCGCGCCGACGACGCAGACCATCGAGCACGCCCGCGGCACGACCGAGGTCCCCGCCGAGCCGCTCCGGGTGGTCGTCCTCGAACCCGTCCAGCTCGACACGGCCGTCGCCCTGGGTGTCATCCCGGTCGGTGCCGCCGTGCTCAGCGACGAGGCCGGCATCCCCGCCTACCTCGGCGAGGAGGCCGCGGGCATCGAGTCCGTCGGGACCGTCACCGAGCCGAGCATCGAGAAGATCGCCGCCCTCGAGCCCGACCTCATCCTCGGGACGGAGTCACGCCACTCTGCGCTCTACGACCGCCTCGACGAGATCGCGCCCACGGTGTTCATGGCGACCCAGACCGACCCGTGGACCGAGAACGTCGCGCTCGTCGCCCGCGCACTCGGCGACGAGGCCGGGGCGCAGACCCTGCTCGACGACTTCGACGCGCGCTGCACCGAGGTCGCCGAGGACCACGAGACGGCCGGTCAGACCGCCCAGCTCATCCGTCCGCGCGACGGCCAGCTGAGCCTCTACGGGCCGACCTCCTTCGCCGGGAGCGCCCTGGAGTGCGCGGGCTTCACCACCCCCGAGCGCGACTGGGAAGACTCGATCTCCGTCGACCTGTCCTACGAGCGGGTCTTCGAGGCGCAGGCCGACCTCGTCCTCGTCACCACCTCGGACACGAGCGACCCGGCGACCATGCCCGAGGTCATCACCACGAACGCCGACGCCTTCCCGGACGCCCACCTCGTCGACCAGTCCTTCTGGATCACCGGTGTCGGCCCGCTCGGCGGCATGACCGTGCTGGACGACCTGGACCGGATCCTGTCGGAGCAGTAGCCACCGGCACGGGTGGGACGAGGGCCGTCGCCCTCGTCCCACCCCTCGGGTGCCTCCGGTGCCCGTCCTGCCCCGGACACAGAAGAACCCGGCTCCTGAGGAGCCGGGTTCTTCTGTCGTGCTGCTGTGGAGCTAAGGAGATTCGAACTCCTGACCTCTTCGATGCGAACGAAGCGCGCTACCAACTGCGCCATAGCCCCAGGTCTGACGACCGGACGAACCGGTGTGCCGAACCGCTGTCTAGCCTAGCACCCAGGTGGAGGTGCTCCGCACAGGAGCGGTCACTCCCCCGCGGCGCGGCGGCGGGCCAGGACGGAGTTGAGGTTCACGCCGAGGCTGTCCTCGGACGGCTCTTCGGCGGTTGTGGTCGTCGGGGCGGCCGTCGCTGGGCTGGCCCCGGCGAGCTCGGCGCGACGCTCTTCGGTGAGCTTGCGGAGCTCGGCCGTGAGGGGCGCGGGCTCCCAGCGGGGAGCTGTCGACTTGAGGGTGTAGACCGGGCGTGGGACGGCGACGGGCTCCCAGTCGGTGCTCTCGCCCTCCTGGGCTGGAGCGGGCTGGCGGGCAGCAGGGGCGGCCGATGACGCACGGTCAGCCTCGCCGGTCGGACGGGAGGCCGAGGATGCCTCCGGCTCGGCAGTCTCAGCTGTTCGGGCGGCAGCCGTCGGAGCGACGGTCCGCTCTGCCTCGGCGCCGCTCTTCGCGGCGGTGGTCTTGGCGGCGGTGGTCTTCGCTGTCGTCGAGCTCTCCGCACCCTGGCCCGCCACGCCTGCAGCACCCGCAACCCGCACGCGGGAGATCATCTCGGTCTGGGTCTGCGAGGAGTGCACGGCACGACCGGTCACGGTGGTGCGCACAGCAGGTGCTGGGCGTCCGGCACGGCGCAGCGCTGCGGGGCGGGCGGCCTCGCGGGCCGCCTCACGCTCCCTGGCAGCAGCGTCGGCGCGGGCGTTCGCGAGGACGGCGCGACGTCCGAGGACGAGCACCGAGACGAGGAGGACGGCGGGGACAGCGACGGTCCAGACGGGCAGGGACGTCACGGCGACGATCACGCCGACGAGGGCGGTGAGCACCACGAGGCCGAGCGTGAGGGTCGCGCGGCGGCGCGCAGCAGCGGCGCGGCGCGCGAGCAGCGCGTCGCGCGAGGCCGACCCGTACGAGTCGTTCCGCTCCATGTCCTGCACTCCATCCGTGATCTGACGCCGAGCCCGCACCGTCGTGCCGATCGGCGGTGTCAGCAACGACACGTCCACACTGCTCGACGTCGTGCAGTCACCATGCTTCTGAGAGACGGCCTGCGCGGACCGTCCCGTGGTGCTCTTGCTGTGTGACGAGTCACCGCTCGCGACCGCGAGGACACGCAGACGACCGGAGAACCTGTCGTCCACCCGCGACTCGAGCAGCTGCTGGCGGTGACGCAACCTCTGAGGGACCAGGTAGACCAACCACAGCACGACCACAGCCACGACGACGATACCGGCTGGTGATCCCACACGCTGACGTTAGGCGAGGTGGCAGCACCGACCGTGGACGCACCCCGGCGTGTCGGCCCCGGGCCGCTGACGCGGTCGATGCAGGGCCCCCGTCACGGTCAGGCGCCCTGCGTGGACCGCCACCGGGCGAGCAGCCCGTCCGGCACCTCCGGAGCGGTGAGCGCGAAGGTCCTGTGGTCGCACCACCGACCCTGGATGTGAAGGTACGCCTCGCGCAGACCTTCGTCGCGCAGCCCGAGCTTCTCGACAACCCGCAGGCTCGGCGCGTTCTCGGGCCTGATGTTGATCTCGACCCTGTGCAGCCCGAGCTCGAAGAAGCAGTGGTCGGCGGCCATCGCGACAGCCGTCGGGATCACGCCCCGGCCCGCGACGTGCTGGCCGACCCAGTAGCCGATGCTCGCTGAGCAGAGCGAGCCGTAGGTGATCGAGGAGACCGTCAGCTGGCCGACGAGCTCGCCGTCCAGCTCGACCGCGAAGGGCAGCGTCGAGCCGTCGCGGGCAGCCTTGTCCAGGGCCCTGACGTAGCCCGTGAAGGACGGCGGGCGCGTGGGCTGCGTCCGTCCCGGCCACCCGCGGTGACGGCCCTGGCGGTCGAGGCCTGTCGGTGCCGGGGTGGTGGCCTCCCACCGCTCGAGCCAGTCCTGGTTGTCCGCCCGCAGGTCCATCCACGCGTCACGGTCCGCCCGGCGCAGACGCCGGAGCAGCAGCGTGCCGCCGGGGGCGCGCAGCGAGTCGTCCCGCAGGATCACCGGCCAGCGCGGCGCCCAGACCACACCCACCGCTAGCCCTCGAGGACCAGGCAGTGCACGCGGTCGCCGAAGCGCACCTCGGACTCGCCCTCGGGCACGACGGCCAGGGCGTTGGCCTCCGCGAGCCCGGCGACCGAGAGGTCTTCGAGACGGGTCGGGTCGCCGACGGGCGTCACGTGGTACCCGCCGTCGGGCGACCCGACGAGGACCGCGGGGACGAACTGACGCACACCCGCGGGGCTGCGCCAGCCGACAGCCGCGTGGGCCGCGACGGACGGCCTGTAGATGTCTGTGTAGCCGGCCATCGCGCGCAGCGCCGGCCGCACGAAGACCTCGTAGGAGATCTGCGCGGCGACGGGGTGCCCGGGCAGGGAGAAGACCGGGATCGTGTCGCCAGGGTTGTCGGTGCTGTCACCGATGCCGGCGTGGAGCGTCCCGAGGCCCTGGTTGCGCCCGGGGACCATCGCGACGTGGTCGAAGCGGACCGTGCCGAGCGGGGCCAGCACGTCCTTGAGCGTGTCGTGCGACCCCTCCGACAACCCGCCGGTGGTGATGAGCAGGTCGGCGCGGACCAGCTGGTCTTCGATCATCTCGCGCAGACGGGTCTGGTCATCGCTCACAGGCGCCACCTGGATCGCGATGGCTCCAGCGTCCTGGACGGCAGTCCGCAGGGAGGGACCGTTCGCGTCGAACACACCGGGACGGGTCGAGCCCGGCTGGACCAGCTCGTCGCCGACGGGGAGGATCACGACGCGCGGAGCGGGGTGCACCCGGATCCGGGCGTAGCCGAGGCTCGCCGCGAAGGCCAGCTGCCGGGCGTCGAGGCGGGTGCCGTGGCGCAGCGCGACGGTCCCGGCGCGCACGTCGGAGCCGACGGCGCGGACGTTGGCGCCGGGGGCGAGCTCGGTCATGACGCGCACCTTGGCGGCCCCGCGGTCGGTCGCCCAGACGGGGACGAGCGCGTCGGCGCCCACGGGCATGGGCACACCCGAGCTCACCAGGACGCTCTGGCGCGGCGCGAGCCTGAAGGGCTCGTCGGCAGCAGACCAGACGTCGTGGGTGACGGGCAGGACGACGGGTGACTCGTGGCTCGCTCCGGCGAGGTCCTGGGAGCGCACCGCGTAGCCGTCGCAGGTCGCCAGCGGGCGCGAGGGGATGTCCTCGGTGACGACGATGTCGGCCGCGAGGATGCAGCCCGCGGCGTCGGTCAGGACGACGTCGAGCGCGGGGACGGGCAGGGCGACGGCGAGGACTGCCGCGAGCTGGTCCTGGACGCTCTTCACCGCTGAGCCACCGCCGTCGTGGAGACGCTCGAGCAGCACGGGGCGGTGGGGGTGGTCGCGCTCATCCGGCCAGGGTAGTGCAGATACGACTCTGCGCAGGTCCTGACCTGGTCACACCCCGGACGGGGCGTTTCTTTGAGATACTTTGACCATGAGTGGTCCAGCACAGCCGTACCCTGTCCACGCGGCGCTCGAGGCGGAGGACGCCAAGAGCGCCCTGCGCACAGCGATCCGCTCGGTCCGCGACGCACGCACGGAGCGCCGACGCGACGAGGCCGCGCACGCGCTGGCCGAGGTCGTGCTGACCATCCCCGAGGTGCGTGACGCCCGACGCGTGGGCCTCTACGCCGCCCGTCCGGCCGAGCCCGGGACGGCTCCGCTGCTCGACGCCCTCGACGAGCTCGGCAAGACCATCTTGCTGCCGGTGCTCGGCGCAGGTCTCCAGCGCGACTGGGCCCCCTACGCCGGGTCCCACGACCTCTTGCAGCGCGCCCCGGGGCGCCCGCCCGAGCCCTCCGGCGACCCTGTCGGTCCGTCAGCCCTCGAAGACGTCGACGTGGTGATCGCTCCCGCTCTCGCCGTGGACACCTCCGGCACGCGGCTGGGCCAGGGCGGCGGCTGGTACGACCGCGCCCTCACCTTCGTGAGGCCCGACGTGAAGATCGTCGCCGTGGTGTTCCCCGAGGAGATCTACGACGCCCAGGAGCGCCCGCTCCCCCGCGAGGAGCACGACCGCCCCGTGCACGGGTACGCCACCCCGCACGGCTGGGAGTGGATCACGGCGTCAGCGTGAGCTCGTCCTTCGACTCTGCCTCGACGGCCTCGCGGCTCGACCGCCACGTGTAGGAGTCGCCGGCCGCCCAGGTCGACAGCTGGTCTTCGTAGTGGCTGCTGGCCGGGTGGCCCGACGTGCCGGTCACCACGACCCAGGTCGAGGCGTCGAGGTCGGCCAGGTCGACGACCGCCCGCATCGACGGACCTGCGGTCACCTCGAAGGAGCCTGTCGAGGCGTCCCACGACGTGGCGTCGACGATGGACGCGCCACCGCTCATCTCGAGGGTCGGCGGGTTGACGAAGCCACGGACGATGCCCGGGACAGACTCCCCGCCGAGCACGGGGTGCTCGAGGTCGAGCGTGTGCAGGGAGCCCCAGCGCCAGTCCGACGGGTCGCTGCCGAGACGGACCGTGAGCTCGGACCGGGCGTTGACCAGAGCCTGCTGGAGGATCGAGTCGCGGGTCTCGACGACGTCGGCCGTGCGCCTGTCGTCCCACCACGAGCTCATCGGGTCGTCGAGCCGGGTGCGGACCACCTCGAGCCACCGGTCGCTGCCGTCGGCCGCGGCCTCCTCGGAGAGCTCGTCGTCGAAGGTCAGCGCGAGCATCTCGGCCCAGACCGCAGAGAAGTAGGCGGCCGCCGGTGAGTCGGCGTCCTGGCTGTAGTCCCAGTCGCGCAGCAGGTCCTGCCCGCCGCGCTCGAAGCCCGTCGTGAGCCGCTGCTCGAGGAGCACGGGGACGAGCAGCCGCGCGAAGGGGTTGTCGGTGTCGCCCTGGATCCGCTCCATGTCGTCGACGGTGAAGGGCGTGCCGGCCGCGATCTGCTCTTCGAGCAGCGTGCGGATGCGCTGCGACCTGAAGCCGTAGTCCCAGTCCGAGGTGAGGTACGGGCCGGCGCCGGCCGGCGCGACGGCCTGGTTCGCCGCGACGATGAACCCCTCGGCCGGGTCGAGGACCGAGGGCATCGTGGCGGGGTCGACGGTCCCCTGCCAGTCGTAGGCGCTGTCCCAGCCGGGCCGCGGCCACGTGCCGTCGGAGGGCATGGGGCCCTCGACCACGCCGCGGACCGGGATCGTGCCTGGAGCCTGGTAGCCGATGTGACCGTCGGTCGTCGCGAAGACGATGTTCTGCGACGGGACCTCGAACAGCCGCGCCGCTGCGGCGATGTCCTCGGCGTCGGCCGCGGTGTTCATGGCGAAGATCGCGTCGGCGGTCCGCCCGGGTGTCAGCGCCGTCCAGCCGAGGGCCACCTCGTACCCACCTCCCCCAGCACGGAGCACGCCGTCGACGACCTCGGTCGGCGTCCCGGTGACGGGGGCGACGTCGAGCACGTCGGAGATGATCGGGCCGTGCCCGGTCGACCGCACCTCGAGGGTGACGTCGTCCGCCCCGGCGACCTTGATGACCTCGGTCCGCGTGGTCATCTCGTTCCAGGTCCCGTCGACCTGGTACGTGTCGTCCTGCGTGCGCTCGACGAAGAAGTCTGTGACGTCCGCCCCGAGGTTCGTGATCCCCCAGGCGAGCCCGGGGTTGTGGCCGATGATCACACCGGGGAAGCCTGCGAAGGAGAAGCCGGTGACGTCGAAGGGGCAGGCGTCGCCCACGGCGTCGCAGTGCAGACCGACCTGCGCCCAGATGCTCGGGGCGGCGAGGCCGAGGTGCGGGTCGTTGGCCAGCATCGGGCTGCCCGTGGCCGTGTGCTCGCCCGAGACCACCCACGAGTTCGAGCCGATACCCGCTCCGCGTCCGACGAGGACCGGGACTGCCGAGACCGCCTGCGCCGCAGAGTCGACAGCTCCGGCGACCGCTGGGGACGTGAGGTCGAGGGGGTCCGAGGACGCCCCGGCTCCGGCCCCGCTCGGAGCGGGCGCGCTGTTCGCAGCGGCAGCCTCAGCGGAGAGGATCGGCGCGTTGACGGTGTCCGGGTAGTCGGGGAAGAGCTCGTCGACACGTCCCACGTCGCGGACCGTGGCGAGGGACTGCGCCCGGGCCAGCTCGTCGTCGTAGTTGCCGCGCAGGTCCCAGGCCATCGCCTTGAGCCAGGCGAGGGAGTCGACGGGGTCCCAGCGCTCCGGGTCCTCGACAGAGACCTGCAGACCGAGCACCGAGTACTCGACGGCGATCTGCGAGGTCGAGCGCTCGGCGAGATACGCGTTGACGCCGTCGGCGTAGGCCTGGAGGTAGTTCTTGGTGTCGGAGTCGAGGATCTCCCACTCCTGCTCGGCGACCTCGCGCCACCCGAAGGTGCGGATCACCTTGTCCGCCTCAAGGGCGTCGGCGTTCTCGCCCACCAGCTCCGAGAGCCGACCCGCGGTGACGTGCCGTCGGTAGTCCATCTCGAAGAACCTGTCCTGAGCCTGCACGTAGCCCTGGGCCATGAAGAGGTCCGCTGCCGTCGAGGCGTAGATGTCCGGGACACCCTGCGCGTCGCGGTGCACGGTGACGGGCGCGGAGAGACCGGCGACGCTCAGCTCGCCCGAGGTGGTCGGCAGGGGTCGCCGGACCAGCACAGCGGTCGTGACGACCGTCGCCACGAGGGCGACGACGAGCAGGAGGGCGAGGGCGACGAGGGAACGGCGGAGAGCGACATGACGAGAGGGCACGGTGCGAGGTTACGTGCTCGGCCCGACACCCGCCCCCGGCGGGCGAGATCGTTACCTGGCGGGTGTGCCGGAGCCCACTTCCCGGTGCGGCGGCGGAGACGTATGATTAGCACTCGGTCGACCCGAGTGCTAGAACGGGCAACGCGTCGCAGCCTGCACATCGGGTCGCGTCCCTCCTGCCCGGCCCGCACGGGAGACCGATCCCTACCCGGGTGCGCCGGTGCGCCCGACCCCCTACAGGTTCTCGAGGAGATCTCCGTGCCCCTCTACGCGTACACGTGCACCGCGTGCGGCCACAGCTTCGACATCCACCAGTCCTTCGCCGAGGACGCGCTGACAGTCTGCCCCGAGTGCGAGGGCCGTCTGCGCAAGGTGTTCTCCCCCGTCGGCGTGGTCTTCAAGGGCTCCGGCTTCTACCGCACGGACAACAGCTCGAAGAAGTCGTCGGGCTCGTCGAAGCCCGCGTCGGCCTCGAGCAGCACGAGCTCGTCGAGCGATAGCTCGAGCACCTCAGGCTCGTCCTCGAGCACCTCTGGCTCGTCGGGCTCGAGCACCTCCGGCTCGTCCAGCTCGTCGGGCTCGTCCAGCGCCTCGGGGTCGTCCAGCTCGTCGAAGGCCTCGACGTCGTCAGGCTCGTCCGGCTCCTGACTCAGCACAGTCTCCGCGCACGGCCGTCGTCCCCAGGGGCGGCGGCCGTCGTCGTGTCCACAGGCGGCTCGGATCCCGCACAGGCACGGTCTGACGATCCCTAGCGTGCAGGCATGCGCACACAGTCCCGCACGCCAGAACGGGTCAGTCCTCGGGGCAGGACGGCACCCGACCCGCCCGACCATATCGCCGGGCGCTCTCGCCCCCTCACCCATCGCACCGACCGCACCGACCGCTCCGGACGACGCGCCGAACGCGCCGGGGCCAGCTCGTCGCTCGCGACCCGTCCCGGGGCGCTGGTCCCGCCGCGGGTGCGGCGTCGAGCGCGGGCTCTGCTGTGGCGGCACAGGTTCGTCGTCGCGGCGCTGCTCGTCGGGCTGGCCGCGGCTGTGGTCGTCCACAGGCTCGCGCCTCCCCCCGAGCCGCGGCAGGCCGTGGTCGTCGCTGCCTCCACGTTGCCCGCCGGCACGACGCTCGGCACTGCGGACCTGCGGACGGTCGACCTCCCCCTCGACGTGGTCGCGGAGGGATGGCACTCGGACGGCTCCGCCGTCGTGGGTCGCACCCTCGCGCTCGACGTCCACGAGGGCACGATCCTCGGGGCCTCGTTGCTGGTCAACGAGGCCGCGACGGGACCACCGGGCACCGTCGTGGCAGGGGTGCGCCTGGCCGAGCCGGCGCTGGTCGCGGTGCTGTCGCCAGGGATGCACGTCGACCTGCTCGCAGCAGCCCCGACCCTGGACGGTGCCGAGAGCGCGTCCGCCGCCCCGGCGACGACCCTCGCCACGAGGGCGCTCGTCCTGCCTCAGCCAGCCAGCGCTGCAGACGACGGAGACGGGATCCTCGGTTCGGCAGGGAGCACCGGTGACGCGGCCGAGCTGGTGCTCGTCGCGGTCACGCCCGACGAGGCCTCGTTGCTCGCGAACGTCGCGGGACGCCAGGCCGTGTCCGCAGTGGTCGTGCAATGATCTTGTCGTCCATCGTCACCTCTGGAAGTGGGGATCCATGAAGAACGTCGCGAACGGCTTCAAAGAGTTCATCATGCGCGGCAATGCCATCGACCTGGCCGTCGGTGTCATCATCGGTGCGGCATTCGGCGCCGTGGTCAACGCGATCGTCGACAACCTGCTCACACCGCTGATCGCCGCGATCTTCAGCGAGCCGAACCTCGACTCGGTCATGACCTTCGAGATCAACGACGCCGAGTTCAGCATCGGCTCCGTGCTCACAGCACTGATCAACCTGTTCTTCATCGCTCTCGCGCTGTACTTCTGCGTGGTCCTGCCGCTCAACCACCTGCAGAAGCTCCGCAAGAAGGGCGTCATCGAGGAGCCTGAGGGCCCGTCGGAAGACGTCCTCATCCTCACGCAGATCCGCGACCTGCTGCTCGCCCAGAACGGTGGCCCGGCGCTCGGCACCTCGTCAGCACCGTCCACCCCGGACGTACCGACCACGAAGCCGCCGG
The DNA here is from genome assembly GCF_033798665.1 of Sanguibacter biliveldensis. Classification (NCBI taxonomy): domain Bacteria; kingdom Bacillati; phylum Actinomycetota; class Actinomycetes; order Micrococcales; family Sanguibacteraceae; genus Sanguibacter; species Sanguibacter biliveldensis. The sequence goes on from NZ_CP138359.1 coordinate 3,438,293, forward strand.
TCCCGCCCGTCGCCTGAGGCACCCCACCCGAGCGACACCCGGTCCCCACAACGCGAGAGGCCGCAGCACCCCACGGTGCTGCGGCCTCTCGCGTACGGGGTCTTCCGCGTGCGTCGTGCTTCGCGTGCCGGGCCTGCTCGCGCGCCCGACCTCGTCGCGTGCTGCGACCTCGCGCGGTCTCGACCTCTGGCGTGCTGCAGCACCGCGGGCGCGACCTGAGGTCACCAGTGCGGCGGGACGTCCCGACGCAGCCGGTCGTCGTTGGCGTCGCTGGCCGACCCGTTGCCGGTGACCTCGTCGGCCCAGCCTGACGGGGCCTCGTCCGCGCTCAGCCCTGCGACAGCCTCACGCTCGGGCCCCTTCCGGACCACCCGGCGGTGCCCACGTCGACGCGGTGCCTCGGGAGCGCCAGCAGGATCAGCCCCCTCACCCTGCACCGCCGAGGCCGGCAGCTCTGAGGTCACAAGCCCAGTGTCCGGCGCACCGCGCTCGACACGGCGATGTCCACGCGGTTGCTCCTGCGGACGATCCCCAGCTCGGAGCGCACCTGCGCTGCGAGCTCGTCGGCGTCGCGCGGGAGGCCGTCGGTCATGATCCACCGGGCCAGCTCGTCGAGGTCGTCGTCGCCGTAGGCGGCGATGGGCAGCCCGGGCTCGACGTCGGGTCGGCTCGCACGGCGGACCGCCTCGCGCGGCTGCGGGACGTCACCCTCGGTGAGCAGCGGGGCGGTGACCACGGGGACAGGCGCCGACGGGTCGACGACCTCTCCGGCAAGACCGTCAGCATCGGCGAGCCCCGCGATGTCGCCGGCGTCGTCGAGACCGACCAGCGGGATCGCCCCGGTCACCGGCATGCGGGCCGCGCGGCGGCGCGCCTCGATGTCGAGGACTGTCTCGCGGATCCGCATGGCCTGACCCTCGGGGTCGAGGAACAGCGAGACGGACCACACCTGGACCACAGACCAGCCCAGACGTTCCAGCCGCTCGGCGCGCTGGCGGTCCCGGACGCGGATGCTCGTCTCGGCCGTGTAGTCGGCGTCGTCGGTGAGGACGGCGACGAGCAGCTCGTCGGGCAGGTCAGGGTGGCCCACCACGAGCGGGATGTGCTCGCCGTCGGCGGCGCCGTGGTGCGTCTCGACGGTGAGCCCTGCGCGGAACAGTCGCTCCGCGAGGTCCAGGACGAGGCGGTCCGGGTCGGGCTGGCCCTCGGTGAACCGACCGACGTCGTGGACGGGGCTGGCCGACCGCTGCTCCGCGAAGTCGAGGAGCGAGCCGAGCAGCTGGGCTCCGGCGCCGCGCAGACGCTCAGGGTCCAGGTCCTCTGCCCCGAAGCACGAGACCACGGTGAGGCGGCGTCGCGTCGAGCCGATCGCGTTGAGGAGCAGGGAGTCTCCGGTGGGCCCGGACACGTCGCCGAAGTTGTGCAGCACCCGGCCGTGCGGGGTCCGACCGAAGCCGACCGAGAAGATCACGGCCTCGCGGCTCAGCCCGGCGACAGACTGCAGGTCGGAGACGACCACGGGCTCGCGGCGCGAGGGGTCGAAGAACGGGCCGAGGGCCGCGTTCTGGCGCACCTGCCCGAGGATCGCCTCGCGGATCCGGTCGGCGTGCGCACGCGACCCGGTGATGATCCCGAGGGACTCGTCGGGACGGTCGAGGGCGTGCATGATCGCGAGCTCGACCACGCGGTCGACCTCGGTCTGCGTGGACTCGACAGCACCCGAGACGGGGTCGGGCATGCCGACGCCGTCGACGGTCTCGAAGAAGACCAGACGCTCCTGGGAGGGCAGCGGCATCGGGTGAAGGACACCCGCGTAGCCATGCTGAGACAAGAACTGCGTGAGCTCGGGGTCGCGCCGCGACGCGTCACCGGCGAGGCCGACCGTCGGCAGCAGCTCCGCGAGGCTGCGGACAGCCTGACCCGGAGCGCAACGGGCGTCGCCCACCACGACGATCTGGCGGCCGCGGGCGATCGCCGACAGGACGGACTCGACGGGCAGGTGCTGCGCGGCGTCGAGGATCACGAGGTCCACGGTGCGGTGCGCGGGAAGCACGTGCGGCACGAGGGTCGGTGTCGCGATCATGCAGGGGCGGAGCTTGCGCAGCACGTCGCCGTACTCGTCGGCCACGGTGCGCAGGCTCGTCAGCGACTCTTCGACGAGGAGCGCGAAGAGCCCTTCGGCCTGCTCCCTGTTGTCGCGGAGCGCTCCGTGGATCTGCGCGACGGCGGCCGCGCGGATCGGGGTCGCGAGGGAGTCGACGTGCTCGCGGTCGAGCGTGCGGAAAGTCTCGGCGAGCGCCTCGATGCCCCGGCCGCCGACCTCGGCGACATAGGGGTCTGCGGCGAGGATCTGCTCGAAGACCGAGCTCCACCAGGCGAGGTCGAGCTCGGCCTCGACCAGCCCGCGCTCGACGCGGCGAGCGGTGAGGTCGGTGAGCAGCGTGCCGAGCCCGTGAGCCGTGAGGCTGCGGACCAGACGGGTGCGCTCGGGCAGCGAGGTGAGCGCGCCACGGTCGTCGAGCAGACGTTGCAGGCGCTCGGTGAGGTCGCCGAGGGTCATCCCGGCGAGGCCGGCACCAGCCGAGGTCGTCGCGAGGACCGCGTCGAGGGCTGTGAGGTCCTCGACCACGTCGCGGTAGGTCTTCTCGATGGCCGCGAGGCCCTCGGGCAGGCGGGGCCACCCGCCGGACGGGCAGTGCTCGGCCCAGGTCTGGCGCTGCGCCTGGACCTCGAGCAGCGCAGAGTGCAGGTCGGCCACGCGTGAGCCGGGACGGATCATGTCCTTCGCACGCTTGACGAGACGGCGGCGGTGCAGCCCGCTCATCTCGACGTCGTGCTCGTTGCGCCACTGGCGGCTCGCCGTCGCGGCGACCAGGTCGTCGGCGGTCCGCTCGAAGACCATCGGCTGGAAGACCTCGAGGGTCGTGCGCATGCCGGCGAGCATCTCGATCTGCTCGCCCCAGGCGGAGACCGTGCGGGCGGCCTGCAGCCCGGTGTCCTCGACCACGGCGTCCATCTGGCGGCGCAGGTCGGCGAGCGAGACGTCGAGCAGCCGGGTGATCCGGGCGACGGCGTCCTCGGCCGTGGCGTCGGTGTCGATGTCAGCCCCGTACCAGGGCGAGGTGCCCGGCTGGGCCGAGAACGCGTCGAGGGACGCGGCCCGGACCAGGTCGGCGCCGACCTCCTGGCGCACCGAGGCGATGCGCGCGAGCGTCGCGGCGTCGAGCCTGACCGTCGTGGCGGGGGTCGGGCGTTCGGAGGTGAGCCGGGCCAGGGCCTGGAGCGCGTCGTAGGCGGAGATGTCCCACGGAGCACGCAGCTGGTGCAGACCGTCGATCATCCGGGTGAGCCTGGACCGGGTCTCCACGAGGGCGAGGCGGGTGTCGGCGATGCGCGCGGCGTCGACAGTCGGCGCCTCGAGGGTCATGGCGCCGAGCAGGCGGCGCGACACCGAGGTGCGCCAGCTCGGGCTCGGGGTGACGTCGAGGACCAGGTCGCCCAGACCGAGGTCCTCTAGGCGGGCGGTGAGCGCGTCGGCGGCGCGACGGTGGCCGGGGACGTACAGGACGCTACGGCCGATGGCGGCAGCCTCCGCGACCACTGCTGCGACGGCGCCCGTGGCGTCGGCGCCGACAGGAGCGTCGACGAAGAGGTGGCTGCCCGTGGCGAGCGCGTCGAGGACGTTGCGCCCCGAGGGGTCGAGGTCGCCGACGCCGCGCTCCATGTTGGGCTCGGCGTCGCCTGTGCGCAGCGCGGGCATCGAGGCCGCGAGAGAGTCGATGGCTCCCTGGTCCCCGGCGAGGGCGGCGATGACCTCGTGACGGTCGAGCCCGATGTTGAGGTCGTCGAGGTCGTCGACGAGCATCTGCCCGGGGTGGGCGAAGGTCCCGACGAGCAGCTTGTCGGTCATGGTGAAGTCGGCGAGCACCGCCGAGCCGAGGGCGTTGATGCGGTCGAGGGCGACAGCAGGGTCGAAGCCCGAGCCCGTGAAAGCACCACGGGCGAGGGCGGCGGCGTCGAGCAGGGCTCCGCGGGAGCGCAGTGCCCGGGCCAGCACGGGGTTGATCTCGGCCGTGGGCTCGAGGGCGAGCTCGTAGTCGGTCTCCCCTCCCCCGCGGGCCTCGATCTCGATCGGGCGCAGCAGGACAGGGGCGCGGACCGTGCGGCCGGCAGCGCGGGAGGCCTCGGCCGCGGCGTCGTCGTAGACCCCACGGTCGGACCCGCCGGAGAAGGCGACACGGGCGAGCGCTGCGACGTCGTCGGAGGTCTCGTCGACCTCGTGCTCGGTCCAGGTCGCGAGGCCGATCGCGAGATACGTCGGGGCGATGCCGTAGCGCTCGGCCTGCTCCTGGGAGCGCTGGGCGACGGCGCGCGCACGGCGGCGGGCGACGGGCAGCGAGCTGCCCTCGCGGAAGATGTTCGCCAGGCGGGTGCTGCGGCCTGCGAAGAGCTGGGCGATGCCCGACGGGTGCGCGGCGGTGAGGTCGAGGACAGCGTCGCCGAGCAGACCGACGTCGGCGAGCGTCGAGCCGCCGGCCAGCGAGACCAGGGTCGAGCGCCAGCGGTCGATCGCGGCGGCGACGGTCTCGGCCGTGGTGGCGGGCTTGACGAGGGTGGGGACCGTGCGCATGGCACGCGTCTCGGCGTTCGCGTCGGCGTCGCCGTGGACCGCGCCGGAGGCGGACTGGTCCGTGCTGGTCATGTCAGGGGTTCTCTCGCTGGACGGGTCGTGAGGCGCAGCCGGGCTCGGGTCGTGGTCGGAGCGGGCCCTGTCGGTCCCCGCCGTCCTGTCGCGATCGGGAGCTGTCACCCCAGCACGGTATCTGGCCGGGACGGCGTTCGTGGCCTGACGCGCCGACGACGAGGGCCACGACGGGCCTGGGCACTGCTGGAGGGGGTTGTCTGGCACCTCGACGGAGCGGTGACCTGGCCGTCCGCGACCGGGCTGAGCGCGGCGGGAGGGGCTGGGTGCGTCCGGAGAAAAAGGAACAGTGCGTGCCGCGCAGGGGGCAGGCGGCACGCACTGTCAGGGACAACTATGCACTCGCCCAGATCGAGTGTCAACAGGGAAGTTGAATCTTCTTCCAGATCGGTTCGACCGGGGCGTTCGAGCCCTCCCTGACCAGCGCTCCGACCTGGGCATCTGCTCGGCCGATGGGTGGCTCAGCACCGCAAGAGTGACCCCGGGCACACCCGTGAAGACCGGGCCGCGCTGCACCGCCACGGCGGGCTCGAGAGGTGGCGCGTGCCACGGGCGACTGTCAGGTAGCCTTGTCTCGCTCTCGCGCCCGTAGCTCAGGGGATAGAGCACCGCTCTCCTAAAGCGGGTGTCGGCAGTTCGAATCTGCCCGGGCGCACCAGTTCTCACCCGTCTCGGCGTGCACCAGCGCGAGACCAGCGGCGCCCCAGGGCGTCAGACCTTCTTCACCACGCTCGACTTGAGCTGCATCGGACCGAAGCCGTCGACCTTGCAGTCGATGTCGTGGTCGCCCACCCCGTCGACGAGCCTGATGCCGCGCACCTTCGTGCCGACCTTGATGGCGGTCGCGCTGCCCTTGACCTTGAGGTCTTTGACGACGGTGACGGTGTCGCCGTCCTGCAGCACGTTGCCGACGGCGTCGCGGATCTCGCGCGGGCCGTCAGACGCCTCGGCCGAGCCTCCCGCAGCAGGCTCCCACTCGTGGGCGCACTCGGGGCAGACGAGCAGCGCGCCCATCTCGTAGGTGTAGACGGAGGAGCACTCGGGGCACGGGGGCAGGGTGTCGGTCACGGCCGCAACCCTACCGATCTCCGGGAGGCGCCCGTACCCCCCGGGCGGCCCCGACCAGGCGGGCTGCTAGATCGCCCGACCCCAGGCCCAGGCCCAGCACGATGGCGGAGGGCAGTCGACTGCGGGCGATGGCGCACGACGAGCGAGGAGCCTCCCGCCCGGGCCCCGCCCACGCACAGAGGGGTCGGTCCCGCCAGGCCCGACCCCTCTCGACTGCGGCGTGCCGCTAGCGCTTGCCCGCGGTCGCAGGCTCGGCTGCGACGTCCTCGTGCGAGGCGAGGCCGTAGTCGACGTCCTTGGTCTCCTTGGACAGGATCACCGCGACGAGGGTGAGGACCGCGGCCCCCGACAGGTAGAGCCCCACGAGCCAGGTGTCGCCGTCGGCCTGGGCCCAGAGCGCGACCGCGACGATCGGCGCGAGAGCCGCACCCAGGATCGAGCTCACGTTGTACGCGATGGCGGACCCCGTGTACCGGACGTTGGTCGGGAACAGCTCGGGGAGCAGCGCGCCCATCGGCCCGAAGGTCACGCCCATGAGCGTGAAACCGAGGATGAGGAAGGCCTGGACGAGGCCACCCGTGAAGGCCGCGTCGGCGCGGGGCACCAGGAACAGGTGGAAGGTCAGCCCGAACACGACGATGAGGCTCGACACCCCGATGAGCAGCCGGCGACGTCCGATGAGGTCGGCGACGGGCCCGGAGATCAGCGTGAACAGCCCGAAGAAGATCACGCCGATGATCTGCATGATGACGAAGTGCACGTACGGGATGCCCAGGCCCGCGGGGTCGGCGTCAGCAGCCTTGGTGCCGTAGGTGAGCGTGAAGCTGGTCATGAGGTAGAAGAGCACGTAGGTCGCGAGCATGATGAACGTGCCCAGGACCAGCTGGCGCCAGTGGAACCTGAACACCGTGGCGAGGGGCGTCTTGGTGATCGCGCCCTTCTTCTCGGCCGTGACGAAGGCCTCGGACTCGACGAGCTTGAGCCGCACCCACAGACCGATGATCACCATGACGGCCGAGAACAGGAACGGGATGCGCCAGCCCCACGAGAGGAAGGCCTCGGACTGCAGGAGCGAGTCCTCAGGGTGCGGGAGCACGGCGTTGATGGTGAGGAACAGCCCGTTGGCGATGATGAAGCCGATCGGCGCGCCGAGCTGCGGGAAGGTCCCGTACCAGGCGCGCTTGTTCGCGGGGGCGTTCTCGGTCGCGACGAGCGCGGCTCCGGACCACTCGCCGCCGAGCGCGAAGCCCTGCGCGAGCCGCAGGACGAGCAGCAGGACGGGTGCAGCCACGCCGATCGAGTCGAAGGTGGGCAGCGTGCCGATGAGGAAGGTCGCGATCCCCATGGTGAGCAGCGAGATGACCAGGGTCGTCTTGCGGCCCTTCTTGTCGCCGAGGTGGCCGAAGACGATCGCCCCGACGGGCCGCGCGACCATCGCCGCGCCGAAGACGGCGAAGGAGGCGAGGAGCGCCGTGGTGTCGTTGCCCGTGGGGAAGAACAACGTCGGGAAGACGAGGACTGCCGCGGTCGCGTAGACGTAGAAGTCGTAGAACTCGATCGTCGTGCCGACGAGGCTCGCGGTGATGACCCTCCCGCGGGAGTTCAGCGGTCGGGCGGGTGCTGCTGTGGTGGACATGTGGTGCTCCGGTCGGTGGGCGCTCACGTGCGAGGCGTCGTTCGCGGACGGGCGTCCGGGCGGCGGCGCGCTGGCTCTGGAGGCTGCAGCGCGGGGCCGGGGGAACAAGAGGCCGTGCTCGACACGTCGGTGACGGTACCGAGGAACCCTAGTCCCGTCTCACCATGAGGCCAGAGCGCCTCCAGCATCTGGACAGACGGCCCGGGTCAGGCCGCGCGACGGCCGATCGCCTCGTCACGCTCCGCCCTGGGCGGACACCCCGGGCGCGACAGCCGAGCCGGTGGAAGAATCACCAGATGACCCAGGACACCAACCCCGCACCCGGCACAGTCTCCCCCGCACCCCAGCCCGGCACGCAGCCGGCGCTCTGGGTCGAGCGGACCGGCGGTCGCCGGTACGTCGGCCGCAGCGCCCGCGGAGGCGAGGTGCAGCTCGGCGGTCTCGACGTCGAGGGAACCTTCACCCCCGGCGAGCTCCTCAAGATCGCCCTCGCCGCCTGCACAGGCTTCGCCTCGGACGTCACCCTCGCGCGTCGCCTCGGCGACGACTACGCGGCCACCGTGCACGTCGCAGGTGTCTCGGACCCAGAGGAAGACCGCTACCCGGTGCTCACCGAGCGTCTCGAGCTCGACCTGTCCGGCCTCGACGACGAGGCCCGCGAGCGCCTGCTGACCGTCGTCAACCGCGCGGTCGACGCGTCCTGCACCGTCGGTCGCACCCTCAAGGCCGGCGCGACCGTCGAGCTGACCATCGCCTCGGTGTCGACGACCGAATGATCTCGGGTGGCGCGGCCCTGGGCAGGGTCGCGCCAGCTCCACCCGGCCGCCCCACCCCTGCCGGCCGACCCACGACGAACCGCAAGGAGCCACTGTGACCCAGAAGCTGTCCTTCGCCCGGACCCCGCTGATCGACGCAGCCCTCGACCAGGCGATCACCCTGCCGTCCTCGACAGTGCGGGCGCACGTCGACAGCCTGCGCCGACGCAACCCCGAGGCGTCGCCCCAGCAGATCGTCACGCTGCTGACCAAGGAGTACTCCCTCGTGCTCCAGGGCGCAGGCGGCGCCGTGGGTGCTGCGGCGGCGTTCCCCGGGGTGGGCACGGGAGTGTCGATGATCCTCAGCGGTGGTGACGTCGCGACCTTCTTCAGCGCCTCGGCCGCCTACGCGCTGTGCGTGGCAGAGGTCCACGGGGTGGAGGCCGACGACCTCGACCGCCGCCGCGCGCTGCTGCTCGCCACGGTCCTCGGCGAGTCCGGCGCGACGTCGGTCGAAGAGGTGTCGGGCAAGTCGGCGGCAGCGTGGGGCACCGCCCTGATGACGACCATGCCGAAGAGCACGATCCGGCAGGTCAACAAGGTGCTCACGCGGCGCTTCGTCAAGCGGCAGATCGCCAAGCAGACCTCGCTCATGATGGGCCGGGTCATCCCCTTCGGCATCGGTGCCGTCGTCGGCGTCGCAGGTGGTCGGGCGCTCGCCCGCACGGTCGCGCACCAGGCGACCAAGGCCTTCGGCGAGCCGCCCGCGCACTTCGCGCGCGAGGTGGGCCCAGCCCGCTCGAAGGCCTCCAGCAAGGTCTACGAGTCCGTCGAGCCCGGTCGCGCCTCAAAGATCCCGCTGGTCGACCGCGCCCGACGGGCACGGATCGGCCGCGGGAGGTCGAGCGAGGTCGGCTCCGGCCGCACCTCCGGCACGGACGAGTCGTGACGGGGCGTCCGGCAGCGCACGACGCTGCCGCCGAGGGCCGAGGTCTGCGACGGGTCAGCGTCTCCCGGGAGCTGCCCGGGCAGCCCGCTGACGTCTTCGACCTGGTGGCCGACGTCCGCCACCACTCGCGGTGGATCCCGCTGACCTGGGGTTCGTTCCCCGTGGAACCATCGGGCCGCCCGCTCCCCGACGGCCCCCTGCCGTCGGGCGCTCGGTTCACCATGTACAGCCACCCGGGGATCGTCGACCGCATGGAGGTCGTCGGTCTCGAGCGTCCCGCCGGCGACGCGCTGAGCGGAACCGAGCGCCACAGGCTCGTGCTGCGCAAGGCCGGACCGCTGCTCCACGGGACGGCGGGCATCGACGTCGAGCCCGTCGACCACGCGACGAGCCTGGTCACCTGGTGGGAAGAGGTCTACCTCGCCGGACCGCTCCCGGCCCGCCTGACCTCCCCGCTCCTCGGGGTACCCCTCGGGCTCATGCTCCGCCTCGCCCTGCACAGGGTGTCCCGCGAGCTCGACGCAGTCTGACCGCGCCCGTCGCTCTCGGGCGGCGTCCGGCAGAGGAGATGCGTCCTCCCGCGCGCTCTCGCAGGTCCGGGCGTAGTGTCGGCCATCACACAGACCGTGCGACGGCCGGCCGGGGCACCCTCCGGACGGCTCAGCGTCACCCCTCGCCACGAGCGACAGCCTGAGGAGCCCGCCGATGACCGCAGCCCACGCCCGCCGTTATCTCATGTGCCGCCCGGAGTACTTCACGGTGAGCTACGAGATCAACCCGTGGATGGACGTGAGCCGCCCGACGGACACGGCGCGTGCCGTGGAGCAGTGGGAGCGTCTGCGCGACGCGTACCTCGACCTCGGGCACACCGTCGACCTCGTCGAGCCCGTGCCGGGGCTCCCTGACATGGTCTACGCGGCGAACGGTGCGACAGTCGTCGACGGTGTCGTCTACAGCGCCCTGTTCACCCACCCCGAGCGTGCTCCCGAGGCCGCCGTCTACCTGCGGTGGTTCGCCGAGAACGGCTTCGAGGTGCACGACGCCCTCGAGCGCAACGAGGGTGAGGGCGACATCCTCACGGTCGGCCCCCTCTCCCTCGCCGGCACAGGCTTCCGCACCGACACGGCCGCGCACGCCGAGGCTGCGAGGCTCTGGGGTCGTGAGGTCGTGACCCTTGAGCTCGTCGACCCGCGGTTCTACCACCTCGACACCGCGCTCACAGTCCTCGAGGGCTCCGAGGGCGGCACCACCCCCGGCAAGGTCGCGTACTACCCCGACGCCTTCTCGGCCGAGAGCCGCGCAGTCCTGGCGGACCTCTTCCCCGACGCCGTCCACGCTGCCGAGTCCGACGCGACGGTCCTCGGGCTCAACGCCGTCTCCGACGGCCACCACGTGATCCTCAACCCCGCCGCGACGCGCCTCCAGGCGCAGCTGAGAGAGCGCGGCTACGAACCGATCGGCGTCGACACGTCCGAGCTGCTGCTCGGCGGGGGCGGCGCGAAGTGCTGCACGCTCGAGATCCGGGCGGCGGGCTGAGAGGAGCCGACCATGGACGGGACGCACGTCGAGACCAGAGACCACCTGGTGCACAACTACGCGCCGCTCCCGGTCACGGTCGCGCACGGTGAGGGCTCCTGGGTCACGGACACCGACGGTCGCCGGTACCTGGACCTGCTCTCCGGCTACTCGGCGCTCAACTTCGGGCACAGGCACCCGACCCTCGTGGCGGCTGCGGTCGAACAGCTCGGTCGCGTGACGCTGACGTCGCGCGCCTTTGACAACGACCAGCTCGGCCCCTTCGCGGACGAGCTCTGCGCCCTCGTCGGCGACTCGCTCGCCCTCGAGGGCACCCACGCCGCGATGCTGCCGATGAACACCGGCGCAGAGGCCGTCGAGACCGCGGTCAAGGCGGTCCGCAAGTGGGGCCACAGGCGCGGCATCGCCGAGCCGACGATCGTCGTCGCCCGCGACAACTTCCACGGTCGCACGACGACGGTCGTCTCCTTCTCGACCGACGACGAGGCCCGCGAGGGCTACGGCCCCTTCACACCGGGCTTCCGCGTCGTCCCCTACGGAGACGCCGAGGCTGTCGCGGCGGCCGTCGACGAGACCACCGTCGCGGTGCTCATGGAACCGATCCAGGGCGAGGCCGGTGTGGTCGTGCCCCCGCCAGGCTTCTGGGCCTCGCTGCGGACGGTCTGCGACGACGCCGGGATCTTGCTCGTCGCCGACGAGATCCAGTCTGGCCTCGGGCGCACAGGGACGACTCTCGCGTGCGAGCTCTGGAACGTCCGGCCTGACCTCGTGACCCTCGGCAAGGCGCTCGGCGGCGGGATCTTGCCGGTGAGCGCTGTCGTCGGGCGCTCTGACGTCCTCGACGTCTTCACCCCGGGCACCCACGGCTCGACCTTCGGCGGCAACCCGCTCGCCTGCGCCGTGGGGCGCGCCGTGGTCAGGCTCCTCGACACCGGGGAGGTCCAGGAACGTGCCGCGGAGCTCGGCGACCACCTCCAGCTGCGTCTCGACGAGATGGTCGAGTCCGAGCTGCTCGCCGAGGTCCGGGGCGCGGGCCTGTGGGCCGGGGTCGACCTCCCGCCGACCTGGGAGTCGGGCCGAGAGCTCTGCCTCGCCCTGCGCGACGCGGGCGTGCTCGCCAAGGACACGCACGGCACCACGATCCGGCTCGCTCCCCCGCTGACCATCAGCCTGGACGACCTCGACCTCGGTCTCGACAGGCTGCGGGACGTCCTCGCGACCCGCTGACCTGGACCCGCACAACTGCGCAAGAAAGAAGTAGCCGCCCCTCACAGCCGAGGCACAGGATGGTCGCCATGACCTCCTACGCGATCGAGGCTCACGGGCTCGTCAAGCACTTCGGCACGACGCGTGCTGTCGACGGCATCGACCTCGCCGTCCCCGCCGGCACCGTCTACGGCGTGCTCGGACCCAACGGAGCCGGCAAGACGACAGCCGTCCGCATGCTCGCCACCCTGCTGCGCCCCGACGCGGGCAGCGCGAGCATCTTGGGGCACGACATCCTCCGCGAGGCCGACACCGTCCGCAGCCTCGTCGGGCTCACCGGGCAGTACGCCTCGGTCGACGAAGACCTCACGGGAGCCGAGAACCTCATGGTGCTCGCGCGCCTCTACGGCTTCACGCGAGCCGCCGCTCGACGCCGGGGGGCCGACCTGCTCGAGGCCTTCGACCTCACGGAGGCGGCCGGCAAGCAGGTCAAGACGTACTCGGGCGGCATGCGACGCCGGATCGACCTCGCCGCGAGCCTGGTCATGAGCCCGTCCGTGCTGTTCCTCGACGAACCCACCACCGGGCTCGACCCGCGCAGCCGCAACGACGTGTGGGACATCGTCCGGGTGCTCGTCGCCGACGGTGCCACCGTCCTGCTGACCACGCAGTACCTCGAAGAGGCCGACCAGCTCGCGAACCGCATCGCCGTGGTCGACCACGGGAAGGTGATCGCCGAGGGCACCGCCCCCGAGCTCAAGAGCTCTGTCGGCTCAGGCTCGGTCCAGCTGCGCCTCGCCGACCAGAGCCGACGGGACGAGGCGGCGCGCATCGTCGCCGCACTCCTCGGCGACCCTGACGCCGTCTCGTTGTCCCCCGACCCGTCGGCGCTCTCGGCCCGCATCGACAGCAGCGCCGACGGCTCTGCGCAGGCGTACCAGATCCTCCCCCGCCTCCACGAGGCGGGGATCCACGTGCCCGAGTTCTCGCTCGGCCAGCCGAGCCTCGACGAGGTGTTCCTCGCCCTCACAGGTCAGCCGACCGACCCCACGAGCCCGGCAGACGCCGAGCAGCCCTCCGAGGAGGCCACCTCATGAGCACCACCGACAGCCCGACGACGTCGGCTACCACGCTGCGGTCGGCGGTGTCCCTCGACAGCCGTCCGACGCGCCCCTCGGCGATCGAGAACACCCTGACCTTCGCCTGGCGGGCCCTGCTGAAGATCAAGCACGTTCCCGAGCAGCTGTTCGACGTGACGCTCACGCCGATCATCTTCACGCTGATGTTCACCTACCTCTTCGGCGGGGCGATCGCGGGCGACACCGCGACCTACCTGCGGTTCTTGCTGCCCGGCATCCTCGTCCAGACCGTCCTCATCATCACCGTGTACACGGGGTTCACGCTCAACACGGACATCACCAAGGGCGTCTTCGACAGGTTCAGGTCGCTGCCCATCTGGCGTCCGGCCCCGATCGTCGGGGCACTGCTCGGCGACACCGTCCGCTACACGATCGCGTCGGTCATCACCATCGGCCTCGGGCTCGTCCTGGGCTACAGGCCGGACGGCGGGCTGCCCGGGACCCTGGCGGCCGTGGCGCTGCTGCTCGTCTTCGCCTTCTCGCTCAGCTGGATCTTCACCATCTTCGGGCTGCTGATGCGCACGCCCAACGCTGTCATGGGTGTCTCGATGCTCATCCTCATGCCGCTGACCTTCGCGTCGAACATCTTCGTCGACCCGGCGACCATGCCGTCAGCGCTGCGAGCTGTCGTGGACGTCAACCCGGTGACCCACCTCGTCACGGCCATCCGCGGGCTGATGGGTGGCACCGCCCAGTTCGGCGACGTCGTCTGGGTGCTCGTCGCCGCTGCGGCGCTCACCCTGGTGTTCGCGCCGATCACGATGCGGCTGTACCGCACCAAGAACTGAGCGTCCAGCCCAGCGCGAGGTCCGGTCGAGACGCCGTGCGCGGGCGACCCGGCCGGACCTCTCGTCCGGCCAGCGGGTCAGTCGGCGGGGATCTCGCAGTGCTTGTTGACGACCATCACGGGGCAGGTGGAGTGGTGCAGCACGGCCTGGCTCGTCGAGCCGAGGAGCAGACCTGCGAAGCCTCCTCGTCCACGCGAGCCGACGACCAAGAGGTCGCTCGCCTCGGAGAACTCGGTGAGCAGCTCGGCGCCGCTGCCGTCGAGCACGATCCGGCGTACGACGGTGCCGGGGTGCGCCGCCTCGGCCTTGTCGACGATCGAGTTGAGCGCATCGGTGACGTCGGCGAGCACCTGCTCGTGGTCGATGGCTGCCGGCAGCCAGGCGAGCATGCCCGCACCCGACCCGACCGGGACCCCGGCGACGGCGACGATCTCGGCGCCCCAGAGGTTCGCCTGGTGGATCGCGGCGTGCAGGGCTCCGTAGGCCGACGGTGAGCCGTCGACCCCCACCACGACGCGCTTCATCGGGTGGGTCGGGACGCTCGCGTCGGGGTCGCCGCTGCCGCGGTAGGGCACCACGACGGTCGGGCAGTGCCCGTGCGCCGGGAGCGCCGAGGAGACCGTGCCGAGCAGGCGCTCGGCAAAACCTCCCCGTCCGCGGGTGCCCACGACGGCGAGGGAGAAGTCCTTGGAGCGCTCGACGAGCACCCCGGCCGCGTCACCGGCGGCGAGCTCGGTCGTCAGCGTGACGCCGGAGCGGGCTGCACGCTCACGGGCGTCGTCGAGGACCGAACGAGCGCCATCCTGGATCGCGTTGTCGTCGAGCGCTGCGTACCCGCCGTCGAGGGAGGCCGCCGCGAAGGACGGGAGGGAGTACGAGCAGACGGCGGTGATCGGCTGACCTGACCTCGACGCGTGGGCGATGGCCCAGTCGAGCGCGTGGAGGCTCGAGACCGAGCCGTCGACACCGACGAGGATGGCATCTGAGTGCGACATGGCGTTCTCCTCCTGCATCACGGACAAGCGGCGGTGCTTGTCCCGTACATTACCCGCTCATGACGCTGAGAACACGTTCGGCGGGCCTGCAAGATCTACGAGCGTCACGGACGCACGAGAGCCCGGACCGCAGTGCGGTCCGGGCTCTCGTGGCGAGACGTCTGCCGAGGCAGGACGACGTGTCAGCCGATGCGGATGAACGTCGGGTTGGACTGCCAGATCTCACGGAACTGGATCGTCTTGCCGGGGCGCGGTGCGTCGATCTGCGAGTTGCCACCCGCGTAGATCGCGATGTGCCCGGGCGAGTAGATCAGGTCGCCAGGCTGGGCGTCGGCGCGCGACACGACGGTGCCGGCCGAGGCCTGGGCACCAGAGGTGCGCGGCAGGTTGATGCCGAGCTGGGCGAAGACGTACGAGGTGAAGCCCGAGCAGTCGAAGCCGTCGGGGGTGGTGCCACCCGAGACGTACGGCACACCGACGTAGCGACCAGCCACGTCGAGGATGGCCGAGCCGCTCGCGGAGGCGGGGACCGGCGCTGCAGCCTCGACAGGAGCCTCGGCGGCGACCTCGACGGTCGACTCCGTGGACTCGGTCTGCGTGTCAGCAGAGATCGAGGTGCGCTCGGCGGTGCGCGAGGCGGCGGCAGGAGCGCGGACGGGCTCCGGCTCCGGCTCGGGCTCGGGCGCCGGGGTGACGACCATGTCGGTCTGCTCGACGGTCCAGGAGGCGTCGGCGGCGACGGTCACGGCGGGAGCCGTGCTGAGCGCGGCGCGAGCCTCTGCCTTGAGCGACGCGACGTCGACGGTCGCGACCGAGGCGTCAGAGGGGAGGGGGGCTGCCGAGGCAGAGGTGGCACCCATCAGGGAGACGATGAGGCCAGAGGACGCAGCCACGAGGGCTGTCCGGCGTCCGACGGTTGCTGCGTTCTCGCTGGCCACGGAGGCGATCGAGGTCAGCGGCGCCAAGGGACGCCGTGCCGCGCGGTGGCGGGCACGAGCAGTGCTAGTAGTCACAAGTTCTCTCCAGTACGCCTGCGAGGTCAGCTGTCGGGTTCGAGTAGGAGAACACTCGGCCTCACGACCGTCAGACGGTCGTGGGGCTTCACCCCAAGGACGCTGCGAGCAGCGCCCAGATTTGGGTCCCCCGTCCCTGCCATGCGGGTTGTCGGCGGCTCATGCAGTGGCAGGGTTAGGCGATCTGCACGAGCGCGTCTTCGGCATGACTGCCTATGACGCTCCACGAAGGTACAACAGGTTTTCAGCAAATGTCACGCTCAGGTCACGAGAAATATTGTGACCCAGGTCTCACTCTGAGACGAAGATGTGGCGCGAGACCTCTTCGGGGAGGTCGAGCACCAGGTCAGCGCCCTCTGAGGTCACCGAGATGCCGATGCCGGACTCCGTCCGGCCGACTGTGATCTGCCCCCCAGGGACGACCCCGCTGCCTGCGAGACGCTCCAGGAGCTCGATGTCGGTCTGCAGAGGCTCGCCCAGGCGGGCCACGGTCGCCTCGAAGGACTCGTCGGGGTGAGCCGTCACGGCCGCCTTGAGCGAGACCACGCCGTCGAGGAACCCGACCGCGGCGGCGCCCTCGCCCAGCTCGACCAAGCCCGGGATCGGGTTCCCGTACGGCGAGAAGTGCGGGTGGTCGAGGAGGTCGACGAGGCGCTTCTCGACGCGGTCGCTCATCACGTGCTCCCAGCGGCAGGCCTCTTCGTGGACGAAGGCCCAGTCGAGACCGATGACGTCGGTGAGCAGCCGCTCGGCCAGCCTGTGCTTGCGCATGACGCGCATCGCCTTGGTCTGGCCGACCTCGGTGAGCTCGAGGTGACGGTCGCCGCTGACGACGACGAGACCGTCGCGCTCCATGCGGGCGACGGTCTGCGAGACCGTCGGCCCCGAGTGCCCCAGACGCTCCGCGATGCGCGCCCGCAGCGGGACGATGCCCTCTTCGGCCAGCTCGTAGATGGTCCGCAGGTACATCTCGGTGGTGTCGATCAGGTCGCTCACGCGTTCCTCCAGTGCGTCAGGTGGCGCCGGACGACCCCGGCAGGCTCCGAGGAGCCTGCCGAGAGGCACAGGGGTGCCGGCCGGAGCCGCTCAGGGCCCCGTCGCATCGTCCACACGTCTTCTCCGGACAGCCTATCTCGCCCTGCGCAGACGCGGGGCGGGGCCCCTGACCGGGGGCTAAGGTGGGCCTCGTGACCGCCATGCCCAGCATCCCCGCCGCCCTCCTGCCCGCCGACGGCCGCTTCGGGAGCGGCCCGGGGAAGGTCCGCGACGCGCAGCTCGACGCGCTCGCCTCGACCGGCCGGACGCTGCTCGGCACGTCCCACAGGCAGCCCCCTGTCAAAGACCTCGTGGGCCGGGTGCGGTCCGGCCTCGCCGAGCTCTTCGACGTGCCCGAGGGGTATGAGGTCGTCCTCGGCAACGGCGGGTCGACAGCCTTCTGGGACGCCGCGACCTTCTCGCTCGTGCGCGACCGCGCGGCGCACGGCGTGTTCGGCGAGTTCGGCGGCAAGTTCGCCGCCGCCACGACAGCAGCACCGTTCCTCGAGAGGTCGGCCGTGACGACCGGGGCACCGGGCACCGTGGCGCTGCCCGTCGCGGTCGACGACGCCGACGTCTACGCCTGGGCGCACAACGAGACGTCCACGGGTGCGATGGCACCTGTCCGGCGCATCGCCGGGGCGGCGGCCGACGCGCTCACGGTCATCGATGCGACCTCCGGCGCGGGAGGCCTGCCCGTCGACATCGCCGAGACCGACGTCTACTACTTCGCCCCGCAGAAGTCCTTCGCCTCCGACGGCGGGCTCTGGCTCGCTGTGGTCTCCCCCGCAGCCGTGGAGCGCATCGGTCAGATCGCGACGCGTGGCCGGTGGATCCCGGAGTTCCTGTCCCTGCAGACGGCACTGACGAACTCACGGGCCAACCAGACGCTGAACACCCCGGCGATCGCGACGCTGTTCCTGCTCGGTGAGCAGGTGCGGTGGATGCTAGACCAGGGGGGTCTCGACTGGGCTGCGGCGCGGACGGCCGAGTCAGCGGCACACCTCTACTCGTGGGCGGAGAGCCGCGAGTGGGCGACCCCCTTCGTGGCCGACCCTGCCGACCGCTCGACGGTCGTCGGCACGATCGACCTCGACGAGAGCATCGACGCCGCAGCGATCGCACGGACGCTCCGCGAGCACGGGGTCGTCGACGTCGACCCGTACCGCAAGCTCGGCCGCAACCAGCTGCGCGTCGCGATGTTCCCGTCCGTCGACCCCTCCGACGTCCAGGCCCTCACAGCCTGCGTCGACCACCTGGTCGAGCACAGCGCCTGAGCCCCACCTGCCGGGACGTCGACCGTCAGGTCGCGGTCGTGCGGTCTTTCGCCTCTTGGACGCCGAGGTCGTCGGCGACGTCGCGGCGGGCGTGGGCCTCGTCTGCGGGTCTGTGGACGGCGTCGGCCGAGGGTGCGTAGGTGACCTCGACGTGGGGGCGGTGGAACACCTGGTAGGTGACCGTGTAGTCCCAGTTCTTCTTGGTCCACAGCGCGGCACCTGCGGCCACGAGCAGCGCGGTGATCGAGCCGATGCCGATCGCCCAGCGTGCACCGTAGGTCTCGGCGATCCACCCGACCACTGGCGAGCCGATCGGCGTGGCTCCGAGGAACACCATCATGTAGAGCGCCATGACCCGGCCGCGCATCTGCGGCTCGGTCGACATCTGGATGGTCGAGTTCGCGGCTGTCAGCATGGTCAGGCTCGAGAACCCTACGGGGATGCTCATCAGCGCATAGGTCCAGTAGGTCGGCATGATCGCCATCAGACCTGTCGAGACACCGAAGGCGAAGGCTGACCCGATGACGAGCCTCACGCGGGGACGCTCGCGGCGGGCGGCGAGGAGCGCACCGGCCAGGGACCCGATCGCGAGGATGGACCCGAGGATCCCGTACTCCCCCGCTCCCTTGCCGAACTCTGCCGTCGCCATGACGGCTGAGGTCAGCTGGAAGTTCAGGCCGAAGGTCGACACGACGCAGACCACGCACATGATGACGACGATGTCGCTGCGGTTGCGCACGTACCTGACGCCCTCGCGGATCTGCCCCTTGGCCCGTGGGGCCACAGGCAACCTGTTGAGCTCGCTCACGCGCATGCGGGTCATCGCGACGATCACCGCGGCGAAGGTCAGCCCGTTGATGATGAACATCCACCCCGGGCCGAAGGCCGCGATGAGCAGACCGGCCGCACCAGGACCGACGAGGCGGGCAGCGTTGAAGCCTGCGGAGTTGAGGCCCACGGCGTTGGAGAGCTTCTCCTTGGGCACCATCTCGGCGACGAATGTCTGGCGCACAGGGTTGTCGATCGCCGTGACACACCCGAGGAGCGCCGCGAAGACGTACACGTGCCAGAGCTCGGCGTGACCTGAGAGCACGAGCGCCCCGAGGGCGAGGGCGAGAACGCCGAGGGCGGTCTGGGTGATGATCAGCAGCTTGCGGCGGTCGACGCGGTCGGCGAGCACACCTGCCCACGCCGAGAGCGCGAGGACGGGCAAGAACTGCAGCGCGGTGACGATGCCGACGGCGGTCCCCGAGTTGTCGGTGAGGACCGTGAGCACGAGCCAGTCCTGAGCCACGCGCTGCATCCAGGTCCCGACGTTCGCCACGAGGGCGGCGCTGAACCAGAGTCTGTAGTTGTAGTACCTCAGGGAGGCGAAGGTAGGGCTCATCGACTGGCGATCCTCACGAGCAGCTCGCTCGCCGCTGCGAGCGTCTGCCGTTCTTCGGGGGTCAGCTGACCCAGGTTCTTGGTCAACCAGGCCTCGCGGCGTCGCCTGGTCTCTCTCACTTCGTCGCGGCCCGTCGTCGTCAGCTCGACGAGGACGAGCCTCTTGTCGGTCTCGTGCCCGACCTTGGTCACGAGTCCTAGCTCGGCGAGCGCGTTGACCGTGCGCGTCATCGACGGCGGGCGGATGTGCTCGTGGTCGGCGAGCGCGCCGGGCGTCATCGGGCCGTGCTTGTAGATCGTGGTGAGGACTGCGAACTGTCCCTCGGGGAGGTCGGCCTCACCGCGCTGGCTCCGGAGTCGTCGGGAGATCCGGGTCAGCGCCACGCGGAGCTGGCCTCCGAGGGTCCCGGGGGCGCAGGCGTCAGGTGTTGTCACTGTCCTTACCCTAACTCATTACCCTAGGTAATGAAAGGGTCTGCGGGCGCGACGACGCCTCCGGACGGCTGGCCTGGTCGGCCGCCTGGCAGACCTGGTCGGGTGCGCCGCTCGGCGCAGCGCGTCAGGGCACGTAGGCGACGACGACCTGCCCGTCGCCGTCGAGCGTCATGTGACCCGCGTCGTGCGGGACGAAGACCGACTCGCCGCGGTCGAGCGTCGCGACAGGGCCGAGCGGCCCCGAGAGCGTGAGCCGCCCGTCGAGGCACAGGACGATGCGCGGCCCGTCGTGCGTGACGAGCGCACTCCCGCTCACCGCCCCGAACAGCAGGGAGAACTCCGGGACGGGCGCCCTGTATGCGGTCAGGCCGCCAGGCTCGGCGCGCAGGACCGGCCGCTGAGGCGGGCGCGGGGCGTAGCTCGCGCAGGACATCAGCTCCTCGACGTCCACGCGCTTGGTGGTCAGCCCGGCGCGCAGCACGTTGTCCGAGCTGGCCATCACCTCGACACCGACACCGGTCAGGTAGGCATGGACCTCCCCCGCGGCGAGGAAGACGGCCTCACCCGGGGCCAGGGAGACCCTGTTGAGCATGATCGAGACGAGCGCACCGGGGTCGCCGGGGAACCAGCCGTCCAGGTCGAGCACGGTCTGGTCGGCCCGGGACGTCGAGAGCCCGGCGTCGATCCGGGCGCGCACGGAGGCCACGGTGCGGGCGAGGTCGTCGGTGCAGTCCACGTCGCGGGCAGAGAGTGCGACCTCGAAGGCTGCGCGCACACCGTCGGCGTCAGGAGACGCCCGCAGGGCCTCGCGCATCCTGGCGACGAAGTCTCCGTCGAGGCCCTCGAGCAGGGCCAGGGTGCGCGCCGGCCGACGGAAGCCGCACAACCCCTCGAAGGAGGTGAGCGCGAGGAGCATCTCGGGCTTGTGCTGGTCGTCCTTGTAGTTGCGCGACGGCGCGTCGAGCGCGATGCCCGCAGCGGTCTCCCGGCGGAAGCCCGCCCGGGCGACGTGCGGGTGCGGGTGCACCTGGAGGGACAACGAGGACTCGGCAGCCAAGATCTTCAGCAAGAAGGGCAGCCGAGGGCCGTAGGCCTCGACGACCGAGCGGCCGAGCATCGCGTCGGGCGACGACCTGACGAGGGCCGCGAGGTCGACGGTCTCAGCCTCGTCGCGCGCCGCCGCTCCGGCGACAGCCGTCGCGAGCGAGGGGGCGAGCGGGTGCGCACCGAGCCACATCTCGGCGACAGGCTGGCCGTCTGGCGCCGCACCCAGGATCTCCGGGATCGCCGTCGGAGACCCCCACGCGTACCGCTGGAGCATGTTGGTGAGGCGGAAGACGCGGCTGGGTGTCACAGCACTAGACCCTACGACAGCGCCCCGCCTGGGTCCGCTCCCAGGAGAGCGGAGCCAGGCGGGGCGCTGGTCGAGCAGGTACGAGAGCCGTGCAGGCGCGTGCACGAGGTGCAGGCTGTGCGTGGTGCGCGGCTCGGGTACGTGGGTCCGGCGGAGCCGGCCCGACCCTCCGGTCAGAAGACGCCGAGGGCGTCGCCGAGCGGTCCGCGGACGAAGTACAGGACGAAGAGCACCGCGGCGATCCACATGAGCGGGTGCACCTGGCGGACCTTGCCGACCGCGATGCGGATGACGACGAAGGTGATGAAGCCCGCGCCGATGCCCGCCGTGATCGAGAAGGTGAAGGGCATGACGACGATCGTGAGGAACGCCGGGATGGCGAGCTCCATGTTCTTCCAGTCGATGCCGGTCACCTGCATGACCATGAGGAAGCCGACGACCACGAGGGCCGGCGTGGCCGCCTCGGACGGCACCATCTCGACGAGCGGGGCGAAGAGGGTGGCGAGCAAGAACGCGACACCTGTGACGACGGAGGCAAGACCCGTGCGGGCACCGTCACCGACACCCGCGGCGGACTCGACGTACCCGGTGTTGGACGAGACACCACCGGCACCACCGGCGATCGCGGCGACCGAGTCGACGACGAGGATCTGGCGCGTCTTGGGGATGTTGCCGTCCTTGTCGACGAGGCCGGCCTCGGAGCCGACGGCGACCATCGTGCCCATGGTGTCGAAGAAGTCGGCGAGCAGGAGGGAGAAGACGAGCAGGATGACGGCGACAGCGCCGATCTTCTCGAAGGAGCCGAAGAGCGAGAACTGGCCGAGGAGCGAGAAGTCGGGCCAGTCGACCACGCTGTCCGGGAGCTGCGGGACGTTGAGCTTCCAGCCGTGGGAGTTCAGGACGCCGTCGGCGCCGACCATCCCGCCGACCTTGGCGACGGCCTCGATGACCACGGCGACGACCGTGGACGCGATGATCGAGATGAGGATGGCGCCCTTGACCTTGCGGACCATGAGCACGATCGCGGTGAGCACACCGAAGACGAAGACGAGCAGCGGCCACCCGGCGACAGAACCGGCGACACCGAGCTCGACGGGCGTGCCGGACCCCGGGCGCACGAAGCCGGCGTCGACCATGCCGACGAAGGCGATGAACAGGCCGATGCCGACGCTGATCGCGACCTTGAGCTCGGGCGGGACCGCGCGGAACACAGCCTCGCGGAAGCCTGTGAGGACGAGCAGCAGGATGATGATGCCCTCGAGCACCACGATGCCCATCGCGTCGGCCCAGGTCATCTCGGGCAGCGAGGCGATCGAGTACGCCACGACGGCGTTGAGGCCCATGCCCGCCGCGAGCGCGAGCGGGAAGTTCGCGACGAGGCCCATGATGATCGACAGGACACCGGCGATGAGTGCTGTCGCCGCCGCGATCATCGTGATGTTCGGCTCGTCGGTGCCGCCACCGAGGAGCTGGCCGGTGCCGTCCTGGACGTTGCCGAGGATGATCGGGTTGAGGACGATGATGTAGCTCATCGCGAAGAAGGTGACGAGGCCACCTCGGATCTCGGAGGTGAGCGAGGAGCCCCGCTCGGAGATCTTGAAGAATCGGTCGAGCGCGCCTGCGGGCGCGGCTGTGTCACGGGTTGTGCTGTTCGCCATGGGGACTAGTGTGCCCGACCGTCCGCCGCAGCCTCACCACGATCTCATCACACCCGCGACACACCCGGACCACCTAGGCTGAGGGCGTGCGCACCTTCTTCGACCTCTTCCTCCACCCGGAACGGCGCCGACCAGGCCCGCAGCCTCGTCAGGTCGACCTGCGTCGCGCAATCCTGGCGGGCATCGCGCTCTGGGCCGTGGCAGCTGCTGTGCTCGCCGTGGTGGGGCTCACGACAGACCTCTCGGTGCGGTCGAACCTCGTGGTCTGCGCCACGGGCGGGGGCCTCGGTCTGCTCGCCCTCGCGTGGGAGCAGAACAACCGCCGCCGCTACAGGGCCGTGGCCGAGACTGTCGACGTGGTCGACGGCACCGCAGCCCAGGACCGCACCCAGGACTGACCTGGTCCGGACGCGACCGGGGCAGTCAGCTGAGCCACCCTGCCGTCAGACGCGCCGGGGGCCGGCCTCGAGCAGCACGCGCAGCTCGTCCGCGAGCGCCTCGTCGGTCGGCCCGCTCCGCGCGACCGAGGCCACCACCCCGAGGAGGTCACCCGGGGTGTCGAGCCAGGCCCGTGGTGCGCGCTCGGAGACGAGCAGCCGCAGGAGGGCCTCGACCGCCCGGGCGTGCGGCGCCCAGTAGCCTCGCCCGGCAAAACCGTCGCAGGCGACGATCCCGACGCCTGAGGCCGTGGTGATCTCGACGTCGAAGGCCGCTCCCTCGGGGTACCACTCGATGCCGATGTTCCCGACGACGGCCGCGACGACGGTCGACAGGACCCCGGGGTAGCGCCACCGGGTGGTCGGGGCGTCGATCTCGAGGGCCGCGAGGTCACCCCACCGCACGAGGCCGCGCGGGACGCCGTCGTCGGCGTCGTCCTCGTCGGCGTCGTCCTCGTCGGCTCCGGCATCACCGTCTGAGGCGTCGTCACGGTCGCCGCGGTCGTCGTCGTCGAAGTGGTCGCCGTCGTCGAGGTCGTCGTCGTCGTCGTCGAGCTCGTCGTCAGAGTCGATGTCGTCGGCTGCAGCGCCCGCACCGGGCGAGGCGTAGAGCCCGTCCACGCTCAGCCGGACGTGGCGACCACCGGGGTCTCCGAGGCAGAGCATGCCGCCCCGGACATTCGCGAACGCCACCCGCACAGACCTGCTCCTCATCTCCTCGGACGCTGACCTGCTCACAGGGTCGTCGCCGCCCCCGCCATCTTGCCGCACGGGCAGGGCTCTCGCCCTGGGCACGCGGGTTCTCGCCCGAGGTGCGCCGAGCCACGCCCGGAGTTGGACGTTCTGTCTGCTCTGCGCCCTTCATGAGACCCTGGGGACCATGAGCCTGCGCATCATGACCGTCTACGGAACACGCCCCGAGGCGATCAAGGTCGCTCCTGTGATCGCCGCCGTCGAGGCTGACAAGAGGTTCGAGAACATCGTCGTCGTCACCGGTCAGCACCGCGAGATGCTCGACCAGGTGAACGAGATCTTCGGGATCGTCCCCGACGTCGACCTCGACGTCTTCGGCCACAAGCAGCCCCTCGCGGTCACCGCCGCGAAGATCCTCGCGGGTCTCGCTCCAGTGCTCGAGGAGCACCGGCCGGACGCCGTGGTCGTCCAGGGGGACACGACCACGTCGACCGCTGCGGCTCTCGCCGCCTTCTACGCGGGCATCCCCGTCGTCCACCTCGAGGCGGGGCTGCGCTCGGGTGACATCACGTCGCCGTTCCCCGAGGAGGCCAACCGGAAGATCACCTCGCAGATCGCCGCCCTGCACCTGGCGCCGACCTCGGAGAGCAGGGCGAACCTCGTCCGCGAGAGCGTCGACCCCGCCGCGATCGCCGTCACGGGGAACACGGTGATCGACGCCCTGCTGGCGACGGCGCGGAGCGAGCACCCCTTCACCGACGCTGCCCTCGAGTCTGCGGCGGCGTCTGGCCGGCCCATCCTGCTCGTCACGACGCACCGTCGCGAGAGCTGGGGTCCGGCGATGGAGGGGGTCGGCCGTGCGCTGCGCCGCATCGCCGACGCGCACCCCGAGTACCTCGTGGTGCTCCCCCTGCACCGCAACCCCGTGGTGCGCGACGCGGTCCTGCCGCCGTTGACAGGTGCGGAGAACGTCGTCGTGACGGAGCCTCTGGCCTACGGGGAGTTCACACGGCTGCTCGGTGCGTGCCGGATCGTGCTGACCGACTCGGGGGGCGTGCAGGAGGAGGCCCCGAGCCTCGGCAAGCCCGTGCTCGTCATGCGGGAGAACACCGAGCGTCCCGAGGCCGTCGCCGCCGGGACCGTGAAGCTCATCGGGACCGACGAAGACCGGATCGTCGCCGAGGTGGCCAGGCTCGTCACGGACGACGAGCACTTCGTGTCGATGTCGACGGCCGTCAACCCCTACGGTGACGGCGCGGCGAGCGGGCGGGCCGTCGCCGCGATCGCCCAGCTGCTCGGGGTCGGGAGCCGCCTGGACGACTTCGTCGCCTGACCGGCCGCTCCCGTGCACGGCTGAGCCCGCTCGACCTCGCGGCCGGGCGGGCTCAGCTGCGCTCGGTGGCTACTTGACCGTCGCCCCGAGGACACCGAGGGCGTCCTTGTTGGCCTCGATGTACTCGGCCGAGGTGTCCTGCGCGATCGCGGCCACGAGCGGGTCGAAGGCTGCGCGGTCGAGCAGCACGATCGACTGCCCGTCGGCGCTCCTGCCGGTCCCGGCGTCCGGGGCCGTGAGGAAGGTGATGTCGTTGGTCGCGAGGCCGTCGAGGCTCTCGGCGATCGCCCGCATCTCGTTGATGCCGAGGCTGTCGTCGACAGACACCGACCTGCTCACCACGGTGAGCAGGTTCGTGAGCCGCACAGGGTTCGAGATCAACCCGTCGTTCTTGGTCTTGGCGACCATCGCCCGGATCCAGTTCTGCTGGCGCTTGACCCTGTCGAAGTCACCACCGGGGAGACCGTAGCGCTGGCGCGTGTAGGCGAGTGCCTGCTCCCCGCTCAGGGTCTGCTTGCCAGCCGAGAACAAGAGCGTGTCGTGCTCGTAGACGTCCTCGGGGACGGTGATCTGCACACCACCGAGCGTGTCGGTCAGCTCGACGAAGGACGTGAAGTCGGCGACCACGAAGTTGTCGATGCGGATGCCGGTGAGGTCTTCGACGGTCTGGATGGCCAGGGTCGGCCCTCCGAAGGAGAAGGCTGCGTTGATCTTCGCCTCCCCGTGCCCCGGGACGGGGACCCAGGAGTCACGCGGGATCGACATGACGACGGCGCTCTTGCGGTCGGCCGGGAGGTGCACGACCATCAGCGCGTCGGTGCGCTGGCCGCCTTCCTCCCACGAGCTCGGGTCCCCTGCGGAGATCCGGCTGTCCGAGCCGAGCACGAGGATGTTGAGCGGGGTCGCCTCGGCACCCGGCTCGGTCGGGGCAGGGGTCGGCCGAGCGGCGGGGTCGAGGTCGTCGAAGGGGTCGGCGATCCGCTCGATGTTGTTGTTGACCCACGCGAGATAGCCGGCGACAGCACCGCCGCCGAGCACGACGAGACCGAGGAGCACCGAGAAGGCGATGATGACGGCACGACGCCCACCGGAGCGCCGTTCCTCGGGCTCCGCGTACGGGTCGTCGTCGTCCGTGCCGCGTCGAGACCGGCGTGCCGGTTCGGTCGTCATTCCCTCGAAGGGGTCCCCTGTGCTCACAGTCACTCATGGTACGGCCTCGGGCGGTTTGGCTCCGTTACCCGGAACACCGGGTTTATGATGGTGGCCGCACTCATCACACACACGATCTCCACGCGCGGAGCACGTGAGCGCACGGTACGCAGGACGACGACCACAGGAGGGGCGGGCGAGTGCGCATCTTGCTGGTCAGCCACCACTACGCACCGGAGAACAACGCTCCGCAGCGGCGATGGTCCGCCCTGGTGCCTCGCCTGCGGGATCTCGGGAACGAGGTCGTCGTGTTCGCCCCGCCGCCCCACTACCCCACAGGCACCCTCGACGACCCCCGAGGCGAGCACGCCGTCGGGTCGACGTCGAGGGGACAGCACGGTGAGACCGTCCACCGCGTGAGGTTCCGGGAGCACGGGCCAGGACTCAGGTCGCGGTCGGCTGACCAGGGCGTCGCCGCCCTCGACACCGTCTGGCGTGCGCTCGTCAGGCTGCGCCACCGCGCCGACAGGCCCGACGTCGTCGTCTCGACGGCCCCCGGTCTGCCCTCCCTCTTCGCAGGCTGGGTCCTCGCGCTCGTCTGGCGGGTCCCGCACGTGGTCGAGATGCGCGACGCCTGGCCCGACCTCATCCACGCGAGCGGTGTGCTGCACGACGGCCGACGGACCGTCTCACTCAAGCGCCGGGTGGCCACCCGTGCCGCCGACCGTGCTGTCACCTGGGTCCAGCGCCGGGCTGCCGCCGTGGTGACCACGACCGACGCCTTCGCCGAGGTGCTGCGGTCCCGCGGCATGCGACGGGTCGAGGTCGTCCGCAACGGTGCCCCTGTCGACGCCGTGCCGGCGCTCGAACGGCCTCGAGACGAAGGTGGGCTGCACGTCCTCTACGTCGGGACCGTCGGGCGGAGCCAAGGGCTCGAGACTGCCGTCGAGGCGGCCGCGGCAGCGCGCGCGCTCGGGATCGACGTGAGGCTGCGCATCGTCGGCGGCGGTGCCCTGCACTCCGAGCTGCAGGCTCTCGCCTCGACCCTCGGCGCACCGGTCGAGTTCGTCGGACGGGTCCTCGCCGGCAAGGTGCCCGAGCACTACGTGTGGGCCGACACCGTCCTGGTCTCCCTGCGCGACTGGCCTCCCTTCGCGTGGACCGTCCCGTCCAAGCTCTACGAGGCCCTCGCCGTCGGTCGGCACATCTCGGCCGCCGTCACCGGAGAGGCCGCGCACCTCGTCTCCGGGACGGGCGCCGGGACCGTCGTGCCGCCTGGCGACGTCGAGGCCCTCGTCACGCTGTGGGGCGAGCTGGCCGACGACAGGACGCTGCTGAGCACACCGTCGACAGGGCGCGAGTGGGCTCGCGCCAACGCCGGGTTCGCCGAGCTCGCCGCCAGCTACGACGCGCTGCTCCGTGAGGTGGTCCGGTGACGGGCCGTACCGCCGAGCTGGTCATCAACCTGCGGCTGACGGTGAGCACCGTGGCCGGGCACCTGCGGGAAGACCCGCTGCTGCTCGCGGTCCAGGTGAGCCGCAGGGCGCCGCGCCGCGTCACCCGTGCGGCAGGGACCGCGCTGACCCGCTCGGGCGAGCCGCTCACTCGCGCCACTGGAGCCTGGCTGCTCGGAGAGCTCGACGACGCCCGCGACCACCTGCGCCAGGCTGTGGGACTCCCCCGGTCCCGGGGCGGGCTCCTCCGAGCCGGTCAGGTGCGGCGCCGCTGGCTCGTCGAGCTCGCGGTCCAGCTCGGTGCCGCAGACGACCTTCCCGCAGAGCTGTTCGACGGTCTCCGTCAGAGCCGGGCACGGGCGCTGTGGCAGCGCGGCGACCTCAGCGGAGCTGTCACCACGCTCGACGCGGCGACGGGCGGCACGGCGTCACGCAGCCCAGGTGGGACCGGAGAGGCCGGTGAGGCCCAGAGCGCCGCTCGACAGGGCGTCGCTGCACGACGGGACTCCCCGCTCCGTGCGCGGCTCGCCTCCGAGGTGCGGATGATGAGCCCGGGCGTCGACCTCGTCGTCCCGAAGACCTCAGCCCCCGGCACCTCGCGCCGTGGAGAGACGTCCACGACGACGCCCGCTGGGATCTCCGTCCTGCACGTCCTCACCAACTCGCTGCCGCACACCCAGAGCGGGTACACCCACCGCAGCCACGCCGTGCTCCGCGCCCAGCAGGACGCCGGTCTGCGCGTCACCGCCGCCACCAGGCTCGGCTACCCCGTCACCGTCGGCACGATCGCTGCACGGCACACCGACACGATCGACGGGGTCGACTACCGCCGGCTGGTGCTGCCGTCCCCGGGCGCGACGGTCGAGGCCAGGCTGCGCCAGAGCGTCCAGATGCTGCTGCCCCTCGCCGAGGAGGTCGAGGCTCAGGTGCTGCACGCCACGACCAACTACACCAACGGCCTCGTCGCCCGGGCTGCAGCCCGTGAGCTCGGCGTCCCGTGGGTCTACGAGGTCCGGGGGCTGCTGGAGGAGACGTGGGTCGCGAGCCGACCCGCAGGTGCGCAGCAGGAGCACGCCGCCCAGAGCGAGAAGTACCGGATGCTGCGCGACCGCGAGACCGAGCTCGCCATGGCAGCCGACCACGTCTTCACGCTGAGCGAGACACTCCGCGACGAGCTCGTGGCCCGCGGGGTCGACCGCGACACGATCTCCCTCGTGCCGAACGCCGTCGACGCCGAGCTCCTCGAAGGGTCGCTCGACGTTGTCGACGCGCGGCAGCTCCTCGGGCTGCCGGCCGAGGGGTTCTGGGTCGGCACCGTGAGCAGCCTGGTCGACTACGAAGGCCTCGACACCCTGCTCGGGGCTGTCGCGCTGCTCCGGCAGCGCGGCGTGGACGCCCGGGCGCTGATCGTCGGCGACGGAGTCTCCCGAGGGGCGCTCGAGGCCGAGGCCAGACGCCTCGGGATCGACCGGGTTACGCTGTTCACCGGCCGGGTGCCACGTTCGCAGGCGCTCATGTACCACCAGGCCCTCGACGTGTTCGTCGTCCCACGACGCGACGTCAGGGTGTGCCGGCTGGTCACCCCACTGAAACCGATCGAGGCCATGGCGTACGGACGACCTGTAGTCGCGAGCGACCTGCCTGCGCTGCGCGAGATCGTCGGGGGGCCGGCGAGCGGGGTGCTGGTGAGGCCAGGAGATCCGGGAGACCTTGCGACCACGCTTGAGCTCATGCTGACGAACACTGAGACCGCCCGGACATGGGGATTGAACGGCAGAGCGTTCGCGATGTCGCGGACGTGGTCGTGCACCGCGGTCAGGTACCGCGACGCGATGCATGACGTGAGCCTGGAGAGGCCGAACTGATGGGGGGCGGCGTCTCACTCTCACCCTGCGAGCAAGCAAAGCAGGCGCGGGACAGGCCCGGTACCCAGACCTCTCGAATCCCTTCCCGGCGCGCCAACGTCACGAGCAAGGGCGCGGACGGCCATGCCAGAGCAGGCGCAAAGGCGAATGTGCGGTCGCCGCACCAAAGGACCAGTGCCGAGACCCGACGGGACGCACAGGGAGACCTGGAGTGAGCGGGAACCGTGAACCCATCGTCATTGACGCGTGGGACGAGCGAAATCTCCTACCAATTGGACACAGGCCTCCGATCTCGAAGTACCTTCGATCTCTGTGGCTCCGGAGGCACTTTATCCTGGAGGATTCACGCGCTCGGGTCTCCAGCTCGACCCGGAGCCTTCTGCTCGGAAACGCCTGGCTGGCAATCAGACCGCTTCTGGACGGCCTCGTCTATCTCGTCATTTTCGGCGGGCTGCTCGGCTCGGGAACCGGCGTGGAGAACTTCACCAGTTATCTCCTCATCGGGGTATTCATGTTTCAGTTCACCATCAGGAGCATGACGACCGGGGCTTCAGCAGTGGTGGCCAACAAGAACCTGCTCCGCTCTTTTGTCTTTCCGCGTGCCGCACTCCCGATATCGGCCGTGATTCGAGAGACGATCAACACCATTCCTGTCATTACCGTGATGATGATCCTGATCGTCGCCATCCCTCCCCACGCAGAGATCACGTGGCGCTGGGTTCTTTTTCCGATCGTCTTCGCACTCCAACTCATTCTTAACATGGGGATAGCGATGACCCTCGCACGAGCTGTCTCTCAGGTGCGCGACCTCACCAACCTCATCGGGTTTGGCGCTCGGGTTCTTCTCTACACCTCGGGTGTCTTCTACTCCCTCGAACACTTCGTCAGCCATCCGACCGTGCTCGCAGTTATGAGCGCCAATCCGCTCTACCAGATACTGGAGATCACCCGCCAAACACTTCTCTACGGCACCACCCCCGACCTGGAGTCTTGGGCGATCCTCGCAGCATGGGCGTTCACCGTGTTCGGCGCCGGCCTCATCTACTTCTGGAGAGGGGAGGAGCGCTATGGACGAGTTCAATAGCATCCTGGAAAACCGCATCACTGCTGTAGTCCGCGGACTGCACATGAGTTACAAGGCCCCGTCGTCCGACACTGCGTCGAGGGGAAGGGGCAGACGACGCGGCTGGGGCGCAGTTACCGGACGACCACCCACCGTAACCGTGCGAGCCCTGTCCGACGTATCATTCGCAGCGCAGCGGGGCGAGAGCATAGGGATCGTCGGAGCCAACGGATCCGGAAAGAGCACCTTGCTACGCCTGCTCGCGGGACTCGAAGTTCCCACGAGAGGTTCCATCCACGCCCGCTCCAATCCTGTGCTCCTCGGAGTCAGCGCCGCTCTACTCCCAGAGCTCTCAGGCTCCCAGAACGCCAGGCTCGGGTGCCTGGCGATGGGCCTCACTCCACAGGTCACTGACGACAGCCTAGAAGACATCTTCGACCTGGCCGACCTTGGAAACTCTATCCACCTGCCGATGCGCACCTACTCTTCTGGCATGGCGGCTCGACTGAGGTTCGCCATCGCGATCGCCGCGCGGCCGGAAATACTACTCATCGATGAAGCACTCGGGACTGGAGACGCTTCCTTCAGAGAAAGAAGCGACAAGAAGATCGCAGAGCTCAGGGCAACTGCCGGAACGGTATTTCTCGTCAGCCACGCGGCGCAGACGATCGAGGAGACTTGCACGCGAGCAATCTGGCTTCACCGCGGTCGGGTCGTGCTCGAGGGTGAAGCGACTGAGGTAGCGCAGACGTATCGCCTCTGGGCATGGCGAACCGCGCACGGAGATCAAGCCGGCGCAGACCGCATCCTCAAAGAGTGTCTCGTGGACCGCGTACGCTCGCTTGGCAGCCCACTCCCCGCTCTACAAGGTCCGGGGAGTCCACGGCACAAGCGGCCCCCTGGAACGTCGAGGAAGCCAGGCGATCGAATCACCCAAGCCCTTCTCCCGACCGTGACGGAGTGACCGTGGAACTCAATGATTACACTGCATACGGACTCCCAGTCTGGCACTGGGAGGATACTGACGCCCTCGAGGCCTCTGAGTCCCTCCGCGACGGAATCCATGTGGTTGGGATCGTCGGGGGTCCATCCGTGCACCTTCTCCTCAAAGGCCAACCGCTAGAGGGTAGGGCCGCGACGGTTCCGGTGTTCTTCTCCGCCGCGGTCGTCGCCAGGGACCAGAAGAAGGGCCCCTTCTTCTCAGGGCGCGCAATCACCAACCGCATGGCCATCCCATGGATCTCGCTGTCTGACCCAACACTTGACCTCGATGGCGGCATAGATCTCGGGTGGTATACCGGGAAAAGTGGAACTGGCACCCAGCCCGCTATAACACGCATTCTTCAGAACCTCGCATTTCGATCGGGCAGCGAGCTTGTGCTAGTCGGGGGATCTGGCGGCGGCTTCGCCGCGCTCCAGTACGCTGGAGCCCTCGGTAGCAGTGTCTCTGCTTTCGTGTGGAACCCACAGACCTCGATTCTCGCCTATGCACCGGAGACAGTAGCCAGGTATCTTGCAGCAGTTCTCGACGACACCGTAGCGGATGCCTTCCGGGCCGGGCAGCTTGACGAGGTCGCGTCAGCCCTCGCGAACGGGGGAATTGATACCTCATTGGGGGACGACCCGGATCGAGCTCCGCGTCGGGTGTTCTACCTCCAGAACGGAACCGACTGGCACCTTCGATCCCACGCGGTTCCGTACATCGAGTCGAACTCTCTGGAACATCGAGGACGTGGGTACTACACGAACGCGCATGGACACAGCCTCTTGATCAGTGACTTCGGCGTGGGTCACGCGACGCCTCCGGACGACATTATCGTCGCAGTCCTGGAGGCCCTGCTGAACCCAAGGTCTTCAACCAGGTCCATCTACAACAGTCTCTCCGACAGCGGCGTGCTACCTGTACCAGACTTCCGATCTCTGCCCCGCGACCTGAGACAGCAGAAAGATGACCTAGCCGAACAGCTGGTCCTCACCGTGACCACAACCCACCATGAGACAGCTGCTGTCGTAACCACTGGAGCCCTCCATCCCTCCGAGGGCGCCATGCGGGCTGTTTTCTCCTTCAGCGACTCGACCGGCGGAAGGCTCAACTCCACCTCGACGGCGCCACTTAGCGCCAAGACCCTACACGAGGCTTCTCACGTCACAGCGCAGATTATCGACGGGTTTGGTAAATACATCCTCACTCTCGACGGGAAACCTGCCGACGCCCTAGATTCACACAGTCCAGAATCAGAGCGGAGAGCAACCGAGAGAAAGCGGGTGTTCATATATGGCAGCTGTGTCTCGAGAGATGCCTTCGAGCTCACAGAGAAATTCGAGATCACGTCCTACGTCGCACGCTCGTCGGTCGGCAGCGCCTTCTCTGAGCCGATCACCTCCATGGTTGGTAGCGACCTCTCTGCCAACACAAGCGCCTTCCAGCGGAGAATGGTTACCGCAGACCTGGATAAGACGCTCGGAGACGACCTGCGAGCACATGACTTCGATGTTCTTCTTATTGACTTCATCGACGAGCGCCTCGCTGTCGCAGAACTCGACGGGGGCGTCGTCACCCTGTCACCTGAGTTGAGTCGCTGCGGAATCACTCCGGACCATGCTCGGCGTGTCGAGTCGGGCTCCGAAGATCACTTCTCACGGTTCGCTCAAGGATGGCGTCGCCTCACAGACCTGGTCGATCCTCGGAAGATCTTCGTCTCACGAGCATTCTGGGCAATCCTCGAAGACCCGGCCGAGGCACGCCGCGCTCGAGAGGCGAATGCATACCTCGAGCGGTTGTACGACCATGTGTCAGAGACACCTGGCCTAGTCTTCATCGACTACCCGGCGCAGCTTATTCGGGCTGATCCGGTGCACCGGTGGGGACCTTCGCCGTTTCACTTCGTGACAGAATTTTACGAGCACATGATCGAGGGTATTGCAACGGCGTCAGAGCCAGACAATCTCCCGAGCACCAGCCGCTCGTATAGCAAAGAACCACTGCTGGTCATCTCTGAGACAATGTTCTGCGATTATGAGATGGACGACACAGTTCTCGCAAAATTCGCAGAGCGCTTCATGGTGTCCCTGCACTCCATCGCCAACCTGCACATCCCCGAAGGCGTGGCCTACTTCTCTGTCATCTATGTATCCACAGACAAGGCGCGCTATTTCGAGCAGTTCAGCCATTTTATTGATCAGTTGCCGGAGAACCTTCAGAGTCGCTTCGTCTTCGTACGATACTCCCATCCCCTTGAAGGCTACGGCCTGAACAGAGGTTTTCATGCGGACGTGGAGAAGAATCCGAACAAGCATGCACCTAGACGAGACCGGCTTTTCTCGGAGGCGTTGAAATCGATCGAGCCCCGCCTCGGCATACAGCACACCCTCACGATCCGGATCGCGCTCGACGACGACGATGTCTGGCACTCCCGACACATCCACGAGGTCTGCCGAATCGCACGAGACGCGATCGCGCACTCCAAATCAGACGTGGTCGGCGTGGGGCTGCAAAACTGCAGTGTCGCGTATGTGACGGACACTGGAGTCGACGTGGACACCACGCGGATCAGTCGGGCGTTGACCGGCAACAAATTCTACGTCGCGACCCAGGCAGGGCTCGCACGGCTGACAGTTTGCAGCCCCTGGTCCTTGCCGGAGCGCTTCGACCTGAACACCGCAGAGCGATTCGAGAGGTCGGGCCTCCCTCTCCTGCTGACCGCTTCAAACTTCCCGACATGGACCTACATCAGGTGGGGAGACAACTTGTCGGTTGCGCACAAGGACGCCTACTACGAAGGCGAGGTCGGTCGTGAGCGGTACGAGTCGGTGGCGACCTTCTCCGCCAGCCTCCTCGAATCAGGAGGAGAGGCCGCCACGGGAACCACGGAATTCCACCTGCAACCTCGGAGCCTCGAGGTGGTGGCTCGACGGTCGAGCGAGGCTGTCATCGCAGTAGAGACGAACGCAGGAGATTTCGACGGCGAAGACCTGAGTCTGCGCCTCGAGGTTGTCGAAGATCAAGGTGTACAGCAGACCGTAACCACAGCCCCCGTCACAGAGATAGAGATCGAAGGTGCACCTACCTCGCCCGTGCTGATCAAGGGCGTGATGTACAGCGGAGGCGTCCCGCTGTCTGTCGGCATCACTCGGAGGAAGGTCTGAGGGCAGGCGAAACCGGTGTCACGCCAAGCCAGTCTCTCGTCCGACGGGCCGTAAGAGGAAGGATCGGCCATCACTCGCACGACCCGTCCAACCGAGGCTGCTCGATCGTCGTGCCTCAAGCTCGGCCTGATGCCTCCCAGCGTTGATGGACCCCACCTTGCTCGCTCCATCAAGCCCACGAGGGACACCCAAGGCTCCACTGGGAACCGAAGGTGACCCGTGGCACAGCCTTCCTGCGAGTGCCTGCGATCTACAGGTCTTTCGAGTCCAGGGGACCAGCCTCGAGGCTGCTGAGCCCCCGTACGAAGAGACTGAGCTCTTTCTGGATCACGAGAGTCGAGTCTGACTGTGCACGGACCCGCTCGGCAGCAGCGACAGACATGCGCTCGAACAACGAGGGGTCTTCGTAGAGAGCCTTGATACCTTGAGCCAGACCGGAAGCATCCTCCGAGTCCGCGAGGAAACCACTGGCCCCGTCCACAAATTCCGGGACGGCAGCCACACCGTTTGTGACGGGGACCAGGCCCGACGCCATCGCCTCGTCTCGAGACACCCCCTGCGCATCCATCCTGGTAGGAACCAGAAATACGCCAAAGTCAGAATGAAGCTCAGAGATCTCTGACTGGGTCAAGAAGCCGCGACGAGTCGTCACGTTATCAAAATCTCGCAGCGGCTCGAGCGTCGCGTCGAACAACAGCCCATCGCCGACAATAAGAAACTCCAGCTCGTTGAACCAGGGTTCCTTGGCGAGCTCAAGGATCGCGGCAACAGCGAGATCATTCGCATACTTCGCCGAAGCAAATGGTCGTATGCTCAGGATCTTCTTTCGCAGTTCGGGCGCCTTCTCCTCGAACGCAAAGATTGAGGTGTCGATCGGGTTGTGGATGATAGAGAAAGCCGATTTCTCAAGGATCACCCCCACATCGGCGGCGACCTCCTCAGCGAAGTGACGAGAGACGAAGACGAAGTGCACATTGTCAAGGTCGCTCTCAAAAACCTCTCGCCAGAACTCCATGCGAAGGACCGATTCCGCTTTAGCGTCCTCCAGCGCTTCATCAGTCGTGAAGTTGTATGATCTCCGCCACCAGGGCTGCACCTCAGCACCATGAATCCATATGCGGATCGCGACTCCGCTGCACCCCTTCAGCACTCCCCACATCCCCTCGTCCAGGAAGTGGACCAGCGCTGAGTCGTATTGCCCGTCACCTAGAAGTCTCTCGAGAGCCTCCAAAGATCCCGTGAAGACCCTGATGCCCTCGAATTCCTCATATCTCAGGGCCGCGTCCTTTCGCACCCGGAAGACGTCTGGCCGGTGCCCTGCGGCAGCGTAGGCCCGTGCGCGGCTGTGCACGAACCCGTTCCGGTAGAGATCTGTGTAAGAGGGATAATGGTTGGTCACAACGAGATGGCGTGAAGTTGCGATGAACACGGTCGGATCGGTGTCGAACGACTCGAGCCGGATCCGCCGGATCCGTGCGACTCCTGGCCCTTGGACCCGAAGGCCGATCTTGACTGCGACAGCCTTGTCCGGAATTGTGCTTGTAGCATTCTTCTGGGAGGTGGCAAAGAATGCGCCCAGTCGGCTGGCCTCTGAATCATGAAATATGAACACTACCTGGAGGTTCAACCCCGGCTCAGCATCAACATAGACCTCAGCGTCACCACTCGGCCAGAGACTGGAGATCGGTATCGAACCACGGGCATACAGATAGTCGTGCACGCCGTCTTCGAGCGTTGACTCGACTTCCCACTCGCCGCCCGGCGTGCTGTGCGTAACCGAGGGCCTTTCGACGCCGGCGAACCACGAGGCCAGCTGGGAGACAGTGATGTGATCGGCGTCACCTCTGTCCGCGGCAGGCGCAGTGATGTTCTCGGCAGCCTCCAGCACATGCTGCAGCGGCACACCAGAGTCGATCACGAGGTTCTCGACCAGACCGAGGTCATCTGGGAATGGTGAGATCGAAGACTCGAGGTAGCTAAATCTATCCATAGCCACTAGGCCCTGTCCCTCAAATCTCGACAGTTCTGGGTCGCTCACAAATTCAGAGAGAGTCCAGTCTCCGACGTACTCTAGCTTCGCCAAAGACCTCTTTCGTGACAAGTCGTCCGTGGGTCGATACTCCCGTCCGGGATCCACGATCACGGGGGACCCGCCCGGGCTCGACACGTAGTACGAGACCTTGCCAAAGGCATGACCTGACCCGAATTTGGTTCCCATCGAGAGGTCAAGCGCATAGGTCGGGCCATAGTAGTCATAGGCCGAGATCAGCCCGACCAACGGGACATCCACCAAATCGACGAGCCTCCGCGCACCGGAGGTGCCGTCGACCAGAACCACGCCGTTGTGTGTCGGGAGGAGATCGATCCGCCGGCTGACCACGTATTTCGAGACGGAGACACCGACCTGCCGGTCCATGCTTGCAATGAGCCGATCGTGCTCTTCGACAGAGTCCGCGACCCCGATGAGCGCGACCGACGGCTTGTCGTCCACGCCGCTAAACGCCCCACCCAGTTGCCGGAGGACATACCGAAGCCTGTGGGCGTAGGTGTGCTGCGTCATCACATTCCGGAGGCCCTCGAGCTTCGTCTTGTCACGGAGGACCGTGTCACCCATGAATCGCCGTACACGTTCGGCGATCTGCCGTCCAGAATCACTGACCACCACGATGTCTCCGAAGAAGAGCTCGACACCACGGGAGAAATTGCTGACCGTGATGGTGTTGCTGGCAAGCAGCTCGAAAACCCTCCGTGCGAACATGGACTGCGACTGCTTCACCGAGTTCATATTCAAGGCGTAGTGGTATCCCCTGTATGACCGCCATACCTCCGAAGGTGCCAATGTACCTACGATGCGCCCTCGATAGGAGTCCGGAAATGCGTAGTTCGGGTCGTCCGACTCGAAATTACGGTCGTAGATTTCGACCTCCAGGAGGCCGGAGAAGGAAGAGACGATCTCGTCCAGATCTCTTGTGCGCTCAGGGTAACGCTTATAATAGGCTCCCGCGAACGACATCGCTTCACGCCTCGGTGCCGCCTCGATCGGATTGTGTGAGAGGGGTTGGACCGCAAAGGGCAGGAGGTATACGCGTCCGTGTCCCAGCAGGGCCTTGTACCGTGCGATGCAGTCGATATCGGTCGTAAATACGGCGTCGAACACGGAGGCCACATTGAGAAATGTCGAGAAATGAACCGGGTCTTCCTTGTTCCAGAACACGGTTGGAACTGAGTGGTCCCGGCACCACTGGATAATCCCTCGCAGCTCGGCACCGTACTGGCTGACAGCGTTGTGCCACGTGCCCTCGTGGCCACGCCACGCAGACTCGACCAGGAGGAGCTCCGGCTGACTCTGTTCGATCTCTGCTCGCCAGTCGTCACGTGACAGATTGGTGAGACGGCAGTCTGGAGAGAAAGCTGCGGCGCTGAACTCGTCCAAGATCGCCGCGACACGTAGGTGCGGCAGGTCGGAGAACTGGTGACCTTCCCGAGGCCACCCGGCCGGAGCTTCCTCCTGCCTCGGGGTGGTCTTGTCTTCTCGGTTAGACGCCGACGGCTCGCGCACCTCGGCCGAAGTCTCGGCCGCGCCACCACCGATATGCGCGCCGTCGTTGACATCCACAGGCAATGATCGACCGCTCAGGACGAGCCTCGAGAGCCTGTACGGCAATGCGAAGAGGCGCAGAGGGGCTTGGCCCGCACGCCTGATCTCCTGGCCTGTCCGGTAGGTGAGACTCTGCCGGAGTCCGATGGCCTGCTTGCGAGCCTCCACCGTCTTCGCATGCTGCTGAACAAGTTCCAGACGCAGCTGGTCTCTCTCGCTCTGAGTCTCTCGCAGGACCGACTCGGCTCTCGCGAGGTCTTCAGCCAGCCCTCTCCGGGAGTCTTTCAGGGCTGCGTGTAGGTTCATCGCTTCGCGGTACTTGAGATTCGTCGAGTGCAGTGCGGTGCGCATCTCTCTCATGGCTCGTGCCTCAGCGAGAGAGTTCTGCGCGATCCACGAGGTTGGGGGCATCTCGTCACCGCCGGCTCGGTGGCTCGGGACAAAGAGCATGAGGTCGTCTGTGCTGTCGAGATGCCAGGGCGTGAGGTGGATCCCTCGGATCTGCTGTGCGACCTGGGTGTCGACCTGTCGATCGTCGAGCTGGAGAGTCACGTAGAGGTCGTCGTACAACTCTGACGGCAGAGCCTGGATGGTTTCGACCAACCAGGTCGCGTTGCCGCTGGCGACGACGAGAATTTTCTGGGGCGCAGTCGCGGAGCTGCTCCTCAGAGCACCGGCTGCCACGATGAGGTCCTCCAGCGACATGGTCTCCCCTGAGACATCGCTCCCCCTCCTGCCATCCCCCCTCCTAGGGCTCCGAGGTTCGACTCTCGACTCGTGCTCTGCATACCCGTCAGCCGACCCGGAGCTGACACAGCTGTCCGGAACTCTGTCGCTGCTCAGAGAGACGCATCCGACCTCCTCGGCGACAGCCCGCAGGGTCTGGTGGAGGTCCTCGGTGAGGTTGATCATGACACCGTCAGCGAGGATCTCCCGGAGTGTCTCCCTCAGATTCTCCGTGGATCGGACCGGAACGTACCGCGGCATCAGCCTGTCTCCCCGACCGCCTGGTTGGTCGTCCCTGGGTCCGGCGCTCGTCACTTCACTCACCGAAAGATGCCTCTCGTGTCTATCGTCGGTCTTCCTCGAAGGTCTTCACGAGAGAGGGTCTTGAACTCTGCATGGTCGACCAAGAGGAGGACGATGTCGGCCCGCTCCAGGGCGATGCTGAGTGGCGTGAGCCGCACTCCCTTCTCCGCGAGAGACTCGGGGATACGGGTGACGTGCGGATCAACTACCAGGATCTCTGCACTCACGATCTCAGATGCGATCGTCTCGACGATCTCGAGCGCGGGTGACTCTCGGATGTCATCGATGTCCGCTTTGAATGCTAGACCGAGTGCCGCGATCAGCGGCCTGGAGAAGCCCTTAGCCGCCTCCACGACTTTTGCCACCACCACCTCAGGCTTCGAGTCGTTCACCTCGCGCGCCGTCCGGATCAACCTCGCCTCCTCCGGCGCAGCGTCCACGATGAACCACGGGTCGACCGCGATGCAGTGCCCGCCCACGCCCGGTCCCGGCTGCAGGATGTTGACGCGGGGGTGGTGGTTGGCCAGCTCGATGAGCTCCCACACGTTCACCCCGACCTTGTCGGCGATGATCGACAGCTCGTTGGCGAAGGCGATGTTGACGTCCCGGAAGGAGTTCTCGACGAGCTTGGCCATCTCGGCGGTCTTCGCGTCGGTCAGCAGGATCTCGCCCTGGCAGAAGGTCTCGTAGAGCGACTTCGCTCGCTCGGCGGCCCGTGGTGTCACTCCCCCGACGATGCGGTCGTTCGTCACGAGCTCGATCATCACGCGCCCTGGCAGCACACGCTCCGGGCAGTGCGCGAAGAACAGCCCACCGTCGTCGTCCGTGTGCCGCAGGTCCGGTCGCAGCGCGAGGATGCGGTCGGCCATGTGCTGCGTTGCCCCGGGCGGCGACGTCGACTCGAGGATCACCAGCTCCCCGCCGACCAGCTGCGGCGCGATCGCGTCCGCTGCGGCCTCGATGTAGGAGAGGTCAGCGGCGTGGCCTTCCTTGAAGGGTGTCGGCACCGCGACGATGTAGGCGTCTGCCGCGGGTGTCTTCGTGCTGGCGGTGAGGTTCCCCTGGGTCACTGCCCCGGCCAGGTAGGTCCCGAGGTCGGGCTCGACGAAGGGCACCTCGCCGCGGTTCACGGCGTCGACGGTGCTCTGCCTGACGTCGACGCCGACGACGTCGATCCCCTTCGACGCGAGGATCGCGGCCGTGGGCAACCCGATGTAGCCGAGCCCGATGACGGCGACCGTCGTGATGTTCTCCATGCGATTCCCCTAGATCATGACGTGCTGGTCGGCACGTCCGTAGAACCTGACCTCGCCACCCGCGAGGACCTCGGCGTCGGAGACCGACCAGGTGTGGACCCCTGGCCCGGCCTTCCTCACCTGGACGAACCCGAACCTGTCGGAGGAGTAGATGCGCTCCCCTGCCGCGGCCACGTCGCTCAAGAACTGCGTGTCTTCCCCGCGCCCCACTGGGGCGAACCTGTGCGCCAGCGCGACCTCACGCGCGGCGACGATCGTCGGCCCCATGACGAAGTCGGTGTACCTGTGCTCGCGCTCCGCGAACCGCAGCACCGTCGCGCCAGAGGCCTCGAGGTGCATGTAGTGCGCCTGCTTGCCCACCACCCGGGCGCCGCTGTAGCCCATGGCGTACAGCTGGTCGGAGAGGTAGTGCTCGCCGTAGAGGTCGTCGTCGTCCATCTTGGCGACCACGTCGCCGTCGGCGGCGTCGACGAGCAGGTTGAGGCAGCTGCCCAGCGGTGTCGCCGCATCAGCGCTGAGGTGCACGACGTCGGCGAGCCCCAGGCCGGCGGCGAGCCGGCTGACAGCGTCTCGGTCGGCCTCGAAGCCGTGGGTGAGCAGCGCGAGCTGCACCTCGACGTCGCGCTGGGCGGCGACGGAACGGACGACGTGCTCGAGCTGGTGCGGCCGGTGGGTCGAGACCAGGGCTGTCACGGTCGGTCGTCGCCGGGTCCCGGGCTCACGCAGCCCAGCCGCGACGAGCACCTCGTCGGCGCGGTGGGCGTAGGTGTGCTGGGACCAGATGCGTCGCTGTGCGCGGTGCGTCGAGCGGTCGCGCAGCTCCGGGCTGCGCACGAGCGCACGCAGCACGTTCTCGGCCTCGTCGGGCTCGCTGACGGTGAAGACCTCGTCGGGCGGGAAGAACGTCTCGATCGCGGCGCTCGGGGTGGACACCACGGGAGTCCCGCAGGCGGTGATCTCGAAGATCCGCCGGGCGCACATGCTGGGCGACCCGACGACGGAGTTGACGTTGAGGAACACCTTGAAGTCGCGGTAGGCGGTGAGCATCTGGTCGTAGCGCAGCGAGCCGACCACGTGCTGGGCGAAGGGCTCGGGGAACTGGTAGTCGGGGTCTCCTCCGAGCTGTCGCGAGAAGATCTCGAGGCCTGAGGGCATCGTGTCCCCGGCGCGGACCGCGGCCCCGAGCAGGAGGTCCATCTGCTCGCGCCGCTCGGGGTACCTGTGCGCGAAGTACATCCCGGCGAAGGCGACGTCGCCTCGGGGCCCCTTCCCGTGGCTCCGGACGGGGTTGTGCACGCTCGTCTGCGCCGCGAAGCCGAGGACCCCGACCCTGTCGTGGCCGAGCTCGCGGCGGTAGTCCTCGACGCGGCCGACGTCGGTGGTGAGCACGTGGTCGAAGAGGCGTGCCGTGTCGAGGAAGTCCTCGAAGTGGGCTGGGTCTTCCTTGTTCCAGAAGACCGTCGGCACCCCGCGCTCACGGCACCGGGCGAGCATCTCGACGAGGGCTGGGCGCGGGGCTGTCGGCCCGGTGAGGTGGTAGCTCCACGCGCCGCCGTTGCCGGCCCACGCCGACTCGACGAAGACGAGGTCGAGCGCGTCCTCGTCGAGGGTGGTCTGCCAGCTCGAGGGCTTGAGCAGGACCTGGTGCCACTCGGGCTCGAAGGCGACCCTCGAGAAGTCGTCGAGCACCACCCCGACCCGGGGAGCCGACGGGTCCGTGACCCGTGGCGCGGGCACCCACGCCCTGTACTCGCCCGAGGCCGTGGTCGGCGAGGCGGTGCGGAGCCGGCGTCTCCTCGACGCCCTGAGCTGCGAGAGCCCGCCGTGGCGGAGGTGCCAGACGTCGCGCCTGAGGCGGTCGAAGGCCGAGCCGTTCACAGAGGGCTCCTCATCCTTCGCCTGGTCAGCAGGGGACACCACGGGCCACGGCGGTCGCCTACCGTGCCGGTCCGTCCGGCTTGTCCTCAGACCATACCAAATCTTCACCTTCTCACCGGACCTTCACCATCGGCCGGACAGCCCGGTGGGCGGGGTCAGGGTTGGTCGACGGCAGAGGACTGCCAGTGCTCGGCGACCGGTGCCGGACGGTCGCCCGAGGTCCGCTGGGACCGCCCCGGACGCACGAGAGACCCGAGGCAAGGCCTCGGGTCTCTCATGGTCCGCTCAGAGGTGGCCGCTGTCGTCAGACCACCAGCACCGAGAGGTTCCCCGGCCCGTAGCCGGAGACGTCGCACTCGAGGTCGAGGCGCGGCACGTAGGCCATCACCCAGCCTGCGACGTCGTTCGGCAGCGCAGCCTTGGGCGGGTGCACGGCGCTGAGCCGCAGGTGCGGGGCACCCTCGGCGTTGAACAGCGACGCCATGACGTTGAGGATCTCGCCGGCGTTCTCGAGCAGCACGTCGGTGAGTTCGCCGTCACCGACGGCGTTCTCGG
Organism: Sanguibacter biliveldensis; assembly: GCF_033798665.1. Taxonomy (NCBI): domain Bacteria; kingdom Bacillati; phylum Actinomycetota; class Actinomycetes; order Micrococcales; family Sanguibacteraceae; genus Sanguibacter; species Sanguibacter biliveldensis. Next base: position 3,481,681 of record NZ_CP138359.1, read on the forward strand.
AGACCTGCGACGGCATGAGGGCGATCGACGCACCCGCGCGGGCGGCGAGCGGCACGTCCATCACCACGAGGGCGCACAGCTGCATCTGGTCTGAGATGAACTCGGCGACCAGGGCCCCGGTCTCGCCGCCCGGGTCGACCATCGGCCCGCCGGTCGCGACCTCGAGCTCACGGCCCAGCAGCCCTTCGAGCAGCTCGCGCACCTCGAGGGCGCTGGGCAGCGGCGTCGCGCTCACGCGAGCACCGGGTCGATGACCTCGCGGAAGGACTCCGCGGTGAAGGGCTTCGCGATGAGGAACAGCGCGCCGGCGGCGGCTGCCTGGTCGCGCATCTCCTGCGACCCCTCGGAGGTGACGAAGCCGAACGGGATCATGCAGCCGGCCTGGCGGAGCGCCTGGAGCGCCTCGATGCCCGTGGCGTTGGGCATGTTCCAGTCCGAGAGGATGAGGTCGGGGTTCTCGGCGAGGGCCATGTCGTAGGCCTCCTGACCGTCGGTGGCCTCGATGATCTGCCAGTCGTACCCTGCCTGGCGCAGAGTACGGATCACGATCTGCCGCATCACGCGGCTGTCGTCGGCGACAAGGACGTACATAAGGGGGTTCCTCTCCTGCTTCTACTGGTGGTGCGGGGTCAGACCAGCGACCACAGCGACACGACGAGGACGTGGCCCCGCCAGTCGAGGGCGATGTCCTGCAAGAACTGCTGCTCGGGGAGCTCGGGGGCTGACTGTGCGACCGTCGGGAGCGAGAGCACCGCGGGTGCCGACAGCAGCGACTTGACGTTACCGCCCACGACGTTGGCGAGCTCACCGAAGGCGTCGGCGAGGTCTTCCTGGCCGACGGGCTCGGAGGCGTCCATCATCAGCAGGGCGCGGGTGAGCTCGTCGGCGGCCGGGCGCTCGGTGCGCACGATCGTGCGCACCCCGAGACCGAGCTCGGCGACGGTCATGTCGACCCACGCGCTGAGCGGCTCGACGGGGGCCGGCACGGGCTCGAGGCGCTCGGAGACGAGCACCTCGCCGCCACCGTCGATCATCGCGGCGAAGACGTCTTCGGTGATGGTCAGGATCTGCTCCCTGGCCACAGCCACAAGGTGGGCGATCATGCGTTCTCCTCTACGGGGAGCAGCCCGAGCAGCTCCAGCTTGTCCCGGAGAGCGTCCGGGGTGAACGGTTTGATGAGGTACTCGTGGGCCCCGGCCGCGAGAGCCCTGACGATCTGCCCGTGCTCGCTCTCGGTCGTGACCATCATGAGCGTGATGCCGCGCCAGGCGCGGTTCTCCCGGACCTTCGTGACGAAGGTGAGCCCGTCCATCACGGGCATGTTCCAGTCGATGCACGCGAGCTGGAACTCGTCGCCCACCTCGAGGGCGTCGAGGGCCTGCTGGCCGTCCCCGGCCTCGACGGTCTCGTAGCCGAGATCCTTGAGGGTCGAGGACACGATGCGCCGCATGGTCCGAGAGTCGTCGATCACGAGTGCTTTCATGCGGGTCTCCCTGAGTTCTGGTAGATCGAGCTGCGGCCGACCTGGACACGGGTCCAGGCGTCGTCGATGCCGACTGTGGTCTCTGCTGCCCCGAGGACGAGGAACCCTCCGGGGCGCATCTGCGGTCGCAGGCGTCGCAGGATGTCCCGCTTCACCTCGACGTCGAAGTAGATGAGCACGTTGCGCAGGAACACGATGTCGAAGGGTCCCCCTGCCGGCGGCGCGCTCAGCAGGTTGTGCTTGCTGAACCGCACCATCGACCTCACGTCGTCGGCGATCTGCCACTGCGCGCCCGACTTGGTGAAGTGCTTGACGAGATAGGTCACGGGCAGGCCGCGGTTCACCTCGAGCTGGGAGTACAGGCCGGACTTGGCCTTGTCGAGGACCTCGTTCGACAGGTCCGTCGCGGTGATCTCGGCCCGGCGGGTGCCGAGCCTCTCCCGCAGGACCATCGCGATCGAGTACGGCTCCTGGCCCGTCGAGCAGGCCGCCGACCAGATCCGCAGGGGCGCGGCCGGCAGCAGCCTGGACGTCACCTCCGGGAGGATGTGGTCGGTCAGCGACTGGAACGGCAGCGCGTCCCGGAACCAGCTCGTCTCGTTGGTCGTCAGCGCCTCGACGATCATCTCGGACTCGAGCTGGTCGGGGCGGGTGCGCTGGCTGCGCACGTACTCGTCGACCGACACGCCGCGCCTGCGTGCGAGCGGCAGCAGCCGGCTCTCGACGAGGTACTCCTTGCCGGGGGCGAGGTGGATCGCGCTGCGTGCGCGGACGAGGTCAGCGACGAAGGAGAAGCTCTCCGTGGTCAGGCTCACTCAGTTCACCTCCTGTGGTGCGGCGCTCGCCTGGACGAGGGCCGAGATGGTCTGCCCGATCTCGAGGATCGGGACGATGCGGTGTGCGTAGCCGGCCTGGGCGGTGACGCCCGGCATGCCCCACACGACAGAGGTCTTCTCGTCCTGCACGACGATGGTCCCGCCGGCCTCGGCGATGGCCCCCGAGCCGGCCTTGCCGTCAGCGCCCATCCCCGTGAGGATCACGCCGAGCAGGTCCGGGCCGATACGCTCGAGGACCGAGCGGAAGAGCACGTCGACCGACGGTCGGCAGAAGTTCACCGGCGGACCGTGCGTGATGCGCGCGCGCAGGTTGCCGGCCTTGCCGTCGACCTCGAGGTGGGTGTCGCCCGGTGCGATGTAGATGCCGCCGGGGACGAGCGCCTGGCCGTCCTCGGCCTCGACCACGGTCGACGGGCCGAGCCTGTCGAGACGGTTGGCCAGCTGACGGGTGAAGACCGCCGGCATGTGCTGCACCACGAGCATGGGGACCGGCAGCGGGACCGTGAGGCGCTCGACCACGCGGGAGAGCGCCTCGGGGCCACCTGTCGAGCAGCCGAGCACGACGGCCCGCACGGGGTGGCGGCGCGCACCCTGGCGGGGCGCTGCGGTGCGTGGTGCCGGCGGGGCACCGACGGCGGCCCGCGCCGGGACCCCGGCGGCACGCTGCGGTGCCTGCCGGGCTCCGGGCACCAGGGCACGGATCTTCGGGATCAGCTGGTCGGCGACGGCCTTGAGCGACTCGTTGATCGACCCGACGTTCGACGGCTTGGCCACGTAGTCCGACGCCCCGGCCGACAACGCGTCGAGGGTCGCTGTCGCGCCCCGCTCGGTCAGGGTCGAGAACATGATGATGGGCATCTGGTGGCCCCGCTTGCGGAGCTCGCGGACAGCCTCGACACCGTTGAGCTCGGGCATCTCGATGTCCATCGTCACGGCGTCGGGCCGCAGCTGCTCGACCTTGGCGAGCGCGAGCTTCCCGTTGGCGGCCGTCGAGATCACCTCGATGCCGGGGTCGCTCTCGAGGGCCTGGACGACGAGGCGGCGGATCACCACCGAGTCGTCGACCACGAGCACACGGATCGTCATGAGAGCACCTTGTCTGTCGGGAGGGAGAGTCAGACCGCGAACTGCGCGGTCTGGGAACGAAGGTCTGCGGAGGCGCTCGTGAGCTCCTCGACGGTCGTGCCCATGCGGGCGACGACGTCGGAGGACTCCGAGGCGACGGCGGCGACCGAGCCGATGTGCACGGCGATCTCGCCGGCACCCGTGGCCGCCTCGGTGATGCCGCGGCTCATCTCGTTGGTCGTCGCGGTCTGCTCCTCGACCGCCGAGGCGATGGTCATCTGGTAGTCGCTGATGGTCCGGATGATCGTCGAGATCTCGGAGATCGCGGAGACCGTCGTGCCGGTCTGCGCCTGGATCTCGGCGATGCGGCGCGCGACGTCCTCGGCCGCACGGCCGGACTCCCCGGCGAGCTCTTTGACCTCGTGGGCGACGACCGCGAAGCCCTTGCCGGCCTCACCGGCACGAGCGGCCTCGATGGTCGCGTTGAGGGCCAGCAGGTTGGTCTGCTCCGCGATCGACGTGATGGCCTTGACCACGGCGCCGATCGCCTGCGAGGACTCCCCGAGCAGCCGGACGTTCTCGGCCGTCGTCTCGGAGACCTGGACAGCCTGCGCGGCGACCTTGGACGCCTCGTCGGCCGAGCCTGCGATCTCACGGATCGAGGCGCCCATCTGCTCGGCGCCGGCGGCGACCGACTGGATGGTGCGCGAGACGAGCTCGGCGGCCTCGGTCGCGACAGCCGCCTGCGCGCTCGTGGCCGCGGTCCCGCCGGCCACCTGGCTGTTGGCGGCGCCGAGGTCTTCGGCGCTCTGGGCGACGGCGTTCGCCGTGCCCACCACCCCGGTCATCGCCGTGCGCAGCGTGGAGACCGCGAGGTCGTAGGACTCGGACATCTGACCGAGCTCGTCGCGGCTGAGGACCTCGACCTCGTGGGTGAGGTCACCCGTGGCGAGGGACTCGAGCGCGGCCTGGACAGAACGGATCCCGGAGGTGATGCGGCGCACCACGAGCACCGCGAGGGTCACCGAGAGTCCGGCGCCGACGACGAACGCGACACCCAGGACGAGGATCGTCCTGGACACGTCGGCCTGGGCGTCGTGGAGCACCTCGGCCACCTGGAAGTCGATCTGCCCCTGCGCGAGGAGCAGCGCACGCCCGGCACGGTCAGGGTCGGCGGCGACGTCGGCCGCGAGGGCCTGCTCGACGCCGTCGACGTCGCCGGCCTGCGCGAGGGGCAGCACGACCGAGTCACGGTAGGTGGTCCACTCGTCCCAGCGGGTCACGAAGTCCTGCCACTGCTGGGTGCCGGACTGCTCGAAGGTCTCGACCTCGGCGATCAGCCTGTCGACGGCCGAGTCGTTCCAGTCCGAGGAGGTGAGGATCTGGGTGCGCAGAGCCTCGTCGGGAGCGGCGGCGGCGCGGCGCACGAGCAGCTGGCTGGTGGCCTGCGCGGCGCGGAGGTCGCCGAGGTCGCCCTGGAGCTTGCCGGTGAGGGTGTTCACCTGGTCCAGGTGGCCCGCGGCGCGGTCGAGGGCCAGTGCGGCCACCCCGCCGACCGAGGCGAAGACGACACCCATGACGACGAGGGACGTGCCGATCTTGGCCGCGACGGGACGGTCCCAGAACCACCGGGCCCGCGAGGAGCGCGGCGCCCTGGTGGGAGGCGTGGCCCCGGTCTCGACCGGTGCCACCGGGCTGTACGGGCTGCGTGCGGCAGGGCGGGCTGAGGGCGCAGCGCTGCGACCTGTCGGGCGTACGGGCCGCACTGACGTCGTCGTCATCGCAGCTCCTCCTCGGTGTAGTAGCCGCCGCCGACGAGCAGCGACTCGTAGTTCGTGGCGGTCACCACGACGGGGGCGAGCAGGTAGGTGGGGACGACAGTCACGCCGTTGTCGTAGGAGGTGACGTCGTTGACCTCGGGCGACTCGCCCTTGAGGAGCGCGTCACCCATGGCGACGGTCACCTCGGCGAGCTGGCGGGTGTCCTTGTAGATGCTGGAGAACTGCTCGCCGGCGATCACGGACTTGATCGAGGGGGCCTCGGCGTCCTGGCCGACGACCACGGGGAGCGGACGGGCCGGGGTGCCGTAGCCGGCACCCTTGAGCACGTCGATGATCGCGATCGAGATGCCGTCGTAGGGCGAGAGCACCCCGTCGATCTGCAGGTCGGTCCCGGCGTACACCGAGTCGAGCAGGCGGGTCATGCGCTCGCCGCCGACCTTGGCGTCCCAGGCCTCGATCGCGATGCTCGCGAAGTCGGTCTCGCCCGAGGGCACCTCGAGCACCCCGGAGTCGAGGTACGGCTGGAGGACGCTGAAGGCACCCTCGTAGAACACGGTCGCGTTGTTGTCGTCCGACGACCCCGCGAAGACCTCGATGGCGAAGGGCCCGGCAGCACCTGTCGGCTCCCCGGCGTCGTCGAGGACACCCAGGCCCTGGAGCAGCGACGTCGCCTGCTGGGTGCCGACCCGGAAGTTGTCGAAGGTCGCGTAGTAGTCGACGTCCGGCGACTCACGGATGAGCCGGTCGTAGGCGATCACCGGGATGCCCGCGTCGGCGGCCCGGGCGAGCTGGGCCTTGAGGGCGGTCCCGTCGATCGAGCCGACCACGAGCAGGTCGGCGCCGGCGTCGATCATCGAGTCGAGCTGGTCGACCTGCGTCGCCACGTCGTTCTCGGCGTAGCGCAGGTCGACCTGGTAGCCGAGCGCCTCGAGCTGGGCCTGGAGGTTGTCCCCATCCTCGATCCACCGCAACGACGTGGTCGTCGGCATCGCCACGCCCACGAGGGACGCGTCGGCACCAGCAGCCTCGGACGCGCAGCCTGTCAGGGCGAGCGGGGCCGCGACGAGCAGCGCGAGGGCCGGCGCGACGCGGCGCGGCGACCAGGGTGGGCGGGAGAAGGACATCATCGGCCTCAGATCGTGAAGTGGGACACCTGGGACCGGAGGTCCCCGGAGAGATCGGCGAGCTCGGAGACCGTGCTGCCGACAGCTGTGAGCACACCCGTGGAGGTGTGCGCGGACTCGGCGACGTCGGTGATCGTCGCGGAGATCTCGGAGGCCCCGGCTGCGGCGTCGGTGACGGAGCGGGACATCTCGTTGGTGGTCGCGGTCTGCTCTTCGACAGCCGAGGCGATCGTCAGCTGGTAGTCGTTGATGCTCGCGATGATCGCCGAGATCTCACCGATCGCCGCGACAGCAGACGTCGTCTGCGCCTGCACCTGCGTGATCCGGCGCGCGATGTCCTCAGCAGCCCGACCCGACTCCGCAGCCAGGTCCTTGACCTCAGAGGCCACCACGGCGAAGCCCTTGCCGGCCTCACCAGCACGCGCAGCCTCGATCGTCGCGTTGAGCGCCAGCAGGTTCGTCTGCTCCGCGATGCTCGTGATCACCTTGACCACCGACCCGATCTCCTTCGAGCTCTCACCGAGTGCACCGACCGTCGCGGCGGTCGTGTTGGAGAAGGTCACGGCCTGGCTCGCGACCTTCGCGGCCTCGTTGGCGTTGGTCGCGATCTCGCGGATCGAGGCACCCATCTGCTCCGCGCCCGCGGCGACGGTCTGCACGTTGAGGGAGACCTGCTCGGCGGCCGTCGCGGCCACCCCTGCCTGGGTGCTGGTCTGGCTGACGCCCCCGGCGACCTGGGTGTTGGCCGCGGCGAGGTCGTCGGCCTTGCTCGACACCGAGCCTGCGGCTGCGGCGACCTGGGTGAGGGTGCCGCGGAGCTCGCCCCGGGCGATCTCGAAGGCGTCGACGATCGAGCCGACCTCGTCGGAGTCGACGTGGACGGCCGGGTGGGTGAGGTCGCCGGCGGCGAGCTCGTCGATCGAGCCGCGCAGCATCTCGATGCTGCGGCGGACACGGCTGTTGACCGCGACGGTGAGGACCGTGCAGAGGATCGCGCCGACGACGAAGGCGACGGCGAGGACGGCGAGCGTCTGCGTGGCCTCCTGCTCGGCGGCTGTCGCGAGCTCGGCCGCCGCGACGGGGTCGGCCTCGGCCGACACCGCGCGCAGGCTCGACGCGGCGCTGCGCAGCGCGAGTGCCCCGAGACCGCCCACCACCATGAAGACCGCGCCCATCAGCACCAGGGGTGCTGCGAACTTCACGCCGACGGGACGGTTCCAGAACCACTGCATCTTCGGTCATCTCCTGCTGTAGTGCGGGGCGACGCAGGACTGCGCCGCCCGGAAGGCATCCTCCCTATCGGCACGCTGGTGCCATGTGTGAGACGTCCCGGGCCGCGGCTCCGCGCCGCTGGCGACGGGGTCGACGGGGTGGTGCAGGCCGCGGCCGGGCTGGGCTCAGACGGTGAAGGAGCCGACCTGGGTCCTCAGCTCGGCCGAGGTCCGGGCCAGCTCGTCGACGGTCTCGGACATCTGCCCGACGGTGATCGTCGACTCGGCCGCGGCCGAGGCCACGCCGGTGATGTTCGCGGCGATCTCGCCCGCGCCTGTGGCCGCCTCGGTGACAGACCGAGACATCTCGTTGGTCGTCGCGGTCTGCTCCTCGACAGCCGAGGCGATGGTCAGCTGGTAGTCGTTGATGCTCGCGATGATCGCCGAGATCTCACCGATCGCCGCGACAGCAGACGTCGTCTGCGCCTGCACCTGGGTGATCCTGCGCGCGATGTCCTCAGCAGCCCGACCCGACTCGGCGGCGAGGTCCTTGACCTCAGAGGCCACGACCGCGAAGCCCTTGCCCGCCTCACCAGCACGCGCAGCCTCGATCGTCGCGTTGAGCGCCAGCAGGTTCGTCTGCTCCGCGATGCTCGTGATCACCTTGACCACCGACCCGATCTCCTTCGAGCTCTCACCGAGCTCGCCGATCGCCGCGGCTGTCGCCGTCGAGAAGTCGACGGCCTGCCCGGCGACCCGGGCGGCCTCGTTGGCGTTCGTGGCGATCTCGCGGATCGAGGCACCCATCTCCTCGGCGCCAGCGGCGACGGTCTGGACGTTGCGCGAGACCTGCTCGGCCGCGGCGGCGACGACGCCGGCCTGCGCGCTCGTCTCCTCCGAGCCGGCGGCGACCTGCGAGCTCGACGACGCGAGCTGCTGGGCTGCCGTCGCGAGGACGTCGCTCGAGCCGACGACCCCGGCGAGCAGCCGCGCGATCGAGCGCTGCGCCTCGGCGAGGGAGGCCGCCATGTCGCCGATCTCGTCGGTGCTCGCGACCTGCGGGGTGCGGGTGAGGTCACCGACGGCGAGGGCCTCGAGGGCGCCGTTGACCTCGGCGGCCGAGCGCTTGACGCGACGGCCGAGCACGAGGCTCAGCGTGACCACCGCGGCCAGGCCGAGGAGCACCGCGGCCACGACGACAGCACCGTTGCGGGTGCGGGCCGAGGTCATGTCCTGCTGGAGCGTGTCGGCGCGGTCCGTGAGCGACTCGCCGAGCTCGGCGGTCTGGCTCGTGATCGCGTAGTACTGCTCGTAGCCGGCTCCGACCACGAGGCCGTCGGCCTCGACCTTGGAGGCCTCGGTGCCGTCTTCGTAGAGCCCGACGACCTGCGCGTCGACGGCCTCGAAGGCGTCCCAGCTGGAGGTGATCTCGGCGAAGAGCGCCTTCTCGGCGTCGGTCATGGTCTCGACGTCGAGCCCGTCGAGCAGGGTGTGGAGCTCGCCGATCGAGGTGACGAAGCCGGCGCGGTTGGCGGAGTCCGGCGCGACGGCCGCCTGCGGGCCGATCGTGCTGGCGTCCCAGGCGTAGGCGACCTGCCACCCGGAGACGTCGGAGTTGTAGCGCGAGATCTGCGCGACCTGGAGGCGCAGCGTGTCGAGCGCGACGATCTGGCTGCTGCTCGACTGCGAGGAGCTCAGGCCGCTCCAGCCCGCGGCGGCGACCAGGACGGCGACCAGCATGCCGACGGCTCCGACGGAGAGGATCTTGGCGCGGAGGTCGTAGCGCGGGCGGTTCTTCACGGTGGGCATGAGCGCTCCTGAGGCAGGCGGGTGGTACCAGACGTGCTCCCCCTGCGGGACGTCCCAGACGCGCGACGGCCAGCTGGACGTCCTATCGTCCGGGCGGGCTGGTAGTTGAGGCTTCACAGAAGGCGGGACCCGCCGGAGGCCGCGCGGCCCTCCCCTGCCCCACCCGCAGACGCCGACGGCGCGGCGGTCCCCCCGGGCCGCTGCGCCGTCTCGCGCGGGTCAGTAGACGAAGCTGGCGACGCGTTCGCGCAGGTCAGCGGACATCATCGCGAGCTCCTGGACGGCCGTGCCCATCTGGGCGACGACGTCGGAGGACGCCACGGCGGCCGAGGCCACGCCGACGATGTTCTGCGCGATCTCACCCGACCCTGTGGCAGCCTCGGTGACCGACCTGGACATCTCGGTGGTCGTCGCGGTCTGCTCCTCGACGGCCGAGGCGATCGTCAGCTGGTAGTCGTTGATCGTCGCGATGATCTCGCCGATCCCCGAGATCGCCGCGACAGCCGACTCGGTCTGGCTGCGGTTCACGTCGATGCGGCGCGCGATGTCCTCGGCGGCCCGGGCCGACTCGGCTGCGAGGTCCTTGACCTCCGAGGCGACGACGGCGAAGCCCTTGCCGGCCTCGCCGGCACGCGCGGCCTCGATGGTCGCGTTGAGCGCGAGCAGGTTCGTCTGCTCCGCGATGCTCGTGATGACCTTGACCACGGCGCCGATCTCCTGGCTCGACGTGCCGAGGTCGACGACGGTGATGCGGGTGCGCTCCGACTGCTCGACGGCCTCGTTCGACGCACGGGCGGCCTCGTTGGCGTTCTGCGAGATCTCGCGGATGGACGCGCCCATCTGCTCGGCGCCCGCGGCGACGGTCTGCACGTTGCGCGAGACCTGCTCGGCTGCCGCGGCCACCACTCCGGCCTGGACGCTGGTCTCCTCCGAGCCTGCGGCGACCTGCGTGGTCGAGGCCGACATCTCCTCGGCGGCTGCGGCGACGGTCCCGGCCGTGGCGACGACACCCGAGACGAGCTCGCGCAGGTTCGCCTGCGCCGTGGAGAGGGAGGCGGCCATCTGACCGAGCTCGTCACCAGAGTCGACACCGGTGTCCTTGGTGAGGTCCCCGTCTCCGAGGGCGACGATGGTCTCCTGCACCTTGCGCAGGTTGCCGACGATCGAGCGCACGAGGGTCACGGCGACGACCACGGCGAGGAGCGCGGCGACGACACCCGCGACGATCATCGAGACGATCGCCGTGCGGGCTGTGGCTGTGGACTCCTCGACCGACTGCGCGGCGCTCTCGCCGACGGCGTCGATGATCTCCTGCAGGGCGCCCGTGACCTCGGCGGTGATCGGACGCACCTGCTCGACGTAGGCGTCGTGGTAGGCGATCGCCCCGTCCTCGGTGATCGGTGCGATGGCCTCGACGGCCGCCTGGTACCGGCTGTACGCGTCGGTCAGGGTCGCGAAGGCGCCGTCGTCGAGGACGTAGGGCTCGTAGGCGTCCATGCTCGCGAGGGCGTCGGTGTCGAACTTCTCCATCTCTTCCAGGACCGTCTTCTGGCCCTCAGGGGTGCTCATGCCGTACTCGAGCACGCGGGCGCGGCTCGCCTGGAACCAGCGCTGGATGTTGTTGAGGTCCGACTGCGGTGCGATGGCCTCGCGGTCGAGCTGCTGCGTCTGGGCGTCGAGGGTCACGAGCCGCTGGGCGCCCACCACGGTGATCATCGCCGTGAGCAGGATGACGATGCCGAAGCCGATCCCGATCCGCACGGCCACGGGGAGGTCGCCGAGGCGACGTCGGCGCGGCGCGCCGACCTGGCTGGACGTGGTGCCGGGCGTGCTCGAAGACATGGTGCTCCTAGGTCAGGGGGGGGGGACGGGAGCGCGCGGCGCGCTCGACGTCGGGCAGCACTCCCATCGGCACCCGCCCGACCGCCATGAGCAGACAGGTCGGCTCCTCACCCGGGTGCGCTCCGCCACACCGGAGGACTGTGCCGTCACGGGGGGGACGCGCAGACCCCCGCCCTCGAGGAGGACGGGGGTCTACGCGGTGCGGGGTGCGCGGGGTGCGGAGCGCTGTGCGCGGTGCGGGCTCAGTAGCGGAAGGTCGAGACCTTCGCGTGCAGGTCCGACGCGATCCCGGCGAGGTCGTCGACCCGGCCACCGAGGTCGGCGATCGCGATGTTCGACACCTCGGCGGTCTGCGCGACCCCCGCGGCGTTCGCAGCGATCTCCCCCGAGCCCGTGGCGGCCTCGGTGACCGAGCGGGACATCTCGTTGGTCGTCGCGGTCTGCTCCTCGACGGCCGAGGCGATGGTCAGCTGGTAGTCGTTGATGCTCGCGATGATCGAGGAGATCTCCGCGATCGCCTCGACCGCGGAGCGGGTGTCGACCTGGATGGCCTCGACCCTGCGGGCGATGTCCTCGGTCGCCTTGGCGGTCTCCTGCGCCAGGTCCTTGACCTCCGAGGCGACCACGGCGAATCCCTTGCCGGCCTCACCGGCACGGGCGGCCTCGATGGTCGCGTTGAGGGCGAGCAGGTTCGTCTGCTCCGCGATGCTCGTGATCACCTTGACCACGGCACCGATCTCCTGGCTCGACGTGCCGAGCTTGGCGACGGTCTCGTTGGTCGTGGCGGCGACCGTCGTCGCCGAGTGCGCGACCTGCGCGGCCTCGTTGGCGTTCGTCGCGATCTCGCGGATCGAGGCACCCATCTCCTCCGCACCGGCGGCGACGGTCTGGACGTTGCGCGAGACCTGCTCGGCGGCCGCGGCCACCACACCGATCTGCGCGCTCGACTCCTCGGCACCCGTCGTCACCTGGGCGGCTCCGGCACGCATGTCCTGGGCCGCGTCAGAGACGCTGCGGGCCGACTCGGCGACGCCGCCGAGGACGTCGCGCAGGCTGCGCTGCGCGGTGACCAGCGCGCTGGCCATCGCACCGATCTCGTCACGCGAGGTCACCTGCGGCTCGTCCGTGAGGTCGCCCGCGGCGAGCGACTCGAGGGAGTGCTGGACCTTGACGGTCGAGCGGGTGATCGAGCGGGCGATGGTCATGCCGGCGGCCAGGCCGAGGGCCATGCCGAGGACGCTCACGACGATGATGACCAGCAGGCCGCGGCTGCCCGTGGCGCGGGCCTGGTCGGCGAGATCGGCGCTGAAGACGACGGCCTCCTCGGCCCCGGCGTCGAGGTCCACGAGGTACTCGTCGATGAGCGGCTGCGACACCTCGGTCAGGGCGGTCTCGTAGGCCGTCGGGTCGGTGAGGCGCGCCGCCGGGACGATCTGGTCGTCGCGCACCTGGCGCCACTCGAGGAAGGTGTCGATCCCGGAGAGGGCCGAGGACTCGATCCCCGCCATCGCCGTCCGGAACTGCTCGATCGCGGCGTCGGTCTCCGCGTCGTTGTCAGCCTGCTTGGTCAGCCACTCGTCGACGATGTCGTCGTCCGAGGCCGCCGCGATCTGCGCGACGATCAGACGCGCCTTGAGCTGTCCCTGGTGCACCTTGTTGAGCGGGATGACGATGTCGTTCTGGACCGTGGCGAGGGTGCTCGCGTCGTCCGAGATCGCCCGTGTGGTGGTCACGGCGACCGAGGCGACGACCACGACGACCAGCACGAAGACGGCGATGATCGCGCCGATGCGCTGCATGAGGCCTACCCGGCGGCGGCCCTGCCCGGTCGGTGCCGGCTGTGCGACAGGCCCGCGTCCGGCGGACGCCGGGGCGTCGTAGGCCGGGGTGGTGGGTCCGTGCCCGCGGGCCGCACCCGACGGTGCGTCGGTGCGCGGACGGTCCAGGGACTGACGGGGTGCAGACGTGACGCTCATGGTGCCTCTTCCGGTCGACAGGGGATGCCGGCCGCTCTCCACAGGAGAGACTCGTCGGCACGAGGGGCCGAGAGCGGTCGTCGTCGGCCCGTCGTCTGGTGCTGTGCTGCGGTGGTGCTGGGTACTGCTGGGTGCTGCGGTGCTGCGGTCGTGCTGTGCTGCGGTCCTGCAGGTGCTGTTAGGTCGTGCCGTCCTGCCCTGCGGCGGGGTCGCTGCCGTCGACCCCGCCGTGGGGTCAGGCGGCGAGCGCCGCGTCGACGTCGAGCGTCAGCAGCAGACCCTGGTCGAGCTTGAAGGCGCCGGTGATGAGCTCACGGCTCTGCGCGCCGAGGGTCTCGGGCGGGGACTCGAACTGCTCCTCGTCGAGGGTGAGCACCTCGCCCACCTCGTCGACCAGCAGGCTGATCGAGTCGTCGGCCACCTCGACGACGACCATCATCGACTCGGCGTCCGCCGCGAGCGCCTCGAGGCCCAGGCGGGGACGCAGGTCGACCGTCATGACGACCTGGCCGCGCAGGTTCACCAGGCCGGCGATGCCGACAGGTGCGAGCGGGACCGGGGTGCGGGCGTGGTGCCCGAGCGTCTCGGAGATCCGCATGACCTCGACGCCGTAGAGCGCCTCGCCGATGCGGAACGTCACGTACTGGGTGGACATCAGGCGCTCACCATCTCGGAGTCGTACGCAGAGCCGAGGCCTGAGGCCGCGGCGTGGTCCATGCCGTCGGTGCCGAGCATCTGGTCACCGTCGTAGAAGCGGGGGTCTGCCTGGAGCAGCGCCGTCGGCACGTCGAGCAGCTCGGTGACGCGTCCGGACAGGACGATCGAGCCGAGCAGGCCGATGTCGTCGACCGTGCTGCGCTCCGCGCCGGCGTCCGAGACGATCTCGACGATCTCGGAGACGACCATCGCGACGGTCCGCTCGCCGCGGGTGAAGACCACCAGGGGGATCTCCTCGGTCGGCTCCTCGAAGGACCCGAGGGTCCGGGCGAGGCGCGAGACCGGGACGATCGCGTCGCGGTACTGGATGACCTCGTGGCCACCCACCAGCTCGATGCGGTCCTGCGCGACGAGCTCGAGGCGCGTGACCATCGCGAGCGGCACGGCGACACGACGCCCCGAGCCGATCCCGACGACGAGCAGCTCGGTGACCTCGCCGGCCGAGACGCTCTTCTCGACCGCGGCACGGTGGTCGAGGTCGGCGATCTCCCCCGACAGCGACCGGCGGGCGATCGCCTGGACGTCGAGGATGAGCGCGACCTGGCCGTCACCCATGAGGGTGGCGCCCGCGTAGATGCCGATCGTCTTGAGCTGGGCCGCGAGCGGCTTGACGACGATCTCCTCGTTGTTGAGGACACGGTCGACCACGAGGCCGAAGCGCTGGTTGTCGGCCTGGAGCACCGCGATGACGGCAGAGTCGCCGTCGCCGCGGGTCTGGCCCATGACGTCGCTGAGCCGCACGAGCGGGAGCAGCGCGCCGCGGAGCCTGTACACCTCGGCCGAGCCGATGTGCTCGATGGCCTCCTGCGTCTTCTGGGTGTCGAGGGCCACGAGCTCCTGCAGGTTGACCTGCGGGATCGCGTAGATCTCGGAGCCCGAGCGCACGGTGAGCGCGGGCATGATCGCGAGGGTCAGCGGGATGCGCAGGCGCCAGGTGGTGCCACGACCCACCTCGCTCTCGACCTCGACGGCGCCGCCGATCGACTCGATGTTCGAGCGCACCACGTCCATGCCGACGCCACGGCCGGACACGTTGGTCACGGCTGCAGCAGTGGAGAACCCGGGCAGGAACACGAGGTTGAGGATGTCGCTCGTCGCCATCGCGTCGAGCTGCTCGGCCGTCTTGAGGCCCCGCTCGATCGCCTTGGCGGCGACCTTCTGCGGGTCGATGCCCGCACCGTCGTCGCGCACCTCGACCATGACCTGACCACCTGCGTGGTAGGCCCGCAGGGTGAGGACACCCGTCGAGGGCTTGCCCGAGGCGGTGCGCGTGGCGGGCGACTCGATGCCGTGGTCGACGGCGTTGCGCACCAGGTGGGTGAGCGGGTCCTTGACGGACTCGAGGAGGGAACGGTCGAGCTCGGTGTCCCCACCGACCATCTCGAGGCGCACCTCGCGGGCGCAGGCCGCCGCGAGGTCCCGGACGATGCGCGGCATCTTCGACCAGATGTGGTCGATCGGCTGCATGCGGGTCTTCATGACCCCTTCCTGCAGCTCGGAGGCGATGAGGCTCAGGCGCTGCGAGGAGCGCGTGAGCTCGGCGTCGGAGTCGAAGCCGGCGAGCTGGGCGATCTGGTTGCGGACGAGCACGAGCTCGCCGACCTGACGCATGAGGTCGTCGAGGAGGTCGACGTCCACGCGGATCGACGACTCGCTCGTGCCGCGCGAGGCGACAGACTCTGTCGGCTCGGGTGCACCGGCGCGGGCCGGGGTGGCCTTCGCGAGCGCGGGGGCCGGTGCCGGGGCGGCGGGCTGCGGGGCCGGTGCGGGTGCCGGGGCAGGTGCCTGCGCGGCAGGTGCAGCCGGGGTCGCGGCGACGACAGCGGCTGTGACGGCAGCGGCCGACATCGCGGCGGCGACGGCGCGGTCGCCCTGGTCGGCGTCGGTCGCGGCGCGCACGGCGTCGGTCGCGTCCTGAGCGGCGGCGGCTGCAGCGGCTGCGGCGAGAGGTGCCGCCTCAGCAGCGGCTGCTGCGGCGAGGTCCTCTGCCGTCGGCTGACCGATCTGCGCGAGCGTGGGCTCGGCCGCGGCGGGCTCTGCGGGAGCGAGGGCTGCCGGTGCTGCCTCTGCGGCGGGCTCGGGTGCGACCTCGGCCGCTGCCTCGTCCTCGCCGTCGAGGGCGCGCTGGATCACGGCGATCACGCCGTCGACCTCGATGCCGGCCTCGCCACCCGTCGACTCGATCCGACCGAGCAGGTCACGGATGGTGTCGACCATGCGCAGCAGCACGTCTGTCGTGTGCTGGTCCATGAGCCGACGCCCGTCACGCAGCTCGACGAGGAGGCTCTCCCCGACGTGCGCGACCCTCTCGAGGTCGCCGAAGGCGAGGAACCCGCTGGTCCCCTTGATGGTGTGGATCGTGCGGAAGACGCTCGAGAGCAGCTCACGCGACCCCGGGGCGCTCTCCAGCGCGACCAGGTCCTGGTCCAGCTGGTCCAGGTTCTCGTAGCTCTCGATCAGGAACTCCCGAACGATGTCGTCAATGTCGTCCACTGATCGCACTCCCTCCGACTCACGGACGGGTAGACCTACCCGTCACTCCCTGCAGATCGGTCGCAGCCCACCGGGTATGAGGTTTTGTCACATGAGGCACCGGGTGACTCCGTGCTCGTGCGGCCCTGGCGTGTCCCGCAGGACCGTCGCGCCGCGCCGAAGACGCTGGGGTAGGGTCGTCGCATGCTGGTGCTGAGTCGACGAGTCGGAGAGAAGCTCCTCATCGGCGACGACATCGTCATCACGATCATCGACACCCGCGGAGACGGCGTGCGGATCGGGATCGACGCCCCCCGCTCGATGCGCGTCAACCGCGCCGAGGTCGTCGAGGCCGTCCAGGCCAGCAACCTCGCCGCTGTCGCGGCCGACGACGACGCCCAGGCCGCGCTCATCGCCCTGATCACCCAGGCCACGCAGTCGGGGCAGTCGACGCAGGCACCCGACGCCAGCACCCCCGAGACGACCCCGGACGAGGGCCCCTCCCCCGCCTGACCGGCGCGCCCCCTCCTTGCTGCACAGCCTCGCGCCAGGAAGAACCGTCCCCGGCGGACCTTCGCTAGGCTGGACTGACAGCCAGGAGAAGAGGTCTCATGATCGCCGACGACAAGGGCGCGGTGCCCCGCGGATACAGGTTCGCCGACCACGTCCCCTATGACACCCCGGACGATCTCTCCGAGCTGCACGGACCGACGTCCGGCATCGTCCGCGTGGGGCCGCACATCGACACAAGCCAGGACCCCACCTATGACCTCGCGGACGCCGGCGACCTGATCGCGTTGTACTCAGCGGTCGTCCGCGCCGGTTCGGCCGACGACCACCGACGCCTCCTGGACCGAGCCACTCTCGAGAGGCTGTGGCCAGACCTCGTGCTGCCTCACAGGTGCCGCGAGACCTGGACCGCGCACTTCCCGCGCCTGCGCACCCTGGGCCTGCGGGCCCTGAGCGTCTAGCCCGGTGCGTCCCTTCCACGAGCGTCTGGCGCGTATCGGCCTAGCGGCGACGCAGCAGTTCGGGTTCGTCCTGGCTGGCGGCTACGCGGTCTCGGCCAACGGCATGGGTGACCGGCTCTCCGAGGACGTGGACCTCTTCACGAACCTGCCCGGCACAGACGACTTCTCTCGTGCGGTTGACGCCGTGCAGGACGCGTACCGCCGCTCCGGACTAGAGGTCGCCGTGGTCCGTCGGGGCCCCACATTTCTCGATCTGATCGTGAGCGACGCCGCCGAGGGCGAGAGCAGCAGCATCCAGCTCGGGCTCGACTATCGGGAGTTCCCGCCAGCACAGCTGGAGATCGGTCCTGTGCTGGACGTCAAAGATGCTGTCGCCAACAAGATGACCGCCCTGTACTCGCGCGGTGAGTGCCGGGACTTCATCGATATCGACCTCGTGCACGAGTCCGGTCGGTTCACCCGCGACGAGATCCTGGCACTCGGCGACGGGCGAGAGGTCGAGCCGATGGACCGTCAGGTCCTGGCCGCCCGATTCCGAGAGGCGGGTCGCCACTCCGCGGCACGCTACGCCGGCTACGGGGTGGACGATGCACGACGTTCTCTCCTCGTGGGACGGTTCGAGGACTGGGCCTGGTCTCTCAGCTGACCGCGATCGGTCCTCGGACCGGGTAGACCGCGCCGCCCGGACCCCGGGCGACTCACTGAGCGACGTCAGGAAGTACCGTCGCTCAGTCCCAGGCGGGGTCGTCGAGGTGCTCGTCGAGCAGGGCTGCCCAGACGAGGGCCGAGGCCGCGAAGCCGTCGAGCAGACCGACCGGCACGCCGAGCTCGAGGATCGCCGCGGGCTGCGAGGTCGACGAGACGTTGCGGGCCGCGAGCGCGTCGAAGGGTCGGTGCTGGCCCACGGCCGTCATCCAGCGGCGGGCGTCGGCGAGGCTGCGGTCGGCCTCGACCACGGCCCACACCTGGTCCGGGTCGAAGGACGCGACGAGCGACGACGCGATGGTCCAGTCGGAGGCGTCGGCCCCGACGCCGAGGGCGACCACGAGCGGCGCCTCGGACTCGACGGTCGCCGCGCGGAGCCTGCGCGCTGACATGCCGGTGATGACCCACGGCCCGTAGCCGGTCTGCGGGTCGAGCCTCCCGGCGAGGGCGATGCCGGAGTCGGGCACGCCGATGCGTCGGGCGATGAGCCGCGCGGCCTCGACCACCTGCTCGCCCTGCCCGGCGACCACGACGACCGAGGCGGGCTCGCGGACGACGGCCGGCGCGCGCGGGACCCTCGAGAGGACCTGCGACAGGGGGTACGTCCCCTGCCCTGCCGGCAGCTCGGAGAGCAGCCGTCGCGGGACGCCGACCTGGAGCAGCTCGGGGATGCTCGCACCCGTGGTGCGCACGACGACGAACTCGGCGGGTCGCACCTCTTTGTCGAGCACGACCGGGGTCGGGGCCGACGGGGTGGTCTTGCGAGCCCAGGGGTTGCTGCGCCGGGCCGAGGTCTGGCCGAGCGGTGGGGTGGCGAGCGGGGTCGTCGGCCCGGCCGAGACCGGAGCACCCGTCGCTGCGGCCCCGAAGGCGGCAGCCCCGGCGGCTGCCGTGCCACCCGAGGCTGCTGCGGCGGCGCCGAGCCCCGTGGCAGGTCCGGCGGAGGCGGAGGCCGCAGCGGCCGCTGCCTCGTCGGCCTGGCGGGTCTCGGAGGCGAGCTGGCGTACCGAGTCGAGGATCGAGGCGAAGGTGTCCTGCTCGGTCGAGACGGGGGCGATCTCGTCGTCAGGGCTGTCCCCGCGCGGCGCGCCGTGCCTGTCGGCGGCGTCGGCGGCGGCCAGCAGCGCGTCGATCCCGACGGGCTGCACCTCGGCCGTGCCCGCATCGACCTCTGCGCGGCGTGCTGCGTCGTCTCCGCCGCTCCACCGGGCTGCGGACCCGGGCACTGTGCCCACAGACCCGCCACCCGCAGACCCACCGCCTGCGGAGCCGACGGGCCCGCGGCTGCCGGGGGTGACGAGCGGCCCCGGGACGTAGGCGACCTCGTCGGGGACCTCGACGGTCAGCTCGAAGCGCTCTTTGGCGAAGAACCCGGCGACGCCGCCGGTCCGCACGCGCTCGGCCTTGACGACCTTGGCGGTCGGACCGATCTCTCCGTGGACCCGGACGATGAGCGCCTCGAGGTCGGTGCCCTCAAGCAGCAATCGCTTCGACATCGCGGACAACCCCCACAGCCTCGATCTTCACACCGGATCCGGTGACCTCGGAGTATGACATCACGGGGGCCTCGCCGTGGTGGGTGGCCACGAGCGAGCGCAGCGCGGGCCGCAGGGCCGGCGCGCAGACGAGCACGACGTCGACGCCCTGGCTCTCGGCCGCGGCGCGGCCTGCCGCGAAGGACCGCAGCATGGCCTCGAGCCGGTTCGGGTCGAGCAGGATCTGCGTGCCCTGCTCCCCCGGTCGCAGCCCCTCGAGGAGGGCCTGCTCGAGCACGGGCTCGAGGGTCATGACGCGCAGCACGCCCTCGTGGGTGTGCGCGGCGGTGAGGGCGGGTGCGAGCTGGAGGCGGGCAGCCTCGACGAGGCCCTCGGCGTCGGTCGAGATCTTGGCGCGCAGGGTGAGCGCCTCGTAGATGCGCCCGAGGTCTCGGATCGGCACCTGCTCGGAGAGCAGGCGCTGCAGCACGCGCTGCACCTCGCCGAGGGTCAGCAGCCCGGGGACGAGCTCTTCGACGACGGCGGGGTTGACCTGCTTGACGCCCTCGGTGAGCACGCGGACGTCTTCGCGGCTGAGCAGCCTGTCGGCGTTGCTCGCGATGACGTTGGACAGGTGCGTGATGAGCACCGACACCCGGTCGACGACGGTCGCTCCGGTCATCTCCGCGGCGAAGCGCATCTCGGAGGGCACCCACTTGCCGGCGAGACCGAAGACGGGCTCGTGCACCTCGCTGCCGGGCAGCGAGCCGAGGTCGTCGCCGAGGGCCAGCACGCGACCGGGCGGCACCTCGCCGCGCGCTGCCTCGACACCCGAGATGCGCAGCACGTAGGTGGACGGCGGCAGCTCGACGGAGTCGCGGGTGCGGACCGGCGGGACGACGATCCCGAGGTCGAGGGCGACCTTGCGGCGCAGTCCGCGGATGCGGGCGAGCAGGTCGTCGTCGGAGCCCGAGCTCACGAGGTCGACGAGGTTGGGGGCGAGCAAGATCTCGAGGGCGGAGACGCGCATCTCCTCGATGAGCTTCTCGGGGGTGTCGGCGACAGGCGCGACGGTCTCACGGATCGCGGCGTCGAGCTTGGCGTCCTGCTCGGCCTTGGCGTCGCGCGCCTTGATGCGCTGCGCACCGAAGAGCAGAGACGCGCCGACGAGCATGAAGGGCAGCTTGGGCATGCCGGGCAGCAGGGCGAGGGCGATCGCGGCGCTGCCCGCGATGAGCAGCGAGTTGCGGGACTGCGACAGCTGCTTGGAGGCCGAGCTGCCGAGGTCGGAGTCGGCCGTGGCGCGGGTGACGATGAGGCCCGTGGAGACCGAGAGCAGCAGGGCCGGGATCTGGGTGACGAGGCCGTCGCCGATGGTCAGCAGCGAGTACGTCTCGACGGCCTCGCCGATCTCCATGCCGCGCTGCATGAGGCCGATCGCGATGCCACCGACCAGGTTGATGATCGTGATGATGATGCCGGCGATCGCGTCGCCCTTGACGAACTTCGAGCCTCCGTCCATCGCACCGTAGAAGTCGGCCTCGGCCGCGACGTCGGCGCGGCGCTGGCGGGCCTGGTCTTCGGTGATGAGCCCGGAGTTGAGGTCGGCGTCGATGGCCATCTGCTTGCCGGGCATCGCGTCGAGGGTGAAGCGGGCACCGACCTCGGCCACACGGCCGGCACCGTTGGTGATGACCACGAACTGGATGACCACGAGGATGAGGAAGATGACGAGGCCGATGATGAGCGAGCCGCCGACGACGAAGTGCCCGAAGGCACCGATGACCTCTCCCGCGTAGCCGTCGCGGAGCACGAGACGGGTCGAGGCCACGTTGAGCCCGAGCCTGAACAGCGTCGCGATGAGGATGAGCGAGGGGAACACCGAGAAGTCGAGGGGCCGCTGCACGTACATCGTGGTGAGCAGGATGACCAGCGACATGACGATGTTGACGACGATGAGCACGTCGAGCAGCATCGCGGGCAGCGGGATGACGAGCAGCATGACGATGCCGACGACACCGACAGGGACCGCCAGCTTGGCGAGGTCACGGTTCTTCATGCTCGGGCCTCCGAGAGGGTGGACGTCCCCGGTGCGGGGTTCGTGTCGGGCTGCGGGTCAGGGGAGTCTGCGGGGCGCGCTGTGCGCGACGCCCGGGTGCGGCGGGCCGGTGGTGGGCTGCCGGGAGGTGGTGCGGGAATCGTCGGGCCGGGCATGCTCCGGACCCCGTCGGTGCTCGCGCCGCGGCGCTTGAGCGCCATGACGAAGGCGAGCACCTGGGCGACGGCCGCGTAGAGGTCGGCCGGGATCTCCTCGCCGATCTCGCACGCGCCGTGCAGGGCACGGGCGAGCGGGACGTCGGAGATCATCGGGACCTTCTTCTCGGCGGCGACCTCGCGGATGCGGGCCGCGACGTGCCCGGCCCCCTTGGCGACGACCCGTGGTGCGCCGGTCCCCGCCTCGTACTTCAGGGCGACGGCCACGTGCGTCGGGTTGACGAGCACCACGTCGGCGTCGGCCACCGAGGCGATCATCCGGTTGCGGCTCATCGCGATCTGCTTGGACCGGATGGCCCCCTTGAGCTGGGGGTCACCCTCGGCCTGCTTGTTCTCCTGCTTGATCTCGTAGCGCGACATGCGGGTCTTCTTGCGGTTCCGCTTCATCACCACGACGAGGTCGAGCACGGCGAGCGCGATACCCGCCACCACGGCGCTCCACAGGAGCGAGGTGATGCCGCCGCCGGCGGCCGACAGCAGCGCGCCGATCGACAGGCCGCCTGCCGTGAGCAGGACGGGCATGAGGTTCTGGATCGCGATGTAGAGGACGGCCCCCACGACCACGGTCTTGGTGAGCGCCTTGACCCCCTGCCAGAGCGCCTGACCGCCGAAGGTGTTCTTGACGCCCTTGAGCAGGTTGAACTGGTCGACCCGCGGCTTGAGCTTCTTGGTCGCGATGTGCAGCCCGCCCTGGGCGACGTTCGCGACGATCGCGGCGATCACCACGACGATGAGCATCGGCGTGACGCTGTCGAGGATCGAGTCGAGCCCTCGTCCGAGGAGGTCGACCACGACGAGGGGGTCAGGGTTCGCGACGACGTCACGGACCGCGCTCAGCTGGTCGACCGCTGCGGAGGCACCACGGCCGAGGACGACCGGGAGCATCACCGCGGCGGCACCGATCCCCAGCCACGAGCTGAGGTCCTGGGACTTCTGGAGCGAACCGTCCTTGCGGTTCTGCTTCATCCGTTTCGGTGTCGCCTGCTCGGTCTTCTCCCCCGAGTCCCCACCCCCGCTCACGAGCTGACCCCGATGATCGCGTCGAGCGACCGGCCGGTGAGGTTCTCGATGATGCGCGGCAGCGCGAGGTACGTGAGCGAGGCAAGGCTGAGCGTGAGCAAGATCTTCAGCGGGAAGCCGAGGGCGAAGGCGTTGAGCGCCGGGGCCACCCGGGTCAGCAGACCGAGGCCGACGTCGGCGAGGAACAGCACGACCACGAGCGGACCGGCGATCTGCAGGGTCGCGAGGAACATCCCGGTGACGCTCGTAGTCAGGGCGTCACCGAGCTTCGACAGGTCGAGGCTCGCACCGAGCGGGAGCGCGTCGAAGGTGCGCACCAGACCGGAGATGACCATCTGGTAGCCGTCCGAGACGAAGAGGATCACGACGGCCGTGAGCTGGTACAGGCGGGCGAACTGCGCCCCGTTGACCTGGGTCATCGGGTCGAAGCCCTGGGCGAGCGAGAAGCCGCCCATGAGGTCGATGAGCGACCCCGCGGACTGCACGGCCGAGAAGACGACAGCGACGAGGAACCCGAGGCCGACCCCGATCATCGCCTCGCCCACGAGGAGCACGACGTACTCGCCGGTGCTCGCGGGCACGGTGGTCGCGACGCGGGGCGCGACGGCGAGGGCGAGCCCGGTCGCGAGCATGACCTTCACCGTCGCGGGGATGCCGCGGTGCGAGAAGGGCGGTGCGACGACGAGGAAGGCGACGATGCGCACGCCGACGAGCATGAGCGACTCGAGCGCGCCGAGGGGGAGGCTGAGGGTCACCTGTCAGCCCCCGAGCAGACCGGGGATGCGGGCGAAGAGCTCGTGGGTGAACGAGACCATCTCCGAGATCATCCAGTGCCCGCAGATCAGCATCGCGAGTGAGACCGCGATGGCCTTGGGCACGAAGCTGAGCGTGACCTCCTGGATCTGGGTGATCGACTGCAGGAGGGAGACCGCAAAACCGACGACGAGGGCGGTGATGAGGATCGGTGCGCACAGCTTGGCCGCGATGATGAGGCCCTGCACGCCGATGTCGAGGACTGCTGAGGTGTCCATGGCCGCTACCCGTAGCTTCCGACGAGGGCCGTGATGATCATGCCCCAGCCGTCGATGAGGACGAAGAGCAGGATCTTGAACGGCAGCGAGATCATCACGGGCGGCAGCATCATCATGCCCATGGACATCAGGGCGGACGAGACCACGAGGTCGATCACCAGGAACGGGATGAAGATGACGAAGCCGATGATGAACGCGGCCCGGAGCTCGGAGAGCATGAAGGACGGGATGAGCGTGAGCATCGGGACCGACGCGGCGTCGGTCGGGTTCGGCTGGTCGGCCGCCCGGGTCATCAGCGCGATGTCTTCTTCACGGGTCTGACCGAGCATGAACTCGCGCAGCGGGGCAGAGCCGGCCTCGACGGCGGCGCTGAAGTCGAGCCCGCCGTTGACGTAGGGCTGCACGCCGAGCTCGTTCACCTGGCTGATGATCGGCGCCATGATGAACAGCGAGAGGAAGAGCGCGAGGCCTGCGAGCACCTGGTTCGGCGGGACGCCGGTGAGCCCGAGGGCGTTGCGGGTCAGCGCGAGCACCACGAAGATCTTGGTGAAGCTGGTCATCATGAGCAGCAGCGACGGGGCGACCGACAGCAGGGTGATGCCCAGGAGCACGACGATCGAGCTGCTCGGGGTCGTCGAGGTGCCGTCGAGGTCGACGGTCACGACACCGGGTGCCGGGGCGACGGGGTCGACAGGGGCGATCGGGTCGCCCGGGGCCGCCGGGTCACCGGGTGCCAGCGGGTCGCCCGGCTGGGCGGGCAGCACCGCGGTCACGGCGACGCTCTGCGCGCGCTGGACAGGCGTCGCGGCCGAGGCCGGACCTGCCGTGAGTGTCGCCCCGGCGACGGTGAGCACCGTGAGCACGAGGGCGAGGAGCGCGAGGACCAGCAGCCGCAGCGGGCGACGGCCCGCGGCGGCGGTCACCGCCGGGTCCGCGACTGCACGGCGCTGACGGCCTGCCGCCACGTCGCAGGAGACAGGACAGAACCGGCGACGAGGCTGGTCGAGACCGGCGCAGCCGTGCCCGTGGGCTGCGTGCCGGTGAGCTGTGCGGCGACGGGCTCGGTCGCTGTCGCGTCCGAGGCGACAGGTGCGAGACCTGCCGTGGCGTCCTGCGCACCCTCGGGCTGCTGGGCGACGATCCCGGCGAAGACCTCGTCGAAGGCGACAGGGGCCGCAGGCTCGACGGACGTGGGCCTGGACGAAGGCGTGGGCGTGCCGGCCGCGACGACAGGAGCTGTGTCAGACGTGACGACAGGTGCCGTGCCGGGCGTGGCGCCGCGCTTCACGAGGGACGTCGCGGCGGTCGGGACAGCCTCGACGACCTCGACAGGCTCGACCTCGACGGCCGGGGCCTGCATCGACGTGAGGAGCGTGACGCCGGCCTCGCTCACGCCGAGGACCAGACGCTGGTCGCCGACGTCGACGACAGCGACGCTCGCCTTGGGACCCAGGCCCTGACGACCGACGACGGTGAGCACGGGGGCGGGCCGACGGCGCTGCTTCGGCGCGGCGGACCGGCCGGGCAGCAGCGCCCTGAAGGGCGAGAGGAGACGGGACACGATGCCGTCCTGCGTGCGCCCGGCGGCGCGGTCGTCGAGCACCCGGCCCAGGACCACGACGAGGCCGACGACCACGACGAGGGCGAGCACGGTGCGCAGCGCGAGGACGGCGGTGTCCATCAGGCGGAGGCCTCGGCGAGGTCGACGATCTCGGTGATGCGCAGACCGTAGTCCTCGTCGATGACGACGACCTCGCCGCGGGCGATGAGGCGGCCGTTGACCATGAGGTCGGCCGGGCTGCCTGCGACGCGGTCGAGCTCGATGACAGCACCCGGGACGAGCTCGAGCACCTGGCGGACGGGCAGCTTGGCGCGGCCGATCTCGGCGGAGAGCGTCATCTCGACGTCGTAGAGGAGGCGCAGGTTGTCGCCGACCGAGGCGCCCTTGCCCGCACCGGATGCGCCGGCGGGGGCTGCCGGGACGACGTCCTGGTCGGCGCGCAGGCGCAGGCCGAACCAGCCACGGACGACACCCGCGGCCTCGAGGGCGAAGACGTGCACGTCCTGGGCACCGAAGGCCGTCCCGGCGTCACGGATCTGCGCCTCGCCGAGGACACCCTCGCCGAGGGTCGAGGCTGCGGCCTCGAGGGCCGGGCGCAGCGCGTCGGCGACCGACACGAGCGCACCCGCGCCGGCGCCCGAGAGCGCCTCTTCGATCGCGGTCTTGGCGATCACGGCGAGGTCGGCGCTGCGGGTGCCCACGAGCGACGCCGTCACGGCGACCTCGTCGGCCCCGGGGCCCGTTCCGGGCTCGCAGGGGGTCACGACGAGCGGCACGTCGGAGGGGACGAGGCGCGCGAGCGCCTCGGCGGCGGCCCGGACCAGCTCTGCGGCCTCGGCAGCCTGTGCGTCTGCGGTGTTCATCGGTCTTCTCCTTCAGCGTCCACGATCTTGCAGGCGAGTTGTCGTCCGTTGTTCCCTGCGACCCCGCGGGCGAGGACGATGCCGTCCACCACCACGTCGAGGGGGCGGGACACGGGGTGGTTCAGGTGGATGACCTCGCCGACCGTGAGGTTGACGACGTCGCGCGGGTGGACGGTCACCGGGCGCATCCGCACGGACACGTCGACGGGGACCGTGCTCATGGTGCGGTGCAGGCGGTCGCTCGCGTCCGCGGCCTCGGCGAGCTCGTCCTTGCTGCGCTGGACGACCCCCTCCCCCGCACGCAGCGGGGCGAGCAGCACGTCGGCGGGGATCATGAGGGTCGCGGTCGTGGGGCGCTCGGCGATGGTCAGCGTGAAGGTCGCGACGATCACGGCCTCCGACGTCGGGGCGGCCTGCACGAACTGCGGGTTGTACTGGATCCCCTTGACGCGGACGTCGAGCGGGACCACTGCCACGAAGGCGTAGCGCAGGTCGGCCAGCGCACCGGACAGCATGTCCGTGATGAGCGTGGTCTCGATCTCGGTGAGCTCGCGCGGGAGCTCTTCACGGATCAGGCCGGGGCCGCCGAGCACGTAGTCGACCCAGAGCATCGAGGTCTCCGAGGCCACCTGGAGCACTGCTGTCGAGCGCGTGGTCTCGATGCTGCACAGCACCATCGTGGTGTGGGTGGGGAGCCTGCGGACGTACTCGTCGTAGGAGACCATCTCGACCCCGTCGAGCCCCACGCCGACCATCACGCGCAGGCGCGAGGTGAGCTGGGTGCCCCACTGACGGGCGAAGGTCTCGAAGGCCATCTCGAAGGCTCGGCCGTGCTCGCGGGCGAGCGTCATCGGGCGTCTGAAGTCGTACGCCTCGGGCTGGGCTGGGCGCTGTCGGCGCACAGCGGGGCGCGTCTTGTCCTGGACCGTCACGAAGAGCACCATCGGCTCGTCCAGCGCGGGTATGAGGAAAAGCAGGCACCGGGTGAAAAGAACTTCTCAGGTTGCGGTCCGGGGCCCCTCGTGGGCGTCCGTCCCGCAGGTGCTGCGTTCCTCCCCTCGTCGTGCACGCGATGCGTCCACGAGAAGCACGAGGGTCGTGTGGCGCCCTCCATGGCGCCCCGACTCACCGGCATCCGTGCCGGTCACTGGTCACCTCACTGGGTGACGTAGTCCGTCAGGTAGACGCCCATCACCTCGCCCTCGTAGAGCGTCTCGAGCGACGTCGCGAGCTGGTCCTTCAGCGTGTCGCGGGTCGCGGGGTCGGTGACCTCTGCCACGGACTTGCCGGAGTAGAGGGCGATCGCGGCGTCTCGAGCCTTCGCGGCGTCGAGCTCGTGGGCCTCGAGGGTCAGCTGGAGGCCGAAGCCGAGACGCAGGTAGTGGCCGTCGGCGAGGTTGATGCTCATCGCCTCGACTGTGAAGACCTCGCCGGGCTCGGGGGCGGGCTCGGCGGCCTCGCCGCCCTTCGACATGACGAGGAAGTAGTAGGCGGCCGCGGCGAGGACCACGACGGCGATGCCGACGATGACGAAGAGCTTCTTCTTGCTCTTCTTCGGGGTCTCCTCGGGGGCAGCCGCCTCGGCCTTCGGCTTGATGCCGCCGCCGGACGCGGCGGCGCCTGGACGCTGGGGCGCGTTCATCACGCGCTGTTCGATGGGCATGGCGGGCTCAGCCTTCGGGAAGGGTCGGGACGATGGGGAGGAGCGCACGGATGCGCTCGGGCTCGTCGCTGAGGACGACGAGGTCGACACGACGGTTGGCGGTCAGGCCCTCCGCGGTCTCGTTGGGCTGGAGCGGGCGAGAGTCGCCGTAGCCGACGGCGGAGACCCGGGGGGCCGGCATGCCGTCAGACTCGACCATGCGACGCAGCACCTGGGTCGCGCGGTCCGAGGACAGCTCCCAGTTGGACGCGTAACGGGCTGTGGGGACCGAGTCCGCGTGGCCCTCGATCGAGATCTCGTTGGGCAGCGGCACCAAGAACGGCGTCATGGTGTCCACGACGGACTGCGAGGTCGGTGTGAGGACCGCGCTCTCCGAGGCGAAGAACACCTCGTCGGTGATCATGCCGATGACCAGTCCGCGCTCGTCGATCCGGAACTGCACCACGCCCTCCATGCCACCGGCGGCGAGCGCGGTGTCGATGGACTTCGCGAGCTCTTCGAAGCTCTGGTACTCCACGCGCGCTGCGGCGATGTCGGCGTCCGAGGCTGCCTCACCCTCTCCGGCAGCCTCTCCCCCGTCACCGGAGGTGGACTCGTCGACCGTCGACGGGATGATCTTGTCGACCGCCGGGACCACGGCCTCGGTCGGGTTGTCGGTGAGGACACCGGCACCGTCGGACAGGATCGACACCTGCGGGGCGTTGAAGCCTGCGGCGAGCGACTGGCGCAGCTGGTCGTACTTGACCTCGTCGACCTGGCTGATCGCGTACAGCACGATGAACAGCGCCACGAGGACCGTCATCATGTCGGCGTAGCTCACGAGCCACCGCTCGGCGTCCTCGTGCTCCTCCTCGAGCTCCTTCTTGCCGCGCTTCTTCCCGCCGCCGCTGCTCACGCGGCTTCCTTCTCGACCTGCTGCTGCTCGCTCAGCGGCAGCAGGCTCCGCAGGCGCTCACCCACCAGGCGCGGGTTGGCACCGGCCTGGACGGAGAGGAGTCCCTCGAGGACGATCTCCATCTGGCTGCACTCGAGCTCGGACAGCCGCTTGAGGCGGTTGCCGATCGGCAGCCACAGGACGTTGGCCGAGAGGATGCCCCAGAGGGTCGCGACGAAGGCCGCGGCGATCATGTGGCCGAGCTCGTCAGGGTTCGAGAGGTTCTCGAGCACGTGGACGAGCGAGATGACCGTGCCGACGATGCCGATGGTCGGCGCGTAGCCGCCCATGTCGTGGAAGAACTTGTACGACGTCTTGTCCGAGACCCGCTTGGAGTGGATCCGGTCTTCGAGGAGGGCCCGGAGGTCTTCGGGGTCGGTGCCGTCGATCGCGGAGCGCAGGCCGCTCTTGAGGAACTCGTCGTCGATGTCGCGGGCTGCCTCCTCGAGGGACAGCAGACCCTCGCGTCGAGCCTTCTCGGCCAGCGTGACGATCGTGTCGATCGAGTCGGCGGAGGTCTTGGCCTTGCCGAGGAACGCCTTGGGCAGGGACTTGAGGCCACCGATCGTGTCCTTCAGGGTCCCGCCCGCGAGGGCCACGGCGAAGGACCCGCCGAAGACGAGGATCATCGGGGCCGGGAGGAGGACGGCCATCGGGCTCGCGCCCTCGAGGATGATCATCGCGAGGATCGAGCCGAGAGCGATACCGATGCCGAGCAGGGTTGCCGGATCCATCAGGAGTCCTCCTCTGAGATCTTCTTCACCAGCGCCAGGTCCGGGCGGGTCGTCGGCGGCTCTGAGAGCTCTGCCTGCTGGATCTGCTGGGCGCGGGCGATCATGTGGGAGCGGTGGTCGTTGACCAGCTCGATGACCTCGGCCATGGACTCCTGGACGATGAACTTGGTGCCGTCGACGAGGGTGAGGATCGTGTCGGGGGCGCTGTCGATGCGCTGCACGAGGTCAGGGTTGACCGCGAAGGGCGGCCCGTTGAGGCGCGTCACGACTATCACTTGTTCATCCGTCCGTGGGGTGCTGCTAGAGGTCCGTCCATGAACCCGTCACAGATCTCTTCGGCGGGTGACCACGGGGTATGAGGCTTTGCGGGGGGTGCTGCTGGGAGATCCTGGGCGAGCCCGCAGCGACGCCCGCCCGCCCGCGTGGGCGGACGGACGGGCATGCGTGCGGGCGCGGGCGAGCAGTGCAGGCGCGGACGCCTGCGCCGGTGTCAGCGCTTGAGGTTGACGAGCTCCTGGAGCAGCTCGTCCGAGGTGGTGATGACACGCGAGTTCGCCTGGAAACCACGCTGGGCGATGATGAGGTTGGTGAACTCCTGCGAGAGGTCGACGTTCGACATCTCGAGCGCACCACCGACGAGGGAACCGCGGCCACCGGCTCCGGCGGTGCCGATCGCGGCCTCGCCCGAGTTGACCGTGGTCGTGTAGAGCGAGCCACCGGCCTTCTCGAGACCGACAGGGTTGGCGAAGGTGCCCAGGGCGATGCGGCCGACGGGCGACTTCAGGCCGTTGGAGAACGCACCGATGATCGTGCCGTCGGCGTTGATCGTGAAGGACTGCAGGCTGCCGGCGCGCTGACCGTCCTTGGAGGCCGTCTCGATGCTCGTGAGCTTGGCGAAGCCCGTGACGTCGGCGAGGGAGACCGCGACGCCGTCGACCGTCACGGTGCCGGGCGAGGCGAGCGTGCCGTCGGCGTTGAAGGCGACGGGCTGGGCTGCGCCACCGTCGGAGGTGGTGAGCATCCAGCGGTTGGGGGCTGCCGGGGCGGCGCCGGCCGACTGCGTGAAGGACAGCGTGATGGTGCGGGCGTTGCCGAGGGCGTCGTAGACCTCGACGTCGCGGTTGAGCACCGTTCCCAGCGCGGCGTCGGAGGGCAGGTTACCGTCGAAGCCGACCTTCGTGGTCGCGCTCGCCGGGTTGAGGACCGAGGTGGGCAGGCGCAGCGGCGCGAGCGGACCGTTCGGGTCGACAGCCCCGTCGACGGCCGCCCAGCCCTGGACGAGCGCACCCTCGGCGGTGACGAGGTTGCCGTTGGCGTCGAAGTCGAAGGCGCCAGAACGGGTGTAGAAGTTCTCGCCGTTCTTGGACACCACGAAGAACCCGTCGCCCGAGATCATCATGTCCGTCGAGCGGTTGGTGACCTGCGCGGCACCCTGCTGGAAGTTCGTGGTGACACCGGCGAGCTGCACGCCGAGACCGACCTGCGCCGGGTTGGTGCCACCGACGCCACCCTGGGCGCCACCGGCGTTGGTGAGCACCTGGGACAGGGTGTCCTTGAACTGCGTCTGCGAGGCCTTGAAGCCCGTGGTGTTGACGTTGGCGATGTTGTTGCCGGTGACGTCGAGCATGGTCTGGTGGGTGCGGAGCCCGGAGATGCCGGAGAAGAGCGAGCGGAGCATGAGAAGTTCCCTTCGGGATGTACGGACTAGGCGGAGGCTGTGGCGGGGGCGGTCGGCGTCCCCGGTGCTGCGGTGTCGTCGTCGGGGTCGGCCGGCGTCGTGGGTGCCGGCGGCACGACGGGCGTGCTGCCGGCGGTGCGGACCGTCTGGACGGCGTCGAGGGTGACCTCGACCCCGTCGACGACGACCATCGGGACGTGGTACTTGTAGGAGACCGACTCGGCGACGCCGGACTTCACGGTCCCGTCGGCCTGCGTGTAGCTCACCTGCTTGCCGAGGAGGGTGGCGGCGGTGTCACGCATCTGGAGGGCGAAGCTCTCCGCGATGGTGTCCGTCATGGTGGTGAGCTTCTCCATGCTGGCCAGCTGCGTGGTCTGCGCCATCATCTCGGTGGTGTCCATGGGCGAGCTCGGGTCCTGGTACTTCAGCTGGGCGACGAGCAGCGTCATGAAGGTCTCGTTGTCGAGGGACTTCTTCGACGTGCTCGCGCCGTTGGCCCCGGCGTGCAGACCCTGCGCGTTCTTCACGGACGTGGTGTCGACCGGGGTGGTCATGGTGGTGTCGATGGGCATCGGCGTTCTCCTCAGGTCAGGACGTCGACGCCGAGGGCGCCAGTGGTCGGGGTCGTGGGTCGGGTGGTCTCGGGGAGCGGAGCAGCCGCCAGAGCGGCTGTGTGCTCGGCGCGGGTGCCGGCGCTGCCGTTCCCGCCGCGGGTGCCCTGCTGGCCTGCGCCCCAGTCGCCGGCGAGGCCGCCCTGCGACCTGTCGGAGTCACCGGCGAGGGTGAGCGAGGCGTTCATGCCTGTGCCCGCGAGGTCGCGGCGCAGGTCGGTGAGCAGCGCGCGCAGGCCTTCGCGGCCCGCGTCCGTCGCACCGAGGAGCTCGATGCGCACGCCCGCCGCGCCGATGTGCGCCTTCACCTGGACGGGTCCGAGGCTGTCGGGCGTGACCTGCAGGGTGAGCGTGTGCTCGCCGGGGGCCGCGTGGCGCAGCGCGACGAGAGGTCCACGGACCTGCTCGGCGAGGGACGGTGCCTGGGCGGCCACCGGGACCTGGGGTGCTGCGGCGACCCGCTCCCCCGGAGCCGTCGGCGTGAGCCCGGCGAGAGTCTGGGAGAACGTGCTCGTCGAGGAGGTCGGGCTCGCGGCCACCGGGGCTGCGGCGGCAGCGCCACCGGCTGCGGTCTCGGTCGAGGCCGAGCCGGAGCCGCCCTGCGACAGGTCGGCGCCCTGCGCGGACGACGCGTCGGTCGCGGTCGCCGCCACAGCACCGCGCGCTGCGGCCGTGTCTGCCCCGGCGGCAGCCGGGGTCCCGGGACGAGCGGTCGTCGTGGTCTCTCCGGCGACACCTCCCGCCGCGGCTCCAGCCTGGGCGGCAGCCGGGGCGGACGACGTGACCTGCTGGTCGGCGGCCGGCGCGGAGGGCGCCTGCTGGTCGACAGCAGCAGCGGCCTGGGCCGCAGCAGCACCGGGTACCGGCGCTGCCTGGACAGCCGGGACCTGGGTCGTCGCGTCGGTCTCGGCTCCGGTCGGCGCAGCCGGCGCTGCGGCCGACGCCTGCGGGTCGGCGACCACGACAGCCCCGGCCGCGGCGAGCTGCTGGGCGAGCAGCGTGGCGGCGTCAGCCGGCACGGCCGGGACCGTCACCGGGGCGACGGTCTCGCTCGTGGCATCGGCGGTAGGCGCGGCGTCGGTCGGGGCCGTCGCTCCTGTCGATGTCGCGTCGCCGGCCGGTGCCGTGGCGCCGGTCGTGCTGCCGGACGCGGACGTCCCCGCGGACGACTCCGTCGACCGCGTCGTCCCGGCCCCGGGCGTCCGAGGCTTCGGCATGCCGAGGTCGTGCCCCGGGCGCTCGCGCTGGAGCGTCGAGGGTCCACGGTCCGTCGAGAGCTCGCTGCGGCGCGGCTGCACGGCCTCGAGCCTGCGGGGCTGCACGGGCTCGGGTCGCTCGACCGGGCGCTGGGCGGGGCGTCGCTGGTCGGCGGCCCTGTCGGTCTGCGAGCGGCTGAGCGCAGCCGCGAAGGCGTCGCCGCTGGACGACGACGCGCTGCGCGGCGCTGAGGCCGGCTGGGCGCCGCGGACGCCGAGCGTCGAGAGGGTGGTCGGGGCGGTCATGCGGCATCTCCCAGGAGTGCGGTCATGGACGAGCGGTCGGCGGCGCTGCTGGCGAGCAGCTGCTCGACCTGGGCCGCGGTCGAGAGGGCGGGTGCTGCGGCCGCTGCTGCGGCGGCAGCCTCGGAGGCTGTCGGCAGGACGCGGCGGATGGCCGTCGGCGTCTCGTAGACGTCGCGCTCGCGCACCCTGTCCCCGGGCTTGGGCGCGTCGATCATGCGACCCTCACCGAGGTAGATGCCGATGTGCGAGCCGCCGTCGAAGACGAGCAGGTCGCCCGGCTCCGCCTGGTCGAGGGAGGCCACGGGGGTCCCCTGCGTCATCTGCTCGCGGGCGACGCGCGGCATGTCGACGCCGAGGGCCGAGAGCGAGAGCTTGACGAGGCCTGAGCAGTCGAGCCCCTGCGGGGTCGCGCCGCCCCACACGTAGGGGACGCCCACGTACTTGCGGGCCTCGGCCACGAGGTCGGCGCCCGTCGGTCCGCTGGCCGACGCGGGTGTCGGGGCGACCGCGGCCGCACCCGAGAGCGCGGCGAGCTGGGTCGCGAAGTCCTGCGAGGTCCCGGTCGACGCCGAGGCGCCGGTGAGGGCCTGGACGGCGGACGTCGTGCTCGTCGTCGCGAGGGAGGCACCGGCCGCAGACGTCGCGGTCGACGCGGTCCCCGAGCCGAGGACGGCGACGCCCATCGCCTGCTGGGCGCTCGGCTGGGTCAGGCTGCGGATGGTCGACTGGATCTGGCTGATCCGGCCCATCGCCTCGACGGCGCTCATGACTCTCCTCGGGTTCCGTCGGTGGTGGGCGCTGCGGGTGACTCAGGGCCCTTCGTGCGAGAGCCGATCTCGTCGAGCACGATCTGCTCCTGGCGGAGGTCTTCGACAGCCTCGCGCTCGGCGTGCTTCTCGGAGAGCTTCTCGAGCGGCACGAGCTGACGGCGGGTCTGGGTCCAGGCGTCTTCGCGGCGGGTCACCTCGATGCCGGCGAGCTCGGTCGCGGCACCGGCCTCGGAGGCGAGGCTCCGCAGCGCGGCACGGGTCGCGACCGAGGACAACCAGGCGCCGGCCTCTTCGACGGGGTCGAAGCCGTGGTCGGCGAGGGCCCCGTCGGCCCGGCTCTGACGCTGGGCGGCGACCCGGCGCGCGGCGTGCGCGACGGCGAGGTCCGCGGCGGCCTGGTCTTCCTGCAGCTTGCGGAAGCGCAGCAGACCGGCGAGGCGGAAGGGGCGGCTCATGCGGCCACCCCCATGCCCTGCACCAGGCCGCGGAGCGCAGCCCAGGACTGCTCGGACGTCGCGGGCTCGTCGACACCCTGCTGGAGGAACGCGTCGATCTGGCCCTGGTGGGCGAGGGCGGCGTCGACGAGCGGGTTGCTGCCCTGCACGTAGGCGCCGACGTCCACGAGGTCCTGGACCGCGCGCCGGGCCGACATCACCTTGCGCAGGGCCGTCGCGTCGGCGCGCTGCTGCGGGCTGGTGACGCGGGTCGCCACGCGCGAGATCGAGCCGAGGGCGTCGATGCTCGGGAAGTGCCCGGCGACGGCGAGGCGCCTGTCGAGCACGACGTGGCCGTCGAGGATCGAGCGGGCCGCGTCGGCGATCGGCTCGTTGTGGTCGTCGCCGTCGACCAGGACCGTGTAGATGCCCGTGACCGAGCCGCAGGCGGAGGTGCCGGCACGCTCGAGGAGCTCGGCGAGGACCGAGAAGGTGGAGGGCGGGTAGCCGCGGGTCGCGGGGGGCTCGCCGACCGACAGACCGATCTCGCGCTGGGCCATCGCCACACGGGTGAGCGAGTCCATCATCAGCACGACGTCCTGGCCGGCCTCGCGGAAGGACTCGGCGATCCGGGTCGCGACGAAGGCTGCTCGCAGGCGGACGAGCGCGGGCTCGTCGGAGGTGGCGACCACGACGACAGACCGGGCCAGGCCCTCGGGCCCGAGGTCGTCCTCGAGGAACTCGCGGACCTCACGACCACGCTCGCCGACGAGGGCGATCACGCTGATCGCCGCGTCGGTGCCGCGGGCGACCATCGACAGCAGGGTCGACTTGCCGACACCTGAGCCTGCGAACAGGCCCATGCGCTGGCCGCGGCCCACGGTCGTGAGGGTGTCGAGGGTGCGCACGCCGAGGGTGAGCGGCTGCGCGACGCGCTGACGCTCGAGGGGGTGCGGCGCCTTGCCGTCGAGCGGCACGGAGGACGTCCCGACGAGCGGGCCCTTGCCGTCGAGCGGGCGACCGAGGCCGTCCACGACGCGGCCCAGCAGACCAGCGCCGACGGGGACCTGGAGCGCGCCACCTGTCGTGCGGGCCTGGAGACCCGGGCGGATGCCGCGCATCGCGCCGAGGGGCATGCAGCGGGCTGTCGACCCGGTGACGGCCACGACCTCGGCGAGCATCGAGGCTGACTCGGGCGAGGAGCCGCGGCCCTTCTCGCCGAGGGTGAGGACGTCACCGAGCGCGCAGTCGAGACCGACCACGTCGAGGGACAGACCGACGGCCGCGCTGACCTGGCCGACCCGCTCGGGTCGCGCCGCGCCCAGCACGCCGGACCAGGCGGCCGCGGCCGACGGGGTCGGGTGTGGGGCCGTCGTCGCGGACCGCTCGGCGGTCGCCAGGTCGGCGGTCATCGGGGCTCGTCCGAGGGGACGAGCTCGACGCTCGTGCGCAGCGCCTCGACGGCGCGGGTGAAGGCCACCTCGATGCGGGCGTCGAAGAACCCGCCCTCGAAGGTGCTCACGGCGTCGCCGCGGGACAGCAAGGGGTCGGCCACGAGAACCACGCCGTCGAGGGACGGGAGGTCCTGCGTGCCGCGGGCGTTCTCGGCAGCCCTGACGGCGGCGAGGTCGGCGGGGTGCAGACGAACCGTCTGCACCTGGACGTCGTGCGGGACGTCCAGGGCGCGGGCGAGCGCCGCACGGGCCGACTGCTCGGTGTCGGCGAGCTCGGTGCCCAGGACCGCGCGGGCCAGCTCGACGGCACCTGTGTAGAGGAGACCGCGGGCGTCGTCGAGGACCGGGAGCACCCGTGCCGCAGCACCCTGCGCCGCACGGTTGAGGACTGCGACGGCTGCGGCGTGCTCGGCGGTGCGGGCGGCCTCGGCCGCGCGTGCCTCGGCGACCAGACGCTGGTGCAGCGTCTCGGTCGCCGCGGCTGCGGCCCGGCTGCCGGCCGCGAAGCCGGCGGCGTAGCCAGCCACGCGGGCGCGCTCCTGGGTGTCGCGGACACGGTGGTCCTCGACGACGGTGAGCCTGGCGGAGCCGAAGGTGGGGGCGTCAGGACACATACTCGTCCTCGCCCTCGCGGCGGATGACGATCTGGCCGCTCTCCTCGAGGCGTCGGATGACCTGGACGATCTCCGCCCGTGCCTCCTCGACCTGCGACATGCGGACGGCACCGAGCAGCTCGATCTCCTCGAGCAGGTTCTCGCTCGCGCGCTCGGACAGGTTCCGGAGCACGGCGTCGCGCTCCCCCGGGCCAGCACCCTTGAGGGCGAGGGCCAGGTTCGCGGACTCGACGCCGCGCAGCACCAGCTGGAGCGCGCGGTCTTCGAGCAGCACGATGTCGGCGAAGACGAACATGCGCGAGCGCACCTCTTCGGCGAGCTCGACGTCGCGGGTCTCGAGTCCTTCGAGGATGAGCTTCTCGGTGCCCGGGTCGGCGCGGTTGATGATCTCGACGAGAGGACCGACACCACCCACGGCTGAGGTCTCCCGCGGGGTGAGGACGGCCGAGGCCTTCTTGTGGAGGGAGTCGGCGACGACCATGACGACGTCGGGCGCGGCACGCTCCATGAGCGCGATGCGGTGCGCGACCTCGCCCTGGGTCTCGTTGGGCAGCCCGGCGAGGATCGCCGAGGCGTGCTCGGGACGCAGGTGCGCGAGCACGAGGGCCATCGTCTGCGGGTGCTCGCCGTTGAGGAGCGCGAGGACCTGGCGGGCGTCGGCCTGCTGGAGGAACTCGAAGGGCTGGCCGGCCATGCTCGTGGCGAGACGGTCGAGGAGCTCCTGCGCCTTGACGCCGCCCATCGAGGCCTCGAGCAGCTGCTGGGCGAAGCCGAGGCCGCCGTTGCTGATGCTCGAGCCGCCGCCGAGGGTCACCGCGTGGAACTCGGCGATGACCTCGTCGGCCATGTCGCGGTCGACCCGCTCCATGCGCAGGATCTCGGCGGTGAGCTCTTCGATCGACGTCTCGTCGAGCTGGGCCATCACCTTGGCCGCACGGTCGCGGCCGATCTGCATGAGGACGAGGGCGGCCTTCTGGGTCCCGGTCAGGGTCGCGGTGCTCATACGGAGGACCTCTGGTCCATCCAGCCGCGGAGCAGCTCGGCGACCTGCTCGGGCTGCTCGTCGACGAGGAGGGCCACGTCGTTGCGCTTGCGCTCGATGCTGATCTGCTCGGCCGAGGGCAGCTCGGGGACGTCGGGCAGCTCGAGGAGCTGGGTGTCGAGGTCGGCGGGCTCGAGGGCCAGCGGCTCGTCCATGATCGGCAGGTCGCCGAGGTCGAGGGACTCGCGCGGGTCGGCTCGGTTGCGGTTGCGGCGGGCCAGGAAGATCGCGAGCAGGATCACCGCGAGGAGCGCGACACCGGCGATGATCAGGGTCCGCATCATCTGGCTGCGGGCGGCGGCCTCGTCGGCTGCCGCGGCGGCGTCGAGGGCGGCCTGGGCCGACTCGGCGCTCGAGGTGTCGAAGGGCATCTGCGAGACGGTCACGACGTCGCCGCGTGCCTCGTCGAAGCCTGCTGCGGAGGAGACCATCGCCTGCAGCTGGGCCATGTCGACCGCTGCTGCTGCGGCGGCGTCGACGGCCACGGAGACCGACTGACGACGGACCGTGCCGGGCGCCGTGACAGTGTGCTCGGTGAGCTTGTCGACGGCGTTGTTGGCCTCGTTGGTCTCGTTGGTGTAGCTGCCGTCACCGGCGCCCTCGCCGACGGGGACCTGGATGTTGTCCGGACCGAGCACGCCCGTCGCGGGGTTGCCCGTCCCTGTGAAGTTCTCCGTCGTGCTGCGCTCGGTGAGCGGGAGGACACCCTCGGCGCTCGAGAAGGACTCCTGGGTCCGCTCGGTCGCGTCGTAGTCGAGGTCGGCCGTGACCGTGACGACGGCCTTGCCCTGCCCGACGATCGGCTCGAGCATCGACTGGATCGAGTCGGCGACGCGCTGCTCGTACTCGACGGTCTGCTTGTTGGCGCCGCCGGCGGCGAGGCCGGTCCCGACGGCGGAGAGCACCGTGCCCGAGGCGTCGATGACGGCGACGTCGGTCGCCTTCATGCCCTCGACGCTCGCGGAGACGAGGTTGACGATCGACTGCACCTGGTCGTCGGTCAGCGTGACGCCGGAGCGGGTCTTGACGAAGACCGACGCCGTCGGGTCGGTCGCCTCGTCGACGAAGACCGACTCGGCCGGCATCGCGAGCTTGACCGTCGCGAGCTCGACACCCTCCATGGAGGAGACCGTCTTGCCCATCTCGCCCTCGAGGGCGCGCTTGTACGTGACGTCCTGCTGGAACTCCGAGGAGGTCATGCCCATGTCGTCGAGCAGCGAGTAGCCGCCGTCGGCCGAGGGGGACATGCCGCTCGCCGCGACCTTGAGGCGCATGTCGTAGACCGACTCGGTCGGGACCAGGACCGTCGACCCGCCGTTGGTCAGCTGGTACTTGACGCCCTGGGTGGTGAGCTGGTCGACGATCGCGCTGGCGTCGGCCGGCGCGAGGTCGGTGTAGAGCGGGGAGAACTGGGGACGGTTGAACCACATGCTCAGGGCGACGACGCCGACGACGGCGACCGCGAGGCCGATGAGCGCGAGGGTGCGCTGGGCGACCGTGAACTCACGGATGGACGAGGTGACCCGGCCCAGCGCGGAGGTGATCTGCTGCGGCATCAGGCCTGCATCCTCATGATCTCGGAGAAGGCCTCGACGGCCTTGTTGCGGACGGCGGCGGTGAGCTCGAGGGTCACCTTCGCCTCGGTCGAGGCGATCGTGTAGTCGTGGATGTCGTCGAGGTCACCCGTGACGGCCTTGACCGCGAGGGCGTTCGACGTGTCCTGGAGCGACTGCAGGTTCGAGACCGCACCCGTGAGGACGTTCCCGAAGGCGTTGGAGGTCTCGGCGGTGCCCGAGGTGCTGGGCACCCCGATGACGTCGGGGCCCGACAGGTAGCCGGTCGGCGAGACGCCACCGGCGCCGGAGAGGGAGATTCCCTCGATCGCGGGGATGCTCATCAGCCTCGTCCGATCTGCAGTGCTGCTTCGTAGGTGGCCTTCGCACGGTCGACGACCGACGCGTTCGCCTGGTAGCCGCGCTGGGCCATGATCATCTGGGACATCTGCCCGGCCATGTCGACCTCGGGGTACTTGACGTAGCCCTCGCCGTCGGCGAGCGGGTGGTCGGGCTCGTAGACCATCCGGCCCTCGGCGCTGCCGAGCTCGATGCCGGCGACCTGGACGCCCTGGCCGTTCTCGGGGTAGCCGACCGCGCTCGCCACGACGTAGCGGGCCTGGAAGGCCGCCTCGTCGGAGGGGCGGACGGTGTTGATGTTGGCGAGGTTGTCGCTCACCGCGTCGAGCCACTTGCGGTTGACGGTCATGCCTGTGCTGGCGATGCCGATCGCTCCGAAGGTTGTCATCAGCTGGTCCTCATGGCTGTTCGGAGGGACGAGAAGGTGCCGTCCACCGCTTGGGTGGCCAGCTGGTAGCGCAGGTTGGTGTCGACGTTGAGCAACGTCTCCGCGTCGAGGTTGACGTTGTTGCCGTCAAGACGCGTGGGCTCGAGGGAGCGGGCCTCGGTGGGCTTGGCCGCACCGGTGCCGCGGCGTACCGCGGAGGCGAGCTCGCTCTCGAAGGAGACACGGCCCGCGAGGTAGTTCGGGGTGTTGATGTTCGCGACGTTGTTCGCGATCACCCGCTGGCGCAGGGCAAGGCCGTCCAGAGCGCTGTTGAGCGCGACGAAGGTCACTGAATCGAACACGACTATCCCCACGTGATGGTGACTGATCGGCCGATCCATGGCCTCCTGCGCGAGCCTTCCTGGCTCGTAAAGCACTATCGTCAGGTCCTCGCAACCCATGAGGGTTTTCTCACCCCCGGGTGAGAGGACTTTTCTTTCACCCCACGGCGTCGACGTACACCGAGGCGCTCGTGTCGTTCGTCTGCATGGAACCGACGGCCTTGAGGTGCGCGCGAGCGGCCCGTGCGGCCTCTTCGACACGCGGGGCGAGAGCCCTCTGCCGGTCGAGGATCTCGGTCACCCGCGCGGCCAGGGCGGCCGGGAGCGGACCGAGGTCTGCCGGCGGGACCCAGAGCCCGATGCGCGGGACCTGCACCTCGTCGAAGAGGAAGCCGGGGGCTACGAGAGCCTCGGCCTCGTCGAGGGCGTCCTCGATCTGGGTGAGCGCGGCCTCCCACGGGGTCTGCTCTGGGAGTGCGGCCTCGGGCTGCTCGGCTGCGGCGGCTGTCTCAGGCTGGGCCGACTCGTCCTCCCAGGCCGCCTCGTCGACGGACCGTGCCGACGCGGTCGCGTGCGACGGGAAGGGCTCGGCGCCGAGCCGCGAGGCGGCCGGGAGCGTGCTCAGGTCAGCCGACACCGAGCACACCGCCGCTCACCGGCGCGCCGGCGGTCGCGAGCTCGGCGCGGGCGGAGGACGCCCCGCCGAGCTCGGCGGCTGCCTCGTGCCAGGCGTTGCGCAACGGCTCGACGACCTCGCGGCAGCGCTGGGTGCGTGCGGCGTCGTGCGTGACGTTGGCCTGCACGAGCTCGCTGATGAGGTGGGAGTACAGGGCCTTGAGGCCAGCACCGCCGGGCCAGGCGTCGGCGTCGAGCGTCACGAGGAGCTCGGCGACGATGTCCTGCGCGTGGGTCAGCTGCCGGTTCGCCTCTTGGATGTCGCCCGCGGTCTGCGCCTTCGCACCGCGGTCCAGGTCGAGCACCAGCCTGTCGTACAGCATCGTCAGCAGGCGGGCGGGGCTCGCGCTGAGGACGGTGTCGTTGAGGAACCGCGCGCGCTGTGCTTCGGAGCTCGTCATGTTGCTCATGCGGTCCTCATCGGCAGACCGGGTGAGGGTGTGAGAAGTCTGCACCGCCCGACCGCAGACGATCTCAGCCGGTGCCAGACCGGGACGGACGACGTCGGGCAGCTGGCGACCGCAGACGGGCGAGGACGGCGAGGACGGTCGACGACCGCAGACGACGACGCGGCCCCGACCCTCGGGAGAGGGAGGGGCCGCGCAGACGGTCCGGCTGGGTGGTGCGTGCGTCAGCTGTTCGACGAGAGGCCGGCCAGCTGCCCGGCGAGCCACGACGACTGCGACTGCAGACCGCTGAGCGTCACCTCGAGCGAGGCGTAGGTGCGCTCGAGGCCCGAGCGGCGGTTCGCCAGACGACGGTCCCAGTCGCTCACCTGCTCGCTGAGCCCCTTGCTGAAGGACTCCTGGTTCTTGATCTTCGAGGTGAGGCTGCCGTCGATCGAGTCCGAGATCCCCGTCGCCGTCTCGGAGACCCTCTTGGCGATCCCGGTGACGACCTTCTCGACCATCGCGGGGTCCTTCGCGAGGGCCTCGGCGAACTTCGCCTCGTCGAGGGTGAAGGTGCCCTCCTTGGTCACCGTGATCCCGACGGCCGAGGGCGAGATCCCGTCGACGGGGTAGGACATGGCCGTGGTGACCGACTGCTGGATCCCGCGGGTCGCGCTGTCGGCCGAGAGCACAC
This sequence comes from Sanguibacter biliveldensis, assembly GCF_033798665.1. NCBI lineage: Bacteria > Bacillati > Actinomycetota > Actinomycetes > Micrococcales > Sanguibacteraceae > Sanguibacter > Sanguibacter biliveldensis. The sequence continues at coordinate 3,523,712 of NZ_CP138359.1, forward strand.
CCCCGGTGATGACGGTCCGGCCGTCCTCGGAGGTGGTCGTCGTGGGCGAGGTGCGCGACTTGATCTCGGAGAGCACCACGCCCATCGCGCCGACGAGGTCCTTGGCGAGCTTGGTCAGCGCGGCGTCGTCGCGCGAGACCGTGATGGTCGCGGGCTCGGTGGTCTTCTGGGAGACGGTGAAGCTCACGCCGGCGAGGACGTCGGAGAAGGTGTTGCTCGCGGAGGTGATCTGCTGCTCGCCCCACACGGTGATCTTCGCGTCGACGGCACCGACGAGCGCATCGATCTTGTTGACGACGGGCGGGGCGCCGACCCCGGCGACGAGCTCTTCCTTGGTGTGCTTGCCCGCGTACACGTCGAAGGACGACTTCTCCCCGGTCGCCTTGCCGGTGATCTGCAGGCGCGACTCTGTCGCGGAGATCTTCACGACGCTCGCCGTGACACCCGTCTCGGGGGCGTTGAGCTTGGCGGCCAGCTCGGAGAGGTCGGTCACGCCCGCGAGGTCGACGACCACGGCCTTCTGGTCTGCACCGGACCCGCTCGCGATCGTCACGTGCGAGGGGACGGTCCCGCCGAAGAACGAGGCGAGGTCGGGCACGTTGCCGCTGACCGAGGTCTGGGCCGTCGCGAGCTGGTCGACCGTGAAGCTCAGGCTCGACGGCTGGGCTCCGGCGCTCGTGGTCACCTTGATCGAGCCGACGGACGACACGCCCGTCGCGGCCTGCCACGACTCGGGCTTGGCCACGTTCTTGGCCACGTCCGCGAGGGAGGCGACCCGGGTGTTGAGGCCCTGGAGCGCGGAGACGAAGGCCTGCGTCGTCGCGACCTTCGACTTGAGCATCGTCTGAGGCATGGCCTCGACCTGCATGAGCTGGTTGATGAGGTCGGACGTCTTGAGACCGCTGATCATTCCGTCGATACCCAGGCTGACCATCAGGCGTGCTCCTCGTGTCTGTGCCGAGGACCACGCGTGGCGCGGCCTCGAGATGAAGGGCCTCGTGCGGCCCAGGTGCCTGGGCCTGTGCCCAGGTCCGGGCCAGAGCCCGGGAGAGAAAGGGAGACGGCGGTGAGGGACGGTGTCCCCCACCGCCGTCAGTCCTGCGGTCCTGCGGTGGTGCTGGTGCTACGGGTGCTGCTGTGACGCGTGCTCAGCGGTTCTCACCGCTGGTCAACGAGATCAGCGCAGGAGCGAGAGGACGCCCTGGGGGATCTGGTTGGCCTGAGCGAGCATCGCCGTGCCAGCCTGCGAGAGGATCTGGGCGCGGGTGAAGCTGACCATCTCGGACGCCATGTCGGTGTCGCGGATACGGCTCTCGGAAGCCGAGAGGTTCTCCACGGCGACGTTGACGTTCTTGATGGTGTGCTCGAAGCGGTTCTGCAGAGCACCGAGGCCGGCACGAGCGGTCGAGACCTTCTCGATCTGGGTGTCGATGTTCTTGATGGACTGCTGCGACAGCGCGTTGGTGCTGAAGTCGAGCCCCGTGGTGGCGGTCGCCGCAGCGGACGTGCCCACACCGGTACCCGAGGACGCGGGGGTGCCAGCAGCGGCGCCACCGACGACGTCGCCGCCGTTCTTGGCCTGGACGACGAGCTTGTTGTCCTTGTCCACCGAGGCGGTGAGGTCAGCCGAGAACGTCGCGTCAGCGTTGAGCTTGTCAGCGAGCTGCTGCGTCGTCTTGATGGAGCCAGCCGCGCCGACCGAGGCGGTGGTGACCGTCTTGTCGACACCCGGGGTGCTGATGGTGAAGACCTGGGCGCCGGTGACGTCGGTCGGGGTGAGGACGTCGAAGGTGGAGCCCGAGACCGTCGCGCCGAGCGAGTCGGCGATGGCCGAGACGTTCGCACCCGAGAGGTCGACCTCGATGGTCGAGTTGGCGTCGCCCGAGGCGCCGACCTGGAACTTCAGGTTGCCGTTGGCGCCGTTGCCCTGGAGCAGGTTGGTGCCGTTGAAGTTGGTCGACTTCGCGATGCGGTCCAGCTCGGAGACGAGGCTGTCGGACTCCGTCTTGATGTTGGCGCGAGCCTTGTCGTTGTTGGAGTCGTTAGCACCCTGGACGGCGAGGTCACGCACTCGCTGGAGGATCGAGTGGACCTCGGTCAGTGCGCCTTCAGCGGTCTGCACGACGGAGATGCCGTCCTGAGCGTTACGAGCAGCGACCTTGAGGCCACCGACCTGCGAGCGCAGGCCCTCGGAGATCGCCAGACCGGCAGCGTCGTCAGCAGCGCGGTTGATGCGGAAGCCGGAGGACAGCTTCTCGAGCGACTTGCTGAGGTCGTTCTGCGTGTTCGAGAGGTTGCGGTAGGAGTTGACTGCCGCGATGTTCTGGTTGATCGAGAGACCCATGATGAACTTCTTCCGTGAGTGGGGCCGAGATGCGGCGCCCATCCGTGGGCTGCCACACGTCCTATCGGGAGGGGGGCCAGGGGCATGAGGTTTTTCCCGAGAAGTTTTTTCCGAGGTTCCTCGAGCCCCTCCTGAGGGGGGGCGCAGCTGCACCTCTGTACCCGGGCACCTGGGCACTCGTCCGTCTGTGCAGCCGAGGGCTCGCTGGGCTGGAGAGCCGGATGGCCGGGCACCTGCGTCCGCGCCCCGCCCGGCGCCCACATCTCGCGAGGTCGCACGCCCTGCCACGAGGTCGCACCGACCAGACCGAAGTCGCACCCGGCGGACCCTGGTCGTACAGACACGCCAGGACGAAGCCGGATCCGGCCTCGTCCTGGCGTGTCTGTACGACCTCGACGCCAGTCGTGCGACCTCGTCGAGAGATGTACGACCTCGTCGCGAGATGTGCGACCTCGCGGGCTCCCGGCCGCGCCGAGCCCGCCCGAGCCTGTCGCCCGACCAGTCCTGTCGCCCGACCAGCCCGGTCCTCCGACCGGCCCGGTCCCGCCCGGCTCAGCCGACGGCGACGAGCGGGAGGTGCGGGGTGGTGAACCCAGCCGCTCCCTGGGGCACGCGGGGCGTCTCGCCCGTGGCGGTGCCGACAGCGCTGACGCCGGCCGCGACGGCGGTCGAGGCGTGCAGGCTGGCGCGCTCGGCGATCGCAGCGAAGTAGCTCTCGCGGCGACGCTGTGCCACACCGTCGGGGGCAGCAGCGGCGGGGACCTGCGCGGGGTCGAGGTGCGTGTTGAGCCCGTCGCGCAGCAGCACCATGGCCTCGGCGCGGAGCTGGCTGACACGGGACTGGGTCACACCCATGTCCTTGGCGATGTCCGTGACCGTGCGGTCGTGGAAGAAGACCTGCTCGACGACAGTGCGCAGACGCTCGGGGAGTGTGGCGACAGCGGCGTGGAGGTAGGTGAGGCGCTCGTCGAGGATGACCGACTCCTCGGGTCCGACCTCGCGGGCCGGGAGGACCTCGGCGAGTGCACCGTCGTAGCCCTCGAGGCTGAGGACGCGGGTGGCGGCCGCCTCGCGGGCGGTGTCCACCTCGGAGACGTCGACACCGAGCGCGAGGGCGATCTCGTCGCGGGTCGGCGCGCGGCCGAGGTCTGCGGTGAGCTCGTCGGCGACTGTCGTGAGCTTGCGGGCGCGCTGGCGGGCTCCGCGGCTGACCCAGTCCATCGAGCGGAGCTCGTCGACCATCGCGCCCTTGATGCGGATCGCGGCGTAGCGGTTGAAGGGCACCCCGGTCGTCGCGTCGTACGCTCGTGCGGCCTGGACCAGAGCGAGTGCTCCGGCGGACGCCAGGTCGTCTCGCGACACGTGGCTGGGGACACGCATGAGCATCTCGCTCACGTGGTACCCGACCAGCGGGAGATTCTCGGTGACCAGACGTGCCTGGTCGGCGTCCATGGGGTGCGGCATGGCACAACCATGCGGTGCGCACTCAGGTTTCTTCAAGGCTTTGACAAACGTTTTCACCCAGTAACAACCACGTGACCTCCACAACAGCAATGGGGAGAACTACCCATGGGGGTCCCCACCACCCCGCCTTGCGGGGTCGGCCGGGTCGTGGATCGCTCTCTGACCTGCACAGACGCGGTCTCATCCTCGCCAGGAGCCCATGGGTACCCCTAGGCTGAGAGGATGCCGGAGGGTGAAATGACTCACCCTGCTGCTCACGACGAAAACCTCATGGTGCGGTGCGAGCGTCCGATGTGACCTCCAGAGCCGGACCACACCCACGGTCTCGGCCGCCGATCAGGTGCCCGCCACCGGCCGGAGACACCCACCGTTCATCGGATCGACGAAGGAGTACGAGCGCGATGAGTCTGCAAGCGCTGAGCAGCGTCCTGTGGCGCGAGCGCCAGCTCCTCGAGCTGCTCCTGTTCAAGCTCGAGGAAGAGCAGCTGCTGCTCACCAGCGGCAAGACCCGCTGGCTCGGCCACGCCACCCGCGAGGTCGAGAACGTCCTCGAGCAGATCCGCGAGGTCGAGCTCGGCCGGTCGGTCGAGTCCGACGCCGTCGCACGTCTGCACGGGCTCGAGCCCGGCCGCAGCCTGCACGAGCTGGCCGAGGCCGTCCCCCCGCCGTGGGACGACCTGCTGCGCACGCACCGTCAGGCCTTCCTCGACATCACGCACCAGATCGAGTCCCTCGCCGCCGGGAACCGAGAGCTGCTCTCGGCATCGCACAGGGCGACGCAGGAGGCTCTCGCGAACCTCACGCAGGACTCGCACACCTACGACGCGACCGGATCGACCGCGCACGGTGAGTCCACAGCCCGCATGCTCGACCAGGAATTCTGAGGAACCATGAGCACCTTCTCCGGACTGTCCACAGCCCTGTCCTCGCTCATCGCGCAGCGCCAGGCGCTCGAGATCAGCGGCCAGAACCTCGCCAACATCAACACCCCCGGCTACACGCGCCAGCGGCTCGAGATGCAGTCGGTCAGCGCGGGCCAGGGCGCGACGATGTTCTCCCAGGGCAACGGGATCGGCAACGGCGTCCAGGGCGTCAGCGTCGCCCGCCTCGGTGACATCTTCATGGACGCCCGCGTCCGCACGACGTCGTCGTCGGCCGCGTACCTCGCCGCCCGCACCGACGCCTACAAGCGCCTCGAGTCGACGATCGCCGAGCCCGGGTCGAACGGCGTCTCGGCCGACCTCGACAAGCTGTGGGCCAGCTGGAGCGACGTCGTCAACTCCCCCACGAGCGACGCCGTCGGCGCAGTGCTCCTCGAGAACGCGTCGGGTGTCCAGCGGTCGATCGCGACCGGGTACTCGGCCGTCGTCACGCAGTGGGACCAGACGCGCACCAAGGCGCAGTCTCTCGTCTCCGACGTGAACTCCGCAGCCGCGTCGGTCGCGCTCCTCAACGACCAGATCCAGCAGATCACCGTCTCGGGCGGCAACGCCAACGAGCTGATCGACCAGCGCAACGTGCTCACCACGGCGCTCTCCTCGCTGGCCGGTGCGACGGTGCGTCTCCAGCCGAACGGCACCGCCGACGTCAACATCGGCGGCAACCCGCTCGTCACCGGCAGCACGGCCAACAAGATCAAGCTCGTCGGCAGCCAGGAGATGGTCGGCGCGTCCGGCAACGAGGTCCGCGTCGAGTGGGACCGCGTCCCGGCCGGCACCCCCGCCCCGCTCGAGGGTGGTCAGCTCGCCGGTGTGCTGAGCGTCCTCGCCCCGGCCGACGGCGGCGCGGGTGGCCTGCTCGCCGAGTCCGCCGAGTCCTACAACGCGCTCGCCACGAAGCTCGCGACCTCGGTCAACGCGCTGCACTCCGCGGGCGCCGACCGTGCCGGCACGACAGGGGTCGACTTCTACTCCCTGCCGACCGACGGATCGCCCGCAGCCCTCGGACTGCGCGTCGCGATCACGTCGCCGGACAAGATCGCCGTGCGCAACCCCGCCAACGGGGCCAACGACACCTCGGTCGCCGATGCGATCGGTCAGCTCGGCGCCTCGAAGGACGGCCCGGACAGCGTCTGGTCGACCTTCGTCGTCTCGACGGGCGTCAAGGCCAAGTCCGCGCTGCAGAGCGCGACTGTCGCCGAGTCCGCGCGGGTCACCGCAGAAGGCCTCCAGCTCGCCCAGACGAGCGTGGACCAGGACGAGGAGAGCGTCAACATGCTGTCCTTCCAGCGTGCCTACCAGGGCGCAGCCCGCGTCATGACAGCTGTCGACGAGATGCTCGACCAGCTCATCAACCGGACAGGAGTCGTCGGACGATGATCACCCGAGTCACCCACCAGTCCACGCAGCGCGCTGCGGTCACCAACCTCCAGGCCACGCAGAGCCGGCTGGCTCAGCTGCAGGAGCGCGCGTCGAGCGGCAAGATGATCACCAAGGCCTCGGACGACCCGGCCAAGGCAGCCGACGCCATGGCGCTCCGCAAGGAGCAGCAGGCCTCCGCGCAGTACTCGCGCAACATCCAGGACGGCGTCAGCTGGTTGACGTCGATCGACACCGCGATCAACACCTCGGTGTCGTACCTCAACAGGGCCCGCGACCTCGTGGTCCGCGGTGCGAACTCCGGCGCGACCAACGCCGAGGCCCGCGAGGCCCTCGCGGTCGAGCTCGAAGGGCTCCGCGAGTCCCTCGCCGCGCAGGCGAACACCACGTACCTCGGCCGCTCGGTGTTCGCCGGGACCGCCGACGGACCGGCCTACACTCAGGACACAGTCACCGGTGACTACACCTACAACGGCTCCCCGGGGATCGTCGAGCGCCGGACCGGTGCTGGCACGACGGTCCGCGTGGATGCGGACGGAGCAGCAGTGTTCGGCACCAGCAACGACCCCGACGCGCCCGACGCGTCGGTGTACGCACTCCTCACCGACATCGCGGCCAAGCTGCGCGCCGGCGAGGACATCCAGTCCGACATCACGAAGATCGACTCCCGCAAGGACAAGATGCTCAGCGAGGTGACAGGCGTGGGTGCCCGGACCAACCAGCTCGAGAGCGCCAAGGAGATCCTGGGGCACAAGACCATGTCGCTCAAGGGCGACCTCTCGGCCGTCGAGGACATCGACCTCCCGGCCACCCTCATCGAGCTGCAGATGCAGGAGGTCGCCTACCAGGCGGCCCTCGGCGCCACCGCCCGCGTGCTCCAGCCGAGCCTCCTGGACTACCTCAAGTGATCTCCAGCATCCACTTCCTCGAGTCCCTGCCGGGTCTGTCGCCGGTCACAGACTTCGACCTCACGTCCCTCGACGACGCCGGGCTGCTGTTCAGCCTGCGCGGCGCGCAGGACTCCACCCGGCTCTTCGCGATCCAGCCTGGCCCGTACTTCTCGGAGTACGAGCCGACCTTCGGCTCCGACGTGCTGTCCGCCCTCGCCCTCGACGGAGCCGACGACGACCGCCAGGCCGTGCTCGTCATCGTCACCCCGAGCCAGCCGGACACCCCCGCGACAGCCAACCTGCTCGCCCCGCTCGTCGTCAACACCGAGACGGGCGACGCCCTGCAGGTGATCCTCGAGGGTGCGTCCTGGCCCGTGCGGGCTCCCCTCGTCGCCGCCTGACCGCGACACCCGTCTTTCCCCGAGCGTCCCCTCGCAGCACAGACAGAGGAGTCCGATGGACCACCCCAGCCCGTCACCGGCGGCTGAGGCCGCACCCGTGAAGTTCGCCGTCCCGGCGTTCCCCGGTGAAGGCCTCTCCGACGTGACGCCGACCTTCGGCCGTCTGGCGATCGTCGACCGCCAGCGCCAGGTCCTCGCCTACGCGCTCCCGGTGCTCAGCGCCCTCGACGGTGACGTCGCCGACGCTGCGGCCGCCGCGACACTGCACCACGTGTACAGGACAGTCGACCTCGAGAAGTACGTGGCCGACAGGCCCGCGTTCATCTGGTCGACCCCCGCGATGCTCGCCGGCCAGGAGTCTGTCCCGCCGAGCCACGGCGGCGTCGGGCTGCTCGTGCACCCCTCGGCGACCCGACGCGCCGACGGCGCGGAGCAGATCATCGCGCTCTCCGAGCGGGGCACCCCGACGATCCTCGTCAAGTTCGCTGACGAGCCGGGCCAGCGTGCCCTGCTGCCCTTCGTCACGCACGTGATGGTCGACGTCTCCGACACCACGCTCCCCCACGCCGAGCTCGTGACCGTCGCGCACAACGCCGGCGTCACGGTGATCGCCGAGAACGTCCAGGGCACCCTCGGCCCGGCGAAGGCCTGGGGCCTCGGCGTCGACTACCTCATGGGCTCGATCTACCACCACGAGAAGCCCACCGTCGTGCGCAGCCTCGACCCCGGTGAGATCCAGTGCCTCGAGGTCGTCAGGCTGCTCTCAGCACCCGACGTCGACACCACGCGCATCGCCGAGGTCCTCTCGAGCGACCCCGAGATGACAGTCCGGGTGTTGCACCTGGTCAACTCCGTCGCGATGGGTCTGCCCCAGCGCGTGGACTCGCTGCACAGGGCGATCATCATGCTCGGCCCGTCGCGGCTGACGACGCTGGTCATGGCCTCGCTCATCAGCTCGCGGATCCAGCAGATGGACGCGCTCTGGTTCCTGCTCGCCCGCGCCGCTGCGTGCCGGGAGCTCTCGGGCGACGACACCGGCTACACCGTCGGTCTGCTGTCGGCCTTCGCCGAGGAGACCGGGATCCCGGTCTCGGTGCTCGTCGAGAAGTCGCTCGTCTCGGACGAGGTCGCCCGCGCCCTCGACTCCTACGAGGGTCACCTCGGCTCGACGCTCGCCGCCGTCGTCGCCCACGAGCACGGCGACACCGCAGCCGTCGAGGCCACCGCCTGGCGGCCCGAGCAGGTCGCGCACGCGTACCTGGTCGCCCTCCCCTGGGCCCTCGAGACGGTCCGCCACCTCAACCTCACCTGAGGACAGACGCACCACCCGCGACGCGCCGCCCCTGGCGCCGACGGACCAGCACGCCAGACGGCGGCCGACCCACGGGTCGGCCGCCGTCTGGCATACCGCTCCGTGCCCGGTTCAGGGGTCCCAGGAGCGGGCGAGGTCGACGTCTCGAGCGCGCGACGGGTCGGCGAGCAGGATCTCGACGAGGTGCCGGTCCGTCCAGCAGCCGGCCGACTGGGCCAGTCCCTGCGCGGTCGTGGCGAGCGTCGTCCCGGTGCGCACGTGCACGGTCCCGTCGGCGGTCACCCACCAGTCGACGTCCTGACCGTCGACCACCACGTCCGTGTGCTCGAGCCAGCCTCCCGGCAGACCAGGGAGCAGCGCGAGCAGCGGAGCGGGGACCACGCGCTCTGCAGGGTCGTCGGAGGCCTGGACCGACGCTGCCGTCGCGTCAGCCACGGGGACGTCGAGCAGGTCGGCGACCGCCTCGGCGGTCTCGACGTCCCTGGCCGGGACGACCCAGCGCACCTGCGACCACATCGGCTCGACTGCGACGAGGACCTCCTGCGCGTCGACGGTCCGGCACACCCCGCCGCGCACGGCGACGACGACGTCCGGGAGGTCGTCGACCTCTAGGCCTGCGGCCGCAGCAGCACCGAGCCCCGCCCACACGGCACGCGCGACCGGCACGGCGACCGAGACCCCGTCCGCGACCTCTGGCCGGTCGAGCGCGGCGAAGAATCCGTCCCACGTCATGGGGTCAGGGTGCGAGAGCAGCTGCGCGAGGTCTCCCACGGACACGACCCCGCCGAGCGCCGCGAGCAGCGCGGCGTCGATACCGTCTCGACCGTCCAGACCGCCGGGACCATCGGGACTGCCGCGACCGTCCGCCCTGCGTCGGTCTCCGGCTCCCCTCAGGCCGTCCAGGTCGGCCGGCGCACCAGGGAGCAGCGCCAGGAGGTCGGGGTCGCTCGCACCGTCCTCGTCTGGCACGACGAAGGGCGCAGCGAGCACGTCTCGCAGGTACCAGGCCGCGTAGGACAGCGCCGACGGCCCAGACCCTCCGGAGCCACCCACCCGGGTCACGACCGCGCGGCGCACCTCGGGGTCTTGCCGGGCGAGCCTGAGAACCTCTCCCCACGCGTCGTCGTGGACCACGTCGAGATCGAGGAGCACGGAGACCTCGTCGAGGTGCGTCCCTGCCCCGAGCACTGCGCAGAGGTACGCGTCGTAGTCGGCCCAGCCAGGCACGTCGGGGGCGCCCGAGCCGCCGGGCTCGAGACCGTCCTCTGCGTCGCCGGTGTCGAGGTCGACCGTGCGGACCGTGAGCGTGGAGCGCACCCCGCACACGAGGGCCGCCTGTCGGTCGAGCGCCTGCGTGTCGACGACGTCGAGGTCCAGGTGCGACGCCGCCCACGAGCCGGGCCAAGCCAGGTCCCGCGCCGCACTCCACACACCGCCGGAGCCTGGCAGCGGCAGGTCGCCCCACCACGCGGGGACGTCAGCGGGCTCGACGCCGTGCGCGGCCGAGACACCGGCGAGCAGAGCGAGCAGACCCGGGAGCGGACCGAGGTCGTCGCCGCCCGAGAGGTCCGAGCGGCTGCGGTTCCGAGCATCGTCTGGCGCGTCGACGTCTCGGTCGAGCAGCAGCTCGGAGGCGTCGCGCACGGCTGCCTCGACCGACGCGAGGGTCAAGACCGACGGGTCGTCTGCGTCGACGGCGCCGAGCCTGCGCAGCAGGGGGTGGACCGCGTCGGGGTGCACGAGCCTGAGACCTGGGAGGGTCAGCAGACCGTCGACCTCCTCCGCACCCGGCAGCACCAGCCCGCGAGGCCCGCGGGCCGTGGTGCCGTCGGCCAGCGGCACGAAGATCCCGTCGAGCGCCTCGCGCACGGCCCGGTCCGTGTCGACCGACGACGCGAGCGCGTCGTAGAGCGTGCGCCACTGAGCGGGGGTGAGGCCTGAGGGCAGCGCATCGACCACGTCGACCACCGAGAGGACCGGCATGTCGAGGGCGCGAGCCGCCGCGCGTCGCCCAGGTGCCACGTCGACAGCCCCGAGGCCCGTCGGCGCCAAGGCCTCGAGCAGCGCTCCGCTCGCCCCAGGCCCGAGGGCGACGACGTCGCGTGCCCGGCGTCCCCCGAACAGCGGCGCCTCCCGCAGCGCGGCCGTCACCGACTCGCGGACGAGAGCGTCGAGCCGACCTGCCGGCAGACCGGTCGGCACGAGGGAGAGCGGGTCGTCGACCTGGCCGGCGAGGTCGGCCAGGACAGCCCCTGCCTGCTCGGCGACGTAGGTCGCGAGCGGCCCGTCGGCCACGTGCCGACGTGACGGGTCGAGCGGGAAGGTCGCGACGAGCACCGCGGGGACCGTCAGCGGCTCCTCGGTCGGGGTCGGGGCCCTCACCACGTCGGCGGCGGCGTGAGGCCCGCCGAGGCCTGGTCGACCAGCGAGAGACTCAGACGCACTGTCCTCGGCAGATGCAGTCCCGCCAGTCCCGCTAGTCTCGCGCGGGACCGCCCAGACGATGGTCCACGTGGAACGGTCACGCTCTTCGACAGGACGGTCGGCGACGAGGTGCGCGGGGACCACCCCAGACTCCTCGGCCACCCACCACCGCGCCCGGACGTCTGTGAGCACCCTGTCGGCTACGCGCTCTCCCGTGGGAGCCCCGGCAGCCCCGGCACGGCGCACGTGCTGGATCTCGACGGTCGCCAGCCCGGGCAGCGCGAGCAGCAGGGTGTCGTCCACCTGGACCAGCTGGCGGCGCACCTCGTCGACGGCCGTCTCGTCACGCAGGGTGAGCTCGACGACCGTCGTGTAGGCGTCCCGCGAGGAATCGGCACCGGCAGCGGTGGACGGCACCTGCCCGAGGGGGTCGTCACCCTCCGCGAGGACAGCCGACAGTGCTCCGGCGGCGAAGGGCAGCCGCAGCGCAGGCAGAGACCCGCCGCGTGCTGCGACGGTCTCCGCGAGGTCGCCCGCACCGTCCGCGAGCGTGGCCACAGCCGCGAGCGCGTCACGCGTCTGGGCGACGGAGAAGCACACGCCTCCGGCCGCGGTCCGCAGGACGATGTCGTCGGCGACCGCGCGCACCGCGGCGAAGCCGACGCCGAAGCGCCCGACGGTCGTCGACCCGCTGCCCGACTTGGACGAGGCGCGCATCGAGGCGAGGGAGACGACACCGTGCCTGTCGAGGGCGTCGCCGGTGTTGGCGGCCACGAGCGTCGCACCGCCCGGGTGCTCGACGAGACGCAGCAGGAGCGTCCCAGGCGCCCCGGACCGGACCGCTGCGTCGGCAGCGTTCTGCGCGAGCTCGACGACCACCCGGTCTCGGTAGTAGCCCGTCGCGTGGTCTTCTTCGGTGTTCGCGTCTTCACGCAGCCGCGTGGGGTTGCGGGCCCACGCGTCGAGGACCGCCGACCGCAGGGCAGCCGTCCCGAAGGGATCGCTGCTCACGGCGTGGTCCTCACGCGGGTTCACGCGTCGGCGACCGACCCCTGGCTCGCGCTGTCCTGGCCCTCGTCGGTGCCGGTCGTGCCGGTCGGACCGGTCACAGTCGAGCCACCCTCGGACGTGTCGTCCTCTGGCGCGTCGTCGTCGGTCGTCCCGGCCGCAGCCGTCTCGACCGAGGTCGTCTCCTGGACCGAGTCGTCGAGCGTCATCTCGGCCTGGCCGGTGACGCCGTCGTGGTCGTCGGCTGACTCAGCCTGAGACTTGGTCTCCACAACCGGCTCGGTCTGAGACGCGGTCTCCACAGCCGGCTCGGCCTGAGACTCTGTCTCCAAGACCGGCTCAGTCTGAGACGCGGCCGCCGAGGCGGTCGCGTCGGCTGCAGCCGCAGGCTGCGCGCCGAGGTCGACGATCTCCACGGTCATCTCGTCGATCACGGGAGCGTCGTCCGGCCAGTCGGTCGGGTGCGGCTCGACGTCGGTCTCGGAGTGCGCACCGCAGCCGTGGTCGAGGGAGACCACGCGGCCGTCGTCCTCGGACCACTCGTTGGCGCAGACGCCGAACACCTGGCCGAGAGACCCCTGCAGCAGCACCAAGAAGCCGCAGGACCCGCAGTCCGAGGCCGCCTGGACCGAGCCCGGCGTGGTCGGCCCGCGAGAACCTGCGTACCAGCGCTGCGCGGCCTCGTCGCGACCCTCGGGCGAGAGCACCCGGGCGCGTGCGAGGGCGAGCTCTTCGATCGCGACGCGGTCTTCTTCCTCGTCGCCGGTCGGCGTGTAGCCGGGCACCAGGCGCGGGTCGTCGGCGCGGAAGGGCAGGACGTCACCGGGGCCGATGTCGCCCGGGCGCAGGCGCTCGGACCACGGGAGCCACTCGGGGGCGAGGATCGCCTCGGCGCCGGGCAGCAGCTCGACCTCGCAGACCGTGACGGTCTTCGAGCGGGGGGCACGGGCGACAGTGACGGTCCAGTGCCACCCGCGGTAGCCGCGCATCGTGCACGCGAAGGTGTGAGACGCCAGGCGGTCGGCGTCCATCGTGGCGGCGAGGTGCTCGCCGACGTCGCCGGGGTGCTCGGCGGCCTCGCGCGCGGCTGAGAGCGCGACGTCGACAGCGTCGACGAGCACCGCGTCGACCTTCGGGCGAGCGGCGCGGGGCCGCTTCGCCGGGGTGGGCAGTGTTGCAGCTGGCATGTGTTCCTAAGCCTCGATGTCGTCGGCGACGGCGCGCAGCACCGTGGCGACCTTCGTCGCCGTCGACTTCTCTGGGTATCGTCCGCGACGCAGGGAGCTGCCGACGGTGTCGAGCAGCGTGATGAGGTCTTCCACGATGACGGCCATGTCGTGGGCGGGCTTGCGCTGCGCCTTCGCGACAGAGGGGACAGGGTCGAGGAACTTCACCGAGAGCGCCTGCGGGCCCTTGCGGCCGTCGGCCACGCCGAACTCGACCTTGGCACCGGGCTTCGGGGCGGTGACTCCCTCGGGGAGTGCGGAGGCGTGCAGGAAGACCTGCTCGCCGTCGTCGCTGGCGATGAAGCCGAAACCGCGTTCGGTGTCGAAGAACTTGACCTTGCCGGTGGGCACGTGAAACCTCGAGGTGCTCGTCGGGACATGACCTCACAGGATACCGGGCAGGCGCCCGACGGTGAGTCCCGATCATTATCCGCGCACAACCCCTCTCCTGCCTAACCGCCACGAGATCCCCCTGGTCTTCACCCGGTCGCGTACGCGCGTCCGGGTACGTTCTCCGTCCCGCCCCGGCCCTCAGACTCCCAGCCGCGGCTGCGCCTTGCCTACACTGACGCGATGTACCTCCAGCACCTGTTCGGCCTCGACGGACGCACGGCCCTCGTCACGGGCGGCAGCTCCGGGATCGGCCGGGCGATCACGCTCGCGCTGGCCGGCGCCGGCGCACACGTCCTGGTCGCCGCGCGCACGGCGTCCGCGATCGACGAGACCGTCGCCGCCGTGCGGGCCGCGGGCGGCTCGGCAGACGGCATCGTCGCCGACCTCTCGACCCGCGCCGGGGCGCACGCCCTCGCCGACGCGGCGACGGACGCCGCGCGGACGGTCGACGTGCTCGTCAGCTCCGCGGGCATCAACCTGCGTCCGCCGATGGCCGAGCTCGACGAGTCGGTCTGGGACGCGACGATGGCCGTCAACCTCGAGGCCCCGTTCCTCCTCGGTCAGCGCCTCGCCCCGGCGATGGCCGAGCGTGGCTACGGCCGGCTGATCCACATCAGCTCGCAGCAGGCGCACCGTGCCTTCGCGACGAGCGGCGCGTACGGGGTGTCCAAGGCGGCGGTCGAGGCCCTGGCCCGGTCGCAGGCCGAGGCCTGGTCACCCCACGGAGTCACCGCGAACGTCCTGGTCCCCGGGTTCGTCCCGACCCCGCTCAACCGTCGGCTGAGCTCCTACCCGGCGGCCGTCGCGGCGCTCGCCGCGCGGACCCTCGTGGGCCGCAACGGCCACCCGGACGACTTCGCCGGGGCGGCAGTCTTCCTCGCCAGCCCGGCGTCGGCCTACGTGACCGGCCAGTCGATCGCCGTGGACGGCGGCTTCTCCGTCCACTGAGATCCCACCCCTCATCTTCCTGCTCCATATCTCCCCGCTCCACTCCTGCTCCTCCCCAGCCACCCCTCGCCCCGCGGGAATCGGTCGAGATCGTGACTTCGGAGCGAGATCGACCCTTCAAGGTCACGATCTCGCTCCAGAGTCACGATCTCGCCGAGCCTCCGACGGAGGTGCGGCAGCCCACGGGGTACGGTCTCCAGCATCTACGCCCTGCGGGGGCTGCTGACAGATCGCGGACGGCGGACCGTCCGTCGGCGCCGCACGGAGGGTCGGCGTCCACAGGATGCCGTGGCGACGGCGGGTGCACAGATGCTCTGTCACCGTGTGCGACTTCTGCTCGGAGATCGTGGGATCTGTGCATGAGACTCGACCTCCTCGCCGCTCGACCGCACCCCGACCAGGGCCAGCACGACCGCCCCACGCCGCTCGTCGTCCCGAGAGTGGTGATCCCGGACGTCGTCCTGGCTCGCGACCTGCCGCGCGGGACGCTCGATGCCGAGGTGAGAGACGGGCGACTCGTCAGGGTTCGTCGCGGCGCCTACGTGTCTCGCGACGAGGTGTCTCCGACAGAGACTCCCGATGGTCGTCGACGCCTGGAGCTCGCCCGGATCGCCGCGGTCGTCGCCCAGACCAGAGCCGCTGGCGTCGTCAGCAACCAGTCAGCGGCGCTCGTCTGGGGACTCCCGACCTGGCACCTGCCGACGACAGTCCATCTCGTCCACCCGGTCCGGAGGTCGAGCCGGAGCGCGAGGGACATCACCTGGCACGAGGCCGGGTCAGGTGGACGCCCGACGCTGCAGCTCTCGGGACTCTGCGTCACGATGCTCGAGCAGACTGTCGTCGACTGCTTCAGTACAGCACCTCCGCTCGACGCTCTGGTCATCACCGACGCTGCGCTGGCACGAGGGGCAGACCGCGGGGAGATCGAACGCCTCCTGACCAGCGTCAGCGGTCGGCGTGGGGCCTCTCGTGGTCGCGAGCTCCTCGACCTGGCGGACGCCGGGGCGCAGTCTCCCTGGGAGAGCGTCTGCCGTGTGGTCCTGCAGGCGGTCGGCCTCCCGGCACCGGAGACACAGGTGCGGGTCGACACGTACCTCGGTCGCTTCTACGCCGACCTGGGCTGGAGGCAGTGGCGGTTCCTCGTCGAGTTCGACGGAGCGACGAAGTACTCCGGGGACGACCGTGCGGCGACCTCCGCCCTGATGGCGGAGAAGCGCCGACAGCACGCTGTAGAGGATGAAGGGTGGCGGGTCGTCCGCGCCACCGCCGCAGACCTCGGACAGTCGTTGCTCCTGGTCCAGCGCCTCCGAAGACTCCTGCCCGAAGCCGCCTTCCGCTCCAGCCGCCCCCGTCCCCACCTCCTGACAGACCTCCACCACAGCGGGCTCTGATTCCCCTCTCTTCACGCACCGCGTCTCGCCCCTTCCCGCCCTGTCCCCTCCGCCCCTCTTCCCTCTCCTTCCCGCCTCTCGACCCTTCCACCGCTCCCCTTCCCGCCCCTTCCCTCGCGCGCAGAGGTCTCCAACGCCCGCGGGCATCCGTCGAGATCGTGACTTCGGAGCGAGATCGATCCTTCGCCGTCACGATCTCGCTCCGAAGTCACGAACTCGCTGGAGGAGGACTAGAGGAGGACGGGAGGAGGACGAGGCTGGCGGAAGGCAGGGCTGGTGAGAGGGGCGGGGGCGGCCGGAGGGGTGGGCTGTGCGGACAGCGTGCAGGGCTGGCGCGTAAAGTCGTGCGGATGGTCACCTTCAGCGACTCGGTGCGGGCGAGAGACGACGCCCGGCTCGTCGCGCTGCTGTCTCGGCGGCCCGACCTCGCGTCCCCCTCCCCCTCGACGCTGCTCTCCCTCGCCGCCCGTGCGATGAGCCGCGCGAGCGTCCACCGCGCCGTGGTGAGCCTGGACGTCGCGCACCTCGAGGTCCTCGAGGCTGTCTACGTGCTCGAGACGATCGGTGACGAGGCGACCGACGAGCGCATCCTCTCAGCAGTCCTCGGCAGCTCGCCCGAGCCGGACGACGCGGATCGCCTCGCCCAGATCCTCGCCGACCTCGACGAGTCGGCGCTGCTCTGGCGCCCGACCCCGACGACGTACCGCACGGCCCCGGGCGTCGACGAGGTGCAGGACACCTTCCCCGCGGGGCTCGGACCGTCGGCAGCCGGTGCCCTGACAGCCTCCGGCAGCAGCTCAGGCACCAGCACCACCTCCGGCCGCAGCACCACCGCAGCCGCCGGCGCGAGCACCAGCGCCACCTCCAGCCCGGGCCCCGCACCGCAGACCGACTGGTCCCTCGCCGTCACCCCGGAGATGCACGAGGCCCTCGCCTCGGCGCCCGCCGGTGCGCGCTCGATCCTCGCGGCCCTCACCTGGGGCCCGCCCGTGGGCCGGATGCCGAGCACGGCCGACGGCCCGACCGCCGCCCCGACCCGCTGGCTGCTCGAGCACGGCTTCGTCCGCAAGGCCGACGCGCACCATGTCCTGCTGCCGCGCGAGGTCGCCCTCGCCCTGCGCGAGGGACGCACTCACCGCGGTCTGAGCACACCTCCCCAGCTGCCACCGGCGACCCTCGACCCCGCGACCGTCGAGGCCGAGTCGGCCCGCGCGGCGCAGGAGATCACGCGCCTCGTCGCCGACCTCGTCGCCCTCTGGCAGGAGACCCCCGCAGCAACGCTGCGCTCGGGGGGTCTCGGAGTCCGCGACCTGCGCCGTCTCGGGCTGCGTCTCGAGGTCGACGAGCGCACGGCGGCCTTCGTGGTCGAGCTCGCCGCCATGGCCGGGCTCGTGGTCGACGACGGCGACGACCCCGCCTCCTACGCCCCGACCCTCGACGCCGACGACTGGCTCGCCGACGACCTCCCCCGCCGCTGGACCACCCTCGTGACGGCCTGGCACTCCTCGGCCCGCACCCCCTGGCTCGTCGGCAGCCGCGACGAGCGGGGCGCGCTGCGCAGCGCGCTCGAGCCCGAGCTCCACAGGGCCTGGGTCCCCAGGCTGCGCAGCGAGGTGCTCGGCGTGCTGCACGCGGCCCCGGGCGCGCCGGTGACCGCCGACCAGATCACCGCCGTCCTGCGGTGGCGTGCCCCACGCGCCGTGCCACCCCACGAGGCCGTCGACGCGCTCCTCGTCGAGTCTGCGCTGCTCGGCGTGACAGGTGCCGGGGCGCTCTCCGCAGCGGGTGCCGTCCTCGCCGGCGTCCCTGTCCTGACCGTCGCCGACGACGCGGCCCGCACCGCACTCGCCTCGGCGATGGGCGCGGCGCTGCCCGAGGCCGTCGACGACCTGCTGCTCCAGGGCGACCAGACGGGTATCGTCCCCGGTCGCCCGTCACCCGCCCTCGAGGCGCTGCTCGCCGACTCTGCCGTGGTGGAGTCGCGCGGGTCCGCGATCACCGTGCGCTTCACCCCCGAGTCGGTCACCCGGGCCCTCGACGCGGGCCGCACGGGCGAAGAGCTGCTCGCCGAGCTCGCCGTGCACTCCCGCTCGGGTGTTCCCCAGCCTCTCGAGTACCTCGTGCGGGACGCCGCCCGGCGGCACGGCCAGCTCCGGCTCGGGGCTGCGTCGGCCTACGTCAGGGTCGAAGACCCCGTGCTCCTCGCCGGGCTGGTCGAGGACCCCCGCCTGCGCGGCCTCGGGCTGTTCCGCATCGCGCCGACGGTCCTCGCCTCGTCGGCCGCACCGTCCCAGCTGCTCGCGGCGCTCCGGGAGCGCGGTCTCGCCCCGGCGATGGAAGGCCCCGACGGCCAGGTGGTGCACGCCGACCGCCGCACCCCTCGTGTCCGTCTCGCCGGTCGGCGTGGTCGACGCCGGGCACCCGGCGTCGACGGCTCGGCACGCGCCGTGGCACCGGACCGTCCGGACCGCCTGCAGGCTCTCGTCGCCGTGCTGCGCCGCGGCGAGGAGCAGGCTCGCGCGGCACAGGCCGCAGGGACCACCCAGCCGAACCCGACAGCACCAGGCGCGGCGTCGGGAGGACGCGCGGCGACCACCTCGGCTCCCGGCCGGACCGCGAGCCCTGGCCGGACCGCTGGCGGTGGCGTCTCCGCAGGTCGCGGTCGCAGCACGGACCGCTCGGCGCCGCCGTCCTCCGCGAGCGCGAGCACCGACCCCTCCTCGGCCCCCGCGGGCCAGCCCGGTGAGGGAACAACAGAACCTGTCGTCGCGTTGGCACTGCTGCGTGAGGCGGCGGCCGACGGTCGTGAGGTGCTCGTCGACATCGTCGGCCCTTCTGGGGACCTGACCCGTCGTCGGCTCCGCCCGACGCGTCTGGACGCCGGTCGCCTGCGGGCTGTCGACGTCGCTCGCGAGTCCGAGCTCACCGTCGCCGTGCACCGCATCGCGAACGTCGAGCCCATCCCCGGCGCACCATGAGCCGTTCCTGACCCTCCGACTCCCCCGCACCTCGCCTCCGGGCGACCGGCGCGGGCACGCACCTCGCTCGACAGACCACCCACCCCAGGGAGAACGCTGCATGCCTGACGGCCCACTCATCGTCCAGAGCGACAAGTCCCTGCTGCTCGAGGTCGACCACCCGCAGTCCGACGCGGCGCGCCGCGCGATCGCGCCCTTCGCCGAGCTCGAGCGCGCCCCGGAGCACGTGCACACCTACCGCCTGACGCCGCTCGGGCTGTGGAACGCGCGCGCCGCGGGTCACGACGCCGAGCAGGTCGTCAACGTCCTGCTGGCCTTCAGCCGGTACGCAGTCCCGCACGCGCTGCTGGTCGACGTCGCCGAGACGATGTCGCGGTACGGGCGGCTCACGCTGTCCAAGCACCCGGTCCACGGGCTGGTGCTCGAGACGACGGACCGCGCCGTGCTCGCCGAGGTGATGAAGTCGAAGCGGACCGCCGGGCTGTTCGGCGACCGCATCGACGACGACACCGTGTCGGTCCACGCCTCGGAGCGCGGCCACCTCAAGCAGGTGCTGCTCAAGCTCGGCTGGCCCGCCGAGGACCTCGCGGGGTACGTCGACGGCGAGAAGCACCCGATCGAGCTCAGCCCGACCGATCCCGGGCACGACGACAAGCCGTGGGAGATGCGCCCCTACCAGCAGCAGGCCGTCGACGGGTTCTGGCACGGCGGCAGCGGTGTCGTGGTGCTGCCCTGCGGCGCGGGCAAGACGATCGTCGGTGCCGGAGCGATGGCCAGGTCCGGCACGACGACGCTCATCCTCGTGACGAACACCGTCTCGGCTCGGCAGTGGCGCGACGAGCTCGTGCGTCGTACGACGCTCACCGAGGACGAGATCGGCGAGTACTCCGGTGCCCGCAAGGAGATCCGCCCCGTCACCATCGCGACGTACCAGGTGCTGACGACCAAGCGGAAGGGTGTGTACACGCACCTCGAGCTGCTCGACGCCCGCGACTGGGGTCTTGTGGTCTACGACGAGGTGCACCTGCTGCCGGCGCCGATCTTCCGCATGACAGCCGACCTCCAGGCCCGCCGTCGGCTCGGTCTGACGGCGACGCTCGTCCGCGAGGACGGCCGCGAGGACGAGGTCTTCTCGCTCATCGGGCCCAAGCGCTACGACGCCCCGTGGAAGGACATCGAGGCTCAGGGCTACATCGCCCCGGCCGACTGCGTCGAGGTGCGGCTCACGCTCCCCGAGCGCGACAGGATGCTCTACGCGACGGCCGAGCCCGAGGACAAGTACAGGCTCGCGGCGTGCGCACCGGGGAAGAACGCGATCGTGGAGAGGCTCGTCAAGCTCCACGAGGGCGACCCGACGCTCGTCATCGGCCAGTACATCGACCAGCTCGAAGAGCTCGGCGAGCACCTCGACGCACCCGTCATCACGGGGGCGACGTCGGTCAAGGAGCGTCAGCGGCTCTTCGACGCCTTCAGGACCGGCGAGATCACCAAGCTCGTGGTGAGCAAGGTCGCGAACTTCTCGATCGACCTGCCCGAGGCCTCGGTCGCCATCCAGGTGTCGGGGTCCTTCGGCTCCCGCCAGGAGGAGGCCCAGCGCCTCGGCCGGGTCATGCGCCCGAAGGCCGACGGACGTACCGCGCACTTCTACGCGGTGGTCGCCCGCGACACCGTCGACCAGGAGTTCGCGGCGCACCGGCAGCGGTTCCTGGCCGAGCAGGGCTACGCCTACAGGATCGTGGACGCCGACGACATCGAGCAGGTCACGGACGAGCGCGCCTGACCTGGCAGGACCGCAGGCTGGCTGGCTGATCGGCCCCAGCACCGCCGGGGCCGTCGACGGGGTCGTCCCGTCGACGGCCCCGTTGCGGTCTTCTCGCAGGTAGCGCAGGATCGCAGGGTGGACCTTGCGCGTGCGTACCCGACTGTCCGGCACCCTGCTGCGCCCATGACCCACCTCGCCAGACCGGCGCTCGAGATCCGTGCCGCCCTCGCAGCGCTGCTCGCGGTCCTGACCCTCGTGCTCCTCGCGCCGTCTGCCCGCGCGGACGAGCCGCTGAACCTGCCGACCGACGTCACCGACACCGCCGGCGTCCTCGACGAGGGTGCCGTCAGCTCGGCCCTCGACGTGCTCCGCGACGACACCGACCAGCAGCTCTTCGTCGCCTACGTCCCCACCTTCGACGGGGCCGACGGCCCGGCGTGGGCCGAGGAGACCTTCGCGCTGTCGGGCATGGGGACGAACGACGTGCTCCTCGCCGTCGCCGTGGACGACCGCCGGTACGCGCTCTACGTCGGTCCGGGCAACCCGCTCACCGACGACCAGCTCGACGCCGTCGAGGTCGCCGTCGAAGACCGTCTCGCGCAGGACGACTGGACAGGCGGGGCCGTCGCCGCCGCCGACACCCTGCGCTCCGAGCTCACCGGGGGGTCAGGTCCGGGCGCGCTCACGGTCCTGCTGGTCGGCGGTCTCGTGGTCATCGCCCTGATCGCCCTCGTGGCCTGGGCCGCCGCGCGTCGTCGCCGCAGCGCGGGCAACCCCGCCGAGGGTGGCCTCTCGACCCTGCCGACCGACGAGCTCGAGCGGCGCGCGAGCACCGCCCTCGTCGCCGTCGACGACGACCTCAAGACCGCCGAGCAAGAGCTCGGCTTCGCCCAGGCCCAGTTCGGCCCCGAGGCGACAGCCTCGTACGAGTCTGCGCTGGCCGCCGCGAAGGGCGCCGTCACCCGCGCCTTCACCCTGCGTCAGCAGCTCGACGACTCGACCCCCGAGACCGAGCCCCAGAAGCGGGTCATGCTCGCCGAAATCATCGGGCTGTGCGACCAGGTCACCGAGTCCCTCGACGCCGAGGGCGCTCAGCTGACCGAGCTGCGCAACCTGCAGGCGACGGTCCCCGAGGTGCTCGCCGAGACGCGCGAGCGGATCGCGACGGCTCGCGCGCGGGTCGAACCGGCCCGCGGGGCCCTCGCCTCCCTGGCCGTCACCTATCCCGCCTCAGCCCTCGCCTCGGTGTCCGCCAACCCTGACCAGGCGGTCCGCCTCCTCGACGCCGCAGCCGACTCGGTGACCGCAGGCGAGACCGCCGTGACGGGCGGCGACAGGGCGACGGCTGTCGGCCACTCCCGCGCGGCGTCGCAGGCCGTCGGTCAGGCCCTCGTGCTCCTCGGCGCCGTGGACTCAGCAGGCGCGGACCTGGCCAGCGCCGGTCCGCGTCTCGACGCAGCCCTCACGTCGATCGCCTCCGACCTCGCCGACGCCGACAGGCTGGGTGCGGGTGACCCAGCCGTCTCGGCAGCGGCCGACCGCGCCCGCAGCATCGTCGCCCAGGCCCAGACCGCGCGGTCCGGCGGCGACCCGCTCGCAGCGATCCGCGACGTCACCGAGGCCGAGGCCGCGCTCGACACGGCGCTCGCACCCCGACGCGAGGCCGACGAGCAGCGGGCCAGGGCTGCGGCTCTGCTCGCGGAGACCCTCGGTCGGGTCGGGTCGCAGATCACCGCGGTCTCCGACTTCATCACCACCCGCAAGGGCGCCGTCGGCCCGGAGGCCCGCACCCGGCTCTCCGAGGCCACCCGGCTCTTCGACGAGGCCCGGGCCCTGGCACCCTCCGACCCCGTGACGGCGCTCGACACCGTCCGTCGCTGCGAGCAGCTCGTGCAGTCGGCGCAGCAGCTGGCGCAGGCCGACGTGCAGTCCTGGGAGAACCGTCAGGGGCCGGGCAGCGGCGGGTCGAACGTCGGGGGCATGATCCTCGGCGGCATCCTCATCGACTCGATCTTGCGTGGCGGCTCCGGCGGCCGCGGAGGCTATGGCGGCGGAGGTGGCTTCGGAGGCGGCGGCTTCGGTGGTGGCTTCGGGGGCGGCGGACGCAGCCGTGGCGGTGGCTTCGGAGGCGGAGGCGGCCGGAGCGGAGGCAGCCGCGGAGGCGGCGGTCGCAGCAGGGGCGGTCGCTTCTAGACGCCCGCAGCGGCGCAGGTCCGCCGCAGACGAGAGCACGTCAGACCACGAGCAGAGCACGGCACGCGCCGTGCGCACCACACGTCCGGGCGGTGCAGCCCACCACCGGGCACGCACCTCACAGAGCACGCACCTCACAAGGCACGCACGAGAGAGAAGGCACGCACATGGCACAGAAGCAGAGCATCTTCGGACGGGTCGCGCAGCTGGCGAAGGCCAACATCAACGCCCTCCTCGACGGCGCGGAGGACCCCCAGAAGATGCTGGACCAGCTGGTCCGCGACTACACGAACAACATCGCGGAGGCCGAGCAGGCCGTCGCCCTGACCATCGGCAACCTGCGGCTCGCCGAGCAGGACTACAACGAGGACGTCGCCGCCGTCCAGGAGTGGGGCAGCAAGGCCGTCGCAGCGTCGCAGCGCGCCGACCAGTACCGTGCGGCGGGCAACACCGCCGACGCGGACAAGTTCGACAACCTCGCCAAGATCGCCCTGCAGAAGCAGATCTCCTCCGAGACCGAGGTCCGTCAGGCCGAGCCGTCGATCACCGCGCAGCGCGAGACCGTCGAGAAGCTCAAGACCGGCCTCACGCAGATGAAGTCCAAGCTGGCCGACCTCAAGTCCCGTCGGGACTCGCTCGTCGCCCGTCAGAAGACGGCCGAGGCCCAGCAGACCGTGCAGGGAGCGCTCAGCTCGATCAACGTGCTCGACCCCACGAGCGAGATCTCGCGCTTCGAGGAGAAGGTCCGCCGCGAGGAGGCGAAGGCCATCGGTCAGGCCGAGGTCGCGGCGTCCTCGCTCGACGCGCAGTTCGAAGAGCTCGAGGCCTCGGGCGCGCAGATCGAGATCGAGGCACGGCTCGCCGCCCTCAAGTCGGGCAGCACCGCCGGCGCCCCGCAGATCAGCAGCACACCGGTCACCCCCTCGATCGAGGGCTGACACCGGCCGCGGGCTGACAGCCACGTCCGAGGGCCGGCACGCACGGCCCGCTGCTCACCGCACAGGTGCGCGAGCAGCGGGCCGTCGTGCTGTCGTGCTGTCGTGCTGTCGGTTCAGACGAGCACGGACTCCGTGCTGGTCGTGAGGACCTGATCGACGAAGGCCCGAGCGAGCTCCGCGCCGTTCGTCTCGGCCCGCTCGGCTGCCTGGGCGAGGCTCTCGAGGGCCTCGGCACGCTCGGCCGGCTCGGCGTCGGCGAGCCACTGCTCGAGCATCGCCGCGTCGGCCTCCGGGTGGAACTGGACCGCGAGGGCCGAACCGAGCCTGAAGGCCTGGAAGGGGTACATGTTCGACGAGGCGAGCCAGACGGCGTCGCGCGGCAGCTCGCTCACGGCGTCGGCATGGTCGGTCGGGTAGACGCTCGCACGGCCACCCACCTCGGCCGCGGCACGGGCCGTCGCGCCGACGACAGCATCGGTGCGCGCCTCGGGACGCCAGAAGATCCTGACCGCTCCGGACTCGCGCCCGGGAGGGGCTGCGACGGTCACCTGGCCGCCGCCGGCGACGGCGAGCAGCTGGGCGCCCAGGCAGACGGCGAGCGTCGGGACGCCCGAGGTCGCGGCGTCGAGCAGGAGCGTGCGCAGACCCGGCAGCCACGGGGTCTGCTCGTCGTCGTAGGCCGTGCCGTCGCCGCCGAGCACCACGAGTCCGGCGCCGAGGTCGGCGAGGGCCGGGAGGGCCTCGCCCGCGTGCGGGCGGACCGTCCTCACGGTGAGTCCCGCCGCGGTCAGGTGCTGCTCGAAGGAGCCGAGCGGGGCGTCGGGGGCGTTCTCGATCACGGTCACGTGTGCTGCAGTCATCAGAATCATCCTCAGGGCTGGTGCACCACCGGGGCGGTGGCAGGAAGAGACGACGGTCAGCAGCGCTGGTGACCGCACTCGCTGGGGGGCGAGTATCTGCCCACGGTACGGCTGCCCGCGGCGCCCTCCCAAACGCCGAGGTCAGATCGTTACCATCTCGCAGCCGATCCCGCACCCGGAAGGTCTGCGACAGGACGTTCGACCGGGCTCGGACGGTCCCGACGCGGGGTCGGCGGGACATGCGCACGCGGGCTCGCGGACCTGCCCGACCCGCGTCCTGACGCCGTCCGCACCTGTGGACGATGCCGCTCGGAGCAGCTCTGCGACCTATAGTCGTCTCATGTCCGGCATCGAAACGCGCAGCGCGCGTCCCACGTACCTGCTCGTCGACGGCGAGAACATCGACGCCACCCTCGGCATGAACGTCCTGGGGCACCGCCCCGCCCCCGAGGAGCGCCCGCGCTGGGACCGCATCTCGGAGTTCGCACTGTCCCTCTGGGGCCAGCCGGTCACCCCCCTGTTCTTCCTCAACGCCTCCTCCGGCCAGATGCCGATGCCCTTCGTGCAGGCGCTGCTCGCGATGGGCTACCGCCCGATCCCGCTGGCCGGCGCGAGCCACGAGAAGGTCGTGGACATGGGTATCCAGCGCACCCTCGAGGCCATCAAGGACGTCGACGGCGACGTCCTGCTCGCCAGCCACGACGGTGACTTCCTGCCGCAGGTCGAGGCCCTCCTCGACGGCGAGCGCCGCGTCGGGCTCATGTGCTTCCGCGAGTTCGTCAACGGCCGCCTCAACGAGCTGAGCGCCCGCGGGCTGCAGTTCTTCGACCTCGAAGAGACCGTCGGCGCCTTCACGACCCCGCTGCCGCGCGTGCGCATCATCCCGATCGAGGAGTTCGACCCGCTCCGCTACATCTGACCCAGGTGCCTCTCAGGCACCTCTCAGCGAACAGTCGCACACTGGTGGCATGACCGAACCCGAAGCACGTCTCGTCGTGGTCGACGACGAGCCGAACATCAGAGAGCTGCTCGCGACCTCGCTGCGCTTCGCAGGCTTCGAGGTCTTCGCGGCCGAGGACGGCATGAGCGCGCTCAAGCTCGTCCGCGACACCGAGCCCGACCTCGTCGTGCTCGACGTGATGCTGCCCGACATGGACGGCTTCACAGTCACGCGTCGCATGCGCGAGAAGGGCCAGCACATGCCCGTGCTGTTCCTCACCGCGCGCGACGACACCCAGGACAAGATCACCGGGCTGACGGTCGGCGGCGACGACTACGTCACCAAGCCCTTCAGCCTCGAAGAGGTCGTGGCGCGCATCCGTGCCGTGCTGCGACGCACCCATGCGACCCCCGTCGACGACGCCGTGCTGCGCTTCGCAGACCTCGAGCTCGACGACGACTCGCACGAGGTGCGCCGCGGCGGCCGCGTGATCGACCTCTCGCCGACAGAGTTCAAGCTGCTGCGCTACCTCATGCTCAACCCGGGCCGGGTGCTGTCCAAGGCGCAGATCTTGGACCACGTGTGGCAGTACGACTGGGGCGGCGACGCGAACATCGTCGAGTCGTACATCTCGTACCTGCGGCGCAAGATCGACAACGCCCCGCTGCCGGACGGCTCGATGCCGGAGCCGCTCATCGCGACCAAGCGCGGCGTCGGCTACCTGCTCCGCCAGCCACCCAAGAGGTAGCGCGTGGCGCAGCACCACGAGCCGCCGGTCCCGCCGCCCCCGCCTGCCGACCAGCAGGCGGGTGGCGGCGCTGCCGTCGACCCCGCGCGCGGCTCCGGTGCCCCGGCCGACGAGACCCCCGCAGCGCCTGCGGGCCTGCAGGGCGAGGGCGAGTACGTCGGACCTGTCACGGCCTTCTGGGCCCGCACCCCGCTGCGCGCCCGGCTGATCGCGATCGTCACCGCGATGCTGCTCGCCGGTCTCGGCATCTCCGTGGCCCTCACCTCGACAGTGCTGTCCCGTTACCTCACCGACCAGCTCGACACGCAGCTCCAGGTGACGGCGAGCCAGGTGGTCCCCCAGGCGGTCTACGCCTACCGCGAGACGGGCCAGGCCTACCTGCCGAACGACTACTACATCCTCGCCTTCTTCCCCGAGCTCGGCAGCCGTCCGCTCGTCAGCGGGACCACGACGGAGAAGTACGGGATCCCGGCGATCACCGCGTACACCTTCGCCCAGGGCAGCATGCCCTCGGGCGTCTTCACCGTGGACGGCGTCCAGGACGGCAGCGGCGGGACGAGCGAGTGGCGCGCCCAGTCCTTCTCGTTCTCCTTCCAGGACGGCAGCCAGATCACCGGCTATGTCGCCCTCCCCCTCGCCCCCGTCCAGCAGACCGTCGCGCAGATCCAGCGCATCCTCGTCGTCACGACGCTCGCGCTCACGGTGCTCGGCGCCACCATCGGCTACGTCGCGATCCGCAGGTCCCTGCGCCCGCTGCACACCATCGAGCGCACAGCAGCGCGCATCGCCGACGGCGACCTCAGCCAACGTGTCCCGCAGGCCCCTGTCACGACGGAGGTCGGCAGCCTCGCGCGGTCGCTCAACACGATGCTCGCGCAGATCGAGCAGTCCTTCGACGCCCAGGAGGCCTCCGAGGCCCGCATGCGCCGCTTCGTCTCGGACGCGAGCCACGAGCTGCGCACCCCGCTCGCGACGGTCCGCGGCTACGGCGAGCTGTACAGGATGGGCGCGCTGACCACCCCTGACGCGATGGACGACACCATGCGGCGGATCGAGGACTCGGCCACCCGCATGGGCACGCTGGTCAACGACCTGCTCGCGCTCGCCCGCCTCGACGAGGGCCGACCGATCCGGTCGGACCCCGTGGACCTCGTGACGCTGGCCCGCGACTCCGTCGACGACCTGCACGCCCTCGACCCGAGCCGGACCGTGCGCCTCACAGCGCTCGACGGCGTCTCACCGCCAGCCCCGGTCACGGTGACCGGCGACGAAGACCGGCTGCGGCAGGTGCTCACCAACCTCATCGGCAACGTCGCCCAGCACACCCCGGCGGGCACAGCAGCCGAGATCGCCGTCGGCCCGGGCGAGGACCCGGAGCAGGTGGTCCTCGAGGTCCGCGACCACGGCCTGGGCATCCCGGCGGACCAGGCCGGCCGGGTCTTCGAACGCTTCTACAGGGCCGACTCCTCGCGCAACCGCTCCTCGGGCGGCTCCGGGCTCGGCATGGCGATCGTCGCGGCGATCGTCGCCGCGCACCGCGGGACCGTCTCGGTCCACGAGACCGCCGGCGGCGGGCTCACCGTCCGTGCCGTGCTGCCGGCCCAGAGCCGCGCCGACGACCTGCAAGAGCCTGGCGCAGCGACCGCCTGAGGGCAGGTGCCAGCCGGGCCGTCAGGCCAGCACCGGTCGGTCCCGGCGCGCCCCGCAGCGCCCCTGACCTGCGCCGGTGCGCCGCCGCGCCAGAACAGGGCTAGCATTGCCGGTCGTCCCGACATCAACGTCTGGGACACCCGTGAAGACCGATACTCGTCGAAGGTTTGGTTCATGCTTCCTGGAAGCGTCGATGCACCGCAGTGGCTCATGTCGTCCTGGATCCGCAGCTGTCAGGCCGCCGGGGCGTCCGTCCCCGAGGCAGACCTCCGAGCGACAGGCCAGGCCCTGCTCGACCGCTGGAGCGAGCCGACGCGGTTCTACCACACGGTCAAGCACCTCGCCGACGTGCTCTCCCGCGTCGACGAGCTCGCCGAGGAGACCCACGAGCCCGACCTCGTCAGGCTCGCCGCCTGGTACCACGGGGCGATCTTCAACGCCGAGACCCGGGTCGCCTACGCCACGCAGGGTGGAGAGGACGAGGTCGCGAGCGCGGCCCTCGCCCGCACCGAGCTGGTCGGCATGGGCATCCGCGAGCAGTCGGCCGAGAGGGTGTCGCAGCTCGTCACGGCGCTCGCCCGCCACAAGCCGGCCCCCGGCGACTTCGACTGCGCGGTGCTCTGCGACGCCGACATGGCGATCCTCGCGGCCGAGCCGCAGCGCTACACCTGCTACGTCCGTGACATCCGCAAGGAGTACGAGCACATCCCGGTCCGCGACTACCTGGCCGCGCGGCACCGCATCCTCACCAAGCTCGTCAACCGCAAGTCGCTGTTCTCGAGCCCGGTGGCCGCGTCCTGGGAGGATGCCGCACGCCAGAACCTGGCGGGCGAGCTCGCCCGGGTCGAGAAGGAGATCTCGAAGCTCCCGGCCGAGCCCGTCCCGTCAGACGCCGAGGCTGTCTAGGCCCGTCGCACCCGGAGCACCCTGACCTCCCAGGGTGCGAGGACCTGCCCCGCGGCGGCAGCGCGCTCAGGGTGGTTGGCGACGACCACCTCGGCCTCCGCCCACCCGCCCAGCAGCGGCACCTCGAGATCGTCACCGGAGACGTTGCCCACGACGAGCAGCTGGTCGTCGTCCCCGTCGCGGGTGAAGGCGTAGAGCCGCTCGTGGTCGAGCTCGAGCATCGTGAAGCGCCCGAGGGCGACGGTGCTGTCGGTGTGCCGCAGCTCGATCAGCCGCTTGTAGAACGCGAAGACCGAGCGCTCCGACGCCCTGTCTGCCTCGACGTTGACCTCGACAGCGTGCGGGCTCACCGGGATCCACGGGGTCCCTGTCGTGAAGCCGGCCGTGGGCGTGGCGTCCCACTGCACGGGTGTCCGGGCGTTGTCCCGGCTCATCGCCCGCAGACCGGCGAGCACCTCGTCGGCCGGTCGTCCGCCCTCGACGACAGCCTCCCGGTAGTAGTTCACCGACTCGATGTCACGGAAGTCCTCGGGCCCGGCGAAGGGCACGTTGGTCATGCCGATCTCTTCGCCCTGGTAGACGTACGGCGTCCCCCGGTGCAGGTGCAGGATCGCCGCCCAGAGCGTCGCGGACTCGTAGCGGTAGGTGCCGTCGTCGCCGAACCTCGAGACGTGCCGCGGCTGGTCGTGGTTGCCGAGGTACAGGCTGTTCCACCCGACGTCGGCGAGCCCCTCCTGCCACCGCCCCATCGAGCGCTTGAGCGCGACGAGGTCGAGCGGGCGCGGGTCGAACTTGTCGGTGCCCTGGTCGAGCGAGACGTGCTCGAACTGGAAGACCATGTCGAGCTCGCGGCGCGACGGGTCGGTGAACAGGCGTGCGTCGTCGACGGTCACGCCCGGCATCTCGCCGACGGTGATGAGGTCTGCCTCGCGCCCCGCGAAGACAGCCTCGTGCATCTCCTGGAGGAACTCGTGCAGACGGGGTCCCATCTGGAACCCGATCCCTGAGGCCTGCGCTCCCCCGTCCACCTGCTCGATGTTCTTCGAGATGAGGTTGATGACGTCCATGCGGAAGCCGTCGACCCCGCGGTCGAGCCAGCGGTTCATCATCGCGTAGACCGCCGCGCGGACCTCGGCGTTCTCCCAGTTGAGGTCGGGCTGCTGCGGGGCGAAGAGGTGCAGGTAGAACTGCCCGGTCGTCTCGTCGAAGGTCCACGCGGGTCCGCTGAAGGCGGACCGCCAGTCGTTCGGCTCGACGGGTGCGACGGGCAGCTCCGCAGCTGTCGGTGCCTGCGGCGACGCTCCCTCCGCGGGCTCGACCGGCAGGTCCGACGCGGCGACGGCCCGCGGGTCGCGCCACCAGTACCAGTCGCGCTTGGCGTTGGTGAGCGACGAGCGGGACTCCTGGAACCACGGGTGCTCGTCGCTCGTGTGGTTGACCACGAGGTCCATGACGAGCTTCATCCCGCGTGCGTGCACGGCCTCGAGCAGCGCGTCGAAGTCGTCGAGCGTCCCGAAGATCGGGTCGATGCCCTCGTAGTCGGAGATGTCGTAGCCGTTGTCGTGCTGGGGCGAGGGGTAGACCGGCGAGAGCCAGAGGACGTCGACGCCGAGGTCGGCCAGGTGGTCGAGGCGCGAGAGGATCCCCCGGAGGTCGCCGATCCCGTCACCGTCGGAGTCCGCGAAGCTCCGCGGGTAGACCTGGTAGACGACCGCCCGGGTCCACCAGGCGGGCGTGCCCGGAGCACGCTTCTCGTCGTCTGGACCTGTCGTGCTCCGCGCTGTCGTGGACCGGACGGGTGCTGACTCGTGGACTGTCATTTGATCGACCCTCTCATCACGCCGGAGATCACCCATCGCTGGGCGAAGAGATAGACGAGCAGCAACGGTGCCATCGCCATGAGGTACGACGCGAACGCCGCTGTGTAGTTCGTGTTGAACTGCCCCTGGAACACGTAGTTGGCCAGCGGCAACGTCTGCGCCGCAGGGTCGGAGAGCACGACGAGCGGGAGCAGGAAGTCGTTCCAGGCCCACACGCAGGTGAGGATCCCGACAGTCGCGAGCATCGGGGAGAGCAACGGGAAGACGATCTTGGTGAACACCGTCCACGTCGACGCACCGTCGAGCAGGGCCGCCTCTTCGAGCTCGACCGGGATGGACCGGATGAAGGCCGTGAAGAACAGGGTGTTCGTCGAGAGCCCGAAGACCGTGTAGAGCAGGATGAGCCCGCCCTGGTTGTCGAGCCCGAGCAGCGACGTCTGCTTGACGACGGGCAGCATGATGATGGGGAACGGCACGAAGATCGCCGACACCAGGTAGAAGTAGATCCCCTTGAAGAGTTTCCTGTGCATGTTCCGTGCGATGGCGTAGGCGACCATCGCGTTGGTCGCGAGGGTGAGCAGCACCGCTCCGACGGTGATGAGCGCGGTGTTCATGAGCGCCCGCGGGAAGTTCGTGAGGTTCCACGCGTCCGCGAAGTTCTGCAGATGGACCGAGGTAGGCAGCTCAAAACCGGAGCCACCGAGCTGGTCGGGCGTCTTGAGCGCTGTCACCACC
The DNA here is from genome assembly GCF_033798665.1 of Sanguibacter biliveldensis. Lineage (NCBI taxonomy): Bacteria > Bacillati > Actinomycetota > Actinomycetes > Micrococcales > Sanguibacteraceae > Sanguibacter > Sanguibacter biliveldensis. The sequence goes on from NZ_CP138359.1 coordinate 3,555,361, forward strand.
GTGAAGTAGAGCGGGACGAGGACGGTGAGGGCGCACACCGCGAGCAGCGCGGTGAGCCACCAGTTGACCTGGCGCCCCTCCTCGTCGCGGCCGCGGCGACGTCGCCGGGAGGGGGTCGCCGGGACTGTGGACGATGCTGGGGAAAGGGTTGGTGCAGTCATCAGAACGACGCCTCCCGACGCTGGAGCACACGCAGCTGGAACACGGAGATGAGGACGATCACGACGAGGAAGATCACCGCGTTGGCGGTCTGGTAGGCGTACTCGCCGCCCTGGAACCCGCCCCTGTAGATGAGCAGGGACACCGACTGCGTCGACGTTCCCGGTCCGCCGGCCGTGAGGGCCATGATGTGGTCGAAGACCTGGAGGAAGTTCTTCAGCGAGAGCACCATGTTGATGGTGAAGAACGGCCCGATGAGCGGGAAGGTGATCGACGTGAACTTCCGCCACGTGCTCGCGCCGTCGAGGGACGCCGCCTCGTAGAGCTCGCCCGGGATCGTCTGGAGCCCGGCGAGGTAGATGATGATGTTGAAGGCCGCGGCCTGCCACACCGCGAGGATCACGATGCCCACCCACGCGAGGTCGGGGTTCGCCAGGATCGAGGTCGACAGAGCGTCGATGCCCAGCCTCGAGGCGATCTCGGGGAGCGAGTTCGAGAACAGGTAGTTGAACACGTAGCCGATGACGAGGATCGACAAGATGTTCGGGATGAAGAAGATGCCGCGCAGGCCAGTCCGGAACTTGATGCGGGAGTTGAGGCCGATGGCGATCGCGAGGGCGATGACGTTGACCAGGACCGTCGAGACGAGCGCGAAGCCGAAGGTGAAGGCGTAGGCGTTGAGGACCTGGTCGTCCCTGAACAGGTTCACGTAGTTGGTGAACCACGTGAAGTCCCACTCGCCGTAGCCGGCATAGCTGGTCATCGAGAAGAACACCCCGTTGAGCACGGGGATCGTGTGCAGCACGAAGAACAGCAGGACGGCCGGGAGCACCATCCAGTAGAAGGTCCGGGAGATCCGGGTCGTGCCGGGTCGGCGGCGCGCCGCGGCCCGGGAGGTCGTGGCGCGCGGTGCACGCGCCGGGGCTGTCGAGGACGTGGTCATGGTCGGTGCCTCATCGCTGGTTGGAGCGGGCTGCGACCTTGCGCCACTCGCTGTCGAGGTGGGTGAGGAAGGTGTCGACGTCTCCGTCGATGATCAGCTGCTGGAGCATCGGCTGGAGCGGGACTGCCGCCGGGATCTGGTGGTCGACGTAGCCGATGATCCGGCCCTGCTCGACGTAGTCGTCCAGCCCCGCGAGGTACGGGTTGGTCGACGGGGCCGCGTCGACGAGCGGGGAGAAGGTCGACTGGGCTGCGCCGTAGGCGTCGACGTTCTCGGGTCGCATCATGTACTCGACGAACTTCTCGACCTCCGCCCGGTGCGGGGTGTCTCGGCCGATCGCGAGGACCACGTCGACGCCCGTGACGAGCACGGTGTCCTCGGGGTCGTCGGTCACCGGGTACGGGAAGGTGCCGAGGTCGAGGTCGGGGTTGTTCTCGAGGATCGGCGCGATCGCGTACGTACCCTGGAGGTACATCGCGGACTCGCCGTCGGCGAAGGCCTTGTTCCCGGCGTTGTAGTCGCGGCTGTCCCGGTTCGGCTGGTTGTAGGAGAAGAGCGTGACGAGCTTCTCCGTCGCCTCCCTGTAGTCCGTCGAGAAAGAGGGCTCCGAGCCCGGTCCCGCGTCGGTGCCGAGCGCCCGCAGGTCGTCGAAGAACCCGTCGGGCTGGAGCGCGCCGGCGAGGTTGTTGAAGGACGGCAGCACAGTCCACTGGTCCTTGAGCGTGCCGTAGAAGGGTGTGACGCCCGCGGACTGGAAGGTGTCCGCGGCGGCGAGGAGCTCGTCCCAGGTCTGCGGCACCTCGACGTCGTGCTCGGCGAAGATCGTCTTGTTGTAGATGATGCTCGAGGCCGCGAGCGCGAAAGGCACACCGCTGATCTCGTCGTCGTGCTGGCCGAGGTCGGTGACGATCTTCACCGGGGCGTCCGCGACAGTGCTCATGACCGGCAGGTCCGTGACGTCCGCGAAGACCCCGGCGCGCGCGAGCTCACCGAAGGTCGCACCCGCGTTGAGGGTCATGACGTCGGGGATCTTGTCCTTGACCAGCAGGGTGCGCAGCGCCGTGTCCGCGTTCGGCACGTGGTTCTGCACCACCTCGATGCCCGGGTTCTCCGCCTCGAAGCCCTCGATGATCTCGTCGAACTGCGCGACGGCCTCAGGCTTGAACTGGAAGAAGTTGAGCGTCACGGTCCCGTCGTCGTCCGGGCCGCAGGCCGCGAGGGTCCCGACCGCGAGCGCCACGGCGACGAGGCTCGCGGCGGTCCGGGTCGCCCGTCCTGGCCTGGTGGCGGGGAGCGGTCGCCCGGACCGGGCGGGCCGGGGCTGGTTCACGGCGGTGCCCGGACCAGAGCGCTGCTCTGGTCCGGACCCGGGTCCGGGGTCGAGCGGGTCCTCGTGCCCGGGTCCGGGCGAGCGACCGCGCCGGGCCCTCGCCACCCTGCGGGACTCGTCCCGGGTGCTGTGCGGTGTCACGTCGTCGTGCGTCATGCTGCGCCTCCTTGCGCGTGCGGCTGATGAGAGGGGGCTGACCTCAGCCGATGAGGATCGCCTCGAGGAGCACGAGCTCCTCGGGGAAGAGCACCGGGGCCTGGATCCCGGTCGTGGCGAGCGCGCGACCTGTCGTCCGGGTCCCGTCGAGCGCCCAGAGCAGCGGTGACTGCCCTGCTCCGCCGAGCGAGGTGGTCGGGGCGGCGAGCCGCACCCTGTAGCTGGCGTCGGGGTCGAGGCCGGGCAGGTGGATCCGTCCGGCCGGGTAGGTCGAGCTCGTCGCGGTCTGGGTGTAGGCGTAGAGCGCCCGTGACCTGTCCTGGGCGACGACGCCTCGCAGGTCCGCAGTCTCGTCGGGCAGGTCGGCGTTGACGACCCGGCCGGAGTGCAGCAGCTGGCGTGCCTGCTTGTGGGCCTCGACCCAGCGGGCGAGGACCACGAGCTGCTCGTCGTCGACAGTCGTGAGGTCCCACTCGATCCCGAGGTGGCCGAAGAACGCGACCCCGGCTCGCAGGTCGAGCTCGTGGCTGCGGTGGGTGGAGTGCGACCGCGGGCCGCCGACGTGCGCGCCCAGCAGCTCGGGCGGGACCAGCAGGCCCGTGTACCGCTGGTTGACCAGGCGCTCGAGCGGGTCGATGCAGTCGCTCGTCCAGATCCTGTCCGTCCGCTCGAGGATCCCGAGGTCGACCCGCGCGCCGCCCGAGGCGCAGGACTCGATCTCCAGGCCCGGGTGCCGTCTCCGCAGCTCGTCGAGCAGCCTGTACAGCGCGAGGGTGTGCTCGTGGACCGCTGCGTGCCCGGTCCGCGCATCTCCTGCGCTCGACAGCTCACGGTTGTGGTCCCACTTGAGATAGCTGATCGGGTGCTCGACGAGCAGCGCGTCGAGGCTCTCGAGGACGTGGGCGTAGGCCCCGGGGTCCGCGAGGTTGAGCACGTGCTGCTGACGGCCCTCGGCGGGCAGACGCCCCCCGGGCTGGAGGACCCACTCCGGGTGGGCGCGCGCGAGGTCCGAGTCGAGGTTGACCATCTCCGGCTCGACCCACAGACCGAACTCCATGCCGAGACCACGGACGGCGTCCACGAGAGGCGCGAGCCCCTGCGGCCAGACCACCGGGTCGACAGTCCAGTCGCCGAGCCCCGCGGTGTCGTCCCGGCGTCCGAGGAACCAGCCGTCGTCCAGCACGAAGCGCTCGACGCCGACAGCGGCGGCGCGCTCGGCCAGCGCCAGGAGCGTCGGGAGGTCGTGGTCGAAGTAGACCGCCTCCCACGTGTTGAGCGTGACAGGGCGAGGCCGCGCAGGGTGCGAGGCCCGTGCCCGCAGCTCGGTGTGGAAGCGCGCGGCCAGGTCGTCGAGACCGTCCCCCCACGACCCGAGGACCCACGGCGTGCTGTAGGTCGCACCCGGGGCGAGGTCGATCTCCCCAGGCGCGAGGAGCTCGCTCCCCTGGAGCGACGCCTCGGCGGTGATCGTCCGTTCGGCTGCCAGCCTGTGGTTGCCGCTCCACGCCACGTGCACGGCGTGCACCCGACCGCGCTCGAAGCCGAAGCCGCTCGTCCCCGCGGCGAGCAGGAGCGAGGCGTCTGCGCCCGGACGTCCCTTGCGGCTCTCCCGCAGGTGCGTGCCGACGGTGAAGGCTCGACGCTGCGGTGTGCGCTCGCGGAGGTGGCGTCCGGTGGTGTCCAGGATCTCGGTGGCCTGCGCAGGGACGGGGAAGGTCGCGGCCAGGGACAGCACCGAGTAGTCGTCGTCACCGGTGTTGGTGAGCGAGAGACGCTGCCGGACGAGGCCGGCCTCGGTGACCTGGAGCTCGACCACGAGCCGCAGCCCGCCGTAGCCGTCCTCGGCGGTGATCGTCGCGGTCGTCTGGTCGGCGTCGATCCCGACGAGCCCGAAGGACGGTGAGAAGACCCTGCCGTCGCGGTGCCCCTCGAGGCCGGGCGTGCCGAGCCACCCGTCAGCGTCGAGCGGGAGGAGGGTCAGGCGTGCTGGGACGTCGAGGCCGCCCGAGACGCGCTGCGGGACAGCCGCGAGGGCGAGCCCGTCGAGATCGGGCTGGTCGAGGTCTCCGAGGTCGTCCCCCCAGTGGACGATCGTCGGGAGGCCCGGGGTGGTCGGGTCGAGGACGAGGCTGGTGCCGCCGTGGCGGAGATGGAGGATGCGTCGCTGCATGGGTTACTTTCTAGATGAAAGCAATTGGCCTGTCAAGAGCCGGCTCGGCTCCCGCAGATCCGCTACATCTCCGGCTTACCTCTGAGATCCCACCAGCAAGCCTCGCCGGGTTGGTATGATGATGGAACTTATTCGTCGGCGGATCGCGATCCCCGTGACACGACAGGTAGGTTGACGGTCGGACTGCGGAGCAGCATGTCTTCACGCAGGGCCCGGTCGCACCGTGCACGGTCGGAGCCCCGGTCGGACGGCGCTCAGGCTGACGGCGCCGATCAGGCCGAGGCAGCTCGGCCGGCGCAGGTCCACGGCTGCGCACGCCGTCTCGATCGACCCCGAAGACCGCCACGACGACGAGGAGGAGCCCAGATGAGCGAGGCAGAACCGATGCCCACCCCCATCACCGACTCCGGGCGCGACCTCGCCCGCGAGGTGCTCGTCCACGGGCCCATCAGCCGGACCGAGCTCTCCCGCAGGCTCGGGCTGTCCCCCGCGAGCCTGACCCGGCTCTCCAAGACCTTCCTCGACAGCGGGATCCTCGTCGAAGGCCCCGAGGTGTCCGACGGTGCTGTCGGCCGGCCGGTCAAGCCGCTCGACGTGAAGGCCGACGCCCGCCGCTTCGTCGGGATCAAGCTGACAGGCGAGGACGCCCTCGGCGTGAGCACAGACCTTCGCGCGACCCAGACCGGGTCCGCCTCGTCGCGCCTCGCCTCGACCTCGCTCGACGACGTCCTCGACGCCGTCGAGACAGTCGTCCAGGCACTCGGCGGACCGGCGGCCTTCGACGGCATCGGGATCAGCCTCGGCGGCAACGTCTCCGACGGCGTGGTCGACCGCGCGCCGTTCCTCGGCTGGCGAGGGGTCGACCTCCGCAGCGCGGTCTCCGAGCGCCTGGGGATCCCGTCGACCATCGAGAACGACGTCGTCGCCCTGACCGCCGCCGAGCACTGGTTCGGAGCAGGACGAGGCTCGACAGACTTCGCGGTGCTCACCATCGGCGCCGGGGTCGGCTACGGGCTCGTCGTCAACGACCACGTGGTGCGCACAGCCGACGTCGGCTTCGGCCTGCTGGGGCACTTCCCCCTCGACCCGTCGGGGCCCCTCTGCATGGACGGCCACCGCGGCTGCTCGACAGCCATGCTCACCACGGGGAGCATCTGTGCGCAGGTCTCTGTGGCCCTCGGACGCGCCATCACCTACGACGAGGTGCTCGAGATGGCCGCCGCGCACCACCCCGTCGCGCGGGCCGTGACCGAGTCCGCCGTGCGGTCGCTCGGCCGGCTGCTGGCCGCCATCACCAACATCGCGCTGGTCAGCACGGTGGTGCTCGCGGGCGAAGGGGTCGGGCTCGTCGAGAGCCTCGGCGCGGAGCTCGACGCCGCCATCGCCGCGGACCGCGACCCCGAGGGCAGCCCGGTCGACCTCGTCGTCGACGACAGCGGCTTCGTGCCCTGGGCCCGTGGCGCCGCAGCCGTCGCCATCCAGAGCAGCTTCGGCGTGCTCGGCACCTGACAGCCCCGTGCACGGGGCGGGTACGCCGACGGGCGGACCCCTCCGGGACGTGTCCCGGTGGAGCCCGCCCGTCGGCGGTGCAGTGCTCGGGCTAGGCCCGGGCGGGCTGGATCAGAAGTCCATGCCGCCCATGCCGCCGTCGCCGCCCGGCATGGCCGGAGCCTTCTCGGGCTTGTCCGCGACGACTGCCTCGGTGGTGAGGAACAGCGCAGCGATCGAGGCGGCGTTCTGCAGAGCAGAGCGGGTCACCTTGACCGGGTCGTTCACACCAGCCGCGAGCAGGTCCTCGTACACGCCTGTCGCGGCGTTGAGGCCCTGGCCGGAGGGGAGGTTGCGGACCTTCTCGGCCACGACCCCACCCTCGAGGCCTGCGTTGATCGCGATCTGCTTGAGCGGAGCGTCGATCGAGGCGCGGACGATGTTCGCACCCGTCGCCTCGTCACCCTCGAGGGCGAGGAGACCAGCGGTCTCGAAGGCGACCTTGCCAGCCTGGATGAGAGCGACGCCACCACCGGCGACGATGCCCTCTTCGACGGCTGCCTTCGCGTTGCGGACGGCGTCCTCGATGCGGTGCTTGCGCTCCTTGAGCTCGACCTCCGTGGCGGCACCGGCCTTGATGACCGCGACACCTCCGGCGAGCTTCGCGAGGCGCTCCTGGAGCTTCTCGCGGTCGTAGTCGGAGTCCGACTTCTCGATCTCGGAACGGATCTGCTTGACGCGACCGGCGATCTGGTCGACGTCGCCGGAGCCCTCGACGATGGTCGTCTCGTCCTTCGTGACGACGACCTTGCGGGCCTGGCCGAGCAGGTCGAGCGTGGCGGTCTCGAGCTTGAGGCCGACAGTCTCGGAGATGACCTGACCACCGGTGAGGATCGCGATGTCCTGGAGGATGGCCTTGCGGCGGTCGCCGAAGCCCGGAGCCTTGACGGCGACGGACTTGAAGGTGCCACGGATCTTGTTGAGCACGAGGGTCGCAAGAGCCTCGCCCTCGACGTCCTCGGCGATGATGAGCAGCGAGCGACCGGCCTTCATGACCTGGTCGAGCAGCGGCAGCAGGTCCTTGACGTTCGAGATCTTCGACTCGACGATGAGGACGTACGGGTCTTCGAGGACGGCTTCCTGGCGCTCTGCGTCAGTCTCGAAGTAGCGGGCGAGGAAGCCCTTGTCGAAGCGCATGCCCTCGGTGAGCTCGAGCTCGAGCCCGAAGGTGTTCGACTCCTCGACGGTGATGACACCTTCCTTGCCGACCTTGTCGAGCGCCTCGGCGATGAGCTCGCCGATCGCGGGGTCGCCGGCCGAGATGGCAGCGGTGGCCGCGATCTCTTCCTTGGTCTCGATGTCCTTGGCGTCGACGAGCAGCTGCGCGATGACAGCCTCGACGGCCTTCTCGATGCCGCGCTTGAGAGCGATCGGGTTCGAGCCGGCAGCCACGTTGCGCAGGCCCTCGCGCACGAGAGCCTGGGCGAGCACGGTGGCGGTGGTGGTTCCGTCGCCGGCGACGTCGTCGGTCTTCTTGGCGACCTCCTTGACGAGCTCAGCACCGATGCGCTCGAACGGGTCCTCGAGGTCGATCTCCTTGGCGATGCTCACACCATCGTTCGTGATGGTGGGCGCGCCCCACTTCTTGTCGAGGACGACGTTGCGACCCTTGGGGCCGAGCGTGACCTTCACGGTGTCGGCGAGGACGTTGAGTCCACGCTCCATGCCGCGACGGGCCTCCTCGTTGAAGGCAATGATCTTTGCCATTGGGGTGTGATCCTCCGCTGGTGGCGTGTGGTGGTCGGACGATGCCCGCGACGGACGACCTCGGACCGCGGCGTTCATGTCACGCCGTAGCCTCGGGGCCTCATCGAGCGACCGATGCTTCTGTCACTCTCCTAGCGAGAGTGCTAACGCAATTATTGGCACTCTCGACCCGAGAGTGCAAGGGCGGCGGCGCGCCGCGGTGCCCAGGTCGGTACGCCGACGGCGGAACCCGCAGCCGGCACCACCGCGTCGGCACCCGAGCATGCCCAGACGTCCTCGTAGAGTGGACCCGATGCCAGCGACCGACGACGACGCCTCCGCGAGCCCGGCGCACGTCCGTCGCCGGCCGCGCGCCGCGCTGCTCGCGCTCCTGCTCGTCGCAGCGGTCATGGTCACCGGCACAGGACGGGCCCTCGAGGTCTGGCCCTTCTCCCCGCGGAACGCGACGGTCGCGCTCTCCTCAGCCGGCATCTCGGTGGCCCCCGACGGCACCCGCACCCCGATCCCCCCGGGCTCGGACGTGCAGTTCCTGCCCGGCAGCCGCGTCGCCGTGGCGAGCCCCGGAGCAGCCACGCAGCCCCAGCTGGACGCGGCTCAGGAGTCCCGCGACTGGCTCGCCGCCGGCACCGTCCCGGGCGCCGGGACGGACTTCGAGGACATGGCCGTCGACGCGCTCCTCGACGTCAGGGCGCTGACCCTCGACGACGGCGCCGTCGTGGCCGGGTGGTCGCCGAACTGGCGCTACGCCTGGCCCCGCGACAACGCCTTCGTGGCTGTCGCGCTCGCCCGCACGGGGCACGTCGAGGACGCGCTCACTGTCGTCATGTTCCTCCAGCAGGTGCAAGAGGCCGACGGCTCCTTCGAGGCCCGCTACCTGCCCGACGGCTCCGGCCCGCCCGACGACCGTGGCATCCAGACCGACGCGACAGGGTGGGCACTGTGGGCCGCGGCGACGGTGATCGCGGAGATCGAGTCGCCCCAGGACCGCGCCCGTGCGGCTCGCGACCTCGAGCCGTTGCTCGAGCGCAGCCTCGCGCACATCCGGGACCTGACCGACGACGGCACCACGCTCCCCCCACCGTCTCCCGACTACTGGGAGGTCGAGACGTCCAAGCAGACCCTCGGGACCAGCGCGCCGCTGCTCATGGCCCTCGCTGCGTCGCCGCCGGCCCTCGACGCCCTCGGGGACGCGCGAGCGGCACGGGAGGTCGCGACTGTCGCCGAGTCCTTCGACGCGGTCGTGCACGACGCTTTCGCGCCCGGCTACGGCCGTTATCTCGGAGGGTCGAGCGTCGACACGGCCGTCGCGTTCCTGCTGCCGCCCTTCTTGCCCGTGACCGCAGACGAGGTCCCCCGCGCTGTCCTGAGCGCCTGGGACGCCGCCCCCACCCGGATGGCCCGTCCTGCCGGCGGGCTCGCGCCCGGCACGAGCTGGAAGCGCGACGGGATCTCGTGGACACCCACGACGAGCGTCTTCGCCCTCGCCTCAGCAGGCCTGGGCGACGAGACCGGGGCCGTGCGCTGGCTGAGGTGGCTCGACGACCACCGCACGACGCTCGGCTCGATCCCCGAGAAGGTGCTCTTCGACGGCTCCCCGGCCCAGCTCGCGCCCCTCGCGTGGAGCAGCGCGAACGTGCTGCTCACGCTCGTGCTGCTCGACGAGGCCGAGGCCGGTCGCGGCTGACACGACCAGCAGAGTCGTCGGACAGCCCGATGCAGCGCGGCGACGACGACCCCACAGACCGCGGACCCGGAGACGGTAGGGTCCCGCTCGACCAGGCCCACGGGGCCCGCACGCGCTCAGGCGCCGGCCCGCACCACCGAGAGGTTCAGCCCCGCTCGGGCGCGAGGCTCGGCATGGTCCTGGTCCCGAACTCCCGCTGCAGCACCTGCCGCGCGGCGAAGTACCCACCCAGCCCGTGCACCCCGGGCCCCGGCGGGGTCGACGCGGAGCACAGGTAGGCACCGGGCGCCCCTGTCGCCCACGGGTCGGGGTAGGGGGTCGGCCGGGCGAACATCTGCCACATGGTCACAGACCCGGCCGCGATGTCCCCGCCGACGTAGTTGGCGTCGTGCTCGGACATGCGCGACGCGGTGGTGGGGTGGGCAGAGACGACCACGTCACGGAACCCTGGTGCGAAGCGCTCGATCTGCGTGGTGACGGCCTCGGTGGGGTCGACGGTCGATCCTGCGGGCACGTGCGCGTAGGTCCACAGGGGCCGCAGCCCACCGATCTCCCGGCCGGGGTCGAGCAGAGCAGGATCGCTCACGAGCGTCACCGGATGCTCTGCGTGCCGCCCTGCGGCGACAGCCCGCTCAGCCTCGACCAGCTGAGGTCGTGAACCCCCGAGGTGCACTGTCCCCGCCCGAGACACACCGTCGTTGGCCCACGGCACGGGACCGCTCAGCACGAAGTCGACCTTGGCGGCCGCGTTGCCGTACCTGAACCTGCGCAGCGCGCGCTCGGCCGTCCCCGGCAGCCGCGCGCCGAGGATGTCGGCGGCGGCCCGTGGGGTCGTGTCGAAGACGTAGGCCCGTGCGGACGGCAGGTCGGCCGTCGAGGCGACACGGACGCCGGTCCGCAGCTCACCGCCGTGTGCCAGGAGGTCTGCGACGAGCGCAGCGGTGATCGCGCCCGAACCGCCTCGAGGGAGCGGCCAGCCGTGCGAGTGCGCGAGGGTCGCGAGCATGAGGGCCGTCCCGGCGGCAGACAGCGTGGGCAGCGGCGCGATCGCGTGCGCAGCGACACCCGTGAGCAGCGCCGGGGCGACCTCACCCCGGAACCGACGACCCCACAGCGGTGTGCCCTGCTCGAGGACACCGAGCCCGAAGCGCGCCGTCGCGACGAAGCCTGCGACGCTCGAGAGCATCTCGCCCGGGATGCTCCGGCGGTCACCGAGACCGGCCGAGACCACCGCGTCGGGGTGCTCGGAGAGCCGGCCGACGAGACCGAGCCACGCGTCGCTGTCGACCCCGAGGCCAGCAGCGGTCCGGGCGGCGTCACGGTAGGCCAGTCCGGCCTCGCCGTGGTCCAGCGGGTGCGCGAACTGCACCTCGGGCTCGACGAGCTCGACCCCGCGTGCAGCGAGGTCGAACTCGCGGAAGAACGGCGACGCGAGCGCCATCGGGTGCACAGCCGAGCACGTGTCGTGCAGCAGCCCTGTGTCCGACCCGGGCAGCGCCTGCGTGCGAGCGCCACCCCCGGCCTCGGTCTCCGCCTCGAGGACGAGGACGCCGAGGCCGGCCCGGGCGAGCGTGACCGCGGCGGCGAGGCCGTTCGGCCCCGACCCCACCACGACGACGTTGTACGCGTCCACGGTGCTACCCGGCGAGGATCACGGACAGCGGTCCGCGCAGCTCGGGGACGAGGGTGACCTGGCTGGCCGGGATGCCCAGGAGGTCTGCGACAGCCTGCGCCTCGTCGGCGAGGTCTTCGCTCTGGTACCAGACGACAGACGCGTTGAGCCGGTCGCCTGTGTAGTTGTCTGCCGAGACGTCGGACCAGCCGGCCCCGGACAGCGTGTCGGCGGCACCGGCAGCAGCGCCCGAGCGGCCCGTCGCGTTGAGCACCCGGACGGCGACGGACGTGTCAGCGACGGGCGCCTCAGGCTCGGCGGGGGTCTCCGGGTCCGCCGCGGGGTCTTCAGCGGCAGGGTCTTCGGCAGCCGGGTCTTCAGCAACCGGGTCCTCGGCCGCGGGGTCCTGCGCAGCCGGGTCTTCAGCAGCGGGGTCCTCCACCGGCGCGCTCGCGCTCGGGCTCGCGCTGCTCTGGTCGAGCGGTGACCCGGGGGTGCGGGACAGCACGTAGACCGCTGCGACGGCGAGCGCCGCGCAGAGCACGACGACGACGAGGAAGGGGGCGGTCTTGCTCCAGGCCGACCGCGGGGTCCTGTGGACGCCGGCGGGGAGGCCGAGCCCGTCGGTCCGGTCGAACTCGTCTTCGGGGTACTTGCTCACCGGGCAAGGCTAACGGGTCTGCGGCCCAGGGGCGGGCAGGCGGGTGTGCAGGTCCTGGTCAGACCTGGCTGCGACGCTGCGTGCGCTCCCGCTGACGCGTGGCCCGCATGCGGCGCAGACGCTTGACGAGCATGGGTTCTGCCTCGAGCGCGGCGGGCGAGTCGATGAGCGTGTTGAGCACCTGGTAGTACTGCGTCGCCGAGAGGTCGAACAGCTCTCGGACCGCCTGCTCCTTGGCCCCGGCGTACTTCCACCACTGCTTCTCGAAGTCGAGGATCGCGGCGTCCCGCTCTGAGAGGGCGGGCTCCGGCGAGGCGTCGGCGGAGGACGTCGGGGTGTCCTCGTCGATGCTCGGGACTGCTTCGATCATCGTCTGCTCCTCGGTCTGGTCTCGGCGGTACCTGCTGTCGCGCCCGGGCCCACGTCGTGGATCACCGACGCGGTGCGGGCCGGGGCTCGCAGCACGGCGTCCCCACGCGACGAGGGCTTCACCGCGTCCGATCGTACGCGCGAATGACACCCGTGTCATTCGTCCTGCGCAGGGCTCCGGCTGCTCCGGCGTGCGCCGACCCGGGCCTGTCTGCGAGGCTCTCCAGATGGCAGACGCACCCCGCTCCCACCCCTCGGCCGACCGCCGCCACCTGCTCGACGACGTCGCTCCGGACTGGGCCGAGGCGCTCGCACCCGTCGCCGAGACCATCGACCGTCTCGACGCCGAGCTCCTCGCCGACGCAGCCCCCGGCTCCGTTCTCCCGGCGCGCGACGACGTGCTGCGCGTCTTCCGAGACCCGCTCGCCGCCGTCAAGGTCCTCGTCGTCGGACAAGACCCGTACCCGACCCCCGGGCACCCGATGGGTCTGTCCTTCTCGGTCCAGCCCCACGTGCGCCCGCTCCCCCGCTCGCTCGCCAACATCGTCACGGAGCTCCGGGACGACGTGGGGGTCCCCGCCCCCGCCAACGGCGACCTCTCGGCGTGGTCGGCGCAGGGCGTCATGCTCTGCAACAGGGTGCTCACCGTCGCCGCAGGCGAGGCGGGGTCGCACCGACGCGCCGGGTGGGAGCAGGTGACAGACCGCGCCATCGAGGCCCTCGTCGAGCGCGGTGGTCCGCTCGTCGCCGTCCTGTGGGGACGGGACGCCGCGACGCTGCGACCGGCCCTGCGCGACGTCCCGGTGGTCGAGTCCGCCCACCCGAGCCCGTTGTCGGCCCGGCGCGGGTTCTTCGGGTCGAAGCCCTTCTCCCGCGTCAACGAGCTGCTGGTGGCCCAGGGGGCGCAGCCCGTCGACTGGTCGCTGCCGTCGTCGGAGGACGCACTCTTCTAGAGGTACGACCGGGACCTGGCGGATCCACCTGTCCGGGGCCAGGTACAGAATGGACAGGTGGACCACGACGACACCGCCCCAGCGACCGATGCACCGACCGACCCCTCCGAAGGGACCGTGCACCTGCCTGCGCCGGGTCCCTGGGCGCGCTATGTCGCCGTCGGGGACTCCTTCACCGAGGGCCTCTGGGACGCCGAGCCCGCCGATCCCGCGCAGTGCCGCGGCTGGGCCGACCTCCTGGCGAGGTCGCTCTCGCACAGGCGGATCGACTCCGGCCAGGACCCGTTGCTCTACGCGAACCTCGCGATCCGCGGCAAGCAGATCCGGTCGATCCTGGGCGACCAGCTGCCCGTCGCCCTCGAGATGAAGCCCGACCTGGTCAGCCTCATCGGCGGTGGCAACGACATCTTGCGGCCCTCGGTCGACGTCGACCAGGTCGCCCGCAGCATCGAGGACGCCGTGGTCCGCATCCGCGAGACCGGGGCCGACGTGCTGCTCGGCACCGGCTTCGACGCCTCGGACAGCCCGCTCGTGGGCATGACCCGTGGCCGCACGGGCATCCTCAACGCCCATCTCTGGTCGATCGCCCAGCGCCACGGGGCGCACGTCCTCGACCTGTGGGGCATGCGGTCGCTGCACGACTGGCGCATGTGGGCCGACGACCGCATCCACCTCACGACCGACGGCCACCGCCGCGTGGCCGAGGCTGCCCTCGTCGGGCTCGGGCAGGCACCCGACGACGCCGCGTGGGACGACCCGCTCACGCCGCTGCCACCGGTCCCGCGCATCGAGTGGGTCCGGGAGAACGCGCACTGGCTCCGCGAGCACGTCGGCCCCTGGGCCTCACGGCGCCTGCGCCGGCGCTCGTCAGGGGACAGCCGCACGGCGAAGTACCCCGAGCTCACACCCTTCGCCTGATCACACGAACGAGGACCCCGACCGTGACGGTCGGGGTCCTCGTTGCTGTGCTGCGTGCGAGGGGGCGATCAGCCCTTGGCGGCCTGGATCTCGGTCGTGAGGTTGCCCGGGACCGTCCAGTTCGAGGTGACCTGCTCGCCGTTGATGAGGATGGTCGGCGTGCCGAAGCTGCCCTGGTCGTTCTTCAGCGCGGGGTCGCCGAGGGCGACCTGCGTCTTCGCGTCGACGAACTCCTTGAAGGTGAGGTCCGGGATCTTCGCCGCGATGTCGGCCGGGACACCCACGCTCTCCGCGATCGAGACGAGCTGCTCGTCCGAGAGACCCGCGGTGTTCTCGGCGGGCTGCTGGGCGAACAGCGCCTCGCTGAAGTCGAGGGCCTGCTCCGGTGCCTGGTCCGCGATGAAGGCGAAGGCCTGCGCGGAGCGGGTCGAGTACGCGGACCCCTGCGACACGCGGTCGAGGATCGAGATCGCGTGGATGGTCAGCGTGATGTCTCCTGCCTCACGGAGCTGGTCGAGGGCCTCGGAGTTGGTGTCCTCGAACTGACCGCAGATGGGGCACATGTAGTCGAGGTACACGTCCACGTTCACGGCGTCCGCGCCCGAGTCGGTCCCGGCCACGCCGTCGACCCCGAAGGTCACGCCGCCGTTCTCGGTCGCCGTCGCAGGGCGGGCGACGTCTGCAGGGATCTCGCTCGCGCCTGTGAAGTCCGGGCCGGCGCTGCGCAGGATCAGCCAGACGATGAGCCCGACGACGACGAGCCCTGCCACGATCGACGACAAGATCGTGATGCGCGTGCGCTTCTCGCGGCGCAGCTGCTCCTGCTGGAGCTTGAGAGCCTGGGCGCGCGCAGCTTCACGGCGGTCTGCCTTGGGCGACTGCGGGGGCTTGGTGACCATGAGTTCGGAACCATTCGTCGGATGAGGGTCGGCGTGAGGAGAGTACGGCGCGATCCTGGACGGACGCTGGACGCGCAGCCTGCTCGGACAGACGCTACCGGAACGGCGCTGCCGTCAGGAGACGTCTGGAGGGGTGGGTCGGGTCGCGTCGTGCGAGGCGAGAGACGGGTCGGGGTCGCAGCGAGCGACGGAGCCGCCTGTCGGGTTCGAACCGACGACCTTCCGCTTACAAGGCGGATGCTCTACCAGCTGAGCTAAGGCGGCATGCACGGGTGGGCCCGTGCGGTGCGCCACTCTACCTGCTCGGCCCGTGGAGGGAAACCGAGGTCGGTCTGTGCCGGTCAGGGCCGGTCAGGGCCGGTCAGGGCCGGTCAGGGCCGGTCAGGGCCGGTCAGGGCCGGTCAGGGCCCGTGTCAGTCTGCGGCCGCGGCCTCGACAGCAGCCCGCAGCTCACCCGGTCTGCTCCAGTCGCCCTCGAACACCGTGCCGTCGACGAGGATCGTCGGCGTCGTGAACCGGCCCTGGTCGTCGAGGAGGTCCGGGTCGCCGAAGGCCACCTGGGTGAGCGCACCGACGAAGTCCCTGTAGCGCTCCCCGTCGATGCCCTCGGCGACGTCTGCAGGCACGCCCACCCGGACCGCGATGCCCTCGATCTGCTCGTCGCTGAGCGCCGCAGACCCCTCGGTCGGCTGGCTGTCGAAGAGCGCCGCCTGGAAGTCGTAGGCCTGGGCGGGGGCCTCGTCGGCGACGTAGGCGAAGGCTGCCGCGGCGCGGGTCGAATAGCTGCCGCCGTCGGACTTGGCGTCGAGGAAGCTGATGGCGTGGAGCACCACCGTCGCCGACCCCTCGGACCGCAGGCTCTCGAGGTCGGCGCCGTTGACGTCCTCGAGCTGGGCGCACGCCGGGCAGAGGAAGTCGACGTAGACGTCGACGCGCACGGCGTCCTCGCCCGAGGTCGACCCGGCCTCGCCGCTGGCCCCGAAGGAGATGCCACCGTGGGCGTCGGAGACCGAGGGCGCGTCGACGCCCTCAGGCAGCTCGCTGATCCCCTCGACCTGAGGGCCACCGCGTCCGAGCACGAACCACACGACGAGCGCGACGGTGAGGACGGCGAGCGCTGCGGCTGCCCCGAGGACGACGCGGGTACGACGGTCTCGCCGCGCCTGGTCGCGCGCGGCCTGGTCGGCGTTCGCCTGCGCCTGGGCGCGGCGGTCCGCCGTGGACCTCTGGGGGTGGGTGCTGAGCATGAAGGACTCTCGGGGCGAAGCGTGGGGGATGGGGGTGCGCCGGGGTCTGTGTCAGCCCCCGACACTACCGATCGAACCTGGGCGGCTCCTGGAGGGGCGCCCACTCGACAGCCCTCCCGTCGAGGACAGCACCGAGGAACAACCAGCTCACGAGCGCCGCGAGGAGCACGATCACGAGGGTCCCGATCCAGCCCGGTGCCACGGTGCGCAGGACCACCCTGGCCCCGTGCCGGGCGAGCGAAGTCACGGGTCCGAACCACAGCAGGACGGCAGCGAGGAGCGCAGCGGCCCCGAGGAGCGTCGCGTACACCCAGGGCTCGTTGCCCCCGTCCGGGGCTGTGCCTCCGCCCGAGCCGTTCGACCCGATGACGAGCCTGTCCGTGGTGAGCAACCACCACACCGGGCCGCAGAGCACGACGACGGCGCTCGCCGCGACGAGCACGGACGGGATCGTCGCGAGGACTGCGCGCACCACGTGCCACGGGGCCCGCAGGACAGCCTGAGCGGTGTCAGAGGCCCGCACCCCACGCTGCTCGCGCCGCCCGTGCAGGCTCGAGTGGCTGATCCCCACGACGCGGCACACCAGGACGACGGCGAGGAGCGCGACGAGCGCCCGCCCGGGGAAGGTCGCGGCGGCGAGGACGAAGGGCACCGCGAGCGCGAACACGGCCAGCGGCCGGTGCGGCACGGGCGGCGGGACGTATCCGCGCTCCGGTCCGCCCTGGTAGCCGGGGAGGACAGGGTCGAAGCCCTGCGGCTGACCGGGCTGGCCCTGGGCAGGACCGGGCTGGCCCGCGGAGCGGGACTGACCGTCACCGCCCGGGCCGTACGACGGTGGCATCGGCTGGGACGGGTAGGGCTCCTTGTCGAAGGTGACGGGCATGATCGCTGTGCCCGTCCCCTCGCGCGCCGCCACCGACGCGACCTGGGTGCCGTCGTCGGACCAGGAGCCGTAGCGCTCGGCCCCAGCGGCCGGTGCGCCGACGGGTGCGCCGAGCACCTCGGTCCCGGCGGGCGGCGGTCCCTGCACCTGGGTGGCACCGGCGGCTGCTGCCGCACCCGGGGCGAGAGAGCCGTAGCCGCCGAGCCCAGACCACGTGGTGCCCGGGGTGTCGCCGCGGTCGGCGGCCACCCGGAGCGCCTCGACGACACGGTCGGCCGACCACCGGCGGGCCGGGTTCGCGTCGAGGGCGCCGCGCAGCGCGGCTGTCGTGACGGGCCCGAGCCCTGCGGTGTCGGGATCGCCAGAGTGGGCCCGGGCGATGACGGCGTCGAGGGGTCGCACACCGAAGGGCGCACGGCCTGTCGCCGCGTAGACGAGCATCGCGGCCCAGCCCCACCAGTCGCTCGCGGGCGAGGGGTCGCCGCGGTCGATCAGCTCGGGCGCGAGGTACCCGGGGGTGCCCATGACGAAGCCGACAGAGGTCATGCGGGCGTCTTCGAGGCCGTGGGCGATCCCGAAGTCGATGAGCACGGGCCCTTCCGGGCTGATGAGCACGTTGCTGGGCTTGAGGTCGCGGTGGATCACCCCGGCGGCGTGCACGGCGACGAGGGCGTCGGCCAGCTGGTCGGCCAGCTCGTAGAGGTCTGTCGGCCCGAGGGGTCCGCCGTCGGCGATCTCCGCCTCGAGGGTCGGGCCGTCGACGAGCTCGGTGACGATGAACATGTCGGAGGCGTCAGGCTCAGCGTCGAGCAGGTGGGCCACGGCCGGGTGGTCGACGCGGCGCAGCGCAGCGATCTCGCGACCGAGCCTGGCCCGCATGTCGGCGTCTGCTGCGACGTGCGCGTGGAGGACCTTGAAGGCGACGACGTTCCCGCCGCCGTCGACAGCGCGGTACACAGCCCCCATCGCGCCCGCCCCGAGGGGCGAGACGATCCTGTACCCGCCGACCTCGGTCCCGGGCTCTAGTCCGATCCGCTCCATCGGGCTACCGTACGCTGGAGAGCAGCCTCACACGGGCTCATTGAGCACCGTGCGCACAGTGTCTATACCCTTGGACCACATCCAAGGAGTTGATCACGCGTGGGTAAAGATGGCTTCAACCTTGTTGTGGTGGCGAACCGCCTCCCGGTCGACATGTCTGTCGACGACGACGGGACCGTCAGCTGGCAGAGATCTCCAGGAGGCCTGGTCACGGCGCTCGAGCCCGTGATGCAGAGCGCCGACGGTGCCTGGGTCGGCTGGGCCGGCTCACCAGGCCTCGAGGCAGACCCCTTCGACGCCGACGACATGCGCCTGGTCCCGGTGACCCTGAGCGCGGGCGAGGTCGAGCGCTACTACGAGGGGTTCTCCAACGACACCCTCTGGCCGCTCTACCACGACGTGATCGCACCCCCTGCCTTCCACAGGCAGTGGTGGGACACCTACCGCAAGGTGAACCAGCGCTTCGCCGAGGCCGCGGCCGCGCAGGCTGCCGACGGTGCCATGGTGTGGGTGCAGGACTACCAGCTGCAGCTCGTCCCGGGCATGCTCCGCAAGATCCGCCCGGACCTGCGGATCGGGTTCTTCGACCACATCCCCTTCCCCCCGCTCGAGATCTTCCAGCAGCTCCCCTGGCGCCGCCAGGTCGTCGAGGGGCTGCTCGGCGCCGACCTCATCGGCTTCCAGCGCGCCGGCGACGCCGCGAACTTCTCGCGCGCCGTGCGCCGCCTGACCGACCTCACCACGCGCGGCCAGATGATCCAGGTCCCCGCGACCGACGGGGCCCCGGCCCGGACGGTGCGCGCTGCGCCCTTCCCGATCTCGATCGACTCGCGCCGCTTCGACGAGCTCGCCCGCTCCCCCGAGGTGCAGGCCCGCGCCCGTGAGATCCGGCACGACCTCGGCGACCCGAAGATCGTCATGCTCGGTGTCGACCGTCTCGACTACACCAAGGGAATCCGCCACCGCATCAAGGCCTACGGCGAGCTCCTGCAGGACGGCAGCCTCGACCCGGCCGACTGCACCCTCGTGCAGGTCGCGAGCCCGAGCCGCGAGAACGTCGGCGCGTACCAGGAGCTCCGCGAGCACGTGGAGGTCCTCGTCGGGCGCATCAACGGCGAGTACGGCGAGATCGGCCACAGCGCGATCCACTACCTGCACCACTCCTACCCTCCGGAGGAGATGGCGGCCCTGTACCTCGCGGCCGACGTCATGCTCGTCACCTCCCTGCGCGACGGCATGAACCTCGTCGCCAAGGAGTACGTCGCCGCGCGCTCGGACGACGCGGGCGTGCTCGTGCTGTCCGAGTTCACCGGGGCCGCCGACGAGCTCGCCGGGTCCGTCCTGGTGAACCCGCACGACATCGACGGCATGAAGGACGCGATCCTGCGCGCCGCCACGATGGACCCCAAGGAGCAGCGCAAGCGCATGCGCCGGCTGCGCCGCAGGGTCCTCACCGACGACGTCGCGAAGTGGTCGAGCCGGTTCCTCGACACCCTCGCGATCCCGCAGGACGGCGACCAGACCCACTCTGACGACGCCCGAGGCGACGCGACCGCAGCGGCGCACCGACGGGACCTCGCGTCCCACGACCGAGGATGACGATGACGCTCGAGCAGGACCTCACCTCAGCGCTCGCGACCTTCGTCGCGGCGCGTTCCGCCGGTCACCCCGTCCTGGTCGCGAGCGACTTCGACGGGGTGCTCGCACCGCTGCTCGACGACCCGTCTGCGTCCGCGCCCACGGCTGCCGCTGCTGCGGCGCTCGAGAGGCTCGCCGCTCTCCCCCAGGCAGACGTCCGCCTGGCACTCGTCTCGGGGCGCGACCTCGCGACGCTGGCGCAGCTGTCGGGTGCCCCGGTGGGCACGTCGCTCGTCGGCAGCCACGGGGCCGAGCAGGGCCACGTGGTCGCCGCGTCAGCCGACGCCGGCACCGAGACCCCCGGTGCTGCCGGCACGTCGTCGGTCGAGCGGCACCCCTTCGCCCTCACGACCGACGAGCGCGCGACCCTCGACGGCGTGCGCGCCGGGCTCGAGGCCGTCGCCGCCGAGGCCGAGGGTGCCTGGGTCGAGGACAAGCCCTCGGCCGCCGTGCTGCACACCCGCCGGACGGAGCCCGGAGCGGCCGAGCGCGCCGGGGACGCCGCCCGCGCCGTCGGCGCCCGCTACGGCGCTCACACGATGACCGGCAAGGACGTCGTCGAGATCGCCGTGCTCGACACCTCCAAGGGGCTCGCGCTCACCCGGCTGCGCGACGAGCTCGGCGCGGCAGCCGTCCTCTACATGGGGGACGACGTGACCGACGAACGGGCCTTCGAGGTGCTCGCACCGACCGACGTCACCGTCAAGGTCGGCGCGGGCGAGACCGCTGCGCGGTTCCGGGTGGCCTCGGTCGACGAGGCCGCGCAGGTCCTCGCGACAGTGGCGGACCTGCTCTCCTGACACCTCCGGACGGGTCCCGGGCCCACGCGCACGAGCGCCTCGTGAGACCGAGACCCGTCCGAGACACCACCCCCCAGATTCTGTGGCAGGATGAGTCCTGGCTCACACCGTCGCAGGTGTGGGTGTGTCAGCGAAGACGCTTCTGACACCTTTCACAACGGATCGTCCGGCACGTACCTGCCGGTGAAGGGATGTATCGCCATGGCTACGGTCACGTACGACCACGCAAGCCGCATCTACCCCGGGACCGAGCGTCCTGCGGTGGACCAGCTCAACCTCCACGTCGAAGACGGCGAGTTCCTCGTCCTCGTCGGCCCCTCGGGTTGTGGAAAGTCCACCTCGCTGCGCATGCTCGCAGGCCTCGAGGACGTCAACGCGGGCCGCATCCTCATCGGTGACCGTGACGTCACCGACGTGCAGCCCAAGGACCGCGACATCGCGATGGTGTTCCAGAACTACGCGCTGTACCCCCACATGTCGGTCGCCGACAACATGGGCTTCGCGCTCAAGATCGCCGGCAAGCCGAAGGCCGAGATCCGCAGCCGTGTCGAAGAGGCCGCGAAGATCCTCGACCTCACCGAGTACCTCGACCGCAAGCCGAAGGCCCTCTCGGGTGGTCAGCGTCAGCGTGTTGCCATGGGCCGTGCCATCGTGCGTCAGCCGCAGGTGTTCCTCATGGACGAGCCGCTGTCGAACCTCGACGCCAAGCTCCGTGTCCAGACCCGTACGCAGATCGCGTCGCTCCAGCGCCGTCTCGGCGTCACGACCGTCTACGTCACGCACGACCAGACCGAGGCGCTGACCATGGGCGACCGCATCGCGGTCCTCAAGGACGGTCTCCTCCAGCAGGTCGGCACGCCGCGCGAGATGTACGACTCCCCCAAGAACGTGTTCGTCGCAGGCTTCATCGGCTCCCCGGCCATGAACCTCGGCACCTTCACGGTCACGAACGGCGTCGCGGAGATCGGCAAGGCTCGCATCCCGCTGTCCCGCGAGGCTGCTGCTGGTCTCACGGCCGAGGACAAGGGCAAGGTCACCCTCGGCTTCCGTCCCGAGGCCCTCGACATCGTCAGCGAGACCGACCCGGCTGCCCTCGAGGTCCAGGTCAACATCGTCGAGGAGCTCGGCTCCGACGCGTTCGTCTACGGCACCCTCAAGGGTGACCTCGGCGGCGCCGACCTCTCGTCGGCCGGTGCCGGCGACCACGAGGTCATCGTCCGCATCAACCCGCGGACCGCACCCGCCAAGGGCGAGCGCATCTACGTCTCGATCCGCCAGGGCCAGGAGCACGTCTTCTCGCCCAGCACGGGTCTGCGTCTCTCCAGCCAGTGACGTGACAGCGAGGGCGGGTACGGACCAGCTGGTCGGTACCCGCCCTTTGCTGTGCTCCTCGTCTCGTCCCGTCGCTTTCCGTGCCGGGCCACGCATGTGGTCCACTGACTGCTGACACTCTTGCGCGCCGGTCGACGGCGCACCGCGACCCCACGGTCGGAGCGCCCGCGTGCGGCTCCCACCACGGAAAGGACCGCACCCGTGGCGCACAACCTCCAGATCACCGCTGCCTCGCCCGACCCGGCGCTGCTCGACCTCCCGTGGGACGTCCCGCTCGAGCAGTGGCCCTCGTCGGTCCTCGCGGCGCTCCCCCGCGGTATCTCGCGGCACATCGTGCGCTTCGTCAAGATGTCCGGCGGCGTGATCGCCGTCAAGGAGATCGGCGAGTCCGTCGCCTACCGCGAGTACGAGCTGCTGCGGCAGCTGAGCCGCATCAGCGTGCCGAGCGTCGAGCCCGTCGGGGTCATCACCGGTCGCCAGGACGCGAACGGTGAACGGCTCGAGGCCGTGCTCATCACCAAGCACCTGCAGTTCTCGCTGCCCTACCGCTCGCTCTTCAGCCAGACCCTGCGCCCCGACACCGCGACGCGTCTCATCGACGCCCTCGCCGTGCTCCTCGTGCGTCTGCACCTCATCGGCTTCTACTGGGGCGACGTGTCGCTGTCCAACACGCTGTTCCGCCGCGACGCCGAGACCTTCGCCGCGTACCTCGTGGACGCCGAGACCGGCGACCTGCACCCCCAGCTGACCGACGGCCAGCGCAACTACGACGTCGACCTCGCACGGACGAACATCATCGGCGAGCTCATGGACCTCGCCGCCGGCGACTTCCTCGACGAGGACGTCGACACCATCGCGATCGGCGACGCCCTGGTCGACCGCTACAACGAGCTGTGGAGCGCGCTCACCGACGAGGAGTCCTTCGACTCCGAGGACCGCTGGCGCGTGGCTGCCCGGATCGAGCGCCTCAACCACCTGGGCTTCGACGTCGGCGAGCTCGAGATCACGACAGACATCGACGGCACGAGCGTGCAGATCCAGCCGAAGGTGGTCGACGCCGGTCACCACTCACGCCGTCTGCTGCGCCTGACAGGGCTCGACGTCCAGGAGAACCAGGCCCGGCGCCTGCTCAACGACCTCGACTCCTACAGGGCCGCGACCGACCGCCAGAACGACGAAGAAGAGTTCGTCGCGCACGACTGGCTGTCAGGGGTCTTCGAGCCGACCGTCCGCGCCGTACCGCGCGACCAGCGCCGCAAGCTCGAGCCCGCCCAGCTGTTCCACGAGGTCCTCGACCACCGCTGGTTCATCTCCGAGAAGCAGGGCCGGGACGTCCCGCTCTCCGAGGCCGTCGCCAGCTACGTGGACAACGTCCTGCGCGACCGCCCCGACGAGATGGCGATCCTCGGCCTCCCCCCAGAGTCCGCAGACCAGCAGGAGTAGCAGGGCCCCTCAGCGAGCCCAGCACGAGAGAGGCCGACCCCGGGACCGCGCGGTCCTGGGGTCGGCCTCTCTCGTGCTGTCTGTGGTCGTCAGGCCTCGGCGCGGACCTTCGCGACCTCGTAGAGGGCGATGCCCGCCGCGACGCCGGCGTTGAGGGACTCGACAGCCGAGGCGATCGGGATCGACGCGATCGCGTCGCAGGTCTCGCGGACCAGGCGCGAGAGGCCCTTGCCCTCGGAGCCGACGACCAGGACGATCGGGTCGACCGAGAAGGCGAGGTCTCCGACCGACACCTCCCCGCCCCCGTCGAGACCGACGATGAAGCAGCCCGCCGACTTGTACTCGAGCAGCGTGCGCGTGAGGTTCGTGGCACGGGCCACGGGCACGCGGGCCGCGGCACCGGCCGAGACCTTCCACGCCGAGGCTGTGACACCTGCGGAGCGACGCTCGGGCACCAGCACGCCGTGGGCGCCGAAGGCACCCGCCGAGCGCAGGACCGCGCCGAGGTTACGGGGGTCCGTGACACCGTCGAGGGCGACGATCAGCGCAGGCTGGTCGAGCTCGGCGGCGGCGTCGAGGAGGTCCTCGGGGTCGCGGTACTCGTAGGGCGGGACCTGGATGGCGACACCCTGGTGCACGGAGTCGTCGGTCAGCCTGTCGAGCTCGGGCTTGGTCACCTCGAGGAGGTTGTAACCGCGGCCTGAGGCGATCTGCAGGATCTCGCGGGTGCGGTCGTCAGCCTCGAGGCGCGTGCCGATGTACACCGTCGTGACGGGGATGCGGGCACGGAGCGCCTCGAGGACGGCGTTGCGCCCCGAGACCATCTCGTGGGTAGCCGAACCCGACTTCTTCGGGCCCTTGCCACGTCCGGTCGGACGGCTGCCGCCGCTCGGGCGGCCGTTCGAGCGCGGAGCCGTGCCCGTCGCGCCAGCGCGCTCGGCACCAGCCTTGCGCTTCGCCGCCACGTGGTACGGACGCTCTTCGGCCTTGGGGGTCGGGCCGCGGCCCTCGAGGGCCTGCCGTCCCCATCCGCCCGAACCTGTCTTCGCGCCCTTCTTCGAACCGGGCTTGCGCACCGCTCCGCGGCGCTGTGAGTTGCCTGCCATCAGTCCTGGTCCTCCGTAGTCGTGGCCGCGAGTGTCCATCGCGCGCCGAGAGTCGAGTCCTCGACGACGATCCCGGCCCGCGCGAGGCGGTCCCGGATGGCGTCCGAGGTGGCGAAGTCCTTGGCCGCGCGCGCCTGCGCACGTGCCTCGAGCTCGCAGGTGACGAGCGCGTCGAGCGCCGTCGCTGAGCTGTTCGTGGTCGACGAGGTCGACCATGCGTCCGGGTCGAGGCCGAGCACGTCGAGCATCGAGCGCACGAGCACCAGCTCGGTGCGGGCTGCCGTGTCGTCGCCCCCGGCCAGCGCTGTGTTGCCGGCCTTGAGGTGCTCGTGCACGACCGCGAGGGCCGCCGAGACGTTGAGGTCGTCGTCCATCGCCGTGACGAAGGCCGACGGCAGATCGGCTGCCACGACCTCGTCGACGGTCACCGTACCGACCCGCTCGGACGCCCTGTCGACAAATCCCACGAAGCGGTCCCACGTGGTGTCCGCGTCGGCGACGGTCTCCGCCGTCCACTCGAGCATCGACCTGTAGTGCACGCCCGCGAGCGCGAAACGCAGCACGGCCGCACGGGTCCGGCCGAGCACCTCGGTGACGAGCAGCCCGTTGCCGAGCGACTTGCTCATCTTCGCCCCGCCCTGGGTGACCCAGGCCGAGTGCATCCACAGCCGTGCGAAGTCGTACCCGGCCGCGCGCGACTGGGCCTGCTCGTTCTCGTGGTGCGGGAAGCGCAGGTCGAGCCCGCCCCCGTGGATGTCGAAGGTGTCACCCAGGTAGCGCTGCGCCATGGCCGAGCACTCGAGGTGCCAGCCGGGGCGCCCACGGCCGAAGGGCGTGGGCCACGACGCCGTCGTGGGCTCACCGGGCTTGGCAGCCTTCCACAGCGCGAAGTCGCGCGGGTCCTTCTTCACCCCCGCGTCGACCTCTTCGGTCGCCGGGGTGAGGTCTTCGAGGCGCTGGTTGGTCAGGGAGCCGTAGGGCTCCCAGGAGCGGACGTCGAAGTACACGTCGCCCTCGCCCGCCTGGTAGGCGTGCCCGGCGGCGACGAGTCGCTCCATGAGCGCGACCATGTCGGTCACGTGGCCGGTGGCCCGCGGCTCGTAGGTCGGCGGGAGGTTGCCGAGAGCGTCATAGGCGTGCGTGAAGGCGCGCTCGTGCGTCGCGGCCCACGCCCACCAGGGCTCGCCGGCTGCGGCGGACTTGGCGAGGATCTTGTCGTCGATGTCGGTGACGTTGCGGACCAGGGTCACCCGGTGGCCCGTGCGTCCGAGCCAGCGGGCGAGCACGTCGAAGGCGACGGCCGAGCGCATGTGCCCGATGTGCGGCATCCCCTGGACCGTCGCCCCGCAGACGTACACGCCGACCTCACCCTCGACGAGGGGGACGAAGTCGCGCACGTCACGCGTAGCGGTGTCATACAGGCGGAGGCTCACAGGCCCCAGGCTACCGGGGCGGGAACGCTAGCGTGG
Organism: Sanguibacter biliveldensis; assembly: GCF_033798665.1. Taxonomy (NCBI): domain Bacteria; kingdom Bacillati; phylum Actinomycetota; class Actinomycetes; order Micrococcales; family Sanguibacteraceae; genus Sanguibacter; species Sanguibacter biliveldensis. The sequence continues at coordinate 3,581,429 of NZ_CP138359.1, forward strand.
CATCGCCGCACCTGGACGGCGGTGTCCACCCTCCAAGACGCCGGCTCGGGGCGGTCGTCGGCGGGCTCAGCCGTGGTTCCGGCCCTCGCCGCGGTACGTCGGCACGGTCTCGACGACGGCGTCCCCGCGGACGAGGTGCACCTGGTCGAAGCGTTCGAGAGCCTCCCCGGCCTTGGCGTGCCGCAACCACACGCGGTCGCCGATCGCGGGGACCCGGACCCCGCGGGCGACCTCGAGAGGTGTCTGCACCTCGCCCGCCCCCTCTCGCGCGGTGAGCCTCAGCCCGCGACCGACCGGTCGCGGCTGGCGGACGACCGACGGCGGCCCGGAGGCGACGTACCCGCCGCCGAAGGCCGTCACGACACGCGGCGAGGGGTGTCGCACGACGTCGAGACCGAAGAAGGCGGAGGGCTCGACGCCGAGCGCCCTGTACCCGTCGAACAGACCTGGCGCGTAGAGCCCCGAGCCGGCGGCCACCTCGGTGACGACAGGGTCCGCCGCGGAGGTCTCGATCGATCCCGTACCCCCGGAGTTCACCAGCTCGAGCGTCCCGACGTGCCGCTCGACTGCCGCGAGGACGGCAGGCCGGCGCCTGTCGAGGTCCCGCACAGAGAGCCGCTTCACCAGCCGGACGGCTGGGCTCGTGTCCGGCAGACCGGCGACCTGCGCCTCGTAGAACATCAGCCCGACCAGCCGGAGGCCTGACGTCGCCGCGACCCGCGCGGCGAAGGCCGCGGCCTCCTCGGGGGTGTGCACGGGCGAGCGCCGGACCCCGAGGTGGACCTGCGCCCAGCGCCTGGGTCCGACCCTCAACGAGGCGTCGACGTCGAGGCACAGCCGGACCGGGGTGTCCGGGCCCCCTGCGGCGCGCCAGGCCGCGCCGACGCGGTCGAGGTGCGCCGGGTCGTCGACCACGAGCGTGATGCGCGCGAGCGCCTCGGGTGACCTGCAGAGCTCGGTGAGGGCGACCGGGTCGACGCAGGGGTAGGCGACGAGCACGTCGGTCGCCGCGGCGGGCATGGTCTCGACGAGCCACAGCGCCTCGCGGAGCGAGTAGGCCATGAGCCCTGCGAAGCCCGGGACCGCGAGCGCGCGCTCGACCAGGGCACGGGCACGGACGGACTTGGTGGCCAGGCGCACCGGGGTCCCGGGCGCCCTGGCGACCAGCGCGGCGGCGTTGCGGTCGAAGATGTCGAGGTCGACGACGGCGAGAGGAGCGGGCAGCCCGGCGGTCGCGGCGTCGAGCCGCGCGACGAGCTGCCCGCCGGTCAGGACGGGTCCTCGACGAAGAGTGCCAGGGACCGCACGAGCAGCTCGAGCTGGGCTGCGGCCGCGTCGTCGTCGCCGTCGATCATCCACGAGGTCGTGAGGCCGTCGAGGAAGGTCGCCACGAAGCGCGCGACCTCGGCGACCGGACGGTCCCACGTGACGCCGTCCCTCTCGGCGAACTCGGTGAGGACCTGCGCGGCGAGGTCCCGCTGGTCCTCCTGCTGGCCGGCGGCGAGCGGACGCAGTGCCGTGCGCCGCAGCGCGAGGACCAAGATCTCGAAGCTCACCAGCTGGAGCTCGCGGTCGGAGGTCAGCCGGTCCCAGAACCCGTGGGCGACCGCGAGGGCCCGGTCCTCGAAGCTCTTGCCCGCGGGGACTGCCGTGAGGTCGACGTCGTCGACGGGGACGTTGAGCCGGGTCACCGCTGTGCTCACGGCACGCAGCAGGTCGGCGTGGTCGTCGAAGCTCTCGCGGGCGGTGTCCCACGACATCCCGGCGACGTCCGCCGCGGCGCGCAGGGTGAGGTGCTCGATCCCACGGTCGGTGGCGAGCTGGACGGCGGCGTCGACGATGCGCCCGCGCCGTTCCTCGAGTGACCAACCCATCGCGCCGCGCTCCTCTTCTGCTGGTCCGTCGTGCGTCGTCCTCGGCGCGCTCGCCGTGAGACGTCAGACCATCATGGTGCACCATCTGGATGCTTGACCATGGTCTGCACGGGCTCCATAGTGCTCAGCATGAGGATCCCGCCTGGCAGGCGTCCCGCTCTCTGGACGACGTGGGGCGGCACTGCGCAGTGCCGGCCGCGGGCCGTCGTCGTGCCACGCTCGACCGACGAGCTCCGCGAGGCCCTCGCCGGCGCCGCCGAGCGCGGCGAGGGGTTGCGGGTCGTGGGCAGCGGCCACTCCTTCACGGGCGCCGCGACCACGTCGGGGACGATGGTCGACCTCGCCCGGCTCGACCGACGGTCGGTCCGGGCGGCCGACGGGCACGACCACGAGCAGGTCGAGCGTGTGCTCCCGCTCGGGAACGGTCGAGCGCTCGTCACCGTGCGCGCCGGCATGCGGCTGGGCGCGCTCAACCTGGCCCTCGCCCGGCGGGGCCTGGCCCTCGAGAACCTCGGGGACATCGACCGGCAGACTGTCGCGGGCGCCCTCGGGACTGGGACGCACGGGACAGGCGTCAGGTTCACCGGCCTGGCGGCACGGGTCCAGGGTGTGCGCGTCATGACGGCGGCAGGTGAGGTCCTCGAGGCGAGCCCTGAGTCCTCCCCAGACCTCTTCGAGGCCGCACGCCTAGGCCTCGGCGCGGTCGGGGTGGTGCTGGCCGTGACGATCCTGGCCGTCCCGGCCTTCTGGCTGGTCGCCCGCGAGGAGCCCTGCCCCCTCGACGAGGTGCTCGAGCGCCTCGACGGCCCCGGGAACCTCGTCGACGCGCACGACCACATGGAGATGTACTGGTTCCCGCACACCCGCAGGGCCCTGACCAAGCGCAACGACAGGCTGGGCGGGCCCGCAGGGGCTGGCGCCGATCTCCTGTGGGACGGCGGCTCGGGCGTCAGTGCGCCGTCGTCGTCGTCAGCTCACGGCGTGACCGGGCAGATCGCCCGGCTAGCCCGAGACACGTGGGCCTCGGGTCGACGGTGGGTCGACGACGAGCTGCTCTCCAACGGGGTGTTCTGGCTGACGAACGAGATCGCCACGGCCGCGCCCCGGCTCACGCCGCAGATCAACGCGGTCGCCTCACGAGCTCTCGCCCCCCGCACCTACGCGGCGGCGTCGCACGAGGTCTTCGTGTCACGGCGTCGGGTGCGCTTCGCGGAGATGGAGTACGCGCTCCCGAGGGCCGACGTGGTCGAGGTGCTCCGGGAGGTCGACAGGTGGATCACGGTCTCGGGCGTGCACGTGCCGTTCCCCGTGGAGGTGAGGTTCACCGCGGCCGACGACGTCTGGCTGTCGACGGCCTACGGTCGCGAGTCGGCCTACGTCGCTGTGCACCAGTACGCCCGGATGCCGCGCGACAGGTACTTCGAGGGCGTCGAGCAGATCTTCCGCGCCGCAGGAGGGCGCCCGCACTGGGGCAAGCTGCACTCCCTGCGCAGGGACGACCTCGTCGGGCTCTACCCGCGCCTCGAGGACTTCTGCGCGGTGCGCGACGCCTACGACCCCGGTCGGCTCTTCGCCAACGCCTACACGACACGTCTCTTCGGCTGAGCTCGCAGCGGTGCGTAGCGGCTCGCGGCTGTGCGCGACGGCTGGGGGCGGCTCGCGGCTGGGCGCGACGGCTCGCGGCGGTATCGAGCGTCCGGCTGGCCTCAGCCACCCGTCCGTCTGACCTCAGCCGCGCGCGGCAGCCTCGAGGTCCGGCAGCGAGATCTTGTCCATCGCCATGAGCGCCTCCATGACTCTCGTCGCGGCGGCTGGGTCGGCCTGCTGCATGACCTCGCCGAGCCGCTCGGGCACGATCTGCCACGAGAAGCCGAACTTGTCCTTGAGCCAGCCGCAGCGGCCCGGGGCGCCGCCGTCTGCGGTGAGCGCCTCCCAGAGCCTGTCGACCTCGTCCTGGGTCTCGGCCTGCACGACCAGGGACGTGGCGTCGGAGAAGGGGATGTCCTGACCGCCGTTGAGGGCGCGGACCACCGAGCCGTCGATCTCGACGGTGACGACGAGCGCTGTGCCCTCGGGCAGGGGCGCTCCGGGCCCGTAGCGCGACACCTCGAGGATGCTGGAGCGCTCGAACACGGAGACGTAGAACTCGGCGGCCTGCTCTGCCTGGTCGCCGAACCACAGGCACGGGAAGATCTTCTGCACGGCTGGCTCCTGGTGCGCGTCGTCGGGCGGGTGCCACCCAGCGTAGACCTGGCGCTGCGCGCAGGACAGACCCCGGGGCGGTCAGCCCTCGTGGACGACGAGGGCTGTCGCGAGCGCCGCGACGCCCTCTCCGCGTCCGGTGAGCCCGAGACCGTCGGTCGTCGTGGCGGTGACCGTCACGGTCGCTCCGGCGGCCTCGCTGAGCACCCGCTCTGCCTCCGCACGGCGGGCACCGAGGCGGGGCCGGTTCCCGACGAGCTGGACCGCGACGTTCCCGATCCGGAACCCTGCGGCACGAGCACGCCCTGCGGCCTCCGCGAGGAGGGCTGCGCCGCTCGCCCCGGCCCACTCGGGGGCGCTCGTGCCGAAGTTGGACCCGAGGTCGCCGAGGCCTGTCGCGGAGAAGATCGCGTCGGCCGCCGCGTGGGCGACCACGTCCGCGTCGGAGTGCCCGGCGAGCCCGTTCTCCCCCGGCCAGTGCAGACCGGCGACCCACAGCTCGCGCCCGTCGGCGGGGTCGGCGAAGGCGTGCACGTCGGTGCCCGTGCCGATGCGTGGGAGGGGGACGGGCTGGTCGCTGGTCATCGGTCTGCTGCTCCGGTCGTCGGACGGGGTGGTCACGCGCCGGTCGTCGGCACGGCGGTCGTGGGCTGGCTCGTGACCGGGCTCCCGGTGTCAGCCGCGTCTGCGCCGGCGACAGTCTCCGCGAGCAGCAGCCCGGCGACGGCGAGGTCGTAGGTGGTCGTGATCTTCAGCGCTTCGGCCTCACCCGGCACCACGTGGACGGCCTCGCCGAGAGCCTCGACGAGCGAGGAGTCGTCGGTCGCAGCCGTCGACTCGTCCTGCGCGCGGTCAGCGCCGGCCGCGTGGGCCCGCAGCAACAATTCCCACGCGAAGCCCTGGGGGGTCTGGACGGCCCGGAGCACCGACCTGTCCACGGTCCCGGTGACGCGTTCAGGCCCGTCGGCCGACACCGCGACCGACTTGATCGTGTCGGTCACGGGCAGTCCAGGCACCACAGCACCCGCGCCCTCACGGACAGCCGCGACAACTCGTGAGACGAGCGCCGCCGAGGCGAGCGGTCGCGCTGCGTCGTGCACGAGCACCACGTCGTAGGGGGCCGCGGGGTCCATGGTGCGGGCGAGCTCGGCGAGGCCGGCGGCGACCGAGGCCTGCCTGCTCGGTCCGCCCTCGACCACCCGCCACGGGACGGTGATGCCCGGGGTGGCGGAGAGCGCCTCGCTCACCGCGGCGTGGTGCGCCGCAGGCGCTGTCACGACGATCTGGGTGATCTGACCTGAGGCGGACAGACGACTGGCGGCGTGCCCCACGAGGGTGCACGCCGCCAGCTCTGCCAGTGCCTTGGGGCACCCGAGACCGAGACGGGCGCCGGAGCCGGCCGCGGTGAGGACCGCGACGGCCGACGGTGTCATGGGACGGGTTCCAGGGTGGTCGACGCGGTCCGTCAGGACGCGAGGACCTCGTCGAGGATGGCCTCGGCCTTCTCCTCTTCGGTGTGCTCGGCGAGAGCGAGCTCAGACACGAGGATCTGGCGGGCCCGGGCCAGCATGCGCTTCTCGCCTGCGGAGAGGCCACGGTCGGCGTCACGACGGGAGAGGTCGCGGACGACCTCGGCCACCTTGATGACGTCGCCCGAGGCGATCTTCTCGACGTTGGCCTTGTACCGGCGAGACCAGTTCGTGGGCTCTTCGGTGTACGGGGCACGGAGGACCTCGAACACGCGGTCGAGACCTTCCTGGCCCACCACGTCACGGACGCCGACGAGGTCGACGTTCTCAGCGGGGACCTCGATGGTCAGGTCCCCCTGCGCTACCTTGAGCTTCAGGTAGAGCTTGTCCTCGCCGCGGATGGTGCGAGTCTTGATCTCTTCAATCAGAGCGGCACCGTGGTGCGGGTAGACAACGGTCTCCCCAACTGTGAACGTCATCTGTGGCAGTCCCCTTTCGCGGATATCCATCTTACCACGGCAGAACGTTGAAATTCCGCGCCCGTCGCGAGGTCCCCTGAACGCGGAGCCGGTCCTCGACCTGGGCAGCGGTCCGCACGAGCACCCCGCGCAGCCCGGTCGCCGCGTGGTCGCCGCGTGGTCGCCGCGCGGTCGGCGCACGCCACCGGCCGCGCGCCAGGAGGCACCCGTCGACCCCGCGAGACGACGTCGCAGCGCGAGACGTCAGATCTGTGGCACGGACCATAGGCCCTTGACTTCCTGGGGATCGGCAGACGAACTAGGCTTGCGGCAGACTGCCGGCGTGCTCGCGCGCCAGGCGCGCTGTCCGCACACCGACACAGGAGTACGAGTGATCCGTCAGACCAAGAAGTCCCGCGCAGCACTGGCCGCCGGCGTCGTCGGCCTCGGGCTCGTGCTGTCCGCGTGCTCCCCCGTGACCACGGACAAGCCGTACGCCGCCTCGGACGGCGTCCGGGCCGTCGCCGGGACCATGACTGTCGAGAACCTCATGCTCGTGACCGAGGGCGAGGGCGAGCCGGGCCGGCTGCTGGGCGGCGCCACGAACTCGAGCGCCGAGCCGGGAGAGCTGCTCCTCGCGACCGCCGACGGTACGGCGTCGCTCGGCGTGCCGATCGACGGCCGCGACACCGTGAACTTCTTCGCTGACGGCACCGCGACCTTCTTCGAGGCCGTCCCCGTCGCCCCGGGCTCGAACCTGCCCATGACGATCACCGACCCGAGCGGTGTCATGACCTCGGTCGCCGTCCCCGTCCTCGACGGCACGCTGCCGGAGTACCGCGACGTGATCTCCTCGATCCCCTCCCCCCAGATGCCCTGAGGTCTCCCGACCACCAGCAGCAGACAGCAGCGCGACGGCTCAGAGGAGCGGCTCGCAGCACGCAGAAGGGCACCGACCACGTGGTCGGCGCCCTTCTGCGTGCTGCACGCTGCCCGCCCTGCACGAGGCACGGACCACGCCCTGGTCCCGTGCAGCTCACGCGGGGCCAGAGCCTGGTCCCGCCGCCCTGCGCTCTCCCCCCGAAGAGCGCCTGGCAGCGGGACCAGGAGCGACGATCACCCGAAGCGGCCCGAGATGTAGTCCTCGGTGGCCTGCTGCGTCGGCGAGGAGAACATCGTCGAGGTGTCGTCCATCTCGATGAGCTTGCCGGGCTTGCCCGTACCGGCGATGTTGAAGAACGCCGTCCGGTCGCTCACGCGCGCGGCCTGCTGCATGTTGTGGGTGACCACGACGATCGTGTAGTCGTCCTTGAGCTCGGCCATGAGGTCTTCGATGGCGAGCGTCGAGATCGGGTCGAGGGCCGAGCAGGGCTCGTCCATGAGCAGGACGTCAGGCTTGACCGCGATCGCCCGGGCGATGCAGAGACGCTGCTGCTGACCACCGGAGAGCGAGGAGCCCGGACGGGCGAGACGGTCCTTGACCTCTTTCCAGAGGTTCGCCTTGCTCAACGACTGCTCGACGAGGTCCTCGGCGTCGGACTTCGAGATCCGCTTGTTGTTGAGCTTGACGCCGGCCAGCACGTTCTCGGCGATCGACATCGTCGGGAAGGGGTTCGGGCGCTGGAAGACCATGCCCACCTGGCGTCGGACCTCGACGGGGTCGACGTCGGCGGCGTAGAGGTTCTGCCCGTCCATGACGGCCTTGCCCTTGACGCGCGCCCCCGGGATCACCTCGTGCATGCGGTTGAGCGTCCGCAGGAAGGTCGACTTGCCACAGCCTGAGGGGCCGATGAGCGCCGTGACCGACCTGGCCTCGATCGTCATCGACACGTCCTCGACCGCGAGGAAGTCCCCGTAGTAGACGTTGAGGTCGTTGACCTCGATGCGCTTGGACATGTGGTGCCTTTCTGTGCGGACTCCCGAGAGGGCAGTCTCAGCGAGAAGCCTTCGGGGAGAAGAAGCGGCTGATCAGGCGTGCGAGCACGTTGAGCAGCATGACGATGAGGATCAGGGTGAGCGCTGCGGCCCAGGCGCGGTCGACCCCGACACCGCCCTGCGAGTACTGGTTGTACGCGAAGACGGGAAGCGTGGTCATGCGACCGTCGAACAGGTCCCAGTTCACCTGGGTGATGATGCCGACAGTGAGCAGCAGGGGCGCCGTCTCACCGATGACGCGTGCCACAGCCAGCATGACACCCGTGACGATCCCGGCGATAGCCGTGCGGAGCACGACCTTGACGATGGTCAGCCACTTGGGCACACCGAGCGCGTACGACGCCTCGCGCAGCTCGTTCGGGACCAGGCGCAGCATCTCCTCGACCGAGCGGATGACCACGGGGGTCATGAGCAGCGAGAGCGCCGCAGCACCCATGATCCCGGCGCGGTAGGCCGGGCCGAAGACCTGCGTGAACAGCGCGAAGGCGAAGAGCCCTGCGACGATCGACGGGATGCCCGTCATGACGTCGACGAGGAAGGTGATGCCCTTGGCGAGCGGCCCGCGCCCGTACTCGACGAGGTAGACGGCCGTGAGGATGCCGACCGGGACGGAGATCACCGCGGCCGCCGTCGTGATGAGCACGGTGCCCACGATCGCGTGGTAGACACCGCCCTCGGTCATGTCTCCGAAGACGCCGAGCATGTTCGTGTTGAGGAAGGTGAAGGAGAAGAGCGTCGAGCCCTTCTGCAGCACGGTCCACAGCAGCGACACCAGCGGGATGAGCGCGACGCCGAAGGCGAAGGTCACCAGGGTGGTCGCGACACGGTCGGCGGCCCAGCGCGGGCCCTCGACGATGCGGGAGACCATGCTGATCGACACCGCGTAGAGCACCGCGGCGAGCGCGACGACCGAGGCGACCGTCGGGGTCCCCAGGACGAGCACCACGAGGAAGGACACGACGACCGAGCCGCCGGCGACGGCCCACGGGACCCAGGACGCGAGGCGGGATCGTCGACGTCCGGCGTCGAGGGCTCCGGGCCGCGGACCCTCGGGCAGCGGGGCGGGGGTCGAGATCAGGGGGGCGGTGGTCATCAGTTGGCTCCTGAGAACTCGCTGCGGCGAGAGATGATCCAGCGGGCGAGCATGTTGACCGCGAGGGTGATGACGAACAGCGCCAGACCCGTCGCGATGAGTGCGTTGACCGACAGGCCCGAGGCCTCCGGGAACTTCGAGGCGATGTTCGCGGCGATCGACTGGTGCTGACCCGGCTTGAGCAGGTGGAAGGAGTACAGGAAACCGGGCGACAGGATCATCAGCACGGCCATCGTCTCGCCGAGCGCGCGGCCCAGACCGAGCATCGAGGCGCTGATGAGGCCGGAGCGGCCGAAGGGCAGGACGGCCATGCGGACCATCTCCCAGCGGGTCGCGCCGAGCGCCAGGGCGGCCTCCTCGTGCAGGCGGGGCGTCTGGAGGAAGACCTCGCGGGCGACCGCGGTGATGATCGGCAAGATCATGACTGCCAGCACCACCGACGCCGTGAGGATGTTCTTGGCGGGCGGCTGGTAGCCGGCGAAGAGCGGGATGAAGCCGAGGAAGTCCGTCATCCACCGGAACACCGGGTCGAGCACGGGCGCGAGCCACAGCGCGCCCCACAGGCCGTAGACGACCGAGGGGATCGCGGCGAGCAGGTCGATCACGTAGCCGAGCCCCTGCGCCAGGCGGCGAGGGGCGTAGTGCGAGATGAACAGCGCGATGCCGAGGGCGAGCGGGACGGCGATACCGAGGGCGAGCACCGAGGCGAGGAGCGTGCCGAAGATCAGCGGCCCCGTGTACCCGAGGATCGAGTCGGAGTTGAACCACGAGATCTTCTGGAGCTCTTCGGGCGACGCGGTGAGTGCGGGCCAGGCGCGGATCACCAGGAACGCGGCGACGGCCGCGAGGGTCACCAAGATGGTGACGCCTGCCGCTGTCGACAGGAACTGGAACAGCCGACCTGCGAACCCACCCCTGTTCTGCTTCACGGCGGGCTCTTCCTCAGGGGACTTCTTGGTCGGTGCGGGGCTCAGAACGGCCACGGGATCTCCGTCAGCTGGTGGGGCCGTGGGCCCCGGTGGTCGGTGCAGGGTGTCGCTGTCTCATGCCAGCCCCGTCAGGGGCCCTGTGCGCTCAGACCTCCTGAGCGCACCGTGGCCGCGTCCGGTTCGCACCGGACGCGGCCTGTGGGTCAGCGCTGGTCAGCCGGCGACGGTGATCGTGTCGACTGCTGCCAGGACCTCTTCGCGGAGGGTGTCCGAGATCGGGGCCGAGCCCGCGACGCTCGGGTCAGCGGCGACAGCCTGACCCTCTTCGCTCGCGATGTAGTTGAAGAAGGCACGCACGTTCGCGGCGTCCGACTCGTTGTCGTACTGCGAGCAGGCGACCGAGTACGAGATGAGGACGAGCGGGTAGGCGCCGGCCTCGGTGGTGGTGCGGTCGAGCTCGACGACCAGACGGTTGTCGGTCGCGTCCTCGGCACGCGGCGAGGCGTCGACGACCTTGGCCGCAGCCTCGGGCGAGAACGGCACGTACTCTTCGCCGACCTTGAGGGCGACGGTCCCGAGGTCTCCGGCCTGCGAGGCGTCGGCGTAGCCGATCGCACCCTCGGCACCGGTGACGGTGTCGATGAGGCCCGAGGTCTTGGAGCCGGACTGCGTGCCCGAGATGGGCCAGTCGCCGCTCGGCTCGTAGGTCCAGGCACCCTCAGACGCCGCCGAGAGGTACTCGGTGAAGTTCTCGGTGGTGCCCGACTCGTCGTTGCGGTTGACCGGGATGATCGCCGTGTCCGGGAGCTCGACGCCCTCGTTCTCGGCCGCGATCGCGGGGTCGTTCCACGAGGTGATGGTGCCGTTGAAGATGTTCGCGATGGTCTTGGCGGACATCTGGATGTTGTCGGTGTCGACGCCCGGGAGGTTGTAGACGACCGCGATGGGGCTGATGTACAGCGGGAGCTCGATGGCCTCGCCGCCGAAGCAGCGCTCCTGCGCGGAGGTGACCTCTTCGGGCTTGAGAGCGGCGTCCGAGCCGGCGAAGAGCACGCCGCCGGAGAGGAACTGCTCGCGGCCACCGCCCGAGCCGACGGCGTCGTAGCTGACAGCCACGTCCGGTGCGGTCTGCGTGAAGGTGGCCATCCAGCCACCCATGGCCTTCTCCTGCGAGCTCGCGCCCGCTCCGGCGAGGTTGCCGGAGAGGTCCGTCGCGGCGTCGGAGGAGGCACCGTCACCGGCGGAGCCGGTCGCGGCGGGCGTCGTGGCGTCGGCGCCGCAGGCGGCGAGGGTCGCGGCGAGCGCCCCGGCCAGCACGACGGCGGCGAGGTTGCGGTTGTTCACACGCTTCACTGTCTTACCCATCCTCAAAGTCTGTGGTCTGCAGTCTGTTCTGCTGACGAGACAGACGCTAAGGACCGAGGATGACGCGAGGAGGGTGCCCGGGTGAACGGGAGGTGAACAGTGCGACCACACTCGCCCCGTCTGCGACGCGTCGTAGCGGTCAGTCGTCGACGAGCTTGTAGCCCAGGCCCCGGACGGTCTGGAGGAGCTCGGGCGAGGCCGGGTCGACCTCGATCTTGGCGCGCAGACGCTTGACGTGCACGTCGAGGGTCTTGGTGTCCCCCACGTAGTCCGAGCCCCAGACCCTGTCGATGAGCTGACCCCGGGTGAGCACCCGCCCCGCGTTGCGCAGCAAGAACTCGAGGAGGTCGAACTCCTTGAGCGGGAGGGAGACGAGCTCGCCGCGCACGGTGACGACGTGGCGGTCGACGTCCATCTGGACCGGACCAGCACCGAAGAGCTCCGGGGAGTCCTCGTCCTCGACGGTCGAGGCAGGCTGCCTGCGGCGCAGGACCGCGCGCACCCGGGCGAGGAGCTCGCGGAAGGAGTACGGCTTGGTCACGTAGTCGTCGGCCCCGAGCTCGAGTCCCACGACCTTGTCGATCTCACCGTCCTTGGCGGTCAGCATGATCACCGGGACGTCGCCGCGCTGACGGAGCTCGCGGCACACCTCGGTGCCCGAGAGCCCGGGCAGCATGAGGTCGAGCAGCACGAGGTCCGCGCCGCCGTCGTCGTAGGCGGCGAGGGCCGCCGTGCCGTCGGCGACCGCCACGACGTCGTAGCCCTCGCGGGTCAGCTGGTACGTGAGCGGCTCGCGGTAGGACTCTTCGTCCTCGACCACCAGGATGCGGGTCACGCATCCACCTCCTTGTCCGGGGTGCCGGCGTCGCCGGCCGTCGACGTCTCGGCAGTCGCCGGGACGTGTGCCGCGGGGATCCGCAGCGTGAAGGTCGAGCCCCGGCCCGGTTCGGACCAGATGCTCACGTCTCCGCCGTGGTCGGCGGCGACGTGCTTGACGATGCTCAGGCCGAGGCCTGTGCCGCCGGTGTCGCGGGAGCGTGCGGGGTCGACCCTGTAGAAGCGCTCGAAGACCCGGCTCTGCTCAGCCTCGGAGATGCCGATCCCCTGGTCGACGACGGCGATCTCGACGAGCCCGTCGTGGGAGGACACCCCGATGCCGACGCGCGTCCCGGCGTCCGAGTAGGCCACGGCGTTGTCGAGGAGGTTGCGGACTGCGGTGACGAGCAGCGCGTGGTCCCCGTAGACGGTCAGGCCGGTGTCCTCGCCGACGGTGAGGGTGACCTCCTTCGCCTGCGCGACGACCCGGGACCTGTCGGCCGACTCGCGCACGACGTCGTCGACGCAGATCACCCCGACCTCCTGGAGCGCACCGGCGACCTGCAGCCTGGACAGCTCGATGATCTCGTGGACGAGCGCACCGAGGCGCATGGACTCCTTCTGCATGCGCCCGGCGAAGTGCCTGACGGCGTCGGGGTCGTCTGCGGCGTCCTGCATGGTCTCGGCGAGGAGCGCGATCGCACCGACAGGGGTCTTGAGCTCGTGCGAGACGTTGACCGTGAAGTCACGGCGGATCGCCTCGATGCGGCGCGCCTCGGTGCGGTCCTCCGCGAGGACGACGACGTGGTTGCTGTCGAGGTTGGCGACCCGGACCTGGAGCATGACGCGTCCTCGGCCGATCGGGCCGCGCGGCAGCTCGAGCTCGTCGTCGGCGATCACCCCGTCCCGACGGACCGAGGCGATCATGTCGCGGATCGCGGCGTGCACGATCGCGTCGTCCCGGACGACCCCGAGCGCGTAGGCCGGGGCGCTCGCCCGGACGACCCTGTCGTCGGGGCCGAGCACGATCGCGGCAGAGCGCAGCACGGCGAGCACCCGGACCACCCCGGCATCCAGCTCACCCGGCTCTTGCTCCGGCACGGTGCGCTGCTGGTGCTCGCTGAAGCGGAACGCGAGCGCAGCGATCAGCCCGGTCAGCAGACCGAGCAGCCCTACGACGACGACCTCGTACCCATCCACGTGCTCAGGGTACGGTCAGGTCGCGGGGTTCTCGGTGCGCCGCGTCGGCACGGAGGGCTAGATCCTGCGGTTCGCGAGCCGGCGCGTCACGCAGTGTTCATCTTGCGGCTCCGGCGCGTTCACCCGTCGGACCCCGCGGCCACACCTGGGCTTGGGACCGTGGTCCATCACACCACGAGAGGGACGACATGCGTGAGATCTTCGAAGCCGAGCTCCAGCAGATCGGTGACGACCTGGCCGACATGAGCCGGCTGGTCGAGTCAGCGATCAGCAGGGCTGGGGTCGCGCTCCTCACTGCCGACCTGCAGCTGGCGCAGTCGGTCATCGCCGACGACCGCCGGATCGACCAGCTCGAGCGAGACCTGGACGAGCGCTGCGTGCTGCTCCTTGCCCAGCAGCAGCCCGTCGCGACCGACCTGCGGGTCGTCGTGTCCGCGCTGCGCATGAGCGCGTCGCTCGAGCGGATGGGCGACCTCGCACGGCACATCGCGCAGGTGGCCCGCGGACGCTTCCCGCAGCACGCGATGTCGCCGCTGGTCGAGGGCACCTTCGCAGCGATGCAGGACGCCGCGACCCGCGTCGCCCGCCGCACCACGACGCTGCTCACCACGCGCGACCTCGAGGTCGCGAGCAACATCCAGCGTGACGACGACCTGCTCGACCAGCTGCACCAGGACACGTTCCAGTCGCTGTTCTCCGACTCGTGGGACGGCACCACGCAGGAGACCGTCGACGTCACGCTCGTCGGCCGCTACTACGAGCGCTTCGGCGACCACGGTGTCTCTGTCGCGCGCCGCGTGGTGTACCTCGTCACCGGTGACTTCGCCGAGGAACGCGGACGCCCGGCGACAGCGTCCTGACCCGCGGGCTGGGTCGAGCTGCGCTGATCGTCCTGCGCTGAGCCGACCGAGCTGCGCTGATCGTCCTGCGCGCTGACGGACACGCTCAGGCGCGGCCGTCGACACAGACAGGTGTGGGCGCCTTCCCCGCGGGGAAGGCGCCCACACCTGTCTGTGCGTCCGGGGCCGGTCCGTGGACCGGCCCCGGAGGGCGTGCTCGAGGGTCAGCGGCCCTGGCCTGCTGGAAGGTCAGCGACCCTGGCCTGCTCGAGGGTCAGCGACCCTGGTTGGCGACCGCGGCGACAGCAGCGGCTGCGGCGTCGGGGTCGAGGTACGTGCCGCCCTTGACGGTCGGCACGAAGTTCTCGTCCAGCTCGTAGACGAGCGGGATGCCGGTCGGGATGTTGAGGCCGGCGATGTCCTCGTCCGAGATGCCGTCGAGGTGCTTGACGATCGCGCGGAGCGAGTTGCCGTGCGCGGCGACCAGGACGGTCTTGCCGGCGCGGAGGTCGCTCACGACCTCGCCGTCCCAGTACGGGAGGGCGCGCTCGAGGACGTCCTTGAGGCACTCGGTCGCGACGACGGGGGCGTCGGCGTAGCGGGGGTCGGTGTCCTGCGAGAACTCAGAGCCGAGCTCGATCGCGGGCGGCGGGACGTCGAAGGAGCGGCGCCACAGCATGAACTGCTCTTCGCCGAACTCGGCGAGCGTCTGCTTCTTGTCCTTGCCCTGGAGCGCACCGTAGTGGCGCTCGTTGAGGCGCCAGCTGCGCTTGACCGGGATCCAGTGACGGTCGGCGGCGTCGAGCGCAAGGTTCGCGGTCGTGATCGCGCGGCGCAGCAGGGAGGTGTGCACGACGTCGGGGAGGATCCCGGCGTCGGTGAGCATCTTGCCGCCGCGCTTGGCCTCGGCGACGCCCTTCTCGGACAGGTTCACGTCCACCCAGCCGGTGAACAGGTTCTTCGCGTTCCACTCGCTCTCGCCGTGGCGGAGCAGCACAAGGGTGTATGTCATGAGTCCATCCTGCCGCATCTCGGCGACAGGTGCTCGGGCCCTTCGGCCCGTGGACGTCAGGCCCTGCGCGACTGCTCGTAGACCTTGATGGTCTGCTCGGCGGTCGTCTCCCAGCTGAAGCCTGCCGCCACCTCGACCGCTCCGCGCGACAGCGCAGCGAGCCGCTCCGGGTCCCGCAGGAGGTCGCGCAGGACCGCCGCCCACAGGTGCGGGTCGTGGTCGGGCACCAGCACACCGGACCGTCCGTCCTGGACAGCAGTCCGCAGCCCGCCCACGTCGGCGGCCACGACAGGGGTCCCGCAGGCCTGGGCCTCCACGGCGACCAGCCCGAAGGACTCGCTGCGCGAGGGCACGGCGACGAGGTCGGCGCACCGGAACCAGCGGGCCAGCTCAGCCCTGGAGACGGCAGGGTGGAACAGCACGTCCTCGCTCACGCCCACCTGGTAGGCGAGCGCCTCGAGCTCGCGCAGCGCCGTCGGCCGGCCGCTCGCTCCCCCGAGGACGACGAGCAGGGGCAGGTCTTCGCCGTGGTCGGCCATGACACCGAGGGCCCTGACGAGGACGTCGGGCGCCTTGAGCAGCTGGACCCGACCTGCGAAGACCACGACCTTGCGGTCGAGAGGGAGACCGAGCGCGGCACGCTCAGCGGCGGGTGAGGGCCGCGCTCCGTCGCTCCCCGCAGGGCCGTGCGGGCTGAAGGTCTCGAGGTCGACCCCCGGGCTGACCACGTGCACCCGGGTCGGGTCGGCCGCGTAGTGCGACACGAGGTCTTCGGCCTCGGCCGCCGTGTTGGCGACGAGGGCGTCGGCGACCTCGACGACCTGCTCCTCGCCGATCACGCGGCCCGAGGGCTCGGGCTGGTCACCCGGGGCGAGGGCCCCGTTCTTCACGAGGGCCATCGTGTGCATCGAGTGCACGAGAGGGACGTTCCAGCGGTCGGCCGCGAGCATCCCTGCCTGGCCGGACAACCAGTAGTGCGAGTGGACGACGTCGTACCAGCCCTCGGTCCGCGCCGCCTCGGTCCGCAGGACACCCGCGGAGAAGTAGCAGAGCTGCCCGGGGAGGTCGTTCTTGTCGAGCCCTTCGAAGGGCCCGGCCGTGATGTGCCTGACGAGGATCCCCTCACCCACCTCGACGACGGCAGGCTGCGCGGACGAGGTGCGCCGCGTGAAGATCTCGACCTCCGCACCGCTCGCGGCGAGCGCACGGGACAGCTCGGTGACGTAGACGTTCATGCCACCGGCGTCGCCCGTGCCGGGCTGCTCGAGCGGGGAGGTGTGCACGGAGAGCATCGCCACCCGGAGGGTGTCGCTGCTCATGTGCACCTGCGTTCTGCCATCCCACCAGTCTGCCATCGCGCGGGCCGCTCCGCCGCGCCGCTCACGCGAGCGCGCGAGGCCTAAGGTCCCACCTGATCTGACAGCCTGTCCGGGACGATGGAGGCATGGAGAACCAGGCACCGACCCACCCCGCTGCTGACACCCCTGTCGTCTCTGGCGCACCTGTCACCTCGGGCACCCTGGACCCGTTGGCGGCCTTGCGTCTCATGCTCGACGAGACCCCGGCAGACGCCGTCCCCGTGGTCCCGCTCGACGCGGAGGCCTGCGACGCGATCACCGACGACACCCTCGTGTGCTCGTGCAACAACGTCAGCGCTGGTGAGATCCGTGGTGTCGTCTGCGGCGGTGCCTGCTCCAGCCTCGACGACGTCCAGGTCCTCACCCGTGCCGGCGGAGGTTGCGGCTCGTGCCTGCCCACGGTGGCCGGCCTCGTCGAGGTCGCCCTCGCCCGCCGCGGCGGCTGCTGAACCTTCGCGGCGGCTGCTGAACCTTCGCGGCGGCTGCTGAGTCCTTCTCTGCGGGTCTCTGCCTGCTCGAGCGACGGCGCGCACGCAGCTCTGCGCATCGGAACGAGCGCCGGCCCCCACGACCTCGGGTGCCGGCGCGGCTGTCGGTGCCGGTGCGGCTGCCGGTGCCGGTGCCGGTGCCGGTGCCGGTGCCGGTGCCGGTGCCGACCAGAAGACCAGGTGACACGCGGCTCAGCGAGCGCGGGGCACCTGGTCTTCTGCTGGTCTAGCCGGGCCTCACACCGTCGAGCAGCGCGTGCACCTGCTCCGGGGTCTGGGCCAGGCGCAGCTGTTCCACCTGCTCGGGGTCCACGAAGATCTTCGCGAGCCTGGACAGCACGCGGAGATGGTCGTCCCCCGTCCCGGCGACAGCGACGACGAACTCGGCACGCCGCTCGCCGTCCCACGTCACGCTCGCGGGGTACCTCACGTAGGAGATCGCCGTGCGCAGCACGAGCCTCTTCGCCTCGTCTGTCCCGTGCGGGATTGCCAGGCCGTTGCCCATGTAGGTCGAGACAGAGCGCTCCCGGTCGTGCATCGCGAGCACGTAGGCGTCTGGCACAGCACCTTCGGCGACCAGCAGCTGTCCTGCTTCCTCGATCGCCGCGTCTCGGGTGGCCGCCCGGCCCTCCAGGACGATCGAGTCGAGAGCGAGCACGGCCGGGGCGGAGACCCTGGACGTGTCGTCGGTGTGCCGTGACCCGTCACGTCCGGTGGTCGGCCCAGCCTCGTCGGTGATCCCCGTCGAGGGTGCCGGCGCCGGCGAGCCTGCACCGGCCGCCCCCTGCCGGAGCATCTCCACCACGTCGTCGTACCGCGGGCTCGCCATGAAGCTGTCGACGGACACGTGGATCGCGCTCGGGGTGCGTTGCATCGCGCGCTCGGTGAGGTCTTGGTGCGTGACGACCAGGTCGACGGTGTCGGTGAGGCTGGAGATCGCCTTGTTGACGACCGTGACCGAGTCGAAGCCCGCCTCCCGGACCTTCTTGCGCAGCACGGAGGCGCCCATCGCCGAAGACCCCATCCCGGCGTCGCAGGCGAAGACGATGCTCCGGATCTGACCGGTGCCTGTCGGTGCAGCCGGGGTGCGTCCGAGCACAGCAGAGGCGACTGACGACCGGCCCTTCCTCGACTCCATGTCTGCGGTGGCTGCGGCGAGGTCGTCAGAACCTGACCTGTCGAGCCTGAGCAGCACCGCGGCCACGGCGAAGGTCACACCCGTGGCGGCGACCACAGAGGCGATGACCCCGACCAGGCTGCCCACGGGTGACTGGATGAGCACCGCGATGATCGAGCCTGGAGCAGCCGGGGCACGCAATCCTGACCCGAAGACCAGGTTGGTGGCGACGCCTGCCATGCCGCCGGCGACGACAGCCAGGATGAGCTTCGGCTTCATCAGGACGTACGGGAAGTAGATCTCGTGGATCCCCCCGACGAAGGAGATGATCGCGGCGCCGGGCGCGGAGGCGCGCGCGACACCTGAGCCGAAGACCGCGAAGGCGAGGAGCAGCCCCAGGCCCGGACCCGGGTTCGCCTCGATGAGGAACAAGATCGACTCGCCGTCACGGGTCGCCTCAGCCGTGCCGAGCGGGGTGAAGACCCCGTGGTTGATCGCGTTGTTGAGGAACAGCACCTTGGCCGGCTCGACGAAGACCGAGGTGAGCGGCAGGAGGCTGTTATCGACCAGGAAGTCGACGACCTTCTCGGCGGCCGTGGAGAAGGCCTCGACGAACGGTCCTGCGACCACGTAGCCGACGATGGCGAGCACCATGCCCCAGATGCCTGCGGCGAAGTTGTTGACGAGCATCTCGAAGCCGGGTCGGATCTTGTCCTGCCAGAGCAGGTCGAGGCGCTTCATCGACCAGCCGCCGAGCGGCCCCATGACCATCGCGCCGAGGAACATCGGCACGTCGGCGCCGGTGACCGCACCGATCGTCGCGATGGCTCCGACGACGCCGCCGCGGACCGTGTCGTCGTAGACCATCCGGCCACCCGCGTAGCCGATGAGGATCGGCAGCAGATAGCTGATCATCGGTCCGACGATCCCCGTGCCCTCCGCCCCGGCTCCCCACCCGCCGAAGTGCTCGACGAGGCCGTAGCCGCCGTCGTAGCCGAGGGCGTCTCCGACGAGCGTCACCCACCCGGTCTCGATGAAGAGCGCGGTGATGAGCCCCCAGGCGATGAAGGCACCGATGTTGGGCAGCACCATCGTCGAGAGCGCGGTCCCGAGCTTCTGCACGGTGACCCTCACTCCTCCCCTGGCAGGGCGCAGGTCGAGGTCTTCGGGCATATCTCCTCCTTGAGACGGGTGGCCGCCGCACGAGGCTGCCTGGGCAGTGACGGCGGTCGAGCACGACTCCCCACAGTAAAGCCGACAAACGGTACTGATGCCAACTACCTCGGAGGTCGTACATGTCCGATCTTGTGGTTATGATGCAGAAGTCGACCTTCGGAGGTCGGCGCCCACCCGCCACGAGGAGGACCGATGAAGGCTCTACGTTTCTATGCGCCCGAAGATGTACGCCTGGAGGAGCGGCCCGAGCCCGAGTGCGGACCGGACGAGGTCAAGATCCGGGTCCGCAGCTGCTCGACCTGCGGCACGGACGTCAAGATCTTCCACAACGGCCACCAGAACCTCACCCCTCCGCGAACGATCGGCCACGAGATCGCCGGCGAGGTCGTCGAGGTGGGTTCAGCGGTCGCGACGACCTTCGACCAGCACTGGGAGATCGGTGACCGTGTCCAGGTCATCGCCGCCGTGCCGTGCGGGGACTGCTACGAGTGCCGCAGGGGATGGATGGCGGTCTGCGAGAACCAGACCTCGATGGGCTACCAGTACGAGGGCGGGTTCGCCGAGTACATGGTCGTCCCCCGTCAGGTCCTCAAGGTCGACGGCCTCAACCGCGTGCCCGACGGCATCACCCTCGACGAGGCCTCGGCCGCGGAGCCGCTCGCCTGCGCGATCAACGCCCAGGAGCAGCTCGGCATCGAGAAGGGTGACGTCGTGGTCGTCTTCGGCGCCGGCCCGATCGGGTGCATGCACATCCGCGTCGCGCGCGGCGTCCACGGCTGCGGGCCCGTGTACCTCGTCGACGTCAACGCCGACCGCCTCACCATGTCTGCGGCCGTCGCACGCCCGGACGAGGTCATCGACGGCTCCGAGGTCGACGTCGTCGCCCGCGTCATGGAGCTGACCGGCGGCCGCGGAGCCGATGTCGTCATCACCGCGACGGCAGCGAAGGTCGCACAGGAGCAGGCCATCGCGATGGCTGCACGCAACGGTCGCATCTCCTTCTTCGGAGGGCTCCCGAAGACCGACCCTGTGATCGGCTGCGACTCGAACGTCGTCCACTACCGCCAGCTGCACATCCACGGGGCGAACGGTTCTGCGCCCGAGCACAACAAGCGGGCGCTCGAGTACATCTCGACAGGGCAGGTACCTGTCGCCGATCTCATCACCCACCGCATCCCCCTCGAGGACGCACTCAGCGCCCTCGACCTGGTGCGCAGCGGCACGGCGATCAAGGTGACCGTCAACCCCTGAGTCCGGTCGACGGCATCGCCCGCCAGGCAGACGAGAAGACTCACCGAGGAGGGCCTGTGTACGCAGAAGAACGCCAGCAGGCTATCGCCGATCTCGTGAGGTCGTCTGGACGGGCCTCCGTCGCCGAGCTCGCCCTCGAGTTCGCCGTCACGACAGAGACGGTCCGGCGCGACCTCAGTGCTCTTGCTGCGGCTCGGGTCGTGCGTCGTGTCCACGGAGGTGCGGTCCTCACGCCCGTCCCGACGGTCGTCGAGAGCGGGCTGGACGAGCGAGACCTGACACGTGCGGGCGAGAAGGAACGCATCGCCCGAGCGGCGACGCACCTTCTCCCGGACTCCGGCGGGAGCGTCGTCCTCGATGCGGGCAGCACCACCAGCAGGCTCGCGGCCCTCCTGACCCGCGACGCGCGACTCACCGTGTTCACCCACGGGGTACCCGTCGCGTCGCGGGTCGCGGTCCTGCCGCACGTGCAGCTCCACCTCCTGCCCGGGAGGGTGCGGACCCCTACCCAGGCTGCGGTCGGCGCCGAGACCGTGCGATCGATCGGACGGCTCAGGGTCGACGTCGCGTTCCTCGGCGCGAACGGCATCAGCGTCGACCACGGCTTCTCGACCCCTGACGCCGACGAGGCAGCGGTCAAGGCCGCTCTGGTCCGCGCCGCGAGGCACGTGGTGGTGCTCGCCGACTCGACCAAGCTCGGCCGAGACGCGACCGTCAGCTTCGCCGGCCTGGCGCAGGTCGACACCCTCGTCACCGACGCAGACGCGCCGGACAGCCTCGTCAGCGCCCTGCGTGCGCACGGCGTCGCGGTCATCCTCACCTGAGCAGCGTGACCGAGCACGCGGGGCGGACGATGCGGGGCGCGGCAGGCCAGGGCTCGGGGCCTGTGGAGCACCAGGCCACCGGACCAGTGGTGTACGGGACGGGCTCAGTCACGCGCAGGCGAGAGGCCTGCAGACGAGCAGGCGACCGTCAGACCGCCACGATGCAGGCCGGTGCTGGCAGCGGCACAGACGACACGAGGTCGGCGATCCCCGTCTCCCGGTCGACCCTGAGCGCTGTCACGTCCCCCGAGGTCTGCCCGGCGACCACGACGAGGTCGCAGACAGGGCCACGGTCCGGCTCCTCGCCCTCGGCCCGAGCGGCGGACGAGCTGATGACGGCGTGGTGCCGCGGCCAGACCACACCGGAGGGTGAGTCCGCCAGGTGCCGCACGACAGGGACCTCACCGTCGCCAGCCTCGACCGCGAAGGCTGCCAGGACGTCAGGACCGCGGACCGCCACGTAGAGCCGGGTGCCGTCCTGCGAGAGAGCGATGTGCGAGGGGAAGCTGCCCTTCTCGGTCGCGGGGGTCGAGCACGCCGGGAGGCTGGCGACCAGGGTGCCGCTCCCGTCAGCTGCCGTGCGCACCACGTGCACCTGGGAGTCCAGCTCACCGACGACGAAGGCGGTACCGTCGGCCCCCAGCGCAATGTGACGGGGGCCGGTGCCGGGCGGGAAGGTCACAGCCACCCCGTCGGCGACCAGGACCCCCGGTGTCGACGTCCTGCGGTAGCGGCGGATCTCGTCGGTGCCGAGGTCGCTCACCCACACGAACCGCTCCGAGACCTCCAGGACGAAGTGCGCGTGGGGTGACCTCTGCCGGTCACGGACCGGCCCGGAACCGGTGTGCGCGAAGGTCGCCACCGATCCACCGAGCCGCCCGTCGGCGGAGGTGGGCAGGACCGCGAGGCTCCCCGTGCTGTAGTTCGCGACGAGGACGTCACCTCGACCCACGACGAGATGACAGGGGTCTTCTCCGCCCGTCGAGGCGTCGGAGGTGGCGACCAGCTCGTCTCCGTCGACGGCGAAGGTCCGTACGCGCCCCTGGGCGGTCTCGGACACCGCGACGACGACGTCGCGGCCCGGGCTCAGGGCGAGGAACGACGGTGACACGGCCTCGACCAGCTGCCGGGCTCCTGAGAGCTCCCCGGAACCGAGGTCGAGCTCGAGGGACCAGATCCCTTCACCCGACCCTGGCTCTCCCGAGGCTGGGTATGTTCCGACGAGAAGTCGCTGCTGGGGTGCGGTGTCCGTGGTCACGCCCTCAGCCTAGCGATGCCGCACCGCTCCCGGAGGCGCCAGAAGGGCGGTGGACCCTGAGGTCCACCGCCCTTCTGACCGGTGCTGCGAGATCGAGCCTCGCACCGCCGGGCGACGCTGGCCGACCGCGCCGTGAGGCGTCAGCGGCATACGCCGAAGAACGTCAGTGAGCTGCTTCGTAGGCAGCCTTGATCTCGGCCGAGATACGGCCTCGCTCGTTCACGGTGTGCCCGTTGGCACGAGCCCACTCGCGGATGTCGTTCGCGGACGTGCCACCCGAGGAAGAACGGGTAGAACGCTTTGCCGGACGAGCAGCGGAACGCCCGACCTTGCGTGCGTGACCGACCCAGCTCGCCAGCGAGTCACGGAATGCCGACGCGTTGTCGGTCGAGAGGTCGATCTCGTAGGAGACGCCGTCGAGGGAGAACGTCACCGTCTCGTCGGCTGTTCCGCCGTCGAGGTCGTCGACCAGAATTACCTGGACCTTCTGTGCCATCTGAGATACCTCACGCTTCTGTTTCACTGCAGGGGACTTCATGCTCGCATCATTTCTGATTGCACGTCAACTGGAGAACAGATATCCGGAGGATTTACGGGGCGACGCCAGGCTCTTTGGACGCCGTGGCAGCGGCCTCGCGCGCATCTTCTTCGGCGTCGAGCCGTGCAAGATTCGCCCGCTCGTTCCTGTCGGCGCGAATGATGAATCGCATCGCGAAGTAGAACAGGACGCCCACCCCGATCGAGGGGACGAGGGCGGCGACAGAAGTCCAGAAGGTGCTCACAGGACCAGCCTACGACGGTGCTGCACGGTTCCGGTCACCCTCGTCAGCGCTGCGGCTTGACCAGCGGGAACAGGATCGTCTCGCGGATCCCGAGCCCGGTGAGCGCCATGAGCAGACGGTCGACACCCATCCCCATGCCACCGCTCGGGGGCATCGCGTACTCCATCGCGGTGAGGAAGTCCTCGTCGAGGACCATCGCCTCGTCGTCACCGGCAGCCGCCAAGATAGCCTGAGCCTCGAAGCGCTCGCGCTGGATCACCGGGTCGACAAGCTCGGAATAGGCCGTCGCGAGCTCGAATCCGCGGACGTAGAGGTCCCACTTCTCGACCTGGCCGGGAACCGTCCTGTGGTCGCGGGTGAGGGGCGAGGTCTCGACAGGGAAGTCACGGACGAAGGTCGGCGCGTAGAGAGAATCACCCACGTGGTGCTCCCAGAGCTCTTCGACGAGCTTTCCGTGGCTCACGCGCTTGGGGTCGAGCGAGATCTCTGCTGCGTCAGCAAGTGCGGTCAGCCTCTCGACGGAGGTCTCCGGGGTGATCTCCTCACCGACAGCCTCGGACAGAGAGCCGTACATCGTGAGCTCGGTCCAGTCACCGCCGAGCTCGTACTCTTCACCCGAGGCGAGTGTCACGAGAGTGGTCCCGAACATGTCGAGAGCCGCCTTCTGCACGAGATTCTTGGTGAGCACGGCCATCGTGTTGTAGTCGCCGTAGGCCTCGTACGCCTCGAGCATCGCGAACTCGGGTGAGTGGGTCGAGTCGGCCCCCTCGTTGCGGAAGTTCCGGTTGATCTCGAAGACGCGCTCGATACCGCCCACGACGGCCCGCTTGAGGAACAGCTCGGGCGCGATCCGCAAGAACAGGTCGATGTCGAACGCATTCATGTGGGTCGTGAACGGGCGCGCAGCCGCGCCACCGTGGATCGTCTGGAGCATCGGGGTCTCGATCTCCATGAATCCGCGCTCGTGGAAGTTCTCGCGCAGCGAGCGGACCACGCCGGATCGCAGGCGCGCTGCGTCACGGGCAGCCGGGCGCGCGATGAGGTCGACGTAGCGCTGGCGGACGCGGGCCTCCTCGGAGAGGTCCTTGTGCAGGACCGGGAGCGGGCGGAGCGCCTTGGCGGCGATCTGCCAGGAGTCGGCGAAGATGCTCAGCTCACCGCGGCGCGAGCTGCCGACCCGGCCGTGCGCGAACAGGTGGTCGCCGAGGTCGACGTCCGACTTGAAGGCGGCGAGGGACTCTTCGCCGACGGCTGCCAGGCTCAGCATGATCTGGAGGCGGTTGCCCTCGCCGTCCTGCAGCGAGACGAAGCAGAGCTTGCCGGAGTTGCGCAGGAACACGACACGCCCGGCGACACCGACGACGTCGTCGGTCTCCTCCCCGGTCTCCAGGTGCGCGTACGCAGAGCGGACCTGCGCGATCGTGTGGGTGCGGGGCACCTCGACGGGGTAGGCCTCGACGCCCCGCTCGAGCAGCCTGTCGCGCTTCTCGCGACGCACCCGCAGCTGCTCGGGGAGGTCAGACTCCCCGGTCGTCACGGTCGGGTCTGCGGGCGCGGGAGTCTGCTCAGAAGTCACCCCGCCATCCTAGTGGAGCCGCGCGACCCGCAGACCGCCGCGGAGGGCTCCAGGAGCGGGCACGGTCGAGACCCTGGTCACCCGGCGGTTCTCGACGGGATGGTCAGCGTGCGACGAGGTCGAGCGCGAGGTCGAGGATCGGCGCCGAGTGCGTGAGCCCGCCGACAGACATGTAGTCGACACCCGTGCGGGCGACCTCGGCGGCACGGTCGAGCGTCAGGTTGCCCGTGGCCTCGAGCTCGATCCGACCTGTCGTCGCCTCACCCGCCCGGACCGCTGCGACAGTCGACGCGAGGACGTCGGTGGGCATGTTGTCGAGCAGCAAGAAGGTCACGCCCGCGGCGACAGCCTCGAGGGCCTGGTCGAGGGTGTCTGCCTCGACCTGGACGAGGACGTCGGGGAAGGCCGCGCGGACCGCCGCGACCGCCGCGGTCACCGATCCTGCGGCGACGACGTGGTTGTCCTTGACCATCGCGACGTCGTACAGCCCCATGCGCTTGTTGGTCCCACCACCGGCCCGGACCGCGTACTTCTCGAGCGCGCGCAGGCCCGGTGTCGTCTTGCGGGTGTCGAGGACCGTCGCACCGGTCCCGTCGAGCCTGTCGGCCCACGCCCGGGTCGCGGTCGCGACACCCGACGCGCGGCTCGCGAGGTTGAGCAGCGATCGCTCGGCCATCAGCAGGACCTGGACCGGACCTGTCAGCACGGCAAGCCGCCGCCCTGCCTCGACCCGCGTTCCGTCCTGGACGTCGAGGTCGACGGTCACCTGACCCAGGCCGAAGCGTGCTGAGACCTGGTCGACGACCTCCTGCACGACGACCAGCCCGGCGACCACACCGGCCTGTCGGGCGACGAGGTGGGCGACAGCACCCGAGGAGACCGCGATGGTCGCCTGGCTCGTCACGTCGCGGCCGGGGTCTCCCCCGAGATCTTCGCTGAGGGTCCGTCGGACGACGTCGACGACCCACGCGTGGTCGAGGCCGGGGACCACCGCAGGCTGCACAGCAGCTGCGGAGGTGGGCACGGTGGCGCTCTCGGCGCCGACGGTGGGCTGGTTCTCGGGGGCTGCTGAAGTCACGCGCCCACGGTAGCCGACGCTGGTCAGCGCACCAGCGTCAGTCGACCAGCAGCGTCCCGTCCTCGGCGAGCGAGGCGACGACGCGCCGCTCCCAGGCCGCGTCGCGCTCGGGGAAGTCGGAGCGGAAGTGCCCGCCGCGACTCTCCTCGCGGCGTGCTGCCGTCGCGGTGAGGACCGTCGACACCTGGTGCACGTTGCTCGTCTCCCACTCGGCGGTCTGCGGCTGCGCGCTGAGGTCCCCGGCCACGGCCTCGGGGAGGTTCGCGTCGGTGCGGACCGAGGCCAGCTTCTCGGCGGCCACGGCGAGGCTCTCCGCCGAGCGGATCACGCCGCTGCCCGTCGAGGTGACACGCTGGATCCGGGTCCGGCTCGCGGCCATGACGAGGCCCGTGGGCCCTGGGCGCGGGACCGGCTCGAGCAGCGGCAGCTCACCGGCCGCCATCCTGCTCGCGATGTCCTCGGCGGCGCGGTGCGCGAAGACCAGGCCCTCGAGCAGGGAGTTGGACGCGAGCCTGTTGGCGCCGTGCACGCCTGTGCAGGCGACCTCGCCGACGGCGTAGAGGCCGCGCACCGCCGAGCGACCGTCGAGGTTCGTGACCACACCCCCCGAGTGGTAGTGCTGGGCAGGCGCGACAGGGACGGGCTCTTCGGTGATGTCGAAGCCCTGCTCGAGCAGACGCTCGGTGATCGTCGGGAACCGGCGCCGCAAGAAGTCCGCACCGAGGTGGCGGGCGTCGAGCAGCACGTGGTCGGAGCCTGTCGCGGCCATCTGCCGGACGATGGCGTGGGCGACGACGTCACGCGGCGCGAGCTCGGCCATGGGGTGGACCGCGGGCATGAACCTGTGACCGAAGACGTCGACCAGGTACGCACCCTCGCCGCGCACGGCCTCGGACACGAGCGTCAGCTGCCCCTTGGCGCCGGAGCCCAGCCAGAGCACCGTCGGGTGGAACTGCACGAACTCCATGTCGCCCAGCGTCGCGCCGGCGCGCAGGGCCGCTGCGGTGCCGTCGCCCGTGGCCTGAGGCGGGTTCGTCGAGGCCATGAAGGACTGCCCGATCCCCCCTGTCGCGAGCACTACGGCACGGCTGCGGACGGCGCCGACGCCGTCTCGGCTGCCCGCACCCTTGACGTGCAGGGTGACGCCGCAGACGGAGCGCCGCAGCCCGTCGGGGCTCGTCGGGGTGACAGGACCGGCGCTCGTCAGGAGATCGATGACGAGGGCGTGCTCGATCACCTCGATGCCCGGGTCGTTGCGCACGGCCTCGAGCTGGGCCACGAGAGCGCGGGAGATCTCCGCACCCGTCGCGTCTCCGCCCGCGTGCGCGATGCGGTCGGCGTGGTGGCCGCCCTCGCGGGTCAGGGACATCTCGCCGCCGCCGTCGGTGTCGAAGAGCGCGCCGAGCGCCACGAGCTCGCGCACGCGCGCCGGCCCCTCGGTGACGAGCACCTCGACGGCTGCGGGGTCGCAGACGCCCGCGCCGGCCACCAGGGTGTCCTCGAGGTGGGCAGCGGGCGAGTCTCCGGGGGCGAGGGCCGCAGCGATGCCACCCTGGGCCCAGACCGTCGAGCCTGACGACAGCGCGTCCTTGGTGACGAGCAGGACGCGGGGGACGCGGGTCCTCAGCTCGAGCGCTGCTGTCAGACCGGCGATGCCCGAGCCGACCACGACGACGTCCGCCTCGGTGGTCCACCCGGGGTCGGGGGCGGCGAGCGTGGTGAGGAGGGTGGTCACCCCTGCGCGCCGTGCGGCTGCTGGAAGGGCGCGATCGCGAGCCCGCTCGGCTCGAGGTCGAAGCCTGCCGGGACCAGACCGGGCTCGTCGGAGACCTCGACGACCCGGTTGTCCTCGTCGACGAACACGACGTGCGGGAGGTAGTGCCGGGCCTCGGCGTCGGCGAGCATGCCGTACGCGATGATGATGACGGTGTCGCCGGGGTGCACGTGGTGGGCCGCGGCGCCGTTGATGCAGACCTGGCCGGAGCCCGGCTCGCCGGGGATGACGTAGGTGGTCAGGCGTGAGCCGTTGGTGACGTCGACGACGTCGACCTGCTGGCCCGGGTAGAGGTCGGCCGCCTCGAGCAGGAGGTTGTCGATCGTGATCGAGCCGACGTAGTGCAGGTCGGCCTGGGTCACCGTCGCGCGGTGGATCTTGCCGATCATCATCGGACGCTGCAGAGACGTCACGGGGTTCCTCCGGTGGTGCGGTGCTGGGTGGTGGTGCCGGCTGTGGTGTCAGTGCCGTCGGCGCCGGTTCGGCCGGCCCCGGTGCGGCCGGTGCCGGCGCCGTCGGAGACCGCGCCGCCGACCTCGACCGCCATGGTGTCGATCAGCCTCGTGGTGCCCACGCGAGCCGCGACGAGCAGCAGGGCGGGACCTGTGTGGTCCGGGGGCACGTCGTCCACGGTAGCGGGGTCGACGAGCACCAGGTAGTCGACGTCAACGCCCTCGGCAGCCCCGAGCATTCCCCGGGCCGTCTCACGGACCTCGTCGGCCGGTGCGCCACGGAGCGCAGCGTCCCGTCCTGCGGCGAGCGACGAGGACAGCGCGAGCGCGCGGGCCCGCTCCTCGGCCGAGAGGTAGGCGTTGCGCGAGGACAGCGCGAGGCCGTCGTCGTCGCGGACGATCGGCACGCCGTGGATGGTCACGGGCACGTCGAGGTCGTGCACGAGCCTGCGGACGGCGAGCAGCTGCTGCGCGTCCTTCTCGCCGAAGACCGCGACGTCGGGCGCGGTGAGGTGCAGCAGCTTGAGGACGACGGTCAGCACCCCGTCGAAGTGGCCGGGCCGGGACGCGCCCTCGAGGACCGTGCCGATGCGGCCGGCGGTGACGCTGACGATCGGGCGACCGTCGGGGTACATCTCGTCGAGGGCCGGTGCGAAGACGACGTCGACGCCGACGGAGGCGAGCAGCGCGACGTCTGCGTCGAGGGTCCGAGGATAGCTGTCGAGGTCCTCCCCCGGGCCGAACTGCAGAGGGTTGACGAAGATCGTCACGACCACCTCGTCGGCGAGGCGCCGGGCCTCGCGGACGAGCTCGAGGTGCCCCGCGTGCAGAGCACCCATCGTCATGACGACGGCGCGGCGGCGCTGCGGGGCGTCGGACGGACGGGCGAGCACCTGCGCGAGGTCCGCGCGGGTGGTGGTCACGACTGGCCTGGGGTGGCCGCTGAGCATCAGTTCTCCTTCTGGGGGGCGTTCAGGACGTCGAGCAGGGACTGCGCCTGCCCGTCCTTGATCCGGCCTGCGGCGAGCGCACGCACGGTGGCTGCCCTGCTGAGGGCGCGATAGCTGTCGACGGTGTCGGTCGCGTCGCGGTGCGCGGCCAGGGACGCGAGCTCGTTGAGGTGCGTCTCGACGGTGCCGGCGTCGCCGCGCACGACGGGCCCGGTGAGGGTCTGCACGGGGTCTCCCACACCGTCCGCCGCGCGCAGCGCGCCGTCGAGCGCGGCGTGCAGCAGCGGCGCGAGCGCACGGCCCGGGTCGTCGATCCCGGCGACCTGGAGCGCCTGCGCCGCCTGCGCGACGAGCACCACGAGGTGGTTCGCGCCGTGCGCGAGGGCTGCGTGGTAGAGCCCACGGTCTTCTTCGGCGATGACCACAGGCTCACCGCCGATCTCCACGACGAGCGCGAGGCCGATCGGCTGGACAGGTCCCGGCGCCGTCACCGCGAAGGTCGTCCCCTCGAGCCTGCCGAGGTCGAGGGACGTCCCTGTGAAGGTCATCGCGGGGTGGATCGCCACGGGGATCGCGCCCTGGGCCCGGGCCGGCGCGAGCACGTCGGTGCCGTAGCGGCCTGAGGTGTGCACGACGATCTGGCCGGGCTGCCAGACCCCGAGGTCGGCCAGACCCGACACGAGCGGCGCGAGAGCGTCGTCCGGGACCGTGAGCAGCACGAGCTCGGAGCGCTCGACGACGTCACGGACGTCGAGGACCGGGACACCGGGCAGCATGGCCCCGGCTCGCTCGCGGGACGCCTCGGAGATCGCCGAGACTCCGACGACGGCGTGGCCGACCGAGCGGAGCGCGTTGCCCAGCACGGCTCCCACCCGGCCTGCGCCGACGATCCCGACACCGAGCCGTCCGGGGCGCCGGGCCCCTGTGGTCTCGCTCATCCGAGGGCCTGCATCCATCGCTCCGGTCCGGCCGACGTGCGGGCGGCACGGGCGCGCGAGGCCTGGTCGGCGAGCAGGCGCGAGGCCTCGTCGTCGCCGAGGTGGACGACGCGCGGACCGATGGGCCCGGGGGTCGAGTGCAGCACGAAGCTGGTCAGGCCGAGGCGACGCTGCAGCGGCCCCTGGTCGAGGCCGAGGGACTGCGTGCGCTCGTGCGGGACGACCTCCGCAGTGCGCACGAGGCGCCCACGTCGGATCAGGAGCGCGCGACCTGTCACCGCATAGCCGTTGCGACGCCACGCGAGGGGGTCGAGCCAGCGCGCCTGTCGTGGGCTCGTGACGAAGCCGAGATCGTCCCCGGACCCGCTCAGCAGCGCGTCGAGGACGGCCGTCGGGTCGTCGACGCCGAGGTCGGGGAGCACCAGCCACAGGGCACGCAGCGCGTCGTCGCGGCTGCCGACGGGCAGGAGGACGGCACCGGCCTGCTCTCCGTCGGTCGACTCCGCGTAGCCGGCCACGTTGACCTCGACGCGCCACCAGCCGGCCGCGCGCCACAGCAGCCCCTGCTGGATGCGGATCGCCTGGACCCGCCCCGGAGGGATGGTCTGCGACCTCGTCTCGAGCAGCCCGTGCCGGAGCCGGATCCCGTCGGGCGAGATCGCCCCTGTGAAGCCGAAGCCGCCGGAGAAGCGCGAGAACACGTAGGCCCCGAGACCGAAGACGATCGGCAGGACCGTGAACAGCGGGGCCACCTGACGGATGACGATCGCTGTCGTCACGGCGGCCACGACCCCCACGAGCAGGACGATCGTCGCGGCGTTGAGCAGCACAGACCCGACGAGCCGGCCCACGGGGACCTCGAGCACGGCGTTCTCCGGAGCCTCCTCGACGGGGTCCGTGCCGTCGGCGGTCTCGACCCCGGCCGCACGGGCGAGCAGCAGGTTGCGGAGCTGGTTCGCGTCGGCGTCCCGCAAGAACCCGAGACGAGCGCCCGAGTCGCCGCCCCCGGCGACGCTCAGCTTGAGCTCGGCCAGGCCGAAGAAGCGTGCGAGCAGAGGCTTGACGATGTCGACGGCCTGGAGCCTGTCGAGGCGGACCTTGCGCTGCTGCCTGAAGAGGATGCCGGAGTGCACGTAGACGGCGTCACGGTCGTAGGCGTAGCGAGTCATGCGCCAGGACAACCAGGCCCAGACCCCGCCGACGAGCCCGACCCCGAGGATGCCGAGGACGACGAAGCCCCAGTGGTCGGTCGCCAGGCTCATGTCGCCCTCGGGCATGCTCTCGATCGACTGCCGCCCGACCATGAACAAGATGACAGCGAGCACGGCCCAGCCGCGCACGAGCGGGGTGACAGGGTGCAGGCGCCGCCACTCGAGCTCGGCCGGCGGGACGGCGTCAGCGCCGGTCTCGACCGCAGGCTCGGTCTCTGGTGCGTCCGGGCGGTCGTCGGCGCTCGGTCCGACGCTCGTCACAGCCCCGCCAGCCGGGCCTCGCCGCGCGACGCCAGGCGGTCGCGCAGGCGGGCCGCGTCGGCAGGCTGGAGGCCGTCGATCGTCGCGTCGGTGCCCGGGGACGCTGTGTGCAGCTGGACTGAGGAGATGTCGAGACGACGGGCGAGCGGACCGGCTGTCACGTCGACGAACTGCATGCGCCCGTAGGGCACCACGACGAGGCTGCGGAACATCACGCCCTTGCGGATGAGGAGGTCGTCGTCGCGCTCGGCGTAGCCGATCGCACGGACCTGGCGCGAGACGACGGCGGCCGACCATGCGACGACCACGGCGACGACCGCCGCCGAGGCCCACAGCCACGGGCCCGCCTGGGGCAGCAGGACCGCGAGCACCACGAGGGCGACCAGCGGCAGGCCGAGGAAGATCCCGAGCAGCACGAAACGCGCCGTCGCGAGCCTGCTCGACACACGCTGCCACTCGATGCCGTCGGGGTCGAAGGGCGAGACGCCCCGAGGTCCTGTCTGGTCAGTCATGGGCACCATCTTCTCGCATCTGCGTCGGCTCGCCGTCTCCGGGCGGCGGGAGCTCGCAGAACCGCTCGGCGACGAGCCCCGCGACCGCGAGGACGACGGCACCGACCGCAGCTGCGCCAGCGCTCCAGGCTCGACCCTGCTGAGCCTCGACCTGGAGGTGCGGGAGGGTCAGCAGGGCCTGGCCCGCGTACCAGCCGGCCAGCAGCGCCCCGGTCAGCGACGACGCCTTGGCGAGCGCGGCGGTCCGTGCCGCCCGGATCGGGTCGAGCGCGGGACGTCGCCCACGCAGGTACGAGCGGACCGCGCTCGCCGCCCACAGCACGAGCGCGGCCACCACCACGAGGACAGGGGCCACCACCCAGAGCACAGGGGCCAGATGGGTGCCGCGTGAGTCGAGGAGGCTGAGCACGCCCCAGGTCACAGCACCCGTGGCCGCGGCGACCAGGGCGAGGGTCGACGACCGGGTGCGCCCCATCAGACCGGGCGGTCCGGCGAGGCCGGGCTGTCGTCGTCCTGCAGCTCGGGGTGCTCGATCACGGGCGGGCCCCCGGGCCAGCCGAAGCCCTCGTCAGAGGGCGCGACGTCCTCGTCAGAAGAGGCGGGGAGACCGTCCGTGGTGTGCTCGTGGTCGGCGCTGGCGGGATCGGTCTCGGCGGCACCGGCGGGCTCTGCGGGCTCGGGCAGGTACCCCGTCTGCCCGGCGTCCTCGCCGGCGGGCTCCTGGTCGACGTCCTGGTCGGTCTCGGGCTGAGGGACCGAGACGACCTGGACGGCGGTCAGCGCCGGGGCGACCGTCGCGGGACGCCGCACCTGGGCCGCCGTGGGGACCTCGGCGTCGTGCAACCAGTCGAGGGCCAGCCAGCGGATCCCTTCGCGGTCGTGGGCCGTGGCAGCGAGGGCAGCGACAGGTCCACCACCCAGGCCAGGCAGGTGCGCGTCGGGCGACAGGTGCGCCCAGGGCGCCAGCACGAAGGCGCGCTCGTTGGCGCGAGGGTGCGGGAGCTCGAGGTCCGGGGCAGACCCGATGACGTCGCCGTACACGACGATGTCGATGTCGAGGGTGCGCGGGCCCCAACGGACGTCACGGACCCGTCCGTTGCCGGCCTCGACCGACTGGCAGCCGAGCAGCAGCTCGCGCGGCGAGAGGGTGGTGCGGACGATCACGACGGTGTTGAGGAAGTCAGGCTGCTCGGGCCCGCCGACGGCGGCGGTGCGGGCGAGCGGTCCGACCTCGACCACGTCGACCCCGGTGAGGGTCCCGAGCTCGGCGACCGCGCGACGCAGCGTGCCCTGGGCGTCGCCCAGGTTGGCGCCGAGCGCGAGCACGGCGTCGACAGGCTCGTCCGGCCGCGCGTCCATGCGGTCGAGCTGGAGCGGCATCTGGTGCGCGTCCTCGGGCTCGGACAGGTCGCCGAAGGGACCGGCGACGGTCTGGGTACCGAGACCGAGGCTCGGGACACCTGTCGGTACGGAGGTCGCAGCACCGGTCTCGTCCGTCGGCAGGCCCTCGCCCGAGGTCGCCGTGACGACGGGGACCGGCGCCGTCGGCGTCGTCAGCTGGTCTACGGCTGACTCGTGGTCGACGGCGGGAGCCTCGGGCACAGGACCGCTCCCGGTCTGCTCGGGCTCGGGCTCGGGCTCGGGCTCGGGCTCGGACGCCTCCGCCGGGGAAGAGTCGTCAGCGGCGAGGTGACCGTCCTCGCCGTCTGCGCTGTCCTCGTCTCCGGCGTCCTCGGTGCGGTCGAGGTGCTCGCCGTGCTCGCTGACCTCGGTGTGCGCAGCAGGGTCGCCGACGAGGGAGGACGTGGAGGTGTCGACGACCGCCGTCTCCGGGGCGAGCGCGTCCGGCACGACAGGCTCGAGGACTGCCGTCTCGTCGACGCTCGGGCGGCTGGCACTGTGCTCGTCGCCTATCGTCCGGTCTGAGCCGAGATCGTCGGACCACGCCTCACCGGCGCCGGTCAGGGCGTCGTCGGTTCCGGCCGGGCCCTCGTCGGTGTCGAGCGCATCGGCCTGCGTCTCGTCAGTTCTGTGCTCAGGCGTCCACCCGGGCACCGTCTGCTGCTCAGCCTCGGTCGGAACGACCGCGGTCGGCGGGGTGAACGGGGCGAGCGGCGCCAGGGCGAACTCCGGCACGTACGGTGCGTCGTCCTCCGAGGCAGGAGACGTGACCTGCTCGGCGCGCTCGTCGTCAGGGGCGTAGACGTCGCCATCACCGTCCTGCTCGACGACCGGTGCGCTCACGTGCTCGTCGCGGACCGGGGCCATGACCTGGGTCTCGTCGAGCCGCGGGCTGTCTCCGGTCTCGGAGGGCGGGGTGCCGACGTCTCCAGGTGCAGAGCCGACGACCGTCTCCTCAGCCGTCGCACTAGAGTGCGACGATCCGTCGAGACCAGCGGAGTGGTGCGCAGTCTCGTCGTGCTCAGTCTCGTCGTGCGCAGTCTCGTCGTGCGCAGTCTCGTCGTGCGCAGTCTCGTCGTGCGCAGTCTCGTCGTGCGCAGTCTCGTCGTGCGCAGTCTCGTCGTGCGCAGTCTCGTCGTGCGAGGTCTCGTCGTGCGAGGTCTCGTGGTGAACAGGCTCGCCGTGGGCGGTCTCGGCATCTGCATCGCCCTCGTCCGCGGAGACGAGACCCGCCGCAGCACCTGTCGGAGCGCCGTGCTCCTGGTCAGCCTCGTCGGCTGCGTCGTCGCGGGGGCCGTCCTCGTCGGCAGGTGCCGTCTGCACCACCTGGGTCGGCTCCCCGGCAGAGCTCTCGTCCCGGTGGGACGCGGCTGCATCTGCGGCTGCATCCGGAGCCTGCTCCGAGGCCGCGACCTCCGACGGGGCTGTGGCAGCAGTCGGGTTGAGCAGCTCTTCGAAGCTCAGCGGGGCGCGCTCACGGCTCGCGTTGAGGACCGCGGCGCTCGCCGCGGCGAAGAAGGCGGCACTCGGCTGACGCCCGCCAGGACGCTCGGTCGCCGCAGGCTCCTCACCCGTCGTGCCGACGGTTCGCTCGTCCACGGCGGGTGCATCACCAGCGGCTGGAGCGCTCTCGTCGGTCTCGAGGCCCTCGTGTGCTGGAGGGACCTCGGCCTCGTCCGGTGCAGCGGCCGACGAGGTGACGTCGACCGTCTCGTCCACGACATCCTGTGCAGGGTCGACGTCCTGGCCCGTCGAGACCTCTCGGGCCTCGTCGTCGGGGTCGGCGGCGGGGCTGACGTTCGTCTCGGACCTGTCGTGCACCTCGGTGCGCGGACGCAGACCGAAGACCTCAGGCCTGCGGACCTCCTCCGAGAGACGTGCCTGCTCGGCGAGGGCTGCCTCGTCGAGGGGCGGGACGGCGGCGACCTCCGGCAGACCAGACGGTGCGCCATCACTCGCGGTGCCTGCACGCGACGCAGGCGCAGAGTCCTCAGACGTCTCGTCGCCGTCGTGGACCAGGTCGGACTCGAGGTGGAGCTCGGACTCGCCGTAGCTCGCCGGGTCGGCCTCGCGGGCGGCGACCGGAGCAGTGAGGACCCCGAGGGGCAGGTCGAGCGTCGGGTTGGCCGACGGCTGCGGCGCCTCGGCCTCCGGTGCGTGGTCGACCTCGTCGACCCGGAGCGCGACGGGCTCGAAGGCCTCGGGGAGATCGGCCGGGGCAGGCACGACGGCCGGCAGCGCTGTGAGCGCGACGGCAGGCTCCTCGACCCCGGCGGGGAGCCCCGGGACGGGCTGCGGTGCATCACCCTCGACCGGCAGGGCCACGGGCTCCGCGGCGCGGTCTGCCAGCGGGATCTCGTCGAGGGCAGGGGCGACCGGCGACGCGACCACGGGCACGTTGAGCCTGTCGCGGTTGATCGTCACGGTCACGTCGGAGAACGGCACGGGGATCGGCGCCTGCGGCTTGTGGACGGTGACGTCGACCGAGGCCACGAGCGGGCGGTCGAGGATCGCTGCGGCGATCTGCTCCGCGACGGTCTCGATGAGGTCGACCGGGGCACCGGTGAGGATGTCGACGACGTCCTGGGCGACGAGCGCGTAGTTCACGGTCTCGTCGAGGTCGTCGTCCCGGGCAGCCGCACGGGTGTCGAGGTAGAGGGTCACGTCGGCGCTGAA
The DNA here is from genome assembly GCF_033798665.1 of Sanguibacter biliveldensis. NCBI lineage: Bacteria > Bacillati > Actinomycetota > Actinomycetes > Micrococcales > Sanguibacteraceae > Sanguibacter > Sanguibacter biliveldensis. The sequence continues at coordinate 3,617,704 of NZ_CP138359.1, forward strand.
GTCCTGACCTGCCTCGCGCTCGCTCTCGAGCACGCCGTGGAAGCCTCGTGCCGCGATACCGAGGATCTGGATCTGGTCGAGCGGGAAGCCGCTCGCGTCCAGGACCGATCGTTGCACCAAGGTGCTCATGCGCTCTCCCCGTCCTTCGTCGTCCGTCGTGGTGCTGTCGTGTGATCGTGCGGCGCCGCGGCGCCCGGACCCTGGTCTGCGGCACCGCGCTCGTCGTCGCGCACGGCCCCGCCTCCAGGAAGATCTGGCCCAGGTGTCCCCGAGCGGTCCAGTGATCGTCCGGCACCGACCCATGCCTGGGCAACCCGGACGGCGTCTGCGGTGCTCTTCACCTCGTGGACGCGCACGCACCAGGCGCCCGCTGCGGCCGCGAGGGCGCTCACGGCGGCTGTCGCGTGGTCACGCTCGAGCGGAGCGACAGGCTCCCCGTCGGCGCCTGCGAGCAGGCGCCCGAGGAACCTCTTGCGCGAGGCCCCGACGAGCACCGGGAGACCGAGCGACGCGAGCTCGTCGAGCCCGGCGAGGAGCGGCCAGTTGGCCGATCCCGCCTTGGAGAAGCCGAGCCCGGGGTCGACGACCAGCTGCTCGCGGCGCACGCCCGCAGCGACGAGGGCGTCGACCCGCTCGGCGAGCTCACGGCGGACGTCGAGGACCACGTCGTCGTAGTGCTCGAGGCTGTCCATGACGTCGGCGTGCCCACGCCAGTGCATGACGACGTAGACGACCCCGGTCCGGGCGACGACCTCAGCCATGGCCGGGTCCGCCAGACCACCCGAGACGTCGTTGACGATGAGCGCACCCGCGGCGACAGCCTGCTCGGCGACGACGGCCCGGGTCGTGTCGACCGATACGACGGCACCCTCGGCGGCGAGCGCGTGCACCACGGGCAGCACCCGCGCGAGCTCGTCCTCGACGCTCACCCGCGCCGACCCCGGACGCGTCGACTCACCGCCGACGTCGAGGATGTCCGCGCCCTCGGCCAGCAGCTCGCGCCCGTGACGGATCGCCGCCCCGGGCTCGAACCACTCGCCGCCGTCGGAGAACGAGTCAGGGGTCACGTTCACGACACCCATGACGAGGGTCCGGTCACGTCCGTGCAGGGAGGCGGGCAGCGGCTCCGGACCCGGTCGGGCCGTGGAGCCGGCGTTCGTCGGCAGAGGCATGGCCCGGGCCGTCAGCGCCCGACGATGAGGCTCATGGCCTCAGCCCGGGTGGCGGCCTCGCGCATCTGGCCGCGGACGGCGGAGGTGACGGTCCGCGAGCCGGGCTTGCGCACGCCGCGCATCGACATGCAGAGGTGCTCGCACTCGATCACGACGATCACGCCGCGCGGCGCCAGGTGCTCCACGAGCGCGTCGGCGACCTGCGCGGTCAGACGTTCCTGGACCTGCGGGCGCTTGGCGAAGACGTCGACCAGGCGGGCCAGCTTGCTCAGCCCGGTGACCCGACCGTCGACCCCGGGGATGTAGCCCACGTGGGCGACCCCGTGGAAGGGGACCAGGTGGTGCTCGCAGGTGGAGTACACCTCGATGTCGCGCACGAGGATCATCTCTTCGTGGCCGATGTCGAAGACCGCGTTGAGCACGTCGGCCGGGTCCTGCCGGAGCCCTGCGAAGGTCTCGGCGTAGGCCCGGGCGACCCGGGCCGGGGTGTCCAGCAGGCCTTCACGGTCCGGGTCCTCGCCGACGGCGATCAAGAGCTCGCGGACCGCCGCGGCGGCGCGCGGGAGGTCGACCGGCGCGTGCTCGGCGTGCACGCCGCTCTCGTCCGTCACGTCGCTCATGCGCCCGTCTCGTCGCTCGGGCCGGGCTTGCCGAGGTCGACAGGTCCGACGGTCCCGCCCGGCGGGACCTCGCCCACGGCCTCGGCCGGGTGCTCGTCGCGGGCCGCAGCGGCCTCGTCCTCGGGGATCACCGGGGCGTCACCCTGGAGGGCCTTCTCGGCCTCGGTGAGGACAGGTCCGCGGTCGGAGACGGCCCGCTGCTCGCTCGAGAGCCACACCTCGCGCGGCTCGCGCTTGACGACGGGCTCGAAGATGGCGGCGAGCTCGGCCTGGTTGAGCGTCTCCTTCTCGAGGAGCTCGAGGACCAGGTGGTCGAGCACGTCGCGGTACTCCACGAGGACGGACCACGCCTCGTCGTGCGCAGCCTCGACGAGACGACGCACCTCGTGGTCGACGGTCCCGGCGACAGCCTCGGAGTAGTCGCGCTGGTGCCCCATGTCGCGGCCCATGAACGGCTCACCGGCGCTCTGCCCGAGCTTGATCGCACCGAGGCGCTCGCTCATGCCGAACTCGGTGACCATCTTGCGGGCCGTGGCACTCGCCTTCTCGATGTCGTTCGACGCCCCCGTGGTCGGGTCGTGGAAGACGAGCTCTTCGGCGACGCGGCCACCCATCGCGTAGGCGAGCTGGTCGAGCAGCTCGTTGCGGGTGGTCGAGTACTTGTCCTCCGACGGCATGACCATCGTGTAGCCGAGGGCCCGGCCACGGGGCAGGATCGTCACCTTCGTGACGGGGTCCGTGTAGCGCATCGCGGCGGCGACCAGGGCGTGACCACCCTCGTGGTACGCCGTGATCTTCTGCTCCTTGATGTTCATGATGCGGGTGCGCTTCTGCGGTCCCGCGATGACGCGGTCGATCGCCTCGTCGAGGGCGCGGTCGTCGATCAGCTGGGCTCCGCTGCGTGCTGTGAGCAGCGCGGCCTCGTTGAGGACGTTGGCGAGGTCGGCTCCCGAGAACCCCGGGGTCCGGCGGGCGACGGCGCGCAGGTCCACGCCCTCGACGATCGGCTTGCCCTTGGCGTGCACGGCGAGGATGTCGGCGCGACCCTGGAGGTCGGGTGCCTCGACGGCGATCTGCCTGTCGAATCGACCCGGCCGCAGCAGGGCGGGGTCGAGGATGTCGGGGCGGTTGGTCGCGGCGATGAGGATGACGTTCGCCTTGACGTCGAAGCCGTCCATCTCGACGAGGAGCTGGTTGAGCGTCTGCTCGCGCTCGTCGTGGCCGCCGCCCATGCCGGCACCACGATGCCGGCCGACGGCGTCGATCTCGTCGACGAAGATGATCGCCGGGGCGCTCTCCTTGGCCTGCGCGAACAGGTCGCGGACACGGGAGGCACCGACACCGACGAACATCTCGACGAAGTCCGAGCCGGAGATCGAGTAGAACGGGACGCCGGCCTCGCCGGCGACGGCGCGGGCCAGCAGGGTCTTGCCGGTCCCGGGAGGGCCGTAGAGCAGCACACCCTTGGGGATCTTGGCGCCGACGGCCTGGAACTTGGCGGGCTCGGAGAGGAACTCCTGGATCTCGCGGAGCTCTTCGACGGCCTCGTCGGCACCGGCCACGTCGGCGAAGGTCACCTGCGGGGTGTCCTTGGTCGCGAGCTTGGCCTTCGACTTGCCGAAGCCCATGACCCGCGAGCCGCCCCCCTGCATGCGCGAGAGGATGAAGTAGAAGATCACGCCGATGATGAGGAACGGGATGATGATCGAGAGCATCGACGAGAGGAACCCGGCACGGGCCACCTCGGAGTTGTAGCCCTTCTCGGGGTCGGCCTTGACGACAGCGTCGACGACCTGCTCGCCCTGGGGCTCGACGTAGTAGAACTCGACGCTCTTGCCCTTGTCGTCACCGTCGACCGTGAAGGGCTCGGTCAGCGTCAGCCTGACGCGCTGGTCTCCGTCGACGACGAGGGCCTGCTCGACGGTGTCCCCCGCGAGGAGCGTGAGCCCGTCCGAGGTGTCGATCTTGGAGACCTTCTCACCGAACAGCGTGCTGAGGGCGAAGCCGACGATCACCAGACCGAGGACGATCCACAGGAACGGTCCGCTCACAATGCGTTTCATGTTCATCGACGACGGGGCACGCCCCGCATCCTTCCGCTCGCACACTGGTACGTCGTCGAAAATACACGGCGACCCTGAAGATTGACCCCTCCGACCAGGCCTGTTCGCCCAGGGCAGGACGATCAGGCCGACCGGAGGGGTCAGGGGTGGTGCCTGCGCTGCTCGCCAGCGCTGGGCTCAGCTCTCGTAGACGTGCGGCGCGAGCGTGCCCACGAAGGGCAGCGTGCGGTACTTCTCGGCGTAGTCGAGGCCGTAGCCGACGACGAACTCGTTGGGGATGTCGAAGCCCACGTAGCGGACGTCGACCTCGACCTTGGCGGCGTCCGGCTTGCGCAGCATCGCGGCGACCTCGACCGACGCAGGCCCCCGGCTGCGCAGGTTGGAGATCAGCCAGGACAGCGTCAGGCCAGAGTCGATGATGTCTTCGACGATGAGGACGTGGCGGCCGGAGAGGTCGGCGTCGAGGTCCTTGAGGATACGCACGACACCCGAGGACTTGGTCCCGGAGCCGTAGGACGACACGGCCATCCAGTCCATCTCGACACCCTGGTGCTCGATCCGGCGCGAGAGGTCGGCCATCACCATGACGGCGCCCTTGAGGACCCCGACGAGCAGGAGGTCCTTGCCGGCGTAGTCGGCGTCGATGCGCAGCGCGAGCTCGTCGAGCTTCGCAGCGATCTCCTCCTCGCTCAGCAGGATGTGATGGATGTCGCCAGCCTGGGCAGATCCCACGGGGAGGGCTCCTTGAGTCAGTGGTGGGGGGGTTCGAGGACAAGCCTGCCACACACCCTGGTGGCCGTGACGCCCCCCGGCAGGTGGAGCGGGCCCTGCCCGCGCCAGCGCGTCAGGAGCCCGTCGACGCTCAGCACGTGCTCCCGACCGAGGGCTCCCGCCGGGCACCCTGCGGCGAGCGCCGCCAGCCGCAGCGCCCGGGTCCGCAGCGCCGGGAGCGCGGCCTCGATGACCTCGACGTCGAGGATCACGACGTCGCGGGGCGCGCGGCCCGGTCCGTCCTCGTCGACGAGCGCCGCGGACAGCAGCTCTCGGGCCAGGGTCGACAGCGCTGCGTCGTCGTCGTGCAGCTGGTCGGCCGTGCGGACGAGGGCGTCCACGACGCCCGGCCCGAGCACGTCGTCGAGCAGCGGCAGGACCGCGGCCCGCACCCTCGACCGCAGCGGGGCGTCAGGACCGTCCCCGGCGTTGGTCGGGTCGGTCCACCAGTCGACCCCGGCCGCCCTGCAGACCTCTTCGGTCTCGGTGCGCCGCAGGGCGAGCAGTGGTCTGCGCAGGCGCCCGACCTGGCCGCGCATGCCCGAGAGCGACCGCGCCCCGGACCCGCGGGCCAGCCCGAGCAGCACAGACTCCGCCTGGTCGTCCGCGGTGTGGCCGAGCAGGACGGCGACGGCTCCGCTCTGGTCGGCAGCATCCGACAGCGCCGCGTAGCGGGCGTCGCGGGCCGCGCCCTCGGGGCCGCCGGACCCCGGGCCCCGGGCCACCTGGACGGTGCGTACCTCGACGGGGTCGAGCCCGAGCGCGCGGCAGCGGGCGGCGGCGTCTGCGGCCACCTGGTCGCTGCCGTCCTGGAGCCGGTGGTCGACGACGACGGCCCCGGCACGCAGACCGAGCCGCGGCGCGACGAAGGCTGTCGTGGCGGCCAGCGCGAGCGAGTCGGCGCCGCCCGAGCACGCGACCAGCACCAGGGCACCCGGGTGCTCGGCGGCCAGCGGCGCGAGAGCCGCACGTACGTGCAGCCGCGCGAGGGCGACGGCCCGTGGGGGTCCGCTCACCCGAGGGTGCCTGGCTCAGCCGTGCACACGACGGACCCACGCGACGGGGTCGGCGATCTCGCGCGGGGAGGGCAGGGCGTCGGGTCCGCTCCAGACGGCGTTGACACCGTCGGTCCCGACGACGCGCGTGACGCCCCGGACGAAGGCCGCACCGTCGCGGTACTGCGCCATCTTCGCGTCCATCCCGAGGAGCCTGCGCAGCACCCGGTCCGGTGTGCTCGTGCCGCCGGCCGAGCGGCGGGCGCTGAACTTCCGGCGGATGCTGCGGACCGTGGGCACGACCGAGCTGCCGACGGCGTCCATGGCCACGTCGGCGTGCCCCTCGAGCAGAGCCATGACGGCGCCGACCTCGTCGAGGGCCTGGCGCTGCGTGGGGGTCAGCACGCCGTCGACGAGAGACAGCGTCTGCCCGTCGGGCCCCGTCGTGCCCCGTACGGCCGAGACGACCGCGCGTGCCGCGCCGAAGAGTCGGGCGGGTGCCTGCCGGAGGTCGCTCGTGCTGGTGCTGAGGTCCGCGAGGAGCGTCTGCGTCTTCGCGCGGAGGTGGTCGGCGATCCACGGCGCAGCCGCGGTCTGGAGGGCGTGCGTCTGCTCGTGCAGGCACACCCAGAGCCTGAAGTCCTCAGGGCGCACTCGCAGGTCACGCTCGGTCTGGAGCACGTTGGGCGCGACGAGCAGCAGGTTGCCGTCGGCAGGGCCGAAGGGGTCGAACTGACCGAGGATCTTGGTCGAGAGCAGCGCGAGGGTCGCGCCCACCTCGGCGCTCGCGACGAGCTCGGCGGCGAGCGGGACGGTCCGGGTCGGCAGGCGCAGCGCCCCGGCAGTCATCGACTGCATCGAGCGGGCGCTCGCCCGGGCCCATCCCGGCCTGTCGAGCACGAGGACCCCGGAGAGCCCCGTCGCGGAGAGGTCACGACCGTCGGCTGCGGTCATCCGGGTGATCTCCAGGACGGGGTCGACGGCCCGGGCCGCGGCCCCGCGCAGCGACGCGACGAGCGCCTCGAGCTCGTCCCGGCTCGCGACAGGTCCGGGGCTCGCGAGCCTGCCCGCGATCTGGGCGGCGTCCTCCCAGTCGACGAGCTCGCGGGCCTGTGCCGCAGGCTGCTGGTCCTGCTGGCTCATCGGCATCCGCAGTCCGTCAGCGCAGCCACGAAGCCGTCGATCGCGGCCCGCGCGTCCCACTGGCCGGGTCCGGGGGTCTGGTCGGCCATGACGACGAACAACAGCTCTCGGCCGTCGTCCGTGAGCAGGTTCCCCGCGAGGGAGGTGACCCCGGGGAGGCTGCCGGTCTTGGCCCGCACGAGCCCTGCGGCGTCGGTCGCGACGAAGCGGTCGCTCAGCGTCCCGTCGAGCGCGGCGACGGGCATGCCCGTCATGACGGTCCGCAGCTCGGGGTGCGACGGGCTCGACATCACGGCCAGGAGCTCTGACAGCGTGGTCGCCGAGGCTCTGGACCCGTCACCGAGCCCGCTCGCGTCGGCGAGCGTGAGGCCCTCGGTGTCGACCCCCAGCCTGTCGAGCTGCTGGGCCACGGCCTGGGTCGCGCCCCCGAAGGAGGCCGGGAGCCCGGCCTCGATCGCGACAAGCCGGCCGACCACCTCGGTGATGGTGTTGTCCGAGGTGTGCAGGAAGTACTCGACCACCTGGCCGAGGGGTGCGGAGTCGACCGATCCGAGGACGGTGTCGCCAGCCCCCGACGTCCCACGGGTCGGCTCACCCTCGACCGTGACGCCGTGCTGGCCGAGGGCCGCTGCGAAGGTGCGTGCGGCGGCCATGGCCGGGTCGTCGGTCCGCGGCGCGTACTCCCCCGCGCTGAGCCGCCCGGTGTCCACAGCGACGGCGGCGACCGGGGCCGCGAAGCCCAGGCCCGGGATGTCGTCGGCCCAGGGGCCCGTCGCCGATCCCGTGAAGAGCGAGTCGTCGAGCGTGAGCTGGACCGTCGTGCCCCCGGTGAGCCTGAGGGTCTCGGCGACCTGCGCCGCGAGGTCGTCGAGCCCGGCACGCCCGTTGACGGCTGCGGGGTCGCCCGCGCCGGCAGCGAGCATCATGTCGCCGCCGCCGACCAGCGTGAGCCGCCCCGAGGCGGCCTGCGTCACCGTGGTGGTCAGGACAGAGTCGGGGTCGAGGGTGCTCAGCGCTGCGGCGGCCGTGAAGAGCTTCTGGATCGACGCCGGGACCCGTGGCGTGCCCGGGGTCGAGGACGCGAGGACCTCGCCGGTCAGCGCGTCCGAGACGACGACCCCGACAGAGGGACCGAGGACAGGGTCTGCCACGACGGCGTCGACGGCTGCCTGCAGCTCTGCGGCCCCGGGCGTCGGCGCAGCGGGGTCGAGCGTGCTGACCACGCTCGTGGGCGCAGCACCGAGGGTGGCTCCCGGGGCTGTCGGGAACGGGGCCGGCGGGGCGGGCTCTGGGCCGATCGTGAGGATGCCGGGGACGAAGTCGTGGATGTCGGCCCAGGCGTACCCACCCGTGACGACGAGGGCTGCCGCGACAGTTCCCGTGACTACTCGGGCCATCAGCGCCATGCTCGTCGTGTCCTCTGGTCGGTCTCGCGGCTGCCGGCGTCCCGCACTCGCTCGCGTGGGCACCGTGGCGTGCTCTCGCGCACACCGTGCGGTCAGACTAGGTCACTCAGGGCACCTCGGGCGATCTCCCACCCCGATCCGACAGGTTGTCGTCTACCCTGGCGAGTGGACACACCGACCGTCGGCCTGTCGACAGGCCGCATCACGACCGCACTCCCCGGCGCACCGCCTGCCACGGGAACGGTGCTACTGGAGGAAAGAACAGTGGAGTTCGACGTCACGATCGAGATCCCCAAGGGTCAGCGCAACAAGTACGAGGTCGACCACAAGACCGGTCGCATCCGTCTGGACCGCATGCTCTTCACCTCTACGCGGTACCCGGACGACTACGGGTTCATCGAGGGCACGCTCGGCGAGGACGGCGACCCGCTCGACGCGCTCGTCCTGCTCGAGGAGCCGACCTTCCCCGGCTGCCTGATCCGCTGCCGCGCGCTCGGCATGTTCCGCATGCGCGACGAGGCCGGCGGCGACGACAAGGTCCTCTGCGTGCCGACGGGCGACCAGCGCGCAGCCTGGCGCCAGGACATCGACGACGTCTCGGACTTCCACCGTCTCGAGGTCCAGCACTTCTTCGAGGTCTACAAGGACCTCGAGCCGGGCAAGTCCGTCGAGGGCGCCCACTGGACCGGCAAGGCCGAGGCCGAGGCCGAGATCGAGCGCTCCTTCCAGCGGGCCAAGGACGCGGGCTACTACAACCACTGAGGCCGTCGCGGCCGGTGACCCCGGCTCGCGCAGCACCACAGCGCAGCAGGTACGACACGCAGCTGGTACGACGAAGGGCGGCTCCCGTGGGAGCCGCCCTTCGTCGTACCAGCTGTGGTGCTGGCCCGGATCGGTCAGGGGCGACCGGCGACGGGGACGAGCGTCTTGTTCCAGCGCATGTGCGTCACGCGGGAGGGGACGCCGGGCTCGGCAGCCTCGACGATCTGCCCGTTGCCGGCGTACATGGCCACGTGGAAGATCGTCGACGGGTCGTTCGGGTTCGAGGCCCAGAAGACCAGGTCGCCCGGACGCATGGCGTCGAGGCTCACCTTGGCGGACTGCGTGTACTGGTCGCGCGAGGTCCGGCGGATCGAGAGGCCGGCGTTGCCCCAGGCCTTCGACGTGAGGCCCGAGCAGTCGTAGGCGCTCGGGCCGTTGGCACCCCAGACGTAGGGCAGACCCGTCTGGGTCTTCGCCCAGTCGACGGCCGCCTGGCCCTGCGCAGCACTGCCGCGCCAGCTGCCACCTGTCGACGGCGGCGGCGTGACGGGGGGCTTGACCACGGGCGGGGTCACGACAGGAGGCGTCACGACGGGCGGGGTGACGACGGGCGGGGTCACGACGGGGGGCGTCGTGGGCGTCGGCGTCGTGGGGGCCGGCGTCGTCGGGGCCGGGGTGGTCGGTGCGGGGGTCGTGGGGGCTGGCGTGGTCGGAGCCGGGGTGGTCCCCGGCTGGTCGGTCGCCGGCGTGCTCGGCTGTGCGGGGACCGGCGCGGCGGCCGGGACGACCTCGCGCTCGACGCGGGCCCGGGCTGCCTCTTCGGCTGCGGCGGCGCGCTGGGCGGCGAGACCGTCCTGGCGCTGCTGCTCGACCTCGACGCTCGTGCTGCGGGCCGCGGCCAGAGCGTTGACGAGGGTCGTGCGCTGCGCGGCGGCGTCGCTCACCGCGGTGTCGGCCTCGGCCTGCTTCTGCTGGGCGGAGGCGAGCGCGGTGTCAGCCTCCTCCTTCTTCGTCTGCTGGTCGGCGACAGCCTGGTCCGCGATCCCCTTGAGGGTCTCGGCGACGACGGTGTCGGCCTGGAACTGCTGGACGGCCTTGTCGGCCTTGGACCCGACGAGGTCGACGGCGTTGGCCTCGCTCACGGCGTCCTGGACGCCGTCGACAGTGAGGAGCATACCCATCTGGTCGAGCCCACCACCGTTGCGGGAGCTCTCGCGGGCGATCCCCACGAGGAGCTTGCGCGACTCTTCGGCCCGCGCAGCGGCGGCCTCGCTCTTGGTCGTCGCCTCGCTCGCGACGAGGACCGCGGCGTCGTAGTCGACGACGGCCTGCGTGTAGGCCGACCCGGCGAGCGCGGCGTCTTCGAGCGCGGTCTGCTGGGTCTGCTCGAGCTGGGCGATCTGCACGTCCATCGCGGCGACGTCTGTCGCGGCCTGCGCGACCTGCCCACGAGCCTGGTCGACCTCGTCCTGCGAGGGGACGGGGTCGTCGGCGACCGCAGGGGTGCTGGCTCCGAGGCCGATGACGAAGCTCAGGGCAAGAGCTCCGACGAGGGGACCGCGACGTGCTGCTGCCCGCCTGTCGCGCAGGGGTGACGCCATCTCGGGTGGTCCTCTCGCATGAATCTCGTGACGGTCCTCGTGAGCGTACCCACGGATGCCCCGCCTGTGAACATCTGTCACAGCGTTCACGCAAGTATCACCCGCACCACACGTCACACGAGCCCCACCCGCAGCGTGAGACGCGGTGTCCACAGAATGAGACTCGGGACCCTCGCGGCTTCCCCTGGGCCTCTGCGGCACCCTACGCTCCCAGCATGACGATGCGAATGTGTTGCTGACCGAGCACCCCTGAGCTCACCGAGCCCGCGGACCCGCGCCCTACCCGGCGTCAACCCCGAGGCTCACTGCTCGACAGCGCGTCGTCGAACCAGCCTGGCACCTGCGGGACGGACCGCAGGCCGTCCGGCCGCTCCCGGCCCCGTCTGCCCTCCTGCTCTCGCAGGGACGCGACAGGCCGCCGCGGCCGGTCGCACAGGTGCGGCACGCGCTCCCCGCACCCGACCTTCCCAGGAGCCCTCATGACCTCGCCCAGCTGGTCCTTCGAGACCCGTCAGATCCACGCCGGCCAGACCCCCGACCCGACGACCGGGGCACGCGCGCTGCCGATCTTCCAGACCACCTCCTTCGTGTTCCCTGACGCCGGTGTCGCCGCCGACCGCTTCGCGCTCAAGGACCTCGGCCCGATCTACACGCGCATCGGCAACCCCACGCAGGAGGCCGTCGAGAACCGCATCGCCGACCTCGAGGGTGGTGTCGGAGCGCTGCTGCTCTCCTCCGGGCAGGCTGCGACGACCTTCGCGATCCTCAACGTCGCCGAGGCCGGTGACCACGTGGTGGCGAGCCCCTCGCTCTACGGCGGCACGTACAACCTGCTCCAGAACACGCTGTCGAAGCTCGGCATCACCACGACCTTCGTCACCGACCCGCACGACCCGCAGGCCTGGCGCGACGCCGTCCGCCCGAGCACCAAGGCGTTCTTCGGCGAGACCATCCCGAACCCGCAGGCCGACATCCTCGACATCGAGGCCGTAGCCGCCGTCGCGCACGAGGTCGGCGTCCCGCTCATCGTCGACAACACCGTGGCGACCCCCTACCTGCTGCGCCCGATCGAGTTCGGCGCGGACATCGTCGTGCACTCGGCCACCAAGTACCTCGGCGGGCACGGCTCGGCCATCGGCGGCGTGATCGTCGACTCCGGCAACTTCGACTTCTCGAAGGACCCCGAGCGCTTCCCAGGCTTCAACACCCCGGACCCCAGCTACGACGGGCTCGTCTACGCCCGCGACCTCGGCGTGGACGGGATCCTCGGCGCGAACCTCGCCTACGTGCTCAAGGCCCGGGTCCAGCTGCTCCGCGACCTCGGCTCGGCCATCTCGCCCTTCAACGCCTTCCTCATCGCGCAGGGCATCGAGACGCTGTCGCTGCGCGTCGAGCGGCACGTCTCGAACGCGGCGACGGTCGCCGCCTGGCTGGAGGCCCGCGACGACGTGGCCCGCGTCCACTACGCCGGTCTCGAGTCGAGCCCCTGGCACGCCAACGCCCTCAAGTACACGCCGCGCGGTGCTGGCGCGATCGTCGCCTTCGAGATCGAGGGTGGCTCCCCCGCCGGGCAGGCCTTCGTGTCGGCGCTCGAGCTGCACTCGAACGTCGCGAACATCGGCGACGTCCGCTCACTCGTCATCCACCCGGCGTCCACGACCCACAGCCAGCTGACACCCGAGGAGCAGGCGGCCTCGGGCGTCACGCCGGGACTCGTCAGGCTGAGCGTGGGCATCGAGCACGTCGACGACATCCTCGCCGACCTCGAGGGTGGCTTCATCGCCGCCAAGGGTGCCGTCGAGACCCCCGCCGCGCAGGACGCGTGAGCCGACCGTGAGCGAGGTCCCGGCGCCCCGCCCAGGCTGCGACGACCCGTCACGGGCCGCCGTGGACACCCGGGCGCCGGGCGCCGGGACCTCCGTACAGTGGACGACGATGACCGACGAGCAGCAGCGTCCGGGCGACCGGACCGACGACGTCGACCGGGGTGCCCCCCAGCCGCAGGGCTGGAGCCGCTCCGGGGGGCCCTCGCGCGCGCAGTCGCGACGCCTCGACCCGACCACCTTCCCGGCGAGCGGCGCCTGGCGACCCGGCGACCCCGTCGGCGACAGGCAGCACGTCGAGATCGGGGCCCTCGAGCTCGAGGGTGGCGGGCAGCTCCCCGGCGTCCAGGTCGCCTACGAGTCGTGGGGCACGCTCAACGACCGCCGGGACAACGCCGTGCTCGTGCTGCACGCCCTCACCGGCGACAGCCACGTCACCGGCGAGGCGGGCCCGGGCCACCCGACCGCCGGCTGGTGGTCCGAGATGGTGGGGCCAGGCGCACCCATCGACACCGACAGGTACTACGTGGTGGCCCCGAACGTGGTCGGCGGCTGCCAGGGGTCGACGGGGCCGTCGAGCCTCGCGCCCGACGGCGCGCCGTGGGGCTCTGCCTTCCCGATCATCACCGTGCGCGACCAGGTCGCCGCCGAGATCGAGCTCTCCAGGTCGCTGGGCATCACCTCGTGGGCCCTCGTGGTCGGCGCCTCGATGGGCGGGCTGCGGGCTCTCGAGTGGACGCTGCTCGGCCCCGAGGCCGGCATCGAGGTCGAGTCCGCCGCGATCATCGCCTCGGCCGCGCAGACCCCCGGGGACCAGATCGCCTGGGCGCACCCGCAGCTCACCGCCATCCACGCCGACCCGAGGTTCCGCGGCGGCGACTACTACGACGCGGCCGACGGCGACGGTCCGCACGTCGGCCTCGGCATCGCCCGGTCGATCGCCCACACCACCTACCGCAGCGCCCTCGAGTTCGACGAGCGCTTCGGGCGGATCCCGCAGGGCGGGGACGACCCCATGCACGGCGGCAGGTTCGCCGTGCAGTCCTACCTGGACCATCACGCGTCCAAGCTCGCCCGCCGCTTCGACGCCAACAGCTACGTGGTGCTCACCGAGTCGATGCTCACCCACGACCTCGGCCGGGACCGTGGCGGCGTGACGACGGCGCTCCAGTCCATCCGCTCACGCGTGCTGGTGGTGGGTGTGGACACCGACAGGCTGTTCCTCCCGGCCGAGTCAGAGCGGATCGCGCGGGAGGTCCCGCGCGCCGAGCCCGTGCGGCTGCTGCGGTCGGCCTACGGGCACGACGGGTTCCTCATCGAGTTCGACCAGCTCGGGCCGATCGTCGGCGAGTTCCTCGCCGGGGTGCACAAGCGCCGCTGACCGTCGCGGCACGGACGGTCCTGTCCGAGCACGGCTAGGCCCGGTGCGACCGAACGGTCTTCTCGACGACGAGCACCACGACGCCCACGACCACGAGTGCCCCGGAGACGACGAGCCCCGTCCGCAGGGCGTGCTGCGCGGACTCGGTGAAGACGTCGGTGATCGACCCCACGAGGGCCGGCGAGACCGACGGGCTGGTGACCGCGAGGGTCGCCCGCTCGGAGAGCAGCCCGAGGGCTGCCATGAGCAGCCCTGTCCCCACGGCAGACAGGACGCCGACCCAGATGAGCACGAGCCCGCGCGAGTACGCGAGGGCGAGAGCCAGCACGAGGACCGCGAGCGCGACCCACGGCGCCCAGGTCGCGACGAGCGTGAGGGCCTCGTAGCCGGTCCGGGCGTCGTCGAGGGCGCTGCTCTGGAACAACGGGACGCTCGTGTCGAAGGTCGGGATCGCGTCGGCGCTCACGAGCCCGGACTCGACGATCCGCGCGGTGACGGCGTCGGCCACGGCTCCGAGCTCGAGGACCACCTGACCGGAGTCGTCGAGGGTGACGCGGGAGGTCTCACCCTGGAGCAGGGCGAGGACCGTGCTGTGAGCCGTGCGGTTCGCCTGCGACCAGACCGAGGCGAAGGTGTCGCTGGCCACGGCCTGCTGCACGGCTCCCTCGACGATGCCGCGCACCCCGGTGTCGACTGTCGCGACCCCTGTCGCGGGCACCTGCCCGACCACCTGGGTGGTCAGCTGGTCGGCGAGGGCTGCCTGGACCGCAGGGTCGGCGACGACCTCGTCGGCGACGGCGACGTACCCGTCGGTGTCCGCCACGGTGTCGTCCGCCCAGCGCGCTGCGAGCGTGAGCGGCAGGAGGACGGCGACGACGAGGACGAGCACCCCTGCGGCCGCAGAGCGGGCGGGGTTCCGGCGGGTTCGAGACATGTGCGCAACCTTAGGGCTCCGGTGCGCGTCTGAGGAACAGGAGACGGGGAGGAACGGTGGGGGTCGGCGGGTGCGGCCCGCCTCGGCGCCCCTGTCCTCGGGGGCGGTCGTCGGGCAGGATGACCCCATGACCGCCGACCTCGCCGACATCTCCGCAGCGCTCACCACCCAGTGGGACCGGCTGCGCACCTGGGTCGCCCCGCTGGGCGACGACCTGCTGGGCACCCGTGACAGGCCGAGCTCCCTCGAGGGCTGGACGAACGGTGAGCTCGTGGCACACCTCGGCCGGGCGATGGAGGCCTTGGCTGTGTGCACGCCGGCCCCCGCGGGCACGGTGCCGCTGACCCTCGCCGAGTACCTCGGGACCTACCCCGAGCGCGCCGCGGACATCGACCAGGTCACCCGTGCGCTCGCCGCGGAGATCGCGCACGCACCGCTCGTCGAGGTCGAGGCGCGCGCCCAGAAGGCCTTCGCCGCCCTGGACGCTCTCGGCCCCGACGGGCACAGGGTCGTCCAGGCCCGCCGCGGTCCCATCCGGCTGCGAGACATGGCGATGTCGCGCCTCGTCGAGCTCGTGGTCCACGCCGAAGACCTCGTCGCTTCGCTCTCGGGGGTCGTCGGCTCTGCGGGCGCTGCGAACCCGATCGACCGGACGGCGCAGCGGATCGTCGCCGAAGAGCTCCTCGACATCGTCGTGCGGCGCGGGGCCGGTTCGCTCGAGGTGACCGACCCGGGCCTGTGGATCAGGCTGGCCACAGGCCGGACCCCCTACGACGTCGACGACCTCGCCCGCGCGCTCGCCTCGCAGGACACCGCGGGCGGCGTGCCCGACCTCGGGCGGATGCTGCCGATCCTCTGACCAGGGCGTCGACCTTGGTCCCCGTCGCGCCGAGCCCGTGCGCTGTACGTTGGGTCCATGCTTGCCGCATCCGTGACGCGCTTCTCGCCCGACTCGCCCGCAGACGGCCTCGAGGTCGGTGACAGACCTGAGCCGGCGAGCCGCGACGCGTGGACGACCGTCGACGTGCGTGCTGCGAGCCTCAACCACCACGACCTCTGGTCGTTGCGCGGCGTCGGTCTGCGGGCAGAGCAGCTCCCGATGATCCTCGGCACCGACGCCGCGGGCTACGCCCCTGACGGCTCCGCTGTCGTCGTGCACGCGGTGATCGGTGCGGACGGTCACGGCGTCGGTCCGGACGAGCCGCGCACCCTGCTCTCGGAGAGGTACGACGGCACCCTGGCCGAGCAGGTGAGCGTGCCGACCCACAACCTGGTGCCCATGCCCTCGGACCTCTCCTTCGAGGAGGCCGCGTGCATCCCGACGGCGTGGCTCACCGCGTACAGGATGCTGTTCAGGTCGGCCCGGCTCACCCCGGGTCAGAGCGTCCTGGTGCAGGGGGCCGGCGGTGGTCTCGCGACGGCGGCGGTCGCGCTCGGTGCTGCGGCCGGTCTCGAGGTGATCGTCACCAGCCGGTCCGGCACGAAGCGTGCAGCTGCCACAGCCCTCGGGGCCGCGCACGTGCTCGAGAGCGGTGCTCGGCTCCCGCACCGGGTCGACGCGGTGATCGAGTCGGTCGGCGCGGCGACCTGGTCGCACTCGGTCCGCTCCGTCCGGCCCGGCGGGACCGTCGTGGTCGCCGGAGCCACCTCCGGGGACCCCACAGCCGCTGAGCTCACGCGGATCTTCTTCAACGAGATCTCGGTGCTCGGCGCCACCATGGGCACCCGCGACGAGCTGTCTGACCTGCTGGCCTTCATGGTGCGCACCGACCTGCGCCCCCGCATCGACCGGACCTACCCGCTCAGCGGGGCACGCGACGCCGTGACCCGGCTCGCCGGCGGGGAGCACGTCGGCAAGATCGTCCTGACGCCATGACGGACCGGGTCCCGCTGCCGAGGTTCTTGTCGCGTGCCGAGACCCCCGAGGGTGTCGTGCCGGCCCTCGACGCGCACATCTCCGACGTCGTCGCGCACGAGCTCGCCCGTCGGACGCAGGCCGCGTCGCCGCGCACGCGCGGCGCGGGCTGGGAGCAGGACGTCCTCGGCGACCCCTTCGAGGTGCGGACCCTCGAGCTCACCCCTGACGACGAGGGGCCTGTCGTCGCCTCCCTGGCGCGGTACCGTCCGCCGGACGCCGTGCGCTCGGCCCGCGCTGTGCTCTACGTGCACGGGTGGTCCGACTACTTCTTCCAGACAGAGACCGCAGAGTTCTGGCACCGGCAGGGTGTCGCCTTCTACGCGCTCGACCTGCGCAAGTACGGCCGGAGCCTGCGCCCCGGGCAGACCCCCGGCTACGTGACGACGCTGCGCACCTACGACGAAGACCTCGCCGCGGCCCTGGCCGAGATCCGGGCCGACCTCGGCCCGCACACCTCCGTCATGCTGCACGGCCACTCGACAGGTGGGCTCACAGCCGTGCTGTGGGCAGACCGCCACCCTGGCCAGACCTCGGGCCTGGTCCTCAACAGCCCGTGGCTCGAGCTGCAGGGCTCCTCCGTGGTCCGCACGGTCTCGACGCCCGCGATCACGCAGCTCGCCAGGTTCCAGGCGAAGGCACCGCTGCCCAACATCGACACCGGGAACTATGCCCGCACCATCCGCAGGTCCGACGGTGGAGAGTGGGAGTTCGACGAGCGCTGGCGGCCCACCCCGACCTTCCCCGTCCGGGCCGGGTGGCTGCGGGCGATCATCGCCGGGCACGCCGAGGTGGCCCGTGGGCTGCGCATCACGCAGCCTGTCCTGATGATGGCCTCGTCGAAGACCGTGATCTCGCCGCGGTGGTCGGAGGACATGCGCTCGGCCGACTCCGTGCTCGACGTGGAGGCCATCGTCCGGCGGGCCGTCCAGCTCGGGCCGACGGTCACCGTGGCACGGATCGCCGGGGCGGTCCACGACCTCGCCCTGTCGGCCCTGCCTGTGCGCAGCGTGTACTACGCGCAGATCCAGCGGTGGGCGAGCGCCTACGGCTGGTCGGACTCCTGAGCCTCTGAGACGAGCTCGTCGAGGCTCGGTCCTGCCTCGCCCGCGCGCCAGACCCGCCAGCCGTTCGAGGACGCCGAGCCGGACAGCGCCTGCACGGCCGCGTCAGGGTCACCGAAGCTCACGCCGTCCGGGGCGTGCAGCAGACCGTCGAGGCCCAGGACCACCTCGAGACGCTCGCCGCGGCGGTGCCGGACCCACACGAGGTCGAGAGGCGCCTGGAGGGTGCGCGCGACGAGGGCGAGCCTGGCGTCCACGGGGGGCGCGGCGCTCGTCTCGACAGGCTCGTCGTCCTGCGGGGGCGAGTCGTAGACAGGGTAGGAGCGTTCGCGCCGGAGGGCCGGACCCGGCCATGCTGGCTGCGGGCTGCTGCGTCCGAAGGCCTGGAGAGGCTGCGCCTCGGCGGGGTTCTGCCCAGGCGCGGGCGTCGTCTCGGCTGGCGCCTGCGGGCTGACGTCGGGATCGGCGTCGGGAGTGCTCAGGTCGAGCGAGACCGTCTGACGGGCCCCGAGCTCTCCGGGCCGCAAGGACGACACGTCGAGCAGGCGGCGACCGTTCGCCCCCTCGACGATCCCGACCGTGAGGACCTGCACCCGCGCGGCGTCGACCGAGAGGAACGAGACCGCCTCGACGGCGTCGTCGTCGATCTCCGAGCAGACCAGGACCAGGCGGGCCGTGCGGCCTGATCCCGTCGCGCGCGGTGCGCCGTCCCGGTCGAAGAACGCGGCGAGATCACGGTGGAACCTGTCAGGCCCCTGAGCGTAGGACGCCGCCAGGGCCCGCCGGGTGGTCCCCGACGCCCGGCCGGCGCCGCGGAGCGCGACGACCAGATGCTGGGCGGCGAGCAGCGGCACGGCCTGGACGACCACCGGGTCTCCTGCGGCGTCGATCGCGATCACCGTCGCGGCACCGTCACCGAGCGCGACCGGAGCCGCCTTGCGCTCGAGTGTCATGAAGAGCCGCTCGCCGAGCAGCGTCGGGAGGTGCTCGAGGACGACCGAGAGGACCTGCCCGAACGAGGCGTCGTCAGGGCGCATCGTCGTCACGGGCTCGGCGCGCGCGCCACCCTCGAGGTCGAACAGGGGCATCCCCACAGGGTAGCGATCCCGACCTCACGGCAACAGGGTCGCGGGACCCTCGTGGGTGGAGCACGACCAGACCTGCGCGGCGGAGGTCCATGTCACACGCGGTCGGACCGCGTCCCGCTGTCCGTGCTGTCTGTCGCGCTGCCCGTCGAGGCCGCGAGCCGTGCCTCGACACGCTCGACCTTGCCGTCGAGCTCGCCGGTGTGCCCGGGGCGGATGTCAGCCTTCACCACGAGCGAGACCCTGTGCCCGCCGGCACCGACGGCCTCGGTCGCTCGCTTGATGACGTCCATGCACTCGTCCCACTCCCCCTCGATGGTCGTGAACATCGAGTCGGTGCGGTTGGGCAGACCAGACTCGCGGACGATGCGGACGGCCTCGGCGACGGAGTCCGTGACGGACTCCCCAGCACCGAGCGGAGCGACAGAGAAGGCGAAGAGCATCCGCCCATCGTGCCACCGCCCGGCGCGGGGCGACAGAGGAGACCGCCGGGCGAGCCGGTAGCCCCACCCACGATGCGGGGCCGAGGACCTCCGACCCGACCCCGCGGACGCGGGTCAGTCGAAGAGGTCGCTGATCGGGGTCGGACCGGAGTTGAACTGGATCGTGCGGCCGACCGAGGCTGGTGCCTCGATGACGGCTGCGGCGACAGCAGCGACGTCGTCGCGCGGGACGGAGCCTGACTCCAGGTCGTCGCCGACCTCGATCGCGCCCGTCCCCGGGTCGTCCGTGAGGCTGCTCGGGCCGAGGATCGTCCAGCCGAGGGTGGACGCGCGCAGGTGCTCGTCAGCCGCGGCCTTGGACTCGGCGTAGGCGAAGAAGGAGTTGTCCTCGGGCACCCCGTGGTCCGGTCCGGCGCCCATGTACGAGACCATCACGTAGCGCGGGACGCCTGCTGCGACGGCTGCGTCGATCGACCGGATCGCCGCGTCGCGGTCGACAGCGTAGGTGCGCTCGGGTGAGCCGCCACCGGCTCCGGCGGACCAGACGACCACGTCGTGGCCGGCGATCACGTCGCCGATCGACGAGGTGCTGAGCTTCTCGACGTCGGCGACGACGGGCGCAGCGCCCGTGGCGGCGACGTCGTCGCGGTGGTCCGGGTTGCGCACGAGCGAGGTGACCTCGTGGCCGGCGGTGGTGAGCAGCGTGGCCAGCTTGAGCGCGATCTTGCCGTGCCCTCCGACGATGACGATGCGGGTCATGGTGCTCCTCTCAGGCAGTGGGGTGTTGGCCGTGACGACGACCGTGCGACGTCTGCCGTCCGACGGTTCAGAGCCTGTCGGCGAGGAGCTCGGCGAGCGCCTTGCCCTTCACCCCGGCGAGGTCGTCGGCCTGGGTGCGGCAGGAGAATCCGTCGGCGAGGAAGACGTCGCCCTCCTCAGCCTCTCGCAGAGCAGGCAGGAGCGCATTCTCAGCCACGGCGACCGAGACGTCGTAGTGGCCCTTCTCCATGCCGAAGTTCCCGGCGAGGCCGCAGCAGCCGGCGAGGGTGCGGATCTTCGCGCCGGCCCCGACGAGCAGGGCCTCGTCGGTCTTGTAGCCCATGACCGAGTACTGGTGGCAGTGCGGCTGCACGACGGCCGTGACGTCCGAGAGGTCAGGCATGGCCCAGCCGGAGTCCTCGGCCGGGCGCGTCTGCGGGTCGGTGAGCAGCTCGGCGAGGGTGTGCGTGGCTGTCGAGACGGCGTGGGCGCGCGGGTCGTCGGGGAAGAGGTCGAGCAGGTCGGAGCGCAGCACCGCCGTGCACGACGGCTCGAGGCCGACGATGGGCACGCCGTTGACGGCGAAGGGACCGAGGGTGTCGAGGAGCGTCGACAGCTTCTTCTTGGCGCCGTCGAGCTGACCCGTGCTGATCCAGGTCAGACCGCAGCAGGCCTCGCCCTCGGGGACGACGACGTCGTAGCCGGCGGCGAGCAGCACCTTGACGGCGGCCTCGGGGACCGACGGGGCGAGGGAGTCGCTGAAGGAGTCGGTCCACAGGACCACCTTGGGCTTGCGGCGCTCGGTCGTCGTGCCCACCGCGCGCGAACCGGCAGCGAGCTGGGTGCCCTGACGCTTCCACCACGTGCGGAAGGGGACGTCGGCGAAGGACGGGATCGAGCGTCGGGTGTCCATGCCGCCGATCGTGAGGGACAGCTTGGCGAGCGGCTTGACGCTCAGCGCAAGGTTGACCAGGCGTGGCATGCGGCTCGCGAGGCGCGCCCAGCGGGGCAGCCAGCCGAGCACGTAGTGGTTCATCGGGCGCAGCCGGCCCTTGTAGGACTCGTGCAGCACCTGCGACTTGTACTGCGCCATGTCGACCCCGGCCGGGCAGTCGCTCGAGCAGGCCTTGCAGGACAGGCAGAGGTCGAGGGCCTCGTGCACCTCGGGCGAGCGCCAGCCCCCGGTGACCAGGGTGCCGTTGGCCATCTCCTGGAGCACGCGGGCGCGGCCACGGGTCGAGTCCTTCTCGTCCTTGGTCGCGAGGTACGAGGGGCACATGAAACCGCCCGCGGCTGTCGAGTCCGCACGGCACTTGCCGACGCCGACGCAGCGGTGGACCGAGGTGGTGAAGTCACCGCCGTCGTGCCCGAAGCCGAAGCCGCCCGAGAGCGCGACAGGCTTGGCGGCCGGGCGGCGCAGGTGCGCGTCGACGGCGTCGGGACGCACGAGCACGCCGGGGTTGAGGAGGTCGTGGGGGTCGAAGAGCGCCTTGAACTGCTCGAAGACGCTGATGGCCTCGGCCGAGTACATCGAGGGAAGCAGCTCGGAGCGGGCGCGGCCGTCGCCGTGCTCGCCGGAGAGCGACCCGCCGTAGGTGCCGACGAGCGCAGCAGCCTCGGTCATGAAGGACCTCAGGACGTCGCCCGAGGCCTCGAGCGGGATGTCGATGCGCAGGTGCACGCAGCCGTCGCCGAAGTGGCCGTAGGGCAGACCGTCGACGCCGTACCGCGCCATGAGAGCGTCGAGGTCGCGCAGGTAGGCACCCAGGTGGACGGGCGGGACGGCTGAGTCTTCCCAGCCGGGCCAGGCCTGCGCGCCAGAGGGCGTGCGTCCGGCGAGGCCGGCGCCGTCGGCGCGGATCTGCCACATGGCCGTGGCCTCCGGGCCTGCCGGCAAGATGCGGGTGGCGATCGTCCCGGAGTCTCGGACGATGGCCTGCGCGTTGGCGAGGGCCTCTTGCGCGGTCGTGCCGCCGACCTCGACCATGAGCCAGCCGCCGCCCGGCGGCAGCTCGGGGACCGAGCCTGCGCCCTTGGCACGGCGCACGACGTCGACGAGCCGGGCGTCGAGACCTTCGACGGCGAGCGGCGAGTGCGCGAGGAGCGCGGGGACCGCGTCGGCCGCGCTCGGCATGTCCGGGTAGCCGAGGACCACGAGGGTCGGGGCACCGGCGATCGGGACGAGGTTCACCGTCGCACCGAGGATCGACATGACGGTGCCCTCGGTCCCGACGAGGGCCTTGGCGAGGTTCGTGCCGTTCTCCGGCAGGAGGTGCTCGAGGGAGTAGCCGGACACCTGGCGGCCGAAGCGGCCGAGCTCGGTGCGCAGCAGAGCCATGTTGGTGGTGACGAGCTCGCCGAGCCCGGGCACCCTGTCGACGCCCTGGCCGTCGGCCCCCGCTGTGAAGCGGCGGCCGAGCCCGTCGACGACGTCGAGCTCGACGACGTTGTCGGCCGTGCGCCCGTAGGCGACGGCGTGCGGACCGCAGGCGTTGTTGCCGATCATGCCGCCGAGGGTCGCGCGGTTCTGGGTCGACGGGTCAGGGCCGAAGCGCAGGCCGTGCGGCGCGGCGACCTTCTGCAGGGAGGACATGACGACGCCGGGGTCGATACGCGCCGTGCGGTTCTCGACGTCGAGGTGGTGGATCGTGTTGACGTGGCGGGAGAAGTCGATCACCACGCCCGGACCCACGGAGTTGCCGGCGCACGAGGTGCCTGCCCCGCGGGTGGTCAGCGGGACACCGGCCTCGCGGGTGACGGTGATGGCCGCGAGCGCGTCGTCGACGTCCTTGGGCACCACGACGACCTGCGGCACGACGCGGTAGTTGGAGGCGTCGGAGGAGTACTCGGCACGGCGGAGCGTCGAGTCGGAGACCTCCCCGTCGACGGCTCGGCGGAGCGACGCGACGAGGTCTGCGTGCGCGTCTGCGGACCGGACGGTGCGCGGGGTGCCGTCGGGACCGTTGATCTCAACCTCTACCGGGGTAGCCACACGCGCATTCTTCCACCGCCCGCGCAGGACCTCGCGCGCCAACCACTCTCCGGACGCCTGCGCACGCCGGGGTCGCGTCCTGGCGCCCGAGCATCTGAGTGGCGCATAGGTGGCGGGCTGGCGTGTGGGAATCTTGTCCGCATGTCTGCCGAAGAGATCATCGGGTTCGTCACCGGTGCTGTGTGCGTGTACCTGGCCGTACGACAGAACGTCTGGACCTTCCCCGTCGGCATCGTCAACAACGGTGTCTACATCATCTTGTTCGCCTCGACGGGGCTCTACGCCGGGGCTGGGCTCCAGGTGGTGTACCTCGTGCTGGCCAGCCTCGGCTGGTACTGGTGGCTCCGCGGAGGGAGCGGCGGCGGGACGCTCGCCGTGCGCCGGACACCCCGCTGGGTGTGGCCGGCAGCCGCGGTGACCGTGGTCGCCCTCGTCGGGCTGCTCGCCTGGGTGCTGAGCACCTGGACCGACGCGTCGAGCCCTTGGCTCGACTCGGTGACCACCTCCCTGAGCCTCGTCGCGCAGCTCATGCTCGGTCGTAAGTGGGTCGGCAACTGGGTGGTGTGGATCGTCGCAGACGTGATCTTCGTGTGGCTCTACCTGTCGTCCGGGCTGTACCTGACCGCTGTGCTCTACGCGGGATTCATCGGGCTGTGCCTGCTGGGGCTGCGGGACTGGAAGGTCGCGCTGCTCAGGTCGGAGGCTGCGGACGAGGCGCTTCTCGCCGAGCCTCGACCTGGTGCTCCGGCTCCGGGGTCGTCACGGTGACCGGCGGGCGGAGCACGAGCACCGTGGGCGGGGCACGTGGTGCTGGCGGTGCTGACGGTGTGCCCGTCGATGAGCAGGGACCGCGACGGCGGTCCCGGCACGGCCTCGTCATCGGCAAGTTCTACCCCGTCCACGCCGGGCACCTGAACCTCGTGCGCACGGCGCTGGCGCAGTGCGAGCACGTCACCGTGCAGGTGCTGTGGTCGTCGCAGGAGTCGATCCCGGCAGACCTGCGAGCACAGTGGTTGCGCGACGAGCTCCCGGGCGCGCACGTCGTCACCGGGCTCGACGACGCGCCCGTCGACTACGAGTCCCACGACGCGTGGCAGGCGCACGTCCAGGTGATGAAGGACCTGCTCGACGCCGGCTGCGTGCCCGGGTGCTCGGTCAGCGTCCCTGTCGACGCCGTCTTCACCTCGGACGTCTACGGAGCCGAGATGGCACGCCGCTTCGACGCGGAGTGGGTCCAGGTCGACCCGGGCCGTGCCGCGGTGAGCGTGAGCGGCTCGGCGGTCCGGTCCGACCCCGGGGCGCACTGGTGGGCGCTGCCGCCAGCCGTGCGGTCCTGGTTCGCGCGGCGCGTGGTGGTGGTCGGGGCGGAGTCGACGGGGACGACGACCCTCTCCGAGGCCCTGCAGGCGCACTACGGGCTGCCTGCGGTCCCGGAGTTCGGCCGGGAGTGGTCCGAGGTCCGTCCGGGCGGGCTCGAGACCCCCTGGCACACGGCCGAGTTCGACCTCATCGCCCTGGAGCAGAGCCGGGTGGAGGACCATGCTGCGGCCACCACGCCGATCCCCCTCGTGGTCTGCGACACCGACGCCTTCGCGACGACCCTGTGGCACGAGAGGTACATGGGGACGCCGTCTCCGTCCGTGCAGGCCCTCGCGGCCTCGCGCGTGCCCGACCTCTACCTGCTGACCGGCGACGAGATCCCCTTCGTGCAGGACGGTCTGCGCGACGGCGAGCACATCCGGCACGGCATGCAGCAGCGCTTCCGCGAGGAGCTCGCCGCGCAGGAGGACGGCGGTGCCCCGTGGGTCGAGCTCCGAGGGACCCGGGAGGAACGGCTCGCCGAGGCGGTCCGCCTGGTCGACGCCCTCGTCGCGGTCCCGCGGTGGGTGGCCCCGCCGATGGACCAGCAGGGTCAGGAGGTCGGCGCCCCGCTGCCCGACCCGACGGCGCCGGCTGGCTCGGACCGCAGGGGCTGAGCCAGCAGGACAGACACGCCGCGGAGGCTCGGGCTGCTGAGGCTGAGGCTGAGGCTCTCAGCCAAGGTGCTCGTCCACAGGGAGCAGTGATGGGGCCTTCTCCCCAGCGGCCCTGCGACGGCCTGACGGGCCGGTGCCCCCGTGGCAGACTCGCCCGTGTGACAGAGCACACCAGCAGCCCCGCGTCAGCGACCTCGTCCGGATCGTCTCCAGCATCGCCCCTCGGGCACGTCTCGGACGCGCCGACCAGGCCGGCCCCGGGCGGGACGTCCAGCACGCAGGGTGACTACGACCTCGACGTCGCAGACCTCTTCGGCACGGCGACCCCCACCGAGGGCTCGCAGGACGCAGACCTCGCGGAGAAGCTGCGGCAGGCGTACTTCTGGGTGGTCAACCACGCGATCATCTCCCCGCACTACGACGTCGAGTTCTCCGCAGGGCCGGGGACCCCGGAGACGAGCTTCAGGCTCGGCGACTCGAAGGCGCTGCTCACGCTGCCCTCCGACCAGTCCTACTCGAGCTTCGTGCTGCTGCCGCTGCTCACCTTCGCCGTGCGAGGACGGTGCCTGCTCATCGGCGGACCGGGTCGAGGGAAGACCGCGAGCGCCGTGCTCATGGGCGTGCTGGCCGGGTACCCGATCCAGGACGTGCGCCGCGCGATGCAGCACGGTCACCCACAGCTCACGGTCTCCGACATGTTCGGCACACCGCTGCCCAAGGACCTCGTGCAGGCGGACTCGCTCGCCGACGTCGACGTCGCCTGGCGGTCCTGGCTGGGCATGCGCGTGAAGATCGTCGACGAGTACAACCGCATCCCGACTCGTACGCAGTCGGCGCTGCTGACGGTCCTCGCGGACGGGTACGTCGAGGTCTTCGACCAGTTCTACGAGACGGGCGAGTCCGCCTGGTACCTCACCGCCAACGACGACGCCGGCGGCGGCACGTACCAGGTGGTCGAGGCGCTGCGGGACCGCATCGACGTGGTGGTGCACGCGCTGCCCTTCAACAACAGGTTCCTCGGCGACCTCGTGGCGCGGGCCGAGCAGGGCATCCACCCCGAGCGGGCCGTGCCCGAGTCGATCGTCTTCGACGACGCGCAGCACGAGCGCCTGCACCGCGAGGTCACCGCCGTGCAGATCGAGCGGCCCGTCCGACGACGGCTCGAGTTCTTCGCGAGCCAGCTCGAGCTGCTCGAGGGGTCGGCGTGGCAGTTCGAGTACCGCACGAAGGACACCGCGCGTCTCGCCGGGATCGACCCGCACCTCGTGGCGAGCTCGGACACCGGGCGCGACAAGCTCTCGGACATCGGTGCCCAGACCCTCAACGGGCTCTCCGTCCGGGCGTTGCAGTCCCTCGTGGCGTACGCGAAGGCGATGGCCTACTTCCGTGGTCGCTCGAGCGTCGGCCTCGACGACCTGCGCGCCGTCCTGCCCTTCGTGCTGCACGACAAGCTCGTGCCCGACCAGCAGTCGACGGTCTTCGACGACGCCGACCGCGAGCCGCTGCGCTCGGACCGCGTGTCGTGGATCCGGACGATGTTCGACGACGCCTGCGCCCAGTACGACGCGTACGGGCTGGACCAGGACGACCCCGTCGGCGAGGTCCTCGAGCAGGTGCAGGCCGGGCTGGACTCCCTGGGTGAGGACGTCGTGCTCGACAGGATGCGCCGGATCGAGCAGATCCTCGCCGGGTGGGAGGGTGCAGGCAAGCTGCACGGTCACGTCTACGAGGACGCCCTCGTGCTCAAGTACGCGCACCAGCGGTACACCAACTACCTCACGTGGCTGCGCTGGTACCGCTGATGGCCCCGTCCACCACGACAGTCCCCACGTGGCAGGGCGAGCTGGTCGCGCAGCGCGACGTCCTCAACTCCCGTGTCGCCGCCGCTCGGTCCGCCGGCGCATCAGCCGACGCGCTGCGCACCGCCCTGCTCGAGATGGGTCCGGGGGCCGACCACCTCGCGCGGACCATGGGCGACCCGGCAGCCTTCGCGGCGGTCGTGCCCGTCCTCGTCGACGCCGTGAGCGCCGTCGTCGTGCGTCGCGCGTGGCACGAGTCCTCGGCCGACCGCTGGGCACTCCTGGGGGTCGTCCCCTTCCTGCCCCGTGCCATGGGCCGCTCGCCGAAGGTGACCGTCGACGTCGTCGTCCAAGGAGCCGGACGGGTCGCCCGAGGGGCCGACCTCGGTGAGTGGGGCCGGCGGTTCTGCGCAGCCGACGCGCACCTCGACGACGACGACGCCCTGCGTGCGGCGGCTGCGGTCGCCGCCTGGAGGTCGGGCTTCGTGAGGCTGCGCGGCGCAGCGCTCGCTGCTGCAGGATCGCTCCCCGATGCTGCTCTCGTACGGCTCCTCGACCTGGCCCGTGCCGTCGACGAGAGCCTCGCTGCAGGCGGCGCTGGCGGTGGAGCCGGTGAGAGGTCCGGCGCAGGCGGTGCCGACGGTGCAGGCGGCGCAGGCGGCGCAGTCGGTGCCGACAGTGCCGGCAGTGAGACCTCCGGCGCAGCCGGTACCCCTGGTGCAGGTGCTGCGGTACCTGGCTCACGGGTCTCGGGACACGGCACGGACAGTCCGCGGGACGTCTTGGCGCGCAGCGCTGCGGACCCCTTCTGGTGGCCCGGTGCCCCGGCGGCTGGCCGGACCGGACAGGTCGGTGGCTTCCGTGGTAGCGGCGGGCCGTGGGTCGGTGTCCCCTTCGTCCTGGGAACCGTCGAGGCAGCCACACCGACATGGCGGGTCGCGGCTGACGACCAGGTCTGGGTGGTCGTCGCCGACGTCCACGGGACGGCTGTCCTGCGCGAGAGCGCGGAACGCTCGACCTCGACCGTCGAGCTCGACAACCTGCTGGCGGCCGTGCGACCAGACCCCGCGCTCGTCGACGCAGTCGCACCCCACCTGGGTGCTCAGGACACCGTCACCGGAGCGGGCACCACCAGTGCAGGGATGGTCCTGGTGAGCCGCGCGACGTCGTACAGGCTCGACCTCGTGCGGACCGGCGCAGGCGAGGACCGTGCCCGTGCCGCCTCGCACCACGTCCCCCAGGACCAGCCGTGAGGGGCGGTCGTCGTCGCGGGACGGGGACCTCTGCCGACCAGGCTCCTGCGGTCCCGGCGGCGCTCCCGCTCCCCGTCACCCGCGCGCCCCGACCCGATGACGCACGGTATGCGGCGCTCAGGGCTGCCTGGACGGACGCCTGGCCCGAGGCGCTCGGCGCGTGGGGCCGCTTCACCCGTCTGCGACCACCGCGGCTCCACGGTGCTGGCGAGGTGAGCGGGGCGACGAGCTTCGCGTGGTTCAGCCTCGGCGACGTCGAGGTGTCGATCGACCTCGAGCAGGTGCTCCACGAGGGGATCGAAGACCACGCCGTGGCTGTCCTCGCGCACGAGATCGGTCACCACGTCTACTCCCCGGCCGACATGCTCACGGCCGGCCGGATGACCGCGCAGGTCCGCCTGGGGCTGGTGGACCTGGACCACCGGGCCGGCCTGGTGACCAACCTGTGGTCGGACATGCTCATCAACGACAGGCTGCAGACCCGCGCCGGGATCGACATGGTCGGGCTGTGGCGCAGGCTCGGTCCGCCACAGGGAGAGGTCATGAGCCTCGTGCTGCGCACGGACGAGATCCTGTGGTCGCTCCCTGCGGGGACGCTCAGTGGACCCGGGCCGCACGCTGACGCCGAGGCGCAGGTGCTCGCCAGGCTCGTCCGGACCTACGCCGACGACCCCGCTGCCGGCGCTGGCGGCTTCGCCATGGTCTTGCGTCCGTTCTTGGCACGAGACACCGGGAGCGGCGGCGGGCAGACCGTCGTCGACCTGCCCTGCGCCCAGCACGAGCACCCGGGTACGCCTGTCCCCGGTCTGGCGACAGCCTCGGACGCCCTCCGCCCGCCCGTCCACCCAGCACTCGACCCCCGCGTCGTCGGCGCTCTCGCAGCAACCGACGACTCGACCTCGCCGACCTCTGGACCCGAGTCCGGGCTGCAGCGGGACCCCGTCGTGTCCCAGAGCGCCGGGAGCACGCTCACCCCAGCCGACTACGCAGCCGTGCTGCAGTCGCTCGGGGTCGCGACCGACGTCGAGTCCGCGGCGATCGCCTGGTACCGGGAGCACGCGGCCCGTCACCTCATCCCCTTCCCGACGACCGCCACCCCCGCGGCTCCCGAGACGCTGCTCGGCGGCCTCGACCCGTGGGAGACGGGCGACGACCTCGCCGACGTCGACTGGACCGCGACGATGCTCGCCTCACCTGTGGTCGTACCCGGGATGACGACGGTCCAGCGCCACCTCGACTCGACCACCTCGACCGAGACCGACGACCAGCCCGTCGACCTCGACCTGTACCTGGACTCCTCAGGCTCGATGCCCGACCCTCGCCACCAGCCCGCCCCGATCGCGCTGGCCGGTGCCGTCCTCGCACTCTCCGCCCTGCGCAGCGGCGCGCGCGTGCAGGCGACCACCTGGAGCGGGCCTGGGCAGATCGCCGGGACCGACGGCTTCACCCGGGACGCGACAGCCGTGATGTCAGCCGTCGTCGCCTACTTCGGCGGGAGCACGTCCTTCCCCATCCCGCTGCTCGAGCAGACGCACCTCGACGAGGCCGACCGCTCCGGGAGCACCGGGAACGCCGCGAGCACCACGACCGCCGGCAGCACCGGGAGCACCGCGAGCGCGGGCAGTCCCGCCCGGCGTCGGCGTCGGCACATCGCGGTGATCTCGGACAGCGGGGTCGTGAGCATGTTCGCCGACGGGGCCTGGAGCCTCCCCGAGGACTTCGAGCCGCTCACCACGAGCGCGGCCCGAGCGGTCCGGGCCGCCGGCGGCGGAGGATCGCTCGTGCTCAACGTCGCAGGACCACCCGACCGCTACGTCGACATGGCTCCTGGCTACGCCGTCTACACGGTGTCGGCCTGGGAGGATGTCGTCCCCTTCGCGAGAGACCTCGCCCGGACCCTCTGGGGGCAGAACGCATGACCGTACGAGACGGGCTCGTCGACCCCGCGCAGCCGCTGCGCCCCGGCCCGACGCTCGCGACCGTGATGCAGCGGATCGCCCAGACCCCCGCTGACAGGCTGCCAGCGGTCGGTGCCCTCGGCGACGGCAGCCCCCGGCCCGGCCGCGCGCACGTCGACGCCGCCGCGGTCGTCTCCGACACCCTCGCCGACCTCGCCCCGGGGGGTGTGCGGACCCAGCAGCAGATCGCCTGGCTGCGGACCTTCTTCTCGGCCCCGGGCGGCTTCGGCGACCAGCGCGCACGCGCCGCGCTGATCACCTCCTGGGTGCTGGCCGACCCCGCTCTGCGGCGCACCCCGGTCCTCGCAGAGGTGCTCACGGGACCAGAGGCCACGACCGACTGGGCCCTCACGGCGATCTCGCGCCTGTCGACGGTCCTCGCCCCGGTCCTCGAGCCCTCCACGTGGCCGAGCACGACGGCCACCCGCGAGGAGACTGCGCGCGCCGTGCTGCGCGCCTGCGGACTGCACCCCGGCGACGAGACCGCCGTCGACGCCGAGGCCCGGTGGCAGACCGTCAGCACAGCGATCCAGAGCCTCGTCCTCGCCCAGCTCGCCGAAGAGGCCCGCCGCACGGAAGAGCTCAACAGGGCGCTCGCCGCGAAGCGCGCCCGCGAGGCCGCGGCGCAGGTGAGCCATGTCTGAGGACCAGGACGTCACCGGCGCCCACGCCAGCGGCCCGTCAGCGGCCCCTCCGCGGCACGCCTCCCCAGGCGGGCCCGACCTGAAGGCCCTCCCCCGCGGTGTCCCCGACCCCGCGCTCGCCGAGTACGAGGCCTTCTCGGCCGTGGCACTGACGGACGCCGAGCGGTGGCCGTCGCTGTCCGAGGAGGACTTCGCAGGGATGCAGGCGCTGCGGGACCACCCGCACGCCCCCGCGTGGGTGCACGTCTGCGGCGACAGGGTGGTCCCCGACGACCTCCCGGTGCTGCGAGAGCGCGCCGCCGACGCAGCACAGAGGTCCTGGGAGCCCAGGGGCGAGGTGTGGGCTCGCCCCGCCTGGGTCGACGAGCTGGTGCAGCGGGTCTCGACGACGGTCCCGCACTACAGGGCGCTCGCCCGCCGCGAGGGTCGTGCGCCCCGCAGCCTGGACGACGTGGCACCTGTCTCCCGCGACGACCTGGGGCGCGGGGTCGCGGACTTCGTCCCCGTCGACGTCCCCCTCGACCGTGTGCTCGAGGGGTCGAGCTCGGGCAGCACCGGCGCCGCGCTCGTCGTGCCGCTGCACCCGCTCTCGACCGCCGCCGAGGTCGTCTACCTCACCGACCTCGCCGCTCGCGCAGGTGTGTCATGGGAGGCCGAGCCTGGACGCACGTGCCTGCTCAACGTCGTCGACCAGCGCACGGCCTTCACCTACGCCTCCGCCCTGACCGCCAAGGGCGGCGCGCCGATGGCCCGCGTCAACGTGCACCCCGACGGCTGGCGCACCCCTGGTGACCGCGAGGCCTTCTTCGCCGACGCAGACGCCCAGGTGCTCAGCGGCAACCCCCTGTCGCTCCTCGCCCTCGCCGACCTCGAGGTCGACCTGCACCCTCTCGTCGTCTTCTCCGGCGCCGCCCACCTGGCACCGGGGGCACGGCGACGGCTCGAGCAGCGGTGGGGAGCGCCCGTCGTCGACGTCTACGGCACCCGTGAGGCCGGGCTCGTCGCCGCAGACCTCACCGGGGACCGCACGACGGACGGCCAGACGCGCCACACGGTCCTGCCCCGCCGCGTCCACGTGGAGATCCTCGACGAGCACGGGACGCCGGTCCCCGACGGCGAGCGGGGCGACGTGGTCGTCACGGTCGACGACAACCCATACCTCCCGCTGCTGCGGTACCGCACCGGGGACACCGCGGCCCTCGTCCGCGAGCGCGATGCCGAGGGGACCTGGGCGACGGTCCTCGTCGGGCTCGAGGGTCGGGCGGCCGTCCGCTTCCAGACGGCCGACGGCCGCTGGGTCCCGTCGGTCGACACCACCCAGCTGCTGCAGGCCTACGGGCTCGCCGCCTGGCACCTGCACCAGGCGGCGGACGGCACGATCCACCTCACCGCGCTGCCGACCCGGGCCACGCCTCCCCCCGTGGCGACGGTTCCCGCACAGCCCGGGCTCAGCACGCTCGACGCGGCCCTGACCGTGCTGCTGGGGCGTCCTGTCCTCACCACGACGGTCTCGGACCCGCGTGACCTCGGGCCCGGGGCCAAGCGCCGCTTCAGCAGCGACCTCGACGTATAGCAGCAGGTCAGCGGAGCGGGGAGAACGCCACAGCAGCCCGGGGTCCGAGCGACAGGACTCTCAGGAAGGTCTCAGGGTCGGGTGGGGGACCTCCCCTATTCCCGCAGCGGTCGGCCACGGCCAGGATGGTCTCAGACGCGGGCGCACCCCGCGCACCACCCGACTCAGCAGAGAAGAGCACGGTCATGTCGCCCTCCCCCGCCAGCACCGCCCCCACGTCCCCGGGACCCGGCAGCCGCTCAGCGGCCATCGCGACGGCCCGTGGTCTCACCAAGACCTACGGCAAGGGCTCGACCGTCGTCAGGGCTCTCGCCGGGGTCGACGTCGACTTCGCCCGCGGGCAGTTCACCGCGATCATGGGCCCGTCCGGGTCGGGCAAGTCGACGCTCATGCACTGCATGGCGGGCCTGGACACCCCGACGTCAGGGACCGTGGTCGTCGACGACCTCACGGTGTCGTCGATGAACCAGCGTCAGCTCACACGTCTGCGCCGCACCCATCTCGGGTTCATCTTCCAGTCCTTCAACCTCGTGCCCACCCTCACCGCCGAGGAGAACATCACGCTCCCCCTCGACATCGCCCGGGTGCCTGTCGACCGCGCGTACCTCGCGGAGGTGGTCGAGGCCGTGGGTCTCGGCGACAGGCTCAAGCACCGCCCGGCCGAGCTCTCCGGCGGGCAGCAGCAGCGTGTCGCCTGCGCCCGGGCTCTCGTGTCGAAGCCGTCGGTCGTGTTCGCCGACGAGCCGACAGGCAACCTCGACTCGACGTCCTCGCGTGAGGTGCTCTCGTTCTTGCGGACCTCCGTCGACACCCTGGGCCAGTCCGTCGTCATGGTCACGCACGACCCCGTCGCGGCCAGCAACGCGCACCGGGTGCTGTTCCTCGCGGACGGGCAGATCGTCGCCGAGCTCTCCGAGCCGACCCCAGCCACAGTCCTCGACGTCCTCGGCTCCCTCACGCGCCAGAAGGTGACGGGCTGATGCTCCGCGTCGCGCTGCGCAACGTCCAGGCGCACCTCGTCCGCCTCGGGCTGTCCATCCTCGCCGTCGTCCTCGGCGTCTCCTTCGTGGCAGGCACCTTCTCGCTGCGCGAGATGCTGTCCGACACCTTCGACGGGATCGTCGACGCCGGCACCTCGTCCGACGTGTATCTGCGAGGGGCCGACGACGTGTCGACCCTCGTGCAGGAGAACGCGAGCGCCGGGGCCGTCCGCAACACGATCCCGGCCGACCTCGTGACCACCGTGGCGCAGGTCGACGGCGTCGCCCACGCCTTCGCCGACCTCACCGGTCCGCTCGTGCTCGTCGGGGCCGACGGCACGGTGCCGCCGACGACGGGCGCGCCCACCTTCGGGCTCGCCTGGTACGCCGACGACCCGGCGACGCCGATCTCCGAGGGAGCCGCCCCCAGCGGGCCTGCGGAGTTCATGCTCGAGGCCGGTGCGCTCGAGACGACGGGGCTGGCGGTCGGTGACACCACGACCCTCGTCGTCGGCGGGCAGCTCACGGAGGCGACGCTCACGGGCATCGTCGACATGGGTGCCTCGATGGCCGGTGCGACCATCGTGTTCTTCGACGAGGCCACGGCTGCCGCGGCGTTCTCGCCCGACGGCATGGTCTCGACCATCTCGGTCCTCGGCGACGGCAGCGTCGACGACACGGTACTCGCGGAGCGCGTCGACGCGGCAGTCCGGCCGGCGGCCGGTGCCACCGACGCGGCGCCCGTCGAGGTCGTCACCGGCGAGACGGCCCGTGAGGAGGCCCGGGACGAGATCTCGACCATGCTCGGCTTCGTCGAGACCTTCTTGCTGGTCTTCGCAGGGATCTCGCTGTTCGTCGGCGGGTTCATCATCTCCAACACCTTCGCGATGACGGTCCGTCAGCGTCAGCGGGAGTTCGCGCTGCTGCGGGCTGTCGGGGCGTCACCGCTCCAGGTCTTCGTGTCGATCCTCGTCCAGGCGGCTGTCGTCGGGGCGATCGGCGGCGCCCTCGGGGTCGCCGGTGGTCTCGGGCTGGTCCTCGC
This sequence comes from Sanguibacter biliveldensis, assembly GCF_033798665.1. Lineage (NCBI taxonomy): Bacteria > Bacillati > Actinomycetota > Actinomycetes > Micrococcales > Sanguibacteraceae > Sanguibacter > Sanguibacter biliveldensis. Next base: position 3,651,858 of record NZ_CP138359.1, read on the forward strand.
GCTCAAGGCGCTCTTCGCCTCGATGGGCATGGAGCTCGCGGGCAGCGTGCCGGTCTCGACCTCGATGGTCGTCATCTCGCTCGTGCTCGGGATCGTCGTGAGCATCCTCTCGGCGGCTGTGCCCGCCCGGCGTGCGGCGCTCGTCGCGCCTGTCGAGGCGATGCGGGACGACTCCCCGGCCCAGAGCGCCTCGCTGCGGGTCCGCACCATCGCCGGGCTGGTCGTCGCCGGCGCAGGGGCGAGCGCCGTCATCGCGGCCGTCGTCACCGCCGCCCGGGACGACACCGCGAGCACCGGGAGCGTCCTCGGCATCGGCGCAGCCGCCGTCGTCGTGGGCGTGCTGCTGCTCGCGCCGGCCATCGCGAAGCCCGTCCTGCGCGTCATGGCGCTGCCCTTCGTCTGGCTCGTCAAGCCTCTCGGGAAGCTCGCGTCCGGCAACGTGACCCGCAACCCTCGCCGGACGGCGAGCACAGCCAGCGCGCTGATGATCGGCATGTCGCTCGTCGGGGCCGCCTCGGTCCTCGCCGCGTCGGCGCAGTCGTCGGTCAGCAGCATCGTGGAGAACGAGTCGCGTGCCGACCTCATCGTCCAGTCGGCGACGGGCACCCTGCCCGCCGGGGTCGTCTCCGACATCGACGCGCTGCCCGAGGTCGGTGCCGCAGACGCGATGCTGCTCGACCAGTACTTCGTCACGGACGCCACCGGGGGTGACCCCGTCAGCCTCTACGCCCTCGGCGCGGACCCTGGCGTCTTCGACCGCAGCTGGGCGACCGAGGCTGTCGAGGGCGATCTCGACACCCTCGCTGACGGTCAGGTCAGCGTGCTGAAGTCAGCCATGACGTCCAACGGCTGGGCGCTCGGAGACAGCCTCACCCTGTCGACGCAGGTCGGCGAGGTCGAGGTGACCATCGGCTCGGTCTTCGACTCCCCGGCCCTGGGCACCCCGCTCCTGGTGGCGGACTCGATCTTCGACCAACTGGCCTTGAGTCCTGCAGACATGGCCACGATGGTCCTGCTGCAGGCAGCAGACGGCGTTTCCCAGGCCGATCTCGACGCAGCCGTGACCGCAGCGGCGAAGCCGTACATGATCGTCTCGGTCATGGACAACGACAAGTTCGTCTCTTCGCTCGCGGCGCAGGTGGACCAGGTGCTGACGATCCTCTACGCGCTGCTCGGGCTGTCGATCGTCATCGCGATCTTGGGCATCGTCAACACCCTGGCCCTGTCGGTCATCGAGAGGACCCGCGAGATCGGCCTCATGCGGGCCGTGGGCCTCGGCCGGGCGCAGCTCGCCGCGACGATCACCATCGAGTCGGTCCTCACGGCGGTCTTCGGCACAGTCCTCGGGCTGGCCGTGGGCGTCGGGCTGGCCGCGGGGATGCCGACGGTGTTCCAGAGCTCCGGGCTGACCGAGCTCGTCGTCCCGTGGGGTGGTCTCGCGGTGATGCTGGGCATCTCGGTCGTCGTCGGTGTGCTCGCGGCGGCGTGGCCGGCGATCCGCGCGGCACGGCTGCCGGTGCTCGAGGCGGTCACAGTCGACTGACCGGCGCTGCCGACCACGAGCAGGACGGTACGGCGGACGAGATCGTCCGCCGTACCGTCCTGCTGCTCCGTCAGAGCACCAGCTCGGGCTGGAGCGTCCGCACGGTCCACAGCCGCTGCTTGCGAGCAGCGAGCGTGGTCACCGCGAGCGACCCCACGAGGAACAGCGCGAGCACGGCCGCGTCGGTCCCGACGTTCGTCAGCGAGCCTCCGTAGAGCAGGTGCCGCAGGCCGTCCACGCCGTAGCTCATCGGCAAGAACTGGTGCAGCGAGCGCAGCGGCTCCGGGATCGTCTGCCACGGGAAGGTCCCGCCCGCGGTCACCAGCTGGGTGAGCATGAGGACCAGACCGAGGAACTGCCCGGCCGCACCCAACCAGGCGTTGAGGGCCTGGAGGATCGCGACGAAGGTCGCCGAGACGAGCACGAGGAACAGCGCCGTGAACCACGGGTAGGCGGGCTGGATGTCGAGGGCGAACTTGGTCACCGTGAACATCAGCGCAGCCTGCGCGACACCGATGGCTGCAGGTGTCAGCCACCCGCCGAGGGCTGTGGCGACCGACGACCAGATGGACCGCCCGGCTGCGAGCGCACGCCTGGACAGCGGCTTGACCAGCAGGAACAGCACGTAGGCGCCGATCCACGAGGCGAGCGAGAGGAAGAACGGCGCGAGACCGGCACCGTAGGTGCCCGCGCTGGTGAGCGACTCGTTCTGCACGACCACGGGGTTGCCGATGGTCTGGGCGGTGTCGTCCTGCGTCTGGGCGTCGACGTCGGGCACCTCGCCCATGCCGGAGGTGAGGCCGTCGCGCAGCTGGACCGCTCCGGAGTCGGCCGCGACGATCCCGTCGTGGAGGGTCGAGACGCCCGTCGCGAGGGTGCTGGCGCCTTCGGAGAGGGTCGCGGTCCCGGTCTTGAGCGAGTCGGCGCCCGTCGACAGCTCCGAGGCGCCCGTCGAGAGGTCAGAGGCACCTGTCGAGAGGGTCGACGCGCCTGTCGCGAGGCTGTCGGCCCCCGTGGCGGCGTCGGCGATCCCCTGGGCGAGGGTCGGTGCGGAGAGCGCGAGCGCTGCAGCCCCGTCGCTCACCTGCGTAGCGCCTGAGGACAGCGTGTCGAGGGAGGTCGAGACCTCGCCGAGCGCCGTCGAGGCGTCGGTGATGGGCTGGCGCGCTGTGTCCAGGGCCGTGAGGACCGTGGTGATCTCCTCCTCGGTGAGGCCCTGCGCGCGCAGGTCGTCGGCGATCCCGGTCCGGATGGTGTCGAGGTCGTCGACGAGCGCCTGCGCGCCCGTGGCTGCAGCGTCGCCGTAGCCGGCGATCGTCGCGTTGCCGTCGGCGACCTTCTTCGCGCCGTCGGCGAGAGCCTGCGCCTGGGTGGGCAGGTCTGTCGTGGCGGTCTTGAGGGTCCCAAGACCTGTGTCGAGGTCGTCGATCCCGGTCTTGAGGGTGCTCGCGCCTGTCGCGAGCGTGGCGGCGCCGGTCTTGAGGGTGCTCGCACCTGTCGCGAGGTCGGAGGCACCCGTGGCTGCCGTCGACGCACCCGTCGCGAGGTCCGCCGAGCCCGTGACGAGCTGGTCCGAGCCTGTGACGAGCTGCGCCGTCCCGTCGGTGAGCTCGGTCGCGCCGCTCACGGCGTCTTCCAGGCTCGTGCGGATGTCGGAGAAGCCCGCGAGGAACTGCGCTGCCGCCTCGGTGCCGACCTCGGAGGCGATCGAGTCGCGCACCTTCCCGACGATCTGGTCCGCGATCGTGCGCGCCAGGTAGTTGTTGGCGTCGTTGGTGACGAGCGTGATGCTCGCCTGCTGCGGCGCGAACTCTCCCGAGGACGCGAGGTCGTCGCTGAAGGTCGGGCCGATCACGAGCGCGGCGTCGTACTCGCCGGAGCGGACCCCGACCTGCGCCTCGGCCCGTGAGGTCTCGACCCAGCCGAAGCCGCCGTCGTCGAGGAGGTTGTCCGCGACCTTCTGGCCGAACTCTCCGGTGTCCTCGACGACGAGGGCCGCCGGGACCTGGTCGAGACGCGAGTACGGGTCGGAGTTCACGAAGAGGTAGAGGCCTGCGTACAGGGTGGGGATGATCGCGAAGGCGGCGATCGCGAGCTTGGGGAGCGTGCCGGCACTGATGCGGCGGAGCTCGGAGAGGCTGATCCGGACGGCCTTCATCGCAGGACCTCCATCGCGTCGTGGTTGTCGGTGCCCTCGACGGGCCGTTCGATGTGCCGTCCGGCCTCGAGGACGTGGGCCGAGGCGGGGGTGCACTGGACCATCACGCCGTAGCCGGACTCGGCGTACCCACCGGCCATCCGCCACCAGTCCTTGGGGTTCCCGCCGTGACGGTCGGGCAGGGTGAGGACGAGGTACCGCACGGCCGGGTCTGCGGCGCCCAGCGCCAGCAGCGTCTGGACGCGTGTGACGGGGTCGAGCTGGTCGACCCGCAGCGAGCGGCGCTCGGCGAGGTCGTGCTCGGTCAGCCAGTGGTTGACAGCCCGACGGCCGGAGGGCCGCCCGGCGAGGGCGAGCCCCTCGGCGACGGTCCCGGCCACGGTCAGGGCGTCGTCAGGCTCGGTGATGGTGGGGGCGTCGACCACGGCTGAGACCTTGCGCAGGGTCTCGGCGTCGGGCCGCCCGTCGAGGAGCACGTCTCCCTCGTCGGGCACCATGCGGCCCGTCGCGACGAGCGCGAGCGCCGTGTGCCCGTGGCCCGGCTCGGCGACGACGAGCAGGCGCGAGCCCCGCTCGAGCCGGAGGGTGACCGGGTCGAGCATGGTGTCGCGCCGTCCCTCGACGCGCACTGCGCGCAGCGAGATGGCTTCTGGGTGGTCGTGAGTCGTCATGTGCCCCTCGTACTGACTAGTGGTCAACAAAGAATCTACGACGCTGTTGACCTGAGGTCAACACTGTTGGTAGACAAGAGCCATGAGCCGCGACACACCCCGGACCCGACTCGAGCCTGCCGACCGCCGACGCGAGCTGCTCGTCGTGGCCGAGCGGCTCGCTGCCGCCGACGGGATCGGCAGCCTCAGCACGCAGGCCGTCGCGACGGCCGCCGGGGCCTCGAAGGCGCTGGTGTTCCACTACTTCGGCTCGGTGGTCGGGCTGCAGCGCGCCGTGGTCTCCGCCGCGGTCGACGACCTGCTCGCCGCCCTCGCCGCGACGCAGGGCCCGGTCACCCCCGAACGGCCCGTCGTCGTGCTCGACGCCTTCATCACCACGGTCACCGCCCGCCGGGAGCTGTGGACGGACATCTGGCGGGGTGCGCTCCACGACGACCCCCAGACCCAGGAGATCTTGGCCGACGCCCGCTCGCTCCTCGTCGAGCGCCTCGCCCGCCGCTCGACCGCGGTCCACGCGTCGAGCACCTCGCCCACCCCGGACGCCTCCGGAGGGGACCAGCGGCTCGGCCCCGACGCGCTCGCCCTCCTGTCGCGCGGGTGGGTCGCCCTCGCCGAGAACACGACAGCCGCGTGGCTGGCCGGCAGCCCGCTGACCCAGCACGAGCTGCGCGACCTCCTCGTCCGGACGCTCTCGGCCGTCCTGGGAGACCTCACGGGGCCCCTCCCCCGATGACGCAGCAGGACCGCCGGGCTCGTGCCCGGCGGTCCTGTGCGTCATGGTCTTCTCCTGCTGCCCTGCTACTTCTCGAGCGAGGCGTCCAGCGTGATCGTCGTGCCGGTGAGGGCCTTGGACACCGGGCAGGTGGCCTTCGCGTCCTCGGTCGCCTTGAGGAAGGTCGCCTCGTCGATCCCGGAGACCTCGCCGCGGACCGTGAGCACGATCTTCGTGATCTGGAAGCCGCCGGCGGGGTCGGGGGCGAGCGAGACGTCGGCGCTCACGTCGAGGGAGTCCGGCGTGCCGCCGGCCTCGCCGATGAGCGCGGAGAGCTGCATCGCGTAGCAGGAGGAGTGCGCCGCGGCGATGAGCTCTTCGGGGCTGGTCGTGCCACCCGCCTCGTCAGCTGCGCGCTTGGGGAACGACACGTCGAAGGTCCCCGCCTTCGAGCTGCTGAGCTCGACCTGGCCAGCGCCCTCCTCGAGCGTGCCGTTCCATGCTGTGCGTGCGGTGCGAGTAGGCATGAGGACCTCTTTCACGTCGGGTACGGTTTGTCCCCCTACCGTACCCCTGACCAGGTCCGAGCCCCAGGGCTCGAGCGCACGCACATCTCGCCACCCCGGGACCACCTGCCTAGACTGGCGACGCGCTCCGACAGGCGCGCGAGACGCCTCACCCCCGGGAGACGCAGTGGTCGTCCAGCGCACGTGGCACGCAGCGACAGCCCTCCTCGCCGGGACAGGTGTCGTCATGGAGGTGGTCGTCGCCCTCCTCGACGGGCCCGGCGAGGCAGGATCCATGCTCGAGCGCCTCGTGAGGCTCTTCAGCTATTTCACGATCTTGTCGAACGTCCTCGTGTGCGTCGTCGCGGTCCTGCTCGCGGTCCGGCCGGACCGCGACGGGCGGGTGTTCCGCGTCGCCCGCCTCGACGCGATCCTGTGCATCGCCGTGACGGGCATCGTCTACAACACCGTCCTGCGAGGGCTCGTCGAGCTCTCGGCCGCCGGCGCGGTGTCGAACCTGCTGCTGCACGTGCTCTCCCCCCTGGCCGTCGTCGTCGGCTGGGTGCTGTTCGGGCCGCGCCCGAGGATCGACCGGAGCACCATCGGGTGGTCGCTCGTCGCGCCGCTCGCCTGGATCGCGTACACCTTCGTGCGCGGTGAGATCGTGGGCTGGTACCCGTACCCCTTCCTCGACGCCGCGGAGGACGGCTACGCCTCGGCGCTCCTGAGCACGCTCGTCGTCGCCGTCGTCTTCCTGGTCCTCGCCGCTGGGGCGGGCTGGCTCGACCAGCGGATGAAAGGCGGCGCAGACTCGCCCGGAAATCGTCAAGAACGGGTGACCTCCGGCCGATAGGGAGGGCATGAAGCCACTGCTGCGACCGCACGGACGCACGTCGTCCCCGCAGGCCGACCCGACGCCCGCGGCCCCCGGCCCCGAGGACGGCGCCGTCGTGCTGCGCGAGCCGAGCGTGGTCGAGCTCGTGTGGATGGAAGAGCTCCGCCAGCACCTGCGGGGCCCCGGTGCCGACCTGCGGTCTGTCGGGTACCTCTCGTCCCTCTTCGACGCGTACTGCCGGGCGTGGCACAGGGCACCCGAGTCGGACCGCTGGGACCCCGACTATCTGGTCGGCGCGCTCGGCGTGGCCCTCGGCGACGTCCTCGTCAAGCAGTGCGGCAGCAGCCGCTGGCAGGTGGTGGCCGACGAGCCGCGCACGACAGTCGCCGTGCGCAACGACCTCTTCCGCCGGACCTTCTTCCCTGTCGACGCCGTCGCCCGCCGGTGGCTCACGGCCGAGCTCGGGTGGATGCCCGCCTTCGTCCAGTCGGCCGGCGCTCAGCTGCAGCGCGGCGCGCTGCGCACCCTGGCGTCCCAGAACCGCTGAGCGGCTGGACCGCTGGGCGGCCGACCAGCTGAGCAGCTGGGCGGCCAACCACAGTCAGCACCTCAGCGCTGGGCCGCGAAGTCCAGGTGCTCCTCGGTGACGGCCACGACGGTCCAGCCGCTGCCGTCGTCTCCCGTGAGCCTGTAGGCCGGCACGAGGGCGACAGACCCGTCGGCCGCGTAGACCGTGGTGGTCGTGAGCTCGGCTCCGGTGATCGCCACCTCGGCGACAGGCCACGAGAAGCTGGTCCCCGGGGTCAGGGTCGGCGGGACCGTCGGGACGGCGGCGGGGTCCTCAGAAGGCACCTCGGCCGAGTCGACCCCGATGCCGGGGTCGAGCATCTCGGGCGTCTGGACGTCGGCCCTGGCGGAGGGCTGGTCCGCGAGGATCGAGAAGTCCGGGGTCGCGCCGAAGCGGGGGTCGGTCAACCGGGACACGGCGGTCGTGGGGCCGACGACGTCGTAGGTGCCGAGGTCGACGAGGGGCGCGAGGGTCCCGCTCAGGCTGTAGATCCCCTCGCTCGAGACGCTGAGCTGCCACGTCTGGCCGGTCGCCCCGGGGCCGGCGACAGGGTACGCGGTGACAGTCGTGACGTTCTGCGTGCCGGTGTCCTCGACGGTCAGCGTGTAGCCGGCCGGGTCGACGCCGAGAGTCGTCATCATGTCGGCGAGCTGCGCGGTGGCGGTCGCGCCGTCGACGGCGACGGCCGTCGAACCTTCGACCCACGGGTCCTGCGTCGGGTCGCTGTAGTAGAAGCTCGTCGCGGCGTCGGGCTGCACGTCGAGGGTCGGGCCCGTCCAGTCGGTCGACCCGAGGTGCCACGCCCCGTAGACGAGCTCGGGGGTGCCCTCGAGCCCGACCAGGGCTGCGATCGCCGAGGCCTTCTCCGAGGTGAAGGCTGCCGACGAGTCGTAGCCGTAGGCGGTGGCTGTGCCCGGCTCGTCGCCGAGGCCGACAGCCGTGAAGAGCGTCCGCATCCCGCCGAAGGGCGCGATCATCGACCTGTCGGCCTGCGAGGCAGCGCTCTCCTCGGTCGACGGTGCGCCGAGACCCTGCTGGTCGCCCGCGGCTGGACCAGCCGGGACGGGGAGAGCCGGTGCGTCGGCAGCCTCGCTCCCGACGCCACCCGCCGTCGGCTCCGGGTCTGAGCCCTGGGCGCCGAAGGCGTATCCGGCGGTCCCCACGGCGACCACGCCGACTGCGGCGGCTGCGACCTGGAGCCAGCGCGAGGGCCGACGGCGTGCGCGGGCTGCAGCGAGGTCGACGACCCCCGGCTGGGCGGACGCAGAGCCCTGGGGCTCGTCAGGTGCGCCGCCAGCGGCACGCACCCCGACCGGCTCGTCGCCGGTCGACGCCGCGATCTTGCTGGTCACAACGGCCCGGATCGCGGAGAGGTCGGGCTCGGCGGTCGCTGCGGGATCGGCTGCACGGAGCCTGTCGTAGGCCTCGTCAGGCTCGTCGCCGTGCTGCTGGGGGGTGCGGTCGGTGGTGTCCATCATGTCCTCCTGGGGGCTGGGCCACCCTGTCGGCCCGTCACCCTGTCTGTGTCGTCAGCGTCGTCGTCCTTGCGCGTCGTACCCTGCGGAAGCTGCGGAGGCTCCGGGTCCGGCAGGTCGGTCGCACCGTCAGCGCGACCGTCAGCCGGTGACCTGCCGACGGACGTGGGACCGGGCTTCTCCGTCGCCGCCTCGGTCCCTTCCTCCTGCGCCTCCCAGGCGGCTCGCAACCGGCTGCGGGCCCTGGACAGCGCTGCGTCGGCGCCACCGCGCGAGATGCCGAGAGTCTCCGCGAGCCCGTCGCCGTCCACACCGTCCCAGGCCGTGAGCAGCAAGATCTCGCGGTCGCGGTCCGAGAGCGAGGCGAGTGCGGCCCGCACCTCGAGGTCCGCGACGACGAGGATCTCGGGCGACGTCTGATCGGGGTCTTCGGGGAGAACCTCGACGAGCACGGGGCGCGAACGGCGGTGGTGGTTGGCGACGGTGAAGGCCGCGGTCCTGTAGAGCCAGGCGAGCTCGTGCCCCTCGGGGACCTCCTCCCGCCGGCGCCACGCGACGGTCAGCACGTCGGCCGTGAGGTCGTCGACGTCGTCGCGCGCAGCACGGCGCGCGACATACCTGTAGACGCTGCGCGCATGCTCGCGGAACAGCGCGTCGAACCAGGCCTCGTCGCGGTCTGGGCGGGTCTCGGGCGTCACACGGTCCTCCGGACGTCTCTGCCTGGCGGCCTGCCAGGCATCGTCGGCATGCTCGATGCCGTGACTGGACTGTGTCATCAGCCCGCGCTCTCTTGCACGAGGTCAGGTCTCGGTATGGTCACGGTCTGGCGGAGGGCGGGTCCAGGTCCTCGCCCGGTAGGAGCATGGGCACGCGAAGATCGGCGCGGGCCGGGGAGCGTAACCTGTCATCGATCATCACGACGACATCAGGAGCAAACATCTCGAAACGCGCACGCATCTACGGGACGAGCGGGCTGCTCCTCCTCGCGATGCTGGTCTACGCCCTCAACCTGCGGGCCCCCTTCATCTCCCTCGCGCCGATCGTCACGACGGTCGCCGACGGACTCGGGGTCACGCCGGAGACCGTCGGGATCCTCACCGGGATCCCGGTCCTCTGCTTCGCCCTCGTCGCCCCTTTCGCCTCGATGCTCATCGGGCGGGTCGGGATCGAGCGCGCCATCGCCCTCTCGCTCTTCGCGGTGTTCGTCGGGACCTGCGTGCGCTCGGCCGGCGGCTTCGAGATGGCGGTCGTGGGCACCGTGATCATCGGTGCGGCGATCACGATCGGCAACGTCGCGGTCCCCGTCCTCATCGCGCGGGACTTCTCGCAGTCCGCCGGGGCCGTGACAGGTCTGTACACAGGGGCGCTCAACCTCGGCTCGGTCGTCACCACGCTCGTCACAGCACCGTTGGCCGCGTCCTTCGGGTGGCGCTGGGCTCTCGTCGCGTGGGGCCTGGTGATGATCGCCGCAGCGGTCCTGTGGCAGCGCGCGACGGCCGGACGCGAGAAGGTGCCCGTCGTCCTGGTGCCCGCGCACGGGACCTCCGACGCCGAGCTCGGGCCCGTCTGGCGGCGCGGTATCGCGTGGTGCCTGACGCTCACCTTCGTCGGACAGGCCTTCTCCTACTACGCAGTCACCACCTGGTTGCCCAAGATCCTCACGGACACCCAGGGCATGAGCGACTCGGGTGCGGGTGGCGCCGCGTCGATCTTCCAGTTCTTCGGCATCGTCGGAGGTGTCGGGGTCCCGCTGCTCATGTCGCGCCGGATGCCGCTGCGCGCGGTCTTCGCCTGCATGAGCGTGCTCTGGCTCTCGCTCCCCGTCGGCCTGCTCGTGGCCCCTCACCTGTGGCCGCTGTGGGCCGCTCTCGCCGGGATGTCCCAGGGGGGCAACTTCACGGTGATCTTCACGCTCGTGGTCCAGCGGTCACGGTCGCAGAGCGAGGCCAGGCGGATGTCGGCGATGATCCAGGGACTCGGCTACAGCGCCGCTGCCGCCGGGCCGTACGCCATCGGCGCCCTGCACACAGCCACAGACGGATGGACCGTCCCGCTGTTCGTCGTCCTCGGGGCGCTGACGATCATGACTGTCAGCGGGCTCCTCGCGACGGGCGCACGCCGCGAGACCGCGTAGTCGCCACGCCTCCGGTGCCGTCGTGCGGTCAGACGGCTCGCGAGGGTCTGGGCAGCGGACGCACCGTCGTCTGCGGTCCGTCGTCTGCGGTCTCCCTGGCTTTCACCCCGGACAGACGACGAGAGAGGCCGGGCGTTCGCGGCGCCCGGCCTCTCTCGTCGTCTGCTGGTGGCGCGCGGCGGCGCGCCGGCCGGCAGCCCTAGTCCACAGGTTCCAGGGTGGACAGGATCAGACCGGCGGCCGTCGGGGTGAACGGTGCCGGGAAGGCGTAGAGGTCGTCCTCGGTCGGCCAGCCCGTGAAGTGCTCCGTGTCGTAGAAGGTCTGCGACGCGGAGAGGATCAGCGGGATGTACGGCAGGTCTTCGACGATCTTCTCCTGGATCACGCCGTAGGCCTCGAGCTTGGTCGCCGCGTCGTCGGTCACCGAGGCGGCCTCGACAGCCGCGTCGACCTCGGGGTCGGCGTACCGCGAGAAGTTCCAGGCACCGAGCGGGACCTCTTCGCCCACCGGGGCCGTCGTCCCCGTCGTGAACCAGTCGTGGTAGATCTGGAACGGGTCGGCGACCGACGTGCCGCTCACCCCGCCGATGATCAGCTGGAACTCACCGCTCTGGCGGGCGTCGGCGAACTCGCTCTGCGAGACCGTCGTCGCCGTGACCTGGATGCCTGCAGCCGAGACCTGCTCGGCGATGAGCTTGGCCGCGGAGTTGTAGTCGTTCCAGCCGTCGACCGAGACGAGGGTCATCTCGAGCCGCTGGCCGTCCTTGGCGTAGACGCCGTCGGCGTCCGGGGCGTAGCCGGCCTCTTCGAGGATGGCCTGGGCGGCCTCGACGTCGCTCTGCTGCGGGCTCTGGGACGGCATGCCCGGCGCCACCCACTGGTCGTCACGTCCTGGCAGGGCGAAGGTCGGGGACGCCGCCCCGCCGACGCCGGCGAAGGCCTTCTCGTTGATCGACGACCTGTCCAGGGCCGCGTCGATCGCCTGGCGGACGGCGACGTCCGTCTGGGGGCCCTCGCACCCCATCTCGGCGTTCGCGCAGGTGTAGATGACCGTCGCGGTGCTGTAGAGCGGCAGGTACCCCATGCGGCCGTCGGCCGTGATCGACTCGGGCTCGGGCGAGAACATGCTGACCCAGTCGATCTTCCCCGTGCGGATGAGGTCTTCGGCCGACTGGTTGCTGTCGATGCCGAGGTAGCGGACCTTCTTGACGGCGGGCTTGCCCTCTTCGCGGTACTCGGGGTTCGCGACGATCGTGTAGGCCGAGGTCGAGACGTTGTCGACGATGTACGGTCCGGTGCCCACGGGCTCGGCGTCGGCGTAGGCCGTGGTGTCCTCGATCGTGGACCAGATGTGCTCGGGGACGATGTAGGTCGACCCGAGGACCGTGAACTCGTTGGTGTACTGCGGGCCGTCGAAGACGAACTTCACAGTGGTCTCGTCGACGGCCTCGACCGAGGTGATCCACTCCTGCGAGGCGAAGGGCTGCTCGAAGGTGAAGACCACGTCGTCGGCCGTGAAGGGCTCGCCGTCGCTCCAGGTGACACCCGACTTCAGGGTGACCGTGAGCTCGGAGCCCGTGTCGTCGAAGGCGAAGGACTCTCCGAGCAACGGTGTCGGGTCTCCGGCGGCACCCTTGTTGTAGTAGTACAGCGTCTCGTAGATCGCCCCTGACGACGCGTGCAGCGCTGTCGGCGAGTACGGGTTGAAGTTGGCGGTGATCGGCGTCTGGCTCCCGGCGAAGACGTTGAGCACGCGGTCTTCGCCCTCGCCGCCGCCTGCTCCGGCGCCGCTGCTGGAGCACCCGGCGACCACCAGCGTCATGCTCGAGGCCAGCGCCACCGCGGCCAGAGCTCGGTTGCGCCCCGTGGATAGAAACATCATCGGTCCTCTCGTCCAGGGCGACGCGGACGCGTCGCCGCCTCCCTGCGGAGGCTCTGGATGCAATCTAGCAAAGAACCTTCAGAGATTCTCCCGAGTTAGTAACTTCGCTACATGATCGAAACATGCGGTGACCTCCCGGACACACGAGCCTCACTCTGAGGCGTCTGCGGCCTCCTGCGCCCGGCGGTCTCGCACGAACTCTCGGAGGTACTCGATCATGTCGGGCGAGGGTGACGAGCCGAGGCCGAACTCGGCGGCGAGCTCTTCGGGCGTGGGCTCGTCGTCGGGGTCCGGGTCGGGGCCCACGAGCGCGCGGAGCGACTCCGCGAGCCACCGCACCTCCTCGGGACCGACGGGCTCGCCGCCTGAGATCTTCGCCTCGATCGAACGGAGCGTGGGGGCCATGGGTCCTCCTGGGTCGGTGCACCGCGGTGGGCACCTGTGAGCCGGTGCCGCTACGGGTCGTCGAGCGCCGACGACCTCGTCGAGGCTACCCGCGGCCGCGCGAGGTCAGCCCGCGCTGCGCGAGACGCGGGCCTCGATCTTCGCGCGGTCCCGAGGGTGCATCTTCTCGACCCTGCGGACCAAGACCTCGACGGGCACGTCGAGCTGGTCGGCCACGGCGGCCGTGTCCCCCGGGTAGGCGGCGACGGCGTCGGCGATGACGTCGACGTTGCCGAGCAGCCGGCGCGCCGCGAGCATGTCAGCCTCGCGCTCGACCCGCCGCGCAAAATACCCCTCGACGAGCGAGACGTGCCCGAGGTCGACGTGCGCGAGCTCGTGCGCCAGCGTCGCCCGGCGCCACGGGCGGTCCAGGTTCTCGTCGATGAGGATCATGTTCTCGCTGCGCACCCAGACGCCGCGCGCCGGTGCGATGTCGCACCGCTCGATGTCCAGGTGCGGATGACGCACCTCGGCGTCCCTCCACGGGCTGTAGCTCATGCAGACCCCCTCTGCCTCGCGTCCGGCTGACGCCGGGACAGACCATCCTGCGCCCGACCGCTGACACGGACCCCGCCGGCCAGCCCTGAGCGGCACCTCAGAGGGCACCTCGTGAGCGGCGGATCTCCCGGGCCCGCTCGAGATAGGTGAGCTTTGCGGCAGCGACGGCCTCGGCGCGCTCGCTCGGGTCGAGGTCGGAGAAGACCTCCGGGTCGATGTCGAGCAGGACGCCCGAGGCAGGCGAGTCCGCGGGCTCGCCCGGCGCGTCGACGTCGCCGCTCAGGTCCTCGCCCGCACCGAGCCTGTCCAGGCGACCGGGCGGCCAGCCGAGGAAGGCCTCGATCTTGCCGAGGCTGCCGCTGCGCGGCCAGCGGACCCCGTTGAGGAAGTCGTTGACCGTGTCGACGGAGAGACCGCCCTGGATCGCCAGCTGGCGGGGTGTCACCCCGCGTCGCCGCAGCTCGGTGGCCACGGCCTCACGGGCCCTGTCGTCGTGGTCGAGAGGCATGAGGGCTCCCTTTCGCGTCGGTCCGTCGTCTTCAGGGCACCCTACACCAAAGACGCGGGATTATGACCGGAGATGATGGGCGCAACAGAACTTGTTCGTGCGAGACGACGAAGTAGCACGTTGAACTTGTCGGAACATGGTGTAACCATCGATGGCACCCGACACCGACGAACGACGCCGGAGGACGACCTGACCGACCGAAGGACGCTCATGGACACACCCACTCTCACCCGACCCGAGACCACCCCGACAGCGCGCACCGCCCCTCCCGAGACCACCTCTCACGAGACAGCCCCCCGAGCCACGCTCCGGCGCCTCGAGCTGGACTGGGTCGACGACGCCGCCTGCGACGGCGCAGACCCGGCGCTGTTCGACCCCGTCAACCGGCACGTCGCGGCCCGCGCGACCGCGGTCTGCGCCGCCTGCCCGGTCCGCCGCGCCTGCCTGCTCGACGCCCTCGAGGACGAAGAAGACACCGCCTACGGTCCGTGGCTGGTCCGCGGGGGCATGACCCCCAAAGAACGCCGGGACCTCCGCGGCCCCTCGCGCGCAGCACTCGTCGACGAGCTGCGGGACTCGCTGGCACCGGTACCGGTCCGATGAGCTGGGTGCCGACGGCCGTGAGCCTCGTCGTCGGCACCGTCGGGGCCGGCGGCCTGGCAGCGCTGCTCCGGGTCGCCCACGACCACGCGATCGCCCGACGCACGGCCCTGCGCGACGACGACGCCGCCGGCGACGCGCACTGGTCGTCCCTCGTCGAGGCCCAGACCCGCTCGCTGCTCGAACCGCTCCAGCAGCAGGTCGACAGGCACGCCGCCCGGATCGGCGAGCTCGAGGCCGAGGTCCGCGAGGTGCGCGACCGCCACTGGCGCGCGCTGCGCCTCATCAACGCGCTCTACGCGCACATCGCGCGGCACAGCGCCCCAGACGCACCGCCGCCGCCCCCGCTCCCCGCCGACCTCGGCGACTGAACCGGTCTGGAGGACCACATGAGCACCGATGACCCGACCACCACAGAGAGTCGACCCGACCCGCCACCGACCGACCTGCCGCCCACCGCCCCCGAGCACAGCGACCTCGTGACGTCGTGGCTGCGGACGACGGTCCCGACGATCTGGGGAGCGACGGTCACCGCGATCCTGGCCTCCGCGGGGCCGCACCTGCCCGCCTGGGCTGCGGGGCCGCTCGAATCGGCGCTCGGCGACGAGTCGACAGCCCTCCTGGTGACCGTCACGGCGGTCGCCGTGTGGCACGCAGCCTGGCGTCGGGTCGAGACGCACGTGCCCCGGTGGGTGGCCCGTGCCGCCCTGGGGTCGTCTCGTCGCCCGACATACACCCGGCCCCTCAAGTCCTCGCCATAGATTCTCCGTGATCAAGCGTGAGGCCTTGCATCATCAGGGCTGCTCGCCTCCCCGACCTCGACCCCAGGAGACCCCACATGGCCCTGTCACGACAGCTCACCCCCACCCCCGTCCTGCTCGACTTCCTCGCATGGGCCGCACGCTCTGGCTATTCCGTCCGAGAGCACCCGGCCTACGGAGGCGTGACGCCCGGCGTGCACAGAACCGGCTCGTGGCACGCCGACGGCCTCGCCGCAGACCTCAACCACGGCCCGAACGGACCGGCCGAACGAGCACGGCTGATCGTCGCCCTCGGCGAGGCCGAGCAGCGTGGGCTCGCGACCACCTATGCCCGCGACGGGACGGTCGGATCGGCGAGCGGCCACCAGAACCACCTGCACGTCGACGTCGGCGAGTGGTCGAACCTCGGGCGAGGGCTGGTGCGGCGCACCCCGCCGACACGCTCGTCTGCGACAGCCGTGGCGCGACCGGCAGCCCCAGGGGACCCGGTGCTGCGCTCGGTCCAGGCCCGGCTCAACCGCGACTACCCGGCCTATTCGCGCCTCGTCGTCGACGGCGTCGAGGGACCGGCGACCCGAACGGCCGTCGCGGAGTTCCAGCGCAGGTCAGGCCTCGTCCCGGACGGTGTCGCGGGACCTCTCACACGCGTGCGGCTGGGCCTCCCCTGAGGAGCCGAGAGCAACCCGAGCAGGGTCTGGGACATCACGAGACCCCTCGTGGGTTCGTACACGTGTTCGACCCCGATCGACACGCTGCAGTCCCAGAGAGTCGGTCGGACCGGCCGGGACACAGCGCACCGATCACCATCCGCACGACACGGAGGCGGGACCACCCGACCTCCAGATCATCACCCGACAAAGAAAGGAGAACACCATGTGGAGCAACCCGTGCACCGGGCCGATCACCTCACCGTTCGGCCCGCGCACCCCGCCTGCCGGGGGAGCTTCCTCGATGCACCTCGGCACGGACATCGGCGCACCAGCCGGGACACCGGTCTACGCAGCCGCCGCTGGGACCGTCACGTTCTCGCAGTTCACCCCCACCGGGGGCAACGAGGTCTGGATCCAGCACACCGAGGGGATCCTCACGAAGTACCTGCACCACTCGACAGTCCTCGTCTCACGCGGGCAGGTCGTCACGCAGGGACAGCAGATCGGCACCGTCGGAAAGACCGGCACCGCCACGGGCAACCACCTGCACTTCGAGACGCACGTGAACGGCACCCCGCAGGACCCGCAGCCGTTCATGGCCGCCCGGGGGATCGCCCTCGGGACCGGCGCACCCACCACCGCACGACCACTGGAAGGACGAAAGATGATCTACCGCTCTGGAGGCCGCTACGCCTCGCTGGTCCACGGGATCTACGCACACAACGGCAGCTGGGTCGAGCTCGCCTCCGCCGAGGAACGCACCAACCTCATGCGGGCAGGCGTCCCCGAGGTCTGGATCCTCGAGGTGACGCTGTACAACCTCATCCACAGCTGACCGGTCCGAGCAGGTCGACAGGGTCGACCACCGTCACCGCACGACTCCGCACATCCGCACATCCGCACATCCGCACGGACAACAGAAGGAGGTACGACATGGCGACGTCCCAGAACGGCTGGACCGTCATCACGTCTGGCACTGACACCCGGCTCGCGCCGTTCCCCTGGGTGACAGGCAGGGTGCTCACCGGACCGGTCTTCACGGTCCTCGAGCACGTCGCCCGCAGGTTCGACGCGACCGTCGAGAAGATCTCGGTCCCGAGCTCGTGGGGCTGGGCGAACCGCACCATCGAAGGCAGCTCGGACGTGTCCAACCACGCGTCCGGCACAGCGATCGACCTCAACGCTCCCGCGCACCCGCTGGGGGCGAGCGGCACCTTCACGGCCGCGCAGGTCACAGCGATCCGGAACATCCTCGGAGAGGTCTCACCCGCCGTCCGCTGGGGCGGCGACTACTCGGGCCGCAAGGACGAGATGCACTTCGAGATCACCACCGACTCCGCCACCGTGGCGGCAGTCGCAGCACGACTCACCACCCTCACCGCACAACCACTGGAAGGACGAAAGATGATCTACCGCGCTGGAGGCCGCTACGCCTCGCTGGTCCACGGGATCTACGCACACAACGGCAGCTGGGTCGAGCTTGCCTCGGCCGAGGAACGCACCAACCTCATGCGGGCAGGCGTCCCCGAGGTCTGGATCCTCGAGGCGACGCTGTACAACATGATCCACAGCTGACCCTGTTGTAGGAACCGCGACGGCCCGGTCCCCCCGCAAATGGGGACCGGGCCGTTCGTGGTGCTGGAGCCGCCTATCAGAATCGAACTGATGACCTTCTCATTACGAGTGAGACGCTCTACCGACTGAGCTAAGGCGGCCGACCTCTCCTGTGCCCGGAGACGAGTCACTGACACAGGTGAAGAACCGCGCTCAGCCTACAAGCGATCTGCCGCGACGCCAAAACGACAGACTGTGTGATGCTCCGCACGTCCCGTGACCAGCCGCGACGTGCGGCACACGCCGCGCAGTGCACGTCACCTCGAGGCCCTGCGACCAGGGCCCCGAGACAGCCTTCAGGCCGGTCAGCAGACCAGGCCTTCGTCGGGGACGGTCCCGTCGACGAAGTACTCGTCCACGGTGTCGAGGACGCAGGAGTTCGACTGGCCGTAGGCCGTGTGGCCCTCACCCTCGTAGGTGACGAGGACACCGGACTCGAGCTGCTCGGCCAGGCCCTGCGCCCACACGTAGGGGGTCGCGGGGTCGTTCGTCGTGCCGACGACGAGGATCGGCGCGGCGCCGCTCGCGGCGAGGTCGCCGGTCTTCTCGGCCTGCGGGAAGGGCCAGTCCGCGCAGCCCAGACCGCCGTAGGTGAAGAACTGCCCGACCGTCGGGGCCTCCGCCTCGATCTCGGCAGCCTCGGCGTCGAGCGTCGCCATGTCGACCTCGGTGCGGGAGTCGAGGCAGTTGATCGCCCGGAAGGCCTCGCCCTGGTTGTCGGCGTAGGTGCCGTCAGAGTTGCGGGAGTTGTAGCTGTCGGCCGAGGCGAGCAGTCCGCTGCCGTCCCCCTCGGAGATCGCCGAGTCGAGGGCGTCCGTGAGCTGCCCCCAGAGCTGCTGGGAGTACAGCGGCTGGGCGATGCCGTAGAAGGCGAGGGTCTGCGTCAGCGGGCGCGCCGGGTCGCCTGTCGGCATGGGGTTGGCGAGGATCTGGTCGAGCAGACCGGACACCTGCGCGAGCGCCTCGTCGGTCGTCCCGGTGAGCGGGCAGCTGCCGCTCGCGAGGCAGTCCTCGACGAAGGCCGTGAGGGCGTTCTCGAAGCCGACGGCCTGCTGCAGGCTCATCTCGTGGTCGGTGAGGCGCAGGTCGATCGCACCGTCGAGGACCATCCGGCCCACGTTCTCCGGGTACAGACCGGCGTAGGTCGCCCCGAGCTGGGTGCCGTAGGAGTAGCCGAGGTAGTTGAGCTTCTCGTCGCCGACCACGTGGCGGATGACGTCCATGTCGCGCGCCGAGGACTGCGTGTCGACCTCGCCGAGCACCGGACCGGTGTTCTCCAGGCACTTCTCGCCGAAGACCTTCGCGTCGGCGCGCATCTCGGCGAGCCCTGCAGCGTCGGAGGTGTAGGTCTTCGCGTCGGAGACGTCACGCTCGGCGTCGGACAGGCAGCTCACGGGGCTGGACTCGCCGACACCGCGCGGGTCGAAGCCGAGCACGTCGAAGTTCTCGAGCAGCGGCTGGCCGAAGAGGAAGGGCACGTACTGCACGAACTCCACACCCGAGCCGCCGGGACCGCCGGGGTTGATGAGCACGGTGCCCTGCTTCTCGCCCGAGGCGCGGTAGCGCTTGGCACCGAGCGTGATGGTGTCGGCGGCGGGGTCGTCCCAGTCGAAGGGCACCTCGATGTCGGCGCACTCGAAGCCGCTGCCGCAGTCGGACCAGTCGACAGTCTGCTCGTAGAAGGGCAGGAGGTCTGCGTCGATCCCGTCGGTGCTCAGCGCATCGCCCGACGGAGCCGTGGTGCCCGTGTCGGCCTGCTGGTCCACGTCGGTCTGGACCTTCGAGCCGGGGTCGCTGCACGCCGCGAGGACGAGGGAGACGCCGGCGAGGGCAGCCGCAGCGCGCAGCAGCCTGCTGCGGCGCGGGGCCGGGCTGGCGGGCAGCGCGGCGGAGCCGGGCGCAGAGGGTGCTGGAGAGGACGCAGGTGTCGCATGGAGGGCTGAGGTCACGGAGCCAACCTATCGACTGCACGTCGTCGTGCCCAACGAGACGACCGTCCTGTGGACCACAGACCGGACGATGGCCCTGTGGACCATCACCACCAGCCGCCCGCCAGCCGACCGGCTGTCGCTCAGCCCGGGCTCCGGTCCGCCGTCCAGCCTCCTGCTCAGCCCTGCGGCCGCAGCGCGATCGCCATCGCCTCGAGCGCGAGGACCGGCGACACGTTGCCTCCCAGCCGCGTGCGTGCGACGCCGATCGCGTCCATCCGCCGCACGGTCTGCTCCGGGGTCGACTCCTCGGCGAGCGCCTGGACTGTCTCCGCGAGCTCGGTGTTGACGAGGTCGACCTGCGCCCCGAGCTGGACCACCAGCACGTCGCGGTAGAGAGACAGCAGGTCGACCATCGACCTGTCGAGCACGTCACGCTGGCGCCGGGTCGCGCGCCTCTTCTGGTCGTCCTCGAGCTGCTTGACCTGCGAGCGCAGCGACGGCGGCAGCGTCTGGCTGCCCTCGGCGCCGAGCGAGCGCAGCAGCTCGGCCTTCTCGGTCGCGTCGCGCTCTTCGGTGGCCGACCTCGCCTCGGCCTGCGCGACCTCGACGAGCTCACCGGCCGCGATGACGGCGTCGGGCACCCCGCGGATCTTGCGGGCGATCGACAAGACCGACGAACGGCGCTGGCGGGCACCGGCGTCTCGGGCCAGACGCCGTGCGAGGCCGATGTGGGACTGCGCGGCGCGGGCGCTCGCGAGGGCGACGGCCGGCTCGATCCCGTCACGGGACTCGAGCAGCGCGGCGACGTCCTCGACAGGCGGGATGCGCAGGCTCACGCCGCGGCAGCGCGAGCGGATGGTGACCATGACGTCCTGCGGGCTGGGTGCGCAGAGCAGCCAGACCGTGCGTGGCGGCGGCTCTTCGATCGCCTTGAGCAGCACGTTGGTGGTGCGCTCGGCCATGCGGTCGGCGTCCTCGACGAGGATCACGCGCCACCGTCCCTGCGAGGGGGTGCGGGAGGCGAGGGTGATGAGCGAGCGCACCTCGTCGATCGCGATGGTGACCTTCTCGGTCGCGACGACCGTGAGGTCGGCGTGTGTCCCGGCGAGGGTGGTGGTGCAGGCGTGGCAGTGGCCGCACCCGCCCTGCTCGCACTGGAGCGCCGCGGCGAAGGCACGGGCGGCGTTGGACCGCCCGGACCCGGGCGGTCCGGTGAGGAGCCAGGCGTGGGTCATCGCCGACGGGTCGGCGATCGCGCCCCGCAGGGTCGCGACGGCGGTGTCCTGCCCGACGACGTCGTCCCAGACCGACACCTCAGACTCCCTCGGGCAGCGCGAGGCCGAGGCGCTGGGCGACAGCCTCACGGATCGTCTCGTGGATGTCGTCGACGGTCCCGGAGGCGTCGACGACCACCCAGCGGTCGGGGTCCTGGGCGGCACGGTCGAGGTACGCCTGCCGGGTGCGCTGGTGGAACTCGTCCCCAGCACGCTCGAGGCGGTCCGGGGCGGTGTCGAGGCGTCGCGTGCCGACGAGAGGGTCGATGTCGAGCAGCACGGTCGCGTGCGGCAGCAGGCCCTCGACGGCCCACAGGGACAGCTGCTCGATCTCCTCGACGGGCAGCGTGCGCCCGCCGGCCTGGTAGGCGACCGAGGAGTCGAGGTAGCGGTCGGTGATGACCACGTCGCCGCGCTCGAGAGCGGGGCGGACGAGGGAGGCGACGTGGTGCGCGCGGTCGGTCGCGTAGAGCAGCGCCTCGGTCCGCGGGTCGACGTGGTCGCCGTGCAGGACGGCCTGGCGCAGCACGAGCCCGAGCTCGGTGCCGCCGGGCTCGCGCGTCCAGACGACGCTGCGGCCGGTGACCTGCTCGAGCCACAGCCCGAGGAGCCTGGACTGGGTGGACTTCCCGGCGCCGTCGCCGCCCTCGAAGGAGATGAAGTACCCCTGCTGGCCGCCTGCCTGCTCGTCTGCGCTCACGCCCCACAGCCTATCTGTGCCCACCGACGCGTCGACGCGTCCCCCAGCCGGTCCGGGTGCTGCCCCAGCAAGGGCCACACAGCCCCGCCCCCACCCGTGGCCCCGGCACCCGGTCCGTCGGCGCTTGTAGTCTCGGGGGCATGCTCTCTCCAGGACTGGCCTTCGCCGACCGCACCTTCGACGCCATCCTCTTCGACATGGACGGGACGCTCATCTCCTCGATCGAGGCCGTCGACCGCAGCTGGGCCCTGTGGGCCCGTGAGCACGGCTTCGGCGAGGACTTCCGGATCGCGCACGGGACCCCCGCGCGCTCGCTCGTCGAGCGCCTCGTCGCACCCGAGCAGGTCGAGGCGGCACTGGCCCGCGTGACCGAGATCGAGCTGTCCGACACCGACGGTGTCCGCGTCCTGCCCGGCGCCGCCGAGCTGCTGGCCTCGCTCCCCCGGGACAGGCACGCGATCGTCACCTCGTGCACCCGTGACCTCGCCGCCGTGCGCATCGCGGCCACCGGGATCGGCGCACCCGAGGTGGTCGTCACGGCTGACGACATCACCCGCGGGAAGCCCGACCCCGAGCCGTTCCTGCGTGGCGCCGAGCTGCTCGGCTTCGCGCCCGAGCGTTGCCTCGTGGTCGAGGACGCCCCCGCCGGGCTCGCCTCGGGCCGGGCGGCCGGCTGCGCGACGCTCGCGGTCGCGGGCACGCACACCCTCGACGAGCTCGACGCAGACGCGCACGCCTCGGGTGTCGACGCCGTCGCCGTGCGGGTCAACGCCGACGGGTCGCTGACCCTCGTCGACCGCAGGCCGTGAGGGCCGAGGCCCGTCAGGCCTCGTAGATCAGAGGACGCCGGCGTCTCGCCCTGCCTCGACGACCCGGGCGACGGACCGCCTGACGTCGGTCAGCTCGTCGAGGGTGAGCCCGGTCCGCCGGACGACCTGCTCGGGGATGCCCTCGGCGACGACGCGCAGCGCTGCTCCCTCAGGGGTCAGCGAGACCATCATGACCCGAGCGTCGTCGGCGCCGCGAGCGCGTGCCACGTACCCGGTGGCCTCGAGACGCTTGACCAACGGTGTCAGGGTCCCCGGGTCGAGGTGGACGAGCGAGGCGATGCTCGTCATCGACAGGTCGCCGTGCTGCCACAGCGCGAGCATCACGAGGTACTGGGGGTGCGTGAGGTTGAGCGGCTCGAGGATGGGCCTGTAGACGGCGACCATCGCCCGCGCCGCTGCCGAGAGCGCGAAGCAGACCTGGCTCTCGAGGGCCAGCGGGTCGGTCGCAGGGGTCGCACTCATCCGGTCATCGTACGCACAGACGCGCTATGCTTGGTACACCAATGGTTGGTGCACCAACAGTCGACGTGCGGACAGCGCGCCGAGAACGGAGGAGAGCCGTGATCTTCGGACGTCGCCGCGCTGCAGCCCGTGCCCAGCGAGAAACGCTCGAGCCGCACACAGGTGACGGCACGACCTCTGGGGACGACACAGACCAGCACGCTCCCGGACGGGCCGAGCACGCAGCGGACCACCCCGACGGCCGCTCGGGCGGGCTGCGGATCACCGAGGGCCTGCTGCCGATCTTCGGCCCGGCCCAGGTCGGCGACTCGACGGCGCCGCTGCGCCCTGCCTCGGAGGCAGAGCGCAGCAGGGACCGTGCGTTGCGGACCACCCTCACCCGGGTCGTCGGCGCCGACGGCAAGAGCTACGTCGTCGCCGTCCCGGACGAGCCGACCGGAAGCCAGATCAGCGAGCAGGACGCCGGGGAGCCCGAGGCCTGACCGGTCGGTCAGGCCGTGGCGCCCACCGGTCGGTCAGGCCGTGGTGACCACCGGTCGCCCTGCCGAGACCTCGCCCGGGTACACGACCCCGAGCTGGGCGCGGACGTCGTCCATGATCTCCATGAGCTCGACGGTCTGGTCGAGGGTCATGCGCGGGCTCTCCGTGAGCCCGGCCGCCACGCACCGGGCCACCTCGGCGGCCTCGTACTGCTTGCCCTCGACCACCAGCACGCCGTCGGCGTCGCGCAGCCGGCCGTCGTACTCGGTGACACCCTGGGCGTTCTCGACCCGGAAGGTCGTCGGCACGAGGTAGCGCTCGTCGATCTCGATCCGCCCCTCCGAGCCGACGATCGTCGCCGTCCCGGGCGCCGTGGTCCGGACCGAGGTCGTGAGGATCGCCAGAGCCTCCTGCCCGTAGCGCAGCACGATCGTCTCCTGAGCGTCGACCCCCGTCGGCGCCAGCAGACCTGTCGCACGGACCTCGTCAGGGGTGCCGAGCAGGTCGACCGCGAAGGACAACGGGTAGATCCCCAGGTCGAGCAGCGCTCCCCCGGCCAGGGCCGGGTCGAACATCCTGTGCGTCGGGTCGTAGGGCACGGTGACGTCGAAGCCTGCCCGGACCTCACGGACCGTCCCGATGTCGCCGCGCTGGACGATCTCACGGAGCATCGCGGTGTGCGGCAGGTGCCGCGTCATCATCGCCTCCATGCAGAACACCCCGGCGGCACGGGCCGCCGCGACGACCTCGCGCGCCTCGGCAGCGTTCCGCGTGAAGGCCTTCTCGACGAGCACGTGCTTGCCCGCGGCGATCGCGAGGAGCGCGTGCTCGTGGTGGTGCGAGTGCGGCGTCGCGACGTACACGGCGTCGACGTCAGGGTCGGCGACGAGCTCGTCGTAGGAGCCGTAGGAGCGCTCGATGCCGTGGTCGGCCGCGAAGGCGGCGGCCTTGGCAGCGTCCCGGGAACCGGCCGCCACGACGGACCCGCTCGTGTGCTCGCGGACGGCGTCGGCGAAGGAGCCGCCGATCCAGCCGGCACCGAGCACACCCCAGCGCAGCGCCGGGGCCAGACGCGGGTCGTCGACCGCGGGGGTCGACCCCACGGCGGCGTCGCTCATACGCCCCGCTCCTCGCCCGGGTAGACCACGCCGACCTGGCGGCGGATCTCGTCGAGCGCGTTCATCACGTCGAGCGTGCCCTGCCACGACATGCGGTCGGACTCGGTCTTGCCCTCCGACACGAGCCGGGCGACCTCGGCCGCCTCGAAGGCCAGCCCCTGCACCTGCGGCGTCGAGTAGGAGCGGGTGGTGCCGTCGCGGCGCGTCACCCGGAACGACGTCGGCGTGTAGAAGGCGCCGTCGATCTCGATGCGACCCTCCGTGCCGGAGATGCTCGCCGTGGTCGGTGTGGCCGACCACAGGGTCGTGTGCAGGAGCGCCTGCTGGCCGCTCTCGTAGTCGAAGACGATGCTCACCTGACCGTCGACACCGGTCTCCGTCAGCTGGCCGACAGCCGTGACCGACGACGGTGCACCGAGGATGTCGTGCGCGAAGGACACCGGGTAGACCCCGAGGTCGAGCAGCGCACCGCCGGCGAGCTCAGGGTTGACGAGCCTGTGCTCGGGCGGCACGTCGAAGTACTGGCCGTGGTCGGCGACCACGGTGACCACACGGCCGATGTCGCCGCGCTCGATGATCTCGTGGATCGCGGCGACGTGCGGCAAGAACCGGGTCCACATGGCCTCCATGACCAGGACGCCCTGGGCCTTCGCGGCGGCGAGCACCTCGTCGGCCTCGGCGGCCGACTGCGTGAAGGCCTTCTCGACGAGGACGTGCTTGCCCGCGCCGATCGCGAGGAGCGCGTGGTCACGGTGGTGGGAGTGCGGGGTCGCGACGTACACGACGTCGACGTCGGGGTCGGCGACGAGCGCCTCGTAGGAGTCGTGGACGTGCGCCTGCGCGGCGTCGTCGCCGAGGTGCTCGTCGGCGAAGGCACGGGCCTTGGACTCGTCGCGCGAGCCCACGGCGACGACTGTCGAGGCGGTGTCCTGCGTGACGGCGCGGGCGAAGGCGGCGGCGATGCCACCGGCTCCGAGGATGCCCCACCGGACGGCGGGCGCGTCGGCCGGGGAGGGCACGGCGTCGGTGAGGGAGATGGTCGTGGTGTCTGACGGTTCGACGCTGAGAGTCATGCGCCCACGCTAGCCGAGTGGCACCAGACGGTGCTCGACGAGCCACGGGAGCACCTCAGCCGGCACATACCTGCTGCACAGACCCCCTCGGTACACCTGCACCATGAACCAGCCGACCCGCACCCCCGAAGCTCCACGCAGACCGCGCCGCGTCCGGCGCGCGGTCCTCGCCGGGGTCCTCGCCGTCGCCCTGCCCGTCGCGGGCGGCACGGCCTGGGCCCTCGACAGGTACGTCGTCGAGCACGTCGAGATCTCCGACGTCGCCGCCTACGAGGCCAGCCAGGCGGCGGCGACAGGCACCTCGACGGCCTCGACCGCAGACACAGCAGGGTCCGACACCTCTGGTGTCCTCACCGACACCACCTACACCTCCGACGACGCCGACATCTCTGTCTCGACAGTCACGACCGGGACCGGCGACGACACCGTGACGTACTACGTCGCCGACGTGACCCTCACCGACGCGACGGTCCTGCGCTCTGCCTTCGCGCAGAACGCCTTCGGCGAGAACATCACCGAGACGACCTCGGACATCGCCGCCGACAACGACGCCGTCTTCGCGATCAACGGCGACTACTACGGCTTCCGGGACACCGGGATCGTCATCCGCAACGGCGTCGTCTACCGCGACGAGGGCGCCCGGCAGGGACTGGCCTTCTACACCGACGGCCACGTCGAGGTCTACGACGAGACCTCGACGACGGCCGACCAGCTCGTCGCCGACGGCGTGTGGAACACCCTGTCCTTCGGTCCCGCGCTCCTGGAGGACGGGCAGGTCCTCGCCGGGATCGATGACGTCGAGGTGGACACGAACTTCGGCAACCACTCGATCCAGGGCGAGCAGCCCCGTACTGCCGTCGGCGTGGTCGACGACAACCACCTCGTCTTCGTGGTGGTCGACGGGCGCAGCCCCGGGTACAGCGCCGGCGTCACCATGACGGGTCTCGCCGAGATCATGCAGGGCCTCGGTGCCACGACCGCCTACAACCTCGACGGCGGCGGGTCCTCGACGATGGTCTTCGGCGGCGAGCTCGTCAACGACCCGCTCGGCAAGGATCAAGAGCGCGGCACCTCTGACATCATGTACATCGGCGGGTGAGGGCCGTGATCGTGCTGGTCCCCGCCTACGAGCCGGCAGCCCCGCTCGTCGACCTCGTCTCCTCGCTCCGGGCAGCCGACCCTGCGCTGCATGTCGTCGTGGTCGACGACGGCTCCGGACCGGCCTTCGCGCCGGTCTTCGCCGCGGCGCAGGCCGCCGGGGCCCTCGTGCTGACGCACCCGACCAACCGCGGCAAGGGCGCGGCGCTGAAGACGGGGTTCGCCTGGGTCGTCTCGGTCTCCCCGGGGCACGATGTGGTCTGCGCCGACTGCGACGGTCAGCACAGCGTGGTCGACGTGCTCCGCGTCGCCGACAGGGTGCAGACCTCCGAGGCCGCGATGGTCCTCGGCTCGCGCCGGTTCGTCGGTGACGTCCCGCTGCGCAGCCGGGTCGGCAACAGCATGACCCGGGCGATGTTCCGCCTCTCCACGGGCCTCGACGTCCACGACACCCAGACCGGGCTGCGCGGCTACCCGGCCGCGATGCTGCCGTGGCTGCTGACCGTCGACGGGGACAGGTACGAGTACGAGCTCAACCTGCTGCTGCGCGCCTCGGCCACCGGGCGGAGCGTCGAGGAGGTCGAGATCGCGACGATCTACCTCGACGACAACGCGTCGTCCCACTTCAGGCCCGTCCGCGACTCGGCACGGATCTACGCACCGCTGCTGAAGTTCATGGTCGCCTCCTTCGCGGCGTTCCTCACCGACACCCTGGTGCTGCTGGTCCTGCACGCGCTCACGGGCTCGTTGCTCGGTGCTGTGCTCGGCGCACGCGCCGTGAGCTCGACGGTCAACTTCGTCACCAACCGCCGGCTCGTCTTCGAGTCGGCCCGGGAGAGACCCGTCGGCTCGGCGGCGGTCCGGTACTCCGCCCTGGTCGTGCTGCTCCTCGCTGCCAACTACGCCCTGCTGCTGGCCCTCACCTCAGCCGGGCTGGCCCTGCTCCCCGCGAAGGTGCTCACCGAGGTCGTGCTCTTCGCCGCGAGCTACGAGCTCCAGCGCCACGTCGTCTTCGCCCGCCCCCCGCGCGGCCGGTCGACGGCGCAGGCTGTCGCCGCTACCAGGGAGACCTCGAGACGCGCGTCCAGAGCCTGACGCAGCGAGCCCCGGCGACCAGCAGGTCGTCGGGGCTCGCTCGCACCGTCGGTCAGGCCTCCGGCGTGGCCTTCTTGGCGGGTGCCTTCTTGGCCGGGGCCTTCTTCGCGGTCGTCGTCTTCGCAGCCGTCGTCTTCGCGGTGGTGGACCTCGCCGCCGTGGCCTTGGCGGGGGTCTTCTTCGCCGGGGTCTTCTTGGCAGCAGCAGCCCGGGTGGTCTTCTTGACCGGTCCCTTCGCGCGCTTCTCGGCGAGCAGCTCGACGGCCTGCTCGTGCGTGATGCCCTCGATGGTGATGTCCTTCGGGAGCGTCCGGTTGGTCGTCCCGTCGGTCACGTAGGCACCGAAGCGGCCGTCCTTGATGACGATCGGCTTCTGCGAGGTCGGGTCTTCGCCGAGCTCCTTGAGCGGCGGCGCGGCCGTAGCCCCGCGGCCGCGCTTGGGCTGAGCGTAGATCTCGAGGGCCTCGGCGAGGGTGACCGTGAACATGGCCTCTTCGCTCGGGAGCGTCCGGGAGTCCGTGCCGCGCTTGAGGTACGGGCCGTAGCGGCCGTTCTGCGCGGTGATCTCCGTGCCGGACTCCGGGTCGACACCGACCACGCGCGGCAGGGAGAGCAGCTGGAGCGCGTCGTCGAGGGTGATCGTCTGGAGCGACTGGGTCTTGAGCAGCGATGCCGTGCGCGGCTTCGGCAGGGCAGCCTTGGCACGCTTGAGCGCAGCAGCCGAGAGACCTTCGTCGAACTCGGGCTCGGGCAGCACCTCGGTGACGTACGGGCCGTAGCGGCCGGCCTTGGCGACGATGGTCGTCTCGGTCGACGGGTCCACGCCGAGGACGATGTCCCCGTCGCCCTGCGTCTCGAGGAGCTCGCGCGCCTTCGCGACGGTGAGCTCGTCCGGGGCGACCTCGTCGGGCACGGAGGCGCGCGGCGGGTTCTCACCCTCCTTGACCTCGGCGGCGGTGTCTTCGATGTACGGGCCGTAGCGTCCGACGCGCAGCGTGATGCCCTCGCCGATCGGGACCGAGTTGATCTCGCGGGCGTCGATGTCACCGAGGTCTTCGACCAGCTGGCGCAGCCCCTCGTCCGAGCCTTCGGTGTCGTCACCGAAGTAGAACTGGGTCAGCCAGGCGACCCGCTCCTTGTCGCCCGCGGCGATCGCGTCGAGGTCCGCCTCCATCTCGGCGGTGAAGTCGTAGTCGATGAGCTGCCCGAAGTGCTCCTCGAGCAGCCGGATCACCGCGAAGGCGAGCCAGCTGGGCACGAGGGCCTGGCCACGGCTCAGCACGTAGCCACGGTCCTGGATGGTCGAGATGGTCGAGGCGTAGGTCGAGGGTCGGCCGATGCCGCGCTCCTCGAGCGCCTTGACCAGGCTCGCCTCGGTGAAGCGCGGCGGCGCGGAGGTCGAGTGCCCGTCGGCGGACAGCTCGCGCGACGTCATCGCGTCGCCCTCGGCCATCTGCGGCAGGCGGGCGTCGCCCTCGGCCTTCTTCGGGTTCTCGGTGCCGTCGGCCGAGTCGTAGCGCTCGGAGTCGCGGCCCTCCTCGTAGGCGGCGAGGAAGCCGCGGAAGGTGATGACCGTGCCCGAGGCCGCGAAGACCGCGTCGGTCTGGGCACCGGGGCCGGCGTCGCCGATCGTCGGCGCTCCCGCCGGGAGGGTGCCGGCGACACCGAGGCGGACCGAGGCGGTCGACCCGCGGGCGTCGCCCATCTGCGAGGCGACGGTGCGCTTCCAGATGAGCTCGTACAGCTTGAACTGGTCGCCGCTGATCTCACGGGACACCTGGGCCGGGGTCCGGAAGGAGTCACCGGCGGGGCGGATGGCCTCGTGGGCCTCCTGCGCGCCCTTGGACTTCGAGGCGTAGACGCGCGGCGAGGACGGCACGTACTCGGGCCCGTAGAGCTCTGCGGCCTGGCGGCGCGCGGCGTCGGTGGCCTGGGTGGACAGCGACGGGGAGTCCGTACGCATGTAGGTGATGTAGCCGTTCTCGTACAGGGTCTGTGCCGTGCGCATCGCCTGCCGCGAGGACATGCGGAGCTTGCGCGACGCCTCCTGCTGGAGGGTCGAGGTGGTGAACGGCGCGGCGGGTCGACGCGTGTACGGCTTCGTCTCGAGGCTGCGGACCACGGCCGGCTGGTCGGCGAGAGCGGTCACCAGGGCGTGGGCCGCCTGCTCGTCGAGGTGCACGACGCCCTTGGCGTTCTTGAGCGTCCCGGCGTCGGTGAAGTCGCGGCCCGAGGCCACGCGCGAGCCGTCCACCTGGACGAGCTTCGCGGAGAACCACTCGCCCGCGTCGGGGCCGTCCTGGGTGGTGAAGTCACCCGAGACGTCCCAGTAGTTCGCGGTGACGAAGGCCATGCGCTCGCGCTCGCGCTCGACCACGAGACGGGTCGCGACAGACTGCACGCGCCCGGCCGAGAGGCCCTGACGGACCTTGCGCCACAGGACCGGCGAGACCTCGTAGCCGTAGAGGCGGTCGAGGATGCGGCGGGTCTCCTGCGCGTCGACCATGCGGCCGTCGATCTCGCGGGTGTTCTCGAGGGCCCTGTTGATCGCCTCGCGGGTGATCTCGTGGAACACCATGCGGTGCACGGGGACCTTCGGCTTGAGCTCCTGGAGCAGGTGCCACGCGATGGCCTCGCCCTCGCGGTCTTCATCGGTCGCGAGGTAGAGCTCGTCGGCGTTCTTCAGCGCCCGCTTGAGCTCGGCGACCTTCTTCTTCTTGTCGGCGTAGACCTCGTAGTACGGCTCGAACCCGCCGTCGACGTTGACGGCGAACTTGCCGAAGGGGCCCTTCTTCATGTCCGCAGGCATCTCTGACGGCTGCGGGAGGTCACGGATGTGTCCGACGCTCGCCTCGACCTCGTAGTCGTCGCCGAGATAACCGGCGATCGTGCGCGCCTTGGCGGGCGACTCCACGATGACGAGCTTGCGACCAGCGGACATTCAGAGCCCTGCTTCCGTGACGAGAGGTGGTGCGAGACCTGGACAGGCGTTCAACTCGGCAGCCTACGGCCTCCGGGCTCCAGTCGTCACACCTGGCCGCTGCGGGAGGCCGTCGAACGGGGCCTCGCGACGGTCTGGCGGAGCGCCAGGAGGAGGCCGAAGGAGACGGCCGTGGCGGCCACGACACCGGCCGCGCCGCCCGCGTAGGCGACCAGCTCGGCCTGGGAGGTGAAGGGCTGGCCGCTCCCGTCGACGACGGTCGCCGTCTGCTGGAGGGCCCAGAGCGCGACCCCAGCGGCCCCGGTCCCGGCCACGCCGAGGATCGCGAGGACCCAGGCGGACGACGAGCCCTTCGGGGCGGAGATCTTGCGCGGGCGGTCGTCGGCGGGGCCGGGGTCCTGGGCGTCGCGGGTGGTCAGCGCGCAGGCGAGGGCTCCCCAGAACAGCACCACGAGGACGGCGGCGACCACGTCGCTCGGCCTGTGCCACTGTCCCACGAGCGTGGAGATCCCCGTCGCGGCGGTGTACCCGGCCCCGAAGATCGCGACCCACGGCCGCGCGAGGCGCGGGACTGTGAGCAGCAGCGCGACCGAGACGGACGCCGCGACGGTGGTGTGCCCGCTCGGCAGAGAGTTGGTCCACCACATCTCGGAGTCGAAGACCGGTCGTTCGAGGACGATCTTCTTCAGCACCTGCGTGGTGAGGTTCGCCCCGCCGACGAGGACGAGGGCCTGGACGGCGAGCAGCCAGCGCCTGCGGACCAGCGCGGCGAGGATCGCAGCGAGGGTGCCCAGGACCACGAAGCTCACCGAGACGACGCCGAGGACGGGTTCGGCGACGGTCCACAGACGGGTGCGACCTGTGAGGGCACCGTCGTAGGCGTAGTCCTCGATCACCTGGCCCGTGCGGGTGGCGACGAAGACCTCCCACACGACCACGATGCCTGCGGCCGCGGCGACAGCCACGAGCACCGCGAGGAGGCGGGTGCGGACGGGGACGCCCGTCCAGAGGTCTGCGCCTCGTGGTGCGCTCGGCGGGCGGTGACCGCCCGCCCGGGGACGGCCCGCCGGCGAGCCTGCCGAGGTCACGGTGCTCGCAGGGCCGACAGGTCCACGAGGACCTGCAGGGCCCGTCGGGAGGACCTGGGTGGCGCGGGTCGACGGCGCGGGCCGCCCACGGCGTGCGGCGCCCGAGGCACCCGCAGCCGGCAGCACACCGGGTCGTCGGTCGGAGTTCACCGTCCAACGGTAGTCCACCCCCTGTGACCGTCCTGGGAAGACCGTGTCGACGAGTCGCGCACACCGGTGCCGGTCGGGTGGTCTCGAGGTGCACCCTCACAGGAAACTCATAGCCCGGGCTCAGGACACCCTGGGGCAAGCCGGAGCACCATGGAGCCATGGCCTTCTCCGACACCTCCGCCCGCGCCGCCCTGCCGCGCCTCACCCGCGCCGACGGCAGCCCCCTGCGGGTGCTCGTCGTCGACGACGAGCCCAACCTCGCCGAGCTCCTCACCTCGGCTCTGCGCTACGAGGGCTGGGACGTCTCGACGGCCCTCGACGGCCAGTCCGCGGTGCGCCTGGCACGGGAGACCCTGCCCGACGTGATCGTCCTGGACATCATGCTGGGCGACATCGACGGCATCGAGGTGCTGCGCAGGATCCGCCAGCAGCAGGACGGTGTGCCGGTCCTGTTCCTCACCGCGCGCGACTCCGTCGAAGACCGCGTCGCCGGGCTCACCGCCGGGGGCGACGACTACGTGACCAAGCCCTTCAGCCTCGAAGAGGTCGTCGCGCGCCTCCGCGGGCTGCTGCGCCGGGCCGGGGCGAGCGCCGCGCGCGACGAGGCGCTGCTGGTGGTCGGCGACCTGACCCTCGACGAGGACTCGCACGAGGTGAGCCGGGGTGGCGACGACGTGCACCTGACCGCGACAGAGTTCGAGCTGCTCCGCTACCTCATGCGCAACGCGCGACGGGTGATGTCGAAGGCGCAGATCCTCGACAGGGTCTGGCAGTACGACTTCGGCGGGCAGGCGAACATCGTCGAGCTGTACATCTCCTACCTGCGGCGCAAGATCGACGCCGGCCGCGAACCGATGATCCACACGCTGCGCGGGGTCGGGTACGTGCTCAAGCCCGCAGTCTCTGCTGCGCAGGTGTCGACCACCGCCGTGGGCGCCGGGCCGGCTGCGTGAGCGCGGTGCCCGCGGCCGACGACCGAGGTCACGCGCAGAGCCGGCGACGT
Source organism: Sanguibacter biliveldensis (assembly GCF_033798665.1). NCBI lineage: Bacteria > Bacillati > Actinomycetota > Actinomycetes > Micrococcales > Sanguibacteraceae > Sanguibacter > Sanguibacter biliveldensis. The sequence continues at coordinate 3,684,660 of NZ_CP138359.1, forward strand.
CCGTGGACGCTGCGCCGCCAGCTCGTCGCGCTGCTCATCGGTCTCGTGCTGCTCATCTGCTCGATCCTCGCGGTGGTGTCGACGCTCTCCTTGCGCAGCGAGCTGGTCGGGCAGATCGAGGACGACCTCCGGCAGGCGAGCTCGCGTGCCGTCGACAGGCCGCTCAAAGACCTCGGCGGCTCGTCGACCCCACCGGCCTCCGGGTGCCCTGACGGTGGAGACTGCTCGGCGGCCGACCCCGGGCAGGCTCCCTCCCAGTACCAGGTCCCCGGCCAGGGGGCGGGCGACATCGACGTCCTGCTCTCGGGGAGCACGGTCGTGCACGCCGGGTACGTGGACGAGAGCGGGGACTTCCGCTCGCTCGTGGGGACCGACGCCCTCGCGACCCTCGAGGCCCTCGCCACCGACGGCCGCATCCACGAGGTCGACCTCGGCGACCTCGGCAGCTTCCTCGCGATCTCGACCACCACGCCCTCTGGGGACACCGTGGTCACCGCGGTCTCGACAGCGCCTGCCGACGACCCGCTGCGCTCCTACGTCGCGGTCGAGGTCGCGCTCATCGTCCTCGCCGTGCTGCTCGCCGCTGCGGCCGCGACAGTCCTGGTCCGGCGGGCGCTGCGCCCCCTCGAACGCGTGGCGGGCGCCGCGCTGCGGGTCTCCGAGCTCCAGCTCGACAGGGGCGAGGTCGAGCAGATCCACGGCGTAGACCCGCAGGACACCGACGAGCGGACCGAGGTCGGGACCGTGGGGGCAGCGCTCAACAGGATGCTCGGGCACGTCGAGTCGTCGCTCGCCGCCCGGCACGAGTCCGAGACGCAGGTCCGCCAGTTCGTCGCCGACGCGAGCCACGAGCTGCGGACCCCGCTCGCCTCGATCCGCGGCTACGCCGAGCTCGTCCGACGGTCGCCCGACGACGTCCCCGTCGACACGCTGCGCGCGCTCGACCGGATCGAGTCGGAGGCGCTGCGCATGGGCGCCCTCGTCGAAGACCTGCTGCTGCTCGCCCGGCTGGACGCCGGCCGTCCGCTCGAGCGCGAGGAGGTCGACCTCACGCTGCTCGCCGTCGACGCGCTCGCCGACGCCCACGCGGCCAGCCACGACCACGTGTGGGAGCTGGACCTGCTGAGCACTGAGCGCACAGGCAGCACTGGCAGCGCTGAGAGCACTGGAAGTACTGACAGCCCAGGCAGCACTGACGGCACTGAGGGCACCGACGATGCGGACGACGACGCGCCGGCCCCCGACGTCGTCGTCCGCGGAGACGAGGCGCGGCTGCGGCAGGTCTTCGTCAACCTGCTCAGCAACGCCCGGGTCCACACGCCTCCGGGGACCCGGGTGGTCCTCGGGCTGCGGGCCGAGCCCGGGACTGTGGTCGTGAGCGTGACCGACGACGGCCCGGGCATCGCTCCGGCGCTGCTGCCGTCGCTGTTCCAGAGGTTCAGCCGCGGGGACTCGGCCCGCAACCGCGTCGGGGGCTCGACGGGTCTCGGCCTCGCGATCGCCCAGGCGATCGTGCAGGAGCACGGCGGCACACTCACGGCGCACAGTCCGGCGCAGCCGCTCGGAGGCGGCCCCGGGACCGGTCCCCGTGGCACGGGGGAAGCATCCTGCGGGGCGACCTTCGAGGTCAGGCTGCCGCGGTCCGGCTAGAGGTCGGGCTGCGACCGCCCGTCCGGCGGTCAGGCCACGCCGGCCCGTCCGGCGGTCAGGCCGCGCCGGCCCGTCTGGCAGTGAGGCTGCCGCGGACGGCCGGACGTCACCCCGCGTCTCGGACCAGGAAACCGTCCCGGACGAGGTTGCGGACCGCAGGCAGCAGCTCGGCGGCCAGCTCCGCGCCGGACACCTCGAAGATCGTCGCGATCGCCGCGACGATCTGCCCGACGGAGAGCTCGCCGTCGCACGCCCCGACCAGGGCCGAGAGCGAGGTCGACGCGTGCACGCCCCGGCCGAGCCCGTCGCCCTGGCGCACGATGACGATGTTCGGGTCGGCGGCGCCCGGCGTGTAGAAACGCTCTTCGGTCACGTCGGCCGCGACCACGAGCCTCTGCTGCGCGAGGGCCTCGTCGTCGAGGGTCTCGAGCCAGAGGTGCGCGGCGAGGCTCGCCTCGAGGTGCGTACCGAGAGGCTGGCGGACCGATCCTGTGTGCTCTTCGAGACGCCGCAGCGTCACCTCCTCCCCGGGGAGGGGCTTGCGCAGCACGAAGAACCCGAAGCCGATGGCCTCGACGTCCCGGGACGCGAAGTCGTCGAGCCACGCACCGTAGGCGCTCGCCCAGGCCTCGGGCTCACGCTCCGGGGTGGTGCCACCGTCACGGATCCAGGTCTCGGCGTACTCGGCCGGGTCGAGGACCTCGCGCTGGACCACCCAGCCGTCCAGGCCAGACTCGTCGAGCCAGCGTCCGACCCGCTCGGTCCACGCCTCCCCGGCGCGGTGCTCCCAGTTGCCGAGCATCTGCGCGACCCCGCCGGGGGCCAGGACCGCTCCGACCCCGGTGACGAGGTCGCGCACGAGGTCGTCACCCGAGCGTCCGCCGTCTCGGTACTCGTAGGTCGGGATCTCGCCGGGGCCCGCTGGTCGGTCGGCTGCGTCGCGCCCGGGCTCCACGGACCCGGCGGGCACGGTGCGCGGGGTGATGACGAAGGGCGGGTTCGAGACGACGAGGTCGAACTCTTCGCCGGCGACGGGGTCGAGCATCGACCCGAGGCGCAGGTCGAGCTCAGCCCCGTCGAGGGCGGCGTTGAAGGCCGCGAAGCGCAGCGCACGCTCGGAGATGTCCGTCGCGACGACGGTCTGGGCGTGACGCGACGCGTGCAGCGCCTGGATGCCGCAACCTGTGCCGAGGTCGAGGACCCGGGCTCGCGGCGACCGGCCTGTCACCTGGGCGAGGGTGATCGACGCACCACCCGCACCGAGGACGTGGTCGCCCGAGAGCCGGGTGCTCGTGGCGAGCTCGCCGAGGTCTGAGGCGAGCCACCAGTCGACAGGACCACGGGCGTCGTGCGCGGAGTACGGCCGGAGGTCGACGAGCGGGCGGACGACCGGCCCAGCAGCGGTGAGGTCGGTGGGGTCGTCGAGGGCGACGAGGCCGAGCTCCTGCGCACCGGCCGACCCCAGGCCCGGGAGTGCGGCGTCGAGGTCACGGGCCGGGACCTCGCGCCCGAGCACGAAGAGCCGCGTGAGCGTGAGGACCGCCGACCGTGCCGGGACCACCAGGGCCGCCGGGGCTGCCGGACCAGAGGGCGAGGCACCTGAGGCATGGGTCGCCGCGGGCACCTGCGGTGCGCTCGCCCGGAGCGCGGGCAGCGCCTGCTCACGGTGCAGGGCCGCTGCGGCGACAGGGCCGAGCGCGTCCTCAACACCCTCGACAGTGAACCCGCTGGCCTGCAGGTCGGCCCTGAGGAGGGCGACGAGGGCCGGGTCGGTCGAGGGGCCGGGGGCGCTGTGCGTGGTCGGGCTCATGGCAGCAATGATTCCTCATCAGAGCAGACCACCCGAGCGCGTCGCGGCCGGCAGACGCGCAGAGGGCGGCTCCCCTGTCGGGGAGCCGCCCTCTGTCAGTCGGTCACGCCGGGACCTGGAGGATCAGGCCTCGCAGTTCTCGTCGTTGAAGGTGGTGACGCGGTCGCTCGCTGCGGTGACCTCGTCAGAGTTGAGCTCGGTCGTGAGCTCCATGAACTTGGCCTGGTCGTCGGCGTCGGTGAGGTCGAGGTCCTTCATGCCGTCGTTGAGCTTCTCGACGGACTCGACGAGGACGTTCCAGTCGTCCTTGATCTCGTCCGGGGCGTCGATGTCCTTGACCTTCGTGACGATGTCGTCGAAGGCAGCCTTCATCGCGTCGGGGTCGTTGGGGTCGATGTCCTGGGCGAAGTCGCCGGAGGAGAGGGCCTCGCCCTCCTTGCAGTAGTCCTCGAGGGACCCGCCGCTGCTGCACCCGGCGAGGAGGCCGAGGGCGAGGACGGCGGCCGTGGAGGTCGCGAACAGGTTCTTGGTGTACCGGCGTGTAGTCATGCGTCCATAGTCGGGGGGCGTCGCTCACAGCCGCAACTCAGAATCGGGGCACTAGTCCCCATCCGCTGCGGATCTCACCCGGTCGCTCAGGACGCGCAGTGCTCGGCGACGTAGTCCTCGACCTCGGCCGTCGCCGCGTCGAGCTCGTCGGACCTGAAGCCCTCGACCGACGCGAAGTACTCCTGCTGCGCCGCCTCGGAGGACCAGTCGACGCCGCGCATCACCTGGACCTGGTCTTCGCTCGCCTGGAACACGGTCGTCCACGCTGCGGAGATCTCGTCCGGCGGCTGGATCTGCTTGGCGTCCTGCACCATCGTGTCGAGGGCCGTGAGGACCGATGCGACGTCGGTCGTGTCGACCCCGTCGAGGAACTCGGCCTGGCTGAACTGCGCGTAGTCGGCGCAGAACGCCTCGTCCGAGCCTCCGGCCTGCTGGTCGTCGCCGCACGCCGAGACCGAGAGGGCCACCGCACCCGCGAGCACGACGGAGGCCAGGGCCCTGGGGCGAGACGCGCGCGGTCTGGAGGGTGTCATCTCTCTATGGTGCGCGGCGCAGAGCACCCTTCCAAACCGGTGCGCGCCGCGCGCCAGCTGCTCCTCAGCCCGGCGGACGCGCCTCGTGCCCCTCACGGCCCGGGGTGCGGTTCTGCTCTTTCAGGCCAGCCTCGTAGACGTGCCTCCGGCCGCCGAGGAGCCTGTCGCGGACGGTCTTCTCCCAGCCGCGGAACCGCGTCCAGTAGCCGTCGTCGTAGTCTTCGACCACCTGGAAGGTCCAGCGCCCCTGCAGGACGTTGAGGCCCACCAGGTCGGCCCGGACCTCGTCGGCGAGCTCCTTGTGACCGGCCTCTTCGAGCTTGTCGAGGGCCTCGGCGAGCTCGTTGTCGGCGCGCCCCGTGAGCCTGTGGAAGGCGTAGAGCATGCCACGCGCCTGCTCGACGACCTCGAGCGCCGCGGTCACGCCGCCGACGGCCTCGACCGTCGCGTCGTCGACGCCCTCGGGTGGCAGGTGGTCGGGGGACGGGGTGTCGGGGTGATCAGCCATGCCCCATGGTCGGACGCGCCGTCGCGGCACGCACCCGGAACGCCTGTGCACGAGGGGCGCGTCGGCACGCGGCCCGTCGGTACGCGGCCCGTCGGTACGTAGCTCAGCGTGACGGCGGGGCCGTCCTCAGGGCCCAGACCCTCAGGCCCGGCGCACGACCTCCACGAGCAGCGGGAGGTGGTCGCTCCCCCGCAGCGCCGCAGGCGTGCGCAGGACCCTCGACGAGATCACCTCGAACCCGTCCCCGACGAGCACCCCGTCGATCCGCCGACGCGGCTTGGGTGCCGCGAAGGTGAGGCCCGGCGCATCGGGCACGGCGTCGTGCAGGAGCGTGCCGAGGGCCTGCCACGCCGGTCCACCCGGTTCTTCGTTGAGGTCCCCGGCGACCACGCACCGTGCCGCCCCGGCACGCTCGACGAGCCGCGCGACCTCGGCGCAGTGGTCCAGGCGCTCGCGGGCGTCGAGCCCGAGGTGGACCGAGACCACGACGACGTCGCCGAGGTCGACGAGCGCGCTCCCCCGCCGCGTCGGCCACGCCCGCAGGTCGCGCCGACGCCACCACCGCCAGCTGAGCGGTCGGCCGCGGCGTCGGACGACGGCGCCCTCGTGCCTGCGGGCAACGAGGAGCCCCGTCGTGTAGGCGCCGAAGGGGCTGCCTCCGGGGATCACGCAGACCGTCCCCGTCGCCGCGGCGAGGGCTCGCATCCGGCGGCGACCGCCCGTGAGGTAGCGGCAGGGCTCCTGGATCGCGACGACGTCGGGGTCGCTCTCGCGGATGACGTCGCGGACGGCGGTCGCGTCCATCTGCAGGCTCTTGATGTTGTAGCTGAGGATCCGCAGCGGCTGGCCGCTCGGGCCGTCTGACGGCGGGTGCTGGTCGTCGAGGTGGTCCATGCGGTCATGCTCGCCCTGCGCACCCGCCGCCGCAACCGCCGCGACCGCATGACCGCCGGCCAGGCGGCCAGGCGGCCAGGCGGTCGTGCTGGCGTGCGGTCGTGCGGTCGTGCGGTCGTGCGGTCGTGCGGTCGTGCGGTCGTGCGGTCGAGGCTGCTGGTCGGCCGGCCTGCGCCGACCGCAGCCGGTCAGCGGTCAGCGCAGGCCAGTCACCCGTCCTGAGGTCGTCGCGCAGCTCCCGCGGGTTCTTCGGTGAGCGACGCCGCGTCCACGCGTGCGGCCCGCAGGCGGCTCGCGACGATCGCCCCGAAGGCGATCAGCGCCGCCACGACCGCGATCCCGATACGCAGCGTGTGGTTCGCGTCGGCCGGGACGCTCATCGCGACCACCGCGGGCGCGACGAGCACCGCGACCAGGTTCATCACCTTGATGAGCGGGTTGATCGCGGGGCCAGCGGTGTCCTTGAAGGGGTCGCCGACGGTGTCGCCGATGACCACGGCCTCGTGCGCGGGCGAGCCCTTGCCGCCGTAGGCACCGTCTTCGATGATCTTCTTCGCGTTGTCCCACGCACCCCCGGAGTTGGCGAGGAACACGGCCATGAGCACCCCGGCACCGATCGCCCCGGCGAGGAACCCGGCGAGCGGACCGACCCCCAGCCCGAAGCCGACGGCGATCGGCGCGAAGGCCGCAAGGAGGCCAGGGGTCGCGAGCTCGCGCAGCGAGTCGCGGGTGCAGATGTCGACCACCCGGCCGTAGTCGGGACGCTCCTCGTAGGTCATGATCCCGGGGTGCTCGCGGAACTGGCGCCGGACCTCGAAGACGATCGCCCCGGCCGCCCGGGTCACGGCGTCGATGGCCAGCCCCGAGAAGAGGAAGACCGTGGCCGCCCCGAGGATCACCCCGACGAGGGTGACGGGCGAGATGATCGAGAAGCTGAGCATCGACGTGACGATCCCCGTGCTCGCGGCGTCGGTGACGTCGCGCAGCGCGGACTGGACGGCGTCGGCGTAGGAGCCGAAGAGCGCCGTCGCGGCGAGCACGGCCGTCGCGATCGCGATGCCCTTGGTGATCGCCTTGGTCGTGTTGCCGACGGCGTCGAGGTCGGTGAGCACCTGGGCGCCCTCCTCGTCGACGTCGCCCGACATCTCGGCGATCCCCTGGGCGTTGTCCGAGACCGGCCCGAAGGTGTCCATCGCGACGATGACACCGACCGTGGTGAGCAGCCCGCAGCCGGCGAGGGCCACGAGGAACAGCGAGAGCCAGACCGAGCCGCCCGCGAGCAGGAAGACCCCGCAGATCGCCGCGGCGATGATGCCTGCGGTGTAGACGGCGGACTCGAAGCCGACGCCGATCCCGGAGAGGATCACCGTCGCGGCGCCGGTCCGTGAGGTCGCGGCGACGTGCAGCGTCGGCTTGGAGGTGGTGCCCGTGAAGTACCCCGTGACCCAGAGGATGATCCCGGCGAGCACCACCCCGACGAGCACGGCGAGGCTCGCGACGACCCGCGGGTCGCTCGTGACGTCGGAGAGGTCGGCGGTCCCGGGCGACTCGGCGAAGGTCGCGGGCAGGTAGGCGAAGGCGGCGACGGCAGCGAGGACCGCGCCGAGCAGGGCGGAGACGTAGAAGCCGCGGTAGATCGCGCGCAGCCCGCTCTCCGACCCGCGCACCCGGGTGGTCGCGATGCCCAGCAGCGCGACGAAGGCCCCGGCCGCGGTGACGATCAGCGGGAAGACGAGCCCCTGCTCGCCGAGGGTCGCCTTGCCGAGGATCAGCGCGGCCACGAGCATCACGGCGTAGGACTCGAAGAGGTCCGCGGCCATGCCAGCGCAGTCGCCGACGTTGTCCCCGACGTTGTCGGCGATGGTCGCGGCGTTGCGCGGGTCGTCCTCGGGGATGCCCTGCTCGACCTTGCCGACGAGGTCCGCGCCGACGTCGGCGGCCTTGGTGAAGATGCCACCGCCGACGCGCATGAACATGGCCAGCAGCGCCGCTCCGAAGCCGAAGCCCTCGAGGACCGACGGCGCGTCGCCGCGGAAGAGCAGCACGACCCCGGAGGCACCGAGCAGCCCCAGGCCGACGACGGACAGGCCGACCACTCCCCCGGTGCGGAACGCGATGCGGGCCCCTTCGGTCCGGGCTCCAGGGTGCATCGCGGCCGCGGCGACGCGGAGGTTCGCCCGGGTCGCGAGCCACATGCCGAGGTACCCGATCGCGGCCGAGAAGCCGGCCCCGACGACGAAGGCGACCGAGCGGCCCACCCGGATGCTCGCGTCGCCGGGCAGCACGAAGAGCAGCCCGAAGACCACGACGACGAAGAGTGCGAGGGTCCTGAACTGCCGGCTGAGGTACGCCGAGGCCCCCTCCTGGACCGCGAGCGCGATCTCCTTCATGCTGTCCGTGCCCTCGGGGGCGGCGAGCACCTGGCGTCGGAGCACGACGGCGACGACGAGGGAGAGCGCCCCGATCACCGCGATCACGCCGACGATGACAAGACTGGTGGTTCCGAGCTCGAGCATCCGTCCTCCTTGACGACTGCACCGCACACGACGTCCGTCGCATGTGACGCCGATCACACTCGGTCGACGTAGCGGGCAGTCTACGCAGGCCGGACGGGGTGCGCAGGGGGACGCGCCCCAACGTTCTGCGGGCACGGTGCGTTGTGGAGGGGTGAGGGCACCGACGACTGTCGGCACCGGGCAGCAGGGACAGCAGGGGGACCGATGACCGACGAGCACGACCTGAGCAGGATGGTGCGCGAGCGCATCGGCGCGCTCACCGGCTACGCCTACCTCCTGTGCGGCAACGTCAAGGAAGCCGAAGACCTGGTCCAGGACGCCTTCGTCAAGGTGTTCAGCCGTCGTCGCGCGCCCGAGGCCGCGACCTCGGAGTCCTACGTGCGCCGCGCGATCCTCACCCTCTACCTCGACCAGTACAGGCGACGGCGACGGTGGTCCGGCATCAAGCACCTGGTGGGGGTCGTCGACCGCCAGGAGAGTGCTGAGCTGGCCACGAGCGCCCAGCTCGACGTGGCCGTGGCCCTCGACGCTCTCACCCCCCGACAGCGCGCCTGCGTCGTGCTGCGGTACTACGACGACCTCACCGTCCCCCAGGTGGCGAAGTCTCTCGGGTGCGCTCCGGGGACCGTCAAGCGGCACCTGTCCGACGCGCACCAGGCCCTCCGGGCGATCCTCGGCGAGGACGTCGAGCTCCCGGACGACTCTCCCGTCACGCTCGGTGCGTCCCCGGCTGTCGAGCCGGGCTCTGCGGAGCCCGACCAGACCGACGGCGGCTCCGCGGACAGCGGTGGCGACCAGTCCGGTCGCCACGACCAGCCCGGCGCCGGAGACCACGCACGCTTCGCGCCACCTATCACCGCTGCACCGGAGATCGACCGCGCTCCTGCGCACCAGACCAGCCCGACGACAAGGACACGACAGTGACCCGCACCCTGCGCGACGACCTCGGATCCCTGGCCTCTCTCGGTGCCTCGAGGGTCGACCCCGACGCGGCCTCCGAGAAGGTCCTCGCGACGGTCCGGCAGCGCAGGCGGCGCAGGCCCGTGCTGGTCACCGGCGCGACGGCAGCCTGCCTCGCCGTCACCGCGACGGGCGCCCTCGCCGCACTCCAGCTGTTCCGCGACGACGACGCACCTGTCGTCGCCCTCCCGGACGACCCGCGCGGCCAGAGCATCAGGACGCTGTGCGGGCAGCCCGCGCCCGACTACCTCGAGGCCACGGCGTCCCCGTCGATCATGTACTCCTTCGCCGCGGACCGTCCCGCCGCGGTGGGCGACCTCGACGGCGACGACATCACCTCTGGTCCGCTCGACGACCGGCCGTTCTCGACGACCGAGCCTCTGCCGACCCTCTACGTCAACATCCGTGCCGACGAGGTGGAGCGCACGGTCGTCGGCCCGACAGGCTTCGTGCTGGTCAAGGACGGCGTGGTCGTCGCGACCCCTCCGGCGAGCCCGACGACATGGTCGAGGATGCAGACCTCGCTCGACGCGGACAGCGTCGCGGTGCTGTCGAGCTGGGGCGTCGAGGCCTGCGGTCAGGTCTCCCGGCCGGGTGCGTACGAGCCCGGGACCTACACCGTCTACGGCATCACCCGCGTCGAAGACCCTGACGCGCCCAGTCCTGCCACCTGGCCCGAGATCGGCGACCCGGGACTCGTCGTCGGACCAGCGCTGAGCATGACGCTCGCAGAGACAGACGACGGTGGTGTCGTGAGGTACTTCGGGAACGCGGCCGGGACGATGTCCGAGGGCACCCCCACCGGCGCCGGCGCTCCCGACGGCTCGGCCACCGGGAGCCCGGAGGCCGCCCTCGACGAGTCGTCCGCGTCGCTCGACTGGCCCGCCGACGTCACGCCTGCGGTCCAGGCCGGGACCGCGACAGCCCAGAGCGTCGTCTGGTTCTCGCCGATCGCCGGGTTCGGGGCCCGGAGCCAGACCGACAGGATGGACGCCGCTATCGTCCAGGAAGCTGCCTGGACGACCCTCGAGCACATCGGCTACGCCCCTGGAGAGCACGTCCTCCCACTCACCTGCCAGCCCGAGGCCGCGGGCACCCTCGCCGGGGTGTCGCCGACAGACGACCTGCAGCTCACCCTCGGGTACGCCGTGGCCTTCGAGACTCCCGAGGACGCCGCACGGTTCGTCGACCTTTTCACCGAGGCCTTCGGCTACGCGCCGGTCCAGGTGGACGGCGAGGCTGCCTGCGGCTGACCCAGCAGCGCGGGCGGCATCAGCCCACAGCGAGTCACCCAGAACTCACCCCCACTGTTCTGCCGACCCCGAGCGTCATGATGTGTGACAGCAACACCAGGACAGGGGACGAGATGGACGACTGGGAGCACGACATGGGAGAGCTGGTGCGCACTCGGCACCGAGCACTCCTGGGGTACGCGTACCTGCTGAGCGGGAACGTGCGCGACGCCGAAGACCTCGTGCAGGACGCGCTGGTGAAGGTCTTCTCGCGGAAGTCCGCACCGCAGCCGCACGCGGCAGAGGCCTACGTACGACGGGCGATCTACACGATCTACCTCGACGGGTACCGCCGCCGGACGCGCTGGTCGCGGATCAGGCACCTCACCGCGAGCGCCGACCGTCAGGAGAGCACGGCGCCTGCGACGGGCGACCAGGTCGACGTGGCCGTCGCCCTCCAGCGGCTGTCGCCGCGGCAGCGTGCCTGCGTGGTGCTGCGGTACTACGACGACCTCACCGTCCCGCAGATCGCCGACGAGCTCGGCATCGCCGAGGGGACGGCCCGCCGGCACGTCGCCGACGCGCACGCGGCGCTGCGCGGTCTGCTGGCCGACCTCGCACCGGTCCCCGCAGGCAGCGGGCGTGCGGCCAGCGCTGTGGGCGACGAACGGTTCGCTCCCTCGCTCCCTGGAGCCTCGCCCGGCACACCGGGCACGTCTGGTGCTTCTGCCGCCCTTCGAGCACAGGAGGATGCGCCAGGAACTGGCGCACCACCCACCAGGACAGACCACCCGACCGACGACGAGCCGAGGAGCCACCGGTGAACGACGACCTGCGTACCACCTTCACCCGCGCTGCGGACGACGCCGTCGACGGAGCCATGCCTGCTGAGCAGATCCGCCGGGCGGCTGCCGAGCGCATCCGAGCGAAGCGTCGACGCCGACCCTTCTTCGTCGTCGGTTCTGCCGTCGCCGGGCTGACGCTCGTCGGCACCGGCGCCTTCGCCGCCGTGCAGCTGTTCGGCGACGACAGCGCTCCGCTGCCTGACGTGATCGGCTCTCCGCAGCCTGGCTCGGCCCCGAGCGAGACGACCGCACCCGCCGAGCCGACCTCAGAGCCCGCCGAGACCGAGGCGCCCGCCGAGCCCACGGCTCCGACGGAGCCAGAGCCGTCCCAGCCCGCTGCCCTGCCGCAGGCGGACCCGACCGCCGTGTTCCCGGCGTGCGGTGCCGTGGTCACTCCTCCGTCAGGCAGCCCGGACCTCGGCTTCAGCCCGACCTGGATCGAGGGGGCTGCGGGCGACAGCATCACGGCGACCTTCTGGAACCGTTCCGGCGACGGGCTCGCCGGAGTCGTCTCGACGCACCTCACCGCCGTCGCGGTCAAGGACGGCGTGGTCGTCGGGTGGACCGAGCAGGCACCGACTGCGACGACCACGCCCTTCGACCTGGGTGACGGCTTCCCGTCGGAGGTGTCCACGACCGGCCCGCTCGCACGCACGCTGTGCACGGACGGCACGACCCCGCTCCCGGCAGGGCGGTACTCGATCTGGGTCTCCCAGACGGCCACGGTGACCGAACGCATCCCCTACGACGAGTCGTTCAACCCCGGCGCCCCGATCACCACCCCTGAAGAGCTGGTGGTCACGGGCGACGTGGCGTCGCTGTGGATGGACGAGCAGGGACAGGCGGTCCCGAACCCTGGCGTCGCCGCCGGGTGGCCCGCGCAGATGTCGCATGACGTGGCGTTCCGCGGGGACAGCCGCCCGGACGAGACGATCGTGTGGATCGCGGGCAGCGACCGCGAGTACCTCGCAGACGTCGACCCTGCCCTGTACAGGCCGGCGAACCAGGTGCTCGACCTCGGATACCTCGACCCCGAGGTGCCGTTCAGGTGTCAGCCTGGGGCTGACGCCGAGCTCGGCATCGGTGGGGCCGACGGCGCTGGGTCCTCGGGCTCGGGCATCGGCGTCATCTTCGAGACCCGCGAGCAGGGCGAAGCCTTCGCCGCACTCTGGGAGCCGCTCCACGGACCTGTCCTCGGAGTGGTCACGATGGCTGTCGGCTGCGACTTCAGCTGACCGAACCCGCCTGAGCGTGACCCCGAGATCACCCTCATCCCCCCGAGGTCGTACGGACACGCCAAGATCGCGGTGGTCAACCCGCAGAACGGCGTGTCTGTACGACCTCGTGGGTGCAGGGACGACCTCGTGGGTGCAGGGACGACCTCGTGGGTACGGGTACGACCTCGTCGGACAGGGTCAGGCGCGTGCGACAGCGGCAGCCGCCTCGCGGAGCTGCTTGCGGCTCGGCGGGGCCTCGGCAGCGCGACCTGGCGCGGCCGGGTCGAGGAAGCCCTCGCGGGCGACCTCGCCGACCACGATGACCCCGGTCGACGTGAGACCGGCTGCGTGGCATGCGCTCGCGAGGTCGGCGAGCGGGGCGCGGACGACCTGCTCCCCCGGCAGGGTCGCCCGGACCACCACAGCCGCGGGTCTGCTCGGCGCGGCACCGCCCGCGAGGGCCTCGGCCACGATCCGCTCGATGCCCGCGAGCCCCATGAGCATGACGACGGTGACACCCGGCGTCGCGAGTGCCGCGAGGTCGAGGTCGGTCAGCCTGCCGTGGCCGTTGACCACGTGCACCCTGTCGGCGGTCCCGCGGTGGGTCACCGGGATGCCGGCGACCTCCGCCGCCGCGACGGCCGACGTGATGCCCGGCACCACCTGGACCGGCACGCCGGCGGCCCGGCAGGCGAGGACCTCTTCACCGCCGCGACCGAAGAGGAAGGCGTCTCCGCCCTTGAGCCTGACCACCCGCAGCCCTGCTTGCGCACGGTCCACGAGGATCTGGTTGATGCCCTGCTGCGGGACCTGGTGGATGCCCGGGCTCTTGCCGACGTGCACCACCTCGACGTGGTCGGCGAGCTCGGTCAGCACGGCCGTGGGCCCGAGCCTGTCGGCGACGACCACGTCGGCCTGCGCGAGGAGCGTGCGCGCCCTGACCGTCATGAGGTCGGGATCGCCCGTCCCACCGCCGACGAGCGCGACCGAGCCGGGCTGCAGGACCGTGGGACCGAGCAGCGAGAGGTACCCAGGACCCGTGAGGTCAGCAGGCTCCCCAGCTGTCCCGGCCCCACCGGCAGCACCGGCAGCACCGGCAGCACCGGCAGCACCGGTCATGGCACCAGCCCCGCCAGCTTCCCGGCGCACCGCGCCGAGGTCGACCTGTCCGCCGCGGACGAGGGACACCAGGCTGTCGCGGACCGCAGCGACCCGTCGCGGGTCCGCCGACCCTGACGAGACCACCGCGAGGACCATGCCCGCGACGTCTGCGGTCGCCGGTGAGCGGGCCGAGCCGAGCGTGACGTCGGAGGACACGACGCAGAACACCCGCTGCGCGTCTGCCTGACGGGCCAGCATCGCGTCGGCGTCGGCGTCGCCCGTGCAGGCGTGGACGAGCCAGCAGCCGTCGACGTCGCCAGGCTCCACGGTCCGGTCGAGGAGCGTCACCCGTCCGGCCGCAGCCAGGCTCCGCAGCTCGTCGGTCACCTCCGGGGCGACCACGACGACGACTGCCCCACCGTCGAGCATCGTGCCCACGCGGCGTGTGGCCACAGGGCCACCTCCGGCGACGAGGACCTGCCGACCAGCCAGGTCGAGCCCGAGCATCGTGGGCGCGTGCACCTGCGACACGGTCACCGCACGACCGCCGGTCCGACGAAGACGTCGCCGCCGTCGACCCGCACCGGGAAGGTCGCGAGGTCCTGCGGTTCCTTGCCACCGGCGTCGAGGCACTCACCCGTGCGCAGCGACCAGACCTGCTTGAACATCGGCGAGGAGAGCACCGTGACGTCGCCGACGGACCCGACGAGACCGCGGCACAGGACGTTCGCGCCGGAGAAGGGGTCGTGCTGCTGCACGGCCAGGACTGTGTCGTCCTCGAGCCTGAACAGCGCGACCTGCACACCGTCGACGAGTGCAGCCGCCCCGCGCTCGGGGACGAGGTCGGGCAGCGAGCAGACCCGTGTCCAGCGATCAGTCGTGGCGTTCACCGTCGTACCTCCAGCGTGCGGGCGATCACGGGGTTGGGGTCGGCGACCTCTCCGGCCCGAGCAGGCCGGACCTGGCCGCGCTCGGAGGTGTACGAGAGGTCGGGGTCGTGCTGGTCGGGGGCGTTGACGAAGGACACGAAGCGGCTGAGCTTCTCGGGGTCCGCGAGCGTCTCGGCCCACTCGTCGCGGTAGCTCTCGACGTGGTGGGCCATGAACGCCTCGAGCTCCGCACCGATGCCGAGGGCGTCGTCGACGACCACCCGCCGCAGCTCCGCGATCCCGCCCGGGTAGTCCGCGACCCACGGCGCCGTCCGCTGGAGCCTGTCCGCGCTGCGGACGTAGAGGGCGAGGAACCTGTCGATCACCTGGATGAGGCGCTCGTCGTCGAGGTCTTCGGCGAGCAGGTCGGCGTGGCGCGGGGTGAAGCCGCCGTTACCGCCGACGTAGACGTTCCAGCCCTTCTCGGTCGCGATGATGCCGACGTCCTTGGCCCGGGCCTCCGCGCACTCGCGGGCACAGCCGGAGACGCCCATCTTGAACTTGTGCGGCGCTCGCAGCCCTCGGTAGCGCATCTCGATCTGGACCCCCATGCCGACGGAGTCCTTGACCCCGAAACGGCACCAGGCCTGCCCGACGCAGGACTTCACGTTGCGCAGGGCCTTGCCGTAGGCCTGACCGGACTCGAAGCCGGCGTCGACCAGGCGGGTCCAGATCGCGGGGAGCTGGTCGATCCGCGCCCCGAACATCCCGATGCGCTGGGCACCGGTGATGCGCGTGTAGAGACCGAACTCCTGCGCGACCTCGCCGATCACCAGGAGCTTCTCCGGGGTGATCTCGCCCCCGGGGACACGCGGGACGACCGAGTAGGTGCCGTCCTTCTGCATGTTGGCCATGACGTGGTCGTTGGTGTCCTGGAGGGCTGCCTGCTCGGGCTCGAGCACGTGGCCGGGGCCGAGGGAGGACAAGATCGAGGCGACGACAGGCTTGCAGACCGAGCAGCCGCGGCCGGTCCCGTGGGCCCCGACGATCTCGGAGAAGGTCCGCAGCCCCTCGCGCCGCACGAGGTCGTAGAGCTCGGCGCGGGCCATCGAGAAGTGCTCGCACATCGCGCGGGACACCTCGATGCCGGACTTCTCGAGGGTCGCGTTGACGATCTTGGTGAGCAGCGGGACGCACGACCCGCAGACTGTCCCCGCCTTGGTGCAGGCCTTGACCTCGCCGACGCTCGTGCACCCGTGCTCGGTCACGGCACCGCGGACGGTGCCTGCCGTGACGTTCGCGCAGGAGCAGACGACCACGTCGTCGGGCAGCTCGAGGGACGGCACGCCGGCGCCGCCCTCGGGGGCGAGGAAGGCCGACGGGTCGGCGCCGAGCGGGCGGCCGAGCATCGGGCGCAGCGAGGGGTAGAGCGCGACGTCGCCGACGAAGACCCCGCCGAGCAGGACCTTCGCGTCGTCGGAGACGACGAGCTTCTTGTACGTCTTGGCGACAGGGTCGGCGAAGGTCACCTCGAGTGCGCCGGGGGTCAGGGCGAAGACGTCGCCGAAGCTCGCGGCCTCGACTCCGACGCCCTTGAGGCGGGTGCCCTCGGGGAAGGTCTCATAAGTCGTCGTGCCACCGAGCAGCTGGTCGACGACCACTTCGGCCATCTTGTTCCCGGGCGCCACGAGGCCCGTGCACTCGCCCTCGTAGGAGGCGCACTCGCCGATAGCCCACACGGACGGGTCGGAGGTGCGGCAGGTCGGGCCGACCACGACGCCACCGCGCTCGCCGACCGCGAGGCCGGCCTCGCGGGCCACCCTGTCGCGGGGGCGGACGCCCGTCGAGAAGACGACGACGTCGGCGGGGACGCTCGTCCCGTCGGAGAGCTCCATGGTCGCGACGGCTCCGTCGCCGGCTGCCCCCAGACGTGTCGCGCCTGTCGAGGTCCGGACGTCGAAGCCGAGGTCGGTCACCAGGACGCGGAGCGCCTCGCCGCCGCCCGGGTCGAGCTGGACGCTCATGAGCCTGTCGGAGAACTCGACGACAGTCGCGCTCGTGCCGAGGGTCTGCAGGGCGGCGGCGGCCTCGAGGCCGAGGACTCCCCCGCCGACGACGGCTCCGGCGAGCGGGCGGCCGAGCTTTTCCGAACGCAGCCGGACCCACTCGTCGAGGGCGACCACGTCGGCCATCGTCCTGTAGGTGAAGACGCCCGGCAGGTCCGTGCCGTCGGTGCGCGGGGTCCAGGCCCACGAGCCCGTCGCGAGCACGAGGTCGTCGTAGGCCTCGACGCGGCCGGAGCGGGTCGTGACGGTCTGCCCCGCGAGGTCGAGGGCGGCGACGGCGTCGCCGGTGACGAGGGTGACCCGCGGGTCTGACCAGGGTCCGGCGTCGAGCACGAGGTCGTCCGGGGTGCGCCCTGCGAAGAACTCAGAGAGGTGCACGCGGTCGTAGGGGGCGTGGGGCTCGTCGCCGATGACGGTGAGGGTCCAGTCGCCTTCGGGCGAGCGCTGGCACAGGTGCTCGGCGAACCGGTGGGCGACCATGCCGCCGCCGACCACGACGATGCGGCCGTGAGGAAGGGAGCTCATGTGATCTTCTCTGCGGGGTGGGGGCCGGGCGGGTACGCCGGTACCACTATCGTCCGACGACTTCCCGAGGCCCTCCGGGGTCCTAGGACCCAGTCCGACAGGCGGGACGCGGTCCGCCAAACGGACTCACCGCCTCGCTGGACGACTGTGAGATCTTCTGATCCAGGGCCTAGGTCACGTGTGCTGCGACCTCTGTGCTGGGAGGCTCGAGAGATGGAGAAGCTCTCGCTCACAGCCCAGGCCCGCACCACCCTCGACGAGGCCCGGATGTCCTCGAACGGACGCAGCGCGCACACCGTCTACGGGGGGCACGAGCAGACGCTGCGGCAGACGATCATCGCCCTGACCGCCGGTGAAGGTCTCGCGGAGCACGACAGCCCCGGGGAGGCGACCTTGCAGGTGCTGCAGGGACGGGTCCGCCTCGTCTGCGGCGAGGACAGCTGGGACGGGGCGCCGGGTGCGCTGCTGGTGATCCCCGACGCCCGGCACTCCCTCGAGGCCGACGAAGACTCGGTCGTGCTGCTGACGGTCGCGAAGCGCAGCTGACGGCTGCGGCGAGGTCGCGGTCCTGGGGCTCGACCTCGGCGGAGAGGTGCGACCTCTCCGGACGGCATACCGTCGCTAGGGTCGGGGGATGACGAGAACCTTCGCCTCACGCGTCGACGACGACATCGAGCTCGTGCTGCTCGACCACCACCACACCGACGCGATCCACGCGCTGGTGCTCTCGAGCCTCAACCACCTCCGGCCGTGGGAGGAGATCGCCCGCCCGGACCTCACCCGCGAGGAGACCCTCGAGTACGTCACCGCCGGCCAGCGCTCGTGGGCCGAAGGACGCGCGCTCCCGAGCGCGGTCGTCTACCGCGGGGAGATCGCCGGCGTGGTCGGCGCCCGGATCACCCGCGAGGTCGACAAGGCCGAGATCGGCTACTGGCTGGGCTCTGCGTACCAGGGGCTCGGGATCATGACGCGCTCGGTGCGCGCCGTCGTCCAGACGCTCTTCGAGGACGAGGGGATGCACCGCGTCGAGCTGCGCACGGCTGCGGACAACCTGCGCAGCCGTGCGCTCGCGGAGAGGCTCGGCTTCACCCTGGAGGGGACGCTCCGTGAGGCGTACCCGATCGACGGGGTCCGCCACGACCTGTGCATCTACGGCCTGCTCCGCACAGATCCCTGACGACGCGCCCGCGAACGTCCCCGACGAGGTCGCACCACAGCTAGCGAGGTCGTACGGACACGCTGTGAGTCTTGGGGTGGCTGGTCTGGGACTGGCTGGTGAGGATGGTGCTGGCCGCTTGCCTTGGTCGTGACTCACGGACACGCTGGCCCCGATCATCGGGTGCCTTGGTCTGGATCTGTCCGGTCGAGGTGGGGTGGCCGGCGCCGTCCTGGCCCACCTCGGTGACCTGATCAGAAGGCTGTCCACCCTCGCGGGCGCGACTCGTCACAGTGCTGTCCCGGAGTGACTGTTCCCCAGGCTGGCGCCGGCCGTCAGTGGCCGGACCGTTTTCCCTGGATCAGCGAAGGGCTCCAACCACCATGACTATCGTCGCCCATGCTCACCCGTTCGTCATCGGCGTGGACACCCACGCCCGCAATCACGTCCTGGCGGTCGTGACACCCACCGGCCAGAAGATCGACTCTGCCCAGTTCCCGACCACCCAGGCCGGCATGGCCCGCGCGATCGCCTGGGCTGGTGCTCGCACCGGCGGCGACCTCGAGGCGTTGTGGGTCATCGAAGGCATCGGGTCCTACGGCGCCCAGCTGGCAACAACGGTCGAAACCCGCGGCTACCCGGTCGCCGAAGCACCCCAGATGGACGCCCGGGCCCACCGAGCCAGGGGCAAGTCTGACGTCCTCGACGCCCACCGCATCGCCGCCGCGGCCCTGCCCCTGGCCACCGACCAGCTACGTCACCCGCGCCTGAGCGAGGGAGTCCGGGCCGCGCTACGCGTCCTGATCACCGCTCGCGACCTCATGACCACCCAGCGCACCGCCACCCTCAACGCCCTGACCGCCCTGCATCGCCTGGTGGACCTGGGCATCGACGCACGCAGACCCCTGACCAACGCTCAAGTGATGATCGTGGCCCGCTGGCGACCCCGCGCCGAAGACCTCGCCACAGCGACCGCCCGCACCGAAGCGATCCGCCTGGCCAAGCAAGCACACGACCTCACCGACCAGATCACGACCAACGCCGCTGGCATCAACGACCTCGTCCGGGCCAGCCACGGCGCACCGCTCCTAGACAAGCCTGGCATCGGCCCCATCACCGCCGCGATCGCCCTGACCGCCTGGTCTCACCACGGACGAGTGCACTCCGAAGCAGCCTTCGCCGCCCTTGCCGGAACGAACCCCATCCCCGCCTCATCAGGCAACACCACCCGCCACCGGCTCAACCGCGGCGGCGACAGACGCCTCAACCGCGCACTGCACACCACCGCGCTCAATCGCATGATCCACGACCCACAAACCCGCGCCTACGTCGAGAAACGACGCGCCCAGGGCCTGACCACCAAAGAGATCCGACGCTGCATCAAGCGCTACCTCGCCCGCCAGATCTACCGAACCCTCAACGCCACACCCAACCCACTTGACGAGACATAGAAGGATCCAGAATCCGGGCTCAGGGGCCCCGATCTGGCGTGTCCGTGCGACCTCGGCGAAGAAGGGCGACCTGGTGGGGAGGTGCCCCCGGCCACGGTCTCGGGTCAGGCCGCAGGGCCACCCGCGACCGCGACCAGGAACCCGGGCGCGCGCAGGCCCTCGGACTCGAAGGCTGCGGCGATCTCGCCGGCGACCTGCTCGGCGTCCTCGACGCGGACCAGGGCGATCGCGGAGCCACCGAAGCCGCCGCCGATCATCCGTCCGCCGAGGGCACCGGCCTGCACGGCCGCGTCGACCGCGACGTCGAGCTCGTGGCAGCTGACCTCGTAGTCGTCGCGCAGCGAGGCGTGGGCCGCGGACAGCACGGCACCGACCTCGGACGTCCGTCCGGAGTCGAGCAAGGACACGACCTCGCCGACACGGGCGATCTCGGTGACCACGTGCTTCACGCGTCGCGCGGTCATCTCGGGGTCCTGCCCAGAGGCATCCAGCGCACCGGGGGCCGTGAGAGTCGCGAGAGCCGCGTCGAGGTCGGTGACCTCGCGCAGCGTCTCGACGCCGAGCACGGCCGCGGCCGCCTCGCAGGTGTCCCGGCGCGCGGCGTACTGACCGTCGACGAGGGCGTGCGGGGCACGCGTGTCGACGACGAGCAGCGCGAGCCCGTCGGAGGCGAGGTCGAAGGGGATCTGGCGGACCTCGAGGCTGCGGCAGTCGAGCAGCAGCGCGTGGCCCTCCTGCGAGCGGAGCGCAGCGGCCTGGTCCATGCCGCCCGTCGGTGCACCGGCGATCTCGTTCTCCGCGCGGATGCACGCGGCGACGAGGTGCTGGCGACCTGCGTCGTCAGCCCCGTGCCCGAGGTCGAAGAGTGCGTCGAGACCGATCGCGACCGACCCCTCGAGGGCAGCCGACGACGACAGCCCGGCGCCGTAGGGCACGCAGGACGTGATCGCCACGTCGAAGCCACCGAGCGTCGCGCCGGCCTGCTCGAGCGCCCACGCGACACCCACGACGTACGCGACCCACCCGGTGACCGTGCCCGGGGCGACGGTGTCGAGGTCGACCGTGACGACGGTGCCGGCCTCCTGCGCGGAGACGAGGCGCACCGTGCGGTCTGCGCGGCGCGTGATGGCCGCGTAGGTACGGTGCGGCAGCGCGAAGGGCAGCACGAGACCGCCGTTGTAGTCGGTGTGCTCACCGATGAGGTTCCCGCGGCCCGGAGCCGACCACACGCCGTCGGGCGCTGCGTCGAAGACCTCGGTGAAGAGGGCACGCGCCTGCGCGCTGCCGTCCTCGACGTCCCAGGCGTCGAGCCAGTCCACGTCGATGCTCGTCATGACGCCACCTGCACGAGACGGTCGGCGATGCGCTCAGGAGTCGTGTCGGAGATCCACGCACCACCGCCGGACTCGGAGCCGGCGAGGTACTTGAGCTTTCCGGGTGCCCGCAAGATCGAGAAGATCTGCAGGTGCAGGCGCAGGTCGTCGCGGCCCTCGCGGACCGGGGCCTGGTGCCAGGCGGAGATGTACGGGGCCTTGGTGGGCGTGCCGTCCTCGGCCGCCGGGAAGAACCTGTCCATGCGCCCGAGCAGCTCGAGGTACACGGTCGCGAGGTCTTCGCGCTCGGCGTCGGTCAGGCCCGGCAGGTCAGCGACGTCGCGGCGCGGTGCGAGGTGGATCTCGATGGGCCAGCGCGCAGCCATCGGCACGTAGGCGACCCAGTGCTCGGACTCGAGCACGATGCGCCGGCCCGAGCGCAGCTCGGCGTCGAGGACGTCGGCGAGCAGGTTGCGGCCGGTCTTCTCGCGGTGCGCGCGCGCCTGGCGGAGCATCGTCTCGGTCTTGGGCATGAGGTACGGGTAGGCGTAGATCTGCCCGTGCGGGTGGTGGAGCGTCACGCCGATCTCCTGGCCGCGGTTCTCGAAGCAGAAGACCTGCTCGACGCCGTCGACCTTGCCGAGCTCGGTCGTGCGGTCGGCCCAGGCCTCGATGATGGTGCGCATGCGACGAGGGCTCATCTGGGCGAGGGACTTCGTCGAGTCGGGCGAGAAGCAGATGACCTCGCAGCGGCCGACGGCCGGGCGCTGCTGCCACAGGTCTTCGCCGTCGACGTGGGTGATCTCGTCGACGGTCCCCGGGACGCGCATGAGCGAGGAGAAACGGTTCTCGAAGACGACGACGTCGTAGTCCTCGGCCGGGATCTCACCGTCGGAGTACGCGGCACCCGGCTTGGCGGGGGCGAGCGGGTTCGCGTCGGCGGGGGGCAGGTGGGTGCGGTTCATGCGGTGCGCGGCGTGCGGGATCCACTCGCCTGTCAGCACGTCGTAGCGCATCGTCGGACCGGTGACGGGCTGGACGGTCTCGACGCCATCGGCACCGATCGTCACGACGGGCTCGTAGCGCCCGGGCAGCGGGCGCGGGTCGTCGAGACGGCGCGTCTGCTCCCCCGAGACGTAGGGCTCGGAGTCGTCGAAGTAGAAGAGGTCGCGGCCGTCGGCGAGGGTCGTCGCCGTGCGGCGCACGAGAGGTGCGGAGGAGTCCGTGGTCATGATGGCCTCTGGTTCGGGTGGTGCGGGGTGGGTGGTCGAACGGGCGGAGCAGGTCTCTCGGTGGCCGGTCAGACGGCCTCGACGTGCAGGAGCACCAGGTGCTCCGGGTTCTGGGTCGGCCCCTGGACGCCGACGCGGTCGAGCGTGCGGCCCGAGAGCTGGACGCCGTCGTCCCACCACGCGAGGCGGGCAGCGCCAGAGCGGGTGCCCATCGCGTCGGCAGGGTCGATCGGCGTGACGCGGTACTGGCGCGCCGGGTCGAGGCCGGGCAGACGGACGCGGCCGGGGTACTCGTCCGCGCCCGACCCGAGCTGCACGACGGCGAAGATCGCCTCGTCCTGCTCGGTCGAGACCACACCGTGCACCCAGGTGGTGGGCTGCGGGTGGTCGGCGCGGACGACCGTCCCGGTGTGCAGCAGACCGCGGTGCTGCTTGTGCAGGGCGATCCAGCGGGCCAGCTGCGCCTTGTCCTCGTCCGAGGCCGACGTGAGGTCCCACTCGATGCCGAGGTGGCTGAAGAACGCCGTCCCCGCGCGGAAGCTCAGGTCGTGGCGGCGGCCCGTCGTGTGGCAGTGCGGCGAGCCGATGTGCGAGCCCATGAGCTCGGGCGGCACCAGCAGACCGGTCCCGGCCTCGATGCTCTGCCGCTCGAGGGCGTCGATGCAGTCCGAGGCCCACACGCGGTCCGTGCGCTCGAGGATGCCGAGGTCGACGCGGCCGCCGCCGCTCGAGCAGCTCTCGATCTCGAGACCGGGGTGCCGACGGCGCAGCTCGTCCATGAGCCTGTAGACCGCGAGCGTCTGCTCGTGCACACCGGCCTGGCCCGTCGTCGTGTGACCGGCCTCGACGACGTCACGGTTGAAGTCCCACTTGACGTAGTCGACGCCGTACTCGGAGACGATCGAGTCGACGCGCTCGAGGACGTAGTCGTAGGCGCCCGGGTGCCCGAGGTCGAGGACCTGCTGCCAGCGGGCCTCGAGCGGCAGCCTGTCGCCGGGCCGCAAGATCCACTCCGGGTGCGCCCGCGCGAGGTCGGAGTCGGGGTTGACCATCTCCGGCTCGAACCACAGGCCGAACTGCATGCCGAGGCCGTGCACGTGGTCGACGAGCGGTCCGAGACCGTCGGGCCACACACCCTCGTCGACGAACCAGTCGCCCAGACCCGCCTTGTCGTCGCGGCGGTGCCGGAACCAGCCGTCGTCGAGGACGTAGCGCTCGACACCGATCGCCGCAGCCTCGTCGGCCAGGGCCTTGAGCTTGTCGAGGCGGTGGTCGAAGTACACCGCCTCCCACACGTTGATGAGGACCGGGCGCTCGGGGCGCCCGTTCGCGACCGACGGGTGCTGCGGGCGGGCCCGCAGGTCGGTGTGGAACCGGCCGGAGACCTCGTCGAGACCGTCGCCGTAGGAGGCGTGGACCCACGGAGAGGTGTACGTCTCGCCGGCCGCCAGGATGATCTCGCCCGGGAGCAGCAGCTCGCCGGCCGCGAGCTGTCGGGCGCCGTTCATCACCTTCTCGGCGACGACCCGCGAGTTGCCCGACCACGCGACGTGCACCGCCCACACCTCGCCCGAGCGGTAGCCGAAGCCGGTGCGGCCGGCAGCGACGAGGAACGACCCGTCGAGGCTGCGGCCCTTGCGGACCTCGCGGACGTGCGTGCCGTAGGTGAAGGGCTTGCGCTGCGCCGAGCGCTCGCGGATCCAGCGACCTGTGAAGTCGAGGATCTCGTCGGCCTCGGTCGGGACCGGGAGCGAGACGTCGAGAGAGGACAGCGTGTAGGGAGCACGGTCCGCGGCGGCCGTGCTGGTGACCGACGAGCGCGTGCGGACGACACCGGCTGCGGTGAGCTCGATGTCGAGGGTGAGTGCGAGGGCGGCTGCGGGGTCTTCGGCCTGGATGGTGACGCGCTGCGAGCCTGGACGCTCCCCTGCGCCGAGGGTGATCGCCTCGGGCCCGGTGGTGCGCAGGGCCGTCGTGAAGTCGGCTCCGGCGCGGTGGCCGCTGATGCCCGGGGTCCCGAGCCAGCCTGCGGAGGCCTCGGGGACGACGGTCAGGGCTGCGGGCTGGTCGAAGCTCGACCCGGCGACCTGCGGGACGCTCGCACGGCGCAGCTCGACGAGCTCGGCCTGGGAGACGTCCCCGAGGTCGGCCCCCCAGTGCAGGACACGAGGGAGGAGGGTCCCGGACACGTCGAGGACGAGGCTGACCCCGGCCGCGCGCAGGTGCAGGAGGTCGGGTGCTGCAGTCGTCACAGGGGTGACTCCTTCGTCAGGGCGTCGTCGCGGGGTGCTGCTGGGGTGCTGCCGGGTACGGCGGTGTCGGCAGCCGCCGAGCGTCGTCGACTGCTGACGCCCGTCAGCATTATTTCTACGTCAAAACTTAAAGGACTGTCAAGGGTGGGGTCCCGAAGTCGCACGTCGTCGCGCGAGGTCGCACGGACACGCCAGATATCGTCGAGAACCCGCGAATCTGGCGTGTCCGTGCGACCTCGGACCTGATGGGACGACCTGGGCGTGACCGGGGCAGGGAGCGGGCAACACATAGTTGACAGGTGGAATAAACTCGTCCACACCATGACCTCCCCTCTCCAGCCGACGGTGTCGGCGCCGTCCGCTCCGACAGCGTGGACACCGCTGTCCGGGCCGACGCGCCAGATCGCCCTCGAGGTCCTCCTCGACGGGCCGCTGTCACGCAGCGCCCTGTCGCAGCGGCTGGGCCTCTCCCCCGGCAGCCTCACCCGGCTCACCAAGCCGTTGCTCGACGCCGGGCTGCTCGTCGAAGCACTCACCCCCGCAGAGACCGAGGACGCACCACGGCTCGGGCGCCCCGCCCAGCCCCTCGACGTCGACCCGTCCTCGCACCACTTCGTCGGCGTCAAGCTCACCGGCGACCACGCCTACGCCGCGCTGACCGACCTGCGCGCAGGCGTCCTCGCCGCGACCGACGCACCGCTCGACGCCACCGACCCTGAGCACGTGGTCGACGTCGTCGCGACCCTCGTCGACGAGCTCGTCGCGACCCTCGCGACGGTCCGGCCGTCAGCATCCGTCACCGGGCTCGGTGTCAGCCTCGGCGGTCACGTCAAGCGACGCACCGACGTGACCCTCGCCGACCACCTCGGCTGGCGCGACCTGCCCCTCGCGGCGCTGCTGTCAGAACGCACAGGCCTGCGGACCGTCGTCGAGAACGACATCGTCGCGGTCACCGAGGCCACGCACTGGTTCGGCGAGGGCCACGGCTGCTCCCGCTTCGCGCTCGTGACGATCGGTGCCGGGATCGGCTA
The DNA here is from genome assembly GCF_033798665.1 of Sanguibacter biliveldensis. Lineage (NCBI taxonomy): Bacteria > Bacillati > Actinomycetota > Actinomycetes > Micrococcales > Sanguibacteraceae > Sanguibacter > Sanguibacter biliveldensis. The sequence continues at coordinate 3,710,370 of NZ_CP138359.1, forward strand.
CGGCCTCGTCGTGCACGACGAGGCGGTCGAGAGCCCCGAGGCCGGGCTGAGCCTGCTGTCGCACTTCCCGCTCGCCCCCGACGGGCCCGTCGGGCCGTGCGGGCACACAGGCTGCGCGACGGCGATGCTCACGACGGGGGCGCTCGTCACCCAGGCCTCCCGACACCTCGGCCGGGACGTCACGTACGACCAGCTGCTCGACCTCGCGGCCGCAGGCGACCCCGTGGCCCGCGACCTCGTCGACGCGAGCGGACGCGCGCTCGGCCGCCTCATGGCCGCGGTCGCGAACTTCACGATGCCCGAGCGCGTCGTGCTCGGCGGCGAAGGCGTGCGCCTGGCCGAGGTCGCCGCCGACGCCGTCCAGCACGGCCTGCACGGCGACCGCGACCCCCGGACCCGCCCCCTCGACATCCGCCTGCAGAGCCCCGAGCTGGCGCACTGGGCACGCGGGGCCGCCGTGGTCGCGATCCAGGCCTTCGTGCTGGGGCGCTGACGAGCTGGGCGCGCGGAAAGTCGAGGCCCCACGAGCTCCCTGCTCCTAGCCGTCGGTCGCCTCAGGAGCCACGGTGACGCGGCCTGCACGGTCGACCACGATCTGCTGGTCGGAGCAGACGGGGCCCTGCAGCATGGTCGAGTCGCCCGCGGCTGAGGCCGAGACCACCGCGACGTCACCTGGTGAGCAGCCGTAGCGATGCAGCAGAGCGCCTCCCATGGAGGGCACGACGACCTCCTCGTCCCCGAGCCGCACCGTGACGGAGTCTGGGCTCTCGTTGCTGATCGTCAGGCCGCCGCTCTCGCTGCAGGCCGTCGTGAGGAGCACGAGCCCCAGGCCTACCCCGGTCGCTCGTCGTCGTGTCGTGGTCATGTGCGCCTTCTTCCCCCTGGTCTGCCTGTGCTGGGAGCCTATGGGCGGCTGCGGGTCACGGCAGCAGTCGCCCCGAAGCGTTCACCAGACTCACACCGCGCCACCGGCTCGCGCGCCCGACCGTGACTTCGCGCGTAGCCGTCCCACCAGGAAGAAGATCGCCGCGACCGCGCACGCGGTCAGCGACATCGCCATGAGCACCTCGTCGAACGGGGTGAGGTTGCCGACCGCGTCGAGGGTCCCTGTCGAGTCCCGGTGCACCAGCAGCCGCTGCACGACCGCGACGCCAGTCAGCACCGCGGACGACGCGGCGACCACGGCGGACCTGGCGGACACGCTCAACGGGCGCGCCGAGGACGGGCGACGTAGCAGGCCGTCGACCGCAGCTGCCGACCACAGCGCCGCACCCAGCAGAGCCGACCAGCCGACCCCGCGCTCGAGCGGCGTCGCAGGCGTCGAGCCGGGCGCAGACATGTGCCGGGAGTGGTGCCCGTAGCGTTGCACGATGCACACGACGAAGGCCGCGGCGAGCACGAGCGTGACGACGCCGACGACCTGACGGGCTCTGGCCCGTGACCACGAGTGCTGCACGGCTCGACCGTAGACGGCCAGCGTGGAGGCCGAGCGGGCGGGGTGCGGCGCTCGTGTGCAGGCATCCTCCCCTAAGGTCAGGGCATGACTCGACCCGGCACCCAGGTGCTCCCCAGGCGGTGGTGGGCTCTGCTGCTCGGTGCCGGTGCGATCCTGCTCGTCCTCGGCGCAGTGGTGGCCGTGACCTACTCCCTCGCCTTCGTGCGGCGGGGAGAGACGCTCGGTGGCCTGTCGTTGCCCTTCGTCGACGCCTACCCGACGACGACAGACGTGCTCCTCCCACCCTTCGGTGCCTTCCTCGTCGGCGGCTGCCTGACCTTCGTCGGCGAGCTGCAACGACGCGGGGCGATCGTCCGCGGGTACGGGAACAACATCGCGCTGTTCAGGCCGCTCGGTCTGGTGACGCACGCCTCGTGGATCGTGGTCTCGCTCGCCGTGTGGGTCGCGATCGTGCCGCTGACCCTGTCGAAGGCCTCGGTCGACCAGGCGGCGAGCCCGACGCTGTCGAACCTCGACAGCGGGTCTGACGTCGTCTTCCTCCTCGGCGTCTACGGCGGGCTGGTCGGTGCGGTCACCGGGGCCCTCGTCGGCTCCTGGGTCAAGAAGGCGTGGTACCTGCGCACAGAGCGGCGGCTCGGCCCGCCCGGCCCCGGGACGAGGTCACCGGGCTGGTGGACCTTCACCTACTACTGGCGCGCAGACGTCTGGCTCGTCGCGCTCGGCGGGCTGCTCCTCGGCGTCGTCCCGCTGCCCTGGTTCCTCGAGAGCACCACAGCGGCCGTCGTCACAGCGGGCGTCGGCTCCGCCCTAGCGCTCGCCGGGCTGGCGTCGAGCACCCAGTACAGACGCTCGGGCATGCCTCTCGGTACGGGCTCTTCGCTCACCGGGGGCGCGACCGACATGCCTGAGCAGAGCCCCCCGACACGCCGCAACCGGCACCGACAGCCCTAGGAGCCCGTCATCCCCAGTCTTGTCCTCGGCGTCATCGGCATGAACGTCTTCGCCGTCGTGCTCGTCGTCGCCCGCGCCCGCGCCTTCCACCAGCCGCTGTACAGGCCGATGCTGCTCAACATCGGCCTGTCGATCCTGCCGGTCTTCGTGCTGCTGGTCGGGTTCGTGGCGACCTTCGTAGCCCTCTCCGGCGCGCGCAGCGACTCGACCGAGGGGGCTTTGCACCCTGTCGCGATCAGCATCGCCGTGGTGAGCGCGCTCGTCTGGTTGCTGCTGCTGCCGAACGCGAGCTACCTCATCACCGAGCTCAACCTCAGCCACCGCACCGACGACGACCCGACACCGCTCTGGTACGACATCGTCCTGGTCATCACCCTCGCGATGTCCGGGGTGCTCAACCTCGTGGTCAACGTCCTCGTGGTGCAGGTGATGTACGGCGTCGCCATGCACCCGACGGACGACGTCGCCGGGCTGACGCGGCCCGACACCCGGCTGGTCGCGATCGCGATCATCATGCTCAGCGCGGTCGGCGTGTACCTCGGGCGGTACCTGCGTCTGAACAGCTGGGACGTGACCCACCCGGCGTCCTTCGTCCGCAAGGTGCGCGACCACTTCTCGCAGACCGGTGCCGTGAAGACCTTCCTCGGGTTCACGCTGGTCCACACGATCTTCATCGCGCTGCTGTACCTGACGATCGGCGGGACGATCATCGACCTGGTCGTCGCCTCCCAGCACAGCCGCTGACGAGCAGCCGCGGCCGTGCTGACGCAGAGACCGACAGGCAGGTTCTCCCCACCCCGGTCTCTCCCACTCACCCCTGGCCCTCTCCGCGAGGTCGCACCCCTCGCCTCGAGGTCGTCCGGACACGCCAGAACCGGTCTCCCAGGTCCTTCAGCCGGCGTGTCCGTGCGACCTCGGCGGAGGGCGTGCGACCTGGTGTCGGTCGAGACCTAGGCCGGGCCGAGCGGTGAGCGGCACCGACCTCGGCGCGGGACCCACGACCTCGTGAGCAGGTCGCGCCGAGCCCTCACACAGGCACGCGCTCGCGGAGCCACTCGAGCTGGCGGCGGACGTGCAGGGCGTCGCCGCCCTCGTGGTGGTTGAAGGGGTAGACGCAGATCTCCGTCTCGACGACAGGCGACCCACCGCGGCTCCCGTAGTGGTTGTACGCCGCGAAGACCGTCGACGGCGGGCAGATGGTGTCGCGCAGCGCGACGGCGAAGTGCGCCGGGGCCGTCGCCCGACGGCCGAGGTTGACCCCGTCGACGTAGGAGAGGGTCCGCATCACCTGGTCGACCTTCTCGCGCTGGACCGCCAGGTAGGTGACCACCTCGCCATAGGGGTGCTGGTCGGTGATGCCGAGCGCCCGTCCCACGTGGCACAGGAACGGCACGCTGGTCAGCAGCGCCGCGAGGTCGGGGACCAGCCCGGCGACGGCGAGCGAGAGCCCGCCGCCCTGGCTGTTCCCCGCCGCGACGACCCGGGCCGGGTCGACCCCGGGGAGCTCGCGGACGGCGTCGACGGCCCGGACCGCGTCGGTGATGAGCCGCGTGTAGTAGTACCCGCTCGGGTCGTCGATCCCCCGCGTGACGAAGCCTGGCGCCGCGGGACCGCTGCCGACGGGATCGGGGGTGTCTCCCCCGCTTCCGTGCTGGCTGCCCTGGCCGCGGGTGTCCATGACGAGGCTCGCGTAGCCGGCCGCGACCCAGGTCAGCCTCTCGTGCGGGAACCCGCGCCCGCGTCCGTAGCCCGCGTACTCGACGACGGCGGGCAGCAGCGTCCCCTCCGAACCGGCCGGGCGGGAGAACCAGGCCTTGACCGGGTCCCCGCCGTGCCCGGCGAAGGTCACGTCCCAGGTGTCGACGAGGGTGAGCCCGGTGTCGACGCGGACCGCGTCGACGAGCGCCGGCCGTGCCCGCGCCTCGTCGAGGGTCCTGCGCCAGAAGGCGTCGAGGTCGTCGGGCTCGGGCACCTCCGGGCGGTAGGTCTCGAGCTGGTCCAGGGGCAGGTCGAACAGGGCCATGTGCCGTCCTCGTCGTCGGTCATGTCGATCCCCGGGCGCCATCGTCCGGGGCTGTGAAGGTCGTGCAGGTGGCGCGGCTCGTGCACGGTCCACCCGCGGCATCAGCCTCTCCCGGCGGGTCCGGCACGCACCTCGGATCTCACCCCTCCCAGCGCGCCGTGCTCTCCCGGACGACCAAGGACGTCGCCAGGTCGATGCGCCGGTTGGGGATGCTCTCACCCCGCGCGAGCGAGATGAGCATGCGCGTCGCGGTCCCGGCCATCTCCTTGAGGGGCTGGTTGACCGTGGTCAGCGCGGGTCCGATCCACTCGGTGAGCGGCAGGTTGTCATAGCCGACCACCGAGAGGTCTTCGGGGACGCGCAGGCCGAGCTCGCGGGCGGCGCGGAGCACCCCGAGGGCCTGCATGTCCGACCCCGCGAAGATCGCGCTCGGCCGGTCGGGCCGCGAGAGCAGCGCGAGGCCGTGCTCGTAGCCGCCGTCGACGTAGAAGTCGCCGTAGCGGGTCAGGCTCGGGTCGAGCGGGACGCCGGCCTCGTCGTGCGCGCTGCGGTACCCGTCGACCCGCGCCCGCGAGCACAGGACGTCGCTCGGACCGGAGATCACGGCGACACGCCGGTGACCGAGGGCGAGGAGGTGCCGGGTCGCGGAGAGCCCGCCGTTCCAGTTGTTCGACCCGACCGTCGGGACGTCCTCGGGCGGCTCGCCCGCGGTGTCGACGACGACGAAGGGGATCGACCGGCTCTCGAGCTGGTGGCGCTGCGAGGCGTCGAGGTTGGAGAGCACGAGCAGCACACCGAGAGGCCTGCGGGCCAGCGCCGCGTCGAGCCACTCCTGGGGAGGCCTGTGCACGCCCCCGAGCTCGGACAGCACCACGCCGACCCCGGCTGCCGCGGCGGCGTCCTCGACACCCCGGATGATCTCGATCGACCACGCCGAGTCGAGCTCGTGGAAGGCGAGGTCGATGAGCGGCTGCCCGGCCGAGGTCGGCCGCTGACGACGCCGCCTGTACTGGTGACGCTCGAGCATCTCCTCGATCCGCGAGCGCGTCTCGGGCGCGACGTCCGGGCGACCGTTGAGGACCTTCGAGACCGTCGGGATCGACACCCCGGCCTCAGCCGCGATCGACGCGATGGTCGCGGGGGCGGCCGGCCCGGCGTGGGCAGCGGCGACCGCAGGCGCGCCCGGCGCCCCGGCCTCGGTCGGGGCATCGCCCCTGGTCGTGCGTGCTGCCATGCGGCTCTCACCTGTCGTCGGGTCGCAACTTTCGAGCGACCATAGCACCCGCTCCCCCGCGCTCGACAGCGGGAAAGCCTGTTCCACGAAACCCTTGACGCCCGTCGAGACTTCACCCTACTGTCACGTCTCAACAGGTATCGCCCTTTCGGCCGATACTTTCGAGACCACGACGGAGTGGTGCGCCCGGCGACGACGCCGGGCGACGGCACGACGACGTGACCGACGACGAGGGGTCGCATGACCACGCAGACATCCGGGGCAGCCACAGGCACCCCTGAGCTGGACGCCCCGTGGAGGGACACCCGGCTCGCACCGGCCGAGAGGGCCGCGGCGCTCGTCGCCGTGATGACCCTCGAGGAGAAGATCGCGCAGCTCGTAGGCGTCTGGGTCGGGGCCGACGCCTCGGGCGGAGGCGTCGCACCGCACCAGGCCGACCTGACGCAGGACGTCCCACCGTGGGACACGCTCGTCCAGCACGGCCTCGGACAGCTGACCCGGCCCTTCGGCACCGTCCCCGTGGACCCGGTCTCCGGTGCCAGGTCGCTCGCCGCCTCGCAGGAGCAGATCATGGCGGCCAGCCGCTTCGGCATCCCCGCGCAGGTCCACGAAGAGTGCCTCGCCGGCTTCGCAGCCTGGCAGGCGACCGCCTATCCGGTGCCGCTGTCGTGGGGGGCGTCCTTCGACCCCGCGCTCGTCGCCGAGATGTCCCGGCAGATCGGTGAGTCCATGCGTGCCGCCGGGGTCCACCAGGGGCTCGCCCCGGTCCTCGACGTCACCCGCGACTACCGCTGGGGCCGCACCGAGGAGACCATCGGCGAAGACCCCTACCTCGTGGGGACCGTCGGCGCGGCCTACGTGCGCGGCCTCGAGGACTCTGGCGTCGTGGCGACGCTCAAGCACTTCGCCGGGTACTCCGCCTCCCGCTCGGGCCGCAACCTCGCACCGGCGTCGATGGGCCCGCGCGAGCTCGGCGACGTGATCCTGCCGCCCTTCGAGATGGCACTGCGCCTCGGCGGGGCCCGCTCGGTCATGCACTCCTACGCCGAGGTCGACGGGGTCCCGGCCGCCGCCGACGAAGGCCTGCTCACCACGCTGCTCCGCGACACCTGGGGCTTCGACGGGATCGTGGTCGCCGACTACTTCGGCGTGAAGTTCCTCGAGACGCTCCACAAGGTCGCGGCCGACGCCACAGCGGCAGCGCACCTCGCGCTCCGTGCCGGGGTCGACGTCGAGCTGCCCACGGTCGACGCCTACGGGCCGGCCCTCGTCGAGGCCGTCCGGCGCGGCGACGTCCCCGAGGCCCTCGTCGACAGGGCCCTCGACAGGGTGCTCACCCAGAAGGCCGAGCTCGGCCTGCTCGACCCTGGCTGGCAGGCCCTGCCCGCGGACGTCGAGACCCTCACCCTCGACGACGCCGAACGGCAGGACGTCGCGCTGCGGCTCGCACGCGAGGCCGTCGTCCTGCTCGCCAACCGCGACGCGACGCTCCCGCTCGCACCCGGCGCCAGGGTCGCGCTCGTCGGCCCGCTCGCCGACCAGCCGATGGCCATGCTCGGCTGCTACTCCTTCCCCGCGCACGTCGGGGTCCACCACCCCGACCACGCCGTCGGGATCGACATCCCGTCCGTCCGCACGGCCCTCGCCGAGCACCACGACGTGACCTACGCCCGCGGCTGCGACGTGAGCGACCCCGACCGCAGCGGCATCGCGGAGGCGGTCGAGCGCGCCCGTGACGCCGACGTGTGCGTGGTCGCCGTCGGCGACCGCGCCGGGCTCTTCGGCCGCGGCACCTCGGGCGAGGGCTGCGACGCGACCGACCTGCGGCTGCCCGGCGTGCAGGCCGAGCTCGTCGAGGCCGTGCTCGCAACGGGCACCCCCGTGGTGCTGCTGCTGCTCACCGGCAGGCCCTATGCGCTGGGAGGGCTCGCCGACGAGGCCGCCGCCGTCGTCCAGGCCTTTTTCCCCGGGCAGCTCGGCGGGGTCGCGCTCGCGGAGATCCTCACCGGGGCGGTCTCGCCCTCGGGACGCCTGCCCGTGAGCATCCCGGCCGACCCCGGGTCGCAGCCCGGCACGTACCTCTCGCCGCCGCTCGGGCACAGGTCGAGCGTGTCGTCCGTCGACCCGACAGCGGCCTTCCCCTTCGGCCACGGCCTCGGCTACGCGTCGATCTCGTGGGGCGAGGCCTCCGTCGTCGGCGCAGAGCCTGGCGACAGGGCTGCGTGGGACGTCGACGGCGAGGTCCAGGTCGAGGTGACGCTCGAGAACACCGGTGACGTCGCCGGCGCGGACGTCGTCCAGCTGTACCTGCACGACCACGTCGCGCAGGTGACCCGTCCCGTCGTGAGGCTCGTCGGCTACGCGCGGGTCGCGCTCGACCCCGGTGAGTCACGCCGCGTGACCTTCACGGTCCACGCCGACCTCACCTCCTTCGTCGGGCTCGCCGGCCACAGGGTGGTCGAGCCCGGTGACGTCGACCTCCTCGTCTCGAGGTCGAGCGCAGAGGTCAGCACGAGGCTCGGGCTGCGGCTCGTCGGCGAGGAGCGCCGGGCGGACCACACCCGCGAGCTCGTGACGGACGTCGAGGTCGGGGCGCCCACCGGGGGCCGGCCGTGACGGCCCCCGAGGCTGTCGCCCCGCCGCCGGCCACACCGCCTGCACAGGCGGACCGGACGCAGAAGGCGCGGTCGACCGCGCGGCGCGGCAGGTCGGACGGTCGGCCACCGCTGCGCAAGGTCCTGCGGAGGGACTGGCAGATCTACTCCCTCGCCGTGCTGCCGCTGCTCTTCTTCCTCGTGTTCCGCTACCTCCCCATGCTCGGCAACGTCATCGCCTTCAGGCGCTTCCGCCCGGGCGGGAGCATCTTCGGCGACGAGTGGGTCGGCCTGCGCTACATCCAGATGTTCCTCGAGGACCCGACGTTCTGGAAGGTCTTCGGCAACACGCTGACCCTCGGTGCGCTGTCTCTGCTCATCTGCTTCCCGCTGCCGATCATCTTGGCGCTGCTGCTCAACGAGGTGCGCTCGCGGTACTTCAAGCGCTTCGTGCAGACCGTCTCGTACCTGCCGCACTTCTTGTCGATCGTCATCGTGGCCGGGATGCTCATGCAGATCTTGTCCCTCGAGGGCACGGTCAACCAGATCCTCGGGTTCTTCGGCGGGGACGCGATCTCGTTCCTGCAGCAGCCCGAGTGGTTCCGGACCATCTACGTGTCCTCCGAGGTGTGGCAGACGGTCGGCTGGGGCACGATCCTCTACCTCGCGGCGCTGACCACCGTCGACGCGAGCCTCTACGAGGCCGCCCGGATCGACGGGGCCAACCGGTGGAGCCAGACCTGGCACGTCACCCTCCCGGGCATCCGCCCGACCATGGTCACCCTGCTCATCCTCAACATCGGCGCGTTCATGGCTGTGGGCTTCGAGAAGATCCTGCTCATCTACAACCCCATGACCTATCCGACAGCCGACGTCATCTCGACATACCTCTACCGCGTCGGGCTCGTGTCGAACAACTTCAGCTATGCCGCGGCGATCGGTCTCTTCGAGGCGATCATCGGGCTGACGCTCATCCTGTCCGCGAACGCGATCTCGCGCCGAGCCGTTGGAGCAAGCCTGTGGTGACCACGACAGTCTCCCCGACAGGGACCCCCGGCACGCCCGGGACCCCGCCCCGCACACCTGCGCCCACCCGCACCCGGGGCCTCAAGGACTCGCGCGGCTACCGCGTCTTTCAGGTGGTCAACGCCGTCGTGCTGCTCGGCGTCGTCGTCGTGACGCTGTACCCCTTCGTCAACATCCTCGCGCAGTCTTTCAGCTCGGACTCGGCGATCCGCGCGGGGCAGGTCAACCTGCTGCCGAAGGGCTTCAACCTCACCACGTACCAGCTGGTGATGAGCGACTCGATGTTCTGGACCAACTACAAGAACACCGTGGTCTACACGGTGGTCGCGACAGCCATCGCGATCGTCCTCACCACCTGCTACGCCTACGTGCTGTCGAAGAAGAACCTGCGCGGGCGCGGTCTGCTCATCGGCATCGCGGTGTTCACGATGTTCTTCAACGGCGGGCTGATCCCCAACTACGTGCTCATCACGAGCCTGGGGCTCAAGAACACGCTGTGGGCGATCGTGCTGCCCAACGCCATCTCGGTGTTCAACCTGCTGGTGATGAAGTCCTTCTTCGAGAACATGCCCGAAGAGCTCGAGGAGGCCGCGCAGATCGACGGCCTGTCGACCTACGGCACCCTCGCCCGCATCGTGCTGCCGCTGTCGAAGGCCGTGCTCGCCACGATGCTGCTCTTCTACGCGGTGAGCTTCTGGAACTCCTGGTTCGCGGCCTTCCTCTACATGGACAAGGCCGAGCTGTTCCCGGTGACCGTGTACCTGCGCAACCTCATCTCGGGCGCCACGTCGGCCAGCTCGACAGGTGCCGGTGTGGCCGAGGTCGCCCAGGTCTCGGCGAACATCCAGGCCGTGACGATCATCCTCACCGTCCTGCCCATCTTGTGCCTCTACCCGATGATCCAGAAGTACTTCGTGTCGGGCGTGATGCTCGGCTCGGTCAAGGGCTGAGCTCCCACACACACAAGATCCGCAGCACCCTCAGCACCCTCAGCACCTGCAACCTCCGAACGATCCGACCGACGAAGTGCGTATCGAAAGGTGTCCAGCAATGAAGCGAACACACACCATGACGGCAGTCGCCGTCGCGACAGGGATGCTCGCCCTCGCGGCCTGCGGCAGCGGCGGGGCGTCCGACGACGACACCGGCGCCGCGCTCGCCAACGACGCGGGGTCGATGGCCGACTACGGTGTCGGCGACCAGTTCACGGCGACGGAGCCGTTGTCCTTCCCGATCTTGTTCAGCGACCACCCGAACTACCCGATCCAGGACGACTGGATGCTCTGGCAGGAGATCGAGGAGCGGGCCAACGTCACGCTCGAGCCGACTGTCGTGCCGATGAGCGACTACGAGCAGAAGCGCAGCCTGCTCGTCGGGGCCGGTGACGCCCCGCTGATCTTGCCCAAGACGTACCCCGGCCAGGAGGCCGCCTTCGTCTCCTCGGGCGCGATCTTGCCCGTGAGCGACTACATCGACCTCATGCCGAACTTCAAGGACAAGGTCGAGCGGTGGGGGCTCGACGCCAACCTCGACACCCTCCGCCAGGAAGACGGCAAGTACTACGTGCTGCCCGGTCTGCACGAGGCCGTGTGGCAGGACTACACGATCGCCGTGCGCACCGACATCATGGAGGAGCTCGGCCTCGAGCAGCCGAAGGACTGGGACGAGTTCCGCGACATGCTCGCGGCCATGAAAGAGGCCTACCCGGACGTCTACCCGCTCTCGGACCGCTTCAGCATCCCGACCCCTGCGGGCAACCTGCTCAACCTGCTCGGCATGACCTACGGGACCTCCGCAGGCTGGGGCTACGCCAACCAGAGGTGGGACGAAGAGGCCGGAGAGTTCGTCTTCCCCGGGACCACCGACGAGTACCGCGACATGGTGACGTACCTGCACGGCCTCGTCGAGGACGGCCTGATCGACCCGGAGAGCTTCACGCAGGACGACGACTCGGCGATCCAGAAGCTCGCGAACGGCAAGTCCTTCGCGATCAGCACGAACGCCCAGACCCTCGTCAACGACTACCGCCCGGCCCTGGCCGCGACGCTCCCGGACGCCGAGATCTCGAAGATCCGCCTGCCCGCCGGGCCTGTCGGTGACGTCGTCTCCGGCACGGCGCTGCTCGAGAACGGCCTGATGATCAGCTCCGACGCGAAGGACGACGAGAACTTCGTCGCGATGATGCAGTTCATCGACTGGCTCTGGTACTCCGACGAAGGCCAGGAGTTCGCCAAGTGGGGCGTCGAGGGCACGACGTACACCAAGGACGCCGACGGCACGCGGGTCCTGGATCCGGGGATCGACTTCATCGGTCTCAACCCGGGCGCCCCGAAGCACCTGCAGAAGGACTTCGGGTTCTCGGGCGGTGTCTTCGCCTACGGCGGCACGACAGACCTGCTGTGGTCGACCTTCTCCGACGAGGAGGTCGCCTTCCAGGAGAGCATGGCCGACAAGGAGGTCCTGCCGCTGCAGCCGCCGTTCCCCTTCGACGAGATCGAGCGTGAGCAGGCGACCCTGCTCGAGACCCCGCTCAAGGACACGGTCCAGCAGGGCACGCTGCAGTTCGTGCTCGGCCAGCGTGACCTGTCCGAGTGGGACGCCTACGTCGCCGAGATCGAGGCCAAGGGCTCGACGCAGTACATCGAGCTCGTGAACGCCGCCCACGACCGGTACGCCGAGGCCAACGGCTGACAGCCGCCCCGGGCGGGTCTGGTCGCGCACCACGCGCAGCCCGACCCGCCCGGTTCTCCCGTCCGACCCACCACGACTCCCCCACCTGGAGACCCCCGTGCGCACGATCGTCCCCGACACCTCGACAGGCCTTCTCGGCGACTCCTGGCGCACCTGCGTCGGCACCGGCCGGATGGAGCTCGCGCTGCGCCGCGACTACCAGGACTCCCTCGCCCTCGTGCAGCGCGAGATCGGGTTCCGGCACATCCGCGGTCACGGGCTCTTCAGCGACGGCATGGGGATCTACAAGCCCTACGAGGTCGACGGCCGCCAGGAGGTGCTCTACTCCTTCACCTACCTCGACCAGGTGGTCGACGCCTACCTCGAGCTGGGCATCGAGCCCTTCCTCGAGCTCGGCTTCATGCCCGAGGCCCTCGCCTCCGGGGACGCCACGGTGTTCTGGTGGAAGGGCAACATCACGCCCCCTTCGTCCTACGACGCGTGGGCGGACCTGGTCCGGGCGACCCTGACCCACCTCGTCGAGCGCTACGGCCTCGAGCGGGTCCGCGGGTGGCCCGTCGAGGTGTGGAACGAGCCGAACCTCGTGAACTTCTGGCTCGACGCCGACCAGCAGGAGTACTTCCGCCTCTACGAGGTGACGGCCCGGGCGGTCAAGGACGTCGACCCCCAGATCCAGGTGGGCGGTCCGGCGATCTCCCCCGGGGCCGACGCCTGGTGGGAGCCGTTCCTCGCCTTCGTCGAGGCGCACGACGCGCCGCTCGACTTCGTCAGCTCGCACGCCTATGCGACGGGGCCCGCGCAGCACGTGCCCTTCGGCACCTACCAGACGCTCCGCGAGTCCGACCACCTGCTCGAGCAGCTCGCCGCGCCCCGGGAGCACCTGGCCGGCACGCGCTACGCCGGGGTCCCCGTGCACATCACCGAGTACAGCTCGTCGTACAGGCCCGACAACCCCGTGCACGACACAGCCTTCAACGCCGCCTACCTGGCCCCGGTGCTCGCGGCGGGCGGCGACCTCGTCGACTCCTTCTCGTACTGGACCTTCAGCGACATGTTCGAGGAGGAGGGTGTCCCCGCGGCGATCTTCCACGGTGGTTTTGGTCTCCTCACGCACCGGCAGATCAAGAAGCCGACCTTCCACCTCTTCGCCTTCATGGCCCGGATGGGTCAGCACGTGCTCGCCCGCGGAGACGACCACCTCGTCTGCCGCGACGACGACGGGCGGGTGACAGTCCTGGCGTGGCAGCCCGTCCACGGGACCGAGGGTCCGGCCGCGCCCGTGCGGCACGAGGTCCGGCTGTCGCTGCCTGTCGCAGACCCGGCCGGTACAGGCACGTGCTCGGGCTCGACCAGCACGTCCGGCCCGGCCACGGTGCTCGTCGAGACAGCGAGCGTCGACGAGACCGAGGGCAACGCCTTCGCCGCCTGGCAGCACATGGGCCGCCCGCGGTCGCCGAGCGAGCGGCAGGTCGCCACGCTCCGGGCGCTCGCCGAGCCGGTCCGCCGGCACGCGAGCCTGCCCGTGGTCGACGGACGCGTCGAGCTCGACCTGGACCTGCGCCGGCACGGCGTGACCTTCGTCGAGATCACGCCCGTCGTCGACGAGACCCCGTCGTGGCTCGACGACCGCCGGATCGTCGGGCAGGACGAGGTGGTCCGGTGAGCCTGACGGGGGTGCGCCCGGTCGAGCACCGGGACGGCACCCAGATCGGCGACGGCTTCCTCGCCCGGGGCGCCGTCCTCGGCTACAGGTTCCTCGTGCTCGAGGTCGTCATGCTGGTGAGCCTCGCACCAGCGCTCGCCCTGGCCACGGTGCTCGACCGCGACCCGAGCAACCTGCCGCTCCTCGTGCTCGCCCTGCTGCCCGCCGGCCCGGCCCTCGCGGCCGCGGTCTCGGTCCTCGCGCACCCCGAGGAGATCGCCGACCTCGCCACGGGTCGCCGCTACTGGCGTGCCTACAGACGCGACGCGCTGGCCGTCCTCAGACTCTGGGCACCGCTCGTCGCCGGTCTCGCGGTGATCGCCTTCTCGCTCGCGCACCTCGACGTCGCCGGCGTCCCCGCGTGGTGGGGTAGCGCCCTCGTCGTCGTCGCCGCGCTCGCCCTGGTGTGGGGCATGAACGCCCTGGTGATCACCGCGCTCTTCGACTTCAGGGCGCGCGACGTCGCACGCCTGGCCGGGTACCTGCTGGGCCGACGACCGCTGACCTCCCTCAAGCACCTCTCCCTCCTCGTGCTGCTGGCCGGGACCACCTACCTCACCTCCGACGTGGTGCCCGTGCTGCTCGCCCCCCTCGTCGCCGCCGTGCTGCTCAGCTCGAGCGCCCGGCTGCGCACCGACATCACCCAGGAGTTCCTCGGATGACCCTCCCGACCACCGACCACCTGCCCTACGGCGGCGACTACAACCCCGAGCAGTGGGGGCCGCAGGTGTGGGACGAGGACTACAGGCTCTTCGACGCGGCCGGCATCACCACGGTCACCCTCGGGGTCTTCGCCTGGGCGCACACCCAGCCCGCGGCCGACACCTACGACTTCACGCGACTCGACGCGATCGTCGAGCGGGCGAGCGCCGAGGGCCGGCTCATCTGCCTGGCCACCGGGACCGGTGCGCAACCACCGTGGCTCGCCACGGAGTTCCCCGAGGTGACCCGGGTCGACTTCGAAGGACGCCGGCACCTCTACGGCCAGCGCCACAACTCGTGCCCCTCGTCACCGGCGTACCGCAGGTTCTCGACCGAGCTCGCCCGGCGGGTCGCTGCCCGGTACGCGGGCAACCCCGCTGTCGTCGCGTGGCACGTCAACAACGAGTACGGCGGGGCGGGCGGCGCCTGCTACTGCGACCTCTGCGCGGAAGGGTTCCGCAGCTGGCTCCGCGAGCGCTACGGCAGCCTCGACGCGCTCAACCACGCCTGGTGCACCACCTTCTGGTCGCACACCTTCACGGCGTGGGAGCAGATCGTGCCGCCGTCGGCGCTCAGCGAGCACTGGCGCGGGCCTGAGCACACGGCCTTCCAGGGGATCACCCTGGACTACCTGCGCTTCATGACCGACGCGATGCTCGCGAACTTCGTCGACGAGAAGGCCGCGATCCGCGAGTCGAGCCCCGACGTGCCCGTGACGACCAACTTCATGGGGATGTTCAAGCACCTCGACTACCACCGGTGGGCGCCGCACCTCGACTTCTCGTCGTGGGACAACTACCCGCCCGACGCGCGGTCGCAGGCCCGGATGGCCTTCACCCACGACCTGATGCGCGGCCTCAAGGACGGTCAGCCGTTCTGGCTCATGGAGCAGACGCCGAGCGTCACCGCGAGCCGCGACGTCAACCCGCTCAAGGCGCCAGGGGTCATGGCGTCGTGGAGCTGGCAGGCCGTCGCGCACGGTGCCGACGCCGTCCTGTACTTCCAGATGCGGGCCTCGCGCGGCGCGAGCGAGAAGTACCACGGCGCGGTCATCGGGCACTCCGGGCGCTCCGACACCCGGGTCTTCCGGGAGGCGGCCGCGCTCGGGGCAGACCTCGGACGCGTCGGGACGCTCACTCTCGGCGCCCGCACCCGGGCTCGGGTCGCGATCCTCTTCGACTGGGACTCGTGGTGGGCCCTCGAGATGTCCGACGGACCCTCGCGGCGTGTGCGGTACCAGCAGGTGGTGCTCGCGTACCACCGGGCGCTGTGGGACGCGAACGTCGACATCGACGCCGTCGCGGTGACGGCCGACCTCAGCGGTTACGACGTGGTCGTCGCACCGGCGCTGCACATGGTCAAGGGCGACCTCGCGGAGCGTCTGGCGGCCGTCGCCCAGCGGGGCGGGACTGTGGTGACCACCTTCTTGTCGGGTCGGGTCGACGAAGACGACAACGCCTTCCTCACCGACGTCCCCGGGCCGCTCGCACCGCTCGTGGGTGTGCGGGTCGACGAGTGGGACGCGCAGGAGGCCGACGTGGTCAACCCTGTGGTGCTCGACGACGGGCAGGGCGACGCCATCGAGGTCGGCTCGACGCTGCTCTTCGAGCTCGTGCTGCCGCAGGGCGCCGAGGTCGTCGGGCGGTACTCCCGGGACTTCTACGCCGGGACCGCAGCCGTCACCCGCAACCCGGTGGGTGAGGGGGAGGCGTGGTACGTCGGTGCCGGTCTCGACACCGACGGCGTCGCCTGGGTGATGCGACGAGTGCTCGACCGCCACGAGCTCGTCGGCCCGCTCGCCGACGTGCCTGACGTCGAGGTGGCCACGCGCTACCAGGACGACGGGAGCCGGGTCACCTTCGTCATCAACCACCGCGACGACGCCGTCGACGTCGCGTCCCCGGTCGACGGCGACGAGCTGCTCGGCGGGACGGCGCTGCGCACGGGCGAGACCGTGAGTCTGGCACCGCAGCAGGTGCTCGTCGTGGCGACACCGGCTGCCGCAGCACCCCGGTCCCACGCGGTACCCCTGCCCGACGCCGCAGCCTGGTCCGACTCCGCAACCCGGTCCGACCTAGCACCCTTGTCCCCCGAACCTGCCCTCACCGACGGAGACCTCCGATGATCCCGCAGACCCCCGGCGTGCACCCCGCCTGGCTCCCCGACGCAGCACTCGCGACCCTGGGTGCTGTCGACACTGTCGTCCTCGGAGACGGGCCTCTCGTCGACACCGTGCGCGCCGAGGTCGCGCACGCAGCCACCCTCCGCGGTGGTGAGGCCGCCCCCGGTCGCCTCACCCTCGCACTCCTGGGTGCCGTCCCCGACGACGCACCCGAACCGGTGCTTGCGGCGATCGACGCCGCAGCCGGTGCAGGTCTCGGCGAACCCCGCGGTACCGGCCCGGGCGAGCCCCGCGAGGCTGCAGCCGACGAGGCGTCGAGCACGCTCGGCGACGAGGGCTTCGTCGTCGTCAGGTCCGGTACCCCGCAGGACCCGACCACCACGGTGCTCGCCGAGACCGGCCACGGGCTGCTGCACGGCTGGTTCCACCTGGTGCGCGAGGGTGCGCTCGCCCTGGGGGGACCGGGCGCGCAGGGGGCGCGCGGTCCCGAGGGCACGAGCACCTCGACCGCGTCGGGCACCTCGAGCCACGAGCGCGCCGGGCTCTCCGTCGAGGTCCACAGGCCCACCCACGACCTGCGCGTCCTCGACCACTGGGACAACATCTCGGTCCACCCCGTCATGGGGCAGGTCGAGCGCGGGTACTCCGGCGGGTCGCTCTTCTACGACGACGGGTCGCTGCGCCCGGACCTCGGCAAGGTCCGCCAGTACGCCCGGCTGCTCGCGGCGAGCGGCGTGAACCGCGTCGCCCTCAACAACGTCAACGTCGGGCGGCGCGAGGCCGAGCTGCTCACCACGCACCTCGACGACGTCGTCGCGCTCGCCGGCGCCTTCAGGCCCTACGGCGTGCGCGTCCACCTGTCGGTGAGCTTCGCGTCGCCCGTCGTGCTCGGTGGTCTCGCGACGGCCGACCCTGCCGACCCGGGCGTCCAGGCCTGGTGGGCCCAGGCCGCGAGCGCCGTCTACGCGGCCGTCCCCGACTTCGGCGGGTTCGTCGTCAAGGCCGACTCCGAGGGGCAACCGGGCCCCTTCAGCTACGGGCGCGACCACGCCGACGGGGCGAACATGCTGGCCCGCGCGCTCGCCCCGCACGGTGGGACCGTGCACTGGCGGGCCTTCGTCTACGACCACCACCAGGACTGGCGGGACAGGTCGACCGACAGGGCGCGGGCCGCGTACGACCACTTCACCCCGCTCGACGGTCGCTTCGACGACAACGTCGTGCTGCAGGTCAAGCTCGGGCCGGTCGACTTCCAGGTGCGCGAGCCGCTCTCCCCCGTGGTCCTGGCGATGCCGCAGACCCGGGTGGCCGTCGAGGTCCAGGTGACCCAGGAGTACACGGGGCAGCAGAAGCACGTCGCGTACCTCGCGCCGCAGTGGACGGACGCGCTCCAGGCGCGGCCGTGGGGGGACGACGGGCCAGCGGTCTCCGACGTGACGTCGGGGACGAGCCGAGGGCCCGCCACCGCGGCTGCCCGGACCGAGGCTGCGGCCTCGGGTGACGCCGACAGCGGCGCGGGCGCACCCCGGAGCGCAGGCGGTGGTCTCGCCGCGGTCTCGAACGTCGGGGACGACGTCTTCTGGACGGGTCACCCCTTCGCCCAGGCGAACCTCTACGCCTTCGGCCGCCTCGCCTGGGACCCGACGCTCACGGCCGAGGAGATCCTCGACGAGTGGGTCGCGCTGACCTTCGGCGACGCACCTGCGGAGCTGCGGTCGACGGTCCACGACCTGCTGTCGGGGTCCCTCGACGTGTACGAGCAGTACACAGCACCTCTCGGCGTGGGCTTCATGGTGAGCCCGACGCGTCACCACTACGGGCCCGACGTCGACGGCTACGAGTACACGGCCTGGGGCACGTACCACTTCGCCGACCGCGACGGCGTGGGCGTCGACCGGAGCTGCGCGACAGGCACGGGCTTCGCAGGGCTCTTCCCGCTAGACCTCGCCCAGACCTACGAGTCGCTCGACACCTGCCCGGACGAGCTCCTGCTGTTCTTGCACCATGTGCCGTACTCCCACGTCCTGCACTCGGGGAAGACCGTCGTGCAGCACATCTACGACACGCACTTCGCGGGGGTCGAGCGTGTCGAGGAGATGCTCACCGCGTGGGAGAAGGTCGCGCCGCTGGCCGACCCCGACCTCGCCGCCCGCGTCACCGAGCGCCTCGCCGAGCAGCACAGGTCGGCCGTCGAGTGGCGCGACCAGATCAACACGTACTTCTTCCGCAAGTCCGGGGTCCCCGACGAGCGGGGACGGAAGATCTACTGACGCCTGACCGCCGACGTGCCTCCAGCTCCGGTGGCACCTCGGCGGGTGGGAGAATCCTCGGGTGGCCCGCGTAGACGAACTCCTCGACGTCCTCCTCGCCGGAGGCAGACGCTCGGGGCAGCTGACGCACGTCGAGCACATCCCCGCCCGCGAGGGCACGCAGGCCGACTGGCCGGCGTGGGCCGACCCGTCCCTCGTCTCGGGGTACAAGGCCCTAGGTGTCGACCGCCCCTGGGTGCACCAGGTCGAGGCCGCCGAGGCCGCGTGGTCCGGCAAGCACACCATCGTCGCGACGTCGACGGGCTCGGGCAAGTCCCTCGCCTTCTGGCTGCCCGCCCTCACCTCCGTGCGCGGCGACCGCGCCGACGCGGCCTTCGACCCCGGCCGCATCGAGTCCGCCCGCGACCGCGGCTCGGTGCTCTACCTCAGCCCGACCAAGGCGCTCGCCGCCGACCAGCTCGCCTCGGTCACCCGGCTGCTCTCGGCGTCGAGGGCCCGCGACGTGCAGGTCGACACCTGCGACGGAGACACCCCCTTCTCGGCGCGGAAGTGGATCCAGGACCACGCCGACGTGGTCCTCACCAACCCGGACTACCTGCACTTCTCGATGCTGCCCAACCATGCCCGGTGGGCCCGGTTCTTGAGGTCGTTGCGCTACGTGGTCGTCGACGAGGGGCACGCCTTCCGCGGGGTCTTCGGCGCGCACGTCTCCCTCGTGCTGCGCCGGCTGCAGCGCCTCGCCGCGTACTACGCACCGAGCTCGGCGACCCGCGGCAGCGGACGCTCACGCGCAGCCGGGCAGCACCGCAGCGCGAGCGGGCTGCTGCTCCCCCGCGTCGGGCCGACCTTCGTCGTCGCGTCGGCCACCACGGCCGACCCGGCCGTGAGCGCCGGGCGGCTCGTCGGTGTCGACCCCTCCGAGGTGGTCGCCGTGACCGAGGACGCCTCGCCCGCGGGTCGCAAGACCTTCGCCCTGTGGGAGCCACCCGAGCTCCCGCGCTACGACGCCGCCTCCTTCGAACGGTCCAGGGCAGACAGGGCCGACGG
Organism: Sanguibacter biliveldensis; assembly: GCF_033798665.1. NCBI lineage: Bacteria > Bacillati > Actinomycetota > Actinomycetes > Micrococcales > Sanguibacteraceae > Sanguibacter > Sanguibacter biliveldensis. Next base: position 3,730,188 of record NZ_CP138359.1, read on the forward strand.
GGACGCCGCCGTCGCGGCGCTCACCGACGACCCGTGGGACGTGGGCGGCGCAGCGGACCTCGGGCTCGTCGACGACCTGGGGCTCGTGGACGACGCCGACCCCGTCGACGCCGCGGCCGACGCCGACAGACCCCGCCGGTCCGCGACCGCTGTCGCCGCGGACCTGCTCGCCGACCTCACGGTCCACGGCGCCAGGACCCTCGCCTTCACCCGGTCGAGGCGCGGCGCGGAGTCCGTCGCGACGACCACCCAGGAGCACCTGCGACCCGTCGACCCCTCGCTGCCGGGGAAGGTCGCGGCCTACCGCGGCGGCTATCTGCCCGAAGAGCGCCGCGCCCTCGAGGCCGCCGTGCGCTCGGGCGAGATCCGGGCCCTCGCGACGACCAACGCCCTCGAGCTCGGCGTCGACATCTCCGGCCTCGACGCCGTGCTCATCATCGGCTGGCCCGGCACCCGCGTCTCGCTCTGGCAGCAGGCCGGGCGCGCGGGCCGCGCCGGGGCCGACGGGCTCGTCGCCTTCGTCGCGCGGGAAGACCCTCTCGACACCTTCCTCGTGCACAACCCCGACGCGATCTTCCGCACACCCATGGAGGCGACGGTCTTCGACCCGACCAACCCGTACGTGCTCGCCGGGCACCTGTGCGCCGCCGCCGGCGAGCTGCCTGTGCGGACCGAGGACCTCCCGCTCTTCGGCGGAGACGCGGCCCGCACGCTCCTCGACCAGCTCACAGCGCGCGGGACCCTGCGGCACCGCAGCTCCGGCTGGTTCTGGACGCACCACGAGAACGCCGCAGGATTCACCAACATCCGCGGCGAGGGTGGCACGCCGGTCTCGGTCGTCGAGTCCGCGACAGGACGCCTGCTCGGGACCGTCGACGCCGCAGCCGCCGACGGGTCGGTCCACACGGGCGCGGTGTACGTGCACCAGGGCGAGACCTTCGTGGTCGAGGACTACAACCTCGTCGACTCGGTCGCCCTCGTCGGCCGTGAAGACGTCGGCTACGGCACGTGGTCGCGGTCGACCACCTCGATCGACGTCATCGAGGAGAAGGAGCACGTCGACTGGGGCTCGCAGGTCTCGGCCGACGGCCGCCCCGCGGTCGAGTGGGGCTTCGGCACTGTCGAGGTCCACAGCCAGGTCGAGAGCTTCCAGCGGCGCCGGATGCCCTCGCAAGAGGTCCTCGGGACCGAGCCCCTCGACCTCCCCGTGCGGACGCTGCGGACAGCCGCCGTGTGGTGGACGGTCTCGGCCGAGCTGCTCGAGGACGCCCAGGTCGACGCCGACGAGGCCCCCGGTGCGCTGCACGCCGCCGAGCATGCCTCGATCGGCCTGCTCCCCCTCCTGGCGACCTGCGACCGCTGGGACCTGGGCGGCGTCTCGACGGCGATGCACGTGGACACCGAGCGCGCGACGGTCTTCGTCTACGACGCCTTCCCCGGCGGCGCCGGGTTCGCCGAGCGCGGCTTCGGCCTCGCCGAGCAGTGGCTGGCCGCGACCCGCGAGGCCATCGCGACCTGCCCCTGCGCGACGGGCTGCCCGGGCTGCGTGCAGTCCCCCAAGTGCGGCAACGGCAACAACCCTCTCGACAAGACGGCAGCGGTGCGGCTGCTGGACGCTGTGCTGGCGCAGCGGTGACGGCGCAGCGGTGACGGGGGCGCACCACAGCGCGGTCGGCGAGCCAGGCTGTCTGCCGCTGCTGGAGGCCGGCGACCCTAAAGAGGGATAGCGCCGGCCACTATCACTCTTTAAGGGGCGATGGAGTGATAGCGTCGCGACATGTCACTCCCTCAGCGGGAAGCACCCGGGGCTCGAGCGTGGCCGCCGATCACCTACGAGGATCGCGCCTGGGCGTCGACGATCCCGACCGACCTGCTGTCCCGTGCAGCTCGAGAGCGAATGCAGGGACCGTACGGCGCTGCTGTCGTCCCGGAGATCGGCGACCTGACACCCACTCCTTCTCGCGGCGTCGCCGAGGCTGCCGAACAGGCCGCAGCAGCCATCCGGTCCTTCGACGCCGACTCTGGCGTCGACGTCGCTCCCTTCGCAGCCGTCCTCCTACGGTCTGAGTCGGCTTCGTCGTCCCAGATCGAGAACATCACCTCGGGAGCGAGGCATATCGCCCTCGCGGAGATCAACGAAGAAACCCGTTCCAACGCCGCACTGGTAGTGAGCAACACCGACGCGATGCGCGCCGCGCTGATGCTGGCTGACGGGATCACCCCAGAGTCCATCCTGTCCATGCACCATGCGCTGCTCAGGTCGAGCGCACCGGAGATCGCAGGCCGATGGCGGGACGCCGCAGTCTGGGTCGGCGGCAACGGGTACTCGCCGCACGGGGCATCGTTCGTGGCCCCTTCCGCCGAGCGCGTCGGTCCAGCGATCGCGGATCTCGTGCGCTTCGCAGGCAGGAACGATCTGCCCGCCCTGACGCAGGCCGCAGTAGCCCATGCGCAGTTCGAGACCATCCACCCGTTCCCCGACGGGAACGGACGCACCGGGCGAGCGCTCGTGCACTCGATGCTGCGTCGGCGAGCCGTGACGCGTGCGGTGACAGTCCCGGTGTCGGCCGGGCTGCTCACCGACACCGACAGGTACTTCGACGCACTCACGGCCTATCGCGGTGGAGACGTCGATCCCATCGTCGAGACGCTGGCAGAAGCAGCGATCGCCTCCGTCGCCAACGGGCAGCTGCTGGTCGCCGATCTGCGGACACTGCGTCAGCGCTGGACAGACAGCATCACTGCGCGTTCAGACTCAGCGGTCTGGAAGATCGTCGACCTGCTGCTCCGCCAGCCGGTGATCAGCACCGCTGTCGTCATGGAGACCGTCGGCATCAACCACACGAACGCTTCCCGCGCCATCGACCGCCTGCTGACAGCCGGGATCCTCTCGGAGGTCAGCGGTCGCCGGAGATCTCAGCTCTGGCAGTCGACAGAGGTGATCCAGGCACTCGACGGCTTCGCATCGCGCACCGGACGGCGGGCCGCACCCTCCGAGACCTAGGCGCCGACCTCGTCGGTACTCCGTCGTGACCTCCGGCCAGCCGCGTGCGGGCGTCTCGCAGTCCCGAGGCTGCCCGTGCGCGACCGGCGGGAGATGATGGGGGCAGACGCGACGCCCTCACCCGGGCGGTGCCGTCCGCCAGGTCCCTCACACCCATGACCGGACCCGGCCCCGGACCCGCGACCCTGCGGTCCCGGACAGCACGACCTCCGGCCCACCCGACCACCAGGAGCCCTCTGTGACCGACGCCCCGTCCACCGCAGCGCTGCACGACACCGTCGCGACGACAGTCGCCGTCCGCAGCGACGAGCTGCTCGCGCTCTCCCACGCGATCCACGCGAGGCCTGAGCTGGCCTTCGCGGAGCACCACGCGTCCTCCCTCGTGGCGGAGCGGCTCACCGACGCGGGCTTCGACGTGACCGTCGGCGTGCACGGTCTGGACACCGCGCTCCGCGCGACCTACGGCAGCGGGGACATGAACGCCGTGATCTGCGTCGAGTACGACGCGCTGCCGGGCGTCGGGCACGCCTGCGGGCACAACATCATCGCGGCGGCCGGGGTCGGTGCCGCGATCGCCGCAGCGAACGTCGCCGACGAGCTCGGCATCCGGGTGACGGTGCTCGGGACCCCGGCCGAGGAGCACGGGGGTGGCAAGGTCCTCATGCTCGCCGACGGGGCGTGGGACGACGCGACCTTCTCGCTCATGGTCCACCCGTACCCGGCCGACACGTGGCCCACGACCACCCGCATGCAGGCCGTGCACAGGCTGGTCGTCACCTTCACTGGTCAGGGCGCGCACGCCGCCGCAGCCCCTGACCAGGCGCGCAACGCCGCCGACGCCGCGACCATCGCGCTCGTCGCCGTCGGTCTGCTGCGCCAGCAGGTGCGCGACGGGGCGCGCCTGAACGCGATCATCACCGAGGCCGGGCTCGTCACCAACATCATCGCGGACCGCGCCGTCGTCGAGATCGAGGTGCGTGAGGCGACCCTCGACGCGCTCCAGACGCTCGAAGGACGGGTCCTCGCCTGCTTCGAGGGCGCGGCGATCGCAGCCGGGGTCTCGTGGTCGGTCGACGAGTCCGAGCCGCTGTACGCCGACCTCGTCCAGGACGAGGACCTGGTCGAGGTGTTCGCCGGGCACCTGTCTGCCCGCGGGCGGACGCTCGACAGGACCGCGCCGCCCCGCAGCGGCGGGTCGACCGACATGGGGAACGTCTCGCAGGTGGTCCCCTCCATCCACCCGGTGGTCGGGGTCGAGGGCGCGCGAGGTCCGATCCACACGGCCGAGTTCGCCGAGGCGGCCGGCGGTCCGGCCGGTGACCGCGCCGTGCTCGACGCGGCTGTCGCGCTCGCGTCGACCATCGTCGACGCGGCCCGCGACCCACGGCTGCGGGCGAGGCTGGTCGACACGCAGACCGAGCGGGTCCGGGAGCGCGCCGCGGGTGGCTCCGATCCGGCTGTCGGCTCTGACAAGGTCTCTGCAGGTGCTGGCGAGGCTCAGGCATGAGCGGCGTGACGACGGTCGACGGTGCACGACGTGTCGCCTCGGACCAGCCGCTGAGCGTCTTCGACATGTTCACGATCGGCATCGGACCGTCGAGCTCGCACACCGTCGGGCCGATGCGCGCCGCCAAGACCTTCGTCGACGAGCTGCTGGGCTCGAGCGGACGCAGCGACGGCCCGGGGCAGGCCGCTGACCCCGCCGGGACGAAGGGCACAGGTTCGTCAGCCGTCGGTCCGGGCACGGCTGGCGGCCCCAGCGCGGCGGCGACCCCGGCCACCCCGGTGCCGACCGCACCGGACCCTGCGCTGCTCGACGTCGCGCGGGTGGATGTCGAGCTCTTCGGGTCCCTCGGCGCGACAGGTCGCGGGCACGGGACGGACCGTGCGGTCTTGCTCGGTCTCGTCGGCCACGAGCCGCAGAGCGTCGCCACGCCCGTGGTCGAGACGATCCTCGACGAGGTGCACGCCGCGGGCTCGCTGCGGCTCCTCGACCGCGTCGAGATCCCCTTCGACCTCGACCACGACGTCCAGTTCCTGCCCAGGACTGTGCTGCCCTTCCACCCCAACGGTCTGCGCATCACGGCCTCCGCCGCCGACGGCTCCGTCCTGCTGCGCCGTACCTACTTCTCGGTAGGTGGCGGCTTCGTCGTACCGGACCCTGACGACACGCCTGTCGTGACGCCCGCCGACGAGCGGTCGGCGGACCCAGGCCAGCGCCCCGCGCACAGTGCTGACCGGTCTGCGGAACCAGCCGCGCAGCCCGTCGGCCCAGGCGTTCGGTCTGCGGACCCAGCCCCGCGGCCCGCAGGCCCAGGCGCTCGGTCCGCAGACAGAGCTGACCTGCCGTCCCGGACCGGGGCGCCTGGACCGATCACGCTGATCGGGACCGAGGGCAGCTCGCCGGCGGCCCCGTGGTCCTTCACCTGCGCCGACGACCTCCTCGCCGTCTGCGCGACCTCGGGTCTGGGCGTCGCCGAGGTGATGCTCGCCAACGAGAGCGCGACCCGCACCCCGGAGCGGGTCGCGTCCGAGCTGCTGGACATCTGGCAGGCGATGGACGCGTGCATCGACGCCGGGTGCGCGGCGAGCGGCACGCTCCCCGGTGGGCTCAAGGTGCCACGGCGGGCGCACGCCCTGCACCGTGCGCTCCTCGCCGAGGGCGCCAACGACGACCCGCTGCGCGCGATGGACTGGGTCAACCTCTTCGCGCTGGCCGTCAACGAGGAGAACGCTGCCGGGCACAGGGTCGTCACCGCCCCGACCAACGGGGCAGCCGGCATCATCCCCGCGGTCTTGCGCTACTACCGCGAGTTCGTGCCCGGCGCGGACGACGCCGGGACCGTGAGGTTCCTTCTCGCGGCCGGAGCCGTGGGCATCATCATCAAGACGAACGCGTCGATCGCCGGGGCCGAGGTCGGCTGCCAGGGCGAGGTCGGCTCGGCGTGCGCGATGGCCGCGGCCGGGCTCGCGGAGGTCCTCGGCGGGACGGCTCTGCAGGTCGAGAACGCTGCCGAGATCGCGATGGAGCACAACCTCGGGCTCACCTGCGACCCGATCGGCGGGCTGGTCCAGATCCCGTGCATCGAGCGCAACGCGATCGGCGCCGTCAAGGCGATCAACGCCGCTCGCATGGCGCTGCGAGGCGACGGCCGGCACACCGTCAGCCTCGACGCAGCGATCGAGACCATGCGCCAGACCGGGGCCGACATGCACTCCAAGTACAAGGAGACCTCGCTGGGAGGACTCGCGGTCAACTACGTGGAGTGCTGACCAGCCCCGGCACGCGCACGCACCGGGGCCGACGGCAGCACCGAGGTCGCACCAGCAACGAGGCCCCCTCTGTACCGAGGCCCTCTCTGCACCACCCCCCGCCCCCTGCACCGCCCCCCCCGGCGCCGAGGTCGTACGGACACGCCAGATCTCGCCCACCAGAGGCCAGATCTGGCGTGTCTGTACGACCTCGCAGCAGGCAGTACGACCTCGTGGGGAGGTGGCCGGTGGCCGGTGGTCGAGCGGCCGAAGTCGTCGTCGGGGGCTTCGTGGGCTTCGGGGGCTTCGGGGGCTTCGGGGGCTTCGGGGGCTTCGGGGCAGGCTCGGCGGCGACGGCCCGTACGGGAGGTCCGGGTGTGCGATGGCGGCACTAATGCCGCGCGACGTCGAGACGCGGGTCGGTGACCCCTGTCTGCGGTGACGTCAGGCGCCCTGCGCGGCAGCACTCGTCTCGGTGTCGGTGCGCACCGATAGGGTCGGCGGGACCGCGGGCTCTCGCGGTCAGCGCGACCACCCCAGGAGATGCTGTGCCCTTCGCCGACGAGCTGCTCGGGTCCGACGCTGTGCTCGGTCTGGCCGAGGTGATCGAGGCTGCTGCGCCAGGGACAGCCGCTGAGAAGGTCCGGGCGAGCGCCGGCTCCCTCGCACCCCTCGCGCTGCGGGACCGTGCACACCTCGTCAAGGACGCGGTCCTCGCCGACGTGCCCGGCACCGTCGACGACCTCGCTGTCCTCGTGCGCCGGTGTCTTCACGACGAGAGCTTCACGGGGTGGATGATCTGGCCGGTGACAGAGGCTGTCAGCGCGCGGGCGATCGCCGCCGGGTCCGACGCCGCCCTCGACACCGCGCTCGACCTGCAGGCCGAGCTCACGGGGCGGCTCACTGCGGAGTTCGCCGTCCGCCCGCTGCTGTCCCACGACCTCGACAGGTCGCTCGCCGCGGCGCTGCGCTGGACGAGGAGCGACGACGAGCACGTCCGACGACTCGCGAGCGAAGGCACCCGGCGCCACCTGCTGTGGGGCACCCAGGTCACGGGCCTCTCAGCGGACCCGACCGTGACCCTGCCGATCCTCGACGCGCTCTACCGTGACGAGAGCGAGTACGTCCGCAGGTCTGTGGCCAACCACCTCAACGACCTCAGCCGCAAGAACCCTGAGGTCACGGTCGAGACCGCGCGCCGGTGGCTAGAGGCGCCCGCGCCGACGACCCTGCAGCTCGTCCGGCACGCGCTGCGGACCCTCGTCAAGCGCGGCGACCCGGACGCCCTCGCCCTGCTCGGCTACGCACCGACCCCGGACGTCGTCGCGGAGCTCACTCTCGAGGCGACCGAGGTCCGGGTCGGCGAGGCTCTGGGACTCACGGCAACCGTGCACAACGGCGGGGTGGGCGCGGCGCGGGTGGTCGTCGACTACGTGGTGCACCACCGCAAGGCCAACGGGTCGCAGACGACGAAGGTGTTCAAGCTGACCACAGCCGACCTCAGCCCAGGAGAGACCCTGCGGCTCGGACGACGGCACTCCTTCAAGGTGATCACCACGCGGCGCTACCACCCTGGGGCTCACGCCGTCGAGCTCCAGGTCAACGGGGTCGCCGCCGGGAGGAGAGACTTCGAGCTTCTCCCCGCCGACGACGCCCCGGTGTGAGGACCAGGCACCACCGCCGAGAGCCCTGACCACGGGCACGGGCGTCCCTGCCTGATGCCGCTGGCGTCAGGCGTCAGGCGTCAGGCGTCAGGCGTCAGGCGTCAGGCGTCAGGCGAGCCTCGACCGCGGCGAGCAGTGCGCAGGTCGCGACGCCGTCCATCGACGCGGCGACGTCGTCGAGCGACGGGAAGCTCGGTGCCAGCCGGATGTTCGTGTCCTGAGGGTCGCGCCCGTAGGGGAAGGCCGAGCCAGCAGCGGTCAGCGCGATCCCCGCGTCCTTCGCGAGCTGGACGACCCGTCGTGCGGTGCCGGGCACGACGTCGAGGCTGATGAAGTACCCGCCCTCGGGGGTGGTCCACGTCGCGACACCTGTCCCGCCGAGGCGCGCCTCGAGGATCTGCAGGACCTTGTCGAACTTCGGCGCGAGGATCTCGCGGTGCTTGGCCATGTGCTTGCGGACGCCGTCGGCGTCGCCGAAGAACCGCACGTGGCGCAGCTGGTTGACCTTGTCCGGTCCGATGCTCTTCTTGGAGTAGTGCTCCTGGTACCACGCGACGTTCGCCGCGGACGCCCCGAAGAAGCTCACCCCTGCCCCCGCGAAGGTGATCTTCGAGGTGGAGGCGAGCACGTAGGGACGGTTCGGGTTCCCGGCCGCAGCAGCCATCCCGACGATGTCGTGCGCGGGCGGCGCCTCGTCGACGAGGGTGTGCACGGCGTAGGCGTTGTCCCAGAAGATCCGGAAGTCGGGTGCCGCGGTCGGCATCTCGACGAGCGCGCGGGTGACCTCCTCGGAGTAGACCGCTCCCGTGGGGTTGGCGTAGGTCGGGACGGTCCAGATGCCCTTGATCGCGGGGTCGGCGGCGACGAGCTCGCGGACCACGTCCATGTCGGGGCCGTCAGCTCCGAGCGGCACCGGGATCATCTCGATGCCGAAGGACTCGGTGATCGCGAAGTGGCGGTCGTAGCCCGGGCTGGGCGCGAGGAACTTCACGACGGGCTCGGCCGACCAGGGACGCTCGGAGTCGGGGGTCCCGTGCAGGAGCCCGAAGACGACGAGGTCGTGCATGATCTCGAGGCTCGCATTGTTGCCGGCCACGAGCTGTGGTGCGGGCACAGAGAGCAGCTCGGAGAAGATCGCCCGGAGCTCGGGCAGACCAGCCGTGCCGCCGTAGTTGCGGCAGTCGGTGCCCGAGCCGTCCTTGGCGTCGGTACCGCCGGGGAGGCTGAGCAGGTCGTTCGAGAGATCGAGCTGCTCGGGCGCCGGCTTGCCGCGTGTCAGGTCGAGCGTGAGACCTGTCGACACCAGGTCCGCGTACTGCGCGGAGAGGTTCGCGTGCGCCTCGACGAGCTCGTCGTGGCTGAGGGACTCGATCGCAACCTGCTGGGGCATCCGGGACAACCTCTCGCCGGCTCCAGGAGCCGGATTCGCGTGATGAACGGTCTGACGAGGGCTCGAACGGGTCGAGCGGACCTGCTCAGTGCACCGCTGCGGCAGTCACCGTCACGGCGCACCGCCGATCCTAGTGCGCTAGAGCAGGGCGTGGGGCGGGTGCCCACCGGCACCTGGGCACCTGGGCACCCGCCCACCTGGGCACCTGGGCACCTGGGCACCAGACCAGGCAGGAGCACGAGCACCACTCCAGAGGACCAGCCCGAGCGCGCGCACCAGACCGGTCCTTCGGACTCGCCTCAGCAGCTGGTCGTCGTCGGTTCCTCAGCAGGCTCAGGGTCGAGCAGTGCGTGGGAGCCTTCCGCTGCCGGTGGCAGGACGACCGACCGCAGCACGTCCAGGAGGTGGCCGAGCGCGTCGACCATGGTCACGCACCACCCGCAGCCGTGCAGGTGCCGTTCGTACCTCTGCTCGGACAGCTGTCCGAGCATCCCGGCCTGGTAGGCGTCGACTCTCAGGACGAGCCAGGCGCAGCTGTCTGGGACAGACCTGTCCGCGACGGTCTCAGCCACCCACTCCGCCCGCAGCAGGCTGACGGCCTGCCGCGCATGGATCCGCAGGTCCGTCTGCTCGCGGTCGAGGACGACCGCGAGGATCGCCTGGGGCAGAGGCTCCACGACGGTGTACCAGAGCACCGTCTGATAGCTCCCGCGCAGCTTCCGGAAGGCACGCACCAGGCTGAGGTCGCTCGTCTTCTGCCCCGGCGCCGCACCAGCCTCGTCCTCGACGGTCGCGCACAGGTACAGGAGGAAGGGCAGGACAGGGTCCTGGTCAGCAGCGATCTCGCTCATGACCCGGGCGAAGGCCCGCCTCACGACGAGAGCTGCGTCGTCTCCGCCGGCGACGTGCTTGCCCGCCCAGGTCAGTGCCGTCTCGCAGTGCCTGCGCCACAGGATCAGGCTCGCGTCGACGTCGCCCTCACGGACGCGCGCGACGAGCAGCAGGTCTGCGTCTTCGGACCGGCACTCCACGATCACTCTCCTGGTCCTCTCGTCGGATGGACTCTCTGTCTGCTGGTCTTGCTGTCTCGTGCCGTCGGCTCGTCTTGCCGTCCTCGGCCTCCGGGGCTCCTCATCCGGGTGCGCGGCAGCGCCCGAGCCCCGGAAAGCCTGTACGCCTCCCACGGGTCCAGGGGGCGTACCAGGGGTGATCCCCGTGCTCGACGCGTAGATATAGCGGCTCTTCGACACGGTCTAGGTGCTGATCACGCAAGACCTGGTGCCTCGTCCTGGTCAGCCACGGTCTGTCAGCGAGGCGGGCCCAGCCCGTGCCGTGGCTCTGGCTGCAGCGCCCGTCCTGGTCGCCAGGGTCGTGGACACCGTGCACGACCTGTCGGCAGCACACAGGCAGGCCTCGACCTGAGCACCGTTGCGCGCCGCCACCTCGCGCGCTCCGGAGCAGGGGTCGGCCGCACCCCGCTGGAGGGACGCCGCAGCAGCCAGCGCCGCCAGGTCTGCCGCAGACTGCGCCGAACCTCGCGTGACGACAGCACCCACGAGCGCGGCTGTCCCCAGCACCAGGACGACGACGACAGCCACGAGCGCCAGCACCAGGACGGTCCCAGCCCCTCGGTCGTCGCGGACGCCGTGGGTCGCCCTCCCCCAGCGCATCCCGGCGACAACCGCAGGGCCAGCGTCAGGCGCCACCTCGTGCACTGTCACGGCACACCTGTCGACGACTCGACGCGGGCGGTCGCGGTGGCCGAGACCGTCAAGGGCCCGGAGAACCATCCGCCGGTGACAGACGCTCTCACGGTGACGATGACCCACGAGCCGTCACCGCCCACGGCCGCGGACGCCGAGCTCCCGGCCAGCTGCGCGACGATCTCGTGGACCCGGCCGTCGCTCTCCCCTGCCGACGCGGCGCGAGCACCGGCCCTCGCGGCGTCGACGACCCGGACCTGGGAGACACCCGCGACCACCACCACGAGGAGTGCCGCGAGGACGAGCACGACTGCCGGGAGCGCGACCGCGAGCTCTGCCGTCACGGCACCGCGGTCGTCCTGACGGAGCTCCCGCAGCCTGACGAGGCCCGAGCACCGAGGTGCCCGTCCGTGCCCCACGCCGCCGGCAGCGTGCTCGGTGGTCATCAGCCGATGCTCAGGGCAGAGGTGACCAGTCCTGTGAGCAGACTACGGACCGTCCCGCTCGAGAGGACTGTCACGAGCAGACCGGCGAAGCCGACCGCGGCGATCATCGCGATCGCGTACTCGGCCGTCGCCATCCCGGCCTCTGTCCCCTGCTCGACGACGGTGCCCCAGCGCCGCCGGAGGCCTGCTGCCGCGTGCTCGTCGCGTCGTTCGTGCTCATCGTGCTGGTCGTCGTACTCAGCGTGTCGGCCGTCCTCGCCGTGGGCTACGGACCGTCCGAGGCTCACGGGTGCCGGCAGGGTCAAGGTGGTGCTCGTCATGATGTGCTCCTTGGTCGTGGTGCCCCGGACGCGAGTGCGCCCAGGGGGCCGGTCTCGGCGGCGAGGCAGGTCGTGAGAGCCCACCCACCGTCGTCCGGCGGTCCAGCACCTCGGTGTCTCCGGGGTGCTGGGTCCACTGTCGGCCGGTGGGGCCAGGCGGTGTCTGCCGCGATCCGGCACGTGTGGATGGACGCAGACTCGGTGCACGCTGTGGACGGTCCACGCTCAACCGCCCATGAGCCCAGCGCCGAGCCCTGACCCGAGCGCCACGATCACCGGGACGAGCCCGAGCAGCACGAAGGCAGGCAGCAGGCACAGCCCGAGCGGCAGCACGAGCCGCACGCCCAGACGCGCGGCGGCCGTCCTCGACCGCGCACGCCCCTCGTGGACGAGCTGCTCGCCTGCGACGCGCAGAGCGTCTCCAGGCGGTGCCCCGTGGACCCATGCAGGACGCAGCGCCTCGGCGACGGGCCAGAGCCGGCCGGGGACCCGGTCCCAGGCCTGAGACCACCCAGCACCCAGCAGCAGCGCCGCAGCCGCACGTGCCAGCCCGGCACCGTCGGCCCCGCCGATCGACCGCCCGACGGCCTCGAGAGCCCGCGGCACCCCGGCACCTGAACCCAGTGCGGCTCCGAGCAGGTCGAGGACCACCGTGAGGTCCACCGAGGGTTCGCCGCCTCCGCCCGCGCGGACGTCGACAGACTCTCGCGCCCCTGGAGGACCGGCCCTGGCTCCCCGACCGACGGCGGTCACCCTGCCAGACGATCCGGCCGTCCGACGGGCCGCACGCCCCGAGCGCCGCGCCGCACGCCCGACCAGCCCCCTGTCGAGCCACCACGGCGTCGTCGCCGACCAGACGAGCAGAGCGACGAGCAGACCTGTGAGCAGGCTGCCCACGATCTGCAGTCCGTTCATCGGTCGTCTCCGCCCGCGGCCGCTGAACGGACGAGCCTGCGTGACCACGCCTGACCGAGCACGAGCATCAGACCACCAGCGACAGGGGCCAGGGCGGCGGGCCCGCCGTCGACGAGCAACCGGAGCGGAGAGGCACCGAGCACCGTCGCGAGCCCGGCGCCGACGACAGGCAGCCAGAGCAGCAGGCGCGCCGTCGACCGAGGTGCCGCGAGCGCCGCCTCGCGATCGGCTGCGGACTCCGCCGCGGTGACGAGGGTGGAGACGATCGAGTCGAGCACAGGTGCGACGGGCGACCCGATCTCGTGGGCGAGCCTGCACGCGGCGACGACGGCGTGGGCCTGGGACCTGTCATGGGTCAGGCCGACGAGGTCGTCCGCGCGGGGCATGCCGTCGGCCGTCGTCCCGATGTCGACGCTCGCCCAGGCGAGGTCGGGCGGCATGCCGCTGCGGACGAGCCCGGCGACCTGCGTGATGACGACCTGGACGCGGCCCGTCTCGCCGCGTCGGCGGGAGAGACCGCCGCGCAGCCTCCCCACCGAGGGTCGGAGCGTGCGACCCAGAGCCCTCAGGGCTCTGGACACGGGCGTCGTCGGGCGCAGAGAGCCACGCCCGCGCACCGGGACCGACCCTGTCGCGAGCACTACCGCGGCAGCGAGCAGGACCCCGACCGCGCCGTCGGCGAGCCCTGGGACCCAGAGGGCAGCGCTCATCCGAGCCCGAGCCTGTGCGCGAGGTCGTCCCAGCCGGGGTGCCGCAGAGGGGTGCTCTCCCCGTCCCACGTCAGGGCCGGTGCGACCTCGAGGCTCCCGTCGGGTGCACGGCCGACCACGGCGATCTCCTCGAGATAGCGGCGCGAGTCCCCAGGATCAGCACCCGCGTCCGTGCGACGGCTCCTGCGCCGTAGGTGCAGGACGGCGTCGAAGGCGCTGACAGCCTGCGCCACGAGAGCGGCTGCGGGCATCGAGGCGAGGGCCGCGAGCGCCTCGAGCCGGGCGGGGACGTCACGAGCCGTGTTGGCGTGGATGGTGGCACTGCCACCGGCGTGCCCGGTGTTCAGCGCGGTGAGCACGTCGCGGACCTCTGCGCCGCGACACTCACCCAGGACGATGCGGTCGGGTCGCATGCGCAGCGCCGTGCGTACGAGGTCGGCTAGGTCGACCCCTCCGGTGCCCTCGACGTTGGGACGGCGGGCGGTGAGCGGCACGACGTGCGGGTGGGCCGGGACGAGCTCCCGGGCCTCTTCGATGGTGATGATGCGTTCCGAGGCGGGGACGAGGGAGAGCAGGGAGGCGAGCAGCGTCGTCTTGCCCGACCCTGTCGCACCCGACACGAGGTAGGAGGCGCGTGCGCCGACGATCGCCTCGAGGACCGGCACCCACCCGGGCGGGACCGTCTGGGCGTCTGCGAGCTCGTCGAGGGTGAAGGCCTGGGCACGCAGGGTCCGCAGGGAGATCACCGCTCCGGCCGGGCACAGCGGGGCGAGGACGGCGTGCAGCCTCGTGCCGTCGGGAAGGCGTGCGTCGACTGTCGGGCTGGAGTCGTCGAGCCGTTGTCCACCTGCTGCGGCGAGGCGGACGGCGAGGTCGCGGACGTCCTGGTCGCTCCCGAGGTCGACGCCGACGCGGACGAGGCCTGAACCGCGGTCGACCCAGACGTCGGCCGGGCCGTTGACGAGCACGTCGGTGGCTGTCGGGTCGTCGAGGAGCTCCTGCAGCGGACCGGCGCCGAAGACCTCGGCCCGCACGACGCCGACGAGCTCGTCGAGGGCGTCGCTCCCCAGCAGGACGTCGCCCGCGTGCAGCGCGTCGACGACCTGCTCGCGCGTCGGGTGCGGTCCTGCCCGCGCGAGCCTGTCGCGCACACCGTGGAGGAGATCGTCCCGCGCCGGGTCGCTGCGGAGGCGCGGCGAGCCTGGGCCAGGCTGCTGGGTGCCAGCACGGGATGGCTTCGAGGCGACCCGGGTCATCGGCCGGCCTGCCCCGAGCCGGCGACAGCCTGCGCGTGCGAGAGGACGGCTCGGGCGACGTCCCCCAACGAGGACCTGGCGGCGCCCCGGTCGGCACGACCACGACCACCTCCGCGGTCCCGGCGACCTCCGGCCCACCCTCGGCCTCGTCCTACGGGGTCCCGGCCGGTCCTCACAGGAGGGCCGGCGCCGGCCTCGACGGCCGTCGCGACCCGCGGGTCGGTGACGAGCTCGCCCCAGAGGTCCATCCCGGCCGCCGCGGCGACGTCGTGCGGCAGCAGCCGGCCCGCGGCGGACCTCCGGCAGACCAGCCCGGACGGGACGGGGACGAGCTCGGCCGCGACTGACTGGGCCCCGGCGACCGACAGCGTCTCGCAGAGGGCGACGACGAGGCCCACGTCGCAGGACCGGGCACGGTCCGCGACCCGCCCCTGAGGGAGGTCGAGGACGACGAGGTCCGCAGCGGAGACGACAGCACGCAGCACGTCACCTTCGACCTCGTCGGGCTGAGCGAGGCTCCGGGCCCTGTCCGTGCTCAGGACGTGCACCCCGGACCACTGCGGCAGCAGGTCGAGCAACCTGACCGGGTCGACCTCTCCGCGCGCGTCCTGGAGGTCTGCCCACCGCAGGCCCGGTTCCTCCTCGATGCCGAGCAGCACGTCGATCCCGGCACCCGCGTGCCGTCCGTCGACGAGCACGGCGAGCAGCCCGTCGCGCGCACCCGTCACGGCGACAGCGGCAGCGAGGGTCGACGCACCCACGCCGCCGCAGGCCCCGACCACACCGACCGTGACAGCACGGGTCGAGGGACCACCGGCTCCCGAGCCGTCAGGGCCGGCTCGACGCCGGTCCGTCCCGCCGAGGGTCGCGCCGGGAACCCCTGTCGGGTGCGCCAGGGTCGCGACGGCACGCGGCGATGTCCCCGCAGGTGCCACGGGAGGCGGCGAAGCCCCGAAGGTCGCGCGGGCCGGGGAGGGTGGGGAGGAGATGGTTCCAGAAGTCATCGCCCCACGGTGTCCGTCACGTCCTGCTCGGGGCACCCCAGACCGCCCGGCCTCGGGACGAGCAGTCCCGACAGACCCCCTGTGGACGACCAGAGGCCGCGCCGTCCGACCGGTTACGCTCGAACGGTGACCTCACCTCTTGCCCCGGACGCTGCGGCGGGGCGACGCACCGCGGCGTTCTTCGACCTCGACAAGACGATCATCGCGACCTCGTCGACGGCCGCCTTCTCACGCCCCTTCCTCGCGGGTGGTCTTCTGTCCCGCGGCGCCGTGCTGCGCGCCGCGTACGCGCACTTCCTGTTCCTCGTGGGCAGCGCCGACGCCGACCAGACCGAGCGGATGCGCGCCCACCTCAGCTCCATGGTCACCGGATGGCCCGTCGACCAGGTGTCGGCCATCGTCGCCGAGACCTTGCACGAGCTCATCGACCCCTACATGTACGCCGAGGCCGTGACGCTCATCGCCGAGCACAGGGCCGCCGGCCGCGACGTGGTGATCGTGTCCGCCTCGGGTGCGGAGCTCGTCGAGCCCATCGCCGCGATGCTCGGTGCCGACCAGGCCGTCTCGACCCGCATGGAGGTCGTCGACGGCCGCTACACGGGCGAGATCGACTTCTACGCCTACGGGGAGAACAAGGCCGAGGCTGTCCGCAGGCTCGCGGCCGAGCACGGCTACGACCTGGACGGCTCGTACGCCTACTCGGACTCGATCACCGACGCCCCGATGCTCTCGGCGGTCGGCCACGGCTTCGCCGTCAACCCCGACCGCACGCTGCGCCGCCTCGCGGCCGAGCAGGGCTGGGGCGTGCTCACCTTCAACCGGCCCGTCGCGCTGCGCAGGGTCCTCTCACCCCGCGCGTCGGTCGCCACAGGGGTCGCCGCGCTGGTGGGGACGGGTGCCGCGATCGTCGCGTGGCGGCTGCTGCGCCGTCGCTCCGTCTGAACGGCTCAGACCGACCAGAGGTACCTGCTGCGACCCCCTTCACACCGCCGCCCGCACGGAGTAGAAAGGGAGGACAACAGAACGCAGGGAGCAGGACCCACGCGCGACCGGTCCCCGTGAGGACATGCTGACCAGGCTCGACCTGGAGCAGCAACTTGGAGAGTGCACGCCTGATACCTGCCCACCGCGTCTGATCGACGGCGTCCCTCGGGAGAGGGACGCCGTCGGTGCGTCCGGGCCGTGCTCACCGCACACCTCCAGACGATCCGCTCTCTGGACTCCGCCGTCCCACGTCCACGCTCAGCCCGCGTTCTCGCCCGCGCGTCACTAGGCTGACCTGATGACCTCAGCGCCGAGCGTGTCCTCGTCCATCACCGTCCGTCTCGAGGTCGTCGCCCGACCGACCGCAGTGAGCGAGCTGACGACGTCCATCGAGCACACCGGCGGCATCGTCACGGGCCTCGACGTGACCGCCTCGCACTCCGACCACATCTCCGTCGACGTCACCTGCGCCACGCGCGGCGACGCGCACGCGACCGAGATCGTCGACGCGCTCCGGGCGATCCCAGGTGTCAAGGTCGGCCCGGTCAGCGACCGCACCTTCCTGCTGCACCTCGGCGGCAAGCTGCGCATCGAGTCCAAGGTGCCGATCCGCAACCGCGACGACCTCTCGATGATCTACACCCCTGGCGTCGCCCGCGTCTGCCAGGCGATCGCGAAGAACCCCGAGGACGCCCGCCGTCTGACCATCAAGCGCAACACCATCGCCGTCGTCACCGACGGAACCGCGGTCCTCGGGCTCGGTGACATCGGCCCCCTCGCCTCGCTGCCCGTCATGGAGGGCAAGGCTGCTCTCTTCAAGCGCTTCGCCGACATCGACGCCTTCCCGATCGCCCTCGACACGACCGACGTCGACGAGATCGTCGCCGCGGTCAAGGCCATCGCCCCGGTCTTCGCCGGGATCAACCTCGAAGACATCTCGGCGCCCCGCTGCTTCGAGATCGAGCGCCGCCTGCGCGCCGAGCTCGACATCCCGGTGTTCCACGACGACCAGCACGGCACCGCGATCGTCGCCCTCGCCGCCCTCACCAACGCCCTGATCGTCGTGGGCAAGTCGCTGCCCGACGTCAAGATCGTGCTCTCGGGGGCCGGCGCCGCCGGGACCGCAGTGCTCAAGCTGCTCCTCGCCGCCGGGGCGCGCGACGTCGTCGTCGCCGACATCGACGGCGTGATCTACCCCGGACGCCCCGGTCTGGCCGAGTCGCTCGTCTGGACCGCCGAGAACACCAACCCCCGCGGCTTCACGGGCACGCTCAAGGAGTCGCTCGCGGGAGCAGACGTGTTCATCGGAGTCTCTGCGCCGAACGTCATCACCGGGGACGACGTCGCGACGATGGCCGAGGACTCGATCGTCTTCGCGATGGCCAACCCCTCCCCCGAGGTCGACCCCGACGAGGCCGCGAAGCACGCCGCGATCGTCGGCACGGGCCGCAGCGACTTCGCGAACCAGATCAACAACGTGCTCGCCTTCCCCGGCGTGTTCCGCGGGCTGATCGACGCCAGGTCGAGCAAGGTCACCGAGCCGCTGCTGCTCGCTGCGGCCAAGGCTCTCGCCGCCGTGATCCACGAGGACGAGCTCAACCCGACCTACATCGTCCCGAGCGTGTTCAACCCCGAGGTGACCACGCTCGTGGCCGCCGCCGTCGAGGCGACGGCCCGCGCGGAGGCCGAGGCAGACGCAGCGGCGGCGGCCGCGAGCGCCTAGCCGGGCCCGGCCAGACCGTCAGGCCCAGGCGCCCCGCACGTACTGGGGCTGCCAGCGGGCCTGGTCGGTCGGCACGCCGAGCTCGTGGGCCGCGCGCAGCGGCCAGTGCGGGTCGCGCAGGCCCTCGCGGCCGAGCATCACGGCGTCGGCAGACCCGTCGACGAGCACCTGCTCGGCCTGCGCGGGGTCGGTGATGAGACCGACAGCGCTGACGGCCACTCCAGACACCTCGCGGACGACCCGTGCTGCGGGCACCTGGTACCCGGGACCGACGGGGATCTGCGCAGGGGCGTTGCCGCCGGTCGAGACGTCCACGAGGTCGACCCCGTGCTCGCCGAGCACAGCGGCCACCTGCGCGACGTCGTCGACCGACAGGCCGTCGGGCAGCCAGTCTGTCGCCGACACCCTGACGAACAGCGGCTTGTCGGCTGGCCACACCGCGCGGACCGCGTCGGTCACCTCGACGAGCAGCCGTGCGCGGTCCTCGAGCGGACCCCCGTAGCCGTCGGTGCGGTGGTTGGACAGGGGCGAGAGGAACTGGTGCAGCAGGTATCCGTGGGCCGCGTGGATCTCGACCACGTCGAAGCCGGCCTCGTCCGCCCGGACCGCCGCCGCGGCGAAGGCCGCGGGGATCTCCGCGATCTCCTGCGCGGTCATCTCGCGCGGTGCCTCGTAGCCGGGGAAGGCCTCGGCCGAGGGACCGACGGTCTCCCAACCACCGTCCACAGCAGGGACAGAGCCGCGGTGCTCGCTCCACGGTCGGAAGGTCGAGGCCTTGCGCCCGGCGTGGGCGAGCTGGATGCCCGCACGGGACCCGCGCTCGTGCACGAAGTCGACGATGCGCGCCCACGCGGCCGTGTGCTCCTGGGACCAGATCCCGGTGTCCTGCGGCGTGATCCGGCCCTCGGGGACGACTGCGCTCGCCTCGGCGACGACGAGGCCGAAGCCACCCTGGGCCCGTGCACCGAGGTTGACGAGGTGCCAGTCACCGGGCAGGCCGTCGACGGCGGAGTACTGGCACATCGGAGCGAGCCAGACCCGGTTGGGGAACGTGACGGAGCGCAGCGTGAGGGGCTCGAAGAGCAGCGGTGAGGTCATGCTGGTCGCAACGCACGCGCTGGTCCGAGCATTCCTCCACGTGCGACCTGGTCGCGACGGGGGCGCAGCCGCCCGTCCCCCTCCCCGGTGAGCCCAAGGGGTTGACAGCCGAAGGGAGGCCGATGGTCCCATGAAGGGGGACACCGCCGGGAGGATCCTTGATCACGTGCTGACCATCCCGGAGACCCTCGAGTACCAGCGCGCTGCAGCGCTCACCAAGGTCGCGGCCACCCGCCGCCCCCTCGCCTACACGGTCCAGGCCATGATGGCCGGAGCCTACGTCGGCGTCGCCGTCGTGCTCATGGTCTCTGCGGCCGGACCCTTCCTGGCGCAGGACTCCCCAGCCGCCAAGCTGGTGTCGGGCCTCGTGTTCGGCATCGCGCTCACCCTCGTGGTCATCGCGGGCGGCGAGCTCTCGACCTCGAACATGATGACGCTCACCCAGGGCGCGATCGGCCGGTCCATCCGGTGGGGCCAGGGCGCCGGGACGCTCGCCTTCAGCTTCTTCGGCAACATGCTCGGAGCCTTCGCCTTCGCCGCCCTCGTGCACTTCTCCGGTGTCCTGGCACCCGAGACCCCCGGCGGGAAGATGATCTCGTCCATGCTCGCGGCGAAGGCGCACGAGTCCAGCACGCAGCTGTTCTTCCGCGCCGTGCTCTGCAACATCCTCGTGTGCCTGGCCATCTGGTCCTGCGCCCGCCTCACGTCGGAGGGCGCCAAGCTCTTCGTCATCTTCTGGTGCCTGCTGGCCTTCATCACCTCGGGCTTCGAGCACGTGGTCGCCAACATGACCACCTACGGTCTCGGTCTCATGAGCGGCGACCCTGAGGCCACCTGGGGGCACTTCGCCCGGAACATGACTGTCGTCGGGATCGGCAACCTCGTGGGGGGTGCCGTCGTGGTCGGGCTCGGCTACGCGCTGGTCGCCGGGCCGCTGCGCCCAGCGCTCCCCGTCCCGCTCGACACGCCTGCCGCTCGCTGAGGCTCACGAAGCCCGCTGCCCGCCCCACCTGCTCCTCGCTCGATCTGCTCCTCGCTCGATCTGCTCGTCGCTCGATCTGCTCGTCGCCGGGCTTGCTCGTCGCTAGCCCTGATCCTCACTGTGACCCCAGACGACGGATGCTCCGCACCTCTCGGTGCGGAGCATCCGTCGTCTCACGCGCTCGCCGGCCGGGGCATCACCAGGCGCAGAGCGTCGCGAGCAGGTGGCGGCGGACCCGAGGGGGCGGACCCGCCGTCACGGCAGCAGCCCGTCCCGTCACCCCTCCCCGGTCCGACGGCGGACTGCGAGCAGACCCGCTCCGGTGAGGAGCAGGAGCGCACCGGCCAGCAGACCGGCTCCGAGGTCGTCCGCACCCGTGCGGGCCAGACCACCCGAGGACCCAGCCCCTGTCAGAGCCGGTGCCGAGGCGCCGGGCCAGCGGATGACAGAGCCACCGGGCGTCACGAGGAAGCCGTCAGCCATGTCCATCACCATGAAGCCCGTCGCGAGCTGGTCGGTGCCGAGCTCACCCGAGACGCTGCCGGTCAGGTAGACCCTGTGCGCCCCGAGGTCGAAGGCCTCGTCGACCGGGAAGGTCAGCGTGACGTTCCCCTCGGCGTCGGCCACGACGGGCTCGAGCGGCAGCGGCGTCGACCGGACCACACCCGAGACGGTCTCACCCGGGACGAACCCGCTGCCGTAGACCTCCTGGGTCATGCCCATCCCCCGGACCAGCAGCGAGTACTTGACGACCGCGAAGGGGCGTCCGGCCGGAGCCTCCTGGGCCTCGACCACGAAGGCCGTGGTGTCGGTGCTCGTCTGGTCCCCGACGGTCTGGGTCGCGGTCACCGGGTAGGCGCCGACCCCGACCTCGGGCAGCGTGGTCTCCCACGTGCCCTCGGGCGAGACCGTCACGGTCTGGTCGTCCCAGCCCGGGACCGACACCACGACATCGGCGTCAGGCTGACCGGCACCCGTGACGACCACGTCGGTCGCCTCGCCGGCCGGCACGGTGATCACGTCACCGTCGAGCGGCGAGGTGATGACGACGTCAGCGACCTCCATGGCCTCGAAGGTCACCCCGACGGCGTCGGAGGACTCGACGTCTCCCACGGTCTGGACCGCCTCGACCTGGTAGGCGCCGACTGCCAGCGCCTCGAAGGTCACCGTCCAGGTCCCGTCGGGGCCGACAGTCGTGGGCTGGTCGTCCTGACCTGTCACGGAGACCACCACGTCAGCACCGATCTGGCCCTCACCCTCGACCACGAGCTCGCTCGTCGCGCCGGGCATCACCCAGATCGAGCTGCCGTCCTGGGGCGAGGTGATGACGACGGGGATGATCTCCCCGACCGCGATCGTGACACCCACGGTATCGGTCGTGAAGGACACCTCGATGGTCTGGGTCGCGGTCACCTGGTAGGTGCCGACCCCCAGCTCCGGGAAGGTCACGGTCCACGTGCCGTCTGTCCCGACGGTCGCGGTCTGCGGCTCCTGACCGGGGATGGTCACGACCACCTCGGCGCCGGCCTCGCCCGAGCCGACGACCGTGACGTCGAGCAGGCTCGCGTCGTCCGGGACTGTGAGCACGTCACCGTCGGCCGGCAGGGTGATCGTCACAGGGTCGACCTCGGCCGCGTCGATGTCGACCTGGACCTCGACGGTGATGCTGTCCGTGCTCGTCTGGTCACCGACGGTCTGGCTGGCGGTGATGTCGTAGCTCCCCGCACCGAGCCCGGGGAACGTGGCGGTCCACGTGCCGTCAGGCCCGACGACCACGGTCTGGTCGTCTTCACCCTCGACGCTCACGAGCACCTGGGCGCCGACGTCGCCGGTCCCGGTCAGGACGAGGTCTGCCGCGGCACCGGGGAGCACCGTGATGATGGTGTCGTCGCCAGGTGCGGTGATGTCGACGGGGACGACCGCGTCGACCACGACGGTGACGGCAGCCTGGTTGGTCTGGCCGTCGGCCGTCTGGGTGGCGGTCACGACGTGCTCACCCTCCCCGAGCCCGGGGAAGGTGACGGTCCAGGAGCCGTCGGGTCCGACCGTCGCGGTCTGCGGCGTCTCGCCGGGGACGGTGACGACGACCTCGCCGCCGATCTCACCGGTGCCCGAGACCACGAGGTCCGTGGTCCCGCCGACCGGGACCGTGACCACGTCGCCCGAGAGGGGCGTGAGGATCACGACCTGCGCGATGCTGCCGACCTCGACCGAGACGGAGACCTCGTCCGTGCTGGGCACGGCCCCGGCGAGCTGGCCGACCGTCACGTCGTAGGAGCCGACCCCGAGACCTGGGAAGGTCACCGTCCACGTGCCCTCGGGGCTGACCGTCGTCGTCTGGTCCGGCTGCCCGGAGATCGAGGCGACGATGCTGGCTCCGGCGGCGCCGGACCCTGTGACCACGAGGTCGGTCGACCCGCCCGTCGGGACGGAGAAGACCGCGTCGTCGAGCGGAGCGGTGATCGCCACGGGGGCGGCCACCTGGACGGCGACGGAGACGTCGGTCGTCGAGACGACGGTCCCCACGGTCTGGTCCGCCGTGACCGTGTACTCGCCTGCTCCGAGGCCCGGGAACGTCGCCGTCCACGTGCCGTCGGTCTCGACGGTGACGGTCTGGTCAGGCTGACCTGTCACCGAGACCACGACCTCGGCACCGACGTCACCTGTCCCAGCGACGACCAGGTCGGTCGTGCCGCCGTCGGCGACGTAGAGCACGCCTCCGTCGAGCGGGGCCGTGATGCTCACGGCGTCGACCCCGTCGACCGTGACCGTGACGGTCTCGGTCGTCGTCTGGTCGCCGACGGTCTGCGTGGCGGTGACGTCGTACTCGCCCTCACCGAGGCCTGGGAAGGTGGCCGTCCAGGTCCCGTCGGGAGCGACGACCACGGTCTGGTCGGACTGACCCGTCACGGAGACGACGACGTCGGCGCCCGGGTCACCCGTGCCAGAGGCGACCAGGTCGGTCGTCCCTCCCACCGGGACCTGGAGCGTGCCGCCGTCGACCGGGGCGGTGATGGTCGCCGGGACCACACCGTCGACCTCGACCGTGACGGTCTCGGTCGTGGTCTGGTCACCCACGGTCTGCGTCACCGTGATCTCGTAGCTGTCTGCCGGGAGACCCGGGAAGACGACCGTCCACGTGCCGTCCGGGGCCACGACCACGGTCTGGTCGGGCTGTCCGCCGACGCTCACGACGACCTCGGCCCCAGGGTCGCCGGTGCCGGTGACCTCGAGGTCGATCGTCCCGCCCTCGAGGACGGTGATGACGTCACCGTCAGCAGGGGACGTGATCGTCGCCGCGACGACCCCGTCGACCTCGACGGTGACGGTCTCGGTCGACGTCTGGTCACCCGCGGTCTGGGTGACGGTCACGTCGTACGTGCCCTCGCCGAGACCCGGGAACGTGGCCGTCCACGTGCCGTCCGGTGCCACGACCACGGTCTGGTCGGGCTGCCCGTCGAGGCTCACGACGACCTCGGCACCCGGGTCGCCGGTCCCCGACGTCACCAGGTCCGTCGTGCCGCCGACAGGGACCGTGACGACGTCGCCGTCGGCAGGCTCGGTGATCGTGGCCGCGACCACCTCGTCGACCTCGACCGAGACGGTCTCGGTCGTCGACTGGTCACCCACGGTCTGGGCGACGGTCACGTCGTACACGCCTGCGCCGAGGCCCGAGAAGGTCGCGGTCCACGTGCCGCCCGGGGTCACGACCACGGTCTGGTCGACCTGGCCGGTGACGGTGACGAGCACCTGGGCGCCGGGGTCCCCGGCACCGGTGACCACCAGGTCGGTGGTCCCGCCGACCGGGACGGTGACGATGTCGCCGTCAGCCGGCTCGACGACCGTGACGGGCACGATGCCGTCGACCTCGACGGTGATGGCCGCCTGGTTGACCTGTCCCGCGGCCGTCTGGGTCGCGGTGATCGGGTGCACTCCCTCGCCGAGACCCGGGAAGGTCACGGTCCAGGTGCCGTCGTCCCCGACGGTCGCCGTCTGCGGCTCCTCGCCGGGGATGGTCACGACGACCTCGCCGCCGGTCTGGGCGGTCCCGGAGACCACGAGGTCGGTCGAGCCCCCGAGCGGGACCGTGATGACGTCGCCCGAGGCGGGCGTGAGGATCTGGACCGAGGTGATCGTGCCGACCACCACGGAGACCGAGATCTCGGCGGTGCTGGTCACGCCTCCGACGAGCTGGCTGGCGACCACGTCGTGCTCGCCGACCGGGAGACCTGTGAAGGTCACCGTCCACGTGCCGCCCGCGCCGACCACAGCGGTCTGGTCGGGCTGGCCCGCGAGCGAGACGAGGACGTCTGCTCCGACGTCGCCCGTGCCGGTGACGGTCAGCGCCGTCGACCCGCCGACGGGGACGGAGTAGACCGCACCGTCTGCCGGGGCGGTGATCGCCACGGCGTCGACACCGTCGACCGTCACGTCGACCGTGCTGGTGGTGACGTCGGTCCCGACGGTCTGGGTGGCGGTCACCACGTAGGGCGCCTCACCCTCGCCGAGGCCCGGGAAGGTGACCGTCCACGTGCCGTCGGGGCCGACGGTCACCGTCTGGTCCGGCTGGGTGGTCACGGAGACCACGACCTCCGCACCCACGTCACCGGTGCCCTCGACGACCAGGTCGGTCGTCCCGCCGGTCTCGACGGAGATCACGTCTCCGTCGGCCGGTGCGGTGATCGCGACGGCGTCGACCTCTTCGGCCTCGACCGAGACCGTCACCGCGGCATCGGTCGTCTGGTCGCCGACCACCTGGGTGGCCGTCACCTCGTGCTCGCCGACGGGGACGTCGTCGAAGGTCGCGGTCCAGGTGCCGTCGGGGCCGACGGGCACGGTCTGGTCACCCACCCCCGGGATGGTCACGAGGACGTCGGAGCCGGTCTCGCCCGCACCGCTGACGACCAGGTCGGTCGACCCACCGGGCAGGACCAGGACGACGTCGCCGTCGAGCGGCGCGGTGATGGTCACGGCCACGAAGTCGACGAGCTCGACGGTCACCGTCGAGGTGCTCGTCTGTCCGCCGACGCTCTGGGTCGCCGTGGCCTCGTAGGTACCGGCACCGAGGTCGGTGAAGGTCGCCTCCCAGGTGCCGTCCGGGGCGACGACCACGGTCTGGTCGGGCTGGCCGTCGACGGTGACCACGACGTCTGCGCCGACGTCACCGGTGCCGCTGACGACCACGTCACGCGTGGTGCCCTCCGCGACCTGGATCTCGTCTCCGTCGGCCGGTGCGAGGATCGCGACCTGGTCGACCGCGTCGACAGTCACGGTGACAGTCGACGCGGTGACGTCGGTCCCCACGGTCTGGCTCGCGGTGACCGTGTACGCGCCCTCGACGAGGCCCGGGAACGTGGCTGTCCACGTCCCGTCGGTCTCGACGGTGACGGTCTGGTCGGGCTGACCTGTCACGGCCACCACGACGTCGGCGCCGGCGTCCCCTGTACCGGTGACCACCACGTCGGTGGTCTCCCCTGCCGGGATGCTCACGACGTCTCCGTCGGCCGGTGCGGTGATCGCGACCTGATCGACGTCGACGACCTCGACGGTCACGTCCTCGCTGCTCAGCTGGTCACCGACGAGCTGCGTCGCGGTAGCCGTGTAGGTACCGGCGGGCAGACCCGGGAAGGTCACCGTCCAGGTGCCGTCGTCGCCGACGGTCGTCTCCTGGTCGGTCTCGCCGGGGACCGACACGAGGACGTCGGCGCCGATCGAGCCTGTGCCGGTCACGACGAGGTCGGCCTCGGAGCCTGTCGCCACGTAGAGGCTGTCGCCGTCGACAGGTGACGTGATGGCCAGCGGGGCCACCTCGAAGACCTCGACGGGGACGCTCACGCTGGTGGTCTGGTCGCCGACGGTCTGGGTGGCGACGACCTCGTAGGAACCGGCCCCGAGGCCCGGGAAGGTCGCGGTCCACGACCCGTCGGGCTCGACGACGACAGTCTGGTCAGGCTGACCTGTCACCGTCACGAGGACCTCGGCGCCAGGGTCACCGGTCCCGACGACCTCGAGGTCTGCGGTCCCGCCGACCGGGACGGTGATCACGTCCCCCGCGGCGGGCGCGGTGACGGTCACCCCCGCGACGTCGTCGACGACGACACCGACGGTCGCGTCGGTCGTCAGGGTGCCGACGGTCTGGGTCGCGGTCACCGTGTAGGTCCCCTCGCCGAGGCCCGGGAAGGTCACGGTCCACGAGCCGTCAGGGGCGACGACTGCTGTCTGGTCGGTCTCACCCGGGATCGACACGACCACGTCGGTGGCCGTGTCTGCCGTCCCTGTCACGACCAGGTCGGTCGTCCCGCCTGCGGGGACCGTCACGACTGTGCCGTCGGCCGGTGCGGTGATGGTGACAGCATCGGCCTCGGCGACCTCGACGGTCACGGAGCTCGAGCTGCTCTGGTCTCCGACCGTCTGGTCCGCGGTGACGGTGTAGGAGCCGGCACCGAGACCCGGGAAGGTCGCGGTCCACGTCCCGTCAGGGCCGACGGTCGTGGGCTGCTCCGGCTGACCGGGGATGCTCACGAGCACGTCGGCCCCGACGAACCCTGTCCCCGAGACCGCCAGGTCGGTGGTCTCGCCGGTCACGACGGTGATCACGTCTCCGTCGGCCGGTGCGGTAATGGTGACGGCGTCGATCTCCGCGACCTCGAGGGCCACCGTCGCGGTCGACTGCTCGGTGCCCACGGTCTGGGTGGCGGTGACCGTGTACTCCCCTGCCGGGAGGTCCCTGTACGTCGCCGTCCAGGTCCCGTCAGGTCCGACGGTCACGGTCTGGTCGTCCTGACCGGTGACCGCGACGACGACCTCTGCGCCGATCTGACCGGTGCCTGTGACGACGACGTCGGTCTCGTCCCCGACGGCGACCGTGAAGACCTGGCCGTCTGTCGGGGAGGTGATGGCGACGTCGTCGATCTCGCCGACCTCGACCGTGAAGTCGACGGTCGCGGTCGTGGTGTCCGCACCGACGGTCTGGCTCGCCGTCGCCGTGTACGTGCCGGTGCCGACAGCAGGGAAGGTCACCGTCCATGTGCCGTCGGGGCCGACCGTCGTGGTCTGGTCTGCCTGGCCGGAGGCCGAGACCACGACCTCTGCGCCGATCTGGCCGGTCCCGGTCACGGCGACGTCGACCGTGCTCGCACCGTCGGGCACCGTGAGCGTGGCACCGTCGGCTGGCAGCGTGATCGCCACGTCGGCGATCTCGCCGACCTCGACGGTCAGGCTGACGCTCGCGGTGGTGGCCTGGTCGCCGACGGTCTGCGTGGCGGTCACGGTGTAGGTCCCGACACCGACGCCTGGGAAGGTCGCGGTCCAGGTCCTGTCCGGGGCGACCGTGACGGTCTGCTCCGGGAGCCCGGACAGCGCGACGACCACGTCGGCGCCGGGGTCGCCGGTGCCGGTGACGGTCACGTCGGTCTCGGGTGCCGACGCGGGGACCGTGAGCACTGTGCCGTCGGTCGGGAGAGTGATCGTGACGGGCAAGACCTCGTCGACCACGACGGTCACGGAGGAGCTGCTCGTCTGGTCGCCGACGGCCTGGGTCGCGGTCACCGCGTAGCTGCCCTCGTCGATCCCGGCGAAGGTCGCGGTCCACGTGCCGTCAGGGCCGACGACCACGGTCTGGTCGGGCTGGCCCGGGAGCGACACGACGACGTCGGCGCCGATCTGGCCCGTGCCGGAGACGACCACGTCGGTGGTCCCGTCGACAGGGACCGTGAGCACGGTGCCGTCGGCGGGGGCGGTGATGACGACGTCGTCGATCTCGCCGACCTCGACCGTGACGCCGACGCTCGCTGTGCTGACCTCCGCGCCAGCGGTCTGCGTCGCGGTCACCGCGTAGGTGCCCACACCGGCCGCTGGGAAGGTGACGGTCCACGTGCCGTCGGGACCGACGACAGTCGTCTGGGTCGGCAGGCCCGGTGCCGCGACGGAGACGTCGGCACCGATCTCGCCGGTGCCGGTGACAGCCAGCGGCAGGGTCGCGCCCGAGTCGGGCACCGTGAGCACGCTGCCGTCGAGCGGGGCGGTGATCGCCACGTCGACGGCCGGGATCACCGCGGACCTCACGGTCGCCGACGCGAGGTTGACCTCGGCGAGCGGTGTCCCGAGGAGGGGCAGCAGGTCGATGCTCACGGCACGCTGCGTGAACGCCCCCTCGTCGTAGCCTGCGGGGGTGGTGAAGCTCCCGGCCTCCTGGACGTTCGCGGTGATCGAGAGGATCTGGTTGATCACCCCGGTGATCGGCTGGAGGGCCGTGCCGGCGGCGACCACGAGCGGGCGGAAGGCCGTGTCGAGGATGCCGACACCTGTCACTGCGTTGGTCAGCGGGGTGACGATCGCGGGGAGCAGGGTGTTCGTGACGAGCGCGAGGAGCGGCGTGAGGAGCTGACCGACCGGAAGACCGACGAGGGTGGTCCCCGTCGTGGTGAGTACCGGGGCCCCTGCACCGGGGGTCCCGAGGAAGCTGGCGACGGTCCCAGAGGCCAGGACGTTGATGGTCGCGGTCTGGAGCCCGAGCGTCGTGGCGTTCGCGGTCAGCCGGACGGTCATGGCCGAGCTGCGGAGCGTGTTGTTCGCAGCTGTGACGAGCAGCGCGGGGATCTGGTCGAGGACGCTCTGGGTGGCGCCGTCGAGGGCTGCCTGGATGAGTGCCGGTGCCAGGATCTCGGTGTTGGGCGCGAGGTTGTTGAGGGTCCCGTCGTAGGGACCACCCTGGGAGTTCGCGATCAGCCGGGCGATGTCGGCGCGCACCTCACCTGTCGCGAGGTTGATCGACACCGCCCCGTCGGGGCTGGTGAGCGGGGCCGCCGTGATCGACGAGAGCGCTGTGGTGAGGTTCGTCGTCAGGGTGGCTGTGACGGCCACGTTGTTGACGTTGACGAGCCCGCCCGTGAGGTTCCTCAGCAGCGTGGTCAGCGGGGTGACGAGGGTGGTCGCGATACCGGGGAGCGCTGCTCCGAGGACACCGGTCGGACCGGTGATCCCGTTCGCGGTGGTCGTCAGGGTGGTGAGGGCCCCGTTGAGGTTCGTCGTGAGGTTCTGCACGACAGGGCTCGTGAAGACGAGCGTCCCGTCGGCGATCTGGTAGTCGCTCGTCGCGAGGTCGTCACCGACAGAGCCGGCTGTCGCGGACAGCGCCCCGAGCTCGACCCTGAGCTGGGAGATCAGCCCCGTCGTGATGCCGCTGAGGGCGGCGGAGCTGAGCAGTGCCGACACGTCGACGAAGGCGTTGTCCTGGGGGCCGGTCCCGCCGACGGCGATCGACCCGTCCTGCGTGACCGCGCCGGAGGCCGCGTAGGCGTTCTCCTCGCTGGTCGACGCGTACTGCTCGAGGGCTCCGACGCCGATCACGCCGTTCGGCCCGAACAGCTGGACACCGCCGCCGAGGTCGATGCCGAGGGTGCTCAGCACCGAGAGCTGGAGGGGGCTGGCGACGATCCCGGGTGCGCTCGGGTCGGCGCTGTAGGCCGGTGCGAGGCTGGCGATCCCGTCGAGGTTCACGGTCCCGCCGCCGCTGACGACGCGGGCCTCGGCCTCGGCGCTGTCGGACTCGACAGCGGCTGCGGGTGTGGCGACGGCTCCGATGAGCACGAGACCGACGGTGGCGATCATGGCTGCTGCCCGCCGGCCGGCCGTGGCCGCCCTGTGGCGGCGCCCAGTGGTGGTGTGCATGTGTCCGTGCCCCTCGTTGGAGTGATGCCAGGCGGCACGTCCGGCAGGACCGGCGGGCGGATGACCTGATGCTTCCCCTGGTGGCCGTCACGTCCGCAAGGACCCAGGTCCCACCCGAGTCGTGTCGCCGACCCATCGTCAGCCGCCGCACCGGCGGGTTGCGGGCTGGGTGCGGGGTCTCGGCGGCTACCCCCGTGCACCTCTGCGGGAACCCGCACGATCTGCGGGTGCCTTTGCGGAGACCTCCTCAGGTCCCGCACTATTGGTCCACGTAGGCACGGCACCCGCTGCACCCTCGGGACAACGCTTTCCGAGTGTGGGTCGATCCGCTCCGTGCCCACGTCGTCGAAGGGGGGTTCGATGACCATGGCTAGAGACACGACCACGACCGACGGAGGCCGGGAGAGCACGTCCAGACAGCTGGACGCTGCGCTCGACGCCGTGGCAGGACCCGGCTCGCACCCCGGCCTGCTCGTCGTCGGGCCGCGCGGGATGGGGAAGTCGACGCTGCTCGACGACCTCGAGACCGCCCTCGACGGCGTCGTCGTGCGCGTGCGCGGGCTGCGCAACGTGCCGACGGTCCCGTACGGGGCAGCCGTGATCGCCGAGGCGCAGGTGAGCAGCGCGCTCGGCATCCCGGTCGTCGCACGCCCCGACGACGTGGGCTCGGTCCGGCAGGCGCTCGCCGACGCTCACGTCGCACCGCCGTCTCGTGCGGACGCGCTCGACTCGCGGATGCTCGACGCCTTCGTGCAGTCGATGAGGCTCGCCGCCGGACGTGGCCGCATCTACCTCCTCGTCGACGACGTCGACCACGTCGACGCCGCGAGCCGGGCTCTGTTCGCCCTCGCCGCCGCGTACTCGACCGCCGGCGGAGGAGTGGTCTGCTCGGCGACCCGCGAGCAGGACGTCCCCGAGCTGCACGACTTCCGCAGGCTCGAGCTCAAGCCCCTGACCGTCGAGGACGTGGTCGAGACCGCCCGCTCGCTGCGGTCCCTCACCCCGCCGGCGACTGTCGCGCAGCGCGTCCGCGACCTCACCGACGGACGCCCCGCGGTCGTCCAAGAGCTCGTCGAGCAGCTCACGGAGACCCAGCTGCTCGGCACGAGCCTCATCCCGACGACCGAGCGGCTCGCCGACGCAGCACGTGCCGCCGTGACCGACCTCGTGGCCGAGCTCCCACCACCGACCCTCGAGGCGCTGCACCTGGTGGTCACCTCGGGCACCCGCTCGGCCGGCCTCGTGTCGAGGATGCTCGACACCCTCGGCTCCTGCCTCGAAGACCTCGTCGACGACGGCGCCGTCGTCTCGCGCGCCGGGTACGTCCGGCCTGTGAGCGGGCTGCTCGAGCGGCACCTGCGCGCGACGACGACGAGCACCATCAGGCGCCGCGCGGCCCGGGCCCTCCTCGCTGCGTGCGCCGACGACCTCGACCCCGTCCAGGAGGCGTTCAGCACGGCCGTGGCGACCTCCGACGCGCCCGGCGAGTCTGCGGGGCTCGTCCTGAGCCTCGCGGCACACGCCGTACGGGTCGTCCAGACGAGCAGCAGCCGCGACGCCGGAGACCGGGCGCGCAGGCTGCTCGCCGCCGCCTGGCCGCACAGCACGCCCGAGGTGCGCGGCCTCCTGAGCGCCGCCGAGGCGCAGGTCGCCCTGCACGACGGTCTGCTGGCCGACGCCCTGGCGGTCGCCCAGACCGCACTCGACGGGTTCTCGGGTGGTCGCGGACGGGTCGCGCTGGCCCGCGTGCTCCAGAACGTCCGCCTGCTCGCCGACGAGACGGTCTCGGCGAGCATCGCGCTCGACGCCCTCGACCAGGCCCACCCCTCCGAACGGTCCGCAGCGCAGGCCTTCGCCGTCGAGACCGCGCTCATGCTGCTGGCGGTCGGGCGGCCCACAGCCGCGCAGACCGTCGCGGAGCGCGTCGCCCCGCTCCGCGACGAGCTGTCCGACGCGCTCCGCGCCGAGCTCGACTACGCGCTGGCCCGCACCGGTTCGTCGGGGGAGACCGACCTCGACGCGGCCCTCGAGAGGTGGTCTCAGGCCCGTGCTCGGGGCGAGGTGCAGGGTGCCCCAGGTGCAGGCCGGACACCCTGGGAGTGCGCGGGGATGCACCTCTACGCCCTGCGTCACGCAGGCAAGATCGCCGAGGCGCGCACCGAGCTCGCGACGCTCTCGGGCACGCCGCGCTCCAGGTACGACAGGCTGCTCTACGACCTCAACCACGCGATGGTCGAGTTCGCGCGCGGCAGCTACGTGCTCGCCGTGCACCACCTCGAGAAGATGTCGGAGATCTCGGACCTCAGCTCCTGCGCCACCTCGCTACGGGTCGCCGTCGGCATCGGCAGCTCCTTCGAGGCCCCGGGCCCAGCAGTCCCCCCGACCTTCCTGCAGGCCTCGCGGAGAGGTCGCGCGATCGCGCTGGGACCGACGCTGCTGGACGTCCGCGCCGAGGTCACCCAGGGCGTGTACTGCCTCGCATCGGGCCAGGGCGACCGGGCCGTCGAGCTCTTCGAGCACGCCCGCTCGGCGCTGTTCCTCGACGACGACGAGCGCACGGCGCTCGCCGACACGATGATCACCGTCGTCCTGCCGACGGCCCTCGCGCGCGCTTACGTCGCCGAGGGCAGGCTCGACGACGCCAGGGCCCTCTCGCAGACCTGCTCGCAGCGCGAGGACAGGTGCAGCTGGATGTCCGGCGCCGCCCAAGAGCTCGTCGACGCCGTGCTCGCGACGCCGGGCCACTCCCCGGTGCCCGAGACCGACGCCGTCCGGCGGTGGCTCGCCGACCCGCGGCTGGTCCGGCCTGTCCGTGACCACCTGCGCCAGGTCTTCGCCGCGCCGTGGGTCGAGCAGCCCGCGAGCCTCGGTCCCGCGGAGATCGCGGTCGGAGGGCGGCCCGACAGCTCGACTGTGCCCGCCGAGGTCCGGTCGGTGCTCTCCGAGCGAGAGCTGCAGATCGCGCTGCTCGTGGCGCGCGGCATGCGCAACAAGGAGATCAGCGCGAGCGTGTACCTCTCGGTCCGGACCGTCGAGGCGACCCTGACCCGGGTGTTCCGCAAGGTCGACGTGAGGTCGCGCACCGAGCTGGTCTCGCGTCTGGGCGGGAGCACGGCGGTGCTGTCGGGCGACGTCGCACGCTGAGCACCGCGACACCTCGGGGCCCGGTGTGTGCTGCGACACACTATGCTCGACCTGGGACGAAGGTCCCTTGCACCAGCGTCGATGCACACCGGAGGAATGCCGTGCCCCAGGACACCCCGTCCACAGCGCCCGAAGGCCGAGAAGCCCCTGAGGCCCACGAGGCCGCGGACGAGAACGCCACGTTCCCGCCGAGCGCGGCCTTCGCCGCCCAGGCCAACGCCCAGGCCGACCTCTACGACCAGGCCGCCGCCGACCCCACGGCCTTCTGGGCCGAGCAGGCTCGGAAGCACGTCACCTGGAAGACCCCCTTCACCGAGACCCTCGACTGGTCCGGCGCACCCGTCGCCCGCTGGTTCGCCGACGGCACCCTCAACGCGGCGTACAACGCCGTCGACAGGCACGTGGTCGCCGGGAACGGCGACAGGGTCGCGCTGCACTTCGAGGGCGAGCCCGGCGACACCCGGACCGTCACCTACGCCGAGCTCCAGCGCGAGGTGTCCCGCGCGGCCAACGTGCTCTCGTCCCTCGGCGTCGAGGCCGGGGACAGGGTGGTCATCTACCTCCCGATGATCGTCGAGGCCGTCGTCGCGATGCTCGCCTGCGCCCGCGTCGGCGCTCCGCACTCCGTCGTCTTCGGCGGGTTCTCCGCCGACGCGCTGCGCAGCAGGATCGCCGACGCCGAGGCCAAGGTCGTCATCACCGCCGACGGCGGCTACCGCCGGGGCAGCGCCGCAGCGCTCAAGCCCGCTGTCGACGCAGCCCTCGAGACCCTCGACGGCGGTCCCGAGTCTCCGGTCCAGCACGTCCTCGTCGTGCGCCGGACCGGGCAGGACGTGGCGTGGACTCCCGGACGCGACGTCTGGTGGCACGAGGCCGTCGAGGCCGCAGACGTCCAGCACGAGCCTGTGTGGGTCGAGGCCGAGCACCCGCTCTTCATCCTCTACACCTCCGGGACGACCGGGAAGCCCAAGGGGATCTTGCACACGACAGGCGGGTACCTCACCCAGGCCGCGTACACGCACCACAACGTGTTCGACCTCAAGCCCGAGACCGACGTCTACTGGTGCACGGCCGACGTCGGCTGGGTCACCGGGCACACCTACGTCGTCTACGGGCCGCTGCTCAACGGCGCCACCCAGGTGATCTACGAGGGCACCCCCGACACCCCGCACCAGGGACGCTGGTGGGAGCTCGTCGAGAAGTACAAGGTCTCGATCCTCTACACGGCGCCCACGGCCATCCGCACCTGCATGAAGTGGGGCGAGGAGATCCCCGGACGCTTCGACCTGTCCTCGCTGCGGCTGCTCGGCTCGGTCGGCGAGTCCATCAACCCCGAGGCATGGAAGTGGTACCGCCGGGTGATCGGGTCGGGCGTCACGCCGATCGTCGACACGTGGTGGCAGACCGAGACCGGCGCCATCATGATCTCCCCGCTGCCCGGCGTCACCGACGCGAAGCCGGGCTCGGCGCAGCGCCCGCTGCCCGGGATCGCCGCCGACGTGGTCGACGACGCCGGTCAGCCCGTGGGGCACGGCGAGGGCGGGTACCTCGTGGTGACCGAACCCTGGCCCGCGATGCTCCGCGGGATCTGGGGTGACCTCGAGCGCTTCAAGGACACGTACTGGTCGAGGTTCAAGAACGTCTACTTCGCCGGCGACGGCGCCAAGAAGGACGACGACGGCGACATCTGGCTGCTGGGCCGCGTGGACGACGTGATGAACGTGTCGGGGCACAGGCTCTCGACCACGGAGATCGAGTCGTCGCTGGTCGCCCACGAGATCGTCGCCGAGGCGGCCGTGGTCGGCGCCTCTGACGAGACGACCGGGCAGGCTGTCGTGGCCTTCGTGATCTTGCGCTCGGAGTTCGCCGCGGACGCCGTGCAGGCCGACGTCCAAGAGCTGCTGAGGGCGCACGTCGCGAAGCAGATCGGGCCGATCGCCAAGCCCCGCACGATCCTCGTCGTCCCCGAGCTCCCCAAGACCCGGTCCGGGAAGATCATGCGCCGCCTCCTCCGTGACGTCGCCGAGCACCGCACCGTCGGCGACGCGACGACCCTCGCGGACTCGTCGGTCATGGACCTCATCGCGAGCGGCCTGGCGACGCCAGCGCCGAAGTAGCAGTCGGTCGGTGCCTGCCTGCTGAACCAGGCGGGCACCGGCAGGGCGAGCTCGGCAGCTCGGCGCCTGCATTCGTCACTGGCGCGGGGCTCGGGGAGGATGGAGGGATGAAGCCTTCACCGTCGTCTGCCGTCATCGACAGCCTCGTCGCCTCCGCCGTCGCCGCCGGAGCCGGTGACGGCTCGGGCTCGAAGGAGGCCGCGGTCGCCTGGGGCGCGCTGTGGCGCACCGTCCTCGAGCTCCCCCGCTGGTTCTTCGTCAAGGACGACTCGGGCTCCATGCGGCCCGGGCTCGTGACCTTCAACGGCGAGTCCGCGGTCCCTGCCTTCACGGACATGGCCCGCGCGATCGCCTTCGCCGACGGCGGCCGCGGCGGGACCAACGCCGTCTTCGCCTCGCCGCCGCGCGACGTGCTCCAGGCCGCCGCCTCGATGGAGGACAGCGGCGTCGGGCTCTTCGCCTTCGACGTCCAGGACACCCCCTTCGGCATCAAGCCGTCGATGCTCCGGACGCTGCTCGACGACCTCGCACGGCTCAAGGCCCGCACGGCCCAGACCCCCGCCGGGCAGGACGACACCCAGGAGTCGACCATCGTCGACGAGCTCGCCGCGAGCGCCCGCGCGACGCCCGGCGACACCGCAGCCCAGTCGGCGCTCTGGCAGGCCGTCTTCGAGCTCGACCACTGGTACTTCGTCCCTCGCGGGCCGTCGCAGACCCCGCTCGCCGTCTCCCACGAGGCCGGTCCGACGCTCGTCGCCTTCACCTCGGCGTCGCGCGCGGCGGCCTTCGCGGCCCGGCTCCCCGAGGACGAGACCGTCCCTGCCGAAGACCGTGCGGCAGCGCCGTCGGTCGTCGCCGTCCCCACAGCGTCGGTCGTGGGCTACGTCGAGGCCCTCGTCGAGGCCGGGGTCGCTGTCGTGCACGTCGACCCGGCGAACGGGGCCTTCTCCGTCTCGGCGTCGTCGCTGCGGGCTCTCCACGAGAGGGTCGTCGGCAGCCTCTGACCTCCGCGGGAGGCCCGGGAGCAGGTCGCGGGGAGACGCACCCGGGCCCCTGGCGCGTGCCGCCACGACGCAGGTGCCCGCGTGGCTCAGACTGGTGCCATGTCCCTCTCTCTCACACAGCTCACGGACGACGCCGCATCCTTGGCGCGCACGTGGATGGCGGCCACAGCCGCTGGTCAGACTGCGGCAGAGCGCCGCACCACCCACAGGCTCGCGCAGCTGGTCTCCGACCCCGCAGGCCTCGAGTTCGCGGTCAGGTTCGTCGACAGGGTGGCCCGTCCCGACGACCTCCAGGTCGCCGCCCACGAGCTCGCCGAGCTCCGTTCGGTAGCCTCCGCGCCGGGTGCCTTCCTCAACCCCGTCGACAGGATGCTCGTCACGGCCGGCACCGTCGCAGCACCGTTGCTGCCCCGCGTGGTCGTCCCGGCGGCCCGGACCCGGTTGCGCCAGCTGGTCGGGCACCTCGTCGTCGACGACGGACCGCGCCTGGCCAAGCACATCGCGAATGCGACGGCCGACGGCTTCAGGCTCAACATCAACCTGCTCGGCGAGGCCGTCCTCGGTCAGCAGGAGGCCGGTCACCGGGCTGAGCGGATCCTCGCGCTCATCGCCCGCCCCGACATCAGCTACGTGTCGGTCAAGACCTCCGCCGTGGTGTCCCAGCTGTCCACCTGGGACACCGCCGACAGCGTCGAGAGGGTCCTCGAGACCGTCCGCCCGCTGTACCTGGCCGCCAAGGAGCGCGGCACCTTCATCAACCTCGACATGGAGGAGTACCACGACCTCGACCTCACGGTCGCGGTGTTCCTGCGCCTCATGGCCGACCCCGAGCTGCTCGGGCTCGAGATGGGCATCGTGCTGCAGGCCTACCTCCCGGACTCGGGTGCAGCCCTCGACGTCCTCACCGAGGCCGCGACGGCTCGCCGGGCCGCCGGCGGCGCGCGCGTCAAGGTGCGCCTGGTCAAGGGCGCCAACCTCGCGATGGAGCGCGTCGACGCCGAGCTCCACGGCTGGGCGCAGGCCCCCTACGGCTCCAAGCCCGACGTCGACGCCAACTACGTGCGCGTGCTCGACCGCGCCCTCGACCCCACCCGGACCGACGCCGTGCGGATCGGCGTGGCCAGCCACAACCTCTTCGACGTGGCCCTCGCGCACCTCATGGCGAGCGACCGCGGCGTGAGCGAGGCCCTCGACGTCGAGATGCTCCAGGGCATGGCCCCAGCACAGGCCCGGGCCGTGCGTGACGCCGTCGGCCAGGTGGTCCTCTACACCCCTGTCGTGGCGAAGAAGGACTTCGACGTCGCGGTCTCCTACCTCGTCCGCAGGCTCGAGGAGAACTCCGCGTCGCAGAACTTCGTGCACGCGCTCTTCGCCGGTGAGGACGGCCCGCACGAGGACGGCACGCCGATGGACCACCAGGAGGCTGCCTTCCGCGCCTCGGTCGCCACGAGCGCGACGGTCTCCACGGAGCCGCGCCGTTCCGTGCGGCCGGCACCGTCCACGCTCGTCGCCGGGCAGCCCTTCGTCAACGCGCCCGACACCGACCCGGCCGTCGAGGCGTCCCGGGAGTGGGCCCGGCAGGTCGTCTCGCAGGAGACGGCCGACAGGCTCGCCGCGTCCGTCCCTGCCACCACGGTCCTGGCCTCGCCGGCCGAGGTCGACCTGGTCGTGGCCCGCGCCGCCGAGGTGGCAGGGACCTGGCGGTCCACCACAGGTGCGCAGCGCCGCGAGGTGCTGCTCACGGCCGCGCGCCTGCTAGAGGAGGCCCGCACGGACCTCGTCGCCACGATGGTCCACGAGGCCCGCAAGACCGTCGGCGAGGCCGACCCCGAGGTGAGCGAGGCCGTCGACTTCGCGGCGTACTACGCCGAGCGGGCCGCTGACCTCGACGAGGTCGCCGGGGCGACCTTCACCCCGGAGGGTCTCACCGTCGTCACCCCGCCGTGGAACTTCCCCGTCGCGATCCCTCTCGGCTCGGTCCTCGGGTCGCTCGCCGCAGGGTCCCCCGTCGTCATCAAGCCGTCGCACGTCACGCCGCGCTGCGCGGCCGTCGGTGTCGACGCGATCCGCCGGGCTCTCGTCGAGCACGGCTACGACGCCGACGTCGTGCAGGTCGTCTCGGCCGACGAGGGCGAGGTCGGGCGCAGGCTCGTCACCCACCCCGACGTGACCCGGGTGATCCTCACGGGGTCGATCGAGACCGCGGAGCTCTTCGCGTCGTGGCGTCCCGACCTCGACGTCTTCGCCGAGACCTCCGGCAAGAACACCCTCGTGGTGACCCCTGCGGCGGACCTCGACCTCGCCGTGAAGGACATCGTCCGGTCGGCCTTCGGGCACGCCGGGCAGAAGTGCTCGGCAGCGTCGCTGCTCGTGCTCGTCGGGAACGTCGGGCGCTCGGCGCGGCTGCACCGCCAGCTGGTCGACGCCGTGCGCTCCCTCGCGGTCGGACCGGCCACAGACCTCGCCACGACGACGGGTCCGCTCACCGTAGAGCCGAGCGAGAAGCTGCTCAGGGCGCTCACGACCCTCGACGAGGGCGAGCACTGGGTGGTCGAGCCGCGCGCCGTCCCCGGCACCGACCACCTGTGGACCCCCGGGGTGAAGGCTGGCGTCCAGCCCGGATCGTGGTTCCACCTGACCGAGGTCTTCGGCCCGGTCCTCGGGATCATCCGGGTCGACACCCTCGACGAGGCGATCGAGGTGCAGAACGCCGTGTCCTTCGGGCTCACCGGTGGGCTGCACTCCCTCGACGAGGCGGAGATCGACCACTGGCTCGAGCGCGTCGAGGTCGGCAACGCCTACATCAACCGGCACATCACCGGGGCGATCGTGCAGCGCCAGCCCTTCGGCGGCTGGAAGGCCTCGGTCGTCGGTCCCGGTGCCAAGGCGGGCGGGCCCAGCTACGTCGCGCAGCTCGGCGCCTGGTCCGACGACGCGTCGGTCCCCGACCGCGTCGCCGCGCCCGAAGAGTGGCTCGCGTGGGCAGCGGCCGACGACCAGGCGTGGTGGGAGAGCGAGATGGGCGTCGAGCACGACCCGACAGGGCTCGACTCCGAGTCGAACGTGCTGCGCTACCGCCCTGTCCCGGGCCTCACGCTGCGCGTCGCGGCAGACGCGCTCGAGATCGAGGCAGACCGCGTGCTGCACGCCGCCGGGGTGGCCGGGGTGGCCGTCACGGTCAGCTCGGCTGCGGTCGAGGATGCCGAGTCCTTCGCCGCGCGCGTGGCTGCCGGCGAGGTCGAGGGACGGATCCGGCTCGTCGGCTCCGAGCCCGGCCTCCGGGCCGCCGCTACCACCCACGTCGGGTCGGTCACCGTCTTCGACGCGCCCGTCGTGGCGAGCGGTCGTCGGGAGCTGCTGACGATGGTCCGCGAGCAGGCGGTGTCCCAGACGCGTCACCGCTACGGGCACCTCGAGCGCGGCTGAGACGCACGACACGTGGGCCCCGGGCAGTACCCGGGGCCCACGCGGCTGGTGCGTCGTCAGCCCTACTCGCACCTATCTCCAGATCGAGGTCCTGGAACGCCAGGCGGCGAGCGCCGACGTCCCGAGCATGGTCATCACGACGACGGCGTACACGACAGGTGACCCGGCGGTCGAGGCATAGACGATCTCGCACCTGGGTACCTGGCCGCAGCTCATGACGACGGGCCGTGCGATGTCGTTGGACACGACGAAGTCGACGAGGAGCGTGCCAGGACTCGCATAGCCGCTCGTGGCCAGGAGCGCGGGCAGCACGATCTCACCCACGAGCACGTAACCGAGGACGAGTGCGACCACTGCCGCATCAGAGCGGAGCGCTGTCGCGAAGGCGGCCCCGACAAGAGCACCCGCCCCGACGACGAACCCGCCCCTCAGGATCACCCCGACCCAGGCTCCGAGCTCCACACCTCCACTCAGGCCGCGGTGAGAGCCGACGACGGTGAGACCCGCGACCCCCGTACCCAGGGCGACCAGACCGATGATCGTCCAGGCAGACCACCAGACGACGAGCCGGACGAGGGTGGGCCGGACGCGTGACGAAGCAGGTTCGAAGGTGAGCCGGACGATCCCTGTACGCCACTCGCCGCCGACCGACATCGAGGCCGTGACCAGCCCGACCAGCATGAGCGCCGCTGCCAGCCCTGCAGAGTCCGACGGCATCTGCAGCGCCAGCTGGTAGCGAGGTTCCACGTAAGTTGCCGAGGTCGGGATGTCGACGCCGTTCGCCGCCGCGTCCGCTGCCAGCTGTTCTGCCTCGGCGATGGCAGACGTGACGTCGGCGTCGGTGGACAACCATCGAGCGACGACGACGGCACAGACGAGCACCATCACCAGAAGCGCAGCCCTCCGGAGCGCTCGACGTCGACGCGTCCAGAACCACTCCGCTGACAGTGTCGACCTCATGCCACGCGCTCCCGCCGGCGCTGACGGCCGGGTGCCGAGGCGTGCGCGTCGTAGATCCGCGTGAAGAGTCCTGTGTCTACGGTGATCTCGTAGACATCGACATGCGTCGAGACTGCAGCGAGTGCAGCGGTCAGGCTGACGTCAGCGCCGATGTGCGCACCTCGTGCCCCTGCCTCAGACGCGATCGCACGGGCACGCAAGAGATCGACGGCGCGTCCGTCGTCGGAGGTGCGGAGAAAGTGACCGGCTCGCGGCAGATCGTCGGAGACGTGGGCGACAGTCCCGTGGGCTGTGACTCTTCCCCGTCTCAGGCAGGTGACGAATCCGCAGACGAGCTCGAGCTCGGCAAGATCGTGCGAGCACACGACGACCGTGCTGCCCATCCTGCTCAGAGCCTGGATGACGCCCCTGAGCTGTTCTACGCCTTGCGGGTCCAGGCCTGCCGTCGGCTCGTCCAGCACGAACAGCCTCGACCCTGACATGAGCGCCAGTGCGATCGCGAGCCGTTGGCTCATACCTGTCGAGAGAGCGGCACCGCGTGTCTCCAGGAACTCGTCGACGCCGAGGTCCGCCGGTACTCGTGAAGAGTCGACACCACCCAGCATCCGCGCCCGATGCTCGATGATCGACCTGACCGTGAGGTCAGCAGGATATCGGCCGCCTCCGAAGAGGACGACTGGGACCTCGGCGCTGAAGATCCGGCCTGTCTGGAGCGGCACGACACCCGCAAGCCCTCGCATGAGAGTCGTCTTCCCAGCACCGTTGTGCCCGAGGAGGGCATGGACCGATCCTCGCTGGACCTCGAAGGACACACCTCTGACCAAGCGATGTCGTCGCCTCTCGATGGAGACGTCGTCGAATGCGAGCGCCACGTCGGGACTCTTCATCGCCGTGCTGCGCAGATCAGTGGAGTCGTCGGCCCCTCCCACACGTCGGGGTAGACCATGACGTGGACTGCGACAGCCCCAGGGTCTTCGGCTGTCACCCAGGCGTCGATCAGAGGACCGCAGACGGCACTCGCGCCCTCGGCGATACTCGTCGCACTCGGACGCTCGAGCGGCGCAGTCTCGGCAAAAGATGTCGCCGCCACGACGGGCATCGCACCAGCGGTGGAGCAGTCGGTGACCTGCAGCTGCCCCTCCTCGAGAAGGTAGTCACCGAGACAGGTGTCCGCTGTAGCTTCACCGATCGGCAGGAGCGTGAGGGGCCCCTCAACCCGAAAAGGGTTGGTGCTCTCCTCTACAGGGTCACCCGCTCCAGCATCGCCCGCCCCGCAACCCACGAGCGCGGTGGCGCACGCCGAGAGGGCGCACACCACCGCGACGCGTAGGCGACCAGCTAGCACTGGATGAAGCCGTGGGCGGTGTCCCACTTGTCCGTGCGTCCGTTGTCGTTGTCCGCGGACCAGTACCACATCTTGGCGCTCGTGATCCGTGAGACGTAGTGCTTGCCGGTCTGGTGACTGTGACCGTTCTGATCACTCGCCCCCTCGCCGCCGGACGTGCTGTTGACGCGCACAGAGACGGCTGAACAGCCGACTGATGCTGAAGCCATCGAGGTCGGGACGACGACCAAGCCGATCGCGACCAGAAGTACCGAGACAGAGGCGCCCACAGTTCTCTTCACTGCTCTCACCATTTTCGACGAGGAGGCGGCGAATCCGCCCCAGTGGCAAGAACATCCCATACCAGGTATATCGTGTCAACCATCGATACAGTGCAAAACCTCCTTCATCGTCTCAGCTCCCCGTACCCGCCCCCGTCGCGTTCGGCTCGACGGTCCCCTGCGGTCCGCCGCCGCCCATCCCTGCGCCCGGGCGGCCGAGGCCGGCGGTCTCGCCCTCTGCGATGCTCGTCGCGGCGACGGAGCTGTCGTCGGAGCTCTCGCCCGTGACAGTCACGGTGTCCCCGACCGCGAGCGCCGAGACGTCTGCGGTCTCGGTGGTCGTGACGGTCGTGCTGTCGGTGGTGGTCACGGTGATCTCCGTGCCGTCTGTCAGGGTCACGGTGAGGGTCCCGTCGGCGATGCCCGTGATCTCTCCCGAGGTCAGACCGCCGCCTCCGGGCATCGCGCCACCACGGCCACCGGCATCAGGGAGGGCGCCGTCGGGTGCGGTCCCGTCGGCTGCTGCGGCGTCGGGCGCGGTGCCGTCGTCCGCGGTCCCCTCGGGCGCGGTCCCGTCCGGGGCGGCAGCCTCCCCGGCACCAGTCGCCTCGGCTGCGGCGCTCGAGCTCGGTCCGTCGGCCGTGGCCGACCCGACGAAGAGCCCGCCGACGAACAGCGCACCTGCTGCGGCCACGCCGCCGACGGCTGCCCCGACGCCCAGGCGTCGCCGGGCGGGCGGCTGCGCGGTCGCCGAGCTGTTGACGTAGCCCGGCCCTCCGGACGGCATCGCTGCGGCCTCGACCGTGGGGCCGTCCTGAACCTGGTGCGGTGCCTGGCGCGGAGCCTGGTGCGGTGCGGCCGGGGCCTGCGGCGGCCCGGCAGGTCCGCTCGAGCTCTCGGGCAGCGGCGGTGGGGTGGACAGTGGCTGGGTGCGGTCGTCTGTGCTCATGGCGACCACCCTGGCGCCGGAGCCTGTCTGCGCAGTCTGGGCCTCCCATGAGCCCGCTGTGAGTCTGCGGTGCGCGGCGTCGGCCGAGCCAGCGGTGCGGGTGGCCCACCCGCCATCACGACCTCCACCTGCGCGGCGGCCCTGCAGGTCCACCCGCGCGGCTGTCCTCCTGCTGCAGCCGACCACGGCCCGGCCGTGATGGAATCGAGGGTGTGGACCACAGCGAGATCGACGTCGAGACCAGCCCCCTGACCGCAGCCGACGCAGCGGCGGTGCACAGGCTCGCCCGCGCGGCCGAGCACGTCGACGGCGTCGCACCGCTCTCCGAGCAGCCGCTGCTGCACCTCCTCGACGCCGAGGCTCCCGTGACCCACCTGATGGTGCGTGCGGCCGACGACCTCGCCGGGTACGCGCAGATCGACCGCGGTGCCGCGGGGACGGCGAGCGCCGAGCTCGTCGTGCACCCCCTCGCGCGGCACCACGGCGTGGGCACGGCGCTGCTCGAGCACTCCCTCGAGCTCATGGACGCCGAGGACCGCGTGCTGTCCGTGTGGGCGCACGGCGACCTCCCGGCCGCGCGCAGCCTCGCCGCGCGCACGGGGCTCGTCGTCGTCCGGGAGCTGTGGAAGATGCACAGGCCTCTCGACGCCCCGGGTGCTGCGCCCGAGCTCGCCCCGGGTGTCACGCTCCGGAGCTTCAGTCCGGGTCAGGACGACGCGGCGTGGCTCGCGGTCAACGCCCGCGCCTTCGCCTCGCACCCCGAGCAGGGGCGCCTGACCCTCGGCGACCTCCAGGCCCGTGCCCGGGAGCCGTGGTTCGACGCGGAGTCGTTCCTGCTGGCCGAGCGTGACGGCGAGATCGTCGGCTTCTGCTGGTTGAAGGTCCCGGCGGACCAGGCGCAGGACGCGCCCCGGGTCGGGGAGATCTACGCCCTCGGTGTCGACCCCTCCGCCCGGGGCCTGCGGCTGGGGACAGCGCTGACGGCTGCGGGCCTGGCCCGCCTGCACGACCTCGGGGTCGAGGTGGTCGAGCTCTACACCGAGGGCGACAACACCGTGGCGATCCGCACGTACACCGCGGCAGGCTTCACGCGGGCCACGGCCGACGTCCAGATGGCCCGCCCCAGCGCGACCGCAGGCACCGCCGAGACCGTCGCCTGACCTCGGCCGGACCTGCGTCGGCGCAGGCCGTCGACCACCGGCGACCTGCGCCGACGCACCGAACTTCGCGCTGAGCACC
This sequence comes from Sanguibacter biliveldensis, assembly GCF_033798665.1. NCBI lineage: Bacteria > Bacillati > Actinomycetota > Actinomycetes > Micrococcales > Sanguibacteraceae > Sanguibacter > Sanguibacter biliveldensis. The sequence continues at coordinate 3,774,752 of NZ_CP138359.1, forward strand.
CAGAGTTCACCAACAGGTGTCACGATGAACCCATGAGCGAATCGACCGCGACCTCTCGGCGCACCCCTGAGCCCGGCCCTGTCACGCCCTCCCCGGGCTCAGCGCCGATCGACCCCGAGCTCGCAGCGCACATCGCCGAGCACATCGGCGAGCGCGACGCCGTGGTCCCGGCCGTCGGCACCGGCCTCGAGCCGCTCCCGGACGACCGCTTCGGCGACCGCGAGCTGTCCTGGCTCGCCTTCAACGAGCGGGTCCTCGAGCTCGCCGAGGACGAGTCCCAGCCCCTGCTCGCCCGTGTGCGCTACCTCGCGATCTTCGCCTCGAACCTCGACGAGTTCTTCATGGTGCGCGTCGCCGGGCTCAAGCGCCGTATCGCGACAGGCCTGGCCGTCAACGCCGCCTCGGGTCTGACCCCGCGCCAGGTCCTCGACGCGATCGGAACGCGCGCCCACGACCTCATGGACCGTCACGCGCGGGCCTTCGCCGAGCACGTCCAGCCGGCCCTCGGCGCCGAGGGCATCACCCTCGTCCGGTGGGAAGACCTCTCGCAGCAGGAGCAGGACCGCCTGCACAAGTTCTTCCGCAAGCAGATCTTCCCGGTGCTCACCCCGCTCGCGGTCGACCCTGCGCACCCGTTCCCGTACATCTCGGGGCTCTCGCTCAACCTGTCGGTCGTCGTGCTCAACCCGACGACGAACAAGGAGCACTTCGCCCGCGTCAAGGTGCCGCCGCTGCTGCCCCGCTTCATCGCTGTCGACGCGAAGGGCCGTCCCAGCGCACCGAGCACGCAGGCCTCGGGCAAGGGCCCGACGTCCTTCGTGCCGCTCGAGGACATCATCTCCCACCACCTCGACCACCTGTTCCCCGGCATGGAGGTGCTCGAGCACCACACCTTCCGGGTGACCCGCAACGAAGACGTCGAGGTCGAGGAGGACGACGCCGAGAACCTCCTCAAGGCCATGGAGAAGGAGCTGCTGCGTCGCCGCTTCGGCCCGCCGGTCCGGCTCGAGCTCGCGCAGGGCATCAGCCCGCGCATCCGCCAGCTGCTCATCCGCGAGCTCGGCGTGGTCGAGGACGAGGTGTACACGCTCCAGGCCCCGCTCGACCTCACGGGCCTCAACCTCATCGCCGACCTCGACAGGGCCGACCTGCACTACCCGCGCTTCGTGCCGACCACGCACCGTGCCCTCGCCGAGGTGGAGAGCGCGACGCCGACCGACATCTTCGCGGCGATCCGCGAGCGCGACATCTTGCTCCACCACCCCTACGACTCCTTCTCGACGTCGGTCCAGACCTTCCTCGAGCAGGCCGCGGCCGACCCAGACGTGCTCGCGATCAAGCAGACGCTGTACCGCACCTCGGGCGACTCACCGATCGTCGACGCGCTCATCGAGGCTGCCGACGCGGGCAAGCAGGTGCTGGCCCTGGTCGAGATCAAGGCGCGCTTCGACGAGCAGAACAACATCTCGTGGGCCCGCAAGCTCGAGCAGGCCGGTGTGCACGTGGTCTACGGCATCGTCGGCCTCAAGACGCACTGCAAGCTCTCGCTCGTGGTGCGCCAGGAACCTGACGGCCTGCGCCGCTACTGCCACGTGGGCACGGGCAACTACAACCCGAAGACAGCCCGCCTGTACACCGACCTGGGGCTGCTCACCTGCGACCCCGACGTCGGCCAGGACCTCACGCGCCTGTTCAACCAGCTGAGCGGCTATGCCCCGCAGTCCAGGTTCCACAGGCTGCTCGTCGCCCCGCGCTCCGTGCGCTCCGGGCTCGTCGAGCGGATCGACCGCGAGGCCGCGGCCGCCCGTGCGGGCAAGCCGGCCTGGATCAAGATGAAGGTCAACTCGGTCGTCGACGAGGCCACCATCGACGCGCTCTACAGGGCATCGCAGGCCGGGGTGCCGGTCGACCTCGTGGTCCGTGGGATCTGCGCCGTGCGCCCGGGGGTCCCCGGGCTCAGCGAGACGATCCGCGTCAGGTCGATCCTCGGACGGTTCCTCGAGCACTCACGGATCTTCGCCTTCGCGAACTCCTCGGGCCCGGCGATCGCCGAGGGGCCGGCGAGCGGCCCCGAGGTGTTCATCGGTTCTGCGGACCTCATGCACCGCAACCTCGACCGCCGGGTCGAGACCCTCATCCGCCTGACGGACGAGACGCAGATCAACGGCCTGATCGACCTCATCGACAACTCCATGTCCCCCGAGTCCGCCTCGTGGCACCTCGCCGCAGACGGCACGTGGACCCGCCACCACCTCACAGAGGACGGACAGCCTCTCGGAGACGTCCAGCACGACCTCATCGTGCGGCAGCGTCGTCGACTGAGCCTGGGTCGATGAAGTCGAGCACTCCCCCCGTCGTCCCCTTCCGCGTCCGCGGAGCCACCGGCGTGTCCGACTCGGCGACCGACAAGACCCCGGTCATCGAGTCCGCCGGTGCGCTCGTGTGGCGCGTGCGGGAGGGGCGGCTGCAGGTCCTCCTCATCCACCGCCCGCGCTACGACGACTGGTCCTGGCCCAAGGGCAAGCTCGACCCCGGCGAGACACTGCCGACGGCCGCGGCCCGCGAGGTCGCCGAGGAGACCGGTCGCCCGGTGACCCTCGGGCTGCCGCTGCCCGGTCTGCAGTACCTCACGCCCGACGGCGCCGTGAAGCGGGTGCACTACTGGGCTGCGACCACCGGCGCAGCCTCGCCCGCCCTCGCGGCCCGCGCACCCGTGCCGCCTGTCGACCCTGCCGAGATCGACGCCAAGAAGTGGATGGACGTCGAGCAGGCGGCCGCCGCGCTGACCCGTCGCGCCGACACCGTCCCGCTCGCCGCCCTCGTCGCGGAGCACGAGAAGGGCCGGCTCGCCACGACGGCCCTCGTCATCGCCCGGCACGGCAAGGCGCAGGCCCGCAGCGCGTGGCACGGGACCGAGGTCGACAGGCCGCTCACCCCGACGGGGCACGCGCAGTCGGCGGCGCTCGTCCCGGTCCTCGCGGCCTTCGGCGTGAGCACGGTGGTCACCAGCCGGTGGCGACGCTGCTCCGAGACCATGGCGCCGTACGCCCGGGCAGCCTGGCTGGACACCGAGTCGAACGAGAACCTCACCGAGAGCGACCACGAGAGGTCCCCCGGACGCGTCGCCGCTGTCGTCAGGTCCCTGCTGGAGTCCGCCGAGCCGACGGTCCTGTGCACGCACCGCCCCGTCCTGCCGACGGTCCTCGACGTCCTCGGGCAGCACTCGCGCCGCTCGGTCGCCTCGGCGCTGCCGACCAAGGACCCGTTCCTCGAGCCCGGCGAGGCCCTCGTGACCCACGTGAGCCAGACGGCCAAGGGACCCCGGGTCGTCGGCGTCGAGCACGTCCGGCCGCCGCTGCACTGAGAGAGCGCGCCGGTCCAGGTGCGTCGTGCCCGCGGCTGCGGGCACGTCGTCCGCGGGCACGGCGCACGCGCACGCGCCCGCGCCCGCGCGACGGTGCGCGGCGGCGGGTCCTGGCCTATCGTCGACTCATGGCTCGCTACGTCGACATCCATCCGCAGGACCCCCAGCCGCGCCTGGTCGCGCAGGTCACCGAGATGCTGCGCGACGACGCGCTCATCGCGTACCCGACCGACTCGTCCTACGCCTTCGGGTGCTCCCTCGACAGCCACACGGGCGCGGACAGGATCCGGCGGATCCGTCACCTGAACGACAAGCACCACTTCACGCTGGTGTGCGCGGACTTCGCGCAGCTCGGGCAGTTCGTGCGGCTCGACAACTCAGCCTTCCGCGCGATCAAGGCGTCGACCCCCGGGGCCTACACCTTCATCCTGCCGGCCACCAAAGAGGTCCCGCGCCGGTTCGCGCACGAGAAGAAGAAGACCGTCGGCGTCCGGATCCCCGACCACCCTGTCGCGCTCGCGCTCGTGCGCGCCCTCGGCGCCCCGCTGCTGTCGAGCACGCTGATCCTCCCCGACAGCGAGACCCAGCCGACGGACGGCTGGCAGATCAAGGAAGAGCTCGAGCACGTGGTCGACGTCGTCGTCGACGGCGGCGACTGCGGGACCGAGCCGACGACTGTCGTCGACTGGTCGAGCGGCGCCCCCGAGGTCGTCCGCGTCGGCCTCGGAGACCCGAGCCGCTTCGAGTAGAGGGCGTCCCGACCTCGCCACGGTCACATGCCAGGGCAGCGCCCGCCCTCGGGCGGCCCGTACCGGTCAGTAACATACCTTCCTCGAAAGCACCATCTTCCGGAACTGAGAAACACCTGACAGGGTGAACTCTGGTCCGGACGCGCGTCCAGGACGGCGTCATCTCGCCGTAGAGCCGGACCTGCGGCCGCACCCCCCGGAGTTCACCCGGAAGAAACCTCATGGTCACGATCCGGTGTTCGCGGTCTGGTCGCATAGACGCACCATCCAGGTCCCGCGAAGAGAACGGCTCCACATGCGATCACGACACCTGGCCGGGGGTGCGGCACTCGCCGTCGCCCTCGGTACCACGCCGCTGCTGGCGACACCCAGCCAAGCAGCCGTGGACATCTCCGCCTCGGTCATCATCAACGAGGTCTACGGCGGGGGCGGCAACAACGGCGCCCCGCTGAAGAACGACTTCGTCGAGCTCTACAACCCTGGAGACACCGCCGTCTCCCTCGACGGCTGGTCCGTCCAGTACACCTCAGCAGGCCGGGGCTTCGAGAACGCCGTCCCGCCAGCCCCGCTCACGGGGACGATCCCCGCCAAGGGCACCTACCTCCTCCAGCTCGCAGCAGGCACCGGCGCAGCTGCGGCGCTGCCGACCCCCGACGCGACCGGAGGCATCAACGCCAGCGGGACCTCAGGGACCTTCGCGCTCGTCTCGTCGACCGATCCCCTCGCGTGCGCGGCCACGGCCTGCGCCGCCGACCCTGCCGTCGTCGACCTCGTCGGCTTCGGCACCGCCGCGACCTTCGCCGGGACCGCCCCGGCCCCGGCCGGCAGCAACTCGACCTCGGTCGCGCGCTCGACGCACACCGCCGACAACGCGGCCGACTTCACCGCGGGCGCCCCGACCCCCACCAACGCGGCCGGCGAGACGCTCCCCGAGCCCGAGCCCCCGGTCGATGCCGGGACGCTGCGCATCTCGGAGATCCAGGGCACCGGAGCCACGACCCCCGTCGCCGACCAGACCGTCACCACGACGGGCTGGGTGACCGCCGCCTACCCGACCGGTGGCTACAACGGCTTCGTCATCCAGGAGTCCGACACCGGAGCCACCTGCCCGGCCGAGGGCACGGCCTCTCCGGCCGTCTTCGTCTACACCGGCGCAGCGCCGACGGTCGCCGTCGGCGACTACGTCGAGGTCACCGGGGTCGCCGGTGAGTTCAACGGGCTCACGCAGATCGCCACGCCGACGGTCGTCCCCGGCACAGCGACCGGATCCGCCCCCGTCGCGGCGTCCTGCGCGTGGCCCGCGACCGAGACCGGCCGCGAGGCCCTCGAGTCGGTGCTCGTCCTCCCGAAGGGCGACTTCACGGTCACCAACTCCTACTCCACGCACCAGTACGGAGAGGTCGGCCTGGCGACGGGCGGCACTCCCCTGCGCCAGCCGACCGACATCGCCGCCTTCGGGACACCTGAGCAGCAGGCCGTCGCCGCCGACAACGCAGCCCGCGGTGTCGTGCTCGACGACGGTGCGTCGTGGAACTACCTCACCGCGCCGAACAACGCGAGCGTCCCGCCGTACGTCACGGCTGACGGTGCAGTCCGCGTCGGCACGTCGGTCGAGTTCACCGACCCCGTGGTCGTCGACTTCAGGAACAACACCTGGAAGCTCAACCCCACCAGCCAGGTCACCCCGGCCGACACCGCCGCGTACCCCGTGTCCTTCTCCGGCGCCCGTCCGGCGGCCCCCGACACCGCAGCCGTCGGCGCCGCCGACGTGACCGTCGCGTCCTTCAACGTGCTCAACTACTTCACCACCACGGGTGCCTCGGTCACCGGGTGCAGCTCCTACAAGGACCGTGAGGGCAACCCCGTCACGACAGACACCTGCCCGGGCAACGGCCCGCGCGGTGCGTGGGACGAGCAGAACCTCGAGCGCCAGCAGGCGAAGATCGTCGAGGCGATCACCACCCTCGACGCCGACGTCGTCGGCCTCATGGAGATCGAGAACTCGGCAGCTCTCGGCGAGACCGCTGACGAGGCGCTCAAGACCCTGGTCGCCGCGCTCAACACGAAGGCCGGCGAAGACCGCTGGGCCTACGTCGCCTCCCCCGCCGACCTGCCCGCCACGAGCGACCAGGACGTCATCTCGACGGCGATCATCTACCAGCCCGCAGCCGTGAACCCCGTCGGCAGCTCCCACGCCCTCGGTTCCCTCAGCGGTGCCGGGCAGACCTTCGACAACGCCCGCGAGCCCATCGGTCAGGCCTTCGAGCCCGCCGCGGGCGGCGAACCGTTCTTCGTCGTCGCGAACCACTTCAAGTCCAAATCGGCCGGCAGCGCCTCGGGCGCCGAGAAGGACCTAGGTCAGGGCGCCTGGAACGCAGCCCGCACCGAGCAGGCGAAGGCGCTGTCCACCTGGATCGACGAGACCGCGCTCCCCGCTGTCTCGACCGAGGCGGGCGCCCCCGTCGAGGACGTCCTCCTCGTCGGCGACTTCAACGCCTACACCTTCGAAGACCCGCTCCAGCACCTCTACGGAGCCGGGTACCAGGACGCGACCCGCCTCGAGGGCCGCGGCGAGTTCACGTACTCCTTCCAGGGGCTCAACGGCTCGCTCGACCACGTGCTCCTCAACGCCTCGGCCGCGGAGCGCTTCACAGGGTCTGACGTCTGGGACATCAACGCCCCCGAGTCGATCGCGCTCGAGTACTCCCGCGTCAACGCCACCGCAGGCGACTTCTACACGGCAGACGCCTACAGGTCCTCGGACCACGACCCCGTGATCGTGGGCCTGACCGCCGACGCGGCCGCGGCCGACACCACGACGCTCACGCTGCTCAACATCAACGACTTCCACGGGCGCATCGGCCCGACGAGCAACGGCGCGACCGTCGCCTTCGCGGGGACCGTCGAAGAGCAGCGCGCGCTGGCGGGCGAGGACAGCACCCTGTTCCTCTCCGCGGGCGACAACATCGGGGCCTCGCTCTTCACCTCCGGCATCCAGAAGGACCAGCCGACCATCGACGTGCTCAACACGCTCGGCCTCGCGGCGAGCGCGGTCGGCAACCACGAGTTCGACAAGGGTTTCGACGACCTCACGGGCCGCGTGTCTGACGCGCTCGAGGCGCCGTACCTCGGTGCGAACGTCTACACCAAGGGCACGACGACCCCGGCGCTCGACGAGTACGAGATCGTCGAGGTCGACGGTCTGCAGGTCGCCGTCATCGGTGTCGTCACGGAGGAGACACCCACGCTCGTCACTCCCACGGGGATCGCCGGCCTCGAGTTCGGCGACCCCGTCGAGGCCGTCAACCGGGTGACAGCCCAGCTGACGGACGGCGACCCTCTCAACGGTGAGGCCGACATCATCGTGGCCGAGTTCCACGAGGGGGCAGGCGCGGGGATCCCCGACGGCTCGACCCTCGAGGAGGAGGTCGCCCACGGCGGGGCCTTCGCCGACATCGTCACGACCACGTCCCCCGACGTGGACGTGATCTTCACGGGCCACACCCACAAGCAGTACGCGTGGCAGGCACCGGTCCCGGGCGCGACCGACGGCTCGACCCGACCGGTCCTCCAGACCGGCTCGTACGGAGAGTTCCTCGGCAAGGTCACCCTCGACGTCGACCTCGCCACGGGCGACGTCGTCGCGTCCGACGCTGTCAACGTGCCTCGCACGAAGACACCCGAGGACCAGCTCGTCGCGACGTACCCCAGGGTCGCCGAGGTCAAGACGATCGTCGACGAGGCCGTCGCCTACGCCGACGAGATCGGCTCCGAGCCTGTCGGGTCGGTGTCCGCCGACGTCACCACGGCCTTCTCGGGCGGCACCGTCGTCGACGGCGTCTACACGGGCGGCACCAGCGGTGACCGCTCCGAGGCGTCGACGATGGGCACCGTGGTCGGCAACGCCCTGCGGGACAGCCTGTCCACGCTCCCGGCGGCCCCCGACTTCGGGGTGGTCAACCCCGGTGGTCTGCGCGCCGACCTCCTGTACGGCGCCGACGGCGTCGTCACCTTCGCCGAGGCCCTCGCGGTGCTCCCCTACTCGAACGACCTGACGATCGTCACCCTCACCGGCGAGCAGGTCGTCACGATGCTCGAGCAGCAGTGGCAGCGCGGTGCCGACGGGTCGGTCCCCTCACGCCCGTACCTCCAGCTCGGGCTGTCGGACAACGTCACCTACACCTACGAGTCCGTCCCCGACCCGGCCGACGCGACCCGCACCGTCGGGAAGATCAGCTCGGTGACGATCGACGGCGAGCCGATCGACCTCGCTGCGGACTACCGCATCGGGACGTTCTCGTTCCTCGCCGCCGGCGGAGACAACTTCAGGGTCTTCTCTGAGGCGTCCGCGACGATCAACACGGGCCTGCTCGACTGGGAGGGCTGGGTCCAGTACCTCGAGGACTCCTCGCCCGTCGCGCCGAGCTACGCCCGCACAGGCGTCCAGGTCTCCGGTGTCGAGCTCGAGGCCGGCGCGAGCCTGCCGCTCGAGGCCGGCAAGACCACCTCGGTCACGCTCAGCCGTGCGGACCTGCACAGCCTCGGATCGCCGGTCAACACGACGGTGGCCGCGGACCTCGACGGCACTGCCGTCGGGTCCAGCACCTTCACCGACGGCAGCACGACGGTCGAGGTGTCGGTCCCGACCGACGCGACGAACGGCGCGCAGCTGCTCACCCTGACGGCCGCCCCGAGCGGCACGACGGTCGTCCTCCCGGCCGAGGTGACCGGTGGGGTCACCCCGCCGACCACGCCGCCGACCGACCCCGAGACCCCGACCCTGACGCTCTCGGCCTCCGAGGTCGTCGCGGGCGGTTCGGTCTCCGCCACGGTCACCGGCGGGACGCCTGACACCTCGACCGAGGTCTGGCTCAACTCTGAGCCCGTGCTCCTGGGCACCCTGGTGCTCGACGCCGACGGTGCGGGCACCCTGTCCGTGACCATCCCCGCCGAGACTCCTCTCGGCGAGCACACGGTCCGGGTGCTCGGCGAGGGCATCGACGTGAGCGCCCCGCTCACGGTCCTCGCGGCAGACGGCACACCCGGGGCAGGTTCACCCGGGGCGGGTACACCTGGAGCGGGTGCTCCTGGCGCCGGCGGTCCCGGGTCGAGCACCCCGGGCAGCGGGCTGGCCCTCACCGGTGGTGACGTCGCAGGTCTGCTGCTCGTCGCAGCCCTCGCTCTGGCCGGCGGAGCGGTCCTCCTGGTCCGCAGGCGCCGCACGGCCTGAGCCGCACAGCACCACAGCACCACAGCACCACAGCAGGATCGGGGCCCGTCGCACACAGCGGCGGGCCCCGTCTGCGTCTGAGACCTCAGCGTCGGTCCAGGCCTGGGTCGAGGGCCCGGTCGTGGTGCCCGCCCGGTACCGGACCGGGTCACGTCGCACGGTCGTGGTCTCCCGGCATCAGTCCCGGCCGGGCAGACGTCCCGCTCACGTCCCTCCCCCGGAGACGTCGCAGACGCACGACGCCCGCCAGGTCTGCCTGGCGGGCGTCGTGCGGTGCCGGGGTCTTGCCGGACGGTGCTGGTCAGCCGAGGATCGGGTGCACGATCCAGTACATGATCGCGGCCACGAAGGCGGCTGCGGGGATCGTCAGGACCCAGGCGATGCCGATGTTCTTGGCGACCCCCCAGCGGACGGCGGAGAGACGCTTGGTCGCGCCGACACCCATGATCGCCGAGGTGATCGTGTGGGTCGTGGACACGGGCGCGTGCAGCACGAAGGCGTTGACGTAGAGCACCACGGCCGAGACCGACTCGGCGACGAAGCCCCGGGCGGGGTCGAGCTCGATGATCTTGCGCCCGAGGGTGCGCATGATGCGCCACCCGCCGGAGTACGTGCCGAGGGAGATCGCAGCGGCGGCGGCCAGCTTGACCCACAGCGGGATGCCGTCCTCCGCGCTCGCGAAGCCGACGGTCAGCAGTGCCATGTAGATGACACCCATGGTCTTCTGCGCGTCCTGGAGACCGTGACCGAGGGCCATCGCCGCGGCCGAGGCCGTCTGCGCGATGCGGAACCGACGGTTCGTCTTGCTCGGCGAGGCGCGGCGGAAGAGCCACAGCACGGCGACCATGACGAAGAACGCGAGGCCGAAGCCGATGAGCGGCGAGAAGATCATCGGCAGGACGACCTTGTCGACGATCGCGCTGCCGTAGATGCCGAGCCCGCCCGCGAGACCTGCTCCGACGAGTCCGCCGATCAGCGCGTGGGTCGACGACGACGGGAGACCGAACCACCAGGTGATGAGGTTCCAGGTGATCGCGCCGACCAGGGCGCAGAGGATGACGACGAGGGCCGTATGGTCAGGCGCCCCGTCGAGGTTGACGATCGACTTCGCGATCGTCTCGGCCACCTCGGTGCCGAGCAGCGCACCTGCGAAGTTCATCACCGCGGCCATGATGAGCGCGGCACGAGGGGTCAGCGCGCGGGTCGAGACCGAGGTCGCGATTGCGTTGGCCGCATCGTGGAATCCATTGGTGTAGTCGAAGCTGAGAGCGAGCGCGACGACGACAACTACGAGCGCGACCTCCACCGGAGTCAGGACTCCTTGAGGGCGATGGTCTCGACCATGTTCGCCACGGTCTCGAACGCATCGGCCGCGGCCTCGAGGGTCTCGACGACCTCTTTGAGCTTCATCAGCTGGATGGGGTCGGCGATCTCGTCGAACATCTGCGCGAGGAGCTTGCGGTGGATCTTGTCCGCCTGGTTCTCGAGGCTGTTGACCTCGACCCAGTAGTCCGTGAGGTCACCCATCGAGCGCAGGTGCGGCATGGCGTCGGCGGTGAGCTCGGCGCAGCGCTGGAGCACCTGGATCTGGTCGGAGACGCGTGCGGGGAGCTCGTCGAGCTTGTAGAGCACGATGAGGTCGCCGGCCTCCTCCATGTAGTCCATGCAGTCGTCGAGCGCCGACGCGAGCCCCGAGATGTCGTCCCTGTCGAAGGGCGTCACGAAGGTCGAGTTGAGCCGCCGCATGATCGAGTGCGTCGCGTCGTCCGCGGCGTGCTCGACGTCGGACAGCTTCTTGGCGATCACCTTGCGGCCCGGCCGGTCTGCCCCGAGCAGCTCGCTCAGCAGGTTCGCGCCGGTGACGAGGTGGCTCGCAGAGTCGGCGAGGAGATCGAAGAACGAGGTATCGCGCGGGGTGAGGCGCAGGCGCACAGCAGGCTCCGTTGGGGGGAAGCGACGTTAACTGACAGTGAGTGACGACAGTGCAGCAACTTGGTGAGATCGTCTGATCGTCCCCAGCGTAGGGCAGCAGTTTGGTGAACTCACAACTCCGAGGGTGTCACACGACCATACTCACGGTGAACGCACGGGTCACGGTCTGACCTGATGAGACGAAGGTCCCACTTCTTCGTGGGCCAGGGCCAGCGGCCACCCCGTGGACCTGGGCCCCGGGAGCCGACGAGCACCGTTGCTCGGAAGGCCGTCCTGACAGTGCCGTGTGGCGGGGTGGTGTGTGCGCTGGGAGCTTCGAGGACGCCGGACCACGTAGCGCCTGACGGCGCGAAGGCCGCTCGTAGCGGCTTGTGTTGGAGCCCGGGGCCACAGTGGCCCGGCGTCGAGAACAAGCCTACGCGCCCTCCCGCGATCATTCGAGTCGGTCGGCCCGCCACATCGTCGCGGCCTGCTCGAGCTCTTCTGCGGTGCGCGTCAGCGACGCCGCGCCACGGGTCAGCCGGGTGCCCCGGTCGCTGTCGACGAGGTCGACAGCGTCGGCGTCGAAGGCCGCGCCGACCGCCAAGATCCGGCAGAACGCCGCGGCTCGCTCGAGGGCGACGGCCAGGTCCCCCGTGAAGACGCCCGACAGCACGGCGTCGGCTGCGGTCCGCACGTCGTCGGGTCCGGGTGGGCTCACGACGCCCGCGACGACCTCGTGGACGGGTGCCGCGTCGACGCCCAGCCTGTAGCGCTCCGCGACGGTCGAGGGGTCGCGACGGACCCACTCGCGCAGGACGTACAGGCGCCAGAGCGCGCCGGGGAGCGTGTCCGCGGGGCTGTCCGCCCACAGCGCCGCGACCACGTCGAGCCCTTCGTCCTCGACCAGTCGCACGAGACGCGCGACGACCTCCGGGTCTTCCTTCGCCCGTGCCTGGTGCACGATCGCGGCCGCCGTGGTGTGGGCGATCTCACCACGGACCGTGGGGTCGACCGACCCCGGGATCTCCTCGGCGGCGCGCGGGTCGAGCATCGCGGGGCGCCGTGGCTGCGGGCGCCCGCCGGTCGGTCGGGTCGAGTCGGTCATCCACCCAGTCTGGTCCTCCCGCGGGCCTGTCGCCAACCGCGTGCGAGCACCGTGAGTGGTCCTTGCGCCACCCAGGTCGACGTGACGATCGACTCACCTCGCCGACCCCATGATTCTCTGCTCGCGCCGATATCGTCTCCCGTCGTTACAGTGAAGAAGACCCGGAGGTCCTGTGGCCGCGACGCGAGCGCCGCTGGCCGCCGCGACCACGAACCAGCGGAGGCAGCGATGACCACGTCGTCAGGGAAAGAGCAGGCAGGCGGGAGCGAGGTCGCTCCCGACAGCCCGGAGACCAGAGCCGCGCACCGCAAGGCGATCACCCTCGCGGTGTCCGCTGCGGTCGGAGGGTTCCTCTTCGGCTTCGACAGCTCCGTCATCAACGGGGCCGTCGACGCGATCGAGAAGGACTTCGAGCTGAGCTCGACGCTCGTCGGTTTCTCCGTCGCCGTCGCCCTCCTCGGGTGCGCGCTCGGAGCCTGGTACGCCGGGCGTCTCGCGGACCGCTGGGGGCGTCCGCGAGTCATGCTCGTCGGCGCGATCATGTTCCTCGTCTCCGCCGTCGGCTGTGGTTTTGCCTTCGCCGTGTGGGACCTCATCCTCTGGCGGGTGGTCGGTGGCATCGGCATCGGCATCGCCTCGGTCGTGACCCCGGCGTACATCGCCGAGATCTCGCCGACGGCGATCCGCGGCCGGCTGGCCTCGCTCCAGCAGCTCGCCATCACCATCGGCATCTTCGCGGCGCTGCTCTCCGACCAGCTCTTCGCCGAGACCGCCGGCCCCGTCGGCGACGGCGACCCCATCGCCCTCGGTGCGAGCCTCTTCGGCCTCGACGCGTGGCGCTGGATGTTCCTCATCGCGATCGTGCCGGCAGCCGTCTACGCCTGGGTCGCCCTCACCGTCCCCGAGTCGCCCCGCTACCTCATCGGCAAGGGCAAGATCGACGAGGCCCGCGCCGTGCTGCGCTCGGTCCTCGGCCCGGTCGACCTCGACGCCAAGGTCGACGCCATCGAGGCATCGGTCGTGCGCGACGCGAAGCTCGAGAAGCAGGCGTCGCTCAAGGGTCCGCGCTTCGGCCTGCTGCCCATCGTCTGGGTCGGCATCCTGCTGTCGGTGTTCCAGCAGCTCGTCGGCATCAACGTGATCTTCTACTACTCCACGACGCTGTGGCGCTCGGTCGGCTTCGACGACTCCCAGTCCTTCACGGTCTCGACCATCACCGCCGTGACGAACGTGGTCGTGACCTTCATCGCGATCGCGCTGGTCGACAAGATCGGCCGCAAGCCGCTGCTCCTCGCGGGCTCGGCCGGCATGACGGTGTCGCTCGTGATGATGGCGATCGCCTTCACCCAGTCGACAGGCTCCGGCGACGACGTCACGCTCGCCGGTTCGTGGGGCACGATCGCGCTGATCGCGGCGAACGTCTTCGTGGTCTCCTTCGGCGCCTCGTGGGGTCCCGTCGTGTGGGTCCTGCTCGGCGAGATGTTCCCCAACCGCATCCGCGCCTCGGCCCTCGCGATCGCCGCAGCGGCGCAGTGGATCGCGAACTTCGCGATCACCGTCAGCTTCCCGCCGCTGTCGGAGAACCTCGGTCTGCCCTTCACCTACGGCATGTACGGCACCTTCGCGCTGCTGTCCTTCGTGTTCGTCCTGGCCAAGGTCAAGGAGACCCGCAACCGCGACCTCGAAGACATGGAAGACGACGTCAAGGTCTGACGACCACCACCGCGCACGGCACGCCCGAGCGCAGCACGTGCAGCAGACCAGGTCTGCACACAGTACGTCTTCACACAGCACGTCTTCACACAGCGCGTCTGCACACAGCACAGCGGCCCGGTTCCTCGCGAGGGACAGGGCCGCTGTGCTGTGTCCAGCCCCGGTCTAGCGGACGACCGCGAGCGGGTTGGCACCGAGCGCCGCGAGGATCGCCCAGGCCGTCGAGCCCGTGTGCAACGAGGCGTAGACGAGGTCGCCGAAGCCCGAGTCGAGGTCGTCCGAGGACGCCGAGGGGATGCCGAGCCCGTCCGCGTGCGGTGACGAAGCCTGCGCGACCCACACCGAGTCGAGGAGCGCCGCCGCCCGGGCGAGGTCGCCCGAGGCGTCTCCAGTCTCGGTCGCACGGACCGTGAGGGCTGCGGCGAGGTGCGCCGTGCCCTCGAGCCACACCTTGTCCGTGCTCGCCACGTGGCACACGGTCACGCCGTGGACGTCGCCGTCGTGCGCGGCCAGGTGCTCGGCCGCCCAGTCGAGGGAGCTCGCATAGGCGGGCTCGCGCAGCGCGAGGTACGTCCAGGTCTGCGCATCCTCGGCGATCGGGTGCACGTTCGGGGTGACCCCGTCGTCGACGGTCCCGACGAGGAAGTAGCCCTCCTCCGGACGCCAGAGCGACTCGACGAAGGCTCGGGCGTCGGCCGCGCGGTCGGCCCACTCCTGGTCCGCGGTGACGCGGGCGAGAGCGCTGAAGAAGGCGTAGCAGTCGGTGTTGTGCTCCGTGGAGCGCCACTGAAGCATCCGTCCGTCTTCGCCGCGCCCGCCCGAGAAGGCCGGCAGCCCGCGGTCGTCGAAGGACGTCGACACGACGGCCCGGGCGAGCGTCAGGGCGGCGACCAAGAACCTGTCGTCGTCGACAGTCGCGTGCAGGGCGAGCAGCGCGATGCCGACCCACGCCTGGTTGCCGGTCGTGGCGGCGTGCGAGGCGATCTGCGGCCGGCCCGCGTCGTCGACCGACAGGCTCGCGATGTAGGAGTTGCGGAACCGCCCGGCGAGCTCGGGGTCGCTCTCCTGGAGCGTCACGAGGACGTCGCCGATGGTCGTGGCGCGCTGGACGTCGTCGGCCGTCCCGCGGGCCAGGTAGGCGAGGACGACGAGCGCGCAGTCGTAGGAGAACGCGACGTCGAAGCCGATGGACTCGAGGTAGCCGCGCGAATAGCTGCGGGGCAGCGCACGGCTGGCGACGGGTGCAGGTGCGCCGGGGAGCACGGGCGGGGCGAGCGGCACGAGGCCGTCGAGGAAGGCGAAGGCCGCGTCGACCCCCGGCGAGGGCGCGGCGACCTCGGGGTTGCCAGCGGCCGCCGACTCAGTCCTGAGCACGTTGACGACCCAGGGCGTGGCTGCTGCGAGCGCTGCGAACTGGAGCACCGTCCGTCGTTCGATCCGTGCCATGTGTCTCTCCTGAGCTGCGCGCGGGCCGAGGTCGTCGTCCGCGCGCTCCTGCGGCTGTGGTGTGCATCGACGACCTATCGACAGCGCACCGGGCGGCATGAGGTCCGAGGCGGCGGGAGGGCGGGTGGTCTCTCACCTTCACCCGCCCGTCCTCGCAGGTCAGCGGGTTGTGCGAAAGATACCGCAGCCCTCGCCGCCACGCGCGGCGAGAGGGCGGCTCGCCGCGACACGACGCCTGTCGGGAAGGCCCTCGGTCGGTGCGGCGGATCACACAGCAACTACTTGCATTCTGCAAGCAACGACTTAGGATGGAAGAGTTCCAAGGAGACGACATGATCGACAGCCATGCGGTGCAGGACATGCTCCGCGCACTCGACGAGTTCGGCCGCGCCCAGCGTGAGATCGGCGCCCGCCTCGCACGCTCGATGGACCTGCCGCGCGCAGGCATCGGCATCCTGCGCTACCTGTACGCGACCGCCGAGCCTGTCTCGGTCGGCTGCGCAGCGCAGCACCTGCGGGTGGACCTCTCGGTCGCGAGCCGCCAGGTAAGCGCCCTCGTCGATGCCGGGCTCGTGCGCCGCACGGTCGACGACGGTGACCGCAGGTCACGCTCGATCGAGCTGACCGACCTCGGCCACGCACGCGTCGACGAGCTCAAGGAGCACATCACCGTGCTCATGACCGACATGTTCGCCGACTGGGAACCCCACGAGCTGTCCGCAGCGACGGACCACATGGCGGCGCTCGCCCGCACGATCGCCGACCACCACAACGAGCCACCTGCCTCGCTGCAGGTCAAAGAGACGTTTGACGCAAAGGAACCCGTATGAGCAAGACCACCGAGACAGCCGGCTCAGCGCCGGTGACGACCGGGGACGAGCACGTCCCCGGCGAACCCCAGCAGATGACCCACCGCCAGGTGCTCGAGGCCCTCTCCGGGATCCTCCTGGGCATGTTCGTGTCGATCCTCGCCACCTCCGTGGTGTCGTCGTCGCTGCCCGTGATCCTCGCGGACCTCAAGGGCACGCAGACCGCCTTCACCTGGGTGGTCACCGCGACGCTGCTCACCACCACCATCAGCACCCCGATCTGGGGCAAGCTGGCCGACCTGGTCAACCGCAAGACGCTGATCCAGATCGCCCTCGTCATCACCGTGATCTCGGCCGCCCTCGCCGGTGCGTCGCAGAGCTCGGGCACGCTGATCCTCTTCCGCGCCTTCCAGGGCATCGGGGCCGGTGGCCTCACAGCCCTCGCGACCGTGCTCATCGCGGACATCATCTCCCCGCGCGAGCGCGGCAAGTACATGGGCCTCATGGGCGCCATCATGGCCGTCGGCATGGTCGGCGGACCGCTCCTCGGCGGTGCGCTCACGGACAGCGTCGGGTGGCGCTGGAACTTCTTCGTCGGCATCCCCTTCGCGATCGCCGCGATCATCACGCTGCAGCGCACGCTCAAGCTCCCGCCGATGCCCAAGGTCCGCGTCCGCCTGGACTACTGGGGCGCGTTCCTGCTCTCCGTCGGGATCTCCGGGCTGCTGCTCTGGGTCACCTTCGCGGGCGACCAGTTCGCGTGGGGCTCCTGGCAGTCGGTCGCGATGGCCGCCGGCTCGGTCCTCGTGCTCGTCCTCGCCGTCTGGGTCGAGAGCCGCGTCGAGGCCCCGATCATCCCGCTCAGCCTCTTCCGCAACCGCACCGTCGTCCTGGCCGTGATCGGCAGCGCCGCGGTGGGTATCGCGCTCTTCGGCACCTCGGTGTTCCTCAGCCAGTACATGCAGGTGGCCCGTGGCAAGTCGGCGACGGTCTCCGGTCTGCTGACCATCCCGATGATCGCCGGGCAGTTCATCGCCTCGACGGGGATCGGTACGCTCATCACCCGCACCGGGCGCTACAAGCGCTTCATGCTGGTCGGAGCCGTCTCGCTGACCGTCGGACTGGCCCTCATGGGCACGATCGACTACCACACCAACATGGCGCTCATCGGGGTCTACCTGTTCGTCGTGGGTGTCGGCATGGGCATGCTCATGCAGAACCTGGTGCTCGCCGCACAGAACACCCTCTCCCCCAAGGAGATGGGCACTGGGACAGCGACCATCGCGTTCTTCAGGACCCTCGGTGGTGCGATGGGTGTCGCAGTCCTCGGCGCGATCCTCGGTTCGCGGATCACGACGGACGTGACCGCTGGGCTGCGCAGCCTGGGCGTCGAGGGCGGCGGGCTCAGCGGCGGGACAATCCCCGACGTGAGCACCCTGCCGGCCCCGGTCCGTGACGTGGTCGAGAAGGCCTACGGCGCCGGTGTCGCGGAGATCTTCCTCATCGCCGCCCCTCTCGCGCTCATCGCGCTCATCGCGGTGGTCCTGCTCAAGGAGATCCCGCTCGGCACCAAGTCCGGTGTCCAGCAGCGCCTCGAAGAGCTGGGGCACGACGCAGCCGACACCGCAGGTGCGGTCCGCAGCGACGACGACCTCACGGCCGAGGAGGCCGAGGTCCGCGCGGGTCAGAGCGCATCAGCGGACGACGGCTCGGCCGAGTCGCTGTCAGACGCAGGCACGACAGGCCGGGCTCCCCGGGCCTGACGGCCAGGTAGCCGCAGCACCAGCAGGTCGCACGCACGACAGAGGCCGGGTCACCCCTCAGGGGTGGCCCGGCCTTCGTCGTGCCCCGTGCGTCGCGCGCAAGGTCCTATCGCGAGCGAGGCCCCATCGCGTGAGGTCCCGACGCCCGCGAGGCCCGGACCGTGACGGTCCGGGCCTCGCGGGGTGATGCTGCCAGGTCTCGTAGACCTGGCGTGCTCGATCAGCTGGCGGTCGAGTCCTCGAAGGTCAGCGAGATCGAGTTCATGCAGAACCGCTCCCCCGTCGGAGTCTGCGGCGCGTCGTCGAAGACGTGCCCCAGGTGCGAGCCGCAACGGGCGCAGCGCACCTCGGTGCGGACCATCCCGAGGGTGCGGTCTTCGATGAGCTCCACGGCGTCGGACTCCTTCGGCTCGAAGAAGCTCGGCCATCCGCAGTGCGCGTCGAACTTGCTGTCCGAGCGGAACAGCTCGGCGCTGCAGGCGCGACAGCGGAACACACCCTCGCGGTTCTCGTGCAGCAGCTCGCCTGTACCCGGGCGCTCGGTACCGGCCTGGCGCAGCACCTGGTACTCCTCGGGGCTGAGCTCGTCACGCCACTGCTGGTCGGTCTTGGTCACTTCATAGGACATGGGTCCACCTCCGCAGGGATCAACTGTTCCTCACCCTCCGTCATTCCCCGGTCTCACGCGACCTGAGGGGTCGACTACTGACCAGCAGTCGACCCCTCGGCTGCCCCGGTGGGGTCTGCGCTACAGGACGGCGCGAGCGCCGTCGCGGGCGGACCTGGCGCGGGCCCAGGTGCGCAGCACCAGACCGCTGCAGAGCAGGGTCAGAGCACCGAGCACGAGCGTGGTCCACCCTCCACCCGTGGTCGCGAGCGCGCCGGCACCCGCCTCGGCGCCCGCAGGCACGGTCACGACGTCAAGAGTCGGCTCGGCCGAGACCGCAGCGGCCGAGGGCTCGTCGGTCCGACCGGCGCCCGACGGGTCGACACCCTGGGCGAGGGGGACCTCCACGTCGACGATCGGCGCTGTGGGGTCTGTCGGGTCCACCGGGACGGTCGGGTCGACGGGCGGGTCCGTCGGCTCGACCGGCGGGTCCGTCGGGTTGACGGGCGGGTCCGTCGGGTTGACGGGCGGGTCCGTCGGCTGGACAGGCGGGTCCGTCGGATCGACGACAGGGTCGACGCCCGAGCCCGAGAAGCGGACGATGCCCGTCGCGCGCGAGTCAGACCCGGGGAGCGTCGTGCGGAACCAGGCGCTCGAGGAGAGCTCGTAGGCCCAGGTCGGGGTGTACACGGCGTCGAGGGTCAACGACTCACCAGCGGGCACGAGGACCGGCTCCACCGGACGGTCTGGGAGGTCGACGGGCGCGTACGGCGCATCGACAGCGAGCAACGCGTCGACCGCCGAGACGTTGCGGAACGTCACGGGTCGGGTCGCGCTGGACCCCACCGTGACAGGGCCGAAGTCGACGTCCTCGGTGAGGAACACATGAGTCATGAAGCTGAGGTTGTGCTGACCGAGGACCTTCTCCCCGGTCGCCAGGCCAGCCGGGTCGACCGGGGTCGCGTAGAAGCTCCAGCCAGCGGACACGCTCGACAGCTCGACCGGGTGGATGGTCCACGTCACCGTGCACGTGTCGCCCGGGGCCATGCGGGCGCTGCCGAACAGGCTGCTCGGGCACGTGCCGGAGAGCGCGAAGTCGAAGTACTCGGAGCCGGAGTACCAGTTGCCCGGCCGCAGGACGAGGTCCTGCTTGGCGGTGATGGTCATGGTGGCGACGGTCGAGGTGCCGACAGGGACGTCACCCGACCAGCCCTGGCTCGTCATGTCGAAGAGCTCACCGACCACGGGGTCCGGGCTCCACGGGTCCGTCGACGTCCGCACGTCGGCCAAGATCTGAGCTGTCGCATCAGTCGCGGGAGCTGCGGACGCCCCTGCCGCTGCCCCGAGCACGAGGGCGGCGGCTGCAGCGAGCGCTGCGGCTGCTCGGCGGGTCCGTGGGGTGGTGCTGACGATCATCGCTCTCCTCCGTGAACCAGCGCGCGAGGGATCTCCTCCTCCGCACAGTGGTGGCAGGCGGGCGCCGGGGTCTGACGGCCGGCCGCTGGTGCGGAGGGCCCGTCGACGTCGACGCTACGCACGCCCCGACCACGCTCTCCGGACGATCCGGGCACAAGGGAAGCGGTCTAGGTAGCCGATGAGTGGTCAGTATTTAGAGGTGAGCGCTCCACCTACGCGATCTGTATGGGTGGAGCAACCAGAGACAGCACGAGGCCCGCCGGTATCACCGACGGGCCTCGTGCTGGTACTGCTCAATGCTGGGTACTGCTCAGGCTGAGTAGCTCTCGTCAGCCCTGCGCACGACGGCGCCCGCGAGAGGCACCCGTCCGGGCGCGACCGCCACCGGCCGAGTCCGCCGAGGAGGACTGGCCGCCCCCGCCTGTCGACGAGCGACGCTGCGAACCGCCACCGGCGGCCGGCGTGCTGGTCGAGTACGTCGTGACGCCGCGCGAACCACCGCTGCGTGCGCCGCCCGAGGCACCACGGCCACCACCGGCCCCGCCACGCGAGCTGCTGCGGCCCTCGCCGGACGCCGAGGCACCCGAACCTGCTGCGCCGCCACGACCGGAACGGCTGCGGCCGCCCCCGCCGCTCTGGCGCTGCTGCGGCTGCTGGACGACGACGGGCGCGGGGGTCACGTAGTCGGCGACCTCACCGATCAGGTCGGTCACGACAGCGTCGCCGGGGGCGACCTTGCGCGGCTGGGCGTTGATCTTCGCCTGGCGCGTGAGGTCGCGGACGTCGCCGCGCTGCTCGGGGAGCATGATCGTCACGACGTCGCCGCCCGACCCGGCACGGGCCGTGCGGCCCGAGCGGTGGGTGTACGCCTTGTGCTCTGCGGGCGGGTCCACGTGCACGACCAGGCTGACCTCGTCGACGTGGATGCCACGTGCTGCGATGTCGGTCGCGACGAGCACCTTGACGGTGCCGCTCGAGAACGCCTCGAGGTTGCGCTCGCGCGCACCCTGGCCGAGGTTGCCGTGCAGGTCGACCGCGGGGATGCCGTCGGCCGTGAGCTGCTTGGCGAGCTTCTTCGCCTGGTGCTTGGTGCGCGTGAAGAGCACGCGCTTGTCGACGCCCGAGGCGAGCTCGCGGATGACGTCACGCTTCGCGGCGGCGTCGGCCACCTCGAAGATGTGGTGGCTCATGGTCGAGACGTGCGAGTCGGCGCTGTCGACCGAGTGGCTCGTGGGGGCGTCCATGTAGCGCTTGACCAGCTGGTCCACGCCGTTGTCGAGCGTCGCGGAGAACAGCAGACGCTGACCCTTGGCCGGTGTGCGGTCCATGATCCGCTTGACGCCGGGGAGGAACCCGAGGTCGGCCATGTGGTCGGCCTCGTCGAGCACGGTGATCTCGACGTCGTCGAGGGACAGCAGGCCCTGGCCGAGGAGGTCCTCGAGGCGCCCGGGGCACGCGATGACGATGTCGACGCCGCCCTGGAGGGCTGTCACCTGACGGCTCTGCGCGACACCACCGAAGATGGTGGTCGTCTTGAGGCCGAGCATCTTGGCGAGCGGCTCCATGGTCGCGTTGATCTGGTTGGCCAGCTCACGCGTCGGGCACAGCACGAGACCGCGCGGGCGGGCCGGCTTGCGACGACCGCCGTCAGCAGCGAGGCGCGTGACGGTCGGGAGCGAGAAGGCGAGGGTCTTGCCCGAGCCCGTGCGGCCACGGCCGAGGACGTCGCGTCCCTGGAGGGTGTCGCCCAGGGTGGCCGACTGGATCGGGAAGGGAGCCGCGATGCCGTTGTCGGCGAGGTAGCTGATGAGCTGCGTCGGCAGCGCGAAGTCGTCGAAGGACGTCGCGAGCCGCGCTGCGGGGGCTGCCGGGGCAGCGGGGGTGCTGGGAGCCGCGGCGGTCGGTGCACCGGCCGGTCGTGAAGACTGGCCAGACCGGTTCCGGTTGCGGGAGGATGCGGGCGCGCCGGAGCGCTGGGAGTTCGTCAAGGGTTGCCTTATCTCTTGGCGCCGTCGGGCTGTTCCCTCGACGCTCGGTGCGCGTGATGTCGCGCTGCCTCCTCGTATTCTCTCACGGGGAGACTGTGGACTGTCTGGAGATCGTGTGATGTGACGAGCGACTCGCCGCTCTCACAGTGCGCTGTGGTCCAATGCTCGGGTGTCATACCTCTCCGAGATCTGGTCCCGCGCGACCGAGCAGCTGCCCGCTCCCGACCAGTGGGTCGTGTGGGCCACCGCCGCCGTGGCGCTCGTCGTCGTGTGCTTCCGCCCGACCTGGCGGGTGTCCCGCCACGTCGTGACCATCGCCCACGAGGGCGCCCACGCCGTCGCCGCGCTGATCACCGGACGCCGCCTGAGCGGGATCCGGCTGCACTCCGACACCTCGGGCCTGACCCTCTCCTACGGCAAGCCACGCGGCTTCGGCATGATCCTCACGGCACTCGCCGGGTACATCGGCCCCGGGCTCGTCGGTCTCGGTGCTGCCTTCATGCTCCGCCAGGGCTACGGCGTCGGGCTGCTGTGGCTGCTCATCGTGGTGCTCGCCCTCATGCTGCTGCAGATCCGCAACTGGTTCGGGCTGCTGTCGATCCTGGTGAGCGCCGTGGTGCTCGTCGCCGTCTCGTGGTTCGCGAGCACCGAGTGGCAGACCGCCGTCGCCTACCTGGTCACGTGGTTCTTGCTGATCGGTGCGCCCAGGCCCGTCATCGAGCTCCAGGCCTCGCGGCGACGCGGCAAGGCCCGGACCTCCGACGCCGACATGCTCGCCGGGCTCACGCCGTTCCCCGGGCTGTTCTGGGTCGGGGTGTTCCTGGTCGTCACCGTCGGGGCACTCGTGCTCGGGTCCTGGTGGATCGGGCTGTGGTCGATCGAGGACCTGCCCCGGTTCTGAGGCACTGGCGGGGTTCTGAGGCCTTCGCGGGGTTCTCGGCCCAGGCTTGCGGTGCAACCGTGAGCCATTGCCGTGCAGCCATGCGACCCCGCGCTGGTGACGCACTTCCCTGAAGTCGCTCCCCCGACGCGACGACGCCCCGGTCGCCGTCCCAGGGGGGTGGGCGACGACCGGGGCACCTGGCGTCGGCTGGTCGAGACCGGCCGACGCGGCTCAGGTCAGGATCACGCCTGCTGCGGGGTGAGGCTGAAGGCCGTCGACGCGCCGTTGGGCTCGGCGTCGAGGCTGAGGTCTGCGAGGACCGTCGAGGTGACCTTCTCCACGAACACGTGGGTGGTCCCGAGGTCGATGACCTCGTCCTCGGTCTTGGCCTCGGTCACGAGGGCCAGGTCGAAGTCGCCGGGCGTCCCGTCCGCAGCGGCGATCCGAAGACCTCCGTCGGCGGGCAGCTCGGCCTGGGTAGCGAGGTCGACGACGGCCTGTCGGGCGTTGTCAGTCAGAGTCAGCATGCTGGTCTCCTAGGATCTTGCCGGGCACTCCGGGGTTGTCGCGGCGCAGGGATGGCGCACCGTTCGACGACCCCTCGTGGAGTCTTTCGGACCACTCCACCGAATCAAGCCTGGCGACGGCACGCAACCTGGGGCGGCCCCGCCTCGGGCCCACCAGGCTCTGCCGAGCAGCTCTCAGCCCCGGCATCCTGGGCCTGGCGCAGAGTTGTGAAACTTCTGCACCCGATCCACCCCTCAGGACCCGGTTCGCCCCCAGAGCACCCGACCGCGTAATCTGTCGCTGGCGCGTCGCTCCGGTCGACGCCGACCTGCACTCCGCCCGCAGCCACCTGCCCAGGCGTGCCGGACGGCACGACAGCCAGGCACGCCGAGGGCCTCTAGCTCAGTTGGCAGAGCATCGGACTTTTAATCCGCGGGTCGTGGGTTCGAGCCCCACGGGGCCCACCGTGCACCCGCAGCGCCCTCCGACCGGAGCCCCCGACCTCGTCGAGGTCGGGGGCTCCGGCGCTTCTCGTGTCGAGCAGCGACCCGCGTCAGTACCCGACCGCGGTCGCGCCGTGCTCCGCCTCGGCGACGCTGAACCCCTCGAAGACGAGCTGGTCGATGAGCCCCTGCCGCGAGAAGGTGCTGAAGTCGAGGTAGGACTGCGCCTTCTCGGCCGCCTGCGCGTTCCAGTCCGGTGCGATCGAGTCGACGGCGAAGGTCGCGTCCTCGGTCGAGAAGCCTTCGAACTCGAGCTGCCCGATGAGCCCCGTGCGCGAGAACGCGCTGAAGTCCAGATAGCTCTCGGCGGAGCCGATGGCGTTCTGCTGAGAGAGCGAGGCTGCCGGGGGCGCCTCGGGAGCCGGAGGCGCCTCGGCCACCGGGGGCGCGGCAGGCTCTTCCGCCACGGGCTCTTCGGCCGCAGGCGCCTCGGTCTCGGCCGGGGCCTGTGTCTCGACGGGCTCGGCCGCGGCCTCCTCGGCTGCGGTCTCGAGCTCGCTGACACGGGCCTCAGCCTTCTCGAGGTCTGCCTTGAGCGCGTCGACCTCGTCCGACGCCGTCGCGGTGGCAGACGGCTCGGCGGACGAGTCGGGCGTCGACGACCCGCCACTCCCGATCCCCACGCCGACGAGCAGCGCGACGACGCCGACGATCGTCGGGACGAGCCACGCACGCCGCTTCTTCGCCGGTCCCGGGGCTGGAGCGCCCGGTCCGCCCCACGGCCCAGGTGCCCCAGGTCCGGCGGTTGCGGGTCCGGGCAGGCCCGGTCCGGGTGCGCCAGGCCCTGGAGCACCTGACCAGTGCGTTCCGGGGCCGCTCGGGCCCACAGGGATCGCCTGGGTTCTCGGTGCCCCTGAGACCACCGGTGCAGCCTGTGGACGAGGCGGGGTCTGGCCACCGGGCGGCGGCGGCGGGACTGGCTGGTCGGGTGTGCTCATGATCGTTCCGTCCCCCTGCGTCCGGTGATGATCTCCGGAGCGTAGACCCGTCGCACCTCGCTGCGGCCGGGACCAGGGGGCGAACTTCGACGTCCACGACCATCTGCCGCCTCGAACTTCACCCTGCCTGAACCGCTCTCGACCGGTAGAGTGCGTCGCATGGTACCCGGCCAGGCGCAAGCGCTCGCGAACCTCCGACGAGGGGTCGTCGAGCACTGCATCCTCGCGTCGCTGCGGTCGGGCGAGAGATACGGCTTCGACATCGCCCGCGAGCTCGAGGGGACCCTGCTCGCGAGCGCAGGGACGCTCTACCCCCTGCTCTCACGTCTGCGGAAGAACGGGCTGGTCGCGTCGTCGTGGCAGGAGTCGACCGAGGGCCCTCCCCGCCGCTACTACAGCCTGACCGCCGACGGCGAAGAGGCCCTGCAGGCCTTCGAGTCGGCCTGGGGCCCGTTCCGCGACGCCGTAGACGCGGCGCTGTCCGACCACCCGTCGCCTGACTACCCGATGCCCCACCAGCCGGAGGAACCGTCATGACCATGGGACAGCACGACCCCGGGGCGCAGCACGGCTCCGCCGCCTGGCTCGGGGCGCACGCCGAGCGCTATCTCGCCGAGGTAGACGCGGCGCTGCTCGCCCGCGGCGTCCAGGACCGCGCCGAGATCGTCGCGGGGATGCGTGAGCACCTCCGTGAGGCGACGCACGGCGCGATGCCCGGAGACGGCGCGGCCCTGCGCGACGCGCTCCGCCGGATGGGCGACCCGCAGGCGATCGCGGAGGCCGCGGCCGACGACGCCGACCCGTCAGGCGCGCAGGGCGTGGCACCGGTGGTGGACGACCACGTCGTCGCGCCGGGCAGCCGGTGGGTCGAGTCGTGGGTCCCGTCCGTCGCGCTCGGCCTGCTGCTGGTCGGAGGTCTGCTCGTCGGGCTCGTGCTGCCTGTCGTCCTCGTCATCGCCGGCGCGGTCCTGCTCTGGGGCTCGGCGCTCTGGACAGTCCAGGAGAAGGCTCTCGCGAGCGCCTCCACCCTCGCCCCAGGTCTCGCCCTCTGGTTCGTGCTCGGCTTCTCCGGGGTCGAGGAGTGCTCCACGCAGTCGACGGGCGTCGACGTCCAGACCGTCTGCTCGTCGAGCGGTGGGGGCGGGGCTGTCATGACGGCTGTCGTCTTCGTCGTCGCGATCGCCGGGGTGGTCGGCTCGGGCGTCCTGTGGCAGCGCGGGATGGTACGGGCGACGGCCGCCTAGGTCCGGTGACCATCTGGCTCCGGTGACGGCGAGCCGCTCAGTTCCAGCACGCTAGCCCGCACGGACCCTGTGGACGGAGCGCGCACTGCACAGGACCTTCGATGCCGCGCGAACCTTGACATCTAGATGGGCTAGACCCATATTCGTGAGCATACCTAGACGCCGGAGAGAGATGGTCCGGGCCCTGCTGGCGGCGGGGTGGACAACGGTGAGGAACCGCGGAGGCCACGAGATCTGGGGGTGTCCGTGCGGCTCTCACTCGACCGCGCTCCCCAACCACCGGGAGATCTCGGCTGGTGTCGTCACATCGATCTTCCGGCAGATGGAGGCGTGCGCATGACCACGTACACGGCAGACGCGGTCCGCGACGGGCGGTGGTGGCTCCTCACCGTGGACGGCGTGGGCGCGACACAGTCCCGTTCGCTGAAGGATGCTCCGGACGCAGTCCGGGGCCTGGTGTCGGCGATGCAAGACGTCGACCCCTCGACCGTCGAGGTCACGATCCGCCCGCAGGTCGGCAAGGACCTCCTCGAGCACGTCGAGGCAGCCCGAGAGTCTGTCGTCCGCGCGGCGAGGCTCCAGGCCGACGCTGCTGCGCAGTCACGAGCCGCTGCACGGGAGCTCCTGAGCATCGGGCTCACCGGGAAAGACATCGCGACGATCTTGGACGTGAGCCCGCAACGAGTCAGCCAGCTCCTCACGTCGTGACCTTGCGCGTCGGGCACGTGCCGTGTCACCGCGCCCGCCGACCTCCTCATTCGCCCGCCCGTCCTGCCGATAGGACGGGTGAGCGCGACGGGGCCCCGCCGCGCCCTGCGGCGACACTGGAGTGCGATCGATGGGAACCCTGAAGTACGGAGACGACTCCTACGCTGTCGCGGACAAAGACCTCGCCGGGCTCCAGCTCGCGACGGTCGAGGCCTTCCAGCACCGGCAGGGATTCTTCGTCGAGCTCCAAGGGCTGCAGAACACCGTGACGCTGTCCTTCAGCCCCGGCGTCCCGATCACGTTCAGGATCGACACCTCCGACCCGATCCACAGCGGCGCCGACGTCGTCGCAGGCTGGGTGCGTCAGGCAGGCAAGGGCGGGACCGTCGAGATCCCGATCTGACCTTGGCTCGCCCAGAGCCTGATCACGGCTCGCCCCGCACCCTGTCGGGCTCGCCCGGCCGCGCCCCACGCACGAACCACAGGCCGGCCGAGCCCAGGCGCAGCCGCCTCAGGCCGACGACCGGTCGCCCCGTCGCCACGGCCCCTCGCGCTCAGGAGCCAACCACCGGGTGAGCCCGAGCGCGCCCGCGAGCGCCACGACCCCGAGCACCACACCGGCCCCGGCGAGGGACAGCACGGCGGTCAGCCCGCTGAGGGCGAGCGGCCCGGCGGCGCCGCCGGTCTCCCCGAGGACGTTCCACACCCCGAGGAAGGTCGCCCGGTCGGCGACGGGGGCCGCGTCGGCGCCGAGGGTCTTGACCACCCCTGAGCCGATGCCGCTGCCGATGCCGAGCAGCACCGCCCCGCCGACGATCCCAGCCAGCCCGTCGACGGCGCCGAGCGCGCCCATGAGGATCAGCCCGACCCCCATGACACCCGAGCAGGACACGGCGACGACGCGTCGGCCGTACCGGTCCATGGTGACGCCGGCCGGGTAGAAGAGCAGCAGCTCGGCGGCTGCGGCAGCCGCGACGACGAGGGACGTGGTGTGCGGGTCGGCGCCGGCCTCGGAGAGCGCGAGAGGCACGAGGACAGGACGCAGCGACCGTGCGAGGTTGATGATCACGACACCGATCCCGGCTGTCGCCAGGACCGAGGCGTGGGCGTGGATCACGGAGCGTGCGGAGGCGGGGCGCGCGGCGGCAGGTCGCGTGGAGGCAGGGTCCGTGGAGCCGGCGGGAGACGCGGTCGGGCGGTCTGCGGGCCGGTCGACGCTGGCTGGTCTCACCGTCGCCGGACCGGCCGGCACGTGGTCCGCACCGCCTGCTGGAGACTCACCCGACGACCCGCGTGCCAGGCCTCGTACCTCGGGCTCGCGCACGACGAGCACCGTCACGGCTGCGAGCAGCGCGGCCGCGCTCGCGACCATGAATCCTCCGTCGAGCCCGGCCCAGGCCTGGAGCGCCGCGCCAGCCAACGGCCCCACGACGAGCCCGACACGGCTCGCCCCGCCGAGGAGCGACATGGCGCGCGCCCTGGCCGCGACCGGGACCACGTCCATCGTCCAGGACTGCCGCGCGACGGCGAAGGCCGCAGACGCGACCCCACCCGAGAACCCGACGACCGCGAGCGCGGCAGGCGAGCTCGCCGCGACCGCGCTCGCCCAGACCACTGTCGAGACGAGGCTCGCGACGACCAGCACGCGCCGCTCGCCGAAGCGCACCGTGAGCTGCCCGGCGGGGATCGACCCGGTGAGCTGCCCGAGGCCGACCGTCGCGACGACCAGAGCCGCGAGCGAGAGCGACGCTCCCCCCTCGATCGCGCTGAGCCCGAGGACGACCATCGCCGCACCCTCGCCCCCGAAGACCAGGGCTGTCGGGACGAGGACGGGCCAGACGATGGGGCGCAGCCAGCCCTGCGTCGTGCCGCTCACTGCACCAGCCTCCAAAGTATCTTGACGTCAAGATAAACTTAGACCCGGTGGTCCCGCTCGTCCACAGGGGCACTCTCCCCATTCCCGCCCGGAGCGGGGGTGGCTAGGGTCGGCGCATGGGCAGAGGGATCTACGTCGAGGTGCGTGTCGCCGCACCGATGGACCGCCTCTGGCACGCGACCCAGGACCCCGACGCGCACGCCTCGTGGGACCTGCGCTTCTCGTCGATCACCCACCTGCCCACCCCCGAGGGCGAACCACGACGCTTCCGCTACGACAACCGAACGGTGCCCTTCGCGCCCATGACAGGGGTCGGCATCTCGCGCGGAGAGCGGCACAGGCCCGACGGCTCGTGCACGTCGGCGCTGCGCTTCTCGGCGGACTCCCGCCTCTCACCCATCGCGTCCGGAGACGGCTACTGGCGCTATGTCCCCGACGGGGCCGAGATCAGGTTCTTCACAGGGTACGACTACGTCCCCGGCTGGCAGGGCCCGACGCTCGACCGTGTGATGGTGCGTCCGCTGATCGGGTGGATGACCGCCTGGAGCTTCGACAGGCTGCGGCTGTGGCTCGACCACGGGATCTCACCTGCGACGTCCCTGCGGCGCACCCTCACCCTGTGGGCGGCCAGGCTCGCGCTGGCGGCAGCGGCCGTCGTCGCCGTCCCGCTCCTTCGCCTGTCCCCCGTCGTCGCGGCCGCCCTGGCACTCGCGGCGCTCGTCGCGCCGTCCCCGGTCCTCGTGCCCAGGGCCAGGAGATGCCTCCGTCGGCCGCCAGCCGGCACGCGCCCCACGACGCCGAAGATCGCGCGCGACGTCGACGAGGCCGCGCTGGACCGGGCTCGCGGGCAGGCCCAGGACCTCACCTCTGAGTCACCCGCGCCAGTCTCACCGCCGGTCCCCCAGGAGCACACCCCATGACCACCTCCGTCTTCGCCCAGGCGCTCGGCAGCGACGTCGAACGCCTCCACCCCCAGATGCGCCGACGCTTCGGGCTCACCCCCGACGGCGAGAACGCGTGCGTCGGGCGCGGGGTCATGGACTCGGTGTGGCGCGGGCCTCTCGTCACCGTCCCGTTCTTGTGGTTCGGCGCCTGGCGCAACATCCTCGTCCCCCGCACGGGGAAGGGCGTCCCCTTCACCATCGAGAACTACTGCTACGTCGACGGCCTCGGACGCGACACCACGACCTTCGTGCGGACCTTCGAGTTCCCCAGGCACCGACGCAGCCGCTTCGACGCGACGATG
Organism: Sanguibacter biliveldensis; assembly: GCF_033798665.1. NCBI lineage: Bacteria > Bacillati > Actinomycetota > Actinomycetes > Micrococcales > Sanguibacteraceae > Sanguibacter > Sanguibacter biliveldensis. Next base: position 3,804,761 of record NZ_CP138359.1, read on the forward strand.
GTCTACGACCCTGCGTCCGGCCGGGTGCTCGACTACCTCGGCACGCACCAGCACCTGGCGGTCGACCTCGACCTCGAGGTCGACGAGCGCGGCGGTCTGCTGCTGCGCTCCGGTGCGCAGCGCTTCTACGAGGGCCCTGTCGGCTTCTCCTTCCCGATGGCCGCCTCGGGGACCGCCGAGCTCCACGAGCACTACGACGACCAGACCGAGCGGTTCCGGATCGACCTCACGGTCTCGAACCCTGTCATGGGACCGATCTTCGGCTACCGGGGCTCCTTCACCTGCAACTTCTCGACGATCCCCGCCGCATCCGTCCCGGCATCCGCGAAGCCGCTGCGCGAAGAGGCGCGCGGCTGACAGGCCTGTCGAGCACCGGGGCCTTGAGCCCCTCAGACCTTCCTGACGTCAGCCCGTTCCCCCGACGCGACGGCCCGAGAGTCGACGAGGGTCGCACCCGAGAGCGCGAAGGACACCCCACGCCTGCCCTCGGTCGCCGGCACCCCGAAGAAGGCCACGAGGAGCACGAGCAGAGACGCTGTCCCAGCGAGGTCCTGGGCGGCGTCGGGCAGCGCGTCGACGACCTCGACAGTCGAGAGCGCAGCGTAGGCACCCCCGGTCACGCAGGCTCGGCCGAGGCGCTGAGCCAAGGTGCCGTCGCCGAGCCGACTGCGCCCGGACGCGCGGGCCGACCTCCCCCGCTCGGGCCAGGCGGGCCGCAACCACAGGGCTCGTTGCCCGAAGGAGGCTCCCGACCTCGTGAAGGCCGGGAGGACGAAGACCAGCAGACCCGGGACCGCGGTACCGAGGATCACGTCGCTCAGCACGTCACCGTCCGGGAGCGGGTGCCCGAAGGCCAGCAGACCCGCGCGGTAGGTGAGCACCAGGACCAGCGGGACGGCTGCGAAGAGGAACCAGTCGACGGCCATGCCGGTCCACCGGCGCCAGACCGTCACCCGGCGCGGACGTCCCCGCTCCCGGACGAGGTCGGCCGACCTCGGGAGCCAGACGAGCACGAGCGGAGCGACGAGAGCACCGACGGCTGCGCCGAGGGTGTTGGTCAGCACGTCGTCGACGTCGGCGATCCTGTACGAGCAGCCGACCAGGCCGAAGACACCCGTGTACTGGGTCACCTCGACGAGGACCGACACGGCGAAGCCGCTGACGACAGTGACGAGCACCCCACGGTCGAAGAACCTGCGGACCGCGACGCCCCACGGCACGAAGAGCAGCACGTTGAAGACGACCTGGAGCACCGACCGGCTCCGCAGGGTCTGCGACAGACCGAGACCGGCGGTCTCCCGGCGGATGTCGTCGACGAAGGCGAGGGGGCGCAGCTGGGCCGCGTCGATCCCGTGCTGGGCGCACCATCCCGCGGCCCCGGAGGGCAGCGGCAGGAGCGTGTACGCGACGAGCGCCACCCCGTACACGGCGAGCCCGGCCGAGACCAGCAGGCGCCGGCCCGAGAGCCGGCCGTAGCGACGGCTCTGGACGAGGACGATCGGGAGGAAGAAGACGGCGAAGAGGAGAGCTCCGCCGAAGACACCGACATAGGCAGGCCAGGTCCACTGCTGCGGCACGAGACGGCTCCGGAGGTGAGACGGGACAGGGGGCTGTCCTAGTCAACACGCCCGTCGTCGCTGCCAGCGTCCCCCTGCCGGGCGACCTCGCAGGTGGGACGGTCCGACCAGGGTCGCAGCCGGCCGCGCAGCAAGCCAGCGGTCCCCGGGGTCAGCGGCCGCCCGAGCCTTCGCCGTCGGTGCCCTCGGTGCCGCCCGCAGCCCCGTCCTCGCCGTCGAACCTGGGCAGACGGGTGGTCTCCTCAGTCACGCGCGGCAGACGGGCCGTCTGCTCGGTGCTCGCCGGAGCAGCGGTGTCAGCCGACCGGACCGAGCGTCGCAGCACACCCGTCCGGGTCACCGAGGGCTGGGCGGCCGTCGTGGGCTCAGCAGCTGGTGCAGGTGCCTCGACAGGCTCGGCGGCGCGTCGGGCCTGCGGGGCGGAGGGCCGCCCCTCGTCGTAGGCTCGACCGCTCGCCGGAGGTGGCGGCGGGACCGGGCCCGCGCTCAGCGAGTCCTCGGGAGCGGCAGCCCGGCGAGCACCTGAGGGTGGGATCGCCGCCGGCCGTGCGTCGTCGACAGGACCACCCTCGGCGGGACCACCTTCGGCAGGCAGGCCGTCGGGCGCGGTCGCCGGCTGCGCCACCCACGGGTTGGCGGGAGCCTGTGCTGAATCCTCTGCCGCGGTCCGCACGGGCGCGCTGCGGTCGAGCGACGTGTCGTCCTCGCCCTGAGGCGCCGCGTCATGCTCGTGCGCCCCTGCTGGGACACCCTGGGCCGTCGCCGCGGCCCACTCCCCCGAGGTCTCTGGTGTCGTCTCGACGATCCCCGTCGCACCAGCCTCGGTCGCGGTGCTCGCCACCTGGGGTGCCCCGCTCGCCTCCTGGGCCGCGGCGCTCCCCGCCGCCTCGTGCCCGGCGTGGCGACGCTCGGGCACGGTCTCGCCCTCGACGCCCTCGGCACCCGGCGCACCCTCGAGGTCGTCGTCGGTCACCGCGTCGAGCATCGCGGTCCGCTCGCGCTCGTCGATGACCTCCTGGCCCGGGCCGGCGAAGGCCTTGGACCGCTCGACGGCGGCCTCGCTCCCGGTGAACAGACCTTCGCTCGTCGCCCAGGCCATGGTCCCGGCGCTCTCGTCGGTGGACTGGCCGGGGACCGGAGCTCCCTGCCCGGTCTCGTCTGCAGGGACGGCACCCAGGACCGTGGTCTTCTCCTCGGACGGGACCGGCTCAGGGAGGTTGTGGAACCCGCGCGCGGGCTCGGACAGGTGCATCCGCACACCGGGCCGGGCGGACCTGGGCGCGATGCGCCGAGGCAGCTCGGGCTCGGACGTGACCTTGGGCTTGTCCCGCTCGGCCCCGTAGCGCTGCTCGTCGAAGAGCGAGTCGAGCACACCCGAGCGCACGGGCGTCTTGCCGAGGTCGATCGCCGCAGAGTCCCCGCCGACGGACTCGAGGGCGGCGCCGACCTTCGCGTCGCTCGTCGTGAGACGGGTCCGCGGCATGCCCTGCGGCGCGGCACGCTGCAGCCAGTCCACGAGGCCCTCACGGACGTAGCAGCGCAGGTCGAAGAGCGTCCCGGCGTCGGCCGCGCTGGCGAGCGCACGCATCCGCACGTAGCCGTTGGTCGCGTCGGTCACCTGGAGGATGCCCACGCGCTTGTCCCAGAGCGGCGACGCGTCGAGCAGACGCTTGAGCTCGGCGCGCATGGCCGGGACCGGCACGTCCCAGTCGAGGTCGATCTCGACGGTCCCGAGCAGCTCGGCGGCGCGTCGGGTCCAGTTCTGGAACGGGGTGGTCGTGAAGTACGTGCACGGCATGATGAGCCGTCGGTCGTCCCAGAGGTGCACGACCACGTAGGTCATGGTGATCTCCTCGATCCGGCCCCACTCGCCCTCGAGGACCACGACGTCGTCGACGCGGATCGCGTCGGTGAAGGCGATCTGCATCCCGGCGAACACGTTGCCGAGGGCGGTCTGCGCGGCGAGACCGGCGACGATCGAGATGAGACCGGCCGAGGCGAGCAGGCTGGTCCCGGCGGTCCGTGCGGCCGGGAAGGTGAAGAGCATCGCGGCGATCGCACAGATGACCACGAGGGCGACGGTCACCCGCCGGACCACGACCACCTGGGTGCGCACCCGCCGTGCGTGACGGTTGTCGACCACGTCGGTTCGGAACCGCGCGAGGACGCTGTCCTCGACCACGAAGGCGAGCGCGCCGACGAACCACGCCCCCACACCGATCCCGATGATCAGCAGCCAGTGCTCTGTGCCGACCGTCCACTGGTCGGCGTCGTTGGTCGTGGACCGCAGCGCGATCAGCAGCGCCAGGACCACGAGGACGGCGCGCAGCGGACGGCGCATGCGGTGCGAGACGTCACGGACGAACTCGCTCCGCCGACCTGCCCTGCGCACGACGATCGAGACGATCGTCCCGAGGATGTAGGCGACGACGACCGCTGCTGCGGCGACGACGAGCGTCACCACGATGTTGGAGGCTTCTTCGGTAGGCACGACCCCAGGCTAGGCACCTCACCCGGGACTGTCCTGTGAAGAGAGGTGTCAGACCTGTGACGACCTGCGGGAACACTCGCCGACGACGGTCAGACTGTGCGGGGACTCACAGCGCGGCGTCGCCGCGAGCACGGTCTCAGCTCTTGCCGAGCACAGCGACAGCCTCGTCGAGCAGCCACTGCGCGACCTCCTGCCCACCGGTCGCCCCCGCGGTGGCCGTGACGACCAGCCCCTCGGTCTGCCAGCCGACCTCGTGGAGCTCCCCGTGAGCAGGCCGGACGGCGCGTGTCGCGGACTCGAGCATCTCGGCGTCCAGCAGCGAGTCGCCCGCCGCCAGGACGGTCTCCGCACCGACCCGGCGCGCGACCTCAGCCACGGCGCCACCCTTGCGCAGCCCGACCGGGACGACGTAGAGCTTGCGCCCCTGGAGCGAGGCCCGCCAGCCGTGCTCGGCAGCCCACGCGGAGACCTCCGCGACGAACCCGTCGGGCAGGGCGTCGCGGTCGACGACCGCGTAGCAGAACAGCTCTTCGGCGTTACGGAGCTTCGAGGTGAACTCGGGCCTGAAGGTGTCGGCCATGTACTGCTGCACCTCCGCGAAGGGGTGCGAGGTCGCGGCGAGCTCACGCTCGACCTGCCGGGTCCAGTCGTCGTCGGTCTCACCGTCGACGAGCAAGAACCCGCCGTTCGCGGTGATCGCGTAGGGCACGGGCGGACCGGGCAGCGAGATCCGGCGGTACTGCGCGCGCGTCCGGGTCGTCGCCGGGACGAGGACCCCGAGCTCGGCCAGCCGGGTGATCGACGCGAGAGCCGTCCGGGTCACGTGCGAGAGCGGCTTGTGGTCGTACATCTCGACGCACACGAGGTCTTCGTAGAGGGGGCTCTCGCGCAGCTTGGTGCCCGGCGGCAGACCGAGCTTCGCGGCCTTGCCGGAGTAGATGAGCGTCCTGTCGAGGTCGCTGGCCGCGAGGACGGGTCGGCGCAGCCCTGCCGAGACGACAGGTCTGTCGACCGCGACAGGCAGGTTCTCCGACGGGTCAACCGACGTCTCGTCGCTGGTCCCGGCGGCAGCGTCGTCGAGCGTGTCCCCCGTAAGGTCCGCGCTCGTCTGGTCCGCAGCCGTCACTGGGCCGCCGTCCCGTCCGCGCCTGTCGCACCACGCGTGAACTTCGGGTGGATCAGCCCCACACAGCTGTAGGGCAGGTCGTCGACCTCGACGACCTCGACCCCGCGCTGCTCGGCGAGCAGCAGGACGTGACCGAGCTCCTGGCGGGCGTCGGCGCGCACGAGGATCTTCCACGGCACACGCCGCAGGAGCACCCGGGTGGTCTCCCCGACCCCGGGCTTGACGAGGTTCACGTCGCCGAGGCCGTACTCCTGCGAGATCGCCTCGACGGCCTTCCAGCCTGCCCAGCTGAGCTCGGGCGCAGGCTCGGCCCGGCGCTGCGCGACGGTGGCACGGACCGCCTCGGCCACGGACGAGAACTGCATGCTCACGCGGTCGAGGAACTCACCCGAGACGTCGACGCCGGCGAGCTCGGAGTAGAACTTCGCCCCGTGGTACATGCCCGGACCGATGAGCGTGTCGTTGAGGACCGTGCGCGAGACGAGCCCGGAGACCGTCGAGTTGAGGCAGGCCGAGGCGATGAGGTAGTCGTCGCGGGTGCCGAAGAGCTCGGCGCAGTGCCCAGGGTCGGCGAGCACGGCGAGGTCGGACCTGAAGCCCTCGACCAGCCCGAGCGCCTCGTTGGCCTCCTCGACGGCTACGGCGAGCTCGCGGGAGATCGCTCCCTTGCCCGTCCACCCGTCGACGAACATGACGTCCTGCGGCCTGTGGTGCTCGGCGAGGTAGCGCAGCGCGAGCTGGTCGATCCCACGACCGCGGACGATGCTCACCGCGTAGTGCGGCAGCACGAGGCCGTGCGCGTAGCTCGCCCACCGGCGCATGAGCACGCCGATCGGCGTGCCCGCCCGGGCGAGCGAGACGAGGACGGCCTTGTCGCCGCGCTCGGCGAGCACGAGCTCGGTCACCACACCGACGGCGTGGGCGAGGCGCGCTGCGCTCGAGCGCAGCGCGTCGTGGAACAGCTCGGTGTACTCCGGGGTCGGCTGGTACTCGACGGGCAGCGACTCTGCGTAGTGCGCGCCGCCCGACTGGATGGCCTCTTCACGCTCTTCGGTCGGCGCCTCGAGCTCGACGCCCGAGAGGTCGCTCAGCAGCCAGGCCACCTCGTGCGAGTCGTACGAGCCGAAGGCGGGACCGTGCAGGGGCGCCGGCGGGGTGGGGGCTGTCACGGGGTGGGCTCCTCGGTGCTGGTGGCGTGCGGACCTGCGGTGCTGCGCGCCGCGGTCGCCGGGCTGACGCCCGGCGTGGTGCTGGGGACGACCACGACGTGCACGTGGTCGCAGTGCTGGGCGACGACGTCGACCAGACCGCCCGGGGCTGCGAGCCCCGGGGTGTCGGCGGGTGCGTCGACGACCACGACGATATCCGTGAACCGGCGGGACGCGTCGACTCCCGGGGCGACGTTGTGCGCGAACCGCGGACCCGGGCCGTCGTCGGGGTCGTCGTGCGCGGGGAAGGTCACGGTCGTGCGGATCGCGTAGCCGGGGTCGTCGAGGGACAGCACGGGCGACCGGGTGGTCGTCGAGTACCGCACCCTGACGTCGTCGGAGACTGCCGCGGTGAGCGCGACCCCGACGAGCAGCGGCGCGTACATGAGCTCTTCGAAGCCGAGGACCAGCACGTCAGGGCCCACGAGCTCGCGGGCGAGGTCCTCGGCGAGCGCCACGGCACGAGCCTGCAGCACGGCCTCGTCCTCGACCGAGAACCCGTGCCGGCCACCCTCGCGGACACCGTCCTCCCAGGCGGCGCGACGGGTGACCGCGGCACGAGGGGTCGCACGCGTCGCGGGTGCGGCGTGCGCACCGTCGTCAGCCGTGCCACCGTCAGCACGACCGACCTCGTCAGTACCGTCCGCGCGCAGCAGCTCCTGCTGCGCGCTCTGCTCGGCCACGACGACGGGAGCACGCTCGAGCACGTCCTCCGGGAGCGTGATGGTCCCGCTCGTGAGCGCGACGACGTCGACCCGTGCCCCGATCTCGCGCCCGAGCGCCTCGAAGCGCTCTTGGTCGGCGGCCGACCTGAGGTCGATGAGTGCGGCGACGACGTACCGGCCCCGAGGGCTGTCAGCGTGCAGCGCGCGCACGGTGTTGAGGACGGTCGTGCCCGTCGAGATCTCGTCGTCGACGAGGACGAGCGTGCTGGCGTCCGCGAGGAACCTCGGGGCGGCGGGCAGCAGCAGGTGCTCGGTCGCGTGCGAGTGCTCTTCGGCGAAACCGGCCGCGGGGGTCACCCCGGCGACGGGCCGACGGGTCGAGTGCAGGGACGGCACCCCGAGCGCGGCACCGACGCAGTGTCCGAGAGCCGTCGCGGTCTCGGCGTAGCCGACCACCACGGTCGCCCCCTCGGCCTCGGGCGCAGCCGTGACGGCGTCGTGCAGGCCGTCGACGACGAGCAGCAGGTGCTCTGCCGCACCGGGCTCGCCCACGAGCGCGGCGGTCAGGGCTTGCGTGACGCCAGCCCGGCGCGCAGCGTCGGCGACGCTCGTGACGTCCGCGAGCACATCGGTGACCAGCAGACCGAGCAGCGTGCCGGCGGCCTGGACGATGCGCGGGTCTGTCGGGACGTGCTTGCCGAGCACCGTCGAGACGAGCAGGTGCGCACGGCGCGGGTTGCGCCGCAGGGCGAGGCCGACGAGGGCGTCGAGCGGCAGGTCGACCGCCGACCTGTCGGTCGTCAGGCCGACGCCGAGGCGCGCGGAGACCCAGTCACCGGTCCAGCCGTTCACAGCTGGTCGCTCGCGGAGATGACGTCGATGTAGCTCACGTCTTCGTTGACCACGCCGAACATCGTCGCGCGGCGCAGCAGCTGCTCGGCCCAGGCACGGTGCGGCTTGCTCTCGTTCATCTTGTTCTTGTACTGCGAGGCCTTCACGCCGCCTGTGGTCGCGGCGAGGATCTCGCACGCGTCGCTGTACTCCTCGTGCGAGACCACGGACAGGGCGTGCACGGCGGCGACGTGCGAGGGGTGGATCACGGTCTTGCCGGTGAGCCCGTTCGCCTGGTCCAGGACGACCTCGCGGATCAGGCCGTCGAGGTCGGCGTCGATCATCTTGGCGCGCAGCGGGCGCTCGTCGTGCTCCTTGAAGGGGCTCTCGCGCAGCTGTGGCTTGAAGATGCGCTCCTGGTAGGAGAAGTACTCCCACACAGGACCAGTAATGACGAAGCCGTCGCCGCCCGCCCGCCCGAGGACGTTGACGATGTCGGAGATCACCGAGGCGATGACGTGCACGTGGTAGATCGTCAGCTCGCGGTTGCGGCGCAGCCCGTAGGCGGAGGACAGGTCGGTGGCTCCGGTGCGCACGGCGAGGATCGTGCTGCGGTGCTTCATGAGGAGCTGGCGCACACCCTCGAGCTCGTCGCGCCGCGTCTCGGTGTAGGCGAGCTCGGGCGACTCGAGCACGGGCATGGCGTAGAGGCGACGGCCGGTCCGCTCGCTCGCGGCCTCGATCTCCTCGAGGAACTCGACACCTGTCGAGCCGAGGAACTTGGGGATCACGAAGCCCGCGAGGACCGGCAGGTGCTCGCCCAGCCCGTCGACGATCAGCCGGATCTGGTAGGCGGAGCGCACCCGCACGAAGATCAGCGGACCTGAGGCCCCGGTCTGGGCGTACTCGCGCAGCTGCGCGACGGTGTTCTGCTCCGCGAAGGGAACCTCTTCGTCGGCGATCGAGTCTTCGAGGCACACCACGAGCGACACGACGCCGTAGGCCGCGCGCTTGGCGATGTCCGCCGCGAGCCGCGGCCGGGTACCCGGGCTGTAGAGGGTCGCGCCGAGGCCCATGGCGAGCATGCCGGGGTCGGTGTCGACCGTGAACGGCTGCGGTGCTCGGTGGAAGAGGCGCTGGATCTCAGCGTCGCTCAGGTATTCAAAATGACGCATGGCCCTGGCTCTCTGAACAGACCGGGACCCCCGGGGGTGACCAGGGGTCCGACACGCGCTCGAGGCCGAGCGCAGTTCAAGATAGCCGAGCAGGATGACAATCGCGGGTCGAGAGCGACCGACCACGCTGGGGAGAACTCCCCCGCACCGCGACGCACCCAGGCTGCTCTGCGACGATGTGCCTATGACGCTGATGACCAAGGGCTCGAACATCCCCCTGACCGCCACGCGCCTGCGCGCAGACCTCGTCTGGGACACGACGGGTGGCGGCCCTGACGTCGACGCCTCAGCCCTCCTCGTGACCGAGTCCGGCAAGGTGCGCTCGGACGACGACTTCGTGTTCTTCAACCAGCCGCAGCACGCCTCGGGCGCCGTGCAGAAGCTCGCCAAGGTGCCTGTCGCCGGCCAGCTCCGCGACAGCCTCGAGGTCGACCTCGGCCGCGTCGAGACCGCGATCGACAAGATCGTCCTCGGGGCGTCGGCCGACGGCGGCACCTTCGGTCAGGTCCGGGGGCTGCACCTCGTGCTGACCGACGGGGCGACAGGCGTGGAGGTCGCGCGCTTCGACATGACGGATGCGAGCACCGAGACGGCGTACGTGTCGGGTGAGGTCTACCGCCGGGGTGGTGTCTGGAAGTTCCGTGCCGTGGGCCAGGGCTACGCCTCGGGCCTGGCAGGTCTCGCGACAGACTTCGGCATCACCGTGGACGACGAGCCCGCCGCGCCTCCCGTCGCTGCGGCGCCAGCAGCCCCGATCACCCCACCCGCCCCGGCCGCCCAGGCCGCACCGACGCGTCCCGCACGCACCTCGCTCGCAGGCCCGTCGGCGTCGCAGCCCGCAGCACCGGGCACGACGGACGCCGGTCGGACTGCACCGCGCATCGACACGACCCGCCCGGACCGCGCTCCGGCGGCACCCGTGCAGCCCGCGTACACCCCGCCGCCCGCACCCCAGCACAGCGCCCCGGCGGCCTCGGCTGGAGGACCGATCGACTACACCCGCCCGAGCCGCACGCAGCCGAACCAGCCTGCCGCGCCCGCGGCACCTGCCGCACCTGCCGCACCTGCGACCCAGTCCACCTCGGCGCTCCCGAGCATGCCGCCGCCCACGGGCCGTCCCCTCGCCGGGTACGCCCCGCCGCCCGTCGGCACACCGTTGTCCCAGGCGCCCCAGTACGCACCGCCCGGGTCGCCCGCCGCTCCGCAGGCACCGGCAGCTCCGCAGGCACCGCCCGCACCCGCAGCCCCCGGCTACGGGGCGCCCACCGGGTACGGCGTGGCGCCCTCCCCCTGGGGCCAGCCGGCACCAGCGGCACCGCAGGCGCCGTCCCCGTACGGACGCCCGGACGCGACGAGCGGCGGCTACCCTGCGACGCCCCAGACCGGTGGCGCGACCGTGAACCTCGACAAGGGACGCGTCAGCCTGACGAAGAACCAGCGCGTCTCGCTCGTCAAGACCGGCGCGCCCCGCCTGAGCAAGGTCCAGCTCGGGCTCGGGTGGGACCCGGCCTTCGGGGGCAAGTCGATCGACCTCGACGCCTCGGCCATCGTGCTCGACGCCTCCGGCAAGGACATCGACTCCGCCTGGTTCGCCTCCAAGAAGGCCTGCAAGGGCGCCGTGACGCACCAGGGCGACAACCTCACGGGCCAGGGAGACGGCGACGACGAGGTGATCATGGTCGACCTCGACGCGCTGCCCGCAGAGGTCGCGGCCGTGGTGTTCACCATCAACTCGTTCTCCAAGCACCTGTTCACCGACGTGAAGAACGCCTACTGCCGCCTGCTCGACTCGACCACGCGGTCTGAGCTCGTGCGCTTCGACCTCACGGACTCCAAGCCGAGCACCGGGGTCTTCATGTGCGTCTTGCGCCGCGCGGCGCAGGGCTGGGAGATGGAGGCGCTCGGCGACTTCCACGACGGCCGGTCGGTCAAGGCGATGCGCAAGCCTGCCGCGCAGTACGTGCACGCGGGCTGACACCCGCTCGGTCCGGGCACGCGACCTGACACCCGCGCCCCGCGCGCACTGGCCACCCGCCTCCGCAGACAGCAGCAGGCCCGGACCCTGGTCTCTCGACCGGGGTCCGGGCCTGCTGCGTCGTGGCTCAGAGGCTCAGAGGTACGGGACCACCGCGGGGAGCAGCTGGTCGAAGGTGCGTCCCGAGGTCGGTGCACCGATCGCGGTCATCGACCAGCCGGCGCCGTCGCGGCTGACCTTGGCCATCACCTGGGCGTTGTGCGTGCCCGAGCCCGTGAGCTCGTAGCGGGCGATCTCCGTGCCGTCGGTCTCGTCGACGAGGCGGCAGAACGCGCTCTCGATCTGGCTGAAGTCCTGCCCCGTGAAGGAGTTCACCGTGAAGACGATCGTCGAGACGTTCGCCGGCACCTGGGTGAGCTCGACGACGATCGACTCGTCGTCTCCGTCGCCCGCACCCGTGCGGTTGTCGCCGGTGTGCACGACCGAGCCGTCCTTGCTGCCGAGCTGGTTGAACCACACGACGTCGACCAGCTGGCCGGAGCCGTCGAAGAGCAGACCCGAGGCGTCGAGGTCGATCTCCTGGTCACGCTTGCCGAAGAAGCCCTTCTTCTTGGCAGCGTCCCAGCCGAGCCCCATGCGGACACGGGTGAGCGTGCCTCCCGAGCTCTTGGTGAGCGAGAGCTTCTGGCCCTTGGACAGGTTCACAGACATGCGGTGGAGTCCCTTCGGTGGTGCGTCGACCAGGCCGGACGGCCCGGCGGGTCAGACTGCGGTGGGGTGATCGTTGCTGGACGTGATGGTTCCCGTGCTCTCCGGGCCGTCGACCCCGTGCCTGCGGCGGTGCCGCAACGAGGACCAGAACGCAGCCCCGATGAACACCACGCCGATGAGCCCTGTGACGACCTCGTTGATGTGCCACTTGATGGACAGCAGCAAGATCGTCGCGAGCGCGCCGATGGCCCAGTGGGCACCGTGCTCGAGGTACACGTACTCGGCGAGCGTGCCCTTGCGGACGAGGAAGATCGTGATCGAGCGGACGAACATCGCGCCGATGAACCCGAGCCCGAGGGCGATGATGATCGGGTCTGCGGTGATCGCGAAGGCGCCGATGACCCCGTCGAAGGAGAACGACGCGTCGAGGACCTCGAGGTACAGGAAGAGGAAGAACCCGGCCTTGCCCGTCGCCTTGGCGAGCGTGGTCGGACCGTTCGGCCGTCCGGTGAGCGGGGCGCTGCCGTCGCCGACGTCCTCGTCGCTCACGTCGTCGTCGAGCATGTCGCTGTCCTCGAAGAGGCTGCCGAGGCCGTTGACCGCCAGATAGGTGATCATGCCCAGGACACCGGAGAGCAGCACGATGTGCGAGTCCTCGGCGAGCAGCTCGGAGGCGAGCACGAGAGCGATCGCGGCGATGACCACCGAGAGGTTGGCCAGCTTGCCGGCCCGCGCGAGCGGGCGCTCGATCCAGGACAGCCACGTGATCTCACGGTCGGAGAGCACGAAGTCGAGGAAGAGCATCAGCAGGAACAGGCCACCGAAGGCGGCGATCTGCGGGTGCGCCTCGGCCAGGATGTAGCCGTAGCTGCCCGGCTCGTGCACGTCGCCCTTCTCCATGGCGAGCCGCACGGCCTCGATCGGGCCGAGGCCCGCGGTGACGCTCACGACGAGCAGCGGGAACACCAGGCGCATGCCGAACACGGCGATGAGCACGCCGACGGTGAGGAAGATCTTCTGCCAGGCCTCGCTCATGCGCTCGAGGACCTTGGCGTTCACCACGGCGTTGTCGAAGCTCAGCGAGACCTCGAGGACCGCGAGGATGAGGCAGAGGAAGAGGGCCTCAGGCCCTCCGTAGAAGAGGGCGGTCACGAGCGCGAGGGCCGTGACGACAAAAGACCACCCGAAGGTGCGGAGGATCATGCTCGTGTCCTGTCTGAGAACTGCTGAGAAAAGGCGGCCCGGGAGAGTCCCGGGCCGCCTTGTGCGAGGTGGTGCGTCAGACGCCGACGCCGAAGTCGCGGGCGATGCCCACGAGACCCTCGGCGTAGCCCTGGCCCACAGCGCGGAACTTCCACTCGGCACCGTTGCGGTACAGCTCCCCGAAGACCATCGCGGTCTCGGTCGAGGCGTCTTCGCTGAGGTCGTAGCGGGCGATCTCGGTGCCGCCGGCCTGGTTGATCACGCGGATGAACGCGTTACGGACCTGGCCGAAGCTCTGCGAGCGCGCTGCGGCGTCGTAGATCGAGACGGGGAAGACGATCTTGTCGACCTCCGGCGGGACGGCCGCGAGGTTGACCGTGATCTGCTCGTCGTCGCCGTCGCCCTCACCGGTGAGGTTGTCACCGGTGTGCTCGACGGAGCCGTCGACGCTCTTGAGGTTGTTGAAGAAGACGAAGTGGCCGTCCGAGAGGACCTTGCCGCTCGCGCCGGCCATGATGGCGCTGGCGTCGAGGTCGAAGTCCGTCCCGGTGGTCGACCGTGCGTCCCAGCCGAGGCCGACGGTGACGGCGGTCAGACCAGGTGCCTCTTTGGTGAGCGAGACGTTTCCGCCCTTGCTAAGACTGACTCCCACGAGTGCTCCAGACGCTCAGGGCGAGGGACTCACCCCCGCCGATCGGTGTGCTGCGTCACCATGAGGCGACGGCCCGACTATATCCCCGCAGACCCCGGATCTCCCGGGGAAGACGGGTGAGACAGATGGGGAGAACTCTCCCGGCCCGCTTTGACCCGGGCCCCACCGGGGGCGCACCCTGGTGGGGTGAACGAGGAAGAGATCCGCCACCGTCAGGCCAACTGGTTCTTGGGCGGTGCGCTGCTGGTGATCTGCACGGGCATCGGCATCGCCATCACGATGGCGCGGGCCGACACCCTGTTCGTCGGCATCGGCTTCGCCGTGGGCGTCGTGCTCTGCTGGGCCGTCAACAAGTTCGTCAAGTAGGTCGAGCGCCCGCGCCGCTGCGCTGCGCGGCGGGTGGCAGACCAGGTGCCAGTCCTCAGACGAGGGCCGCGAGGACCCGCTGCCACGTCGCGCGCGGTGACGCTCCCCGCTCGACGAGCACAGACTCCCCGGCGGGGCTCCCCCACGGCTGTCCCGACCTGTGGACGACGAGCGCCAGGACCAGCCCGTCCGGGACCCTCGACGACCGACCCGGCCCTGTGCCCATCCACGACACGACCCGGGCAGGGGCCGCTGCGAGGTCGACCACCTCGAGGTAGCGGTGCGGGGCGACAGCCTCGCCGCGGCGGGTCGCGACAGGTGGTGGCGTCGCGCGGACGACGGCCCACGGTCCGACCCTGTCGACGATCATCGACGCGCTGCCGTCGAGCGAGGCGTCGACCACGTCGGCCGCGCGCACGTGCAGGCGGACGTCAGGCCTGTGCACAGCCCTGCGGACCAGCTCACCGGTCGGGGTGCTCACCCCACGGTCGTCGACCAGCCCCGCCCGCGCCGGGCCAGGTCTGTGCGCGGGGGCCAGGCGGCGCGAGCCCCGCACGAAGATGTCGAGCTCGTCGGCCCCGAGCCAGGCCTCGGGCGGCACGTACCAGCGGCCGCGGTCGAGCTCGCGCGTCCACGCGGCGCTGACGCCCTCGCTATGGGTGAAGGCGTCGGGCGAGCGCCCTCCGGGGTACGCGGACGCACCGTGCAGGGACGTGCCGTCTGCAGGGACCACCTCGTCCTGCACCCGGAGGGTCGCGAGCGCGGCCTCGACCGCATGGACGAGGGCACGGTGATGGGCGACGGGGACTGTCGCCGAGACCTCGACCACGCCGAGGTGCCCCGAGCGCGAGGCGCCGCCCAGGTCGGTGCAGGCGACCAGGACCGAGGTGCGCACGACCGGGGTCGACATGTCGTGCTCGACCACGTCGAGGCGCACCGCCCGGACGTCCCGGCCGAGGACTGTGCGGACGGTCAGCCCGCTGGCGTCGAGCAGCACGGCTGACGGGTCGTCGGTGAAGGCCGCGGTCACGCGCGACTGCGCGGCCGTGGCCAGTGCGACCTCGGCCGGCGACGGCGTACCACCAGCCCCGGTGGACCCGGGCTCGCCAGGCGTCCCGAGAGACACGAGCGGCTCCTGGAGCCCCGACGGCCCCCCGCCCCACGCGCTCAGCGCACCCGAGACGAGCGGTGCGAGCCTGCGCACGCTCAGCTGTGCGGCGACGTGGCGGCCCGAGGCGTCGGCGAGCGAGGCCACGGGAGCCCTCGCCCCGCTCCCCGAGACGTCGTCGACGACCACCCAGCCGGCGGGCGGCAGCAGGCTGACACCCGCGGACGAGACCCTCGGTCCGCCGGCCGCTGCACCGTCCCAGGTGCCGGTCTCGGTCACAGGGCGTGCCGGTCGGTCACACGTCGATCGGATGCGGTCCGGCCTGCCAGGCCTTCCACGCCGACGAGAGGATCTCTTCGAGGCCGGCCTCGGCGTGCCAGCCCAAGACCTCGTTGATGCGCTCGGGCGAGCCGACCAGCTGGGGCGGGTCGCCCGCGCGGCGTGCCTCGACGATCGGGTCGATGGTCAGCCCGGACACGGCCGCGAGACCGTCGATGACCTCGCGCACGGACGCCCCTGTGCCCGTGCCGACGTTGAACACGTCGAAGGGCTGGGAGTCGTGCGTGAGGTACTGGAGCGCGGCGATGTGCGCCTTCGCGAGGTCGAGGACGTGGATGTAGTCACGGATGCACGTGCCGTCGGGCGTCGGGTAGTCGTCGCCGAAGAGGCGCGGCTGCTCGCCACGCTCGATGCGGTCGAGGACCATCGGCACGAGGTTGAGGACTGCGGGGTCACCCAGGTCGTCCCACCCGGAGCCGGCGACGTTGAAGTAGCGCAGCGCGACGAACTTCAGACCCCAGGCACGCGAGGCCGCGCGCCCCATCCACTCGCCCACGAGCTTCGTCTCGCCGTAGGGGTTGATGGGCTCGGCATGGAGCTTCTCCTCGACGACCGAGACCGAGGGCATGCCGTAGGTCGCCGCAGAGGACGAGAAGACGAGCTTGTGCACGCCGGCCTCCTCCATCGCCGCGAGGACGTTCGTGAGGCCGCCCACGTTCTGCTGGTAGTAGTACGTCGGGCGGGCGACAGACTCGCCGACCTGCTTGCGCGCCGCGAAGTGGATGACCGCGTCGACCTCGTGCTCGCGCAGCGCGGCCACGAGGACCTCCTGCGCGCCGGCCGAGGCGACGTCGAGCTCGATGACCGTGGCGTCACCGACACGGCTGCGGGCTCCGGTGCTCAGGTCGTCGACGACGACGACCTCGTCCCCGCGCTCCTGCAGAAGACGCACCACGTGTGCGCCGATGTACCCAGCCCCGCCAGTCACCAGAATCGTCATACCCGCAGGCTACCGTTCCGGGGCTGCGCGCGGCAGGGACGTCCGGCGCTCTCCCCGGCTAGGCCCAGCCGAGCTCGTGCAGACGCTCGTCGTCGATCCCGAAGTGGTGGGCGATCTCGTGGACCACCGTGACGGTGACCTCCTCGACGACCTCCTCGACCGTGTCGCAGATCGCCAGGGTCGGGTTGCGGAAGATCGTGATGCGGTCCGGCAGCGCCCCGGCGGCCCACCCGAGGTCGCGCTCGGTCAGCGGGACCCCGTCGTAGACCCCGAGCAGGTCGGGCTGGTCGGGCGGGGCGTCGTCCTCGACGAAGATCACCACGTTGTCCATCTGGGCCGTGAGCTCGGGCGGCACCTGGTCGAGGGCGTCCGAGACGGCCTCTTCGAACTCTTCTCGCGACATGTCGACCATGCGGACCATCCTCCCCCACCCACCCGTCGAGAAGCCCAGACAACCGCGGAGATCCGCCTCTCGACCTCGTGTTTTGCATCCGGGCCCGATCTCGATCTATGCTTCGTACGGTCCTAGACGGTTCGTCTGTGGTTCTGCCATCAGCAGCGTCAACGACTAGGCCCCCATCGTCTAGCGGCCTAGGACGCTGCCCTTTCACGGCGGTAGCACGGGTTCGAATCCCGTTGGGGGTACGAGCAGGACAGGGTCACCGAGAGGTGGTCACGAAGGGCTCAGAAGTACTGTAGGATTCTCAACGGTTCGGACAACGAACTGTAGTGAAGCAGCAAGGACCTTGTGTCACAGCGTGATCCAAGGCCCCGTAGCGCAGTTGGTTAGCGCGCCGCCCTGTCACGGCGGAGGTCGCGGGTTCAAGTCCCGTCGGGGTCGCTTTGATGATGGTCGCCCGGTCATAGAGATATGGCCGGGCTTCCGTGTCAAGGCTCTGTAGCTCAGTTGGTAGAGCGTTCGACTGAAAATCGAAAGGTCACCGGATCGACGCCGGTCGGAGCCACCAGTACACCGAGAACGCCGCAGACATCGTCTGCGGCGTTCTTCTGTCGTCCCCCCACCTCCTCGCGCACCAGCGGACAGGGCCTGTTGCCCTGCGGCGCACGTGCTCACGCCGTACGATCGGTGGAGATCAGCCGCGCAGGGCCCCTGGTCACGGGGGCGCAGCAGCGGCGACGCGCGGCAGGCGACGCGCGGACCAACAGGAAGGTGTGACGGCGATGAGCCAGAAAGACTCCGGGCTGCCAGGCAGCTCGAGCGAGCAGACGTCGATCGGGACCCTCGTCGGACGGTTGAGCGAACAGCTCAGCCGACTGGTCCGGGCCGAGATCGCGTCGGCCAAGGCCGAGCTGTCGGCCAAGGCCAAGAGCCTCGGGATCGGGATCGCGCTCGTGGTGGTCGGAGCAGTCCTCGCGCTCTACGCCCTCGGCTTCCTGCTCTACGCGGGTGTCGCCGGGCTGTCGAACGTCGTCCCGGTGTGGCTCGCCGCGCTGATCGTCGGTGTCGTGCTGCTCCTCCTCACGGCCCTCCTCGCGCTCGTCGGGCTCAAGCTGCTCAAGAAGGGCAGCCCGCCGTCCCCCGAGATCACCGTCAAGAGCATCAAGGACGACGTCGCCGCCGTGAAGGAAGGTCTGAAGTCATGAGCGAGCAGCCGAGCACCCCCGACACCTCAAGCATGTCGGCCGCCGAGCTCAGCGCCGAGGTGCTGCGGGCCCGCGCCGAGCTGGCCGCGACTGTCGACGAGCTGTCGACCCGGCTCAGCCCGAAGAACCTCGCCGCCGACGCCGCCACGACGGCAAGGCTGGCCGCGACCGACGCCGGCGCCTTCGTCACCGGGGCCGGCCTGCCTGCGCAGCCGGGGTCCCGCGCCCGCAACGCGAAGATCGCCCTGGGCGTCGCCGCAGGGGTCGTCGCGCTGGTCGCCCTGGCCGTGGTCCGGCGCGCCCGCCGCTGACCCGTCCACGACGCACGAGAGGCCCCGTCCGATGATCGGACGGGGCCTCTCGGCACATCTGGTGTCAGGCGGCTCGCCGGGGCGTCAGGACTCTTCGCCGATGTTGACGCCGGAGTCCGCAAGCAGGCCCTTGACCTCGGCCTCACGGTAGCGGCGGTGACCGCCGAGGGTCCGGATCGACGAGAGCTTTCCGGCCTTGGCCCAACGGGTGACCGTCTTGGGGTCCACACGGAACAGGCTCGCGACCTCAGCCGGCGTGAGGAGGACTTCCTGCTCTCCACGGTTGCTCAACATGATGCACCTCTCTGTGGCGAAGGCTGGTCCCGGGGGGAGGGAACTCATCGATCAGCCCTAGCCGTTTCATCTATTATCACCCTACGGGCGATTCGTGCCAGCCGCCAGCCGGGGTGAAAAAGGAGCGGATGACCGAGTTGCTCAGACTGGGCCCGTCTGCACAGAGGGTGACGGTAGCCACAGATGCCCGTCGTGGCGGCGCCCGCCCGCGCCCTGAGTGGTCCAACCGCCCCGCGAGCATGTACCGTTAACCCACGAACAGACGAAACACACCCCGGGGCCGCACGTCTTCTGACGCCAGCCGCCCCGCTTCTACGTTGAGGGGGTCGGAGCCATGGGCCGCGGCCGTCAGAAGGCAAAGCAGACCAAGGTCGCTCGGGAGCTGAAGTACTACTCTCCCGACACGAACTACAAGGCTCTCGAACAAGAGCTCACTGGTCATGGCGGAACCGATCTCGCTACGGACTCTCGCCACAGCGCGAGCAGGTCCGACGATCTCGAGGACCGTGAACCGTACGCGGACTGGTCCGACGACAGGTGACCTCGGCGTCATCTGTCGCCTCACCCCTCGTCTGAGCAGACGCCGCGTACAGCTCGACGCTCTCTGAGCGTCGTCTCGTCGGTGCCGTCTCTCGTCGTCTCCCGAGCAGCGCAGCCTGGTCCAGCACCGGGGTGCGCTGCTCGTCGTCTGTCCCGGTGCAGAGGCACTCACGCAGAGGCACTCACGCAGAGAGCGCCGCACGACGGTGGTCGTGCGGCGCTCTGAGCTCTTCGAGCGTTGCGACGTCCTGCTCAGGCCCTGTACTCGCCGTGGAGCCTGACCGCTCCCCCGTCGACGCCCTTGGCACCGCGGACGATGCCCTCGCCCGTCGCGCCGTCGTCCTCCGTCACGACGCCGAGCGTCCACGCCGGGACGCCGAGCGCTGAGAGGCGGGCCAGTGCGGCGTCGGCACCGTCGGCCCCGACGACGGCGACCATGCCGACACCGAGGTTGAGCGTGTTCTCGAGGTCGCCCCACGGCACCTGACCGAGGCCGCGCACGACGTCGAAGACCGCCGGGACGGTCCAGCTGGCACGGTCGACCGAGGCGGACAGGCCCTTCGGGAGGACACGCGCCAGGTTCGCAGCGAGGCCACCGCCGGTGACGTGGGAGTACGCGTGCACCTGCGCGCCGGCGTCGCGGGCCAGGGCGAGGCAGTCGCTCGCGTAGACGCGGGTCGGCTCGAGGAGCTCTTCACCGAGGGTGCGGCCGAACTCTTCGACGTGGCGGTCGAGCGTCCAGCCCGCGTGGTTGATGACGGCCCGCACGAGGGAGTAGCCGTTGGAGTGCAGGCCTGACGAGGCCAGCGCGATGACGACGTCACCGGTCTGCACCTTCTCCGGGCCGAGCAGGTCGGCAGCCTCGACGACACCGACGGCTGCGCCGGCGACGTCGTACTCGTGCGGCCCGAGGAGCCCGGGGTGCTCGGCGGTCTCACCGCCGACGAGCGCGGTCCCCGCGACCTCGCAGGCTGCGGCGATGCCGCGCACGATGTCCGCGATCCGCTCGGGGACGACCTTGCCCGTCGCGATGTAGTCGGTCATGACGAGCGGCTCGGCGCCGCAGACGACGATGTCGTCGACGACCATGCCGACGAGGTCGAAGCCGATGGTGTCGTGGATGTCGAGGGCCTGGGCGATCGCGACCTTGGTGCCGACGCCGTCGGTCGAGGAGGCGAGCAGCGGGCGGTCGTAGGCCTTGAGCATCGAGACGTCGAAGAGCCCGGCGAAGCCGCCGACCCCGCCGAGGACCTGCGGGCCGTGCGTGCGGGCCACGGCCGACTTCATCAGCTCGACGGCACGGTCACCTGCCGCCGTGTCGACGCCGGCGGCTGCGTAGGTGATGCCTTCAGACACTTCGATGACTCCTGTGGTTGGCGCGGGTCGCTGCTGACGGTCCCTGCGGTGCTGGGCGGACCTGGTGCTGGTCGAGCAGGCGGCTACGTGGTGCGGGGGTCTGGCGGTGCTGGTACGGGATGGTGCGTCGTGCGTGCGGGTTGCGTGGTCCCACGAGCTGCTGCTTGCGGGAGCCCCGGTCAGGAGTGCTGCAGCGTCAGGGGTGCTGGAGCGCCCCGGCGCCTCCAGCCGACACCGTGAGGTTCGACAGCCCGTCCTCAGGCGCGCCGAGCGGCAGCTCGGCCTGCTCGAGGAGGTTCTTGCCCAGACGCGCGGCGTCGGGGAGCTCGATCGGGTAGGTCCCCGAGAAGCAGGCTGTGCACAGCTGGGACTTCGGCTGCTCGGTCGCGGCGATCATGCCCTCTTCCGAGATGTAGCCGAGGGTGTCCGCCCCGAGGGACTGACCGACCTCGGCCGGGCTCAGGCCGTTCGCGATGAGCTCGGCACGCGAGGCGAAGTCGATGCCGTAGAAGCACGGCCACTTCACGGGCGGGGAGCTGATGCGCACGTGGATCTCGGCTGCCCCGGCCTCGCGGAGCATCCGGATGAGCGCACGCTGGGTGTTGCCGCGGACGATCGAGTCGTCGACGACCACGAGGCGCTTGCCCTTGATGACGTCGCGCAGCGGGTTGAGCTTGAGCCGGATGCCCAGCTGGCGCAGCGTGTCGGAAGGCTGGATGAAGGTGCGCCCGACGTAGGCGTTCTTCATGAGGCCCTGGCCGAAGGGGATGCCGGACTCCTGCGCGTACCCGACCGCGGCCGGGGTGCCAGACTCCGGTACGGGGATGACGAGGTCGGCCTCGACGGGGTGCTCGCGGGCGAGCTCACGGCCCATCTCGACCCGCGCTGCGTGCACGGAGCGTCCCTTGATGCTCGTGTCCGGGCGAGCCAGGTACACGTACTCGAAGACGCAGCCGGCACGCTCGGGCGTGGCGAACTTCTGCGAGCGGAGGCCGTCGGCGTCGATCGCGATGAGCTCGCCGGGCTCGACCTCACGGACGAAGCTCGCCCCGACGATGTCGAGGGCGGGGGTCTCGCTCGCGACGACCCAGCCGCGGTCGAGGCGGCCGAGGACGAGCGGGCGGACACCCTGGGGGTCGCGCGCCGCGTAGAGGGTCTTCTCGTCCATGAACACGAGGCTGAAGGCACCGCGCAGCCGCGGGAGGACCTCCATCGCCGTCTGCTCGAGCGTGTGGTCGGCGTCGCCGGCCAGGAGCGCTGTGACCAGGGCGGTGTCGGTCGTGTTGCCGCGGGCGAGCTCGCCGCGGCGCTGCGCGCCGTAGCGCTCGGCCACGAGGTCGACGAGCTCGGCGCTGTTGACGAGGTTGCCGTTGTGCCCGAGGGCGACAGTTCCGGCGGCCGTCGCACCGAGAGTGGGCTGGGCGTTCTCCCACGTCACGCCGCCGGTGGTCGAGTACCGGCAGTGCCCGACCGCGATGTGACCGGTCAGCGCGTTGAGCGCAGTCTCGTCGAACACCTGGGAGACGAGTCCCATGTCCTTGTAGACCAGGATCTGCTGACCGTTGCTGGTCGCGATGCCGGCCGATTCTTGCCCTCGGTGCTGCAACGAGTACAGACCGAAGTAGGCAAGCTTGGCGACCTCTTCGCCGGGAGCCCAGACACCGAAGACGCCGCAAGCGTCCTGGGGGCCTTTCTCGCCAGGCATGAGGTCGTGGTTCAGAAGTCCATCTCCGCGGGGGGCCACGGCTCTAGTGTCCCACAGAGACGGGGGTCGACACAGGTCGGTCGCCGACGGATGAGACGGCTGGGCGACCGCGCAGGTGACGCAGCACGTCAGGCTCCGGCAGATCCCCTGCGCTGCTTCGCGACCTTCGCAGCCCCGCGGCGGTCGACCCAGACCGCGCAGGCACCGGCGAGCAGGACGGTGACCAGCGTGGTGCCCAGGGTCGTGACGAGGACGTAGATCCACCGGTTCACGAGGTTCTCCGAGGACACCCAGAGACCGAGCGCGACCCCCAGCACGATGCCGAGCAGCGCACCCGTCCAGAAGAAGGCCCGGTAGCGCGGCGCACGTCGGATGGTCGCCGGCTGGGCCGTCGCCGCGATCGCGGCGATCTGCTCGTCGGTGAGCGGTCCCTCGGCCGGGATCGCCACGGGGGCGTCGAGCGGGGCGTCGGCCGGGGGCGCTGCGCCCTGCGGCGTCGCAGAGACCTCGTCGGGGGTGGACGGCTCGGGCTGGGAGGGAGTGGAGCTCACAGTCCCAGGGTACGTCGTCGGCCGTGCTCAGCCACCGACGATCCCGGCCGCGCGGGCTGCGCGCAGCCAGTCGGGGAACTCGCCCAGCAGGCGGGAGTAGAGCTCGGAGTCCGCCACGGCGTCGATGTCGTCGAGCTCGAAGAAGCCGACGTTGTCGACCACCCGGCCCTCGAGCTCGTCGAGCGCCGTGAGCAGCCCGTAGTTGGCCCGGCCGATCCCGACGAACTGCCAGAAGGCCGGCAGGCCCGACGCCTGCCGGACGAGCTCGGTGATGGGACCGCGCTGGGAGAACCCGCCGTCGGTGAAGAAGAGCACGAGGGTCGGCATCGGGTCGCGCTGCCGGAGGGTCGAGAGCACCTCGGACATGATCGGGATCTCGTCGTTGTACCCGCCGATACGGCGGTAGCTGATGCCGCCGTGGGTGCCGTCGAGGTGCAGGAAGGTGTCGGACCACTCGTCGGCCTGCTCGACGGTGACGTCGGGGAGCCTGGCGAAGGAGCTGCCGTAGAGGTAGGCCTCGAGGCTGCCGTCGTCGTCGAGCTGGATGGCTACCGGGATCATGCGCTCGACCACGCGGTGCACCACACGGGTCGAGTACTGCCGACGCATCGAGCCGGTCTTGTCGATGACCATCACGACCCTGGCGCGGGCTGTCGGGGCACCCTTGGTGAGCAAGACCTTGGCCACCTCGCGCTTGCGCAGGTCGAGGCGCTGACGCTTCTCGAAGGAGAGGCGCTGCTCCCCCGGCACGCTGCGGACGCCGTCGGGCGTCGCGGGCGCTGCAGGCGTGGGTGGTGCGGGCGGGGGCGTCGCGGGTGCCGCCGTCACGGGCGGGTGGACCTGGGCGGGTGGCGGTGCGACGGGCTGCGAGGGCGCTGTGGCTGCGGCGGCGCTCGACGTCGCGGGTGCCTGCGGGGCGGCAGCCAGCGGCACCTGCGGGGCGACAGCCTCCGGCACCTCGTCGTCCACGCTCACCCCGTGCTCACGGACGAGGTCGGCCAGCCCGCCGTCCCACCCGGCACTCACGTTGCGCAGCTTCCACGCACCCTGGCGCCTGTAGACCTCGAGCAGCACGACGGCGCGCTCGGTCGTCAGCCCCTCGACCGGGCACTCGAGTGTCTCGGAGCCGGCCCGGACGCTGACACCGAGGCCGACGATCGCGGCGAGCGACCCTGAGGTCCCCTCGTCGAGCGCCACGGCGACGGCGACCGTCGCGACGTCCTGCGGGACACCTGCGAGCGACAGGGTCAGCCGGTCCCCCGCGACCAGACGCAGGGCACCCTCGACCGAGGCAGGCTGGTTGAAGAACACGAGGTCGTGGTCGCCGCGGACCCGCCCGGCGTCGGTCAGCTGGAAGGCCATGAGGTCGACGGTCCCGGTCTGGGCACCCGAGACCGCGATGCTGAGGTCTGTCGAGCCCAGGGTGGTGTTCGCGCCGCGTGCCAGTCTCATGTTCTCCCCGTCCGGTGTGGTGACCAGGCCATGATGCCCTGACCGCCGCTCGAGCCGCACGCTGTGGGACGGAGCACCTGGGAGCCGGGCACGGCAGCGGTGATCCGGGACGGACCTGCTCGCTGCAGACGTTCGTCGCGTCGACGTCCTCGCTACCCCGGGCAGCTGGGGACTACGACCTGTCGCGCACGGCCTGGAGCGGGAGCAGGTGCGAGATGTCGGCGCGGTCGCCGGATGCGCTCACGCGGCCGTCGGTCACGGCGTCGTGCCACGAGACGAGACCGCACGCGAGGCCGAGCCACGTCTCAGGATCGGTCTCGACGACGTTCGGCGGTGTGCCGCGGGTATGGCGCGGCCCTTCGACGCACTGGACGGCGCCCCACGGCGGCACCCGCACCTCGACGGCGTGCCCGGGGGCCACGTCAGCGATCTCCTCGAGGGTGAACCTCACAGCGGTGGTCACCGTCGCTCGTGCTGCGTCACCAGATCGCCACGACACCACGGCGGTGCGGCCCACCGCGGGGTCGGTGCGGCGTCGGACAGCCATGCGTCACCCTTCGTAGGAGAACCTGATCTTGCGGTCCTCGATCGAGACCTCGGTCAGCTCGACCTCGACAGACTCCCCGAGGGGGAGGTCGCGCGAGCCGCTCGTGACAGTACCCCGGACCGCCGGGTCGTCGACGACGACGAGCCCCTTGCGCGGGTCCTTCGCGTCGACGTCGACCACGACCCCGCGGAAGGTCTGTCCCACCGCCCCCGTCAGCAGCGCGGCCTCGACGATGTCGATGCTCGCCCGCTCGAAGGACGAGGCGCGCTGGCCCGAGCGGGACATGGTCTTGGGGAGGTCGACGAAGGCGTCGACGACCCACGACGGCACTGCAGCCGCCCCGCCGCCCGAGGACAGCGCGAGGCAGATCTCGGTCGTGTACCTGTCGACGAGCCGGCGCAGCGGGGCCGTGACGTGACTGTACTCGGCCGCGATCGCGGCGTGCTCGGAGCCTTCGGGGACCGGGCCCTGGAAGGCGAGATAGCCGGCGCCCCGGAACAGCGACGTCGCCTCGTTGAGGAAGGCCGCGTCCTGCGGGATGCGGGAGTCGAGGGTGCCGAGGAGCTCCGCGTAGGGGACCTCGGCGGGCCAGTCGATGCCGATCGCCAGAGCCGTGCGGCGCAGCCTCTCGACGTCGCGCGGGTCGCTCGCCGGGAGGGTGCGCAAGATGCCGATCTCACCCGTGCGCATGAGCGAGGCCGCCGCGATCCCGGTGAGGAGCGAGATCTGGGCGTTCCAGCCTTCCGCGGGCAGGACCGAGCGCAGCTCGATGCTGTAGGAGCCGTCGTCGTGGAGCGTCACGTTCTGCTCGGGCACGTCGATCGACACACCGCCGCGGTCACGCTCGCGAGCCTCACGGAGCGCGCCGACCTCGCGCAGCAGGACGAGTACCTCATCGGCGGTCCCGGCGTCGAGGGCGTCCTGCACCTCGGTGTAGGTCAGCTGTGCGCGGGACCGGACCAGCGCCCGCCGGACGGTGACGTCGAGGATCTCTCCGCGCTCGTCGAGCTCGATCCTCCAGGCCGCGGCTGCCCTGTCGACGCCGGGCAGCAGGCTCGCGGAGTCTTCGGAGAGGACGGGCGGGTGCAGCGGGGTGCGCCCGTCGGGGGCGTAGAAGGTGACGCCCCGCAGCTGGGCCTCGGTGTCGACCGCCCCTCCGGCCTGGACGATGCGGCCGACGTCGGCGATCGCGTAGTCGACCACGTACCCGCCCGCTCCGGAGCGGCTCAGGTGCACGGCCTGGTCGAGGTCCTTGGAGCCTGGCGGGTCGATCGTCACGAAGGGGAGGTCCCGCAGGTCGAGGCGCTCGGCCGCGTAGTCGTCGCGGAGGGCGCTGGCCCGCGCCTCGTCGAGCACCTCGGGCGGGAAGCCCTCGGGGATCGAGAGCTCAGAGCGCAGCCGCGCGAAGGCGACCCGCACCCGCTCGGGGACGGTCGACGCCGGGAGGTCCAGCCGGAGATGACGTGACGGCACCCACCGACTGTACGACGACCTGCAGAAGCTGCACCCGGAGACGGCCTCGGCACGTCACGCACCCGTCTCCGGCAGGCCGCGCGGGCAGCACCGAGGTCAGGCCGCCAGGCCCGGCACCGCGGTGCTGCGTCCGCGACCGCTCAGACCACGCCGAGGGCGATCATCGCGTCGGCGACCTTGGTGAAGCCGGCGATGTTCGCGCCGGCGACGTAGTTGCCCGGACGGTCGTAGGTGTCGGCCGTCGCGGCGCAGCGGTCGTGGATGCCGGTCATGATGGCCTCGAGGCGGTCTTCCGTGTGCTCGAAGGTCCAGGAGTCACGGCTGGCGTTCTGCTGCATCTCGAGGGCCGAGGTCGCCACGCCGCCGGCGTTGGCGGCCTTGCCGGGCGCGAAGAGCACGCCTGCCTCCTGGAAGGCCGCGACCGCGTCAGGGGTCGTGGGCATGTTGGCGCCCTCGGCCACGGCGAGGACACCGTTGGCCAGCAGGGTGCGCGCGGCGTCGCCGTCGAGCTCGTTCTGCGTGGCGCACGGGAGGGCGACGGTCGCCGGGACGTCCCAGATGCTGCCGCCGGTCACGAGCTTCGCGGAGCCGCGGCGCTCGACGTAGAGGTCGACGCGTCCGCGCTCGACCTCCTTGATCTGGCGGAGCAGGTCGAGGTCGACCCCGGCCTCGTCGAGCACGTAGCCGGTCGAGTCCGAGAAGGCGACGACCTTGGCCCCGAGCTGCTGGGCCTTCTGGATCGCGTAGATCGCGACGTTGCCCGAGCCCGAGACGACGACGCGCTGGCCCTCGAGCTCGAGGCCCCTGGTCTTGAGCATCTCGCGGGCGAACATCACGGTGCCGTAGCCCGTGGCCTCGGTGCGCACGAGCGACCCGCCCCAGCTGATGCCCTTGCCGGTGAGGACACCGGACTCGTAGCGGTTGGTGATCCGCTTGTACTGGCCGAAGAGGTAGCCGATCTCGCGACCGCCGACACCGATGTCACCGGCCGGCACGTCGGTGTACTCCCCGATGTGCCTGTACAGCTCGGTCATGAAGGACTGGCAGAACCTCATGACCTCACCGTCGGAACGCCCGCGCGGGTCGAAGTCGGAACCGCCCTTGCCGCCGCCGATCGGCATGCCGGTGAGGGAGTTCTTGAACACCTGCTCGAAGCCGAGGAACTTCACGATGCCCAGGTAGACCGACGGGTGGAAGCGCAGACCGCCCTTGAACGGGCCGAGGGCCGAGTTGAACTCGACGCGGAAGCCGCGGTTGATCTGCACACGGTTCGAGTCGTCGACCCACGGCACCCGGAAGATGATCTGGCGCTCGGGCTCGCAGATCCGCTCGAGCACGGCGGCGTCGGCGTACTGCGGGTTCTTCGCGAGGACCGGGGCGAGAGAGTCGAAGACCTCACGGACCGCCTGGTGGAACTCGACCTCGCCGGGGTTGCGTCGCAGGACCTCGCCGAACACGGGCGCGAGCTGGCCTTCCATCAGGTGGTTCTCCTTCGTCGAGCGCCGCGGACGGCGGATCTGGGACGCGGGTGCCAGTTGGCGTCGCCAGAGTACCCCCGGCGCGGGAGTGCTCAGGGGGGCCTTTCGGCCGGTGGACAGACACCCCGGAGAGGCCCGCTGGAGCACGGACGGACGGCCCTGCCCACGCGCCGGCCACGCATCTGCCGACGCGTCTGCCCACCGCCCGACCCCGCGGGTAAGGTCGGTCGGGTGCCCACGCTGACCTTCCGCCGCGCGACCGAAGACGACGTCGCGGACCTCGTAGACCTCGTCACCTCCGCCTACCGAGGCGACTCGAGCCGACAGGGCTGGACGACCGAGGCCGACCTCCTCGAGGGGCAGCGGATCGACGCCGTGCTGCTGCTCGCCGACCTGCGCGCGCCCGACAGCGTCGTGCTGGCAGCTCACCTCGACGGCTCGGACCACGCTGTCGACGGGTGCGTGCACGTGCGCCGCACCGGTCCGACGACCGGGTACCTCGGGATGTTCTGCGTGCGCCCGAGTGGCCAGGGTCAGGGCCTCGGCAAGGAGATCATCGCGGAGGCGGAGAGGTTCATGGCCGCCGAGTGGGGAGTCACGACGGTCGAGATGACTGTGCTCGACGCGCGTACGGAGCTGCTCGCCTTCTACGAGCGCCGCGGCTACACCCGCACCGGCGAGCACAAGGCCTTCCCCTACGGCGACGAGCGCTTCGGGCTGCCGCAGCGCGACGACCTGCGCATGGAGATCCTCCGCAAGACCGTCGGCTGAGATCCACCGCACGGGCGCGCCCGTGTCGGGACCGGTGCTCCGCGGGCAGACCGACGGCCCTTGGAGCAGGCAGGCAGCCCGTGGGGGCCGGAGCCGGTCGGCACACGCCTCGTCCGCGGGCGTCTCGGTCCACGACCTGCGCCGAGCCGGGTCAGACCGGTGGGAGCATCCACTTCTCGAAGGCGAGCGGGCCGTCTGCGTCTGTGCGCACCACGTCGGTGTCGAAGAGCGCGGTGTACCCGGTCCGCAGGTAGAGCCCGACGGCCTCGGGCTGGCGTGACCCTGTCGTGAGGTAGATGCGGCTGTACCCCGCGGCGGCGGCACGGTCCTCGAGCTCGGTGAGCACGATGCGGGCCAGGCCGCGGCGACGGTGCTCGTCGTGGGTCCAGATGCGCTTGAGCTCGGCCGTCGGTGCGACAGTGCGCCCGTCGGTGCCACGCTCGGCCTCCGGGTACCGGGAGAACCCCGGGTCACCGAGCTCGGGCTCGACCGAGAGGCGGAACGCACCGCCCGCGACGGGGACACCCTCGTCGAGGACCAGGACGAAGTCGCCGTCGGGGGCCACGAACTCTTCGGGGCTGTAGTGGGCCATCTCCTCGCGCAGGACCTCTTCGCCGAGGAGCGACGCGTAGAGGCGCAGATAGGTGCGCTCGAGGTCGTCGAGGAGGGGCTGGACCAGGGCGTCGCTCATGTGGACCGAGCGGACCTCGAACCCGTGGCGCGGGCCGTCCAGGCGGCCGCCGGCAATCACGCTGTCGGTGCTCATCGGACGCGACACTCCCCTGCGTTGACGGCGAAGGGCACGTCGTTGCCCTCGACGGGCTGCGGGCAGGTACCGAAGTCGCTGAAGGCGCACGGCATGTCGTAGGCACGGTTGAGGTCGAGCACGACGGTGCCCTCGGTCTCGCCCGCGGTGTCGACGGTCAGCGAGCGCCAGGCGGGGGTCTCCTCCGACGTGTCGGTGAACAGCAGCGAGGCGCTGCCGGGTGCGTCGCCGACGAGGCGCAGGGTGACGCTCTGGCCGTCGCGGACGAGGTCGACCTCGCCGGTGACGGTGACCTCGTGGCTGAAGCCGGGCTGGGCCGCGCCGACGACGGCGGGCTCGGGCTGCGCGTACCAGCGGACCGGGGCCTCGAGCACCCAGGACGGGTCGTAGTCGAAGGTCGGCACGCCTGTGAAGCCTGTGGCCATGGGAGCACGGGGGTCGCGGACCCGCAGGATCGGTCGACCGCTGCGGATGCCCGCCTCGACGGCGACGTCACCGGGGACGATCGCGGCGATGGTCGAGCCGGCCGTGGACACGTCGACGGAGTGGACACCCTCGAAGGGCTCGTCCTCGACAGCGCGCCCGGCGCTCGTGTCGCCCGCGCGCAGACCGTCGGCGACGGTGACCTCGACGTGGATGCCGTGGCGGTCGGCCCACCAGCGACCCGGGAGCTGGTCGTAGGACGTCGGGACGTCGGTGAGCTGGTGGAGCGCGGTGAGCGTCAGCCAGCCGTGGTGCTCGGCCAGGCCTGCGTCGCGCTCGGCGCGCCACGCGACCCAGAGATCGCGGGGGCTCGGCGTCGCGGTGCTGCCCGCGTCGCCCGGCGCGGGGCTGGTGCTCGTCGTCATCCCACCATTCTGCCGCTCCGGACCGCGCCGCGAGGGCGTCCAGAGTGTGGGACTCAGCACAGCAGGAGGGCTCCTCCACGCCCTGTTCACAGGCGAGGCCCTGTGCCTCTCACCCGCCCTGTGGTAGGCAAGAGGCGGCATCAGACGCAGAGAAGAGACGACGTGAGCACCGACCCTCAGGGTTCGACGCACAGATCGACGGACAGCTCGACGCACACAGCGGCACAGAGACCGACGCCCGAGTCGACGCCGGGACCGGCGGAGAGATCCGCGCAGGCACTGCGCAACGGCACGTCGGTCGACGACGCGAGCCCGCGCACCGCCCGACGCGGGCTCTGGGGTGCCGGGGCACCGAGGACGGGCGTCGTCGCCCGCCCTGTCGGCCTCGTCGTCGCAGCGGTCGCCGGGCTCGCCGTGGTCTCGACGGGGATCGCGATCGGGGCGGGTTCACCTCCCCCCACGGCAGGGAGCCCTGCGGGGGGCGTGACTGCCGCACCGACGTCCGCGCTCCCGGGCGTCGCGTCGACGACGGCGCCGGCGGACGCACCCGACGGTGACTCGCCCGTGGGTGACCCCGAGGACGCACCGACGGTCGACCTGCCCCCGTCCGCAGAGCCACCGGTGATCGAGTGGGACGACCTGCCCGAGCCGGCTCAGCCTGACCCGGCACCCGAGCCCGTCGCGACCTTGCCTCCCCTGCCCACCCTCCCGCCCCTGGCACCTGTGCCTGACGTCGTCGCGCCGGGTACACCGCCCTCAGGCCCCTCTGAGCCCGCCGGGCCCAGGGTGCCGACACTCACCGGACCGGCGGCAGGCACTGTGCTGATCACCTTCCCCACGGTCTCAGGGGCGGCCGAGCCGGGCGCAACTGTCGTCGTGACGAGCACCTCGGGCGACTCGCTCGCGACAGCCGTCGCAGACACCTCGGGCGCCTGGTCTGCGCAGGTGTGCGGGGAGCCGACCGGAGCCCCGCCCGCGTGCCTCGCCTCGACCGACGCCCTGACCGTCGCCGCGCACGCCCGCGACGAGACGACGGGCTCCGAGTCCGAGGCGTCCACGGCGCTCTCGTGGACCTTCGACCGTCCCGTCCTGGCAGCGCCGACCGACGGCGAGGTGATCGAGGCCCCGGCCGGGGGCGACGTCCCCCTGCGGGTCGAGGGGACCGCCGGTGAGCTCGTGCAGCTGAGCGTCGACGGGACGCCGACGGGCGAGCTCCACAGGGTGGCGGGCGGGGAGGACCTCGTCTGGCGCAGCCCGTCTGCCGGGTCGCACACGCTGAGCCTGCGGTACGTCGACGTGGGTGAGGGTGGCACAGCCGTCACCGGCTTCGGTCCGAGCCGCACGTGGACGGTGAGCGTCGCCGAGGCCGGAGGCGCACCGGAGGGGACGCTCGAGACTGCTCCTGGGGAGGTACCAGGTGGAGCTCCGGCCGAGGCACAGCCCGAGCGACCGGTCGACACCCCGGCGTCCACCCCGAGCACCACCTCCTGACCAGATGGTGAGACGTTCTGGGAAAGGCGATGACAGGACGCGAGCCGTTGCTATACCGGTCCCCCAAGGTCACGAGAACCGACGCGAAGCCCCGGCTGGTCGGACAGCAACCCCCACGTCATGGCGGGGTGCTCCGGGAGATGACCTGGCTGGTCCCCCGGGACCGGCAAGCCGACGACGGACCACCGAAGGACTGCACATGACCATCCAGGACGAGCGTCTCTCCGACCTCGACACCCACCTGTCCCCCGACGAGTTCAAGACCGTCTTCCGCCAGCACCCCGCTGGCGTCGCCGTCGTGACCCTGCGTGGACCCCACGGGCACGTGGGGTTCACAGCGACCTCGGTCATCTCCGTGTCCGCGGCACCGCCGCTGCTCGCCTTCTCGATCGCCGGGACGTCGTCGTCGTGGGCCGCGCTCGCCGAGGCCGACACCCTGGCCGTCAGCTTCCTCTCCCAGGACCAGGACGACGTGTCGGCACGCTTCGCGACGAGCGGCATCGACCGCTTCGCCGCAGGCGGCTGGACCGAGCTCCCGAGCGGCGAGGCCGTGATCGACGGGGCCGTCACCTGGCTGCGCGGGCGGATCCTCGAGCGCACTCCCGTCGGCGAGAGCTTCCTCGTCTCCGTCCGGGCCATCGAGTCCCAGACCCGCACCGACGCCACCCCGCTGGTGTTCCACGACAGGACGTACCACCGCATCGGGGACCAGACGGCGATCTGAGGGCGCGGGAGGGCCGCTCGGGTGGCTCGCTCAAGCACCAGATCTCGCACCGGGGTCCGGGAGAGCCGCTCGGGTCTCCCGTTCTTGCTCCGGCATCCTCGCCGGGGCACGGAGCACCGCTCGGGCCTCCCGCCCGGCATCCTCGCTCGAGGCCGAGACCCGATGGCCGCACAGCCGCACAGCCGCACAGCCGCACAGCCGCACAGCCGCACAGCCGCACAGCCGCACAGCCGCACAGCCGCACAGCCGCGGGAGCATGTCAGAACGGCGGCTCGTCGGGGAGCCGAGTCAGGTCTCCATCGCCAGGAGCCGTGGCGACCAGACTCAGCTCCCAGCCATGACCACTACCCAGTCGTCGTGCGGCGTGGTCGACAAAGCTGCGTCCCGAGGGCGTGGTCCAGTGCACGACGTCGGCAGCGAAGACCCCGCGGTCGCGCGCGGGGGCGCGGCGCAGTGACTCCTGTCGCGATGGGGGCACGTCGGGTTGGCTGGACGCCTGCCTCGTCGACGGACCGCTCGACGACCTTCCGGGCGGCCCGGTGCTGACAGTCCAGGCCGTGGTGTGCTTCAGACGATGGTGCTTGCGGCACAGGTGGATGAGGTTGTCGTGGTCGGTGGTGCCGCCGTGGGCCCAGTCCTTCACGTGGTCGATGTCGCACCGTTGTGCGCGACGTGAGCATCCGGGGAAACGGCAGGTCTCGTCGCGCAGGCGCAGCCAGGACCTGAGGTCTGCGGGCACCGCGTAGCGGTCGCGCCCGACGGACAGGACCGCCCCGGTCTCGGGGTGGGTGAGGATCCGCAGGAAGCTCGGGGCTTGTGCTGCCAGGCGTCGGGCGGTGCGGGCATCGATGGGACCGTGGCCGGCGAGGTCACCGGGCTCGTCCGAGAGACCCAGGAGCGTCATGACCGGGACCGTGACCGCGACCTGGGGCTTGA
Source organism: Sanguibacter biliveldensis (assembly GCF_033798665.1). NCBI lineage: Bacteria > Bacillati > Actinomycetota > Actinomycetes > Micrococcales > Sanguibacteraceae > Sanguibacter > Sanguibacter biliveldensis. The sequence goes on from NZ_CP138359.1 coordinate 3,837,976, forward strand.
TGTCGCCCAAGGAGATCCGGTCGGCGACGCCGGCGACGGATCGGCTGGGGTTGGCGGTGGTGACGTGCGTGTCGGCGCCGGCTGTCAGTGCGCGTCGGTCGGTGCTGCTGCCCGTGGCTGCACCGGTGACTGTGCCGGTGCCCGAACCGGTGGTCCCGGCCGAGCGCGTGTCCATGCTCGCAGTCGTGGCGGCAGCCGGGCCGGCGGCGGTGTCGGTGCCAGCGGCGGTATCGGTACCGATGGCGGAGGTGGTGCCGGTGTCGGTGGCGCTGGCGGAGGTGGCGGTCGCCACGACCTCGCGGGCGTCGTCGTCGAGGAGCAGGTCCACGCTGGCGTCCGCGCGCAGCTGGGCCAGGGTGCGGGGTTCGTCGGGGCCTCGGACTGCGACGGCGATGTCGGTGAGCCTGTGGAAGATCGCGGTGGCCTGGACCGCGGGCAGGTACTGGTGCAGCCACGCCATCCCGTCCTGACAGGGTTGCAGCTCGACCCGGCGGTCGACGGCAGCGAGCTGGTGACGATCTACCAGAGGGCGCCGATCACGGCGTTCCCGCTCGCGGCGCGCCACCCGCTTGAGCGCGGCGACAGTCGTGGTGCGCGCCCTCTCGGACAGCAGCACGTCCAGCTCGAGGCGAGACGTGTCGTCGAGGCCGACCGTGGCGTCCACGACCGTCACCGCGTGACGGTAGGACACCTCGCCCTGGCGCAGCGCGCTCAGCGTGGCGGGGTGCTCGTGGACCAAGGACTGCGACTCCACGAGCAGCGCCGACGCCGACCCCTCGGGCAACCGCAGCGCGCACGCGATCTCGGAGGCCAACCATCGCTCGGCCAGCCGGTGATCGGCGACCGACGCCTTCTCCTTGCCCTGGTGACGTGCCACGGCGTCGGTAGCGGCCTCAGACCATCGGCGCAGGTCGTCCACGCGCTGCGCGCACCGCGCCTGCGCGGCTGCGACCTCGGCGAACTCCGCCGCGACCGCGTCGACCAGCTCACCCTGACGGTCGTTCATCTGCGCGACCGACATCGAGTCGAGCTGGTCGGGCCACGCCGACCAGGACGACGGCGGCAGCACGACGCGCGAGAGCACAGACGGAGACGGAGACGGCCCGGGGGACGACGCATCACCCGATGGCACAGCGGCAGCTGATGGCACAGGGGCATCCAACGGCACAGCCGCATCCGATGGCACAGCGAGATCCGAGCCCGGAACCACAGGACCCGACCCATCAGAAGGGGACGGCGTCGCACAGGCGTCGCCATGCTCTTCGCGAGGTTCCCGGGATTCCGTCGACATGTCGCAATTCTACGGATTGCCACTGACGTCGACCGCTGCGCACGACGCCGAGCGTCCCCTCACCGCCCGTGGCGCTGAGCGCCCCCTCTGACACCCGCTGCTGCGCACGACGCCGAGCGTCCCCTCACCGCCCGCGGCGCTGCGCGCCCCCTCGGTGCACCCGACGCGCCAGACTCGCCCGACGTCTCATCGCGTCAGCGGCAGCCCTGCCGCAGCCCAGCCCGGCGCCCCACCGTCGACCTGACGGACATCGGTGTAGCCGCGGGCGATGAGCTCCGCCGCCACCGGACCAGACCCTCGTTCGGACCCGCACACCACGACGATCGGGGTGTCGAGCGAGACCGGGAGGCGCGCGCCGTCACCTGCCGCAGCGCCCGCTGCGGCGAGGACGCTCGGGTCGGCGGTCGGGTCGAGCTCAGGACCCAGGTCGGCACGGTCGGTGACCCGGGCTCCGTCGATCGCGCCGGTGGTCGCGCGCCCGGCGGCGCTGCGGACGTCGAGCAGCAACCCACCCGCGGCCAGGTGAGCGGCGGCGTCCTCCGGGCTCACGAGCGGCGCCAGGGAACGCGCTGCGGCGAGCGCCTCCTCGTCGGAGCCTGCCGGCGCGGCAGCGGCGGGAGCCGTCTGGACGAGAGGCGACTGAGTGGGCGCCGTCTGGGTAGGTGCACCCTGGTCAGCCGCGGTCTGTGCGATACCCGCCGGGTCGGTAATCGTGCTGGACGAGCCTGTCGTGCTGGTCATGATGAGTCCTCTCGATGGTGATGGCTGGCTGAGGTGGGTCGTAGGGCGTCAGGTTCCCTGCACGGACGTGCGACCAGACGTCGCCCCGGCGCCACCGGCGACAGCCTTGGCGCGTCCAGCCACAGGCTCGGCGCGACCGGGGATCGCCGCGAGCAGCGCCCTCGTGTAGTCGTGCTGGGGGTCGGCGAAGATCTGCTCGGTCGTCCCGCTCTCGACGAGCTCGCCGCGGGACATGACGCCGACCCTGTCGGAGATCTGCCGCACGACCGCGAGGTCGTGCGAGATGAACAGATAGCTCAGGCCGAGCTCGGCCTGGAGGTCGACGAGCAGCTGGAGGATCTGCGCCTGGACGGAGACGTCGAGGGCGGAGACGGGCTCGTCGAGCACGACGACCTGCGGGTGCAGGGCGAGCGCCCGGGCGATCGCCACCCGCTGGCGCTGACCGCCGGAGAGCTCGGCAGGGTGCCTGTGCAGCGCGGAGGTCGGCAGCGCGACCTGGTCGAGCAGCTCCGCGGCCCGGCGCGCCCTGGACGCCCTGTCCCCGACGCGGAAGGCCTCGAGCGGCTCGGTGAGCACCTGCCCGATGGTGAAGCGTGGGTCGAGGGAGGCGTAGGGGTTCTGGTAGACGAGCTGGAGGTGCTCGCGCAGGCGGCGCAGGCGGCGCCCGCGCAGCCGGGTGATGTCCTGCCCGTCGACGTGCACAGACCCTGAGGTCGGGTCAGCGAGCCGCAGGACGAGGCGCGCCGTGGTCGACTTCCCCGACCCAGACTCCCCCACGATCGCGAAGGTCTCGCCGCGCGGGACCGAGAAGGAGACACCGTCGACGGCCCGGAGGGTCTTCTTGCCGCCGCCCTGCTGGGGCACGGTGAACTCCTTGACGAGGTCGCGCACCTCGACGACGGCTGGCTCCGGCTCCTGCGTCGTCCTCGCCGGCGGTGCGGCCCGCACCGACGGCCGCAGCCGGGTCGGCGAGAGCGAGGGCGCCGCTGCGACGAGAGCCTTCGTGTACGGGTCCTGCGGGTCTTCGAGGATCTGCCGGGCACTGCCCTCCTCCACCACCCGCCCGCGGTTCATCACGATGACGCGCTGGGCGCGCTCGGCCGCGACGCCGAGGTCGTGGGTGACGAGCAGGACGGCCGTCCCGAGCTCCGCGGTGAGCGACCCGAGGTGGTCGAGGACAGCGCGCTGGACTGTGACGTCGAGGGCCGAGGTCGGCTCGTCGGCGATCACGAGCGCAGGCCTGCAGGCGAGCGCGATGCCGATGAGCACCCGCTGGCGCATGCCGCCCGAGAGCTGGTGCGGGTACTGGCGGGCGACGGCCTCGGGGTCGCGCAGCCCGGCCTGCTCGAGGATCTCCACCACGCGCTGCCCGGTCGCCCTGCGGGCGAGGCCGGAGTGGACGACGAGCACGTCGGCCACCTGGTCGCCGATGCGTCGGACGGGGTTGAGCGAGACTGTCGGGTCTTGCGGCACGAGGCCCAGGCGCGCACCGCGGACCCGCTCGAGCTCTTTGTCGCTCCAGGCGCTGATGTCGGTGCCGTCGAGCACGATGCGCCCAGCGGTGCGGACGCCGCCGCGCGGCAGCAGCCCGATGATCGCCTGCGCCGTGGTCGTCTTGCCCGAGCCGGACTCGCCGACGACGGCTACGACCTCGCCCGCGTCGACGTGCAGGTCGACGCCGCGCACGGCCGGGACGGTCCCCCTGCGGGTCCTGTACGCGACCTCGAGACCTTCGACGACGAGGAGCGGGCCCGAGCGCGCGGGCTCGTCGACCGTCGTGGTGGTCTCGGTGCGGGTAGACGTCGTGCTGGTGGTGTTCGTGCTGGTGGTCTTCGTGCTGGTGGTCTTCGTGCTGGTCATCGCAGGTCGCTCCATTCTCCGTCGAGGGCCCGGCTGACACGGTTGGCCGAGAGCACCACGGCCACGACCACGAGGCCGGGCAGCGTGGTGAGCCACCAGGAGGTGGCGAGGTAGCTGCGTCCCTCAGAGACGAGGGACCCCCACTCAGGGGCCGGCGGCGCGGCACCGAAGCCGAGGAAGCTCAGGGCCGAGACCGCGAGGATCGCGGAGCCGAACTCGAGAGCGGACAGCACGAGCACGGGCCCTGAAGAGTTGGGCAGCACGTGCCGTCGCAAGATGGTCAGGCGTCCGACGCCCGAGGCCGCGGCCGCCTCGACGAACACCGACTCGCGGACCCGCAGCACCTCGGCGCGCATGACGCGCGCGAACGAGGCGACCGCGGCGACGCCGACAGCGATCGCGACGTTGGTGGTGCCGAAGCCGAGCACCGTGACCACGGCGAGGGAGAGCAGCAGACCGGGGACGGCCAGCAGGACGTCGACCACGCGCATGAGGACGTCGTCGACGACCCCGCCGACGAACCCGGCCACCAGCCCGATACCCGAGCCCGCGACGAGCGCGATGGCCACAGCGATCGCGGTCGCCTTGAGCGACAGGGCCGAACCGTGCACGACGCGGGAGAAGAGGTCACGGCCGAGGTAGTCGGTCCCGAACCAGTACTGCGCGCTCGGGCCCTGCAGCTTGTCGGCCGGGACGCCCACGGTCGGGCTGTAGGGCGCGAAGGCCGCCGGCCAGAAGGCCCAGGCGAGCGCGAGCGCGATGGCGAGGACTGCGAGCACGAGGCCCGGGCGCCGCACGAGCCACAGGGCACGTCGGCGCAGGCGCTCGGTGCGCGAGGGCACGGCCCAGGCGTCGGCGTCGGCGTCGTGGAGCCCACCGGCGGCCTCGGCGAGCGCGTGGTCGAGCCCGTCGGCGGACGAGGGCCCTGCAGTGGGGCCGGCGGCTGGGCCCGTCGAGGCACCCCGGACGGTGATCGTCAGGTCTGACATGGTGCGTCCTCTCAGACGGCCGCGCGGGTGCGCTGGCTGATGCGGGGGTCGAGGGCTGGGTAGACGAGGTCGACCACGAGGTTGACCACGACGAAGATGACGGCCGAGAGGACCACGAGGCCCTGCACGACAGGGATGTCCTGGAAGGTCACGGCCTGCTGGGTGAGGCGCCCGATGCCGTTGCGCGAGAACACCGTCTCGACGACCACAGACCCGGCGAGCAGGTTGCCGACGGTGATGCCGACGAGCGTGAGCGTGGGGATGGCCGCGTTGCGCAGCACGTCCCGCAGGTGGATGTGCAGCCTGGGGGTGCCCTTGGCGCGGGCCGTCTCGACGAAGGGCTGGTCCCACGTCGTCGACAGGCTCTTGGCCAGGACCTGCGCGATCACAGCGGAGGTCGGGATCGCGAGGGTGAGGCTCGGCAGGACGAGGGTCTGCCAGCCGATGTTGCCCATGGCCGGGAGCAGGGCCCACTGGAAGGAGACGACCTGGAGCAGCACGAGACCGACCCAGAAGGTCGGGACGGAGACGCCGAGCGGCGGCAGCGCGAGGAGCGCCTGGCGGAGCCAGCGCGCCTGCGTCCAGGTGGCGACGAGCGCGAGGGAGGCGCCGATGACGACGGCCAGCACGAGGCCGATCGAGGCGAGCTTGAGGGTCTCGGGCAGGGCGTCGAGGATCGAGCCCGTGACGGGCTGGCCGGTCTGGATCGACGAGCCGAAGTCACCGCGGACGGCCGCCCACAGCCGCGTGAGGTACTGCTCCCACACGGGCTTGTCGAAGCCGTAGCGCGCGGTGAGCTCGGCGACCTTCTCGGGTTCGACCTGCGTCCCCTCGCCGCCGGCGTCGAGCATGATCGCGACGGGGTTGCTCGGCAGCATGTACAAGATCGCGAAGGTCGCGGTGAACGCGGCCCAGAGCACGAAGACGGCCTGGAGCGCGCGGCGCAGCAGATAGGCACGCACGAGGGGGACTCCTCTCGGACGCACCGCGCAGGGCTCCACGCCCTGTCGCCACCCTGGCCGGTCGGCTGCGAGGCCGAACCAGCGGTGCGTGAGGGGTTGGAGATGCGGGTGCGTGCACGACCGGCGCTGCGCGCGGTCGGGTGGTCGGGGCACTTGCCGTCAGGGGTCCTGACGGCCTGGTCGATACCCGGGAGCACCCCGCTGCCATCTGGGGGTTGCTGCCTCGCCTGCCGGGCCATGGGCGAGATCTCGTGACCTGGGCGACACCCTAGGCATGCTCCGACGAGGTGGTCAAGCAGTGTCCAGCCCTGGTGGGGCGACTCTCCGGACGCGGCGTGTTACGCCCTGTGAACCCCTGTGAACCCCCGCAGCACCATCACTCGGAACCCCGGAACCTCGGAACCTCGGTGGCCCGGTGGCCCGGCGAGCCTGCGGCCCCGAGCCCGCTGGCTCCGCGGTGCCGGGGCCGGGGCCTCACGCCGTGTGCGCCCCGAAGAGCGGGCGGGTCTTGAGCGTGCGGCCGACCTCGGCGGCGACGTCGAGCAGCGCGTGCGTGACCGGGTGCCCCTGAGCGCCGTCGCGGTAGGCGAGGGCGACCTGACGCTGCGGGACGGCGCACGGGACCGCGACCACGCCCTCGGGCAGCACCTGTGCAGAGAGCTCGGGGACGACCGTCACGCCGAGCCCGGCCCCGACGAGCTGGATGGCCGCGAGGTAGCCGATCCCCTCGTGCTGGACGTCCGGGGTGAAGCCGGCCGTCCGGCATGCGGACACGATCGACCGGGTGCAGGGCAGCGTCGGCGCCCCGACGATCCACCTGTCGCGCCCGAGCACGCCGAGCCCGCCGTGCAGGACGACACCGCCGAGAGCCTCGGGCACGACCGCGACGAAGCGCTCGTCGAAGAGGCGACGGGTGCGGGCCCCGGGGACGACCTCGTCGCCGTCGTCCGGGTAGCGCAGGACGAGGGCCGCGTCGATCTCGCGGCGGATCACCGCAGGCATCGCGCGGGTCGCGTCGGTCTCGGCGAGACGGACGGTGACGCCGGGGTGCCGCTCGCGCACAGCGACGGCCAGGCGGCTGCCGACAGGCGCGAGGATGCTGGGGTACGCGGCCACCGTGACCTCACCGGCGACCTCGTCCTGGAGCGCCGCGACAGCCCCGCGGGCCCGTTCGAGGGCGGCGAGCACCTCGGCGGCGTGCTCGACGAGGAGGTCTCCCGCGGCTGTGAGACGGACGCGTCTGCCGTCCCGCACGAGCAGGTCGACGCCGGCCTCGTCCTCGAGGGTCTTGAGCTGCTGGGAGACCGCAGACGCCGTCACGCCGTTGACCTCGGCGACCGCTGCGAGCGTGCCGAGCATCGAGAGGTCCTGGAGGAGCGAGAGGCGCTTCACGTCATACATAAGAAGATCTTAGGCTGACGCGAAGTCTGGATAGATGGACTTCTTCTCACCATCCGGGCTACGGTCCCACCAGGTGACCCGGACGCGGTCGCCGACGACCACCGGACCACACCCGAGGAGGTGCACCGTGCGACGCAGAGCCATCCTGACCGACCTCGGTCCGCACACCCTCCGGCCTGCCCCGCGGAGCGCCCTGCGCCCTGCGCCGCACCGCCCCACCCAGCCTGCGGGCTGTCCGGCCGTGCGCCCCGGCAGCTGTCGCTGTCGACCCTGACCGCACGCCGAGAGGCGTCGGCGAGGACCTGAACACGTGCGAGCACCTCGTGACCGAGACCTGCGCCCGCACATCGCGACGGCCCTGCTGACGCCAGTCCTGCGCCTCGCGCCACAGCGCCACCCCGGGAGCACCGGCACCTGACACGGCACGTGATGCCACATCGTGTCCGCGCCCACAGGGCTGCCGAGGCCCGCCGAGGGATCACGCCCGGACCGAGCCCTGGCCAGCACGAGCACCGTCCCGTCGCAGCCCGGCACCGTCGGCATCTCTCGGCATCTCTCGGCACAGTCCTGCCCGCACCGCCCCCTCATCCTCCCGGCCACGACCGGCACCCTCCGCGCGCCCCGACGGCGCCGACACGGTGCCGGGGCCGCCGCACACCCTCGAACCGGAGCCACCGTGCCATCGACCCCCTCATCCCGCCCGGCCGAACAGCCCCAGGCCACCCCGACGCGTCCGGCCTCGTTGTCTCACCAGACCACGCCGTCCCACCAGAGCACGTCCCGCCGCCCGGCTCTCGCCGCGGCCGCCGCCGCAACTGCCGCTGCGCTGCTGCTCGCCGGCTGCGCCTCCTCCGGGACGGCCGCCCCGGGCGCCTCGGCGGGCGGCGGCGAGCCGCAGAGCGGCGGCACGCTGCGCTTCGGCCTCGGCTACGACCCCACCTGCCTCGACCCGCAGCAGGCCGGCGGCAACGACTCGCTCAACATCGGCCGTCAGCTCGTCGACTCGCTCACCGACCAGGACCCCGAGACCGGTGAGATCGTGCCGTGGCTCGCGACGTCGTGGGAGGTGTCCCCCGACGCGAAGACCTTCACCTTCACCCTGCGCGACGACGCGACCTTCGCCGACGGCACGCCCGTCGACGCCGCGGCCGTCCAGGCGAACCTCGACGGGATCGCCGCGCTCGGGGCGCAGGCGACCCTCGGGTCGAGCTACCTCGACGGGTACGCCCAGACCGTGGTCGTCGACCCGCAGACGGCGCGCGTGGAGTTCTCCGAGCCGAGCGCGCAGTTCCTCCAGGCCACGTCGACCATGACCCTCGGTCTGTTCTCGGTCGCGAGCACCACGCTGTCCGTCGAAGACCGGTGCGCCGGGGAGTTCGTCGGCTCCGGGCCCTTCACCCTCACCGACTGGCAGCCGGCGCAGTCGGCGACGCTCGAGCGTCGCGACGGCTACGCCTGGCCGTCGAGCATCGCCGGGCACGAGGGCGAGGCGTACCTGGACAGCATCGAGTACTCCGTCGTCGCAGAGCCGAGCGTGCGCACGGGGTCGTTGCAGTCGGGCCAGCTCGACGCCTTCATGAACGTGCTGCCGACCGACGAAGAACCCTTGAAGGCCACCGGGCAGACGGTGTCGGCCCGCACCAACCCGGGCATCTCCTTCGCGCTGCTGCCCAACACCGACCGACCCGTGGGCGGCGACGAAGAGGTCCGCCTCGCGATCAGCGAGGCGATCGACCGCCAGGAGGTCGTCGACACTGTCCTCACCCCGAGCTACAAGGCTGCGACCAGCCCGTTGAGCAGCTCCAACCCCGGGTACACCGACCTCGGCGACCTGCTGACCTTCGACCTCGACGCCGCGAAGGCCCGTCTCGACGCTGACGGCTGGGAGCCCGGGGACGACGGCATCCGTACCAAGGACGGCCAGCGCCTGCAGGCCGACGTCGTCTACCTGACGAACTTCGCGGCGAGCGAGCAGATCCTCCAGCTCGTGCAGCAGCAGCTGGTCAAGGCCGGCGTCGACCTCCAGCTGCGACAGGTGACGATGGCCGAGTATCCGGAGGTGCAGAAGGTCGGCGACTACGACTTCAGCTGGACCAACCTGACCCGCGCCGACGGTGACGTGCTGCGGACCGTCTACGGGGCGAGCGGACGCAACCTCGCTCGTCTGGCCGCCGACGACGCCGTCAACACCCCGCTCGACGCGCAGGCCGCCGAGGCCGACGCCGACGCACGCCTCGCACTCCTCGCAGACGCCCAGACGCAGCTGCTCGAGCGCGCCCTGTCGATCCCGGTCATGGAGTTCAGCACGGTGATCGCGACGGCCCCGACCGTCCACGACCTGCGCTTCGAGGCGTCGTCACGGCTGTCCTTCTACGACACCTGGATCGAGGCACCGTGAGCAGCGGCACCCAGACCTGGACGCCTGAGGGCATCGGGGCCGCTGACGACGCAGCAGGTGCCCGAGACGCGACGAGCTCTGGGGCTGTCCGCAGCGCTCCCGGACTCACGACACCTGCGGGCACGACCGGCACGGTTGCCGAGACCGCCTCGCGGACCGAGCAGGTCGTCGCGCTCCTCGCCACCCTGATCCGCAACGCCTGCGTCAACGACGGCAGCCCGGACTCCGGGCAGGAGATCCGCAACGCTCGCACCCTCGTCGAGTTCTTCGCCGGGAGCGGGGTCGAGGTCGAGCTGGTCGAGCCGCACCCGGGCCGGGTCAGCGCGATCTTCAGGGTCCGCGGCACCGACCCCGCAGCACCACCCCTCAGCCTGATCGGGCACACCGACGTGGTGCCCGTCGACGAGGAGAACTGGAGCTTCGCGCCCTTCGCGGGGGATGTGGTCGACGGGGCGGTCCGCGGGCGCGGCGCCCTCGACATGCTCAACCTCACCGCCTCGATGGCCGTGGTGACCCGCGAGATCGCGACCTCGGGCGCACGGCTGGCCGGTGACCTGGTCTTCGCGGCCGTCGCCGACGAAGAGGCGGGCAGCCGCTTCGGCATGGACTGGATCACGACCCACCGCCCGGGCCTCGTGCCGACCGAGAATGCGCTCACCGAGAGCGGCGGGCTGCACGTCGGCTCGCACGTGACCGTCACCGTCGGGGAGAAGGGCGGAGCGCCGCGCCGGCTCGTCGCGCACGGTCGCGGCGGGCACGGCTCGCTGCCGTGGGGCGCCGCGAACGCCGCGCTCCTCGCAGCCGAGGCCGCGCTGCGCGTCGCGGCGCACCGCAGCCGACCCGTGCTCGACGACAGGTGGCGTGCCTTCGTCGCCGCGTCACCGCTGAGCGACGACGTCCGCGGGGCGCTGCTCGACCCTGAGCGCCTCGACGACGCCCTGGCTGAGCTCGGGACGAGCGCACGCTTCGGCCACGCGATCAGCCACCTGACGCTCTCGCCCAACGTCCTCCGCTCGGGGGCCAAGGGCAACGTCATCCCAGGTCGGGGCGAGGTGGACGTCGACATCCGGCTGCTGCCCGGCCAGACCGGGGACGACGCCGACGCGGCGGTCAGCACCGCGCTCGGCGACCTCGCCGCCCCGGACGGGCCCGTCGAGGTGCTCGCCGGACCGGCGCGCTCCGCGTCGGTGTCCCCCGACCACGGGCGGCTCTACGACGCGCTCGTCGGCGCCGTGACCGCGCGCTTCCCGGGCTCACAGGTGCTCCCGCTGCTCACCTCGGGCGGCACCGACGCGCGCTTCGTCCGCGAGCGCGGTGGGGTCGCGTACGGCTTCGCGCTGTTCAGCGAGGCCTGGGACGTGGGCCGGTTCAGGTCCTTGTTCCACGGCGACGACGAGCAGGTGGACGTCGAGAGCCTGCGTCTGACGGTCGACGCGCTGGCGGACGTCGTCTCGGAGTTCTTGGCTCCTGCCGGCGCGACGACCGAGGTCGAGCGATGAGCGGGCTGGTGCCCGCCGACCAGCAGCCCTGGCAGTGGGAGGAGCCGGTGTGGCGCGGCCTCGTCGAGCAGGTGCGGGCCGGTCGCCGGCTCGTCCCGGGCAGCTGGCCCGGTGGTGCCCGCGTCGCCGTCGCGATCTCCTTCGACGCCGACCACGAGACCCCGGTGCTGCGCGAGGGTCAGACGACCCCGGGCGGGCTCGCCGCGGGCGAGTACGGGGCCCGCGTCGCGGTGCCGCGCATCCTCTCCCTGCTCGAGCGGCACGGTGTGCCGGCGTCGTTCTTCGTCCCGGCGGTCTCCGGTCTGCTGCACCCCGGGGAGGTCCGCGACTACGCGGCGGCCGGCCACGAGGTGGGTGTGCACGGGTGGATCCACGAGCGGAACACGCTGCTGAGCGAGGCCGACGAGCGCGACCTCACGCTGCGCAGCCTCGACGTGCTCGAGCGACTGTCGGGGACGCGCCCCGTGGGCATCCGCACGCCGTCGTGGGACTTCTCGGACAGCACGCTGCGGATCGTCCAGGAGGCGGGCTTCCGGTACGACAGCTCGCTCATGGCCGACGACGACCCCTACGAGCTGCTCGCCGACGGTGTGCCGACGGGTGTGGTCGAGGTGCCCGTCGAGTGGATCCGGGACGACGCCCCGTACTTCGTCATGGCCCGCTACGCCGGGCTCAGGCCGCACACGGCCCCGGCCGCCGTGCTGGGCATCTGGCGGGACGAGTTCCGCGGTGCCCTCGCCGAGGGCGGGGTGTTCCAGCTGACCATGCACCCCGGGATCATCGGGCACCGCTCGCGCCTGTGGGTGCTCGACGAGCTGCTCGCCGAGATCACCGCGTCAGGGCCCGTGTGGTTCGCGACGCACGCGCAGATCGCCGACCACGTGAGGGAGACAGCATGAGCACGCCAGAGAGCAGCCAGACCGCCACGACGACCAGCACCGTCGCACCGGGGCACGCAGGCCACCCGGGACGCGCAGGCCACGCGCTCGTCACGGGCGCGGGTTCCGGCATCGGGGCGGCGATCGCCCGTGACCTCGCGGCGCACGGCTGGGAGGTCACAGGTGTCGACGTCCGCCAGGACGCCCTCGACGCGGTGCTCGCCGAGGTCCGCGAGCGCACGGGTGCCCCTGTGCACGCCCTCGTGGGCGACCTCGGCGACGAGACCTTCGCCCGGGACGCCGTCGCGGCCGCGTGGGAGCACCGACCGCTCGACGCCCTCGTCAACGCGGCGGGGGTGTACCCGGCGATCCCGTTCTTGGAGATCACCCCGGCGCAGTGGGACCGGGTGCAGCACGTCAACGTGCGCGCCGTGCTGCTCGCCACCCAAGAGCTCGGCCGTCGCGCGACCGCCGCGGGCCGCACGCCGGCGGTCGTCAACATCACCTCGGGGGCGGCACGGGCCGCCCGCCCGGGGACGGCGCACTACTCGACGTCGAAGGCTGCGCTCACCCTGCTCACGCAGGCGAGCGCGGTCGAGCTCGGCCCGTCGGGCATCCGGGTCAACGCCGTCGCGCCGGGCTTCGTGGACGTGGACTCCCCCGTGAACCCGGTGACACCGGAGTACGCGGACGCCGTCCGCCGCAACGTCCTGCCCGGCCGTGCCGAGCCCGGGGACATCGCCTCGGCGGTGCGGTTCTTGCTCGGCCCGGACGCCCGGTGGGTCTCGGGCACCACGCTGTCGGTCGACGGCGGGGCCTCGGGCGGCACGACAGCCCTCCCCCAGCACTGGCCGACGACCACGAGCACCCAGCAGCCGGCCGCGGACGGTCCCGGAGCCGCGCCGACGACCGGCACCCCGGCCGCCACCTCTCCCCACCTCTCGGAGGTCCCCGCATGAGCACCACGACAGCACGCCCCACGCCTGTCACCGCAGGCGCGCCTGCCCCAGCCCTCGACCCGGGCCGTCCCGAGCGCGCCGCCTACACGGTGGTCGGCGCGGGGGCGATCGGCGGGACCCTCGCCCACGCCCTGGCGCGAGCAGGGCACGCCGTCACCGTGATCGACACCGACGCCGCGCACGTCGCGGCGATCCGCGAGCACGGGCTGACGATCCGCCGACCGGACGGGCGCGACGACGTCGTTCAGGTCGCGGGGGCCTACCTGCCGGACGAGGCGCCCGCGACGAGCATCGACAGGGCGATCCTGGCGACCAAGTCGCAGCACACGGCGACCGCAGCAGCCTGGGTCGCACCACGCCTCGCGGCCGACGGTCTGGTGCTCTCGGCCCAGAACGGCCACAACGAGCAGACCATCGCCGACGCCGTCGGCTCGGAGCGGGTGCTCGGCGCCTTCGTCAACATCTTCACCGACTACCTGGGCCCCGGTGTCGTGAGCGACGGGGGTGCTGGGGCTGTCGCCGTCGGCCTGCCGGGCGGCGGTGCACCGGACGCGCGCGTCCTGGCCGTCGCCGAAGACCTCCGGGCCTACGGCGACGTCGTCGCGACGGCGAACCTCGCGGGGTACCGCTGGGGCAAGCAGGGCTTCGGCTCGATCCTCGGTCTGACCACCCTCGTCGACGCGCCGATCGCGGACGTGGTCGACAGGTACCGCGACCTCGCGGCGGCGGTCGCCCGGGAGAGCACCGAGGTCGCGATCCGCTCGGGCGTCGTGCTCGAGCGCTTCGACGCCTACGAGCCCTACGCCTTCTCCGACGCCGCCCCTGCGCTGGCCCGCGAGCGCGCGCTCACCCGACTCGTCCGGTGGTTGCGGACCCAGCCGAAAGACCGCAGCGGGGTGTTCCGCGACATCGCCGTGCGTCGTCGTCCGCGCGAGACCGGCGGAGACCGCAGCACCTATCCCGAGCAGGCGGCGGCCGTGGGCGTCGACCTGGTGGTCGGGCCGCTCGTCGCGCGGGCCCTCGACGAGGTGGCCGCCGGGACCCGTGACTTCGGGTGGCACACCCTCGACGAGATCCGCGCCGAGCTCGCCGCCCACGCCTGAGCTCCCGCTCATCCTCCCTCGTCCCCTCCTGCCCTCCAGCCCTCCTGCCGTCCAGCACCCAGAATGCGAGCCCGTCCATGAGACTGTCCCCGTCCCTCCTGCCCGCCGCCGTCGTGTCAGCAGCCCTGCTGCTCTCGGCCTGCGGTGGCGGCTCGACAGCCTCGTCCGGCGGCCAGGGCGCTGCGGCCGGCCCGCCCGTCTCGGGCGGCACGCTGCGCTACGGCCTGCAGGCGGACCCGCAGTGCCTCGACCCGCGCCAGGGCGGGCTCACCGTGAGCCTGACGGTCACCCGGTCGGTCGTCGACAGCCTGCTCGACCAGGACCCGGAGACCGGGGAGATCGCCCCGTGGCTCGCCGAGTCGTGGGAGGTCAACGAGGACGCGTCGGCCTTCACCTTCCACCTGCGCGACGACGTGACCTTCTCCGACGGTGAGAAGCTCACCGCGGAGCTCGTGAAGAAGAACTTCGACTCGGTCGCCGAGCTCGGGCCTCTCGCCGGGCTGCCGCTCCAGTACCTCACGGGCTACGAGGGGACCGAGGTGGTCGACGAGCACACCGCGACGGTCACCTTCGCGGCCCCGAACGCACAGTTCCTCCAGGCCGCGTCGAGCATGTCCCTCGGGCTGCTGTCGAGCGAGAGCCTCGCCAAGACCCCCGAAGAGCTCTGCACAGGGCAGTACGCAGCGTCGGGGCCCTTCACGATCGAGAGCTACGAGCCGAGCACGAGCGTGGCGATCGTCCGCCGCGAGGGCTACGACTGGGCTCCGGCGCGCGCTGCGCACACGGGCGACGCCTATCTCGACCGGGTCGAGTTCTCGGTCATCTCCGAGGGGTCGGTCCGCACGGGGTCGCTCGTCTCCGACCAGCTCGACGTCATCGGCGACGTGCCCACCCAGGACCTCCCCCAGCTGCAGGCAGGCGCGGAGTACCAGGTGGTCTCGCGGCCCAACCCGGGCAACGCCGGCGGGCTGCTCGTCAACACCACCCGCCCGGTCCTGGGCGACCCGGCCGTCCGGCAGGCCCTGCTCCTCGGGGTGGACCGGGCGACGGTGTCCTCGACGCTGTTCTTCGACGAGGCGCCGCCCGCGACGGCCGTCTTGTCGAGCTCGACCCCCGGGTGGAGCGACCTCTCGGACGCCCTCGCCTACGACCCCGACGCCGCCACCGCGGCCCTCGACGACGCAGGCTGGGAGGTCGGGTCGGACGGCATCCGCGAGAAGGACGGCCAGCGGCTCACGGTCGAGGCCACGTGGAACCCGGCGATCGGCTGGGGCAAGCAGGTCCTCGAGCTCGCGCAGCAGGACTACGCGAAGATCGGCGTCGAGCTGACCATCCGCACGATCACCCTGCCCGAGCTCAACCAGGTGCTCGGCGACCGCGACTACGACCTCTTCTACAACTCCCAGACCCGCCCGGACCCCGACGTGCTGTGGGGCAACTTCTCGCCCGCGAACCCGGGCAACCGGCACGGCGGGACCGACGACGAGCTCGCCGCGGTCCTCGACGAGCAGCGCACGACGACAGACCCCGCGGTCCGCTCCCCGCTCGTCGAGACCGCCCAGGAGCTGATCCTCGCGGACGGCTTCACGGTGCCGATCGTCGAGAGCGTGTCGATCCTCGGTGCTGCGTCGACGGTCCAGGGCATCGACTGGGAGGCGTCGTCGAAGCCGGTGTTCTACGACATCTGGCTCTCGCAGGGCTGACCCGCCCAGAGCTGGACGGCACCACCTGCACCACCCGCCCAGGGGGCGCGGCGCCACCACGCGCCCGCCCTCTGGCCCGCACCTACGCTGGTCAGACGACCCGACGACGACAGGACCTCACCCCGTGACCTCGTTCCCCACGCTCGTCCCCACCCCCGCCTCCGAGGCCGCCGCCCCGTACGACGCACCCGGCGCTGACGGCACCGCCCTGCTCTCCGTCCCGAGGTCGGGCGGCCAGCTGCTGCTGCTCACCGGGATCGAGCGCGGCATCGGGTCGAGCGGGCTGTGGCTGGACCGCGGGCAGCCGGGAGACGTGCGGCTCGTGCGGCTGCGCGTGGTCGGCGACAGGGTGCTGCTGGTCCAGGACAACAAGCACTTCACGGTGGTCTCCGACGACCCTGCCGCGGTCCAGGCCGGTGACGACTCCTTCGCGCGGTCGGTGCTGTGGTCGGCGCCGGTCGTCGAGCACCGCGGCGACGGCAGCGTCGTCGTCGACGCCGCGTCCCTCGCGACGAGCGACCTGCTCGCCGTGAGCGCACGGCTCGCCCGGGCGCAGCAGGGCGACCTGCGCCTCGACGCCAGCAGGTCCTTCCTCGTGTCGGCCACCACCGGCCCGGGCGGGCCGACCAGCCAGAGCAGGTCGGCCGACGGCAGCACGTCCTCCGGCACCACCACCGGGGACGACCGCCCCCGCACCCCCGGCTCGGTCGAGCTCTCGGCCGTGCTCACCTTCGCCGGGCGCGGCACGGGTGCGCTCCTCGCGCAGGTGAGCCCGGACCCCGACGTCGTGTCGATCACGCAGCGCGTCAGCCTGGTCCCGCTGCCCGAGGGCTTCGCGCCTCGGACCTTCCACCCCGGGGCGGGTGGCTACGGCAAGGGCTTCGCCGACCACGCGCTGCCCGGAGGCCGGAGCGTCGACGTGCGGCTCCAACCCCGCTTCAGGCTCGACAAGACGACCCCGGGCACCGCACCGAGCACGGTCCACGAGCCCATCGTGTTCCACGTGGACCCGGCGATCCCCGAGCCGTACCGCAGCGCGGTGATCGAGGGCGGCAGCTGGTGGGCCGAGGGCTTCGAGGCTGCTGGCTTCGTCGACGCCTACAGGGTCGAGCTCCGCGCCGCCGACGTCGACCCCTTCGCCGCCCGCACCTCGTCCTTGTGGTGGGTGCACAGGACCAACCGTGGCTGGTCGCAGGGCGCGGCGCTCACCGACCCGCGCACGGGTGAGATCCTCTCAGGCCGAGTGCGGCTCGGGTCCCAGCGCATCCACCAGCTCACCCTGGTCGCCGAGGCGCTGCTCGCCCCGTACGGCCACGTCGACGAGGCACGCCGTCTCGCGGCCGTCGAGGAGCTCGTGCTCGCCCGCCTGCGCCAGCTCGCGGCCCACGAGATCGGCCACGCCCTGGGGTTCATGCACAACTACGCCTCGCACCAGCACCCGCAGGCCTCGGTCATGGACTACCCGCACCCGCAGGTCCGGCTGGGCGCGGACGGGGAGATCGACCTCTCCGACGCCTACCCCGTGGGCCTGGGCCCGTGGGACGTCTTCGCGGTCCGGCACGCGTACCAGGACTTCGCCCCCGGTGAGGAGGTCGCCGGTCTCCAGGCGCTGCGGCGCGAGGCCGCCGAGGCGGGGCTCGTCTACCTCACCGACGACGACGGGCACCACGCCGAGGCGGCCTCCCCGGACGCCGTCCCCTGGGTGCACGGGGCCGACCCTGTCGCCTCGCTCGAGAGCCTGCTCCAGGTCCGGGCGAAGGCGCTGCGCGACTTCTCCCCGGGTGTCCTCGCACCCGACCGCCAGGCCGGCGAGATCGAAGAGCGGCTCGTCCCCCTCTACCTGCTGCACAGGTACCAGGTCCCGGCAGTCGCCCGGCTGCTCGGCGGCGTCGAGTACGCCTACACGCTGGCCGGGGAGGAAGCGACAGGCAACCGCGTGGTCTCCGGCGCCGAGCAGCGCCGCGCGCTCTCCGTCCTCACCGACCTGCTCTCCCCTCAGGTGCTGGCCCTGCCGTCGTCGGTGCTGCGGACTGTCGTGCCGCCCGCCATCCGGTACGAGCGCACGACCGAGTACCTCACGCCGCGCCGCGGCATCGTCTTCGACCCCTTCACAGCCGTAGGCGCCGGGGCCGGGATCGTCGCCGAGCAGCTCTTCGCCCCGGGGCGGCTCAACAGGGTGGCGTGGCAGGCTGCGGAAGACGCGGCCTCGGCCGTCGGGTCTCGAGGGGCCACCGGGCCTGCCGAGGCTTCCGAGGGTGGTAGCCAGCGGGCCTTGGCAGCGGGCAGCGCAGACCGGGTGCCGACGGTCTCCGAGATCGTCGCGACGGTCCTCGACGCCGTCTGGGACGCCCCCGGCACGGGTGACGCCCTCTCTGAGGCGGTCCGGCAGCAGGCGGCGTGGACCGTGCTCCAGCACCTCGTCGCCACGCTCACGGGCGGCGGTCTGCACCCTGCCGTCGCGGCGTCCGTCGCGACCTCCCTCGCCGATGCCGCCGGCAGGCTGGACGAGAGGCTCGACGCAACGTCCGGGGCTGCTGCGCTCGGCGCGACGTCCGACCCGTCGGTCTCGTCAGCGGAGTCGGTCCTGCCGGCTCCGTCGGCCGCGTCAGGCCGCAGGGCGGACCGGAGGACCGACCGCGGCTGGGACCACCTCGTCAGGACCGCGCGGCTCGCCGCGTCTGACCCGTCGGCGGTCGACCTCGGTCCCCTGCCGGTGATCCCGCCGGGCGCGCCGATCTGACGGGCGCGTCTGGGGAGCCTGGTGCGTGGAGGTGTGACGGCCGGCCGGTCTGCCCGTCGCAGGCAGAGCGTCAGGCTCGGGCGACCCTGCGGACGAGGTCTTCCCAGCCGTCGGCCAGCCTGTCGAGGTCGATCCGCAGGTCGCGCGTCTCGTAGAGGACGAGGGCCGCGTCGAGAGAGGAGAGCAGGGTGAGCGTGAGCACCTGGAGGTCGCCGTCGACCCCGGCCTGCCCGAGCAGCATCTGCACGTGCATCGCGGACGCGGCGTGGGCCGGCGCGGAGTACCTGTGCTCGGCCTCCGCCTCGACGCTGCGCAGCAGGTCGCCCTGGAGGGTGACGAGCCGGAGCCTCTCGCGGCCGAAGGCGACCAGACGCTCGACGGGCTCGGCGCCGGGGCCGAGCGGCGGCGGGCCGGAGAAGAAGCCCTCCTGGAAGGTCATCTCGGAGTCGTTGAGCAGCTCGCGCAGCAGACCCGCGCGGGAGCCGAACCTGCGGAAGATCGTGCCCTTGCCGAGCCCGGCCGCACGGGCGAGACCGTCCATGGTGAGACCGTCGACGCCTCCCTCCGCGAGCATCGCGCGGGCGGTGACGAGCAGGTGCTCCCGGTTGCGGGCGGCGTCGGCACGCTCGCAGGCCGCGGTGCTCCCGGGGGCGGGGAGGTCGAGGGACGTCATCGCGGGCCTCCTCACCTGGTCGACGGTCGTGCGCTCCGGCGAGCCTATCGTCGCGGCCACAGGGTCGAGAACCCCGCAGCGGGTGAGACGACCGACTCCACGCACCGGCCCGGGCGCGCCCAGCCCGCGGCCCTGCGGACCAGCGACGACGCGAGCGGCCCGGATCCCGGATGAGCGATGTCCGTCGCGGTGAGACGCACGTCACGCTGCTAAACGGACCATGGTCCGCTTATGCTGGGCGAGCGGCCACCGCACCGCACGCACTCTTCGCACCACCTGCGCGGCCCGCCGCGCACACCCGAGAACCACCCGCACCTACGTGAGGACCTCCCATGTCAGACGTCTCCATCCTCGTCCTGGTCGGCAGCCTGCGCTCCGGCTCGAAGAACCGCGAGCTCGCCGAGGCCGCAGTCGACCTCGCCCCCGCGGGCACGACCCTCACGATCTTCGAGGGCCTGGCCGACCTGCCCTTCTACAACGAGGACATCGACCTCCCCGACTCCGCCCCCGCCGGCGCGACAGCCTTCCGCGAGGCCCTCGCCTCGGCCGACGCCGTCCTGGTCGTCTCCCCCGAGCACAACGGCACCATCCCCGCCGTGCTGAAGAACGCCATCGACTGGGCCTCGCGCCCCTTCGGCGCGAGTGCGATCTCGGGCAAGCCCGTCGCGGTCGTCGGCAGCGCCTACGGCCAGTTCGGCGGCGTGTGGGCCCACGACGAGGCCCGCAAGGCCTTCGGCATCGCGGGCGCGAACGTCCTCGGTGACGTCACGCTCTCGATCCCCGGCTCGGTCGTCCGCTTCGCCGAGACGCACCCGCGCGACGACTCCGAGGTCGTCGAGCAGCTGACCGCGGTCCTCACCGCGACAGTCGAGGCCGCACGCGGAGCCGTCGCAGCCTGACGCACGCCGCACACGGGCTCGCCCGGACGCGCGGGTCTGCACGAGATGGCCGCACCGACACCCGTCGGTGCGGCCTTCACGTGCTCGGGTCGCACGTCTCGTCGAGGCCAGCACCGCTGGCCTACGCCTCAGCGCGCGACGATCTCCCATCGCGCCAACGCGTCGGCCACCTGCCGCAGGAACGGGTCGACGGCATCGGCGGCGTAGACCTCACGCCACCGCGTCAACGGGAAGTCTGCGCTGCGCACCTCGGACGACGTGACCGTCGCGGCAGCAGCGGTCCCACCCTCCTCGTAGTGCCGGAAGGCGACGACGCACCGGTCGAGCAGGGTGTCGACGTCGACGCACGCATACCCGTGCCGGAACTTCATCGCCGGGAACCGGGCCCCCACCACGTCGTCAGCAGATGTCATCATCACACCGTAGGGGATGACGCCGCGTCCCCTGCTCTCCGTCAGCGCTGCTCATCGACGTGCAGGCACGGGACGGGCTCAGCGGTCACCCCGCACGCCTCAGCCCCTCGGTCTCAGGGCAGGATGTGCTCGGCCCGGTACCTGTCCAGGACGGCGAGCAGCGCACGCTCGGTGCTGACGTAGCCGGTGTACCCGGCCAGGCGTGAGCGCGTCATGTCGGCGAGCATGTCACCCTCCCGGCCGAGGTCGCCGTCGGTGTGCCACCACGACGCGACACGGGTCAGATCTGGTTCGACGAGACTGTGCTCGGCGACGACGCGCTCCCAGACGGGGGCCGCGTCGGCCATCTGCACCTCGAGCGGCGCGGGCTCGTCGCCAGGACCCTGCGGCTCGACGCCCAGGTGCGCCGCGAGCGCGGGCCAGAGCCTGCGCCACCGGACCTGGTCGCCGTCGACGATGTTGAAGGCCGTGTCCGCCGCGGCGGGTGTGGTCGCGGCCCACAGCTGGTGGTCGGCGAGCAGGGCGGCGTCGGTGAGGTCCACGAGGGAGTTCCAGGCACTGACGGAGCCGGGGAACACGAAGGGCCGGTCGGTGGCACGGACGATCGCGGCGTAGGCCCCGAGGGTCGAGGCGAGGTTCATGGCGTTGCCGACCGCGTGGCCGATCACCGTGTGCGCCCTGTGGACCGACCAGGTGAAGCCGTGCGCGGCGGCGGCCGCCGACAGCTCGTCCTCCTGGGCGTAGTAGAAGTTCTCGACCGGGCGCCGCTCGGCGTCCTCGAGGAACGGGGTGTCGGGCAGGACGCCGACGCCGTAGGCCTCGAAGGGGCCGAGGTAGTGCTTGAGCCCGGTGACGAGCGTGACGTGCTGGAGCGTGCCCTGCGGGCCGAGGACGGCGAGCAGGTCGCGGACCATGCCTCCGTTGACGCGGATGTTCTCCGCCTCGGTGTCCTGGCGCGACCACGCGGTGATGAACACGTGCGTGGGACGCAGGTCGCCGAGGGCCTGCTGCAGGCTGTCGCGCGAGGTGAGGTCGGCGGCGACGTGGCCGACGCCCGCGACGTCGACCGGGCGTCGAGACAGCCCCGTGGTCTGCCAGCCGGCAGCGACGAGCTGCTCGACGAGCGCCGATCCGGCGATGCCGGTGGCTCCGACGACGAGCGCGTGCGCTCCCTCGGGCGGCGTGCGCACCGGGGTGGGGGCGCGGTCGGGCGCGGGGGTGGTGGTCGTGGTCGTAGTCACAGGGGGTCTCCCGTTCAGTGGTTTCTGGTGATGACCAGGCCGAGCAGGCACAGCAGGCCGACGGCTGAGGCTCCCCAGACGTACGGACGCAGCGAGCGGTACCTCGCGCGAGTCGCGGCATCGTCTGCACCCCACCCGCCACTGCGAGCAGCCACGACCTGGATCACGAGGACGACGACGAACGAGAGGATCCATCCGACGGTCAGCGCGATCTCTGTCATCGTCTCCATGATCCTGGCCACCCTGGACAGCCGCATCCTGGGGCGTCGTGCCGTCGCGCACACCGGACAGCCTCGCACCACGTCTCAGCAACCGAGAATCTGCCTGTACCGCTAGGGCGCGCAGGTCGTGCACCTAGGGTGGCAAGAGACCTCTGGCGCGCAGACCGCGCACCTCGTCGCTGCACGCCCCGCCGACGCACCCCGAGAGCAGGAGCCCGATGACCGACCGCACCGCCCTTCGTCCGCCGCAGCCGAGCCGCGCCTACCTCGAGGCCCTCGACGCGACGACCCGCCGCAGGGCAGCAGCATTCGTGCCGCTGGTCTCGGAGCACGCAGGCTCCCCCGCCGACGCCCGCGAGCGCGTCGTCGCACGGGCCGCGACACAGGAAGACGACGTCGTCGCTCTCGCCCACGAGGTCTTCGAGCATGCCGAGGAGGCCTTCGAGGAGGTGCAGAGCGTCGCGGCCCTCGCCGCGCTGCTGCGCGCCCACGGGCACGAGGTCGAGGTCGGGACCCACGGGCTGAGCACGTCACTGCGCGCGAGCGCCGGTCAGTCGGACGGACAGACCATCGCGATCGTGGCGGAGTACGACGCCCTCCCCGGCATCGGCCACGCCTGCGGGCACCACCTCATCGCCGCGGCAGCGACGGGGGCCTTCCTCGCCCTGGCCGAGGAGGACCTCCCGGGCCGGGTGCTGCTGCTCGGCACCCCGGCCGAGGAGGGCAACAGCGGCAAGGAGATCCTCGCGCGGGCGGGCTTCTTCGACGGCGTCGACGCCGCGATCATGGTCCACCCCTTCGGCTACGACGTCGTCGACCAGCCCTTCCTCGGCCGGCGCCAGCTCGTGGTCCGGTACACGGGCGTCGCCGCGCACGCCTCGGCCCAACCGTTCATGGGTCGCAACGCCCTCGACGCGGTGACCCTCAACTACCAGGCGGTCGGTCTGCTGCGGCAGTACCTGCCGCCGAGCGACCGCGTGCACGGGGTCATCCGCGAGGGCGGCACACGGCCCTCGATCGTCACCGAGACGGCGGTCGTCGAGTACTACGTGCGCTCGGCCGAGGCGTCGACCCTCAAGGACCTGTCGAACCGTCTCGAAGACATCGCGCACGGCATCGCCCAGGCGACCGGGACCGTCGCCGAGATCGAGTGGGACCCCGTGCCGTACACGCTGCCGCTGCGGACCAACGGGCCGCTCGCGGCGCGCTGGGCCGAGCACCAGGCCGGACGGGGTCGGACCGCGCTCGCCGGTGGGGTCGTCCCCGCCGAGCTCGCCGCGTCGACAGACTTCGGCAACGTGAGCGTCCGCATCCCGTCGATCCACCCGATGATCGCGGTGAGCGACCCCGAGGTCGCGCTGCACACCCGCGAGTTCGCTGCGGTCGCCGCGACCGAGGCGGGCGACCGGGCGGCGCTCGACGGCGCCGTGGGTCTCGCGCTCACGGCCCTCGACTGGTTGTACGACCCGGCCCTGCGCGCCGACGTCCGCGAGGACTTCGAGGCCGCCGGTGGCGTCGTCGACGTCGCGGGGTACTTCGCATGAGCGCCGCAGCCGCGTCGGGGACGACGCCCGTGGTCCACGCGGTCCACGAGAACCCGGAGTGGTTCGGGGTCTTCGCCGAGGCCTTCGAGGCCGAGGGCGTGCCGTACCGAGAGCTCGTGCTCACCGGCGGGGTGCTCGACCTCGACGACCCGCCGCCGCCCGGCATCGTGTGGTCACGCTTCAGCGCGTCCTCGCACACCCGCGGCCACGGGCTGTCGAAGGAGCACACGCGCGCGGTCCTCGCGTGGGCCGAGGCGGGTGGTCGACGGGTGGTCAACGGACGCGGCGTCCTCGAGCTCGAGGTGTCGAAGGTGCTCCAGCTGAGCGCGCTGCGCGCCGCGGGGATCGACGTGCCGCGCACCCGGGTGGTCGTCGGGACGGAGCACCTGCTCGCCGCCGCGCAGGACTTCCCGACGCCCTTCGTCACCAAGCACAACCAGGGCGGCAAGGGGCTGGGCGTGCAGCGTTTCGACCACGTCGACGAGCTCGCCGCGGTGCTCGCGGCCGGGGACTTCGAGGAGCCTGTCGACGGGGTGACGCTGCTCCAGGAGTACGTGCAGCCGCGCGACGGGTCGATCACCCGCGTGGAGATCGTCGGCGGGGAGCACCTGTACTCGGTGCGGGCCGACACCCTGCGCGGCGGCTTCCAGCTGTGCCCGGCCGACGCGTGCGCCGTCGACCCGACGACAGGTCGTCCCGTCCTGCCGCCCGGAGCGACGCTCGCGCCCGAGCCCGGGGTGTCGCTGTTCTCGCTGCGCGAGGACCTCGACCCGGGGATCGTCGAGAAGTACCTGGCCTTCACGCGGGCGCACGGCATCGAGATCGCGGGGATCGAGCTCATCGAGTCTGTCGACGGGCGGGTGCTCACGTACGACGTCAACACGAACACGAACTACAACCCGCAGGTCGAGGCCGTCGCGCCCCGCAGCGGGCCGCGGGAGGTGGCGCGGTACCTGGGGCGGGTGCTGGCGGAGGAGAGGGCGAGGGGCTGACGGGTCGGATCTGTCAGTGACGCCATCCCTTACTTGCACTTCCGGCAAGAGTGTCAGTAAGGCGACAGTGCAATGGCAGCTTCGAGCCGGGGCTCGTCAAGGCCACTGGGCCGCGCTCATGTTTTCGTATACAGTAATTTCATGAGCAAGCGCGAGGTGCGCGGCGAAGCCGTGAGCGACGAGCAGATCAAGGCCTGGGCCGACGAGGCGGAGGCCGGGTACGACACGCCGACGCTGCGCCGACGCGGCCGTCCGACCATCGGCTCCGGAGCGGGCGTCGTCGTACCCGTCCGGCTCGACGGACCCACCCTCGCGGCCTTGACTGCGCGCGCCGAGGCAGAAGGTCTGCCCAACCGCTCTGAGGCGATCCGCGCAGCCGTCCGTGCGTGGACTCACGTCGCGTGAAGGTGCAGTAGCTCAGGTCAGCTGAGCGCAGACAGCAGCGGGAACCAGTGCCGCTCAGCCAGCAGAGACCCGGCACCGTGCGCCTCGACCCACTCCCCGTCGACCACGGGGACACCCGATGCCTCCCAGACCACGAAGTGCGCGACCGGCACGGGCCATCCGTAGTCCGGCGCGTCCTCGGCGACCACGTTCCTGACGAAGCCCACCGGCACCAGCCGTGCATTCCGCCCGAGGACCTCGAGAGCGAGCTGCGCCGCCGCGACGCGCCCGTCGAGGTCGGAAAGATCGACCACCCGGGTCGGCAGGTCGAGAGCACCCGTCTGCTCCCGAGGGACGCAGAACACGTCATCACCCCGGCGCAGCAGCAGCCGCACGAGGCAGGCCGGGCTCGGTGCGACGGAGGACCGCACCACCTCGGCCCGTGACCCGGGTGGCAACCAGGGAGCGTCCGGAGCCGTCCGGACCACGACGTCGGGTCTGCGGTTCATCGCGACAGGATATCGAGGCACTCGCACTTATCTACCGATCAGTAGGTAAGGTGGTCTGTGTCCGACGGAGGACGAGCTGCGGGCGCACCAGAGCCTGCGGCGGACGCGCGACGAAGGGTGACCACGGTGGACCAGCTGTTGTTCGGTGCGGCGTACTACGACGAGTACATGCCGACCGACCGGATCGACACAGACGTCGAGATGATGAAGGCCGCGGGCATCACCGTGGTGCGGATCGCCGAGTCGACGTGGAGCTCGCTCGAACCCCAGCCCGGCGTCTTCGACTTCACGCACGTGGACCGCGCGCTCGACGCCTTCGAGGCTGCGGGCATCCACGTGATCGTCGGGACACCTACCTACGCGGTACCAGCCTGGCTCGTGCAGTCGTACCCGGAGGTCTTGGCGGTCACGAACCGCGGCGAGGGCCGCTACGGCGCCCGGCAGATCATGAACATCGCCAACCCCACGTACCGCTTCCACGCCGAGCGCGTCATCCGGCGCCTCATGGAGCGCACGGCGCACCGCCCCGGTGTCATCGGGTTCCAGATCGACAACGAGACCAAGTACTACGAGGCCGCCTCCCGCGACGTGCAGCGTGGTTTCGTCAAGTACCTGCGCGCGGAGTTCGACGACGACCTCGGTGCGCTCAACGACGCCTTCGGCCTCGCCTACTGGTCCAACCGCATCGACGCGTGGGAGGACTTCCCCGACGTACGCGGCACGATCAACGGGTCGCTCGGCGCGGAGTTCGCGAAGTACCGGCGGCGCCTCGTCGAGGAGTTCCTCGGCTGGCAGGCGGGGATCGTCCGCGAGTACTCGTGCGAGGACCAGTTCGTCACGCAGAACTTCGACTTCGACTGGTCGCCCGGGTGGTCCTACGGCCTGCAGCCCTCGGTCGACCACTTCAAGGCTGCTGCGACCGTCGACGTCGCGGGTGTGGACATCTACCACCCGACGCAGGCACGCCTCACGGGCAAGGAGATCGCCTTCGGCGGGGACATGACCCGCTCGATCAAGGGCGGCGCGAACTACCTCGTGCTCGAGACCCAGGCACAGGGCCAGATCGGCTGGCTCCCCTACCCCGGACAGCTGCGCCTCCAGGCGTACAGCCACCTGGCGAGCGGGGCCGACGGCCTCATGTACTGGCACTGGCACTCGATCCACAACTCCTTCGAGACGTACTGGAAGGGCCTGCTCAGCCACGACCTCGAGACCAACCCGACGTACGAGGAGGCCGGAGTCTTCGGTCGCGAGGCCTCCGCCGCGGGCGACGCGCTGCTGCACCTGCGCAAGGACAACAGGGTCGCGATCATGGTGAGCAACGAGGCGCTCACCGCGCTGCAGTGGTTCACGGTCGAGACCGGGTTCATCGACGGGGTCTTCGGCAGCTCGATCGGCTACAACGACGTGCTGCGCTGGGTCTACGACGCGCTCTTCGAGCTCAACGTCGAGGTGGACTTCGTCTCGTCCGACGACCCCGACCTCGGCCGCTACGCACTCGTGGTCGCCCCCGCGCTCTACTCTGCGCCGGAGTCGACGATCACTCGGCTCCGCGAGCACGTCGAGGCCGGCGGCCACCTGGTGACGACCTTCCGCACGGCCGTCGCCGACGAGCACGTCACCGTGTGGCACGACCGCGCCCCGCACGGGCTGACCGAGACGCTGGGGGTCACGTACAACCAGTTCACCCGGCCGGACGGCGTGGGGCTCACGCTCCACGGGGACCTGGCCGAGGCGGTCAGCGCGCAGGGCGGTGCTGGTGCTGGTGCTGGTGCTGGTGCTGGTGCTGGTGCTGGTGCTGGTGCTGCGGAGGATCCCGCCGGCTCCCTGCAAGCCCAACGCTTCATGGAGCTGCTCACCCCCGAGGGCGCCGAGGTGCTCGCCGGGTACGACCACCCGGCCTACGAGGGCTACGCGGCGATCACCCGCCACCGCCCGGGCGGAGGCTCCGGTGGCGGCTCGGCTCTGCACCTCGGGACGATGACCTCGCCCGACCTCGTCCGCGCCGCGCTCTCCGTCGCCGTGCGCGACGCGGGAGTCTGGGACTGGCCGCACGAGCTCGCCGGGACCGTCAACGTCCGCCGCGGCACCAACGCCCGGGGCCGCGAGCTCACCTACCTGCTCAACTACTCAGCCGAGGCGGTGACGCTCGACAGCCCGGTCGCCGGGCGGTCTGTGCTCAGCGACGGGGGGATCACCGTCGGCGACTCCCTGACCATCGGCGCCTGGGACCTCGTGGTAGTCGAGGGCGACATGCCGGCCTGACCTCGGCGATCACCGTGCCGACGGGCCGCCGCCACACCGATGGCCCGTCGGTTCGGTCCTGCTGACCTGTCGACCCAGGCAGCAGGCCCAGCGAGACAGCGAGACAGCGAGACAGCGAGACAGCGAGACAGCGAGACAGCGAGACAGCGAGACAGCGAGATCGTGACTTCGGAGCGAGCGCGACCTTTCTAGGTCACGATCTCGCTCCGAAGTCACGATCTCGGCAGGATGCCGGCAGCGGCAGCGGCAGCGGCAGTGGAGGAGGAGGAGGAGGCCGGGCCCGGCTATGCCGGGATCACGAAGGTGTTCAGCGACCTCGCCTCGAGGGTCGTGTGGAAGCTCTTCGCCTCCTCCCCCGGCACCGTGAAGGCGAACTCCTCGTCGCGGTCGAGCGCGTTCTGCACGACGACCACGATCGACCCGTCCGGGTTCTCGTAGGCCGACCCCTGCGCGCTGAACCGACCCGTCACACCGAGCGGCACCGCTCCCGGGCGCACGGCCGAGGAGTAGTGCTTGAGCACGTAGTACTCGGGGTTGCGCGTGAAGGTGCGCGCCTGGGTGTCCACGGTGATGAGCGAGTTCTGCGGCCAGCCCCAGGTGCTCAGACCACCAGGCTCGAGGGCCATGTTCCAGTAGGTGTAGCCGGTCGCCCCGTGCTGGAGGTAGTGGCGGACCAGGTGGAAGACGTACTCGGCCTCCTCCCAGTTGTTCGCCCCGAAACCGCACTCCGACTCGGTCTGCATGATCTCGAGCTCGGGCCACGCGTCGTGCGTGCGGGCGACAGCGTGCTGGCCCGCCCACTGGTAGCCGATCCCGGCGATGTGCTTGCGGGCCTCGTCGTCGAAGAGGATGTTGTCCACGAAGCGCGCGTAGTTGGTGAGCGCCTGGCCTGTCGCCGTGAACTTCATGTCTTCGGGGCCGTTGAGGGTCCCGAGGAAGATCTTCGCCGTGAGCCCCGCGGCCTCGAAGGCCGGGCCCAGGTGGTCGCGGACGAAGATCCGCAGCTGCTCCGACGTCCACACGCAGGACGGGAACTTCTGGTCGGCGAACACCTCGTTCTGCACGTGCACCTGGCTCACGGTGATGCCGCGCTCAGCGTAGGCCTGCACGAACCTCACGAAGTACTGCGCGTAGGCGTCGAGGTTCTCCTGCGTCATGACGAGGGTGCCGAAGTTGTAGGCCGGCGGGTTCTTCATCCACGTCGGCGGGCTCCACGGCGAGCAGTGCAGCACCATGTCGTCCTGGAAGCGCTGGGCCTGCCGGATGAACGGGATCACGTGGTCTTCGTCGCGCTCGACCGAGAAGTGCTCGAGCGCGTAGTCGCCCGGGGTCTCGTCGTAGGAGTACCAGGACGCCGCGAAGTCGTTCGCGCCGACGGCGGACCTGTTCACCCGGAAGTTGAGCTCGTCCGGGCTGAAGAGCTCCCGGTAGATCGTCTCCTGGTCGTCCTCGGACAGCGCGGAGATGGCGCGGTGACCGAGCTCGTTGAAGGTGCCGCCGAAGCCGCGCAGCGTCTGGCCGCGCGTCCCGGTGAGCGTGAGCCCGCGAGCCGCGGACGCACCTGGCGTGGGGGCGCCCCGCTCGGTCCACTGGGCGTCCTGGGTGGACGTGGTCCACGTCGTCGTCACGAGAGTCTCCTCGGGTTGGGTGTCTGGGTCGGGTCGGGTGTCAGATTCAGGGCGAGGGTCTGTCTGGCTCGCGGACCAGCGCAGGGCCAGGCAGAGGGGCGGATCACTTCACGGACTTGATCCGCGTGATGAAGAAGGCGCCGAGCAGCGCAGCCACGATGGCCACCGGGAACACGAGCCCGTAGCCGCCTGTCGACACGACGAGGGCGGAGGTCACGAGCGGCCCGACGGTCTGCCCGGCGGTGGTCGAGAGGTTGAGGATGCCGAGGTCTTTGCCTGCCTGCTCCTCGTCGGGGAGCACATCGACGTTGAGGGCCTGGTCGACCGAGGTGTACACGCCGTAGCCGAAGCCGGCGATCGCCGCGAAGAGGAACATGCCCGTCGGCGTCGGCCAGATCCACGGCATCGCGATGCCCACGGCGAACAGCAGGCTCGACACCACGACAGGCAGCTTGCGACGTCCGATGAGGTCGGAGACCGGACCGGCCGCGACAGAGCCGACGAGCGAGACGACGAGGAGGATCACCGACATCGTCGCGATGGTCTTGGCGGACTCGGCGGTGGTCTGCCCGACGTGGTCGCGGACGATGTAGAGCTGGTACGCCATGATCATCTGATAGCTGACCAGCATGAAGAGGCGCCCGGCGAAGGCCAGGTAGAAGTCTGGGGCGTTGCGCGGCGGTCGGAACGAGCGCAGCAGCTCGCGGAAGCCACCGGCCGCAGGTGGCAGGTCGACCGCGGACCTCTCACGGGGCCAGACGGCGAGCGCGACGACAGCCGAGCCGGCCATGAGGGCCCCGCCGAGGACGAAGCCGGGGAGGGCGCCGGTGATGAAGGCGGCACCGACGAGACTGCCGAGCGGCGCGCCGGCGGCGAGCCCGCCCCCGTAGAAGGCGGACATCGTGCCGCGCACGCGCATGGGCACCCTGTCGGCGAGGACAGCGACCGCGGGCGCGAGCATCATGTTGAGCCCGACCATGGACACGCAGTACGCGACCATGATGAGCGCCGGGCTGGTGAGCACGCCGATGAGGGTGAGCGAGACACCACCGACCAGCCCTCCGACGAGGATCCACGGCGCGCGGCGGCCGAAGCGGCCGCGGGACCTGTCCGAGAGGTTGCCGAACAGCAGGTTCGACACCAGGGACACGACGGCGGTCACGGCACTGATGGTCCCGAGCAAGGCCTCGGGCGACTCGACACCGATGTCGAGCAGCCGCTGGGGCAGCAGGACGGCGGCGACGATCTGGAGACCGACGATCCACAGCAGGCCGAAGGCGAAGAACCCGGCACCGAACCTCAGGGTGAGCGCGCGGGTGAAGGGCGCGCCGGTGTCGGGGGCGAGGTCGGTGGCCTGGGGGGTCGGGGTCGAGCCCTCGTCGGCGAGGGGGGTGCGGGTGTCCATGTGAACCTTCTTTGGTCATGGGAGTCGTGCGGCTCAGCCTTGAGACGCGGGCCTCCCGGGGGAGGCTCACCACTACCGAGTGATCGGTAGATAGGAGCAAATTACGACCGCGCGGTAAGAAAGTCAACAGCCGCCTCCGTGGGCCGTCGCGGACCAGGCGGTACGGTGCGGGGATGACCGGAACCACCACGGACGGCGCGCCGAGGCGTCGCGTCCGCCTCACGCGCGAGGCCCGCACCGCGCAGATCCTCGAAGAGTCGACCCGCCTCGTCAGCCAGCACGGGTTCTACGGGCTCTCGCTCCAGGACGTCGCGAACGCCGTGGGCATCAGCCAGGCCGGCCTGCTGCACTACGTCGGGACCAAAGAGGGCCTGCTGCAGCTCATCGTCGAGCAGCGCTACGACCGCAGGTTCGACCCCGAGGCGTACATCGCGAGCGGCGACCCTGCCGCGACGCACCCCGACGGCGCGTCCTTCCCCGGGTACTGCCGCTTCCTCGTGCGCAAAAACGCCGCCGAGCCGCAGCTCGTCCGTCTGTACATGGTGCTCGGCGCCGAGGCGATCTCCCCCGAGCACCCCGCGCACGGGTACTTCGACGTCCGACCTGACGCCACCTGGGAGCTCTACTCCCGCACCACCTGGCGCCTGCCGCCCGAGGTCGGCCCCTGGGAGGACGCCCGAGGTCTCGTCGAGATGGCCATCGAGGCGATGGACGGCGTCCAGCTGCGGTCGTTCCGCTCCCCGGCCGTGAGCATGGAGGAGGGCTGGGCCCGGTTCGAGCAGGTCCTCTTCCCGTCGCCGGTGTGGGACGGGTACCGCTGACCTCTAGGACGGCACACACTCAGCCGTCCGGCACGGTGCCCGCCGCCGGCACTCCCTGCTCACGGCTCATCTCCAGACTGGACGACGGGCCGCCGCCCCGGCGAGCACGATGACGAGCACCACCACTCCCGCACCGGCGACATAGGCTGCCGCAGCCCCGCCCCCAGGGGCGACGAGATCTGGGCACCTGGGCGCGAGGCACTCGAGCGCCATCCCTCGCGACCCCTCGGCCTCAGAGACGACCAGCCCGACGAGCCTCGTCACACCGCTCCGGAAGCCGTCAGCCGCCCACACCGCAGGAGCGACGAGCTCTCCGAGCACCACATAGACGAGAACGCCCAGGATCACGACGACCTCTGACCGGGCCACGACCCCTGCGGCAGCACCGATCGACGCAGCACCGGCAACCACGAGCACCCCGCGCACGACGACGAGCAGCACACCCGTCAGCGCCACCCCGTCGGCCGAACCTCGCAGGTACGCGACCCCGAGGAGCGACACTGCAGCGACGACGAGCACCACGACAGCGACGACCGCACACCACCCGGTCCACACGACGACCGCCCGGACCGCGGACTCTCCCCGTCGGCGCGCTGATGGCCAGGTGACATGGACGGAACGGGTCCGCCAGTCGCCTCCGCACAGGACCGCGCCAGCGAGCAGGCACACCAGCGCGAGACCGACCGTCAGGGCAGCGAGGTCGAAGGGCAGCTCCGCAGCAGCCAGGTATCGAGGCTCGACGAAAGCCGCCGCGAGGTCGAACTCTTCGCCGATCACAGGCTGCATCACGTCGACCTGCGCCTGTGCAGCCCTGAGCGCACTGTCGAGGTCTCGTGAGCTCGTCGACCATCTCAAGACCGGCAGTGCGCAGACGACCAGGCCGCACAACCACAGCTGGACGCCGACCACCCTGCGATGGAGCAGGAGGGATGCCAGGGCTCTCACGAGAGCGTCCTCTCGTCGGCGACCTCGGTGCCAGACGAGGCGAACTCGTCGAAGATGCGGTCGAACAGAGCGCGGTCGACAGTGATCTCGTGGACGACCGCGTGGCGCGCCACCACCGTCCACACCGCCTCGAGAGGGTCAGGACCGGCCACGCGTACACCGCGGGACGTCAGGGTGGCATCCATCCGCGCCTCCCGCAGCGCGCGGTAGGCGGCTCCGTCATCGGAGGTGCGCACCACGTGCCCAGCTCTCGGGACTCGCGCGGCCACGTCGCCGACGGCGCCTGTCACGGTCAGCCGGCCGTGCCGCAGGCACGTCACGGTGTCGCACACGAGCTCCAGCTGGGCGAGGTCGTGAGAGCACAGGACGACTGTGCACCCGTCGTCCCGCAACGTCCGCAGCAGGTCGAGCAGGCTGTCGATGGCCTGGGGGTCCAACCCTGTGGTGGGTTCGTCGAGGAGGAGGACACGCGCGCCCCCGAGCAGCGCGACGGCCAGAGCCAGCCGCTGCGCCATGCCCGTGGAGAGTTCGCCGCAGCGCGCGGCCTCGAACGCGCCGATCCCGGTGACCTCTCGTGCCCGGGCCATGTCTCTCCGGGACGCGAACACCAGGCGCCCGCGGTAGGCCATCAGATCGCGCACCCGTAGCTCGGCAGGGAAGCGCGAGCCGACGAAGAGCACCGACGGCTCACCTCTCGTGACGATACGTCCAGATCGAGTGGGCACCAGGCCCGAGACGGCGCGGAACAGCGTGGTCTTGCCAGCGCCGTTGTGGCCGAGCAACGCGTGCACCAGACCGGGCCCCATCGAGAAGGACACGTCCCGCACGAGCGTCCGTCGCCCGCGCGAGACGGTGACGCCGTCCAGCGACAGCGCCGGCCGGGCTGACGTCACTCGGGCTCTCCCACGGCACACAGGACCGTCGTCCCGACCCCTGACCATGTGGCCTCGTCGATCACAGAGATGAGGTTCTTGCCCGTCAACGGCTCGTCCACCTCGATGGCGTAGGCGTCGAAGGACGGCTGGCATGCCGACTGCGCAAACCCGTTGAGGATCGCAGCAGCAGGAGCGATGTCGGGAGCGTCGTCGCCCACCGCCGCGAGTCCCACGACAGGCACAGCGTCGTCAGCGCCACAGTCGACCACGGTCACCTGCCCGTCGACCAGCGGTCCGACGACGAGGCAGTCCTCTCTGGCCACCTCGGAGATCTCCACCAGCCGCCCAGGCGTCGCCTCGGGGGACTCTGCATCTGGGGCAACCCCGCAAGCCCCGAAGACACCGATGGTGACGGCCGCAGCGGCCGCCACCATCAGACCTCGACGGCTGGGACGTCCCTTCAGCACGTCTTCGTGGAGTAGAACGTGTCCCACGTGTCGCCGTTGGACCCTCCGCTGTTGTCGGCCCACCAGGTGTAGATCACCTTTCCGGCCGAGATCGTCGTGCTCCGGATGTAGTGGTTCCCGGTGACGTGACCATGGCCGCTGGCTGTGGATGCAGCTTCAGCCCCGGACGGCTTGTTGATGGTGATGGACGAGCCGCTGCATGCCGTGGACGCCGTTGCGGTCGAGGCTGGGACAAAGAGCCCCGCCGTGACCAAGAGTCCTGTCGCCGCCGCTGCTACGAGCTTTCGTGCCATGTGGATCCCTCACTTCGGTGGTGGTCTGCGCTCGTAGACGGTTGCCCTCCGACCTCGAGGGAGCCATCACGCGAGCCCTGCTGAGAAGACGCTGATGGTCGGCACCCAGCGTCGACGGGATGTCTGGCGTGTGCACAGCACATCGCCTGGCTCCGCCGTTGCGATCCACGATGATCGCGGTCCCCTGCACCTCCTGGGAGGTGACCGATCCAAGACTTTAGTTCTTAAAACGTAGTTCCTTCTATTGAGTCTTAAAAGGGCTTATGCCCCTTGTCCTCTGTCGACACTGCTGATATCGGAGCATGGTCACCCTTGTGCACAGCTGGCGCAGACAGGTCGGTGCACCTCTCCCCATCACCAGCCCTGGCGGCGAGGCACGGGCTGGTCGACGATGAGCCTGACAGCTGGTGGAACCCAGGACCCGACCGAGGAGGCGCAGACCGATGGCGACATGGGACGAGAAGGAGACGGCGACCCCGTCGCACCGGGACCACCTGGTCGAGATGCTCCGCCCGGTGCGGTCGCCGTCGCCCTACAGGGACGACCGCTCGGGCTCATGGTGGGCCATCCCCTTCGCCCTCCTGGCCGGCGCCGCGCTGGTCGCGATCGGCGTCGCGCTGATCCGGGCGACCGACGACGCCGGGCCGGTGATCGGCGTGGCCTTCCTCGGGTGGGGCCTGAGCTTCATCACCCAGTACGGCACCCTCGCCTGGTACGCCGTGCAGGTGGGCCGGCTCCGGCGCCGCCGTGAACAGGCCGCGCTTCGCGGCGAGCCCGCGCCCGCGCTCACCGACTTCGACGTCCGGCAGTTCCACGTGCCGATGCGTCCGACGTACTCGACCACGACCGGCGTCTTCGGTCTCGTCAACCCCGGTGACGCGCCGACCCCACGACTGATGGAGGTCGCCCAGGTGGTCGGCTTCATCTCGATGGTGACCATGTGGGGTGCGGCGGTCATCGGCGTGATCGCCTCGAAGGTCGGCGGCTGAGGGGGCACGGCGCCGACCCCGACCGACGCTCAGTCGAGCACAGCCGTCGCCTCCACCTCGACGAGCACGTCGGGCATGAAGAGGTACTCCACCCCGATGAGCGACGCCGGCGGCATCGGCGTCGGGAGGTCGAGCTCGGCGGCGACGCTCTCGACGCCCGCCATGAACGCGTCGATCTTCTCGGGCGCCCAGTGCGTGACGTAGAAGGTCAGCCGGACGACGTCGCGGAAGGTCGCACCCGCGCCCGCCAGGCCAGTCGCGGTGTTGCGCAGGGCCTGCGCGACCTGCCCGGCGAGGTCGTCGGCGGCGAGCGGCGTCCCGTCGGGCCCGCGGGAGATCTGCCCGGACACGTGCACCTGACGGGTGCCGGTGCCGATCGCGACGTGGTGGTACGGGACGGGCTGGGGCATGCCCTCGGGGCTCAGCAGCTGGACGGTCATGTGGGTCTCCTCAGAGGTGGGACTATCAGGTGCCCAAGAGATACCTGGTCTCCGGAGAGCGCTTCAACGAGACCAGGTATCGCGCCGGAGACCACCGCACCGGGAGATCGACACCATGACCAGCACGCCGACCGTCTCGCCGCAGCCAACCGGGCGGCCTGGCAATCCGCCCACGCAGCCCCACGCGGACCACGACCACCCCGCGGTCGGCCCCGCGCACCGAGACCTCATCGCCCAGGTCCTCGACACCTGGTCCCTCCAGGTGCTCGCCGAGCTCTGCGACAGACCGTCGCGGTTCAACGAGCTCCGCCGGGCGATCCCCGCCGTGACGCAGAAGTCGCTCACCGCGACCCTGCGCAGGCTCGAGCGCAACGGCGTCGTCGCCCGCGAGGTCCTCGGCACCCGCCCGGTCGCCGTGCAGTACAGCATCACGCCCCTCGGCAAGACCTTCCGCGAGCCGATCGACGCCCTGCTCGCCTGGACCACCGAGCACCTGCCGGAGATCGAGCAGGCCCGCGAGCGCTACGACGACGCGGACGCTGCCGGCCTGGGAGGCTGACACCCGTCAGCCCCGCGCGGCCCCCGCGAAGCGGCCCAGCCTGAAACGCTCGGCGACCGCACCGACAGGTCCGTCGACGTCTTCGGTCGCGAGGTCGCGCAGGACCCTGCCGAGGGACGGCGCGAACTTGAAGCCGTGACCGGAGAACCCTGCGGCGACGACCACGCGGCCGACCCTGTCGAGCACGAAGTCGTGGTCGGGGGTCGTCGTGTACGTGCACGAGATCGGGACGGCTGTCGTCGGGTCGACACCCGGGACCCACTCCGCCACGTAGTCGAGCAGCTGGTCGAGCTGCCCTTGCTCGGGCTGGAACGTCCGGTGGTCCGGGTCGGTGCGTGGACCGACGCCGTGGAAGCCGACCTTGATGCCCTCGCCGGGGGTCGCAAGACCGTACGTCCCGCTCGGCCAGCGTCGGGCGGGCCCGACGAAGGACGGCCCGGGGTCGTTCGTGAAGCTCGGCCACGTCAGCTCGTCGGGCGCACCGGCGCGCAGCGCGAAGTGCGCAGGCTGCTCCTGGGTGACCACGAGCGGGAGACCACCCGGGCCGAGCGGACCCGAGGCACCGCCGAGCAGCGGAGCGACGAGTCCGGCGCTCCACGCACCGACCGCGACGACGACCCGCTGTGCGAGGACGTCGCCCTGCTCGGTCCGCACCCGGACACCACCGGGGACCTCGTCCATGCCGAGCACAGCCGTCGAGTGCCGGACCTGAGCCCCGCGCGCCTGTGCCACAGCCTGGAAGGCCTCGACCGCGCGGTCGGCGTGCACCCGCCCGGCGGTCTCGGTCTCGTGGAGCACCCGCCCGTCGAAGCGCAGCCCGGGCCAGCGCTCGCCCGCAGCCTCGGCCGAGAGCCACTCGTGCGGCACGCCGCGCGCGACGAAGGCCTCGGCGATCTCCTCGCGGCGCGCGTCGCCCGCTCCTCCGCTCACCCCACCCGTGAGCGTCAGGAGCTCGACCCCGGCGTCGGCCTCGAGCGAGCGCCAGTGGCCCAGCGCCTCCTGCGCCAGGTCGAGGTACTCCGGTTCCGCGTAGGTGGTCCGGTAGATGCGCGACGCCCCGTGCGAGGCGCCGCGCACGTGCCCGGGCTCGAAGCGCTCGAGGAGCAGCACCTCACGGCCTGCCGAGGCGAGGGCCCAGGCGGCGGCCGACCCCATCACCCCGCCGCCGACGACGACGGTCTCGACCTGCTCGGTCATGCTCGTGCTCCTCTGGTGCGCGGACGGACCTGGTGCCAGGTCCTCAGACTGCAGTGAACCCCGTGGCGCGCCCGGTGTCGGCCTCGGTCCACAGGTCGGTCTTCACCTCGGCGCGGACCTGCGGCACGACCTCCTCGGCGAAGCGGCGCAGCACGTCGTGCTGCTGCTCGACGTCGAGGAGGTGGTTGACCGACACCGACTGGAGGTCGTGGCCGTAGCTCTGGTGGTAGTCGAGGATCTTCTCGACGACCCGCTCGGGCGAGCCGACGAGCGCCGGGCCGCGCTCGACGGCCTCCTCGACGGTCCGGAAGGCCGTCACCTTGCCGACGGCCTTCGGGTCGTAGCCGCGCGCGTCGGCGCGCGCCACGGCCCCCTCGTAGATCGGCCTGTACTGCTCGACGGCCTGCTCGGTGGTGTCCGCGAGGAACAACCCGCCGGAACCTGAGCCGACGTACGCCTTGGCCGGGTCGTGCCCGTGCTCGGCGTACTGCTCGCGGTAGCGGTCGATGAGCACCTTGTAGGCCTCGCGCGGCTGGAAGGCGTTCGCCGACACGATCGGGTCGCCCCACCGGGCGGCGAGGTCCACGGCGAAGGCCGAGGTCGCCGACCCGTGCCAGATGCGGAAGGGCCCGGCGAAGGGCCGCGGCAGCGTGGTGATCTTGTCGAGGGGGACGTGGTGCGTCCCCGACCACGTGACCTCTTCGCCCGAGATCAGCTGGCGCAGCAGCTCGTAGTTCTCCTGCAGGTACTCGTACTGCTTGCTGATGTCGAGGCCGAGCACGGGGTACTGCGCCGCCTCGTTGCCCTTGCCGATGACCATCTCGAAGCGGCCCCGGCTCAGCTGGTCGATCGTCGCGTAGTCCTCGGCGACCCGGACCGGGTCGAGGAGCGAGAGCACCGTGACACCGGTGCTCAGCAGGATCCGTGACGTGCGCGCCGCGATCGCCCCGAGGATCACCGTCGGTGACGAGGACAGCACCTCGCCCGCGTGCCGCTCCCCCACGGAGAAGGAGTCGAGGCCGAGCTCTTCCGCGAGGACAGCCGTGTCGACCACCCGGTTGAGGCGGTCGGCCGGGGCGACCACCTCCCCCGTGACCGGGTGCGGTGGGTTGAAGACGATGTCGAGGACCTGGAAGCGCATCAGGCGACAGCCTCGGCAGCTGCAGCGATCGCGTCCTGGCGGGCGAGCGCCGAGTGCGCTGCCGCCCGGCGCTCGGCGTCGGCCTCGTCCGAGGACTCGCGCGCCAGCTCGGCGTCGCGCTGGGCGACGCCCTCGCGCACGAGCGGGATGACGTAGCGGCCGAAGTCCGCAGCGTCGTGCAGCAGGTCGTAGCCGCGCGCCGAGATGATCCGGACCCCGAGGTCGTAGTAGGCGAGCAGCGCCTCGGCGACCTGCTCGGGCGTCCCGACGAGGGCGTTGGAGTTGCCCGCACCGCCGGTGGCCTTGGCCGGGGCAGTCCACAGCACGGAGTCGTGGCGGTCACCGCGTGCGGCGATCTCGAGGAGTCGCTGGGACCCCGCGTTCTCGGGCTTCGTCAGCGGGTGACGCCGGCTGATCGACCCGCCGGCAGCGGCCTTGCGGGCCTCGATGCGCCCGAGGACCTGGTCGGCCTTCTCCCAGGCGAGCGCCTCGGTCGGCGCGATGATCGGCCGGAAGGCCGCGTGGATGCGCGGCGGCGTGACCCGACCTGCCGCGGCGGCCGCGGCGTGCACGGTCTCGATCTGCTCGGAGGTGCTCGCGAGGGGCTCGCCCCACACGGCGTAGATGTCGGCCTCGGCCGCGCCCACCTGGAACGCGGCTGCGGAGGACCCGCCGAAGGAGATGGTCGGCACTCGGCCCTCGTAGGGCTTGATCTCCGCGACGAAGTCGGCCAGCTGGTAGTACGTGCCCTCGTGGTCGAAGGGCTCGGCGCTCGTCCAGGCCTTCTTGACGATCTGGATGTACTCCTGGGTGCGGGCGTAGCGCTCGTCCTTGGTGAGCGTGTCCCCCTCCCGCTGCTGCTCGTGGTCGTTGCCACCGGTGATGAAGTGGACCGACAGGCGTCCCTGCGACAGCTGGTCGAGGGTCGCGAAGCTCTTCGCGGCGAAGGTCGGGTACGAGACGTTCGGGCGGTGCGCCAGCAGCAGCTCGACGGTGTCGAGGTGCGCGGCGACGTACGACGCGAGGACCGAGGGCTCCGGGCCGCTCGAGCCGTAGGCGAACAGCACCCGCGTCCAGTCGTTGTCTTCGTGCGCACGGACGATGCGCAGCAGGTAGTCCTTGTCGAAGGACGCCGTGGTGCGCTCGGTGGTCTCGGAGGCGTCGGACGTGGTCGCGATGCCGAGGAACTCGACGGGCATGGTGTCAGGCCTTTGCTGTGCGGGGATGGGTGGACAGGTGGTGCGCTGGTGCTGCGGGGACCGGGCTCGCGCCGGGTGCACAGGGTCCGCCCGGCACGCCGGGCACCGCCGGGGCGGAGAGCTCGAGCACGAAGGCGAAGAGGCGGGTGCCGTCGTCGAGGACGCGCGTCTCCCGCTCGTGGGACCTGGCGAAGCCGAGCCGGTGGTAGAGCCTGTGCGCGGAGATCATCTGCGGTCCGGAGTTCATGACGACCCGGCTCGCGCCACGCTCCCGCGCGAGGTCGAGGACGTGCCGTGTGAGCGTCTCGCCGACCCCACGCCCGCGGGCCGCCGGAGAGACACCCAAGAGCCTGAAGTCGAGCTCGCCGTCACGGGCGAGCTCGGAGATGAGCCGCCCCGCGCGCGGTGTCGCGACAGTCCCGAGCAGCTGGCCGTCGGCGCCGACGGCCACCCACACCTCGTGCTCGGCGGCCCGCTCGGCGACGGCCGACAGGCTGGCCCGGTACTCCCCCGAGATGTCGTAGTCGCTCGTGTAGGCGTCGACGAGGAGCGCGGCGACGGCGTCGTGCTCGGAGGGCTCGACGAGCCGGACGGTGACGGGCGCGGCGTCGCGCGGCGCGTGGGCGGCGTAGCGCGGCGCTGTGGTGACAGGGCGCGAGGCCTGCTCGTCGACCGCCGTCACGAGTGCGCCCCTGACCCCACGAGGTGCGTGGCGACCTGCCCGAAGGTGTCGCCCACCGGGACGTCCTCGGCGTGCGCGGGCTTGTCGTGCGCACGCTCGTCGGTGTCGTGCGCTGCCGCGGCGCCACCGGTGACCGTAGCCGCAGCCGCCGGCTCAGACCCCGCCGCACCCGCGGCCGCCGCCGGCGCCTCGAGCCCCCACGCCTGCGCGAGCAGCTCGGCCGAGCGCACCCTGTCAGCCGGGTCGAAGGCGATGGTCGTCGTGAGGATCTCGTCGGCCCCAGTCACGCGCTGGAGCACCTCGAGCCGCGCGACGACCTGCTCCGGCGACCCGACGAACCGGGTCGCCGTCCGGTCGAGGACGAGCGCACGCTCGGCCTCGGTCCACTCACGGGCGAGCGCGTCTTCGGGCCTCGGGTAGGCGATCGCCCCCGCGAGACCTGTCCGGATGGACAGCACCCACTCGGCGAAGGGGGCTCCGGCGAGCTCGGCCTGCGCCTCGGTCTCGGCGACGAGGACGTCGGCCGACACCACGACGTAGGGCTCGTCGAGGACCCCTGGGACGAAGGCCGCCCTGTACGACGCGACGGTCTCGAGGATCGTCGCGGGGCTCACGTGGTAGTTCGCGACGAGCGGCAGACCGAGCGCGCCGGCCACCTCAGCGGACTCCCCGCCGCTCGAGGCGAGCACCCAGAGCTCGGCGTCGGTGCCCTCGACGGGCGCGCTCACGTGGGGCACGCCGTCGGCGTCGGTGTAGGTCCCGGCCTGCAGTCCGAGGACGACCTCGAGCTCGTCACGGAACGGCGCGGGCTGACGGTTGGCCGAGACCACACGCTGCTGGCCGAGCAGCCGCTCGCGCAGCGCAGAGTCCGTGTAGTCGATCGGCGGGGCGGACGGGACGTGCAGGCCGTCGACGTCACGCGCCGGGGCGGCGGGCTTGCGAGCAGGACGAGCCGGAGGGGCTGCGCTCTCAGACGCCTCGGCCGCGTCCGAGGCGGCAGCCGGCTTCGTCGGCGGCGTGAAGGCACGCCCCACGCCGAGGTCCACCCGGCCCGGGTGCAGCGCGGCGACCGTCGCGAGCTGCTCGGCGGCCACGAGCGGGCTCGTGGTGCTCAGCAGCACCGCACCCGTGCCCACGCGCAGGTGCTGGGTGCGCCCTGCGACCAGCGCGGCGAGGACCGCCGGCGACGACGACGCGACCCCAGCGGAGAGGTGGTGCTCGGCGAACCAGTAGCGGGTGTAGCCGAGCGCGTCGGCCCGCTCGGCGAGCGCGACCGAGTCCCGGAGGGTCTGCGCGCCGGTCGAGCCGGACGAGACGGGTGCGAGGTCGAGGATCGAGAGGGGGACGCGGCTCATGGTGGCTCTCCTGGTGCGTGCGTGGTGCGTGCGTGGTGCGTGCGGTGCGTGCATGGTGCGTGCGGTGCGGTGCTGGGTGAGGCGCTGCGCTGTGTCGTCAGGTGCGGACCGGGACGCCGCTGAGGCGGGTGTCCCGGCCCGTTCCGGGCGGGGTGGCCTGCCGACGAGCCGCGGTCGCTCCCGGGCGTTCAGGCTCCGGGGTGCTCGGGCTCGCGCCGGCGGGTCAGGACTTCGGCAGACCTGCCGGGTTCGTCTCGGACTCGGTGACGGCCTCTTCGGTCAGGCCCCAGCGCTCGAGGACCTTGTCGTAGGACCCGTCCTCGATCGCGTGGTTGATCGCGGCGGTGATCGCCGGGGCGAGGTCGTTGCCCTTGAGGGTCGCGGCAGCGATCTGCGCGGTCTCGGGCCAGCCGCCGTTGACGGTGCCGACCACCTTGAAGTCCTGCGGGGCGACGGCCGCCTTGTACGCCGAGGTGGCGTTCGGGCCGAAGGTCGCGTCGATCCGCCCGGACTGGAGCGCCAGGGTCGTGTCGCCGTCGTTCTCGAAGTACTCGATGTTCACGGGCTCGAGACCCTCGGCCTGGTTGGCCTCGTCCCAGGCGAGCAAGATCTTCTCCTGGTTGGTGCCCGAGCCGACCGCGACGGTGAGCCCGGCGACGTCCGCAGCCTCGTCGATCGACGTGATCTCCTCGTTGTCGGCCTGCACGAGCCAGCCGAGCTGGTCGACGCGGTAGGACGAGAAGTCGAAGAGCTCCTTGCGCTCCTCGGTGACCGTGACGTTGGAGATCGTCGCGTCGATGTCCCCCGACTGGAGGGCGAGGGGCCAGTCCGCCCAGGCCTTGACCTCGAGCTGGATGTCCTTGCCGAGCGCGTCGCCGATGAGGTACGCGATGTCGGTCTCGTTGCCGATCGGCGTCTTCTCGTCGTCGGCCAGGAAGGCCAGCGGCGCGACGTAGGCGCTCACCGACACCGTGAGGGTGTCGACGTCCTTGTACGCGTCGGGGAGGAGGGCGATCGCCTCGGCCGACTCGGTCGTGGTGATGCGGTCCTGGTCCGGCGTCGTG
Organism: Sanguibacter biliveldensis; assembly: GCF_033798665.1. Taxonomy (NCBI): domain Bacteria; kingdom Bacillati; phylum Actinomycetota; class Actinomycetes; order Micrococcales; family Sanguibacteraceae; genus Sanguibacter; species Sanguibacter biliveldensis. The sequence continues at coordinate 3,880,701 of NZ_CP138359.1, forward strand.
TTGACGGTGAGGCCGGCAGCCTCCGCGTCGGCGGCGAGCTGGTTCCCACCGGGCTCTTCGGCGTTGCTCGAGGAGCACGCTGCCAGGGCCGCGACGAGGGGAAGCACGAGCAGCGCTGCAGCGGCACGGCTGCGGGGGCTGCGGGGACGGCTGCCGACGAGGTTGCGGGTGGTGGGACGGGACATGAGGTGGACCTTCCGGGTGGTCTCGCGGGGGGCGAGAGGGTACGAGCGGGGCCGCGCCGGCCGGTCGGCTGCGCGGGAGACTGTCGTGCGGTGTGCTGGTGGGCGTCGTGCTGATCGGCGACGTGACGGGTCGGCGACGTGACGGGTCGGCGACGTGCCGGACCGGTGGCCGAGCAGCCGCGCGCCGGGTGGTCCCGAGGGGCCGCTCGGTCCCGAGGGCCCGACAGCCGCGAGGACCGTCGGCCTCAGAGGACCTTGTCGAGGAACGCCTTCGTGCGGGGGTGCTGCGGGTCGTCGATCACCTGCGCCGCGGGGCCCTGCTCGACGATGCGCCCGGAGTCCATGAACACGACGGTGTCCGCGACCTCCCGGGCGAAGCCGATCTCGTGGGTGACGACCACGAGGGTCGTACCGTCGTGCGCGAGGGCCTTGATGACGTCGAGGACCTCGCCGACGAGCTCGGGGTCGAGGGCCGACGTCGGCTCGTCGAAGAGCAGCAGCCGCGGCTTGGTGGCCAGCGCCCGGGCGATCGCCACGCGCTGCTGCTGACCGCCCGAGAGCTGGCGCGGGCGGGCGTCGGCCTTGTCGGCGAGCCCGACCCGGGCCAGCAGCTCGCGTGCCTCGACCTCGACCTCGGACCGCTTGCGGCCCTGCGCGCTCACCGGCGCCTCGACGACGTTCTCGAGGACGGTCAGGTGCGGGAAGAGGTTGAAGCTCTGGAAGACGAAGCCGATCTGGGTGCGCTGGGCGAGGACGGCCTTCTCCTTGAGCTCGCGGAGCGTGTCGCCGCTGCGCGAGTACCCGATGAGGTCGCCGTCGAGGGCGACGAAGCCCCTGTCGACCTTCTCCAGGTGGTTGACCACGCGCAGGAGCGTCGACTTGCCCGAGCCCGACGGGCCGAGGATCACGGTGACCTCACCCGGCTGGACGGTGAGGTCGACGTCGTGGAGGACCTCGAGGGTGCCGTAGCTCTTGTGGACGCCGTGGACCTCGAGGAGGCCGCGGGTGCCTGTCGTGGTGCTCATGCGGCACCTCCCTCGGTGCGTGCGGTGCTCGGCCGTGCGGTGCTCGGCTGCGAGGTGCTCGGCTGTGCAGCGCTCGGACGGCCTGTGCGGGTGAGGTGCCCCCGTCCGTTGCCGGTCCGCACGGCGAAGGCCGGCGGCAGGGACGGGTGCGCAGGGCGGCCTGTGAGACGGGCCCACGTGCGCAGCACGGTCCACCGGGCGACCTGGAGCGGGGTCGGCGGGAGCGTCCGGACGGCGCCCTTGGCGTAGTGACGTTCCACGTAGAACTGGATGACGGTGATGACCGTGGTGATGATGACGTACCAGATCGCCGCGACCATGAGCAGCGGGACGACCCGCTGGTTGCGTCCGTAGATGACACCGACGGTGTAGAAGAGCTCGCCGTAGGCCAGGACGTAGACGACCGACGTGCCCTTGACGAGGCCGATGATCTCGTTGACCGAGGTCGGCACGATGGTCCGCATCGCCTGCGGCAGCACGATGCGGGTCGACTGCCGAGCCCGCGGGATGCCGAGCGCTGCGGCGGCCTCGTGCTGGCCCTGGTCGACGCTGAGGATCCCGGCCCGGACGATCTCCGCCGAGTACGCCGCCTGCGAGAGCCCGAGACCGAGGATCGCCGCGCCGAACTTGTTGATGACGTCGAGGGTGCCGAACTCCGCGAAGGACGGCCCGAAGGGGATGCCCAGCGTGAGGCTCGGGTACAGGTACGCGAGGTTGTACCAGAGCAGCAGCTGGAGGATCAGCGGCACCGAGCGGAACACCCAGGTGTAGGCCCACGACACCGCGCGCAGCAGCGGCGAGCGCGAGAGCCGCATGAGGGCGAGCACGGTGCCCAGACCGAAGCCGATGATCGCCGCGACGAAGGTGAGGCGCAGCGTGCCCCACAGGCCGGAGAGGATCGAGGGCCAGGTGAGGTACTGGAAGACGACCGACCACTCCCAGCGCTGGTTCGTCACGAGGGAGCTGACGACCATCGCGAGGAGGACGGCCACGCCCGCTGTCGCGACCCAGCGCCAGGGGTGCCGGGCACCGACGACGCGCAGCGACTCGAGCTCGGCCCGGGTGGCCCGCGGCAGTGCCGAAGAGGCCGAGGGTGCCGAGGGCGACGTGGGTGCCGCGGGGGCCTTGCTGGTCGTGCTGGCTGTGCTGGTCGTGCTCTCGGTGAGGCCGGGCGGCGCGGCGGGGTTCGCCGGCCTACCCGTCGAGGGCGGTGTGGAGAGTGCTGAGCTCATGGCTGACCTTCGGGTGTGCGGGGTTCCCGGGTGACCCGGGGGCGGGTGCGTCGACCGCCGGTGCGCGTGAGGTCACCTCGGACAGAGCCACTTCTCGAAGGCGAGCGGGCCGGGCCGCTCCGCCTGGACCGTCGGGTCGTAGAGCGGCGCGTAGCCGGCCGAGAGGTAGAGGCCTGCGGCCTCGGGCTGGCGAGGTCCGGTCGTCAGGTAGATGCGCTCGTAGCCGTTCTGGCCGGCGCGCCGCTCGAGCTCGGTGAGCACGAGGCGGGCGAGGCCGCGACGGCGGTGCGCGTTGTGCGTCCAGATCCGCTTGAGCTCGGCCGTCGGGACCGCAGGGCTGCCGTCCTCGGTGCGGGCCGACTCGGGGTGGGCGCTGCGCGCGAGGTCGCCGAGCTCGGGCTCGGTCCGGCGACGGTAAGCACCACCTGCGACAGGGACACCTGCCGCGAGCACGAGGAGCAGGCGACCGTGCGGGGCTGCGAAGTCCTCGGCCGGGTACTCCGACATCTCACGGAGCAGCTCGTCCTCGGTCAGGTGGTCGCTGTACCGGGTGGCGTACTCGTGCGCGAGGTCTTCGAGCAGGGGCCGCACGAGCGGGTCGTCGAGGTGGACCTCGCGGACGTCGAGCTCGTCGCCCGGGCTCACGCCGGGGGTGCGGCGGGTCGCGGTGCTCATCGGGGGGCCTTCTCTCCGGCGGTCACGGGGAACGAGAGGTGGTTGCTGTCGACAGGGCGCGGGCACGTGCCGTAGTCGGAGAAGGCCGCAGGGAAGTTGATCGCCCGGTTGAGGTCGAGCCGCACCGTGCTGGGCAGTCCGTCGGCAGCGTGGCCAGGAGCAGCACGGTCAGCAGCAGCGCGGCCACCGGCTGCCTCGTCCACGGGAGGGAGCGAGACGACGCGCCACTCGGCGGTGTCCTGCGTCGTGTCGGAGAAGAGCACCGACCCTGTGCCGGCCTGCTGCCCGGTCACCGCGAGGGTGGCCGACTGCCCGTCACGGACCACGTCGACCTCCCCGACCACGCGGACGTGGTGGCGCAGGCCTGGCTGGGCGGCCCGGACGAGGGTCGGGCGGGGCTCGTCGAACCAGCGGACCGGTGCGTCGAGGACCCAGGACGGGTCGTAGGCGTAGGTCGGCACACCCGTGAACCCTGTGCGTGCCGGCGCCTTCGGGTCACGGACCCTGACGAGGTAGCGCCCTGTGCGCAGCGCGACCTCGGCCGCGACCCCGTCGGCGCCGAGGGCCGCGAGAGTCGAGCCCGCCTCCGGCACGACGACGGTGTGCTGCCCGTCGAGAGGCGTCTGGCTGGCCTCGCGCCCGGTCCGGGTGTCCCAGGCCAGCAGGCCCTCGTCGGCGGTCGCCCGGACATGGGCGCCGTCGGCGTCTGCCCACCACTCACCGGGCAGCCCGGGGATGCTCTGCGGTGTGCCCGAGAGGAACCTGAGGGCGACGAGCGTCAACCAGCCGTGCTCGCCCGTGAGGCCCTGCTCGCGCTCCGCGTGCCACGCAGCCCAGGCAGCCTCGGGGCTCTGCTCGTCCGTGGTCGCAGCCGTCGTCGTGCGCTCGTCGGTCGTGGTCATGCGCGTGCCCCTTCGAGATCTGCTGCCTGCGTGCCGCCGACACCGGGGAGCTCGAGGCCGAGGTGCTCGCGCAGCGTCGTGCCCTCGTACTCGGTGCGGAAGGACCCGCGCTCCTGGAGCAGCGGCACGACGGTGTCGAAGAACGGGTCGAGGCCCTCGGGCGTGAGGTGCGGGACGAGGATGAAGCCGTCCGAGGCGTCTTCCTGCACGTAGCGGTCGATGTCGTCCGCGACCTGCTGAGCGGTCCCGACGAACTGGTTGCGGGTGGTCACCTCGATCACGAGGTCCCGGATCGACCAGCCCTTCGCGGCGGCCTTCTCGCGCCACGCGGCCACGACGGGCCCGGGGTCCTTGACGTGCCGGACCTTGCCACGGGTCAGCGAGGCGTTGTCGACGTCGGGCTCGACGTCGGGCAGGGGCCCCTCGGGGTCGTAGGCCGTGAGGTCACGGCCCCACACCTGCTCGAGGTACGCGATCGCGGTCTGCCCGGACACCTGCTGGCGGCGGATGAGCGCGGCCTCCTCGGCAGCGTCTTCTGCGGTGTCGCCGAGGACGACAGTCGTCGCAGGCAGGATCTTGAGGGAGTCCTCGGTGCGCCCGTAGGCGGCGAGGCGGTCCTTGACGTCGCGGTAGAACACCTGACCGTCCTCGAAGGTGCCGTGCAGGGAGAAGACGACGTCGGCCGTCGCGGCGGCGAACTCGCGGCCCTCCCCCGAGTCCCCGGCCTGGAACAGCACAGGGTGCCCCTGCGGGCCGCGCGGCGTGGTGAAGGTGCCGTGCACGTCGAAGTGCTTGCCGTCGTGGTCGACGCGCTGGACCGCGCCCTCGCGCAGGAAGGCCCCGCTCTCGGGGTCGGCGTCGATCGCGTCGTCGGACCAGGAGTCCCACAGCTGGCGGGCGACGTCGACGATCTCTGCGGCACGCTCGTAGCGCTCGGAGTAGTCGAGGAACCCGCCGCGGCGGAAGTTCGCCCCTGTGAAGGCGTCCGAGCTCGTCACGAGGTTCCAGGCCGCCCGGCCGCCCGAGAGCAGGTCGAGGGTGGCGAACTGCCGGGCGAGCTCGTAGGGCTCGTTGAAGGTCGTGTTGATCGTCCCGGCAAGACCGAGACGGTCGGTGACCGCCGCGAGCGAGGCGAGGACGGGGAGCGTGTCCGGGCGGCCGACGACGTCGAGGTCGTGGATGCGGCCCTTGTGCTCACGGAGCCGCAGGCCCTCGGCGAGGAAGAAGAAGTCGAAGCGTGCCGCCTCGGCGCGCCGTGCGAGGTACTCGAAAGACTCGAAGTCGATGTGGCTCCGCGAGCGCGGGTCGCTCCACACCGTCGTGTTGTTGACGCCGGGGAAGTGCGCGCCGAGGTGGATCTGCTTGCGGGGGCGGCCGTCGGGGCGGGGCGCGGGTGTCGTGGTCATGGTTCCTCGTCCTCTCAGGCGATCGCGGCGGCGTAGCGGTTGGCCGGGCGGGCCAGACCGAGGCTGTCGCGCAGCGTGCTGCCCGAGTACTCGCTCTTGTAGATCCCTGCGCGGCGCAGCAGCGGGACCACTCCGTCGACCAGGGCCACGAGGTCGGTCTGCAGCGACGAGGGCCGGACCGTGAAGCCGTCGGTCGCCCCCGCGAGCAGCCACTCCTCGGCCGTCGCGGCGAGGTCGCGGTCGGTGCCGACGTGCGTGTACGAGTCGGTGTCCCACGAGACCCCGGCCAGGCCCTCGAGCAGGTCGAGGCGTGCCTGGGCGCTCGCCCGGTCCGGGCCGATGACGGCGTAGAGGTCGACGAGCACGATCACGTCGTCGGGGTCACGGCCGTGGTCGGCGGCGGCAGCGCGGACCTGCTCGCGGAGGCCGCGGGCCTGCTCGAGGGTCGTCGCCCGGACCCGCACGACGTCGGCGTGCTCGGCGGCGACCGCGAGGGCGGCGTCGCTGTCCCCGCGCACCACCACGACGGGGTGCCCCTGCGGCGGTCGGGGCGTGATGGACGGGCCCTTCACGGCGAAGTGCACGCCGTCGTGGTCCACGTAGTGCAGCTTGTCGCGGTCGACGAAGCGCCCCGTCGCGGTGTCGCGGATCTCGGCGTCGTCCTCCCAGCTGTCCCAGAGGCGGGACACCACGTCGATGGCCTCGCCGGCCTCGGCCCAGGCGGCGTCGAGGTCGGGGGCCGGGCGGCGCCCGACGTGCGCGGCGTCTTCGGTGCCCGTCGACACCGCGACCTGCCAGCCGGCGCGGCCGTGGCTCGCGTGGTCGATGGTCGCGAGCGCCTTCGACACGTGGAACGGCTCGGTGTGCGTGGTCGTCACCGTCGGCACGAGACCGATGCCGGCCGAGCGCGGGGCGAGGCGGGCTGCGACGAGGGCGGCGTCGAGACGTCCCTGGACGCCGCCGCGGTGACCAGGCTGGAGCGAGAAGGCGTCGTCGAAGAGCACGAGGTCGACGGTCCCGCGCTGCGCCGTCGTGACGAGGTCCTGCAGGCGCTCGGCGTCGAAGAGCTGCCGAGCCTGCGAGCCGAGGGTCCGCCAGGCTGCCGGGTGGGCGCCGGCGTCGGTGAGGTCGACGGCGAGGTGGAGGGTCCGGTCGGTCGAGCGGTCTGTGCTGGAGGGCATGTCGAAGAGTCCTTCGTGACGGTGGTGGGCGCTCCGCTGCCAGACCTGCACCCGCGCCGGGCGTCGCGAGACGTCGGCAGCACGGCGAGGTGGGCGGGGCGCACCGGGTGCGGTGCGGCGAGAGGGTGCGTCCGACCACGCGCCGTGGTCGGGCGTGAGGGGTCGGGACGCAGGTCCGGGTGTGCGGCTGCTCAGGCAGGCGCAGGGCCGGGAGGACGACTGGTCGTGGACCAGAGGTCGAGGGGGCCGTCAGGCCGGGCGGCGAGCGAGGCTCGCGGTGCTCCGGGTGCCACGCAGGTCGTGCGTGGGACCGAGGGTGACGGCGGCGCGGGTCAGGCCCGCGGGGTGACGCTCAGCTCAGCGGCGACAGGTGAGCGGCGCACCGGAGACCGGACAACAGGACAGGGACAGCCCGGGTTGCGGCTGCGCCGTGCCCAGTGTGCGTCCAGTCATGGTGTGTCTCCTCAGCAGTCCGCCGGTGCGGCGGAGCCCACGGTCGAACCCGTGGACCTCGATGTCCTGGAAGGTATGCACGGCGGACGCCACTGTCAACGGTCTGCTGGAAGTGCTCAGATGCTGGACGTTGGTCCCTTGCGTGAGACGGGTGCGGCGTGCGCGGTCACGCTGAGGTGACTCCCCGCTGCGCTGGCACGCCACGCACAGGGTGTCAGACGGCTGGCCTGCAGCGACGGTCGCGAGGGCAGGCAGCCCTCGCGCTCCCGCCGCATACCGCTGAGAGATCCCTCAGACCGCCTGCCCTGCCGCGAGCCCGACGAGCGCCGTCCGGTTGCTCGCGCTCCACGGCAGCGCCGCCCGGGCGAGCCGTTCCGCGCTCCGGCGCACGAGCAGCGCGACGCGGGCCGGCGGGTCGACGACGGCGAGCTCGGCGTCGGTGAGCACCAGCTCGACGAGGACCATCGGGAGCGACTCGTCGACGTCAGGGGCACCTCCGTCTGCCGTCGCGTCCTCGGCCGAGACCACCTCGACGCCCACCTGGCGGTGGCACAGCTCGTGCTGCGCACCGGCCGCCCCGCCGAGCGCCGTGTAGACCTCGAGGGTCGCTGCACGGCTCGCACCGGTCCAGCAGGACTCGTCGTGCACGTGGTCGGCGGGTGCCTCTCCCGACTCGTCCTCGCAGAGGATCGAGGCGTCCACGTCGATCCACGCGATCTCCGGGTCCTCGATCGAGAACCTCGTCCGCCGGGACGCCTTGGCGGACCTGAGGGTCGGCCAGCGGCGGCTCGACACCCAGCCTCCTGAGGCAGACCCGTGCTCCAGCTGCATCATGGCGCGCAGGGCCTCGTTCTCGTCGGGCTGGGACAGCTCTCCGACGGTGGGCGCGCTGTGACCACCCAGCACCCTCGCCTCGTCGAGCAGGCGGGACAGGTGCATCAGCGCGGGAGCCGTCGAGCCGAGGCTCTGCTCCGGGTCGAGCAGGTGGACCGTGTCGTAACCACGGACGAGCTCGGGCGCGTCGGCCACCTTCTGCACGGCGTCGGGACCGGCGAGGATCACGCGGTCGAGCACCCTGAGGAACCTCATCCTGGCGAAGGGCCGGTCCAGACCTGTGAAGGGCTCGACAGCGAGGGCCCGTCCGTGCTGCTCGGTGTCCAGCAGGGCATAGGCCTCGGCCAGCTGCTCCGCAGCCACCGTCAGCGTCTCGGCCGGCAGCGCGCGGGCCCAGCGCGACCACCTGTCGACGGCGTCCGGGGTGGTCTGCCCACCGAGCGGGACGAGAAGCTCCCAGAGCTGCGCCCACTCCTGCGGTGCGGAGGTGCGGCGGCCGAGCTTCGTGAAGAGTCCCATCTGCCCATCGTGGGGGAGGACGGTGAGCCACGCCCACCGAGACGATGGTGCAGGCTCCCCATCGCCGGGTGCACCTCAGGCCGCGGCCGCAGCTCCCGCGGCAGCCACGAGCACCTCGGCCGCACCGCGCGCCTGGGCGGCGACAGCAGGGTCCCCCGAGATCGCGGCGGTCGTCTGCGCACCCTCGGCGAGGATCGCGAGCTGGGCGGCGAGCGCCGGCGAGGCTCCAGCCGCCTCGACGAGGCGGGCGACGAACCTCTGGAAGGACGCCTTGTGCTCCCGGACAGCCTGCGCGACAGCAGGGTTCGTCCCACCGAGCTCGCCGAAGGCGTTGATGAAGCCGCAGCCGCGGAACTCGTCGTCGCAGAACCAGTCGGCGAGGTAGTCGTAGACGGCGAGGAGCTTCTCACGCGGGTCCTCGACCCGGCCGACCCGCTCGGCCACGCCGTCCTCCCACATCTGGTGGCGGCGGTCGAGCACCGCCAGCACGATCTCGTCCTTCGAGGCGAACACCGAGTAGAGCCTGCGCAACGACACCCCGGCGGCCGAGCGCAGCTCGTCCATGCCGACGGCGGCGTAGCCCTTGGCGTAGTACAGGCTGTCGGCGGCGTCGACGATGCGTTCTCTCAGGTCGTCGGAAGTCATGCCCCCATCCTACTTGCGCGGAGAACGATCGTTCTCTAATGTGAGCAACAGCGCGAGAACGACCGTTCTCACCGTGATCTGGAAGGGACTTCCCATGGGACGCATCACCGTCGGCCAGGAGAACACCACTGACGTCGAGCTCTACTACGAAGACCAGGGCAGCGGTCAGCCCGTCGTGCTCATCCACGGCTACCCCCTCGACGGCCACAGCTGGGAGCGCCAGACCCGCGAGCTCCTCGCCGCCGGGTACCGCGTCATCACCTACGACCGCCGCGGCTTCGGCCAGTCGAGCAAGGTCGGCTCCGGGTACGACTACGACACCTTCGCCGCAGACCTCGACACCCTCCTCGAGACCCTCGACCTGCGCGACGTCGTCCTCGTCGGCTTCTCGATGGGCACGGGCGAGCTCGCCCGCTACGTCAGCCGCCACGGCCACGAGCGCGTCGCCAAGCTCGCCTTCCTCGCCTCGCTCGAGCCCTTCCTCGTGCAGCGCGACGACAACCCGACGGGCGTCCCGCAGGAGGTCTTCGACGGCATCTCCGAGGCCGCCCGCTCGGACCGCTTCGCCTGGTTCACACAGTTCTACGGCGACTTCTACAACCTCGACGAGAACCTCGGCTCGCGCATCAGCCAGCAGGCCGTCGACGCCAGCTGGGCCACCGCCGTCGGCTCGGCCCCCGTCGCCGCCTACGCCGTCGTCCCGGCCTGGCTCGAGGACTTCCGCGCCGACGTGGCCGCGGTCCGCGAGGCCGGCAAGCCCTCGCTGATCCTGCACGGCACGGCCGACAACATCCTCCCGATCGACGCGACCGCGCGCCCCTTCCACGAGGCCTTCCCCGAGGCCGACTACGTCGAGGTCGAGGGCGCCCCGCACGGCCTGCTCTGGACCCACGCGGACGAGGTCAACGCGGCGCTGCTCGCCTTCCTCGCGAAGTAGGCGCAGCCAGCCAGCCAGCCAGCCAGCCAGCCAGCCAGCCAGCCAGCCAGCCAGCCAGCCAGCCAGCCAGCCAGCCAGCCAGCCAGCCAGCCAGCCAGCCAGCCAGCCAGCCAGCCAGCCAGCCAGCCTCGAGATCGTGACTTCGGAGCGAGATCGATGCTCGGAACCGTCGGTCTCGCTCCTAAGTCACGATCTCGACGGCCCGGCGACGGGGCTGCAGGTCGGCTGCAGGTCGGCGGCGGTTCGGCGGCGGTTCGGCGGCGGAGCGGCAGGGCAGCCGGCGACCAAGACGCCCGAGGGGGCGAGGTGCAGCAGTGCTGCACCTCGCCCCCTCGGGCGTCTCGCGTGCCGCTCGCGCGGCGTGGTCTCAGCCGAAGATCGCCGGGAGCGTGCGGGTGTGGACCTCGCGGGCCTCGTCGAGGGGCAGGGTGAACAGCCCGTCGATCTCGAGGGCCTCGACGCCGTCGACGTCATGACCGGCCTCGCCGATCTTCAGGTACGGCACGCCGCGGGCGACGCAGGCGTCGACCAGGCGGACCTCTTCGCCGCGGGGCACCGAGACCAGCACGCGGGCCGTCGACTCGGAGAACAGCGCCTCGAAGTCGCTCACGCCGTCGCGCGCGGTGATCCCGGCGACCGAGACCTTCGCACCCACACCGAATCGCAGGCAGGCCTCGATGAGGCCCTGGACGAGGCCACCCTCGGAGAGGTCGTGCGCGGCGTCGACGAGCTCGTCGCGCGTCGCGTTGATGAGCACCTCGGCGAGGGACTTCTCGGCTGCGAGGTCGAGGCGCGGCGGCACACCACCGAGGTGGGAGTGCTCGACGTCGGCCCAGGCGGAGCCGTCGAGCTCGGCGCGGGTGGTGCCGAGCAGGAAGATGGTCTCCCCTGCCGCGCGCCAGCCGGAGCCCGTCGCGCGCGACACGTCGTCGAGGACACCGAGGACGCCGACAACCGGCGTCGGGTGGATCGAGGAGTCGATCTGGCCGGGCTCACCGGTGCCGTTGTAGAGCGAGACGTTGCCGCCGGTGACGGGGACGCCGAGGGTCTGGCAGCCGTCGGCCAGTCCTTCGATCGCCTCGACGAGCTGCCACATGGAGTCCGGGTCCTCGGGCGAGCCGAAGTTGAGGCAGTCGGTGATGGCGAGCGGGCGGGCACCCGTCGCGGCGACGTTGCGGTACGCCTCGGCGAGCGCGAGCTGGGCGCCCGTGCGCGGGTCGAGCTTGGAGTAGCGGCCGTTCGCGTCGGTCGCGAGCGCCACACCGAGCCCGGTGGTCTCGTCGACGCGGATCACGCCGCCGTCGTCGGGCTGGGCGAGGGCGGTGTTGCCCTGCACGAAGCGGTCGTACTGATCGGTGACCCACGCCTTGGAGGCGAGGTTCGGCGAGCCGAGCAGACGGAGCGCCGTCGCGCGGAGCTCGTCGCCGGTCTCCGGGCGGGCGAGGCCCGCCGCCACGACGGTGTCGGCGTTGAGGCCGTCCTGCCACGCCGGGCGCGCGTAGGGGCGGTGGTAGACCGGGCCCTCGTGCGCGACGGTCTTGGGGTCGACGTCGACGATCCGCTGGCCGTGGTGGTCGATCGTCAGGCGGCCGGAGCCGTTGACCTCGCCGACGACGGCCGTCTCGACGTCCCACTTGCCGGTGATCGCGAGGAACTCGTCGAGCTTCTCGGGCGTGACGACGGCCATCATGCGTTCCTGAGACTCCGACATGAGGATCTCGCCGGCGTTGAGCGACGGGTCGCGCAGCAGCACGTCGTCGAGCCACACGTGCATGCCGCCGTCACCGTTCGAGGCGAGCTCGGAGGTGGCGCAGGAGATGCCGGCGGCGCCGAGGTCCTGGATGCCCTCGACGACCTTGGCCGAGTACAGCTCGAGGCAGCACTCGATGAGCACCTTCTCCATGAAGGGGTCGCCCACCTGGACACTCGGGCGCTTGGCGGGGACACCGTCCTCGAAGGTCTCGGAGGCGAGGATCGACGCGCCGCCGATGCCGTCGCCGCCTGTGCGCGCACCGAAGAGGACCACCTTGTTGCCGACGCCCGAGGCGTTGGCGAGGTGGATGTCCTCGTGGCGCAGCACGCCGAGGCACAGGGCGTTGACGAGCGGGTTGCCCTGGTAGGAGCTGTCGAAGACGAGCTCTCCACCGATGTTGGGCAGGCCGAGGGAGTTGCCGTAGCCGCCGACGCCGGCGACGACGCCGTGCACGACGCGTGCGGTGTCCGGGTGGTCCACGGCTCCGAAGCGCAGCTGGTCCATGACGGCCACGGGGCGCGCGCCCATCGAGATGATGTCGCGGACGATCCCGCCGACGCCCGTCGCCGCACCCTGGTAGGGCTCGACGTAGCTCGGGTGGTTGTGGGACTCGACCTTGAAGGTGACGGCCCAGCCGTCGCCGATGTCGACGACCCCGGCGTTCTCGCCGATGCCGACGAGGAGGTGCTTCTTCATCTCGTCGGTCGTCTTGGCGCCGAAGGTCGACAGGTGCACCTTGGAGGACTTGTACGAGCAGTGCTCGGACCACATGACGGAGTACATCGCGAGCTCAGCAGCCGTGGGGCGGCGTCCGAGGATGTCGCGGATCCGCTGATACTCCTCGGGCTTGAGGCCCAGCGCCGCGAAGGGCTGCACCTCGTCCGGGGTGCTCGCGGCGTGCTCGACGGTGTCAAGGGTGGGCTTGCTGGGGGCGGTCATCAGATCCCTCATGGGTATGTGCCCTGCGGGGGCGGGCACGGCTGGCCGAGACGAGGGCCAGTTTAGCCGCGGAGGGATCGGCGGGGAGCCACGTCTCACCCGCGCGTGCGGCGCTCCTCACGAGTGTCGAGATGGTCCAGCACGCCGGTGAGACGATCCCCGTGCTCGTCCAAAAGCCTGTTGGACAAACCCTGGGCCTCTCACCGCATCCCCTTGAGCGCGAGATACCCCTCCGCGACCGCGACGTCGACAGCCCGCGGCACCGGCACGACACAGTCCTGCGGTCCCACGGCCCCCGTGGCGACCTGTGCGAGGCACAGCGTCTGGAGCGAGAACCCGATGTCCATCGACTGGATCGAGTTCCCGCGGGCGCCGGGTCCGGCGAGGTTGACCATGTGACCACTGCCGAGGACGTGCACTGTGCGACCGTCGGCGAAGGTGACCGAGCGGACGTCAGGCAGGGTCTCGCACGCCGTCGCACCGGGCTGCGCCTCGATCGCGGCGAGGTCGATCTCGTCGGGCTCGTGCCCGGCGTTGGCCAGGATCACGCCGTCGCGCAGCAGGTCGGTGTGCTCGGGCCCGAGGACCCGACCGCCGCCGGTGACCGTGACGACCACGTCGGCGTCCGCGAGCGCCGTCTCGAGCGACGTCGTGCGGAAGCCGTCCATGAGAGCGCGCAGGCACATGACGGGGTCGGCGTCGACGACGGTCACCTGGCTGCGGGCGTTGCGGAAGGTGTCGGCGACGCCGCGCCCGCACCACCCGTAGCCGACGACCACGACGCGCTCGCCGTGCGTGATCCGGTTGGTGAAGCGCAGGTAGGACTCGAGGACGCTCTGGCCGACGCCGTGCTGGTTCTCGGCGAAGGCCTTGATGGGGCTGTCGTTGATGACGAGGACGGGCAGGCCGAGAGCCGCGCGGTGCGGCTCGAGGACCTGCCGCCCGGAGGTGGTCTCCTCGGTGCCGCCGAGCAGCCCGGCGTAGGGGCGCTCGAGGTACCGCAGGAACAGGTCTCCCCCGTTGTCGAGGAGCAGCTGGGGCTCGGCGTCGAGCACCTCGTCGATGTGCCGGGCACGGACGGCGCGGTCGCGGGTCGGCTCGCCGACCACCCGCACCCCGTTGGAGCGTAAGTGCGCGACGGTCCCGGGCTGGGTGGACCCGAGGTTCCCTGTCGCGACGACCTCGGCACCACCGGCACGCAGCGTGGCGACGAGGGCGGCGGTCTTGGGCTCGAGGTGGATCGCGGACCCGATGGTCAGCCCGTCGAAGGGGCGCGTCTGGGCGATCTCCTCGCGGATGCCGGCCATGAGCCGGCACTGCTCGTCGACCCAGGCGATGCGGGCGGCGTCGGTCATGTCGTGTCTCCTCGTCAGGTGCGGGCGGGCGTCCCCTCCTGGGTCGCAGCGTCCGTCATACGTATGACGGCTACTGTAGGACCGTGCCCAGAACCCGGTCAACCACGAGCCCTGCCCGCGGCTCGACGACCGCGACGGAGGTCGCCCGGGCAGCCGGTGTCTCGCAGAGCGCAGTCTCGCTCGTGATGTCCGGCAAGGCTGCGGGGCGGATCGCCCCGGCGACGGCCGCGCACATCCAGGAGGTCGCCCGCTCCCTCGGCTACAGGCCCAACGTCGCCGCCCGCACGCTGCGCACCGGGACCTCGGGGCTGCTCGGCCTCGTCGTCCTCGACGCCTCGCACCCCTTCTACGGCCACATGCTCTCGGCCGCCGACGACGCCGCAGCCGGGCACGGCCTCGCCCTGACGATGATCCAGACGCGCGGGCACGAGGACTCCTGGGAGCAGCGGCTCGCCGACCAGCTGTCCTCGGGCCACCTCGCAGGCGCGATCGTCTGCGGGGAACGCTTGTCCGAGGGCTCGCCGCTGCGCGACAGGCGCGACAGGCTCGTCTTCGTCGAGGTCCCCGAGCCCGGCATGCGGTCGGTCGCCCTCGCGACCGCAGCCGCAGCCGCGGACGCCGTCGCGCTCCTCGCCTCGCACGGCCACAGCGAGATCGCGTACCTCGCCGCCGACTACCCGTCGGCAGTCTTCGCGTCGCGGGTCGCCGACTGCGCCGACGCGGCGCGGCAGCACGGCGTCACGCTCCGGACCGACCCGCGGTGGCGGGCGACCTTCGACGTCGAGCCTGCGACGGCAGCCGCCGGACGCCTGCTCGACGACGGCGCCCGAGCCGTCGTGTGCGACGACGACCTGCTCGCCCTCGCCCTGCACCGCGTGGCGGCCGAGCGACGGGTCACGGTGCCGGACGACCTCGAGATCGTCGGGGTCGGCGACCTCGACACCGCCCGGCTGGTGAGCCCCGAGCTCACGACTGTCAGGCTCCCCGCGACGAGCATCGCGGCTGCGGCGGTCGCCCTCCTCCTCGACGCGCTCGCCGGGCGGGAGACCCCGGAGACCACGACCGTCGAGACTCCGCTCGTCGAGCGCCGTACGACCCGGTCCGTCTGAGCGCACGCCCGCCCGTGAGCGCCAGTCCGCCAGTGCTAGCGTGCCCAGATGACCGCGCACGCCGACATCTCCGACCTCTCCCTCGACGCCCTCTGGCCGGTCAGCGCCTTGCGCGCCGTCTCCGCCGACGCGCTCGGCGACGGTCGTAGCCTCGAGCTGAGGTACCTCGACGACGAGCTCGTCGTCGACCTCGCCGGTCTCGCGTCACGCGGCGTGCACTCCCCCGACACGATGCCTTTCGACGTTCCGTGGACCCGTGGGACCCCCGTCGAGGTCGCCCGCAGCGTGCTCGCCTACCAGTGGGGCGCGAGGTCACGCCTCTCCCCGGAGTCCTGGGCGCTCGAGCTCGGCGTGCTCGTCGACGGTGTGCCCGTGGGCATCCAGGCCCTCCAGACCGACCAGTTCCTCGTGACGCGGACCGTCGAGACCGGTTCGTGGCTCGGCCTCGAGCACCAGGGCGCAGGGATCGGGACGGCCATGCGGCACCTCGCGCTGCACCTGGCCTTCGACGGCTTCGGTGCCCGCGCGGCGACCACGAGCGCGTGGGAGGACAACCCCGCCTCGAACGCCGTCACCCGCAAGGTCGGCTACGAGCGCGACGGAGCCCGCACCGAGGTGCGCGAGGGCGCACCTGCCGAGAAGCTGCGCTACAGGATGCGCCGCGAGGCGTGGGAGGCCCGCCCGGCCGAGCAGCGCCTCGACGTGAGCTACGCCGGGGTCGAGGGGACCCGACGGTTCCTCGGCATCGACTGACCGGCTGCACCGGGATCCGAGGTGCCAGCACGCACTCCGCACCTCCGACCCCCCACAGCCGCCCCGGCATGAGACTCTGTGTCCATGCTGGACAACGCCTCCCTGTTCCCGGGAAAGCACTTCATCTCCACGGTCCTCGAGGCGCTGGAGACCAAGACCGCGATGAGCAGCGCCCTCGTGCGCCAGTACCTCATGCGCGCGGCCATGGCCGGGGTGATCATCGGCCTCATGTACGGCGTGAACTTCGCCGTGATCGCGGCCTTCGAGGAGGCCGGTGACGGCCTCTACCTCGTCGGCAAGATCGTCGGTGCGCTGTTCTTCGGGTGGGCCCTGGTGTTCATCTACTACAGCAAGTCCGAGCTGCTCACCTCGAACATGATGATCGTGTCGATCGGGCTCTACCACCGGCGCACGACCGTCGGGAAGGCCCTGCGGATCCTCGGCCTGTGCTACGTCGGCAACATCGTCGGCGGCCTGCTCGTGGCGGTCCTGTTCAGGTTCTCGTCGTTGACCTCCGGGGCGACCGGTGAGCTCATGACCGACGCCGTCGACCACAAGCTCGGGTACCTCACCGAGGGGGTCACCGGCTGGACCGACCTGCTGATCCGCGCTGTCCTGTGCAACTTCATGATCAACATCGCGATGCTGCTGGTCTACAACGGGATCATCAAGGACGACCTCACCCGGTGCCTCGTCATGGTGATCAGCGTCTTCGTCTTCGCCTTCCTCGGCCTCGAGCACTCCGTCGCCAACACGGTCCTGTTCTTCGTGGTCGGCCTGCAGGACGGCATCGACGTGGGGCTGGCGGCCGGCAACCTCGGGATCGCCCTGCTCGGCAACCTCCTCGGCGGCGGTCTGCTCATCGGGCTCTACTACGCCTACGTCAACGACGACTCCCGCTTCGTCGCCCGGACCACGCCGGGGGCCTGAGCAGGTCCGCGAGCAACCGGGCAGCAAGGCAGAATTCCTTCATGCCGATCTCCACCCTGCCCACGGTCTCGCGCCGCATCGCCGACGAGCTCGCCGTCGGCGAGCACCAGGTCTCCGCCGCGGTCGCCCTGCTCGACGGGGGCGCGACAGTGCCCTTCGTCGCCCGCTACCGCAAAGAGGCGACGGGAGGCCTAGACGACGCCCAGCTGCGCACCCTCGACGAGCGGCTGCGCTACCTGCGCGAGCTCGACACCCGGCGCGCTGCGGTCCTCGCCTCGATCGAGGAGCAGGGGAAGCTCGACGACACGCTCCGGGCGTCGATCATGGCCGCCGAGACCAAGTCCCGGCTGGAAGACATCTACCTCCCCTTCAAGCCGCGCCGGCGCACGCGCGCGCAGATCGCCCGCGAGGCCGGTCTCGAGCCGCTCGCCGACCTCCTGCTGGCCGAGCCCGGACGCGACCCGGAGTCCGAGGCCGGGGCCTTCGTCGACGCCGACCGTGGCGTCGCGGACCGCCAGGCGGCGCTCGACGGGGCGCGGTCCATCCTCGTGGAGCGCTTCGCCGAGGACGCCGACCTCGTCGGCGAGCTGCGCGAGCGCGCCTGGAAGACCGGCGACCTCGCCGCCCGCGTGGTCGCCGGTCAGGAGACCGCGGGCGAGAAGTTCTCGGACTACTTCGACCACCGCGAGCGCCTCACCAGGGCGCCCTCGCACCGCATCCTGGCCATGTTCCGCGGCGAGAAGGAGGGCGTGCTGACCCTCGAGGTCGACCCCGACCCGCAGCCGGACGGGGCTCGCCCGGCGGGTGAGCAGTCCGTCTACGAGCGGACCATCGCCGCGCGCTTCGGCATCTCGGCGGCCGGGCGCCCGGGCGACGCGTGGCTGGCGCAGACCGTGCGGCTCGCCTGGCGCGGGCGGGTCGGGATCCGCGTGGACGTCGACCTGCGCCTGCGGCTGCGCGAGCGCGCCGAGGCCGACGCGATCGGCGTGTTCGCGGCGAACCTGCGAGACCTGCTGCTCGCCGCCCCGGCCGGGCCACGCCCGACGCTCGGGCTCGACCCGGGCTTCCGCACCGGCGTGAAGGTCGCCGTGGTCGACGCGACGGGCAAGGCCGTCGACACCGCGGTGATCCACCCGCACCAGGGCTCGGGCCGCTGGGACCAGTCCCTCGCGACGCTGTCTGCGCTGGTGACCACGCACGGGGTCGAGCTGGTCGCGATCGGCAACGGCACGGCCTCCCGCGAGACCGACAGGCTGGCGGGCGAGCTGGTCGGCAAGCACCCCGGCCTGACGAAGGTCGTGGTGTCCGAGGCCGGCGCCTCGGTGTACTCCGCCTCTGCCTACGCGAGCGCCGAGCTGCCCGGCATGGACGTCTCGCTGCGCGGCGCGGTGTCGATCGCGCGGCGGTTGCAGGACCCTCTCGCCGAGCTCGTCAAGATCGACGCGAGGTCGATCGGTGTCGGGCAGTACCAGCACGACCTCCCGCAGGGCGACCTGTCACGGTCGCTCGACGCCGTCGTCGAAGACGCCGTGAACGGTGTCGGGGTCGACGTGAACACAGCGTCTGTGCCCCTGCTGGCACGGGTGTCGGGCCTGGGGACCTCGCTCGCGGAGTCGATCGTCGCGCACCGCGACGCCCACGGCGCCTTCCCCTCGCGCCGGGCGCTCAAGGACGTACCACGCCTGGGCCCGAAGGCCTTCGAGCAGTCGGCAGGATTCTTGCGGGTGCGGGGCGGAGACGAGCCCCTCGACGCCTCGGCCGTGCACCCCGAGTCATACCCCGTGGCGCGCGCGATGGCGAAGAAGGCAGGGTGCGGTCTCGGTGATCTGATCGGGAGCACCGAGGTGCTGCGCGGGTTGCAGCCCGTCGACTTCGTGGACGAGAAGCACGGTCTGCCGACGGTCCTCGACGTCCTCGCCGAGCTGGAGAAGCCCGGTCGAGACCCTCGCCCGACCTTCGCGGCGGCGCGCTTCGCCGAGGGGGTCGAGAAGGTCGCCGACCTCGTCCCCGGCATGGTGCTCGAAGGTGTCGTCACCAACTGTGCGGCCTTCGGTGCCTTCGTCGACGTCGGCGTCCACCAGGACGGTCTCGTGCACGTCTCGGCCCTGTCGGACAGGTTCGTCTCGGACCCCCGCGAGGTCGTCAAGCCGGGCGACGTGGTCAGGGTCAAGGTGCTGACCGTCGACGTCCGCCGCGGCAGGATCGGGCTGACGCTCCGCCTCGACGACCCGGTCCCGGGAGCTGGCGGGGCTGAGGCGGACCCGGCCATCCGCACCGGGGCAGGCGGCGGCACGGGCGGCGGCGCAGGCGCGCCGAGGAGCAGAGGCTCCCGGGACGCCGCAGCGACCCGCCGTCCGGAGCAGGGCGGCGCGGCGTCCGACAGGTCGGCGAAGGGTCGCGACGGCAAGGGGGCCACACCCCAGGACCGACCCGTACAAGGAGGCGACCGCCGCCGAGACGGACGGCAGGCCGCTCCGGAGAGTGCGATGGCCGAGGCCCTGCGCCGAGCAGGCTTCGGCAAGAGCTGAGTCCCGGCAGCCAGCACCCGGCCACCTGCCACCTGCCACCTGCAGAACCCTCCCGAGGTCGCAGGGACACGAACGAGGTCGTACGGGCACGCCAGATCATGCCCGTCCGGGCACTATCCGGCGTGTCTGTACGACCTCGGTGTCAGGCGTGCGACCTCGGCGTGAGGACGACGACTTCGGCGGGGAGGTGGGTCCCCGTCAGTCCGTCAGGGCGGGGTAGTCGGTGTAGCCCTCGGGGCCGGAGGCGTAGACGGTGGCCTGGTCGAGCTCGTTGAGCTCGCGGCCCTCCTGCCAGCGACGGACGAGGTCCGGGTTGGCGATCACGGGGCGGCCGACGGCGACGGCGTCGGAGTGCCCTGCGACGACGATCTCGGTGGCCTCGTCGCGGCTGGTGATGAGACCGAAGCCGGAGTTGGCGATGGTCGACCCGCCGAAGCGTGTGCGCAGGTCGCGGACGAGAGCACCTGTCGGCTCCTTGTGCAGGATGCTCAGGTACGCCAGCCCGAGCGGCGCGAGGGCGTCGACGAGGCTGCCGTAGACGGCCTGGACGTCGGCTGCGTCGGTCTCGAGCGCACCCTGGATGTTGTGCTCGGGCGAGATGCGGATGCCCACGCGGTCGGCGCCGATCGCCTCGGCCACGGCACGGACGGTCTCGACCACGAAGCGCACGCGGTTCTCGACCGAGCCGCCGTACTCGTCCTCGCGCTGGTTGGACGCCGGCGAGAGGAACTCGTGGAGCAGGTACCCGTTGGCGGAGTGCAGCTCGACACCGTCGAAGCCGCCGACCTCCACGGCGTTGCGGCTCGCGGTCACGAAGGCCTCGGTGATGCCGTGGATCTCGTCGACCGTGAGGGCGTGCGGCACGGGGTACGCGACCTTGCCCGCGGGGGTGTGGGTCTCGCCGTCGATGGCGATCGCGCTGGGGCCCTCGACCTGGCGGTCGCCGTTGATCGCGGGGTGGGTGACGCGACCGGCGTGCATGACCTGCGCGACGATCTGGCCGCCACGCTCGTGCACGGCGTCGGTGACGCGGCGCCACCCGGCGAGCTGGGCGTCGGTGACGAGGCCGGGCTGACCGACGAAGCCCTGACCGGCGTGCGTCGGGTACGTGCCCTCGCTGACGATGAGGCCGACGCTCGCGCGCTGCGCGTAGTAGTCGACGACGATGTCGCCCGGGATGCCCTCAGAGCCCGAGCGCATGCGCGTGAGAGGCGCCATGACGACGCGGTTGGCGAGCGTCAGCGCACCGAAGGTCACGGGGGTGAAGAGGTCGGTCATGGGTGGTCCGTTCGTCGGGGAGAGATGACGTCGTCGCTGCGGTGGGCACCTGGAGCGCTGCTGGGCGCTCGTCGGCACCGCGACGACCCGCAGGTGCCAACCGTCGGCGGGTGCGGATGCTTCCAGAGGTGGCGCACATCACTGGCCTGCGACCTGGCACTGACCTCCGACCTGGCCGTCCTCTCCACAGGTCCTCCCGGTCGCGTCGCTAGAGTCGTGGGGCGCGACCACGCCCCACCAGGCGCTTCAGCACTCAGGCACGCAGCCCCGGTCGCACGCCCGGTCTGAGCACGCACCCAGTCCGACAGCACCCTGCCGTCAGCGCACCGCCGAGGAGGAGACCCGCGTGACCCGACCGACCCGCGCGGCCCGACGAGCCGGGTCCGCCACAGCGCCAGGCACGGCCGCGAGCGCCCTCCTCGTCCTGGCGCTCCTCGCGGGCTGCGGCGGCTCGCCGGACCAGCACTCGCCCTCCACTACGTCGTCGCCGAGCGCAGAGTCGACCGGCGAGCCGACCACCGAGCCCGGCACCCCGGGCCCCACCCCAGCGCCGACCGAGGCCTCCACGACCAGCCCGTCGAGCGAGACGACCACCGCAAGTCCGGCCCTCGTCGTGCACGCAGACGTGTCGTCGGGCGCCGTCGTCCTCGACCACGAGACCGCGGGCACGGGCTCGGGCCCGGGGACCGGCGAGCCTACGACGGTCTCCTCAGTCCCGGACGCAGACACCGGCGCCGTCCTGACCCTCACGCTCCCCAACCCGCAGACCTCCGTCTCCCTCGACGTCCCTGCCGCAGCGGGCGGCGCCGCCCGCAGCGAAGCAGACCGCTCGGCGGCTGTCACGAGCCCCGACGGCAGGCTCGTGCTCGGTCTGTCGTCCCCCGAAGGCACCGCGCCCGACGGGTCCCACCCGCCAGTCCGCTGGTCAGCCGACGACGACGGATCACGCCTCGTCCTCGACCTCAGCGACGTCGCCCCCACGGCATTCCCGCTCGTCGTGACCACGCACCTGGGCACCTCCGTCGTCGCGTCGACCTCGTGGGGAGAGCGCGAGGGTGGGCGGTCGCTCGCGGTCACCCCGACAGACTGGGGCCGGGTCTCCGGGGCGACCGGGAGCGTCTTCGCGTGGGCCGACCTGCTGGCCGCAGACCCGACGGCTGACACTCCGGGCATGGAGGAACAGCTGCAGTGCCACCTGCTCGGCGCGCGGGAGAAGGCCACCTGGAACCTCGAGCCGTGGCGACCAGCCGTGAGCCTCGTCGAGTACGCGCTCGCCCGCTGCAACCCGACCTGAGGGGCGTGCCAGCAGTCCACCGGGCATACGCCGGGGCACGCTCACCCGGGCGCGCGGCCAGCACCCGAGGACGCGTCGTCTCCGACACCCCGACCCGCACCCAGCCCGCCGACCCCTCAGCCCTGCGCCGCCTCCGGCACCGGCCGAGCAGGCCGGCTCGTGAGGGCGATCGCGACGCACACGAGCACCAGGCCGACGATCTCGAGCCCGTGCGGCACCTGCCCGAGCATCACGACGCCGACGAGCAGCGCCGAGACCGGGAGGATCGCGAGCAAGATCGCGAACTGCGCGGGGCGCAGCCTGCGGAGCACCACCTGGTCGATCGCGTAGGGGATGACGGAGGAGGCGACGGCGACGCCGACGAGCGCCAGCGCGCTCTGCCACCCGCCGAGCAGCGGCAGCGCACCGGGCCCTGCGAAGGGCGCGAAGACGAGGGCGCCGGCCACCATCGCGAGGGCGAGCGGGGCCAGCCCGGTCCCCTGGGCCGAGACCCGGCGCCCCAGCAGGATGTACCCGGCCCAGGCTGCCGCGGCCCCGAAGATCAGCACGAGACCGACGACAGCCCCTTCTCCCCCGGCGTCGACCGTCACCCCGGCGAGCAGCACGACACCGCAGAGCGCGAGCGCGATGGCGACGCGCTCGCGGACCCCCTTCCCGGTGAGCGCGGCGACCGCGACAGGGCCGAGGAACTCCATCGCGACGGCGTTGCCGAGCGGCAGGTGCTCGAGCGCCGCGTAGAAGGTGAGGTTCATGGTCGCCAGGACCACGCCGAAGAGCACGCAGGCCAGCAGCGTCTGCCGGGTCCAGCGGGTCCGCCACGGACGCCCCCACACGACGAGCACGAGGGCCGCGACGGCGATGCGCGCCCACCCGACCGAGACCGCCGACGCGGTGTCGAAGAGACCGACGGCGATCCCGGCCCCGAGGTACTGGCAGACCCCCGAGAGCAGGAACAGCAGCGGGGCGGGGAGTCTGTGCACGTGCACACCTTCTCCCACGACCCGCCCGCCGTCCACATCGTCGAGCGCGGAGGCTCCGGCGTCGTGCGCCCGGCCCCCCTGCGGCCGGGTGCGCGACGGCTCTCGAGCCCTCCGCGGCTACCGGGTCTTCTTGGCCAGCGACTTCTCCGACACCGGCTCCTCGCCGCTCGCCCGCGCCACCCGCCGGGCCTCGCGCGCCTCGTCCTGGCGCTGCTTCTCGACGCCTGTCGCGATGGTCGCGCGGATGTGCTCCGGCCCGTAGCCGAAGCCGTCCACGAGGTCCTGCGCGTAGGGCCGCAGCCGCGCGACGAGACGGTCGATGTACGACGAGACCGTCCGTGCCCGCTGCCCCGAGAGGCGTCCGTGGATGAGGTACCACGCGAGGTTCTTCTCGATCACCGAGAGGCCGAAGAGGTCACGGACCCAGGTGAGGACCAGCTGTGTGCCGGGGTCGTCGGCGTCCCCGAGGGCCTTGCTGAAGGCCTCCCACTGCACCAGGTCGGCGTGGGCCCGGGCTGCCTCGATGAGCTCGTGCTGGTGCGCGTTGAACAGCGCCGCAGCCTCTTCCCGGGGCAGCTTCGCGCTGGGCCGCAGGGCTGCGGCGAGGTCGGCGACCATCGTGTCGACACGGTCGGTGAGCAGCTCGCGCTGCGCCTGCTCCTCACGGAGGTGACCGGCCGAACGGCGCACCTCGCCACGGTCCTGGATGGCCTGGGCGACACGGCTCAGCGGTGTGCGGTACAGCACGCTGTCGGCCGCCCGCTCGACGACGAACCTGGCCATGCCCACCCCGTCGATGCCCTTGAACCCTGCGGCGTAGTCGGCCAGGAGCCGCTTGCCCACGAGCTGGAGCAGGACGGTGTTGTCTCCCTCGAAGGTGACGTAGACGTCGAGGTCGGCACGCAGCGAGACGAGCCGGTTCTCGGCGAGGAACCCTTGACCGCCGCAGGCCTCGCGCGCTGTCTGGAGCGTCTCGAGAGCCCGCCAGGTCGAGATCGGCTTGAGGGCCGCGGCCATGGTCTCGAGGTCTTCGCGGGCCTCGGGGGTGTCGGTCTCACCCGAGAACACGGCGTGGAAGAGGTCGAGCAGACGGTCGTGGGCGAAGTGCCCGGCATAGGCCTGGGCGACCAGGGGCAGCAGCCGACGCTGGTGCTCGCCGTAGTCGAGCAGCACGGTCTCGTCGGACCCCGTCGCGGACGAGAACTGGCGGCGCTCGTTGCCGTAGCGCACAGCCGTGGCGAGGGCGATCTTGCTGGCTACCCCCGCAGCGCCGTCGAGGGACACGCGTCCCTGGACGAGGGAGCCGAGCATGGTGAAGAACCGGCGTCCGGGGCTCTCGATCGGCGAGGTGTACGTGCCGTCGGGGGCGACCTGACCGTATCGGGCGAGCAGGTTCTCGCGCGGGACGCGGACGTGGTCGAAGTGCAGGCGACCGTTGTCGATCCCGTTGAGCCCGCCCTTGAGCCCGTCGTCCTCTCCCCCGACCCCGTCGACGAACGCCCCGGTGCTGCCGTCGGGGAGGGTCTCACGGATGGTGGTGTAGAAGGCGTGGACACCGTGGTTGACGCCGTGGGTGACGAGCTGGGCGAAGACCACGGCCGCTGTGCCGTGCTGGGCCGCGTTGCCGAGATAGTCCTTCCATGCCGCCCGGAAGGGCGTGTGGAGGACGAACTCTTCGGTGCTCTCGTCGTAGGTGGCTGTCGTCGCGATGCTCGCGACGTCCGAGCCGTGCCCGGTCTCGGTCATCGCGAAGGCCCCGGGGACGTCGATGCTCATCGCGCCGGGCAGCAGCCTGTCGTGCTGCTCGGGGGTCCCCAGGTGCAAGATCGCCGCACCGAAGAGCCCCCACTGGACGCCGGCCTTGATCTGGAGCGACGGGTCGGCGACGAGCAGCTCTTCGAAGCCCGCGATGTTGCCACCCGCGTCGTCGGAGCCCCCGAGCCGCTCGGGGAAGGCCCGCAGCACCTCGGCCTCCTCGACGAGCAGCGTGAGCTGGCCGATGACCCGCTCACGCGCGTCGGACATGCTCGCGCCCTCGACCTTGGCGAAGCGCGGGTCGGCCCCGATCTCGCGAGACCGCCGACGCAGCGCGGCCCAGCGGCCGAGCATGAGGGTCTGGAGCCCGGGGACGTCGACAGTCGGCTGGTCTCCGTCTGCGTGGGTGGAGGGACGGGCGGCGGGTCGGGTTCTCTGGCGGTCCGAGACGGTGGTCATGGCGGGACTCCTTGGTGCAGACGACGATGTCTGGGGTGTCTGGGATAGCTGACTTCTGGGTGCGGGGGTCGGAGGGCTGGAGGGTCGCAGCGGACAGAGGGTCGCAACGGCTAGGAAGTCGGGGGGCGGGGGGCGGAGGTGTTGAAGGGCTGAGGGCTCATGGAGTCGTCGACGGCCCGGCGACGGTGCTTGGGCCCGTGACGACGGACGGGGCGGACGTCCCGCCCGGGCCGTCAGGGCGCGCGGCGTCCGCGGGCGAGGACCCCGACAGGGCCTCCCCAGAGCCAGGCAGTCACCCTGTCGGTGACCTCGTCGCGGCTCAAGGCGTCGGGGGCGTCGCGCGCCGACATCCACCACTCGCCCGTCCCCCGGATGAAGCCCACGGCCCCGGCGCCCCAGGCTGCGGCGTCGACGGGGTCTGCGTCCATCTCCTGGGCGAAGGGCAGCGCGACGATCTCGATGACCGAGTCGAGGAAGGGCAACCCGGGGGCCGTCCTGGTCACGAAGTAGTAGACGTTCGGCGAGTGCTCGATCATCTCGAGGTAGACGGCGACCATGGACCGCAGCGCGTCACGCGGCGTCGAGGCCGTGCGGGCAGCGGAGGTGAGCGCCTCGCGCATCTGCGCGACCACGGCTTCTCCGACGGCCTGCTGCAGACCGGGCTTGTCGACGAAGTACCTGTAGACGATCGACTTCGACGTCCCTGCGTGCGTCGCGATCTCGTCCATCGACACCTCGGGGCCGACCTTGTGGACGGCACGTCGGGCGGCGTGGACCAGCTCGACACGACGCGCGGCGCGGTGGTCGTCCCAGCGCGTCGACCGGCCGTCGGGCGCCCCGTGGACGGCGGCCACGGCGCGGTCCACGCGCTCCCCTGCGCCAGCGGCACCGGTGCTCGTGGCGGGCTCGGTGGCGTCAGCTGTCGCGGCTTCTTCGGTGGCGTGGCTCACGAGACCGACGGTATCAGGTACCTCCGGTCGCGGACAGTGGGACGGCGAGCTGTGCACGCAGCACCCGGTCCTCGCACCCGTCGCACCCAGGGCTCTGACCCCGCAGCCCCGAGCCCCGAGAACCCGGCGCACCCCACCCCGGGCACGACGACGGCGCGACGGGTGTCCCGTCGCGCCGTCGTCGCCCCGCCGGTCTGTCCGGCGAGACCTGACCGAGGTGTGCGGACCTGCGGTCAGAGGTCTCTCGTGCCCCGGGCCTCGCGCTGCGTCAGCAGGCAGGACGCCGAGGCCGGCTCACATCCCTCGCGTGCCGAAGCGGTCCCGCCCGGCGTCCTGCGGCCCGAGGGCCATCTCCGCGAGCACCTCCGCGCGCAGCCGGCCGTGGTTCTCGGGGTTCGGCGCCGCCGAGAGCAGCAGCTTCGTGTACTCGTGCTGGGGGTTCATGATCACGTCGTCAGCCGGGCCGCGCTCGACGATCTTGCCCTTGAACAGCACGATGATCTCGTCCGAGAAGTGCCGCGCCGTCGCGAGGTCGTGCGTGATGTACAGGACCCCGAGGTTGTCCTCGCGCTGCAGGCGGGCCAGCAGGTTGAGGACCGAGAGCCGGATCGACACGTCGAGCATCGACACGGGCTCGTCGGCCACGAGGAACCGTGCCCCGGGTGCGAGCGCCCGCGCGATGGCCACGCGCTGACGCTGACCGCCCGACAGCTCGTGCGGGCTGCGGCGCGCGTAGCCCGACGCCGGCGTGAGGCTCACGCGCTCGAGCAGCCTCTCGACCTCGGCGTCGGCCTCGGCCTGGCCCTTGACCCTCCCGTGCAGGCGCAGCGGCCGCTCGAGGTGGTGCTGGATCGTGTGGAAGGGGTTGAGCGACGCGAAGGGGTCCTGGAACACCATCTGCACGTCGTGCCTGTAGCTGGCCAGCCCCCGCCCACGGGTCGCGCTGACCTTCCCGTCGAGCAGGATCTCCCCGCTCGAGGGGGTCTCGAGCTTGGCGATCATGCGGGCGATGGTCGACTTGCCCGAGCCGCTCTCGCCCACGAGGGCGATGGTCTTGCCGGGCTCGAGCGTGAACGAGACGTCGTCGACGGCGCGGAAGCGCTTGCCGCGTCCGCCCTGCAGACGGAAGTCCTTGACCAGGTGCTTGACCTCGAGCGATGCCATGGTCACGCCCCCTCTCCGGTGCGGATGAACGAGCCGCGCTCGCCGGTCAGGCTCGGGAAGGAGCTGAGCAGGCGCTGCGTGTACGGGTGCTGGGCGTTCTCGTAGATGTTCTCGGCGGTGTCGAGCTCGACGATCTCGCCCTGGAGCATCACCGCGATCCGGTCGCTGATCTCGAGGAGCAGCGGCAGGTCGTGGGTGATGAAGATGACCGCGAAGTTGAACTCTTCTCGCAGCCGCATGATCTCGCGCAGGATCCCGCGCTGGACGACCACGTCGAGGGCCGTCGTGGGCTCGTCCATGATCATGACCTGCGGGTTGAGGGCGAGGGCCATCGCGATCATCACGCGCTGGCGCATGCCGCCCGAGAGCTGGTGGGCAAAGCTGTCGAGACGGTTCGGGTCGACCCCGACCTTGCGGAGCAGCTCTTGCGAGCGCTCTTCCTTCTCCTTCTTGCTCATGCCCGGGCGGTGGGTGGTGAAGACGTCGAAGAGCTGGGCCCGGATGGAGATCACCGGGTTGAGCGAGTTCATCGCGCCCTGGAACACCATCGAGATCTTGTCCCAGCGGAAGGCGCGCAACGACTCGCCGTGCAGCCCACCGAGGTCGATGTCCGTGCCGTCGTGGTCGTGGAAGGTGACGGTCCCGGCCTTGAGGGCGGCCGGGGGTCGCAGCAGCTGGTTGATGCCGTAGGCGAGCGTCGTCTTGCCGCAGCCGCTCTCCCCCGCGAGACCGAGGATCTCTCCGCGGTGGAGCGTGAGCGAGACGTCGCGGACTGCGTGGACCGCGGGCTCGACCTCGTAGTCGATCGAGACGTTGCGTGCGGTGAGGACGGGTTCGGCGGCACGGACCGCGCCGTCGGCGCGGTGGCTGCCCTGGGCAGCGACGGGCGGGTTCACGAGGTCACCTTCTTCTGCTCGGCGCGGGCGGACTTGGCCGCACGGCGCGACTCCTTGTGCTTGCGGCGTGCCTCGCGGACGCTCTTGGCCTGGGCGGAGCCCGTGCGCAGCTTGGGGTTGATGATCTCGTCGATGCTGAAGTTGACGAGGGACAGCGCACCACCGAGCAGGGCGATGAGGATGCCCGGCGGGATAAACCACCACCACGCACCGCGGGTGAGCGCGGCACCCTGCTGGGCGTCGTTGAGCATCGTGCCCCAGGTGACGCTGCCCGTCGGGCCGAGCCCGAGGAAGGACAGACCGGCCTCTCCGAGGATCGCCGCGACTACGGCGAAGAGGAACTGCGCGGCTGCGAGCGGGAGCAGGTTCGGGATGATCTCGACGAAGATGATCCGCCACGGGCTCTCGCCGGCCACCCGGGCCGCCGCGACGTAGTCCCTGTTGCGCAGGGACCGCGCCTGACTCCTCAGCACGATGGCCGAGCCAGCCCACGAGGTGACCCCGAGGATCATCGCGATGAGCCAGATGCTGCGTCCAGGGATGTAGGACGAGATGACGATCATCAGCGGGAGGCCGGGGATCACCAGGATGACGCTGCTGATGAGGAAGAGGATCTCGTCCGTCCAGCCACCGAGGTAGCCACCGACGACCCCGAAGAAGACCGAGAGGACGACGGTGATGGCGCCGGCGGTGAGACCGATCATCAGCGAGCCGCGTCCACCGTGCGCGAGCTGGGCGAGCACGTCGGCACCCAGCTGCGTGGTACCGAGCAGGTGGCCGTCCTCACCGGGCTTGAGCAGCGAGGCATTGTCGAGGGCGAAGGGCGAGGCCGTGAAGAACGGCACGACGACCGTGAAGAGGACGATCGCGACCACCATCACGAGACCGATCGCGAGCTTCGGGGACCGCCGGAGCAGCTGTCCGAACCGGCGCCAGACGCCGACCTTCGCAGCCTTCCCCGCCAGGACCGCCGTCGGGGTCTCTTCGATGATCTGGGCGGGCGCGATGCCGCCGCCGCTCGCCTGTGCTGCGAGCTGCTGCTCGCGGATGTCGTCAGCCATTGTTGCGCGCCCTCGGGTCGATGAGTCCGTAGAACATGTCCATGATGAAGTTCGCCGCGAGCACGGTGAGCGTGATCACGAGGAACACGCCCTGCATGAGCGCGTAGTCGTTGCCCTGGACAGCCTGAATCATGAGCCGCCCGAGCCCGGGGTAGGTGAACACCTGCTCCATGACGATCGACCCGGCGACCACGAACCCGAGGGAGATCGTGAACCCGGCGATCGAGGGGAGGGAGGCGTTGCGGACGGCGTAGGTCATGAAGATGCGCGACGGGCGCAGCCCCTTGGCCTCCGCGGTGGTGATGTAGTCCTCCGACAGGGTCGACACCGTCATGTTGCGCATGCCGAGCAGCCAGCCGCCGACCGAGCTGAGGATGATCGTCAGCGCCGGGAGCGTCCCGTGCCAGATCGCGTCCTTGAGGAAGGCGAAGCTCACCTCAGGGTTGTCGAAGGTCCAGGTGTCCCAGCCGCCGATGATCGGGAACCAGCCGAGGGTGACCGAGAAGATGTAGATGAGCAGCAGCGCGAGCCAGAAGTACGGCACGGACTGCATGAAGGTGGTCGCCGGGATGATGTGGTCGGCCCACGTCCCGCGCTTCCAGCCGACGTAGGCGCCGACGAAGATCCCGATGAGGAAGGAGATGAGCGTCGCGAGACCGACCAGAGCCAGCGTCCAGGGCAGCGCCTGGCCGATGAGCGTGGTGACCTGCTCCGGGTAGTTCGAGATGGAGACACCGAGGTCTCCGCGGAGGATGCTGCCGAGGTAGCTCCAGTACTGGGACCACAGCGACGCACCGTCCGAGGTGCCGAGGAGGAGCTCCACGCTCCGGATCATCGCCGGGGTGACCTCGCCGCCCTGCCGTGCAAGCTTCTGCAGCAGGATGGTCGCGGGGTCCCCCGGCAAGAGCCTGGGAAGGACGAAGTTGAGTGTGACGGCGAACCACAGCGTTGCTAGGTAGAACGCGAACCGCCGGACGTAGAATTTCATTGCTCAACACTTCCCATGCTGTCGGAGCTCCTCCTCGGTCGTTCAGGTCAGTCTGTCGGCGTCAGGTTCGTGACGACGAGACCCGAGGCCATCGCTCCCCACGACGGCGGGAAGGCGTAGAGGTCCTCGTCCGTCGGCCAGCCCGTGAAGTCCTTCACGTTCTGGAAGGTCATGGTCGAGTTGATGACCAGCGGGATGTACGGCAGGTCGGTGACGATCGCGTCCTGGATGATCGTGTACTGCTCCAGGCGGGTGGCGTCGTCGTCCGTGGCCGCAGCGGCCACGACAGCCGCGTCGACGTCGGGGTTGCTGAACCTCGAGAAGTTCCAGTCACCCTGCGGGACCGTGGTCCCCACGGGCTGGGTCTTGTCGGTCGTGAACCAGTCCAGGTAGATCTGGTACGGGTCCGCGACGTTGGTGCCGTTCATGCCGTGCACCATCAGCTGGAAGCTGCCCGAGGTCTTCTGCTCGTCGACCTCGGCCTGCGAGGCCGTCGACGCCGTGATCTCGATGCCTGCGGCAGCAGCCTGCTCGGCGATGAGCTTCGCGGCGTTGTTGTAGTCGGTCCAGCCGTCGATCGACACGAGGGTCATCGCGACGCGCTCGCCGTCCTTGGCGTAGATGCCGTCGCCGCCCTTGGCGTAGCCGGCGTCGGTGAGGACCTTCTCCGCAGCAGCGGCGTCGGCCGTCTGCGGGCTCTCCTCGGGCATCCCCTCGGCGAGCCACTTCTCGTCACGGGGCATGAGGGCGAAGGTCGGCGAGATGATGCCGGCCTTCTCCGAGAACGCCTTCGAGTTGATCTCCGTGCGGTCGAGCACGAGGTTGATCGCCTGGCGGACGGCGACGTCCGTCTGCGGGCCCGTGCACCCGAGCTCGGCGTTCGAGCAGGTGTAGATGACCGTGGGGTCCTGCGGGGTGTTGACCATCGCGATGCGGCCGTCGGCGGTGACGGGCTCGGTGTCAGCGATGAACATCGCCGTCCAGTCGATCTTGCCGGTCGTGAGCAGGCTCTGCGCCGAGTTGTTGTCGTTGATGCCGAGGTAGCGGAGCTTCTCGACCGTCGGCTTCCCCTCCTGCCAGTACTCAGGGTTCTTCTTCAGGGTGAAGGCCTGCGACGAGGTCGAGTCGACCATGTAGGGGCCGGTGCCGACAGCCTCTTCGTTGGCCCAGGAGCCCGCCTCTTCGACGGTCTTGTCCTTCCAGATGTGCTCAGGGACGACAGCGGCCATGAACAGTCCGGCGACGGTGGTGTACTGCGCGGTCTCGAACTTCGCGACGACAGTCGTGTCGTCGGTCGCCTCGGCCGAGATGAGGCCGAGCGGCTTGGCCGGCTCGTAGTTCCACGTGAAGGCGACGTCCTTCGCGGTGAAGGGGGTGCCGTCGTTCCACGTGACGCCCTCGCGGGTCTTCACGGTGATCTCGGTGCCGTCCTCGTTGAACTCGTAGCTCATGCCGAGCATCGGGACCGGGTCGCCTGCGGCAGCACGGTTGAAGTAGAAGAGGGGCTCGTAGATCGGGCCGAGCGTCCCGTTCTGGATGCCCGTGGAGTACGGGTTGAAGTTCGCCACGAGCGGGGTCTGCGACCCGGCCCAGACGTTGAGGACAGACTCCTCGCCGCTGCTCCCGCCGGAGCCGCCGTCCGAGTCGCTGCTGCACCCCGAGGCGATCAGGGCGACACTCGAGGCCAGCGCGACTGCCGGGAGCAGTCTCCTGAGGCCCTCAGTTCGGATCATCGTCAATCCCTTCGGTCGTGTGCGACGCCGCGACGCCGCTCGCCCCTCAACTGCTGTGAGGCTTTAGTAAGGGAACCTAACGAACAGACTCTGAAAACACTAACCCTCTCACCGACTGTTACGCAATCGAGACCCACGCCACACTCCTGGTCTAGGACCTCCACCCGCCCGGGCGGAGTCCGCCGAGCCCCTGACCAGGCCTCAGGCTCAGGCCGTCGCGACGCGGAGCGCGTCGGCCGCGGCACGGGCCACCACCGGGTCTGTCACCTCGACGCCAGCACCCGCACCGCCCCCGACGCCGCCGTCCGCAGCCACGACACCCTTGGCCGACAGGTGCACGGCGTCGACACCGACAGCCACCAGCGTCGCGACGTCGACAGGGCGCACGCCTCCGCCCGCCATCACCTGCAGGCGGCCCGCCGCGACCTCGACCATCTGCTGGAGCTGCTCGGCGCCGTCGACGCTGCGCTCGGCGCCGCCCGAGGTCAGGATCCTCGTGACACCCAGCCCGCAGAGCGTCTCGACGGCCGCGAGCGGGTCGACGAGGGTGTCGATAGCCCGGTGGAAGGTCACCTCTGCGCCGCTCGCCGCCTCGACGAGCCGCGCGACCTGCTCGGCGTCGACCTCTCCCTGGGGGGTGAGCGCACCGACGACGACCCCCGAGGCGCCTGCGGCGACCAGCGCACGGACGTCGCGCAGGTGGACACCGAGCTCGTCGGCGTCGTAGACGAAGCCGCCCGCTCGGGCGCGGACGAGGGTGTGGACCTCGAGAGGGAGGTCGTAGCCGCCGGCACGCGGAGCCGATCGGGCCGCGTCGACCACAGCCTCGACCAGGCCGACGCTCGGGGTGAGCCCGCCTGTCGCGCCGAGCGCGACGCACAGCTCGACACGGGCAGCACCGACCTCGGCGGCGACCCTGACGCCGGCGACGTCCTGCACGGCGATCTCCAGCACGGGCCTGCCTGGCATGTGGCGCTCCTTCTCGGGTGGTGGGGCGGCGGGACGGGACAGCGGGCCCGGTCTACGGGCAGCTCCCTGCGGGCTACTGCTCTGGAGGCGGTCTCTCGATCCCGAGCGGGAGTGTGGCCACCCACAGATGCACCCTCCCAGCCCAGCCCGGCGCGCACCACAGGCCGTCCCCGCTGGTCAGCGTAGGGCGTCCGTCCACAGGCCGCGCTCTCGCCGGGTCGACAGGGCCGGTACCAGGTACCGTGGGTGTCGGTAAGTCTTCGCCCTCCGAGGTGCTCCCGCAGAGGCGCCGGAGACCAGCCGCACCAGAGCGAGACCCGAGCGACGACGCGAGGAGACTGACGTGCCCCGAAGGACCGCAGCAGGACAGGGTGAGAGCCCAACAGCCCAGGCCGAGGCGCGTCGCGCGCTCACGGACGCCGTGATCGTCGGGGGGAACCGCATCCCCTTCGCACGGGCAGGCGGGGCGTACGCGGACGTCGGGAACAAGGACATGCTGACCGCCGCGATCGACGGGCTGGTCGCCCGCTTCGGCCTCCAGGGTGAACGGATCGGGGAGGTCGTCGCAGGCTCGGTGCTCAAGCACCCGAAGGACTTCAACCTCACCCGGGAGTGCGTCCTGGGTTCGGCCCTCGCGCCCACGACCCCTGCCTACGACCTCCAGCAGGCCTGCGCGACAGGCCTCGAGGCCGTCGTCTCGGTGAGCAACAAGATCCGCCTCGGCCAGATCGACTCGGCGATCGCCGGCGGCACGGACACGATCTCCGACGCGCCGATCGCGGTGAGCGAGGGGCTCCGCCACGCACTGCTCAAGGCCTCCCACGCCAAGACCCTTGGCGCTCGCCTCAAGGCCTTCGCCGCCGTCCGTCCCTCCGACCTCGCGCCCGCTCCCCCGCGCACCGACGAGCCACGCACAGGCCTGTCGATGGGCGAGCACCAGGCGCTGACGACAGCCCGCTGGGGCATCACGCGCGAGGCGCAGGACGAGGTGGCCCTCGCGAGCCACCACAACCTCGCCGCTGCCTACGACGGCGGGTTCTTCGACGACCTCGTCACCCCCTTCCGCGGGCTGACCCGTGACCAGAACCTGCGGCCCGACACGTCGGCCGAGAAGCTCGGCTCCCTCAAGCCCGCCTTCGGCACCTCGCTGTCGACGCCTGCCACCATGACAGCGGGCAACTCGACGCCCCTGACCGACGGTGCCTCCGTGGTCCTCGTGGCCTCGCGCGACTGGGCCGACGAGCACGACCTGCCGATCCTCGCCCGGGTGGTCGACGCCGAGACCGCCGCGGTCGACTTCGTGCACGGCCACGACGGCCTGCTCATGGCCCCAGCCCACGCTGTGCCCCGCCTGCTCGCCCGCAACGGGCTCACCCTCGGCGACATCGACCTCGTCGAGATCCACGAGGCCTTCGCCTCGACCGTGCTCACCACGCTCGCCGCGTGGGAGGACGACGAGTACTGCCGGACCGAGCTCGGCCTCGACGGTGCGCTCGGCTCCGTCGACCGCACCCGGCTCAACGTCGCTGGCTCGTCGCTCGCCGCGGGCCACCCCTTCGCCGCGACCGGCGGACGCATCGTCGCGACGGCCGCCAAGCTGCTCGCGGCACGCGCTGCCGAGACCGGGCAGGTGTCCCGCGCGCTCATCTCGGTGTGCGCAGCCGGGGGCCTGGGTGTCGCAGCCCTGCTCGAGTCGGTCCCGGGCGACAGCACCACAGGCACGACGGACGGAGCAGACCAGTGAGCGACGGCTACATCTCCCTCGTCAACGGCGGGATCGGCGGCAAGGTCGCCAAGACCCTCGGGCTGCCTCGCCCCTCGGTCCTGCGCAGGTACACCGAGGGCGCGACGCTGACCGCCGGTCCCGTCCTGGTGCTCGGGTCGACCACAGGGACCGGCGAGGACTCGGACATCGTCGCGCAGCTGCTGCTGTCGACGGGCTTCGCAGCACCCGACCTCGAGGTGCACCGAGCAGTCCTGGGCACCGAGCACGTCAGCTGGGGGGCTGTGGTCCTCGTGCTGACCGAGGTCGAGCACCCTGACGACCTGTCGGGCCCCGCCCTCGACCTCGCCTCGACCCTGCGCTCCCTCGCTCCCGGCGGACGCGTCGTGACGATCTCCCGGGCAGCGACCGAGGACGACGCGCCGGCGGTCGCCGCAGCCCGGCAGGGCGTCGACGGGCTGCTCCGCTCGGTCGCGAAAGAGCTCCGCGGCGGCTCGACAGCCAACGGCATCGTGCTGACCGACGACGTCGACCTCAGCGCGCCGTCGGTCGGAGCGGCCCTGCGGTTCTTGATGTCCGCCCGTTCGGCGTACGTCGACGGGCAGTCCCTCACCGTCGGCTCGACGGCTGGTTCCTCCTCCGACTGGGACCGTCCGCTCGACGGCCGCGTCGCCGTGGTCACGGGTGCCGCGCGAGGCATCGGTGCAGCGATCGCCGAGACCCTCGCCCGGGACGGCGCCCGGGTCGTGGTGGTCGACGTCCCCGCCGCCGGCGAGGCCCTCGCGGGGGTCGCCAACCGGATCAAGGGCACGGCGCTCCAGCTCGACATCACCGCGCCCGACGCCGGCGAGAAGATCATCGAGCACGCCGTCTCGCGGCACGGGAGCATCGACATCGTGGTCCACAACGCGGGGATCACGCGCGACAAGCTGCTGGCCAACATGACCCCCGAGAAGTGGGACGCGGTCCTCGCGGTGAACATCGCCGCGCAGCTGCGCATCAACGACACCCTCATGCGCTCTCCCGCCTTCGTGGACGCACCGCGGATCATCTCGCTCGCGTCGACGAGCGGCATCGCGGGGAACCGCGGGCAGACGAACTACGCGGCGTCCAAGGCCGGGGTCATCGGCATGGTGCGTCCGACAGGGAAGCTCATGGCGAAGGTCGACGGTACGGCGAACGCCGTCGCGCCGGGGTTCATCGAGACCGAGATGACCGCACGGATGCCCTTCGCGACCCGCGAGGTCGCACGGCGCCTCAGCTCCGTGCAGCAAGGCGGTCTGCCGATCGACGTCGCCGAGGCGGTCGCCTTCCTCGCGAGCCCAGCCGCCGGCGGGATCAACGGCACGGTGCTCCGGGTCTGCGGCCAGAGCATGGTCGGCGCATGAGCGACGACCGCGGCGAGACTGCCCCGTCGCAGGCGAGCGGACTGCCGGGCGTTGCTGGTCCGTCGAGCTCGGCCGAGAGCACCCGCACCACGACCACCCTCGCGACGGTCCCGGCCCTCGGCGGCCTGTACGCACGGGCCCTGCGCCCCCGGCGCTCGCCGGACCTCACGCACGCGACACTGCCCGACGTCACGTACAGGGTCGCCGACGTCGTCGCAGACGAGGCGCAGCTCGTCGCCTACCAGCGCCTCCTCGGTGAACCCGTCGACGGGACGCTCCCTGCGGGATTCGTGCACGTGCTCGCCTTCCCTGTCGCGACGGCGCTCATGGTGCGTGACGACTTCCCGCTGCGGCTCGCGGGGATGGTGCACCTGTCCAACGCCGTCACCGTCCACCGCACGATCTCGTCCGACGAGCGCCTGCTCGTCCACGCCCACGCAGAGAACCTCCGCCCGCACCGCAAGGGCACCCAGGTCGACCTCGTCACCGAGGTGTCGGCGCGCTACGGCGCGGGTGACAGCACCGAGGTCGTATGGCGCGGTGTCTCGACCTATCTCGCCAAGGGCACGATGCTGGGCGAGGACTCGGCCGACGGCGACCCCAGCGCTGTCGGCGGCAACGCTGACTCCGCCTCCGGCCGCCCGTCGTTCGCCCCACCGACTCCGACTGCCCAGTGGCACCTCGACGCCGCGACCGGCCGCCGCTATGCGGCCGTCTCGGGCGACCGCAACCCCATCCACCTCTCCGCGCTCACGGCCAAGGCCTTCGGCTTCCCCCGCGCGATCGCCCACGGCATGTACACGGCCAGCCGCGCCCTCGCCCAGGTCGGCCCGTCCCGCGGCGAGGCCTTCGACTGGACCGTCGAGTTCGCCTCCCCGGTCCTGCTGCCCGGGACTGTCGACGTGGCCGTCTTGCCACGACCACACCGGTCGACGTCATCTCCCTCAGCAGCAATCCCGCATCCCCGCGCGTCGAGCTCTCCGGGATACGACGTCGTCGGCTGGGACGCCCGCCGGACGAGGCTCCACCTCACCGGGACCGTCGTCCCGCTCGGCTGAGCACACGAGAACGCATGCTGCTCAGTCGGCGGGCACGCGAAGACGTGAGCTGCTCGGTTGGCCGAGCACACAAGAACGCAAGCCGCTCGGTCGGCCGAGCACACAAGAACGCAAGCCGCTCGGTCGGCCGGGCACCCGATGCCGAGGCGCCCACGGACCGCCCGGCGCTCGGCGCTCCACTGTCCAGAGCCGCGGGCTCACGGGACGCGGAGGATCTTCAGGGGGTCTCGTCGGGCGGCCAGCACAGCCGGCACGGTCCCCCCGACAACTGCGACGAGGACTGCCAGACCTGCGACCCCACCGACGAAGGATGCCGGCGGCAGAGCTCCCGACAGCCTGTGGACGACCACGAGCCCTGCGACCACGCCGAGCAGCGCTCCAGCCACACCTGCGACAGCCAGCTGCGTGAGGACGGCGACGACCAGTGCGCTACGGGTGGCCCCCAGAGCACGCCGTCGCCCGAGCTCGCGTCGTCGTGAGGAGGTCGAGCTGTAGGTCGTCACCACGACGACGACCAGCCCGACACCCAGGACGAGCAGCATGGTCCGGCGGGCACTCGCCCCCAGATCACCTGAGACCACGGCCTGCAGAGCAACCGTCCCCTCCGGAGCATCCACCACGAGCGCGGCAGGGTCTGCGGCCGGGAGCGCATCAGGGAGCGCCGCACCCAGGGTCGACACGTCGGCGGCGTCACGCGCCATGAGATAGACGGTGCGCACCACGGCGTCAGCAGATTCCTCGGACGCGACGAGGACGGTCTCGTCGAGCCTGGCCAGCGGACCGGTCCCGGCGACGACGCCGACCACCGGGATAGTGCTGCTGCCGTCGGCTGCCACGACGGACCCGACACCGTCGGCGAGGTGGAGCGCCGCTGCGGCCGCTCTCCCGGCGACAGCCTCGCCGACCTCCGGCGCCCGTCCGGCGACGATCGCGAGCTCGGTCGGGAGGCGACCGAAGACGGGTCTGCTGGCGACCGCACGCTCGTCCGTGGGGTAGGCCGCGTTACGGACGTCGGTCACCACCCCGAGACTGAGCACCCACTCGACAGCGTCGATCGCCCCGACCACCGGGAGTCCTGCCGCGACGATCCGCCCGCTCCCCGACTCGTCCACGACAGTGAGGAGCCTGGCACCCGTCCCGTCGATGCGCGCCACCACCTGCTGCTCGGCGACCGCCGCCTGCCCTGTCGTGACCAGGGCGGACGCGCACACGACGAGCACCACGAAGGCCATGGTCGACGTCGCGAGAGGCTGCGCGAGAGCCCCCACGACACTGTCGACGAGCAGCGCGAGGAGGCGCGGTCGGCCGGGAGAGAGTACTCCCGGGCGCTCCGCGGTCGGGTCGCCCTGCTCACCAGGACGAGCTCTCACGGGAGCACCAGGCGGTGGTCTGCGGTGTCGGCGAGCCTCTCGTCATGGGTGGCGACCACGACAGTCGCGCCGGTGCGTGCATGGTCCCGGAGGGCATCCCACACCACCCGGGCCGACTCGGCGTCGAGGTTGCCCGTCGGTTCGTCTCCCAGGACGACCCGCGGTGACGTGAGCAGCGCGCGGCAGAGCGCGACGCGCTGAGCCTGTCCGCCCGAGATCTCACCGGGCCTGTGCGACGCCCTGTGCTCGACCCCGAACCTCCCGAGGAGCACCTGCGCGCGCTCGACCTGCACGGCACGGTCCATCCCGGCGAAGAGCCCCGCGTCGCAGACGTTCTCCAGGATGCTCCGTGCGGGGTCGAGCAGAGCGTCCTGGAACACGAAGCCGATGTCTCGCGCCCGGATCCTCGACCGCTCGAGGTCGGTCAGACCCTGGGTCGGCACACCGTCCCAGAGCACGTCACCAGCAGTAGGCCGCACCAGCAGTCCGAGCACGTACAGCAACGTCGACTTCCCCGATCCCGAGGGGCCCGTGACCGCCGTGAGCGCCCCAGGTGCGAAGGCTGCGGACAAGCCGGAGAAGACAGGTGCTGCGGCGCGCGGGTACCGGAGACCGAGCCCTTCGACGACGACCGTCACGGCTCGCTCCCGATCAGCCTGACCTCGTCACCGACGTCGACCCCCTCCACGACCGTCAGCCCGTCCCCTTGCGCTCGGACCTCGACGGCTCGACGCTCCCCGGCGGGAGTGGTGACGAAGGTGGTCCCGTCCCCCGAGGTGCGGACCGCGGATGTCGGGACAGCTGCACCTGTAGCCTCAGGGACGACGACCCTCTCAGCGCGGTACGTCGCGGCCGCAGGATCACGCGGCACGTCCGCGCACCTGTCGCCGCACAGCGCACTCCCGTCAGGCGACGCCAGGACGAGGAGCGCGTCTCCGCTCTCGGTGGTCCGTGTGCTGGCGACGACGGCCTCGACAGGCCCGGAGTCGAGAGCGACTGTGAGCGGACCAGAGGTGACCTGCTCGACCTCGTCGAGGGAGACGGTGATGCTGAGCTCGGGCACGTCCGACACGATGTCCAGGACCGACTGCCCGACACTCACCCGCGATCCGACGCCGACCTCGTCGTCCAGGACGATGCGGGCCGGGAGCGACGGGAGGTAGACGACGTCGCCGGCGCGGACGATCCCGTCGGCCTCGACGCCCAGCGAGCGCTGCCACTCTCGGACGGCGCTCGCGGTCACCTCGTCGAAGACCCCGTCGCCCGCAGCAGCCGTGAGGTGTCCGGTCTCGCGCAGGAGAGCCTGGACCTGGCCGACGTCGCGCCCCTGCATGCTCTGGGAGAGATCGCGGAAGGACGGGACCTCGCCGAGCCCGACGACCACCGGGCGGAGGTCGACCGTGTAGACGACGGTCCCCGGAATGACTGCATCTGCGCCATCGACGTGCTGGGTCGTCACGACCCCCTCGCTCGCTCCTGCGCCGGCGGGTATCTGCGTCCACTCTCCCCGCACGACGTAGGGGACGGAGCGCCCGACCGTCGCCTCGACGACAGTGACGGTGAGCTCACCAGAGTCGACCGCGTCGACTGCGGGTGGCTGGAGGGTCGCACGCGCACACACGAACCCGACTCCGGCCGCGCCCACGAGCGCGAGGCCCCAGAGCACCCGCCGTGCGTGGACCGACTCGCGGGCGTCCCTCGGCCCGTCCCGTCGAGGACACCTCACCCCGCATCCGTGGAGTCGAGCAGGATCAGCTTCTGGCTGCTGGCCGGGCAGACCTCCAGCAGCCTGAGCACCTCGTCAGTCTCGACCGCCCAGGAGCCACCGTCCTCAGTCTCGGTCAGCTCTGCGTAGGGCGAGTACTGCACACTCCCCGAGACCCACGCCTCTCTGCTGGGGGGCGCGGAGAGCGGATAGCCCTCGTGCGCCAGGCACTCGACGGTGTCGAGCATCCTGTCGTACTCGAGGTCGCGGTCGTCAGAGATGTACGCCTGCTCTGGGACGAGCGCAGAGCACTCGCCCCACGCCTCGTCAGCGAGCTCAGAGACACCGGGAAGAGTCTGGCCGTCCTCGTCCGAGAGAGTCTCGATCCCCACCTTGCCCCCGTGGGCCACGACGGTCTGCCCGCGGTCTTCGAGGCAGGTCGTCATGGCACTCATGTACTCCTCGTCCTGCGCCACCACATCTGCCATCCAGGCTGGCGGGGAGTACGAGACCTCCTCACCCTCGACCGGGGCTGGGCTGCACGCGCTGAGCATCAGGAGGCCTGCTGCTGCGACGGTCGCGGACCGCAGTCTCACAAGCAGCCGTAGCTACCCGAGGGAGTCGTCACCGACGAGACCGTCAGCATCGTCAGAAATCGTCTCTTCATCATCGCTCCGTCCGCGCCTGCGCAGCGCACCAGTGCGCCGCGAGGCAGTCATGTGCCCGAAGAACTCGTCCTGCGACGATAGGCCCATTAGGGGTTTCCGTCCAGGTTCACGGCTTATCGCACTACACAAGTGCGAGGTCGACAACCCTGCACCTTCGCGCGGCTTACCGCCGTCCCACCCGCTCCAGGGCCGCGAGCGCCGCCGCCCGCCCCGTCCGGGTCGCACCGATGGTCGAGGCCCCGGCGCCGTACCCGGCCAAGAACACCCGGTGGTCACGGGGGACGTGCACGCCGTCCGTCGCGATGCCGCCGCTCGGCTCACGCAGGCGCAGCGGCGCGAGGTGGTCCACGGCAGGTTTGAAGCCGGTGGCCCAGAGGATGACGTCAGCCTGGACCTCGCCGTCCTCGAACACGACACCTGACGGCGTGATCCGCGTGAACATACCCCGGGAGACGAGCACGCCGTCGTCGATGCCCTGCTGGTACACGGGCGTGAGAGCGAGCCCAGTCGCGCCGACGACACTCAGGGTCTGCAGGCCGGCGGAGGTCCGCTCGACGACCCGCCGCTCGACGTCGCGACCCCA
Source organism: Sanguibacter biliveldensis (assembly GCF_033798665.1). Taxonomy (NCBI): domain Bacteria; kingdom Bacillati; phylum Actinomycetota; class Actinomycetes; order Micrococcales; family Sanguibacteraceae; genus Sanguibacter; species Sanguibacter biliveldensis. The sequence goes on from NZ_CP138359.1 coordinate 3,922,084, forward strand.
CTCCTGGTCGAAGCTGCGGACGTCGAAGACCGGCGGGCGCCGGGTGGCCCACGTGGTCGTGGTCACCTCGGCGATCTGCAGCAAGAACTGGACCGCGGAGGCCCCTCCCCCGACCACCACGACGTGCTTGCCGCGGAACTCCTCGGCCGACACGAAGTCGTGGGTGTGCAGCTGCCTGCCGAGGAAGGTCTCACGCCCCGGGTAGGCGGGCCAGTGCGGACGCGTCCACGTGCCCGTCGCACTGACGACGGTGCGGGTGGTCCACGAACCGGCGTCGGAGGTCACGACGAGGGGCGACGTCCGATCGACACCGCGGTCGTCGACCTCGCCAGTCCCGCCCTCGACGACCTCATCACCTGCCTCTCCGACGAGCGGCCTGACGTCGCGCACCCGCACAGGGCGGACCACGTCGAGCCCGAAGCGCTCTTCGTACGCCCCGTAGTACCTGGAGACGACGGCGGACGCGGGCTCGGCCGGGTCAGGGTCGCCGAGCGGGAGGCCAGGCAGGTCGTGGATGCCGTGCGCTGCACCGAGCGTCAGGGAGTCCCAGCGCTCGCGCCACGCTCCCCCGGGCCCGTCACCCGAGTCGAGGACGACCATGTCGACGCCCGGCACCAGCCCGCGCCGTCGCAGGTGGCGGGCGGCCGACAGCCCTGCCTGACCAGCCCCGATCACGACGACGTCGTACACGTGCACTCCTTGGTTGAAGGTTCAAGCACTACGGTAACCGCGTCGGTCCACCGGATGTTCCCGGCCAGCTTGAGAACACACGGCACCGACAGACAGTCGCCCGCGATCTAGCCATACCCCTGAACGAGTGCGAAAACACTGCAGATGCCGCTGGCGTCGACGAACAAGGGCGCAAAAGAGCGACCCGCACCGTCACCGAGCCGGGTTGGCGAGCTAGTCCAGCCGGCCCTCGACTCATCTCTCACCCATGACCTTCGTCCTGCTTCGTGATCTCTATCCCGATTACGGTTTTACCGCACCATCCGCCATCTCTCCGTCCAGAGCGCGACGACCGAGGCCAGCCCCACCCCTCGAGCCGCCACCCATGACCCAGAAGAGGAAAGTTGCTACTTACCTTCTTTCGCGACCACCTCTGGGACATCGTTTTCCTCTTAGGATCCACGTCCCTGACGGCCGTATTCGGTGCCCTGGTCGGCAGGCTCCAGAAACCTCCGGCAAACAGGGCGGGTCCCGATGCAGAACTTTGACGGCACAAGCCTGGCTTTTGCCATTGTCGGCATCCTCCTCGGCACCCCTATCGCCCTAGCATTCTCCCCGTTGCTCGGGGGGCACGGACACGGTCGAGTCTCCCTCAACAGCGCAGTGGCGCACTCCCTCGCGACGACCGATTGGCACGTCTTCGCAAGAATTCGAGCACAGTTCCCTTCAGGCGGCAGCACCAAGACGAGGACGAACGATGAAGAACTCGCGGCAGCCCTCGTCGCCCTCGTGATCCTCGTGACTATCGTGACCGCGTACGTGAGAAACGCAGTCCTCATCGCGGGGCTGATGGCAGGACTCTCAATCCTGGCCACGGTCGTAGTCACTATCACCTTCACCGTGCTGTGGCGCCGCGGCGCAGTGGACGGCAGAGGCATCGCCGCGCGCCTCGCAGCCGTCTATTTTGCAGTGATCGCCGGAGTCCTCTCAGCACTCTGGCTCGTTGAGCCCCCGCTCCACGCAGACGCTCTGGACGCCCTGGCGACAGCTCTACGCAATGGTGGCTCCATCTTCGCTGCCGATGGCGTGCACGTCGGAGTCATCGTGACCCAGATGTTCGCAGCCCTATTCACGTTCGGCCTGCTCATAGCCTGCATCGCACTTGGCCTGGGCTCAGTCTCCGCGGTGTACGTGCACTCCAGCAGTCGACCGCGCTGGCTCTGGAAGTTTGCTTTCTGGACCAATCGGTGGGCGATGCACACATCGACCTGGTGGACATTATTCATCCTTGCCTCTTTGTCCTTGATCATGACCAGCGGACTAGGATTCGACTGGTTGACGAGTGCATTCGCCTGGATCAACGAGAGGATCGACGCCCTACTTCCTGCGACACCGGCTCCGGCTCCGGCTCCGAACTAGGCCAGCGCGGCGCGTCTCGATGGCGCAGCATCACCGAGCGTCCCCAGGGCCCCGACTCGCGGACACATCGGCTGTCAGGCGCTCGTGAGAGGCTGGTCGCATGCCTGAACCGGACACCCTCGGCACCGCCACAGCCTTCAGCCCAGAGGCCTACGTCGAGGTCCTCACTTTCGACGGGACCGACCTGAGCGGCATCGACGCCGTCGACTCCCGCATCATCGAGTGCAGCTTCACCGGGACGGACCTGTCGGGCGCCGAGCTCGCCTCGTCACGGGTGAGCGACTGCTCCTTCGACACGGTCAACGCAGCGACCCTCGACATCTCGAGCGGCGACTGGCAGGACACCCAGATCCGCGCGAGCCGCCTCGGTGGCGTCCAGGCCTACGGCTCGCAGTGGTCGCGCGTCGCCTTCCACGGCACCAAGATCGACTACCTCAACCTCCGCGAGGCCCGCCTCGCGGACGTCACCTTCACCGACTGCGTCATCGGAGAGCTCGACCTCTCCTCAGCGCGCGGTACCCGGATGAGCTTTGTCGGGACGCGCATCGCCCAGCTCACCCTGAGCCGGGCGACCCTGACCCGGACCGACCTGCGCGGCGCGGAGCTCGGTCAGCTGACAGGCATCACGGGCCTCAAGGGCACGACGGTCAGCACCGACCAGTTCCTCGACCTCGCTCCGCTGCTCGCGGCACACCTGGGCATCTCGATCCAGTAAGACCAGTCCGCTAGGACGCCCGAGCCCGGCCCCGGCACGGCTCCGCCCCGGCCGGGTGGACCAGCCGGGGCGGAGTGCCGGGCGGGCTCCAGGAGCGCCCGCGGCGGCGAGCACGGCACGCAGCCGTGAGATCGTGACGGTCAGACAGGCAGCGCTCAGGCGTCGACGAGCGATCCTGCACGCGCAGCCGAGGCCTGCGGCTCCGGCACGGGGCCGCAGCCAGCAGCCCCCGCGATGAACCCGGCCGCGGCAGTGGCGATGAGCCCCGAGAGACCCGATCCCTCAGGCAGCGGACGCGGGTCGTCAGCGACGGTCCAGCAGGCGTCGACGATCTCGTAACGAGCGGTCGGGCCGTCAGTCACGTAGGTCTCGAGAGCGGCGACCAGACGGTCGACCTCCTCCTGCGTGGTCCCGACACCGACGCTAGCCCGCACGGCGCCCGAGGCGTAGCCGAGCCGGGCGAGGAGCGGGTGGGCGCAGAACCGACCGTCGCGGACGCCGATACCGTGCTCGGCCGAGAGGTACGCGGCGACGAGGCCCGGGTCGTGCCCGACGACCGAGAAGGTCACCACGCCGACAGGGTCGGACGCGTCGGCCCAGGCCCGGACCACCTGGACGCCCGGGATGGACTCGAGACCGCTCACGAGGCGCTCGCGCAGGTAGGCCTCGTGCGCCTCGAGCGTGCCCGCGGGCAGCGACGCGAGGGTCTCGCAGGCCGCGGCGAGGGCCACGGCGCCGATGACGTTCGGCGAGCCGGCCTCGTGCCGCGCCGGGGCGTTCGTCCACTGCACCTGGTCGAGGTCGACCTGGCGGACGGCTCCACCACCGGCGAGGTAGGGCGTCCCGGCGTCGAGCCAGTCGCGACGTCCCACGAGGGCCCCCGACCCGAAGGGCGCGTAGGTCTTGTGGCCCGAGTAGGAGATGTAGTCGACCCCGGTCTCGGCGAGCGAGAAGCGGCGGTGCGGGACCAGCTGAGCACCGTCGATCGCGACGCGCGTCCCCGCCTCGTGGGCGATCGCGACCACGTCGGCGACAGGCAGCAGCTCGCCGGTGACGTTCGACGCGCCGGTGAGCGCGAGCAGCGCGTAGGGCGCCCGGGCGAGCTCGGCCCGGATCGCCTCGAGGGTCTCGGCCACGGTCTCCGCGCCGTGCAGCACGGTCGCACCGCCGGCCGACCGCTGCCACGGGAGGAGGTTGGCGTGGTGCTCGACGTCGAGGACGAGCACCCGGCCAGGCGTGCCGTCAGCGTCGGCCGGGACGCAGCCGGCGAGCAGGTTGAGCGAGTCTGTCGTGTTGCGCGTGACGACAGTGACGTCGTCGGGCCGTGCACCGACGAAGGCGCCGATGGTCTGGCGCGAGGCCTCGTAGAGGGCCGTCGACACCTGCGAGAGGTAGCCAGCACCGCGGTGGACGGAGGCGTAGAGCGGCAGCACCTGTGTGACGCGGTCGGCGACGGCCTGGAGCGCGGGGGCACTCGCTGCGCAGTCGAGGTTGGCGTAGGTGACCGTCCGGCCGTCGACGAGCGGGACGAGGGTGTCCGAGCCGACGACAGGCAGGCAGGACTGGGCTTCAGGGGTGGCAGACATAGATCCTCCAGGACGTGGTGGGGATCGACGCACCTGGGTTCGACCGATTCCCGCGCTTGCCGGAGACCATCTGGTTCCGGCCAGGTCGTCACCCGGGGCACCCCACCGCGGAGGAGGGTTGCCGGCCAGCAAACCGGGGTTACACGCTGGCACTCATGACCTGCGTCAAGGATTGGCGAGGTTTTCGGGGGTGTCAATCAGCGAGCGCAGTCTGTCTTGCATGCTGGACGGGCTGTCTCATTCTGGGGGTCGAGGGCGATGCTCAGAGGGACAACCATCCAGAGCGGCTGAGTGACCTGGCACGACGACGCCGCAGCAACCCCTCCGACGAGCTCGACGTCGGGGCGAGGGTGCTACCGCCACGGACCGATGGAGGCATGACATGAGCTACGCAGGCGACCTCACCCCGCAGCAGGCCTGGGACCTGCTCGAGACCACCCCCGACGCCGTCCTCGTCGACGTGCGCACAGTCGGCGAGTGGCAGCAGATCGGCGTCCCCGACCTCTCCCCGCTCGATGGTGACCGCGAGGTCGTCTTCACCGAGTGGGCGACGGCCTTCGGCCCCAACCCGCGCTTCCTCGACCAGCTGGCCGAGGCTGGCCTCACACCCGGCGACGGCCGCCCGGTGATCTTCCTGTGCCGCTCGGGCAACCGGTCGATCGGTGCGGCTGTCGACGCGACGGCAGCCGGCTTCGGTCCGTCGTACAACGTGCTCGAAGGTTTCGAGGGCGACACGGACCTCTCCGGCGGGCGGACCGTCAACGGCTGGCGCCTGCGCGGCCTGCCGAGCACCACCTACACCGCTGGGGAGTGAACGAGGATGTCGACCACCCCTGACGCCCCGGCCGGCGCTTCGGCCGCGACCGCACCGACCGTCCCGTCATCCGACCCGACCCGACCTCCGCGCACTGTCCGTGCCGCGACCGCTGCTGTCCGCGGTGGCCAGGTCCGCTCCGAGTTCCAGGAGACCTCTGAGCCGATCTACCTCACCCAGGGCTACGTCTACGCGCAGGCCGCCGACGCCGAGGCGGCCTTCAAGGGCGAGACCGACCGCTTCATCTACTCCCGCTACGGCAACCCGACGGTCCACATGTTCGAGGAGCGTCTGCGGCTCCTCGACGGCGCCGAGGCCTGCTACGCGACGGCGACAGGCATGTCCGCAGTCTTCACCTCCCTCGCGGCCCTCGTGAAGTCCGGGTCCCGTATCGTCTCGGCCCGCGCGCTCTTCGGCTCGACCGTGGTGATCTTCGACGAGATCTTCGCCGACTGGGGAGTCACCGTGGACTACGTCGACGGCCACGAGACCGAGCAGTGGGAGGCGGCCCTGGCCACCCCGGCCGACGTCGTCTTCTTCGAGACCCCGTCCAACCCGATGCAGGACATCGTCGACGTCGAGCGCGTCTGCGAGCTCGCGCACGCCGCCGGCGCTGTCGTCGTCCTCGACAACGTCTTCGCGACGCCGATCCTGCAGAAGCCCTTCGAGCTCGGCGCCGACGTCGTGGTGTACTCGGCGACCAAGCACATCGACGGGCAGGGCCGTGTGCTCGGCGGGGCGATCCTCGGGTCGAAGGAGTACATCGAGGGACCTGTCCAGAAGTTCATCAGGAACACTGGACCCTCGCTCAGCCCTTTCAACGCCTGGGTGCTGCTCAAGGGACTCGAGACCTTGCCGATCCGTGTCGCCGCGCAGACCGCCGCAGCGCTGCGGGTCGCCGAGCACCTCGAGACGCTGCCGGGGATCACCCGGGTCCGCTACCCGTTCCTGCCGTCGCACCCGCAGCACGAGCTCGCCCGGAAGCAGCAGACCGGCGGCGGGACCGTCGTCACCTTCGACCTCGCGGTCCCCGAGGGCACCGACCCGGAGTCGGCCAAGAAGCGCACCTTCGCCTTCCTCGACGCCCTCGAGGTCATCGACATCTCGAACAACCTCGGCGACGCGAAGTCGCTCATCACGCACCCCGCGACGACCACGCACCGCAGGATCGGCCCGGAGGGACGCGCTGCCGTGGGCATCGCGGAGACGACGGTGCGCCTGAGCGTCGGGCTCGAAGACGTGCAGGACCTCATCGAGGACGTGGAGATCGCGCTCCAGGCGTGAGAGGCAGCCGTCCGGCCGTCGCGGACGGACCGCCACGAGAGACGTGGCCCCAGCCGGAATCCGGCTGGGGCCACGTCTGTCGTGCTGAGGTGCTGGTGGTGCTGATCGTCCCGCTACGTCAGGCGGTGACGAGGGTCCCGAGCACCGAGGTGAAGAAGGTGAGCCCGTCGGTCCCGGCGCGAGGGCCAGCCTCGGCGGCCGTCCCGAAGCCCACCTCGACGGCGTGCTCGGGGTGCGGCATGAGCCCGACGACGTTGCCCGCAGCGTTCGTGATCCCGGCGATCCCGCGCCGCGAGCCGTTGGGGTTCTCACCGGCGTAGCGGAAGACGACGCGGCCTTCGCCCTCGAGCTCGTCGAGGGTGTGCTCGTCGGCGACGAACTGCCCGTCCTGGTTCTTGAGCGGGATGGTGATCTCCTGGCCGGCGCGGAAGCCGCGCGTCCAGGCGGTGTCGGCGTTCTCGACCGTGAGGCGCTGCTCGCGGCACAGGAAGGACAGCGACTCGTTCTTGATCATCGAGCCGGGCAGCAGGTGCGACTCGGTGAGGATCTGGAAGCCGTTGCAGATGCCGAGGACGGGCAGGCCGCCGTTCGCGGCGTCGACGAGGACGTCCATGACGGGCGCGAAGCGCGAGATCGCCCCGGCACGCAGGTAGTCCCCGTAGGAGAAGCCGCCCGGCAGGACCACGGCGTCGACCCCGTGGAGGTCGGCGTCGGCGTGCCACAGCGGGACCGCGGTGCCACCGGCGATGCGGACCGCGCGGGCCGCGTCGCGGTCGTCGAGCGTGCCGGGGAAGGTGATGACGCCGATGCGCGCGCCGGTGAGGACGTCGCTCATGCCTGGGCGCCCTGGACGGCGTCGAGGCTCGCGGCGTCGACGACGGCCACGACGTCTTCGATGATCGGGTTGGAGAGCACCGTGGCTGCGGCCTCGCGGGCGGCGGCGAGGACCTCGTCGGTCACCGGCCCGTCGACCTCGAGCTCGAAGCGCTTGCCCTGGCGCACGCTGGTGAAGCCTGTGAGACCGAGGCGCGGCAGGGCGTTGGCGACGGCCTTCCCCTGCGGGTCGAGGATCTCGGGCTTGGGCATGACGTCGACGACTACGCGTCCCACGGGGGCTCCTAGTGCTCGGTTCTGGTCACGCGAGGGCGTGAGGGCGGAAGCGCGCGAGGCCCCGGCCGAGAGACGGCCAGGCGGTCCTCTGAGTGCTTCGCGGACAGTTTATCGCGAGGCTGCGCGCGGGCGTGCGCGCGTCTCGCGACGGGCGTCGCAAGGGCTTCACCGGCACCCCGCTGATCTCCGAGGCTGCTGCCCCTCGGGGTCAGCGCTCGGCCGACCCGACCTCCGCGGCCTCGTCTAGCCAAGCTGCCAGGAGCGGGCTGGCCGGGTTGAGACGTCGCGCGCTCTCCGCACCGGTCTCGTCCGGCGGCATCGTCGTCACGAGGAGCAGAACATCTGCCCGGGCGTCCCCCGCCCCGAAGAGACCGTCGGCGTCTAGGGCTCGGAGGGCCGCCTCCATCGATGCCAGTCGGAGGTCGTACTCTGCCTGGGCCTGCTCTGCAGACATGTCGAAGAGATCGCCACGCGCCGTGAAGAGCTCCTCGAGCCCAGCGAGGTGCTCGTCTCCGTAGACGGCGAAAGGGCTGTCCGGCAGGTCCCACCGGGTCGCGTCGTCCGGGGTGACGATGAGATACGGCCGGAGCGCCTCACCGCTGGTGGCGAGCGCGTAGACGCAGAACGGTCCGGGGTGCTCGTCGTGGAGCTGCTGGACAGCGAGCCGCGTCCCGCGCACGATCTCGGCAGTCAGGGCAGGATCGGGGGCCGGAGCCGCCGAGAGTTCAGGTGCGGTCACGACCGCTCAGGTCAGCCCTCGGCCTTGCCGCGGCGCCAGTAGCCCATGAAGGCCACGGAGCGGCGGTCGATGCCGAGGTCGCTCACCAGGTGGCGGCGGAGCAGCTTGATGACGCCTGCCTCGCCGGCGATCCAGGCGTAGCAGTCGGTGAGCGGGCGCGCCGAGTCTTCGACCGTCGGCACCTCCCACAGGATGTTCTGGTCGACGTCCACGTCGTCCAGCTCGGCCGCCGCGGGGCGGGCCGGGAGGGTGATGCGCTCGATCGGCACCTCGTGGCACGACATGTCGCACAGCCCGGCAGCCTGCTTGGCGGCGCAGAGCTGCATGTGGGAGCGGACGGCGCGGTCGAGGAGGCTGCCGTGCTCGACCGGCGCGGCGCCGCGTCGGCTGCGCGGCAGCCACGTGATCGAGACGCCCTCGGCCAGGTCGAGCGGCAGCGCGTCGGCCTCGAGCGGGACCTCGACGAAGGCGTGCGCCTGCGTGCCGGGGGCGAGCGACTCGAGGATAGAGCAGATGGCGGGGGCCGCAGTCTCGTCGCCGGCGAGCAGCAGCGTGCTCGCGGAGGCGGGCGGTGCCCACTCGATGCCGGACGGCGGTCCGTCGTAGCGGGCGTTCGGGCCGATGAGGACACAGGGCGTGCCGACCTCGGCCGTCTGGAGCCAGCGGGCGGCGGGCCCGTCGTGGCCGTCCTCGGAGACGTGGACGACGAGGTCGATGTCGATCTCACCGAGCCCGACGTGCGGGCGGACGGCGCGGACCGTGTAGGTGCGCAGCGGGCAGCGGAGCTCGTCGGGCAGCTCGCGCCACGCGGCGTACCAGCTGTCACCCTCGAAGTCTGCGGCGTCCGGGCGGTGGCCGGCCTCGTTGGGGAGGACGAGCTTGATGCGCTGGTCGAGACCGTCGGTGCCGAAGGCAGCGGCGTCAGGCCCCGTGAACGTGATGCGGACGAAGGACGGGCTCAGCTGCTGCACCCGGGAGACCGTGACGTCGAAGACGCGGTACGCGGGCTCGGCGCTCGTGACGGTCTCGGTCGTCGCTGTCGTCGTCATGCTTCGAGTATGGCATGCCTAACCTTGGACAGGTAAGGCTTCGCTGCCTAGAGCTCGTGTGGAAGATGCCACACGAGGACAGCCGTCAGGTTCCGTGGATCCGGTGCGGTGCGCCCACGTACCCCGTCGACGCCCGGAACTGCTCCAGCTCCTGGAGGGCATCTGCCCGCTCCGACCGCGGCCGCAGCTCGGGCGGGACCCACCCACTCACGTGCTTGCGCCAGACCTGGCGGGCCTTGACGCGAGGCCCGACCACGGTCCCCACGACTCCCAGGAGGACGTAGGCGGGCCACGCGCTGAGCGCCGTCAGGACGAGCTGCGCATCCCTCGACACGAGGGACACCACCGAGAAGATGAGGGCAAGGATCACCATGTACCCCGCGTACCACCGAGCTGCGTGCAGGCGACCCAGCAGGTCGTCGATCATCCAGACCCTGTACTGCTCCGGGAGGTCGCTCTCGACGATCCTGTATCGCAGCCACGGCAGCAGAGGCGGGTGCTCCCGCAGCCGCAGCGACCACCCGGCCCAGAGCACCGAGAACCCGTCTCGGAGCCGGACCGTCGCCGCGTCAGGCCCGGCAAGGTCGACGAGGGTGCCCACAAGGTCCTCGCCGTAGGCGTAGCGCCAGCGGCGCGGGTAGGCGCGCAGCCACAGGCGTGCGGAACGCTCGAGACGACCGCCACCCGAGCCGTTGGAAGAACCCTCACCCACGGGTCGCACCTCCACCGATAGACCATCCGCCGCGTCCCTGACGCAGAGACGCGCGGTACAGGGCGAGCTCGGTCTGCGCATCCAACCGCTCCGACCGCCGCCTCAGCTCGGGTGGGACCCACCCGCCGACATGCCTGCGCCAGGCCTTGCGTGCCCAGTACCGAGCTCCGAACAACATCTGCACCACCAGAGGGCCGCTCACGATCGCCAGGAAGACGACAGGGTCAGGAGGGATCAGCTGACGCACGGCCGGGAAGAGCACGCCGACCAGGGCGATGCCGCCGACGACCACCATCAGCCCCACAGCCATGCCCCGCGCGGCATAGGACCAGCCCAGCAGGTCGTCCATCACCCAAGACCGGTACCGCGCAGGCAGGCGCCTCTCGAACAGCCTGTATGCCAGCCACGGCAGCAGGGGCGGGTGCTCCCGCAGCCGCAGCGACCAGCCGGCGCGGAGTACCGAGAGGCCGTCACGGAGTCGGACCGTCGCCGCGTCAGGCCCGGCTAGGTCGACCAAGGTGCCCACAAGGTCCTCGCCGTACGCGAACCGCCAGCGACGCGGGTAGGCCCGGGACCACAACCCAGCACTGCGCTCGAGCAACGACGTGCGGCGCGGCTCAGCCATGCGACGCCTCTGGTCTACCTGCCGGCCCAGCCTGTCTCTGCATCGAGGCTGCACGGTACTCCGCCAGCTCTCGCGCCGGATCTCCGGGGCTCGACCGCGGGCGGAGCTCGGGCGGGACCCAGGCACTGACCTGCCGTCGCCAGATCCGGCGTGGAATGAACCGCGGGTAGAGCAGTGAGCTGAGAGCAGGCGCACCCCAGACCATGGCGTAGAACCATGGATCACCCTGCAGCGACGGCACCGGGTCTGAGAACAACAACGCCCAGCCGACGTAGAGCAGTGCGAGACATGCTGTGTAGATCAGTACCGACCGGACGGCGAACAGACGTCCGAGCACGTCGTCTGCGACCCACGCCCTGTAGCGCTGGGCCAACCTCATCTCGAAGAACCTGTATCCCAACCACGGCAGCAGCGGCGGGTGCTCGCGCAGCCGCAGCGACCACCCGGCCCAGAGCACCGACAGCCCGTCGCGCAGCCGAACGGTCCGAGCGTCCGGCCCGGCGAGGTCGAGCAGCGTCCCGACGAGGTCCTCGCCGTACGAGGACCGCCACCGGCGAGGGTAGGCACGCAGCCAGATGCGGGCGGAGCGATCGACGCGGCGTTGACGGAGGTCGAGCCGGGAGACACCGCCTCGCGAATCGTCGTCGACCAGGTCATCCACGTCTCTCGCCCCCTTCGATCGTGCTGCTCTCGTCGCCCCGCAGCTCCGTGTGCACCACGAGACTGCTGCCGGTCAGGTCCGGCTCGGTCGCCTGCAGTTCCGATCGCGGCCGGAGCTCCACTGGGATCTGTGTCCCGACGTGTCGCCGCCAGGTGCGCCGGACTCCGGGGCCTGGCGGCAGCAGCGCGAGACCGAAGACCATCGCCCCGTAGACGGAGACGAAGCCCGTCGGGTTCGCAAAGATCCGTGGAGCGAGCACCGGGAAGACCGCAGACAGGACGAGGAACGTCGTGAAGACGACCGCGAGCGCCGAGACGCCTCGCCGGACCAGGAAGAACCTCCCGAGCAGGTCGTCCATCGTCCACGCCCTGTGCTGCGCCGACAGCTTCCGTTCGAACAGCCTGTAGGCGAGCCACGGCCCGAGCGGCGGGTGCTCTCGCCATCGCAGCGCCCACCCGGCACGCACGACCGACACCCCGTCGCGCCACCGCACAGTCCACGCTCCGGGCTCGACCAGGTCGAGCAGCGTCCCCACGAGGTCCGCCCCGGATGCCGTCCGCCACCGGCGCGGATAGGCACGCAGCCACAGCCGAGCGCTTCGCTCGGCCGACGACCTGCTTGCTGTAGTCTCGCCCGCCCCCTTGCCAGCCATCGTTCACGCACCCCCGAGCACGGGGCGCCCGAGCCCTCGGGGTCGGTCGAGCAGCCGCTGCGCGCGAGCCGCGAGACGCGCGAGGTTCTCGGTCTCGGCCTGCGCGGCCTGGGCGCCGAGGTCGGTCGCGCGGTAGTACCTGCGCAACCGGCCGTCGACGATCTCTTCGCCGTCGGCGGCGACCATCCCGGCGGCGAGCAGCCTGTCGAGGTTGCCGTAGAGCGTCCCCGCGGCGAGCTTGACGTCGCCGCTGGACAGCTCGGCCACCTGCTTGATGACCCCGTACCCGTGCTGGCGCTCTTGCACGAGCGTGAGCAGGATGAGGTACGCCTGCTGCGTCATCCGGAACGAGGTCATGGCACGACGCTAGCCACCCTCGATATATATCGTCAAGCGATGCATGCAGAGATGACGGGGGGCGCGAGCAGAGTCACCGCCCGCGCCCTCCCGTGCAGCAGCTCAGACCTTCGCGTGCTTCGCGCGCCCGAAGGAGTACACCCCGTACGCAGCGAAGCCGATCGCGACGAGCGTCAGCAGGACCGGACCGTAGGGGAGCCCGGCGAGCGCGTGGAGCGCGGAGTCGAGACCTTCAGCCTGCTCCGGGTCGCTCTGCACGGCGGCGGCGACGAGCAGCACACCGACGACGCCGAGCGCAGCGCCCTTGCCGACGTACCCGATGCGGCCCGCCCGGCGGACCCAGCGGCTCGGGCTCGACTCGAGGTCCTCGAGGAACTTCTCCTTCCAGCCCTTCACCACGTGGTAGACCCCGACAGCCACCACGCCGAGGCCGACGACACCTACGAGGGCGCGGCCAGCACCGGAGGACATGAGGCTGGACGTCGCCCCACCCGAACCGCCGCTCGACCCGCTCGTGAGCACCGACACCGTGGTGAAGGCCAGCACGCCGTAGGTCACGGCCTTCGCCGCCGCCTTGATGCGGTCCTTCGTCTCGCCCCAGGCGACGGCCTCGGTGATCTGCCACAGCGCGAGGAGCACGAAGCCGACGAACAGCACCCACAGCAGCACCTGACCGGCTCCGTCGCCGGCGAGCTGCTGCAGAGCACCCTCCTGGTCCGCCTGCTCGCCGCCCGAGGTCCACGCGAGCTGGACCGTCACCCAGGCGAGGAGCAGGTGCAGGACACCGCTCGCGCCGTAGCCGAGACGCGCGCCCTTCTCGACGAGAGGGTGGTCCCCGGCGCGGGAGGCTGCACTCTGAACGTTTCCAGTCATGGGTCGAGACTGGCATCGGGTGACTCACAGCGCACGCCCAGGCATGGCGGACGTGACGACCGCCACGTCGTTGCAGGCTCGTCTCAGGCGCCCGCCGGGACACCTCAGACGAGGCCCCGCGTCACGTGACCGACCCAGGCGTCGCTCGAGCGCAGCCCGCTCTGCCTGAGCGAGCCACGCACGTCAGCCCTGCTCCTAGAGCTCAGCCCCGGTCAGCCGCCTGTACGCGTCGAGGTACCTCTCGCGCGTCGCCTCGACGACCTCGTCGGACAGCGCCGGCGGCGGGGTGTCCGAGTCCTTGTCCCACCCGGACTCTGCCGAGACGAGCCAGTCGCGGATCGGCTGCTTGTCGAAGCTCGGCTGCGCCTGACCGGGCACCCAGCGGTCTGCAGCCCAGAAGCGCGAGGAGTCCGGGGTGAGCACCTCGTCGCCGAGGATGATCTCGCCCGTCGCCGGGTCGACCCCGAACTCGAGCTTGGTGTCGGCCAGGATGATGCCGCGCTCCCGGGCGATGCTCTCGGCCCGCGCGTAGACGGCCAGGGTCAGGTCGCGCAGCCTGGTCGCGTCCTCCAGCCCGATGGTCGAGGCCACGACCTCGAAGCTGACGTTCTCGTCGTGCTCCCCGACCTCGGCCTTGGTGGCCGGCGTGAAGATGGGCTCGGGCAGCCGCGACCCGTCCACGAGGCCCTCGGGCAGCGGGACCTCGCAGACCGACCGGCTCTGCCGGTACTCGACCAGCCCAGACCCTGTGAGGTACCCGCGGACGACGCACTCGACGGGGAACATCTCGAGACGACGGCACACCATGGCGCGCCCCGCGACGGCGTCGGGGACCAGACCGTCACCGGGCATCGCCGACGCCTCGGTGCTCACCACGTGGTTGCCGACGATGTCGGTCAGCTGCTCGAACCACCACAGGCTCAGCTGCGTCAGGACGGTCCCCTTGTCGGGGATCCCGGGGCTGAGCACGGCGTCGTAGGCGCTCACCCGGTCCGACGCGACGACGAGGACGACGTCGCCGAGCGGGTGCACGCCGCCGTAGTGAGCCAGGTCGGGCTCGTAGAGGTCACGGACCTTGCCCGAGTAGACGTGCCGCCACCCCGAGAGCTGCAGGGGCGCGTCGCCCTGCGTCTGCGCGCTCATCGGGCGTCCGCCGCAGCCTGCTCGGCGATGTCCGTGCGGTGGTGCGAGCCAGGCAGCACGATGCGGTCGACACCCGAGTAGGCGAGGCGTCGCGCCTCGGAGAGGGTCTCGCCGACGCCCACGACGGAGAGCACACGCCCGCCGGCGCTGCGCAGCACACCCTCGTCGTCGGTCGCCGTGCCCGCGTGCAGCACGTGGACCCCGGGGAGGCTCTCGGCCTCGCCGACACCGGTGACCGGACCGCCGGTCCGTGGTGCGGCCGGGTAGCCGTCCGAGGCCACGACGACGGTCACCGCGGCCTCGTCGCGCCAGCGGAGCTCCGGGAGCTCGGCGAGCCGGCCCGTCGAGGCGGACAGCAGCAGCTCGGAGAGCGGGGTCTCGAGGCGGGAGAGCACCACCTGGGTCTCCGGGTCGCCGAAGCGCGCGTTGAACTCGATGACGCGGGTGCCGCGGCTGGTGAGCGCGAGCCCGACGTAGAGCACTCCGACAAAGGGGATACCGCGCGAGCGCATCTCGTCGATGGTCGGCTGCGCGATGCGCTCGACCACCTCGGCGGTCAGCCCCTCGGGAGCCCACGGCAGCGGGCTGTACGCGCCCATGCCGCCGGTGTTGGGGCCGGCGTCGTCGTCGAAGGCGCGCTTGAAGTCCTGCGCCGGGGCGAGCGGGACGACGGTCTGGCCGTCGCTGATGCAGAAGAGCGACACCTCGGGGCCGTCGAGGAACTCTTCGACGACGACGCGCGGGTCTCCCCCGCGGTCCGGGTTGGCGAAGCACTCCTGCGCGTGACGCAGCGCCTCGAGACGGTCGCTCGTCACCACGACGCCCTTGCCGGCGGCGAGGCCGTCATCCTTGACGACGAAGGGCGGACCGAAGTCGTCGAGGGCGTCACCCACCTGGTCGACGGTCGAGCAGACGTGAGCCTTCGCGGTCGGCACGTGGGCTGCGGCCATGACGTCCTTGGCGAAGGCCTTCGAGCCCTCGAGCCGGGCGGCGTCGGCGCTCGGGCCGAAGACCGGGGTCCCGGTCGCCCGGACGGCGTCGGCGACACCGGCGACGAGCGGAGCCTCGGGTCCGACGACCACGAGGTCGGCGCCGATCTGCTGCGTCAGCTCGGCGACGGCGCGACCGTCGAGGGCGTCGACCTTGTGCAGCGTGGCGAGGGCGGCGATCCCCGGGTTCCCGGGCGCCGCGTGCAGCTCGTGCCGTCCCCCGGCGGGGGCCTCCTGCGCGAGCGAGTGGACGATGGCGTGCTCACGAGCACCGGACCCGACGACGAGAATCTTCACGGGACGTGAGTCTACTGATCGAGCCCGCAGACGACAGCGGGCGGGACCCGTCCTGAGACAGGTCCCACCCGCGCGGTGCTCGACGCCTCCATCCAGCCACCGGTCCCCCGGCAGCCCCGGCAGCCCGGCAGCCCCGCAGCCCCGCAGCCCCGCAGCCCCGCAGCCCCGCAGCGAGATCGTGACTCCGGAGCGAGATCGATGCCCCGGAAGCCCGAGCTCGCTCCGAAGTCACGATCTCGGGGCTAGGAGCCCAGATCCAGCCCCCGGCTCGCACCTGAGTACGGCCTGGGGCTGGAAGCTGGCCTCAGACCTCAGTCGTCGATCAGGTCGTGGCGCTGGATGGTGGCCTCGCGGCCGGGGCCGACGCCGATCGACGAGATCCGTGCGCCCGACATCGCCTCGAGGGCGAGGACGTAGGCCTTCGCGTTCTCGGGAAGCTCGTCGAAGGTGCGCACGCCGGAGATGTCCTCGGTCCAGCCGGGGAACTCTTCGTAGATCGGGGTCGCGTGGTGGAAGGCGCTCTGGTCCGTCGGCATCTCGTCGTGGCGGACACCGTCGACGTCGTAGGCCACGCAGACCGGGATCTTCTCGATGCCGGTGAGGACGTCCAGCTTGGTCATGACGAGGTCGGTGAGGCCGTTGACGCGCGAGGCGTAGCGGGCGATCACGGCGTCATACCAGCCGCAGCGACGCGCGCGACCTGTCGTGACGCCGACCTCGCCGCCGACGCGTGCGAGGAACTCGCCCCACTCGTCGAAGAGCTCGGTCGGGAAGGGTCCCTCGCCCACGCGGGTCGTGTACGCCTTGATGACGCCGACCACGCGGTCGATCCGGGTCGGGCCGACACCCGCACCCGTGATGACACCACCGGCGGTCGCGTTCGAGGACGTGACGAAGGGATACGTGCCGTGGTCGATGTCGAGCATCGTCGCCTGGCCGCCCTCGAAGAGGACGGTCTTGCCCTCGTCGAGAGCCGTGTTGAGCACGAGCGAGGTGTCGGCGACCATCGGGCGCAGGCGCTCGGCGTACTGCATGAGCTCCTCGACTGTCTCGTCGACGGTGATCGCGCGGCGGTTGTAGACCTTCACGAGCAGGTGGTTCTTCTGCTCGAGGGCGCCCTCGACCTTGGCGCGCAGGATCTTCTCGTCGAAGAGGTCCCACACGCGGATGCCGACACGGTTGATCTTGTCGGAGTAGGTCGGGCCGATGCCGCGGCCGGTCGTGCCGATCTTCCGCTTGCCGAGGAAGCGCTCGGTGACCTTGTCCATGATGCGGTTGTACGGCGCGATGACGTGCGCGCTGCCCGAGACGAGCAGTCGGGAGACGTCGACGCCACGCGCGATGAGCGCGTCGAGCTCTTGGTAGAGGACCTCGATGTCGATGACGACACCGTTGCCGATGACGGGGGTGACGCCTGGTGAGAGGATCCCGGAGGGCAGCAGGTGCAGGGCGTACTTGTCACCGTTGATGACCACGGTGTGCCCGGCGTTGTTCCCGCCGTTGAACTTCACGACGTAGTCGACCCGAGAGCCGAGCTGGTCCGTCGCCTTGCCCTTGCCTTCGTCGCCCCACTGGGCACCGACGACGATCACGGCTGGCATGGAATCCCCACCTTCAACCTGCCTGTCTGTGGCAGCCGCAGCGGCTCGACTTCGCGCTGGTGCTCAGGACTCTCGGGCGGCAGTGACCCGATCTCCCCGGCGAGTTTACCGTCCGGAACCCCCGGACGCACGGGTCGTCCCACGACTGCGGGCCCGCGGTGAGACGAGACCGCCGGCCGTCTCTCCTCGAGGACGGCCGGCGGACGTCGCGCGGGCGGGGCGGCACGGTGCTGTCGGTGCAGTGCGGCCCGGCGCTGTCAGGGCACCGGGCGCAGGCAGGTCATCCCAGCAGAGTCGCGTCCCTCAGCACGGCTGGCCCGTCCGTCAGCGCAGCGCGGCGACGGCGTCGGCCGAGACCCCGGAGTCGACGAGGAAGGTCTGGCAGCGTGCTGCCTCGTCGTCCTCGCCGATGGCAGCAGCCGCCTCCGCGAGCGCGAGCAGCGCCCGCAGGAATCCCTGGTTCGGCGCGTGCGTGACGGGGATCGGCCCCTGGCCGCGCCAGCCTGCGCGGCGCAGGGAGTCGAGGCCGCGGTGGTACCCGGTGCGGGCGAAGGCGTAGGCGGTGACGTCGTCCCCGCGGTCGAGCGCGGCCTCGGCGAGGAGCGCCCAGGCGTAGGAGGAGGACGGGACGTCCCGCGCGACGTCCTGCGCGCTGCGTCCGCCGTCGATCTCGGCGCGTGCCGCGACGTCGGGGTGGTCGGCGCCGAGCAGCGTGGGCGCCGGGCCGAGGAGGTTCGAGGACGGGTCGAGGGGTGCGTGGCTCATGGGTCCCATTGTGCCCCGGCGGAGGCGTCAGGGCGCCGGGCGCTGTGGACCCTGTGGACAGAGTCGCGCGGAGACCCGACGGAGCCGTTGCCGAGTCGTGACCGGACCAGGGTGCGGCCCTGGGAGGGCGTCGATAGAGTCGGGCCTCATGATCGAGATCGCAACATCCCCGGCGACCACCACGCTCGTGATCGCCGGCGACCTCGACCTCGCCGAACGTGACCAGTTCCCCGAGATCGCCGCGCGTGTGGTCGGTCTGCGGCGTCAGCTGCTGGTCATCGACATGTGCCGGGTGACCTTCATGGACTCCACGGGCGCGGCCTTCCTCATCTCTCTCGCCGACTCCGGCCGCAAGCGCGGCGGTGCGACGGTCCTGCGCGGCTGCGACGACCGCGACCTCTTCGTGCTCGAGGTCTGCGGCGCGCTCGAGCTGTTCAGGATCGACCCGGACCACTCCTGCGCCCCCGAGACCCCGGCCACGGGCGTCCCTGTCGTCGAGCACCGCTGACGCAGGACGGCCCGTCACCAGGCCACCCGCTGACCCGCAGGATGCGTGACCGGCCCCCCGGACACCTCGTCCTACCCCTACGCCGCGCCCACCACCAGGGTGAAGCTCACCCGGTGTGGAGCACTCCCCATGTCCTCGACGCGCGCCGAGCCTCTAGGGTCTCCATGACGAACGAGCAGGGACGCGCAGCAGCGACGTCCACCAGGGCACGGACGCACGAACCAGACGATGGAGAGCACGTGGCACAGCTACGCATGACCGGGCACAGGGTGCTGGTCGCAGACCTCAGGGGCGAGACCATCCGAGCCGTCACAGGATCGATGGTCGCCTACGAGGGGGACGTGACGTTCAAGAACGCCGGCATGGGCGGGGGGGACGGCTTCAAGGCCGCGTTCAAGCGCAAGATGACGGGCGAGTCGCTGTCCTTCATGGAGGTGACGGGCCACGGCAGCGTGCACTTCGCGGTCGACGCCCAGCACATCACGCTGGTGCAGCTCGAGAACGACACCATGAGCGTCGAGGCCTCCCAGCTGCTCGCGATCGACGGCCAGGTCCGCATGGACGTGAAGTTCTCCGGCCTGCGCGGTGCGACCTCCGGCCAGGGGCTGTTCACCACGACGGTCTCGGGGACCGGCACGATCGCGCTGCTCTCGGCCGGTGGGCCGCTCATCGCGCTCGGTGTGACCCCGCAGACCCCGCTCGTCGCCGACCCTGACGCCTTCGTGGCGTTCCAAGGTCAGCTCAACCAGAGCTTCGTCACGGACGTGACGTGGCGGTCCGCCGTCGGCGGCGGCAGCGGCGAGGCGTTCTCGTTGCGCTTCGACGGCCACGGCGTCGTCTACATCCAGCCCGAGGAGCGGTAGAGATGGTCATGGAGATCGAGAACGGCAAGGTCCTCAAGACGACGATCACCCCCGGTGCTCAGCTCACGGCCCGCAAGGGCAGCATGCTGTACTACCGCGGCGACGTGCGCTTCGTCCCGCACTCGATGGGCGGCGGCGGAGGCATGCCCGGCTTCGGCGCGATGGCCGGCGCGGCCGGTCGCATGATGCAGGGCGAGCACGTCGCGATGATGACCGTCGAGGGTCAGGGCGAGTCGTACTTCGGCCACGACGGTCTGTACATCGACATCGTCCAGCTCGACGGCGCCAACCAGCTGACCGTCGAGGCGAGCCGGCTGCTCGCCTACGAGGGCTACCTGCAGACCGCGATCGTCCCGCTCACGCAGCAGGGCGGCATGCGAGGTGCCGTCCGCGGTGCCGTGACCGGGCAGGGCATGTTCACCACGCAGCTCAGCGGCCAGGGCTCGGTCGCGGTCCTGTCCCACGGCGGGACCTTCTCGCTCGAGGTGGGCCCGGGGCACCCCGAGGTCGTCGTCGACCCGCAGGCCTACGTCGGTCACCGCGGACCGATCACCGTGGACCTCACGGCGAAGGTCGGGTTCCGCGACGTCGTCGGCAAGGGGTCCGGCGAGGCCACACAGCTGAAGTTCACCGGCCAGGGCACCGTGTGGGTCCAGGCGTCCGAGCAGAAGTTCTGAGCAGGAGACACGACATGAGCATCCAGATCCTCGACCCGTCGACCCTGCCGACGAACGACAACCTGCCGGGCAACTCCTACGCCTTCTGCGTCGACCTCGACGGCACGCCGTGGTTCACGTCCAAGGGCGCGATGATCGCGTACTACGGCACCGTCCAGTTCGAGCCGCTGAGCCGGACGAGCGTGACAGGCATGGTCGCCTCGCAGTTCTCGTCCCCGCTCTACGCCGACGACTGGGTGATCGCCCAGGGCCGCGGCAAGCTGATCCTCGGCGACCGCGGCTTCGACATCAACTCCTTCGACCTCGACGAGGGCAACCTGACGATCCGCGCCTCGAGCCTGCTGGCCTTCGAGCCAGGACTGAGCCTCAAGCAGTCGATCGTGCCGGGGTTCCTCACGCTGCTCGGGACGGGCAAGTTCCTCGCCTCGTCGAACGGCCCCGTGATGTTCGCGGAGCCGCCGCTGCGCGTCGACCCGCAGGCCCTCGTCGGGTGGGCTGACACCCCGGCGCCCTCGCACCACTTCGACGCCGAGTGGATGAGCTCGTTCCTGAGCGCCGCGGCAGGGTTCTTCGGCATGGACTCGGGCGAAGAGCGCCAGTTCGACTTCACGGGGACCGGCACGGTGCTCATCCAGTCGAGCGAGAAGGTCCTCGACGACACCCACATGTTCCGCCACGTGGAGTCGCAGACCGCGAGCCTGAGCCAGGTGAGCCTGCAGCAGCTGCACAGGTCGATCGGCGCACGCCTGCAGCAGTGACACCGGCGGTGCCGGCCTGGGGTGCGCCCCCGGCCGGCGCCGCCCTCCGGCTCAGGCACACGCTTCACCGCCCTCCGGCTCACGCACACACCTCACCAGCCTTGACGGCCTACCTGCCCGGCGGCCCATCCGCCCGGTGGCCGACCTGCTCTCGGACGAGACGCGCTCAGGTGGTCTGCGTGGTCTGCGTGGTCTGGGTGGTCTGCGACCGCCGCACGGGGACAGGTCGCACCTTCGCCCACACGAGCTTGCCCGTGCCGCTCGGACGCCAGCCCCAGTCGGCGAGCCGCTCGACGATCTGCATGCCGTAGCCGCCGAGCCTGTTCGCGTGGCCGTCGGTCGTCACGGGCGGCGACGGGTTGGAGTCCTCGACCTCGATGCGCAGACCGTCCCCGGTGTCGAACAGGCGCAGCGCGATGTGCCCCCAGCCGTGCAGGACGCCGTTGGCGACGAGCTCGGAGACGACCAGCTCGGCGCTCGAGACGTCAGCGAGCTCCCACGCCTGGCAGGTGCGCAGCACGGCGTGCCGGGCCCGCCCGATCGACGCGGGCTCGCTCGGCAGCAGCCAGCGGCGCGACCGCGGGCTGACCGCGGGTGCGAGCGCGTCACGCTCAGGGTCGGGGACCCGGACCACGACGACGGCCACGTCGTCCTCGGCAGCCTCGGCCAGCCGGGCGAGGAGGTCTTCACCGATGCCCGCAGCGTCGGTCGCGGTGATGCTCGAGGCCACCTCGGTCAGCGCCGCCAGGCCCGCCCGCAGCGGTCGGTCCCGGCGCTCGATGAGCCCGTCCGTGTAGAAGAGCAGGGTGTCGCCCGGCTCGAGCGTGGTCGCCGCCGTCGACCTGGCGCGGGAGCCGAAGCCGACGAGCGCACCCGCCGCACCGTCGAGGGGCGTGACAGCACCCCGCCGCACCAGCAGCGGCGGGAGGTGCCCGGCCCGGGTGTACTCGAGCCGCCAGCGCAGGGGGCGCTCACCGTCTGTCCGCTCTCGCCCGTCGCGCGCTGTCAGCGCACCGGTCGTCCGGCGCAGCGTCGCGTAGACGAGGCTGGCCGAGCGCTGCACGCGCATGCCTGCCACGAGGTGGTCGACCCGCTCGAGGACAGGTCCCGGGGTCGCGAGCTCGAAGGCGTAGGAGCGGACCACCGAGCGCAGCTGCCCCATGGTCGCCGCAGCCTCGATGTCGTGGCCCGCGACGTCGCCGATCACGAGGCCCACGACCTCGTCGTCGATCTGCACGATGTCGTACCAGTCGCCGCCGATCTGCGCGTCGTCCGACGTCGGCGCGTAGTACGTCCAGACGTCGAGACCGGTGACCTCGACCTGCTCGGGGAGCATGGACCGCTGGAGCGTCTCGGCGAGCTGGTGCTCGCGGGTGTGCAGGCGGAGGGTGTCGATCCCGACGGCGACCCTGTCGACGAGAGCCCTCACGAGCTTCGCCGACGTGGCCGGCTCGATGCTGTCGACCGCCGGCAGCGACACGAAGAGCCCGAGGACCGACCGTCGCCCCGGGATCCCCACGACCCGCGCCACAGGCACGAGGGGACCGTCACCGTCGGCCTCGGTCAGCCCTGCGCGCTCGCGCACCTGCTCTGCGACGTACGCGGCGTCGCTCCCGGCCGGGTAGCCGGTCGACAGCGGGAAGTCGAGGGGGCCGTCGACGAGGCCCTCGACGAGCTCGCGCAGCGGGTCGATGAAGGTGGTCGGCCCTGTCGGCGCCGCCGCCGACTCCCCCTCCACCTGCGCGTCGCCGAGCGCGTCGGTCGCAGGCTGTCCCCGCCGAGGGCGCGAGAGCACGGCGGCCGGGACCCCCTCGGAGTACCGGAGCCCGTTCTCGTCGAGGAAGAACCCGCCCCACGCGACGACGCCACGGCTGTAGGCCGCCGAGATGTCTCGCAGGACGAAGGGGTACTCCATGTCGTTGAGGAGCCTCGACACACCGCTGACCACCTCGAGCACGATCTCCGCGGTGCCGAGACGACGAGAGGTCTGGGCACGGCTCGCGACGTCGCGCACCTGTCCCGACACGTCGCTGAGCAGCACGAGCCACGCCTCGACGGCACCGTCCTCGTCACGCACCTGGGAGAGCGTGTACTCGCACCAGATCTGACCACCGTCGGCGCGGACGTTGAGCATCCGCCAGGTCACCGGTGTCCCAGCCGCCGTCGGCGACATCGCCGCGTGCAGGGCCTCGACGTCGAGCGGGGTCCCGCCCTCGGCCTCCAGGACGCTCAGCGGCAGCCCGACCACAGCCGCCGGGTCGTGGCCGGTGAGCCTCTCGAAGGAGGCGTTGGCCCAGAGGATCGTGGGGACGTCGACGCTCGGGTCGAGCAGTGCTGCCGCGACGCCTGCGTGCTCGAGCGCGCGGTCGCGCAGGCCCGCGACGACGCCCGTGGCGTGGTCTGGCGCGCCCGTCTGCGCACCGTGACGTGGCGTCGCGGAATCCACTCGTACCCCTCCAGGTCCTCGGTGAGGCCAGCATAGAGGGTGGGCGTCGAGCGACGGCGGACCCTCACCGGCGGCCGGCGACGGCACGCAGACTTCCCCCGCACTGCCCTCATGAGTGGCCAGATCGCACGCAACTAGTCATCGAGGCGCTCTCAGGTCACAATGGTCACCTGTCGAAGGGAGCATCGTGGGCGAAGCCAACACCCCGCACGCTGTCGGGTCCACCGGACCGGCGGCATCGCCAGGACGCGACGACGTCGCGCTGGTGAGCACGAACGAGATCGAGCCTGGGTCCGTGCACGTCATCGTGGACGAGACCCACGCGCGCGTGGTCCTCTCGGGAGAGATCGACGCCGACCTGTCGGCCGACCTCCAGCAGGCGACCGAAGACGTCCGCGAGTCCGGTCTGCCGGTCGACGTCGACGTGCACCACGTGACCTTCATGGACTCCTCGGGCGTCGCGTTCCTCGCGCGTCTCACCTCGGTGACACCCGGCCGGGTCCGGCTGCACAACGTCCCGCCGACCGTGAAGTTCTTGCTCGAGGTGACCAGCATCGGGACGATGCTCGACATCGTCGAGGACGAGACGACCCCTGCGGAGCCGGCCGAGGGCTGAGCCTGACGGACGGCCGCTGCGACCAGCGGGCGCCGAGAGCAGCGGGCGGCCCGCACCCGCAGCACCCGCAGCACCCGCAGCACCCGCAGCACCCGCAGCATGATGAAGAAGGGCCCCGGTGGATGTCCACCGGGGCCCTTCTCACGTGCGGTCAGCCAGGTCAGCCGATCGACTGGCCCGCCGAGCGGAGCTGCTGGGCAGCCTCGACGATGCGCTGAGCCATGCCGGCCTCAGCAGCCTTGCCCCAGGCGCGCGGGTCGTAGGCCTTCTTGTTGCCCACCTCGCCGTCGACCTTGAGGACGCCGTCGTAGTTGCGGAAGAAGTGGTCCGCGACAGGACGCGAGTACGCGTACTGGGTGTCGGTGTCGACGTTCATCTTGATGACGCCGTTGTCGACAGCCTCGGAGATCTCCTCGGCCGTGGAGCCGGAGCCACCGTGGAAGACGAGGTCGAAGGGGTTCTCCTTGCCGATGACCGAGCCGACGCCCTCCTGGATCTCCTTGAGGAGCGACGGGCGCAGCTTGACGGCACCGGGCTTGTAGACGCCGTGCACGTTGCCGAAGGTGAGGGCCGTGAGGTAGCGGCCCTTCTCGCCGGTGCCGAGGGCACGGACGGTCGCGAGGCCGTCTTCGACGGTCGTGTAGAGCTTCTCGTTGATCTCGGCCTCGTGGCCGTCTTCCTCGCCACCGACGACGCCGACCTCGATCTCGAGGATCGTGCGGGCCGCGACGGAGAGCTCGAGGAGCTCCTCGGCGATGATGAGGTTCTCCTCGAGCGGCACGGTCGAGCCGTCCCACATGTGCGACTGGAACGTGGGGAGCTTGCCGGCCTTGACCTGCTCGGCCTCGAGGGCGAGGAGCGGGCGGACCCAGGAGTCGAGGTTCTGCTTAGCGCAGTGGTCCGTGTGGATCGCGACGGTGATGCCGTAGCCCTTGGCGACCTCGTGCGCGTAGGCGGCGAGGGCGAGCGAGCCCGCGACGCGGTCCTTGACGGTCGAGCCGGAGGCGTACTCCGCGCCGCCGACCGACACCTGGATGATGCCGTCGCTCTCTGCCTCAGCGAAGCCCTGGAGGGCCGCGGTGACGGTCGAGGACGACGTGATGTTCACGGCCGGGTAGGCGAACTTGCCTGCCTTCGCGCGGTCGATCATCTCGGCGTAGACCTCGGGGGTTGCGATGGCCATCGATAGCTCCTGTGAGAGAGGGGGGATTCTGAACGACTTTCGTGCCAAGTCTGTCACGAAACCGGGGGTGCGTGCCTGGGCCGTTCGGCCTGTGGTCGTGGGGGTCCCAGCGGGGCTGGCGGGCCGGGCCCGCTCAGACCACGGCGTGCTGCTGCACCCAGGCGTGCATCGCGACCGCGGCGGCCGCCCCGGCGTTGATCGAGCGCGTGGAGCCGAACTGCGTGATGTGCAAGATGTCCACGCTCGCCGCCCGCGCCTCGGGCGTGAGCCCGGTGCTCTCCTGGCCGAAGAGCATGACGCACCGCTCGGGGATCGCGTACCGCTCGATCGGGACGGAGCCGGGCACGTTGTCGATCCCGACGACGGGCAGGCCCTCGCCGCGGGCCCACGCGAGGAAGCTCTCGACGTCGGGGTGGTGGCGCACGTGCTGGTAGCGGTCGGTGACCATCGCACCCCGGCGGTTCCACCGGCGGCGCCCGACGATGTGCACCTCGGCCGCCCCGAAGGCGTTCGCCGTGCGGACCACCGACCCGATGTTGAGGTCGTGCCCCCAGTTCTCGATCGCCACGTGCAGCGGGTGGCGCCGGGTGTCGAGCTCGGCCACGACGGCCTCGACGGTCCAGTAGCGGAACTCGTCGACGACGTTGCGGCGGTCGCCCTCGGCGAGCAGCTCGGGGTCGTACCGGGGGTCGAGCCCGCCGTCGGCGGTGCGCGGCCACGCCTCCGGCCCGCCGGGCCACGGTCCGACACCGATCTCGTGAGCGGCGACAGCCTGCGGCTCAGCCACGCCGTCCGTCGCTGGACCAGTCACGGGCGGACCTCGACCTGCAGCGCAGCCGCAGCAGCGCGGGCGCGCGCCCTGGCCTCCTCCACGTCAGCCCCGCGGGCGAGCGTGACAGCGACACGACGACGCCCCGACACGCTGGGCTTGCCGAAGACGCGCACCTGGGCCGCGGGCACGGCAAGAGCCTCGGCGAGCCCTCCGACGACAGGCACGCCCTCCCCCTCGGCGAGCACCGCGCACGAGGCCGCGGCCCTCTCGCCGGGTCCACCGGTCCGCAGGACGTCCCCGACAGGCAGCCCGAGGACCGCGCGGGCGTGCAGGGCGAACTCGCTGAGGTCTTGCGAGACGAGGGTGACCAGACCTGTGTCGTGGGGCCTCGGGGACACCTCGGAGAACACCACCTCGTCACCGACCACGAAGAGCTCGACACCGAAGACCCCGTACCCGCCGAGGTCGTCGGTCACCGCGCGTGCGACGGCCTGGGCACGTTCGAGGACGACCGCGGGGACGTCCTGGCCCTGCCAGGACTCGCGGTAGTCGCCGTCGACCTGGGTGTGGCCCACGGGCTCGAGGAAGGTGGTGCCGGCGACGTGGCGGACCGTGAGCAGCGTCAGCTCGTAGTCGAAGTCGACGAAGCCCTCGACGATCACGCGGGCGGCAGCCCCCTCGACACCTGTCGCCCGACCACCGGTCTGCGCGTAGTCCCAGGCGGCGTCGACGTCGTCGGCCGTGCGGATGACGGACTGCCCCTTGCCCGACGAGCTCATCACCGGCTTCACGACGCACGGCAGCCCGAGCCTCTGCGCGGCGTCGCGGAGGTCGTCGAGCGTGTCGACGAACCTGTAGGGCGAGGTGGGCAGCCCCAAGGTCTCGGCGGCGAGCCGCCTGATGCCCTCGCGGTCCATGGTCAGCCGCGTCGCGCGGGCCGTCGGGACCACGACCGTGCCGGCTGCCTCGACCTCGAGCAGCACCTCGGTCGCGATCGCCTCGATCTCGGGGATCACGACGTGCGGGCGGACCTCGGCGACGAGGTCGCGGAGCGCCTGCGGGTCGAGCATGTCGACGACCCTGCTGCTGTGCGCGACCTGCATCGCCGGGGCACCGGCGTAACGGTCGGCTGCGACGACCTCGACCCCGAGGCGCGCCAGCTCGATCGCGACCTCCTTGCCGAGCTCACCCGACCCGAGGAGCAGGACCCGGGTGGCGTCAGGGTGCCCGGGCGGGGCGATGCTCGGTGCGGAGCGCCTGCCGGGAGACTGCTGCTCTGACGGGGCCGTCAGGGGCTGAGCGGACTGCGGGCTCGGCGAGGACCGCGGGGACAGCGGACTCTGCGGGCTCTGCGGTGTCTGAGGTGTCGACATGCCGCCTATCTTGTCGCACCCGGTGCGACGGGTCGCGCCCGCACCGGTGACGACGACACCCCTGACGACGACAGCCCGGCGCGCCTGCCACCCAGCAGCACGATGTGACCATCGCGTGCGGGTCTGCGGCAGCCGGACCTGTCGAGAGGTCGACCCCGTACTCTGGTTCCCGTGATCTCAGCAGACATCCTCGCGTCCGCCGGCGAGCAGGTCGTGGCCCTCGGCCCCGACTGGCTCAACGCCGACAGCCTCATCGCCTCCTTCGGGGGCTACGCCCTCGTCGGGATCTGCCTGGTGATCTTCGTCGAGACCGGGCTGCTGTTCCCGTTCCTGCCCGGCGACTCTCTGCTCTTCACGGCAGGCATGCTCGTGGCGCAGGAGCAGCTCGACTTCCCGCTGTGGCTGCTCTGCATCATGCTGTTCCTCGCTGCCTTCGCCGGTGACCAGTGCTCGTACCTCATCGGCCGGAAGGTCGGGCCGAAGATCTTCAACAAGCCCGACTCGAGGTTCTTCAAGCAGTCGTACATCGAGCAGACGAACGCGTTCTTCGACAAGTACGGCGGCCGCGCGCTGATCCTCGCGCGCTTCGCACCCTTCGTGCGCACCTACGCCCCCGTCGCCGCAGGCGTCGGCCGGATGCCGTACCGCCACTTCGTCAGCTACAACGTCATCGGCGCCTTCCTGTGGGGCGTCGGGATCACGGTCCTCGGGTACTTCCTCGGCCAGATCAGCTTTGTGCACGACAACATCGAGCTCATCCTCGTGATCATCGTCTTCGTGTCGGTCCTGCCGATCATCGTCGAGCTCGGCCGCGGCTGGCTGGGCAAGCGCAAGGCCGCCGCGGCGACCGGCGCGTCCACCGCCCCCGACGGTCTCACCGCCGCAGCCGCCGACCCGGTCCGGGACCCGGCTGCCCGGCCGTTCGCCAGCCCGGTGATCGACCCCGTCGCCGGCTCGGTCACCGACCCCGTCGCGGACGCCGCGGCAGGTCCTGCGGGCCCGGTCGTACCATCGGAGGCAGAAGCCTCCGACGTCGTCGAAGGCACCCCGTCCGACGACAAGGACCGCAGATGACCCGCACGATCGAGTCCTGGCTCACCGACATGGACGGGGTCCTCGTGCACGAGGGCCACGCCATCCCCGGTGCCGCCGAGTTCATCAAGACGCTGCGTGACAAAGAACGTCCGTTCCTCATCCTCACGAACAACTCGATCTTCACGGCACGCGACCTCCGCGCCCGGCTGTACGCGTCGGGCATCGACGTGCCCGAGTCGGCGATCTGGACGTCTGCCCTGGCGACAGCGCAGTTCCTGTCAGACCAGATCCCCAACGGGAGCGCCTACGCGATCGGCGAGGCCGGGCTGACCACGGCGCTCTACGAGGCCGGGTACACGCTCACCGAGTCCGACCCCGACTACGTGGTCCTCGGCGAGACCCGCACGTACTCCTTCGAGGCGATCACCAAGGCCGTCAGGCTGATCCTCGGCGGGGCGCGCTTCATCTGCACGAACCCCGACGCGACGGGTCCGAGCGCCGAGGGCCCGCTGCCCGCGACAGGTGCTGTCGCGGCGATGATCACCCGGGCCACGGGACGGGAGCCGTACTTCGTCGGCAAGCCGAACCCGATGATGTTCCGCTCGGCCCTCAACCGGATCGACGCGCACTCGGAGTCGACAGCGATGGTCGGCGACCGCATGGACACCGACGTCGTCGCCGGGATCGAGGCCGGTCTGCACACCTTCCTCGTGCTGACGGGGTCGACCTCGGTCAAGGACGTCGACAGGTACCCGTTCCGCCCGAGCACCGTCGTCGACTCGGTCGCGAACCTCATCGAGAGGGTCTGACCGCCCGGACTCCCAGCACGACCGAGAAGGCCCGCCCCCGACGACCGTCGGGGGCGGGCCTTCCTCGTGAGCGGCCAGCATCGGCTGGTGGTGGGACCTGACCTGACCTGACGACGCTGCCCTGGACGCCAGAGGGGCCCGGTCCGCGCTGCTGCGCGTCCCGGGCCCCTGGTCGTCAGCGACGACCGGTCCTGCTCATGGTGAGTGCTCGGCCCGTCAGGCCTCGGCTCAGCCGACCGTCCGTCGGCGGCGTGCGAGGCCGACGGCCCCGACACCGACGGTGAGGGCGAGGAGCGCGGCGAGGGCGGCCGAGACCGACCCGTCGGCTCCTGTCGTGGCGAGCGACCCGGCACCGTTGGCGCCGGACGAGGCGTCGCAGTCGACCTCGGAGCCCAGCGGGAAGCTGAAGCTCACGGGGTCCATGGCGTCACCGGCGACGTAGAAGCCGCCGAATGCGCTCGCACCGGCCGAGGTGAGCGTCGCGCTCGCCCCGGACCACGAGACCGTGCTGCCGGTGGTCGACTTCTTCCCCGCGAGGCCGAGGGACGCGATGGTCACGCCCTTCTGCTGGGAGGCGGTGCCGTTCATGTCCGTCGACGAGACGTCGGCGACGAGCGAGCCCGTCGAGGCGCTGCTCACCTGGACGCGGACGTTCGAGATGGTCAGGTCGAGGATCCCGCCGTGACCGGAGAAGTTCACCGACCCGGGGAAGGCGACCCGTCCCTGGTTCACCTCGGTGTTGAACTTGCCGCTGCCACCACCCCAGCCGAAGCTGCTGCCGCTGCTGGTCACACCGGAGGGCGTGATGGAGCCCTTGGCGATCGGACCGGTGATGTAGGTGCGGAAGGACTCCTTGACGCCCCAGCTGAGCGTCGCGCCCGAGACCGAGCGGGCGACGCACTGCTGCGCGGCCGTCGGGACGACAGGCGCCTCGACGGTGATCTGCACCTGCGACCTCACGCCCGAGGGAGACTCGAGCGAGAGCGTGTGGACGCCCGGCGCGAGGTTCTTCGGGAGGGTGACTGTCGCCGTGGCGGCACCTGAGGCGTCGGCCGTGATGCCCGACGCGAGCAGCTGGCGCTCGGAGTAGACCGCGGCCTCGATGTTCTCGGTGCCGGAGCCGAAGCCCTGACCCGTGAAGGTGACCTCGCCACCGGGGACGACGGTCGTGACGCTGGCGATCGCGTTGGCGTAGGTGCCGGGAGCGAGCGGGGTGACGACCACGGGAGTGCCGGGGTCGGTGCCGGGAGTCTCACCGCCCGGTGTGGTGCCACCGCCAGAGCCGATGGTGAAGGTCACCGGGTCGAGGACTGCACCGGCGGCGTAGAAGTCGGAGAATGCCGCGGCACCCTCCGCGGTGAGCGTCGCCTGAGCGTCAGCCCAGGTGTTGACGCCCTGCGACGTCGAGGGCGACGGGAGCGTGAGTGTCGCGAACTTCACCCCGGTGAGGTCGAGCACCTCGCCGCTGAGCGTCTTGCCCTTCACGTCGACGGTGAGCGTGGCTGTCGGCTGTGCAGAGAACCAGACCGTGGGGTTGCTCAGCGTCAGCTCGAGCGCGCCGCCGTGGCCTGTGAAGGTCACTGCGCCGGAGTACATCGCAGAGCCCCGGCCGCCGTCTAGGTCGGAGTACGTCTGGGGGAAGCCGTAGCGCGAGCCGTCTGTCGTGGCCCCCGCGGAGACGGTGACCTTGCCTCGGGCGATCGGACCGGAGATGTACGAGCGGAAGCTCTCCTTGACGCCCCAGCTGAGCACGCCGCGCGCGACCGGGGTCTCCGGCGTGGTGGGCGTCTCGGGGTCGGTCGGGGTCGTGGGGACCTCGGGGTCGGTCGGGGTCGTGGGGTCCGTCGGCGTGGTCACGTCGGCGAGCGTGACGGGTGCGTAGAGCTCCTGGTCGGCGTTGGTCGTGCCACCGGCTGCGTAGGTGTAGACACCGAGGTTGCCCGACTCGGGCCACCCGGTCGCCTTCTCCTTGACCGTCAGCGTCGTGGTGAAGGTCCCGTCCGGGGCGATCACCGCACGCTGACCGGCGATCGCCGGCTGGTAGGTCGGGTTGACCGCCGCGAAGGCAGCATCGCTCAGCGCCCACTTCTGGTCGCCCGCGACGCGCGTGCTCGACGCAGCGCCAGCAGAAGGCTTCCACGTGTCCGCGAACTTGCCGAACACCACGTAGGTCCCCGCAGGGTTGCCCGCCGAGATCGGCGGACGCGCACCCGCAGGAGCCAGGTTCCCAGCCGGGTCGAAGCCCGAACCCTTCACCACGATCGTGTCACCCAGCTTGACCGACGACGACGCGAGCGGCGTCGTGCCGTCAGCAGCGAACAGGCTCACCGCAGGCTCGAAAGTCGGCGCCGGGGGCGTGATCGTGACGGGTGCGTAGAGCTCCTGGTCGGCGTTGGTCGTGCCACCGGCTGCGTAGGTGTAGACACCGAGGTTGCCCGACTCGGGCCACCCGGTCGCCTTCTCCTTGACCGTCAGCGTCGTGGTGAAGGTCCCGTCCGGGGCGATCACCGCACGCTGACCGGCGATCGCCGGCTGGTAGGTCGGGTTGACCGCCGCGAAGGCAGCATCGCTCAGCGCCCACTTCTGGTCGCCCGCGACGCGCGTGCTCGACGCAGCGCCAGCAGAAGGCTTCCACGTGTCCGCGAACTTGCCGAACACCACGTAGGTCCCCGCAGGGTTGCCCGCCGAGATCGGCGGACGCGCACCCGCAGGAGCCAGGTTCCCAGCCGGGTCGAAGCCCGAACCCTTCACCACGATCGTGTCACCCAGCTTGACCGACGACGACGCGAGCGGCGTCGTGCCGTCAGCAGCGAACAGGCTCACCGCAGGCTCGAAAGTCGCGACCGGAGGGTCGGTCGGCTCGGGCGAGGGCTCGGTGGTCGGCTCTGGGCTCGGCTCTTCGGTCGGCTCGGGCGAGGGATCAGGCGTCGTGGGCTCGGGGTCGGGCGTCGTCGGCTCGGGCTCCGGCTCGACCGGAGTCTGCGTGACGACCGAGAAGGTCACAGGGTCGAGCGCGCTGCCGGCAGGGTAGAACCCGGCGAAGGCCTGCGCGCCAGCCGCGGTCAGGGCTGCCGGTGCGGCAGTCCACGTCGAGACGTCACCGTCGACCTGCGGAGCAGGGAGTGCGAGCGTGGCCAGCTCGACACCGGACAGCTCGTAGGCCCCACCTGTGTCGAAGCTCTTTCCCCGGGCGTCAGCGACGAGGACACCGGCGGTCGGAGAGTCGACACGGACCCGGAGGTTCTCGAAAGTCGTGTCGAGGGCTCCGTCGTGCCCGGTGAAGTGCACCGATCCGGCGAAGGTGGTCAGTCCCGTCGAGCCGTCGAAGGTGGTCTCCGTCTGGGCGAAGCCGTAGCTGGTGCCGTTGTTCGTCGCCCCTCCGCCCACAGTCACGGAGCCCTTGGCGATGGGACCGGCGATATAGGAGCGGAAGCTCTCCTTGACCCCCCACGAGAGGGTCCCGGCGGCGGGATCTGCCTGGGCCGGCGCGAGGACGCCGACAAGAGACAGCCCGGCGGCGAGCGCCAGCGCTGTCAGGGTGGCGAGTACGCGTCTGACGCGCTGCTCGAGGACGGTGGGCACCGTGGAGCCTCCTGGGGTCGGCGCCTCGCGGCGCGGGGTACCGGCAAGGTCGCTCGACAGCGACGTGTGCACCCGTGTGGTCCGCACCTTATAAGGAGAGCCTTACCAAAGCAAGCAGAGGCATGCCTAAGTCAAAGGTCCTGGACGACGCCCCTCACCAGGGGCGACGTCGACGAGTGCCGACGGGAGCGGTCGCGAGAGAGCGGTACCGGACAGCACGACCCTCGCAGAGATATGAAAAACTCTCAAGCAGTGTCAGATACCTTGAAGATGACGGAACGTCATAAATTGACCCGCCGCGGCACGGAGCAGACGGTCCAGGTCCACGAGCAGCCAGCCGGGCGCACCGGGCTCGGCTCGGCTCGGCTCGGCTCGGCTCGGCTCGGCTCGGCTCGGCTCGGCTCGGCTCGGCTCGGCTCGGCTCGGCTCGGCTCGGCTCGGTGAGTGTGATCGCCTGGGCCCGACCGCGCTCCTCAGCGCTCGGCGCGGCCCGCGGTCGCGTCCGCCCTAGGCGAGACCGAGGTCAGCCAGACCGAAGAGCGAGTGGTAGGGCACCCCGAGCGCCTCGATCTTCTCGCGGGCACCCGTCGCGCGGTCGACGATCGTCGCGACGCCGACGACCTCGGCCCCCGCTGCACGAGCCGCCTCGATCGCGGCGATGGGCGATCCGCCCGTCGTGGTCGTGTCCTCGACGACGACCACACGACGGCCGCTGATGTCCGGGCCCTCGATCTGACGCTGCATGCCGTGGGCCTTCGCAGCCTTGCGGACGACGAAGGCGTCGAGGTCGAGCCCGCGCGACGCCGCGGCGTGCAGCAGGGCTGTCGCGATCGGGTCGGCGCCGAGGGTGAGCCCGCCGACGGCGTCGACCTCGGACGTGCCGAGCCCGGCCTCTTCGAGGGCGTCGAGCATCACGTGCCCGATGAGCGGCGCGGCGCGGTGGTGCAGCGTCACCCGGCGGAGGTCGACGTAGTAGTCAGCCTCCTTGCCTGAGGACAGTGTGACCTTGCCGTGCACGACCGCGAGGGACGTGATGAGGTCGCGGAGCTGCTCGCGGGGGGTGGGGGCGCTGAAAGAGTCGGTGGTCGTCACGCCCGCCACCCTATCGCCAGCCCCAGACCCGGTCGCTCAGCCCGTGCAGCCGATCGCCGCCGGGGGGCCGGGGGGCAGGGCGCCAAGGAGGCGAGATCGATCCTCCGGAGCGAGATCGGTCCGCAGGAGGGTCGATCTCGCTCCGAAGTGCCGATCTCGACGGCTGGGGTGCCTAGGTGGTCGACGGACGCTGGCTGGGCTGGGCTGGGCTGGTGCAGCGTCAGCCGGGGCTCCTGGGTCCGCTCAGCGGCCCTCGGCGGCGCGGACGACCGACCGCGGTGCGAGGCGGAGCAGGCCCGCAGCCACCCGGTACCTGATCGAGGGCGTCGAGATCACGGCGCCCCGCCGCACGTCGCGCAGCGCGGCGCTCACCACGGCACCGGCGTCGAGCCAGGCGACCTCCGGGAAGGCCGAGTAGTCGAGCTGGGCGCGCTCGTGGAACTCGGTCCGCGTGAGCCCGGGGCACAGCGCCGTCGCCGTGACGCCGGTCCCGCGCAGGTCGACCGCGAGGCCCTCGGTGAAGGTCCGCACCCACGCCTTGTGCGCCGAGTAGGTGCCGGAGGCCGTGAGCGCCGCGACGGAGGAGACGTTGAGGATGGCCCCGCGGCCGCGCGAGCGCATGGACCCTGCCGCGGCCTGCGACAGGACGAGCACCGCACGGACCATGACGTCGAGCGACGCCTCCTGGGCGGCGACGTCCCCGCCGACGAAGGAGTCGTGGACCGCGTACCCGGCGTTGTTGACGAGCAGGCTGACCGGGCTGGTGGTGCTGCGCAGCCGCTCGGCGACCGCCTCGGTCTGCTCCCGGTCGGAGAGGTCGGCCCCGAGGACGTCGACGCTCACGCCTGCTGCCGACCGGATCTGGTGCGCGAGCGTCTCGAGGCGGTCGGTGTCGCGGGCGACGAGGACGAGGTCGTGGTGCCCTGTCGCGAGCTGCCAGGCGAACTCGACGCCGAGACCGGCGCTCGCGCCGGTGATGAGTGCAGTAGCCATGGGCGCCAGCCTACCGAGCACCACGGTCGAGCCCTCTCCGGGCGGCCGATCGTGCGGCACGGTCAGTAGAGGTCGACGCGGTCCACCTCTACCGCGAGGATCACCGTGGTCCACCGGGCCTCCGACTCCAGGATGGCTCCGCTGAGGGCTCCTGCCAGCGTGCTCGCGCGGGCAGGCTCCAGGTCACCGACCTGACCGGTCCTCGCGCCGGTCCCCGGAGAGATCGTGCGAAGACCCAGGTCCTGGTGCGAGACCTGCGGCCAGAGCCGGATCAGCTGCCCACGATGGGCCACCGCGCGCTTCTCGTAGCCGAGGAACGCCTCTTTGGCCGAGCCGAACCAGTAGGTCTCGTCCCTGGAGAGGCGACCGGGCCTGAGGATCGCATCGCTCGCGGTCATCCTGGAGGCACCGCCGCCATAGGTCCGGCGGAGGTAGAACCAGGCGGTCTCCTCGTGGTCGACGTCGAAGAGGGGTCGGGTGCCCCGTTCGGCGAGCGGCCCGATCGGCAGCGGACGGTCCATCAGCGGGACGTCGAGCGTGTGCGCCGGAGCGCTGTAGGCCGACGTGCCGGAGAGCTGGGCCAGCCAGTCGAGGTCGATGTGCACGGTCACCCCCAGATCCTCTCGCACGATCGCGCGGCGTGGTCCGAGGCTCTCTCTGAGCGGCGGGGAGATGCCGAGTCGAGCGGCACCGCCCTCGGCGCCTCCCGTCCCTCTCGGGTGCGTGTCGGCCCAGACGGCTAGCCTGGACCTCATGCGCCTCGCCACCTGGAACATCAACTCGATCCGCGCCCGTGTCGACCGTGCGGTCGCCTTCCTGGAGCGCAGCGGCACCGACGTGCTCGCGCTCCAGGAGACCAAGTGCAAGGACACGCAGTTCCCCTTCGAGGCCTTCGAGGCTGCGGGCTACGAGGTGGCGCACTTCGGCCTCTCGCAGTGGAACGGCGTCGCGATCATCAGCCGGGTGGGGCTCGAGGACGTCTCGCTCGGCTTCCCGGACCAGCCGCAGTTCGGCGAGGAGCCCGTGGTCGAGGCCCGCGCGATCGGTGCGACCTGCGGCGGCGTCCGCGTGTGGAGCCTCTACGTGCCGCACGGCCGGGCGCTCGACAACCCGCACTACGCCTACAAGCTCGACTGGTTGTCGACGCTGCGATCGCACGCTGCGGGCTGGGTCGAGGCAGACCCTGCGGCGAAGATCGCGCTCGTGGGCGACTGGAACGTCGCCCCGCGCGACACCGACGTGTGGGACATGGCCGTGTTCGAGGGTCAGACGCACGTGAGCCAGCCCGAGCGCGACGCCTTCGCGGCCTTCGAGACCGCGGGCTTCACCGAGGTGAGCCGCGAGTTCGTCCCCGAGGACCGCAAGTACACGTACTGGGACTACCAGCAGCTGCGCTTCCCCAAGAACCAGGGCCTGCGGATCGACTTCGCCTACACCTCCCCCGCGCTGACCTCTGCGGTCACGGCTGTCGAGATCGACCGTGACGAGCGCAAGGGCAAGGGCGCGTCCGACCACGTCCCGGTGATCGTCGACATCGCGGACTAGCGCGACCGGGACGAGGGGCGGGGGTGCGAGCGCGCACCCCCGCCCTTCGTCGTCTCCTCTGAGCCTGCCGTCGCACCCCCGTCGGACGACGCGCGCAGCCCTGCCCTGCCCTGCCTGTCTCCCAACGGCCCGAACCAGACGTCGAGGTCGGCACCTCGGAGCGAGATCGATCCCCCTGCGGCACGATCTCGCTCCGAAGTATCGATCTCGCTGCTCCTGCCCCTGGCAGGCACACACCCCTCTCCACATCTCCTACCGCCCGGTAGGTTTTCGCGTTACGCTGGCCAGAGCACGCGCCGGAGCGTGCTCCGCCGACACCCAGGGAGTGCTCGCATGACTTCTGCACCAACCACCACCACGGCAGGCCCGCTCGACGTCGAGCGCCTGATCCAGGACCTCACGCTCGAGGAGAAGGCGTCGCTGACCTCAGGCCTGGACTTCTGGCACACCCAGCCCGTCGAGCGCCTCGGCATCGGCTCGGTCATGGTGACCGACGGCCCGCACGGCCTGCGCAAGCAGGACACCTCGGCCGACCACCTGGGCCTCGCCGAGTCCGTCCCGGCCACCTGCTTCCCGACGGCTGCCGCCCTGGGCTCCACCTGGGACGTCGACCTCTTGCGCCGGGTCGGCAGCGCACTGGGCCGCGAGACCCGCGCGAACGACGTCGCCGTCCTGCTGGGCCCGGGGATCAACATCAAGCGTTCACCGCTCTGCGGCCGCAACTTCGAGTACTTCTCCGAAGACCCCGTCGTCTCGGGCGACCTCGGCGCCGCGCTCATCGAGGGCATCCAGTCCGAGGGTGTCGGCACCTCGCTCAAGCACTTCGCGGTCAACAACCAGGAGACCGACCGCATGCGCGTCTCGGCCGACGTGGACGAGCGCACCCTGCGCGAGATCTACCTCACCGGCTTCGAGCGTGCCGTGACCCGCGCGAAGCCCTGGACCGTCATGTGCGCCTACAACAAGGTGAACGGCACCTATGCCTCCGAGCACCCGTGGCTGCTCACCGAGGTGCTGCGCGACGAGTGGGGCTACGACGGGGTGGTCGTCTCCGACTGGGGCGCCGTCGCCGACCGCGTGCCCTCGCTCGCCGCCGGCCTCGACCTGGAGATGCCGAACTCCGGGAACATCGGCGACGCCCAGGTCGTCGAGGCAGTCCGGTCAGGCGCGATGGACGAGGCCGTCCTCGACCAGGCCGTCCGCCGTCTGCTCACTCTGCTCTCCCGCGCGCTCCCGGCTGCCGCAGAACCGTCGTCCTACGACGCCGGCGCCCACCACGCCCTCGCCCGCGAGGCCGCGGCGGCAGGCTCCGTCCTGCTGAAGAACGATCCCGTCGACGGCACTCCCCTGCTCCCGCTGCGGGCTGCTGACGCCGCTGGTGTGCTCGTCGTCGGCGAGTTCGCCAGGACTCCCCGCTACCAGGGCGCAGGATCGTCGCAGGTCAACCCGACCCGGCTCGACGACGCCCTGACGGCGATCGGCGAGGTCGCAGGTGCGGACGTGAGCTTCGCCCCGGGCTTCACGATCGAGGGCGTGACCGAGGGCTCCGACGAGCAGCTGCGCGACGAGGCCGTCGAGGCTGCCAGGACCGCGACGACAGTCGTGGTCTTCCTCGGGCTGCCCGCCGCCGACGAGTCCGAGGGCTACGACCGCGACCACCTCGACCTGCCCGACAGCCAGGTCGCGCTGCTGCAGGCTCTCGCCGAGGTGAACCCGCGCCTCGTGGTGGTGCTCGCCAACGGCTCCGCCGTGGCGCTCTCCGGCTGGGAGCACCTCACCCCCGCCGTCCTCGAGACGTGGCTCGGGGGCCAGGCGGGCGGCGGCGCCGTCGCCGACCTGCTCTTCGGCGCGCAGAGCCCCTCGGGTCGCCTCACCGAGACGATCCCCGTCTCCCTGCGCGACACCCCCGCCTACGGCAGCTTCCCCGGCGAGCTCGGGCACGTGCGCTACGGCGAGGGCGTGCTGGTCGGCTACAGGTACTACGACGCCAAGGGCATGACGGTCTCCTACCCCTTCGGTCACGGGCTGACCTACACGAGCTTCGAGCACACTGACGTGACAGCCACTGTCTCCGGCGAGGGCGACGACGTGACCGTGACGGTCCGCGCGCGGATCACCAACACCGGCACCGTCCGTGGCGCCGAGGTGGTCCAGGTGTACGTCGGCGACCCCGAGTCTGTCGTCCTGCGGCCCGAGCGTGAGCTCAAGGGATTCGTCAAGGTGTCGCTCGAGCCCGGTGAGTCCCGCGAGGTCGAGGTGGTCCTCGACGCGCGCGACCTCTCGTACTGGCACCCGACGCTGCGCGCCTGGACCCTCGAGGGCGGCGAGTTCCTCGTCTCGGTCGGGGCCTCATCGCGCGACCTCCGTGCCACGGTGTCCGTCGACGTCACGGCTCCCCCGCTCGCGGCACCGCTCTCGGACGACTCGACCTTCGGCGAGTGGCTCGACCACCCTGTCGGCGGTGAGCTGCTGCGCGCCGAGCTCGCACGCCCGGAGACCCCGGGCGCCGACGACCAGGGCAACCTCGAGATCGACGAGACGATGGCCAAGATGCTGCTCGACATGCCGGTCCGGGTGATCGCGAACTTCGCCGGGATGCTCTTCGACCGCGACGGCCTCGCCAGGCTCCTCGACCAGGCGCAGGAGCGCTCGGTCCGCGCCTGACACCCGAGCACGTCCCCCGGGGCACACGCACCGGGGGACGGGCTGGGGGACGTGCTGGGTCAGTCCGCCGGGGGACGGGCTGGGGGACGTGCTGGGTCGGTCTGCCGGGGCCTACGTTCCTGGGGCGTGCTGCGTCAGTCTGCCGGGGCACAGGCTCCCGGGGGACTCGCTGGGTCAGTCGCCTGTGCCCCCGGGCCTCTGCGGGTCCACGAGGTGCGGCTCCACGAGATACAGGGCGAGCGCGTCCTGCATGACGGCAGCCATGTCGACCTGGTCCTCGGAGCCGCGCTCGAGCAGCCACTGGACCTGGAGCCCGTCCATGAGGGCCGTGAGCTGACGGGCGCCCGAGGCCGGGTGGACCGAGGGGCGCAGCGACCCGGCGGCGCGGAGCGCCTCGAGCTCCCGCGTGAGCAGCGCGATCGTCGTGGTGTACCTGTCGCGGAAGTACCTGTGCGCGGGGTGGTCCGGCGCCGTGGCCTCGGCGGCGAGCGTGGTGAACAGCTCGACGATGCCGGGCCTCTCGGCGTTGCGGCGCACGAGCCTGACGACCGCGTCGAGCAGCGCCGTCCCCGACGCGAGGTCTGCGGCCAGCGCGGAGTCGTCGATCTCGTCCCGGTGCTCGAGAACCGCTGCGAGCAGCACCTCCTTGGTCGGGAAGTGGTGGATCAGGCCGGGGTGCGAGATCCCGACGCGCGACGCGATCTCGCGCAGCGACGCAGACCTGTACCCGACCTCGCCGAACAAGACCATCGCGGCCTCGACGATCTGCACGCGCGTGGCGCGCCCCTTGGCGTACCCCCGCTCGCGGCGCGGCTGCGCAGGTTCTGTCACGGTCTGACCCCATTCCTCGACGGGGCTGCAGTGCCCCCTCCGCGAGCAGGACTCTACAGTCGGACGTCCGACCTGCGATCTCACCTCCCCTGCGGCTCGACCGGCGGCTAGGCTGCCCGTGAGACGACTCCGGCGGTCCGACCGCCCTGAACCTAGGCGGTTGACCATGAGCCACGTTCCTCCTCCCCCACCCGGCGCGGGCGCTCCTGGTCCCGACGACGCCAAGACGCAGAAGCTCGGCGCGCAGCCGGGGTGGGGCGACCAGCAGGGCACGCAGGGCCCCTCGGCGTCCTACGGCCGGCCGGGCCACGCAGGACAGCCCGGTCAACAGGCAGGACAGGCAGGCCAGCCGGGTCAGGCGGGCCAGGGCCAGCCCGGTCAGGCGGGCCAGGGCCAGCCGGGTCAGGCCCAGCAGAGCGAACCCTGGCAGCAGGGCCAGACGTCACAGCCCGCGCCGCAGTCTCAGCCCGGTCAGCCGTGGGAGCAGCCCACCCAGCAGTGGGGCCAGCCCGGCGGTCCGCAGCAGCATGGCGGCCCGCAGCAGCCCGCTGGTCCGCAGCATGGTCAGCAGCCGGCACAGCAGCCTTGGCAGCAGCAGCAGCCGTCGGGCCAGCAGCCCCAGCAGCCCGGCCAGCAGTGGGGTCAGCCCGGTCAGCAGCCAGGCCAGCAGCAGCCCGCACAGCAGTGGGGTCAGCCTGGCGCACCCGCCCAGCAAGGAACCAGGCAGCACAGCCCCGGGCAGCAAGGCCCGTGGGGCCAGCAGCCCGCGCAGCAGCAGTGGGGCCCTGGCCAGCAGGGCGGCTACCCCGGCCAGCCCGGCCAGCAGAACCCGCAGTGGGGGCAGCAGCCCCCGAAGAAGTCGTCGCGCGGCCTGATCATCGGGATCGTCGTCGCGGTCGTCGTGATCGGCCTCGCCGTCGCGGCGTTCTTCCTGTTCTTCTCCGACTCGACGCCCGAGGCCCTCGAGCCCGACGTGTCGTCGAGCACGAGCGCGTCGGTCAGCCAGCTCGTCGTCGGCAACTGCCTCGAAGACGTCTCGGGCAGCGGGTCTGTCGGCGAGGTCGACGTGGTGCCCTGCTCCGACGACCACGGCGCTCAGGTGGTCGGGAGCACGACCTTCACCGACGGCGACTTCCCCGGGCAGGACACCCTCGTCACCCAGACCACGGCGATCTGCTCCCCCGACCTCGTGACGAGCGGCGACGTCCCGGCCGACGACCTCAGCCTCGTCGTGTGGACCCCGAGCGAAGACTCGTGGGCTGACGACGACCGAACAGGTCTGTGCATCGCCGTCGTCGAGGGCGGGCTCTCCGGCAGCCTCCTCGACTGACACCGCACCACCTCCCGCTGCCCGGGAACTGACGCGCGAGCACAGCAACAGCAGCACAGCAGGCCAGACGACAGCAGCCGCACCGGATGACCGGTGCGGCTGCTGTCGTCTGGCTGGTCCCGCTCCTCGCAGAGCGCTCTCGCAGGAACGCGCTCAGCGTGGCGCTCTCGACGGAGCGCTCATCGTGAGGCGCTCCTGGCGGAGCACTCCTAGCGGAGCACCTCGACCACGAGGTTCCCCGCGCCGCCCTCGGGCGTCTCGGGCCTGTCGACGAGGATCCTGTCGCCGTCGGCGATCTCGCCCGCGAGGAGCGTCCGTGCGAGCCTGTCGCCGATCTCCCGCTGCACGAGGCGGCGCAGCGGCCGCGCTCCGTAGGCGGGGTCGAAGCCCTCGATCGCGAGCCACTCCCGCGCAGCGTCCGTGACGACCAGCGTGATCCGCCGGTCGACCAGGCGCACCGCCAGGGCCTCGACCTGGATGTCCACGATCTGCCCGAGCTCGTCGAGGTCGAGCGGGTCGAAGAGCACCACGTCGTCGAGCCTGTTGAGGAACTCCGGCTTGAAGGCGCTCTGCACGGCGGCCATGACCGACGCCCGCTTGGCCCCGTCGTCGAGCAGCGGGTCGACGAGGTACTGCGACCCGAGGTTCGACGTCATCACGAGGATCACGTTGCGGAAGTCCACGGTCCGGCCCTGCCCGTCGGTGAGCCGTCCGTCGTCGAGAACCTGGAGCAGGATGTCGAAGACCTCGGGGTGCGCCTTCTCGACCTCGTCGAGCAGCACGACCGAGTACGGACGACGCCGCACGGCCTCGGTCAGCTGACCGCCCTCCTCGTAGC
The DNA here is from genome assembly GCF_033798665.1 of Sanguibacter biliveldensis. NCBI lineage: Bacteria > Bacillati > Actinomycetota > Actinomycetes > Micrococcales > Sanguibacteraceae > Sanguibacter > Sanguibacter biliveldensis. The sequence continues at coordinate 3,964,059 of NZ_CP138359.1, forward strand.
CGACGTAGCCCGGGGGCGCCCCGACGAGACGCGCGACGGTGTGCTTCTCCGAGTACTCGGACATGTCGATGCGGACCATCGCCCGGGCGTCGTCGAAGAGGAAGTCGGCGAGCGACTTGGCGAGCTCGGTCTTGCCGACACCCGTGGGGCCGAGGAACAGGAACGACCCGGTCGGCCGGTCGGGGTCGGAGACCCCTGCCCGTGCACGACGCACAGCGTCGGAGACCGTCGCCACAGCCGCCTTCTGGCCGATGAGCCGCTGCCCGAGGACCTCCTCCATGGACAAGAGCTTCTGGCTCTCGCCCTGGAGCATGCGCCCGGCAGGGATGCCCGTCCAGGCGGAGACCACCTCGGCGATCTCGTCGGCGTCGACCTTGTCCCCGACGAGCGGGGCAGGGCGGTCGACGGTCTCCTCGGCGTGCTCGGCCTTCTCGGCCTCGGCGATCTCGCGCTCGAGCTGGGGGATGTCCCCGTAGCGCAGGCGCGACGCGGTCTCGAGGTCGGCCTCGCGCTCGGCCTTCTCGGCCTGCGCGTCGAGCTGGGCGAGCCTCTCACGGAGCTCACCGACCCTGTTGAAGCCACCCTTCTCAGCAGCCCAGCGGGCCGTGAGCGAGGCGAGCTCTTCCTTGCGGTCGGCGAGGGTCGCGCGCAGCACCGACAGACGCTGGCGGGAGGCCTCGTCGTCGGACTTCTCCAGCGCGAGCTCTTCCATCTCGAGGCGTGTCACGGCGCGCTGGAGCACGTCGATCTCGACCGGAGACGAGTCCATCTCCATCCGCAGGCGGGCGGCTGCCTCGTCGACGAGGTCGATCGCCTTGTCGGGGAGCTGGCGACCGGTGATGTACCTGTCGGACAGCGCCGCGGCAGCCACGAGCGCGGCGTCGGAGATGGTCACGCGGTGGTGAGCCTCGTAGCGGGACTTGAGCCCGCGCAGGATCGCGACGGTGTCCTCGACCGTCGGCTCCCCGACGAACACCTGCTGGAAGCGGCGCTCGAGGGCGGGGTCCTTCTCGACGTGCTCGCGGTACTCGTCGAGCGTGGTCGCACCGACGAGGCGCAGCTCGCCGCGGGCGAGCATGGGCTTGAGCATGTTGCCCGCGTCCATCGCACCCTCGGAGCCACCCCCGGCACCGACGACGGTGTGCAGCTCGTCGATGAAGGTGACGACCTCGCCGTCGGAGCCCTTGATCTCCTCGAGGACAGCCTTGAGGCGCTCTTCGAACTCACCGCGGTACTTGGCACCGGCGACCATCGCCGCGAGGTCGAGCGAGATGAGCCGCTTGCCCTTGAGGGAGTCGGGGACGTCGCCTGCGACGATGCGCTGGGCGAGACCCTCGACGACGGCGGTCTTGCCGACGCCGGGCTCACCGATGAGCACGGGGTTGTTCTTGGTGCGGCGCGAGAGCACCTGGACCACGCGCCGGATCTCGGAGTCGCGGCCGATGACAGGGTCGAGCCGGCCGTCGCGTGCGGCCTCGGTGAGGTCGACGCCGTACTTCTCGAGCGAGTCGTAGGTGCCCTCGGGGTTGGGGCTGGTGACCCGGCGTCCGCCGCGGACCACGGGGATCGCTGCGGCGAGCGCCTCACGCGTGGCTCCGGCGCGCTGGAGGATGTCGGCGGCCGGCGAGGGCGCGGCGGCGAGACCGAGCAGCAGGTGCTCGGTCGAGATGTACTCGTCCTGCAGCTCGGCGGCCTCGGTGCGGGCGCGCTGGAGCACTGCGGACATGGCGCCCGAGAGCGTGGGCTCGGCGACCGAGGACCCCGAGAGGGTCGGCAGGGCGACGAGGGCCCGGCGGGCGGCGGCGCCGACTGCCTGGGCGTCCACGCCAGCCTGGGCGAGGAGGCCCGGGGTCGTGCCGGTCTGCTGGGCGAGCAGCGCGTCGAGCAGGTGGACAGGCTCGACCTGCGGGTTGCTGGCGGCACCTGCGGACTGCACGGCGTTGCCGAGGGCGTCGCGGGAGAGGGTCGTGAGGTTGAGGTCCATGCAAGTCCTCCAAGGTCAGGGAACGGGTCTGTAGACGACAACGCCGCGAAAGTTGAGCGTATTCCACTCAACTCTGCTCCGCCACTGCCGGGAGAGGCCCCAGCGGCGCTCGAGCGGGTGAACCCGTCGTCCACAGCCCCTCTGCGCTGGGGAGAAGTCCCCGGAAGGCCCAGATCATGGGGCGGACGGGCACCCGGCATGCCAGAGTTGGCACCAGTCGAGATCCTCACCCGTCGTCACCCCCCGGTGCGCGACCTGTCCCAAGGAGCCCACCGGCCATGAAACGTCTCACAGCCCTCGCCGCAGGCGCGGTCCTCGCCGTCACACTGACCGGCTGCATGCGTGTGCAGACCGAGATCGTCCTCAACGACGACGACACCATGAACATCCAGATGCTCATGGCCGTCGAGGACGCCACGATCGAGCAGCTCGGCATGTCGGCCGACGACTTCCTCGAGCAGATGGAGACCGAGGCCGGCGACGACCTCATCATGCCGGGCATGGAGAGCGAGGCCTACAAGCAGGACGGCTACACCGGCTACCTCTACACGACCGAGGACGCGCCGCTCGCCGACTTCTCGGACGACGTGCTCTCCTTCACGCGCGAGGGCGACGAGTACGTGGTGACCGGGTCGCTCGACAACGCGGACATGGGCTTCACCGAGGACGACGTCGCGAACTTCGAGAGCCTGGGCATGGGCGAGCCCGACATCACCTTCTCGGTCGAGTTCCCGGGCGAGGTCACCGACTCCAACGGCGTCATCGACGGCAACACGGTCACCTGGACCTACGTCCTCGGCGAGACCCTCGACTTCGACGCGCGCGGCTCGGCCGGCGGCTCCGGCTCGGTCGTCGACCCGTCGGACGACGCCACGGACGACGCGACGGACCCCAGCACCGAGTCCACGCCCGACAGCTCGGACTCCTCGAGCGACGAGCCCGAGGCCGACAGCTCCAGCTCTGACGACGAGGGTGTCAGCTGGCTCCTCTGGGTCGGCATCGGCGTGGGCGTCCTCGCCCTCGCAGGACTCGCCACGTGGCTGATCCTGCGCAACCGCAAGGGTGGCGGCCAGGGCGGCCCCGGCGGACCCGGTGCGTACGCCGCAGCAGGCGCTCCCGCCTGGGGCCAGCAGCAGGGTCAGCCCGGACAGCAGCAGTGGGGCCAGCAGCCGCAGCAGCCCGGTCAGCAGGGTCAGCAGTGGGGCCAGCCCCAGCAGCCAGGCCAGCCCGGTCAGCAGCAGTGGGGCCAGCCCGGTCAGGGCCAGCAGCAGCCTGGCCAGCCCGGCCAGCAGTGGGGCCAGCCGGACCAGCAGCCGGGTCAGCAGGGCCAGCCCGGCCAGCAGTGGGGCCAGCCCGGACAGGGCCAGCCCCAGCAGCCCGGTCAGCAGCAGTGGGGTCAGCAGCCGGGCCAGCCGGGCCAGCCCGGCCAGGACCAGACCGGCCAGCAGTGGGGCCAGCCTGGGAAGCCTGGCGAGGAGCCTCCGGCACCTGGGCAGCAGCCCTGGCGCTGACGGCCACGGCCGGCTGACAGCCGGCTGACAGCCACGGTCGGCTGACACATGCAGTCGCCTGACAGCGACGGCCTGTCGACAGCTACAGTCGGCTGACAGCCGCACACAGACGCAGCACCCCCGACGGCGTGCGGCTCCCCTCGACCGAGGGCGAGCCGCACGCCGTCTCTCGTCGACGGAGATGACCGCATGACCGCAGATCTCACCTCGGACAGCCGCTGGGAACCCGACATGCTCGGCGGCTCCTGGCTCGCCCGGACGCTCCGGCTGCGCCCCGACGAGGAGGGCGAGGTCGTCGCCACGCTCGTCGCCGACGGTGCACGGCCACGGACAGCGCGGGCGGTCCTCTACGTCCACGGCTACGTCGACTACTTCTTCCAGACGCACATGGCCGACGTCCTGGCCGACCACGGCTACACCTTCTACGCCCTCGACCTGCGTCGCTACGGACGCTCGCTGCGTGCGCACCAGACGCCCAACTACGTGACGCGGCTGTCCGACTACGCCGAAGAGCTCGACACCGCGGCACGGATCGTCCGCGACGAGCTCGGCCACGAGGAGCTGGTGGTCCTCGGGCACTCCACGGGCGGGCTCGTGACAGCCCTCTGGGCCGACGCCCGCACGCGCACGGGATCGGCGTCGGGCCCCGGTTCAGGTTCGACGTCGGGCACCAGCACGGCCTCGGGCTCCGGCCCTGCCGCAGGCTCGACCGTGCAGATCGACACCGTCCAGATCGACGCCCTGGTCCTCAACTCCCCCTGGCTCGACCTCAACGAGCCGTGGTTCTCGCGCGTGGTGGCCACGCGGCTGATCGACGTGCTCGGTCCGCTCGCCCCGCGCACCCCCGTCGGCGGGCTCGGTCCGCACTACGGCCGGGCGCTGCACAAGGACACCGGCGGCGAGTGGGACTACGACCTCACGCTCAAGCCGCACGAGGGCTTCCCAGCCCGGGCCGGCTGGTTGCGGGCCGTCCGCCGCGGCCACGCGCAGGTGGCCCGGGGGCTCGACATCCGCTGCCCGGTGCTCGTGCTGACCCCCGACGCCTCCGGCGACGCGAAGCGCTGGCACGACGCGATCCTCACGACCGACAGCGTGCTGGACGTGCAGCAGACCGCGCGGCTCGCCCCGGGCCTCGGGCGAGACGTCACCCTGGTGACCGTCCCGGGTGCCGCCCACGACCTGAGCCTCTCGCCCGAGCCCGCGCGCAGCCGGTTCTTCGACGAGGTCACCAGCTGGCTGGCCTCGAAGGGCCTCTGACGGCCGCTGCTCAGGCCGGGGGTGCCTCGACGTCGCGCTTGTCCTTGCGGGCGGGGTTGTCGAGCCCGTGGTCGTCTTCGCAGCGGACGGGCTTCTCCGGCGCGCGGAAGTGGTCCTCGGTGAGCTCGTCGACGACCAGCAGGTCGTTGCGGACCTTGCCCGTGCGGTAGCCCGCCCGGCCGACCATGTGCGCCGCGACGGGGGCCGTGAGCAGCTGGAACACGATGATGAGCACGAGCATGCCGAGCACCTGCATGTTGCGCACGCGCAGCGCCTCACCGGTGAGCAGCAGGATGAGCCCGAGGACCTGCGGCTTGGTGCCCGCGTGCATGCGGGCGAGGAGGTCGGGGAACCTCAGCACACCGACCCCGGCCGCGAGGGCGAGGAAGGAACCGGCGATGAGGCAGAAGCCTGCCGCGACGTCGGCGAGGGTCGTCCAGCTCATCGCTCCTCCTTCGGTCCGGTGATGTCTTGCACGGCCTTGGCCGCCTGCGGGATCGAGCCGATGGTCGTGGTGTGCTCGGACCCCTTCGGGTCCTTCGGCTCGATGAGGTCGCGCGGCTCGTCGAGGATCGGGTGCTCTGCGTCGGCCTCGGCGCGCGCGGCCTCCTCCTGCGCGATCTCCTCGAGGGTGCGCACCCGTCCTTCGCCCTCGGGCTCGACGGCGGCGAAGCGCGCGATGGTCACCGAGCCGACGAAGCCGACGAGCGACAGGACGATGAGGATCGGCAGGGTGTCGAGCCTCCCGGAGAGGGCCGACTCGAGCACGATGCCTCCGACGAGGGTCGTGACGAACACGTCGAGGGCGACCGTGCGGTCGAGCATGCTCGGTCCGCGCTCGGCGCGGATCAGCGCGAGGATCGCGGCGGTCACGAGCATGACACCGCAGATGATGGCGACGACGGTCATGAGGAGGCCTCCGTGGTCGTGGTCGAGCTGGTCTGTGCGGACCGCTCGGCGTCGAGCGCCGCCTGGCCGCGTCGGGTCTTGGCGACACCCGCACGGGCGAGCTCGTCGTCGGAGGCGAGGGCGCGCATCACGCGGGCCTCGAGCTCGAGGGTGTCGTGCCGGACCTTGTCAGGACCACCGTAGGACTCGATGTCGAGGACGTGGAGGTACAGCATGCCGGTGTTGCGGTGCGCCTCGATGACCAGCGAGCCGGGGACCAGCGAGCTGATCTCCGCCACGAGGGTGAGATAGAGGTCAGACGAGCTGCGAAGCCTCACCCCGACGACGGCACCGCGCGGGACCTTGCCGAACCTGAAGGCGTAGAGGCTGACCTCGATCGAGGCCGCCACGAGGTCCCAGAGGAACCGCAGCAGCAGCGCGAGGATGCCCAGCGGCCGGGCGCGACCGTGGAAGTCGATGGTCGGCAGCGGCATGAGGACCGTGACGAGCAGCGCGATCCCGAGACCGGCCAGCACGTTGCCCCAGCTGAGCGTGCCCCAGAGCATCACCCAGACGACGGCGAGCCACAGGACCGTGGGCCACTGCTCGGCGATCTTGCGGCGCCTGCGGTGGATCGTCATGAGTCGCCTCCGGCCGTGGTCGCGCTCGAGTCGTCGGCAGGCGTCCCGCTCGGTGTCGGGACCGGGGTGTTGTCGATGCCGGGGTTGGGCACCGAGTCTGTCGAGTCGCCCTCTCCGCGGCCGTCGGGGCCGAGGACTGCGTCGATGTACTGGCTGGTGTCCTGCATGGTCGCGGCGGCGCGGTCGGAATAGCTGTAGAGCGGACCGGCGACCACCGTGAGCAGCAGCCCGACACCGACGAGGGCAGCCGTCGGGCCGACCATCGAACCGGGCAGGGTCGCGTCGGGCAGCGGCTCGGGCGGTGTCTGCCAGAACGCCTTGTTCCACGCCTTGACGATCGCGTAGAGCGTGAGCAGCGACGTGACGACGCTGCCGACCACGAGCGTGTAGGCGAGGGCGGTGCCCTGCGCGACACCGGCCTCGAGCAGCCCGACCTTGCCGAGGAACCCGGAGAGGGGCGGGATCCCGGCGAGGTTCATCGCCGGGATGAAGAAGAGGATCGCGAGGCCTGGCGCGATCTTCGCGAGTCCGCCCAGCCTGTCGAGCGAGGTGGACCCGCCCCTGCGCTCGACGAGACCGACCACGAGGAACAGCGTCGTCTGCACGGTGATGTGGTGTGCGACGTAGAAGATCGACGCACCGAGACCGGCCTGGCTGGCCAGCGCGATGCCGAAGAGCATGTACCCGATGTGGCTGACGAGCGTGAAGGACAGCAGTCGTTTGATGTCGCTCTGCGCCACGGCGCCGAGGATCCCGATGACCATGGTCGCCAGGGCGAGCCACATGAGCAGCGTGTCGAGGCGTCCGTCGGTGAACAGCAGCGTCTGGGTGCGCATGATCGCGTAGACGCCCACCTTGGTGAGCAACCCGGCGAAGACCGCGGTGACGGGTGCGGGGGCCGTGGGGTAGGAGTCGGGCAGCCACGCGGACAGCGGGAAGATGGCCGCCTTGATCCCGAAGGCGAGCAGCAGCAGCAGCTGCAGCACGAGGGCGACCCCGGGATCGATCTCGGGCAGGCGCTGCGCGAGCTGGGCCAGGTTGACTGTGCCCGTCGCGGCGTAGACGAGCGCGATCGCCACGAGGAAGATGATCGACGACAGCAGCGCGACGATCACGTAGATCGACCCGGCGCGGATGCGCTCGCCGGTCCCGCCGAGGGTCAGCAGCACGTAGCTGGCGGCCAGCAGGATCTCGAAGCCGACGTAGAGGTTGAAGAGGTCGCCCGCGAGGAAGGCGTTCGAGACGCCGGCCGCCAGGACGAGGTACGTCGGGTGGTAGATCGAGACCGGGGCGGCCTCGTCCCCGTCGGTGATGCCCTGCCCGAGGGAGTAGAGCAGGACGCACAGCATCACGGTGCTCGAGACCGTGAGCATGAGCGAGGAGAGCCTGTCGGCGACGAGGTCGATGCCGACGGGCGCCGCCCAGCCACCGATGTCGACGACGACAGGACCGGAGTCGGCGAGGAACAGCAGCCCCACCCCGACGGCGACCATGAGCGAGAGGGCGAGCACGGAGATGACCCGCTGCGCGCGGGGGTGCCTGTAGAGCGCGAGCGTCAGACCGGCGGCGAACAGCGGCATGACGACGGGGAGCGGCACGAGCCAGGTGTACTCACTCATGGTGTGCCCCTCTCGGTCTCGTCGCGTGCCTCGGCGGCCTGTTCATCGGCACTCTCGCTGTCTTCCTCGGAGTCGGTGTCGTTGTAGGTCGGGGCGTTCTTGGCGGCGATCCGGACGATGCGCTTGTCCTCGAGGTCGTCCTGCACCTCGTCGTGGCCGTGCAGCTGCCATGAGCGGTACGCCATGGCCAGCACGAAGGCCGTGAGGGCGAGGGTGATGACGATCGCGGTGAGGACCATCGCCTGCGGGAGCGGGTCGCTCATGTCGGCCGGGTCCGTGTCACCGATGATCGGCGCCCCCCCGGCGCGGCCACCGGCCACGAGGAACAGCAGGTTCGCACCGTTGCCGATGAGGATGAACCCGATGAGCACGCGGGTGAGGCTGCGCTCGAGGAGCAGGTAGACCCCGGTCGTGAACAGCACGCCGATCGCGAGGACGAGGAGCAGGTTGGGGCTGGTGTCGATGAGGTCCATCAGATCCTCTCCTCGTGCTCGTTGGGACCGCGGGTCTCTGAGCCGTCCCCGGCCGAGCGGGTGACGCCGCGCTCGTCGCGGACACGGTCGGCCGCGCTCTCACGGGTGTGCTCGACGACGCTCGTGCCGGTCCCGACCGAGATGGCCTCGGCCGAGCTCTGCGCGGCGGGCATGGCCAGGTCGATCTGCCGGTCGATCTCGGCTCCCAGGGACCGCAGGACGTCGAGGATGAGCCCGATGACGACGAGGAACACCCCGAGGTCGAAGAACAGCGCGGTGACGAGCTTGACGTGCCCGAAGAGCGGCAGCGTGAACTCGACGATCTCGCTCTGCAGCACCCCGCCGCCGAAGATCAGCGAGCCGAGGCCGACCCCTGCCGAGAGGAACAGACCGAGGCCGAGCAGCAGACCGGGCTGGACCGGGAGGGCCTCGCCGAGCTCGTAGCGACCGCCGGCGAGGTACCTCACGACGAGCGCGATGCCGACGACGATCCCCGCCGCGAAGCCTCCGCCCGGGGCGTTGTGCCCGGCGAAGAGCAGATAGACCGCGTAGACGATCATCGAGTGGAACAGCAGGCGCGTGACGACCTCGAAGATCACCGAGCGCCGCACCGGCGCGAGGGTCTTGCCGGCCGGCAGCCACACCCGCTGGCGCATCGACTGCGCAGGCGCGGCGGGGGCACCCTTGGCCGGCATGAGGGCGGCGACCTGCGGGCTGGCCTCGGCCTCGGTCTGCGCGGCCCACACCCTGTAGGCGTTGGCGGTGTCTGTCGTGACGTTCTGCGCCCGGAAGATCTCGCCGCCGCGGCGGCTGAGGAACACGAGCGAGGCGACACCCGTCGCGGCCACCAGCAGGACCGAGATCTCGCCCATGGTGTCCCACGCACGGATGTCGACCAGGGTGACGTTGACGATGTTCTTGCCACCGCCGAACTCGTAAGCCTCGTCGGGGAACTTGGTCGAGACGGCCTCGTGGATGCGCGCGCCGGGCACGACGAGCGCGAAGCCCATGACGACGAGCCCGACAGCCACGGCGATGCCGAGGCGGACCCAGCGCGTGATGGCGAGCGGACGGTCGGAGAAGTACGCGGGCAGGCGGCGCAGGACGAGCACCATGACCACGAGGGTGACGGTCTCGACGAGCACCTGGGTGAGCGCGAGGTCTGGTGCGCCGTGCAGCATGAACAAGAAGGCGACCGAGTACCCGGCAAAACCGGCGAGCAGCACGGCCTTGAGGCGGCGCCTCGAGCGCGCCGCGAGGATCGACGCGACCACGATGACGAGCACCGGCGCGAGCTGCGCGGCGCTGTCCCAGATCCGCGTCTCGGCAGGCCAGGCGTTCTGCGTGAGCAGCACACCGCCCGGACCGACGACCAGCACGATGAGGATCGCGCCGAGGTAGAAGGGCAGCGAACCACGCTGGGTCATCGCGGTGACGTCCGCGGCGAGGTCGTCGAGGGCGCGCATCGAGCGGCGGTACGCCTTGTCGGCCTCGAGGGTGCGAGGCATCGCGGCCTGGAACCACTCGACCTGGCGGCGACCCCAGAACATCAGCGCACCGATGCCGAGGATCGCGGCCGTCAGCCCGAAGGCCGGGGTGACGCCTGCCCAGAGGACCAGGTGACCGGCCTCGCCCGTCGGGTAGGTCTGGGCGTGCGGCTCGAGCAGGTGCTCGCCGAATGTCGGGTTGAGCGCGGTGACCAGACCCAGGACCGCGAGGGTCAGGGCGGGCAGCACGAGCAGGAGGGACTGGCGCTTGATGCTCGCGGGGTCGATCTGCGACGTCTCGACGGTGTGGCCCTCGGCGTTGACGGGCACGATCGGGATGGCTGGGGCGGCCTTCTTGGTGGCGAAGGCCCCCCAGAAGAACCTCAGCCCGTAGGCGACGGTGAGCATCGAGCCGACCGCGACGGCCGCGACGACAAGAGGCCCGAGCCACGAGGGCCCGACCGGGACGCCGTCGTGCACGAGGGCCTCGAGCGCGGCCTCCTTGGCGACGTAGCCGGCGAAGGGCGGCAGACCGATCATCGACGCCGTGGCGAGACCTCCGGCGATCGCCGTGAGAGGCATCGCGCGTCCGACACCCGAGAGGCGCCGCAGGTCACGCGTGCCTGTCGCGGCGTCGACGATGCCGACAGTGAGGAACAGCGCCGCCTTGAACATGGCGTGGGCGCCGATCATGGCGAGCCCGGCGAGCGCGGCGGCGCGCGAGCCGAGACCGACCATGAGGACGATGAGCCCGAGCTGGCTCACGGTGCCGTACGCGAGGACGAGCTTGAGGTCGTTCTGCCGCAGCGCGCGGTACCCGCCGAGCAGCAGCGTGCCGCAGCCGAGCACGACGATGATGACGACCCACACCGTGAGGTGGGAGTACGCCGGCGCGAAGCGCGCGACGAGGTAGACACCGGCCTTGACCATCGCCGCGGCGTGCAGGTACGCGGAGACGGGCGTGGGAGCCGCCATGGCTGCGGGCAGCCAGAAGTGCGTGGGGATGAGCGCGGCCTTGGACGATGCGCCGACGAGCAGGCAGACGACCGCCGCGGTGACCGCTGTGCCCTCGGGCGGGTTGAGGAGCAGCCCGGACAGGCTGTAGCCGGACTCCGCGGTCTGCCCGAGGATCACGATGCCGACCAGCATCGCGAGTCCGCCGGCTGTCGTGACGATGATCGCCTGCATCGCGGCCCGACGGCTCGCCTTGCGGTCGTGGTAGTGACCGATGAGCAGGTAGGAGAAGACTGTCGTGAGCTCCCAGAACATGAAGAGCAGGAGCATGTCGTCGGCGGTGACGAGACCGACCATCGCACCGGCGAAGGCCGTGAGGACCCCGCCGAACTTGCGCAGGCCCGAGGCCGAGGCGGCGAAGTACGCCGAGCAGTAGACGAGCACCAGCGCACCGACGCCGCCGACGAGCAGCAGCATGAGCCAGCCGAGGGTGTCGAGGCGGAACGACAGCTCGACGCCGAGCGCGGGGATCCACTGCACGACCTCGGTCGGGTGGTCGCCGTCCATGACGCGGCTGGTCTGGGTGAGCGCGTAGACCGCGGCCGACGCGGGGGCGAGCGCCATCACGAGGAAGGCCCGGCGGCCCAGCCAGGAGACCAGTGCGGGCGCGGCAAGTGCCATGACGACGTGGGCAACGAGCAAGAGCAGCACGTCCGCTCCGTCCTGTTGTGGGCGGGTGGTCGGTCGGCCCCGCGACGCGCGCAGGGCTCGATGGCCAGCGCGCACCCAGGGCAAGGTGGAGTTGTGGGGATCAGTTTACCAAGGCATGGCCTCGGACCGAGCCACCCGTGGCTCCGGTGGACTCCATTCTGGGGTACACAGGGGCTCTGCGCCCGGGCTGGGCGCGGCACCTCGGCGCGGGCCCACCGCGAGACGAGACGAACGCCACGCCGCGGCCCGGAGGACAAGGCGCAGATCTCGACCAGAAGCCGCAGCGGGACGGCCCGCGGTGCAGCGCAGAAGACGTCCCGGAAGCCGCCGAGTGCGAAGCCTCAGGCGCATTCAGGCTCGACGCCTCTCCGACGAGGTCAGGCTCGATGGCCCTCAGCCATCCTCGGGCTCGACGCACCTCAGACCTCCTCGGGCTCGACGCCTCTCAGACGTCGTCGGGCTCGACGAGGAACTCGTCCTGGTCGACGATCTCGCCACCGACGGCGACGTGGACCGCCCGGGTGAGCGCTGCGACCACCCCGGCCGCACGCGTCCTGGACACCCTGTGCTCGAAGGACGGGAGCTCGCGCTGCCAGTCCACGAGGTCGTCGGGGGTCCAGCGCACCTGGTAGGCGATCGCACCGTCGACGGCCCACTCGAGGCCGCGCAGGACGAGCGGGAGCTGCTCGACACCGCTGACCTCGACCGAGACGAGGCCGTCGTCGCCCAGGTCGACCTCGACGGCGTAGGCGGACAGCGTCCGCGGGCCTGTCAGGGCAGCGATGTCTGCGTCTTCGGCGCGGGCGTGCAGAGCCGCGAGCTGCTCGGGCGTCAGCGGTCCGTCAGGCTCGACCGGGACCGTGCCGGCTGTCTGCGGCGGCCCCTGCCAGGGCGTGCCTGTGCTCGCGAGGCGGGCGCTGCCGTCGGCCTGGGCGCACACCGCGAGGGCCGCGTCGGGCGAGAGCCACACGTCGGAGTACACGGTGAGGTCGACCGAGACCGCAGGGTCGGGCACGACGAAGCGGGGCTCCGTGGCACCGAGGTCGAAGCGGACCGCGCCGCAGAGCCGCCGCGCGACCGCGACCAGCCAGGACGCGACCCGGGCCTCTTCACGGATCGGGAAGGCCTCGGAGTAGACGCGCGCCAGGCCGTCCCTGTCGCCGCCGCCCTGGAAGGGTGCAGCACCGCGCTCCCGCGGGCACAGCACCTCGTAGACCATGCCGACAGGTCCGTCGAAGCCGAGTGCCGTACCGTCGTCGCTCGCCGGGGCGTAGGGCCCGGAGATGGTCGTGTGCCGTGAGGTGCGCAGCGTCCCGGGCACGAGCCTGTCGTGCACCTCGCTGCCCCTGCTCCCGCGGCCGGCCTTCGTCTGGACCACCTCGGGCGGTGTCTCCCACCGGGTCGCGGGGAACCTCGACAGGGCGAGGGCCTCGATCTCGGAGGGGTCGACGTCCTCGTCGACCGCCAGCAGGTGACGGACGTAGAGATCAGCGATCGGGTGCTCGCTGCTCCCGGGCAGCGGCACCAGCTCGGGTCGCGGGCCGTCTTCGGGGGGCAGGTCCTGCTCGTCGGTCACGCTCAGACCTCGGTGCGGTGGAAGCTCTGCCAGGACCGCGAGGCTGTCGGGCCGCGCTGCCCTTGGTAGCGCGAGCCGTACTGCTCGGAGCCGTAGGGGTGCTCGGCGGGCGAGGACAGCCTGAAGAAGCACAGCTGGCCGATCTTCATGCCGGGCCACAGCAGGATCGGCAGCGTCGCGACGTTGCTCAGCTCGAGGGTGACGTGCCCGGAGAACCCGGGGTCGATGAACCCGGCGGTCGAGTGCGTGAGCAGCCCGAGCCGTCCGAGGGACGACTTGCCCTCGAGGCGCGCCGCGACGTCGTCGGGCAGCGTGACGGCCTCGTAGGTCGACCCGAGCACGAACTCGCCCGGGTGCAGGATGAAGGACTCACCCTGCTCGACCTCGACGGCGCGCGTGAGGTCGGGCTGGTCGGCGGCCGGGTCGATGAAGGGGTACTTGTGGTTGTCGAACAACCTGAAGAACTTGTCGAGGCGGACATCGATGCTCGACGGCTGGATCATCTCCGGCGCGTAGGGGTCGAGCCTGACGCGTCCGAGGTCGAGCTCGGCGCGGATGTCACGGTCTGAGAGCAGCACCCTGCAACGGTAGCCGATCTGCCTGGAGGGCCGGCTGGCCGCGAGCAGCCCCGACGACCGCGTCCTGACGAGGCCCGGGGACCGGGTGCCGGGTGACGGATGCCGAGGCCAGACCGGGGCCGGGTCCTGGCTCTGACGTGCCAGGTCCTTCCGCAGAGTGGTCTCTCTGTGGAGTGGTGCCTCCGTGGTGCGGAAGCTCCTCAGCCGCGCAACGGTCGACCGCTCGCGTCGCGCGAATAGCTGCCGGTCTTCGAGACGAGATAGAGGATCCCCTCGATCAGACCCCAGAGGCTCGTGACCGCCGCGAAGATCCCGAGCGAGAGCACGGTGATCAGCAGCATGATCATCCCGATGCCCGTGTGCCCCGTGTAGAAGCGGTGGATGCCGAGGGCCCCGAGGAAGATCCCGAGGAGCCCCGCGACCACCCGCGACTTCGCGTACGGGTCCTCCTGGACCCACTGCCCGGGGTACGGCTGCCCTGGGTGGGGCTGACCGGGGTAGGGCTGCCCAGCGGGCGGGTAGGCGCCGGGCGCTGGCGAGTAGCCCGGCTGGTTCTGCGCGTAGCCCGGCTGGTTCTGCGCGTAGCCCGGCTGCTTCTGCGCGTATCCCGGCTGCTGCGGGGCCTGCGGGGGCGTGTACCCGGACCAACCGCCACCCTGGTGCCCCTGCGCACCCGTCTGCCCGGGGTACGGCGAGGCGTACGGGGTCGACGGTGCTGCGGGGGCCGACGGCTTGTCGAGGCTGTAGCCGTACTGCGCCGTGGGGGGCTCCTGCGACGTCTGCCCGGAGGCGCCGGCAGGCCGCATCCACTCGGGTCGCTCGTGCTCGGGCACGGGCTCTGACGGGACCGACCCGTAGCCTGAAGAGCTGCTCACTTGTCGTTTGCTCCCGTCGTATGGGTATGATCGTCGTCGCGCGATGGTTGCGCAGTGCGGATGTAGTTCAATGGTAGAACTTCAGCTTCCCAAGCTGATAGCGCGGGTTCGATTCCCGTCATCCGCTCCACAGCAGGTCAGGACGTGTCTCACCCGTCGACCTCGACCCCGAAGAGCCCGACCAGCTCAGCCAGCCCGGACTCGTAGCCCGTCTGCACGGTGGCACGGTGGCTACTTCCTGAACACCCAGTGCCACGGTTCGCGTGGGGTGTCCTCGACGAAGCCGTAGCGTCCGCCGTTGGCGCGCATCCAGGCCTGGCCCGCGGCGTCGAGGTCGAGGTCTGCGGCGATGCCCCAGCCGTGCGGGCTCGTCCCGGGCTCGGCTGCGAGGCCGCCCTGGCTGTAGAGACCCTTGCGCTCGGCGACGTCGACCTGCGCGTCGTAGGAGCGGTACGAGTCGGTGACGCCGATGGTCACGCCGTCCTTGGCGGCGTCGGCGATCACCTGCTCGAGGGCCGTCGCCGCGGGTGCCCACAGCCTGTGCCCCGTCTGCCCGACGCTCGCGAGCGCCTCACGCGGGACGTTGCCGTTCCCGTACGGGAGCAGGTCGGAGGGGACGCCGGAGGTCCACGAGCCCGTCGAGGCCGCGGGGGTGCCCGTCGTCGCCGCCTCGGTCGCCGTGGTCTCGTCGACGGCCTGGGCGAGGACGTCGCCGAAGGTACCCGTGCCCATCGTCCCGGTCGCCGGCTGCGAGGCAGGCGCGAAGGAGCTCATGGTCGCCTGGATCGCAGCCATCCGCTGCGAGATCGCGACGATCCCGTCCACTGGTCTCCTCCTGCTGGTCGCTCGTGCGCACGTCCCGTCGGCGGGGAGCAGTGCACACGACCCATCGGCCAGGGGTCCGCGGGCATGAGCGGTCTGACGGGAGTCAGCGCTGGCGGTCCGCGGTACGGTCGCGGCTCCCGCCGCGCTCGCGGCTCCCGCAGTGCTAGTGGCTCCCGCCGTGCTAGCGGGCCTCGCGGGGCTGGCTGCCCCTGCCTGCCCTGCCCCGGACCCTGTCCGTCCCCGCGAGCACACCCCACAGGCTCAGCCCCAGGACCGCGTACCAGAGCGGCCGGGTGGCCCACCACGTGCCGCTGCCCGGGTCAGGGAAGGGCACGTGCAGGAGCAGCAGGACACCGGTGACGGCCACCATGACGGGCAGGTGCCACAGGAAGGCCCGCATCGAGGCGCCGGAGGCGACGTCGAGCACCCGTGCCACCCGCGGCCGCTCGAGCAGCGGCGCGACGACGGGGCGCAGCAGCAGGGCGACGGGGATCTGCACGAGGGTGAGGAGCAGCGGGACCGTGCCGGGCGGGCTGAAGTTCGAGCGCTCCCCCGACAGCCCGATCATCGACTCGGGCCACATCGGCGAGGCGGTCACGGCGACGAGTGCCGCGAAGGCCAGCAGGGCCCACCACGCGACCGTGGACCTTCGCATCCGCTGGAGCGACCCGTCGGCGTAGGCGAAGCCGATCTGCTGGGCCGTCCCCCACACGAAGAGGTAGTTGAAGGTACCGACGGCCGAGCTGTCGGTCGCGATCCGCACGAGCTCGACGACGACCACGGCGACCGAGAGCGCGACGACGACCCACCACCTGTAGCGCGCGTGCAGGCGCAGCATCACCGGGGCGACAGCGGCGAGGGCCGCGAAGACGGCGACGAACCACAGCGGCATGACCACCACGACGGCGACGGTCCGGGTGAGCCCCGCCGGGGCACCCAGGGCGAGCGCGCCCCCCACGGCGACGGCGACGAGCAGCACGAAGGGGATCAGCGGCAGGAACAGCCCGCTGAGCCGCCGCCGCAGGAAGACGCCCCAGAGACGACCGAAGGACGGGGTGCGCCCGGCGCGCGCCGTCTCGCGCTCGACGACGCGCGACCAGCTCGTCGCGTTCGAGAAGCCCCCGACGAAGAAGAACAGCGGGATGAGCACCAAGACCCAGGTGAGGGGCCACATCCAGCGCTCGGTGTTGAGGATGTTGTCGACGGCGAGCCCGCCGTCGTCGTCCCGGCCGATCGCGGCCATCGTCCAGTGCCCGACGACGACCGCACCCAGGGCGAGGGTGCGCAGCAGGTCGGCGAAGCGGTCGCGGGGCGCAGGAGAAGTCGGGGCGGAGGCGGTCTGTGCGGAAGAGGTCTGCGCAGGAGAGCTCGCGGCCGGAGACGTCGGCGCGGGCTCGACCGGTGGTGGCGCAGCCGGGACAGCCTCTCGTCCGTGGGGCGCTTCAGGCGTCGTGCTCAGCTCGGGTTCCTCCGGGGTGCGAGGCGCACGTTGGGCAGCACGGGCGCGGGGAGCGGTGCGCCGTCGTAGCCGACGACGGTCCCGAACCTAGCGTCCTGGCCGGTGCCCGTCGATGGTGACTCCTGCCCGGCGACGTCGGCTCGGGCCCCGAGCGTCTCGAGGGTGTCGCGGTCGGCGCGACCGATCTGCCGCTGCCAGTCCGCCCGGGCGGCGACCACCTCGTCGTGGCTGCGTCCGACGAAGTTCCACCACATGACGATCTCCTCGGTCGACGGCCGGCCACCGACGAGCACGAGCCTGGCGCGTCCCGTGGTCGTCAGCACGACCGCGTCGCGCCCGGGAGCGAGGTAGCCGAGGCTGTCGGCGGCGAGGGGGCTCCCGTCGACGGTGACCTCGTCGCCCGAGTCCACGAGGAAGGCGTGCTCGTGCTCCGGGTCGAGAGCGAGCGTGAGGCTGGTCCCCGGGTCGAGGTCGATCTGCGCGCCGACGATCTCGGAGTAGGTCGTCGCCGGGGACTCCATGCGCTCGACGACGCCGAGGCCGGGCTGAGCGGGGAGCACACCGAGGAACACCTGCAGCCGGACCCCGTCGGTCTGCACGACAGGCAGGTCTTCGTGGTGCTCGAAGGCCGGGGCGACCCCCGCGCTCGCGTGCGGGAGCGCTGTCCACAGCTGGACCCCGTGGAGGGTCGTGGTGGTCCGGGCGTCGGGCGAGTGCTCGGAGTGCGAGATCCCGCGGCCTGCGGTCATGAGGTTGAGCTCGCCGGGCCGCACGAGGCAGGCAGAGCCGACGGAGTCGTGGTGCTCGATCTCGCCGCCGAACAGCCACGTCACGGTCTGCAGCCCGGTGTGCGGGTGCGGGGGCACCTGCATCCCCGGGCCTGTGGTCACGTCGTCAGGTCCGAAGTGGTCGAGGAAGCACCAGGCACCGACCAGGCTCCGCGACCGCTGCGGGAGGGTCCGTCGGACGGTCATCGCCCGGGCTCCGCCGAGCGGCACCTCGCGCGGCTCGAGGACCTCGAGGGCCGTCGTCGGGCCAGGGAGGGCGACGCAGGTCTGCTCGTCGGGGGCGCTGTCGAGGTTGCTCACGCTGCGAGGGTATCGGGTGCCGCGCGCGAGGTGTCTATGCCCAGGTGGAAGGGGTTTCCCACAAGGTTGTCCACAGCCTGTGCACCGCAAACCTCGCATCACCCACAAGCCTGTGGACGCATTCTGTGGATAACTCTCGGGCCTGCGAAGACCTCCGCCGCGGGCGGTCACAGCACCGACCCGGCCGGCACCTCCGCGCTAGACCCCGACGGCAAATCCCGCGTCGTCGAGCACAGTGCCGGCGACGGCCCGCTCGAAGACCGCCGCGACCTTCTCGACCACGGGCGCGATGCGGCTGCGGGCCACGACGTGGAGAGAGGACGGGTGGTCCGAGGCCTCGTCCTCCGGGCTCCCGGACCTCCAGCGGACCGCGTAGGCGAAGGGCCCCGAGTCGCGCCACGGCAGCTGGAGGAGGGCAGGCGGGAGGGCGTCGGTGCGGCTGAGACCGACCTCGACGGTGCCGTCGTAGGGCGTCTGCGTGGTGATGGTCCAGGCAACTGGCCCGCCGTCCGTGGGCGCGGACTGCGCGGTGACGACGGCCTGGACCAGGACCGTGCGGACGAGCGCGAGGGCGTGCTGGGGCGGCAACGGGTGCGCGCTGTAGAGCGTGCGGTCGACCGACTGCCCGGCGTCGGGCACGACGGCCTGCGTGCGGCCGCTCTCGAGGACGGCGCCGTGGGCGTGACGGGCGGCGGCAGCCACCCAGGCGATGACCCGAGCGGCCTCGCGGTCCTGCTCGTCGGGCGTCCCCTCGCCCGTCGGCCGCACGACGTATCCCTCCACGTGCCGCGGTGGGAGCACGTAGGTGACGGTGTCTTCAGCGGTGAGCGGGTGGGGCCCGGTGAGCACGTAGCCCGGGGCGAGCCGGAGCGTCCCCGGGGTGGCCTCGGGCTGCGGGGCCATGCCGCGGAACCGCGCGCCGCGCAGCGGCACGACCCGCGAGGTCGCAGTGTCGAGGCTGACGGGCTCGACCAGCCAGTCGGCGTCCGGGAACCACGCCCGGACGAGCGTCATGACGTCGACGTGCGCGGGCAGGGCGAGGAGGTGGTCTCCCGTGCGGCTGCCGGGGCCGAGCCTGTCGAGGAGTGCTGTCATGCCCGGACAGTACGAGGCGCAGAATGCCGGGAGGTTTCCGGCGTGCAACGGGTCGCGAACGTCTGCCAGGGCTCGGCCACAGCTCGGCCGCACGGCTGGCGCACGGACCGTCGTGCCACGTCAGGGGCTGCGCACAGCCGCGGGATCCCGCCGATGTGCATGTTCTGACACTCCGTGGGATGCTGTCACAATGCCGAAGATCATCGGTGGGTCACTCCACGAGCACCGCGAACAGACACGCCAACGACTCTTCACGGCACTGTCCACCCTCATGTCGGAGCGTGGTTTCGACGCGATCTCCTTCGCCGACATCGCCGCAGCAGCCGGTGTCGGACGGACCGCCGTCTACAACCACTTCTCGGACAAAGAAGCCCTGCTCATGGGTTTCATCACCTTCGAGACCGAGCGCTACGTCGAGACGTTGCGCCGCTCCCTCGAAGACGTCGAGGCCCCCGTGCTGCGCCTGCGGACCTACGTCCAGGCGCACGCCCGGCTCAAGCGCGTGTTCCACGTGGCACCAGGACCAGACCTGCGCACTGTGCTGTCCCGCGGCACCCAGCAGCGCCTGCGCGAGCACGCCGTCGTGGTCGAGGAGATCCTGCGGGAGATCCTCGTCGCCGGCATCGCCCGAGGTGACTTCCCCGAGCAGGACATCGCGACGACGGTCGCACTCATCAACGCGTGCCTGTCCGGCCGACAGATCCCCGAGGAGCAGCCGGCCCGCGACCGCGCGATCCTGGCGACGGAGTCCTTCGTGCTGCGCGCCGTCGGCGTCGAGCCCGCGCACGCCTGAGGACACCGCCGCCCGTCAGCGGGCGCAGCCCGGGCAGGCGTCGTCCCTCTCCGACCAGGTTTAATCCGTTGACCGCCGTCGGCACCCCCGACGAGCATCGTCCGCATGACCTCTCGTCCTGGCTGGACCGTCCGCCCGATCTCGATCCCCGAGTCCCTCGACTCCCCCGACGCCTGGGTGCTGCACGGGCTCGTCGCCGTCCAGCGTGAGGTCCACGAGGCGAGCTGGGGGCACGCGGACCTGCACCTCCCGGCCGAGATGCGGCTGGCCGTGATGCGCGACCAGATGCGCACCGAGCGTCTCGGCTTCGTCGCCGTCCGTGACCCTCTGCCCCAGACCCCGGGGCCTGAGGACGTCGTGGGCGTCTCGCTCGTCACCATGGAGCGCACTGGCAACACGCACGCGGCGAGCATGGGTGTCCTGGTCCGCCCGGAGCGGGTGCACGAGGGGATCGGCACGGCCCTCGCCGACGCGACCGAGGCGGCCGTCGCGGCCAAGGGACGCACGACGGTGATCCTCGACATCGAGCACCCGGGCGAGCCACCGGCAGACGCACCCGACGTGGTCACGCCGCCGACTGGAGCCGGGCGGATCGCCGGAGACGCGCCCGGCGTCGCCTTCGCCCGTGGTCGTGGCTACTCGCTCGAGCAGGGCGAGAGGTTCAGCACGCTGCACCTGCCCCTCTCCGACGACAGCGTGGTCGACACGTTCTTGCGCGAGTCCCTCGCCGCAGCGGGTGACGACTACGAGACCGTGACGTGGCAGAACACCTGCCCGGAGGACCTCGTCGAGGAGATGGCCGCGCTCGCGACCCTCATGACGACCGCCGTCCCGGTGGCCGGGCTCGACCTGGTCGAGCACGTGTGGACCGTCGAGGAGCTCCGTCAGCAGGAGGCGACCAACCGTGAGGCCGGTCACGACACCCTCGTGACGGCTGTGCGGCACCGTCCGTCGGGACGTCTCGTGGCGTACAGCGAGATCGCGATGCCCACGCTGTACCGCTGGCTCGCGTTCCAGGACGACACCCTCGTCGACCCGGCTCACCGGGGCCACAGGCTCGGCATGCTCATGAAGGCGAAGAACCTCGTCGAGCTCCGCACGCTGCGCCCCGAGCTCGCCCGGCTGCACACGTGGAACGCCGAGGAGAACCGGCACATGCTCTCGATCAACGAGGCGCTCGGTTTCGAGCCCACAGGCGTGGTCGCGCTGTGGCAGAAGAAGCTGGTCTGAGACGACAGGCTGACAGGGTAGGCAACCCTAACCTCGATGGGGTACCGTTCCTGACAACGCGTCACCTCGGCCCGCTGGCCGTCGTCGACAGTGCCAGCGCATGCCCGCGCACCCGACCGAGGAGGACCCGTGACGATTCTCGCCACCGACCGCCCCACCCTGTCCAGCCGGCTCCGCGAGGGCACCCGTGAAGAGCACGAGAGCGCCGAGAGCTCCGGGTTCATCAGCAGGCTCATGTCGGGCGGCCTGGGCGTCGACGCCTACGTGGCGCTCGCCTCGCAGCAGTTCTTCGTCTACTCGGCCCTCGAGGCGATCGCCGACGACGTGCGCGCCCTCCCGCAGGGCTCCTCGCTGCTCTTCGACGAGCTGACCCGCACCCCGTCGATCGCCCGCGACCTCGAGCACCTGGTCGGTCCCGACTGGCGGGCGATCATCATGCCGCTGCCCGCGACGGTCCGCTACGTCGACGCGCTCAACGCGAGCGCCACCTCGCTCCCCCGCTACGCCGCGCACGCCTACACCCGGTACCTCGGCGACCTGTCCGGCGGGCAGATCATCAAGCGGATGCTCGAGCGCCACTACGGCCTGGGCCCCGAGGGCATCACGTTCTACTCCTTCGAGGAGATCCCGAAGTCGAAGCCCTTCAAGGACGTGTACCGCGAGCGCCTCGACGGCCTCGAGCTCGACGAGCAGCAGCTCGCCGAGGCCGTCGCCGAGGCGAAGGGCGCGTTCCGCCTCAACCAGGACCTCTTCGCGGACCTCGGCGCGCAGCACTGCTGAGGCGCGCGGCCCCTGCGCACTGTCCTCGTCGGAGCTCGTCCAGTCAGCGCTGTCCCGTCAGAGCACCTCGCGCGCGTACGCCGCCATCGCGTCGCGCACGAACACCGCGGTCCCCTCCCCAGCCCAGTCGTAGGCGGCCGTGAAGCGCGGGTCCGCGACGTACATCTCGCCGATCCCGGTGAAGTACTCGGCCGTGACCCCCGACTGACCGGTGGCCGTGGCCGAGACCGACAGCCAGGAGTGCTGGCGGCGGGTCACCGCGCGCACCTCGTCGCTGTCGGGGGCCAGGCCTGCCGCGCGGGCGTCGGCGAAGGCCTGGGCGATCGAGCGCTGCTCGGCGAGGAAGGCGGCCCTCTCGTCCTGGGTCATCCCTGACCACCACGCGTCTCCGGCGCGGTATGCGTCCTTGCCCCATCTCTGCTCGACCTCGCCGCGGTACGCGGTGTGGTCGAAGCCTGCGAACATGCGTGAGGGCACGAGGGCCTCCTTCGTCGTGAGCGTGTCGATCGTGGTCCGGACGGACCCGATCTGGTCGGTGATCCTGCGCCTCTCGGACTCGAGCCAGGCGAGGTGGGCGCGCAGCGCGTGCGCCTCGTCCTGGTCGGAGTCGAGGGCCTCGGCGATCGCCTGGAGCCCGAGACCGAGGTCGCGGAGCATGAGGATGCGCTGGAGCCTGACGAGCCCCGCAGCGTCGTAGCAGCGGGTGCCGCCGTGCGCGGTCCTGCTCGGCGTGAGCAGACCGATCGCGTCGTAGTGCCGCAGCGTCCTGCTCGTGGTGCCGGTGAGGCGGGCCACCTCCTGGATCGGCCAGTCCCCCTGCGTCGTCATGCCCACGACGCTAGGGCTTGACGCTGCGTCAACGTCAAGCCCGCACCCGCGACACGTCTGCCGGACCCCCGCTGAACGGCGCGAGACTGGCAGACTGGAGCCATGCAGACATCGGGGCGGACGCGGTCACGGCGCCGCTCGCGCCGTGTCGAGTTCGTCGCCGACCCGGTCCTCGGACTGACCGTCCGCAAGCCCGCGACCCGCGCCACCTACGGGGTGCACGCGCTGCTCACCCACCTGACCAACGTCGGCTTCGCGGGTGCACCCCGGTCCTTCGGCGTCGACGAGCAAGAACGGCACGTCCTCGAGTACATCCCGGGATCGACGGCCGACGAGGACGCGCCCTTCGACCACGCCGAGCTGACCCGCCTCGGCGAGCTCGTGCGGGACCTCCACGACGCCGCAGAGTCTTTCGAGCCGCCGCCGGGCGTGCAGTGGCACGTGACCATCCCGTCGACCAGCACCGAGCTGGTGTGCCACAACGACATCTCGCCGTGGAACCTCGTGCGCGACGGCGAGCGCTGGGTGCTGCTCGACTGGGACGGAGCTGGTCCGGGCTCTCGCGTCGACGAGCTCGCCTCGGTCGGCCAGGCATTCTTGCCCCTCCAGCCCGACGGCGACCCGCACCGGGACGGCGAGCGCCTGCGCTCCCTCGTCGACGGCTACGGGCTGACTGCCGGCCAGCGCCCAGGCCTCGTCCAGGCGGCAGCCGACCACACGCGCGGCGTGTACGACCTGCTGGTCGAC
The DNA here is from genome assembly GCF_033798665.1 of Sanguibacter biliveldensis. Taxonomy (NCBI): domain Bacteria; kingdom Bacillati; phylum Actinomycetota; class Actinomycetes; order Micrococcales; family Sanguibacteraceae; genus Sanguibacter; species Sanguibacter biliveldensis. The sequence continues at coordinate 3,987,458 of NZ_CP138359.1, forward strand.
GGCAGCCGCACGGGGGCGGAGCCGTGGGCCTCCCTCTACGCGGCCGGGCACGCCAAGCACTGGAAGTCGGCGGCGGACTACGTGCTCCGTCACCGGGGCGAGCTGCGGGCCGCGCTGCGCTGAGCCGCGCGCTCTCCCCGCACCGGGCCGACAGCCTCGGCGCACCTCAGCCCAGCAACAACCCCACCAGCTCTTCAGGTGTCTGCACGACCGCGAGCGGCGCGGCGTCGTCGATCTCGCCAGCAGGCGCATAGCCCCAGGCGACGCTCACGGTCTCGATGCCGTGCTGGCGTGCCCCGAGGACGTCGTGCTCGCGGTCGCCGACCATCACGATGCGCTCGAGGGCGGGCAGCCCGCGCTCGGTCGCCGCCATCGTCTCGAGGGCGTGGGCGACGACGTCGGCCTTGGTGCTGCGGGTGCCGTCCATGCTCGCGCCGCACACGGCCTCGAAGAACCCGTCGAGCTCGAAGTGCTCGACGATCTGCCGCGCGAAGATCTCCGGCTTGGACGTCGCCACGCACAGCCGGAGCCCCGCGGCGCGCAGCGCGGTGAGGGCGTCGACGATCCCGGGGTACACGCTGTTGTCGAACATGCCGCCGCGGGTGAAGGCCGACCTGTACGCGGTGATCAGCTCGGGCACGCGCTCGGGCGGCACGCCGTTGCGCACGACGCTCTCCTCGATCGGCGGCCCGACGAACAGCGCGAGGGCCTCCTCGGAGGGGCGCGGGATGTCGAGGGCGTCGTAGGCGTGCTCGATCGAGGCGATGATGCCGGGTGCAGAGTCGGTCAGGGTGCCGTCGAGGTCGACGAGGGCGAGGTCGTAGCGCATACGTCGATCTTCTCAGGCTGACACGAGCCTCACGCGCGCTGGAGCCGCTACCTGCCCTGGCCCCACTACCCCCGCAGCGGCAGCGTGAGCACGTCCGGCGTCCCGGCCACGACGCGCACGGGCACCCCCCAGTCCTGCTGGGCCAGGTGGCACGCCGGGTACTCGACGGCCGGGTCGGCGTCGCAGCTGGCCGCCTGCGCGGTGACGTGCAGGACCCCCTCGGCGATCTCGGGGTTGATGCGCAGCGTCCGGACGAGCGGCAGGTCGCGGCCGGCCCCGTCGAGCAGCAGCTCGGGCGGGGTCGAGGAGACCGTCAGCTGGGTGGACGGCCCGAAGCGGTCGTCGTACTTCTGGCCCGTGGCGGGCGTGAAGATCACGTCGAGGCGGATCTCGCCCGGCGGCACCTCGGTCACGGGACGCTGCGTGCGGTGGGCACCCGAGTCGAGCACCTGACCGGCGAGCGAGGCCGGGAGCGCGACGCGGGTGAGCCTGTGCGCGGTCGACTCGACGACGAGCACGTGCACCTCGTCGCCGTCCACCTGCACGAGGGCGTCGCTCGGCTCCGCGAGGTCACCGACGAGCGTGGTGACCTCGTCGGTAGCCGGGTCGTAGCGGCGCAGGGCTCCGTTGTACGTGTCGGTGACGAGGACCGAGCCGTCGGGCAGCGCGGCGACGCCGAGCGGGTGCTGGAGCAGCGCCTGTGCCGCCGGGCCGTCCCGGTGACCGAAGTCGAAGAGCCCCTGCCCGACGAGCGAGGTGATGGTCGCGGACCTGTCGTCCGCGACGTCGACGCGGCGCAGCGCAGAGGTCTCCGCGTCGGCGAGCCACACGGAGCCGTCGGGGGCGACCGACAGACCCGAGGGCTGCGCGAACCACGCCTGCGCGAGCGGACCGTCGAGCAGCCCCTCGTTCTGGGTCCCGGCGACCTGCTCGACGGTCCCGGCGACGGGGTCGAAGGTCCACAGCGAGTGGTTGCCGGCCATCGCGACGAGGAAGGCATCGAGCCGCTCGGACCAGACGACGTCCCACGGCGAGGTGAGACGGTGCCGCAGGGCGGGGGTGGTGCCGGGTGCGGACGACTCGGGGAGGACGTTCTCCGAGCCGCCGACCATGAGCTGCTCCCCCGTCCCCGCGACGGTCGTCACGTGGCCGTCGGAGAGCCGGACCCCACGGAGCGCGTGGTTCACGGTGTCGGCGACGAGGACGTCGTACCCGACCTGCTCGCGCAGCGCCTCGGGCACGAGGCAGAGCCCGTTCGGCTCGCTGAAGGTCGCGGCGTCCGGGCCGCCGTCGGCCAGCCCGCGCTCACCCGAGCCGATCCGCCGGACGAGGGTCTCGCCGTCCGCGGCGAGCTCGGCGAGGCTGTGGTGCCCGGCGTCGGCGACGAGCAGGTTCCCGGACTCGAGCGCGATCACCGCGGCGGGGAAGCGCAGCGTCCCCGGGGTCGGCTCGGCCGGCACGTAGGGCCCGGAACCGCGGTGCAGCGTGCCCTTGGCCGTGTGCTCGTCGACGAGCTCGCGGACGAGGATCTCGAGGGTCGACGCGTGCCCCTCCCCCGCCATGTGCGCGACGACGTACCCCTCGGGGTCGATCACCACGAGCGTCGGCCAGGCGCGGGCCGTGTACGCCGACCACGTGACGAGGTCCGGGTCGTCGAGCACGGGGTGACGCACCTCGTACCTGTCGACGGCGGCCGCGAGCGCGACGGGGTCGGCCTCGTGGACGAACTTCGGGGAGTGCACCCCGACGATGACGACCTCGTCGCGGTGCGCCTCCTCGAGCTCGCGGAGCTCGTCGAGGACGTGCAGGCAGTTGACGCAGCAGAAGGTCCAGAAGTCGAGGACCACGATCTTGCCGCGCAGGTCCGCGAGGGTGACGTCGACGCCCCCGGTGTTGAGCCAGCCGCGGCCCACGAGCTCGCTGGCACGGACGCGGGGCAGGCGGGGGCTGGGGGTCGTTGCGCTCACAGGACGATTCTGCCTGCACGCCGGCCCCGTCGGGGAACTGACGGCCGAAGATCTCATCCGCAGGACACGTCCGGGCGCCCCGCTCGCTCCGCGACCAGGCTGTAGCGTCGGCGCGCGTGGCTCTCCTGGCCACCTCTCCCGAGACGGCGGACCCTCATGATCGACTTCAACAACGCGACGTTCATCAAGCTCAACCCGTGGGACCTGGCGAGCGCCCAGAAGGACCTCCAGCAGATCTTGCACCCCGACGAGCAGATCTACCTGGCCTTCAAGGGGATGCGCGACTCGGTCACGTTCACGAGCAAGCGGATCATCGCGCTCAACGTCCAAGGAATGACGGGCAAGAAGAAGGACTACACGACCCTGCCCTACAGCAAGATCCAGGCCTACTCCGTCGAGACGGCCGGGACGCTCGACCTCGACTCCGAGCTCATCCTGTGGTTCTCCGGGCTCGGGAAAGTCAAGCTCGACTTCGGGCGAGGGGTCGACATCTACACGATCAACCGACTGCTGGGCGACAAGGTGCTCTGACGGGCGACGGTGCCGGGCCACACAGCGCACGAGGGCCAGCCCTGCTGCCCAGACTGTAGCTCCGGCGGTATGTCAGCGGGTCGGCCTCGAGCAGGGCCCGTGCAGCGACTTCGTTCCACGGTGCACTCCGGACGGTCGGCGGATCAGCCGACAGGTGCCGCACCCTCCGGGGGTTCCCCAGCCTCGGCCACCGGGCGCGGGACGAACGTCTCTGCCGTGAGGTCAGCGCGGGCGATGCGCTCGAGCCGGAACCACCGGATGCCACGACGCGACCGGCACCACGCGACGAGATACCAGGCGGTGCCCGTGTGGGCGAGGATCACGGGCTCCACCCGGCGGGCCGTCTCGGCACCGGCGGAGTCGCGGTACCGGACCGCAAGGACGGTGGACCGGGCGAGCGACTGCTCGACTGCTCGGAGGGTCTGCTGCCGCGAGCCGTCGGCTGGCGACGGGTGCCCTTCCGCCGCCGGCCTGCGCGCACCGTGGGCGACCCACACCCTGGAGGCGAGCTCCGCGGCGCTGGCCTGAGACTGCGGGCCGAGAGCGTCCCACACCTTCCGCTGAGCGGCGACGGCGTCCACGGCGAACGGGCTGGCTGGCGGCAGGGACGCGAGGGCCACGGCGACCGCCACGGCCTGCTGGGGCGTGAAGTTCAGCGGAGGGAGAGAGGCTGAGGCGTCGAGGACGTACCCACCACCCGGGCCCGCCTGCGCCCAGATCGGCAGGCCCGCTTGCTGGAGGGCCGAGACGTCCCGCTTGACGGTCCGGATGCTCACCTCCAGGAGTCGAGCCAGGCGGGCACCCGTGGTCCCCGACGGGCCGACACGTCGCAGCTCTTCGGCGACAGCGTAGAGCCGCTCGGTCTTGTCCACGCATCGTCTCCGTCGTCTGTCCGCCTCGCTGAAGCGCCCGGCGGCACCTCCGGAGGCTCCCGCGCGGTGCGGTCGTCCACGTCTCCACAAGTCTCTCAGCCCATGGTGACAGACAGGTGTCACCAGACCCCGTCGAGGCTGGTCTCATGACTACGACGCAGAGCACCGACCCCCTCCACATCGTCCTCGTCCCCGGTTTCTGGCTCGGGGGGTGGGCCTGGGGCGACGTCGTCCCGCACCTGCAGGCCGACGGCCTGACCCCGCACGCCGTGACCCTCCCGGGGCTGGACGACGTCGCGACAGACCGCTCCGGCATCACCCACGACGACCATGTCCGTGCGGTGCTCGACGCCGTGGCGCCGCTCGAGGGCGACGTGGTGCTCGTCGGGCACAGCGGCGCCGGGGCCGTGGTCCACGAGGTCGTCGACAGGGACCCCGCGCGGATCCGCAGGGTCGTGTACGTGGATTCCGGGCCTCTCGTCGACGGAGCCTCACTGCGCCCCGGGCTGCCCGAGGAGACCGTCGAGCTGCCGCTGCCCACGTGGGAGGAGCTTGCCGCGGAGGGGTCGAGCATCGAGGGGATCGACGACGCAGGGCTCGCACGGTTCCGGGCCCGCGCCGTGCCGCACCCGGCCGGTGTCGCGACGGGGACGGTCCACCTCACCGACCCGGCCCGCCTCGGCGTCCCCGTCACGGTGATCTGCACGAGCCTGCCGTCGGAGATGCTGCGTCAGATGGCGACCCCAGGCCCGCCCTTCCACACCGAGCTCGCAAGCCTCCAGGCGACGTACGTCGACCTCCCGACGGGCCACTGGCCGATGTTCTCCAAGCCTGCCGAGCTCGCACGGGAGATCGCGACGGCGGCACGGGCCGACATACGGCCTCCGCTAGAAAAGGCGTAGTATGCGCTGATGCTCCTGGGATACGTAGATGAGTCGTATACGTCCAGCTACTTCTACCTAGGGGCTCTCGTCATCAGCTCGGGCGCCCAGGCCAAGGCGATCGAGGACGGTCTGAACCGCCTTGTCGAGGAGTTCCGACGGTCAGGCGCCGCGCCGGTCGCCCCCGACGTCGAGCTGCACGGCAAGGAGATCTTCCACGGCCAGGACGGGTGGGACGGGGTCCCTGTCCGCGCCAGGATCGCCATCTTCAGGCGTGCGATGAAGGTCGTGCGGGAATCAGGTGCCCGATACGTCGTCCGCGGCATGGATTCCGAGCGACACAGGGCTCGGTACGCCACACCGTTCCCACCTCACGAAGTAGTCCCGGCGCATCTCCTCGAGTCCCTCGATGCTCTGGCACAAGACGAGGACGAGCACATCCTCGTGGTGGCGGACGAGATCCACTCCCAAGACCGCCACAGGAGCAACTTCCGGGACTACAGGTCGTGGGGTACGCCCGGCTACAAGAGCCGGAGACTCGACAGAGTCCGAGACACGATCCACTTCGCACCGTCGCATTACTCATGCCTGCTCCAGGCTGCTGACCTCGTGACCTACCTCTACCGCCGGCGCAGGACCCACTCAGAACCTGATGCGAGAGCCCAGGCCGCAACCGACACGGTCTGGGCAGAGATCCAACCTGCGGTCGCAGTCGCCTCGACATGGGTCCCCTGAACGCACGAAGGCCCCATCCGGAGACGGGGCCTAAGGCAGTGCGGGAGGTCTTCCGACGTCCTGCACCTCCAGCGTACTCAGGCAGTCCTCGATATGCCAGTGACCACAGCGACAGGGGGCAGCTGGGTCCTCTCACCTGGGAGGATGGCTCCTGACCAGCCAAGATCTCCCGAAGGTGGACCCGTGCCCCAGGCAGTGACCCTCGTCCGTTCCAGCGCTCTCTCCGACACCGCCGAGTACGCCTACGCGGCGACCGCTCCCTCTGAGGCGCGTCTGATCTTCCTCGCCGGGTCGTGCCCGCTCGAGGCCGACGGCTCGACGGCCGGCGTGGGCGACTACGCGGCGCAGGCTGCGAAGTGCGTCGAGAACATGACGATCGCCCTCGCGGAAGCAGGGGCGACGATCACCGACGTCATCAGCACCCGTGTCCTGGTGGCGTCGAGCACGCAGGCTGATCTCGTGGCCGCGTGGGAGGTCGTCCGGGACGCGTTCGGCGACCATGACGTGCCCAGCACCCTGCTCGGCGTGACGGTCCTCGGCTACGACGACCAGCTCGTGGAGATCGAGGCTGTCGCGGCCGTCCTCGACTGACACCCGTGGCACGCCGGGCACCCTCTGCCCGGCGTGCCGCACCCCGGGAGGCTCACGTACGGTGGTCCGGTGAACTCTCCGGCCAGGCGCGCCACGCGCGACGACCTCCCCCGAATAGCCAGCACGCTCGGAGCAGCGTTCAGCGACTACCCCTGGACACGCTGGACAGTGTCCGAGCCCGACCACGAGGCCCGCGTCGCGGAGCTGCAGAGGCTCTACGTCGAGCACGTGGCCCTGCCGCACGGCACGGTGTGGGTCGACGACGAGGTGACCGCCGTCGCCGCCTTCCTCCCGCCCGTCCTGCCCGAGCTCCCCGAGGACGTCATGGAGCGCATCGCCGCGCTGCAGGGCGACGACGGGCTCGCCCGTCAGGCCGCGGCCGACGCCGCCGTCGCGGCCCGCGCCACCGAGATCCCCGACGACACCCGCGAGGTCTGCTCGCAGGCCTGGGTCCTCGCGACTGTCGGCGTGCACCCGGACCACCGAGGCGCCGGTCTGGGGTCTTCCGTGATCGATGCCGGTCTAGCGGACCTCGAAGAGTCGATGGCCTCGTGCACGCTCCAGACGAGCGACGAGCGCAACGTCCCGTTCTACGAACGCCTCGGTTTTGCGGTCACCACCGTCGTCGAGGTCCCCGGCGGCCCGACGGTGTGGTCCATGCTGCGGGCTAGCTGAGCCAAGGCTCTCGCTGCCGGTGGGACCGCCGCACCTGCGCCGGTCCCACCGCCCCCCTCCCTCTGATGCCGCCCTAGGTCATCCCACGAGAGCCACCCTCACCCCAGCGTCGACGGCAGCTCGCGCTGCTCGCCCAGCACCTTCTCGGCGAGGAAGGCCAGCACGACCTCGTACCAGACGATGGCGTTCTGGGGCGTGAGCACCCAGTGGTTCTCGTCGGGGAAGTACAGGAACCTGTGCTCGGACTCGCCGTTCTCGTCGGCGGGCAGCCCGGACTTCGCGAGGAGCTCGTACCAGAGGCGCAGGCCCTCGCCGATGGGCACGCGGTAGTCCTTGTCCCCGTGGATCACGAGCATGGGCGTGACGATCTTGTCGACCGAGAGGTGCGGGGAGTTCTCGCGTGCCATCTCCTGCGTCATCTCCCGCTCCCAGTAGAAGGCGTGGTCTGTCGTGGGGCCGAACTGGTCGAGGGCCCACAGGCTCGCGTGGGTGACGATCGCCTTGAACCTGTCGGTGTGCCCGGCGACCCAGTTGGCCATGTACCCGCCGAAGGACCCGCCCATCGCGGCCGTGCGGGTCTCGTCGATGTCGTCGCGGGCCTCGGCGACGTCGGTGATCGCCATGAGGTCCGTGTACGGCGCGGCGCCCCAGGCGCCCCACCCGCGCTGGATGAAGTCCTGCCCGTAGCCCGTCGACAGGGCGGGGTCGGGCAGCAGGACCGCGTAGCCCTGGGCGACGAGGATCCACGGGTTCCAGCGCCAGCTCCACGCGTTCCACGAGTTGAGCGGGCCGCCGTGGATCCACAGGACGAGAGGTGCGGGGCTGTCGGGCCCGGCGCCCTCGGGCAGCGCGAGGAAGGCCCGGACGCGCGAGCCGTCGTCGACGGTCGTCTCGACCTCGGTGAGCGTCCCGGGCAGCGCCGGGGCCGTCGTCGGGCCCTGGAGCGTCACGGAGGTGACGGGTGCACCGCTCGACAGGGCCGCGCCGAGGTCGATCGACACGGGGGTCGACGGCTCGAGGTAGCTGACGCGCAGCGCATAGACGGTCTGGCCGTCCGGGGACACCTGGACGTCGGTGAAGGTCGCGTCGTCGGCGGTGACCTGGGTGACGGTCCCGTCGAGGGTCACGTGGAACACCGGGCCGCGGCCGTCGGAGTCGGCCGTGACGAGCAGCCCGCTGCCGTCAGGCAGCCAGGTGACCGACCCGGGCCAGCGGTCCCACCCCGTCGCGAGCGGGCGGACGTCGCCCCCGGCGAGGTCGACGAGGGCGAGCGTGACGCGCGGCGCCTCGTGCCCGGAGCTGCGGCTCTGCTGGACGAAGGCCACCGTGCGGTTGTCGGGCGAGACCTTCGGCCCGTGCGCCTCGGAGGCTCCGTCGTCGACGAGGACGCGGCGGCTGCCGGTGGCGACGTCGACGGCGGCGAGGACCGTGCGCTCGGCGCCGCGCGGCTCGGGGACGTTGATGGTGGTGACGACAGTCGTGCCGTCGGGCGAGAGCACCGCGGAGGTCTCGCGCAGCGCGGTCTTGACGTCGTGGGTGAGGTCGCGGAGCGAGAGCCGCGGGTCCGCGGGAGCGGCAGCGCCGTCGAGCTCGGCGAGGTCTGCGGCGAAGAGGTGCGGGTCGGAGGGACCGAGGTCGTGGTCCCAGTGCCGGACCGGGTACCCGGTGTGCAGGATCGCCGACACCTTCTTCTTGGAACGGTCGGCGCGCAGCTCGGCGTCGTGCTCTTCGTCGCGGGCCGACGGCAGGACACCTCCGGTGAGCACGACGGTCGACGCGTCGCGCGCGGTCAGCGGGCTGCCCACACCGCCGGCGCGGGAGGCGACGACCCGAGCCTCACCGCCCGTGGCGGGCAGCAGCCAGAGGGCTGTCGTCGCGTCGTCGTCGGACTGCGGGTCGGGCCGGCCGGAGGTGAAGAGCAGGTCGCCCGAGGGGGTGAAGATCGCACCGCCCTCGCCCTTCGCGGAACGGGTCAGGCGACGGGCGGGCTGCTGCCCGCTGGGGTCGACCTCCCAGAGCGCTGTCGTGTACGCGGTGCTGTCGGTCGAGAGCGTCGACACCGAGGTGACGAGGCGCGTGCCGTCGTGGGAGAGCACGAGGCCGCCGACGCGCGGCAGGGCGACGTACTGGTCGAGGTCCGTGAACGGGGCGGGCTGGTCCGGTGCGTGGTGAGCGTCGTGTGTGGTCACCCGTCGTTCCTATCACGGAGGCCGCCCGAGGGGGCTGTGAATTGTCGCCCGCGTCACACCTGGCTGGGATGCCCGTCACGTCCTACACTCCGAGGACAGAACCTCACCAGGGGCTCGCCAAGCGCTCACCAGGGGGCAGCGTGACGGTTGGCAGCACGCACGACGACGTACGGGCGAGGTCAGCGCCGCAGACGGCCTCTGCGCCACGACTCTCGGGGCTCGCGGCGCGTCTCGACACCGCAGTCGGCGTCGACCGCCGCCGGACGACGGCGGCGTACCAGTCGGGGTTCGCCGTAGCAGTCGTGGTGGTCGCCGCGCTGGTCTTCGCCTTCGACCGCGACCTCTTCGTCAGCGGGACCTTCGTCGCCGGGCTGGTCCTCGCGGCAGTCGCGAGCGCCAGTGCCTTCTCGCCGTGGCTGCCCGACACGACCCTCGGGCTGGCACTGGTCGCAGGGGCGGACTTCGTGGTCGTCGCGCTGCTGTCCTTCGCCCCGGGTCTGCAGTACTCCGTCCTCGAGGTGCTCGTCCTGTTCCCCTCGCTCTGGCTGGCCTTCGAACGCCTGTGGCCCGGGGTCGCCGCCGCGGTGCTCTCTACCCTCGCCGTGGTGGTCGTGCCGGACGTGGTCGACGGTGCGGCCCTCGACCTGAGCTTCTGGCTGCACACCTTCGTGCTGCCCTTCATCGTCGGGGCGGTCGCGGGGGTCGCGGCCCTGCTCACCGAGTACCGCTACAGGCAGGAAGACCTGCTCGAGCAGGAGCGTGCCCGGTTGACCGAGACGCTCCGGTCGAGCCAGACGACCTCGCTGCTGCTCGAGACCGTCCTCAACACCATCGACACAGGCGTGCTGGTCGTCGACGCCGAGGGTGGTGTGCTCATCACGAACCGCAGGCAGCAAGAGCTCATGGAGCTCGCCCGGCCCCAGACCCCGGACGGCTCCTGGGCCGTCTACGACTCGGACCGCACCACCCTGGTCCCGCCCGAGCAGATGCCCTCAGCCCTAGCACGCGAGGGCGAGATGGTGACGGCCGCCTTCTTGTGGTTCGGGCACGAGAGGTCGACGCAGCGGGCGCTGCTCGCCACCTCGCAGGCGATCTTCGACGGGGCCGGAGAGGTCTGGGGTGCCGTGGTCGCCAACACCGACATCACCGACCTGGTGTCGGCCATGCAGGTCAAGGACGACTTCGTCTCGACCGTCTCCCACGAGCTCCGCACGCCGCTGACCTCGATCATCGGGTACCTGGAGCTCATCGAGGAGGGGCACGACGACGGGGAGTACGACCTGCCCGACGAGGTCCACGGGCAGATCGAGGTGGTGGCCCGCAACGCCTCGCGGCTGCTCGCCCTCGTCTCCGACCTGCTCACCACGGCCCAGCACGCCTCGGGCACCCTCGCGCTGCGCATGACGGCCGGCCGGCTCGACGAGATCACCCAGCAGTCGGTCGACGGTGTGGCCGACAGGGCGCGGGCCCGCGGGGTCGCGCTGCGCGTCGACGTCCGGCCCACGCCCGAGCAGCTGCTCGACAGGGCACGGATCACCCAGGTCCTGGACAACCTGTTCTCGAACGCCCTCAAGTACACGCCCCGTGGCGGGACCGTCGAGATCGACGTGACCGCCCACAGCGACCACACGTCCTTGCGCGTCCGGGACACCGGGATCGGCATGAGCGAGAGCGACGTGAGATCGCTGTTCGCGAAGTTCTTCCGCGCAGAGTCGGCGCGCAGGGCTGCGATCCCGGGTGTCGGGCTCGGGCTCGTCATCTGCAAGGCGATCGTGGAAGGGCACGGCGGGACGATCGTCGTCGACTCGACGCTCGGACGGGGCAGCACCTTCGAGGTGCGGCTCCCGCTCGCAGCTCCCCCGCAGGCGGGGTGAGTGCCACGTATCTCGACCTGTGGGGTCTGGTCCAGGACGGGCGGCCTGTCGAGACCCCGTCGAGCGTGCTCATGCCCGTCCGCCGCGGTGACGAGCGCGCGATGCTCAAGGTCGCCCGCGTCGACGAAGAGCGGCGGGGCGGCGGGGTCATGGCCTGGTGGGCGGGCCGGGGCGCTGTGCGCGTCCTCGAGCACGACGACACCGCCGTGCTGCTCGAGCGCGCCGTCGGCCCGAGGTCGCTCGCGATCCCCGTGGCGACGGGTCTCGGCACGCCCGGGTGGGAGCGCGAGGACCAGCACGCGACCGAGGTGCTGTGCGAGGTCGCCCGCACCCTGCACGCCGTGGACGCGTCCGAGCCGGACCGCCCACCGGGTGTCGTCCCCCTCGACCGATGGTTCCGCGACCTGCTGGCTGTCGAGGACACGATGCGGGGCTTCCTCCACCGCAGCGCGGCCACCGCGCGGGAGCTGCTGGCCGACCCGTGGGACGAGACCGTCCTCCACGGCGACCTGCACCACGGCAACGTCCTGGACGTCGGGACCGTGCAGTCCGCGCAGTGGCGCGTGATCGACCCCAAGGGGCTCGTCGGCGAACGCGGCTTCGACTACGCCAACATCTTCTGCAACCCGACGCCCCAGGTCGCGGTGAGCCCTGGGCGGCTCCAGCGTCAGGTCGAGGTGATCAGCGCCGCCGCTGACCTGGACCGCGACCGCCTGCTGCGCTGGGTGGTCGCATGGACGGGGCTGTCGTACGTCTGGCACACGGGCGAGGGGACCGGGCTCCACGGACCGAGCCCGAGCGCCACGGCGGTCCTCACGGTCGGTCGCGCCGCCGAACGGCTGCTGCGAGACGGCTGAGAGGTTCGTGCCATCAGTCCGCCGAGAGGCCGCCTGGCCCAGACTTGCTGCTGGCCCCAGGCCTGGTCCCGGGCCTGGTCATCGTCCCAGTCCTGATCCTCGTCCTCGTCCTCGTCCTCGTGAGCCTCCGCCTGCGTCAGCGCCCGTCGCGGTCCGCGAGCTTGGCGAGCATCTGGTTGTACTCGTCCATCTCGACGTCGCCGTCACGGTCGACCTTGCGGTCGCGGCGCTTGGCGACGCGGTCGTCGTCGCGCGACCACGACAGCGCGACGAAGACCGCGAGCAGGACTGTCGGGATCTCGCCGACGCCCCACGCGATGCCACCGCCGGTCTGCTGGTCGGCGATCGCGCTCTCGCCCCACGGGCGCCCCATGAGGCCGAACCACTCGGGGACCATGAGGATCTCGCCGCTCATGAGCGTCACGCCGAAGAAGGCGTGGAAGGCCATGGTCGCGAGCAGCAGCAGGAGCCGCTGCGCGTGCGGCGGGCGCGAGGGCCCCGGGTCGATGCCGATCAGCGCGTTCGCGAAGAAGTAGCCGGCCATCGTGAAGTGCACGGTCATGAGGATGTGCCCGATGTGGGTCGACAGCGCGTACTCGAAGGCCGGTGTGTAGTAGAAGATCACCATCGACCCCGCGAAGTTCAGCGCGGCCACGATCGGGTGCGCGAAGAACCGGCCGTAGTGCGAGTGGATGATGATCAGCAGCCACTCGCGGGGGCCACGGGTGCCGTCCTTGCGGGCCGGCAGCGCGCGGAGCGCGAGCGTCATGGGAGCGGCGCTCACCAAGAAGATCGGCACGACCATCGCCAGGACCATGTGCTGGAGCATGTGGGCGCTGAACAGGACCGCGCCGTAGACGACGGGCCCGCCGTTGGTCACCCAGAACATGACGAGCATGCCGACCACCCACGAGAGGGTGCGCCAGACCGACCACGCGTCGCCGCGCCTGCGCAGCCGCAAGACCCAGCGCAGGTAGACGACCAGCCCGGCGACGCACGCGAAGCCGAGCAGCACGTCCCAGCGCCACTCGGTGAACCAGCGCGCGACGGTGGGCTCGGGCGGGAGCTCGTGCCCGGTGATGAGGTAGGCGGGGCTGGGGTCGGTCGGCGGGGCGTTGTCGTCGGGCGGGTTGGTGCCACCGAGAGCCACGGCGACACCGCTCACGGTGCCCATGACGAGCAGCTCGGCGGAAGCCAGGCGCCAGAAGAGACCCGTGGTCTTCGGTGAGGCAGGGGTGGTGTCGGCCGCGCGGGCAGCCGTGGTCGCTGTCGCGCCGACGGCCGTGACAGCACCGAGGCGCCCGACGACCCACTGCCTGTGCGCCCACCCAAACCCGCCGAGCACCAGGAACAGGGCGGTCTTGGTCAGGACCAGGACCCCGTAGTCGGTGCTCAGCCCCGAGACCCCACCGAGCCGCACCGCGGCGTTGACGAGGCCGGAGAGAGCGACGAGCACGAAGCACCAGGACGCGACGGGCGAGAACCTCGAGACGGTGACTGCGAGCGCCTCGCCGTCGAGAGCCCGGCGCACCCGCAGCAGCGCGATCGAGGCGAGCATGCCGATCCACAGACCGGCCCCGACGAGGTGCATGAACATCGAGGACACGGCCAGCTCGTGGCTGGTCGAGCCCGAGGCGTGCCCCATGAGCGACTGGATGACGAGCGGCACGAGGGCGAGCACGAGGGTCCAGGCAGCGCCTGTCGGTGTGGTGACGAGCAGCGCGAGGACCGCGACGACCGCGACGATCAGCGCGATCGCGAGCAGCGCCCGCCCGGAGGGGATCTGCGTGAGGTACACGCCGAGCTGTTCGCCGAAGCCCTCGGCGGAGAGCGTCAGGCCGACGGTGTTGGCACCTGTGAGCACCACGCGGGCGAGGGCGCAGACCGCCCACACGCCTGCTGCGGCCCCGGCCGTGCTCAGCGCGGTGTCGAGCGCGCGGCCTGGTCGCACCACGAAGACCGCGAGCATCAACGACCCGAGGGTCACCGCGAGCGACAGCTCGGTGAGGACCGTGGTGAGCGGCAGGCCCCACCGGACGACGGGCCCGGGGTCCTGCAAGAGCTGTGAGGCGAAGGCCGCGGAGAACACCCCGCCGAGGGCGAGGGCGACGATCGCGACGAGCACGGCGAGGGGAAGGGTCCAGGTCAGCGACCTGGGGGCGGCGGGGACCACCTGGGCAGCGTCCTGCGCACCGCGCGAGGAGCTCGGGCGGTGGGTGGAGGGGCGCTGCGCCCGGGTGCGGTCCTGCTGTCCTGCGGTCACGTCCCCAGGGTAGTTCGGGCGGCTGAGAGCGGCGGACCGGCGGGAGCCGGTGCTGTGGACGAGGACGCTCCTGCACAGGGTTCGCGGTGCTCCTATGGGTACCTGAGCATGGGGAGCGCGGTCCATCGCGCGGACCCGCCCAGAGCACCTCCCGCTGGCATACTGAAGGCCGCTCCCGACGAAAGGCGTCACCCCATGAGTGCAGGTGAAGGCGGCATCACCCCCGCTGACCTCGACAAGGCCTCGACCCTGCTGCACAGGGTCGCGACGGTCTTCGACCAGAAGGTCGTCGGGCAGGAGTCGCTGCGCACGGCGCTCGTCAGCACGCTCATCACGGGCGGGCACATCTTGCTCGAGTCTGTGCCGGGCCTGGCGAAGACGACGGCGGCCGAGACCCTCGCGGCGTCGGTCGGCGGCAGCTTCCACCGCATCCAGTGCACGCCGGACCTCATGCCGAACGACATCGTCGGCACGCAGATCTACAACTACGGCGAGGGCTCCTTCACCACACAGCTCGGGCCCGTCCACGCGAACCTCGTGCTGCTCGACGAGATCAACAGGTCGAGCGCGAAGACGCAGTCCGCGATGCTCGAGGCGATGCAGGAGCGCCAGACCTCGATCGGCGGCGTCGAGTACAAGCTGCCCGACCCCTTCATGGTGCTCGCGACGCAGAACCCGATCGAGGAGGAAGGCACCTACGTCCTCCCCGAGGCGCAGATGGACAGGTTCCTCGTCAAGGAGGTCCTCACCTACCCCGCGGCGTCGCACGAGGTCGAGATCCTCGAGCGGGTCGCGTCGGGCCGTCAGAGCGCACCGATCACGGCCGAGCCGGTCTCGCTCGACGACGTGAGGTTCTTGCAGGGCCTCGTCGACGACGTGTACGTCGACACCTCGATCAAGCGCTACATCGTCGACGTCATCAACACGAGCCGCTGCGGCGGTCCGCGCCCGGTCCCTGGGCTCGCGGCCCACGTGCGGGTCGGCGCGAGCCCTCGCGGCAGCATCGCGCTCATGCGCGTCGCACAGGCGCTCGCGATCCAGTCGGGCCGCAGCTTTGTCATCCCGGACGACGTCAAGGCAACCCGGCACGCTGTCCTGCGCCACCGGCTGGTCCGCACCTTCGACGCCCTCGCGAACAACGTGCAGCCGGAGCAGCTCATCGACGCGATCTTCGACGCAGTCCCGACCCCGTAGGCCCCCTCATGGACTCCACCTCACGGCTCGCGCAGGTCAGGGCGAGGCTCGACCTCCCGCTCGCACGCCGTGCGTCAGGGCTGCTCGAGGGACGCCACCGCTCGATCCTCAAGGGGCATGGGCAGGACTTCGACGATCTCTCGCTCTACACCCCGGGGGACGACGTCGGCGACATCGACTGGAAGTCGAGCGCCCGCGCGGGCATCCCGGTGATCCGGCGCTTCGCGCGGCAGTCCAACCTCAACCTGGTGATCGTCGCGGACACGGGCCGCAACATGGCTGCGCTGGCTGCGGGCGGCGAGGAGAAGTCCGAGGTCGCCGTGTTCATGGCCTCCCTCGTCGCGTACCTGGCGCGCGACCGCGGGGACAGGGTCGCGCTCGTCGCGGGCGACGCCGAGCGTCTGGTCCAGCGGCCCCCGCGCTCGAGCACGCAAGAGCTCGAGCTCATGCTGCACGTCCTCGCGGGCGCCTACGACGTGGACGCACCGCCGAGCGACCTCAACAGGCCGCTCGAGCGGGCGATGAACGCCTTCCAGCGCCGGTCGCTCATGCTCGTCATCACCGACGAGGCGCGGCCCGAGCCCGGGCACGAGCAGCTGCTCCGCCAGCTGCGGGTGCGGCATGAGGTGATGGTGCTCGCGGTGGCCGACGCCTCTGCGCTCACCCTCACCGGAGGCGCGACGAGCAAGCCTGTCCGCGACGTCGACGCCGACCTCCAGCTCCCCCCTTTCCTGCAGCGCCGTCGGGCGCTCCAGGCCTCGGGCGAGCAGGTGGTACGGGCGCGGCGCGACATGGTCGCCGAGCTGCTGCGCCGCCAGCAGATCCACGGGATGACCGCCACGGGCTCCGACCACGCGGTCGTCCAGCTCATCGACCTGCTGGGGAGGCAGAAGCGTGCCGATCGATGACCTCGTCGGGCCCCAGGACTTCAGCCCGTGGTGGGCGATCACCGGTGTGCTCGTCATCGCCCTCCTCGCCGCCTGGGTGATCGTCGTCCTCGTGCTCACCCGGCACCGCCCGCCGACCCCGCAGCCGCAGGACCCGAGCACGGTCCTGTCCCCCGGCGCCGACCCCTTCCGCGACCTGCGGACCACGTACCTCTCGCAGGTGGACGAGGCGAGCCGCGCCTTCCACGCCGGGGAGATCGACGTCCGTGAGCTGCACCTGCGCCTGAGCACGATCGTGCGCGGCTTCGCCGGGAAGCGGCGGGGTGTCGACACGACGGTCATGACCCTGACCGACATCGAGCGGCTCACGGGTGCGGGGAGCCTGGCGACCCTCATCGCGTACTACTACCAGCCCGCGTTCTCCGAGGCCACCACGGCCACGGGCGTGGAGAGCATCGACGGAGCGAGGACGGTGATCACGACGTGGTGAACGCAGAGGGCATGCTCGCAGACGGGCTGGTCGCAGCAGCGCAGACGGTCGCTGGCCTCGTCGCCGCGCCCCAGGACCTCGCCGCCGAGTCGGTCACCTCGTCGATCGTGTGGCCCTGGGTGGTCCCCGTCGTGGTCGTCGTCGTCGTGGTGGTCGGCGTGGTCGCCTGGTACCTCACGCACCGTCCCCACCCGGTCAAGGACGAAGAGGCCGTCTGGGTCGCGAACTCCGGCTACGTGGAGCACATCCCGCAGATGACGTCGTGGGTGCGCCGCTACAGGGCGCTCCAGTGGGCAGGCGTCGGTGCGGTCCTCGTCGCGGCGGTCGCCGCAGGGTTCCTCGCGGCGCGGCCCGTCGACATCACGACGAGCCAGGGCAAGCTCGCCACCCGCGACATCGTGCTGTGCCTCGACGTGTCGGGCTCGATGATCGAGTACGACCAGCAGGTGGTCGACGTGTTCTCCGAGCTGGTCGACAGCTTCGAGGGTGAGCGGATCGCCCTGTCGATCTTCAACTCGACGTCGCGGACCGTCTTCCCGCTGACCGACGACTACACGCTCGTCCGCGAGCAGCTCGAAGAGGCCAAGGCAGCCCTCGACCCGCGGCTGCTGGAGTCCGACGACATGGAGCTCGTCGACAGGTACCTGCGGCTGACCGCGGGGACCCTGGGCAGCATGGAGGGCTCGTCGCTCATCGGCGACGGCCTCGCGAACTGCTCGCTGCTGTTCGACCAGGGCGACTCCGAGCGGTCCAGGTCGATCATCCTGGCCACCGACAACGACCTGCTCGGCACGCCGATCTACACCCTCCAGCAGGCTGTTGACCTCGCGAGCTCGCGTGACGTGACGGTCAACGGCCTGTACGGGGCGGCCGAGGGCGAGTCCGCGGACAGCCCTCGTGCCAAGGAGTACGGAGAGGCCCTCGAGGGCGCCGGCGGGATGTACTTCTTCAGCGACGACCCGCGCGCCGTCGAGGCGATGGTCGCCGACGTCCAGTCCCAGCAGGCCGTCGACCTCGACGCCGCCCCCGAGATCTCGCAGGCGGACAAGGCCGGGCCGTGGCTCTGGGTCGCGCTCGTCGGTGTGACCCTGCTCGTCCTCGTCCAGTGGAGGTTGCGCGAATGAGCCTGCACCCGCTCCTGCCCGTCGCTGTCCTCCTCGTCGTGGTCCTGCCGCTGCTCGTCGTCACGGCGGTCCTCGCCGTGCGCGGTCTGCGTGCCGGGTCGTCGACGGGCCGCGCCCAGGCCGCCGCGTGGACCGTGAGGTTCTTCCTCGTGCTCGTGGTCGGCGTCATGGGCCTCGGCCCGAGCGTCCCGCGCACCTCGACGGACTCCGCGGCCGCGGCCGTCGACGTGTTCTTCGTCGTGGACCGCACAGGGTCCATGGCCGCCGAGGACTACGACGGCCAGACCAAGCGCCTCGACGGCGCGAAGGCCGACATCCTCAGCGTCGTCGACGAGATCCCCGGCGCCCGCTACTCGATCATCTCCTTCGACTCCCAGGCGACCCGTCAGCTACCGCTCACGACAGACACCCGCGCGGTGAGGTCCTGGACCGAGACGACCGACCGGGAGCTCACGTACAGGTCGCGCGGGTCCCTCGTGGACCGCCCGCTCGACGAGCTCGGTCGCGCGCTCCAGGGCTCGGTCGAGCAGCGGCCCGCGAACGTGCGGCTGGTGTTCTTCCTCAGCGACGGCGAGAACACCGCCAAGGGCCAGCGCGCCTCCTACGCCGACCTCGCCCCGCTCGTCGACGGCGGCGCCGTCTTCGGCTACGGCACCGAGGAGGGCGGCCAGATGCGGTCGCTCGACTTCTCGGGCGACGGCGACATCGAAGAGGGCGACTACATCGTCGACTACGCGACAGGGTCCCCGGGGATCTCCAAGCTCGACCCGGCCGAGCTCCAGGCTGTCGCCGACGAGCTCGGTGTCCCGTACCTGCACCGCACGGCTCCTGGCCCGACGACCGAGGTGACCGCCGGGATCGACCCCGACGTCATCGCGACCGACGGGCGCCGGGCCGTGACGTCCTACCAGCCCCTGCTGTGGCCCTTCGCGGTCGTTCTCACCCTGCTGCTCGGCCTCGAGGTGTGGGGGTCTGGACGGCGCATCGGACGAAAGGTGGGGCTGACGCATGGCTGAGAGCACAGGACCTGAGCAGGCACCCCAGCACCCCGACTGGCCTGCCACAGGCATCAAGCGCACGAAGACGGAGCCCGACCTCCCGACCCACGCCTCCAGGCGGTCTGCGCGCGGGGGTGCCGCCAGGCCCCAGGGAACCGGTGCGCCCACGACGTCCGCAGCCGAGGCCGCGACGGCCCGCGACCACCTCGCGCACCAGGCCGCCGAGCGTGCCGCCCGCGAGGCTGCCGACGCGAGCCTGCAGGCACGTCGTGCCCGGCTGCGCCGACGCCGGAACCTGCTGCTGTGGTCCTCGCCGCTGATGGTCGTGGCCCTCGTGGTCGTCGGCAAGGCGCTGTCCGTGCCGGTCATCGCCAACGGCGCGAAGGACAGCTTCGACGAGCAGGGCTACGTCGAGGCTGCCGCGGACTACCACCGCCTGCAGACGTGGGACGTGGCCGAGCAGTGGAAGGTGTCCTTCAACGAGGGCACCTCGCTGCTGGCCGCCGGAGACCTCGACCCTGCCGAGACGCTCCTCGACCAGGCGCTGTCCGAGGCCCCCGCGATGCCCGAGGACCTCACTCCGTACTCGGACGCCGAGCTGCGCGAGCTGCCGGCCTGCCTGGTGCGGACCAACCTCGCCGTCCTGCACGAGACGCGCGCCGAGGGCAAGCACACCGACGCCGACGCGCTCGTGGAGGAGATGAAGGAAGAGCAGGAAGCACTCGACGCCCTCGGTCCTGACGGTCCGACCGACGGGTCGGCCGCCCCCGACCCCGAGCCCTTCCGTCTCGACGCGATCGCCACGTACCTCGAGGCCGAAGAGCTGTACAGGACGGCCAACGCCGTGCGGATCGAGGGCGGGTGCCCCGACGTGGACGAGTCGCGCGAGCGTGCGACGGGCCGGGAGACCGAGGCTCGCGAGAAGCGCGAGGCCCTCGAGAACCCGCCGCCCCCGCAGGGTGGTGGCGGCGAGGACGACCAGACCGACCCGCCCCCGGAGGGCGAGGAGGGCGAGCCGCCCCCGCCGGACCCCGCCGAGCAGGAGCGCCAGGAAGAGCTCCAGGAGCGCGCGAAGGACGCCGAGCTCGACAAGCAGCAGCAGGAGGGATACACGGACGACGGCGAGCCCTTCGACGGAGGTACGCCACAATGGTGAGCGTGACCGATGACGTGAGCACACCGACGACCATCCGCTCCAACTGGGCGGGGAACCTCGAGTACAGGGCAGCCCGGCTGCTCCGGCCGACGACCCTCGAGGAGGTGCGCGAGGCCGTCACGGCCGGCGGCCCCGTGCGGGCTGTCGGGTCGCGGCACTGCTTCAACGACATCGCGGACACGACAGGGACGCACCTGAGCCTCGAGAGCTTCGAGCCTGTGGACGCGAGCACGCTGACAGTCGACACCGACGCCGACGGGGCGACCACGGTGACGGTCTCGGGCGGCGCCCGCTACGGTGACCTCGCGACGGCGCTCTACGCGCACGGCTATGCGATGCCCAACCTCGCGTCCCTGCCGCACATCAGCGTCGCCGGGGCGATCGCGACCGCGACCCACGGCTCGGGCGTGACCAACCAGGGCCTCGGCGGGGCCGTCGTCGCCCTCGAGATCGTCACCGCGACGGGCGAGGTCCTGACGGTCCGGCGCGGCGACGGTGCTGCGGAGACCTCCGGGGACGCAGGCTCGGGCGCAGCCGCAGGCTCGGCCGGCGCCGCTGAGCTCGATGCCGACGTCGACAGCGCCCCCCTGCCCTTCGACGCGGCCGTCGTGCACCTCGGTGCGCTCGGCAT
This sequence comes from Sanguibacter biliveldensis, assembly GCF_033798665.1. NCBI lineage: Bacteria > Bacillati > Actinomycetota > Actinomycetes > Micrococcales > Sanguibacteraceae > Sanguibacter > Sanguibacter biliveldensis. The sequence goes on from NZ_CP138359.1 coordinate 4,008,202, forward strand.
CGTCACCCGCGTGACCCTCGCGGTCGAGCCGACCTTCGACGTCCGCCAGGACGTGTTCGTCGACCTCCCGTGGGAGTCCTTCGAGCGTGACGCGGACGCCGTGCTCGGCGCCGCGTACTCGGTGAGCGTCTTCACCACGTGGCGCGACAACGCGATGGACCAGGTGTGGCTCAAGAGCCGCGTCGACGAGATCGGGACCCGTCCGGGGGGTGCGCTGGCCCTCGGCGAAGACTTCCACGGAGCCCGCCGCTCCCCCGTGCCGCTCCACCCGCTGCCGGGGATCTCGGCCGAGAGCTGCACCGAGCAGCTCGGTGTGGCCGGCCCGGCGCACGAGCGTCTGGCCCACTTCAAGATGGACTTCACCCCGAGCAACGGTGACGAGCTCCAGAGCGAGTACATCGTCCCGCGCGAGCACGCCGTGGCGGCAGTCGCGGCGGTGCGTGCCCTGCGCGAGCAGATCGTGCCGCTGCTCCAGGTGACCGAGATCCGCACGATGGCGGCCGACGGCTTCTGGCTCAGCCCGAGCGGCGCGCAGGACTCCGTCGGCATCCACTTCACGTGGTTGCAGCGCCAGCCCGAGGTCGAGGCGCTGCTCCCGGTGATCGAGGCCGCGCTCGCGCCCTTCGACGCCCGCCCGCACTGGGGCAAGCTCTTCACGACAGACGCGGCACGTCTGGCCGAGCTGTACCCGCGGCTGCCCGAGCTCCGTGCCCTCGCGGCCCGTCTCGACCCCGAGGGTGTGCTGCGCAACGACTACCTGGACCGGGTGCTCGGCTAGACGGCTTGGGGTTCTCGGCACGTACCCGGGCGCCGGGGCATCCGGACCAGGCAGCCAGCCGCGCCTGGCACAGCGTGCCGAGCCCCAGCCCGCGACGTAGCGTGGCTGGCATGGATCTGACGAAGTACGGCCACGCCTGCGTGGCGCTGAGCAAGGACGGGCGCAGGCTCGTCATCGACCCCGGGGCCTTCACCGAGGACGGCGTGATCGGCGACGCCGAGGCTGTGCTCGTGACGCACGAGCACCCTGACCACCTGAGCGTCGAGGCCCTCGACGCCGCGTGGGCGCAGAACCCCGAGCTGCGGGTGTGGACGACGGCTGCGGTCGCAGAAGTCCTCGGCGACCGGGACGGACGGGTCACGGCTGTCACCGACGGTGACACGTTCACCGCGGCCGGCTTCGACGTCACCGCTGTCGGCGAGTGGCACGCGGTGATCCACCCCGACGTCCCGCGCATGCAGAACGTCGGCTTCGTGGTCGACGGCACGGTGTTCCACCCGGGCGACGCCTTCACCATGCCCGGCCGCCCGGTCGAGACGCTGCTGACCCCGGCCCACGCGCCGTGGTCCAAGCTGCAGGAGATCATCGACTGGGTGCGGGCAGTGAGCCCGGTCCGGACGGTATCGGTCCACGACGGCGCGCTCAACGACCGCGGACTCGGCCTGGTCAACCGGATGCTCGGCGCCGGTGGCCCTGGCACCGGGGCGCAGCACCTGGTGCTCGCCTCGGGCGAGACGGTCAGGCTGCCGTAGCAGCAGTCGACCCGCGCGGGGAGCACCCGCGCGGGTCGACTGTGGAGTCGGCTCTGCTCAGAACACAGGCTTCCCGCCGGTCACGCCGATGACCGTGCCGGACACGTAGCTCGCGTCGGGCGAGGCGAGGAACACGTACGCCCCGGCGAGCTCGCCCGGCTGGCCCATGCGGCCGAGCGGGGTGTCCTGACCGAAGGTCTTGACCTTCTCCTCGGGCATGGTCGAGGGGATCAGCGGCGTCCAGATCGGTCCTGGCGCCACGGCGTTGACGCGGATGCCCTCAGGCCCGAGGTCGCCCGCGAGGTTGACCACGAGGTTGTTGAGCGCGGCCTTGGTCGAGGCGTAGTCGAGGAGCGCCTCCGAGGGCTGGTACGCCTGGATGGAGGTGGTGACGATGATCGACGCACCGCTCTCCAGGTGCGGCCTGGCCGCCTGGATCAGCCACAGCGTCCCGAAGACGTTCGTCTCGTAGACGCGGCGCACCTGCTCGGGCGAGTAGTCCTCGAGCCCACCGGGCTGAGCCATCTGGTACGCCGCGTTCGCCACGAGCAGGTCGATCCCGCCGAGCTCGCGGACGACCTGCTGCACGAGAGCGTCGTTGGCGGCGGGGGTGCGGACGTCGACCTCGACGGCCAGGCCGCGGACACCTTCGGCCTCGACCAGCGCGAGGGTCTGCGCGGCGTCGTCACGCTCTTCGGGCAGGTGGCCGATCGCCACGTCCGCGCCCTCGCGGGCGTAGGCGATGGCGACGGCGCGGCCGATGCCGGAGTCACCGCCGGTGATGAGGGCTCGCTTGCCCTTCAGCCGGCCGTGACCGACGTAGGACGTCTCGCCGTGGTCAGGGGTGGGGTCGAGGGCCGAGGTGGCCCCGGGCCACCGGAGGTCTGTGGTCGTGGGTGTGGTCTCGTCGCTCATGCGTCCACGCTAGGCGCAGGCCCGGAGCCTCGCACGGCGGCCTGTGTGGACGCGTGCGCGGGTGGACACCGTCGTCTGTGGGCACACCGCCACAGCTCAGCCCTCGCCGCCGAGCGTCCCCGTGAGCCGCGCGTGCCGGGCTGCCGAGACGTCGTCGAGCCCGCGGATCGTCACGGTCGTGCCGCGGCGGGCGTACCGGGTGGTGATCGCGTCGAGGGTCGCGACCGTCGACGCGTCCCACACCTGCGCGCCGGAGAGGTCGACGACCACCTCGGACGGGTCGCGGGCGTAGTCGAACCTGGACACGAGGTCGTTGGACGACGCGAAGAACAGCGCCCCGGTCACCGTGTACACGCGGGCACCCGAGGGGTCGTCCGAGACGACCACGTCGGTCAGGTGGGCGACCCGGCGGGCGAACAGCAGCGTCGCGACGAGGACCCCGGTGACCACCCCGATCGCGAGGTTGTGCGTGGCCACGACCACCGCGACGGTGACGACCATGACGGCGGTCTCGCTCTTGGGCATGCGCCGCAGCGTCGAAGGCCGCACGGAGTGCCAGTCGAAGGTGCCGACCGAGACCATCACCATGACCGCCACGAGGGCGGCCATCGGGATCACGGCGACCACGTCGCCGAGGCCGACCACGAGCGCGAGCAGGAACACCCCGGCGAGGAAGGTCGAGATGCGGGTGCGCGCCCCGGAGGCCTTCACGTTGATCATGGTCTGGCCGATCATCGCGCAGCCGCCGATGCCGCCGAAGAACCCGGTGATGACGTTCGCGGCGCCCTGGCCCCACGCCTCGCGGGTCTTGTCGGAGTGGGTGTCGGTGACCTCGTCGACGAGCTTGGCGGTCATGAGCGACTCGAGGAGCCCGACGACGGCCATCCCTAGCGCGTAGGGGGCGATGATCCGCAGGGTCTCGAGTGTCAGCGGGACGTCGGGCAGGAAGAGGGTCGGCAGCGAGTCGGGCAGCGCACCCTCGTCCCCGACGGTCGGGACGTGGACGGCGAAGACGACCGTCGCGGCTGTCAGCAGCACGATGGTGACGAGCGGCGCGGGCACGGCTGTCGTGAGCCTGGGCAGCAGCACGAGGATCGCGATCGCGGCGAGCACGAGCGGGTAGACGAGCAGCGGGACGTCGACGAGGTGCGGCACCTGCGCGATGACGATGAGGATCGCGAGCGCGTTGACAAAGCCGACCATGACCGAGCGTGGGATGAAGCGCATGAGCCGTGCGACGCCGAGGACCGCGAAGAGCACCTGGACGACCCCGGCGAGGATGACTGTCGCGACGAGGTAGTCGACCCCGTGCTCCCGGGCCACGGGGGCGATGACGAGGGCCACGGCGCCCGTGGCCGCGGAGATCATCGCGGGGCGCCCACCGAGGAAGGCGATCGAGACGGCCATGGTGAAGGAGGCGAAGAGCCCGAGCCGCGGGTCCACGCCCGCGATGATCGAGAAGGAGATGGCCTCGGGGATGAGCGCGAGCGCGACGACGAGCCCGCCGAGGACCTCGGTGCGCAGCCGGCGCGGCGAGCGCAGCGCGGCGCGGACGGAGTGCGCGGCGTCCGCCTCGGGCGGCGCGGCAGGGCGGGGCGCGGTGGGGTGCTGAGGAAGATCTGGCACGGGGGTCCTCACGGGGTGCTGGGCGCGCGGGCACGGGGCGGGTGCTGGTGGGCAGGCGCTGGGCGGGCGGCGAGCGAGGGAAGATGGGTGGTCGGCAGACGACCGACGAGACTCTACCCTAACGTCAGGGTAGAGTTGTCAGGCGCCCGGCGAGGGCGACGGCAAGGAGACGACGACTGATGACCGCCCCCGAGGCACACGACGCGGCGCACGAGCAGGGCTCGGCGAGGACGGCGACGCCGACGATGCACATCGGCGCCCTCGCAGAGCGCACCGGCATGTCGCTGCGCACCCTGCGGCACTACGACGAGACCGGTCTGCTCAAGCCGTCGGGTCGTTCGGAGGGCGGCTTCCGCCTCTATACCGACGACGACCTCGCACGCCTCCTCGTCATCCGCCGCATGAAGCCTCTCGGCTTCAGCCTCGACGAGATGGCCGACCTGCTCGAGGTCGTCGACCGGCTCCGCGCCGGCGCAGGAGGCACGGACGGCGCCGGCAGTAGCGGCAGTAGCGGCAGTGCCGCCAGCACCAGCGGTGCTGAAGACGCCGACGGCGTCGACAGCGTCGCAGACACCCACGGCTCGCTGCGCGCGCGGCTCGACGCCTACGTCGAGTCGGCCCAGGAGCGCCGCGCAGAGCTCGCCCGCAAGCTCGACATGGCCGACGAGTTCATCGCGCTGCTGCGCGGCACGTAGGCGGACCGCTGCGCAGCACGCATGCCGTCCGCAGCGAGGCGCGCACGCGGTCCGCTGCGCAGCACGGAGGCAGTCCGCAGTCGACCGAGCTGTCCGGCCGCCACGACCTCAGCCACTCCTACGACCGCACGCTCAGAGAGAGAACAGCATGCAGCGCAGACCCCAGAAGAACCCTCTGGGCCCGGGCCGACCTCGAGGGGCCTACCCGATAACGAGCGCGGCCCGGCGGTTGCCGCTCGACGCGTGGCTCGCCGTCCCTCCAGGACCCACCAGTCCCGGTGCGTCCGACACCGTCCTGCGATCCATGGCGTCGAACTACGGGATGATGCGCGGTCTCGCCGCCGTCTGCCTGGGGACGTCCGGTGCCCTGGTCGCCGGGGCGATCCTGGCAGTCCTGACCGAGACCCGCGGTCCGGCACCGTGGCTGCTGCTCGCGGCCGCAGTCCTCGGGCTCTGCGGCTTCGCGACGCTCCGCGGTCGCACAGTGCGCGGTGTGCCGTCAGACTCGCTGGCCGCCTACCGCGGAGCGGGGACGGTCTCGTCGGGTGTCGGCGCCGGCCTGATGATCGGCGCGGTGCTCTCCGCAGCCGCGCTGCCTCTGACCGCGCCGTCCTTCCAGGAGGGCGCCGCTGACGTGGCAGCAGCGCTCGCCCTCCACGCACTGATCGTCGCCCAGGCCTTGTGCGTCTTCGCCGTCCCGGCCTGGTTCGTCCAGCACGCCGTCCGCGACTTCCGGGCCGCGATCCTGCGCAACCCTCGCCTGCACGCCAGCCTCGACCAGCTGTCCCGGACGTGGGACGCACCGTACGAGACCCGCGAGTTCGGCCCGCTGTAGCCTGCACGACCACCCGGCGAGCGGGTGAAAATCTCGCCAGAGACCCTCGCCCCACTCGCACCACGCAACGGCGCGTCACCCGGTCGGCGTCCGTCTGCCCCTGGTCGCTGACCTGCCCGATCGCGCCGCTCCCGATCCCCACGACACCTCCCTCCCCTTCACCCCCACCCCGGGGCACACTGGCGACGCGCACCTGCGTCCGCCTTGTGACGTGGCACACATGCCAGACCCGTCGTAGCGTGGGCTGATCACTCCGGGGGGAGAGTCGTCCCTCCGGACTCATCGCTGGAGACGACCATGGCTGCCACGGAACCCCGGGGCGCCACGCACGCACCGGGTGCTGGCGCCAGACGCTGGCTCGGTCGCGGCCTCACGAGCCTCGGGGCCCTGACCGTCGCCGGTGGTCTTGCCGTCGCCCTCTCCTCCTCAGCCCAGGCCGACGAGACGACTCCCTCTGCGGGCCCCGCCCAGGGCCTCCTCGTGCAGGGAGTCGTGGACCTCGGGGCCGGGGTCGGCGATCTCGGAGACGCGCTCGCCGGAGCCGTCGGAGGCATCACCGCACCGGTGACCGACGTGGTGACGGGAGTCGTGCAGGGTGTCGTGGCCCCGGCCGCGCCGGCTCCAGCGCCGCAGACCCCACCACCGCCGCCCCCTGCCGCCCCGGCACCGCCCGTCGCGGCACCTCCGGCAGCTCCGCCTCCTTCATCTCCACCTCCCTCAGCCCCACCCGCCGTCGAGCAGCCCGTCGCTCCGGTGGTCGACGCCGTGGTCACCACGGTGACGCAGGGCGTGGCTCCCGTGGTCGGCGCTGTCGTCGAGCCCGTCACGGACCTCGCGGCACCTGTCGTCGACACGACGGCTCCCGTCGTCGCCACAGTCGTGGACGCGGTGCTGACCAGCACCGATCCCGTCCTGGACACCGTCCTCACGCCCGTCGGCGAGGCTGTCTCGCCGGTGGTCGAGGACGTCGTCCTCCCCGTGCTGGACCCCGCGGTCGACGTGCTGGCACCCGTCTCCGGCGGCGTCGGCGCAGTGCTCCCGCCCGTCCTGGCCCCGCTCGTGCCTGTCGTCTCCCCTGTGGTCGGGGCAGTCCTGCCGCCTGTCCTCGGGGTGCTGACACCGGTGCTCGACGTGGTCGCGCCGGTCGCGGCGGTCCTGACCCCCGTGACCGACGTCCTGGTCCCCGTCGTCGACGCGCTGTCGCCCGTCGTGACCCCGGTCGTCGACCCGGTGATCGACGTCGTCGGCCCACTCCCGCCTGTCGTGCTTCCGCCGCCGCCTGGTAGCCCAGGGACCCCGCCTGGCTCGGGCACGGGCACGCCCCCAGCCGCCGACCCGGAGAGCTCTGACTCCTCCACGTCCACGACGGTCCCGTCGGCCGCCGCAGGTCCTGAAGACGCGGCTGACGCAGCAGGATCGTCGGCTACGCCTGCTCTCGGCACAGGGACGCTCTCCGAGCACCGCGTGAGCGGCTCTCCCTTCGTCGCCGACCCCGCCGTCAGCGTCGCGGGCTCCGACCCGACCGCGCTCCCCTCCCCCACCGCCGGCTCCTCCTCCGGGTCCGCATCAGCCCCCGCCGCACCCCGCCTCGGTGAGCCGATCCTCCCGACCCAGCCCGCGGCCCCCGCAGCCCCGTCGGCCCCCGGCTCGGCGTCCTCGACGTCACGGGCTCCCTGGGCGACCGACGCGATCCTCCCGACCGACCCGACCATGCCGCTGCTCGCGGCGTGGGTCCTCACCGCGGGCGACGTCGCCCCGTGGCAGGACGTCGCGCAGGACATCTCCGTAGCACCTGACTGAGCGGGCCCCGTCGACCCTCGTCGTCGACCACGCCCCGCAGCAGACCGACCGGTCTGCGCGCACGCTCTCACGTCAGGAACGAGCTCTCATGAACACGTACGTCAAGCGCGCTCTGCGCACCACGCTGCTCGCCAGCGGTCTGGTGCTCGCAGGCACAGCAGCAGCCCACGCAGCAGACACCGACGGCATCGGGAACGGGTCGGAGGTGGTCGCGCCGGTGACAGTCGACGTCGACCTCTCCGGGCTGTCTCTCGGACTCCTGGGCGATGCGTCCAGCACCGTCGTCCAGCCGGCACCTGCGGCGCCCCCGCAGGCACCGCCGGCCGAGACCGGCCCCGTGGCCGAGCTCCCCGTCCAGGCACCGGCCGAGGCGACCCCGGTCGCCGAGCCAGCCCCGGCACCGGCACCTGCACCGGAGACAGACGGCATCCTCAACGGGACGGACGTCGCCGCACCCATCGACGTGGACGTCGACCTCTCCGGCATCGCCATCGGCGGCATCGGAGACGCCGAGTCGACAGTCGTGACCCCGGCGCCCGCGCCGGCACCGGCACCGGCACCTGCACCTGCGGCTCCCGCCACCAGCGAGACCGACGGGGTCCTCGACGGAACCGACGTCGCCGCACCCATCGACGTAGACCTCGACCTCTCCGGCATCGCCATCGGCGGCATCGGAGACGCCGAGTCCACAGTCGTGACCCCGGCACCGGCACCAGCTCCCGCACCCGCACCCGCACCCGCACCTGAGGCTCCCGCCACCAGCGAGACCGACGGAATCCTCAACGGAACCGACGTCACCGCACCCATCGACGTCGACCTCGACCTCTCCGGACTCGCCCTCGGCGTGATCGGCGACGCCACCAGCACCACCACCGGCGGAACCACCACCGGCACCCCGGCAACGCCCACCACCCCCGCCACAGGCACCGCCGGACCCACCGACGGCATCCTCAACGGAACCGACGCCGTCGCACCCGTCGACGTCGACCTCGACCTCTCCGGACTCGCCCTCGGCGTGATCGGCGACGCCACCAGCACCACTACCGGCGGAACCACCACCGGCACCCCGGCAACACCCACCACCCCCACCACCCCCACCACAGGCAACGCCGGACCCACCGACGGCATCCTCAACGGAACCGACGCCGTCGCACCCATCGACGTCGACCTCGACCTCTCCGGACTCGCCCTCGGCGTGATCGGCGACGCCACCAGCACCACCACCACCGGCGGAAGCAGCACGACCACACCCACCACCCCGGGCGGCGTCTCGACCGGCGGTCTCCTCGACGGCGTGCTGAACGACCTCGGAGTCACAGCCCCGATCTCGCTCGGTGTCGACCTCTCGGGCGTCGCAGTGGGAGTGATCGGCGATGCTGAGAGCACCGTCGTCGTCCCGACGGTCCCGACGACCCCCGTGGACCCGACCGACCCCGTCGACCCCACTGACCCGGTCGACCCCACAGGTCCGATCGACCCGACCGATCCCGTCGACCCCACAGGCCCGATCGACCCGACCGACCCGACCGACCCTGTCACGCCCGTCGTCCCCGGGACGACGACCGACCCCGTCACCTCCGGTGGTGGCGCAGGTGGTCTGACGACCACCGCAGCGGGGGTCAGCACCACGACCACCGACGCGACGACGGCCGGCTCGGCCGACCGCGGGTCTGCCGGGACCTCGGCCAGCTCGACCCGGTGGATGGCGGAGTCCGCTCCGACCACCCAGCTGGCACACACCGGCACGCAGGCTCCCAGCCTGCTCGCCCTCGTGGCTCTGCTGATCGCCGGTGGCCTCGGCCTCCGTCGCGCAGCGCGCCGCACCGTCTGACCGTCCAGCTCGACTGCGCTGACCCGCACGTACCCCACGTACCCACGAGGTCCACGAGGTCCACGAGGTCCGCGCACCCTGAGGCTCGCCGCCTCAGGACGCACGACGCCGGAAGCCGGGATGGCTCGTCGCCATCCCGGCCTCCGGCGTGTCACGAGACCACGCCGCCTTGCAGTCACGCAGTCACGCAGCTGGGCAGCGCCCGCTCGACCTACAGGTCCGCCCTGCCCGCTAGCCCTGCCCGCTCGGCCTGCGCCCTCAACCCCAGACGAGCGCCTGCGCCGGCTCCTGCAGCACAGCGGCGACGTCGGACAGCAGCCTCGACGCGAGGGCCCCGTCGACGAGGCGGTGGTCGACGCTCAGCGCGAGCTGGGTGACGTAGCGCTTCTTGATCTTGCCCTTGTGCACCCACGGCTGCTCGCGGATCGCCCCGAAAGCGAGGATCGCGGCCTCGCCCGGGTTGAGGATCGGGGTGCCGGTGTCGATGCCGAACACCCCGACGTTGGTGATCGTGATGGTCCCGTCGGACATGTCGGACGGGCTGGTGCGTCCAGCCCGCGCTGTCGCGGTGAGGTCGGCGATCCCCTGCGCGAGCGACTTGAGCCCGAGCCTGTGCGCGTCCTTGATGTTCGGCACGATCAGCCCGCGCGGTGTCGACGCGGCGATCCCGAGGTTCACGTAGTGCTTGTAGACGATCTCCTGCGCGTCCTCGTCCCAGCTCGCGTTGATCTCCGGGTGCCGGTTGATCGCGATCAGCAGCGCCTTCGCGGTGATGAGCAACGGCGTGACGCGCACGTCGGTGAACTCGCGGTCCTTGCGGAGCCTGTCGAGCAGACGCATCGTCTTGGTGACGTCGAGGGTGTGGAACACGGTGACGTGCGGCGCCGTGAAAGCGCTCGTGACGACGGCCTCGGCCGTGCGCTTGCGGACGCTCTTGACCGGCACCCGGGTCTGGCGACCGTCGGAGGACACCTGCCCGGAGGCGAGCCACGGTGCGTCGTCGTCGACGTAGGTCGCGAGGGCGCGCGGCTGAGCCTGCGCGCTGTAGGCGAGGACGTCTTCCCGGGTGACGATGCCGCCGGGGCCCGTCGCGGTGACGCTCGACAGGTCGAGGCCGAGGTCCCGGGCGAGCTTGCGCACGGGCGGCTTCGCACGGACGGCGAGCGACCCGGGGCGCGGCGCGACCTGCGAGACCGACCCCACAGACTGCGCGGCGAAGGCCGGCGGCGCGACGGCAGGGCGCGCAGCTGCGGGCTGCGCAGGAGCAGCGGGCCGGGCAGGAGCAGGAGCGGGTGCGGGTGCAGACGGCGCAGCCTGCGAGGCAGACGAGGTCGCACCCTGCCCAGGCGCGCCGGCTCCAGCCGGCTCCGCAGCACGTCGAGCACGACGCGTCGTCCCACCCGTCGCGACGCCGTAGCCGACGAGCACAGCACCAGAACCTTCGCTCGCCTCAGCCGCAGCCGCGTCGGACGACCCAGGCCCGGTCTCAGCCCCAGCACCCTCAGCGCCAGCCTCGCCACCCGAGCCCGCGCTCGGCGCGGCCCCGTCGGGGTCGGTGTCCACGACGATGATCGGCACGCCGACCTCGACGACGGTCCCGACCTCGGCGAGGATCTCGGAGACCACGCCAGCGAAGGGCGAGGGGAGCTCGACGAGAGACTTGGCCGTCTCGATCTCCACGATCGTCTGGTTCACGGTGACACGGTCGCCGACAGCGACGTGCCACGCGACGATCTCCGCCTCGGTGAGGCCTTCGCCGGCGTCCGGCATGGTGAAGCGCTCAAAGGTGGGCATCTAGGTCCTCCGGCAGTACAGACGAGAAACGGCGGGCGTGCAGGTCGCGCGGGCGGCGCAGACAGGTGCAGACGGGTGCGGTCTGGAGCGGGGCGCGGGTGGGTGTCCCCACCCTCGCCTGCGCCTCAGAACGCGAGCGAGCGGTCGACGGCGTCGAGCACCCTGTCGAGGCTCGGCAGGTATTCGTGCTCGATCTTCGCGACGGGGTACGGCGTGTGGAACCCGCCCACCCGCAGCACCGGCGCCTCGAGGTCGTAGAAGCACCGCTCCGTGACTGTCGCGGCGATCTCGGCACCCGTCCCGAGGAAGGTGGGGGCCTCGTGCACGACCACGCAGCGGTGAGTCTTGCGCACCGACTCGACCACCGTATCGGTGTCGAGGGGCGAGATGGAGCGCAGGTCGACCACCTCGATGCTCGTGCCCTCCGACGCGGCGGCCTCGGCGACCTTGAGGGCCGTGGCGACGGTCGGCCCGTAGGCGACGAGGGTGAGGTCGGTGCCGGGACGTGCGACCACGGCGGTGTTGAGGGTCGCGAAGCCGTTGGCCTCGGCCACGGTGATCGGCTCGCGCACGGTGATGGACTCGCGCACGGGCTGCTCGTCGGCAGCGCTCTGCGCGTCAGTCGCGCCCTGATCCGCAGCGTCCGCGCCCTGCTGGTCAGCTGCGCCCTGCTGCTCCGCAGCGCGTCGCCCGTAGGGTCCGGCCGACAGGTCGACCGCACCCTTCTCCCAGTAGCGACCCTTGGGCTCGAAGAAGAGCACGGGGTCGGGGCTGGCGATCGCCTCCTGGATCATCGTGTAGGCGTCCTGGGGCGACCCGGGTGAGACCACGCGCAGCCCGGGGGTGTGCGCGAACAGCACCTCGGGGCTCTCCGAGTGGTGCTCGACCGCGCCGATGCCGCCGCCGTAGGGCACCCGGACGACGACGGGGACCGTGAGGCGCCCGCGCGACCTGTAGTGCATCTTGGCGAGCTGCGTCGTGATCTGGTCGAAGGCCGGGAAGATGAAGCCGTCGAACTGGATCTCGCAGACCGGCCTGTAGCCGCGCAGCGCGAGGCCGATCGCCGTGCCGAGGATCCCGGACTCGGCGAGCGGGGTGTCGACGACGCGGTCCGCGCCAAAAGAGGCCTGGAGCCCGTCGGTCACCCGGAAGACTCCGCCGAGCGGGCCGATGTCCTCACCCATGAGCAGGACCTTGTCGTCGCCGCCGAGGGCGGCGCGCAGACCGGCGTTGATCGCCTTGGCGAAGGGCAGCGTCTGGACGTCGGTGGGGATCGGCGCTGCAGCCTGGGTGCGGCCGGCGATGCTGCTGGTGCTGCTGGTGCTGGTCGGCGTGCTCATCGGTGGCCTCCCTGGTCCGTGAAGGACGACTCGTAGGACTCGAACCAGGCGCTCTCGCGCGAGACCACCTGGTGGTCCGTCGCGTAGACGTGGTCGAACATGGACGCGGCGGCGGGCTTGCCGAGCGCACGGACACTCGCGCGGATCCGCTCGCCGAGGGCCTCGCACTCGGCGTCGAGGGCCGCAGCGGCCTCGTCGTCCCAGGCGCCCTCGGAGACGAGGAGCGCGTGCAGGCGGGCGATCGGGTCGCGGTCGCGCCAGTAGTCCTCTTCGGCGCGGGTGCGGTAGCGGGTGGGGTCGTCGGAGGTGGTGTGAGCACCCATCCTGTAGGTGACGGCCTCGATGAAGGTCGGTCCGCCGCCGCTGCGGGCACGCTCGAGGGCCTCGGCGGTCACCGCGTAGCAGGCGAGGACGTCGTTGCCGTCGACGCGGACGCTCGGGACGCCGAAGCCGGCGCCGCGGCGGTACAGCGGGACGCGGGTCTGGGTCGAGGTCGGGACAGAGATGGCCCACTGGTTGTTCTGGCAGAACAGCACGACGGGGGCGTTGTTCACGGCTGCGAAGCCGAGGGCCTCGCTCACGTCGCCCTGCGAGGTGGCGCCGTCGCCGAAGTACGTGATGACGGCGGTGTCGCGCTCGGGGTCCCCGGTGCCGACGAGCCCGTCGCGCTGGACACCCATCGCGTAGCCGGTCGCGTGGAGGGAGTGCGAGCCGATGACGAGGGTGTAGAGGTGGAAGTTGTGGGCCTCGGAGTCCCAGCCGCCGTGGTCGACCCCACGGAACAGGCGGAGGATCTGTGCCATGTCGAGACCGCGGGTGTGCGCGACGCCGTGCTCACGGTACGACGGGAAGGCGACGTCCTGCGGCGCGAGGGCGCGGCCAGAGCCGATCTGCGCGGCCTCCTGGCCGAGGAGCGGCGCGAAGAGCGCGAGCTCGCCCTGGCGCTGGAGGGCTGTGGCCTCGGTGTCGAAACGGCGGACGAGGACCATGTCGCGGTAGAGACCGCGGAGCTCCTCGGGGCCGAGGTGGCTGGTACGGGCCCTGTAGGGCGCGTTGCGGTCGTCGGCCACGCGGCGGCCGTCGGGGGTGACGAGCTGGACGGGTGCGTCCTCGTCGGTCTGGGAAGCCTCTGTCGGCTGCATCAGGTCGGTCACGCCTTCTCCTCCACGGTCAGTGCACGGGCTGCGAGGCCTGCGCACGGAGTCGGACGACGTCGAGCCAGCCGGCATCGTCTCCCTACCTCTCAGTAGGCTACGCCAGCGTAACTTACGCAAGCGTAGGTTCGTCTCGTGCCGCCTGGACAACGCTCGGCAGCAGGTCTTGTCTGCTTCGGACACTACCGAGCCGGGCACCTCGGGCGGCAGCCGAAGGTCCCCCGGACCGAGGGTGGGGTCAGCCCGACCCTGCACCCCGCACTCATCTCCCCCCGCCCGCCGGCCCGCTCCGACAGGTGGGCTACCCCTACTCCCGAAGGGTGGGGCCACAGGCTGAGGATGCACCCCGCCCAGTCTCTACTCTTGGCCTCATGCCCAGCACAGCGCAGCACCCAGCATCGGAAGGCCCGCCCGGGTCGCACCCGGCGACGCCCCCGGAGGCAGCCACGGCACATCCCTGGGCGACAGCCACGGCGGACCCCTTGGCGTCAGCCTCAGAGGCAGCCGCGAGGCTCGACCTCGAGACGTCCCCCGAGACGAGCAGGCTCCAGGACCTGTCGACGGTCGCCCCGGCGCTCTCGGGCGGCACCGCCCTGCTGCGGGCCCCTGTCGACCCGGCGACGTGGCGCGCCGTCGCCCAGGCGAGCATCGGGTTCCCCTGGCTGCTCGTCACCGGCGTCCTCTCGACCGTGCTCGCGGCGCTCGGCGTCGGGCTGCTGCCCGTCGTCGGCCTCGGGGCGCTGGTCTTGCTCGTCGTCCTCCCCGCTGCCCGAGGCTTCGCGCGGGTCGAGCGTGGTCGGCTGCTCGCGCAGCTCGGCGTGCTGATCACCCCGGGCCCGGCGCGCACCCGTCCCCGGCTCAGGTCGTGGCGCGGCCTCGTCGCCGCGACGACCGACAGGGTCGCGTGGGGCGCCGTCGCGTACGCCGCCGTCGCCATGCTGCTGGTCGCGCTCGAGGTCGTCGTCGCGTGGAGCCTGGGCGCTGTGCTCGCGCTGCTGCTGTCCCCGGTCCTGTCGTGGGACGACGGCCCGAGCGTCTCGCAGGTCGCGCTCGTCGCAGCCGGAGTCGTCGGGCCGTGGGTCTGGGCTGTCGCGACGCAGGCGCTGGCACTCGTGCACGTGCGGCTGGCCCGCGCGCTCCTCGGGCTCTCGAGGGTGTCGGTCGAGGTGCGGCGCGCCGAGGCCGAGGCCGAGCAGGCCCGTGAGGTCGCGGCGCGCGCCGAGCAGCGCGCGGACCACCTCGCGACGACCCGGACCCGTGCCGTCGGTGCGGCGGACGACGACAGGCGGCGCATCGAGCGCGACCTGCACGACGGTGCGCAGCAGCGGCTCGTCGCCCTCGGCGTCGAGCTCGGGACCGCGAAGCGTGCTGCGGCGACCGACCCTGACGCGGCGGCGGCAGCCCTCGACCACGCGCACCGCGAGATCAAGGAGACGCTGGCCGAGCTGCGCGACCTCGTCCGGGGCATCCACCCGGCGGTCCTCACCGACCGTGGGCTCGACGCCGCGCTCTCCGCGATCGCCGCACGCCACCCCGTGCCGGTGACCGTCGAGGTCTCAGACCCGGCTGCGCTGTCGGCCGCGAGCCCGGGGGCGCAGGCGGCTGCGTACTTCGTCACGGCTGAGGCGCTCACCAACTCCGCCCGGCACTCCGGGGCGACCCGCGTCCACGTGGTCGCCGGGATCACGCGGGTCTCTGGGCACGGTGGTGATCCCGGTGCCATCGGCGCCACTGGTGCCACCCGTGCCACTGGTGCCACTGGTGCCACCCGTGCCGCAGACCCCACCGACGCCGCAGGCACCACCCGAGACGTCCTGCGTCTCGAGGTCGTCGACGACGGTCGCGGCGGCGCGACAGCCTCTCCGGGCGGCGGGCTCGACGGGCTGCGCAGCCGCGTCGAGGCCCTCGACGGCACGTTCAGGCTCGACAGCCCCGCGGGCCGCGGGACCCGCATCATGGTGGAGGTACCGTGCGCATCGTGATCACCGAGGACTCTGTCCTCCTGCTCGACGGCCTCACCCGTCTGCTCGTGGCCGAGGGGCACACCGTCACCGGCTACAGGTCGGCCGACGAGCTCGTCGCCGCCTTCGCGCACCTGGGTCCCCACGAGCTGCCCGACGTGCTGGTCACGGACGTGCGGATGCCCCCGACGCACACGGACGAGGGTCTGCGGGCCGCCGTGCACCTACGCAGCCTGCACCCGGGCCTCCCGGTCCTCGTGCTGTCGCAGTACGTCGAGCAGCGCTACGCGACCGAGCTCTTCGCCGGTGACGTCCGCGCGCTCGGCTACGTCCTCAAGGACCGGGTGGCCGACGTCGACGACTTCCTCGACGCTCTCGACAGGGTCTCCGGGGGTGGGACGGTGATCGACCCCGAGGTGGTGTCCCAGCTGCTCGCCCGGACCCGCGGCACAGGCGTCGACAGGCTCACGGCGCGCGAGCGCGAGGTCCTCGGTCTCATGGCCGAGGGGCGCTCGAACGGCGCGATCGCCGAGATGCTGGTCGTCGGGACCGCCGCCGTCGAGAAGCACGTCACCTCCATCCTGACCAAGCTCGACCTCGCGCCCGACGCCGACGACCACCGCCGGGTGCTCGCCGTGCTGCGCTGGCTCGAGCACGCACCTACCCGAGGAGACGGATCATGAGCGCACCCAGCGGACCGCGGAGCCGTCGCGGCCGGACACTCCTGTGGGTCGGCAGCGCGATCGCCGTCGTGGCGATCGCCCAGGGCGGCTACCAGGCCGCCGACTGGTTGTCGTCCTCGACGACGGTGTCGTCGCAGAGCCTGGACGCCGTCCCGACGGTCGAGCTCACAGCCGACGGCGACGTGACGGTCACCGTCGGCAGCTCGGACAGCATCGAGGTCGAGCGTCGTGCACGGACAGGGTTCCAGGACGTCAGCTACGAGGCCGTCGAGTCAGACGGCACGCTCGCGGTCGAGCACTCCTGCCCGCGGTGGTGGAGCAACGGCGTCTGCCAGGCCGACCTGGTCGTCCAGGTGCCTGCGGGCACGGAGGTCGTCGTCCGCACAGGCAGCGGTGCTGTCCGCGTCGAGGGCGTCGAGGGTGACCTGCACGTCGACAGCGGGGACGGGGACGTGCTCGTCGCCGGCGCTGGCGGGCGCGTCGAAGCCCAGACGAGCAGCGGCCGCGTCGAGGTGGACGGAGCAGGTACGGGGGTCGTCGCGCGCAGCGGGGACGGCGACGTGACGGTCCGCGACGCCGGAGGCACCGTGGAGGCCCGGACGAGCAGCGGCCGGGTGGTCGTCGACGGGGTCAGGGGCGACGCCACGGCCGAGTCGGGCGACGGGGACGTCGAGGCGCGCGAGGTGACGGGATCCGCGTCGGCGACCACGTCGTCGGGCGCTGTCCGCGTCGGCGGCGTCCGGGGTGACGTGGTCGCCACGTCGGGCGACGGCGAGGTGGTCGTCCGCGGCACCGGGACGGCCGTCGCCCTCGAGATCAGCACTGGCGACGGGCGGTCGACCGTCGACGCGCCGACCGACCCGTCGGCCTCACGGACCGTGACGATCCGCTCGAGCAGCGGCGACGTGTCGTACCTCGGCGCGGAGTAGGCGCGGGAGGCGCAGAGCCGGCACGAGCCGCACGCAGGGCCGCATCGGAGACCAGCTCGCGGCGGCCCTGCACCCTAGACCGACCTCGTCTGTCAGCCCTTGGGGGCCCAGGGGTTCTGCTTGCCGTCGCCGGGCTGGTCGGGCGTGCCGTACAGACCGTCGTTCTGCCCCTTCCACCCGGTGTCGGGCAGACCGTACTGCGGGCCCGGGGACGCGTAGCCCTGCTGACCGGGCGTGCTGTAGCCCTGGGACGCGTCGGGCGCGGGGTACTGGGTGCCGAAGGGCGAACCGCCCTGCGTGGGGTACCCGCCGGGCTGGATCGCGCCGGCGAAGCGCTGGGTGTCTGCGTAGTCGATCGGGTAGTCGGTGAAGCCGTAGACCGACGGGTCCGGGTAGGGGCTGCCGGTCTCGACCGCGAGCGCCGCACGCGTCCTGGCGAGCTCGCGCTCGATCGGCCACTCCTTGAGGGCGAACATGCAGATCATCACGATGTTGACCACGGGCACGAGCATGATGAAGATCCAGGGCCACGGGTAGCCGGCCTTCTTCACGATCCGCGAGTACACGTAGAACACGGCGAAGATGAGCCCGGCGTAGAGGACGACGAGGAGGACGACGAGCCCGACGCCGAGCGCTGCGGCGGCGCCGTCGGAGCTGCGGGCGAAGATCTCTGCCGTCTGCGTGTCCATGCGGTGTCCTCCTGAGGATCGTGCTGCCGGCTGCGGTCACCGCCCCTGGGGGACGGTGCGGCACACGTGGGTGTAGGAAGCGAGTGTAGGGGCTGAGCACCCTCCCGAGGGAGAGGGCCACTCACTCGTCGGAGGAGGAAAAAGGTCGCCGTCCGGCTGTCGGGCTGGGACGATGCAGCCGCTACCCGCACGAGCGAGCAGTCGCACGAGCGAGCAGTCGCACGAGCGAGCAGTTGCACGAGCGAGCAGTCGCACGAGCACAGCCCCGCGCCCATCCCCCGGACCCGGACCCAGACCACGACCACGAACGGAACCACCGTGACCTCCCACCTCCCCGCAGTCGACCCCGCTGCCCCCTCTGCCCCCACCCCCGCGGCCCCTGCAGACACCGCTGCCGCGGAGCGGATGTGGGCGGACTACTCCCGCGCCGTGCCGTCGGCCGTCAGCGTGTGCCCCGAGTACACGGTCGAGGGCTTCGGGGACTCTGCGACGCTGGCCGACGCCCTGCTCGGGCTGGTCCTCTCGGGTCGCAAGCGCGCGACGGCCGAGCTCACCGAAGAGTTCGCGGCGCGCGGCGACGACCTGCCTCGGGTCGGCTCGCACTGGATCGCCTGCGACGGCACCGGGGCGCCGCGCGCTGTCCTGCGCAGCACGGAGCTGCGCCTGGCGACCTTCGACCAGGTGGACGCAGCCTTCGCCTTCGACGAGGGCGAGGACGACAGGTCGCTCGAGTCGTGGCGGGTCGAGCACGAGAAGTACTGGGTCCGCGGGTGCGCCGCACGAGGTGCTGTGTGGTCACCCGAGCAGGAGATCGTGCTCGAGCGTTTCACGGTCGTGTGGCCGCCGGAGGTCGCGGAGGCAGCGCGCACGCGTCCGAGCTGAGGCACGGACACGCTCAATCCTGTTCACTTAAACAGCATTGCTCACGCCTCCAGCACCCGTTACACAACCGTGACCCGAGGCGGTTGACGTCCTCGTCGCGGTTCGGGCACTCTGGCCAGGAGTCAAGCCAGAAGCCTCATCGTCGAGGCTCTCCCTCACACGGACGTGAGCATGCGAACTTCACAGATAAACTCAGCAAGCAACACGGTTAAACAGAATCCACCGGCGCCCCGTCGCCTGAGCGACGGCGTCTTCGCCGTCCTCCTGGTGCTCCCAGGCCTCGCGCTCCTCGGCGCAGTCGTCGTCTACCCGTTGGTCTCCGCCCTCGTCACGGCCTTCTTCAAGCAGAGCCTCGTGGTGCCAGGCCGGGAGTTCGTCGGTCTCGACAACATCCGGGCGGTGCTCGACGGCAACTTCTGGCAGATCTTCGGCCAGACGATGGTCTTCACGGTCGGGACCACGGTGGTCCCCTTCGTCATCGGCTTCGGGCTGGCCCTCGCGCTCAACACCCGCATCGCGGGGGCGAAGGTCATGCGGGGGCTCATGCTCATCCCGTGGCTCATCCCCGGGGTCGTCGTGTCCTTCCTGTGGATGTGGATCTTCAACGCCAACTACGGCGTGATGAACGGCGTCCTCGAAGGGCTCGGGGTCATCGACTCCCCGCAGGCCTGGCTCGCCCAGCCCGGGACCGCCATGGGCGCCGTGATCGTCGCGAAGACCTGGCAGAGCTTCCCCTGGATGATGGTCATGCTCCTCGCAGGGCTCCAGACCGTCCCCGGCGAGCTCCACGAGGCCGCCGAGATGGACGGCGCCGGGACGGTCCGACGGTTCTTCTCGATCACCGTCCCGCACATGTCCGGGATCATCGGGCTGGTCCTGCTGCTCGAGTTCATCTGGAACTTCCAGCACTTCGACATCATCTACGTGCTCACAGGCGGTGGCCCCGCAGGCTCGACCCAGACCTTCGCGACAGCCGTCTACGAGACGGCCTTCAAGGGCTACGACCTCGGCCGGGCCGGTGCGCTCGGCCTGCTGTGGATGCTCATCCTGCTCGTGCTCGTCGTCGTCTACATCCGGTTCTCCGAGAAGGGCGAGCAGCGATGAGCGCCGTGTCCCCGACCACCACCGCCGAAGCCCCGGTCGTCACCGGCGACCCCGCACCGCCGGCCTCCCGCCGCGGGCTGACAGGGTCGCTGCGCTCCGAGCGACGCGGCGTGCGCATCAGCGCCTGGGCCGTCGTCGTCGTCTTCGGCGGCTTCGCGCTGCTCCCGGTCTACTGGTTGCTCGCGACCTCCCTCACCCCGCGCTCCGAGGTGTTCTCGTACCCGCCGCGGCTCTTCCCGTCGGCCGTCACCCTCGACGCCTACCGCGCGATCTTCGACAACGCCGCCCTCTTCGGGTACCTCAAGAACAGCATCATCGTCTCGGTCGTCACCGCCCTGCTCAGCGTGGTCGTGTCCGCGTACATGGGGTACTCGTTCTCGAAGTTCCGGTACCGCGGGCGCCGGTCACTCATGTACCTGGTGCTCTCCTCGCAGATGTTCCCGCAGGCCCTCCTGCTCGTGACGCTCTACAGCGTGTTCAGCGCCTACGGGCTGCTCAACACCTACGCAGCGCTCGTGCTCTCCTTCACGACCTTCACGCTGCCCCTGTGCGTCTGGATGCTCAAGGGGTTCTTCGACACCATCCCCGACGAGCTCGTCGAGGCGGCACGCGTCGACGGGGCGTCGCGGCTGCGGATCATCCACTCGATCGTCCTGCCGCTCGCGGCGCCCGGTCTGGTGGCGGCCGGCCTGTTCGCCTTCGTCCGGGGCTGGAACGACTTCATCTTCGCCCTGACCCTCGCCGGACCGGACAAGCAGACGCTGCCGCCCGGCCTGGTCAACACCTTCGTCGGCGAGGCAGCGACGGCGTGGCCCGAGCTCATGGCGGCGTCGCTCGTCGTCTCGCTGCCCGTGTCGATCGCCTTCATCGCGCTGCAGAGGTTCCTGGTCGGCGGTCTGACCGCCGGCGCCGTGAAGGGCTGACGGCTCGCTGGTCGTACGGCCGGTCGTCACACCCTGCACCCGCCCCCGCTCTCGCTCTCGCTCTCGCTGCATGAGACTCCCGACTCCGCTCAGCTCTGTCTCCACACAGTCCCGTCTCCGCACACCCCCGTCTCCGTACGACTCCCTCACCCCCGCGCGACACCCTCACCGAGGAGGACCCATGTCGAACCGCCCCGCCCACCTGCCCCGAGCCACCCACCTGCCCAGCACCGACCAGCTGACCCGCCGCAGCATGCTCCGGCTGATGGGGCTCGGCGCCGGCGCCGTGACCCTCGGGAGCCTCGCCGCGTGCGCCCCGTCCAGCGGGACGTCCCCGGCCCCCGCCGCCACGACAGGCGGAGCCGCCGAGGACTTCTCGTTCTCCTCGTGGTCCCTGTCCGAGGAGAACCCGAAGCCTGTCATCGAAGGTCTCATGTCGACCTTCGGCGCCGACAAGGGCGTCACGATCTCCCCCGTGTCCTACCCGTACAACGAGTACCTCAACCAGCTGACCCTGCAGACCCGCGGCGGTCAGTTCTCCGGCGCAGCGCAGGTCGACGTCGCGTGGCTCGGCTCGCTCGCGGCGCTCGGCAAGCTGCAAGACCTCTCCGGCCTCGCCGAGGGCCGCGGGTACACCGACGCCGCGCTCGCCGCGAGCCGGTACGAGGGCGCGCAGTACGGCCTGCCGTGGACGATCGGGGCGATCGGCCTCGTGACCAACACCGAGCTGCTCGAGAAGGTCGGCATCAGCGAGGTCCCGTCTGGCATCGAGGACTTCGAGGCGGCGCTCCTCGAGCTCAAGGGGATCGGCGGCGGCGTGATCCCGTACGCGGCGTCGACCAAGGTCGCCCAGCTCAAGGACATCCTCATCTGGATGCAGACCTTCGGCAGCCCGCTCGTCGAGGACGGGACCGTGACCATCGGCGACGACGCGAGCGTCGAGGCCGTCACCTGGTACAAGAAGCTCTACGACCAGGGGCTCATCGCCCCGGACGTCGACCGCTTCGACGCCCGTGCCCTCTTCAGCCAGGGCAAGGCCGCGATCTACGACGACGCGATCGTCGGGCGCGGGGCCGTCGTCGCAGACTCCCCCGACCCCGACTTCGAGAGCAAGCTCGCACCCGCGTCCCGGCCCGTCCTCGCGGCGGGCGACGACCCGCGCGCCTTCGTGTGGGGGCACGCCGTGGTCGTCGTCGACGGTCCCGGCGCGGGCACCGCAGCCGAGTTCGCGCAGTGGATCACCTCCGACACCACGGCGACCACAGGGTTCTTCGACAAGCTCGGCCTGCCACCCACCACCGAGGCGGCGCTCACCTCCGAGGTCGTCACGAACGACACCTTCACCAAGGACTTCGGCGACAAGATCACCGCCACCGCGACCACGAACCCGTTCTGGGCCTTCCCGCAGTACGCGCAGGTCGAGGCCGTCATCGCCGAGAAGGTCCAGGCCGTCCTCGTCGGGTCGAGCGACGCCGCGACAGCCATGCGCGAGGCCGGCGAGCAGGCCCAGGCCCTCCTGGGCTGAGCCGGTCTCGCGGCCCTGGCGGAGCTGGCCTCGCGCTCCAGACCTCAGCGGGCCCCGCCCTCCCGCAGGCCGCCCCCTCCCACCCGTCATCTCCCGCACCACGAAGCACCTACGAAGGATCCTCATGCTCAAGCAAGTCGTCGAAGCCGATGTCGTCGTCGTCGGAGGTGGCCTCGCCGGGGTCTGCGCCGCCGTCGCGGCTGCACGCCGGGGGGTCGACGTCGTCCTGATCAACAACCGCCCGGTCCTCGGGGGGAACTCCTCGTCCGAGGTCCGGGTGTGGGTGTGCGGCGCGACAGCCCACGGCAACCAGCGGTGGGCGCGCGAGACCGGGATCATCGGCGAGATGTACGTCGAGAACCAGTTCCGCAACCCTGAGGGGAACCCGGTCTACTGGGACGACGTGGTGCTCGACACCGTCCGCCGGGAGAAGAACATCCGGCTGTTCCTCAACACCGACGTCCGCGACGTCGTGGCCTCCGGGCCCGAGGACGCGCGCCGGGTCGAGACGGTGACGGGCTGGACCATGGGGTCGGAGATCCTCACGACCTTCCGCGCGCCCGTCTTCCTCGACTGCACGGGCGACGGGCTGGTCGGGCACCTCGCCGGGGCGCGGTACAGGCTCGGCAAGGAGGCGCGGTCGGAGTTCGACGAGGAGTGGGCTCCTGACGAGCCCGTCGAGGAGTTCCTCGGCTCGACGCTGCTGTTCTACACCAAGGACCTCGGCTTCCCTGTGAAGTACGTGGCACCGGAGTCGGCCAAGGACATCCGTGACACCCCGATCCCGACGTCGCGGGTGATCCGCAGCGGGGACTCCGGCGCGCACTACTGGTGGGTCGAGTGGGGCGGGGAGCTCGATACCGTGCACGACAACGAGACGATCCGCGACGAGCTGCGCTCGGTGATCCTGGGCATCTGGGACTACATCAAGAACTCCGGGGAGTTCGACGCCGACACCCTGACCCTCGAGTGGGTGGGGAACGTCCCGGGCAAGCGCGAGTACAGGAGGTTCGTCGGCGACTACACGCTGACGCAGAACGACATCGTCGAGCAGACGACGTTCCCGGACACCGTGGCCTTCGGCGGGTGGTCGATCGACCTGCACCCCGCGGCGGGGATGTACCACGAGGGTTCCGGGGCGGTCCAGAGGTTCTCCGACGGCGTCTTCGAGATCCCGTACAGGTGCCTCTACCCGGCGAGCACCTCGAACCTGCTGGTGGCCGGGCGCAACATCTCGGCCACGCACATCGCCTTCGGGGCGAGCCGTGTCATGGCGACCTGCGCAGCCCTCGGCCAGGCAGCCGGGACAGCAGCAGCGCTGTGCGTCGAGCACGCGGTGACCCCGCGCGAGCTGGGGACCCACCACCTCGCCGAGCTGCGCCGCGCGCTGCTGCGCGACGACGCGCCGATCATCGGAGCCGTCAACGACGACCCGGACGACCACGCGCGCTCGGCGCGCGTCACAGCGTCGAGCACCCTGTCGTCGATCGGCACCGGGCCGGGGCGGTCGTTCGGGGGCGGGCTGCCTGGCGGAGCCGCAGACCCCGCTCCGGACCAGGCCGAGGGGTCGGGATCCGGCGCAGACCACCGCACTGGACCTGGCGCGAACCAGCTCGCCGTCTCCCGACCTGGCGCAGCCCCAGCCCCACGCACCGACCTCGTCGCCGAGAACCGGGCGACACCGCACCCGCTGGTCGACGACCTCGGGATCGTCCTGCCCGTGCACCCCCGGCTCGACAGCATCGACCTGCTGGTGTCGCGGGCTGCGCTCGAACCTGCGGGCGGTGGGGACGCTGTCGGGGGCGCACATGCTGTCGCCGGTGCGGACCCGGTCGACAGCGCGGTCACGCGTGACGGCACGGCGTCTCCCGACGACACAGCCTCACGGGACCACGCAGCCTCACGAGACGACGCAGCCTCACGGGACCGCGCAGCCTCTCTCGACGACCCAGCCTCCGCCGACCGCACAGCCCCCTCCCCGCTGGTCGTCGAGGTGTGGTCGACAGGCAAGCCGCAGAACGTGGTCCCGTCCCGGCTCGAGGTGACGACCAGCGTCGAGATCCTCCCCGGTGAGGCACGCTGGGTCCGCGCGCAGCTCGACTACCAGCCCGACTCCCCCGAGACCGCGATCGTCGTGCTGCGCGCCGACCCGTCGATCACCGTGCACCTGACCGAACCGTTGCCACCCGGCGTTCTCACCCTGGTCCACGGTGCCGCCTCGGACGACCAGAACGTCGAGGTGAGCCAGTCGGAGCTCCTCGTGCAGTGGCCCACCCGGCCGCTGCGCGGACGCTCGGTGTGCTTCGTCGCCCACCCCGAGTCCGAGGCGCTCGCGCCGGAGCGGGCGACCTCGGGCGGCAACAGGCCCTACGGGGGACCCAGCATGTGGGCCTCGGTGCCGATGTCCCCCGGGACCCCCGAGTGGCTGCGTCTCGACTGGGACGAGCCCGTCGAGGTCAGCGAGCTCGTGCTCGTCCTGGACGACGACGTCGACCTCGAGCTCAACACCCTGCACCACCACAGGTCCCCGCACGAGACCATCCCCGAGCTGGTCCGCGACTACCGCGTCGAGGTACTGACGGCCGACGCGCCGGGCGGGCAGGCTGACGACCGGGACGAGGCACAGGTACCTGCTGTTGCGCCCAGCGGGGCGCCTGCGACAGAGCCATCGGCGGACCTCGCAGACGAGACCTGGACCGTGATCGCCGACGAGTCGGACAACCGCTGGCGACGCCGGGTGCACAGGCTCCAAGCCCCGACGCGGCTGCGCGCGGCACGGGTGGTCGTGACAGCCACGAACGGGACGCCCCAGGCGCGTGTCGTCGCGCTCAGGGCCCAGGCCTGAGCTGGAGGTACCGTGACCTACCAGACGCGCGACACGAAGGCTCAGACGAGGGGCGGCAGGGTGCAGGAGGACGAGGCGACGACGCCGTCGCGTGGTGCGGCGCTGGCCCGGCGCGACAGGACCGGTCTCGTCGCTCTCGCCGTGCCGGACCTCGAAGAGCCCTACTTCGCCGAGCTCACGGGTCTGCTGGTGCGCCGGGCCGAGGCGCGCGGCCTGTCGATCCTCATCCAGCAGACCGCCGGGGTGCACGAGCGTGAGGTGACCGTCGCGAACGGGGTCGGGCTGCCCCCGACGGACGGGCTCATCCACATCCCGCGGTCTCTGACGGTCGCGGACCTCACGCGTCGGACCTCGCCCGGGCCTCTCGTGCTGCTCGGGGAGCACATCGTGTCGAGCCCGTTCTCGCACGTGACCATCGACAACCGGGCGGCGGCGATGGCGGCCACCCTGCACCTCGTCGAGCGGGGGTGCCGCCGCCTGGCCGTCGTGGGGCCACGGCACACGACCCCGTCCGACGCTGCCGACAGGCGGGTCGCGGGCTTCCGGGACGCCGTCCAGGCCCAGGGGTGGGAGGTCGACTCGGACCTGGTCGGACCTGTCGGCGCCTTCACCTCGCACGAGGGCCAGCGGGCGATGCGCACGCTGCTGGACGCTCACGAGCCGCCCGACGGTGTGCTGTGCTCGAACGACTCCGTGGCCTTCGGGGTCATGCGGGAGCTGCACGTCCGGGGGTTGCGCGTGCCCGAGGACGTCGCCGTCATCGGCATCGACGACGTGAGCGGCGCCGAGTTCGCGACCCCGTCGCTCAGCTCCGTGGCACCTGACAAGTCGGCGATCGTCGACTCGGCGCTCATGCTGCTCGAGCGTCAGATCGCCGCGCCGCCCGCCGCCGACGTGCCGGTCGAGCAGGTGGTCGTCGGATTCACCCTCCGGGCCCGGGAGAGCACGGCGCGGTAGAGGCGGCGGGGGCGGAGACGCGGCTGAGGTCGCACTGCCGAGACGTCGGCGTCGCTGAGCGGGCCTCAGCCGGGTGTGCGTTGCTCGGTCAGGTATGTGCAGCCCGCTCAGGTATGTGCAGCCCGCTCAGGTGTGCGCAGGCGCAGCCGACGATGCGACCCACAGCTCGTTGACGAGCGGCCGCAGGACCTCCGCGTGCTCGTCCTCGAGACCGTCGTCCACGACGACCCTGTCGACGGCGTCGAGGTCGACGACAGTCGTGAGGCCCACCCGGCCCCACCGCGTGTGGTCGGCGACGACGGTGACCGAGCTCCCCGCGCTGATGAAGGCGCGGTTCGTCTCGGCCTCGAGGAGGTTCTTCGTGGTGAAGCCGGCGTGCTGGTCGATCCCGTGGACCCCGATCATCACGACGTCGCAGTGCAGGTGCCCGAGCGACCGGACGGCGACGGGCCCGACGAGCGCGTCGGCCGGGGTCCGGACACCACCCGTGAGCACGACCGACTGGGCCGCCGAGTCGTCGGCGGCCGAGACCCGCTGGAGCAGGTCGGCGATGCGCAGCGAGTTGGTGACGATGGTGAGGTCCGGCACCCCGACGAGGGCGCGGGCGACCGCGAGCGTGGCAGAACCCGAGGAGAGGCCGACAGCCATCCCCGGTTCGACGAGCGTCGCGACGAGTCCCGCCACATCGGCCTCGGCGGCGTCCTGCGCGGCCTGGCGGGTCGCGGCTGCCGGGTCACGGCGCGGCCCCTGTTCGCGGTGCAGGCCCAGGTCACGACGCAGTCCAGGGTCGTGGCGCGACCCCAGGCCGCTCGGGTCGTACGTGCCGAGCCCCGTCGAGCCCCGGGGGGCTGTGGCTCCGCCGTGGACCTTGTCGAGCACACCCTGGCGGGCGAGCACGTCGAGGTCGCGACGCACCGTCATGCCCGAGACTCCGAGGATGCTGGCCAGCTCGGCGACCGTCACCGAGCCGCGGCGGGTCACCTCGTCGAGGACACGTGCCCTGCGGTCGTTCACGAGCACGCCAGCATCACCGTCACCCAGTCGTGCGCGGGGACCGTCCACCGCGTCGAGGTCGTCGAGGGATCAGTCTGGCACGGGCCGGCCTGGGGCGACGTCGCCACCACCTGGTGCCCGGCACGACCCCGGTGCCCGCCATGACGCCTGTCCTTGACACGCACCCAGTGCCTGACAGACCTCATCGCTCCTCAGACCTCGGTACCTGACAGCCCTCAGTGCTTCACAGACCTCGGTGCCCGACGCCACCTCAGCACCCGACAGACCTCAGCACCTGACGCCTCAGCACCCGGCACGGCCTCAGCGCCAGCCGGCTGCCACCCGCAAGAAGATGTCGGTCGCCTCGTGCTCGCCGACGGACACACGGATGCCCTCGCCTGCGAAGGGTCGGACGATGACACCGGCCGCGGCAGCCTCGGCAGCGCGCTCGGCGGTGCGCTGCCCGAGCTCCATCCAGACGAAGTTCGCCTGCGACTCCGGGAGGTCCCAACCCTGGTCGCGGAGCCCGTCAACGAACCGGGTGCGCTCCGTCACGATGGTGTCGACACGGGCGAGGAGCTCGTCCTTCGCCTCGAGCGACGCGAGGGCGGCTCGCTGGGCGAGGTGCGAGACGCCGAAGGGCGTCGACGCAGAGCGGATGCCTGTCGCCAGACGCGCTCGGGCGACCGCGTAGCCGACCCGGAGGCCCGCGAGGCCGTAGGCCTTGGAGAAGGTCCGCAGGACGACGACGTTGGGGTGGGCCGCGAGCGCCGCCGTGCCGTCGACCGGGTCGTCCGAGCGCACGAACTCGAGATAGGCCTCGTCGACGACCACGAGGACGTCTGTGGGGACTGTCCGGAGGAAGTCGAGGAGCTCGGTCTGGGTGAGGGCCGCGCCCGTCGGGTTGTTCGGCGTGCAGACGAGGACCACGCGGGTCTTGTCCGTCACGGCTGCTGCCATGGCCCGGAGGTCCAGACGTCCGTGGGGGGCGAGCGGCACGGGGACCCCGGTGCCGCCCGCGACGCTGACGACGATCGGGTACGCCTCGAAGGACCGCCACGGGTAGACGACCTCGTCACCGGCGTCGACGACAGCCTCGAGGATGTGCGCGAGCACGGCGACCGAGCCGTTCCCCACGACGACCTGCTCGGCCGAGACCGCACCGTTGTCCTCGAGCGCCTGGGGCGTGAGGTCCGCGGTGAGGTGCTGCGCGAGGGCCTCGGTCAGCTCTGTGGCGAACATGTCCGGGTACCGGTTGACGTCCGACGCCGCGTCGATGATCGCGGCCTGGACCGAGGCGAGCGGCGGGTACGGGTTCTCGTTGGACGAGAGCTTGAATGCTGCTGCGCCGACCGGGACGCGAGCGCCCGGGACGTAGGCGGGGAGGGCGGAGACGGCAGGGCGGAGAGGGACACGTCGAGTCACGCGATCAGTCTCGCACCTCCCGGGTGTCCGCAGGACTAGCACCGCGGTCTGTGTCTGCGTCTGTGTCTGCGTCTGCGGCTGTGTCTGCGGCTGGGCGCCGGGGTCCGGGGTCCGGGGTCCGGGGTCCGGGGTCCGGGGTCAACGCTGGTGCTGGCATCGCGCCTTCGCTCACCCCTGACCCTAGGTTCGCGCCGAGCTCGCACCACTCGTCCTGCGCGATACGTGCCGTTGGTGGGAGGATCTGGACATGAGCTTCTTAGTGAGAGTCCTCGTCAACGCTGTCGCGATCTGGCTGACGACCCTGCTCATGGGGTCCCACTTCGAGATCGTCGGGGGTGAGGGAACTGGCGGCCGGGTGGTCGTGTTCCTCGTCGTCGCGCTGATCTTCGGAGTCATCAACGCGATCATCAAGCCCATCGTGCAGCTCTTCACCTTCCCGCTGTACATCCTCACGCTGGGCCTCTTCACACTCGTCGTGAACGCACTCATGGTGCTGCTCACGGGATGGATCACCGACCAGGCCGACTGGGGCCTGCGCGTCGACGGCTTCTGGTGGGCCGTGCTGGCCGCGTTCCTCATCTCCCTCTTCTCGATGATCATCTCCGTCGTCGTGCCGACGAAGGACGAGTCGCGCCGCTAAATGTGAGCGGTCGGCACCGGTACGGGCGAGGTGCACCTCGCCCGTACCGGGTCCGTCTGTCAGAACTCGCTCCTTCCGTCAGAACGGGGGCAGGTCTGGGAAGCTGGGCTCGGGTCCCCCCTCGGCCGGGCCCGATCCTGCGCCCAAGTCGAGCTGCGGGCGCGGCTCGACAGAGAGACGAGCCGGTCGCGGGATCGCCGGGTGGTCGACGTAGGTACGTCCCGATGGTGACGTCCAGATGACGTCGTCAGGGCTCGCGAAGGGGTCCGCCGAACCCGAGTCGCTCGCCGAGACAGACCACGCAGTCTCGTGCTTGATCCGATGATGATGCCGGCAGAGATGGATGAGGTTCCGGTGATCGGTCTCGCCACCCGTCTGCCACGGGGCGATATGGTCGACATCGCAGCCTTCGGACCGCCGGTTGCACCCCGGGAAGCGACAGGTCTCGTCTCGAATCCGGAGCCAAGCCCTGAGGTCCGAGGGGACTCTGTAGCTCTCTCGTCCGACGGAGAGGACCACCCCGCTCTCCGGGTGGGTGAGCAGCCGTCTGAATGAGGGCGCTCGCGCTGCCAGGTCCCGGGCAGTCTCTGCATCGATCGGCCCGTAGCCCGCGAGGTGACCGTCCTCCTCCGAGACGCCCAGAAGTGTCATGACGGGGACGGTGACCGCTACGGTCGCGCGGATCCCACGCAGAGACGGTCCCTCGGGCCGGGGCCGGGGCCCTTTAGTGCGGGCGTGCAGGTCCGCGGGATCGTCGGCAGCCGCGCCTGCACCAGCGCCCGCATCCACACCAGCACCAGCACCAGCACCAGCACCAGCACCAGCACCAGCACCAGCACCAGCACCAGCACCAGCACCAGCACCAGCACCAGCACCAGCACCAGCGATCGTGCTGTCCGTGCATCCCAGCAACCTCGCCGACTCCCATGCAGAACGCGAGGTGCCGTCGTCGAGGAGCAGTGCGCTCAGGACGTCTGCGCGGAGCTGAGCGAGGGTGCGTTCTTCGTCCGGGCCCTGGAGGCTCGCTGCGATGTCTGTCACGCGGTTGTAGATCGCCGCGGCCTGGACCGCCGGAAGGTACTGGTGGAGCCACATCATCTCGTCGCGTGCAGGCTCGATCTCTACGTGCCTCTCCGCCAGGCGCTCACGGTGACGCTCGATCAGGGGCCGCGGATGGGTCCTCTCGCGCTCTCGTCGAGCGAACCTCCGCAGGGCAGCGACAGTCGTGTCCTTGGCTCTGTCGACGAGCGTGACCTCGAGGGCACGGCAGTCGTCCGGCTCCAGCAGAGTCGTGTTCTCCAGCACCACGCCTACATGGGCGTAGGAGATGCGGCCGTCGGTCAGCGCGGCGAGCGTCGCCGGGTGGTGGTCGACCAGCACCTGTGCCTCGTGCACCAACGACGCAGTGCTGACCTCAGGAGCCCTGATGGCGCACGAGACCTCGAGCACCACAGACTGGTGCGCGTACCTCTGCTGCGCGCGGATGTCAGAGACGCGGGCTGCGTCAGCCGGGTCCACGGGCCCGAGCACGGGGTCGAGAGCAGCCACAGCCCCCACAGCCTCCACCCGCACGGCCTCGATCGCTCTGATCCGGCGCGCCTGAGCGCTCGCGATCGCCCGATCAGCGGCTTCGACCTCGTCGACCAGCTCGTCGAGGACCTCTCGACGCGCCTCACGCCAGGAGAGCCCCGAGGCAGCGCGGGCGACGACCGGTGCACTCGGTACGACCAGGAGACTGCCGTCTGCAGGAGACGGGCGGGAAGGTCGCTCACTTGTTGGAGACGGGCGAGAAGGTCGCTCGCCCGCCACCATCTGCGGAGAGGGTCGAGCAGCTGACTGTTCCTGAGGCTCAGGCTGCGCACGACGATTGAGCCGCGCTCGAAGATCAGGCTGCGTCCGACGATCAGGCTGCGTCCGACGTCCGAAGGGGCCCGATCCGCGCGAAGACCCCGCGCCTGACACCCCCGCGGCCAGCGACGAGCGCTGCGAGCGACGGGGCCGTACCTCTAGCCGCACACCTGAAGGGAGGAGAGCGGAGCTCGACGACGCCGTCTTCGTAGCACGACCGTCTCCTCCGGCCACACCACGGCCGGGGTCGGAAGGACCCACGGGCACGCTGGAGCCGCCAGTGGTGCCGGAAGATCCGTCTGGGTGGGCCTGGCCGTCGACACCAGGACTGTTCATCGAACGCATGTTCGAATAGTACCGCTTGGTGCTGACAGTCGGAAGAGTCCGCTTCATACTGTGTGCAGCGTTCCTCGGCCCGGCTGGTCGCTGCGCCGAGGTCCTCACCGGGAACGATGCAAGCAGTCCACAGACCGCCGGACCCGCGTCGTCGTCCACAGGACCGTGGGCACCATGTCCACGACCCGACCGCAGATGGAAGAATGGCGTCATGCCCACCAGCGACCTCTCCTCAGAGCCCACCCGCGCGAGCCTCGCGGACGTCACACCGGCGATCGCCCTCGGACCGCTCGACGGCCGGTACCGCTCGACAGTCGCCCCGCTCGTCGACCACCTGTCCGAGGCTGCCCTCAACCGCGAGCGCCTCCACGTCGAGGTCGAGTGGCTCGTGGCCCTCACGGACGGCACCGCTGACGGTCCTGTGGTCCCGGGCGCGCCGCGCCTGAGCGAACCCGAGAAGGCCTACCTCCGCGACGTCGTCACGACCTTCTCGGGCGACGGCATCGCCGAGATGGCGGAGATCGAGCGCGAGACAGTGCACGACGTCAAGGCCGTCGAGTACTTCCTCAAGCGTCGCCTCGCGGCAGCGCCGGCCGCTCTCGGCGACGCGACGGTCCTGCCCGGGGTCGGTGAGCTCGTCCACTTCGCGTGCACGAGCGAAGACGTCAACAACCTGTCGTACGCGCTCATGGTTCGCGGCGCGGTCCAGCAGGTCTGGCTCCCCGCCGCATCGGCTCTCGTCGAGCAGATCGCCGAGATGGCCCGGGAGCACGCGAGCGTCCCCATGCTCAGCAGGACGCACGGTCAGCCTGCGACCCCGACGACCGTCGGCAAGGAGCTCGCTGTCCTCGCCCACCGCCTCCGGCGCCAGGTCCGCAGGGTCGAGGGTGCTGAGTACCTCGGCAAGCTCAACGGAGCGACGGGCACCTACGGCGCCCATGTCGTCGCGGTCCCGGGAACCGACTGGCCCGCCGTCTCGAAGGCTTTCGTCGAGGGTCTCGGCCTCACCTGGAACCCGCTGACCACGCAGATCGAGAGCCACGACTGGCAGTCGGAGCTCTACGCGGACATCGCCCGTTTCAACCGCATCCTCCACAACCTCGCGACGGACGTCTGGACGTACATCTCGCTTGGGTTCTTCAAGCAGATCCCCGTCCCCGGCGCCACCGGGTCGTCCACCATGCCGCACAAGGTCAACCCGATCCGCTTCGAGAACGCCGAGGCGAACCTCGAGATCTCGTGCGCCCTCCTCGACACCCTCTCCGCGACGCTCGTGACCAGCCGCCTCCAGCGGGACCTCACGGACTCGACGACCCAGCGCAACATCGGACCGGCCTTCGGTCACTCGCTGCTCGCGATCGACAACGTGCGCCGGGGACTCAAGGCTCTGGCTGTCAACGGCGATCTGCTCGCCGACGACCTCGACGGCAACTGGGAGGTCCTCGGCGAGGCCGTCCAGTCCGCCATGCGCGCCGCGTCGGTCGCCGGGGTCGAGGGGATGGAGAACCCGTACGAGCGGCTGAAGGAGCTCACCCGCGGGCACCGCATCACCGGAGAGGACATGCGGACCTTCGTCGCAGGCCTCGGCCTCCCCGACGACGTCGCGACACGCCTCGCTGCGATGACTCCGGGGTCGTACGTCGGTCTCGCCGAGCGGCTGGTCGCCGAGTACCTGTGACCGGCAGGCGAGCAGTCGTGGTGGCGGAGGGCCGATGAGCGCTGATCCAGCACAGGGGCCAGCCTCTGACGACTCCCCGAGCGCGCTCACGCCCGCCGGCGTCCCAGGGCGGAGCGACATCGCACTGACGCTCGAGCGCCAGCCCGCAGGCGACGCACGGGGATCCTTCGGGCGCGTCTTCGGCACGAACCCGATCGCCCCGGCCGCACGCGCAGCCTTCGACCGGGCTACCGGTGCCCGCCGGGTGGCTCGCATCCTCGACGGGCTGGGACCTGACTGGGGCGTGGCTCACGCAGTCGCCCTCGACGGTCGCACACCGGACGCCGACCACGTCGCTGTCGGTCCGCCCGGGGTGCTCGTCGTGACGAGCGAGCACCACCGCGTGAAGAACGTCTTCGTCGCAGGGCACGAGGTCTTCGTCGACCGTGAGAAGACCGACCTCATGGCGCGGACCGAGAGCTCCGCCGACGTCGTCGGGCGGATGCTGCGGGCGGCGTCGACGGTCGACGTGCCCGTCACCCCCGTGCTCGTCTTCGTCGACCCGAAGCGGCTCGTCGTGCGCGAGAAGCCGGAGCGGACGCGAGTCTTCGCCGACCTCTTCCTCCGACGCAGGCTCAAGCGTCTACCCGCCACGCTCGCCGGAGAAGACCTGAGAGCGGTCCAGACCGCGGCAGTCACCGCGACGACCTGGGGTTCACCAGCTCCGCTCCTGACGGCCGAGCAGCTCCGCCGCTTCGACACCCTCGATCGCACAGCCACGAAGGCACGGCGCCTCAAGAGCTTCTGGATGTGGGCTGGCGCTGTCGTGACACTCAGCGCGGTGCTGCTCATCGTCCAAGGGGTTGCCCTCGGGATCATCGGCTAGGGCCACCCGGGCAGGCGACCGCTCCCGCACCAGTCCGGGAGCGGTCGACTGCCCACGCGCACGCCACGGCGAGCCCGCCCCGGCAGCGCCAGCCGCGACACCAGCCGCTCGTAGATGGGGACTGGTCCCCACGCCCTCACGACGCCCTCGATCCGCACGATCCTGCGGCCCGGAAGGAGTTGCCGGTACGGGTGGGCACCACTCCCCCTCGCTCCTCGCTCGTGACAGCGTGGTGAGTGGGATAGTCGAGGCATGTCGCTCCGCAGGCCGCCACTCACCGGCGGTGAACCGCACGCCACCGGGCCCGCCGCCGCAACCGGACCAGCTGCCCCGACCGGGCCCACCCCGACGCCCGCCGTCGCGCCTGCCGCCGCGACCGCGGCCAGGCCCGCTGCCGGACCCGGCGTCCCACCCGCACCCGCACCCGCACCCGCACCCGCACCCGCACCCGCACCCGCACCCGCACCGATCGTGTCCGTGCCACGCCACGCCGTAGCCCGTCGACCAGTGCTGCGGACCACAGCCCTCGTCGCCTTCGCCGCTGCGCTGGCAGGCTGCGCGACGCAGATCCCTGGAGAAGCCGTCGCCGGGTCCCTGTCACCGCAGATCGGCCCGCCCCTCAAGACCGACACGGTCTCGCTGCGGCACGACTACGAAGACAGCCCGCAAGAGGTCAACGACTACTGGACCGAAGACCGTCGCCGTGACGCCGACACCAAGATCGTCACTCCGGACGACGACCCCGAGAGCTCTGACACCGACGGCGGCACCCGGCCCGACGCCGCGACGGGCGTGGTGGTCGACCCCTCGACAGGTCCCGTGACCGACCCGACCCCCGTCGCACCCGCGACCGCCGGAGACCCCTTCGACGCGACAGGTCTTGCCGCATCGACCCAGGGCCGCCTCTACGTGACGATCGGCAGCGACGACTACGTCTGCTCTGCCACCGTCGTCAATGCCGCCTCGCAGGACGTCGTCGCGACTGCCGCCCACTGCCTCTGGGACTTCGAGGGCGGGACCGGGTGGGCGACCAACGTGTTCTTCGTCCCCGCCGACGAGGACAACGGCGCCGTCGCGCCGTACGGGTACTGGGCCGCAGAGTCCGCCTACGGTCCTCAGGAGTTTGCCGACAACGCCTCGACCAACTCCCTCGGCATGGTGATCGGCAGCGGCTGGACGCACGACTTCGCCTTCCTCACCATGGCGCCCGACGACGACGGTCGACGCATCCAGGAGGTGACCGGCGGCCAGGGCATCGCCTTCGGCGGGACCGTCGACGACCTGCTCGTCACCGGCTACCCCGCAGCCGCCCCCTTCGACGGCCTGGACCAGCGGTACTGCGCGAGCGACGACTGGTTCGTGCTCCAGCGCGGCGCGTTCGGCATCGAGTGCGCCATGACCCAGGGCGCCTCGGGCGGCGGGTGGCTGTCCGACTACGACACCGTGACAGGCGCTGGCTACCTGGTGGCCACCACGTCGTTCCGGTCGCCGACCGAGCTCGGCGCCATGCCGCTCGGCGAAGACGCGCTCGCGCTGTTCACCGAGGCAGGTGGACTGTGACTGTCGACCGAGCACGCACCGGAGCCGGGGCTGAGAGCGCCGCCAGCACGAGCACCGGCACAAGCACATGCACCGGCCCCGGAACAACCACCAGCCCGAGCCCCAGCACCGGTACAACCACCAACCCCGGCGCCAGCTCGAGCACCAACCCCAGCGTCCGTCACACAGCCGACGCGCGGTCCGCCCGTCCGGGCACGGCCTCGCGCTCACGTCGACCGCTCGTCGCGGCTGCGGTCGTGGGCGTGCTGCTCGGCGTCGGCGCGTGCTCGCCCGAGCCCGTGCGCGGCGAGGCGTTCCCCGACTGGGACGCCGTCGACGTCGCGGCCACCGAGCGCTTCACGGCCCAGATGGACCTGCTCGACTCGCACATCCTCGAGTCCTCCCCCTTCACGACCGGCGAGACGACCGACATCACCGGCGTCACGTACACCCACGCGACCTTCGGCGAGGACACCTCCGCCGGGCAGTCCGTCGTCGCGGTCAGCGGAAACCCCGCGTCGCTCTTCACGCAGCAGAACGACCCGGGGACCGGCCGGACCATCGACATGCTGCACGTCGGCGGTGACTCGTGGGACTACCTCCTCCTCGGCGACGGGCTCGACACCGACATCGACACCCCGTGGGTCAGGTTCCCGACCCTCTACGGAAGCCTCGGGATCCTCGGCGACAACGCCATGTGCTACGTCCTCGGCTTCTCGACGGTCTGCGACGTGCGCGACGCGATCAACGCCACCGAGGCCTCGGACGCCGGACCGAGCATGCGCCGCACCGTCACGAGCTCACGCGACGGGGAGGTGCTCAGCCAGACCGAGGTGACCCTCCAGTCGATCCTCGACGCCGAGATGCTCTCGATGCCGGAGTCGCTCACCGCGATGCTCACCGACACCATGCTCAGCACGCTCGTCCCCGTGAATCTCTGGCAGGACGCCGACGGTGCCCTGCTCAAGGTCGAGATGAACGGTGTGGTCCCGGGCGAGGGCGACGTGCCCGACCTCGTGCTCCAGCTCGGTTTCGAGATCACCGGGACCGCGGCCCGCGACGACGTCCCGCCAGCCCCGGAGCTGGACGACGTCACGACGCTCTCGGAGACCGAGCGCGACGACTTCATCAACTCGCTCGGAGATGCCTGATGACAGACCAGCCCACACCTCCCGGCGGTGCCGGAGCCAGCGGAGCAGACCGCGGAGCCGACCGCGGCACCGCGGACGCCGGAGCCGGCAGCGGAGCCGTGCCTCCGCGGGTCCCGCGCCGGCTGCAGGCACCGACGACGGCGACAGCACCCGGGGCGGCGACGACGGCACCTCAGCCCGCAGCGGCCGCGCGCCCGGCCGCACCCGACTACGCCCCCGCACCGACGGTCCGGAGCGGACTCGGAGCGGCAGGCGGGACAGCGAGCACCTTCGCGACGCCGGCCCTCCGTCCGACGCCGGTCCTCCGTCCGACGCCGCCCCTCAGTCCGGCACCCTCCCCGGCGCCGGGAGCCGCGCAGGGCTACCCGAAGCAGGGGTACGGCACACCGACCGGCAGCACCGCCTCGTCGGGCTACAGCACACCGCCCGCCAGCACCCCCTCGTCGGGCTACAGCACACCGCCCGCCAGCACCCCCTCGTCGGGCTACAGCACACCGCCCGCCAGCCTCGCCTCAGGGGGCTACGGGACCGCACCCGGGCACGCGCCGTCACCGGGCTACGGCCGCCCGTCGCCCTACGACCAGCCTCCCGTCGGACCGACGTCCGCGCCTACGCCGACATCCACGCCCACGTCCACGTCCACGACGAGCACCGCGACCGCACGGCCGACCCGCCGCCGCACCCTGCGGACTGTCCTGCTCACCGCCGTGCTGACCGCGCTCGTGAGCGTCGGCGCCACGCTCGCGGCGACAGGTGCGTTCGAGCAGACCGCCACCTTCGACGCGTCGGTCGTCTCGCAGGACGTCGCGAAGATCCTCTCCACGCGCTTCGGGCTGAGCGACGTGGACGCCGTCACCTGCCCTGGGTCTGTCGACGTCCGCGAAGGGGTCGAGTTCGAGTGCACCTTCGTCTCGGGCGGCGCCCCGGCCTCGGTCCCCGTGCTCGTGCTCAACGACTCGGGCCAGTACAGGGTCGGAGGACCTGTCGACGGCTGAGGATCGCGCCCGGTGCGGTCCCGGCGAAGACCCGGGAGACGACGAGACCGGGAGGGACGTCGCCCGAATCCGCTCAGCCCGCGGCGAGCCCGTCTCGCGGGCTGTGCCTCGGCTCGGCGACGGGCGTGGCGGGACCGGCACCGGGCACGGCCCGGCGGCCGTTCCAGCGCATCGTCAGGACCGTCGCCGTGTCCTCGGCGACCTCTTCGAGGGGCTCTCCGGCCCGTGCGGCGTCCCGGATGCGGGTGATGCCGCGGTGCAGGAGCGTCGCGGCGAACCGGCGCAAGGACTTCTCGTGGGCCGCCCTGTCGGCGTCTGTCGTGAACGACCCGGCCGAGCGGGCCAGCTCGGTCTCGACCTCGGCGGTGATCCTGTCCCGGAGCGCGACGACCACTGAGTCTGCCGCACGCAGCGTCTCGCCGACGGTGAACTCGGTGACGGCCGCAGCGACGATCTCGCGTGCCGCGCGCACGGGCAGCGACGACGTCGACGGCGCGTGGCTGCGGATCGTCCCGAGGTCCATGAGCAGCACCTGGTCGATGTCGCCGACACCGGGGTCGACGTCGTGGTGCAGCGCGAGGTCGAGCACGACGAGAGGGCGTGCCGTCCCGTCGTCGCCGGCGCGCACGGCCGCGTCGTCGCGGGCCGCCACGACAGCAGCGGTCTCGAGGATGTAGCGCAGGTCAGAGGGGTCGTCGGTCCGCAGGCCCGACCCTGGGGCGGCTGCCTCGCCGGGCCCCGCAGACGGTCGTGCCAGACGGTTCCCGCGACCGGCACCGCTGCACGAGACGACGAGGTCGGCCTCGCCGAGCGCCGTCACGAGGTCCGTCACGGCGTCGACGCCGCGGGCCATCGCGAACTGCTCGGCGCGACCCGAGGCGGAGTACACGGCGATGTCGACGCACCCGCGGGCGCGCAGCGCAGCGACAGTCGCCCCGGCGTAGGCGCCGGTCCCGACGATCACCGCGGAGGTCTGGCGCCACGGAGGGATGCTCGCCTCGGCGAGGTCGAGCCCGACCGAGACGACCGAGCGGCCGTCGGCGCCGAGGTGGGTGGTGTGCGCGACGCGCTTGGAGGCGCGCGACGCGGACTGGAAGAGGCGCTCGAGCCTCGGGCTGGTCGTCGACTCGGCGTGCGAGGCGTCGAGTGCCCTGCGGACCTGACCGGCGATCTCCCGCTCGCCGACGACCATCGAGTCGAGACCCGAGGCGACGGTGAAGAGGTGCTGGGTGACGCCCTCGCCGCTGCGGACCGTGAAGGCGGACCGCGCGGCCTCCTGGCTGACCCCGGACTCGACGGCGATGAGCCGGGCGACCTCGTCGGCAGCGTGGGCAAGATCACGCTCGCTGAGGGTCCCAGGGCTGCCCGGAGCGGCCGCACCGTCGACGAGGTCGAGGTACAGCTCGAACCGGTTGCAGGTCGCGAGCACGACGGCACCGGTGATCATCTCGCAGGTCCGCACGGCCGACGTGCCCATCGAATGCGCGCCTGTTGACAGCTGCTCGAGCGCTTCGAGGTCAAGCTCGTGGTGACTTGCGGTCATCGACATGAGAACCACAGCGATTCGATTTAAACATTTGTCGGTCGGAAAGGCAGAATCGAGGTGTGAATCTCTCCTCAGCGCACCCTCTCGTCGACGGCCGGACGTCCAGCTCCCCACTCGTCCGCGCGCTGCGCGGCGACCGACCCGAGACCACCCCCGTGTGGTTCATGCGGCAGGCCGGTCGGTCCCTCCCCGAGTACCTGGCCGCCCGCGAGGGTGTCGCGATGCTCGACTCCTGCCTGGACCCGGCGCTCGCGAGCGAGATCACGCTCCAGCCGGTGCGCCGCCACAAGGTCGACGCGGGCATCTTCTTCTCGGACATCGTCGTGCCGCTGCGCCTCGCGGAGGTCGACGTCGACATCGCGCCGGGCGTCGGACCGGTCCTCGGCGAGCCCGTGCGCACCCCGGCCGACGTCGACAGGCTCCTCGAGAAGACCCTCACGGACGAGGCCCTCCAGCCGATCCGCGACGCCGTCGGCCTCACCGTCGCCGAGCTCGGCAGCACACCGCTCATCGGCTTCGCCGGAGCGCCCTTCACGCTCGCCGCGTACATGGTCGAGGGGCGCCCGTCGCGCGACCACCTCGGCGCACGCCGCATGATGCACACGGACCCCGAGTCGTGGGCCCGCCTCACCACCTGGGCGGCCGACGTGACAGGCACGTTCCTGCGCGCGCAGGTCCTCGCGGGGACCAGCGCTGCCCAGCTGTTCGACTCCTGGGCGGGCAGCCTGAGCCTCGCGGACTACGTCGCGCACGTCGCGCCGTCGTCGGCCCGAGCGCTCTCGCACGTCAAGGACCTGCCCGTCCCGGTGATCCACTTCGGCACCGGCACGGGGCACCTGCTGCCCGCCATGCGCGACGTGGGCGCCGACGTCGTGGGTGTCGACTACAGGACGCCCCTCGACGAGGCCAACGCCATGCTCGGCGGCACGACGCCGCTCCAGGGCAACATCGACCCCGCGCTGCTCGGCGCGCCGTGGCCGGTCCTCGAGGCGCACGTCCGCGACGTCGTCGAGCGCGGCCGCACGGCTCCTGCGCACGTGGTGAACCTCGGTCACGGGGTCCCGCCCGACACCGACCCGACGGTCCTCACGCGGGTCGTCGAGCTCGTGCACTCCCTCTGAAGCCTGACCACACCTGACGACCATGACCACTATCCCCTCGCACGACGGCACGCCCGCCCCGGTCCTCGACGCAGTCGTCGTCGGGGGTGGGATCGCGGGGCTCGTGGCGGCCCGGACCCTCGTGGCCGACGGGTTCGCGCCCGTCGTCGTGGAGGCCTCGGAGATCTGCGGCGGGTACCTCGCGCGGGCTGACGTGGGGCCCGCTGGCGTGCCGGTCGTGGTCGACTCCGGCGCCGAGTCCTACGCCTCGCGCAGCCAGGCGATCGCCGCGCTCGTCGCCGAGCTCGGGCTCGAGGCGGTCGAGCCGAGCGGTCTGTCGGCCTGGGGCTACGTGCCGGAGGGCACCGGCCCGCGGGCGGCGCCTCGCCGCCCACGCGGGCGCGCCTTCCCGCTGCCGAAGGCTGGCGTCCTCGGGATCCCTGGGCACGTGTGGGCCTCGGACACGTGCCGTGCGATCGGCGTCGTCGGGGCGCTCCGCGCCAGCCTGGACCGTGTGCTGCCCGCATCACGCGTCGACACGTCGACGCTCGCCTCGCTCGTGGAGAGCCGTCTCGGCCGGCGCGTGCTCGACAGGCTCGTGACGCCTGTGGCCGGCGGAGTGCACTCGACGGACCCCGCGCTGCTGTCGGTCGACGCTGTCGCCCCGGGGCTCCTGACCGCCTACGAGCGCACAGGGTCGCTGGCCGCAGCAGTCCGGTCGCTGCGCGCGCAGGCGCCAGCAGGCTCGGCCGTACGCGGCCTGGTCGGCGGCATGAACCAGCTCGTCGCCGCGCTCGAGACTGCCGTGGAGGCAGGTGGGTCGATCCGCCGCAGCACAGGGGCCCGGCAGCTGCGGAGGACCGGCGACGTGTGGGAGGTCCGTCTCACGACGGGCGAGACGCTGCGCACAGCGCGGGTCGTCCTCGCCGTCGGCGGGCACACCGCCGTCGCACTGCTCGGAGACCTCGTCGACACCGCCGGGGCCGCACCGGTCCGCGGGACCGACATCCGGCTCGTCACGCTCGTCCTGCGTGCTCCCGCCCTCGGGGACGCGC
Organism: Sanguibacter biliveldensis; assembly: GCF_033798665.1. Classification (NCBI taxonomy): domain Bacteria; kingdom Bacillati; phylum Actinomycetota; class Actinomycetes; order Micrococcales; family Sanguibacteraceae; genus Sanguibacter; species Sanguibacter biliveldensis. The sequence continues at coordinate 4,049,391 of NZ_CP138359.1, forward strand.
CCCGCGGCACCGGCGTCCTGGTCGCACCGGGCTCTGACGTCGTCGCCAAGGGCTCGACCCACGCCTCGGCCAAGTGGCCGTGGCTGCGCAAGCGCCTCGACGCCACGCTCGGGCCGGACGCCCACGTCGTAAGGCTCAGCTACGGGCGGGGCGGAGCCGGCCCGGCCGGGGCCGACCTAGACGCAGCGGCCCCGGACGAGACCTTCGTGACGCAGGCCGTGCTCGACGTCCAGGCGCTCTACGGGGTCCCCCTGGCGTCCGACGACGTGCTCTCCTCGGCCGTGACGCGCTGGGACGACGCGCTCTCGCCGCCCACCCCGGCGCACCGCGCGCGCACGTCTCGACTGGTCAGCGACGTGGCGGCGCTCGGTTCGTCAGGGGCTCCTGGCCTGTCCGTCACGGGGGCATGGGTCGCGGGGACGGGGCTCGCCGCGGTCGTCCCGCACGCGCAGGCCGCGGCGCGATCGCTCGACCTTTCCTGAATCGGTCGGGGAATTACTTAGGGTGCCCTTTCCTGCATATTCTTAGGCAACCCTCTGTGATGCAGAACTGACAGGCTGTCAGAACTATTGTCGAGCACCCGAACAATTGCCCTGTGATCGCTCTCATTTCGACTCGGCGAGCGAAGGGGAGCACACTGGACGGGTGACAGGACACCCCGCCCTCCGCATCGGCACCCGCAGCAGCCTCCTCGCGCTGACCCAGACCGGGACAGTCGCCGACGACCTGCGCCGGCTGACCGGCCGACCTGTCGAGATCGTGCCGATCACGACGGACGGCGACGTCCTCACAGGCTCGCTCTCCCAGATGGGCGGCACCGGGGTCTTCGTCACCGCGCTGCGCGCAGCGCTCCTCGACGACCGCTGCGACGTGGCCGTCCACTCCCTCAAGGACCTGCCCACGACCGGGGTCCTCGGGCTGCAGCACGTGACACCCGTCCGCCAGGACCCGCGCGACGCCCTGTGCTCGCGCGCCGGCCACAGGCTCGCCGACCTCCCTCACGGTGCCCGCGTCGGGACCGGCTCCCCGCGCCGCGCCGCGCAGCTGCGCCTCGTCCGCCCCGACCTCGACGTCGTCGACATCCGCGGCAACATCGACACCCGCCTCGGCCGGGTGCACCCGGAGACCGGAGACCTCGACGCCGTCGTGCTCGCCGCAGCCGGTCTCAACCGCATCGGCCGTGAGCACGCGATCACCGAGCTCATCTCCGTCGTGGACATGGCACCGGCACCCGGTCAGGGCGCCCTCGCCGTCGAGACCCGGACCACGCTCCTCGAGAGCGACCCCGTGGTCCGCCGCGCATTCAGCGACCTCGAGGACCCCGCGACCTCGCTGTCGGTCCTCGCCGAGCGCGCGCTGCTCTCGCGCCTCGAGGCCGGGTGCGCGGCCCCCGTGGGGACCCACGCGACGGTCTCCGACGGGCTGCTCTCGCTGCACGCCGTCGTCGCCCGCCCCGACGGCAGCGAGCAGCTGCGTCACCAGCAGTCCGTCGAGGTGGCCGACACGTCGGCCGCCGAGGCGATCGCCCTCGGCGAGGCCGTCGCCGACCACTTCTTGTCGCTCGGCGCAGCGTCGTTCATCTGATGAGCGGTGCGGAGGCGAGGGGCGGACGCGAGGAGACAGGTCTCCAGAAGACAGCGGCTGCGGGGCGCGCCAGCCACGACGACGAGCTCCAGCCCGCCGGCACACCGACCTCACCCGCACTCCCGCTCGACGGGTGGAGGGTCCTGATCCCCCGCGCTCCTGGGCGCGGTGCCGGGCTCGCTCGTCTCGTCGAGCAGGCCGGCGGTTCGGCCGTCGTCGCGCCGCTCGTCTCGCGCGCTGACATCGGCGACGACGACAGAGCTGTGCTCGACGGGGCCGTGGCCAGCCTCCGCGACGGGGACGTCGCGTGGGTCGCTGTGACCAGCGTCAACGCCGTCGACGAGCTCGTCGCGTCTGCGGCGCGGGTCGACGCAGGACCCGGCCCAGAGGCGCTCGCCCGGCTCGCGCGCGGCGCCCGGTGGGCTGCTGTCGGGCCGGCGACAGCCCGCGCCCTCGCTGCCGTCGGCATCACGGTCGACCTCGTGGCGACCGAGAACTCCGCCGTCGGGCTGCTCGCGGAGTGGCCGGAGGTCGAGCGCGAGACCAGCCCCGCACCGCGCGTGCTGCTCCCGCTCGGCGATCTCGCGCGGCCCACCCTCGAGACGGGTCTGCGCGAGCGCGGCTTCGAGCCCGTGCGCGTCACCACCTACAGGACCGTGTCGCACGCGGCCCCGCCCGAGGTCGTCTCCGCGTGGCGGGACGGCCACTTCGACGCCGTCGTCCTCACGTCGGGGAGCGTGGCCCGCGAGGTCGCCGGGCAGCTCGGACCGCGTGAGGACGTGAGCGTCGTCGCGATCGGCGAGCCGACCCGGCGCGCGGCTTCCGAGACCGGGCAGGAGGTCGCTGCGGTCGCCCAGACGGCAGACGACGACGGTCTGCTCGCAGCTCTCTTCGAGGCGTGGGCCACCCGCACGGCCGGCTCGTCGCGCCACTCACCGCACGACCTCGGCGACGCCTCCGCGTCCACCCACCCCCAGACCACCTGACCAGCCCCACCCACACCTCTCCCCCTGGAGGACCCCATGACCCGCCCCCGCCGCCTGCGCGCCACCCCTGCGCTGCGCGCCCTCGTCGCCGAGACTCGCCTGCACCCCCGCGACCTCGTGCTGCCGCTGTTCGTCAAGGAGGGCATCTCCGAGCCTGTCGAGATCACCTCGATGCCCGGGGTGCTGCACCACAGCGAAGAGTCCCTCGCCCAGGCCGTGCGGGAGGCCGCCGACGCCGGGATCGGCGGGGTCATGCTCTTCGGCGTGCCCGAGCACCGCGACGCGACAGGCTCCGGCGCGGACGATCCGGAGGGGATCCTCAACCGCGGCATCCGGATCGCGGTCGAGGCGGCTGCCGGACGGCTCGTCGTCATGGCCGACCTCTGCCTCGACGAGTTCACCGACCACGGACACTGCGGCGTGCTCGACGCGCACGGCGGGGTCGACAACGACGCGACGCTCGAGCGCTACGTCTCCATGGCGATCGCCCAGGCGCAGGCCGGGGCCACCGTGCTCGGGCTCTCCGGGATGATGGACGGCCAGGTCTTCGCCGTCCGCTCCGGACTCGACCAGTCGACCGCGAACGGAGGCGCCGGGTTCCCCGACACCGCGATCCTCGCGTACTCGGCCAAGTACGCCTCGGCCTTCTACGGACCGTTCCGCGACGCCGTCGAGTCGACGCTCGTCGGCGACCGACGTACCTACCAGATGGACGCCGCGAACCGTCGCGAGGGCGGGCGCGAGACCGCGCTCGACCTGCTCGAGGGCGCGGACATCGTCATGGTCAAGCCGGCGATGAGCTACCTCGACGTGCTCGCCGACGTCGCCGAGCAGTCCGACGTGCCCGTCGCCGCCTACCAGGTGTCGGGCGAGTACGCGATGATCGAGGCCGCCGCCGCCAACGGCTGGATCGACCGTCGCGGGGCGATCCTCGAGTCGGTCCTCGGCATCAAGCGTGCCGGCGCGGACATCGTCCTCACCTACTGGGCCACCGAGATCGCCGGGTGGCTCGGGGAGTAGTCACCATCGCCCCCGCGGCTGCGACCTGCGAGCATGTCGACCATCAGTCGACAGCGGGGGCGTCGCAGGTGACAGCCCCGGAGACGTCGGGGCGCAGGCGACCGCGGTCCGACGTCCATGCAGCCGGGGGGCAGCAGTGGGGGCACAGCACGACGTCGTGACCGCGGAGATGGTGCCGCAGCTCGACCTGCCTCAGCAGGCCCTCGAACCGCCGGCAGCCTGGCGGGTCCTCGTCCTCCGTCCTGAGGTGGGTGCTCGATGAGGCGCACACGCGCAGAGCTCGCCCTGCTGGCAGCGCAAGACCGTGTGGAGGATCTGGCTGTCCGTCACGGCCGGAAGGCCGGCAAGATCCTGGCGATCACAGTTCCCGCGACGCTCGCCCTGCTCGGCATCGTCGTGTGGCACCAGCTCCCACCGGATCCGTCCGACCACACCATCGTGCAGCTCACCGGAGCGTGCTGCACGCCAGGCGGCGCTCCCGGGACCACGGTCGGTACGGAGTATGCCGAGAGCCCAGGAGCGCAGGTGCTGCTCTTCCCGCTGAGCAGAGTGACTCGGGTCGACGACGGCCGCATCTCGTTGACCTACGACCTCTTCACGTGGACCGAAGACCCGGAGGACACCTGGGTCGAGACCCGCCTGACCGACACCGCCCTGCGCGTCGGCGACACCGTCACCCACGGACCCGCCACCATCGAGGTCGTCGCCGTCCACGACGCCTTCCTCGACCGCAACGACGCCGTCGACCTGCGCGTCACCTTCGACCTCGGCCGCATCGACGAGGTGCCGTGAGCGCCTGACGTCGCGCTCGCGCAGGGTGAGCGCACCGACTCTGTCCACAGCCACAGTCCGATGAGACGTTCTGCACAGGCAGCGTCCCGCACGCTCCGGAATCAGGCGACTCCCGTAGCCTGGAGGTCACGCACACCATCCCCTCCTGGACGGACCTGACGATGCACGACGACGCAGCGAACCACCTGGCCTTCGAGCGCGCACGGCTCGTGCTGCCGGGCGGGGTGAACTCCCCCGTCCGCGCCTACGGCTCGGTCGGCGGGGACCCGCGGTTCGTGTCGTCTGCCTCCGGTCCGTACATCCGCGACGTCACCGGGACCGAGTACGTCGACCTCGTCTGCTCGTGGGGTCCGGCGCTGCTCGGGCACGCCCACCCCGCTGTCGTGGAGGCCGTGCAGGAGGCGGCCGCCCGCGGCCTCTCCTTCGGTGCACCGACGCTCGGCGAGGTCGAGCTCGCCGAGGAGATCCGCCGCCGCGTCCCCGCCGCTGAGCACGTGCGTCTCGTGTCGACGGGCACCGAGGCCACCATGACCGCGGTGCGGCTCGCACGCGGCGCGACAGGTCGTCCGCTCATCGTGAAGTTCGCCGGCTGCTACCACGGGCACGTCGACTCGCTCCTGGCCGAGGCCGGGTCGGGTGTCGCCAACCAGGCCCTCCCCGGGTCGGCAGGTGTCACCGAGGCGACGGCGTCGGAGACCCTCGTGCTCCCCTACAACGACCTCGAGGCCGTCGAGCAGGTCTTCGCCGAGCGCGGCTCCGAGATCGCCGCCGTCATCACCGAGGCCGCACCGGCCAACATGGGGATCGTCCCGCCGCTGCCCGGCTTCAACGAGGGCCTGCGCCGCATCACCACCGCGCACGGCGCGCTGCTGATCTTCGACGAGGTGCTCACAGGCTTCCGGGTCAGCGCGAGCGGCTGGTGGGGCTACGAGACGTCGACCCTCGGCGCCAGCTACACCCCGGACATCTTCACCTTCGGCAAGGTCGTCGGCGGCGGCATGCCCGTCGCCGCGATCGGCGGACCGTCGGTCCTCATGGACCTGCTCGCTCCCCTCGGCCCCGTCTACCAGGCCGGGACCCTCTCCGGGAACCCCGTCGCCGTCGCCGCCGGCCGCGCGACCCTCGCCGCCGCCGACGCCTCCGTCTACGCCCGCGTCGACGAGGTCTCCACGACGATCGCCGACGCGACGAGCGCAGCACTCTCCGCCGAGGGCGTCGCGCACCGCGTGCAGCGCTCGGGCAACCTGTTCTCCGTGATGTTCGGCGACCTCGCCCAGGAGGTCGGCACCCGCACCTACGCCCAGGTCCAGGCCTCCGACACCTTCCGCTACCCGGCGTTCTTCCACGCCATGCTCGACGCGGGCGTCAACCTGCCGCCGTCGGTGTACGAGGCCTGGTTCGTGTCGGCCGCGCACGACGACACCGCCGTCGGACGGATCCTCGACGCGCTGCCGGGAGCCGCGAAGGCTGCGGCTGCAGCGAGGCGCTGACTCGGCCCGCACCGGTCAGTGACGAGACGACACGGCACGCCGCCGTCCCTGGCCTGCGGTGACGTCGGGTTCTCGCACGTCCGTCCCGGGTGATCGACGACGGGCAAGCCGCTAGGTTGGTCGCATGACCTCGCCGACCGAGCCTCAGGACCCGATCGTCACACCCTCTGCGAGAGACGGTGCCCCAGGGGCGTCCGTCGCACCGCCGGACGGCGAGGGACGAGCGACGGCTCTGCCAGGCTCGTCAGCCACGGCGCCGGCGCCAGCGGCCAAGGTCGGTCACGCGCCGGTACCAGCGGCCGAGGCCGGGCACGGGGATGCGCCTGCGCTGGTGCCCGAGCCAGCGCCCGCCTACGGCTCTCCGGCCGTGTCGCTCCGCGGGCTCGTCAAGACCTTCGGGCACAAGGTCGCCGTCGCGGGGATCTCCCTCGACATCCCCGCGGGCTCGTTCTACGGGCTCGTCGGACCTAACGGTGCCGGCAAGACCACGCTGCTCTCGATGGCCACCGGGCTCCTGCGCCCCGACGCGGGCACCGCGACCATCTGCGGCGTCGACATGTGGACCGACCCTGTCCAGGCGAAGCGGCTGCTCGGCGTGCTGCCCGACGGCATGGCGATCTTCGACAGGCTCACCGGCACCCAGCTCGTCACCTACGCCGGCCTGCTGCGCGGCATGGACCGCGAGACCGTCGCGAGCCGCACCGCAGACCTCATGGGCGTCCTGGACCTGCGCGAGGCCGCCGACACCCTGGTCGTCGACTACTCGGCCGGCATGACCAAGAAGGTCACGCTCGCCGCCGCGCTCATCCACGCGCCCCGCGTCCTCGTCCTCGACGAGCCCTTCGAGGCCGTCGACCCCGTCTCGGCCAGCCACATCCGCGCGATCCTCTCCGACTACGTCGCCAGCGGTGGGACCGTCATCGTGTCCTCGCACGTCATGGACCTCGTCCAGCGGATGTGCGACCACGTCGCCGTGGTCGTCGACGGACAGGTACGCGCCGCTGGGACCGTCGACGAGGTCCGCGCCGGACGCAGCCTCGAAGAGCGCTTCGTCGAGCTCGCCGGCGGACAGCTCAGCGGAGAGGGCCTCTCGTGGTTGCGCAGCTCGTAAGGCTCCGCCTCACCCTCCTCGGCAACCTCCTCAAGCGCTCCGCCTGGCAGATCGTCGGCTTCGCCTTCGCGGCGCTCTACGGCGCCACGGTCCTGCTGACGCTCGTCGCCGGTCTCTTCGCGCTGAGCATCGACGACCCCGCGACAGCCCAGACCGTCGTCGTCGCCGGGGGTTCCGTCGCCGTGCTCGGGTGGTGGCTGCTGCCGCTCGTGACCTTCGGCATCGACTCGACCCTCGATCCTCGCAAGCTCGCGCTGCTCCCGATCTCGCGGCGCGACCTGCTGCTCGGGCTGGCCGCAGCCGGGGTGGTCGGGGTCCCCGGGATCGTCACGCTCCTGGCGTCCGCCGGCAGCCTCGTGGTCTGGCGCGGGTCGGTCCCGGCGCTGCTCACGGCGGTCCTCGGCGTCGCCCTCGCCGTCGCGACCTGCGTCGTCGGGTCCAGGGCCCTGACCTCCGCGGTCGCGCCGCTGCGCGCCACCCGGCGGTTCCGCGAGGTCGCGAGCACCCTGCTCGTCGTGCTCGTGGTCCTGCTGGTCGTCTTCGGCGGGAAGGTGCTCGGCTCCGTCAGCCGCGGCTCGCTCGACTCCGTCGCCGACGTCCTCGCCTGGACCCCGGTCGGTGCCGCGTGGGGCGTGCCCTACGCCGTGGCCGGCGGTCAGCCCCTCGTCGCGGTCGCCCGGCTCGTCGTCGCCCTCATGACCCTCGCGGCGCTCGTGGCCCTCTGGCGATGGGCCCTCGACAGGACGCTCACCGGCGGCGGGACCACCACGACCACCCGCCGGATGACAGGCCTCGGGCTGTTCGGGCGCTTCGGCTGGACGCCCACGGGTGCCGTCGCCGCACGGTGCCTCACGTACTGGCGCCGAGACCCGCGGTACATCGGTTCGCTCGTCGTGCTGCCGCTGTTCCCGGTGTTCCTCGGCCTCGGGACGACGGTCGCCGACCAGACGTGGTGGACGCTCCTGCTGCTCGGCCCGCTCACGGCCTTCTCGATGGGCTGGGCGATCTCCGCCGACGTCTCCTACGACAGCACGGCCTTCTGGCTGCACGTGGTCACCGGGGTGCCCGGCCGCGCAGACCGGCTCGGCCGGGTCGTCGCCGTCTCGGTGATCGCCGTGCCGCTGATGCTCGTGTACCTCGTCGGCTCCGTCTGGTACCTCGACCGCTGGGACACCCTGCCCGCAGCGGCAGGCGTCACGCTCGGCACCTACCTCACAGCCCTCGGGGTCTCGAGCGTGGCCTCCGCACGATTCGTCTACCCGGTGCCCAAGCACGGCGAGAGCGCCTTCGCGACGCCCCAGGGCGCGACGACGGCCACGTTGCTCGTGCAGACCGCCGGGGCCGCGGTGCTCGCCGCCCTGACGCTCCCGCACGTCGGCCTCGGGATCGCGTCGCTGGTCACGGGGAACGCGGCCCTCGGGTGGGCGACGCTCGTGGTCGGGGTGGCGCTCGGGACCGTGCTGCTCGTCGTCGGCGTGCGGATCGGGTCGCGCGTGTACGACGCCCGGAGCACCGACCTCATGGAGCAGGTCACGGCGCTGGCGTGAGAGGTGGGGAGTCTGAGAGATGCATGGACTGAGAGGCAGGGCCGGCTGAGAGGCCGAGCGGGCTGAGAGGCAGGGCCGGCTGAGAGGCAGGGCCGGCTGACGAGCGACGCACTCGGCTCAGCGGTCAGCCTCGGCCGACCGGCCCTGCGACGGCTGGTCGGCGGGGTCCGCGAGGTGGCTCGCGACGTGTGACGTCTCGCTCGCTGGAGACGTCTCGACGGGCTCGCCAGGTGCGCGGTGGGCGCCTGCCGGAGCCCCGGCCCGCTCCTCGGACCTCGCCGTCTCCTCGGGCCTCGCCGCCTCCTCGGACCTCGCTGTCGGGCTCGTCTGCGTCCGGGAGTCGACCTCGCGGGCGAGCCTGCGGACCTGGAGGCCGAAGCCGATGAGCAGCACCCCGAGCATGAGCGCGTAGACGCCGAGCACCCAGATGATCGACACGAGCCCGGCCGAGGGGCGGGCGACGACGATCACGCCGAAGATCACCGAGACCAGGCCGGAGACCACGCCCCAGCCCCAGCCGCTCCGCACGACCTTGCGCAGGGAGAGGGCGACGACCAGCTGGATCACACCGACGACGACAGCCCAGATCCCTACGGTCCAGACGATCGCGAGGGCCGTGATGGACGGCCACACGACGAGCACCACACCGAAGGCGAGGGTCAGGACCCCCTGCAGGATCCGCAGACCCGCTCCACCTGTCGAGCGGTGCCGGATGCCGTCGACGATCTCGAAGAGCCCGTCGACGATCGCGAAGACCGCGACGACCACGGCGAGCGAGACGGCTGTCGAGATGGGCGCGACGAGGGCGACGACGCCGAAGACGACCGCCAAGACCCCTCGGATCACCGTCCAGTACCAGACCTGGCGGGCGACAGAAGCGAAGGTGGGGATGATCGTCTCGGACATGGTCAGCTCCTCGGTCTGAGGGACGAGCACCTGGCGACGGTGCCCTGCTGCTCATCGTGGAGCAGACGGGCCTCGCGCGCCAGTCCCCGACGGGGTGTCTGCGCTGGTCGCGGGGAGACCGGGCCGCTCGCTGCGGCTCAGCGACCGCCGCGGCGCCGCTGACGCTGCTTCTCGGCGTTGGACGCCGCCCAGCGGAACAGCACGAGCATGACGACGAACCACAGCACGAGGCGGACGACCGGGCTCGCCCCCGGGATGACGAAGCGCAGCCCGATGCTCACGAGCATCGAGAGCGCGAGCGAGATGCCGATCGACGTGCCGGGCCCGACCCGGGTCCCGTCGTCGGTCAGGCCGAAGTACGCCTTGAGGGTCTTCACGCGAGGAAGGCTACTCTGCTGAGACCACGGCCCGGTGCCGGGCGACGCGTTTGCTGAGACGACGGCCCGGTGCCGGGCGAAGAGCACGCCCCATGGTCACCTCATACCCTGCGGGGGTATCATGGTAGGCACGGTCCCCGGGGCACCTCAGCCCCGGCCGACCGTCATGTCGACGCACGAAGGAGCACCCATGGCCGGATACAGCGGCACCACCGACGACTACCTCAAGCGGCTGCGCCGCATCGAGGGCCAGGTCCGCGGCATCGCGCGGATGGTCGAGGAAGACACCTACTGCATCGACGTGCTGACACAGGTCTCCGCCGTGACCAAGGCGCTCCAGGCCGTGAGCCTCGGGCTCGTCGAAGACCACCTCGGCCACTGCGTCGTGCAGGCCGCACAGTCCTCCGACGAGGAGGGCCAGGCGAAGGTCCGCGAGGCCGCCGACGCGATCGCGCGGCTCGTCCGCAGCTGACAGCGGACCTCCCCGACCGCCAGCGGGACGATCCCCTCACCGCGACGGCCCACCCCACCTCCCGGGACCGCACCACAGCAGTCCCGACCCACGCCCAGCCCGCCACCGAACAAGGAGCCACCATGCCGACCATCACCACCCTCGGAGTGCCGGGGATGACCTGCGCCCACTGCGTCTCGTCGGTCACCGAAGAGCTCGAAGGCGTCGACGGAGTCGAGCGCATCAGCGTCGAGCTGCGCAAGGACGCCGTCTCCGAGGTGACGATCTTGTCCCACGAGCCCCTCGACGAGAGCGCGCTGCGCGCGGCCGTCACCGAAGCCGGGTACGAGACCGCCTCGGTCGACGTCGAGGTGGACGGCCTCGCCGCCCAGAGCAAGGAGCAGCACCAGCAGCGCGAAGAGTTCTACGAGGGCGACCCGGCCTGACGCCGGCGTCCCACGTGGTCGCGTGACCACCCGTCCGGTCGTGCACGACGGGCGGCGTCGACGGGTCTGCTCCCCCTGCTGCTCGCGGGAGCAGGCCCGTCGTCATCTGTCCGCAGGCGTCGGGCCCCTTTCGCCCTGAGCCGGACCAGGGCCGCTCGCCGAGCACGGCCTGACGCGACCTCGAGATGCGATCCGCGTCACAGTCGTCGACGATGGTGGGCGGGTGAAGACTCCGCCTGCTGGCCTGGCCGAGCGGATCTCCTCCTGACTTGATCGCCAGGGGGGCGCGCCCGCGCAGCCGGACGGCGACGACGCCTCCGGAGGACCGCACATGGCACCGCGCCACCAGCCCGCCCGACAGCCCGCTCCCCGCGCGCGACGCCGCAGCCCCCGGCTCGTGGCCGTCCTGTCCGCGGCAGCCGTCGCGCTCTCGGGCGGGCTCGTCGCCGGCGGGGTGCTGGCACCGGCATCTGCCGCGACCACCACGGGATGGGCCGACTGGGAACCGCTCGACGGCGGTCCCGGCAGCTGGTCGACCTCCGTCGCACCGCTCGCCGGCGGGTTCCCCGGGTCCCAGATGAGCTCGGACTCCCGCGGCGGAGGTGTCGCGGTCATCTCGGGCGCGACGACCTGGCTGAGCGCCGGGACGCCGGTCGGGCAGCGCTACGGCAGCAGCCGCGACGAGCAGTACCTCAACCTCCGGCCCCGGGTCGACTCGTCGACAGGCGCCTCGACGACCACCTACACCTTCGACAGGCCGACCCCGGCGAGCGGCTGGACCTTCGTCCTCGGTGACATCGACGCCGACCAGGTCCAGGTCGCCGCGACAGGAGCCGACGGCCGGCTGCTGACAGCGACCGAGCTCGGGTACCAGGGCGGGTTCAACTACTGCGCCCCCGGCCTCGCGGGCAAGCCCTCGTGCACAGGCGTGACGACCGACGTCCCCTCCTGGGACGCGACCACCCGCACGCTCACCGGCAACGCCGCCGCGATCGACACCTCGGGCTCGGCAGGATGGTTCGAGCCGTCGGCACCCGTCTCGACGCTGACGCTCACCTTCACCCGGCGCGCCGGGTTCCCCGTCTACCAGACGTGGTTCGCGGCACTCGCCCGAGACGTCAGCGGCGTCGTCAGCGACGTCACCCCTGGCGCCGAGGGCCCGCTCGAGGGCGCGACGCTGACCCTGCTCGGACCGGCGGGCGAGACGCTCGCGACGAGCTTCTCGGGCCCCGACGGCAGCTATTCCTTCGAGGGCTTCACGGCGACCGACGGCTACCAGGTCGAGCTGGACGCGCCCGACGGCAGCATCGCCACGAGCCCTGTCCGCCTCCCGGCCGACCTCTCCACGACCGACGCGAGCGCCGTGGACTTCACGGTCCGCGACATCATCCCGGCCGCCGTGAGCGGGACAGTCCGCGACGCCGACGGGCTCGCTCTCGGAGGTGTCGCCGTGACGGTCGAGGGCCCCGGAGGACCGCAGACCGTCGTCACCCTGTCGGACGGCAGCTATCTCGTCGACTCGGTGCCTGTGGGCGACCACGTCGTCACCGTCACCGCCCCCGACGGGTACACAGCGCTGACCCCGCCCCTGACCTTCACGGTCCCGCCCGACTCCGAGGCCCCCGTGACCGACCAGGACTTCGTGCTGCAGGCCGCCCCGGAGGTCTCGCTCTCGGGTGCGGTGACAGCCTCCGGCACAGCCGTCCCCGGCGCCCTCGTGACCGCGACGGGCCCCGGTGGCGCGACGCTCCAGACGCTCACCGCCCTCGACGGCAGCTACAGCTTCGGCGACCTCCCCCCGGGTGCGTGGTCGGTGACCGTCGACCCGCCCGCGGGGTACGTCGTGCTCGGCGCCGGCACGCGCGAGGAGACCGTCGGGGGCACCGACGTGACCGACGTCGACTTCGCCCTCGCCGTCCTCGGCGCTGTCAGCGGGCAGGTGACCGACGAGGCCGGGACACCGCTCGTCGGCGTCGACCTCCGGGTCGAGGGACCCGGGGGCCCGGGGACGCTCACGACCGACGCGTCGGGCGCCTACGCCCTCGACGAGCTGGCACCGGGGACGTACACCGTCAGCGTGGTCCCGCCTGAGGGGTACACGGTCGCCGGTCCGGAGAGCGTGACCGTGACCGTGACGGCCGCCGGCGAGGTCTACGTCGACCAGAGCTTCGTGCTCGCCGCGGTCCCGACCCCCGAGCCGACGACCGCAGAGCCCACAGCACCTCCGACGGCAGAGCCGACGGCCGAGCCCTCGGGCCAGCCGTCCGGCGGGCCGGGCGCCCCTGAGACCGGGGCACCGACGACGGCGCCGGGCGCCGTGCCGCCCGGCGGCACCGGGACCGGCGGAGACAGCGGCAGGCTCCCGACGACAGGGTCCGACCCGACGGCGCCGCTCGCCGTCGCGGCACTCCTGCTGGTCGTGGGTGCCGGGACGCTGGCAGTCCGGCGGCGGGGGGCTGCGGCGCGCTGACCGTCGACAGGCGCCGAGGTCTCGAGGGGCGACCCTCTGTGGTCCCTCGCGTGACCCAGCACACCTGGACATAGTACCCCCTAGGGGTATGGTGGAGGGAGAGAAGTACCCTGCACCGCCGAGGAGCTGACATGTCTGGCACGACGACCGACCACCCGACCCAGGACCACCGCGAGCCCGTCGCGGAGATCGACCTCGCCGTCAGCGGCATGACCTGCGCCTCGTGCGTGGCTCGCGTCGAGAAGCGGCTCAACAGGCTCCCCGGGGTCGTGGCGACGGTCAACCTGCCGCTCGAGTCCGCGCACGTCGTGCTCGACGAGGACGTCGACGAGGCAGAGCTCGTCGCGGCCGTCGCCAAGGCGGGCTACGACGCGCGCGTCACCGGGCGGCGCAGGCTTGGTGGTGAAGCAGCCGCAGCCCCCGCACCAGACGCGCACCGCACAGCGCACATGTCCCACGCTCCTGACGCAGCGCACGCGCCCGGCACGTCGCACTCGCCGCACGCAACGCACGCAACGCACGCACCCGCAGCACACGACCACTCCTCCGCGGAGATGGCGCTGTCGGGCCACTCGATGGCCGAGGGGCACGTGATGGTCGAGGGTGAAGACACCTCGGCGCCGACCCCCGACCGTGGTGCAGACCTGCGGCGCAGGCTGGTCGTCTCGACGGTCCTGTCGGTCCCTGTCGTCCTGCTCTCGATGATCCCCGCGCTCCAGCTCGACGGGTGGCAGTGGGTCGTCGCCGTGCTCGCGATGCCTGTCGTCACCTGGTCGGCCTGGCCCTTCCACCGCGCGGCCTTCCGCGCTGCGCGGCACGGTGCGTCGACCATGGACACCCTCGTCTCGGTCGGCGTCGTCGCGGCGACGGCCTGGTCCCTCTGGGCGCTGCTCCTCGGCGGGGCCGGTGAGATCGGCATGCGCATGACGCCGACCCTCTTCCCAGCCGCCGACCACGCGGCCATGACGGGCCCCGAGCTGTACTTCGAGGTGGCCGCCGTCGTCACCACCTTCTTGCTGGCCGGCCGCTACGCCGAGCACAGGTCGCGGCGCCGCGCCGGCGACGCACTGCGGTCCTTGCTCGCCCTCGGCGCCAAGGAGGTCGTGGTCCTCACGACAGACGACTCAGGTCGCCGCGTCGAGCAGCGAGTCCCTGTCGAGTCCCTGCGCACCGACGACCTCTTCGTCGTGCGGCCGGGCGAGAAGGTCGCGACCGACGGGGTCGTCGTCGAGGGCACGAGCGCGATCGACGCGTCGCTGCTCACCGGCGAGCCCGTACCCGTCGATGTCGGCCCGGGCGACCCCGTCACCGGAGCGACGATCAGCACCTCCGGCCACCTCGTCGTCCGCGCGACGCGCGTGGGCGAGGAGACCACCCTCGCGCAGATCGGCCGGCTCGTCTCGGCCGCTCAGACCGGCAAGGCCCCCGTGCAGCGCCTCGCCGACAGGATCTCGGCGGTCTTCGTCCCGGTCGTCTTCGTCGTCGCCCTGGCGACCTTCGCCGCATGGATGGTCTGGGGTGACTCCACCCAGGCGGCCTTCACAGCCGCTGTCGCGGTCCTCATCATCGCGTGCCCCTGCGCCCTCGGCCTGGCCACCCCGACCGCCCTGCTCGTCGGCACCGGGCGCGGCGCGCAGCTCGGCGTGCTCATCAAGGGCCCGGAGATCCTCGAGTCGACCCGCCGCGTCGACACGGTCGTCCTGGACAAGACCGGGACCGTCACCCAGGGACGCATGGTCGTCGAGCAGGTCGTCGGCCACGACAGCACGCTCCGCCTCGCCGGAGCCGTCGAGGCTCTGAGCGAGCACCCGATCGCGCAGGCGATCGCCGCTGCGGCGCAGCAGGAGAAGGCCGGGCTGAGTCCGGACGTCGCGGCCGTCGGCGGTGACGGCCTCGTCGTCGGGTCCGACCAGGTGCTCGACTTCGTGAGCGCCGCGGGCGGCGGGGTGTCGGGTGTCGTCAGGGTCGCGCACTCTGGGCTCGACCTGTCGCCGCGCGTGCTCGTCGGGCGGCTCCCGTGGCTCGCCGAGCAGGGCATGGCGGTCGACGGTGACGACCAGCGGCCGCTGCGGGACGCCGTCGCTGAGGCCGAGAGCAGCGGGGCGACGGCTGTCGTCGCCGCGTGGGACGGAGCGGCCCGCGGGGTCGTCGTGCTCCGAGACCCCGTCAAGGAGTCGTCGGCCCAAGCCGTCGCGGAGCTCAAGGACCTCGGGCTCCGCCCGATCTTGCTGACCGGCGACAACCCTGGTGCTGCGCGCGTCGCGGCCGAGCAGGTGGGGATCGCCGCCAGCGACGTCGTCGCGCAGGTGGTCCCGTCGGAGAAGGCTGAGGTCGTCGCCCGGCTGCGGTCCGAGGGTCGGGTCGTCGCGATGGTCGGCGACGGTGTCAACGACGCCGCCGCCCTCGCCGGGGCGGACCTCGGGCTCGCGATGGGCACCGGGACCGACGTCGCGATCCAGGCCAGCGACATCACCCTCGTCCGGGGCGACCTCCGCAGCGCCGCGACAGCGATCCGGCTGTCCCGCCAGACCCTGCGGATCATCCGGCAGAACCTGTTCTGGGCCTTCGCGTACAACGTCGCGGCGATCCCGCTCGCAGCCCTCGGGCTGCTCAACCCGATGATCGCCGGTGCCGCGATGGCCGCGAGCTCGGTGATCGTCGTCGGCAACTCCCTGCGGCTGCGCCGCGCCGGCTGAGCGGGGAGCCGAGCCTTCGGGCGTGCGCGCTGACGTTCCTCAGCGGAAGCGGCGGCCCTCGTCGCGGCGGTAGGCCCAGACCGTGAGGGCTGCGAAGAGCGCCGTCCACCCGAGCAGCACGGGCCAGGCGCCGGCGTAGACGTCGGCTCCGGTGAGGGCGCCGACCAGCAGGTCGCGGCCCGCGCGGGTGGGGGTCGCCTGGGAGACGACGGACAACCAGTCGGGGAAGAACTGCGGTGGCATGAAGAGCCCACCGGCGAAGGCCAGCGGGAACAGCACGAGCTGCACGACGGGCAGCGCCGCCTTGGCCGGCAGCGAGTAGCCGATCCCCATGCCGAGCAGCACGAAGGGCACCGAGACCACGAGCAGCACCACGACCCCGAGTGCGAGCTGGCCCCACGTGACCGTCGCCGCGGTGAAGAGCCACCCGATGAGCACGAGCGGGACGATCCCGAACAGAGAGAAGATCCCGCCGTTGAGCACCCGGGCGAGCATCCGCGGCGCGGGACCCGCCGGCATCGAGCGCAAGAACGGGTCGAAGGGCAGCGCGCGGTCCTCCGCGACACCCAGGCCGTAGGTGAACAGGCTCGCCGAGCAGATGGCGAAGAGCCCGAGCGACGCGACGGCCATCGTCGAGGCCACGGGGTCGTCGGCCACGTAGGGCTGGGGCACCACGAAGAAGAACATCGACAGCGCCGGGAACAGCAGGTTGCCGAAGACGGCCATCGGCACGCGCACGGTCTCGAGGAACTGGTACTTGAGGTGCAGCCGGGTGAGGCGCGCCGTCGACAGGGTCCGGGGCCGGGTGGTGGTCATCGCTGCTCTCCTCGGGCGGGTGCGGCGGCAGGTCTGACGGCGGGAGCGCCGGTGGGTCTGACAGCGGGACTGCCGGAGGGGCTGACGGCTCGAGTGCCGGCTGGCCTGACGGTCGGGGCGGCCACCATCTGCTCGAAGGCCTCTTCGAGGGTCGCCCCGCGCACCTCGAGGCCGTGGAAGTCGATCCCGCTCGCGACGAGCTCGCGGACGAAGCCGTCGGCGTCGGGCGAGAACAGCTCGACCCTGTCGCCCGACACCTGCACGCGGGTGACCTGCGGGAAGCGCGTCTCGGCGGCGCCTGGCACCGCGAGACCTGCGCTGTGCAGCACGACGCGCCGCACACCCACCTGCTCGAGGATCGCGTCCATGGTGTCGTCGGCCCGGACCACGCCCTGGTCGACCACGACCACCCGCTCGGCGAGGGCCTGGACCTCTTCGAGGTAGTGGCTCGTGAGCAGCACCGTCCCGCCGCTCGCGTGGTAGTCGCGGATCGCCTGCCAGAGGACCTGGCGGGCGTTGACGTCGAGACCCGTCGTGGGTTCGTCGAGGAGGATCACCGACGGGCGTCCGACGAGGGCGAGTGCCACGGCGAGGCGGCGCTTCTGCCCGCCGGACATGCCACCGGTCTGGCGGCCGGCGAGCTCGCCGAGCCCGAACTGCTCGAGCAGCTCGGCCGTCGGGACGGGGTCCGGGTAGTGCCCGCCGATGTAGTCGACGACCTCGCGGACCTTGAGGGTCGCGGGGAGCCCGGTCTCCTGGGGCGTGAGGCCGAGGGAGGTGCGGGCGGCCGCGTCGCGGGGGTCGAGACCGCAGAGCCGCACGGTTCCTGAGTCGGGCTTGCGCTGGCCCGAGACGAGGGACAGCAGGGTGGACTTCCCGGCACCGTTCGGGCCGAGGATGCCCACGAGCTCGCCGGGGGCGATCTGCAGGGACACGTCGTCGAGGGCGACCACCGGGCCGAAGCGGCGGGTGACGCCGCTGACCTCGATGATCGGCGGCGCAGAGCGTGCTGGCTGGGCAGGAGGTGCTGGCTGGGCTGGCTGGGCTGGCTGGGCTGGCTGGGCTGGCTGGGCTGGCTGGCTCATGGTGCGGTCCCTCTCAGGAGTGCGGTCAGAGACGCCGTGTAGGACTCGAAGGCGCGTCGGCCGAGCGGCGTGAGCTCGACGTAGCTGGCGGGCTTGCGACCCTCGTGGGTCTTGAGGATCGTCACGTACTCCGCGTCCTCGAGCTTGCGCAGGTGGGTCGACAGATTCCCGGCGGTCATGTCGAGCAGGTCCTGCAGCCGCGGGAAGGAGATGCGGTCCCCCGGGCTGAGCGCCGCGAGGGTCGCGACCACGCGCAGGCGGGCCTGCGCGTGGATGACGGGGTCGAGGCCGGTCTCGCTCATGCGCCGACCGGCCGCCCGGCCACCGCGAAGCCGGCACCGGCGGAGGGGTCGCGGCGGCGGCGCAGGTGCTCGAGCACCATCCCGACGAAGAACCCGCCGCCCCCGAGCACAGCCATGACGAGATAGGTCTGCGGCAAGCCCGTGAAGACCGCCACGGTGGCGACGAGGATGATCCACACGCCGATCGCATACTGCTGGCGGTCCTGCCAGAACGCCCCGCCCGCCATGTAGAGGACGCCGACGAGCAGGCACGAGCAGGCGTTCGAGGCCACAGCCATGACCTCGGGCCCGGCACCGGCTCGCGCGAGCCCGCCGAGCATGACGGACATGGCGACGAAGCCGAGGCACCACGTCCATCCGTACATGGCCCCGAAGGACACCGAGACTCCCTTGATCCCCGCGTTGGCCCGGGTGCTGTGGACGACGGTGAACACCATCGCCGCGATGATCGAGAGAGCGAAGACCGCGAAGGCCCACCCCGCAGGCAGGGAGAAGCCCTCGGTGACCTGCGGCTGCCCGACGCGGCCCGTAGCCGTGAGGTAGAGCGCGAGATACCCCAGGAGCCAGGCCACGCCCCACGCTGCGAAGATCAGCCGGGAGTCGGGCTCCCTGGACCGCACCTTCGCGGTCTGCGCGGCGATGATCCGCAGGCTCTCGGCCGCGTCGAGCGGGGACTCTGCGGGAGCGCCTGAGGGTCGAGACGTGCCGTCGTCGGTCATGGTGACTCCGTCGATGAGGTTTGCGGTTCAAAGTACTTTGTCAGTGTGGCACGGCGGCGCGCAGGCAGCAAGACCCGCGGAGGAACGAGGCCGGGTGCGGCAGACCAGGGCCGAGCGCACCAACCGACCCCCCGGCGTGGACGGACGGGCACGGAGCAGGCTGGTCACGCTCGGCAGATAGGCTGGCGCGATGCCAGGTCGACGACGCACCTCCCGCCCGCTCTTCGTGACGGTCGCCCTCGGCGCCCTGCTGCTGCTCGCGGGCACCCCGAGCGCCCTGGCGGCCCCAGCGCCCGTCGCCGAGAGAGGTGCTGTCAGCATCAGCCCGGTGGGTGTCGCGATCTCCAGCACCGCTCCGACCGCCTCGACCCTCGCCGCCGCGCCGGCAGCCGCCCGCATGGGACCTCTCCCCGCCGACGCCTCCCCCGAGCCAGGCATCTCCCCCACCGGTCCCACGACGCCCGCGGCCGAGGACGACGACTCCGAGGGGATCCCGTGGACCGGGATCGTCGTCGGCGGTGGGCTCGGGCTGCTCGCAGGGATCGGGCTCATGGTCCTGTCGAAGCGTCGCGAGAACCGGGGCTGATCGCCGCTCCCCTCGGGCTCTCTTCCCGCGCCGCTTGCCAGCGCCGCCGGCCGCAGCCCAGGCTGCACGCGGCGCGCGATGCTATAACCGGTCCATGACTGACCAGCCCGACCCGACCGAGCCGACCGGCGCCTCCGCGACAGCCCAGCTCGAACCGCTCACCCGGCACGAGCGCCGACGCATCGGCGTCGAGGTCTGGATCCTGCTCGGGCTGAGCCTCGGGCAGTCCGGGGTGTACGCGATCGTGCGGATCATCGCCCGGCTCACCGCCGACACGGCGCTGCGCGACCAGTCCGCGACCCTCAACGCCAGCCAGTCGGTCCGGCCCTACCTGGACCTCACCTTCCAGGTCTTGTCGATCGGGTTCAACCTGGTCCCCGTCGCGCTCGCGCTGTTCCTGCTGTCCGCCCGCGGGCCGGGCACGCTGCGGCGCATCGGCCTCGACCTCACCAGCCCGCTGCGCGACGTGGGCTACGGCGTCGGGCTCGCCGCGGTCATCGGCATCCCGGGCCTCGGGCTCTACGTCGCCGGCAGGGCCCTGGGCATCACCGTCGAGGTGCAGGCCGCCGCCCTCGACTCGACGTGGTGGGCGGTCCCGGTCCTGGTGCTCGCGGCCCTGCAGAACGGCCTGCTCGAGGAGATCATCGTCGTGGCCTACCTCAGCGAACGCCTCGGCGACCTGCGCTGGGGCACCGTGAAGATCATCGTCACGAGCGCCCTGATCCGCGGCTCCTACCACCTGTACCAGGGCATCGGGCCGTTCTTCGGCAACGTCGTCATGGGCGTCGTCTTCGCGTGGTTCTACCAGTCACGGTGGGGACGGCGTCGCGTGATGCCGCTCGTCGTGGCCCACACGATCCTCGACATCGTGGCCTTCGTCGGGTACGCGCTGCTGCCCGACGCGTGGCTCAGGGCCCTCGGCGTCAGCTGACCGCTACGGCGGTGCCAGCCGTACGGCCCCGACCCGCCTCGAGGATGCCCGCGCACACGTCTTCGACAGCCTGGAGCCTGGCCGCCGGCGGCAGCAGCGGTGGGGCGTCGATGACGAAGATCGCCAGCGCGCCGAGCGTCCCGGTCACGCGCATCGCGCGGTCAGGGTCCGCGAGAGGGTTCTCGATGTCCACCCCGAAGAGCCCGTAGAGCGCCTCGATGGCAGGGCGCAGACCCGCGGCGACCTCGGTCCCGTGCAGGTTGGTGACCCCGGCGATGACGAGACGTATCCACCCCGGGCGGCTCAGCGACAGCTCGGCGAGGGCACGCAGGCGCGCGCGGTCGTCTCCCGTCACCTCGGTCAGACCGACGGCCTCGCGGACGCACTGCTGGACGGCGGCGTCGAGCAGCCCCTGACGCGAGCCGAAGTGGTAGAGGATCGACGACTTGGCGAGGGAGGTCGCGTCGGCGACGGCCTGGACCGAGAGGTCCCGTGGCCCGAGCGACGCGAGGAGCCCCGCGGCGTTGTCGAGGATCGCCTCGGTCGTCTCCGTCGTCGTCCTGCGTGGCATCGACTCATTTTACGGGCGGACGGAGAACTCGCACGGGGAGCGGCGGCGCTCGCCCGCGACCTTCCCGGACAACCGCAGCCGTTCCACGCCTGGGGTCCACCGGGGGGCGCGCGCGGTGGTGCAGATCACTGCCACGGGCCACGACGCCGTCCGCGGCGCGCCTCATAGACTGACCATTCTGGTCGATCAAGAGCCAGACTGACCAGACTGGTCGACCATGCTGCAGGGGCGAACGGTGCGCCTGAGCACGGTCGCCGCACGACACCGGAGACCACCATGCGCGCCGAGCCCTCCGACACCGGGGCCCCGACACCGTCCACGCACCTCCGCACGACCCCCGAGACTGACGCGCTGCGCGCCGGGGACAGCAAGACCGCACCGGCCCCCCCGGCCCCGCAGGCTGCTGCTCGGATGCGCGCCCCGCACCCGGGAGACGACACGCGTCCCGGGCGCCCGTTCGTCACCTGGGTCGTCGACCACGGCACGCCCGCCCCCGACCTCGACGCCCTCCGCTCGGCCGCCGACACCCTCGTCGTGAGCACCTGGGCCGTCCTCGCGCACGACGTGTCGCTCGCCGTCCTCGACCCCGACGGGACGCCGTCCGCACGGCAGCCGCTCCGTGTCGTGCTGGGCACGCGCGACCTCGACCCGGGCCTGCCGGTCTTCGACGCACCCGGCCGGACCCTGCACTTCGCGACGCGCGACCCGCACCTCGCGCTGCAGGCGATCGACGACCTCGGCGGTCGGCACGTGCTGCTCGACGGCGGCCCCGCTCTCGCGTCCGAGTTCCTCAGGGCCGGCCTGGTCGACGAGGTCGTCACCCACGTGAGCCCCGAGCTCTCGGTCGGCGGGATCGTGGGGGCCATGGACCTCGGAGTCGGGAACCTGCCCGAGAGCTTCGTCCTGCGTGACGTCAGGGTCCTGGGTGACGGCGCGGGCCAGCCCCTCTTGCGAGTCACGCTCGGGCCAGACGCAGGGCTGGTGCCCGACGCAGGCTGACGCCGGGCCGGTTGCGGGGTGACGCCTGGCCAGGCGCGGGGTGACGCTGGGCCAGACGTGGGACGGCGCCTCGTCGGACGTGGGACGGCGCCTCGTCAGGCGCGGGGCGGTGCCTCGTCCTCGGGGCTCTGGCTACCAGTCGTGCCGGTGGTGGAGGTCCCAGGGTTCGAGGTCGTCCGAGGCTGGTCGTCGCCGGTCGCGGCGACGTCGAAGACCTCGTCGTCGGCAGCGGGTGCGGGTGCGGGCGTAGTCGGCGTCGGCGCCTGCGCACCGCCGTCCCGGTCCGTCCGTGCCGGGATGCGGCCCGAGCCCTGGTCGTCGAGGACGACGGGGTGCGGGGCCTCGACGATCCCGGGGCTGTCGGGGAAGCCCGCCGCGGCGCGCTCGTCGTCGAGCCGACGGTCGTGGGCCTCCGCGGACGTCTCGCCGGTGCGCGCGGCACCGGCCGTCCCGCCCGTGCCGACAGCGCCGGAAGCCCCGGGAGCGCCGGAACCGTGCTGCTCCTCCGAGCCGTCGGGCAGGTGGATGACCTTGCGGTCGCGCGCTGCACGGTCGCCCTCGCGCCCGTGCTCCTTGGCCGCCTGCTTCTCGGCCTTCTTCTCGGCTGAGGCCGCGGCCTTCGCCTCGGCACGCTCTTCGGCGGCCTCACGGGCGGCCACCTGGCGGGCCGCCATCGCGTCGACCACGAGGCTGCGGCCTGTGAGCGCACGGTCGATCTCCTGCGCCACGGACCGGATCGCGAAGACCGACACGATGTGCACGGCTCCGCTGACGAAGGCGTAGATGCCGAAGACCACGGTCACCAGCTCGAGGGCAGCCGAGGCGTCCTGCGAGCGCGTGACGAGCAAGAAGCCGAAGAGCGTCGACAGCAGACCGATGGTCAGCAGCCACGGCCAGCCGAGGTCACGGTTGCGGACCAGGGCGACAGCACCGGCGATCGCCGCGACACCCAGCACGAGGGTCCAGACCACGAGCAGGTAGAACAGCACGAGCGCCGTGGCCGAGGGCCACACGAGGACCAGCACGGCGAAGACGACGTCGACGGCCCCCTGGACCAACCACCAGCGCCAGCCGATCTGGTCACGGTTGACGAGCCCCTGGACCGCCGCGACCACACCGTCGAGCAGCAGGAACACGCCGAAGAGCATGATGAGGCGGTCGAGGGTTCCGAGAGGCTGCACCATGAGCAGCAGACCGAGGAGCACGAGCAGCAGCCCACGGATCAGCGGCATGATCCACAGCCCGCGTGCCTTGCGCAGCTCGATCCCCTGCGTCCCGCCGTCTGCGCCCGCACCCCCCGGGGTGCTCTTCGTCGCTGTGGTCCGTGCCATGGTGCACCTCGTGAGCTCGTGTGGTCGACGCCGGCTGGGGAGCCGGATCGTCTGCGCGCCACCAGCGGCGCGCCGTCTGGCGTCATCGTAGGTCCGCGAGCCCCAGCACGCTCAGGCAACGGCACCCGCGACGCCTCCCGCACGCAGCGTCGACAACAGCACCGAGGGCGGGGCGACGGGCTACCAGGCAGGAGGGACGTGGCACCCGCCGGGACTGTCTGGCCACCTGGCGGGACGCCCTGGGCACCTAGCCGGCCGTGCGTGCGCAACGCCACCACTCTCAGCGGGTGTCCTTCGCGGTGCGGCGCAGGCGCACAGCCCTAGACTCGCAGTCATGCCACCCGAGTCACAGCGCCCACCGACGGTGCACGAGGTCGGCTCCTTCTCTACCGAGCCCGGCGCCACCCCGACGCCCCCCGGGACGTCTGGGAGCGACACCGACGACGCCTACGCGTCGGTCCTCGTCGTCGACACCCCGCTCGCCCGCGTGCGCCAGCCGCGCGACCTCGTGGGCGTGGCGCTCGCCGCCGTCGGCGCGGTCCTCGTGCTGGTCCTCGCGGTCTACGCGCACGCGACGACCGAGGGCGTCCAGGCCGACGTCCAGAACTTCGGCTCTGTGCTCGCCCGGGTGCTCTTCGTGCCCGTCGCGCTGCTCGAGGCGCTCATCATGCTCGGGGTGCCCGTCGCTGTCCTCACCGAGATCGCGATCCGCAAGCAAGGACGCCAGGTCGTCGAGTGCATCGCCGCGCTCGTCACCGGCCTCATGCTCGCCGGGATCGCGACCTGGGCCATCACGACCTGGGGCTCGGACGACCTGCAGATCGGCATGTCCGTGCCGATCCGCGGTGTGTACACCCTCACGATCCCCGGTTTTGTCGCGGGTGTCGGCGGTCTGCTCACCGCCTCGGGCCCACGGACCCGCCGCCGCACGGTGCGCCTGTCGTGGAACCTGCTGTGGGTCTCGCTGACCGTCGTGCTCGTCACCGGCCAGGTGTCCCTCTCCGGCGTGCTCTTCGCACTCCTGCTCGGGCGGCTCTCCGGCATGCTCGTCCGCTACGTCTCCGGGGTCCGCAGCGAGCGCGCCTACGGCACCGACCTGCTCGACGGGGTCCGTCGCGCAGGCTTCGAGCCGACAGCCCTCGTGCGGGTCCGTGACGTGGCCGACGACGACGAGAGCCTCGACCCGGTCGAGCGGGCCTCGGCCGCCGAGATCGCGGCCCGCGCCGCGGCCGAGGGCACCGAGCTCGACCCGGCACCGTCCTCCGTGGCGATCGCCCGGTACTCCGACAACCGCGTCTACGCCCTGAGCCAGGCCGACGGCCCGCGCCTCGACGTCGTCGTGCTCGACGGCGACCGCCAGGTGATCGGCGTCCTCACCCGACTCTGGCGCTCGCTGAGGCTCCGGGGCATCGACGGCCGGTCGGCCATCTCGCTGCGCGCCGTCGCCGAGCGCGCGGCGCTCCTCGCCTACGCGGCCCAGGCCGCCGGGGTCCGCTCCCCGCGCCTGCTCGGGCTCGCCGAGGCCGACGACTCGATGCTGCTCATCCAGGAGCACCCTGTCGGCACCATGCCGCTGCGCGACGTCCCGACCGAGAAGCTCACCGACCCCGTCCTGCGCGAGGCCTGGCGCCAGCTCGAGATCGCGCACGCCGCCGGGCTCGCCCACCGCCAGGTGACAGCCGACGTCCTGCTGCTCGGCACGACCGACGACGGCGACCCCGAGGTCTGGTTGACCGGGTGGGAGGCCGGCGACGTCGCGTCCTCGACCCTCGCCCGACGCATGGACCTCACCCAGCTCATCGCCCTGCTCGCGCTGCGGGTCGGCGCCGAGCGCGCCATGGCCTCGGCCGCCGAGGTGCTCTCGGAGTCCGACATCGAGGCCCTCGGTCCGCTGCTGCAGGTCGTCGCGCTGCCTACGAGCACGCGCGAAGACCTCCGCAAGCACAAAGAGGTCATCACCGAGCTGCGCCAGGCCTTCGTCGACAGGCTGCCCGAGGCTGACGTCGAGCCCGTGAGCCTGGTCCGCTTCGGGGCGCGGACGATCATCACGCTCGTGCTCACGGTCGTCGCGGTGTTCGTGGTGCTGACGACCATCAACTTCGAGGAGATCAAAGAGGCGCTCCTCGACGCCCAGCCGTGGTGGGCCCTCGTGGCCTTCGCCCTCGGCGTGGTCACCTGGGTCGGCAGCGCCGGGACCTTCGTCGCCTTCTCGCCGGTCAAGCTCTCGGTGTTCCGGGCGACCGCCGTGCAGGCGGCTGCATCCTTCGTGGCGCTCGCCGCCCCGGCCGGGCTCGGGCCCGCAGCCCTCAACCTGCGCATGCTCACCAAGCGCGGCGTCTCGACGTCCCTCGCGCTCGCGACAGTCGCGCTCGTGCAGGTCTCGCAGTTCGTCGTCACCGTGCTGCTGCTCGTCGGGCTATCCGTCGCGACGGGCGACGGCGGCGTGCTCCGCAGCCTCCCGTCGACCACCATGCTCGCGGCCGTCGCGATCGCCGCGGCCGTCGTCGCGGCTGCCTTCCTCGTCCCGTGGGTGCGGCGCTGGATCGTCGCGAAGCTCGAGCCGATGTACCGCCAGGTGTGGCCCCGTCTGTCGGAGATGCTCGGGCAGCCGTGGCGCATCGCCGCAGGCTTCGCCGGGAACATCGTCATGACGATGGGCTACGTGCTGGCCTTCGACGCGGCGCTCGCCGCCTTCGGGCAGGACGTCGCGCTCGTCGACGTCGCTGTCGTCTACCTCGTGGGCAACACCGCCGGTGCGCTCGTGCCGACCCCGGGCGGGCTCGGCGCGATCGAGTTCGCGCTCATCACCGGCCTCACAGCGACAGCGGGGGTCCCGGCGTCCATCGCGACACCGGCCGTCGCGCTGTTCCGCGTGGTCACGTACTGGGCGCGCATCCCCATCGGCTGGGTCGCGATGCGGTTCCTGCAGCGCAAGGGCGATCTGTAGGAGCGGGGCGGCCGGGGCGTGAGCGCACACGTCTCACGGATTCAGGCCCTCGACCCGGACCTGGGTGTCCTGCAAGAGCAGACGGAGATCGTCGGGGTCGCTGGTCAGCACGATCGTCGGCGGCGGCAGCGTGACCGCCGTGGCCGCGACGACGGCATCGACGGTCAGGTCACGAGCCTTGCGCCGGGTCATGGCCGCGACATGGCGGAGACCACCAGCCGAGTACCCGATCTCTGCGGTGACCGGCACGACGCGCATCGCCTTGACGATGCGCCGCACGAGAGCGTCCCGTGCACTACCGTCGGTGACCTCGGCCAGGGTGGCTGCGCTCACGTACAAGACGAAGTCGCTCTGGCGGGCAAGCTCCAGCCAGGGCTGCATCACACGCTGGTCCTGAGCGGCGGCAGACAGCGCCTCTGAGTCGAGAAGGAGCGAGTACGCGCTGACGATCACCCGTCAGCCAGTCGCGCGGCGATCGCGTCGACCTCGCTCTGGTCGACCGGGCCGTGCTGAGCCTCCATACGCGCCAGCGCCTCTGCCAGAGCGTCTCGCTCGAGCTGACGAGCTGTAGCCTTCGCGACGTAGGCCGAGAACTCTCCCTTGCCGACCAGGGCTGTCACGGCGTCGGAGGTCTCGGTCGGCAGCGTGACGGAGTGCTTTCGGTGCGCGGTGTCCGTTCTCATGCTGCGATCCTACTCCTGGTGGGATTGAGTGTCATCGCGCAGAGATCGGTGAGTGGTCCCCGCATCAGCCCGAGTGCCGTCGTCCGCGCCGGTCTGCGCAGCAGCACGAAGGGCTGCACGGGTCGCGTGCTTCGGAGCTGTCATGGTGGACGAGCTCACGACCACGGGGGGCGCAGCGTCGGGTGCACTGTCGCCCGGCCCCTCCCCTGCGGGTGTCGTGCCTGGGAGCGGGCCGAGGGATGCGTGGCTGCCGACGGCGAGAGCGGCGATGGCCGTAGTGATCGGGATCGCGAGGACGAGGCCGATCGAGCCGACGAGGGTGCGGACCACCTCGTGGGCGATCTCGCCTGACGTCAGCGTCTCGCCGAGGCTCATGTCGATGAGGGAGACCATGAGCAGCATCGGCAGGGCCGCGCCGAGGTAGGCGAAGGCGATCGTGTAGACGGTCGAGGCGATGTGGTCGCGGCCGATCCGCATGCCGCGGACGAAGAGCTCGCGGCGGTTCATCGTGGGGCTCGCGGCCCGCAGCTCCCACACCGACGAGGCCTGCGTGATGGTCACGTCGTTGAGCACGCCGAGCCCGGCCAGGACGATCCCGCAGACCGCGATCCCCCGGATGTCGACGTCGGGGGCGTAGGCGGGCAGCGCGAGGGCGTACTCGTCGGAGAGACCGAAGATGTTCGCGGCGTCGACCGCCCACCCCGCGAGCGCCGCCGTGATGACGAGCCCGATCATCGTGCCGAGCATCGCGGCCGACGTGCGAGCCGTGAAGCCGTGGGCGAGGTAGAGCACGATGAACATCACGACCGACGAGGTCACGAGGGCCACGCCGATCGGGTTGGTCCCCACGAGCAGGGCCGGGAGCGTGAAGAAGACCACCACGCCGAAGGAGATGAGCAGGCCGGCGATCGACGCGAGACCGCGCCACCCCGCGACGGCGATCACCACGACGAGGTAGGCGGCCGCGAGCAGCCCGATCGGCAGGTCGCGCGTGTAGTCCATGAACACGTACTCGCTGCCCGAGGCCGCGGCCTGCGGGATGTGCAGGATCTTCAGGGTCGAGCCGACGTCGACGCCGAGGGCCAGGTAGTCCGGCGGGAACATCACCTGGACCTGCTCGCCGGTGTCGTCGAGCGTCACGGGGACGAGGTTGCCCTCGGGCTCCCCCGTCACGACGCCGTAGAGCTTGCCGGCCGTGTCGGCCGTCGTGTCGATCGTCCCGCGCTCGGGGGCACCGTGCGGCCAGAGCAGCACCATGCCGACCACGGTGAGCAGCAGCGCGGGGATCAAGAACGACGCGAGGATCACCCGGACGCGTCGCGAGGAGCGCGGCGCGGGGCCGTGGCCGTGCGCGTGGACGTGGAGGTCAGGGGTGTGGTCGGCTGCGGCGTGGGTGCCGCCGTCGGCGTTCTTCGACGTCCGCGCGAGGTCGCGTCCGCTGCGGCGGCTCCGGGTGCCGCGCGGCTGGGGGCGCTCAGGCCGAGCCCGGTGCGTCCGGGAATCATTCTCAGGTTGACTCACGGGTCGATCTTGTCAGACGCGAGCACCGAGCCGAAGACCGCCACGGCAGTCCGCACAGGACCAGCACACGGGGAACGGGCGCAGAGGCTCAGAGAGCCCAGGTCTGAGGAGCCGCCGGGGCGCTCGGCCGAGCGGCTCAGGCCGACTGCCCACCGCGGAAGCCGGCCTCGAGCTGTTCGAGGGTCCTCCCCTTGGTCTCGGGCACGAAGCGCAGGGCGGGGACGATCATCGCGAGGTTGACGCAGGCGAAGAGGGCGAAGGTCCACGTGCCGCCGATCGCCGACAGCAGGACCGGGAAGGCCAGGGTCACACCGAAGTTGATGGTCCAGTTGGCGAAGGCCGCGAGCCCCAGGCCGATGCCCCGCAGCTTCATCGGGAAGATCTCGGACAGCATGAGCCAGGTGACCGGTGAGATCGACCCCTGCTGGAAGCACAAGAAGGTCAGCATGAAGAAGAGCACCACGTAGCTCGCACCCGGCACGTTGCCGACGAGCGCACCGTCGACCTCGTGGAAGAACAGCGCGAAGGACAACCCGACGAGGGCGAGCGAGGCGGTGATGCCCGCCTGCCCCACGAGCAGCATCCGCCGCCGTCGCGCGCGCCCGAGCAAGATCATGCCGACGATCGTCGCCAGGACCGACACCACGCCGTTCGCGATGGTCGCCGTCAGGGCCGCGCTGTCGCCCAGACCCGTGGTCCGCAAGATGGTCGGGGCGTAGTACATGATCGTGTTGACGCCGGTGATCTGCTGGATCACCGCGAGCAGCATCCCGAGCAGCACGAGCCTGCGCACCCACGGCACGGCGAGGTCGCGCAGGGACCCGGCGCTCGTGTCGGCCGTCGCGGTCTGGCGGATCTGCTCCATCTCCGCGTCGACGTCGCCCGCGGCACGGACCCGCCGCAGCACGTCGAGGGCCTCGCCGAAGCGGCCCTTCGAGGCGTACCAGCGCGGGCTCTCGGGGACCAGCAGCATGCCGACCCACAGCGCGACGGCCGGGACCGTGGCGATCGCGAGCATCCAGCGCCACGTGCCGTGCCCGCCCCACACCGCGTCGATCCCGGCGTTCGACACGTAGGCGAGCAGCTGACCGGTGACGATCATCAGGTCGTTCTGCGTCACGAGACGCCCGCGGCGCCTGGCGGGCGACATCTCCGCGATGTAGACCGGGACTGTCGACGAGGCCCCGCCGACCGCGAGACCGAGGACCACGCGGAACACGACCATCGTCGAGACGTCGGGGGCGAGGGCCGTCCCGAGCGACCCGATCGCGAAGACGACCGCGAGGCCGAGCAGGGTCCGGCGGCGACCGTAGGCGTCGGCCAGCCGGCCGCCCAGCAGGGCCCCGAGCGCAGCGCCGACCAGCAGCGAGCTCGTCACGAGCCCCTCGGTGAAGGGCGTGAGGCCGAGGTCGTCGGACATGAAGAGCAGCGCACCCGAGATCACGCCGGTGTCGTAGCCGAAGAGCAGACCGCCGAGGGTCGCGATCGTCGCGACGACCGTCACGTACTTCTCGGGAGGGCGCTTCTGTGACGACGCAGCGCGAGGCTGCGGGGTCTGGGACGACGGCGTGCGGCCCGACGACTGTGCGGTCATCGCTGGTCCTCGGCGAGGGCGCTCGGCACGGAGACGGAGGTGGAGGCGGCGGCGGGTGACGCGAGGGCTGGTGACGCGACGGTACCGGGTGCAGCTTGCTGCGCAGGGGCGCCCACGACGAGGCGCACGGGTGGGGCCACGGCTGCCTGCGCAGGCGGCCAGACGTCACCAGGAGTGATCGACCCCAGCACCCGGGCTCCGCGCGCACCTGTGCACGAGGCGACCGAGGCCGGCACGCCGTGCACGGTGAGGAAGCCGAGGACGGCGAAGGCCAGCGCCTCTTTGGCCTGGGACGGGATCCCGAGGTCGTCGGAGGTGAGCACCTCGACCCCCGGCAGGTGTGCGGCGAGACGGGCCATGAGGACGGGGTTGCGCGTGCCGCCTCCCGAGGCGACGACGCTCGTGGCCCCGTGCGCGAGGACCGCGTCGGCGACGGTGCGGGCTGTGAGCTCGGTGAGGGTCGCGACAAGGTCCGCGCCCGGAGACGGCTGGGCAGCGCTCGAGGCGGAGGCGCCGTCTGCGGCAGCCCCACCGGCTCCGTGATCGGCGGCGGTCGTGGCAGCCGCGGCGGCGAAGATCTCGTCCAGGTAGCCGGGGTGGAACAGCTCTTTGCCCGTGGTCTTGGGTGCCGGGCGCGCGTAGTACGGCTCGTCGAGCAGACGCTCGAGCAGGTCTTCGTCGACGGTCCCTGCGGCGGCGAGGGCGCCGTCGCGGTCGAAGGCCTCGGCTCCGCCGGTGAGCCGCACGACGGCGGCATCCACGAGGGCGTTGGCCGGTCCGGTGTCGAAGGCGACGGGGTCGCGCCCCGCAGCGACGACCGTGACGTTCGCGATGCCGCCTAGGTTGAGGGCGACGGTCACCCCAGGCCTGCCGTGCAGCCACAGCACGTCGAAGGCGCTCACGAGCGGCGCACCCTGACCACCGGCGGCGACGTCGCGCGCCCGCAGGTCGGAGACGACCGTGGTGCCCGTGCGCTCGGCGACCCATGCGGGCTGTCCGACCTGGAGGGTGCCGGCCACGGCGCCGCCGTCGACCCAGTGGAAGAGCGTCTGACCGTGCGAGACGACCAGGTCCGCGCTGCCGCCGCAGAGCTCGTCGGCAGCACGGGCCGCGACCTCGGCGAAGGCCTGGCCGATCTGCGTGTCGAGGCGGCAGAGCGCCTCGACGGTCGTCGGCGACGGCGGCAGGGCGGCCACGAGGTCGGCCCTCAGCACAGGTGGGTAGGCGCTCTCGACGGTGCCGAGCGGCTCGAGGTGCACGGTGGCGTCGGCCATCGTCACCCTCGCGGCCGCGGCGTCGATCGAGTCGTGCGAGGTACCGGACATCAGACCGACGACGATCACAGGGTGCTGCCTCTCGAGGACGTCAGGGCTGGGCGAGCTCGATGGTGCAAGCCAGACAAGACAGGATATACACCGCTCACCCGTGGTCGCCCCGGGCACGGCAGAGGCCCGGTGCCGAGGACGTGTCCTCGGCTCCGGGCCTCGTGCTGACGGCCGGGCAGAGCCTGGCCGTCAGGGAGATCACTTGGTGGAGACGGCCTTCTTGAGGAGGCTGCCAGCCGAGATCTTCACGCCGAAGCCAGCGGGGATCGAGATCTCCTCGCCGGTGCGGGGGTTGCGGCCCGTGCGAGCGGCACGCTCGACGCGCTCGACGGAGAGCAGGCCGGTGACCTTGACTGCCTCGCCGGCGGAGAGGGACTCGACGAGAACCTCCTGGAGAGCCGAGAGAGCAGCGTCGGCGTCGGTCTTGGTCAGACCAGACTTGCCAGCGATCGCCGAGACGAGGTCGGTGCGGTTGAGCGACATGCGGATCCCTTCGTCAGTCTGCCCGTGCAGCGGTCGCTGCACGGCACGAGACGTACTGTGCCAGCCTTGCGGCAGGTCTTCGTGGACAACACTAGGGAATCTTCCGGCCCCGTGACGCCATTTCAGGGCTCCAGGTTCCTCTCAACGCTGAAATCGGTGAAGTTTCCGGCCGTCGACGGGCCCCGGGGCGCTCCCGAGAGCCGAAATGCCTGAATGGTGCGACTCTCGTCGCAGGGCTCCGCTCAGGGACACTGGTGGGATGCCAGTGATCTCCGAGCACACCCCACCCGCCGGCGACCCTGTGGCGGCAGGTGCTGGCCGTGACGGCACCGGGCGGTTGCTGCTGGACGAGGCAGGCGACGCCGTGCGCGCGGCCCTGGGGGCAGGTCGGGACGTGGTCGTCCTCGACGACACGACTGGGCACCTCGTCCTCGGTGCGTCGCAGGCGGCCGGGGCTGGGGTCGTGGGTGGGGCTGCTGGGGCTGGGGCTGCGGAGACCGGGGCTGAGGCCGCGCCTGCCGCTGCACCCGGGACCATCAGGTCCTACCAGGACTCCGTCTCGGCCGAGCGGGCCCTCCTCGAGCTGCTCGCGGACGCCCCCTCCTCGCACCACGTCGTGGTCCACCCGAGTCTCGACGCCTCGCTCCTGCGCGCGGCCGGCGTCGTGCTGCTGCGCCTGCCGAAGAGTCTCGACGCTCTCGAGGAGACGTCCCAGGCGATCGCCCGCTGGGCACCCGACGACGTGGTCGTCTACGCGGGCGGGCCGGTCAAGCACATGACCCGGTCGATGAACGAGGTGCTCGGGCGGTCCTTCGGCGAGGTGCACGCGACGCTCGGGCGCTTCAAGGCCCGGGCGCTCGTCGCCCGTCGACCTCTCGACGCAGCCCGGACGGCGGCGCCGGTCTTCCCCCGCAGCGCGCACCTGGCCGAGCTCGACCTGACTGTCGTCGCGCACGGCGGGGTCTTCGCGGGTGCCCGTCTGGACATCGGGACGCGCGCCCTGCTCGCCGTGCTCGACGAGGCCCACCCCGAGGCACGCGACGCCGTCGACCTCGGGTGCGGGACCGGCGTGCTCGCCACGGTCCTCGCCCGCTCCAGGCCCGGGATCCGGGTCGTCGCCTCCGACCAGTCGGCAGCCGCCGTCGCGTCGGCCCTCGCGACCGCCGCGGCGAACGGCGTCGGCGACCGCGTGAGCGGGCTGCGGGACGACGCGCTCTCGACGCTCCCAGACGGGTCGGCCGACCTCGTCGTCTGCAACCCGCCGTTCCACGCCGGTACGACCCTCGAGACGGACGCCGCGCACCGCATGTTCGCGGCGGCCGCCCGCGTGCTGCGGCCCGGCGGCGAGCTGTGGACTGTCTACAACTCGCACCTGCGCCACAAGAGCGCGCTGGCCAGGACCGTCGGACCGACGACCATGGTGCGCCAGGACCCGAAGTTCACGGTGACGAGGTCGGTGCGGCAGGAGCTGTAGGTGCTGAGCGCCGGCCTCAGCGACTCCGGCCGAGCCCGGCAGCCCACATGCCTGTGCGGCGTGCGGCTGCGCTGACCGCGGTCTCGAGCGGGCCCTTGCGGCCGAGGGTCGCGAGGACCACGCCGACCAGGACAGCCCCGGCCGCGTGCACGGCGAAGATCCACGGTCCCAGGTACCACCAGGGGACCTCGGTGAAGCCTCCGGCGCGGGCGAGAGCCTCGATCATCAGTCCCGTCACCCCGACACCGAGGACGTGGAGCGTGTAGACGGTCAACAGCGCAGCCCCGGCGGCGCGCAGGGGCTCGACGAGCCGCAGCGCCCAGCCGGGCAGGGCCGCGGCGAGCAGCAGCATCGCCGAGACCACCACGAGCGCGACACCGACGCCGCGCAGCACGTCGAGCGGCGCGCCCGTGTGCGGGGTCTGGAGGGCGAGCGCCCACCAGCCCGTGTCGAGCGGGGCACCCCAGCCCGACTCCCCCACGAGGAGGTCGACCTGCGGGCCGGTGAAGGACGGATAGGCGGCGAGGGCCGCCGCGCGGCCCGCGACCTCGTAGACGAGCGTGCTCAGCGTGAGGCTCCCGGCGACCAGCACAACGCCCCAGGCGAGCAGCCGCACAAGCAGCCGGCGGTCGGTCCCGGCCTCGCGGGCGGCGAGCAGCACCTTCGCGAGGGCCATGCCGACGAGCACGTAGACCAACCACGTGACGACGGGGTACGTCCCGGTGAGGACGACGGCACGCAGCGCGACCAGAGAGTCGACGAGCTCGCCCCAGCCGAGGCTCCCGCCCTCGCCCTCGACGTCGAGAGCCGCCCGGACCGAGGCGTTGGCGACGGGCCCGACGACGGCGAGCAGCCCGGCCCAGGCGAGCAACCAGCCCGGCCGCACCCGCAGGAACGGCACGGCGCACACGAGTGTCACCCCGAAGTACACGAGCACCACGACGACGTTCGCCGGCCCGAGCGCGAGGGTTGCGCCCAGCAGCACGACCAGCAGCCCGCGCGTGGCTGTCGTCCACCGTGCGGCGGCGACCTCGCCGCGCGCGAGGGCCGACCTGGAGGCCAGCACCACGCTCACACCCCCGAGCACCGCGAAGAGGGTCGACGCGTTCCCGTCGACCACCCGCGACACCCACGGCACGTGCCCCGGGTACCCAGAGGGTGGCATGAGGTGCGCGGCCATCATGCCGAGCACGGCGAGGAACCGCGCGAGGTCGATGCCGACGAGGCGGGTGGGGCGGGAGCCGACACCCGTCGGGACAGCGTCGCGCCCGGCACCGGCTGACCTGGGCCGCGCTCCGGGCGCCCGGTCCTCGGGAATCGGGTGCAGCGACATCACCGTGCCCCCTTCAGCACGGCAGCTGCAGCAACCATGCCGTAGCGGTCGCCCAGGATCATGAGCACTTGGTCGACGCTCTGGACCGGGTCCCGCCATCGGCGCTCAGCCATCTTCA
The DNA here is from genome assembly GCF_033798665.1 of Sanguibacter biliveldensis. NCBI lineage: Bacteria > Bacillati > Actinomycetota > Actinomycetes > Micrococcales > Sanguibacteraceae > Sanguibacter > Sanguibacter biliveldensis. The sequence goes on from NZ_CP138359.1 coordinate 4,084,085, forward strand.
CCACCGCCTCGAAGGCTCTCTCCGGGTCGATCTCGACGGTCTCGAGAGCGAAGTCGGCTGGGGACGTGACCTGGACATGGGCCGGTAGCCTGTCGGCGGGGAGGTCACGGACGTTCATCGTCACGATCGTGCCGGCCCCGCCGACGACCGCAGCGGCGACGAGGTGCTCGTCATCGCGATCTGGGAGGCCGTAGGTGCCGTCCAGAGGCTCCCACCCAGAGACGCACGCGTCGTCGAAGGCCGCGGTCATCTGTTCGACCAGACGCCGGGCGCTCCGATCGGCGTCTGGCATCGAAACCCCTCGACCGACGAGCTTCCGGGCCTCGTGCATCTCCAGCTCCTTGAGGATCGCCGACGACCACAAGGGTCGGTAGAGGTTCTCGACGGCAAGACTCAGCAGGAAGTCACGCTGAAGGCTCGGCCAGAGCACGCAGGTGTCGAGGACGGCCGAGAACATGTGTCAGATCATCGCAGGCTTCTACCGGGCGCTCCGACGCCGCTCAGCCACCACCTTGCGCACTTCTCGCATCTGCGCAGCAACCTCCTCAGGGTCGCCCTCGTCAGCCAGGTCGACGGCTGTCGCCTCGAGCATGTCGTACTGCATCCGGCGACGCTTCTCCCTGTACGCCAGCACGTCGCTCAGCAGGACCTGACGCCGTGTCCCCGGCCGCTCTGACGGGATCTCCCCAGCATCGATGAGTCGCACCACCGTAGGGCGCGAGACCCCGAGGACCTCAGCCGCCTGCTGGGTCGTCAGGACCGTCGATCTCGGTGCCACGGTGACCGCGCGGCCGACGCTCAGCGCCTCCGCGACCTGGACGAGAAGCCTGTACATGGGCTCCGGCAGCTCCACCTGGTCGCCTTCACGCTCGTCTACGAGCAGGTACCGCGGAGCGACTGCCGCACCGCGTGATCGCGCGTGCGCCTCGAGAAAGCTGTGCACCTCAGCGAGGTCGCCCTCGTGCCCAGGAAGATAGGTGTGCTCTACGAGCTCTGCAGCCATGGCCTCGTCCTCGCTCTCGCTCTCGCCGTCGAACACAGCGTACGCGCGTTCGCAACGTTCGAGAAGACGCTGCACACGGGTCGGTGCCAGCCGTCAGGAGGACGACGTGATGCGAGGGACCGCTCCTCCGGGATGCTCTGGGTGGCGCGCGGTGTTGGCGCAGAGAGGTGACCGTGAGGTCACCGCCCCAGAGCAGGGCCAGACCGACCACTGCCCGATCAGCACGACACAGCACCGCCGCGGCACCTCGCCGCGGCCGTCTCGAGAAGGAGCCGCACCATGACAGCCACCGGACTCACCACCATCGGGCTCGTCGGCTCGGGCCACATCGGCAGCCAGCTCGCCCGCCTCGCCGTCGCGCACGGCTACGACGTCGTCGTGAGCAACTCCCGCGGACCGGAGACCCTCGCCGACCTCGTTGCCGAGCTCGGGCCGCGCGCCCGTGCCGCGACAGCAGCCGAGGCTGCGGAGGCAGGCGACCTCGTGGTTGTCACCGTCCCGCTCAAGGCCTACCGCGACGTCCCCGTCGAGCCCCTCGACGGCAAGGTCGTCATCGACACCAACAACTACTACTTCGAGCGCGACGGCCGCATCCCCGCCCTCGACGAGGGCACCACGACGGTCTCCGCGATGCTCCAGGCGCACCTGCCGGGGTCGAAGGTCGTCAAGGCCTTCAACAACATCACCGCGGCAGACCTCACCGACGACGCCTCGGTCTCCGGGACGCCCGACCGGCGCGCGCTGCCGATCGCCGGTGACGACGACGCAGCCAAGACCCTCGTCAGCACGCTGCTCGACGAGCTCGGCTTCGACGCCGTCGACGCCGGGTCGCTCGCGGAGAGCTGGCGCTTCGAGCGCGACACACCCGCCTACGGGGTGCGCATGACGGCCGCCGACGTGCCGGCACGCCTCGCCGAGGCGCAGCGCACGGTCTGACCTGACGCGGTGCCGGCTGGCTTCGCGTGAGCGGGTCTGGCCGTCTCCGCGTCAGCAGGATGCCGCTGCTTCCTCAGCAGGACGTCGCCGGCACTGTCAGCGGGACGTCCGCGCCTCATCAGCGGGGCGCGGACGTCTCCGCGACGAGCGGCTCCGCAGACGCCTGCCAGAAGTCGCTGTAGGCGCCCTCGGACCGCAGGAGCTCGTCGTGCGTGCCCTGCTGGACCACCCTCCCGTCGGCGACCACCACGACGAGGTCCGCGGTCACGACCTGCTGCAGCCTGTGCGCCACGAAGATCACCGTCCTGTCGCGCCGCAGCGCCGTGACTGCCGCCTCGACGGCTGCGCGGTGCTGCAGGCCGACGTCGGCCGTCGCCTCGTCGAGGATCACCACCTCAGGGTCCGCGAGGATCGCCCGGGCGATCGCCAGCTGCTGGATGCGCCCTTCGTCGAGGGGCGCTGTCCCCTGTGGGGCTGCACCGGCCCCTGGGGCGCTGAGCCCGCCCGCGTCGTCCGCACTGGCGTTCTCGTCGGCGCGCTCGCTCTCGCTCTCTGCGACGACCGTCGGCACCGCCCAGTCCGCACCGGCGGCGAGGAGCGCGGCGACGACCTCGTCGTCACCGGCCTCGGGGGCAGCCAGCCGGAGCGAGTCACCGATGCTGCCGCGGAAGGCGTGGAGCTCTTGCGAGACGTAGTACGGCGTCGTCGGGTGGTCGAAGGCGACGGTCCCCGAGCTCGGCTCGTGGTGGCCGGCGACCACGCGGGCGATCGTGCTCTTGCCCGACCCCGAGGTGCCCACCAGGGCGACAGCCGTCCCCGGGTGCACGAGCAGGGTCACGCCGCTGACGCCGCGTCCGCTCGTCGGGTAGCGGAAGGTCACGTCGCGCAGCTCGACCCCTGTCGGTCGGCGCTCGCCCGGGGGACGCTGACGCGAGGTCTCGGCATCTGCTGAGACCTGCCGGGCCGCGGGGACGTCTGCGGCCGCCTCGATCACGCCGACGAGGCGTGCCAGGCCGATCGCCGCCCGCTGGATGTCGTCGAGACCGAAGATCAGCTGCCCGACAGGTCCGAACAACCTGTGGAACACGAGCGCCGCGGTGGTCACCATCCCCACGCTCACGGAGCCTGCCGAGGACAGCACGAAGCCTGTCGCGAGGATCGCCACGAGACCGAGCGCCTCGCCCCCGTTGATCCACCGGAACAGCCTGTTCCGCAGCCGCACCCCCTCGACCTGCCCACGGATCGAGTCCTCGGCACGGCGGCGCACCCGGGCGAGCGCCTGCTCCTGCTCCCCGAGAGCCGTCACGGTCTCCATGCCCTCGACAGCCTCCAGGACTGCTTGGCTGCGGGCCGCCTCGCGGACCCTGACCTCGCCGAAGACGATCCTCGACCGCCGCAGGAACGCCCGCGCCCCGACCACGTAGCAGGGGGCGCACGACAGGCCCGCGAGCGCCAGCCACGGGTCGATCGCCGTGAGCGCACCGACCGAGACCACCACGGCGAAGCCCGCCGACAGCAGGGTCGGTGCGACGTCCCCGCCCGCCTCGGCCACGGCGTCGACGTCGCCGGTGACCCTGGACAGCAGGTCGGAGGTCTCGCCGTCGTCGACCACCCCCACGGGCAGGCGCATGGCCGAGGCGAAGACGTCCTCCCGCAGGCTCGCGAGGACGTCCTGGACGAGGCCCGTCAGCACCCGCGCGCCCGCGAGGGCTGCCCCTGCGGCACCGAGAGAGCCGAGCGCCGCTCCGGCCACCCAGCGCAGGAGCACCGGGACGCCGGCGCCGTCCGTGACGCCGTCGACGATCGCGCCGAGGCAGGCGGGGACCACGAGCCCGGCCGCCGAGGCGAGGAGGAACAGCACCGCGACAGCTGCGGCCCGCCCGCGACGGAGCCGGACCGCGTCGAGCACCACGGCGCGGACCTGGGCGGGTGCGGCGACGGGGAGGGTCGTCGCGCTCGCCCGGGCTCCGGAGGGCGCGGTCTCGGTGGGTCGAGTCGCTGCGGGCTGAGATGCTGCGGGCAGGGGTGCGGCGGGACGGTCAGCCATGCTCGACGCTCGTCTCTCGGGTCAGGGGGGCGGGGGCGGCGGCCGGGTCGCGGTGAGTGGTCTGCTCCGAGCTCGGCTCGAGGTCTACGACCCTGTCGCAGGCGCCGAGGAGCACCGGAGAGGTGCTGACCACCACGAGAGTCCGTCCCTGGCGGACGAGGGCCTGGGCGACGCGTGCCTCGGTGACCGTGTCGACGGCAGAGGTCGGCTCGTCGAGGACCAGGACGTCCGCGGCTGTGTGGAGGGCGCGGGCCACGCCGATCCGCTGGCGCTGCCCTCCCGAGAGCCGCCTGCCCCCCTCGCCGACCTGGGCTTCCCAGCCCCCGGCCTCGAGGACGGTGTCGTGGAGGGCGGCGGCGTCGACGAGGTCGAGGTCCGGGAGGACACCAGACCCCTGGCCGCTCACGGCCTCGCGGAGCGTGCCGCTCGCGATGGTGTGGCGGTGCGGGAAGGACACCACCCGTCGGCGGTAGTCGAGCGGGTCGAGGTCGAGCGCGTCGACCTGCGTGCCGTCGACGCGGACCGTCACGTCGCCGCGCGCGACCGGGGAGCGGAGACCGAGGACCCTGGAGAGCTCGCGGGCCGAGCCGCTGTCCGGGGGCCTGACACCGAGCATCTCGCCTCGGCGCAGGTGCACTGCGCTGGTGCTGGCACTGTTGCCCAGGCCGGTACCCGCACCCGTGCGGAAGGTGAGCACCACGTCGTCGTCAGGACTGTCGTCGTCAGCGCAGCCGTCGCCGTCCAGGCGGGCGATGTCACGGCTGTCGACGTCAGGACTGTCGTCGCCCACCAGACCCTGCGCGTCCGAGCGTCCCGTCACGTCCCCTGACACCACAGGGCCCGAGGCGTCGACCAGGTCGGCGGCGTCGACCAGCCGCGCGAGACGGCGGGCCGAGGCGATCTTGTGGACCCAGCTCGCCGGGAAGGAACCGGCGTACGCCAGGTCGCCGCCGACCAGCTGCGCGAGCCCGAGGACCGTCACGAGCTCACCGACCGAGATCTGCCCGTCGGCGGCGAGCCACGCCGCCGCGCCTGCGAGGACCGTGGTCGTCCCGGCGGCGATGGTGGCGCTCACGGCCTCGTACCCGGCGAGCGAGCGGCCAGCCGCCGTCGCGGCGACCCTGGAGGCACCGCTCGCGGCGACGTACCGGCGCACGGCCTCGTCGCGCGCCCCGATGCCCACGAGCACCCGGAACCCGCTCATGAAGTCCGCGGCGACGGCCCCGGCCTCGGTCGCAGCGCGCTGCTCGGCGTACCCGCGGCGCTCGATCGGTCGGGAGACCACGCGCATGACGACCAGCGTGAGAAGAGTCGACACCAGGACGACAGCCGTGGCGACAGGCGAGAAGGCGAGCATGACCAGGCTCGCACCGACGATCGACGCGAGGGTCGCGCACTGCTGGGCGACCGACCAGGCCACCCCCGCTACACGGTAGGTGTCGGAGGTGACGTAGGTGAGGGTCTCTCCGGGGGTCAGCCTGTGGGCCGAGAGCCGCGGGCGCAGGATCCTGCTGAGCGCGAGGTGGCGCAGCGACTGCTCCCCGTAGCCGTAGACGGAGACCATGAGTCGGGAGGCCGACTGATAGCTGACCGTCAGGACCACGAACACTCCGACGAGCGCACCGAGCCAGGTGGCCAGAGCGGCCGGGTCACCGGGCAGGACGGCGCGGTCGACGGTCGCCCCGATCATCACGGGGACGGCAGCCTCGGCGAGGGCGTGCACGACGAGCAGAGCTGTCGCCGCGGCGAGCGCACCGCCGCGCCCGTCGGCGACGAGGGCGAGACCGAAGAGCCGGCGCGGGCTGGTGGGTCGGGGCGCGGTTCGCGGCGCGGAGCCCGGCGCCTGGCTGGGCACGGAGCCGCGCGTGCCGCGGGGGTCGAGGCCGGGGGCAGAGTCGGGTGCCGGGCTCATGTGCGGTTCCTGTACTGCCGGGCGAGCAGCCAGGCGAGGTAGAGACCGCCGACGGAGACCGTGACCACGCCGACCTGGACCGACAGCAGCTGGGCCGTCGCGTCGGAGACCACCACGAGCGCGGCCCCGGTGAGCATGACCGAGGTCGTCGCCATCGGGGTGCTCGACCGGGTCAGGCGCTGGCAGATCTGCGGGGCGGCGAGCGCGATGAAGGAGATCGGCCCGGCCGCAGCGGTGACCAGGGCGACGAGCATGACCCCGACGATCATCGCCGCGAAGCGGGTCCGTCCCGGGGAGATGCCGAGGGCCGTCGCGGCGTCGTCGCCCATCTCGAGGACGGGCAGCGTGCGGTGGAGCGGCACAGCGACGAGCACCGTCACGCCGAGCACCACGGCGGCCGGGACCAGCTGGTCGAAGCCGAGGGAGGCGAGGGAGCCGGCCCCCCAGGTGGCGGCCATCATGGCCTGCTCGACGCTGACCGACACGAGGATCCACGACGTGAGGGAGCCGAGCCCCGCCGAGACGCCGATCCCGACGATGATGAGCCTGAACGAGGACAGCGTCCCCTTGGTCGCGAGGGCGTAGACGAGCAGCGCCGTGACGAGCCCACCGACGATCGCACCGGCAGCCTTGTAGCCGTAGGTGTTGTGCCCCAGGACGATCATCACGAGGGTCACGCCGAACTGGGCCCCGACACCGAAGCCGATGATGTCCGGCGACCCGAGCGGGTTGCGGGTCAGCGACTGGAAGATCCCGCCCGAGAGCGCGAGAGCCGCGCCGCAGAGCACCGCGAAGAGCACCCGCGGGAGGCGCCACTCGACGACCACCTGCCGGGCGTCGGGGTCAGAGGCGGGGTCGACGACGGCGCGGAGCACGGCACCGAGGCCGAGGTCGTAGGCACCGATGGTCATGGAGGCGACCCCGACGACGAGGATCACGACGACCAGCACGGCGCAGACGACGAGGGTGCGGACCGGGACGAGGAGCCCGAGGCGCCGGGTGTCGAGGCGCAGCAGACGGCGACCGAAGTCGACGGTCGGGAAGTCGGTGGCCGGACGGGCGGAAGGCTTGCGGCCGGCGGCCGCGCGGTCAGCGGTCGTGTGATCGGCGGCCGTGCGCCCAGCGGTCTCGTGCGGTGCGCTCACAGCCCGCTCACCTGCCTGCGGCGTACGAGCGCGACGAGGACCGGCGCGCCGAGGAGCCCGGTGACGATGCCGACGCGGAGCTCGCCGGTCGGCAGCACGACACGTCCGAGGACGTCGGCGAGCAGCAGGAAGGTCGGGCCGACGAGCATGGAGTAGAGCAGGACCCAGCGCTGGTCAGGGCCTGTGAACCAGCGCACCGTGTGCGGGATCATGATGCCGACGAAGGCGATCGGGCCGGCCGCCGCGACGCTGGTCCCCGCGAGGAGGGTCACCGCGACGATGACGACCACCCGGGTCGTGGCGACCCGGGTGCCGAGCGACTGGGCGAGGTCGTCACCGAGGGCGAGGGCGTTGAGGGAGCGGGCGGACACGAGCGCGAGGACGAGTCCCGCGGCGATCAGGGGGATCGCCCAGGCGAGCTGGTCGAGGGTGTGTCCGCCGACGGACCCGACGCTCCAGAACCTCATGACCTGCAATGTCGAGCGGTCGTGCAGCACGAGCGCCGTGGTGAAGCCTGTGCACGTCGCGCCGAGGGCGACCCCCGCGAGCGTGAGCTTCATGGGTGTCGCACCGGAGAGCCCGAAGGACCCGAGGACGTAGACGAGGACCGTGAGCGTGAGCGCCCCGAGCAACGCGAAGGGCACGTAGGCGCCGGGCGTCGTGAGCCCGAGGACAGCCACGGCGAAGGTCACCGCGAGAGAGGCGCCCGCGTTGACCCCGAGGATGCCCGGGTCGGCGAGAGGGTTGCGCGTGAAGGCCTGGATGAGCGCCCCGCAGACGGCGAGGGCCGCGCCCACGACGACCGCGAGCACGGTCCGGGGGACGCGGAGCTCACGGACCATGAGGTGCAGAGCGTCGGTGTCGTCGTAGGAGACGAGGGCGCGCACGACTGTCGTGGGGTCGATCGCGCGCGCACCGACGGCGAGCGACGTGATCACGGCGAGGACCAGCACCACGGCGGTGACGAGCAGCCCGACGCCGAGCACGGCGGTGCGGCGCTGGACGTGGCTGCGGCGGGCTGCGGGGTCGGTGGTCACCGGGCCAGGGGTCACGGGGTCGGGGGTCACGGGGTCGGGCGTCACCAGGACGCGCGCGTCGCCGGTCGACCCAGCGCCGGCCGTCGCAGTGCCCGTCAGGCTGGTCGAGACAGCGGCACCGCCGCCCGCCCCCGGCTGGGCCGAGGACGGGGACGGTGCGTGCAGACCAGGTGTCACTTGCCCGAGACTGTCGGCTCACCCTGCAGGGCGGCTGCGAGGTCGTCGACGTAGGTGGGCAGCACGTAGTCGAGCGAGAGGACCGTCGGTGCGCTGATCGCCGAGGCGTTCGCCTCGTCGCCGTAGATCACGTACGAGTCGGCCGCGATCGGCTCCCAGCGGGAGACGATCGGGTTCTCGACGGTGTACGTCCCCTCGGCGGCGTTGGCCCCCCAGGCCACGAAGAGGTCGGCCTGGACGTCGTAGAGGTTCTCGAGGCTCACGCCGGTGTACCAGTTGTCGCCCTCGGCGGTCGAGAGGAAGTCGTCCATCGCGGAGGTCGAGGTGAAGCCGAGCGCCTCGGTGATGCGCACGCGGGGGTCGTACTCCAGGTAGACGCCGAGGTCGGTCCCGCCCTCGTTGAGGGTGAGGCCCCAGACGAAGGTCTTGCCGTCGAACTCGGGGTGCTCGTCGGCGAGTGCGGCGATGTCGCCCTCCGTCTCGGCGACGAGCTCTTCAGCCTTCTCGTCGGCCCACATCGCCTTGCCGACGGTGCGGGTCATGTCCTGCCAGGTGCTCGGGTCCCAGGCGCGCTCGATGTACGGCACCGTCGGGGCGATCTCGGTCAGCCGCTCGTACTCGACGTCCGAGATGCCCGTGTACAGGCCGAGGATGAGGTCGGGCTCGAGGGCCTTGATGGCCTCGTAGTTCGGGCCGTCGTCCGTGTAGGGGATGATCTCGGGCATCTCGCCGAACTCAGCGGTCACGAACTCCTCGAACCACGGCTGGAAGCCGCTCTCGCCGGCACCCCAGACCTTCTCGATCCCGACCGGGTTGACCCCGAGGGCCGCCACGATGTCCGGGGTCATCCAGCCGAGCGCGACGATCCGCTCGGGCTTCTCGGCGATGGTCGTCGACCCGTGGGCATGCTCGACGACGACCCCGTCGGTCGTGGCGGCGGCCGTGGTCGCCGGTGCGTCGGACGACGCGGCGTCGGCACCGGCGGTGCCGCAGCCCGCCAGCGTGACGGCGGCGGCGAGGGCCAGGGCGACGAGCCCAGACGCCCGTGACGCGTGGCGCCCCTGGGTGGTCTTCGGGCGCGCGAGAGCGTGCAGCATGGTTCTCCTTGCAAAGAGTGGGAGGGTGGCGCGACGTCGAGAGGCGACGTCGCCGCCGTGGTTAGGTAACCCTCACCTAACAAGGATGATGCTAGGGCGGTCTTGGTGCGCCAAGTGTCGCCAGGCCGACGACTTGTGTCGCGTCTCCGACACAGAGGCACGCCCCCGGAACCGGAAGAGGACAGACGATGGGTTCTTGGCCGCTGCCAGCACAGTGGGCAGTGCTCGTCGTGCTCGCCTGGGCTGTCGCCGCAGGCTCCTGGCGGCAGACGCTCGCGCGAGCACGAGCCGACGGCGCGGAGCCCGCGACGTGGAGCGGGAGGCTCCGGATGGTCGTCAAGGACCTCGGGTTCACCGACTGGGCCTTCGTCGCACTCTTCGCGGCCTTCTTCGTCCCGCTCCTGGTCCGGACCCTGACCGCGGCGTGAGCCCGCCTCACCTGCGACGTGGACCTCAGCCCGCTCCCTCGCTCAGCGCCAGTACAGGTGGTGCGCCGGGTCTGCCTGCACGCGGGCGACGTGCTGGCGCGGGGTCAGGCCGAAGCGCTCCTTGAACGCCGCCGAGAAGGCGCTCGTCGTGGCGTAGCCGGACCTGTGCGCGGCGACCCCGACGGGGGTGCCGTCGACGATCAGCCGCGCCGCCTGGGTCAGGCGCACCCCGGTGCGCCACCGGGCGAAGCTCGTGCCGATGTCGCGCTGGAACACCCGCAGGACGGTCCGCTCGTGCAGGCCGTGCGCGTCGAAGAGCTCGCGGGCGCTGCGCGTGTCCCCGGGGTCGGCGAGCACCGCCTGGACGAGGACCGCCACGCGGTCGTCCGTCGGGAGCGGGACCTCACCCCACCCGTCGGCGGCGGTCTGCGACGGCTGCTGGAGCATCTCGACGAGGACCGACTGGATGCGGACCCGCAGGCCGTCGTCCATGTCGTCGGACCCCAGGTGCAGCAGCATCTCCTGGACGGCGCGCGGGACCAGGACCCGGCTGATCTCGGTGACGGGCGCGGCCAGCGCCTGGTCGGGCAGGTAGGTGTAGCACCCTGTCGACCCGCGCTCGTGGCGCGAGGTGTGCGGGGTGCTCGGCGGGACCCAGATGCCCTGCCCCGGGGCGAGGCGCCAGGCCGCGTCCTGCAGGTACACCCACACCGTCCCGCGGTAGCACCACGCGAGCATCGCCTCGGGGTGGCTGTGCGGCGAGGCGAGCGGCCGCGAGGCACCCTGGTCGGCGACCACGACGCCCGTGCTCATGAGGTACGGCGGCCTGACGGTCGACGGGTGCACGACCGCCGCGTCCCAGTCGGCCTGACGGTACGAGCTCATGCGCGTCGCAGACTGTCCTGGGGTGCCATCAGACCAACCTAGCGCCGGCGCACGCTCACCCGGAGCACAGTCCGCAGGCGGAGAGCGCGGCGCCGACGGTGTGCAGGGGTCGGGGGGCGCCGGACGAGATCGGGCGCGGTCAGAGCCGGCTGACGTCGACCTTCCCGACCGGAGCGCGAGCGGCACCGGCCCGCTTGATGAAGGTCGCCCACACGTGCTTGCGGCCACCCTCGACGTACCAGCCCGACGACGAGGCGAGGGCTGACGTGAGCGCGAGCCCGAGGCCACCCTCCTCAGGCTGCTGGGCCAGGACGGGCGAGGTCGCCAGGACGTCGTCGGAGACGTCCACGAGGAACCTCGACGGAGACGCCTGCAGGCTCGCGCACACCGGTGGGCGCGCGTGGATCAGCGCGTTGGACGACAGCTCGCTGCAGACCAGGACCAGCCTGTCGAGGACCTCGGGTGCGTCGGGGTCCCAGTCGCCCGTCGCGATCGCGCGCTCGGCGATCTCCGAGCGCAGCCTGCTGACGTCCGAGGGGGACTCGAGGGTCCACTCGTGGACGAGCTCGTAGTGCTGTGGCGGGCGCGCTGCTGGGACGAAGACCATCGGGCGAGACCTCCGGGACACAGTTCGGCTGGGCCCCACGATAATCCCACGGTGTGGCGCCCAGCACACCTCGCCGCGCTCAGTCCCGGGGTGTGTCGTCCGTGGCGGAAGCGCCCTCGGTCGTGCGGCGCCGTGTCGAGAGCACCTGGGCGAAGACCACCACGAAGAGGCCGGAGAGGGGCAGCACGAGGAGCCCGACGCGCAGGGAGCTCGCATCGGCGACAGCCCCGACGACCGGCGGCGAGGCGAGGAAGCCGAGGCGCAGCAGCCACGTGACGATCGTCAGCCCGGTGCCCGGCGCGAAGCCTGGCAGCCTGTCGGCGGCGTCCATCGCCGCGGGGATGAGCGTCGCGACCCCGAAGCCCGCCAGCCCGAAGCCGACGATCGTGCCGACCGTGGTGGGCCAGGCGAGCGCGGCGCCAGTCCCGACCAGGACGATCGCCCCGCCCGACCGGGCGACGGCACGCTGGCCAAACCTGTCGACGAGCCCGTCGCCCAGCAGCCGACCGACGAACTGCATGCCCTGCAGCGCGATGAACCCGAGGCTCGCGACGAAGGCCGTCGACTCGAAGGTCCCCGAGAGGTAGATCGCGGCCCACGACGAGCCCGCGTCCTCGACGATGCCGCCCGATGCGGCGATGACCGTGAGGGCCAGGAGCGTGCCCCAGCGGAGCACGAAGGACGGCGAGACACGTGAGGTGGTGCGGGGCTGCTGGTCGGTCGCAGGCTCGAGTGCACCTACGGCGGCTGCATCGGCGGCGACCTCCTCGTCAGGCTCGGGACCGGGCTCCGGGCCGCGCAGCAGCCACCTGTAGGCCAGCAGCGCGGCGATGCCGAAGACCACCGAGGACACGACCATGTGGGCCGTCGTCGACAGACCTGCCTCGGCGAGGGCTGCGCCCATGATGCCGCCGATCACGGCCCCCATGCTCCACACGGCGTGGAAGGAGTTGAGGATCGACCGGCCGTACAGCCGCTGGACCCTGAGCCCGTGGGAGTTCTGGGCGACGTCGGTGATCGCGTCCATCGCACCCGCGACGAAGAGCGCGGCGGCGAGCACGGCCCAGACCGACGCGGCACCGGCCCCCACGAACCCGACGGTCGCCACGAGGGTCGCCCCGACGGCGACGCGGGCCGAGCCGAACCGCCGGATGAGCGCACCTGCCGAGAGCCCTGCGACGAGAGCCCCGAGCGGGAAGGCCGCGACGGCCGCGCCGAAGCCCCCGTTGGAGAGGTCGAGGCCGGCCTTGATCTCGGGGTACCTGGGCAGCAGGTTGGCGAAGAGCGCACCGTTGGTGAAGAAGAGGACGGCGACGGCGACACGTGCGCGTCGGGCCGTCTCGGGCACGGGGGGACGGGCGGGGCGGGTCCCTGCGGCGGTGCGTGAGCTCACGGGGTCGACCCTACAGAGGCAGAGCGCTTGAGCCGGGCGAGGTTCTGGGCACCCACGTCAGGGGTGAAACCGAGCTCGGCGATGGCGCGCGCTACCTGGGCTCGTGTCCCCGGGTTCACGTGCGTCGAGGAGTTGATGACCCTCGACACCGTCTGGGCCGAGACCCCGGCGGCGGCCGCGACGTCGCGGATCGTCGCCTTCCGTGCCGTCTCGTCGGCCATCATCGTCTCCTCGTCGTCGTGCTTCATCGCACCGTGAACGTTCACGGGACGACGCTAGCACTACCCTGGGGACGTGACCACACCCCGCACGCCGACCATCCTCGACGTCGCGCGCGAGGCCGGGGTGTCCCGCCAGACCGTCACCCGGGCGCTCAACGACATGGCCGACATCGCCCCGGCGACGCGGGAACGCGTCGTCGCAGCCGCGCAGCTCCTCGGCTACAGGCCGAACCGTGCCGCACAGAGCCTCGTCAAGGGGTCGGGGACCACGATCGGGCTGCTCGTCGAGAGCCTGCGCAACCCCTACTACGCCGAGCTCGCCTCCGAGCTGAGCCGCGCAGCCGCGGCCCGCGGGTGGGGGCTCATCCTGTGCGACGTGGGGTACGGGACCGACCGGGACGCCCGGCTCTCACCGCTCCTGCGCCGTGTCGACGCGCTCGTCGGCTGCCTGCCTGCGGGTGCGACGGCCGACGTCGGCGTGCCCTTCGTCTCGATCGACAACCCCGACGAGACCGTCGGCGACGCCACGGTCTGGATCGACCACGAGGCCGGTGTCCGCGCTGCGCTCGCCCACCTCGTCGCGACAGGGCGGAGGTCGATCGCGATGATCGACTCCGGTCCGGAGCCCTCGACCCGCTGCCTCGCCTACAGGGCCTTCCTCGCGGAGGCCGGCCTCCCCTGGTCCGAGCAGTCCGAGGTCCGCGTGGAGGAGTCGCACGACGGCGGGATCGCCGCTGCGGCCCAGCTGCTCGGGCGCGGCATCGCCCTGGACGCCGTGCTCGCCTTCAACGACGTGCTCGCCATCGGCGCGATGAAGGAGATGGCGCGTGCCGGGAAGCGCGTCCCCGAGGACGTCGCCGTCGTCGGGATGGACGGCCTCGACGTCGGCGCCCTCGTCACGCCTGAGCTCACGACTGCCGCGACAGACCGCGGGGTGATCGCCGCTGCGGCCTTGGACCTCGTGGATGCGCTGCTGACAGGTGACAGGCCACGGGCGTCGCGCGAGCGGGACACCGGAGGTCCGCACGGTGCAGCAGCGCCGGGAGCCGAGGCTGGAGGCCGACCCAGGCGGACCGTCGAGCCCTACCTCGTGGCGCGAGGTTCGGCGTAGAGGCTGCAGAGAGCGGGACCCTGCAGAGAGCGGGCGACCAGCAGCCGGTCAGGCACGTCGGATAGACAGGTCTGGGAGGGGACGGCTCGGACGAGTCTCCGGGCAGGTCAGCCCTTGCCCGGTCCGCCGACGAAGCAGCGCTGGGCCGCCGGTCTCACCGCCTCCACGTGGTCGCAGAGCTCAGCTCCGGCGTGCTCGACGTCGTCCACCTCGACAGTGCGAGCAGTCACGGAGAAGAACGCCTCAGGGTCCTCGAAGGCCGACGGGAAGGAGGCCAGGGAGACCCTCGCCTGCCCGAACCTGGGGTCCTCGCGGATCTCCTGGACGATGTCGACCGCCTCGTCGAGGTCCCGGCCTGCCGTGTCCGAGACGACGAGAGTGACGTCGTCGACCTGCAGCGTCACGTCGAGGCGGACACCAGCCTCGGCGGCGGCCAGCGACTGGTCGAAGGCCTTCCGGGCCAGCTGCTCGACCGATCCGTCCTCGGGGTCGACGACCACGGTGAACGTCGCCACCTGGGTGTCCAACCTAGCCATGTCTCCGTCGACCCCCTGGACGTCCGGCCACCCCACCCGTCTCACACCAGACCACCCGGCCGCCTCGCGTGCCAGGTCGGCCGCGAGCTGCCGGTTCTCGAAGGTCTTACCCCAGTCGACCAGGTCGCCTATGCCCTGGACCCGGGCCCAGACGACGTCGTAGAAGACCCCGGGCCGTGGGCGCTCGCTCACGATGATCGTCACGACGACCAGCAGGAGCACGACGGCGGTGATCCGCGGTCCGGTGACCCACCGTCGTCTCGGCGGCCGGTCGTCGGTCTCGTGCGCTGCGCCCCCTGGTGTCGTCACGGTCAGAAGATATCGACCCGAGCCGGAGTTCCGGCGGGCACGGTGCGACGATCCTGTGGACGGCTGCCCGACGTGCCCACGCCGACCGGCGTGCGGTCGTCTATCACCCGGGGGGGGGACGCTCAGCTCTCGCGAGGTCCCGCCGACCGTCCGGCCGCCAGCGCCCACGCGAGCAGCGGGAGCTGGAAGGGCAGACGAGCCCAGGCGACGATCTCGCGGGCACCCGGACGCTCGGCGCCCGAGCGGATGCGGGATCGGCGGGCCTTCAGCGCCGCGGTGATGTTCCCGGGGAACACCGTGACGACGAGCCCGGCCGTCGCGAGCGACCCGATGCGGCGGGTCGCGGGGTGCACGAGCGAGGCCGCGCAGACGAGCTCGGCGACGCCGCTGCCGATGGTCCACGGGCGGGGCTTGCCGAGGGCCTTGGGGATCAGCCGGTCGTAGGGACCCGGCTTCGCCAGGTGCAGCGCGCCTGTCGCGGCGAGCGTCGCCGCGAGGGACAGCGCGGGGAGGTGGCTGGGACCGCGCGGCGCGGAAGCCTGCCCGGCCGCGGCTGTGCGGCTGCGGCGGAGCCGGCGGACGACGCGGGCGGCGATGACGAGCTGCAACGGCTTGGGCATGCTCTTCACACTAGGTCGGGTCGGGGCAGCCCGCCGCTCGTGGGCGGACGCCGCCGCGGGCCGAGGCAGCCGCAGCACCGCCGCACGCTGCCCCGACCACCCGCACCTGCCAGGACGGGCTCGTGCCTGCCCCGACCAGCCTGACGCCCTACCGCGGCAGCGTGAGGATCTCGGCGCCGTCCTCGGTGATCGCGACGGTGTGCTCGGTGTGGGCCGTGCGAGCACCTGTCGCGCTGCGCAGGGTCCAGCCGTCGGGGTCCGTGACCAGCACGTCGGTGTCGGCCATCACCCACGGCTCGAGGGCGAGCAGCAGGCCAGGGCGCAGCGTGAAGCCGCGGCCGGGGCGGCCGGAGTTCACCACGTGCGGGTCCTGGTGCATGGTCGAGCCGATGCCGTGCCCGCCGAACTCTGTGTTGACCGGGTAGCCGGCCGCCTCGAGGACCGTGCCGATCGCGTGGGAGATGTCGCCGATGCGTGCGCCGGGGTTCGCGGCGGCGATGCCTGCGGCGAGGGCCCGCTCGGTCGCGTCGATGAGCGCGAGGCTCTCGGCAGGCTGGGTCGTGCCGACGACGAAGCTGATGGCGGCGTCGGCGGCGATGCCGTCGAGCAGCACCGCGAGGTCGAGGGTGAGCAGGTCGCCGTCGGCGAGGGTGTAGTCGTGCGGCAGACCGTGCAGCACGGCGTCGTTGACCGCCGTGCAGATGTAGTGGCCGAAGGGCCCACGGCCGAAGGACGGCGCGTAGTCGACGTAGCAGGACACGGCGCCCGCACCGAGGATCATCTCCTTGGCCCAGCGGTCGATGTCCAGCAGGTTGGTGCCCACCACGGCGCGCCCCTTGAGGGTGTGCAGGATGTGCCCGACGAGGGCGCCGGTCTCCCGCCCCTTGGCGACCTCGGAGGGGGTGAGGATCTCGATCATGGGGTGTCCTTCGTGCGTCGTGAGCGGCGTTCGCCAATAACTATACCGGCCATGTCATCCCGGTATTACTATCGGGACCATGGTCAGACTCCCGCTCACCCCCGACGAGATCGAGCGCGGGCAGCGCCTGGGCGCTCTGCTGCGCCGCGCACGAGGTGAGCGCTCGATGCTCCAGACTGCACTAGACGCGCGCGTCTCGCCCGAGACCCTCCGCAAGATCGAGTCCGGCCGGGTCGCCACCCCGGCCTTCCCGACCATCGCCGCGATCGCCGACGTGCTCGGGCTGTCTCTCGACGAGGTGTGGGCCCAGATCAGGCCGGTGCCCTCGAGAGACGACAGCGAGGATGAGCTCGTCGGGGCCCTCCGCCGACCCCACGACAGGGTCGCCTCCTGACGGATGGCTGGGCCCGACGCCCCTCCTCCTGACGGCCGGCGCCGCCGGGCCGGGCGGGGCGGCCTGACCAACCTGCGGGCCGGACGCCCGCGCCCGTCAGGACCTGCGCGCGAGCGTCTCCGGGTCGACGAGGCCGCGGTGCACGGCCTTGACCAGGACCCGCGGGACCTCGACGGTCGTCCCGTCGACCTGGATCGGCACGAGCGCGACGGGCGTGGCCTTCCACTGCGAGCGCCGTGCGCGGGTGTTCGAGCGTGACATCTTCCGCTTCGGGACGGCCATCAGCCCTGCCTGCCTTTCCAGCGCGGGTTCTTCTTGTTGATGACGTAGGTCTTGCCGCGGCGCCTGACGACGATCGAGCCGTCCTTGTTCTTCAGCGAGCGCAGCGACGCGCGGACCTTCATCGGGCAGCCTCGCCGGGCGCGACGGTCTTCGCGGGCTCGGCCTGCACGGGCTCAGCCTGCGGGGCCGTCTGGCCGTAGCGACGGCGGAACTTCTCGACGCGACCTGCTGTGTCGACCACGCGGGCGTTGCCCGTGTAGAAGGGGTGGCTCGCGCTCGAGACCTCGACGTCGATGACGGGGTAGGTGTTCCCGTCCTCCCACACGACCGTCGCCGCGGGGGTCGCGGTCGAGCGGGTGAGGAAGGCGAAGTCGGCCGAGGCGTCTCGGTAGACCACGGGGTGGTAGTCGGGGTGGATCCCGGTCTTCATGGTGGTTCTCCTGTGGTGGTCTGAGGTCAGACCTGAGCGAGGTGGGTGCCGAGCCTCCGGGTGGGGCTCGGCGGTGGTGCGGTCTCGGCGGAGACCGGCAAGTGCCAGCAAGGGCGGGCGGGGGCGTCTACCAGCTGGACTTGGTGACTCCGGGGAGCTCGCCGCGGTGCGCCATCTCGCGCAGCCTGATGCGCGAGAGGCCGAAGATGCGGTTGTAGCCGCGGGGCCGCCCGTCGACGACGTCGCGGTTGCGCAGCCGGGTGGCGCTCGCATCGCGGGGCTGGCGGGCGAGCTCGTCGACCGCGGCCGCCCGCTCGGCGGGGGCCGTGCCTGGAGCGGCGATGAGCCTCTTGAGCTCGGCCCGACGCTCGGCGTAGCGCTCGACGACCACGCGCCGCTGGTCGTCCTTGGCGACCTTGGAGGTCTTGGCCATGTCAGCGCTCCTCGCGGAAGTCGACGTGCCGGCGGACGACAGGGTCGTACTTGGCCAGCACGAGGCGGTCCGGGCTGTTGCGACGGTTCTTCTTCGTCACGTAGGTGAAGCCTGTGCCTGCCGTCGAGCGGAGCTTGATGACGGGCCTGAGGTCTGCACGCCTGGTTGCCATGGGGGGCCTCCTAGATCTTCTCGCCGCGGGCGAGGATGCGGGCAGCGACGACGTCGATGCCGAGCTTGTCGATGGTCTTGAGCCCGCGGGTGCTGACCCGCAGGGTGACGGTGCGTCCGAGCGACGGGACCCAGAACCTCTTCTTCTGGATGTTCGGGTTGAACCGACGCTTGGTGCGCACGTGCGAGTGGGAGATCGAGTGCCCGAATCCGGGCTGGGTGCCAAGGACCTGGCAGACGGCTGACATGGGTCTTCTTCCGACGGGGGTGGAGCAACCCGGTGACTATACGTATTGATTATCATTATCGTCAAGAGGTACGCTCACGGCAGATCAGAAGCCCTGACCGGCCCGAGACCCTCGCCAGCACACAGGCGGGTCGCGGCCCTCGGGCACGACGAACCAGCCGGCCTCCATGCCTGGCACGCACACCGACCGGAGACACCCCATGGCACAGATCCCCCTGTCCCTGCTCACCACCATCGACCCCGTGGTCCGCGAGACCGCGATCTTCGCGCTGCTCGTCGACTCCCCGCGGACCGTCGTGCTGCGCCACGACATCCACGCCGCCGAAGGCCACCTGCGTCGCGCGGTCATCACCCAGGGCGGCACGGTCGAGGACGAGCGCCACGACCTCGAGCACGCCTGCCTCAGCTGCGCCGTCCGCGAGGACGCTCTCCCGACCCTGCGCAGGCTCGCGACCGACGGCCGCTGGGACGACATCGTGCTCGCCCTGCCCGTCTCGGCCGACTCCCTCCCCGTGACCATCGCCCTCGACGCGGCGACCCACCCGGGGGCCGAGCTCGACATGGTCCGGCTCGCGACCGTCGCCACGGCGGTCGACGTCGACGAGGCCGAAGAAGACCTGCTCGGCATCGACTCGGTCGCCGAGCGCGGCATCGGGCTCACCGAGGACGACGAGCGCGCCGTCGGCGAGGTCCTCGCCGGGCACCTCGCCCACGCCGACCTCGTGGTCACCGCGAGCTCGGGCAGCACCCACCGGGGGCTCTCGGCCCGCTGCGGCGACGAGCTCGTCGACCACCTGCGCTCCCCCGACTCCCGGCGGATCGACGGCCTGCACGAGCTCAGCGCGCACCGCCTCACCTGCGCCGAGCACGACGCCCTCGCCGCCCAGCGCCGCTGCAACCCCCTGCACGCGCACGCCCACTCGTGGGAGACCGCGCACGCCTGGAGCCTCGAGCTGCGCTCCGACCGGCCGATGCACCCCGAGCGTCTGCTCGACCGCATCGAAGAGCTCGGCACCGGGCGGGTGCGCAGCCGTGGGGTCTTCTGGCTGCCGAACCGCCCCGACTCGATCTGCCAGTGGGACGGTGCCGGCGGCCAGCTGTACCTCGGCCAGCTCGGCACCTGGGAGCGGCAGGAGCCGCACACCCGGCTCGTGTTCACAGGCGTCGCCCGCGGCGAGCGCGCGCGGCTGCGCGAGGTCTTCGACGACGTGCTGCTCACGGATGCGGAGCTGGCAGACGGTGGCGCCGCGTGGCTCGGGCGCGAGGACGTGCTCGCACCGTGGTTGGGGGAACGGACCGAGATGGGGTGAGACGGACCGAGCGGGTGAGAAGAGCTGGACCGCGTCACATGATCGACGTCCAGTGCGTGTGTTCTCCAGAGGAGTCATCTGCCAGAGGCGTCGAGGCGTCAGGCTGGCCATACCGTCGGGAGACCACAGCATGGCGAAGTTTGTTCGGAGTCGGACGTCGACCACCCGCGATGCGGTGATCGCCCCAGGCGGAGCCGTACGCCCGAGCCGTTCGCGGGTGAGCCGGTTCCTCGCGGGTGCTGCGGTGCTCGCGCTCCTCCTCGGCTCCGCCCTCCTGGCCTCGACGCCCTCGCAGGCGGTCGCTGAGCGCTCGGGCGGTCTCCCGGCTGCGGCAGGTGCTCCCGAGCCCGGCGAGGTCGTCTTCCTCGAAGACTTCCAGAACGTCCCCGCAGGGCAGGCCCGGGCCTACCAGAGCGGAGCCGGCGGCCGTGCAGCCTACGTCTCCGCCTACCCGGGCTACAGCGGCTACACCTATACGGGCTCGGCCGGCTGGGTCAACGGTGTCCGGTGCAACGGCGTCATCCTGTCGCAGGCCTCGGTCACGACCCCGGCGTGGGCGACGACGGGCAACGCGAACGCCCCGCAGTACTCGTGCGGGCTCGACGACGGTGTCCAGAGCTGGTCGTTCGGCCGACTCCTGGCCCTCGCGATGGGACAGCAGTTCGGCGGCTCGACAGGCAACTTCGTCTACACGTCCTTCAGCGAGTGCAACCACACCACGACCGACGGTGGCACCTGCCCCGCGGTCCCTGCCGGTGAGAGGGACGGCGTGCTGTGGCAGACCACCACCCCGATCCCGCTGCCGGGGCCGAACCGGTACATGGCCTTCGGTGTCGACACAGCGGCTCTCTGCGGGGCTGCGTCCCAGAACCCCAGGTACCAGTTCGCCTACCGAGTGCCGGGCGCCCCGACCTGGGCCTCGCTCGGCCAGCCTGTCGAAGCCTGCAGCACAGCCCAGAGCTCGAGCACGGAGCACCACGAGCGCACGTACCCGCTCACGTCCGCCACGACGAACGGGACCACGTGGGCGGCGTTCGAGGGCCAGTCCCGCACCGTCGCCCTCAACCGTCTGTCTCCCGACGAGGTGGTCAAGCTCGCCGGGGGCTGGCTCGAGGTCAAGATGTACAACGCCACGACAGCCACGATGGGCAACGACGGCGCCTTCGACAACGTCCGGGCGCTGGACGTGACACCCCGGCTCGACAAGGCGTTCGCTCCCTCCGTGGTCTCGGACGGCGAGACCTCCACGCTCCGGCTCACCGTCACCAACACCGACGAGCTGAACGCGAAGACGGACTGGAACCTCACCGACCGTCTCCCCGGTGGTCTCCGTGCCACCGGTGTGAACAGCACGACCTGCCTCGCAGCCTCGGGCGCCGCGGGATCCAGCGCGGCGGTGACCGCTGCGGCGGGGGCCGAGGAGGTCGTGGTCCGGGGCTCCCTCGCCAAGGCTCAGGCCTCGTGCACCATCGACGTCCAGGTCAAGGCGTGGGACGACACCCTGGGGACCGGCGTCGGCGTCTACACGAACGGTCCGGACAGCTTCACGCCCGGCACCAGCACCCCTGCGTGCTGGGACGGCATCGCGCACGGCCTGTGCGGTCTGGAGGCCCCTGGCGAGGCGACACTGACCGTCCTGCCCGTCGTCGACCTCTCGATCACCAAAGAGGCTGACGTGGCGAGCTACGCAGCGGGTGAGCAGGTCGTCTACACCGTCACGGTGTCGAACGCAGCCTCGACAGCGGCGAAGCCTGTCACGACGGCCCAGGACGTCACGATCACCGACCCGGTCCCGGCACGCGTCACAGAGCCGACCTGGACCTGCGCCTCGACAGGAGGAGCGACCTGCGGCGTGGCCGGCGGCACGGGCGACGTCGCCGACACCGTCACCATCCCACCCGGAGGATCGGTGGTCTACGTCGTGACCGGGCGGGTCGCCGCGGACGACCTCGACGTGGAGGACATCACCAACGTCGCACGAGCGACCCCACCCGCGGAGTTGCTCCTTCCTCCGAACCCCGGCTCTCCCGCACCAGCGATCCCGTTCCAGGTCGTCGACCCCGGTTGTCCTCCCGGCCAAGGGTGCGAGGCCAGCGTCACGACACCCCGCGCCGAGCTCACCGTCCTCAAGTCCGCCGACCCGGAGCCCGGGCGGGCGCTGGGTCGGGGCGACGTCGTGACGTACACCCTCACCTTCGACCACTCCGGGACCGCCCCTGTCACGGTGGACTCCACGGACGACCTGCGAGGGGTGCTCGACGACGCACGCTTCGGCACCCTGCTCGACGCGGGCGGGCTGACCGTCACAGGTCCGCGCGACGACCTCCTGAGGATCACCGGCACGATCTCGGCCGACACCCAGGTGGTGTACACAGTCGTGGTGAAGACCGTGGAGCGTGGCGACAACCTGCTGCGCAACGTGGTCGTCGCAGGGCCTCAGCCCCCCGGCCCGGACGACCCGTGCGTGCCCGGCCTGTGCACCGAGCACCCCGTGCGCTACCTCCACGTCGAGAAGCTCAGCGCCGACGGGAGCGTGCGGCTCGGCGGAGCGGAGTTCGTGCTGCGGGCAGACGACGACGGTGCACCTGGAGCCGCGCTCACCACCCCGGCTCTCACCACAGTCGCTGGCGAGACCGGCCTGTTCGTCACCGGCGGGATCGAGGCGGGCACCTACTGGCTCGAGGAGACGCACGCACCAGACGGGTACCAGCTCCTCGCGAACGCCGTCCGGTTCGAGATCGGCGCAGGCGGGGCGGTCACGCTGGTCGAACCGCCCGCAGACGTGCGGAGCATCGCCGTGTCCACGACAGACGGCGTCAGCACGATCTCCGTGACCGACCGGCGCGCCTTCGTGATGCCCCTGGTCGGGGGCCGCGGTAGCGCCGCCATCTGGATCTCCGGCGGCCTGCTCCTCACGGCCGCCGCGTGCCTCGTGGTCCTGCGCCGGTCCACGATCCTGTCCCCGACGACGTCGAGCGGACGGGCGCGCACCGGCCGACGCTGAAGCGCCCAGAGACCACCGACTCCCGGAGCTCCCCACAGGCGGAGCAGCAGGCTGGCTCAGCCGCCCATCTCGACGACGGCCTTGACGAACCCCTGGGGGCGAGTCTCGAAGAGTCTGTAGGCCGCGTCGATCTCGTCGATCCCGACCCGGTGGGTCACCAGCGGCTCGAAGGTCACCTGGCGGCGAGCCATGAGGTCGAGGCCGTGCTCGAGAGCCGCGCGGGTGCGCCACCGCTGCGACGTGAAGCCGCTGACGATCGTCACCGACCGGTACCAGAGCTCGACATCGAGGTCACGACGCCCGTCGTGGTGGTACCCCCCGATGCACAGCGTCCCGTGCTGGGCCACGAGGTCCCCTGCCGTGCGGAGCGCCGGTGCGGTACCGCTGAACTCGACGACGGCGTCGAAGGACCCGCGCAGGGCGGGTGGGTAGGCCGTGGCGTCGTGCACCTCACCGGCGCCGAGCGACGAGGCCAGCTCGAGGGACGACGCCCTCACGTCGAAGGCCGTGACGTCGGCCCCGCACGCCCGCACCACCTGGAGCGCACCGAGGCCCATGAACCCGAGCCCCACCATCGCCACGCGCATGCCTGGCTCGATGCCGGTCCGCAGCACAGCCTCTGTCACGCAGGCCAGCGGCTCTCCGAGCCCGGCCCAGGTCGGCACGTTGGCCGGCAGCTCGAAGAGGTCGTCGGCCGGGACCAGGACGTGCTCGGCAAGAGCCGGAGAGGCGAACCCGGTGACCCGCGTCCCCTGAGACCAGCCGTAGACGCCTGCCCCGGCCGCCTCGACGACCCCGGCGATCTCGTGCCCGAGCCGTCGAGGCTCCGGCCCCTGGTGCTCGGCCCACGCACCGCGGTCGGAGGCGCACACGCCCGATGCGACCGTCCGGACCAGCACCTCCCCCGGCCCCGGCTCCGGGACCGGCTCCTCGACCGTCCGCGAACGCCCCGGCCCGACGATCTCGCTGACTCGTGTGCGACTCATGCGGGCACGCTCCGACCCTGGCTGGGGCTGCTCTCGTGCTCACGTGCGAGCTCGACAGCGCCGTCGACAGGAGGGCAGCCGAGAAGCACGAGACGCAGGCCCGGGACCTGCTCTGCGAGGGCGGCCTCGAGGGCGGCGTGGTAGCGCGGCTGAGAGGTGACGACGCCCCCCGCCGCCACGACGGAAGACCCGGCAGCCCCGCGCTCCACGAGCGCCCTGACGACGCGAGCGAGGCCGGCCGCCCCGGCGCCCAGGACCGTCAGCGCTGCGGCTGACCCGTCGTCGGCGGCGGCGAACACGGCGTGCGCGTGCTCCCCCCACGTCTCCACGCCGCCGTCCCAGCTCATGCGGTGCGCGAGCCTCACGAGGTCAGGGACCTCGAAGGAGGCGAGCAGGTGGGCCTCGAGCGGGCCGTCGGGCCTGCCGACGTCGGCGAGCCGGACGGCCGCTCGCGCGGCCTCGCGGACGAGGGAGGAGGCCGACCCGTCGTCGCCGAGGACCCACCCCCAGCCGCCAGCAGTCATCCAGGTGCCGTCGCTCGCCCGCCGGCCGACAGCCACCGCGCCCGTCCCGGCGACGAGACCGATGCCGTCGTCGAGACCGGCCGCCGGCACGAGCAGCTGCGCATCGTTGACGACCACGCAGTCTGTCTCGAGGCGAGCGGCGAGCGCACCGGCGAGCTCGTCGCAGTGGGGCTGGTCCTCGCAGCCGTGGGCCCCCACGACGATCGTGTCGGGTGACATGGCGATGTCGCCGACCGCGAGCATCACGACCCGGCGGACCCTCTCGGCGAGCCAGTTGGCCGCGCGGTCGACCGGCACGGCCGACCAGCCGGTGCTCGGTCCGACATGGTCGGCCAGGACGCGACCTCCCATGACGACCTTGATGTGCGTCTTCGTCCCACCGACGTCGACCCCGACGAGGAGGCTCACTGGACCACACCTCCGATCTTCGTGTCGTCGTGCTCGAAGACGAAGTCTTCGATCTCGACGTCGCGCACCTCGGCGAGCGCCCCCGCGAGCTGCTGCAGCACGACGGTCTCGAGCAGCACCCGGACCGGCGCGGAGACCTGCGGGAGGGCGAGCACGTGGAGCGGACCGCCCGCCAGCGGCGTCGGGTAGACGTCGTCGACCGCCTGCGTCTCCTCGGTGGTCACGAGCAGCGTGAGGTGGCCCGCGTCGGCCAGCGTCCGCGCGAGGCGCCGCTCGCGGCCGTCGCCGACCACGACGTGCAACGTCGCCCCGGCCGACTCCATCTCACCGTGCAGGTAGTTGCGCGTCACGAGAGCAGAGGAGGGGACGCGGCAGACCTCGCGGAGGAGGAGCGCACCTGCCTCGGACGCGGCGCGGGAGGCGCCGGAGGCGACGACGTCGGCCGCGACGACGGTCCGGGCCGACTCGGCGACG
Source organism: Sanguibacter biliveldensis (assembly GCF_033798665.1). Taxonomy (NCBI): domain Bacteria; kingdom Bacillati; phylum Actinomycetota; class Actinomycetes; order Micrococcales; family Sanguibacteraceae; genus Sanguibacter; species Sanguibacter biliveldensis. Next base: position 4,109,131 of record NZ_CP138359.1, read on the forward strand.
GCGGCGACGACGGGCGCCGACACCTCCTCGAAGCGGGAGACGACCGTGCCGATACCGTCCCAGACGGCCACGGCCTGCTCGGGTGACGCCCCGAGCAGCCGCTGGGCGAGCACGGTCAGGCCGACGAGCGTCCCGGTGTACCCGATCGTCGAGGCGTAGCTGTCCTGCTCGGACCCGAGGTCGAGCGGACGGTCGACCACCTCGGAGAGCGCGGCCCCGGCGACGTTCGTGAGCACGAGACGCGCGTGCACCGGGAAGCGCTCGACGAACTCGACGGTCTCGGGGCTGCGCCCGGACTGGGAGACGCCGACGACGACGGTGTGCTCAGGGCTCGCAGCGCCACGCATCTCGCTCGCGATCTCTCGCGTCGCGCGCACACCCGCCCGCGACAGCAGCGAGACGGGCAGGGCGCTGGCGGCATAGCTCGCACCCATACCAGCAAAGACCACTGAGGCCTCACCGCTGAGCAGGTCGGCCGCGGGGAGCGCCTCTGCATCACGTCGGAGGTGGTCGACGATCCGCTCGAGAGCGGCAGCCTGCCCCCGCTGGGCTGTCCTGTAGTCGATTCGCTGGCTCGCCACGGGCGGTGGTCCTCTCAGGTCGCGCGGTCCCCCTGATGACGATCAGTCGAACCACAAAAGACATTCACTGATACCAGTGTAGACAATAAGACGACAGAGCGGTACCGCGCGCAGACCGGGGGGATGGATCTCTAAGACCGCGGTCCGGCGACCCTCGCGAAGCTCGTGTGCAGGCGGTACCTGTCACCGCGGTACGTGATCGACGTGACGAGCACCGTCCGTCCCGACTGGTCTTCGAGCACCTGCCGCATCGCCAGCACGGGGTCGCCCGGCGCGAGGTCGAGCGGGGCAGCCAGCTCCGCCGTGCAGCCACGTGCCTCGATGATCGAGTCGGCATGGACAGGCTCGACCCCGTGCGCGGCCAGCTCGCTCAGCAACGAGGCGCCGACGAAGTCGACGTCCTCGATCCCCTCTGCGAGAGCCAGCGGGACCCGGGAGTCGTCGATCCCGATCGCGACCCCGTCCAGGTGCCGGACGCGGACGAGCCGGAAGATGTCCGTGCCCGCGACGATGCCGAACTCCTCGGCCTCGTCGAAGGACGCCGGGACCACCTCGGCCGTGAGCACCGTCGACGACGGCTCGAGCCCCTTGCGCCTGGCCGTCTCGGTGAAGGACTCGAGGGTGTTGGGCCACTCCGGCCCTGACGGTGCCTTCGAGACGTACCAGCCCCGCCCGTGCGACGAGCTGAGGACGCCCTCCTCGACGAGCTGCTGGAGCGCCTTGCGCAGCGTGACGCGCGAGACGCCGAGCTGCTGGCAGAGGTCGCGCTCGGCCGGCAGACGGCGCCCAGCGGGGAGCGTCTGGTCACTGATCCGCTGACGGATCACAGCTGCGGCCTGCACCCACAGAGGGTTCGGGTCGTCCGTCGCCGAAAGTGTCGCCTGTGCCATGTCTCCAACAACCTCTCTGGCAGGCAGCCTCCGATGGCCCCTGGTCCGTCCTCGTCACACCCACGCGTCGGTGACGCGTCCTGCGGAGCAGCCCCACGTCGACACCCTGGGCGTCGACGCGGTCCCCACCGGCCTAGCCGTCTGCCACCCCGCCCGACGCGAGCGTATCGAACGCCGCGTCGAGCCCGGCGTCCACACTCCGGCGGGCCGGGTCCTCGTCGAACCACGTCAGGGTCTCGCGCATCCCCCGGGCGAGCGTGTACTCCTCGGCGAAGCCAGGCACGAGCCGGGCGAGCTTGGAGCGGTCGTACAGGACCGTGTGCCTGAAGTCCTCACCCAGGACCACGTCCATCCAGTCGACCACACGACCGATGTCCTCGCTCGACCTGTGCACGAGGACCGGAGAGGCACCCGCGGCGCGCGCGACCGTCTCGTGGACCTGGTCCCAGGTGACGAGCTCGGAGGAGGTGATGTGCACAGCCTCGCCGACCGCGTGCGGGTTCCCCAGCAGCGGGACGAAGGCACGGGCGAAGTCGTCGGCGTGCATGAGGTTCCACAGCGAGGTTCCGTCGCCGTGCACCACCACGGGGCGTCCGTCACGCATGCGCTCGACCGCGGTCCATCCCGCGAGCAGCGGCAGCGTCGTGCGGTCGTACACGTGCGAGGGGCGCACGATCGTCGCCGGGAAGCCCTCCTCGCGCTGGGCGTCCTCGACGGCCAGCTCGCACCGGATCTTCTGCGCCGGGTACTCGAAGCGCGGCGCGCGGCGCTGGGCGCCCTCCGTGATGGGCAGCACGGCTGCCGGGTGGGAGTACACCGAGCAGGTCGAGACGAGCACGTACTGGCTGACCCGCCCCGAGAACATCCTGATGTCCTGGGCGACGTCCTGCGGCGAGTAGGCGATGAAGTCGACCACGACGTCGAAGGACCGTCCGGCGAGCGCAGCCTCGAGGGACGCGGCGTCTCGGACGTCGGCGACCACGGTCGTGGCGCCCTCCGGGGCCGGCCGCGGGCGGTCGCTCCCCCGGGTGACGATCGTCAGGTCGTGACCGGCCGCGAGCGCGACCCGCGCGCAGGCGGAGCTGATGACGCCGGTGCCACCGAGGAACAGGACCATGAGACGGCTCACGAGAGGAGCCCTTCCGTGAGTGAGGAGCGCCGACCTGTGGCCAGCGACCTGCCGACCAGGTAGTCGTACGAGCGGGCGAGAGCACTGACCATGTCTCCTGCGGTGCGGTCGAGCTCGACGATGCAGCTCTCGAGCGCGGTGCAGGCGGCGATCGTGCTGTCGACGTGCACGGTGCCCTCGCCGAGCACCGTCATCTGGTCGTCCATCCCCTGCGCGGGGCCGTCCTTGACGTGCAGCAGCCGCACGCGGTCGCCGAGCCTGCGCACGAGCGCGGTCGCGTCAGCCCCGGCGACGGCCACCCAGTAAAGGTCGACCTCGAGGACCACGCGCGGGTCGAGGCAGTCGAGCAGCACGTCGTAGGCTGTGCGGCCGTCCCAGGCGTTCGTGAACTCGGCGAAGTGGTTGTGGTAGCCGATGGAGAGCCCCCGTTCACCCGCGCGCCGGGCAGCCTCGTTGACCCGCTCTGCGCCGCGCCTGATGTCGTCCTGGGTGGTGAGCTCTTCAGGTTCCAGGCTCCACACGAGCGTGCTCGTCCCGAGCTCGGCGTAGACGTCGAGGGTCCGTTCGCCCGCGTCGCCCACGGGGAAGTCGACGTGCGCGCTCCTCATCGACAGGCCGAGGTCGTCGAGCATGCCGGCGACCGACGCGGCGGGGTGGCCGTAGAGGGAGATCGGCTCGACCCCCTCGAACCCGATGTCGGCGATGCGTGCGAGCGTCCCGCGGAGGTCGCGGCCGGCGAGGGTGTGCACGGACCACAGCTGCGCGACCGCCGGGGCTGGAGACCAGGAGCTCGCCGCGGAGGGCTGGTCCGTCATCGGGCCCCTCCCCCAGCGGCGGGCCCGAGGCTGCGCCCGTTGCCGAGGGGGAACCGCGTCGACCACGTCTCGACGTCGGCGAGGTCCACGCCCCCGGCCCACAAGACCGCCTGCCGGACGACCTGACGGACGTACGGGCTGCCCCACGCACGCATGTCGTGGCCCAGCGCGACGTAGCAGACGCGTCCACGCCCGTGGTCCCGGACGTAGGCGACGGTGTGGCGGACCCCGTCGGGGTCGACGCGCTCGGCGAGGACCCGCACGTCCTCGCGCGTCTCGATGACGTAGAACTCGTCCTCCACCACGAAGTCGTCGAGGAACGCGGTCACCGGGTGCTCGCCCGTGAGCTCGACGGTGTACGTGCCCTCGGAGCCGTGGTCACCGTGCGAGACGTACCGCGACCCGAAGAGCTCGTGCGCGACGGCGTCGGCCTCGAGCCCTCCTGGCCCGTAGCCGAAGAGGTTGCTCGCGTGGAGCACCACCAGGCCTGCACCTGCGGCGACCCTGTCCGAGAGCGCCTGCTGCTGGGCGGGATCGAAGACGACACCAGAGCGGTAGAGCACGAGCACGTCGGCCTCCGAGGTCGGCGGGGTCGCGTCGACGAACCTGTCCAGGCCTACGGCGGCCTCCGCGACGACCCCTGCCTCGAGGACGGTGTCGCGCAGGGCGGTGGCCGCCCCGAGCAGGTCGTGGTGCACGTCGGTCCCGTCGACGACGACGAGGGCGCGCAACGGTCTGGTGATCTTCACAGCTCTCCTCCTGGTGCTCGGTGCTTCTTCTCGGGGGGTGGTGCCGGGGCCGCGGGGCCCCGGCACCGCAGCCGGCATCAGCCGACGTACGCCTCGGCGTACTCCGCCGCGATCTTGTCCCCGCCGTTCGACTTCCAGGTCGCGATCGCCCGCTCGAGGGCTGTCGCCGAGTCGCGGCCGAGGAACACCGACGTGATCGCGTCGGTGACCCCCTGCTCGAGAGACCCGCTCTTGGCGTTGGCGGTCTCTGAGTACAGGTGCTGGGCCGGGTTGTCCGTCAAGAACGGCACGACGGAGGTCTGCCACGTGTGGATCGCCTCGTCGACCCCGGGAGCGCCCTGCGGGTTGCACAGGATCTGAGGGGCGCCGGCGATGTAGGCGAACCCGAGGTCCTGCTCGCGCTGGCCCCGCTCGTTGAGCACGGGGACACCGTCGATGATCGAGTAGTTGTCTCCCTCTGCCCCGTAGGACTGGACGAAGGACTCCTTCGACCCGAACGGCGCCGAGAGCCAGTCCATCACCCGCAGGAACCGGTCGATCGTGGCCGCGTCGTCGGTCTTGCGCAGCATCGTCACGGCGTAGGCTCCGCCGCCCGTCCAGTAGACGGGGGTGCCGCCGTCCTTCTCGAAGCTGCGGGCCATGCCGAACTCGAGCTCGCGGTCGTCGGCGATGATGCCGAAGGCGCGGTTCCCGTCGTAGGTCATCGCCAGGCGCGAGGTCCGGAACAGCGAGTCGCGCTGCGTCTTGTCCATCGTCGCGGTGTCCGGGTGGAAGGAGCCAGCCTTGTACATCGAGGCCATGGCCTCGATCGCGGGGACGAAGCCCTCGTGCTCGTAGTGCGGCACGAAGGTGCCGTCCGACGTGCGGGTCCACTTGTTGGGCACCCCGAACACCTGCAGCACGAGCTCGGTGATCGGGCCGCCGAACGCGTACACCCCGGACCCCGAGTCGGTCAGCGCCGCGGCGGTCTCCTGGAGCTCCTCGAGCGACTGCGGGTGCTCGCTGACGCCCGCCTTCTCGAAGAGGTCCGTCTTGGTGTACAGCTGCCCGCCGAAGATCGGGTCCGACTTGGGGACCCCGTAGATGCGCCCGCCGAGGAAGGCGTTGCGCCAGGCCGACTCCTGCACGCCCGCGAGGTTCGGGTACTTCTTGACAGCGTCGCCGGCGAGGTGGTCGGACAGGTCGGTGAACTTCGCCTCGGCGAGCTGAGGCAGACGGGGCGTGTTCATGTACATGGGCAGGGACACGACCTCTGGGAGGTCGTCGCCGGCGACGAGTGCCGGGAACTTCGTGGGGAAGTCCGCGTAGGGCACCATGACGGGCTTGAGGTTGAGGTTGAGCTCTGCGTTGAGCGTCTGCCAGTACGCGTTCTCGGCGAGGGGCGGTGCGGGCTGCCCGTAGGTCATGACCAAGAACTGGAAGTCACCCCCGTCCCCGACCGTCCCCTCGACCGTCCGCGCACCGTCGAGCGGGAACGCCTTGTAGACGTCCATCACCCCGTCGGCGCTGCCGGGCAGGAAGGGAGTCGGCTTGGGCGGCTCGACGTAGGTGGGCATCGCCGCGAGCGGGAGCCCAGAGCCACCCGCCGCGCCCCCGCCGCCCGAGCAGGCTGACAGGACCGAACCGCCGAAGGCGAGCGCGGCGGCGCCGAGCAGACCTCCTCTGAGTACCGAGCGGCGTGACACGCCGTGCGTGTCGAGCCCGAATGCGGAACCACGGTGTTGCGTCATCGAATCTCTCCTGTGAGGTTGGGTCAGCCCTTGACGGCGCCGGTGAGCATGCCCTTGGACATGTGCTTGGTGAGGAAGGGGTAGGCGCAGAGGATCGGGAGCGTCGCGATGACGACCAAGGCCATCTGGATCGCCTGCTGGGGCGGGGGGACCGTGCCGGGGATGTGCTGGGCCGTCGACGAGACGTTGCCCTGCAGCACGAAGGACCGCATGAGCAGCTGGAGCGGCCACATGCTCGAGTCGTTGAGGTACAGCAGCGGGCCGAAGTAGTTGTTCCAGTACCCGACCGCGAGGAAGAGCCCGACGACGGCGATCGCCGCACGGGACAGAGGCAGCACGATCGCCCCGAGCACCCGCCACTCGCTGGCACCGTCGATCCGGGCGGCGTCGAAGAGCTCACCCGGGATCCCCTGGATGAAGCCACGGATGATGACGACGTTGAAGGCGCTGACCGCCCCCGGGATGATGAGCGCCCAGTACGTGTTGAGCATGCCGAGGTTCTTCACCATCAGGTAGACGGGGATCATGCCCGGTCCGAAGAGCAGCGTGACGAGCACGAAGGTGAGCAGGCCGCGCTGGAACAGTGATCCCTTGCGGGACAGCCCGTAGGCCGCGAGGACCGTGCACACGAGGCTGAACGCCGTGCCGACGGTCGTGATGCCGAGGCTGATGAGGATCGAGCGCGTGACCTGCGTGCCGTTGAAGATCTGCTGGTAGGCGTCGAAGGAGAGGCTCGCGGGCCACACCACGTAGCCACCGTTGGCGTCGATGTCGGCCTGGGTGGCCAACGAGGTCGAGACCACGACGACGAACGGGAAGATCACCACGAGGCAGATGAGCACGAGCGCGACGCCCCGCAGGGCGGTCGCTCCCGGGTTCGGCTTGCCGAGCCAGGCTGGACGGTCGACCGCGGTCATCGTTGGTACACCCCTTCTTCTCCGAGCTTGTGGGCGAGGCTGTTCGCGACGAGGACGAGGACGAGGCTGACGATCCCCTTGAGCAGGCCTGCTGCTGTGGCTGTCCCCCAGCTGCCGTCGACGACGCCGTTGAAGTAGACGTAGGTGTCGAGGACCTCGGCGGCACCCGGGCCGACGGCGTCGCGCTGGAGCAGGACCTGCTCGAAGCCGACCGTGAGCGAGTCGCCGAGCCGCAGGATGAGCATGAGCACGATGATCGGCCGCATGCCCGGCAGCGTGACGTGCCAGAACCTGCGGGTCGCGCCCGCACCGTCGATCGTCGCGGCCTCGTACTGGTGGATGTCGATCGCCGCGATGGCCGCGAGGAAGATGATCGTCCCCCAGCCGGCGTCCTTCCAGACCCCCTGGAAGGTCAGCAGCAGCTTGAAGGTGTCAGGGTTCGACATGATGTCGAGCGGCGTCACCCCGTGCGTGATGAGGAACCTGTTGAGGACGCCCGCACCGCCGAACATCTGCTGGAACAGCGCGACGATGATCACCCAGGAGAGGAAGTGCGGCAGGTAGACGACCGACTGCACGAACCGCTTCACGGACGAGCGCAGGACCGAGTGCAAGAACACGGCGAGGGCGATCGGCACGGGGAAGAACAGCAGGAGCTGGAGCGCCGTGATCTGCAGGGTGTTCCACAGGGCGTTCCAGAAGGCCCCGTCGCTGAAGAGGGTGCTGAAGTTGTCGAGGCCGACCCACTCCGAGTCACGGAATCCCAGGAACGGGACGTAGTCCATGAACGCGATCACGTTGCCCAGGAGGGGGATGTAGGTGAACAGCAGCAGCACGACGACGGCCGGCGCCACCATGACCAGGAGCGGGTAGTCACGACGCAGGCGCGTCAGGAAGGCGACGTGCCGCTTCTGCTGCTGGGGCGCCCCTGGGGAGCGCCGTGCTGTGCGACGACCTGTGCGTGTCGTCGCGGGAGCTTGATCGAGTGCCACGCTGCCCACTTTCTCGTCTGCTCGTCTGACCCACCACGCTGCGGACCAGACAAGACCACTAACTGCCGGGTAACGTACCACTAGAACCAAACGAGTGACAACGATCACGTGGATCGCGCATCTACGGCCTCCCGCGGCAGGCCGGTCGCGCCCCGCACCCGACGAGCGTCATGGAGACTCATGGACCTGTACAGCACCCTTCTGCCCCGCCCCGCGCACAGCGACACGCACGACGGGCACCTCGACCTCACGGGAGGGGTGGTCGTCCGCGCTGCCGGACCGCACGACCCTCGCCTGGTGCCCCGCGTCGCGCGTCGGTTGTCTGACCTCGGGATCCTCGTGCTGCCCGACGGTCCCGCAGCGCCACCCGGGACGGCGGTCACCGTCAGCGTCGTCGAGGGCACCCCTCGCGAGTGGTACAGGCTCACGGTCTCGGCAGCGGGGATCACCGTCGAGGCCTCCGACGAGCAGGGCGTCGGGCACGCGCTCACGACCTTCGCCCAGCTGCTGCCGACCGACGCGCTGCGCGTGGCGAGCCGTGACCGTGGCGCGTGGTCGGTCCCGTGCGGGAGCGTCGAGGACGCCCCGGTCCACGAGTGGCGCGGAGGGATGCTCGACGTCGCACGGCACTTCTTCCCCAAGCGCACCGTGCTGAGGTACATCGACCTGCTCGCGGAGCACCGCTTCAACAGGCTGCACCTGCACCTCACCGACGACCAGGGGTGGAGGATCGCGAGCGAGCGCTTCCCCCGGCTCGCGTCAGGCGCCTCCTGGCGGGCCTCGACACGGCTGGGCCCCGAGGGAGCGCACGACGACACCCCGCACGGCGGCTGCTACACGCTCGCCGACCTCACCGAGATCGCCGAGCACGGCAGGTCCCGCGGGGTCGTCGTCGTCCCCGAGATCGACGTCCCCGGGCACACGAGCGCGCTGCGGGCCGCCTACCCCGAGCTCGGCCAGGCGGGCGTCGACCACACCGTCCAGGACACCGTGTGGGCTGGCGGATCCTCGCTGAGCCCGACCGCGCCGGTCGTCGCGTTCCTGTCCCAGGTCCTCGACGAGCTGTGCGAGGCGATGGACCCGCCCTACGTCCACCTCGGCGGCGACGAGTGCGACATGTCCTGGTGGGAGCAGGACCCGGCGGTCGCCGCAGAGATGGCTGAGCACGGGTACACCCAGGCCCGTCAGATGCACGGCCACATGCTGCGCTCGCTCGCCGAGCACCTGCGCGGCCGCGGTGTGCGCGCGCTCGTCTGGGACGAGGGCTACGTGACCGGCGGGGTCCTCGACGACACGATCGTCATGGCCTGGCGCGGGGACGCCGCCGCGAGCCGCGCAGCCACGACGCACGACGTCGTCCGCTCCCCGCTCTTCCCGACCTACTTCAACTTCGACCAGTCCGACGACCCTGCCGAGCCGCGCTCCGAGGGCGGCCCGATCACCGTCGACGACGTCGCCGCCTTCGCCCCAGCACCGACCGGGTGGACCGCCGAGCAGCGCTCGCACGTGCTCGGCGGGCAGTTCCAGGTCTGGACCGAGTGGGTGCCGACCGAAGAACGCCTCGACTACCTCGTGTTCCCGAGGGCGGCCGTGCTCGCCGAGGTCCTGTGGTCGGGCACCCCCGACGACCCGCGCGACCTGCTCAGACGCCTTGAGCTGCACACCGGGCGCCTCGAGGCGCTCGGTGTGAGCTTCCGACCGCTCGCCGGGCCGCACCCGTGGCAGCAGGGGGGCACCGGGGTCTGGCGACGCACCTCGTCCGGGACCATCGAGGCCACACGCTCGTGGGTCGAGTCGATCTCCGAGGAGCCGTGAGGCACCCCTGCGGGTGACCGCCCGGCGGTGCCACCCGGCGGACCGACAGCCCTGCCGCTCGACCGGGCGGCAGGGCTGTCGGGCTGCAGGGCGCCACGGCGCAACGGCGCAACGGTCGCCTCAGGAGCGGTCGACGAGGTCCATGACCATGGTCGAGCCCCAGTCCTGGACCCGCGCCTCGGTGAACCCCGTCGCGAGGTAGAAGGCCCGGGCCCCGGGGTTGCCGCTGCCGACCCCCAGGTGGACACCGGGCACCCCGCGCGTCCGCAGCGCGTCGAGGAACCTCGTCATGAGACGTCGACCGTTGCCGCCCCCCTGGGCCTCGGGCAGCAGGTCGATGTGCAGGTGGGCCGGGAAGCGCTCGTAGAGCGGGTCGTGCTGAGGCCGTGCCCGGCGGATGTGCTGGACGCGTTCCCAGTCCTGCGACCCGTCGCCGGGATCTGCTGCGGGGTGGTCGGCGAGCTGCTCGCGCAGGGTCGGCCACCAGGAACGTTCCTGCCACTCTTCGAAACCGACGGTGTCTGCCGTGCCGACGACGTACCCCAGCACCCGGCCCCTGCCGGTCAGGACGAAGGTGAGGCCCGGGTCCGCGACCGGGTAGGGCCCCGCGTAGACGTGCGCGAGCAGGAACGGGTCGCTGTAGAGCCCCGTCGCGTCGGCTCCGGAGTCGCCGGTCCGCAGGCAGACGTCGTACATCCCTGGGAGGTCTGACGTCACGAACGGACGCAGCTGCGTGCCGCCGCTCATCGGGCGGCCGACACGGCGAGCAGGAACCAGCCGGAGTGCGGGATCCACTGCTCGGCCCACCGCCAGGACTCGCCGCTCTGCGCCGGGCCCTGCGGCATGAACGCGATGTCCCGCTCGTCGGTGAACCCGCTGGTGATGCCGTTGAGGATGCCCCCGGGGACGTTCTGGAAGGCCGTCGAGTACTCGACGTTGTTGAGTCCGCGGCCCTGGAGCATCGACGAGTCGAAAGGGTTGAGCCCGGTGACCCAGGCGAGCTGGTCGTCCGCCAGGCGCTGCAGGCGCCGGGCGAGCACCGGGTCGCACCCGGGCGCCTCGGCGGCCAGCGTGGCCGCGTAGGCGATCGACGAGATGTTCGCGTTCTCCCCCTGCCACCAGTAGCCCGTCTCGTTGTCGTGCGGGTAGAAGAACGCTGTCCGGGGCTCGGCGCCCGTGGGCTGGACGTACTGCCGGAAGTAGCCGAAGGGGTTGTCGACCTCGTCGACGCGGGTCACGAGGTCCTGCGCGAGGTCGAGGGCCGTGCGGCGTGCGGCGTCGACGACCTCTGGGTCGCCGCCGAGCACCTCTGCGAAGCGCAGCAGCGAGACGATCGGGAGACCAGACTCGGCCGCGTGGAAGAACGGGCGCCCTCCGGCGTCCCCGACCAGGTACCCGACGCCGTCGGGACCACCGCGACGACGGCCTCCGAGGGAGGCGGCACGACGGCAAGCCGCAGCCCTGGAGGGTCCGGCCGGGAGGCCGTGGTGCTCCGCGGCGGCGGTGAGCTCGACTGCTGCCAGGAGCGCGCAGTAGTCGTCGATGATCGACTCCGTGCCGTCGAAGAGGTAGTCGAGGTTGCGCTCCTCGAGGTGGTCGAACCCGCGCTGCGCGGCCCTGAGGTACTCCTCGCGGGTGTGGTCGCCGTCGGCGTCGAGGGTCGACGCCCTCGCCAGGGCCGCGATCGCGAGCCCGCCTCCGTGCCTGTACGCCGCCTGCCACCGCTGGGTCCGGACGCTGTCCTGCAGCGGTGCGGTGATGACACGCTCGTCGAGGTCCTTGGTCAGGGCGTCGAAGATCGCCGTGTAGAAGTAGCCCTCCTCGGACTGGAACCGCACGAGGAAGTCGGCGCCGAAGAGCGCCTCGTCGCGCAGCCGGTTGCCCTGGGCCGCCGCGACGGCGGGGTGGCGGTCAGCGAGCTCGTCACGAGCCGCCATCATCGCCCAGGCGCACAGCGGCATCTGCTGAGGGCTCATCATCCGGGTGTAGGTGAGGTGGCTGAGGAACTTGCTGAAGTCGCCCGAGGCGTCGAGCCACCCTCCACGTGCGTCCACCTCTGCTCCTGAGGTGTCGCCGTAGAAGCGCGCGTGCCGGTCTTTCCGGTCGATCTCGCCCGACGACCGGACAGCACGGAAGTAGGCGAGCAGGTCGGCGACAGTCTGGAGCTGCAGCCTGTGCTCACCGACGACGAAGGGTCGAGAACGCACCAGCCCGCGCTCCCCCGCCACGTCGACACGATAGGTCCCAGGCTCGGTGATCACGTCGAGCTCGAGTCGCCTGTAGCTCCCTGTCGTCCAGCCGTCGACGACCTGCGCCGGGCCGAGGTCCAGCGTCCCGACCGCGACGTCGTCCACGCCGTCGACCCGGACCACCATGGCCGGCCCGACGCTCACCTCGCCGACAGTCGCCACCACCACCGCCTTGGCTCCCGCGAGCCCGTAGCCCAGATGGTTCGTCAGGACGGTGACCGAGCCGGCCGGCCCTGTCGGCTCGTGCTCCCGACGGAGCCTGTCGTGGATGTCGCTCATCGTCATCACCTTCGCCGTAGTTCGCAGCCTCTGACACCTCTACCACTGCATACCAGAGAATACCTCAGAGACATCTCGACGTCGGCACCTGGCGAGCCTGGCTCGGTCGAGCCCGGCCGCCACGCCACCGCGCAGCCCACGACCGACCGACGTCCGCCTCCCCGCGCTTGTACAGTCGTCCGATCCGCTGCACGACGACGTCCAGAGAAGGATCACGCATGCCCGACGAGCCCTACGCCGACTATCTCCTCACCTACTTCACCGGCGAGGACCACGCCGGGGGTGAGCAGGTGAGGTTCGCCGTGAGCCGGGGCGGCGACCCGCTCCGCTGGGACACCCTGGCCGGCGGTGACGCCGTCCTCACCTCGGAGCTGGGCACGGGCGGTGCCCGCGACCCCTTCCTCGTGCGCAGGCCGTCGGGCGACGGGTTCTACCTCGTCGCCACAGACCTGCACATCCACCGCAGCCAGGACTGGATGGCCTGCCAGCGCACGGGCAGCCGGTCCCTCGTGGTGTGGGAGTCCCCCGACCTGGTCACCTGGAGCGAGCCCTGGCTCGCCGAGGTCGCCCCGCCGACGGCCGGGAACGTCTGGGCCCCCGAGGTCACCTGGCACGAGGAGACGTCGAGCTACGCGGTGTACTGGGCGTCGATGCTCTACCCGGCCGACGACCCGGAGCACGAGGGCGTCAGCTACAACCGCATGCTCATCGCCCGGACCACGGACTTCCGCGAGTTCACGCCCGCGCAGGTGTGGGTCGACCCCGGGCACTCGGTCATCGACTCGACGGTGATCGAGCACGACGGCACCTACTACAGGTTCAGCAAGGACGAGCGCGAGGCACCCACCCCCGGGCTCGACGGCAAGTCTGTGCTGCTCGAGCGCTCCGACGACCTGCTGAGCACCGGCTGGGAGTACGTCACGGGCGCGATCGGCATGTCGACCGACCCCGAGCTCGGCATCCGCCAGGGCGAGGGGCCCACCGTGACCAAGGCGCTCGACCGCGAGCGCTGGTACCTGTTCATCGACGAGTACGGCATGCGCGGCTACATCCCCTTCGAGACCGACGACCTCGACACCGGGACGTGGACCAAGAGCCCCGGCGCGGAGCTGCCCGTCGACCCGCGGCACGGCTCGATCGTGCCGATCACCGCGGCCGAGCGGGCGCGGCTCGTGGAGGCCTACGCGGTGTGAGGGTCGGCGGTGGGTGAGATACGGCGGGGTCTCGGGTGCCTCGCGGACGGCGGGGAGCGAGGGACCGCGGATCGCGGGTGCGCAGCGTCCTGGCCGAGGTGTGGGACGCCCGCCGGGCGGGTTGGCCTGGGACGTCCGGTCTGTCGGGTGAAAGCAGGGTAGCCCTCGTCATACTTCGTGTCGGCGCAGGTCAGGCTTCGTAGGATCGGCAGCCTCCCTGATCTCAGACCTCGAAGGACCCGCCGTGCCCACGAGCAGCGAGCGTCCGCGGTGGAGCAGACCGCCGCGGGTGCCGAGCCACCTCATCCCCAAGCCTGACGTGTACGGCGTCCTCGACGCCGGGAACGCCGTCACCGTCCTGCGCGCCCCGCAGGGGTACGGCAAGTCCGCGCACGTGAGCGAGTGGCTCGACCGCACGGGGCACCCGGCCGTGTGGATGACGGCGCGCCGCACCGAGGTGGCCGACGACTTCTGGGGTTCGCTGCTCGAGCTCTTGGTCCACGCGGGGGTCGCGCCCAGGACTGGCAGCGGCGCCGTGGCCCAGGAGGGCACCGGGGCTGCGGGTGGCACCAGGGCTGAGGGTCGCTCAGCCGTCGACGCGACCCCCGAGGCTGCGCCTGCGCCCGTGTCCCCCGCCGCCGCGGTGCGCGACGCGCTCGCGCGGTGGACCACGCCCTTCGTGCTGGTCGTCGACCACGTCGAGAAGGTCCGCGCAGCCCGCGTGGACGCCGACCTCGCCCGGATGGTGCGCGCCTCGCCGGCCGTGCGGCTGGTCCTCTGCAGCCACCTGTCGAGCGACCCCGAGCACCTGGCGCGCCTGGGCATGGACACGGCCTTCGTCGAGGGCCACTCCCTCGCCCTCACCCCGCGGGAGATCGCACGGCTCGCCGTCTCCCTCGACGCCGTGCTCGCCGACGGGGTCGTCCAGGGGCTGCACGACGACCTCTGGGGGTGGCCCGGTCTGGTGCGTGGTCTGCTCACGGCGTCGATCGGCACGGGCGAGGTGCCCCGGGCCGGCTGGGAGACCCTCGGGCCGTTGTTCGGCAACCGGTCGATCGACGGGTCTCCGGGCTCGCTCTTCGTCGTGGCCACGACCGTCGTCGACGAGCTCACGGTCGACCTCGCCCGGTCGCTCACCGGGAACGAGTCGGCCGAGGCGATCCTCGAGACCCTCGAGGCCAGCGGTCTCGCACGGTCCAGGCCAGGTCCCCAGGGGCGCGTCTGGACGTACATGCCGTTGCTGCGCTCGCTGTCGACCTCCGGGTGGCCGAAGATCAGCTCGCTCGTGACCGACGCGCACAGGCAGGCCTCGCGCGTCCTCGCCGACGACCCGGCCCGCGCCCTGCACCACGCCGTCGCCGCGCAGGACTGGGACCGGGTCGTGGAGGTCGTCGACTCCGGCTGGGTGCGGCTCGTGACGGACGCGCCGACAGCCCTCGGCGAGGCCCTCGAGCAGCTGCCCGCGGAACGCTTCCGGGCGATGCCGCGCCTCCTCATGGTCCGCGACGTGCTGCTCGGGTCACGCAACGACACGATCACCGCGCTGACCGTCCCCTGGCCCGAGCCCCACGAGGATCTCGACGAGTCGGCGCTGCGCGACGTGGTCGGGGTCGCCGTCGGGCAGATCATCGCGGACCGGCGTGCCCAGCGCTTCGAGGCCGCTGCGGAGACGGCCACCCGGATGGTCGACGCGCTGCGCGACGACCAGGGCCGGTACAGGCCTGGGACGGACGACGTCCTGCCCTTCCTGCTGCTGCACGCGGGCATCGCCCAGCTCGCCGCCGGCAGGCTCGACGCCGCGACCGACGACCTGCTCGCCTGCACCTGGGCCGGGACGGGCGGGGACCTCGAGCTGGTGGCCCGCACCGCGATCGAGACCGTGGCGCTGATCGACGCCGTCCGTGGCTCGAACCAGCGCGCCCACGAGCACCTGGCTGTCGGGGCGACCCTCGCCGAGGCTCCCGAGCACCTCGCGCTCACGATGGACCTCGCCGCCCCGGCCGCCCGGGCCTTCCTCGCGATCGACACCCTCGACCTCGACGCGGCCGAGCGGCACCTCGCAGACCTGCCGGCCCAGGGCACGGTCGAGCACCAGCGCCACGCCGCCTGGTACCTCGTCGACCTGGCGCGCGCGATGGTCTGCGCGCTCCGCGGGGACCCCGACGGCGCGCTCACCACCCTCGAGAACGCCATGTCTGCGGCGGGCCACCGCCTCGTGGTCCCGTCCTTGGCCCACACGGTCCTCACCTCGACCCTCGCCCGGGTGCTCGCGTGCAGCGGCAACCCGACCCGGGCGACCAACCTCACCGTCGAGCACCCTGGGCTGCGCGGGGACGCCGCCCTGCGGTCCAGGCTCGTCCTCGACGCGGGGGACGCCGTCGGAGCCGTCGAGATCTGCACCACCGCGCTCTGGCGCGAGGCACCGAGCCCCCGCGAACGCGTCACCGTGCTGCTCGTCGACATGGAGGCCCGCGACGTCCTCGGCGACGCAGACGGTGCGCGCTCGGCGCTGCGCCGCGCCGTCCAGACCTCCGGACCAGAGATGCTCCACCCCTATGCACTGACCGACCGCGCGCTGCTCGAGAGGGTCGCCGCGCAGGTGCCCGAGGCCGCGGAGGTCATGGAGCGGCTGCGGGCGGCGGCCGTCCCGGCGCGTGTCGCGCAGCGCGTGCCCGTCGTCGAGCTCTCCGAGCGTGAGGTCGCCGTGCTCCACGAGCTCGCGACGGGTGCACCTGTCGACCTGGTCGCCCAGCAGCTCTTCGTGTCGGTCAACACCGTGAAGAGCCAGCTGCGCTCGCTCTACCGCAAGCTCGGCGTGACGAGCCGCGGCGCGGCCCTCGCCGAGGGCGCCAGGCTGGGGTTCCTCGGTCAGGACCGGGCTGGGGACGCGTAGGACGAGGACCGCGCGGAGCCGCGGGCGACCGGCGGGTCTCGGTGCGGGCCCTCTCCTCGGGCAGAGGGCTAGGTCCTCGGGCGACGTCGCAGTCCTCGGGTGACGCCTCAGCCGTCGCGGTGCGCGTCCCACCAGTCGAGGACCCGGATGCCGTGGAGCGTGAGCCACCTCGACGGCTCCCCGGCCGGCACGTCGACCTCGAACCACACCCGTCCGGGGTGACGGCGCTCCTGGGTCCACGTCCCGTCGGGCTGGCGCGCGGCCCGGACCACCTCGACGGCCTCGGCGAGGCGCGGGTCGGGCGGCACGGCATCGTGCAGCGACGCCGAGCGGACGTGGTCGAGGGCGTTGAGCACGCTGTAGAAGGACCTGAACGGGTACGCGAAGCGGGTCACCCACGGAGCGATCGGCTCCCCAGTCGAGAGCCTGCGCAGCAGGTGCCGCTCGAGCAGGTACTCCTCCCCGGCGTGCCGGACCGCCCGCAGCGAGGCCATGAGCTCCGGGGGCGTCCCTGGGACGGCTGCCTTCTCGTAGCCCAGCAGACCCTTGACGGCGTTGAGCGTCGAGTGCACGGAGGACCGCGTGGCCCCGTCGACCCACTCGCAGTTCCAGCCGCCGTCGGCCAGCTGGTGCTCGACGAACCACCGGGCGATCCCCGAGACGTCGGCCCCGAGCCACGCGCCGTTCTCGAGGGTGAAGGCGTTGATGCACACGTCGACCTCGCCGCCCCAGTACGGCAGGTCGTCGTACTCCCAACGGCACACGGCGTCGAGACGCTCAGCCGTCCCGGCGAGGACGTCGGGGTCGAGGCCCCACTCGCGCAGCGACACGAGGGACCAGGTGGTCGCGGTCCACGGCTGCCCGGCGCCCGGGGCCGTCTCAGGTCCCTGGACGTCGAAGCCCGCCGGGAAGAACGCACCCCCGGCCCAGCGTCCGTCGTCGTCCTGGACCGCGAGCAGCCGCGCGCCGAAGCCCTCGGTCGCGACGCGCGCCCGCGTGGGTTCCCACACGGCCGGAGGCGCACCGGCGAGGTCGCGCTCGACCTGCCAGCGCAGGGCGGGGTCGGAGTCGAGCAGCCACGGCAGGAGGTCGTCGTCGATCGCCATGCGGGCGACGCTACCCCTCGGCCGTCGCCCCGACGAGGGGGCGGGTGGAGCCGCTGGTCAGGGGGATGACAGGGGTCTCACCCCGGGATTCACCCTGGACCTGAGCGCATCTCAAGGTGGCGCTGGTGCCATGGAGCGGTGCCCCGTCCTGAGCGGCACGCCTTGCCTCAGCCGGTCGGCTCGACCGGCGAAAGCCCCCGGAGCACCTCATGCCGCACCCTTCCACGCCCCTGCCCGGACTCTCCGTCCGCCCGACGCAGGACGGGAGGGGGCGACGCCGCGCCCGGACCGTCGCCGTGTCGATCATGCTCGCGCTCGTCGGCCTGACGCTGCCACCCGTGGCGGCCGTCTCGGCCGACGAGCCGGCCGTGAGCCAGACGCTCGCACCGAGCCCCGCACCGGCCCCGGCTCCCTCGGCGACCGCCGACGAGACGGGACTTGCGCCGGAAGGGGCCGTGGACACGCAGCCCGCCGACGAGCCTGCGCCTGCCGCGACCGCCCCCGAGGCCCCGGGAGCCACCGAGGGCACAGACCCCAACGACGCCCCGGCCCAGCGCCAGGGCGCGGTCGCCGCCGCGGACCTCCCGACGAGCCAGGTGAACGTCACCAAGACGAACGACGTCGTGGGCGCACTGACCCCCGGCAAGGAGTTCACCTACCAGATCACCGTCAAGTGCTCCGGCCTCACCGTCGACTGCGTCGACGAGACCGTCACCGACGTGCTGCCGGCAGGCCTCGACGTCACGAGCCTGCCGCCGTCGACCCCCTCGCGCACCGTCACCTACGACGAGACGACCCGTGAGCTCACCGTCCAGTTCATCGACGCGCTGCAGGAGCCCGTCGGCGAGAAGGGCCTGACCGCAGGCTCGGCCGTCAACCTCACGATCGGCATGCGCCTGCCGGCCGACACCACGCTGCTCGACGGCAGCACGGTCTCGAACACCGCGACGGTCGTCGCCGAGAACGCCGAGCCGCACTCCTCGACCTCCGACCTCGTGGTCTCAGTCCCGCGCGTCGTGACACCCGTCGCGACGAAGCGCTGGGACAGCCCCGCCAACGTCGCTGGCACAGGGTCCACGAGCACGATCGTGCTCGGGGTCCGCAACACCTCGTCGACCTCGGCCGAGGTGACCGAGCTGTCCGTCAGCGACAGCACCCCCGCGACCTTCGAGCACTTCGACCTCACCGACGCCACGCTCCTGACCCTCCCGGCCGGCGCGACCACGGCCCAGCTCTTCGTGGTCGTCGACGGCGCCGAGGTGCCGGCCGGCCAGCTCACGGCCCCCGGTGCCTTCGACCTGCCCGCGGGCGTGGACGCGACCACCGTCACCGGGGCGCGCATCGCCTTCACCGCAGGCGGGACCGCGCTCCCCTACGACGCGACCGGCGGGTCTGTCTCCCTCGACATGGTCCTGCGCGACACGCTCCGCTCGACAGGCGAGCCGCTGCGCCCCAGCAGCCGGATCGTCGTGGACAACTGCGCAGTCCCCGGCGCCGTCGACGCCGTCGCCGGTCCGTCGACAGGGACGCAGGTCTGCGCGAGCACGCAGATCCTCCCCGACACCCTCGTCCTCGGCGCGACCAAGGACTACTTCCCTGACACCGACGGCAGCTACTCCGAAGACTCCGGCGAGCACGCCGTGATCGGCCACGCCTCCCCGGTGACCGCGATCGTCTCGATCACCAACCGGTCCCCCTTCAAGATCGCGGAGATCGTCGTCCGCGAGCCGCACAGCGCCCCGGTCGGAGACCCGAGCGCGAGCGAGCTCGAGAAGCTCGACGTCGCGCAGGTGCGCTGGGTGCTGCCGCAGGGTGGCACGAGCGCCCAGGTGCTCGTCACCTACGCCGACGGCACCATGACCGAGCAGACCTACACGGCAGACGGCACCGCCCCGACCGAGGCAGGCAAGCGCGTCACCGGCGTGACCATCACCTACTCGGGCCGCGACGCCGACGGCAACCCCAGCATCGCCGAGGGCGCGACAGCCCGGCTCGGCATCCACGGCACGCTCAACGACCTGGTGACCGACGACGACCTGGCCGACGGCACCAGCCCCTTCGTGCTCAACGTCGCCGGGTACACGGGCTCAGCCGGCCGCACCGACAGCACAGGCACCACCTCCGGGACGGTCTCGGGGCACCTCGAGGTCGAGACCGCGAACCCGAGCCTCGGCGGCACCAAGACCGTCGGGCAGACCTCGGTCCCCGAGGACCAGCCGATCCCCTTCACGCTGCGCGTGGTCAACAACGGCAACATCGCCCTCGTCTCCCCGGTCGTCTCCGACCCCCGCACCGAGCCTGACGGCACCCCCGTCGCGGCAGGCAACCCCTTCGACTCGCTCCGGCTCACGAGCGCCTCGGTCGACAAGTCCGCCAGCACCCCGGGAGTGACCATCGAGGTCTACGACCCCGTCGCCGCGGCCTGGGTCGCGTACACGGGCGCCGCAGCCGACGTCCTCGAGCGCGCGACAGGCGTCCGCGCCCGGATGGACGGAGAGCTCACGCCCACGAAGGGCTTCACGCTCAACCTGCGCACCGAGCGCCGCCCCGGTGTCCCTGACGGAGTCGTCATCACCAACTGCTACACCCCGACCGCAGGCGGCTACGTCGGCACCGAGGCGTGCTCCCCGCAGATCGAGACCGGCCCGGCCAACGACGCCGGGTCGCTCAACAAGTCGATCGCCCCGGCGACGCTCCCCGAGTGGGTCCCCGGGCTCTCCCAGCAGACCGCGACGGTCACGCTCACGGCCCGCAACACCGGCAACATGAGCATGAAGTCGCTCCAGATGACCGACCAGGACCCCGACTTCTTCGACGCCGTCGACTTCCGCACCTTCACAGGGCTGCGCATGCCGGCCGGCGCGGACCGCGTCCAGGTCGACGCCTACTCCGGCGGCGCCTGGGTGACAGGCACGCCGCGGACCACGGCGGTCCTGCCGAACGGCGTCAGCGCCGCGTCGGTCACCGGGCTGCGGGCCACCTTCACGTCGACGAGCACCGTCAACGACGGCTACATGCTCACGCCGTGCGCGGACACCATGTGCTCGGGCCGGCTGCTCTTCACGGTCAGCCCGCGCCAGCACCCGCGCAGCGACGCCACGGCTGAGGTCCCCGCGACGCTGACCAACACCGTCAGCGCCAGGTACCACACCTTCCTCAACCCGGTCTCGGGCGACCCCCGCGAGATCGACCCCGTCGACGCGACCCTCGCGCTCGTCGAGGGGACGTCGAGCATGGCGGTCTCCAAGACGCCGAACTCGTCGATCGAACCGGGTGAGGTGGCCCCCTTCAGGCTCACCGTGCGCAACACCGGCACCTCGAACATCAGCGACCTCGTGGTCAAGGACCTCCTGCCCGTCGGTCTCGAGCTCGACGAGAGCTTCGCCGGCGACGGCGGCCAGCCCTTCAAGGTCGTCGACGTGACGGTGCCCGCAGGGACGCCGCCCGTGCCCGCACCGGTCTTCACCGCGACACCTGACGGCGAGCGCACGGCGGGTCTCACCTGGGACTTCTCGACCAGCGCCGACGGGCAGCCCTGGCTGCTCGCCCCGAGCGCCCGCCTCACCATCGAGATCCAGGTGCGCCTCGAGCCCGGTGTGACGACCAACCAGGTCATCACCAACACCATGGGCGCGACCGGGACGGGCCCGTCCTTCACCTGCGACGCCGCGTCCCAGACCGACGGCGCCTTCGGCCCCGGCACGTACTGCACGGCGAGCGCCGGTGTGACCGTCAAGGGCGGAGCCGCGTTCAGCGCCCGCAAGTGGGTCGCCGGGACCGTCGACCTCGGCTGGTACAACACCCGGACGAAGACCACCGTCGCGGTCGGCGGACCGCAGTGCCCGTCGCGCGTCGGCCCCGACGGCGTCGTCTACACGGCCTTCCCGTGCATCGCGCTCGTCAACCCGGGCGACCAGTTCCAGTACCTGCTGCGCCTGGTCAACGCGGGGACCGAGTCCGCGACGAACATGCGGATCGTCGACAGGTTCCCCGTCCAGGGCGACACCGGCGTGATCCTCGACCAGTCCCGCGGGACGCAGTGGACCACGCGCCCGACCCTCGCCTCCGAGCCGCAGCTCGCCGGCCCTGGGGCGATGACCACCCGCTACACGACCAGCGGGACCATCTGCACCTCCGACCTCGACATGGGTGGGGCGGGTTCGTCCAAGCCGCAGTGCGCCGGCTCCGAGTGGGCCGCGCCCTTCTCCCCCGACGTCACCGCGGCGTCGATGGACCTCACCTTCGCGACGCCGCTCGTCCCGGGTGGCTCCGTCGACATCACCTTCGCGATGACCTCCCCGGTCGACGCGACCGAGGTGGCCAACCCCTCGGTCGCGTGGAACTCCTTCGCGCACGCCGAGACCACGCAGCGCGGTGGGGGCTCGTACGTGCTGCCCTCGACCGAGCCCATCCAGGTGGGTGTCGGCCTGATGTTCGGCAGCCTCGAGATCTCCAAGGAGATCGGTGAGAACCCCTACGGTCTCGCCCTCGACGACGTCGACTTCGGCGTGCGCGTCGTGTGCACGGTCGACCCCGTCGGCGGCGACGTGACCACGGTCCGCGACGAGACGCTCTCGGTCTCCGTCGACAGCCCTGTCACGGTCGGCGGGATCCCGTCGGGAGCCGAGTGCGCCGTGTGGGAGACCGACCCCCGGGGCGGCGCCGGGGACGCGACCGAAACAGACCCGGTCCTGGTCACCATCCCGGCCGACGCGACCGGGACGACCTCGGTGCAGCAGGTCCGGATCGTCAACGACTTCTCCACGACGCGCCTCGCGCTCGTCAAAGAGGTCGCCGGCAAGGCCGCGCCGTACGCGCAGACGACCTACCCCGCGGCGGTCACCTGCACCTACGGTGGTGCGCCTGTCGCAGGCTTCGACCCGCTCCAGGTCACCGTGAGCTCCCTCGAGACGACTGTCGTCGACGTGCCCTCGGGCGCTGAGTGCTCGGTCCTCGAGACCGGTGCCGGTGGCGCGACACAAGTCACCTACGGGGCCGGCGTCGCCCGTCCCGAGCGTGCTGCTGGTGCTGACAGCGCTGACGGCGCACCTGCCGTCGGTGCCGCCAGCGCGGAGCCGACCCCGGCGCTCATGGCCGCCGGGATGGTCACGACCCTCGAGATCGTCAACGAGTTCCGCGCCGGCTCGCTCGTCGTCGCGAAGGACTTCAGCGGCCCGGGTGCGGTCGGCCTGACCGCCGGACCCTTCACCTTCTCCGTGGTGTGCTCGCTCGACGGGCGCGCCGACGCGGTGAGCACCGAGGTGGTCGTCCAGGGTGACGGCAGCGGGGAGACGCTCTACTCCGAGCCTCTCGACGGGCTCCCCGTGGGTGCCGAGTGCGTGGTCACCGAGACGGGGACCGGCGGGGCCGACACCACCCCGGCTCCCGTCACGGTGACGATCCCCGACGCTGTCGAGGGCCTCGAGCAGACTGTCGTCGCCGGCTTCACCAACGTGTTCTCGGCCGCGACGCTCGACCTCACCAAGATCGTCGACGGCGACGCCGCCGACACCGAGGCCGTGCGCGACGCAGAGTTCACGGTCCTGGTCACCTGCCAGGTCGAGGCCTCTGACGGGACGATCCTCACGCTCGGGTCGGCCTCGACGCAGATCCGTGGTGGCGAGACGCTGCGGCTCGTCGACGCCGACGGCGCCGACCTGCTGCTGCCGAACGGGGCGCACTGCTTCGCCGCGGAGACCGAGACCGGTGGCGCGACGACGGTCACCATCGACGCCGACTCCTACGAGACAGCCGTGGTCGTCGGCACGAGCGACGAGGTGCAGGAGATCGGCTTGACTGTCGTCAACACCTTCACGACGCCGCCCGAGCCCGTCGAGCCGACGGGCCCGACAGACCCGTCGGTCGACCCGTCGACCCCGACCGGACCTGGTTCGACCCCGGGTGACGGAGGCGTCCCGGCTGCCGCAGGCGGCCTGCCCGTGACGGGTGCCGACGTGGCGTGGATCAGCGTCGTCGCGCTGCTGCTCGTCTCTGCGGGCGCCGTGCTCGTGGTCCGTCGCCGCCGCACGGCCGACGCGAGAGGTGAGACGCAGGGCTGACACACCCTCGGACGGCCCGCGGAGGCCCGGAGACCGACAGACGTCGGGCTCCGGGCCTTCGCGGGCGTCCGGGCTCCCCGCCGCGACGCGGCGCCCACGAGGAGGCAGACTCGACGGAGAAGCCACCAGACCACGAGGAGGAGCCCCATGACCACCATCGCCGTCACCGGCGCGACAGGCTCGGTAGGCGGGGCCGTCGCCCACCTGCTCAGCGAGGCCGGGCTCGAGCAGCGTCTTGTCGTCCGCTCACCCGACCGCGCTCCCCAGATCCCCGGCGCCCACGTCGTCCAGGCGTCCTACGGGGACACCGAGGCCTCCGACGCGGCCCTCGCCGGCGTCGACGTGCTCTTCATGGTCTCTGGGGCCGAGAGCGCCGAGCGCCTCGACCAGCACAGGGCCTTCGTGGACGCCGCCGCCCGCGCCGGTGTCCAGCACGTCGTGTACACGTCCTTCCTCGGGGCGTCGCCGACAGCCGTCTTCACGCTCGCCCGCGACCACTGGTACACCGAAGAGCACATCCGGGCCTCCGGGATGGCGTACACGTTCCTGCGGGACTCGTTCTACCTCGACTTCCTGCCCATGCTCGCCGGCGAGGACGGCGTGATCCGCGGGCCTGCCGGGCAGGGACGTCTCGGTGCGGTCGCCCGCGAAGACGTCGCCCGGGTCGCCGCGGTCGTGCTGCAGGACCCGGCGTCGCACGCCGGCCAGACCTACGAGCTCACCGGGCGCGAGGCCCTGAGCATCCCCGAGGCCATCGAGGTGATCCGCGAGGTGACAGGCCGCGACCTCGCCTACGTCGACGAGACCGTCCCCGAGGCCTACGAGTCGCGGCGCGTCTACGACGCCCCCGACTGGGAGGTCCACGCCTGGGTGTCCACGTACACGGCGATCGCCCAGGGCGAGCTCGCGACGGTCACGGGCACCGTCGAACGGCTCACCGGCCGGCCGCCGCTGACGCTGCGCGAGCTGCTCAGCCAGCAGACCGGCTGAGCAGCACGGCGGCGGACTGGCCGGTGAGGTGTGGCGGCGTACTGGCCGGTCAGGTCCGGCGCCGGACTGACCGGCTAGGTGCGCGGGGGCGGACCGGCCGTACAGCTGCGGAGGGCTCGCGCGGGCGAGCGCCTCTCAGCTGTACGACGCGGCCAGGCGGCGCAGACCCTCGTCGACCGAGACGGCCGGCTCCCAGCGCAGGTCGCGGCGGGTGCGGCGCTGGTCGAACCAGTGCGCCGTCGACAGCTGCTCGGCGAGGAACCTCGTCATCGGCGGCTCGTCGGCCCCCGGGCGGATCTTCCAGCCGGCCTCGACGGCCGAGCCAGCCGCACGGGCGACCGACGCCGGCACGCTCCAGCGCGGCGGCTCGACGCCGGCAGCACGGCAGATCCCCGCGAGGAGCTCTGCGACGGGCCGCGGCTCACCGTTGGTGATGACGTAGGCCTGGCCGTGCACGTCGTCGACGGCGCGCAGGGCCGCGACGATCGCGCTCGCCGCGTTGTCGACGTAGGTCGAGTCGATGAGCGCGGCGCCGTGCCCGAGCAGGGGGAGACGTCCCGCGCGGGCCCGCTCGACGACGCGGGCGACGAGCTGGGTGTCCCCGGGGCCCCAGACGAGGTGCGGGCGCACGGCGACGACGCGCATGACGGAGCCGGCGCTGGCACTCTCTGGCGTGGACCCGTCACCGAGAGCAGCCCCGTCGCGGGCGAGGGCCAGCAGCTCGGCTGCGGCCTTCGTGCGGGCGTAGTCGCCGCGGGCGAGCGCAGGGTCCGCAGGCCCGGCGTCGTCGCCGACGATCGAGTCGCCGTGGTGGGCCACCGACGGCGACGACACGTGCACGACGCGCGGCACCCCGGCGGCCTGCGCGGCGTCGAGCAGCGTCCGGATGCCGCCGACGTTGACCCTCTCGAAGTCGGCAGGATCACCGGCGAGCGAGACCTTCGCAGCGAGGTGCACCACGGCGTCGGCACCGGCTACGGCACGAGCGACGACCTCCGGGTCGGTGACCGAGCCCAGCACGTCGGTCGCCCCTGGCGTGCGGCTCGGCGTCCGCTGGAGGGTCCGCACGGCGTAGCCGCCCGCGAGCAGCTCGCGGACCACGGCACGGCCGAGGAACCCGCTCGCCCCTGTGACGAGGACCGTCTGGTCGGCTGGTGTCGCGGGCTCGGTCATGGGGTGGTCATCCGTCCTCCGGAGAGCACGTCCTCGGCCCAGGCGGCCAGACGGCTCCGGTCGATCTTCGAGTTGTGGCGCACGTCCGTCGGCAGGTCGGGCACCACGAGCACGGCGGCGAGAGGCTCAGAGACCCGCGCCCTGACGTCTTCGGCGACGTCGTGCGGCGCGAGGCCAGGGCGGCGGCTGCGCTCGGCGGTCTCGACGACGGCGACGAGCTGCTGGGTCCCGCCGGGCCCGACACCCACCACACCGGCGCGCGCGACGAGGCTCGACGACTCTGCGGCCTGCTCGGGCGCCACGGGGGTCACCACACCGCCGGCCGTGACGACCACGTGGGCGAGGCGACCCTCGACCCACAGGCGGCCGTCGGCGTCGAGGTGCCCGACGTCACCGGTCCGGTGCCAGCGCTGACCCTCGGGTGCCGCTGGCCCGTCGACGCGTCGGCTCGCGCGCTCGGTCAACCACAGCCTGTCGTAGCGGTCCTTGACGTGCGGGGCCGCCACGACGATCTCGCCGGTGACGTCAGGGGTGTCGCCGAGCTCGCCGGTCGCCCGGCCCTGCTCGTCGAGCGCCACGACCCGCACCGTCGCCGTCGCGACGGGGCGTCCGACGCACACGCCGCGCCCGCCGCTCGCCTCGGCGGCGCGGATCTCGTCCGCGGTCACGTCGGTGAGCAGCAGGCCCTCGGTCATGCCGTAGGGCGTGTGGGCGGTCGCGGCGGGCATGAGGCTCTCGGCGGCAGCCAGCAGGCTGCCCGAGACGGGCGCCCCGGCCGAGAGGAAGGTCTGCACCCGGGCGAGCGCCGCACGGTCGTCGTCCGTGAGGTCGCCCGAGGTCGCGACGACGTTCGCGATCGCGGCGGGCGACAAGAACAGCGTGGTCGCGTCGGCTGCTGCGACTGCCGCGGCCGTCGCCTGCGCCGTGAGCGTGCTGGGCGAGGTGACGTCCATGTCCGGGGTCACCGAACGGGCTCCGAGGGCCGGACCGAGCAGCGCGAAGGGCGCAAAACCTGCGACGAGGCCCGAGCCGGGGCCGATGCCGTAGCGCTCGGCGAGGGCGTCACGGACCGCCGAGAGCTGGCCGTGCGCGTAGACGACGCCCTTGGCGGGTCCGGTCGACCCCGAGGTGAAGAGGACCGCTGCGGTGTCGTCGGGCGAGGGCACCGGGGCGAGCGCGGCGAGGGTCGTCCCCTCGAGGGCGCGTGCGCCGAGCGCCGCGACGTCGAGCAGGCTGCGCGTGACGCCGAGGGCCCGTGCTGTCGGTGAGGGGAGCACGGTGGTCGAGATCTTCACGCCGGGCCAGCCGAGGGCGCGGGCGGCCGAGAGCCCCGGGAGCGCGCCGATCACGTAGGACGGGCGGGCGCCGCGGACCGCACGCGTCAGACCACGCAGGCCGAGGCCAGCGTCGGCGACCACCACGACGGCGCCGATGCGCACGCAGGCGTAGAGGACGGCTGTGAGGTCGGCGCCCGGCGGCACGAGGAGGGAGACACGGTCCCCCGGGCGGACGCCGAGGCTCAGCAGACCGGCGGCGATCTCGTCGACCCGGCGCGAGAGCAGACGCCAGCTCACGGTGCGCGGGCCGGCACCCGAGGACGGGGCCATCTCGACGAGGACGGTGTCGTCGCTGTCGCGCAGGTCCTCGAGGTTCTGCCACAGGGGCGCGGTGGTCCAGGCTGCGGTCTCGGTGGGAGCCGCGGCGCCAGGAGCAGGGACGCCCGCAGCAGCGCCGTCCACGGGCTCGGCCGCACGCGCCGCGGTGAGGTCTGCGAGCCACGTGAGCACGGCGCCCGCGTAGTCGACCTCTTCGGCGATCATGTGGCCGGCACCCTCGAAGCGGTGGACGTCGAGCTGCGGCAGCCGGTCCATGAGGTCGTCGAGGTAGCGGTCGCTGAAGATCGGGTCGCGCGGGCCCCACAGGGCGAGGGCGGGGACCGTGAGGCTGCGCAGCCCCTCGGCGATCCGCTCGAGCTCGGCGTGGCTGGGGTGCGTCTCGTCGACGGGGATGTCCGCCACGAAGGCACCGATGCCGCCGCGGCGGTCGGCGCGCAGGTAGGGAGCCATGAAGCCGTCGCGGACCTCGCGGCTCAGCGCGGGCCGGGCGAGGGCCAGGGTGGTCGCGAGGAAGCCGGGGGTGCTCACCGTCGCGCGGCCGAGCACGGGACCCTGGAGGGTGAGGCGCAGCAGCGCGGGGATCGGGTCGGACTCCGGCTGGTGCACGGCGGTGTTGAGGACCGTCGCGGCGAGCAGGTGCTCCGGGTGGTCGACTGCCCAGCCGAGCGAGACGACGCCGCCCCAGTCGTGACCGAGGGTGACGACAGGTCCTTCGAGGCCGAGGGCCGTCGTCAGGGCGTCGAGGTCACGGACGCGCTGCGGCAGGCCGCGGGGGCTGCCCGTGCGCTCGGAGAACCCCATGTCGAGCTGGTCGACGGCCACGACGCGCCACACGTCGCCGCCGGCCTGAGCCTGCTCGGTCGCTGCGGAGAGCAGGCCGCGCCACAGGTAGGACCACGTGGGGTTCCCGTGCACGCAGAGGATGGTGCCGATCGGCTCGGACCCGGACTGCTCGAGGCGCGAGAGGTTGTCCAGGACGTGCCAGGTGCGCCGCGCTCCCTCGCTGTCCGGTGCCTCGACGAGGCGCGACCACGCCGGGTCGAGCCCGTCGAGCGCAGGGGGCAGCACGGCCGCCGACGTGGTGGACGCGGCGGCTGGGAGCGAAGGGTTCACCAGGTGATCTCCATCATCGAGGTGTTGAGGCCCGAGCCGACGCCCATGAGCAGGACCCTGTCGCCGGGGGCGAGGGTCGAGGACTGCTCGGCGAGGGTGATCGGGATGGACGCCGGGCCGACGTTCCCGTACCGCGGGTAGGTGGTCGGGACCTTCGAGCGGTCGAGCTTGGCAGCCTTGACGATCGCGCTCGTGTGGACGTCGGACACCTGGTGCAGCACGTAGCGGTCCATCGCGGACCAGCTCCACGTGTCCTTGGCCTCCTGCCACGCCGCGACGACCAGCTCCATGCCGCCCTTGAGCAGCGCCTTGGTGTCGGTGTACATGCCGTTGACCGAGCCGACGCACACGTCGTGGAACTGGGTCGCGGCACGCGTCACGCCGCCGAGGATGCGGTGCCCCGACGGGTGGGAGTCGGCCGGGCCGAGGATCGCCGCAGCAGCGCCGGAGCCGAGCGTGAGGCTCGCGAACTCGTTCATGAAGTCCGAGCGCTTGGTCTCCGGGCGGTTGAGCCGCTCGATGGTGTTGTCGTTGACCTCGTCGGCGTCTTCGCCGTCGATGATCATCGCGTAGCGGATCTGGCCCGAGTCGATCATGTGCGCGGCGACGGTCATGCCGTTGATGAAGCCCAGGCATGCGTTCGCGATGTCGAAGTTCATGGCCGACGACGGCAGACCCAGACCGTTGTGCATGCGTACGGCGACCGAGGGCTCGAGGTGGGGACGGGTCACCGAGGTGTTGATGATCAGCCCGATGTCCGAGGCCGAGATGCCCGCCTCGGCGAGGGCCTTCTCGCCGGCGGCGATCGCGGCAGACTCGAAGCTCTGGTCGGCGGCCCAGCGGCGGCGCTCGTGGACCCCCGCGACGCGCTGCAGCAGGCCCCGCGGCATGCGCAGGCGCTTGAGCGTCTCGGCGAGACGGTTGTCCATCTCCTCCGAGGTCGTCACGACGTCCGGCACGACCGTCGCGACCGACAGGAGCGCCACGTTCTGGTGCTTCGATGTTGCGTTGCCGTTCACGTTCGCGTTCCTGTCGTTCGTGTGGGCGGGCCACGGGCCGGGATGCTCATCGTGCGTCCGTCGGCCGCGCTCCGCATGTTCGGGGTGGACCGGCCGCGGGCGCGCGAGCACCGCGCACGGTCGTGTCCTGAAGGCCCCGAGCCCCTGGCGGGGTCGACGGGTCCACCCTCTATGATCCACCAGCCGCGCGGCGCAGGCTCCGCGAGCCCAGGTGTCGACCGTCACGATGCCCTGGTTCGAGCCGGTTCTTCACCCTCTGCGCACCAGATCCGCCCGGATGTGCTGTGAGAGAAACACGTCGGCGGACCGGTCGTAGGCCGCTGCGGGTGTGGCGCACGCCACCTCCCAGGCGGTCGGGAACACCCTCTCGGCGGCTCACGCTGCCCCTCGACCGGCCGATGAGAGGCGTATCCGGCCTCGACCGTCCAGGTCGACCCCCGCCGCCGGCCATATCCACGGAGCACCCCATGAACGCCGCTTCACGACGCCCCAGCACCTCGTCCGCGCGGGGCGGCCTCTCTGCCAGGTTCCGCGACCTGGGCGTGCGCACCAAGGTCCTCGCGGCCGTCGGTGTCTCGACAGCCGTCGCCGTGCTCGTCGGCGTGCTGGGTCTGGCGGCGCTGAGCAGCTCGGCCGCGACGACCGAGATGCTCTACGAGGAGAACATCCTCGGCGTCCACTTCTCCGCGGACATGGAGACCGCGATGAGCGACATGCGCCTCAAGGTGCGCGACGTGATGCTCGCGGTCGACGAAGAGTCCAAGCGCGCCAAGCTCGTCGAGCTCGACGAGGCAGAGGCGCGCTTCGACGAGGCGCGCGCGGCGTACGGCGCAACACAGCTCGACGCGAACCGCGAGCTGGTGCTCGACACGCTCGACACCGTGCTCCGCAAGTACCTCAACGACCAGCGGACGGTCATGGCGCCGATCGCACTCTCGGGCAACACCGCCCTGTGGGTCCAGACGAACGAGGACATCGTCGGCCCGCTCAGCTCGATGATGACGGCCCAGGTCGACGCCCTCATCACGGCGGAGACGGAGCGGTCGGTCGAGGCCGTCGCGAGCGCGCGGTCTGCCTACGAGCAGCAGCGCGTGGTGTCGGTCCTCGTGCTCGTGCTCGGTGCGCTCCTCGCCCTCGGGCTCGGCTGGCTGGTCGCCCGTCAGGTCGCCAGCAGCGCCCGCCGGGTGCAGGACGTCGTCGAGAAGGTCGCCGCGGGCGACCTCACGGGGACGACGGGGATGACCTCCCGCGACGAGCTGGGTCGCATGGGTGCGGCGCTCGACGGCGCGCTGGTGAACCTGCGGTCGGTGATGAGCACCGTCGTGCGGTCCTCCGACTCGGTCGCTGCGGCCTCCGAGCAGCTCTCCGCCAGCTCCCACCAGATCTCGGCCGGTGCCGAGGAGACCTCCGCCCAGGCCGGGGTCGTCTCGGCAGCGGCGCTCCAGGTGTCCGGGAACGTCCAGACCGTCGCGGCCGGCGCCGAGGAGATGGGTGCGTCGATCCGCGAGATCTCGCAGTCGGCCAACGACGCCGCCCGGGTGGCCGCCGAGGCCGTCACCGCGGCCCAGAGCGCGACAGGGTCTGTGGCCAAGCTCGGCACGTCCAGCCAGGAGATCGGGGACGTCGTGCGCGTCATCACGACCATCGCCGAGCAGACGAACCTGCTCGCGCTCAACGCGACCATCGAGGCCGCACGTGCCGGCGAGGCTGGCAAGGGCTTCGCCGTCGTCGCCTCGGAGGTCAAGGACCTCGCGCAGGAGACCGCCCGGGCCACCGAGTCGATCGGACGCCTGGTCGAGACCATCCAGACCGACACCGCCGGTGCGGTCTCGTCGATCGAGCACATCTCGGGGGTCATCAGCTCGATCAACGACTACCAGCTGACGATCGCCTCGGCCGTCGAGGAGCAGACGGCGACGACGACGGAGATGAGCCGCAACGTGGCCGACGCCGCGACAGGGGCGGGCGAGATCGCCTCGAACATCACCGGGGTCTCGGACGCGGCCGACTCGACCACCCAGGCGCTCGCGCAGACGACCGCCGCGGTCAACGAGCTCGCCCGGATGGCCGCCGAGATGCGCGCCTCGGTCTCGACCTTCACGTACTGACGCAGGACGCAGCCGGGGGGCGTGGCCTCCCGGCTGTGAGCCGTGTGACGGTGGTCCAGGGCAGACTCGGGGACGGATCTCGCCGCTCAGGCGTTGTCCCTGGTAGACCTGCCCGCCGACCGAAGGACCACCCATGAGCACGCCGACCGTCATCCGCCCCTCCGAGCCCTCGACGGGGCCCGTCGGACCAGGCGGCGGACCGGGTGGTCACGGACCCGGCGACGGCTCCGGTCGCAGGCCCGACGGCAGCAGCTCCGGCGACGGCGGTTCCGGCCGCCGACCTGGCAGCAGCAGCCCTGCCGGCGGTGGCTCTACCAGCCCGGCCGTGACCGGGGCCGAGCTCGCGGTGATCGCCCGGCGCGAGCTCGTGTCCACGCCCGTCGGTGACCTGGACACAGCGGTCGAGGTCCTCGAGCGCCTCAACAAGCTCCAGGTCCTCGGGACCTTCTTGCAGCGCGGCATGGAGGCGATGACCTCGCTCCGGTCGAGCCAGTTCATGATCCTCAAGGCCATCGAGTGCGAGGTCGACCACCCGCGGCACATCGGGCGCAAGGTCGGCATGGAGACCGGGGCTGTCGAGCTCACCCTCGTGTCCCTGCGCGAGAAGGGCCTCGTGACGACCCGCTCTGACCGCGGTCACGTCGTCGCGGCGGCGCTCACCGACACCGGACGCGCGATCCTCACGCAGGCCGAGGCCATGCAGATCCGGGCGACCGACGCGCTCCTGCAGCGTGCCGAGCCCTCCGAGGTGGCCGAGGTCCTCGACCTGCTCGACCGCGCTGTCGAGAGCGTCCACGCGATCATCGGTCTGCGCGACGCGGACGAAGACCTCGCGGCGCGGACCGGTGCCACGGGATCACCTCTGCCGGGGCACGGGCCGACCGTCTGCTGACGCGGCCCGGTGAGATCTCGTCTCGTCCGTCACACCGGGAATCCTTACCACCCTGTCGGGGTTGACGCGGGAGAGGGCGAGAACGCCCCGCACACGACTGAGGGAGATGGGCGCAGATGTCCGGACAGAGGTTCGACGGCAAGGTAGCGATCGTGACGGGTGGAGGCAGCGGCATCGGCGCCTCGGTCTCCCGCAGGCTGGCTGCCGAGGGCGCCTCCGTGGTCGTCACCGACATCCGTCTGGACGCCGCGCAGGGGATCGTCGACGAGATCGTCGCCGCGGGCGGGACGGCCTCGGCCTTCGCGCAGAACACCGCCAAGCACGAAGACTCCGACGCGGCTGTGCGCTTCGCCGTCGAGACCTACGGCGCCCTCCACCTCGCGGTCAACAACGCCGGCATCGGCGCAGCCCCGCAGAACATCGGCGAGTACGACATCGAGGCCTGGGACCGCGTCCGCGCGGTAGACCTCGACGGCGTGTTCTACGGCCTGCGCTACCAGATCCCCGCGATGGTGTCCGCCGGCGGCGGCGCGATCGTCAACATGGGCTCTGTGCTCGGCTCCGTCGGCATCGCGCAGAACGCCGCGTACGTGACGAGCAAGCACGCGCTCATCGGCCTGACCAAGGTCGCCGCCCTCGAGTACACGGCCCAGGGCGTGCGGACCAACGCCGTCGGCCCCGGCTTCATCGACACCCCGCTCGTCCGCTCCTCGCTCTCCCCCGAGGCCCTGACCGACCTCGAGGAGAAGCACGCGTCGAAGCGCCTCGGGACCGACGACGAGGTCGCCTCGCTCGTCCTGTTCCTGCTGAGCGACGAGGCGTCGTTCATCTCGGGCAGCTACCACCTGGTCGACGGCGGCTACTCGGCAGCCTGACCCGCTGCCGGGCGACCGGCACGCACGCACCACCTGACGGGCCGCCGGCCGACGTCCCACGACGTCGACCGGCGGCCTTCGTCGTGCCCGGACGCCACCCCTGTTGCGCACCCACTCCGACCCGTAGTACTTTTACTACATGCCGAAGCAGAAGAACGACGAGCCGCCGCAGTTCTACACGCGTCTGCCCGTCCTGCGCACCGAGCGGGGCATGAGCCGCAGAGAGCTCGCCGAGGCCGTCGGTGTGCACTACCAGACCATCGGCTACCTCGAGCGGGGCGAGTACAGCCCCAGCCTCGTGCTCGCACTCAAGATCGCCGAGGCCCTCGGCGTCCCTCTCGGTGCAGCGTTCTCGCTGACACCGTTCCCGAGCATGGCCGACCAGATCTACAACGAGGGTCGCTGACCCCGCTGGCCCGACCCTCGGCACCGACAGCCTCCCGCAGACCCGACCGACCCTGGAGACGACATGACACGCTCGACCGCCCGCCAGGAGCGCCGCGCAGCCACCCTGGACGACCCCAGCTTCGAAGGCCTCCGCACCCCTAGGGCACGTCGCCTGCTCGCCGCGGCGCTCGTCGCCGTGCTCGCCCTCGAGGCCGCGATGCTGCTCGCCGCCGAGATCGTCCCGATGATCGTGTGGATCCCTGTCATGGTGATCCTGGTCTTCGCCCTCGTCATGGCCCTCGGGGCGCTCAAGGCTTCGACCCGAGGGATCGAAGAGCTCTCGCCCGAGGTCCTCGACGAACGCCAGAACGAGATCCGGGGCCTCGTCTTCGCCCGGTCCTACCAGGTGCTCTCCGTGACGTCGCTCGTCGCGCTCCTCGTCCTGCTCGCGGCAGGCGCAGGATGGTGGGACGCCTCGCCCGAGGCTCTCGCCGCGGTCGTGGTCATCGCCTTCCAGCTGGTCATCACCATCCCGACCCTCGTCACGGCCCTGCACCCGAAGGCCGACTGAGGACAGGGCTGTACCGGGCCTCTCCTCCGCACGGCCGAGCCGGGGCTCAGGCACACAGGGCCGACCCGTACCTCAGATGCACAGCGCCGCACCCCGGGTGCGCGAGGGCCGCGGTCCGACCGTCTCAGACGGCCGGTCCGCGGCCCTTGGCCGTCATCGCCTCGCGCATCGTCCGGTTCGACTGCCGCCCCCGCGAGCGCAGCGCGCTGCGGTCCTGCGAGGCCTTGCGGGCGCTCTGGTGCGCGATCTCCCGCAGCAGGTGGCGGTAGGACGCGAGCCGTGCCTGCGGGAGCGCGCCCTGCGCGACGGCCTCGAGGACCGCGCAGCCCGGCTCGGTCCTGTGCTCGCAGTCGGCGAAGCGGCAGGCCGCCGCGAGCTCGACGACATCGGCGAAGGCCTGCTCGAGCCCGCCCTCGTCGGCGACCAGACCGACCCCGCGGATGCCGGGGGTGTCGACGAGGCACCCGAGCCCGGGGACCTGGACGAGCTCGCGGTGGGTGGTCGTGTGCTTGCCGCGACCGTCGCCGCGGACGTCGCCCGTCGCGAGCACCTCGTGCCCGGCGAGCGCGTTGACGAGCGTCGACTTCCCGGCCCCGGACGGACCGAGCAGCACGAAGGTGCGCCCCGCAGGCAGGTGGGCACGCAGGGCGTCGAGTCCGGCACCGGTCGCGGCGCTCACGGCGAGCACCTCGGCGCCGGGGACGACCGAGGCCACGTCCGCGACCTCCCTGCCGAGGGCGAGGTCCGCCTTGGTGAGCACGACGAGCGGGACGGCGCCCGAGGCCCAGGCGAGGGTGGTCATCCGCTCGACCCTGCGGACGCTGGGCCGGGGATCCATCGGCTCGACGACGACCACGACGTCGACGTTGGTCGCGAGCAGCTGCTCGTCCGAGGTCGGCCCGGAGTCCTTGCGGCGCAGCTCCGTGCGACGGTCGAGGGCGCTCGCCCAGGACTGGCCGTCGGTCAGCACCCAGTCGCCGACGGCGAGCCCGACCGACGGGACGGTCAGCATGCCGTCCTGGGTCGCGACCCTCACGAGGTCGCGCTCGACGCGGACCACGCGCCCCGGTGAGACCCCAGGCCCGGCGGCGGGGTGGGCAGCAGCCTCGGAGGCGCGCCGGGCGTCCCAGCCGAGGGTCTCGAGCATGTCGTCTGTCATGCGCCCCATCGTGACGCGCGGCACAGGCGCGGGGCGAGGTGTTTTCCGCGGGCGGTGCCGTCGGCGTGCCTGCGTGGTCCCGCGCGGCGACCGGGTGGGTGACCCACCTGAGGTACCTCAGACGCGCCCGTGCGCCGCAGCACCCCGAGACAAGGACCGCTCGACCGATCCGCCAGCACCCCCCTCAGCACGAGTGTGGAGAGCACACAGGGAGCGGCGCCAGAGCCGCAGACCGCAGGACGAGGGAGGACCGCCATGAGCTGGCAGACGACAGACCCGACGATCGAGGCGGAGCTCGCGTACCGCCGCGAGAGGCTGGTGGCCGACCTCGCGAGGGCTCACGCACGCCGAGACGAGCGGCGAGCGCGCCACGAGACCGATCGCGGACGCAGTCGCCACCGGGCACTGCGGAGCCGCCTCTGGTCCGCTGTCCACAGGCCGAGGGCGACGGGGTGGTCGGCCGTCGGTGAGCGGTGACATGATCGGCGGCGTGCCGCCCTCAGACCCCGTGCCCTTCGTCGCCCGCCAGGACCAGCTCGACAGGTTCGCGGCGGCTGTCGAGCGTGCGCGCGAGGGGGAACCGGGGATCCTGCTCGTGGGCGGGGACGCCGGCGTCGGCAAGACGAGGATGCTCAGCCAGGCTGCCCGCGCTGCCGAGAGCGCCGGGGCTCGCGTCGTGGTCGCGCACTGCGTCGACCTCGGCGAGGTCGGCATCCCGTACCTGCCCTTCGCCGAGGCCGTCGACCAGCTCGCCAGGTCGTCGGACGCCGTGAGGGCTGTGGTCTCCGACCGCCCGGCACTGGCCCGTGCGCTCGGCGGCACACCGCCGACGACCTCGACCGGTGACGCAGGCGAGCGCGGTCAGGTGCTCGAGGGGTTCGCGGCCGCCCTGGCTGCCGGCAGCTCGGCCGAGGCGCCGCTCGTGGTCGTCGTGGAGGACCTCCACTGGGCCGACCCGTCCAGCCGGGACCTCGTGAGGTTCCTCGTCGCGCGCCTGCGGTCGGAGCACCTGCTCCTCGTGATGTCCTACCGCACCGACGACATGCACAGGCGCCACCCGGTCCGCGCGCTCATCGCCGAGCTGCACAGGAACGCCCGGGTCGAGCAGGCCGACCTGCGCCCCTTCTCCCCCGACGAGCTCCGGGACTTCACGACAGCCGTGCTCGGGCACCCGATGAGCGACGCCGACCTCGCCGAGGTCTTGCGGCGCTCCGAGGGCAACGCCTACTACGCCGAAGAGCTCGTCGAGGCGGGGGCGCTCGGCGGTTCGATGCCCTGGTCGCTGGCTGACGTGCTGCACGCGCGCATCGAACAGCTGGCACCCGCCACCCAGCGCCTCGTGCAGGTCGCGTCGGTGTCTGGGCGCACCGTCTCGCACGAGCTCGTGAGCCAGGTCGTCGCCGCGACAGACGGACAGCAGACGGCCGACCTCACGGCGAGCCTGCGGGAGGCCGTCGCGCACCACGTGCTCGAGGTCGAGGGCGACACCCTCGCCTTCCGGCACGCGCTCCTCGCCGAGGCTGTCTACGGCGACCTCCTGCCCGGCGAGCGCATCTCGCTGCACAAGGCATACCTGACGGCCTTCCTCGCCCGGCCCGACCTCGGGCCGGCTGCGCAGGCCGCGCACCACGCGCTGGTCGCCCACGAGCTCCCCCAGGCGCTCGCCCTCTCGCACCAGGCCTCCCGCGCCGCCGGACGCGTCTACGCGCACGCCGAGGAGCAGCGTCATCTCGAGCAGGTCCTCGCCCTCTGGGACGCCGTCGACGACCCGCACGCGCTCGTCGGGCTGGACGTCATCGACGTCCTGCTCGAGACGGCGTCGGCGGCCAGCCTCGCCGGCGCCCCCGCACGCGCTCTCCAGCTGGCGACCGACAGCGTCGAGCGAGCAGCCGACGCCCCGGTCCGGCAGGCGGGCCTGCGGCACCGTCTCGCGCGGTACCTGCTCGCGGTCGACGACGTCCCGGCCGCGCTCGACCAGACCGGCCAGGCCCTCGACGTGCTCGGCGAAGGTCCCGCCACGCACGACCTCGCCTGGACCCTGGCCGCCCACGCGCGCTCGGCCCTCAACGACGACCTCGACGACCTCGCGCGGGAGTCCGCGGGCCGCGCCGTCACCCTCGCCCGCGAGCTCGGCACCCCGGACGTCGAGGCCGACGCCCTGACCACCCTCGCAGTCCTGGAGGTCGCCGACGTCGAGAGGTCCGAAGAGCTGCTCCTCGCCGCGCGCGAGAGAGCCGTCGCCGCCGACGACCTCGTCTCCGAGCTGCGCTGCTGGTTCAACCTCGCCTCGAACCGCTTCTACGCCGGGCACCTCGACCAGGCGCAGGCGATCGTGACCGACGGGACGGCCCGCGCCGCAGCCACCGGGGCCACCTGGAGCGTCTACGGGGCCGACCTCCGCTACTTCGGCGAGCTCGTGCGCTACCTGCGAGGTGATCTCACACCCCCGAGCGCGGCGGGCGCACCCATCCCTGCCGGGGCCTCCCCCACCCACGTCGCGGTCCGGCTCTACGCCGCGCTGGCCCGGGGCGACGTCGGGGTCGTCGACCTCGGGCTCAGCCTGCGCCCGGAGTGGGACAGGGACCAGCAGGTCGCACTGGTCGCCGGCGGGTGCACGGTCGACGCGCTCACGCAGGGCGGTCGGTCCGAGGAGGCTGTCGACCTCGCGTCCGAGCTCGTCGCCCACCTCAGCCGGACGTGGAGCACGCACTTCCTCGGCAGCATCTGGCTCGCGGCCCTGGCCCTCGCGGCCCTCTCCGACCAGGCGGCAGCAGCCCGGACCGCGGGCCGGAGCACCACAGCGCTGGTCGAGCGAGGAGACCAGCTGCGCGACGCAGCCGTCACCGCAGCCGAGCGGGGCCGTCCCCGCGGCGGCAGGCTCGGCCCCGAGGGTCTCGCCTGGTTGGCGCGGGTGCACGCCGAGCACTCCAGGCTCACCGGCGAGAACGACCCGGCTCTGTGGGAGGCCGCCGCTCGTGCCTTCGACTTCGGCTACAGGTACGAGTCGGCCCGCACCCGGTGGCGGTGGGCCGAGGCGCTCCTGGACCACGACGACCGCGAGAAGGCGCGGGCCGTCGCCGCCGAGGCCCTCGACGAGGCGTCAGCCACAGGCGCGCTCCCGCTCGTCGAGGCGCTCCACAGCCTGAGCCGACGGGCCCGTCTAGGCCTGCACGGCGAGCGCACCGGGACCGGCTCCGTGCTCACCGAGCGGGAGACCGCCGTGCTGCTCCTCGTCGCCGAGGGCCTGTCCAACCGCCAGATCGGCGAGCGGCTGTTCATCTCGACCAAGACCGTGAGCGTGCACGTGTCGAACGTCCTGGCCAAGCTCGGCGTGTCCGGCCGGGCCGAGGCCGTGTCGGTCGCGCACAGGCGCGGGCTGCTCGGAGGGGACGACGGGGGCGGCTGACCCTCGGCGCAGGCAGGCAGGCAGGCAGGTCGGACGAGGGAGGAGGGCGCCGACGTCGCACTCCTCAGGCGTGCACGCCGGCCTCGTGCTCGGCGTGGCTCGGGGGTTCGAGCTGGAAGGTCGAGTGCTCGATGTTCACGTCGAAGTGCCCGGCGACGCACTCCTGGAGCGCGTCGAGGATCCGCGGCACGTGACCGTCGTGGAAGCACTCGTCGTCGACCACCACGTGCGCGGTGAGGACCGGCAGACCCGTCGCGATCTGCGAGGCGTGCAGGTCGTGGACACCCCGCACCAGCTCGACGCCGAGCAGGTGGTCGCGCACGGCGTCGAGGTCGAGGCCTCGCGGCGTCGACTCGAGCAGCACGTCGAGAGCCTCACGCAGCAGCCTGACCGTCCGCGGGATGATGAGCGCCCCGACGAACAGCGCGGCGACAGCGTCCGCACCGCCCCAGCCCGTGGTCGCGATGACGACAGCCGCGACGATCACGGCGACAGACCCGAGGGCGTCGTTGACGACCTCGAGGAAGGCCGCCCGGAGGTTGAGGTTGTCCGAGCGCGCCGAGAGCAGCACCGCGATCGACGCGATGTTCGCCACGAGACCGATCACGCCGAAGACGAGCAGCTCGGTCGAGGGGATCTCGGGAGGATCGAGCAGCCGCTGGACGGCCTCGACGATCACGTAGACGCCGACGGCCAGCAGCACGGCAGCCTGGCCGAGCGCCGCGAGGACCTCGGCGCGCCGGAAGCCCCAGGTGCGCCGGGCCGTCGGCGCACGCATCGTCAGGACGCTCGCCACGAGGGCGAGCAGCAGCCCGCCGGCGTCGGTGAGCATGTGGGCGGCGTCGACGAGCAGAGCGAGGCTTCCGGTCCAGATCGCACCGACCACCTCGACGAGCAGGACCGTCGTGGTGATCCCGAAGGCCACCGCGAGGCGACGCCTGTGGCCGCGCGCCTCCTCGACCGTGGTCGGGGCGTGGTCGTGAGAGTGCGAGTGGCCGCTCACGGGGTCCTCCTGGCGTCCGGCGTGGTGGTGGTCTCCGGGGTGCTCGCGGGTTCCGCGGTGCTCCTGTGGCCCGGTGCGCTCCTGGTGCTTGGCGTGGGCCGGGACCCTGGCGTGGTCCTGGTACCGGACGCGGTCGGGACGGTCTGGGGCGACTCTGCAGCGTGGTGGTGCAGCCGCGGGAAGCCCTCGGCGACGTGCTCCGCCTGGTAGATCGCGTCGGTCACGAGCTCGCGGACGTGCTCGTTCGTCAACCTGTAGAACACCCGCGTCCCGTCCTGGCGCGTCGAGACCAGGCGGGCCATCCGCAGCTTCGCGAGGTGCTGGGACACCGCCGACGGCGACTTCCCGACAGCCTGGGCGATGTCGTTGACCGGCAGCTCGCCACCCCGCAGCGCGAGGACGATGCGCAGGCGGGTCGCGTCGGCGAACATCGCGAAGACCTCGACAGCGAGCTCGACCAGGTGGTCTTCGGTCTGGACGCGGTGGTCGTCGGGTTCGGCGTGATGGTCGTCGGGCTCGGCGTGGTGGACGCCGGTCTGGCCGCCGGGGTCGTCGGCCTCGGTGCGCCGGCGCCCAGCCTGCGCTCCGTACTCTCCCGGCTCGCCCTCGGTCTCCGGTATCTGGGCGTTCGCCACGGCAGCGTCACCCAGGCCATGTCCGCTCGTCTGCTTATCTGCGTGCATACGCAGATACTTGCACAGTGCGTGGCCGCCGTCCAGACCGTGCTAGCAGGCAGCCTGCGCGGCCCCCTCGTCGCGCACGACGGGAGCCCGGTCCATCGACCGCCACGGCGACGGGAAGAACGGGGCGAGCGTGACGAGCACGTAGACCGCGCCGAAGAGCGCGAAGCACGCCACCAGCC
Organism: Sanguibacter biliveldensis; assembly: GCF_033798665.1. Taxonomy (NCBI): domain Bacteria; kingdom Bacillati; phylum Actinomycetota; class Actinomycetes; order Micrococcales; family Sanguibacteraceae; genus Sanguibacter; species Sanguibacter biliveldensis. The sequence goes on from NZ_CP138359.1 coordinate 4,149,702, forward strand.
CGACCTGCTCGACCAGCAGCCCCGCTGCGAGCGCACCGACGGGCATCACGGCCCACGCACCCGCGCTGACAGCCCCCGACACCCTGGCGCGCATGGCCGGTGGGACCTCTTCGAGCAGGACCGTGCCGATGATCGGGTTGAGCGCCCCGGCGGCCAGGCCCGCGAGCGCCGTGACGACCAGGCACCATACGAGCGACGGCTCGAGCGCGAAGACGAGCATCGACGGTCCGCCGGCCAGGAGGAACCCCCACGCGAAGGTGGCCCGGCGCGGGAGCCTGTGCCCGACAGCCGAGAACAGCAGCGCACCGACGAAGGCCCCGAGACCCATCGCGCCGACGAGCAGACCGAGGGCCTGCGCCCCGCCGAGGACGCTCTCGGCGTAGACGGGCAGGAGGACGTTGGACCGGGCGACGTCGAGCGCGTTGGTCACCATGACCATGAGCACGACAGCGCGCAGCAGCGGCACCCGCCAGACGACGGCCAGCCCCGCCCGCAGGGCCGACCAGTAGCCCTCGTCGGCGACGGCCCCGCCCACGCCCACGGTTCCCGGCGCACCCGCTGCGGCGCGCAGCGAGCGCGGCACCCCGACGACGACCACGAGCGCAGACAGCCCGAAGGTCGCGGCGTTCACGACGAGGGCCGGGAGGGCGCCGAGCGTCGCGACGAGGAGACCGGCGAGGGGCCCGCCGAGCAGGGTCGCGCTGCGGCCGCCAGCACCCCACCAGCCCATCGCCCGCTCGAGCGGGACCCCGGCGAGCGTTGCGGCCTCGGGGACCAGCGCTGTCCGGGCGCCCTGCCCGGGGGTGTCGAGCAGCCCTGTCGCGAAGACCAGGACGAGGAGCCCCCAGAGCGGCAGACCGACGGTCGCATGGAGGAGCGGGACCAGCCCGATCGTCAGCCCGCCGACCACGTCCGAGACGATCGAGCTGCGCCTGTAGCCGACCCTGTCGACGAGGACCCCTCCGAAGGCCCCGCCGATCACGACGGGAACCGTGGTGACGACAGCCAGGACGCCCGCCATCGACGGGCTGCCCGTCTCCGCGAGGACGTAGAGCGGGAGGGCGACGAGCGTGACGACGTTGCCGCCCGTCGCGAGCACCTGCGCACCGAGCAGGGCGACCAGCGGACCACGCCGCCGGGGTGAGGTCACGGTGCCGCCCGGTAGCTGTGCACGACCACCGTCACCGGGGCCGTCTCGTCGTCCGGGCTCCGCTGTGCCGTGTCGGCCCTGTCACGCCAGCGGGCGAGCACCCCCTCGAGGTCGGCGCGGAGCTCGCGGGCCTCGTCGAGGGTCAGCAGGAGCCTGTCGTCGCCGTACGCCCCGGCAGCGACCCACTCGGGCGGCGTCGCGTCGCGCCTGTCGAGGGCCTCTTCTGCGGAGGCGAGCTGGCTGCGCAAGATCGCGCGCTCGAGCTCACCCGTCGCGTCACGACCGTCGGCGCTGCCCTGGAAGTCCGCGGGTTCCCAGCTCGTGGTGCTCGCCGTGGCAGCCCACCAGCGCTCGCGTCGGTCCCGCGCGAGCTCGGGGACCTCCACGACAAAACCGTGCTCGACGAGGGTCCGCACGTGGAAGCTCACCGAGCCGGCGGCGGCCCCCGTGGCGCTCGCCAGGGCACCGACAGTCGACGGGCCGTCCTGCCGGAGCCGTCCGAGGATCCGCATGCGCAAGGGGTTCGCGAGCGCCCGGAGGGCACCCACGTCCTGGATCCGGAGCGGGACGGCGGTGCGGTCCTGGGGCGTCGGCGATGTCGTCATGACGACGACGCTACATCTACAAGAAGTGTTGTACAACCGTTCTTGTGGGTTGGGCCGCTGGAGCTCGGCCGCTAGCGGTCGCCCTCGGCCGCAAACTCCCTGTAGGCCTCGACCACGCGCCCGAGGTACAGCGCGACGACCCTCCGTTCGGCAGCCGAGAGACCGTCTGCCGCGGCGTCGAGCGCTCCGACAAGAGGGCTCAGCTCGTCCCGCACCCGCTCCTGCGCACTCTCGGTCGGGACCAGCCTGAAGCGACGCCTGTCGGCCTCGTCCCGGACGCGCTCGACGTGACCGGCACGCACGAGCCTGTCGACGATCTCGGTCGCCGACGAGCGCGTGACGGCGAGCCGCTCCCCCAGCTCACCAGGGCTCAGGTGCGGCCTCGACAGCGAGATGTGCTCGATGGCCGAGGCGTCGGTCGCACTCATCGCCATGCGGCGCGCCAGGGCTGAGCCTGCCTCGCCGATCGCGTCCTGGAGGTCGCGGAGCAGGGCGGCCGAGAGCTCAGGGGGCTCTGCCGGAGGTCGGGTCACCGGCTCACCCTAACGCCCTGCCGGATGGTACGGTAGCCGTACTATCCGTTGAGGAGACCCGCCATGACGACATCACCCGAACAGTCCGCCCCAGGGTGGGTCCGCCGCCATCGGCGGGTCCTCACCATCATCGGGATCAGCGTCGTGGCTCTCCTCGCGATCGCCGTCTCGGCCTTCCTCTGGTGGGCGAACGACACCTACCCGGCCGAGCCGGCAGGTCTCGCGGCCGTCCAGGAGGACCCGCGCGTCGACCTCGACGACCGGGGCGACGTCGTGATCCTGCGACCCACCGGCGAGGACGACGGTCGCGGGCTGGTGTTCCTCTCGGGCGCCAAGGTCGACCCGCAGGCCTACGCGGCGACCTTCCAGGAGGTCGCCGCCGAGGGCACCACCGTCGTGATCGTCAAGCCCTTCCTCAACCTGGCGATCCTCGAGCGACGCCCGCTCGACGCCTTCACCGACCTCGTCCCCGAGGTCGGCTCGTGGGCAGTCGGCGGTCACAGCATGGGCGGGGTCAAGGCCTGCAGCTACGCCGAGCCCGGAGAGGTCGACGCCCTCGTGCTGCTCGCCTCCTACTGCTCGGGCGACGCGCTCGCCAGCAGCACCGACCTCGACGTCATCTCCGTCTCGGGCACCCAGGACGGCCTCGCGACACCCGCGAAGATCGACGACTCGCTCGCCGACCTGCCCGCCAGCACCACGGTCGTGCGGATCGACGGCGCGTCGCACGCACAGTTCGGCGACTACGGGGTCCAGCCCGGTGACGGCACGCCGACGATCTCGGACGAGGAGGCTCGCGAGAGCATCAGCGAGGCGCTCGTGCCGTTCCTCGACCCGAGCTGAGGATGAGGGACGTTGCTGCCCAGGCTGCCCAGGCCAGGGTCCTCGCGCGACCTCATCTAGGGTTGAGGTCGACCTGGGAGGGAAGATGACCGACGGACCCGGCAGCAGCGCGGGCGACGAGCGCGCTGCTGCTGAGCGCAGCAGCGACGAGCCCAGCACTGTCGAGCCCAGCACTGTCGAGCCCCGTGCTGGTGAGCCCCGTGCTGGTGAGCGCATCTCGACCGACGCCCATCTTGACGAGCGCGCGCCCGAGCAGCTGCTCTCGATCGGCGAGGTGAGCCGCCGGACCGGGGTCGCCGTCTCCGCCCTGCACTACTACGAGCGGCTGGGCCTCATCGCCTCGACGCGGACGTCGGGCAACCAGCGTCGCTACAGGCGGCACATGCTCCGGCGCATCACGCTCATCAGCGTCGGCAAACGCCTCGGCGTGCCGCTCTCGGACGTCCAGGCCTCGTTGAGGACCGTCCCGCTCGACTCCACACCGAGCCACGCCGACTGGCAGCGGGCCTCGCGGGAGTGGAAGAAGGGCCTCGAAGAGCGCCGCCGCGCGATCGAGCAGCTCGAGCACGAGCTCACCGGCTGCATCGGCTGCGGCTGCCTGTCGATGAAGGCCTGCTGGCTGCTCAACCCCGAAGACGCCCTCGGCGACGAGGGTGCCGGGGCGCGACGGCTCGACCTGCCCCCAGGGCCGAGCACCGTCGAGGCGTAGGGCCGGGCCGAGGCACAGGCCGAGCCCGCCTCCCTCGAGGCCGAGCACCGTCCAGGCGCGAGGCCCGATCGACCTCCCCAGAAGCCTGGCGCCGCCCAGGCGGAGAGCCGGGTCGACACTCTGACACCGCGTCCCGGGCGACCTCGGCCAGGAGAGCGACCTCAGAGACCGTTGCTGATCTGGCGCTTACGGAGCTCGACCACGAACTCTTCGTCGGGGTCCGCCAGCTCGGTGCCGGGGACGGGCTCCGCGGCGTCGCGCTTGCCGCTCGGCCCCATGCCGACAGCCACGATGCCGGGACGCTCGAAGACGCGCGCGAGCTCGAGACCTTCGGTCAGCAGGCGCTCCAGGTCGGGGTTGCCCTCCTCGTCCTCGGGGGCGTTGCCCGTGACCGACACGAAGAAGGGCGCGCGGTAGACCGCGAGCGCGGCGTGCGAGTCGGCGATGGGGCCGGCGTAGAACCAGCGGTCTTCGTCGGCGACGTCGTCGAAGGAGATGGAGAAGATGCAGCCGTCGATCTCCCACGCGAAGAACTCGAGGCCTTCGTCGCGGGCGTGCTCCTGGAGGGTCCCGCCGTCGCGGCCCTGGGCCCAGCTGCGGAGGGCGTCCTTGAGCTCGTCGACCGTGCCGGCGGCGTCGTCGACCACGAAGAACTGCGTGTCGTAGTGGGAGTCGCTCATGGTGAGACCTCTCGTCCGTCGGTGGGGCAGGGCCTCCCAGCCTGCCCGAGGACCACCCGTCGGGCCACCCGGGGACGTGCACACCACGTGATCAGAACGTAACGATAACCGTTCTCATTCTCTGCTACGCTCTCCCCGAACCCCTCCCGCATCACCGAAAGGAGTGGGCACCTCAGGCCCCGAGCCCTGTGCCCGTCGACCCCATGCGCCCCACCCTCACCCCCACCCGCACGCCCCGACGCCTCCCCCGGGCCGTCGCGCTCGGCGCTGCGCTGCCCCTCGTCCTGCTGGCCGGCTGCTCGTCCTCCGACGACTCCGCCGACGCCTCGACGGGCAGCGGCTCCGAGCCGACCGAGACCACGACGAGCGCCCCCGCCGTCGAGGCCGCCGGCCTCACCCCCCGCCTCGTGGTCACCTACGACGGCGGCATCCAGGTCCTCGACTCGACCTCGCTCGAGACCATCGACGACTTCGAGCTCGAGGGCTTCAACCGGATCAACCCGGCGGGCGACGGACGCCACGTCCTCGTCTCGACAGCCGGGAAGTTCCAGGTCCTCGACGCGGGCACCTGGGCCGAGCCGCACGGCGACCACGCGCACTACTACACGAGCGCCCCGGCACTGACCGACGTGTCCTTCGCGGCCGAGAAGCCCGGTCACGCGGTCGTCCACGAGGGCCGCACGGCGCTCTTCGACGACGGCACCGGTGCCGTGACGGTCTTCGACTCCGCCGCCGTGGCCGACGAGGCCCGCGAGCTGCGCGAGCTCACCACCCCGAGCGCGCACCACGGCGTGGCGGTCGAGCTCAGCGACGGGACGCTCGTCGTCTCCGAGGGCACCGAAGACGCCCGCACAGGCATCCGCGTCCTCGACGCCGAGGGCACCGAGATCGCCGCGAACGACCAGTGCCCTGGCGTTCACGGAGAGGCCGTGGCGGCCGACGAGGCCGTGGTCATCGGCTGCGAGGACGGCGCGCTCGTCACGAAGGACGGCGTCATCAGCAAGGTCACCAGCCCCGACGCCTACGGCCGCATCGGCAACCAGGCCGGCAGCGAGGAGTCGCCCTTCGTGCTCGGCGACTACAAGTCCGACCCCGAGGCCGACCTCGAGCGCCCCACCCGCGTCTCGATCATCGACACCCGCGACGCGTCCATGAAGCTGGTCGACCTGCCCGCGTCCTACACCTTCCGCTCCCTCGGCCGCGGTGACGCCGGCGAGGCCCTGGTGCTCGGCACCGACGGTGCGCTGCACGTCATCGACCCCGAGTCCGGCACCGTGACGCGATCGATCCCCGTGATCGACGCGTGGGAAGAGTCCGAGACCTGGCAGGACCCGCGCCCGACCCTCTACGTCCAGGACGGCAGCGCGTACATCACCGACCCGGCCACCTCGATGATCCACGCCGTCGACATCGAGACCGGTGAGATCTGGAACAGCGTCGAGCTGACCGTCGTCCCCAATGAGCTCACCGGCGCCTCGGGCGACGTGGAGCACGGCGCCGAGGCCGAGCACGAGCACACCGACGGCGAGCACACGGACGGCGAGCACGCGGAGGGTGAGCACGCCGACGGCGATCACGCGGACGAGGCCACCGACGAGCACGACCACGAGCACTCGGACGAGCACTCAGACGAGCACTCAGACGAGCACAGCGACGAGCCGACCGAGACCGCGACGAGCTGAGCCACTCTCGGCTGGCCGTGAGCCCCGCACGGGTGACCGTCCACAGCTCCCCGCACCTCCTGCAGACCGGGTCCGCCCGCCGGTGATCACCACCGGCGGGCGCCCCCGCGTCTGGCGGTCGGCGCACAGCGAGGCCCAGCCCCTCGGCGACGGTGCCTCTCCGGAGGCCACGCGCTCACCGTCACCCGCCGACCCGCCGCACTCCCCCACGACCTGAGACGAGACCACCATGCGACGCACCCACGCCGCCCTCGCCGCGACCACGATCGCCGCCCTCACCCTGCTCACCGCCTGCTCCTCCGACGGGTCCGCCGACGACGCCGGCACCGAGGGCACCGTCGAGGTTCTCGCGTCGTTCTACCCGCTCCAGTTCGTCGTCGAGCAGGTCGGCGGGGAGCACGTGAGCGTCTCCAACCTCACCCCTGCCGCAGCCGAGCCGCACGACCTCGAGCTCTCCCCCGCCCAGGTCCGCGGGATCGGGCAGGCCGACCTCGTCGTCTACCTGTCCGGGCTCCAGAGCGCGACCGACCAGGCCGTCGCTGCGCAGTCCCCCGAGCACGTGGTCGACTCCGCCGAGGCAGCAGAGGCCGACGCCGCCGACCCGCACTTCTGGCTGGAGCCCACCCGCCTCTCCCTCGTCGGAGACGCCGTCGCCGCAGAGCTCATCGCGATCGACCCCGACAACGCCGCGGACTACACGGCCGGCGCGGAGGCGCTCACGGCGTCGCTCGACGAGCTCGACCAGGAGCTCGCCGACGGGCTCGCCCAGTGCCAGGGCGCCACCCTCGTCACGTCGCACGAGGCCTTCGGGTACCTCGCCGACAGGTACGGGCTGGTGCAGGAGGGCATCACGGGTATCAACCCTGACACCGAGCCCTCCCCCAAACGTCTGCGCGAGGTCCGGACGATCGTCGAGCGCGACGACGTCTCGACCCTCTTCTTCGAGCGGGCCGTCGGCCCGAAGGTCACCCAGACCCTCGCCGACGACCTCGGTGTCGGGACCGCGCTGCTCGACCCGATCGAGAGCCGCGCAGACGAGTCGTCCGACTACCTCGACATCATGCGCGCCAACCTCGAGTCCCTCACGACAGGCCTCACCTGCGGCTGAGGTCGTCGGGCACGACCCTGGCACCCCGGCGCTCGAGCAGCCTGCAGGTGCGCCGCCCTCTCGGTCGGCAGACCGAGGTCGCCTCCCCCGCACCCAGGTCGCAGCATCAAGAACGAGGTCGCACGGACACGCCGGATCTGCTCCTCTCGGGACTGATATGGCGTGTCTGTGCGACCTCGTGGCAGGTGGTGCGACCTCGTTCCCCATCGGGCGACCTCGTGGGTGCCGGGGCGCGGGGCGCCTCGTGCGGTCAGGTCAGGAGTTGTCCTGCAGGGCCGAGCGACGGCGGAAGAGGACGAGGAGCACGAGGCCGACGATGACCACGACGATCAGCGCGACCGGGATCCAGGACGTGCTCGAGCCGTCGTCGGACGTGTCAGCCGCGGTCGCGGTCGTCGAGTCCTCCGAGGGAGCAGCGTCGGTCGTCGCGGCGACCGTCGTCTCGTCGGCCGTGGGGGTGGCGGCGTCGGACGTCGGGTCCTCGGTCGGGGTCACCGCGGCGGGGTCGTCGACGACGAAGCCGAAGGTCCCGTCGATCGGGTGACCGTCGGAGGACACGAGGCGCCAGGCCACCTGGTAGCTGTCGTTCGCGACCGCGGGCAGCTCCACGCTCGCGACACGGTCGGAGATCGTCGGCTCTCCGTCGAACAAGACCGTGCCGTCCGAGGCCGTGATGACCATGCGGGACCCGATGCTCTGCGGCACGGCGCTCGTCTCGACGGTCACCTGGGTCGGGGCGGTCGTGAGCGTCTCGCCGTCGCCGGGCGCGGTCCCGATGACGGTGTCGTGGGCCGACGCTGTCGAGGCACCCAGCAGCAGCGCGACGGCTGTGACCAGACCGACGAGGATCGCGCGGGGCGCGGCAGACCTGCGGTGACGGACGGGGGTGGTGGTCATGGTTCTCCTTGCGCCGCAGGCGCGGATCGGGTCCGGGGGGTCACGGACGGCTCTCGTCCGACCCTAACGCCGGGCCCACGGCCCGGGCGCGCTGCGCGGCGTCGGCTCAGTCACACCACGGGCACACCGGTCGTCTCAGGCGAGACCGTCGAGGAAGGCCTCGAGCAGCGGTCCGGCCGTCGTCGAGCCGTAGTCCCCGGTCTCGACGAAGACGGCGACCGCGAGGTCGCCCTGGACCGCGATCATCCACGCGTGGTTGGTGCTGCCGTCGCCGTACTGCGCGGTCCCGGTCTTGGCGCCGACGGGTTCGCCGGGCACGTCCTGCAGGAACGACCCGCCGCCGTCGGTGACCACGGCCCGCATGAAGGCGCTCAGCTGCGCTGCCTCGTCTGCGGTCAGCGGCGCGGCCGGCGCCTCGGGGAGGTCAGACTCGACGGGGTCGACCTCCTGCGCGAGCAGGGTCGGCCGCACCGTCGTCCCGGCGGCGACGGAGGCCGCGACGGTGGCCATCGCCATCGGCGAGGCCTGGACCTGCCCCTGACCGATCATCGACGCAGCGTGCTCGGTCCCCTCGGCATCGGCGGGGACCGAACCCGTGAACACACCCGGACCGGCCTGCTGCGCGAGCCCGAGGCCGAGCGCCTCGCCCGCCGAGGCCAGGTCGGCCTGCGTGACCTGCCCGGAGGCGTTGATGAGGGCCGTGTTGCAGGAGTTCGCGATCACGTCGGTCAAGGGGATCTGACCGATCTTGCCCGCCGGGTAGTCCGGGTAGTTGACGAAGGCGCGACCGTCGACCACGGCCTCGGCCGAGCAGTCGAGCGGTGAGTCGGCGGTCAGGCCGCTGCGCAGCAGCGCGAGCGAGGTGACGATCTTGAAGGTCGACCCCGGCGCGTACATGCCCGTGGTCGCCGTCGACACGCCCCCACCGGCGGTCCCGCTCGCCGAGGCGAGCACCTCGCCCGTCGATGGACGGATCGCGACGATCGCCGAGGGGACCGTCTGCCCGACGAGGGTGTCCTCCGCCAGCTGCTGGACCCCCACGTCGAGGGTGGTCCGCAAGGGCTCGCCGGGCACAGCGGCCTGGTCGAGCAGGACCCGCGCGCCACGGGCCTCGCTGACAGCCTCGAGCGCGATGCCGGGCGTGCCGCGCAGCTGCTCGTCGTACTGCCTCTGCAGACCTGACAGACCGGTCACGTCACCCGCGGCGATCGTGCCCTCGGACTCCTCGACGATCTCCGCGGTCGCCTCACCTGCACGGCCGAGGACCGGTGCTGCGAAGTCTCGGGTCGGCGCGAGCGGCAGCGTGGCGTCCACGAGCAGCACGCCCGGGATCGCGGCCATCGCGTCGAAGTCGTAGCTGGGGTCTTCGGTCCGCAGCGTCACGGCGTCGACGAAGGCCTTCTCGCCGGCTGCGGCAACCTTGGCGGCGTAGGCGTCGGCGTCGATCTGCGCGAGACCGGCCAAGGTCCGGGCTGTCGCGTCGAGCTCGGTCGCCTCGACCCGCGTCTTGTCGACGCCGACCCTGCGCACGGGCCGCTCGGTGACGATCGGGGTGTCGCCCGCACCGAGGATGTCGGCGCGCGGCGCCATCGTGCGGCTCAGCTGGAGCGTCTCGTCCGAGACGAGCCCCTCGACCACCAGCGCCGGGTCCCACTGCGACTCCCACGACTCCTCGAAGACCGCCAGGGGCGCCTCGGTCGAGTACGTCCAGGGGATCCCCGAGACGTCCCAGGTGTGGGCGAAAGACGCGGTCCCGCTGGTCTTCTCCTCGTCGAGGACCACGTCCGTGACCTCGACGGTGTGCGGGGCGTCGGCGACGGCGGCGACGATCGCGGCGTGAGCCTCGGCGGCCTCCGCGGGGGAGGCGTCGCTGAAGGCGACCCCTGTGAAGTCGCCGTCGACCAGGCCTTCGGCGATCTTCGTCGCGAGCGCCTCCGCGTCGTCCTGCGCCGTGTCCTCGGCGCCGCAGGCGGTGAGGCCGCCTACCACGAGCGCGAGAGACAGGGCCGCGGCCCCCAGGGTCCGGGGGCGCGGTCGACGGTGGGCGCGCGAGGAAGACGTGACGTCAGCGGCAGGCATGGTGCTTACCCAACGCGGATCGCGCGGCGATGTCCAGCACGACCCGCAGACCTGTGCAGAACCCACCCGATCTGTGACACGAGGTCGGCAGTCCAGGCAAGGGCTGTGGACAACGCCTCTCGTCCTCGGTCCGCCGCTACGATCGAACTTCGAGATTCGATCAGGAGGGGTGCCAGATGGTCGAGCGTGTGGCTGTGAACCCTGAGGTCGTCGCCTGGGCGGCGGATGCAGCATCCGCTGCGGACATCCATCTCGACAGGTTCGCGAAGCTCGAGGACTGGATCGACGGACTTCTCGACCCCACCTTCGGCCAGCTCCAGGACTTCGCCTCCACCACCCACGTCCCGCTGGGCTACTTCTTCCTGGACCACGTCCCCGAAGAACATCTCCCCGTGACCGACTTCCGTCGCAGAGAAGTCCGGGGATCGGCACCCAGCAGCGCGCTGCTGGACACGATCGCGACGTGCTCCGAGCGTCAGGACTGGTTCTCCGCCTATCTCGCTCGTCTGGGTGCAGATCCTTCGCCTCTTGTCGGGTCGGTGACCATCAGCACCGCCCCGGAGACCGCGGCAGGAGCGATCAGCGACGCCGTCGGCTACGCGGCCGGAGCACCGTCCGCCACGCAGCAGGACGCCCTGCGGCACATGGTCGAGGCCGTCGAGTCCAGCGGGATCATGGTCATGGTCAACAGCCTGGTCGGGAACAACACGCACCGCAGACTCGACTCTGACGAGTTCCAGGGCTTCACTCTCGTGGACTCCCTCGCTCCCCTGGTCTTCGTCAACGGCTCTGACACCAAGAACGCCCAGGCCTTCACGCTCTTCCACGAGGTGGCACACGTGGCCCTCGGGATTCCAGGAGTGTCCTCGTCAGCAGGCTCACCGGACCACGACCACGATCTCGCCGAGGTCGAGCGCTGGTGCAACGCCGTCGCGGGTCGCGTGCTCGTCCCGGCAGCCATGATCCCGGCACGGGTCGACCTCTCGAACCCGGAGCCGACGCTCGAGGCACTGGGACGTCGCTTCCACGTCTCGACTCTCGTGGTCCTGCGACGGCTCCACGACGAGGGCCGGCTCACGTGGGACAGGTTCCGCGAGATCTATCTCGCCGAGGAGGCCCGGCTCCGGGCGATCGCGGTCCGGCGTCTGGACGAGGACAAGAGCTCGGGCGGCAACCCGTACTACGTCTGGCCCTACAGGGTCGGACGCCGGTTCGCACGCGCAGTCATCGCCGACGCCCGTGAGGGCGGGACCTTGTACCGAGACGCCTACAGGTTGCTCAGCACGCGGACGACCAGAGCCTTCGACGGCTTTGCCGCCCATCTGGAGGCGCACTGATGTACATCGTCGACTCGAACATCCTCATCGAGGCGAAGGACCGCTACTACGGCCTCGACTTCGCGCCCGGATTCTGGGAGTGGCTCGTGGAGGCCAGGCACGCTGGGCGGGTCTTCAGCGTGACAGCCGTCCGAGACGAGGTGGAAGGCCGCGGTGACGAGCTGTCCGAGTGGTCCAGGTCCGCAGGCCGCGACCTCTACCTGAGTCCTCGGTCGACTGTCGCCGGCCCACTGACAGCGCTGGCCCGCTGGGCCAACCGGCACGACCGGTACACCGCGAGCGCCGAACGAGAGTTCCTCGCGTCCGCCGACTACACGCTGGTCGCCCAGGCCTGCGACCTCGGGTACACGGTCGTGACGCACGAGACCCCGTCGCCGGACTCGAGGAGACGGATCAAGATCCCCGAGGCCTGCGCCGCGGTCGGTGTGCCGTGCTGCACGCCCTGGCAGGTGCTCCGGAGCGAGGGAGCACGTCTGGTGAGGCCCGCGGCATGAGCGAGAACCTGACCTCCGGCACCCTCGAGACCGACGACGGGCAGTCCGTCTACTGGGAGTCGTGGGGCGCGACCGACGGGATCCCCGCGCTGTTCTTGCACGGTGGCCCAGGCTCGGGCTTCACGGCCGGGCACCGGCAGCACTTCGACGCGAGCACCCACAGGGTCGTCGCCCTCGACCAGCGTGGTTGCGGGCGCAGCCGCCCGCTCGCGACCGACCCCGGGGCCGACCTCGCGCTGAACACCACGGCGCACCTGATCGCCGACATCGAGGCCCTCCGCGAGCACCTGGGCATCGAGGCGTGGATGGTCGTCGGCATCTCGTGGGGCACGACGCTCGGGCTCGCGTACGCGCAGGCCCACCCGGACCGGTTGACAGGGCTCGTGCTCGCGGCCGTCACGACGACCACGGCCGCCGAGGTCGAATGGATCACCGAGTCGATGCGCGCGGTGTTCCCGGCCGAGTGGGAGGACTTCGCCGCAGCCTCCGGCAGGCGCGACGGCCAGCGGGTCGTCGACGCGTACAGCGAGCGCCTCGCCGACCCCGACCCTGCGGTCCGTGCGGCGGCGGCACGAGCGTGGTGCACCTGGGAAGACGTCCACGTCTCGCTCGCGAGCGGTGGAGGGACGTCGCCGCGCTACGAGGACGCCGACTTCAGGCTGCTCTTCGCGACGCTGGTGGTCCACTACTGGTCGGCGTCGGGCTTCGCAGGGCCAGCAGGCATCCTCGGGTCCATGGACCGCATCGCGCACCTGCCCGGCACCCTGATCCACGGCGCCCTCGACATCAGCTCGCCGCTCGCGACCGCCTACGACCTGCACAAGGCCTGGCCCGGGAGCGAGCTCGTGGTCGTGAGGTCCGACGGGCACGGCGGAGCCTCGATGGGCGACGAGATCACGCGCGCCGTCGCGAGGCTCTGCGTGGCTCGAGCCTGAGGACGCTGCGGCCCACGGGGCGGGAGGAGCCTCGGCAGCCAGCCCCACGAACGCCGCGCCGGCGACCCACGACACCACGAGGACGGGCCCGTCACCGTCGTGACGAACCCGGCCATGGTGCCCGGCCTCAGGCGAGGTACCCGCATGCGCAGACCGCTTCGAGGACGCCGCACCGGGTGCGACACCCGCTGCGAGCACGCCGCACCGGGTGCGGCACCCGCTGCTCGGTCAGACCTTGGTCTTGCCCAGGTTCGGTGTCGCCAACCCTGTCGCGACGGGCTTCTGCCCGCGCGAGGACAGACGCTTCTCGATGTACACGGCCAGCCGGGACAGCGTGATGTTCACCGTGAGGTAGACGACCGCCACCACGAGGAACAGCGGCAGGCGCGAGTCGCTCCCGAAGAAGTTGTAGTTCGTCTTCATCGCGTTGAGCAGCTCGGGGTACCCGACGATGAAGCCGAGCGAGCTGTCCTTGAGCAGCACCACGAACTGGCTGATGAGGCTCGGCAGCATGAGCCGGACCACCTGCGGCAGCTGGACGAGCCGCAGCGTCTGCCCACGGGTGAGCCCGATGGCCGTCCCCGCCTCGGCCTGGCCCTTGGGCAGCGCGGCGAGCCCGGCGCGGAGGATCTCGGCGACGATCGCCGCGTTGTACAGCGTGAGACCGATGACCACGGCCTGGAAGGACGAGAGACCGAAGGCCAGCAGCGCGAACAGCATCATGAGGAGCACGGGCAGTCCGCGCAGGACCTCGATGACGGAGATCGCCACGCCGCGCACCACCCGGATCCCGGAGGTCCGCAAGATCGCCAGGACGAAGGCGAGGACCAGCGCGAGCGGAGCCGCGACGACGGCCGCCTTGAGCGTCGCACCGAGACCCGTCACGACGAGCGACTTCCACACGTCCTCGGCGTCCTGGCCCTTCGGCGGGTCGGTGAGGACGGCCCAGCGGTCGTCGAAGATGCCGCGGTCGGCCATGCCCTTGATCATCCAGGCGAGCAGGCCGAGCAGGATCACCGCGAAGACGATCGAGCCGATGCGCTCGAGGCGACGGGTCTTGGGTCCGGGTGCGTCGTAGAGGACGTTGCCGCTCATCGGCTGAACACCACCTTTCGTTCGATGGCGTTGGCCGCGATCCCCGCAGGGATCGTGATGATGAGGTAGCAGACCGCGATCCCCGTGAGCAGCATGACCACGTCGGCCGGGTTGTCACGGGCGAGCGCACGGCTCGTGGACGTGAGCTCGACGACGGCGAAGCCTGCAGCCACCGACGTGTTCTTTGTCAGTGCGATGAGCACGTTGATCAGCGGCGGCACGACTGTGCGCAGCGCCTGCGGCAGGACCACGAGGCGGAGCGTCTGGACGGTCCCGAGGCCGATCGCGCGGGCGGCCTCGGCCTGCCCGACGGCGACGGAGTTGATGCCCGAGCGCACGGCCTCGCACACGAAGGCCGAGGTGTATGCGGTGAGCGCGATGATCGCGGGCACCCGGCCGAGCGGCAGGATGAAGCCGAGGCTCGGCAGCACGAACACGAAGAAGATGAACACGAGAGTCAGCGGGGTGTTCCGCGCGATCTCGACGTAGGCCCCCGCGAAGGTGCGCAGCGAGCGCAGCGGTGCGACCCGGAACGCGGCCAGGATCGTCCCGAAGACGAGGGAGAGGGCTCCCGACACGACGGCGAGGAACAGGGTGAGCTGGAAGCCCTGCCAGATCCTCGGCAGCTCGTCGACCAGTGCTTGCACGGTCGTCCTCCTTGGTTCACGCGGGTCGTGGGCCGTCGGCCCAGCGCCCGCAGTCGGGTGGTGCGGTGGTCCCGCGAGCCGGGCCGGCCACCTGAGGTGTCAGGCGACCGGCCCGGGCCGAGGGTCGACGGTCAGACGCGGGTCCGACCGGTGGTGCTCAGTACCGGTCGACAGCCGGGGGCGTCGGGGTGTCGAGCACCTCTCCGGCGGTCGCCTCCCACGCAGCGTCCCAGCGGCCGTCTTCGTAGGCGGCCTCGAGGGTGTCGTTGATGAAGTTGCGGAAGTCGGTGTCGTCCTTCTTCAGGCCGATGCCGTAGGGCTCCTCGGTGAACTGCTCACCGGCGAGCTTGAAGTCGTCCGGGCTCTCCGCGACGTAGCCGGCGAGGATCACGTTGTCGGTCGTCAGCACGTCGACCTGTCCGTTGCGGAGCGGGTCGAGGCAGTCGGTGTACTGCGAGAAGGTGCGGAGCTCGGCGTCGGGGAAGTTCTCCTCGATGTTCTTGGCGGGGGTCGAGCCCTCGGCGGAGCAGACGATCTTGCCGGAGAGGTCGGCCTCGCTCTTGATCGAGTCGTCGTCGGCGCGCACCATGAGCGACTGCCCGGCGAGGTAGTACGGCCCGGCGAAGTCGATGACCTGCTTGCGGTCGTCGTTGATCGTGTAGGTCGCCACGACGATGTCGACGCGGTCTTCCTCGATGAAGGTCTCGCGGTTGGCCGACACGGTCTCGGTCCACTCGATGTCGTCGGGCGCGATGCCGAGCTCGCCCGCGATGATCTTCGCGATCTCGACGTCGAAGCCCACGGGCGTCCCGTCGGGGCCGACGAGGCCGAAGAGCGGCTGGTCGAACTTCGTGCCGACGGTCATGGTGCCGGCCTCGGCGAGGCGGGCCATCGTGCTGCCCTCGGGGAACTCCGCGGCGTCGACCTCGGCGACGGGCGGGTCTTCAGAGCTGTCGTCTCCGCCGCAGGCTGAGAGCAGCAGGGCAGAGGCAGCGGCGATCGCGAGGAACGCGGTCGGACGGTTGCGCATGGGTTCTCCTTCGTGGCGGGTCGCGACGTCGGTCCGGGACTGCTGTGCGTCCGGACCGTACGGCCGCCCGTCCCAGGGGTACCCGGGACGGGGTGGTCGGTACGGCTGTCGTCAGTGCAGGGTCGGTGCGGGGGGCGTCAGTGGGTGAGGATCTTCGACAGGAACTCCTGGGCACGCTCGGAGCGGGGGTTGGTGAAGAACACCTCGGGCTCAGCCTCTTCGACGATCTGCCCGTCAGCCATGAAGACGACCCTGTCCGCGGCCTTGCGGGCGAAGCCCATCTCGTGGGTGACGACGATCATCGTCATGCCGTCCTTGGCGAGGCCGACCATGACGTCGAGGACCTCATTGATCATCTCGGGGTCGAGGGCCGAGGTGGGCTCGTCGAAGAGCATGACCTTGGGCTGCATGGCGAGGGCGCGCGCGATGGCCACACGCTGCTGCTGCCCGCCCGAGAGCTGGGCCGGCATCTTGTGCGCCTGGGACTCGACGCCCACCCGCTCCAGCAGACCCATCGCGAGCTCTTTGGCCTCGCTGCTCTTCATCCCGCGGACCTTGATCGGGCCGAGGGTGACGTTCTCGAGGATCGTCTTGTGCGCGAAGAGGTTGAAGGACTGGAAGACCATCCCGACGTCGGCGCGCAGCTGCGCGAGGGCCTTGCCCTCTTCGGGGAGCCTGTGACCGTCGAGCTCGATGACACCGTCGTCGATGGTCTCGAGGCGGTTGATCGCCCGGCAGAGCGTGGACTTGCCGGAGCCCGAGGGACCGATGACGACGACCACCTCGCCGCGCGCGACGGAGAGGTTGATGTCCTGGAGCACGTGGAGGTCGCCGAAGTGCTTGTTGACGCCGGCGAGCCTGACCAGCGCCGTCGCCGACCCGCCCTCCGCCTGCTGAGTTGTGTGATCCATCCCACGACGGTAGGTGACGTTTGTTTCGCCCGCCACCGAGATCGTTAACGCTTTCGCAACGAGTCCGTCACGACCGGCCCCTGTCGGCCACCTCAGTCGTCGTGCGGGTCGAGCGCGACGAAGCCGTGCCCGAGGACCCCTTCCGGGCCGTCATAGGGCTCGACCTCGTCGGCGTAGACCTCGGCGTCGTCCTGCGGGTCGTAGCCGAGGGCCCGCGCGCTCGACAGGTCCCACCAGCCCCGGGTGTTGGCCGAGACCCCGTACGCGATCACCGGACCGTCGACGGGGCCGCGCAGCGCGGCGTCGACGAGCCGGACCGTGTCCGCCGGGCTCAACCAGATGCCGAGGTCGAAGGTGCTCGCGGGCTTGTCGTTGCACATGCCGATGCGCAACGACACGACCTCTACCCCGTACTTGTCCGCGTACAGGCTGCCGAGAGCCTCCATCGCGGCCTTCGAGACCCCGTAGTACGTGTCGGGCCTGGGCGAGACGTCGGTCCGGGCGGTCTCACCCGTCGGCAAGAACCCGACGGCGTGGTTCGAGCTGGCGAGCACCACGCGCCGGACCCCGGCACGGCGGGCCGCCTCGAGCACGCGGTAGGTGCCGTCGATGTTGGTCCGGCGGATCGAGGTCCACGAGTCCTCGCCAGGGATGCCTGCCATGTGCACCACGGCGTCGGCTCCCGCGAAGGCCTCGTCGAGGGTGTCGCGGGAGTCTTCCTCGCCGACGTCGGCCACGAAGGACGGGAGGTCGGGCTCGCCGTCGAGCGGCTCGACGGGCGAGTGCCCGACCAGGCGCAACGACCAGCCCCGGGCGGGCAGGCCACCGTCGGTCTGGCGCAGATAGGTCCCGATGAGCCCGGAGGCACCCGAGAGGACGACGGGGCGGTCGGCGCCCTCGGTGCTGACAGGGCTGCCGGTGCTGCCGGTGCCGCCGGTCGCGTCGGGCTGCTCGGTGCGGTCCTGGTCGGCCATGGTGGGTCCTCCACGGGTCGGGATCGGGGTGCGTCTGGCTGTGCCGACCAGTCTTTCCCGGCCCAGGGCTCTGTGCACCCGGGGCCTGTGGACAGGCGCTGCGAGGCTGAGGCTCGCCCCGCCCGACCTTCGGGCTCGGGCTCGGGCTCGGGCTCGGGCTCGGGCTCGGGCTCGGGCTCGGGCTCGGGCCATCGAGAGGACGCACGAGTCGACGCGCGAGACGCCCTGAGACCTCGCCGACCACCGACGCCCATCACGTAAGGTCGCCGGGTGATGTCCCCAGCCGCACCACGAGCCATCGAGCTGACCTCCCCCTTCGGGTGGTCCGCGAGCGTCGACGTCGCCGGGGTGGTGACCCTGCGCGACCCTGCGGGTCAGCCTCGCGCCACCTACCAGGGCACGGCGAGCAGCTCGCCGACCGCGGCCCTGCCCCGCGGTGGGACGCACACAGTCCGTCTGCCCGACGGGGACGTCGCGCTGCACAACGGAGCCACGAGAGCCGCCCGACGCCGCGACCACGACGGCCACCTGGACCTGCACGGGCGCCGCTACGTGTTCCACCACACCTGGGGCTGGAACACCGAGGTCCGCTGCGACGGGGTCCGGGTGGCTCTGCTGCACCGCCGGACGAGCCGGAGGTTCACGGTCCGCACCGACGCCACCCGCGACGAGACCGACAGGCTCGCCATGGCGCTCTGCTGGTTCGCGGTCCAGCCGGGCCGCGAGGGCGCGATCGCGGCAGCCTTCCACGGTCTGTGAGGTCAGGTCGGTCGATGAGCGCCCGCGACGTCACGGTGCCACGATGAGACCTCCACCTCGTCCCCCGACGGAAGGACCCCACGTGCGCCGTGCAGAGCAGATCACCGACCCGATCACCTACCACGGGGAGGGCCCGGTCTGGTCTCCGTCGTGGGGAGGGCTGCGGTGGGTCGACATGCTCGCCGGGGACCTGCTGACCCTCCGGTCGGACGGCTCGGTCGACCGCCTCCACGTCGGCGACGTCGCCGCCTTCGTCCGTCCGCGCTCGAACGGCGGGTACGTCGTCGCGGTCGAGCGCGGCATCGCCCTCGCCGACGGCCCGGACGACGTCCCGACGCCCCTCGAGCCGCTCTGGGACGACCCGAACGTCCGCATGAACGAGGGCGGCTGCGACCCGCACGGCAACCTCTACGCCGGTGGCATGGCCTACGACCAGAAGCCTGGCGGCGCGGGTCTGTACAAGATCACGCCGGAGGGTGACGTCTCCGTGACGCTCGCGCAGGTGACGGTCTCGAACGGACTCGACTTCTCCCCCGAGGGCGACCTCGCGTACTACAACGACACCGCGACAGGCACGACCGACGTCTTCGACGTGGTCGACGGCGAGCTCACGAACCGCCGGGTCTTCGTCAGCTCAGACGGGACCCACCCCGACGGCCTGACCGTCGACTCGGTCGGCAACGTCTGGGTCGCGCTCAACGGCGCCGGACGCGTCCGCTGCTACTCGCCGCGCGGCACGTTCCTCGAGGAGATCGAGGTCCCCGTGCGCCTCGTGACGGCCGTGACCCTCGGCGGTGACGACCTCTGCGACCTCTACATCACCACGTCGAAGGAGAACCTCGACGACCCCGAGCCCGAGGCAGGCGCGCTGTTCCACGCCCGCGTCGACGTCCCGGGCAAGCCCGTCCTGCCGTACCGGGGCTGACCCGCGCACGCCCCAGATGCCGACGGCCCCGTCCGGTCGTAGCGTCGGCTGGACACGCCGCCCGGCGGCCCGCTCTCGACGAGGAGACCCCATGACCGAGACCCCAGACGCCCAGAAGATCACGTCGCTGCTCGAGGACTTCCGCTTCGGCATGTTCACGACGATCGACGGCGGCAAGCCCGTCGCCCGGCCCTTCACGATCCAGGAGGTCGAGGACGGCGGTGACCTGTGGTTCCTCGTGTCCAAGCAGTCGTCGGCCGTCCAGCAGCTCGCCGCAGACCCGCGCGCCGGTGTCGCGCTCAGCTCGAACGACAGCTGGGTGTCCCTCACCGGGACCGCGCAGGTGGTCGACTCGCAGGAGCGCGTCGACAGGTACTGGAGCCCGGTGGTCGAGGCCTGGTTCCCGGACGGCAAAGACGACCCGTCGGTCACCGTCCTGAAGTTCTCGGCCGACGGCGGCGAGTACTGGGACACCCCGGGCAGCCGCGTCGCGACGGCGATCGCCTTCGTCAAGGCGAAGGTGACCGGCGAGCCGATCGAGGGCGACACGGGCAAGGTCGACCTCTGACGCCCACCCTCCCCCTTCGCTGACGGCGTCCACCCCCGCCCCGGGGGTGGGCGCCGTCTGCGTGGGGCGGGACGTCTCGTCACGACGGGTAGAGCACACCGAGCGGCCCGGCCAGGAGACCTGTCTGGTCGACCGGCGCCTACACCGGAGGGACTAGTCGGTCCACCCCAAGACCGTCCGTCCGGCTGACGACACACGACGGCGCGGACGGCAGGCTGGGAACCAGGACAGACAGCCCGCCCAGCTCTGAGGAGCCCCCCGTGACCGCACACCCCGCACGACGCGACCAGCGTCGCGTGCCTCTGCCCGTCAGCTGGACGTTGCTGGTCCACCGGGCGCGGCTCCTCGCCTCGTACCTCGACCGTTCAGGCGTGCGCCCGGGTGACCGCGTCGCGATCGACATGCCGGCCGGCCCAGCGCTCACGGCCCTCACCTACGCCTGCTGGCAGTCGGGCATGACCGTCGTCGTCTCCGACCCCTCCCTCACGACCGGACAACGGATCGACGCCTTCTCCCGCGCCGAGCCCACGGCACTCGTCTCGACCTCGCCCGGTCTGCGTGCCTCTCGGTCGATCTCGTCGGTCCGCGTCCGGGTGGCCGCCGAGCCGCTGACCGTCGTCGCCCGGGCGGTCCTGCACTCCGGCTGGGACGAGCGCGAGCTCTCCCGTGGCCGGCTCACGGACGGCTCGACGCCGCGGGACGTCCCTGCCGAGGCCGCCGTGGTGGTCGGGCAGGACGCGGACGGTCAGCCGAGCTCCACGTCGTACAGCCAGTCCGAGCTGGTCACCCTCGCCGCGGTCTGAGCGAGCCGCTCGGGCCCTGGTTCAGGGGCGCAGGCGCGGCAGACCGGCGTCGAAGGCGAAGACCACCAGCTGCGCACGGTCACGGGCGGACGTCTTCATCATCGCCCGGTTGACGTGGGTCTTGACCGTCGCGGGGCTGATGAACAGGTGCTGCCCGATCTCCGCGTTCGACAGCCCGCCCGCGACGAGGGACGTGATCTGGCGCTCGCGCTCGGTCAGGTCTGCCATGCCGTGGACCGTCACGGCGGGTTCAGGGTCGGGCTCCTGCACGACGCGCTCGATGAGCGCTCGCGTCGCCGCCGGGGAGAGCAGCTGCTCCCCCTCGGCGACAGTCCGGATCGCGTCGATCAGCGCTGCCGGCTCGACCCCCTTGCCGAGGAACCCGCTGGCCCCGGCGCGCAGGGCGGAGACGACGAGCTCGTCGGTCTCGAAGGTCGTGAGGATGAGCACCTTGACCCCGGCGAGGGCGTCGTCGGCGCAGATGCGCCGGGTCGCCTCGATGCCGTCGGTCCCGGGCATGCGGATGTCCATGACGACCACGTCGGCCTGGGCCGAGCGGGCGAGCACGACGGCCTCGGCCCCGTCGGAGGCCTCGCCGACCACCTCGATGCCCGGCACGGAGTCGAGCAGCAGCCGGAAGGTCCCGCGCAGGAGCGCCTGGTCGTCGGCGAGCAGCACCCGGATGGTCATGGACGGTCTCCTTCGTCGGCAGGCAGGGGCGTGACAGGGGTCGTGCTGGTGACGTCGGTCCCTGAGGACGGTGCGGTGCTCCCGGGGTCCTCGCTGGTGGTCGCGTGGTCGGTCGCGTCCTCCGGCCTCCCCGCCGGGAGCGTGGCGACGACCTCGAACCTGTCGTCCGCGATCTCCCCGACCCGCAGACCGCCCCCGGCCGCGAGGGCCCGTTCACGCATTCCGATGAGCCCGTGCCCGGTCCCCGGGGCAGCGGTCCGCCGTTCACCGGCCGCGAGCGCCGCGTTGACGATGCGCAGCCGCACACCCGCCTCGCTCCACGCGAGGGACACCTCGACGGGCATGCCGGGTGCGTGCTTGGCCGCGTTGGTCAGGGCCTCCTGGACGATCCTGTAGGCCGCGAGGTCGGCGTGCTGCCCGAGCGTCCCGGGGCGTCCGGACTCGTGGACGGTGACGGGTGTCCCTGTCGACCTGTGGGACTCGACGAGCTCGTCGAGGGCGTCGATGCCGGGGACCGGGCGCATCGGGCCGCCGGGTTCCGTCGCGCCGTCAGAGTCCCTCGCGGGGCCGGCCCCGTCGTACCGGAGCAGGCCGATCGTCGCGCGGAGCTCGTCGATCGCGCGGCTCGTGTGCCGGGTGATGTCGCGCAGGGCGTGGGCCGCCGCCTGCGGCTGGGTCTCGAGGAGGTACTCGGCCACGCCCGCCTGCGCGTTGACGAGCGTGAGGTTGTGGGCGAGCACGTCGTGCAGCTCGCGGGCGATCCGGAGGCGCTCTTCCATGACGGCCTCCCCGGTCTCGCGCTCGCGACGTCGGAGCTCGCGCTCACGCGCATCACGACGACCGGCCCGCCAGGCTCCGAGCGCTGCCGCGGTCACGACGAGGTAGAAGACGACGAGGTCCGTCAGCGCGGTGACGCTCCCGTGGGCGAGCAGGCCGGCGACCATGAGGATGCCGCCTGCCGCGACACCCGCGCCCCACCCCAGGCGCCGCGGCGACCTGGCGGCGACGGTGTACGCGGCGAGCATCGTCCCGAGCGGGACCGGCTGGAAGGCCCCCATCCCCTCGGTCCGCTGCGCGATGCCGTCGGGCACGGCGAGGAAGACAAGGATGCAGACCTCGATCGTCACGACGCAGCCCAGCACGAGCACCGGGCGCAGCGTCCGGAGGGACAGCACAGCCGTCGAGAGCAGGACGAGCACCACGAGCGCTGGGCCGGGCATGGTGGGGCTGCCCGTCCGGACGATCGCCGTGGTGAGCATGGCCGCGAGCGCGGCGACTGTCACGCACCAGGTGACCGCGGTCGGCCGGCTCCGACGCACCGGCAGTCCGGGCTGAGGCATGCGGGCACCTCTCGGGTCGGGGGCTGGCGGCGGTGGTGCGGACGGAAGAGCAGGCAGAGCAGGAGGACGACCGAGCGGGTCGACGTGCTGCTGACGGGCGAGCCGCTGGCGGTCGTCTGTCCGGTCGTGCTCCACTGTGCCAGGCGGACCCCGGGCCGTCATCGTCCGTGGGTGGTGGTCTGTGTACAACAGGCGCGGTACACAGGCTGCCAGCGAGCAGTTCCGGGGCGTCGCCGATCTCCCACCTCAAGAGCTCGACCGCTCCAGCCCGCAGCCCGCGTGATCCCCCGTCTTCAGGCGAGGTTCAGCAAGTCCCGTCATCATGGTGCAGGTACGGGTCGCCCGACCGCCCGAGACCGTCCCTGGACGCGCTCCCCCACCTCGACCCCCTGCCTCCTCACCGGCGGCACGGGCCGATCTGCAGGAGAACCATCGATGATCACCGCCGCAGCGTCAGACCACGGCTTCACAGGCCTCACAGGGTGGGCCGCAGACCTCTTGCTGTCCGTCGGGGACATCGGCATCGGTCTCCTCGTGCTCGTCGAGGTGGTCGTCCCGCCGATCCCGAGCGAGGCGATCCTCCCCTTCGCCGGGTACCTCACGCAGTCGGGGTCGTTGAGCCTCGTCGGGCTCATCGTCTACAGCACGATCGGTGCGTGGCTCGGAGGGCTCGTCTATTACGGCGTCGGCCGCGCCCTGGGCATGGAGCGTGCCGTGCGGCTCGTGGCCGCGACCCGCCTCATCACCCGCGACGACCTCGACCGCGGTGTCAGGTGGTTCGAGCGGCACGGCCGACCGTCGGTGTTCTTCGGGCGCATGATCCCGGGCGTCAGGTCGGTCATCTCCATCCCCGCAGGCGCCGCCCGCATGAACCTCGTGACCTTCAGCGTCCTCACCATGCTCGGCAGCGGGCTGTGGAACGGGATGCTCATCGGCGTCGGCGCAGCCCTCGGCTCCGAGCACGAACGCCTCGAGAAGTACCTCGGGCACGTAGACCTCGTCGTCTACGCGGCGCTGGCGGCAGCCGTCGGCGTCCTCGTCTGGCGGCGGGTCCGCGAGGCCCGCAGCGCACGGTCGACGGCGCAGCCGTCGGTCTCCACCTCCCCGGAAGGACCGTCATGAGCATGTTCTCCAAGCTGACCCGTCTGGCTCAGAAGGGCCTCGCCGCCCAGCAGGGGTCCGCCTCGCGCGGGTCCGGCGCGGCTCCTGGCGCAGGTAAGGGTGGCTGGCAGGACCTCGTCCGGACCGCGGCCGACGCACTGACCGGTGACTCGTCGTCCGGTCGCGACGCCCAGCCGCGCCCGGGCGCGGAGTCTGGCTCACGGCCCGCTGCAGGTGCTCCTGCTGGACAGCACCGCACAACCCCCACGACCGGTCGACCGTCGACTCCCGCGGGCGCAGGGCGGGCCACGACCGATGTCAGCGACGCCGACAAGGCCGCCGTCGCGCGGTACGACTACCTGCTCCAGACGGCCGACCCTCACCAGGTCGAGCAGGTGCACCGCGAGGCCTTCGAGCGCCTGACGCCCACCCAGCGGTCGCAGATCGAGGCACGGATGCAGGCCGAGCTCCCGGCCGGCGAGCAGCCGCGGTCTGCCGGGACCGACGACCTCGCCCGGGCCGCCGCACGCACCGAGGCCCGCCAGCCCGGGACGCTCAAGGGTCTGCTGGCCCGCGCCGGTGGACGCGGCAGCGGCTCCGCGAGCGGGTCGGCGGGTGGGTCACAGGGAGGATTCGGCAAGGGCGCGCTCGTCGGTGGCGCCGCAGCCGGTGCTGCCGGGCTCGCGGCCAGCGGGCTCCTCACGGCCGTGGCCGGGGGCGCGGTCCTCAGCTCCGTAGCCGGTCCGCTCCTCGAGCAGGCCGTCGGGAACGGGATCGACTTCGACGCCCTCGGCAGCGTGGTCGACCTCGACGGGATCGCGAACGGTCTCGAAGGTCTCGGCGGGCTGGACGTGGCAGGCGGCGTCGAAGAGCTCACGAACGGTGCGGGTGAGGCAGTCTCGGGCTTCGGCGAGCAGATCAAGGACCTGGGCTCGGGCTTCGGCCTCCCGGGGCTCGACGACCTGCTCGGGCGCTGAGCCCCGACGGCCCCCAGACCGGCGCCCGCTAGAGTGGTCGGTGCCATGGACAACAAATTCAGCCCGAACCCAGCCATCCCCCTCGACCTCCCGACCGGCGAGCGCATCGCTGCCGCCGTCGAGCACTACGGCGAGCAGGACGTCGCTCTCAACGCCGTGACGCTCCTGCGCGGGGAGAACGCGGGCAAGGACTTCCTGCTCTACGCGGGCGGTCGCCACGGGCTCGGCATCCTCGACGGCGCGCCCACGCTGTACTGGCCTGCGCTCTGGGGCGCTCGCGCGCTCCTGCACGTCTGGGACGACTCGGCAGCCCCGGCCGTCATCACCGGCCTGGGGGACCAGGCGTGGCGCGTGCGCGAGATGTGCGCGCGGGTCGTGCTGCTGCGCGACCTCCCGGCGGTCCCTGAGCTGGTCCGCCTGACGACCGACCAGAACGCACGCGTTCGCGCCGCGGCGCTGCGTGCGCTCGCCGCCCAGGGCTCCGCCGAGCACCAGGCCGTCATCGCCCGGCGTTTCAGCGACCCGGACAAGTCCGTGCGCCCCGTCGCCCAGCAGGCCCGCGACACCCTCGCCGCACGTCTGGCTGCAGCCTCCGAGTAAGGCTCGGCCGCGCCCTCAGGGCAGCAGCAGGCGCACGTGCTGCGCTACCCCGTCGAGGATCTCCTCGACGGAGCGGTCTGCGGTGATGGTGGGGGCCATCGCCAAGAACATGATCCCTGAGACGACGGCGGCCCGGGCCCGGGCGTCGTCGGGCGCTGTCCTGCCCTCACGGCCGAGCACCTCGGCGATCGCCGCCTCGGTACGGGCGTTGAGCTCGAGCGCCTCGCGGTGGTGCGGCTCGTCAGGGTCGCCGAAGACCATCTCGCGCAGGTAGGTGCGCCCGTTGTCGACCTGCTTGCGGTTGCACTCCACCACGGGCCGGACGATCGCCATGACAGCCTCGAGAGGGTCGTCGAGCCCGGCGGCGGACTCGGTCCCGCGGACGAGGGCGTCCGTGTAGGTCGAGTTCTGGACCAGGAGCAGCAGCTCGCCCTTGTTCTTGGCGTAGAGGAACAGTGTCCCGGTGCCGATGTCGGCGGCGTCGGCGATCTCCTGGGTGGTGACCTCGTCGACCCCGCGCTCGGCGAAGAGCCGGCTCGCGGCCTCGGTGATGCGGCGCAGCTTCTCCTGCTTGTTGCGCTCGCGCCGACCGGGCTGCTGGGGGTCGGGTGACATGGCTGCCGTCCTCCGGGAATAGATGATGATTGCGCTCAGTTATGAGCATAGTCGCTACCGGATCTGCTCGGACGCGACCGCCATCTTCCCACGACACCACGAAGATCCTCGCTCGGCCGCACACCCCTCATGACACCCCCACCCCGCAGCGCCGAAGCGCGCCGGGGCCACCCGAAAGAGAGCCCACCATGCCTGCACTCCACGGAGCAGTCGTCCTCGTCACCGGAGCGAACGGAGGCATCGGGACACACTTCGTCCACGACGCCCTCGCCCGTGGCGCCAGCAAGGTCTACGCGAGCGCCCGGAACCCGCGCGAGTGGGACGACGAGCGCGTCGTGCCCCTCACCCTCGACGTGACCGACGGTGCGTCGATCGCCGCGGCCGTCGCAGCCGCCCCTGACGTCACGGTCCTGGTCAACAACGCCGGCGCGTCGGTGTCCTCCCCCAGGATCCTCAGCCACACCGACGAGGAGATCCGGTCGAACGTCGAGACCAACTTCCTCGGCCCGCTCTTCCTCGCCCGCGCCTTCGCGCCCGTCCTCGTCGCGAACGGGTCTTCCGTGATCGTCGACATCCACTCGGCTCTCGCCTGGTACGCGGTCTCAGGGATCTACAGCGCCACCAAGGCTGCCCTGTGGTCGGCCACCAACTCGCTGCGCATCGAGCTCGCCCCGCAGGGCGTCCACGTCGTCGGGGTCCACGTCGGCTACGTCGACACCGCGATGGCCGCGCACTCGACCGACCCCAAGCTCGACCCGGCCGACCTGGTCCGCCAGGTCCTCGACGCCGTCGAGGCCGACGAGTACGAGGTCCTCGCCGACCAGACCTCGGTCCAGCTCAAGGCTGCCCTCAGCGCACCGCTCGAGGCGCTGTACCCCGAGCTCGCGAAGACGACCGCAGGCACCGAGCACGCCGAGGCCTGACCGCTCGAGGATGCCGCCGGCACGGAGACGACATCTCCTGCCGACGGCATCGTCGTGCCCAGACGGTGCCGCCGGCAGGAGGTGTCGACGCTGCTCGCCCTCATGGGCGGCATCGGGCACCCCCGGGAGAGCGCTGCGCGCGGCTCGCCGAGGAGAGCACAGCACGAGGCGCGGCCGGTCGAGAGCACAGCACGAGGCCCGGTCTGCCGCAGGACAGATCGGGCCTCGTGCACGCTAGTCGCGCTCAGGGCGCGAGGAACCTCACCGCGACGGGGGCGAACTCTTCGTGGTGCTGGAAGATGCCGCCGTGACCGGAGTCCGGATAGATGATCAGCTCGGACCCGGCGATCCGGCGGTGCAGGTCTTCGGAGAGCACCGAGGGGACCATGCGGTCGTCGTCACCGTTGGCGATGAGCGTCGGCTGGGTGATGACCGACAGGTCCGAGGGGGCCGATCGGCCGAACTTCTGGATCGCGCTGAGCTGCGTCTGGAACGCCCTGGTCGAGATCTTCGCGTCGCGGTCGACGGTGCGCTCCTGCAGCCGCTGCAGGAACGCCTTCGCAGCACGCTTGCCCGTCGCGTTGCGGTTGAAGAAGAGGAACTCCTTGGGGTCGGAGCGGGTCAGCGTGGCGCGCAGGACGTCGTAGTAGGTGGTCCGCACGACCTTGTCCATGTCCTTGCCGCCCCGGGGACCGGTCCCGGTGAGCACGAGCCTGCGCACGAGCTCGGGGTGCTTGACCACGAGGTCCTGCGCGATCATCCCGCCCATAGAGAAGGAGAAGATGTCGATCGTCTCGTGACCGAGGGCCCTGATGAAGGTGTAGGCGTCGTCCGCCGCCTCCTCGATCGTCTTCGGGACGCTGCCCGTGGACGCCCCGACCCCACGTTGGTCGAAGGTGATGACGTGACGCCCCTGCGCGATCGGGTCCACGATGCGCGGGCCCCAGTTGTCGAGCGTCGCGGCGAGGTGGACGAAGAACACGACGGGGATGCCGCCCTTCGGCCCGAGCTCGCGGTAGGCGTAGGTGACGCCGCCCGCGGTGACGGTGCGGGAGGGCGCCTGGGCGTACGAGGTGATGACGGACTCGTCGTGAGTGCTCATGACGGGTCTCCTGCGGGGTGCGACGACGGGACCGTGACGACAGCCTTGCCCCGGATGCCGCCCTTCGCCAGCGCGGCGAGCGCCTGCGGTGTCTCGTCGAAGGTCGAGACCTTACCGACCACGGGGCGCAGGACGCCCGAGTCGACGAGGGCGGCGATCTGGCGGAGCTGCTCGCCGCTCGGGCCCATGAAGAGGAACTCGTAGGTGACGCCGAGGTTCTTGGCCTGCTTGCGGACCTTCCGGCTGAGCGCTGTGATCGCCAGGCGCAGCACGGGGTTGAGCCCTGCCTCGCGCGCGAAGGTCGGGTCGGGAGGGCCCGAGATGCCGATCGCCTTCCCACCGGGCCGGAGGATGCGCAGCGACTTCTCGAGGTTCTCCCCGCCGAGGCTGTCGAGCACCAGGTCGTAGCCGCTCAGCTGGGCCTCGAAGTCCTGAGAGCGGTAGTCGATGACGACGTCGGCGCCGAGCTCCCGCACGAAGTCCGCGTTCGAGGCGCTGGCCGTGGTCGCGACCGTCGCGCCGAGGTGCTTGGCCAGCTGGATCGCGACGGAACCGACACCACCGGCACCGGCGTGGATCAGCACCTTCTGACCAGGACGGACCGCGCCCTTGACCACGAGCGCCTGCCAGGCGGTGAGCGCGACGAGCGGCAACGACCCGGCCTCCTCGACGGAGATCGAGGTCGGCGCGAGCGCGAGGTCCTGCTCGGCGACGGCGACACGCTCGGCGAAGGTGCCGATCTGGTCCTTGCCGGGGCGGGCGTAGACCTCGTCACCCACTGCGAAGCCCCGGACCTTCGAGCCGACGCGGACGACGGTTCCCGCGACGTCGTGCCCCAGGGGCAGCGGGAGCCTGTACGGGAGGATCTGCTTGAACTCGCCCTCGCGGATCTTCTCGTCGAGCTGGTTCAGCCCGGCCGCCCGCACCTGGACGAGGACGTCACGGTCCCCGACGGTGGGCTCGGGGACGTCCGCCTCGTGCAGCGGGCCCTTGTACGACGTGACGACGAACGCTCTCATGGTGCCTTCTCCTGGTCGTGGTGCGTGGTGATGGGGCGACGGAGGTGGTCGAGCATCGTGGCGACCACCTGCCGTCCGTGCTGTGCGACGGCGCCGTGGCCGGCGTCGGGAAGGATCTGCACGTCCGTCGAGGGGGCGCCCGGACGGCCACGGCCTGGGCGACCATCCCACCCATCGACTGCCCGAAGAGGTCGACGCGCTCGCAGCCGAGGGCCTCCACGACGGCGACGACGTCGGCAGCCATCGCCTCGATGCTGCCCTGCACCTCGCCCCGTCGACGCGCCGACGCCGCGGTAGCCGACGGCGACGACGTGCCGCTCCTCGGCGAGCCCGTCCACGATGCGCGGGTCCCAGTCGTCGAGGTTCGCACCGACGTGCGTCAGCGCGACGAGGGGGACGCCGGTCCGTGGTCCCAGCTCGCGGTAGACGATGTCTGCACCTGCTGCCGAGACTGTCGACATCGGGGCGTCTACCCATCTCTGGGCTGTCCGCTGCTCTCGCACGTCGCCCTCCTGGGCTCTTCTGGTCATCGATTGATCCGAGTCTACTCAATACTGAGCGCACTCAGAACATCTGTTAAGGGTGGGCGCGTGGGATCTCGACCGGGGATGCCACCACTCTGACTCACGTCGTCTCCGCGATCCTGTACCTCTCCATGACGGCGACGGTCGGACCGCGCACTGCCGAGGCCCCCTACACCCGCTGACGTGCAGGGACCGAGCCGAAGGGCTCACGAGGTCCCAGGTCTGGCTTGGCATGGTGGGGGACGACCCCCACCACCAGGCCGCTCCGCACCCTCCTGGGCGTGGTCGGACCGAAGCCGCGCCCGACGACGGCTCAGAGCGGGGGCACCGCTCCACGAGAGGAACGACCATGCACGCACCGCTCTCCCTACCCGCGCTCCCACCGACGGCCGCAGCCCGGACCCCGCAGGCTCGATCATGAGCGCCGAAGCCGCAGGTACGACCGACCTGCAGGTCACCGTCGTCACCGCTGAGGGCGAGCTCTGGTCCGGTAGGGCGACGGCAGTGACGGTCCCGGCTGCGACGGGGTCCCTCGGCATCCTCCCTCGCCGGCAGCCGCTCGCGACCGAACTCAGGAACGGCACCGTCACGATCCACACACCCTCGGGCGACTCTGTGAGCTGCACGGTGACCGGCGGGTTCGTGGTCGTCGACCAGGACGAGGTCACCGTGATCGCCGACGGGGCCGAGACGCCCGCCGTGCGTTGACCCAGTCCTCGCGATGCCCGAGCTGCGACCGAGGCTAGGAGCGGACCGGCGGGGCGGGGCGGGGCGGGGCGGGGCGAACCGACGCTCGGCTCGGCTCGGCTCGGCTCGGCTCGGCTCGGCTCGGCTCGGCTCGGCTCGGCTCGGCTCGGCTCGGCTCGGCTCGGCTCGGCTCGGCTCGGCTCGGCTCGGCTCGGCTCGGCTCGGCTCGGCTCGGCTCGGCTCGGCTCGGCTCGGCTCGGCTCGGCTCGGTGCAGGATGCGGCGTGCCTCAGGGCGCGGCATGGTGGGGGCGATGGACCACACCACAGCGAACGAGCTCCTGACGGCGCGTCGAGCCGAGCTTGTCCTCGAGCTCGAGCGTGTCGACTCCGACCTCGAATCCGCTCGCTCGGCCAAGACCGACGGCACGGACGACGACGAGCACGACCCCGAAGGGGCGACCACGTCAGCGCAGTGGTCCCATGCCACGGGCATGTGGCGGTCGGTCCTGTCGCAGATCGACGAGGTCGACCTCGCGCTCGCCCGGGTGCGACAAGGCAACTACGGGACGTGCATCCGGTGCAGCCGTGCCATCACCGACGGGCGCCTCGAGGCGAGGCCGGCGGCTGCTCTCTGCATCAGCTGTGCGCGAGAGCTCTCGACCTGAGACAGGCCGCGCCACGGTGGCCGCAGGACCGCGGTCTCGTCAGACCAGCGCGGCGTCTCCGGACGAACGCGGCGTCCACGGACGAGCGCGGCGTCCACGGACGAGCGCGATCCCCGTCAGACGAGCGCCGTCCCGTCAGACGAGCGCTGCCCCTTCAGACGAGCGCTGCCCCTTCAGACGAGCGCGGGCTCCGGAAGGATCCCGTGCACGACGAGATGGTTGCGGATCTCGGCGGTCACCTCGTCCGCCAGCTCCTCGAAGAATCCGTGCCTGTACCCGGGGTAGGTCGTGAGGTCAGCGCCGGGGATGTGCTCGGCGAGCCGCTCTGCATTCACGGCGGGTGTCATGAGGTCGTCGTCGCCGTGCAGCACGAGCGTCGGTGCGGTGATCTGACCGAGCTCAGCCGAGGCGTCGTGACGTCCGCTCACCCTGAGGTGGGCGCGGGCCTCCGCGCGACTCATCGTGGGATCACCGAGCAGGTGGCTCCGCTCGGGGGTCCCCGGCCACTGCGGTGTGTAGAAGAGGTCGTGGAGGACCCGGCGCCCCTCGCCCGGTTCCGCGCGGGCGATCGAGAGACGGGTCTCGGTGCTGCGCTCGACAGCCAGCTCTCCGCCGGGGGACGTGCAGGCGAGGATGAGCGCTGACACGAGGCCGGGCCTGCTGATCGCCAGCTTCTGCGCGATGCGTCCGCCCATGGACGTCCCGTAGACAGCCGCGCTGGAGATGTTGAGGTATCCCAGGACGTCTGCGACGTCGTCGGCAAAGGTGTCGGTCGTCCACTCTTCGACAGGCCCACGGCTGCCGCCAGTCCCGCGGTAATCGATCGTCAGTGTGCTCAGGCTGTCCTCGAAGCGCTCGCGCAGTCCCGTCCACCACCTGTGGGAGTTTGCCTGGCCCTGCAGGAGGACAAGAGTAGGGGCGCCCTTGGGGCCGCCCCGCTGCGCGCGGAGCTCAAAACCGTCACGTGCGAAGACGGTCAGCGTGGTCAGAGTCATCCCACGACCGTAGACCCGCACGCACACCGACATGCCGCTCTAGGGCGTTCCCTTCATCACTCAGGGGTCTATCTGGCGTTCTCTTCGTCACTCTCGGACGCTGGCCCGGGGCCAGTTCGAGTGACGAAGAGCGAGGGATCTGCTCGGTTGCGACTGCAGACGTGCGACGTGCGACGTGCGATGTGCCATGTGCAACGTGCGACGTGCGACGTGCGACGTCAAAGTATGCGGGTACGACAAGAGCCCACCCCTCGAAAGGGATGGGCTCTTGTTGAATGGTTGTCCGGCGGCGACCTACTCTCCCACACAGTCTCCCGTGCAGTACCATCGGCGCAGAGGGGCTTAGCTTCCGGGTTCGGAATGGGACCGGGCGTTTCCCCCTCGCTATGACCGCCGTAACTCTATTGGGTTGTCAACCGGTTCTCGGCCGTTACCCGAGAACCGCACAGTGGACGCGTAGCACACAAAATTTTGAGTGTTATCAAGTTGTCGGCTTATTAGTACCGGTCAGCTCCGAGAGTCGTTAGTCCTCTCTTCCACATCCGGCCTATCTACCCAGTGGTCTGCTGGGAGCCTCTCGAGGGTCAAGCCCTCATGGAAACCTCATCTTGAAGCAGGCTTCCCGCTTAGATGCTTTCAGCGGTTATCCCTTCCGAACGTAGCCAACCAGCCGTGCTCCTGGCGGAACAACTGGCACACCAGAGGTTCGTCCGTCCCGGTCCTCTCGTACTAGGGACAGCCCTTCTCAAGTTTCCTGCGCGCGCAGCGGATAGGGACCGAACTGTCTCACGACGTTCTAAACCCAGCTCGCGTACCGCTTTAATGGGCGAACAGCCCAACCCTTGGGACCTACTCCAGCCCCAGGATGCGACGAGCCGACATCGAGGTGCCAAACCATGCCGTCGATATGGACTCTTGGGCAAGATCAGCCTGTTATCCCCGGGGTACCTTTTATCCGTTGAGCGACGGCGCTTCCACAAGCCACCGCCGGATCACTAGTTCCGACTTTCGTCCCTGCTCGACCTGTCAGTCTCACAGTCAAGCTCCCTTGTGCACTTGCACTCGACACCTGATTGCCAACCAGGCTGAGGGAACCTTTGAGCGCCTCCGTTACATTTTAGGAGGCAACCGCCCCAGTTAAACTACCCATCAGGCACTGTCCCTGATCCGGATTACGGACCGAGGTTAGATGTCCAGAGCGACCAGAGTGGTATTTCAACGTTGACTCCACGAACACTGGCGTGCCCGCTTCACAGTCTCCCACCTATCCTACACAAGCCGCACCGAACACCAATACCAAACTATAGTAAAGGTCCCGGGGTCTTTCCGTCCTGCTGCGCGTAACGAGCATCTTTACTCGTAGTGCAATTTCGCCGAGTTCACGGTTGAGACAGCGGAGAAGTCGTTACGCCATTCGTGCAGGTCGGAACTTACCCGACAAGGAATTTCGCTACCTTAGGATGGTTATAGTTACCACCGCCGTTTACTGGGGCTTAAATTCTGAGCTTCGCCTTGCGGCTAACCCGTCCTCTTAACCTTCCAGCACCGGGCAGGCGTCAGTCCGTATACATCGTCTTGCGACTTCGCACGGACCTGTGTTTTTAGTAAACAGTCGCTTCTCCCTGGTCTCTGCGGCCCTTGCACGCTCGGCCAGCTAGTGGCTTCACGCTCCGGGCCCCCCTTCTCCCGAAGTTACGGGGGCATTTTGCCGAGTTCCTTAACCATGATTCTCTCGATCGCCTTAGTATTCTCTACCTGATCACCTGAGTCGGTTTAGGGTACGGGCGGCTTGAACCTCGCGTCGAAGCTTTTCTCGGCAGCATAGGATCACCAAATCCCCACCTAGGGTGGGTCCCGTCAGATCTCAGGCTATATGAACAGCGGATTTGCCTACTGTTCGCCCTACGTCCTTAGACCGAGACAACCGTCGCTCGGCTTGGCTACCTTCCTGCGTCACTCCTGTTAATACGCTTACCTACTACAAGTTCGGGTCCCGCGCTCCCCTGAGTCCTCAGCCCCGAAGGGCCTGTGGACCAGGCTTGGGCGGTTAGCATCACCTGGCTCGGTATGGGCGGTTCTTCGCCGGTAGGAGAATATCAACTCCTTGTCCATCGACTACGCCTGTCGGCCTCGCCTTAGGTCCCGACTTACCCAGGGCGGATTAGCCTGGCCCTGGAACCCTTGATCATTCGGCGGACGGGTTTCTCACCCGTCTTTCGCTACTCATGCCTGCATTCTCACTCGTGTAGGCTCCACCACTGGGTTACCCCGCAGCTTCACTGCCCACACGACGCTCCCCTACCCATCCACACACCTGGACCACGAAGGCCTGGTTATTATGTGAATGCCACAGCTTCGGCGGTGTACTTGAGCCCCGCTACATTGTCGGCGCGGAATCACTTGACCAGTGAGCTATTACGCACTCTTTCAAGGGTGGCTGCTTCTAAGCCAACCTCCTGGTTGTCTGTGCAACTCCACATCCTTTCCCACTTAGCACACGCTTAGGGGCCTTAGCTGGTGGTCTGGGCTGTTTCCCTCTCGACTATGGAGCTTATCCCCCACAGTCTCACTCCCGCGCTCTCACTTACCGGCATTCGGAGTTTGGCTAACGTCAGTAACCTTGTAGGGCCCATCGGCTATCCAGTAGCTCTACCTCCGGCAAGAAACACGCGAGGCTGCACCTAAATGCATTTCGGGGAGAACCAGCTATCACGAAGTTTGATTGGCCTTTCACCCCTACCCACAGGTCATCCCCCCAGTTTTCAACCTAGGTGGGTTCGGTCCTCCACGCGGTCTTACCCGCGCTTCAACCTGCCCATGGGTAGATCACTTCGCTTCGGGTCTAGACCCAGCGACTCATTCGCCCTATTAAGACTCGCTTTCGCTACGGCTTCCCCACACGGGTTAACCTCGCCACTGAGCACTAACTCGCAGGCTCATTCTTCAAAAGGCACGCTGTCACCCCTGCTAAGGAGGCTCCAACGGATTGTAGGCACACGGTTTCAGGTACTATTTCACTCCCCTCCCGGGGTACTTTTCACCTTTCCCTCACGGTACTTGTCCGCTATCGGTCACTAGGTAGTATTTAGGCTTATGAAGTGGTCTTCACGGATTCACACGGGATTTCTCGGGCCCCGTGCTACTTGGGATCCCCTTCGGGAGGTCACGTCATTTCGTCTACGGGGGTCACACCCTCTACGCCGGGCCTTTCAATGCCCTTCGACTATAACGAGACTTTCTGACTCCCTGACAAGCCGGCAGACTCATCTGAAAGGTCCCACAACCCCGCCCATGCAACCCCTGCCGGGTATCACACATGAACGGTTTGGCCTCATCCGCTTTCGCTCGCCACTACTCACGGAATATCTCTTCCTGTCGGTACTGAGATGTTTCACTTCCCGACGTTCCCTCCACACACCCTATATATTCAGGTGCAGGTAACACGACATAACTCGTGCTGGGTTTCCCCATTCGGAAATCCTCGGATCACAGTTCGTTTGCCAACTCCCCGAGGCTTATCGCAGGCTACTACGTCCTTCATCGGCTCCTAGTGCCAAGGCATCCACCCTGTGCCCTTAAAAACTTGACAACAAAAAATTGCAAAGAACCAAAGATAAATCTTTGATCTTACAAAGATGCTCGCGTCCACTGTGCAGTTCTCAAGCTACGGACGATCCCACCCAACACCACCGCCTACCCCCGAGCAAAGCTCAAGAGCGGTTCAACTGGTTCAGGGTGACCCGTGTCGAAAGCAACCAACCCGATCCGCCACCACCCGAAGGTGCTAGCCGGCTTGGCGCCTGAAGTTCACTTGCGTACAAGACGCCCGTGCCTTCAGGACCCAACAGTGTGCTCATGTCCCCACCCTCACAAGCCACCCGTTCCAACCAGACGAAGCTGGTGTACTGAAGCGACCGCTCGAAGCGAGTCCTAGTCAATGTTCCACCCGTGAGCAACCACCCACACCCTCATTCGGAGTGTGGAAGTGGCCACCTGAACCCGACCGGGGTAGTCCCCGGAACAAGCCAGTGTGTAGCTCCTTAGAAAGGAGGTGATCCAGCCGCACCTTCCGGTACGGCTACCTTGTTACGACTTAGTCCCAATCGCCAATCCCACCTTCGACGGCTCCATCCCACAAGGGGTTAGGCCACCGGCTTCGGGTGTTACCGACTTTCGTGACTTGACGGGCGGTGTGTACAAGGCCCGGGAACGTATTCACCGCAGCGTTGCTGATCTGCGATTACTAGCGACTCCGACTTCATGGGGTCGAGTTGCAGACCCCAATCCGAACTGAGACCGGCTTTTTGGGATTCGCTCCACCTCGCGGTATCGCAGCCCTTTGTACCGGCCATTGTAGCATGCGTGAAGCCCAAGACATAAGGGGCATGATGATTTGACGTCATCCCCACCTTCCTCCGAGTTGACCCCGGCAGTCTCCTATGAGTCCCCACCATAACGTGCTGGCAACATAGGACGAGGGTTGCGCTCGTTGCGGGACTTAACCCAACATCTCACGACACGAGCTGACGACAACCATGCACCACCTGTACACCAGTCCGAAGACGCACACATCTCTGCATGATTCCGGTGTATGTCAAGCCTTGGTAAGGTTCTTCGCGTTGCATCGAATTAATCCGCATGCTCCGCCGCTTGTGCGGGCCCCCGTCAATTCCTTTGAGTTTTAGCCTTGCGGCCGTACTCCCCAGGCGGGGCACTTAATGCGTTAGCTGCGGCGCGGAACTCGTGGAATGAGCCCCACACCTAGTGCCCAACGTTTACGGCATGGACTACCAGGGTATCTAATCCTGTTCGCTCCCCATGCTTTCGCTCCTCAGCGTCAGTAGTGGCCCAGTGACCTGCCTTCGCCATCGGTGTTCCTCCTGATATCTGCGCATTCCACCGCTACACCAGGAATTCCAGTCACCCCTACCACACTCTAGTCTGCCCGTACCCGATGCAAGCTCAAGGTTGAGCCTTGAGTTTTCACACCAGACGCGACAAACCGCCTACGAGCTCTTTACGCCCAATAATTCCGGACAACGCTTGCGCCCTACGTATTACCGCGGCTGCTGGCACGTAGTTAGCCGGCGCTTCTTCTGCAGGTACCGTCACTTTCGCTTCTTCCCTACTGAAAGAGGTTTACAACCCGAAGGCCTTCATCCCTCACGCGGCGTCGCTGCATCAGGCTTTCGCCCATTGTGCAATATTCCCCACTGCTGCCTCCCGTAGGAGTCTGGGCCGTGTCTCAGTCCCAGTGTGGCCGGTCGCCCTCTCAGGCCGGCTACCCGTCGACGCCTTGGTGAGCCATTACCTCACCAACAAGCTGATAGGCCGCGAGTCCATCCTTGACCGAAAAACTTTCCAGACGCCGACCATGCGGTCGCGTCTCGTATCCGGTATTAGCCCCGGTTTCCCGGAGTTATCCCAGAGTCAAGGGCAGGTTACTCACGTGTTACTCACCCGTTCGCCACTGATCAACCAGAGCAAGCTCTGATGTCACCGTTCGACTTGCATGTGTTAAGCACGCCGCCAGCGTTCGTCCTGAGCCAGGATCAAACTCTCCGTAAATGTTTGCTATCAACCAGCCGAAACCAGTTAACAACCATACGAAGCAAGCCTCCCTGCAAAGAGAGAACTTGATTAATCAAGGCTACAAACCGAAAACTTGCGTTTTCAATTCATACCAAATAAACCTTGCCACCAGACCAGCCCCGACCGAAAGGCCGAGCACCAATCCAAGACAAGGGGTCTTGGCATTGACTATTAAGCACACTGTTGAGTTCTCAAGGAGCGGACGCGCATCACCCGTTCACTCATTTCTGAGCGTCTGGCGTGAGGCAACCGTTCAAACTTACCCGACTCGCTTCCCTGCGTCAACCCGCCGTTGCCAGCGCGTTAACCCGGTCAAGCGGGCCCGGTGAAGACTACCTGATCTTCGCGGCCCCTCGAACCACTCTTCCGAGCTGTCCGAACCGCTTGCCAGACAGTGTCACCACCGTCCGAACCAGGCCCTCCACACTACCAGGCGCAGGCGAACCTGCGAAGCCTTCATGCAGAGGATGCCGAACCCCGGGACCAGCCACTTCGCGCCGGCTCCGAAGAGCTTCGCAGTGGTGTCTGTGCCTCCCAGTCGGGCTGACGTCGAGAACACTACGTCAGAGATCGCCGCATCTCCAAACCGGCCTCGATCAGGGGCGACAGGCCGGTCAGGGCTCCCGGCCCCGCGCCCCAGACCGGCATCGAAGGCACCTCAGGGTCTCGGCGCCAGGACGGTCCGCGCCACCCGCACGACGTCGACCGAACGGATCTCGAGCCCGTCTCCCCCGGGCACCACCGACGGGTCGACCCGGACCCCTGTCTCCGCGACCCACGGCAGCAGCTCGAGCACCACCCCGTGCACCACGATCTCCTCCCGCCACGGAGTGAGATCGACGTCCCACACCCGCCCGTGCCAGAAGTGGTCGCTCACGAGGTGGTCACCGACCCACGCGCGCCCCACGTCACCGGTCCAGTCGACTCGCAGCAGCGCGCGGTCGGTCCCCTCGACCAGCTCAACGGGGACGTCGACCCGGACCCTGGCCGCTCCTGCCCAGTCGGTCGGAGCGCTGAGCCGCCCCATCGGCCCTCCGCGCTCTGGGGGCGAGGCGACAGCCTCAGGGCAGAGGTCGGTCAGGAGCCTGTGCGGTCCAGCCCCCAGGACGGAGAGGATCCACGTCTCCCAGGGGTCGTCTGCTCCACGCCCATCGGCGGAGGCCGCGCGGGACAGCGCTCCCTCTCCCCCGGCAACCGCGAGCGCGCCCGGGGCTGGGAGCAGCGAGACCGTGGTCTCGGACCCGGTCGTGTGGACCACCAGTGCGCCGTCCTCTGCGTACACGGGTGCGTCAGAGAGGACGAGCCTGTCCCTCCCCGCGACGCCGAGCCTGTAGAGCCTGCTGGCCGATGCGTCGTCGAGGACCAGGACGCGCACGCCGGGCAGGTCGACGACGCACCTGGGCCCTGGGGGCTCGGTCAGCGTCACGACCGTGCTGTCGGCTCCCAGCCCTCCCCCGGTGCGCTGACCCACGGCGGCGCCACCGACCTCGACCGCGCCGTCGAGGACCAGCTCGACGTCGACGCCGTCGGTCGCCGCGAGGACGACCACGTCGTCGAGCCGGGCGAGCACCTGCGCCGTCGCGCTGCGCAGCTCGAGGTCGGGCGTCAAGGCGTAGCGCAGGGGCCACACCAGCGAGAGACCGGCCGGCAGGTCGACCGGGCGAGCGGGGACCGTGACCTCCGTGCCGTCGAGGTCCACGGTCACCTGGACACCGGGCTGCGCCTCGACCGGGTGCGCCGGCGGTTGATAGGTGGTGAGGAAGAGATAACCGCTGCGACCGTCGGAGCGGACCGACCAGCGCAGCTCGGCCGGATCCTCGCTCCCCCCGCCGACTGTCGTCGCCATCGCGGCGAGGCGTACCCCTTCGTCGGCCAGCCAGAGGTGCTGGCGGCGCAGCAGGTGGTGGTGCAGCCTGATCTGCCCGTGCTCGCCGACGGGTGCGTAGAAGTCGTAGGAGCGTGTGGGGACGTCGTTGGGGTAGCCGGTCGCCTGCGACTCCTGCTCTGTCCCGTGCGGACCGACCCGTTGCGTGCCGCCTGCGTACATGTAGTACCCCTGCCACACGGAGCCGCTGCCGATCTTGGCGAGGGCGAGCGCCGCGACGTCCTGCGCACCGACGAGCGGGCGGCGGTGGTAGGCCACGTGCATGCCTCCCCCGAGCTCGCAGGTGACGAAGGGCAGCATCCCGCGGTCGGACGCGGGTACCTCCCCGCCGACGGTGATCTGGTCGAGGGCCTCGCGCAGGTCTGCGCCGACCGTGAGGTCGTCGCGGACCTCGCTGTAGCGGAAGTGGATGGCCGCGAACTCCGGCCAGCCAGTGCTCGACTCCTCCCAGAACCCGTCCGCGTAGGCGCTGTAGACCGGCAGCAGGGTGCCGGGCAGCTGGGCGCCACCCCACCCTGTCGCCGTCCAGACCGGGAGATGCAGCCCGAGGTCTTCGGCGGTGCGTCGCAAGGTCGCCAGGTGCGCAGGCTGGTCGTAGAGCTCGTTCTCGATCTGCGCCCCGACCACGGGGCCGCCGTCGGCGTGCGTCAGCCCGTCGAGCTGCCTGATCGTCTGGCTGTAGAAGGCTTGCACCAGGTCGAGGTACTCCGGGTCGTCTGTCCGGGTCCGGAGCCCGCGGTCCACCAGCCAGTCCGGGAAACCTCCGTGGCGGGCCTCCCCGTGCGCCCACGGGCCGATGCGCACCACCACGTCGAGGCCGTGGTGCGCTGCCAGCTCGACGAAGGCTCGCAGGTCCAGGTCCCCGTCCCAGCGGTAATCGCCGGGGGTCGGCTCGTGGGCCTGCCAGAAGACGTAGGTCGCGACGGTGTCGAGGCCACCTGCGCGGGCGTGCCCCAGGACCTCCGACCACCGGTCCCTCGGGATGCGTGAGTAGTGCACCTCCCCGGTGACCGGGAACCAGGGGCGACCTCCGCGCTCGAGGAACCGGGTCGTCACCTCGATGCGGTCGGACCGGTCGTGGCCGTCGCCGTCGCCGAGGAAGGTCAGGCGGGTCGCGGGGTCGGTGGGCGGGACGCGGACCGACCTGTTGGGCCGTGGCAGAGCCGACCGTGCAGCGGTCTGCGAGGACGTCGTGGTCTGTGCGGGCGTCGTGGTCTGTGCGGGCGTCGTGGCCGGAGACGGCAGTGACGGCAGTGACGGCAGTGACTGTGGGGCCTTCGGCCCGTGCTCTGGGGTCATCGGTCTCTCCTCCGTGAGCTCTGGTTCGACGTCGGGTCCAGCTGGTCGTGCTGGTCCAGCTGCTCGTGCTGGTCGTGCTGGTCCAGCTGCTCGTCCAGCCCGGCGAGCAGGGTCTGGAGCGTCCGGACCCTGGAGTCGTGAGTGGCCTGCACGTCCTCGGCGAAGAGCAGCAGGCTCGGCAAGGACGTCGCGAAGTAGTCGACCACGGCGACGACCGACGCCTGCTCGGAGACATGCATGGCGAGCACGTCGCGCAGCCGGGTAGCCTCGTCGCGGCGACCGAGCCTGTGCAGAGCCGTCGCGGACGCTGCGGTCTGCTCCGAGCACATCTCGGGGGTCATCCCCTCGACGTCGCCCTGCTGCCCGGCGGCGATCTGCCACGCCTCTCGGGCCTCGTGGTCGCGCCCCGCCGCGACCAGCGCGTCGCCGAGGAGGAGGTGCAGGTCTGCCGTGCTGTCGAGCGGGTGCCGGGCCTCGCCGAGCGAGGCGACGGGCGCGAGCGCGGCCCGCGCGTGCGCGACGGCTCGGTCCGGGTCGCCCGCGTCGAGGGCCGCGAGCGCCAGCGTGCGGTGCGCGTCGTCCCACGCCGCCAGGACGGTCCCCTCACCACCTTCCCACGGCTGGAACGAGCGACCGGCGAGCAGGTCGAGCGCCTCGTCGGCTCGGTCGAGGGTCGTCAGGAGACCGGCCAGCTGGACCGTGAGGTCGTCGCGGGTGGCGACGAGGTCAGCCCGAGAGGTCAGCGTCTCGACCCGGTCGGCGGCCGCCGCCCCTCGACGCGCGGCGAGCTGGTCCGCCTCGTAGAGCAGACGTGCGTCGTCGGGACGCAGCGCACGGGCCTGGGCGTAGCAGCGTGCCGCACGGTCTCCGTCGCCGAGCAGGTCGTAGGCGGCGAGGCCCAGGGAGCGGAGCACCACGGGATCGGTCTCGTCAGCGTCGACCGAGGCCTGCCACGCCTCGACGGCCTCGCCGCGTCGACCTGCCGCGTAGAGGCGGTGACCGGCGAGCCCCAGCA
The DNA here is from genome assembly GCF_033798665.1 of Sanguibacter biliveldensis. Lineage (NCBI taxonomy): Bacteria > Bacillati > Actinomycetota > Actinomycetes > Micrococcales > Sanguibacteraceae > Sanguibacter > Sanguibacter biliveldensis. Next base: position 4,191,496 of record NZ_CP138359.1, read on the forward strand.
CGAGCGGGTCGCCAGGGCGGGCATGGCGCAACCGGGCCAGCGCGTCGTCCTCGGCGGCCGACGGGAAGCACCAGTCACGTGGTGCGGAGCGGGCTGCGGCGAGGGCTCGGTCTACGGAATCCTGGTCACCGCGCGCCAGCTCGAGGTCGGCCGCGTGCAGCCACGCGACAGGGGCGACGTTGCGCTGACCGCTGACCGTCGGGAGAGAGGCCGCGCGGGCGAGCAGCCCGAGGGCTGCGTCGACCTCACCCACCGAGGCGTGCTCGAGGGCGACGTCGACGAGGACGGTCGGGTCGGTCGTCACCTGCGCGGGCTCGCCCCACCTGTCGGCGAGGTCCCGGGCCCAGGCGTCGACAGGGTCGAGAGCGAGGGTCCCGCGTACGAGGGCGAGGGCCGCGAGGTCGTCGCCGTGGGCGGACCGGGGTCCGCCGGAGGGACTGGTCCCCCGGGCGGAGGGGCCGGTCGAGCCTGCGGACGGTGCGGTCGAACCGGTGGACGGACCGGCCGAAACGGTGGAGGGGCCAGGCGTGCAGGCGGAGGGACCGGCCGTGCCGCTGTGGCGTCGCAGGGCGACGGCGAGCAGGTTCCGGCCTTGCACGTGCGCCGGGGAACGGGCGACCAGAGCCTGCAGGTCCTCGACCGCCGCGGCAAGGCGCGCCGGACGGCCGTCGGCGAGGTCGAGCCGGGCTGTCGCCACGACGGCCGGGTCGAGCCAGGCCCTGTCCCACGACGCGGTCCCGAGCGCAGCGCGCGCCTCGTCAGGGCGGCCCAGGCGAACGAGCACGAGACCCAGCCTGTAGTGGGCCTCGCCGTCGCGGGGGTTGGGGTTGCGGAGCGTGAGCCGTCCGACGGCAGCGCGCAGGTGCTGCTCGGCGTCGTCGAGGCGCCCGTCACGCATGCGTCGGGCCGCGAGCGCCACGTGGGTGCGTGCGTCGCCAGGGTCGCGGCGGAGCGCCTCGAGCCAGTACGGCTCCGGGGAACGGGTCGCGTGCCTGTACTGGTCGAGGTGCAGACCGGTGACGTAGAGCTCGTCGACGGAGCCGATCTGCTCCGGGGGCGCAGGCTCGGTCGCCGGCTCAGGTCGGGGTGGTCTGGGTGGCGCAGGTGGGCAGGGCACGGGTGCGCAGGGCGCGGGTCGAGGCGGCTCGGCGGCGGGGTGAGCACCCCTGGGCAGGTTCGACGGGTGCAGGTCTGCGGGGGTCGCCCGCTCGAGGCTCGTGGGGGTCGGGCGTGGGCGCCACGACACGAGAGGCACACCCTCGTGCTCGACCGTGAGCTCGAGGTCGCTGGGGTCGAGGTCGCCGGGGTCGCTGCGTCCGGGGTCTCCGGGGGCTCCGGGGGCTCCGGGGGCTCCGGGGGCTCCGGGGGCTCCGGGGGCTCCGGGGGCTCCGGGGTCGAGCGTGCCGGTGCGGTCGAGCGTGCCGGTGCCGTCGAGCACGATCGTCGCGACGTAGGGCGCGCCGGGGGCGAGGTCGACCAGGACGTCGTGGACGACCTCCGCCCCCAGGCGCAGGACGACACGTGCACCGGACCGGACCGCTGTCACCGCAGCCGCGACGCGCACACGGGCCGCGGGACCGGTGGTCTCGACGTCGAGCCGGACCGCGGCGTCCAGGGTCGCCTGGTGCACAGGGCCGGTGTCCTGGATGGGGTACCAGTACTGGGAGAAGACCTTGGTCTCGCCGGGGCGCAGGAACGCGAAGTCGGGCTGGTTGTCCGTGAACACCCCGGCCATGAGCTCGACGTACGGCCCGTTCGAGTCCGTGAGGTGAGCAGTCCAGGCGTGCCCGAACGCGGCGTCCCCCCACGTCCACATCTTCTTGCCCGGAGACACCCTGTGGTCCGCCCAGTGCACGAACCCCGCGCCGACGCCGTGGTCGTAGCCGCCGAAGAAGTCGTCCTGGGACCCCAGGCACATGTACGACGTCGGCACCGGGATGTTCCGGTACCAGTCGAGGCGGTCGCCGTCAGGGCGCTCCGGGGTGCGCCGGGACGGGTAGTCGACGCCGTAGTAGCGACCCTCGGCCACGGGGAACGACGTGACCGCGCGCTTGGCGTGGTCCGCGACGACGTGCACGTCGGTCGGGAAGAACGCCTGGTAGTCCTCGTTCACGGCCGCAGCGACGTTCGCCCACCAGTGGAAGGTCTGCACGTCGTCCGTGCGGTTGACGAGCTGCGCCCGCAGCTCGACCAGCGCGCTGCCGGGCGCCAGCCGCACGCCGTGCATGCCCTGCATCCGCGCGAAGGGGTCGTGGTCCGAGCACCAGACGACGACAGAGCCGTCGTCCTCGTGCTCGATGGTCGACTCGGTCGGCAGGTAGGTCGCGGGCCTGTGGTGCTGGGGCCAGTTGAGCTCGACTCCGCCGGACACCCAGGGGCCGAGGAGCCCCACGAGCGCAGGCTTGATGACGTCGTTGCGGTAGAAGAAGTCGTAGCCGCGCGTCTTGTCGTGGCCGACGTGGATCCGTCCGCCGAGCTCGGGCAGCAGCATGAGGCGCACGTAGTCGTTCTCGAGGTGGATCGCGTCCCACGAGCGCGGGACCTTCTCGAGCGAGACCCCCTCGACGAAGGGCATCGGGTACACAGCCCCGGACGAGCCCTGGTAGACCCGCCGGTCGAGGTACGCGGGATACGGGCTCGGGTCGTCTGGCTCGTAGGTGTCGATCACCACGGGCTCACGCCAGGCGCGGACCTGGAGCCCTGCGAGGGCGGCGGGAGCTGGTGGGAGGACGATCCGCGACTCTTCGGTGAGCATCCACCGACCGTACGGCTGGTTGACCGGCCCGACGATAGACGTTTCACTGCACCATATGGACGGATCGACTGCCGACGACCGGCTCGCACCCAGGCGCGACGGCTTTGCCGGGCAACGGATGCTGGTGACCCCGCGGTCTGCGGTGCGGGCGTCGCTGAGCCTGCCGGTCACATGCCGGCTCCTCGTCACCGAGGCCGGGGTGTTCCCGCACGCGTCCCGGCACGGGCGCTCGCGGCCCGGCGGGGCGGAGCAGCACATCCTCCTCGTGTGCACCGACGGAGCCGGCTGGTGCCGGACCGGCGCCGGGGCCGGGGCCGGGGCCGGGGCCGGGGCCGGGGCGGAGCCTGTCAGGCGTGGCGACGCCGTGCTGCTGCTCGCGGGCGCACCGCACGAGTACGGGGCCGACGCCGCCGACCCCTGGACACTGTGGTGGTTCCACGTGCTCGGGACCGACGCCGCCGAGCTCGTGAAGGCAGGGCTCACGACGGCCGGCGGGCCGGTGATCCACCTGCGCGACGCCGCGCCTGTCGCGAGCCTCGTCTCCCAGGTCATCGACAGCCTCGACAGCGGGACCCGGGCCGGGGACCTGCTGGCCAGCGGCGCGGCCTTCCACGTGCTCACCCACGTCGTCGCGACAGGGCGACGGGCACCCGGCCCGGCTCCCAGCCCCGTCGAACGGGCGCTCGCTCATCTGCGGACGACGAGCCCGCGGCGGACCTCGGTCGCCTCGCTCGCGGCGATGGTCGGGCTGAGCACCTCGCGCCTCGGGGCGCTGTTCCGCGAGCACGTCGGGGTGTCGCCGATGACGTACCAGTCGCAGCTGCGGATGGCCCGGGCCCGCGAGATGCTCGACAGCACCGACCTCCCGGTCGCGTCGGTCGGTGCTGCGAGCGGCTACGACGACCCCCTGTACTTCTCGCGGCAGTTCTCCCGGACCCACGGGGTGGCACCGAGCGCGTACAGGGCACGGCAGACCTGAGAGAGCTTGGGCCGGGGGCAGGGGCTGGGCTGGGTTGACGTGACCAGGCTGGCTGGGCCTGGTCGGGCCTCCCGAGCCGGGCCGGGCCAGGTCTGCGGCTGGCCGCAGGCGTCGGTGTGGTCAGGTGTGGGACGCCACGGCGGCGCGCAGGGTGTCGCCCGTGAGCCCTGCGGAGAGCAGGAGCGCGAGGAGCACGCGAGCCTTCACGGGTGAGAGCCGGCCCGCCGTGAGCACGCCCCGGGCCACGAGGTCGATCTCTCCGCCCGGGTAGCCGTAGGTTCGCTCGGCGACGGGGCCGGTTCCGGTGCGGCTGGCGAGGAGCACCGGGATGCGTGACGCCGCGGCGGAGACGTTCTCGACGGCTGACGCGGCGACGTGGCCCGCACCCACCCCGGAGAGCACCACCCCGTCGTAGCCCGCGTCCGCGAGGCCGGGCAGCATCGCGAGGTCGTCCCCCGAGCCCGTCGAGACGAGTGCGACCCGCGCGGTCGCGCACTCCGGGGCCGCGAGCGCGAGGCGCCGACGGGGCAGGTGCTCCAGGTGCGCCTGGCCCTCGGCGACGTAGCCGATCGGGCCGAGGGGATCGGAGGAGAAGGCGTCGACGTGGAAGGTGCTGCGCTTGCTGACCCACCGGGCCGAGTGCACGAGGTCGGCGAACTGCACGAGCACCCCGGCGTCGCGGGCCTGCTCGCTGGCTGCGACGAGAGCCGACGAGACGAGGTTGGCTGGGCCGTCTTCGCCTGCGGCGGCGCGGCTGCGCATCGCGCCGGTGACGACGACGGGCAGGTCGGCGGCCGTGCCGAGGAGGTCGAGGGCGAAGGCTGTCTCTTCGATGGTGTCGGTCCCCTGGGAGACCACCACGCCGTCGACGTCGTCCGGGAGCGCGACGACGTACCTGTGCAGGGCGAGGAGGTCGTCGAGGTGCAGGGACGGCGACGGGACGAGGCGCAGCTCGTGCGGGAGGAGCTCGATACCCGGCACCCAGTGCTCGACCTCCTGCCGGAAGAGGTCGGCGCCGCTCACAGGCACGACGCCGGAGGTCGCGCGGGTCGCCTCCGAGCTGATGGTGCCGCCGAGGGTGATGAGGCTGATGCGTCGCTGGTTCACCGCCCTAGTCTCCCAGCCGTGCGGGCCCAGGGGCCGAGCGAAGCCCGACCCCTGGGCCCGCGTGTCACGCGAGCGTCATGGCTGCCTGCCGGGTGACGGGTCTGGAGCGTCGGGAACGCCGGCGGTGCGAGATGCTGAGCCGCCCAGAGATCCACGGGGTAGCGGTCCCGCATCCGCTGGTGCGTCTCCGGCCCCGGCTGCTCCGACGAGTCGACGTGCAGCCGCTCGGTGCTGGGCGATGCTCGCGAGCAGCAGGCCAGTCACGAGCATCAGGAGAGCCGCGCCTGCGGCGGTGGATGCCTGGGCCCCTGTGGAAGCCAGTGCTCCTGGAGCGGCCTCGTGGGGTGGGGCGGAGGGTGGGACAGGCACGTCGACGACTGTGGTCGTCTCCCCCGGGAGCCTGGGTTCGCCGACGTGCAGGACCTCGCCGTCTGGCCCGGTGAGGGTCTCGACCCAGTAGTAGGTGCCTGGTGCGTCGAAGGTGACCTCGGGCGACTCGTAGGTGCCACCGTGGTAGATGGTCGTGGGTGTCTTCGAGGTGTCGACGACGAGCTCGTCGAGGGCGACGTCGTCACCGGCGTGCTGCCTGTACGCGGCGAAGGTCAGGGTCGACGCGTCGACGACAGGCCCTGAGACGTAGGCGACGTCGTGGCTCGAGGATCCGAGGACGCTCTCCGGGACCGCCAGTGTCGTGACGAGCGGTTCAGGCTGCTCGACCACACGGGTGATCTCCGACGGGTCGCCGAGCTCACCCCGGACGATCTGCTTGCTGTCAGGCCCGTAGTAGGTGGCTACCCAGTAGACGTCTCCCCACGGAGCACCGTCGGGCAGCTCCGCGGTGACGACGCCGGACCTGTACGTCCCGGCCCTCGAGGCCGGGATCTGCTCGGAGGTCCACAGCAGCGTCTCGGGTGACTCTGCGGGTTCCTGCCCCTGGACGAAGGGCCCGTAGGCCTCGAACTCGAGGTAGCCGCCCTCGACCGTCGTGCCGGTGAGGTGAGCAGTGTCCTTGAAGGGTTGTCCGGCTGGGACCTGGGCGTCTGCGTCGGTGACCAACCACGACTCGACGTCGGTGGCCCGGTCGGTCGGGACGAAGGCCATCTCCATGCGGTCACCCGGTGAGGTGGTGAAGGCGTCGAGACGGTCGTCACCAGGGAAGCTGGAGACGACCACGTACCAGCCGGCGGCGGTGTTGTCGGCCGCGACCTGGAACTCCCCTCCCGTGCCGACGACGTGGGAGCCGTTCTTGGCCGGGGACGTCGCCAAACCCAGGACGGGTGCGGTGCTCAGGTCGAGGTCGTCGGTGGGTTGGACTGCGAGGGGCCCGTAGGCGGTGTGGGTGATCTCGTCGACGTCCCCGGTCCATCCACCCAGGCCCTCGAAGTCGCTGTGGTCCTCGGGCAGACCGGAGACGGTGACCAGGTCGTGGATCTGCCCGCCCTGGACGACGTTGAAGTCACGGACCATCGTGGAGATCGCGGCGTTGTGGCGCACAGAGGAGGTCTCGTCCTCGACCATGAACGAGGTGCGCACCGACCCGGCGACGTAGGGCTGGGAGGCGACAGGCTGGGTGGCCTTGTCCATCTCCCAGACCCAGGTGTAGAAACCCGGAGCTGAGGCCGTCGCGGAAGCATCGGTCGACTGCACACCGGCCTCCGAGGCGATCAGGGTCGTGGTGGCCTGCACGGGCGACGCCCCTGGCGTGGTGTCGACCTGCTCGGTGGGGACCAGGAATGGTCCGTAGAGAGTCCCGTCCCAGACGGTCTCGACCGGGGTGCCGTCCTGGCGGGCCAGCCACAGGTCACCGGCCGCAGGGGCGAAGGTCACCTCGTCGACGAAGGCCTTGCCCTTCTCGACGAACCGCTCGTCGACGACTGTGGTCACCTCGGGCTGGAACGGCACGACGTGCGTCTCGGCGACCAGACCGAAGTCGTGGGTCGCGTCGGCACGCACGTAGACGGCGTTCGGTCCCTGGGCCTCCTTGTCGATGGTCCAGACCCAGGTGTAGTACCCAGAGCCTCTCGCCACGGTCGAGGCAGCGGCGTCCAGGGTCGAGGGGCCGGCGAAGGTGAGCTCGGCGGTCCCGGCGACGGGTGCACCGGCCGGCACGGTCGCAGACCGGGCAGGCGGCGCTGGGTAGGGGCCGTAGAGAGTGCCGTGAGCGGTCACGGGCACGTGGGTGCCGTTGGTCTGGGCCCAGGTGTCACCGGCTGCTGGGGCGACGGTCACCTGGTCGACCAGGGCAGCGCCCTTGTCGACGAATGTCGTGGCGACCTGGGTGCGGATCTCCGGTTGGAAGTCCGCGACGACCTGGAAGGGAGGGCCGGGGACGATCAGCTCCTCGGGGTCGCTGGGTGCGCGAGCACCATAGGTCAGGGTGTCTTGTACCTCTCCAGTGGCTTTGAACCGGGTCAAGGTCGTGCGTGGCAGCGCTGCGTAGGAGTAGGTCCCAGTCACTTCGCCATTGCCGGTAGCGACCCACTTGAGCGAGATGCGATCGGAGGGTGTCTGTCCTGTCCATACTTTTGTCTCAGCAGGATCAGCAATTGCGTTGCCGTTCATATCGAAGACAGCCGGTCCATTCAGCGTGACCGTCATCGGGAGGCCGACAAGGGCGGTGCCAGTGTTGCTGGTAACGGGGCTCGCCCAGATCGATCCGGTCCGTGTTCCTCCGCCGTCCACCCCTCCGAGTGCTGCTGTGTAGGGGCCGGACTTGGAGGCAGCTTCGGCGAGGTATTGACCGGCGACGTCCTTCACGGACTGAGGAGTGTTGGCGATGATGCGCGCTGTGCGCGTCGCGGCAGGAACACCATTCGACCCGGTCTCGTGGCGGGTGTGAGTCAGGTAGGCGATAGCGGCCCGGGAGACGTCGGTCCCCACGTGCTCGTAGGCCTGGACGACCCAGGCCAGCTGGGGATCGTCGACGTAACTGACGGACGTTGCTGCAGCGCCCTGGGGCGAGACGAGCCCGGCGCTGATGCACCACGAGAGCCATCCCGTGGCCTCAGCCTCGGCAGTGCCGCCGACAGCACCCAGCCACGTGGTCCCGCGGTCCATGACCCCGGTGATGCCCACGCCGGGTCCGATCTCGGCGGGGACGGCCGCCACAGCAGCCGTAACGCCCGAGAGGGCTAGGACTCCGATAGTCGCCGCGGCGACCTTCGACGCTGCAGTTCTCCGTCGCTTCTTGGCAGCACTGCGAGACGACTCGCCAGATGCATATCTCCTGGTCAGAGCCGCCTTTCTACCCATGCGTGCGCGAACGCGAGCGTGTACATTCAGTCGTGCTTTCACGTTTTCTCCAGTCGAATGAAGTGCGTTGGAAGCAGAGAGGTCCTGGGGTGCAACCCAGGGCCTCTCACTTATGCGAGAGACCGTCTCGCCTACGTCATGAGGCCTCCCCCGCGCTTCGCCGCGGCGTCGTCGTCAGCACCAGCCACCCGTCCCTTCTGCACCAGAGGTATCGAATGATCCGCACCAGGTGCCGGTCTGGGTCTCGGTTGTGTACCCGCTCTCCGGAGCAGGCCCGGTGAGTGGCACCGGGGCTGGTGGGCTCTCGCCTGTTGCTGGCGCCGAGGGCACCCCGCTGCCCTTCGGCCGCACCTGTGCCGGGCCGCCTGTGTTCGACGACCGCCCGGAGGTCTCGGGTCGAGCAGTTGCCTGCTCCTGCGCTCGGCGGGCCTCCTCGGCGGCCTGAGCTGCTTGGGCCACCTGCTCAGCAGCCACCCGGTCCTGCTCCGCCTGCCACGCGACCTGGGCGTCGACGACACCTTGTCGCGCGGCGTCGAGAGCATCGGCGTGCTGGGTCAGGTCGGCTGCGGCAGCAGCACGGATCTGCGTCTGCTCGACGACGGAGAGCGTCTCGCCGACCAGGGCGGGCTCGAGGGCGTCAGCCGCGGCGAGGGCGTCGGAGAGCGTGACGCGGACCGCGTCGTCGAGCACCTGGCCCGCCGTCGCATCGAGGACAGCCCGGCCGTCGGTGACCGACGCCGTGAGCCGTGCGGTCGCCTCGCCTTCGAGGTGGATGGCCTGCTCGAGCTCGAAGGCGTCGACGGCGACGAGCACGAGCCCTGTCGCCGACTCGACAGCACTGACGTGCGTCCGGGCCTGTTCTGCGAGGCCCGTCGCAGCGACGGTCCGTGCCTGCCGGGAACCGCGCGGCAGAGACCACGAGAGCTCGTCGACCCCGGAGGTCACGGCCGCGAGGTCGACACGGACCTGGTCGTCGGCGACCCGTCCGTCAGAGCTGGCGAGGACGGTCTCGCTGGTGTCGACAGCTGCGTGGAGCTCGAGGACGACCGCGTGCAGAGCCTCGGTAGCCTCGGCCATATCGGACTCGACGCCCGCATCCCACGCCCTGTAGACGAAGATGCCGACGAGGACCATCACGACGGCCGCTCCGGCAGCCGCGACGACCGCCCGTCGCCGTCGGCGCACGGGAGAAGGTCCACCCTCTGGCGCCTGACCGGGCCCGTCCGTCTCTCCAGGCGCCCCGGGCCCAGCAGCGGCATCGGGCTCGGGCTCGGGCTCGGGCTCGGGCTCAGGTTCGACGGGCAGGCTGCGTGAGGCAGGAGGGTCGAGAGTGCCACCACCGTCGAGCAGATCGCCCATGTCGCGCAGGGCAGAGCCGTCGGCCTCGTCGGGCAGGTGGGGCGCAGCAGGTAGGTCCGGCCCCGCAGCCTCGTCGGGCGCGGGCGTCACCCCGCTCACGTCTGGCCCCGTGGTGCTGACGGGTGATCGGGGTGTCATGGGTTCTCCTCGGCGGTTGCGCAGTCGACCGTGCTCGCTCGTCCACACCGGGTGAGCGATCAGCAGCAGAGCGCGCAGCGGCGGCCCACGACACAAGAGCACGCGCACTGAGGGCGCTGAGCCGTCAGACCCGTCTGCTCGGACGTGAGACCGCCGCACCACCTCGCAGCCCTGTCGGCCCGTTGTGCGACGAGTGAGCAGATTGACACGGTTGCGAACAACAACCCCAGGCCCAACGTCCCCGGTGTGGACAACCAGCCCGTCCACCCGCCTGGGGACCACCCCCGCGACCGCCACGGCACGGCACGGCACGGCACGGCACGGCACGGATCACCCACGCAGGTCGGCGAGCCCAGGCCCAACCAGACCCACAGGCCTCCCCCGCTCGCCGCGACCCCGCAGCTCCCCCCTCTCGCTACGACCGCTCGGCTGCAGCACCCTCCCGAACCCCAGACACCCTGGCCGCGCGTACCGACGCGAGCGTCCCGACGAGCGCGACCACCCCGAAGCCCCCGAACAGCAGCCGCGCGGACGTCACGAGCGAGTCCCCGCCGAGGGTGACGAGCACCCCCGCGAGCGCGGCGCTGAAGGCGCTCGCGATGAGGAGCACGGTGTTGATGCCAGCGGCAGCCTTGGATCCTTCGTCGCTGTCTGCGGTGCTCGAGAAGGCCGCGACGGACAGGTGCGGGAAGGCGAGACCGATGCCGCTCCCGGCGACGAAGAGGACGACGAACCAGCCGGTGACCACGAGACCCGACGGCCCCTCGACCTGGAGCGCCGCGAAGGCGAGCAGCCCCGTCGCGAGGACCGCCGGCCCGGCGACGGTCGCGGCGCGGACGAGCGGCGGTCGGGTCGCTCCGGCGCTGACCACCTGGACGACGGACCACCCGAGGGACAGCGCCGCCCCCAGGAACCCGGCCAGGAACGGGGTCATCGAGCCGGTCTCCTGACCGACGAGCGGGATGAACGCCTCGGTGCCGACTCCGAGGGCGAGCACGGCGACGGCGAGGTACACCCAGACCAGCCTGCTGCCGGGGGCGAAGGTCGCGGCCGGCAGGACCGACGTCGAGGAGAGTCTCTCGTGCCTGACGAAGCCCACGACGAGGACCGCGCCGAGCACGAGGGCCGCCACCACGAGCCCACCGACGTCGAAGATCCCCGCGACGCTCACCGAGGCGACGGCGGCACCGAGCAGCACGAGCGACCGCACGGGCAGCGGCTGCCGCTGGGTCGAGCGCTCGAGGCGCGGGATCACGCGGACGACGAGCACCATGTCGAGGGCCGCGACGAGCGCGAGGGCACCGAAGGCCAGGCGCCACGCGTCGAGCTGGGCGAAGAGCCCGCCGACCGCCGGTCCGACGATGTTCCCGACGCCCCACATGGCTGAGACCAGCGCGACCCCCTTGGCCCACAGCCGCTCGGGCAGGGCGCGCTGGATGAGCGCATACCCCAGACCTGCGAGCAGCCCGCCGCCGAGCCCCTGGACCGTGCGGCCGAGGAGCAGCACGGTCATCGAGGGGGCGAGGGCGCAGACGACCGAGCCGAGCCCGAAGAGGCCGAAGGCCGTGAGGTACGCGGCGACCGAGCCACGGGTCGCGAGAGTGCGGCTGACGAGCATCGACGTGACGACCGAGGCCACCAGGAAGGTCGTCATGGTCCAGGCGTAGAACTGCTCGCCGCCGATGTCCGCGACGATCGTCGGGAGCAGGCTCGTGGTCAGGTAGACGGTGCTGGCCTCGAGGAGGACGCCGCCGGCGAGGACGAGCGCGACGGGCCCTGACCTGGGGCCGAGGAGCTCGCGCCAGGTACCGGCGACGGACGGGGTGGGGGGTGTCGTGTTCACGAGCGCGAGGCTAGGACCTCAACTCCGGTTGAGGTCAAGCGCTTGCCTGAGCAGGGTCCAGAGCGCCTGCGCACTCGCCAGCCGCACCACTCACCCCGCCACCCGCACACACCTCTCGCACCACACCCCTGAGGCGGTTCGTCTCGCCCAGCGAGACGTCTACCTCGGACCTCGACGCTCAGTCGCTCTGCGACCCCCGAGCATGGGAGGGTGTGAGAACAGCGGGAATGCGAAGCCTCGCGCCTGTCAGGGCACCGCTGAGACATCCGAGCACCGGTCCGGCCCACGCCACCGGTGCGCCCGACATCACGAGACGAGGCCCACATGCTGGACAGCCGCGACCGCATCCAGACCACCCACGCCGGCAGCCTGCCGCGCACCCCCGAGCTCATCGCCGCGAACGACGCGCGCCAGCTCGCCGAGGACGGCTTCACCCTCGACCGCACCCCCGAGTTCGACGGCCTCCTCACCTCGGCCGTCGACGACCTCGTCGCCCGCCAGAAGGCCGCGGGCATCACCGTCCCGGGCGACGGCGAGTTCGGCAAGGCCATGACGAGCGCCGTCGACTACGGCGCCTGGTGGTCCTACTCCTTCCAGCGTGTGAGCGGCCTCGAGGTCACCGGGGAAGACATCTTCTCGGCCGAGCCCGTCCGCTCGGGCCCCGGCGACGTCCGGCTGACGACCTTCCCAGACCGCCGCGACTGGACGATCTTCCGCGAGGCGTACACCGACCCGACGAGCGGCATCTCGACGGGCAAGGGCGCCACAGCCTTCCCCGCGACGACGGGCAAGCTCGCCTACGTGGGCCACGACGCGATCGCCTCCGACATCGCCAACCTCAAAGCCGGTCTCGCGGCGAACGGGCTCACGGAGGGATTCGTCACGAGCCTGTCGCCCGGCAGCGGGTCCCGGATCCCCAACGCGTACTACGCCACCGAGGAAGAGCACATCTGGGCCTGGGCCGACGTCCTGCGCGAGGAGTACAAGGCCATCGTCGACGCCGGGCTGATCCTGCAGATCGACGACCCGTCGATCGCCGAGAACTGGGACCAGATCAACCCCGAGCCGAGCATCGAGGACTACCAGGCCTTCACGCGGATCCGGGTCGAGGCGCTCAACTACGCGCTGCGCGACCTGCCGCAGGAGCAGATCCGCTTCCACCTGTGCTGGGGCAGCTGGCACGGCCCGCACACCACAGACCTCGAGCTGAAGAACATCGTCGACCTCATGCTCGAGATCGACGCCGGCGCGTACTCCTTCGAGGCCGCGAACGCCCGCCACGAGCACGAGTGGAAGGTGTGGCAGGACGTCACGCTGCCCGAGGGCAAGCTCATCCTCCCCGGGATCGTCGGGCACGCGACGAACGTCGTCGAGCACCCCGAGCTCGTCGCCGACCGCATCGAGCGCTTCGCCTCGGTGGTCGGCAAGGAGAACGTCATCGCCTCGACCGACTGCGGGCTCGGCGGACGCATCCACCCGCAGATCGCCTGGGCCAAGCTCGAGGCGCTCAGCGCTGGCGCAGAGATCGCGACCCGGCGCCTCTGGGGCTGACGAGCCTCGAGGACCCTGACGAAGGACGCGCCACCCGCAGCGGGGGCGCGTCCTTCGCCGTGCTGGGAGCACGGCCCGCCCGGCTCTGAGGCCGGGCGGGCCCACGAGAGCGTCTCGTCCGAACCCGTCGACCGTCAGTCGGTCGACCCTCCTGCGTCGCTCGCGCTCGAGTACTCCGCGTCGCTGACGTGCTCGAGCCACACGGTCGTCATCGCCGGGTCGTCGGCGTTCTCGAGGATCGCGACGTGCTCCATGAAGGTGTCGGGGGCGGCAGCGTGCCAGTGCTCCTCGCCGGGCGGCGTGTACAGGGTCTGGCCTGGCAGCACCTCGATCACGGTGCCGTCGCGCCCGCCGAACAGCGCACGCCCCTGCGTGACGTGCAGGTACTGTCCGCGGGCGTGAGAGTGCCACGCCGTCCGGGCGCCGGGTGCGAAGCGCACCTTCGCGACGACAGCACGCTGCTCCGGGCCGTGCGGGACGGCGATCACGTCGAGCCACACGTCTCCCGCGAACTGCTCCGGCGGGTTCTTGGTGGTCGGCGTCTGGGGTTCGATGTTCATCGTGGGGTCCTCTCGTGACGTGGCGGTGCGGGGGCGGGTCAGGCGGAGAGCAGACGCTTCATGAGCGTGAGTGCGGAGACGGCGCGCGGCCATCCCGCGTAGAACGCCACGTGGACGATCGCCTCGACGATCTCCTCCTGGGTGAGGCCGTTGTCCAGGCCCATCGGGATGTGCGCCTCGAGCTGCTCGATGTTCCCCGCCGACACGAGCGACGTGATGGTCACGAGGCTCCGGTCGCGCGGCGACAGCTCGGGTCGCGCCCACACGTCGCCGAACAGGACGTCGTCGGTGAGGGACGCGAACTTCGGGGCGAGGTCGCCGAGCATGCGCTGCATCGGGGACTCGTCGGTGGTGCCGGTCATGGTGACCTTCTCTCTGCTGGGGTGTCGTGGTGCCGCAGGTCGGGCCTGCGGGCGCGGTCCGCCCGGCGCTGGTGCTCCACCAGGCGGGCTGGGCTGCTCTCCCGAGTCCACACCCGGACCCGGCCGACAACCAGGGCCCTGGCACTACCCCTCTCGCGCCCTGCCGGTCGTGGGACGGCCCCCGTCCCACGCGTAGACGCTCCATCCAGCGATGCGCCGCACGCCGGACGGGGAGAACTCCCCGGTGCGGGGACGCCGCTGCCGACCTACGCTCGTCGGAGCGCGGTCCGGGGCACGGACGCCACCCGGCGGACTCAGACCGGGCGTGCACCCGTGCCGTGCGAGCGGCTCGGGACCGTGCCCTCCCCAGCCCGTGCACGCGTCACGCGCGGCGAGAGAAGGAGTCACACATGAGCAGCTCGACGGTCCCGGACTGGCCCCTGATCGAGGCCACCACCCGACCCGACGGTTCTGCGGAGGTCGTCATCGCGGGGACCTCCCACCCCATCGACACCACCTCGCTCGAGGACGCACGGGCTGCCATCGTCGCGACGGTCACCGAGACCGCGGTCGAGCTCGGCCGCCCGGTCCGCATGACCGCGACCGGGCCCGACGGCCGGTGGCCGCTCGTGGTGCACCCCGACGGCAGCGTGCTGGACGACGACACGGCCTCGAGCCCACGCGCCCCCCGTCGTGCGGCCGCCGTGCCGTCAGCACCCCCGGCTCCGCCCGCACCCCCTGCTCCTGCGGGCGACGCTGTGCCGCAGCCGACACAGAGCACCACGCCCGGTCTGCCGACGGGACCGTCTGAGTCTGCGCAGCCGACACCCGCTCCTCCGGCACCTGAGCCGGCACCGACCCCCGAGCCCGAGGTCGCCCCCTCGGCACCCCCCGCACCCTCGCCGTCGGCCGCTCCGCCCGCCCCTGCCCCGGGCGCACCCTCACCTTCTCCCGCCCCGACGGCCCCCGGCGCCTGGGCGCCCGGCACCGCGGCTCCCGCGTACCCGGGCCAGTCAGCCGCTCCGGTCCTGACGAGCCCAACGGCCCCGCAGCCGCCTGGCCCGCTCCCGCTGAGCAGCACGCTCTCCTCCCTCGCTGCCCCGACCCCGCCGCGCGGGGTCGGCACACAGCACCAGCCGAGCACCCAGGCAGCACCCGAGACGCGCCGCGAGCGCCGCTCCTTCCTCACCGAGGAGCAGCGCGAAGAGCCCGCGACCCAGGGTGTGCGGGGTCTGCTGACGCGCGCGGGTGTGCGGATGAGCCCGAGCGACGCCGAGCGGGCGGAGCGTGCCGACAGGCTCGCTGTCAGCCAGCACTGGCCTGGTCCGCGGACCATCGCTGTGGTCAACGGCAAGGGTGGTGCGGGCAAGACGCCGACCACGGTGCTGCTCGCCGCGGTCTTCGCACGCTACGGCGGTGCAGGGGTGCTGACCTGGGACAACAACCAGACCCGCGGCACGCTGGGATGGCGCACCGAGCAGGGTCCGCACGAGGCGACGCTGCTCGACCTGCTGCCTCAGGTCGACCGCCTGCTGAGCACCGGCGCGCAGTCGGCCGACCTCGCGCACTACGTTCACCACCAGACGCGCGACCGCTTCGACGTGCTGCGCTCCAAGCCGATGGCCCTCGCGCAGGACCAGCGGATCGAGCCCGAGGACGTCGACGCGATCCACGCCGTGGCGGCCAAGTACTACAGGCTGATCTTCATCGACTCGGGGAACGACGAGTCCGACCCCATGTGGCGCCGGATGATCCACCACGCCGACCAGATCGTCGTGGCCACGACCACGCGCGACGACCACGCCGAGGCCGGTGCGCTGCTGCTCGAGGGGCTCGCGACGGTCGACGCCAAGGCGGCCGAGCTCGCGCGCAACGCCGTGGTGGTCGTCAGCCAGGCCGACCCCAAGGCCACGACGGCAGACGTGCAGCGGGTTGCGACCGGGTACGGGGACCTGGCGCGGGAGACCGTCACGGTGCCCTTCGACCCGGCGATGGTCGACGGCGTGCTGCGGCACGGGTCGCTGCGTCCTGCGACGCAGCGCGCGTGGCTGGCCGCCGGTGCGGCGGTCGCGCGCGGGCTCTGACGAGCGGGGCGCGGCCGAGCCGGTCCTGGTCTAGCCGGTCCTGGTCGAGCCACGCGCGGCCGAGCCAGAGGAGCCTGGACCGGGCGCGGCCGGAGCGCGCCTGATGGTGCAAGGCCTGGTCGTGCAGGCCTGGTCGAGCAGGGCCTGGCGGTCAGCCCGGCGCGCCGGCCGTCTCCTCGACACCCTGCGACAGGACGCCCGGGAGCGCGCCCTGGACCTCGTCGACGATCGCGGACATCGCGCGCTGAGCCGCGGCAGCGTCACCGAGAGCGACTGCCCGGGCCACGGCCTCGTGCTCGGCGAGGGCTGTCGGGACGGGCGAGGCGGGCATGAGCCCGATGGCCGTGCGACCCGACAGGACGGCTGCGATCACCTCGGAGAAGGCACCGAAGAGCTCGTTGCCGCTCGAGCGCAGCAGCAGCTCGTGCATGCGGATGTCGAGGGCGAGGAACTCCGCCTCACGTCCCGCACCGGCCTCGCCGAGGAGCCGCATGCGTGCGGCGATGTCGGTGATCTCGCTCCGCACCTCGGCCGAGGCGTGCCGTGCCGCCCCCGCTGCGGCGAGCGGTTCGACGGCGTGGCGCAGCTCGGTGAGGCTGCGCAGCTGTGCGACCCGTCCGGGGCCTTCGAGACGCCAGAGGATCACGCGCGGGTCGAGCACGTTCCAGCTGTCGATCCCGAGGACGACGAGCCCCACCCGGCGGCTCGACCTCACCAGACCCAGGCCCTCGAGCAGGCGCATGACCTCGCGCGCGACGGTCCGGGAGATCCCGAACTCGTCCCCGAGGCCTTGGAGGGTCAGCACGGTCCCGGCGGGGACCTCGCCGCCGGTGATCCGGCGGCCGAGAGTCTCGAGCACAGGGCTGTGGAGGACGTCGGCGGGCACGGCCCAAGACTACGTCCGGGAGACTCCTCCACAGACGAGGGGTTGCAAAGGTGTTATCAATGAGCGATGCTCGGTCGGTGGACATCGACGTCGCCGGCGCGCAGAGCGCAGCCCCAGAGCACAGCACCCCATCCCCCGCCGTCTCGGCCCGCCCCGGCGTCGTCGCCGACGGACCAGCCGCCTCCTCACCCCGCCTGCTCGTGGTCATGGGCGTGGCCGGGTGCGGCAAGACGACAACCGCCGCCCTGCTGGCCGGACGCCTCGGCGCCACCTTCGCTGAGGGAGACGAGTTCCACTCCACCGCCAACGTGACCAAGATGTCGCTCGGCCACCCGCTGACCGACGAGGACCGCTGGCCCTGGCTCCGCGGCATCCGCGACTGGTTGGCCGCCGAGGCCCAGGCCGGCCACAGCGCCGTCGTGCCGTGCAGCTCGCTCAAGCGCAGCTACCGCGACGTCCTCCGCGAGGCCGGCCCCGTCGAGTTCGTGCACCTCACGGGCTCACGGGAGCTGCTGTCCGAGAGGATCCAGGGCCGGGCAGGGCACTTCATGAAGCCGGAGATGCTCACCTCGCAGCTCAACACCCTCGAACCCCTCGCCGACGACGAGGCCGGGTTCACGGTCGACATCGCCCCGCGACCGGACGCGATCGTCGACACGATCATCCGGAACCTCGACCTCTGACCCACAGCACCACCGGCCGACGGCACAGCTGCCCCGGTCGTCCCATCCCCCCACGCCACACGTCGACGGAGACACCATGACGCCCGAGGACTGGACACAGACACTCACGGCAGGACCGCTGCTCGGCATCGCCGCAGCATCGATCGCGGTCCTGCTCGTACTCATCATCTGGCTGAAGATGCACGCCTTCGTGGCGCTCGTCCTCGTCAGCCTGCTCACCGCCGTCGCGACCGGGATCCCGGTCGGCTCCGTCGTGCCTGTCATGACAGGAGGCTTCGGCACCACGCTCGCCAGCGTCGCGCTGCTCGTGGCCCTCGGCGCGATGCTCGGACGGCTCGTCGAGACGAGCGGAGGCGCGAAAGTCCTCTCGGACTCCCTCGTCGACAGGTTCGGTGAGAAGCGTGCACCCTTCGCGCTCGGGCTCGCCTCGCTGATCTTCGGCTTCCCGATCTTCTTCGACGCGGGCCTCGTGGTCATGCTGCCGATCGTCTTCGCCGTCGCCCGCAGGCTCGGCGGGTCCGTGCTGCTGTACGGGCTCCCCGTCGCCGGTGCGTTCTCGGTCATGCACATCTACGTGCCCCCGCACCCCGGCCCCGTGGCCGCGACCGAGCTGCTCGGCGCGAGCATCGGCACGGTCCTGGCCGTCGGCCTCGTCGTGGCCATCCCCACCTGGTACGTCACCGCCTACCTCTACGGCAAGCTCATGGGCAACCGGATCAACCTGCCCGTCCCGAGCATCCTCGGCGAGGCCGACCAGGACGCGATCGACAACCCGCCGTCCTTCGGCACCGTCGTCTCGATCCTGCTGCTGCCGCTCGTCCTCATCTTCGCCAACACCGGGCTCAACGCCCTCGCGACCGCAGGTACGGTCGACGCCGACGCCGTCTGGGTGCAGGCCTTCCGTGCGCTCGGGGAGACCCCCGTCGCCCTCCTCGTCACGCTGCTCGTCGCCACCTACGTCCTGGGCCGCCGGCGCGGGCAGTCGGGCTCGGCGATCGAGAAGATCGTCGACTCCGCGCTCGGCCCCGTCGCCTCGGTCATCCTCATCACCGGCGCCGGCGGCATGTTCGGCGGGGTGCTCCGTGCCTCCGGCATCGGCGACGCGCTGGCCGACGTGCTCGGCGACCTCGGGGTCCCCGTGATCGTCGCGGGATTCCTCATCGCCGCGGTCCTGCGCGTGGCGCAGGGCTCGGCCACCGTCGCCCTCACGACGGCTGCGGGCCTCATCGCCCCGGCCGTCGCCGCCGGCGGCTACAGCTCGATCCAGCTCGCGACCGTGGTGGTGGCTGTCGCCGCCGGGTCCGTGGTGCTGAGCCACGTCAACGACTCCGGCTTCTGGCTCGTCGGGCGGTTCTTCGACATGGACGTCAAGACGACGTTCAAGACCTGGACCGTCATGGAGACCCTCATCGGTCTCATGGGCTTCGCCATCGCGATGGCGATCTTCGCGGTCGTCTGACGCATGCGGCCTGACGCGCCGTCGTCTGGCACGGCGCTCGTCGGACGACGCGCCGCGTGACGCACAGCGTTCCTGCAGCACGGCTCGAGGGGCGGGCATCTCCGGTCGGAGGTGCCCGCCCCTCAGTCGTCGTCCCCGACGGCGAGCGCGGCCTGGACGAGCGCCAGGTGGCTCAGGGCCTGCGGCAGGTTGCCGAGGAACTCCCCGGTGCTCTCGTCGATCATCTCGGACCAGATCCCCACGTCGTTCGCCTGCTCGAGCAGCTCGTCCATCCAGGCGGCGGCCTCCTCGCGGCGCCCGACGTGGGCCATCGCGGCGACACCCCAGAAGGCGCACGCGACGAAGGTCGCCTCTTCCTCGCGCATGCCCGTGTACCTGTAGAGCAGCGGCCCGGCGCCGAGCTCGCGGCGCAGGGCGTCGATGGTCCGGCTCATCCGTTCGCCGCGGTCGAAGCCGCTCATGGCGTGCAGCAAGATCGACGCGTCGAGGTCGGTGCTCCCCGGGTACATGACGTAGGCCCCGAGCTCCTCAGACCAGCACTCCGTCTCGACCCACGTGCGGATGCGCTCAGCCTCGGCCCGCCACCTGTCGGGGACGCCGGGGATCTGGCCGGCCTCGGCGAGGTGCACAGCACAGACGAGCGCCTGCCAGCAGCCGAGCTTCGACGTGGTGTAGTGACGCTCTTCGGTGAGCTCCCAGATCCCGGCGTCGAGGCGGTGCCACGCGTCGCAGGCCTCGTCGGCGATGGACGCGAGCAACCGGCCGGTCTCGGCGTCGAGCAGGTTGCCCGCGTCGACGTAGCCACGGACCACCCCGAGCAGGTCGCCGTACACACCGAGCTGGAGCTGCTCGGCGGCGTGGTTGCCGTCGACCACGGGGCCGATGCCCCGCCAGCCGGGGACCTGGGCGAAGGCGTGCTCGCCCGGCAGCTCGCCCCCGAGCGAGTAGAACACCCGCATGTCGGACTCGCGGAGCGTGGTGAGCGTCCAGCTGATCGCCGCGTGGGTCTCCTCCGTGAGGCCGAAGCCGATGAGGGCGTCGACGGCGTAGGCCGTGTCACGCAGCCAGGAATAGCGGTAGTCCCAGTTCTTGCCGCCGGCGAGGCTCTCAGGCAGCGACGTGGTGCCCGCCGCGGCGATCGAGCCCGACGGAGCGTAGATCAGCAGCTTGAGGGCGAGGGCGCTGCGCTGGACGGCCTTGCCCCAGCGGCCGTCGTAGTGGAAGGCCTCGGTCCAGGCGCGCCAGTTGTCGACGGTGCGGTCGACTCCCTCGTCGAGGGCCTCGGGCGTCGGCAGGAACACGGGCTCGCGGCCCGTGCCGACGAGCCCGATCGTGTGCCTCGATCCTGGCGAGGTGCTGAAGACCCCGGAGATCGACTGGTCGGCCGCGACGCAGGTGGTGTCCCCGAGCAGCCGGACGGCGAGGGTGACGCCGTCGACCCGCAAGACCGGACCGTGCACGGTCTCCTGGACCCACGGCGACGCCGTCGCGAACACCGTGCCGGGGAGCACCCGCCACTCCATCGGTACGGTCCCGCTCAGACCGTCGACGCGCCGGGCGAGCTCGGTCCACGGCAGCCGCCCGGCGACACCGGTGTTGAGCGAGTCCGTGACCCGGACCGTCCCGGTGGCCGTGGTGAAGGTCGTCTGGAGCACGTTGGTCCCGATGACGTACTGACGCTGCACCTGGAACGGCTGCGTGGGAGCGAGCTCGAGACAGCCACCGGCCTGCCCGTCGAGCAGAGACGCGAAGACCGGACGCGAGTCGAGGTTCGGCACCGGGAACCAGTCGATGCGGCCGTCGTCCGCGACGAGGGCGACCGTCCGGCCGTCGCCGATCGCGGCGTACGAGCGCAGCGGGACATAGCCGTCGGTGCGGGCCGACGGGTCACGCGGCTCGTCGCGGTCCCGGTGGCCGGAGCCCTCGACGTTGTCGCCGGCGTCGCCGTCGAGGTTGCCGAGGCTGCCCTGCTCGGTCATCGCGCACCTCCGAGGTGTCCGGTGCCTGTCGCGGGCGAGACGTCGTGCAGCATGGGGCTCCGTCCCAGAGTGAGAAAAGAGCCTGCGCGCGTCTGCGCGAGGCTCTCTCTCATCGTCAGGTCGGGGCGGTCGGGCCGCAACCGGCGGGGTGAGGTGCAGGTGCAGGCCGCGCGTGACCGGGTTGGTCGTGACCGGCCTGGTCGGCACCGGGCGGGTGGTCCGAGGACCGGGCGTGCGAGGGCGGCGCGTGCGAGACCTCAGGCGAGGACGGAGTCGCCGTCCCTGTCGCGGCCTGCTGCGCCCGTGCGCGCGGGGCGCGCCTCGGGGGCCACCAGCAGGTGGTGGCGACGGGCCCACATCTCGAAGACGAGGGTCATGAGCGGGGGCACGCTCGCCGCGAGCGCGACGAGGGCGACCTTCCACGACCACCGGAGCTTCACCGCGGCGACGAGGGCCACGATCACATAGAGGACGAAGACTCCCCCGTGCAGGCGGCCGAACAACCAGACGCCCTGGTCGGTGGTCTCCGTGACGTACTTGAGGAACATGCCGACCAGGAGTCCGGCCCAGGTGAAGGCCTCGACGAGGGCGACGACGGAGAAGACTCGTCCGACGGTGGACGGGCGGGGGGAGGTCATGGAGGGAGTCCTGTTCGTGGGGGGTCGGTGACGACCTGGCGGGCAGGTGCGGGCAGGTCCGGTGAGGGGTCGGCCCGGGGGTGCGTGCGCATCCTACGGGCGAGGGCTGGGAGGTCACGGGGAGCTGCGAGGCAACGACTCCACGCCGACAAGGTCACACGGGATGATCGACTCATGGCGACCGATCAGGACGACGACAGAGGATCCTCCGCAAGGGCGCTCCCGACCTCTCCGGCACGAACCACCGCCGACGCACCGGAGGAGAGTGGCTCAGCAAGGGACTGCGAAGCGGAGAGGGAAGAGCGAGAGCGTCGCGACATCGCAGTGCTCGTCGCGGAGATGGACGCGACGAACGGTCCCGCCGACGAGGCCGCCGTCCAACGCGCCACCGAGCTCCGGAGCTGAACGGCCAGGTACGGATCGACTGCTCGACCACGCCGAGGGGCACCTGCGACAGGTTGACGCGTGACCTGGCGTGCGGGTGATACTCGGGGCATGGAGATCGAGTACGACGACGACCCTCGACGTGTGCAGCGCGACGTCGTGCGGCGCTGGCTGTCGACCGAGGCCTACTGGGGCCGGTGGCGCGGCGACGCTGACATCGACGCGTCCCTCGACGGGTCGTGGCGCGTCGTCGGGGCGTACCGCACCGACACGGGCGAGCTGGTCGGCTGCGCACGCGCGGTGTCCGACGGGGTCGGCTTCGCCTACCTCGCCGACGTGTTCGTCGTCGCCGAGGCCCGAGGTCACGGTGTCGGGACAGGACTGGTCCGGACGATGATCGACGAGGGCCCGGGTGCCCTCTTCCGGTGGACCCTGTTCACGTCTGACGCGCACGGGCTCTATGCGAAGCATGGTTTCGGGCCGCCCGACGAGACCGCGATGGTGCGCCCGGCGGGCGACCTCGTCGGGCGCTGAGGCAGCGCCGGTCAGCCGGCTGGTGCGCCTCGTGGGAGCCCGTCGGTCGACGGTCGAGCATCCACCGCGGGACCGCGACCTGGGCGATGACGGGCCCACGGTCCGCGCCACGGCGCAGAGGCGCGGGCTCTGACAGGCAGGACGACGGTCACCTCTCCGGTGTCACACGGCCCGGCGACGCCTCCGGAGCGCGACCGTGACGACGAGCGGCCACAACGACTGCGCCCCCGCGACGAGGCGTTCCGTGAACCCGGTGAGCGCACCGTCGTCGGGTGTCACCTGCTGGAGCTCGGCGACGAAGACCCCGACGAGGGCGAGCAGGACGACCGAGACCGGGACGGCGACCTTCGCCGACAGCACCCCCTGCCCACCGCGGCGGGCCGCGAGCGCCGGCCACAGCCCGAGAGCCCCGAAGCCGACGGCCGCCGAGATGCCGTGCAGCTGGGGGTGGGTGTCGGAGGGGAACATCGCGACGGCGAAGGTCGCCAGACCGCCGAGCACGAGGAACGCCCGGCCCGCCACCGGGACCTCCCGCAGTCCAGACGCCGTGACGCAGTGCGCGATCCCGGTCACCGCGAGCCCAGCACCCATGACCCAGGGCGCGACCATGCCCGCGGTCGCGAGGTCGCTGATGGTGTCGCGGACCGGGTCGAAGGACGGCTGGAGCGCCTGCGACAACGTCCACCCGCCGATCATCGCGACGGGGGCGACCACCGACGAGACGAGGGCCCACCACGGGGGCCGGTGGTCGTCGGGCAGCGCGTGACGGACGGGGGACGAGGTCGCGCGAGGGGAGCCGGAGGTCATCCGACCACTATCAGCACCCACGCCCCACCCCGCGACCCCAGGCAGCACCTTCACCCTGCCCGCGCAGTCGAGGCGACCTCGTCGCGGGGCCGGATCAGGCCTCGGGCTCCTCCGCGGTGTGCGGGCGGCCGAGCGGGATGACGAGCGGGGTCTTGCTCACGGGGTCCTCGATGATCATGCAGCGCAGGCCGAAGACCTCTTCGACGAGCTCGGCGGTGATGATCTCCTCGGGGCGCCCCTGCGCGACGACGGCGCCGTCTTTCATCGCGATGAGGTGGGTCGCGTAGCGGCAGGCGTGGTTGAGGTCGTGCAGCACGGCGACGAGGGTGTGCCCGTGGCGGTTGAGGTCGCCGAAGAGCTCGAGCAGCTCGATCTGGTGGGCGATGTCGAGGAAGGTCGTCGGCTCGTCGAGCAGCAGCAGCGGGGTCTCCTGCGCGAGGACCATGGACACCCACACGCGCTGGCGCTGCCCGCCGGACAGCTCGTCGACCAGGCGGCTGGACAGCGCCGTGACCTGGGTGGCCTCGAGCGCCCGGACGACCGCCGCCTCGTCCTCGACAGACCACTGACGCAGCAGCTTCTGGTGCGGGTAGCGGCCGCGCGCGACGAGGTCGGCGACGGTGATGCCGTCGGGGGCGATCGACGTCTGCGGCAGCAGACCGAGACGACGCGCGACCTCTTTCGCCTTGTACGAGGTGATGGCCTCGCCGTCGAGCACGACCTGCCCGTCCGAGGGCTTGAGCAGCCGCGACAGCGCGCGCAGCAGCGTCGACTTGCCGCAGGCGTTCGGCCCCACGATCACGGTGAAGGAGTCGTCGGGGATCTCGACGGTCAGGCCCTTCGACACCGGGTGCTCGGAGTACCCGATGGTCACGCCCTCGGCGCGCAGGCGCGGACCCTCGTCTGCGGTGCGGCGGGCAGCCGGGCCTGTCGCGGTGGTGGAGCCGAGCACGTCGGTCGTCATCTGGGTGGTCTCTCTGCGAGGAGGGCGAGGGGTCTGGTCGGGCACGGTCTGGGTGGTCTGGTCGCGTCTCACTGGCGCCTGGCCTCTCGGGCGAGCAGCCACACGAGGTAGCAGCCGCCGACGCTCACCGTGACGACACCCACCGGCAGCTGGGTCGGGGCGAAGGCACGCTGCGCGGCGAGATCGCTCACCACGAGCAGCAGCGCCCCGAGGACGGCCGAGGGCAGCATCGCGACCGAGGGGCTGCGGGTGAGCCGCCGGGCGAGCTGGGGTGCCGCGAGGGAGATGAACGCGATCGGCCCGGCGGCCGCCGTGACGAGCGCTGTGAGCGCGACACCGAGCACGAGCATCACGAGGCGCGTCGGCTCCGTGCGGACGCCGAGGGCCTGCGCGGCGTCGTCGCCCATCTCGAGGATCCCCATCCGTCGGCTGAGCACCACGAGGGCGGGCAGCAGCACGACGAGGATGATGGTCACCGGCGCGACCTGCGTCCAGGACAGCCCGTTGAGCGAGCCTGCTCCCCACGCTGCGGCGCTCATGGCCTTCTCGAGGTCCGCCTTGATGATCAGCCACGTGTTGACCGAGGCGAGCACGGCGCTGATCGCGATCCCGACGATGATGAGCCGGAACCCCTGCGCACCGCCGCGGTAGGCGAGGGCGTAGACGAGGCCGGCCGTCACCAGACCACCGACCATCGCGCCGGCGGCGATGTCGTAGTACGAGCCGCCGAGCAGCAGGATGACGACGAGCGCCCCGGTGTAGGCACCGGTGTTGAAGCCGATGATGTCGGGGCTGCCGAGCGGGTTGCGCGTCATGGACTGGAAGATCGCCCCGCTCGCCCCGAGGGCCGCGCCGAGAAGCAGGGCGAGCAGCACCCGGGGCAGCCGCCAGTCGACGACGACCATGCGGACCACCGTCGTCGTCTCGCCGAAGAGCGCCTGCAGGACGTCGGGGACGGACACCTGGTAGTCGCCGACACCGAGGGCGACGAGGCCGACGCCGAGGGCGACGACGGTCAGGGCGACGAGCACCACAAGGGTGCGCAGGTCCACCCGGCCGGAGAACCGCCCGCGGGCGAGCCGCAGGGTCCAGGTGGGTCGCCCGGTGCTCACGCGCCGGGAGCTCCCCGACGCGCTGGTCGGAGACTTCGCAGCACGCGGGGCTGGCGGCGTCTGCTGGGACCGCGGGGTCGGCGGCGTCCCGCCCGGGGTCTCGAGGTCGGCGCTCACAGCCCGCTCACCTTCCGTCGTCGGACGAGCCAGATGAGCACGGGTGCCCCGACGAAGGCCGTGACGATCCCGACCTGGAGCTCGCCGGGACGCAGCACGACGCGCCCGAGGACGTCGGAGACGAGCAGCAGCGTGGGTGCCATGACGAGGGTGTACGGCATGATCCAGCGCTGGTCGGGGCCGACGAACCACCGGGCGACGTGCGGGACCATGAGGCCGACGAAGCCGATCGGCCCGGCGGCGGCTGTCGCCGCGCCGCACAGGAGCGTCACGCCGACGACCACCCAGATGCGGGTCCGGGTGAGGTTCGCCCCGAGCGAGCTGGCGAGGTCGTCGCCGAGCGCGACGGCGTTGAGCGGGCGGGCGACGAGCAGCGCGACGAGGGTCCCGGCGACGATGAACGGGGTGACGGTCCCGACCATCTCCCAGGTGCGGTTGCTCAGGGTGCCCGCGCCCCAGAACCGCATGGCGTCGAAGACCCGCGGGTTGAGCAGCGTGATCCCCGACGAGATGCCGCCGAGGACGGCGCCGATCGCGATCCCCGCGAGGGTCAGCCGGACCGGCGTGGTGCCGCCACGGCCCATCGACCCGATGACGTAGACGACGACGGTCGTCACGACGGCGCCGAGGAAGGCGAACCAGATGTACTGCTGGATGTTCACGACCCCGAAGACGGCGACGCCGACGACCACCGCGAAGCCCGCTCCCGCGTTGACCCCGAGGATCCCGGGGTCGGCGAGCGGGTTGCGGGTCAAGGCCTGGATCATCGCGCCCGACAGCCCGAGCGCGATGCCGACGAGCAGCCCGAGGACCGTCCGGGGGGCGCGCATGTCGCGGACGATGATGTGGTCGTTCGACCCGTCGGGCGAGAAGAGCCCGCTGAGCACCGTGGCGAAGGGGATGTTTTTCGAGCCGACGGCGAGGCTCAGCAGCAGCGCGACGGCGAGCACCGCGACGAGGACCAGCAGCCAGAAGGCGCGGGTGGCGTTGGTGTGCGCGAGGCCGGCGGGGGCTGCGGACGCCTCGGGCAGCGTGCCGCCCTCCGCGGTCACGGCGACCACCGGTCCGCCCGCCACGCCGGCCGTCCCACCTGGCGTGGCGCTCTCAGCCGTCTCCGGACCGCCCGGGGGCAGGTGCCTGCCGGGCGGCTGAGCGCCGGTGTCTCTCGTCGAGGTCGTCATCGTCTCGTCCCTGCCCTACAGCCCGAGGGTCTCGAGCGTCGCGAAGTACTCGTCTTCGATCTCCTCGACCGCGCGGCCCTCGTCGTCCCAGAGCCTCATGAGCCACTGCTTGGTCTCGGCGTCGACGGCGTCCCAGCTCTCGGTCCACTCTTCGACCTTGTCGGTCCAGTAGCCGATCACCTTGTAGGCGGTGCCGGGGAGCCCGCGCTCGTGGCGCAGGTGCTTGCGGACCGTGCGCATGACCTTGGCCTCCCCGGCGAACCACACGTAGCCGACGCCGTCGGGCAGGTCGACGGTCCGCAGGATCTCGTCGAGGCGGGACTGGCTGTGGCCGTTGCCGCCGTAGACCCAGACGACGTCGACGCCGGGACTGGAGAAGTCTTGCTGGTGGGACTCGTCCGGGACCTCGACGATCACGCGGGTGCGCACACCGGCCGGAGCCTGCTCGACCAGGCGTCCGACGGCCGGCAGCCCCGTCGCGTCGGCGAGCAGCAGCTGCCACTCGAGGTCGGCGGGCGGGCTGTAGAGACCGCACGGAGAGTTCAGCCCGACGACGTCGCCGACGGTCGCGTGCTGCGCCCAGGTCGCCGCGACCCCGCCCTCGTGCACCACGAAGTCGATGGTCAGGGTGCCCGCCGACGGGTCGACGGCGCGCACCGTGTAGGTGCGCATCGGCGACGGTGTGACGCCCTCGGGGTAGTCCCAGCTCTTCTCCGTCGCGAAGGGCAGCACAGGCTCGGACTCCCCCGGGGCCGGCAGGAACACCCGGAGGTACTCGTCCCCCACGCCGGTCGACACGAAGTCGGCGACGCCCTCGCCCCCGAGGACGATGCGGATCATGCCGGCGGTGAGGCGGGTGGTCGAGACGACCTCGGCGCGGAAGATCTTCACGGCAGCAGCGCCTTCTCGACCTCTTCGAGGAAGGCGTACTGGCCCGACGGCGAGCCGTAGATCATCTCCAGGTCGCTCGTGAAGATCTGCCCCTGCGTGACGAAGGGCAGCTGCTGCCACACGGCGTTGCCCGCGAGCGCCTCGAAGGCGTCACCGAAGCTGCCGTCGTCCTCGGGTGCCATCGAGGTGAACACGGCGTCGATCCCGTCGAGCTGGCCGACCTCTTCGAAGCTGAGGGTCGCACCCTCGCCGTCGGACAGCGGGGTGATGTCGAGGCCGAGGTCGTCGAAGACGAGGCACGGGGTGCCGTAGCAGGAGACGGTGACCTGGTCGCCGTCCACGCCGACCGACCCGACCACGGGGTCGAGCCCCGCCTCGTCGAGACGAGCCCGGATGTCGTCGACCTTCGCCTGGTACCTCTCGGTCCAGGCGTCGTGCTCGGCAGTGCGTCCGAGGGCCTCGGCGAGGGCCTCGAACTTCACGCGCCAGTCGCTCCCGTCGAAGCCGTTGAAGGAGTACGTCGGGGCGATCTCGGCGAGCTTCGTGCCGATGCTCTCGTCGTAGCCGAGACCGTTGACGATGAGGTCGGGCTGCGCGGCGAGGATCGACTCGTAGCTGAACTCCGGGAAGTTCGTGAACGGCGTGATGCCCTCGAGCGCCTCCTGGTCGAAGAAGGACGGGAAGGTCGAGTAGCCGTCGTCGCGGATCGGCTGGCTCTGAGCCAGCGGCACACCGAGGGTGATGAGCATGTCGAGGTCGGTCGTGTACATGCCGAGGGCGGCCTGCGGTTCTGTCGGCAGGGTGACCTCGCCGAACTCGCTCTCGACGGTGCGGGTCGTCGCCTCGGCGCTCGAGCCTGGCGCTGCGTCTGTGCCGGTCGAGGCGTCGCTCGTGGTCGAGCAGGCGCCGAGCAGCAGGGCGGCCACGCCGGCTGCTGCGAGCGCGGCGGAGGTGCGCGTGGTGGTGCGTGTCATGGGAGGTCCTTGGGTCGAGGCGGCAGGCCCGGGGTGCTGCGGACGGCGGGTCACCGACCCGGTCTCGCGCTACTTAGGCTTACCTACCCTAACTTTAGCCTCGTGCAGGGTGAAGGTGTCCAGTGCGTCTCACCGGCCAGACGCTGTCGCCGACAGGCCCTCACCGGGCGCACCGTCGCCCTCTGAGGCAGGGGCCCCACGCGACGCGCTCGAGAGGTACCAGCCCGGGGTGTGCCCGAGGACCTTGCGGAAGGACTGCACGAAGGCGCTCGGGGTCGAGTACCCCACGCGCCGGCTCACAGCCCCGACAGAGAGCCCCGAGGCCAGCAGACCCACCGCGAGACGCACCCGGGCGTGCACCCGCCACTGCGCGAAGGTCATCCCCGTCTCCCTGTGGAACAGCCTGGAGAGGTTGCGGACGCTCACCGACACCTCGGCACCCCAGTCGTCGAGCGACCTGTGGTCCCCCGGGTCGTCGAGGAGCGTCCGGGCGATCCTCGCGAGCCGCGGGTCGTCTGGCATGGGCAGGACCATCGGCGAGAGGTCCACGGGCTCGAGCAGCCCGACGGCAAGGCCTTCCGAGGCCGCGCGGAGCTCTGGGCGCATGGCCTCGGCCGCCATGTGCACGAGCAGCTCGCGCAGCAGCGGGGTGACGGTCACCGCGGTCGTGCGCGCTGCGAGCGCCGGGGGGACGTCCGCGTCGACGTAGGTGCACCAGAACCCCGTACCGCCCGCGCACTGGACGGCGTGGGCGACCCCGGCCGGGATCCACAGCCCGAGGACCGCAGGGACCATGAAATAGCCGTCTGCGGTCTCGACCGACAGCACACCCTGCGTACCCCACAGCAGCTCGTGGACCTCGTGGCTGTGGGAGTCCCACCTGTCGGGGCCGCTCGGCGGGAAGTGCCGCGAGCGCACGGACCGCACTGCTGGGACGTCCCGTGACGGAGAGGCGGCCCGAGAGACCTGAGACGCCTGGCGGGCCTGGGATGCCTGCGTGACCTGCTGGCCGATGATCGACATGGTCCGGCACGGTATCCCATTGAGGCCACTGCGCGATACGCCTACGGTGACACCCATGCCACCCCGCCGCGTGCCGACGAGCCGCAGACCGAGGACGTCGTCGACGCCACGACGACTGGTCCGTCGACCGGCCGCGGGTGACGGCAGCAGCCGCACCGCACCCGTCGCCCCCTCGGCACCTGACGCCTCAGGGTGGTCGCCCGCGCGCCTCGTGAGGTACTCCCTGCTCGGGTCCGGCCGAGGTCGGCTGCTCGTCGTCGGGAGCCTCGGCTTCGTGCTGCACCAGGTGTGCGAGGCCCTCGTCCCCGTCCTCGTGGGGGTGGTCGTCGACGAGGCGATCGTGCCGCACGACGGCTCCGCGCTCGTGCGGTGGCTGCTCGTGCTCGCCGCCGTCTTCGTGACCCTGACGCTCGCGTGGCGCACCGGGATGCTCGCCACGATGCGTGTCTACGCCGTCGGGCAGCACGACCTGCGCGACCTCGTCGTGCACCGCACGCTCGACCCGCGCGGCTCGACCGCCCCGCGGGCGCCCGGGGAGGTGCTGAGCATCGCGACCTCCGACACCTCACGCGTGGCCGGGACGGCCTGGCTCGTGTCGGAGATGCTGGGTGCCCTCGCCGCGGTGACGACTGTCGCCGTCTCGCTGCTGCTGGTGTCTGTGCCGCTCGGGCTGGCCGTGCTGGTCGCGACACCCGTGGTCCTCGTCGTCATGCACAGGCTGTCCGTGCCGCTCGAGAGCCGCAGCGCCCGCGAGCAGGAGGCGGCGGCCCGGGCCGGAACTCTCGCGACAGACGCGATGGCCGGGCTCCGGGTGCTCAAGGGGCTCGGCGCGGAAGACGCCGCGGCGGCCCGCTACAGGTCGGCGAGCCGGAGCTCGCTCGCCGCCGCCCTGCGCGCAGCACGGTCGAAGGCCGCCTACACCTCGCTCAGCACGGCGCTCTCGTCGGTGTTCCTCGCCGGGATCGCGCTCGGCGCCGGCTGGATGGCGCTGCGCGCGTCGATCACGACAGGCCAGCTGGTCACCGTGGTGGGGCTCGCGCAGCTGGTGCAGGGGCCGATGGCCTCGCTCGGCTTCCTCGGGGTCGACCTCGCGCAGCGACGCGCCTCCGCGCGGCGGCTGTCCACGCTGCTCGCCGACGCGCACCTGCTGGCCGACGGCGGCGACGCCCGCGACCGCGACGCTGCGCCCGACCGCCCCGCCCTGCTCACGCTCCACGGCGTCACGTCGACCGACGGGCTCGACCACGCAGACGTCACGCTGCGGCCGGGCGACGTCGTCGGGGTCGTCGCCGACGACGTCGTGGCTGCCCAGCACCTCGTCGACGCGCTCGGGCTCCGGGCTGCGCCTCGCGCCGGTCTGGTCTCGGTCCGCGGCCAGGACCTCGCGGTCGCCGACGCCTCGACGGTCCGGGCCACGGTGTTCGCAGCCGAGCACGACGCCGCGGTCCTCGCCGGGACGGTCCGCGACGCCGTCTGCCCGGGCCCGGGTCCGCTCGACGACAGGGCCGTCGTCACCTCCGGCCTCACCGAGGTGCTGACCCATCTGCCCGCAGGGCTCGACAGCCCCGTGAGCGCCCGCGGCCACAACCTCTCGGGTGGTCAGCGTCAGCGCCTGGTCCTCGCCCGGGCGCTGCACAGGCCAGAGCCTGTCCTCGTGCTGCACGAGCCCACGACAGCGGTCGACTCGGTCACCGAGGCGGCGATCGCGGGCGGGCTCAGCGCCTTCCCCGAGAAGGCCGTCGTCCTCGTGACGACGAGCCCGGCCCTGCTGGCGGCCTGCAGCACCGTGGTGCGGCTGGCCGAGACGCCCGCCGTGGCGGTGCCCGCATGAGCGAGCCGTCACCTGCCGTGACCACCGAGCCCTCCGCCCCGACCGCACCCGCCTCACCGCCCGCACCGACCACCCGCGTCCCGCTGCCCGTCGCGTCGACCCGTCAGACCCGCGCGGCGACGTGGCAGCTGCTGCGGGAGCGCCGCGGGCGTCTCGCGGCCACCTCGGCCGTGCTGCTGCTCGCCGCGGTCTGCGGCCTGGCGACCCCGGCGCTGCTCGGTGTGCTCGTCGACCAGGTGGTCGACGGGGCGCAGACGTCGGTCCTCGTCGCCGTCGCTGCCGGGCTCCTCGCGGCTGGTCTCACGACGGCCGCCCTGGGCATGGTCGGACGGGTGATGCTCGCGCAGCTCTGCGAGAGCGCGCTCGCCGACCTGCGCGAAGACGTGCTCGACGCGGCGCTCGCCCTGCCCGTCGCCCGGGTCGAGGCGGCTGGCAGCGGCGACGTGGTCTCGAGGGTCTCCGGAGACGTCGAGGCTGTGAGCGACGCGATCACCGGGGTGCTCCCGGCCTTCACCTCGGCGGCCCTGACCATCGCCCTCACGCTCGTCGGCCTCGGGGCCCTCGACTGGCGCTTCGCCGTCGCGGCCGTGGTCGCCGCACCGCTCCAGGCGCTCGCGCTGCGCTGGTTCCTGCGTCGCTCCGGACCCGTCTACAGGACGGTGCGGGTGGCCGAGGCCGAGCGCACCGAGCAGGTCATCGAGACCGTGACCGCACGCCGGACCGTCGTCTCCCTCGGTCTGGGTGCCGCGCACGAGCAGCTCGTCGCCGACAGGTCACGGCACGCGATCGGGCTCTCCCTGCACGCGACAGGTCTGCTCGCGCGCTTCTACAACCAGCTCAACATGGCCGAGCTCGTCGGCTTGTCCTGCGTGCTGAGCGTCGGCTGGTGGCTGGTGGGCAGCGGCGTGGCGAGCATCGGGGCCGCGACCGCCGCGGCGCTGTTCTTCTACAGGTTGTTCGACCCGATCGGCACGGTCCTCGGTCAGGTCGACGAGCTCCAGAAGGCCGGCGCCGGGCTCGCGCGGCTCGTCGGGCTGACAGGGGCACGGTCGGACGCCGGGCAGGCAGCCTGTCGAGAGCCGGCGACCGCGGGCCCGTCAGAGGTCGGCGACGACGTGGTGGTCCTCGACCGCGTGAGCTTCTCCTACGGCGAGCGCCGGGTGCTCGACGAGGTCTCCCTCACCGTGAGAGCAGGCGAGCAGGTGGCCGTCGTCGGGGCCTCGGGCGCGGGAAAGACGACGCTCGCCGCCCTCGTCCTCGGCATCCACCCGCCCGGCTCCGGCACGATCGCGGTCGGTGGCACCTGGCCCCCGCCTCCCCGGTCGACAGTCTTGGTGAGCCAGCAGGTCCACGTGTTCAGCGGGACCCTCGCCGACGACCTCCGGCTGGCAGACCCCACGGCAGAGGACGCGCGGCTGCTCGCAGCGCTCGACACCGTCGGGGCCACCTGGGCGGCAGACCTCGGGCTCGAGACCCTCGTCGGGGCCGGCGGCCGCGAGCTCACGGCGGACCAGGCCCAGCAGCTCGCCCTCGCCCGCCTCGTGCTGGCCGACCCTGTCCTCGCGGTCCTCGACGAGGCCACCGCCGAGGCCGGGTCTGGGAGCGCGTCGGTCCTCGACGAGGCCGCCCGGGCTGCGCTCGAAGGTCGTAGCGCGATCGTCGTCGCGCACAGGCTCAGCCAGGCGGCCTCAGCCGACCGTGTCGTGGTCCTCGACGCCGGCCGTGTCGTGGAGGAGGGCACGCACGACGACCTCGTGCGTGCCGGCGGGACCTACGCGACGCTGTGGGAGGCGTGGTCGTCGGGGCGGACGTCGCAGGTCACGAGCGCAGCCGTCGAATTATTTGAAGAGTCAAGCAAAGGCGGTAGGCTAGGCGCATGACCACGCCCCCCGGACCTGACGACGCACGCTGGCTCTCGAGCGCCGAGAACCTCACGTGGTTGCGCCTGTCCGAGGTGATGATCCGGCTCCCCGCCGCCCTCGACGCCCAGCTGACCCGCGACGCCGGCATCAGCTTCTACGAGTACATGGTCCTCGCGATGCTCTCCGAGCAGGACGACCGCACCCTCGGCATGGGACAGCTCGCCCGGCTGACGAGCGGATCGCTCTCGCGCCTGTCCCACGTGGTCAAGCGCCTCGAGAAGCAGGGCTACGTCCGCCGCGAGGCCAGCCAGCACGACCGCCGCCACACCAACGCGATCCTCACCGACGCAGGCCTCGACAAGATCGTGGCCTCCGCGCCAGGCCACGTCGAGACCGTCCGCCAGCTCGTCTTCGACGCGCTGTCGCCCGACCAGTCCGACAGCCTGCGCGAGGCCGCCACGCTGATCCGCCACCAGATCGACCCCTCCGACGAGTGGAAGCTCGCGCCGGACTCCCCGACGGTCTGAGGTCGTCGGGTCGGCCGCGCTGACGAGGGTCTCCGCACCCCGGCACGAGCCTGGCAGCGCTGCGCCCGACCCGTGCGCCAGATCTGCTCCGCCCGATCTCACCCGGGCACGGGGACTCCACCCCATCCGCAACCCTCGTGCCCGGCGCGGTCTCGCTGCACACTGTGACGATGAGCGCCTCGCCTCCGCCGCCCCCGCCTCCCCCGTCGACGCCTGACGAGCCCGGACGCGGCGGTGGGCCGGCCGTACCCGGTCAGCAGCCCGGACCGTGGGCCGCTCCCCGTCAGCCGGTCCAGCCTGGCTACGGTCAGGCCCCTGGGTCGGCGCCCGCAGGGTGGTCCCCATCCCCGAGCACGTACCCGCCGCAGGGCGGCTACCAGCCGCAGCCGACCGGGTACCCGCACGGCGGTGGGCGCCCGGGCGCACCGCAGCCCTCCGGCTACGCGGCTCAGCAGCCCGGCCAGCCCTCGCGGCCCGGTCGGTCTCCGTGGGCTGCACCTGCGCCGGCTCCGCGCCGCCCACGCCGCTCGCGACGCTGGGCCGTCGCGCTCGGCGTCCTCCTCGTGCTCGCCCTCGGCGGCGGGACGACAGCCGTCCTGGTCGACCGGGCGGACGACCAGCGCGCAGCCCAAGAGCTCACGGACCGTCTGGCGCGCGAGGCCCAGGAGCTGGCCGACGCCGAGACCGCCTACGACGACGCCGTCGAGGACCTCGACAGCGTCGTCGACTCCCTCACCACGCTCGCGACCGACGTCGACCTGGCCCTCACGGACGCCACCTCGGACGTCGACGACGCCACCCTGCTGCTCGACGCCGCACCCGTGGGCGTCGTCCCCGAGGCCGAGCGCACGGCGCTCGACACAGCACGGACCGACCTCTCGACGGCAGTCGACTCCTGGGGCCCGTCGCAGGAGGCACCGGAACCCCCCGACGCCCGTCCGACGACGACCGACGAGATCGTCGAGGCGACCGAGCAGGTGGAAACCGACGTCGAGACCCTCACCACGACGCTCGAGGACACCCAGACCGGGCTCGACACCCTCACCACCCAGCAGGACACGCTCGCCGACGCCGCCGACGCGCTGCTCGCGACGGTGCCTGCCACGTCGCAGAGCTACGTCGACACCTACACGGTCGCGACGAACGCCAGCCGGTCGGAGATGCAGGTCGCGGCCGCCGGCGTCTCGTCGAGCTGGTCGGCCGACAGCAGCACCCAGCTGGCGACCTTCGCGGCCGCTGCGAACGCCGTGGTCACCTCCCAGACCGACCAGGAATGGCTGCTGGCCAACCCCGTCCACCCGAACCGGCCCGTCATCGAGGCCTTCGCCCGCTCGCTCGCCGGCGGGGTGCCCGTCGACTTCGCCTGGGCACCAGAGGTCAACGGCTACGGGCTCGACGGCTCGTCGGGCGGCTACGCCACGTGGAACACCGCGCAGTACGGCTACTCGACCATCACGCTGTCGGACAACGTCGCCGAGCGGTGGCCCGAGGAAGGCGTGCAGGCCCTGGTGGTCCACGAGACCGGGCACGCGATCACGTCCAAGTGCAACGACCTCTATGCGGCGCCGCCCTTCAGCAGCGACGACGAGATGTTCGCGACCTCGTGGGCGATCAGCATGGGATACGACGACGGCAACGGCTCGGGCGAGTGGGCCTACGGCCGGCCGAGCGACGAGCAGATCGCTGCCGCAGGTGCCTGCCGCTGACCCGAGGGACGACGCACGAGAGCCCGCCCCCAGAGATGGGGACGGGCTCTCGTGAAGCTCTGAGGCGATCAGTCGCGGAAGACGTCCTTGACGTTCTCGCCGGCCTTCTTGGCCGAGGCAGCGGACTGGTCCGCCTTGCCCTCAGCCTCGAGGCTCTCGTTGTTCGTGACAGAGCCGGTCGCTTCCTTGACCTTGCCCTTGGCGTCTTCTGCAGCGTTCTTGATCTTGTCACCAAGTCCCATGATGGGCCTCCTCAGGTTGTCCGATGACTCGACGGTACGTGCGTCCCACCGCGCCCGCATCCCGAGGAGAGGGTGACGTCCAGAGCCTCCACAGATCCTGCACGGACGCCTGGCAGACGCACAGATCCGCCGTTCTCGCACGTCGAGAGGCGCCACCCGAGAGGCTGGTCAGTGCGTCGTCCCACCCGTCACCCGCAGGTCGGCCTCGGTCGTCAGGCTCGTGCGCACGATCGTGTCGAGACCCGCGGTGATGACGTCGAGGGTCATGCTCGGGTGCCGGGTGCCCGCCGCCTGCTCCGGCGTGAAGGGGACGTGCACGAAGCCACCGCGCGCGAGCGGTCCGCCGGCCGAGCGGCCCGCGAGCTCGTGCATCACCTGGTAGAACACGTGGTTGCAGACGAAGGTCCCCGCGGTCTGCGAGACCGAGGCCGGGACGCCAGCCGCGGTCATGGCGGCGACGCAGGCCTTGACCGGGAGGGTCGCGAAGTAGGCTGCGGGCCCGCCGGGCACCACGGGCTCGTCGACAGGCGAGAACCCGCCGTTGTCGGGGATGCGGGCGTCGTCGACGTTGATCGCGACCCGCTCGACCGTCACGTCCGGGCGCCCGCCTGCCTGGCCGACCGCGACGACGAGGTCGGGCCGGCTCCGCTCGACCGCCTCCGCGAGCGCCGGGCCCGCCGTGCGGAAGTCGACCGGGAGCTCGAGGGTCACGAGCTCGGCAGGACCGTCCCACGCGGCGGCGAGGCGCTGCACGGCCTGCCAGGACGGGTTGACCGTCTGCCCGCCGAAGGGCTCGAATCCGGTCAGGAGGACGACTGGCACGTGGATCACCTCGGGTGTCGGGAGGCGCCCCCTCTGGGCGCCGGGCGGCTGCACCGCACCTGGGACCACCGTACGGCGCACCGCGGCGCAGCCACACGCACAGGCTTCCCAGTGCCGGACATGCAAAACCCCGGTCGTGTGATCGACTCGCACGCGAGTTACAGGGACGGCTCCGGGGTGTTGACTCCAGAGTAGAGGACGCGCGTCGACGGACCGTCGGGCACGCCGCGGGACCGGCACGTCGGGCGTGGACGCACGCGTGGCCCTACCGTCCGGGTATGGACCTGCACACACGAGAACGGGCGCACCTGTCGGGGTGGACGTCGCACCTGATGCGCGCGCTCGGCATCCGCGGGCACCACCACAGCACAGCCCTGCAGATCCCCTTCGCCCTCATCTACCTGCCGCTCACGGCATGGTTGCTGCTCACGGTCCCGGTGGCCGTGCCCGTGCTCGGGTGGGGCGGGGTGCTGCTGGTGGTGCTGGTGAGCGCCGCGGCATGGGCCGCCCAGGACCGCCCCACCCCGCCGTGGGCCCCGGCCGCGCTGTGCGCAGCCGACCTGATCGGTCTGGGCGCAGCGGTCGTCGCCCTCGACGCCAAGGGGGTCATGCTCACGACCCTGGCGCTGCTCCCGTGCTTGTGGCTGGCCCAGGCCTACCTGTGGCGGGGTGCGGCGTGGGCCGTCGTCGGGACCTTCGTGCTGAGCGCGACGGCGTCGTGGATGGACTCCCGGACACAGGGGTTCACGGACTGGCCCTCCCCGCTCGTGCTGCCGCTGGTCGCCGCCGCGATGGTGTCGGCCTGCGCGATCATCACCGAGCACTGGGAGGTCCAGCGGCACAGGCTGCGCCAGGAGCAGACCCGCCTGGACGAGTCGCTGACCGAGCGCACCACGACGACAGTCCTGCTGCAGGCGATGCTGGCCTCGCTCGACTCGGCTGTCGTGGCCTTCGGCACCGACGGGGAGATCTTGCTGTCCAACACCCCGGAGAACGACCTCTACGCACTCACCTGGGCCGGGGACGTCGGCGAGGGCGATCGGCTGGTCTTCGAGGAGGACGGGGTCACCCCCCTGCCCTTCGCCCTGTTCCCCTCGGAGCTCGCCCGGCGCGGGGAGGTCGTCTCCGAGCACCTCATGTGGTTCGGCCGCCCCAGCGAAGGACAGCGCGCCGTGCTCGCCACCTCGCGCCCGATGCTCGACGCCGAGCAGCACAGCCACGGGGTCATGGTGGTCTACCACGACGTGACGGCCGTGGTGAGCGCGATGCGCGTCAAGGACGAGTTCGTCGCGACGGTCTCCCACGAGCTCCGGACCCCGCTGACCTCGATCATGGGATACCTCGAGCTGATCCGCGGCGACCACGAGGACCAGACCAGCCTCCTCCCTGACGAGACGTTGTTCTACCTGGGTGTCGTCGACCGCAACGCCGAGCACCTGCTGGCTCTCGTCTCCGACCTGCTCACCACGGCCCAGACGACCGCCGGCGCCGTGCAGATCTCCCCCAGCCAGGTGGACCTCGGACGTCTCGTCGCTCGGTCCGTCGAGTCCACGACGCCGCGGTTCGCCGCCGCCGGGGTCGGCCTGGAGCACGTGGCGCAGGCCTCCCCTGCGGTCCACGTCGACGCACGCCGCATCTCGCAGGTGCTCGACAACCTGCTGTCCAACGCCCTGAAGTACACGCCGCGAGGGGGCACGGTGACTGTCAGCACGCTCGTCGAGGCACGGGCGTGCGCGATCGTCGTCTCCGACTCGGGGATCGGCATGAGCGGGACCGACCTCGACCACGTGTTCGAGAAGTTCCACAGGGCTCAGAGCGCGACCTCCCGGCAGATCCCCGGGATCGGGCTCGGGCTGGCGATCACCAAGTCGATCGTCGACGCCCACGGCGGGACCATCACCATGACGAGCACCCTCGGGGAGGGGACGACCGTCACCGTCTGGCTGCCCAGGGCAGAGGCCGCCGACGAGCACGCGCACGGCACCGTCGCCGAGCACCTCGCCTGAGCCGCACAGGCGGACGGCCTCCCGGCAGCTTCTCGTGACCCGGGTCAGCCCCGCGCAGCCTCCCTGACCTGGGTCAGCCCCGCTCGGCCTCGTGCTCGGCCACCAGCGCGACGACGCGGGCGACCACCTGCTCGTCCTCGTCGTGCTGGACCGAGCCGATGAGCGCGTGGAGGTAGAGACCGTCGCCCACCAGCTGGACGAGGCGCGCGAGGACCGGGTCGTCGATCCGCCGGGCGATGACCTCGTACCAGTACTCGAAGGACTCGACGAGGGCTCCTTCGACGTCGACCTCCTGGACGCCGGCGAGGCGCAGCGCGGCGAGCACCGAGCGGGTCGAGGGGTCGGTCGCGACGGAGGACACGTCGAGGTACGCGGCGACGACCCCCTCGGGGGCGGTCAGCGTCCCGTCGGCCTCGGCCTTGGACTCGACGAGCAGCCTGTCGAGGAAACCCTGGTACAGGGCCTCCTTGGAGCCGAAGTGGTACAGCAGCCCACCCTTGGACACACCGGCCGCCGCCGCGACGGCCTCGAGGGTCGCTGCGGAGGAGCCTCCCGCGAGCAGGAGGGTCTCGAGAGCGTCGAGGACGACCTCGCGGGTGGGCTTGGAGCGGTCGGGCCGAGTGGACATGGTCACAGTCTAGACGCGGTGTACCGTCCAGCCGGTACAGTAGCGCTCGGCCCTACGACCGAGGAGGCGAGACCATGGCTGACACCCCGTCGCTGCACCGTCACGACACCACCGACCCCAGCACCACCCGCACCGGTGCGAGCACCGCGAGCACCGCGGAGAAGACCGCACCAGACGCACCCCGCGCCGGGCGACGGGCCTGGTTCGGTCTCGCCGCCCTCATGCTGCCCGTGCTCCTGGTGAGCATCGACAACACCGTGCTGTCCTTCGCGATCCCCCAGCTCAGCCAGGCGCTCTCACCCTCGGCGAGCCAGCTGCTGTGGATCGTCGACATCTACCCGCTGATCCTCGCCGGGCTGCTCGTCACCATGGGGACCCTCGGCGACCGCGTCGGGCGGCGTCGGCTGCTGCTCGTCGGCGCGACGGGCTTCGGCCTCGTCAGCGTGTACGCAGCCTTCGCCGGGGACGCGACGCACCTCATCGCGGCACGCGCGCTGCTCGGGCTCTTCGGCGCGACCCTCATGCCGTCGACCCTCGCGCTGCTGCGCAACCTCTTCCTCGACGACAACCAGCGTCGCCTCGCGATCGCCATCTGGGCGTCGGCCTTCTCGGCCGGGTCTGCGCTCGGCCCGATCGTCGGCGGCTGGCTGCTCGAGCACTTCTGGTGGGGGTCCATCTTCCTCATCAACGTGCCCGTGCTCGTCGTGCTGCTCGTCGTCGCGCCGTTCTTGCTGCCCGAGTCCCGCAACCCGGGCTCCGCGCGCCTCGACCCGCTCAGCGTCGTGCTCTCCGTCGTCTCGATGCTGCCCTTCGTCTTCGGCATCAAGAAGCTCGCCTCGGACGGCATCAGCCCGCTCGGGGTCGCGTCGCTGCTGCTCGGTGTCGCGCTGGGTGTGCTGTTCGTGCGTCGTCAGACGCGCTCGAGCTCCCCGCTCCTCGAGGTCGGGCTGTTCAGGAACCGCGTGTTCTCCGCCTCGGTCCTCGCCAACTTCATGGCGGTCTTCTCGATCTCCGGTCTGATCTTCTTCGTGTCGCAGTACCTCCAGCTCGTC
This sequence comes from Sanguibacter biliveldensis, assembly GCF_033798665.1. Taxonomy (NCBI): domain Bacteria; kingdom Bacillati; phylum Actinomycetota; class Actinomycetes; order Micrococcales; family Sanguibacteraceae; genus Sanguibacter; species Sanguibacter biliveldensis. Next base: position 4,231,794 of record NZ_CP138359.1, read on the forward strand.
CTCGAGCTGTCGCCGATGGAGGCCGGTCTGTACCTGCTCCCCGGTGCTGCCGCGACCGTGGCCATGGGGCTCGCGGCCGTGGCCCTCGCCCGCATCGCGCCGATCTGGTTGCTCATCCCGGTGGGTCTGCTGCTCGCGACCCTCGGCTACCTGCTCGGCACCACGCTGACGGGCTCGTCCTCGGTCGGGGTGATCGTCGTGATCTTCGTGCTGGTCGGCGGTGGAGCGGGTCTCGCGGAGACGCTCACGAACGACGCGATCCTCGCCTCGGTCCCGCCCGAGCGTGCTGGCGCTGCGTCTGGCATCTCCGAGACGGCCTACGAGCTCGGCGCCTCGCTCGGCGTCGCGATCCTCGGCAGCGTCCTCGCCGCCGTCTACCGCACACGGCTCGAGCTGCCCGCGGGTCTCGACCCTGCTGTCGCCGACCAGGCGCGGGAGACCCTCGGGGGCGCTGTGAGCGCAGCCGACGGTCTGCCCGCCGGCCAGGCCGACGCCCTGCTCGAGGCCGCGAAGGCGGCCTTCGCGCACGGGGTCGACCTCACCTCGGCGATCGGAGCCGTGCTCGCCCTCCTCACCGCTGTGGTCATCGGGGTCGCGCTGCGAGCGGCGCACCGAGCCACCCGCCGGGCCGCGGACCAGGGCGCGCTCGTCGACGCCTGACGCACGACCAGGAACGGCACTCTCACGAGGGCGACGGACACCCGCACCGGGTGACCGTCGCCCTCTCTGCCGTCGCCCTCTCTACCGTCGCCCTCTCTGCTGCCCGCCTCTCCGCCGTCCGCCGGACAGGCTCCTGACGTGCTGAGCAAGTTCGGAGAAGACGCCCCGCCCCGGCGCTCCTAGCCTGGGAGCACACCGCCCGCACCGCTCGGCCCACGGGTGGTCCCGGGGGCGGCCGTCCTCGGGAGGCCTCAGCGAGGAGCACACCATGCCTGCACGGGACCGCGCGCCGCTCGGCGCACCGATCTGGATCGACCTGTCCAGCGCCGACACCGCGAAGGCGATCGAGTTCTACGGCGCCCTCTTCGGCTGGGAGGCCTTCGTCGGACCGCCCGAGTACGGCGGCTACGTGACGTTCTCCAAGGACGGGGCACGGATCGCCGGGATGATGCAGAACCCCGCGGGGTCCGGGTTCCCCGACGGGTGGGGCACGTTCTTCGCGGTCTCCGACACCGGGGCGACCGTCGCGGCGGTCGAGGACAACGGCGGACGCGTGATCGTCGAGCCGATGACCGTCGACGTGCAGGGCACCATGGCGGTGTTCCTCGACAGCACCGGCACCATGTTCTCGACGTGGCAGCCCGGGGACAACAGCGGGTTCCAGCTCGCACGCGAGCACGGCGCCCCCGCCTGGCACGAGCTCATCACCCGCGACTACGCCGCGGCGCTCAGCTTCTACACGACGGTCTTCGGCTGGGAGGTCGCGGTCCAGGGCGACACCGACGACTTCCGCTACAGCATGAACGTCGTCGACGGTCACGAGGAGTCCGGGATGATGGACGGCTCGAGATTCTTGCCCGAGGGTGTCCCCGCCTCGTGGGCCGTGTACTTCGGGAGCGACGACGTCGACGCGACGGTCGCGCTGGCGCTCGAGCACGGCGGGAGCGTCGTGGACGAGCCCGAGGACACCCCCTACGGGCGCCTTGCGACGCTCGCCGACCCGACGGGGGCGACCTTCAAACTGCTCGGCGTCAGGCCCGAGCAGGGCTGACAGGGCTGACAGCGCCGACGCGGCTGGGCGCCAGGGTGCTCAGCCGCGGTCTGCCGGGTCGACCTCAGTCCATACCACCGTGAAGTCGTCGGCGAGCTCGACCTCGAGCTCGTCTCCGTCCTCGAGGAGCACGTCCACCTCGAAGGCGTGGTCGGCGTCGTCGGAGCGGTCGACGTCTGTCACCGTGCCGCCGCCCGCCTCCGCGAGCGCCGCATCGGTCGCGGAGGCGACCTCGGCGTCGGTGAGCGGGACGTCGTCGACGTCGCGGCGCTCGCGCTGGTCGTCGTCGCGAGAGCCGTCGCCGGTCGCGACCGAGGGCTGCCCGTCGTCGTCGCGGTCGTCGCTGCGGTGGTCAGAGCCGCGGGAGTCGCGGACGTCGTCGCTGCGGTAGTCGTCACCGCGGTAGTCGTCCGCCCGACGCTCGTCGTCGCGGTCGTCCCTGTCGAGGTCGTCCGCCCGACGCTCGTCGGAGGCGCTCCACGAGCTGTCGTCGTCGTCGCCCAGCTCGTCGACCGCGTAGGCCACACCGGCACCGCCGGCCACGAGGGCGACCACGGCCGCGGCGACCCACACGGGCTTGCGGCGCCACGCGGCGGTCTTGGCCACGGGTTGAGCGGTCGCGGCCGGACCCGCCGGTGCCGGCGTCGCGCCAGGCTGCGCAGCGTGCGGCTGGGGAGCAGCCGAAGCAGACGGCGATGCGGGTGGCGTCGTCTCGAAGGCGGCCGTCCGGTCGTCCTGACCGGGGTTCTGGGGGGTCTCGGGGTTCTCGGGGGTGCGGTTCGTGTCCATGCCTGCAGTCTGCCGAGGCGGTGCTGAACCCAGCCTGAAGCGACCTGCAGCAGGTAGGACGAGTGACGACCTACGGCTCGCGGCCAGGCCGCGCACTACCCACGATCCCGAGCAGCGCGTCGGTGAGCGGGTCCGCGGTGCTGACCCCTGCCGCCACGTCCCGGAGCAGAGTCTCGAGGTCGGGCGCGACGACAGTGACCTCCTCGAGCTCGGGTTCTCCCCCGCGGACCACCTGACCGTCCGGGGCGATCGCCAGGTACTCGTGCCCGTCGCGCACCGACAGCAGGATCGGGAGATGGCCGGCCCAGAACGCGTCGACGGCAGCGCGCTCGGCTGGTCCGGACGCTGCCGCGAGGCTCTCGTGCCTGAAGGCGTCCCACGGGAAGGCCTCGTCGCTGATGCCGACCCCACCGGCGTAGTCCTGCGCCGAGAGGAACCACACGGTGTCGTCCGGGCTGGCGAGCACGGAGAACGAGCCCACCCACGCGAGGAGCTGGTCGTCCGCGCCGACCAGCGAAGGGGGAACCTCGGCGGCACCGGACCGCAGCGGTTCCTCACGGACCCATCCCGCAGTCACAAGCATGGCGGTCGCGTCGAGGTGGAGGCCCATGGCCACATGCTAGGCGGGAGGCACCACGCCAGGCAGCGTCACCACGAAGCGTGCCCCACCGGCCGCGCCGGTCTCGACCTCGACGCTCCCGCCGTGCAGCCTGACGGCGTCGGCGACGATCGCGAGCCCGAGCCCTGAGCCGCCGTCGTCGCGGGCACGTGCCTCGTCGAGCCTGACGAACCTCTCGAAGACCCGTCCACGATCCTGCGGCGCGATGCCCGCACCGTCGTCCTCGACCACCAGCCGGACCCGGCCGTGCGCCTCCGACGAGGAGATCGTCAAGGTCGACCGGGCGTGCCTGACGGCGTTGTCCACGAGGTTGCGGACCACCCGCGCGAGGATCGTCTCGTCCCCCTGCACCTGTGCGGCGCTGATCCCCGAGGCGTCGACCCGGACCACACCGAGCGCCCGGACCCTGGAGGCCTCGGCGAGCAGCAGGTCGTCGAGGTCGACCGCCCTGCCTACCCCGTGCCGCGAGCGCTCGTCGAGCCTGGCCAGCAGCAGCAGCGAGTCGACGAGGTCCTGGACGCGCGCCCCCTCGGCGAGGACGGTCCCGGCGAGCTCGGTCACCTCGACGCGGTCGGGGTGCGCGACGGCCACCTCGGCGTACTGGCGCATCGAGGCGAGCGGCGAGCGCAGCTCGTGGGACGCGTCGGAGACGAACCTGCGCTGGGCGGCCTGGGCGCGGTCGAGGCGGGCGAGCATCTCGTTCATCGTCTCGGCGAGACGGCTCACCTCGTCGCCCGCCGGCGACACCTCGACCCGCGTGTGCAGCTCGTCGGCCTCGAGCCCGGCGACCTCGCGGCGGATCTGCTCGACGGGGGCCAGGGCCCTGCCGACGACCACCCGGGTGGTGACCGCGACCAGCACGACGAGCACCACGACGGCGACGGCGAGCAGCGCCGCGACTGTGCTCACGGCGTCGTCCACGTCGTCGAGGGACCTCCCGGCGAGGACCCTGAGCTCGTCACTGTCGACCTCGACGTCCTCGGCGGCGAAGAGCACGTGCTCGTCGTCGACCGTCGCGTCGACGGTGTCGCCCGACGGGACCGGCGAGGGCAGCTCGATCTCGTCGTCGCTGCTCTCGAGCACCTGCCCGTCCGCGTCGACGAGCACGAGGAGCTGGTCGTCAGACTCGGGCAGGCGGGCCGTCCCCGACTGCTCGACGCGCGCCGCGGCGACCTCGGCCTCGGAGGACGCGCTCTGCGCGACGCCGCCGTGCAGGGAGACAGAGAGCAGCGCGACGAAGACGAAGGACCCGACGACGAGGAACAGGCCGACGACGAGCGCCGCCCCGAGCGCTGCGCGGGCGCGCACCGCGCGCCACGGGCGTCGTCGGCTGCGCCCCACCACCTGCTCACCCACGGCTGAGCCTGTACCCGGAGCCGCGCAGCGTCTCGATCGACGCACGGCCGAAGGGCCTGTCGACCTTGTTGCGCAGGTGCCGCACGTAGACCTCGACGATGTTGGGGTCACCCTCGAAGTCCACGTCCCACACGTTCTCGAGCACCTGGCGCTTCGAGACGACGTCGCCCACGTTCCGCATGAGGTAGTCCAGGACGGCGAGCTCGCGCGAGGTCAGCTCGATCTCGGTGCCGCCGCGCTGGACGCGCTTGGTCGCCGGGTCGAGCCGCAGGTCGCCCGCCTCGAGCACGACGGGCCGCTCACGGACGCCGCGCCGGACGAGGGACCGCAGGCGGGCGACGAGCACCGCATAGGAGAAGGGCTTGCTGAGGAAGTCGTCGGCGCCGGTGTCCAGGGCCTCGACCTCGTCCCACTCGCCGTCCTTGGCGGTGAGCATGAGGATCGGGGTCCAGTCCCCCTCGGCCCGCAGCCTCTCGCACACCGTGTACCCGTTCATGCCGGGCATCATGATGTCGAGGACGATCGCGTCGTAGCTGTGCTCCTGGGCCATCCACAACCCGTCGACACCGTTCGCCGCCGTGTCGACCGCGAAGCCCTCGGCCTCCAGCCCGCGGCGCACGCCGTCGAGCAGCCGAGCCTCGTCGTCCACCACCAAGATCCGCATCTGGGCCACACCTCCGGTCCACAGTCTGCCGGGTCCGGGCTGAAGGTCGGCTGAAGGCGTGACGACGACAGCCCCAGCCAGGACCGCGACCTCGGGCGACACACCCTCTCTGGGCGAGATGCCTGTCCTGTCTCCCCCAGACAGGTGAGAAGAGAACCCCCAGACGGGCGACGCCCCGTCGCCACCTCGCAGACAGGCTGGAGGGAGCCCGCCTCGACCAGAGCTCGGGCCTGTCGTCTGAGAGGACCCTCATGGCTCGCCTGCTCTTCAGGCTGGGAGCGTTCAGCGCCCGGCACCGTCGTCTGCTCCTGGTCGTCTGGCTGGTCGTCCTCGTCGGCCTCGGAGCCGTCGCTGCGACCAGCGCCCAGCTGACCGACGAGGAGGGGCTGCCCGAGACCGAGTCCGGGCGGGCTCTCGACATCGTGGACGAGCGGTTCACGGCCCCCGGGGCCGACGACACCTCGGAGCTCCAGCTCGTCCTCGTCGCGGACGACATCACGACAGGCGATGCCGCGGCTGCCGTCGAGTCCCTCGTCGCACAGGCCCGCGCGCTGCCGTCCGTCGCGACCGTCGGCGACCCCCTCGACCCCTCCGCCCCGGCGGTCTCCCCCGACCTCACGACGGCGATCGTGCCGATCGCCTTCTCAGGGCTGTCGGACGCGGAGGCCGAAGAGGCCCAGCACGCCGTCGAGGCGCTGGCAGCCTCGGCCAGGTCTGCGGGTCTGACGGCCGAGGTCGGCGGGTCGGTCTTCGTCGAGCCCGTCGAGCTGGTCGGGCCGACCGAGGCCGTCGGCGCGGCGATCGCCTTCCTCGTCCTGCTGCTCACCTACGGCTCGCTCGTCGCCGCGGGGGCCAACATGCTCGTCGCGCTGCTCGGTGTGCTCGTCGGGACGCTCGGGGTCTTCGCCTTCTCCGCGGCGGCGCCGATCGGGTCGATCACGCCGATCCTCGCGATCATGCTCGGGCTCGCCGTGGGCATCGACTACGGGCTCTTCGTCCTGGCCAGGTTCAGGTCCGAGCTGCGCGAGGGGCGGGCCGTCGACGACGCCGTGAGCCACGCCGTGGGGACCGCCGGCACCTCGGTCGTCTTCGCAGGGTCGACCGTGGTCATCGCGCTCGTCGGGCTGTCCGTGGTGGGCATCCCGACGGTCACCGAGATGGGCCTCGCCGCGGCCTTCGCCGTCCTGGTCGCCGTGCTCGTGGCGCTCACGCTGCTGCCCGGCCTCATGTCGTGGGCTGGCCGCCGGGTCCTGCCGCGGTCCGAGCGGAGCGCACAGGTGCCCGGCGCGACCACGACCAGCCGTCCTGCGCGGCGCGGGCTCCTCGAGCGGTGGGGTCACGGTGTCGTGAGGCGTCCCCTCCTCGCGCTCGTCCCGACTGTCATCCTGCTCGTCGTGCTCGCCATGCCCGTGCTCTCCCTCCAGACAGCCCTCAAGACCCCCGGGGGCAGCGACCCGGCCTCGACCGAGCGGGCCGCCTACGACCTCGTCGCCGAGGCCTTCGGGCCGGGTGCGCAGAGCCCGCTCGTGGTGCTCGTCGAGCCCGACGGTGCCGACCTCGCGGCGGCACTCCCCCAGGTCGAGACGATGCTGGCGGAGCTCGACGGAGCAGCCTCGGTCGCAGACGCGCAGACCGCCCCCGACGGGAGCGCGGCGATCGTCACGGTGGTCCCCGCGACGGGTCCCCTCGACCCGGCGACCGAGGACCTCGTCGCCGCGATCCGCGCCACAGGCGTCGACGGCGTGCAGCTGTCGGTCACCGGGACGACGGCCTTCGGCCTCGACATCGACGCGCTCCTCTCGACGGCCCTGGTGACCTATCTCCTCGTGATCGTCGGCCTCTCCCTCGTGCTGCTCGTGCTGCTCTTCAGGTCCGTCCTGGTCCCCGTGATCGCGACGGCGGGGTTCTTGCTGTCCTTCGGCGCCGGTCTCGGCGTGATGGTCGCGGTGTTCCAGTGGGGCTGGTTCGACGCGGTGATCCAGGCACCGCAGGGCGACCCCGTGCCGTCGCTCCTGCCGATCCTCGTGGTGGGGATCCTCTTCGGCCTCGCGATGGACTACCAGGTGTTCCTCGTGTCCCGCATGCACGAGGCGCACCGCAAGGGCATGGCACCGGCCGACGCCGTCGTCGACGGGTTCCGGCGCAGCGCCGGGGTCGTCGCCGCGGCGGCGACCATCATGACCGCCGTCTTCGGCGGCTTCGCGCTCGGGCTGGACCCGCTCGTCGGCTCGATCGCCCTCGCCCTCACGGTCGGGGTGCTCGCCGACGCCTTCCTCGTCCGGATGATCGTCGTCCCGGCGGTCCTCGCGCTGCTCGGCGAGTCCGCGTGGTGGCTGCCCCGCTGGCTCGGACGGGTGCTGCCCGACCTCGACACCGAGGGGCGCTCCCTCGAGGGGCCTGGTGACCCGTCTGGCACCACGGGGGCTCGCCGAGCCCGACCCGACAGCCTGTCGTGGCAGGAGGTGGGAGGGTAGTGCCCGTGCCGAGATCGACGCCCCGCGGAGCAGCCCTGCCCCAGATCCGCCCGACCCGGTTCTGGGAGGGCGTCCTCGACGTCGTGAGCGTCATCGCCGTGGTGTCCGCCGTCGGGCGCGCCGAGCCCGTCCCGCCCGGGGCGCTCGCCGCCCTCGGGGTCGCGGCGGTCGGGCTCGTGCTCCGGCGCCGCCAGCCGGCCCTCGCCCTCGTGCTCGTCACGGCCGCGAGCGCCGTCGGCGGCTTCGGCTGGCCCGAGGCGACCTGGGCGACCCTGGCTCTGTGGGTGATGGCCCAGACCTGCCTCTTCAGCGTCGCGCTGCGCAGCGACCGACGGGTCGCGGCGGGGGCGGCCTGTGCGCTCGCCGTCACGCTCGTCGGGCAGAGCGTCCTCGCCCAGTCGAACTCGGTCGTCGACCTGCTGACCTTCGCGCTCCTCACCTGGACCGCCGCCGTGCTCGGCGCCGGGCTCGCCGTCCGGGCGCAGCGCGACCACGTCGCTGCCCTCGAGGCGGCACGGCGCGCCGAGGCGAGGGACCGCGAGCGCGAGGTCGGCCGACGGCTGACCCAAGAACGGCTCCGTATCGCCCGCGACCTGCACGACGCCGTCGCGCACACCGTCGCGGTGATCGCGATCCACGCGGGTGCGGCCGAGCGGAACCTGCGCTCCTCCCCCGACGACGCGGCGGCCTCGCTCGGTGCGATCCGGACTGCCGCGCGGACCGTCGTGGGCGAGATGCAGCAGGTCCTCACAGTCCTGCGCGAGGAGGGCGGCACAGGTGCTGACACGACAGTGCCCGGCATGGCCGCGGTCCCCGACCTCGTGAGGTCGGTCCGGGCCTCGGGCGTCCGGGTCTCCTACGCGGAGCAGGTCGGTCCCGGTGACCTCCCGCAGGCCGTCGACGTGACCGTCTACAGGGTGCTGCAGGAGGCTCTCACCAACGCGGTCCGGTACGGAGACGGCTCGGTCGACGTGAGCGTCAGCCAGGACGTGACGCTGCTGTCCGTGCGCGTGACGAACGGCCGGGGCCACGCCGGGCCCGGTGCGGCAGACCCCGGCTCGGGCAGCACAGGCTTCGGCCTCGTGGGGATGCAGGAGCGTGTGTCGGCCGCCGGAGGGCGCCTGCGCGTCGAGGACACCCCGCACAGCTTCGAGGTCGTCGTCGACCTCCCGACCGAGAGCACGAGGCAGACCGCATGACCGGACCAGCAGCAGGCACCCACCGACGCGCCACGGTGCTGGTGGTCGACGACCAGGCGATGATCCGGGCCGGGATCCGGGGGATCCTGCAGACCGTCGACGACCTCGAGGTCGTCGGTGAGGCCGCCGACGGCCAGGCCGGCGTGCAGATGTGCGTGGCCCTGCGCCCCGACGTCGTCCTCATGGACCTGCGCATGCCCGTCCTCGACGGGACCGCCGCGGTCCGGGCGATCCGCGCCCGGCCCGATCTCGCCGGTACGCGGGTGCTGGTCCTGACGACCTTCGACGAGGACCCCGACGTCCTCGGCGCGGTCCAGGCCGGGGCCGACGGGTTCCTCAGCAAGGTGGCCGAGCCCTCAGAGCTCGTCGAGGCGATGCGCCGCGTGGCATCGGGCGGGGTCTCGCTCTCGCAGACCGCCGCCCGGGCCGTCGTCCAGCACGTCGCCCGGGTCCCTGCCCCGCAGCCCGTCGACCCGGACGTCGAGCGACGCGTCGCGAGCCTCACCCCCCGCGAGCGCACGATCGTCGAGCAGGCCGCCGCCGGCCTGGACAACCTGCAGATCGCCCGCGAGCTCCACATCTCGCCGCACACCGTCAAGACGCACCTCGGGCACGCCATGTCCAAGCTCGACGTGCGGGACCGCACGCAGATGGTGGTCCTCGCCTTCCGCGCGGGGCTCGCCGACCGCGGCTGAGGTGAGCGCGGCCGAGGTGAGCGGGCCGGGCAGCCTCCTCCGGGCTGCGCCGCTCGCCCCGAGGGGCGACGATGGGCAGAGCCCACCGACACGAGGAGCACCCGCATGAGCGCCAGCACCGAGCACCAGCACGGCCAGACCACCGAGACCACCTTCGACGTGATCGTCGTCGGGGCCGGAGCCGTGGGCGAGAACGCCGCCGACCGCGCCGGGCGCACGGGCCTGAGCGTCGCCGTGGTCGAGGCCGAGCTCGTCGGCGGGGAGTGCTCCTACTGGGCCTGCATGCCCTCCAAGGCGCTTCTGCGTCCAGGTGCCGTGCTCGAGGCGGCCCGCGCTGTCCCGGGCGCAGCCGAGATGATCACCGGCACCCTCGACCCCGCGAAGGTCCTCGCGCGGCGTGACTCCTTCACCTCGGGCTGGGACGACTCGAGCCAGGTCGAGTGGCTCGACGGCGCCGGGATCGCGCTCGTGCGCGGCCGTGCGCGCCTGACCGGCCCCAAGACCCTCGACGTGACGACCGAGGACGGCTCCGTCACGACACTCACGGCCCGGCACGCGGTGATCCTCGCGACAGGCAGCGTCCCCGTCGTCCCGCCCGTCGACGGCCTCGCCGAGTCGAACCCCTGGGGCAGCCGCGAGGCCAGCTCGGTCAAGGACGTCCCCGCCTCGCTCGCGATCATGGGTGGCGGTGTGGTCGGCGTCGAGATGGCGACGGCCTTCGCCGACCTCGGCACGAAGGTCACGCTCGTGGTGCGCGGCGAGCGGCTGCTCGCCGCGAACGAGCCCTTCGCCGGGGACGCCGTGGCCGACTCCCTGCGCGACCTCGGCGTCGACGTGCGGCTGAGCACCGACGTCACGTCGGTCGAGGTCCACGACGACGGCACCCACCTCGTGACGTCCTCGGGCGGCTCGACCGAGACCGTCGTCGCCGAGAAGCTGCTCGTCGCCACGGGCCGCAAGCCTGCGACGGCCGACATCGGGCTGGAGGCCGTGGGGCTCACGGCCGGCGACCCGCTCACCGTCGACGACGCGATGCTCGTCGAGGGTGTCGAGGGCGGCTGGCTCTTCGCCGTCGGCGACGTGACCGGTCGTGTCGCGACCACCCACCAGGGCAAGTACGACGCCCGGGTCGCCGGCGACGTCGTGGCCGCGCGCTTCGGCGGCTCCGCCGAGGGCGAGCTCGACGCCCCCGACTGGAGCCGTTTCCGCGCGACGGCCGACCACCAGGCCGTTCCGCAGGTCGTGTTCTCGCGCCCGGAGGTCGCGAGCGTCGGGCTCACCGAGCAGGCCGCGAAGGACGCCGGGTACCTGGTCGACGTGTTCTCCTACGACCTCGGGTCGGTCGCCGGCGCGGCCGTCACGGCCGACGGCTTCACAGGCACGGCGCAGATCGTCGTCGACAGGGACCGCGGCGTGATCGTCGGGGCGACCTTCGTCGGGCCCGAGGTCGCCGAGCTGCTGCACGCCGCGACCATCGCAGTCGTCGGCGAGGTCCCCCTCGACCGCCTGTGGCACGCCGTCCCGTCCTACCCGACGGTCTCCGAGGTCTGGCTCCGCCTGCTGGAGGCCGCGGGTCTCTGACCCTGCTGGACGCCCGCCACCCGCACCCCGACGTGGGCAGACGGACCCATGCAGCTCCCCGTCGGGGCGCGGCGCCAAGCGGTAGAGTCGTGAGTCGATCAGCCTTCAGCCAGTGAGCCCACGAAGCGGAGTCCCCATGAGCGAGAGCACCCCCCTGACCCCTCCCGGAGCATCGCTGGTGCTCCAGCCGCCGGCGCCCGTCGCCGCGGTCCAGCCGGAGCAGGTCGGCGGCATGGTGCCCGTGCCGGACGCCAAGAAGGCAGAGCTCGCCGCGACGGCCGACGCCTACGCCGCAGAGCTCGCGACGCTCACGCCCAACAGCCCCGAGCTCCAGGCGAAGATCACCGAGATCACGACCCTGGGCCGGGACGAGATCCAGGGTGCCGCCAACGCGTCGAACCGCATGCTCGAGCGGCCCGCGTCGGCGCTCGCCGCCGCGAAGGGCAGCGGAGACGCCGGAGACGCCCAGGCCCGGGTCGCCAAGACGCTCACCGACCTGCGCTTCCAGGTCGAAGACCTCACGCCCAACCGCGCCGACCTCACGGGCGCACGCAAGATCCTCGGCTTCATCCCCGGCGGGTCGAAGATCGCCCGGTACTTCGACCGCTACAAGTCGGCCCAGGTGCAGCTCGACTCGATCACCCGCGCGCTCGAGTCAGGCCAGGACGAGCTCCGCAAGGACAACGCGTCGATCGAGCAGGAGAAGGTCAACCTCTGGACGACCATGGGCACGCTCTCCGAGTACGCCGTGCTCCTCGGCGGCCTCGACGCAGCGGTCGAGAAGAAGATCGCCGAGGTCGAGGTCTCCGCGCCCGACACCGCCAAGGCCATGCGCTCCGACGTGCTGTTCGCCGTCCGTCAGCGCCGCGAGGACATCCTCACCCAGCTCGCCGTGTCCGCGCAGGGCTACCTCGCGATGGACATGGTGCGTGCCAACAACGTCGAGCTCATCAAGGGCGTCGACCGCGCCCGCACCACGACGCTCTCCGCGCTGCGCACAGCCGTGATCGTCGCCCAGGCGCTCACCAACCAGCGTCTCGTGCTCGACCAGATCACCGCGCTCAACCGGACGACGAGCGACCTCATCGCCTCGAACGCCGAGATGCTCAAGACCACGTCGGCGGACATCCACCGCCAGGCCGCAGCCTCGACCATCGAGATCGACAAGCTCGAGAAGGCCTTCCAGGACGTCTTCGCGACCATGGACGCGATCGACACCTTCCGTGCCGAGGCCGCGTCGAGCATGGCCGTGACGATCACCTCCCTCGAGGGCCAGATCGAGCGGGCTCAGCCGTACCTCGAGCGGGCGCAGAGCCGGCCCGAGATCACGTCCTGACCGATCCGCTCCTGACCCAGCCGCCACCCGCCCAGCGGGTCGGCACCACGCACGCACCGACGAGGACGAACCGATGAGCTGGTTGTTCGGACGACGGTCGCAGCCCGTCCCGGACACCCCGGCGCCGGCCGCCGAGCCGGAGCCGCAGGTGCCCTTCCACGACACCATGGAGGGGCACCTGCGCGGGCTGTTCGCCGCCGCGAAGCAGAGCGGCGCAGCGCTCCCCGTCCCCGCGTCGATCGTGCTGTTCTCGATGCTCGACAACCTCAACGAGCTGCTCGACCACACGCTCGTCGCACCGCCGACCCTCGACGAGCAGATCGCCATCGAGTTCATGATCAAGGACTACATCCCCTCGACCGTCAACGCGTTCCTGGCGTCGCGGGCCGAGCGCGCCACCCGGGAAGAGCTGCTGCTCAGCCAGCTGCGTCTCCTCGACGGCCGGGTGCACTCGATGGTCACCGCGGTCTACGCGCACGACAACGCGCAGCTCGAGATCAACGGCCGGTTCCTCCGCGAGAAGTTTGGGTGACTCACACACATGCCTGCCATCACGCTCGTCAAGGGCGCCAACGCCTCCGTCACCCACAACATCCCGACCGCGACCACCATCACGGTCGGGTTCTCGTGGGACGTCGTGCAGAGCAACGGCCCCGCCACGGAGGTCGTGCCCTGCGCGATCGCCTGCGGCCAGGACGGCCTCGCCGTGTCGTCGCAGCACGTCGTGTTCTTCAACCAGATGCTCAGCCCCGACGAGGCCGTCTCGTACGAGCCTGACGGGTCGCTGCCCGGCGGCGACGTCGAGCAGATCGAGGTCGACCTGCAGCGCGTCCCGTCGAACGTCATGAGCATCGCGCTGATCCTCTACGTCAACCCTGACCTGCGTCAGCCCGGCACCTTCGACAGCGTCCGCGGCTGCGTGGTGCGGATCCTCGACAGGGCCGGGTCCGAGGTCATCCGCTACCCGGTCGAGGCCGCAGACCTCGGCGCGACGAGCGCCGTCGTCGCAGGCGAGCTCTACCGCCGCCAGAACGAGTGGAAGTTCCGGGCGATCGGCCAGGGCTTCGCAGGCGGTGTGGCCGACGTCGCGCACAACTTCGGCTTCGACCTGTGAGCGGCACCCCTCTCGACTCCTTCGTGCGTCGGCGCCCGCCGCGACGCCCTGACGCCTCGGCGGCGGTCGCCGCGCCGTCAGCCGTCCGGCTGAGCATCGGCACCCCGGCCGCGGCGAGCCACGAGCCCGAGCCGCCGGCCCGCTCGATCCCCCGGGTGTCCGGGACAGGTCGGCTGGAGCCTCGTCAGCCGATGCTCGCGCTCAGCAGGTTCCAGAGCGCGATCGGCTCCCTCCAGGTGGTCGTCGGCGGCGACGTGACCGGGATGGACGTGCTGTGGGAGCTCGACGACATGCGACAGGGCAGCGTCGAGACCGCTCCGCTCGACGCCGGACGGCGCCCGCTGGTCTCCTACGACCGCATGCCCGGCTTCGTGCTCGGTCTGCGGCACTCGCGCGGCCTGCGACGGGTCCTGTTCTACCTGCCGAGCACGTCGTCGGTGACCGTCAACCTCTACGGCGGCACGACCATCGCCTGCGACCCGAGCATCACGGTCCTGGCCGTGTACCAGCACGACGGCCGCATGCACCTGCGCTACGACGGCGAGCCCTACCCCACCCTCGGCACCGTCAAGGCGGCCTACGGCTTCGCCTGACCCGTGGGCACCCTGCCCTGCCCTTGCCCTGCACTGGAAACCAACGCCACCCCGCCCCAGCCCTTCCCCACCCCGCGAAGTCGCACCTGGTGCACCAAGGTCGTACCAGGAGCGCCGAGGTCGTACGGACACGCCAAGATCCATGCCTCTCGGAGCACTTCTGGCGTGTCTGTACGACCTCGGCGCAGCGTGGACGACCTGGTCGGTCGGGGAACGTGAGTGAGGTGGTGGGTCCGGAGCGGGGCGCGCGGCTCCTGCACGCGCGAGGGCCCGGTCCGCCGTCCCTCTCAGGACGTGCGGGCCGGGCCCTCGGTGGTGACTCGAGCCGTCAGCTGGTCGCGAGCGACGGGTCGCTCGAGAGGATCAGGCCGACGGTGATGTTGCCCTGGCGCAGGGCGTCCTTGGTGAGGTTGCCACCGGCGTCGAGCGAGACGAACTCGCCGACCTCGAGGCCGTAGGTCTCCTCGAGACCGAGCTGGCAGAACGCACGCTCGGGGCACTCCGGCGGTCCGCCGAGGACGACGTCGCCGCAGGTGGTCGCGAGGTCGGTCAGCGTCGTGATGCCGTACTCCTCGGCGAAGGCCGCGGTCACCGCGAAGGCGTTCTGGTCCTGCGCGTCGGCCGGCGTGCCGAAGACGAGCCCGACCTCTTCACCGAGGGTCGTCAGACCCTCGACGGTCGCGTCGAGGTCCGTCGTGGCGACGGGCTCGGGGTTCTCGCCGTTGACCTTGGCGTTGAGGAACTCCGTCAGGGTGCTCACGTACTCGGGGATCACGGTGATCGCACCGGACTCGAGGTCCGTCAGGTACAGCTCACGGTTGCCGACGTCCTGCGTCTTGGCGTCGTAGCCTGCGGCCTTGAGCACCTCGACGTAGAGGTTCGCGAGGGTCTGGCCCTCGGAGAAGTTCGGTGCACCGACGATGACCTCTGCGCCGTCACCGACGGACTCCGGCGAGCCGAGGTCGTTGGCCGCGATGAAGTCCGCAGCGGCCTGCTGCGAGGTCTGACGGTCGACGTCGACGGCCTTGTTGAGGTCGACGAGCGCCGGGGTGTCCAGGACGGCCGAGACCGTGTCGAGGGTCGCGACGATGTCGGCGTTCTCACCGGCTGCGGCCGCGTTGACGGCCGGGATGATGTTGTCGGGGTTCTGGAGGGTCTTGTCGTCCTCGAGCCCGACGAAGGTGTCGCCGGGGACGGGGTCGCAGACCTCGAGGTTCGAGGCGGCTGTCGGCGTCGAGGCCGACGAGGTGCCCGAGCCGCTCGAGGAGCCAGGGTCACCGCAGGCAGCGAGGACGAGGACGAGCCCCAGCGCTGCCGCGGTCGTGGTCATGGTCGTGCGACGAGCGCGCATGGTGTCTCCAGGGTAGAGAGGTCGAAGGTCTAGTGGACCGCGACGCCAGGTGCAGGGCAACCGGGCGGGGCGCGGATTCGGTATCGCTCTGATAACGGTCTGTGGGCCGGTCAGGACCCTTGCAAGGCTCGGACCGGTGCGGGGGTGAGCAGTCGCTGCCCGAGGGCGAGCAGGCCCTCGACCACCAGGCAGAGCAGCGCGACGATCACGCCACCGGCCAGCACCTGGCCGTAGCGCTGCGTGCCGAAGCCCTGCGTGATGATGATGCCGAGGCCGCCGCCGCCCACCAGGGCGGCCAGCGGGATGGTCGCGATCACCTGGACGACGGCTGTGCGCAGCCCTGAGGTGATGAGCGGCAGGGCGAGCGGGAGCTCGACCTGCAGCAGCACCCGCGGGCCGGACATGCCGATGCCTGTGGCCGCGTCGCGGATGTCCGCGTCGACGCTGCGCACTCCCTCGTAGGTGTTCGCGAGGATCACCGGCAGCGCGAAGATCGCCGCCGCGTAGACGGTCGGGGTGTTGCCGAAGCCGACGCCTGTCGACGCGAAGATGGTCAGCAGCGCGAAGGTCGGCAGCGCACGCGTGACGTTGGTGAGGACCACCGTCGAGGTGCCGAGCCTCGCCGCGCGGCGGCTGTGCCCGAGGACGACCCCGAGCGGCAGCGCGACGACCGAGGCGAGCAGGACGGCCTGCAGCGTCATGACGAGGTGCTCGCCGGTCAGGGCGAGGATGCCGCCCTTTCCCGACCAGTTGAGGGGGTCGTTGAGCCACGCGATCGCGGCTTCGATCTCGTTCATCGTGCGCTCACCGCCGCTCGTGACCAGGGTGTGACGAGCCTGCCGACCAGGTAGAGCACGAGGTCGATCGTCAGGCCGAGGGCGAGACAGAGCAGCGTCGCCGTCATGATCTGCGCGTGGTAGCCGCTCGTGAACCCGCGGAACATGAGCTGCCCGAGCCCGCCGTAGCCGATGACGACACCGACGGTCACGAGGGCGACCGTGCTCACCGACGCCAGCCGAAGACCGGTGATCACCGCGGGGAGTGCGTTGGGGAGCTCGACGGTGAAGAGCATGCGCCACCGCCCGTAGCCCAGGCCGCGGGCCGCGTCGGTCACCGCAGGGTCGACGCCGCGCAGCCCGACGAGGGTGTTGCGCACGAGCAGCAGCAGCGCGTAGAGGACGAGCCCCAGCAGCACAGTCGTCCGACGGTCCCGGATGAAGGGGTAGACGACCGCGAAGAGCGCGAGGGAGGGGATCGTGTAGAGCACGCCTGTCGTCGCGACGAGCGGCCCGGCGAGGCGGGGCCAGGCGTGGGCGAGCGCGGCGAGCGGGATCGCGACGACGAGAGCGATGGCGATCGCCTGGAGCGTGAGGGTGACGTGCTCACCGAGATACCGGAGGATCTCGTCCGAGTTGTCCTGCACGTACTGCCAGGACAGCCACGGGTTGGCTGGCTGCTCGGGAGTCATCTGCCCGACGGTACCGGCTGCCGCCGACACCGGCGCGGGCAACGAGGGTGACCTCTGTCGCCCCCGGGCTCCAGCCCGCGCCGGTGTCGGGACTTCCCGGTAGCGTCGTCGCCATGAGCAGCGCACGGACGTCCCACCACGGCACCGACCCCAAGAGCGGCGGCGCGTCGAGCGTCGCGCCAGGCGACGTCCTCATCCGCTTCGAGGACGTCCGCAAGGAGTTCCGCAACCAGACCGTCGCGGTCACCGACCTCGACCTCGAGGTCCGCAAGGGCGAGCTGCTGGTCCTCGTAGGTCCGTCGGGCTGCGGAAAGTCGACGACCCTGCGCATGGTCAACCGCCTCGTCGAGCCGACGGGTGGCCGGATCACCCTCGACGGCGAGGACATCATGAGCACCGACGCCGTCGCGCTCCGTCGCCGTGTCGGCTACGTGATCCAGCACGTCGGGCTGTTCCCGCACCGCACCGTCGCGCAGAACGTCGCCACGGTCCCGGGGCTCGTCGGGTGGGACCGCAAGCGGACGAAGGCGCGCGTCGAGGAGCTGCTCGCCCTCGTCGGGCTGGCACCTGAGACCTACTCCAAGCGCTTCCCGCACGAGCTCTCTGGCGGCGAGCGCCAGCGCGTGGGTGTGGCCCGGGCTCTCGCGGTCGACCCACCCGTCCTGCTCATGGACGAGCCCTTCGGTGCCGTCGACCCCGAGGGCCGCCGACGTCTGCAGAGCGAGTTCCGCCGCATCCAGTCCGAGCTCGGGACGACGGTCATGCTCGTCACCCACGACATCGACGAGGCCGTCCAGCTCGGCGACCGCGTGGCGGTCTTCAGCAAGGGTGGCGTGATCGAGCAGATCGACACCCCCCTGCGGCTGCTGTCCCAGCCCGCGAACGACTTCGTCGAGAACTTCATCGGTTCCGGTCGGTCGATGCGCATGCTCGGCCTCGGGCACGTGTCTCGCGACGACCTGCGTCCCCTCGAGCACGTGCACCCCGGGGCGACTCTCGCGTCGATCCCGCTCGGCACGTCCCTCGACGAGGCCTTCGCCGAGCTCGCCGTCTCCGAGACCGGTGGCGTGCTCGTCACCGACGGCAGCGAGACCGTCGGACTGCTCACCGCAGACGACCTGCTCGCGTCGCTCAGGCGCCTCGTCGCCGAGGACCACCGCGACGCCGTAGCCGGCTGACCGCTCGTCGGGACGGCACCCGTCGTCGCGCTCAGAGTCCCTGAGGTCGTGTGCTCGACGACGATGCGCCGCCGCGGGACCGCGCCGCCGTGAGGCGTCAGCCGTCTGTCGGCTGGTCTTCTTCGCGCAGGCGAGGTTCTGTCCGGCGCGAGGGAGTGTGGCCGGCCTTGTCCGCGTAGAAGGCCCGGACGAGCTCCATGTCCGCACGGATGTCGCCGCTCGGGGTGAAGGTCGGCCCGAGACCGGCGGTCATGGTCGTCCGGTCGACGTAGCCGAGCGTGACGGGCAGCCCTGCCTCACGGGCGATCCGCAGGAAGCCTGACTTCCAGTACTCGCCTTTGCTGCGCGTGCCCTCGGGCGTGACGACGAGGTAGAACTTCTCCCCCGCGGCGACACGGGAGACGAGCTCGTCGACGAGCCCTGCCGGTGCCCGACGGTCGACCGGGATCCCGCCGAGGGCGCGCATCAGCCAGCCGAAGGGCGGCTTGAACAGCGTGTGCTTGCCGAGGTACCGCACAGGCACACCCGCGCGGGCCGTGATGGCGAGCATGTGGATGAAGTCCCAGTTGGACGTGTGCGGGGCCCCGACGAGGATGCCCGCCCCGTCCCGGTCGATCGGCTCGGTCTTGAGCGTCCAGCGGCTCAGCGACCAGTAGACCCGTGCGACGTGCTCGCGGATCACCAGGTCACCGCGGTCCGGTGCTGCCGGAGTACTCGCCCCGAGCCAGCTCGTAGGCGACGTCGGCCTGGTCCGTACGCCCTGCGGCTGTGTAGATCTCGGCGAGCGCGACGAGGCACGCGCCGGCCGGGCGGTGGAGCCCGAGGTCGGTGTAGGCCTCGCGGGCTGCCGTGTAGTCGGCCTCTGCGTCGTCGAGGCGCTCGGCGGCGTGCCGGGTCGCGCCGCGGCCGGCGAGGGCGTCAGCGCGCTGACGGGCCAGGTCCAGCTCGGTGTAGATGTCCAGGGCGGCGGTGTAGCTCGTGTCGGCCTCGGCCAGGTGACCGGTCTCGCGGAGCACGAGCGCCAGTCCGGCCGCGCAGTCGGCGACGCGCGAGCGGAGCTGGTGCTTCTCGTAGAACGTGAGGGCCGCGGTGTACGCGGTGGCGGCCTCGTCGAACCGGGTGGCGGCCGCGAAGATCCCGCCGAGGCTGAGCTGCGCACTGGCGGTCTCGCGCTCGAGACCGAGGGCCGTGTAGGTCTCGCGGGCCTCGACGTAGGCGGTCTCGGCCTCGGCCAGGCGCTCAGCGGCGCCGTGGGCGAGCCCGAGGTTCATGAGGCACCCGGCGACCTGGCGGGTCAGCCCGGCAGCCCTGTAGACCACGAGCGCCTCGGCGTACGCGACACTCGCCTCGGCGCCTCGTCCGGTGTCCCAGAAGACATCTCCGAGGCCCACGGCGGCGGCGGCAGCCTCGAGGGAGTGGCCGTTCGCGACGAAGTAGTCGCGGGCTAGCGTCCAGCCGCGCTCGGCCGTCGGGTAGTCCTGGGCACCGTACGCCTCGGCGGCGTCACGGGACACGTCGTCTGCGGCACCGCGGTGCGCGTCGAGGGGGAGGCTGCGATCCATGGCGACGACTGTACGGGACCGGAGATGTGACGATGACCACGCTGCGGGTGATTTGTGGACGACGAGAGCCGGACAGGGTGCGCGACGGTCGAGGTCCGGTCCGCACGGCCCTCACCAGCACGTCCACGGCTGGTTCGACCGTGACCACCTGGGAGCGCCGGACGGTGACACTGTCGGACGCGCGGTGCGCCGATCTAGCGCAGCGGCAACCACGCGAGCACGTCCTGGATGGTCGTGTCCCACAGCCCCCAGCTGTGGTCGCCAGGGCGCAGGTCGACGGTGACCGGGACGCCGTGCCTCGCGGCGGTATCACGGAAGTCGAGGTTCGACTGGAGCAGGAAGTCCTCGGTCCCGCACATCTGGTAGAGCGCGGGCAGAGTCGCGGGGTCGACGGTGCTCAGCAGGTGCAGCAGGTCGGAGTCGGCGCCCCGCACGGAGGTGTCGCCGTAGACCTTGCGGAGCACCTCGAATCCCTCGCCCCGCTCGAGGACGGCCTCGTGGAGGGACGCGACGTCGAGGGCGCCCGACAGGCTGGCGGCTGCGGCGATCTGCTCCGGCTTGCGCAGCGCCCACTGGAACGCGCCGTAGCCACCCATCGACAGCCCGGCGACGAAGGTGTCCTCGCGGCGGTCGGAGAGGTGGAAGAAGGACCGCGCGAGGACGGGCAGCTCTTCGGTGAGGAAGGTCCAGTACGGGTCGCCGTAGACCTCGTCGGAGTAGAAGCTCTTGGCCACCTGCGGCATGACCACGGCGATGCCCAGCTCGGTCGCATAGCGCTCGATCGACGTGCGGCGGGCCCAGGTGGTCGCGTCGTCGCTCAGTCCGTGCAGCAGGTAGAGGGTCGGCGTCGCGCCTGCCCGCTCGGTCCCCTCCATCCCGATCTGGGAGTGGGTGCGCTGCGGCAGCACCACCGTCATGGTGGTGCTCAGACCGAGCACGTCGGAGAAGAAGTCGCACGTCACGAGAGCCATGGACGACAGCCTAGGACGGGTGAGGTCTCGACGACCTGTCGTCCACAGGGCCCGGTCTCAGCGCGCAGCCGGCTCCCACCCGGTCGGCGGCAGCAGCAGGTGCCGTGACACCTGCTCGGCCGTCCAGCGCAGCGCGCGCGAGACGGCGTCTGCCGCGTCGCGCGCCGCGTCGGGCAGCGTCGCGCCCGAGGCGAGCGCGGCGGTCAGCGCACCGTTGAAGAGGTCACCTGTGCCGTTGGGGGCGTCGGACTCCTTGATCGACGGCACCCGAGTCACGCTCTCGCGCTCGACCACCACGGTCTCGATGACGCCGGGCTCGGTGTCGACGAGGTAGCACCCGGTGACCACGACACCGTGCTGGACCGGCCCGATCAGGGTCCGGGCAGCGGCGGCGAGGTCGTCGACGGAACCTTCCCCCGGTGCTGCGACGGCCAGCCCGGAGACGAGCAGCCCGAGCTCGAACTGGTTCGGGGTGAGGACGTGCGCCCGGTGGGCCAGCTCGTCGCGCAGGACGTCGACCACCCCCGGTGCGACGAAGACCCCGGACCCGGTGTCTCCCATGACGGGGTCGCAGACGTAGACGATCCCGGGGCCGGCGACGAGCGCCCTGTCGACGAAGGCCGCGACAGCCTCACCGGTCTCGCGAGAGCCGAGATATCCGCTCACCACGCACACGGTGTCGTCGAGCACCCCGTGCTCCTCGAGGCCGAGCAGCAGGTCGGCGACCAGGGCCGGGTCGGTGACCCGACCACGGAAGCGTCCGTGGCCCGGGTGGTTGGAGAACAGGACCGTCGGGACCGCGAGGACCGTGAAGCCGGCGTCCTGCATCTGCGGCACGGCTGCGGCGTTGCCGACGTGGCCGGCCACCACCTGGCTCTGGATCGAGACGATCGTGCTCACCGTGCGGCTCCTCGTGGTCCTGCCCTCCGGCAGGGTCGTGTGTGCGGCTGACGTCAGTCGTCTGCCGTGCTGTCCGGGTCGCTCCCCCGGTCCGGGTCTCAGCCGGCGAAGAAGGCACCGACCGCGGCGGCGAGGCCGTGCAGGTCGTCGACGTGCGCGAGCTCGCGGGCCGAGTGCATCGACAAGAGCGGGACGCCGACGTCGACGGTCCGGATCCCCAGCCTGGTGGCTGTGAGGGGTCCGATGGTCGAGCCGCAGGGCACCGTGTTGTTGGAGACGAACTCCTGGTACGGCACACCGGCCGCCGCACAGCTGCGTGCCCAGAGCGCGGCGCCGTGGGCGTCGGTCGCGTAGCGCTGGTTGGCGTTGATCTTCAGCAGCGGCCCACGCCCGGCGACGGGCTGGTTCGCGGGGTCGTGCTTCTCCGGGAAGTTCGGGTGGACCGAGTGGCCCGCGTCTGCCGAGAGGCACCACGACGCGGCGTAAGCCTGGAGCCGCTGCGACGTGGTCGCCCCGAGCGTCGCTCCGACGCGGGTGAGGATGTCGTCGAGGAAAGGTCCGGACGCACCCGAGCGGGTCTCCGAGCCGAGCTCTTCGTGGTCGAAGGCCGCGAGCACGCTGACGTGGTCTGCGCTGGGCTCGTGGGCTGCGCCGAGCAGGGCGTGCAAGCCTGCGAAGACCGACGTGAGGTTGTCCATGCGCCCCGCTGCGAAGAGGGCGTCGTCGAGCCCGAAGCGCGCGGGGGCGGCGGTGTCAGCCGTGAGGATGTCGTAGCCGACGATCTCGTCGCCGCTCAGGCCGGCCAGGCCCGCGAGGAGACCGAGGAGGTCGGCCTGCGACCTGTCGCCGACGCCGTAGACCGGCTGCGTGTGCCGCTGGCGGTCGAGGGTCAGACCGTTGTTCGCGTCGCGGTCGAGGTGGATCGCGAGCTGCGGGATCCGCAGGAACGGCCCGGTCCGCACGAGGACCTCGCGACCGTCGGCCGTGACGAGGCGACCGGCGAGCTCGAGCTCGCGGTCCAGCCAGGAGTTGAGCAGAGGGCCGCCATAGACCTCGACCCCGGCCTGCAGCCAGCCGTGCGAACCGGTGGTCGGCTTCGGCTTGAGCTTGAAACCGGGCGAGTCGGTGTGGGCACCGAGGATGCGGAAGGGCGTCGTGGGGCCGGCCTGCTCCGGTGCGACCCACGCGATGATCGCGCCGTCGCGGACCACGTAGGCGCGCTGCTCGGCTGCGGACCAGGCGTCGGTCTCCTCGAGACGGACGAAGCCGGCCTCGTCCAGGCGGCGGGCCGCCTCGGCGGCGGCGTGGTACGAGGACGGGCTGGCCGCGATGAAGGCGGCGAGGTCTGCGACGTAGTCGGCTGCTGTCTGCATCCATCCATCAAATCACGCGCGCACTGTGCCCCCTGCCCACGCCCGCGTGCAGACGCTGCGACGGCCCGGGGTGCCGGATCTCTCCGGACGCACAGGAGGACCCCGCCGTCCGGCGGGGTCCTCCTGTGTGGTGCGGGTGACGCTGTGCTGGATGTCAGCGGCGCGTGCGCTTGCCCGTGATCGAGGTGTAGATGAAGAGCACGACGACCGAGCCGAGGATCGCGAGGAGCCAGGTGCGGATCTCGAAGAACCCGCCGAGGTCGGTGTCGAGGAAGAAGCTGCCGAGCCATCCACCGACGATGGCGCCGACGATGCCGAGGATCAGCGTGGCGAGCCAGCCGCCGACAGCGCGGTCCTTGAGCAGCGCCTTGGCAATTGCTCCGCAGATGAGACCGACGACGATGTAACCAAGAATGCCCATGACAACCTCCAGAAAGAATGTGTTCGGTTGAACCGTGAACCAGTGTTCCAGGGTTCTCCCAGGTTCGCCCGGTGAACGACGATGACGACCGTCACACGACCATTTTCTGTTGGGATCTTGCGGCTCGTGCGGGTGAGACGACTCCCAGGCCCCGTTCAGGATGCGCACCCCTCGGGGCACTGCTATACCTATATCAACGCCGCGGAGACGCAGCGTGCCATTCCCCTGTGAATAGCGTCGAGCCTGACGAGAGTCAGGCAGCCCTCTGGGGTTCGGCGGGTGCCACACCTCGTGCCGGTGAGACACCCGCCGACGCTGGGGACGCAGCGCGTGACGACCCCGCGCCCCTCATGTCACCGCAGGTGGAAGCACTGCTCCCCGGGCACGAGCCCGCATCCCGCCTACTCGGTCGTCTGCATCCCGAGCCCGCACCTGGCTGTCGCACGGGCGAGGGATAGCAGCACAGCGACGATCAACCCAGCGCCGCTCAGCCCAGCGGCGACGGGACGATCGTCGCGACGCCGTCGACGACGAGCAGCGCCTGGTCGTCGTCGATCCGCTGGATCGGGAACCGCTGGCCATAGGTGGAGACGATCTTGTCGACGAGGCTCGTCGGGTACGGCGGCAGCTGACCGTCGGCGTGCGGCAGGAGGACGGCGTCGACGAGCCCGAGCCCACGCGTGGAGTCGAGCTGCGGGGCCTCCGAAGGGTCGTCCATGAGGCCCAGCGGCTCGATGTCCGAGCCGGCGACCGCGGCACCAGCGCTCGCACCGAGGTACAGCATCCCGTCGTCGAGCAGCTGCGGGAGGATCTCGTCCAGCCCTGACCGGCGCAGGTGGTGCAGCAGCACGAAGGTGTTGCCACCTGCCAGGTAGATCGCGTCGAGGCCCGTGACCGCTGCAGCGAGAGCGTCCCCGTCGAGGACCGTCAGATCGATCTCGACAAGGTCGAGCCCGAAGCCCGTGAGGGCCTGGCGGTCTGCGTCGACCCACGGGGCCGAGGGGTAGATGCTCGTCGCCGCGGCGACGAAGCCGACGCGGGGCGCGCCCGACGCGGGCCGGCCATTCGCCTCGAAGAATCCGGGGACTGCGCCGAGGCCTGCTGAGAGGAGGAGAGCGGAGATCATGCTCCGAGCGTCTCACGCGCCACCGACGCCTGCCGGTCACCGCAGAGCACGGGCGACACTCCGCCTGCTCTCTGGCGCACCGCCATCACGCCCCGTGATGCCGCCCTCCACGCCGGACTCCCCCACCGCACCGAGACACCGTCGGCGCCGAACGCACAGGGCCCGGTCTGGGCGAGCTCGTCAAGAGCTCGCCCAGACCGGGCCCGTCACGGGTGCATCAGCCGCGTCAGAGCGAGGCGAGAGCCTTCGTGAAGGTGGCCGACGGACGCATCACGGCGTCTGTCTTGGCAGCGTCCACCTTGTAGTACCCGCCGATGTCGGCCGGCGAGCCCTGGACCGCGATGAGCTCGTCGACGATCGTCTGCTCGTCGGCGCGCAGCGACGCCGCGAGCGGCCCGAAGGCTGCGGCGAGGTCGGCGTCGTCGGTCTGCTGCGCGAGCTCTTCGGCCCAGAACAGCGCGAGGAAGAAGTGCGAGCCACGGTTGTCGATCGTCCCGAGCTTGCGGCCCGGCGACTTGTTCTCGAGCAGGAACGTGCCGGTGGCACGGTCGAGCGTCGCGCCGAGGACGCGGGCCTTCTCGTTGCTGTTCACGTCGGCGAAGTGCTCGAGGCTGGCCGCGAGCGCGAGGAACTCGCCGAGGCTGTCCCAGCGGAGGTAGTTCTCCTCGACGAGCTGCTGGACGTGCTTCGGGGCGGAACCACCGGCTCCGGTCTCGAAGAGCCCACCGCCGTTCAGCAGCGGCACGATCGAGAGCATCTTGGCGCTCGTGCCGAGCTCGAGGATCGGGAAGAGGTCCGTGTTGTAGTCGCGCAGCACGTTGCCGGTCACCGAGATGGTGTCCTCGCCACGGCGGATGCGCTCGACCGAGAGCGTCGTGGCCTCGGCGGGTGCGAGCACGCGGATGTCGAGCCCGGCGGTGTCGTGCTCAGGCAGGTAGGCCTCGACCTTCTTGATGAGGTTGGCGTCGTGGGCACGCTTCTCGTCGAGCCAGAAGATCGTCAGCGTCCCGGTCGCGCGGGCGCGGTTGACGGCCAGCTTGACCCAGTCACGGATGGCCACGTCCTTGGTCTGGCAAGCGCGCCAGATGTCACCGGCACGCACCTCGTGCTCG
Organism: Sanguibacter biliveldensis; assembly: GCF_033798665.1. Taxonomy (NCBI): domain Bacteria; kingdom Bacillati; phylum Actinomycetota; class Actinomycetes; order Micrococcales; family Sanguibacteraceae; genus Sanguibacter; species Sanguibacter biliveldensis. The sequence goes on from NZ_CP138359.1 coordinate 4,257,387, forward strand.
AGCAGAGCCTCGCCCGCCTGGTTGACCACGCGGACCGTGCCGGCCTCGGGGATCTCGAAGGTCTTGTCGTGCGAGCCGTACTCCTCGGCCTTCTGCGCCATGAGCCCGACGTTGGGGACAGTGCCCATGGTCGTCGGGTCGTAGGCTCCGTTGGCGCGGCAGTCGTCGATGACAGCCTGGTAGATGCCGGCGTAGCTCGAGTCGGGGATCACCGCGATGGTGTCCTGCTCGCTGCCGTCCGGGCCCCACATGTGGCCCGAGGTGCGGATCATGGCAGGCATGGACGCGTCGACGATGACGTCGCTCGGCACGTGCAGGTTGGTGATGCCCTTGTCGGAGTTCACCATCGCGAGGCGCGGTCCGTCGGCCAGGCCCTTGTCGAAGGCTGCGCGGATCTCGTCGCCGTTCGGCAGGGCGGCGAGGCCGTCGAGGATGCCACCGAGACCGTTGTTCGGGCTGAGGCCTACGGCCTCGAGGTCCGCGCCGTACTGCTCGAAGACGGCCGGGAAGAACGCGCGGACGACGTGGCCGAAGATGATCGGGTCGGAGACCTTCATCATCGTGGCCTTGAGGTGGACCGAGAACAGGACGTCCTCGGCCTTGGCGCGGGCGATCGCCTCGGCGAGGAAGGTGTGGAGCTCGGCGACGTCGAGGAAGGACGCGTCGACGACCTCTCCGGCGAGGACCTTCACGCCCGGGTGCAGGACGGTGACGTCGCCAGCGGCGTTGACGTGCTCGATGCGCAGGACGTCGTCGGCACCCAGGACGACAGACTTCTCGTTGGAGAAGAAGTCGTCGTGGCCCATGGTCGCGACGTTCGTCTTGGACTCGGGGGTCCAGGCGCCCATGCGGTGCGGGTTCTTGCGCACGTACTCCTTGACGGAGAGCGGCGCGCGACGGTCCGAGTTGCCCTCGCGGAGCACAGGGTTCACGGCGGAACCCTTGATCTTGTCGTAGCGCGCGCGGACGTCCTTGTCGGCGTCGGTCTGGGGGTCGTCCGGGTGGTCGGGCAGGTCGTAGCCCTGAGCCTGGAGCTCTGCGATAGCGGCCTTGAGCTGCGGCAGCGACGCCGAGACGTTGGGTAGCTTGATGATGTTGGCCTCGGGCGTCGTCGCGAGGGCGCCGAGCTCAGCGAGGGCGTCGCCGATCCGCTGCTCTGCGGTGAGGCGCTCGGGGAAGGCCGCGATGATGCGGCCGGCGAGGGAGATGTCGCGCGTCTCGAGCTCGACACCGGCGGTCCCGGCGAAGGCGCTGACGACGGGGAGGAACGAGTGCGTGGCCAGCATGGGCGCCTCGTCGGTGTACGTGTAGATGATCTTGCTCATCGTCGGGCAGCTCCTTGAGGTGGCTCTGGGCGAACTTGTCTTGATATCAAGATACATGGGTTGGGGTCGCGGCGGGGGGCTCGGTGGGCCTGGGTGGGGCCACACAGGAGAGCGTCAGCGGGCGAAGGCGTCGACCATGTCGAACAGCGGCCCCGGTGAACGCTGGGTCTCGATCTGGTAGATCGCCGAGGCCGGGAGGATCGTGAAGTAGTCCCCAGCCTCGGTGAACCGACCGACGAAGGGTCGGCCGACGTAGGGGTTGTTGCCGTGGGCATCGCCCGGGTGGAGCACCCAGGTCCCCTCGGAGGCCCTCAATGCCACCTCGCCCAGGTACGCCACATAGGCATCCTTGAGGGGCCCGGAGCCCTGCCAGTGCAGCAGCCCGGCGTCGATGTCGTCGACCGCGAGCGCTGCCAACGTGCTCAGCGACGCCCGGCTGAGGTCGAGCATCGGGCCTCGGTCACCTGCCCACGACTGCAGGTCCCTCACCAGGCCCGGGACGCGCGCGATCCACGCGGCGGCCTCGGGGGAGATCGGCGGGGCCTCGGTCACCAGCCCCGGGACGGGGTCTCGACGCGGACGCCAGCCAGGCGCCTCGGTCGCGCGGCGTTCGGCGACCTGGCGTGACTGACCGTCCCAGATGCTCGTGAGGACGTTCCCGCTGCGGCGGTTCAGGACTGTCGACAGCAGGTGGAAGGGCGAGACAGGAGTTCTGTTCTCGCGGTCGAACCGCACCACGGGCCGGCCAGAGTAGATGAAGGTCGGGTTGTGGTCGACGGACCACCCTCCGCCGGCCACCCGGAGAAAGGTCTCGCCGATGTACCGCACGGCGCCGTCGGTGAAGTCGAGGTCAGCCGCGTCCACGAAGGACTGGTGGTCCGGCCACATGTCGAGGACGTACTGCTCCAACCCCGCCAGGGACTCCCGGGTGTACCCGCCGGTCCACTCCCTCGGGGTGATGAAGTCCTCGAACCGTGCGAGCCTCGGGTGCATCGCCTCGAGCCAGTCCTGGAACTGCTCCGCCTGCTCCGGCGTCACGTGTGCTTTGTCGGCGCCGGTCAGGCGCGGGTCGGCCACAGGCGTCGGTGCGTCCACCCGCTCGCTGGCGTAGCGGCGGACGATCTCGACGAGCTCGTCGGCAGACCTGGACACCACGAGAGCGTCGACGGCACGTTCCGGCAGCATCACGCGGGCCGCACCCGTCTCGTCGCGACGCTCGATGAAGGGACGCCCGACCAGACTGTTGCCCTGGTCGAGAGGCCTGTCTTCGACCGACATGAACACCCAGTCTCCCCCACCGGCCCGCAGCGCGACCTCTCCGACGTAGGCCACGTAGGCGGCCTTGGCCGTGCCGTGGTCCACCGGGCGGATGTACCCCCGATCGGCGTCTTCGACAGCCAGGTGGGCGACGGTCGCCAGCGACCCCACGCTCAGGTCGAGGAGGTCTGCGTGCTTCCCGGCGCGTGCCCACAGCGCCGCGATGAGCTCCGGGACGCGCTCCTCCCACTCGACGAGAGCCTGCGGGGTCGGTCGGGCGCCGGTGGCATCCCTCGGTGGCGCGGCCTGCCCAGCATGGGAGTTCGCCCGCTCAGGCTCCCGCTCAGCGTCCCGGGGCACTCCGAAGCTCGTCGTCGGGGCCGGGACATCGGGCACGTAGAAGCTCTCCGGCGGGATCTCGCGGCCCGACGCCGTGTCGACGATCTTGATACCGGCACCCTCGTCGACCAGCTGCAGGTCCGACCCCACAGGGAAGTCGTAGATCCCGATCAACGCAGGCTCGATCGCACATATGTCGTTGAACGGCAAGATCTGCAGGTTCGACGCGTCCGCCAGATAGTCCGAGGTGTCGACGTGCGAGAAGATCCGCCACCCGTTGTCGGCGGGCGCCTGAGAGTTCTCACGCACCATCCACCGCACCCGACCAGCACCACTCACCACATTCTTCGACACCAAGCACGCACCCGAGTCAGGGATGAGCTCCGGAACAGCCACGACTCACACGTCTCGCTCAGGGAGCACGATGCCGCGTTCCGTCAAGTACTGCTCCACCCTCGCGAGAAGCCCCGCACGACGCGGCCCGTTCCGCCTCACCATCTCCAGGGTCGACCACCCGCGGTACCCGCGCTTCAGCAGATCCAGGTCGGGGCGCGCGAAGAACACGTCATAGAAGGGCGCTAGCTCCTCGTCGGTGAACTTGGCGGTTCCCGCGAGGGTCTGCAGGGGCGTGCCCCAGCGGGTTGACACCCCATTGACGTCGGCCCCTGCGATGAGAATCTCGCGAAGCAGTTCGGGCTCGCGCTCGAAGTCATGGGAAAGCTGTCCGAGCAGGACGTGTACCACCGAGACACGCTCGGAACCGAAGACTCTCGTCACGTCCGCGCCGTCTAGAAGACACTGTCCGGCGATGACAACTCGCGCCTGAAGATCTTCGTTCGACACGGCCCCTCTCAGAGCAGTCGTCGGATCCATGATGCGCGGCCCGAACTGTTCGAAGAACTTGCGCGCGTCCCAATATTCCGCTGCTTCGTCAACCTCGGCCATCCCCGCTCCTCTCTTCCTCTCATCAAACGCGCTCGGATGTCATTCGAAGCGGTGAGATCTGTTGACGTCCCAGAACTCGACTCGGTAGTTCTTCACGTTTCGGTACTCGCGCAGGAACCTCTCTTTCGTGATCTCGTGCCCGAGATAACGCTCAAGCAGATCACTGTAGCTCTTACCAGGCACGTGGCCCATGTCCCAGACCTTGTCGCGCGATGTCGACGGATCCCAGACAACCGGCTCCAAGTCGCCTTTCTCATTCATCGCGTATACGACGCCGTCCGGCGACTTAGAGCGCTCCCAGACCTTCATCACCTGGTCGGGCGCGTACGCAGGCCGATGGTTCGCGTACGGCAGCCTGTCGCCGTTCCCGTCGTAACCGTAGCTGTTCGGCTCGCCACGGGCAGGCAGATCTCCGGGAGCTGTTCGGCCTGAACCTGGGTTCTCCGCAACCCACTCCCCTTCGCCCTCGTCCCACTTCAGGTGCCACCTACGCTCCCCGTTCGGCCCGTCAGGGCGCAGAGGCTCACCGGTCCTGTGATCGACAGGACGCCCGGCCTCGTCAACCGGTGCTCGCTCGTACGCCGCCCGTGGGTCATCACCCGTGGGTCGCACCGGGGCTTGGTTCTGGTTGACGGTCTCCCGGCGGCTGGTCTCCGGATCGAAAGGCTTACCCGGCTGCGCCCGATCAGCGAGCCACGTCTCGGACCCGGGTCGCACGACCGACTCTCCGGGGATCGGGACATCCACCCGCACAGATCCGTCCACGGCAGCGATCAGCCCGGCCGTCCTCGGCACCGTCACCCCCGACCCGAGGTGAAGCACGCGTGGACCGGTGGTCACCGCGTTGACACCGGTCCTGACCACCCACGACCCACCCGGCACAGCGAAGTCAGCCGCACCCGCGACGACGCGGGCCGCCTTGCCACCGGTGCCGGTCACCTTGACTGCCGCACCGGCCGGGATGAAGAAGGTCCCCACGTTGAGGAGCGTCTCGACACCCGTGGCAAGCCCGTCGTCCGTCCACCGGTGCCATACGTCGTCCGGCCTGCTGCCGTCGTAGCCGACGACCGAGCCCCACCCGCTCTTCGCGAGGTTCAGCTGCTCGTTCATGAACGCGTCAGCCGGGTCGTCGCTCTCCCCCGACGCAGCCCGCGCCGCAGCCTCGCGGTTGCTGACGTTCATCGAGAGCGACGTCGCGAACAGCAGGCTCCCCATGCCCGTCCAGCTCTGGCTGTAGACCTCCCCCTCGAAGTAGCCTCCCGTCTCGCGGTTGCGACCCAGGATGAGCATGGCACCGTCCGCAAGCACGTCAGAACCCCAGGAAGACGTCGTGTGGCCGACGGTCTCGTGGCAGTTTCGCTCCTCCGACCGTGCCTGCCCCCAGGGCATCGACACCGCCGAGTCGATGCCGGGCCCGACCGGCACGACCTGCGCCGGTGGTCCGGGCGTGAGCGGCGCAAGGGGCGTGAACTCCTGCAATGCGTTGACGTCGTTCGCGCACTGTGCGGCCGCGGTGGAGACCTCCACCCGGAACGCCTGGAACTCCTCCATGAAGGCGTCGTTGCGAGCCACCGTCGCGCCGTCCTCGACCCACGGCACCACAGTCGTGTCCTGGTCGAGACGGCTAGCCCACCGCAGTCCCGCCATCGCGTAGTCGCCCAGGCCCGGACCCTTACCCTCGAGCACGGGGACCGTCACACCGTTGATCACCTCAGCCCTGAAGGTCGCCGCCCGCGCCTCGAGGGCCGCAAGCCTCGGCTTGATCCCTTCCAAGGCGCTGGCGTAGGTCTCGAGGTGGCGTGCCATCGCGTCGAGCGTGGTCTTGAAGTCGTCGGCCGCCTGCTCCGCCGGGCTCATCAGGGCGTAGACCCGCTCCTGCTCGGGAGCCTCGTACCCCTCCGGCAGCCCGGACCACGTCGAGCTCATCGACGCCGTCTCGTCGTGCACGGTCGTGGCCATGCTCCTGAGGGCGGTCGCCGACCCGTAGATCGTCGAGGTGTCGATGTCAGCAGCACGGATGTCGAAGAGGTCGGGGTTGAGCTGTCCCCCTGCTAGATACGTCGACGCTGCGTCACGCAGCGCGCAGGCCTCGGCGACCACGCACACCAGCGCGTCACCGAGACCTGTCACTTCTCGTCCGAGCCCGGGGCTCAGTCCAGGAGGCTCAGTCCGGGATGTAGGAGGCTGCCTGCTGCAGCCCGCGGCGGGCGATCTCGTCGTTCTCCGACAGAGACGTACGGATCGCAGAGATGATGCCCTTGACCTCGGTACCAGCGGTGTTCCACTGGGCCTCCATCGCCGCATACCTGTCGCTCACACCGTCGGCCGAGTACACGGCCATCGCGTTCTTGACATCCATGTCACGACGAGCCAGCGCCGCCTCGAGCGCACCGGCAGCACGCTCGAAGTTCGACTGAGCCGCCTGCGACGAGCTGATGTCGTAGTCGTTACGATCCATCTGGTTGCTGGACATGACGATCCTCCTCTAGGCCCGGGGGGCGAACTTGGACGTGTCGGCACCCTGGAAGTCAGCGGAGCCCTCAGCAGAACGGTGCTGGTCAGCACCCTCGTCAGCAGCAGTCGTGAACGCCAGGTTCTGACCACCGATCGACTCCGTGATCCCCACCAACGCATTGTTGAGGATCGAAGAGATGTCGTCCGTGCGCTCCTTGAAGCTGATGAACGACGCCTTGGCCACACCGTTGAACGTGGACTCCAGAGGCTCCGCAGCCTCCTTCAGGTTCCGCACCAGCTGACCCAAGTCATCAGACTCCGTCGCCGTCTTCTGCCCGAGCACCTGCAGTGCATCGGCTTCCATCGCGAACTTCATGGTTCTCTCCCCCTGCGAATTCCAGAGCCACCTCACGTGGGCAGCCAGGCTCACCCTAGAAAAGGACGCACTCCATCACGATGGGGAGAAGTGCCCTCCCGGGGAGAAAGGGGGGGGGGGAAGAACCCGCTCAGACGTGCAGCCTGCTCACGCCCGCATCGACGGCGGCACGTAGAAGTTCTCCGGCGGGATCTCGCGGCCCGACGCCGTGTCGACGATCTTGATACCGGCACCCTCGTCGACCAGCTGCAGGTCCGACCCGACAGGGAAGTCGTAGATCCCGATCAACGCCGGCTCGATCGCGCAGACGTCGTTGAAGGGCAAGATCTGCAGGTTCGACGCGTCCGCCAGATAGTCCGAGGTGTCGATGTGCGAGAAGATCCGCCACCCGTTGTCAGCAGGCGCCTGAGAGTTCTCACGCACCATCCACCGCACCCGACCAGCCCCGCTGACGACATTCTTCGACACCAGGCAGGCACCCGAATTCGGGATGAACTCCGGAACAGCCACGACTACACCTCTCGCTCAGGGACCGCGACACCGCGGTCGGTCAGGTACTGCTCCATGCGACGCACCAGGTCGGCGCGCTCGTCACCCAGCAGGCGTGCGCTCTCGAGCGTCGAGCGCCCCTGCGCACCGGGTACCAGCAGGTCCAGGTCGTCCCGCGCGAACAGCTCGTCGTAGAGCGGGGCGAGCTCGTCGTCCGCATACTTCTGGTTGTCGGCCAGGGTCTGCAGCGGCGTCCCCCAGCGCACGGCGACGGCGTTGACGTCGGCACCACCGTCGAGCAGCCTCCGCACGAGCGGCGCCTCGGCCTCCGGGTCGTGGACGGCCTGCCCGAAGAGGATGTGCAGCGCGTTGTACCCGTCCGGGGGGATCACGGTCGAGGGATCGGCCCCGTCGTCCAGCAGCCTGCTGGCGATGGCGACGCGGGCGTCGAGGTGCCGGTTGCCCAGCGCCCGGCACAGCAGCGTCATGCCACCCATGCCGGTCTCCGACGCGCCGCTCGGTGAGTAGACGCCGAGGAACTCGTCGAGCGTCCCGGTCTTCGCCTTGGTGAAGGCAGCAGTCACGATGGTCTCCTGGGTTCGGGCGTTCGTGCGGGTGGGGCGATCCTAGGACATCTCGTCGACGTGCGACCTGTTGCGCGACGGGTCCTCGACCCTGTAGCTGCTCGGGTCGCGGTACTCCTCGAGGAACTCGTCGAGGGTCATCTCCCCGCTCAGGTACCGCTCACGCAGGCGGCGGTACTCGAAACCAGGAGCGTGGCCCATGTCCCAGACCCCGGCCCTCGTGCCGGCCGGGCGGCCGGGAGAGGTGGCGGTCGCGGGCTCGCCCGGGTCCCAGAAGACCTCGACGCGCTTGCCCTCGACGTTCGTCACGAACACCCGGCCGTTGCGGTCCTGCGCGGCCTCCCAGACCTCACGGACCTGGTCCGGGCCGTACTCGGGACGGTTGTTCGCGTACGGCAGGCGGTCGCCGTTGGCGTCGTAGCCGAAGCTGTTGGGCTCACCCGTCGCAGGCAGCTGGCCGGGGCCAGGCTGCGCGTTGCCGGGGTTCTCGGCGACCCACTGGTGGGCCTCGGGGTCCCACTTCATGTGCCAGCCGCGGCTCCCGTCGGCGTTGTCCGCCCGCAGCGGCTCGCCGTTGCGGTGGTCGACAGGCCGGCCGTTCTCGTCGACCGGAGCGTTGCGCAGCGCCTCGTCCACGTCGGCCTGGTCCGGGCGACCGGGTGCCTGGCTCTGGTCGGAGGTCTCACGGACCGGGGCCTCGGGGTCGTAGGGCTGACCACCGGGTGTGTGCTCCGGACGTGGGGCCTCAGGAGCCGGGCTCTCGGGGGCAGGTGCTCCAGCGTCCGGCGCGGGCTGCACGGGTGCACCACCGGGCTCGGTCGTCTCGGGAGCGGGACCGGCCTCGGGGCTCGTCTCGGGTGTCGGGCTCGGGTCGACGCCGGGCTCCGGCGCGGGTCCGTGCTCGGGCGACGGTGACGTCCCAGCCTCGGGGGCAGGTGAGCCCTCGGGTGCGGGGCCGGTCTCGGGGGCAGGCGTCCCGTCGGGCGCAGGTCCAGGCTCGGGGACGGGTGCAGGCGACGGTCCGGCCTCCGGGGCAGGAGCGGGCTCCGGCCGTGTCCCAGTCTCGGGTGCGGGTTCCGGTCGCGGACCAGCCTCGGGCGCGGGGGTCGTCTCCGGGGCCGGTGTCGGCTCGGGCCGTGGTCCGCTCGGTGGCTGCGTGCCGTCCTGGGGTCCGGGAGCTGCAGGTGCCGGGTCGGCCGGCGTCGTCGGCTCGGGGCCGCGGCCGTCGGGGGCGACGTCGTCGATGCTCGGGCCGGGACGGGTCGCCGGTCCGCTCACGTCGGGCAGGACGGACGGCGGGGCTGTCGTACCGGGTCCCCCGCCGCTCGGGACGATCGACGAGCTCGGCGGCGGGGTCGCCTGGGACACCGGCACGTCGTCGATCGCGTTGATGAGGGCCGTCGGCGAGAGCTTGACGCCGTTGACACCGACCTGGGTGGTCGCACCGAGACCGGGGACGCCGTTGTCGGCGACCTTGAGGAGGTCGCTCAGACCTGTCGCGACGCGCACGCCACCCTTGACGACCCACGAGCCTCCAGGGATGAGGAAGTCGGCACCGACAGCCGCGATCTTCGCGACCTTCGCGCTCGCGCTGCCGACCTTGAGGCCCGCACCGACCTGCCCGGCACCGGGGATGAAGAAGGTGCCGACGTTGAGGATCGACTCGGTGCCCGTCGCGACTCCGTCTTCCTTCCACTTGTGCCACGGGTCGTCGGGATTCTCGATGTCGAAGCCGATCATCGAGCCGACGGTCCCGGCGACCACCTTCTGGCGGTCGTACATGAAGTCTGTGAACGCGTTGCCGTTGCCCGTCGCGGCCATGATGTTGGCGATCGTGGCGGCTGGGGTCGTGGCGAGCACGAGGGAGCCGGCGAGGTTGCCGAGCCCTCCCCAGGCCTGGCCCCAGGCCTCCCCCTGGAAGAACTCGCCGTTCTCGGGGTTGTACCCGAGCACGAGCATCCCGGCCCCCTCGGCGATGCCGACGCCGAAGTTCGCGGCGCCGTGGCCGACAGACTCGGGGCAGTTGCGGTCCTCGTCCCGGGACTCGCCCCACGGCATGGGCATCTCGGGGTTGTTGAAGGCCTCGGCGGGGATCGCCTCGACGGGTGCGACGCACGAGTTCTGCACCAGGGCGTTGATGTCGTTGGCGCACTGCGTGGCCGCCGTGGAGATCTCCTCCAGCAGCCCTGCGTACTCCTCGAGCAGCTTCTGGTTGCGCTCGACGGTCGCGCTGTCCTCGTACCAGGGCACGGTGACCGTGCGCTGCTCGACGCCGGGCACCCACTGGAAGGCCCACTCGGCGTAGTCCTCGACGTTCGCCTCGTTGCTCTCGGCCGCGATCGTCTCGACACCGTTGATGACCTCGGCTCGGAAGTCCGCTGCGGTCGTCTCGAAGGTCGACAGACGGCTCTTGATCCCGTCGAGGACCCCGGCGTAGGTGTCCAGGTGACCGGCAGCCGCGTCGAAGGCCGTCTTGAGCTCGGTGGCGGAGGTGACCGCCGGGGTCATGAGCGCGTAGACCTGATCCTGCTCGGGGGCCTCGTAGCTGCCGCTGAGCCCGGCCCACGTCGTGTCGATCGAGCTGGTCTCGTCGTGGACGGTCGTGGCCATCGCACGGATGCTGGACGCAGAGCCGGTGATGGCCCCGGTGTCGAGGTCGCTGGCGCGTGCCGGGAACGCGTCGGGGTTGATCAGCCCGCCGTCGTTCACGCACATCGTGGGTGTCGTCGTCATGGTGTGGTCCTCAGCCCTGGTGTCCGTGCTCGACGAAGTACGAGAAGTCACCGTCTACGGCGGAGCTGAGCAGCTCTGCCTGGTAGGTGGCGGACATGTCTTCCTGCCCGTTGTTGTAGGCGATGACCGCGTTGGCCACACCCACGGTGCCGGCGTTGATCCGGTTGTTGATGTTCGTGAGGTTCGCGGTCTGGTCGGCGAACAGCGCGTTCACGGCCGTCGGGACGTCCTGCGTGATCATCCCGCCCCAGGTCAGCCCGTCGAGGACCGCCTGGAACTTGTCCTCGGAGAGGGCTGTGCCCAGCTCGGTCGCGTCGGTGTTCACCGTCGTGAGGATGCTCTGGACCCCGCTGGGGTCGATCTTCCACTGCGTCATGGTCGTGCCTTCCCCTCAGACTCGGTCGGCGATGGTCCCGCCGACGGCGGCGGCGATGGACTCGGCGAGCGCCCGCCCGGCACCTGTGTCCCCGTAGGGGACGGCCATGTCGGTCCAGAGACCGAAGGCCGTCGGTGCCCGGACCAGGGCGTCGGCCGCCTGGGCGGGCTCCCGGACGGGTCGGCTCCTGTAGATCGACAGGAGTGCACGGCCCTGCGCGTCGACGAACTGGCGGATCTGCCCGTCGCGGTACTCCAGGAACGTCCCGTCGGGGTGGTCGACGGCGGCGGCCCGCACCATGACGGCCGAGGTCGGCTCGACCTCGCTCAGCAGCACGATCTCCGTTGGCATGTCAGACCCTCCCGAGTCCTGTTGCGGCCGCGATGCGCTCGGCACCGAGGTCGTGGGCGAAGGCGACGAGCTGGGCCCAGAGACCCTGGTCGGGGTTGCTGAACCTGACGAGCAGGCTCGGTGTGCGCTTGCGCCCGAGCATCGTGATGTCGTGCTTCTCGGCCAGGGCCGCGGCGTCGATGTCGAGGTCGTGCACACCACGCGGCCCGATGATCACCGCGAGCGGGACCTCCGGCCGCTTGGCAGCCGGCTCGACCCACGTCCCGATGTCCGTCTCGGCGAGCGACACGAAGCCGATCGTCGGCTGGAACTCGTCGGCGATGGTCGCGAGAGCCTGCGACGCCGTCTGCACCAGACCACCGATGTGGTCGGGGTAGCGACGCAGGGCGACCCCACCCTTGATCTGCTCGAGGATCCCTCGCCGGGTGCGACCGACGAAGAGGTCCACGAAGGAGCCGTCACGGCTCAGGCCGTGCAGCGCGTCCGTCGCAGGCATCTCGCGGCGGGCGACCTCGGTGAGGACCCGCGTGTCCCAGCGGTCCACGAGCGGCTCGAAGGGACCCCACAGCTCGAGGGGCGACCCACCGAGCGCAGAGATCATCGCCGCCGACAGGGTCCCGACCGTGGTGTCCGAGGCAGCACGCTGGTGCGCGAAGACGTCGAACATCAGCACGCCGGGGAACTGCTGCTCGTGCGTGGTGGCCAGGGTCGTGTAGGACGGCAGACGCTCTGTCCCCTGGCCGGGACGCTCCCAGAGGTCACGGAGCGTGTCGATCCTGTAGCCGGAGAGCCCGTCGTACGTCGCACCGCCCGCGCTCTGCACGGCCCACAGCCCGCCGGCCCTGCGCATCGCGAGCGACACGAAGGGGCTCAGGCGCGTCCCGGTGCTCGTCATCAGGACGGGGCGCAGGCGCTCCGTGACGGCGTAGTCGAGGAACGCGGCCAGCGGCTCGCTGAGGATGACGTGCTCGGCAGAGGCGGCGAAGACTGCGTAGTCCTCGCCCCACTCGTCTGCGACAGGGTGGACGATGTTCATGGCTCAGTCCGGGATGTAGGAGGCTGCCTGCTGCAGCCCGCGGCGGGCGATCTCGTCGTTCTCCGACAGAGACGTGCGGATCGCGGAGATGATGCCCTTGACCTCGGTACCAGCGGTGTTCCACTGGGCCTCCATCGCCGCATACCTGTCGCTCACACCGTCGGCCGAGTACACGGCCATCGCGTTCTTGACATCCATGTCACGACGAGCCAGCGCCGCCTCGAGCGCACCGGCAGCACGCTCGAAGTTCGACTGAGCCGCCTGCGACGAGCTGATGTCGTAGTCGTTACGATCCATCTGGTTGCTGGACATGACGATCCTCCTCTAGGCCCGGGGGGCGAACTTGGACGTGTCGGCACCCTGGAAGTCAGCGGAGCCCTCAGCAGAACGGTGCTGGTCAGCACCCTCGTCAGCAGCAGTCGTGAACGCCAGGTTCTGACCACCGATCGACTCCGTGATCCCCACCAACGCATTGTTGAGGATCGAAGAGATGTCGTCCGTGCGCTCCTTGAAGCTGATGAACGACGCCTTGGCCACACCGTTGAACGTGGACTCCAGAGGCTCCGCAGCCTCCTTCAGGTTCCGCACCAGCTGACCCAAGTCATCAGACTCCGTCGCCGTCTTCTGCCCGAGCACCTGCAGTGCATCGGCTTCCATCGCGAACTTCATGGTTCTCTCCCGTCGTCGAGCGGTCGGCATCACCGTAAGCACAGCGCCCAGGTTCCGCGATGGGTACCTCTCACTGGGTACCTCACCCCTGTGGACACGAGGACAGAGGGCTGAGCGCAGGATAGGTTCGTGCCCGGCAGACCGCGCCTGGACGCTCAGGCGGCCGCGGGTGCGAGCCTCACGGACGGCACGGCCCGCACGACAGACCACAGCAGCAGACGCAGCAGACCGACGAAGGGGGTGGACGATGCACGCCTTCTCGTCCGTGGCCGAGCAGCACCGCGACGACGGGACCTCGGTCGCCGACCGCAGCGCCGTCCCGCACGCGATCCTCCTGCACGACGTCAGGCCCGCGGGCGCTCGTCGAGCGGCAGCCACCGCCGTCGACCTGCTCGTCGCCGCCGCCGCCTTCGGCCTGGGGTTCTTGCTGCACCCTGTCGTCGGTGGCGTCCTCGCGGCCGTGGTGGCTCTCGTCGTCGTGGCAGACCGCGTCCGGACCGGTCGCAGCCTGGGGCTGCGCCTCACGCGTCTGCGGACCGTCGACCGCGCGAGCGCGATGCCGTCCGCGCGGGCACTCGTCCCGGGCCGCGGGCTGACCGCAGACCTCGCCCGCGGCCGCGACCCGCTGCTCGTCGTCCCCGCCTCCTCGGTGCCGGTCCCGGCCGAGCAGGCCCCGGCTCCGGCCGACCCGTGGATGGCGCAGGAGACGGCCCGCACCCCCGGCGTCGTCGTGGTCACCGACGAGGGCGCGACGGTCACGGTCCTCGGCACGACGATCGTCGGGCGCAGCCCCGTCGACCCGACGGGTACGCACTACCTGCTGGGCATCCCGGACATCGGCAGGTCGATCTCGCGCAGCCACGCCGTCCTCGAGCTCGACGGGCCGCTGCTGTGGGTCACCGACCTCGGCTCGGCGAACGGCTCGGCCGTGGCGCTGCCCGGCCAGCAGTTCTCACCGCTCACCCCGCACGTGCGCACACCCGCCCCGGCCGGCTCGCGGATCGCGCTGGGCACACGCACCCTGCACGTCGCCGACCCCACCCGACCGGAGGCACCCCAGTGACCGACCGCGACAGGATCCTCGTCGAGTCGACCCGCACGCACCGCGAGCGGCTGTCGTCTGCGCTGTCCTTCGGGGCGCTCGAGCAGCGCCGCAAGGTCAACACGAACGTCCGCAGGTTCATCGGCTCGGTGGTCATCGCCGCCGTCGCCGGGGTCGGCTGCCTCGGGTTCTCCTTCGTGGTGAACCTGCTCGACAACCGCAAGGAAGACCAGGCCGTGGCGTCCTTCAGGGCCGCGCTCGCCGCGAACCCGATCCCCGAGACCCCTGACATGCCGCTCGACCCGGAGACGGGGTTCCTCGCGGACCCGGTGTCCGGGAACTTCATCGACCCGCAGACCGGGTTCTTCGTCGACCGGGAGACCGGCCTGGCCGAGGACCCTGACGGCAACGTCATCGACCCCCGCATCGACTGGTACCTCGACACCGAGACCGGCTACTACACGGACCCGTCCACGGGCGTGACGATCGACCCGGCGACGCAGCGCGTCGTCGAGGAGGAGAAGAAGTGACCGAGTACACCCGCGTCACGATCCAGGGCGAGGGCCGCAAGGCCGACCTCGTCCTCCCCGACGACGAGCCCGTCGCCGCGATGCTGCCCGACGTGCTGGTGCTGCTCGACGAGGGCGAGGCGCGCTCGGCGCGCCCGGTCGCCCTCGTCACGCGGGTCGGCGAGCAGCTGGACTCCTCGCTCACCCTCGCCGAGCAGTCGGTCGAGCACGGTGCGCTGCTGCGCATCGTGCGCGTCGACGAGGCTCCGCCGCCGCCCGAGGTCGCCGACGTCACCGACGTCGTCGCGGACGCCGTCGACAGCCGCGCCGACGCGTGGCGCCCCGTGTGGGGAGTCGTCGCCGCGTCGGTGCTCACAGCTGTCCTGGGTGCCTACGCGGCGCTGGTGGCCGTCTCGTCGCTCGACGTCCCGCTGGTCACGCTGCTCGCGGTCTGCGCCGGCGTGGCTGTCGTCGCGTCCGTGCTCTGCCGCCGCCACCTCGCCGGCCCAGCCGTCGTCCTCACCGCAGGTGCCGTCGGCGGTGCCGCGGTCGCCGCGCTCCTGGTGAGCGCCGACCATGCCGACGGGACGCTCGGGACCTCGGCGATCGTCTGGTTCGGGCTCACGAGCCTCCTCGTCGGGCTGGTCGGGGCCGCGGGCTCCCGGGACGTCGGTCTCGGGCTCGGCGGGGTCGTCGGCACGGTGCTGGTCGGCGCGCTCGCCGCCATGCACGCCCTCGGCTGGGAGCGTCTGCACTCGGCCGCTGTCGTCGCCGTGGTCGGCACGCTGCTGCTCGGCCTGCTGCCCGGGATCGCGATGACAGTCAGCGGGCTGAGCGGGCTCGACGACCGTGTCGTCGAGGGCAACCGCATCCCACGGGCAGCCGCACGCCGCGCCGTCGACGCGACCCACCGTGCGCTCACCTGGGCGACGGTCGCGACGGCTGTCGTCGTCGGCTCGTGCGCCTGGGTCCTCGCCGGGGCTCCTGACACCGCGACGCGGGTCCTCACGGCCTGCCTCGCCGTGGTGCTCCTGCTGCGCACCCGGGTCCTCCCCCTCGCGCCCCAGCGTCTCGTGCTGATGCTCGCCGGGCTGGTGCCGCTGGTCGCGCTCCTCGTCGACCTCGGCAGCACCGAGCCCGAGCAGGCCGTCGGTGTCGCGCTCGGCGTCGCCGTCCTGGTCGCTGCGCTCGTCGGCTCGCACCCGAGCGAGTACCTCAAGGCGCGTCTGCGCGGTCTCGCGAACATCGTCGAGCTGATCGCCGTCCTCGCGCTGGTCCCCCTCGTGCTTGCACGCCTCGGCGTGTTCGCCGACCTTGTCGGGACCTTCTGATGGGACGCGCCTGGACCACCCTCGTGGCCTCTCTGCCGTCCCGCGCCGAAGAGCTGCGCAGGCTCGACGAGGCCGTGCGGGCGCCGCTCGCGCTCAGCACCCGGGTCGGGGTCGTGGGCGTGGCTGGTGGCTCGGGCTGCTCGACCGTCGGTGGTCTGCTGGCCTCTGTCCTGTCCTCCCGCCGCGACCAGCGGATCCTCCTGGTCAACGCGTCGCGCACAGCACGCTCGGCGCTGTGGCACGCGGGCCTCACGACGCCCGCGCCCAGCACCCCGGCCGACGAGACGGCACGCCGGGCAGCCCGCCGGTCCGACGCCGCGACGGCCGGGCTGGTGCAGACCCTCGGTGGGCTCTACTGCCTCGACCTGGCCGCGCCGGTCCCCGCAGCCGACGGCGCGGGCTCTGGATCCGACGGCGAAGGCTCTGCGGGCGAGGCCGATGCTGGTGTGCGTCCGGCCGACGACTCCCGATGGTGGGAGGCCGTCGCGCCGGCCGGCAGGTTCTTCGACTTCGTCGTCACCGACTGGGGTGTCCGCGACGCCTCGACAGTCGGCCGGGTGCTCTCGGCGAGCACAGCCGTGGTCGTGACGACCCCCGCCGACAGGACCTCGCTGCAGCGCGCGGTCGACCTCGCCCGCACCGTCGAGGAGGCCGGCGTCCAGGTGCTCCTGGCCGTCGACGACGTGCGCCGCGAGCGCACGGCAGCCCTCGGCGAGATGCTCCGCCTCCTCCCTGTGCCCGCCGTGGCGCTCCCCTACGACCGCGCGCACGGTGCGGCCCGACCCGTCGGCAGCCACAGGCTCCGCGCCTCCACCACGCTCGCTGCGCTCCGTCTGGCGGCTGCTGTCGTCGACGTGGCCGGCCGACGCGCCGACACCCGCGGGAGCGCCGCATGAGTCTCAAGATCGTCCACCGCCCGACCCGCACCACCGTGCCGGTCACCGCGCCGGAGCCCGAGTCGATCGCGCCTCCGCCCCCGCTCGGCGACGACCAGGGCGGCCGCACGCCGCTCCAGATGCTCCTGCCGATCGTCGGGGCCATGACCTCGGTCGTCATGATGGTCGTCATGCGCAACGGGCAGCCGTTGTTCATGGTCGTCGCAGCGCTCGTCTTCGTCGTCGCGATCGTCGGCGGCATCGGATTCGCGGTCTCCTCGCGCGGCCGTGCGGCCAAGCAGGAGCGCGCCAAGCGCGAGCTCTACCTCGACTACCTCGAGAAGCTCCGCCGGGACCTCGCCGCCCGCACCGCCGACGCCCGGCGCGACGCCGCCGTGATGCACCCCGAGCCCTCGGCCCTCATGGCCCTCGTCCGCGACCCGCGGCGCCTGTGGGAGCGTCGGCGCCGTGACGCCGACTTCCTCACCGTGCGCGTCGGCACGGGCGCCGTGCCGTGGTTCGACCTCACGGTCCCGCCGGCCTCGTCGCCGATGGAGCCTCACGACCCGATCCTGCTGTCCGAGGCTCGGCTGATCGCCGACCAGGTGGAGCGGGTCGAGGCCATGCCGGTGACAGTCGACCTGCGGGACGTCGCTGTGATGGCCGTGGTGGGCGACCGCGCGCACACCGTCGCGACGGTCCGCAGCATGCTGCTCCAGCTCGCCGCGCAGCACGGACCCGACGACCTCTCGATCGCCGCGGCCTACGCCCCCGACCGCAGCGCGGACTGGCAGGGTCTCGACCTGCTCCCGCACGTCCAGGACCCTGAGCTGTTCGACGGTCCGGTGCCTGCCCGCAGGGTCGCGCCCGACCTCTCAAGCCTGGCGCACGTGCTCGGCAGCACGCTGACCGACAGGCTCCAGCACGCCCACTCATCGAAGCGGACAGGGTCCGTGCGCAGCCAGCCGTCGCGTCTGCTCGTGGTCGTCGACGACCACGGTCGTCGCGCCTCGACCCTTCCTGTCGGCGCCGGCGCGACGCTCCAGGAGCTCGGCGTGACGGTCGTGCACCTGCTCTCGGACCGGCTCGACGAGCCGAGCGAGCTCGACGTACGGATCACGCTCGACGGGACCGTGACCGGGACGCTCACCACCTCCCCGGGGACCCCCGACGCCCTCGACGTCAGCCTCGAGCCTGACCAGACCGGTGTGCCGCTCTTCGAGTCGACAGCCCGCGCGATGGCCGCCATGCGCCTCTCGCTCTCTGCCACCCAGGACGAGGAGGGCAACAGGACCCTCGACATCTACGAGCTGCTCGGTATCGACAGCCTCGACGACGTCGACCCCGAGACGCTCTGGCGTCCCCGGTCGCCCGCGCAGTTCCTCAACGTGCCCTTCGCGACCGACGACCAGGGCTACCCCGTGCGGCTCGACCTCAAGGAGAGCGCGCAGCTGGGCATGGGCCCGCACGGCATCTGCATCGGCGCCACAGGCTCGGGCAAGTCCGAGATGCTCCGCACGCTGATCTTGTCCCTCGCGCTGACGCACCCGCCCGAAGACCTCTCGATGATCCTCGTCGACTACAAGGGTGGAGCCGCCTTCGCACCCTTCGCGGGGCTCCCGCACCTCGCCGGGCTGATCGACAACCTCGCCGACGACCCGCAGCTCACCACGCGCGCCCGCGCGTCGATCCAGGGCGAGGTCGTCCGGCGCCAGCGGATGCTCAAGGAGGCCGGGTCGTCGCCGTCCATCTCGCACTACCGGCAGCTCCGTGCCGAGCGTCCCGAGATGGCCCCGATGCCGCACCTGTTCGTCGTCATCGACGAGTTCGGCGAGCTGCTCACGGCCGAGCCCGACTTCATCGACCTGTTCCTGCAGATCGGGCGCATCGGCCGGTCGATCGGTGTGCACCTGCTGCTGTCGAGCCAGCGCATCGAGGGTGGCAAGCTCCGCGGCCTCGACACGTACCTCTCGTACAGGCTCGGTCTGCGCACCTTCAGCGAGCCCGAGTCGCAGGTGGTCCTCAGCACGCCCGACGCTTACCACCTGCCGGCGCTGCCCGGCTACGGGTACCTCAAGGTCGACACGAGCGTCTACACACGGTTCAGGTCCGGTTTCGTCTCGGGCCCGGTCGACGGTCAGCGTGCCTCGCGCGACGACGAGACCGAGGCGCGCCCGCTCCTGCTGCCCACCTTCAACGGGATCTCGACCCCCGGCAGCACCGAGCAGGCCTCCGCCACCCCGTCGCTGACGCGGCCGGACACGAGCCGGACCTTCGTCGACGAGTCCGTGCACAGGGTGCGCGACGACGACCGTGCCGTGAGCCCCGTGTGGCTCCCGCCGCTCCCCGACCGCCTCGCCCTCGGGCTGGTGCTCGAGAAGGCCGGCGAGCGCACCCCCGGGCTGAGCGTGGTCATCGGTCTCGAGGACGACCCGACGCAGCAGTCCCAGGCTCCGTGGCGTCTCGACCTCGCCCGCGCGGGCGGTCACGTGGCTGTCATCGGGGCTCCGCAGACCGGGCGCAGCACGCTGCTGCGCACCATCGCGGCCTCTCTGTCGCTCACGTACACCCCCCGCGACGTGGCCGTGTACGGCATGGACCTGACCGGAGGTGGGCTCCAGCGCATCGAGCACTTCCCGCACGTGGGCGGTGTCGCGACGCGCTCGCACCGGGACAGGCTGTTCAGGCTCGTCGAAGAGCTCAGCGGCATGCTCGCCCTGCGCGAGTCCGTGTTCAAGAAGTACTCGATCGACTCGATGGTGCAGCTGCGCTCGATGCACGCCGCGGGCCGCATCCCCGAGCTCGACGCGGCCGACGTGGTGCTGCTCGTCGACGGCTACGGGCAGATCCGTCAGGACTTCGAGGAGATCGAGACAGCCTTCACCGACATCATGACGCGGGCCGCAAGCTTCGGCATCCACCTCGTCGTCGGGCTCACCCGGTGGAGCGAGCTGCGGATGGGCCACCAGGCGCTCTTCGGCACCCGCGTCGAGCTGCGGCTCAACGACCCTGCCGAGTCCAGCATCGACCGCAAGCTGTCCGCGACGCTCTCGGCCGACACCCCGGGTCGGGCGATCCTCGACACGAAGAACCTCGCGCAGGTCGCGCTGCCCGTCCTCAACGTCGTCGGCGACGACGCCGTCGGAGACGAGCTCGAGGCCCTCGCCCGGAGGACCGCGGAGTCCTGGAGCGGCCCGGCCGCCGCACCGATCCGGCTGCTCCCGCTCGACGTGGACCGCGCCGAGCTGCCCGACGCCTTCGACGAGCCCGACGTCGTCCCGATCGGGCTGCGCCAGGACACCATGGAGGCCGCCCTCTGGGAGCTCACCGGCGACGACCAGCACCTCGTGGTCCTCGGTGACTCGCGGTGCGGCAAGACGACGCTGCTGCGCACCATCGCGAAGGGTCTCATCGAGAGGTTCAGCAGCGACGAGCTCGCGATCGCCGTCGTCGACCCGCGGGGCAACGTCCCCGACGTGGTCGAGGACGACTACCTCGCCGCGCACGCCAAGAACGCGACCCAGGCGCGCGGGCTCGCCGAGTCGATCGCGAGCGAGCTCGAGCAGCGGCCCGGCCGCTCGCCCGAGGAGCGTGCGCGCGAGCCGCGCATCGTCGTGCTCATCGACGACTACGACATCGTCTCGGCCGGTGGCGCCGACCCCTTCGCGCCGCTCATGCCGTACATGCCGAGCGCGCGCGACCTCGGTCTGCACGTCGTGCTCACCCGGCCCGTCGCCGGGGCGAGCCGCGCCATGTACTCGCAGATGATCCAGGTGACCCGGGACACCGGCGGCTCGATCCTGCTCATGTCGGGCGAGCGCAGCGAGGGTCAGCTGGTCAGCCGGATCTACCCTGAGAGGTTCCCGCCCGGACGTGGTCGGTTCATCCGCCGCGGTGGGCGTCCGCACGTCATCCAGGTGGCCCGCGACCCGGAGGTCGAGTCGTGAGGACCCTCGCGATCGTCTCCGTGACCTCGGGCGCCGGGGCCAGCACCCTCGCTGCGCTCGCCTTCGCGGCGACCCGTGACGACGCCCGCGGTGCACCAGGGCTCTTCGGCACCGGCGGCACAGGCCTCGTCGAGCGGTGCGGCGGCGACGAGGTGGGCCGCGTCGACCCGCAGTCGGCGATCTGGGACGTCGGTGTCTGCGCGGCCTCCGACGCCCTCGACCTGCTGCGGTCGGGCGACGTCGCCGTCGCCGTGGCGGCTCCCGCCACCCCGCTCGGGACGGCTGACGCCCTGCGGCTGACGGCGGCGATCGCCGAGGGTGACAGTGCGCTCCTGGCCCGCGTCGCCGTCGTCCAGACCGAGGTGTACGGCAGGCAGCGCGGCACCACGCTCGAGAAGGCCCCGGCAGGAGCGGTCTTGAGGCTCCCCTTCGACCGCGCCCTCGCCCGGCCGGGCAGCGTCCCGGAGGACCTCCGCACGCTCCGTCGGCGCACCCGCACGGCGGTCCACGCATGGCGCAGCTATTGCGGGTGGGCGCTGCGGTCCTGAGGGCAGCGCACCGACCCTCCGGTCAGGTGGTCGACGAACGGCGGGGCGCAGCGCGGGAGGCGAAGACGTCGAGCCCGAGCTCACGGGCCAGCTGGGACGTGGCACGGCGACCACGGACCGAGCTCCCGGCGTCGTCGAGCGGTGCCGAGAAGGTCCCGATCGCCCCCTTGCCGGGTGACACGGTGACGATGCCCCCGGAGATGCCGCTCTTGGCAGGTGCCCCGACCTCGAAGAGCCACTCCCCCGACCGCTCGTACATCCCGGTCGACGCGAGGACGCTCAGCGTGTCCCGGCAGATCGACGGGTCGACGACCTGGACGCCTGTCACAGGGTTCACCCCGCCACCGGCGAGCGTCGCGCCCATGACCGCGAGGTCGCGAGCGTCGACGAGCAGCGCGCACTGGCGTGTGTAGGTGTCGACGACCTCCGCAGGGTCACCACTGAGCCTGTCGTGGCCCTGGAGCAGGTGGGCGAGACCGAGGTTGCGCTCGTTCTCCTTCGACTCCGACGAGAAGACCTCCTCGTCGACCTCGAGGTCCCGACCCGCGAAACGCGACAGCCCCTCGAGCACGAAGCCCCAGCGGTCGTCACGGCTCGCCCCGGGGACGAGCCCTGTCGTCGCGATCGCACCCGCGTTGACCATCGGGTTCATCGGATGGCCCTCGTTGTGCTCGATCGCCAGGACCGAGTCGAAGGGCACACCCGTGTTGTCGACCCCGACCCTGGCGAGCACTGCATCGTGGCCGATCTCCTGGCAGACCAGCGCGTAGACGAAGGCCTTCGAGATCGACTGGATGGTGAACCTGTGCCCGGAGTCGCCTGCTGTGTGCTCCGTGCCGTCGACGTGGACCAGCGCGACCCCGAAGAGGTCCGGGTCGGCGTCCGCGAGCGCCGGGACGTCCTGGATGACCTCGCCCTCGCCGAGCGACCGGAAGTCCTCGTAGGCGCGCTGCACGGCCTCGCCGACCACGTCCCGCCCGGGGAGCCGACCTGTCGAGACATGGTCCTGCGCGTCGTGACTCATCCGCCAGACGCTACACACCCGCGGGCAGTCCGGCCTGACAGCGTCGGACGGGTCAGGCCCTCGACACCTTGCGTGGTTCCTGCGTGCCAGCACTCACCACAGCACCGACGAGCACCACCAGCGCCGCGACCACGAACACCTCGAGGTGGTGCACAGCCGTCGCGCTGAGGCCGTGGGGGTCGTCCAGCCTGGTGAGCACCGACGCGCTGGCCAGCCACGGCAGGAGCGGTGCGGCATAGCCGCCGACGACCACGCACAGGGCCGCGACCTGCACGCGACGACCGTCGTGGCGTCGGAACGGCCGGTCAGCGGCGACAGCACGGAGCACCGGCCGGAGCGCGAGGGCCGCGACGAGCAGGGCGATCCCGCGCAGCATCGCGTCTGCTCGGGACAAGAGCTTCTCGCTCGTCGAGGCGTCGGGAGCGTAGACCGTCACGACACCGAGCGGGTACGTACGGCTGTCGGTGTGCGGGAGACCACCTGTCGGGATCCCGCCGACCCGCACGTCGTCGTAGGGCTCCATCTCGACGAGGAGCTGCAGGTCGGCTCCCACCCCGTCAGAGGCTGTCACCTGGATCGGCACCGAGACCCCGCCCTCCAGGTCTGTCAGCGGCTCGAGCCACCGCACGAGACCGACTGCCGTGGCCACCACGCCTGCCACCACCAGCACGACGGCGAGGACCGCCGCCAGTCGACGTGCGGCCGGATGGACAGCTCTCACCCCTGTGCCCTTCTCCGGTGTCCCCCGGTCTCACGCCTGCATGTCGACGAAGCGTGAGTAGTGACCCTGGAACGCCACGGTGATGACGTCGGTCGGGCCGTTACGGTGCTTGGCCACGATGAGGTCGGCCTCGCCGGCGCGCGGAGACTCCTTCTCGTAGGCGTCTTCACGGTGCAGCAAGATGACGATGTCGGCGTCCTGCTCGATCGAGCCGGACTCACGCAGGTCGGACATCGCGGGGCGCTTGTCGGTGCGCTGCTCGGCGCCACGGTTGAGCTGTGAGATCGCGATGAGCGGCACCTCGAGCTCCTTGGCGAGCAGCTTGAGCGCACGGGAGAACTCCGAGACCTCCTGCTGACGCGACTCGACGCGCTTTCCCGAGGTCATCAGCTGGAGATAGTCGATCACCACGAGCTTGAGGTCGTGCTTCTGCTTGAGGCGCCGGCACTTGGCGCGGATCTCCATGAGCGACATGTTCGGCGAGTCGTCGATGAACAGCGGCGCCTCGGAGATCTTGCCCATGGTCCCGGCGAGCTTCTGCCAGTCCTCTTCGCCCATGGAGCCGTTGCGCATCTTCTGCAGGTGGATGCGGGCCTCGGCCGAGAGCAGACGCATGGTGATCTCGTTGCGGCTCATCTCGAGCGAGAACACGACAGACGTCAACCCGTGCTTGATCGACGCCGACCGCGCGATGTCGATCCCGAGCGTCGACTTTCCGATAGCCGGGCGTGCCGCGAGCACGATCATCTGGCCGGGGTGCAGACCGTTCGTCAACCTGTCGAGGTCGGCGAAGCCCGTCGGGACGCCGACCATGCCCTCCCCGCGGTGGCCCGCGGCCTCGATCTCGTCGACGGCTCCGCCGATGACGTCGCCGAGCACCGCGTAGTCCTCGGAGGACCGGGTCTCGGTGACGGCGTAGACCTCGGCCTGCGCGTTGTTGACCAGCTCGTCGACGTCACCACCGTCGGTCGCGTAGCCGAGCTGGACGATGCGCGTCCCGGCCTGCACGAGGCGGCGCAGCACGGCCCGCTCGCGCACGATGCGGGCGTAGTAGCCCGCGTTGGCGGCCGTCGGCACCATCGAGATGAGGGTGTGGATGTACGGGGCTCCGCCGATACGGCCCATCTCGCCGTGCTTGGTGAGCTCAGCGACGACGGTGATCGCGTCAGCAGGCTCGCCGCGGCCGTAGAGGTCGAGGATCGTGTCGTAGATGGCCTCGTGCGCGGGCCTGTAGAAGTCCGTGCCCTTGAGCTGCTCGATGACGTCGGCGATGGCGTCCTTCGAGATGAGCATGCCGCCGAGGACGCTCTGCTCTGCGGCGATGTCCTGGGGCGGGGTGCGGTCGAACCCCGGACCTGACGACCCCGAGCCCTGGCTGGAAGAGCTGTAGCCGGTGTCAAGCTCGTCGATCGACATGGGGGTCCGTCCTTGCTGTGCGGGCGAGGTCTCAGGTCTACGCCTCGCCACCGACACGGGGTGTCAGTCGGTGGTTGCCGCCTGCACCGTACGCGCCTCCAGTCCCTCGATCAACCACGTCGTCCACAGGGTTGTCCCCACCCTTGGGGATAACTTCCTCAGGTGCTGGCTGCTGGTCATCCACAGTGTGTATAACCATGGGGATAACTGGGGACAACCGCGGATCTCAGCCGAATATCAGGCCCTCAGCCCCGGAATTCCGCCGATCTGCCTGTGGATGAGAAGATTCGTTGTCCACACATCCATGCCTCGACCCTGGGAGGGACCACGTGGCGGACAGTGTTGTGCCCCGTGAGCACCGCGGAGCCCGTCGTCCCCTCGACCGTCAGATCCTCGCGCTCGCCGTGCCCGCTCTCGGGGCGCTCGTCGCCGAGCCTCTCTTCGTCCTCGTCGACTCCGCGGTCGTCGGCCACCTGGGGACGGAGCACCTCGCGGGGCTCTCCGTCGCGTCGACGATCCTGCTGACTCTCGTCGGGCTGTGCGTGTTCCTCGCCTACGCGACGACAGCCTCGGTCGCCCGCAGGGTCGGCGCCGGCCACCGCGCGGAGGCACTCCAGTCCGGTGTAGACGGCATGTGGCTGGCCGCCGGTCTCGGTGTCGTGCTCGCGACGGCGCTGTGGCTCTCCGCCCCCTGGGCGATCAGCGCTATGGGCGCCGAGGGCGCCGTCGCCGGGCACGCCGTGACCTACCTGCGCTGGTCGAGCCCAGGCCTCCCGGGGATGCTCGTGGTGCTCGCCTCGACAGGCGTGCTGCGCGGCCTCCAGGACACCCGCACCCCGCTGTACGTGGCGGTCGGCGGGGCCGTGACCAACACGGTCCTCAACGTCGCGCTCGTCTACGGGCTCGGGTTCGGCATCGCCGGCTCGGCTGCGGGGACCGCTGCCACCCAGCTGACGATGGGCGCCGTGCTCACGGTCGTCGTCGTCCGCGGCGCACGCGCGGCAGGCGCCTCGCTGCGCCCGGCCTCCGGCGGGATCCTCGCCAACGCCCGCGCCGGGGTCCCCCTCTTCGTCCGGACCCTCTCGCTGCGGCTCGCCATCCTGCTCACGGTCTTCGTCGCGACGGGCCTCGGGGCCGTGAACCTCGCCGGGTACCAGGTGCTCAACAGCGTGTGGGGTCTGGCCGCTTTTGCGCTCGACGCCCTCGCGATCGCCGCGCAGGCACTCATCGGGCACAGGCTCGGTGCCGGCGACGTCTCCGAGACCCGGGCGATCTTGCGCCGCACCCTCCAGTGGGGGGTCGGCGCCGGAGCGGTCATCGGCGTGGTCATCGCCACAGGCGGCTGGTGGTTCGCGCTGCTCTTCACGACCGACCACGAGGTCCGCGTCGCCATCACGCTCGGCATGGTGGTCGCCGGGGCGCTCATGCCGCTCGCCGGCTGGGTCTTCGTGCTCGACGGCGTGCTCATCGGCGCGGGCGACGGTCGCTACCTCGCATGGGCCGGCATGCTCACCGTGGTCGTCTACGCCCCGGTCGCCCTCGCCGTCCGTGCGTGGGCTCCCGAGGGACCCGCCGGTCTCGCGTGGCTGTGGCTCGCCTTCGCGGGCGTCTTCATGCTCGCCCGCGCCGTCACGACAGGCCTGCGCGCCCGCTCCGACCGCTGGATGGTCTCCGGCGCCTGACTCCCCTGATCGAGGTCGCACCGACGACCACGAGGTCGCACGAACACGCCAGGATCCGCCCCAGAAGACCCTGACCCGGCGTGTCTGCACGACCTCGTGACGATGCGTGCGACCTGGAGGTGCTGCGTGCGACCTCGGCGTCTCACGTGCATGGCGTCCGGTCTGCCCACAGACTCGGTCGTCGACGTGTCGCAGCCGCTGACCGTCGACCGGACAGACATCGACCCGACCGGCACCGTCCTCCCGCGCAATCTCGTGGACGCCGTCGACGCAGGGCTCCGACGGGTCGTCGGTCTCTGACAGCCAGCCCCGGTGCACGACGAAGGGCCCGGTCCTCCGAGGAGGTCCGGGCCCTTCGCGTCGTGCACGAGCAGCAGGCTCACGCCCCGAGGGGGCGCTCGTCAGATGCTCAGGCCTCGACGACCTTCACAGCGATCTTCGCCGACACCTCAGGGTGCAGGCGGACCGACACGGAGAAGTCTCCGGTCGACTTGATCGGCTGGGTGATCTCGATCTTGCGCTTGTCGACGGTGACGCCACCGAGGGCAGCGACCGCGTCAGCGATCTCGGCCGTGGTGACGGCGCCGAAGAGGCGACCGCCGTTGCCGGCCTTCGCCTTCACGACGACAGGCTTCGACTGCAGCGAGTCACGCGTGGCCTTGGCCTCGTCGAGGGTGGCGATCTCGCGGGCCTTGCGGGCCTTGCGGATCGCGGTCACCTGCGACTCGGCACCCTTGGACCACGGGGTGGCCAGGCTGCGCGGGACGAGGTAGTTACGGGCGAACCCGTCCTTGACGTCGACGACGTCGCCAGGCTCACCGAGGCCGGTGACCTCGTGGGTAAGAATCAGCTTTGCCATGTGTCTTCAGCCCCTTCTCAGCGTGCAGATGACGAGTAGGGGAGAAGAGCCATCTCGCGTGCGTTCTTGACTGCACGCGCGATCTGACGCTGCTCCTGGGTGGACACACCGGTGACACGACGGGCGCGGATCTTCCCGCGGTCCGAGATGAACTTACGCAGCAGCGCGGTGTCCTTGTAGTCGACGGTCTCGATCTTCGCCGACTTCAGGGGGTTGGACTTCTTCTTCGGCTTACGCACAACGGGCTTTGCCATTGCGGTTGCTCCTTCACTCAAGGGTGCTCCGGACGTCCGCGCGCGTGGCGCGGGGACGAGACCGGAGGCGATCTACGGGGTGGGGACTAGAACGGCGGCTCGTCGGCGAACGAGCTTGCGCTGTTCGACGACGCCGGACCTGCGGTCGCCCACGGGTCGTCTGCCTGTGCCTGTCCACCAGAACTGGCGCCGAAGCCGCCTCCGCCACCGCCGCCCGAGCGCTGGGCCCGGGTGACCTTCGCGGACGCGTACTTCAGGGAAGGACCGATCTCCTCCACCTGAAGCTCGACGACGGTGCGCTTCTCACCCTCACGGGTCTCGTACGAGCGCTGCACGAGTCGGCCCTGAGCGATGACGCGGGTTCCCTTGGTGAGGGACTCCGCGACGTTCTCAGCAGCCTCACGCCAGATCGAGCAGCGCATGAACAGCGTGTCGCCGTCCTTCCACTCGTTGCTCTGGCGGTCGAAGGTCCGAGGCGTGTTCGCGATCGTGAAGTTCGCGACCGCAGCCCCGGACGGGGTGAAGCGGAGCTCCGGGTCGCCCGTGAGGTTCCCGACCACCGTGATGACGGTGTCACCAGCCATTGCTTCTCTCCATTCGATTCCGTGCGGGTCGTGCGAGGTCGTGCAGGTGCTTCAGCGTGTGCTCAGACGTCTGCGCGCAGGATCTTGGTCCGCAGGACGACCTCGTTGAGGCCGAGCTGACGGTCCAGCTCCTTGGCAGTCGCAGGCGTGGCGGTGAAGTCGACCACCGCGTAGATGCCCTCTGTCTTCTTCTGGATCTCGAACGCCAGACGGCGGCGGCCCCAGATGTCGACCTTGTCGACCGATCCACCTTCGGTCGAGATGACCGTGAGGTACTTGTCGAGCGACGGAGCGACGGTGCGCTCTTCGATCTCGGGATCGAGGATGATCATCAATTCGTACTGACGCATGTGTGAACCCACCTCCTACGGACTCAGCGGCCACGGTCTTTCCGTGACAGGAGGGTTAGTGCGTACGTACGGCCGGGTCGAGACCCGGCCGCTCGGTGTGCGCCTCCTGCCCGATGGCGGGCAGCCGGACGCACACAACAGTGTCCAATGGTACCCGCCCGAGGTCCCGCCGGGAACCCCCGCCCGGACCCTCGGAGCGAGGCACCTGCACGTCCCGTGAGACGAGCACGGCCCGCCCGACCGAGGTCGAGCGGGCCGCATCACACGAGGTCGTCACCCGCCGGGCAGCTGCCCGGCACCGGCATCGGCGGGAGGCGGCTCCGACGGCGCTGGATCAGTCGTCGGCTCCGGCGCGGGCGTCGACGGCTCCGGCGCCGGCGCCGGGGCAGGTGTGGTGGGGTCCGGCTCAGGTGCTGGCTCTGGCCCCTTCGACACGACCACCGCGACGGTCGACCCGAGCGGGACCTCGCTGCCAGGACCCGGGTTGACGCTGATGACGGTGCCCGGTGCGCTCGGGTCGAACTGCTCCGACACCGAGGGGGTCAGCCCCGCCGCCGCGATCGCACCCGAGGCCGCGTCGGCCGAGCTCCCGACGAGCCCGTCCGGGACGAGACCCGTCGTGGGTGCTGGCGGCTCCGTCGTCGGGTCAGGGGTGGGCGTCGGTGTGAAGGTCGGCTTCGGGGGTGACGGTCGCTCGGGGAACTCGAGCACGGGGCGTCCCGCGAGCAGCCGGCCCATGTAGTCGGTCCAGAGGTCGACGGGCGCGGTGGCTCCCGTGATCTCCTTGTAGCCGCCGAAGGGCGTGATGCTCTCCTGCTCACCGTTCGGACCCGACTGGAACATCGAGACCACCGTGACGAACTCAGGCGTGTACCCCGCGAACCACGCGGCCTTGTTCTCGTTGGTCGAGCCGGTCTTGCCGGCGATCGGGACGCCGAGCGAGGAGGCGGTCTCGCCCGACCCCTTCTCGACCACCTGTGTCAACGCGTAGGTGAGCTCGGCGGTGTTCTCGGGCGTGAACACGGGGTCGCCGACCGACGTGTCTGCGGTGTAGACCGTCGCGTCCTCGCCGTCGACCTTCTTGGTCACCGACGCGACGATGTGCGTCGGTCGCTCCTGACCGTTGGCTGCGAAGGTCGTGTAGGCCCGGGCGATGTCGACAGGGTGGACCGACGCCGTGCCGAGGACGTTGGTGAGGACGGGCGTCAGGTCGACCGAGTCGGCCGGGATGCCGGCCTTGATCGCCGTGTCGACGGTCGCCTGCGGGCCGAGCTCGTCGTTCAGCTCGAGGTAGGCCGTGTTGATCGAGTCCTGCGTCGCCTTCTCGAGGGTGACCCGGCCGAAGTTCTGGTTCGAGAAGTTTCGCCCTGTGTAGTCGTACGCCGGGAAGTACTTGTTGTTGTTCCCGTCGAAGGTGTCCTTGAGGGTCTTGCCGGCCTCGAGGGCCGCCATGAGCGTGAAGGGCTTGAAGGTCGACCCGGCCTGGGCGACGTCCATCGTCGCGCTGTTGAACTGGCTGGCCAAGAAGTCGCTCCCCCCGTAGAGGGCGAGATACCCACCGGTGGCGGCATCGATCGTGACCACAGACTTCTTGAGGTTCGGAGCGCTGTCCTGCGGCATCGCGGCGACGGCATCGAGCGCCATCTGCTGGACGCCGTAGTCGATCGTGGTGTGGACCGAGAGGCCACCGCTGTCGAGCTGTTCCCGGGTGATCGGCTCGGGCAGGGCCGCGAGCTCACGCTCGACCATGTCGATGAGGTAGCCCTGCGACCCTTCCTTGCGGTTGGTCTGCTCGTAGGGGATGGTCTCGGGGAAGGTCGCGCTGGCCTCGTCGTACTCCGCCTGCGTGAGGAACCCCTCGGCGAGCATGCCGTCGAGCACGTACTTCCACCGTTCCTGAGCCTTCTCAGGGTTGGACTGCGGGTCCCAGTTCGACGGGGACGGGATGATCCCGGCGATGAGCGCACCCTGCGAGACCGTCAGCTCCGAGGCCGGGATGCCGAAGTACTTGGTCGCCGCGACCTGGATGCCGTACGCACCGCGCCCGAGGTAGATGGTGTTGAGGTAGTTCGCGAGGATGTCTTCCTTCTTCTCCTGCCGGTCGATCTTGACCGCGAGGAGCATCTCCTTGAACTTGCCCGCGTAGCTCGTCGTCGTCTCGCCCGTGTAGTAGCGCTCGACGTACTGCTGCGTGATGGTCGAACCACCTGTCACCCGACCGTCACCGAGGGCCGCCTTGACGTTGCCGATGAAGGCCCGGGTGAGACCCTTGGGGTCGATCCCGGAGTTGTCGTAGAACGAGCGGTCCTCGGCAGCCACGGCGGCGTCGCGCACGTGCTGCGGGATCTGGTCCCCGGGGATGATCTCGCGGTCCTGGTCGGCGAAGACCGTCATCGTCTGACCCGTGCCGTAGTAGACGGTCGACTTCTCCGGGAGCGTGACCGAGTCCGGCGTCGGCACGGCGAGGCTCACATAGGCGGCGATGACGACGCCGCAGACCAGGGCGATGCCCGTGAGGATCGCTCCGAGCACGAAGCGCCACGAGGGGATCCAGCGGCGGATCGGGCCCTTGCCGTAGCGCGGGTAGTTGAAGAACCGGCGACGTCCGCCGCCACCACCCTTGCCGCCCGAGCCGGCACCTGCAGCGCCCTTGCCACCCGCGGCTGCGCCGGTCTTCGTGGACGTCCGGGCCTGGGTTGCTGCGCCGGTCTTCGTCGCGGTGCCGGTTCTCGCCGACGCGGCGGTCCTGGCTGGAGAGGTCTTCCCGGCCGCCGCCGGTGGGATCGAGCCCGGGCGAGCGCCGGCTGCGGCGCGCTGAGGCGTGGTCGCGCCCTTCGCGGTGCCAGCCGGCGCGGCGGGGCGTGCTGCGCCCGGGGTCCCGGTCGCACGGGAGGTCGCGGAGACCCGGACAGGCGTCGTGCCTGACGGACCCTGCTGAGGTCGTCCAGTCGAGCTTGCCACGCGCGGACCTTTCCTACGGCTGTCGATGTGAGCAGACCGCGGCGGAGGGCCGGTCCAGGTCTGCTGGGGCCGCGCACCTGGCGCGTCCGGTGGGACGTCTGGCCTCACCGGTGGGGGCGGGAGCGCACGAGCCCACCGTGAACTGTAGAGGCTGGGCCGGGCGAGTTCACGTGCAGGAGCGCCGCCGCAGCAGTTCTGTGCCACGCCCGCCCACCAGTTCCCCGTCTCCTTCACATACCCGGGAACCGCCAAGACTCAAGGTTCACCCGTCGTCGAGCGACCCGGTCGGCAGGCACCGGGGGCCAACCACCCTTGCGCGACAGTGTCGATGTGCCTAGTCTTCCGATGTATCGATCCGATACATCGAGTCCCGTCTTGGGTGCTCGTGGGAGCTCACGAGGGTATCCAGGAGGTGTCTGTGCGCAGCAAGTCGTCCGTCTTGGAGACCGCCGTGCTCGGCCTCCTCAACGACTCCCCGCTGCACGGCTACGAGCTGCGCAAGCGCCTCAACCTGGTCCTCGGTTCGTTCCGGGCGCTGTCCTACGGGTCGCTGTACCCGTGCCTGAAGTCTCTCGTGACGCGCGGTCTCATCGTCGGTGCCGCGTCGGACGAGGCTCCCCCGCACGCCCTCTCGGGCAAGCGGGCGCGCATCGTCTACACGCTCACGGCCGACGGCAAGGAGCACCTGCAGTCTGTGCTCGCGTCGTCAGGTCCGGCCGCGTGGGAGGACGAGAGCTTCGACGTGAGGTTCGCGTTCTTCGGGCAGACAGACGCCGAGACTAGGATCCGCATCCTCGAAGGTCGGCGCAGCCGGCTCAACGAGCGCCTGGAGAACGTGCGTGACTCGTCCGCACGGACCCGGGACAGGCTCGACGAGTACACCCTCGAGCTGCAACGACATGGCCTCGAGCAGGTCGAACGTGAAGTTCGATGGCTCGACGGCCTCATCAACACCGAGCGCGACCGTCGTCGTGCCCGGACCACGGGGGTCACCCCGGGCGCCAGCCTGACGGCGGACGCACAACCTGCAGCACCAGATCAGATCAATCCATACGTTGTCGACGACCTCGGTCGCGACACAGACAGCAAGGAGCGAGGATGACTGCCATCCGCGTCGCCAT
This sequence comes from Sanguibacter biliveldensis, assembly GCF_033798665.1. Lineage (NCBI taxonomy): Bacteria > Bacillati > Actinomycetota > Actinomycetes > Micrococcales > Sanguibacteraceae > Sanguibacter > Sanguibacter biliveldensis. Next base: position 4,289,545 of record NZ_CP138359.1, read on the forward strand.
CGTTGGCGTTGGAAACTGCGCGACCTCCCTGATCCAGGGTGTCGAGTTCTACAGGAACGCCGACAAGAACGAGACCGTCCCCGGTCTCATGCACGTCCAGTTCGGCCCGTACCACATCTCGGACCTCGAGTTCGTGGCTGCCTTCGACGTCGACGCGAAGAAGGTCGGCTTCGACCTCGCCGACGCCACGCAGGCGTCGGAGAACAACACGATCAAGATCGCCGACGTCCCGCCGACAGGCATCAACGTGCTGCGCGGCCCGACGCTCGACGGCCTCGGCAAGTACTACCGCGAGACCATCGAGGAGTCGGACGCTGCCGCGGTCGACGTCGTCCAGACCCTCAAGGACGTCAAGGCTGACGTCCTCGTCTGCTACCTCCCCGTCGGCTCGGAGAAGGCTGCGAAGTTCTACGCGCAGGCTGCGATCGACGCGAACGTCGCCTTCGTCAACGCCCTCCCCGTCTTCATCGCCTCGGACCCCGTCTGGGCCAAGAAGTTCGAGGACGCCGGTGTCCCGATCGTCGGCGACGACATCAAGTCGCAGGTCGGCGCGACCATCACGCACCGCGTGCTCGCCCGCCTCTTCGAAGACCGCGGCGTCGTGCTGGACCGCACGTACCAGCTGAACGTCGGCGGCAACATGGACTTCAAGAACATGCTCGAGCGTGAGCGCCTGGAGTCCAAGAAGGTCTCCAAGACCCAGGCCGTGACGTCGAACCTCGACGGACCTCTCGGTGGCAAGACCTCCGACCGCAACGTCCACATCGGCCCGTCGGACTACGTCGCCTGGCTCGACGACCGCAAGTGGGCCTACGTCCGCCTCGAGGGTCGCGCCTTCGGTGAGGTCCCCCTCAACCTCGAGTACAAGCTCGAGGTCTGGGACTCGCCCAACTCGGCCGGCATCATCATCGACGCCGTCCGCGCCGCGAAGATCGCCAAGGACCGCGGCGTCGGTGGCCCGATCCTCTCCGCGTCGACGTACTTCATGAAGTCGCCGCCGGTCCAGATGGAAGACACCAAGGGCCGCGTCGAGCTCGAGGCCTTCATCGCTGGTACCAACGAGCGATAGCCCGTAGCGCAGCGCAGGTTGGAGGCTCAGAGCACGCTTTTCGCTCTGGGCCTCCGGCCGTAGCGGAGCGCAGGGCTGTCGCGACCGAAGAGACAGCGCGAGACCGCACCCGACAGGCCAAGCCCTGTCGCGCCCGTCACCCCGCACCCGCCCTCCCCGAAGACCCGAGCCTCCCGCAGGCCCCGGGTCTTCTCTCGTCTCCCCTAGGCTTGCCGGCATGTCAGTCCCCCAGGATCTCGCAGGCCTCCTCCGTGGCCGCGACTTCCGACGGCTCTTCGCCGTGCGCCTCGTGGGCCAGGCGGGTGACGGCATGTTCCAGGTGGGCCTGGCGACCCTCTTCTTCTTCTCCCCCGAGAGCCAGGGCACGGCCGGGTCGATCGCCGTAGCCTTCGCCGTGCTGCTCGCCCCCTTCACGCTCGTGGGCCCCTGGGCCGGCGTGCTGCTGGACCGGTGGCGCCGCCGGCAGGTGCTCGTCCGCGTCAACGTCGCACGGGTCGGCGTCACGCTGCTTATCGGCGCGTGGGTCCTGCTGTGGGGCATCGGTCCCGTCGTCTACGTCCTGGCCCTGGCGAACCTGTCGCTCAACAGATTCGTGCTGGCGGCCCTCGCGGCGTCGCTGCCGCGGGTCGTGCCGCGGGAACAGCTGCTCACGGCCAACTCCGTGGTGCCGACCTTCGGTGCGGGCGCTGCCGCAGTCGGCGGTCTGGTCGGGCTCCTGCTGGGCCTCGTGATGACAGCGGGACCGTCGAAGGACGCGGCCTCGCTCGGCGCGGCGGCAGTCTTCTTCGCGTGCGCCGCGGCTGTCGCGGCCCGCTTCGGCCCCGACAGCCTCGGCCCGGGCGAGCTCGCGGACGCCGACGTGGTCCGCGAGCGCCTGGCCCGTCTGGGTCGTGGTCTGGTCGAGGGCGGGCGGGCGCTCGGGCAGATCGGCACACCGGCGCAGGCCCTCGCGGTGATGGGCGTGCACAGGCTCTTCTACGGGGTCACCTTCGTGGCGAGCATCTTGCTGTCGCGGAACCTGCTGGCCGACCCGGGTGACCCTGATGCCGGGCTGGCGGTCTTCGCGTCGGTCCTGGCGGCCTCGGCAGTGGGCTTTGGTGCTGCTGTCCTGACGACCCCTGTGCTGGCCCGGCGGACAGGCTCGCAGCTGTGGGTCGTGCTGTGCCTGCTGCTGGCGGGGGTCGCGCAGCTGGTGCTGCTGTCATCCGTGCGGCTGCCCGTGCTGCTCGTCTGCGCCGCGCTGCTAGGTCTGGCGGCGCAGGGCGCGAAGATCGCTGTCGACACGATCGTGCAGCGGGACACCCCGGACGAGTTCCGGGGGCGGGCCTTCGCGCTCTACGACGTCGTCTACAACTCGGCCTTCATCGCCGCTGCGGCGATCGCGGCGGTGACGCTGCCGGACTCGGGGTACTCGCGCCCGGTGTTCGCCGTGCTGGCGGTCGGGTACCTCACGACGGCCGCGGTCTTCGGGGCTCGTGGGCTGCGGTCCCCCCGGCCGACGTCACCCGCAGGCGCCTGACCCGCACCAACCCACCCGTCCTGCCCTGCTGTGCCCTGCCCTGCCGTGCCCCACGAGGTCGTCCCTCCTGCCACGAGGTCGTGCAGACACGCCGGGGACTGGACGCGGCAGACAGATCTGGCGTGTCGGGACGACGTCGAGATCTCCGGGACGACCTCGCGAGCCGCCGTGCCGCCGTGCCGCCGATGCACCGTGGGCTCACCGCCGGCGCACCGGGTCACCGGCTCACCTCTGGGGTGCCACCAGGCCTGACTCGTAGGCGAGGATCACCAGGTGCGCCCTGTCGCGGACGTCCAGCTTGGTCATGATGCGGTTCACGTGGGTCTTGGCGGTGTGCGTCGAGATGACGAGGCCTGTCGCGATCTCCTGGTTGGTCTGCCCCGCGGCGACGAGCAGGAGCACCTCGCGCTCACGCCCGGTCAGGCGGTCGAGCCCGTGGTCCTGCCACGCGTCGTCTCGTGGGACGTGCTGCTGCACGAACCTGCGCACGAGCGCCGTGGTGGCGGCGGAGGACAGCAGGGCCTCCCCCAGGTGGACCGTGCGGACGGCCCGGACGATGTCGTCAGGCTCCGCCCCCTTGCCGACGAACCCGCTGGCACCGGCCCGCAGCGCAGCGACCACGTACTCGTCGTCCTCGAAGGTGGTCAGGACGAGCACCCGGGTGGTGCCGGCCGACGGGCCCGCGCAGATCTGCGCTGTCGCAGCGATCCCGTCGAGGTGGGGCATGCGGATGTCCATCACGACGACGTCGGGCGAGGTCGCGACGACGGCGCGCACGGCCTCATGGCCGTCGGAGGCCTCCCCGACCACCTCGATGTCGCCGCTGTCGGTCAGGATGTCGCGCACGGCCTGACGCACCAGGGGCTGGTCGTCGACGACGAGGACGGTGATCACAGCGCCACCCTGCTCTCGACGGGGACGGAGATGTCGAGCCTGAACAGGCCGTCGGCCTGGGAGGTCTCGACGCGGCCCCGGACCGAGGCGACGCGCTCGCGCAGCCCGCGCAGACCATGACCGTCGAGGCACTCGGTGCCGGCTCCGGGGCGCACAGGGTTGGTGACGGAGAGGTCGAGAGTCCCTCCCCCGCTCCTCAGCACGACGGCCGCCGAGTCGCCCGTCCCGTGCTTGTGCGCGTTGGTGAGCCCCTCCTGGAGGACGAGGTACGCGACGTGGTCGCTCGCGGGCGAGAGCGCGGCGGTCTCGACGACGCCCGGTGCACGGTCCAGGTCGACCCGCAGCCCTACACCTTCGAAGCGCGCCACGAGCTCGTCGACCTGGGCCAGCCCGGCCTGAGGGTGCAGGTCGCGGAGGTCGTCGGCGTCGTCGGCTCGCAGCAGGGCCATCAGCCCGCCGATGTCGGTCAGCACGGTCCGGGAGGCGCTCCGGATCGTCGTGAGGGCTTCACGTGCCCGCTCGGGTCGGGTCTCCATCGACGACGACGCGACCCCGGCGCTCAGACTGATGACGGCGATCTGGTGGGCGACGACGTCGTGCAGGTCCCGCGCGATCCGCACACGCTCTTCCGTCACCCGTCGGCGGGCCTCGTCGTCGAGGTCGCGCTCGGCTCGCTCGGCACGCTCTGTCACGGCGTCGAGCACCTGCTGGCGCGACGTCTCGGCCTCGCGCCGCGACCTGCTGGCGTCGCCGAGCGCACCGCCGAGGACGACGAAGAGCACGAACTGCAGGACCCGGGGGTCGAGCAGGTCGCCGTCGAGAGGCACCGCCGCGACCAGGAAGACGGCGAGCGCTGCCGAGAGGACGCTCACGACCGCGACTGGCCTGCGGGTGCGGTCAGCCGCCGAGAAGGCGGTGATCGCGACGGCCAGCAGGGCGCTCGGGGCGAAGGTGCCGGCAAGAGCCACGACGACGACGCATGCGACAGACACCGCGAGCGCGAGCAGGGGTCGGCTGCGCCGGGACGGGAGCACCAGGACGGGCAGCAGGGCGACGGTCAGCACGGGCCAGCCCGCCCGGAAGGCCTCGTCGGGGAAAGGCAGGACACCGAAGACGACGACCACGAGGACCGCAGCGACGTCTCGCGCCCGGGAGGCCGAGCCGGACTGTCGGGGCGCTCGGGTCTGGGTCACCCACCCAGTATCCCGTCCTCCACCTCGGACCGGATCGCCCGCGGGAGTGACGTCGGCGTACGACGAGCGCGGTACGTCAGGTGTCCACGTGGGACTGACGCGCCGGGGGAGGCTTGCGGCCGATGCTGTTCCGTGGGGCGCAGGGTGCGCCCCGGGAGAGGTGCGTGTGAAGAAGCCAGTGAAGAGACTGCTGCTGTCGGTGACGGCCGTGGGCGCCGTGCTCGCGGTCGGTCTGGCCACGACGACGGTCGTGAATGCTGTCGCGACGGGACGGGAGAAGGACCGCATCGAGTCCTACGGCCAGACGGTGACCGTCGACGGTCGGCAGATGAACGTCCAGGTGACCGGAGACGGCCCGCTCGACGTGGTCCTGCTGCCGGGCTTCGGCACGGCCTCCCCGGTGCTCGACTTCGGCCCGCTCGTCACGGACCTCGCCGAAGACCACCGGGTGGTCGTCGTCGAGCCCTTCGGCTACGGCCTGAGCGACGGCACCGACGTGCCGCGCACCACGGAGAACATCGTGTCGGAGGTGCACGAGGCGCTGCAGGCCCTCGACGTCGACCGCTACGTGCTCATGGGCCACTCGATCGCCGGGCTCTACGGCATCGAGTACGCGACGCGGTACCCGGACGAGGTGACGGCCTTCGTCGGCATCGACTCGAGCGTGCCGGGCCAGCCCGGCATGGACACGCAGTTCCCGACAGGGCTGATGGGCGCTGCGAAGTCCCTCGGCCTGGTGCGGGTGCTGTCGGCGATCGCGGGGGACGGTCTCGACGGTGCTCAGGGCACCGACGGCGGCGACGGCGACGGCACCACGGCCTCAGCTGGCTCGCGCGGCTCAGACGCGACGGACGGCCCTGTCTACAGCGACCACGTGCGCGAGCAGATGCGCATGCTCAGCAACAAGAACTCCCTCTCCCCGACCTACCGCGACGAGATGGCGCACATCCCCGCGAACTTCGAGCGGGCTCTCGGCTCGACCTTCCCGGCCGACCTGCCGCTGCTGCTCTTCGTGGTGGCGCACAACGAGAAGAACCCGGACTGGCTCCCGCTCCACGAGCAGCAGGCGGCCGAGGCCGACGACGGGACCGTGGTCCCCCTCGACGGCGAGCACTACCTGCACCACACCCACGCCCCCGAGATCGCCGAGGCATTCCGTACCTGGGAGGCGAGCCACCTGGCAGCCGACTGACCCCAGCCAGCCCCACCAGCTCCCGATAGGGCAGCAGGAGATGGGACAGGTGGCCCCAGCGAGGTCAGGCCTGCTCTGTGCTCCGCCCGGCCCACCAGCGGACGAGCTCCTCGCGGGCGGCCTCCGGGCCGAGCGGGCCGCGGTCCAGGCGCAGCTCCATGAGGAACTTGTACGCCTGTCCCACCTCCGGCCCGGGCTTGAGCGAGAGGGCCTCCATGATCTGCTGGCCGTCGAGGTCCGGGCGGATCGACGCGAGCTCTTCTTCGCCGCGCAGCACCTCGATGCGCGCCTCGAGGTCGTCGTAGGCGCTCGAGAGGCGCTGCGCCTTGCGCTTGTTGCGCGTGGTGCAGTCGGCCCGGGTGAGCCTGTGCAGGCGCTCGAGCAGCGGACCCGCGTCGGTCACGTACCGGCGGACCGCGGAGTCCGTCCACGCGCCGTCACCGTAGCCGTGGAACCGCAGGTGCAGCTCGACGAGCCTGGACACCTGGTTGACGGTCTCCTTGTCGAACCGCAGCGCGCGCAGCCGCTTGGCGGTGAGCTTGGCACCGACGATCTCGTGGTGGTGGAAGCTCACCGTCCCGTTGCTCTCGAACTTGCGGGTCGCCGGCTTGCCGATGTCGTGGAGCAGGGCGGCGAGCCGCAGCACGAGGTCCGGGCCGGGCACCGGGCCGTCAGGACCGGTCTCGAGGTCGATCGCCTGGTCGAGGACCGTCAGCGAGTGCTCGTACACGTCCTTGTGCCGGTTGTGCTCGTCGACGGCCTCTTTCATGCCGACGAGCTCGGGCAGCACGTGGTCCGCAAGCCCCGACTCGACGAGCACGTGCAGCCCCTGCCGCGGGAACCTCGACACGAGCAGCTTCGACAGCTCGTCGCGGACCCGCTCGGCCGAGACGATGGTGATGCGCTCGGCCATGTCACGGACGGCAGAGTCGGCCGAGGGGTCGACCGTGAAGCCCAGCTGCGCGGCGAAACGCGCCGCGCGCATCATGCGCAGCGGGTCGTCGTCGAAGGACCGCACGGCCTCGATCGGGGTGCGCAGCACCTCGCGGGCCAGGTCGGTCAGACCGTCGTGCGGGTCGACGAAGGTGAGGTCCGGCAGCCGGACCGCCATCGCGTTGACCGTGAAGTCACGCCTGGACAGGTCACCGTCGAGGGTGTCGCCGAACACGACGAGAGGCTTGCGCGAGGCAGGGTCGTACTCGTCGGTGCGGTACGTGGTGACCTCGACGACCACCTCGGGCGCACCCCCGCGGGAGAACTTCTTGGCACCGATCGTGCCGAACTCCTTGCCGATGTCCCAGTGTGCGTCTCCCCAGGCTGCGAGCAGGCGCTGGGTGTCGTCGGGCCGGGCTGAGGTCGCGAAGTCGAGGTCGGCGCTCGACCGCCCGAGGAAGGCGTCCCGGACGGGCCCGCCGACGAGCGCGAGCTCGTGACCTGCTGCGGCGAAGATCTCACCGAGCTCGACGGCCTCGGGGGCCATCTGGGACAGAACGGTCGACAGACGCCGTCTGAGCAGGGCGACATTCGCGGGCACGTCGATCTCCCGACCGCTCGCTAGGGCCGGATTCTCAGGGCTGGTGGACCCGCTGGCAGACCTCGTGGACTTCGACACAACATCAAAGCCTGCCAGACAAAGATAAAGTGGCCGACATGTCCAGCGCAGCGCACTCCGAGGGCCGCTCTCCGGTCCCCGCGCCGCCGGGAGGCCATCCTCTGCGGATCGACCCGCAGGCAGCCAGGCGAGCGGGGTCATCTGGCGCGCCCTCGTCCTACGGCTCCTCCGACCTTCCGGTCGTCGAGGAGACGTCAGCGGGCGGTCTCGTGGTCGCCGAGATCGACGGTCACCTGCACGCTGCGGTCATCGCGCGCCGCAACCGCGCCGGCCGCCTGGAGTGGTGCCTGCCCAAGGGTCACCTCGAAGGGGTCGAGACAGCCGAAGAGGCCGCGATCCGCGAGATCACCGAGGAGACAGGGATCGTCGGGACGATCCACCGCCGGCTCGGTGTGATCGACTACTGGTTCACCGGTGACGACCGCCGGGTGCACAAGGTGGTCCACCACTTCCTGCTCGAGGCCGTCGGCGGGTACCTGACGGTCGAGGGCGACCCGGACTCCGAGGCAGAAGACGTCGCCTGGGTGGCCTTCACAGCCCTCCCGACGACCCTCAGCTACCCCAACGAGCGCCGGCTCGCCGCCGCAGCCTTCGAGATCCTGCAGGACCCACAGCGCCGCTGGACCGCACCGCCCGACGCTCCGTCATGGCAGCCCTAGACGTCAGGGCGCGGGGCACGCAGACGCGCGCGGCGCGAGCCGCCGGACTCCTCCTCGCCGCGCTCCTGCTCGTGTGCCTGGTCGCCGGACTCGCCGCACCCTCGTCGGCTACGGCTCTCGCTGCCGTGGCGACGCCAGACACGTCCACCCCCACCTCGGTCCGGCTCGTCTCGATGAACCCCGAGGTCGTCCGTCCCGGTGACACGCTCACAGTCCGCGCCGAGGTCACGAACACCACGACCGAGACCCTCGTCCAGCCCGTGGCGACCTTGAGCGTGTCGAAGTACCGCTTCCTCACCCGCGAGCGCCTGACCGCCTGGACCGACCTCACGCTGTCGGACGCCTTCGGGACGGTCCTCGAGTCGGTCGAGGTCCCGGCCGACCTCGCTCCGGGAGACTCGGCGATGGTCGACTTCTCGGTCGAGGCCGACTCGATGGGGCTGCTCACCAGCCTCGACGGCTGGGGTCCGCGTGGCATGGCCGTGACGCTCGCCGGCGACGGGACGACCCCTGCCTCCCTCGACCCCGTCGGCGCGCTGCGCACCTTCGTCCTGTGGTTCCCGGTCGAGGACACCGAGGTGACCCCCGTCGACGTGAGCGTCCTGGTCCCCGTGGTCGGGCCTGCGGTCGACCCTCTCGACCCTACGGCGGCAGAAGCCTCCTTGGCGGCCGTGTCCTCGGCCGACGGTCGGCTGTCCAAGGTGCTCGAGAGCACCGAGGACCTCGCCGACGTCGGCTGGGCCGTCGACCCGTCCCTGGTCCGGGAGCAGACTCCTGCAGAAGAGGGCGACGCCTCCGCCACAGCGGGCACCTCCTCCCCGGGGCCCTCCGGCAGGATCGTCGACGGGGCTGCAGACCGCGAGGTCTTCGCTCTGCCTGCGGACGACCAGGACGTCGTGGCCCTCGCCGCCGCCGGCCTCCCGGTCCCGTCGTCACCGACCCTCTCGGGCGACTCCGCCACCTGGCGCACGGACCTGTCGTGGCCCGCAGAAGACACCCCTGACGCACGGACGCTGTCGGCCGTCGCCGCCGCCGGGGCCAGCACCGTGGTCGCTGCACCGGGCTCGTTGCCCCCGTCGGCGACGCTCAGCTACACACCGAGCAGCCGCGCCTCGGTCTCGACGTCCTCCGGCGAGATCACCGCCCTCGTGCCCGACGGCCCGCTCAGCGCCCAGCTGACCTCGGCCCAGACCGGGACCGCCGTCTCAGCCCGTCAACGGATGCTCGCCGAGCTCGCGATCGTCTCCCGAGAGCGGCCCGCCGAAGGCCGCCACCTCCTGCTGACAGCCCCTCGTGACTGGGCGCCCGACCCGTCTGTCGCGCGTGCCCAGCTCGAGTCCCTCGGGTCGACACCCTGGACCCGGCTGCGACCGGTGTCGACGCTCATCGGCGCCGAGGACTCCGACGTGGCGCGGACGGCGCCTGCCGAGTCCGCCGTGCCCGAGGGTGCGATCACCCGAGACCAGCTCTCGACGGTCGACAGGGCAGTCGCCGACCTGCGGTCCTTCGCCCAGGTCGTCCCCGACCCGGCCAGCCTCGTCGCCCCCGTGGACGAGGCCGCGCGAGCGGTGACCTCGGTCTCCTGGCGGACCGACCCGGCCGGTCGCAGCACGGCGGTCGCCGGGATGGTGGCAGAGGTCGACAGGATCGAGGCCTCCGTCTCCGTCGTGACGGCCAAGAACTTCAACATCATCAGCACAGGGAGCCAGATCCCCGTGCAGGTGGTCAACGACCTCGACCAGCCGGTGACGCTGCGGGTCTCGCTCGACCCAGACGACCCCCGGCTCGTCGCCGAGACGACAGATCCTGTGACGATCGGACCAGGCCAAGAGGTCCGCGAGCAGGTCCCGGTGCGTGCCGTCGGCAGCGGCGACGTCCGCGTGACCGCCCAGGTACTCGCGCTCGACGGGACCGTGCTCGGCAGCGCCGAGCCCTTCGAGGTCAGGGTCCGCGCCGACTGGGAGAACATGGGCACAGCCGTCGTCGCCGGTCTCCTGGTGCTGCTGCTCGGCGGTGGCATCTGGCGTACCGTCCATCGTGGACGCTCGGACCGCCGGGTGTCCGCGGACGCCGTCGGGCTCGTCGAGCCCGCAGACGACGCACAGCACGCCGAAGGACACGACCGATGACCCTGCCTGCCACCTCGACCTCGTCGGTGGGCCGCAGCTCGATCGTCATGGCGTCGGGCACGGCCGTCTCGCGCGGTCTCGGGCTCGTCCGCAACATCCTCCTGGTGGCCGTCGTCGGCGGTGCCACAGGCCCGATCGCCGACGCCTTCGACATCGCCAACAAGATCCCGAACATCCTCTTCGCGGTCATCGCCGGAGGCATGCTCAACGCGGTGATCGTGCCGCAGGTGGTCCGGGCCTACAGGTCGCCCGACGGCCAGGAGTACCTCGACAAGCTGCTCACCCTCGCCGGGTCGGTGCTGCTGGTCATCACGGTCGTCTGCACGCTCGGTGCGAGCGTCGCGGTCGCGCTCTACACGGACTCCAGCTGGACACCCGCGCAGGTGGCGCTGGCCGTGTCCTTCGCGTTCTGGTGCATCCCACAGCTGTTCTTCTACGGCATGTACACGCTGCTCGGCCAGGTGCTCAACGCGCGCGGGCAGTTCGGCCCGTTCATGTGGGCGCCTGTCGTCAACAACATCATCTCGATCGTCGGGCTGTCGGTCTTCCTGCTCGTCTTCGGCCGGGTGCTGCTCGTGGACCCCAGCACCGGGACCCACCTGCCGACCGACGTGGTCGTCGCGTCGTGGTCCACGGCGCAGGTCACCGTCCTCGGTGCTGTCACCACCCTCGGTGTCGTCGGACAGGCGCTCATCCTCGTCGTGCCGCTCTGGCGGTCCGGCTTCAGGTACCGCCCGCGCTTCGGGTTCCGGGGCGCCGGGCTGGGCTCGGTCGGCCGCGTCGGCCTGTGGACCTTCGCGGCGGTCCTGCTCGACCAGGTCGCCGTGCTCGTCACCGCGAACATCACCTCGGGGGCGCCGCAGGCGGCGTCTGCTGGCATCGCCGACGCCGCGGTGGCCGGCCCGGGTGCGTACTCGCAGGCGCTGATGATCTACCTGCTGCCGCACTCCCTCATCACCGTGTCGATCGCCACGGCCCTCTTCACGGGCATGAGCGCGGCGGCCGCCGGGGGCGACGTCGCGAAGGTCCGCGAGATCGTCTCTCGGGGCATGCGGGTCATCGGCGTGTTCACGGTCTTCGCGACGGCAGTGTTCCTCGTGCTGTCACGGCCGATCGTCAAGATCATCGTGCCGACCCTCAACGCCGACTCGCTGTCCGCCGTCGGCAACGTCCTCGCGGCGATGTCCCTCGGTCTCGCTCCCCTCGGGGCGATGGTCCTCATGAAGTGGGTCTACTTCGCCTTCGAGGACGGACGCACGGTCTTCCTCATCCAGATCCCGGTGACCATCGTGCTGGTCGTCGGCGCTGGCGCCGTCTGGCTCTTCGCGCCCGGGCAGTGGTGGGCCGTCGGCGCCGCGCTCGCGATGTCGGCGTCCAACCTCTGCGCCGTGCTGCTGCGGGTACGTGGCATGCGCGACAGGCTCGAAGGGCTCGACCTCGCACGCATCGTGCGCCTGCACGTGCAGCTCGTCGTGTCTGCCCTGATCGCGGCTCTGCTCGGCTGGCTCGTCCTGCACGTGTGGGGCTTCGCACCGGGCGACTCGTGGCTCCGCGCGGTGGGCGTGACGGTCCTCGTCCTGACCACCATGACGTCGGTGTACGTCCTCGCCCTGCGCATCATGGGGGTCTCGGAGCTGAAGAGCCTGGCTGCACCGTTCCGCCGCTTCGTCCCCCGCCGATTCTCCACATGAGCCACGTACGATGGTGCGCGGCAGGCGTCGGTCCCGGCGCGCGCAGATGACGACTGACGGGAGTCCGTGGGGTGGCTGACCTGCAAGGTGGCGAGCTCGTCGTCGCCCGCTACCGGCTCGACGCACGCGCCCCGAGCGACCTCGTGGGCATCGAGGCCTGGGACGCGACGGACCAGATCCTCGACCGTCCCGTCCGTCTGAGCATCATCACCTCCCCCGACGCTCCCCTCACGCTCGACGCGGCCCGCCGCGCAGCCCTCGTCTCCGACGAGCACGTCACCCGCGTGATCGACGTCCTCCACGACGCGACCCGCAGCATCGTCGTCACCGAGCCGTACGTGGGCTCGACCCTCGCCGACCTCGTCGAGGCCAAGCCGCTGTCCCCGCACGCAGCCCGCGCTGTCATCGGCGCCGCTGCCACAGCCCTCGAGGCTGCGCGCCGCCGAGGCGTCCACCACGGAGCGCTGCGTCCCTCGGCGATCCGCGTGCACCAGGGCAGGGTCCGGGTCACCGGCCTCGGGATCGACGGCGACCTCGTGCACGGCGAGGCGCGGCTCGACGGTGACACTGCCTCGCGCGCCGACACCGTGGCGCTCGTCGCGCTCCTGCACTACGCCCTGACAGGTGACCTCCCCCGCGTCGCGCACGACGTCGAGGCGCTCGACCCCGGGGTTGCCGGTCCGGCCCGCCTGCAGGCCCCCGGGGCTCCTCTGGTCCCGCCCCGCGACGTCGACCAGGCTGTCCCGCGCGACCTCGACACCCTCTGCTCGGTCACGCTCGGCGACCACGACGACGGACCGGTGACTCCTGGGCAGCTCGTCTCCGAGCTCGCGCCCTGGGACTCGGAGCACGTCCCGGTGACCGGCGAGGTCCCCGTCGCCATCCAACCGATCGAACCCCCGGCGACCCGCGAGGTCACCCGGCAGTCTGTCCGTACCCTCGCGGCGGGTGGGGCCTCTCGCGGGGCTGCCAGGCCTGGCACCCCGCCGCCCGCGGGCCCGGTCCGCCGTCCCTCGACCGGACGCATCCCCAGGGTCGCCCCTGCGGCGGCAGCTGCCGGTGCGACGTCGCTGACCCTCGGGCACGCAGCGGCACCGACGGCTCCGGCCGCGACGGCGGGCACCGCTGGCGCTGCGGGCACCACGGGGCCGACGACGACCAAGCAGGCGCCCGTCTCTCCTGCCGCCGCGCCGACAGCGACGCAGCCCCTCGCCACCCAGCCTGTGACCACCCAGCCTGCTGCGGCACCTGCCGCGATGCTGTCCGAGCCTGGCCCTTCCGGCCGTCGCCCGGACGGCCCAGGAACGACCACGGCGCGCCCCGCAGACGACGGCGCGCGCCCTCAGACGACGAAAAGCGGCAGACGATTGCGCCTGAACCCGACTCCTTACGTGCTCGCCCTCATGCTCGTGCTCGTCGTGGGTGCAGGCGTCGTCGCGAAGAACACGCTGTTCTCCGGCTTCGAACCCGCCGTGGTCGAGGCGAGCCAGACCCCGACCGAGGAAGCCCCTGCGGACGCTGACCCTGCGGCCGAGCCGCCGGCTGAGGAAGCCCCCGCTGAAGCGCCCCCGGCACCGGCCGTCCCCGTGATCTCGGGGGGCCAGGTCGTCACGAACCCCGGCGACGTGGACTACAACGAGAACGCCGGCCTCGCGATCGACGACGACGTCACGACGGCCTGGTACTCCCTCGAGTACAAGACCTCGAACTTCGGCGGCCTCGACAGGCTCCTCGCCTACGCGATCACCCTCGAGCAGCCCGCGACGGTCTCGACGGTCTACCTGTCGACGCAGAACACCGGCGGCAACGTCGAGATCCGCGCGACAGACGCCGCGAACCCGCGGGGCGGCGAGGTCCTCGCCTCAGGGCCCCTCAACGGCGAGACCACCATGACGCTGTCCGCCCCTGTCGAGACGCAGAACCTCGTGATCCTCTTCACGGACCTGCCGACGGCGACGTCCGACGGCAAGTTCCGCGCCCACATCTACGACATCAGCCTCTCCTGAGGCCCCACGGAGCCATCTCCGTGGCCTTCGGGTCCGAACCACTCCTGCACCGCCGCACGGGAACAAGCCCGTGCAGACCGGTGTTCTCGTCCTAGCAACCGCGACACCGCCGGGCACGAGCAGCACAGCCCCACGCCCGTCGCACAGACACACCGACCGAAGGACACGACCAGTGACCGCACAGACCACCCCCACGCACGAGCTCATCATCGTCGGGTCCGGTCCGGCCGGGTACACCGCTGCCGTCTACGCGGCGCGCGCAGGGCTGGCCCCGCTGGTCCTCGCCGGGTCGGTGACCGCCGGTGGCGCCCTGATGAACACGACCGAGGTCGAGAACTTCCCGGGCTTCGTCGACGGCATCATGGGACCCGAGCTCATGGAGAACATGCAGAAGCAGGCCGAGCGCTTCGGCGCGCAGATCGAGTGGGACGACGCCGTGTCGCTCGAGCTCGACGGTCCCGTCAAGGTCGTCACCACGGGTGGCGGCGAGGTCTTCTCGGCCCGCGCGGTCATCCTCGCGACAGGCTCCGCCTACCGCCAGCTCGGCCTCGAGGACGAGACACGCCTGTCCGGTCGCGGTGTCTCGTGGTGCGCGACCTGCGACGGGTTCTTCTTCCGCGACCAGGAGATCGTCGTCGTCGGCGGCGGTGACTCCGCTGTCGAAGAGGCCACCTTCCTCACCCGCTTCGCCTCGAAGGTCACGATGGTGCACCGTCGCGACACGCTCCGTGCCTCGAAGATCATGGCCGAGCGCGCAGCCGCCGACCCGAAGATCGAGTTCGCCTGGAACTCAGAGGTCGTCGCGATCCACGGCGCCGACAAGGTCGAGGGCGTTCGCCTGCGCGACACCCTCACCGGTGAAGAACGCGACGTCGCGGCCGGCGGGCTCTTCGTCGCGATCGGCCACGACCCGCGCACCGAGCTCGTCAAGGGCCAGGTCACGCTCGACGACGAGGGATACATCGAGGTCCAGGGGCGCTCGACACGCACCAACCTCGAGGGTGTCTTCGCCTGCGGCGACGCCGTCGACCACACCTACCGCCAGGCGATCACCGCTGCAGGCTCTGGCTGTGCCGCGGCTCTCGACGCCCAGCACTACCTCGCTGACCTCGTCGGGGCGCAGGACTCCCCGACCGAGCTCGTCGAGGCCGTCGAAGCACTGGAGGCGATGTGAGCACCGCGACCCCGGTCCACGCGACCGACGAGACCTTCAAGAGCGTCGTCCTCGAGTCCGACGTCCCCGTCCTGGTGGACTTCTGGGCCGAGTGGTGCGGGCCGTGCCGTCTGGTGGCGCCCGTTCTCGAGGAGATCGCCGCTGACTACGCGGGACGACTGACGATCGCGAAGGTCGACACCGAGGAGAACCCGCAGGTGACCGCCGCCTACGGAGTCGTGTCGATCCCGCTGCTGAACATCTACCACCAGGGCGAGCTCGTCAGGTCCATCGTCGGCGCGCGCCCCAAGAAGGCTCTCGTCGAGGAGATCGACGCGGTCCTCGCCGAGATCGGCTGACCGAGGCTCGATCCGGCTCCCGGTGCGGTCCACGGATCTGACCGAGCAGCACGCAGAGGCCGCGAGTGGGGTCCCTGGTACTTGCCAGGGACCCCGCCTGCGTCTGGTGGCGTACGACCTGCGTCTCGTGGCGCATGGACTGCGTCTCGTGGCGACCCGTCTGCGGCACGCGGCGACCCGCCGACAGCGGCACCGTCCGTCTGGTGTTCCTTCACGAGATCCTCTGAGTCGTCGTGGGAGACTGACGAGGTGACGCCTCCGACTCCCTCGACACCAGGCACCCGGCTCGACCCGTGGTTCGGTGCGTACGCGATGCGTGCGCACAACATGCGGGCCTCCGAGGTGCGAGCCCTCTTCGCCGTGGTGAACCGTCCCGAGGTCGTCTCGCTGGCCGGTGGGATGCCCTACCTCGAAGGTCTCCCGCTCGAGAGCATCGCCGCCAGCATGGAGCGCCTCATCGCGACGCACGGCACCACCGCGCTCCAGTACGGCTCCGGCCAGGGGCACGAGGCGCTGCGCGAGCAGATCCTCGAGGTGATGAAGCTCGAGGGCATCGACGCGCACCCTGACGACGTCGTCGTCACCACGGGGTCGCAGCAGGCCCTGGACCTCGTGACGCGCATCTTCATCGACCCGGGCGACGTCATCGTCGCCGAGGCACCGAGCTACGTCGGTGCGCTGGGGGTGTTCCGCTCCTACCAGGCCGACGTCGTGCACGTCCCGCTCGACGAGCACGGGCTGATCCCCGAGGCGCTCGAGGAGACGCTCACATCCCTCGCCGCGCAGGGGCGCCGGGTCAAGCTGCTCTACACGATCCCGAACTTCCACAACCCCGCCGGCGTCACCCTGAGCCTCGAGCGGCGGCCGCGGATCCTCGAGATCGCGCGGCGCCACGGCGTCCTCGTGGTCGAGGACAACCCGTACGGGCTGCTCGGCTTCGGCTCCGAGCCTCTCGAGGCCATGCGCGCCACCGACGGTGACGGTGTGCTCTACCTCGGTTCCTTCTCCAAGACCTTCGCTCCCGGGTTCCGGGTCGGCTGGGTCGTGGCGCCTCACGCCGTCCGCGAGAAGCTCGTCCTGGCGTCCGAGTCGGCGATCCTGTGCCCGTCCAACGCCTCGCAGATGGCCATCTCGACCTATCTCGAGACCAGCGACTGGAAGGCCCAGATCAAGGCCTTCCAGGTGCTCTACAGGGAACGTCGAGACGCGATGGTGGGTGCGCTGGCCGAGCACATGCCCGACGCGTCCTGGACCGTGCCGGACGGTGGCTTCTACACGTGGGTCAGGCTCCCCGAGGGCCTGGACTCCAAGTCCATGCTCCCGCGCGCTGTCACCGGTCGCGTCGCCTACGTCCCGGGGACGGCCTTCTTCGCCGACGGCACCGGCGGGGACCACATGCGGCTCTCCTACTGCTTCCCGACGCCCGACCGCATCCGCGAAGGGGTCCGGCGCCTCGCCTCTGTCGTCAACGCCGAGCGGGAGCTCGTCGAGATCTTCGGCACGACAGCCCACCTCGACGACGTGACAGACACCGACAACCCAGGACCGGACCTCGTATGACTCACTCTCCCCGCGTCCTCGTGCTGGCCGGTGGCCTCTCGCACGAGCGCGACGTGTCCCTGCGCTCTGGCCGGCGTGTCGCCGAGGCCCTCAGGTCGGCCAACGTCGACGTCTCGGTGCACGACGTGGACGCAGACCTGCTCCCCGCGCTCTCGCAGACCCGGCCCGACGTCGTCTGGCCCCTGCTGCACGGGGCGAGCGGTGAAGACGGCTCCATCCGTGACGTCCTCGACCTGCTCGACGTCCCCTACGTGGGCACTGGTCCGCGGGCCTCGCGGATCGCGTGGAGCAAGCCCGTCGCGAAGTCTGTCGTGGCGCGTGCAGGCCTCGACACACCTGACTACGTGACCCTCCCCCAGAGCCTCTTCCGCGAGCTCGGAGCGCAGGCCGTCATGGCGGCCGTGGTCGACAAGCTCGGGCTGCCTCTCGTGGTGAAGCCGTCACGCGGTGGTTCTGCGCTCGGTGTCAGCCTGGTGCGATCGGCGACCGACCTTCCTCAGGCGATGGTGAGCTGCTTCGCCTACGGGGACGTGGCGCTCATCGAGCGCGCCGTCGAGGGCATCGAGGTGGCTGCGTCGGTCGTCGAGACGTCTGAGGGCCTGCGCGCTCTGCCTGCCGTCGAGATCGTCACCGAAGGGCCCTACGACTACGACGCCCGCTACAACCCTGGGCGCACAGAGTACTTCGCGCCGGCACGACTCACGTCGGCGCAGGCCGAGGCCGTCGGTGCGACGGCGATCGCTGCCCACGAGGCTCTCGGGCTCCGGCACATCTCCAGGACGGACCTCATCCTGCAGCCTGACGGGACCATCCAGTTCCTCGAGGTCAACGTCGCACCGGGGATGACCGAGACGTCGCTGCTCCCGCAGGCCGTCGTCGCGAGCGGGTGGGCCCTGCCGGCGCTCTACAGGTCGGTCGTCGAGAACGCACTGCCCGCGCCCGCATCCGTCGTCTGACTTCTGACATCCAGGTACCGGGTTCCGCCGGGTTCCGGGTTCCGGTCCGGGGCTCTGGGCTGTGCTCCCAGCAGCCGGGTCTGGGCTCCCAGGTCTGGGCTCCCAGGTCTGGGCTCCCAGGTCCTGGCTCCTGGCTCTCGGCTCTCGGCTCTCGGCTCTCGGCTCTCGGCTCTCGGCTCTCGGCTCTCGGCAGATCATCGATGACGAGTCTGCGTGCGGGAGTGCGACGAAGGGGACGGACCCAGCGGTCCGTCCCCTTCGTCGTACAGGGCGCTGAGGTGCGCCTCTACCTCTGCGGTGTCGCTCGGACGTCCTTCTGCTCAGACGTCCTTCTGGAAGAGCCCCGGCTCTTCGGGTGCCATGACGTTGAGGATGCGGTTCAGGTCGTCGACGGTCGCGAACTCGACGGTGACCTTCCCCTTGGTCTTGCCGAGGTCCACTTTCACCCGCGTCTCGAAGCGGTCTGAGAGCCTGCTGGCGAGGTCGTCGATCGCCTGGACCCTGGTACCAGCCCGAGGACGCTGAACCGGCTTGGCAGGCGCCTCGTCGCCTCCGAGGGCGACGATCTCCTCGGTCGCGCGGACCGAGAGTCCCTCGGCCACGATGCGTTGCGCCAGGCGCTCGATCTGAGCACCGTCGGCGAGTCCGAGGAGCGCCCGGGCGTGGCCGGCAGAGAGCACCCCGGCGGCGACGCGTCGCTGCACGAGAGGAGGCAGCCTCAGCAGCCGGAGGGTGTTCGAGATCTGCGGCCGTGACCTGGAGATCCGCACCGCGAGCTCTTCGTGAGTGCAGCCGAAGTCGTCCAGGAGCTGACGATAGGCAGCGGCCTCTTCGAGAGGGTTGAGCGCCGACCTGTGGAGGTTCTCTAGCAGTGCGTCGCGCAGCAGGTCGCCGTCTTCGGTCTCTCTGATGATCGCCGGGATGGCCCCGAGCCCAGCTTCCTGGGTGGCACGCCACCGTCGCTCGCCCATGATGAGCTCGTACTTGTCCGGCTCGGAGGTCGGACGAACGACGATCGGCTGGAGCACTCCGATCTCGCGGATCGAGCCCACCAGCTCGGCCAGGTCTGCCTCGTCGAAGACCGTGCGGGGCTGACGAGCGTTGGGACGGATCGACTCGACTGGGAGATGCGCGAAGGTCGCACCCGGGACCGGCACGAGAGACGACTCCGGCTCGGCGCCGGTCGCAGCGAGATACGTTTCACGTGAAACAGCGTCGATCTGGACGGTCCCACGATCGCGCGCGGGTGCACCAGAGCTGACTGAGGGCATTGACGATCGCTGCCCACCGCTCGCGGTCTTCTTGGTGTCGCGGGGTGCGCGGAGCTTCGCCACGACTGCTGCGGAATCGGCGATAGCAGTCGTGTTCGGCACCTCCCCCTCGACGGGCTGCTTCGGGGGGAAGAACACGTCGACGGGACGTTCGAGATCTGGAGCCGTCGGGATCAGGGCGCCGAGCCCTCGACCCAGCCCACGTCGCTTCTCACTCACAGGTGATCCTCTCGAAGATGCATGCCAGAAGCTGAAGACCGGCCTCCAGCGGTGGTCGTCACGGGGCGGGCCGCATCCCTGTGCCACACGTCGACGTCGGTCGCGCCGCCACTCCCCTGGGCCGCCGATCGACGGGGCTCGGTCTCGACCTGCAGATGATGAACACTCATGCAGCGGCCTCGCGTTCGGTGAGCTCGCGTGCAGCCTCGCGGTAGGCGAGGGCACCTGTCGAGCTGGGCTCGTAGGAGATCACCGTCTGACCGTGACTCGGAGCCTCAGACACCCTGACCGAACGCGGGATGGACGTCGCGAGGGTCTCTGTGCCGAAGTGTTCTCGCACCTCGGACGCCACCTGAGTGGCCAGGTTTGTGCGTGCGTCGAACATCGTCAGCAAGATCGTCGATACGTGCAGATCGGGATTGAGGTGCGCCTGGATGAGCTTGATGGTCTTGAGCAGCTGGCTCAGACCTTCCAGGGCGTAGTACTCGCACTGGATCGGGATCAGCACCTCACGGCCTGTGACGAAGGCGTTGAGCGTGAGCAGACCAAGGCTCGGCGGGCAGTCGACCAAGACGTAGTCGATGCGCGACAACCCCTGCTCCTCCCGCTCGGCCAGGTAGGTGTCGACAGCACGGCGGAGTCGAGTTTCACGTGAAACGAGCGAGACCAGCTCGATCTCAGCACCTGAGAGGTCGATGGTCGCAGGAACAACCAGAAGATTCGGGAATTCCGGGCACGCCTGAACAGTCTCAGCGATCGACAGCCCTTCCACCAGCACTTCGTACACCGACGGAACACCGGACCTGTGGTCGATACCCAGAGCCGTGGAGGCATTCCCCTGCGGGTCGTTGTCGATGACCAGGACGTTGAGACCGCCCTGGGCAAGGCTCGCGGCCAGGTTCACGGTAGTCGTCGTCTTGCCGACTCCGCCCTTCTGATTCGCGACTGTCATGATGCGCGTCTTCGCGGGCTTTCGGAACTGCCTGCCCTCGAGCGACATGCGGCGTCGAGTATCCACGAGAAGCTGTGCGGCGAGCGGGGTGGACTCGTCCTCAGCGGGGAAGGAGGTGAGCAGCTCACTCATACGGTCGTCCGAGCGCGGTGTTTCACGTGAATCACGGCTTCCCTCGATGCTGCTGGATCCGGGCTCAAGTCCTCGGGATGGGCTTCCAGGTGCCACGGACACTCGATCTTCCTCCACACAGACGCACACGCCCGGGCAACTCAGATCAATCCGTGAGCCTCCGGGCCTTCTCACCCCAAGACTACTGCGTGCCACCCACGCTGGGACCATCCGCGCCGCACGTTGACTAGAGCTGCTATCGCGCTGCCGCTGCGACTAGACACGCCTGCTATCAGCGGTAGACACTCGCCCCGTTCCACGTGGAACATCGGCAGCGGAGCCGCGGCCCCTCGTTCTCGGATTCACGTGAAACCATCCTGGCCGACGACACCAGTCTCTCAAAAGTCACGGAGTCCCGTGCGTCCGCCGCTTCTTGCCCACAGAGAGAAGTGCGTCGGGTCGGCCCGCTCCCCGCTCCCCGCTCCCCGCTCCCCGCTCCCCGCTCCCCGCTCCCCGCTCCCCGCTCCCCGCTCCCCGCTCCCCGACGATGCTCGTTCACATGCATCGAGATGCAGCATTGCCGTGTCGCAGACTCTTCAACCTCTTCACGAGTCAGAGGGATGAGCCCGTGGTGCGGCGAGACATGCGTTTCGCCGTCACACATCGAATAGACAGGCGCGCACGACGAGCCGGCTCTTCTCATCCACGAAGCCGTCACAGACCGTCGTGGCCCAACGGTGTCTCGGATCTCCCGCGTCAGTCCTCGACGACATGGCACTAACCCGGCATGGACTCGACCCGGCAGCTTCCGTACTCTCGCACCGCGCTGCCCACACGCCCACTCCGTTTCACGTGGAACACGCCTCACGACGGTCTAACCACACCGCCAGCGTTCTAGTCGGCAACAGGCCCTAACGGTCCTCCAGCTGACCGGCCAGGGACGGGCTGCCACCAGGTCCACCTCGCCCCCTCCCCTGCCACCGAGGGCTGAACTGCTACGGCTCCACTCCAGGTGGCCTCGCGCTCCCGGAACCCCATGAGCGAGGAACAGCCACTCCCGGCACACAGATCCGGCCGAGATCATGGAGGGGAGCTTGAGGAAGCCCAGGCGGTGAATGACGCCCTTGACAGCGCAACGCAGTGACGATGAAGACCCGTGGGGTGAACACGTGGCATCTGTGCACACCCTGGCCACACCACCGAGCTGCGGCGGCGCGGTACCGCAGGCAGATCAGCAGATCGACATCTCCGAACTCCCATGCCCGGAATCCCGGCGCGCGTGAGCGTGAGCTCCCGAGGAATGGCACCCGGGTCGCCCCGATCTGGATCCGTCCAGGCTAGAGACGACTGAGCCGCCGCGTCTATCAGGTCATGCGGCCACCAACATCGCCGACGTCACCGACGAGCATCGGAGGTGGACGGGGACTGCGTCCACGGCTCGATGTCCCGAGTCTGGCTGTCACTCACCACCTGGTCGACCGGGACGCCTCCCGCCACCTCGCTCCCGACTGAGATATGAGCGAAACCGGCCATCGGTCCCCAGGACTGCCACCGAGGGCACCTCGGCATGCTCCACAGTCTGACGAGCCGGCAGCCCGGGCCGACCGCGACCGTCTGACGGTGTCACATCACGGGGTCATCTTCTGCACTAACCACACATACCGGCCTTGCTGACAAGCTTCAGGAGCTCAGAGAGCATCGCTCGGGCGTCCATGAATCGTAGCGACGGACCGGAGGATCGCTCTCACAGAAGCGGATCGTCGCTGATCGGCCGCTGATCACGCCGTCGACCAGGGCCCCCGGCCGTCGGCAGCTGCGTGTGCTACTTCTTGCCGCGCGTCGAGCGGAGGACCGTCGTCCCCTCGGCACCGTCGATCGTGTGTGCCTGGAGGATCTCCGGCGGGCTCATCTTGAACTTCTTCAGCACCTTGCGCGCGGGCTCGATCTCGGCCTCGACATTGCGGCCCTTGAGGATGATGAGCTCTCCCCCGTGCCGCAGCAGCGGCAGCGACCAGCGGGCCAGCTTGTCGAGGGCGGCCACGGCCCGTGCCGTCACGACGTCGGCCTCGAAAGCGTCGTGGAACTCCTCGGCTCGTCCGCGCTTCACCTCGACGTTGGTCAGCCCCAGCGTCTCGGTCATCTCGTTCAGCCAGGTGCAGCGACGCTCCATCGGCTCGATGAGGACCACCTCGGCCTCGGGGCGCATCGCCGCGATCACGAGTCCCGGCAAACCAGCGCCGGAGCCGATGTCCACGATCGTGCCGGTCTGCGGGAGGTACTGGACCACAGCGGCGGAGTTGAGGATGTGGCGGTCCCAGATCCGACCGATCTCTCGCGGTCCGATCAGACCGCGGAGCTCACCCTGGACGCTGAGCTCGTGCGCAAAACGATCGACCGCAGGGAAGGCGTCACCGAAGTACTCGGAGAGCGTCGCCCGCTCGTAGTTCTCGTCCATCGTCTTCTCGTCCGTCCTGTGGTGCTCGGTCTGCTGGCGCCGTCCGGCCGCCTCGCAGAGAGACTCCACATCTCAGGCGGTCACCCGAGATGTGGAGCCTGTCGTTCTGTGTGGTCGATATCGGGGAGCTACTGCTGCTGCTCGGCCGGTCCGACCTCGATGTACCGCTGCGGCTCGATGCCGTACGACTCGCTGACCAAGCCAGCCGCGGTCACCACGTCGTGGACGACCTTGCGCTCGAAGGCGTTCATCGGGTCGAGCGCAACCTTCTCACCCGAGGCCTTCACCTGCTCGATCGTCTCGTCGGCGAGGACCGTGAGCTCCGCGCGGCGCTCCGCCCGGTACCCCGCGACGTCGAGCATCAGCCGGCTCCGCTCCCCCGTCTTGGTCTGGACCGCGAGGCGCGTGAGCTCCTGCAGTGAGTCGAGCACCTCCCCGTTGCGGCCGACGAGGTGCCTCAGCGACTCCTGGTCGTCGGCGACGACCTCGACGGCAGCACGGCCATGGTCGACGTCGATGTCGATGTCACCGTCGAGGTCCGCGATGTCCAGCAGCTCTTCGAGGTAGTCGGCAGCGACCTCGCCCTCTTCTTCGAGGAGCGTCGTCTTCGTGCGAACCTCAGGTTCGACAGCGGGTGTCTCTGCAGTCACGGGATTCTCCATTCACGTCCGAGGACCTGTCCGTCGGGGACAGGGACAGTCTGCTGCAGCGCGGTCAGCGCTTCTTGCGCTTCTTGCTCTGCGGCTGCTGACGCTGGGTGCTGGCGGGCTTGGTGGACACCTCGGGTGCCACCGCCTCGGGTGCTGCTGGCGAGGCCTCTGCGCCTGCGGCAGCTGACGACGTGACGTCCTGCGTCGCCGTGACAGGACGCGTCTTCTGACGGTCCTTGCGCTTGGGCTGCTGGCGCTGTCCACGCGGCTGCTCGATGACCGTGGGCTTGTCTTCCTCGATCACGATGCCCTTGCGGGCGGCCTTGCGAGCCTTGCGCTCGTTGAGCATGCGCTCGGCCTCGGAACCCGGGGCGGGCATCTTGCGGATCGTGTAGAACTGCTGCCCCATCGACCACAGGTTGGTGGTCGTCCAGTAGATGAGGACACCGACGGGGAAGTTGACGCCCGAGACACCCATGATCACGGGGAGCATGTAGAGCATGATCTTCTGCGTCTGCATCATCGGGCCCTCGAGGGCCGCCTTCGGCATGTTCTTCATCGTCAGCTGACGCTGGGTGAGGAACTGTGTCGCCGCCATCGAGACGATGAGGACGCCCGCGACGATCTTCGTGTTCACCGTCGTCGGCTCGTGGAGGAACGTGAACGACAGCGGGGCACCGAAGAGCGCGGACGACTCCGCAGCCTTGGCAACGACCTGGTCGATCGGCCCGATCGCGTCCTTGGAGCCGTCCGCGATGCCCGCAAGACTGTTGAGCACCCGGAAGAGCGCGAAGAACACCGGCGCCTGGAGCAGCACCGGGAGGCAGGAGGCGAAGGGGTTGGTGCCGTGCTTCTTGTACAGCGCCATGGTCTCGCGGCTCATGGCCTCGCGGGACGCGGGGTCCTTCTTGTTCTTGTACTTCTTCTGGATCGCCTGGAGCTCAGGCTGCACCATCTGCATGCCGCGCGAGGCGCGGATCTGCTTGAAGAACAACGGGATCATGATCGTCCTGATGACGATGACCAGACCCACGATCGACAGGATCCAGGCCACGCCCGCGCCGTCGGGGAGCCCGACGAAGACGAAGAGCTTGTGGCACAGGAACATGATCCAGGCGACAACCCACTCGAGGGGGTAGAGGATCTGCATCATGCCACCCGCTCGTTCGAGCAGCGGATCGTCGTGAACTCCATGGCTGTGGCTCCTAGTGGACAAGCGTCGTGCATGAGTCGTCGGCAGGATCGGCGACGAAGATCTGTGGCGGCCGGTGGCCTGTCAGTGGTCATGGACCGCACCGGGCCCTGTACCTGGAACGTCGTCGACGCCCCCGGAGTTCCACGGGTTGCACCGCAAGACCCTCCACACAGCCAGCCCGGTGCCACGCACCGGACCGTGCGTCTCGATCGCGATCACCGCGTAGCTCGAGCAGGACGGGTAGAAGCGGCACCTGGGCGGCGACAGCGGAGAGATGAAGCGCTGGTACAGACCGACGGCCCCGAGCAGGAGCCGGGCGAGAAGACCGCGGCGCCGCGGTCCTGCTACCGGCGGCTCGACCGGAGAGTGGTCTGGTCGCTCTGCGGAGGTCACGAGGACGCTCTGGTCAGCCTCGACAACGACCTGCCGAGGCAGGCGTCGAGGTCGGTGCCGAGCCTGGCAAAGTCAGCGTCAGCCGATGCCGGCAGAGCGCGCACCACGACCAGGCTGCCCGGAGGGAGCGTCGACATGCGCGTCGCCACCAGCGCCCGCAGGCGACGCTTCACCCTGTTGCGGACGACGGCGTTCCCCACGGCCTTAGATACAACAAAACCGACCGACGGCGCGTCGCTGCCTGCGCCCGAGGGCGAGACGTGGACGACCATGGTCGATTTTCCTGTGCGCACACCGCCGCGCACCGCCCGGCTGAAGTCGCCGGGACGGCGCATGCGATGCGCCGCGGGAAGCACCGAGCTCAGGCAGAGAGCTCGGAACGGCCCTTGCGGCGACGAGCTGCGAGGATCGCGCGACCCGCACGGGTGCGCATGCGCAGCCGGAAGCCGTGGGTCTTCGCACGACGCCGGTTGTTCGGCTGGAAGGTCCGCTTGGTCACGAGGTACTCCAAAACACGTTGGGGAAGCGCATCCTCGGTGGACACGCGGAACGCCACTTCGGATGTCGTGCATGACGTCCCCGGAAGGATCTGGGGGCATGCGGAAGCGACGGAACTGGCTGTCAAACGGTACGTGGTCCGGCTACCACAGGTCAAACCCGCGGGTGGGCACCCTGCTGGGCGCGTCGGAGCCGCGCTCCCGCGGGGTGCGGCGGAGGTCCCGGTGCACCGGATCGTCCACAGGTGTGGACAGGCTGCGTCCACCTGTGGAAGCTGCTCAGCTCCCGTGCGACCCGGTCACGCCGGGAGCGGGTCATCCACAGGCTAGACCCCCGGGATACCAACGTCTCGAACAACCGTACCGATAACCCACAGGCTGTGGAAAACTATGTGGACAGCGCTCGGGCATGCGAGACTGCTGATCCAGTTCTCCACCGGCGGGACGCCTCTGCAGAGCTCGGCACTCGGGAAGACGACACTCCTCCCCGGGACATCGTGACCAACAGGAAGACCAC